>NZ_JBXOWI010000001.1:0-4348907 GCF_056930435.1 Cupriavidus sp. 09_S30 | reverse complement strand
TTTCAAGAAGCATAAAAGAAACGTTGGGGACACATAACGCCTCTCGTCCCCTCTCTATATATAGGCGTAGGCGGGGAGCGGTGACAGCGACTTCGGCCTGGGACTGCAGGCTATGATGCGGCTACCGTCGGCACGGCCTTATTACCGTGGCCGCTGGGCCGATTCGATCACTCCGCCTCTGCGATGGCACTGAATATTGTCTGGCTGTCCTTTTTCCTGCTGTCCTTCGTCGTCGCCTGCGTGCGCCTGATCGGCGGCGACGACACGGTCTTCCCGGCCATGCTGGCCAGCCTGTTCGACAACGCTCGCGCGGGTTTCGAGATCTCGCTGGGCCTGGCCGGCGTCATGAGTCTCTGGCTTGGCATCATGCGCATCGGCGAGCGGGCCGGGGTGGTCGACATGTTCGCGCGCCTGGTGAACCCGATGCTGCGCCACTTCTTCCCCGGCGTGCCGCAGGGTCATCCTGCGCAGGGGGCCATGATGATGAACGTCTCGGCCAACCTGCTCGGCCTGGACAACGCGGCGACACCGCTCGGCCTGAACGCCATGCGCGAGCTGCAGTCGCTCAATTCCAGGCCGGACACGGCGACCAACGCGCAGATCATGTTCATCGTGCTGAACACGGCGGGCCTGACGCTGATCCCCACCTCGGTCATCGCCATCCGGCAGACGATCGCCATCAAGCAGGGGCTGATCGGCTTCAACGCTGCCGATATCTTCCTGCCCACGCTGCTGGCGACCGCTGCCTCCTGCCTGGCAGGCCTGCTGGCCGTAGCCTGGGCGCAGCGCATCAATCTGTTCAAGCCGCTGGTCCTGGGCAGTTTCGCCGTGACCCTGGCCGGCATGTCGGCACTGGCAATGTGGCTGCGCCATGCGCCGCCCGGGCAGGCGGCCTGGCTGGCCGCGCAAGTGGGCAGCGCCTTTATCGTGGCTCTGATCGTGCTCTTCCTGGCCTGCGGGGCGCTACGCCGGATCCATGTGTACGAGGCCTTTATAGAAGGCGCCAAGGAAGGCTTCGGCGTGGCCGTGCAGATCATTCCCTATCTGATCGCCATTCTGGTGGCGATCGGGGTGTTCCGCGCCAGTGGCTGCATGGACGCGCTGATGGGCGCCATCACCACGCTGTTCGCCCACCTGGGCATCGATACCGCGTTCGTGCCCGCCCTGCCGGTGGGCCTGATGAAGATCCTGTCCGGAGCGGGCGCCCGCGGCCTGATGATCGATGTCATGAACACCTATGGCGTCGACTCCTTCCAGGCCCGGGTGGCCGCCATCATCCAAGGCTCGACCGAAACCACCTTCTATGTGCTGGCGGTGTACTTCGGCAGCGTCAATGTGCGCAAGACCCGCCATGCGCTGGCCTGCGCCCTGTTCGCCGACTTTGCCGGCCTCGCCGCGGCGATCAGCATTGCCTACTTGTTCCGTTAGCGAGCCCGCAACGCAAGCTCGCGCCTCATGCAAAAGTGGCAACAGCACAACAAAGTGCTGTGTTGTATACACGCAACGTTGCGATAAAGCAACGAATTTCCGGCCATCGGTGATTACCCCAACAAACTGCTTGGTGCGTCGCAACAAATCAAGTATAGTGAAGCCTGTCTCCTCCACCACCTCGGTGGATTCCAACCCGCGCAAGCAATTGCGCGGGTTTTTTTTATCCTGATTCCGGCCAGGACGGGCACATCATGCGGTGACGACACCTGAGACAGGTGACACGCCGCCGCGGGCCAGTGTTGTGCAGCTCCCGGCGCATGCAAGCTCTCCGGGCTTGCCAGGCCCGCCCGCCCGCCGCTCCCGCCGCGTGCCAACCGTGTTTTGTTGCGATGCAGCAAACCATGCCTTAGAGTGGAGCGGTGCGCGCGCAGCGCACCCATCTCGTATTTACCACTTCCGTTGTTCGCCACGTCATGCTTGCCGCCTTGCGCCTTCCGCGACCCAGGCCCGATGCCGAAATGCTACGGCGCGGCATCATCTATGCCGTCGCCTTTCTGGCGCTGGCTGGTACCGCGTGGCTGACGGGGCAGCAAGGCTTCCTGTGGTCTGCCACGGCGTCGCTCTGGACCTGCCTGGCGGACCGGCGCGGCACCCCCGCCGAGCGGCTGGGCGGACTGGCGATGGTTGGCGTGGGCGGCGCCCTGGCCAGCGCATTGGGCACCGCGGTGTCGGCCACTCCCTGGCTTGCGCTCCCGGTCGTCCTGGCGAGCGGCCTGGCCGCGGGCCTGGCCGAAACGCGCGGGCCGGCGCCTGCGATCGAGGCCAAGCTGCTCTATGTGGTGCTGATCGCCGCTTGCCTGCAGCCGCCGGCGGAGCCGTCGCTCGCCGCCCAGGTATTTGCCAGTGGCATCGACTATCTGCGCGGCGGCATCTTTGCCTGCCTGGTCTGCCTGAGCCTCATTCCCTCGCGCCGCGACGCGCGGCCGCGCAGCGAGGTGACTGCCGCCTTCGAAGCCCTGCAGCACCTGGCGCAGACGCTGGCCGCCACGCCCTATTCGGCAGCCGCGGTGATGACCGGCAAGCATGCGGTGCGCTGCCGCCTGGAAACGGCGCGCCGGGCCATCGCCGCGCGCCGTAGCCTGCGCGAGACGCCAGACCTGCTGCACTACGCTTATCTGGTGCAGGCCGCCGACGCGGTATTTGCCCTGCTGATCGTCGCCGCCGAGCTGCGCGAGCGCGCACCGGATGCCGCCGGCCTTCCGCTGCTGCATATCGTGCGCTGCGCGAGCGACGCTCGCGAGCTCGTGGAACAAGCGCTAGCCCGCCACGCACCCGACCTGCCCGCAGTGGCAGCCGCGGTCGACCGCGAACTGCGCCAGCTCACCGCGCCGGCGCCGAATGCCTGCGCCGCACCGCCCTACCAGGCTGCCCTGGCAGGATTGGCGCGCTTCCCCGCCTTCGGGGCCTGGCAGGCCGCCCACCGCTGGCACCGGCCCAGGCTGCGCCACATCTGGCAGCGCTGGCGGACCGCACTGGGCGACCATCTGGCGCGCGACGCCCTCGCCGGCAGGCACGCGCTGCGGCTGGCCTTCGCCGGCGGGCTCAGCCTGCTGCCCGCCCAATTATGGAGAATGGACCACGGCTACTGGGTGGCCGTCACCGTGATCATGGTGTTGAGTCCGCAACTGGCCACGACCCGGCAGATCTCGCTCAAGCGCTTTGCCGGATCACTGGCGGGGGCCCTGCTCGCCTGCCTGATCGGCCTGGGACACCCGCCGACCGGCCTGGCGCTGCTGCTCAGCGCCACCTTTCTGGCTGGTGCCTATGCCTGGCGGCTGGCGGCCCAGCCGTCCGGCTTCGCCTTCTGCCTGACACCGGCCATCATCCTGTTCTCCTGGATCGGCGCGCCGGCGGCCGACAGCAGCTATTTCGCCGCGCTGCGCGGCATCGACACGGCGCTGGGTTGCCTGATCGCGCTGGCCAGCTACGCCGTGCTGGCGCCGCGCGTGGAACTGTCGCGCGTGTTCCGGCACAGCCTGGACGCGCTGGCGATCAACGCCGTCTATCTGCGCGCCGCCTTCGCCGCCAGCCGCAGCGGCGGCACCGAGCCCGCCCGGCTGGAAGCCCTGCGGGTGGCGGCCGGACGCGCCTCGGTGCGGGCCGAGCAAACCCTGCAGCAAGGCCAGGCCACCCTGGCGCCGGCCATGTCCGACACGTACCTGCGCCTGCATGCCGACACGCGGCGGCTAGCGGCGCTGGCCGGCCTGGTGCGCGCCGCGGCAGACAGCGGCGCCGGCACACCGGCCGGGCGCACGCGGCCTGACCCGGCAACCCAGGCAATGCTCGAGCAGGTGGAAACCCGCCTGGCTGAACTGGCCATCCGGCCCGGCGCCGTGGACAGCGCCGCAGCGCCCGCTTCGAGCGCCGGCACCGATCCTTTCCTGCAGGAGCAGGCCGGCTACGCCATGGCCCACATAAGCGCCGCGCATGCCGCAGTGGTATCGCTGCGGCAGCTGGGCAATGCGGCCCGGGTACGCGGCCGGAGGCGGGTGACGCACTCTGGCTAGGGTCAGCGCCTAGGGCAAACCACGGGGCTTCCCGAACTGACCCGATCGCCTAGAATGTCGTCATCCTCCTCTCGCCGCGAGGTGCGCCATGGCAAAAGTCACCTTTCCCCGGAGCGTTCCGACATACTGCGCGGCGAGCCTGACGCTGTCCTGCCCGGCCACCGTGGACGGCGAGCCCAGCCTCTACTCGATCACCGCCGAGGCATTGAAGAGCCAGTTCGGCGCCCGTTCGCCGCGCGAGGAAGACCTGGTCCGGGCCTTCACCCAGCATCGCGAGCGCATCGAGAGCATTGCCCTGAGCTGGTTCGAACTGACGCACGCGCACGAGATTGTGCTGCGCAGCGGGCATTTCCGCTTCGCCAGCTAGGCAAACCCGAGGCGCAACCCCGACCCGGCAGCAGCGCGCCGCTCACGCCGTCGCGTCACCGCGCACCAGCAGCACGGGAGTCGTCGACTCGCGGATCAGCGCCTCCGCCACGCTGCCCAGGACCAGCCTGCGCACGCCGCGGCGGCCGTGCGTGCCCATCACGATCAGGTCGGCACCCCAGTCCTGCGCCACCACATTGAGCGAGGCGGCTACATCGCCAATCACGGCCGGCTCGTCGATCAGCCGCGTCTCATGGGCGACGCCGGCCGCCGCCAGGCGCTGCGCCGCCGCCTCCAATGCACGCTTGCCGCTTTCGGCGAAGGCGTTGCGCAGCTGGCTCGGATCGTAGTAGCCCGCGTCGAACAGAACCTGCCCATTGTCGACCACGTAGAGCGCAAGCACCTGCGCCGACGACAGGCGCGCCACGCGGATGGCCTCGTCGAGGGCTCGCTCGGCGGTGCTGCTGCCGTCCACTGCCACCATGATCTTCTGGTACGCCGCGTCAGTCATTGTCATTGCCGTTGCCTCCTGAGAAAGGGGAAGAATCCGTGGAAAAGATGCGATGAAGATGCGATGCACCCTTGGGCGGCGAGCACCCCGGAGAGGATCCGCGCGCCAACGGCGATCTTACCCGTCCGCCGCACCGCGCGCCGGCCAGGTCACGTCAGGCCGGCAGGCTCGACCGGGCCCTTGCGGGCAGGCACCACGGAAGCGGGCGCGCGGGCCGTCGCATCGGCCGCCTGCGCCTTCTGCGCCGAGTCGACGATCACCAGGTAGCGGCCCGGAAAGGCCACCGGCGCGCGGTCCGGCTGCAGGACCCAGAGATCATCGCCACGCGCGGCGGCGGCCAGGTAGTCGGCATCGAGCAGCCCGAAATGGTCGACGATGCGGTCGAGCGCCGCCGGGATGCGCACGCAGCCCTTGGAGGCCGCCTGGCCGAGACGCCGCTCCAGGTAGGTCGGATCCGTAGCGTGCATCTGCAGCCGGATCTCGCTGTGCCCCCCTTTGCCCCAGCCGCGCTCAGCCTCGACCCAGCCGAAATCGTAGACCCGCATGCCGCGCGCACCGTAGCCACGGATGCCGTTCTCATTGAGCGTGCCCTCCGCGCGGAAATCCATATTGTCCATCGTGTGCTCGAAGACGCCGGTCGGTGTGACGAAGTAATCGAAGCGGCCGGGGCGCCCCGTGGAGATCGGTGCGGCGCCGACCCATCGCCACGGGCTGTCGGCGTCGGGGCGGGTGTAAAGCAGGATGGTCTGTACGCGTGGATTGCGATCGGCGACCAGCACCCAGCCGCCGGCGTCGCGCTCGAGCCCGTCCTGGGCCAGCGCCGTCTTGAGCAGTCCGGCGTAGTAGTCCGCCCGGGCCGGCGGTATCGCATGCCGCCGTTTGACCGCGGCGGAGAAGGCCTGCTGTACACGCTCCAGGTCGGAACCGGCCGGCGGCGGGTTCGATGCCGTCACACCCGGTGATACCAGCAGCGCAAGAAGCAATCCCGCCAGCAGTCCCAACCGGCGCAAGGCGGCGCCGGGTGCGGGCGGGTTGGGGTACCACATGATCGGGCTCATGGTTGAGTTGCGCGTCGGGGCGCGGCGCATCCGCGGCAGCAGCTGAATGCGTCGCCCTCTCCCCAATAGACCGCGCAACCCGCTCCGAATATCCCTGCCATGGGGTGACGCGTGCGACCGGCCACGCACGGGGGCGCCTCTCCGGTTGCCGAATGCGCACGCGATATGGCAAGATCGCAACGAAGTTGCATTTACCTCGTGCGCCCGCCATGGCGCCCGGAACAAGAAGAGTCCACCCGATGCGGCGACGCTGGTTACCCTTACTGCTTGTCCTGTTCCTGCTGTGCGGGCAGGTGGCGGCATCGGTACATGCGCTTGCTCACCTGCACGCGCAGCGCAACAACCCCTGCGCGGCACCGGCGGACCCCGAGCAGTGCGGGCCCGCCCACGACGTTTGCCCGCAATGCCTGGTGCTGGCAGCGCTGGCCGTGGCACTACCGGCCACGGCGCTACGCCTGCCCGCCTCGGGACGACAGTGGCACTTCCCCTTCACCGTGCAATGGCATGCGGCGCCGGTTTCGCGTCCGCGCCCCAGCAGCCGCGATCCGCCGGCGGCCTTCGGATCGACCCGACTCTCCTGTTAGAGCCTGGTGCCTCGGCGCCGGGCGTCTGAACGTCTCCGAACCGCCAAGGCATTCCATGTCCCGATTTCCCCTTCGCGCGATCGCGGCCGGCGCCGCGTCCGCGCTCGCCCTCGCCGCGCACGCGCAGGCCACGCTTCCCGGCCCGTCCGCGGCCGATCCGCCCGCCAGCCAGCCTCCGGCCACGCCCGCCACGCCCACCCCGCCCGACGAGAAGTCCTTGAACGCCGTGGTGGTGTCGGCCAAGCGTCTCGACGAGGCACGCAACAAGCTGTCGCCCGAGACCGGCAGTTCGGTCTACCGCTTCGACCAGGAAGACATCGCCGCGCTGCCGCAGGGCGAGAACACGCCGCTGAACCAGGTGCTGCTGCAGGCGCCCGGCGTCGCGCAGGATTCCTTCGGCCAGCTGCATGTGCGCGGCGACCACGCCAACCTGCAGTACCGCATCAACGGCGTGATCATTCCTGAGCCGATCAGCGGCTTCGGGCAGATGCTGGATACCCGCTTCGCCGACCAGATCAGCCTGCTGACCGGCGCACTGCCGGCGCAGTACGGTTACCGCACGGCCGGCATCATCGATATCCGCACCAAGGGCAGCGCCGCCGCCAACGAGGAAGAGGAAGCGCCGAAGGCCTTCGGCGGCGAGATCGGCACCGTGTTCGGCAGCCATGCCCACCGCGAGGTCGACGCCCAACTGCAGGGCACCAAGGGGCCGTTCAGCTACTACCTGAGCGGGTCCTTCCTCGAGAACAACCTGGGCATCGAGAATCCCACCCCGGCCCGCGACGCGATCCACGACCATACCGACCAGGCCAAGGCCTTCGGCATGCTGTCCTACCTGCTCGACCCGGACCAGCGCGTCAGCTTCATCTTCGGCAGCGCGAACAATCGCTTCGAGATTCCGAACCGGCCCGGCCTGACGCCCGCCTTCACGCTGGACGGCGTGACGCCGCCGCCCTCCGAGAGCCTGAATGCCAGCCAGCGCGAGAAGACGGACTTCCAGATCCTCTCGTACCAGAACAAGGTCTCGGCGGCGCTCGACTACCAGGTCTCGCTGTTCCACCGCACCAGCCGCGTCGACTACACGCCGGACCCGATCGGCGACCTCGTCTACAAGGGCGTCGCCTCGGACATCACGCGCAGCAACGAGGCCTACGGCCTGCAGGGTGACGCCAGCTACGTGCTCAACCCGCGCCACACCCTGCGCACGGGCGTGTTCGTACAGTACGAGCACGCCATCGTGAACAACACCTCGAGCGTGTTCCCGGCCGATGCCGACGGCAACCAGACCAGCGGCGTGCCGTTCAGCATCGTCGACAACAGCACCCTCGGCGGCACCACGCTCGGCTTCTACCTGCAGGACGAGTGGAAGGCCACCGACAAGCTGACGGTGAACTATGGCGCACGCTACGATCACGTCAACACGGTCGTCAGCGAGCAGCAGCTCAGCCCGCGCCTGGGGCTGACCTACGACCTGTCCAACACGACGCGGCTGCATGCCGGCTACGCCCGCTACTTCACGCCACCGCCGACGGAGCTGATCGACACCACCTCGGTGGCCAAGTTCCAGGGCACCACCAATGCCCTGCCGTCGGACGCCAATACCTCGGTACGCTCGGAGCGCTCCAACTATTTCGACGTAGGCATCTCGCACCAGGCCACGCGCAACCTGACGCTGGGCCTCGACGCCTACTACCGTGACGTGCGCCACCTGCAGGACGAGGGGCAGTTCGGCAATGCGCTGATCTTCTCCTCCTTCAACTACGCGCGCGGCAAGATCTACGGGCTGGAAGGCACCGCCAACTACCGGCAGGGCAATTTCGGCGCCTACGCCAACGTGGCGCTGTCGCGTGCGCTGGCCAAGGGCATCGAGAGCGGGCAGTTCAATTTCGACCCGGCCGAACTGGCCTATATCGCCAACAACTGGGTGCATCTGGACCACGACCAGACTGTCAGCGGCTCCTTCGGCACCTCCTACCTCTGGCGCGGCACGCTGCTGAGCGCCGACGCCCTGTTCGGCTCGGGCCTGCGCAACGGTTTCGCCAACACCGGCCACCTGGCGGGCTATTTCCAGGTCAACGTGGGGGTGGCGCATACCTTTGACGCGCCGGTGATCGGCAAGCTCAAGGCACGCTTCTCTATCGTTAACCTGTTCGACCGCTCCTACGCGCTGCGCGACGGCACCGGCATCGGCGTCGGTGCGCCGCAGTACGCGCCGCGCCGCAGCTTCTACCTGGCGCTGTCCAAGCCGTTCTGAGCGCGGCGACGCAGCCCCCGCTTGCCATGGGGACCGCCGGGGCAAGCGGGCAGGCACCACGAAACGCGCAAGCCCCGTGACCTGGCGGGCGGCCCCCGCATGTCCAGCGCGCGGATCCATTCCCGTAAATTGACCGACCGGTCGGTTTATATATAATGGTGCTACCCGCCCCCAGCCCCAGAACCAGAAGACATGGGCGGCCCCGCCAAAGGAGGCGCTATGTACACACAAAGCCTGGACCTGCCCGCCCAGCCTGCCGCGCCCGGCACGCCGCCCGCCGCGCCGGAGCAGACCGATGCCGCGCTGCAGGCCGCCTTTGACGCGCGCATCGCGGCCGACGGCAAGATCGAGCCGCAGGACTGGATGCCGCCGGCCTACCGCAAGACGCTGGTGCGCCAGATCTCCCAGCACGCCCACTCGGAAATCGTCGGCATGCTGCCCGAGGGCAACTGGATCAGCCGCGCGCCCTCGCTCAAGCGCAAGGCCATCCTGCTGGCCAAGGTGCAGGACGAAGGCGGCCACGGGCTCTACCTGTATTCCGCCGCCGAGACGCTCGACGCCTCGCGCGACGACCTGGTCGACGCGCTGCACGCCGGCCGTGCCAAGTATTCGTCGATCTTCAACTACCCGACCCTGAGCTGGGCCGACGTCGGCGTGATCGGCTGGCTGGTCGACGGCGCGGCGATCATGAATCAGATCCCGCTGTGCCGCTGCTCCTACGGGCCCTACGCGCGCGCGATGATCCGCATCTGCAAGGAAGAGTCCTTCCACCAGCGCCAGGGCTTCGACGCGCTGCTGGCAATGATGCGCGGCACCGATGGCCAGCGCGAGATGGTGCAAGACGCGGTGAACCGCTGGTGGTTCCCCGTGCTGATGATGTTCGGCCCGCCCGATGCGGCATCGCCGAACAGCGCGCAGACCATGGCCTGGGGCATCAAGCGCATTTCCAATGACGACCTGCGCCAGAAGTTCGTCGACGCCACTGTGGAGCAGGCACGGGTGCTGGGCGTGACCCTGCCCGACCCCGGGCTGGTGTGGAATGCCGAGCGCGGCCACTACGACTACAGCCCGCTGGACTGGAAAGAGTTCTGGCGCGTCATCGACGGCGACGGCCCCTGCAACCGCGAACGGCTGGCCACGCGCGTGAAGGCGCACGATGACGGCGCCTGGGTACGCGAGGCGGCGCTGGCGCATGCAGCCAAGCAGGCGGCTCGCGAAGCCGAAGCCGCACGCAAGGCGGCCTGATTCCGCCCCACCGCCCACCCCACCGAATGGAGACGACGATGACACAAAAGGAATGGCCGCTGTGGGAAGTGTTCGTCCGCAGCAAGCAAGGTCTGGAGCACAAGCATTGCGGCAGCCTGCATGCCGCGGACGCGCAGCAGGCGCTGCACATGGCACGCGATGTCTACACGCGGCGCCAGGAAGGCGTATCGATCTGGGTGGTGCCTTCGGTGGCTATCACGGCCAGCGCGCCCGAGGAGAAGCCCGAGCTGTTCGACCCGATGGCCGACAAGATCTACCGGCACCCGACCTTTTATCAGCTGCCCGCTGAAGTCAACCATATGTAAGGGCCGGCCACCATGAGCAACCCGACCTCCCCTACCGCGCTGACCCGGCTGCCGCTGGCGCGCACCGCGGGCCTGCAGTACGTGCTGCGGCTGGCCGACAACGCCCTGGTGCTGGGACAGCGCAATGCCGAGTGGTGCGGCCACGGGCCCGTGCTGGAAGAGGATATCGCGCTGGCCAATATCAGCCTGGACCTGATCGGCCAGGCGCGCCTGCTGTACGCCCATGCCGGCGCACTGGAAGGCGAGCTGAGCGGCCGTCCCCGCCAGGAGGACGATTACGCCTATTGGCGCGACGAGCGCGAATTCCGCAACTGGACGCTGCTGGAGCTGCCGCACAGCGGCCCGCTGGCCGGCACGGCCAGCGCCGACCGCGACTATGCCGTCACCATCACCCGCAACTTCCTCTACAGTGCGCTGATGGTGGAGATCTGGAGCCGCCTGGAGAGCAGCACCGATGCCGAGCTGGCGGCCATCGCGGCCAAGTCGCTGAAGGAAGCCCGCTACCACCTGCACCATGCGGCTGGCTGGGCGGTGCGCCTGGGCGACGGCACCGAGGTCTCGCACACCCGCATGCAGCGGGCGCTCGACCACCTCCTGCCCTATATGAACGAGTGCTTCGCACCCGACCCGGTGGAAGAAGCCGCCGCGGCGCAGGGCATCGCGGTACGCACCGCCGACTGCCGGCCAGCCTGGGAGGTGACCGTGCGCGACACCCTGGAGGCCGCGACGCTGGCGATGCCGCCGGCCTCCGGTTTCATCTCCAGCGGCAAGGAAGGCGTGCATTCGGAACACATGAGCTACCTGCTGGCCGAATTGCAGGGGCTGGCGCGCGCCCATCCCGGCGCGCAGTGGTAGCACCGGCGCCGCCGGCATCGCAGCGGAGAGACACCATGCAAGCTGCTCGACCGACCGCCGCGTCATCCATCGCGGGCAACGCGCCACGCGAGCGCGCGGAGCTGGCCTGGGCGGCCCTGGAGAGCGTGCCGGACCCGGAAATCCCGGTGGTGTCGATCCGCGACCTGGGCATTCTGCGCGAGGTGCGCATGGAGCAGGACGGCACGCTCGAAGTGGTGATCACGCCGACGTACTCTGGCTGCCCGGCGATGGAGCAGATCGCGCAGGACGTCGGCAGGGCGCTCGACGCGGCCGGGCTCGCGCCCTGGCGCATCCGCACCGTGCTGGCACCGGCCTGGAGCACCGACTGGATCAGCCCCGAGGGGCGGGCCAAGCTGCGTGCCTTCGGCATCGCTCCGCCGGGCGCCTGCAGCGCGGGAACCGGTGGGGCGGATCCCGCCCGGCCGCTGCGCTTCGTGCCCGGCGCCGCCGGCGCGGCGCGCGAGGACGTGGCCTGCCCGCGCTGCGGCAGCCTGCATACGCAGGAACTGGCCCGCTTCGCCTCGACCGCCTGCAAGGCGCTGTACCGCTGTCTCGATTGCCGGGAGCCCTTCGACTATTTCAAACCCTACTGACCGCACCGCTGCACTGAAGTGATGCCCGGCGCCGAGGCCGGCCCGCGACCTTTCCGCCCCCAACACCCAGAAGCCGGCGCCAGGCCGGAAGTGCCATGACCCCACAGTTCCATCCACTGCGCGTGGCGCAGGTCCGCCCAGAAACCGCCGACACCATCTCGATCGCCTTCGACGTGCCGCCGCCGCTGCGCGACGCCTACCACTTCACGCAGGGACAGTTCCTGACGCTGCGCGCGCCGGTCGACGGCCAGGACGTGCGCCGCTCCTACTCGATCTGCAGCGCCGTGCAGGACTACGAGGAGCGCGGTGAGCTGCGGGTGGCCGTCAAGCTGGTCGAGGACGGCCTGTTCTCCGGCCACCTCCATGACACCGTCGCCGCCGGCCAGACCATCGACGTGATGACGCCGGACGGCCGCTTCTATGTGCCGCTGGAGGCAGACTCTTCGCGCCACTACGTGGCCTTCGCCGCCGGCAGCGGCATCACGCCGGTACTGTCTCTGGTACGCACCACGCTGGCGCGCGAGCCGGGCAGCCGCTTCACGCTGGTCTACGGCAATCGTAGTGTCGACAGCATCATCTTTTCGGAAGCGCTCGAAGACCTGAAGAACCAATACCTGTCGCGCTTCACGCTCTACCACGTGCTGTCGCGCCAGCCGCAGGAGGTGGATCTGCTGCACGGCCGCCTCGACCGCGCCCGCGTGGCGACCTTTCTCGACACGCTGATCCCGCCCGACACCATCGACGCGGCCTTCGTGTGCGGACCGGCCTCGATGATCGACGAGGTGGAGGCGGCGCTGCGCGAGGCCGGCGTCGACCCGCACCGGATCCATGCCGAGCGCTTCGGGGTGCCGATGCCGTCCGCGCCGGCGCGCAAGCCGGCCGCCTCCCTCGGCGGCGCCAGCGATGCCGGCACCGCCGAGCTGGTGGTGGTGCTCGACGGCAAGCAGCACGCGATGCGGCTGCCGCTGCAGGACGCCAACGTGCTCGATACCGCGCTGGCCGCCGGCCTGGACCTGCCCTACGCCTGCAAGGGCGGCGTCTGCTGCACCTGCCGGGCCAAGGTGCTGGAGGGCAAGGTCGAGATGGAGAAGAACTACACGCTGGAACCCTGGGAGATGGAAAAGGGCTTCGTGCTGACCTGCCAGGCGCGCGCGCTGACGCCGCGTGTGGTCGTCAGTTACGACGAGCGCTGAGACCGTCGGCGGCAGGGACGCCGGTAGGAGCGCACAAGGCCCATCGCGCGCGGTAACGCGCCGCAGCTACAATGCATGGATGGGAGGGATGCCGGCGAGCGCACGCGGCAGCCCATGCATCGGTTTCCCGAGCGGAGCCGCCATCTACAATCTTGCCCATGCAATACATCCATGTCGTCAACGGTGACGTAGCGGGAAATACGATGCGCCAGGCGCTCGCGGAAGCGGCCCGGCCGGACCCGGTGGTGGTGCTGCGCGATGACCTCGCGGTGGGGCCGCTATCGGATGTCGACGGTTCGGGCCTGATCCGCTCCGGCTTCTGGCAGCGGGTGGCGCCGCACACCGACATCGATTTCGCCGCCGAGATGCGCCAGGCGCTGGACCAGTTGCAGGACGTGCGCAAGAGCGAGCCTGAAGTCGCCATCTGGCACGGCCAGAGCGCCTCCGACCAGCTGATGCTGCGTCGCGTGGTGTTCCATCTCTACCAGATGCCCCAGCGCATCAATGAGGTGGCGCTGGACGCGCGGGAGCTCGACATGCCGGCGCACAACAATCTGACGTCGGTGGGCATGTACCCGGCGGCGCGCCTGGCGCGGCGCTTTTCCACCATTGCGCCCGTCTCCGTGCTGCGCCTGGGGCGGCTCGGCTACGAATGGCAGCAATGCGTCAAGGAAAACGCCGACGTGCGCCTGTGGAAGGGCAATACGCTGGTGCCCGCCGCCTACCACACGGTGGACGACGTGATCCTGGAGCATTGCCCGGCCGCATGGACCCCCGCTGCACAGGTGGTCGGCGGCGTGATGGGCGCGATCGAGGGACTGCTCGCCAGCGACTGGTTCGTGTTCTGGCGCTGCCGCGAACTGATCGGCACCGGCCAGCTGGTGCTGCGCGGCAACGCCGATTCCCTGCAGACCTGCGAGCTGCGCCGCAATATCGCGCCGGACGCCGAGTAATCAGAGCAATCGGAGTAATCGGAGTAACACCCCAATATGGCCCGTACCAAGGCGCCCGACTTCGAGGCGCAGCGCGAGCAGATCCTGGAACTGGCGGCCTCCGCCTTCGCCGCCAGCAGCTACCCCAGCACCTCGATGGCCGACCTGGCCGCGGCCTGCGGCACATCGAAGGCGCGGCTGTACCACTACTACGAGAGCAAGGAAGCCATCCTGTTCGACTTGCTCGACCGCTACACCCGACGGCTGATGCTGATCGTCACCGAGGTCGATGCCGAGGCCGAACGGCGCCACCTCGACGACCGCGCGCGCTTCGCCAACCTGATCCGGGCCTTCCTGGCCGAGTACGAGAACTCGCAGACCCGGCACATTGCGCTGATCAACGACGTCAAGTTCCTTGCCGAGGAGCAGCGCGACCTGATCCTCAAGCGCGAGCGCGACGTGGTGGCCGCCTTCTCGCGGCTGCTGCGGCTGGCCTATCCCGAGCGCGTCACGCGCGAGAACCAGACCGCGCTGACCATGACCGTGTTCGGCATGATCAACTGGACCTTCACCTGGCTCAAGCCGGGCGGCCGGCTGTCCTATGCGGACTTCGCCGAAATCGTCATCGAATTGCTGGCGGGCGGCCTGCCCGGCGCGGCGGCCGCGGCAGCTGCCGGCCAGGCCGGGGCGTCCGCCCAAGGCGAAGGCCGGCTCGCGCTGGCCGCCGCCGGCAAGCCGCCGGCCGGCTACTGACGGGGTTGCGGCGGGCGTTGCGGCGCAGCGCTCGGCCGGCGGCACCGTCCGCCAGGCTCAGTCCCACTTTGCCTCCTCGCGCTGGCGGCGCTGCTCGCGATCCTGGCGGAACATCTCCTCCAGCTCCTCACGCGCCTGCCGTGCCATCGAGACCATCTTGGTCTGATCCGTGTAATGCGGATAGAAGCGATCGATCGCGGCGACGTTGTGGCGGCGGAACTTCAATGCCAGCGCGCGCGCCTCGGCCGGATCGTAGCCCAGGCCCTCCAGCACGCGGCGGCCCATTGCCAGAGAGCCCTCGAACATCTCGCGCTCATAGGTTTCCACGCCCCGGTCCTTGAGCTGGTAGATGTGGCTGAGGTGGCGCGCGCGGGCATGGATCTCCAGATGCGGGAAACGTTCGCGCACGCGGTCGATCAGCGCCAGGCTGTCTTCCATGCCATCGATCGCCACCACCAGGATGCGGGCGTTGGCCGCGCCCGCCGACTCCAGCAGGTCGATGCGGGTGGCGTCGCCGTAGAAGACCTTGAAGCCGAAGCGGCGCAGGAACTCGATCTGGTCCGGGTCATGGTCGAGCACGGTCACGCCGACACCCTGCGCGTACAGCAAGCGCCCGACGATCTGCCCGAAACGGCCGAAGCCCGCGATCAGCACCGGGTTGTGCTGCGGAGGAATCACGTCGTCGGGCCGCTCGGAGAACCGTTCCAGCCGAGGCGCCACCAGCCGGTCGTAGACCAGCAGCAGCAAAGGTGTCGATACCATCGACAGCGCCACGATCAGCACCAACAGCGCCGCACTGTCCGCCGGCAGCAAGCCGCCGCCGGCTGCCGCCCCGAACACCACGAAGGCGAACTCGCCGCCCTGCGAGATGGCCAGCGCGAACAGCAGGCGCTGGCCGCGTGCGATGCCGAAACGCGGTGCCAGGAGGGTCAGCGCCACCAACTTGATGGTGACGAAGGCCACCACCAGCCCCAGCACGCGCCACGGCGCCTGCGCCAGCACGCCGAAGTCGATCGACATGCCCACGGCCATGAAGAACAGCCCCAGCAGCAGGCCCTTGAAGGGCTCGATGTCGGCTTCCAGCGCGTGGCGGTATTCGGAGTCGGCCAGCAGCACGCCCGCCAGGAACGTGCCCAGCGCCATCGACAGCCCCACCGCGTCCATCATCAGCGCGATGGCGACCACGAGCAGCAAGGCAAAGGCGGTGAACATCTCGCGCATGTCGGTGCGCACGATGATGCGCAGCGCCGGCCGCACCAGATAGCGCCCGCCCACCACGACGGCGCCGATCACGGCCACCGCCTTGAGGGCAGCCAGCCAGCCGGCGCCCGGCGTGGCGATGGCGGCGCCGGCGCTGCCGGCGGCCAGCAGCGGCAACAGTGCGATCATCGGGATGGCGGCAATGTCCTGGAACAGCAGGATGCCGAAGCTGGCGGTCCCCGCCGGCGTGCCGAGCAGGTTGCGCTCCACCAGCGTCGCCAGCGCGATGGCGGTGGACGACAGCGCCAGGCCCAGCCCCGCCACCAGCGCGACCTGCCAGCTGGCGCCGGCCAAGGCCGCGGCCCCGCCCAGGGCCAATGCGCAGGCCGCCATCTGCGCGCCGCCAAAACCGAAGATGGAGTGGCGCAGCGCCCACAGCTTTTT
The DNA here is from genome assembly GCF_056930435.1 of Cupriavidus sp. 09_S30. Taxonomy (NCBI): domain Bacteria; kingdom Pseudomonadati; phylum Pseudomonadota; class Betaproteobacteria; order Burkholderiales; family Burkholderiaceae; genus Cupriavidus; species Cupriavidus sp. 09_S30. Next base: position 4,332,574 of record NZ_JBXOWI010000001.1, on the reverse strand, counting down.
CGGCTCCAGTTCCAGGCCGATCACGAACATCATCAGCACCACGCCGAACTCGGAGAAGTGCAGGATGGAATCCACATTGGTCACCAGGCGCAGCGCCCACGGCCCGATCGCCGCCCCCGCCAGCAGGTAGCCCAGGACCGCGCCCAGCCCGAACCGGCGCGCCAGCGGCACGGCCACTACGGCCGCCACCAGGAAGACCAGCAGGGCGATCATGAAATCATGCTGATCCATGCGCTGCCTCCCCGTTCGGCTGGCATGCCGCGCCAGTCAGGCAGGCCGACACCCGCGCGATGTGTTCGTCCAGCGTCGTCGCGTCGACATGGTTGGCCTCGAGCAGCATCAGCGGCGGCAGCCAGTCCATGCCGCACAGTCGCGCAGTCTGCTCGAGCGGCAGCAGGAAGCGCTCGACGTCATAACCGTGGCTGCCCTGCGCCGAGTAGGCGTCGGCGCTGCCGCCCGCGCTGGCCAGCACCATCAGCGACTTGCCGCGCAAGGCGGTGCCGCCCGGGCCGAAGGCCCAGCCGCTCTCCAGCACCTCGTCGATCCACAGCTTGAGCAGCGGCGGCACGCTGTACCAGCGCAGCGGAAACTGCAGCACGATGGCGTTTGCCGTGGACAAGGCACGCTGCTCCGCCACCACGTCGATGTCGTAGTCCGTGTAGCGGGCGTACAGATCGCGCATCTGCACGCCGGGCAGGGCCTCCAGCGCTGCGGCCAGCGGCCGGTTGACGCGCGAGTGCCGCGGCATGGGATTCGCATAGATCACTACGATGGGCGGCTCGATCATCGGATGGGTGCCGGGAGATGAGGAAAGGGCTGAAAGTAGCCGGAACATAGACTATGCGGCATTGCAGCAATTTCCTCCTGCTTGCCTTTGTCTCGTATGCACCACAAGACACAAACCATTGATTTTGTTGGTTTTTTCCAAATCTTACAAAAATGGGAGCCTGTTGCGGCGCACGATTCTTACGTCAAGCTGACAAATCCACTACAATACTTTTTGCGTTGCAACAAGATGGTGTTTGCCCCAATCCGGCACGCTGCAACAGGCAAGTGCATGGACATCCACCCTCATCGTGCTACTTATATACTGATCGAACACTAAGGAAAGCAAGTGAATCCGCTCGAACTGAGCAAGGCCGTCGGGGCAGTCACCGACGAAGATATCCGCAAGGCAGCCGAGGCCTCCCAGGCAGCGCAGCGCCCGACCATCCTGGTACGGGAACTGGCAGCCCATCATCGCTCGCGCCTGCTGAAGCATTTCCTCGCCCTGGGCGAGGAGGATCGCCTGCTCCGTTTCGGCCAGTCGGTGGGAGACCACGTAATCGAGGCCTATGTCGACAGCATCGACTTCGACCACGACTCGGTCTTCGGCGTCTATGACGAGCATCTCGAACTGGTCGGCGTGGGGCACTTCGCCAACCTGCGCGACAACGCGCAGGGCCGCGTGGCGGAGTTCGGCGTCTCGGTGTCGCGCAGCGCGCGCGGGCGCGGCATCGGCAGCGCGCTGTTCGAGCGCGCCGCCATCCACGGGCGCAACACCAATGTGCGCACGCTCTACATGCACTGCCTGTCGCGTAACGCGGCGATGATGCACATCGCGAAGAAGGCCGGCATGAAGGTGCAGTACGCTTACGGCGAGGCCGACGCCTACCTGGAACTGCCGCCGGCCGACACCGTCAGCCGCCTGACCGAGGCACTGGACGAGCAGGTGGCCGACCTGGACTACCTGGTGCGCCGCAACCTGCGCGATGCACGCCGCTTCGGCCTGCGCTTCTGGCGCTCGATGGTGCCGCAGAAGCACACCGTCTGATGCCGCGGCGGCAAGCCCGCCCGCGCAACGACGCCAACGGCCCCCATCCCTGTGGATGGCGGGCCGTTTTTCATGGCCGGCCCCGCTTCAGGCGCCGCCGACCGGCAGCGCGGTGGTGTCCTTGATGCTCTCCAGCGCGAAGCTGGAGCGCACGTCGATCACCGCGGGATGAGCCAGCAACTGCTCGTTCATGAAGCGCGCGAAGTGCTCCATGTTCTCCACATAGACCTTTAGCAGCAGGTCCATCTCGCCGGTCATCGTGTGGCAGGCGACAACCTCGGGCCAGATCTCGATGGCGGCGCGAAACTGCTCCAGCGGCGCCTTGCCCTTGGGCGCGCCACCATGTTTCTCCAGCCGCACATTGATATAGGCCAGCAGGCCCAGGCCGATCTTGCCGGGCTCGAGCAGCGCCGCGTATTGGCGGATCACCCCGATCTCCTCCAGCCTGCGGATGCGCCGCAGGCACGGGCTGGGCGACAGGTTGACACGCTCGGCCACCTCCAGGTTGGTCAATCGGCCGTTGGTCTGAAGTACCTCCAGGATCTTCCGATCGATCTTGTCCAGCTCCACCTTGCTCACGATATTGTTGCTCCGCAAAATATTTGTCGGCAATTTTTTTGCGCAAATTTAGCAAGTTGTGCATAAGTACGCAATTTTTCATACCGGTGACGGTCCTAGATTCAGGCCGGCTGCCACCCGGCCGGGCTGCGCGCCGGCGCCCTGCGCCGTGCAAGGAGGATGTGATGAGCGTCCACGACACCTCCCCGGACCGCTTCGCGGGCTGGGATAACCCGATGGGCACCGATGGCTTCGAATTCATCGAGTACGCCGCACCGGATCCCGAAGGCATGGGGCTGCGCTTCGAGCACATGGGCTTCACCGCGATCGCGCGGCACCGGCACAAGAAGGTCACCCTCTACCGCCAGGGCGGCATCAATTTCATCATCAACGCCGAACCCGACGCCTTCGCCCAGCGCTTCGCCCGCCTGCACGGTCCCTCGATCTGCGCCATCGCCTTCCGGGTGCAGGATGCCGCCGCGGCCTACCGGCGCGCCCTGGAACTTGGCGCCTGGGGGTTCGACAACCGCAGCGGCCCGATGGAGCTGAACATCCCGGCCATCAAGGGCATCGGGGACTCGCTGATCTACCTGGTCGACCGGTGGCAAGGCAAGGACGGCGCCAGGCCAGGCGACGTCGGCAATATCAGCATCTACGACGTCGATTTCGCCCCCATTGCCGGCGCCGATCCCCGCCCGGCCGGCTTCGGCCTGACCTATATCGACCACCTCACGCACAACGTCCACCGCGGCCGCATGAAGGAATGGGCGGAATTCTATGAGCGCTTCTTCAACTTCCGCCAGATCCGCTACTTCGACATCGAGGGCCAGGTCACCGGCATCAAGTCCAAGGTCATGACCAGCCCCTGCGGCAAGATCCGTATCCCGATCAACGAGGAAGGCACCGAGAAGCCAGGCCAGATCCAGGAATACCTCGACCGCTACCACGGCGAGGGCGTCCAGCACGTCGCCCTGGGCTCGGATGACCTGTACCGTACCGTCGACGCGCTGCGCGCGGCGGGCGTCAAGATGCTCGATACGCCGGATACCTACTACGAACTGGTCGAGAAACGCATCCAGGGCCACGGCGAGAACGTCGCCGCCCTGCAGGCGCGCCGCATCCTGATCGACGGTGCGCCAGGCGACCTGCTGCTGCAGATCTTCTCCGAGAACCAGCTGGGCCCGATCTTCTTCGAGTTCATCCAGCGCAAGGGCAACCAGGGCTTCGGCGAGGGCAACTTCAAGGCGCTGTTCGAATCGATCGAACTGGACCAGATGCGCCGCGGCGTGCTGCACAAGGACGGATAGCGCCGCCCACTGCGCCCCGCCGCAGCCAGCAGCACACCGGAATGCCCCAATGAAAAAGCGCGGCCCTCAGGCCGCGCTTGCCGATGCTGATGCGCCCTGCCGCCGCGTCAGCCGCCAGAGGGTGCGGACGCGCCACCGGGCATCTGCGGCCGACCTTGCTGCATGCGCTGCATCCGCTCTTCGTGCATCTTGCGCATGCCGGCGCGGATCTCGTCCATGGTCAGCTTGCCGTCGTGGTTCGTGTCGAGCTGGTCGAAGTAGGGCGCCAGGCGCGGCAGGCCGGCCTGCACCTCATCCTTGGTCAGGGCGCCGTCGCCATTCTTGTCGGCGGCCTTGAACCTGGCTTCCAAGCGGGCTTCCATCTTGGCGCGCCGCTCCTCCCACATCGCCTTGCGGAAAGCCTGTGCCTCCGCCTGGTCGATCTTGCCGTCGTGGTTGGCGTCGATCCGCTTGAACAGCGCGTCGAATTCCGCCTTGGTGACGACGCCGTCGCCGTTGGTGTCCGCGGCCTTCAGCCACCCCAGGCCACCGTCCATCCGATCGTGGGCGCCGGCCCCCTTCCAGCTGTCGTTCGGGCGTGAAGCCGGGCCGGCGGCGCTTTGCGCAAATGCGCCTCCCGTCACCAGGAAGACCGCCGATGCGGCCAGGAATCGCTGGACGTTACGCTTCATCTTCTTGCCTTGCATGTCCGTGCTCCTTGCAGTACGAATGGGCATATGGCGATTAGAACGCGGAAGATGATGGCAAGTTGGCGAATTTAATAAGATGTTACGCGCCTCACACAAAGCTTTCGGGGCCGTAAGGAAGCGTAGTACGCGGAAAAGAAATGAATGATAAGGCGCTTTGCCTGATCAATCCTTGGCGGCGCCGGGCGGCTCACCCGGGGCGACGGCCACGGGCGGTGCCGGCATGACCGGCGGACTTGCCGGCTGCATGCCTGCGGGCGGGATGGCCGTCATGGTGGAAAGCGGCGCGGCGGCGCCGGCAGGCGGTGCCGGCTGCGGCGCCGCGCCGGCGTGCGCCGGGACGACGCCGGCCTGCACCGGCAGCAGGACTTCCTGGCGCACACCATTGCGCTCGATGATCACGGCGCGCCCGCGAATCTCGACCAGGCGCAGCTGCGGCGACAATGCGGTGCCGGCGCGCACGGACTTGGGCGGGCCGCCATCCAGCGAAATGATGGCGGCGCCGGCGCCATTGTCCACATCAGCCACCACGCCGATCAGCTGCACATCGCGCACGCCGGACTGCACCGAGCCGCCGAACAGGGTTCCCAGCCCGCCGGTTTCCACCGCCTCGGCCTGCGCGAGGCGCGCGCTCTGCGGCACCGGAATGGTTTTCATCGCGGCGAACCGCAGCGCCCACCAGGTGGCCAGCGCGCACAGCGCCACGAACAGCGCCACGGCCGCCAGTCGGGGGAGCCAGGCGCCGGGAGGCGCGATACGGAGTGCGGGCCGGAGCGAGATTTGCACGGGGTGGTTCTACGGGTCGGAAAGCGGTTAGCGTAACAGAGGCACATGACAACTGTCTGGCTTCCCAGCGTTCCCTGCGCGCGGAGCATCGAATGGTCACAAACCCGCGGTTATACTGAACGGCTGAGCGGCGTACCCGGCTCGCGAGCCGACGCCGGCGCCCCTGGGGCAGGGCCATCCGTTCCAGGCCTGACAGACACACTGATTCCGATACATAGATTCGCGATGCAAAGATTCGCTGCTTCTCCCCTCGCCTGCCGCCGCGGCACGCGCCGCAGCCGCGGCTTCACGCTGATCGAGATCATGGTGGTGATCGTGATCCTCGGCGTGCTGGCTGCACTGGTGGTGCCCAAAATCATGAGCCGCCCGGACGAGGCGCGCATCGTGGCGGCCCGCCAGGATATCTCCTCGATCATGCAGGCACTGAAGCTCTACCGCCTGGACAACGGCCGCTACCCGACCACCGAGCAGGGCCTGGCGGCCCTGGTCAGCAAGCCCACCGTCGAGCCCGTGCCCAACAACTGGAAGGGCGGCGGCTATCTCGAGAAGCTGCCCAAGGACCCCTGGGGCCATCCCTACCAATTCCTGAATCCCGGCGTGCGCAGCGAGATCGACGTGTTCAGCTTCGGCGCCGATGGCCAGGCCGGCGGCAGCGGCAACGACGCCGACATCGGCAACTGGGAATAATCGAACAGGCCATCGCCAGCATGCGCCCGGTGCCCATGCGTCCCGAGGCGGCCCGGATGGTACGCCACCGGGGCTTCACCCTGCTGGAACTGCTGGTGGTGATGGTGATCGCCGGCATCGTGATCTCGCTGGTGGCGGTCAATGCCTCGCCCAACGAACGCGGCCGGCTGCTCGACGACGGGCAGCGCATCGCGCGCCTGTTCGAACTGGCGCAGGAAGAAGCGCAACTGCGCGCCCGTGCGCTGGCCTGGGAAGGCGATGCCAGCGGCTGGCGCTTCCTGGTGGCCACGCCGAACGGCTGGCGGCCGCTGGCCAATGATGTGTTCGCGCCCGGCCACTGGCGCCTCGCACCCGACCAGGTGACCGTGGTCGAGGGCGGCCGCATGGAGCGCGGCACCGCACGCCTGGTGTTCGGCCGCGAGCCGCTGGGCGAGCCGCAGCGGCTCGTGCTGATGCGGGGCAATATCCGTGTCGACGTGACCGGCGACGGCAGCGGCCGCTACCGCGCGGTGGCGCCATGATGCGCCGGCCGCAGCGCCTCGCCGGGCGCCGTCTTTTCCCCTGCCCGATAGGCGCCTGCCAGCCTGGCCGGCATGCCAGGCGCGGCTTCACGCTGATCGAAGTACTGGTGGCGCTGACCATCCTTGCCGTGGCGCTGACCGCGGCGATGCGCGCCATGGGTTCGATGATCGAAGCCGGGAGCGCGCTGCAGTCCCGCATGCTGGCCGAGTGGAGCGCAGAGAACCATCTCGCCACGCTGCGCCTGACCAAGACCTGGCCGGAACCGGGCACACGCGGCTACGAATGCCCCCAGGGCGGCACGGCGCTGTATTGCGAGGAAACGGTCTCCGGCACGCCCAACCCCTTCTTCCGCCGCGTGGAAATCGCCGTCTACCCTTCGGCCGCCGACCGCTCCGTGCGGCTCGCCTGGCTGGTCACCATCGTCCCCAATGAAACGCGCAACCTGCTCTGACGGCGCGCGGGCACCGCGCCGGCGCACGGCCTCGGGCTTCACCCTGCTCGAGATGCTGGTGGCCATCACCTTGCTGGCGGTGATGGCCGTGATCGGCTGGCGCGCACTGGACGCCATGACCCGCGGCCGCGAGCGCCTGACCGACCACGACGCCCGCCTGGACGCGCTCAAGGTCCTCTACGGCCAGTTCCAGGCCGACTGCGAGCACCTGGCCAGCCCGGCCGCGCTGCAGGCCAGCCCGGTGGAGATCGCCCCCGGCCTGCTGCTGATGGTGCGCGACCGCCGCACCGAGAACAGCGCGACCACCTGGCAGGTCGTGGCCTACCGGCTCGACGGCAATACCGTGGTGCGCGCGGCGGCGCCGCCGGCTGACAACCGTGCCGCGGTGGAGGCGGCGCTGCGCAGCCTGCGGCGCCCGGACGGCGCACCGGGACGCGCCCTGGTGGGCAATGCCGAGGCGCTGACGGTGCGCGCCTGGGTGGAACCCGGTGGCTGGCAGGTCGACAACGGCGCCCTGCGCGGCGCGCTGCTGGCCGGCGGCGCCTCGGCCGTGCCTGCCTCGGCGCCGGTGGTCGTCTCCTCCATCACGGGGCCGGTGCTGCGCGGGCTCGAACTCACGCTGATGGCGCGCATGGGTGACGGCGACGCACCCCGCCGCTTCCAGAAGATCTGCCTGACCGGACTATGATGCGGCCAAGCCCTCCCCGCCACCGCCGGCCTGAACTGCTTGCCGGCGCGCGGCGCGCGCGTGGCGCCGCCGTGGTGACCGCGCTGCTGATCGTCACGCTGGCCGTGGTGGTGGTCTCGGGCATGCTGTGGCGCCAGCAGGTGCAGATCCGCTCGGTGGAGAACCAGCGGCTGACGGCACAGGCAGCCTGGATCGAAAAGGCAGCGGTCGACTGGGCACGGCTGATCCTGCGCGACGACCAGCGCCGCACCAACGTCGACCAGCTCGGCGAGCCCTGGGCGGTGCCCATCGCCGAGACCCGGCTGTCCGACTTCCTCGGCGCCGCGCTGCGCACCGACCAGGCCGGCGAAACCTCCTTCCTGTCGGGGAGAGTCATGGACGCCCAGGCGCGCTTCAACCTGAACAACCTGGTGAGCTGGACCACCACCGAAAGCCAGGGCCGCGCCGCCGCCACCGACAACATCGCGCTGGCGGCCTTCCAGCGCCTGCTGGGCACGCTGGGCCTGGATGCGGGCCTGGCCGACGCCGCGGCCCGCTACGTCCTGTCTGCCCAGCGCGGCCTGCAGGGCGGCCAACAAGGCGGCCCGCAGGCGCCACGCCCGCCCGACAGCGCCGACGACCTGCTCGCCGTGCCCGGCTTCACCCCGCAGATCGTGGCGGCGCTGGAACCCTTCGTCGTTTTCCTGCCCGAACGCACCGTGGTCAACGCGAACACCGCCGACGCCGAAGTGCTGGCGGCGGTCATCGACAAGCTGCCGCTGGACCGCGCGCGCGAGCTGGTGCGGCAGCGCGACCGCGCCTACTTCAATAAACTCAGCGATGTCCAGACGCAACTGGGCACGCTGGCGCCGCAGGCGGACCCGAGTGCCGCCGCCAGCGCGCTCGACGTGAGCAGCCACTATTTCCTGGTCTACGGCCAGATCCGTCATGAGCGGGCGTTGCGCATGCAGGTCTCGCTGGTCTACCGGGCCGACGCCCAGGCCAACGCCAACAGCACACGCGTGCTGTGGATCCACGATATCGACCGCATGCCGGAAACCCGGTAAGCGGCAATCCCCCCTTGGTCGGTCCCTGGGTGGGGAAATATCTGCTCAGAATTACGTATTGACGCCAATTGGTCACACAGGCAAGGTATGGTGCGGCCTGCGCGGGCACGCTTTCGCCAGCCCGACGCTCCAGCCCCGTGCCGGCTCGACCGGCGCACCACCGACAGGGCGAGGCGGCACTGCTCCCGCCTGGCCCGCCCGCGACCTTCCAATTCGTTTTGGCAAGCAGACCTTGAGCACCTCCCTGTACGTCCGCATTCCCTCGCGCCCGCACGACCAGCCCCAGCCATGGCGCTTCGGCGCCCTGCCGTTCGCGCTGGTGCGCGACCCGGCCGCCGGCAAGGGTCGCCGCGGCGCCAGCGCGCAGGCGGCCGCAGTGTTGCGCGAAGGCCACGCCCGCATCGAGGAAATGCCGGCGGCGGAGCGGCTGGTGCTGATCCTGTCGGCCGGCGACGTGCTGCTGACCGAGGCCGACGTACCGCCGCTGGCGCCGGCGCGCCTCAAGCTTGCCTTGCCGAACCTGGCCGAGGACGTGCTGGCCACCGATGCCCAGCTCAGCCATATCGCGGTGGGCCCCGCGCTGGAAGCCGCGCCGGCAGGCGCTGCACGCGGCGCCCGCAGGCGGCTGCTGATGGTGGTGGAGCGAGCCTGGCTGCGTGCCGTGCTCGACGCCTTTGCCGAACATGGGCACCGCCGCCGCTGCATCCTGCCGGCGCAGCTTTGCCTGCCGCTGGCGCGGCCGGCAGCAGACGCCGCGGAAATTGCCGAAAGCGCCGCCTCGCCCACAACGACGGACGGCCAGGAAGGCGGCAGCGCGGCAGCGCCGCCCGCCACGCTCGCCATCGAGGACGCCACACCGACGCTGGCCGAGGACGACGGCCTGCTTGCCGGCGACGCCTTTGCCGCGCATCCCCAGGCACAGCGCCTGTGGCAGGTGACGGTGCGTACCGGCGCGCATGCCGGCTACGGCCTGCAGCTGGGCGACGAGGCCCTTGCCGCCTGGCACGCGCTGGCGCCGGCCGGCACCTGGCATGCGGACCGTCAAGCCGGCCACCATGCCCGCCTGCCGGTACCGCCCGCTTCGCTTGGCTGGTCCCTGTGGCTGGACGGCGCGCAGCAATGCCTGCGCGAGCCGGCGCTTGACCTGGCCCAGTTCGAGTTCGCGCAGGGCCGCGCCGAGCGCTGGAACCTGCAGGCGTGGCGCCTGCCGCTGGCACTGGCCGCCGGCCTGCTGCTGGTGCAGCTCGCAGGCATGAACATTCAATGGATGCTGCTGCGCCAGGAACAGCAGCGTCTCGCGGCGGCCCAGGTGCAGGCCCTGCGCAGTGCCTTTCCGCAATTGCCGGTGGTGGTGGACCCGCCGCTGCAGATGCGCCGCCAGGTCGAGCAATTGCGCCTGGCCAGCGGACGCAGCGTGCCGGAAGACTTCCTGCCGCTGGCCGACCGTTTCGCCCAGGCCGCCCGCCAGCTGCCGCCCGACGGCCTGCAGGCCATGGAATACCGCGCCCGCACGCTGTACGTGACACTCAAGCCCGGCACCGACACCGCCGGCCTGCGCAGCGCCGCCCGCCAGGCCGGGCTCGCGATGGACGAAGACAACAGCCCCCGCGAGGGCAGCCAGGCCCAGGCAGGGTCGCGCTGGACGGTCAAGCCCGCCCTATGAGTCGCGCCGACAGCGGCGCCATGCGCCACGCCCTGCCCGCCCCTGTGCCCAGGAACGCAACGTGACACCGACCAAAGACTCCGCCCCCGGCCGCGCACCGGGCCTGGCCGCACCCGGCGGCAAACCGGCGCGCCGCCCCCTGTCCCGCCTGGCCAGCCTGTCCCGCCTGGTGCGCCCTCGCCTGCCCGATGCCTGGCGGGAACGCTTCCATGCCTTCTGGTCGGCGCGCAATCCGCGCGAACAATGGATCCTGGCCGGCGGCGCCGCCATCCTGGCGGTGGTGGCCGGCTACAGCCTGCTGTGGGAGCCCGCCGCCGAAGGCAGCGCCCGGCTGCAGCGCAGCCTGCCCCAGCAGCGCGCCGACCTGGCCGAGATGGAGACCCTGGCCCAGGAAGCACGCAGCCTGAACAGCAATCCGCCGCCGTCACTGCACGGCGAGGCCCTGACCCAGGCGCTGCAGGCCAGCCTGACCCAGCAGGGCCTGAAGGCGACGCGGCTGGCGGCCGGCGGCGACGGCAGCGTGCAGCTCCAGCTCGACAAGGTGCCGTTCGGTGCGGTCGCGGCCTGGCTGCAGGACGTGCGCCAGCAGCAGCGGCTGAAGGTGATCGACGCGAAGCTGACCTACGTCGGCGCGACCGCGCTGGTCAATATGAGCGCGACCCTGCAGGGCCCCGCCGCCAACGGCGGCCAGCGCTGATGGCACGGCTGGAGGCTCTGCGCCTGTCCCGACGCCCCGCGCACGGCCCGCGCGGCTGGCGCAGCCTGGGCTGGCTCGCGCTCGGGCTGGCGGTGGCGGGCACCACGGTGCTGGCAGCGCTGCCCGCAGCCTGGATCGCCGATGCCGTGGCCGGGCAGACGCAGAACCGGCTGCTGCTGGCCGACGCGCAGGGCACCCTGTGGCAAGGCAGTGCCACGCTGGCGCTGTCGGCCGGCAGCGGCAGCGAAACGGCCACGGTGCTGCCGGGCCGGCTGCAATGGTCGCTGGCGTTCTGGCCGCTGTTCGCCGGCAGGCTGCGCGTGACGCTCAACCACACGGAGGCCATGAGCGGCCCCGTGACGCTCACCGTGACGCCCGCCGGCTGGCAGGCCCAGGCCGGCGCCCTGCGCCTGCCGGCCGCGCTGCTCGAAGGACTGGGCGCGCCGTTCAACAGCCTGCGCCCGGACGGGCGCATGCAGCTCGACTGGTCGGCGCTGAGCGGAAGTTTTTCGGCGCGGGACAACCAGGTCGCCGGGCACCTGACGCTACGCCTGGACAATATGTCGTCAGCCATCAGCCGGCTGCGGCCGCTGGGCAGCTACCGTGCCGAGATCGACTGGAGTGGCGGTGCCGGCAGGCTCCAGTTGCGTACCGTCAACGGGCCGCTGCACCTCGAGGGCGAAGGCGCGCTGGGGCGCCAGGCACGCTTCGAGGGCACGGCCCATGCCGACCCCGACGCCGCCAATCAGCTGGTGGGCCTGCTGAGCCTGCTGGGACGACGCGAAGACAATGTGACAAGGCTGCAGTTCTGACCTTGGCGACGGGCGCCAGCCGGCCATGCCCGCAGCCATGAACCGATTATGAAAAGACAAGCTTTCCGACCGTTTCTGCTCACCGCCACCAAGCGCGCGACCGCGCTGGCATGCGGCCTCTCCCTGCTGGCGCCGGCCCCGCTGTGGGCCCAGCAACCCGCCGCCGCGAACGGGCGCGATCCGGTGGTGCTCAACTTCGTCAATGCCGATCTCGAATCGGTGGTGAAGGCGGTCGGCCAGGCCACCGGGAAGAATTTCGTGATCGACCCGCGCGTGAAGGGCTCGGTCAACCTCGTCACCGAACAACCGGTCACGCGCGCGCAGGCCCTGGCCACGCTGGGCTCGGTGCTGCGCATGCAGGGCTATGCGATGGTCGAGAGCAACGGCTTCACCAAGGTGGTGCCCGAAGCCGACGCCAAGCTGCAGGGCTCGCCCACCGTGGTCGGCAGCACCCCTGTGCACAGCGACGGGCGCGGCGAGCAGGTCGTCACCCAGGTCTTCCGCCTGAACTACGAATCGGCCAACAACCTGGTGCCGGTGCTGCGGCCGATGATCGCGCCGAACAACACCATCACCGCGTACCCGGCCAACAACACGCTGGTCATCACCGACTACGCGGACAACCTGCGCCGGCTGGCCCGCATCATCGCCGCCGTGGACGCACCGGCGTCGGGCGAAGTGGAACTGGTGCCACTCAGGAACGCCGTGGCCAGCGATGCGGCAGTCGTCCTGCAGAAACTGCTCGACCCATCGGCCGCCGGCGGCGCTGGCGGCGGCGCCACCGACTCCAGCCTGCGCACCACCGTGGTGGCGGAGCCGCGCAGCAACTCGCTGATGATCCGCGCGTCCAGCCGCGCACGCGTGCAGCAGGCGCGCCAGTTGATCGAGAGGATCGACCAACCGTTCGCGCGCCCCGGCAACATCTGGGTGGTGCCGCTCAAGAACGCCGATGCCGTGAAGCTTGCCGCGACGCTGCGCGCCATCGTGGCGGCCGACGGCAGCTTCTCGAGTTCGACCCAATCGGGTGGCGGCGCGGCCGGCGTCGGCGGCGCAGCCTTGCAGACCACCTCATCGACACAAAGCGGGCAATACACCGGAGGCAACACCAACACCTCCAACCGCATGGGCAGCAGCTTCGGCGGTGGCGGCAGCAATGCTTTCTCGGCGTCGTTCGCGGTCAACCAGCAACCGACCACGGGCGGCATCATCCAGGCCGACCCCGCGACGAATTCGCTGATCATCACCGCCAGCGAGCCGGTCTACCGCAACCTGCGCGGCGTGATCGACGACCTCGACGCGCGGCGCGCGCAGGTCTACATCGAGTCGATGATCGTGGAAGTCAGCGGCACGCTGGACAGCCAGCTTGGCATCCAGTGGCAGGGGCTGATCAATTCGGGCGGCAACACGGTCGGCTTTGCCGGGACCAACTTCGGCACGGGCGGACAGAACATCATCAACCTGACCGCGGCCGCGGCGCTCTTCAACCAGAACAAGACGGCTGGCCTGGCCGCCATCACCAACCTGGTGCCCGATGTGGGCGGGCTGAATCTCGGCGTGGTCAACAAGGCGATTGGCCTCGGTGCGCTGCTGCACGCGCTGGGCGCGAACACCAGCGTGAACCTGCTGTCGACGCCGAACCTGATCACGCTCGAGAACGAAGAAGCGAAGATCCTCATCGGCCAGAACATTCCAATCACGACCGGTTCGTACGCACAGACTGGCAGCACGGCCACGGTGACGCCGTTCCAGACCTTCGACCGCAAGGACGTCGGCATCACGCTGCGCGTGCGCCCGACGATCTCCGAAGGCGGGCTGGTCAAGATGCAGATCTACCAGGAATCCTCGACGGTCGTGCCCGGCACGCTCACGCTACCGCAGGGCCCCACGACCAATGTGCGTTCGATCGAGACCAACGTGCTGGTCGACGACGGCCAGATCATCGTGCTCGGTGGCCTGATCGAAGACAACTACGGCGACAACGTGCAGAAGGTGCCGCTGCTCGGCGACATTCCGTACCTTGGCTCGCTGTTCCGCTTCGAGAACAAGAATCGCTCGAAGACCAACCTGCTTGTATTCCTGCGACCTTACGTGATGCGCACGGGCAGTGCCACCGATCGCCTGACACAGGACCGCTACGACTACATCCGCGGTCAGCAGCAGGGCTTCGTGTCGCCGAACATGGTGGTCCGAGAGTCGGACACGCCGGTGCTGCCGCCTGCCGACGCGCCGACCGCGCCGTTCGTTGATCCGCGCTATAACGGTCCTGTGCAAAGTCCGCTGCCGCTCTCGCCGGGGCAGCCGCCCGTGCCCCAGTCTGGGCCTCAGTCCGCACCGCAGGCGCCGCCGCGGCCGCTGTCTCAAGGCCTCCAGGGTCAGGGCACGCAAGGCTGAACATCATCATGGCAACCGACACGCCCGTGACAACTTTCGCCGGAACGGTATCGCCGGAGACTCCGTCGGAGATCCCTTTTGAGCCGCCCTCGCCGATGGCGGCCCGGCTGGTCTCGTACTCGTTCGCGCGCGAAGGCAAGCTGCTGGTCGCGCACCAGCGCGCCGACGGCCTCGAGGTCTGGGTCAGCCGCGCCACCTCGCCCGCCGCGCTGGCCGAGGTGGCACGCGTGCACGGCCCGCTGCGGCTGCGCGTGCTCGAGCCGGAGGCGCTGGAGCGCGCCATGTCCGATGCCTACAACCGCCAGGACGGCAGCGCCGCCCAGGTGGTGGGCGAGGTCGAGGGCGAGGTCGACCTGTCGCGCCTGATGCAGGACATCCCGGCGGTCGAAGACCTGCTGGAGTCCGAGGACGACGCACCGATCATCCGCATGATCAACGCGCTGCTGACGCAGGCGGCGCGCGAAGGCGCCTCCGACATCCATATCGAGCCCTTCGAATCGGCCTCGGTGGTGCGCTTCCGCGTGGACGGCACGCTGCGTGACGTGGTGCGCCCGAAGAAGGCCCTGCACGGCGCGCTGATCTCGCGCATCAAGATCATGGCCCAGCTCGATATCGCCGAGAAGCGCCTGCCGCAGGACGGCCGCATCACGCTGCGCGTGGGCGGGCGCCCGGTCGACGTGCGCGTCTCCACGCTGCCCACCGGCCACGGCGAGCGCGCGGTGCTGCGCCTGCTGGACAAGGAAGCCGGCCGCCTCGACCTGGCCAAGCTCGGCATGGCGCCGGGCACGCTGGCCGGCTTCGACGACCTGATCCGCCAGCCGCACGGCATCGTGCTGGTCACCGGCCCCACCGGCTCGGGCAAGACCACCACGTTGTACGCGGCGCTGTCGCGGCTCGACTCGCACAGCACCAACATCATGACGGTGGAGGACCCGATCGAGTACGACCTCGACGGCATCGGCCAGACCCAGGTCAACGCCCGCATCGACATGACCTTCGCCAAGGCCCTGCGCGCCATCCTGCGCCAGGACCCGGACGTGGTGATGATCGGCGAGATCCGCGACCTGGAAACGGCACAGATCGCCGTGCAGGCCTCGCTGACCGGCCACCTGGTGCTGGCCACGCTGCACACCAATGACTCGGCCTCGGCGGTGACCCGGCTGGTGGACATGGGCATCGAACCCTTCCTGCTGTCGTCCTCGCTGCTGGGAGTGCTGGCGCAGCGGCTGGTGCGCCGGCTGTGCCAGCACTGCAAGCGCGAGGAGCTGATCGAGGTCACGCCCGGCGAAGCCGAGACAATGCAGGCGCAGGGCAAGCCGCTGCAGCGCGTGTGGCACGCGGTGGGCTGCGACAAGTGCGGCCAGTCCGGCTACCAGGGCCGCATGGGCGTGTACGAGCTGCTGAGCGTGGACGACGAGATCCGCACCATGATCCACCGCCAGACCGCGGAGTCCGAGATCAAGCAGGCGGCGCTGCGGCGCGGCATGCACACCATGCGCGGCGACGCGCAGCGCTGGATCGACAGCGGCGCCACCTCGCTCGAGGAAGTGCTGCGCGTGACGCGCGACTAAACGGAGGTCCGGGACATGCCAGCCTTCCGCTACGAGGCCGTCGACTCTGCCGGCAAGACCGACCGCGGCGTCGTCGACGCCGACAGCCCCAAGCAGGCCCGCGCGCACCTGCGCGCGCGCGGCCTGACCCCGCTCGCGGTTGAAGCGCTCGGCGCCGGCGGCACCGCCGAGCGCGGCAAGTCCAGCGGACTGGTGCGCCGCCTGACCAAGCAGGAACAGGCGCTGTTCACGCGCCAGCTGGCCAGCCTGATCGTGGCCGGCCTGCCGCTGGACGAGGCGCTGGGCGCGCTGGCCGACCAGGCCGAACGCAACTACGTGCACGAGCTGCTGGCCGGCATTCGCGCGGACGTGATGGGCGGCAACTCACTGTCGGCGGCACTGTCGCAGCATCCGCGCGACTTCCCCGACATCTACCGCGCGCTGGTCTCGGCCGGCGAGCACTCCGGCCACCTGGGCGTGGTGCTGGAACGGCTGGCCGACTACGTGGAAGCGCGCAACGCACTGACCGGCAAGATCCTCCTGGCCTTCACCTACCCGGCCATCGTCACGGTGGTAGCCTTCGCCATCGTCATCTTCCTGCTCTCCTACGTGGTGCCGCAGGTGGTGAGCGTGTTCGCCAACACCAAGCAGAAGCTGCCCACGCTGACCGTGATCATGCTGGCGCTGTCGGATTTCGTGCGCAACTGGTGGTGGGCCGCCCTCGCCTTCTTCGCCGCGGTGGCGCTGGGGATCCGCGCGCTGCTGCGCCAGCCCGGCGTGCGGCTGTCGTGGCACCGCTGGCTGCTGACCGCACCGCTGGCCGGCAAGCTGATCCGCGGCTACGACTCGGCGCGCTTCGCCAGCACGCTGGCCATCCTGGTCTCGGCCGGCGTGCCCATCCTGCGCAGCCTGCAGGCCGCTGGGGAGACGCTCGCCAATGAGGCGCTGAAGGCCAACGTCGACGACGCCACCACGCGGGTGCGCGAAGGCGCCTCGCTGGCACGCGCGCTGGCGGCGCAGAACCAGTTTCCGCCGGTGCTGGTGCACCTGATCCGCTCGGGCGAGGCCACTGGCAATCTTCCTATCATGCTGGAGCGCGCTGCGCAGGGTGAAGCGCAGGAACTGGAACGGCGTACGCTGTTCTTGACCAGCCTGTTGGAGCCGCTGCTGATCCTGACGATGGGGGTGGTGGTGCTGTTGATTGTGTTGGCGGTGTTGATGCCGATTATTGAGATTAATCAGTTGGTGAGGTAGGGGTGGGCTCTTGGGCTCTTGGGCTTTGTTTTAGCGGCGTGGGTTGATCGTGCCAACGGCCTGTTTCGACTCCCCGGCGGGGAGCCGAAACAGGCTGTTGCCTCGCAGACCAATACCGCTAGAGCAGATCGGCTCCCGCAGGGAGTTGAAACAGGCTTTTGCCTCGCAGACCAAATCGGCCTGAGCTATCCAAACCGGCGTCGATCAAACCACTACGCCGGCAGCCAATCTCACTCCTCCACCTTCGCCACCTTCTTCACCGCCCGCTTCCGCGGCGCAGCCGCCCGCGCCTTCTTGGCCGGCGCCGCCTTGGCTGCCGGCTCGGCCACAACCGCTTCCGCGGCGGCCGCCTCGGTGGCAGGCTCATCTCCCGGCACCCCAGCCGTCAACACCGTCGCCCCCGGCGCAGCAAAGACCGACGCCTCGATCGGCCACGGCGTTTCGTTCAGCACCACCTCGGGCCGCTTGGCCGGACGCTTGGCACGGCCGGCCGGCTTGGCCTTGGCGGGTTCGGATTCGGCCGCGACCGCTTCGGACACCTGCGCTTCCGGCTCAGCAACCGGCTCCGGCGCGGCTTCGGCTACGGGTTCAGGAGTAGGCGCAGCCTCGGGTACGGGCGCCGCGGCAACGACCTCCTCGGGCTCGGGTGCGACCGGTACAGCCGGTGCCACGGCAGCGGCTTGCACTTCAGGCGCCGCAGCCTGCCGCTGCGATGCATGGCGCTCCTGGCCTCGCCCCTCTCCGCGCGCCTGGCCCTGACCTTGCTGCTGAACCTGCTGCTGACCCTGCTGCCGTTCCGGCTGCGCTTGCGGAGCCGGTGCCAGAGCCGGCGACTGCCCCCTGCCGTCCACCTCGGGCACATTGCGCGAGCGCTTCTTCAGGCGCACCCAGATGGTCTTGTTGTTGCCGCCATTGCGCGTCTCCACCTCGAACAGACCGGTGGCAACGACCAGCTCGGAGAGCTTGCCGTAGCCGTAGTTGCGCGAGTCGAACTCCGGCGCCTGCTTGGCGATATGGCTGCCGATGCCACCCAGCGTGGCCCAGCCGTCTTCATCCGACACCGCCTGCGAGGCGCTTTGCAGCAGGCGCACCAGGCGCGAGTCCTGGCGCAGCTCGCCGCCGCTGCGGCGCTTGGCCGGCGCGGCGGTCTCGTCGGCGGCCTCGGCATCGGCGCGCAGCACGTCGGAGTAGATGAACTTGTCGCAGGCGGTGACGAAGGGCTTGGGCGTCTTGCGCTCGCCGAAGCCGTAGACAATCAGGCCCTGCTCGCGGATGCGCGAGGCCAGGCGGGTGAAGTCGCTGTCGCTGGAGACGATGCAGAAGCCGTCGAAGCGGCCGGTGTACAGCAGATCCATCGCGTCGATGATCATCGCGCTGTCGGTGGCGTTCTTGCCCACGGTGTAGCGGAACTGCTGGATCGGCTGGATCGAGTGCGACAGCAGGCGCTCCTTCCAGCCGGCCAGGTTGGGCTTGGTCCAGTCGCCGTAGATGCGCTTGACGGCGGCCACGCCGTACTTGGCCACTTCGGCCAGCAGGCCTTCGACGATGGCGGGCGCCGCGTTGTCGGCGTCGATCAGCACGGCCAGGGTCGCGGTGCCCTGGCGGGGGGAAATGGTCATGTCGTTTCCTGATGTGCCGGGCGCCCCGGTTCGGGGGCAGGTTGCACCTTGCACGATGTGACGCGGGCCCGGCTTGCGCCCATCTCGGACGCCTTCTTGAATGCAACGCAGTGTACACGCGAAGGCGCGTCCATACGGGAAAACACGGCCCTGCCCGGGCCGTTTTTTGTTGCGTCGCAAGATTTCGCGCGATCGGGGGTGGTGCTACCATGCCGCGCAGAGACACAGCCGCGTCCCGCCTTCACAAGAGGCACCAGCGGCTGCCCACAACCGAAGCCCGGTGATCCCGGCAACAAGCCAAGAG
This sequence comes from Cupriavidus sp. 09_S30, assembly GCF_056930435.1. NCBI lineage: Bacteria > Pseudomonadati > Pseudomonadota > Betaproteobacteria > Burkholderiales > Burkholderiaceae > Cupriavidus > Cupriavidus sp. 09_S30. Next base: position 4,313,740 of record NZ_JBXOWI010000001.1, on the reverse strand, counting down.
AGAGGAGCACGCATGAATGCCCCCCTGACCCCGCCTGTGAGCGACGCCCTCCGCGAGGCGCTCGCCAACGTTTCCCTGGACGACAAGTACACGCTCGAGCGAGGCCGCATCTACATCAGCGGCACGCAGGCCCTGGTACGCCTGCCGATGCTGCAGCAGGAGCGCGACCGCGCCGCGGGCCTCAATACGGCCGGCTTTATTTCCGGCTACCGCGGCTCGCCGCTGGGCGTGCTGGACCAGTCGCTATGGAAGGCCAAAAAGCACCTGGCCGGGCACAACATCGTGTTCCAGGCGGGACTGAACGAGGACCTGGCTGCCACCTCGGTATGGGGCTCGCAGCAGGTCAACATGTACCCGGACGCGAAGTTCGACGGCGTCTTCGGCATGTGGTACGGCAAGGGCCCTGGCGTGGACCGCACGGGCGACGTCTTCAAGCACGCCAACTCGGCCGGCTCCTCGAAGCACGGCGGCGTGCTGGTGCTGGCCGGCGACGACCACGCAGCCAAGTCCTCCACGCTGGCGCACCAGTCGGAGCATATGTTCAAGGCCTGCGGCCTGCCCGTGCTCTATCCGTCGAACGTGCAGGAGTATCTCGACTACGGCCTGCACGGCTGGGCCATGAGCCGCTACTCGGGGCTGTGGGTGGCGATGAAATGCGTGACCGACGTGGTGGAATCGTCGGCGTCAGTGGAACTGGATCCGCACCGCGTGCAGATCGTGCTGCCCGATGACTTCGTCATGCCGCCGGGCGGCCTGAACATCCGCTGGCCCGACCCGCCGCTGGACCAGGAGGCGCGGCTGCTCGACCACAAGTGGTACGCCGGCCTCGCATACGTGCGCGCCAACAAGATCGACCGCATCGAGATCGACTCGCCGCACGCGCGCTTCGGCATCATGACCGGCGGCAAGGCCTACCTCGACACGCGCCAGGCGCTGTCCGACCTGGGCCTGGACAACGAGACCTGCGCGCGCATCGGCATCCGGCTCTACAAGGTGGGCTGCGTGTGGCCGCTCGAAGCGCAGGGCGCACGCGCCTTCGCCGAGGGCCTGCAGGAAATCCTGGTGGTGGAAGAGAAGCGCCAGATCATGGAGTACGCGCTCAAGGAAGAGCTGTACAACTGGCGCGACGACGTGCGGCCCAAGGTCTACGGCAAGTTCGACGAGAAGGACAATGCGGGCGGCGAGTGGTCGATCCCGCGCAGCAACTGGCTGCTGCCGGCGCACTATGAGCTGTCGCCCGCCATCATCGCCAAGGCCATCGCCACGCGGCTGGAAAAGTTCGAGCTGCCCTCCGACGTGCGCGCCCGCATCGCGGCACGCCTGGCCATCATCGAGGCCAAGGAAAAGGCGTTGGCCACGCCGCGCGTAGCGGTCGAGCGCAAGCCCTGGTTCTGCTCGGGCTGCCCGCACAACACCTCGACCAATGTGCCCGAGGGCTCGCGCGCGCTGGCCGGCATCGGCTGCCACTACATGACGGTGTGGATGGACCGCAAGACCAGCACCTTCAGCCAGATGGGCGGCGAAGGCGTGGCCTGGATCGGCCAGGCGCCGTTCGCCGGCGACAAGCATGTGTTCGCCAACCTGGGCGACGGCACCTACTTCCACTCCGGCCTGCTGGCGATCCGCGCGTCCATCGCGGCCAACGTCAACATTACCTACAAGATCCTGTACAACGACGCGGTGGCGATGACCGGCGGCCAGCCGGTCGACGGCCAGCTCTCGGTGCAGGACATCGCCTTCCAGGTGGCGGCCGAGGGCGCGAAGCGCATCGAGATCGTCACGGACCAGCCGGAGAAGTACAACGCCGGCATCAAGCTGCCCGCCGGCGTGACCGTGCACCACCGCGACGAGCTGGACCGCATCCAGCGCGAGCTGCGCGAGGTGCCGGGCGCCACCATCCTGATCTACGACCAGACCTGCGCCACCGAGAAGCGGCGCCGCCGCAAGCGCGGCACGATGGCGGACCCGGCACGGCGCGCCTTCATCAACGATGCGGTATGCGAAGGCTGCGGCGATTGCTCGGTCAAGTCCAACTGCCTGTCGGTGGAGCCGCTGGAAACCGAACTGGGCACCAAGCGCAAGATCAACCAGTCTTCGTGCAACAAGGACTTCTCCTGCGTCAACGGCTTCTGCCCGAGCTTCATCACCGCCGAGGGCGCGCAGCTGCGCAAGCCCGAGCGGCACGGCGTGTCGATGGACAGCCTGCCGGCGCTGCCCGAGCCCGCGCTGCCTGGCCTGGCGCATCCGTATGGGGTGCTGGTAACGGGCGTGGGCGGCACCGGCGTGGTCACCATCGGCGGCCTGCTGGGCATGGCGGCCCACCTGGAGAACAAGGGCGTGACCGTGCTCGACATGGCCGGCCTGGCGCAGAAGGGTGGCGCGGTGCTGTCGCACGTGCAGATCGCCGCGCGCCCGGATGACCTGCATGCCACCCGCATCGCCATGGGCGAGGCCGACCTGGTGATCGGCTGCGACGCCATCGTCTCGGCCAGCGACGAGGTCATCTCCAAGACGCAGTCCGGGCGCACGCGTGCCGTGGTCAACACTGCGCAAACCCCGACCGCCGACTTCATCAAGAACCCGAAGTGGCAGTTCCCCGGCCTGTCGGCCGAGCAGGACCTGCGCAACGCGGTGGGCGAGGCCTGCGAGTTCATCAACGCCTCGGGCCTGGCCGTCACGCTGCTGGGCGACACCATCTTCACCAATCCGCTGGTGCTGGGCTTCGCCTGGCAGAAGGGCTGGCTGCCGCTGTCGCTGGACGCGATGCTGCGTGCCATCGAGCTCAACGGCGTGGCGGTGGAGAAGAACCGTGCCGCCTTCGACTGGGGCCGCCACATGGCGTACGACCCCGAGCGCGTGCTGGCGCTGGCCGGCAAGCTGCAGAGCACGGCCGAAGGCGCCGAGGTGGTCAAGCTGCCGACCTCGTCCGGCGCGCTGCTCGACAAGCTGATCGCCGGCCGCGCAGAGCACCTGACGGCCTACCAGGACGCAGCCTACGCTCGCACCTACCGCGAAGCCATCGACCAGGTGCGCGCGGCCGAGAGCGCGCTGGTCGGCGCCGGCAAGCCGCTGCCGCTGACCGAGGCGGCGGCGCGCAACCTGGCCAAGCTGATGGCGTACAAGGACGAGTACGAAGTGGCGCGGCTCTATACGGACCCGGCCTTCCTCGACAAGCTGCGCGCCCAGTTCGAGGGCGAGCCCGGACGCGACTACCAGCTCAGCTTCTGGCTGGCACCGCCGCTGCTGGCCAAGCGCGACGACCAGGGCCACCTCGTCAAGCGCAGCTTCGGTCCGTCGACGATGACGCTGTTCAGGCTGCTGGCGAAGCTCAAGGGCCTGCGCGGCGGCGCGCTGGACATCTTCGGCAAGACCGAGGAGCGGCGTACCGAGCGCGCGCTGATCGGCGAGTACCGCGCGCTGCTCGACGAACTGCGCGGCGGGCTGAAGGCGGCCAACCACGCCACGGCGGTCACGCTGGCAACCCTGCCCGATGACATCCGCGGCTTCGGCCACGTCAAGGAAAACAACCTGAAGGCGGTGCGCGGCCGCTGGGCCACGCTGCTGGCGCAGTTCCGCAACCCGCAGGCGGCGCAACGGGCGGCCTGAGGCAAGGCGGGCGCAAGGACGAAGGGGCGCGGATCGCGCCCCTTTTTTCGTGCCCGGTGCCCCGGGCCGTACGGGCTTCAGGCCGCGCCGGCCAGCTTGTCCTCACCCGGCTTCACGTACATCGAGTTGCGCGGGCGCGCCAGCACGCGGCGCACCATCGGCTCGAAGAAGGACAGCGGCAGCGTGTCGTAGTCCGTCATGAAGGCGGCGGCGTCGTACTTCTGGCAGAACTCCGCGGTGCGGGCGAACAGCTCGGGCTGGTCGCGGAATTGCTCGCGCAGGTTGCGGTCCAGGCCCAGGTGGTGGAAGAAGTAGTAGCCCTGGAAGACACCGTGCTTTTCCACCATCCACAGGTTCTCGGGGCTGACGAAGGGCTTCAGGATGGCGGCCGCGATATCGGGGTGGTTGTAGCTGCCGAGCGTGTCGCCGATATCGTGCAGCAGCGCGCAGACCACGTATTCCTCGTCGCGCCCGTCGCGGTGCGCCAGTGTCGCCGTCTGCAGCGAGTGGGTCAGGCGGTCGACCGGGAAACCGCCGAAATCGCCGTCCAGCAGCTTCAGGTGCGCCAGCACGCGCTCGGGCAGCGCCTGCGCGTAGGGCATGAACTCAGACGAGATGGCGGCCCAGTCTTCGCGGGTGCCCTGCTCCATGTGGCTGAAGGTAGCGCGCGCGTGCGCGCCGTGGCCGGCTTCGGTCGTGCTCATGGGGTCTCCTGTGGCGGCGTGGCCGCGTCGTTGTCCGTGCGGTGATTGTGTCATCAAAGATGCGACTACACTGTCGGAATCCCGACTTTGGCCGCGTCCGGCGGCGACGAGGAGGCGACGCATGACATACCAGGGTAGTTGCCACTGCGGACGCATCGCCTTCGAGGTGGAGGGCGAGATTCCCTACGTGGTCCAGTGCAATTGCTCGATCTGCCGCCGGCGCGGCAGCCTGCTGTGGTTCGTGCCGCGCGGCCAGTTCCGGCTGGCCACGCCGGAGGCCGACTACGCCACCTACCGCTTCAACAAGATGCACATCGCCCACCACTTCTGCCCGGTCTGCGGGGTGGCGCCCTTTGCCGATGGCACCGACAAGGAGGGCAAGGCGATGGCGGCAGTCAACGTGCGCTGCCTGGACGACGTCGACCTCGATGCGCTCAAGGTGGTCGACTTCGACGGGCGCAGCATGTAGCGGCGAACCGCCATGTTCCGCATCCTCGGCATCGACCATCTGGTACTACGCAGCGGCAACGTGGCCGCCATGCTGCGCTTCTACGTCGACGTGCTCGGCTGCACAATCGAGCGCGAACGACCCGAGCTCGGGCTGACCCAGCTGCGTGCCGGCAGCGGCCTGATCGACCTGGTCACGCTGGACGGCCCGCTGGGGCGCGCCGGCGGCACCGGGCCGGGTGAACAAGGCCGCAACCTCGACCACTTCTGCCTGCGTGTGTCACCCTTCGACCCCGAGGCGCTGGCTGCGCTGCTGCGTGCGCACGGCGCGGCCCCGGGCCCGGTCGAGCAGCGCTTCGGCGCCGAAGGCCTGGGCCCTTCGCTCTATGTGCGGGACCCGGACGGCAACGTGGTCGAGCTGAAAGGCCCACCGTCGGCATAGCCTGGCCGTGCGCCGGGCGCCACAATCCGGCCCCGGCCGGCGCCGCCCGCCGCTACAATCGACGCTGCAGGACGCCGCGCCGGATCCCCCTTGCTTCCGCTCGCGCGCGTCCGCTTCCCGAGACCTGCGAGACCTGCGAGGAGGCCCGCGCCACCGGCGCCCCGGCCGCCTGCGCGCGCCATGACAAAACAAGAACACGACACACCTGCGGGCGCGCATTCCGCGCCCGTCGAACACCCGGCCGGTGCGCCGCGCCGGCTGGTCTGGACCTTGGGCATCACCGAAGTCATTTCCTGGGGCACGCTCTACTTCGCCTTCACCGTCTTCATCGGCCCGATGAGCGAGACATTGGGCTACTCCAAGCCCTTCCTGGCCGGCGGCTTCTCGCTCGGCCTGCTGGTCTGGGCGATGTGCTCCTTCGCCGTCGGGCGCCTGCTCGACCGGGTGCCCGCGCGCCGCGTGATGTGCGCCGGCTCGCTGCTGGCCGGCGCCGGGCTGCTGCTGTGGGCCTGGTCGCCGTCGCCAGCGGTCTTCCTGCTGACCTGGGTGCCGATCGGCCTGGCGATGGCGACCACGCTGTACGAACCGGCCTTCCTCGTGCTGCGCCAGGCCTTCGGCGAGGGCTACCAGAAGCCCATCCTGAACGTCACGCTGATTGCAGGCTTCGCCAGCACGATCTTCGTGCCGCTGGCGCAATGGCTGGTGCTGCACTTTGGCTGGCGGCCCACACTGCTCGCCTTCGCGGCGCTCAACCTGCTGGTCTGCGCGCCGCTTCATGCACGCATGCGCTACGCCATCCACAGGAGCTATGCGGCACCGGCCTCGCCGCTGCCCGAGGGCGCGGCCGGCGCCGGCATTGCGCGCACCACGCTGCGCCAGCCGGTGTTCTGGGCCGTGGTGCTCGCCTTCACGGCAACCGCCGTGATCGCCTCGCTGCTGGGCGCCCACCTGATCCCGATGCTGACGGAGAAGGGCCTGCCACTGTCGCAGCAACTGGTGGTGGCGGCGCTGATCGGCCCGGCCCAGGTGGTGGGCCGCTCGGTGATGATGCGCCTGCCGATTCAGCATCCGGTACGGTTGTCGATGCCGGTCTACGTAGTGATGTCCCTGGGCCTGCTCGGCTTCGCCGTGGGCTATGGCGGCTGGCTGATGGTGGCCGCGGCCATTTACGGCTGCGCCAACGGCGTCAACACCATGCTGCGCGCGATGGCCATGCCCGAACTGATCTCCCGGCACCACTACGCCACCCTCAATGGCCTGATGATGACGCCGGTGCTGCTGATGCAGGCCGCCGCGCCCTGGCTGGGCGCGCTGCTGTGGCGGGCGGCCGGCGGCTACTGGCTGATGCTGTGGGTGATGGTGGCGCTGGCGCTGGCGGCGCTCGGCGCCTTTGCCTTCGCGCTGCAGCAGCGAGGCCTGCTGCGTCCCGGCACGGATGCGGCGCCGGCCTGAGTATCGGGCCAGGCCGGCCGGCTGACCGGACGCCCGCGCGCAGGCAGGCCGCTCAGGCTGCCTGCGGCTCGGAATGCCGTGCGGTACCCATGCCTTCGAAGACGAAGCTATCCATGGCCAGCACGCCATAGGTGACCTCGTCAGCGATGCGCGCCGCACGTGCCGGCGCGGCCTCGCCGGTCGGCGCCGCGCTGCGCGGCCCCAGTGCGGCGCCCAGCGCCACATAGAACGGCAGCAGGTGCTCGTCGGTGGGGTGGGCGCGGCGCGCGTACGGCGCCTGGGCCCGGTAATCGGCCAGGCGCGCGGTGTCGCCGCTGGACAGCGCTTCGTCCAGCGCATCGTGCATCCAGCCGCGGAAGGCTTCCACATAGGGCTCCGGTGCCGGGCCGTGCTGCTCGCGGCGGCCGCTGCCGAACACGTCCTGCAGATTGTGCGTGAAGCTGCCCGAACCGATCACCAGCACGCCCTCCGCACGCAGCGGCGCCAGCGCGCGGCCGATCTCGATCTGGACGGCCGGCGCCAGGTAGGGATTGAGCGCGAACTGCACCACCGGCACGCCGGCATCGGGAAACAGATGGCGCAGCGGCAGCCAGGCGCCGTGGTCGAGCGGCCGGTCTTCGTCCTCGGCCACGAAGGCGGCACCCGGAATCGCGGCCGCCTCCACCAACGCCTTCACCCGCGCGGCCAGCGCGGGCGCGCCTGGCGCGTCATAGCGCAGTGCATAGAGTTCGCGCGGAAAGCCGCCAAAGTCGTGCCAGGCTTCCTGGCGCTCGCGCGTGCTGACGGCCAGCGTGCTGTAGATCCAGTGCGCCGAGATGACCAGCACCGCGCGCGGAGCTGCGCCGCGCAGGCGCTCGCCGAGCGCATCGAACGCCGCGCCGGTGGGGCCGGGATCGAGCGCCAGCATCGGCGAACCGTGCGAAAGAAAGAGCGTCGGTAGCATGGCTTTCCGCCTTCAAATACTTTGTGGACTTGTGCACCAGTTTGGCAAAGAAACGCAAGGCGTGCTGTCAGCATTTGCGGACACTTCGCTCAAGAATTTTGAACCATGCGACCAGGCACCGCGTCAGGTAGCGCACAAAGCAGGCGTGCACCGTACTGCACGACAGGCGCAATCGGCTTATGATTCACGAAGGGTGCGCAGCGGCGCCCCGATCGACATGGCGCGCATGCGCCCAGGCTGGAGAAGACCGTGGCAAAGCGGACCGTAGACTGGCTCAAGACGCCACCAGCACACTGGTGGCAGCCAGGCGTGTTCGCCAGCCTGCCCGCGGTGGCCCTGTGGAGCCTGGCGCGCCTGCCTGCCGACTGGCTCGCCGGGCTTGGCGGGCCCCATCTCGCGGCCATCCTCAATCACATCGGCGATACCTTGTTCGTAGCCGGCTGGCTGTTCTCGGGCCTGCGGCTATGGCTGACCCGCAGGCGCCCCGAGGCGGGCGCCGAGCCGCACAGCAAGGCACCGCGGCCTGCCGCACCCACGCGCAAGCGTGTGGGCTGAATCGGACGGCGCCCCGGCCGGCGTTTCTGCCCGCCACGGCCACTGTGGTGCGCAACGGCGCCAATTCCCTGGTCTGACCCTGGCGACAAAGACGCGCGGCGTGCCCCCGCTGGGATACCGGGGCACGCCAATGCGTGCGCATAAGCGGCCTCCGACCGGGCCATGCGCAGGACGATTGCGCCGGATCGCTTAATATTCACTTCACAAGGCTGTGTCAGCGCGCTTCGTCGCGCGCAGCCTCGGGTCTTTTCATCGCAGCAATAACTACACTATGCAAGGCACTGCCTACCCAACCCATCAAGTCTCCCCCGCCCACCGACGCAAGGCCATCCTGGCCGCCACCATCGGCAACGGGCTGGAGTGGTTCGACTTCACCGTCTACAGCTTTTTCGCGGTCGTCATCGCCAAGCTGTTCTTCCCCACCGGCAATGAGCTCACCTCCTTCCTGCTGACCGTCGCCACCTTCGGCGTGGGCTTCTTCATGCGCCCGGTCGGCGCGATCGTGCTGGGCGTCTACGCCGACCGCGTCGGCCGCAAAGCGGCGCTGACGCTGACCATCCTGCTGATGGCGCTGGGCACGGCCATCATCGGCCTGGCCCCCACCTACGACCAGATCGGCATGTGGGCGCCGGCGCTGATCGTGCTGGCCCGCCTGATCCAGGGCTTCTCCGCCGGCGGCGAGGTCGGCGGCGCGACGGCCTTCCTGATCGAGAACTCGCCCGACGCCAAGCGCGGCCTGTACGCCAGCTGGCAGCAGGCCAGCCAGGGCATCTCCTTCATGCTGGGCGCGGCCATGGGCGCGCTGGTCATCAATGGCCTGGAGCCGGCGCAGGTGGATGCCTGGGGCTGGCGCATCCCCTTCCTGTTCGGCCTGCTGATCGGCCCGGTCGGCATGTACATCCGCTCCCACCTGGAAGAGCCGCCCGCCTTCGAGCAGCGGCGCGCCGAGCGCAAGGCCGCCAAGGTCAAGTTCTCGCCGCTGTCGCAGGTGCTGCGCGACCACCCGCGTGAGGTCGTGGCCGGCCTGGGCGTGACCATCCTGTGGACGGTCTGCACCTACGTGCTGGTGTTCTACATGCCGTCCTACGCCAAGCAGCAGCTCGGCCTGCCGCTGGGTGCGACCTTCAACTCCACCGCGCTGTGCGGCGCCATCATCCTGGTGCTGTGCCCGCTGATGGGCACGCTGTCCGACCGCGTCGGCCGCAAGCGCATGCTGAGCGTGGTGGCAGTGGCCATCGCCGCGCTGGCCTACCCGCTCTTCCACTGGCTGAACGTCAGCCCGACCTCGCAGACCCTGCTGCAGGTGCAGGTCGTGCTGGGCGTGCTGCTGGCCGCCTTCACCGGCCCGGCACCGGCGGTGCTGGCCGAGCAATTCCCGACGGAAGTGCGCTCCACCGGCCTGTCGCTGGCCTATAACTTCGCAGTCACCATCTTCGGCGGCTTCGCCCCGCTGATCGTGACCTGGCTGATCGAATCCAGCGGCAACAAGCTGGCGCCCGCCTTCTATGTGATCGCGGCCGCCGTCGCCAGCCTCATCGCGCTGATCTTCATGCACGACCGCACCGGCAAGCCGCTGGCCTGAGCGGCCCACTGCGCCAGCAGTCAGGAGAAAGCCAGCCATGCGCTGGCTTTTTTCTTTTCCGGCCGGCTGCGGCGTCCGATTAACATAGGGTCTCGCAAGGAGACGACTGACCATGGCCAAGGACAATGCCGCACTGGTACCGCAACGCTGCGGCTGGTGCGGGACCCTCGAGGACTATTGCCACTACCACGACCACGAATGGGGCTTTCCCGTCGACGACGACCGCAGGCTGTTCGAGAAGATCTGCCTGGAAGGCTTCCAGGCCGGCCTGAGCTGGCTGACCATCCTGCGCAAGCGCGAGGCCTTTCGCCGTGCCTTCGCCAACTTCGACATTGACAAGGTGGCCCGCTTCGGCGAGCGCGACATCCAGCGGCTGCTGGGCGACGCCGGCATCGTGCGCCACCGCGGCAAGATCGAGGCCGCCATCAACAACGCTCAGCGCGCGCGTGAGCTGCTCGAGACGGAATCCTCGCTGGCGGCCTACTTCTGGCGCTTCGAGCCGGATCCCGCCAGCCGTCCGGCTAAGCTCACCCCGGAGGTGCTGCGCGGCATGACGACTTCGCCCGAGGCAACAGCCCTGTCCAAGGACCTGAAGCGGCGCGGCTGGCGCTTCGTCGGGCCCACCACAATGTACGCACTGATGCAGGCGATGGGCCTGGTTAACGATCACCAGGACGGCTGCTCGACGCGCGAAGCGGCATTGCGCGCCCGCAATGCGTTCAAGGTGCCGAAGTAAACGGGGCCGACAGGCAGCCTGCCACGCATCGCACGACGTATACGTCGACGCGACATGGGTGCCGCAATAGCAGCGCGTGGGGCGGCGCGGTATCCCCGGGCGCACCACGTATACGGAAACGATCCTTTATCTGATACAGATATTGTTTACGTATACAAAGATAGTAGTAGTAGGTAAACGTCCCTTCTCGCCGTGGATAAGCACGTTTTCTCCTTATCCATCAAGGGCTTGCAGTAAAGACAACCCCGGGGAGCGATGCTGGCGAAATGGGAAGAAGCCGGATGTATACCTGACACGCATCTGGTATACGTCCGACTTTTCCGTATACGCCCCACATGGCACCCCCAGGCAGGGCACAGCTTGTTCAGGCGCTTATCCCCAGGCTTTGGCCCCACCTGTCCACAACCCGCGCGGCCAAAGACCAAGGTGAAGCAGCGGCGCCAACGCCTCATCGATGGAGATTCCAGATGGATTCGACGACCCTGCTCCTCTATGTGATTGCCGTATCGGCCGTGACGGTCACGCCCGGGCCGACCATGCTGCTTGCACTCAACAACGGAGCCACGCGCGGCATGCGCGTAGCCGCCTGCGGCATCGCCGGCGCGGCCTTGTCCGACCTGATCCTGATCGGTGCGGTGGGCTGCGGGCTCGGTGCCATCCTGCGGGCGTCCGAGCAACTGTTTACGCTCGTCAAATGGGTGGGAGCGGCCTATCTGCTCTACCTGGCCTGGGCGTTGTGGCGTGCGCAGCCCGGCCTGCCGCAGGCCGAGGCGGCCGCGGTGGCCGGCGCGCGCAGCGGACGTGCCGCCTTCGTGCGCTCGCTGCTGGTGGCCTTGTCCAATCCCAAGGGCCTGCTGTTCTTTTCGGCCTTCCTGCCGCAGTTTGTGCGGCCGGAGCTTGCGGTAGCGCCGCAGTACGCGACGCTGGGGGTGCTGACGGCGCTGATCGACATCGCGCTGATGAGTGTTTACGCGCTCGGTGGCCATCACGCCATGCGGCTGCTGTCCGTACGGGCACTGCGCTGGCTCAATCGTGGTTGCGCCGGCATGCTGGCGGGACTGGCGGTGGCGCTGAGCCTGTACCGGCGCAGCGAACTGCGCTAGCGCTGGCATCCGTGATGCACATGCCGAGGGAGAAATGAAAAAGCCCGCCGATGTTGCCATCGGCGGGCTTCTGATGCTGGCGGAGTGGACGGGGCTCGAACCCGCGACCCCCGGCGTGACAGGCCGGTATTCTAACCAACTGAACTACCACTCCCTGGCGCGAGGCTTGCGCCCCGCCGCCACACGCGGCCGCCGTTGGCGGCTCACGCGGATTTGGCGTCCCCTAGGGGATTCGAACCCCTGTACTCACCGTGAAAGGGTGATGTCCTAGGCCTCTAGACGAAGGGGACAGGAACCAGGTCATCGACGCGTTTCGCACTGCGTTGCGTTTTGCGTCGTGAGGGGCGCTACTATAACGCGGCTCGCCGCGATTGTGAAGCCCCCCTGCCCAGGTTTTTGCAGACACAGTGGAAATGCCCGCTACTGGCGGGCGGAACGCGGCCCGGGAGCGCTCAATTCCCCGCCGGCATGCCGTGCGGAAAGCGCCGGGCGCCGGCTTTCCTGCGCGGCGGCCCGCTCAACTTCCGCGCACTGCAGCAGGCCGCCGACACCGATCCGGCCGTGCTCAATACCCGCATCAAGGAATTGCGCGCCGCGCTGTTGCTCCAGCACGGCGGGGACGGCTCTGCGCTGACCGCGCGCTGCATTGAGCTGCTCGCGCTGATGCTGCCTCTCGATGCTTGAGCGCAGCCTTGGGGGAGCGATTTCGAGGCGGGAGAGGATTGGGGTGCCGCCATAGCATCGCGTCAGGCCGCCGGCCATGCTGGGCGGGACCGGCAAGGCCTCGCGCGTGCGTGGATTGGCGCGCGCAGCCATCGATGTCGCGCGAGGGGCGCATGCCCCCGCTGGCGATCGAGACCAGCAGAAACGACAACGCCCCGGAACACAGCGTGTTCCGGGGCGTTGAGGAAAATCCTGGTGGACCGAAGGAGGATCGAACTCCCGACCTCTGCATTGCGAACGCAGCGCTCTCCCAGCTGAGCTATCGGCCCGTAGCGAAAGATTGTAGCGCAAGATTCCGACAGCATTCAAGCCGGCCGATGCCGGCTTGCGACGGCATGCACTCAGGCCGCCACGCCGGGGTTGCCGTCCATGCCGAGCACGCGCGGCAGGTTGAGCGGGCGGGCATCCACTTCGCGCTGGCCGCGCAGCCAGTCGGCCATCAGTTCCCAGATGGGACGGCCGCCGCTCTGGCGTGCTTCCTCGGCCACCGGCGCCCAGCCGGCCACCTTGTAGGTCTTGCCGGCCTCGATGGGCCGGCCCTTGAGCCGCATGTCGCTGATGCGCTTGCCCATGGACGCATTGGGGTCGATGGCGTACTGCAGGCCGCCCACGCGCACCATGTCGCCGCCCTGCTGGTAGTACGGGTCCGGGTTGAACAGGTTGTCGGCCACGTCTTCCAGGATGGTCTTGATGGTCTCGCCGCTCATCTGCGTCACCGTGGTGTACGGATAGGTGATGGCGGTCTGGTCCATCAGGTGTTCCATGGTGATGGCTTCACCCGGCAGCAGGCTGGTGCCCCAGCGGAAGCCGGGCGAGAAGGCGATCTCGGCATCCTGCGCCTGCATCAGGCCGTCGAGGATCAACTGGTCGAAGGTGCCGTTGAAGTTGCCGCGCCGGTACAGCAGGCCGCGGTTGACCGCCAGCACTTCGCCGAGCTTGGCCTCGTAGGGCGCGCGCACCTTGTTGATCAGCGCGTCCATGGCGGGGTCGGCCGGCAGAGAGTCGGCGAACACTGGCAGCAGGCGGTAGCGGAAGTCGCGCACGCGCTTGCCCTGCACGTCGAAGTCGAGCACGCCGAGGAACTTGCCGTTGGAGCCGGCGTTGGTGACCAGGGTGACGCCGCCGGCGTTCTTGACCTGCACCGGCGTCGGCACGCCGTCGTGCGTATGGCCGCCGAGGATGGCGTCGAGCCCGCGTACGCGCGAGGCGAGCTTGAGGTCCACGTCCATGCCGTTGTGCGACAGCAGCACCACGGCGGCTGCGCCCTTGGCGCGCGCCTCGTCGATGACCTGCTGCAGGTTTTCCTCCTGGATGCCGAAGGTCCAGTCGGGCACCAGGTAGCGCGGGTTGGCGATGGGCGTGTAGGGAAAGGCCTGGCCGATGATGGCGACTGGCACGCCGTTGATCTCGCGCATCACGTAGGCGTCGAAGACCGGGTCGCCGAAGTCGTTGGTCTTGATGTTCTGCGCGAGGAAGGACACCTTGCCCTTGAAGTCGCGCTCGACGATCTCCTTGACGCGCTCCGCGCCCAGGGTCATCTCCCAGTGCGGCGTCATCACATCGACGCCCAGCGCCAGCGCGGCGTCGACCATGTCCTGGCCGCGCGTCCACAGCGCGGTGGCCGAGCCTTGCCAGGTGTCGCCGCCGTCGAGCAGCAGCGCGCCCGGGCGGTCCGCCTTCAGGCGCTTGACCAGCGTGGCGAGATGGGCGAAGCCGCCGACCTTGCCGTAGCGGCGTGCCGCCTCGGCGAAGTCGAGATAGGTGAAGGCGTGGGCCTCGCGGCTGCCGGGCGCGATGCCGTAGTGGCGCAGCAGCGCCGCGCCGACCAGGTGCGGCGGCTTGCCGGCGTAGTCGTCGACGCCCAGGTTGACGTTGGGCTCGCGGAAGTAGACCGGGCGCAATTGCGCGTGGCAGTCGGTGAAGTGCAGCAGGTGGACATTGCCGAAGCGCGGCAGCTCGTAGAGGCTGCGCTGCTGGCTGGCGGCCAGCGCTTCGCTGGCGGGAAAGGTCATGCCGGCGGCGCCGGCAACGGCCAGCATCTGCAGGAACTCGCGTCGGTTCATCGTCTCTTCCTGTGCAAGGTTCGCCGCGCAGGCTGTGTCCGGGCGCGGCGGCAGGTCGGACCGCGCGGCGCTGCCGCGGCGGTTCTGTTTTCGTAGGGTGCCGCGCCAGGTCAGCGCGCGGCTCGGTGCTTCTGGGTCGCGTTCAGGGCCGCATTCAGGGCCGCGCGTACTTCGCCAGCGCGGCCACTTCGTCTTCCAGCATCTCGCCCACCTCCTTCTGCACCACGCGGCCGCGAGAGTCGAGCACATAGAGTTCGGGCAGGCCCTTGCGCGGGCCGATCGCGCTGCGCAGATCGGGCGTGTCCAGTGCGGCGGGGAAGGTGTAGCCGTGTTTCTTCAGGTAGGCCTTGGCCTCGCCCGGCGTCTTGTCGAGGCTGATGGTCAGCACCTGCAGCTGCGTACCGCGCGTGGCGTCGTAGAGCTTCTGCAGGCGCGGGTTCTGCATTGCGCAGAAGGGGCACCAGGAGGCCCAGACCTCGATCACCAGCGGCTTGCCGGCCCAGTGCGAAGGCGGCACGCTGCGGCCGTCCAGCAACTGCACGGCGGGCAGGCGCACGGTATCGCCCACCTCCAGCGCCTGTGCCGCGCCAACGTGGGCCAGCGCGGTCACAGCGAAGGCGCAGGCCAGGCGCGCGGCGAAGCGGCGGCGGCCCTGGCGCGGCATGGCGGCGTACATTTACTGGTTGACCGGCGAGGCCGGGTCCATCAGCAGCGCCATCACATCGCGAATCTGCTGCTCCGTCAGGATGCCCTTGTGGCCGAAGCGCGGCATGTTGGAACAGGCGGCGTAGGCGCTCGAATCCCAGATCTTGCCCCAGGTGTACTTAAGCACTGCCTCGGAGTTGCCGCGCAGTTTGCCGTACTGGTACAGGGAGGGCCCGATGTTGCCGAAGGAGATCTCGGCCTTGGTGAGCTGGTGGCAGGCATAGCAGTTGCCGCCATTGGTGCCGCCGACCGGATCGGTGAACTGCAGGCCGCGCCCGTTCTGCGCGACCTTCTCGCCTTCCTTCCAGTCGCCCAGCCATTGATTGTCGGCCGGATACTTGACCTGGCGCAGCTCGGCTGCCTCAATCTTCTTGGCCACCTTGTCCGGCACTTTCGAGCGGTCCGGGTACTGGCTGCAGGCCTGCTGCATCGCGTCCTGCTCCAGCACGCCGGCCACGGTGGCCGGCCCCTTGGAGGTGAAGGAGTGTTCGATCATCTGGCGCACGTCGGCATCACTGACTGCCGGTGCCTTGGCGGCACGCGCGGTCTTGCCGCTGTCCTGCGCATGCGCGGCGGTGCCCAGGCAGGCAGCGATCGCGGCGAGCACGGCGGCATGTGCCGCGCGGTTCTTCTGGTATGGCTTCATCTCGCGTTCCCCCTGCCTCAGCGTTTCATCGACGGACCGTCGTAGGTGCCGCCATTGGCGTTGCGCGCCAGGAACAGCGACAGCGCGGTGATCACGTCCGAGCCGTAGGCGGGCTCGGGGAAGCGCTGCTGGCGCAGGCAGTCATAGAGGCGGTGCTGCATGGTGCGCACCTCGCCCTGCGAAACGCGGTAGGCCGGCCACGTGGTGTAGGCGGCCTGCGCGCCCTTCTGCGTCAGCAGATTGGGCAGGTCCTGCAGGCGGATGCGCTGGCCGTCGACGGCGTGGCAGGTGGCGCAGGCGAAATCGTAGGCGCCGCCGCGGTAGAAGAACATCTTCTGGCCCAGCGCGTAGACGCGCTTCTCTTCCGCATGGTTGAGCTGCACGTTCATCTTGATGCCGCGCGACTCGGAGGTGATGTACGAGACCAGGCGCTCGATGTCGGAGGGCTTGCCCTGCGCGGAGAAGGGATTGCGCATGGCCTCTTCGCGCGTCAGTCCCTGCAGCGTGATGCGGCAGTAGGCCAGGCGCTGCTCCAGGTCCATCACCTTGCCGGTGTCGGCAAAGAAGCGCGGCAACTCGGCATAGGCGCCCTTGACCACGCCCGGCCCCTTGCCCAGGTCGCACTGTTCGAGCGAGACGTTCTTGGGGCCGGCCGGCTTTTTCCACAGCTCTTCGCCGGCGGCCTCCCACAGTTCGGCGGGATTGCCCTCGGCCAGCATCTGCCGGTACTTGGCGATTTCTTCGGCGGTATTGTCCTGCGCATGCGCGGCGCAGGCAGCGAAGGCGGCCACGGCCGCGGCGGCAGAGATGGCGATGGCGCCCGCCGCCGGCAGGGACGCTCGGATTCGTTTCATGGGACTTCTCCTCGCGGCTTCGCCCGGGGACGGGCCGCTGCGTTCTTGTGCGTTCTTCCCTTGCGCCGGGCGCAATGGCCCAGCGATGGCTCAGGGCTTGATGTAGGCGTAGTTTTCTTCGTACTGCAACCGCGCCACTTCCACGACGCCGGCCGGGACCACCTTGGCCTCCATCCGCAGGCTCGTTTCGGAAATCCTGCGCGCCGCCAGCGTGTTGTGGCAGACGCGGAACTCCACACCGTCCGAGGCCAGTGCGCTGACCGGCGCCTCGAAGGTGTTGCCGCGAGAGTCGCGCGCACCTTCGACGAGGAAATCGACGCCGTAGCCGAAGGCCACCACCACGATCTTGGTGCCGGGCGCCCCGTTCAGGTGATTGCGCAGATTGGCCATCGCGCGCACCGCCTGGTCGATGCCTTCCGACAACTGGTAGACCACCTTGACCCGTCCACCCTTGCGCCCTTCGGGGCCGGCCTGGGCCGAGGCCTTGGCCGCCAGTCCGATGGCGGCCAGGGCCGCCGTTGCTCGCATGAATGCTCGCCGCATGATCTTCCTTTCACACCGCGTCCCCCCCGCGCGACGGCGCGGGACCGGGCGACCGGCAGAAAAAGAACCTTAGCAGAGGACCGCGCTTCCCGCCGGCGCCCGCAGCGCACTCAGGCGATGGTCGCCGAATCGGTGCGGGTGTCGCTGTGGTTGTCGGTCCAGGTGACGCTGACCTTGTCGCCCTTGTTGCCGCCCTTGAACTTGAAGTTCAGGAACGGATCCTTGGACACCGCGGGGCCGAACTGGGCGCGGAACACTTCCTTGCCATTGCACTGTGCCACCACGGTCTGGATGTGCCAGGCCGGGATGGTCTTGCCGGCGCTGTCCTTGCGCTGGCCGGTTTCCATGTCGTGCTTCATCAGGATCTTGACGTCGACGACGCCACCGTTCTCGGTGGCGCGTACGCGCATCGGGTCTGCCATGCTGCTCTCCTGTTACGGCTGAATCGATTGAGGCGGAATGCCGCTGCGGTTGCCGGCTTCAGCCGCCGCAACCGCCCAGCGTCACCTTGATTTCCTTGGACGCCACGTACCACTTGCCGCCCGCCTTGACCGCCGCGTGCACGACCGAGGTCTGGCCCATCTTCACGCGCGTGGAGACGAAGGGCTCGGTGCCGGCGGGAATGGCGAAGTCCGCCGCCAGCGTGTTGGGGTTCTTTTCCACCAGGATGGCGATCTGCTCGGTGCCCGGGATGTTGCTGGTCACCGCCACCGGCACCACGGCGCCGTTCTCGGCGATGTCCGGCGCGGTGAACACGATGGCCGTGCTCTTCTCGGTGCTGCTGCCGCCCAGGGCCTTGATCACGTCGGCCACGCTCTTGCCGTCGAAGGCCGTCTTGTTCCACTCGGCGGCCTGCGCTTCGCTGATCAGGCCGGTCGCGGCCATCAGCGACAGCACCGCCGTCACCCGCAGCATTTCTCGTCGTTTGGGATTCATTGCGTTTTTCTCCTGCGTCTCCGCTTCCGCCTCTTCAAGCCATCGCCCCGGGTGGCCGCGCCGTCGCGCCGCACCGGGCATGGTCGCCTTGCGTGGCCGCGCCGCGCTGTCACACTGCGTTGTCGTGACTGCCTGTCGCGCTGTGTTGCCGCATCGTGTTGTCTTCACGGGCCCGCCGCGGCGGGCCCGTTGCCACTTGTCCGGCGTCTGCTACTGCTGCTGCCTTACTTGGCCGGTGCGCCGGCCAGCACCCATTCCACCACGGTCTTCAGGTCAGCATCGCTGAGGCCGGCGTTGGCCGGCATCGGGATCGGGCCCCACACGCCGGAACCGCCGGACTTGACCTTCTTCATCAGGGTCGCTTCGGCGTTCTTGTCGCCCTTGTACTTGGCGGCCACATCCTTGTAGGCGGGGCCGACCAGCTTCTTGTCCACCTGGTGGCAGCCCATGCAGGCGTTCTTGTTGGCGATTTCCTGCGCCTTTGCGGCATCGACTGCGTGGGCCGATGCGGCGGCGGCCAGCATCAGCGTTGCGATGACAAACTGCTTCATTCTCTTTGTGCTCCGAGATTTTCTAATGACCGTCGAAACGGCGCGTGGGGCCGCGCTGTCATACCTTGCCCCTTGCGGCGCGGCGGCACCGGCCGCCGCGCTGGGGGCGTGGGGGCAGCGGCCAGTGCGCTATTTTGCCTCAAGAATCCACCCGACCAAGGTCTGCAGTCTCGGAATCGGGTACCTGTGCCTGCGGCGGCATCGGCACGCTGCCCCAGGTGCCCTGCCCACCCGCCCTGATCTTCTGCGCAAGCACGGCACCCGCATCCTGGCCACGATACTTGTGCGCGATGTCCGCGAACGAGGGCCCGACCAGCTTGCGCTCGGCGGCATGGCAGGCCACGCACTGGTAGCGGCTGGCCAAGGCGGCGCCCGCCACGGCCTGCGCGGCGGCCGGCGCCGAGGCGGCCCGCGGCGCACCGGACCCGACGCCGCGCGTGGGGCCGAATTCTCGCTGCTGGCGCGCCAGGTCGCCATGTGCGTCGCGCGCGTATTCCGGCATCGATGACACCACCTTCACGCTGGGCGCGCAGTCGCGCATGCACGCCGTATTGTGCGTATCGGGTTGGCCTCGCCCCGGCCACATGCCGTGCGCCGTGCTCATGCCGTTGCGGTTGGGCATGCGCTGCTGGACCTCGGCGATGTTGGCGTCGGACAGCACGAAGTCGGCCGGCACGATCTCGCCCAGGTTCAGCAGGTAGGCGGTGACGGCATAGACATCGTCGGTCGACAGGCTCTTGGGTGCATTCCACGGCATCGCGCGGCGGATATAGTCCCACAGCGTGCTGACTGTGCTGACCTTCATCAGCGTGGTGCGGTAAGGCTGGTTGCCCGTCAGTGCTGCCACGCGGCCGCGGCGGATGTCGTCCGCGGTGGTGCCGCCGACCAGCGGCGAGAAGACTTCATTCGACTCGCCGAAGTCGCCGTGGCAGGAAGCGCATTTGCCGTCCCAGATCGCCTGCCCCTGGGCCACGCTGCCGCTGCCGCGCGGCAGGCCCTGGAAGTCTGGGCGCACGTCGATGTCCCAGGCCTTGACCTCCGCGGGCGTCGCCGCGCGGCCCAGCGACACGCGCGCTGCCGCGGTGCTGCCGTCGGCCGCGCTGTATGCCGGGCCGGCCGGCAGGCCCAGCGCCAGCGCTGCCGCAAAGGAGGCTGCCAGCAGCCGGCTGCGATCAATCCACGTGGACATTGGAGACCTCGCCGCCTGACGCCACCTGCCAGCTCTGGATGGCGTTGTTGTGGTAGATGGAGCGCGTGCCGCGCACGGCGCGCAGCTGCGCCATCTTCGGCTGCACATAGCCGGTTTCGTCGATGGCGCGGCTTTGCAGGATGGCGGGCCCGCCGTCCCAGACCCAGTCCAGGTTGAAGCGGGTCAGGCATTTGGACAGCACCGGCGTCTCCAGGCGTGCGGTGCGCCAGTTGCGGCCGCCGTCGGTGGAGACGTCGACGCGCTTGACTCTCCCGCGTCCCGACCACGCCAGCCCACTGATGTTGTAGAAGCCCCGCCCCACCAGCTGCTGGCCGCCCGACGGCGTGGTGATCACGGACTTGCATTCCTGGATCGAGGTGTACTGGCGCTGCGTGCCGTCGGGCATCATGTCGACGTAGTGCACCGTCTCGTCCTTGGTGTTCCAGGGCTGGTCGCCCAGCTTGAGCCGGCGCAGCCACTTGACCCAGGACACGCCCTGCACGCCGGGCACCACCAGGCGCAGCGGATAGCCGTTCTCCGGCCGCAGCATCTCGCCGTTCATGGCCCAGGCGACGATGATCTCGTCGGCCAGTTCCATCGGGATGGTGCGCGTCATCGACGAGCCATCGCCGCCCTCAGCCAGCAGGTAGCGGCCGCGCCGGAAGTCGGCGCCGGCGTCGTCGAGCAGCACCTTGAGCGGTACGCCGGTGAATTCGCAGCAGGAAAGCATGCCGTGGGTGTACTGCACGGTGGGCACGGCGACGTTGCCCCACTCCATGCCCGTGTTGGCGCCGCACTCGATGAAGTGGATGCGCGACACCGCCGGCAGGCGCATCAGGTCGTCCATGGTGTAGACGCGCGCTTCGCGCACCAGGCCGTTGACCATCAGGCGGTGGCGGGCCGGATCGATGTCCTGCCAGCCCTGGTGGTGGCGCTCGAAGTGCAGGCCGTTTGGCGTGATGATGCCGAACAAGCCCTGCAGCGGCGAGAAGGCCACCGAGGCTGCCGCCACGCGCGTCAGGCCGGGCGATTCGCGCCGCACCAGGTTCTGCTCGTGCACCGACGGCTGGCCATAGGGCCGCGCCGCGACGGGCTGCCCGAGCGTGGTGGCCCATGGCTGGGGTTCGAGGATGGCGGGATCGCCCTGGTCCGCAGGCGTGGCGGCCGCAGCACGCGCGCCGCGGGCCAGGCCCGTGGCTGCCACGGCCGCTGCCGCGCTGGCGAAAGTCTTGCGCAGGAAGGCGCGCCGCGGGCCGTCGAGGCCATGACGCGAGATATCTTGCTGCAGAGATGCGCTGATGAAACCTTCGGGCGCGCGCACGACGCGCCCGGGCCTGTCGCGATCCGGCACGGCGGTCTCCAGTGGCGCGCTCGGCTGGCGGCGCGCCTTGTCTTCTGTGGACGGTGCCGGGTTGCCGGAGGGCGTCGCTGCCCCTGCCTGTGCGAACCGGCCTGTGACTTTGCTGCTCTGCCTGCCCTGCTTTTTCTTGCTGCGTCTTGCTGAATTCTTGCCTGCTGCCGCGGCCCCTTGCCTGCCGGAAGTTCCGGCAGCTCTCAGCGCTGCCCGCGTTTGCGCGCGGGCGCCTGCGGCATGAAGCTGTCCACCGCCTTCAGCGGCAGCGCCTCCTCTTCGAGCTGGCTCGCGACCTGCACGCACACGGTGCGGCAAAGCGCGATCACGCTTTCGTCGGCAATCGCATAGAAGACCAGGTTGGCCTCCTTGCGCCGCGCCAGCACGCCGGCGCGGTACATCGCGTTCAGGTGCCGCGACACATTGGTCTGCGAGGAGCCGACCGTCTCCACCACGGTGCCGACCGGCTTTTCGCCATCGCACAGGGCGTGGAGGATCTTGAGCCGGGTCGGCTCCGCCAGCAGGCTGAAGTAGCCCGACACCTTCTCGAATACGCGGTCCAGTTCTTCCATGGCGTCTAATATATTCGTATATGCGTTTATGCGCATATATCGTTTACCCCCTGCTGCGCGACAGCACAGACAAGCCGGCATGCGGGCCGGAAGCGCGGAATCGCGGCAGCGGGCCGCTAGCCCAGCATCTCGTTCCAGATGCCCCGCGCCCACCCCAGCGCGTAGTTGCCTTCCTGCGCGTTGGGTGCGGCTGACAGGCCGCCCGCGCCGGGCACGGTCACCATGGTCTGCTGCGCGGCGTCGTAGCGATGGACGCTGGCGATATGCATGGCCTCGGTGTCGCTGGTGAAGCTGTAGCAGGTGTTGTTGTAGAGCGGCTCGGGATTGGGCGCGTGGCCCGAGAGCATTGCCACGATGGCGGCCGCCGCGGTCTTGCCGTGCTGGTTGGCCATGTGGCCGGATTTCGGCATCAGGGGCGCGATCTGGATGGCATCGCCGAGCACGTGGATGCCGGGTGCCACGCGCGACTCGAAGCTGAGGAAGTCCACCTCGCACCAGCGTCCGTTGGCGGTGGCCAGGCCGGCCGACACCGCGATGGCGCCAGCGCGCTGCGGCGGCAGGAGGTTGAGCACGTCAGCGCGCTCATCGTCCTGCACATCGAACTTGAGCGTACGCGTGGCCGCGTCGACGTCGACGGCGTTGTACTGCGGCCGGTATTCGATCATGCCGGCGTATTGCGTGGCCCAGACGCGCTTGAACAGCTCGCCCTTGGAGGTCACGTCGGGATTGGCGTCGAGGATCAGCACCTTGCTGCGCGGCTTGTGCCGTTTCAGGTAGTGCGCGACCAGGCAGGCCCGCTCATACGGCCCGGGCGGGCAGCGGTAGGGAGCGAGGGGGATCGAGATGATGAAGGTGCCGCCGTCGCGCATCGCCTCCAGCTGCGCGCGCAGGGCCGCGGTCTGCGGCCCTGCCTTCCAGGCGTGCAGGATGTGCTCGCCGCCCGCTTGCGCCAGGCCGGGGATCTCGCTGGAGAGGAAGTCGACACCGGGCGACAGCACCAGCCGGTCGTAGGGAAGCACCGCGCCGCCGGCCAGCCGCACCTGCCGCCGCTGCGCGTCGATAGCAGTGGCGCGGTCGCGCACCAGGCGCACGCCGTGGCGCGCGGCCAGTGCGTCATACGGCAGGGTGATGTCGGCCATGGTGCGGGCGCCACCGATCACCAGGTTGGACAAGGGGCAGGAGACGAAGCTGGCATCGGGCTCGACCAGCGTCACGTCGACGGCATTCCCGCTCCAGGCGCGCAGGTAGCGCGCAGCGGTGGCGCCGCCATAGCCCGCGCCGACAACTACGACCTTGGCGCCCCTGGCGCGCGCCGACGTCTGCGCGCGCACGCCGGCTGGCAGTCCCGCGGCAAGGGCAGCAGCCATGCCCAGGAAACGGCGTCGCTGCATATCAGTCCCCTTGCCCGCGCGATGCGGCGAACCAGGCGGCGATGGCGGCGACCTGCGCCTCGCTGTAGCCCTTGGCGATCTGTGGCATCACGGTGCCATCGCGCCGGTCCGACTTGAAGTCGGCCATCTGCGCGATCAGCTGCGCGGCTGGGCGGCCGGCCAGCGCGGGGATCGGGCTGCCGGCCGGGGGCCGGCCACCGTAGCCGTGGCAATTGGCACAGGCCGCGGCCCAGTCGCGCGCCTGCAGGGTCGTGCCGAGGTCCGCTGCGGCGGCGGGCAGCACGATCGTGGCCAGCAGCGCCAGGGCCGGCGCGGCCGGCAGCGGGGACTTGCTCATGATGTCGCTCCGTGGGGCGGGCGCACGGCGCAAGGGCCGGCACACCGGTGCAAAGGCGTGCCTACCCTAGCACATTGCGCCGGGCCGGGTGCCTGCGGATGCCTCCGCGCTACCGGCCCGCCGAACGCGACGCAGCGTCGCGGCGCCGAGGATCAGGGCAGGTTGCGGCCAGGCGGCAGCGGTACCGGCGAGGCGGCCGGGCTGTCGATCGGGCTGGTGGTGACTTCGGCCGGCGCGCTGGACGCCGGCGCGGCCGTTGCGGGTGCAGCGCCCACGCCATTGCGCACGCCCTCCTCGGGCGTCTCGACCGGCGCCGGGTTCTGCGAGCTGGCCGCCTTGTCGAGGCGGTTGCGCTCGGCATCGTTGACGTAGTCGAAGGTCTTGACGACCTTGGTCACGCCGCCGACGTTGCGTGCCACATCGGTGGCTCGGTCGCCTTCGCTATTGGTGACGATGCCCATCAGGTAGACCACGCCCTTCTCCGTGACCACCTTGATCGAGTTCGAGGGCACCCCCTCGGCCGTCATCAGCTGGGTCTTGACCTTGCTGGTGATGTAGGTGTCTTCGCTTCGCGTCATGAAGGACGGCGAGGAGACGACCTCGATCTCGTTGATCACCTCGCGCGTGTTGGACAGGCCGCGCACGTACTGCTCGATCTGCTGCTTGACATCGTTGTTCTGCGCTTCGCCGGTCAGCAGCACCTTGCGGTTGAAGACCGTCACGCTGACGCGGGCGCGATCGCCGAAGCGCGAGTTGATGGTGCTTTCGGCCTCGATCTGCAGGCCGCGGTCGACCGTCTGCGTGGCGGTGGGGCGCCGGTCGGTCGCCATGAGGACGCCGCCCGCCATGGCCCCTGCCATCACGGGAAAACAGCCGGTGAGCTGGGTGGTGGCGGCGGCCAGCGCCGCCGCGGTGACCAGGGTGCGCGCCAGGCGCGGCAGTCCGGCGGCGCGAACGGCGTGGCGCGCGGCCTGCCGGGCGGCCGGGGTGTCTTGCGGTTGGAGCGGGTTCGTCGTCGTCATGCGTTCCTTGCAATTGCTGTGATGCGAATCGGTGATGTCGATCGGTGATGTGGATCCGGTGTCCTGGGCGGTCAGCCTTCGCCGAGCAGCGCGTCGTCGATGCCCTCGCAGAGGCAGTGCAGGGTAAGCAGGTGCACTTCCTGGATGCGGGCGGTGCGTTCGCTCGGCACGCACAGGTGCACATCGAACTCATCGAGCAGGCCGGCGATCTCGCCGCCGCCCTTGCCGGTCAGCGCGATCACGGACATGTCGCGCTGGCGCGCCGCCTGGATGGCGCGGATCACATTGAGCGAGTTGCCCGAGGTGGAGATCGCCAGCAGGATGTCGCCGGGCTGGCCCAGCGCCTCGACCTGCTTGGAGAAGACCACGCTGAAATCGTAATCGTTGCTGACCGCCGTGAGAATCGAGCTGTCGGTGGTCAGTGCCAGCGCGGCCAGCCCGGGGCGTTCGCGCTCGAAGCGGCCGACCAGTTCGGCGGCGAAGTGCTGGGCGTCGGCGGCCGAGCCGCCGTTGCCGCAGGCGAGGATCTTGTTGCCGCTGGTCAGCGCGCCCACGATCCGCTCGATCGCGGCTTCGATATGCGGGGCCATCTCGGCCGCAGCGCGGCGCTTGATGTCCGCGCTGTCCAGGAATTGCTGGTGAATGCTGTCAATGCTCATGGCTCATGGGGTTCCGACCGGCATGCTCCGCCTGCTTTGCTTGTTCTGACTGCGCCCGCGCACGGGCCGCCGCGCATCGCGCGGCAATATGCATTATGACGCAGCGGCGTACGCACCACGGCGGCACCACGGCCTCATTCCTCGCCCGACAACCCCTCCAGCCCGAAGGCGCCCTGCAGCCATTCCATCCTGGCGCCGTCGATGGCGACCACATCGAAGCGGCAGCCGGGCACGCGCTCCAGCGCGGCAAGGTAGTGGCTGGCGGCCAGCAGGATCCGGCGCTGCTTGGCAGGGGTGACGCTGGCCGCCGCGCCGCCGAAGGCGCAGCTGCTGCGCTGGCGTACCTCGACGAAGACCAGGCTGCCGTCCTCCGCTAGCATCACCAGATCGATCTCGCCCCCTTTGCAGCGATAATTGCGCTCGGCGAGCACGAGACCGTGCCGCTGCAGATGCGCCAGCGCGCGTGCCTCGGCCTGCGCGCCGCGTGTCTGTGCGATGGTATTGAATGAGCGATTCAATGGAAGTTCCCAAGCTATGAGTGACTGGATCTCACTGGCGGCAGGCCAGTCCTATCCCGCGGGCACGCTGTACGTGGTGGCCACACCGATCGGCAATGTCGCGGACCTGTCGCTGCGCGCGCTGCATGTGCTTGGCCTGGTCGATGCGATTGCCTGCGAAGACACGCGCAACACCGGGCAACTGCTCGCCCGGCTGGGACTGCAGCGCCCGCTGGTCGCCGTGCACGAGCACAACGAGCGCGAGGCAGCCGTGCGCATCGTCGCGCGGCTGGCGGCCGGCGAGCGCATCGCCTACGTTTCCGACGCCGGCACACCCGGCATTTCCGATCCGGGCGCGCGGCTGGTCGAGGCCGCGCGCGCGGCCGGCCACGCGGTGGTGCCGCTGCCCGGGCCGAGCGCCGCGGTGGCCGCCCTGTCGGTCGCCGGCGGCCTGCTCGACACCGGCGCAGGCCGCTTCACCTTCGTCGGCTTCCTCCCGGCCAAGGCCCGTGCGCGGGCCGAGGCCATCGGCGGGCTGGCCGGGCTGGACCATGCATGGGTGTTGTACGAGGCACCGCATCGCATCGCCGAGACACTGGCGGCGCTGGCCGACGGCCTGCCCGGCACGCGGCGCCTGCTGATCGGGCGCGAGCTGACCAAGCTGTTCGAGGAAACGCCGGTGCTGACGGTGGCCGAAGGGCCGGCCTGGCTGGCCGCCGACCCGGCGCGCGCCAAGGGCGAGTTCGTGCTGGTGGTCGAAGGCGCCGCCGCGGCCGAAA
Organism: Cupriavidus sp. 09_S30; assembly: GCF_056930435.1. NCBI lineage: Bacteria > Pseudomonadati > Pseudomonadota > Betaproteobacteria > Burkholderiales > Burkholderiaceae > Cupriavidus > Cupriavidus sp. 09_S30. Next base: position 4,287,352 of record NZ_JBXOWI010000001.1, on the reverse strand, counting down.
GCGACGGCAAGCCGGATGCCCAGGCGCAGCGGGTGCTGGCCCTGCTGCTGGCGGAGCTGCCGGCCAAGCGCGCGGCCAAGCTGGCCGCCGCCATCACCGGCGCCGACACCGATGCACTGTACCGGCTCGCACTGGCACGGCGCGGCGAGGGCGACGGCGAAGGCTAGCGGCCGCCAGGGCGCGCGGCACGATGGCGGGCCGGCCGGTGCCGGACCGGCAGCGGGTCGGAATGCAGCTGATCGGAAGTCAGGACAGCGGCAGGGATGTCGGGCGGGGGCAGAAAAGCGATGGCAGCAGGTACCGGCAAGCCGTGCCGGGCGCGCCGCTGCAGTGGTTGAGGCGCTGGCGGTCACGGGCATGGCCACCGGCGTCTGCGCGGCCTCAGCGGGCCTTGTGCCTTACCGCGTGCTTGTGCGCCTTGTGTACCGTGCGCGAGCGGTTCGGCTTGGCGGTGGTATCGGCGTCGGCGTCATCCGCATCGCCGCCCGCCTCGTCGGACACGCTGTTGTCCTGGCCGGCCTGCGGGCCCAGCGCCGCCACTTCGGTGCGCGAGAGCCGGCGGATCTCCACCTGGGTGGCGCCATGGTCGACGAAGCCGAGCCGCTTGGCGGCGGCATAGGAGACGTCCAGGATGCGGTTGCCGTGGTAGGGGCCGCGGTCGTTGATGCGCAGCACGGCCACCTTGTCGTTGCGCAGGTTGCGCACCAGCACCCAGCTGTCCAGCGGCAGCGAGGGGTGGGCCGCGGTCATGGCGCGCATGTCGAAGCGTTCGCCGTTGGCGGTGCGCCGGCCATGCAGTCCCCTGCCGTACCAGGACGCGGCGCCGCGCTCTTCGAAGGTACCGAGGTCTGCGCGCAGGCCGTCGAGCGAGCCCTGGCGGCCCAGGCCGCCCTCGGTGCCCGTGCCGGGCTCGCCGCCGCCCCAGGAGAACAGGTTCCAGCCATTGCCGCGCTCGCCCCCGGCTGACGGCGTGCGCGAGGACAGACCGGTCGGCGCGTGCGCGGCCTTGCCGCTCTTGGCCTGGGGCGTGCCGATCGGCTGCGGCCCGGCGGTGTCGCCCGGCCCTGCGGTGGGTGGCAGCGCGCAAGCACTCAGCGCGAGGGCGAAGACGCCGTGCGCGCCATAGCGGGCAAGGCGTTGCAGATTGGAGGGGAGTCGGAGCAGCTGGCTCATCGGTCGGAGTCTAGCATCATGCGAATGTTGCTATTGCGCCGATTTTGTTACGAATTGTCTTGATCCGCACCAAATTCCCGGCTATCCACCAGCTGGCGCGGGATCCCGGGGAATCGCCCTCTTTGTCTTGACATGCCTCATAAGTCACTAAAAGGGGCAATTCCAGGCGGGGATCGGGGCCGGAGGCTACAATGCGGCCACTATTGCATCGGTCGCCGACGCGCGCCCGGCCACCCTGATCCCCGCCATGAAAGTCCTGCTGATTCCGGTTACGCCCTTCCAGCAAAACTGCTCGCTGCTGATCGATGAGAGCACCGGCCGCGCTGCGGTCTGCGACCCCGGCGGCGACCTCGACCGCATCCTCGCGGCGGTCAAGGAGCAAGGGGCGACGCTCGAGAAGATCTTCCTCACGCATGGCCACGTGGACCACTGCGCCGGCGCCGCCCTGCTGTCGCGTGAGCTGGGCATCCCGATCGAAGGCCCGCAGCATGAGGAGCGTTTCTGGATCGAGCAGCTGCCCGAGCAGACGCGCCGCTTCGGCTTCGGCCATCCCGAGGCCTTCGAGCCGGACCGCTGGCTGGAAGACGGCGACACGGTGCAGTTCGGCAGTGAGACGCTGGAGGTCTACCACTGCCCCGGCCATACACCTGGCCACGTGGTGTTCTTCTCGCGCCAGAACCGGCTGGCCATCGTCGGCGATGTGCTGTTCGCCGGCTCCATCGGCCGCACCGACTTCCCGCGCGGCAACCACGCCGACCTGGTCCGCTCGATCCGCACGCGGCTCTGGCCGCTGGGCAACGATGTGACTTTCGTGCCCGGTCACGGGCCGGTCTCCACCTTCGGCGAGGAGCGCAAGAACAATCCCTTCGTTGCCGACCACCTGATCGACCCCGCCTGAGCCCTGCGCCCAGGCGCACAAACCCATGGCCAAGAACCAGCCCCCCGACCGGCGGCCCGAGATCTACATCAGCACCGACATCGAGGCCGACGGCCCGATTCCGGGCCCGCATTCGATGCTCTCCTTCGCCTCGGCGGCGATGCTGGCCGACAAGACCGTGGTGGGCACCTTCTCGGCCAACCTGCACACCCTGCCCGGCGCCAGCGGCCATCCGGTACAGATGCGCTGGTGGGAGACCCAGCCCGAAGCCTGGGCGGCCTGCCGGCGCGACCTGCAGGCGCCGGAAGACGCGATGCCGCGTTATGTCGAGTGGGTCGAGAACCTGCCCGGCAAGCCGGTCTTCGTGGCTTTTCCTGCCGGCTTCGACTTCACCTGGATGTTCTGGTACATGATGCGCTTTGCCGGCCGCTCGCCTTTCGGCTGGGCCGCGCTCGACATCAAGACGCTGGGCTTCGCGCTGACCGGCCTGCCCTACCGCCGCACGGTCAAGCCGGCACTGCCGGCCGAATGGAAGGATCCGCTGCCCCACACGCACGTGGCACTGGACGATGCCCTGGAGCAGGGTGCCCTGTTCTGCAATATGCTGACGGCGCTGCGCCAGCGGGAGGCCGCGCTGGCCGCCGTGTCGCAAGGCGATGGGAGTGACGCAGGCGGCGCGCAGGCCATTCCGCCCGCTGCGGGCGCCGGCTAGCCAGGCGCTTGGTGGGCCAGCACGCGTACCGGCATCGCGCGCCCTCGCAACCCGCCACGGCCCGCCTATATTGATAGGTGAACGGACCATGGATGCGCCGGCCACCGCCGGCGGGACGTATCGCGCGGTAAGGACATGGCCCGTCCCGCCCTGTTGCGCGCGTGGCGAGCGGAGGAGGTGTCCACCATGCGTTTCCATCCCGACCTGCATCTCAGGCAATTGACAGGCCGCCTGCACTGGCCACGGCACCCCCATGCCGCTCCCCATCTGCAGCACTCGGCGGATGACGACGTGGAAGTCGCCAAGGCCACGCTTTATGTCGCCTCCATGACCCTGCTGGTGTTGCTGGTGGCCTTCGCGGGGATAGCTTTCGGTCAGGAGGCTTTGCACTGGCTGGGTGTCAATTAGACGACCCACCTGAAGCAACTCCGTCTGTCTGACCGGGCCGGCCCCCATGCGTGGGGGCCGGCCTCATTTCAGCGTCCCGAAACGTGGGTTGCGGCGGGTTGGGCTCAGCCCAGCAGCGGCGCCACGTTCTCGGGCGGCCGGCCGATGGCGGCGCGGCCCTTGCGCACCACCACCGGCCGCTGCAGCAGGATGGGGTGGTCGGCCACCGCCGCCAGCACCTCGGCGTCGGTCAGGCCGGTATCGTCCAGGCCCAGCTCCTGGTAGATGGCCTCGTTGTCCCGCACCATCTGCCGCACCGGTACGCCCAGCATGGCATGGAGCTGCTTGAGCGTGCCCAGCGTGGGCGGCGTCTTCAGGTATTCGACCACTTCCACGGGCTCGCCGAGCCGGCCGGCCGCTGCTTCGACCAGGGCAAGCGTCTCGCGCGACTTGGAGCAACGCGGGTTGTGGTAGATCGTGATCATGGCAAAGTCCTCTGGATGCGAATACCGGCACTATATACAAGTGCGGAGCCGGCAGGCACCGCGCTGGTGCGTATCACCGGCCATCGCCCGGCTACGGCGCGCCGTGGCGTCCCAGCCGCATCAGCGCTTCCACCGTGGCGCGCAGCCCCGCCTGCAGCGGCTTGTCGCGGCGCAGCACGATGGCCAGGGTGCGGCCGAGCGCCGGTGCCAGCGGGCGCACTGAGATGCCGGCGCCGCGCCGGTCGTGCGGCAGCGCCATCGAAGGCAGCACCGAATAGCCCAGGCCGGCGCCCACCAGTTCCTTGATCGCCTCGACGCTGTCCAGTTCCATGACCGGGTGCACGTCCACGCCCGCGTGCGCGAGCCAGCCGTCGACCAGGCTGCGCGTATTGCCGCTTGGCGAGAACAGCACCAGAGGCCGGCCAGCCAGGTCGCCCGGCGTCACGGCAGGCGGCAGCGGGTCGCCGTCGGCCGGGCCGATGGCGACGAAGGGGTCCTCCAGCACCGGGATCACTTCGAACATGCGTCCTGCCGCCGGCAGCGTGACCAGGGCCAGGTCCAGCGCATTGGCTTCGACCGCCTTCAAGGCCTCGGCTGTACTGCTGGTGCTGACCACGATCTCCAGCGCCGGCAAGCGGCGGCGCAGTTCGCGCAGCACCGCCGGCAGCAGGTAGATGCAGGCGGTGGCGCCGGTGCCCAACCGTACCCGGCCGATCACATCGGCGCCATGGCGGGCCATGCCGGCCTCGGTGGCGGCCAGTGCGGCGGCCACCGTGTGAGCGTGCTGCAGCAGTTCCTGGCCCGCCGCCGTGGGCCGCGCGCGCCGGCCCACGCGCTCCAGCAGGCGCAGGCCGTAGCGCTGTTCGAGCTGCCTCACCTGCAGGCTGACGGCCGGCTGGCTCAGGCCGAGGCGGTCTGCCGCGGCCGAGAAGCCGCCTAGCTCGCAGACCAGGGCGAAGCTGCGCAGGTGGTCGGGATTGAGGGGGCGCATGGCAAAGTTTTGCTAATGCAAGACATAAGCTACCAAAGCTTCCCTTATAGCACGCCCCTCGGCTAATGTTGCGTCATGGCGCCCGACGCCCGCCCCTTGCGGCGACGTGTCGCGCGCCGGCCGGCCCCGCGCCGGCCCCTGCTCCTGCCGCCACCCTGGACTGACCATGAACGCCCCGCTGCCCGAACTCGCGCCGGCACCCGCCGCGCACCGGCCCCCTTTACACATCCGCGCCACCGCGGCGGGCGACCTGCCCGCCATCCAGGCCATCTATGCCCACCACGTGCGCCACGGCCGGGCTTCCTTCGAGGAGGAGCCGCCGACGCTGGAAGAGATGCAGCGCCGGCACGCAGAGGTGCTGCGCCAGGGCTTGCCTTACCTGGTGGCGGAGCGCGACGGCGAAGTGCTGGGCTATGCCTACGCCTCGGCGTACCGCACGCGCAGCGCCTATCGATTCACCATCGAGGATTCCGTCTACATCGACCACCGCCATGCCGGCGAGGGGCTGGGGCGGGCGCTGTTGTGCGAACTGCTGGCGCGCTGTGAGACGGGCCCCTGGCGCCAGATGGTGGCCGTGGTGGCCAGCACCGCCAGCGGCGAGGGCGCGGGCTCGATCGCGCTGCACGAAAAACTCGGCTTCCGCGTGATCGGCCGGCTGGAGGCCGTCGGCTTCAAGCATGGGCAGTGGATCGACACGCTGCTAATGCAGCGCCCGCTCGGGGCCGGCAGCAGCGTGGCGCCGGCCGAGAGTTGAGGGCGCCATGCCGCGGTGGGCGGGCCCCTGCCCGTCAGGCGGCGCGGGCCAGCTGACGCGCCATGCCTGTCGCCCAGTCGTCGAGCGCGGCCAGCGCCGCGTCGATGTACCCCTGGCCGCGCGTCATGTTCTCCAGCCGCAGCACTTCCACCTGGCGCAGGCCGATGCAGCCGAACACCGCGCGCAGGTAGGGCGTGAAGAAATCGACCTGGCTGCCGGGGCCGGCGTGGAAGGCGCCGCCGCAGGCGGCCACCACCAGCACGGGGCGGTCGGCCAGCAGGCCGACCTTGCCGGCGGCGGTAGTTCGGAAGGTCCGCCCCGGCCGCACCACGTGGTCGATCCAGGCCTTCAGCGCCGAGGGCACGGTGAAGTTATGCACAGGCGTGCTCAGCAACACCAGGCTGGCCGACTCCAGTTGCGCGATCCAGTGCTCGGAAGCGGCAAGCGCCGCGTGCTGGACCGGGCCGCGTAGTGCCGCCGGCATCAGGCTGGCCTCGACCATGGCCGCATCGGGGTGCGGCGGCGGGGCGCTGCCCAGGTCGCACTCCAGCACGCGCAGCGGGCCCAGAGCATGCTGCAGCCGTGCCAGCACGCGGCGGCCGGCACGGCGGCTGTGCGACGCCGCGCCGCGGCTGCTGACCTCGATATGGAGGATGCAGCGGCTCTCGGCTGCCGTCGGCTCGTCCATGGTGGCGTTCATGCGAGCGCCGCGTAGAAGCGCAGCGCCGAGGCGAGCAGGCCGTTGCGGTAGTAGAAGCGGTGGCCGAGCACATTCGTGAGCGGCGTGTCGAGCACGAGGCGCTGGCAGCCCAGTGCCCTGCCTTCTTCCTTCAGGCGCGCCATCAGGCGCTGCCCGTACCCGCCGCTGCGCAGCGCGGCGTCGGTGACCAGGTCGTCCACATAGAAATGCACGCCGTGCACAAGGTTGTCCTGCAGCCGGAAGCCGGCCAGCGCCAGCGGCCGGCCGTGCTGCCACAGCGCCATCAGCCGGTAGCCCGCCGCGCATTGGCGGCGCCAGCGCGCCACCAGTTCGTCGGCCGATTCCAGATGGGGCCGCAACTGCTGCATCAGCGGAAAACAGGCGCGCACGCCGGCCTCGTCGTCCACGTAGCGGATCTCGCCCGCGTCCGGTGCGGCTGCCGCCGGCAGGGCGGCGGCGCTCATGCTGCGCTCCTGGGCGCGGCGGGCGGCGGCGTGAAGCGGAAACCGACGGCGATGCGGTTCCAGGCATTGATATTGGCGATGGCTGCGCTCAGGTGAGCCAGTTCCGGCGGCGCGAATTCCCGGCTGGCCTGGGCGTAGGCGGCGTCATCGACTTCATGTGTCGCGATGCGCGTGAGCGCCTCCGCCCAGGCCAGCGCTGCCTGTTCGCGCGCGCTGTAGACGCCGGCATCGCGCCAGGCGGCGAGCAAGTCGAGCTTGCGCGGGTCCAGATCGAGTTTGCGGATGAGGTTCAGGTGGTACTGCAGGCAGAACGCGCAGCCATTGATCTGCGAGACCCTCAGCTTGACCAGTTCGGTCAGCGACTTCTCCAGGCCGGCGTCGTCAACCGCCTTGCTTAGCGCGGTAAGCGCGGCTTGGACGGCGGGCGCGGTCTGGCTGAACGCCTGATACTCGAGGCGGGCATGTGATTGCGACATCTGGATTCTCCTGAGGTCGGATGGGCAGGAATCGCTTCCGGCCGGGCTGGCCGAAATATGTTCGAGCACGAATATAATATAAGTGCTCTTATATTTATTGCAAGGCTGACCGGGCGATGTGGCGCGGCGTCCGCCTGCCGGGCAGCAAGAGTCATCTCACACTATTCTTGGGATAAATGTTATGTGCCGGTGTAGCGCGATGACATTCAATCCGGGGAATGTCGTGCATCACGCGCCAGCACCACCGTGCGCGGCCCTGCGTACTTACTCCTGCGCCCGGCGCAAAAAAAAGCCCGCGCATGCGGGCTTCCTGCCGGTGGCCGCCGCACGGCGGCGGAGCGGCGATCAGGACATCAGGTCGGACAGCGCCAGCGCCACCACCTTGGTGGCGCGGTTCAGGTCGTTCAGGCGCAGGTTCTCGTCGGAGTTGTGGCCGCGGGCTTCCATCAGCGTGCGCGGGCCGGCGCCGTACAGCACGGTGGGGATGCCACGTGCGGTGTAGTGGCGCGCATCGGTGTAGAGCGGCACGCCATGCACCGGGATATCGACGCCGAAGACGGCTTCCGCGCGGCCCTTGAGCGCGCCGATCAGCTTCTCCACGCCGGGCAGCTCGGACAGCGGCTCGGCCAGGATGATGCGCTCGACCTTGACCTCGATGCCCGGACGGTCCTTGGCGGCCCGCTCGACCACGGCGCGGATCTCGCCTTCCGCGTCGAAGCCGAGTTCCTCGGGGATCATGCGGCGGTCGATGCGGAAGGTGACCAGGTCGGGCACCACATTGGTGTTGATGCCGCCCTTGATCAGGCCGACGTTCAGCGTGGCGGTATCGATGCCCGGCACCTTGGACTTGCGCTTGGCCAACTCCGCGCGCAGGCCGTAGATGGCCTGCAGGATGTGGGTGGCGGCCTCGATGGCGTCGATGCCGGTGTGCGGCATGGCGGCGTGGCCCTGCTTGCCCTTGACCGTCACTTCCACGTGCAGGCAGCCGTTGTGGGCCGAGGTGATGCCGTAGGAGAAGCCGGCCGAGATGGCGTAGTCGGGCTTGCTCAGCCCCTCGTCGAGCAGGAACTTGGGACCGATGTCGCCGCCGGTCTCCTCGTCATAGGTGAACTGCAGCTCGAGCGTGCCGTTGATCTGCGCGCCCTGCTTCTCGGCCTCCATCAGCGCCAGCACCGCGTAGGTGTAGGTGGCGAAGTCCGACTTGGACACCGCCACGCCGCGGCCGTACATCACCGGGCCATGCTCGCTGTCGGCGATCTCGCCGCCGTACGGATCCTTGGTCCAGCCCAGCCCCGGCGGCACCACGTCGCCGTGGGCGTTCATGGCGATGGTCGGGCCGCCCTTGCCGAAGGTCTTGCGCACGATCAGGTTGGTGGCGCTGATCATGCCCGCCGCCTTGACCTTGTCGTCCGGCACCTGGTGCGCCTCGACCTGGAAGCCCAGGCCTTCGAGCAGCACCTTGGCGCGCTTGCCGTGGGCCTCGCAGTCGCCCGGCGGGTTGTCCGACGGCACCTTGACCAGCTCGGCCAGGAAGGCCTCCTGCTGCGGGCGGTGCTGGTCGATGAACTGGATCAGTGTGGAGTCTTGGACGCTCATATTGTCTCGGGCGGTCATAGGTTTACTCGTGCTGTTCTGGGGATGGTAGGACACTTTCGCCGCAAGGCGGGACGCTCATTGCGGCCGCGTGAAATGCTCGACGAAGTCGGAAAAGACGCGCGCGGCCAGCTCGGCGTCGGCGGCGGTCATGGTCTCGGTGGGATGGTGGCTGATGCCGCCGTTGCCGCAGCGCACGAACAACATGGCGACGTCGGCAAGCGCGGCGATGGCCATCGCGTCATGGCCGGCGCCGGACGGCAGGTGGCGCACCGGCAGGCCCTGGCGGGCGATGGCGTCGGCCCATTGCTGCTGCAGCCACGGGGCGCAGGGCACGCTGGCCGCCTCGTGGGTCTTGCGCACCTGGGCGTGCACCTTGCGGCGCGCACAGACGCGTTCGATCTCGGCCAGCACGTCGGCGACGGCGGCCTGGCGCACCGCATCGTCGCCGGCGCGGATGTCGATGGAGAACTGGGCGCGCCCGGGCACCACGTTGGTGGCGCCGTTGGGCACGTTGAACTGGCCGACGGTGCCGACCAGGCCCGCCGTGCCGCTGCAACGGCGCTCGATGTAGAGGCCGATCTCGGCCGCGGCCATGGCGGCGTCGCGCCGCATGTCCATCGGCACGGTGCCGGCGTGGCCCGCCAGGCCTTCGAGGTCGACCAGGAAGCGGCTGGCGCCGGAAATGGCGGTGACCACGCCCAGCGGCAGGTTCTCGTTGAGCAGCACCGGGCCCTGCTCGATATGGACCTCGATGAAGCCCAGCACCTGGTCACGCGCGTGCGCGGCGCCCGGCAGCCTGTCCGGCTCGAAGCCGGCGGCGCGCATGACGTCGCGCATGCTGCGGCCGTCATCGTCCAGGTTGTCGAGCACCTTGGTGTCGAAGGTGCCGGCGATGGCGCGGCTGCCCAGCAGCGTGGCCTTGAAGCGCACGCCCTCTTCCTCGGCGAAGCCGACCACCTCGATGGCGAAGGGGAAGCGCTTGCCCTGGCGCTGCCACTCGGCCACGCAGGCGATCGGCAGCAGCACGCCGAGGTTGCCGTCATAGCGGCCGGCGTCGCGCACGGTGTCGAAGTGCGAGCCGGTCAGCAGTGCCGGCGCGCCGGGCTGCAGGCCCTCGTAGCGACCGATCACATTGCCCGCGGCATCGCGGCGCACCTGCATGCCGGCCTCCTCCATCCACTGCGCGAGCTGCGCGGCGGCGCCGCGGTGGGCCTCGGTCAGGTAGGTACGGGTGAGCAAGCCGGGCTGCTCGGTATGGACGGCCAGGGCATCGGCCCAGGCCATGATGCGCGTGCCGGTCTCGCCGGCCGGCGACGGGGATGCTGCCATGCGTGTCTCCTGCTGAAGTGCGTGGATGCGACGGCGTGCCGGACGCAAGCACCGTGCCGAGCCTGTTCGGTCGTCCGGCGGTGCGCCGGGCGGCGGCCCCGGGGCATGCGCCCGCGAGCCCTGGCTCTCTATTCTGTGCGATTCATGTTAGCACAGTGAATTCAAAAATTGCATACAAAAATGATATGCACTATATTGGCCTGCACGCGCCGACAATGCGCCGCGGACAATCCGGTCCGGCGAGCGCATTGCGTGGGTTCCGCCCCAACAGGAGCGGCACCCCGCGGGCCCGGCTTCCTGCCACCGGAAGCAAGGCCAGGCGTGCCAAGCCGGCCGGTCCGTGCGGCCGGCATCACCGACATAGATAAAACGGCAAGCCACGCGGGCGCCACGCAGCCACGCATGGACTGGCCGAGATGGAGACAACCATGCAGCACGCACACCAGTCGCGCCCCGGCTCCGGCCTGTCCGGCAAGGGCCAGGGCGCACCGTTCCACGTCCGCTTCACCCGCTCCTTGTTCGGCCAGGTCCTGATCGCCCTGGTGATCGGCGCCGCGCTCGGCCTGCTCGCCCCCGAGTTCGCCGCCAAGCTCAAGCCGCTCGGCGACGCCTTTATCAAGCTGATCAAGATGCTGATCGGCCCCATCGTGTTCTGCGTGGTGGTCGCCGGTATCTGCGGTGCCGGCGAACTGAAGAAGGTGGGCCGCGTGGGCATCAAGGCGGTGGTCTACTTCGAGGCCGTCACCACCATCGCGCTGGCGCTGGGCGTGGTGCTGGCCTACGTGTTCGAGCCGGGCACCGGCATGAATGTCAATCCGCGCTCGCTCGACGCCTCGGCCATGGCCGCCTACATCGAGAACGCGCAGAAGATGCAGAGTTCCGGTGCGGTCGACTTCCTGCTCAAGCTGATCCCGAACACCGTGATGGGCGCCTTCACCAGCGGCGACGTGCTGCAGGTGCTGCTGGTGTCCGTGCTGTTCGGCTGCGCGCTGTCGCTGGTGGGCGAGCGCGGCCGCCCGCTGGTGGCGCTGATCGATACCTTCTCCCACACGCTGTTCAAGATGATGGGCTTCATCATCAAGCTCGCGCCGCTGGGCGTGCTTGGCGCGGTCGCCTTCACCGTGGGCAAGTACGGCATCGGCTCGCTCAAGCAGCTTGGCTTCCTGGTCGTGTTGTTCTATGGCGCGGTGGCGATCTTCGTCCTGGTGGTACTCGGCACCGTGATGCGCCTGTGCGGCTTCTCCGTGCTGAAGCTGATCCGCTACCTGCGCGCCGAGCTGCTGGTGGTGCTGGGCACGGCCTCTTCGGACAGCGTGCTGCCGCAGGTGATGAAGAAGCTGGAGTTCATGGGTATCAAGAAGTCGGTGGTGGGCCTGGTGATTCCCACCGGCTACTCCTTCAACCTCGACGCCTTCTCAATCTACCTGACGCTGGCCGCGGTCTTCATTGCCCAGGCCACCAACACCCCGCTGGCCTTCGGCGACCTGCTCGGCATCCTCGCCGTGGCGCTGATCACCTCAAAGGGCGCGCACGGCATTCCCGGTTCGGCCATCGTGATCCTGGCCGCCACGCTGTCGGCGCACCCTGCCATCCCCGCCATCGGCCTGGTGCTGGTGCTGTCGGTGGACTGGTTCATCGGCATCGCCCGCGCGCTGGGCAACCTGGTCGGCAACTGCGTGGCCACCGTGGTGGTGGCCGCCTGGGAAAAGGACATCGACCGCGAACGCGCCCACGCCGTGCTCGACGGCCGGGTGCAGGCCAGCGAACTCGACGAGGGCCTGTCGCCGCCCATGCCCGCCGAGCCCGCGCCGGCGCTGCCCGAGACCATTACGGGGCGCTAGCGCTAGAATCTCGGCATTCCCCCAAGCGCGCACCCACATGCCCGAGCATATCGATCCCGACATGACCGCAGAAGCGATCGCCGAAGACATCGTCGCCGCGATCGTCTCGCACCGCCTGCCGCCGGGCACCAAGCTGCGCGAGGAGGCCCTGGCCAGCGTCTACCGCGTCAGCCGCACCAAGGTGCGCGCCGCGCTGTTGATGCTGTCCAAGGACAAGGTCATCCAGATCGTGCCGGACAAGGGCGCCTTCGTTGCCAAGCCGAGCGCCGAGGAGGCGCGCGAGGTGTTCGCCGTGCGCCGCATCCTGGAAGCGGCGCTGGCGCGCGAGTTCGTGGCGCATGCCAGCGCCGCCGACTACAAGCGCATCGACCGGCATCTGGCGGCGGAGAAGAAGGCGCTGGCCGGCAGCGATGCGCAGCTGCGCACGCGCCTGCTGGGCGACTTTCACATCCTGCTGGCCGAAGTGGTGGGCAATGGTGTGCTGACGGAGATGCTGCGCGAGCTGTCGACGCGCAGCGCGGTCATCACGATGCTGTATCAGTCGCGCCGGGATGCGGCCTGCTCCTCCGCAGAGCACCGCGAGTTCATCGAGGCGGCTCGCGCCGGCGACACCGAACGCGCCGTGGCGCTGATGGTCGACCATCTTGGGCATGTGGAAGGCGCCCTGCATTTCGAGGAGGTGCCGGCCGCCAGGGGCAAGGACCTGGTCGCCGCCCTGCTCGCCTGACGCCGCTACCGAGCAGGCCGCTTGACCTGGGTCAAGACGCGCCGGGCCGCGGCGGGCGATGATGGCATCGCCATGTAGCTGCGGGGGCGCGCTTCATGGCAGTCGTGCCCTTATAGGGCGGCCCGCACACCGCAATGGGTGCGGGCCTTTTTCTTTGAGGCGCCGCCTTGCGGCCGCCGGCGTACCACGCCGGTGACTTCCCTCCCCTCCCCTCCAGCCATTGTTTCTCCAGTCGCCGTAAGCCATTGTGCAGTGCACGCGTGAACAACGGGCCGCTTCGGGTTACGATGTCGCCAGCCTGCGGCCATGTGCCGCCCACGGCAGACCAGCGGCCCGCGCCACAGAGGCACGCATCATGACAAGACAGGAGACAAGCATGCCGATTCCCTCGCACGCGGCGCCGGCCGGCCGCGCATGAACTGCGCTCGTCGGAAGCGACGAGCCATCCCCCTCGATTTCGTTGTCCAATCCATGTTGTCTGATCCATCCAGAGGAAGGGAAGCGCATGTCCAACGCATTCAGGGATAACGTACTCGCCGGCAAGACGGCATTCGTCGCCGGCGGCTCGTCCGGCATCAACCTCGGCATCGCACAGGCGCTGGCGCGCGCGGGCGCCAAGGTCGGGCTGATCAGTCGCGACCCGGCGCGCATCGAGGCCGCCGCCACCACCATTCGCGACGCGGGCGGCACCGCGCTCGGCATCGCCGCCGACGTGCGCGACTTCGACGCGGTGGACGCCGCGCTGGCGCGCACGCAGGCGGAACTGGGTGCGATCGACATCGTGATCTCCGGCGCCGCCGGCAACTTCCTGGCGCCGGCGCTGGGCATGTCCGCCAACGGCTTCAAGACCGTGGTCGACATCGACCTGATCGGCACTTTCAACGTGTTCCGCGCCAGCTTCGCCCACCTCAACAAGCCGGGCGCCTCGCTGCTCGCCATCACGGCGCCGCAGGCGGTCAACGCCATGATGTTCCAAGTGCATGCCTGCGCCGCCAAGGCCGGCATCAACATGATGATCAAGTGCCTGGCGATGGAATGGGGCCCGGCCGGCGTGCGTGTCAACGGCATCTCGCCCGGCCCGATCGCCGACACCGAGGGCATGGCCCGCCTCGCTCCCACGCCCGAGATGGAGCGCCGCTACAAGGCCCGCCTGGCGCTGCGCGACTACGGCAGCAAGAGCGACATCGCCGATACCGCGCTGTTCCTGTGCAGCGACAACGCACGCTACATCACCGGCACCATCGTCGACTGCGACGGCGGCAGCAAGCTGGGCGACGCCTCGGCCGATGCGCTGAACCCGCCGCCGCGCGCCTGATCCGAACCAACCGCTTCCCCAACCAGGAGACCCCATGACTTCGCCCGTGCTCTATCACTTCGCCGACGGCGTGGCGACCATTACCCTGAACCGCCCCGACGTGCTGAACGCGCTGAACGCCGACCTGATGCGCGCGCTGCGCGAGTCGGTCGAGCGTGCCGCCGCCGACGACGCCGTGCGCGCGGTGGTGCTGACCGGCAACGGCCGCGGCTTCAGCGCGGGTGCCGACCTTGCCGACCGCGCTGCAGGCAGCGGCGGTGCGCTGGCCGACTCCGGCACGCTGCTGCGCGAGCGCTATCACCCGATCATCCTGGCGCTGCGCAATATGCCGAAGCCGGTGGTCAGCGCGGTGAACGGCGTGGCCGCAGGCGCCGGCATGAGCCTGGCGCTGGCCGGCGACGTGGTGCTGGCCGGGCGCAGCGCCAGCTTCCTGCAGGCCTTTTCCAAGATCGGCCTGGTGCCGGATGCCGGCAGCACGTACTTCCTGCCGCGCTACGCCGGCGAGATGCGCGCCCGCGCGCTGGCCATCCTCGCCGACAAGATCAGCGCCGAGGACGCCCATCGCATCGGCCTGGTGTGGCAGGTGCACGAGGACGCTGCGCTGCAGGACGAGGCCGGCAAGCTGGCCCGCAAGCTGGCGCAGTCCCCCACCTTCGCGTACGGCCTGATCAAGCAGGCGCTCAACGAAAGCATGCGCAACGACCTGCCGGCCCAGCTCGAGCTGGAGGCGACGCTGCAATCGAAGGCCAGCCGCAGCGAAGACTTCCGCGAGGGCGTGGCGGCCTTCCTGGAGAAGCGCGCGCCGGCCTTCAAGGGGCGCTGAACGCACCGTCCTGCACGCCCTGCGCCGGCCACCGGGTGCGGCGCCACCACAAGACAAGGAGACGCACATCATGCTGGGCCTCATGCAAGACCAACCGCTGTTGATTTCTTCGCTGATCGAGTACGCCGCGGCCTACCATCCCGACCAGGAGATCGTGTCGCGCACGGTCGAGGGCGGCACCGTGCGCACCAACTATGCCGAGGTCGAGCGCCGCGCCAAGCGCGTGGCCAATGCGCTGGGCGGCCTGGGCGTGCGTGAGGGCGACCGCGTGGGCACCTTGGCCTGGAACACCCACCGCCACCTGGAACTGTACTTCGGCGTGTCGGGCTCGGGCGCGGTGCTGCACACGGTCAACCCGCGGCTGTTCCCGGAGCAGATCGACTACATCATCAACCACGCCGAGGACAGCGTGCTGTTCTTCGACACCACCTTCGCCGAACTGGTGGCGAAGCTGGCGCCGAAGCTGAGCACCGTGCGCCATTTCGTCGCCATGTGCGATCGCGCCCACATGCCGGCGCTCGACCTGCCCAACCTGCTGTGCTACGAGGATCTGCTCGCGGCCAGCAGCGAGGAATACGAATGGCCGCAGTTCGACGAGCGCACCGCGTCGTCGCTGTGCTACACGTCGGGCACCACGGGCAATCCGAAGGGCGTGC
Organism: Cupriavidus sp. 09_S30; assembly: GCF_056930435.1. Classification (NCBI taxonomy): domain Bacteria; kingdom Pseudomonadati; phylum Pseudomonadota; class Betaproteobacteria; order Burkholderiales; family Burkholderiaceae; genus Cupriavidus; species Cupriavidus sp. 09_S30. The sequence goes on along the minus strand of NZ_JBXOWI010000001.1, from coordinate 4,272,046 downwards.
TCTACTCGCACCGCTCCACCGTGCTGCACAGCCTGAAGGCCTGCTCGGCCGACACCTTCTCGGTGGGCGTCGACAGCAGCGTGCTGCTGGTGGTGCCGCTGTTCCATGCCAACGCCTGGGGCATGCCCTACGCCTGCGCCATGACCGGCGCCAAGATGGTGCTGCCCGCGCAGCACCTGGACGGCGCAAGCGTCTACACCCTGCTGCGCGACGAGCGTGTGACCTTCTCCACCTCGGTGCCCACGGTCTGGCTGATGCTGTTCCAGTACCTGGACGCGCATCCCGACATCGACCCGCGCGCGCTCGGCCTGAAGATCGCCGGCGTGGGCGGCTCGGCGGCGCCGGCGGCGATGGTCGAGCGCTTCGAGAATCAGTTCGGCGCGCGCGTGGTGCAGGGCTGGGGCATGACCGAGACCAGCCCGATTGGTGTCATCAACACGCTGCTGCCGCGGCTGGAATCGCTGCCGGCGGACGAGCAGCTCAAGATCAAGACCAAGCAGGGCCGCGCGGTGTGGGGCGTGGAACTGCGCATCGAGGACGACGAAGGCCGCGCGCTGCCGCATGACGGCGTGGCCTTCGGCCGGCTTAAGGTGCGCGGGCCGTGGATCGCCTCGGCCTATTTCAAGGCGCAGGGCGATGCGCTCGACGCCGAAGGCTGGTTCGACACCGGCGACGTCGCCAACATCGACCCGGACGGCTACCTGCAGCTGGTGGACCGCGCCAAGGACGTGATCAAGTCCGGAGGCGAGTGGATCTCGTCGATCGACCTGGAGAACGCCGCCATGGGCCATCCGGCGGTGGCCGAGGCCGCGGTGATCGGCGTGTCGCATCCGAAGTGGCAGGAGCGGCCGCTGCTGGTTATCGTCAAGCGTCCGGGGCAGGACGTCAGTGCCGACGAACTGCTGGCCTTCGTGGCCGGCAAGGTGGCCAAGTGGTGGGTGCCGGACGATGTCGCCTTCGTCGACAGCCTGCCTCACACGGCGACCGGCAAGCTGCTCAAGGTCAGGCTGCGCGAGCAGTTCCGCGACTACGTGCTGCCCAGCGCGCGCGCGGCCTGAGCAGGCGGCAGGCCCGGCATGACAGGACAAGGACAACGAAAGAGGAAACGCAGATGAGTGCAGAAGGCAGTCAGCGCATCGCGCTGACCATCGAGGACGGCGTGGCGGAGGTCCGCCTCAACCGCCCCGACAAGATGAACGCGCTGGACCCGGCCATGTTCGCTGCGCTGGTCGATACCGGCATGCGGCTGGCACGTGAGCCGGACCTGCGCGCGGTGGTGCTGTCCGGCGAGGGCAAGGCTTTCTGCGCGGGGCTGGACATGCAGAGCATGTCCGGCCTCGCCGGCAAGGAGCCTGGCCAGGGCGGCAGCATGGGCCGGCTGGCGCCGCGCACGCACGGCATCAGCAACGCGCCGCAGTATGCCTGCACCGTCTGGCGCGAGCTGGCGGTGCCCGTGATCGCGGCGGTGCATGGGGTGGCCTTCGGCGGCGGGCTGCAGGTGGCGCTGGGCGCCGACCTGCGCTACGTCACCGCCGATGCCAAGCTGTCGGTGATGGAGATCAAGTGGGGCCTGGTGCCGGACATGGCCGGCATGCTGCTGACGCGCGGCCTGGTGCGCGACGATGTGCTGCGCGAGCTGATCTACACCGGGCGCATTGTCAGCGGCACCGAGGCCTGCGAACTCGGCCTGGCCACGCGCGTGGTCGAGGACCCGCGCGCGGCGGCGCTCGCTGCCGCACGCGAGATCGCGGGCAGGAGCCCCGACGCAATCCGCGCCGCCAAGCGGCTGATGCAGGTGGCGGCCGGCGGGGACGCGGGCGCCATCCTGTTGGCGGAATCGGTTGAGCAGGAACGGCTGATCGGCAGCGCCAACCAGCGCGAGGCCGTGCTGGCCAATATGGAGAAGCGCGCGCCGCGCTTCGTGCCGGCCGAGGGCTGAACCACCGCGAAGCCGGGTGCCGCGCCAGAACGGCGGCACCCGCCTAGCGCCGCCCGCGCGCGTGGCGGCGGCGCCACCACAGCGCGTACAGCGCCAGATTGAGCGCCACTGCCAGGGTGCCCAGCCACCACTGGATGGCCGGCGTCAGCCCGGCCGGATAGATCAGCGGCAGCAGGTAGCGCGCGATGAAGCCGCCGCTGTAGCCGGCCTGGCCTGCGGCATGGCGCAGCGTATTCTCCAGCGGCGTCAGCGGGCAGATCCAGCCGTTCCATTCCAGCAGCACGGCCCAGGCCAGCGCCGGCAGGTGCAGCCAGGCCAGGCGCGGCCAGCGCAGCAGCAGCAGCGCGCCCGCCGCGACGAAGGCGATGAAGGCGAGGTGGAGTACCAGCACCGCATCGGCTGCCAGCGCCGCTGCGATCGCTGCCACCGCTTCCATCGCCGCCATGGCTAGGTCTCCGTGCGGCCGGTCCAGTAGCCCGGCTGCGCGTACTGCGTCTTCAGGTGCTCGATGAAGAAGCGGATCTTGGCCGGCACCGGGCGCTGCTGCGGGTACACCGCGAGGATGTCGTAGTCGGGCAGCGCGTACTCGTCGAGCACGGTGACCAGTTCGCCGCTCTCCAGCTGCGGCAGGATTTCCCAGGTCGAGCGCCAGCCCAGCCCCAGGCTCTCGCCGGTCCAGCGGTGCAGCAGCTCGCCGTCGTTGCAATCGAGGTTGCCGTTCACGCGTACCGTCACCGTCTTGCCGTTCTGGCGGAAATACCAGCCGCGCTGCTGCCCGCCCTGCAGGTTGAAAGCCAGGCAGTTGTGCTGGGCCAGGTCGTCCAGCGTCTGCGGCACGCCGTGCCTGGCGAAATAGGCCGGCGTGCCGCACACCACGCGCTTGTTGGTGGCCAGCTTGATGGCGACGAAGTTGGGGTCGATGGCGCCGCCGATACGAATGCCCACGTCATAGCCTTCGCGCACCAGGTCGACCACGCGGTCGGTCAGGTTGAATGAGATCTGCACCTCGGGGTTGGCGGCCAGGAAAGCGGGCGCATGCGGCGCCACGTGCTTGCGGCCGAAAGCGGCCGGCGCCGACACGATCAGGTGGCCGGTGGCCTTGTGCTTGCCCTCGGCGATCAGCAGCTCGGCGCGGTCGAGGTCGGCCAGCGCCTTCTTGCATTGCTCCATGAAGACGGCGCCCTGCTCGGTCACCACGATGCGGCGCGTGGAGCGGTGCAGCAGCTTGACGCCGATGCGCGCTTCCAGCGCGTTGATGCGCCGTCCGATCATCACCGGCGTGACGTCCTGGGTGAGCGCCGCTGCCGCCATGCTGCCGTGCTCCACCACGGCGATGAAGGCCTCGATCTGTTTGAGTTTATCCATGTCTGCTTAGTCTCCTCGACGCCATTGTGGGCCATCGGGGCCGGGCCGGCATGCTTGCGCCGCGATGTCGAAGATACGGCGGATGCGCGCGGCCGGCGCTGCGCAGGGCTTCAGGCCGCCGGACGGCCGCCGCTGCGCGCCGCCACGCGCGGCGGCACCATGCGCGTGGCGCGGTGGCGCACCTCCTTGCTGAACTCGGCGCAGGCCTGCGTCATCAGGTCGGCCGAGCGGTAGACCAGGAAGACACGGAAGTCGGGCAGCTCGTCGCGCATCGGCAACTGCACCAGCGAGTCCTGCACCAGGCGCAGCGGGCCGCCGGTGCCATGGAAGACGAAGTCCGACCACATGCTGATCAGGTCGGTGCGGGCGGCCAGTTGCACGCCCAGCAGGTTGGAGGCGCTCTGCACGATGCGGCGCGGCATGTCCAGGCGGTGCAGGCGCATCAGGCTCGGCAGCGGGCTGCCGGGATCGTCGAGGGGGTCCAGCGTCAGCCAGTCGGCATCGAGCAAGGGGCGCAGCCGGCTGACCCTTCGCAGCGGATGGCCGGGGCGCACCGCCAGCGACATGCCCACCGAGAACAGCGGCTCCCACTGGAAGGCGCCGGTGCCGGGCCCGCTGTTGGTGGAGATCAGGCCCAGGTCGAGGCGCCCTTCGCGCAGTCCTTCCAGGATCTGCTGCGGGCGCAGCTCGTAGGCAAACAGTTCCACATTGGGAAAGCGCTGCCGGAAGGCGGCGATCGCCTCGGGCAGCGGCCCGCTCGACGCCACCGCGGTGAAGCCGATGTTGAGCTGGGCTTCGGCGTGGCCGCGGATGGCCTCGATGTCCTCCAGCGCGTGGCGCAGCTCCTGCTCCACCACGCTGGCGCGCTTGACCAGCGCCAGGCCGTAGGCGGTCAGGCTAACGCCGCGCACCGAGCGCGACATCAGCGTCACACCCAACTCGCGCTCCAGTTCGGCGATGGCCTTGGATAGTGCCGGCTGCGATACATGGAGGCTGCGCGAGGCCTCGTGGATGCTGCCGTGCTGCGCCACGGCCAGCAGGATGCGCAGCTGATGCAGTTTCATGCTCCTCCTTGCCGCGCACCACGGCTGTGCGCGCGGTTCCGTTGCGGTGCCGATCGGTAGTTGTACGGATGGTCCGAACGCACTGGTTATGACGGCGATTCTATTTGGTTATCAGGATGAAAATATATGATTTTTCGCCCTGCTCCGCTTATCCGAATATTGGTCGACCCGGCCTCGCCGGCCCCACAACCCGGAAGCCGGCTGCGGCCTGCTGCACGGATCCTGTCCCCCCTCCACCGTTCCTGGAGATCCGACATGAACGACGCCACCCTGAGCGCCACAGGCGCCGCCATCGCGCAGCCCGCCGCACCGGGCGCAGCCGGTGCGCGGCAAAGCCAGTTCCGGCTGATCGCCGCCTGCTCCATCGGCAACGCGCTCGAGATGTATGACTTCACCGTCTACAGCTTCTTCGCGATCCTGATCGGCAAGCTGTTCTTTCCCGCAGACAGCGCCTATGGCTCGCTGCTGCTGGCCGTGGCCACCTTCGGCATCGGCTTCGTGATGCGTCCGCTGGGCGGCTTCGTGATCGGCAACTACGCCGACCGCCACGGCCGCAAGGCTGCCATGACGCTGACCATCGGCTTGATGGTCGCCGGCACGCTGTGCCTGGCGGTGGCGCCGACCCATGCCTACGCGGGGGCCTTCGGCCCGGTGATGATCGTGCTCGGCCGCCTGTTGCAGGGCTTCTCCCTCGGCGGGGAGATCGGCGCCTCCACCGCCATGCTGATGGAGGCCGGCGGCATCAAGGGGCGCGGCTTCCGCATCAGCTGGCAGCTCGGCAGCCAGGGCATCGCGGCCCTGCTGGGCGCGCTGACCGCGGCCGTGCTGTACGGTACGCTGCCGCAGGACGCGCTGGAAAGCTGGGGCTGGCGGCTGCCCTTCTTCCTCGGCCTGGCGATCGCGCCGGTGGGCCTCTACATCCGCCGCCACCTCGATGAAACCCACGCCGCCCCGGCCCATGCGCCGAGCCCGCTCGGCACGCTGTTCCGCGAGCATGGCGGCCTGGTGGTCAAGGGCATCCTGACCATCATCGGCGGCACCGTCGGCACCTATCTGGTGGTCTACTTCATGCCCACCTACATGATCCGCGAGCTGCACCTGCCGCCCTCGCTGTCGCTGCTGTCGGGCTGCGTCACCGGCTTCGTCTGCCTGGCGGCCTCGCTGCTGTCGGGCTGGCTCGCGGACCGCTTGCCGCGCCGCAAGCCGCTGGTGGTGGGCGCCATGCTGTTCACGCTGGTGTCGCTCTATCCCGCCTTCTGGCTGATGACGCATTACCCCAGCGTGCCGCTGGTGCTCAGCCTGTCGGCCATGCTGACGGCCAGCCTCTACCTCGGCTCCACGCCGATGCTGCTGGTGCTGATGGAAATCCTGCCGACCAGGGTGCGCGCCAGCGGCCTGTCGGTGATCTACGCCATCGGCGTGACCGTGTTCGGTGGCTCCTGCCAGTTCGTCGTGACCTGGATGCTGGCGCGCACCGGCAACCCGCTGGCGCCCGCGTTCTACATGATGGCCTGCGGCCTGGTGACGCTGCTGACCATCCTCACCATCCGCGAGCATCGCGCCGACTGACCCGATATCGATACCGATAGCGATACCCAAGGCCGCCCTGCCGGCGAAGGAGAAGACATGACACGTGAACCCACGCTGACGCCGTTCCAACTGCTGCCGCACCTGCTGCCCGACATCCGCATCGACGCCGATACCTTCATCGGCATCCGCCGCCAGATCCACGCACAGCCCGAGCTCGGCTTCGAGGTCGGCGCCACCAGCAGGCTGGTGGCCACGCTGCTGGAGAGCTGGGGCTACGAGGTGCACACCGGCATCGGCAAGAGCGGCGTGGTCGGCCAGCTCAAGCTCGGCAGCGGCAAGCGCCGCCTGGGCATCCGTGCCGACATGGACGCCTTGCCCATCGTCGAAAACACCGGCCTGCCCTATGCGAGCAAGACACCCGGCAAGATGCACGCCTGCGGCCATGACGGCCACACCGCCATCCTGCTGGCCGCGGCCAAGGCGCTGGCCGACAGCCGCGACTTCGACGGCACGCTCAACCTGATCTTCCAGCCCGACGAGGAGAACCTGTGCGGGGCGCGCGCGATGATCGAGGACGGCCTGTTCGAGCGCTTCCCCTGCGATGCCGTGTTCGCTCTGCACAATATGCCCGGTGTGCCAGCCGGCACCTTCCGTGTGTTGCCCGGCCCGGTCAGCCTGTCGTCCGACGTGGCCGACGTGACCATCAAGGGCGTGGGCGGGCACGGTGCCATGCCGCACCGGGCGCGCGATCCGATCGCCGCCGCAGCGGCCGTCGTCACTGCGCTGCAGACGGTGGTGGCGCGCAACGTGGCGCCGGACGACACCGCGGTGCTGTCGGTGGGCTTCATCCGCGGTGGCGCCACCCACAACGTGATTCCCGAATCCGTCACGCTGGGCCTGAACGTGCGCGCGGCCCGGCCCGAGACGCGAGCGCTGGTCGAGCAGCGCATCCGCGAGATCGTGGCGCTGACCGCGCAGGCGCACGGCGTGGAAGCGCACATCGACTATCGCCAGCTGACGCCGCCGATGGTCAACACCGAGGCCGAGACACAGCTGGCGCAGCAGGTCTGCGCCGAGCTGGTCGGCGCGGACAAGGTGGTCACGCAGGCGCCCAAGGGCCTGAACGGCAGCGAGGACTTCGCCTGGATGCTGAACGCGGTGCCGGGCTGCTACCTGATCCTCGGCAACGGCGAGGGCGAGTTCGGCGGCTGCATGGTGCACAACCCGGGCTATGACTTCAACGACCAGGTGCTGCCGCTGGGCGCGGCTTGCTGGGTGAGGCTGGCGCAGACGTTCTTGCGGGGGTAGGCCGCACACTGTGCGGTGCCAGCACAACGGTCTTTACTGTACCGGCTGTTTGCTCCCCTCTCCCGCTTGCGGGAGAGGGGTTGGCGCTTGCTGGCGGCGACGGGCTGGACCACACCATTGGCTTCGTCATTGCCTTGGCGTGCTGGATCACACCGCCGGCTTCGTTGTTTGTGACGCCTTGCTAGACCACCCCTCACCCCGGCCCTCTCCCCTGAGGGGAGAGGGGGTCAAGACACTGTGCTTGGCCAATGGTGCTGGCGCATCCTGTCGGCTTCGGCTTGCCTTGGCGTGCTGGATCACACCGGCGGCTTCGTTTTGGTGTGGTGCCTTGCTAGACCACCCCTCTCCCCAACCCTCTCCCCATGAGGGGAGAGGGAGCCAGGACACTATGCTTGGCCAGCGGTGCTGGCGCATCTTGTCGGCTTCGTCATTGCCTTGGCGTGCGGGATCACACCGTCGGCTTCGTTGTTTGTGGTGCCTTGCTAGACCACCCCTCTCCCCAACCCTCTCCCGCTGAGGGGAGAGGGAGCCGAGACCTCGTGCTTGGCTCACGGTGTTGGCGCAGCCTGCCGGCTTCGACTGGCGCGCTGGGCTTCACCGCCGCGCCGGTTGACTCCCCCTCACGAAAACGTATCGAAACGGCGTGCCACGCCGCCGATGCTGCATGGCAGCATCCCGAGCCCACTCTCATTGTGTACTCCTGGTATCGAATCAATAGACGCTGCCTCCCTTTATCCGGACGGACTTGCGGGAATACATTGGTCCCGAAACGAAATCCACTAATCCGGACCTTTGGAGACAAGCATGCCGAAGATGAGAGCAGTCGACGCGGCCATCGCCGTGTTGGAAAAAGAGGGCATCACAACCGCGTTCGGCGTGCCCGGCGCCGCCATCAACCCCTTCTACTCGGCCATGCGCAAGGCCGGCAGCATCAGCCACGTGCTGGCACGCCACGTGGAAGGCGCCTCGCACATGGCCGAGGGCTACACCCGCGCGGCCGCGGGCAATATCGGCCTGTGCATCGGCACCTCGGGCCCGGCCGGCACTGACATGATCACCGGCCTGTACTCGGCCTGGGCCGACTCCATCCCCATCCTGTGCGTGACCGGCCAGGCGCCGCGCGCGCGGCTGTACAAGGAGGACTTCCAGGCGGTGGACATCGAGTCGATCGCCAAGCCCGTGACCAAGTGGGCCGTGACCGTGCGCGAGCCGGCGCTGGTGCCCCAGGTGTTCCAGCAGGCCTTCCACCTGATGCGCTCCGGCCGTCCTGGTCCGGTGCTGATCGACTTGCCCTTCGACGTGCAGGTGGCCGAGATTGAATTCGACCCCGACACCTACCAACCGCTCGAGCCCTACAAGCCGGCCGCCTCGCGCGCGCAGATCGAGAAGGCCATCGCCATGCTGAACGGCGCGGCACGACCGCTGATCGTCTGCGGTGGCGGCGTGATCAATGCCGACGCCAGCGAGCTGCTGGTCGAATTCGCCGAGCTGGTCGACGTGCCGGTGGTGCCCACGCTGATGGGCTGGGGCGTGTTGGCCGACGACCATCCGCTGCAGGCCGGCATGGTCGGCCTGCAGACCTCGCACCGCTACGGCAACGCCAACCTGCTCGCCTCCGACTTCGTGATGGGCATCGGCAACCGCTGGGCCAACCGTCACACCGGCAGCGTCGACGTCTACACCAAGGGCCGCAAATTCGTGCACGTGGACATCGAGCCCACCCAGATCGGCCGTGTGTTCGGACCGGACCTGGGCATCGTGTCTGACGCGAAGGCCGCGCTGGCGCTGTTCGTCGAGGTGGCGCGCGAGATGAAGATGGCCGGCCGCCTGCCCTGCCGCAAGGACTGGGTGGCCGAAGTGCAGCAGCGCCGCCGCACCCTGCACCGCAAGAGCGACTTCGACAACGTGCCGATCAAGCCGCAGCGCGTCTACCGTGAGATGAAGCGCTACTTCCCGCGCGACGTGCGCTATGTGTCGACCATCGGCCTGTCGCAGATCGCCGCGGCGCAGTTCCTGTCGGTCAACCAGCCGCGCCACTGGATCAACTGCGGCCAGGCCGGCCCGCTGGGCTGGACCATCCCGGCGGCGATCGGCGTCAAGGTGGCCTCGCCCGACTCGGATGTGGTGGCCATCTCGGGCGACTACGACTTCCAGTTCATGCTCGAGGAGCTGGCCGTGGCGGCGCAGTTCAATGTGCCCTACATCCACGTGGTGGTGAACAACTCTTACCTCGGGCTGATCCGCCAGGCGCAGCGCAACTTCGACATGGACTACTGCGTGCAGCTCGCCTTCGACAACATCAACGCGCCCGAGCTCGACGGCTACGGCGTGGACCACGTCAAGGTGGTCGAGGGCCTGGGCTGCAAGGCGCTGCGCGTGTTCAAGCCGGAGGACATCGAGCCCGCCTTCGCGCAGGCCCGCAAGCTGATGGCCGAGTTCTCGGTGCCGGTGGTGGTCGAGGTGATCCTGGAGCGCGTGACCAATATCGCGATGGGCACCGAGATCGACAACATCAACGAGTTCGAGCCGATCGAAGACCGCGTCGAAGACGACGACATCATCAACGAGGGGGCGGAGACCGCCTGAGGGCCCGGCCCGACGGCGCTGCCCACAACACGCAGGCGCACCCGCCACGGCGGGCGCGAACCCGCGGATCTTATCCGGAGATATAGATGACGAAACTTGCCGCCAACCTGACCATGCTGTTCAACGAGGTCGGTTTCCTCGACCGCTTCGAAGCCGCCGCACGCGCCGGCTTCCGCGGCGTGGAGTTCCTCTTTCCCTATGCCTTCCACGCTGACCAGATCGCCGACCGGCTGAACCGCTTCCAGCTCGACCTGGTGCTGCACAACCTGCCGGCCGGCAAGTGGGAAGCGGGCGAGCGCGGCATCGCCTGCCACCCTGACCGCGTCGGCGAATTCCAGGACGGCGTGGGCGAGGCCATCAAGTACGCCAAGGCGCTGGGCGTGCGCCAGCTCAACTGCCTGGTCGGCATCCAGCCGCCCAACGTCAAGCGCGAGCAGGCGCAGGAAACGCTGGTGGAAAACCTGCGCTTCGCCGCCCGCGCGCTGGCCGCGGAACAGATCGACCTGCTGGTGGAGCCGATCAACACCTTCGACATCCCCGGCTTCTTCCTCTCGCGCACACGAGAGGCGCTGGAACTGATCGAGCAGGTCGCGGCGCCCAACCTCTACGTGCAGTACGACATCTATCACATGCAGCGCATGGAGGGCGAGATCGCCGCCACGCTGAAGGCCCACCTGCCGAAGATCAAGCACGTGCAACTGGCCGACAACCCGGGCCGCAACGAGCCGGGCACCGGCGAGCTGAACTACCGCTTCCTGTTCCAGTGGCTCGATGCGATCGGCTACACGGGCTGGGTCGGCTGCGAATACAAGCCGAAGACGAGCACCGAGGCGGGGCTGGGCTGGCGTGCGGAGCATGGGGTGCAGTGAGTTTGCACCGACGGCCACGCGGCTTGAGGCGTGAGCCTCGGACAACGCTGCCGGTGTGCTCCCCTTGTATGTTTCCATCAGCCCGAATCGAAGCCAGGATTTGCAGTCCTATTGCCAAGGAAAGATCAAAGGTTTATAGGACAGTGCTGTCGATAGGGCGGAACTTCGCCACCGGTACGCCAAACCTGAAACCCCTCGGAGTCTGAAGCTCGTGGGAGAGCATGTGGTCAACGTACGGGTCCGCTTCATCCATTTCGTATAACCCGAACAGTTGCCAATTTTGAATATGCATCCGCAAGGCAGGGAACCGAATGACGGGCGTCCACGGCCCACCGCAGGGATTGATGTGTCCAAGGAGCATCTTGATGCTTGCTGGATGGATCAGTCGCTGCGGGTAGGCAATGAGGCGTCGGGATGGGGCGAGTTGATAGCGAAGTTCAAGGCGTGCGATGTCGACCTGGTTGTGGTTGAAGCGACCGGCGGCTACGAGCGAGGCCTGGTACGGGCGCTGCAGCAAGAAGGAGTGGAAGTTGCGCGGGTGAATCCGCGTCAGGCTCGCGACTTTGCTAAGGCGATGGGCGAGTTAGCCAAGACAGACCGGATCGACGCGCGAGGGTTGCGCGACTTTGCCGATGTGCTGGCACGCCATCCGGATCGCCACAAGTACCTCACGGCACCGCTGGAGGCGCACCGGGAGTCGCTGGCGGCGCTGATGATTCGGCGGCGCCAGTTGGTGGAGATGCGAGTGGCCGAAGGCAATCGGCTGGAGAAGGCGGGGCCGAAGACGGCGCGCAGCATCCGCGCAGTGATACGCACGCTGGACAAGCAGATTGCCGAGATCGACTCGGATCTGGATGACCACATCGAGCAGCACTTCAAGGAGCAGCGCAAGCTGCTCGATAGCGTCAAGGGTGTCGGGGCGGTGACGACCATGACATTGCTGGCGGCGCTGCCGGAGCTGGGCAAGCTTGGGCGCCGGGCGATCAGCAAGCTCGTTGGCGTTGCGCCACTGGCTTGTGATTCCGGCAAGCGCCAGGGGACCCGATGTATCTGGGGTGGGCGTGCAGACGTGCGGGCGGTGCTTTACATGGCCACCCTGTCGGCGATGCGTTACAACCCGGCGATCGCGGCTTTCCGGCAGCGTTTGCTGGCCGCCGGCAAGCCCAAGAAGGTCATGATCGTCGCTTGCATGCGCAAGCTGCTGACCATCCTCAATGCTATGGCCAGGGATGGCGCCCTATGGGATCCAACCAGGCATGCTTCACAGGCCCTCCAGCCTTGACTTGAAACACAGTTGCTCTCCCGCTTGCGGGAGAGGGGCCGGGGGAGAGGGCAGGCGCTGGCTAGCGGCGACGTGTTGGCCAACACCGAGGGCTTCATTGTGATGTCGGTGTGCTGGACAACCCCGAAGGCTTCGTTGAGATGTCGGCGTGTTGGACAACACCGAAGGCTTCGATTGGGTGTGGCGCCTTGCTAGACCACCCCTCACCCCAACCCTCTCCCCATGAGGGGAGAGGGGGCACACCTGTTGGCTAGTTCGTGCGGTTTGGGTGCACCTCGAACCTTGGGCTCTAGCAAGAGCCTTCTGGGTTCAACCGAATTTCGATTTCGCATTTCGTTCTTCTTTCCATTCTTCAGGAGACATCAACATGGCAAAGCAACGCAACGTCGGCTTCATCGGTCTTGGCATCATGGGCGCGCCGATGGCGGGCCACCTGCGCGCGGCCGGCCACACGCTGTTCGTGCATGACGTGAACCCCGCGCCGCAGGTCCTGGTCGATGCCGGCGTGACGGTCTGCACCAGCGCCGAGGAAGTGGCCAAGCGCGCCGACATCATCATCGTCATGGTGCCGGACACCCCGCACGTGGACGCCGTGCTGTTCAGCGACAAGGGCGTGGCCGCGGCGCTCAAGGCGGCCGGCAAGGAAGCCGCGCACGGCAAGATCGTGGTCGACATGAGCTCGATCTCGCCGATCGCCACCAAGGACTTCGCCGCGCGCATCAACAAGCTGGGCGCGGCCTATCTGGACGCGCCGGTGTCGGGCGGCGAAGTGGGCGCCAAGGCGGCCTCGCTGACCATCATGGTGGGCGGCCCGGCGGAGGCCTTCGAGGAGGTCAAGCCGCTGTTCGAGCTGATGGGCAAGAACATCACGCTGGTGGGCGGCAACGGCGACGGCCAGACCACCAAGGTGGCCAACCAGATCATCGTGGCGCTGAACATCCAGGCCGTGTCCGAGGCGCTGCTGTTCGCCTCCAAGGCGGGTGCGGATCCGGCCAAGGTGCGTGCGGCGCTGATGGGCGGCTTCGCGTCCTCGCGCATCCTGGAGGTGCACGGCGAGCGCATGGTGAAGCGCACCTTCGACCCGGGCTTCCGCATCGAGCTGCACCAGAAGGACCTGAACCTGGCACTGCAGGGTGCCAAGGCGCTGGGCGTGTCGCTGCCGAACACGGCGATCGCACAGGAGCTGTTCAACACCTGCGCGGCCAACGGCTTCGGCAAGCTCGACCATTCGGCGCTGTGCCGCGCCATCGAGCTCATGTCGAACCACGACATCGCCAAGGGCGACAAGTAAGGCAGCAAGTAAGTCGCCAGCAACGCGCCGCGCCGGCCCCGACGGGTGCGCCGGCGCGATCGCCTCACCGCAACCGGATTCCGCCATGTTCGTCCCCCCTTCCCAGGCCGCGCTGCTGGCACCCCAGCGCGCCCCCGGCCTCTCCGATCCGCGCGCGCTGCTGCGCGACCTGTTCGACACGGCGGTTGCAGCCGTCAGCGCCGGCCACTGCCTGCCGCAACACCTGCCCGCCCCGCCCAAGGGCCGCACGGTGGTGATCGGCGCGGGCAAGGCCGCTGCCGCGATGGCGCAGGCGGTCGAGGCGCACTGGTCCGGGCCGCTTTCCGGCCTGGTGGTCACGCGCTACGGCCACGGCGCGCCGTGCCATCGCATCGAGGTGGTGGAGGCCGCCCATCCGGTGCCCGACGCGGCCGGCCAGCGCGCCGCGCAGCGCATGGTGGAACTGGTGCAGGGCCTGACGGCGGATGACCTGGTGCTGTGCCTGATCTCGGGCGGCGGCTCTGCGCTGCTGGCGGCGCCCGCGCCCGGCCTGACGCTGCAGGACAAGCAGGCGGTCAACAAGGCGCTGCTTAGGAGCGGCGCCAGCATTGCCGAGATGAACTGCGTGCGCAAGCACCTGTCGGCGCTCAAGGGCGGCCGCCTGGCGCTGCAGTGCGCGCCGGCGCGCGTGCACACGCTGCTGATCTCCGACATCCCGGGCGACGACCCGGCGCTGATCGCCAGCGGCCCCACGCTGCCCGATGCCACTACCTGCGCCGACGCACTGGCCGTCATTGCCAAATACGGCATCGATGTCCCCGCGCAGGTGCGCGCCCACCTGGAGAGCGGTGCCGGCGAGACGCCCAAGCCCGGCGACCCGCGTTTCGACGGCCACCACAGCGTCACGCTGGCCAGCGCCCAGCAGTCGCTGGAAGCAGCAGCGGCACGCGCGCGCGAGCTTGGCCTGGCGGCGCACATCCTGTCGGACTGCATCGAGGGCGAAGCGCGCGATGTGGCGCTAGTGCATGCCGGCATCGCGCGCCAGATCGCGCAGCGCGGCCAGCCCTTCGACAAGCCCTGCGTGCTGCTATCCGGCGGCGAGACTACGGTGACGGTGCGCGGCAACGGGCGCGGCGGGCGCAATGCGGAGTTCCTGCTGGCGCTGGCGGTGGCGCTGGACGGGCTGCCCGGCGTGCATGCCATCGCCTGCGACACCGACGGCATCGACGGCTCGGAGGACAACGCCGGTGCGCTGCTCGGCCCCGACACGCTGGCGCGCGCGGCCGCGCTGGAGCTGTCGGCGCGCGCGCGCCTGGCAGACAACGACGGCTACGGCTTCTTTGCCGCGCTCGACGAGCTGATCGTCACCGGCCCCACGCGCACCAACGTCAACGACTTCCGCGCGATCTTGATCACCTGATCCGCGGTGCGTATCGATCCGGCCGTACGGCCGGGCCAGAAAAGTTCGAACGGGGCGCGAGGGCGCGCTCCGGGGATTGGAGGAGAGAGCAAGATGAGACGCCAGCGCAAAGCCAAGATCGTGGCCACGCTCGGGCCGGCGAGCACCGACATCGAGGTGATCCGGCAACTGTTCGATGCCGGCGCCGATGTGTTCCGGCTGAACTTCAGCCACGGCAGCCATGAGGACCACCAGCGCCGCTACGACGCCGTGCGCACAGTAGAGCGCGAGCGCGGCCGGCCCATCGCGATCCTGGCCGACCTGCAGGGACCGAAGCTGCGCATCGGCACCTTCGCCGCGGGCAAGGTGGCCGTGCAGGCGGGCGACGCCTTCGTGCTCGACAGCGATCCCACGCCGGGCGACGCCAGCCGTGTGCACCTGCCCCACCCTGAGCTGTTCCGCACGGCCAGCGCGGGCCAGTCGCTGCTGATCGACGACGGCAAGGTGCAGCTGCGCATCGAAGCGGTGGCCAGCGGCAGCATCGCCACGCGTGTGGTCAATACTGGCACGCTGTCGGACCGCAAGGGCGTCAACGTGCCCGACGCGGTGATCCCCATTCCCGCCTTGACCGCCAAGGACCGCACGGACCTGGCGTTCGCGCTGTCGCTCGGCGTCGACTGGATCGCGCTGTCCTTCGTGCAGCGGCCCTCCGATATCGTCGAGGCGCGCGAGCTGATCGGCACGCGCGCCGGCGTGCTGGCCAAGATCGAGAAGCCGGCCGCGCTGCAGCAGCTCGAAGAGATCGTGCGCGTGTCCGACGCCATCATGGTGGCGCGCGGCGACCTCGGCGTGGAGCTGCCGCCCGAGCGCGTTCCCGGCGTGCAGAAGCGCATCCTGCGCCTGTGCCGCCAGCACGGCAAACCCATCGTGATCGCCACGCAGATGCTGGAATCGATGATCGAGTCGCCGGTGCCGACGCGCGCCGAGGCCTCCGACGTGGCCAGCGCCATCTACGACGGCGCCGACGCGGTGATGCTGTCGGCCGAGTCGGCCAACGGCCGCCACCCGGTGCCGGCGGTGGCGATGATGAACCGCATCATCGGCGAGGTGGAGCGCGACCCGCTCTACCGGAACCTCCTCGATGCGCAGCACGAGGCGCCGCTGGCAACGCGCCAGGACGCGATCTGCGCCGCGCTGCGCGAGGTTACGCACATCATCGGCGCGGCCGCCACCGTGGCCTACACATCCTCCGGCGCTACCGCGCTGCGGGCGGCGCGCGAGCGACCCTGCGCGCCCATCCTCAGCATCACGCCGCATCCGGAGATCGCGCGGCGCCTGGCGCTGGCCTGGGGCGTGCACTCCACCGTCAGCCCCGATGTGCAGAGCGTCGATGAGATGGTGGAAGCCGCCACCCGCGCGGCCGTGGCCGAGGGCTTCGCCAATCCGGGAGACCAGATCGCCATCGCCGCCGGCATGCCTTTCGGCGAGGGCGGCACCACCAACCTGCTGCGCGTAGCGGAGATCCCGGGCCCGCCAGCCGTGGCCGCGACGGCGCAGGCCGGCCACGCTGCCTGCGTGCGCGCGGCGGAGCCTGCCTCCGCCTGATCGATACGAAGGCAGGTTGCACGGGGCGGGCGGCGGCAGGCGACAGGCGGCCGCCACCTGCGCCCGCCCTGATTCACCCGCGGCGCCGGCGGGGCGGAACGCAGCACGCCACTGCGCAACGCCTCGCCGGCGTCTTTTTTCGGCCAGCACGCTGCCGGCAACGCCCTCCCGGCAGCGCGACCCACCCGGCGGCAACGCCACCCCATTCGCAAGGCGCGCCTGCCGCGCCTCACCCGCCAGACACCGTCGGTCACACTTTTTGAAATCTGGCCGAAGCATGCCATTGCTATACTGACCGGCACGCGGCGACCCGGCGATTCCGGCTGTCGCCGCGTTCACCATCAGCATCACGGAGTCATCATGCGTCTTGACGACGAAGCCGAAAGCCAGAACGTGGAAGACCGCCGCGGTGGTGGCGGCGGGTTCGGCGGGCCGGGCACCATCGGCATCGGCACCATCATCGTCGCCCTGGCGGCGTCCTATTTCTTCGGCATCGACCCGCGCATGATCATGCAGGGCGCGCAGGTGCTGCAAGGCTCCGAAAGCGCGCAGCAGCGGCAAGCGCCGGCGCATGCGCCGGCCACCGACCACCTCACGGTGTTCACGCGCAAGGTGCTGGGCAGCACCGAGCGCACCTGGGAGCGTGTCTTCGAGACCGAGCTGGGCCGCCGCTACGAACCGCCCACGCTGGTGCTGTTCTCCAACGCCACGCCTACCGCCTGCGGCACCGGCAAGTCGGCCATGGGGCCCTTCTATTGCCCGGGCGACCACAAGGTCTACATCGACCTGGCCTTCTACAACGAGCTGCGCCAGCGCTTCGGCGCGGGCGGCGACTTCGCCCAGGCCTATGTGATCGCGCACGAGGTCGGCCACCATGTGCAGAACCTGCTGGGCGTGTCGGAGAAGGTTGACTCGGCCCGCCGCCGCATGGGCGAGGCGCAGGCCAACCAGTTGTCGGTGCGCATGGAGTTGCAGGCGGACTGCCTGGCCGGTGTGTGGGCGGCCAACGCGCAGCGGATCAACCAGAACCTGCTGGAACCGGGCGATATCGAAGACGGCCTGCGCGCCGCCGCGGCCATCGGCGACGATCGCCTGCAGAAACAGGCCCAAGGCTATGTGGTGCCCGAAGCCTTCACCCACGGCACCAGCGAGCAGCGTGTCCGCTGGCTGCGCCAGGGCCTGACCACCGGCGACATGCGCCGCTGCGATACCTTCGCGGCCAAGCAGCTCTGAGGCGGACGCCCGTCTTCCCCGTTGGCGGATGACGGGAATCCCCTCATCGGTGTGGCGTGAATTCCACTTAGTAAACGTTGTTCACAAAATGGACGATGTTTATAATGCGCCACATGTCCGCCACGCCCTCGCTCCCGCAAACCGTGCCCGATGCGCCGGCCGCCCGCTCGCCGGGTGCCGCCGCACGCCGCGAAGCGGTACGGCAAGGTTTCTTCGACGCAGCGCGCGCCCTGTTCGCCGAAGCCGGCTACGCGGGGGTCACGCTGCGCCGCGTCGGCGAGCGCTGCGGCTATAGCGCCGCGGCTATCTATCGGCACTTCGAGGACAAGGCCGCGTTGCTGTTCGAGCTGTGCGCGCAGGACTGGGTACGCCTGGCACAGGCGCTGGCCGCGGCCCGCGAGGGCTGCCAGCCCGGCCAGGCGCTGCCGGCCGTATTCGCCGCCTATCTGGACTGGGCCATGGCCAACCGCCATGGCTACCACCTGATGCTGATGATGGGCCTGCCCGCCGAGGCGGAACGTGCGATCGACCTGCGCTGGCAGCAACGCTTCCCGCAGGATCCGGTCGGCTCGGTGCTCGAGGCCTGCGTGCAGGACCTGCAGGCCGCCGGCGGCATCGCCGCCCATCACCGGCCCGAGGACGTGGCCGACGCGCTGTGGACCGCGGCGCACGGGCTGGCTGCTCTCGAAATCACCTTCGAGCACCTGTCGCGCGAGCACTGGCAGCCCTTGGCGCACCGCCGGCGCGTGCTGTTCGACTCTCTGCTGCGCGGCTTCGGCCCGCACACTTAGGGTCGGCGGACCCGACAGCCAGCCCGCCCCTCCCCGCCGCTTCATTCCCTGCCTGCCGCACTCTTGCAACGATGCCGCGGTGCTGCCGCACGCACGCCGCCGCACGCCGTTTCTGAGGGCAGCCCATGCCGTTCATCCGTCGTCACCTATGGCGTCCTTCTTCCTTCGCCGCCCGGCCTTTGCCTGGGTGCTTGCCATCCTGACCGTGGTCGCGGGCCTGCTGGCCCTGACGCGCATTCCCATCGCCCAGTATCCGGCGGTGGCGCCGCCCATGGTCATCGTCTATGCCGACTATCCCGGCGCCTCGGCGCGCACGGTCGAGGACCGCGTGACCGCGGTGCTCGAACAGCAGATGCACGGCATTCCCGGCCTGCTGCACCTGGATTCCAGCAGCGAGCCTGGCGCCGCCACGGTCACGCTGTCCTTCCGCCAGGGCACCGATCCGCAGCTGGCCCAGGTCAACGTGCGCAACCGCGTGGCCCAGGCCGAGCCGCTCTTGCCCGAAACGGTGCGGCGCGGGGGCGTGTATGTGGACCAGGCCAGCAGCAGCGCCTTCATGTACGTGTCGCTGGTCTCCGATGGCAACCAGCTCGACGAGACCGCGCTGGGCGATTTCGTCGCCGGCTCCATCCTGCCGATGCTGCGGCGCCTGCCGGGCATCGGCAAGGCCGAGGCTTATGGCTCCGAGTACGCGATGCGCATCTGGTTCGACCCGGACAAGCTGAATGCACTGGGCCTGAACACGGATGAGATCGAGGCTGCCATCAAGGCTCGCAATGGCAACGTCACGCCCGGCCAGCTCGGCGGCGCCCCCGCCCTGCCCGGCCAGCCGTTCCAGGCCACGGTGCGCCCGCCGGCGCCGCTGGCCGATCCCGAAGCCTTCGGCAATATCGTCGTGCGTGGCAACAGCCTCGACGGCACCGCCGTGCTGCTGCGCGACGTGGCGCGCGTGGAACTGGCCGCCAGCGATTATCGCTTCGGCTCGACCCTGGACAGCCGCCCGGCCGCCTCCATCGGCCTGAAACTGGCCGACGGCGCCAATGTGCTGGCCACCTCGCGCACGGTGCGTGCCGCGCTGGACGCAGCCGCGCCGGGCTTTCCCGTCGGCGTGCGCTACGAGGTCTCCTATGACAATGCCGGCTTCGTGCAGCGCTCGATCTCGCGTGTGCTGTTGACCCTGGTCGAGGCGGTGGTGCTGGTCTTCCTGATCCTCTACCTCTTCCTGGGCAACCTGCGCGCCACGCTGATCCCGGTGGTGGTGGTGCCGGTATCGCTGCTGGGCACGGTGGCCTGCCTGTACGCGCTGGGCATGTCGCTGAACGCGATCACGCTGTTCGGCGTGGTGCTGGCCATCGGCATCCTGGTCGACGACGCCATCGTGGTGGTGGAGAACGTCGAGCGCATCGTGCACGAACAGGGCGTGAGCGCGCGCGAAGCCGCCGCGAGCTCGATGCGCGAGGTGTCGGGCGCACTGCTGGCGGTCACCCTGGTGCTGTGCGCGGTGTTCGTGCCGATGGCCTTCTTCGGCAGCGCGGTCGGCGTGATCTACCGCCACTTCGCCGTCACGCTGGCCATCTCGATCGCCTTCTCGCTGTTCTTCGCGCTGTCGCTTACGCCGGCCATGTGCGCCGGGCTGCTGCGCCACAGCGCGGCGCCGGCGAGCGGGCCGCTGGCCTGGTTCGAGCGCCGCTTCACTGCGCTGACCGGGCGTTACGGGCGCTGGGTGGCGGGCGCGCAGCGGCGCCGCCTGCGCTGGCTGGGCGCCTACCTGGCGCTGGCGCTGGCCTGCGGCTACGGCCTGTCGCAGACGCCGAGCGGCTTCCTGCCCGAGGAAGACACCGGCGAGCTGGTGGTCGACATCGAGCTGCCGACCGGCAGCACGCAGGAGCAGACGCGCACGCTGGTCGCCGGCCTGGAGCACTGGCTGCGCGACCGAGGCTATCCGCTCAGGTCCACCTTTGCCGTGATCGGCTGGGGCAATGGCGGCAACGGCGAGCAGCGGGCCAACCTGGTGCTGTCGCTGACCGACTGGGAGCAGCGCGGCAGCAAGGACAAGGCCGCCGCGGTGCTGGAGCGGCTGTCCGCCGACCTGGAGCGCTGGCCCGGGCGCGGCGACGCCCAACTGTTCGCCTACAACAGCTCGGCCCTGCCCGAACTTGGCAGCACCAGCGGCATCGACATGCGCCTGACCTCGGCCCACGGTGCCAGCCGTGAGGCCCTGTTCGCGGCGCGCGACAAGCTGCTGGCGGCGGCCGAGGCGGACCCGGCGCTGCGCGAGGTGCGTGCCACCGCGGCCCAGCCCACGTCGGCACTGGACCTGCGCATCGACTACCGCAAGGCGGAGAGCTTCGGCGTCGAGGCCGAGACGATCCATCACGCGCTGGCGTCGACGCTGGGCTCGCGCTATGTGGACGAGGTGACGCGCGAGGGCCGCATCCGCCGCGTGATCCTCCAGGCCGATGCGCCGCACCGCATGCAGCCCGAGCAACTGGCGCGCGTGCACGTGCGCAACGCGCACGGCCAGATGGTCTCGCTCGGCGCCTTCGCCAGCCTGGCATGGGGTAATGGCGAAACCACGCTGGAGCGCTTCAACGGTGTGCCGTCGGTGCGCATCAGTGCCGATACCGCAGCCGGCTACAGCAGCGGCACGGCGATGGCGCGGTTGACCGCCCTGGTACGCGAGCTGGGCCCGGAGTACGGCGTGCGCTGGACCGGCCGCGCCTTCGAGCAATTGCAGAGCGGCGACCAGGCCCCCTGGCTGTTCGCCTGCTCGGCCCTGTTCATCTTTCTGTGCCTGGTGGCGCTCTACGAGAGCTGGACCTTGCCGCTGGCGGTGCTGGCCGTGGTGCCGGCAGGCATGATCGGCGCGGCCGTGGCGATCTGGCTGGGCGGCATGCCCAACGACGTCTACTTCAAGGTCGGCCTGGTGGTGGTGATGGGGCTGGCGGCCAAGAATGCGATCCTGGTGGTCGAGTACGCGCAGCAGCTGCGCAGCGGCGGCATGGGCCTGCTCGAAGCGGCGCAGCAGGCGGCGCGCCAGCGCCTGCGCCCGGTGGTGATGACCTCGCTGGCCTTCATCCTCGGCGTGGTGCCGCTCGTGCTCAGCAGCGGCCCCGGCGCTGCGGCGCAGCGCGCCGTCGGCACCGGCGTGCTGGGCGGCATGCTGGGTGCGACCGTGCTCGGTACCTTGGCCGTGCCGCTGCTCTATGCGCTGATCGGCCGGCTGCAACGCCGGCGCTAGCTAGCGCGCGCCAATGCCTGGCGGTGGCTCGGGTCACGGCAGCCACCGCCACGGAGGAAGACCGAAAGAAAAGTCGCCTGCCCGGCGAAGAGAGAAGGAGGAGGAGGTCGAGCGGGCAGGCGGTAGATAAACGTGGCGGCCACCTTGCGGCGGCCGCGGGCGGGAGGAGCCGTCCGCGCTCAGGCGGACGGCCTCACGTCAGACGCGATAGCCGTAAAGCGAGCCGTCGCCGGAGCGGGAGTTGTCAAGCGAAGAGGCCGCGATCGGGCCACCGGGAGCACGCAAGCCTTCGCTGTACGGGTCGAACCTGCCGGTCCGCGTGCCGTCGCTATACGGGTCGAACTTGCCCGACTTGGCACCGTCGGTGTAGGTGTCGTACCTGCTGATCTTGGAGCCATCGGTATAGGGATCGGCCTTGCCGACGCGCAGTGCATCCGCGTAGACGTCGAACTTGCCGACCTTGCTGCGGGCGGGGGCGGCAAGCGCCGTGGCCGAAGCGGCCACAGCGGCAAACACCAGCACACCGCCAATAAGGCGTTTGGCGATCATTTCGGACTCCTTCAACTGGGCTATCGTCTTTTTTGTGTATTCCTGCCTGCATGCGCCGACGACATGGCATGTTGCGATGCGAGCACGGACTGTAGATTAGTTGCTCGCCTGGACAGGACAAACACCGCTGCGACGAATGGTGAGTTGCGAGCCGTGAAACGCCGGGAGGTGGGATGAACGGGGGCCCGGCGCGCCGGGCGGAAAAGGCATTCAGGCGGCAATAGCGCCGCCTGAAGCACTTTCAGAAGGAGGGATTCGGGCTGATGACTGCCTTGAAGCACATCGCCCGGCGGAGCTCAGAGGTTGTACTGCCCGTTGGCTTCGGGCTGGAAGGCGATCTCGACCACGGTCACGCGCTGTTCCCTGCCGTCCGGCAGCCGGTAGCCGACGGTCTCGCCCGCCTGCGCGCCGAGCAATGCCTGCCCCACCGGCGACAGGACGGAGAGCCGGCCGGCGTCGAAATCGGCGGCGTCCGGGTAGACGAGGGTCCAGTCGCGAGGCGTGGCATCGCCCTCGAGCGCGCAGCGAAGCTGGGAATTCATGGTCACCACATCGCGCGGGATGGCCTCCGGCGCCACCACGGCAGCGCGCTCGAGCAGCGCATCGAGCATCTCGGACAGTTGTGCGTTGCCCGCCCGTTCGGCGATGCGCTCGAGGCGGGTCACGTCGAGCTCGGTCAGGTAGAGCGTGGTCTTTTTCGCGGAAGAAGCGGTCATGGTAAGCCTCCTGGTGCTTGATGCTGCCCGCCGGGCCAGACCGCGGGCGATCAAGCCCGGACCGGCGCCGCTGATGGCGCGCATCGGATCAATTACTGGGAAATGCTGGGGAAAACGCCGGCTGGAACGATGCCAGGCGGCCTGCTGCCCGGGCCCGGTCCGGCCCGTGCCCGCAAGCTGCGAAGGCGGTCAGGCCGGGAACCGGGCCGGATCAAGCGGCTTGCTGATCCGGCTGCAAGACAGGGCGGGCGTGACCCGCATGCCCGCCACGCGCGCGCGCGCGCCTGCCTGCCGCGCAAGGCGGGCAGGCAAGGTGGCGATCGTCGGCAGGCGGTCGGGCATCATTGCAAAAATGGGAAGTCGGGATATTCTGGCCACGGCTGCGCCGTTTCGGCGCGAGCGAGGGCTCACATCGGGTGCATCATTTGCCGCGCAGGCTGGCTGCACGCCCCGTCTGTGGCACCGCGTGCCATTGCGACAGGAACCGGCATCGTAGCACAGGCGCCGCCTCAGCCGTGCGCATGGCACTCGCAGCCGGCGCCGGCTGCGGCCTGTTGCAGGTTCTGCAGGATGCCGCACTCGCTTACCTGATGCGGCTGGATGCAGGTGTGACGCAGCGCCCGCAACTGGCTCTCCAAGGTCTCCAGCGCCACGCGCTGCGCATGGATCTGTTCGATCTGCCGATCCAGCAGGGCATTGATGTCATCGCAGGCCAGGTCGGGATTGCGCTCGAAGTCGCGCAGGCGGCGCACATCGGCCAGGCTCATGCCCAGAGAGCGGCAGTGGCGCACGAAGTTGAGCTGCACCACATGGGACTCGCCATAGCGGCGATAGCCGTTGTCTTCACGTTGGGGCGAGTCCAGCAGGCTCTCACGCTCGTAGTAGCGGATCGTCTCTACGTCACAGCCGCTGCGGCGCGCCAGTTCTCCGATACGCATAGGAACTCCTCAACCCTGTAGTAGCTTTAGACTTATGACAGTGTAGCCCAGAAGCGGCGCGCCTGCCTGACGGGGCTGCCGGACGGGCTGCGACAGGGTCTGCATCCTGTAGAATCCGCAGTCAACGCATCGCCATCCGACCGCCAAAAGCGACCTTTGCGACTTTAGCGACCCTTGCGGCTCTTCCGTCCCTTCCGCCTCCTGCTGCTGATCCTGCTGCTTGCCTTCCTGCCCGTGCAGAGCTGGGCAGCCGCCGGCGCGCGCGCGGCCGGGCTGGAGCGGCTGGACCGCGCACTCCCGCTGGCGGCCGCGATGAACGTCGAGTGCGGCCTGAGCGCCGGCAGCACTGCCGACGCAAGCGCCGACCATGGCGAACAGGATTCCCGCAGCCCGCTCGGCGACCCGAGCGGCAAGGCTGCTGAAGGCGCCCAGGCCGGCGCCGACCTGGCCGAACAGTGGCTCCCGCCAACGCCGCCGCGGCTGGCCGCGCTGCCCGCCCGGGCCGGTGCGCCACGCTACACCGGCGCCGCCCTGCCCGACCCCGACCTGCCCCAGCCGCCGCGCCCCCCGCGCGGCTGACGCCTTCGCGCGGCCCTGACCGCGCACCCTTCCCGCTTTTTTTTTCGCTGTTTTCTCGCCTGTCGCGCCGATGGCGCGGTGCGCGTTCGCGGCCTGGCCGCATTCCCTTGTCGTCCCCTGCTGTTATCCACAACAGTTATCCACAACATGAAACGTATCCTGCTCTTCCTGGCGACCAACCTCGCCGTCATGCTCGTCCTCAGCTTCACTGCCAGCCTGCTCGGCGTGAACCGCTTCCTGACCGCCAACGGACTCAACCTCGGCATGCTGCTGGCCTTCGCGGCGCTGATGGGCTTCGGCGGCGCGTTCATCTCGCTGCTGATGTCCAAGCCCATCGCCAAATGGTCGACCGGCGCCCAGGTCATCACCCACCCCAGCACCAGCCGCGAACTGTGGCTGGTGCAGACGGTGGAGAAGCTGGCCACGCGCGCCGGCCTGCCGATGCCCGAGGTGGCCATCTACGAAGGCGAGCCCAACGCCTTCGCCACCGGGGCGAGCAAGAACAGCTCCCTGGTGGCGGTGTCCACCGGCCTGCTGCAGTCCATGTCGGAAGATGAGGTGGAAGCCGTGCTGGCGCACGAAGTGGCCCACGTCGCCAACGGCGACATGGTCACGCTCACGCTGGTCCAAGGCGTGGTGAACACCTTCGTGATCTTCCTTGCGCGCGTGGTCGGCTACTTCGTCGACTCGATGCTGCGCAAGAACGACGAGGAATCCAGCGGCCCCGGCATCGGCTACATGGTGACCGTGATCGTCTGCGAGATCGTCTTCGGCATCCTGGCCAGCGTCATCGTGGCGACCTTCTCGCGCCAGCGCGAATATCGGGCCGACGCCGGCGCGGCCCAACTGATGGGCACGCCCTCGCCGATGGTGGCGGCCCTGCGCCGCCTGGGCGGCCTCGACGCCGAAGGCCTGCCGCAGAACATGCAGGCCATGGGCATCGCCGGCGGCAAGTCGTGGATGGCGCTGTTCTCCAGCCATCCGCCGATCGAGCAGCGCATCGCCGCGCTGCAAGCGGCGCGCTGAGGTGCGCTGAGGCGCGGCGGCATCGCACGGGCGCGGCCGCCGCGCCTTCCCTTCACTCCCTTCTTCCCCTCCGTCCCGTCCAGGCGGCGCTTGCCGCCGCTCAGGCCGCGACCCCGGCCCGGAAGGCCGCGCGGTAGCGTTCCGGCGTGGTCTGCACATGGCGCAGGAAGGCCTGGCGCATGACGTCGGCATTGCCGAAGCCGGCAGTGCGCGCCACGGCCTCGAGACGCTGGTCGCCCGCCTCCAGCATGCGCCGTACCGCTTCCACCCGCAGTCCCTCGACGTAGCGCGCCGGGGTCTCGCCGACCTCGCGCGCGAACACGCGGGCGAAGTTGCGCGGACTCATCGCCACGCGCTCGGCCAGCACTGCCACTGACAGGTCATGCGCCAGGTGGTCGGCGATCCAGGCCTGCAGTTCACGGAGCTCGGGGCTCTGCGCCGCCTGCGCCTGCAGCACAGTGGAAAACTGCGCCTGGGTGCCGGGCCGGCGCAGGAACAGCACCAGTTCGCGCGCCACTTCCAGCGAGGCCGCGTAGCCCAGATCTTCCTCGACCAGGGCCAGTGCCAGGTCCATGCCGGCGGTCACACCAGCGGAGGTATAGAGCCCGCCCTCGCGGATCCAGATCGGATCGGGGTCGACCCGCACGCGGGGGTGCCGCGTGGCGAGCCGGTCGGCATGGCGCCAGTGGGTGGTGGCACGGTGGGCATCGAGCAGGCCGGTGGCGGCCAGCACGAACGCACCGGTGCACACAGCACCGAGCCGTCGCACGCGCGGGGCCTGCGCGCGCAGCCAGGCGGTCAGGCGCGCGTCGTCCGCGGCGCGCGCATGGCCCGCGCCGCCGGCGATGAGCAGCGTATCGATGGGCCCGCCCAGGCAGGCCTCGATGCCGTGGTAAGGGGCGTCGGCCAGCAGCCTGAGACCGCTCTCGGTGCGGATCATGCCGTCGTCGCGCACGCTGGCGACGTGTATCTGGTAAGGGGGGCTGGCGCGGCCGCTCAGCCGGTTGGCCTGGCCGAACACGGCGGTCGGGCCGGTCACGTCGAGTTCCTGCGCCGGATCCGGTGCGACGACGACCACCCGGCGCGGTGGTTCGGTGACGAGTTGGGGACGGGATGGCATGGCGGCAGTGTGGACGGGTCCGCCCACGATCATACCGGGCCGGCCCCTTCCGCTCGCGGCGTGGCTCAATTGGCCGTGCCTGCCGCCGCCGCGGCGGCCGACAGCCCTTCGCGCCGCGCATGGCGCTGCCAGGCGAGAGTCAACGCCAGCGCCACACCGAGTGCCGGCAGCACGGCCAGGTTGACCGCCTGCCAGCCGTGCCGGTGCAGCACCTGGCCGGCCGCCAGCGTGGCCAGGGCGGTCAGCACCGCGGTGGAAAACTCGGCCGCCGCCTGGGTGCGGGCGCGCTCGGCCGGGCGGTAGGACGCGGCCAGCAAGGCGGTGCCGCCGACGAACATGAAATTCCAGCCCACGCCCAGGCATAGCAACGCGACGTAGAAGGCCGGCAGCGTGGTGGAAGACAACGCCGCCAGCGCGGCCGCGGCGCACAGCAGGGTGCCGCAGGCCAGCATGCGCGCGGTGCCGAAGCGCTGCAACAGCCAGCCGGAAAAGAACGAGGGCGCGTACATACCGACCAGGTGCCACTCGATGATCTGCGCGCCCTGGCCGATGGTGTGCCCGCAGGCGACGGCGGCGATCGGCGTGGCGGTCATCACGAACATCATCACCGCGTTGCCGATGCCGTTGTTGGCAAAGGCGGCCAGGAACACCGGCCGGCGCACGATCTCGCCGAGCGGCCGCGCGGGCAGTCCCGCGCCGGGCTCGGCGCCGGCCACCGCGCGCGGCGGCTCGCGGTAGGCGAAGGCCAGCAGCAGGATGGTGGCCGCGCCGAACCCGGCCACCACGAGGTAGGCGCCGGCGAAAGGCTCGGCCTGCAGCATGTCGCGGCTCCAGGCGGCAATGGCCGGCCCGCACACGGCGGCGACCACGCCGCCGGTCAGCACCGCGGCGATGGCGCGCGGCTTGTCGGCCGGGGCCGCCGCGTCGGCCGCCGCCAGCCGGTAGAAGCGCGCGAAGGCCTGGAACACGCCGACCAGCGCGGTGCCGGCGCAGAAGGCCACGAAGTGGCGGTGCGAGATGGCCCACACCGAGACCAGGCCGCCCGCGGTGCAGGCCAGCCCGCCCAGGCAGAAGGCCGCACGCCGGCCAAGGCGCTCGATGAGGAAGGCGGCAGCGATGGCCGTGACAGCCGAGGCCACGGTGATCAGCGCGAAAGGCAGCGTCGCCAGTGCCTTGTCGGGCGCCAGGGTGTAGCCGACCAGGCCGGTCAGCGTCAGGTCGACGGATAGGGCTGCGGTGAACAGGGCCTGGCAGACCGCCAGTACCCGGGCCTGCGACAATGCCGGCGTGGCCATGGAACGCTCCGAGGGGTGGTGGAAAAGTCCCCCCAAGCGTAGGACCGGCGCGCCGTGCCCGACGGACAATGTTCCGTCGAATCCTGCCAGGCGGCGCGCCGGCCGCTTCTCAGTTGTCTCAGTTGAATACGTCCTGCCGGTAGCGGCCCTGCGCCACCAGGCCGGCGAACCAGGCCGAGGCGGCGTCGGCGTCCATGCCGCCCTCGGCGGCGGCGATGTCGATCAGCGTCTTGCGCACCGCCGGCGCCATCTGGCGCCCGTCGCCGCACAAGTAGACGACCGCGTCCGCCGCCAGCTGCTGCCACAGCTCGCCGCGCTGCTGCCACAGCAGGTCCTGCACGAAGCGGAGGGGCCCGCCGGTGGCCGAGTGCGCCACGTGCAGCCGCGCCACGCCCTGCCGCTGCCACGCCAGCAACTCGTCCCTGTAGAGCCAGTCATGCTCCGGATGGCGGCAGCCGAAGTACAGCTCGGTGCAGGCCACCGGCTGCCCTGCCGCCCGCTGCGCGGAGCGCTCTTCCAGGAAGCCGCGGAAGGGCGCGATACCGGTGCCGGGCCCGATCAGGATCATCGGGCGCGCGGGATCGGCTTCCGGGGCGAAGGGCGGATTGGGCGTGCGCACCGCCGCCGCCACCGTGGCGCCCGGCGCCAGCCCTTGAAGCCAGTTGGAGGCCACACCGCGGAACTGTCCGCGCCCCGACAGCGCAGGCGCGCGCACGGTGCCGACGGTGAGGGTCGCCACTTCGGGCGAGACCAGCGGCGACGAGGCGATCGAGTAGAAGCGCGGGCGCATCGGCGTCAGGCAGGCCAGCAGGCCGGGCAGGTCCAGTTCAATGGCCGGATGGCGTACCAGCACGTCGAGCAGGCCGAGTCGGCGCGCTGCCACCTGGGCCGCGTAGCCCTCGGCGGCATCGTCGGAGCCTAGGCGCTCCAGCGACTGTCGCGTGAACGGGCAGCGCGTGTGCTGCGCCAGCAGCCGCAGCGTGTGGCGCGACACCACGTCCTGCAGCTCGACGAAATGCGTCAGCAGCGCACGCAGCGGCAGCGGCTGGTCGAGCGGCAGCCCGCGCGCGGCGCCGGCACGCGCCGCGCTCAGCGTGACCACGGCCTCGGCATCCAGGTCGAGCCGCTCACACAGTTCCGCCACCTGCGCCGGATGGTTCTGCGGGTAGATGGCCAGGTGGTCGCCGGCGGCATAGCTGGCGCCGGCGGGCAGGCGCAGCCGGATGTCGCGCGTGGAGGTGCGCGGTGCCTCGATGGCGAAGTCCCACAGCCCGGCAGGATCGCGCACCAGTTCCTCGTTGGCCAGCACGGTGAAGGTCTGCGTGCCGGCCGGCAGCACCGCGGCGCGGATCTCCTCGATGCCGCGCAACTGCACCTTGACCGCCAGCGGCGCGGCACCCTCCGCGCCGGCTTCCCGGCCCGCGCCGTCCGGCTGGTGCCGGGCGAGCGCGCCCCACAGCGCCGCCAGCCATTGCTCGGCGGCCTGGTCGAAATCGCCGTTGCCGTCGGCCTCGCCGCGCGGCAGCAAGGGCTGGGCCCCGGCGGCGGCGAAGAAGGCGTCGAGCCGCTTGGGGAAGGCCTGGTAGGTGGTCCACTGCGAGTTGCCGCAGCCGAGCACGGCGTAGCGCAGGCCGGCGGCGTGGTAGCTGCCCGGCGCATCGCCGCTGGCGTTGAGCATGGCCTCGAAGCGCCGCGCCGAGTCGGGCGCGCGGCCGTTGTAGGTGGCGGCCACGATCACCGCCAGTCCTTCGGCGGGCAGCGCGTCGAGCGCATCGTCGAGGTCGCGCAGCGTGGCTTGGTAGCCGGCGGCGAGCGCGCCCGCGTGGATCTGTTCGGCCAGTTCGCGCGCGGTGCCCAGGCTGGAGGCGCACAGCACCGCCAGCGCTTCGCCGCCGCCGGCCACGGCCGGGCGCGCAGCCTCCGCGTTCACGTTGGCGCCGGGCACGGACAGCGCCACGATGCGCTCGTGCGGGCGGCGCCGGCGCGCGCGCAACAGTAAGTTGTCCGGCTTGATGGTCAGCGTTTCCTTGATGCGGAACTGGTAGTCATGCGGATCGCTGAAGTGGAAGTGGCGCAGCATCATGGCCAGCGCCAGCTTGGCCTCGGTCAGCGCGAACTGGCGGCCGATGCAGGCGCGCTCGCCGCTGCCGAAGGGCTTGTAGCCATGCGGATGGATGCGCGCCTCGTTCTCCGGCAGGAAGCGGTCGATGTCGAAGCGGTCGGCGTCGGCCCACACCGCCGGATCGCGGTGCAGCGCCGTCAGCACCACCGACACGCGGCGGTTCTTGGGGATCAGGTAGCGGCCGCCGATCACGGTGTCCTCGAACGGCGCCACCGAGAAGGCGGGCGCGGTAGGCCACAGGCGCAGCGTTTCCTTGAGCACGCGGTCCAGCACCGGCAGCCGCGCCAGGTCGGCGTAGACCGGCGGCGCGTCGCCCGGCAGCACGGCGTCGACCTCGGCATAGGCCTGGGCCAGCACGCCCGGGTTGCGCATCAGCTCGTACAGCGCGAAGGTCAAGAGGCCGCTGGTGGTCTCGTGCCCGGCGATCAGGAAGGTGATGACCTGGTTGCGGATGTTGACGTCGTCCAGGCGCTGGTCGGTATCCGGATCGCGCGCCTCCAGCATCAGGTTGAGCAGGTCATGCGCCGATGTGGGGGACTGGCGCCGGCGGCGGACCACATCGTCGACCAGCTCGCGCATGAAGCGCGTGTCCTCGGCGAACTTGCGGTGCGCCGCGTGCATGAAACGGTCCTGCCAGCCGAAGCGGGTCATCTTGCCCATGGCCTCTTCCAGCGCGCCCACCATGGCATGGATGAAGGGGTGCAGCTGCTCGCTGGCGAAGGAATCGAAGTCGTAGCCGAAGCCGGACAGCGCGATGGTGTCCAGCGTCAGCCGCGTCATGTCGTCGGACACGGCGATATCGGCATCCGGGCCCTGGCGGTCCCACTTGTCCACCAGCCGCATGGCCACGCGCAGCATGACGTCGAAATAGCCTTTCATTGCGCGCTGGCTGAAGGCCGGCATCAGGATGCGGTGGGCGCGGCCCCAGTTGGCTTCATCACTGTGGGCGGTGAACAGGCCGTCGCCGGCCATGTCGCGCAGGAAAGACAGCGGCGGACCGATGTGCTTGCGGAAGCGCGTGGCATCGGCCAGCTCGGCCACCAGCGCGGCGGAGCTGACGAAGGGCACGCTGCGCCCGGCGAAGTCGAGCTCGAAGATGCCCTGATGCGCCCGCGCGCGCTTGAGCAGGTGCTGGCCGAAGGCGCCCGGCGTGATCTGCAGCATATTGCCCACCAGCGGCCAGCCGGGATCGCGCGGGATCGGCTGCAGGGAAGGCGCCGGCGACTGGGGGGTGACGGGTGCGGCAGGCGCGACAGGCGCCTCGGGCGAGGAAGATACGGCTTGGGGCATGGCGTGCGTTCACGTTCGGCGAAGCGATGGAAAACTGCCGGCGCGAATTCCCAGGCCGGCGCGGGACATCCAGGGGGCAAACCCGAAAGACGGTAGACACTCGTCTACTTCCACAACAAAGTAGACGAATGTAGACTGAGTGTCAATTCGAATCGGCCAGCGAATCGGCCAGCAGCCGCGGCCGTTTGAATGACAGGCGGCCATTCCCCAGAACCATTCGACACGCGCGGGCCTGCGCCCGTGGACCTTGCTGCACATGGAAGACATTGCCGACGGCAAACGCAGACTGATCGACGCCGCTTTGCGGCTGGCCGCCGCCAAGCGCAGCTTTGCCTCGCTGGGGCTGCGCGAGCTGGCCCGCGAGGCCGGCCTCAATCCGAACACCTTCTACCGTCACTTCCGCGACATGGAAGACCTGGCCCTGACGGCGGTGGCCGAGGTCAGCGCGGAATTGCGGCCGATGCTGCGCGAGGTGCGATGGGCGGCCGCGCGCGACAGCTCGCAGGTGGTGGCCGAGCGCACCTGTGCGGCCTTCTTCGCCTATGCGCACGACCATGCCGACGCGCTCTTGCTGGCACTGTGCGGCAGCACGGGGCCGCAGCCCGCGCTGCGCGCGGCCATTCGCGGCCTGCTGGCCGACGTCGCCGCCGAGATCGCCGAGGATATGGAGCGGCTGCAACTCTACCCGTCGTTGCCGCGCGCCACCATCGACGCGGCCTGCGCCGACATCGTCTTCCATCTCTTCCACCTGTCGGCCGAGTACCTGGAAGCAGACGAAGCAGGCCGGCGCGAGCTTGTCGCGCGGGCGATGCGCCTGGTTTCCTGGCTGCTGCACGGCGCGGCGGCTACGCAGGCGGGCGAGCCCTGCCGGGGCGCGGGCAGGAACGGCAAGCCTGCTTAGGCAGACCTAAGCAGGCCGCCGCGCTGATTGGCGGCGCCAGCGACCGGCCGAAACAGGCGGCACAATCGAGAGCAAGGCAAGTCAGACCATCAAGAGGAGCCCCCCGATGAGCCTGCAGAACCTGTTGCTGTCCTTTGGACTGAAGCGGCGCCTGAAGCGCGGCCCGATGCCCCGGGAGATCGATGTGGAGGCCATGCGCGAGGCGATGTCCGGCTTCGGCCGCAATGCGCCCGTGCCGGCCGGCTGGCGCATTGATGCGAGCACCGAGGCGGCGCTGCCGGGCGAATGGACACGCCGCACCGACGCCGCCGCCCGCGCCGACGAGCCCACGCTGTTCTATCTCCATGGCGGCGGCTACTACTTCTGCACGCCACAGACGCACCGGCCCCTGACCCTGGCACTGGCACAGAAAAGCGGCATGCCGGTGTTCTCGCTGGACTACCGGCTGGCGCCGGAGCACCCTTACCCGGCGGCGCTCGACGATGCGCTGGCGGCCTACACGGCCCTGCTGGCACGCGGCCTGGCCCCTGCGCACATCGTGATCGCGGGGGATTCCGCCGGCGGCGGCCTGGCGCTGGCCACCCTGCTCGCGCTGCATGCGCGCGGCCTGCCGCTGCCGGCCGGCGCGCTGCTGTTCTCGCCCTGGACCGACCTGGCGGCCACCGGCGAGACCCTGCGCAGCAACGACCGCCACGACGTCATGTTCCACGGCGACGCGATCGGCCTGGTGGCGCGCCTGTACCTGGCGCAGACGCCGGCCACCGAGCCGCTGGTGTCGCCGCTGTATGCGGCCGACGCGGACCTCGCCGCCCTGCCCCCGCTCTACGTGCAGGCCAGCGACAAGGAAGTGCTGCTGGATGACTCGCGCCGCCTCGTGGCGCGCGTGCAGGCGGCCGGCGGCCAGGCCGAACTGCACCTGTGGCACGGCGTGCCCCATGTGTGGCAGATCTACCATCCCTTCCTGCCAGAGGCGCGCCGCGCGCTGGACCAGGCCGCGGCATTCGCGCGCCGCGTGGCGGGTAACTGAGCATGGGCGCAGCGGGCCGCTTCAGCGTGCGTGCCGGCGCACCTGTCGCGCGACTCCCGCTATCTCCGTTGTTCCCGTTATTCCCGTTATTCCACGACCTTGCCGCGCTGTGCCTTGAGCTGGCTGCGCTGGCTCTTGCCTTCCAGCCGGCGCACGCGGGAGCCATAGGTGGGGCGGGTCGGCCGGCGCGTGCGCGGCGGCTGCGCCACGCTTCGCACCAGCTCGTGCAGCCGGCGCACCGCCTCCTCGCGATTGGCCTCCAGGCTGCGATGCTGTTGCGCCTTGATGACCACCACGCCATCGCGCGTGATGCGGTGGTCGTGCAGCTGCATCAGCCGTTCCTGGTGGTCGAGGGCAAGCGAGGAGGCGCGGATGTCGAAGCGCAGGTGCACGGCATTGGAGACCTTGTTGATGTTCTGGCCGCCCGCGCCCTGCGCGCGGATCGCCGTGATCTCGTACTCGTGGTGGGGGATGGTGGTCTCGCCGTGCATGCGCGCATCTTAGCAAGGCGTGCCCAGGAAGTGCCGCTCAGCGCGCCACACTGACCGGATCGACGTGGGTCATCACATTGAGCACATCGGCGCGCGCCATCGCGCGATCGCTGGCCTCGGTTGCGATCGCATGCCCTTGCGCCACGGTCAGGCTGCCGTCCACCTCCAGGTGCACGTCGACCAGGATCATGTCGCCCATCTTGCGCGTCTTCAGGTCGTGCACCCCTTGCACACCGGGCGTGGCCGCGATCACTGCGCGCAGCACCTCCACCGTCTCGGCGTCGGCCGCGCGGTCGGTCAGGTCGCTCAGCGCGTCCCAGCCGAAGCTCCAGCCCATGCGCGCCACCATCAGGCCCACCACGATGGCCGCGACCGGATCCAGCAGGTGGTAGCCGAGCAGGTTGCCGACGATGCCGAAAGCCACCACCAGGGAGGAGGCGGCATCGGAGCGCGCATGCCAGGCGTTGGCTACCAGCATGCTGGAGCGCACGCGCTGGGCGACGGCCAGCATGTAGCGGAACAGCGATTCCTTGGCCACCAGCGCGGCCAGCGCTACCCACAGCGCGATCGGCTTGACGTGCTGGATGTCCTCCGGATGCTGCAGCTTGTGCGCTGCCGACCACAGCATGCCCGCGCCGACCACCAGCAACAGCAGGCCGAGCACGAGCGAGGCGGCATTCTCGAAACGCTGGTGTCCATAGTGGTGCTCGGCGTCGGGCGCCTTGCCGCCGTGGTGGCCGGCGAACAGCACGACGAAGTCGGCCACCAGGTCGGACAGCGTGTGCAGGCCGTCCGCCACCAGGCCGCTGGATCCGGACAGCAGGCCCGCCACGATCTGCACGATGCTCAGCACCGTGTTGACGGCCACGCTCACCAGCGTGCTGATCCGCGTCGCAGCCTGCCGGGCGGCGAGGCCGTCCGCCGCGTCGCCGGACTCCGGTTTTCCTGCCTGGTCCGCTTGCTCCATCTGCGCAAGCTGCTCTGCCTGCTCCGCCCGTTTCGATTTGCCCAGCATCTGCTCCATCCTCCGGATGCCGCACCCCGGCGACACGAGTCGCGCCGGCGCCGGCTCCAATCGACCGCAATGCTACCTCAGGGACAAGACAGGGCACATGCCGGCCGTGCGTCATCGGCGGCGATTGTTCGCGCGTTATTGACATCGGAAATACCACGCGGTGGCGTTCTCCAGCGGCGGCGCGCGGCGCGGGATCCGCTTCCCGCCAGCGCACTTGACCAGGCAAGCCATGCTGCACCAACTGCTCGCTCAACTCGACAACGCCGTGGCGGCGCTGCAGACGCTGCTGTACGTCGACCTCGTGCAGCCGCTGTGCTACCGCTTCGGCCTGATGGGCTACGACGAGGACGCCTACGAGGCACTGTACTGGGTCATCATCGGCGTGCTGCAGATCGCCGTGATGTACGCCCTGCTGCGCCCCCTCGAGGCACTGCGGCCGCTCGAACGCTGGCCGGACCGCAAGGCCGTGCGCGCCGACGTGGCCTACACCTGGATCGGCAAGCTGGGCGTGATCAACCTCGCCTTCTTCTTCCTGCTGCGGCCGCTCTTCGATCACTGGCAGAACCTGATGGTGATGCACGGCGTGACGGCCTTCGAACTCGACCGTCTTCTGCCGGACGCGGGCGAGCAGCCGGTGGCGTCCTTCCTGGTCTACCTGGTGGCGCTCGATTTCGCCGGCTACTGGTACCACCGCTGGCAGCACCGCTTCGGCCTGTGGTGGGAGCTGCATGCGGTCCATCACAGCCAGCAGCAGATGTCGCTGTGGGCGGACGACCGCAACCACTTCCTCGACGAGCTGCTGCAGGCGGCCTTCTTTGCGTTGATCTCGCTGTTTATCGGCGTGCAGCCGACGCAGTTCGTCGTGCTGGTGGCTGTGGGCAACTTCATGCAGAGCGTGCAGCACGTCAATGCTCACCTGCCCTTCGGCCGGCTGCTGGAACGCCTGGTGGTCAGCCCCGCGTTCCACCGCCGCCACCATGCCATCGGCTACGGTCATGAGGGTTCGCGCTACGGCTGCAACTTCGGCGTGCTGTTCCCCTGGTGGGACATGCTGTTCGGCACGGCCTCGTGGGCAAGCGGCGCGGAACCGACCGGCATCCGCGACCAGCTGCCGGCACCGCTGGGCAGCGGGCGCGACTACGGCGCCGGCCTGTGGGCGCAGCAGTGGCGCGCCCTGGGCCGCATCATGCAGCGTCTGCGCGGCGGCGCGCAAGGCGGCAGCACGGCGGACCCCGCCCTGTGAGACCCACCGGAATCATCCGGCTTCCTGCGCCACTTCCATGATCTGCCGGCGCAACCAGGTGTGCGCAGGGTCGTCGTGCGTGCGCTCGTGCCAGATCATGGACGGGGAGACCGCGTCCATGTCCAGCGGCGCCATGATCTCGAGCTACGATTGGGTGCCCGCCAACTACGACGATCGCCCCTTGAGCTTGCTGCCGCCGCAGAAGTAGCCGCCCGGCTTCCCGCAAGATGGGGCTGGCGTAGCCGGGCCAGGGCCAGGCGGCTCAGGGCAGCCCCGCGTGCGGCACATCCACCTCGGTCATCAGGATCTGGCCCAGACGCGATGTGCGCCGCTCGTGCTCGGCGAAGCCCGGCGCCGCCGCCATGAACAGCGTGGTGCCCTTCGGCCCGCCCAGCGCGGCGGCGAAGATGCCCTGCTCGCCGGTGTCGATCTGTTCCAGGATCCTGCCGCCCTGCTGCACGCGCACGATGCGCTTGCCGAGCGCATCGGCCACCCAGACCGCGCCCTCGGCGTCGAGCGCACCGCCATCCGGCGCGATCGAGGCAGCGGCCATCAGCGTGCCGACGTCATCGCTGTCGGGCATGGGACCGAAGCTCGCCCAGTCGCGCCGTGGGCCCAGATCGCCTCCTGCCGGGATGTCGAACACCGAGATGCGATTGCCGAAGGTCTCGTTGACGATCAACTCGCGGCCGTCGGGCGTGATGAAGGAACCGTTGGGAAACCACAGGCCGTCGGCCACCACGCGCGCCGCGCCGTCGGGCTCGACGCAGACCAGGCCGGTCGGCCGGAAGGGCGCGCCGGCCATCAGGTCGAAGCCGAAATTGCCGACATAGGCACGGCCCGTGGCATCGACCACCATGTCGTTGATATGGCCGCCGGTCAGCGCGCTCAGGTCGGCGTGCACGGCCACGGTGCCGTCGGGATCGCAGCGCAGCACCTTGCGGTCGCGCATCGACGAGATCAGCAGGCGCCCGTCGGGCAGCCAGCCGAGGCCGGAGGGCTGCTGCGGCACCTGCGCCATTTCGGTGACGGCGCCGTCGAGACCGGCGGCGATCACCTTGCCCGTGTAGAAATCGGATGCCCACAGCCTGCCCTCGTGCCACCTCAGGCCCTCGAGGAAGGTATAGCCGGACACCAGAACCGATAACGTTCGCTTCGCCATGCATCGTCTCCTGATTTTTGTTGGGATGATGTTGGGATGGGAACTGCACGCGCCGGATTCCCGCCGGATGGCCCGCGCCACGAGAGCGTCACGCCGCAGGCCCACTGTAGCCGATTGCGGGGCGGCACGCAGCTTGCAGTGCCGCAGTGGCCTCGGCCGGACCCGCTCCGGCAAGGTGCCGCCCACATTCGCTGACAGGACGGCAGTGCGGTCGTTGGTACGCTTGACGCAATCTGCCAGGATGCGAAACCGTGAGCCCATGGCGATGCGGTGGTGGCTTAGTCCTTCGGCTTGAAGGTGATGGTGACCCTGGCTGGCGCTATGCCGTTCTCGTCGCGTGGCAGCGGATTGGATCTTTCCAGAGCGCGCAGCACGGCGCTATCCCAGTCCGAGTTGCCACTCGACTTGACCAGCCGGGCCGACAGCAGCGTGCCGTCCGGGGCCAGTTGCACCAAAACCACCGCCGCGGGGTTACCGGCGACCTCTTCGGAGAAGATGATGTTCGGCTTGACGCGGCTGCGCAATCGATCTGGATAGCCCGATGAGGCCGTGCCGCCTCCGCTGCCTCCGCCGCTGCTGCTGCCGCCAGCCGAGCGGCCGGCCATGGCCTCCAGGCGCGCCAGTTCGCCGCGGCGCGATGCGTCGGCGGCAGCCTTGGCTTCTGCCTGCGCTTCCTTGCGGGCAGCGTCCTGGCGCTCGGCTTCCTCGCGGGCGTGGCGCGTGTTCAGGGCGGCCTGCTTGCGCGCCTGCTCACGCTCGGCAGCGATCTCCTGGCGGCGCTTCTGCTGCAGCGAGATATCGGCCTCCTCCTCCTTCTGCTTCACGGCCGGCTGCGGCGGCACCGCGGTTTCCGGCGGCGCGGTCGTGGTCTCGGGGATCGCGTCCCACAGTTCGGCCTGGACACCGACTGGTGGTTTGCTCTGCCAATGCACGCCGTAGTAAAGAAAGGCGCCGAACAACAGATGCATCAGGAGCGCGAGGAGAAAGCACCACAGGGTGCCGCGCTCCGGGACCGGCTGATAGGGATAGGCGGGGGTCTTCTTCATAGGCCGCGGCGGACACATGTGGCCGAATGTCTCCGCCGCGTTCATTGGACTTTGCCACCGGGCTCATTGTTCTTGCGGGAAAACCCGGCCATCGGAGACGGCAGCATGTGCGCCGCCCCCCTGGCGCAATCGGTGACACCGCTGACCTGGGTGCAGACGCCGCCGGCAGACGTGCGCGCGCCGAAGCTGGCTGCAATTCAGCTACGGTCGGTGTGCAATGCGGTGGGGGATGTGGCGTTAAGCAATTAGTGGCGTGTTTCGGATCCGGATGCTGTCCGTGCCCGCCATCAATATGACCAATAAGGCGCTTTCGTGGCTTCGTTTTGTCGGTTTAAATGTCCGAGGTTCCCATTCTTTACGGTTTAAATGTCCCTATCTGAATCGGACGAGTAAGCCTTTGAATCATATGAAGTTTTCAAGAGCGCCGTCCACCCGAATATCGGGAGAGGGGCCGTGGCCACCGCATATTCTTGCAGGCGCCTCAGGAGATCGCGCCCTCCTCCCCCTCCTCGTCAATCAAAGAAGCCGTTGGGCCAAAATGCCCACCCCACCAGTCCAAGCAGAGATATCGCCTGTAGGGAATAAAGCTCCTTCCCGTAGGCAACGTCGTGCCCATGTAGCACGCGGTGCCGGCTCAGGTGGTTTGGCGCTGCTGAGTTGGTCGGCTTGCTAATTGGATGCTGAACGCTAAGCGATGCGACAAAGGCCTTCGCATAGTCCGCCACCACCTGGTCGCCGAGCCACTTCGCAATCGCTGGTCGGTTCTGTTTGGTATTAAAGACCGACGTCTCGCTCACCTCATACGCAATGCCCTCCGTCGACATGATCGCCAAGGGCACCGCTGCCAGATAGCGGCCCTCTTCGTGAAGGGCAAAGACCTCTCGCAGCATTGGCGCCCGGTGAGGAAATGCTGCTTCCAGATTCGCCCTAATCGTCGGAAGCAAGCCTCGCACAAGATCGCCAAACAACGAGTCCAACTTGCCGGGATCATCCCCACATTCCTCTACATCGGCGGCAAAGGATATTGGTGCATCGGGCACGAAGAACCAATTGTGCCGCGCAGCGATGAGGACGGCCCGTTCGTCCCGGGCACGCAAAGCCTCGATGTCTAGCTTCGCAAGCCGCGACACCACTCCATGGTAGTGAAAGTTCGCCGAAGCAGATTTGGCCGACGGCAGCAGCGCACGCAGCGAACTAGAAACTTGCCATACGCGCTGGCTCTCAAACACAGCTCCAATTTCCCGCAGATGAGCCGTCGAGTTACTGAGGGCCTGGATCACCTCCCGCGCAGGCGCCAACGCCTTATCAAGGTTGGGTATCCTGGACGAGAAGTTCCGCTGTAGCGCGGCCAGTGATCTCAACCTCTCAAGATCTCGTCTGCCCCGGGACAGCTAATTCGTTGAAGTGCAGCCAGGGTGGCGCCAATATCGACGCCGACCTTGTGTATATCCGACTTCCCACTTACCTCATTCTTTTGGTGCGATCAGGGTACTAGCGGGGGCATCGTGATCCCCTGCAGGCAACAAGTCCCAGAGCACGCCGATGCGGCGTGCTCTGGTCTGTTGCTCTTGTAATTGGGGTCAAGTTGCGCGTTGTCTTCGGGCCTCAACTGGTCTGTCGCGGCCGGGCGGCATACTTGGCGACATCCTCCGCGTATGCGGTTTCATCAAGGTGCCGAAGTATTGCTTTCTGTTCGCTCACGGCCAACGTCTGGAAACGGAGGAGATTCGGGTTGAGCGCCATGAATAGCTTATCGCCCTCCGTGTTGTTGCCAAATAGCCGCGGATGGTAGTACGACAGGTCGCGTAATGCGTCGTAAGGCGGAATGGTAGCGAAGCGAAGGTAGCTGCCCTTACGGCCGCTCGGCGGGAATGCGCGGTCGATAGCCTGCTCAATGGCGGAGTCAAGCGGCTCGCGGAGCCGCTTGGGATCGAGACCGGGCGTATTAGTGGTGTCCCCGCCCGCGGACACTACCCCGTCGCGAAGGCGGAAGTACTCGCCGATCGCTTGATCCAGGCGCTCGAGCGGGTTGCAGT
The DNA here is from genome assembly GCF_056930435.1 of Cupriavidus sp. 09_S30. NCBI lineage: Bacteria > Pseudomonadati > Pseudomonadota > Betaproteobacteria > Burkholderiales > Burkholderiaceae > Cupriavidus > Cupriavidus sp. 09_S30. The sequence goes on along the minus strand of NZ_JBXOWI010000001.1, from coordinate 4,232,008 downwards.
ATGGCCTCGCATGCCCCGGAAGCATTGCAATGTAGTCGTTATTGAACAGGCAGATGGCCTGCATCACCATTTCGTCGGACGAAGCCAGGTTGGGCGTCTCGGAGAAGGTCGCAAATACTGTCGGGTGCTGGATTGACCAGTTATTCGCCAGCTTCATTCCTTGCGCAAAGTGGATGACCAATGGGTCCAGGCTCCCGTGGTTGAGCTTTTTTTTGCACATGACGGCCAGCGCAATCGCGAAGCGAGCGGCAGCGGCGCCTACGTTACCGAGTTGCCGGGTCTCCCCATGATTTAAGACCCGCCGGAATTGGGCCGCGGCGCCCTCGAGATCGGATTTGGCAAGCAAGTACCGCCCCAAAGTGAGGTCACCATAGGGTTCCAGGACTGAATGGTTTGGGTGATTTTGGAAGACTGTCAGCGCGCGGTCGAACACGGCGGCGTCTATGGATCTGGCACCTAATAGCGAATGCAGGTCGAGCAGAGGGCGACACCCCGACGCCGCGACATTGTCGAGGCGCCGCCAAAACGCCAGGCGGAGCAGATTGAACGGAGAGGTGCCGTCTCGCTCCAAAGCATCCAGATCAAGAGACGCCATCAGCTCCTCAAACAGGTGAAGGTGACCGCCCGTAATTTGAGCAACCTCCGGGTAGCTTTCAAGCGATCCCTCCGGATCAAGGTCGGCCAACTGTTCATAGCGACGGTGTAATTCGCGCCAGTGCGTAACAGGGTCGCCGGGTACGAGATCGGACGTACGAGCCATGAGTCGCTTCATTGCCATGCCAGCGATGTATGCCGCGCGCACTTGGGAGATCACTGCGTCGATAGCGTCTTCGCTAAGACGCGGTGTCAGGGATGCTCTTAGCGCCTCGATCTCCGAATCAATGGTCGCTCGCTTCTTATCCGAGCGGGTATCAAGCTTGCCCAACCGATTTCTGAATTCCGACGCTGCTGTACCGACTTCTTCTGAGGCAATTTGCGCCCTCACAACCTCCTTCACTGCAGCCACGACATCGTAGGGCGAGCCATCAAGGGGCGGCAACAAGTCGGGGATATAAAACAAAGGTGACGTCTTGCCAAATACCCGGGCGCGTCGAAGCACCACGGCCGCCTGCGGAAAAACCCAGAGGTGCAGGAACAGGACCACTCCGTCGGCATGCCCGCGCCGCGTCAAAAGTGGGATTGCTCGGAGATGCGACAGGAGCGCTTCGTATTGCTGAAGCCAGTGGCGGACCGTATCCGCAGCGGAAGGGTCGTTTCCACCAAGAAGCGGCGCAAGCTCGTCGGCCAGGCCGCGAATTTGCTGATGCGGAATTTTTGTCGCGTAGCGTCTCTGCTTACCCGTCCAGGAGCGAGCCTGGGAGAGTCTTTCGGGCGGGGACGTCGCCAGCCCGAATCCGATCGCCAATTCCTCGAACAACTTCTCGTAGGTTGGAGTCATCGCATAGCGCTGGTCTGGCACGTCGTTCATCGCCTCTCGTCCTTTCCGGTGGCCTGAGAACAGCCCACCTCATACATTTGCCCTGTCGAGTTTCGGGCGCACATCAGGAGGTCCCAGGACTCGGCCTTTTCCTTTATCAATCAACGGTATATGGCGTTCTCGCCTTGAGTACGAGAAGCCGAAGCCATAGAGTGGAGTGATGCAATGAGCATTATTGTAGTCCCGGACGCGATTGAGGTTGCGCCGACCATCGAGGAGGCTGAACTGTTGGAGGACGCGGTGGCTGCCACTAGCGCGGCAGTGTTGAACTACCGCGCTTGCGCAGGTCAGATTGACGCGGAGGTCGAGAGCCAGAACGAAGACCGCCGCCTGTCCTTGGACGATCTGCCGTACGGTGAAGAGATGGTACGCACGAAGGAACTGCCCTTGGCGCTCAAGCGCGCGGCTAGGCTGCTCGATGGCGAAAAGGTCACCACGCAGGCTTTCAACGAGGCGAGGGACATTGTGTTGGATGCCCAGACCACGCTGGATGACTGCACGCCGCTGCCGCCCGACATGCTCGACCCGGCGTAAGGTCAATCGCGAACCCCCTCGATCTTGAGGGGGTTTTTGCGCAAAGAAGGTTGGGAGGTGGCACCAGTGCCCGGCTCCGGCAAAGGTAGCGTGCGGCGTATCACGCGAGCCAAGGAAAGTAAGCTGGTGAGTATTCGGACCACCCAGGACACCTGGATCGCTTTTCCGCGCGATGCGGCAGACGAGCGGTGGGGAACGCTCTCTGACGTTGACGCCGTGGTGGCCGTGTCTGTCGACGATCCCAGCGAGCCCCGATATGCCAACTTCCATATCTTCGACGGCGATGAGGTTCGATCGCGTTTTGATCGTGCCCATGCCGCACGCCTGAAGGCAGGACATTCGATTCCCGCTGGCCGCGGCGTCTGGGTTGGTATCTACCAGCCCGAGGCTGAAGACCCGCCGAGTCATGTCGGCTGTGGCATTGGCCTGGTTCACCCACCAATCGCGAAGATCCCTCTGGCCGACATCGAGCCTAGGGAACCAGAGGGCTCCAAGTCGACAATCGATATGCCGGTAGTCGTCGCGCCGCCGGCCGCTCGGGAAGAAGGCCCGCTAACCATCGCGGACGCCAAACGCCGGCTAGCTGCAACTTTCGGGGTGGCGCCGGACAGCATCAAGATTACCATCGAAGCTTAATACGCATGAGCCCGCGCGCGACCATCGTCTCTGCGAAGCTCCAGTGCCGATCTGGTCAGATGGCTACCATCATCGTGTGGATTACTCCCCTCGCTCAAGGCCGGCGGTTCGATTGACGCAAATCCGGAAAGCGTGCCAGAGAACGCAAAGGGCAGTCGCCATGACCGATCCCCCTCGCTAGGTGAGGAAAACGGACTTCCCTATTGCGTGACGGACCTGATAGCTCACCCGCATGGCGCTGCTAGGCCGCGAATTTCGGGGCGTCCAACTCGAAATCTTCTCCGAGGTCGAGATTCGGACTAAAAAACATAACCTCGGAGCCGACATACCGCGACTGTGCCGTGTAGTGCAGACTGTAGTCACGCGAGCGCACCAACCCATACATTCCTCGAATTTCATCGACCCCATCGTAGGAGACCACCCAGGGGTAAGGGAATCTCGAATCACAAAGCAATTTTGCAATTCGGGCGTGATCCTCGTGCTCGTAGAAGTTTCTATATAGATCTTGCCCCTTTACGTAGTAGGGAGGATCAAGATAAATAAACGACCTTTCAGGAAGAATCTTCTCAGCGCAACCGAGCAAGGAAAATGCGTCCTCATTGTGAACCGAAATTCTGTCCGCATAAGCTGCAATCTTGTTTAGGCGCCCAATCAATTGTTCCTTCTTATACCGCGCATCCAAACGATAGGGACCAGCTTGATCCTTCCCTCCGATGACGCCTGCCTTGAGGATCCCAGATCTATTGGTACGGTTCAGGAACAGAGTAGCGAAGCCTCTTTCCACTTGACTTGCGACCACCTCCCCCCGCAGAACCCGTCGCCAATGGTGCCACTGCTCCATATTAACGGGCGTTTCCCGAACAAGCTCGATCAACTCGGCTGAGTGTTGTGTCGCGGATATCCAAAATGCGAACAGGGCCGAATCCGAATCATTTATATGAACATGCCCAGCAACATCATGAAATAGCAGGTCCAAAGCCACGCCGGCACCCCCGGCATAGGGCTCGAGGTAATGCCCGCCCGTAAGCCCATTATGCTGCATCACGGCGCCGATAAACTGGGCGAACCGAGCTTTCCCGCCGGGATAGCGGAGTGGAGTGTAAAGGCGATTGGAATACATTATTAGGCTTGAGAGACAGCAACGCTCGCGGATTCCGATTTCTTGGTTGTCTTTTGCCCAGTTGAGTTCTTTCCAGACTGCTTGGCCAACTCGGACGGATCGACGGTTGCATTCCTAACAGCGAGGATCAAATCCTGCATAAATGATTCAACACCGACCGCGTTATCAAGGACCCAACCTTCAACTAGCTTCATGTTGTTAATTTCCTCCAGCCGAGTCGTGAACCAGGATTTTGCCACCTCGCGGTCTGCCTCGATTGGTTTTCCGTCAGACTCATGCTTTCGACGATCAAGAATGTGCTTTTGAATGTAATCTTCATCCGCACCAACACTACGAATTAATTCTTTCGTCGCCGGGTATGCCGTAGCCGATGCCACAATAGCTGCACACATTTCGCGCAGAATGACTTCTGGAGACTGCTTCTTGCTATTCTGGGGATCAGGTGGCAATTTCACGACATTAGGGGCGTTGCCTGCGCTGGCGTCCGCGTCAACGGCAATCACGACGGATTTAAAGTAATCATCCGCATTCAAAAGACCCACAAGATTTGCGCACCCAACATGAACGGGAACTACGTCCAAGTTAAATCCGGTTGAGGACAGTACTTGATCCCTCCTTTGCTCCGACAAGATCGCCTCCAGGAACAAAGCCGCTTCTTTATCTTCCACGTAGACCTTCACGGAACCCGCCTTAGGCGTTGTCCGCGGCGCCAAGAGGGTCATGTGCATATCCGCATGCACCGCCTCAAAGCTCTTTACATCAAGGAGCTGGATCGGATTTCCGCCTTTCAAATACACAATCTGATCGAGGGGCGCTCCCAGCAACTTTGTGTTGTGAATCTCACGATGGGCGTACTCGAGCATCGTCAGGGAATGCGTCGTCGCGATCACCTGAACCTTGAGACTACGCGCTTTGCCCTTTATTTGGTCCAACAGATCCTGCTGCGCACGTGGATGGAAGCCTGCATCTAGCTCATCGATTACCAAAATGCCGCCGCGATATCCATTACCCAACTCCCGCTTAAGTTTGCCGAAAGAAGCAAATGCCGTCGCTATCGCACTCAGCGAATCTTGGCCGAGCGAAACTGTGGCGGAATCATAATCCGCGTAGTTTGAATACAGCGCACTCTTCCGAGTTCCCCTGATACTCTGGGCGGTAACGGTTCCATCCTCGTTTAGCGGGCCTGGATGGATAACGGCTTCGACAATCTCATTGTAAATCTTGAGATCATCCACATGCATCCGCATCTTCTTTGCGTCCAAGGAACTGGCTTCAGTTTCCCCAGTCGGAATAACGCGAGTCATGCCAAGATAAATTGTTGGCAAGGGAACCTTGCCGGCCTCACCAATCTGAAGCCCATCGACGATAATAGGCTGCTTGGGTTCATTTCGAGGAACAACGCGCAAGCGCGTTGAATTGCCCGAAACATTTCCTTTTTTTGTAAAAACATTACTCCCAACCTTGTAGTTGAGGAGCACATAGGGTCGCTCTGCTTCGGTGCGCTTATATTCGCGATCGTACGATAGCCGAAGGATTTCTTCCGAGTTGACTCGCGGCTCGATTCCGAGATATGTCTTGAATTTAGTCCGACTGAGACCTGATGCGCTAGCAATCAGTGCGAGTACGGTCGATTTTCCTACGCCGTTCCGCCCTGCAATCAATGTGATTCGGTCGGCGATATTAATCTTGATATTACCGAGCTTCCGAAACGGTGGGGAGTTGAAGTCAATGGAGTCGAGCGTCAAACGCGCGACCTGCTGTGCAGGCTCTTTAGGGGATTGCTGAGCCCTAGCCTTCTTAACGGCGGCGCTACGCCCTTTTGCAGCAAGACTTTTCCGTGGAACAGATTTTTTTGCACGTGCAACAGACGCTGCAATATTCTTCTTATTGGCTGCCATATCTATATTATCGACCCTTGGAATGCCTTGACGAAAGGCGATCTAACACTGTTGCCGTCAGCTCAAGTTCGCGACTAGCCTTGGTTATTAAACCGCAAATTATAACACTATCGACATCGAAACGAAGACCAGCGTACGTATTTGGCGTAGGATCGTTCCTATTGACCGCTTCCACACCCCCCAGACGGGGTAAGTAGCCACGCGCGAGTGATGTATTGGTTTATTATCGGCTATTTGATAGTTTGGTTTTCGTACACTCCACACGGGTAGAAGCCCGCTTCGCGTATAAAGCTTGGGGGAGTTTAGTGTCGGGAAAGTTCTCTTACTACGACTTGGGACAGCTTCAATCCGGGCAGATCGTCGAAGTGACTCTGTCGGGGAACGCTGCCAACGTCCGGCTGTTGGACGGCTCGAATTTCAGTAGCTACAAGCGGGGGGGCCGCCATCAGTATTATGGTGGCTTGGCTCGGCAATCGCCTGTTCGCTTGCAGGTCCCCCGGTCGGGACATTGGTACGTAACCGTGGATCTACAAGGGCTTAGCGGTTCAGTCCGGCACAGCATCAGGGTTCTTCCAAGCCCGTTACCCGCTATCCGTGAGGATCCGCTTTCAAGTGTCCCTAGCCTCCTTCGCCCTGAAGCTCCTCCGAGCTACGAGCGGTCTTCCGAGCGATTCGATGTGTTTATCTCGCACGCATCGGAAGACAAGAGTGAGGTAGCCAGGCCGCTTGCCGAAGCATTGCAGTCACAAGGCCTGCGGGTCTGGTATGACGAATTCACACTTCGGATCGGAGATAGTCTGCGACGGAAGATTGACGAAGGGCTGGCAAACAGCCGCATCGGTCTTGTTGTGCTTTCCCCATCTTTCCTTAAAAAGGGGTGGACGAACCATGAGCTTGATGGGATTGTGACTAGGTCGGTAACCGGCGAGCAGGTTTTGCTTCCGATCTGGCACAAGCTCAGCAAGCAAGAGGTGATCGAGTACAGCCCGTCCCTCGCTGACAAGCTTGCTCGAAGTACTGCGACGCATACGGTCGAAGAGATCGCAATGGAGATTGCTGAACTAATTAAATGTGAGTAACGGGCGAGTCAGGAACGCGACCTCGAACGCAGGAATGAGCTTCCGGAGTGCCTTGAGGTGGCGTTGCGACGGCCTGAGGGAGGACACGATTCCCCTTTACCAGTCGCTCACCTGTTGCCTGAGTCGAAGCTGCTTGCTCAAGCGCAGAGATTTTGCCCGCACTGCTACAAGGCGGACGTGCAGCGAGACGGGCCGATGTATAACCGACTCGTCTGGAGCCTTGACGTCGTACGCGCGTGTTCGATCCATGGGGTACGTCTTGCCGAAGAATGCCCACATTGCAGAAATAACGGAGAGCCGGCGAAGCCCTATGGATTGCATTCTCCTGGCATCTGCCCAAAGTGCGCGGTACGATCTGAGCAATACTCCCACTTGCGAGGCGGAACTGAGTGAGATCGACGCCGCGCGCCGAGTCGCAGAATTCCTCGACAACGCACGCTGGGTGAAGTCGGCCCAAGCAGACGGGGAAGGCGTCAAAGATTTCCTCCGTCAGATGACCAGAAAGGTCGCAGATGGGTATTACTCAAAGCTGGCCACAATGCTTGGGTCGACGAAGAACAACATGCATGGGTGGATCCACGGGCGTGTCGTTCCTTCCTTTCCCGCCATAGTCCGAATGGCGCAAGCCTTTGATTGCCTGATATCGGATGTTCTTTTGAACGTCGACATCGTCCCGCGTTACAGACCCCAGTTGGCGAGAGAGACCCTCAAGCTTCATGCCCCTCGTCGCAGGAGCGGCAAGGTGAACTGGACCGACGTCCAAAACAAGATTGAAGATGTCGAAAGCCAAGAACTCACCCTAACGGAAGTGGCCCAGATCGCGGGCGTAGATCCAAAATACATCCGTCGCCGTTTTTCGGAAAAGGCTCGAGCAATTGTGCAGGCCTCGCGAAATCGCAAGCGTCGGGAAACTGTGCACCGAGCCACGGCCCGTCTGGACGCCTACTGTCGTGCTCACCACGAAGTGCTCGCCCGCGGGGAGTCGCCAAGCCGGCGTCGGGTTCTCTATGCGCCCGCGGAGATAAATGATACGCTTCATGCGCTCAAGTGGTGAGAGCCTTATGAGCATTGGCCAGTTTGCATAGCGGCAGTGCACTCCGAGGTCGCGGGAGAAATCCCGCGGCCTTCCGACGAAAGGGCTGTTTTTAGAAAGCGCCCTTTCGTCGGAGAGGCGGGGGCTCGATTCCCTCATTGGCCACCAAGAATTTACGCCTACTGACTCACTTAGCCGGCGCCCGAAATAAAGCCCCCTTGAACGTGTTAAAGGGGGCTTTTTTCGTCACTCGGGGCCGTGCATTTTGGCATTGCACCGGCGTGTTTCATCAGGCTCGTTGAGCGAGCACAAGCTCGGCTCCAAGTTTTTGCATGAGCTCGAAGGTGTTGATCCAGGTGACGCCGAAATCCTTGCAGATGTTCGGAATGAGAAATTTCTTCTTGATGTCTGCGTTGAAGCTTTCATGCGTCACAACAACCGCATCCGTCGCCATTGCTTTTGCAATCAACCAAGGATCTGCTCCTCCCATGAAGTCATCAAAGGCGCCGACTTTCATGGCAGGCGCCTTTTGTGCGACGAGCTCTGCAATCTCGGCGAAGGCGCGCTGGGTGGCATCGTCGTCAACTTCGATAAACAAGTCGGCATTGTCTTTCGCCCATGTCGCAAGCTCATCGTTGCCCTTTTTAAGCTCCTCCCCCACCAGCGAGATGCTCGCGACCTCCAACACTAGATTTTGACTCGCGATCCAGTCCCAGAAGCCTGGACAGAACTTCATGTTGTAGTAGCGGTTCTTCGCCTCAATCAGGGTATTCGAGTCGAGCAGGTAGTTCATTCAGTTACGCTCGCGCCGTAAGTCTTGAGTTTGGACGGTTGGATGCCGAGCAACTTGGCTGCGTCGCGTAGAAGCATGTTGCCTCGCATAGCTTCAGCAATTACGGCTCGGCTGAATCTCGCACTATTGCGAGCTCCGGCGTTTCGATAGTAGTCGCCACCACTCTTTTCCTTCCCTCGATACGCCTCAAGCTCGGCGAGGTAGTACGCACTGTAGGCATCCTTCGATACGAAGCCCAAATCAGTGGCACGCCGCGCTATGACAAGCTTACTGACCTTGAACGCATCGGCTAGCGGTAAAAGGTTCTGCAACCAATCTACAGAGGCATCCCACTTTTTACGGAATGCCACTTCAGGTACCAGAAACTCGCCGGCGACCGCATTGCAGAACACCTCCTCACGGCGCGAGGTGTTGACCGATAAGCTAGAAATACCGCTGCTATTTATCCAAAGATGAGTCAACTCGTGGACTAGTGTGAACAGTCTCGCAGTCGGCGCGTCCGCAACGTTCACGAAGATGATAGGGGCTAAGGGGTTGCTGACAGCAAAGCCTCGGAACTCACCGACGTCCAGCCTTCGATGGGTGTTCGAACCAACGATACCGCTGCGCATAACGAGTATGCCTACCGTCTCTGCAGCCTTAATGATTCCACGGAAAAACTCGTCCTGGTTTGGCCGCGGCTCTCCTACGCCAACTTTTAGCGTATTCCGCATGTCAGCAACGACGTCTTTGATCGAGCTCCGAATGGTGAACCTGCCGACAAATGGAAGCGGCGGAGATTCGTGTTCGTTGAGGTAATCGATGTACCAGCTTTGCTTCCAGAGCACGTCTTTGACCGTGTCAACAAGTTCTATGCTCGGTTGCTCTGGTGCGAGATTGCCAATCGTTCGCAGATCGGGCAGAGGTAATTCTTCAGCCGGCGGCTGCTTGAGGAATAGAAATCCGAAAGGAATATGGGCAATGGACGCCCACTTCTGTGCCTGCTTGAACGTCGGTAGGCTGTCGCCCGACTCCCATTCTTCAACTCGCGCAATCTTGACTGCGATCCGATCTGCGACGTCGTGTTCACTCAACCCCGCTCGCGAGCGGGACCACGTAAGCATGGCGGGGTTGACGAATGCGCTACTCATAGACCGGGATGGTAGTTCACTTGGCAAAGATCCGTCTATCTTGCCGAAGTGGGGGGCCTCCACTGTCGCCTGCACGAAACGAACTTCCACACGGTCCGTCCATAGTGGCAGCTCCGGGTAACCAATGTCCCCCCATTTGCCGGGTACTTCAGCAGATAAGGGAAGCTAGCCATCTTGTAGAGATCTCCTGAGCGGCTCGGTCTGGCGCCCTGCGAGCTCTTCAGATCTAGCCCTGTCACCCAGCCCCCCCTCTGCCGCGCACGTCAAGCCCTTCTTACGGAGGGCGATAGCGCCTGATTTCATTATTCAGAATGATAATGTGTCGCAGATCGCTCGCCGGTTAGACCCACGATAATGGAAAGGGGTGAAATTATGAGCCTAGTAGTACTAGCAATCGGAGCGCTTCACGCAATTCCTCCCATCCTTGGCGCAATCTGGGGCAAGTCCAGGACCGGCGTAATGATCGGAGCCGCTGTAGGCGCCCTCATCGCGTTCGCCATGGGAAATCCCATATTCGTTTTCGCGGACTTGCTTGGGCTCGCACTCGGGACGAAGTTGGGTCTATCTATCGTCAAATGGCTGAAAGCCGGCAAGCAATCTGACGGGCAGCCAGGCCGGCACCTCCAGGACCTCGCGGCATTTGCGACGGATGGAGCGGAGGTTGTCGTGGCTAGCGCGACGGCAACTGGGCGAAAGCTAGGGAGCGGCCTTGTAAGGATCGGCAAATGGGCCCTCTTCGCGGTGATCATGCTTCTGATGCTCGTCGAGCAAGGGGTCATCAAGGATCTCATGGCGCATCGGGACCCGCCGCCTGCAGTAAGCTCAGCGAGTTACAGTGCGCCAACGCCAACGCCAACGCCAACGCCAACGCCAACGCCAACGCCGCCAGGTACAGATTCCTCAATTGACTACTACAACGCGGCGGTGTCGCGGCTGGAGCGGCAATACCCGCAAATCGACCCAAACTCGCCCCTCTATCAAGTGACGACCACCAGGCAGATCCGGGTCAGGAGAGACGAACTCATTGCGCAAGGCGTGCCGAGAATCGGCGCGCTAGAGCAAGCGGTTAAAGAGGCCTTTGGTGCACCCGCTGTCAAGAGTTCACCGCCTTCGGAGAAACACAGCGCAGTAAAAAAGGTAACCGCTGCCGATCGTGAGCGGCAGCGAAGAGTCTACGAGGCTGCGGACGGCCTAGGTACCTATCACGGCTACTGAACAGACTGCGGCATCCCCGCAATGGATGCGACTGTTGCCATTCCCGTCGCAGTGATCGCACATTCCGTGCGGCTCAGGTCGCTGACGAAGTCGATGAGGCCAGCCGCTATCCGCTGACCTAAAGAGAACGGTCTTAGCCAGTGGCAGTTTGAATGCCCGCTTAGGGTCGCCAGCCGCCGGTGACCGCCCTCGGCCATCGAGCGGTGAGCTGACGGCGGAGTTCGGCCGTGAAGGGGCCCTCGTCCCATGCGTCATCGAGACATTCACATGGCAGCTCCACTCAGTAAGCGGTCGTTCGATCGCTGAAGTGGCGTCGCATCATGGGCCCCGCCCCGCCAACTGGACCGTGATGTTGGGGACCCGCGCCGCGCCCGGTAGCTCGCCCCACAACGCCATCACTGAGCTGACCGCTGAATTGAAATGCGCGCCACTTAGCGGCCCAAATACTTCAATCAGATCATAGAGGCCACCTGGTGTGGCTTCTGTGTTGGCTTACAGCGCTACCGCGACATTCCCGCCATTTCGACGCGCCACCGAAATCGGAAGATTTCACGGCAATGCCCACTGCATGCCGTGAAGCGCGCAACACGCGGGGCATTCAACCGTTTCCGCATTCCGACTTACGCCAAACATCGGGCCTTGTGGACTCTGGCTGGTTGCCCCCGGAAGTGGAATGCCGCGGCTGGCCATCTCTTCCCCATGAACCAGGAACAGGCCATGAAATGGATGGAGGAGCACTGCAACCACAAGATAGAAGGCTACATCGACGTCCCGGAAGCCGGAGATCCGAGCACCACGCTAACGCTACGCATGGACAAGACGTTGAAAATTCTTCTCAATGCCGCAGCCATCAACGCCATCAACGAGGGCGTCTCTATGAATGTCTGGTGCGTCCGGGTCTTGGCGCAAGCCGTCGCCCAATCTTAGTGCCTTACGAGGCACTCGCCCACCCCAGGAGCTGGACTGGCTCCGTCAGAACGCATCAACTTGGGCTTCAATTCTCGTTTTTGTAATTAAATTACGTTTGTTGTTTTAGAAATTACATCATATGATTAGCTCCACCAAGAGGAGCGCTGGATGCGACACACTAATCACATCAAGCAACGCATGTCCCAACGCGGCATCACCCAAGACATGGTGGATCTGGTGCTCGCGCACGGCGTGGCGGATCAGGACAAGTACGTTTTAGGACACAGGGAGGCTCGCCGTCTGTTGGAAGCCATGCAGCAGACGGAGCGGGTTCTGAAGAAGATCCTGGACAAAGGCGGGGTAACGGTCGTTGCAGCAGGCGAGGAACTAGTCACGGCGTACAACTGCGAACGCCGCCACTAAAGGGAACTCAGTGGATGAAAGACATTGTTTGGGGGCTGGTTGAGTCCTTACGCGGTCAATTAGACAACGCCATTGCACTCGAATTGGTGCTGCAGGTTCTCGTTTGGGAGAAGTGGTCGAGCGATGGCAAGCTGCCGCCGCCGCTGTGTCTTACAAGGAGTGAAAGGCCGCAGGACTATGTCGAGCGCTGGCAGCAGCTCAGTAGTCAAAATGGGGACCTGCGGCGAGCCTTTCCCGACGATAAGGAAGGCTCTCGCTTGAGGGTAGCCGGCTTACAGGACCTCGTGAATCTCGTGCTGCAGTTGCGCGACACCGGGGTACTGCAACACCTGGACATCGCAGATGTCGTCACTGGACTGGCAGGCAGCAGGGGGGATGGCGAACTGTTCTATCCACCTGAACTGGCGGATCTGATGCTGACCCTTGGCCAGTTGCAGGCCGGGGACACGCTCTATACGCCTTGGGACACCGGCGCGCAACTGAGCGTAAGAGGAACGCGCCAAGGGGCCGCCGTTTATTTGGAATCGCCCCTTCCATGGCGGGTAACATTGCAGATCGGACTGCTGGCCGACGGGCCTTTGACCGTCGAAATCGGGGACCCGATTCGTTTTCCCCAAGCCATTGAGGGGGGGAAACCACGCCAATTTGATGTTGCCATCGCCTTCCCCCCCTTGAACCAACGCTATGAGCGCGAGGTCGCCGAGCAGGACTGGTTCGGCCGCTTTCCGGAGAAGACAACTTCCGGGACGATCCTGTCGATTCGCCACCTGTTAGCTCAAACTCGCCGACGCGTGGCGGTCGCGCTGACACCCAGCTTCATGTTCGGCCGAGGCGAGGCGGCGCTGCGCATCGATCTGCTGCGACGCGGCATGGTGCAGGCCGTGGTCGCCCTGCCCAGCGGCATTCTGAGCGGTCCACAGGTTGCCATCGCGCTGCTGGTGCTCGATCCGCGTGGAGGCCATCGCACAGTGCGCTTCGTCAACGCCGACAATGAGCGATTTGTGGAGCCCCTGTCGAAGGCGCGTTCCAGGCTGACCAATACCTCCATGCTCGGCGACCTGATTCTGACGGAAGCTGCAGACCCGGATGTCATAGTGGTATCGGTTAAGGAAATTCTGTTCAACGATGCCCAGCTTCAGGTCAGTCGTTACGTCGTGCCCCCCCCACAGCAGCGGCTGCGGGAAAAACTCGCCCACGCCGAAATGGTCAGGCTAGGCGACCTGGTGACGACGCTTCGGCCGCTGGCGATCAAGTCCCTGGACAGCGATGACGCCGCGTCGGCCTGGGAGGTGGGACCAGCCGACCTGCCGGCCTACGGCTACATTCAGGACGCCAGCCGAGCGGTCAGCCTGCCGCGCGAGATTGCGCAGCAATGCAATGAAAAGCAGTTCCTGCTGCCGCACGACATCGTCCTGATCGTCAAGGGCGGGGTGGGCAAGGTAGGGATCGTGCCGCCCGAGGTCCCGCCACCGGGCGAAGGCGGCTGGGTCGCCGGGCAGTCGGCAATGGTGCTGCGCGTCGACCCGGCGGCTGGCACCGATCCGCGCGCCCTGTTCCTGCAACTGCGCTCGCCTCTCGGGCAGGCGCTGCTGCAGGGCATTGTGTCGGGCGGTGCCACGATGCAGATGATCAACCTGTCGGAGCTGAGAGCCCTGCAGGTACTGCAACCGAGTTTGACAGAGCAGAGAAAGGCCGGAGCGGCATTAAACAAAGAGGCAGAGCTGCAACAGGAGATCGATGGGTTGCGCAAACAGCAGGCGCGGGTGACCCTCGAACTGTGGCCGCTCGACTGAAGCGGCATTGGCGCATAACGCGAAGGACAGAACATGAACAAGAAATCGCTTTCCGAACGGGACATCTGCACCAAATTCATCTCGCCGGCCATCGTCGAAGCCGGATGGGACCTGCACACGCAACTGCGTGAAGAAGTGTCCCTCACCCATGGCCGGATCATCGTGCGCGGTAAGAAAGCGAAGCGCGACGAGGAAACCATTTCCCGTGCCGACTATGTCCTGTCCTTCAAGCCCGGTATTCCGCTGGCGGTGGTCGAGGCCAAGGACAACCACCACAGCGTGCGTGCCGGCATGCAGCAGGCGCTGCGTTATGCCGAGATGCTGGACGTGCCGTTCGCGTTCTCGAGCAACGGCGATGGCTTCGTCTGGCACGACAAGACCGCGCCCGATGGCGTCGTCGAGCGCGAGATCACGCTGGCGGACTTTCCGCCCCCGAGCGTGCTGTGGCAGCGCTACCTGGCATGGAAAGACATCGCGCCGGACGCCGTGCCGGTTTTCGCCCAGGACTACCATCCCGGGCAGCCCGTGCGCTATTACCAGGCAAACGCCGTCAATCGGACCATCGAAGCGGTGCTCAAGGGTCAGAAGCGCATCCTGCTGGTCATGGCCACCGGCACCGGCAAGACCTTCACCGCGTTCCAGATCATCTGGCGCCTGCGCAAGGCGAAAGTCGCCAAGCGCATCCTGTTCCTCGCCGACCGCAACATCCTGGCTGATCAGGCCAAGAACAAGGATTTCGCCCCCTTTGATAAGGCGATGACCAAGATCACGAAGCGGACGATTGATAAGTCTTACGAGATCTACCTGTCGCTCTACCAGGCCGTCACCGGGACAGAAGAAATTCAAAATATCTACCGCCAGTTCAGCCCGGAATTCTTCGACCTGATCGTGATCGACGAGTGTCACCGCGGCAGCGCGGCCGAGGACTCGGCCTGGCGCGAGATCCTCGACTACTTCAGCTCGGCGATCCACCTCGGCCTGACCGCGACACCGAAGGAAACCGAGGAGGTGTCCAACATCACCTATTTCGGCGAGCCGGTCTACACCTACTCGCTGCGCCAGGGCATCGACGATGGTTTCCTCGCCCCCTATAAGGTAATTCGCGTCGATCTGGACAAGGACCTGGGTTGGCGCCCGCCGGTGGGCACCATCGACCGCCACGGCCAGGTCGTCGAGGACCGCATCTACAACCAGTCCGACATGAACCGCACGCTGGTGCTGACCCAGCGCGACGTGGCCGTGGCGGCGCGCATCACCGAATTCCTGCGCGCGACCGATCGCATGGCCAAGACCATCGTGTTCTGCGAGGACATCGATCACGCCGAGCGCATGCGCGAGGCGCTAGCCAATGCCAATTCTGATTTAGTTAGCGCCAATTCGAAGTATGTGATGCAGATCACTGGGGACAACGACGAGGGCAAGCTCGAGCTCGACAACTTTATCAACCCACGCAAGCCCTACCCGGTGATCGCGACCACATCGAAGCTGCTGACCACGGGGGTCGACGCCAAGACCTGCAAGCTGGTGGTGCTCGACCGCACCATCAAGTCGATGACCGAGTTCAAGCAGATCATCGGCCGTGGCACGCGCATCGACGAGGAGCACGGCAAGCTCTGGTTCACGATCCTCGACTTCAAGCGGGCCACGGCCCTGTTCGCGGACCCGGCCTTCGATGGGGATCCGGTCGTGGTGTATAACCCTGAGCCGGGGGGGCCGGTGCTGCCGCCGGACGATGTCCCGCAAGGCCCTGGTGCCGGTGGCGATGACCCGGACGGCAAGGACGGGAAGCCTGGCAGCTTCGACGATCCGTGCGAACCGACCGGGCCCGGCCGTACCCGCTACGTACTGGATCACGTGCCGGTGCGCGTTGCGCACGAGCAGGTCCAGTACCTAGGGCCCGACGGCAAGCTGATCACCGAGTCGCTGCGCGACTTCACCCGGATCCAGCTCAACAAGCGCTACGCGTCGCTGGAAGGCTTCCTGCAGGCCTGGAATGCGGCCGAGCGCAAGGCGGCAATCCTAGCCGAACTGGAAAAACAGGGGGTGCTGTTCGAGGAGCTGGCTGAGATGGCCGGCAAGGAGCTTGACCCTTTCGACCTGATCTGCCATATCGCCTTCAATCAGCCGCCGCTGACGCGACGCGAGCGCGCCGAGCGCGTCAGGAAACGCAACGTCTTCGGCCAGTACGGCGAGACCGCCAGGCGCGTGCTGCAGGCGCTGCTCGACAAGTATGCGGATGCCGGCATCACCAATATCGAGCAGATCGAGGTGCTCAAGCTCGCGCCGCTCAATGAATTCGGCTCGCCCGTCGAGATCATCACCGCCTTCGGCGGCAAAGCGAAATACCAGGCCGCGCTCCAGGATCTGGAACGCGCCCTCTACCAATAACGACGCATCCCCATGACCATCAGCACCACCTTCATCAAGTCCGTGCAGGACATCCTGCGCCAGGACGCCGGTGTCGACGGCGACGCCCAGCGTATCTCCCAACTGAGTTGGCTGCTGTTCCTGAAGATCTTCGACGACCAGGAAACCGAGCTCGAACTGCTGCGCGACACATTCCGCTCGCCGTTGCCGGAGCGGTTGCGCTGGCGCACCTGGGCGGCCGATCCAGAAGGCATCACCGGCGACGAACTGCTCGAGTTCGTCAATGGCGACCTGTTCCCGACCCTCAAGGCGCTCGATGCCGACGAGAAGCGCAGCCCGCGCGGCTTCGTCGCGCGCGAGGTGTTCAGCGACGCCTACAACTACATGAAGTCGGGCCAGTTGCTGCGTCAGGTGATCAACAAGATCAACGAGATTGACTTCAACAACCGCAGCGAGCGGCACCTGTTCAACGATCTTTACGAGAAGATCCTCAAGGACCTGCAGAGCGCGGGCACGGCGGGTGAGTTCTACACGCCGCGTGCGGTCACGCAATTCATGGTCGACCAGGTCAACCCGCGCCTCGGCGAACGCGTGCTCGACCCGGCCTGCGGCACCGGCGGCTTTCTTGCCTGCGCGATCGAGCACCTGAAGCCCCAGCGCCAGCGGGCCGACGACGACATCGTGCTGCAGAACGCCATCAACGGGGTCGAGAAGAAGCAGTTGCCGCACCTGCTGTGCAGCACCAACATGATGCTGCATGGCATCGAGGTGCCGTCGCAGATCCGCCACGACAACACGCTGTCGCGGCCGCTGATCGACTATGGCAACCGCGATCTGGTCGACGTGATCCTGACCAATCCGCCGTTCGGTGGCACGGAAGAGCCGGGCATCGAGGCCAACTTTCCGGCCGACGTGCGCACGCGGGAAACGGCCGACCTGTTCCTGGTGTTAATGATCGAGCTGCTCAAGCACAACGGGCGCGCTGCGGTGGTGCTGCCCGATGGCACGCTGTTTGGTGAGGGCGTGAAAAGTCGCATCAAGGAAAAGCTCCTCACCGAGTGCAACCTGCACACCATCGTGCGGCTGCCCAACGGCGTGTTCGCGCCCTACACCGGCATCAAGACCAATCTGCTCTTCTTCACCAAGGGCACGCCCACGCGCGAGGTCTGGTACTACGAGCACCCCTACCCCCCCGGCTACAAGAGCTACTCGAAGACCAAGCCCATCCGCATCGAGGAGTTCGCCCCGGAAAAGGCCTGGTGGGGCAGCGAGGCCGATGGCTTTGCCAGCCGTGTGGAGAACGAATTCGCCTGGAAGGTCGACATCGACACGCTGAAGGCCAACGGCTTCAACCTCGACCAGAAGAACCCGCACCAGGGCGAAGCAATCAGCCACGACCCAGATGAACTGCTCGCCCAGTACCGGCGGCTGACCGACGAGGCGCAGGCCTTGCGCGACCAGCTCAAGGGGATTCTGGCCAACGCACTGGAGGGCCGGGCATGAAGCTCAGCGATGGCTTTGAATGGCTGGCCACCGCGCCCGGTGGCATCGCTCGTCTGCGCGAACTGATCCTTGCTATGGCAGTACAGGGCAGGCTGGTAACCCAAGATGCTGATGACGAGCCGGCGGGCAATCTGCTTGCTAAGATTCTGGCCGAAAAAGAAGGAAGAATTGGGGCCGTCACGTCGGGGCGTAGCAAACGAAAGTCGGAGCGCGAGCAAGAGGAGAGGCCATACGAGCTTCCAAAGTCGTGGACGTGGGCGCGACTCTCGGATCTCACCTCCGTCTTGAACGGACGAGCGTATGCCAAGCACGAGCTGCTAGAGGCTGGTGAAGTGCCTGTCCTCCGCGTGGGAAATTTGTTCACTTCGAATCACTGGTATTACTCTGATTTGAAGCTTGACGCCGACAAGTATTGCGATCCAGGCGACTTGCTATATGCATGGTCGGCATCCTTTGGCCCTTTCATCTGGTCTGGTCCGCGAGCGATCTACCACTATCACATTTGGAAACTTGTCCCGCACTCAGATGTACACCTGAATAAACACTACCTGTACACGTTCCTTCAAGAGAAGACCCAAGAGATCAAGGCCTCTGGTCATGGCGTTGCCATGGTGCATATGACCAAGGAGAAAATGGAGAAGATCCTTGTCCCGCTTCCTCCACTGAATGAGCAAGATCGTATCGTTGCCAAGGTCAACGAACTGATGCAGCTTTGCGACGAACTGGAAGCCCACGGACGCCTGGAAGCGGAGCAGCACGCCCGCCTGACGGCGACGCTGTTCGAGGCGCTGGCCGCGAGCGAGTCGGCGCATGCCCTGGCAGAAAACTGGGCCCGTGTCGCCGCGCACTTCGACCTGCTGCTCGACCGCCCGGCAGCCGTCGATGCGCTCGAGCAGACGATTCTGCGGCTTGCAGTGGCGGGGATGCTCGTGCCGCAGGATTCTAAAGAGGAGGCCGCCAGCACTCTGATCCAAGAAATCCGCGCGCAGAAGGAGCGCCTTGTTATTGAAGGCAAGATCAGGCGAGAGAGGTCTTCTGCTTCTGCCCCCCCTGAGGACGAGGAGCCCTACGAAGTTCCGGTAGGATGGAAGTGGTGCCAGTTAGATCAGATCGCCGCGGTGGGAACGGGTACGACTCCATCACGAGACAGACCGGACTACTTTGCTCCCCCTACTGTCAACTGGGTCACGAGTGGTGAAACTGGCGCGCCCTTTATCGCATCCACAGCGCAACACGTTTCTGATCTAGCCTTGCGCGAAACAAGTTTGACGGTCTATCCCGTGCACACGTTGATAGTTGCGATGTACGGCCAGGGCAAAACGCGGGGGCAAATCTCTGAGCTGTTGGAGCCGGCAGCTACCAACCAGGCCTGCGCTGCCATCGTTCTGGTTAATGGCGAGGCTCACCACCGGAAGTACGTGAAGCTTTTCTTCGAGAAAAGCTATGACGAGATTCGCGAGCTAGCAGCGGGAGGCGCGCAGCCCAACCTGAATGTTGGCAAGGTAAAAGCAACTCTCATCCCCTTGCCGCCGCTAGCAGAGCAAGAACGCATTGTCACGCGCGTCGAAGAACTGAGACGTTTGTGTGCCGACCTGCGCGCGGGGCTAACGGATCGGCAAACCTGCCAGGCCCGATTCGCCGAGGCGCTGGTCGCACAGACGGCGGCGGCCGGCCCCGATGAGGGCAGCCTGGCACTGGCGGCCTGATCGCTGCGGGCGCCGGGCCCCTGCCGGCCGCCCTCTTCCCCAATCTTTACCCCTGCAACAATCCTTCGTTCACCAAGCGAACCGGTGCGAGCCGGCTCGGCAAACTCGCGATAAAAGCCGGATTGATCCGACGGTTACTTTCGCAGCCCAGCGGCTAGCTCTTTTCCGAGGGCAATGGCGCCCTCCGCGTTTAGCGCACGAGCTGCTCGGCGCGATCCGCGCACCGGCACAGATGGAATCAGGTGGAGGGGGCGCGTTATTGCTTGCTCGACGGCGGTGGCCAGCTCTGGGTCGAGGATCAGACCGGCGGGCAGCCTGCCAGCATTTGCACGCGTTGCCACAATCCATGCCTCGAGTACGTCATCGCGAACGTCTGCGACGGCGTATTGAATGTAGTGGAGACGTAGACGTAGGCACCTCGCGTGTCGGCGCATTGCGCGTCGCCGATTGCGTGCAGAAGCGGAGTTCATCGGCCACCCAAGCGATGTTGCTTTGTTCGCAGCCATCTTAACGCGGCCGCGCACTCTCCAAAGGTCCTATTGGCTCGTGCAAGTATCCGGGCAAGGCGAATGACTTTGTCGGACCGCTCGACCGGCCATGTGCATGCCCCCGCGTTTGGAGTGGGACGATGTCCGCGATCTCCTCCCATGCGAACCCGGCGTCGTGCAGCCGGATGATCATCTCCGACGGAAGTCGATTCTGTACCAATACCGTCAGATCAGCTTCCGACTGGACCGCTGACCAGTAGCAGCGCAAGATCAGAAAGATAGCGCTGTTCAAGCGAACGCCGGATGGGCGCGCCTGAGGTGTTTCGTGATCGTCGCGAACGGTTCCTAGCCAGTTTTCGCCGGAGCACCTTGCGGCGGCGAGGTCGTAAGCTCCTCCACTTTTTGGAACTCTTCACGGAGCCTGTAGGCCGAGTGGCCAGCCACACTGCACCCGCCGTCACAGACCCTAATATGGGGCGGATAGGAAGAGGATGTCCTGCATGCTGGCCCCAATCTACACGCAAAGCTCACGAAGACGGTATGCGATCCATTCTGCTTCTCTGCGCGAGATTCGCCATCCTATTGGCGCGCGTAGATGCTTGCTTCCACGCGAGCACTGGCCGCTTCGTGCTGCGAGCCGACATTCAAGTACCACGCGAGAGTCGCGGCGCGTTCTCGGGACCGCCTACGACGAGGGGTTAGGCGTCTACGAATGGCTGCCATCGATTTAGGAAGTGCGAGAACCGCCTGGTGTCGTTCCTGTAGGATCCGTCGCAAACCTGTTCCAACTCCTCTTTGTTTAGACCACGTGTTTCCCAGCACTCTTGCTGCCGAGTGACCCAGAAATAGCTCTGTATTGTCTCGGCGTCCGGCGCGATGTGCTGGTACCGGCGTGCCAGTTCCTTAGGTTCGATGATGACAAAATCATAGCTTCTACGAGTGAACTCGCAGAGGACAAGCACCCAGTAGTCGGCAGTACTTCGAGCGATCTTCTCCAGGTCGAAGCGCCACCAGCCGCCCGACTTAATCGCGTGGGTGGCATTTCGATCCCGCCCGGTGGCCAAGTGGTCCTTTGAGAACTTGATCTGCAATGAGGCTACCCTGCGATGGGCTTTGTCTGTCACGAGCAAATCCACGCCTTCGTCTTTCGAGGGGATCCAAACTCTTAGATCGCGAAAGTGCTCTTCGATGTAGTCGCCAACGATGTATTCGCCTGCATGGATAGTGAACAGTGGTCGCATTCGGATGCCTAACGTTGGTGCCGGGATGGGTGCCGCGGCAGGCGCGGCACCCCGCGAGGGCTAGCCTCATCCGCCATGGCGCCCCGGCGCAAACGAAGAGTTAGTGCTCGCTCTTATAGAGCCGAAGCAACAAGTTGTCGAGGCCACGCGGAAGCACAGTAATGCCGAACTCCTGAGCGGTGTGTTCTTGTAGGCGCAGGCACTTTAACGCGAACTTTCCGTATTCCAAGTCGGCGTCCACCGGAGTGACGGGCGCTCGGCCCACGAGGCGCGATAGCTTGCGCATTGCCTCGACAGCTCGCGTGTCGAAGATATAAAAAAGGTGCGGCAAGTGGAAGTGGAGGTACTTTGATGCGAGAGAACGCTTCTCCAATCCACTGATTTGACCGAAAAGCGCGGTGACTTGCGCGTGTGTTCGAAGAATGTGGGGTAGTGAGTCGGCGCTCGGATGAGAGAATTTGGCTAGCTGCTGTAGCCATTGGTCAATTGGAGACGCGACGATCTGCGGCGCCACAACGTCAATGTAGAAGTCGTCATTGTCTTCTGCCCTGCCGCGTCCGCGCTCAATCGCAGCGGCGTAGGAGCGGCCGATGAGCCATACCTTGGCAATGACTCCCGCGCCGTTCGCGTGCGTTGGATGCGCACGGCAGAGGGAGTAGAGGACCTCGTTGCCGAGATCCCATGGTGACGATGAGCATGCGTCCTGGAGAAGTGTAGCGTTGAGCGACATGCGAGACCTAGCGCGCTTTCGACGGCACATGTTGCCACAGGCAGGTGGTTCTTCCTAGAACTGGCCAGGTGCAACCTGACTAGATGACGATCGCCGGCGCATCGCGGACGTCCGCTTCTGCGAGGCGCGAACTTCTGCTGGGTCGCGAAGCGCCGACAGCAAACTGCTGTGCGGATAGGCGTCGGTTGGATCGGATCATTGGCGCTCACTGTCCCTGGTGTACGACGCCCACTTCGATGCAACCTCAGCGTTGGGTGAATGCTCATGCTATTTTGGCGTCAGGCAACTTCCAAAGAACTCGCACTATGGTCTACCCGATTGGAGTTCACGTCGCCGCAGTCGACGGCGGACTTGGCGTTCAGTTCCAGTATGTCATTGGGGGATGGAACCAGGCCTTCGTGGTCACGCGGGAAGCGCTGGAGGACCACCTTGGTCTGCAAATAGACGTTTCGGAATCTTCCGCCCTGGACGCAAACATGCGATCTGCGTTCTTTGCGGCGTGGGAGCGAATCCGGAACGTTGCCGCCAGGAGCCGGCGCATGCCGTCAGATAAGCCAATCGTTTTGACCGGCGACGACTTTCGAAAATAGTGTGGCGTGGAGGCTGCCGCGGCCGCTGCCAGCCAACCGTCCACGCGTCGCCCCACCAATTATCGGCATTTATCCTGGAACGATAAATCGTTCGCAATTCGAACGTGCCGTACTCTCCCCAAACGAAAGAGACGTCCGTCACCGGCCATTCTCGGCCATGCGTCCCTACACCGTCGGAGGGCCGAGTCGGCCGAGTTTCCGCCGTTCACTCTTGACGTTACTACGGCCGTTGCCAGCCCGGCTACGGCCATCGCGCTCCCCCGGGTCGAATGAGGCTACTTCTACCCCAGCGGGCCGGCAAATTGGGCCGACGGTTAGATGGGTCCGTATGCGTGACCGCCGCCCTCATCATCGAAGATTAAGCCGGCCAGCCACAGTCGCGGCCCGGCCTAGCCGGAGCCCTCGCCCCTGACCCGACGCGCCTTGTTCACGTCGCCCTTGAAGTTCAACCAGGCCCGCCGATCGCCTGGGGTGCACGGGACAATCACCGCGCCTTGCCCAGACGGGTGCAGCAGGCGGCCATGTCTGCCTCCTCGCCTGAATCGCCAGCCCTCCTTGACGAGTCGGCGCACCAAGACGTCAATCTCCTTCCCCGTGGAATACTTCATCGCTCGGTTTCCGTCGAAGAGTATCGAGCCAGGTATCTCGACGACGACAGCGCCGTCTGCGCGAATGCCGCGGCCGCGCCGACGCGAGGAATCGGCAGACTGTAGCGGTACCCGCCGCGAGCATCCGCGTTCTGGAAGAAGCGCCCGAGCGGATCGATCATGATGTACGACTCGGTCATGTCGGAGTTGTCCTCCACGCGCAGTGGCAGGCCTTGGCCGGAATGGCGTTGCACGAAGGCGCAGAACTGCGCGTCGGAGACGGCGAGATCGGTGGTCACGATCGGAAGCATCCGGAGCACCTTCCACTTCCCCGGGGCCAGTCTTCTGATCTGCGGCGTCATGTCTTCGTCGCAGTTCAGGGCGTTGACCACTGTGTTGATTTTCAGGCGAAGTCCCGGGTTGATCCGACGCGCGGCCGCCAGGCTTGCTTCCAGCGTGTCGGGCGCTAGCTGCCTCCCTCGACGGTCTAGACGACCGATTTGCCGATTGGTCACCCTGCATGCGGAGTCCAGACTGACGCCAAGCAACGACAGATGCTCGGCCAACCCTTCGGCCAGCACGGGCGTCAGCAAGCTGGCGTTCGTGATGATCGAGACGCCAAGCCCCAGCTCGCGCGCAAGCGCCGCGATGCGCAGGACCTGCTGGCCATACAGGAGCGGCTCGCCGCCGGCGAGGTTCAGGCGGACGGACGTCCAATCGATGGCACCGGCAAGCGGATGGGCGGCGCTCCCGGGGGCAAAGTAGGCGCTGAGTTCCGGGAGCAGGCGCGTCGTGCCGGCCCAGTCGTGGATCAGTTCACGCCGGGACTCGGGCTTGTCCCACTTGGCGTAGCAGTAGCGGCAGGCATAGTTGCACGCCTCGGTCACATGCCAGTTGATGACCAACTCACGCGAGATGGACTGACGGTCTTTTTCGGCTTGCAGCAAGGGGGATCTCCGGTGGGTGGTGGGTCACCCCAGATTGCCAAGAGCCGTCTCGCCCCGAAATGAACTTGCCCGTCCCCTCCGTTTGCAGCGGGCCGAAAACATGGGGGACGCGAAAGTTCATTGGCTTCCTTCCCTCCATCGCAGAGAATGAGGCTTGTAATCCACTTGTCAGGACGTTTTCATGGCCACCCTCCCGACCTTCGAATCCGTGCTGCTTGAAATCAGCCAGTGCCTTGGCCTCAAGCGTCGGCCGACGAAAAAGCAAGGTGAGTTCGTCAATCTCGAAATGACGCTCGAGAATCACCTGGACATGGTGGCAAGCGAGCTCCAAGGGATTTTCGATGCGCTCGAGATGAGCGACGCTGCCCGCCGTGACGCCTTTCTCAACCTGAGCGACTGGACGGGCTTCCAACGTCTCCTTGCTCAGAATGTCTGGACATTTGACGCCAGCGCTCGGCAAGTCGTCTGGCATCTGTGCGCTTTCACGTACGCTCCGGCGGCCGGACGCTTGATCGCAAACTGGAATCTCGGCGAAGCCTTTGACCACGGCATGCCAGGCGGCGAGTTCTGGTTCCTTCCTCACGTCGACCAGAAGACGAAACAACTTGCCCTACCCATGCAGCAGGTGGTCGACTGGATCATCGATCTTCTCGGCTTGCCGATGGATCAGCTCGCAGCGAATCTGGGCAGCGCGAAGGGGCGCGCTAGCGGCAAGCAGGATTCGATGGAGCGCTCACTCTACAAGTGGAAACATGGGACGATCCCCCAGGTCAAGACGATCGAGGAATATTTTCCGAATGATTCCGCTTTGAACTTTAAAGGCACCTTCGAGGTGTCCGCGGAACTGCCGCACGAGGACCGGTTCGCCGCCGCGCTGGCTTTCGTTGATCGCAAGCGGCTGGATCCCCAGGCACTGCGCTCGCAGATCCCGATGACGCAGCCGGGCCGCATCGAAGCCATCATGAACGGCCAGGCGTCGACCGAAGAAAAAGCCGAATTCGTACGACTGCTCGCGGTTCGCTATGGCAGGCCGTCGATGCGAACCATCCGTCAGCGCCTTCGCATCGCCCGTGCGGTGCAGGATGGCTACAAGCGCCTCGTCGAGTTTCTGTGTCCGGACGTTGATTTCACCTGTACCAATGCCAATGAGAACAAGGTCCTGCAACTCTTCGCCCTCGTCCAGTTCAGCTACAACCTGACCGTCGAGGCCTACAAACGCGCCGACTTCGAAACAGAACAGAACGCGTGGTTCGAGGCTCATCTGCCGCCCGAGGATCAAGCGACGCTTTTTCAGTCGGTTTTGCCTTCGCACCGACCCACCGCGCATACCGAGGTCGGCGATCTGCTGACGCACCGCTTCGCCAAGCTGGACCCGCAGGCGCCCCTTGACGACTTTTTCGCGCTGGATAGCGCGGACTGGCCCCGCGTCGCCCAGACGAAGATCTCGCTGATGAACGACTTTTTCAAGGTTCTGCAACGGGAGCTTGAACTGAAAGACCTGTTCCGCAGGCATTCGCCGTGGCGCCTTTTGCAGACGGAATCTGACTACTCCGTGGTCAGCCAGTTGGCCTTGTCCGACGACATCTCGCCGAGGGCGCGGGAGGCCGCGCTTGTGCGACTGCGTGAAGTCGCGAAGTCACCCGAAGAGACTGTCGGCGCGATTGTCTGTGCACTCGGAAGTCTGATCAACTGCGACATCTCGGACAGGCCAGGCGACGTCGAACAGCGCGTCGAGGCGCTGCTGGAGGAAGCCGAGAGCAGCCCCGGCCGAGATCTTTGGGCGCTGCCGCTCCTGCAATATCGCGCGAAGCATTGTCTCGCGCGCAACGAATTCCGCAAGGCCGCCGAGTTCTTCAAGCAGGCAGTCGACCGTGGCTTTGAGCGCAACTTCGGATCGATGATCGGCGAGGCGGCGCATGACCTCTTCGCGACGCTCGTCGCGGACCGGCGTCTCATGCCCTCCAAGCATGAACGACAGTACCGCATCATGCTGATGCACAACATGATCGAAGGCGACCCCATGAACATCAGCATTGAGGAGGTTGCGAAGCAGGTCGCCGAACACTTCTGGGACGACCTCTACAAGCCATATCCGGGCTATGCAAGGCGGCGCCCGCTCATCGCGGACCAGGCAAAGACGTTCATGAGTGAAACATTCCGGATGATCGAAGAAGGAGACTGGGACAGCCTTCAGCGGTGGTTCGACAGCAATGCCAAAGCGCTTCACGATAAGCAGACGGACAGCGTACGCGGCGATTCTGTCCTGCTGATCTGGCTGAAGTTTCTCAACATTTCCGACGCGAACATGCCGCTCCTGAGCGCCCTGCTTCCGGACGAACTGGCCGGCGATGTCGCTAAATTTGCCGCGCACCTCGAACGGCGCCGCGACGCGATCTGCCTTCTGCTCAAAGCGTGGCCTGAACAAGCGAACCTGGCGGATTTCAAGCGGCAAAGCCCGCTCATGCTGGCGGCGGACGCCGGCGACGTTCAGATTGTCGGTGCGCTGCTCGAAGCCGGCGCTGCTGTTGACCAGCAGGACTATCTGGGCAGGACGCCGCTGCACGCCGCGGTAAGGGGCGGCTCGTCCGAGTGCGTCGTTGCCATTCTCGCGCGCATGCCAGAGTCGCGGAACGTCGAGTATGGTGAGCGCAACAACGCCTTGCACACCGCCGTCAGGCTTGGACGTACCGAGATCATGCCGCTTCTGGTGGAATATGATGCTGGCTTGCCCTACCAAGCTAACGCGCATGGACTGACATCGCTCGCACTGGGCGAGCAGATCCTGCGTGACTGGTCACACTTCACGGCGGCAATGCACGATGAACAGGTGCAAATCCCGGACCGGAGCGCCTACGTCGCCTGCATCGAATACCTGCGTGGCGTGACCGACAACAGCCAGGAATAGCCACGTCTGGGCGCCCTGCCGACTGGAGTGACTTCCAGATCCGTCGGCGGGGCCGTTTTGAGGACGTTGTCTCGAATGCCGCGGGCGTGGAGCCGGGACGCCTGCTTCCTCGCCAACACATCCACAGCGCGAGGCGTGGGTGGCAGCTATTAGGCTGGCTTCGGCCATCCCCTAATCCAAGTCGAATGGCGCTTTCTCGACCATCACAGCCAACCAGGGTAGTTGTGTCGAACGTCGCAGAAGGGTCGCGAAGCGCCGGCCAGCAAACTGCTATTGAAGCCGATACCCGGTACAACGGCGACCACCGGCGTTGCGGGATCTCACACATCGGGTCCGTGTGCATGATTGCTCGGGCATGTCGGCGACCTCTTGCTGCTCAGCGCTTCTTGGGTCCTGAAATGGGGTGAAGGTCGTCGCATTCATCCAATCCCTCCGACTCTGAAACTTCGCCCGCCTTACCAGCGCGTCGTGGTTGCGCCCTGCGATAGGCCTCGACGGCTGTGGACAGCACATACGACACTCCATCCTTTACAGTTACCTTTCCTAGCGCCCCGCTTTCCATCAGCGTTAAGGCGTACGGGATGCTGATGGACAAGCGCTTCGCCACGTCGACAAAGTTCATTGGGTCGTCGTCATCTATAACCTGGGCCGGTTCGCGTAACGTACGTTTTCTGCTCTTAGGATTCGCCTGCTGTCAGCGCTTTGGGGCGCCCTCCTTGGGGTTCTTGCGTGCGAGCCGTCGTTGTTGGATCGTCTCAGGCTGCGGCCAGGCTTTGCTCTTCTCAAAGCTTGAGAAACCACTCGTTCGGCCCGTACACGCCGTTCGCGGTGTCTACGTCCCGCTTGTACCCGAGTCTCTCTTCGAATCCAGCGAGGCGGAGAATTTCCCTGGATTCGAGCAGCGCTCCCATATCCGACCAATCGGTCGTGTACACACAGATGACGAAATCGGAGTAGTAGCTACTCGACGCTGCTGTCGAGGACTTTGCACAGGGAAATTGCCCGGCCGCTACGAGCGCCTGGACGGTCCGCCACGCGGCGTCGATGCTCTCGCGTGGCTTGAAGACGCACCATTTGCCTGTACGGTCATTCGAATAGAAAGCATCGATACCAGGTGCCGCAGCGTATAGCCACCGACAATGGAGTACCTCTGAAGGGACGCTTGGTCGCCCGGACTGCTTAGCTGCGACGTTCATAGTTGTTCTCCTTCAGGGTGAACCCCAAGTTGGTCGCGTGAAGCTCGGCTGCGATGCTGCATCCGTTAGCCGCAGCATCGGCCCTCGGCGCAATCAGTCGATGCCCGTTTAGCACTGAGCATGGCAACCGCTTGATCTGGACGAGAAGTGATCCAATTCTCGAGGCGCTTACGTTAGAGAATTTTCTGTTGAGGATCGGGTGAGTTCAGGGCAGTCAATCGCGGCCGCCGCGCTCTCCCGCGTCATGCGTTTTTGGCCAATTGCATGATCGATCGCCATCGCGATCATCGCGTTGTAGGGCATCATTTGCGCATCCGGGTTCCCAGATCCTCTCGTAGACATTCTCGGTGCCGCATTCTCCGTGCCGACCTCAATGCGCGGGCGTGGCTTACGGCGTCCGACGATCTTCATGGCTATATCCCATCCGAGAGCCGGTGAGATCCTATGAGCGAAGCCCCGTGTGTTTGCAGTGCCCGTGCACCTTCACGGTAGATCGCTGCTCCCGTACGGCGGCGCCACTGCGGCTCGCGGGCGGAGCTACCCGTGCCCCGAAACCGCCAGCCCGCCAAGTTGCCCGTAGTCCTGCCGAAATCCGAAACGCGCTTCCAACGGGCTTTGAAGCGAGCCCGCACGAATAGATCTGGCTCAGGTCCATCAGCCGCGATAGTCTGTCGTCGAACGCGACGTATGGCGCCACCACCGCATCGAGCCGACTGGCGGCGTGCTCACCAAGAAGGATGAACTCTGCACCGCTCCAGGAGACACCGGTCTTGTACATTGCGTCATAGAACAAAATGGCAGGACTCACGTACGGTCGATTGTCCTCAAGACGGTACCCCGCGAAGTGAATGCTGCCTGTCGATGTGGCAAACACCCGCCAGTTTGTGAGTTCAGTGATATCGGTCATTGAGGGCTCCTTAGTCGAGGCCTTCTCCGTCCAACCCATTGGAGGAGTCAGAAGAGGAATCGCTCTCGTCGTGGAAGTGATTGACTTGGTGTGCGCGTGCCCCGTTCGCGGCAATGCCATCCACATCCGTTTCAACGGGCGCGCAGCCGTACATCGCCGTGAACAGGTCGGACGCGTCGTCGTCTGCAGCAGACTCACCTAGCAAGTGATACTCCCGGCCGGAGAGGGTGAATCCTGTGCACGATGCCTCGTCAAACGCGACAATCGCACTACTAACTCGGGCACAGCCCTCCTCGATGCTCACCCCGATGAAGTGCTTTGTCCTGAAGGGCGATTGAACGATGCGCCAGTTCACCAATGCGACGACGGGTTGCAAGTCGACAGGGGGTGACCTGTTGATAGGTCCCTTGAATTTCGTTTCCATGATGCTCGCAAGGGACGCCAGACGTTGCGGCTCAGCCGAGCAGCCTCTCTGACGGCTCGTGGGATGGCTACGGAGGACCGTGTGGAACTGCAGCGGTTGGCGGGGGAGGTAGACGGCTACGCAGTTTCGTTCTACTTATCGCGTAACGATTGCATCAAGAACTGATGCAAGACGGACTATAGTCCACCGTCCAGCGAAGTCAAACGCTGATTTGCAGACTCCGCGGCCGAGGTTGCTTGACACATTGCCTCTGGGCCAATGTGTAACCATCGCTTGAAATTGTCGTGCTTCGCACTACGATGGTGGTGAGGGTTATCCCATACGTAGATGCTTAACAACTCCGGCGATCGCTACGCGGGCAACGCCTCTTCTGCGGTACGACGGATGTCGGAGAGATCGACGAAGCTTCCGATCTCCGGGATCTGCAATACCAGACAGAATTGCAGAAAGAGCACGAGTGAGAACGTGCCTTTGTCCACAGCGACCTCCGTCGCTGGCGGATCCAGTGCCATACCGCTTCGGATGAGCGCGGCACAAACTTCTTGTACGGACGCGGCGTTCGCGCGCAGTTCGGCTCGAATAATCCTGGATGAAGCATCGTCCCAGTTGGCGCTGCCCTCGATGACGTGCTTCCAATGAGCAGGATGGTCGGAATCGACTGCACAAAGGATCTGCAGAAAGAAGCTGAAGCGGAACGAACCTCGCAGCAGCTTCCCTTCGACCGCGCGGGCCGATTCAACGACGCCAAGGGACGCGAGGCGCCGAATCAGCTCTTCGTGTGTGACCCCCTTTCGAACGAGTAGTCCGCGAGCTGTGCGCGACGCCAGGCGAGTCCAAGCAGATTCCGTATGGCTCACGAGTTCTTCCCTCGAAACAGGACACGCAGACTTGGAGTCTTTGAGTCAAACGCCGCCCCTTCCAACGTCGCGACAGCAAAGTCGGAATGTGAGACGTCCCGATTCTAATCCCGCGCTTGACGCTTTGGCGATGACCGTAAAGTGGCCAACATCTCTAGGGAGCTCATTGTGCTGAGCACGATCTACCTGAACTTCGATGGCGTCCTTCACCCACGCAGTGTGACCATGGGCGAAGGAAAACTGCCCCGGCTATCTCACGCCGGCAACCACAAACTCTTCGAGCATTGCGGCCTCCTTGCCTCGCTGCTCGCCTCGCATCCAGATACCGAAATCGTTCTCCACACCTGGTGGGTCGCTTCGGTCGGCTACATAACTTCGCTGCGCCAACTTCCGTTAGAACTTCAATCTTACATCGCTGGCGCGACGATTCCAGGCTCGCGTCATTTCAGATTCCGCAAGAATGTTCCACGCCGCGACTGGCTGCGACGCGACCTCGGATGGCGCCATCCGGCGCTCCCGATCCTCATCGACAGCGAGCCTACGCAGGCGCTTCCCGAGT
Organism: Cupriavidus sp. 09_S30; assembly: GCF_056930435.1. Lineage (NCBI taxonomy): Bacteria > Pseudomonadati > Pseudomonadota > Betaproteobacteria > Burkholderiales > Burkholderiaceae > Cupriavidus > Cupriavidus sp. 09_S30. Next base: position 4,200,961 of record NZ_JBXOWI010000001.1, on the reverse strand, counting down.
TCGGAACGCGGTCGTTCGTCTTCCCTCACACGAACGGCATCGCCGACCCAAAATCGGTACACACACTAACTGCGCTCATTGAGTGCCTTGCAGACGCCCAACAGAGACGATCTCCATGACGCATCTTTTCGCATCGCGTTCAGTAGCAAAAGATTAATCGCGTTTAATACCTATTATACACTTCCAGTGGAGTGTCATTGAGTTGTTCAAGACCGCCTCAAACTTCTGTCGCCTCCCTGCCGCACGCGCCCCCGCCCCGACAGCGTCCTCCGTGAAATTTCGTCTAATTTTCGCAATATTTTTCTATCGAAATTCACATGAAAAAAACCTTGAATTTCTTCGAAGACGAGATCGACCTGTACGTAAATGACGATGTCTTCCTGGACGGGCGCGAAAGACATCGCCGACACGCTGTCGAGCCTGCGTATGGAAGCCGCGGGGCGGCGATCAATAAGGGCTGCGATCTGCTGCGCAAGTGTCTCCCCGCAGGCGCCCCATTCAGGCTCTTCATGACATCACGAGGATCCACAAAAGTACCTATAAACAAGGGGTTTTCGTCGTTGATGGTCGCATCGCATCCGGTGGCTGACGATGCCCCGTCAAGCGATTCTCCAATGGTCTTGGCCTCGCGAGGACAGATCATCACGACAAGCATCGAACAACGACACAACCCCTACTGGATCATCATTGAGGACATCAACGAACCGATCAGCAGAGCACTCCAACATCGAGCCATTTTTTTCTGCGATGACGACAACCTTTTGGATGCGGCCTTTCGGAATTATTTGAAAGACTCACTGGAGCGTCTGAGCCATCTTTTTCACAGTTCCCAGGTTCGCGCCACGGGCTAGCAGAAATTGCTCGGGGATCTTTGCAAAATTCGCAATGAGAGGGTCGCTCGCGATATAGCAACTCGAGCAAGAATTGACAAGCATTCGCGGCGGGAATTTCTTGACCGAAAACTATTGCCAATTCTTTTTTCGCGCGTATATCATGCACGCCGTACCGCGACGTGGGCTGCTATGGCAGCGATGAATGCGACGAGCCCCTGCAATGCGACGGCAGGGAGGACGTAGACAGGAATCAGCGGAGTGGTGCACAGAATTTAGGTCGCACTTTTGCTTGGCACCTGCCGGGGGGCACGGGTCTGAGATTGACCCGTGCGTAAACGGAATAAGGGCCAAGCAAAAGTGCGACCTAATGCTTGGCCCTTGAGACGCATCTGTGAATGCGCCGCGTTGGGACGCGCGCGTATACTCTCAGGTGCGACTCTGGGCGTCAAGGTAAACGTTCGCCTTTAGGCGGGCCTTTGCTCACTTTTTTGACACTTGAGAGTATCATGCATCACATTATTGTGGATTTTCGTCCACATTTTCTCGCCTACCCTCAAAAACGCCCCCTCGGTACATGCCGTTTCCGCGGCTGCACCGTGTCGGCGCGTGGCCAGTTGCCTGTTCGGCGCCATCCCGACATTCGCCCCTAACGGCATCACGTTCGGACGCGGACTCCCGTAGTCCGTCGCCTGTGCTCGCCCGCTTTCCGGCCTTCGCGCACTAGCGCCGGCCGCTAACTCGCTCGTCTATTTTCAATGCATTTCCGGATGCAGGGACGCGCTCACTCTTCTTTCAGAAAATGAAGACGACTTTCATCGATAACTACGACTTTGACTGCCTCATCGAAGAATTGAATCTGGCTGCGGCAACCATGCTTGCCGAGCAAGCTGAAGAGGTCATTCGTCAGCGCTGCACTTTCGCGTCTCGGGCCAGAGCTCGACATCAGACCGCGCATCATCACCGAACCCCGTCCGTTCCAACTCGGCGAGGCCTCTCGCTCAAGAGTTCCCAGGGCCTCACTGCAATCCTTCACAACCTCGGTCGCGATATCGCAATGCACTGAGGGATCGCTGCGCGCCACCGAGCTCGATCGGTTGGCGCGCGAATTTGTGCCACCCATTCAACGTCAGCGTCGTCGACCCATCGCATCTCGCTTCGAAGCGATTGACGGTTGGCGTGTGAACAGGCTGCGCACGTGAGTTGAAGACACGTCCAACTTCCAACTTAAGAGGACACACCATGGCAAGACTTACTGCTGCAGAGCTCGAGTCGAGGTTCGAGCAACAGGGCACCCCCAGAGCCGGCCGAGACTACATCCGCCAGGCGCGAAAGTTTGGCCCTTCTCGCACACCTAGCTCCCGCAAGGGCAATGTCGTGTCGAAGTACATGAGTCGCAAAATGGCTCAACGCATCTCGACCGAAAGTCTTTACGCGGAACAAGGTGCGGTACTTCGCTACGATTACGACATGGAAACCCAGGAGTTCTACGTCCAGCCGCCCTCGCGGGTCATCGACTTGGTGGTTCAGCCAAAGGGAACCCGACGAGACGGTTCTCCACGGAAGCCATACAAATCGCCTGCCCGCTATACCCCGGACATCCTGCGAATCACTGAGAACAGGTTCCTGCTGGAAGAATGGAAGACCCGCGAGAACATGGACGAACTCGTTCGTCTCTTTCCATATCGCTACGAGAAGACAGAGAACGGGTACCGATGCCCGGAGCGCGAAGAGTACTTCGCGAAGATGGGTATCGATTACTCGATTCACACTGCTGAAGAGAACCCGCCACAACTCATTCAGAACATCGAGTTCCTGGCCGACTATCGCGAAGTCGACGCGCCCGCGCTGGACCCAACGGCGTGGAGGCTCATGCAGGAAATTCTCGCGCGTCATCACACATTGTCTTTGGCTGACCTTCTTCCTGGTGCGACACCCACCGAAGAAGAAGGCGATGACCAGTACGTTAAGCCAGTGGAGTTTGCAGGCCCTCGGCTTACGGCCGATCACGCCTACAAGGCCATTGCAGACGGACTCGTCTTCGTGGATCTGTTGCATGATGACCTCTCCAATCATCACGACACCATCATCTGCGAGACACAAGCGCATCTCGAAATGGTGCAAGCGAGTCGCCCCGTCTCCCACGTTGTCGAAGAATATCTGGATACAAATCTCGAGGTCGGCGCCGAACTTCGGCACGGCGACGAGATCCTCGTTGTCGAACTGCTGAACGGCCAAAATTGCATCCTCCGTGACGGGAAAGGACGGCACCAGCCGTGGCAGGTCGATGATCTGGCCAGGGCTGTTGAAGGCGGTACGATTCAGCTTGTCTCGAAGCGAGCACTGGGTGAAGTGGATTGGTCTTCGGTAGCTGTCCCTACGGAAGCCCAGCTCATTGAAGCGCGCAAACGCCTCAATCTCGTCCGTGCATCCTTCCTCGGTCCCGTCACAACGCCCCTTTCGAACCGAACACTCTCTCGCTATCGCCGCGCCGTGCGCGATGCTGGCCCATCCGAGCATCAACAGCTTCTCGCACTCGTGAGCAAGAAGCATCTGCGTGGCTGCAAGAAATCCAAGCTGGGCGATGAGACGATTCACATCATCGCGGAGATGGCGAATGCCGACAACAATCCCACCGATCGCCTCACAGCGGACGCTTACCGCGAGTACAGGGTGACATGCCACCAGCGCAGCATCAAGGCTTGCTCGCGCCAGAGTTTTGCCAAGGAATACAACCGACGGAAGTCCGTAGAACACCGACGCGGCTCTCGTGCCGCGTATCAGGAGACACCGGCCGTCGACTATCTCAAGCGAGAAACGAAGATCAACGGCGTCCGTCCGTTTCAGATGGTCCACTTCGATCACACGAAGTTGATGCTCCGGGTGCCCATCCGGCTTCACAACGGGAAGATCCGCAAAATTCGGCCGTGGCTTTCGCTTGCAATTGACGCTGAAACGCGTGTGGTGGTTGGCTTTTACCTCAGCGTGCATGCGCCGAGTATCGTGAGTTGCATGATGTTGTGTAGGGACATTGTCCATCGCCACGGCCGAATGCCCTCGCTCGTTGTGGTGGACAACGGAAAGGAGTTCCACTCATGGGCCTTTGACCAACTTCTCATCGCCACGCGAACTGGCATTCGATACCGTCCGCCCCATAAGGCTAGGTTCGGCGCGGTTTGTGAACGCCTCTTTGGGACCACCGACAAGATGCTGATCCACAATCTTGCCGGCAATACCAAGGCCACGCTTCAAGTGCGGAGGGTCACCAAGCAGGTCAATCCGATCAACGCTGATGCGCCTACGTTGCCTCAACTGCACGGCTTGTTGGACTATTTCTTCTTCGAGATCTACGCCAACCAGGTTCACCCTGCAATTCAAGAGGCACCACGCTCCTACATGGAGCGCCGACTCACCGAGACCGGTTGGCGGCTCAATCGTCGGGTCACTTATGACTCGCAATTTTGCGTGCTTACGTGCGTTCCGCCGGTTAAGGATCGCACCCGGATCGTGGATCGTTTGCGTGGCGTGAAGATTGGGCACTTGCACTATTGGTGTCCCGATTTTGCCAGCCCCAAGCACCACAAGAAGTCTGTAGAAGTGAAGCTGGATCCGTGGAACGCCGGTGTGGCGTTTGCGAATGTTGATGGCGAATGGAAGCGATGCATCTGCCATCTTTTTGCCGCGACCAAACGTATGAGCCGAATCGAGTTGCGATACATGATGGATTCGATGCGCATCTCGCTGCGACGGATTGGACGCGACGTGACGGCGGCCGACATCGAACGGTTGATTGTCTTCAGAAAGCTGCCTCGCAACGCCAGCGTCGCGGAAAAGGATGACTTCGATATCGAGGACGTCTACGAGATGCGGGGCATGGGCTCGACTGTTCGAACGGTTCCGCCGGCGAAGGCCAAGAGCAGCAAGCCCAAGCCCATGCCTGCCTACGTACCCCCAGTCGCGCGTCCGGCCCCTAAGCTCGGCCCGAACGATCTGTATCCCATGCAGTAACGCCGGCGCACTACGCACAGAAGCACCGTCCCCACCTGCAATAGCGCAGGTGGCACTTTCTTCCATGTCTAGCCAGGCAAATCGCCTGGCAGCAATCAGCAGAGACGATGATGGCCAAGCTCACAAAAGCCGAAGCGATCGCTGGCAATGTTCAGATCAAAATCAAGTACATGCGTCAGCAACGCGCCATTCACCCACAGCTTCAGGAAGCAATCACAAACGTCACTCGCCTTCTCACACCCGGCACCGGTATCTCGATCACCGTCGTAGTGGGACCGACTGGCGTGGGCAAGACTACGCTGGCACGCTGCATGATGGAGCATTCCTTGCAGCAGTTTTCAGCCGACTTACGTGACGACCCAAGCTGCGTGCCCTCGGCTTACGTCGAGGTCCCACCATCGGAGAAGGAAGGTGGCGTTGACTGGAATCTCTTTCATCGGCGATGTGGGATTGCAATGCATGACGCGCTACCGGAGGAGCGCATCGCGCCAGAGAACTCGACGTACAACGGCGGCGATATGCCGAATTACAAGCCGGGCCTGCGAGCGGCGTTCGAGCGGGCGATCGTCAATCGCAAGCTTCGACACCTGATTCTTGACGAGTGCGGGCACTTTGTAGACTCGGCGGCGGACGCAAAGGTCTACGGGAACGTGCTCAAGTCTCTGGCCAATGCTGGGGGAATGAATGTTCTCATGCTGGGAGCGTACGGAGCAGAGAGGATCATCGAAACGACCGCACAACTGGCCAGGCGCGTGAACGTTGTGCACTTTCGGCGCTTCGATTCGTTTGAGAACTACTGCATTTACCTCAACACGCTGGCCCATGCGTTGCCGCTTGCAAAGGCGCCTGACCTCATGCGTCACGCTGCGACTCTCTATGAAGGATGCTGTCGGCTTGGCGGCCTAACCGCCGATACGATCACTCAAGCCGTTGTGGAGGCTTCACTGAAGGAGACGAACCCTGGCACATGGAGTGACGAGTATCTCTGGCATGCCATGCCATCCGACGCAAAGCGCAACACGATCATCGAAGACATCATCCTAGGCGAAGAACACATGAAGCCATTCGAGCACTGGACGTCTCAGCCGCAGTACGCTGCGAGCGAAGAAGCCATTCGAGCGCGACTGAAGGCCGCGGGTAAGCTCGAGGACGAAGACGAACAGGAAGGCATTGATGCGGAGGGAGCGACAGCATGACGGTTAGTAATGAAATCTGCGTCGAACTCAGCACGGTGTCGCATTGGCCAGACGAACTTCCGCCTCGCTCTTTGCTAAGTGCAATCCCGATCATGGGATCGTGCGGACAGACCCTGGAGGATCTGGTGAGTTTCTTTATGCGTGTCAGCGACGCACATCATTTGCCTCCTGGCACTCTTGCGTGGCGAATGGTGATTCCGCATGTCCTGCGCAAACGGGGGGTCGAGCGCTCTCGCGTGATGGATACTTGGAACCACCCGGCAAACCGTGGGCGCGGGAGACAAGCAAGAGATTGGTGCGATGCCCTTAGTGAACTCACGCTCCAGCCCAATCTGGAGTTGCTGACGCTGTTGCCGGTCGCCCATCTGCTGCCGGAGTCGAAGTTGCTTGCACAGTCGCAACGGTTCTGCCCGCACTGCTACAAGGCGAATGTGGAGCAGCGGCGCCCTGTGTACAACCGCCTCCTGTGGAGCATCGATGTTGTTCGCGCATGCCCTACTCACGGTGTTCGGCTGCCCGAAAATTGTCCGTACTGCAAATTGCACGGCGAACCTTCGAAGCCGTATGGGCGATATGTGCCTGGCGTCTGCCCAAAATGCGCCTACGACCTTAGCAACACGCCGACATGCGAAGCCGAGGCTAATGAAATCGATGCGGCACGACGAGTCGGCGAATTCCTCGACAACGCGCGATGGGTAAAAGGTGCCCAGGTGAATGGCGAGGGCGTTAAAGACTTTCTCCATCAGATGACCCGCAAAGTGGCCAATGGACGGTATTCGAAGCTCGCCGGAATGCTTGGCTCGACAAAGAACAACATGCACGGGTGGTTCCATGGACATGTAGTTCCGTCCTTCCCTGCGGTCGTGCGGATGGCGCAAGCGTTTGATTGTTTGATTTCCGACGTGCTTTTAAACAATGACATCGTGCCTCGGTACAAGCCTCAGCTAACGAAGGCGCCTCTTCAGCTCCATGCTCCGCGCTGCAGGAACGGAAAGCTGAACTGGAGCGCCGTTGAAAAGAAGATCGACGAAGTCCAAAGCCAGCAGTTGACTCTGATGGAGGTGGCCCAGGCAGCAGGGGTGAACCAAAAGTACATCCGGCGCCATTCCCCCGACAGAGCTAGGGAAGTCGTGCAGGCATCGCGAAATCGCAAACGTCATGAGTCGGCCCATCGCGCCAGGGGCCGAATTGAGGCGTACTGTCGCGCGCATCAGGAAATCGTCGCCCGAGGAGAGTCGCCGACTCGTCGACGAGTCCTTGCCGATCTGGAGAAGTGCGGGGTCCGCCTTGGTTGGAGCGAAGTGCAGGAAGCCTACTGGCGCGCGCGAGGCGTCGAAGCCGGTGCGAAGGCGGAAAACTAGGAGCTGAGCGCCCTCGGTGATTCTTTTGGGTCACCTGGCGTAAGGAGATCCTGTCTTTTCCGCCAGTTTTTGCCTACCGCCACAGGGGAAAAGTGCTGGAATCCCTTGTCAGGATTGGCGCGCCCGGCTGGGATCGAACCAGCAACCCCTGCCTTCGGAGGGCAGTACTCTATCCATTGAGCTACGGGCGCGCAGAGCAGGTGGCGAAGACGACAGCCTTCGCCGGAAAGGCGCATAGCATACCCTGTTTGTCCTCACGCGTCCAATACGGGCGCGACCGCCAATTTGAGCCAGGTCACGCAGCCGTCGCTTTCGCCGCTGCCTGTAGGGCTTTGCCGCTATAATCGCAAGCTATTTGTGCAAGGACGGGACCGCTTCGCATCACTTGGTGCGCAGCAGTAGTCGCGGCGGCGCCAGCAGGAGGAGCAATGGCCCACCGCTGACGCAACCGTGGCGCGAATGGTGGCGCCAGAAGAAGAGGCCGAACCGATCAGAACTGAACGCGTGCGGCCAGACAGCCAGACAGGTTTCCTGCAAAAAACGAGAGTTCAGCACATGAGCGACGTCCAACAATCACACGACGAACACGAGTCTCCCATCAAGACGCCCAAGCAGCTGATCGCGGTAGTCATCGCCGCGTTCCTGGTGCCGATCCTGGTCATCATCCTGCTGGTCAACTTCGTCGGCCACGGCTCCAAGGAAGGCGCCGGCGCCACGGATACCGCAGAAGCCGTCGCCGACCGCATCAAGCCCATCGCCTCGCTCGAACTGAAGGACGTCAACGCGCCGCGCGTCTACAAGACCGGCGAACAGGTCTACAAGGAAGTCTGCTCGGCTTGCCACGCCACCGGCGCGGCAGGCGCACCCAAGTACGGTAACGCCGGCGACTGGGCCCCGCGCATCGGCCAGGGCTTCGACGGCCTGCTCAACTCGGTGATGCACGGCAAGGGCGCGATGCAGGCGCGCGCCGGCACCACCCCCGACGACTATAGCGACTACGAACTGGGCCGCGCCGTGGTCTACATGGCCGACGCTGGCGGCGCCAAGTTCCCCGAGCCCGCCGCCCCGGCCGCGGCAGGTGCCACCGCAGCGGCTTCTGCGCCGGCAGGCGAGGCTCCGGCCGCCGTTGCCGCCGCACCTGCAGCTGCACCCGCTGCCGCTGCCGCAGCGGCCCCGGCAGTCGCTTCGGCCGACACCGGCAAGAAGGTCTATGAGCAGGTCTGCGCTGCTTGCCACGCAGCCGGCGTGGCCGGTGCGCCGAAGTTCGGCGACAAGGCCGCCTGGGCGCCGCGCCTGAAGGAAGGCATGGACGTCGTCCACAACTATGCGCTGAAGGGCAAGGGCGTGATGCCGCCCAAGGGTGGCTACGCCGGCGCGGACAGCGACGTGCTCGCCGCGGCCGACTACATGGCCGCCGCCGCCAAGTAAGGCCGGCGTCTTCCCCCAAGCAAAAAGCCCGCGGCATGCCGCGGGCTTTTTTGTGTCCGGTGACCGGAGCCAGCCCGGGCGCCGGGCTGCCGATACTGGCTACACCACGCGCGAGTAACGCACCAGCGGTGCGACCACAGCCTCGTCGGCGGCCACGCGCGGGCGTGCGGCATCGGCCCGCAGGTAGGCGTCGAACACCATGGCCACGCGGCGCACCAGCAGGCGCCCGAGCGGGGTCACCTCGACTCTGCCGGGAGTGTGCACCACCAGGCCATCGGCTGCGAGCCGGTCCAGGTCGGCCAGTTCCGCGGCGAAGACAGCCTCGAAATCGATGCCATGGGACGCGCCCAGCGCAGCGGTGTCGAGCACGCCGTTGCACATCAGCGCGCCGATGATCTCGCGGCGCAGGTGGTCATCGGCAGACATCTGGAAACCGCGCATCACGGGCAGGTGGCCTGCATCCAGCGCGGCGTAGTAGTCATCCAGCGTGCGTGCGTTCTGCACGTAGCGGCCTGCCACCGCGCCGATCGCCGACACGCCCAGGCCGATCTGGTCGTAGCCGGCATGGGTCGAATAGCCCTGGAAGTTGCGCTGCAGCTTGCCCTCGCGCTGGGCCACGGCCAGGTCGTCGTCGGGCAGCGCGAAGTGGTCCATGCCGATGTAGACGTAGCCGGCCGCGGTCAGCTTCTCGATGGTGGCGACCAGGATTTCCAGCTTCTCGCCCGGCGCCGGCAGCGTGGCTTCGTCGATGCGCCGCTGCGGCTTGAATACATGGGGCAGGTGCGCGTAGCTGTAGACCGAGAGGCGTTCCGGACGCATCTCCAGCACGCGCTCGATGGTGACGGCGAAGCGCTGCGCATTCTGGTGTGGCAGGCCATAGATCAGGTCCATGCTGATGGAGCGCATGCCCAGCCGGCGTGCCGCATCCACCACCATGCGCGTCTGCTCCACCGACTGCTCGCGATGGATCGCTCGCTGCACCTCGGGGTCGAAGTCCTGCACGCCCAGGCTGATACGGTTGAAGCCAAGTTCGGCCAGCAGCGCCATGCGCGCGTCGTCGACGACGCGCGGGTCGATCTCGATCGAATGCTCGCCGTGCGCGGGCAGGTCGAAGTGCGTGTGCAGCGTGTTCATCACGCTGCGCATCTCGGTCTCATCGAGGAAGGTCGGTGTGCCGCCGCCCCAGTGCGACTGCAGGACCTGCCGGCGCGCGCCCAGCCCTTCGGCCACGCGCGCGGTCTCGCGCGCCAGGTAGCGCACGTAGCGTGCGCTGCGCCCGTGGTCGCGCGTGATGATCTTGTTGCAGCCGCAGTAGTAGCAGATGTTCTCGCAGAACGGCACGTGCACGTAGAGCGAGAGCGGCGCATCCGGCGCGGCGCCGCTGTGGGCGAGCGCCGCGAGGTAGTCGGCTTCGCCGACGCCGGCATGGAAGCGGTCGGCGGTGGGATAGGAGGTGTAGCGCGGACCGTTGCCGTCAATGCGGCCGGCCAGTGCGCGGAAATCGGCCAGCGCGCGGCGGTCGACCGCGCGCGGTGCGTAAGGGGTAGGACAGGACATGGGGGCGCCCTCTGCGGACGGATTCTTGACGGCCCATGCTAGCTCCCGCGCGGCGCTAGCAGATTGACGGCGGTCAAGCCTGCATGGATTGCGCGCCCGCCGGGCGGCGCATCAGACTCTCGGCAACACCATGCGCACGCGCAGTCCGCCTTCGGTGCGATTGGCCAGCGCCAGCTCGCCGCCATGGCGCGCCACGATGTCGGCAGCGATGGACAGGCCCATGCCGACGCCGCCGGTGGCCCGGCTGCGCGAGGACTCCACGCGGTAGAAGGGCTCGAGCACGCGCGGCAGTTCCTCGTGCGGAATGCCGGGACCGTCATCGCACACGTCGATCACCACGCGCTCCGTCTCGTCGTTCAGGAGGATCCGGGCGGCGCCGCCGTAGCGGTGCGCGTTCTCGATCAGGTTGACCACCGCGCGGCGCAGTTCCGCCGGATACGCCAGCAGCGGCGCGGCCTGTCCCTCCAGCGCGACGTCCTGGCCGAGTTCGGCCGCGTCGTCGACGATGGCATGCAGCAGCGCGAGCACGTCGACGCGCTGGCGCGGCCCGCCGCTGTCGCGGTCGCGCAGGTAGTACAGGGTGGAGTCGATCAGGCCGTTCATCTCGGCCAGGTCCTGGCGCAGGCGATAGCGTACGTCGCGGTCCTCCACGCGCTCGATGCGCAGGCTCATCCGCGTCAGCGGCGTGCGCAGGTCGTGCGAAACCGCGGCCAGGAAGCGCGACTGCTGGCCCATCTGCGTGCGGATGCGCTGCTGCATGTGATTGAAGGCCACCGCTGCCGCGCGCGCCTCGACCGGCCCGGTGCCCTCATCGAGCTGGGGGGCGTTGACGTCCTGGGCGAGGCGGCCAGCGCCGCTGGCCAGCTGCTGTATCGGCCGCGCCAGCAGGCGCGCGCCCACCCACGAGGCGGCCACGATGGCCGCCAGTTGCAGCAGCAGGCCCAGTCGCGGCGGCCACAGCCCATGCAGGCGGCGCCCGTGGGGTGGCGGGGGTGGCGGGGGCATGCCCGCGGCGAAGAGATCGCCAGGCGGCGGCAAGCGGCCGGCTTCCATGCCTGGCGCGAAACCCGGACCTGCGGGCTGCGCGTGGCGCGCGTCCGCAGCGGTGGTGCTGTGTTCACGGTGCTCGAAGCCGGGGCGCGGAAAGATGCTCTCGATGACAGTCAGGCCGAGCAGGTGCACGGCCAGCATGATCGAGGCCATCACCAGGAACAGGCGCACGAACATGGTGTCGTAGCGCGCCAGCAGACTGCGAAGCGGCACGGCGTCAGCCTTCCACGGTGGCTGTGAAGACGTAGCCTTCGCCGCGCACGGTGCGGATCAGCACGGGGTCGCGCGGATCGTCGCGCAGCTTCTGGCGCAGGCGGGAGACGAGCAGATCGATGCTGCGATCGAACACGTCCAGGTCGCGTCCGCGCGCCTGGTTGATCAGCAGCTCCCGGTCCAGCACGCGGTGCGGATGCTCGATGAAGGTGAGCAGCAGGCGGAATTCCGCATTGGACAGCGGCACCACCGTGTCTTCGCCATCGACCAGCTGGCGCAGCGTGGTGTTGAGCCGCCAGTTGCCGAAGCGCACGTCGTGGCCTGCGGCCGCGGCGGACCGGCGCTGACCGCCCTGGCTGCGTCGCAGCACGGTATGGATGCGCGCCACCAGTTCGCGCATCTCGAAGGGCTTGGTCACGTAGTCGTCGGCACCGACCTCCAGCCCGACCACGCGGTCCGCCAGTTCGGCGCGCGCGGTCAGCATGATCACGGGCGTGTCGCCGTTCTCGCGGATCTCGCGGCACAGTGCAAGACCGTTCTCGCCGGGCAGCGACAGGTCGAGGATGACCAGGTCATAGGTCTTGGCGGCCATCGCCGCGCGCATGGCCGCACCGCCCTCGGCGCCGTCGGCCGCCATGCCGAAGGTCGACAGGTAGTCGGCCAGCATCGTGCGGATCTGGGTGTCGTCGTCGACGACGAGCAATTGAAGCGGAGCGGTGGCGGAGGGTTCCATTCTCATTTCAGCAAGGCGGCATGCGCCGCAGGCGCTCACTGTAGCAGCACAGCATACTCCGGCTTTGGCCGCTTTGTATCGACGCTGATACAGAGTGGCGCCCGCAGGCCGGTGGATGTACGGACACGCGTCCGCACAGTGACGAAGTGCTCAAACTGCGCACGGAAACGGGGCATAGCATGGAAATGTCGGCCATCCGCCTCCTGATGCCGGCCTTCCTCGATCGACCTTCCTCGATGCTAACGGAGCCTTCCCATGACGAGCCCAACCAGACTGCAGGGCGCGCTACGCCGCGCCCGCTTCCTCCTCAGCCTTGCCGTGCTCGGCACCGCCGCCGCGCTGGCCCTGCCGGCGCACGCGTTGCAAAGTGCACCGATGGACCCGCCCGCGCGCGCCGGCGCGGCCGTTCCACTGCGCGAGGCACTGAACCTGAACCCGGCGCAGACCGCCCTCTGGCAGGCTGCGCAGTCCGCCACGCGCGAGGCGCGCGCGCATGCGCTGGAACTGCGCGCGCGCTTCCTGCGCGACGGCGGCGATCCCGATGCGATCCGAGACGGCAGCGCGCCGCTGCGTCCGCGCGTGCAGGCCATGGAACGCCTGCACGATGCCCTGGAGAAGGATCGCCGCGCGGTCAGCGAGCGCTGGCTGGCCTTGGACGAAAGCCTGGATGCGGCTCAGCGCCAGCGCTTGCGCGCGATGCCGGAGGCGGCGCATTGGCTGGGCCTGATGCCACCGTCCATGCACGGGATGCGCGGCGGCCTAGGCAGCAATGGGGAACCGGAAGGCAGGAACAGGCCCGGGCGCGACTCTCCACGCTGATCGGCCCTTTCCGATAGGATCTGCTGCGCCATCCGGGCGCAGACGCAGATACAAGCAGATAAAAGAACGCCCCCGCGCCATAGGCCGAGGGCGTCAAACAGGGAAGAACCGGGCACGCATGCCCGACCGCGCCGGACAGAAGGGTTAAGCCCGGAGCGGTACCCGCGACGCAAGGCCGCGGACAGGTTTGATGCTAGCCCCGGTGCCCGTGCCGGTCTTGTCTGCCTAGTAACCCCATGTATCCACTTTGTATCAGCGGACCGTGGCCGGGCTTCATCCGGCGGCCTTGCCGTTGCCGAGCAGGGCCTTGAGTCCGGCCAGGCGATCCTTGGGGCTCATCGCCGGCGCCTCGTCCTTGGGCGCGGGCGCCTCTTCCAGTTTCATCTCGCCGATGAAGCGGGAGGGCTGGCAGGAATAGGTGTCCCGCGCGCGCTTGCGCTTCTTGCACCAGCTGATGTGCAGGCTGCGCTGCGCGCGCGTGATGCCCACGTACATGAGCCGGCGCTCCTCCTCGACCTTCTCGTCACTCATGTCCTCGTCCTCGCGGCAGTGGGGCAGGATGCCCTCCTCCACGCCGACCAGGAACACGTGCGGGTACTCCAGGCCCTTGGATGCGTGCAGCGTCGACAGCCGCACCGCGTCGGGATCTTCCTCGCGGCCTTCGAGCATGCTCATCAGCGCTACAGTCTGCGTCAGTTCGAGCAGGTTCTTGCCCTCGCTGCCGAAGCCGTCGGCAGTGTCGTAGCCGGTGGCTTCGCCGTCGCCCACCTCACCCTCGGGCTTAGTGCCCTTGCGCTTGAGCCATTCGAGGAACTCCAGCGTGTTGGTCCATCTGGACTGGGCCTGGCGCTCGTCGAAGGTGTCGTAGAGATAGGCCTCGTAGTGGATGCCTTCCATCAGGTCGTCGAGCACCACCGTGGCGGGATCCTTGGCGGCGCGGTCGGCCAGCCGCACCATCGATTCGCAGAACACGCGCAGCGGCTCGAGCTGGCGCGGCTGCAGCTTGCCCTCGATGCCGCCCATCATGGCGGCCTCGAACAAGGACACCTTGGCCTGGCCGGCGAAGGTGCCGAGCACCTCCAGCGTGGTGTTGCCGACGCCGCGGCGGGGCGTCGTGATGGCGCGGATAAAGGCGGGATCGTCGTCCGGATTGGCGACCAGGCGCAGGTAGGCGCAGATGTCCTTGATCTCCGCCTTGTCGAAGAAGCTCTGCCCGCCCGACAGCACATAAGGAATGCGCTCGCGGCGCAAGATCTGTTCGAACAACCGTGCCTGGTGGTTGCCGCGATAGAGGATGGCGTAGTCGCGGAACTGCGCGCGGCGCTCGAACTTGTGGGCGGAGAGCCGGAACACGACGGATTCCGCCTCGTGCTCCTCGTCGTTCATCGGGTTGATGGCGACCGGATCGCCCATGCCGTGCTCGCTCCAGAGCTTCTTGTCGAACAGCTTCGGATTATTGGCGATGACGGCGTTGGCCGCTTCCAGGATGCGCACGGTGGAGCGGTAGTTCTGCTCCAGCTTGACCACCTTCAGGTCCGGGAAATCGGTCTGCAGCAGGCGCAGGTTGTCCAGTGTCGCGCCGCGCCAGCCGTAGATGGCCTGGTCGTCGTCGCCCACCGCGGTGAAGGCCGGCGCGCGCAGGTGGGAGCCGCCGGCCAGCAGCTTCAGCAGCTGGTACTGGCAGGCATTGGTGTCCTGGTACTCGTCGACGAGGAAGTAACGCAGGCGGTTCTGCCACTTTAGCCGCACGGCCTCGTCGCGCGCGAACAGCTCGGCGGGCAGCCGGATCAGGTCATCGAAATCCACCGCCTGGTAGGCATTGAGCGTGGCCACGTAGTTGCGGTAGACCAGCGCTGCCTGGTGCTCGTCGGCATCGGCGGCCTGGGCGATGGCCGCCTCGGGATCGACCATGCCGTTCTTCCACAGGGAAATCGTGCTCTGCACGCTGCGGATCAGCTTCTTGTCCGTGGTGGCGAGCTGCTCCTGCACCAGCCCGAAGCAGTCATCGGAATCCATGATCGAGAACTGCGGCTTCAGGCCGACGTGCTCGGCTTCCGCGCGCAGGATCTGCACGCCCAGCGAGTGGAAGGTACACACGGTGAGCTGCTTGAGCGGGATGCGCTTGCCCTCGCGCGTGGTCTTGCCTTCCATCAGCTTGCCGATGCGCTCCTGCATCTCCTTGGCGGCCTTGTTGGTGAAGGTGACCGCGGCGATGTGGCGGGGCTCGAAGCCCTTGTCTTCGATCAGGTGGGCGATCTTCTGCGTGATCACCCGCGTCTTGCCGGAGCCGGCGCCGGCCAGCACCAGGCAGGGGCCGTCGAGGTAGCGGACGGCTTCGGATTGGGCGGGATTGAGTCCGTGGGTCATGCGCGGGAAGGCGGCGTGGCAGTGGAGTGGGTACGGAAGGGCGCGCCGGGCGCGGCCGCAGGCAGCGGAGCGTGACGGATACGCAATGCGGGGCGCGGCCGCCGAAGCGGTCGATCCGGTCGATCGAAGCGGTCGATGTTAACACGCGGCGGCCGCGTCGCCGGCCTGCCTGCGCGCCACTTTGCCGGTCTGATCCTTGTCTGATCGATGTAACTTTGCGTAAGTGCCGGAGAATCGCGCCGCCTTCACCCTCTAATCAGTATGGCCGAGTAAGTCGTACGTGCCCGGAATGGCATGTCAGACACAAAGGGGGAAGCAGCATGCGGACGCAAAGGCATTTCCTTCAGACCGGGGGACGGGCGATGCTGGTCGGGGCTGCGCTGGTGGCGCTCGTCGGCTGCGCGGATATGACGCCGAAGCAGCGTAACACCGTCATCGGCGCCGGCGTCGGCGCCGTGGGCGGCGCAGTGCTGACCGGCGGCGATGCGCTGGGCACGGTCGGCGGCGCGGCCGTGGGCGGTGTCATCGGCAACGTGACCACCCCGAGCAACCACAGGGGCCATTAACAGGGGCAACAAGGGCAATGGATCTCCGCCCCGGCCAGGCTGCAGCGTGTCGATAAAGAGCGCGTTGACAAAGCCAGGGGCCTCCCGTAAATTTCGCGCATCCGGCCGGGAGAGCGCGCGAGAGATCGCGCCGCCGAAGGGGTATCACCCGAAAACTCTCAGGCACCATGGACTGGTCGGATCGGCGCGCAGTATGCACACGATGCACGCCGTACTCTGGAGAGCGACACCCGCCATCGTTCGCATGAATGACGGTGAGCGTGTCCACCGAAGGGGCGCACAGGGTCCGGTTCCGCCAGGAACCGCCTTGTAATCTCTCAGGTATCGAGGACAGAGGGGTCATCCGCCGCAGCGGATTCGCAGCGCAACGCGCGCGAGCCATGCGGCGGATGGCCCTTTTTTCGTTTTCGCAACCGAAGAGATCCATCCCATGACGCTCCAGGCCACGCCCCTCAATGCCATCCACCGCGCCCTCGGCGCCCGCATGGTCGACTTCGGCGGCTGGGACATGCCGGTCAACTACGGCTCCCAGATCGAGGAACACCACGCCGTGCGCAGCGACGCCGGCATGTTCGACGTCTCCCATATGTGCGTGGTCGACCTCGCCGGCGCCAATGTGCGCGCCTTCCTGCGCGGCCTGCTGGCCAATAATGTCGACAAGCTGCAGACGCCGGGCAAGGCGCTGTACTCCTGCATGCTCGACGAAAAGGGCGGCGTGATCGACGACCTGATCGTCTACTTCTTCGCCGAAGACCGTTTCCGCCTGGTGGTCAACGCCAGCACCGCGCCCACCGACATCGAATGGATCCAGGCCCGCAATGCGGCCACCGGCAGCGGTGTCACCATCACGCCGCGCCGCACCGACAACGCGCCCGCCGGCGTGCAGCCGCTGGCCATCGTTGCCGTGCAGGGCCCGAACGCGCGCGCCAAGGTGTGGAGCACCTTCCCCAGCACCCAGCCTAGCGATGCGCTCAAGCCCTTCAATGCCATCACGGTGCAGGACCCGGCCGTCGGCGAGATCATGGTGGCACGTACCGGCTACACCGGCGAGGACGGCTTCGAGCTGGTGGTGCCGGCCGAGAACGTCGCCGCGGTCTGGGAAAAGCTGGACGCGGCCGGCGTGCGCCCGGCCGGTCTGGGCGCGCGCGACACGCTGCGCCTGGAGGCCGGCATGAACCTGTACGGCCAGGACATGGATCTCCACACCTCGCCGCTGGACGCCGGCCTGGCCTGGACCGTGGACCTGCAAAGCGAACGCGACTTCACCGGCAAGGCCGCGCTGCTGGCCGCCGGCCAGAAGTCCGCCTTCGCCGGCCTGATCCTGCGTGACAAGGGCGGCGTGCTGCGTGCGCACCAGACGGTCATCACCGCCGCCGGCAACGGCGAAACCACCAGCGGCACCTTCAGCCCGACCCTGTCCCAGTCCATCGCCTTCGCCCGCCTGCCGCTGGGCACGCAGATCGGCGAGAACGTCGAAGTGGAGATCCGCGGCCGCAAGCTGGCCGCGACTGTGGTTAAACTGCCGTTTGTGCGCAATGGCAAGGCACTCGTGAGCTGACGCTCGCAACGGTCACAGCGCGTCCGCCGGCGGTCGGCACCCGCACGCCGGCGGACGCAAATAGAACAATCCGAATCTGGAGAATCCGCATGAACTTCCCCCCCGACCTCAAGTACACCGAGTCGCATGAGTGGGTGCGCGTCGAAGCCGACGGCACGCTGACCATCGGCATCACCGACCACGCGCAGGACGCGCTGGGCGACATCGTCTTCCTGGAGCTGCCCGAGGTGGGCCGCGCGGTCGGCGCCGGCGATGCGCTGGCCGTGGTCGAGTCGGTCAAGGCCGCCTCCGACATCTACGCGCCGGTGGCCGGCGAAGTGATCGCCGTCAACGAGGCCGCCAGCGCCGCGCCGGAAAGCGTCAACGCCAACGCCTTCGAGGCCTGGCTGTTCAAGCTGAAGCCGGCCAATGCGGACGACGTCAACGGCCTGATGTCGGCCGATGCCTACAAGGCCAGCGTCGGCGCCTGACGCCTAGCGGCCCGCGAGCGGGCCGCCCGAGACCGAAAGACCGCGCGGCGGCCGGCCGACCACCGGCGCCGCGCCCACGAGATTCCTGCCATGAACGCCCCGCTGCCCATGAACGCCGCCAATACCACACGGCCCACGCTGGCCGAACTGGAGGCGCGCGACGCCTTCGCCGGCCGCCATATCGGCCCAGACGCCGCCGAACAGCAACACATGCTGAAGGTGCTCGGCTACGACAGCCGCGCCGCGCTGATCGACGCCGTGATCCCCGCCGCCATTCGCCGCCGCGACGGCCTGCCGCTGGGCGAATTCACCGAGCCGCTGAGCGAGGAAGCGGCGCTGGCCAAGCTGCGCGCCATCGCCGGCAAGAACAGGGTGTGCAAGAGCTTCATCGGCCAGGGCTACTACGGCACGCACACCCCTGGCGTGGTGCTGCGCAACATCTTCGAAAACCCGGCCTGGTACACCGCCTACACACCCTACCAGCCCGAGATCTCGCAAGGCCGCCTGGAAGCGATTCTCAACTTCCAGCAGATGATCACCGACCTGACCGGCCTGGACATCGCCAATGCCTCGATGCTCGATGAAGGCACCGCGGCCGCCGAGGCGATGACGCTGCTGCAGCGCGTCAACAAGCACGCCTCCAACACCTTCTACGTGGCCGACGACGTGCTGCCGCAGACGCTGGAAGTGGTACGCACGCGTGCCAAGCCGCTCGGCATCGAAGTCAAGGTCGGTCCCGCCGCCGACGCCGCCGGCGCCCATGCCTTCGGCGTGCTGCTGCAATATCCCGGCGTCAACGGTGACGTCAACGACTACCGCGCCATCGCGGATGCCGTGCATGCCGCCGGTGGCCTGGTGGTGGCCGCCGCCGACCTGCTGGCCCTGACGCTGCTGGCCGCGCCCGGCGAATGGGGTGCCGACGTGGCCGTGGGCAACTCGCAGCGCTTCGGCGTGCCGCTCGGTTTCGGCGGGCCGCATGCAGGCTATATGGCCGTCAAGGACGCCTTCAAGCGCTCGATGCCGGGCCGCCTCGTCGGCGTTACCATCGACGCCCAGGGCAACAAGGCCTACCGCCTCGCGCTGCAGACGCGCGAGCAGCACATCCGCCGCGAGAAGGCGACCTCCAATATCTGTACCGCACAGGTGCTGCTGGCCGTGATGGCGTCGATGTACGCGGTCTACCACGGTCCCGCCGGCCTGAAGCGCATCGCGCAGCGCGTGCACCGCCTCACGGCAACCTTGGCCGCCGGCCTGCAGTCCCTGGGCTTCGCGCGCACCAACGCGACCTTCTTCGACACCCTGACGTTCGAGACCGGCTTCAACACCGAAGCGATCCACGCCGCCGCCACCTCGCGCGGCCTCAACCTGCGCCACGTGAGCCCGACCCGCGTCGGCGTCTCGCTGGACGAGACCGCCACGCGCGACGACGTGGTCGCGCTGTGGGAAGTCTTCTCGCACGGCAAGCCGCTGCCCGCCTCGCTCGCCTTCGACGCCATCGAAGCCGCCGTGCAGGACGCGTATCCGGCCGAGCTGGCGCGCCAGAGCGCCTACCTGACGCATCCGGTGTTCAACACGCACCATGCCGAGCATGAGATGCTGCGCTACCTGCGCATGCTGGCCGACAAGGACCTCGCGCTCGACCGCACCATGATCCCCCTGGGCTCGTGCACGATGAAGCTGAATGCCACCAGCGAGATGATCCCGGTGACCTGGCCCGAGTTCAGCCAGATCCACCCGTTCGCGCCGCTGGACCAGAGCGTTGGCTACCGCGAGATGATCGACCAGCTCGAGGCGATGCTGTGCGCCGCCACCGGCTACGCGGCGGTCAGCCTGCAGCCGAACGCCGGCTCGCAGGGCGAGTACGCCGGCCTGCAGATCATCCATGCCTACCACGCGAGCCGCGGCGAGAGCCATCGCGACATCTGCCTGATCCCGTCGTCGGCGCACGGCACCAACCCGGCGTCCGCGCAGATGGCCGGCATGAAGGTGGTGGTGGTGGCCTGCGACGAGAACGGCAACGTCGATCTGGAAGACCTGGCCAAGAAGGCCGAGCAGCACAGCCAGAACCTGGCGGCCGTCATGATCACCTACCCGTCGACGCACGGCGTGTTCGAGCAGGGCGTGCAGCAGATCTGCGAGATCGTGCACAAGCACGGCGGCCAGGTCTACGTGGATGGCGCCAATATGAACGCGATGGTCGGCACCGCGGCGCCGGGCCAGTTCGGCGGCGACGTCTCGCACCTGAACCTGCACAAGACCTTCTGCATCCCGCACGGCGGCGGCGGCCCGGGCGTGGGCCCGGTCGCGGTCGGCGCGCACCTGGCGGACTTCCTGCCCAACCAGGACAGCGTGGGCTACCGGCGCGACGACAGGGGCATCGGCGGCATCTCCTCGGCACCCTTCGGCTCGGCCAGCATCCTGCCGATCTCGTGGATGTACATCGCCATGATGGGCTCGGCCGGCCTCACCGCCGCCACCGAGAACGCCATCCTCGCCGCCAACTACGTGGCCAAGCGCCTGGCGCCGTACTATCCCGTGCTGTACACGGGCCAGCACGGCCTGGTCGCGCACGAGTGCATCCTGGACCTGCGCCCGCTGCAGAAGTCCACCGGCATCAGCAACGAGGATGTGGCCAAGCGCCTGATGGACTATGGCTTCCACGCACCGACCATGAGCTTCCCGGTGCCGGGCACGCTGATGATCGAGCCGACCGAGAGCGAGGCCCTGCACGAGCTGGACCGCTTCATCGACGCGATGATCGCCATCCGCAAGGAGATCGGCCGCGTCGAGGACGGCAGCTTCGACCGCGAGGACAATCCGCTCAAGCACGCGCCGCACACCGCCGCCGTCGTCACCGCCAACGAGTGGACCCACCAGTACACGCGCGAAGAAGCGGCCTATCCGGTGGCCTCGCTGCGCACGCAGAAGTACTGGCCGCCGGTCGGACGCGCCGACAACGTGTACGGCGACCGCAACCTGTTCTGCAGCTGCGTGCCGGTCAGCGAGTACGCGCAGGACTGAGCGCGCGCGTGAGCGAGCAAGGCGCCGGGTGCCGCCCGGCGCCGGCCGCGCCACATGGCACAATGCTGTAAAGCAGGAGTCGCAATGTGGAACCTGAGTGCCCCCTGGTGGGAATTCGTGCTGCGCGGCCTGATCGTCTACGGCGGCGTGCTGGTGCTGCTGCGCATCACCGGCAAGCGCCAGATCGGACAGCTCACGCCGTTCGACCTGGTGCTGCTGCTGGTGCTGTCCAATGCCGTGCAGAACGCCATGAACGCGGGCGACAACTCGGTCACCGCAGGCCTGATCCTGGCCGTCACGCTGGTCGCCGCCAACCTTCTGCTGGCCACGCTGACCGCGCGCAGCCGGCGCTTCGAGCGCCTGACCGAAGGCCGGCCCGAGGTGCTGGTGCACGACGGCCGGGTCTACACTGAATTAATGAGGCGCGAGCGGATCACCCGCGACGACCTGCACAAAGCATTGCGCCGCGCCGGCTGCGAGCGCATCGGCGATGTGCATTTCGCCATCCTCGAAACCGACGGCAGCATCAGCGTGCTGGTGCACAAGGAAGCACCCGTGACACCGCACGATGCCGCCGGCTCGCTGTGGCGTGACAAGGAAACGGAGGACGAGACGGTCTGAGGCCGGCTCGGCACCCGCAAAGCCATCGATAAGGAGACCATCGTGGCTGTCAGTGTTTTCGATCTGTTCAAGATCGGCATCGGCCCGTCGAGTTCGCATACGGTGGGCCCCATGCGCGCGGCGAACCTGTTCGCGCACGGGCTGGAGCGCGACGGCCTGCTGTCGCGCGTGGCGAGCGTGAGAGTCGAGCTGTACGGCTCGCTCGGCGCCACCGGCAAGGGCCACGGCACCGACCGTGGCGTGATCCTCGGCCTGATGGGCGAAAGCCCGGACACGGTCGACCCCGACGGCATCGCGGCGCAGCTCGCCGCGCTGCGCGCCTGCGGCAGGCTGGCCTTGCTGGGCAAGCACGAAGTGCCCTTCGTCGAAAAGGAGCACATCGTCTTCTACCGGCGCGAGGCCATGGCCGAACACCCCAATGGCATGAAGTTCCACGCCTTCGACGAGGCCGGCGTGGCACTGCGCGAAGCGCGCTACCTGTCGGTAGGCGGCGGCTTTGTAGTCACCGCCGGCGCGCCGAACACGCAGCTGCGCGAGGCCGAGCGGCAACTGCCCCATCCTTTCCGCAGCGGCCGCACCATGCTGGAGATGGCCGCGGCTACCGGCAAGTCCATCGCGCAGCTGATGCTGGAGAATGAACTGACCTGGCGCAGCGAGGCCGAGATACGTTCTGGCCTCCTGCACATCTGGGAGGTGATGCAGGGCTGCGTGGTGCGCGGCTGCCGCACCGAAGGCGAGCTGCCGGGCCCCTTCCATGTCAGGCGGCGCGCCCCCGAGCTGTACCGCAACCTGACCGAGCGCGCCGAACGCGCCTTGTCCGATCCCCTCTCCGCGCTCGACTGGGTCAACCTCTATGCGATCGCCGTCAACGAAGAGAATGCCGCCGGCGGCCGGGTCGTCACCGCACCGACCAACGGCGCGGCCGGCATCATCCCCGCCGTGCTGCACTACTACGACCGCTTCGTGCCCGGCGCCAGCGCGCAGGGCGTGGTGGACTTCCTGCTGACCGCCGGCGCCATCGGCCTGCTCTACAAGCTCAACGCCTCGATCTCCGGCGCCGAGGTAGGCTGCCAGGGCGAGGTCGGCGTGGCCTGCTCGATGGCCGCAGGCGCGCTGGCGGCCGTGCTGGGCGGCACGCCGGCGCAGGTCGAGAATGCCGCCGAGATCGGCATGGAGCACAACCTGGGCTTGACCTGCGACCCCGTCGGCGGCCTGGTGCAGATCCCCTGCATCGAACGCAACGCGATGGCCGCGGTCAAGGCGGTGAACGCGGCGCGCATGGCCATGCGCGGTGACGGCATGCACTATGTGTCGCTCGACTCGGTGATCAAGACCATGCGCGAGACCGGCGCCGACATGAAGACCAAGTACAAGGAAACCGCGCGCGGCGGGCTGGCCGTCAATATCGTCGAGTGCTGAATCCGGTCCGGCAGGCCGCGCCGCTTTTTGCTAGGCTGGCGTCCTGTCCGTCGTCGCCGCGCCGCGGCGGGCAGGGGCAGCACGCGAGCGGCGCGGCCTCCGATGCAGTTCCGACCAGGACTCCCATGATCAAAGTCAGCATCCTCTATCCCTACCAGGAAGGCGGCAAGTTCGATTTCGACTACTACCTCTCGCGCCATATGGCACGCGCGGACGAGCTGTTCCGTGCGCAGGCGGGCTACCGCGGCTACGGCGTGGAGCGCGGTCTGGGCGGTGCAGCACCGGGTACGCCGCCGGCCTTCGTGGCGATGGGCCACTTCCTCTTCGATACCACCGAGGCCTTCGCCGCCGCCTTCGGCCCGAATGCGGCCGAACTGCAGCGCGACATCCCCAACTACACCGACGCCAAGCCGGTGATCCAGCTCAGCGAGGTGCTGCTGCCGCGCTGAACGGCGGGGGCCGCAGCCTGTACGCGGGCACGGTCCATCCGCTGCGGCGGTGCCGCCCCTGCTGACAGCACGCTGTCAGCAGGCCTGGCCCAGCATCGGGTCTTCTCACCCTGGGGAGCAAGCGACGATGGACCGGGAAGCCTTCTTCTGGCAGATACAGGACGGCCGGCTGCCGCAGCCGCCCGCGGCGCACACGCTGGGCATGGAGATCCGCGGCGTATCGGCCGACGGCAGCCGCATCGAGATCGACTTCGCAGGCCGGCCGGCCTTCTGCAATCCGGCCGGGCACATCCAGGGCGGCTTCCTCGCCGCCATGCTGGACGACACCATGGGCCCCGTGCTGGCTGCCACGCTGGCGCGCGGCGAGTTCGCTCCGACCGTCAATCTCAATGTCTCGTTCGCGCGCCCGGCCGTGCCCGGCCGCATCCACGCCATGGGCCGAGTGGTGCGGCGCGGCGGCCAGATCTGCCTGCTTGCCGCCGAGCTCTACCAGGGCGGCGAGCTGCTTGCCACGGCGACGGCGTCGGCCGTGATCCGGCGCATGCCCGCGCCGGCGGCAGGCTCCGCTTAGCCGGCGGCGCCGCCTGCGCGCGCCGCCGCGCGGCGGCTCACGTGGCCCAGCGGTCGCAGCTCTGGCGCACCGTTTCGCGCAGGCTGCGCGAGTCCGCGTGCACCTGGCGCAGCCATCGCTCGTCGCCGTTGCGGCTGAGCGCCAGTGCACGGATATTGGCCAGTGCCTCGAGCGAGCCCAGCGCTTCGGCGTGGGGCACCAGCGCGTCGCAGATCGACAGGATGTGGTCGGCGATCGGCATCCGCGTCAGTTCGTTGGGATGCACGTACTCGCCCTCCAGGCCGAAACGGCAGGCCTGGAAGCGGTTGAAGGTATAGACCAGGTAGTCGTCTTCCTGTGGCATGAAGGGGCGCGCCAGCAGCAGGTAGCGCGCCAGGGCCTGGATATAGGCGGCGATGTCGCAGGCGTGCCGAACCGTGAGCGGGGTATCCATCACGCGGACTTCGATGGTGCCGAATTCCGGCTTGGGACGGATGTCCCAGTAGAAGTCCTTCATGCTCTCGATCACGCCGGTGGCGTGCATCTTGTTGAAGTAGGCGGTGAAGGCCTCCCAGGTCAGCACGAAGGGCGCGCGCCCGCTCATCGGGAACGCGGAGACCGAGTTCAGCCGTGCCGAGGCGAAGCCGGTGTCCACGCCCTGCACATAGGGCGAGGCCGCCGCCAGCGCGATGAAGTGCGGCACGTAGCGGCCGATCGCGTGGAGCAGGTACAGCGATTCGTCGGCGCTGGGGCAGCCGATGTGCACGTGCTGGCCGAACACCGTGAACTGCTTGGCCAGGTAGCCGTAGAGCTCGGAGATGTAGCGGTAGCGCGGCGAATCCGAGATGGTGCGATCCGACCACTGCTGGAACGGATGGGTGCCGCCGCCGCCGATGCCCAGGTTGAGCGCGTGCGAAGCCTCGACCATCAGGTCGCGCATGGTGCCGAGCTCGTCCAGCGCCTGTGCATAACTATGGCAGATGCCGGTGCTGATCTCGATCATCGACGGGCTGATCTCGGGCTTGATGTCGCCCTCGTGCCGGGCTCCCTTGAGCGCGCGCAGCAGATCGGGCGCGAACGGGGCCAGGTCGTAGTCGTGCCGGTTGACGAGTTGCAGCTCCAGCTCGATGCCGAAGGTCAACGCCTCGGAGTGCTTGAACGATTCGAGAGACATCAGCGCCCTCCTCCACTGACATTGCCGCCGCGCAACTCACCGGCGATGCGCAGCCCCCAGGCCGCCAGGACGGGTGCCAGCAACTGTTCGATGGCCAGCGTGCACAGGATGATGGCGGCCAGCGGCTCGCCGGTGGTGGGATACAGTCGTCCCACGTCGCTCATCAGCAGGTAGGCCAGGCCGGACATCGGCGCCAGCGCCAGACCGAGCGCCATGCATTGCTTCAGGCTCAACCCGGAGAAGGAGCCCAGCGAGACCACGCCGGCCAGCTTGGCGGCATGGCGCAGGATCACCAGCACCACGGCGGCCGCGCCGCCCACCACCCAGTCATGGGCGGTCAGCGGCAGGCCGAGCGAGACGATCATCACGATGATCAGCAAGCTGCCGGCGCTGCCGAAATGCGCCGGCCACACATGGGGCTGACGGTCCTGGTGCTTGAACACCACGCCGGCCAGCATCAGCGTCAGCGGCATGGACAATTTTAGTACCCGTGTCAGCGCCAGCGCGAACAATACGAGGCCGACCAGCACCAGGAAGCTGTAGTGATCGTCAGTAGACATGCGGGCGTAGATGGCATGGCCGGCCTTGCCGATGCCCCAGGCCAGCGCGCAGGAGCCGATGAACAGGTAGAGCGGGTGCAGCAACGCCGCGCCCAGATTGCCGTACTCGGAATGCAGCCAGCCGGTGGCCAGCTGCACGATGATGGCCGCGTAGATGCTGTTGAGCGCCGCCATCGCCAGCAGGCGCTCGGTCACCTGGCCCTCGGCGCGCAGTTCGTTCTTCAGCTGCAGGACGATGGTGGGCGAAGTGCTGACGGCGATGCCGCCGGCCAGGATGGCCACCGCAGGTGCCACGCCCATCCACTGCAGCACGGCCGAGACCAGGCCCCAGGTGAGCAGGCTCTCGAAGGCGCTGGTGAAAAGCAGCCAGCGATTGGCGCGCAGCCAGGAAATCGACAGCCGGTGGCCCAGTTCGAACAGCGCCAGCGCCAGCGCCATGTCGATCAGCACGCGCGTCTGCTCGATCATCTCTTCATCGATGATGGCATGCCCAAGCGTGCCGGCCGCCAGGCCGGCGGCGGCATAGCCGACGATGCGCGGCAGGCGCAGGTAGGCCCGGCTCAGCTCGCCAGCCAGCCCCGCGCCGACCAGCGCCAGCCCGACCCAGAACAGCCCGCCGGGTACCAGCGGCAGGCTAGGAAACAGTTGGCTCAGTCCATTCATGGCAGCCATGGTACTGGAAGCCCATGACAATTCTAGTCGGCGTTTGTCCGACATTGCGCCCATCGCTACGAGATTATCTTCGATCTCCAGCGAAACCACTGTCTTCTACATGGATCGGGTCGGGTAGCCGCCTATGTGCGGCAGGTCACACACCCCATAGCTTCCACTTGGGACGGGTCGCGCGCAGGGCCGACTCCACCTTCGCGTACAGGCCACGGCTGCGCCCCTGGGCCGCGCCGCGGGCCCTTGCCTTGTCGAAGTAGGCCAGCGCAGTCTCGCGCCGGTCCAGCCCCAGCGCGGCCTGCACCGCGTTCAGGCAGGCTTCGGCATCCCAGTCGTCTCGCACGGCGAAGGCCATGTCGAAATCGGTGAGCGCCTCGGCATGGCGCCCTTGGGCATTCAGGATGAGCGCGCGCTGCACCCGCGGGCCGGCCTGGTCACGCGGGTCGTTTCCGGCCAGCGCGATGGCCTGCTCGAACAGCGGGAAAGCACGCTCGCGCTCGCCCATGTCGCGCCAGACCAGGCCGAAGCGATTGAACAGCCAGGCGTCCTCGACCAGCAGGGCGCGCCGCTGCAGTGCCTCGATCTCGGTGCACAGGTCGGCCCGGTCATGCTCGTGCGCGCCATCGGCACCGGCCTGCAGCAGCGCGGCCAGGTGTGCGCGCGCATGCGCCATGGCATGGGCCGCCTCGCTGCGGGCCTCCACCGGCAGGCCGTCGAGGCGCGCGTCCATATGGGCCAATGCGAGGCGGGCCGATTCAGTGGCCTCGGCCCCGCCGATGGCCTGCCACGCCGCCATCAGCCTGCTGAAGATCCAGCCGACGCTGGCGGGGTCGCGCTCAAGAGGATAGCGGTTGAGCAGCTCGCCGGCGACTTCCACCGCCTTGTGGTGGTCGCCCGCCTCGGCGTGGCAGTCGAGCAGGTCGATCCACTGCGCAATGAACTCGCTGGCGGCGATGCCCTTGC
Organism: Cupriavidus sp. 09_S30; assembly: GCF_056930435.1. Classification (NCBI taxonomy): domain Bacteria; kingdom Pseudomonadati; phylum Pseudomonadota; class Betaproteobacteria; order Burkholderiales; family Burkholderiaceae; genus Cupriavidus; species Cupriavidus sp. 09_S30. The sequence goes on along the minus strand of NZ_JBXOWI010000001.1, from coordinate 4,173,382 downwards.
GATGCAGCTCGATGCGCTCGGCCAGATGCGCGGCGCCGGCCGGCAGGCTGCGCGCCAGCAGCCGGCACAGCAGTGCGTACAAGTGCGGGTCGGCGTCGCCGCCGTGGCCCTCGGCACTGCCCTCGCCGGTCTCGAAATAGCGCTCGAAGCGTTGCTGGCCCAGGCGCAGCGCCTGCACCAACTGGGGCCGCAGCGCCGCTTCGGACGAGGGCACGGTGCCGATGAAGTCGGCCAGGGCCTCGGCCGCGCGATAGTAGCCGGCGGCATCCTGGGCATTCGCATCGAAGGCGAAGCGTTGCCAGACCTCGCCGACCGCGGCGCCATTGCCCGTCGCCGCCGCGGCCTGGTGGCGCCAGTTCAGCGCGCGTACCTGCGCCTGCGGGTCGGGCTGCTGGCGCAGATAGGTGTCCAGGTCATCCAGTGCGCCAGCCAGGTCGCCGACGCCATGGCGCAGCGGCGCCCGCAGGCGCCTGGCCTGCGGATGGTCGGGGTGCGCGCCGAGCACCTGGCTGGCCTGATCCAGCGCCACCGCGTCGCCTTGCGCGGCATCCATGCCGAGCAGATCGGGGTTGTCCAGCGCGATACGGCCCAGGCAAATCCGCAGCATCGGCTCCGCGCGCTCGCCGGCGGCGTTGATGTGGGCCACGCAAAGCGGCAGGATCTCGTCGGCGCCGAGGTCAGGCGCGCGATACAGCAGCGCGTGCCAGCACTGGCCGGCGGCGGCGAACTCGCCCAGGCGGAAATGGGCCAGGCCCGCGTGCAGCAGCGCCGTCCAGTCGCCCGAACTCAGGCCATTGCGCTGCGCCGCCTCGCGCAGCCAGGGCAAGGCTTCCTGGCAACGGCCCTCGCTCATCAGCAGCATGCCGTAGCGCTGCGCCAGCAGGCCGCGCGATGCCCAGCGGTGCGCCGGCTGCAGGGACAGCCCGGGCAGCCCGGCCAGCGCTTCGTCGAGAATGGCGTAGGCGCGGGCCGCATCGCCGCGGTCGAAGGTCAGCCGCGCCTGCAGCAACACGTAGTCCACCACTTCGGGATGCGCACGCGCGAGCTGGTCGGCGATCTGCAGCGCCTCGTCATAGCGCTCCGCGTTGGCCAGTTCGACGGCATGCGCGTAGCTCACTTCCTGCACGGACACGACAACTCCTTCTGCTCAATCATTGTGCGAGTGCGGAATTATGCGCCAATGGCGGGCAGGACATCGCGGGCAATAGCAGCGAAAAAAAACGCCACCCCTTGGCGGAGTGGCGTTTCGTGCTCTCCTGAGCGACTATTGCTTACTTGCCGCCCATCGTCTGCAGCACCGTCCACTTGCCATCGACGACCTTGTAGACGGTGATGCCGCCATCCTTCAAGTCGCCACGCGCATCGTAGCCCAGGTTCTTGGTGGTCACGCCCTGCATATTGGTGGCGGCCAGCACCGGCAGGTAGCGCGTCGGGTCGGCGGAGCCTGCCTTGATCATGGCCGACATCATGGCGGTGGCACCATCATAGGCATACGGCGAGTAGGTCTGCACCTTGGAGCCGAAGCGCTTCTCGTACTTCTGCTCGTAGGCCTTGCCGCCCGGCATGTCGTCCAGCGGCAGGCCGGCCAGCGACACCACGGTGCCTTCGGCGGCGGAACCCGCCAGCTTGAGGAAGTTGTCGGTCTTCGACATCTCGCCCGACACCAGCGGCGACTTGATGCCCAGCTCCTTCATCTGCTTGGCCATCGGTGCGGACTGGGTCTCGGCGCCACCGTAGAAGATCACGTCCGGGTTGCTGCGCTTGATGTTGGTCAGCACGGCCTTGAAGTCCACCGCCTTGTCGTTGGTGTACTCGCGGCGCACGATCTTGCCGCCGGCGCTCTTGGCGGCCTTCTCGAACTCGTCGGCCAGGCCCTGGCCGTAGGCGGTGCGGTCGTCGACGATGGCGATGTTCTTGGCGCCCAGCTTCTTGACCACGAAGGCGCCGATCACCGAACCCTGCTGGGTGTCGGAGGTCATCATGCGGAACGTGGTCTTGAAGCCCTGGCGGGTGTACTCGGGCGCCGTCGCCATGGCGATCTGCGGGATGCCGGCGCGGTTATAGACCATGGAGGCCGGGATCGTGGTGCCCGAGTTGAAATGGCCGAGCATGCCCTGGATGCCGGAATCGACCAGCTTCTGCGCCACCACCGAACCGGTCTTCGGATCGGCCTGGTCGTCCTCGGAGAGCAGCACGAACTTGACCGGCTTGCCGCCGATCTTCGGCTTGGTGGCATTCATGTCCTCGATGGCAAGCACCACGCCGTTCTGCATGTCCTTGCCATACTGCGCCTGGCCGCCGGTCATCGGCGCGGCGAAGCCCAGCTTGACCTCCTGCACCTGGGCAAACGCCGTGGTGGAAGCCAGGCCAGCCGTGGCCAGGGCGACGGCCAGCGCCGTCTTGTGCAATGTCGAGTTCATCAGTTCTCCTTGGTCCCTTTGGGTCCCGATTGGTGCCGATAACGGCAGTATGCGCGGAACGCCTTTGCGGCGCCTCGCTTTTTTGCGCAGGCAGGCAGGATCGCCACCTGCCCGCGCGGTCCGATGCCCGACGACGCCGGCCATCTCAGCCGATCGTCATCAGACTGGCATTGCCGCCCGCCGCCGCCGTATTGACCGACAACGAGCGCTCGATCACCAAACGCTCCAGGGCGACATCCGGTTCACCGTGGGCCAGTCCCTGCACGCTGACGATGGCGCCCGTGCGCCCCGCAATCTGCTGGCAGACCGTGCGCAGCTGGTCGGAATCGCCGTGGTGCAGCACCGCGTCGAAAGCGCAGTCCGGCGCCGTCCAGTCGGCGACCAGCTGGACGCGCGATTGTACTGCCCGGGGCAGGCGCGCCTGCAGCGCTCGTCGCGCCGCGTCGTCGGGCCACAACGCCGGCGCGCCGACCGCCAGCGCCGCCGCCAGCTCGAGCAGCAGGTCGGACTCGTCGCGCGCCAGGCACAGCACGCCGTCTCGCGGCAGCAGGGTGTAGGTATTGCGCTCGCCCGTGGGGCCGGGCAGCGTCACCGCCAACCCCGCCGGCGCAGCCGCGGCATAGCGGCGGCAGGCCTCGGCCAGGGCCGGATGCGACTCGCCCGCCCACGCGCCCAGTTCCGCCAGCAGGGCCAGGGCTGCGCGGCCGGCCGGGGTGCGCAGCGCGGAATCGCTGCGCGCGCCGTCCTCGCCCTGGCCGGCGCCGCCGGTACCGTCGGCCGCTGCCCGCCGTACCGCGAGCGCCACCGCATCCTGCGGGCTCACGGCCAGCAGCCGCGCCAGGTAGAGCGGACCGCCTGCCTTGGGCCCGGTGCCGGACAAGCCTTCGCCGCCGAAGGGCTGTACGCCCACCACGGCACCGACCATATTGCGGTTCACATAGAGGTTGCCGGTATGGGCACTCTCTACGATGCGCGCGATGGTTTCATCGATGCGGGTGTGCACGCCCATGGTGAGGCCGTAGCCGGTGCCATTGATCTGACCCATCAGCGCTTCGAGGTCCTCGCGCGCGTAGCGCACCACATGGAGGACCGGGCCGAACACCTCGCGCCGCAGTTCGGCAACGCTGTCCAGCTCGATCAGCGTCGGCGGCACGAAGGTGCCATGCCGGCATGCCTCGGTCAGCCCCGCGTTCGGCTCCGCCTGGTGCACTCTGCGGCCCTTGGCGCGCATGGCTTCGATGTGCGCCACGAGGTTGGCGCGCGCCTCTTCGTCGATGACCGGGCCGACGTCGGTGGACAGGCGGTCCGGATTGCCCAGGGCCAGGTCAGACATCGCCCCCTTGAGCATCTTCAGCACTCGCTCGGCCACGTCCTCCTGCAGGCACAGCACGCGCAGCGCCGAGCAGCGCTGCCCGGCGGAGTCGAAGGCGGATTGCATCACGTCGGCCACCACCTGCTCGGCCAGCGCCGAGGAGTCGACGATCATCGCGTTCTGGCCGCCGGTTTCGGCGATCAGCGGGATCGGCCGGCCGCCGGCGTCCAGCCGGCCCGCCAGGCTGCGCTGCAGCAGGCGCGCCACCTCGGTGGACCCGGTAAACATCACGCCGCGCACGCGGGCGTCGGCCACCAGCGCCGCGCCCACCGTCTCGCCGCGCCCCGGCAGCAACTGCACCGCGCCGGCTGGCACGCCGGCCTCGCGCAGCAGCCGCACGGCCTGCGCCGCGATCAGCGGGGTCTGCTCGGCGGGCTTGGCCAGCACCGTATTGCCTGCCGCCAGTGCCGCCGCCACCTGGCCAGTGAAGATCGCCAGCGGGAAGTTCCACGGGCTGATGCAGACCACCGGGCCGAGCGGCCGGTGGGTGTCGTTGGAAAAGCCCTCGCGTACCTGCGCCGCGTAGTAGCGCAGGAAGTCCACCGCCTCGCGCACCTCGGCGATGGCATTGGAGAAGGTCTTGCCGGCTTCGCGCATGATCACGTTCATCAGCGACTGCATCTGCGCTTCCATCAGGTCCGCGGCGCGCTCCAGCGCGGCGGCGCGGACCGCGGGCGGCGTCGCCTGCCAGATCGGGGCGGCATTGACGGCGGCGGCCAGCGCGGCCTCCACCTCGGCGGTGCCGGCCTCGCTGACATGGCCGACCACGTCGCGGCGGTCGGCCGGGTTCAGCACCGGCACGGCCTCGGCGCGCGCACCGCCCGCCACCTCGCCGTTGGCCGCGACGCCCAGCATCGGCTCGGCGCTGACGCGCTCGCCCGAGGCGGCCAGCAGGGCCGACGACAGCGAGGCCAGGCGCTGTTCATTGGACAGGTCGATCCCCGCCGAATTGGCGCGCACCACGCCATACAGATCGCGCGGCAGCGGGATGCGAGGGTGCGGCCGGCCGAGCACGCCTTCCTCACGGTGCAGCCGCTCGACCACGGCCACCGGGTCGGCGACCAGGTCGTCGATCGGCACCGACTCGTCGGCGATGCGGTTGACGAAGGAGGTGTTGGCGCCGTTCTCGAGCAGGCGGCGCACCAGGTAGGCCAGCAGCGTCTCGTGCGTGCCCACCGGCGCGTAGATGCGGCAGGGCCGGTTCAGCTTGCCCTGCGCCAGCGGGCCCACCACCTGGTCGTAGAGCGGCTCGCCCATGCCGTGCAGGCATTGGAACTCGTACTGGCCGGGGTAGTAGTTGTGGCCGGCGATCTGGTAGATGGCGGCCAGCGTGTGGGCATTGTGGGTGGCGAACTGCGGGAAGATGGCATCGGGCGCGGCCAGCAGCTTGCGCGCGCAGGCCAGGTAGGACACATCGGTGTAGACCTTGCGGGTGTAGACCGGATAGCCTTCCAGGCCCTCGACCTGGGCCCGCTTGATCTCGCTGTCCCAGTAGGCGCCCTTGACCAGGCGGATCATCAGGCGATGGCGGCTGCGGCGCGCCAGGTCGATCAGGTGGTCGATCACGAAGGGGCAGCGCTTCTGGTAGCCCTGCACCACGAATCCGATGCCGTTCCAGCCGGCCAGTTCCGGCTCGAAGCACAGCCGCTCCAGCAGGTCCAGCGACAGCTCCAGCCGGTCGGCCTCCTCGGCGTCGACGTTGATGCCGATGTCATAGTGGCGCGCCAGCTGCGTCAGCGACTTGAGGCGGTCGTACAACTCGCCCATCACGCGTTCGTGCTGGGCCCGGCTGTAGCGCGGGTGCAGCGCCGAGAGCTTGATGGAAATGCCCGGCCCTTCATAGATGCCGCGCCCGCCGGACGCCTGCCCGATAGCATGGATGGCCTGCTCGTAGGCGGCCAGGTAGAACTGGGCGTCGGCCTCGGTCATGGCGGCTTCGCCGAGCATGTCGTAGGAATAGCGGAAGCCCTCGGCCTCGTACTTGCGCGCGTTGGCGAGCGCTTCCGAAATGGTCTCGCCGGTGACGAACTGCTCGCCCATCAGCCGCATCGCCATATCCACGCCCTTGCGGATCACAGGCTCGCCGCCCTTGCCGATCAGGCGCGTGAGGGCGTGCGTCAGGCCAGTCTCGGTGTGCGTCGTCACCAGCTTGCCGGTCAGCAGCAGGCCCCAGGTGGCGGCGTTGACGAACAGCGAGCGGCTCTGCCCCAGGTGCGATTGCCAATTGGCGCCGCTGATCTTGTCGCGGATCAGCGCGTCGCGCGTGGCCTTGTCCGGGATGCGCAGCAGCGCCTCGGCCAGGCACATCAGCGCCACCCCCTCCTGTGATGACAGGGAGAACTCCTGGATCAGGCCCTGCACCAGCCCCTGCTTGCTCCAGCCAGGGCTGCCGCTGGCCGTTCGTTCGCGCAGCCGCCCCGCCAGCGTGGCGGCCATGGTCACGGCCGCCTCGGCCTGCGCCGCGGGCAGCCGGGCCTGTTCCAGCAGCACCGGCACGCATTCGGGCTCGGGCCGGCGATAGGCCGAGGTGATGGCCGCGCGCAGCACCGACTGCGGCTGCACGCTCTGCGCGAACTCCAGGAAAGGCTGCGGTGCGCTTTCGGCGGACACGCCTTCCCCGGCCTCGGCCGTGCCGGCATCGGCGCCATCGGCACCCTCGTGCGGCAGCAGGCCGCGCTCGATCTGCTCCAGGTAGCTGAAGATGGCTTGCTTGATCAGCCAGTGCGGGGTGCGGTCGATGCGTTGCGCCGCGCGCTTGAGGCGCTCGCGGGAAGCGTCGTCCAGCTTGACGCCAAGGGTGGTGGTGGCCATGCGTGCGGTTCTCCGTGATGCGCGGCGGCCGGCCGTGACGGCGCGGCAGCCCGTGGACTGCCGCCATCATACGCCGCGCAAAACATCGGGTGCAACCGGGTGCAACCCACATTTTCCTAGGGGTAAACGCGGTTGCACCTCGGATCTCGCGACAAGCCGCGGCCTGCTTGCCTCAGATCCTTAGAGGATCCACTTCCAACTGCCAGCGTACCCCTTTTCCGGCCTCGCCAAGTGCACCGAAAGTCTGCACCCACTCGCTGATAAAGCGTTGCAGGGCCTGGCGCGAGTGGCTCTCCGCCAGCATCTGGGCACGCTCGCGGTTGGCTACCCGCACCATCGACATCGGCACCGGGTCGTGGAGTTGCACCTCAGGCGCCTGCGACCCCAATTCCGCCTGCCGGCGCGCGGCCTGCAGGAAGGCCAGCGCGCGCTCGAGTTGCCCGTGTTCGGCTGTCAGCAAGGCCTGGTAGGCGAAGGGCGGCAGGCCGGCCTGCCGGCGCTCGCGCAACTGGGCCGCGGCGAATCCATCATAGTCATGCCGGGCCAGCGCCTGCAATGCGGCCGCATCCGGATAGCGGGTCTGGATCAGGACCTCGCCGGCCAGCCCCGCCCGTCCGGCGCGGCCAGCCACCTGCATCAGCGAGGCAAAGAGGTGCTCGGCGGCGCGGAAATCGTGGCTGAACATGGCCGCGTCCGGATGCACGATGCCGACCAGCGTCACGCGCTGGAAGTCGTGCCCCTTGGCCACCATCTGGGTGCCGACCAGAATGTCGACCTCGCCCGCGTGGACCTCGTCGAACATGGCCTGGGCGCTGCCCTTGCGGCGCGTCGAGTCGGCATCGATGCGGGCGATTCGGGCCTGCGGGAAGCGTGCCGCCAACGCTTCTTCCACACGCTGGGTGCCGCGCCCGAGCGGTGCGATATCCATGTTGCCGCAATCCGGGCAGTGGTGCGGCACCGGTGCCTCGAGCCCGCAATGGTGGCAGCGCAGGCGCCGTTCCGGCCGGTGCAGCACCAGGTAGGCAGAGCAGCGCGGGCAGCCCGACAGCCAGCCGCAGGCATCGCAGGCCAGCACCGGCGCATAGCCGCGCCGGTTGAGGAACAGCAGGCTCTGCTCGCCGCGCTCCAGGCGCGCCTGCACTGCCTCCAGCAGCGGCGCCGACAGCCCTTCGTAAAGCGGGCGCTGGCGCTGCCGCTCATGGTTCAGGTCGACCAGCCGTACCGTGGGCAGCACGGCGTCCGCCTGGGCGCGCTCGCGCAGCACCAGCTTGCGGTAGGCGCCCTGCTCCGCGCGCCACCATGACTCCATCGAGGGCGTGGCGGAACCCAGCACGATCGGGATACCAAGTTGCTTGGCGCGCCAGACAGCGAGGTCGCGCGCCGAATAGCGCAATCCTTCCTGCTGCTTGTAGGACGTATCGTGCTCTTCGTCGACCAGGATCAGCGACAGCCGCGGCAGCGATGCCATCACGGCCATGCGCGTGCCCAGCACGATACGGGCCTCGCCACGGTGCGCCGCGAGCCATTGCAGGCTGCGCTCCTGGTCGGCCAGGCCGCTGTGCAGCACCGCCAGCGGTTCGGCCGGAAAGCGCGCGGCCACGCGCGCCTGCAGCTGCGGGGTCAGGTTGATCTCGGGCACCAGCATCAGCACCTGGGCCTGCGGGTCCGCCGCCAGCGCGCGGGCGATGGCGTGCAGGTAGACCTCGGTCTTGCCGCTGCCCGTCACGCCGTGCAGCAGGAAGGGCGAAAAACCCTGCGCCTGGCCGATCGCCTCGGTGGCCAGCCGCTGCTCCTCGTGCAGCGGCGGCGGCACGGACGCTTGTTGCTGGGGATGCACATCGAGCAAAGGCCGCGCGCAGGTCTCGGCTTCGAGCCAGCCGGCCTCTTCCCACTGCGCCAGCCGCGCTGGCGCGGCGCTGCACAGGGCACGGGCTTCCGTCAGCGCCAGTCCCGCACCACCCTGCTCGTGCGCGGGATCGTGGCAGGCCACCAGTGCCTGGGCCAGCGCCATGACACTGCGCGCCCGCGCCGGCACGCTGTCGAGCAGCGCCTGGGCGGCGCCGGGCAGCACGCGATAGACCTTGGCCTGCGCACGCTGCGCCAGGCCGGCCCAGCCGCTGCTCTCGCGCAAGGCCGGTGGCAATGCCGGCAGCATGACCTCGCCGAGGCCGCGGTGGTAGTAGCGTGACGCGAAGGCCGCCAGCGCCAGCCATTCGGCGTTGAGCGGCGGCAGCCAGTCGACTCGCGCCGCGATCGGGCGCAGGCGCTCCACCGGCACCTCGCTGCTGTCAGCGCGGGCGACCACGACGCCCGCCAGCTCGCGCCGCCCGAAGGGCACGCTGACAATGGCCCCGGCTTCCAGGGGGAGATGGGTGAGGTAATCGAAGTGATCCGCGGCCGGCGTGTCGAGCGCCACGCGGACGATGCCTGGCCTGGCCGAAGGGAAGACGCCGGCGCTATCCGGCGCATCTGGAATCGCGTCTGGTGCAGCAGGCTTCATGCCGCCCGGCCCGACAGGCGTGCCGCGCCGTGCACCGGGCGCGGGCGGCTTGCGCCCCAGTTGTGCAGCCACGCCGGCGTCACGACGAAGGGGCGGTTTAGTGTGCGGCGCAGCATCAACTTAAAGTAAAACATCAAATGTGCCCCTAAGTCGATGATAGATGACTGCTTTTCCACTGCCCGCCCGCCGCCTGTGGATAACTTTGTTGAAAACTGGCCTCCAGATCCCGCCAAGGCCCGAGAATCAAGGCATCCGCTGGCTTTCCCACAGGGATTGACACAGACCCAATCCCTTTGAAATCAAGCACTTGCGAACCCCCCTCAGATGAGTTAAGGGCTAACCCGCTCTTGCACTGCGGCAAACTCATTGGTGTGCATAAGTCAAGCCTTGACAAGCGGGAAGCTGCACCGGTTTGGCGAAATGGCACAAAAAAGTTTACTTGACAGCGCGTGTGCCGAGCCGCCAGCGGCACCGGGCCGCAACGTCGGCGACTCGCTGCAGCGCATGATGGCGCCGCCGCCTTGTGGCGCGCGGCGCACCGGGTGATCAGGCTTGCGCCGCACGCAACTGGCGGCTGTAGCGATGCACCTCGTCGACGAGGATGGCGGCGCTCTCCGGTGGCGTGAATTGGGAAATGCCATGGCCCAGGTTGAAGACGTGGCCATCGCAGCCGCCGCCGGCGGCGAAGTCGTCCAGCACACGGCGCGCCTGTGCACGGATCGCCGCTTCCGGGGCGAACAGCACGGTCGGGTCGAGATTGCCCTGCAGCGCCACGCGGCCGGCAGTGCGCCGGCGTGCATCGGCCAGGTTGACGGTCCAGTCCAGTCCCACGGCGTCGGCCCCACTGTCGGCGAGCGCCTCCAGCCAGAGTCCCCCGCCCTTGGTGAACACGATGGCCGGCACCGTCTCTCCCGCATGGGTACGCTGGAGCCCGGACAGGACACGCCGCATGTACTCCAGCGAGAAGGCCTGGTAAATGCCGTCGGCGAGTACGCCGCCCCAGGTGTCGAAAATCATCACCGCCTGCGCCCCGGCCTCGATCTGGGCGTTCAGGTAGGCCGTCACCGCGCGTGCATTGATGTCGAGGATGCGGTGCATCAGGTCGGGGCGCGCGTACAGCATCGACTTGACGGTGCGGAAGTCGTCCGAGCCGCCCCCCTCGACCATGTAGCAGGCCAGGGTCCAGGGGCTGCCCGAGAAGCCGATCAGCGGCACTCTTTGGCGGCCGTCCTGAACCAGGGCGCGCCGGATCTCGGCGACCGCGTCGAACACATACTGCAGCGAGGACATATCGGGCACCGCCAGCTTGTCCACATCCGCCTCGGTCCGCACCGGGTGCGCGAATCGGGGACCTTCGCCTTGCGCAAAGGAGAGCCCGAGGCCCATCGCATCGGGTACGGTAAGGATGTCCGAGAAAAGAATGGCCGCGTCGAGCGGGAAGCGGTCCAGCGGCTGCAGGGTCACCTCGGTCGCGTAGGCGGGGTTCTTGGCCAAGCCAAGAAAGCTGCCGGCGCGCGCGCGCGTGGCGTTGTACTCGGGCAAGTAGCGGCCTGCCTGGCGCATCAGCCACAGCGGCGTGTACTCGGTCGGCTGCCGGCGCAGCGCGCGCAGCAAGGTATCGTTCTGCAAGGCGGTCATAGATTCCCTCGTAAGACCGCCATTCTAAGGGATAGGCGCCGCTCGGCCGCCGATTCGGATCAAAGCCGGCGACCGGCAGCGCAAGCGGCCTGGCGCCCCTCAGGCCTCGTCGAGCAGGCTGACGAAGGACTGCGCCGCGCGACGCATCCACTCGCGCGCCCGCGGGGCATCGGGCTGCAACCGCGCGAAGCCATGGGTCATGCCGGCCGCCTCGATCGTGATCACCGGCGCACCGTAGCGCACCAGATAGTCTGCGTAGGCCAGGCCGTCGTCGCGCAGCACATCGTGCGCAGCCACCACCACCACGGTCGCGGGGGGCATGTGCACGGGGGCGGCGCCCATCAGATGGATGCGGGTGTCTTCGAGCCGGGCCCCCTGCGACAGGGCTTCGGCACCGATGAATTGCGACCAGTACCACGCCATCTCGTCGCGCGTGAGCCCCGGGCCGGCGGCGAACGCACGGTAGCTCTCGCTGCTGAACGCGGGCACGGCGGCCGGGTAGACCAGCAACTGCGCGTCGACCAGGCCAGGGCGCGCCCGGGCGCTGGCCTGGCTGGCTGCCTGCGCGGCCAGGTGCGCGCCCGCGCTGTCGCCCGCCACGGCGAGGAAGCCCGGCTCGAAACCCAGCCGGACGCGCTGCTCCGCCAGCCACAGCAGCGATTCGATAGCGTCGTCGCAAGGCGCGGGGAAGGGAAACTCGGGCGCCATGCGGTACTCGACGCTGGCCACCGCACAGCCGGTGTCAGCGGCCAGGTATGCCGCCACGGTGTGGTGCGTATCGCGCGAGCCCACCACCCAGCCGCCGCCGTGGAAATACACGATCAGGCGCGAGCGCGCCTGGCCCGCCGGCAGGAAAAGCCGCGCGGCGAGCGTGCGGCCGGGCAGCGGGATCTCGATCTCCTTGACGATCAGCGCCTCAGGATCCGGCGCGCGCGAGGTCGTGGCGATCTCGGCAAAGCGGGCGCGGCGCGACGGTGCGTCCTGCGGGTCGGGCTGGCCGGCATAGCGCTCGGCAAGCTGCTGATAGTAGGCAAGGATCTGCGGGTCAATGGCCATGGACGGTGGGGGCGCGCTGAATGGGGTACGGGATGGTCGAAGTGTAGCGACGGCGGCAGCCGCTCGGCTACTGGCAGGCCTACTGGCGCATCCACTCGATCTTGCTGCAGCGGTCCTGCACCGCCAGCAAGCCTGCCGCACGAGCCCGTTCCACGGCGACATCGTTGACAATGCCGAGTTGCAGCCAGACACCGCGCAAACCTTGCGCGATCGCCTCGTCGACCACGGGTAGCGCGTCGTCCGGCCGACGGAAGATATCCACCCAGCCGATCTCGCCGCCCTCGGCGCGGATCGCCGCCACGGCATCGGCCAGGCTGGCGTGGCAGCGCTCGCCCAGGATGCGCTCGCCGGCATGGCGAGGATTGACCGGCACGATACGGAAGCCCTGGCCCTGCAGGAAGGCCGCCACCTCATTGCTGGCCCGGTCAGGCCGATCGGAAAGGCCAGCGACCGCAACTGTCTTCATGGCCAGCATGGCCTGCACGGCCTTTTCCATCTCTGTCATCCCTCGATCTCCGGCGCCTGCGCGCTTGCTTTGTTTGCTATCCCACATTCGCGGTGCCTCGCACCCGGCCGTCACCATGCCGGCCGCACGTGGGCCTATCGCCGCATGATACGGCAGGACCGAACGGCAGGATTGCCCCTGACTGCGCACAGGCGTGGTGCAGGCGCCGGATAAAAGCGGCGCAATCGCCACGTCATGGGCGCTTTAAGTGCCTATTACGATACTTCATTGGAGGGTGCAGCCCAGGAGGGTTGGGCGAGAGCAGGCAGGAGCCGGGGGGGAATGGGGCACAAACGGCGCAGAAGCCGACGAATTGCCGTCAGATCCGGCTTTCAACTTCTTGCAAAACGATACACTTTGTTACTGCCATTACAGGAAGTTTCCCCCACAATGCTTTCACAGATCAGCGTTTCGAATGCGCTGGCCCTGCCCCCCAAGAGAGGGAGAGGATGAAGAGGCCAGTCCGAAGAAAGCCCAGGAATATTTTCAGAGTACCCTGGACAGCCCAGATACAAGACCTGGCCGTCCAGGTACGCAGGAAGACCGAAGACGCGACGCGGCAATTGCCAGTCCGCCGCAGTGAATCCTGAACCCAACCCGTTCCTTCGAATTGACCCCTCGAAGGGATTTTCCCGTCCGCGCGGTGCCTCCCCGGCCCGCGCGTTTTTTTTGCGGATTCAAGTTTCAAGAATAGCGCGACGCGAATAAGAAAGGCAGCCTTGCGGCTGCCTTTTTTGTTGCCGCGCAAAAAAACAACAGCCGCGGCGGCGCAGCGTGCTCAGCGACGCTTGCGGCGCAGGCGCGAGATCGCGGCGAGCTGGGCGGCAGCAACCGCCAGTTCGCTTTGGGCGCGCGCCAGATCCAGGTCGCTGCTCTTGTTCTGCAGCGCTTCCTCGGCCGCGCGCTTGGCCTCTTGTGCCTTGGCCTCGTCCAAGTCAGCACCGCGGATGGCGGTGTCGGCCAGCACGGTGACGTGCTTGGGCTGGACTTCGAGAATGCCGCCGGCAACGAACACGAACTCTTCGCTGCCGTCTTCCTTCTCGATACGCACGGCGCCCGGCTGGATGCGCGTGATCAGCGGCGTGTGGCCGGGCAGAATGCCCAGTTCACCCGCCTCGCCCGGCAGCGCCACGAACTTCGCCTGGCCGGAGAAGATCGACGCTTCCGCGCTGACGACGTCTACAAGAATGGTTGCCATGTGAATTCCTTTGTCCCGGTAAGCATCGGCTTCCCGTTACCGGGAAGCCAGGTTTCCGCCCCGCTATCGCTCCACGCCCGCCGCAGGCCTTTCGGCCCGCGATGGACGCGGCGCGGTGCATCAGGGCGAAGACGGCGCTTACTGGAGCTTCTTGGCCTTCTCGAAGGCTTCGTCGATCGAGCCGACCATGTAGAAGGCCTGCTCGGGCAGGTGGTCGCACTCGCCGTCCACCAGCATCTTGAAGCCACGGATGGTTTCCTTCAGCGGCACGTACTTGCCCGGCGAACCCGTGAACACTTCCGCGACGTGGAAGGGCTGCGACAGGAAACGCTGGATCTTACGGGCGCGGGCCACGGCTAGCTTGTCTTCCGGCGCCAGTTCGTCCATGCCCAGAATCGCGATGATGTCGCGCAGTTCCTTGTAGCGCTGCAGGGTCTGCTGCACACGGCGAGCGATTTCGTAGTGCTCGGTGCCGACGACCTGCGGATCCAGCTGGCGCGAGGTCGAGTCGAGCGGGTCGATGGCGGGGTAGATACCGAGCGCAGCGATGTCACGCGACAGCACGACGGTCGAGTCCAAGTGCAGGAAGGTGGTAGCCGGCGACGGGTCGGTCAAGTCATCGGCAGGCACGTACACGGCCTGGATCGAGGTGATCGAACCGGTCTTGGTCGAGGTGATGCGCTCCTGCAGCTTGCCCATTTCCTCGGCCAGCGTCGGCTGGTAGCCCACGGCGGAAGGCATACGGCCCAGCAGTGCCGACACTTCGGTACCGGCCAGCGTGTAGCGGTAGATGTTGTCGACGAAGAACAGGATGTCGCGGCCTTCGTCGCGGAACTTCTCGGCCATGGTCAGGCCGGACAGCGCCACGCGCAGACGGTTGCCCGGCGGCTCGTTCATCTGGCCGAACACCATGGCCACCTTGTCGAGCACGTTCGAGTCCTTCATTTCGTGGTAGAAGTCGTTCCCTTCACGGGTACGCTCGCCCACGCCGGCGAACACCGACAGACCGCTGTGCTGCTTGGCGATGTTGTTGATGAGCTCCATCATGTTGACGGTCTTGCCCACGCCTGCACCACCGAACAGACCCACCTTGCCGCCCTTTGCGAACGGGCAGACCAGGTCGATCACCTTGATGCCGGTTTCGAGCAGGTCAACGGAGGGCGACAGCTCGTCGAACTTCGGTGCCTTCTGGTGGATCGCGCGCTTCTCGTCCGAAGCGATCGGGCCGGCTTCGTCGATGGGACGACCCAGCACGTCCATGATGCGGCCCAGGGTGCCTTGACCGACCGGCACCGAAATCGGGGCGCCGGTGCTCTTCACGGCCATGCCGCGGCGCAGGCCGTCGGACGAACCCAGGGCGATGGTGCGGACCACGCCGTCACCGAGCTGTTGCTGCACTTCGAAGGTCAGGCCCTTCTCGGCGAACGAGGCCTCGGCGCTGTCTTCCAGCACGAGCGCCTCATACACCTTCGGCAGCGCGTCGCGGGGGAACTCGATGTCCACCACGGCGCCAATGCACTGCACAATATTTCCGATACTCATTTCGTATCTCCGATAGCTTGAATTCTTGACGCCTCAGACGCGCATCAGACAGCGGCTGCGCCGCTGACGATTTCCGACAGTTCCTTGGTGATCGCGGCCTGGCGGGTCTTGTTGTAGTCCAGCTGCAACTCGCCGATCACGTTCTTGGCATTGTCGGATGCCGCCTTCATGGCCACCATGCGCGCCGACTGCTCGGACGCCATGTTCTCGGCCACGGACTGGTACACCAGCGCTTCCACGTAGCGGACCAACAGTTCTTCCACCACGGTCTGGGCGTCCGGCTCGTAGATGTAGTCCCACGAGTACGCGCGCTTCTCTTCGTCGGTCTGGGAGAGCTTGTCGGCTGCCAGCGGCAGCAGCTGCTCGACCACCGGCTCCTGCCTCATGGTGTTCACGAACTTCGTGTACGCCAGGTACACGGCGTCGATCTCGCCATTGGTGAAGGCATCGAGCTGGACCTTGACCGCGCCGATCAGCTTTTCCAGATGCGGGGTGTCACCGAGCTGCACCACGTGCGAAACCACCTTGGCGCCGATACGGCCGAGGAACTGCATGCCCTTGGTACCGATGGCGGTCGCCTGCACCTGCACACCACGCGCCTGCAGGTCGCGAAGCTCGTTCGTGACCGAGCGCAGCACGTTGGTGTTCAGGCCGCCGCACAGCCCCTTGTCGGTCGTCACCACGATCAGGCCCGCGCGCTTGACGTCGCGCTCCTGCATGAAGGGGTGCTTGAACTCGGGGTTGGCTGACGCCAGGTGCGCTGCGATATTGCGCACCTTCTCGGCGTAGGGACGGGCATTGCGCATCCGCTCCTGCGCCTTGCGCATCTTGGACGCGGCGACCATCTCCATCGCCTTGGTGATCTTGCGCGTGTTTTGCACGCTCTTGATCTTGGTTCGAATCTCTTTCGTTCCGGCCATATCTTCCTCTCCATTCACGCCGCGCTGCACGCCACCAGCCGGTGGCGCGCGGCACGGCGCTGCGGAATAACGTGGTTAGAACGCGGCGGACTTCTTGAAATCCTCGATCGCGGCACGCAGCGCGGCCTCGTCATCCTTCGAGAGATCCTTGGTGTCTTCGATGCGGTTGACGAGATCGGCGTACTTCGACTTCAGGTGGTCGTGCAGGCCCTTCTCGAACGGCAGCAGGTCCTTCACTTCCACGTTGTCGAGGTAGCCGTTGTTGGCGGCGTACAGCGACGCGGCCAGCTGCCATACCTGCAGCGGCTGGTATTGCGGCTGCTTCAGCAGTTCGGTCACGCGACGGCCGCGCTCGAGCTGCTTGCGGGTGGCATCGTCCAGGTCCGAGGCGAACTGCGCGAACGCAGCCAGCTCACGGTACTGGGCCAGGTCGGTACGGATACCGCCGGACAGCTTCTTGATGACCTTGGTCTGGGCGGCACCACCGACGCGCGACACCGAGATACCGGCGTTGATTGCGGGGCGGATACCGGCGTTGAACAGGTCGGTTTCCAGGAAGATCTGGCCGTCGGTGATCGAGATCACGTTGGTCGGCACGAAGGCGGACACGTCGCCGGCCTGCGTTTCGATCACGGGCAGCGCGGTCAGCGAACCGGTCTTGCCCTTGACTGCGCCCTTGGTGAACTTCTCGACGTACTCGTCGTTCACGCGAGCGGCACGCTCGAGCAGGCGCGAGTGCAGGTAGAACACGTCGCCGGGGTAGGCTTCGCGGCCCGGCGGGCGGCGCAGCAGCAGCGAGACCTGGCGATAGGCCCAGGCTTGCTTGGTCAGGTCGTCATAGACGATCAGCGCGTCTTCGCCGCGGTCGCGGAAGTACTCGCCCATCGTGCAGCCGGCGTAGGCAGCCAGGTACTGCATGGCGGCCGAGTCCGAAGCGGCGGCGGCGACCACGACGGTGTATTCCATCGCGCCGAGTTCTTCCAGCTTGCGCACCACGTTGGCGATGGTCGAAGCCTTCTGACCGATTGCCACGTACACGCAGAAGACGCCCTTGCCCTTCTGGTTGATGATCGCGTCGACAGCGACGGCGGTCTTGCCGGTCTGGCGGTCGCCGATGATCAGCTCACGCTGGCCGCGGCCGATCGGCACCATGGCGTCGATCGACTTCAGGCCGGTCTGCACCGGCTGGCTCACCGACTGGCGTGCGATCACGCCCGGCGCGACCTTCTCGATCACGTCCGTTTCCTTGGCGTTGATCGGGCCCTTGCCGTCGATCGGCTGGCCCAGCGTGTTGACCACGCGGCCCAGCAGTTCCTTGCCCACGGGCACTTCCAGAATGCGGCCGGTGCACTTGACCGTATCGCCTTCCGAAATGTGTTCGTAATCACCCAGCACCACGGCGCCGACCGAGTCGCGCTCGAGGTTCAGCGCGAGGCCGAAGGTGTTACCCGGGAATTCCAGCATCTCGCCCTGCATCACGCCGGACAGGCCGTGCACGCGGCAGATACCATCGGTCACGGAAATCACCGTGCCGGTGTTGCGCACTTCAGCTTCGGCGCCAAGGCCCGAGATGCGGGACTTGATCAGCTCGCTGATTTCTGAGGGGTTCAGTTGCATCACAATGCTCCTAATTCTTCAATCCGTCGGCCGATGCGCTCAATGGCGCATCATGCGGTCAGCGCGGCTTGCATGGCAGCCAGGCGCGCACGCACGGAGGTGTCGAGCACTTCGTCGCCGACCTTGACGCTCACGCCGCCAATCAGGGACGGGTCAACCGCCACCTTGGCTTGCAGCTTGCGGCCGAACTTGCGCTCGAGCGCGGCGACGAGGTCGTTCAACTCGGCGCCTTCCATCGGGAAGGCACTGGTGATCTCGACATCGGCCTGCCCTTCGCGGGCGTTCTTGAGCGCATGGAATTGCTCGGCGATCTCCGGCAGCACGGTCAGGCGGCTGTTATCCACCAGCAGTCCGACGAAGCGCTTGGCTTCGTCGTTGACCGGGGACTTCAGCACCGACAGGAACGTCTCGGCCAGCTTGTTGCCGGGAACGTTCGGATCAGCGGCGAGCGCCTGCATGTCGGGGTTGGCGGCAACCTGCCCCATCTCCGACACCAGCTCGGACCATGCACCCAGATTGCCAGCGCTCGATTCGCTTGCGACGCGGAACAGCGCCTCAGCGTAGGGACGGGCAATGGTTGCGGTTTCTGCCATGATTAGAGCTCAGCCTTGAGTTGGGTGAGCAGGTCGGCGTGGACCTGCGCATTCACTTCACGCTTGAGGATCTGCTCGGCACCCTTGACTGCCAGCACGGCAACCTGGTCACGCAATTGCTCGCGCGCCTTGGTAGCCTGCTGATCGGCGTCGGACTTGGCCTGGGCGATGATGCGTGCGGCTTCGGCCTGGGCGTTGTGCTTGATCTCGTCGGCGACCAGTTGGGCACGCTTCTCGGCGTCGGCAACACGCTGTGCGCCTTCGGTGCGGGCTTCGGCCATGGCCTGGTCCACGCGCTTGTTGGCGAGTTCGAGCTCTGCCTTGCCCTTTTCGGCGGCGGCGAGGCCATCGGCGATCTTCTTTGCGCGTTCGTCGAGCGCCTTCACCAGCGGCGGCCAAATGAATTTGGCAACAACCCACCACAGGATGAAGAACACGACCATCTGCGCAAAAAACGTTGCGTTCAGATTCATGGTGTGTTCCTTTCGGTAATCAAACTACAGATAAATGCGCAAGGGCGGCCAGGCTAGTGGCCCGCGCCGCCCGTCAGCATCATGCAGACCGAAAAGAATTACTTGATGACAGCCAGCAGCGGGTTGGCGAAGGCGAACAGCATGGCCACGCCCACACCGATCAGGAATGCCGCGTCGATCAGGCCAGCCAGCAGGAACATCTTGGTCTGCAGCGGGTTCATCAGCTCGGGCTGACGTGCGCAGGCTTCGATGTACTTGCCGCCCATCAGGGCGATACCCAGGCAGGCACCGATGGCGCCCAGACCGATGATGATGCCGATACCGATAGCGGTCAGACCCTGGATGTTGGCGAGAAATGCTTGCATGATGACTCCTTTAATTTAGAGAGACTTAGAACCAAAAAACCAAAAAACCAAAAACCGGAAATCAGTGGTGATCGTGAGCCTGGCCGATATACACGAGCGTCAGCATCATGAAGATGAAGGCCTGCAGCAGCACGATCAGGATGTGGAAGATCGCCCATACGGTACCAGCCAGTACGTGGCCAGCGAAGCCCAGCGCGGACAGGTCCGCACCGAACGTCCAGATGGAGCCCAGCAGCGCGATCAGCAGGAACACGAGTTCGCCGGCGTACATGTTGCCGAACAACCGCATGCCGAGCGAAACGGCCTTGGCCAGGAATTCGATGATGTTCAGGATCAGGTTGAACGGAGCCAGGTACCACTTGGCGCCGAACGGGGCCGAGAACAGCTCGTGCGCGAAGCCGCCCACGCCCTTGATCTTGAAGCTGTAGTAGATCATCAGGACCAGCACCGAGCACGACATGCCGAGCGTGCCGTTCAGGTCGGCCGTCGCCACTGCGCGGTGGTGGGGAATATGGATGTGGAAGATGCCGAGCAGGCCGTTCAGGCCGGTGACCCAGTCGACCGGGATCAGGTCGATGGCATTCATCATGGTGATCCAGCAGAACACCATCAGCGCCAGCGGGGCGATCCAGGAGCGGTCGCCGTGGATGATGCCCTTGGCCTGGTCGTCGACCATCTCGACGATCATTTCGACGAAGGCCTGGAAGCGGCCCGGCACGCCGGGCGTGCAGCGCCGCGCGGCGATCATCAGGAAGCCGACGGCGATCACGCCGCACAGCACCGACCAGAACACCGTGTCGTAGTTGAGGACGCTGAAATCGACCACGGAGGCTTGCTTGCCGCCGACGGAGTTCAGGTTCTGCAAGTGTTCGGCGATATAGCCGGAGGGTGTAAGCACGTGTTCCGCGCCTTGGATAGCTTCAGACATGTCGAACGAACGGTATATTGCGAAATCTGTAGACCGGCGCCGCGCTCCGCGAACACCCGGTAGTCATCTTGCTCACCTTCGGCCGAATGGCCGGTCACCGCGGGCAAGACCCTCTTATCCTATCCGTGCCCCGCGTCATCAAGATGACGCGCCGCACTGCAACTCTTGATATTCCGCCTGCGCGCCCCATTTCGGACGAAGGCGCCGGTTTCGGCCCCCGGGCCGCTGGCCTAGCGTATGGCCAGCGCCACCCAGTATGTCTTCAGTGCAAGCAGGAACGTGACTAGCATCGGCACCCAGCGCAGATCGTGGTACAGCACCACCACCAGCACGAACAGTGCGGCGGTGCAGAACACCTTGATCGCTTCGCCGACGACCAGACCACTGATCGACGGCCGCTCGCGTGCCATCCACAGGCGCAACGCGAAGAAGCCGCTCGGCACGAAGCATACCGCGCCGCCGAACAGGGCTGACCACGCCGATGCCGCACCAGCCTGGCTGAACCAGCCCCAGGCCGCTGCCGACAGCAGGGTCACCACTACCTGGGCCAACACCACCTTGCCAGGTGTCATGCGCGACGCGCGTAGTGCGCGCTCGCCGAAAAGGTTCACCGCGTCGGCATGCGACAGCGGCTCGATGATGTCTTCCTCTCGCTCCGCCTCGTCTGCCCAGTCCGACTTATCTTCCCAGCGCGCCCGATCTGATTCCTGGCCGGTCTTCCGGCCAGATTCCGGGCCATGCCGGTGCTGTTGCTGACGGTCTCGAGCCACCACCTGCCTTGCCTCGTTCCAGGCCGGAACTTTTCAGCCCGACCAGAATTCAAACCGCACGATTTTAAGGGGATTCCCCGATTCGCGTCAATCCGCTTACATTTGCCTTGCGAGGATGGGGCGCCCGATTGTAGCGCCAGATGCGCCGCGATTCCGGCTTCATGATGGCGTCGGCGTGGCGGCACGACAACGACGCGCAAGGTAATCGCGCAAGATCGCTGCAGAACCGGCACTAATGCCTGCCGCTGGAACGGGCAGCGTGTATCGCGGCCTGCCCATCAAGGAGCGACGCCCCGGTGACAGGGCGCAGGGAAGCGTTGCGTTCAGGCGACGCGCTGATCACCGATGGCGCCGCGCAGGCGCACCAGCACTTCGTCGAGCGCGTCGTTGCTGGTGAAACGCACCGTGAGCTGGCCCTTGCCGCGCGTGTTGAGCTTGATCTGCACGGGCAGGCCCAGCGTGTCGGACAGTTCTTCCTCGAGCCGGGCGACATCACGCCCGCCCGCACCAGCCTTCTGCCTGAGCGATTTCAGCTCGACCGGCTTCAAGGTAGCAGCGACCAGCTTCTCCGTCTCACGTACCGACAGACGCTTGTTGACGACCTGGTTGGCCAGCGTGATCTGCGTGGCACCGTCGACCGCCAGCAGCGCGCGCGCATGGCCCATGTCGAGATCGCCGGCCATCAGCATGGTCTGCACCGGCTGGGCCAGGTTCAGCAGGCGCAGCAGGTTCGAGACAGCACTGCGCGAACGGCCCACCGCTTCGGCCGCCTGCTCGTGCGTGAAACGGAATTCGCGGATCAGGCGCATGATGCCCTGGGCCTCTTCCAGCGGATTCAGGTCTTCGCGCTGGATGTTCTCGATCAGCGCCATGGCGGCGGCGGCTTCGTCGCTCACCTCCTTGACCAGGACCGGCACCTTGTCGAGGCCGGCGATCTTCGAGGCACGGAAGCGGCGTTCGCCGGCAATGATCTCGTAGCGATCGGGATCGGCCACGCGGCGCACAAGAATGGGCTGCATCAGGCCTTGCGCACGGATGCTGGCCGCCAGTTCCTGCAGCGCGCCCTCGTCCATGCGCGTGCGGGGCTGGTACTTGCCGGGCTGCATCTGGTCTAGGCGCAGCACGGTGGGCGCGCCCTCCTGCCTGGCCGTCTCGACGATCTCGGCAGGGCCGCCCAGCAGCGCTTCGAGGCCACGGCCCAGTCCCTTCTTCTTTACGGTGCTCATGCTCGCTTCCTTGCTGCGCGCGGCTCGCGCCACGCCTGTTCAGCCGTCAATGTACACAGATGTATTCAACCAAGCTGCTTGACCCGCGCGATCATCTCCGCGCCGAAGTCGAGATACGCCTTGGCGCCCCTGGACGAGGCATCGAAGGCAACGCCCGGCATGCCATAGGACGGCGCTTCCGCCAGTCGCACATTGCGCGGAATCACAGTCTTGAACACCTTGTCGCCAAAATGCGCCTCGAGCTGGGCCGATACCTGCTGCTGCAGCGTGATGCGCGGGTCGAACATCACACGCAACAGGCCGATGACCTTGAGGTCGCGGTTCATGTTGGCGTGCACCTGCTTGATGGTGTTGACCAGGTCGGACAGGCCTTCCAGCGCGAAGTACTCGCACTGCATGGGCACGATGACGCCATGCGCGGCGCACAGCCCGTTCAGGGTCAGCAAGGACAGCGACGGCGGGCAGTCGATCAGCACGAAGTCATATTCGGCGTCGACCTCGGCGATGGCCTGCTTGAGGCGGCGCTCGCGTTGATCCAGTTCCACCAGCTCCACTTCCGCACCCGCCAGCTCACGATTGGCCGGCAGCACGTCGTACTTGCCCGACTCCGAGCGCTGCCGCGCCTGCGGGATCGTGGCGAGACCCACCAGCACCTCGTAGACGCTTTGCTCCAGCGCCTGCTTGTCGATGCCCGACCCCATCGAGGCGTTGCCCTGCGGATCGAGGTCGACCAGCAGCACACGCTGCTGTTGCGCGGCCAGGCCGGCGGCGAGGTTGACCGTGGTGGTGGTCTTGCCCACTCCGCCCTTCTGGTTTGCGATCACGAATACCTTGGCCATTGCTCCTGAGGCTCCTGATTGAATTCGATTGGCCGGAGCGGGTGCCGCTGCGCGGCCCTGCCCTCCCCGGCAGTAGGTTCAGCGGCGCGACAGCACCACGAGGTGCCGCTCGGCCTCCAGTTCGGGAACAGCCAGGCGGGGCACGGCCTCCACCTGCCAGTCGGCCATCAGGCCGGCCGCTTCCAACCGTTCCAGCTCGGCATGCGGGTACACGCCCTTCATCGCGATCAACTTGCCGCCCGGTGCCAGCAGATGCCCGGAAAGCGTCACGAAGTCGACCAGCTCGGCAAAGGCGCGCGAGGTGATCACGGCGAAGCCGTGTGCATCCTCCAGCTTCTCCACCGGCCCCCAGTGCGCTGCAGCATTCTGCAGGCCCAGCTGGGCCCGGCATTGCGTCAGGAAGGCCGTCTTCTTCTGCACGATATCCACCATCAGCACCGACACGTCGGGGCAGGCGATGGCCAGAGGCAAGCCCGGCATGCCGCCGCCGGAGCCCACGTCCAGCACCCTGCCCCGCGCCGGCCCGGCCACGCCCGGTGCACGCGCCGCCTCGGCCAGCGCCGGCACCGCGGCCAGCGAGTCCAGCAGATGGTGGCTGAGCATTTCGTCAGGATGGCGGATGGCGGTCAGGTTGTAGACCCCATTCCACTTGCGCAGCAGCGCCAGGTAGGCGAACAGCGTCTCGACCTGGGCCGGCGCGAGCGCCAGGCCGATGGCCGACAGGCCGGCTTCGAGCCGGCGGCGCTGCGCCGCTTCGTTCGCGCCGCCGCTTGCCATGTGTCTCGGCGCCGTCACTCAGGCGGCCTCTTGCGGAGACTCGGCCGAGCCGGCCGGGGCGGCCTTGCGGCCCATGCCCTTCTTCTTCAGGTGTACCAGCAGCAGCGAGATGGCCGCCGGCGTGACGCCGGAGATACGCGAGGCCTGGCCCAGCGTTTCCGGACGATGCTGGTTCAGCTTCTGGCTGACCTCGAAGCCCAGCCCGCGCACCTCGGTGTAGTCGAAGTCCGGCGGCAGGCGGGTCGCCTCGTTGGCGCCCAGCTTGTCCACCTCGGCGGCCTGGCGCGCGATATAGCCGTGATACTTGATGCCGATCTCGATCTGCTCGCGGATCTGCTCGGCCAGCATGGGCTCGGCATCGAGCGGCGCCTCCGGTGCGTGGCGGCCACCCTGCAATGCCATCAATGACTCGTAGCTGACGGCCGGGCGGCGCAGCAGGTCCGCCAGGCTGTACTCGCGCTCGATCGCCTTGCCCAGCAAGGGAACCGCGTCTTCCGGCGGCAACAGCGTCGGATTGACCCAGGTGCTCTTGAGCCGCTCTGTTTCACGTGAAACAGCGTCGCGCTTGCGGTTGAAGGCATCCCAGCGAGCGTCGTCGACCACGCCGAGCTCGCGCCCGGCCTCGGTCAGGCGCATGTCCGCATTGTCCTCACGCAGGCTCAGGCGGAACTCGGCGCGGCTGGTGAACATCCGGTACGGCTCGGTCACGCCGCGCGTGATCAGGTCGTCGACCAGCACGCCCAGGTAGGCCTGGTCGCGACGCGGCGTCCAGGCATCGCGCTCACGCACGAAGCAGCCCGCATTGATGCCGGCCAGCAGGCCTTGGGCGGCCGCTTCCTCATAGCCGGTGGTGCCGTTGATCTGTCCGGCGAAGAACAGCCCCTGGATGGCCTTGCTTTCCAGCGAGGCCTTCAGCGCGCGCGGGTCGAAGTAGTCGTACTCGATGGCGTAGCCGGGACGCATGATGTGCGCGTTTTCCATGCCACGGATCGAGTGGACCAGTTCGAGTTGCACGTCGAACGGCAGGCTGGTGGAGATACCGTTGGGATAGAACTCGTTGGTCGTCAGCCCTTCCGGCTCCAGGAAGATCTGGTGGCTTTCCTTGCTGGCGAAGCGATGGATCTTGTCCTCGATGCTCGGGCAGTAGCGCGGCCCTACCCCTTCGATCACGCCGGTGTACATCGGCGAGCGGTCCAGGCCGCCGCGGATGATGTCGTGGGTGCGCGAGTTCGTATGGGTGATCCAGCACGGCAGTTGCTGCGGATGTTGTTCGGGGCGACCCAGGAAGGAGAACACTGGCACCGGGTCGAGATCACCGGGCTGCTCTTCCATCACCGTGAAGTCGATGGTGCGGCCGTCGATGCGCGGCGGCGTGCCGGTCTTGAGGCGGCCCTGCGGCAGCTTCAACTCCTTCAGGCGCGCGGACAGCGAGACCGAGGCCGGATCGCCGGCACGGCCGCCGGTGTAGTTATCCAGGCCCACGTGAATCTTGCCATCCAGGAAGGTACCGGCGGTCAGCACCACGGCACGCGCGCGGAAAGCGATGCCGACCTGGGTCACGGCGCCGACCACACGGTCACCCTCGACCAGCAGGTCGTCGACTGCCTGCTGGAACAGCATCAGGTTCGGCTGGTTCTCCAGCCGGGTGCGGATGGCCTTGCGGTACAGCACACGGTCCGCCTGGGCGCGCGTGGCGCGAACGGCAGGACCCTTGCTGGAATTCAGGATGCGGAATTGGATGCCCGCCTCGTCGGTGGCCGCAGCCATCGCCCCGCCCATGGCGTCGACTTCCTTGACGAGATGCCCTTTGCCGATGCCGCCGATGGACGGATTGCAGCTCATCTGACCCAAGGTCTCGATGTTATGGGTCAGCAGCAGGGTCTGGCAGCCCATCCGGGCTGCGGCAAGCGCCGCCTCTGTTCCGGCATGGCCGCCGCCGACGACGATGACGTCGAACTCTTTTGGGTAAAGCATGGGACACCTCCTCCAGGAGGTCGCGAGGAAAAAACAGGATGCCGAATTATAGCGGCAATCACATGTCCCCCCTTTTGCAGAGCGGCATGTTTCACGTGAAACAACGTCAATGGGTAGATCCCGTCACAGCAAGTGTGTTCCACGTGAAACAAAAAAAAGCCGGGCATCTCGGCCCGGCCCATGTTTCACGTGAAACACACACGCGCGACTGCTCGTACTGTCGTACTCAGATCTGAGCCCGCAGGTAGTCGGCAATCCTTGCCGCCAGCACACCGAGGTCACGCTGCACGGTGGCGAAGCCTGCGTTGCGCTCCCGAGTCGCTTCGTCCATGTAGATCGGCCGCCGGATCTCGATCTGCAGGCTGTTCCGACGCTCCGCCGGCCTGCCGATACGCGCGATCAACTGCACCCCCTTGTAGGGGTCATTGCGCGCCACGGTGTAGCCCATGCCCCGCAATTCGCGCTCCACCAGATCGACGATGCCGGGCTCGCAGGTGCTGCCATCCCGGTCGCCGAGCACGAAGTCCGCCAGCGGATGCGCGCTCTGGATCTTCAAGCGCTCGTAGGCATTGTTCGGCATCGAGTGCAGGTTCAGGTGCCAGACGGCACCGAAGCGGCGATGGGCAGCCTCGACCGCCTCGCCCAGCACGGCATGGTAAGGGCGGTAGTACTGGTCGATACGGCGCTGCACCTCGTCCACGCCAAGCTTGCGCGCATAGATCGAGGTATCGGCATCCATCCGGCTCCAGATCAGCCCGTAGCCCAGGCGGGTCTTCTCCCCTGGCGCCAGCGGCTCGGGCCAGGCGCCGTCGAGCAGCGCCGGGTCCAGGTCATCCAGCGTCCGGTTCGGGTCGATATAGACACGCGGGAACGTCGCCGCGATCAAGGTACCTCCGACTCGCGGCACGGCCTCCCACAGGGCATCCACATGGGTATCTTCGCCGCCGCGCAGCCGCTGTGCCGGCAACGCGGAGCCGAAGTCGGCGGGATAACTGGTACCGCTATGCGGCGAATCACATACCAGGGGCAGTGCCTCCCCTTCCGGCAGGCACAACGTAAACGGGGCCGACACCGCCGCTTTCTCGAACGACTCCGCCATGCTCAGTCCAGCTTGATGTTCGCTGCCTTGGCCACGCGCGCATAGCGCGCCATCGCCTGCTGCATCTGTGCCTTGAACTGTTCCGGCGTGTTGGGGATCAGCGTACCGCCCGACTCCTCCACCTTGCGCTTGAACTCCGGATTCAGCATCGCCTTGTGGATGGCGGCGTTCAGCCTGGCCACGATGGCCGGGGGCGTGCCTGCCGGCGCGACGATGCCGAACCAACCGCCCTCCCCCATTTCCTTGAAGCCGAGCTCGGCATAGGTCGGCACGTTCGGCAGCTGCGGCGAGCGCGCCGCGCCCAGCACGGCCAGCGCGCGCAGCCGGCCCGATTTCACGTGAGGCAGCGTCGACGACAGGTTGTCGGTGATGGCATTGACCTGCCCCGCCACCGCATCGTTGAGGGCCAGGCCCGCACCTTTGTAAGGCACATGCAGCAGGTCGATCTTGGCCAGCATCATGAAGTTCTCGATGTTGACGTGGCCCAGCGAGCCGGCGCCCGGCGAAGCGAAGCTGTACTTGCCGGGGTTGGCCTTGGCCAGCGCGATGAACTCCTGCATGGTCTTGGCCGGCACGCTAGGATGCACGGCGAACACGCTGGGGATGGCCACCACGTTGGTGATGGGCGCGAAATCCTTGATCGGGTCGTAGTTCAGCTTCGGGAAGACGGCCGGGTTGGAGCCGTGGGTGCTGACCGTGGCCATGCCGATGGTGTAGCCGTCCGGCGCCGAACGCGCTACCTGCTCCATACCGAGGGAGCCACCGGCGCCGCCCTTGTTCTCCACCACGATGGACTGGCCGAGCTCGCGGCCGGTGAATTCCGACACAAGCCGTGCGATCAGGTCGGTCGAACCGCCTGCGGCAAACGGCACCACCAGCTTGATGGGACGGCTCGGATAGTTATCCTGCGCCAGCGCCGCGGCGCCGGGCAGCGCGACGGCGGCGGCCGCAATGCAGGACAGGACGAAATGCCGGCGTGGCGTGCGGGCTCGGGTCATGAGGCTTCTCCTTTACTTTTTTCGGTCATGAACCCGCCCAGTGTCGGCAGTTTACCGGCCCAGCACAAACGACTATATTGCACGCTTGCATTACCAACGCGCATTCTAGACGCCACCTGCCATGCGGCTTCGCTCGCCCTCGATGTCGGAACTGCACGCCTTCGCCGCCGCCGCGAAGCTGGGCAGCTTCACGCGCGCGGCGGACCAGCTATGCGTGACCCAGGGGGCAATCAGCCGGGCCATTGCCCGGCTCGAGGCACATTTCGGCCAGCCCCTGCTACAGCGCAATGCCCATCGCATCGTGTTGACCGCGGCGGGACGCACCCTGCTCGATGCCGTGGCGGAACCTCTTGCCGCCATCGAACATGCCAGCGCTACCCTGCTCGCCAGCGACCGCCGCCACACGCTGACGCTGTCGGCGGTGCCCACGCTCGCAAGCGTCTGGCTGGTGCCACGGCTCCCCGATTTTCACAGGCAGCATCCTGGCATCGTGCTGAACTTCGTGCCCTACCAGCGCGATGAAGATCTGTCGGGCCCGGCGCCCGACGCAGCCATACTGGCCGGCACCGCGGGCCAATGGCCGCACTGGCAGGCCGACTACGTCATCGGCAACGAGGTGGTGCCCATCTGCCACCCCGCGCGCGCCGCGGCCCGCGCTGCCGAAGGCCGCTGGCAGCACCCTGCCGAGCTGTTGGACGAACCGCTGCTGCACCACACCAGCGCGCCGGCGAACTGGCAGCACTGGATGCAGGCCGCAGGCGTACCCAGTGCTGCGCCTAAGCTGTCCACAGGCTTCGACCAGGTCTCGATCCTGGTGCAGGCCGTCAAGGCCGACATGGGGCTGGCCGTGCTCCAGCGATGCCTGGTGCGCGATGAAATCGCGGCTGGGAACGTGGTAGCCCCCTTCGACCTGCCGATCCGGCTTCAGCGTGGCTACTATCTGTGCGCACCGCGTGGACGCGCCCATCCGGCGCTCGACCACTTTCGGGAATGGCTGCTGGATATTGCCGCCAAGGATCCAGACGTCATCGCAAGCAGCTCGAATTATTCTCCATACGAATAACTCGATAAAGAGACTGGCACTTTAAATTTGTCGCCGGAATTTCCCTGATGAATTTTGATGGGGTCAGATCTGACAGGGTGAAATTCGGGCTGGCCGGGACGGTGCCGGCACCCGGGCCGTGCTCCAGCGCTGCCTGCTGCGCGATGAAATCGCAGCCGGGAACATGGTGGCCCCCTTCGACCTGTCCGCAAGCGGCCCGAATTATTCGCGCGAGAAATGATGCAAAGAAAATTCGGTGCGCTTGATTTGTCGCTTGAATTTATCCGCTGGATTCTGATGGAATCAGAGCTGACAGGGTGAAATTCGGGCTGGCGGGAACTCCGTGGACACACACCCGATTCGGGGAATTCTCATGCAGGCGGCCGCTGGCCGTGCTCCAGCGTTGCCTGGTGCGCGATGAAATCGCGGCCGGAAACGTGGTGCCCCCTTCGAACTGCCGATCCGACTTCAGGGTGGCTACTATGTGTGTGCGCCGCGTGGCCGCGCCCATCCGGCGCTCGACCACTTTCGGGAATGGCTGCTGGACATCGCCGCCAAGGATCCCGATGTCATCGCAAGCAGCCCGGATTATTCCCATGACGAATGACACGATCATGAGACTAGCTCATTAAATTTTCCACTTGAATTTCCATGACGAATTCTGATGGAATCAGAGCTGACAGAGTGAAATTGGGGTGGGCCGGGACGCTGCCGACACTCGATTCGGAGAATTCTGGTGCAGGCGGTCAAGGCCGACATGGGGCTGGCCGTGCTCCAGCTTTGCCTGGTGCACGATGAAATCGCAGCCGGGGACGTGGCGGCCCCCTTCGACCCGCCTGTCTGGCTTCAGTGTGGGTACTATCTGTGTGCGCCGCGTGGCCGCGCCCATCCGGCGCTCGACCACTTTCGGGAATGGCAGCTGGATATTGCCGCCAAGGGTCCGGACGTCATTGCAAGCGGCCTATATTATTCTCAGGACGAATGACGTAATCAATAGGCTAGCGCGTTCAATTTGTCACTTGAATTCCCTTGATGAATTCTGATGAGATCCGAGCTGACGGGGTGAAATTGGGGCTGGCCGCGACGCTGCCGACACTCGATTCGGGGAATTTTGGTGCAGGCGCTCAGGGCCGACATGGGGGGCTGGCCGTGCTCCAGCGTTGCCTGATGCGCAATGAAATCGCGGCCGGAAATGTGGTGGCCCTCTTCGATCTGCCGGTCCGACTTCAGCGTGGTTACTATTTGTGTGCACCGCGTGGCCGCGCCCATCGGGCGCTCGACCACTTCGGGAATGGCTGCTGGATGTCGCCACAAAGGATCCGGACGTCATCGCAAGCAGCCCGAATTATTCTCACAAGAAATGATTCCAAGACAATATTTGCACGTTTGATTTGTCGCTTGAATTCTTTCGCTGGATTCTGATGGAATCAGAGCTGACAGGGTGAAATTCGGGCGGGCCGGGACTCCGTGGACACCCGATTCGGGGAATTTTCCGTGCCACCCCCACCCCTCTGCGGCGAATCTGCGCGAAAAAAGCGTCAAATAATTCTATCCAAGAATGAATAACGGCCCGCATTGCGGGCCGTTATTCATCATGCATATTTCCGGTGGCGAACGCACAACCCAGCGCTATGCCGCCTTCTTGGCCAGCCCCAGGTAGGTCTCGATCACACGCGGATTGGCTGCCAGCTCCGCGGCCGGCCCTTCCATCGCCATGTCGCCGGTCTCGATGACATAGCCGTAGTCCGCCACCTGCAGCGCGGCACGGGCATTCTGCTCGATCAACAGCGTCGCCACCCCGGTGCGACGCAGTTCGCTGATGATGTGGAAGATCTCCTTGACGATCAGCGGCGCCAGTCCCAGGCTCGGTTCGTCCAGCATCAGCAGCTGCGGCTTGGCCATCAACGCGCGTCCCACCGCCAGCATCTGGCGCTCGCCGCCGGACAGCGTGCCCGCCTCCTGCCTGGCACGTTCCTTGAGCCGGGGGAACAGCTCATAGACGACTTCCTTCTGATCCAGGAAGTTCTTCTCGCCGGCGCGCTTGCGACGGAAGGCGCCGAGCAGCAGGTTGTCTTCCACGCTCATCGAAGAGAACAGCTCGCGCTTCTCAGGCACCAGGCACATGCCGCGCGAAACGCGGCCCTCCACCGGGATGCCCGCCATATCGTGGCCCAGGTAGCGCACCTCGCCGCTGGCCGAGCCGCTGGACGGCAGCGCGCCCATGATGGCGTTGAGCATGGTCGACTTGCCCGCACCGTTCGGTCCGATCACCGTAACGATGCGGCCCGCCTCCACCTTCAGGTTCGCGCCGTGCACCGCCTCGACCTTGCCATAGCGCACGTGCAGGTCCTTCACTTCCAGGATCAGGCTCATTTCCGCTCCACCGTCATTCCACGCCGCCCAGGTAGGCTTCCAGCACCGCCGGGTCCTTCTGCACGTCCTCGGGCACGCCTTCGGCGATGCGCGTGCCGAACTCCATCACCACCAGCCGGTCGGTCAGGTTCATCACGAAGTCCATGTCGTGCTCGACCAGCAGCACGCTCATGCCTTCGCCCTTGAGTTTCTTCAGCAGCACCGCCAGTGCCTGCTTCTCCTTGTAGCGCAGGCCGGCCGCAGGCTCGTCGAGCAGCAGCAGCGCCGGGTCGCAGCACAGCGCGCGCGCGATTTCCAGGATGCGTTGCTGACCCAGCGCCAGGCTGCCGGCCTCCATGTACATGCAGTCCGCCAGCCCCACGCGCTCGAGCTGCCGCGCGGCCTCGAACAGCAGCTTCTCCTCCTCGGCGCGGTTCATGCGCAGCACCGCGGCAGAGACGCCGCCCTGCGCACGGAAGTCGCCGCGCAGGTGCGCGCCGATGGCGACGTTCTCGAGCACCGTCATGGTCGGCAGCAGGTGCACGTGCTGGAAGGTGCGGCCGATGCCGCGCTTGACGATCTCGCGCGACGGCAGGCTCGAGATCACCTCGTTGCGGTAGCGCACTTCGCCACGCGTGACGGGCAGCACGCCAGTCACCAGGTTGAAGGTGGTGGACTTGCCCGCGCCGTTCGGCCCGATCAGGCCGATGATCTCGCCCGCGCGCACCTGGAAGCTGACGTCGTTGACCGCCACCAGCCCGCCGAACTCCTTGCGGGCGGCGCGCACGTCGAGCAGCAGCTCGCCGGCAGCCGGCTTGGGCCGCACTGCCAGCGCGGGCGCCTGCTCGGGCGCCGTCACCGGCGGCGCGGAAGGGAACAGCTTCTTCAGGAAGGGCCAGATGCCATCGCGCGCATGCTGCAGCAGCAGCACCAGCAGCACACCGAAGACGATGATCTCGAAGTTGCCGTTGGCGCCCAGCAGCTTGGGCAGCACGCCCTGCAGCACGTCCTTGAGGATGGTCAGCGCAGCTGCCCCGAGCACCGCGCCCCAGACGTGGCCGACGCCGCCCACCACCGCCATGAACAGGTACTCGATGCCGTAGTTCAGCCCGAACGGCGTCGGGTTCACTGCGCGCTGCAGGTGCGCGTACAGGAAGCCCGACACGCAGGCCAGCATGGCCGCCACGACGAAGATCACCACCTTCATCCAGGCCGTATCGACGCCCATCGCCTCGGCCATCACGCCACCGCCCTTGAGCGCGCGGATGGCGCGCCCAGGCCGCGAATTGAGCAGGTTCTGCATCGCCACCACGGCCAGCAGCACCACGGCCCAGATCAGGTAGAACATGGCACGGCCGGAACCCAGCTCCATGCCGAACAGGCTCAGCACCGGGATGCCGTTGAGGCCGTCGTACTTGCCGAGGAAATCCAGGTTGCCGAACAGGAAGAACAGCGACAGGCCCCAGGCGATCGTCGCGAGCGGCAGGTAGTGCCCGGACATGCGCATCGTGATCAGGCCGATCACATAGGCCGAGGCCATCGTGATCAGCAGCCCGACCAGCAGGCCGAGCCAGGGCGACAGGCCGAGCTGCGTGCTCAGGTAAGCGGTGCTGTACGCACCGAGGCCCACGAAGGCGGCCTGCCCGAAGGAGGTCATGCCGCCCACGCCGGTCAGCAGCACCAGGCCGACGGCCACGATGCTGTACAGCCCGATGTAATTGCCCAGCGTGATCCAGTACTCCGGCGTGGGCAGCGCCGGCAGCAAAGCCAGGAACAGCGCGAAGACGAGCGCCATCACGCGGTTGCGGGTCAGCCCGCCGCGGGAACCCGCCACGGCCTGCTGCTTGTCGGTCAGCATCGTCATCGCTTATTCCTCTTCCTCGACAGGTTTGCTGTTCAGCGAGCGCCACAGCAGCACGGGAATGATCAGGGTGAAGACGATGACCTCTTTGAAGGCGCTCGCCCAGAACGAGGAGTAGGACTCCAGCAGGCCCACCAGCAATGCGCCTGCCGCAGCCACCGGATAGCTCACCAGCCCGCCCACGATCGCACCGACGAAGCCCTTCAGGCCGATCAAGAAACCGGACTCGTAGTAGACCGTGGTCAGCGGCGCGATCAAGATGCCGCACAGCGCGCCCATGGCCGCGGCCAGCGTGAACGACAGCCGTCCGGCCTGCGTGGTGCCGATGCCGACCAGGCGCGCGCCGAGGCGGTTTACCGCCGTAGCGCGCAGCGCCTTGCCGGTGATGGTGCGCTCGAAGTAGAAGTAGAGCGCGGCGATCATCACCGCCGACATGCCGACCACCCACAAGCTCTGCCCGGATACCATCAGGCTCCCCAGGTTCCAGTTCGCCTCGGAGAAGGCCGTGGTGCGCGAACCTTCCGCGCCGAACATCACCAGCCCAAGCCCGACCATCGCGAAGTGCACGCCGACCGAGACGATCAGCAGCACCAGCGTGCTGGCCTCCGCGAGCGGCTGGTACGCCAGCCGGTACAGCATGGGCCCGATCGGGATCACGATCAGCAGCGTCAGCGCGACCTGCGCCAGCATCGGCATGGGCACGGCGCCGAAGCGCTGCGCCAGCAGGTGCACGGCCAGCGGGAACAGCAGATACTTGCCCGCCAGCACCGCCAGGCGGCGGCCCGCGCTGCGGCGCAGTTCGGCACTGCGCATCACCGTCGCGCACTCGTACAGGAAGGTCAGCACGCCCATCACGAGCACCAGCCAGCTCGTCTGCGGGGCATGGCCTGACTGGATCGCAGCCAGTGTCAGCGCCCCGTAGGCAACGAATTCCCCTTGCGGGATGAAGATGACGCGGGTCACCGAGAACACCAGCACCAAGGCCAGCGCCAGCAGCGCGTAGATCGCGCCCGAGGTGATCCCGTCCTGCGCCAGGATGGCGGCAATCGAGAGGTCCATTGTCTCCCCGTATCGTTGAAATGCCTGCCAGCTTCGGAGGGGGCGGACAGGTCGGGACGGCCGGCTTGGCCTGACCCGGAATGGGCCACCTATGCGTTATCGCAAGGGGTCATAAAATGGTAAATGATTTACGCATAGCGTAAATCCAGGGCAACCCTAGCATGGCGCAGCGCGGCAAAACGGATCAGTGCGCCGCACCGGCAACGCTCGCTTGCCATCCTCCCCGGGTCCCGCCCGCCAGACAGCGCCGCCCAGCGCACCGCAACAGACGGGGGGCCATTCGACCAGGCGCAACTTATTAACACATTAAGCATCATGCAGAGGCGGGATGGTGTCAATCTGGGTAGGCCCGCCTCTTGACCTCCGCCCTCCGCTGCCGGCGCCCGAAAAAAAAAGCGCATGGATTGTCCATGCGCCTTCTATCGCGACGCGGCTGGCCGCCGGATCTAGTTGCCCTGCAGCTTCCAGGCGCCGTTGGTAATCTGCACCATCACGCGCGCACGCTGGTCCAGGCCGAGGTGGTCGGTCGGGCTCATGTTCATGATGCCGTGCGAGATCGGCAGTTCCTTGGTCTGCTCCATGGCATCGCGCAGCGCCTTGCGGAATTCCACCGTGCCCGGCTGCGCGCCCGACTTCAGCGCAATCGGGATGGCCCGCTGCAGCAGCAGGCCCGCATCCCAGGCGTGGCCGCCGAAGGTCGAGACCTGGCCGCCGAAGGCCTTCTCGTAGGCCGTCTTGTAGGTCATCGCCGGCTTCTTGACCGGGTTGGTGTCAGGCAGCTGCTCGGCCACCAGCAGCGGACCGGCCGGCAGGAAGGTGCCCTCGCAATCCTTGCCGCAGACGCGCAGGAAATCGCCATTGGCCACGCCGTGCGTCTGGTAGATCTTGCCCTTCCAGCCGCGCTCCTTCAGCGTCTTG
This sequence comes from Cupriavidus sp. 09_S30, assembly GCF_056930435.1. Lineage (NCBI taxonomy): Bacteria > Pseudomonadati > Pseudomonadota > Betaproteobacteria > Burkholderiales > Burkholderiaceae > Cupriavidus > Cupriavidus sp. 09_S30. The sequence continues at coordinate 4,138,529 of NZ_JBXOWI010000001.1, read as the reverse complement.
GCGGGCAGCGCGGCGGGCGTGCCCGAGCCGGCGATCAGCACTGCATCCGGATTGGCTGCCATCATCTTGAGCACCTGTCCGGTCACCGAGGTATCGGTGCGGGCGAAGCGCTCGTTGGCGACGACCTTGATCTTGCGCATGCCGGCCACCTTGCCGAACTCCTCGGCCCAGCTATCGCCGTAGGCGTCCGCGAAGCCGATGAAGGCCACCGTCTTCACGTTGTGGTTGGTCATGTGCTCGGCGATCGCCGTCGCCATGTGCGAATCGTTCTGCGGCGTCTTGAAGGCCCACTTGCGCTTGGCATCCATCGGCTCGATGATGCGCGCCGAGGCGGCCAGGGTGATCATCGGCGTATCGTTCTCGGCCACGATATCCACCATGGCCAGCGCGTTCGGCGTCACCGTCGAGCCGATCATGGCGTCGACCTTGTCCTCGCTGATCAGCTTGCGCGTGTTCTTGACCGCTGTAGTCGTGTCCGAAGCATCGTCCAGCACGATGTACTCGACCTTCTTGCCGGCGATCTCCTTGGGCAGCAGCGAGATGGTGTTCTTCTCGGGAATGCCGAGCGAGGCGGCAGGTCCGGTGGCGGACACCGTGACGCCGATCTTGACCTGGGCGCTGGCCGTGCCGGCGAACAGGGCGGCCGCGGCCATGGCCAGCAAGCTGGCGCGCTTGAATTTCATCGTGTCTCCTTCGTTTGCTGCAAACGGAAAGGCGTCCGCCCGGCTCCGGCCGGGCGGACGCCTTATTTCTTGTCAGACCGGATGCAACGCTGGCGCCCGGCTACAGCATGGAACGATCGTTTCCGTTCCGATTTTCCCGTCCTGCGCGTCTTTCCCCCGGATGCGCAGATCGCAATTCGCCGACCGCTCGGTCGGGAATGCGAAATGAGTCTAACACAGCGACTTTGCGCCTAGAGACCGGATTTACCCGGATCGGCGCGCACGCAACGGGCGCGCAACAGGCACACAACAGCGGTGGCCGGCCACCGCCTCACACCGCCTCAACCGGCGAAGGCATCCCAGGCAGTCTTGGCGATCAGCGCCGCGACCACCACGATGAATGCCTTGCGCACGAATCGGCTGCCGTGGCGCAGGGCCAGCCAGCTGCCGATCTGGCTGCCCGCCACATTGGCCACCGCCATGCCCAGCCCGAGCTGCCACCAGACATGGCCCTTGGCCGCCAGCAGCAGGATCGCCGCGAGATTGGTGGCGAGGTTGACCACCTTGGTCGAAGCCGAGGCGTGCAGGAAGTCATAGCCGAATACCCGCACGAACACGATCATCAGGAAGCTGCCCGTACCGGGGCCGAAAACGCCGTCATAGAAGCCGATCGCCGCGCCGGCCAGGATCGCCGCGGCGCGCTCCTTGCCGCCGCTCAGCGTCGGCGCGTGCTCGCTGCCCAGGTCCCGCTTGGCCACGGTGTAGACCAGCAGCACGAGCAGCACGAAGGGCAAGGCCTTGCGCAGCGGGCCGGCCGGGATCAGCGTCAGTGCCCAGGCACCGGCCATCGCGAACGCGAAGGCCGAAACCATGGCCGGCGCGGTCGCGCCCCAATGGATGCGCACGCTGCGGCCGTAGCGCAATGCGGCGTTCGCCGTGCCCGCCAGCGACGACACTTTGTTGGTGCCGATCAACGTCGCCGGAGAGAGATTGGGAAAGGTCGAGAACAGGGCGGGGATCTGCACAAGGCCGCCACCGCCGGCAACGGCATCGATCAGGCCGGCGCAGAACGCGGCCACCGCGAGAAAAGCGAACTCCATGGTCCAGGAATACGGTCTGAAGAATGACAGCAGGAAAAAAACGGGGGAAAGCCCGGCGGCGGCTTGCCGGCAGGGGCCGGCCGGCTTCAGCCCAGCCGCTTTGTGGCAGGCGTCAGCGCACGGCGCCACATGCCCGCCGCGTCCGGCGCGAAGCCGGCTGGCGGCGCGGCCGCCCCCACTAGCCCGGGCGCGAGCAGCAGGTGGCGGATGCCGTGCGCGCGGCACCAGTCCGCCAGCACCTCGCAGCAGGCAGCAAGCCCGTCCGCACTGGCGCCACCCTCGGCATCTTCGTCGCCCCCCCACCACTCGAGGGCCAGCGCGGCCAGCCCGCCCAGCGCCAGGCTGGGCACCAGGCTGAACGGCAGGCAGCCGGACAGCCGGCCATCCCGCTCCAGCAGCAGGCAGCCCCCCTGCTCCGCGCGGCCGAGCACGGCCTCGAGCAGCAGCGCACGGCCTCGCTGCTCCGGCACCGGCAGCGGCCGGGCCTGGTCGAGCCAGGACGCCAACATGGGAATATCGGCGGCGACAGCCGGGCGCACGATCGGCACCGGCAACGCCGAGGAAGGGAATGCGGAAGCGGGAGTGGGCGGGGAAAGCGGTGAGGAAGACATCGGAGGTCCGCGGCAAGCCCGCATTGTCTCACAGGGCTCGGGGGCCACTTGTGGAGAATGCACCACATCCGTGCAGACTGGCGGCTTAATGTGCCTTGAAAGGCGCCGCACAATGAAAAAAGGCGTTGCCGAGGATCACTCGACAACGCCCTTTATTTTATTGGCACAGCGACCCGACACCGGGTGCGCGCCTATCGTCTCCTCGCTTCCGCCTCCAAGTAATCTGCGAAAACCGTATATGGAATGTAACGAAGCGGTGCGTTCGGGACAAGCTAGCAAAAACCCTAGCCCCAAAATCGGGCATGTCTGAAAAACATCACTCCGGCTTCCGTCCCAGGCGTGCCAGAAGTTCCCCCATGATGCCGCGGCGGAAGGTCAGCACGCAGATGACGAAGATCACGCCGGTCACGGTGGTGACCGACTCGCCCAGCGCATTGAACCAGCCGGCGCCCGTCACCGAGGCCAGGAAACTGCCGATATCGCCCAGCTTGTTCTCCAGCGCCACGACCACGAAGGCACCGGCCAGCGGCCCCGACAGCGTGCCCAGGCCACCCACCAGGGTCATCAGGATCACCGAGCCCGACATCGACCAGTGCACATCGCTCAGGGTCGCGAAACCGAGCACCAGCGCCTTGATCGCCCCGGCCAGCCCCGACAGCGCGGCCGACAGCACGAAGGCCTGCAGCTTGAAGCGGTCGGTATCGTACCCCAGCGAGACCGCGCGCGGTTCGTTCTCCTTGATGGCCTTCAGGATCTGCCCGAAGGGCGAGTGCACGGTGCGCACGATCAGCGCGAAGACCAGCACGAAGATCACCAGCGCCACGTAGTAGAGCGTCATGTCGCTGTCCAGCGGCAGCACGCCGAACAGCTTGCCGCGCGGCACGCCCTGCAGCCCGTCCTCGCCGCCGGTGAACGGCGCCTGGAGACAGAAGAAGTACAGCATCTGCGCCAGCGCCAGCGTGATCATCGAGAAGTAGATGCCCTGGCGCCGGATCGCCAGCGCGCCCACCACGTAGCCGATGGCCGCGCCCACCACGGTGCCCAGCAGCAGCCCTACTTCCGGCGTCACACCCCAGGCCTTCATCGCGTAGCCCGCCGCGTAGCTCGCCCCGCCGAAGAAGGCAGCGTGCCCGAAGGACAGCAGCCCGGTATAGCCGATCAGCAGGTTGAAGGCGCACGCGAACAGCGCGAAGCACAACACCTTGAGCACAAACACGGGATAGGCGCCGGCGAGCGGCGCGATGATCAGCCCCGCCAGCAGCAATCCATACCAAATCTTCTTCTGCACGCCTCGCCCCTCTTTTGCCTGACCCGCCCCGGCCATGCTGGCCGTCACGCCTGCCTGCTCCGCCTGCCCCGTGCGCCCGCTCGTCATTTTTCCCTCCCGAACAGGCCGGCCGGCCGCAGCAGCAATACGATCACCATGATGAAGAACACCACCGTGGACGAAGCCTCGGGATAGAACACCTTGGTCAATCCCTCGATCACGCCCAGTCCCAGGCCGGTGATGATCGAGCCCATGATCGAGCCCATGCCGCCGATCACCACCACCGCAAAGACCACGATGATCAGGTGCTGGCCCATCAGCGGCGACACCTGGATCACGGGCGCGGCCAGCACGCCGGCGAAGCCGGCCAGCGCCACGCCGAAGCCGTAGGTCAGCGTGACCATCAGCGGCACGTTCACGCCGAAGGCCTCGACCATCTTGGGGTTCTCGGTGCCCGCGCGCAGGTAGGCGCCGAGCTTGGTCTTCTCGATGATGTACCAGGTCGCCAGGCACACCACGATGGAGGCCACCACGACCCAGGCACGATAGTTCGGCAGGATCATGAAGCCCAGGTCGGTGGCACCCTGCAGTGCGTCGGGCGGCGAGTACGGCAGTCCGGAGACGCCGAAGATCGAGCGGAGCACGCCCTCGACCACCAGCGTGATCCCCAGCGTCAGCAGCAGGCCGTAGATGTGGTCGAGCTTGTAGATCCAGCGCAGCATGGTGCGCTCGATCACCACGCCCAGCACCCCCACGGCCAGCGGTGCCAGCACCAGCATCCACCAGTAGCTCAGGCCGGCGTACTCCATGCCCATCCAGGCCAGCACGGCGCCGAGCATGAACAGCGCGCCGTGCGCGAAATTGATGACGTTGAGCAGGCCGAAGATCACCGCCAGGCCCAGGCTCAGCATCGCGTAGAAGGCACCGTTGACCAGCCCCAGCAGCAGCTGGGACAGCATGGCGGGCAGAGGTATACCGAAGATGTCCATCGCGGGTATCGCCGTTTATCGCTGTATCGCGCCGCTGTGCGCGGCACTCCTTGCCCCGCCGCAGCGGCGGGCGCCGGGAAAGCGCGCCCTCGCCCGCCCGCGGCGGCATCGGCCCGTTTTCCCTTCCTGCGCCGCCTGTCAGGCTTCGCAGGATCCATTCCCGCGCATCGCCGTCGCCGGCGATGCGCACTGCCTCACATGCAGCCGCTTTACTTCTTCAGCAGCGGGCACTTCGACTCGGCCACCGTGGTGAAGGCCTGCTCGCCCGGAATGGTCGCCACCACCTTGAGGTAGTCCCAGGGCTTCTTCGACTCGGCCGGCGTCTTCACCTGCATCAGGTACATATCGTGGATGTTGCGGCCGTCCTGGCGGATGTAGCCCTTGGTGTAGAAGTCGTTGATCTTCATCTTCTTCAGCTCGGCCATGACCTTGTCCGGATCATCGGTCTTGGCCGCTTCCACCGCCTTCAGGTAGGTGCGCACTGCCGAGTAGTCGGCCGCCTGCAGGCTGCTTGGCATCTTCTTCATCTTGCCGAAGAAGCGATTGGCGAACTTGCGCGACTCATCGTTCATGTCCCAGTACCAGCTGTCGGTCATCAGCAGGCCTTCGGTGTTCTTCAGTCCCAGGCTGTGGATGTCGTTGATGAACATCAGCAGGCCGGCGATCTTCATCGTCTTGGTGATGCCGAATTCCTTGGCCGCCTTGATCGCGTTGATGGTGTCGCCGCCGGCGTTGGCCAGGCCCAGGATCTGCGCCTTCGACGACTGCGCCTGCAGCAGGAAGGAGGAGAAGTCAGAGGCCGACAGCGGGTGGCGCACGGAGCCGACCACGGTGCCGCCGTTGGCCTTCACCACCGCGGCCGTGTCGTTCTCCAGCGAGTGGCCGAAGGCGTAGTCGGCGGTCAGGAAGAACCACGACTTGCCGCCCTGCTTGACCACCGCGCTGCCCGTGCCCTTGGCCAGCGCCACGGTGTCATAGGCATAGTGCACGGTGTAGGGCGTGCACTCTTCGTTGGTCAGGCGAGCGGTGCCCGCGCCGATGTTGAAGTAGACGCGCTTCTTCTCGGAGGCGACCTTGTTCATGGCCAGGCCGGTGGCGGAGTTGGTGCCGCCGACCAGCAGGTCGAGACCCTGCTGGTCCATCCATTCACGTGCCTTGGAAGCCGCGATGTCGGCCTTGTTCTGGTGGTCGGCCGAGACCAGCTCGATCGGCTTGCCGAGCACCTTGCCACCGGCATCTTCGATCGCCATCTTGATGGCCTCGAGACCGCCGGGGCCGTCGATGTCCGCGTACAGGCCCGACATGTCGGTGATGAAGCCGATCTTGACGGCATCGCCCGACACCTGTGCCGCTGCCATACCCGATACCGTGCCCATTGCCAAGGCAGCCATCGCGGCCGCCAGCCGAGTCATCTTCATTGCATATCTCCTGAGTTGCGGCGGCATCCGCGCCGCCGATTCCTGCTCTTGCACCTTGCCTGTGACCCGACAACGCGGATCAGACCCCAAGCAGTTCATGCAGCACCGGCATCTTTTCCTGCAGCGCGTCGGCGGCGAAGCGCTCGACGATGGCGCCATGCTCCATCACGTAGAAGCGGTCGGCCAGCGGCGCGGCGAAGCGGAAGTTCTGTTCCACCATCACCACCGTGTAGCCCTTCTTCTTCAAGGTCAGGATCATGCGTGCCAGCGCCTGCACGATCACCGGCGCCAGCCCCTCCGAGATCTCGTCGAGCAGCAGCAGGTTCGCGCCCGTGCGCAGGATGCGCCCGACCGCCAGCATCTGCTGCTCCCCGCCCGAAAGCCGCGTGCCCTGGCTCTGGCGGCGCTCCTTCAGGTTGGGGAACATCTCGTAGATCTCGGCTTCGCTCATGCCCTCGCCCTGCCCTTTCAGGTGGGGCGGCAGCAGCAGGTTCTCCTCGCACGACAGGCTGGAGAAGATGCCGCGCTCCTCCGGGCAGTAGCCGATGCCGCAATGCGCGATCTTGTGCGTGGGCAGGTCGATGGTCTCGCGCCCGTTGACCTTGATCGAGCCCTTGCGCGCGCCGGTCAGGCCCATGATGGCGCGCAGCGTGGTGGTGCGCCCGGCGCCGTTGCGCCCGAGCAGCGTCACCACCTCGCCACGGTTCACCGTCAGGTCGACGCCGTGCAGGATGTGCGATTCGCCGTACCACGCGTGCAGATCGCGGATCTCCAGCGCGGGCGTGCCTTGCGTGCCCACTTGCGTGCTCATGTCGCTTTCCTCTCGCAGTGTTCGCGGTGTTCAGTGGGCGCCCTGCAGCTCGGCGTCGGCCGTGCCCATATAGGCTTCCATCACGCGCGGGTCCTTCGACACCTCGGCGTAGGGGCCTTCGGCGAGGATGGCGCCGCGCTGCAGCACGGTGATCTTGTCGGCGATTGACGAGACCACGTTCATATTGTGTTCGACCATCAGGATGGTGCGGCCGGCCGATACCTTCTTGATCAGCTGCGTGACGCGGTCCACGTCCTCGTGGCCCATGCCCTGCGTGGGCTCGTCGAGCAGCATCAGCTCCGGCTCCATCGCCAGCGTGGTGGCGATCTCCAGCGCGCGCTTGCGCCCGTAGGGCATGTTCACCGTCACCGTGCTGGCGAACTCGGTCAGCCCGACCTGATCCAGCAGCTCCATCGCGCGATCGTTGAGCACGTCCAGCGAGCGTTCGCTGCGCCAGAAATGCATGGCCGTGCCGAGCTGGCGCTGCAGGCCGATGCGCACGTTTTCCAGCGCGGTCAGGTGCGGGAACACCGCCGAGATCTGGAAGGAGCGGATCACCCCGCGGCGCGCGATCTGGGCAGGCTTCTCGCGCGTGATATCGATGCCGTTGAACAGGATGGTGCCGGAGGTCGGCTCCAGGAACTTGGTCAACAGGTTGAAGCAGGTCGTCTTGCCCGCGCCATTGGGACCGATCAGCGCGTGGACGGCACCGCGGCGCACGCGCAGGCTGACGTCGCTGACGGCGGTGAACCCCTTGAACTCCTTGGTGAGGTTCCGTGTTTCCAGGATGGTGTCCTGCTGATTCATAGTCTCCTGCCCGCCCTCTTGCTGGATGCCGGCTCGTGCCCGGCACTGACAAATGGTTGGAACCGTTGCGCCGCGTCGCATAGACGTCTTGTCCGCGCTTCGACCGTGTGCGGTGCGCCTTGGCCGCGCGCCGCACCTCTCTTATTTTTCTTGCCGCCATGCAGCGCCGCCGGGGGCACTCGTCTTCAGCGATCGGCCGCAGACCGCGTGTGCAGGCTGCTGCACGGCTTGAGGCGTCTATTGTGTGCGCCTGCTGCGTCGCAAAACATCCGGGTTTGCACTAATCATGAAACATGAACCACGTGTCATGTTTATGACGGCGGCAGGCCGCCGGGCACGTGCCCCACGTTCAGGTGGTACGGCGCCAGTCCTCGCGGATCATGTCGCTGGCCCGCTCGGCAATCATGATGGTCGGCGAGTTGGTATTGCCCGAGGTGATCAGCGGCATCACCGAGGCATCCACCACGCGCAGCCCGGCCACGCCGCGCACGCGCAGGCGCGGATCCACCACCGCCTGCTCGTCATCGGCGCGGCCCATGCGGCAGGTGCCCACGGGATGGAAGATGGTGGTGCCGATCTGGCCGGCGGCCTGCGCCAGCGCCTCGTCAGAATCGAAGCCGGGCCCGGGCAGCCATTCCTGCGGGTTGAAGGGTGCCAGTGCCGGCGCCGCCACGATGCGCCGCGTCAGGCGCAGCGACTCGGCCGCCACCTTGCGGTCGTCTTCGGTGGACAGGTAGCGCGGGGCGATCACCGGCGGGCGGTGGAAGTCGGCGCCGTCGATGTGCACGCTGCCGCGCGAGGTCGGGCGCAGGTTGCAGACGCTGGCGGTGAAGGCATTGAAGGCATGGAGCGGATCGCCGAACTTGTCGAGCGACAGCGGCTGCACGTGATACTCGAGGTTGGGCCGCGCCTGGCCGGGATCCGAGCGCGCGAAGGCGCCGAGCTGCGACGGCGCCATGCTCATCGGGCCGCTCTGGTTGAAGACGTACTGCAGGCCGATGCCCAGCTTGCCCCACCAGTGCGCGACCTGCGTGTTGAGCGTGCGCACGCCGTCCACCTTGACCACCATGCGCAGCTGCAGGTGGTCCTGGAGGTTCTCGCCGACGCCCGGCAGCGCCTGCCGCACGGCGATGCCGAGTGCCTGCAGGCGCTCGGGCTGGCCGATGCCGGACAGTTCCAGCAGCTGCGGCGAGTTGACCGCGCCCGCCGCCAGGATGACCTCGCGCCGGGCGCGCACCTCTTGCTGCTGGCCGCCGCCGATGAAGCGCACGCCCTGGCAGCGCTGTCCGTCGAAGCTCAGCTCGCTGACCTGGGCGCCGGTGATGATGGTCAGGTTCGGCCGCTCGGAGGCGCGGCGCAGGAAGGCCTTCGAGGTGTTCCAGCGGATGCCGCGCCGCTGGTTGACCTCGAAATAACCGACGCCGAAGTTGTCGCCACGGTTGAAGTCGTCGGTGCGCGGAATGCCCGCCTGCTCGGCCGCGTCGATGAATCGCTCCAGCACTTCCCAGCGCAAGCGCTGCGCCTCGACTCTCCATTCGCCGCCGGCGCCGTGGAACTCGCTGGCGCCGCGGTAGTGGTCCTCGCTGCGCCGGAACAGCGGCAGCACATTGTCCCAGCGCCAGCCATCGTCGCCGCTGATGCGCGCCCAGTCGTCATAGTCTTCGCGCTGCCCGCGCATATAGATCATGCCGTTGATCGACGACGATCCGCCCAGCACGCGCCCGCGCGGATAGCCGAGCGAGCGGCCGTTCAGGCCCGGCTCGGCGGCGGTGCGGTACAGCCAGTCCGTGCGCGGGTTGCCGATGCAGTACAGGTAGCCCACCGGGATATGGATCCAGTGATAGTCGTCCTTGCCGCCCGCCTCGAGCAGCAGCACATTGACGTCGCTGTCCTGCGTCAGGCGGTTGGCCAGTACGCAGCCGGCCGAGCCGGCGCCGACGATGATGTAGTCGTAGGTCTCCATGTTTCCCTTTTCACATCCAGCCAGTCCTGCGCATCGTGTTCAGGCGATGCCTCCGCGCACATTTTCGGCGCGCATCTCGGTGCCTATATCGGCGTGTATGGCACGCGCGGCTGTGGCAGGCTTCTTTGCGCCTTGTAATGACCGCCGCCGCCCGCTGCGGTTCCACCCTGCCCGTCCGGCATGGCGCGCTGTGCGGGAGGACACGGCGATGCAAAGCGTCGCGCATTTGCGCGCGGGCGTCCAATGATTTATCGTCAAGCGCAATATAAGCAATGCAAAATATTGCGGTGCAATGGGTCGCTGCCGGGGCCAGTCCTGGCGACGCCGCCTGCGCCGCGCGCACCCGCTTCCGCCGTGGACCTTCATCACCTGCGCGCCTTCGTCGCCGTCGCCCGCGAAGGCAACCTCACCCGTGCCGCGCAGCGGCTGCACCTGACGCAGCCCGCTGTCAGCCTGCAGCTCAAGCATCTGCAGACGGCCTGGCGCATCCGCCTGTTCCGGCGCACCGCCAGCGGCCTCGTGCTGAGTGCGGACGGCGCGGTGCTGCTGCCGCTGGCCGAGCGCATTCTCGAGGCCGCGGGCGACCTGCAGCACACGGTCGGCGCCATGCATCACGCAGTGCGCGGACAGCTTGCCATCGGCACCATCCTCGACCCCGAATTCACACGGCTTGGCGTCACGCTGCGCGCCTTGGTCGAGCGCTATCCGCAGATCCGCACCGAGTTGCGCCACGGCATGTCCGGCTGGGTGCTGCAGCAGGTTCGCGCCGGCACGCTCGACGTGGGCTTCTATCTCGGGCGGCCTGCCGAGGCGGTCTTCCATGCGCTCGCGCTCACGCCGGTCCGCTACTACGTGGTGGCGCCCAAGGGCTGGCGTGAACGCACCGCCGGGCGCTCCTGGGCGCAGCTCGCGGCGCTGCCATGGATCTGGACGCCGCCCGAGTCGGCGCACAACCGCCTGTTGTCGGCGCGCTTCGCCAGCGCGGGCGCGGTGCCGGTCAAGGTGGCGCAGGTGGACCAGGAAGCGTCGATGCTGGACCTGGTGCGTTCCGGTGTCGGACTATCGCTGGTGCGCGACGCGATCGCGCTGCGCGAATCGCACGCGCACGGCCTGGTGGTGCTCGAAGAGATGTCGGTGCAGGCCGAACTGACGCTGGTCACACTGGCCGAACGGCGCAGCGAGCCTGCCATCGCCGCGCTGTTCGGCGTGACCGAGTCGGTCTTCCAGCCTTGAAGCCGCTTTGATGCGGCGCGCGGCGCGCCGCGCTCAAGCAGCCGGCTGGGCCAGCCGTGCGCGCAACCAGTCGGTAAGCGTCGCCATCACCTCGCCGCGCAGCGGCTCGGCTTCGCTCAGCACCTCGTGGTAGCCCGCGTCGAACCAGGCCATCTGGCGCAGGTCAGGCGGCGCGTTGTCGAAGAAGCGGCGGCTGCCGGCGGGATCGACCACGCGGTCCGCGCCGCCCACCAGCATCAGCATCGGCGCTTCCAGCCTGGGCGCGTCGGCCTGGGCGCGTGGCATGCCGCGCAGGAACACCTCCAGCATGCCCGCACTGATGGTGGTCTGCACCAGCGGATCGGTACGGTAGGCGGCCACCGCCGCCGGGTCATGCGAAAGCGCGCGCGGGTCGATCGGATTGGGCACACGCAGGCGCGGCGCCAGCGTCAGCAGGATGCGCTGCAATGTCAGCGCGGCGCTGCCCAGGCGCAGCGCGAGCGCGGGCGAGGACAGCACCAGGGCGCGGATCGGCCGCACCCGTTCGGTCGCGAAGCGCGCCGCCACCAGGCCGCCCATGCTGTGGCCCAGCAGGAAGGGCAGTTCATGCCACTGCTGCGCAGCGGCATCGTAAATTTCAGCAAGGTCCGAGAGGAAGACGTCGGGGTGGTCGGCCACCATGCGTGCCCCGCCGCTGGCGCCCTGGCCGCGCTGGTCATAGGCGCGCACGCGCAGGCCGAGGCCGCACAGCACCTCCGCCACATGCTGGTAGCGGCCGCTGTGCTCGGCCAGTCCGTGCACCAGCAGCAGGCAGCCGAGCGGCGCCGGATACTGGCGCGGATCGGGCTCCCAGGTGCGCAGCAGCAGTTCGGTGCCGTCGCGCATGCGCTGGTGGGTCTGCAGCGGCGCGCACGCCGCGCCGCCCGTGGCAGCGGCACCATCGGGCGGCACGGAGCCGGCAGCGGTAGTCGATTGCTCCATCCCTTCCCTCTCTCCACGGTTGCCACTGTTGCCCGGCTGTCCAGGGCCGCGGCGCCCGCCGCGGGCATCGACCAGGCGCTGTCAGCTGCCGCAGGCCGCGCACGGCGCGCCATCGGCCACGCTGTCCCCTGCCTTTCCTTGCCCCTGCGCTCCTCCCTCGTTTGCCATGTCGGCGAGGATGGGGCAGTCGGGCCGGTCATCCCCGCTGCAGGCATGCGCCAGCTGGCTCAGGGTATCGCGCATTGATTGCAGTTCTGCGATGCGCTGGTCCAGCTCGGCCACGTGCCTGAGCGTCAGCGCCTTGACGTCGGCGCTGGCGCGCGCGCGGTCGTGCCACAGCGACAGCAGCGCGCGGATTTCATCCAGCGGGAAACCGAGATTACGGGCACGCCGGACGAAACGCAAGGTGTGCACCGCGCGTTCGTCATAGCGGCGGTAGCCGCCTTCGCTGCGCGGTGCCGCATCGAGCAGGCCGATCGCTTCGTAGTGCCGGATCATCTTGGCGGAGACCCCGGAGGCCTGCGCCGCTTCGCCGATATTCATGCCGTCTCCTTGCCGCTGCCGGCCGCTGCCGCAGCCGGTACCGATGCAGGGCGCCAGCGCCGCAGCAGCAGCGCGTTGCCGACCACGCTGACGCTGGAGAATGCCATCGCCGCGCCGGCCAGCATGGGGTTGAGCAGACCGGCCGCCGCCAGCGGGATGCCGATCACGTTGTAGAAGAAAGCCCAGAACAGGTTCTGCCGGATCTTGCTGACGGTGCGGTGCGAGATCGCCAGCGCATCGGCCACCAGCGACGGGTCGCCGCGCATCAGCGTGATGCCGGCCGCCTGCATCGCCACATCGGTGCCGGTGGACATGGCGATACCGACGCTGGCGGCGGCCAGCGCTGGCGCATCGTTGATGCCGTCGCCCACCATCGCCACGACGGTGCCGTCGCCGCCCAGTGCAGCCACGTGCGCCGCCTTGTCCTGCGGCATCACCTCGGCCTGCACCTCATCCAGCCCCAGCGTGCGGCCCACCTGTGCGGCGGCACCGCGGTTGTCGCCGGTCAGCATCACGGTGCGCACGCCGGCCGCGCGCAGCCTGGCGATGGCGGCCGGCGCGCCAGGCTTGATCTCGTCGCCGAAGCCGACCAGCCCCAGCACGCGCGGCGGCGTGGTCTGCAACAGCCACGACACGGTGCGGCCCGCCTCGCGCAGCGCCTGGGCCTCGGCCTCCAGCGCACCGGCCGGCGCGCCCAGCGACTCACGCAGCCGTTCGCTGCCCAGTTGCAGTGCCAGGCCGTCCACGTTGCCCGCCACCCCCTGTCCCGGCAGCGCGCGCAGCTCGGCCGCCGGCTGCACGGCGATGCCGCGTGCCTGCGCGGCGGCCAGCACGGCGTGGGCCAGCGGGTGCTCGCTGCCTGCCTGCAGCGCGGCCAGGCGCGCCAGCAGCGCGGTCTCGGCCGGCGCGCCCTCGCCATCGGCGGCGCGCAGCGCCACCACGCGGGGCCGGCCTACAGTCAGCGTGCCGGTCTTGTCGAAGGCCACCACCTTGACCCGGTGCGCGACCTCCAGCGCCTCGGCGTCCTTGATCAGGATGCCTGCGCGCGCGCCCGCGCCGGTGCCGGCCATGATGGCCGCCGGCGTGGCCAGGCCGAGCGCGCACGGACAGGCGATCACCATCACCGTCACCGCGTTGATCAGGCCGACCTGCCAGTCGCCGGCCGCCAGGCCCCAGCCGAGCAGCGTCAGCAGCGCCAGCACCAGCACCACCGGCACGAAGACCGCGCTGACCTGGTCCACCATGCGCTGGATCGGCGCCTTGGCGGCCTGGGCATGCTCGACCATGCGGATGATGCGCGCCAGCACGGTCTCTGCGCCGATCGCCTCGGTGCGCGCCACCAGCAGTCCCTCCTGGTTGATCGCGCCGCCGGTCAGGCGGTCGCCGGGCTGCTTGGGCACCGGTAGGCTTTCGCCGGTCAGCATCGATTCGTCGGCATGGCTGCGGCCCTCGATCACCGTGGCGTCCACGGGAATGCGCTCGCCGGGCCGCACCACGACCTCGTCGCCGACTCTCACCGCGTCGAGCGCTACCGCCACCTCGGCGCCGTCGCGGCGCACGCGCGCGGTGTCCGGACGCAGCGCCGCCAGCGCGCGGATGGCGTCCGCGGTCTGGCGCTTGGCGCGCGCCTCCAGCCACTTGCCCAGCCGCACCAGCGTGATCACCACGGCGGCGCTCTCGAAGTACAGGTGCGGCATCGCATCGGCCTGGGCGGTCAGCGTCTGCCAGACCGACAGGCCGTAGGCTGCCGAAGTGCCCAGCGCCACCAGCAGGTCCATATTGCCAGTGCCGGCGCGCACCGCCTTGGCGCCCGCCTTGTAGAAACGCCAGCCGAACACGAACTGCACCGGCGTGGCCAGCAGCCACTGCACATGGCCGGGCAGCATCCAGTGCACGCCGAACCATTCGAGCACCATCGGCGCCATCAGCGGCAGCGACAGCGCGGCCGCAAGCACCACCGGCCAGGGACCGTCCCAGAACGCCGCGCGCGGCTCGCCCGCGGCCGCCTGCGCGGTGCGCGGCGTGGCGCCGTAGCCCGCGTGCGTCACCGCCTGCACCAGCGTGCCGGCGTCCGCCGTGCCGCGCAGCACGGTCACGGTGGCGCGCTCGGTGGCCAGGTTGACCTGGGCGTCGAGCACGCCGGGCACGGCGCGCAGCGCGCGTTCCACCCGGCCCACGCAGGAGGCACAGCTCATGTCGCTGATGCCCAGCTCGATCTCGTCTTGCGGCACGGCATAGCCGGCTTGCTCGACCGCGCGCGCGGCGGCCGGCAGCACCGTGCCGTCGTCAGCGTGCAGGGTGGCCTGCTCGGTGGCGAGATTGATGGCCACGTCGCGCACGCCCGGCACCTTGGCCAGGGCGTTCTCGACGCGACGCACGCAGGAAGCGCAGGTCATGCCTTCGATCGGCAGGCGCCACTCGGCCGGCGACAGGGAAGAAGAAGCACTTGTCGTCATGGTTCGTCGGTTCCTCTGTTGAGACGGACTTAGCATGGACCTTACCATGATGGGAAGGTCAAGGCCGCAACGCAAGAATTGCATGCATCACATGGATAATGGAGCTTGCGCTTCCCACCGTGGGAAGGTCCACACTAATGCCATTGATCCGATTTCCCACCCGAATTTCCCACCCGATCCGGAGAATCCAGATGATCCAGTTCCAGGTAGAAGGCATGTCCTGCGGCCACTGCGTCGGCGCCATCACGCGCGCCGTGCAGGCCCTCGATCCCGCCGCCCAGGTCTCGGCCGACGTCGCCACCCAGGCCGTCAAGGTGCAAAGCAGCGCCGACGTCCAGGCGCTGCGCCAGGCCATCGAAGCGGCCGGCTATCCAATCACGTCGGGCGGCTGACCGGCCCGCTTGCCCGAGGCAATAAAAAAAGCGCCCGATGGGGCGCTTTTTTTTTGAGATGTGGGCAGGCATCAGAAGCGGTAGCTCACATTCAGATAGGTCACCACCGGATCCATCTTGATCTTGGTGTGCGAGACAAGGGTCAGCGGACCGCGCTGCGTCGTGAAGGTCGCCGTGGTCGACAGCGGCAGGTAGGACACCGACAGGCCGACGAACCAGTTGTCATTGATGGCGTAGTTGGCGCCGATGTTGAAGACAGGGTTCCACGACGGCTTGGCGCTTGCGCTCAAGGTCGCGCCCTGGCCATAGACACCGCTGACGAAAGCCTGGTTGGTGACCTGTGCTTCCGTGAACCAGGTGTAGTTCACGCCGATGCCCACATAGGGGCGGATCTTCGCCTTGGCATCGAAAAAGTGATACTGCACCAGCACCGCCGGGCTCCACTGGCGCACCGAGCCGAGCTTGCCGTACTGGGCGAACACACCCTCGCCCGTGATGTCGTGCTTGGGCGGCACGCCGGCCACGATCTCGCCCGCAATGTTGTCGGTGAAGAAGTGCGTAAACGCGATGCCCAGCGTATCGGCCGCTTCCACCTTGGCGCCGGTGCCCGACTGTACTTGGCCGAAGGGGATGCCGTTGACGCTGTCGAGCGTCAGCGGATCCGCTGACCCCGTCGGCATCACTCGGAACCAGCCCAGGCTGATGAGATTGCTACCCGCGGATTGTGCCTGGGCGGCGCCGGCCACCAGCATGGCCGCAGCTGCCATCAGCATCTTCTTGTTCTTGTACTTCATTGTCATTCCTCACACTCCGTCTTCTTGATTACTGCGAGCGCGCATTATCCCGTCTGCTTTCGTAGGACTGTTTCAAAGCGCGGAGTGAATCGTAGAATGACTCGCCTAAATCTAGGGTTAACCTGTAAGAAATTGGCGAATATTCACGCGGCAAGCCCTCAGACTGTTAACTATTTGCGACGGTTTACCCTTGGGCACCCTGCCGGCTGGCCAGGACGCAGGCCGCCAGATCCCACAAGGCGTAGCCCACGCTCTTGAACACCAGGGGACTGCCTGCGCGCGCGCGAATCGCGTCCGCCTGCAGGATGGCGGTTTCGAATGGTTGCACCCGCGCCCAGTCCACGCCGGCCTGCAGCAGGTCGCCGGCTTCCTCCTCGATGCCGAACAGGGTGTCTGCCAGCAACCTGCCGGCGGCCTGCGCCGCCAGGCAGAGTGCGGGCGGCAGCTCGCACATCTCGGGACGGAAGGCGCCGACGGCCGCAATGAAGTGCTCATCACGCCATAGGCCGGAATCGAGGTCGGGCAGTACGGGGCTGCGGCTCGACGTGACCGTGACGACCATCGACACGCGCGGCAACACCGCCGCCACCGATTCCGCCACCTCGGCCTCGGCGCCCAGCGCGCGTGCATGCGCGGCCAGCGCCTCGGCCTTGGTGCGCGTGCGCGAATGCAGCCAGACTCTCCGCACCGGCAGGCCGGCGAGGAAGGCTTCGAGATGGGTCATCGCCTGCACCCCGGCGCCGACGATCAAGAGTTCGCCATCGGGGCGCGCGGCGAACGTCTGCGCCGCCAGCAGGGAGACGGCCGCGGTGCGGCGGCCGGTGACAGTTGGGCCGTCCAGCATGGCGATGCGCTCGCCGGTGCAGGCATCGGCCACCAGCACTTCGCCCAGGATGTTGGGCAGGCCCCGGCCGGGGTTGTCTGGATGGACGGTGATGTTCTTGGTCATCACCAGCTCGCGGTTGCAGGCCGGCATCACCAGCAGGGTGCCCGCGCCGCGCTCGGCATCGCCGACCGGCAGCGCGATGCGCGGCGGCGCCGTGGCCGTGCCGGCGCGCAGTTCGGCCAGCATGGCGGCGATGGCGCGGGCCAGTTCGGGATAGGGCAGGCGTGCCGCGGTGCTGGCGGCGTCGAGAACGGCGAATGACATGGCGGGCCTCGCGAAGGGATCTGCGGACCGCGCGAGCGTGGTGCGACGTTCGCGCGAGCGAGCCGCGATTATCGGCCATGTGCGCCCCATGTGCGCCATAAGCGGCCAGCCACCCCGGCCCCTCCCCGGCCAGTCCTTGCCCGATGGGCGCCGGCGGTGGCGCGGCTTAACGCGCCGGCTGGCGGCTTCGGCCCGGCTCGCGCACGGTGGCGCCGCGCACCTCGACGCCGACTCTGTCGAGCACGCGGCCATCCACGGCCACCAGTTCGAACTGGTGGCGGCCCGGCCAGGGCAGCCAGCTCACCTCCGCGCCGCGCGCCAACGGCTTGCCGTCCAGGCGCCAGCTGACGCGCTGCGCCGGCGCGCCGCCGGCGCCCTCCGCGCGCAGCCAGACCCGCTGCGAAGCCGGCGGGATATCGGGATCGAGCGCGAAGATGGTGCCATCGGCCGGGGTGGCGATGCTGGCCACGCCGGCATCGGCGCCGCCGCGCGCAGCCTGCAGCGCATTGCCGGCGTTGCCGGCCTCGCCCGACACGCGTACCCGCGTCAGCGCCGTGCCGGCCAGGAAGACCTCCTCGCGCGCCGGTTCCAGTTCGTCGTCGAAGCGCAGCGCCACGCGCTGCACGCCGGCAGGCAGCGCGGGCGGTGCGCTCGGCCGGGCGCGGTGCAGGTAGTCCATCACCTCGTGCCAGACCGGTGCGGCCCCCGACACGCCCGACACCTCGTGCATGCTGGTGCCGTTCGCATTGCCCACCCACACGCCCACGGTGTAGCGTTGCGACCAGCCGATGCACCAGTTGTCGCGCATGTCCTTGCTGGTGCCGGTCTTGACCGCAGTCCAATAGCGCGTGGTCAGCGGGCTGTCCAGGCCGAAGGTGCGCGCGCGCGCATGGCGGTCTGACAGTACGTCGGCGATCACGTAGCTGGCCGCGGGCGACATCACCTGTCGCGTCGGCGCCGGGTCCGCCGCCGCGCGCATGCGCACCGGCCCGTAGCGCCCGCCGTTGGCAAGCGCGCGATAGGCATTGGCCAGCGCCAGCAGCGGCACGTCCGCGCTGCCCAGCGCGAGGCTGTAGCCGTAGTAGTCGCCGGCCTCGGCCAGCGGCAGGCCGAGCGCCACCAGGCGCTGGCGGAAGCGGTGCGGGCTCACCATCACCAAGGTGCGCACGGCCGGCACATTGAGCGACGAGGCCAGCGCGGCGCGCATGCTGACCCAGCCCGCATAGCGGTGATCGTAGTTCTGCGGCACATAGAGGCCGCCGCCGGTGGGCAGGTTGACCGGCCGGTCGTCCAGCAGCGAGGCCGCGGTCAGGCGCTTCTCTTCCAGCGCCTGTTCATACAGGAAGGGCTTGAGCGTGGAGCCCGCCTGGCGCGGCGCCACGGCATGGTCCACCTGCGCCGCCGCCGACAGCGCGCCCGAGGAACCCACATAGGCAAGCACCTCGCCGCTGGCGTTGTCCAGCACCACCACCGCGCCGTCCTCGACATTGCGCCCGGCCAACTCGCGCAGGTGGCGCTGCAAGCTGGCCTGGGCCTCGCGCTGCAGGCCGGCATCGACCGTGGTGGCGACTCTCGCCGGCAGCGGCGCCTGCGGGGCCTCGCCACGCAGCTGCGCCAGTGCCGCGCGGGCCAGGTGCGGCGCCAGTGCAGCGCGTGCGCCACCCGCCTCCGGCAGCACGCGGCTGCTGCGCAGCAGGGCCAGCTCGGCGAAGCCATCCAGGCCGGTGCATTCGGTGGGCCGCTTCATCTCGCGCAGGATGCCGCAGGCGCGTTGTGCCACCCGCCGCACGGGCGCGTTGGGCGCACGCACCAAGGCCACGGCCAGCGCGGATTCGCGCGCGTCCAACCCGCTCGGCAGCTTGCCGAACAAGGCCTGCGACATGGCCGACACCCCCACCAGCTCACCGCGCAGCGGCACCAGGTTCAGGTAGGCCTCGAGGATCTGCGTCTTGCTCCAGCCGCGTTCGAGCGAGGCGGCGGCGGCGGCCTGTCCCAGCTTCTGGCCAAGGCTGCGCTGGCCGGCATTGCGGCGCAGGTCGTCGTCGAGCAGGCCGGCCAGCTGCATGGTCAGCGTCGACGCGCCACGCGTGCGCGTATTCCACAGATTGGCCCAGGCGGCCGCCGCCACGCCTTGCCAGTCGATGCCGCTGTGCGCATAGAAGCGGCGGTCTTCGGACAGCACGATGGCATCGCGCATGGCCGGGGAGATGTCCTCCAGCGTGACCCAGTCGCCCCGGCGCGCCTGGAAATCCTCGCGCACGCGCGCCAACGGCTCGCCGTAGCGGTCGACCACCGTCACATCGGCGCTGCGCCAGCCGGCCTTGACCGTCTCGAACGCGGGCACCGCGCGGGCCGGCGCGGCCGCCAGCGCCCACGCCAGCATGCAGGCCGCGGCCACCGCCCGCACAGGCGTGCGCCGCATGCTCACTCCCCGCGCCCCGCCGTCACGCCGGCCACCAGCAACACCTGCGCCGCCGCGTAGGTCCACCAGATGCCGAGCTGGTAGCTATCGAAGGGCGACAGGAAGCGCGCCATGCCGATCATCGCGTCCGACGCGGCGAAGCACAGCGCGCCGATGGCCGCCAGCGGCGTGGGCAAGCGCGCCACCAGCGCCGTGCAGGCCATCACCGCGAGCGCGCAGACGTAGACCGACACCGGTCCCGTCAGCGCCCCGAGATTGGGCCAGAAGCGGCCCAGCAGCGTGCCCGCCGCGCCCAGTACCAGGCCGCAACCGACCAGCCGCGGCGCGCGCCAGTCGCCAGCCAGCGGCAGCAGCAGGCCGATGTAGGCGAAATGCGCGAGCAGGAACGCGCCCAGGCCGCCGACGAAGGAATAAGGCAGGCCGGGCAGCGCCAGCAGGAAGTCACCCAGCGCCGAGCACAGCAACGCCGCCACCAGCCAGCGCCGCTCGCGCAAGGGCCGGTGGAACCAGGCCGCGCGCGCCAGCATCAGCGCCATCGCGGTCTTCCACGCCGGCTGCAGCGAGATCTGGCCCGCCAGCGGCGAACCGGGCGGCAGCTCCATCGCCGCGCTGACCAGCAAGCCACCGTAGATCACGCCGGCCAGCGCGCCGGCCAGCCACCATTCGCGCACGCGCGCGGGGATCATCATCGCTAGCCGGTTCAAGGCCGTTCTCCCACCAGCAGTTTGGCGTTCGGCGCGGCGCCGAACACGTCCGGCGCGTACAACGCTTCGACGCGCGTGGGCGGGAGCGCAAACTCACCCGCATTGTTCAGCCGCACGGTGTACTCCACCGACGCGGTCCCCTTCGGCAGGTAGGCGTAGTACTCGCGGTAGGCCTGCGGCGTGCGCTCGGTGAACGCCGGCCAGGCACCGCTGCGCTGCTCGCCGCGCGTGGCGATCTCGGTGTCGCGTCCGAGCCCGCTGCCGAGGATGGTCGCGCCCGCCGGCAGCGGGTCGCTGACCACCACCCAGGTCATGTCGGCCTGTGCGTCGAACTCCAGCTTGACGCGGTACAGATCGCCGCGCGACCACCTGCCCGGCACCGCCTGCTCGACCGGCGTCATGGTGCGCCGGATG
The DNA here is from genome assembly GCF_056930435.1 of Cupriavidus sp. 09_S30. Lineage (NCBI taxonomy): Bacteria > Pseudomonadati > Pseudomonadota > Betaproteobacteria > Burkholderiales > Burkholderiaceae > Cupriavidus > Cupriavidus sp. 09_S30. Next base: position 4,117,833 of record NZ_JBXOWI010000001.1, on the reverse strand, counting down.
CGATAGCCGGCGGCGACGGGCTGGCGCAGCGGCACCGCTGCCAGCGCCCGCACCGTGGCCCAGGGATGGCCGCTGCCGGCATGCTCGAGTCGCAAGGTGCCGATCGGTTCCACTGCAACGCCCGCAGCGGGTGCCGCGTGCGCTGGGTTTGCTGCGCTTGCTGTGTGTGCTGCCGGCCACGGCAGCATCATGCTGCCGCGCGCAATGTCCTTGCCATCGGCGCGCGTGGCGCGTGCCCAGTCGAAGGTGCGCGCGGCCTCGCCTCCACCCTGCAGCGCAATGCGTGTGCTGCCCGCCACCGGCGCCTGCTCGAAGGCATGCGCAAAGCGCGCCATCGCAAGCGTGCCCCAGGCGTTGGCCGTGGTCGTATCCCAGGCCCCGCGCACCTGGCGGCCCAGCAGCCCGACGGCAAGCCGCGGCGCCTCCTCCTTCCAGCCGGGCAGCTCGGTGGCCAGCGCCAGCAGGCGCGCGGCGTTGCTGTCGGCGCCGCTCATCAGCCACCACAGGCGGTCGCTGGACTCGCTGGAGAATGCCAGCCGCGTGCCCTGGACCGTCAGGCGTGCGCGCAGCAGATGCTGGGCCTGCTCCAGGCGCGCATCGCGCTGCGGGATGTCGGGCATGCGTGCCAGCAACGCGATCCAGTCGAGCAGCGCCGAAGTGGGCCATTGCGCGGGCAGGATCTGGATCGAATCCAGCATGCGCGGCTGCGCGTGGCCGCTGCGCGACAAGGCCTCCAGTGCGGCCAGCTTGCGCAGTTCCAGGTCCTGCGTGGGCGCCCAGCGCTTGCGCTGGATGCGGCCTTCGACGAAGGCGGTAAGGCCGCGCTCCATCTGCTCGCGCTGCGCCTCGGGCATGCGCAGCGGCAGGCCTGCACGCGTGGCCTCGTCGCTGATCGACAGCAGGTAGGCGCTGAGTACCTCGCTGCCGGCCTGGTTGTCGTCGCGCAGCGGGAAGTACGACGCCAGGCCATCCACGTCGAGGTAGGACGGCAGCTGCGCCATCAGCGCGTTCCACGCCGCGGCGTCACCCAGGCCGATGGCCTTGGAGGCGCGTTGCTCCAGGCAGCTGAACGGATACGCTTGGAACCAATCGCGCACGCCTGGCATGCCGCCCGCAAGTGACGACTGCAGCTCCACCTGCAGCCCGCCGCGCGGCCGCTGCCCGCCCGGCTCGGCAAGCGCGCCGGCCGGCGCGCGCACCGGCACCGACAGGCCCGGGGCGAGCTGGCCCATGGTGGCCTGCTGCGCCGTCACCGGCACGGCCGGCACCACCTGTTGCGACAGCTTGATGTGGTCAGCAGCGCCGCCGCCCTTCTCACCCTTCTCGCGCGCCTGTACCTCCCACTGCAGGCTCGCGCTGCGCGTGAAGGCCAGGATGTCGGGCACGGTCACGTCCCAGCCGATCTCCTGCGCGGCCCCGGCGGCGAGCTGCACCGTCTGCGCCGCGAGCGCATGGTCCTGGCCCGGCAGGCCGGCGCGCGCGTTGGCCTCCACCGTCATCGCGCGCGCAGTGGTGTTGCGCAGCGTGAACATGGCGCGGTAGCGGTCGCCTTCGCGCACCAGCAGCGGCAGTCCCGCGATCAGCTGCAGGTCCTGCGTGGCGGCGATGGTGGCGCTGCCGCTGCCGAAGCGGCCCACGCCCTGGTCGGCCACCGCGACGATGCGGAAGCGCGTGAGCGAGTCGTTGAGCGGTACCGTCAGCGACGCCTTGCCGGCGGCATCGAGCACCACGCGCGGATTCCACAGCAACAGCGTATCGAACAGCTCGCGCGTAGGGCTCTTGCCACCGCCCCCGCCCGCGGGCACCGCCTTGCGTCCATAGTGGCGCCTGCCGATGATCTCCATCTGCGCGGTCGCCGTCTCCACGCCGTAGCTGCGCCGCTGCAGCATGGCATCGAGCAGGTCCCAGCTCCGGTTGGGCATCAGCTCCAGCAGCGCTTCGTCGACCGCGGCCAGCGCCACCTCGCCGCCCGCGGCGGGACGCCCATCGGGAAGCGTCACCTGCACCGTCACCTGCGCCTTGCCACGCACCGGATAGCTGCTCTTGTCGGTAGCGACCTTGACGTCGAGCCGGTGTGCCTCGTTGCCGACGCGGATCTCGGCCAGGCCCAGGCGGAAGGCCGGCTTGGACAGGTCCACCAGCGGCGTCGGCGCGGTCCACGCGCGGCCTTCGCTCCGGAAGGCGTGCCACCATTCCAGCGGCTGGCGCCAGCCCCAGGTGAAGAAGGAATACCACGGCACCTCGCGCAGGCGGCCGCGCACCGCCAGCACCGAGACGTAGACGTTGGGTCCCCATTCCGGCTTCACCTTCAGGCGCACGGTGGGGTCCTTGCCATCGAGCTCGACCACGCTGGTCTGCAGCACGCCCTCGCGTTCCACCGAGACCAGCGCGGTTGCCTGGCGGAACGGCATGCGCGCCTGGAACACCGCGGTCTCGCCGGGTGCGTAGGACTTCTTTTCCGGCAGCAGGTCGATGCGGTCATGGTCCTCGCCGCCGAACCACAGTTCGCCCTGGCGTGTCACCCACACCGTGGTGGCCGCGCGCGAAGTACGCCCGGCATTGTCACGCGCGCTGGCGATCAGTTCGATCTGGCCGGCCTGCTCGAGCGCCACCTCGCAGCGTACCCGCCCCTGCGCATCGCTGCGGCTCTCGCACACCGTGCCGAGGTCGCGGCTCACGCTGCTGTTGTCGTAGCGGTAGAAGCCGCCGACCACACGCTTGCGCGCCGAGGTCACGATGCGCGCACGCGCATTGACCTGCACCGAGACGCCCGCCTGCGGCTTGCCGTTGGTATCGAGCGCCAGCCCGTGCACCATGATCTTCTGCCGTACCGAAGCCCAGCCCTCGGTGCGGATGCCCGCGACCACCGCAGCGGGCCACAGCGGCACCGTCTGGCGCAGCGTCTGGATCTCGCCGTTCGGATCGGCGAAGCCTGCTTCCAGCAGCAGGTTCTTGGGAGAGTCCAGCGCCGGCAGCTTGCGTACGGCCAGCCTGCCGCCGCCGTTCTTGTCTAGAGTCAGCGGCAGCTTGTCGGCGATCAGCTTCTGCCCGTCGTCGTGCGTGGCTGACGCCTCTTCCTCCATGTCTTCGTCGCCGCCGCCGGACTCCTGGCGCGGACGCGGCGGCGCGAAGGAATAGTCGTCATAGTCGGGGAAGGACACCACCGTGTCGCGCAGCAGCGCGGATACGCGCACCGGCAGGCCCGAGGCCGCACCGCCCGCCACGTAGTGAACTTCCACGTTGACCGGCAGCTCGGCCGGGGCCACCACCGGCGCGTCGACGCCGGCCTTCAGCGTGCCCGCCAGCACCGGCAGGCGGAAGGCCTCGACGCGGAAGCTGCCGCTCGCGATGCTGTCTTCCTGGGCCTTGTCGCCCTCGCCGCGGCGCGCCACCAGCTCGACCTCGTAGCTGCCGAGCTTGGCATCGGGCGGGATCTGGAAGCGGCTTTCCGCACTGCGCCCGCCGCTGGCGGTGCCGCGCCACTGCAGCGGCAGCTCATAGGTCTGGTCGCTGCCGACGTGGCGGATCACCAGCTTGCCCGGCAGCGGCTGGTTCGTGCCCGGCAGCCCGAAGCCCTGCGCGGTCTCGGTGCGGATCAGGTGCTTCATCGACACGGTCTCGCCGGCGCGCAGCAGCGTGCGGTCGAAAATGGTGTGGGCCCGCAGCGTCGGCGTGGCGCTGGTGTCGGTCGGTACATTGAAGCGCCAGCTCTCGATGCCCCGGTTCCAGTCGGACATCACGAAGGCCATGTCGGCCTGTCCGCGCGCCTGCGGATGAGCGGCACCGATACGGGCCGAGACGAAGTAGCCCGACAGGCCGGTATCGTCGCACTGGCGCTCGCGAATATCGTCGATCCTGGGGAAGCGCGCCACGCCGTCGGCGCCGCTGCGCCCCTCGGCCAGCAGGCGCCCGCTGCAGTCGCGCACCGCCAGCGCCGCGTTGGCCACCGGCTTGCCGTCATCGAGCGTGGTCACCCAGGCCAGGCCGCTCAGCTTGCCCTCGCTGCCGTTGCTGCCGTTGCTGTCAGCACTCGCGCGCGCCAGCTTGAAGTGCACGCCAAGATTGGTCACCAGCACGGCCGTGCGCACATACATCGGCGCGGACTTGCCCAGCAGCGCGGCGCCCAGCGCGGGCGAGGCCACTTCCACCACCTGGAATCCGGGCTCGGGCAGCGGCACGCCGATCACCTCGAAGGGACGCTTGTCCTTGCCCTCGGACGCGGGCAGCGTCAGCCTGCGCACGCCGGGGGCGTTGGCCAGCAAGGGCACCGTGCGCGTCTCGATCTGCGGCGCATTGCGCGGATTGCTCACCGTCGACGGCGAGCGGCCGGCCAGGATGGCGTCGAGTTCGCCACGCGTCCAGCTGGTCTCGTGCAGGCGGCGCACCAGGCCGAACCAGCGCAGCACGGCGCCGTCGTCGTCGACCCTGAGACGGGCCACCGTGCCGGCCTGCGCGCGCAGGCCCTGGACGGCGAGGTCGGCCTCGACGTTGCGCACGGTCAGCGGCAGCAGCGGCGGATAGTCAGCCGCCGCCTTGCCCTTCGGCACCTCGCCGAAACGCTCCACCACGCCGAACGGCGCCGCCGCGAACTTGGCCAGCGGCGGCATGGCGGCGGTGTCCACCTTGAGGGGGAACAGGTCGGCGTTGGACAGCGCGCGGCCGCTTTCGTCGCGCACATCACGCGGCAGCGCAATGGTGAGGCTGGCGCGCTCCGGCAAGGGTGCGGGGAAGGTCAGGGAACTGACGCTTGCGCCTGGCGCAAGGTCGGGATCGAAGCGGGGCGCGCGCGGCCCCGACGGCGTCTTCAGCACGATGTGCTCGGCCGCCTTGCGCGGCACCGGCGCGGAGAAATGCAGCGTGAGCGGGCGCAGCGGCGTGCAGGGCGCCTGCGCGCGTTCGCGCTCACAGCTGAAGCTGGCGGTGAAGGGTTCGCGCACGGTGTAGTCGAAACGCCGGTCCTCGCGCGTGGCCAGGCCGGAGGGCGTGGCGATGCCGGCACCCAGCACCAGCTGCATGCGCGCGCCCGCGGGCAGGCGCTGCTGGCAGGCCAGCAGGTGCACGGTGTCGGCAGCCTTGGCGTAGGTCTTCCAGCGGATCGCATCGAGCACGGCGTCGCGCTCCTTGCCGTCCAGCAGCCGCACCGGGATGCGTTCGCCCAGACCCTGCGCCTGGCACCAGGCGTGCTCGCGCAAGGAGGCAGCGGTGGCGGCGCCATTGAAGCGCAGGGCGAAGACCTGGTCTTCCTCGATCTCGCCGCCCAAGGGCCGGCTGGCGATCACCACCGGGCCGCCGGTCTCGAAGCGGTACTCGCGCCTGCCGGAGAAGGCCTTGCCCGCCACGCTGGCCAGGCCCGGCGCGATGCGCACCGTGCAGCGCACGCCCGGGGGCAGGTCCTGGCGAAAATCGAACACCCAGTTGCGCGCATCGACCCAGCGCGGCTGGCCGCCGGCGTCGGCGCCGCCCGTGCACGACACGCTGGCGGGCGCCGCGGCCTGCAGGTCCCCCAGCGGAACCATGTCTTCGTCGAAGCGGATCGCCACCTGTCGCGCCTGCGACACCGATCCCTCGGGAGAAAAACGCGCCACCTGTGCGGCCTGCGCCGCCTGCATGGCCAGCCCCGCCAGCGGCGCCAGCAGCGCCAGTGCCAGTGACCCGCGGCCTTTCCTGACTCGGCGGTCTGCCTTGTGGACAGCCCGAGCGTTGTTCTCCCGCATCTGCGCCTTCTCCCGTTTTGGCATGCGGCGAGGGTGACACGCGGCCGCGGCAAGCGCAAGCCCGTGCCGCATGCGCCACACGATCAGCGCAGTTGTGACAGCGGCAGCGGACCGTCCTGCTTGAGCGCGGTCAAGACGATGTTGGAGCGCACGCTCTCGACGCCGGCCACGCGCATCAGCTTCTTCATGGTGAATTCAGCCAGCGTGGGCAGGTCGGCCACCACCACGCGCAGCAGGTAGTCGGCCTCGCCGGCCACCGAATAGCACTCCTGCACCTCTTCGAGCAGCAGGATGTCTTCGCGGAAGCGCTCGATGATGGCGTCGCCGTGGTGGGCCAGCTTGACGCTGACGAAGACCAGCACGCCCAGTCCCAGCTTGGGCGGCGACAGCGCCACCCGGTAGCCGGTGATGACGCCATCCGCCTCGAGGCGGGCCAGGCGCCGGCCGACCTGGCTGGGCGACAGGTGCACTCGTTCCGCGAGCTGCTGGTGGGTGGAGCGGCCGTCGGCCTGCAGCGCGGCCAGCAGGGCGAGGTCGAAAGGGTCGAGCGAGACCATGTGGGGGGCTCCCGCAGAAAGGCCAAGGACTCCGCGCGTGATTTCCGCACGGATGCTTAATTAAACGCATGATACGTGCACGGCATATAGAATCCAAGCCGATTTTGCGGGCAAAATGCGCCTCGCCCTGGCTATTATGTGCACATAATCCGCAGCGAATGCCAAACAGACGCTGCCATTGCGCGGCGCGCCGCGCGGAGACGATATCCATGGAAATGCAAACCACCGCCGCCGGCCAGTCCGGCACGCCCGCCGGCTTCCAAGGCACCATGACCGACAAGCTCAAGGAGCAGTTCGACGCGGGCCTGCTGTCCGGCCAGGAACTGCGCCCCGACTTCACCATCGCTCAGCCCGTGCACCGCTACACCGACAGCGATCACGCCGTCTGGCGCAAGCTCTATGAGCGCCAGGCCACGATGCTGCGCGGCCGCGTCTGCAACGAATTCCTGCAGGGCCTGGCGACGCTGCGCATGGAAAAAGACCGCGTGCCGAACTTCGAGCAGCTCAACGAGACGCTGATGCGCGCGACCGGCTGGCAGGTGGTGGCCGTGCCCGGCCTGGTGCCGGACGAGGTCTTCTTCGAGCACCTGGCCAACCGCCGCTTCCCGGCCAGCTGGTGGATGCGCAAACCCGAGCAGCTCGACTACCTGCAGGAACCCGACTGCTTCCACGATGTGTTCGGCCACGTGCCGCTGCTGATCAACCCGATCTTCGCCGACTACATGGAGGCCTACGGCAAGGGCGGCCTGAAGGCGGCCTCGATGAACGCGCTCGACATGCTGGCGCGGCTCTACTGGTACACGGTGGAATTCGGCCTGATCCGCACGCCCGAGGGCCTGCGCATCTACGGCGCCGGCATCCTCTCCAGCCAGGGCGAGTCCATCTACAGCCTGGATTCGGCCAGCCCCAACCGCATCGGCTTCGACGTGCGCCGTATCATGCGCACGCGCTACCGCATCGACACCTTCCAGAAGACCTACTTCGTCATCGACAACTTCGAGCAGCTGTTCGACGCGACCCGCCCTGACTTCACGCCGCTGTACGAGGAGCTGCGCGCGCAGCCCACGCTGGGCGCGGGCGACGTGGCCGAGGGCGACCTGGTGCTCAACACCGGCACCCGCGAAGGCTGGAGCGACAGCGACGACGTCTGAGCACCCGCGCGCTTAGCTTAGCGAGGCGGCGCGCCGCCTCTCCCCCCGCTTTGTGAAACAATGCCGGCAGGCGCCCGCCGCCGCCCCTGAGGCGGCGCGGGCGGGCCGGCATGCCCGCATTCCAACCGATTCACAACTGAATCGAATCTCCCAGATCGAGGCCAATATGACCACCCTGACCGCCCTCTCCCAGCAGGAACGCGCCCCGCTGCTGGCCACGCTGCCTGGCTGGACCGCCGTGCAGGACCGCGACGCCATCCACAAGCGCTTCACCTTCGCCGACTTCAACGCCGCCTTCGCCTTCATGACGCGCGTGGCGCTGGCCGCCGAGAAGGCCGACCACCATCCGGAGTGGTTCAACGTCTACAACCGGGTCGACATCACGCTGTCCACCCATGACGCCAACGGCCTGACCATGCGCGACATCAACCTGGCCCGCTTCATCGAGCAGGCCGCGGCCTCGCTGGGCCAGCGCTGAGCGCAGCCGCGCACCCGGCGAAGCGGGGGAAACCGAAGCAAGGCTGGCCGGCGCCCTGTACAATCTGTTGCCAGTAGCAGTACTCACCCCTTCCCCCGCTTCTCCCCCCTGCCGTTATGCGTATCCTGCTGATCGAGGACGACCGCCAGATTGCCAGTGGCGTCGAAGCCGGCCTGTCGCAGGCCGGCCATCAGGTGCGCGTGGTGCACGATGGCGTCTATGCCACCGAGCACCTGATGCGCGAACAGCATGACCTGGTCATCCTGGACCTGGGACTGCCCGGCATCGACGGCATGACCCTGCTGGCGCGCTACCGCGCCCGCAACCGCACCACCCCCGTCATCATCCTGACCGCGCGCGACGAGCTGGAAGACAAGCTCTCCGGCCTGAACGCCGGCGCCGACGACTACCTCGTCAAACCCTTCGCGCTGCCCGAGCTGGAGGCGCGCGTGCGCGTGCTGCTGCGCCGCAGCCAGCACGGCGAGGCCGCGCCCGAGCGCGACGTGCGCCTGGGCGGCCTGCGCCTGTCGGGCAACGACCGCCGCATGTTCATCGACGGCAAGCCGCTGGAGCTGTCGCCGCGCGAGTTCGCCGTGCTGGAACTGCTGCTGCAGCGGCAAGGACGCGTGGTCAGCAAGGCGCAGCTGCAGGACCACCTGGCCACCTTCGCCCACCCGGCCGGCGAGGGCGGCGACACCGTCGGCGATACCGCCATCGAGGTCTATGTGCACCGCGTGCGCAAGAAGCTCGAGGAAAGCGACGTGGAAATCGTCACCGTGCGCGGCTTCGGCTACCTGCTGCAGATCCGCGCCGGCCAATAGGGCGGCAGCCGCTTCCCGCCATGTGGCTGCGCTCCCGGCCTGAATCCCGCGCCCCCGCCGGCGCACCGGCGGCGCGGCCGGCCTCCTCGCAAAGCCTGCGCGTCCACCTGCTGCGCGAGCTGGCCACGCCGCTGTTCGCCCTGGTGCTGACCAGCGGCTCCCTCTCCTACTGGCTGGCCGCCCACTACACCACGCAGGTGTTCGACCGCGCACTCTACGGCGTGGCCAACAATATCGCGCAGCAGATCCGCATCGCCGGGCCGCGGCTGGAGCAGGACATCCCGATGATCGCCCAGACGCTGGTCGAGGCCGAGGGCAGCGATCGCATCTACTGGCGCATCCACGGCCCCGACGGCCTGATCGGCGGCATGGACACCTGGCTGGGCTACGGCACCGGCCAGACCACGCTGCATGATGCGCGGCTCTTCTATGCCTGGTTCAGCGGCCGGCAGGTGCGCGCCGTGCGGCTGCCGGTCAGCATACCCAGCGCAGCCGCCGACGAATTCGCCACCACTGTGCAGGGCAAGCCGCGGCACGGGCCGATCGTGGTCGAGGTGGCCGAACTGCTCGACCGGCGCGAGGCCGCCGCCAACGAGATCCTGCTGTCGGTATCGGTGCCGCTGATCCTGCTGCTGCTGGTGGGCAGCCTGATCCTGTCGCACGTGCTCAAGGAAGAGCTGGTGCCGCTGCAGCTGCTGACCGACAAGCTCAACCGCCAGACCGCGCGCTCGCTGGCCGCGCTGGACGAAACCCAGGTGCCGGCCGAGGTCGAACCGCTGATCCGCGCGCTCAATGCGCTGCTGTCGCGGCTGCGCGATGCCCTCGACGCCCAGCGCAAGTTCATCGCCGACGCCGCCCACCAGCTGCGCACGCCGCTCACCGCGGTCAAGCTGCATGCCGACCGCGCGATGGCGGCCGACAGCCTGGAAGTGGCGCGCCACGCCCTGCGCGAACTGCAGATCTCGTCCGACCGCGCGGTGCGGCTGTCCAACCAGCTGCTGTCGCTGGCACGCGCCGAACCCGGCCTGTCGCTGGAACGGCTGGGGCCGATCGACTATTTCGACCTGGCCGAGATGGCCTTCGAGACCGGCGCGGAATGGGTGCCGCAGGCGCTGGCGCGCCATATCGACCTGGGCTTCGAAACACTGCCCGGCCCCACCTTCACCGGCGCCGCGCCATCCTACGTGCGCGGCAACCGGCTCCTGATGCGCGAGGCGCTGAGCAACCTGCTGGACAATGCGGTCAAGTACGTGCCGCCCGGCGGGCGCATCACGGTGCGCGCCGGCGGCGAGACCTTGGGTCACCGCGGCATGGCGGTGGTGATGATCGAGGACAACGGCCCCGGCATCGCACCCGCGCGGCGCGAAGAGGTGTTCAAGCGCTTCTTCCGCGGCGACAACGCGCCCTCCCCCAGCACGCCGGGCTCCGCGCCCGGCGGCGCCGGCCTGGGCCTGGCCATCGTGCATGAGATCGTGACCCTGCACCAGGGCACCATCCACATCGAAGACGTGCCCCCCGCCGAAACCGACGGCACGCCGGCCATGCGCTTCGTCATCCGCGTGCCCTGCGAGGCGCCGGGCACGGCCTGAGTCCGGCCGCGGGCGTCCTTACTTCTTCGGGGCCAGCATGGTGCCCCGGCACTTGGGGCTGCCGCAGCGGCATTCGTATTCCTTCTTGAGCTTCTTGGTGTAGCGCGCGTCGATCACCAGGCCGTAGTCATAGAAGAACTCTTCGCCCGGCGCGATATCGCGCAGCGCGTAGATATGGACCTTGCCCTTCTTCTCGCGCGCCTCGCAATTGGGTTCGCAGGCATGGTTGATCCAGCGCGCACGATTGCCGCCGTACTTGGCGTCGATCACATCCCCGCCTTCCAGGCTGAAATAGAAGGTGTGGTTGGGGTCCTCAGGATCGTGCGGATGGCGCTTGAGCGCTTCCTTCCACGAAATGCGCTCGCCCTTGTACTGGATGATGCGATCGCCGGCCGCGATCTGCGCGATCGCATAGACGCCCTTGCCATGCACGCCGGACTGGCGCACCTCGATGAGGCTGCTCGCGCCCTTGCCTTCCTTTTGCTGCTTTTCCTGCTGTTCCTGTTTCGACATTTCCGCCATTTGCCTTCCCATGCCCTATCAGGCGCTCACTCGGCCGCCGGCCGTCCGGCGCGATCGCGATGATACCCGGCCCCCAAGGCGAGAGCACCCCCGCCTGTGCGATGCGCTGCCGTTTACCGAGGGACAGCCACAGGTATACGCCCCGCCCGTCAAGCACCCAGGGGGCGGTATACCCGTCAGACGACGTATACGGCCGCGCCTGCGTTTGTGGATAAACCCACCCATTTCTGTGGATAAGCGCGCGCATTGCATGTGGGCTGCCTGGGGCCGGTATGGGGATGGCTCAGGCATAAGTTGGAGACCGCTTGCGCCCAACCTCATCCGAACGGTGGAGTCATCCACGCCGGCCAACACGGCATCCCTGCGGTTGCTGTTTACGTAAACGCTTGATGCGATTGACGTAAACGTGCTTATCCACAGGTTGGCAGGGTGTTTACCTACTACCACTATCTGTATACATGAAAGAAAAGATGTAAACCCGATGGACTGCGTCCAGCTATCGACGAACCACGGTCCAGAACCTCGATGAGGTTTACCTCGAGCCTCAATGAGGCTTGCTTAATTCGCAGGCAAGGTTAACTGCGCCAGCGGTGGGGCCTCGGGCACGGGCAGCGGAGGTAAACCTCGACGAAGGCCGCCCGGTTGTGATGGCGCGCGCGTATACGCGCCGTATACGTGCCGCGTGCATGCAGCAATCGATGCGGGCAAATGCGCGGCACGTATACGCTCCGTCGCGATCGTCCATGCGCCTCTTTTGCAAGGGGCGCCGTTTACATCGCTATCGCGCTTGGAGGCGGCTTCCTTTCCTGGACCCTCCCCTCCCCCCGTCTCGCCGTCATTCGCCGCGCGAATGGCCTGGCCCGGCAAGGCTCGCTCGTGCGTGCAAGATAGTTCATCGAAACCGGCCGCGGCCTTGCGGCCCTCCGCTCGTGCCGTGCTGGGCGGTGGATCGGACCATGAGGGGGCCCTAGAGCCCGCAAAAGGGGCCGAGGAGCGCGCCAGGGGCCTCCAGGCGCGTCAAACGGCCGGCAGGCGGCCTCTGGGAGGTACAGGAGGCATGCGCGTACCGGGAGGTGCCTGGCGCCTCTCCAGCGCTCCACGGCGCATCCTCCGCGCAATGTAGTGGCCATCGGCGCACGCAGCTCTGCACGTGTGCGCGCCGGCATACCTTGTGTGAACGAGTGGTGCGCGCGCGGGTCACACACGCTGCAAGCGCGCCACAGAGCCATCTGCGGGGCCTCGCTGTAACAATCTGTTCCCGGTGCGCTTGGCCCGACACGGTATGATGTGGCCCGCAGCGCCTTGGCCGGCGCCGGTGCCTCGCGCATCGGCCGGGTCCGGGGGGCAGTGTTTTATCAACTCGATACGGAGTGAAGCATGACGAAAACCGAACTGATCGACGCCATCGCCGCCGGCGTGGACGGCCTGACCAAGGCCAAGGCAGAACAGGCACTGAACGTGACCCTGTCGGCCATCATGGACGCCGTGGCCAAGGGCGAGACGCTCAGCCTGATCGGCTTTGGTACGTTCAGCCAGGGCGAACGCGGTGAGCGCATGGCGCGCAACCCGCGCACCGGCGAGGAAATCAAGGTGGAAGCCGCCAAGACCGTAAAGTTCAAGGCTGGCCAGAAGTTCAAGGATGCCGTCAATCAGTGAGTGGTAGACGGGCGCAGCCAGTAGCCCGTTCGTATGACCCCGCCGTGTCGCCACCCGATGCCAGATGGCGCAGGTGCGCGCCGCGCGGGGACGTTATCCACAAGACTTATCCCATTCTGAATGGGGCTGTTGCAGAGGCCGAAAAGGTCGCTCGCCCAGTGCCCCGCATCTGCGGTAAAGTCAATCAAATCAAGCGGGTCCGCGCGCTTCGCAGCGAGGTGGCCTATGTCGATCCGATCTCTGTGCAGCCGCTTTCCACGGGCTTATTCACAAATCTCTCCACAGGCGATTCCACAAAATTTTCCACAGCGTGCGGCGCGTTGCGTGGCGCTGTTCGTGGCGCTTTCGCTGTTCGCATCCTGCGCCATCACGCCACCGCCGCCGGCGCGCCCGCAGGCCGTACCGCTGCCCGATGATGAGCGGCCGGTAACGACGCCTGGTGCCGGACCGCGCCAGCGTATCGTCGAAATCGCCTTGCAGGAGTGGCGGCGCTGGGGCGGGCAGACCGTGCGCCTGGGCCGTGACGACACGGCATGCGTGATCGACACGCCCTTGCCGGCGCCGGTGATCGCCGCGCCCGCGGGCGGCGAAGCCCAGGACGAGGCGGCTTCCGCCGATAGCGAGGCCGAGAACAATGGTCCCGGCGACACCTGTCCCAACTTTCCCGATGGCACCGGCATGGAAGCCACCGTCCTGGGTTGTGCCAGGGCCCAGCATTACTGGGGCATCGTCGGCAAGCGCCCGAGCTGCGAGCAGGTCACGCATGCCAAGTGGGCCTGGTCGGCGGTGTTCATCTCCTGGGTGATGCGCAAGGCCGGCCTGGATAACGACCAGTTCCTGACCGGCGCCTCGCATTCGATGTATGTGGTGGATGCACGTGACCACGTGCTGCCCAAGCCGGCCTTCCATATCGAAGCGCTGCCCGCCATGCCACGGCCCGGCGATCTCATCTGCGCCGCGCGCGGCCGCGACAAGTACCTCGCCAGCCCGGCGGAGATCGGATTCGGCGCCACGCCCATGCATTGCGATATCGTGGTGGAGGTCGATGCCGGCGCGCGCCTGGTCAAGGCGATCGGCGGCAACGTGCAGCAATCGGTGTCCATGGAACTGATCGAACTGGGCGATTCCGGCCTGCTCGACGGGTTCACCAATTCGCACATGCCCTGGCTGCTGATCATGCGCAACGACCTGCGCTGACGGCGGCTGCGGCCGGCGGGGCGCGGGTTTGGCGGCCGGCTCCGCCAGCCCCTATAATAATTAACACATTAACTAGATTGCGGGAAAGGACGCGGCGCGGCGGCGCAGGTTCCTGCGGACGCTGGCTGGCTCCCCACCCGACGGAGGAGATCCGCATGCCTGCATCGTGCCACCCCCTGGAATGGGAGGCCAGAGTCAAGCTGGCCGCCTGCTACCGCATCTTCGACCGGCTCGGCTGGACCGAGTTGATCTACAACCACATCACGCTCCGCCTGCCAGCCGAGGCCAGTTGCGGCCCCGACGGCGGCGCCCACTTCCTGATCAATCCCTTCGGCCTGCGCTACGCCGAGGTCAAGGCCTCCAACCTGGTCAAGATCGACCTGGCCGGCAAGGTGATCGGCGAAAGCCCGTGGCCGGTCAATCCGGCAGGCTTTACCGTGCATGCCGCCATCCATGCGGGCATCCCCGGCGCCCACTGCGTGATGCACACCCATACCACCGCCGGCATGGCCGTGGCCTGTTCGGCCGAGGGCCTGTCGATGAGCAACTTCTACGCGGCCCAGCTCTTCGACAAGGTGGCCTACCATCCTTTCGAAGGTATCACGGTGCATGCGGACGAGGGGCCGCGGCTGGTGCGCAATATCGGCGACAAGCCGGCGGTAATTCTGCGCAACCACGGGCTGCTGGCGTGGGGCGATACGCTGGCCCGTACCTTCGGCACGCTCTGGCTGCTCAACCGTGCCTGCGAAATCCAGCTTGCCACCCTGTCGATGGGCGCGGCACTGCCGGTTGCGCAAGACATCCAGCGCAAGTGCACGCGCGACGCCCTGCAGTTCGATCCGCGCTTCGGTGCCGGCGAAGACGTGCTTGCGGCGCTGACCAGGGAAATCGATGCGATTAATCCTTCGTATAAGGAATAGCAATCAATGATTATTCACACGAATGATGTGGGCGCCGCCAAGCGGCGAATCGAGCCATGAGCGGCATCTGTATCGTCGGTGCCGGCGCAGTGGGCGGCTTCATCGGCGCCCGCCTGGCGCGGGCGGGCCAGGACGTGCGGGTGCTGGCACGCGGGCAGACGCTGGAAACGCTGCGCACAGAGGGCCTCACCTTGATCGAAGGCGGCCAGACCGCCGTCTACCCGGTGCACGCGGAAGGCGATGCGGCCCGGCTGGGCGTGCAGGACATTGTCGTGATTGCGGTAAAGGCGCCGGCCTTGCCTGCGCTGGCCAGCCAGATCGGCCCGCTGATCGGTCCCGACACCGTGGTGGTGACGGCAATGAACGGCGTGCCGTGGTGGTTTTTCGCGCGACAGGGCCCTTGTTCGGGGCTGTCGCTCGCCGCCGTGGATCCGGATGGCGGGATCGGCCGGGCCATCCCTGCCCGGCAGGTGGTGGGCTGCGTCGTTCACCTGACCGCATCGACGCCGGCGCCGGCCACCGTGCGGCACGGTTTCGGCGCGCGCCTGATCCTCGGCGCGGCCACCGGCGGCCGCGATGCGCGCGTCGAGCGCGTGGGCGCGCTGCTGGCGGCAGCGGGCTTCGAGGTGGAAAGCTCCGATGCCATCCAGCAGGACATCTGGTTCAAGCTGTGGGGCAATATGACCATGAACCCGGTATCGATGCTGACCGGAGCCACCTGCGACCGCATTCTCGACGATCCCCTGGTTAACCGTTTCTGCCTGGCCGTGATGGAAGAAGCCAGCCGCATCGGTGCGGCCATCGGCTGCCCCATCTCGCAAAGCGGCGTGGAGCGCAACCAGGTCACGCGCAAGCTCGGCGCCTTCAAGACGTCGATGCTGCAGGATGCCGAAGCCGGCCGGCCGGTGGAAATCGATGCGCTGGTGGGCGCGGTGCGCGAGATCGGCGCGCATGTGGGCATCGCCACGCCCAATGTGGATGCCCTGCTCGGCCTGGTGCGCCTGAATGCGCAGGTGCGCGGCCTGTATTGACGCAGGGGGAGGATCGGGAGGCGGCGGCAGTGCGCCGCCTCCGGACCTCTACGGTCATTTATGCCATCCGAATGATTAAATGCATCAATGATTGCATTTAATCTTGATGCGTAGTCATTCTTCCCGTGAATTGAATTGTGTGGTTTCGGCGGCTGGGCCTATCACCTGATGCCAGGCCAGCGCGCTCTCGATGCTCAATTCAATCTGTGCGATGAATGGTGTAGGCGTTAGATCTACGCCGTTTCATTCGCGCAATTGATGGGCCGGGCCGGCTGGCGCCGTGCTACCCAGAATCCTTCTGCGGCGTAAAGCGCCAGCGACAGCCAGATCATGCCGAAGCCGAATTGCTTGGCCGGCGGGAAGGGTTCATGCCACAAGCAGATGCCCAGCAGCAGTTGCAGGGTGGGACCGCTGTACTGCAGCAGGCCAAGCAATGACAGCGGGAGACGGCGCGCACCCGCGGCAAACAGCAGCAGCGGCACGGCGGTGATGGGGCCGGCCAGCACCAGCAGCACCTGCGTCGACGTCTGCGCGCCGGGGAAGCTGGCGTGGCCTTGGCTGAACAGGTACCAGAGCGCCAGCCCCGCCAGCGGGAACAGCAGCAGGGTCTCGAGCGAAAGGCCCTCCAGCGCGCCGAGCGGTGCGGTCTTGCGCAGCAGGCCATAGCCGCCGAAGGTACCGGCCAGCGCCAGCGCGATCCACGGCAGCTGGCCCGCACTGAAGGTCAGCCAGGCGACGCCGGCCGCAGCCAGGCCGATCGCGGCCCACTGGCCTGGACGTAGCCGCTCATGCAGGAAGAGCACGCCAAGCAGCACGCTGACCAGCGGATTGATGAAGTAGCCCAGGCTGGCATCCACCACGCGCCCCGCGTCTACCGCCCAGATGTAGGTGAACCAGTTGCCACACAGCAGCAAGGCGCTGATGGCGAAGACCGCGAGCACGCGCGGCTGCGATGCCGCCGCGCGCAGCCAGGCCCAGTTGCGGCGCCAGCTCAGCACAATGGCCAGGAAGACCAGGGACCACACCATCCGGTGCAGCAGGATCTCCAGCGGCGCGACGCCCTGGAGTGTCTTGATATAGAGCGGAAGCAGGCCCCAGAGGAGATAGGCCAGCAGTGCGTAGAGAATGCCGATTTGCATGAAAATTTCCTGTTGATCGGCAAATTCTAGTGGGGCTTGGAAAAACGTGCCCAAGGCCGGCCCGGGGGCGCAGGCGGCGGGCAGGCAAGCCGGCGCTGCAGGTGCGGCCTCTGCAAAAGAAAAACGGGGGCGTGGCGCCCCCGTTCTTTTACTGCCGCGTGCTGACGCGCTTACAGCTTGCGCGCGTAGCTGAACTGCGCGAACGCCTGCTCGGCCACATTGAACCAGGCCGCCTCGTTGTTGCGGAATACGCGCCAGTCGTCATAGATCTTCTTGAACGACGGATTCTTGGCCGTTTCGTCCGCGTAGGCCTCCTGGGTCGCCTTGAAGCAGGCTTCCATGATTTCCTTGGAGAAGGGGCGCAGCTTGACGCCGTTCTCCAGCAGGCGGGCCAGCGCCTGCGGGTTCACGGTGTCGTACTTCGCCATCATGTTGGTGTGTGTTTCGAAGGTGGCGGTTTCCAGCGCGCGCTTGTACAGCGGCGGCAGCTTTTCGAACTCGGAGGCCGAAGCGTAGAACGAGAGCTGCGCGCTGCCTTCCCACCAGCCCGGGTAGTAGTAGTACGGCGCCACCTTGTAGAAGCCCAGCTTCTCATCGTCATACGGGCCCACCCACTCGGCCGCGTCGATGGTGCCCTTCTCCAGCGCCGGGTAGATGTCGCCACCGGCGATCTGCTGCGGCACCACGCCCAGGCGCTGCAGCACCACACCGGCGAAACCGGCCACGCGGTACTTCAGGCCCTGCAGGTCGGCCACCGTCTTGATTTCCTTGCGGAACCAGCCGCCCATCTGCGCATTGGTATTGCCGCCCAGGAAGTTGACGACGTTGTATTCCTTGAAGAACTCGCGCATCAGCTTCATGCCGTTGCCGTGCAGCATCCAGGCGTTCTGCTGGCGCGCGGTCAGGCCGAAGGGGACGGTGGTGTCGAAGCACAGCGTCGGGTTCTTGCCGAAGTAGTAGTAGCCGGCGGTATGCCCGATCTGCACCGTGTTGTTCTGCACCGCGTCCAGCACCTGCAGGCCGGGCACGATTTCGCCGGCGGCGAAGATCTTGATGTTGAACTTGCCGTCGGTGAGTTCCTTGACCCGTGCCGACAGCGTCTCGGCGCCGCCGAAGATGGTATCCAGCGACTTGGGGAAGCTGGAGGCCAGGCGCCACTCCACGGCCGGGTTGCTGCCGACCACGGCCGGCGCGGCGGGGGCGGCGGCAGCGGGCTTCTCTTCCTTGCCACAGGCGGCGAGCGCACCGGTGGCGGCCACCGCCGATGCTTTCAACAGGAAGGAACGACGTTCCATTGAATTCTCCTCATCTTTATCGATATGGTGCGCCGCCCGGGCCAGGACGCCCCTGCGCTCTGCCGTACCGTGGCGCATTTGAGACCGGCTGCGCGATGTCGCGCGATGCCAGCCCTGCCTGGGAAGGACAGCCGCTGCGTTGGCGGTTGTCGGGAACAACATCAGACATGGAACATGTCCGCCCCATAAGGCAAGTCGGACGATTATAGCGGTGGCCCTTTCGCCACGGAGCCCCTCACACGTCCGGGTTTTCGCTAGGAAATCCCGGGAATGTCGCCGCTGGCTGTCGGTGGCCGGTCCCGCGCGCGATTTCCGCATCGTGAGAAGTTGAACAGGCGATGGATTTTGTAACCCGGCTTGCTGTCCAATCACTCGGCTGATAAAACCAACGACCTGCCGGCAGGATCCGCCTCCGGTTATTGCGCCGCATGCCGCGTTTTCCGACTCCGCTTCCTTGCCGACCCCTGATGCAACGCCTGGGCGCTGTCGCGCTGGCGGCCTGGAGCTTGTGCGCCTGCGCACAGGTGCCGGCGGCGGCCGGACCGGACGACCAGGATCCCTTGGGCACGCTGCTCAGTGCCACCGCGCAGGCAGCTGATTCAGCGCCAGCGGCCGCTGCGGCCACGCCTTCGGATGCGCGACCGGATACGCAGCCGGCGCGCGTCAGCCAGGAAGGCATTGCCGCTCAGGCCGGCGCGACGACGCTTGCCACGCCGGGCGACGCCCATGTGGCCGACAGCCCGGATCCCTTGGCAAAGATCGTCGCCGCGGAAGCCGGCACCGGGTCGGCGGCGCCGGCGGCTGCCGCGGCCACGGATGCCGCAGCCGGGCCATTGCCGGCTCAGGCGCAGACACCATCGGCCGACGGCGCAAGCACCCCGGCAGCCACCGCGCAGGCCGCACCCGCTGCCGACGCGTCAGGGCAAGCCGCCACCACGCCGACTGCCACCGGCGAGCCGCCCGTCCCTGCACCGCCACCGCCGCCGCCGGTCGTGCTCTTTCCCAAGCGGCTCGGTGAGTTTCCGCCGGAGCCGCGCCGGCCACCGCCGCCACCTCCGGCCGCGGCACCTGCGGTCACCGCGGCGGACGGGACCCAGCCCTCCGCCGGTGCTGCGCCGCCTGCCAATGACGGCCAGGCCGCCGCTACGGAGGCTACGGACGCTGCGACGAACGCGGACGCGGGCAAGGCGGCGGCCAGTGAGAATGCCGCCGCCCCGGCCGGCGAAACGGTCGAGGATGCCCAGGATGTCGATACGGAGCCGCCGGTGCTGCGTTCGCAGCTGCCGGTGCAGGACCCGGCCGAGGAGTCGGTCTGGCGGCTGGGCTACAGCGGCCGCGCTGCGATCGAGGACAATGTGTCGACCCTGCGCGCCTGCCCGGGTGGCACGCTGTCCACCGGCATCGGCCGTGGCCTGGCTTGCAGCAGCACGGGCGAGATCAAGATGAAGGAATCGCTGTTCTCGCTGGACGGCGGTGCGCAGGTGCAGGTGGTGGCCAAGGCCAAGGGCACCGATGCGACAACGGTCAACGGGCGTCCCGCCGCCGTCGATCCGTACCAGCTGCTGCCCCAGTTCTACACGGCGGTGAGCGGCCTGTCGGTGCTCGACGGCGCCACCATGTGGGTCGGGCGGCGTGACGATTCGCCTTTCCTGATGTCTTCGGGGCTGCTGCCGCCCAATTCGCCGGCCATGCGTTTTGGCGTCGACAACGCGCGCTTCGGCGACATCGCGCTCAATTACCAGTACACCACGCGCAACGATGTCGGTGGCCAGAGCCTGCCCAGCTATCACTCGGTGCGCACCGCGCCGATTGCCACCAACCAGCGCGGATCGGTGCAGCTCGGCTTTACGCGCGTCGAAGCGCAGCCGCTGGAGCAGGCTAGCGGCAGCGCCTGGTGGGCCTCGGCCATGCATGAGCAGAAGGGCGTGCTGGCCGGCACCAACCGCTTCGGCCTGCAGTTCGGCGAAGGCGCGCGCTCGGCCATGACCGGCTACACCGGCATGGGGCCGGCACTGTCGCGGGTGCGCATGGCGGAGTCGCTCGAATGGAAACATGCCAACGGGCTGGGTCTGGCCGGCACCGTGGAGTCCAGCCTGCAGTTCGACCGGTCGCCGGTTGGCACGCTGCAATGGACGGCCACGCGCGTGCGGCCGGCCTATGTCGCCAGCGGGCGTTTCAAGGTCGGCTTCGAGGTTGCCCACGACCAGATTTCTTCGGGCTTCGGGGCCGCCGGCCAGCGCACGGCATTCACTATCGCGCCCACGCTCACGCTCGGCAAGTCGGCCGGCAATGCCAATCTGCGGGCCTTCTACACCTACAGCCGCGCGACCGATGTCGATGGCATCGCCTTTACGTCACCGGCCGACGCCTGGACTTCGCAGAACTCGGGATCGGTCTTCGGCATTCAGCTCAATCGGAACTGGTAGCCGCGCACGTCGGTGCCGCGGTTTCAGCGGCCGCCTCTGCCTTGCCGGCGGGGTGTGCGCACAACCAGTGGAACAATAGGGTCGCGCATAGCGCGCCTGAGAACTGCGCCAGCACGAAGGCGGGCACATCGGCCGCGCGGATGCCTGAGAAGCCGGCGGTCAGCGCGCATGCCAGTGTCAGTGCCGGATTGGCGAAGGCGCTGGAAGCCGTGAACCAGTAGCCCGCGGTGATGTAGCTCGCCACCACGAAGGGGACCAGGCCGGGATGTCGGCGCGCGGTGCCCATGGCCACGCCGATCAGGCCGAAGCTGGCCACGAACTCGCTCCACCACATCGGCGCGCCGCTGCGCGCCTGCGTCGACCAGGCCAGCAGAGGCTCGCCGTACATCGCATGCGCGGCCATCACGCCGGCTACGCCGCCGCCCAGTTGCAGCGTCGCGTAAGCCAGCGCCTCGCGCGGGGACAGCGTGCCCTGCACCAAGGCCGACAAGCTGACCGCGGGATTGAGATGGCCGCCCGACACCGGCCCCAGTGCCACCAGCAGGGCCACCAGCCCGCCGCCGGTGGCCAGTGAGTTGGCGAGCAGCGCCAAGGCGGGGCTGTCGCCGGCCAGGCGCTGGGCGTGGATGCCGGAACCCACCACGACCGCCACCAGCAAGGCCGTGCCCAGCCCCTCGGCCACCAGCCGCCGCGCGAGCGTGCTCACGGGCGCGCGGCCGCGTACGTGCGCGGCAGGCGGGCAAGGGGGGCGCGCGGCGGCGTGGGGGTCTGGGTGGCAAGGGACATCGAAGCGGCGCGACGGAAGGAGGAAAGGGAGCGCGCAGTGTTCCGCTTTGGCCCCCGTCGCGTCAATGCGCCGTCACGTTGTTGTCAATGAACCTGGTGTATCGAATCGACCTGCGCGGCGCGCCTGACACGGCGAGCAAGGCGCCGCGCGCCCGCGCGAGCGAGCGTTCAGGCCCTGGGGCCTGCCGCTAGCGCAGCAGGAATGCGATGTCCCGCGCGCCGATCTCGGCCAGCGGCACGCCCTTGCGGCGCTGGTACACGATGTGCTGCAGCACGCGCCGGCGCTGCCCCGAGAACACGACCGGATCGATCGGCAGGCCTGCGCGCGCGTAGTGGTCGACCAGCAGCTTGTAGGCACGGTGCCGCATCTGCAGTGCCTCGCCGTCGGCGCGCAGCCGGCTTGCCTCGGCCGCATTGCCAGGCGCGTTCTCGCGCGCCTGCTTCAGCTCGCGCTGGGCAGCGGCGAGCTGTGCACGGTAGTGGTCGCGCTCGGCGTGCAGCTCGCGCAGTTGCCCGCGCAGCTCGCGCACCTTGTTCTGCAGCTTGACTGTCAGGCTGACCGTCTGCTGGATGCGTGTGGCGGCGTCCAGCGCCTGGCTCGCCGCCGCGATAGTGGTCCGCCAGATGCCGCGGTCGCCTGCGTCCGCTTCCTGCGGCCAGGCCTTGCGGCTGTTGCTTGTGATATCCATATGACCCTCGAGGATGACGCGGCCGCCGGCTTTATCGGTGCCGGCTGTGCCAGTTCGAGCCGTGTCCGGCATGCCCCGCATGAGGGCCTACGCCAAGGCTAGCGTCTAGGTTATCGGCCGCCAAGTAGAAGATGCTTAGATCAGAGTTCGTCGTGTCACGCGCCGGTCATCGTTTCGGCAGTCACTTCCCACCCTGCGTCGATGCCGCCAGGCAGCATCTGGCCACGGTCTTCGCCGACCTCCGAGTCGATCAGGCGGTTGAGCTTGTCGTTCATGGCGATAACGAGTTCGCGCTGCTTGTCGTCTGCCGCCAGGTTGTTCGTCTCGAACGGATCAGGCTGCAGGTCGTAAAGCTCCAGGTCGTTGAACCGCTTGAGCTCCTCCAAGGTCGTGGGCCGGTTGTGTTGCTTGGGCGAAAAGTAGCGCGCGAAGCTGTAGCGCCCATCGTAGATGGAACGCACGGCGCCGCGTTTCATCAAGTCCGGCCGGATGCCGGCCTTCTGGAGCTGGTCTGGCTTGCCACCGTTCTGCATATAGGCCACGGCCTTGAAAAGAAAGTCGCCATCGATATAGGCGAGCATGTTGTAGCAGAAGAGTGCGCCATCACGGACGGCATGCAGGTCGGCCTTCTCGGGATTGGCAAGCAAACGCGAGAAATCCCTGCCCTGCAGTCCGTTGACGATCGCGTTGCGCTTGTCGGGCGTGACGCCGGTCAAACCGACCAGGGTCGGTGCGACATCCAGATGTGACGTGACGGCGAGGCATTGCTTTCCCCCTTGATAGGCCGGGTGGGCAATGATCAGGGGGACATTGTTCTGCTCCCGATAGGAGACCGCGCCCTTCGCATGGAGTTGGTGGGCACCATCCATGTCGCCGTGGTCCGAGGTCAGGATCACGATGGTCTTGTCGGTGAGCCCGGCCGCATCGAGCTCGGCCAGGACCGCCGCGATATTGCGGTCGACATCCCGCATGCAGTTCAGGTAATAGTTGTGCCGCCTGCGCCAGCGCGCCTCTTCATTCGGAATGGCGCCGACCAGGGCGTCGTGGGAGCGCAGGAAATCACGGTGCGCGGGAGGGCGCCCCGGTGCGTCAAGCGCTTGTCCATGGCTTGCCGGCAACTTGAAATCCCACTGCCTGGCGTACAAGGGATCGACAGGGTCGCGCGCCACATGGGTGATGCCGCGCTTTGCCTGCACGACGGTGCCGGGCGCGTCGGTGTCGTAGAACATCACGTCGTGCGGATTGACGAGGTTCACGGCCAGGAACCACGGCTTGCCATGCTCAGCAAGCTCGCGCCCCTTGCCGCGCAGCCAGCTCACGCTCATTGCGGCGATCACCCCATCATGCAGAAAGCCACCGCTGGTGTGGGCGATGATGTCGCCGATGCCAACGTAATCGGAGAAGCCGTAGGCCTCCATTTCTGCGGTGAAGATCTTGGTCGGTGTCCCGAGCTTGTTGACCGTCTCGAATTCCTTGGTGAGGTGCCACTTGCCCTTGTACGCCGTGTAGTAACCTGCGTCGCGAAGCAGGTCACCAACCGTGGGTATGTCCGTTGACATGCTGCTGATCCACGGGAAGTTCGTATTGTCGAACATTCTCGTGTGTTGGATATGTTGCCCCGTGTACAGCACGGATCGCGACGGCGTACACACGCATGAATTGATGCCGTGGTTGACGAACGTCGTGCCGCGCTTGCTCAAGCGCTCATGTGCAGGCAAGTGATAGCCGAGAGGGAGCTCGCCGGGCCGGAAGTAGCGCTCCTGGTCGACGAGGATGAGCAGGATGTTATATGGGCCAGGCGCGCGGGTGCCAGGGGTCTGCACCATGCCGCTCGCGGCGGACGGTGCGCCGCTGGCATCCGCGCCCGCGCCGAGACCCAAGGCCATGGCTCCCAATCCGCTCGTGCGCAAGAACTCACGGCGGGTCAATGTTGCGCCAGGCTCGTCATCACTATCCATGATCGTCTCCCAGCCCCTGACAGGGCGCATGACGAACGCTGGCGCATAGAGGCCTGGAAGCGTCCGCGTGGAAGTGGCAAAAGGAGTCTAGCAACCACATTTTCCACGGGCAAGCAAAGTCCCGGGGCGGCGGCGACCATCACGTTGTCGACCACACACAGCAGAGTTTTCCGTCGCGTTCGCCCATCGCTCCGATTGGCGAGGATGGGCTTTGCAAGCAAGGGGTGGCCTGCAACTGATGAGGGTTGGAACGCCTTCCACGTTACCGTGGGCGACAGGGATGTCTTACGTGGGAATTCTGGCGACTGGCAGACCGAGCGCGCGGGCAGCGGTGCCGCTGTTGGAACGCTGTTGAAGGAGCATCAGCCCAAAAACAAAAAGCCCAGCGCGAGGCTGGGCTTTTTGCTTGAATCTGATGGTGGCCTGGGACGGAATCGAACCGCCGACACAAGGATTTTCAATCCTCTGCTCTACCGACTGAGCTACCGGGCCAACAAAGAAGCAAAACTATAGCAACGCCTGAGCACCTGGTCAAGCGTTTTCTGCATCATTGTTCTGCAGGCTCCGGCTTGTTGCGGCTCAGCTCCACGCCGAGCTGCTTGAGCTTGCGATACAGGTGGGTGCGCTCCAGGCCCGTCTTCTCGGCCACGCGTGTCATGCTGCCGTGCTCGCGCAGCAAGTGGTACTCGAAATAGGCGCGTTCGAACAGGTCGCGCGCTTCACGCAGCGGCATGTCGAAGGAGAACTGCATTTCGGCTTCGGGCAGGCGTTGCTGGCTGCCGTTGGCCGGCGCTTCCACTGCGGCTTCGGGCGCGGCGCCACCGGCGGCTGCCGGCGGGCTGGCCGCGGGTGCGCCGGCGCTGGGTGCCGTTGCGGCGGGGCGTTCGATGCCGCGCGCCAGGCCCTGCTGCACGGCGGTCAGCAGTTTCTGCAGCGCGATCGGCTTCTCGAGGAAGTTGAGCGCGCCGATCTTGGTGGCTTCCACGGCGGTGTCGATCGTGGCATGGCCCGACATCATGATGACGGGCATGGTCAGCAGGCCCTGGGCGGACCACTCCTTGAGCAGCGTGACGCCATCGGTATCGGGCATCCAGATGTCGAGCAGCACGAGGTCGGGCGTATTGCCCGTGCGGTATTCGCGCGCCTTCTGGGCGTTCTCCGCCACTTCCACTACATGGCCTTCGTCGCTGAGGATTTCCGAGAGCAGTTCCCGGATACCCATTTCATCGTCGACTACGAGGATGGTTGCCATACTTCCCCTCTTAACCCCGCCACCGCGTTTTGCGCATGGGACAGCAACATTGACTATGCCAGTTTAACGAACAGGATCGAGATCTGTGCACCGACGATATCGGCACCTTCCATGCGATTGCGCAGTTCGATGCGCGCACCATGTTCATCGATGATCTTTTTCACCATCGCCAGTCCCAGGCCGGTACCCTTGGCCTTGGTGGTCACATAGGGTTCGAACGCGCGACTAAGAATGCGCGGGGCGAAACCGGGACCGTTGTCGGCGATGCTGAGCTTGACGGCCTGCCGGTCTTCGCCGGCAGAATCTTTGTATTCTACAGTCTCGGTGTTCAGAGTGATATGGGGCGCGGCCCTAGCCCCGGCAAGGTTCTCCGCCACCGCATCCTGGGCGTTCTGCAGCAGATTGTGGATCACCTGGCGCAGCTGGGTCGGGTCGCCCTTGATGGCCGGCAGCCCCGCTGCCAGCGACGCATGGATCACCGAATGCTCCTGCACGGAGGGGTCATCGATGCCATACAGGTGCAGGACGTCGGCCACCAGGCTGTTGAGCTGCAGCGCCTGCAGCATGGCCGGGGGCGTGCGCGCGTAGTCGCGGAAATCGTCGACCATGCGCTTCATCGCCGCGACCTGGTTGACGATGGTGGCGGCACCGCGCTTGAGCACCTCGGCGTCCTGATCGCCCAGCTTGGGTGTCAGCTTCATCTGCAGCCGCTCGGCCGAGAGCTGGATCGGCGTGAGCGGATTCTTGATCTCGTGCGCAAGCCGGCGCGCCACTTCGCCCCAGGCGACCGAGCGTTGAGCGGAAATCACATCGGAGATGTCGTCGAAGACCACCACGTAGCCTGGCTCGTCGCCGCTGTCGCCGCGCCCGGGCAGGCGTGCGCCGCGTACCAACAGCGTCAGGCCCTGTTGCTCGTCGCCGTGCGGCAGTTCGATCTGCTTCTGCCAGTGTTCGGCGCCGCCCAGCATCTCGCTGGTGCTCTGCTCGGTGAAGGCTTGCTGCACGATTTCGCCAAAGCTGTTGAGGCCGGGGATCTGGTCGATCGGATGCCCAAGGGCCGAGGCGAAGGGCTGGCCGAAGATGCGTTCGGCGCCAGGGTTGGCGGTGATCAGCACGAAACGGCGGCCGAACACCAGCACCCCGGCCGTGAGATTCTGCAGCACGCTTTCGAGAAAGACCTTCGAGCGCTCCAGCGCGGAGCGGTTCTGCTCCACCGCGATGCGCGCTTCCGACAGCTGGCGTGTCATCAGGTTGAACTGCTGGGTCAGCATGCCCAGCTCGTCGCGGCTCTTCAGTTCGCGCTTGGGCGACAAGTCGCCCTCGGCCACTTCCTTCGTACCCTGCAGCAGCATCAGCAGCGGGCGCGCCAGCTGGCCGCCCAGCAGCAGGGCCAGCATCACGGCGATGAACACCGCCAGGAAGAGCGTCAGCGTCAGCGTACCGATATACATCTTGCGCAGGCCGGTGCGTCCGAGCGCCTTTTCCTGGTATTCCTGATAGGCGCGCTGGACCTCGTCGGCATTGCGAGCCAGCACCGTCGGCACGGGCTGCAGCACCTGCAGGTAGCGCTCCTCGCGCACGGTGTCGCCGGTCAGGCCGAAGCCGGTCGAGGGCAGGTCTTCCGGACGGCGTTCCACCGACAGCCCGGAGCCGGCCCAGCGGCCCTTGTGCGCGGGGCTCGCCGCCGGGCCGCTGGCCGGCGCGGTGTCCGCGCTGACCGGCGCGCTGCCCAGTGGAATGATCACGCGCAGCACATAGAGGTGGTCGCCGTCGTCATTCTTCGACAACGCGTCGGCGCCGCCCTCCACCGCCGCGTAGCCGCCGGCCAGGCGCGCCTGCTCGGCCAATACCCCGGAGGGCAGGTCGGGCACCAGCGAGGCATAGTTGTTGGAGGCGGTGGCGATCACTCTCCCGCTGCCGGTGAAGATGGCGGCCTCGCGCACGCCGTACTGTTCGCGCAGGCGGTTGAGCTGCAGCGAGCTGGCCATCGTTGCCGAGCCCGTGAGCTGGTCCGCCATCTGGTGTGCCTTGCCCTGCAGGTCGGCCAGTGCGCTGTCGATGGTGGAGCGGCCCAGGTTCAGGCCGGCTTCCAGCGCGGTTTCCACGCGCACGTCGAACCAGGACTCAATGCTGCGCGAGACGAACTGCAGCGACACCAAATAGATCAGCACGCCGGGAAGCACGCCCACCACGCCGAAGAACACCGCCAGCTTGCTCATCAGCCGCGCGCCGAACTTGCCGCGGCGGTAGCGTATCCACAGCATCAGCGCGAGCGCGCCGATGATCGCCACCAGCAGCACGCCGATCACCAGGTTGATCTTGAAGAGCAGCGTGAAATAGCGGTCGAAGAATTCGGTGTTGGCCGAGGCGCTGATCAGCAGGCCCACCAGCACCACCGCCAGGAAGACGATCAGCGACGCCACGATGCGGTAGAGCACGCGGCGGAACCTGCTGTCCCACAATCCGTTCATGGCTGGTTCTGCGCGGCCGGCTGGACCAGCACTGCGGGCGAGAGCGCGCTGGACACCGTCTGCACCAGCGGCTGGGCGCGCGTCTCGCCGGCCGCAGCCGAGGCGGGTGCGGAGGCCGGGGCGGGAATCGGAGCGGGCATCGATGCCGGCGGCGCGGCCACCGGCACCGCGTTCAGGTCGGTCGGCACCGTATAAGTGAAGCGGCGCCAGTCGGAGGCGAGGTTCCAGTCGCGCGTATTGACCGCATTGATCTGGAAGGGCTTGGGCAACTGCGTCAGGTCCAGGCGCATGCGCACCTCGGCGTGGTAGGTTTCGCCCAGCTTGACAGCGCTGCGCTCGAACACACGCCAGCCGCGCACGCGCTGGATGAACTGCAGTGCGGACTTCAAGCGCGTGAACGGCAATTGCAGGCCACCGGTGGAGACGCGGTACTGCCGCGTCAGCGGATGGTAGGACAGCCGGATACTGCGGCTGGTGCTGACCGGCTTTTCATCGAGCCAGTACCAGCGCGGCCGGCTCAGCTGGAAGTCGACGACGAAATACAGCGCGATGCCCTTGTTCAGCGCGTCCTCCAGCGGGGCTGGCAGGTCGAAGTCGAAGTTGGCCGCCAGCTCGAAGCCGCCATCCTGGAAATCGATACGCGCGTCGCTGGCCTCGATGACGTCGGCCTGCGTCAAGACAGGCAGCAGCGCGAGCAGCAGCGCCAGCCCCGCGCCAAGCGCCGCCCTCAACAGGCCGCGCCAGTGTAGTGCCCGCCCGCCGCGGGATGCAGAGGACGGATGCGCATTGCCGCCAAAGGCTGGAAGGACGGACAAGCGAAGCGTGCTCGGCATCGGAGGGTCAGAGTCGTTTCTGGAAGCGGGCGTAGAAAAAGCCATCGTGATCCGATGGCAGGCCGGCCTGGCCTGGAGCCCCGTCGTCGCGCCCGGTCGCGGGCAGGATCTGGCCGGGTGCCTGCAATCGTATCGCATCTGGCAGTTGCGCACCAAACCAGAGCGCCTGCTCCTCCCCCTCCGTTGGGAAAATAGAACAGGTGACATAGAGCAAAATGCCGCCGGGCTTGAGCAGCGGCCACAGCTGCGACACGATGCGGCGCTGCTCGTTGACCAGGCGCGCGATATCGGCCTCCCGGCGCAGCCAGCGGATGTCGGGATGGCGCCGGATGATGCCCGAGGCGGAGCACGGCACGTCGGCCAGGATGCGGTCGTACTGCTCGCCATCCCACCAGTCCTGCGGGCGGCTGGCGTCGCCCACCACCACCTTGGCCTGCTGGCCCAGCCGGGCGAGATTGTCGTGGATGCGCTCGGCGCGCTTGGCGTCGCTCTCGAGCGCGGTCACATCGAGCGCGGCCAGTTCCAGCAGGTGGCCCGTCTTGCCACCCGGTGCCGCGCAGGCATCGAGCACGCGCATGCCGTCGGCCACCTCGAGCAAGGGCGCGGCCAGCTGGGCGCCGGCATCCTGCACCGAGACGTCACCCGTGGCGAATCCCGGGATCTGCGACACCGGGAAGGCGCGCACCAGGCGCACGGCCTGCGGGCCGATGGCCTGGCCTGCCAGCCCGGCATTGGCCAGCCGCGTCAGGTAGTCGGGCACGGACACGCGCGCGGTGTTGACGCGCAGCGTCATCGGCGGGCGCGCATTGGCGCTGGCTGCCAGGGTCTCCCATTGCTGCGGATAGGATTGGCGCAGCATGCGCAGCCACCACGACGGCAGGTTCCAGCGCGCCTCCTCATCGCGGCGCACGCCTTCCAGCAGTGCGCGGCGCTCGCGCAGGAAACGGCGCAGCACCGCGTTGACCAGGCCGCGCGCGTGCGCGGTCTTGGGCTCCGAGGCGGCCGCGCTGACTGCCTGGTCGACCACGGTGAAGCTGCTGTAGCCGCTTCTGCCGGGTTTGCTGTCGCTATCGTCCCTTTCGTCGTTCTCGTCCTTGCCCCCTGCGCCCGCCTCTCCTTCGATCAGCAGGGCCAATGCCACGGCCAGCAGCGAATCGACCTGGGCGCCGGGCGGCCGTGCCACCAGGTGCGTCACCAGCGCGCGCGCCGTGCCGAACTGCCGCACGGTACGGTAAGCGAGATCCTGGAGCGCGCCGCGCGCTGCGCCGTCGCGCTCCAGGCGGTACTGCGTGGCCGCGGCCTCGATGGCCTGCGGCAGCGCGCTGCCCTCGTTCACGCCACGCACGGCGGCGGCGGCGGCAAGCATCTGGAAGGCGAGGGAGTCGGGTGGCAGGCGCATGGAGAACAGAAACCGGTCAGAAGGATGGGCGCGCGGCGGCACCCGCAAAAAAAACGAACCCGCCGGTTCCGGTGGGAACGAGGCGGGCAGTTTACCCCGGATACGGGACGGCTTACCGTTTTTTGCCGCCGCCGGCCGCGGGATCAGGCCGGGTAGCTGCCGGTCTGCGCCATGTGCATCAGCCGGGCGATGCGTTCCTCGGTCGCGGGGTGGGTCGAGAACAGGTTGGCGATGCCGCCGCCCGACAGCGGGTTCATGATCATCATCTGCGCGGTTGCCGGATGCTCCTCGGCCGCCTGGAAAGGAATGCCCTGCGCGTAGCGGTGGATCTTGTCCAGTGCGCTGGCCAGCGCCTGCGGATCGCCGCTGATTTCGGCGCCGCCGCGGTCGGCCTCGAATTCGCGCGCCCGTGAAATCGCCATCTGGATCAGCGTGGCGGCCAGCGGCGCCAGGATGGCCACCGCGATGGCGGCGATCGGGTTGGAGCGGTTGCCGTTCTGGTCGCGGCCGCCGAAGAACATGGCGAAGTTGGCCAGCGCGGAGATGGCGCCCGCCATGGTCGCGGCGATGGTGGAGGTGAGAATGTCGCGGTGGCGCACGTGTGTCAGTTCATGCGCCATCACGCCGCGCAGCTCGCGATCGGACAGCACGCGCAGGATGCCGGTGGTGGCGGCCACGGCCGCGTGTTCGGGATTGCGCCCGGTGGCGAAGGCGTTGGGTGCGTCCTCGTTGATCAGGTAGACGCGCGGCATCGGCATGCCGGCGCGCTGCGCCAGCTCCTGCACCATGCCGTAGAACTGCGGCGCGGTACTGGCATCGACCTCCTGCGCGTTGTACATGCGCAGCACCATCTTGTCGGAGAACCAGTAGGAAAAGAAGTTCATGCCCAGCGCCATCAACAGCGCGTACATCATGCCGTTGCGTCCGCCGATCATGCCGCCGATGACGATGAACAGCGCCGTGATCGCCGCCATCAGCATGAAGGTCTTGACCCAGTTGAACATTGTCCGGAGCTCCCTATGATCTGCCGCGCCGGCTGTGCCGGCGTTCTTATCTTAGATGATGGCGGCGCGCGGGAATTCAATCGCGCCGGCCGCCGCGCCTAGCGCTGCATCAGCGCCAGGCGGGCGCCGAGGGCGAGATCAGGCGGTCTATTCAGCACTTGAGGCGCGGAATCCGTCCTGCGTGCAGAGTCAGCGTGCGTGCGAACGGCGCGCAGGAGCGCTCTGGCGGGCAGCGGCGCTGCCCCGGAGTCCGACTATGCCTGTTCGCCGGACACCGCACAGCGGCTGCCGGCCGGCAGCGGCATGCCTTGCAGGAAGGGCTGCGCGGCCTGGCGCCGCCCGCCGGGGCGCTGCAGTTCCGTGACGCGCAAGGCGCCTTCGCCACAGGCGATCAGCACGCCGGCAGCATCGGCTGCGAGCACCGTGCCCGGCGCCGCCCCGCCCGGCGCGGCTTCGGCCTGCGCCTGCCAGCACTTGATCACGGTGTCGCCGATCTGCACGGTGGCGCCGGGGAAGGGATTGAAGGCGCGCACCTGGCGCGCCAGCGCGGCCGCGGACCGGTGCAGGTCCAGGCGCGCTTCCTCCTTGCCGATCTTCTCGGCGTAGGTCACGCCGTCAGCGGGCTGGGGTGTGGCGACCAGCGCCTCGCCGCGCGCCAGCCGCGCCAGCGCGTCGACCACCATGTGCCCGCCCAGCGCGGCCAGCTTGTCGTGCAGGCTGCTGGTGGTGTCGGTGGCCTCGATCGCCGTGCTCTCGCGGCTGATCATCGCGCCGGTGTCCAGGCCCTCGTCCATCTGCATCAGCGTGATGCCGGTCTCGGCGTCGCCGGCCTCGATGGCGCGGTGGATCGGCGCGGCGCCGCGCCAGCGCGGCAGCAGCGAGGCATGGATATTGATGCAGCCGTGGCGCGGCAAGGCCAGCACCTCCGCCGGCAGGATCAGGCCGTAGGCGGCCACCACCATGACATCGGGCGCCAGCGCGGCCAGAGAGTCGACTGCGGCGCCCGCCTCTTCCGGGTACTTGCCCTGGCGGCGCAGCGAGCGCGGCTGCAGCACCGGGCCCAGCTCCTGCGCCAGCGCGTATTGCTTGACCGGGCTGGCCTGCAGCTGCATGCCGCGGCCGGCCGGCCGGTCGGGCTGGCTCAGGACGGCCACCACGGGGAAACCGGCGGCGTGGATGGATTCGAAGGCGGCGCGGGCGAATTCGGGCGTGCCGGCAAAGGCGACGCGCAGGGGCTGGGCTTGTGACATGGCGGGTTCCGGCTTGACGCGCAGGTGGCGCGCAGGTGGCGTACGGATCAGAGGGGCGGCGCCGGCGGCGCCTGCCAAGCGGAACCGGCCGCGGAGGCGGCCGGTGCTTGCTGTTCCAGGATGCGCAGAGCGTACTACTAAAGCGATGAACGCTGCGCAAGTGCGGCCGCAGGCACGGCCGCCGCCCGCTTACATGCGGCTGCGCGTGCGCTTCTGCAGCTTGGACTTGATGCGGTTGAGCTTGAGCGGCGACAGGTATTCGACGAAGACCTTGCCGCGCAGGTGGTCGATCTCGTGCTGGATGCACACCGCCAGCAGGTCATCGGCGTCGAGTTCGAAGGTCTCGCCCTTTTCGTTGAGCGCGCGCACGCGCACGCGGTCCGGACGCTCCACGCGGTCGTAGACCTCGGGCACCGACAGGCAGCCCTCTTCCCAGACCTTGCGGTTTTCGCTGGCCCAGATGACTTCCGGATTGATGAAGACCTGCAGCTGGTCGCGGCTTTCCGAGATGTCGATCACCACCACCTGCTCATGCACGTCCACCTGCGTGGCGGCCAGACCGATGCCGGGTGCTTCGTACATGGTTTCTGCCATGTCCTTGACCAGCTGGCGGATGCGGTCGTCCACCGCCGCGACGGGCTTGGCCACGGTGTGCAGGCGGGGATCGGGGTAAGTCAGGATATCGAGTTTAGCCATGATGCTCAGGCGCAACGCCGGCCGCACATGCAGACCGGGCTGCGTTGCGGCAGCGGGGGTTTACATGCAGAATCGGGGCGCTAGTACAAAAATTCAAGGCGCGCCGCAGCAGGCACGCTCTCCAGGGTCAATCCGGCTGTCTTGCATGGCCGGTTCAGGAAAATGCGCAATCTTACCAAAGAGCACCAGGCGGCGAGCGGCCGCGGGCAGCACGCGCGCGCGCGCCTGCTGATGAGCATTGCGGGCCTGGCGACGGCAGCGGTGCTGCCGGTCCAGGCAGCGGCGCCCGGCGACGCGCCCGACAGGACAGTGACGCTGGCGCAGCAGCGCGCCGCGGACGCCGCCCTGCAAGGCATCCCGGCCAGCGACCTGGCGCCCAACGCGCCCTCCCAGTACACGGTGCGCAGCGGCGACACCCTGTGGGACATCGCCGGCCGTTTCCTGCGGCAGCCCTGGCGCTGGCCCGATCTGTGGGGCATGAACCGGCAGCAGGTCCGCAATCCGCACCTGATCTATCCGGGACAGGTGCTCTACCTGCATCTGCGCGATGGCCGCGCATGGCTGTCCACCACGCCGATCGGCGAGGGCGGCACCGTGCGGCTGTCGCCGCGCGTGCGCAGCGATGGCGCCGATGCGGCCGCCATTCCCAGCATTCCCGCCAAGGATATCGAGCCCTTCCTGGCCCGCCCGCTGGTGGTGGACCAGGACACGCTCCAGGCCTCGCCCCGCATCGTCGCGCTGCCCGAGGCGCACGTCTATCTGGGGCGCGGCGAAAACGCCTACGTGCGCGGCATCGCAGGCGCGGAAGGCGCGCCGGGCAGCGACTGGCAGGTGTTCAAGCCGATCGAGCCGGTGCGCGATCCCGCCACCGGCAAGGTGCTTGGCTACCAGGCTGACTACCAGGGCAACGCGCGCCTGCTGCGGGGCCCCGCGGGCGCCGATGCCGTCTCCACCGTGCGCATCACCCAGGCCCAGCAGGAGATGGGCGTGGGCAGCCTGCTGTTGCCGCAGCCGGAGCGCGAGCCGGTGCGCTATGTGCCGCGTGCCCCCGACGCCGAAGTGGCGGGCCGCATCGCGGCAGTCTACGGCGGCGTGCAGTATGGCGGCGCCAAGCAGGTCGTGGTGCTCAACGTGGGTGCCGCTGCCGGCCTCGAACCCGGCAACGTGCTGGCGCTGTCGCGCACCGGCGACGTGGTCAAGGACCGTACCGCGGGCAACAATATGATCGCGCTGCCCGATGAGCGCTACGGCCTGGCCTATGTCTTCCGCGTTTTCCCCGGCGTCTCCTACGCCCTGGTCACCAACGCTTCCAACGTGGTGCAGGTGGGCGACAGCGTCGGCTCCCCACATTGAGCGGGCGCGGCGCGGCCGGCCCGCGCGACGAAACCCCGAACGGGACCACGCGCGAGGCCGCCGACGTCGCGGCCTGGTTGCAGCTGGCCTCGGCGCCTGGCCTCGGGCCGGTAGGGGTGCGCCGGCTGCTGTCTGCGCATGGCCTGCCCGGGCAGGTGCTGGCGCAGGATGCGGCGTCGCTGGCGCAGCTGGTGCCGGCCGCCAGCGTGCGCGCCTTGCTGGCGCCGCCCGGCCCGGCGCTTTCGAGCCTGATTGCCCGCACGCTCGACTGGCTGGCCGAGCCCGGCAATCACTTGCTGACCCTGGCCGACACCACCTACCCTGCCGCCCTCTTCGATCTGGCTGACCCGCCGCCGCTGCTTTTCCTGAAGGGAAGCCTGCATGCGCTGGGGCAGCCGGCCATCGCCATGGTCGGCGCGCGCAGCGCCAGCGCCCAGGGCGTGCGCGACGCCCAAGCCTTCGCGCGGGTCCTGTCGGATGCCGGCCTGTGCGTGGTGTCCGGGCTGGCCGCCGGCATCGACGCCGCCGCGCATCTGGGTGCGCTGGATGGCGCGGGCGGCACCCTGGCGGTGATCGGCACCGGCGCCGACCAGGTCTACCCCGCGCGCCACCGGGCGCTGGCCGAGCGTATCGCCGTGCACGGCGCCATCCTCAGTGAGTTCCCGCTTGGAACGCCGCCGCGCAGCCACCACTTCCCGCAGCGCAACCGCCTGATCGCCGCGCTGGCGCGCGGCGTGCTGGTGGTGGAAGCCGCGGCCCGCTCGGGATCGCTGATCACGGCGCGCCAGGCGGCGGAGCTCGGCCGCGAGGTGTTCGCCATCCCCGGCTCCATCCACGCGCCGCTGTCGCGCGGCTGCCATCTGCTGATCCGCGATGGCGCCAAGCTGGTGGAGTCGGCGCAGGACGTGCTGGAGGAACTGGGCGCGCGCCCTGCCCCCGCCCCGGCTGGCCAGTCGGATGGCCGGGCCGAGCAGGATACCGGCGACGGCGACGCGCTGGGCACCGCCCTGGCCTTCGATCCCATCAGCCTGGACGAACTGTGCCGG
Source organism: Cupriavidus sp. 09_S30 (assembly GCF_056930435.1). NCBI lineage: Bacteria > Pseudomonadati > Pseudomonadota > Betaproteobacteria > Burkholderiales > Burkholderiaceae > Cupriavidus > Cupriavidus sp. 09_S30. The sequence continues at coordinate 4,082,600 of NZ_JBXOWI010000001.1, read as the reverse complement.
CGCAGCGGACTGGGCGCCAGCGAAGCGCTCGCCCGGCTGCTGGCGCTCGAACTGGCCGGCCGGGCCGAGCGGCTGCCGGGCAATCTGTTCCGGCGCCTCGCCTGAGCATGGCAGCCCCGCGAGTGCCCCGGGCGCTGGCCCCCCCTTTTTCGCGCAGCCGCTACAATCAAGCCAAGTCCGGGGCCAGAAAGGCCTTATGTTTCACTTACCATGACCGTTTACCTTCCCGAACGCGATGCCGCAGCGCTGGCGCAGGCCCTGGCCGACCGTCCACATGGGCGGCTCGTTGCCTGCCTGTGCGCTGCCTGGTGCGGCACCTGCGGGGAATACCAGGCGGTGTTCGCGGCGCTTGCGGCACAGCATCCGCAGGACTGCTTCGTTTGGATCGATGTCGAGACCCATGCCGACCGGCTCGGCGATCTCGACATCGAGAACTTTCCGACCATACTGGTGCAACCGGTGGCGGGCGGCGCGCCCCAGTTCTATGGCACGTTGTTGCCGCACGCCGAGGTGCTGGCGCGCATGCTGGCGCGCGGCGTTTCGATGCGGGCCGCTGCACAGGAGGTGCCGGATGTGCTTGACTGGTTGCTTGAGAGCCGCGCGCTTTAGACCCGGGAAGGGGCAGGCGCTGGCTTGCACCGCCGTTGAGACCGCGCTTATTATTGGCGCCTCAAAGATCCCAACGCCCTGTTTACATAGATTGCAGTGCAATTCGCGGGCTGCCTGAAGGCGGCCTGTAAGGACCCGTTCAATGTCAAAAGCCCTCATCATCGCGGAAAAGCCATCGGTTGCCGCCGATATCGCCCGTGCCCTCGGGGGCTTTACCAAGCACGACGAGTACTTCGAAAACGACGACTACGTGCTGTCGTCCGCCGTGGGTCACCTGGTAGAGATCGCCGCCCCGGACGAATATGAAGTCAAGCGTGGCAAGTGGAGCTTCGCCAACCTGCCGGTGATCCCGCCGCACTTTGACCTGCGGCCCATCGCCAAGACCGAGTCGCGCCTGAAGGTGCTGAACCGGCTGATCAAGCGCAAGGACGTCACCGGCCTGATCAACGCCTGTGACGCGGGGCGTGAGGGGGAACTGATCTTCCGCCTGATCGCGCAGCAGGCCAAGGCCAAGCAGCCCGTGCGCCGGCTGTGGCTGCAGTCGATGACGCAGCAGGCCATCCGCGACGGCTTCGCGCGCCTGCGCGCCGACGAGGAGATGATGCCGCTGGCCGACGCCGCGCGCTGCCGCTCCGAGGCCGACTGGCTGGTCGGCATCAACGGCACGCGTGCCATGACCGCCTTCAACAGCAAGGGTGGCGGCTTCTTCCTGACCACCGTGGGCCGGGTGCAGACGCCGACGCTGTCGATCGTGGTCGAGCGCGAAGAGAAGATCAGACACTTCGTGCCGCGCGACTACTGGGAAGTGCGCGCCGAGTTCATCGCCGCCGCCGGCCTGTACGAGGGCCGCTGGTTCGACCCGAAGTTCAAGAAGAACGAATTCGATCCCGAGGCGCGCGAATCGCGCCTGTGGAGCGAGGCCGAGGCCAAGAGCATCGTTGCGGCCTGCCGCGACAAGACCGGCAGCGTGACCGAGGAGTCCAAGCCTTCGACGCAGCAGTCGCCGGCCCTGTTCGACCTGACCACGCTGCAGCGCGAGGCCAACTCGCGCTTCGGCTTCTCGGCCAAGAACACGCTCGGCCTGGCGCAGGCGCTGTACGAGAAGCACAAGGTCCTGACCTACCCGCGTACCGACGCGCGCGCGCTGCCCGAGGACTACCTGGACACGGTCAAGCAGACCATGGACATGCTGGCCGAGAGCTCGCACAACTACCTGCCGCACGCCAAGAAGGTCCTGGCCAACGGCTGGGTCAAGCCGAACAAGCGGATCTTCGATAACAGCAAGATCAGCGACCACTTCGCTATCATCCCCACGCTGCAGGCGCCCAAGAACCTGTCGGAGCCCGAGCAGAAGCTGTATGACCTGGTGGTGCGCCGCTTCCTGGCGGTGTTCTTCCCGGCCGCCGAGTTCCAGGTCACCACGCGCGTGACCGAGGTGGCGGGCCACCACTTCAAGACCGAAGGCAAGGTGCTGGTCAACCCCGGCTGGCTCGAGATCTACGGCCGCGAGGCGCAGGGCAAGGACGACAAGGACGCCAACCTGGTGCCGGTGGCCAAGGGCGAGCACGTCAAGACCGACAAGGTCGACAGCGTGGGCCTGTCCACCAAGCCGCCGGCGCGCTACAACGAAGCCACGCTGCTGTCCGCCATGGAAGGCGCCGGCAAGCTGGTCGACGACGACGCGCTGCGCGAGGCGATGGCTGGCAAGGGCCTGGGCACGCCGGCCACGCGTGCGGCCATCATCGAAGGCCTGCTGACCGAGAAATACCTGGTGCGCGAAGGGCGTGAGCTGATCCCGACCGCCAAGGCCTTCCAGCTGATGACCCTGCTGCGCGGCCTGGGCGTGCAGGAACTGACCCAGGCCGAACTGACCGGCGAGTGGGAACACAAGCTGGCGCAGATCGAGCGCGGGCGGCTCAAGCGCGACGAGTTCATGCGCGAGATCGCGCAGATGACGCAGCAGATCGTCAAGCGCGCGAAAGAGTACGACAGCGACACCATCCCGGGCGACTACGCCACGCTGGATACGCCCTGTCCGCAGTGCGGCGGCCTGGTCAAGGAGAACTACCGGCGCTTTGCCTGTACGTCCTGCGAGTTTTCCATCAGCAAGATCCCAGGCGGACGCCAGTTCGAGATCGAGGAAGTCGAGGAACTGCTGCTGAAGAAGGAAATCGGTCCGCTGCAGGGCTTCCGCAGCAAGATGGGCCGGCCCTTCGCCGCCATTCTCAAGCTGGGCAAGGACGACGACGGCCACTACAAGATGGAGTTCGACTTCGGCCAGAACGATGAGGAAGGCGACGGCGAGCCGGTGGACTTCACCGGCCAGGAGCCGGTCGGCAACTGCCCGAAGTGCGGCGGCGCGGTCTACGAGCACGGCATGAAGTATGTCTGCGAGAACACCGTGGCCAGTCCCAAGGCGTGCGACTTCACCACCGGCAAGATCATCCTGCAGCAGGAAATTTCGCGCGAGCAGATCGGCAAGCTGCTGACCGACGGGCGCACCGACCTGCTGACCGGCTTCAAGTCATCGCGCACCGGCCGCAACTTCAAGGCCTTCCTGGTCAAGCAGCCGGACGGCAAGATCGGCTTCGAGTTCGAGGCGCGCGAGCCCAAGGCCGGGGCCAAGCCTGCGGCCAAGGCGGCGCGTGCCGCCGAGCCCGAGTCCGGCGAGAGCGCGGCGAAGAAGGTGCCGGCGAAGAAGGCGGCTGCAAAGACCACCAAGACCACCGCGGCCAAGGCACCGGCAAGCAAGACTGCGGCAAGCAAGACGGCCGCGGCCAAGAAGCCGCGCAGCAGCGGCAAGGCGGCGGCCTGAGGCCGGCCGGCGCTCCGTTCGTTGCGGGGCGCCGCCGGTCTGCGCCGCCGATCCGCTTCAGTTGCGGCGGTTCGCGCCTTCGCTGAGCAGGAAATCGATGAAGGCGCGCACCTTGGTCGGCAGGAACTTGCGGCTGGGATAGACCACGCTCACATCGCGGCGCGGCAACTGGTACTGCGGCAGGATATGGGTGAGCAGGCCAGACTCGACATTGGGCCGCGCCAGGTAGGAGGACAGCATCGCCACGCCCATGTCGGCCAGCGCTGCCTGGTGGGCCAGCTCGGCGTTGCTGCACAGCAGGCCGGGCCGGATCGGCACCGTGACCTCGCCTTCCGGGCCGGACAGCGTCCACTCCTGTTCCACATTGGGCAGCCGCAGCACGATGCAGCGGTGGTTGGCCAGGTCCTGTGCGTTGCGCAGCGGCGGGTGCTGGCGCAGGTAGCCGGGGGACGCGCACAGGATGATCTCCGCGGAGATCAACGGGCGCGCCACCAGGTGCGAGCCCAGCCCGAGGTCCGACAGCATCACGCCCACGTCGCGCCCTTCTTCCACGATATCGACGATGCGGTCGGACAGCAGCACGTCGAACACCACGTCCGGATACTGCTTCTGGAAGCGCGCCAGCAACTGGGGCAGCAGGTGCAGCCCGAACATCACCGGCGCGACCAGCCGCAAGGTGCCGGACAGCGACTGGCTGCGCGCCGTCACCAGAGACTCCGCCTCGTCGACATCCTCCAGGATCTGCTGGCAGCGCTGCAGGTAGGCCTCGCCGGCATCGGTCAGGGACAGGCTGCGCGTGGTGCGGTTGAGCAGGCGGGTGCCCAGGTGGCTTTCCAGGTCGGCCACGTAGCGCGTCACGACGGCGTTCGACATCTCTAATTGCTGCGCTGCACGTGCAAAACTGCCAAGTTCCACCACCTTGGCGAAAACGCGCATCGATTGAAGCCGATCCATGACATAGTCTCCCGTCTCTTCTGCGGATTTTTACGCTACCCGGGCTGTTTATTGTTAAAACTACAATCAATCATTGTGGATGGCAATATTTATTCATATAAGGGGAATGCCTAATATCTAGCCATCGGATGCCGCACTGCAGCGAACCACCGCCCGGTGAAGAGGTATCCCAGCCTGTGGAAAGGATTAGTCATGAAGACCCAACGCTCTGCCCTGATCGCCATCGCGACCCTCGCCGCTGCCCTGGTGGCCTCCCCCGTGTTCGCCAAGACCGGCAAGTTCGATCCGTACACCGACGGTGCGAAGGCCACTAAGTTCGACACCTTCACCGATGGTGCCAAGTCGGGCAAGTTCGACACCTTCACCGACGGCGCCAAGGCTGGCAAGTTCGACACCTTCACCGACGGTGCCAAGATCGGCAAGTACGACGTCTACACCGACGGCGCCGCCATCTGATTGGCCACTACGGCCAGATGACCTGCACCGCCAGGGGCGCGTCCGCCATGCGCCCCACCGCTTTCGGCTGATCTCCACAGGCCGGCAGGAAGGAGGCGCAAGACTTCTTCCTGCATCTCATGGAGCCAACGCCCGTGCCCTCGGCACGGGCGTTGTCGTTTACGCGGCGTCTGCGCCTCCTCCGCGCGCCGATCGGGCCGAGGCAGGGAGCACGGCAGGAGAGCAAGGCAGCGCAGCGCGCCGGATGCGGAGGCGAAGAAGGTCATCGATGGTGTGTACGGACCCTGCATGGAATCGCCAGGCGTCGTCGCCATCCTTGCCGGAGGCATCACATCGGCCATTATGCCCGACCGTGCACATGAAAAAACGGGCCATCAGGCCCGTTTTCCGTTGCGGGGCAGTTCCCCCGCTTCAAGCTGCCGCCCGGGGGCGTCAGTCGTCGTGATGGTGGTGGTGCTTGTGCTTGCCGTGATACCGGCCGTAATCGTCGTTGTAGGAGTTGTTGCGCGAGACGTTGCCGCCCAGCGCCGCGCCGGCGCCGCCACCCACGGCCGCGCCGACCAGGCCGCCGGCACGGCCGCCCATGGCGTTGCCCGCTGCCGTGCCCGCGCCGCCACCCAGGGCGCCGCCGATGATGGCGCCGGTGCGCTCACGGCGGTTGGAGGTGACCGCGCCGCCGGCGCCGCCGCCCACCGCCCCGCCGATCACGGCGCCGGTGCTGCCGCCCAGGGCACCGCCGACCGCGGCGCCGGCTACGCCACCGAGGGCGCCGCCGAGGGCATTGTTCATATCGCCCGCGAACGCGGGGAGCGCGGAGGCGGCCATGGCGATGGCCAGGGTCAGGTGGCGAACGGGATGCCGGGTCATGGATCTTCCTTGTGCTTGTTGGCTTCTTGGCTTGCTCTGTCGGCAGTGTAGAGAAGCCGTCTTTGCTTTGCTGTAACGACGTGTAAGTCGCTGTAACCCTGTTGTATTCTTGCGGCCAAAGAAAAAGACGGCTGCGTCTGCAGCCGTCTTTTCATCACATATGCCGCACGCTGCGGCGTGCCGCGCTCAACAGCACCTGCCGCCCTGCCCGCCGCCGTAGCGGGCCTGCTGGCGCTCGCGGAAGAACTCCTCGTAGCTCATCGGCTCGCGGTCGGGGTGTGTGTTCCGCATGTGGGCGACATAGGTCTCGTAGTCGGGCAGGCCGACCATCAGGCGCAGCGACTGCCCGAGATAGCGTCCGAAGGTTTCCAGTTGCTCGATCATGGCAGTCCTCCTTGCCCGTGTGCGTTCAGCTGCCCGCCGACGTGCCCGCCGGCAGCGGCTCGAACGGGGTTTCCTTGTCGGTGCGGCGCTCGATGTTGCGGGCCTGCATGGCGGTCTTGAAGCCGTAGAACACGATCGACAGTACCACCAGCATGAACAGCGCGCACAGGCCGGCGTCCAGGTAGTCGTTGAAGACGATGCGCTGCATCTGCTCCATCGACTTGGCAGGCGCCAGCACCTTGCCCGCGGCGATGGCCTCGCTGAACTTGGCGGCGTGCGTCAGGAAGCTCACCTTCGGATCCGCGTCGAACAGCTTCTGCCAGCCCGCGGTCAGCGTGCACACCAGCAGCCAGACGGTGGGCAGCAGCGTGACCCAGGCGTAGCGGCCGCGCTTCATCTTGACCAGCACGCAGGTGGACAGCACCAGCGCCACGGCAGCCAGCATCTGGTTGGAGATGCCGAACAGCGGCCACAACGTGTTGATGCCGCCCAGCGGATCGACCACGCCCTGGTAGAGGAAGTAGCCCCAGGCCGCCACGCACAGCCCGGTGGCGATCAGGTTGGCGGGCAGAGATTCGGTGCGGCGCAGCGCGGGCACGAAGCTGCCCAGCAGGTCCTGCAGCATGAAGCGGCCGGCGCGCGTCCCCGCGTCGACGGCGGTCAGGATGAAGAGCGCCTCGAACAGGATGGCGAAGTGGTACCAGAAGGCCATCATGGCCTGGCCGCCCACCACCTGGTGCAGGATGTGGGCGATGCCCACTGCCAGCGTGGGCGCACCGCCGGCGCGCGAGATGATGGTGTTCTCGCCGACATCCTTGGCGGTCTGCAGCAACACGTCAGGAGTGATCACGAAGCCCCAGCTCGACACCGCCTGCGCGACCGATTCCGGCGAGGTGCCGATCACCGCCGCCGGGCTGTTCATCGCGAAGTAGACGCCCGGCTCGATCACCGAGGCCGCCACCAGCGCCATGATGGCGACGAAGGACTCGGCCAGCATCGCGCCGTAGCCGATGAAGCGCGCGTGCGACTCGTTCTCCAGCAGCTTGGGCGTGGTGCCCGAGGAGATCAGCGCGTGGAAGCCCGATACCGCGCCGCAGGCGATGGTGATGAAGAGGAAGGGGAACAGGTTGCCCGACCACACCGGCCCGCCGCCCTGGGCGAACTGGGTGAAGGCCGGCATCTTCAGTTCCGGCGCGACGATCAGGATGCCGATGGCCAGCGCGATGATGGTGCCGATCTTGAGGAAGGTCGACAGGTAGTCGCGCGGCGCCAGCAGCAGCCACACCGGCAGCACGGCGGCGATGAAGCCGTAGATGATCAGCATCCAGGTCAGGGCCTTGCCGTCGAAGGTGAACAGCGGCGCCAGCGCAGGGCTTTCATGCACGTACTGGCCGCCGATAATGGCCAGCATCAGCAGCACGAAGCCGATCACCGACACCTCGCCGATGCGGCCCGGGCGGATGTAGCGCGTGTACAGGCCCATGAAGATGGCGATGGGAATGGTCACCGCCACCGTGAAGGTGCCCCAGGGCGAGCCCGCCAGCGCCTTCACCACGATCAGCGCCAGCACCGCCAGGATGATGATCATGATCATGAAGCAGCCAAACAGCGCGATCATGCCGGGTACGGTGCCCATCTCCGACTTGACGAGGTCGCCCAGCGAGCGGCCGTCGCGGCGCGTGGAGATGAACAGCACCATGAAGTCCTGCACCGCGCCGGCGAACACCACGCCCGCCAGGATCCACAGCATGCCCGGCATGTAGCCCATCTGCGCGGCCAGCACCGGGCCGACCAGCGGACCGGCCCCGGCGATGGCGGCGAAGTGGTGGCCGAACAGCACGGCCTTGTTGGTCGGCACGTAGTCGAGGCCGTCGTTATGGCGCCAGGCCGGCGTCATGCGCTTCGGATCGAACTGCATCACCTTGTCGGCGATGAACTTGCTGTAATAGCGGTAAGCGACCAGATAGATACAGATCGCGGCGACCACGATCCACAGTGCGCTGACGGCCTCGCCACGCGCGAGCGCCACGGTGGCGAAGGCGAAGGCGCCGAGTACGGCGATCGCCAGCCACACCAGGTGTTCCCCGATGCGATTCATGTGAGAGTCTCCTCAGACCAGTGCCAATGAATGATAGGACTGCAACGCCGACTTGGCTCGCTGGCCAAGGCGAACAGGTTGTTTCTGCGTAGATATGCAGAAATTCCTGACGTGGTGGCTAGTACAAGCCGAGCGCCGTTTGGGAAATGCCTGTCGATATCAGAAATTGACCTCAGCAGACGGGCCTTTGGCGGCTTGCCGTCGTCGCAGACGAAGGGCACGGTCGCCCGCCGGGGCGGGCGGCGCCGAGCGGGGTGTAGTATTGTCACCCGCCCGGCGCCGCACAAGCGCGGAACTACGCAAGCGATCTACGTAGTACTGCGTAGATCGACGACGATATGCCGCATCGCCGGCATCGGTGTTTACCCGCAAGCCATGAAACTCCGCCAGAAGATCCTCCTGCTCGCCGTTACGCCGCTCGCCGTGGCGATGGTCGGCATCGCGCTGGCGGTGCGCCATCAGGCCACCGTGCTGGTGCGGCACGAGCGTGCCCTGGTCGAGGCGGCCTATCTGCAGACCAAGGAAACCGAGCTGCGCCACTACGTAGAACTGGCGCAGAGCGCGATCGCGCCGCTGGTGCGTGCCGGGCGCGACGATGCTCCCGCCCGCCAGGCCGCGATGACGGCGCTGGCAGGGCTCGACTATGGCCGCGATGGCTATTTCTTCCTCTACGACATGCAGGGCCGCGCCCTGATGCACCCGCGCCAGCCGGAGCTGGTCGGGCAGGACCTGTGGGAGCTGCGCGATCCGCAGGGCGTGCCCACCATCCAGCGGCTGATCGCGACCGCCAAGGGCGGCGGCGGGGCCGTGCGCTATCTGTGGAAGAAGCCTTCCTCGCAGCAGCTCGCGCCCAAGCTGGGTTACGTGGTGGCGGTGCCGGAATGGGGCTGGATGCTGGGTACCGGCATCTACCTCGACGATGTGGAAGAGACGCTGCGCCAGCTCGACTCGCGCGCCGAGACCGATATCCGCGAGACCATGGCCTGGATCGGCGTGATCGCCGGCATCAGCATCCTGCTGGTGGCGGCCAGCGGCCTGGCGCTCAATGTCAGCGAGCATCGCGAGGCCGATGCCAAGCTGCGCCAGCTCGCGCAGCGCGTGGTGCAGTCGCAGGAAGAGGAGCGTGCGCGGCTGTCGCGCGACCTGCACGATGGCGTGAGCCAGCTGCTGGTCTCGGTCAAGCTGCTGCTGGAGACGGCGGCCAACCGCTTGCGCCGGGCACCTGTCCAGGTCCAGGCGGTTGCGCCGGTGCTTGATACCACGCTGGAGCGGCTCGATGCCGCCTTCAATGAAATCCGCCGCGTGTCGCGCAACCTGCGCCCCGCCCTGCTCGATGACCTGGGTTTGCTGGCAGCGCTGCAGCATCTCGCGCGCGAGATGGCGGGCGAGAGCGGCCTCGCCATCCACGTGGCGCTGGAGGGCGAGCCGCGCCGGCTGGCGGATGAGCAGGCCACGGCGCTGTTCCGCATCGCGCAGGAAGCGCTGACCAATGTCGCCCGCCACGCGCATGCGCGCAGAGTCGACGTGACGCTGGCCTTCCTGCCCGCGCAGACGCGGCTGGCCGTGCACGACGATGGCAGCGGCTTCGACGTCGCGCGCATGCAGATCGACCCGCGCCGCGGCATCGGCCTGCGCAATCTGCGCGAGCGCATTGCCGCGCTCGGCGGCTGCTTCGATATTGTCTCCGGACCCGGCGGCACCCGGCTTTGCGCCACGCTGCCCGACGCGGGTGCCGCGCCCGCGGCGCCGGACGCCAACGCAAGGAAACCTGCCTGATGACTTTTTCGTTCGCCGCAAGCCGGAGCGGTGCGCCGGCCCGCGTGGCGCTGATCGACGACCACGGCCTGGTGCGTGATGGCATGCGCCTGCACTTGGGCCTGCAGCCTGGCCTGGAGGTGGTCGGCGAGGCCGACGGCGGCGAGGCCGCGCTGCAGTGGCTGGAGGGCCTGGCGCCCCAGGCGCTGCCCGATCTGGTGATCACCGACATCGCCATGCGCGGCATGAGCGGCATCGCGCTGACGGCGGCGCTGCACGAGCGCTATCCGGAAGTGGCGGTGCTGATCGTCTCCATGCACGACAACCTGGAATACGTGCGGCAGGCGGTGCGCGCGGGGGCGCGCGGCTATGTGCTGAAGGACGCGCCGGGCGGCGAGCTGATGGCCGCCATCGAGGCCGTGCTGGCCGGGCGCATGTTCTACAGCACGCGCATCGCGCGCGGCATGGCCGAGCAGTCGCCGGCGGACGATCCCCTCGACGCGCTGACACCGCGCGAGCGCGAGATCTTCGACGGCATCGGGCATGGCCTGGCCAACAAGGAAATCGCGGCGCGGCTGGGCGTGTCGGTGCGCACGGTGGAGACGCACCGGCTGAACCTCAAGCGCAAGCTGGGCATCGAGGGGCGCGCGGTGCTGGTGAAGTTTGCCGTGGAGCAGTCCGGCGAGGCGGGCGAGCCGGGGCCGGCGGGCTGAACTGCCGCGGCGTCAATGGCCTCAGCGGCCTCAGGCCAAAGAAAAAGGCGCCCGCAGGGGCGCCTTTTTCCATGGCGGGGCGAAACGCCCCGTGCATCGCCGTGGCCGGCGCGATCAGCCCTTCAGGCGTTCGGCCAGCGCTTCCTTGGCTGCCACCAGGGACTGCGGCAGGTGGTAGCTCAGCTGCTTGAACAGCTCGTCGTGCAGCACCAGTTCCTGTTGCCATGCGGCGCGGTCGATCGAGGTGACCTGTTCGAACTGCTCGCGCGAGAAGTCCACGCCATCCCAGCGCAGGTCCTCGTAGCGCGGCGAGGTGCCGAACACGTGCTCGGTGCCCTGGCCGCGGCCTTCGACTCTGTCGATCATCCACGACAGCACGCGCATGTTCTCGCCGAAGCCGGGCCACACGAAGTTGCCGTCGGCGTCCTTGCGGAACCAGTTCACGCAGTAGATCTTCGGCAGCTTGGCGCCGGCGGCCTGCAGCTTGGCGCCCAGCTCCAGCCAGTGGCCGAAGTAGTCGCTCATGTTATAGCCGCAGAACGGCAGCATGGCGAACGGGTCGCGGCGCACCACGCCTTGCTGGCCGGCGGCCGCAGCGGTGGTTTCCGAGCCCATGGTGGCAGCCATGTAGACGCCCTCGGTCCAGTCGCGTGCCTCGGTCACCAGCGGCACCGTGGTGGAGCGGCGGCCGCCGAAGATGAAGGCGTCGATCGCCACGCCGGCGGGGTTGTCCCAGTTCTCGTCGATCGACGGGCACTGCGAGGCCGGCGCAGTGAAGCGCGCGTTCGGGTGGGCGGCCTTGGCGCCGGTCTGCTTGGCGATCTCGGGCGTCCAGTCCTTGCCCTGCCAGTCGATCAGGTGGGCCGGGGCCTCCTTGGTCATGCCTTCCCACCAGACGTCGCCGTCATCGGTCAGCGCGACGTTGGTGAAGATGATGTTTTCCTTGAGGGTCGCCATCGCGTTGAAGTTGGTCTTCTCGCTGGTGCCCGGGGCCACGCCGAAGTAGCCGGCTTCCGGGTTGATGGCGTACAGGCGGCCGTCCTGGCCGGGCTTGATCCACGCGATGTCGTCGCCGATGGTGGTGACCTTCCAGCCGGCGAAGGCCTTGGGCGGGATCAGCATGGCGAAGTTGGTCTTGCCGCAGGCCGACGGGAAGGCAGCAGCCACGTGGTACTTCTTGCCCTCGGGCGAGGTCACGCCCAGGATCAGCATGTGCTCGGCCAGCCAGCCCTGGTCGCGGCCCATGGTCGAGGCGATACGCAGCGCGAAGCACTTCTTGCCCAGCAGGGCATTGCCGCCGTAGCCGGAGCCGAAGGACCAGATCTCGCGCGACTCGGGGAAGTGCACGATGTACTTGGTCGGGTTGCACGGCCACGGCACATCCTTCTCGCCGGCGGCCAGGGGCTTGCCGACCGTGTGCACGCAAGGCACGAACGTGCCGTCGGTGCCAAGCACGTCGAACACGGCGCGGCCCATGCGCGTCATGATGCGCATATTGACGGCCACATAGGGCGAGTCCGACAGTTCGACGCCGATGTGCGCGATCGGCGAGCCCAGCGGACCCATCGAGAACGGCACCACGTAGAGCGTGCGGCCGCGCATGCAGCCGTCGAACAGGCCCGACAGGGTCTGGCGCATCTCGCCCGGGGCCACCCAGTTGTTGGTGGGGCCGGCGTCTTCCTTCTTCTCCGAGCAGATGAAGGTGCGGTCCTCGACACGGGCCACGTCGGACGGGTCCGACAGTGCCAGGAAGGAGTTCTTGCGCTTGGCCGGGTTCAGTCGCTTCATCGTGCCGGCGGCCACCATTTGTTCGCACAGGCGGTCGTACTCCTCCTGCGAACCGTCGCACCAGTAGATCTGGTCGGGCTTGGTCAGGGCGGCGACCTCGGCCACCCAGGTCAGCAGTTTCGGATTCTTGACCCAGGCCGGGGCGTTGAGCGCCGGCGTGCCCTGCATGGTGGGGTGATTCATAGCGTTGCTCCAATCCAATACACAAAGGGGAAATCTGGCAAAGCCACTGCCGGGGGCCGCTGTGGCCAGTACGGGTCAATGCGCGGTGGCGCCTACGGCGATGCGATAGTTGTGATCCAATAGGCAGCAAATGGTCACATCCCGTTACAACTGTGGGGCAGGGAAAGCCGCCCAAAACGTCGCGGCATTCCCTGCGGCTGCGCTACAGTTGCGCTTTGCTCGTGCGCGGGCCGGTCTGACTCGCCCGCTTGCCGCCGGAGGCCGGGAGCGAGGCTCGACCGACAAGCACGGCAGCGGGACGGCAAGGATACCACCGCTGCCCGCCCGCGTTTTCCGCTGTGCAGCATTTTTGTGCCTGTTTCGACGCTTTTGGCCGGGCAGGCCAGCGCGCTGCTGAACCCTATACAACAATACTATCGAGCGATGCCGTCGCACACTGTTGCCACGCGCACCGAGCGATTGCCAGTCAAGATTTCATAGAGTTGAAGATGAAGATTGCCGTACTCGACGATTACCAGGACGCGGTTCGCAAGCTGCCCTGCTTCAGCCTGCTCGAAGGGCACGACGTGAAGGTCTTCAACAACACGGTCAAGGGCGTGGGCCAGTTGGCGGCGCGGCTGTCGGACGTCGAAGCCGTGGTGCTGATCCGTGAGCGCACCCGCATCACGCGCCAGCTGCTGGAGAAGCTGCCCAAGCTGAAGATCATCAGCCAGACCGGCCGCGTGGGCGGCGCCGGCAGCCATATCGATGTGGAGGCCTGCACCGACCGCGGGGTGGTGGTGCTCGAAGGCGTGGGTTCGCCGGTGGCGCCCGCCGAGCTGACCTGGGCCCTGATCATGGCGGCCCAGCGGCGCATCCCGCAGTACGTGGCCAGTCTCAAGCACGGCGCCTGGCAGCAGTCGGGGCTGAAATCGGCCACCATGCCGCCCAATTTCGGCCTGGGCCAGGTCCTGCGGGGCCAGACGCTGGGCATCTGGGGCTACGGCAAGATCGGCAGGATCCTGGCCGGCTATGGCCGGGCCTTCGGCATGAAGGTGCTGGTGTGGGGGCGCGAGGCCTCGCAGGCCGGCGCGCGCGAAGACGGGCTCGAGGTGGCGCAGTCCCAGGACCAGTTGTTCGCCGACAGCGATGTGCTGTCGCTGCACCTGCGGCTCAGCGACGACACGCGCGGCATCGTCAAGCTCTCCGACCTGAGCGCCATGAAGCCGACTGCCCTGTTCGTCAACACCAGCCGCGCCGAGCTGGTCGAAGAGAACGCGCTGCTGACCGCACTCAATCGCGGCCGCCCCGGCATGGCGGCGGTCGACGTGTTCGAGTCCGAGCCCATCCTGCAGGGCCACGCGCTGCTGCGCATGGAGAACTGCATCTGCACGCCTCACCTGGGCTACGTCGAGCGCGATAGCTACGAACTGTACTTCCGCACGGCTTTCCAGAACATCATCGACGTGCTGGCGGGCAACCACGACTGCATCGCCAATCCGAAGGCGCTGGCACCGGCGCTGGCGCGCTGAGCGGCCCTCCCGCTCCCCGTATCCACGCCTTTTCCTGACCTGCCCGGCCTGGCCCGGGCCATCTTGCCGCCCTGGGCCGGACCCACGGCGGCAGGCTCCGCCCCTCAGCCGCACTTTGCGGCGCCTCCGGCACGCCAGCCGCAAAACCATTACACTCGTGCGCTACTGCGCGCGTACCGTGCGCGCGTCGCCGCGCCACCCTTTCCCGTCCCTCCCCCTGTTTGCTGGCCACCATGGACCCCAGGCTCCTGACGCTATGCGTCGGCAATTTCGTCATCGGCACCGGCGCCATGATCGTGACCGGCATGCTGAACGACATCGCCGCCGACTTCCGCCTGGGCGCCGCCAGCGCCGGCCAGCTGATCTCGGTGTTCGCGCTGGCGACCTGCGTGGGCGCGCCGCTGTTCGCCACGCTGGGTTCACGCATCGATCGCCGCCTGCTGCTGGCCGGAGCCCTGCTCGTCTATGGCGTGTTGCACCTGGCCGCAGCGCTGGCGCCGGGCTTCGGCAGCCTGATGGCCATCCGCTTCCTGTGCGCGATCGGCGCCGCCATCTTCACGCCGCAGGCGGCCGCCACGCTGCCCCTGCTGGTCGAGGCCCACACCCGCGGCCGCGCCATCAGCTTCGTCTTCCTCGGCTGGAGCGTCGCCAGCGTGGTGGGCGTGCCGCTGGGCACCTGGATCGCCAGCACGCTGGGCTGGCGTTTCAGCATGGGGCTGGTCGGCCTGCTGGCGCTGGCTGTGGCGCTGGCGGTGTGGCGCGTCCTGCCGCGCGGCCTGTATGTGGCGCCGGTCGGGCGCGCGGCCTGGGGGACCGTGCTGCGCCACACGCCGATCATGCTGGTGGTGGCCACCACCATGATCCAATCAGCCGGCATGTTCACGCTGTTCACGTATATCGCGCCGCTCATGCGCGATGTGCACGGCATCAGCGGCGGTGCGCTCAGCCTGATGTTCCTGGCCTATGGCGCCTGCGGCGTCTGCGGCAACGTGCTGGCGGCGTCGCGCATGGATAGAGTCACGCCGAGCCGCATCGTCCAGGTCACGCTGCTGAGTTCCCTGGCGGCGATGCTGCTGTGGCCGCTCGCCGCGCTGGGCGGCACCGCCCTGGTGCTGATCTTCATGCTGTGGGGCGTGGGCGGCTTCGCCACCAACAGCGCGCAGCAGGCGCGCCTGGTCGGCCTGGCGCCCGCGAGCGCGGCGGCCTCCATTTCGCTGAATTCCTCCTCGATCTACCTGGGCCAGGCGCTGGGCGCCATGGCCGGCGCCGGCATCTACACCCTTGCCGGCCCGGACGCGCTGCACTGGGGCGCAGCGGCACTGTTGCTGCTGGCGCTCGCGGTGTCGCAGCGGGCGCGCGCGCTCGGCTGCCACTGGGCACGCCGCGAGGCGCCGCAGCAGGCCTGAGGCACGAGGCAGCCGCGCGGTGCGCGGTGGTTTTTTGCGGGAGACTCTGTGAGCGAAATCCATGATGACGCGGGCACGGCCCGCGTGCTCGCCATCTGCGTGGGCAAAGCGATGCCGCTGCTGGTGGCGGGCGCGGGCACCGAGGCGGTGGTGATGTCGGGCATCCGTAAGCACCCGCTCAGCACGCTGGCCCATCCGGTGCCGGTGCACTTGCGTCCGCTCGGCCTGGTCGGCGACGAGCAGGCCGACCTGAGCGTGCACGGTGGCCTGGACAAGGCCGTCTATGCCTACCCGGCCGAGCACTATGCCTGGTGGAACGCGCGCCGGCGCGAGGCCGGCGTGCCGGGTGCCGACCGGCCGCTCAGCTTCGGCGCGATGGGGGAGAACCTGGTGCTGAGCGGCTGCCAGGAGCACGTCCTGTGGGTGGGCGACCTGCTGCGCATCGGCGCCGCCTTGCTGCGCGTCGAGTCGCCGCGCCAGCCCTGCTACAAGTTCAATGCGGCGCTGGCTTATCGCCACGCCGTCCGGCACATGGTGCAAAGCGGCTATTCGGGCGTCTACCTGAGCGTGGTCGAGGCGGCGCCGCTGCAGGCCGGCGATGCGGTGTGCGTCGAGCCCGGGCCGCGCGAGGTGTCGATCGACAGCGTCAATCGGTGGCGACGCGATGGACGTCGTGACAGGCTTTTCTGATAATGTTTCGCACCTGATACAAGAAGTGCGCCGGTACTGCGATTCCTGACCATACGTTTCGCCTGCCGGCAGCGGGACCGCCCCAGCTCGACGCAGCGGCGGTCTTTCCGCGGCGGCACCGGCGCACAGAAGCCGGGCCGCGGGGAGCGGGCGTGAAAGACACGACTAGAACTAAGGGTCCTCGCATGAAAACGAACGGGATCGACCAGGCCAAGGGCTTCGTCGACGAGCAGTGGAGCCCGGCGACGGGAACGGGCAAGGGGCGCGCATTTCCATGGCTGGCCGGCATCGGCGCGGTCCTGGTGGCAGGCGGCGCCTGGTTCGGCTGGCGCCACTGGTTCGCGCCCAAGCCGGCGCCCAAGCCGCCAGCCGCGGTGGTGGTGACCACCGCGCTGGTGCGCCAGGGCGACGTGCCGCTGCAGGTGTCGGCCAACGGCAACGTCAGCGCGCTGTCCATCGTCGAGGTACGGCCCCAGGTCTCCAGCACCGTGCGCACGGTGCATATCAAGGAAGGCCAGACGGTCAAGCCGGGCGACCTGCTGTTCTCGCTCGATACCCGCATGGACGAGGCCAATCTCGACAAGGCGCGGGCCCAGCTGCTGCGCGACCAGGCCGACCTGGCCGATGCGCGGCGCACGCTGGCGCGCAGCAAGGAACTGCTGGAGCGCAACTTCATTTCCAAGAGCGCGGTCGACACCGCGCAGGCCAAGGTCGATGGCTTCGAGGCCACCATCCGCGCCGACCAGGCCGCCATCGAGGCCAGCCGCGTGGCGGTCAGCTACGGTGCCATCCGCGCCACCATCGGCGGGCGCACCGGCGTCATCAACGTCTTCCCCGGCTCGCTGGTCACGCCCACCAGCGGCCAGCCGATGGTGACGGTGGCGCAGATCCAGCCGATCGCCGTCACCTTCAGCCTGCCCGAGCGGCAGCTCGCGGCGCTGCGCGAGGCGCTGCAGAAGGGGCCGGTGCAGGTCACGGCCCTGCCCAACGATGGCAGCAGGACGCCGGTGAACGGCAGCATCACCTTCATCGACAACACGGTCGATCCGCAGTACGGCACCATCCGCGTCAAGGCCCGCTTCGACAACGAAGAGCAGCGCCTGTGGCCGGGCACCTACGCCAATGTGCAGGCCGTGGTGCAGACGCTCAAGGGCGCCCTTTCGGTGCCGCCGCAGGCCGTGGTGACGGGGCCGGAAGGCCGTTTCGTCTATGCGGTGCAGGCGGACCGCAAGGTCGCGCGCCTGCCCGTGCAGGTGCTGGCCACCACCGCCGAGGCCGCGGTCATCGAAGGCGTGCCGCCAGGTACGCGCGTGGTGCTGGAGGGCGTGCAGAACCTGCGCCCGGGCAGCACGGTGCGCGAGGCGGCGCCGGCGGGCAAGCCGGCGTCGGTAGCCGCCGCATCCGCCGCCACCGGGAAGCACTGACACCATGACGCTGTCCGAGCTCTGTATCCGCCGTCCGGTGATGACGGTGCTGCTGTGCCTTGCCGTGATCGTCTCCGGCATCGTGCTCTATCCCACCATCCCGATCGCGGCGCTGCCCAGCTTCAACTCGCCCGTGATCCAGGTCACCGCCACGCTGCCCGGGGCCAGCCCCGAGACCATGGCGGCCTCGGTGGCCACCCAGCTCGAAAAGCAGTTCGCCACCATCCCCGGCGTCACGGTGATCAGCTCGTCGAACACCTTGGGCAACTCCAGCATCACCATCGAGTTCAACAACGACCGCGACATCGACGCCGCCGCCGTCGACGTGCAGGCCGCACTGTTCCGCGCGCAGCGCTCGCTGCCGATCGAGATGACGGTGCCGCCCTCTTACCGCAAGGTGAATCCGGCCGATGCGCCGGTGCTGCTGCTGGCCATCAACTCGCCGGCCATGAGCCTGGGCGAGCTCAACGCCTTCGGCGATAACCTGATCTCGCCCTCGCTGGCCACGCTGCCCGGCGTGGCGCAGGTGCAGGTCTACGGGCAGAAGCGCTTTGCGGTGAGAGTGCGCGCCCATCCCGATGCGCTGGCCGCGCGCGGGCTGACCATGGACGAACTGGCCTCGGCGCTGAACCGCGCCAACGCGAACACGCCGGTGGGCACGCTGGACGGCGCGCGCCAGACGCTGACCATCCAGGCCAACCGCCAGCTCGCCAGCGCGGACGCCTTCCGCAACATCATCGTGGCCAGCCAGCCCAATGGCGCGGTGGTGCGCCTGTCGGACGTGGCCGAGGTGGAGGACAGCGTCGAGACCATCAAGACCGGCAGCTGGCTCAACAACGAGCGCTCCATCGTGCTGGCCGTGCTGCGCCAGCCAGACGCCAACACCGTGGCGGTGGTCGACGCCATCCGCCGCGCGCTGCCGCGCCTGCAGCAGCAGATGCCGGCCTCGGTCAATGTCAGCGTGGTCAACGACCGCTCGGTGTCGATCCGCGAATCCATCCACGACGTGCAGTTCACGCTGGCGCTCACGGTGGCGCTGGTGGTGATGGTGATCTTCCTGTTCCTGCGGCGCGCCGCGGCCACGCTGATCCCTACCGTGTCGCTGCCGATCTCGCTGATCGGCACGGTGGCGCTGATGAAGGCGCTCGGCTACAGCCTGGACAATGTCTCGCTGCTGGCCATCACGCTGGCCGTGGGCCTGGTGGTGGACGACGCCATCGTGATGCTGGAAAACATCGTGCGCCACATCGAGGAGGGACTGCCGCCGCTGAAGGCCGCGCTCATCGGTTCGCGCGAGATGGGCTTCACCATCCTGTCGATCTCGATCTCGCTGGTGGCGGTGTTCATCCCCATCTTCTTCATGCCGGGCGTGATCGGCCTGCTCTTCCACGAGTTCGCCGCGGTGGTGTCACTGTCCATCCTGGTATCGGCGCTGGTCTCGCTGACGCTGATCCCGATGCTGTGCGCGCGCTTCCTGTCGGCCGAGAACGTGCCGGTCGACGAATCGCAGCACGCCTACGGCGACCAGCCGGCAGCCGCGCACGCCGTGCCGCAGAAGCGCACGCTGGGCCTGCGCGCCACGCAGTGGTTCGAGGACCTGTTCGAGTTTTCGCTGCACGCCTACGCGCGCGGGCTCGACTGGTGCCTGGCCCACCGCAGGACCGTGCTGGCGGCGGCGGGCCTGACCTTCGTGCTGACCGCCGTGCTGTTCGTCGCCATCCCCAAGGGCTTCTTCCCCGAGGAGGACATCGGGCAGATCCAGGTCAATGCCGAGGGCCCGCAGGACATCTCCTTCGATGCGATGGCGGTACGCCTGCGCGACGCTGCCGAGCGCATGCGCGCCAACCCCGCGGTCAAGAGCGTGGTGGTGTCGATCGGCGGCGGCCCGTCGCCGGCCGTCAGCACCGGGCGCATGTTCGTCGAGCTCAAGCCGCTGGGCGAACGGCCCAAGATGCCGCAGGTGCTGGAGTCATTGCGGCGCGACGTCGCGGGCATCGCCGGGCTGAACGTCTACTTCCGGCCCGTGCAAAACCTGCAACTGGGCGGGCGCCAGAGCAAGAGCCGCTACCAGTACACGCTGCAGAGCGTGAAGGCGGGGCAGCTGCAGGAATGGTCCGACAAGCTGATGGCCAGCATGCGCGCCGACCCAGTCTTCCGTGACGTGACCAGCGACTCGCAACAGTCCGGCCTGGAGGCGCACCTCGCCATCGACCGCGACAAGGCCAATGCGCTCGGCGTGCAGATGCAGGACGTGCGCACCGCGCTGTATTCGGCCTTCGGCGAGCGGCAGGTGTCGACCATCTACACGCCCGTCGACAACTACTACGTGATCCTGCAGGCTGCCGACGTCGACCGCGCCGACGAGACCGCCTTCGCCAAGCTCTACGTGCGCAGCAAGACCGGGCAGATGGTGCCGCTGTCGGCCTTCTCCACCACCGAGCGCCGCGTCGGCCCGATCTCGGTCAACCACCAGGGCCAGCTGCCTTCGGTGACGGTGTCGTTCAACCTGGCGCCGGGTGCGGCGCTGGGCGATGCCTCGGCCCGCATCGAGCGCTTCCAGCAGCAGATCGGCATGCCCGGCTCCATCTTCACCAGCTGGGGCGGCGACGCCGCGGTGTTCCAATCTTCGCAGGCCACGCAGATCGTGCTGCTGGTGGCGGCCATCGCCGTGATCTACACGCTGCTGGGTGTGCTGTACGAAAGCTACATCCACCCGCTGACCATCCTGGCCGGGTTGCCGTCGGCGGCGGTGGGCGCGCTGCTGACGCTCTTCCTGTTCCAGGTGGAGCTGTCGCTGATTGCCACCATCGGCGTGCTGATGCTGATCGGCATCGTCAAGAAGAACGCCATCATGATGATCGACTTCGCGCTGGCGGCGCAGCGCGAACAGGGCATGGCCCCTGCCCGCGCGATCCGGCAGGCCTGCCTGCTGCGCTACCGGCCCATCATGATGACCACCTTCGCCGCGGTGATGGGCGCGCTGCCGCTGGCGCTGGGCATTGGCGCCGGCGCCGAGCTGCGCCAGCCGCTCGGCCTGGCGGTGGTGGGCGGCCTGCTGTTCTCGCAGGTGATCACGCTGTTCATCACGCCGGTGATCTACCTGGCGCTGGACCGCTTCTCGGGCACCGGGCCGCTGCAGATCGATGCCGAGGGCAACCGGCTGCCCGTTACGGTGGGCGGGGCGGTGAGCGAGGCTTCGACGCAGGTGTAGGCGGCGGTTTCGTTTGCGCTGGTTTGCTTCCCCCCGCTTGCGGGAGAGCAGCCAAGACACGATGTTTGACGATTGGTGTTGGCGCATCCTGCCGGCTCGGCTGGCGCAACCGGATTCGCGCCGCGGTGGTTTGCTCCCCTCTCCCGCTTGCGGGAGAGGGGTTGGGGGTGAGGGTGGGCGCTGGCATACGGCGACGCGCTGGACCACGCCATCGGCTTCGTCTTGGGGCTGGCGCGCTGGATCACACCGACGGCTCCGTCTTGGCGCTGGAGTGCTGGATCACACCGACGGCTCCGTCTTGGCGCCGGCGTGCTGGACACAACCGACGGCTTCGTTGCTTGTGGCGCCTTGCTAAACCACCCCTCTCCCCCCGCCCTCTCCCCATGCGGGGAGAGGGAGCCAAGACGCTATGCTTGGCGATTGGTGTTGGCGCATCCTGTCGGCTCTTGCAAGCGCGTTGCCTTTCGCGCCGCGTTGGTTTGCTCCCCTCTCCCGCTTGCGGGAGAGGGGCCGGGGGAGAGGGCGGGCGCTGGCTAGCGGCGACGTGTTGGATCACACCGTCAGCTTCGTCTTGGCCTTGGCGTGCTGGACAACACCGACGGCTTCGTTCCTTGTGGCGCCTTGCTAGACCACCCCTCACCCCAACCCTCTCCCCATGAGGGGAGAGGGAGCCAAGACACCATGCTTGGCGATTGGTGTTGGCGCATCGCGCATCGCGCATCCCGCATCCTTCCTACGCCACATGCCCTATCATGCGCACAGCCGCGCTCACTCGACGTCCACGGCTTCCCCTCGACTCGCCGAAGGATTCCTGCATGCCTCTCTCGCCCTCTTCCCGCCGGCTTGCGCTCGGCGCGCTGGCGGCGCTCGCCGCACTGGCCCTGCTGGGCGGCTGCGCCGGATCCTCGCCGCAGACTGCCGCCGCCGATGTGGCGCAGCAGTTCACCGGCAAGACCTACGTGTTGCTGGGCGAGGTCCATGACAATGCCGACGGGCAGAAGCGGCGCCTGCTGGCGCTGACTGACGCGCTCGCGGCCGGCTGGCGGCCGGCCATCGCCATGGAGCAGTTCGACCGCGAGCGCCAGCCGGACATCGAGCGTGCGCGGCGCGAGCGGCCGGACGATGCCGCCTATCTGGTGGCGCAGGCCGGTGGCAAGGGCTGGCAGTGGGACTTCTATACGCCGGTGGTGGCGCTGGCGCTGCGCTACGACCTGCCGCTGCTGGCGGCCAACCTGTCGCGTGCCGACGCGCAGCGCATCGTGGCCGGCGGGCTGGGCGAAGTCTTCACGCCCGACGCGCGCCGGCGGCTGGGCCTGGAGGGGCCGCTGCCGGCGGACCTCGTCAGCGCGCAGACGGCGGTGCTAGACGCCGGCCACTGCGGCCGCTTCCCCGAGGCCATGCTGCCCGGCATGCTCGCCGCACAGGCGGCGCGTGACGCGGTGATGGCCGACACCCTGCGCCCCTACGCCGATCGCGGCGCCGTGCTGATCGCGGGCAATGGCCACGTGCGGCGCGATCTCGGCGCGCCGCGCTGGCTGCGCGCCGGCGCGGGCGAGATCTACAGCGTGGGCTATCTGGAGAGCGCCGCCCAGGGCGAAGCCGGCGCCTATGACCGCGTGGTGCTGGTGCCGCCGCAGGCGCGGCCCGATCCCTGCGAGGACGTGCCGCGGCCAGCGCCGCGCGCCGCGGGTTGAGCCACGCGCCGGGTGCGCCGGGCGCGCCGGCTCAGCCGAACAGTTCCTCGGCCACCGTCGGGTGCAGTTGCACCGTGCTCTGCAGGTGGTGCTCCTTCACCCCCAAGCGCAGCGCCACGGCCAAGGCCTGGATGACCTCGGGCGCGGCGCCATCCATCATGTGCGCACCCAGCACGCGGCCGCTGCGCGCGTTCATCACCAGCTTGACCAGCGAGGCCTGTTCGTTGCCGCCGAAGCGGTTCTCCAGCGAGACGAAGCGCTTGACCACGGTGCGGATGCGCTCGGGCTTGCCGGCCGCTTCCACGGCGGCGGCTTCGCTCAGGCCCACGCTGGCGATGGCCGGTTCGCAGAAGACGGCCGAGGGGATGTAGTCGAAATCGGCGCGGTCGCCGCGGCGGTCGAACAGCCGGTCGGCCAGCCAGCGGCCTTGTGCGATCGCCACCGGCGTCAGCTGCGGCAGGTCGGTGACGTCGCCGATGGCATAGAGGGAGCGAAGCGAGCTGCGGAACTGGCGGTCGACGGCGATGCTGCCGCGCTCGGTGCGGCGCACGCCCAGCGCGTCCAGGCCAAGCCCGTCGAGCTGCGCGGCGCGCCCAATGGCTGCCAGCACGGCCTGCGCGCGCAGCGACTCGACTTTGCCGTTGCCCCCGCGCTGGCGGTGGCAGACTTCGATGGCGCCGTTGGCTTGGGCCAGCAGCGTCACCTCCGTGTTCAGGTGCACGCGGATGCCTTGCGCCACCAGGGCCTCGCATAGCGCCGCCGAGAGGTCGTGGTCGAAGCGCCGCAGCAGGCGGTCGCCGCGCACCAGCAGGTCGACCTTGACGCCGAAGCGCGACAGGATGGATGCCTGCTCCACCGCGATATAGCCGCCGCCGACCACCGCCAGCGAAGCTGGCAGGCTCTTCCAGGTGAAGATATCGTCGGAGCTGCAGGCCAGCTCGCCGCCGGGCACCGGCAGCTTGCGCGGGCGCGCGCCGGTGGCCAGCAGGATGCGCCGCGCGTGCAGGATCTCATCGCCCACGGCGAGCTCGTCGGGGGCGACGAGCCTGGCGTCGCCACCCAGCAGCGTCACGCCGGCCTGCTGCAGCCGCTCGGTGTAGATCACGTTCAGGCGCGCGACCTCGGCATCGACGCGCACGATGGCGTCGCTCCAGTCCTCGCGCGCGCCGGTGTGCGACAGGCAGCCGGACAGGATGGCGGCCAGGCTGGCGCCGTAGGACAGCATTTTCTTGGGCACGCAGCCCCGGTTCACGCAGGTGCCGCCGATGGCGTCGCGCTCGACCAGGATCACGCGGGCGCCGTGCGCGGCAGCACGCCGCGCCGCGGCCATGCCGCCCGAACCGGCGCCGATCACGATGAAGTCCGCCTCGCGCCGGCGCGCGGCAGGCTTGCCGCGCGTGCGCCGGGGCACGCGTTCGGGCGCCGGCTCGGCGCTGACCTGCGAGGCACGCTTGCGCTGCGTGGCGGGGTTGGCTTGGCGCTTGGTCATCCGTTCCTCCTGTTGCGGCGTGGCGGCGGTGCCGTGCACCCGCCACGAACATGACAGAAGCGCCGGCACGGGCCGGCGCGCCCACGCCGGCAGCTACGCGGCGGCGGGCAACTCGTGAATGCGAATCGTCGGCCAGTCGCGCAGGAAGGCCTCGCCGTCGCGCTGGCCCAGCGCATAGGCTTGCATCATGCCTTCCGGGCGGGTGTAGTCCCAGCTCGAGACCGGCACGCGCTGCGAGGGCTGCAGATAGAGCCGGCGCTGCCCGTGCCGCTCCAGCACGAAGCGCGATGGCCGCGGATACAGGCGGGTGACCAGGACCAGCACGTTGCCGGGGGTATTGTCCAAGGCATCGACCGGCACATTGTCGACCAGGCCGCCATCGAGCACCGCCCTGCCCTCGCGCCGCAGCACCGGCGTGAACGGCGGCGTGCTGGACGACTGCAGCAGCAGGTCGGCCAGCGCTTCCGGCGCAGCGCAGTCCTGCGCCAGCACGAATTCCGGGCGGAAGCCAAGCTTGCGGCCCAGGCGCGGGTGCAGGGTCTTCAGCAGGTGCTTGTCGATGTTGTAGGCCAGCAGGCCTGCCGCCACCGCCAGGCGCGGCCCGCTCCAGCGCGGGATATGGGCCACGCCGATGCGGATCTCGGGTGCGTCCTGCAGCCGCGCGAGCCGTCCCTCGCCGAACAGCGACAGCAGTGCCGCGCGGTAGATGCCGTAGTGCGGGAACACGCGCTCGCTGCGCAGCAGGTTGCCCCAGTAGGCATTGCGGCGATTGCCGGCCAGCACCTCGCGGTAGTAGGCCATGGTCTCGTGCGAGTCGTGCGCATACAGCATGCAGGCGGTGGCGGCGCCGGCCGAGATGGCGGTGATCACGCGTGGGCGCAGGTTGAGTCTCGGGTGCCACCGTGTCCCACCAACCCGCCTGCCACCAGCAGCGGTTGCCGCCGCCGGCGAAGACGACCTGGTCGAAGGGGCTGGCCGACGTGTCCATCGTGCTTCCTGCCTCAGAGCAGCGCGTAGGTGGTGGTGGCCTGCACGGCCAGCTTGCCGTCCGTGCCGCTCAGTTCCATCTCGCCGAACACCACGGTCTTGCCCAGGCGCAGCACGTTGGCGCGCACCAGGATGTCGCCCTCGATCACCGGGCGCATGAAGTTGGTGGTGAGCGTGACCGTGGTCATGGGGCGGAAGTCGCCCAGCGCATTGGCCACGGCGACGATCATGGCGGTGTCGGCCGCCGACATCAGCACCTGGCCGCAGACCACGCCGCCGGCATGGCGCAGCGACGGGTCGAAGGGCAGGCGCAGCGTCACGCCCTGTCCGTCCACCTGCTCGGCGCGCAGGCCCAGCTGGCGCACCCAGGGCGCGAGTACGCGCTCCAGCATGGCGTCGATGGCGGCAAGGGTCAGGGTAGGCTCGGGCATGGCGATCCTGTCGGGCGCGCGCGGCGCCGTTGTCATTGTTGTCCTGTCGCGGCGTGCTGCCTGCCGCTGCGATCCGCGCGCCACTGCAGGCGCGGCGCTTGCTGCGCATCGGCCCGTGGCTACTCGGTCTCCTCCGGCGCGGCCCGATGCTTCAGCCAATGATACAGGGGCCCGGTGCACAGCACCACGAAGGCCATCCGGATCACATGGAAGGCGGTCACCAGCGGCACCCCCAGTTCCAGCACCTTGGCGGTGATGCACATCTCGGCGATGCCGCCCGGGGTGGTACCCAGGATGGCGGTGGCCGGGTGCACGCTCGACAATGCCGACAGGCCCCAGCCGAACAGCGCCGACAGCAGCAGCGCCAGCACCGTGTAGAGCACCACGCCCGAGAGGAAGCGCGGCGCCGTGTGCAGGAATTCGCGCGAGAAGCGCGCGCCCAGCGAGACGCCGATCAGCAGCTGGCCGGCGCGGCTCATCCAGGCCGGGATGGCCGACAGCTCGATGCCCGAGGCCGTCAGCAAGGCCGCGGCGATCAGCGTGCCGATGACGAAGGGATTCGGCAGGTTCAGCCGCTTGAGTGCGAGCGCGGCCGCCAGCGTGATGGCGATCAGCACCAGCAGCCCAGGCACGTCCACATTGCGCGGACCCGGCACGAAGGGGTCCAGCCCGTGCACCCCGCCGTACTGGAAGATGCCGGGTACCAGCACGACCACCAGCAGCACGCGCAGCGAATGCGCCGCGGCCACCTGGTCGATGCGCGCGCCGTTGCGCTCGGCCAGGTTGGCCATCTCCGAGGCGCCGCCGATGGCGGTGGAGAAGTAGGCGGTCTTGAAGGCGACGCCCGTCGCGCGGCGCAGCAGCAGCGCGCCACCCGCGCCGAGCGCCAGCGCGAACAGCGAGGCCGCGACGATATAGGGCAGGAACTCGACCAGCTTGGTCACCACCGGCGGCCTGAAGTACAGGCCGAGCGCGGTGCCGATGGTCCACTGGCCGGCATTGCGCGCCTGGGTGGGTGTGCGCAGGTCCGCGCCCAGCATGCGCGCGGTGGCCACCGACAGCAGCGGCCCGATCATCCAGGGCAGCGGCGTGTGCAGCAGGGTGCAGAACAGCGCGGCGGCAAGGCCGAGCAGCAGCGTCAGCAGGACCGGACGCCAGCGGTGGAGCAGAGAGGGCATGGGGAGTCGGCCTGGCGGCATGCGCCGGCGCGGTTCTTCTTGTCGGTGGGCGGCAGTCGATGCCGCCGCTGGGACGCAGGTGGGAGAAACAAAAAGGCCCGGCGCGCGGGTTGCGTGCCGGGCCTGGCCCGTAGTGAGGCGTGCGCTCAGCCCGCCGGGTCGGCGATGCCGCGGCTGGCACTGCGCCGTGCCAGCCAGCCCAGCAGGCGCGGGATCAGCACCACGGCCACGGTCATGGCCAGGATGGTGGCCGAGATCGGCTGGGTCACGAAGACCGACCAGTCGCCCTGGCTGATCGACAGCGCGTTGCGCATCTGCTTCTCCGCGATCGGCCCCAGGATCAGGCCGACGATCACCGGCGCGGTGGGGAAGTCGAAGCGCCGCATCGCCATGCCCAGCAGGCCGATCACGAACAGCAGCAGCAGGTCGAACCACGACTGGCGGATGCCGTAGGCGCCCAGGCCGGCGAAGATCAGGATGCCGCCGTACAGCAGCGGAGTGGGAATGCGCAGCATGCGCACCCACAGGCCGATGGCCGGCAGGTTCAGCACCAGCAGCATCACGTTGCCGATGTAGAGCGAGGCGAGCAGGCCCCAGACCAGGTCGCCCGAGGTCTGGAACAGCATCGGGCCCGGCTGCAGGTTGTAGTTCTGGAACGCCGCCAGCAGGATGGCGGTGGTGTTCGAGGTGGGGATGCCCAGCGTCAGCAGCGGCGCCAGCGTGGCGGTCACCGCCGAGTTGTTGGCGGCCTCGGGGCCGGCCACGCCTTCGATGGCGCCGACCTTGCCGAAGTCTTCCTGGTGCTTGGACAGCTTCTTCTCGGTGGCGTACGACAGGAAGGTCGGGATCTCGGCGCCGCCGGCCGGGATCAGGCCGAAGGGGAAGCCGATTACCGTGCCGCGGATCCAGGCCGGCACCGAGCGCTTCCAGTCGGAGCGGTTCATCATCACCGAGCCAACCTTGTTGAAGGTGCCGGCCGGCTGCGGGAAAAAGGCGTTGAACAGCGCCTCGCCCACCGCGAACAGGCCGACGGCCACCACCACGATGTCGACGCCGTCATACAGCTCCTGCACGCCCATCGAGTAGCGCGTCTGGCCCGACAGCGAGTCCATGCCGATCAGGCCGATGCCCAGGCCCAGGAACAGGCTGGTCATGCCGCGCAGCAGCGAGGAACCGAGCACCGCCGACACCGTGGTGAAGGCCAGCAACATGATCATGAAGTATTCGCCCGGGCCGAACTGCAGCGCCACGTCGGCGGCCACCGGCGCGAACATCGACAGCAGCACGGTGGCGATGGTGCCGGCCACGAAGGAGCCGATCGCCGCGGTGGCCAGCGCCGGGCCGGCGCGGCCGTTCTTGGCCATCAGATTGCCTTCCATCGCCGTCACCATGGTGGACGACTCGCCCGGGGTGTTCATCAGGATGGAAGTGGTGGAGCCGCCGTACATGGCGCCGTAGTAGATGCCGGCGAACATGATCAGGGCGGCGGTCGGCTCGACCTTGGTGGTCAGCGGCAGCAGCATGGCCACGGTCAGCGCCGGCCCGATGCCGGGCAGCACGCCGATGGCGGTGCCGAGGAAGCAGCCCACCAGGGCCCACATCAGGTTGATCGGCGTGATGGCCACGGCGAAGCCGTGCATCAACTGGTTCAGGGTATCCATATCAGACTCCGTGCCGGATTCGGGACCGACGAAACGAGGACTTGGGAGATCGGTCTGCGGCGCAGCCTCAGA
The DNA here is from genome assembly GCF_056930435.1 of Cupriavidus sp. 09_S30. Lineage (NCBI taxonomy): Bacteria > Pseudomonadati > Pseudomonadota > Betaproteobacteria > Burkholderiales > Burkholderiaceae > Cupriavidus > Cupriavidus sp. 09_S30. Next base: position 4,054,224 of record NZ_JBXOWI010000001.1, on the reverse strand, counting down.
AGCCGGCCACCGGCAGCAGCGGCAGGTTGATGCTCAGCAGGAATTCGAACAGCGCCCACATCGGCAGCGTCACCGCCAGGCCGATCAGCGCATCGCGTACCAGGCGGCGGCTGCCGTAGCCGCGCGCCACGCACACCATCATCAGCGTCGACGCCAGCACGAAGCCCAGCGTGCCGATCAGGGCCATGTTCAGCACCAGGCCCGCCGCCACCCACAGGAAGCCGCGCAGGTTGTGCGGCGCCGAGGGCAGCTCGGCGTCTTCCTCTGGCATGTTGCGGAAGCCGCCGCGCACGCCCTGCCAGGTCAGCAGCGCGCCGCACACGGCCAGGCCGATGGCCACCAGGGTGGGCACGAAACGCGGGGACAGCCCCGCATAGCCGGCGTCGTCCGAGATGCCGGGCAGGCCGACGAAGAAGAAAAGGGAAAGCGCCAGCACGGCGATGCCGATGGCGAGGTGTGAGGGCTTCATGCTGTTGGCTCCTTCGGCCGGCGGCAGCCGGCGGGAGTCGATCGGATCCCGCGTGAGCGGGGGCCCGGCGACGTATGGTTTTGTTTGTCGGTGTCGCAGGTGGCGGACGCCGGGCCCCGGCCCTGACTTCGCGCGCCGGCCGGTGCCGGCGCGCGGGCGGGTACGACGGGTGAAACGGAACGAAAAAGGCGGTGGGTGTGCGCCCGCGAGCTTACTTGGCCACGCCCAGTTCGCGCAGCGTCGCGCCCAGGCGGGCCGATTCGCTGTCGACGAAACGCGAGAACTCGTCGCCGGTCAGCAGGAAGGGCGTCCAGTCGTTCTTGGACAGCGTTTCCTTCCACACCGGGGTCTCGGTGGCCTTGACCACGGCGTCGATCAGGGCCTTGCGCTGCTCGGCGCTGATGCCGGGCGCGCCGTACACGCCGCGCCAGTTGTAGATCTCGACATTGATGCCCTGCTCCTTCAGCGTCGGCAGGTCGGCGGTGCGGTCCTTGGAGGTCACCGCCAGCGCGCGCATTTTGCCGCTCTTGATGAAGGGCAGGAACTCGGACACGCCCGCGATGCCGGCGGTCACGTGGCCGCCCAGGATGGAGGCCGAGGCTTCGCCGCCGCCCTGGAAGGGCACGTAGTTGATCTTCTTCGGATCGACGCCGCTTTCCTTGGCGATCAGGCCGGCCAGGATGTGGTCGATGGAACCCTTGGAGCCGCCGCCCCAGCTGACGCTGCCCGGATTGGCCTTGAGCTGGGTGACCAGGTCCTTCATCGACTTGATCGGCGACGAGGCCGGCACGGTGATCACCATGGTGTCGGCAAACAGGCGCGCGATCGGGGTGGCGTTCTTCAGCGTGACGGGCGGCTTGTTGGTCTCGATGGCGCCCACCATCACCGCGCCGGTCACCACCAGCGCGTTGGGGTTGCCCTTGTCGGTGTTGACGAACTGGGTCAGGCCGATGGTGCCGCCCGCACCGCCCTTGTTGTCGTAGGACGCGGTCTTGGCCACGCCGGCGGAGACCATGGCGGCGCCCAGCGAGCGGCCGGTCTGGTCGAAGCCGCCGCCGGGGTTGGCGCCGATCATGAACTTGACGCTGTCAATCGCGAAGGCCGGGGCCGAGGCCACGGTGGCGGTGATGGCGGCGGATGCCAGTACGACGTGGGCAAGACGATGCAGGTTGCGGCGCATGAGCTCTCCTCTCTGGTTGCCGGCCCCTTCGCTTGGGGCCGGTAGCGTCCGGCGGCACCGCGGGTCGGGAAGAGCGGCGGCGGCGTGGCTGCCGCGCGCGGGTTCGCGCTGTCTCCCGTCCTGGCATGGCCTGATTACCGGACTTGTTGTTGTGCTTCTCAATGTCTGGTCAGTAATACCTGACCATGGCCGCATTCTAGGCGGGTCAAACTGTCAATTGGCTGTCAAAGCCTGTCGGAATGCCTAGGGGTTAACCTGGGGGTGGATGCCTGCAACTGCATACATGGCCGGTGGCGGGCCGGCCGCCGGGCCCCGGCGCACGGGTCCACCAGGGCGGATCCGCCGGCACGGCAGCGGCCGTCAGCCGGCCAGCGGCAGGGTCAGCACGGCCCGCAAGCCGCGTCCGCTGGCGGCCTCGCCGAGCACTACGGTGCCGCCGAAGCGCGCCGCCATCTCACGCGAGATGGCCAGGCCCAGGCCGGAGCCGGGCTCGGCATGACCCACGCGGCGGTAGAAGCGCGCGAACACCTTCTCGCGTTCCTCGGCGGGAATGCCAGGGCCGTCGTCCTCGACCACCAGGCGGGCGGTGTCGGCCGCGCGTGCCGCCGACAGCGTGATGCGACTGCCGCGCGGCGAATACTGGATGGCGTTGTGCACCAGGTTGGCCAGCGCCTCGCGCAGCAGCGCGGCATCGGCGCGCACCGGCAGCGCCAGGCCGGGCTGGCGCTCCCAGCCGAAGTCCTGCTGCTTGCTGCGGGCCAGCGGCAGGTAGTCCAGCGCCACCTGCTCGGCCAGGGCCACGGCATCGACCACTTCGACGGTCTCGGCCGCCTGCGCTGCCTGGCTGGCACCGTCAGCGGGGTGCTGGCGCACGCGCGCCAGCGCCAGCAGCTGGTTGGTCAGCCGCGCTGCCTGTTCCAGCTGGGTCACCATGCCGCCCACGGCTTCGGCCGCGGCCTGCTGCGCAGGCGTGCGGTCCGCCAGGCTGTCGAGCTGGCGCTGGGCGAACTCGGCCTGGGTCTTGAGCACCGCCAGCGGCGTGCGCAACTGGTGCGCGGCGTCGGCGATGAACTGCGTCTGCGCCTGCGCCAGCGCCGCCGAGCGCGACACGTGCCGGTTCACCGCGTCCACCAGGGGGCGCACTTCGACTGGCACGTGCTCGAAGGCCAGCGGCGTCAGGTCGTCGGGTGAGCGCGCCTCGACGTCGTCGCGCACGCGCGCCAGCGGCCGCAGCACATAGGTCACGCCGCCCACCAACACGGCGGCGCTGACCAGGATCAGCAGTAGGTCGCGCGCCAGCGCGCTGCGCCACACCGTGCCGATCAGGGCCGCGCGCGGCTCGGCCGTCTCGGCCACCTGGATCACCACGCGCAGGTGCGCGTTGGGCCGGTAAACCGGATGGGCGAGCACCGCGATGCGCACCGGGTCGCCGCGGTACTGCGCGTCGTAGAAGCGGGGCTGGTTGCTGGCCAGCTCGCCGCCGGGCAGCGGCAGGTCGTCATAGCCGGTGACGGTCTCGATGCGCCCGACGCGCTCGACCGAGACGCGGTAGAACACGCGGGTCTGGGCCGCGCTTTCGAAGGCCTCCATGGCCGCGTCGGGCAGCGTCAGCTGCACGTTCTCGCCGTCCATGCCGATGGCGTTGTCGATGGCGCGCACGGAGCCGTACAGCGAACGGTCGTAAGCCGCGTTGGCGGCATCGCGCAGGGTGCCGTAGGTGAGCCAGGTGTCCAGCGCCATCATGGCGGCCAGCGCCGGCAGCAGCAGGAGCAGCAGCTGCCGGCGCAGGCTGCCGCGCAGCCAGCGCCTGACCGGCCGAGGCTGGCGCGGCGGCCGGGATGGCCGGGATGGCCGGGGCGGGGCGGCGTCGCCGGCCATGTCAGTGCGCGCCCTCCGGCTCGAGCAGGTAGCCGAAGCCGCGCAGCGTCACGATGGTCACGCCATGTCCGCTGAGCTTCTTGCGCAGGCGGTAGATCAGCACCTCGATGGCGTCGGGGCTGACGTCGGCGTCCAGCGAGAACACCTTGTCGAGCAACTGCGCCTTGGTCAGCGGCTGGCCGCTCTTGGCCAGCAGCGCGCCCAGCAAGGTCGATTCGCGCGGCGTCAGCGCCAGCGGCGCACCGTCCAGCGTGAAGCCGCGTGTCTCGCCGTCGAAGACCAGGGTGCCGCACTGCAGGCGCGGATGGGCGCGGCCGCGGCTGCGCCGGATCAGCGCGAGGATGCGTGCCTCCAGCTCGGCGATGGCGAAGGGCTTGGGCAGGTAGTCGTCGGCGCCCAGGTTGAGGCCGCGCACGCGCTCGTCGAGCGTGTCCTGCGCGGTCAGGATCAGCACCGGCGTGCGGTCGTCGCGCGCGCGCATGCCCTTGAGCACGGCGAGGCCATCCTTGCCGGGCAGGCGCAGGTCGAGCACGACCGCGTCGTATTCCTCCGCGGCCTGAAGGCGGGCCTCGGCCTTCAGTCCGTCGGCCACGTGCTCGATGACGAAGCCGCCCTGCTCCAGCGCGCGCGCCACCCAGCGCGCCAGCTCGATCTCATCTTCCACCAGCAGGATGCGCATGCCGGACCTCCCTACCCGATTGCCAGTAATGCGGAGCGACGCCTGCGATGCCGGCGTGGCCGGCGCCTGCGCCCACCATGCGGCCGCGCGGTGGGCGCTCCGAGGGCGCCTATAATAACTCCGCCCTGCGCGGGCCGATGCAGCGCGGGCCCGCCCGCCTCCCTGCCCCCGCGCGCTGCTTCCCAGACACAATGCCCAGCCCGCTCACCCTTCCGCCCGCCGGCGCCCTGCGGCGGCGCCTGCTTGCCGCCGCCGGCGCCACCGTGGCCGGCGCGGCGCTGCCCGCGCTGGCGCAGTCCGGCGCGCCGGCGGTGCCGCCCGGCTATCCCGCCGACTATGCGGAGATCATCGCGCGCGGCCTGCGCGAGGGCGCGGTCACGGTCTACGCCACGACCGACCTGGAGATCGCGCGGCCGCTGATCCAGGCCTTCGAGGCGCGCTATGCCGGCATCAAGGTCCACTACGAAGACCTGAACTCGATCGATCTGAACACGCGCTTCCTGGCGGAAGCGGCGCGCCCGCCCGCCGCGGGCGGCGCCGACGTGCTGTGGAGCGCGGCCATGGACCTGCAGGTCAAGCTCGTCAACGATGGCTATGCGCAGCGCTACGAATCGCCCGAGCGCGGCGGCCTGCCCACGCGCGCGGTCTGGCGCGACGAGGCCTGGGGCACCACCTTCGAGCCGGCGGTGATCGTCTACAACCGCAGCCACCTGGCCGGCGTGCGGCTGCCGCGCAGCCGCAGCGGCCTGGCGCGGCTGCTGCAGGAGAAGGCGCCAGCCTGGCGCGGTCGGGTGGTCACCTATGACGTGGAGAAATCGGGGGTGGGCTACCTGCTGGCGCAGCAGGACGCACGCATGGGCGCCGAGTTCTGGTACCTGACGCAGGCGCTGGGCCGTTCGGGCGTCGAGCTGCTGGCGTCGACCTCGCGCATGATCGAGCGCATCGCCAGCGGCGAGCTGGTGCTGGGCTACAACCTGCTGGGCGCCTACGCGCTGTCGCTGATGGGGCGCGGCGCCGACATCGACGTCATCGCCCCGCGCGACTACACGCTGGTGATTTCGCGCGTGGCCTTTATCGCCCGCCGCGCCCCGCACCCCAATGCCGCGCGGCTATGGCTGGACTTTCTGCTGTCCGGCGAGGGCCAGGGGCTGCTCGGGCGCTCCAGTTCGCAGCTGTACACCGTGCGTACCGATACCGACAACCCCTACAACGCCACGGCGCTGGCCGAGCGGCTGGGTTACGCGCTCAAGCCGATCGGCCTGGGCCCGGGGCTGCTCGCCGCCCAGGACACCATGCGCAAGCAGGCCTTCCTGGCACGCTGGCGTGCCGCGTTGAAGGGGTAGGCGCGGCGCTGGCTCAGTCCTGCGGCGGCGCCGTGCTGTCGCCGTTGCTCAGTGCCTCCAGCTCCTCGCTGATCGGGTTGGCCGGACGGGGCACGTAGCCCAGGCGCAGCGCTGGCGACAGGCGCAGCATGTCGATCACGCTGTCGGCCAGGCGTTCGGCCTCGGCGTCCAGGTCGAAGCTCTCGGGCACGAACAGCCAGTGCGCCAGCAGGCCGTGCACCGAGGCGTGGAAGAGGTGGGTGGCCGCGTCCAGGTCCAGGTCGGCGGGCAACTGGCCGCGGTCACGCGCCAGGCGCAGGTGCTCGCGGATCTTGATGTTGCCTTCCTCCTGCGACTGACGCTGGCGCTCGAAGATGGCGCCGGTGTCCTGCACCATCTCGCATTTGTGGACGATGATCTCGTACACGCGCCGCCATTGCGGGTTGCGCACGGTCTGGCGCATCACGAAGACGCAGATGTCGCGCATGCCGTCCAGCGGGTCCTCCTGCTGGGCGATTCGCTCGGGCTCGCACAGGGCCTCGACCGGCAGATGCACCCGGTCACACATGGCGGCGAAGACGTCGCTCTTGTTCTTGAAGTGCCAGTAGATGGCCCCGCGCGTCACGCCGGCGGCTTCGGCGATATCGGCCAGCGAGGGCCGGGCCACGCCGCGCGCGTGGAAAACGGTTTCGGCGGCGTCGAGAATGCGATTGCGCGTCTCTTGCGCCTCTTCCTTGGTGCGTCTGGCCATATTCCTTCTCCCCGGCCACGAAGGCCGGTTCGGTTCTTCTCCCCAAAAGTCACGCCGGTCTCAGTGCGTGACGCTTATGCATGTTGATGTGCCAAGCATGCTCCCGAAGCGGTGCCGAGAACGGCGCGCATGCTAACGCAAGCACCCCGTTGTGCACAGTTTTCTTTCGCCACGTGGAAATCCCCGCACAGCAACAGGACTTTTACATACATGCTTGGATGTATATATAATACGCGTTCGCCGGGCATTCGGCAAAGCCATCACTGCCCGACAGCCTGTCGCTTCAATCCGGCAGGTCGCCACCAGATAGTCACCGTTCGTCGCATCTGCCGTGTCGGCGACACGAATTGTGGCTAACATTGCGCTTTTTGCATTTTTTACCGCTGCCTTTCGCGTGGCGGTCGCGGCGTTTCCGGCCCCTGCCGGGCCAGGCGCCGCCGATCTCTAATTGCCATCATGGGGTTATCGATGAGGAAGTCCCAACGAATCACCTGCGTTGCCGCTGCCGCGTTGACGGTACTGACGCTGTCCGCCTGCGGTGACAAGAAGCCCCACGCCGGGGCCGCTATGCCGCCGCCCGAAGTCGGTGTCGTCACCGTCACGCCGTCCCCCGTGGCGGTCGTCAATGAACTCCCCGGACGCCTGGAAGGCGTGCGCACGGCCGAAGTCCGCGCGAGAGTCGAGGGCATCGTGCTGTCCCGCAACTACCAGGAGGGCGGCGAGGTCAAGGCCGGCCAGGTGCTGTTCCGCATCGATCCCGCGCCCTACCAGGCCCAGCTGGCTTCGGCCAAGGCCAGCCTGCAGCGCGCCGAGGCCAATGCCGTGAGCGCACGGCAGAAGGCCGAGCGCTACAAGCCGCTGGTGGCCGTCAACGCCGTCAGCAAGCAGGAGTACGCCGACGCCGTGGCCGCTGCCGGCCAGGCCGACGCCGACGTTGCCGCCGCCAAGGCCTCGGTGACCACGGCCCAGATCAACCTGGGCTACACCACGGTGACCGCCCCGATCAGCGGCCGTGCAGGCCGCTCGCTGGTGACCGAAGGCGCGCTCGTCGGCAAGGGCGAGGCGACCAAGCTGGCGCTGGTCGAACAGGTCGACCCGATCCGGGTGACCTTCACCCAGCCGGCCGAGGAAGTGGCCAAGCTGCGCCGCGCCATCGAGTCGGGCCAGATCAAGGGCGTCGAGGGCGGCGCACGCGTGCACCTGTACGTGGAGGACGGCCGCGAGTACGAGCAGACCGGCAAGCTGCTGTTCTCCGACATGACGGTGGACCCGACCACGGGCGCGATCACGCTGCGCGCGGTGTTCCCCAACCCGAAGCGCGATCTGCTGTCGGGCACCTTCGTGAGAGTCAAGATCGAGCAGGGCCTGAATGAGCAGGCGCTGACCGTGCCGCAGCGCGCGCTGATCCGCAATGCCCAGGGCGCCAGCGTGCTGGTGGTGGGCAAGGACGGCAACGTCGCGGCCGTGCCGGTCAAGGCGCCGCAGGCCGTGGGCGACCGCTGGGTCGTCACCGAAGGCCTGAAGGGCGGCGAGCAGGTCGTCGTCGAGGGGCTGCAGAAGGTCAAGGTGGGCGCGCCCGCCAAGGCCGTGCCCTTCGTGCCCCAGGGTGCCTCCGCGCCGGCGGCGGCACCGATCAAGAAGATCGAGGCCGAGGCAGCGCGCGAATCCAAGCAGGGTTAATCCAAGCGGAACCAGAAGGGAGCCAGTTTTATGGCCAAGTTTTTTATCGACCGGCCGGTGTTCGCCTGGGTGGTCGCGCTGATCGTCATGCTGGGCGGCACCTTGTCGATCCTGAAGCTGCCGATCGCGCAATACCCCAACATCGCGCCGCCTACGGTGTCGGTGACCGCCACCTACCCCGGCGCCTCGGCGAAGACGCTCGAGGATTCGGTCACCAGCGTGATCGAGCAGGAGCTGAACGGCGCGCCCGGGATGCTCTACTTCAACTCCACCAGTGAGGCCACCGGCCTGGCGACCATCACGATCTCCTTCGAGCCCGGCTCGAACAACGATCTGAACTCGGTCGAGGTGCAGAACCGCCTCAAGCGCGTGGAAGCGCGCCTGCCGGCGGAGGTGCGCCAGCAGGGCGTGCGCGTGGACAAGGCCGGGAACAACTACATGATGTTCCTGACCGTGGCCTCGAAGTCGGGCCAGACCGACGCGATCACGCTGGGCAACTACGTGTCGGCCAATATGCTCGACTCGATCCGCCGTGTGGAGGGCGTCGGCCAGGCCGACCTGTTCGGCACCGAGTATGCGATGCGCATCTGGCTGGACCCGGCCAAGCTGACCGGCTTCAACCTGACGCCCAAGGACGTCACCGCTGCCGTCTCCGAGCAGAACGTCCAGGTCGCCGTGGGCGAGCTGGGCGGCACGCCCTCGCCCAAGGGCACCGAGCTGAACGCCACGGTGACCACCGAGAGCCGCCTGACCACGCCCGAGCAGTTCGCCAACATCCTGCTGCGCGTGAACCCGGACGGTTCCTCGGTGCGCATCCGCGACGTCGGCAGAGTCGAACTGGGCGGTGCCGACTACTCCACGCTGGCCCGCACCAACGGCAGGCCGTCGGCGGCCATCGCCATCAAGCTGTCGCCTACTGGCAACGCGCTGGCCACCGCCACGGCGGTGCGCGCCAAGATGGATGAGCTGTCCAAGTTCTTCCCCGACGACTACGAGTACTCGGTGCCGTACGACACCTCGGCCTTCGTCAAGATCTCGATCGAGGAAGTGGTCAAGACGCTGCTGGAAGCCGTGGTGCTGGTGTTCCTGGTGATGTACCTGTTCCTGCAGAACATCCGCGCCACGCTGATCCCGACGCTGGTGGTGCCGGTCGCCCTGCTGGGCACCTTCGGCACGCTGCTGGCGTTCGGCTTCTCCATCAACGTGATCAGCATGTTCGGCATGGTGCTGGCCATCGGTATCCTGGTGGACGACGCCATCGTGGTGGTGGAGAACGTCGAGCGCATCATGAGCGAGGAAGGGCTGTCGCCACGGGAAGCCACCCGCAAGGCGATGGGCCAGATCACCGGCGCCATCGTCGGCATCACGCTGGTGCTGACCGCGGTGTTCATCCCGATGGCCTTCTTCTCGGGCTCGGTGGGCAATATCTACCGCCAGTTCTCGGTGGCGCTGATCGCCTCGATGGTCTTCTCGGCGCTGATGGCGCTGTCGCTGACGCCGGCACTGTGCGCCACGCTGCTCAAGCCGGTCGAGGCTGGCCACCATCATGAGAAGACGGGCTTCTTCGGCTGGTTCAACCGCACCTTCGCGCGCGGCGCCACCCGCTACCAGGGCGTGGTCGGCCGCGTGCTGTCGCGCACCGGCCGCTACATGATCATCTACGCGCTGATCGTCGCTGCCGTGGTGGTGCTGTTCAAGCGCCTGCCTTCCTCCTTCCTGCCTGACGAGGACCAGGGCTACATGATCACCGTGGTGCAGCTGCCCAACGGCGCTACCCAGGAGCGCACCATCGGCGTGCTCAAGCAGATCGAGGACTACTACCTGCAGAAGGAAAAGAAGGTGGTGGACCAGATGATCACGGTGGCCGGCTTCTCCTTCTTCGGCCGCGGCCAGAACGGCGGTATCGCCTTCGTGCGCCTGAAGGACTGGAAGGAACGTACCGGCCCCGGCGAGACCGCCCAGGCAATGGTGGGCCGTGCCTTCGGCGCGCTGTCCGGCATCAAGGACGCGATCATCTTCCCGCTGAACCCGCCGGCGATTCCTGAACTGGGCAACTCCTCGGGCTTCGACTTCCGCCTGCAGGACCGCTCCGGCCAGGGCCACGCCAAGCTGATGGAAGCGCGCAATATGATGCTCGGCATGGCGATGAAGAATCCCGCGCTGGCCGGCGTGCGTCCGGAGGGCCAGGAAGACGCGCCGCAGCTGCAGATCGACATCGACCGCGAGAAGGCGCGCGCGCTCGGCGTGTCGGTGTCCGACATCAACACTACGCTGTCGATCGCCTTCGGCTCGACGTACGTGAACGACTTCATCTACGAAGGCCGTGTGCGCAAGGTGATCGCCCAGGCCGAAGGCAGCGACCGCAAGCTGCCCGACGACCTGAGCAAGCTGCGCGTGCGCAACGCCAACGGCGACATGGTGGCGTTCGCGGCCTTCTCCACCTCCAAGTGGGTGATGGGCTCGCCGCGCCTGGAGCGCTACAACGGCGTGCCCGCGGTGAAGATCGCCGGCCAGCCGGCGCCCGGTCACAGCACCGGCGAAGCGATGAAATTGATGGAGGACATGTTCGCCAAGCTGCCGCCGGGCTTCGGCTACGAGTGGTCCGGCCAATCGTATGAAGAGCGCCTGGCCGGTTCGCAGGAGCCGATGCTGTACACGCTGTCGATGATCATCGTGTTCCTGTGCTTGGCCGCGCTGTACGAGAGCTGGTCGATCCCGGTCGCCGTGCTGCTGGTGGTGCCGCTGGGCGTGCTCGGCGCACTGCTGGGCGTGACGCTGCGCGGCATGCCCAACGACGTGTACTTCAAGGTCGGCCTGATCGCCACCATCGGCCTGTCGGCCAAGAACGCGATCCTGATCGTGGAGTTCGCCAAGGACCTGCAGGCGCAGGGCAAGGGCCTGATCGAAGCCACGCTGGAGGCGGTGCACCTGCGCTTCCGCCCCATCCTGATGACCTCGATTGCCTTCATCCTCGGCGTGATGCCGCTGGCGATCGCCTCCGGCGCGGGCTCGGGCGGCCAGCGCGCCATCGGTACCGGCGTGATCGGCGGCATGATCACCGCCACGTTGCTGGCCATCTTCCTGGTGCCGGTCTTCTTCGTGGTGATCCGCAAGCGCTTCGGCGGCAAGCGGCAGCCGGCGCTCGAACACGGGCACGAGCAGGGCTGGAACGAGCCGAAAAAGGAAATCTGACATGACCAAGACACTGACCGCACTGCTGCTGGTGGCCGGCGTCCTGTCCGGCTGCACGATGGCGCCGCACTATGAGCGCCCCGCGGCGCCCGTGGCCGGCGGCTACCCGGCCGCGCCGGAAGGCTACGCCACCGCCGAGGTGAAGAGCGGGGAGACCCGCCGTGCCACGGAGATCGGCTGGCGCGAGTTCTTCCACGATCCGCGCCTGCAGGTGCTGATCGCCACCTCGCTGGAAAACAACCGTGACCTGCGCACGGCGGCGCTGCGCATCGAGGAAGCGCGCGCCCAGTACCAGGTGCAGCGTGCCGACCTGCTGCCCACCGTGAACGGACAGGCTGGCTTCACCCGCCAGAACATCCCGAAGGCCCAGTCGACCTTCGGCCAGGCCGTCACGTTCCAGAACTACCAAGTCGGCCTCGCCGTCACCTCGTACGAGCTGGACTTCTTCGGCCGCGTGCGCAGCCTGTCCAATGCCGCGCTGGCACAGTACTTCGCCACCGAAGAGGCGCACCGCTCTGCGCAGATCTCGCTGGTGTCCGAAGTGGCCAAGGCCTACCTGTCCGAGCGCGCGTTTGCCGAGCAGTACGACATCGCCGCCAACACGCTGAAGACACGCCAGGACACCTACGAGCTCAGCAAGCAGCGTTTCGCCGCGGGCGCCACCTCGGCGCTGGACCTGCGCGATAACGAATCGCTGGTGGCCCAGGCGCGCGTCTCTGCCGCGGAGCTGGCACGCCAGCGGGCGCAGGCGCAGAACGCGCTGGAGGTGCTGGTGGGCAAGCCGATCGGCAGCATCGCGGACCTTCCCGCGCCGATGCAGCTGTCGGATGAACGCATCATCAGCGACATCCCGGAGGGCCTGCCCTCGGACCTGCTGGAGCAGCGACCCGACATCCGCCAGGCTGAGCAGGAACTGCTGTCGGCGAACGCCAATATCGGCGCGGCGCGCGCGGCCTTCTTCCCGCGCATCACGCTGACCGGCAGTGTCGGCACGATCAGCCCCGGCTTCAAGAGCCTGTTCGACGCCGGTACCGGTGCCTGGTCGTTCGCGCCGCAGCTCGTGGTGCCCATCTTCGACTTCGGCCGCAACAAGGCCAACCTCGATGTGGCCAATGTGCGCAAGAACATCCAGGTGGCGGCCTACGAGAAGACGATCCAGACGGCCTTCGCGGAAGTGGCCGATGCGCTGGTCGCGCGCGGCACGCTGGAAGACCAGGTGGCAGGCCAGGAGCAGGCACGCGATGCCGAGGCGGCGCGCTTCGAGCTGTCCACCATGCGCTTCAAGACCGGCGTGTCCAGCGAGCTGGACCGTCTCGACGCGCAGCGTCAGCTGTTCAGCGCGGAGCAGGCGCTGATCCAGGCGCGGCAACTGCGGCTGAACAACGCCATCGACCTGTACCGCGCGCTTGGCGGCGGCCTGGTCGAGAGCGGCACCGTGGCCGCGGCGCCGGCGCCGCAGGCAAGCCGGACTGAGTAAGCCGTAGGCAGTAAGCAGGATGGAGCGGCCTTCGGGCCGATCCCGCCAGATTGGGCGAAGCGCGCAAGCGCTTCGCCCTTTTCTTTGTGCGCCCGCAACGTGATCCGCCGCCTCGCGGATCGCGGCTATCATCAGAGCACATCGGCCCGCTGGGCGACCGCGTCACCGGAGAATCACATCATGCCGTACATGCTGCTGATCATCGAACCCGTCGACCAGCGCCGCGGGCGCACCGAGGCCGAGGGCCGCGCCGTCTATGCGCGCATGCAGGGCTTTGCCGGCGCCTTGCGCGAGCAGGGGCTGCTGCTCGGCGCGGAGTCGCTGCGCTCGCAAGCCGACGCAGCCCGCGTTGTGGTACGCGACGGCCGCCCGCAGGTGATCGACGGTCCCTTCGCCGAAGCCAAGGAAATGGTGGGCGGCTATTTCCTGGTCGACTGCAAGACGCGCGAGGAAGCCATCGCGCTGGCGGCCGAGTGCCCCGCCGCAGAATGGGCAACGGTGGAGGTGCGCGCGCTGGCGCCCTGCTATGACGACTCCCTGCACTCGGGCAACCCGATCGATCCGGTGCAACCGCTTGCCGGCCCGGATGCGTGATGAGCGCCACGCCCGACGGTGACGCGCACGGCGTGCCCGCCGCCGCGCAAGATGCCGCGCACCGGACCGTCGCCGCCGTCTGGCGCACGGAATCCGCCCGCATCGTCGGCGCGCTGGCGCGGCTCGTGCGCGACGTGGGCCTGGCCGAGGAACTGGCGCAGGATGCGCTGGTGGCCGCGCTCGAGCATTGGCCCGCCGACGGCTTGCCGGACAATCCGGGCGCGTGGCTGATGGCCGCCGCCAGGCACCGCGCACTCGACCACCTGCGCCACGGCAAGATGCGCGCGGCCAAGCTGGCGCAGCTCGGCCACGATCTCGAAGCCCAGGAGGCGACCATCGTGCCGGACTTCGTCGATGCCCTGGATGCGGCGCGCGCCGACCCGATCGGCGATGACGTGCTGCGGCTGATCTTCACCGCCTGCCATCCGGTGCTGCCTGCACAGGCGCGTGTGGCGCTGACTCTCAAGCTGGTGGCAGGCTTGTCCACGCAGGAGATCGCCCGCGCCAGCCTGGTGCCGGAGGCCACCATCGCGCAGCGCATCGTGCGTGCCAAGCGCGCGCTATCGGCCGCGCGCGTGCCCTTTGCGCTGCCGCCGGCCGAGGCGCTGGGCGAGCGGCTGGCCTCCGTGCTCGAGGTGATCTACCTGATCTTCAACGAGGGCTACACGGCCACCGCCGGCGAGGACTGGATGCGGCCCGACCTGGCCGCCGAGGCGCTGCGGCTGGGCCGCATGCTGGCGGAGCTGGCGCCGGACAGCGCCGAAGCGCACGGCCTGGCCGCGCTGATGGAACTGCAGGCCTCGCGCGCAGCGGCACGGACCGATGCCGAGGGGCGCCCGGTGCTGCTGGCCGACCAGGACCGGGCGCGCTGGGATCGCCTGCAGATCCGGCGCGGCCTGGCGGCACTCGCGCGCGCCGAGGGGCTGGGCGGCGCGCAAGGCCACGGTCCCTATGCGTTGCAGGCGGCCATCGCTGCCTGCCATGCGCGCGCAGCCACTGCGGCGCACACCGACTGGGCGCGCATTGCCGCGCTGTACGACGAACTCGCGCGCGTGGCGCCTTCCCCCGTGGTGGAGCTCAACCGTGCCGTGGCGGTCGGCATGGCCAGCGGACCTGCGGCCGGCCTGGCGATCGTCGACAGTCTGCGCAAGGACAAGGCCCTGCAGACATACCAGTGGCTGCCCAGTGTGCGCGGCGACCTGCTGGCCAGGCTCGGCCGGAACGCGGAAGCGCGTGCCGAGTTCGAACGCGCCGCGCGCCTCGCCCGCAACGCGCGCGAGCGGGAACTGCTGCTGGCGCGCGCCGCTGCGCTTGGCGACTGAGCCGGGCGGCAACGCTGGACTAGGTCCTGGAGCGCATCCGCATCCAGTTGTCGAGCGGATTGCTCGGGAAGGCCGATGCTTGCTCGTGCGTGCCGCCGGGCACAGGCGGGCTTGCCAGCGCCGCGCGCGGTGCTGGCAAGCTCTCGCTGCGCGTGCTTTGCGGTGCGCGCCGCGCGCGCTCGGTGGCGGGTCTGGCTGCGCCCTTGGCGAGCGTCTGCTCAGCGGCCTGGTCGGGCTGCCGTGCCTGGAGCGCCTCCCGCGTGTCGGCCTGCAGGCGCTCGCCGATCTCGAACACGTCGTGCAGCGCGCCGTGCTGCTCTCCGGCTGGCGCCGGCGCTTTCAGCGCGGCCACCACCATGGCGCTGAGCCAGGCCAGCGTGTGCGTATCGCGCAGGGGCTGTCCCGGCGCAAAGGCGGGCATCCGGTGGTCCGGATCGCCGCCCGCCAGCACGCCGGCGAGCGCCTTGAGGGCGAAGTGCAGTCGCCAGCCCAGCTCCTCGCGCGGCAGCTCCGGCAGCGCGCGCGCGAAGGCCTCGAAGAAGCGGTCGAATACGGGCGCGTAGTGCGCCTTCAGGTACGACTGGATGAAGGGCGAAGGGTCGGAATACACCCGGCCCAGCAGGCGCAGGAAAGCGGGGCCGCCGCACTGGGGCTCGCCCGCCATCTGCAGCGCGGGCACGAACAGCGCGCCCATCACATGCTCGCAACGGAGCTCCGTTCCGGGCCACCTGGCCTCGCAGGCGTCGAGCAAGGCCAGCCGCCGGGCATTGAGCGGATCGAGCCGGCGGCCGAGCACCGCCTGCATCATGATGTCCTTGCTGCGGAAGTGGTAGTTGACCGCGGCCAGGTTGACGATCGCGCGGGATGTCACCTGCCGCAACGAGGTGCCTTCGTAGCCGACCTCGATGAACAAGCGCTCCGTAGCATCGAGAATGCGTGCCTTGGTGTCTCCCACCGTGCTTTTACCGGTCTTCATGGGGGCATCTCTCTTCTTGTCTTGCGTGGACCCCGGCAGAGTGCCAGGCCTCGCGCCCTTTGCGGCAAACGGACGCCTGAAACGGCTGTACGAAGCCTAGCGACGGCGTCAGCCGTTTCACAAGTGCAATATTCGAGGAATTCCTCTATGTCGCGCGGCTACAATGGGCCAGCCCGTTCGCCCATGTTTGCCCGCGCGACACATGCTGTGCCGCGGGCCGTTCCCCATGCATATCCATTGGCTCGAAGACTTCGTCTGCCTGGCCCAGGCCGGCAGCCTCGCGCGCGCCGCCGAGCTGCGCAATGTCACGCCGCCCGCCTTCGGCAGGCGCATCCAGGCGCTCGAAGTCTGGGCAGGCGCGCCGCTGATCGATCGCAGCGCCTTCCCGGTCCGGCTCACCGCCGAAGGGCGGCAGTTCCTGGAGGCGGCGCAGGACGCGCTGGCCAGGCTCGAGGAGGCGCGTGTGGCGCTGCGCGCCAGCCATCGCGCCGATGCCGCCACCTTGACCATCGCCACCGGCAAGACGCTGGCGCGCTCGCTGGTGCCGGGCTGGCTGGCGGGGCTGCGCCAGGCCTTGCGCCACGATCCCGAGGCGGCGGGGTTCCGCACCCGGCTTTCGACCTTCCCGATGCATGATGCGCTGGCCATGTTCATCGAAGGCGATGCCGACTTCCTGCTCTGCTACAGCCCGCCCGACCTGCCCGTCACGCTGGACGACGCGCGCTACCGCTTCCACGCGGTCGGCGTCGAGCGGCTGGTGTGCGTGAGCGCGGCCGATGCGCGCGGCGCGCCGTTGTTCCGGCTGCAGGCGCACGGCAAGGGCGCGCCGGTGCCGATGATCGCCTACGCCGAGACGCTGACGCTGGGCCGCATCGTCAACCAGGAGATCGCGCGGCGCAAGCTGGCGCCGCGGCTGGATGTGATCGCGGTCAGCGATTTCGCGGAGTCGGTGCACGAGATGGTGCGCCAGCGCATGGGCCTGGCCTGGCTGCCGGCCAGGCTGATCGCCGACGACCTGCATGCGGGCCGGCTCGTGCGCGCCGGCGCCGAGGCTGGAAGCGAGGCGGACCTGGCCCTGGATATCCGGCTGTACCGCCCGCGCGCGCCGATGCGTCCGTTGGCCGAGGCCTTCTGGCGCGCCGCCTCGGCGGGCTGAAGGGGCCACGCGGCCCGGCAGGCGCTGCCCGTCCTGCACGAGGCCAGTCGGCATCCTCATCGCCACCGGCATTGCCGGATCGGCAAGGCCCCTTGCCAAACGGGCACGGCCGGGTGCGTCGCGCTCAATAAGATTGCCATGAGCCAATCCCCCCAAAGAGCCGAGGAGAATCCAACATGAGCCGACTGCTGCGCGCGACCTGCGCCGCCACCCTGACCTTTCTTGCCGCCGCCGTCAGCGGCAGCGCCCTGGCCGACAACTGGCCGTCCAAGCCGATCAACCTGGTGGTGGGCTACACCGCGGGCGGCAGCGTCGACCTGGTGGCGCGCACCGTCGCGCCGGAACTCGGCAAGCGGCTCGGCCAGAGCGTGGTGATCGAGAACATGGGCGGCGCCGGCGGCACCATCGGCGCGGCCAAGGTCGTCAAGGCCGATGCCGATGGCTATACCCTGCTGATGGGCTCGGGCAGCGAAGTGTCCATCGCCCGCCTGACCAATCCGGCTGTCCGCTACGACGGCGAGAAGGACCTGGCGCCGATCACCTTCGTCGGCACCCAGCCGATGGTGCTGGTGGGCAAGAACGGGCTGCCGGCGAAGAACGCGGATGAACTGATCGCGCTGGCCAAGTCGCAGCCCGGCAAGCTGTCCTACGCCTCCTCCGGCGTGGGCACGCCGCTGAACCTGGCCGGCGAGCTGATCAAGCAGCAGGGCAAGGTCAACATCACCCACGTGCCGTACAAGGGCGCTTCGGCCATGTCCACCGACCTGCTCGGTGGCCAGATCGACCTGGCGGTGATGGTGCTGTCTTCGGCGCTGCCGCATATCCACGCCGGCCGCATCCAGGCCTACGGCGTGACCGAGGCCAAGCGCTCGGCGGCCGCGCCCAATGTGCCGGCGCTGGCCGAAAGCAATTCGCTCAAGGGCGTCAACATGGGCGTGTGGTTCGGCCTGATGGCACCGGCAGGCACGCCGCGCCCGGTCATCGACCGCCTCAACACCGAGATGCAGGCCGTGCTGGCCATGCCCGAGGTGAAGAAGAAGCTGGCCGAGGCCGGCGTGGAAGTGGCGCCGCGCGCCCCGACCCAGTTCGCCGCCTTCGTCAAGAGCGAGACGGCGCGCTACCGCACGATTGTGCAGGCTGCGGGCATCCACGAATAAGGACGGGGGACCGGGGCCAGGGCCCGCATACCGCGATGGTTTTCTCCCCTCTCCCGCTTGCGGGAGAGGGGCCGGGGGAGAGGGCAGGCGCTTGCGAATGGCGACGTGCTGGATAACACCGAGGGCTTCGTCTTGGCGCTGGCGTGCTGGACAACACCGACGGCTTCGTCTGTACGTGGCGCCTTGCTAGACCACCCCTCTCCCCCTCCCTCTCCCCATGAGGGGAGAGGGAGCCAGGACACTATGCTTGGCCGACGGTGTTGGTGCATCTTGTCGGCTTCGTCTTTGCCTCGGCGTGCTGGACCACACCGTTGGCTTCGTTATACGTGGCGCCTTGCTAGACCACCCCTCTCCCCCGCCCTCTCCCCATGAGGGGAGAGGGAGCCAAGACTTCATGCTTGGCGACCGATTTTGGCGCATCTTTTCCGCTTCGGCTGGCGTCGTGCAGACGCTCGCCATGCGGCGTTCTTCTCCCCCCAAGCTCAACGGAACACAGGCCGTACCATGACTCAAGACCGCCCCACCTTCGATGCCTATCCCGTCGAGGTCGAATTTCCCGACATCCGCCCCTATGCCGCGGGCAACGCCGGCATTCCCTACGTCTACACCTTCGACAGCGGCGTGGCCGGCCCCCATGTGATGGTCAACGCGCTCACGCACGGCAACGAGGTGTGCGGCGCCATTACCGTGAAGGGCCTGCTCGACGCCGGCCTGCGCCCGCGCCGCGGCCGCCTGACGCTGGCCTTCGCCAATGTCGAGGCCTTCCAGCGCTTCGACCCGGCCAGCCCCGACGCCTCGCGCTTCGTCGACCAGGACTTCAATCGCGTCTGGACCGCCGCCATTCTCGATGACGCCGGCCGCGACTCGGTCGAACTGCGCCGCGCGCGCGCGATGCGTCCGCTTATCGACACCGTCGATCTGCTGCTGGACCTGCACTCGATGCATGAGAAGAGCCGCCCGCTGATCGTCTCGGGTCCCCTCGACAAGGGCGTGGCGCTGGCGCGCGCGTTGGGCACGCCGGCCGACGTGATCGTCGACGAAGGGCACCCCGAAGGCAAGCGCATGCGTGACTACGCGGATTTCGGCGACGCCGCCAGCCCGCGCAATGCCCTGCTGATCGAGTGCGGCCAGCACTGGGAGCGCGCAGCGGTTGAGGTGGCGCGCGACAGCGCCGCGCGCTTCCTGCTGCAAGCCGGCGTGGTCGATGAGGCCGACCTGCCGGCCGGCTGGCTGCGTCCCTTGCCGGCGGCGCAGCGCGTGGTGCGCGTGACCGAGCCGGTGGTGGCCACCAGCATGGATTTCCGCTTCGCCGGCCCCTATACGGGCCTGGAGACCTTCGCCGAGGCGGGCACGGTGATCGGCTGGAGCAATGGCGAGCCTGTGCGCACGCCCTACCCCAACTGCGTGCTGGTAATGCCGTCGTTGCGCCAGTTGCGCCCCGGCGTGACCGTGGTGCGGTTGGGCCGGCTGGACGGCTGAGCCGGCGCGCGCCCGGTTGTCAGGACGGCTATCAGGACGGTTGCGCGGGCGCCGGCGCCGAGGCGGCGGCCGGGTCCGGCGCGACCAGGCGCGGCGAATCCGGGAACAGCTGGCCGACCAGGTCATCGAGCTTGGCGGCCGGCGCCAGCAGGTTGCTCAGGTTGACACCGCCCGCACTGCGGTTGGCGTTGAAGACCGCCTTGCCGTTGCGCCTGCCCTCGCTGTAGACGGTGATGTCGGCCGAATCCAGGAAGGTGTTCCAGTAGGTCTGGCGGGTGGCGAAGTAGACCACGGTCAGCGGGCACGACTCGATCGGCGCGTCCGGCGGCAGCATCCGCACGTCGAAGCCGCGCGCCCTCAGGGCATCGCGGAATTCCGGCAGGTAGGCGTTGCGCGCGGCGGCGCTGCTGATCACGCACAACAGCGTGTTGTCGGCCGGTTGCAGCGTGCTGGCGGTGGTGGCGTTGCGCGCCAGCCCCTCCACCGGGGTGACGGCCTGGTAGGTCGAGCAGCCGGCGAGGATCAGGCCGAGGCCGGCGGCGAGCAGTGCTTTTTGCATGGGATGTCCTGGGTCGGTCGGCAGGCGCCCGGCCGTGCCCGGCGCGCAGGGCCGGGCCGCCCTGCGGCCGCCTCCAGCGGCAACTGTATGCCGGCGGTGCCGCCGGCAATGGCCAGAACAGAGGGCAAAAGCCGCGGCAAAGCGTGGTTAGCGGCTCAAGCAGGCTGCGATCCGCAATCGGCCGATGCCTGCCGCCCTTCTCCGCACCCTTCTCCGCACCCTTCCCCGCGCCTCGACCGGTGCCCTGGTTCCTGCCGGGCCGGTCCCGCCTAGTTCGCGCCGCCGCGTACCAGGCAATCCACCAGCAGCGGCGCCTCGTCCACCAGGCCCGCGCCATTGCATTCCACCGCCACCTTCTGGCCGCGCCGTACCATGGCGGCGCGCTGTTCCACTACGCAGGTGCGGCTGCCCGGGCCGCAGATCTGCTGGTCGCGCAGGCGGGCGCGCACGACCTGGTTCGGGTCGCTGCTGCGGATCTCCAGATAGACCGCTTCGCCCTCGTCGCGCCGCACGCCGCTGGCGACGCCCTCGACGATGAAGTAGTTGCCGCGATAGCGGTCGTCGGCCGCGCCGCCATTGTCGCGATAGTCGTTCAGGATGGCATCGGCCTGGTACTGGGGCAGCCGGTCGGCGGGGCGCGCCGGGTCGATGCTCACGGGATCGAGCACGCCATTGCGCGGCACGCCGCGCGGCAGGCTGGCGGCCTGTTCGCCCGCCGCGCCGCCGTTCAGCGGGTCACTGGCGGAGGCATCCCGGCCCTTGTCATTGCCGGCAAACCACAACAGGGCCAGCACGGCCACGGCGACGGCGATGACAAGGCGTTGCTGCGTACGGTTCAACATCTCTTCTATTCCTGCTTGGTCAACATGGCGGGCCGTCGTCGCCGGCGCGCCATTCACTTCCAGTTCTTTTGTCCTTGGCGCGGCCCCGCTACTGGCCCGCCGCCTCAGGCCCCTCTCAGGCCGTCTCCAGTTCCTGCGCCAGCCCGCACACGCGCTCGATCGATGCCACCGCATGCGCCACGCCGCGCTCGGCGGCGATGGCGAGGCCCAGGCGCCGCGCGCGCTCGCGTGTGCCGGCTTCGTCGACGAAGGCCAGCATGGCCGACAGCTTGCGCGCATCGATGCGGTGGCCTGCCACGTAGCGTGGCGCCACACCCAGCGCGGCCAAGCGGCCGGCCCAGAAGAACTGGTCGCCGGCGAACGGCAGCACGATATGTGGCACCCCGGCGCGCGCTACCGCGTGCGTGGTGCCGGCGCCGCCGTGGTGGATGGCCGCCGCCACCTGCGGCAGCAGCCAGTCGTGCGGCGTGGCGCCGATCACGTGGAAATTGTCCGGCAGCGCGCCCAGGCCGATGCCGCTCCAGCCTGGATAGAACAAGGTACGCCGGCCGCCGATGGCTTCCACCAGCGCCGCGACCATCTTCCTGCGGTCGAATCCCGCCATGCTGCCGAAACCCACATACAGCGGTGCCTCGCCGCGCGCCAGGAATTCCTGCAGCGCGGCCGGCGGCTGCCAGCCGGCGCGCGGCGGCAGTGTCCACGCGCCGCATACCTCCCATTCCGGCTGCCAGTCGCGCGGACGCGGCACCAGATGGGGCGACATGCCGTACAGCGCCGGATAGTCGCGCCACATCGCGCGACGCGGCGCCTGGCCGCACACGGCCTGCCGCGCGGCGTTGATGGCAGGCCGGAACAGTCGCCACAGCACCAGGTCGATCAGCCGGTGGCTGGCCAGGTTGACCCAGCCGGGCAGGCGCCGGGGCGGCAGCAGTGCCGACGGAAACTCGCGCGTCGGCGATAGCGGCCACATGGCGGCGGCAATCGCCGGCAGGCCGAGGTGTTCGGCCACCGACAGCCCCACATAGGCGGCCAGGCCGGAGAACACGATGGCGTCGCGTCCGCGCGCGGCGGACAGCAGCCGGGCCATCCAGCCCGCGGTATTGTCCTGGGCGATGCGGGCAAAGGCGCGCGTCGCATCCGTCACGTTGCCGCCCTCGGTCATCAGCTTGTGCAGCACCCCGCCCGGCGCCAGCGTGGCCTGCATGTCGCCCTCCAGCGTTTCGAAGGGGATGCCGTACCCGGCCGCGGTGGCGGCCGCGGCGCGCTCGCCAAGCACCAGCGCCTCATGGCCGGCGGCGCGCAGGCCGCGCGCGAGGGCGAGGATGGGGCGGCAGTCGCCTTCGGTGCCGAAAGTGATCAGAACAACTCGCACGTGGCAATGGTTCCTGGCTGGTACCCGGCATGGCGCGGGCATGTGGCGCGATCCGGTGCGCGCCAGCCGCGATAGTAAAACCCGCTGGCTTCAAATTCCTTTCGGCGCGCAGCGGTGTTGCCGGGCGAGCAGGTGCCCGCCGGGGCGCCGCTGTCGCGACGCCACAGTGTATAGGAGGTGAGTTCGGGGAGAAAGGTGAGGTTGGCCGCACATGCCGCACATGCGGATCGCCGGGCTGCGCCGGCGAGGCGGCCGGGCCGGGCGCGCCCCGTGGCGATGCACGGGGCGCGCCGCTGGCTCAGCGCGTGCGCGCGGGGGCGTTTTCGCGGTTGGCGTTGATCACCGTCAGCGCCGCCATATTGATGATGCGGCGCACCGTGGCGCTGTTGGTCAGGATGTTGACCGGCGCGTTGGCACCCAGCAGGAAGGGGCCCACCGCCACGTTGTTGCCGGCCGCGGTCTTCAGCAGGTTGTAGGCGATATTGCCCGCATCCACATTGGGGCAGACCAGCAGGTTGGCCGCGCCCTTGAGCGGCGAATTCGGCAGCACGCGCGCGCGCAGCGCCTCGTCCAGCGCGCAGTCGCCGTGCATCTCGCCGTCGATTTCCAGGTCCGGCGCCTGCGCCTTGACCAGTTCCAGCGCGCGCTGCATCTTGGCGCCCGAAGCCGAGCTGCCCGTGCCGAAGTTCGAGCGCGACAGCAGCGCTGCCTTGGGCGCCAGGTTCAGCCGCGCCATTTCCTGCGCCGCGGCGATGGTGAACTCGGCGATCTGCTCGGCGCTCGGGTCATCGTTGACGTGGGTGTCGACCAGCGCCAGCGTGCGGTCGTCCAGCAGCAGGATGTTCATCGCCGCATAGGTTTGCGCACCCGGCTTGAGGCCGATGAGCTCGTCGATATAGCGCAGGTGGTCGTGGTAGGCGCCCACGGTGCCGCAGATCATGCCGTCGGCGTCGCCCAGGTGCACCATCATTGCGCCGATCAGCGTCAGCCGGCGGCGCATCTCCACACGCGCCATTTCCTTGGTGATGCCCTTGCGGCACATGCGCTCCCAGTACGTGGTCCAGTACTGGTGGAAACGCTCGTCGTACTCGGGGTTGGTCACTTCCACGTCCTGGCCCAGGCGCAGCCGCAGGCCGTACTTCTCGATGCGCGACAGCAGCACCTCGGGACGTCCCACCAGGATGGGGTGTGCCAGCTTCTCGTCCACCAGCACCTGCACCGCGCGCAGCACGCGCTCGTCCTCGCCCTCGGTGAAGACGATGCGCGCGCGGCCGCCCTCGCGCACGATCTGCTTGGCCGCGGCGAACAGCGGCTTCATGAAGGCGCCGGAGCGGTAGACGAACTGCTGCAGCTGTTCGGTATAGGCATCCAGGTCGGCGATGGGCCGCGTGGCCACGCCGCTTTCCATGGCCGCCTTGGCCACCGCCGGCGCGATGCGCACGATCAGGCGCGGATCGAAGGGCTTGGGGATCAGGTACTCGGGCCCGAAGGCGACGCCATAGCCGCCATAGGCCGCGGCGACGACCTCGTTCTGTTCCTCCTCGGCCAGCGCGGCGATGGCGTACACCGCGGCGTGTTCCATCTCCGGCGTGATGCTGGTGGCGCCCACATCCAGCGCGCCGCGGAAGATGTAGGGGAAGCACAGGACGTTGTTGACCTGGTTGGGGTAGTCAGAGCGGCCCGTGGCCACCACCGCGTCGTCGCGCACGGCGTGCACGTCGGCGGGCACGATCTCGGGGTTCGGGTTGGCCAGCGCCAGGATCAGCGGCCGCGCCGCCATCTTCGCCACCATGTCCTGCTTGAGCACGCCGCCGGCCGACAGGCCGAGGAAGACGTCGGCGCCTTCGATCACCTCGGACAGCCGGCGCGCCTCGGTCTTCTGTGTGTAGCGCGCCTTGTGCGGGTCCATCAGCTCGGTGCGGCCCTCGTAGACCACGCCGGCCAGGTCGGTCGCCCAGATGTTTTCCACAGGCAGGCCCAGGTCCACCATCAGGTCCAGGCAGGCCAGCGCCGCCGCGCCCGCGCCCGAGGTGACCACCTTGACTTCGCGGATGTCCTTGCCCACCACCTTCAGGCCGTTGATGAAGGCAGCCGAAACGGTGATGGCGGTGCCGTGCTGGTCATCGTGGAAGACGGGGATCTTCATGCGCCCGCGCAACTTCTCCTCGACGTAGAAGCACTCCGGCGCCTTGATGTCTTCCAGGTTGATGCCACCGAAGGTGGCTTCCAGGCCGGCGATGATGTCCACCAGCTTGTCCGGGTCGGTCTCGTTGATCTCGATGTCGAAGACGTCGATGCCGGCGAACTTCTTGAACAGCACCGCCTTGCCCTCCATCACGGGCTTGGAGGCGAGCGCGCCGATATTGCCCAGGCCCAGCACCGCGGTGCCGTTGCTGATCACGCCGACCAGGTTGCCGCGGCCGGTGTAGCGGAAGGCATTCATCGGGTCGGCCACGATTTCTTCACAGGGCGCGGCCACGCCGGGCGAATACGCGAGGGCCAGGTCGCCCTGGGTCACCAGCGGCTTGCTGGCGACGACCGAGGTCTTGCCCGGCACCGGATACTGGTGATAGTCGAGCGCGGCCTGGCGCAGCATGGCTTGGCGGTCGTTCTCTTGCATGGTCTTGGTCTCCTTTGCGGGGCGCCGCGGGCGCGGCCCAGGTGATGGAAGTGCTGCATGATGCCTTTCTAGGCGTTTCCGGCATCGAGCGCACTGGCTTGTGCACCATTCTAGGCAGGGGACATAAGAACAACATTTTGAATTACTATGAAGCCATCATGATTTCCTAATACATTGGCGCTTGGCGAATGGTGGCATTGGAGGGGTTTGACTCAGGCGAAGTGGCCAGGCGGCTTGGCGGGCGCTTGAAGATGCGTCACCTGCGGCTGCTGCTGTCGATCCAGCAGCACGGCTCGGTGACGCGCGCGGCAGAAGCCATGGCCAGCAGCCAGCCCGCAGTCACCAATGCCCTGGCCGAGCTCGAGGCCATGTTCGGCGCGCCGCTGTTCGACCGCTCCGCCCGCGGCATGGCGCCCACCGAGCTGGGCCTGGTGGTGCTGGCCCGCGCCCGCGCCATGACGCAGGACCTGGACCACCTGGTGCGCGACATGGAGGCCGTCGCCGCCGGCCACGCGGCCCATCTGCATATCGGCGTGATCCCCTTCATTTCCGGCCAGATGCTGTCGGCGGCGATCCGCCGCACCCGGCCCGAGGGCGGGCGCCGCCTCACCGTGACCCTGCACGAGGGCACCAGCGACCAGCTGCTGCCGATGCTGCGGGACCATGTGCTCGACATCGTGGTGGCGCGCGCGTCCGCCGCCGTGCAGCGGGACGGGGTCAGCTTCGAAGTGCTCTACCACCAGCAGCCGCGCCTGATCGCCAACCGGCGGCTGGCGGCCCGGCTGTCGCGCGTCGCGCTGGACTGGAGCAAGCTGGCCGAGCTGGACTGGATCCTGGGCGCGCCCAACACGCCCATACGCGAGCAGGTGGGGGACCTGTTCCTGGGCGCCGGCGTGGCGCCGCCCACGCCGATCGTGGAGAGCTATTCGTCCAAGCTGATCGCCGAGATGATCGCCGCCAGCGAGACGGCGCTGTCCATCGTCCCGGCGGACATCGCCGAGGAACTGGTGCGCATCGCCGGGGTCGCCATCGTGCCCTATTCCCTCGGCTGGACGCTGCCGCCGCTCGCCATGTTCGTGCGCGCCGACCGGCCCGGCCGTCCGGTGGACCTGCTGTTCGCCGAATCGCTGCGCCAGGTCTGCCGGGAGGCGCAGGCGCGGCCGCCAGGCTGAGCACAGCCCCGGCCCGCCGCCGCGCGCCTCAGTACACCCACGGAATCAGCCGCCACGTGCGCGCGCGATAGGCCGCGTACTCATCGCCGAAGCGCGTACCCAGCAGCGCCTCTTCCGCATGCATGCGCGCCACCAGCGGCGGCACCATCAGCAGCGCCAGCACGATCCCCGCCACGGAGCGGAACACCAGCGCCCAGCCCAGCGCGTTGATCAGCAGGCCGAGGTAGCTCGGGTTGCGGATGGTGCCGTAGATCCCGCTGGTGACCAGCGTGTGCCCGGGCTGGATCGCCACCAGCCCGCTGAAGCGCTTGCCGAGCACGAAGACCGGCCACATGCGCAGCACGCCGCCAGCGACGAACAGCGCCACGCCGAGCCAGCGCACGCCGTCGCCGCCGAATGTCCACAAGTCGCGCCGGTCGCAATAGGCCGGCAGCCAGCCGGAAAGCAACCCGAGCACGCCGAATACCGCCAGCACCCAGCGGTTGGCGCGGTCCTCCTGCTCGCCCGGGCTGATGTTGCCTTCGGTGAACAGGGCGGCGACGGCGAGCACCAGCGTGAAGGCCGCCGCGGTAACCGGGGCGGGCTGCGAAAGAAAGGCCGCCAGGCCACCCGCACCGAGCACGGCCAGGCCGAGATAGGCGAGCGTGCCCGCCAGCGCAAAGAAGGCGAGCCTTGGGGAGGTCTTCATGGCGACGTGTACAGGCATGGCAGACAAAGAAGCTGGGCCCACACACGCAGCTTAGTACAAGGCGGCCGCATGCCGCCGGCTTGGCACGCGCGCCGGCCGCGCTTCAGGCCATCTAAGGCTGCCTCAGGCCGCCCCGCGCTTGCGCAGCAGATAGCGCTGCGTTCCTTCAAGCACGAGCACGCCGTGCTGGTTGTGCACGGTCGAACGCATGGCCAGCACGCCGGTGCTGCGGTTCGGCACCAGCTCGCTCACTTCCAGCGCGCTGTAGAGCGTGTCGCCGACGAAGACCGGATGCAGGAAGCGGCTGCTCTGGTCGATGAATCCCTTCAGCGATTCCTCGACCATGTGCGGGAACAGCCCTGCGCCGGCCGCCGTCTGGATCGCCACCTGGAAGCCATGGGCCAGCATGTGCGGCATGCCGCGTGCGCGGCAGTACTCCACGTCGTAGTGGACCGGATGGTTGTCGCCGCTGGCGAGCTGGAAGGCGGCGAAGATCGCGTCGGTCATCGTGCGCGACGGCAGCACGAAGCGCTCGCCCACGGTGAAATCCTCGAAATACCGCTGCGCGCACAGGCGATGCTGGGCGGGGTCGAATGCTGCGGGGCTCTCGCTTTGGCTCATGCTTCACTCCTCCTTGATATTGGCTGCCTGCGCCACGCCGCGCCATTTGGCGATCTCATTGTCGAGGTGCGTGGCCAGCGCCTGTGGCGTCGGCTCGGACTCGAGCACCAGGCCCATCTCGTAGGCCCGCTTCTGGAGGCCGGGATCGGCCAGCGCGGCGCGCAGGGCACGGTTGAGCGTGCCGATCACGGCCGGCGGCGTGGCGGCCGGCACGAAGGCGCCGTTCCAGGTGTAGGCCTCATAGCCCGGCACGGCCTCGGCGATGGCGGGCGTGTCCGGCGTCTGTGCCAGGCGCGCGCCCATCGTCGTCGCGATCAGGCGCACCGTGCCCGCGCGCACCTGCGCCAGCCCGGTCGGCGCGCTGTCGATCATAAAGGCGATCTGCCCGCCGATCAGGTCCGTCATGGCGGGGCCGGTGCCCCGGTAGGGGATGTGGGTGGTCTTCAGTCCGGCCTTCAGGTTCAGCAGTTCGGTGGCGACGTGGGGCGCGCTGCCGTTGCCCGCCGAGCCGTAGTTCAGCGCGCCCGGATGCGCTTTCGCGTAGGCCAGGAACTCGGCGAGGTTGCGCGCGGGGAACTGCTTGGTCACCAGCAGCACCAGCGGCGCCTTGGCGGCCAGGCCCACCGGCGCGAAGTCCTGCGTGGTGCGGTATGGCAGGCGCGGCACGATGCTCGCGTTGACCGCGTGCGCCACCGTCGTCAGCAGCACGGTGTAGCCATCCGGCCGGGCCTTCGCCACATAGTCGGTGCCGACGACCGTGCCGGCGCCCGTCCGGTTCTCCACGATCATCGGCTCACCGAGCTGCCGGCCCCACTGCTCGGCCAGCACACGCGCGAACGCATCGGTCGGTCCGCCGGCCGCATAGGGCACGACGAGCTTCACCGGCTGGGACGGCCAGCCATCCTTAGCGCCAGCGGCGACCGGCTGGAGCGCCAGCAGCGCGAGCAGAAGAATCGGGGCGCGCAGGCGCGCCGGAACGAAGAACCGCATGCTTTCCCTCCTTGGGTTTGCGGATGGTGCCGTGTCGCCGGCGCGGCGCGCTCAGGCCTGCCAGTATGGCTTGCGCTTTTCGACGAAGGCCGCGATGCCTTCCTTGGCGTCGTCCGTGGCAGCCACATTGCCGAAGCTCTCCACGGCGCCGGCCACGCCACGCCGGTAGTCATTGTCATTGGCGCGCTGGAACGCCATGCGCCCCATGCGCATGACCACCGGCGATTTCGCGCAGAACGTCTGCGCCAGCGCCCGTGCCTCGCGCATGACGTCGGCTTCGGGCACCACGCGGCTGACCAGCCCCAGCGACATGGCCTCGGCGGCGCCGAAGGTGCGCCCGGTGAACAGCAGGTCGAAGGCGCGGTGGCGGCCGACGATGCGCGGCAGGTGCGTGTAGTGGATGGCCGGCGTCAGGCCCACGTCGATTTCCGGGTAGCCGAAGGTGGCCGTATCGGCGGCGACGATCATGTCGCAGTGGATGGCCAGCGTCATGCCGCCGCCGCGCGCGGTGCCGCCCACTGCGGCAATGGAAGGCTTGCCCAGTTGGTAGTGGGCCTCGCTCAGGCCGTTGTACAGCTTGTCGACCAGTGCGTAGCTGCGCGAGGGCGGCGCGCCGTGCAGTGCGTCGAGCTGCAGCCCCGCGCAGAAGCGCCGCGGCACGGCGCTGCCCAGGATGACCGCGCGTACCGCGTCGTCCTGCGCCGCGCGGCGCAGCGCTTGCAGCAGGGCGTCGATCATGCCTTCGTTCAAGGCATTGACCGGCGGGCTCTCGAGCAGGATCTCCGCGACCTGGTCGCGGACTTCATAGGTGACGGCGGACATGGCGTTTCCTCGTGTCATGCGGTGGCGGCGCGAGCGCCGGCCTCCAGGGTGTCGGCACCGGCAAGGCCGGCGGGTTCGGCAGCGGCGGCAGCGGCAACGACGCCGCTTGCCTTGAGGCTGGCGATGGCATCGGGCCCGTAGCCTGCCTGGCGCAGCACCTCGTCGGTGTGCTCGCCCAGCAGCGGCGGCGCCCGGCGCGCCTGGCGGTCCTGGCCGCGGAAGCGCACCGGCAGGCCCATGTTGCGGACCTTGCCCAGCACCGGATGCTCGGATTCCACGACCAGTCCGCGCGCGGCCAGCTGCGGATGCGCCAGTGCCTGGTCCAGGGTGTGGATGGGCGCGCAGGCGACGCCGGCCTTGCGCAGCGTGTCCAGCCAATAGGCGACCGGCTGCGTGGCGATGCGCGCCTGCACCAGCGCTACCGTTTCGTCGAAATGCGCGACGCGCGCTGCGTTGGTGGTGAAGCGCGGAGAGTCGACCACGTCCTGCAGGCCGGCCACCGGGCAGAAGCGCCGCCACTGGGCATCGTTGCCGATGCCGATCATCACCGGACCATCGGCAGCCTCGAACACCTGGTACGGCGCCATGGCGGGATGCGCGGTCCCCATCGGGCGCGGCAGCTTGCCGCTGCACCAGTAGTTCTGCGCGAGATAGCCCATATAGCCCATCGCCGTGTCGAGCAGCGACACCTCGAGGTGCATGCCCTGTCCCGTCTTATCGCGCTCGATCAGGGCGGCCAGGATGCCGCTGAAGGCGTGCATGCCGGTGCCGAGGTCCACCGGCGAAAAGCTGGCGCGTGCCAGCTTGCCGGCGGGTTCGCCCATGGTGCTGATCATGCCGCTGAAGGCCTGCAGCATGACGTCATAGCCGGGCTCCTGTCCCAGCGGGCCCGTGCGGCCGTAGCCGGAGATCTCGCAGTAGATGAGGCGCGGGTTGCTGGCCGACAGCGTGTCGTAGTCCACGCCAAGCCGCTTGGCGGCGCCGCTGCCGAAGCCCTGCAGCACCACGTCGGCGCGGGCCGCCAGCGTCTGCACGATCTGCCTGCCTTCGGCGGTCTTGAGGTCGACGGCGAGGCTGCGCTTGTTGTGGTTGACGGCCAGGAAGGTGGCCGACTGGCCGCGGTCCTGCGGCAGCCAGGCGCGGGTGTCGTCGCCCTGGCCGACCGGCTCGACCTTGATGACCTCGGCGCCGAGCTCACCCAGGTATTGGCCGCACAGGGGGCCGGCCAGCACCTTGCTCAGGTCGAGCACGCGAATGCCCTGCAATGCAATCATGTGTATCCATCCGGAATGGGTCGGGATCGGTCCACGGCCGCAAGCGGACGGAACCGGCTGGACGCGCGGCCGCCATGCGGCCGCACGGGGCGCCCTACTCGGGCTTGATGTCGATCGAGCGCGCCAGCGCGGTCCAGCGCGCGGCGTCGTGATTCACATAGGCCTGCACTTCGGCCGGCGCAACGTGGAAGGGCTCGGCGCCACGCGCGACCAGCGCCTTGCCGTAGTCCGCCTCGAGCGCGCATTGCGCCACCGCTTCGCGCAGCGTCTGCACGATGGCGGGCGGCGTCTTCGCCGACGCCTGCAGCGAGAGCCAGAATTTCAGGTCCAGCGCCGGGTAGCCGGCCTCCTTCAGCGTCGGCACATCGGGCAGCAGCGTGGAGCGCGAGACCGAGGTGATGGCCAGGCCCTTGAGCTTGCCGCCGTGTATCTGTCCGATGCAGGTGGTCATGCTGTCGAAGAGAAAGTCCACGTTGCCTGCCATCACGTCGCTGCTGGCCGGCGCGCTGCCCTTGTAGGGCACGGCCACCGCGGTGAAGCCGGCGGCCTTCTGCAGCAGCGCACCGTAGATGTGGGGCGAGCTGCCCGCGCCGTAGGTGGCGTAGCTGAGGTTGTTCGGCCGCTGCCGGCCGAGCCGCACCAGGTCGGCCAGGGTGTTGACGCCGAGCTTGGTCGGATGCACCACCAGCACGTTCGGCACGGTCGCGACCACGCCGATGGCGACCAGGTCGCGTTGCGGCTGGAAGCGCAGGTCGGGGAACATCAGCGGATTGACCGCGTGCATGCCGACCGTGTTCAGCAGGATGGTGTAGCCATCGGCGTTGGCGTCCAGCACGCTTTGCGTGCCGAGGTTGCCGCCGGCGCCCGGCTTGTTCTCCACCACCACCGGCTGCCCGAGCTTGTGTGCCAGCGGAATGGCGATCAGCCGCGCGACGAAGTCACCGGGGCCGCCCGCGGCGAACGGCACCACCAGCCGGATCGGCCGCGCCGGCCATTGGTCTGCCAACAAAGGTGGCGCAAGCAAGGCGGCGCCGGCGCCTGCCAGGAAGGTACGGCGGCTGAGTCCCATGGTGTCTTTGTCTCCAGCGAAGGTCTGTGCCCGGATTCGCGTACGTTGCGCGGGGCAGGTACCACTATCGCGCGCAGTACCATATATGTCCAAGATAGCTTTTTGATGCTGGGTATCGTGCTGCGATATATCCTTCCGGCATCGACAGACAAGCCCGCTGGCGGCAGTGCGGAAGTGCGACATTGCGGAAGTACCGCGCCACAAGGCATGGAGACGGGAGACAGCGATGGGAATGCCAGTGGACGTGCGCGGCTTGCGGTGCTTTCTTGCGGTGGCCGCGGCCGGTTCGATCTCGCGCGCGGCGGAAGTCCTGCACCTCGCGCAGCCTGCATTGAGCCTGCAGATCAAGCACCTGGAAGAGGCGCTGGGCGTGGCCCTGTTCACACGCAGCCATAAGGGCGTGGTGCCGACCGCCGCGGGCCTGCGTTTCGAGAGCCACGCGCGGGATATCCTGACGCGGCTCGACATCGCCTGCGAGGACGTGCGCGATGTGGTGACCGATCCCGAGGGCCGCGTCGCCATCGGCCTGCCGCAGTCGATGGCCAAGATCCTCACCGTGCCGCTGGTGCGCGAGACCATCCGGCGCTGGCCGAAGGTGCGCCTGCAGGTCATCGAGCTCAGCACCGGCTACATTCCCAACCATCTGCTGACCGGCCACATCGACATCGGGCTGACGTTCCAGGCGAGCGCCGGCTCGGGCCTGCTGTCCGAGCACGTGGTCGACGAGGACCTCGTGCTGGTGGCGGCGCCGGGGCGGCTAGGCGCGGTGCGCAAACGCGGCGAGCCGCTGGGCAGGACCGTCCGCTTCCGCGATCTGCATCGCTATCCGATGATCCTGCCGGCCGGCGAGCATGGCCTGCGCGCCTTGATCGACGGCTACGTGCGCAGCCACGAGGTGGATCTTGCCGTGCTGGCGGAAGTGAACGCCATCCCGGAACTGATCGCGCTGGCCGCGGCGGGTGTCGGCTGCACGGTCCTCTCCTACGCCTCGGTCTGCGCGGAACTGCGCAAGGGATTGCTGTCCGCCGCGCGCATCAGCCATCCGGCGGTGACGCGGCCGGTCTACCTGTGCCGCTCCGCCACCACGCCGCTGTCGATCGCGGCATCGGTGGTACTGGACCTGGTGGTGGAGATCGTGCGGGCGCAGATCGCCGATGGCAGCTGGCCGGCGCGTGTCGGTGCCTCAGGACGCTGAGGCGCTGAGGCGCTGAGAGGCGCCGCCTTCAGCGCTGCTGTGACAGCAGCCCCGTGCACGGCGCCCTGGCGGCGGCGGTGCCCGCCTGCACCGCCGCACAGGACTCGTCCAGGTCCGCGTGCAGGATGCGGCGGATCTCCAGGATGGCCGCCGCGGTTTCCTGCACGCTGTGCCCGGCGACGATGACCTTCTCCGAGGCGGCGCCGTCGAGGTGGGCGCTGCGGTAAGGCACCAGCCCATCGTCGGAGAGTGCCAGCGGCCCATCGGCGCTGCGCCGCGCGATGATCGAGTGATAGTGCACCTGCGGCGAGATCGGCAGTGTCGCGGCGGCCTCGACGAAGGGGTCAGCTGCGTTCAGGTTGTCGATGCTGTTGGGGATGCGCGGCGTCGCGCCGTCAGACTGGCCGGGCCGGGCACCGGCCATGGTGCGGACGACCTCGTCGAAGCCCTGCAGCATGGTGAGCGGCAGCCGGATCAGGCTGGAGAACCAGCGTGCGATCCGGTTGCCGGCGATGTCGGTGCCGCGGTGGGGCGCGGCGATGAAGATGGCACGGCTCACGCCGGGCAGCGGCGTGAAGCTCAGCGCCGGTTCGATGCGTTCCCGGATGGCGGCCATCTTTTCGCTGTCTTCGTCCACCTCGTACTCCGTGGTGAACCAGTCCCACAGCCGATCGCCCGACGAGGACACCAGCAGGCGCGCCAGCACGCCGCCCATGCTGTGGCCGACCAGCAAGATGTCGTGCGACGCGGTGGCGCGCCCGTGCGGATCGAAGTGCGCCAGCGTGTCAATGATCGTCTTGCGGATCATGGCCTGGTTGATGGCCAGCGGCGCATTGGTAGGGTAGTAGACCTGCCAGACCTGGAAGTTCTGGCGCAGTGTCTCGTCGCCCAGCACCTCGTTGGCCACATTGACCCAGGCCTCGGGGCTGCTGGCCAGGCCGTGCAGCATCACGATGACGCGGCGGTCCGGGTCGTAGGGCTGCATCATGTACAGGTGCGGCCGGTCGATGCCGCGCTCCAGGCCCAGCAGCGTGCGCAGCGACTGGCCGGCGAAGTTCGAGCGCGCCAGCCACAAGCCATACCCCGCCGTGAAGTTGGCCGCCAGCGGTACCTGTTGCCCGTGCAAGGCGAAGAAGGCGTCCTTGTAGGGGTCGTGCACGCTGACCAGCACGTCGTGCGTGGTGAGTACCTCATCGAGGTCGTCGCCCGGAAAGCGCAGCAGCAGCGTGAGCGTGGGCGATGGCATCTCGCTGTAGTCGCGCGTGGCGGCGCGGTGCCAGCGCGCGGGCCGCGCCGGGGCGCCTTCCTCGCTGGCCGTGCCGGCGGACTCGCCCCGGGTGGCGGGCGACGTGACAGGGTCGTCCTCCATCACGGCCACCAGCTCCGTGCCGAAGCCGTCGCGCCGGTAGGTGCTGCGCAGGCCGGCGAAGGACAGCGAGGCGGCGGGGATCAGCTCCTTGGGCCCGTCCGCACCCTCGGGAAGGCGCAGGCCGCTCAGGTCCTTGTGGATGGTCCAGGGGCCGCTGCGCGTCGGCGCGCGCGCGTTCACTGTGCCGCGCGATTCGCCGAGGCGGAACAGGGCGATGGCCGCCTCCTGCGCCGCGTAGTTGTAGTAGTCGCGCACCTGGGTCTGGCGCTCCTCGAAGGCGCGCTCTCCGGGGCCGCGCGCGGTGAAGAACAGGTAGGCGTAGGCATGGCGCGCCGTCTCGATCCACGCATTGACGGCCGCCTCTTGCGCGGCGCCCGCCGCGCCACCGGACAGCGCCATCGCCTGCTGCAGCCACAGCTCGGACAAGGTGGCCAGGCGGCGCTCCTGGTCGATGCCGGAGGTGCGTGCCAGCGCTTCGATGCAGTCTGGTGAGGGCTTGCGGCACGGGCCCTCGTCGAGCGCCGCCACCCGCAGGGTTTCTTCGCTGGCGTCGCTGAGGCGGCCGCGCGTCAGGATGTCGCCGCGCTTCTGCGCGATGAACTGGCTGGCGCTGACCGACTTGACCGCGACCATCGCACAGCCATCGAGCAGCACGGTGGCCAGCACCACCAGCGCCAGCACGAGGCCGGTGCGCCAGCCGCCGCGCAGCGCGCGTGGTGTAATCCTGCGCATCGTTGCTTGCATCACTGCCCCGTCTCTGCTGCCGGGATGCCCGGCACGCCGCGCCGGATCGCCTGCGAGAACGGCACGGCCGGGTCCGCATCCGCCTGCAGGGCACGCGCATTGATGTGCCCGAGCGCGTGCAGCCGCGCGTAGTCGACGCCGGGCGCGAGCCCGCCCTGGTCGTAGGCGTACTCGGCAAAATAGCCGGACAGCAGCAGGCGATAGTCCAGCGGCAGGCCGGGCACGATCTGGCGGGCAAGGTCGAACACGATGGTGGTGCAGTTGCTGGTCAGCGTGTTGTAGAAGCGCGGCGCGCGGCGCAGTTCCTCGGCGCGCTCCATATAGCCCAGGAAGAGGCGGCGCAGCGCCTCTGGCGAGGCCGACAGCCGATAGAGATAAACGTCCTCGCCGCGCGCATTGCTGCGCGTGCGCACGATATCGCGCTCGTCGGCGGCGATGATCACGGACTCGAAGCGGCGGAAAAAGCCGCCGATGGCGGAGAAGCTCTCATTGCGCTCCTTGCGGATCTCCAGCGAGAGCACCACGCGCTGGCCATCGTCGAAGTAGAACGACACCAAGGTATGGGCGATCTCCGGCCCCATCCAGTAAGACAGGATCAGGTCGGCAGAGCGCAGCCGGGAGAGGTCGTACTCGCGCGTCTCCCAGCGTGGCGTGTAGTCTGTCTCGCTGCGCCAGTCGAAATTGCGGACATTGCGCAGCGTGACCCGGTTGCCGTCCACGCGCGCCTCCAGCAGGCGCGCCACATCGTCGGCCCAGACGCGGTCATTCGAGGGCCGGATGGTGTGCCACCAGCCCAGCAGCGCAAGCAGTGCCACCACGAAGGCGCCCAGCGCGATGCGGTCCGCACGGGCCGAGCCGCCACGCCATAGCGCGCGCGCGCTGGCCAGCCCGACCAGCACCCAGGCGGCGATGGGCAAGAGGCGCAGCGCCTCGCCGCCAGGGAACTGGAACCACAGCGCCAGCGCACCCCAGGCGGTGAACGCGACCGCCGCCAGGACCAGCGCCGCGCGCAGCGGCCAAGGCAGACGGCGCCGCTCCTGGCCGGCCCCGCCGGGCAGCGGGCGCGCGCTCATGGCGTGCCGCCGCAGGCGGCGTTCCTGCGCTGCGCGTGCAAGGGGGGGATCGGCTGCCGGTGCCGAAGCGCGCAAGCGCTGTGTGTTGCCGGGATAGCTGGATGCTGGTGTCGAGTCACGTTGGCTGGACGGAATTTTTCGCGTAGTTTAAACGCGTCGTCTCCGTGGCATCGCCAGGCGCCGTCTTCGGCCCCGGCGAATCTCCGCCTGCTGAGTCAGGACACAGAGGGAAAGCGGCCATCGCGCGCGCTTGCCGCAGCGCGCCGGCCGGCGGCAGGTCAATCCTTGCCGGCGAATGGCTGCGGCTTGAGCGAACCCAGGTAGGCGACCAGCGCATCCATGTCGGCATCACTGATGCGCTGGTACCAGTCGAAAGCCATGGGCGGCTTGTAGTGCCCGCCACTTCTGTCCGTGCCGCGAATCGCCTGGGCGATCTGCCGGGGGCTCCAGTGCTTGAGCCCGCTCTCGTGCGGGGTCAGGTTGCGCGCCACGCTCTGCCCCCAGGGGCCATTGAACACCTGGCCGCCGGCGCCCAGGCGGGAGAGCTCCAGCATGCCATTGCCGTTGCGCGGGGTGTGGCATTCCATGCAGTGGCCGATCTGCGCGAGGTACTCGCCATACTTGATCGTGTCCCGCGGCGAAGGGGCGCGGACGTCCTTGACGGGCGGCCCGTAGTTCGGAGGCAGCGGCATGTTATAGCGGGAGGCGTCGACGGCTTGCTTCACCGGCGGCTGCGCGCGCAAGTAGGCGATGATTGCCGCCAGGTCAGCGTCCGACAGTTGGCGGTAGAACGCAATTGGCATGGGCGGGCCGATCACGCTCCCGTCCGGCCGGATGCCCTCGCGGATCGCCTTGCCGAGCTGGGCATCGGTCCACTTGCCGACGCCGGTCTCGCGGTCCGGCGTAATGTTGGACGCGTAGGCCTTGAACAGCGGTTCGTCGAATACCATGCCGCCCGACAGGCCCCGCGAGAAGAGCGGCTCACCCTTCTCGCCACGCGCGACGTGGCAATTGCCGCAGGCGACCACGCTTTCCATCAGGTATTTGCCGCGCGCCAGGCGGGCCTTGTCCTGCGTGGCGCCGGGAGTGCTGTCCTGCGCGCCGCTTGCGCCGATCTGCGCCAGCAGGCTCAGCGCCACAGCCAGACGGATCCATGTCGCCATGCTGTCCTCCTCCCTAGCGTGCTCGATTGCCGCGGCACAGGCGCGCCGGCGGCATGGCTGCGACCGATTATGGGTGGTGCCCGACGGATTGCCATCCTCCGTTTAGGGGAACAGCGGGCAGGCTGACGGTGGGAAGTGCCGGCGGGGCCATGCGGCAACGGGGGATGCGTGCGCCGCCGCGATCAAGGGACGTGCAGGGT
Source organism: Cupriavidus sp. 09_S30 (assembly GCF_056930435.1). Classification (NCBI taxonomy): domain Bacteria; kingdom Pseudomonadati; phylum Pseudomonadota; class Betaproteobacteria; order Burkholderiales; family Burkholderiaceae; genus Cupriavidus; species Cupriavidus sp. 09_S30. The sequence goes on along the minus strand of NZ_JBXOWI010000001.1, from coordinate 4,017,139 downwards.
GTGCCCGCGGCAGCCGGTTACGGCTGCCAATTCGTGCGCAGCAGATGCTCCTGCAGTCGCGTCAACTCAAGCGCGATGCCGCCGGGGAAGCCCTCGCGCCCACCGCGTTTGTCGATCAGCAGGTCGCCCAGGTAGGCCGACAGCAGCGCCGGGGCGCCCCAGATTTCCGCCAGCCTGTTGGCGATGCGCGGATAGGTCCAGCACAGTTCCAGCGGCCGGGCTTCGCGTGGCAGATGCGCCAGCCATTTGAGGGCGGCAGGCGTCAGCGCTTGCTCTTGCGGAGTCAGCGGGCGCCTCAGGTCGGTCCAGTCCGGTTCCGCTACCAGGGGCGGGGGGCCATCCAGGACCTGCTTCGCTTCCTCGACGGTGACAAATTCGAAGTTGATGGGCTCCATGTCAGCTCCGGGACGAGATTTGCACGACGCGTTGCGGCTTGCATGCGTATTCTAGTGAATACGGCCAGTCTGGAATCTTCTTGATACCCATATTTCGCTGCTACAAGGCCACAGGCGGCGCTCGCCGCACACAAGGCGAGATATCCCGCCAGCCGATGCCTTTGCGCCCCCTTGGCGCCCCCACTACTTGCCAATACAGAACCGCGTAAAAATCGTCCCCAGCAGATCGTCGCTGGTGAACTCGCCGGTGATGCTGTTCAGGTGGTCCTGCGCCAGGCGCAACTCCTCGGCGAAGAGGTCGAGCGCCTGCGCTTGTTGTTCCGACTGCTCGGCGGCCATGTCCAGGTGCGATTGCGCGTTGCGCAGCGCGGTCAGGTGCCGCTCGCGGGCGAGGAAGGTGCCTTCGTTGCCGGGCTGCCAGCCCACCAGGCGCAGCAGCTGGGCGCGCAGCAGTTCGATGCCGGCGCCGGTGCGCGCCGAGATCCAGACCTCGCTTGGGTTGGGGCCGTTGGCGGCCACCACGTGCGGGCGGTTGCTGCTGAAGTGCGCGTCGCCGGCAGCGGGGGCCAGGTCGATCTTGTTGACCACGCGCAGGATGGGCGAGCCAGCCGGCAGCACGCCGCTCAGGCGGTCGTCGATCTGGTCGTCCGCCGTGGACAGGCCGTTGCGTACATAGTCGGTGGCGTCGACCAGGTGCAGCACGAGGTCGGCGCGGCCGATGGCGTCCCAGGTGCGTTCGATGCCGATGCGCTCCACCTCGTCCGCGGCGTCGTCGCGCAGGCCGGCGGTGTCGATGATATGCAGCGGGATACCTTGGATCTGGATGGTCTCGCGCACGCGGTCACGCGTGGTGCCGGGAATCGGCGTGACAATGGCCAGCTCGGCGCCGGCCAGCGCGTTGAGCAACGATGACTTGCCCACATTGGGCTGGCCCGCCAGCACCACCGACAGGCCTTCGCGCAGCAGCGCGCCCTGGCGCGCCTGCGCCAGCACGCCGGCGAGGTTGGCGCGAATCACCGCAAGCTGTCCGCGCGCGTCGGAGGCTTCCAGGAAGTCGAGTTCTTCTTCGGGGAAGTCGAGCGTGGCCTCCACCAGCATGCGCAGGTGGATCACCTTGTCGACCAGTTCGTGGATGGCCTTGGAGAAGGCGCCTTCCATCGAGCGCGCGGCCGAGCGCGCGGCGGCTTCGGTGCTGGCCTCGATCAGGTCGGCCACGGCTTCGGCCTGGGCCAGGTCGAGCTTGTCGTTGAGGAAGGCGCGGCGGGTGAATTCGCCGGGCTCGGCCAGGCGCAGGCCGATCTCGCGGCCGGCTTCGAGGCAACGCGCCAGCAGCATCTGCATCACCACCGGGCCGCCGTGGCCCTGCAGTTCCAGTACGTCTTCACCCGTATAGGAGTTCGGCGCGGGGAAGTACAGCGCGATGCCATGGTCGATCACGTCGCCCTTGCCGTCGAGGAAGGGCAGGTAGGTGGCGTGGCGCGGCTTGAGCGTCTGGCCGCAGACGGCGCGCGCGATGGCGGCCACGTCGGGGCCCGACACGCGCACCACGCCGATGCCGCCGCGACCGGGCGCGGTGGCAATGGCGGCGATAGGAAGCTGGGGTGCAGTCATGGGCGTATTGTCGCAGAAGGCAGGCCGCGCGGCGTGCACCGTGGCCCGGGAGGCGGGATCAGGCCCGTTGCCGCCGCGCGGATCTCGCGCCGGTCCGTGCATCGGTCGTCGCGGCGGTCGTTGCTGCAGTCGTCGCGTCTGCTGCCTGAGCCGCCGGTGGCTCGGCCAGGCATTCGGACAGCAGGCGGCGCGCCACGGCATCGTCGATGATCCGGCCAAGCCGGGTCTGGCGCTTGACCAGCTTGGCGCGCAGCGATTTGGCCTTGCTTGCGGGCAGCACGTCGGCGAGTGCCTCCACGGTATAGCGCAGCAGCTTGCCGCCGATACGCAGCTTGTGCACCTGCTGCGTGCCGCCGCCCCGCGCGGCGCGCGCCAGTGCCCGCAGCCGTTTGCGTGCTTGCGCCACGCGCACGCGGGCGAAGCGGCCCAGCGCAGGGCTTTCGGGCACATGCGGACCCACGCCGCCCTGCAGATGGACCAGCTCTCGCTGCAGCGCCGGCAGCGGCCAGTGGTGGCATTGGGCCAGCCGCTCCAGCATGGCGCTGTGCGCGTCGGCGCGGCGTGCAGCCGCCGTGAGCAGCACGGCGAGCAGCACCGGGTCATCCGGCTGGCTGTCCAGGGCCGGCTTGAGCGTCTCGAGCGCGAAGACATCCCAGTCGCGTACCGCGCTGGCGGCGTCGGCCAGCTCGCCCAGCTGCCCACGCCAGCGCCTGGCCATTCCCTTGGGCAGGGCCGGCGCGAAAGTCCAGGCCACGGCGCGCAGATGCCGGATGGCTACGCGCAGGACATGCACGTCTTCCACCTCATTGCGGCGAGCCAGCGTTTCCAGGTGCCCGGCAATGGTGGCGAGATCCGCCTCGGCCAGTAAGGCAAAGGCGGCATGGGGGCGCATCTTGCGGTCGAGCCGGAGCGGGTCGGGTTGGGCGCGCATGGCGGGCGTGAGAGTGCGGCGGTGCTTTCCAGTGTAGGCGATGCTGCACCGGGACTCGCGTGCGCTGCGTCACGATTGCCGTTTGCGCATCATCCGTGTGGCCGTTCGTGCTCGACCCGGATGGCCACGGTATCGAGGCCGCCTGCCGGCCTGACCCTGCCGGCAGGCGCCGCGGCTCAGCGCGTGGCCACGATGAACAGCCGCGGGAAGGGCAGCAGTACCGAGCCGTCGGGCAGCTTGGGGTAGGCGCGCGCCACGGCCTCCTGGTAGCGCGCGAGGTAGTCGGCGCGCTCAGCCTCGTCCAGCGCCTGCAGGAAGGGCCGCAGGCCGCTGCCCTTGAACCATTCCACGATCGCGGACGGGCCCGCCGCCAGCGGGTGATGGTAGACGGTCAGCCAGACGTCCACGCGCGACGCATGCGGGCGCAGCATCGCGTAGTACTCGGTCGGCGTGCACAGGCCGGTGCGCGCATTGGCGGCATCGACCAGCTTGGGCGCCCAGGGGCCGGTGGCGGCGACCTCCCGCATCAGCCGGTGGGCCGGCTCGTCCAGCGAGTCCGGCATCTGCAAGGCCAGGCTGCCGCCCGGCGCCAGCTTGCCGATGAGCTCGGGCAGCACCTTGTGGTGGTCCGGCACCCACTGCAGCACCGCGTTGGCCAGGATCACGTCCGGCGGCGCCTCCGGCTGCCAGCCCTCGATGCCGACCAGGCGGAACTGCAGCTGCGGCAGGCGCTTGCGTGCCGCATCGATCATGTCGTCGGAATTGTCCAGGCCGCTGACCTCGGCGCCGGGGTAGCGCTGCAGCAGCACCTCGGTGGAGTTGCCCGGGCCGCAGCCCAGGTCCACGGCGCGGCGCACGTCCTGGGTCGGCACTGCCGCCAGCAGATCGCGCACCGGACGGGTGCGTTCATCCTCGAACGCCACATATTGCTTGGCCGACCAGCTCATCTCGATTCCTTTCCTTGTGGAGGTTGGCCGCAGCGGCGGGCGGCGCGGCGGCACGATGGCGCTAGCATAGGCCCGACAAGCTATGATTTCCAGATCACCCGGAGCGCACTATCCAGACCGCGCCGACGGGTTTGCCCAAGAGGCGCATAGTCCGCGCCGGGCGCGTACCAGAAACAGCGGGCGCGCTGGCCTGTCCCGCGCAGAAGCCGCGCAGAAAAATTGCTTGCAATTAAATCGTGCGCTATCTATATTCGCTCCATGGACACGCAACGCACGCCACCCGAACTGCCGCCCTCGGCCCAACTACTGGACCACCAGTTCTGCTTTTCCGTGTATTCGACGTCCCTGGCGCTGAACAAGCTGTACCGCAAGCTGCTGCGTCCGTTAGGACTGACTTACCCGCAATACCTTGTCATGCTGGTGTTGTGGGAGCAGGACGGGCTGACCGTCTCGGATATCGGCAGCCGCTTGTACCTGGATTCGGCAACGCTGACCCCGCTGCTCAAGCGCATGGAAGCGCAGGGCCTGCTGACACGCGAACGCGCCGCGGCCGACGAGCGCCAGGTGATCATCAGCCTGACGGAAGCAGGCCGGGCGCTGAAGGCACCGGCCAAGAAGGTGCCGGAAGCGCTGCTGTGCGCTTCGGCCTGCAGCGTGGAGGAGTTGATCGGGTTGAAGCGCGGGCTGGATGAACTGCGTGAACGCTTCGCCACGGAGGCGGAGCAGCAGTAGGCGGCAGGGGCAGCCAGCGCGCAACTGGCGCGCAAGCGATGCGCGGCGGTGCGTACCCGTTGCAGCGGGTGCCGCAGGCAGGCGCGGTGAACCCCGCCTCACGCAGGTGTGTTGCGGCCAAGATCCTGCTGCAGACAGTATCGCGGCAGACTGATATGAGAAACATATAGTGCACGATTTAATCGCTAGCTATGTGAATCGGCATCGTCGCCAGGATGACGGTGCCGGCCAATGCAGCAAGAAGATGCAGGAAGACCATCGACCCAACCCCTAAGGAGTGCACCATGTCGATCGAAAAAGTCCTCTACCGTGCCCAGGCCCAAGCCACCGGCGGCCGCGACGGCCGTGCCGTCTCGTCCGACGGCGTGCTGGACGTCAAGCTGACCACGCCGCGCGAACTCGGCGGCGCCGGCGGCGACGGCACCAACCCTGAGCAGCTGTTTGCCGCGGGCTATTCGGCGTGCTTTATCGGTGCTCTGAAGTATGTCGCCGCCCAGCAGAAGGTGGCCCTGCCGGCCGATACCTCGATCACCGGCAAGGTCGGCATCGGCGCCATCGCCACCGGCTTCGGCATCGAGGTGGAACTGCAGGTCTCGCTGCCGGGTGTCGACCGGGCCGTGGCGCAGGCGCTGGTGGACAAGGCGCACATCGTCTGCCCGTACTCCAACGCCACGCGCGGCAATATCGACGTGACGCTGACGCTGGTCTGATCCGCCCAAGTCAGTCAGGGCTGACATCGGCTGCGCGCGGTGTCAGCCGGGCGCCCGGGGCCTGCTTTTAGCCGGCCGACAGGCCACGGCGGCGGGCATTTCCCGCCCCAAAAGAAAAAGCCCGGCATGCGCCGGGCTTTTTCCATTCCATGCGGCAATGCCGCGATCAGCTCTTCGCTGCCGCCGCCTTGGCCTTGCCCTTGCCGAGCATGCGGTTGATCTGCCACTGCTGGGCGATCGACAGCACGTTGTTCGTCACCCAGTACATCACCAGGCCGGCCGGGAAGAAGAAGAACATGAACGAGAACACCAGCGGCATGATCATCATGACCTTGGCCTGGACCGGGTCCGGCGGGGTCGGGTTCAGCTTGGTCTGCACGAACATCGACACGGCCATCACGATCGGCAGGATGTAGAACGGATCGGGCAGCGACAGGTCATGGATCCAGCCCAGCCACGGCGCGCCGCGCATTTCCACCGACGACAGCAGCACCCAGTACAGCGCGATGAAGACCGGGATCTGGATCACGATGGGCAGGCAGCCGCCGAGCGGGTTGACCTTCTCGGTGCGGTACAGCGCCATCATCTCCTGGTTCATCTTCTGCGGGTCGCCCTTGTAGCGCTCGCGGATCGCCGTCATGCGCGGCTGCAGGTCCTTCATCTTGCCCATCGAGCGGTAGCTCGCGGCCGACAGCGGGAAGAACACCAACTTGATCAGCACGGTCAACAGGATGATCGACCAGCCCCAGTTGCCCAGGAAGCCGTGCAGCTTCTCCAGCAGCCAGAAGATCGGCTTGGCCAGGATGGTCAGCCAGCCGTAGTCCTTCACCAGTTCCAGGCCCGGGGTGATCTTCTCCAGCATGCGCTCTTCCTGCGGGCCGGCGAACAGGCGCGCATCGGTGGTCACCGTGGCACCCGGCGCGATCTGGCCCAGCGGCTGCTGGATGCCCACGCGGAACAGGTTGCTGTCGATCGCTTCGACGTAGAAGCTGTGCTGCTTGCTGGTCTGCGGGATCCAGGCCGAGGCGAAGTAGTGCTGCACCATCGCCACCCAGCCGTTGTCGGCCGCGGCGGGCACGGAGGCCTTGCCCTTGGGGATGTCCTCGAACTTGATCTTGTGGTACTTGTCGGCGTCGGTATAGACGGCCGGGCCGGTGAAGGTGCTGTAGAACTGCGACTGCTCCACCTTGCTGCCGTCACGCACCAGTTCCAGGTACAGCGTCGGCGAGATCGGCTGGGCGCTGTCGTTGGTCACGGCAAAGCGCGTGTCGACGACGTAGCTGCCCTTGCGGAAGATATACGTCTTGACCAGCTTGACGCCGTTCTTCTCGGCCGTCAGCGGCACTTCCAGCGTATCGGCGCTGCCCATGGTGCGCGGGCCGGGAGCGGCCGTGAACACCGTGGTGTGGTTCGGCAGTTCGCCGCCGATCAGGCCGGAGCGGGCCAGGTAGGTGCGCGTGGCGTCGCGCTCGAACAGCACCACCGGCTTGCCGTCCTTCTCATGCTGGTTCAGCAGCTCCAGACGCGAGAGGATGCCGCCGGTCGTGTCGATGGTGGCGCGGACCTGGTCGGTGGTCACCACGATCTGCTCGCCGGCCGGCTGTGCCGCGGCTTGCGGCGCGGCCGCCGGGGCAGCAGCGCTGCTCGCGCCGGTGGCCTTGGGCACGTCGCCCTGAGCGGCCGGCGCGCTGGCCGCAGCGCCCGAGGCGGCTGCCTGCTGCTGGTTGGCGCTCGGGAAGAACATCGACGGATGACCCGTGGCGCGCTGCCAGTTGTCGTAGAGCAGCACGAGGGACATCGCGAAGATGACCCAGAGTATGGTGCGTTTGATATCCATGTCTCGCTGTGGTCTGGGGAATTCAGGGTCGGGGGAGCCGGACGGTGACACGCGGCGCCGGCTCGGAAGCGCTCGCTTCGGGTATGACGCCAGGCACGGGATCATACCCGCCCTTTGCGAACGGATGACAACGGCACAGCCGGCAGGCAGCCATCCAGCTGCCGCGGCCCGCGCCGTGGCGCTCGATCGCCTCGCGCGCGTAGTCGGAACAGGTCGGCAGGAAGCGGCACTGCGAGCCGAAAAACGGGCTCAGGGCGATCTTGTAGACGCGCAGCAGGGCTAGCAGGACTCGCTTCATGATGATGGCTCGGTCAAGCAGCGGGCGGTGCGGCGGGTGGCGCGGCCTGCGGCTCGGACTTAGGCGACTCGGACTTAGGCGGCGCGGTCGGCCGAGCGCCGCCGTCCGGCGGCAAGGGCCGCGCCGCCACATCCAGCAGCGCGCCGAGCTCGGCCAGGCAGGCACGGCGCACGGCCGCCCGGCTGGCGAAATCAGCACGCGGAAACTTGGCTTGCAGGCGCAGCAACACGTCGCGGCCGGCCAATTGGTCCTGCCGCTGGCGGAACAGTTCCCGCGCCATGCGCTTGATCAGGTTGCGCTCGACCGCGCGCCGGGCGAACTTCTTGCCCGTCACCAGCCCCAGGCGTGCCTGCGGCAGCCCGTTCGGGCGCACGTAGAGCACGAAGTGCTGGCTGCGGCGGCGCGGCCGCAAAGCAAAAACGGATGAAAACTCATCCGTCTTTGTCAGCCTTGCGGCTTTGGGAAAGGTATGGGCGGGCACGCTGGGCAAAGCTAGCGGATTGCTGCGCTTGGCTGCAGTGTTCCCGGCCGTCCTGCAGGCGAGGCGTGGGGCCAGCGCGGCGCATGCGGCGCCACGCCAGCCGGTCGCCCGGCCCTTAGACTGCCAGGCGCTTGCGGCCCTTGGCGCGACGCGCGTTGATGACGGCACGGCCGCCGCGGGTCTTCATGCGCACGCGGAAACCATGGGTACGCTTGCGGCGGGTAACGGAAGGTTGGTAGGTACGTTTCATGTTGCACTCTCTGGTTGATCTGGGTTCGCCCGACTCCGGCGCCTGCCGGGGCCATGGCCGCCGCGTATGGTTCGCTTGGGGCTGCCGCGGATGCGGTCTTGCCGACGTCTGCGGGTGTCTTTTGCTGCCGGCCGTGCGTCTTGCGACGCTGCTGCTGGACCGGTGGGATCGTGCCGGAGCGCAGTGCGCCGGAATCTTTCCCAGTCAGCCTTGCTTCGGCCCGCTGTCCGTCCCTGCCGTCCGGCCCGCGGGCGCGGACGGTACGGATCAGGTCAGACCCGGCGATGCGCATACGAGATCCCCTGCCGCATCGCAGAACCCGCCATTTAACCGATTTTCGCGGACAGTGTCAAGGCATTGGTGCATGCGCGCCGGCAGGAGCGTGGCGCCATGTAAACGGGGCCTGTCGGGCATTGTCCACAATGGACGGTGGGTAAGTAGGCATGTCGTAAGCAGCACCCGGCAGTCCTGTCCACAGGCAGGAAGTCACTGTTTCCATTCGTTTTCCGGTCGTTTTGGCAACCCTGGAAGCCGCGCTGGATAAGGGGTTGTGCACAACCATCCACCGCTTCTACACAACTTGTCCACAGACTTATCCTTTGTGGATAACTTGAGGCGGGGGGTACAATCCGGGTCCAAACATCAGACGGGCGGCGTGGTGCACGCGCAACCCGGGCTCGCACATGGCGCGCCGGCACAGGATGCGACGTATCAGGCGGTTGGTTTGACTAGGACCAGCCGGACGGACGTCGGAAGCATCCCCGGGCAGCGAAGGTCACCATGGCAATGCCCGGGCGGCGGAAGCATGCGTGCGCCTATTGCCCATCCGTCGCGATTCGCAGAACAAAACAATGCAAGATTTCTGGCAGGCGGCAGCCGCGCAACTCGAGCGTGAGCTGACGCCGCAACAATTCAAGACGTGGATCAAGCCGCTGGCGCCGGTCGCCTTCGACGAGGAGGCGCACGCGCTGCGCATCGCCGCGCCTAACCGTTTCAAGCTCGACTGGGTGAAGAGCCAGTTCGCCAGCCGCATCACCTCCCTCGCCTGTGAATACTGGGAGGCCGACGTAAGCGTGCACTTCGTGCTCGACCCAACGGCCTCTGGCCGCGCGGCGGCCTATGCGCAGTCCAGCGGCCTGGCCGGCACCCACCTGACGCCGCCCGCCGGAGCGCCGGGGGGCGCGCAGGCCGGAGCCTATCCGGGTGCCATGCCGGGTGCCATGCCGGGTCAGCCCGGACAGGCCCATGCAGGCATGGGCGCCGGCATGCAGCCCGGGCACTACCCGGGCGCGGCGCCTGGCTTCGGCCAGGGCGCGCAAGGGTTCGCGCCAGGCGGTCAGCCGGTCCAGCCCGGCGCCGCGGGCTTCGGCGGTGGCATGGGCCAGGGTGCGCCTTACCCTGGCGGCATGGGCAATGCAATGGGCGGCATGGCCGCAGGCTCGACCGGCATGGGCGGCGCTGCGATCGCCGACATCGACGTGGCCCAGATGGACCCGTCCGAGGCCGCCGCGCGTTCCTACCGCGTGCCGGCCCAGGCGGGCGGCGCCGGCATGGGTCCTGCCGGCATGGGCGGTGCCCAGCAGCCGTCGGACACCGTCCACGAGCGCTCGCGCCTGAATCCCATCCTCACCTTCGACAACTTCGTCACCGGTAAGGCCAACCAGCTTGCGCGCGCCGCCGCCATCCAGGTGGCCAACAACCCGGGCAAGTCATACAACCCGCTGTATCTCTATGGCGGCGTAGGCCTGGGCAAGACCCACTTGATCCACGCGATCGGCAACTTCATGCTGTTGGAGAACCCGCGCGCGCGTATCCGCTACATCCATGCCGAGCAGTATGTCTCCGACGTGGTCAAGGCGTACCAGCGCAAGGCCTTCGACGAGTTCAAGCGCTACTACCACTCGCTCGACCTGCTGCTGATCGACGATATTCAATTCTTCTCCGGCAAGAACCGCACGCAGGAAGAGTTCTTCTACGCCTTCGAGGCCCTGATCGCCAACCGGGCGCAGGTGATCATCACCAGCGATACCTATCCCAAGGAAATCAGCGGCATCGACGATCGCCTGATCTCGCGCTTCGATTCCGGCCTGACGGTGGCGATCGAGCCGCCCGAGCTGGAGATGCGCGTGGCCATCCTGATGAAGAAGGCCGCCGCCGAGAACGTCAGCGTGCCCGAGGAAGTCGCCTTCTTCGTCGCCAAGCACCTGCGCTCCAACGTGCGCGAGCTGGAAGGCGCGCTGCGCAAGATCCTGGCCTTCTCCAATTTCCATGGCAAGGACATCACCATCGAGGTCACGCGCGAGGCGCTGAAGGACCTGCTGACGGTGCAGAACCGCCAGATCTCGGTGGAGAACATCCAGAAGACCTGTGCGGACTTCTACAACATCAAGGTCGCGGACATGTACAGCAAGAAGCGGCCCGCCAATATCGCGCGGCCGCGCCAGATCGCCATGTACCTGGCCAAGGAACTGACGCAGAAGAGCCTGCCCGAGATCGGTGAGCTGTTCGGCGGCCGTGACCACACCACCGTGCTGCACGCCGTGCGCAAGATCGCCGATGAGCGCAGCAAGGACGCGCAGCTCAACCACGAGCTGCACGTGTTGGAGCAGACGCTGAAGGGCTGAGCCCCGGGGCGCGGAACATGATCATGCGATGTGCATACGATGCGCATCGCATGCGGCGATCAGGCATCCCTTCGCTCCACCGGAGCCGAGGGAGCGAATTTGCCGGAACCGCCACGCGGGGCTGGCATACTGTAGGGTGCGCGCCCGGTCTTTTGTGCCGGGTGCCCCGAATGAAATAGCAGTAAGCGGAATCAACCAGAAGCACCGCCGGCAAGGTGCCATGGTGACCGGAGCTAAGGCTTTGCGGTGAGTCGGGACGAACTGCCGGGAAAATCCGCCTGGAAGTGCTGCGCAAGGCAGTCAATCCATGGCAATACGTGACGTATGTTGCACATATCGCCCGCGGCATGTGCACAACACACGGCCCGGCGCACGTCGCCCCGCTTCACCGCAGCGGCTTATCCTTTGGTACAATGGCATATTAACTCCTTGATTCCAAAGTCATTTTTGGAACGATGCGAATCACGGAGCCATGGCCCTGCGGTCGCCGACGACAAACGACGAAGGATAAATTCAATGCAATTGGTCAAAACCTCGCGAGACAACCTGCTGCGTCCGCTGCAAATCGTGAGCGGCATCGTGGAGCGCCGCCACACCCTCCCGATCCTGGCCAACCTGCTGATCCGCAAGTCCGGGGCCAACGTTTCCTTCCTCTCGACCGACATCGAGATCCAGATCACCACGCACGCCGAATGCGGCGTGGGCAATGACAGCGTGGCCACCACCGTGGCCGCCCGCAAGCTGCTGGATATCCTGCGCGCGATGCCCGACGGTGATGTCGCCCTGTCGCTGAACGACAAGCGCATGACCGTGCAGTCTGGCAAGAGCCGCTTCGCGCTGCAGACGCTGGCCGCAGAGGAATTCCCGACCGTGGCCGAGGCGAGCGAGTTCAACGCGACTGTCACGCTGCCGCAGAAGACCTTCAAGCACCTGCTCGCCATGGTTCACTTCGCCATGGCCCAGCAGGACATCCGCTACTACCTGAACGGCATGCTGCTGGTGGTGGACGGCAAGAAGGTCATGGCCGTGGCCACCGACGGCCACCGCCTGGCCTACTGCGGCGTGGAGCTGGAGAACGAGGCCGCGGGCGTGGGCTCGCGCCAGGAAGTCATCATCCCGCGCAAGACCATCCTGGAACTGCAGCGTCTGCTCGAGGACACCGACGATCCCGTGCAGGTGCAGCTGGCCGCCAACCAGGTCAAGTTCACCTTCGCCAACGTGGAGCTGATCTCCAAGCTGGTCGAAGGCAAGTTCCCGGACTTCCAGCGCGTGATCCCGAAGGGCTACAAGAACGCCTTCGCCATCGACCGCGTGCAGCTGCAGCAGGCGCTGCAGCGCACCGCCATCCTGACCACCGACAAGTTCAAGGGCGTGCGCTGCATCCTCAGCACCCATACGCTGAAGATCAGTTCCACCAACGCGGACCAGGAAGAGGCACAGGAAGAACTCGAACTCGATTATTCGGGCGATGCCCTGGATATCGGTTTCAACGTGACCTACCTGCTCGACGTGCTCGCCAACCTGAAGAGCGAGCAGGTGCAGGTCGCCCTCGGCGACTCGAATTCGAGCGCGCTGATCACCGTGCCGGATGACGATAACTTCAAGTACGTCGTCATGCCGATGCGCATCTGATGCGACGGTACCCAGTCTGATAGCTAGTCGATAGAAGGAACGACGCGATTCGCAAGACCGGAGCATCGAACGGCACGCCACGGCGGCCGGCCCCCAGGGCCGGCCAGACCGCCGCACCAGGGGCAGGATCCGCGGGATCCGCCCCTTTTGCCGTTTTTATGTAACCCGCACGCGGACCACCGACGCCCCGCCCCGGCCCATGATGCCGGCGCCCGGCCCGATCCCCGCATTTGCCGTGAGTAGGAAAACATGACCGAACAGCAGAAACCGCAACAGGAAAACAGCTACGGAGCCTCCTCGATCCAGATCCTGGAAGGCCTGGAGGCGGTACGCAAGCGTCCCGGCATGTACATCGGCGACACCTCCGACGGCACCGGCCTGCACCACCTCGTGTTCGAGGTGCTGGACAACTCCATCGACGAGGCGCTGGCCGGCTACTGCACCGAGATCCAGGTCACGATCCACACCGACAACTCGATCTCGATCATCGACAACGGCCGCGGCATCCCGCCCGACGTCAAGTTCGACGACAAGCACGAGCCCAAGCGCAGCGCGGCCGAGATCGCCATGACCGAGCTGCACGCCGGCGGCAAGTTCAACCAGAACAGCTACAAGGTGTCGGGCGGCCTGCACGGCGTGGGCGTGTCCTGCGTCAACGCACTGTCCAAGTGGCTGCGCCTGACCGTGCGCCGCGACGGCAAGGTCCACCTGCTGGAGTTCGCCCAGGGCGCGGTGCAGAACCGCCTCGTCGAAACCGCGACCGGCCCCGACGGCCAGTCGGCGGAAGTGTCGCCGATGAAGGTGATCGGCCCTACCGACAAGCGCGGCACCGAGGTGCACTTCCTCGCCGACGAAGCCATCTTCACCAACGTCGAGTTCCACTACGAGGTGCTCTCCAAGCGCATCCGCGAGCTCTCGTTCCTGAACAACGGTGTGCACATCAGGCTCACCGACCAGCGCACCGGCAAGGAAGAAGACTTCGCCTTCTCCGGCGGCGTGAAGGGTTTCGTCGAGTACATCAACCGCGCCAAGACCACGCTGCATCCCACCATCTTCTACGCCAATGCCGAGAAGGAAGGCATCGCCGTGGAAGTGGCCATGCAGTGGAATGATGGCTACAACGAGCAGGTGCTCTGCTTCACCAATAACATCCCGCAGCGGGATGGCGGCACCCACCTGACCGGCCTGCGCGCCGCGATGACCCGCGTCATCAACAAGTACATCGAAGAAAACGAGATCGCCAAAAAAGCCAAGGTCGAGACCACCGGCGACGACATGCGCGAAGGCCTGGCCTGCGTGCTCTCCGTCAAGGTGCCCGAGCCCAAGTTCAGCTCGCAGACCAAGGACAAGCTGGTCTCCTCCGAAGTGCGCCTGCCCGTGGAAGAACTGGTCTCCAAGGCCCTGAACGACTTCCTGCTGGAAACGCCCAGCGACGCCAAGATCATCTGCAGCAAGATCGTCGACTCGGCCCGCGCCCGCGAAGCCGCGCGCAAGGCTCGCGAGATGACGCGCCGCAAGGGCGTGCTGGACGGCATCGGCCTGCCCGGCAAGCTGGCCGACTGCCAGGAAAAGGACCCGGCCCTGTCCGAACTCTTCCTGGTCGAGGGTGACTCCGCAGGCGGCTCCGCCAAGCAGGGCCGCGACCGTAAGTTCCAGGCCATCCTGCCGCTCAAGGGCAAGATCCTCAACGTGGAGCGCGCCCGCTTCGACAAGATGCTGTCCAGCCAGGAAGTGCTGACGCTGATCACCGCGCTGGGCACCGGCATCGGCAAGGACGACTACAACCTCGAGAAGCTGCGCTACCACCGCATCATCATCATGACCGATGCTGACGTGGACGGCTCGCACATCCGCACCCTGCTGCTGACCTTCTTCTACCGCCAGATGCCCGACATCATCGAGCGCGGCTACGTCTACATCGCGCAGCCGCCGCTGTACAAGGTCAAGCACGGCAAGGAAGAGCGTTACATCAAGGACGACGTCGAGCTCAACGCCTACATGCTGCGCCTGGCGCTGGAAAAGTCCGCCCTGGTGCGCCCTGACGGCAGCGAGATCTCCGGCGAAGCGCTGGGCGAGCTCGCACGCCAGTACCAGCTCGCCGAAGGCGTGATCGGCCGCCTGTCGCGCATCGTCGACACTGACGCCCTGCGTGCCATCGCCGATGGCATCACGCTCGACCTCGACAGCGCCGCCGCCGCCGAGGCCTCCGCCGAGGCGCTCAAGGTCAAGCTGGCCGAGATGCACGCCAAGACGCTCAACGGCGCCGCCGTCAACAACGACGGCACCGCCGATGTCTACGCCCAGTTCGACGAGAAGACCGACAAGCACCGCCTGATGATCGCACGCCGCCAGCACGGCAACGTGCGCCTGTCGCACCTGGACGCCGACTTCGTCCACGGCGCCGACTACGCCGCGTTGGCCAAGGCCGCCCAGACCTTCCAGGGCCTGATCCCCGACGGCACCAAGGTGCGCCGCGGCGAAGGCGACAAGCTGCGCGACCAGACCGTGGGCGACTTCCACGCCGCCATGACCTGGCTGCTGTCCGAAGCCGAGCGCGGCGTCTCGCGCCAGCGCTACAAGGGCCTGGGCGAGATGAACCCCGAGCAGCTCTACGAAACCACGCTGGACGTCACCCAGCGCCGCCTGCTGAAGGTGCAGATCGAAGATGCCATCGCGGCGGACCAGATCTTCACCACGCTGATGGGCGACGATGTGGAGCCGCGCAGGAACTTCATCGAGAGCAATGCGCTGGTGGCGCGGAATATCGACGTTTGATCTTGATGCCGTCGAAGGCGCCAAAGTAATACTGGCGCCACAACTCTGCTACAGCCGGATCTTGGTAGTGCTACTGGCCTACAAAGGGCAACAGGCCAAGGGTTTCGTAAGTAGCAGGATTAGTAGTTGACCCCATCGAAGATCAGATGAGCCCAGCCAGAAGTGGCTGGGCTTTTTTGTTTGTGCGGCGGCACTACAGGCGACTTGAAGGTTTGTATTTCGGAACGAGCGAGCTTGGCCGGGCCTGCAGGTAGCGGCAAAGGCCGAGAAGCGGACGCTTAAGGCGCGCCGAAGCCGTCGATCGAGGCAACGATCTTGGTCAAGGTGCCGCCTCAGCCCAACGTCGACCAATCGCTCTACAAGCACGGCGGGCGTCTGCCACCAGCCGGGCGACGATACGCTCCGCCGGCTCGATCGCGTCGGCAAAGCCGCCCGCCGGGCCGAGCGAGACGATGCCGGCCTCGACGTTGCCACCCTCGTACACCCGCTCCCGCGTGCGCGACGACAGGATCAGGTCACCGAACTCGGCATGGCTGCGGGCGCCGCCGGCTTCCAGTTCCTGCACGGCGCGCGCCGTCTCGTTGCGCAGCACGCGCCAGGTGTCGCCCAGACTGGCGAGGATGGTGGTCGAGCAATGTTCGTCGGCAGCAACGATGCGCGCCTTGAGCGCTACATGGGCGGCGATTTCGCTGGCCACCATGAAGCGGCTGCCCATCACCACCCCGTCGGCTCCCAGCGCCAGCGCCGCCGCGATCTGTCGGCCGCTGCCGATGCCGCCGCCGATCACCAGCGGAATCTCCAGCCGCTCCAGCGCGAAGGCACCGTTGACGAAGGCCGACAACTGGTTGGCGCCCGGGTGGCCGCCCTCCTCCAGCCCGACCAGCGCCACCGCATCCACGCCCAGCCGCTGCGCCGTCACCGCGTGGCGAACGCTGGGGCATTTGTGGACAAGGATGCCGCCGCCTTCGTGGATGGGCCCCACCAGCGCCTCCGGCGAACTGCCGGCGCTCTCGAACAGGCGCACGCCTTCCTCGAAGGCGATGCGAATCCAGTCCGGCACCCTCCGATTGAAGCCGTCGCGGCGCGAGATGGTGAGGTTGACGCCGAACGGGCGCCTGCCGGTCAGCTCGCGGCAGCGGCGCAGGTCGGCGCGGTAGTCGTCCAGCGAATCGAACGAGCGCGCGGCGATGTAGCCCATGGCGCCGGCGTTCACCACGCCGGCCACTACGCCGGACGTGCCGAGGTGGTGCATGCCGCCGAGCAGGATGGGATAGCGGATCCCCAGCAGCGCGGTCAGCCGGGTCTGGAGCATGGGGTCCGGCGCCGAGTCCGATGCGTGCGTGTCCATGACGTCAGGCCGAGACCAGCAGGCCCGTGGTGTCTTGCTGCGCGGCCTTGTACTGGGCCAGCAGCTCGTCCACCAGCCCGGCCACGTCCTGCACCGCGTCGACTCCTGACACCGAATGCCCCGCGCTCCAGACATCGACCCAGCGGCGCGGCGCGCGGCCGCCGTTGTGGTGCTCGCTGTACAGCTCGGTCGCCCGCTCCGGCGTGATGGGGCCAGCCAGCGCCTTGGGGTCAAGGCCGGCGGCGATTACGGACGGGCGCAGCATATTGGTGTCCAGCCCCGTGAAGGCCTGCGTCAACATCACGTCGTCGAGCCGGCTGTCCACAAGCATGGCCTTGTAGCGGTCGGCGCCCAGGCTTTCATGCGTGGCAATGAAGCGTGTGCCCATCATGCCCAGATCGCAGCCTAGCGTGCGGGCCGCCCACAGCGCGGCACCGTCGGACATGCCGCCTGACAGCACGATGGGGCCGTCGAACATCTGCCGCACGGCACGCACAAAGGCAAAGGGGTTGGCCCAGCCGGTCTGCCCGCCGGCCCCGGCCGTGAGCAAGATCAGGCCGTCGGCCCCGGCCGCTAGCGCCTTCTCCGCATGGCGGATGGATGCCACGTCGGCGAACACCAGGCAGCCGATGTCGTGCAGCGGCTGGATGACAGCCTCGGGCGAGCCTACGCTGGCGATGACCATTTCCACCCGGTGGCGGATGAGGACCCGCAGGTCCTCATCCAGCGTGGCCTGGCGCCGCATGATGATGTTTGGGCAGACCGGCGCGACCGGGCCGGGCGCCTCGGCGCACCGGGCCTTGATCTGCGCAAGCCAGGCGTCCAGCTGCTCGGCGCCGCGGGCATTGACCGTCGGAAACGCGCCGATAATGCCGCTGCAGCACGCGGCCGCAACCAGTTCCGGGCCGGACACGCGCAGCATGGGTGCGGCAATCAGCGGCAGGCGCAGGCGCGATGCCAGCGAAGAAGGCAAACTCATGCAATCCTCCCTATCGGATGCTCAGGCATCTGCACATCATGCAGAGCGCCAAGCCATGTCAATCCATCAGTTCGTATACCCGGTCTTTTCAATCAAATGCGCAAAGCGCTTGCGTTCGTCCTGCACATAGAGCCTGGTCTTCTCCGGGTCGAAATCGACCGTCTCTGAGCCGGCGCTGGATTGCTCCACATAGGCCAGATACTCTTTGGACTTAAGCGCGGCGGAGAGCCCCTTGTACAAGCGCCGAACTATCTCGGGTGGCGTACCGGCCTTGACCCCGTAGCCGATCCAGACGTAAGCCGTCGAACCGGGATATCCCAACTCACTGAAGGTTGGCACATCCTGGAACGCTGGGGGCCTGCGCTCGTGTGTCAAGGCGAGTAGATGGATCTTGCCGGCGCGGAAGAATTCGCGCGCGCCGCCAGCGTCGATGATCATCGCGTCTACATTGCCGCCTACCACATCGCTGAGCGCGGGCGCCGGGGCCTTGTATTGCACGTTGTTGAGCTGGATGCCGAGGTCGCGCTGGATCATCAGCGCCAGCAGCTTGTAGTAGTGCCCACTATACGTTGCCAGCGACGCCTTGCCCGGATTGGCCTTGGCGTAGGCGATGAACTCGGCCAGCGACTTGTACCTGCCCGTCTTCACGACCAGAGCGGCACCGCCTCGCGCAGAGGTGATGATGGGTTGCAGCTGGGTTTCCGGATTGAAGCGCAGGCTCTTGTTGATCAGCGGAACGATCACCATGTTGCTGGGCGAAAGCATCAGCACGCGCGTCCCATCGGCCGGGCCGTTCAACACGTACTGCGTGGCGATCATGGTGTCGGCGCCCGGCTTGTTCTCGACGATCACCGTGCGCTGCAGTTCGCGGGACAGGACATCGGCGAGGATACGCGTGCTGGTGTCGCCTCCTGAGCCGCCGCCCAGGGGCAAGATGATGCTGATGGGGTTTTTTTCCTGCGCAAGTAGTGGCGAACTCGCTGCCCATGCCGTGGCCGCCGCCGCGGAGCCCAGCAGAAAGCTTCGTCTTTGCATACCTGTCTCCTCCTTGTTTTTGGCGCTATTCGCCCGACCAGACCGGAGCGCGCTTGGCCGCAAAAGCCTTGAGTCCTTCAACCCGGTCCTTGGAATTGAGCGCGACCTGGGCGATGGGAATCTGGTTCTCCCAGGCTTCCAGCTCTGGCCATTCGAAGGCCTTGGACATGATGCGCTTGGACGCTGCCAGCGCTGTCGGTCCGTTCACCAGCATCATGCGGGCCAGCTCCATGGCGCAGTCCAGGGCCGTGCCCGGCTCGACCACCCGGTTCAGGATGCCGTAGGGCCGCAGGAAGTCGGCGTCGTAGATCTTGCCGGTCAAGGCCATCTCGAAGGCGATGTTGTAAGGAATCTTCTTGGGCAGGCGGAACAGCCCGCCGCCCACCGCCACGAGGTTGTGCTTGACCTCGGGCAGGCCGAATTTGGCGTTGGCCGCGGCCACCACCATGTCGCAGGTCAGGCACAGTTCGAAGCCCCCGCCCACGGCATAGCCCTCGACGGCGGCGATCAGCGGCTTGCGCAGCGGGTGCACGAAGCAGCCGAAGCCGCCGCGGCGCAGCTTGGTGCGCTTGGCGCCGCTGGCCGCTTCCTTCAGGTCGGCGCCGGTCGAGAAGTTGCCGCCGGCACCATGGATGACGGCGACGAAGCAGTTCCTGTCCTCGTCGATCTCGTCCATGATGTCCTGCAGCGCGATCGCCATCGCGTTATTGCAGCAATTCTTGACCTCGGGCCGGTTCAGGGTGATAACGGCCACCCCATCTCTTTTCTCCAGCACTGCGACTTGCTCGGTTGTCATGCTGCGCTCCTCACAGGTTGAACGAAAACCCACCGTTGACCGGATAGGTCTGGCCGGTGATCCACGCGCTGGACTCCGAGGCCAGGAACAACACCATGTTGGCCACGTCCTCGGGCTGCCCCACGCGGCGGATCACGTAGTTCGAGAGCATCTTCTTTGTCCTGTCGGGATCGGCCTCCAGGCGCGCCGCAATCGCCGGCGTCGCCGTGGCGGAGATGGCCACGCAATTGGCCGTGATGTTGTAGCGCCCCAGGGCTCTGGCCGTGCCGCGCATGAATCCGGCGGCCCCGGCCTTGGCGCCGGAGTAGATCTCCAGGTTAGGCTCGCCCACGCGGCCGGCGTCGGAGATGATGGTGATCAGCCGGCCCGCGTTCTTTTCGATCATGCCGGGCACTACTGCCGCCGTGCAGTTGATGACGCCGTAGAAATTGACGCGGATAAAGCTGTCCCAGGCCGCCTCGCCGACTTCCCAGAAATGCTTGCGTGCTTCCGGGTCAGGATTGACGCCAGAATTGCCGGCGTTGTTGACCAGGATGTCGATGCTGCCGCCGGCCTCGTGCGCGGCCTGCGCAAACACGGCCTTGACCTGCGTGTGGTCGGTCACGTCGCACACGGCGGCCACGCTCTTCACACCCAGCGCCTCGATTTCCTGCACCACGGCCTGCGCCCGCTCGGCATAGTAGTCGTTGACGATCACGGCCCGGGCGCCGCTCTTCGCGAAGTGCAGCGCTACCTCGCGGCCCACGCCCTGGCCCGCGCCGGTTACGGCCGCGATCTTTCCATTGAGGTTGGTCAAGTTCAAAGTCATACGTTGCGCTCCTGGTTCTTCCAATGAGGTTGGCGAAGCTCACGCTTCAGGATCTTGCCGACGGCATTGCGCGGCAGTTCGGCGACATGCACGAAATTTCGAGGGCGCTTGTACGACGCCAGGTGCGATCGCCCCAGCGCGGCCAGTTCGTCCTCGGCAATGGGCTGCCCGTCTTTGGATTCGTAGTAGGCCACCACCTTCTCGCCGAATTCTTCGTCGGGCAGGCCGACCACCGCGATGTCGAGCAAGCCAGGGTGCTGGTAGAAAGCGGCCTCGATTTCCGCCGGATAGATGTTGACCCCGCCCGAAATGATCATGTCCTTGGCGCGGTCGGTGATGTAGAGATAGCCGTCTTCATCGAGATGCCCCATGTCGCCCGTGCGGAAGAAGCCGCGGGCATCAAGCGTGTCCTCATCCAGCGGCGGCGCGTTGAGATAGCGCTTGATCACGGCCGGGGTGTCGACCCAGATCTCGCCGACGGTGCCGCGAGGGCATGGCTTGCCGTCCTCATCGCGGATTTCCACTTCCACCCCGTCATAGGGGAGTCCGCTGGAGCCGGGTTTCCTGAAGTGTTCCTCGGGCTTCATGCCCGCGACCATGCCGGTCTCGGTCGAGCCGTAGCCTTCATGCAGCACCGGCCCGAACTGTTCGTGCACCCACCGCTTGATTGCCATGGGCACGGGCGCAGCGCCAATGCCCATGCTCTTGAGGCGCGGGACCTGGCGACCAGAGGCCTCCTGATAGCTCTTTAGCCGCTTGTACATGGTGGGGACGCCCGTCCAGTGTGTAACGCCGTGCTTCTCGGCCAGGTCGAACCACTCGGCGGCGTCGAAGCGGTTCTGCAAGACCAGCATGGAGCCGCTCGCCATCGCCACACGCACCTGCGAAGGGCCGGAGCCGTGGTGCAGGGGCATGGACACCAGCACTACGTCGGACGCCTGGTAGCGCTTGTACGCTCCGCCCTGGGCTTCCAGGTAGCGGTTCAGGCGCTCATTGCCCGGCTCGGGCCGCAGATGACGCTCCACGCCCTTGGGCTTGCCCGTGGTCCCCGAGGTGTAGATGATCTGCTCGCACAGTTCGCTCATGATGATGGGCGCTCCGGCCGGCTGGATCAGCGCGTTCCATTGGCTCTCGGCGCCGGTCTTGGCCACGGGAACGATGACGTCCCGCGCCAGTACGGATATCCCCTCAATGAGCGCCTGGGGCTGCTCGTCGTCCAGGATCAGCATCCTGGCGCCGGCGTTCTCCAGGACATAATTGACCTCGTCGGCGACCAGCCGCCAGTTGATACCAAGCAGCCGGGCCTTGAGCTTGGACAGCGCCAGCATCAAGGCTACCCATTGCGACGTGGTCTGCATCCGCAGCGCCACGATGTCGCCGGCTCCGACGCCGCGGCGGGCCAGCTGGTTGGCGATGTTGTCGGCCAGCGTGTTCAGCTCGCGCCAGCTCAGGATTTCGTCTCCGGCCAGCAGGGCCGGTCGGTCGGGCTGAACCTGGGCCCAGTGTTCAGGCAAGGTTGGTGCGGTTGTCATCGGGATGTCCATCCATCAGCGAAACAGGTGGCGGGCCAGCACGTGGTACTTGTGCACCTCGCTCGGACCTTCATAGATGCGTGCGGGGCGCTGCGAGCGATACCAGTGCGCGATGGGGTTATCGAGCGACACCCCGGCCGCGCCGAAGATCTGCACGCCGCGGTCGAGCACGCGGCCGACCACCTCGGTGGCCTGCATCTTGATCAGGCTGGCCTCGACGCGCGTGTCGTGACCGGCATCGGCCTTCCTGGCGGCGGCGTACATCATCAGGCGGCACTGGTTGATGTCGATCCATGAATCCACGACCATGGCCTGCACCGCCTGCTTTTGCGACAGGGGTGAGCCAAACGCCGTGCGCTGCTTGGCGTAGTCAGTCATCATCTCCAGCGTGCGCATGGCGATGCCCAGCGCGCGCGCGCCCACGCCAAAGCGCGCCTGCGACAGGATGATCTGGGCGTTGCGAAAGCCTTCGCCGCTGGCGCCAATCAATGCGTCCTCGGACACTTCGCAGTTGTCGAAGATCAACTCGTTGATGACCATGCCGTCCAGTATCTGGATGTCACGCGACACGTTCAGGCCCGGGTTGGACTTCTCCACCGCAAACATGGAGATGCCGCCGTGCTGGCGCTTGTCCTGGTCGGTCACAGCCACGACGAAGATCACCTCCGCCATTGCGACGTGGGAGATGAAGACCTTAGTGCCATTGATTACCCACTTATCCCCTTTCTTGACCGCTTTGGTCTGGATCGCATTGCCGGGATCCGCCCCGCCCGAAGGCTCGGTCTGTGCAAACGCGTAACGCAGTCGGTCATTCAGGCAGGGGTCGAGATATCGCTCCTTTTGCACGCCCTTGGCGTTGAAGAGGAAGGGCGGCACCTGCCCCCCGAAGCGCAGCGGCACCAGGCATCGGTAGTTCTCCTCGATGACCGCCAGTTGCTGCGTCATCGTCAGCTTGGCGCCCCCCAGCTCCTCGGGCAGTGTCAGCCCCCACAGGCCCACCTCCTTGGCAGCCTTGGTGCCAGGCAACAGATCCTCCGGGGTGACTTCGCCGCCCTGCAGTTTCTTGGCCTCCAGCGGCATCTGGTGCTTTTGGACCAGCTTACGGGTGAGGTCCGCGATGGCACGCGTGTCCTCGTCGAATTCGACCATGTAGTCGATCATGTGTATGTCTCCTGGTTATGTTCGGGCGGTTTAGATGCTCAGCACGTGCGCGTAGCAGACGGCGCCTACGCCCACCATGTGCGCTAGCCCCGTGCGCGCCCGAGGCTGTTGCCGCTGCCCGGCCTCGCCGCGCAACTGCAGCGTGATTTCGGCGATCTGACCCACGCCGGTGGGGCCGATCGGGTGTCCCATGGCAATGAGCCCACCGGATGGGCTCACGGCCACTCGGCCGCCGATGTGGAACTCGCCCGCCTTCAAGGCCGGTATGGCCTGGCCCGGCTTGCACAGGCCCATGGCCTCGACGTACAGCACTTCCTCGATCGCGAAGGCGTCGTGCAACTCGACCACGTCAAGCGCTGTGGGTGCTACGCCGGCCTCCTGCAGCGCCTGCACACAGGTGGCCTGTGTCAGCAGTTCATCGAACGCGGTGGCGTCCTTGTACACGGCCTGGCTCCGGGCGGCCGACGACAGCACGCGCACCGCGCGGCTGGGATCGATACCGTGCTCCTTGATCGCTTCCTCGGACATCAGCACCACGGCTGCCGCGCCTTCGCCGACCGGGGTGCATTGCAGTACCGTGAGGTCGCCAGACACTTTGCGTCCCCCAAGCACTTCCTCCAGGGTGCGCGGCTTCTGGCGCTGGGCATTGGGGTTGAGCGCGCCGTTGTTGTGGTTTTTCACTGCCGCCAGCGCGATGTCGCGCATGTCGGCCCCCGAGCGATGCACGTATTTGTCCGCCAGCAGCGCAAAGTGTGTGAACGGCGCGATGTATTCGCTGGCCAGTTGCTCGATGCCGGCCTGCGTCTCGGCGCGGACCACCGGCGCGCGCTTGTCCACGCCCAGCACCAGCGCGGTATCGGCCAGGCCGCTGGCGACTTCGATGCAGGCATTGCGGAACGCCGTGGAGCCGGAGGCCGAAGCGTTTTCGATATGTGCGATAGGCAGGCCCGTCGCACCAAGGTGGCGCAGGATGGGCCGGCCGCAGGCCATGCCTAGCAGTGCCCGGGCAACATAGGCCGTGTCCACGCTGGCGATGGGCACACCGGCGTCTGCCAGCGCCTGGCGCGCGGCAGTCAGGCCCAGGGCCACATACGGCGTATCAGATGGATCCTGGTAGCGGTGCCAGCCAATGCCTACCACGTAGACCGGCCGCAGGTCCTTCAGTGTTCGCTTCATGCCGCCACTCCGAATCGGAATTCCAGAACCGCGGGGTCTTGCCCGTGCTGTCGCAGCACGCCATGAACGCGCCGGCCATGCCAGTCGCCCGCTTCGTGCCCCACGTCCAGCAGGGCGCGGACCACCGGGCCGGCGTCGAGGCGGACCTCGGCCACCGTGAAGGGCACCACAGGCTCGGGCTGGGCATGGATGTGTACCTGGCTGCTGCCCAGCACCACGCCTTGCGCGGCCAGTTCGACATCGGCCAGGTCGCTGCTGCCGCAGCGCTCGCATCCGTAGTGTTGTGGCGGAAACGCTACTTCATCACATGCTGTGCAGCGCACTCCCTTGAGAAATGGGCTCTGATGGGCGTCCCAGCCGCAGAGGCCGGGCTTTTCGATTTGGGAAGTTGTGTTGTCTGCTTTCATATTTGCCCTCAACATACTTACCGTATGTTCGGTAAGTTTGTATGATTTCGCAAATAGGGTTTTCACGCAGTCCGGCACGTACGTTCTGGCCTGCCCATCTCATCCATCTCAAACAAGGAGTGCACAACATGGGCCCACTTGCAGGCGTCAAAGTGATCGAAATCAGCGGCATCGGGCCCGGCCCGTTCTGCGGCATGTTGCTGGCCGACCTGGGAGCGACCGTGATCGCCGTCGAGCCGCCGGAGCGCCTGGCCGCGCCGGAACGTCCCCATGCCATCACCAGCCGCGGCAAGCAATCGGTGGTGTTGAATCTCAAGGATCCCGTCGCCGCGGAGGCCGTGCTGCGTCTGTGCGAGGACGCCGACCTGCTGATCGAGGGCATGCGCCCAGGCGTGATGGAACGCCTAGGCCTGGGGCCGGAGGTGTGCCTGCAGCGCCGGCCCGCGCTGGTGTACGGGCGCATGACGGGCTGGGGCCAGGATGGGCCGTGGGCGCCGCGCGCCGGCCACGACAGCAATTACACCGCCCTCAGCGGCGCTCTTTGGTTTGCCAGCCCCGCCGGTGAACCACCGATGGCGCCATCCACCGTACTGGGCGATGTGGCCGGGGGCGCGCTTTATCTGGCGGTGGGGCTGCTGGCCGCCCTGCAACATGCGCGCAGCACCGGGCAAGGGCAGGTCGTCGATGCCGCCATCGTCGATGGCGCGGCCCACATGCTGAACCTGATGCTGGGCGCCATCCAGCGGCGCGGCGGCGGATTCGAGCGGGGCACGCAGGCGTTTGATTGTTCGCATTGGGCGGCGCAAAGCTACCAGTGCAGGGACGGTGGCTGGATCAACTTTGCGCCGCTGGAACCCAAGTTCTATGCCGAGTTGCTCGCGCGCCTGGGACTGGACGGCGACGCGCGTTTTGTCCGCGGCCAGAACGACCCCGCCCTGTGGCCCGAACTCAGGCAAGCCATGGCAGCACTCATGCGCTCGCGCACACGCGCTGAATGGGAGGCCTGCCTGGGTGGCAGTGACGCCTGCTGGGCGCCCGTGCTGGCGCCACACGAGGCCGCCCGCCACCCACACATCGCTGCGCGCCAGAGCTATATCGAGCGTGCCGGCGTGCTGCAGGCCGCCCCTGCGCCGCGGTTCTCGGCCACGCCCCTGGAGATGCCAGACATTGCACCCGTCGGCGCGCATACGCTCGAAATTCTCAGCAGTCTAGCTCTCACCCCCGATAATCTGGACAATTTGCTTTCTTCACAAAACACCTGAAACCACCCGATCATGACCGCCCCAACAGCCCGCCCCGCCCGAGCCCGACGCACCCAGGAGGAACGGCGCGCCACGTCGGAGGTCGCGTTGATCCAGGCGGCCATGACGGTCATGCGTACCAAGGGCATTGGCGGCATGACCATTGCCGCGGTGGCCGAGACTGCAGGAGTCAGCAAAGGGCTCGTGGTTCACCTGTATGGCAACAAGCAGGCGCTGCAATTGGCCGTGCTGACCGAATTGCGCACTCAGTTCTCCAAGCGTTTTCATCAGGCGGAAGGGCACACGTTTGGCCTCGAGCGCCTGCACAGCTTCATACGCACCCAACTTGGCAGCCTCGGCAAGCCAGACTCCAACACGCAGATATTCTCGGCACTATTGTCGGAGGCCATCTTTCAGGATCGGGAGTTCGCCGCTGACGTGGCGCACATGAACGATGCCACGATCGCTTTCGTGCGTGAGTGCCTGGAGGCCGAACAGGCCCAGGGCACCCGCTTCATCGAGTCCGACCTGGACAGCCTGGCCGCTTTCATTGTCGCCAGCCTGCGCGGCATCGCGCAGGTCTTTTCCATTAACGCCACCGCGAAGACCAAGGCTCTGGACACGCAAAAGCTGATGCACCTGTGCGAAGCGATGGTGGATCGCATGGTGGTTTCCGCTTGATGCTGATCTGGCAGATTCTCAATAACTGTGGCGCGGACTAGGCGAGTAGCAGCAACTCTGTCCGAGTCCGTGGCGGGTCTGTGGCGTGACATCACGTAAGTGCTTGATCTATCTAGCTCCACCAGAGCACTAACTGTGGTGCCTTACGGCCGTCGTAGGGCGCCAAAGTCATTGCAACTGGCGCCACAACTCTGCTACAGCCGGATCTTGGTAGTGCTACTGGCCTACAAAGGACAACCGGTTGAGGGCTTCAGGGGGGGCAGGAATCGTAGTTGACCCCGAAGCGAGAAGAGCCCAGCCAGAATTGGCTGGGCTTTTTTATGTATGCGGCGGCACTAGGGATCTCGCCCAGGCCATCCCGCTGCTTGGCGGATGGCCGGGTACTCTCGGCGCGGCTCGCCTCAGGCGGCCCGTTGCGCCACCGGTTGCGGCAGGCGCAGTTCTAGCGTCTCCAGCGTGACATGGCCGAGGAAACTGCCAGAGTTCTGCGCCGGCGTCTGGTTCTCGATCGCGTGCGCGAACGCGACTGCCGGATCCGTGCGCAGCTTCTGCAGGTGCCGGTGCAGGTTCGGGTACGTGTCCACGCTCAGCACCTTGTGGTACTCGCCCCAGCGCGCCAGCGCGACGAAGTAGGCATCGGCAACGGTGCGCTTGTTGCCGCCGTCCACCCACTCGCGGTCTGCCAACAGGCCGTCGAGATAGCGGCAGGACCTGGTGACACGGGCCTGGCCCAGTTCGCGGAGCATCGCCTGCCGCGGTGGATCCGTTTCCATTTCATACGCGATCCACAGCGGGCTGAATGCCCAGAAGAACTCGGTGTTCAGGTAGGCCAGCGTTTGGTTGAGCCGATCGGCTTCCGGCGTACCCTGCGGGTAACCGAGCTTGTAGTCTTCACGCGCGGCCAGGTGCTGCAGGATGGCGCTGCTCTCGTTGATGACGCGGTTGTCTTCGGTCAGATAGGCAGGCGTCAGGTTCAGCGGGTTCACCCGCGCATATAGCGCTGGCCAGGGGTGCTGCATCATCTCGACGCGTGTGAGCCGGTACGGAATGCCAAGCCATTCGAGCGCAATGATGCCGCCCAGGGAGCAGCCTTGCGGTACGCCATAAAAGAGTACGGGTTCCATGTCTTTATCCTCAAGTGTTATGCCCGGATGAGCAACATGCAAAAGATAAAGATGTGGACGTTGATTCGGTAGCCGGCACACCGTAGACTGATCGTCCACGTTTGTGGACGTTTGTGTGGATGACTACCGGATCCCATGCTCAATCTGAATGATCTGTCCGTTTTCGTGAAAGTGGTGGATCACGGTGGCTTTGCCGCCGCCGCGCGCGCACTGGGCGTGCCCAAGTCGACCTTGAGCAAGCGCGTGGCAATGCTGGAGGCCCACCTCGGTGTGCGCCTGATCCAGCGTTCCTCGCGCAGCTTCGTACCAACGGAAACCGGGCTGGCCTTCCACCGCCATGCTGCGGCAATGCTGATCGAGGCCGAGGCCGCCGAGAACGTCGTCAAGGGGTTGATGGCCGAACCGGCCGGGGTCGTACGCATCACCGCATCCGTGACCACTGCGCAACTAGTGCTAGCGAGCGTAATGCCCGAACTCGCGCAACGCTATCCCAAGCTGCAGGTCGCGCTGCATGCCACCGATCGATTCGTCGATCTTGTGCAAGAGGGCTTTGATATCGCCGTGCGCGATCATGCGGCGCCGCTGCCCGATTCGGAGCTGGTCCAGCGGCGCGTCGGCTTCGAGCCGTTCTACCTGGTTGCCGCCCCCGGGTACCTGAAACGCCGTGGCAAGCCGCGCCATCCAGACGATCTGGCGAAGCACGATGGGTTGCTCAATGATTTCGCGCCACACGCGAGCACTTGGCATCTGCACGACGATGCCGGCACGAGGGTCGAAGCCCGCCCCATCGCGCGCTTCTTCGCCAACGAGCCCTTGACGCTGCTGCGTGCAGTCGAGTCCGGCCTCGGCATTGCCTGCCTGCCGCATGGCTTGTGCGCGGCGTCCATTGGCGAAGGGACGCTCGCGCGTGTGCTGCCTGGCTGGCAGCAGCGCGGCGTGACGACCACTTTGCTGGTCGCGCACCGGCGCGGACAGTTGCCGTCGGTGCGTGTGGCGGCGGAATTTCTGGCGGAGGCACTGACACGACAGCGCGGCTGAGCCGCCGGCGCGCTGCCGTGCCCGTCCTCCCAGGCGTATCTCGTTGCTGAATTGTGATGACCCTGCGGAACCTGCACAGCTTAGGCAGCTAAGGCGAACGCCTCGGCCGGGGTTTGCGTCGCTTTTATGGCTCGCTCCAGCCATGGAACGAAGTGTGCGGCGGGAGGATGGGGAGCCAACTATGCATCCGGTCGAAGCCAGCACCATCATTCTGCAGTCGTCCCGCAGATGCTGGTGCTTCAATTTTGTTCTCGACCGTTGGGCAGCTCGGGTCTTGTTTGTCGAGACTGCTCGGCATTCAGCTTCTTACCGGCGCCGCCTTTCTGAGTACGCGTTGACTTCGTTCCTCTCGCCATACTCTGGGTGCAACACCAAACTGGCTGATAAACCATCGCGTGAAAGAAGTCGGTGATCCATAGCCGAGCATCTCGGAGATGCGCGCCAACGAGTAATGTGGATTGTCGATGTACCGTTCCGCCAGATCACATCGGACTGCATGCAAGAGGCCGGTGAAACTCTCCCCTTCGTCTGCAAGTCGACGCTGTAAGGTATGAACACCTAGCCCGAGACTTTGCGCGATGTAAGCGATGCTCGCTTTTCCCGTCGGCAGCATGGTGTGAATGGCCTTGCGCACATTGAGCCCGACCGACTCAGCGCTTACGCTGGGGAGGCTCTCAATGAATTGCTCTGCAAAACGAGCCATGGCGGGATCCGCAAGGGGATTTGGAGCATCCAGCTCCGACGCCTTGCAGACGAAACCATTGAACTCACTGCCGAACTCCACCTTGCAGCCAAAGACGCGTCGATGTACCGACAGGTCATGCGGTGCGCGATGGATAAAGTTAACAGTATCTGGGTGCCACCTTCCACCCAGCAGCGCGCGGCACATGCGAAACAGGACGCCGATGGCCAGTTCCGTCGATTGGGGGGTAGGGCGCTCGGTGATCAATTCATGGCGGACGACCACCATTTTCCCGGCGTCCTCAATCTGCATTGCTGACGCCTCGTTCAGGATGTGCCGATAGCGAATGATGGTGGTCAATGCTGCGCGCACTGTTGGCTGGCGGCTGATGAGCAGGCTGACCACGCCAAAGTCGGACAACTCCCGCAACTCCGCCATGCGTAGTCCGAAAGTCGGGCAGCGCGCCGCCGCCGCGGCCTCTTCTAGCAGCGCGACCGCGGCCTTCTGTGAGACGTGCTGATTGGGGTCGTCGAGCAGGGCACGACTGAGCTTGACCTTTCGCAGCACCGGTTGAGTCTGCAGCTTCAGGCTGTTCGCGACATCGAAGAATTTTGTCAGCACCCCGGCTCGCACCAGCATCGTCATCCCGTGTCCCTCTGCGATAGGTGATGGCCCTGATCCGGGCTGTCTGCCAGTTGTGGCCCGCAAATCCCAGGTCATTCCCAAGGACTTCCTTGCGCTGCCATTTTCGGAGCGCATCGCTCCGCGCCTGCCCCGCGCAAGGCGCGTTTCAGTGTAAACCCGCCTGGAACGAAATGTAAAGTCGGTGCGGCGAATTGCTAAGCGTACCGGCACAGGATTCCCTACATTTCTTCCCACGCACACCGCTGAAAGACAGGAACACAGCCGCGATTGCGCGGCCCGGCGCAGCCGATCGCGCAGGGGGTTCTCCTCGTGTTTTTTATGGCGTGCTCATCATCGATCCAACGTAACCCAACGTGCCGCAAGGGCAGGAGCAAGGCCATGCAATTCCTCGACGATTCCCTCCATCCCGAGAACCAAGACAAGGTCGTTATCACCGTCGCCCCGTACGGGCCGGAGTGGATGCCACAGGATTTCCCGGAAGACATTCCGGTGACCATGGAAGAACAGGTGCAGAAGGCCGTGGACTGCTACAACGCCGGCGCCACCGTGCTGCACCTGCATGTGCGCGAGCTGGACGGCAAGGGCTCCAAGCGCCTGTCCAAGTTCAATGAGCTGATCGCCGGCGTGCGCGCCGCGGTGCCCGACATGATCATCCAGGTCGGCGGCTCGATCTCCTTCGCGCCGGAAGACGAGGGCGAGGCCGCCAAGTGGCTGTCGGACGATACGCGCCACATGCTGGCCGACCTGACGCCGAAGCCCGACCAGGTGACCGTGGCCATCAACACCACGCAGATGAACATCATGGAGCTGCTGTACCCCGAATACCTGAAGGGTACGTCGCTCGAGAATCCGGCCTACCAGGCCGCCTACAGCGAGATGACCGTGCCCGCCGGCCCGGCCTGGCTCGAAGAGCACCTGCGCCGCCTGCAGGCGTCCCGCATCCAGCCGCACTTCCAGCTCACCGGCATCCACGCGCTCGAAACGCTCGATCGCCTGGTACGCAAGGGCCTGTACAAGGGTCCGCTGAACCTGACCTGGATCGGCATCGGCGGCGGCTTCGACGGCCCCAACCCGTTCAACTTCTTCAACTTCGTGCACCGCGCCCCGGACGGCTGCACCGTCACCGCCGAGTCGCTGCTGAAGAACGTGCTGCCGTTCAACATGATGGCGATGTCCATGGGCCTGCATCCGCGCTGCGGCATCGAGGACACCATCATCGACCAGCACGGCAACCGCATGACCTCGGTGCAGCAGATCGAGCAGTGCGTGCGCGTGGCGCGCGAACTGGGCCGCGAGATCGCGTCGGGCAAGGAAGCCCGCGAGATCTATCGCATCGACACCTGGTACGACAGCGCCGAGGAAACGCTGGCGGCCAACGGCATGGCGCCCAACCGCAAGGCTGGCCAGAAGAACCTGCCGCTGCGCGCCGCCTGAGGTCGATCGCCGCCTTGCAGCCGGATCGCTGGCGGCCAATTCCCTCTGACATTCAATCTGACCAAAGTTGCCCACATGAAGTCCGGTACGAAGCCCACCATCCTCATTGTTCCCGGCCTGCGTGATTACGTCGCGGAACATTGGCAAACCTTGCTGGAAGAGCGGCTGCCCAACGCTGTATCGGTACCACCGTTGCAATCCGACAAGCTCAGCCGTGCTGCCTGCGTGGCAGCGCTGGACAAGGCACTGGCAGGCATTCGGGGGAAGGTGGTGCTGGTCGCGCACAGCACTGGCGTGATGACCGTCGTGCAATGGGCCGGGCAGCATGATCGCCCGATTCATGGCGCGCTGCTGGTTACACCGCCGGACTTCGTCACGCCGCTGCCGCCGGGTTACCCGACCAGGACAACACTGGAGGCGAATGGATGGTTCCCGGTCCCTCTGGAGCCACTGCCGTTTCCCAGCATTGTGGCCGCCAGTTCCAATGACCCGGTGGCCGGGTACAGCCGGGTGGTGGCCATGGCAGAGGCCTGGGGCAGCCGAATCTTCGATCTGGGCGAAGTCGGTCATCTCAATCCGGCTTCGGGCTACGGAGAGTGGCCGCAAGCAGAGGCGCTGATTCACCAGTTGTACTGAGGCCATCGGCCCCAAGGCCACAACGCCATGACCAGGAGGCGTTGGACGCGGTGTGTAGGCCTCCCCTTCACTCAGGAGTCGCGCCAGCAGCAACTTCGTCTATGCCGCCTGCTTTCGCTATGAGAAGGGGCGAATGGCAGATCGCGCCTCAGGCGCGCTCATCAAACTAAAAGAATCTGAAAACGAATAGGAGACGAGGATGATTTCGACGCACGGGACCAAACACCACAGGACGGCATTCGCGCTGGGCGCAGCGCTGGCCTGCGGTGCCGCGCAGGCGCAATCGAGTGTGACGTTGTACGGTGTGGTTGACGCCAACATCGAGTATGTAAATCACTACTCGACCGTGACCCCGTCCGCGGCGAATGGGTTCAGCACAGGGCCGGGCGCCAACTTGTTCCGCCTGACCGCGGGTGGTTTGTCGGGTTCGCGCTTCGGCCTGCGTGGAACCGAAGACCTAGGCGGCGGCCTGAGCGCGATCTTTGTCCTGGAAAGCGGCTTCAGCCTGGATACCGGTACGATTCAGAATGGTGGCCGCCTGTTTGGCCGCCAGGTCTTCGTCGGCCTCAATAGCAAGACGATTGGTTCCTTCACCTTTGGTCGCCAGTACACGAGCCTCTTCGACGCGCTGGCGAACTTTTCTCCGACCGCTTTCTCAACGCAGTACGAACCGATCGTGGCGGAGGTCGGTGCGAACTTCCGCTCCGACAACGTGGCAAAGTACACAGGCGTGTTCGGCCCCGTGACCGCAAATGCGCACTGGACGTTTGGCAACGGTGTTGCCGGGAATGGCGAAGTTCCAGGTCAGTTCCGTCGCGACTCCGGCTATGGCTCGTCCGTGACGTACGCATCTGGCCCCATTGCCGCAACGGTGGCTTATGACCAGTACAACCCGACACTGACCACCGCGGGGGACACTGGCTCTTTCAAGAAGGCAGCCGTCGCTGCGAGTTACACCTTCGATGGGCGAGCCAAGCTGATGGCTGGCTACCGCTGGGGCCAGAACAAGGCTGCCGATGGCTCGACGATTCTGCGTGATGACTTCTACTGGGCGGGCGCCAATTACCATTTCAATCAGGGCATTGATCTGACGCTGGCCTACTACTACGACGACATCAAGAAGTTCGGCAATGCGAGCAATAAGAACCCTTGGCAGATCTCGTTCATTGCCGACTACACCCTTTCCAAGCGCACTGATGTCTATCTGACGACGGCATATGCCAGGAATTCCGGCCTGAACTTCGATACGTCGGCAATCAGCTTTGCGAACGGCTACTTCCTGGGCACTGGCCAAAGCTCGATGTTTGGCGCGGCCATTGGTATTCGCCACAAGTTTTGACTTAGAAGCGACTTCAATCCCGCTATTGCGATATGGCGGGGACGCCTACCTACTACACATTACATGGAGACAAGGTCCTATGAGACTGAACAATCGCGTAGCTGTCGTCACGGGTGCCGCTGGCGGCCTCGGCCAGGCAATCAGCCGAACCCTCGCCGCCGAGGGTGCCACCGTCATTCTGAATGATGTTTGTGATGAAGCCAGAATTCAGGCAGTTGTCGACCAGATCCGGGCCGCTGGCGGCAAGGCCTTCGGCAAGCGAGCCAATGTGGCATCCAGCCTGGAAGTCAGGAATATGTTCAAGGAAGTGGCGGAGCAGTTCGGCACGGTGCATATCCTGGTGAACAATGCCGCGCTCATACCGTCGCGTCCCGAAGATGAAGCCCGTCGGGCAAAGCACTACGCCTACATCAGCACGCCGGTCACGAGGCAGTCTCTGCAGTTCACCAGCAATATGAGTGATGAAGAGTGGAGCCGCTATTGGGATGTCAACGTCAATGGCGTGTTCTACTGCACCAGAGAGGCGCTCAAGCTGATGGAGCCACAACGTGACGGGAGGATCATCAACATCTCGTCCGTGGCGGGCTATACGGACTTGAGCATCCACTCGCCGCATTACTCCGCATCGAAGGGCGCCATCATCGCGTTCACGAAGTCGGTTGCTGCGGAAGTCGCTGGCGCAAACATCTACGTCAACGCCATGGCGCCGGGCGGGATCATGACGCCTGACTTCGAACGGTATCTTGAGCAAACCGGGGAAGAGGGGCGCAATCGCCTGTGGCAGGGGGTGCCGCTCGGTCGTCTCGGGACTGCTGAGGAGTACGCACAGACCGTATTGCATCTGGCGGACAACCACTATCTGGTCGGTCAGATTATCAGCCCCAATGGCGGAGCGGCGATCTGATCTGCGTGAGCATTTGGCGCACATATTTCCACATTAAAAGAGAGGAGACAGATCCATGGATCGAGGAATTGCGAAAGCCGTCCAACACACCGCTTGCGCGCTCTCCGTTGCGTTGGTAGCACAGGCTGCGTTCGCGTGGACTGACAAGCCGGTGCGCATGATTGTTCCCGCTCCCGCTGGGGGTACTGTCGACGTGATCGCAAGAATCGTCGCGGATCAACTGTCCGTCGACATCGGACACCCTGTCGTGGTGGACAACAAACCGGGGGCTGGCGGCTCCATCGCGATCAAGTCGATGCTGTCGTCGCCGCCTGACGGGCGCACGATTCTGATGACGACCAGCAACGTGCTGGCGGAGGTACCACTGGTACTCAACGTTGGCTTTGATCCGCTCAAGGACGTGAAGCCCGTGGCAGCACTGGCCCGCAGTGTCATGGTGTTCATTGGAGCTCCGAACGTGCCGGCCAAGGACGTGAAGGGTGTCGTCACCTGGGTAAAGGCCAATCCGGGCAAAGTAAGCTTTGCGTCGTATAGCCCGGGCACCTCCTCCCACTACGCGGGCGTCATGCTCAATAAAGACGCAGGTCTGGATATGACACACGTGCCGTTTCCCGGATCTGCGCCGGCGCTGACCCAGGTCATGGGAGGGCAGATCCCGCTCATGTTTGATGGTTACGTGACTTCGAAGCCGATCATTGAGGCGGGGAAGGTCAAGGTATTCGGAGTTGCGTCGAAGACCAGGTCGCCCGAACTTCCGAATGTGCCGACCCTTGCGGAGCAGGGCTACCCGGATCTCGACTTCAGCAATTGGGCGGGTGTGGTGGCATCGGCAAAGGTCTCCCCCGAATTGACGGAGAAGATCCATGCCGCAGTGTTCAAGGCGGCATCAACACAAAAGGTCCGAGATCGGCTGATTTCCGTGGGCTTTCAGCCCATGCAGGATCAGTCCACGGAATCGTTGGCGAACGATACCCGCATGGAGTTCGAAAGGAATGCCAAGATTGTTAAGTCATTTGGCATTAAGCTGAATTAATCGCTTCCGGGGCGGGGCCACAGGAACGGCAGAAATCCCGTCAGGGGCCTGCCCATCACGTTGTCTCCGTGGCCCTTTGGCCTGGGTCCGCTTCGCGATCCAATTGGCAACGAAAGGGATCCTTCATAAGTTCTGGCAAACATAGGGGCTGTACCGTTGCATCCTGCCACGACGGCCGCAACCCAATGCTCGTTCAGGCCGCCCCTGGGCTTACCCATGCGGTCGCTTTTTTGTGCAATCTGTCTCGTCGGAAACCTGATCTTGCCATTGCGGGGTGGCCCCTACATTTGCAGAACCTCCGGCAACATGGCCTGGTCCAGTGACAGTCCACGGTGACCCACTGCCATCCGAAGCCTTTCCTCCGCGCCCTTGCTCTCCCTTGTTTGCCATCACTCCCGGCGAGACCTTGGCCTTCCGGCCATCCAGGTATTGGCAAGTTGCCGCGAGAGCGGCCGGCGAACGAGCCGGCGGTGCCTGGAGAGCGTCGTGATGTACGCGTTCAATCCGCCGCCACCGGCCGCCTGTAGGCAGGGAAATAGCCGCGCAGATCATCCGGCGCTGTGCCGGCGCCGCCGGACAGCGTCATATATTTTTCCGCGTCGACAACCAGGCGTTGCGTGCTGAACACATGGGTGTCAGGCGAGAAGCCACGCTTGAAGTCATGCAGCGAGTCCCTGGCCGCGGCAAGTCCACCGCCGAGGTGCAGGCGCCGGAAGCCATGCGTGTGGCCCCATTCGCGTGCCGTGTGAATAATCATCTTGGTCGGCTGACGATGCCGGTAGTTCCAGTCATAGGCAGAAAGGTGGTACTGCATGATGCCGGCTGGCTGCGCCACGGAAAACAACGCAGCGCCGATGATGTGGCCCCGTTCCTCCGCGACAAGCAACAGCAGGTTGTCACCGAGTTCATCCACCAGTGACCTGTAGTAGCGCTTGCTGAAGAAGTAATACTCGGATGCCCTGCGGCGCGTCATGGTCCGATTGTAGAGCTCGATAAAACGCGGCATGGTCTCGAATCTGCGGTCCAGCCGCACCGTCACGCCCGCACGCCTGGCGCGGTTGATGTCGACCCTATGGCCAGACCGGGTTTCCTGCCAGAGCTTCTCCGCGGTCTTGCTCAGGTCGATCGAAACCGTCAGCCCTTGTTCCAGGACCAGCCCCAGCGAGCTTCTCCAGTTTGCATTCAGCAGCGGGTGCAGCCGGATGAAGCAGGATACGCAACCCGCTTCGCGCAGCATGTCGAGCGCGGCACGCAGGGCCTTGTCGACAAAGCCAGCGGGCGCGTGATGGCTGACCACCGGGCCGCCATACCCGTAGGCGGAGGTGGCGTCCCAGCTGCCGTCACCGATCGCGCGCCGCACGACAGGCACCAGCAGCTCATGCTCGCCGTCAGCCACATGTAAGGCAAGGGCCTTGCCGCGTTCGCTGAATTCCGCGGTCTTCAGCCATGCCGGGGTGTGGTAGCAGTCATGGCTGCAGCGTTCGAGGGTGGCGCGCCATGCGGCGCTCGAGGTTTCCAGCAGATTCGCTTGCATCGCTTGCTCCTCCGGGATTCCTGGTGAGCCGGTCCGGATCATGTAGTGCCGGAGGGACCACCGGGTAGCTGCAGCGCACCAGGGGCCTGCGCGCCGAGCACCGTTTTTCAGTGCATCAGGACATCACCGCGCGGCCTGCCGCGTGGTGATGCGCTGCTCGGTCGGCCTATGGCTGGCGCACAGCGCCATCCAGGAATTGCCACCGGCAACGCCCATGGCCTGCATGCTCTGAGGCAGGCCATCGAGCTCCAGTCCGCCAAGGTGGCGCAATGCCGCAGCCATCGGCGCTGGCGCCCCCAACATGCCGGCTGCGCCCGCACGCGGAATTCGTGGCGGCGCGAGAAGCCCACCACGATGATGCTGGCCAGGATGCCAAAGGCGATCCACAGACGATCACGGTGACAATGTAGCCGAAAAGAGACGCGGACGTGCCGCAGCCGCGCGCCGTGAATCAGCGCGGCACGCAGGAACGGACGGGCGCGACCGGGGCCGCGCGGGCGGGATCAGCCGCGCGGCGGGCGCGGCAGCAGCGGAAGGTCAGGGTCGGGCAGAGCCGCGCCGGCGTACTGCGGCGGTCCGGTGCGCCCAATCGGCAGGGCAATGCGCGGCTGCGGCGCGGGCAGCAGCTTTTCCGCGAGATCGGCGCCCGGCGGCTCGTCTGCGTCGGCGGGATCGGCACGACCTGAAAGGCCCTGGATGCCGTCCATGTCCTGCGCGGATTCTGTCGCTTCGATCCACTGAACCTCCGGTGCCTTCGGTGCGGCAGATTCGAACCCGACCCCGCCTGCCCAGCCCTGCAGGGGCAGGAAGGCCAGCAGCAAGACCACCAGGAAAAGTCGGATGGAGCGCATGCGGGGTGATTTGACGACGTGGATACTGGAAATCCTACAGGATGGTGCGTCTTGCCGAACCACGGCAATGTTCGCTAGCCCACGATACGCAGCGCTGCGCGCGCGTGGCAATGCGCCCGGGTTGGACAAAGAGAGGGTTCTGTCGCAATAAGCCGCTCGAGGAAAATGCGAGGATGGTCGCGTTCCAGGGCCAACTCACCGCATCGACTCTTCGTAAGATCCTTCTACGGTTGCATTACCCACTGGAGGTGATCTTGACCTGCGTGCGCTGGTATTCGGCATGCCCGCTGAGCCTGCGCAAGCTGGAGGAGATGATGGCCGAGCGTGGCGCCTTCGTCGGCCCCGCGGCCAAACTTAGTGTTTCGACCACCTTCGCCTCAACTGCCGAAGCTCGGTGCCATATCGGCCGATCGCACTTCGGTTCGCGAATGGCCGAAGTTCAGCTTCAGTCATTGCATTTCGGCTATAGCGGACTGAATCTCGCTTCTGAGCCAGGCCGCGGCTGTGTCGGCCTGGGTTCTTCGGCTGTAAATCAAGTCGATATCAAACGCCATATCGCTGAGTTCGTCCGGTACCTCATAGATCTGCACGTTGGCGGATGTCAGGCGATGCGCAACCCGTCTCGCAATCGTTGCCACCAGATCGCTGTGCGCCACAGCAAGCGGCAACGCGACGATGTGAGAGAACGTAGCCGCGACGCGCCGCTGCTCCCCCAGACTGTCAAGCTTCCCGTCGACAATACCTCGCCGCGAGCCATCATCGCTTGGCACAAAAAGCGCGTGCGGCAGCCGCAAGTAAGTCGCGAGGTCCATGCTCCGAGGGCGACGCCTTCCACCAAGCAAGGGATGGCCACGGCTCGCGATACATACAAAATCTTCCTCATAGAGCGTTGTCCGCACCATTCGCTTCGGTGTGGAGAGGTGCCCGCCAATCGCTACATCGACCGCGCCATGATCGAGTTGCTCATGGATGGACGCCCGATCCAGAGCCATGATTCGCAGATCAATGCCGGGCGCCAATCGCCGGAGTCGACCGATGACATGCGGAAGCAGGACAATATCGGCATAGTCACTGGCCGCAATGGTGAAGCGCCGTCCTGCGGGCGCCGCTGGGTCAAATGCCAGCGAATGGCCCATGGCTTGGCGGATATGGTCCAGCGCGAGCGATATCGCGGGCATCAGGGCGTGAGCAAGTTCCGTGGGCTCCATACCCGCATTGGTGCGCACAAACAGATCGTCCCCAAATAGCGCCCGCAACCGTGTCAGCGCGTTGCTTACCGACGGCTGTGCCCGGTTCAGCCGCTTGCCGGCCAGCGTGACATTGCGCGTTTGATACAGCGCCTCAAAGGCCACGAGAAGGTTGAGATCGACGCGAGAGAGATTCATATCGTGAATTTAATGGATATCAAATATCCATTTCAAGAATTCCATCGAAATCTTTACGATGGGCCTTCCAACCAACTACTTGGACTGCGCCCAATGAAAACCGTACTCGTAACCGGCATCGAGCCATTTGATGGCGAGGTGTTGAATCCGTCTTGGGAAGCGGCTCGCGCCGTCCACGGGCGCATCATCAGCGGAGTACGTGTGGTGGCGCGACAACTTCCCTGCGTGATTGCCGAAGTACGGCAAGCGCTTATCGAAGGCATCGCCGAAGTGGATCCCATCCTGGTGCTGTGCCTCGGCCAGGCCGGCGGACGTTGCGATGTGTCCGTCGAGCGTGTGGCCATCAACGTCGTCGATGCGCGAATTCCGGACAATGCCGGGAGCCAGCCAGTGGACGAAGCTGTGATCGAAGGCGGTCCAGCGGCCTACTTCGCGGCACTCCCGATCAAGGCAATCGTAAAGCGGCTGCGCGAAGCGGGCATTCCGGCTTCCGTCTCCCAGACGGCGGGGACTTACAACTGCAATGCCATCTTCTACGCCTTGCTTCATTTCATTGCGACGGAGCGCTCTTCGCTGCGTGGCGGCTTCATTCACGTGCCATACCTGCCGCAAATGGCAGCTCGCCATCCAGGTGCACCAAGTCTCGACGTCAGCACGCTGATAGAAGCCATCGAAATCATGATTGGCACTTCCCTCGCCGTCACAGAGGATGTCAAGGTCGTGGGCGGTACCACGCACTGATGCGTCCTGCTGAGTAATCCTCTCGAATCGATCGAATTGAAAAGATGGTGAATTGCGAGAAGGACCCATGGGCCGTGGCGATCGCAGGGCTGATCTCTTTGGCGGTGGCGCTGGGGATTGGCCGCTTCGCCTTCACCCCCTTGCTGCCGATGATGCTGAGCGACGGTACAGTGACGCTCGCCGAGGGTGGGCTACTGGCGATGCTGAACTATGTTGGTTATCTGATTGGCTCGGTGTTCGGCCTGTTTTGCCGCACAGATTCCGCCCGTACTGCACGCAATGCGCTGATGCTCACAGTGCTGCTGACATTCGCCATGACATTGCCCGGCGGCTTGGTGACCTGGATGATCTGTCGCACGTTGGCAGGCGCCGCCAGCGCACTGGTCATGATCCATGCAACCGCATGGTGCATGCAGCAGCTCGAGGAACGTGGGCGCCCAGCGCTAGGTGGCATGATGTTCTGCGGGACAGGCATCGGCATCGTGTTGACCGGTGTTACCGTGTTTGCGATTGCTGGGATGCACTGGAGCGCGAAGCAGGGCTGGGGCGCATTCGGGCTGTTGGGAATTGCAATGCTGGGGGCGGTATGGCGGGTGTTCAATTCTGCGCCCGATTCTGCATCGCAGCGTCCGCTGCCATCTGCACGGCTTTGGGCATCGCCGGCAATGCCGGCCTTTACACCAGCCACAATCGCGCTAACACTGGCCTACGGCCTGGCCGGCTTTGGCTACATCATCACGGCGACTTTCCTGCCAGTCATCGCACGGCAAGCCATGCCAGGAAGCTTCTGGCTCGATATGTTCTGGCCAGCCTTTGGAATCAGCGTCACGATCGGCGCTGCGCTGGTCACATGCATAGACGTGCACCAGGATAACTGGCGAGCGATGCTGGTCTTGTACATTGTCCAGGCAATTGGTGTCTGCCTGGCGGCTATCTGGCCGACGCCCATCGGCTTTGCGCTCAGCAGCATGCTCGTCGGCCTGCCCTTCACCGCATTGATCGCGTTTGCCATGCGAGAGGCGAGACGTTTGTCCCGCACGCGCTCATCGGAGTTGATCAGCGTGATGACGGCCGCTTATGCACTGGGGCAGATTGCAGGCCCGCCACTGGCGTCAGCACTGGTTGCACGCACCGGTAGCTTTAGTCTCTCGCTGGCGGTGGCATCCGGTGCCCTGATAACCGGCGCAATCATTTGTTTTGCAATGTGTCGCGCGACACGGCAGGAGAGGCGCTTGACAGTGACGCGGAGCGCTATCGCGCGGCGCAATCATGGCGCATAAGCACGCGGCAGCGGACACGCGCTGACTTAGATCGACGGTCAGGCAACTCCGTGCATGTCACGCTTCAGGTCAGCAAGTTCAAGATGCATTGAACTGACCGCATCCTTGACCCTGTTGTTGAGGCCGTCGGACTCCTGGCAGACGCGCTCCGCGCGGTCACCCATCTGTTCGAGATCATCGACGCATTGCCGAATTCGTCCCTCGTTCCGGGACGACATGACCTTCTTCGCCGACTTGCATTCCTTGTCGAGCTCATCCAGACAGTTCATCACGTCCTTTGGAATTGCCGACTCGGCGTGGACGGCCTTTGATGCCTCGCTAACGGTATGCTGCAGATGACTAAAACGCTTCTGGATTTCACTGGCTTGTAACATGCTGTCCCCTTGTAGTTCAGGCTGCAGGGAGCGGAGTACTGTCCGCGCCATCGTCCTTCGCCTGCTTCAATCGACTTCCAGTGACGCTGTCTTCCGTCATGGCGGTGCTCAAGCACGCGATAGACGCATTTCTAGTCTAGTCAGGATGTGCCAGACGGCTGAATGGAGGCGAATTTCTTGGGGTGATCCATCAGTAGTGCCGGCCCCTCGCACGTGCAAGCAACAGCACGTCTGACACACTCTGTTTCACTTGCAACACCCCCAAGTGAACTACCGGCCGACCAGCGGCACACGGAGCATCGGCGACAGCTACAGCGTTACGAGCCGCTGCCGTAGCTGTTCGTCGATGGCATCGCCGGGGCGCCCTTTCCCCCGATGGGAGAGGGCAGGCCATCGTCAACGTCGCAATCGGTCCGCGCCGAAGCGGCATGGCCCGCATGGGTGAAACTGTCGGGAGCGGGTGTGGCGCCGCAAGTCAGCCGATAGCCCCATCGATTGCACCACGATACGCAAACAACGCAGGCGCACCGCCGGTATGCAGGAATACCACGGGGCCATCGCCGGGAAAACGTTCGCGTGCGATACCGTCGAGCAATCCGGCCATCGCCTTTCCTGTGTACACGGGATCGAGCAACACACCTTCGGTACCGGCCAGCAAGCGGATGGCCGCCAGCCCGGCCTCGTTGGGTTCGCCATAGCGAGGTGCGAAGTACTCGTCCCACAACTCGATCCTCAGTCCTGACGGCACCTCGACATCGAGCAGCCCGGCGGTACCTTCGATCAATCCTGCCACCTTTGGCATTTGCGCGGCGACGCTGCGCGAAACGGTAACGCCGACGACCGCTGTATCCGGCATCGCGTGCGCGAGCGCCAACGCAAGCCCGCCATGGGTGCCGGCACTACCGGACGCCAGCACGACCGCCGAGCATGCAAGGCCCATTGCTTTAGCCTGCTGCGCCAGTTCCAGGCCGGCACGTACATAGCCCAATGCCCCCAGTGGGTTGGATCCGCCGATCGGAATGACGTAAGGCTTGCGCCCGTCGCCACGCAGCCGTTCTGCCAGGGCCTGCAACTGTGCGTCGGCGTTGTCGAGACTGGCAACCGGTTCGGCCTGTGCGTCGAACAGATCGAGCAGCAGGCGGTTGCCGCTGTGCAGGTAATCGCCGTCCGTGGTGCCGGTCGGGTTTTCCAGCAAGGCGTGGCAGCGCAATCCGAGCCGGGCCGCCAGCGCGGCTGTCTGCCTGACGTGATTCGACTGGATGGCGCCGGCCGTCACCAGTGTGTCGGCGCCCTGGCGCATGGCGTCGGCCGCCAGGAACTCAAGCTTGCGCAGCTTGTTGCCGCCAAACGCGAGCGGCGTGGTGTCATCCCGCTTGATGTAGATATCGCGCCCGAGCTTCCGGGACAGGCGATCGAGTTTCTGCAGGGGCGTGACCGCGCCGACCAGGTCGAGGCGCGAGAAAGAGGCGAGGCGATCTGAGATCTTCATGATTGGACTCTGGGGGACCAAAAACGGGGAGGGGAGGCGGGCACTGTCAGCAGGGACGTTCATCGCCCCCGGCCTCCACCCGCCTTCATGCAAGCTGGCGTGATTCAGTGCAGGATCTTGGCGAGGAACTCCTTCGCGCGTGCCGACTTCGGAGCGCCGAAGAAGGCTTCCTTGCCGGTGTCTTCGACGATGGCGCCGCCATCCATGAAAATCACGCGGTTGGCGACCTTCTTCGCGAACCCCATTTCATGGGTGACGCAGATCATCGTCATGCCCTCGCGCGCCAGTTCGACCATGACGTCCAGCACCTCATTGATCATCTCGGGATCGAGTGCCGAGGTCGGTTCGTCGAACAGCATGGCGATCGGGTCCATCGACAGCGCGCGCGCGATCGCAACGCGCTGTTGC
Source organism: Cupriavidus sp. 09_S30 (assembly GCF_056930435.1). NCBI lineage: Bacteria > Pseudomonadati > Pseudomonadota > Betaproteobacteria > Burkholderiales > Burkholderiaceae > Cupriavidus > Cupriavidus sp. 09_S30. The sequence goes on along the minus strand of NZ_JBXOWI010000001.1, from coordinate 3,973,855 downwards.
TGCCCGCCGGAAAGCTGCCCGGGGTATTTCTGCGCATGCGCTTTCAGGCCGACTCTCTCGAGCAGCCGCAGGCCCTTCTCATGCGCCTCCTCTTTGCGGCGTTTCAATACCTTGACCTGCGCCAGCGACAAGTTGTCGAGAATGGAAAGGTGCGGGAACAGCTCGAAATGCTGGAACACCATGCCAACCCGCGCGCGCAACTGGGCGAGCTTGATCTTCGGGTCGCCGACCATCACCCCGTCCACGCTGATCTGCCCCTGCTGGAACGGCTCGAGGCCGTTGACCGTCTTGATCAGCGTGGATTTGCCCGACCCGGAGGGGCCGCAAATCACCACGACCTCGCCTTTGTCTACGCGTGTGCTGCACGTATCGAGCACCTTGAACTGACCATACCACTTGGATACGCTTTCGAGGGCAATCATCGTTTTGTCTCCTGCTTGCCATTGTTATGTTCTGGGGTTCGGCCCGTTATCCGGCCCCTTGCATCAGCGCGTCATGGGCAGCGTCAGGCGTGCCTCGACGCGACGCTGCACCCATGACAAGCCGGTGCTGAGCACCCAGTAAATCGCCGCTACCGACAGATACAAGGGAAGCGGCTGGAAAGTCGACGCGATGATTTCCTGGGACGACCTGAGCAACTCGGTGACGGTGATGACGGAGACCAGCGAGGTATCCTTGATCAGGCTGATCAGCGTATTGCCGAGGCTTGGCACGGCGAGCCGCAAGGCCTGCGGGCAGACGATGTAGCGCAGCGTCTGCAGATGGCTCAGCCCGAGGCTGTGCGCTGCGCTCCATTGCCCCTTGCCGATACCGAGAATGGCACCGCGCATGCTTTCCGAAAGGTAGGCGCCGGCATTGGCCGTGAGGGTAAGAATGCCGGCGGTGGTGGGGTCAAGGGAGATGCCGAGGTCCGGCAGGCCATAGTAGACAACGAACATCTGCACCAGCAGCGGCGTGCCGCGCATGACGCTGACATAGGCGCGGGCAATGCCGCCGAGGATTGGGCTGGCGCTGATGCCCATGATGGCGACCACGATCCCGACCAGCAGGCCGAACACCATCGATGCCAATGCAAATTTCACGGTGATCACCGCTCCGTGCAGGAGTACCGGCGATGAATGAATGACAAGGTCAAGAGCTTCCATGAGTCGATCCGTAGCAGTGGCTGCATGGCCGGCGAGGCCCACGCTTGTGGCGATGGACGAGCCGGCCTGGCAGCGCTTATAGCGCTTATTGCGCCTATTGCGCGATGGGTTGGCTGGCGTCGGTACCGAGCCACTGGATGGACAGCTTGCGCAAGGTGCCATCCTGCTGCAGCGCGTTCAGCGCATCGTCGATGGCTTTGGCGAACTTGGGATTGCCCTTGCGGAACGGAATGCCCATCTCAAGCTTCGTGCCGGCGAGCAGCGCGCCGTTACGCAGCGGCAGGTTGGCATGCTTGATCAGGTACGGCAGTATCAGGCGGTCGTTGAGGGCGGCATCGATGCGGCCGGCCGCGAGGTCGCGCAGGTTTTCCGGCGGCCCCGGATAGGTCTGTACCTGGATACCCGGCACCGATTTCGCCAGCTCGGCATAGTTGCTGCCCAGCGTGACGCCGACGGATTTCCCCTTCAGTTCCTCCAGCGACTTGAATTCGCGCTTGTCATCGCTGCGCTGAAGCACCTGGACCGCGGAATAGACGTATGGCTGGGTGAAATCCAGGGCCTGGCGGCGCGCCGGCGTCATGCTCACCTGGTTGACGATGACGTCGAACTTGCCGGCTTGCAGGCCGGCAATGATGCCACTCCACTCGGTGGTGATGAACTGCACCTTGACGCCCATCTTGTCGGCCACGGCCTTGGCAACGGCCACGTCAAAGCCGTCGAGCTGGCCTTCGCCATTGCGAAAGCCGAACGGCGGGTAAGTGCCCTCCAGGCCGACTTTCAGGACACCGCTGGCCTTGACGGTATCCAGCAGATCTTCAGCATGCACGGCAGGCGCGATGAAGCTCAGGATGGTCGCAGCCATCGCGCTTTGCAGCAGCAATTTCAGGGGTTTCATGCCTTGTCTCCATTGTGGGTATAGGTACTTCTGAAGGGCAACGCTATTGCCCGGCAAGTCGGCGGAACGCTGTTTCCAGATCGGCGATCAGATCCTCCTTGGCCTCAAGGCCGACGTGCAGTCGGAATGCCTGGCCGGCATACGGCCAGGCGGATGCGGGGCGCTCTTGCTTTGGATCGAACGGCATCACCAGGCTCTCGAATCCGCCTCAGGAAAAGCCCAGGCGGAACAGCTTCAGGTCGTCGATGAAGGCGCGGAATGCTTCACGGCCATAGCCGGGCTGGAGCACGACGCTGAACAGTCCCGAAGCCCCCTTGAAATCCCGGCGCCAGATGGCATGGCCCGGGGCACCGGGCAGCCCGGGGTGCAGGACCTGCGCCACCTCCGGCCGGCTCGCCAGCCATTCGGCCACGGCCAGTCCGCTGCGCTGATGCCGCTCAAGGCGCACGGCCATCGTCCGCAAGCCGCGCTGCGCGAGATAGACGTCGTCCGGGCCTGCGTGCTGGCCGGTGGCGAAGACGTAGTCGCGCACCGTCTTCCACGACTCACGGTTGGTCGTGATCACACCCATCAAGGCGTCCGAGTGCCCGACGATGTATTTCGTGCCGGCATGGACGGAGACATCCACGCCGTGCTCGAAAGGCTTGAAGAACAGCGGCGTGGCCCAGGTGTTGTCGATGACGACGACCGCGCCATGCCGGTGTGCGACTTTCGCAATGGCGGGAATGTCCTGCACTTCGAACGTTTGCGAACCCGGCGATTCGGCGAACACGAGGGTCGTGGTCGGACGGAACAAGGCCGCGATGTCGGACCCAAGCGCGGGGTCGTAGAAGGTCGCTGACACATTGCAGCGGGCCAGTACCGTCTCGATGTAGTGGCGCGTCGGACCATAGACGCTGTTGCTGACCAGGATGTGATCACCGGCCTTGACGAAGGCCATGATCGCGCTCGTGCACGCGGCCAGCCCGGACGACAGCAGCAGAGAACGGTGCCCGCCTTCGAGCTGCGCCAGGGCATTCTGCAAGGCGAAGGTGGTCGGCGTGCCTTTGCGGCCGTACCACATGACATCCGTGTCGGCGCCCGACATCGCGCGCCCGCGCGCTTCCATGTCGTCGAGATTGCGGAACGTCACGGTCGACGCGTGGAAGACCGGCGGATTGACCACGCCGCCGAAATCGTCCGGATCGATGATGCCGTGCGAGAGGAAGGTATCGGGGGACATTCGCATCACCCTCGCTTCGCGCTGTCGACCATTTCGCCCAGGCGCTCGAGCCCCATGCGGAGGTTGGCCTCGGGCGGACCGAACGAGAAGCGCACCCAGCTTGCATCGATGTATTCGGTCGCGCGCTGGCCGCCCGGATTGACGTCGAAGAACTTGCCGGGCACGGTCATGACCTTGCGCTTGAGGCCTTCGGCGAAGAAGGCGTCCGCGGTGTTCAGCGGCGCAGGCAGCCGATGCACCCGGCCCCACAGATAAAACGTGCCGTTGCCAGGGCAGGGGACCTCGACGCCCATGTCGGTCAGCGCCTCGAGCATGATGCGGCGCTTGTTGGCGAAGATTTCCCGCAGGGCGGACGTCTCCTGATCCGCGCGGTCGTGCTGCAGCGCCTGTACGGCAAGCCGTTGCACGATCGTCGGCGGGCCGCCGTCGATGGCGCTCGCCGCACGGCTGATCATGTCGATCACGTCGGTCGGCCCCACCACCCAGCCGAGGCGAAGACCGGGGTAACGATGGTTCTTCGTCAGGCCGTCGACGATGACGACCGGGTCCGTCTCCACATCCTCGACGAACTCGGCGGCCGACACCGGGCTGTCCGCAGGGGCGTGCCCATCTTCGAACACGAAGTGCGAATAGAACTCGTCGAGCAGCATCCAGCAACCCGTGTTGCGCGCCGCCGCCACATACTGTGCCAACGCGTCACCACGCACCACGGCACCCGTAGGGTTGTTGGGATTGCTCCACAGCAAGGCGCCCAGTCTTTCCTTGACGATCACTTCTTCGAGTGCGTGCGCCGGGATGGCAAAGCCGTCTTCGGGCCCCACCGGCAGCGTGACCGGGGTGAAGCGATGGCGGTGGTAAGCGATGAGGTCTTCGTAAGCCGTGTAATCGGGCACGACGTGGCCCAGGCGAATCTCGCCCAGGGTGGCGAGCAGGCGCGACAGCGCAAGGCGCCCGCCGGCCGCGATTGCGACATTGTCCTTCGTGTATTGCGAAGCCTTGCCGCGACGATAGCGGCGGTTGTAATCGTCCGCGACCGCCTGACGCAGCGCATCGATGCCGCCGACCGGTCCGTAGGCGCAATCGGCCACATCGAACTGCAGCGAAGCCAGCCGTTCGGGCGCACCGGCCATGGGCCCGATTTCAGGCTGCCCCTGGCCAAGGTTGCACCAGTCGGGATGACCGTTCCGAAAGCCGAGCTTGACGGCTTCGTGGACGACGTGGATGACGCCCATATAGGGGACCGGGCGTAGCAGGGAAGACGCAAGTGATGTCATGTTCTTGTCGCAGGGGAGGGAGGCAGGAGCCTGTTCGTCACCATGTTCAAGCGGCACGCAAGGCACGCAGGCCATCACGTGCCGCGCATAAGCCGCGCATAAGGAAAAATCAGGCCGGCATGCTTTCCAGATATCGCTGCGCATCGAGCGCGGCCATGCAGCCTGTGCCGGCGCTCGTGATCGCCTGCCGGTAGATGTGGTCCTGCACGTCGCCCGCCGCGAACACGCCCGGCACGCTCGTGCCAGTGGCGTTGCCCGCGAGGCCGCCATTGGTGAGGATGTAGCCGTTCTTCATTTCGAGCTGGCCCTTGAAGAGATCGGTGTTCGGCTTGTGGCCGATGGCGACGAAGACGCCTTGCAGCGCGACGCTGGAGGTCTCGCCGGACTGCGTATGCCTGATGCGCAGTCCGGTCACGCCGTCTTCGTCGCCGGTCACTTCGTCGAGCACGTGGTTCCACCTGATCTCGACGACGCCTTGCTTCTCCTTTTCGAGCAGACGGTCGACCAGGATCGGCTCGGCGCGGAATTTTTCGCGGCGGTGGATCACCGTGACCTTCTTCGCGATGCCCGCCAGGTACAGCGCTTCTTCGACCGCCGTATTGCCGCCGCCTATCACGGCAACGTGCTGCTGCTGGTAGAAGAAGCCGTCGCAGGTCGCGCAGGCGGACACGCCGCGGCCCATGAAGGCCTCCTCGGACGGCAGGCCGAGATACTGTGCCGATGCGCCCGTCGCGATGATCAGAGAGTCGCAGGTGTACTCGCCGGATTCGCCGACCAGGCGGATCGGCCTTTCGTCGAGCTTCGCCGTGTGGATGTGGTCGAACACGATCTCGGTGTTGAAGCGTTCGGCGTGGTCGAGAAAGCGTTGCATCAGCTCGGGGCCCTGCACGCCGCTGGCATCGGCCGGCCAGTTTTCGACATCGGTCGTGGTCATCAGCTGGCCGCCCTGCGCGAGGCCCGTGACGAGCACCGGCGACAGGTTGGCACGTGCGGCATAGACGGCGGCGGTGTAGCCGGCAGGGCCGGAACCGAGAATCAGCACCTTGGCATGCTTGGGCGAAGACATGGGAAATCCGTAGCTTGTTCAGGAGACTTCAGGCGCTTGCCTGAAGCGATGGCCGGACAGGTTCGAAGAGGTTCGAAGCTGAGGCCCGCCACGCATGGGCACCGCCAGAGCCGCTGCAGGCGATGCTGCGAGGGCGTGGCCGCTGTGCATGGAGGGCCTCTTCAAGCGTCAGCAGGGTCGGTCTGCGGTCAGGAGGCGGGATGCGCCACGCCGTACTGCGACGACAGGTATCGACGGATTTGGTCGGGCGAGTCGATGAAGCGGGTCTGGCCCTCGACGCGGGTCTCTACGCCGCCGTCGACCGGCACGCGCCCGGCGGCGAGCACCAGCACGGGGGCGGACTGGTTCGCTTCGCCGATCAGTTCGACGATGGCCATGCGGGGGCGCGGCGCATCGATGTATTCGACATCGACTTCGTTGCGCAACTGCGGAAAGAAGCCGAGCAGGCCTTCAATGGCAACGGCGTCGCCGCAATAGTACGGACCTTCCGAGCCGGAAAAGAAGCCGGGGCGAAGGATGAATAGTTTGTCTTTCACTTTCTGTCTCTCTGGGTTGTTTCTATGGATTGAAATTGTTGGTGGATGCCAGTCCTTTGCCGGACCGTGAACCACGACCACAGAATAGGCAGAGCAGATGGAACGCACTAGTGGCACGAACGCCAATTTGCGTAAGGATCATGCCAACTTGAGAGGCATGGCGGAAAACGCGGCTCCTGCAATCAAGACAGACATGTTCGAGGCTTGCGGCGTGCGCAGCAGATGGTGCAGAATCTGGTGGTCCGTGGCATCAATGAACACTTGCGTCCGTATCGTGCCAAAGCCGAAATCATCATCGTCCGTCCAGGCGGGACTGGTTGCCGTTGTCGTGTATGACGGCCTGAGCCTCTTTGAGTACGGCTGCGCCGTTGAGGTGTTTGGCCTGCCAAGGCCGGAAATGGGTGACACCTGGTATCGCTTCACGATCTGTGCCGCGGAGCCGGGACGCTTGCGTGGTTCGGGGGGGATCCAGATACAGGCAGACGGCGGGCTCGAGCTTCTGGCCAAGGCCAAGACCATCATCATCCCGGGGTGGCGTGATGTTGAAGCGGAGGTCCCGCCCGGACTTTGCCAGGCCTTGAGAAAGGCGAACAAGCGCGGGGCAAGAGTCATGTCGATCTGCACGGGCGCCTTTGTCCTGGCCGCGGCGGGCTTGCTCGACGGCAAGCGTGCCACCACGCACTGGCGTCACGCAGCAGCACTCGCGGCGCGCTATCCGGAGGTGCAAGTGGAAGCGGACGTGCTCTATGTCGATGCCGGTGATGTCCTCACTTCTGCCGGCAGCGCGGCCGGTATCGACCTATGCCTCCACCTGATTCGCCGGGACCTGGGCCCGCGCGCGGCCAATCAGGTCGCACGCCGGCTGGTCATGCCCCCGCACCGCGAAGGCGGGCAGGCCCAATATATCGACGAGCCGGTCTCAAAGCGCAGTGGCTCTTCGCTGGCGCCACTGGTGGACGCAGTGCGCGCAACATTGGACGAAGACTGGTCGATCGTCAGAATGGCAAGGCAAACGGCAATGAGTGCCAGAACCTTTCAGCGGCACTTTGTCAGTACGATGGGGATGCCGCCTGGGGAGTGGCTGCTGAAGGAGCGCATGGGCCGGGCCAGGGCATTGCTTGAAGAGACGGAGTTGTCCGTGGATGAGATCGCGGTGCAAGTCGGGTTCGGCGTTGCGGCCACGCTGCGAAATCATTTCCGCGCCCGGCTTGGGACCAGTCCTGGCGATTACAGGCGGCGCTTCAGCGCATCAGAGGGGCGCTGATTCCGCTCAGGTGATACGCCAGCTTCGGTAGCTGCGTTTGGTGGGCAACAATGCGGCACCATAGGCGATTCGAAGGTTCGGCTTTGAGAAGGGCTGCTACCAGGACACGCTCTATTAGAGACAGTGGCACCTCTCTGTTGCGGATATGGCTTGTAGTACACGTCAATAACTGTGGCGCAGACCACTTCGCGCCCGTCGCGGTCAAGGGGCGCGGCGCCGATACGCCGCACATATCGGCCGACACCAACAAAGTATTATCCGAGCCCGCGGTCGATCCGTAGCATTGCCCTCATCCAATCGAGGAGCAATCGCATGAGCGGACCGCTTGCCGGCGTGCGCATCGTGGACATCACCACGGTGCTGATGGGCCCCTACGCCACCCAGATCCTGGCCGACCTCGGCGCCGACGTGATCAAGGTGGAAGCGCCGGCCGGCGACAACGTGCGTACGATCGGCCCGGCGCGCCACGAGGGGATGTCCGGCATCTTCCTGCACTGCAACCGCAACAAGCGCAGCGTGGTGCTGGACCTCAAGCACCCGGACGGCCGGACCGCACTGCTGAAGCTGGCCGAGACGGCGGACGTGCTGATCTACAACGTCCGCCCGCAGGCGATGGCGCGGCTGGGGCTGGGCTACGAGGCCGTGGCAGCGGTCAATCCCCGCATCATCTATGCCGGCGTCTACGGCTACGGCCAGTCCGGTCCCTACGCCGCCAAGCCGGCCTACGACGACCTGATCCAGGGCGCTGCCGCTATTCCGATGCTGACGCTGCAGGCAGGCGCGGAGGCGCCGCGCTATGCGCCGCTGGCGATGGCGGACCGCATCGTCGGCATGAGCGCCGCCAATGCCGTGTCGGCCGCGCTGTTCCACCGCGAACGCAGCGGCGAGGGGCAGCGCATCGATATCCCGATGTTCGAGACCATGGCGGCCTTCGTGCTGGGCGACCACATGATGGGCGCCAGCTTCGAGCCGCCCCTTTCGCCACCGGGATACGCACGCCTGCTCAACGAGTACCGCAAGCCGTACCGCACGCGCGACGGCCACATCTGCGTGCTGGTCTACAACGACAAGCAGTGGCGCACCTTCTTCGCCATGATCGGCCAGCCTGGCCTGATGGACTCGGACCCCCGCTTCGCCACCATCGGCAAGCGCACCGAGAACATCCGCGAGCTTTACCGGATGGTGGACGAGGTGATGCGTACGCGTACCACGCGCGAGTGGCTGGCACTGCTGGAGGATGCCGACATCCCCGTCATGCCCATGAACACCCTGGAGTCGCTGCTTGAGGATCCCCACCTGAACGCGGTCGGCTTCTTCCAGCAGGCTGAGCATCCCAGCGAGGGCAAGCTGCGGCAGATGGCCGTCGCCTCGACCTGGTCGCGCACGCCACCGGAACTGGCGCGGCATGCGCCGCGCCTTGGCGAGCACAGTGCCGAGGTGTTGCGCGAGGCCGGCTACGACGCGGCGAGCATCGCGGCGCTCGCGGCCGGCGGCGTCACCGCGCTTGACCCGCGGGCCTGATATATCCAAGAGGAGACCCCCGCATGTTCCACTTGACCCCGGCATTGCAGGAAATCCGCGATGCCATCCTGAAGCTCTGTGAACGCTTCGACGCCGGCTACTGGCTGGAGCGGGACCGCACCGGTGGCTTTCCGGCCGACTTCCACCAGGCGCTCGCCGAGGCCGGATGGCTCGGCATCGCCATCCCGGAGGCCTATGGCGGCTCCGGCCTCGGCATCACCGAGGCCGCGGTGATGATGCAGGCCGTGGCGGAGTCCGGCGCCGGCATGAGCGGCGCCTCGGCCATCCATATGAACATCTTCGGCCTGAACCCGGTGGTCGCGTTCGGCACGCCGGCACAGAAACAGCGCATGCTGCCGCCGCTGGTCGCCGGCCGCGAACGGGCCTGCTTCGCCGTCACCGAACCCGACACCGGCCTCAATACCACGCGGCTCAAGACGCGTGCCGAGCGCCAGGGCGACCACTACGTCCTCAATGGTGCCAAGACCTTTATCTCGACCGCCAGCACCGTCGAGAAGATGCTGATCCTGGCCCGTACCGCGCCGCTGGAAGCGGCGGACAAGAAGACGGAGGGGTTGTCGCTGTTCTACACCGACATCGACCGCCGCCATGTCGAGACGCGCGAGATCGACAAGATGGGACGCAAGGCGGTCGACACCAACCAGATGTTCATCGACAACCTGCGCGTGCCGCTGGACGACCGTATCGGCGAGGAAGGCAAGGGCTTTCACTACATCCTGCACGGCATGAACGCCGAGCGCATCCTGGTGGCGGCCGAAGCCGTCGGCCTGGGGCGCGCCGCGCTGGCGCGCGCCACGCACTATGCCAAGGAACGCGTGGTATTCGACCGCCAGATCGGCATGAACCAGGGCATCCAGCATCCGCTGGCCGAGTGCTGGATGGAGTTGGAGGCGGCCAACCTCGTCATGCTCAACGCCGCGGAGCTGTTCGACCGGGGCGAGCCATGCGGCGCGCAATCGAACGCTGCCAAGTATCTCGCCGCGCAGGCGTGCGGCAAGGCGTGCCACACCGCGGTGATGACGCACGGCGGCTATGGCTACGCCAAGGAGTATCACGTCGAGCGCTACCTGCGCGAATCGTACATCCCGCGCATCGCGCCGATCAGCCCACACCTGATCCTGTGCTTCATCGCCGAGAAGGTGCTGGGCCTGCCGAAGTCGTACTGAGCGCCGCAGGCACTGCTGCAGCAGGATCATTCCAACCGACCGAGGAAACGACGATGCAAGAGGAACGGCTGCTTGGCGGCGGCTTCTACTTCGAGGACCTGGCGCCGGGCGCGCGCTTCCGCTCGCGCGGGCGCACGATCACGGAGGCCGATCTCGTCCACTTCGTGAACCTGAGCTGGCTCAACGAAGAACTGTTCACCAACCTGCACGAGCGCGAGGCGATGGCGATCCAGGGGCGCGTGGTGCCCGGCGCGCTCGTCTATGCCTGTGCCGAGGGACTGGTGGCGCCATCGATGCAGGGGACGGGCATGGCCTTCCTGCACGCCGAGCTGGATATCGGCGCGCCGACCTTCGTCGGCGACACCATCCACGTCGAGTGCGAGGTGATCGAGCACCGCGTCACCTCGAAGCCGGGCCGCGGCTTGGTGCGCACGCGCAACCGCGTGGTCAACCAGGATGGCCAGGCGACCTTGACCTATACCCCGCTGCGCATGATGCGCATGCGCGCGGCGGGAGAGGCATGAGATGGGCGGCTTCCTGAAGATCGAGCGCGAGGGCGGCATTGCCATCGTCACCATGGACCGGCCGCAGACGCGCAATGCCTTGTCCGATGACGACGTGGCCGGCGCCTTTGTCAGTTGCTGCGAGGAAATCAATGCCGACCTGTCGGTGCGCGTGGTGGTCCTGACCGGCGCCGGACCGGCGTTCTCGTCCGGCGGGAATCTCAAGACCTTGCACGACAGCGTCGGCGCGGGCCTGGGCGAGCCGGCGAAGAGCCGCCACGCCTATCGCGACGGTATTCAGCGCATCCCGCTGGCGCTCTACAACCTGGAGGTGCCGACCATCGCCGCCGTCAATGGCCCCGCCTACGGCGCGGGCAACGACCTTGCCTGTATGTGCGATGTGCGCATCGCCAGCGAGCGGGCGGTATTCGCCGAGAGCTTCGTCAAGCTGGGCCTGACGCCCGGGGACGGTGGCGCCTGGCTGCTGCCGCGCGTGGTGGGCATGTCGCGCGCGTGCGAGATGTCGTTCACGGGTGAGCCGATCGACGCCAGGCAGGCGCTCGAATGGGGCATGGTGTCGAAAGTGGTGCCGGCCGGCGAGCTGATGCCGGCGGCGCTGGATCTCGCCAGGCGCATCGCCGCGAATTCGGGGCCGGCGCTGCGCATGACCAAGCGCTTGATCCGCGAAGGCCAGCACACGCGCCTCGATACTCTGCTGGAGCTGTCCGCCGCGTGCCAGGCGCTGGCGCACCACACCGGCGAGCACCAGTCGGCGCTGGCCGCCGCCTTGCAGCGGCTGGCGCGCTAGGCACCGGCAAGATCCGCTACGCGCCGGTAGCCGCCCGTCAAGAGCAGAGCACACACAACAAGACAAGGAGACAACATGGACAGGCAACGACGCCGCGTACTGGCGGCTATCCCCGCGCTGGGGGCGCTGGCGTCCCCGCTGGGGGCACTTGCCAGCCAGGCCGCGGGCTGGCCCGGCAAGCCGATCCGCATGGTGCTGCCTTACGCGGCCGGCGGGCCCACGGACGTGGTGGCGCGGGCGCTGGCGGCGAAGATGTCGCAGCAGCTCGGCCAGCAGATCGTGGTGGAGAACCGCACAGGCGCGAGTGGCAATATCGCCTGCGAGTTCGTCGCCCGCGCGCCGGCCGACGGCTATACCGCGCTCTATCATTCGTCGGGCTTCGCCATCAGCCCGGCGCTGTACAAAACGCTGGGGTACGACCCTATCAAGGACTTCGCGCCGGTCGGATTGGCGGCCACCATCCCGGCCGTGCTGATGGCCAACTCACAGTTGCCGGTCAAGACAGTCCAGGAGTTCATCGCCTACCTGCGCGCGCGCCCCAACCAGCTCAGCTACGGCACCGGCGGCGTCGGCAATATCACCCATCTCGCCGTGGCCCTGTTTCTGCAGTCCAACCAGCTCGAGGCGACCCATGTCCCCTACAAGGGCACGGCACCCGCGATGACCGACCTGATCGGGGGGCGCACCCAGTTCATGCTCGATGCCGTGAGTTCCGCCCTGCCTTACATCAAGGACGGCCGGGTGCGCGCCCTGGCGCTCACCAGCAAGGAGACCATGCCGGCGCTGCCCGGCGTGCCGACGCTGGATGGCAGCGTGATGCCCGGCTTCGTCGCGCCGACCTGGCACGGCGTGCTGCTGCCAGCCGGCACGCCGCGCGACGTGGTGGCGCGCTGGCATGCGGCGCTTGCCGCGGCCACAGGCGACCCGGGCCTCGACAGCCAGTTCGCGGCGCAGGGTGTGGCCTTGCACAGCTCCACGCCGGAGCAGTTCTCGGCCTACCTCAAGACGGAGATCCAGCGCTGGTTGCAGGCCGCCCGGGCCGCCGGGGTCCAGCCCGAGTAGGGGCGGGCGCAAACGGTGCTGGCCGCCGCCAGCCAGGTGACAATCGTCACGACAATGATTGCGACAACGATCGCAGCATCGACAAGGAGACATCGATGGCCCCATGGAAACCCATCCTGCTCGCGCTTAGCGCCTGTGCCGCCGCCTACGCGCCGGCAGCGCGCGCGGCCTACCCCGATCACCCCGTCAAGGTGATCGTGTCGCTGCCGCCGGGCAGCGGCGCCGACACGACCGCGCGCTTCCTCTCGAAGTACCTGGCGCAGGAGCTGGGCCAGCCCTTCGTGGTGGAGAACCGCCCCGGTGCCAACAGCTTCATCGCGGCGCGCGCCGTGGCGGAGGCGCCCCCCGATGGCTACACCATGTTCGTGGCCAGCAATTCGCCCATGGTCACCAATGCGGCCGTGTTCAAGAAGCTGCCTTACGACCCGATCAAGGACTTCGCCCCGGTGGCGAGCATCGCGCGCTTCCCCATGGTGCTGGTGGTGCCGGCCAACTCGCCGTACCACACGCTGCAGGACCTGGTGGGCGCGGCGCGGCAGTCGCCCGGCAAGCTCAACTACGCGAGCGGCACGCCCACCTACCAGGTGGCGATCGAGCGCCTGCATGACCGCAACGGCATCCAGGCCAACCCGATCCAGTACAAGGGCACCTCGCCGGCCATCAACGACACGGCGGGCGGCAGCGTGGACTACACCATCGCCGAGGTCAGCGCCGTGTTGCCGCTGGTGCATGGCGGCAAGCTGCGCGCCCTGGCGGTGGCGAGCGGCGCACGCCTGAAGGACCTGCCACAGACGCCGACGGTTGTCGAAAGCGGCACCCCGGGCTTCGAGGCCTATGCCTGGACCGGGGTGTTCTTCCCGGCCAATACGCCCGCACCCATCGTCGACAAGGTATCCGCGCTGGTGCGCAAGCTGCTCGACAGTCCCGACGGGGCCGCCTTTATCGGTAATCTCGGTGGTACGGTGTTCACCAGCACGCCTGCGCAGTTCCGCGACTTCCAGGTGCGGGAGATCGAGGCGACGCGGCAGATCGTGAAGACGGCCCACATCCCCGTGGAGTGAGGCTCGCGCCAGGGCCGCGGGCGGCGGCCTCAGCCGGCGCCGCCGTCCGCCTCGGACACGGTCTCCTGCGCCAGTGCGATGAAGTTGCGCGCCGCGGGCCGCAGGGCTTCCGGCAGCGCGGCCAGCGCAATGCCGACATGGATCGCGGGGGGCGCGTCGTCCAGCGTGAGCAGGCGGATGCCCTCGCCCGCGTAGCGGGCCGCCTGCCCCGGCACCAGCCCTACGCCGAGGCCGCTCTCCACCAGGCTCAGGAGCGTCTGCACCTGCACCGCTTCCTGCGCGATGCGCGGACGGATGCCGGCCTCGTTGAAGGTGTACATCGTCAATGAGTGCATGGTCGGCACCAGCGTGCGCGAGTAGACGATGAAGGGCTGGTCGGCCACCTCGCGCAGGTTGACGTGGCCGCGCCCAGCCAGGGGCGAATCCGCGCTTACCGCCAGCATCAGCACGTCCTTCTGCAGCAGCGTCAGCTCGGCCTCGGTCGGAACCAGCACGGGAAAGCGCACCAGCGCCACGTCAAGCGTATGGTTTTCCACCCGCTTGAGCAGTTCCACCGTGGTGGACTCTTCGATGACGAGGTCCACGCGCGGGTACTTACGGCGGAAGCGGCGCACGATCTGCGGCATCAGTGAGTAGCTGGCCGAGCCGACGAATCCCACCTGCAGCAGCCCCTGTTCGCCCGACTCGCCTTCGCGCGCGGCGCGCCGGATTTCGTCGGCGAAGAACATCACGCGGCGGGCGTTGCGCACCACCGCCTCACCGGCCGCGGTCAGCCGCAGTCCAGATGGCAGGCGCTCGAAGAGCTGCGCCCCGAGTTCCTCCTCCAGCTTCTTGATCGACGTCGACAGCGGCGGCTGCGCCATGTGCAGGCGCTCGGCCGCGCGATGGAAATTGAGAGTCTCGGCCAGGACGAGGACCTGCCTGAGTTGACGGAGCTCCATGGTGCGGGGGGCAGTGGGAGGCAATACGTTCAGCGTATCGGGCAGTCTCGATCCGGTATTGGACGCAGCCGTGCCCGCGGTCGAAGATTATGCCACGCAAGCCCGGCACGCAGCGTGCCGCCGCCGGGGCCGGCAAAGCTACAAGGACACCAAGGGGAGGAGGGCGCATGGGACCGCTCGCGGGCATTCGCATCATCGAACTGGCAGGCATCGGCCCCGGGCCGATGGCCGCCATGCTGTTGGCCGACATGGGCGCCACCGTGCTGCGCATCGAGCGCCCCGAGGCCGCCGACCTCGGCGTCAAGCGCCCGCTGCGCTACAACCTGCTCATGCGCAACCGGAAGGCGATCGCGCTCGACCTGAAGGCGCCGGCGGCGGTCGAACTTGTCCTCGAGCTGGCCGCGCAGGCGGATGCGCTGATCGAAGGCTTCCGCCCCGGCGTCACCGAGCGGCTCGGCCTGGGGCCGGATGCCTGCCTGGCGCGCAACCCCCGCCTGGTCTACGGCCGCATGACCGGCTGGGGCCAGACCGGGCCGCTGGCCCAGGCCGCGGGCCACGACATCAACTACATCGCGCTGTCCGGCGCGCTCAACGCCATCGGGCGCGCAGGCCAGCCGCCCACCGTGCCCTTGGCCCTGGTGGGAGATTTCGGCGGCGGCGCCACCTTCCTCACCATCGGCATGCTGGCGGCCATCATCGAAGCACGGGGCAGCGGCCAGGGCCAGGTCGTGGACGCCGCCATCGTCGATGGCGCGATTGCGCTGAGCACCGCGTTCTACGGCCTCGCGGCGGGCGGCTTGTGGCATCACGAGCGCGGCAGCAACGTGCTGGACTCGGGCGCACCCTTCTACGACGTCTACCGTTGCAAGGACGGCGGCTATATCTCGATCGGCCCGATCGAGGCCCGCTTCTATGCCGAACTGCTGCAGCGCCTCGGCCTCGACGCAGCCGGACTCGGCGCGCAGAACGACAGCGCTGCCTGGTCGCGCGCGAAGGCGGCGCTGGCGCGCGCTTTCCTGGCCCGCACGCGCGACGAATGGTGTGCCGAACTGGAGGGCACCGACGTCTGCTTTGCACCGGTGCTGTCCTTCGATGAAGCGCCGCAGCATCCGCACCTGAAGGCGCGCGCAAGCTTCGTCGAGGTCGACGGCGTGGTGCAGCCAGCGCCCGCACCCCGCTTCAGCCGCACCCGTTCCGGCATGCCCACCCCGCCCGAGGCCGGGAGTCCGGAAACAGTCGACCAGGCCCTCGCGGGCTGGCTCGATGCGCAGGCGCTTCAGGACTGGAAGGCGCGGGGGGTGTTCGCTGGTTGATCCTGCCGGCGGGCTATCCTGCATGCGGCAATGAATGATTCCCGCTTCCGCGGCGAGGCAACGCGCTCAACAGGGCTGGCCTGTCTGCGCTCGCCGGGTCACAGCGGTGCCGCGTCAACGTCGTACTCGAAAAGCCATTCGTAGCGGGCGCGGACGAGCGGTTCGCTGAACTGCGCATCGATATAGGCCATGGCACCTTCGCGAGTGGCAAGTGCCGGATTATGGAACCGCTTTGCGTTCTCGGCCGACCCACGGACAATGCGAGTGGTGCGCGCCAGGCGAGCGGCTTCATATCGCCTCAGGGCTTCTTCGGGATCTTGGTAGGAGTCCAGCGCTCGTGCCACCATGTACCCGTCTTCGATCGCCATCGCAGCGCCTTGCGCGAGGAAAGGCAGTGTCGGATGGCACGCATCACCGAGGAGGGCAGCCTTGCCCGCCGTCCACGACGTCATGGGCTCGCGGACCATCAGTGCCCACTTGAATGGCGTTTCGATGGCCTTGATCATTGTCTGCACGTCGGCATGCCAGCCTGCAAAATCGCGCAAGCATTCCTCTGTCTTGCCTGCCTCGGTCCACGATTCGACCTGCCAGTCATCTCGCTCGACAATGCCGACAAAATTGACGAGCTCTCCCCGGCGCAGGGGATAGTGGATGACATGCGCGCCAGGTCCGATCCAGTTGTTGCCGACAGGCTCACGCAGGTGCTCCGGCAAGTCTTGGGCGGGAATGACTCCCCGCCATGCGAGGCATCCTGAGAACTTCGGGTTGTCGTCGTTGAACAAGGCCGCCCGGACGCTGGAGTGGACCCCGTCTGCGCCAATGACCACATCGCCGCTTACCCAGGAGCCGTCGGCAAGCCCGACCTTGACGCCATCGTCCGCTTGCTCGATGGCGATGCAACGCGCATTGAGCCGGATGGAATCCGGGGCCGAGGCCACCACGGCGTCGACGAGGACGCGATGCAGGTCTGCACGGTATAGGGTGAAGTAGGGGTAGCCGTATCGCTCCAGGGACTCGCCGCCCAGATCGAAGAGCTTCCAGGCCTCACCTGTATTCCATAGCCGGATCTGCTTGTCGGAGGGAACGGAGGCGACGCTTTGCAACGCGTCGCCCACCCCGAGCCGATAGAGTGCGCCGGTGGCGTTCGCGCTCAGTTGGAGACCTGCGCCGACCTCGCCGAGTGCCGGTGCCTGCTCCAGTACGGTTACGCGAAAGCCCTTTCGCAAGAGCGCGAGCGCCGCGGTGAGTCCGCCGAGGCCGGCGCCGCAAACGATGATGTGCCTGGACGAGTTGTTCATGGCGGTTGCTTATTCAGGTTTCACGCCCGCGGTGTGGACGACTTCGGTCCACCGCTTCAGGTCTGCCTTGATGGTGGCTGCGAACTGGCTGGAGGAGCCGTTGACTGGCTCCAGACCAATGGTGGATAGCTGCTTCAGGGTGGCGGGGTCGCGCAGCGCCGCACCGAGCGCCGCTTCGAGCTGGCTGACGATGGCCGGTGACATGCCTGCGGGCGCAACCAGTCCGAACCACGAGTACGCCTCGAATGACTTGCCTGTGGCCTCCCTGAAGGTCGGAACGCCGGGCAGCAATGGGAAGCGCTTGTCGCTGGCGACAGCAAAGGCGCGGACTTTCCCGGCTTGCACCTGTGGCGCCAAGTACTGGGCGGTATCGAGCATGAGATCGATTTGTCCACCGAGGACGTCCGTCAGGGCAGGGGCGCCCCCCTTGTAGGGGACGTGAAGGAGCTTGATGCCCAGCGAGTCATTGAGCAGTTCGCCCGTCAGGTGTCCGATCGATCCGTTGCCCGCCGACCCGAACGTCATGGGCGCCGATTTTGCGGCGTTGATCAACTGGTGCAGGTCCGTGGCGGCCAGGGATGACTTGCCCACGAGAATCATCGGGCTGCGCACTGCCAGGCCGATCGGGACGAAGGCCTTCAGCGGCTCGTAGGGCAGTGACGGGAACAGTGCCGGGGCGACGGCAAGGCTGCTTGTTCCGCCCCAGAGCAAGGTATAGCCGTCGGGCTTGGCGCGAGCTACGTAGGCGGAGCCGATCGTGCCACCGGCGCCCGCGCGATTGTCGATGATGACAGCTTGGTGCAGCGAGTCACCCATGACCTTCGCCAGCAGCCGTGCGCTGTTGTCCGTGGGTCCGCCGGGAGGAAAGGGCACGACGATCGTGATGGGCTTGGACGGAAATGCATCGGCACGCGCGGCGCTGGGGGCCAGCAATGCTGCAGCAACCGCCAGGCACGCGCCAAGCAGGCTTCTTCGGTGGGGGCACATTCGGTTGTCTCCTACTTCTTTGGTGGTCGGGTTACCGACACCACGATTGGAACCGAAAGGCGTTCACAAGAGAAGCTATAGTATTCTATGAATTAACAATCAACGCTTATGAATCCGTCCTACCGCCAGCTCAAGGCATTTCTTGCCGCGGTGCGCTACAAGAATTTCACGAAGGCCGCGCAGCACATGCATATTTCCCAGGCGGGCCTGAGCGCCATGATCAAGGAGCTTGAGGCGCAAGTGGGCTGCCGTCTGCTTTATCGCACGACGCGACTTGTCGACCTCACCCCTCAAGGCGCAGCGTTTCTCTCGTCGGCTGAAGCCGCGGTTGCGGCGATCGACGCCGCAGCCGACGCGGTCCAGCTTGTCGAAGGGGAAAGACGCGCATTGAGGGTGGCTGTCACACCGCTCGTCGCGAACAGCCTGTTGCCTGGAGCCTTGGCGCAACTGCGGCGCGAGGTGCCGGGGCTAAGCGTGGAGGTCAAGGATGTCGACCCCGAGAAAATCCAGGCGCTGGTAGACAGTGGAGCGGTTGATGCTGGATACGGGCTGTTCTTTCGGGCCGCCTCCGGGATGTCGAGGCGCGCGCTCTTCAGTACAGACCTGGTGATGGTTTCCCCTGCATCCAGGAGAAAGGTGGCTGCCGACATTCCGTGGAACGGGCTTGATGGAGCGGCACTGATTGCGCTGCCAAAGGAAAACCCCATCCAGATACTGGTCGACGAGCACATGGCCCAGGCCGGCGCTCAGGCTGCACAGCGCATGGAGGTCACGCATATTGAAACGGTCATTGCGATGGTTTCGAGCGAACTCGGTGTTGCTGTCTTGCCGTCGATCTGCGCTGGGGCCGCAGCGCGCTATCGCGTCCGCCTGGATCGGATGGCGCAGGCGGCGGGTGCACTGCACTACTACTGCATCACACGCTCTGGCCGTCCCACCCCGGACTATGCGATGCGGCTCGGCGAACTGATCTCTACAGAGTTTGGCCAGTACTCCTAAGACGGCTCATCTGCGATCGAGACTCTGTGAAGTGGGATTCCGCTTTCTGCATCTCTCCCGCGCAGGCATCGGGAAGCCAAATCCTGAGACCGATTTCGCCACTGGCTATTCTCGCCATCGATCGCCACTGATTTGACGTGGGAGGAAGTCCCGTGACAGCGATGCCACACCGGTCACGCGTCTTCCCGTCTTGACAGAACCAAGAAATGAATCCACATTCATCATCTAGTGAATGTGGATTCATTTCTTTATGGCCTACCGTCAGACCTCCGCAGTGGAAGCCCGCCTGCATGACAACCGCGTCCGCCTTCTGGAGGCGGCGCGCACCTTGGTGAGCGAGGGCGGGTGGAAGGAAGCGCAAGTCGCCAGCGTTGCCGCTGCAGCCGGCTTGGCGACAGGCACCGTGTACCGATACTTCCCTTCCAAGGCAGAACTCTTCGCCGAGGTGCTATCGCGGGTCTCGCAGCGTGAAGTGGATGTGATGACCGAGATCGCGAAGGCGGATGGGCCGGCTATGGCCCGCCTGCACGCTGCCGTGGAGACATTCGTAAAGCGCGCGATGCGCAACCCGCGCCTGGCTTATGCCCTCATCGCCGAACCATGTGACCGGGAAATCGATGAGGCCCGGCTGACCTACCGGGCCGCAATCAGCGAGGTGATTCGCTCGATCATCGCCTCTGGGCAGTCCGCCAAGGAAATGCGGGCTGACGTTCAAGCCGACATTGCCGCCTCCGTCATCGTGGGCGGATTCATGGAAGGCCTGATCGGGCCCCTGTCGCCGCTGAGCCGCCAGCAACACCAGGATTCGGACATCTACCAGCGTGAGGTGGCCATGCTGTCCGACCAGATCGCCAGGCTGGCCTGTTCCAGCGTGGCAGTTTCACCCGCCACGGCACGAAAAAAACCTCGGAGACAACCATGAACAAGCCCCTTCCTGCCGGCATCCTCGAAGCGTCCTCTGATCGCTACAGCACACACAAGGTCCTGAACCAGGCGCTACCCGCCAGCGGCTTCAACGCATTTACCGGCGATGTGGTTCTGCGCGCTGCCATCGATCGCGAAGCAGCCTGGGCAGCGGACCGCTGCGCAGCACTGGGTGCGGTCGCAGGCGACGAAAGCGTGCAGGAGCTGGCCCGCCTTGCCAACCGACACACGCCTGAGCTCAAGAGCCACGATCGCTTTGGCAACCGCATTGATTGGGTCGAGTTTCACCCGAGCTGGCATGAGCTGATGTCGCTGGCTTGGCAGCACGAAGTCCCCAATCTCGCCTGGCGCACTCAGGAGAAGAACGGTCACGTCGCCCGCGCCGTCCTGTCATACCTCTGGAACCAGGTGGAGCATGGCACTGCGTGTCCTACCGGCATGGCCTATGCAGCCTATGCAGGCTTTCAGGCTGAGCCGGCACTTGCCATCTGGGCCGAGAAGTCCAAGGGGACGACGTATGAATTCAGCCGGCGTGAAGTCGGCGATAAGCCCTCGGTGGTGATCGGCTACGCGATGACGGAAAAACAAGGCGGCTCGGACCTGCGTCAGACGCAGACCACGGCGCGCTTCTCCCACACAAGCGACTACCATGGCGCAACGGCGCACTGGTACGAGCTGACAGGGCACAAGTGGTTCTGCTCGGTGCCGCAGTCCGACGGTTTCTTCACCTTGGCCAAGGTCGATGGCGAGGTGACCTGCTTCTTCCTGCCGCGCACGCTGCCTGATGGCAGCTTCAACCGCTTCTTCGTGCAGCGGCTCAAGGACAAGGCCGGCAACAAGTCCAATGCCTCCAGTGAGGTGGAGTACGCCGGCACCCTGGCGATTCGCGTGGGTGAGGAAGGCAAAGGCATCCGCGAGATCCTCTCGCACGCCCATCTGACCCGCCTGGACTTCGCCATCGGCTCGGCAGGCCTGATGCGCCAGTCACTGACGCTGGCGCTGCGGCACACCTCTACCCGCGATGCTTTCGGCACTTCGATCGCCGATCGCCCGATGATGACCAATGTGCTGGCGGACATGGCAGTGGAGGTGGAAGCCGCCACGCTGATGGCCTTGCGTGTTGCGAAGTCCACCGACCTGATGGATGCCTGCGAACATGAGAAGCTGCTCGCCCGGGTGGCCACGCCCGCGGCAAAGTTCTTCAACTGTTCGCGTGCGCCGTCCATCGCCTATGAGGCCTTGCAATGCCATGGCGGCAATGGCTTCATCGAGGAGAACCCGATGGCGCGTGTGTACCGCGAATCGCCGCTCAACAGCGTCTGGGAAGGGACCGCCAACATGATGTGCATGGACGTTCGGCGTGCCATGAGCAAAGATCCCCGGACGATCGAAGCCTTGTTCGATGAAGTGAGGCCGCTTGCAGGCCAGGATTGTCGATTCGACGCTCTGGTCCAGCACACCGAGCGCCTGGTCCGCGCGGCGCTGGACGATGAGTTTTTCGCTCGCCCGATGACGGAGGCGGTTGCTCGCCTCCTGCAAGGCGCGGAGCTGTTGCGCCACAGCAGCCAGGAGGCCGTCGATGTGTTTCTCTCCACTCGCAGTCCCGGTGTCTCCGGCGCCTGGGGGGCACACTATGGAACGCTGGCCGTGACCGTCAATCAAGCGCTCGCAAAGAGGGTGATGCAGCGCTCCATGGTGGCCGGCTGATCCTGGTCAGTGCAAGACAAGCCCGCTGGCAGCCACCTGTGCCGCCAGCGGGCCTTTTCCATCTCAGCAACACAGGTCGCTCCCGGCGGTTTACTTCGCGTGCGAAATATATATATACTTCGCATGCGAACTTAAACCGGATGCCTGCACGGCATCCCGCAACCCACCTGGAGATCGATCATGACCTCGGAAATTCGCTTTGATCTGAGCGGCGGCGTCCTGACCATTACGCTTGCCCGGCCGGACAAGATGAACGCCTTGACCAACGAGATGTACGGCGCACTCGCCGACGCGATCGAGAAAGCACAGGATGACCGCGATATCCGGGTATTGCTGCTGCAAGGGGACGGGGACGCCTTTACGGCCGGCAATGATGTGGGAGAGTTCGCGGCGATTGCAGCTGGAAAGGGCCCCAGCGAACGCCACGTGCACCGCTTCCTGCTCGCCCTTGCCAACTCAACCGTACCGATTGTCGCCGCGGTCAACGGCAAGGCTGTCGGCGTCGGCACCACCATGCTGCTGCATTGCGACTACGTCGTGCTCGCGCAGGACGCGCAACTGATCACGCCATTCGTCAACCTGGCGCTTGTTCCCGAGGCGGCTTCAAGTTACCTGCTGCCCCTGCGCATCGGGCACGCCAGGGCCTTCGAGATGTTCGCGCTGGGCGAGCCGCTTGATGCACAGACCGCCGTGGCGTGGGGCATCGCGAACAAGGTTTGCGCCAATGGGCAACTGCGGGCGGACGCGCGCCGCATGGCTGAGAAGCTTGCCGCCAAGCCCGCCGGTTCCCTTAGCGCAATGAAGGAGTTGATGCGCGACGCGGAGAAACTTGTCTCGCAGATGAATAGCGAAAGCACCAGGTTCGTGGAGCGGCTGGCCAGTGCCGAAGCCAGGGAAGCATTCTCGGCCTTCGCCGAGAAGCGCAAACCGGACTTCAGCAAGGTCGCGCAGCAGTAAGCCGGGTGCCACGCGGTCCGGCCACTGCCGAGGCTATTCCTCGCCCTCGTCGCCGACCGGAAACTTCGTCTGCAGGGTGGTCAGCCAGCGCGCTACCACGTCGATCTCGGCCTCGGTGAAACCTTCGGTAAGCCTGGCATTCAATGCCTTCATGCCAGCCCTGGAACGCTGGCGCGCCGAACGCCCTGCCTCCGTCAGCCATAGGCGCGAGGCACGGCGATCGGTCTGGTCCGGCCGGCGCTCGATCAGGCCCGCCCTTTCGGTCCGGTCGGCCAGGCCGCTCATCCCGGGCGCGCCCAGATCCAGCGCTGCGGCAGCCTCGCTCATCAGCGCGCCGTCGTTCTTGCCCAGAAAGAAGAGCAGCCCGGCCTGGGCTGCTGTCACGCCACCCGCGGCCGTCCGGGCTTGCGACCACCGATGCAGGCGCCGCTGGCCCACATTCAATAGATAAACGAGGCGATGTTCCATATCTGGGAGGGCACAAGGGATGGCATTTTGTTCGCATGCGAATCTTATCATGCGCCCGGTTTGACCTCGGTCGGTCGCCGCCCATGTTGCAACCGTCGCTATGCGTCGGAAGACGACATGGGGTGTCGCATGGGCCATTTGCATCGGGTAGTGCAATATTCCTGATGGAAGGTATGCCGTGCGCACAATAATGCGACCATACGCCGCAGGCCAACGGCTTCGATGCCCCCGCCGGATGGGATAATCTCCTTCGCAATTTCAGCGCCTGATCTCAGGCGCAGTCGTCACAACATCTGCCGCGACGCGACTGACGTGTTGCCGGGGCGCGGTCGCGGGCGCTACAACCAACCTCGCTCGTAGCATCAACATGGCGCTCAGCCGGAATTCCCTCGTCCTCCTTGTCGCCACTGCCGCAGCGCCAATGGCCGCGCACGCCTGCGCCACCTGCGGCTGCTCGCTCAGCGCCGATGCCGCCATGGGCTACTCCACGATGCCGGGGTGGCGCATCAGTCTCGACTACAGCTTCATCAACCAGAACCAACTGCGGCATGGGACAAGCGCCGTCTCGGCCACCCAGGCTGCCGCAATCAACGACGCTGGCGGCAGCCAGGAGGTGGAGAAGCAGACCATCAACCGCTACTACAACCTGGGCCTGACCTACAGCCCGAACAGTAGCTGGAGCTTCAGCACCATCGTCCCCATCATCGACCGCAGCCATACGACGTATGGCAACGCGACCTCCGACCAGCTCACGCCGGACAACGTGAGCGGTGTGACCGCCAGCGGCCTGGGCGATATCAAATTGATCGGTACCTACCAAGGCTTCCTGCCCACGCGTAACCTTGGCGTGCAGCTTGGCGTGAAGCTGCCCACCGGCGCCTACGGCGGCCAGAATGTCGTCACCGGCGCTACCGTGGGCCGGCCGGTGTTCTTCTCGTCAGGCCCCAATGCGGCTGCGGGTCAGGCGCTCGACGCCAGCCTGCAGCCCGGTACCGGCAGCACCGACCTGCTCCTGGGTGCGTACTACTACCAGCCGGTCAGCCAGAATTTCGACGCTTTCATCAACGGCCAATTCCAGGCGGCAGTGATGCAACGGCTGAATGCGGTCAATGCGGACTTTCGTCCCGGCAATCTCCTGACCGTAAGCACCGGCCTGCGCTACATGGCCAATCCCAAGGTAGTGCCGCAGTTGCAATTCAATTTCACGCACAAGAGCTCAGACCAGGGCGCACTTGCCGATACCGGGAACACCGGCGGTAGCGTGCTCTACCTGAGCCCTGGCGTGACCATCTCCGTGAGCGAGCACGTGCACATGTACGCCTTCCTGCAGAAGGCGATCTACAGCAATCTCCAGGGGTATCAACTGTTCCCCCGCTGGACTGGCAACGTGGGGGTGACCTATGCGTTCTGACCCCTCGTCCCGGCGCGACTGGATCCGGCAGGCCGCCGCACTCGCGTGCGGCCCTGCCCTGGCAGGCTGGCACACGCTGGCGCGCGCGGACAGCCTGGCGGTTGGTCGGCCTGCACCGGAGCTGGCGCTGCATACGCTTGACGGGCGCACCATCGATACGCGAGACCTGCGTGGCCAGGTCGTGGTGCTGACCTTCTGGGCGACGTGGTGTGGCCCGTGCCATGCCGAGCTTCCTGTGTTGTCGGCCTATGCGGCGGCCCACGCCGGCGAAGGGCTGACCGTGCTCGGCTTCAGCCTGGACACGCCGGATTCGCTCGCCGACATGCGCAAGATGGCTGCCAGCCTCGCCTTTCCGGTAGGGCTGCTCGGCAGTGCCTATGCGGGCGGCTACGGCCGGATCTGGCGCCTTCCTGTGAACTTCACCATTGACCGCGCGGGGATGCTTGCCGACAACGGCTGGGACGACGCCAATCCGGCCTGGACACGTGAGCGGCTGGAGCAGGTCGTCACGCCCTTGCTGAAGCGGTAGCAGACGTGTTGCCGGGCGCACACTCGAAGGCCCGCATGCCAACCTAGATCCTGCCAATCGGTCTGACCGAGCCAAGGGCTATTGGCACCTACCTCGCGGTAAGTCTCGCGAACTGACTAAGCTGGTGAGATCGGTAGCAACGCTGCCTGCCAATCGCGCTATTGCTCACGCGGTTTACCGATCGAGACGCCTGGCAGTCAAGCACTGAGCATCGTTAGCAGACGCAGGAAGGAGAGCATCATGGCATTCGGCATGCGCGACGGCGACGATGACGAGGTGATGAGCCAGATCAACATGACACCGCTGGTCGACGTGATGCTGGTGCTGCTGATCATTTTCATCATCACGATTCCCGTCATCCATCAGGCGGTGAAGATCAATCTCCCGCGTGCGACCGACCAGCCCAACGCCACCAAGCCGCTGAGCGTCAATATATCGATCGATGCGCAGGGCAAGATGTACTGGAACCAGCAGGCGATCGACGACGCTACCCTGGACCAGCGCATCGCGGAAGCTGCAAAGCAGCGGCCACGGCCTGAGCTGCATCTGCGCGCGGACCGCGACGTGCGCTATGAGCGCGTGGCCCGGGTCATGGCCGCCGCGCAGCATGGCGGACTGGATAAGATCGGCTTTATTACCGAACCGAAGCACTGAACCCGATGCAGGGTGCAACAGGATTTGGAAGGCCGCTGTTTTGAGGCGACGGAATATCCCCGAGCGGGTCAAATCGACTGGTGAACGCCGTTAGCAACCGTGTCGAACGTATTGTCGGAGGGCGAATGCACTGTCCGCTTGTCCCGGTTGATGAGACCGCAAGGCGAAGGGACAGGTAGCTCTGATGCAATAGCGATTCGATGGTTGCCCATTCGGCGTCGGTAACGCCGCCTGCTTCTGCACGGGCATCGCGAAGGAGCATCGCTTGTGCACGCCAGCGACCGTGTTCGAGTGTCGAGCTCACGGAAACCATGTACAGCGATGCCGCCGCTTCTGCGCAAGCGCTGGCCAACGCACCAGGTGGATAGCGCTCATGCTGGCGGTGTACGATCCACCACTCCAGTTCCAGCGCGGTGGTGCGCGCAACGTCGAAGTCGCGGTTCCCTGTGTTGTGGATCAGGCTGAAATAGGTTCGCAGCGCTGGCAATGCCTTTTCGTAGTCACTGCGCTGCTTGCCGTCCTTGAACGTAAGCGCGGCGGAGGCGCCGTAGTAGGCGCCGACGTAGGACCGCAGCCACGGAAAGCGATATTGCGTGCGCAAGGTCTGCGCCAGTTCAAGATAAAGCGAAACGGGTCGGCGATCATAGTAAGAGCGCCACATCCTGGTTTCGAGTGTCCCGGTTGCAATCGGATCGAAGTTGCCAAGGTCACGATGCAAGGGCCAGAAAAGATCGGTGGCAGCGTAGCCGATCAACACGACGAGCAGGACCAGGATCATCCGTCCATGATGTTTCGGCCTGGCAGCAGAGTCAGCGCCACGCGGCGGGTCGAGGAGGGGAGCGCGCCCGGTTTT
Source organism: Cupriavidus sp. 09_S30 (assembly GCF_056930435.1). NCBI lineage: Bacteria > Pseudomonadati > Pseudomonadota > Betaproteobacteria > Burkholderiales > Burkholderiaceae > Cupriavidus > Cupriavidus sp. 09_S30. Next base: position 3,947,270 of record NZ_JBXOWI010000001.1, on the reverse strand, counting down.
GTTCATGACAAGCTGCGTCGTTACGCAACACGCATCCTTTACTTCACGATGCGCGCCAGAACCCCGGTCAACTCGGCGTCCTCAATGACTGGCGTGATCTCCAACTCCATCAGATCGTTCCACTGATAGGCGAACTCGGTGAGCTTCGCCGCATCGTCTGTTTCGAGCAGATCAAATCCGCCAGCGAAATCGGCGCGGGTCCATCTGCCCAGCAACTGGACGCCATTTGGCGGCAGCCCGCCGGTTCGCTGAAAGCGCTCGATCGCTTCGGCGCGCTGCTGGGTATCCGGAGCCCAATGGAAAGTCATCATGAATTTCATGGCGGCATCTCCTGACGGCGATTTCCCGATCTCCCCTTCTCTTTATATACGCTCGGTTGCGCCACGCGGATTCAGTAAGGCGTGTGCCTTTCATTACACGGCGCAACCGGGCGCGATGGGCAACTGCCTGGCGCGCCAGGGCCGCGTGCAGGCTGCGGTGATCGAGAGGGCGCTCAGCGCGCTTCTGTCGGCCGCATTGGATTGTGCGATGCCACATCGTTGGCACCGGCGAAACGTGGACGGCTTCAGAAACTCCAGAAGAGGAAGCGCCGATGCCGTTGCGCATGGGCCGGACGAGGAGGCCGGGTCTCGGGGCCGAGCCGCGCATCCGGATCGATCACTCTCCCACGCAGCGCCATGTCGTAGAAGGCGCCCACCATCGGCAAGGCGCTGTGTGCGCCCTCGCCCCAATAATTGCCGAGCGTCACACGTCCATCGTCGAACCCCACCCACGCGCCCGCGACCAGTTGCGGATGCATCAGGATGAACCAGCTATCCGCGTTGTCCTGCGTCGTGCCCGTCTTGCCGGCCACGTCGGCGCGAATTCCGAAGCGCCTCCGGATGTCCGCACCGGTGCCCCGGCTGACGACGTCGCGCATCACGTCGACGAGCGTTTGCGCTGCGCCGGCGGGCAGCGCCCGTTCCGGCGATGCGCTCGCGAATTCGGCGAGCACCTTGCCGTCGTGATCCTCGATGCGCGTGACCATGCGCGGTTCGATATAGGCGCCGCGGTTCGCGATCGTGCTGTACGCCGAAACCATTTCCTTGAGCGTGACGGGGCTCGTGCCGAGCGCGAGCGACGGCACCGCTTCAAGCGGGCTCTCGCGCACGCCCATCGCGCGCGCGAGCCGCACGACCTTCTCGGGGTGTTCCTTTTGCATCAGTTGCGCGGTGACGCGGTTACGCGAATACACCAGCGCGTCGCGCAGCGTCATCGGCCGGTCGGTGGGCGGTTCCGCGTCTGTCGGCCGCCAGATTGCATGCCCGGTCAGTGGGATGGCGACGTTCCGGTCCACGATCGTATCGCTCGGCCGAGCGCCGTCCGCGAATGCGGCACCGTAGACGAAGGGCTTGAACGTCGAACCCGGCTGACGCCGGGCCTGCTGCACGTGATCGAACGGTTCGTCAGCAAAGTCACGACTGCCGACCCATGCCTTGATATCACCGTTGCGCGGATCGATCGCGACAAAGCCCGCCTGGATCTGCGTCTTGCTGCGGCAGAGTACGCGGACGAACGCGGGGTTCGTGCCCAGCTTCCTGAGCGCGGCCTGATCCGATCCACCAGCATCGCGTGCGGCGCGATAGTCGGGCGTTTGCCGGATGAATGTCCGGAACAGGTCATTGCCCGGCCAGCAGCCCGTGCGTTCGTTCCATGCGTCGTTTGCGATCCATTGCAACTGGTTCGTCTGCCATTCCATCGCCCGCGCCGCCATCGCCTGCAGGCGGGAATCGATGGTCGTGCGCACGACCAGCCCATCTGCATAGATGTTGTAGCCGTTGCGATCGGCCCATGCGATCAGCCACTTGCGCAATTGCGCCGAAAAATGCGGCGCGGCGCCCGGCGGCGCGGTCTGCGGCTCGAAATCAACGTTGAGCGGCTGTCGCGTCAACCAGGCGTAGGCATCGGGCTTGAGCTTCCCGTACTTGTTCATCTGCCCGAGCACTGTATTTCGCCGCTGCAACGCGCGCTCGGGATTGAGCACGGGGTTGTAGGCGCTGTTGGCCTTCAGCATGCCAACGAGCGTCGCGCTTTGGAGAATGTCGAGCCGATCGGCCGATTTGCCGAAGTAGGTGCGTGCAGCCATTTCCACGCCGTAGGCGTTGTACAGGAACGGCACCGTGTTCAGGTACGTCTCGAGAATCTGGTCCTTGCTGTACACGGCTTCGATCTTGAACGCCGTGATCGCTTCCCGCAGCTTGCGCGTGAGCGTCGGCGCGCGGCCGATTTCGTCCGGATACAGGTTGCGCGCGAGCTGCTGCGTGATCGTCGAGCCACCTTGCCGGCCACCGGAGAACGTATGCAGTGCGGCCGCCACGGTGCGCTTCCAGTCGATGCCGTGATGCTCATAGAAGCGGCGGTCTTCGGTCGCGATCAGCGCATCCAGCATGTACGGCGAGATCTGCCTGAGCGACACCCACTCGCGATTGACCGGTTTGAATTGATCGAGCAGTTTGCCGTCGGCGGACACAATCAACGCCGGCCGATCGATGCGGGCTTTGCGGATGTCGCCGATGCCCGGCGTAAATGGCACGAGCGCAAGCACGTACAGCAGGAACAGCGCTGGCAAGACGGCGAGCGTCAGCATGATGCCGCGTCGCGTCGGGTGCCGAAGGCGGCGCAGCGCGCTGTTGAAAGCCGGCTTGGCTAGCGTGCTGCCGGCAGCGGCAAGCGCTTGGATGCGGGCGAGCCACCATGCGCAATGCCCACGAAACAACGATACATAGCGATTCACGGTAGCGGGGCGCTGGCGGAAAAGAACGCGATCGTAGCAAAACGAAAGGGCGCTTCTCTCGACAAACCAGGGCTGCCGCGCGCGGCATTAACAGACAATTACACTTGTTTCGTGTGGACAACGTTCGTTGCCTGTGGCCTTCACCATGCCGGACGTTTTCTTATGAAACGGCTCTCGGGAAGGCGAAGCCTGCCGTTTCCATCCCTGTTCCTCAGGTCTCGCGCAAGGTCTCACGCATCCGCACGGCTACCACTACGCCAGACAGGAGCGTGAGCGCCGCCACTACCCAGACAGCCGATGCCAGCCCGAACAGGTCGGCCGTGATGCCTGCCAGCAGTGCACCGACCGCGTAGCCGAGGTCGCGCCAAAGCCGGTAGACGCCCACGGCGGAAGCACGCCAGGCGGGATGCGCGACATCGCCGATGGCCGCCAGCAGGGTCGGATACACCATCGCGGTGCCGATGCCCAGGAGTACGCCGCCAAGCCCGAAGCCGAGGAAACTCGCGCTAAGCGCCGTCACCACGATGCCCGCCGCCTGCACCCACATGCCCCATGCGATCAATGGCTTGCGGCCGATACGGTCGGACAGGGCGCCGGTAAAGATCTGCGTCATGCCCCAGACGGCAGGGTAGATCGCGGCAAGTGTGCCGATCTGGGCCAGGCTCATGCCGGCGTCGGCGAAGACAAGGGGGAACAGGCCCCAGGCCATGCCATCGTTGAGGTTGTTGACGAGGCCCGCCTGGCTGATGCTCGACAGATTGCGGTCGGTCAGTGAGGTCCGGCGGAAGATCTCACCTTGGCTGGGCAGCGCGGCGCTATCCCCGTCGTGGTGTGACGCCACCTCATGGGCCACATGGTGCCGGGTTTCGCGGACCGCCAGCGCAGAGAGCGATAGCCCCAGAACGACATAAGCAATGCCAAGGTAGAACGGTTCGGGCCGCAAGCCGTAGTGGGCCGCCAGCCAGCCCGTAGCCAGCGCGCTCCCCGCCACGGCGAAGTAGCCGGAGAATTCGTTGAGCCCCATGGCCAGGCCGCGCTGCTTGGGGCCGACCAGATCGATCTTCATGATGACGGTGGTCGACCAGGTGAGGCCTTGGCTGATCCCCAGCAACACATTGGCGCCGACGATCCAGTTCCAGTCCGGCGCCCACATGAGGACAAAGGGCACCGGCGCGCTGACCAGCCATCCTGCCACCAGCACGTGCTTGCGGCCATAGCGGTCCGAGAGCCGGCCTGCGAAGTAGTTCGTCAGTGCCTTGGTGATGCCGAAGACGACGATGAAGGAGAGAATCGCTGCGCGCGCCGCAATATGGAACTCGTGCTCGGCAATGGCCGGCAGGATGCTGCGCTCGAGGCCAACCATGGCCCCGACGAAGGCGTTGACCAGCACCAGCAGCGAGAACTGGCCAAGGTTCTCGCGCAGCCCTAGGCGGATCGCGGTCGTGTGCATGGCTACTCCGTTGTGCCGAGGTTGGAGCCAGTCCGCATCACCCGCCACAACGGTTCGCCTCCACAGGGCGTGTGATTGAGAATGAAGCGGGTCTTCATGATCGGCTCAGGCCGGCTAGGTATCGGAGGCAAGGGAGGACTCGAGGGGCAGGCCGCCGGCCGCCCATTCGCTCACACCGTCCTTGATCTTCTTGGCGGTAAAACCGCGCGCGCGGAGCAGTTGCACCGCCTCGTCGGACATGACGCAGAACGGTCCGCGGCAATAGGCAACGATGGTGCGGTCCATCGGGAGATCGGCGAGGCGCTTTTCCAGTTCCCCAAGGGGCATCGAGCGCGCGAAGGGCAGGTGGCCGGCCTCGAACTCGCTGGCAGGCCGCACATCGATGACAACAACGTCGCCTTGCCGCGCCTTTTCCAGCAGGCTTTCCCGGCTTTCCGACGCGAGAGCGTCCGGCTGGGCCGTCATCTGCTCCAAGGCCACGCGCAGCTCCACAAGGTGTTCCTCCGCGGCTTCCCGCAGCGTGACCCATAGTTGCGCTATGTCCTGGCCGCTCAAGCGGTAATAGATGTACTTCCCGTCGCGCCGGGTCTGCACAAGCCGCGCCTCCCGCAGCGCCTTGAGGTGGGCGCTGGCCAGGCGCATGTCGATGCTGGCCTGGGCGGCCAGCGTCTCCACGCTCTTTTCGCCCTGCGCCAGCAATTCGACCAGCTCCAGGCGCTTTGGGCTGGAGAGGGACTTGCCGATCCGGGCGACCTGCTCGTAGAGGAGGTTCTTCAATTCGCGTTCGTTCATAGTGCATCAATCTAATGAATGTTGGATTGATGGTCAAGTGCCAAAGCTACCGAGGGCTGGCAGCGTCTATCGGCGGCGCAGCGGGCACTCGACGGTTTGATGGATTAAGGGCAGATCACTATTATTTTTTTAGAGAAGTGAGCCATTTGAGCATCCCCTGACGGGCACGTGGTTGAGGTGTTCGGGTACCCGGACACAAGGGAGGCACGCTATGCGGCAACCCAAGATCGTCATCGTCGGCGCAGGACTGGTCGGCGGATCGGCGGCCCTGTTTGCATCCATGGCGATCCCAAGCGCGGAGATCGTCATCATCGATGTCGCGCGGGTGCGGGCCGAAGGGCAAGTGCTGGACCTCACCCACGCCGCAGCATTCTGGGGGCACAACCGCTTCTACGCCGGCGATTACGAGGACGCGCGCGGCGCAGACATCATCGTGGTCACCGCCGGCGCCGGTGTGAAGCCGGGCCAGACCCGCCTGGACCTGGCCAGAACCAATGCGGCCATCGTGGCGGAAATCGTGGATCGCACGGCGCCCCTGGCCCCCGATGCGATCTACCTGATCGCGACCAACCCCTGCGATGTATTGGCGGGCGTCGTGCTTGACCGCCTGCGCTGCGCGCGCGAGCGCGTCATCAGCACCGGCACCTCGCTCGACACGGGGCGCTTGCGCTCGCTGCTGTCTGAGCGGCTGGGCGTCGTGGCGCCTGCGATCCACGCCTACGTTCTCGGTGAACACGGTGAATCCGCCTTGATCGCCTGGTCCGGCGCGACGGTCTCCGGCATGCCCCTCGAATTGTTCCTGGCCAGGAGCGGCAAGGAGCTGGGGCCTGCCAGCCGTGACCTGATCCTGCGCTCCGTGCATGAGGCTGCCAAGCTCATCAAGGAAGGCAAGGGCGCCACACACTACGGCATCGCCAGTGCGATTGGACGAATCTGTGAGGCCATCGTGCACAACACCGACCTGATTCTCACGGTCGCCATCGTGCACGCCGAAGTCGAAGGCGTAGCGGAGGTGTGTTTGTCGTTGCCGATGGTGGTCAATGGCGGCGGGGCGCAGTTATTGGCGTATCCGGAACTCAACCCGGCCGAGCACGAGGCTCTGCAGCGCAGTGCGCGCATCGTCAAAGCGGCAACCGACAGCGTTCTCGCTGGCCGCTAGTCCTAGGGACATTGCCCACGCTCTGGATAAACCGGATCAGGCCGGCGCCAGGAGGTGCATCATGGCTGAATTACCCACAAAGGCTTCACCGCCTACCAGTTCACCCACGAAGAGCGCGGCACCACCGGCAGGGCATCTCAAAGATCTCTGGAGATTTCTCGTCCCGGTGGCCATCGGCATCGTCCTGTGGTTCCTGCCGGCGCCGTCCGGCCTGCAGCCAAAGGCGTGGCACATGTTCGCCGTGTTCGTCGCCACCATTGCCGGCATCATGACCGCCCCTCTGCCGATGTCGGCGGTGGCCATCATCGGTGCCACGGCAGGCGCGCTCGTCGGCGTCGTGTCCTTCGCCGACGTCACCAGATCTACGGGCACGGACCTCGTTTGGCTGGTGATGCTTGCCTTCTTCATCTCGCGCGGCGTGATCAAGACCGGCCTCGGGCGCCGCATTGCACTCCTGTTCATGCGGCTGTTGGGCAAGCGGACCCTGGGGCTGGGTTATGGACTGGCGATGACCGAACTCATTATCTCGCCCGCCATGCCGAGCATCACCGCCCGCGCCGGCGGGGTGATGCTGCCGATCACCAAAGCGATATCGGAAGTCCTTGGCAGCCACGCCGATGACCCGGAATCCCGTGGCAAGGTGGGCAGCTATCTGATCCTCTGCGCCTTCCACGCGAACATCATCACCGCGGGCATGTTCATCACAGCGATGGCGGGCAACCCGCTTACGGTCAGGCTGGCCGCGGACCAGGGCGTCTCGATCAGCTGGCTCGACTGGGCGGTGGCAGCATCCGTCCCCGGCTTGCTGTGCCTTGCCATCATTCCGCTGGCCATGATGTGGATTGCCCCGCCGCAGATCCGGGAGACACCCGATGCGACGGCACTGGCCCAGAGAGAACTCGCAGCCATGGGCCCCATCTCCGCCAAGGAGATCATCATGGCGGTAATCTTCGTCGGCTTGCTGGTGCTATGGATTCTCGGCGAGGATCTGAAGATCAGTGCGACGCTGGCGGCAGCCATCGGCGTCTCCTTGCTCTTCATCACCGGTGTGCTGACCTGGCAGGACGCCCTGAACGAGAAGTCTGCCTGGGACACCATGATCTGGATCGGCCTGCTGATCATGCTGGCCTCCAAACTCAATGACTACGGCATGGTTGCCTGGTTCGGCAAGGAGTTCGGTGCACACCTGGAGGGCTTCCCGATGCTGGCCGTCTATATGCTGGTGGCGGTGATCTACTGCTACATCCACTACTTCTTCGCCAGCGCCACGGCGCATATCAGCGCCCTCTTCCCCCTCTCCATGGCGCTGATGGTGGCCGCCGGCATCCCACCATTCACGGCAGCGGTTGCGCTTGGCATCCTCAGCAACGTCAACGGTTGCCTGACCCAGTATGGCATCGGCTCCGGTCCGGTCATGTTCGGTGCCGGCTATGTCACCCAGAAGGAATGGTGGAAGGCCGGCTTCCTGATGAGCCTCATCTACATGTTCGTCTGGCTGATCATCGGTCCGCTTTGGTGGAAGTTGCTTGGGCATATCTGAGGTACAGGGCAGAACCCCAGGAAGCATTCGATTTCTCGACGCGCCCGCGGGATTTTCGCCAGAAAGCTCGTCGATTCGCCGGCGATTGCCTTTATCGCGATTGGATAGTCCGCCTGCAGCGCACTACCATGCCAATGTAGATCCGACGAGCGACAAAGCACGATCCGACGCAAGACGGTTTGGCCAAGTCTCGCCGTGGTTCCCTTGCGCACAACAATGGAGGTTTCAATAATGCAACACGGTCTGATTGCCTGGCTTGTGATTGGGGCCATTGCCGGATGGTTGGCGGGAGTGGTGGTGAAGGGCGGCGGCTTTGGTTTGATCGTCGACATCATCGTCGGCATCGTCGGTGCTTTCATTGGTGGCTGGCTGGCCGGCATACTCAAGATTTCGGTTGGCGGCGGGTGGATCGCTTCGATTATTACGGCGTTGATCGGAGCGATCATTCTCCTGTTCGTCATCCGGCTGATCAAACGAGCATAGCGACGAGGGCGGCGCGCCTAGAAGGAAACGGCAAGCGATGTGATCACAACCTGTTGCGGGGAGGTCGGATTGAACCAATAGACTCCCGCAGTGAATTTGCCGAACGTCAGTTGCACCAGGCCGCCACGTTGGAACTCGCGATCCCCGCCATAGATCCGGGTGCGCTGCATGGCGAATCCCAGGCGCAGCCATTCAACGGGGCGGTAGGCCAACTCGCTCCACGCGTAGGTATAGGGCGAAGTGCTGCCTGATCCGGTCAGATACTCGGCTTCAATGTAGTAGTCGAACTTACCTGCAGCGATGCTTGCCTCCAGGCCGGCAATCGGCCCGTGCGCGCTGCCGGTCACGAAGCCAACGATCGGCGTGGCCTTGAACTGAATCGATTCGCCGCCGGAAAACGACCAGCCCACAAAGGCCGACTGGGCATCGATTGCCTCATAGTTGACTCTTGCCTCCAGGTGGAGCTTGTCATGATCGGCGTAAAAGATGCCCGACCCATAATTGCCCTCCTCTCGCGGCATATTCCAATAGCCTGACGCCGTGAAATTCCAGGCAGCAGCCTGATTCTCCGCCGCAGCGGCTGGCGGCGTGGCCGCAACCTCCTGCGCTTGTGCGCAGGTGATGGCGAACCAGATTCCAGCAGCAGCGAGGCGGGCGCGCATCTCATCCACCCAGCGCGATGACGGCGATGGTCAGCGCGACGCCGAGCGCAGTCATGCCGATGCCGGTGCCCCATGCGCTGAAGCCCCCGTAGTGCCCTAATGCCATGCCGCCGCCGAATAGCATGGCCAGCGTCAGCACTCGCGAGACGACCAAGGCCAAGGAAACATCGTCCAGCAGAACGAAGGGAAGGGCAACTGGAAAGGTTGACAGCACCACGATGCAGAAGATGCGCAGGGCGCCGAGAAAATCGCCGAGGTACAGACTCGGTCGATCGGGAAGGGCGGCCTCGGAAGCGAGCCGTAAGCGGATGGGCTCGAGATCGCCATCCGCCGCAAGGGTATTCAGGGTGCTTGGCAATGCCTCGCGGACGGCATCGATTCCGGCGGCATTATCCGGGGCGTGCTTCACCGCAGTGGCGAGCTTCAAGCGCATGCCGCGACTGGCAATCGTGCGTACAAGAAACATGATGGCGTCAACCAGGCCCCAGGCCAGATTGCATCCAATTGCCGCGCGCAGCATGGTGTGGGCGGCATTTGGCCCGGCGGTGGCCGACGAGACGGCGCCGACAAACGTCAGCGCCATATACAGGCCGAAGCACATTTCGGAAACGCGGTCGACGACGTCCAGGACCGACGTTCGCGGTTGAGCGCTGTCGCCGCGTGCCGGGTTCTTATTGTTGTCTGGCATGGTCGGTTCTCCGTCTGTCTCTTCAGCGGCAAATTGCGCAACGTGCCGTTTTGGAGCCAGGAAATATTGAAGGGCAATATAGGATGAGAGGCCCCCAAAAGCTACACGCTCGAACTGGCAGGCCGATTCAATGCGGCTGCGTCGAGAAGCAAATGTCGACTCTCGACGGCGCCGAGCGTCCGCTTACGAGACGAAAACGTTCATGCGGAGAAGGACGGACAAGCCGGGCCAGCTCGGACTGGCCGTTGGCATCGACGTTGCGCACAGCAAGAACCAGAACGCCATCTATTTCCAGGTGGGATCCGCTTGGCATTGAGAGCCTCCCGCTTCCGCCCAGGTTGCAATCGGGCAGGCGCCGCCCTATGTTCATATGGCGAATTCCGCGAAAAGTGACCTTCCACGGACTGTCGGCCTGTCGGGCGGGCCGCGCGAGGGCCGGCCGAGTGAGGCACGATCTGGCCGCTCCACTCCAGAGGGAAGCCGTCAAATGCACCCCGCTCCAGTAAGCGCTGCAGGTTGATGCGCCAGGAATTGCCGGGAGAGGCACCTATGATTCCATGGATTAAGCGGCTGATTCACGCTCTTGGCACATGCCTGCTGGTCGGGTTGATGTTCGGGTCAGCCAGTACGCTTGCACAGGATCAGCCTGCACCGTACAAGCCGGAGGAACTCGAGGCGCTGGTCGCGCCGATCGCGCTCTACCCGGATTCCGTCCTGTCGCAGGTCCTGATGGCCTCGACCTATCCATTGGAAATCGTCTATGCCGCGCGCTGGGTCAAGGCCCATCCGGACTTGAAGGGCGATGCCGCGGTCCAGGCGGTAGCGAATGAGTCCTGGGATACCAGCGTGAAATCGCTGGTCGCCTTTCCGCAGGTGCTCGAGCCGATGTATGACAAGCTCGACTGGACCCAGAAGCTCGGTGACGCGGTCCTCGCGCAGCAAAAGGACGTGCTGGCCGCGGTACAGCGGCTGAGAGCGCGCGCACGGGATTCCGGCCACCTTGAGACCAATGAGCAACAGCGGGTGACCGTCGAGCAGGCGACCACGCCGGAAGCCGTCGCGCAGACGATCGTGCGCATCGAGCCGGCGAACCCGCAGGTCATCTACGTGCCGGCCTATGACCCGGCGGTTGTCTATGGCGGATGGGCGTATCCGGCCTATCCCTACTACTATTGGCCGCCCTATCCCGCCTACTACCCGGGCGGGGCCTTGCTCAGCGGATTTGCCTGGGGCCTGGGCTTTGCCGCGGCCGGGGCAATCTTCGGCAATTGCAACTGGGGCGGCGGCGATATCAATATCAACGTCGACCGTGGCGCCCACATCGACCACCACTTCGATCGCAGCAAGGCCCAGGGAGGCCGCTGGCAGCACGATGCCGGCCATCGCAAGGGAGTTGCCTACCGCGATAACGCCACGCGCGAGCGCTTCGGGAAGAACCAGCCTGGCGCAGACCGGCGCGCCGATTTTCGTGGCCGCGAGCGCGGAACGAGCGGCCGCGCCAGCGTGGCCGACCGGGCGGGCACGGGCAATCGGGCGGGAGTCAGCGACCGCGCCAGCGCAGCCAACCGTGCCGGTGCCGGGAATCGGATGAGCACGTCGGATCGTGCCAGGGCTGCCGACCGCTACAGCGCGGGCTTCGGCGGCCGCGACAACGCCTTCCAGGGCGTGGGCAACGGCAATGGCGCGCAACGCGACCTCGGTCGCGGGCGCTCGAGCATGCAGTCTTCGGGATTCAACCGTTCCAGCAGCGGCGGACGTGGCGGCGGCGGCTACTCCGGGGGCGGGCGCGGCGGTGGATTCGGCGGCGGCCGCGGAGGTGGCGGGCGGCGTTGAGTGGCGTTGAGCGGGGGCGAGCATGGCATCACCGATGCGGGTCAGCGCGCTTGCATGGCCCCTTGCCATAGCGCTGCCGGCCCATCAGGCAGAACACGTGATCGACAGCCACCGCGCGGCGCGATCCCTCTCTTCAGCTCCGTAATTTCAAGCCGAATTCGGCTCCTTGGCCGACGTCCTGAATACCTCTCTAGTAGGGGTTTTAGGGGCCCCAACTCTCTTGCTAGCATCGGCGCGCATTGATAATGGGAGAGGGGCACCATGAAGAAGTTCGCAGTTCCAGCCACGGTCATGGCACTTTCGCTAGCATTGCTTTCGGGTTGTGCGAGCGTGGGCAATGAAACGCTTCGGGAGGAGTCGGAAGCCTCCGTCAGCAAGAAGATCATCGAGGGCAAGACCACCAAGGCAGAAGTCCGCGCCATGTTCGGTTCGCCCACAAAGACGACCTTCACCGATGGCGGGCTTGAAGTCTGGAACTATGAATTCAGCAATGTCTCCGGTGACGCGATCAACTATGTTCCGATCCTGAATCTGTTGGGTTCGAGCGCCAGCGGCAAGAAGAAAGAGCTTGTCGTGATGTACGACCAAGCCAATCTCGTGAAGCGTTTCTCGATGAGCGAGGCCCAAGTCACGCAACGGACGGGTCTGTTCAACAACTGACAAACGCTACCGGGCCGGCACAAGCGTCCGCCAGAGCGCGAAAAGCCCAGCCAGAATCGGCTGGGCTTTTTTTGTGCGGACGCGGACGCTACGCGCGACTTGTCATCGCACGGCGTCGCTGCCGCTGTGCAAACCACGGCAAGCCACCTTACCACGGATGATGCTGGCTTCCCTTGATGTTCCCCGCAACGCCGCCCGCGACCGCGCCGATCGCGGCGCCCGTCCAACCGCTGCCGCCGGCGATGGCCGCAATGCCTGCGCCGGCCGCCGCACCGATTGCCGCGCCGGATACGGTCCCCTGCTGTTCCGGTGTCATGTTGGTGCAGCCGGCCATGGTGGCGACAGCGATCATTGCCCCGATCAATCCGATCTGTTTCATGTTCGCCTCCTACTTGCTGTACTTGAGCCCGGGCAGAACCATTTCGAACCAGAGCGTTTCGATCACAGGCCGCTGCAACCGGTCCGAGTTCGCGGTGTACCAGCGATCGAGCCCTTGGCGCACCGAGTCGAGTGTCTGCCCCCTCAGTCCCTTCGCCAAGCGCGGCAGGATGCTCTGGGAATCAGGCGGCGGATTCCCGGATTCGTAGGCTGTTTCGATCTGCACGATATTGGCAATGCCGACGAGGTAGGCCTTCTTGGCCTGTTCGGACGACTGCATCCACTGCGCGCCCGTAATCAACGGGATCTCATCCGCGCGGACCGAAGCCGGCGCCAGCGCCAGGGCAATGCAAGCCGCGGCCATCGCCGCGCTCAGTCTTTCTTTCATCTTCATCGCAGCCTCCTACATCAATCAACGTTCATGGTGAGACCTTCCTCCAGCCCGGGCCAGGCTCGAACACCTTCGTCTCCGCTGCCTTGATCGCGCTGTCCGCGCCGAGGTCGCGCTCATAGACCTGGCCATCGTGGCTCACCATGAAGCTCATCACGCCCGTATCCTGGTAGCGCACTGGCCACGCCATCACGGCGAAGCCGCCGAACAGCTTGCCGTTGACGAGGTAGTTGTACGCACCGCCCGGCGCATGGGGGCCCTGTGCGGTGAGCAGCTTGTAGTGGTAACCGTAGTAGCCATCCTTGCTCTCATGGCGCGTACCAGCGCCCCGGAAGCCGGGGCCGAGCGGGCTGGTCGGCTCACCGGGCGCTGTCTCCCAGTACAGGCCATCGTGCTTGCCCGGTGAACTGGACAGCTGGTTCGCATAGCTGAGTACGCGGCTCCCGTCGTGGTTGGACTGGGCGTATTCCTCTTGCGCGTCGTAGATGGCCAGCATGGTCTGGATCACGGCCATTTCGTTGCGCCCCACCCGGCGTACACGCATTTCCTCTGCGCCCGCGCGCGTATCGAATTGCCAGCCCTTGGGCGATTTCACCAGCGGAATAGGCAAGGTCCAACCCTCGTCACCCACGGCAATGTTTGCGCGGCTATCCGTCGTCTCGACCGTATGGGACTTGCCCCAGGCGGCGAGGAACTGGTTGCGGACCTCAGCGCCGACCGGCGGGATGAGATCCCGGAAATTCGCGCCCAGCATGTCCTTCAGGCCGGCCTCGTCGTCCGCGATCACCGCCTCGCCAAATGCCTTCATTGCGGTGTCGGGCGTCGTAAAGAGCCGATTTGCCATCGCGGCGGGCATCGCGCCAAGGAACAGCGCCAAGGCAAGGGACCCTGCCGCGAGGTGGGTTCGTGTGAGTGATGTCATGCTTGTCCCCGCTCAGCGCCGGCCGCCGCCGCGCCCGCCGCCAAAACCACCGCCAGCGCGGCCGCCACCGTAAGCGCCGCCGCCGCTCGGACGATTGAATCCCGAGGAGGTGCTGGCTTGCCCCCGGTTGAAGTCACGCTGCGCGGCTCCGCCATTACCCACGCCCTGGAAGGCATTGTCCCTGCCGCCGAAGCCTTCGCCGTAGCGGTCGGCCGCCCTGGCGCGGTCCGCCGTGCCGGGTTGGTTGGCGGCCCCGGACCGGTCCGAAGTGCCGGGCCGGTTCGCGGCCCCAGAGCGGTCTGCTATGCCGCTCCCCTCCAGCACCCCGATGTCCTCGACCCTGCCGGCCCTGTCGGCGACGCTGGCGTGCCCGCCCGTACCATGTTCGCGGCCACGGAAATCGGCACGCTGGTCGGCGCCAGGCTGGCTCTTCCCGAAGCGTTCGCGCGTGGCGTTGTCCCGATAGGCCACTCCCTTGCGATGGTCGACATTGTGCTGCCAGCGGCCACCCTGGGCCTTGCTGCGATCGAAGTGGTGATCGATGTGGGCGCCACGGTCGATGTCGATATTGATGTCGCCGCCGCCCCAGTTGGCGTTGCTGAAAATCGCCGCGGCGACAGCCAGGCCAATGCCAAAGGCGATGCCGCTGCCGTACCCCCAGCCCGGGTAATAGGCCGGGTAGGGCGGCCAGTAGTAATAGGGGTAGGCGGGGTATGGCCATCCGCCATAGACAGCGGCCGGATCGTAGGCCGGCACATAGATCACCTCCGGATCCGCCGGCTCGATGCGCACGATCGTCTGCGCGACGGCTTCCGGCGTGGTCGCCTGCTCGACGATCACGCGCTGCTGCTCGTTCGACTTCAGATTGCCCGATTCGCGGGCGCGCGCCCGCAATCGCTGCACCGCAGCCAGCACGTCCTTCTGCTGCGACAGGACCGCGTCGCCGAGCTTCTGGGTCCAGTCGAGCTTGTCAGACATCGGCTCGAGGATCTGCGGAAAGGCGACCAGCGATTTCACGCTGGTATCCCAAGTTTCGTTCGCCACCGCCTGGACCGCGGCGTCACCCTTCATCTCCGGATGGGCCTTGACCCAGCGCGCCGCGTAGAAGACCTCCAGGGGATAGGTCGAGGCCATCAAGACCTGCGACAGGACTGCATCCGGGTAGAGCGCGATCGGCGCAACCAGCGCCTCGAGTTCCTCTGGCTTGAACGGCGCTGGCAGACTCTGCGCATCCGCCTTGCTCACCCCAAGCATCAGCACGACGCAGAGGCCGGCAAAGAAGGCACGCAGCAGTCGTTGTCCCCAAGGAATCATGCCAACTCCTCTCGGCAGGTCGCGGCGCTCCAAGGGCCAAGGTGCACGGGAGGGGGAGAGGATCATGCTGCTTGCCGCACGAGTGTCCCGGGCTGGCCTGGTGGCCGGTTGTTATGCGTCCCATCCACGGAGGCTGGCTGCCAGTGGAAGGGCACATTCTCATTGCCTGACCCTACGACGATAGGATGGCGTCAGCGCCATTGCAACCTGTCCGGGCCGGCCAGGGTGTTGGCCCGCATGTTGCGCCACGGCGCACAGCCAGAACACGGCATCCACTTCGCGAGGCCTAGGAGGCACACCACATCACGAGGCTCAAGCTGCACGCGGTGGATGAGAGCCAAGACATTGAGCACTCTCCTGTGCGGGCGCGACGTGCATTTCCAGGCGGGCCCTGAGAGCGCAAGTGCCTTCAGGTTGGATTTTTACGCTTGCCCGGCATTTACGCCGTTTTTACACCCGGTCCTCACCTCTTTACACCTGCAATCCGCTGGCCTTCCTATACCGAACGTAGGCGCAGGATCAGCTCCATCCCGCCTCTCGAAGGCAAACGATGGAGCCCCTGCCAAGGCGGAGAACGCGCAGATGAATCTCTTGATCTGGCTTCCATTGCTGTTCGCGCTGGGGCTTGCCGGAATGGGCCTGTGCGGCGTGTTCCTGCTCGGCTGCGAACGCATTTGAACGCATTTGAATTGACCTGCTCGATTGCATGGAAGGGGCCATCATGACCTGGCTTGCCGCGGGTTTGTCCCTGTTCGTCTTCGTGTACCTGGTGCTGGCCTTGATCCGGCCGGAGTGGTTCTAGCGCGGCGGCCGCCGCCTCACGCTTAGAGGGGGACCTATGTGGACTCTGCCCCTGCTCATCCTGGCGATTGCCATCGTCATTTCCATTCCCTTGAGCCGCTACATGGCATGGATCATGGACGGCAAGTACCGGCCGCTGCCGGGGATGCGCTGGTTCGAAGCGCGCCTGGATAGTGGCGCCCAGGACTGGAAGCAGTACGCGCTGGCGCTGCTGGTATTCAATGGCCTGTTGTTCGTCTACGGCTTTGTCGTGCTCGCGCTGCAGCCGCTCGCCCCGCTTAACCCGCTGGGACGCGGGATGCTGGCGCCGTCGACGATCTTCAATACGGTCATCTCGTTCATGACCAACACGAACCTGCAGCACTACTCCGGAGACCAGCACTTCTCCAACTTCAGCCAGATCTTCTTCATCCTGCCGAACATGTTCCTGTCGGCCGCGGTCGGCCTGTGCGCCCTGACCGCCATCATCCGCGCCCTGCGTGGTGAGCAGACCATCGGCAATTTCTTCGTCGACATGTGGCGGGTCGTGATCTACATGTTCGTGCCCGCCGCACTGCTATGCGGGGCGATCTTCATCCAGCAGGGTACGCCCATGACGTTCCAGAGCGCGTATCAGGTAGCCACGCTGGAGCCGGGCGCAATAGGTACGGCCGACAACGGTGCGGCCAAGCCGCAGACCATCATCGTCGGCCCGGTCGCGGCCGTGGTGCCGATCAAGATGCTGGGTACCAACGGCGGCGGCTTCTACGGCATGAATGCCGCGCATCCGTTCGAAAACCCCACCGCAGCGAGCAATGTGCTGACCACGGTGGCAATGATGGTGTTCCCCTTCTCGCTGGTGCTGATGTACGGCCGCATGCTCAGGCGCTTCCGCCATGGGGTGGTGATCTACTGCGTCATGCTGACCATGATGGTCGGACTGATCGGGTGGGCGATCTACTGGGATACCTTGCAGCCCAATCCCGCGCTGACGGCGCAGCCGGTGGCACGCAGCTACCCGATGCCAGGCCGGACAACGGGCATGCCCGCTCTGCTGAATATCCCTGCGCATCCCGCCTTGCCGGTCGACCAGCACCTGGGCAACCTGGAAGGCAAGGAACTGCGCTTCGGGACTTCCGCCGGCGCCACCTTCGCGGCCATCACCACGGACGTCACCTGCGGCGCCGTCAACGCCGAGCACGACAGCCTGAATCCGCTGGCCGGGCTGTCGCCGCTGATCGGCATGTGGATCAACTGCGTGTTCGGCGGCAAGGGCGTGGGCATGATCAACCTGCTGCTGTTCCTGATCGTAGGGGTCTTCCTGGCCGGCCAGATGGTGGGCCGCACACCGGAATACCTCGGCCGCAAGGTCGGCGCGAGAGAGATGAAGCTGGCCATGATCGCGCTGCTGATCCACCCGATCCTGATCCTGGGCCCGACCGGCGTCTTCTCGGCAACGGACTGGGGGACCAAGGCTGAGGCCAATGCCGGCCCGCATGGCTTTACCGAGATCACCTATCAGTTCTCGTCGGCGTCGGCCAACAACGGCTCGGCCTTTGACGGCCTGGCGGTCAGCTATGGCCTGAATGCCAACCCCAACCCGCCGCCCACCGCGGTGCAGTGGGACGTGTCCACCGGCCTGGTGATGCTGTTCAGCCGCTATCTGCCGATCATCGCGCCGATCGCGATGGCAGTGTTCCTGGGGCGGAAAAAGACCGCTCCGGAGACGCTGGGAACGATGCGCGACAACACCCTGACCTTTGGCCTGTTGTTGCTGGGCACGATCGTCATCGTCGGCGCACTGCTGTTCCTGCCGGTGGCTGCACTCGGACCGCTGGCGGAGCACCTCGGACCGATTCCGTTTGGTGGATAGGCGTGCCACCTGTCAGGAGTTGCTTCAGAAATTGCCTCAGGCATTGCCTGGAGCGAAGCAGAAGCAGTGGGAGCCAATCATGGTTAGCATCAAGACCCCTCACGATGCCGTTGGCGGCTTGCCAACCGGGCTGAAGCCTACGCGCAGCCTGATGCCGCATGAACTGTTCCCCTGGCCGCTCGTACGCTCCGCCATGTGGCAGGCAGTGCTGGCACTGCGTCCGGATGTCCAATGGAAGAACCCGGTGATGTTCGTCGTCGAAATCGGCGCGGCGCTGACCCTCCTCTACACCGTGCAGATCGCGCGCGGGCAAGCGGAGAGCCAGGTTCCGCTGACCTATTTCCTTGCGCTGGATGTATGGCTGTGGGCGACGGTGCTGTTCGCGAACTTCGCCACCGCCATTGCCGAAGAGCGCGGCAAGGCGCAGGCGGAGTCGATGCGCCGCACCCGCCAGGATACGGTCGCCTATCGTCTGAAAGGCCTGAAAAGCCTGAAAGCCGGCATGCAGAGCCATGATGTCGAGACGGTGGCGTCCAGCAAGCTGGTGCCCGGTGACCTGGTGGTCGTCAAGGCCTGGGACGTCATCCCGAGCGACGGCGAGGTGGTCGAAGGGGTGGCGGCGGTCGACGAGTCCGCCATCACAGGCGAGTCCGCCCCGGTGATCCGGGAATCCGGCGGCGATCGTTCCGGCGTGACCGGCGGCACCATGGTGATCTCCGACCAGATCATCGTACGCATCACCGCGCGCGCGGGCGATACCTTCATCGACCATATGATCGCCCTGGTGGAAGGGGCGGTGCGCCAACGCACGCCCAATGAGATCGCGCTGACCCTGGTACTGTCCGCCTTCACGCTGATCTTCCTGATCGTCGTCGTGCCGCTCTGGCCGATGGCCCTGAGCGCCGAGCAGTACATGGCGTCGTACCTGGGCCTGTCCGCGCCGCTCAAGAGCCTGGGCACCGATGTGCCGACCCTGGTCGCCCTGCTGGTCTGCCTGATTCCCACCACCATCGGCGCACTGCTGGCAGCCATCGGCATCGCCGGCATGGACCGCGCGCTGCGCGCCAACATCATCGCCAAGAGCGGCAAGTCGGTCGAGGTGGCCGGCGACATCGATACGGTCGTGCTCGACAAGACCGGCACCATCACGATGGGCAATCGGCGCGCCACCCAGTTCCTGCCGGTTATCACGTCCACCGAAGCAGAACTGCGGCGCCTGGCCTCGCTGGCCTCGGCAGGCGACCAGACGCCGGAAGGCAAGAGCATCGTCACCGCGTCCTTGCGGCCCGACGAGCGTAGCGACGCCGTTTCGCCTCCGCCCAGCGCCACCATCATTCCCTTCACGGCCCATACCCGGATGAGCGGCATCGATCTGCCGGACGGCACGATCCTGCGCAAGGGCGCGCCCGACGCCGTCATGGCACACGTGCGCAAGCTCGGCGGCACGGTGCCGCCGGAACTGACCGGCATCCTCAAGGACGTCGGCAGCAGGGGCGCCACGCCACTGGTGGTCGCCAACGGCAATGTCATCGTCGGGGTGATCGCGCTGGAGGATGTGCTCAAGGAAGGCATCCACGACCGCATTCTGCGCTTGCGCAAGATGGGCCTCCATACCGTGATGGTCACGGGCGACAACACCCTGACCGCGGCGACCATCGCCGCCATGGCAGGGGTGGACGAGTACATCGCCGAAGCCACCCCGGAAGCCAAGCTCGTCTACCTGCGGCGCGAGCAGGCCGAAGGCAAGCTGGTGGCCATGATGGGCGACGGTACCAACGACGCCCCGGCCCTGGCGCAGGCGGATGTCGGCCTGGCCATGAACTCGGGCACCCAGGCAGCCAAGGAGGCCGGCAATATGGTCGACCTCGACAGCGACCCGACCAAGCTGATCGAGGTGGTGGAGATCGGCAAGCAACTGCTGATGACGCGCGGTGCGCTGACCACCTTCTCCATCGCCAACGACGTGGCCAAGTATTTCGCCATCGTGCCCGCGCTGTTCGCCGGGACGCTGCCGTGGTTGAAGGCGATGGACGTGATGCAGCTGCATTCGCCGACGTCGGCCATCCTGTCGGCCGTGATCTTCAACGCCCTGATCATCCCGATGCTGATCCCGATCGCGCTCAAGGGCGTGAAGTACCGGCCCCTGGGCGCCGACGCCCTGCTGCGCCGCAACCTGCTGATCTGGGGTCTTGGCGGCGTGGTCGTGCCCTTCATCGGCATCAAGCTGATCGACCTGCTGCTGGTGGGACTGCGGCTGGCCGCCTGACCCGGCCCGCCTGAAAGGAGAGAGCCATGTTCCGTCATCTCGGCAAAAGCCTGTGGCTGCTCATCAGCGTGGTCGTCGTGGTGTGCGGCGTCTATCCGGCCGTCCTGTGGGTGATCGGCCAGACGGCGTTTCCGTTCCAGGCGAACGGCAGCATGGTTGCCGGCCCCGACGGCAAGCCGGTCGGCTCACTGCTCATCGCGCAGCCGTTCAGCAAGGACGAGTATTTCCAGCCGCGCCCATCGGCCGTCTCGTATGACGCTTCCGCATCCGGCTCCTCATCGCTGGCCGCCAGCAACTACGCGCTGCGCGACCGCGTGGCACGTGCGATCGGGCCGGTGGCACGCTACGCCAGCGGCCCACGGCAAGGACAGGCGGTGGGGCCGGACGTAGAACACTGGTTCCAGGCCGACCGCTACCAGGGACAGCCGCACATCGTCGCGCAATGGGCGCACGCCCACAGTAGCCTGGCGCAGGCGTGGGTCAACGCCAGCCCGGTCCACGCCGCCTATGTCGACGCCTGGGCGAAGCGTCATCCGCAGCAGGTCGCCGCCTGGGTGAAGGACAACCCGGCCACGCCGCAGCCCAAGGCCGCGGATCTGGCCGTGCCCTTCTTCGAGGCCTTCTCCACCGGGCATCCGGGCGCCTTCCTGGCCGACAAAACCAAAGCGGGCGCCGACGGCAAGCCGGTCACATCGGTGCAAGTCGTGACGGCAGGCAGCGATATCCAATCGGTGTTCTTCGAGATGTGGCGGCAGGACCATCCGGAAGCCCCGCTCGCGCCCGTGCCGGCGGACATGGTCATGGCATCCGGCTCAGGGCTGGATCCGGACATCACCTTGGCCAACGCCATCTTCCAGCTCGATCGCGTGGCGGCTGCATGGGCGCGCGATACCAAGCGCGATCCCGCGATGGTGCGGGGAGAAATCCTGGCCTTGCTGGGGCAGCAGGCCAAGGCGCCGTTCAATGGACTGGCCGGCGAGCCGATGGTCAACGTGCTTGCCGTCAACCTGGCATTGCGCAGGCGTTATGGCGCGCCCAGCGCTTAGGGCGACGGCGGCGAGGTGGCCGCTCTTCGATACCGGCCATGCCAAGTGGGGGGGGGAAGCCTGGCTTCGTGCCGTTGGGCCTGTGGCGTGTCGCCGCGTGAGTATTCCCAGGCCCCTCCTACTGAGAGTGGTTTCCGGCCGGGCTGGCATGTCACCCGTAAAGCACAGTGAAAGCCCTCTTTTGAAATGCGAAATTGGCGCGCAAGGCGAATTCGACGATGCTTGGCACCGCGGCACGGGGCGACCCGGAAGCGCCCCAACATAAAAGGAGACAAGGCACATGATGCAATCGCGCACCGTTGGCGACCTGAAGGTCACTCGCATTCTCGAGTACGCCGGGCCCACGCACGATCCAGCCTTCCTGTTTCCCGACATCGACCGCAGCGTGCTCGACGCCAATGCCGATCTGATGGCGCCGCACCACTGGATCCCCCACATGAACAAGCTGATCGTGACGATCCAGTTCTGGGTGGTGCATGCGGGCACCGACATCATCGTCGTCGATACCGGCGTGGGCAACTTCAAGCCGCGCGCAGGCATCGCGCGCATGAACATGCTCAACACCCTGGTGCGCGAGTGGATGATCGCGGCCGGTGCGCCGCCGGAGAAGGTCACCCATGTGGTCATGACGCACCTGCACTCGGACCACGTCGGCTGGAACACCACGTGGCAGGACAATCGCTGGGTGCCCACCTTCCCCAACGCGCGCTACTACATTCCCAAGGACGATTTCGTCTTCTGCGAGCAGGGCCGCAACAAGGAGCCGGGCGTGGTGGATGTGTTCGGCGAATCGTTCTTCGACAGCGTGATGCCGGTGGTCAATGAAGGCCTGGCCGAGATGATCGAGCCCGGGCGCGAGATTGCCGGCTGCCTGCAGGTCGAGGCCGCCGCCGGCCACAGCCCGGGCCAGGTCGCATTCCGGGTCCGTTCCCGGGGCGAAGAGGCGGTCTTCTGCGGCGATATCCTGCACAGCCCCTTGCAGATCGTGCGCCCGGACCTGAACTCCGGCTATTGCATCCGTCCCGACCTCGCCCGCAGCACGCGCCTGGCCTTCCTCAACCAGGCCGCCGACAGCGGGGCGCTGGTGCTGCCGGTGCATTTCGGCGAGCCGCACTGTGGCTACGTGCGGCGCCAGGGCCAGGGCTTCCGCTTCGAACCGGCCGGCTGGTAGCGCGCGGCAGCCCGGCGCGGCGCCGTAGCCGGCAGGCGTGCCGGCCGCCGCGGTGGCCGCGCGCCCGCTCCTTTGTCGCAGGCGTCTCGCTCATCGCGGTTATCATCCCCGCTATACGATCGAGCCGCGAGACCTGCAGTATGGCTGTTCCCTTCGACATCACCGATTTCCGCCTCTTCGTCAACGTAGCGGAAACGCGTAGCCTGACCCGTGGCGCCGAACGGTCCTTCCTCTCCGTGCCGGCAGTCAGCAACCGCATCAAGAACCTGGAAGACACGCTGGGCGTGCGCTTGCTGGAGCGCTCGCCGCAGGGCGTGGCGCTGACTGCGGCCGGCGAAGTCTACCTGCAGCATGCGCGCGTGGTGCTTGCCGAGCTGGAGCGCCTCACCGGCAACCTGCAGCCCTTCACCGCGGGCCTGAGCGGGCAGCTCAAGCTGGTAGCCAATACCACGGCGATCACCGAGTACCTCCCGCCCGTCATCGGCGACTACCTCGCCACCCATCCCGATGTGCGCATCGACGTGCGCGAGCGCCTGAGCGACGATGTCGTGCGCGTGGTCCGCGAAGGCGGCGCCGATCTCGGCATCATCTCCGGCAATGTGCCCACGGCCGGACTGCAGGCGCTGCCCTTCGTCAAGAGCGCGCTGATCCTGGTCGCGCCGCTCGGCCATCCCTTGCTCGCGGAGCCGGCGGTATGGTTTGAGCAGTCGCTCGATTACGCCTTCGTCGCTTTGCTCGAAGGCAGCGCCTACCAGATGTTCCTGACCCGCGCCGCGGGCGCGCTGCACAAGCCCATGACGATCCGGGTACACGTCGCCAGCTACGATGCCACCTGCCGCATGGTGGCCGCCGGCGCCGGCATCGCCATCATGCCCAAGGCCGCCTTCGCGCGCCTGAAGGGCGAGCAGCCCATCGGCTTCTGCGACCTGCGCGACGACTGGGCCGTGCGCACCTTCCAGCTCTGCGCGCGCGACCTTGAGGGTTTGTCCAGCTTCGCGCGCGAGTTTGCCAACCGCCTGATCGGCCGCTACGCGCCCGCAGGCAGCGCGGACTAGCGGCGTCACAGGGGGGCGCCAGGCGCGCGCCATCGCTTCGCTTCACTTCTTCCTCGAGTTTCCCCCTACTTTCCTCTGCTTCGCACACCGGACCCGAGTCGTTCCGGCAAGCATGGGGAGGGGCTTAATGCGCGCCTAAGGGCAGGTCTTAACGCAGCGCTAAGGGTGCTTGCAGATCGCGAAATTGTTCACCTGGTGGGTGCATGGCAACCTAGCCGTGCCAGATAACAACGACGCGAGACATGATCGACAAGCTCTATGCAACGGCGCGCGATGCCGTGGCCGACGTGGCCGACGGCGCTACCGTCGCCATCGGCGGATTCGGCGGCGCCGGTATGCCCGACGAACTGATCGACGCCCTGATCGAGCAGGGTGCCAAGGACCTCACCGTGGTGAGCAACAACGCCGGCAACGGCGACACCGGGCTTGCCGCGCTGCTCAAGGCGCGCCGCGTGCGCAAGCTGATGTGCTCGTTCCCGCGCCAGCGCGACGCCTACGTATTCGAGGAGCTGTATCGCGCCGGCGAGATCGAGCTGGAGGTCATCCCGCAGGGCACCCTGGCCGAACGCCTGCGTGCGGCGGGATGCGGCATCGGCGGCTTCTACACGCCGACCGGCCACGGCACGCTGCTGGCCGAGGGCAAAGAATCACGACGCATCGGCACGCGCGACTACGTGCTCGAGTATCCCATCGCCGTCGACGTCGCGCTGATCAACGCCGCGGCGGCCGACCGCTGGGGCAACCTTATCTACAACAAGACCGCGCGCAACTTCGCGCCCGTCATGGCGATGGCCGCCGCCACCACCATCGCCGCGGTGACGCGTGTGTGCGACCTGGGCGAGCTGGACCCCGAGGCCATCGTCACGCCCGGGATCTTCGTCAAGCGCGTGGTCTTGCGCGATGGCGCCTGTACGCACGAGGCGCGCGGGCAGGCAAGCACGCAAGCAGGGACGCATACAGGCGCGCGAGCAAGCATGCAGGCAAGCGGACAGGCAAGGTGAGGCAAATGGACCAAGTGGCAAGAAACCTGCTGGCTGCGCGCGTGGCGCGCGACATCCCCAACGGTGCGTACGTGAACCTCGGCATCGGCCTGCCCACGCTGGTGGCCAATCACCTGCCCCGGCACCGCGAAGTCATCCTGCACAGCGAGAACGGCGTGCTCGGCCAATGGTCGGCCGCCGAGCCCGGCCAAGAAGACTGGGAGCTGATCAACGCCGGCAAGGAAGCGATCCGGCTGGAACGGGGCGCGGCCTTTTTCCACCACGCCGATGCCTTCGGCATGATGCGAGGCGGCCATCTCGATATCTGCGTGCTCGGCGCCTTCCAGGTATCGGCGCGCGGCGACCTCGCCAACTGGCACACCGGCGCGCCCGACGCCATCCCCGCGGTGGGTGGCGCCATGGACCTGGCGATCGGTGCCAAGCAGGTGTTCGTGATGATGGATCACCTGACCAAGGACGGCGCCAGCAAGCTGCGCCGCCAGTGCAGCTACCCGCTGACCGGGCTGGCCTGCGTGAGCCGCGTGTACACCGAGCTCGGCACTTTCGCCATCGGCCCGCAAGGCGTGTCGGTCATTGAGATCGTCGGCGACATGTCGCCGCAGGCCCTGCAGTCGGTCACCGACGTGGAACTCGACTTCACGAGCATGGTGATGGCCGAATACGCCTAGCACCAGCCCGGAAGGTCCGCGCCGGCCCTGGCCGCCTGGCGCGGGCAACGCCAAGACAAAGACAAGACCAAGGCAAGACAGTAAGACAGGAGACAACAATGACAGATTGGTACAAGTCTGGGACCGCCCAGCAGAAAAAGACGTTCTGGGCCTGCTATTCCGGCTGGGCGCTGGATTCCTTCGACATGCAGATGTTCAGCTTCCTGCTGCCCGCGCTGACCGCGGCGTGGGGCCTGAGCAAGGCGGAAGTCGGCGTGCTCGGCACCGTGGCGCTGGTCGTCACCGCCATCGGCGGCTGGGGCGCTGGCATCCTGAGCGACCGCTACGGCCGCGCGCGCATCCTCGTGCTTGCCATCGTCTGGTTCACGCTGTTCGGCGTGCTCGCCGGCTTCGCGCAAACGTACGACCAGTTCCTGATCGCGCGCACGCTGCAGGGGCTGGGCTTCGGCGGCGAATGGGCCGTCGGTGCCGCGCTGATGGCCGAGGTGATCGACCCCAGGCACCGTGGCAAGGCCATGGGCTTCGTGCAGTCCGGCTTCGCCGTGGGCTGGGCGCTGGCGGTGGTGGTGGCCACGCTGTTGCTGGCCTGGCTGCCGCATGACATGGCCTGGCGCGTGGCGTTCTGGAGCAGCGTGATCCCGGCCTCGGTCGTGCTCTTCATCCGCCGCCACATCAAGGACTCGGCGATGTTCGAGCGCGCCCGGCAGAGCCGCGCGCCACGCGCCTCGCTGGCGTCCGTGTTCAACCGCCAGTATGCGCGGTCGCTGATCCTCTCCAGCGTGCTGGTGATCGGCCTGCAGGCCGGCTGCTACGCCATCCTGGTGTGGCTGCCGTCGCTGCTCAGCCAGCGCCAGGTGGCCGCGTCCTCGATGATCGTCACCGTGTTCATCATGTCCTTCGGCTCGTTTTGCGGCTTCGTCGTGACGGCCGACCTGGCCGATCGCATCGGCCGGCGCCCCACGCTGATCGGCCTGGCCATCAGCGCATGGATCGTCACCGCCAGCTATATGCTGCTGCCGCTCAACCCGGTGCTCACCAGCGTGCTCGGCTTCCTGGTCGGCTTTTCCGCCATCGGCATGTTCGCCGCGCTCGGCCCCTTCCTGAGTGAACTGTTTCCCACCCATGTGCGCACCACCTGCATGGGCTTTGCCTACAACGTCGGCAAATCCGTGGGCGCGGGCTCCGTCGTCGGCGTCGGCGTGCTGTCCACCCACATCGGCCTTGCCAATGCCATGGGCGCATTCTGCCTGGTGGCCTACGCCTTCGCCGTGTTCGGCATCCTGCTGCTGCCCGAGACGCGCGGCATCGCCATCGAGCACATCGGCGAAGCGGACGACGGCCAGGCCGGCATGGCCTCCGCCACCCCCCTCGCGCAAGCTGCGCGGGCGCATACTTGACGCCGCCGCGCCGCGCCGCGCCGCGCCGCGCCGCAATACACAAGCAAGATAGATCCCCATTCGTACCAAGAGGAGAAGAGATGATCCGCATGCTGTACCTGCTGGTGAAGCCAGAAGGCATGTCCGACGAAACCTTCCGCGCCGAATGCCGCGTGCACTACGACATGTCTCACGACGTGCCGGGCCTGCACAAATATGAAGTCCGCCTCGTCGCAGAACAGCCCACCGACACCCACGTGCCCTTCTTCGACATCGGACATGTCGACGCCATCGGCGAATGCTGGTTCGAGAACGAAGCCGCCTACGCCACCTACATGGCCTCCGACATCCGCAAGGCCTGGTTCGAGCACGGCAAGACCTTCATCGGCCGGCTCAAGCCCTTCCGCACCGAAACCGTCGGCAGCGACGACGCGGCTTGAGGCGGTCGCACCCTGCAGATCACCACCACGCGGGCCCGGGCCGGCGCATCGCGCGACCGTGCCCGCCCCTCATACCAGGAGACACCATGCTTTACCACGTGCAGATGGACGTGAAGATCCCCGACACCCTGCCGGCCGAGCAGGCCGAAGCCATCAAGGCCGCCGAGAAGGCGCGCGCCATCGAGATTCAGCAATCCGGCAAATGGCCGCACCTGTGGCGTGTCGTGGGCCGCTATTCGAATGTCAGCATCTTCGATGTGGAGAGCAATGACGAACTGCACAGCCTGCTGTCGTCGTTGCCGTTGTTCCCGTATATGACGATCCAGGTGACGCCGCTGGCTCGGCATCCGTCAGCGATCTGAGGACCGTCTCGACAGGCGAGGGGCCTGGCATGGCTGGCCAGTGTCCCCACCCTGTCAGTTCTTATAGCTTCGAAGGCCGCCATACGGACCACGGTTTGCGCCGTGACGCGCACGAAGTCGGTCCGTCCCGCTTGCGTTCCCGGCCGCCGGCACTCTCCCCCCTTATCTTCTGTTCTACGTCGAGGGCGTCGCCACCTCTCCGGAATCCTGCAGCCGCTGATAGTTCCGCCGCAGAATCAGCCCCGCGTAGTAGACATGCTCGCGCATCAGCTGCTCCGCCCTGGAGCAGTCGCGCGCGATCACGGCTTCCACGATGCGGTGGTGGTCGCCGTGCGAGCGCAGGATGATGGCGTGGTCGTCCCAGAGCACGATGCGGTCCGACGCATAGGGGATGTTCTGGGCCTGCTCCGCAAAGCGCGTCACCCACGGATTGCCGGATGCTTCGAGCAGCGTGTCGTGGATGGCGACGTTCATCTGCTGGTAGGGCTCATGGTCCTCCGGCCGCAACTCGCCGCAAGCCAGGATGCGATCGCCCTCGGCAAGGCAGGCCTTGAGCCGGCTTGCCTCTTCCTCTGACAGGCCGCGTGCCGCGGCATTGCGGCACGCCAATCCCTCCAGCACCGAGCGCACCTCGTAGGCGGCAACGATCTCCTCCAAGGCGAAGCCGCGCACCAGGTAGCCCCGCTTCGGCTGATGATCGATCAAGCCCTCCGTGGCCAGCACGCTCAATGCGGCGCGCACGGGGGTGCGGGAGACCCCCATCTGCGTTGCCAGAGGGATCTCTTCCAGCCGCGTGCCGGGCCGTACCAGGCCGTGGAGGATCCAGTCACGCAGCGTGGCGGTGACGTCTTGGGCCAGTGTCCGCATTGGCTTGTCGACTCCTGTGAATACCAATCAAGGATACATGAGAGAGGGGATTGTGCCTGAATAGGGTAAACCATCCTGGAATATAGGCATTCATGTATACATACTGACTCCGCGACAAATTGTGCACGACAAGGCTTTCGGGAGAAATCATGTCAAGGTCGATGGATGAGGCAGGCGCCCCCTGGCTCGGCTTCCGTGACCGCGTTTGCGCGGTCACCGGGGCGGGCGGCGGCATCGGCGCGGAGATTGCCCGGCGGCTGTGGGAGGCGGGGGCCTACGTCGCCCTGCTGGACCGGGACGAGGCGGCCCTGGACAAGGTGCTGGCCGGCCTGGGCGGTGGCGCGGAGCGGGTCATGGGCCTGCCGTGCGACGTGACCAGCGCGGCATCGGTGCAGGCCGCAGCGGACCAGGTGCAGGCCGCCTGGGGTCCTGTGGCACTGGTGGTGAACAACGCGGCAGCGCTCTATGCGGATGCCTTGATGGACATCGCCCTGGATAAGTGGAACCAGTTGCTGGCCGTCAACCTGTCCGGCTACCTGCTGTGCGCGCAGGTCTTCGGGCGCCAGATGATGGCGCGGGGCGGCGGCGCCATGGTCCATATCGCCTCCATCTCCGCGAGCATTCCCCAGCCTTACAGCGGCGCGTACAGCGTGAGCAAAGCCGGCGTGAAGATGCTGTCGCAGTTGCTCGCCGTCGAGCTGGGCGCGCATGGCATCCGCAGCAACGTGGTCAGCCCCGCCATGATCCGCACGCCGATGAGCGAGGGCATCTACGCCGACCCCGCCGTGCGCCAGCGCCGCGAGCAGATCGTCCCGGCCGGCCGCATCAGCACGCCGGCCGACATCGCCGGCGCCGTCCTGTTCCTGGCCAGCGACGCCGCCGCCTACATCAGCGGGCAGGAGATCCTGGTCGACGGCGGCCTGACGCAGGCCTGGCTGGGCATGATTCCGCGTCCCGGCTTCCAGAAGGAAGACGTGGCGGCGCCAGCGGGCAGCTGAGGAGGCTCCCGGCCCGCGCCATCTTCTGCTCCCCAACCTTCATACCTATACCGACAGCCCCAGAAGGAGACACCCTTGAAACTGAGCAAGCGCTTCCTCGTGGCCGTGGCGGCCACGCTCGCCGCCCTGTGTGCCAGGGCGGAAACCCCTCCGGGGCTGACCGACAAGACCATCCGGATCGGCATGTTCGGTCCCCTGTCCGGCAATTCCATGGCCTACGGCTTCGACGTCATCAACGCGGCGAAGATGTACTACGACAAGGTCAACAAGGAGGGTGGCATCCACGGCCGCAAGATCGAGCTGGTGGTCGAGGACGACCGCTGCAACGCCAATGACCTGCTTGCCGCTGTGAAGAAGCTGACCGAGCAGGACAAGGTCTTCCTGCTGAACGGCGGCTCCTGCTCCGGCCCGGTGGTCGGCGCGCGCGAATACGTGGAGCGGGCGCAGGTGCCGCTGGTGATGCTCAATGCCTCCGGCGACGGCGCGCTGTACCCGCCGTCGAAATATATCTACGGCGCCTTCTCGATCTCCCAGCCCGCCGTCGGCGGCTCGATCGTCCAGTTCGCCACCGAGCACCTCAAAGCCAAGAAGATCGGCTACATCAACCATGACGATGCCTACGGCGGCTGGAACCTGAAGGGCGCCGAGTTCCAGTCGAAGCAGGTCGGCGCGAGCCTGCAGGTGCAGTCGATCAACCCGAACATCACGGATGTCACCGCGCCTATGCTCAAGATCCGCGCGGGCAACCCCGACGTGCTGGTCATCGCGACCTACGCGCGGCCGGTCAGCCTGCTGGTGAAGAAGGCGCACGAACTGGGCTGGACCAAGCCGATCGTCATCGCCGTCAACGGCACCGCCGACCTCAAGCAGCTGGTCGAGAACGTCGGCAGCCAGGACGCCCTCAAGAACGTCTACCTGCAGGAAGTCATGCTGGACGTGCCCGGCGGCGCCAAGTTGCAGTGGGTCTACGACATGTACAAGGCGTACTACCCCGAGCTCGCCGCCAAGCCCGGCCATCCTCAGACCTACATGCCCTACGGCATTCCCTCCGCGATGGCGGTGGTCAACGCGCTCAAGGCGGCGGGGCCGCAGCCCACGCGCGAGAAGTTCCTCGATGCGATGGCGCAGACCCGATTCGACTCCAAGGTGATGGCCGGTCCCATCACGTTGACGCAGACCGACCACGCCGCGCAGAAGTCGGCCATCTACCTGAAGTTCGATGGCCAGAACAAGACCCAGGTGCCGGGTTCCTACCGCAGCGCCTGGACCTACCAGCCTCAGTGACCCACTGACCGACCTCGGAGCCGGCGCGCGCGGCCATGCGGCCGCTGCGCCCGCGCATGACCATGACTTTCAACGATGCTTGGCTGTTCCTGCAGCAGGGCCTGTTGTCCGGCCTTGTCACGGGCAGTGTCTATGCCTTGCTGGCACTGGCCATCGTGGCGGTGTTCAAGACCACTGACGTGCCCAACTTCGCCCAGGGCGAGATGTTCATGATCGGCGGCTATGTCGCGCTGAGCCTGCTGCTGCTCGCGCAGCTGCCCTATGCGGTGGTGATCCCTCTGACCCTGCTGGTGATGGCGCTCGGCGGCGCGCTGTTCCAGCGGCTGGTGATGGAGCGTGTCACCGGATCGCGCGGGGTGGGCGTGCAGCTAGTCATCGCCACCTTGGGCCTTGCCTACTTCCTCAAGGGCCTGGTGCGGCAAACTGGCCTGGGCGACACCCCGCGCTCCCTGCCCGCGCTCGTGTCGAGCGACGCCGTGTTGATCGGCGACGCGGCACTGACCCGTCTGGACGTCGCTATCTTCGTGGTCGCGATGGTGGTGATGGTGCTGATCTATCTCATGTTCACCTACACGCGGATCGGCAAGGCCATGCGCGCGGTCGGCATGAACCCGCGCGCGGCGCAGATCGTCGGCATCCGGCTGTCGCGTATCCGCATGCTGGTGTGGGCCATGTCGGGCCTGATCTCGGCGGTCGCAGCGCTGCTGATCATGCCCAAGGTCCTGGTCACCCCCGATATCGCGCATATCGCCATCCTGGCGTACGCCGCGGCCATCGTCGGCGGCTTCACCAGCCTGCCCGGCGCGGTGCTGGGCGGGCTCGTGATCGGCATCGTGGAAAACCTGGTGGGCCTGTTCGTCTCCACGAACGCCATCGTCGTGGCGCCGTTCCTGGCCATCCTCGTGACGCTCATCGTGCGGCCCCAGGGCCTGCTCGGTGGCAAGGTGCAGGTGAAGAAGGTATGAAAAAGCCCACGCTAGACCAGGCGGCGCTGCTCGTGCTGCTGGCCATCCTCTGCATACTCCCGTTCACCGCCACGGGCTATGTCCTGTACGTCGTCAACCTGCTGATGGTATTCGTGGTGCTGGCGCTCGGCATGCACGTGGTGATCGGCGAGGCTGGGCAGTTCGCCCTGTCGCACACGGCCTTCTACGGCATCGGAATCTATACCGCTGGCCTGATCAACACCAACTGGCACCCGCCCTTCGTGGTCTCCATCCTCGCCGGCGGGTTGCTGGCGGCGGCGCTGGGCTATGTGATCGGTTTCCTGGCGCTGCGCATGCGCGACATCTACCTGGCGCTGGCCACCTTCGCCTTCGGCGAGGCCATGCAGTGGGTCTTCCTCAACTGGGAGCCGGTCACCGGCGGCTCCAACGGCATGCGCATGCAGCCAGCGGAAGTGTTCGGCCTGAAGCTGACCAACGACATCCAGGCCTACCCCTTCGTGATTGGCCTGACGGCGTTGATGCTGTGGCTCACGGTGTCGCTTTCCCGCTCGCAGTTCGGTTCCGCGCTGCGTGCCGTGCGCGAGAGCGACGTCGCCGCGACGGCCATGGGCATCAACGCGCGCGCCATGAAACAGGCGGCGTTCGCCATCTCGGCCGCGTTCGCCGGCATCGCCGGCGGCATGTACACCGTGTTCGTCTCCTTCATCCACCCGGAGAGCCTGGGCTTCCAGACCACCATCCTGGTGCTGACCATGATCGTCGTGGGCGGCCTCGGCTCGGTGCGGGGCGCGGTCGCCGGGGCCATCACCTTCGGCATCATCTCGGAGCTGCTGCGCCAGGCGCTGTCGCTGCAGGAGATCTTCTACGGCGCCATTCTGATGGGATTCATGATGTTCAAGCCGCGCGGCCTGTTTGCAGGCCGCAGCAGCCGTGCCGCGCGTCCGGCGCATGCTGCCGCTGTTGGCAACGTCGCCGATGCGGGCACGCGCCAGCATGGCCTCTCAAAGGGGAACCGCGCATGAACACCGCCACCCCCTTTCTCGATGTACAAGGCATCACGGTGCGCTTCGGCGGGCTGACCGCCGTCAATGACCTGTCCTTCCAGGTGCGCAAGGGCAGCATCCACGCCCTGATCGGCCCCAACGGCGCCGGCAAGTCGACCACCTTCAATTGCATCTCGCGCTACTACCAGCCCACGGCCGGCCGCATCCTGCTGGACGGACAGGATGTGAGCCACGCCCGCGCCGAGCGCATGGCCGGCTTCGGTGTCGCCCGCACCTTCCAGAACCTGGAGCTGTTCGCCGAACTGAGCGTCTACGAGAACGTGCTGCTCGGCTGCCACGCGCACAGCGCCGGCACGCTCGCACGCCTGCTGCGGCGGCCGGACGGCGAAACACGCGACCTGGTGGACAGCCTGATCGAGCGGGTCGGCCTGCAGCACGACCGGGACACGCCCGCGCGCGAGCTGGACTTCGGTCACCAGAAGCTGCTCGAACTCGCCCGTGCGCTGGCGCTCAAGCCGCGGCTGCTGCTGCTCGACGAGCCCGCCGCGGGCCTGCGCAACCGCGACATCGAAAACCTGGACCGCCTGCTGACCGAGCTCGCCACCCGCGACGGCATCACCGTGCTGCTGGTCGAGCACGTCATGCAACTCGTGATGTCGATTTCCGACCGCATCACCGTCATGTCCTTCGGCGAGAAGATCGCCGAAGGCAGTCCCGCCGAAGTGGCCGAGGACCCGCGCGTGATCGAAGCCTACCTGGGCAAGGGAGCCAGCCAATGAGCGAGGCGATGCTGGAACTGCGCGGCGTCAGCGCATCCTATGGCGCCATCCAGGCGCTGCAGGATGTCTCGCTGCAGGCGCCACGGGGCGCTATCGTGGCGCTGCTGGGCAGCAACGGCGCGGGAAAGAGCACCACGCTCAATGCGATCTCGCACCTGATCGAGCCCTCCGCGGGCGAGATCCGCTTCGACGGCGCGCCGATCCGGCGCCTCGCTTCGGACGAGATCGTGCGGCGCGGGCTGGTGCAGGTTCCCGAGGGCCGCGAAGTGTTCAAGGACATGAGCGTGCGCGAGAACCTCGAGCTCGGTGCCTACCTGCGCAAGGGGCGGCGGGGCATCGCCGAGGACTTCGAGCGTGTCTACGCCATGTTCCCGCGCCTGAAGGAGCGCAGCGAGCAGCGCGCGTCGACGCTGTCCGGGGGCGAGCAGCAGATGCTGGCCATCGGCCGCGCGCTGATGGCGCGGCCGCGCATGATCCTGCTGGACGAACCCTCGATGGGTTTGGCGCCGGTGATGGTGGAGCAGATCTTCGGCATCATCCAGCGCCTCAACCGGGAGCAGGGGCTCACCATCCTGGTGGTCGAGCAGGACGTGCGGCTCGCGCTGCGCGTGGCGAGCTACGCCTACATCCTGGAGAACGGCGAGCTGCGCCTGCAGGGGCCTTCGCAACAGTTGCTGGACGATCCGGCGGTGCGCCGGGCCTACCTCGGCGCCTGAGCGGCGCCCATCCAAGGGGGACGATTCGTGGACCTGCTGAAGAACAAGCTCGCCCTGATCACCGGCGGCGGGGGCGGGCTCGGTGCCGCCATGGCGCATGGCTTCGTTGCGGAGGGCGCGCGCGTGGTGGTCGCCGACGTGCGGCCCGACAAGGCCCTGGCCGTCGCGCAGGCCATCCGCGCCCAGGGCGGCGAGGCTTGGGCCGAGGCCGCTGACGTGACGGACCGCGCCGCGATGCAGGGCCTGGCGCAGGCGCTGACGTCGCGGCTGGGGCCCATCGACGTGCTGGTGAACAACGCCGGCATCTCCGCCCGCGCGCCGCTCGACGATGCGGGCGCGGCCGAGGTGTGGGATCGGCTGATCCAGGTCAACCTGCAGGGACTGTTCAACGTCACGCACGCCTTCATCCCCGCGCTGAAGCAGTCGCGCGGCTGCATCGTCAACCTGTCGTCCATTGTCGCCTTCGTCAGCGGCATCTCGTCGGCTGGCTACATCGCCTCCAAGGGCGCGGTGCGTTCCTTTACGCAGGCGCTCGCCCGCGACCTGGCGCCCTTCCGCGTGCGTGCCAATGCCGTGGCGCCGGGGCTGATGCTCACGGACCTGGTGACCCCGCAGTTGCAGGTGCCGGGCGGCACGGACTGGTATATGGACCGCGTGCCGATGAAGCGCGCCGGCGAACCGCAGGAGATCGTCGGCCCCGTGGTCTTCCTCGCGTCCGCCATGGCGAGCTATGTGAACGGCGTGGTGCTGCCTGTGGACGGCGGCTTCCTTTCGGCGTGAGGGCGGAATGCACACCAGCACAGAAGACTGCACAGCAAGCGGCAATGCAAGCGGAAGCCCAGGCAGCAGGCCGGTGGTCCTGGTCACCGGCGGCGCTAGCGGCATGGGTCTGGCCACGGTCGAACGGCTGGCCCGCGATGGCTTCGCCGTCGTCATGGTGGACCGCGCCGCCGGCCTCGTCGAGCGCGAGGCCGGGCGGCTGCGCGCACTCGGCCTGGAAGTGCAGGCGAGAGTCGTGGACCTCACCGACGAAGCGGCGGTGCGAGCCATGGTGCAGGCGCTGCCGCCCGTCACCGCGCTGGTCAACAACGCCGGCGTATTCGACGAGCGCGGCTTTATGGAAGCCAGCAGCGATGATTTTCGCCGCGCCTATGAGATCAACCTGATCGCGGCCACGACTCTGACGCAGGAAGTGGCCAGGCGTATGCCCGACGGCGGCCGCATCGTCAACATCGCCTCGCGAGCCTATCTGGGCGCACGCAACCACCCGCACTACGTCGCCTCCAAGGCGGCGCTCGTCGGCTATACGCGCGCCAGTGCGATGGAGTTGGCCGCGCGCGGCATCCTGGTCAATGCCATCGCTCCGGGCCTGATCGACACGCCCATCCTGCGCGCGCTCACGCCGGAGCGGCTGGCCGCGCAGTTGGCGCTGCAGCCTACTGGCCGTGCGGGCCGGCCGGAGGACGTCGCGCAGGCCGTGGCATTCCTCGTCTCGCCGCAGACCGGCTTCA
This sequence comes from Cupriavidus sp. 09_S30, assembly GCF_056930435.1. Lineage (NCBI taxonomy): Bacteria > Pseudomonadati > Pseudomonadota > Betaproteobacteria > Burkholderiales > Burkholderiaceae > Cupriavidus > Cupriavidus sp. 09_S30. The sequence continues at coordinate 3,912,081 of NZ_JBXOWI010000001.1, read as the reverse complement.
TCACCGGGCAGGTGCTGTTCGTCGATGGCGGCAAATCCTTGGGAGGATCAACGGCATGACAAACGCATCGTGGGACAAGGAAGTCGACGTGCTGGTCGTGGGCGGCGGTGCCGGAGGCATGGCCGCGGCGATCACCGCGCACTGCGAAGGCGCTTCGGTGCTGCTGGTAGAAAAGACTGACCGCATCGGCGGCTCCACCGCGATCTCGGGCGGCGCAGTGTGGGCGCCGCTGAATGCGCAGAGTGCGCAGGTCGGGCATCCGGACAGCTTCGACAAGGTGTGGGCCTATATGCGCAACACGGTGGGCGATGCCGCGCCGGAGCACATGCAGCGCGCCTTCCTGGACGCCTGCGCGGCCGCCGTCGATTTCCTGGAGACGCACACCGAGGTCAAGCTGGCCGCGCGCAGCTATTCGCCCGACTACTACCCCGATCGCGAGGGCGCCGCGCTCGGCGGCCGCTCACTGGATCCGCTGCCCTTCGACGGACGCTTGCTCGGCGCGCATTTCCGCGAGCTGCGCGATCCCCTGCCGGAGTTCGTGGTGCTCGGCGGCATGATGGTGACGCTGACCGACGCCAAGCACCTGCTGGCGGTGACGCGCTCCTTCTCGTCCTGGAAGGCCGGGGTCAAGCTGGTGCTGCGCTACTTCGGCGACCGCCTGCGCGGCTACCATCGCGGCACGCGGCTGGTGCTCGGCAACGCGCTCGCCGCGCGCCTGTTCAAGACCATGCTGGACCGTCGCATCGACTACTGGCTCGGCGCGCCCTTGCAGTCGCTGCAGGTCGAGTCCGGCCGCGTGAGCGGCGCCATCGTCATGCGGGGCGGCCGGCCGCTGCGCGTGCGCGCCAAGCGCGGCGTGGTGGTCGCCACCGGCGGCTTCCCCTGGCACGAGGGCCTGCGCGGCGAACTCTATCCGCAGCCTACCGGGCCCTGGTCCATGTCGCCGCAAGCCAACGCCGGCGAAGGCATCGAGATGGCGCGCGCGGCGGGTGCCACCATGGGCAGCGGCTGGTTTGCCCCGGCCTTCTACGCCCCCGTCTCCATCCTGCAGCGCGCGGATGGCACGCAGGTGCGATACCCGCACCTGGTGTGGGACCGCGCCAAGCCGGGCCTGATGGCGGTGAACGCGGCCGGGCACCGCTTCGTCAACGAGGCCGCGTCGTACCACGAGTTCGTGCTCGGCATGTACCGCTCGCACCAGACCGTGCCGACGCTGCCGGCCTTCCTGGTATGCGACAGCGACTTCATGGCGCGCTGGGGCCTCGGTCTGGCGCTGCCCGGCGGCCGCCCGCACGCGCACCTGGTGCGGGCCGGCTATCTGTACCGCGCGGACACGCTGGAGGCGCTGGCGCAAGCGCTGGGCATTGACGCACAGGCGCTGACAGCCTCGGCGGAGCGCTTCAACCACTATGCCGAGACGGGGCAGGACGCCGAGTTCGGCAAGGGCGGCACCGAGTACAACCGCTATCTCGGCGATCCGGAGCACCAGCCGAACGCCTGCCTGGGGCCGCTGCGCCAGGGCCCCTTCTACGCGGTCAAGGTCTATGCCGGCGACATCGGCACGGCCTGCGGCATCCGCTGCAACGAGAACGCGCAGGCGCTCGATGATCGGGACGAACCGATCCCGGGCCTGTATGCTGCCGGCAATGACATGCAATCGGTCATGGGCGGGCAATACCCGGCGCCGGGCATCACCCTGGGGCCGGCGCTCACCTTCGGCTGGATCGCCGGCCGCCACGCGGCGCGGCAGTCCACCCATCCGCACGCTTCCCTGGAGACGATATGAAGATCCTCTTTTCGCCGACTTCCCCCTATGTGCGCAAGTGCCTGGTGACGGCGCACGAACTCGGGCTGGATGACAAGCTGCAACGGCTTCCCTCCAACGCCCACCCGGTCGAGCGCGACCGCGAGATCATCGCCAGCAACCCGCTCGGCAAGGTGCCCACCTTCTTCACCGACGACGGCCAGGTGCTGTACGACAGCCGCGTGATCTGCGAGTACCTGAACGACCTCGCCGGCGGCTCGCTCTTTCCCGCGCCGGGACAGCCGCGCTGGGAGACGCTGACGCTGCAGTCGCTGGGCGACGGCATCCTGGATGCGGCCCTGCTCGCGCGCTACGAAGACGTCGCGCGGCCTGAGCCGCTGCGCTGGCCGGCATGGCGCGCGGCACAGCTCGACAAGGCTGAGACCTCGCTCGTGCACCTGAACGCACGGCCCGAATTGCTCGCAGGGCGGGTCGACATCGGCGCCATCGCCGTGGGCTGCGCGCTCTGGTACCTGGATCTGCGCTTTGCCGAGTTCGCCTGGCGTGATCGGCACCCGGCCGTCGCGCAGTGGTATGCCGCGTTCAGCCAGCGGCCCAGCATGCGCGCGACGTGGTCGTTGGCATGATGGCGTAAAGGGCGCGCCCGCGCGTGACGGAAGCCGCCTCCCCGCACCGATGCCGGTGCGGGCGATCCATCATTACAGCGCCGCTGTGGCTGCCGGATGCGGGATCGTACCGTCGCCATAGGTGCGGATCACCTCCGAAACGATGACCTGGTAGCCGTCCAGCCACTCGGCCTGCCTGGCCTTGGCCTGCAGATGCAGCGGATGGCGCATGAGCGCCTGCAGCGCTGCCATCGAGTCCCAGTAGTAGACGTTCGAGACCAGGCCGGTCGATGGATTCTCCCAAGCCTCTTCGCCGAGATAGCCGGGGATTTCCTTGGCGGCCTGCGCAATCATCTGGTCGAGCCGATGGAATGCGTCGTCGAACTGTTTCTTGGCGAAGATGAAGGTGGAGGAATACATGGTGGGAGGCGATGGTGGGGGATCCGGGCTGCCGATATTATTCCGTGCCCTAAAAGCTGCATTGCAGTAAAGGCCGCATAGGATGCGGAATTTGCATGGAATCCCGCGAGCGCAAATGATCGCCTGCGCTGCGCCTGGCAAGCCGATGGCGAGATCGTGCGCGAGAACGCTATGCAGGGCACCGCAGCGCAGCCCAGCGTGATGATCCTGAATACGTGGTCGAGGCCTATGCCGGCGACATCGGCACGCACCGCATGGTCGCTGGCTTGATCGTCTGATCTGCCGCCTGCTCAGCGCCGCACCAGCGCCACTACATAGATGCAGGGTTCCGAGCCCGGATTGAAGAAGGTGCACGGCGCGGGCGGACCCAGTTGCAGGCAGTCGCCCGTTTCGAGTCGATGGCTGAGCTCCCCTTCTTCGAACACCAGCGTGCCGGCGCGCACCCAGACCTGCTGGTGCTGGAAGGTGAATGCCGACGACGGATATGACACGCGCACCTTGGCGGGCAGCGTGACTTCCAGCAGTTCCAGCATGCCGCCGTTGCGCGGCGACACCGCCCGCCGCGTATAGCCCGTCTCCGGGTCTTCCCACACCGGCTGGTCCGACTCTCGGCTCAAGCGGTCGCCTGTCTGCTCGGCCAAGGCCAGCAGCATCGACAGCTGCAGGCCGAATGCGCCGGAGAGCCGGCCGAGCACGGTGGCGGTCGGGCTGGCTTCGTGGCGCTCGATCTTGCTGATCATGGCCTTCGACACGCCCGAGCGTTCCGCCAGCTCCGATAGCGACCAGCCGCGCGATTCGCGCTCGATACGCACGCGCGCAGAGATGGCGGTCGTGGGATCCGTCGGTTGTCGGGTCATGCTCTGATCGGGGATTTCGGCTCGGCGCGTCATGCGCACCATTATACGAGCCGCGTCCTGGCGGCCTGCCTGCGGGCACGGCAGACTGGGCGGACCCGGCTGCCGCGGGGCGGAGAGCAGCAGGGCCTGCCCGCATAACACACAGTCACACCCTCGGTGTTAACCCCAGTCAATTTCCTCTTTATCGGTGGTCGAGCGTCCACTATAGTAAACGGCATGCACGGGAGCACCCGCAACCCACAATCGCCGAACAGGAGTCGACATGCCACGTGAAATCCGTCTGAACGCCTTTGACATGAACTGCGTGGGCCATATCCAGCAGGGACTGTGGACCCATCCCCGTGATCAGTCGGCGAGGTACAGCGAACTGCAGTACTGGGTCGACTATGCCAAGAAGCTCGAGAAGGGCCTGTTCGACGGCATCTTCTTCGCGGACGTGGTCGGCGTGTACGACGTCTTCGGTGGCAATGCCGACGCGGCGCTGCGCAGTGCGGTCCAGGTGCCGGTCAACGACCCCACGCTGGTGATCCCGGCCATGGCGGCGGCCACGCGCCACCTCGGCTTCGGCGTCACGGCGAACCTCACCTACGAGCAGCCTTTCCTCTTCGCCAGGCGCATGTCCACCCTCGACCACCTGACCGGTGGCCGCATCGGCTGGAACATCGTGACCGGCTACCTCGACAGCGCTGCGCGGGCAATCGGCATCGAGGGGCAGATTGCCCATGACGACCGCTACGACCTGGCCGATGAATACATGGAGCTGGTCTACAAGCTGTGGGAGGGCAGCTGGGACGATGACGCGGTGATCCATGACCGCGCGGCCGGCGTCTACGCCGATCCGTCCAAGGTGAGAGTCGTCCACCATCATGGACCGCAGTACAAGGTGGATGCCATGCACCTGTGCGCACCGTCGCCCCAGCGCACGCCGGTGCTCTACCAGGCCGGATCGTCGACGCGCGGGCGCCGCTTCGCCGCCACGCACGCCGAATGCGTGTTCGTGAACGGCCAGAAGAAGGACGGCGTGAAGGAGATCGTCGATGACATCCGCGCCCAGGCCGTGCAGCTCGGGCGCCGCGCGGACGACGTCAAGGTCTTCCTTGGCGCCACCCCGATCATCGGCCGCACTGATGCGGAGGCCCAGGAGAAGTTCGAGGAATACCGCCGCTATGTCAGCTCCGAAGGTGCGCTGGCGCATGCCGCCGCATCGCTCGGGATCGACTTTGCCCGCTACGACATCGACGAGCCCATCGACACCGGCAAGAGCCAGGCGATCGTCTCGAACGTGGAAGCGATGACGCGCAGCGCGGGGCCGCAATGGACCCGCCGCAAGCTGCTGGAGCAGATGGTGCTGGGCAGCCGCCAGACGCCGTGGGTGGGCTCGGCCGAGCGCGTTGCCGACCTCATGATGGCCTGGAGCGAAGAGACCGGTGTGGATGGCTTCAACCTGTCGCGCACCGTGGTCCCCGAGTGCTTCGACGATGTGATCGACCTGCTGGTGCCGATCCTCCAGGAGCGCGGCGCGTACAAGACGTCCTACACCGACGGCACCTATCGCGAGAAGCTGTTCGGCCAGGCGCGCCTGCCGGCCTCGCATGCCGCCGCGCAATACCGCGCGGCCGGCAAGCAGGCCTGATCCGGATTCCCAAAAATACAGAGAGGCCCCGGCACAGGGGCCAGAACATGGTGGACAACATGGTAGACAAGACAACCTTCCGAGATGCGATGGCGGGCCTGGGCGCCGCCGTCAATATCATCACCACCGACGGCGCGAGCGGACTGGCAGGGTGCACCGCATCCGCGGTGTGCGGGGTGACCGACGAGCCGCCGACGCTGCTGGTCTGCATCAACCGCGCCAGCCGCAACAACGCAGTGATGCGTGAGAACGGCCGCCTCTGCGTCAACGTGCTGTCGGCCGACCAGCGCGAGGTGGCAATGCGTTTTGCCACCAAGGACCTCGCCATCGAGGAACGCTTCGCCAGCGCTGACTGGGATCACCTGGAGACCGGCGCGCCGGTGCTGCGCGGCGCGGTGAGCGCGCTCGACTGCGAGATCTCGTCCGTCACCGAAGTCGGCACGCATACGGTCTTCTTCTGCGAGATCAAGGCGGCCCGCGTCACGGGCGGCCGCGACGGCCTCATCTACTTCGGCCGCGACTTCCATAGAGTCGGTGCCCCCGCGCTGAACATCGCCGCCGCAGCATGAGCCGCTCGCCATCCACCGGCGCGCCCAGGCTGGCGCCTTCGCCCGGGCGGGACACGCCGCGCGGCAAGGCCGCCTCCCTGGCCATCCTCCTGCTGGCGCAGGTGGCGGCGATGGGGGTCTGGTTCTCGTCGAGCAGCGCCGTCGCCGTCATCAAGCACGTGCATGCCATCGCCCCCTTCGACGAGGCCTTGCTGACGAGCGCGGTGCAGTGCGGCTTCGTCGCCGGCACGATCGCCTCCGCGCTGCTGTCCTTGGCGGACCGCTATGACCTGCGTCGGCTGTTCGCGGGATCGGCGCTGGTCGCGGCCCTGGCCACCGGCGCGCTGGCCCTGCTGCCGCCCACTGGCGGCGCCGTGGTTGCGCTGCGCTTCGTCACCGGCATGTGCATGGCGGGTGTCTACCCGGTCGGGATGCGGCTCGCCGCAACCTGGGCCCAGGGCGACCTCGGCCTGCTGATCGGGCTTCTGGTGGGCGCGCTGACTCTAGGCTCCGCCAGCCCGCACCTGATTGCCGGCATGGACGGTCTCGACTGGCGCACGATCTACCTGGTGGCGGCTGGGTGCGCCGCGCTGGCCTCGGTGGCCATCGGCCTGGCCGACATCGGCCCGAACATCCGGCGCGCCACCGGCGTCGACCTGGCCAAGGTGGCCCAGGCATGGCGCCAGCCCGCGGTGCGGCTCGCCAATCTCGGCTATCTGGGCCATATGTGGGAGCTCTACGCCATGTGGGCCTGGCTCGCGCTGTTCCTGCAGCAGACGCTGGCCGCCCGCGGCGTGGCCGATGCACGGTCGCGGGCCGAGTGGCTGACCTTCGGCGTGATCGCCTTCGGCGCGCTCGGCGCGTGGTTCGGCGGGTGGCTGGCAGACCGGGTAGGGCGCACGGCGGTCACCATCGGCGCCATGGCCGTCAGCGCCTCGTGCGCGGCACTGATCGCCTGGTTTGCCGCTGCGCCCACGGCGGTGCTCATCGGCGTGGCAATGGTCTGGGGCTTCTCCGTCATCGCGGATTCGGCGCAGTTCTCGGCCAGCGTGGCCGAACTGGCGGAGCCATCGTCGGTGGGCACCCTGCTGACCGCCCAGACCTGCGCGGGCTTCCTGCTCACGCTGGTCAGCATCCACCTTGTGCCGGATGTGGTGGAGCTGCTGGGTTGGCGCGGGGGCTTCGGCATGCTGGCTATCGGCCCGGCGCTGGGATGCCTGGCCATGTGGCGGCTGCGGCGCCATCCCGATGCGGTGCGCCTGGCCGGTGGCCGGCGTTAGCAACCTCTAGCGATCTCTTCCTTCTTCATCGCATTCATAGCAAGTACCAGGACTCGCAATGACTTCCTATCCTGAAATCCGCATGCTGATCGGCAGCGAATGGCGCGATGCGCCGGGCCAGCCCATCATCAATCCGTCGGATGAAACCACCATCGGGACGGTGCCGGTCGCCACCGTGGCCGATCTCGACGACGCGCTGGCGGCTGCCGCGCAGGGCCAGCAGGTGTGGCGCCGCACGCCACCCGCGCAACGTGCGGAGATCATGCTGCGCGCGATCGGCCTGCTGCGGGAACGCGTGGAGCCCATCGCCACGGCGATCGCCACGGAGCAGGGCAAGACGCTGGCGCAGGCGCGCGCCGAAGTGCTGCGCGGCTGTGACCTGATGACCTGGGACGCCAACGAAGGCAAGCGCCTGTACGGCCGCGTCATTCCCGCCGAGCCCGGCATGCGGCATACCGTCATCCGCGAGCCCATCGGCGTCATCGCCGCCTTCACGCCGTGGAACTTCCCGCTGAGTTCGCCGGCCCGCAAGGTGGGCGGGGCGCTGGCAGCGGGCTGCGCCATCATCCTGAAGGCGGCCGAGGAGACGCCGGCCGGCGCCGTGCTGCTGGCACAGGCATTCCTGGATGCAGGCCTGTCGCCCGGCGTGCTGAACCTGGTCTTCGGCGACCCCGCGCTGATCTCGTCCCACCTGATCGCCAGCCCGGTGGTACGCGGCATCACGTTCACCGGCTCCACGCCGGTCGGCAAGCACCTTGCCGGGCTGGCCGCCCAGCAGATGAAGCCGGCCATTCTCGAGCTCGGCGGCCACGCGCCGGTCATCATCTGCGAGGATGCCGATCCGGAGGCGGCAGCACTCGCCTGCGTGAAGGGCAAGCTCAACAACGGCGGCCAGGTGTGCGTGGCGCCCACGCGCTTCTACGTGCATCGCGCGGTCTATGCGCCCTTCGTCGAGGCCTTCGCCCGCCATGGCGGCGCCATCCGCGCGGGCCACGCCCTGGAGCGGGGCAGCGATATCGGCCCCGTCGCCAATCGCCGCCGGCTTGATGCGCTTGGCGAACTGGTACGCGACGCCGTCGGCCAGGGCGCGCGCCTGCTGTGCGGCGGCGAGCGCCTGCCGGGCGCCGGCTACCTGTTCCCGTTCACCGCGCTGGCCGACGTGCCGCCCACGGCTCGTGCCATGAATGAAGAGCCCTTCGGACCGCTGTGCCTGATCACTCCCGTCGATAGCCTGGACGAGGCGATCCAGCGTGCCAACGGCCTGCCCTACGGGCTCGCCGGCTACGCCTTCACGCGCTCGGCCGCCAATGCCTACCGGCTGGGCGACGAACTCGAGGTCGGCAATCTCGCCATCAATCACCTCGTCTCGGCCGTGTCGGAGACGCCGTTCGGCGGCGTCAAGGAAAGCGGCTACGGCCGCGAGGGCGGCGTCGAGGGGCTGGAGTGCTACACGCACGTCAAGAGCATTTCGCATCGGATGGACCAGGCATAGCCTGAGCCATCAACCGTGGGCGGCCGGGCCCGGCCGCACCGCATCCGCGACGGGTATCGACAGAACGGTGCTGTATGCAAGCACCGCGGCGCTACTCGTCTTTTCAACCGCTGCAAGTGGAGACAAGCCATGCGCCCCGTTCATGCGCTAGCATTGCTGCCCTTGGCCGCCGTTCTGGTCGGCCCATTCTTCCTCAACAGGGTCACCCCCTTCATTCTCGGCATGCCGTTCCTGCTGGGATGGCTGGCCCTCACGCTGGTCCTCACGTCGACCGTGATGGCCCTCATCTACCGTGCCGACAGCCGCCAGTCGGAAGACGGCTCCCATGGCCGCCGACCGGGAGACGCGGCATGAACAGCGCACTGATCTTCATCTTCGGCGCCATGGCGCTGGCACTCGGGCTCGGCATCCGCGCGCGGCGCGGCAAGGATATGAGCCTGGAGCAGTGGGCGGTAGGCGGCCGCGGCTTCGGCACGGCCATCGTGTTCCTGCTGATGGCGGGAGAGATCTACACCACGTTCGTGTTCCTCGGCGGCAGCGGCTATGCCTACGGGCACGGCGGCCCGGCCTACTACATGCTCGGCTACGGCAGCCTGTGCTATGTGCTCTCCTACTGGCTGCTGCCGAAGATCTGGCGCTACGCCAAGGAACGCAAGCTGATCTCCCAGCCTGACTTCTTCGCGGCGAAATACCGCAGTCCGGCCCTGGGCATGCTGGTCGCCATCGTCGGCTTCATCGCACTGATGCCCTACCTCGTGCTGCAGCTCAAGGGCCTCGGCATCATCGTCAGCGTGGCATCGTACTCGGCGCTGTCCGCCAGCCAGGGCGTGTGGATCGGCGCCGCGGTGGTGGCGCTGTATGTCTCGCTGTCCGGCGTGCACGGCTCGGCCTGGACGTCGGTGGTCAAGGACATCCTGGTCATGTCGGTGGCCATCTTCCTGGGCCTGTATCTGCCCTATCACTACTACGGCGGCATTGGGCAGATGTTCGCGGCCATCGAGCAGGCCAAGCCGGGCTTCCTCGCGCTGCCGGCATCGGGAGAGAGCCCGGTCTGGATGGTATCGACCGTGCTGCTTTCCACGCTGGGCTTCTATATGTGGCCGCACATGTTCATGGCGACCTATACGGCAAAGCGTGAAGAGGTGCTGCGCAAGAACGCCTACGTGCTGCCCATCTACCAGCTCATGCTGCTCTTCATCTTCTTCGTCGGCTTCGCCACGGTGCTGCAGGTGCCTGGCCTGAAGGGAAGCGATATCGACCTGGCCCTGTTCAAGATCTCGCTGCAGACCTTCGATCCGTGGTTCATCGGCGTCATCGGTGCCGCCGGCGTGCTGACCGCGCTGGTGCCGGGTTCGATGATCCTGATGACGGCCGCCACGCTGATCGCCAACAACATCTACCGCCCGCTGCGTCCCCAGGCGGATAGCGTCCACATCGCTCGCGTGGCCAAGTGGATGGTCCCCTGCATCATGCTCCTGGCGATCTGGTTCACGTTGCAAGGCGGCAAGACCATCGTGTCCCTGCTGCTGATGGCCTACGCCTTCGTCACGCAGCTCTTCCCGGTGCTGGTGGCGAGCCTGATGCGCAACAACCCTGTCACCAAGCCCGCAGCCTTTGCCAGCATCATCGTCGGCGAAGCGACGGTCGCCTGGGTCTCGCTGACCAAGTCCACGGTGGGTGCGTTGTTCCCCTTCCTGCCGGATGCGCTCAAGGACCTGAACGTCGGCATCGTTGCGCTGGTTCTCAATGTAGCGACCCTGGTCGTCGTGACGCTGCTGACCCGCAAGGCCGCGGATTCCCGCGACCTGACCGTCAGCGTTTCCTAAGTCCATCTCTCTCCCGCGCGGTGGACGGTCCCCGTCCACCGCCGGCATTCCGCATATGAAGATTCCCGAGGAAATCGCGCGCGATGCGCGCGTGGCATTCGTCCAGGCCGGCTGGCACCAAGACCTGCTCGAAGGCGCGCGCAACGCCTTTCTTGCACGCATGGCGGCGCTGGGTGTGCCAGCAGACCGCATCGACGGCTTCGATGTACCAGGCGCGTTCGAGATTCCCCTGTTCGCACGGCGGCTGGCACGGGCCGGGCGCCATGCGGCCGTGGTGGGCGCCGCGCTGGTCGTCGACGGCGGGATCTACCGGCACGAGTTCGTATCCCAGGCGGTCGTCGACGGACTGATGCGCGTGCAACTGGAAACGGATGTGCCGGTCTTTTCGATGGTACTGACGCCGCAACATTTCCGCGAGCAGGGCGAACTGCGTGCGTTCTTCGCCGAGCACCTGATTGGAAAGGGGAGCGAGGTGGCTGATGCGTGCGTGCGTACGTTGGCTGCGCTTGAGGCGTTGGCGGGGCATCGGTCGGTAAGCTGACGGCAGCGGAGGCGGGAAGCCTGAGGCCTGCGATCAGGACAGCGCCATCTGCATGCCGCCCGATCGCATGGAAAGCAAGCCAGCCCCGAGGGGGCTGGCATCTTCGACGGCCGAACGCGCCGTCGGTGGGCTGGTACGCGAAGCGCCGCGCCGAGCGCGGCAGTTATCAAGGCGAATCTCAGTCCAGGACGCGCACTTTCCCCATGTTCTTTCGAGTCTGCCCGGCTACGCTTCGACCTACGCAATGCAGTAGTCCAATAGTGACTCAGGGAGCGCGCTGATCGCATTGCGCGCGTAAGTTGCTATCATTGATAGCAATGTCTTGCGTGATTCAGGGAGGCGTCATGTCAAACCTGCTGGTCCGAGGAGTCGATGAAGCCCTCGTGCAAAAACTGCGCGAGCAGGCAGCCGCACATGGGCGCAGCGCGGAAGCCGAGCATCGTGAGATCCTTGCGCGCGCTTTGGGCGGCACAAAGCGCAAGAGCCTTGCGGAAGTCTTGATGGCCATGCCGGACGTCGGCGAGGACGCTGATTTCGAGCGTACCGACGACTCGGGCGGGGCGGCGCATGTATTTGGTTGACACCAATGCCGTCAGCGAGATGCGCAAGGGCGATCGCGCCAATCCTGGCATTCGCCGTTTCTTTCGCGAGGCGGTAAAAGAGCAGGCCGACCTCTACCTGTCGGTCGTGACAGTTGGCGAGCTGCGCCGTGGTGTGGAACTGATCAGGCATCGAGGTGACCTCGCGCAGGCCGAGGCGCTCGAAGGCTGGCTGCAGACCATCCTGGAAGAATTCGCCCCACGCATCCTGCCGGTCGACCATGACGTCGGTCAGGTCTGGGGCCGTCTGCGCGTGCCACATCCCGAGCACGCCATCGACAAGCTGATTGCTGCGACCGCCCTCATCCATGATCTGACCGTCGTCACGCGCAATGTGAGTGATTTTGCGGGCACCGGAGCGCACTTGCTCAATCCGTTCGCGTAGTGGAAGTCGGGTTCAACACATACCTGACGGATCTACGGCCTGAACTGACCGTGGGAATCGCATCGTCGTCTTCTGCGTTCATAGAGGAATACGCTGAGTGAACTTCGACTTCGCCACCCTCGATGCTCTTCGGACCCACCATCCCGCCTGGCGGCTGCTTCGTTCCGACCATGCGCCGCTGGTGGCGAGCTTCCTGCATCGGGTCTTCGTAGCGCCCAATGTGCGGGCCATGGCGGCGCCGGATCTGGCGGAGTCCCTGGAGGACGAGCTCTATGCCTTGCGCGAGCAGCTTGGCGACTCGGCTTTCCCCAAGGCGGCGATGGACTACCTGAACGACTGGGCCGCGACGGACAAGGGCTGGTTGCGCAAGTTCTACCGTCCGGGTACCGACGAGGCCTGGTTCGACCTGACGCCCGCCACCGAGCGGGCCATCGCCTGGCTGGGGCAGCTCGCCGAGCGGCAATTCATCGGCACCGAGTCGCGTCTGCTTACGCTGTTCGACCTGCTCAAGCAGATGAGCGAGGGCACGGAGACCGACCCGGCCAAGCGGGTCGCTGAGCTGCATAGGAAGCGCGATGAAATCGATGCCGAGATCGCGCTCGTGTTGTCCGGCGACGCACCTCTGCTGGACGATACGGCACTGAAGGACCGCTTCCAGCAATTCATGCAGGGCGCGCGCGAGCTGCTGACCGATTTCCGTGAAGTGGAGCACAACTTCCGCCAGCTTGACCGGCGTGTGCGCGAGCGGATTGCACTTTGGGAGGGTAGCAAGGGGGCGCTGCTCGAGGAGATCATGGGCGAGCGCGATGCCATCTCCGATTCCGACCAGGGCCGCAGCTTCGGCGCCTTCTGGGAGTTCCTGCTGTCAAGCCGGCGACAGGATGAGCTGACCGAGCTGCTGGAGCGCGTGCTGGCCTTGCCAGCGGTGGCCGAATTGCAGCCGGACAGCCGGACGCGGCGCATGCACTACGACTGGCTGGAAGCCGGCGAACATACCCAGCGCACCGTGGCCCAGCTCTCGCAGCAACTGCGGCGCTTTCTCGACGACAAGGCGTGGCTGGAGAACCGGCGCATCATGGACATCCTGCGGGGCATCGAAAGCAAGGCGCTGGCCGTGCGCGGCATGCTGCCCGCGGGCGACGTGATGGAGGTGGAGGAGGCCGGAGCCGACATCGACCTGCCGATGGAGCGGCCGCTGTTCACGCCCGCCATCAAGCCCGTGCTCAGCAAGGTCATCCTGCAAGCCGGCGATGAGGCAATCGATCCCGCGGCCTTGTTCGGCCAGGTGGTGGTGGACAAGGCGAGGCTGTCTGCCAACATTCGCCGGGCCCTGCAGCAGAGGGGCCAGGTCACGCTGCGCGAACTGGTGGTCGCGCAGCCGCTGCAGCAGGGACTCGCCGAGCTGGTCGCCTATCTGCAACTGGGTAGCGACGCGTTCCAGACGGCAGTCGATGAGGGCGTGCAAGAGCCCATCGAGTGGAGCGCGGCGGGCGGCGAAGCCTCACTGATGCGCCGGGCGCGCTTGCCCAGGGTGATTTTCCTACGCTGATACGACAAACCGTCAAAGCGACAACCAGGGACAGGAGAAGGGATGGAAGACGCACAGTCGACGGCCCTGCCGGAGCAGGCAACGGATCTATCCGTGCTGCTTATCGGCCTGCTCAAGGGCGTGCAGTACCGCGAGGGCGACGAGCGCCAATGGGCGGCACTGATGCAGCTGCAGGCACGCGTGCGCGATTACGTGGCCGTGCTCAACCTCGAACTGGTGCTGGACGAGTCCGAAGGCTACGCCTTCCTCAAGGGCCGCCCAGAGCCGGCGGACGATGACGCGGCTCCCAGGCTGCCCCGTCTCGTCGCGCGCCGTCCCTTGTCCTTTCCAGTCAGCCTGCTGCTGGCCCTGCTGCGCAAGAAGCTGGCCGAGTTCGATGCCAGCGGCGGCGATACGCGGCTCGTGCTGGGCCGCGACGATCTCGTGGAGATGGTGCGCGTGTTCCTGCCGGAGGGCGCGAACGAGGCCAGGCTGATCGACCAGATCGAGGGCAACATCAACAAGGTGGTCGACCTGGGATTCCTGCGTAAGCTCAAGCCCGCTGCGGGCGCGGCCGCAGGCCCCGGCAGCTATGAAGTGCGGCGTATTCTGAAAGCCTTCGTCGATGCGCAGTGGCTAGCGGAGTTCGATGTGCGCCTTGCCGGCTACCAGTCCGCACTCGCAGGCGTCGCCAGCGCCGGCAAGGAGGGCAGCGATGCGTGACATGGATTCCCTCGGTCTCGATTTTTCCGCCGACGACGCCCTCTCCGGGTTCCGCCTGCGCCGGCTCGAAGTATTCAACTGGGGCACCTTCGACCAGCGCGTGTGGACCTTGCAGCTCGACGGCAAGAACGGCCTGCTGACCGGCGACATCGGCTCGGGCAAGTCGACCCTGGTCGATGCCATCACGACACTGCTGGTGCCGGCGCACCGCATCGCCTACAACAAGGCGGCCGGTGCCGACAACAGGGAAAGGACGCTGCGCTCCTACGTGCTCGGGCATTACAAGTCCGAGCGCAACGAGGTGACGGGCGCGGCCAAGCCGGTTTCGCTGCGCGACCAGAACAGCTACTCGGTCATCCTGGGGGTGTTCCACAACGAAGGCTACGACCAGACCGTGAGCCTGGCTCAGGTCTTCTGGCTGCGCGAGTCCCACGGCCAGCCGGAGCGCTTCTACCTGGGGGCGGAACGCGAGCTCTCGATCGCAGCCGACTTCGCTGGCTTCGGCAGCGAGATCGCCCAGCTGCGCAAGAAGCTGCGCGGCCTGGGCGCGGAGCTGCACGACAGCTTTCCTCCCTACGCCGCCTGGTTTCGCCGGCGCTTCGGCATCGAAAACGAGCAGGCCCTGGAACTGTTCCACCAGACCGTGTCGATGAAGTCAGTCGGCAATCTTACCGACTTCGTGCGCAGCCACATGCTGGAGCCGTTCGCCGTGGCGCCGCGCATTACGGCGCTGATCGACCACTTCAATGATCTCAATCGCGCGCACCAGGCGGTGCTGAAGGCCAAGCGCCAGGTCGAACTGCTTGACCCGCTGGTAGCCGACTGCGGCAGGCACGCAAGCCTAGGGCTGGAGGTGGAAGACCTGCGCCATTGCCGCGACAGCTTGCGCGTCCATTTCGCCGGGCTCAAGCTGGGGCTGCTGGATAAGCGGCTGGGCCAGCTCGCCGAGGAGTGGGACCGTGCGCAAAGTCAGGTGGAGCGCTTGGAGACGCTGCGCGAGACGCAGGAAAGTGAGGCCGAGGCGCTCAAGGATGCGATCCGTGACAACGGCGGCGACCGCCTGGAGCGGATTGCGGCCGAGATTCGCAAGCAGGAAGGGGTGCGCGACGCGCGCAAGGCCAAGGCCGGCCGCTATGCGGAGCTGGTATCGCTGCTGGGCGAGTCGGCGGCGGCCGACGTGGCGGCCTTTGCCGCTCAGCGCGCCCGTATCGCGACGTGGCGGGACGAGGCGGCGGGCGAGGAGGCTGGCCTGCAGAACGAGTGGGCCGAGGATGCCGTGACTCTGCGCCAGGGCAAGCAGGAGCACGAACGGCTGACGGCGGAGATCGACAGCCTGAAGCGCCGCCGCAGCAATATCGACGACCAGCAGATCCGCATCCGCGCCGCCCTGTGTGCGGCGCTCGGGCTGGAAGAGGACGAGATGCCCTTCGCCGGCGAACTGATCCAGGTGCGCGAAGACCAGCGCGACTGGGAAGGCGCGGCCGAACGCCTGCTGCGCAGCTTCGGCCTGGCCCTGCTGGTGCCAGACGCTCACTACAAGGCGGTGGCCGAATGGGTCGACGGCAGCCATCTGCGCGGCCGCTTGGTGTACTTCCACGTGCGCCCGCGCAAGAACACCGAGCTGCCCGAACTGCACCGCGATTCGCTGGTGCGCAAGCTGTCTATCAAGCCCGACTCGCCGCACTATGAGTGGCTGGAGCGCGAGCTGGCCCATCGTTTCGACGTGGCCTGCTGCGATACGCAGGAACAGTTCCGGCGCGAGGCGCGCGCCATCACGCGGGCGGGGCAGGTCAAGGATCCGAGCGGCCGCCATGAGAAGGACGACCGCCATCGCATCGACGACCGCAGCCGCTATGTGCTCGGCTGGAGCAATAGCGCCAAGATCGCCGCGCTGGAGGGCGAGCGGCGCGCGCTGGAAACCCGGCTGGGCGAGGTCGGGAGCCGCATAGCGGCCATCGAGGCCAAGCGCAAGGCGCTGACCGAGCGTCTCACCACGCTGGCGCGCCTGGAAGAATTCACCACCTTCGAGGAGCTGGACTGGGCCAGCGTCGCAAAGATGATCGCCGGGCTGCAGGGCGAGCACGCGCAGCTAGCGTCGGCCTCTGATGTGCTGAAGACCCTGACTGCACAGCTCGATGCGTTGAAGACGGCGCTCAAGCAAGGCAAGGCCGAGCTGGACGAGGCGCGCGACAAGCGCTCCAAGGTCGAGCAGCGCCAGAGCGATGCGGAGGAATTGCGAAGGCAGGCGCAAGCCGCGCGGGGCGAGGCCCTGCTTGACGAGTCGCTGGCCGCCAGATTGGAGTCGATGCGGGCGGAAGCGCTCGGCGAGCACCAGTTCACCGTCGAGACCTGCGACAACCGCGAGCACGATGTCCGGGAGTGGCTGCAGGATCGTGTCGATGCCGTGGACAAGCAGATCAGGCGCGCAGCCGAGAGGATCATCGGCGCGATGTCCGCCTTCAAGGAGGAGTTCAAGCTCGAGACCGCCGAGTTCGACGCCAGCCTGGATGCCGCGTTCGAGTACGAGAACATGCTAGCGCAGCTCCAGCGCGACGACCTCCCGCGCTTCGAGGCCCGCTTCAAGGACTTGCTCAACGTCAACACCATCAACGAGATCGCCAACTTCAATGCGCAACTGGCGCGCGAGCGCGAGACCATCAAGGAACGCATTGCGCATATCAACCAGTCGCTCGGCGAGATCGACTACAACCCTGGGCGCTACATCGTGCTTGAATCGCAGATCAGTCCGGATGCCGAGATCCGCGACTTCCAGCAGGAGCTGCGTGCCTGTACCGAGGGCGCGGTCACCGGCTCGGACGATGCCCAGTACTCCGAAGCCAAGTTCCTCCAGGTGAAGGCCATCATCGATCGCTTCCGCGGCCGCGAAGGGCAGTCCGAGCAGGACCGCCGCTGGACTGCCAAGGTCACCGACGTGCGCAACTGGTTCCTCTTCGCCGCCAGCGAGCGCTGGCGTGCGGACAACGCCGAGTACGACCACTACTCGGACTCCGGCGGAAAGTCCGGCGGACAGAAGGAGAAGCTCGCCTACACCATCCTGGCGGCCAGCCTGGCCTATCAGTTCGGTCTGGAGTGGGGCGCGGTGCGCTCGCGTTCCTTCCGCTTCGTCGTCATCGACGAGGCCTTCGGGCGCGGCTCCGACGAGTCCGCGCAGTACGGCATGAAGCTGTTCCAGCAGCTCAATCTGCAACTGCTGATCGTCACTCCGCTGCAGAAGATCCACATCATCGAGCCCTTCGTCGCCAGCGTGGGTTTCGTGCACAACGAGGACGGCCGCGCTTCGCGGCTGCGCAACCTGCCGATTGAGGAGTACCGCGCGCAGAAGGCCGGCCTGCTGGCCCTAGCCACGGATGAAGCCGCAGCCAGTGGGTCGGCACAGCTCGAATCGGCGCAGGAAGCCGCGACATGAGCTGGACCGGGCCGGAGGACCTGAAGGCGCAGCTAGCGCGGCTATGGGCGCGCGGTGAGCTGCTGCGCGATGCCGTCTTCGGCGAGTCACGCTTTCCCCTGCGCCTGTCGCTCAAGACGCCAGACTCCGCTGACATCACCGAACGCTTCGAAGCCGTGCGCGCTTGGGCCGCGGCGCTTGCAGGCACGCCGCTCCGCATCGAGTGGCAGGAAGTCCGCCATCGCGTGCAAGGCATGCAGCGCCTGCCCGCCAGCGCCTGGGTCGACACCATTGAAGACGCGCTGGGCTGGCTGGGCAAGCGCCGCGAGTGGGATTGCTTCCTGGCGCTGCTGGCCGCCACCCGGCAGGACGCACCGGTGCTCGTGCCCTGGCTTGGCAAGCGCCCGCTGCAGGCCCTGGAGCTGGCCGACGCCTGGCCCCGGCTGCTCGCCGTCGTCGGCTGGCTCGACGCGCACCCGCGCCCTGGCATCTACCTGCGCCAAGTCGACCTGCCCGGCGTGCACAGCAAATTCATCGAGGCGCATCGTGCCGTGCTGGGCGAACTGCTCGACTTGGCGTTACCCGCCGCGGTCATCGACGCAAACAGGAGCGGCGTGAGCCAGTTCGCCTCACGCTACGGCTTTGCCGAGAAGCCCGTGCGCATCCGCCTGCGCGTGCTGGACGACGAGAACCGTGCATTCGCCGGCGCCATCTGCCCGGATGTCACGCTCGATGCGGACAGCTTCGCCGGGCTGGCGCTGGGCGTGCGCCAAGTGTTCATCACCGAGAACGAGACCAACTTCCTGGCCTTTCCCAAGATGCGTGACGCCATCGTGATCTTCGGCGCCGGCTATGGCTGGGATGCGCTGGCGCGCAGCCGTTGGCTCGAGGCATGCGCCATCAACTACTGGGGTGACATCGATACCCACGGCTTCGTCATCCTGGATCAGCTGCGCGGCCACTTCGCCCATGTGCGGTCATTCCTGATGGACCGCGCCACGCTGAACGCGCATACCGCCTTCTGGGGCGAAGAGGACAAGCCGGCGCTGGCGGACCTGCACAGGCTGACGTCGGAAGAGCGCACGCTGTACGATGACCTGCGCGACAACCGCATCCGGCCGAAGCTGCGCCTGGAGCAGGAACACGTCGGCTTCGGGGCGTTGCTGGAAGGGTTGCGTGGCGTGGCAGGCTAAGGCATCGTAGCGTCCAGCCGCGCCTTCCGCGTGGCCCCTGTTGCCCAGCCCGGTTCATCAACCGGTGACCATTCCGCACCCACACCGACGCTGCTATAGCAACGACTCTGCCGTCCCTGCCGTCTCCGCCGTTGCTGCCTGCGGCCCGTTGGATTCGCGGATGCAGTGGATGAAGTAGTCCGCCGCGCCCGTAAGGATCGCCCCTTCGCGCAGCACCAGGGCCACCTGGATATCCGGAGGATTCTCCGGCAGCGCGAGGGGCGTCAGCATGCTGGCGATGTAGGGTAAGCGTACCGACGCCAGCGACAGTGGTACCACCGCGTCAGTCTCCAGCATGAGTGAGCTGAACACGACGTTCGAAGTGCTGCGTGTGATGCGGCGCGGCGGCGGCAGTCCGTGCCGGGCGAACAGGCCGGCGACATATGCGGGGTAGCTCTCGCTCGCGTCCTGGTGCAGCCATTCTGCGTCCTGCAGGTCCGCCAGCGAGGTGGCGCCGGCCAGCGGACTGCCGGTGCGCACGACGAATGACGTCGGATAGACCGACAGTTCGGAGTACTGCAGAAACGGATCGGCGGCCAGCGCCTGCGTGGCGGTGAGGCCGAAGTCGACCTGGCCGTTGCGCAGGTGTTCCTGCAGTCGCGGTGGGTCGAATTCCAGGAAGTTGACGCTCACCTCTGGCATGACCCTTCGAAAGCGCGAGAATGCCGGCGGCAGCAGCGAGATGCCGGGTAGCGGCGTCACCCCGATGCGCAGTCGGCTCTCGTTGATGCCACGCCGCTGCGCCAGTTCCGCCTCGGCCCGTTCGATCTCGCAGACGATCAGCCGCGCTCGCGCCAGCAGCGCCTGGCCATCGTTGGTCAGCGTCACGCCCCAGGAGTTGCGCGCCAGCAGCGACACGCCGGCCTCGGCCTCCAGCTCGCGCATGGCCTTGGTGATGGCCGGCTGGGTCAGGCACATGGCACGTGCGGCGGCGTTGATGCTGCCGTGATCGGCAATGGCGACAAGGGCGCGCAGGTGGTGGTGTTTCATGTGGGTCTACCCGGTCAGGGGTTTACCTGAATAACCCCCAGTTATGGTTATCAACTTTCGTGCTTTGTTGCTGCGGCGGGCGATTCCCTACCATGGAACTTCTGCATCCATCCCCATAGGAACCCGCAAATGTCGCAAGGCGCTGTCATTATTCCCGAAATCCACGCCCATCAGGCCGAGTTCGTCGCGCTGCGCCGCGACATCCACGCGCACCCGGAACTCGGCTTCGAGGAAGTCCGCACCAGCCGCCTGGTGGCCGAAAAGCTGGCGGAGTGGGGCTACGACGTGACGGTAGGCGTGGGCGGCACCGGCGTGGTCGGGCAACTGAAGCTCGGCAACGGCACGCGCCGCATCGGCATCCGCGCCGACATGGACGCGCTCCCCATCGTTGAGGCTACCGGCCTGCCGTACGCAAGCACGCACCACGGCAAGATGCACGCCTGCGGCCACGACGGCCACACCGCCATCCTGCTCGCCGCCGCGCACTACCTCGCCACCACGCGCCGCTTCGACGGCACGCTCAACCTGATCTTCCAGCCGGCCGAGGAGGGGCAGGGCGGCGCGCAGCGCATGGTGGCCGACGGCCTGTTCAAGCGCTTCCCGTGTGATGCGGTCTATGCCCTGCACAACGCGCCCGGCGTGCCGCTCGGGCACTTCGTGGTGCACGAGGGGCCGACGATGGCGTCGGCCGATACCGTCACCGTCACGCTGACCGGCAAGGGCGCGCACGGCGCCATGCCGGAACACGGGCGCGATCCCGTGGTGGCGGCGGCCGCCATCGTCATGGCGCTGCAGACCATCGTCGCGCGCAACCTGTCGGCCACCGATGCCGGCGTGATCTCGGTGGGTTCACTGCAGGCCGGTACCGCGCACAACGTCATTCCCGAGACGGCGAAGATCCTCCTCACCGTGCGCGCGCTCGACCGCACCGTGCGCGACACGCTCGAGGCCCGCTTGCGCGAAGTGGTCGACCTGCAGGCCCGCAGCCTCGGGGTAAGCGCGGAGATCCACTATCACAAGGTCACCAGCGTGGTGGTCAACACGCCCGAGGAAACGCGCTTCATCCGTAGCGTGATCCAGGACCTCGTCGGCCCGGAGTGCGTGCAGGACATGGACAAGGGCGTAATGGGCAGCGAGGACTTCTCGTGGATGCTCGACGAGGTGCCGGGCTGCTACGTTCTGCTCGGCAACGGCAGCGGTTCGCAGGGCGGCTGCATGGTCCACAACCCCGGCTACGATTTCAACGACGAGGCGCTGCCGCTGGGCGCGAGCATGTGGGCGCGGCTGGTCGAGCGCTACCTCGTCGCCGCCTGAAGCCACGCCTGGCCAAACCGCCGACAGCGCACGTGGGGCACCCGGCACAACCACGCGGATCTTCATCGCGTGGCGAAAGCACTCGCGCATCGCCTAGTCGTGGAGCAGCCACGCGATGCCGGGAGGGAGCGGCGAACCTCAACTGCTAAGGAAACTGCCGCGTGAAAAGATGAAATCTCAACGCATCCTTCGAACTTGCCTGAGCGTGAATTGGTTGCTCGAGTGCAACAGTGGTACGCCGCTCGACCGCCTTGAGTGTCGCCGGCTCACTCGAAGGGGAAGAAGATGGGAGATTTGCGGGAGGCTTTGAAGCACGGTGACGTTACGAGCACGGGCGGGGTGCTGACGTCGACTGTCGTCGGATTCACGCATGAGAGTGTTCCCGTTGCCGCGGAGGGTGACTATGCGACTTGCCCTGCCTGCAAGGTGGGTGGTCCGGTCCTGAACGATGCCCACGTACACGTCACGCTCACGAATGGGCGCCGCCTCCTGGTGCGGGGCGCACGAGTGATGTGCCAGTGTGCGGAAAAGCCGGTGGTCATCCCCTCACAACACCACTTCGTCGTCGAGGTCCACGGCTCAAGTCTCGTCCATCCTCCAGCTATGCCCAATGCCCATGTTCCCATTGCCGCAGAGAAACTCTCCGGGGGCGGGGCGGGCATGCTGGTGGATCACGCTGAGCGGATCTGTCCGAATATGAGTAACTCGGAATTCATCAGCATGGTTCTCCGACTGCGAGACACGGCCGTCGTCTGCTGCAGGAAGCGTCTTGAAGAACTGCATCGCTGGGGGCCGGCAGATCGATCGCGTGTCGTCCATTGGTTCGGCGTGGCCGACGGAGCTATCCGCCAGCACCTGCTCGACGGGATTCCTCGCATCGAACGGATCCTCGCGGAACTGACTGGTCACAACTTTGTGCGGTACTCGGATGAGAAGATGGAGTACATCGGCTGTTCGCCGAGGTCTCGCAACAACCCTCAAATTACCGCTGCAGTTTGTGCGCCAGATACGACGACACACACCATCGCGATCGGGCTGAAATTCTGCGGGCTGTCCCCCTACGCCGATCTCGTCGATTCGCAACTACTGACGCTCGTACACGAGGTTTCCCACTTTCAAGATGCCATGGCGACTGAAGATGACTTCTACCAAATCTATGCAGCAAAGCGGGAGGCCGCGGCCAGGAATCCGAAGTGCATACGGAATGCGGACAATGTGGCTGCTTATATCATTGTCTAAGCATCTTGCTGCTGCCGTCGCGCTGGTTGCGCTGCTTGCGCAGCCAGCCCTTGCTTGCAGTTTCGATATCTCATTCAACTCGCAGTTCGATCCCGGACAGGAGCGATTGTCTGCATCGGAGGTTCGCCGGATGGCGGAATGGATGATCGACGAGCCGAGGGGATACGAGAACCAGCAGGAGTTTCATATCGCGCTCTACCAGTCGCCAGGTGCAGGTATCAGTCATGCTCTGGCGCGCAAGCGGGTAGCGCAGCTACAGGGTCTGCTGAAGCTCTTTGGCGTGCCGGCTGGCAAGATCTCCAGCGAGATTGCGCCGTACCGACCGGGAAAGTCTGGGCTGTCGCCAAACTTCGTGCAGGTGGATTTCTTGCCGGGATGCCCACATCCGTGCTGTCCTGGGATGGAGCCGATTCGGAAAGCGCCGCAGGCTAGTTCAATGTGACGAGTGATGTCTGATTCTCGCTGCGGACCATGGCAAAAATTACCAAAGCCTGCCAAAGCCCCTATGCTGGGATGTATGAGCACGATGAACATCTCCCTACCCGACAGCCTCAAGACCTTCGTTGACGAGCAAGTAAGTCAGCGCGGCTATGGCAGCAGCAGCGAATACGTGCGCGAGTTGATCCGCCGCGAACTGGAGCGCCAGCAACTGCGCAAGCTGCTTCTCGCGGGGGCGGAGTCCGAACCGACATCCGTGGCTGACAAGGCCTACTTTGAAGGCTTGCGCGAGCGTGTGCGCCAGGCCGGCAAGTCCGGCAACAAGGTGTGAAGGCCAAGCCCGTTATTCCTCGCGTACTGGCCAGGCGCGATGTCGACGAGGCCGTCGCATTCTCCTTGCAGGAGGAGGCCGAACAGGCTGCGCTGAGCTTCATCGATGCCTTGGCTCACGCCTACACCCAGATCGGACGCCATCCGATCATCGGCTCGCCTCGCTATGCCTCTGAGCTGAATCTCCCTGGCTTGCGCTGCTGGCGTTTGGCGTACTACCCCTACCTCGTCTTCTACATCGAGCGCATCGACCACATCGATGTCCAGCGTGTGCTGCACGCGCGGCGGGATATTCCGGTGTGGATGGGGGAAGACGAGGCGCCCTGATCGGTGAGCGCCGGGAGCTTACCCCTCAAGCGTGCGTCAGCGCATCGCGCATCGCCCCACCCTCGCGCTGCGCAGCGCTAACGACCGGGTTCAGAAACGCCGGTGCCAGCCCCGTCAATTGTTCCGCCGCCACCCGCAGATGCGGAAGGAACCGCTTTACAGCTTCCTCCCGTGTCACCTCACCAGACGGCAGGTTGACGCTGATCGCCGCCACGACGTTGCGGTGCTCGTCCCGCACAGGCACTGCCAGGCCGGCGATGTGCTGGTCGAATTCCCCATCCACCCACGCATAGCCATCGCGGCGCACCGCTGCGAAAGCCTCCAGCAATGCCGCCTTGTCGTGCACGGTGAGGTCCGTATAGGCGCGCAGATTGGCGTCGTCCAGGAACTGCTGCAGGAACGCCTGCGTCTGGAAGCCGAGCACGGCGCGGCCCGGTGCGGTCGCGAAAGCGGGCACGTGGCTGCCCACGCCCAGCCCCAGCGACATGATCTTCAGCGACGGGATACGCAGCACGTACACGGCGTCGCGGCCGTCGAACACGCACATGGCGCAGGACTCCGTGACCTGCGTCCATAGCGTCTCCAGGGCGCGCTGCGCATGCCCCCAGAACGGCAGCGAAGTCAGATAGGTCATGCCCAGCGTGAGGATCTTCGGCGTGAGGCGAAATCCTTTTGCCTCGGACTCGGCGGCGTAACCCAGCTCACATAGCGTCAGCAGGATCCGGCGCACGACTGTCCGCGGCAAGCCGGTCGCCGTCGTGACGCTGGCCACCGTATGGGTTCCGCTGCAGCCCAGCGCGTTGATGACGGCCAGTCCCCTGGCGAAGGAGCGGACGAAGCCGTCGTTGTCGGTATTGGTCATGTTGGGAAGATCAGGACGGCGAGGACGGCGCCGGCCGTGTGGTCTGTTTACAGGTTGACATTGTAGCAAAAACGGGCGTAAATTCATAAAAACGGATGCTGATGACCGCCAGGCGGACGACGACATCCGATAAAACATTAAAACTGGAGACGACTCACATGCTGCTTTCCCTGCTTCGGGGTGCCGCCGCTGCGCCCGCGCTCGCCCTTTCCCTGATGGTTGCGGCTCCTGCCGCAAGCGCGGCCGACGCCCCGCCATTCCGGCCAACCAAGCCGCTGCGCCTCATCGCCCCCAGTTCGCCCGGGGGCATCCTCGACCTGACCAGCCGCTTGCTGGGCAAGAACTTGTCCGAGCAGCTCGGCCAGCCCGTGGTAGTGGAGAACGCGCCCGGCGCCGGTGGCGTGATCGGCATGCAGGCGATGCTGCGCGCCGAGCCGGACGGCCATACGCTGGTGATGGGCAGCCTCGGCCCCAATGCCGCTAACTACGCGCTGCACGACAAGCTGCCCTACAAGTTCGATGACTTCGCGCCCGTGGCACAGGTGCTGACGATGCCGGACGTGCTGGTGGTCAATCCCAAGCTGCCGGTCAAGACCATCGCAGACCTGAAGGCCTACGCGCACAGCAAGCCCTCAGGCCTGTCGATGGCCGTGTCCACCAGCGGTTCCTCCGGGCATTTGGCAGGCGACCTGTTCAAGCTGCACGCCGGCATCCCCGCCGTCGACGTGATCTATCGCGGCGCCTCGCCCGCGCTGACCGACCTGGTGGCCGGCCAGGTGGACTTCATGGTCGACAACCTCATCACCGCCTTGCCGCTGGTCCGCGCCGGCAAGCTGCGCGCCATCGCCGTCACCACCAAGAAGCGTGCGCCCGAGTTGCCTGACACGCCGACCATGGCCGAGTCCGGCTATCCGGACTTCGACGTCTCGGTCTGGCTCGGCCTCTTCGTGTCCGCCAAGACGCCGCCTGCCGTGGTGCAGGGCCTTAACGCTGCTGTCAACAAGGCGCTGGCCGATCCCGCCCTGCGCGAGAAGTTGGCCGAGCAGGGCGGCACCGCCGCCGGCGGCTCCACCAGCCAGTTCGATGCCTTTGTCCGTGCCGAGAAGTCCCGCTGGGCCAAAGTCATCAAGGACGGGAACATCAAGGCGGAATAGTCGGATTAGCGGCGGCACAGATAGCGGCGACACAGGCCTGGAATGGCGCCCGAACACAAGCAGAACCAGAACAGGTCCACCTCTCACTCGATAGCGGAACCAACTCATGCAGAACCAACTGAAAGACAAAG
This sequence comes from Cupriavidus sp. 09_S30, assembly GCF_056930435.1. Taxonomy (NCBI): domain Bacteria; kingdom Pseudomonadati; phylum Pseudomonadota; class Betaproteobacteria; order Burkholderiales; family Burkholderiaceae; genus Cupriavidus; species Cupriavidus sp. 09_S30. The sequence continues at coordinate 3,886,456 of NZ_JBXOWI010000001.1, read as the reverse complement.
TGATCCTCGTTACGGGCGCCGGCAACGGCATCGGCCGTGCCATCGCCCTGCTGCTGGGCGCGCAGGGCGCCAAGGTCGTCGTCAACGATCTCGGCTCCAGCGGCAGCGGCGAGGGCAGCGATGCCGGCCCCGCCCAGCGCGTGGTGGACGAGATCTGCGCCGCGGGCGGCACGGCCACCGCCAGCACCGAATCGGTTGCCACCGCCGACAGCGCGCAGGCGATCGTCGACACCGCCATCCGCGCCTTCGGCCGCATCGACGGCGTCATCAACAACGCCGGCATCCTGCGCGACCGCATCTTCCACAAGATGAGCCCCGCCGAATGGCAAGGGGTGCTGGACACCCACCTGGGAGGCGCCTACTTTGTCAGCCGCGCGGCCGCGCCGTACTTCAAGGAGCAGCAGAGCGGCACCTTCGTCCACATGACGTCCGCCGCCGGCCTGGTCGGCAACTTCGGCCAGGCCAACTATGCCGCAGCCAAGCTGGGCATCGTCGCGCTGTCGAAATCGATCGCGCTGGATATGGCGCGCTTCAATGTGCGCTCGAACTGCATCGCGCCGTTCGCATGGAGCCGCCTGATCGGCACCCTGCCGAGCGAGACCGAAGCCGAGAAGCAGCGCCTGGCCCGCCTGCAAGCGATGAAGCCCGAGCAGGTGGCGCCGGTGGCGGCCTTCCTGTCGAGCGAGGCCGCGGCCGACGTCAACGGCCAGGTGCTGGCGGTGCGCGGCAACGAGCTGATCGTCATCAGCCAGCCGCGTCCGGTGGCGTCGGTGCACCGCGCCGAGGGCTGGACCCTCGAGTCGCTGGCCGAGCACGCAGTGCCGGCGATCAAGCGGGCCTTCATGCCGCTGGATCGCTCGCCCGAGGTGTTCTCGTGGGATCCGATCTGAGCGGGGGAGCTGCGATGGCCATCGACTATCACCGCCTGCGCGCCTGGGAATTCTTCGAGCAGGTGTCGCCGTACACCGACAACGACTGCATCCGCTATGCGCTGAGCCTGGGCTGCGGCGCCGACCCGATGGATGAGGACGACCTGCGCTACGTCTTCGAAGAGGGTTTGCGCGTGGTGCCGACTTTCCTCTCCACGGTGGGCGCGCCGGGCGCCTGGGCGACCAACCCGCGTACCGGCATCGACTGGATGCAGATCCTGCATGGCGAGCACCGCATGCGTTTCTTTGCCGTGCCGGCAGCGTCCGGCGCGGTGCGCAGCCAGACCCGCGTCAGCCGCGTGGTGGACAAGGGCGCCGGCAAAGGCGCACTGGTCGTCACGGAGCGGCGCATTACGGACAACGCCACGGGCGAGCTGCTGGCCACCGTCGAGCACGTGTCCTTCTGCCGCGCGGACGGCGGCTTCGCTACCGCCGACACACCGGGCGATGCCGCACCCGAGCCACTCCCGGCCGTGCCATCGCGTGAGCCGGACATGGTGGCGTCGCTGCCGACGCTGCCTGGCGCGGCACTGCTGTACCGGCTGAACGGCGATCGCAACCCTATCCACGCGCTGCCCACCGCCGCCCGCGCGGCCGGATTCGAACGGCCCATCCTGCATGGCCTGTGCACCTACGGCATGGCCGCCCGCGCGCTGCTGAAGCATGCCTGCGACGGCGACCCGTCGCGCCTCGCCAGCCTTGCCGTGCGCTTCTCCTCTCCCTTCCAGCCGGCCGAGACGCTGCGGGTGGAGATGTGGAAAGCCGATGGGCAGGTCCAATTCCGCGCGCTGGCCGAGGAACGCAATGTCGTGGTGCTGAGCCACGGCGTCGCCAGCATGCGTGCCTGATCCAGGGAGTTGTCATGAGTGTGATCGAACAATTTGCCCGCGAGACGCCCGAGCGCGTCGCCTATCGCATGTTCCCCTCGGACCAGGCCGTCACTTGGGCGGAACTGGAGCACCGTTCGCGCCGATGCGCAGCGGCACTGCTCGCCGCCGGCCTGCGCGTGGGGGACGGCATCGCCATCCTGCTGGAGAACCACGTCCGCTATTTCGAGATCCTGTGGGCGGCGCACCGCATCGGCCTGTACTACACCACGATCAGCCGTCATCTGAAGGCCGACGAGGTGAAGTACATCGTGGAGGACTGCGGCGCTCGCGCGCTGTTCTGTTCGGCCCAGACGCTGGGCGACCTGGCGCCCGGCGTGATTGAGTCCATGCAGGTGACGCGGATCCTGCTGGATGGCCGGCGCCCAGGTTTCAGCAGCTACGAAGACTGGCTGGCGCAGATCCCGGAAGACGTGGCGTTGCCGCAGACGCCTCAAGGCACCGACTTCTCCTATTCGTCCGGCACCACCGGCCTGCCCAAAGGCATCAAGCGGCCGCTGGAGACCGCCAACGGATTCTTCCGCGCATCCAACGACCCGCGCTTCAGCTGGAAGGAACTCGGCCGCGATACGGTCTACCTTTCCACCGCACCCTTCTACCATACCGCCCCGGTGCGCTGGAACATGGCAACGATGCTCGCGGGCGGTACCAGCATCCTGATGGAGAAGTTCGAGCCGCTGGCCGCGCTGGAAGCCATCGAACGCTTCGGTGTGACCCATGCCCAGTGGGTGCCGACCATGTTCGTGCGCATGCTGCGCCTGCCGCCCGATGAGCGCAACCGCTTCAACGTCTCCTCCCTGCGCTATGCCATCCACGCGGCTGCACCGTGCCCGGTGGCGGTCAAGGGGCAGATGATCGAATGGTGGGGGCCGATCCTCTACGAGTTCTACAGCGGCACCGAACTGGTCGGCCGCACCTCGCTCAGCTCGGAAGAGTGGCTGGCGCACAAGGGCTCGGTGGGGCGGCCGGAATTCGGCAAGGTGCATATCGTCGGCGAGGACGGCAACGAGGTGCCGCAGGGCCAGACCGGCATCATCTATTTCTCCGGCGGCGGCACCTTCACCTACCACAACGATCCCGAGAAGACCCGCCAGGCGTACAACGACCGCGGATGGGCCACCTATGGCGATATCGGCCACGTGGATGCCGACGGCTATCTCTACCTCACCGACCGTCTCGCCAACACCATCGTTTCCGGCGGCGTGAACATCTATCCGCAGGAATCGGAAAACGTGCTGATGAGCCATCCCGCCGTGTTCGACGTGGCGGTGGTCGGCGTGCCCAACACGGAGTTCGGCGAGGAGGTCAAGGCCGTAGTCCAGCTCAATGAGCCGGAGCGCGCCAGCCCGGCGCTGGCCGACGAACTGATCGCGCTGTGCCGCAGCCGCATCTCTGCCGTCAAGTGCCCGCGCTCGGTCGATTTCGTCTCCGCGCTGCCGCGCACCGAAACCGGCAAGCTCCTCAAACGCGCCGTCAAGGCCGCCTACTGGCCCGACGAAAAGCGCATCGCCCACTGAACGCCGAACCATGTCCCGCAACGAAGCCACCTATCACGCGCCGCGCCGGATGTTCGCGCCGGAGCACGAACTGTATCGCGACACCGTCGCGCGCTTCCTGGCCGACAAGGTCATGCCCCAGCACGCCGAATGGGAGACGTCCGGCCTGGTGCCGCGCGAGCTGTGGCGGGCCGCCGGCGCGCACGGCCTGCTGTGCCCGTCCATCCCCGACGCCTATGGCGGCGGAGGCGGTGATTTCCTGCACAGCGCCATTGTCGTGGAAGAGATCGCGCGCGCCCTCGCCAGCGGTGTCACCGGATTCAGCACGCATTCCGAGAACGTCGCCCCCTACCTGCTCGAGTTCGGCACCGAGGCGCAGAAGGCGGAATTCCTGCCGAAGATGGCCAGCGGCGACATCGTCGGCTCCATCGCCATGACCGAGCCCGGCGCGGGCAGCGACCTGAAGGCCATCCGCACCAGCGCCGTAAAAGTCGACGGCGGCTATCGCCTCAACGGGCAGAAGACCTTCATCACCAACGGCTACCACGCCGACCGCGTGCTGGTCTTCGCCAAGACGGAGCCGGCCGCCGGGGCGCGCGGCATCAGCCTGCTCTGGGTCGACACCACCAGCGAAGGCTTCAGCCGGGGCCGGCTGCTCGACAAGATCGGCCAGAAGGCCCAGGACACCGCCGAGCTGTTCTTCGACAACGTCTTCGTGCCGGACGACATGCTGGTCGGCGAACCGAACGCCGGCTTCGGCTATGCCATGAGCGGCCTGGTGCGCGAGCGCCTGCTGATCGCCCTGCGCTGCGCCACCGCGCTGGAAGTGGCGCTGGACTGGACCATCGCCCACGTCAAGGAACGCCGCGCCTTCGACAAGGCGCTGATCGACAACCAGTTCATCCGCTTCCGCCTGGCCGAGATCAAGACGCACGCCTGCGCCACGCGCGCCTTCGTCGACGGCTGCCTGCAGCAATACCTGGAAGGCACGCTCACCGCCGACGGCGCCGCCATGGCCAAGTACTGGGCCGGTGAGGCAACCCGCGCCATCGACGACCTGATGCAGTTCTTCGGCGGCTACGGCTATATGCGCGAATACCCCATCGCCCGCGCCTATACCGACGTACGGCCCAACCGCATCTACGGCGGCTCGGCCGAAATCATGCGCGAAGTCATCGCGCGCGCACTCTGACGAAACCCATGACGAAATCGCTCTCCCGCTCCATTGCCATCGTCGGCGCCGCCGAGTCCGACCTGGGCAAGGTGCCCGGCAAGACCGCACTCGAACTGCAAGCGCAAGCCGCGCGGCTTGCATTGCACGAGGCCGGCCTCACGCTGCGCGACGTCGACGCCGTCTTCGCCCACACCGACGACCGCTTCGCCACCGTGCAACTGGCCGAGTACCTCGGTATCCAGCCGAAGTACGTGGATTCCAGCAACGTCGGCGGCATGTCCAACCTGATGCACGTGCGCCACGCCATGGCCGCCATCGCCGCCGGCATGTGCTCGGTGGCGCTGGTCACCTACAGCAGCACACAACTGTCGGACGGCTCCCGCAAGAGCGGCGCCGTGGCCGCCGATACGCCCGAATCGCCGCGCGGGCAGTTCGTCACGCCCTACGGGCAGTTGAGCCCCATCGGCTACTACGCGATGGTCGCCCAGTTGCATATGCATCGCTATGGCACCACGCCGAAAGACCTGGCCGAAGTGGCCGTCGCCGCGCGCCGGTGGGCACAACTCAACCCGAAGGCCTACCGCCGCGAGGAGACCAGCATCGACGAGGTGATGGCATCGCCCGTCATCGCCTCGCCCCTGCGCACCCGCGACTGCTGCCTCGTCACCGACGGCGGCGGCGCGCTGATCATCACCTCCGCCGAGCGCGCCCGCGACCTGAAGTCGAAGCCTGTCTACGTGATGGGCGCCGCCGAAACCTTCTCGCACCACTACACCCCGTTCAACACCGCCGACTGGCTCGACACCCGCGTAGCCGAAACCGCCGACGAAGCCCTGCGCATGGCCGGCGTCACGCGCGAAGACATCGACGTGGTGCAGATCTACGACCACTTCACCATCGGCGTGATCCAGGCACTGGAGGAGCTCGGCTTCTGCAAGCGCGGCGAGGGCGGCGCCTTCGTCGCCGACGGCGCACTCGGGCCAGGCGGCCGCTTCCCCATCAACACCTCCGGTGGCGGGCTCTCCTACGGCCACCCCGGCATGTTCGGCATGTTCGTGCTGATCGAAGCCGTGCGCCAATTGCGCGGCGAATGCGGCGCGCGGCAATTGCCCAAGACCGAACTGGCGCTGTGCCACGCACCGGGCCTGGTCTTCTCCTGCAACACCACGATGATCCTCGGAGTCTGAAGCATGAGCGAAGCACAACGTCCCCTGCCGCGCGCCACCGAGGCTACCGAAGGCTACTGGCGCGCCGCCGCCGAAGGCCGGCTCGTGGTGCAAACCTGCCGCGCCTGCGGCCACCGGCAGTTCTATCCGCGCACGCTATGCCTGCGGTGCGAATCCGACCAGGTCGACTGGGCCGAGGTATCCGGTTTCGGCATGGTCTACACCTTCACCATCAACCACCGCGCACCCAATGCATTCATGAAGGCCCGGCTCCCCTACGCCGTAGCCATCATCGAACTGGACGAAGGCGTACGCCTGATGGCGAACATCCTGAACGCCGCGCCGGAAGCCATCGCCATCGGAAAGCGGGTACGGGTGGTGTTCGAGAAAGCGTCCGACGAGGTGACGCTGCCGCAGTTCGAACTGGTGGACTAATTCGTCGGCAGATGGCTGGCGCGCGCTCCACACGCGCCAGTCCCCAACCGACCCATGCGAAGGAAGCACAAGATGCTGTCAGGAGTCAGAATCGTCGAGATCTGCGGAATCGGACCCGGGCCGTTCTGCGCCATGCACCTCGCCGATCTCGGCGCCGACGTGATCGCCGTCGAGCGCCCCGCGCCCGCCGAGGGTGGGCCATCGCCGGAAGGCAACATACTGAACCGCGGCAAGCGCTCCATCGTCGCTGACCTCAAGAGCGCAGAGGGCCGAGAGTTGGTGCTGCAGCTCATCGAGTCTGCCGACGCCCTGATCGAAGGCATGCGCCCCGGTGTCATGGAACGGCTGGGGCTCGGCCCAGACGAATGCCACGCGCGCAATCCACGCCTGGTCTACGGCCGCATGACGGGCTGGGGGCAAGATGGCCCGCTGGCGCAGGCGGCTGGCCACGACAACAACTACATTTCGCTGTCCGGGGCGCTCTACTACCACGGCACGCCGGCTGAACCTCCGTCGTCAGCCATTACCGTGGTCGGTGACGTGGGCGGCGGGGCGCTCTATCTGGCGGTGGGCCTGCTTTCCGGCATCCTCAACGCGCGCAGCACAGGCAAAGGCACGGTCGTCGATGCGGCCATCGTCGACGGCTCCGCGCACATGATGCAACTGCTGTTGTCCACCCAGCGCAATGGATACATCACGGGGGAGCGCGGGGGGAATATCCATGATGGGTCGCACTTCTACGCTACCTATCGCTGCGCGGATGGGAACTTCGTCACCGTGGGGGCTATTGAGCCGCAGTTCTATGCCTTGCTGCTGGATAAGCTTGGGCTGGCTGATGATGCGCGTTTTGCGCAGCAATGGGATCGCGGGCGGTGGCCGGAATTGCGGCGGCACTTTGCGGAGGTGTTTGCTGGTAAGACGCGGGATGAGTGGTGTGCGCTGCTGGAAGGCACGGATGTTTGCTTTGGTGCGGTGCTTAGTCCGGAGGAAGCTGCGCGGCATCCGCATAATGTGGCGCGCGGTAATTACTTCGAGGCTGATGGGCGGGCGCAGGCTGCGCCGGCGCCAAGGTTCGAAGGTAGGGCAGCGCAGCCCGGTCCTATACCCTCCAGGGGTGAGCACGCCGGGCGGATTGCTGAAGCGCTCAGGGAGGGGGGCGCCGCCAAAGTGTGGCGAACCGGCTAGATGCTCGGTTTAGATGGCTTGTCGAGAGCATCCCCACTTGCCAGCACGGCTTTGAAATCCGCTATCGAAAGCCAGGTCTTTTTCACCTGCATCGCGCGGTGCAATAGCCTGTGGCACGTCGCGCAGAGCAGCGCCAAATCGCCGACTCGCGTCGCTGTCCCCTGCGGGCCCGCTTGCTGAAGAGGAATGGTGTGGTGTGCTTCGAAGCCCGCGTCGCTCAGCGATTCGTCGGCGGTTTTCGGTCCATCACCGCACGCGTCACAAGTCAAGGAGCCAGTCGACTTACGCCGCTGTTGGATCAAGCGGGGCCGAAGACCTTTCTCCCGCTCGCGACGCTTGTGGACCAAGGTCAACAGCTGCCCCTCGGCGAACTCTTCCTCCTCATCGTCCGGCGCGCTGGAAGGCTGCGCAGTAGCGGATTCGCTGCGGATCAGCGTTGCCAAGCGTGTCACGACATCAGGGGTCCGTCCGAAACTTGCCCAGACCTCTCGATCGACTGCCGAAACATTGGCCAAGCCCCGCCCAGTGGCCACCTGCCGAAGGTTCTGGAGCTTGAAGGCAACGCCTTCGGGATTGCGAAAGGATGCTTGCCGAATTCCAGGAGGATGGACGGGAAGATTTCGCAACTCTTCGGATAAAGCAATGACGCGTGGATCGCGCGGGCCGGGCATGGATTCCTCTGCCTTGAGATAGAGTTCCAACGCGAGGATCGTTTCGTCGCGTGTCCATGGCGGGTTTCCGTGCCCCTTGGTGACTGCCATGAGATTTTCCCGATATTGTCAGCGTTTTTGTGGCTGAGTAATAACGGTTGCTGAATGCGGGTTTGAACCCTTCTTTGGTTGGGGTGGGCTTGAGTCTGGCTGATTCGTGCGCGGTGCGGTTGCAGGCAGGTAGAATGTCACCCGGTGCAGCCTTCTGGTGAGGCGGGCCAATAGCGCGATCCCTTCTTGCGGATCTTTACCGCGCTGATGGGAGACGAAGTGGGGCCGTGGTGCAACTTTATCGAGTCGAACGCGTAGGTGGCATGAAATATGGATGTCTGGCGCCGTGCAGCAGGACCGAATTGGTGACTAATAGCGCCTCAATTAGTGGCGAAGTTAGCCAAACGGCGCTTGATGGTCCGTGGTTAGATCATTCGCCAGACTTGTCGTTCGTGACGTCTCAGTCGTACTGGAGTCTGTGCAAAGGCTGCCTGCGGCATGCAGGCGGCTACGTGTCCATGTCTCCGTGCGCAACCTCGACAGTCCACGCAGCATGGCTAGTAGCGTGCAGAATCGGGAGAGAGACGCTTAAGTAAGATGGACGCAAGCGGGTCAACAGCCATAAAGAGCTGAAATTACTGACGGCGCAAGGCCCATTGGGTGCATGTGCCATTGCAATGAACTCCATTTTGATTTGAGAAAAAAATGGTGGAAGTTCGTTTAGAAGTCGGCGCTTTCGTGCAGACTAGTCAGCCTCCCTCTTCAGCCTGGGGAGTAGGCAAATTTCTCGGCGCGGAGGCGGGTCGTGGCCGGGTGCAATATTTTGACGCCCCGGGCGCGGAAATGCCGCAAGTCATCGAATGTGCGCTGAGCCGGATCAAGCCTGTCGCGCTACCAGAACAGACCCGGGTATATAGGCGGCATGGTTCTGGCCGCTGGCAGGCGGGAAGGGTACTGGACGGCGATGGCAACACGCTTTTCGTTCAGTTCCCCAACGGGGAAGCGATCAATGTCGATGCGGCAGACTTGCAGGTCAGGTGGAACCGTCCGCTGCGCGACCCACTTCCTTTGCTCATCAGCGAGGCTACTGAAACGCCGTTTCTTGCCGACGCCCGGAGTGCCTTCGTACGGCAAACTGCACTGCAGTACGCGGCGGCCTCGGGCATCACGGCGGCGCTATCGGCGAACATCGAACTAGTCGACTACCAGTTCGAAGTCGTGCGCCGGGTGCTGACCGACCCGGTGCAGCGCTATCTGCTGGCCGACGAAGTGGGACTGGGCAAGACCATCGAGGCGGGCGTCGTTATCCGGCAGTACTTCCTGGATCTGCCGCACAGCGCGAAAGCCATCGTGCTGGCACCCGCCGCGCTCGTGCCCCAGTGGCGTGAAGAGCTATCGGCCCGATTCGGTCTGGGCGATGAGTTTGGCGACTTTCTTCATGTCATTTGCAGCGATGACCTAACCTCACTGAGGGAGACATTGCCGGACACAGGCATGCTCGTCATCGATGAAGCACACCATCTTTCCGGCCTCGAGAGCGAAAGCCAGAGTGATCTTTACCGCTTGCTGCAGGCCCATGCGCAACGGATTCCCCGCCTCCTCCTGCTTTCCGCGACACCGGTACTTTCCGATCCGGAGGGCTTCTTGCGCGTTCTGCACCTGCTTGATCCCGTTAATTTTCCGCTGGATGATCTTGCTGGCTTCCAGCGCCGAATTACAACTCGCCAGGTCGTAGCGGAGGTGGTCGCCGCCCTGCAGCCGGAAAACCTGTGGGGCTTGCCGGCCGACCTGGATCGGCTGAAGGAAGCCTATGGGGACGACCGCATCCTGATGGAAAAGGTCGAGGCCCTGCGCGTCATCATTGATACGTTCCCCGACGAGGAGGACGAGCGCTACACGACAGCGCTTGCCGGCCTGAAGACGCATCTCATCGAATCGTACCGCCTGCACCGTAGGCTTGTGCGCAATCGCCGTGCGGCGGTGCAATGGGCGACGCCAAGGCGTGCCGGCCTGAAACGCGTGTCATTCCATGGCGAAGGCACGGAGCGATGGCACCGCCGGATCGAAGAGCTCCGCCATCGCCTTGTCAATCTGGAGGCGTTGACGGATTCGCTGCGGTCCGCGTTGCTGGAGTGTGCGGTGAATCCACGCCAGCACACCGGCTTTCTCGCGCAACTCGAACAGTTCGACGTGCGGGATGAGGAGGCGCGCGGCATTGCGACGGCCCTCGACGCCAGTGCGGCGCGGATGCGCGAGGGGCAGTCGCGCTTCGACGCACTGGCAGTCCTGGTCAGGCAGACGCTGGAAGCACCCGGCGCCCAGGTCGTCGTGTTCTGCAGTCAGCGCGAGGATGCCGACCGGGCTGCTGCCCACCTGCAGCGGTTGTTCGGCGAACAGGTGGTTCGGCACGAAGTGCATATTGATTTCGACAACGCGGACGATGCCGATACGCCGATGCCATGGCGGCAGTTTCTCACGGCCCCTCAGAATGTTCGCGTGCTGGTTTGCGATGCCAGGGCCGAGGAGGGTGTCAACCTGCACGGTGGCAGGAAGATCGCCATTCACTTCGACATGCCCGCGTCGCCTAACCGGTGCGAGCAACGTTTAGGTCGTCTCGACCGCTTCGGTTCGGGCGATCCTATCGTTTCCCACGCCCTGCTGGACGAAGCCAACCCAGACGAGACGGCCTGGATCGAAGCGCTCGATACCGGGTGGCGGGTATTCGATCGTTCCGTAGCAAGCCTGCAATATCTGATCGAATCTGCGTCACAGAAGCTTGCCGAGGATTGGTTTGCGGAGGGAACGCAGGCAATCCGAGACCATCTCGTGTGGCTTGCCGGTCCCGAGGGGCGGGTGCAACGAGAGTTGCGGCAGATCGACCAGCAAGACGCGTTAGACGCCTTGAGTGAGCCGGAATCGGTAGCCTTCGATGACGTGAGTGAGCAGGATGAGGCGTGGCGCGACTGGCAGACGGCTTTCACTGATTTTGCCATCGGCTTGCTGGGATTTCGGATGCAGCAAGAAACACAATTGCCCGTCATCGGGGAACAGGCTTTCAGGATCGGTTACGTGCCGCCAGGCAATGCTCGCGGGACGCTCATTCCGTTACGCGGCTACCTCCGCGAGTTTCTTCAGAGTGTCGATCTAACAGCCCATGGCAGCACTTCGCAGTCGCCGCTTACCTATCGCTACGTCTTCCGGCGACAGAATGCGCTGACTCCTCCTGCACGTGCGCAGGGCGTCCGGGTCTTGCGCATTGGCGATCCGTTCGTCACCGCACTCGAGCAGTTTGCTATGCAGGACGACCGCGGACGCGCTTTCGCGATGTGGCGCGCCGACCGTAACTACGAGGTAAAAGATCCGAGCGGGGCAGATCTCCATTTCCGCTTCGACTTTGTCATCAGACCGGCGCTCGGCGTGCTCGGCCAGGACGACGACCCCACCGGCACCAATACCATGGCCCAAAGCGCGCTCCTGCGCCAGTCGCAGGCGTACTTTCCTCCTCTGTTCGTGCGCATATGGGTCGACGGAGCGGGGGCGGTAATTGCCGAACCGGCTGACTTGCTTACCGCGCCATATCAGAAGATTTGGAACGACGGCCGGCGCGACTTCAACCTGAATCCGAAGCGGTGGCGCGAGTTGCCCGCTGGCGTCCACTCGACCTGGATGCGAAACTGGGACACCATCTGCAACGAAGCACGCAGCCACGCGGAAGCAGAGGCACTGCAATCCGCGGCCTGCCAGCAGCACATCGCACGTGCCCTCAATGCGGTGGAACAGGAATTCGCCACGCGGCGGGCGCAGGCGGAGTCGCGCTTTGCGCGCTTGGACGAGGCGCAGAAGCAGTTGGCGCGCGAAGACATGTCGACCGACGATGCACTCCACACTGCCATACGCGATGCGCTCGTCCGGCCGTCACTTGAGCTCGATGTCGCAGGTGCTTTGTTCTTAGCCGCTGAAGGCCTCTCCGAGTCATGAGTGGTGCTTCGTTTGGCGACGCGGCGCTCCGTGAATGTCTCGCGAAATGGTCGTCTGCTCCGCGCCTGCTGGAAGCGCGCGGCGCGAGTCCGTTGCTGGAACGCCTGCGGCAGGTGTTGTTGGGTTATGCTGCAACACAGCCGCCGCGGTCGCATCTTGCACTGGTATCGCTGATCCGGCAGTGGATGTTGTTGCAATCCCGAATGGGCGGAGGCGACTGGCTCGCCATACCGACGAGACCGGGCTGGCCTGACAGTCAGACATGGGAGGGCGCGGGCTTTCGCGTGGCGGCATTCGCGAGCCATCTCGATATCCAGGCGACGAAACCACGCTTGGCATGGCTGAGCGGCCAACGCGACCTGTTCGATGATGCTTTCGATCACATCCAGGCGCTGGATCAGCAAGCGATGCCGGCCGAACCGTTTATCGCCGACTTGCTTGGCTTGGCATCCTTCAAGGGCGCGGGCCAGCGCGAGGCGGTCCGCAGCCTGATCCATATGCCATCGGACACGACGCTTATCGCGGCGCTACCGACGGGCAACGGCAAATCCCTGCTCGCGCAACTGCCCCCGCTGCTGAACGGTCAGGGCCGTCTCGTTCTGGCGATCGTTCCAACGGTAGCGCTGGCCATCGATCAGGGCAATCGCATGGCTGAGCTCATTTCGCAACGGGAGCCGGCTTGGCAGGCGCATGCGCTGGCCTTTCACGGCGATCTCACGTCCGATGAGCGCGCCGAGGTCTTCCGGCGAGTGCGCAACGGCACGCAGCGTGTGATCTTTGCTTCTCCGGAAGCGGCCACCGGCTCGCTTCGCACGCTGCTGGAGGATTGCGCGAAGGAAGGCGGACTGACCCATGTCGTCATCGACGAAGCGCACCTCGTCGCCACCTGGGGAAGCGGGTTCCGACCGGCCTTCCAGTTGCTGCCTGCCTTGATCGCGCGGTTGCGCATGTTGACACCGCATGTGATTCGTGTCGCGTTGGCCTCCGCCACCATCACCCCGCATACGCTGGAGGTGTTGCAGCGGCAGTTCGGGCCTGCAGAGAAGACCACGCTGATCTCGGGCGTCTATCTGCGACCGGAACCGCGCTATGCATCCCACTTTTGCCACACGCCCGCGCAGAAGCAGCAGTGCGTCGTCGACGCCCTGAAAGCCGCGCCCCGGCCATTCATCCTTTATGTCACTAGGCCGGCGGAAGCGGAAGAGTGGCTGCGCTTGCTGCGCGAAGAGGGATTCGAGCGGATAGCGTCGTTCACCGGCGAGACGCCGGCTTATGCCCGCAAGGCGCTGCTCGATCAATGGAAAGATAACAAGCTTGACGGGATGATCGCCACGTCGGCATTTGGGCTCGGTGTGGACAAGAGTGATGTGCGCACCATCGTCCATGCAACGCTGCCAGAGTCTCTCGACCGCTTCTACCAGGAAGTGGGACGCAGTGGCCGAGATGGCGTCGCGTCGGCAAGCTTATTGCTCTATGCGACTGAAGACATCAGGCAGGCGATGCGAATGGCGGGCGCGAATTACATAAGTAACGTGCTCGGATATGAGCGCTGGACGACCATGATCGACCAGCCGGTCGTCCAGGGCGCGGGGACCGGCGAAGTCTGGATAGATCTGCACAGCCTGCGGCCGCAACTCAGGATTCGCGGTAAGTCGAATCTTCTCTGGAATCTGCGCACGCTCACCCTGATGGCGTCGGCAGGACTGATCGAAGTGACAGCGCTCAGCGCCACGCGACCGGACGCCTTCGGAAAAATCGAGGGCGACCTGAAGGAATCCGACACGGCTATCGCCTATGCGGCAGTTCGTATCCCGAACGCCGATCATAGAGTGCCGTCGGTTTTCGCGGCGATGATGCACGAGGCCCGGGCGAAAGCCAGGCGCGCGAGCCATCAGGCGTTTCAACTGATGCTGGCGATCGCACGCAATGAATGTCCCGTCGACGAGGCGCTCAGCACGCTCTACCGGTTGGCCATGCCCAATGCGTGGGGGCCGGTTCGCGCTTATTGTGGGGGCTGCCATTCGCATTGGGGCACACGGCCGACCGGTACCACCAAGGTCACGCCATTCGTGGGCCGCTTACCCCGCTTTGCGGTTCGACCGCTATCCGACACGGTGCTGCGTGCGCTGCCTCGAACCCTTCCGAATCTGTCGTTCGTCGTGGTGGATGATATCTGCAAGTTGTTGCAGGCGCCTGGGCCTGGACTGCTGGATGCGCTGGCAAGCCGCTTGCGGCCGCACACCATTGCAATAGCGCACGGGACCCCGCCAGAACTGGTGCATGCGTTGCGAACGCGCCTGCGGCGCGTGCAAACCGACGCCTTTATCGACACCTTCAGCGAGGCTGCGCCCGATGACTTGGCCGGAGGGAAGGACGAGGTCAGGCTCATCGTCTGGTCGGCTGAAACGGTACCGCAAGACTTGCATACTGTGTTGCAAGCGTCGGAATGCGCCATGACCGTGATGATCATTCCCCGCACGGCAAGGGACCCCCAGCGCCCTGACCGAGCGTGGCCTAGCGTCCTGGCGCACACCGATGAAGAATCCGTCCTTCAAGCCCTGAGAACATGAGCCTTTTGAACATCACCAACGACGGCTTGCCCAACGTCCTGGTGCAGTTGCATGCAATGGTGCTGCGGGCCAGCAAGCCTATTCCGATCGATGAATTGCTCGACACCGTGGCACCCCCGCAGGTCGTGCAGGACGACGGCACACAGGCGCGTCAGACTCTCAACCGATGGACGCAACTCGGCCTCTTTCAGGAGAGCGGCGGCGCGGTAACGGTGAACGAGCGACCGTCCGTATCCTTGAGCAGCCCGCAGGTGTTGCTGGCATTTACGCGCCGGACCGCCTGTGCACGGGTGCTCGCCTCGGAAAACAATCCGGACTTCTGGGCGCTGGAAGGCGCCATGGCAGCCGACTTGACTCGCGGCCTTGCCTGGATGCTTGCTCAGAATATTTATTGCACGCCGTTCGGCGACTTTGAAGCGCTGGAGTCACGACAATTGCTCGATGAAAATCAGTGGCTGCTGCGCAACAGCACGCGGCGCACAGGCTTGCGGTACTGGGCGCGTTTTCTCGGATTCAGCCATGAGCCCTTTGCGGACATCGATCCGACGGTGGCGGTGCGCGATGTCTTGCCCAGCGTCCTGGAGGAAGGCGAAGACATCGACGCCGTTGGGTTCGTCGACCGTTTGGCCGGAAAACTGCCGGTTATAGACAATGGGCGCTGGCAGCGCGAAATGCGCGCCGCCCTCGATCCCAACGCGCTGACCCCATTGCGATCGGGGCAGTTGTCCACTGCCTTGTCACGCGCGTTGCTCAATCTGCGGGAATCCGGCGAATTGCAGTTGCTGCGCCGGTCGGACGCGAACACTTCCGTTGCGCTGACGGGCCAGCAAGGCCTTCGCAACGACCTTGAATTCAGTTGGATCGAAAGACCCCGGGCGGGAGTGCGCTGATGACCAAATTGATCGACTACTGGCCGTCTGCCGCGCATGTGGACGAGTGTCTGCGAACGGAAGCCGAGACCGCCGACCAGGCGCTGCTGCTGGCCGTACATGTGCCGGTGACACTGAAGCGGCGCGCAGCCCAGGCAGGCGTCGAGCGCGATGCGACCGAAAGCGATTTGCTGGAAGCATTGCTGCGCCCGGCCGACGATGGCAGCGCGGTGGTTGTGGCCGTAACTGGCGCTTCCGGCGTTGGCAAGTCGCACATGGTCCGCTGGCTTGGCGCGCAACTGGATCGTCATCCACGACGCTCTGGCATGGTTGTGGTGTCGATTCCCAAGACGGCGAGTCTTCGTCGCGTGGTGGAATTGATTCTCGAGCCGCTCGGGGGCTCGGAATACGAGGCATTCCGACAAGGCCTTGGCCGGGTTGTCGACACGCTGGAGCCGCAAATGGCGGCCGAACTGCTGGCCACTGCGCTGGCCGAGGAGCTCGAGCGGCTTGCGAAAAGGCTGGCACAGGAAGCTCAGGCAGCCCGAAGCATGGCACTCGGACCTCGCATTGACGCTACCCGCAAGCTCCGGGTGCTCATGCGTGATCCAAAGATTCGGGATCTGTGGTTCAGGAGCGTGCTATCGCGCATCCTCGGTGCCAGCCTTGGCGGAACGGCCGATTCGGTGCAACGGCAATTTCAAGCAGCCGACTTCACAGCGCCGGACGCCGCGGCCGGATTGGAATTGGTTAACGAGACGCAGCAGGCACTGCGATTTCTGGCAAGCAACAACGGCGTCAACCTGACGCTTGCCGCAGAGGTGCTGCAGGAAGTGCTGGACCCCGCCTTGCGGACCATTTTCCGCTTTAGCGATGCATTGCAGCAGCGGACTATCCAGGAAGTCGTTAGCGACATCCGGAAGCAATTGCTTGCCGACGGCAAGGAGTTAGTGCTACTGATCGAGGACCTGGCGGCGCTATCTGGAATCCAGCAACCTTTGCTCGATATCATGATCGCCGAAAGCGATGAGCATGGTGTGGCTGTGCGCGCCCCAATTCGCACCGCCGTGGCGGTCACCGACGGCTTCCTCGCGGGGCGGCAGACGGTACTCACGCGCGCTCGCGAGCAGTGGGTGGTGCCGAGCGAGGGGATCAGCGAGGCCACCATTGCGAGACTGCTGGTCGAATTGACGGGCCGCTACCTCAACGCTGCCCGCTGGGGTGTTGAAAAACTGCGCGCGGACTTCAGGGGCGCTAGCCTCGATCTCCTGAATCTCTATTCCTGGGTGCCGAAGTACGAACCGCTACTCGACGCGGCGTCGTCGGACACGCTTCGCGCATTTGGCGAAAGCGCTGCGGGCTACAGCCTGTTTCCGTTCAACGCGGCGGCAGTCCGCTCTCTCGCCGCGGGTGTGTTGAAGATCGGCAACGCATGGACGTTCAATCCGCGGGCATTTATTAATGAGGTGCTCAGACAAACGCTGCTGCAGCGCTTTGCTTTCGAGGAGGGGAACTTCCCGCCCGCCGACTTCCGAAATCCGGCACTGCTGAACGAAGTTGTCGTGTCGCTGCAGTATCAAGGCATGGCGCCGGAGCAGGCGGGCAGAGTGAAGTCCGCGTTGTTTCATTGGGGTGGTAATCCGCAATCGCTAGCCATGGCGCCACAGGTGCCTCGAGCCGTGTTCGATGCATTTTCCGTGCGCTGGCCATTTGAGGCGGACAGGGACATGCCGGCGCAGGCAAAGCCGGACGCCCTATTGGCGAATGCGGGCGCGTCGACTTCCGTCGATCCCAGGCATGCGCAAGACGCCAATGATGTAGAGGGTCGCGCCGTTGTAAATCCCACTCCCCTCGCGCAACCCGTCAGCGCTTACGCGCAGGCCATCGAAACCTGGACGCACGACACGCGCCTGCCTAATGACTTCGCGCGGCGGACACGAGCATTGCTGGTGGCGGCACTGTCACAGCGCTTTGTCGCGGACGACTGGTGCCTGCACGGCCAGAAAGTGAACCCTGCCTGGTTCTGGATGCCGCCCGCTATCAGCGCGAGCAACCCCACGCTCGAACCCATGATCCGCATCTCGCCGCCAAACACCCCAATTTCACCTCGGGTCATCGTTGGCCTGAAAGCGCTGGACCGGTGGGACAGCAACAACAAATCGTGGAACTACCCCAACGCGGAAAACGATTACGCGGCGGCCAGTGCACTGCTCGGCGACCTCGAAGAGCAGATGCTCGACCTGATGCTGGGCGAGGCAGTGCGGGATACGAGCATTGCGGCGCTGGCCCTGCATCGCCAGAATCTTCTGTTGGGCATCACCAATCGGCCAGAGAATCCTGCCCTTGAGGATCTGCTGTCGCCTCCCCCTGAAGAAGCGAGTGTTGCTGAGGATAGCCTGCGAAGCGTCGGCCGCAGCGCGATCGTGTTGCGCCGGGGCGCGGTACTCGCCCGCCCGGAACTTCAGGCGCGACTCAGGAATTACCTCGCCTGCTTTCAGGGAAGCACCGGGAGCAAGATCATGGCGCTCGATGCCGAGCGCCTGCGACAGGCTATGACGCTCGAGGTGCCGCAAAAGTGGGCGTTCGCCCTCGGCGGGGTTGAGACTGAGGGCTTGCGCGAAGTGCTCGAGCGGCTGAGTCCGGAAGGCTTCGAGCGATTATTGTCAGATATCCGTGCGGCTGTAGACCATTATCTGCCGGCGGTGGAGGAAGCATTCGGCGACGATCATGCTCGCGGCGCCTGGAAGGCGGAAATGCTGGCCGTCATTGACCGCGCCGGTCAGGAGTCGGTCTTTCCTGTCGAGGTTGCCGCACGCAAGGAGATAACCGAGATCGTCGTCCGCCTCTCGGCAAGCACGGACGACAAGACGATTCGGCGCCTCGGCCGCATGACCGCGGCGGAGGAGAGCACAGAAGCCCATCGCCAGCTGCTGGCATTGTCCGCCGTGCCGTTGCCACAGCTAATCGCGTTGCACAAGGACGTTACTCTCTTGCAGAGCTTCCTTGCTGCGCTCGATAAACGCATTGGCATGCAGACCGGATCGCTTGACGACCAGGCCGCGATCCAGGCGCACGAGGCGCTGGTGGACAATTTGCAATGGGAGGAATGATGCCAACGTTGCTAGAACAAGCACGGCGGGCGCAGGCTGGTATTGAAAAGGTAGCACGCGCGAATCAGTTGCGTCACCAGTTGGCCGTGATCCAGGAGCGAAGCGTCGAGTGGGCAACACGCAAGGGGCAGCATGCGCAACTGCGGATGAAGGCGGGCTATCTTCCTCTCAATGAAGCCACTTCGGCGCAATTGGCGAATGCCGACGAGCCAGTCCGGGCACTGTGTGCCGAGGCGCGGCAACGCCTGCAGGCAAATGGGAATGTCCAGGTATTGGCCGAGGATGAACTTTGGGTGCAGTTGCTGGCAAAGGCGGAGAGTGCGAACAAGGTCCGCGAAGAAGCGATCCGCGGAGCTTGGCGCCTGTTCATCCAGGAATTGGGCGAGGTTGAACCCGCAAACACCGTCGCATCGCGCATTCCCGCCACGCCCGCCAACGAAGGGGTACTGGCGCGCTATCGCGAACTCCATGCGCGTTACACAACGCTAAGGAACACCTCCACGCCTGCCGACGAGGCTTCCGTGGACCAGTTAGGGGCGTGCGTAGAGCAATTACGCGAGATCCATGCGACGCTGACGCCGGCGCCGGTCGCCGTACAGAAGTTTTTCAAGGCGATCGAAGCCGGCGGCGCGACGCTGGATCTCATGACGGAAGAGGTCCTGACGTGGCTGAAGAGCCATGACGACTGGGGCAGATTCGTCGTCAGGCTGCGTGCGGGGAACGCATGGCGCTAACACCGGATCTTTTGCTTGCCGAACGGGGCCTAGACAAACTCGAGCAGATCGAGGCTCGCGCGCTGGTGTGGGGCTTGGTCGACAATGCCCTCGATACTAGGGAAGTCGAGGAGGCATTGCGTCGCGTGCTCGACCATCCGCACAACGAGGCCGTGCGCCGGGACCCGGCATGCAGCATTGTCACCGCGCGCGGATTGCGCGAGCAGATGGTGAGCCTCGGCATGTTGTTCGACGTGCCTGGTCCCACTCCGGATGGCACGTACTGGCGCACCCGGATGGCGGAGGGGGTGCGACTGATCGCCCGGTTGCGCCAGATGTTCCCGCAACACGCTGGCGATACCCGCTGGGCCTCGGCGCCCACGCTGGTGGCGGACTACCGTTTCTTGCGGCGCGCCAGGCGGTACCCGAAGCGCAACCTGGATCGGCACGCCGTGATGGCCGCGCTTAGCGATAGCGTGATGGCTCCTGAACTGCTGGCCGCCGTATTGCACTGGCTGCAGCAAATGCCAGCGGGCACTGGAATGTCGCGCTTCCAGGTCGACGCGGCCGCGCGCATCCTTGGCGGCTTAACGAGCAACTCGCGGTCGGGCACTCTTGTGTCTGCAGGAACCGGAAGCGGAAAGACGCTGGCTTTTTACCTGCCGGCGCTGGCGTGGCTGGCGCAGAGCAGGCTTGTCGAGCCGAAAAGCGGGGCGGTGCGCGTTCTGGCACTGTATCCGCGCAATGAATTGCTCAAAGACCAGTTGGCCGAGGTCTACGATCAATGTCGGAAGTTCGATGACTGGATCGGCGCGCGGGGCGGTTCGCCGCTGCGCGTTGGCGTGCTTTACGGCGAGACGCCCCGGAAATTACAGAGTGTGGCCAAGCAAAAGGGATGGCGACTCGCCAAAGGCGGGGCAATCTGTCCGTTCTTCCGGTGCCCGACGTCCGGTTGCGGCGCGGAAATGGCGGTGTCGGCATCTGACGCGAGGAACGGGGTTGAGCGTCTTGTTTGCCAGCGTTGCGGACACAGCGTGCGGGAGGACCGGTTGGCGTTCACGCGCGAGGCCATGTCGGAGAGCCCGCCTGACATCCTCTTCACCTCCGTGGAGACACTCAATCGCCATCTTTGCAATCCGGAAATGCGCCACCTGTTTGGCGTTGGGCCGAATGCCACCGAGGCGCCCGGTCTAGTCCTAATGGACGAGGTGCACCTCTATGCCGGCGCTTACGGCGCACAGGTGGCCTACTTGATGCGGCGATGGTGGTCTGCAAGCGGTAGGCGCTCGAGTTTCGTCGGCCTGTCGGCAACAATTGCTGAAGGCAGGCGCTTCTTCGCCGGTCTGACCGGATTGAATGAGACGGTCGTACAGGAAATCAAGCCTCAAGAGGGTGATATCACCGACGAGGGTGCGGAGTATCTGCTTGCCTTGCGCGGCGACCCCGTTTCGCAGGCGGCGTTGTTGTCCACGACCATCCAGACACTGATGTTGGGTGGGCGGTTGCTTGATCCGCGCCAGAAATTTGACAAAAACACTCGGCCCTTCTTCGGTTGGCGGGCGTTTGCCTTTACCGACCAATTGGACGCCGCCAATCGCCTTTACCGCAATCTGCAGGATGCGGAAGGCAGAAATCAATATGGCTCGCCAGATATGCGCAAGCACCCCGACGGTGGTCTTGCGCGGCTTCGCAATCGCGTCGATCCAGCGGGGAGGCGCTATCACGCGGGGCAGGATTGGCGGGTGGCGCGGGACATCGGGCACGACCTCAGTGCGCGACTGGAGATCGGCAGGACCACCGCTTACGATTCTGGCGTGAGCCAGAACAGCGAAGTGGTTGTCGCCACGGCGGCGCTGGAAGTGGGTTTCGACGATCCTGCGGTGGGCGTGGTCGTGCAGCACAAGGCGCCACGCGACATCGCGTCGTTCCTGCAGCGCAAGGGGCGCGCAGGACGCACGCGGCATATGCGGCCGTGGACGATCGTCGTCCTGACGGACTATGGCCGTGACCGACTCGCTTATCAGACCTACGACCGACTCTTCGATCCGGAACTGCCGCCGCGCCAGTTGCCGCTGGCAAATCGCTATGTCCAGCGCATGCAATCCGTCTATGCCTTGCTCGACGAACTGGGCGATCTGACCCAGAGGGACGCCACGAATAAGGGGTTCGGGAGTGCCGTATGGCGGGACCTGGGTGGGCCACTTGACGCCAGTCGGCTTCAGTCATGGCCGGCTGGCAAGGTGGCGGAACTGAAGCAATTCGTGGCAAGCGGTAACTTGGACGCCCTTGCCGCTGCCTGGCCACAACTACGCGCCAAGGCGCTGCAACTCGTACCTTCACCCAACGCGAGTGTGCATTGGGCAGGTTCCAACTGGCTGGAAGGGCATCTGCGGCAGCGACGTCTCGTTGCATTGCTCGCCCGGATGCTCGCCGATTCGACTGCAACGGAGAGCCTCGCGCAATCGCTGTGCAAGCGACTGGCGATCGACCGCGAGGAAATGGATGTGCTTTTGTGGAATCAGCCGCGTCCTCTGCTGCTAGGCGCCGTTCCCACTGCCCTGCGACGACTGTCATCAAACTGGCGCGCGCATGGTGAATCGTGCCGCGACTATCACTCCGGCCACCCGCTACCGGAGTATGTTCCGGCCAGCTTGTTCGACGATCTCAGCCTGCCGGAAATGCGTCTCGAACTGCCTGACGTTGCGGAACCGGAGTATCTGCCGGTGCAGCAAGGGCTGGGTGAGTTCGCGCCCGGCAAGGTTTCGCGCCGCTTCGATCGTGCACATTGGCTTGGTGTGCCACCGCAGACGTTGATAGGCTACCTTGACGACGGCCGGCCGATCCTAGAGCGGGGTGCGGAGGTTTTCCAATGGTATGAAGCTGAGGCCGAGCGGATGTTCCACCGGTTGGAGGACGGCAAGATCGTGGCCTGTCGGGCGTTCCGACCAGTCGCCGCCAAGTTGCAATTGCTCCCTTTCCGGCAACCGCAGGTGCCAGAGATGAGCGACTTGTCCAATGCGCAACTGACCTGGAGTTCGCACTTGGAGGCCCCGCAGGATGGAGCGGTATTTGTTCCGCCAGCGCACATCGGGATCAGCCGCTTGATCAAGTCGGTGGTCGCGCATACCCATGCAGGCCAGTCGGCAGCCCTGGTCCGGCGCTATGCCGTAGCCTCGAGAGCGGAAATGCGCATGAGGTGGCAAGGGGCCTCGCACCACCTGACGGTGAACCTGCAATTCCAGCACGACGGCCAGCCTTGCGGCATCGGTTTCGAGATCGATGCCGACGCGCTTGTGATCGTTCTGGACCTGCCTTCCGAAGTCCAGCGTACGATCGACTGGTCGAGTGCCGGGCGCGTGCGCGCAGCTCTGGGCGGCGCGCTACAACTGGGAGGCTCAGCATTGCCCGGCTTTCGTCGAGACGGTGCCTAATCCCTTCCTGCGCGGATGGATCGCACAGATCTTTCAAATTGCAGCCATCTTCGTCGCCAGGAAGACCAACGTGCCATTGTCAGCGGCGTTAGACGCGGTTGCCACCGGTGCACAAATGGATGTCCTCCTCAGTGTGCTGGCCACCGTTTTTCAGTTGCCTGAGGTCGAGGCTGGCGAGGACGGGCCAGATCGGCTACGTCAGGCGCTGGATGCTTCGCTGCGGGACGACAACGTCCGCCAAGCTGTCCGCGAAGCGGCCCGCGTGCTGGTCGATCCCATCGATGGGGAATGGGATGCTTGGCTTGTTCAAACGCTCTGCACGACGCTGGGCGCGGCGTTCTTAGATGCCATCCAGCAGGCGTGTCCGGAAGTTGATCCCGATGGCCTCATCGTCGACATTGATCCCGGTGTTCGTCTGAATGGCACCCTCCCCGACCGAGCCGAGATCTGGATCTCCGAGACCAGTCCGGGCGGCAACGGCATGATCGAGCAAGTCGTCGAATTGCTCGCCGCGCGTCCTGACTGCCTTTACCGGCACGTCGAAGCCGCGCTCGATGTCAGCGATGTCGAACGTACCAATGCGCAGTTGAAGCAACTGGTGAGTTGGATCAGCGGCGATGCACCCGATGCAGAACTTGTCGAGGCGGTCAACCGCGTGCGGAACTCCACCAGCCCGACGAGGGCCCAGGTAGAGTTCGCCAAACTGCGCGCGGAACTGGTCCGACGCGGGCAGGCAATGTTCCATGGCTACTCCGTGGCCGTGAGCTTGCGGCTGCTGCGGCCCAACAGTCCGGAAGAGATCGACAGTCTGATCGCCCGCGTTCATGCTGAATGGCTAGCGCTCGAGACACAACTTGGCGTTGAGATCGATGTGCGGGTGGTATGCGGCATCTTCAGTGATGACGCTCGTCTGGATGTTGCATTCGAGAAGATGGGCATGCGACTGCCGGACACTGGCCGCGCGAGTTGGCGCTTCGGCGTCTTGATGGGATTGCTGTGGCCGCAAGGGCACGCTCTACGCGCGGTCGGACTGGCCGTGTCCAACCGGTTCACGCCGATGGTTTCCACCGAGCGCCTGCTGCTCGAACAGTGGCTCACCAAGCGCAAGGCCCCCCTCGATCCGTCCTTGCCCGGATGGGAAGATATCGCGCGCGAGCAACTCGCCACCGAATCGCAGACGGTAGTGGCTGTCGAAACGCCGCAGGCCGGGAGATTGGTGCCAGTCATTATCCGTACGCTCACGGTGGAACCCATACATTTCGACTACCTAAACGTCTTTGCAACGCTGTCTGCAGTCAAGCGCAGGGAAGACGTCATCGAGTTGCACTTTTCGATTCCAGAATCTGCATGAGTACGTTCCGCAGCATCTTCAAGTCGGCGACGTCTGCACCGGAGGCGGCGCGGGAAGCGCTTGCAGCAGTACTCGCGCAAGAGTTGCTGGCGCCTAGTGATACGGTTCACCTGCTGGCGCCTTGGATCAGCAACATCGTCATTTTCGACAACTCCGTGGGCAGCTTCGATGGGATCAATCCCGAATGGGGTCGCCGCGAGATTCGGCTGATCGATGTGCTAGTGGCCATTGCGGCAAACGATACCGCCCTGGACATTCGCGTTCGCTTGGAAAGTCATAACAAGTCGTTTCACAGCCGCCTGTTCAATGCTTTGTCCGACGCCGGTCTCGAGGACAAATGCACCTGGCACGAAAGCGAGACGCTTCATACCAAGAGCCTCTTGACCGACCATGTGCTGATATCGGGGTCCATGAACTTCACCGAGCGTGGCATTTCGCTCAATGAAGAAGTCATCACGATCGATTTCGATCCGCAACATGTGGCCCAAGCCAAGATGGAGTTCCTTGATCATGGCATCTGAGATTGAAGCGGTGCATGCCACGGCGGCGGCAGAATGCCTGAAGGCGTTCTTCGCGCCGCCAAACCGGTTCGCCCATCCCGTTGCACCGCAATGTGAGACCAGCACGGCAAGCCTGCCGGACGGCGAAGACGTTCCCGCCGATTTGGTAGACGCCATCCGGCGTTGCCTGAAGGGCGCTGACAATCTACCCGTGCTACTTCCCTTCCGAGCCAACGAAGCGGCCAGCATCACATGGTATGCCTGCGCGCGTGACAAGGCCGGGGAGCGCGATTTGCGTGCCGACCTGCGCGCATTCATCGGGCCCACCTATGCCGATTTTGACCTGGATGCCGATGCGAAGACCGTCGCTGACGCGATTCTCGCGCGACATGATTTCCTAGCCGTTCCGTTTATCGCTTCCAGGCCCGCCTACGAGGCGAAAGTTTCCGGACAATGGGGAGCCTACTGGGCGTTGCTGCAGCGTCGGCCCGTTCGCCGCACGCTGGAACTTCGGACATTTGCGCAGCGTCGCGCAGCGCTCGATCGGGCACTTCTTGCGAAAAAGGAGGCCGACGTGCGGGCGGCCTACGCGGCCCTGCGCGAGCACCACGGCCTCAGCGCGGAGAACCGGGCATTCCTCGACATTCGCATCGCGGCTGCCTTCGGCAGATGGAACGAGATCCTAGCGCATCCGACTTTCCCGCACTTGCTGAAGCTCCGCTTGCCACCGGAGACGTTCGGCGACATCTGGGAAGCTCTCTATGAGGTACACATTCGTCCACTCGAGCAGCAGAGTGATGCGCAGTGCATGATCGTGGAGTTCGACCGGGAGGTACGCCCCGGCACCGCACATCTGCTGCGCACCCTTGGCCGCTCACGCCGGCCGGCGGCGCTCAAGTCGTTTTTGCTACACGAACTGTCGCGGAAGCAACCGTCAGCGGACCTGTGCAAACAATGGCTTTCAGAACTTGGCGACGACCCCTTCGGGCCTGCAACCGCTTCGGTCCAAGAGCGCATTGCGGCGCTAACTCCTCTACATGGGCTCGAAGCCGCTCGGGAAAGCATGGAATTCGAGCGCTATGAAGAGGCCTACGATTTGCTGTGGCAATTGCCCGACAGCATGGAAGTCCTGGCCGCGCTGCTACGGTGTGCAAAAGAGATCGACGATTCCGTTCGGGCACACGACGTCATCGGCCGCGTGCAAGCGGGCAATGCTGCGTTTCAGGATGCCATTCAGGAAAAGCGGCCGCGACTGCTGGCGGATGTCCTTAGTCTGGCGGGGCGCCGGCCGGCCGCTAATCTGGCATCGCAGCTTCGCACCGAACCGGACAACGAGGCCGCAGTAAAAGACATCGTCGAATACTGGCGGGAGCTGGCGAGTACCGATGCCTCTGCCCATCTGGACGACGCGATGGCGCAGAACCTGGTGCAGAGCATGGAGGATGAAGCGCTTAGCAATGCCAGCACCTTTGATGCCCTCCTGCCAATCTGGTTTGGATGGCTTGTCGAGCGCACTGTGCCCCAAGTGCGCTTCATCCCGCTGTATCGCTGCCTGATCGAAGCGATGCAGGTTCGCGACCGCTTCCCTGACAGCGAGTTGGAGCTCATCAAGCGGGCGGCACTTCACCTCGTCATGGCGGGCCCAACGCCGGAGCAATACGAGGCGCTGATGCAGAGGTTGGCGGACATCTTTATCCAAGTGCGCTCCCCGTATTCCATGGGATGGGCGCTCGATCTGATGGATTGCCTGATGATCGCCCCCGCCCGAAGCGAAGACGCGCGTCTGCGCCTGATGATGGGCGTCCTTGTGGCAGGACAGGAGTTCAGGGCACGCATGGCGCCCACGCAGAAGGCACTATTGCTGCTGCTTGCCAATGAGGTGTCGTTCGCCATGGCCCCGGATGCAGACGGGATGGCCACACTTGACGCGGTGTGCGAGGTTGGCGAGGGAACGCGTGTCATGCTGTATAGCCTCGACAGCCAAGCGACACAGCGGGCGGCAAACGTGCTGAAAACGCTGGTGCCTCGGTTGAACGTTACGACGAATAGCGATACAGAATGCACTCAGCGGTTGCGCCAGCACGCAAGTCACGCAAAATATGTCGTCTTCGTTTCCAGTGTCGCAACCCATCAAGCCTTCTACTGCATCAAGAGTGCCATTCGCGATGAAGATGCACTTCGGCAGGTGCCGGGAACCGGTACGACGAGAATCGTGGAAACTGTTCTGAACGCGATTCAGCCGGTGCGGTAGTTAGACGAGGTGCAGCGTGCAGGTGTCGCCGCTTGCCGGGCGGCTGACACTGATACGAACGATCTGGGGCAGCGACTCCCGTAGGCGCTTGCCGATGAAGCTGCACAGATTCTCGAGAGTGGCGGGGCCCAGATCATCGACTTCATCGAGGAAGCGGTGATCGAGGACGTCGCGGATGCGCTCGATCTCGCGCCTGAGTACGCCAAGGTCCACGATCATGCCGGTCCCCCCGGCGGGCACGCCGCTCACTGTCACCTCCGCATGATAGGTGTGCCCGTGGATGCGCCGACTGCCCTCGGCATCGATGTCGCGATGCAAGGTGTGGGCCGCTTCAAAGTAGAACTTCTGACTGATCTCGTATCGCATCGGCGTGATTGAGTTGTAGGTGAGCCGGCACGGTGCCGGCCTATCGCGACGCGGCCTGAAGGTATTCTTCAAATCCCTTGCCGCGCAGTTCACAGGCAGGGCAAGTCCCACATCCGTAGCCCCACGTATGGCTCGTCGTGTGGTCGCCGACATAACAGGTATGGGCGTCGTAGCGAATCAGGTCGACAAACTGAGGTCCTCCCAATTTCGCCGCCAAGGCCCACGTTTCCGCCTTGGTAAGCCACATAAGCGGTGTTTCGATCAGCAGCGGCCAATCCATGCCGAGGCTGAGTGCGACCTGGAGAGCTTTCAGCGTGTTTTCGCGACAGTCGGGATAGCCGGAATAGTCAGTCTCGCACATCCCCCCAATCAAGACGGGCAGATTACGCCGATAGGCGAGAGCAGCAGCGAAATTGAAGAAGATAAGATTGCGTCCGGGAACGAAGGTGTTCGGCAGACCGGAGGCGTTGAACTCGATCTGCTTTTGACTTGTCAGGGCGGTGTCGCTCACGGAGCCGAGAACGCCAAGGTCCAGCATATGGTCTTCGCCAAGCTTTCCCGCCCAGTTTGGAAATGCAGACTTGATCTTCCGGAGAATCGTCTGCCGGCATTCCAACTCGACGCTGTGGCGCTGTCCATAGTCGAAGCCGATGGTCTCAACATGCTTGTACCGCTGGAGGGCCCACGCCAGACACGTCGTAGAGTCTTGACCACCAGAAAAGAGAACCAGTGCGCGCTGATGCATAGTTTCACCCATTAGGCAATGCGACGGGGTTTACGGAGAAGGCGCTTGAGTGTGCGGGTCAGGTAGTTGGCAAGCAGGTCGATATCCGATGGCGTATTTTGGATGCCATTCCATGGACGAACATCGTTCTGCGACAACTCCCAGGTACCGCTGGTCCAGGCAGTGTACGGCTTCAGCAGTTCAAGTCCTCGCACGAACTCGTCTTTCTGTCTCGCGCCTTCCATCGAATAGAGCAGTTCCATGACGAACCCCATTGCGACGATGCCGGCCCCATGGCGCAGCCGTGACGTTCTTGGCACCATCCCTACCCACTCGGGCCCGAACACCTCCACGACCGCCGCGAAAAATTCGTCGATCAGGGAGATGGACAGTTCCTCAAAGTCCTCCTCCTTAATGAAGTCGCGGATGGCGCCGTCC
The DNA here is from genome assembly GCF_056930435.1 of Cupriavidus sp. 09_S30. NCBI lineage: Bacteria > Pseudomonadati > Pseudomonadota > Betaproteobacteria > Burkholderiales > Burkholderiaceae > Cupriavidus > Cupriavidus sp. 09_S30. The sequence goes on along the minus strand of NZ_JBXOWI010000001.1, from coordinate 3,858,182 downwards.
GAGGTCGAATTCATGACCAAGCGCTGCATGGCCGTGTCGCTGATAACACCTTGCGGGTTGGTATGCTGGCGAATCTCGCCGAACAGCGACGAGCCCGGCAGATAGTTCAGGCGGTCGACGATGCGAGCAGAGAACTTCCGCGATGTGAACCGGTCAGGAAGTCCTTCGACATTGGGCAGAAGTTCGTAGATCAGCGTTTTGGGCAACGGCCGTGTGTTGTTGATCAGGACGAACTGCTGCCGAAGTTCGTTGTAATCCTTGCAAACCAGTGCCGACACGAACACTTGGAAGCCCGGCTTCTTGATGCCGGCGAGCGCCGTTAGACGCTGCTGGCCATCCACTACAAAGCCTGGCTTGCCCGACTCCGTGTTGATCTTTACGCTGACCAGGCCGTCGCCGAGCTCCTTTACCTGCACGCCGTCGATGAAGGCAACGATGACTGCGTTGGGCAGCAGCGCATCATCGCGGTTCAGGTAGTCTCGGATTTCCTTGATATGAGAGGCGACCTGATGTCGTTGGAATCCTTTCAGGTGGCCATCTTCGGTACGCCCGATCCGCTCGATTTCGGAGAACGCCAGAACCTGTTCGGGAGTCGCTGCAAAGGAAAAGACATCGTGGCCCTTGGCTTGCTGCGCCCGAATGGCCTTGAATCGGAAAGTGCTCACTGGCGCTCCTCGAGAATGTTCTGTACGTGCTTGTGATAGACGCCAAGGTTGTGAAACCCACGGCGTTTGTTGCGATTGCTTGCTCGAAATATGATGACTTCCACGCCGACGTCACGGCAGATCGGGCACTTGCATTGCTTCCACGGCTTGGCTTCGAGCGTCCTCGCCATCAAGTCTCTCTGCTTCTTGAGTTCCCGTTCGCGCTGCTCCTCCGACGCGGCCTCTCCTTGGGTCAGAAAACGCTGATAGTCGGTGAGGGCATCCAGTGCCGTTGCGAGCGGCATTCGTCGCTTGTCGAAGGCACGTATGGCCTCCAAGGCATGCTGCTCGCGCCTGAGAAGATCCTCAGCGCTGAAAATGCCCCGCTTGATGCCCTGCATCAGCCTGGGGTTCTCGATCGCCTGTGGAATGCGGATGGCGGCATAGTAGTCCAGCGTGCCATCCCCATTGCTGCTGTAGTAATTTGCCTTCGCATCCTTGAAGGCGCGAATCAGAGGCGATGTTGAATCAAAGCTCGTGATACCGTAGCCGGTGAACTCCTGGATCTTGTCGGCTTTCGCAAATCCGAGCAAATGAATGTCGGTCTCCGGCTTGATGGCCTTGCGAATTGCTTGCAATACCTGGTGGATGACGTCGACCTTCAAGGGAACCAGGCCTCCCACAGCCAGGTAGCGGTAGCCCATCTTTTCCAGTGCCACGGCCGCCTCCGCCATACTTTTTGGTGACCAACCCTGGATCGGCCCCAGAGGCTCAAATGGCCACCCTTCCGCTTCCGTCAATCGAAGGAACTCTTCGGCGTTCGAGAGGGTGATGTCAAAGCGGTCCGTGACATCACAGGGTTGCTCCGACCGTGGCGGATTGCTTGTGTCGCAGGCGAAGATGATGTGGTCGGGGGAGCATCCATGCGTGAACGCGGCGTCCGAATAAAACTCCACCACTTCCGCCGGGGAGTATGCCGGCTTAGGGTGGTCCACATATGCAAATGCGCCGCAGTCACCCATCAGCATCTTGTCCTTATGCTTCGGACCGCCAAAGCGCAGAAATTTCCGGGCCCCGTCACGGAGCATTCGCTGCTCCTCAGCAGTCGAGTACCTTACTTTCGACTTGGCAACGCCTTCCGCTTGCCGGACCGCACTCATGGAGACAAGAAGCCCATCGTAAGGCGCAGGCTCCATGAGTTCATGCGCATAGCAATCATCCCAATAGCGCCTCCGGCCAGGTGCATTTCGGTCTTGCAGGAAGTCATACATCGGATCGACGTAGTCCTGCGTGTCGGAGTACAAAAACTTCATTTCTTTACTTGGTTGGCATAGGCGCGCACCAGCGCATCCTGCAATCTCTTGATGTCTCGTGGAGTATTCTGGATTTCATTCCATCCCACTCCCAGCGATTCCCAATGGCCTTTGGTCCAGGCGCAGTGTGGGGCGACACTTTCCAACTCGCCTCGAACCGTCTTGTAGTCTTCGCTAACCCCGGAGAGCTTTGCGTAGATGCGGTCCATGAGGACACCCATTGCCTCGATGCCGGCCGAATGCATCAAGCGACTCTGACGTGGATCGCAACCCCATGCCTCTGGAAAGACGTCGCGCACTGCTGACCAAAACGTCAGCAGAACGCGATACATCGCCTCGACATCTGCCGCCTCATTGGCGCGCGCCGCCTTATAGGTTGCCAATGCACCAAGCGGATTGTTGAGGCTATTGCGTATCATCGTAATGACGGCAGTATCGGTGATTACCGCTGCGGGAGCCGAGCGATCGGTCATTCTCTTGATGAGCCGATGAAATGGAGAGTTCGGATCCCGATTCAGTAGGTTGCATAGTTCCGATGGCAAGCGCCGTGCGTTGAGTTCACGCGGGAGCAGAATTCCAGAGGTTTCGGGTAGCAATTCATTGATCAATCGAGAGGGCAACGGCTTCGCCTTATTGACCAGGATGAATTGCTCGCGCTGGATATCGATACTGTCTGACACGAACCCAATCACAGGTACTGGAAGCGCAGAGTTCCTGGCCTGGGCCAATGCAAGGGAGCGTTGCTGCCCATCCACGATCCATGCAACTCGGGCTCCCGCCTCGAACACGGGGATGGTCAGCGTTCCCGCCTGCGAAATGCCCATGTCACCTGCTGGCTTGGAGCCACGTGCAGCTACGAATCGCACGTCTGGCGACATGGCCAGGATGATCGCGTTTGGAAACAGCACGTTTCCCTGGTTGAGGTACTCGACGATGCCTTTGACGTGACTACGGATCTCCGGCCTCTGGAATCCCTTTACGGCATCCTTCTCGTCGCGCTCGATGCGGCTGATGTCAGCCAGCCTTGTGATATCGGCGCCCCCAATGAAGAACGCGTACACGTCTATGCCACCACCCTGAGTTGTGTGGAGTGCGCGGACGACGACTTCTTTCGTATGTGTGGTCACAGCGTTATCGCATCACGAAGCGAATTCCTGGCATAGGCCGAGCCAGATTCGACGGAACCGGCCCTGCTCGCATGCCACCTGCGCCTCGTCCCTCAGGAAGCGCAGCAATTGCGTAGAACTGCCACCGTAGTCCGTCCAATTACTGCGAAGCAATTGAGCGATTTCCTCGTCTCTCAGCTTGACTCGACGGGGAATCTGAGGGGCAACCAGACCAGACAACGCTGATCTCACTGCGGAGAATCCGTGTTCCAGCGAAAGGCGGTGACCGTGCAGTTCTTGGATGAAATGTCGAAGCGCGCGCTGGGGAAAATCGGCTCGCGTCCCGGCAAAGGCAGTGGCTTCAAGCCGGTCGTCATAGGGCATCACGCATCGCCGCAGATGTTCCGGAACAGCAACCCGTCCTCTCTCGGAAGTGAAAATTCTCAGCTTTTCCGCACAATTTGCCCCGCAGTCCTGCAAATCACCTGAGACCATTTCGAGGTAGCCGCTGGGTAATGCAAGGAGAACGGTCTTTGTGTGTTGGTTAGAGACCAGTCGCGCGATTGCTGATCCGGCATTGAGTTCCATCCACCAATCCACAGGCGTCGCCTTGAGATGGGCAAGCGTGGGTGCGATCGAACCGGCGCCGGGCGACACGGTAAGGTCGTAGAAGGGAACCTTCGCACTTGCGTGCGTGAGGCCAAGGCCGGCGGAAACGAAAGCGAGGCGGGCACCTACCAAATTCGCGGCCGCGCGAGCGTCGACAACAGAGCGGCCTAGGTAGAGGTCGGACGCGAGTTGATGGTTGCCAAATCTGGAGAGCTCCTCCTTCCACAGGCGAGCAAGGTCGGCTACCGAATTCACTCCAGAAAGGGAGGCACTACACCAATTGGCCGAGGGGCTTGACGCCATTCGGCCGCGCTTCCTGCTGGTGCAGTTTGTGAGCACAAGTACATCCATGGCTGCGTGTCGTTGCGGCGCTGGAGTCTCTGGAGCGCGTGCAGTAATTTGAATTGCCACGATTCTACATGTTGCAGTTATCGGGCTCAATTGGATGCCAGGCTCTGCAGTAAATTTTCACAACTGGCCACAGCTGCGAAGTGGTAGGCGGTGCGACTCATGGCCGAGGAACAACGCGTGCCAAGTGAGCCTGCGAGGCGGCAGGCTGCTCGCAGGCGGCGTACTATCGCCAGTCGGTCGACCCGCTATCGCGTGATGGCGAGTTGAGCGGAGCGCTCAACCACGTTGTGGAGCGCGACGGCAGTTGGGGAATTCTGGAAAGTGTTACCAGCGGCAGCGGCAGCGGCAGCGACTCGACGGCCGACGTCGGGACCATTAGAAAGTATGAGGGGTGTACTGCGAGTGCCCCGTTGCGCGCCAGATCAGCGTGGTTCTTGAATGCTAAATCGCGACTTACGGACGGACTAGCTATTCGCGCTCTTGTTGCTCCGCCTTCTCCAAGTCCCTAGCAATCCGATCCCGGGTCGGTGAGGTATGCCCATGCGCCTCATCCGTCTTCCCCGTCACTAGCCAATACGCATACTGAGGCCACACCACCCCAATCGCCTCAACCATGTCCTGCGTCACCCGCTGCTGGTTGCGGCAAGTGTTCTTCCAGTTGTCCGCCTTCACGCCGGTCAGTTCTTCCATGCGCTTGTAGCGCCGGTTCCCGCCGGCAACGAAATCTATCAGCTCGACAACACGATCGCGCATTTCAATTGGGCTATATTAGCCTTGCAAGGTAAATTTAGCCTCGTTTGCCGCTGAAGGTGTGTGCCTCAGGTGGCATGACACGGGTGCACACGCATTGTTCGAGCAATGCGTGGGTGCTTCCGTGCGTTTCGAGGTACCGCAGCAAGCCCAGGGAGGCCGAGCCATCCGGCAACGGCGTAGCCCGCGCTCAGCCTTGGAAGGGCTGACGCCGGTTCGGGAGTCTATTGGGCCTGATCAGCCGCATTATGGACCATGCGGAGGGGCGACTGCGTCTCTGTGGACCGCTTGTGTGAGCCCTATCAAGGGGAGGGGGGCCGCATGCTTACTCATCAAAGCTGCTTAAGCACTGCCGGGTCGGGATCCTGGCGAGGCGTCGACGGCCTGCGCATCTTCGCTGTTGCAGGACCTGCTTGCATAGAAAGCGTGGCTTATAGATCGGCGACCTTGGCCAACTCGGTCACCGAAACCTCCAGTGCTTCAGCAATCCCAACAAGATGCATCACCCCAATATTCTGCTCCCCCCGCTCCACCGAGCCCATATAAGACCGGTCGATCCCAGCGCGGAGCGCAAGTTCTTCCTGTGACAGCCCCCGCTCTTTGCGGACCTGTCGAATGGCTTGTCCGAGTTGGACGAGAGGTGCGGCACCGCCGTGCCGAGGGGATGCGATTGGCATCTCAGGTTCCTGTCGCAATGAGGACGATGTAACCACGAGCGAGCTTACCCAAAACTCTGAATAGAGGAGTCGCCCATGACCGCCCGCCAACGCCGCCTGCGCGTCGCCGCTGATTCTACGGAGGCCACCGTGCTGGCCGATCGCCTGCTTCCGTCTGACGCGTTCGGGCTTGAGGGGGAGGGCGCGGCGCGCCTTCGCGACACCATCCTTGAGTCTTGCGACGAGCTTCTGCGCGTCAGCGCCGGCCTGGATGCGCTGTTGGCCTTGCTGGAGCTGCGCGCGGGCGGGTGTCAGAACAGCGATGGCTTGCATGCCTTGTTATTGCCGTTGACGAAGCAATTGGACGAGGCCGTGGACCGCATTCAGGAACTTTACTAAGCGTAGGACGTATCGGCATGCGTGCTGGGAAATCACCGCACCGCGGCGATGGTCTGCTGCATTAGATTCACGCATTTGAAGTGTCAGGCGGCCTGCGGCGGCATGCTTGCCAGTGTGTGAGCCAGGGCCGTCGAGGATTCGCCGCGTGCCGCTGCATGCCGGCCGGCGCAGCCGATACAACAAGCGCAACAAACACAAAACAAGCACAACAAGCCTGAACACAACAGGCAGGAGACAGAGATGCACGCAAGCCAGTGCACCACCCCATGGTCGGGACCCTACCGGGCAGGGCGCGATGTTTCGCCCCTACACAACGACTTCAAGCCTAGGAAGGAGACACCTGACCATGAAACCCATTCGCCCCCTGATCGCCGCGGCCGCTTTTGGCTTGCTGGCTTGCCCGCTGCTGGCTGAAGCCAGCGTCACGCTGTTCGGCGTGGTGGATTCCGGCATCGAGTTCGTCAACAACCAGTCTTCGGGCGGCACGGCTGCCGGGCCGGGTCCGGCAGCGAATCGCGTGGCCATGCAGTCGGGCTCGCAGGCGGCGTCGCGCTGGGGCCTGCGCGGTGAGGAGGACCTGGGCGGCGGCCTTCAGGCTTTCTTCGTGCTGGATAACGGTTTTGCCGTGGATAGCGGCCGCGAGTCGTTTGCCGGCCGCATGTTCGGGCGGCAGGCGCTGGTGGGACTGGGCGGGCCTTACGGCAAGCTGAGTTTCGGGCGCCAGTATGTGACCTTGTTCGATACGCTGTCGAACTTCCAGCCGGCGGCCTACCAGACGCTGTATGAGCCGACGACGGCGCTGCTGGGCAAGCACCTGCGCGAGGACAACACCGTCAAGTATGTCGGCAGCTTCGGCGCGCTGACGGCGCGTGCGCATTGGTCGTTCGGCGTGGATTCGACTTCGCCGGCCACGGCGGGCGAGGTGCCCGGCCGGATTCGCGATGGCTCGGGTTGGGGCTTCGGTGGCAACTATGCCTCCGGGCGCTTCGGCGCCGGCATGGCTTTCGACCAGGTCAACACGGCCGCCGCGCCTGGCGTGAATGCGAAGGCGCAGCGCGCGGCGGTGGCGGCCAGTTATGCGCCGGCGCCCGGGTTGCGATTGATGGCCGGGTATCGCTGGGCGCGCAGCACGAGCCCGGCGGGTGCGGTGGTGCTGCGCGATGACTACTTCTGGGTCGGCGGCGCCTATGACGTGACGCCAGCCTGGCAGGTGACGGCCAGCCTCTACTACGACAACGTCAAGCAGATGCCGCATCCGGTCACGCAGGCGCCGCTGGGCGATATCGCCAATCCGTGGCAGCTGATGCTGGTCAACAAGTACGCCCTGTCGAAGCGCACCAACCTTTACCTGACCACGGCCTACGCCAGGAACGCGTCCTTGAAGCTCGAGAACCCGGCTGGCGTGCAGGGTAGCGGCTATGTGCTCGGGGCCGGTAAGAAGAGCATGTTCGGTGCGGTGGCGGGCATCCGGCACGTGTTCTGACGGCGCTGCCCCAGCGGCCTGCGGTGCCCGCCGGCGGTGGGTGATGACCTGCTGCTGGCGTGTTCCAAGGTAACGCCGATAGAACCACCGTCGTTCCCGCGCAGGCAGGACAACGCCGATAGGGCGTTGGACGTTCGCAGGTCGGCCCGCAGGGCGAGCGCCAGCTCCACCCAGTGTCTTTGGTGCGATGGCGCTGTTAAAGCCGCTGGGTCCCCGCCTGCGCGAGGACGACGATGTGGAGGGGGTGTCGTGATCTTTGCAAGTCTCGACAGGCGCAGGGCACGGCCCGGGACGAGAGGTGAGGAGGTGCAGTTCATGGGAGGTTTCCGTTCCGCGTCACATGATGTCGCCGCCCGGCCGCGGCGGCGCACGCTGGTGCGGCTGCTTGGGGCGGCTCCCCTGGCCTCACTCACGCCGCTCACCCTGCACGCGCAGGAGCGTTACCCGAGCAAGCCAGTCCGCTTCATCAACACCTTCCCACCCGGCGGCCCGTCGGACATCCTGGCGCGCTCGATGGCCGAAGCCCTGCATGGCCGCTTCAAGCAGCCCTTCGTGGTGGAGAACAAGCCCGGTGTCAGTGGCAATGTGGGTGCGGCCTCGGTATCCAGGAGCCCCGCCGATGGCTACACGGTGCTGTTCGGCATCGACACCACCTTCACCGTCAATCCGCATCTCTATCCGGTCATGCCGTTCATGCCGGGCGATATGAAGCCGCTGATGATCCTGGCTACCTCGGGTTTGCTGGTGAGCGTGCACCCGGGCACGGGCATCGGCAGCATGCGCGTGCTGCTGGCGCAGGCAAAAACGAAGAAGCTGAACTTCAGCTCGGCCGGCAGCGGCAGCCCGGGCCATCTGGCCATCGAGGCCTTCCGCCGCGCTACGGGCGCCACGCTCAACAACGTGTCGTACAGGGGCAGCACGGCGGCGGCCACGGCGGTGGCGGCGGGCGAGGTGGATGGCGGCATCCTGGCGGCGCCGGCCGTGCTGCCTTTCGTCCAGGCTGGCCGCGTGCGGGCGCTGGCGGTGACCGGTGCGCAGCGCTCGGCGCTGCTGCCGGATGTGCCCACCGTGGCGGAGCTCGGCTTCAAGGGGCTGGAGCACGAGGTGCTGTACGTAGCCATGGTGCCCGCGGCCACGCCCGCGCCGGTGCTGAGCCTGCTGGCCAGCGCCATGGGCGAGGCGCTGGCGCGGCCGGAGGTGCGGGCACGGCTGCAGGCGCTGGATCTGCGGCCGGACGGCACCAGCGGCGCGGCGGCGGAGCAGCGCATGTGGGCGCTGTCGGAGGGCTATCGCCAGCTTATTGCGGCCACAGGCATGCGCCTCGAATGAAAGGCTGATCTGGCGTATGTTGTGGCCGGTGATGCTGGCCGCGCCGACACCGACCATGATGGCGCGTGTGCCGGTGTCGTATGCGCTCGACAGTTCCACTCGACGGTTCCGAAGCAAGCTTCAGCCGCTTCCTGCCGTTAGAATCGCGGCACTTTCCTTCCGACAACGAGAAAAACTCCAATGCCCACCGTCTCGCAGCTCCGCGAGCGCTACCTGATGCGCTTCTGGTCGCCGCTGCCCACACTGGTCGCCCTGGGCGTTGCCTCCGCCTACTACTTCGCCCTGACCGGCACCTTCTGGGCAGTCACGGGCGAATTCACCCGCTGGGGCGGCCACGTGCTGTCCTGGTTCGGCTTCCATCCCCAGGAATGGAGCTACTTCAAGATCATTGGCCTGCAGGGCACGCCGCTCGACCGTGTCGATGGCGTGATGATCATCGGCATGTTCCTCGGCGCCCTGTGCTGCGCGCTCTGGGCAGGCAATGTCAGCCTGCGCTGGCCAAACAGCCGCCGCCGCATGGTGCAGGGCCTGATCGGCGGCATCATCGCCGGCTTCGGCGCCCGCCTGGCCATGGGTTGCAACCTGGCGGCCTTCTTCACCGGCATCCCGATGTTCTCGGTGCACGCCTGGGCCTTCATGCTTTCCACCGTGATCGGTGCCTGGATCGGCGTGAAGCTGAGCCTGATGCCTTTCCTGCGCATGCCGCTGAAAGTCACCGGCACAGCAGCCCGGCTGCCGGATGCGCAAGCCCTGGCACGACGCTCGCTCATCCAGTGGCGCCTGGGCCTGGTGGTCCTGGCCATAGCCATGGTGTTCGCAATCTGGCGCTTTGAGGTGTCTCTCGTTCTGGGCATGGCCTGCCTGTTCGGCCTGGTGTTCGGCGGCCTGATCGAGCGCGCGCAGATCTGCTTCACCAGTGCCGCCCGCGATCTCTGGACCACCGGCCGGACCAAGGCGGCCTTCGGCATCCTGCTGGGCATGGGCGCCGCCTGCGTCGGCACCTTTGCCGCTATCCACCTGGGCGTGGCACCGAAGGTATTCTGGATGGGCCCGAACGCCGTCATCGGCGGTGTGCTGTTCGGTATCGGCATCGTCCTCGCGGGTGGTTGCGAGACCGGCTGGATGTACCGCGCCATGGAAGGTCAGGCACACTTCTGGGTCGTCGGCGTCGGCAACATCATCGGCGGCACCCTGGTCGCCGTGTTCTGGGACCAGCTCAGCACGCTGGCCTTGCCCTATCCCAAGCTCAACCTGCTGCAAATGTTCAGCCCTGGCGCCGGGCTGCTGGTGACCTTCGTCGGACTCGGCATCTGCATGCTGCTGGTCCAACTCAACGCCAATCGCTTCACCCCTTCTAGGAAGTTTGCCAATGACCGCGACGCCCGCTCAAAACCCGACTCTCTCGCTGGATCTGCGCGGTGAGCACTGCCCGTACAACGCCATCGCTACCCTGGAGACCCTGGCAACCATGAAGCCGGGAGACTTGCTGGAAGTCGTCACCGATTGCTCGCAGTCGGTACACGGCATTCCCGAGGATACCCAGCGCCAGGGTTACAAGTGCCTGAGCGTGGAACAACATGGCGCGCTGTTCCGCTTCCTGATCGAGGTACCGTCCAGCCGCTGAGTGTTCCCGCTGAGCGTTCCCCTGCGGCGCGCTCATGCCCCGCTTGGCGCGGACAGTTGCCCGGTCACGGGCCTACCGCGCCCGGCGGCCACCAGCAGCAACGCCGACAGCAAGGCGCAAGCGGCGCCGCAGCCGATCGACAGCGCATAGCTGCCGCGCAGGTCGAAGAGCAATCCACCGAGGCTGCCGCCGGCGATCGCCGCCAGGCCGACCGACAGATAGAGCGCACCAAGAATCGCCCCCAGCCGGCGGCTGCCGAACCAGTTTGCCGCGACCGCCGGATAGAGCGAAATACAGCCGCCGTTCGCCACGCCAAACAGCACGGCGAAGCTGGCGAGCAGCCACCAGCCGTCGGCTACAAGCCACCCCAGATTGAGCAGCGCCAGGGCTAGGGTCAGGCCGACCAGCAGGCGCAAGGGGCCGAGCCGGTCGCCGAGGGTGCCTAGACAGAAGCGTCCGAGCAGGTTGCCGATGCCGATCAGGCCGATCAGCAGGTTGGCCCGGACTGCCTCCACGCCGAGCTGCTGCGCATAGGGATTGATATGCACCAGCGCCAGGAACAGGCCGACGGAGCCCAGGAAGATAGCCAGGAAGTAATACCAGAAGCGTCCTCCACGCACCGCCTCGCCAAGGCCGATGCCGGACGCCGCTGTGGGCGCGGCGAGCGGGCGCTCGCCATCGGGGAACAGGCCAAGCTCCTCGGGCGAACCACGCATCAGCACGGCGGCCATCAGGCCAAGGCAGAGAATGCCCAGGGCGAAGACCCGCAGGGTGGTTTCCCAACTCGTCTGCTGCAACAGCAGCCCGGCCAGCGCCGGGCCGATAAAGGTGCCGAGTCCGGTGCCGGCCAGGGCGATGCCCGAAGCCCGGCTGCGTTGGCGCAGGAACCAGCGCTGGACCGCCGCCACCGCGGGCACGTAGACCAGGCCGACGCCCAGTCCGACGAACGAGCAGAAGCACAGCAGGAAAAGCCAAAGCGAACCCGTCATCAGGCTGCCAAGAAAAAAGCCCAGCGCCAGCGACACGATGCCCAGGCCTACCACCATGCGGGTTGAAATGCGGTCGGCCAGCGCGCCGGAGAACACGCCGACCGCGTAGTAGATGAACGCCGTGAGCGAGAAGATCGAGGCTACGGAAAAGCGCCCGGTCTCGAAGGCAGCCTGCATGTGCGTGAAGAACGCGCCGAAGGAGTAAGCGGCACCGAATATCAGTGCCAGCAGCAGATGCGCGGCAGCTACGACATACCAACCGGGAAACAGCGCTGAGCGTCTCATGATGGTGGATTCTTCCGATGAAGCCGGTGAATGCAGCGAGCAGCCGACAGGGCTTCCGCCGCTCTCGCGAGCTCTTTCCCCATTGCCGGCAAAGGGGAGGGCCTTCCAGCCTGATCGCCCGGTGGGCAATTACCTTGGCTCGATCACCTGTATATACAGGACATGTCAGGTTCGATCAATCATCGGAGTGGGTTGCGGCCGGTGATGCAGGCCGCGCTGACACGGGCCGTGATGACGCGTGTGCCGGTGTCGTATGCGCTCGACAGTTTGGCCGCCAAGGGTTTGTCCTATGAGGCAGGACTGTGCAGATTCTCTGGCGCGCCTGTACACCCAGCTTGCGCCGATGATCGGGTTCCCAGTGAGCCCGCCGGGCGCGCTGTCTCAACGCACAAGACTATTCCCGCCGCATCGCCGTGCAGCACCCGCACAAGAACGCACGGCATTCCGCTTCCATACATCCTGTACGGTTGCCCCTCACGCCAGCAATACGGTTTGCGCCCTTTCGGCTGACCGTATATTTCCGAAGCCATACGCGGCCCATACATTCAGCCAACCCAAGCCGCGTCATCGCAGCCGGCCCGCGCCGCGCGATACGTGGAAATGCAGGACAGGAAAGGAGTCCCGATGCGGTTGCTTCTCTCTATCTTCATGCCGCAGGCCAGCACCGCGATGCAATGGTGCGGGAGGCCGTCGCTTGCCGGCACATTGCCGCGGCAGCGTCCTGGCATAAGACCTTCGCCCGCAGTCTGTTGACTCTTGGCGAGCGAAGGCCCGTGCCTTAGCACCGCTCCCTGACCCGAACTCGCGGCATACCCGCCGCATTACACCGACGCACCACGCCACTCGCGCTACCCGCCGCGAAGGGGCTCCGCTTGCCCGCGTCCGGCAGCACGCATGCGCCTTACCCCTCGGCGCCTGCCCTGTCCTTGCAGTTGCAGCATCCAGTAAGTACCTGACCAGCATCTGACCAGCAGCGCGCATCCACACGCCAGCCGTGCCGCAGCGCTGCGGGCCGTCCGCAGAGATGGCCGTTTGTACAACATCGATGGAGACAGTCATGAACCGACGCAACCTGCTGAAACTGGCGGCTTGCTCCGCCGTGCCCTCTGGCCTGCTGCGCGCGCATTCGGCGCTGGCGGCGGAAGAGGCGATCGAGCTGGCTTACCTGATACCGATGTCAGGCCCCTTTGCCACCGATGCCAAGATCATAGACATGGGCTTGAAGCTGGCGGTGGAGCAGCAGGCCACCGTGCTGGGCAGGCGGGTGCGGGCCAGCGTGTTTGATACGGAGGGCAAGCCGGGCACGGCGGTGCGCAAGCTGCAGGAGGCCGCGCAGAAGCCGTCGATGCGTTTCTTCGCCGGCGGCGCGCTGTCTTCCGAGGCGCTGGCGATGGGCAAGGAGGCGGAGCGGCTGGGCGCCGTGTTCGCTACGGCGGCAGGGGCGGATGAGATCACGGGCAAGGATTGCAACCGCGCCACCTTCCGCTGGTCGGTGCCCACCTACGGCGCCATCGAGCGCACGGTGCGGCCCTTGATCGAGGCGATGCCGAAGGCCAAGCGCTGGTACACCATCACGCCGCAGTACGTGTTCGGCGACGGCCTGCTCTCGGCGGCGAAGACGGTGTTTGCGGAGAAGGGGGTGGAGCATGTGGGCAACAGCTACCACTCGCTGTCGCAGAAGGAGTTCAGCGGCTACCTGACCAATGCGCTGGCGGCCAAGCCCGATGTGTTGCTGCTGCTGAACTACGCCCAGCAGTCCACCGATGCGCTGCGCCAGGCGGTGAGCTTCGGCCTGAAGGAGAAGATGACCATCCTGGTGGCGTGGTCCTCCGGGCTGGAGCAGATGCAGGCGCTGGGGCCGGATATCTGCAACGGTGTGTACTTCGGCGCGCAGTACTGGCACACGGTGGCCACGCCGCGCAACCAGGACCTGGTGCGGCGCGCGAAGGCGGGCGGCATGACCCCCAACTACAACATGGTGGCCGGCTATGCCGTCGCGCGGCTGCTGCTGGACGGCATCATCAAGGCCGGCAACGTGGACCCGAAGGCGGTAGCGGCGGCCATCTCAGGCATGCAGTACGAGGGCCTGACCGGGCCGGAGACGGTGCGCGCGGCGGACCACCAGGTCATCAAGGACTACTACCTGCTCAAGGGCAAGCCGAAGGCGAGCATGCGCGATGCGGATGACTTCGTCGATATAGTCAGCGCGGGCAAGGCCTTCCTGCCGCCGGACAAGACGATGTGTCGCATGGCGTGATGGGGCTGGGCGAGGTGTGTGCGCCGGGGGCTTGTCTGGTGCCGCACCGTGCGCTATGGCATGCCGCCGATTGTGCCTTGCGCAATCCGTGACAAAGCTGCAAGAACTACCGTCGTTCCCGCCTGCGCGGGGACGACAACGTTCAGCTGTTGTCATGCATTGCAATCGTTCAATGGTGCCGCCTCGCGCCACCTCATGCCCCCATGCCGCCGGCAGGCGCCCAGCCCCGTGCCGCCCGGCGCGAGCCCGGTGCCCGCTGGCTCACCACCCTAATCCTTCGGCTGTCCTGTTATGAACGTCTACCTCTTGCAGGTGATCAACGGCATCGGCACCGGCATGCTGTACTTCCTGCTGGCCGTGGGCTTGTCGATCATCTTCGGCTTGCTGCGCTTCGTCAATTTCGCGCACGGCGCCTTCTACGCGCTGGGCGCTTATCTCTGCTTCCAGGCCCTGCAGATGGGCCTGAACTTCTGGGCCGCGCTGGTGCTGGCGCCCTTGCTGGTCGGCGCGCTCGCGTGGCTGATCGAGGTGGTCATGCTGCGCCGCGTGTACGCGCTGCCGCATGAGTTCCACATCCTCATCACCGTGGGCATCGCGCTGGCGGCGCAGGAGCTGCTGATCAGCGCCTGGGGCCCCGTCGGCGTAGACGTGCCGCCGCCGGCCGGGCTGGAGGGTGTGGTGATGTGGGGCAGCTTCGTCTATCCCAAGTACCGCCTCTTCGTGATCGGCTTCACCGCTGTGCTGGCGCTGGGACTGTGGTGGCTGCTGGAGGGCACGCGGCTGGGCAGCGCGGTGCGCGCGGGCAGTGAGTCCACCGAGATGGTGTCGCTGCTCGGCATCAATATCCACCGCCTGTTCGGGCTGATGTTCGCGCTGGGCGCGGGCACGGCGGCGCTGGCGGGCGTGCTGGCCGCGCCCATCCGCGGTGCCGATCCCTTCATGGGGCTGGAGGCCATCGGCGTGGCCTTCGTGGTGGTGGTGCTGGGCGGCCTGGGCAGCTTTGCCGGCGCGCTGGCCGGCGGCCTGCTGGTGGGCGTGGTGCAGGGCGTGATGAGCACGCTGTGGCCCGAGGGCGCCTTCCTGATGATCTATGTGGCGATGGCCGCGGTGCTGCTGCTGCGCCCGCACGGCCTGCTGGGGAGGGGATGATGCGCACGTTTGTATTCGATCGCGCGGGCTGGCTGGCGCTGGCCACCGCGTTGCTGCTGCCGCTGGTGCTGCCGTCCGGCACGCTGGCCACTGAAGTGCTGGTCTACGCCATGGCGGTGATGGCGTGCAACCTGCTGCTGGGTTTCACGGGTTTGCTGTCCTTCGGCCAGGGCATCTTCTTCGGGCTGGGCAGCTATGCGCTGGCGATTGCGCTGACGCGGCTGGCCTGGCCGCTGCCGGCGGCGCTGGCGCTGTCCGTCGGCCTGGGCGCGGCGGCGGCCGCGCTGGTGGGCTGGTTCGCCATCCGCCAGCGCGGCACCTACTTCGTGATGTTGACGCTGGCCTTCGCGCAGCTCTTCTACTTCCTCGCCTACACCACGCCGCAGATCACCGGCGGCGACAACGGCCTGCTCGACGTGCCGCGTCCGCCGCTGTCGCTGTTCGGCCTGCAGCTGGCCGCCCTGGACGGGGCCTGGGCCTTCTACGCCTTTGTCGCGGTGTGCTTCCTGCTGGTGTGCTGGGGCCTGCAGCGCGTGGCGTCGTCCGTCTTCGGCCGCACGCTGCTGGCCATCCGCGACAACGAGGACCGCGCCCAGGCGGTGGGCTACAACGTGCGCCACTTCAAGCTGCTCGCCTTCGTGCTGTCCGGTGCCGTCACCGGGCTGGCAGGCGGCCTGCACGCCATGCTGATGGGCATTGCGCCGCTCACCAGCATCGACTTCGTCACCGGCGAGATGATCTTGGTGATGACGGTGATCGGCGGCACCGGCAACCTGTTCGGCTCGGTGCTGGGCGCGGCTTTCTATGTGCTGATGTCCGACTGGCTTTCCAACCTGTGGCCGCGCTGGCTGATGGTGATGGGCTTCCTGCTGATCGGCGTGAGCCTGTTCGTGCGCGGCGGCTTGTGGGGGCTGCTGACGCTGCCCGCGCGCATGGCGGCGAACCGGCGCGCGCAGGGTGAGCCGGACAAGGGAGTGGCGCAGGCGATCAACGACACCGCGCCGCTGGCGCGCGAGGAGCAGGCATGAACCAGACCGCGCAGCAGGCGGCGCAGCAATCGTCGCCTCAACCGTCGTCCCATCACACGCAGCAAGCGGCCCGGCAGCCCATCCTCGAAGCGCGCGGCGTGGCCAAGCAGTACGGCAAGTTCACCGCGCTGGGCGGCGTGGACCTGCGCGTGCTGCCCGGCACCGTGCACGCGGTGATCGGCCCCAACGGCGCAGGCAAGACCACGCTCTTCCACATGCTGACGGGCACTGGCGCCGTCAGCGCCGGCAGCATCGTCTTCGACGGGCATGACGTCACGCACGAGGCCGACCACCAGCGCGTGCGGCGCGGCATGGCGCGCGCCTTCCAGGTGACCAGCCTGTTCGCCAACCTGAGCGTGCGCGAGAACCTGCGCCTGGCCGCGCTGGGCCCGCACGCGCGCCGCGCCATGCAGTGCTGGCGCCGCCCGGTGGGCGAGCTGGCCTGCGCCGACACGGTGGATGCCGTGCTCGCCCGCATGGAACTGAGCCACGTGGCCGACACCGAGGCCGCCACGCTCTCGCACGGCCAGCAGCGCCGGCTGGAAGTGGGTATGGCGCTGGCCGCGCGGCCGCGCGCCATCTTCCTCGACGAACCCACCTCCGGCATGGGCGTGGACGACCTGGGCGCGATGAAGCAACTCATCCGCGGCCTGGCCGCCGACCATACCGTGGTGCTGATTGAACACAATATGGAGATCGTGATGGAAATCTCCGACACCATCACCGTGATGCAACAGGGCAAGGTGCTGATGGAAGGCCCGCCCGCCGTGGTGCGCGCCGACCCGCGCGTGCGCGCGGCCTACCTGGGCAATATGATCACCGGAGGCGCGCGATGACATTGGACGTGCGCAATATCCACGGCTACTACGGCAAGAGCCACGTGCTGCAGGACGTCTCGCTCGCGGTGGGCGACGGCGAGCTGGTTGCGCTGCTGGGCCGCAACGGTGCCGGCAAGTCCACCACGCTCAAGGCCATCGCCGGCGTAGTGCGCCCGCGCGGCGGCCACGTGCGCTTCCAGGGCCGCGACGTCGCCGGCCAGCCGCCGCACCGCATCGCCGCCGCCGGCATCTGCCTGGTGCCGGAGCATCGCGGCATCTTCCGCCTGCTGAGCGTGGAAGAAAACCTCAAGCTCGGCGCCCGCCGCGATTCGCCCTGGCAGCTAGAAGACGTCTACCGCATCTTCCCGCGCCTGCGCGAACGCCGCCGCAACGGCGGCGCCCAGCTCTCCGGTGGCGAGCAGCAGATGCTCGCCATCGGCCGCGCGCTGATGAACCACCCGCGCCTGCTGATGCTGGACGAACCGGTGGAAGGACTGGCGCCCGTGATCGTCGAAGAGATCGTGGCCCAGCTCAAGACCATCAAGGCCGCGGGCATCGCCATCCTGCTGGTGGAGCAGAACCTGGAGGTGTGCATGCAGCTGGCGGACCGCATGGTGATCCTGGAGCAGGGCAGGGTGGTGTACGAGGGAGATAACGCTGCGTTCCGGGCGGATGGGGAGGTGAAGGATCGTTACCTGGGGGTGGGGTTGGCCACTGAGAGTGGCGCCTGACGGACACTGTGCGGCGGCCGTGGCCTGCGGATCGCCGCTAGCCTTCAGTGCCTTCCGCAACTTGCCGCCCGCGCCGGCTCCCACCCCCACGCCGATCCGCCAGCGGCAACCCACCCCGCTCCGCCATCCCCGCCGCCCGCTGCTCCAGCTTGCCCAATATCGCTTCGAGCTGCGCCACCTCGCCGCCATCGAGCGCGCCGAGCAGTTCGAGGTTGACTGCCTTCGTCACCGGAAACACTTCGCGGTATAGCGCCTCGCCTTCGGGCGTGAGCGCCAGCGCTACCTGGCGCGCGTCGCCCGCGCGGGCGGTGCGGCTGACCAGTTGTTTGCGCACCAGCTCGGAGACAGTGCGCGAGGCGCGCGGCCGGTCCAGGTGGGCCAGCGCGGCTAGGGCCGATAGCGTTGGCGCCGGGCCGCCAGCCTGCGTGCCCAGCAGGGCCAGCAGCCGCCATTCGCGGCGGGTGATGCCGAAGCGGCCTTCGCAGTGGCGGATGACGATGCCGCCGGCATTGGCCAGCAGGCCGCTCAGGCGGTAGAGCAGCAGGTCCTCGATCGACTGCGGTCGGTTCAGGCGCGCGGGTTCCGGCATGGTGTGGCCTTGTCTGGCAGCCCCAGGTTTACACGGGGGATGGTTGATTAGAACAACTGATTGTCCCCAACGTACATTGGCCTGACAACCCGGGATGACGGCAGGCAGGGGCGCCGCGGCGCTGGCCGTGGCCGCTGCCGCCGGCCATGCCAGGGTGCCCGTGAGAGGAGTTGGAGCCATGTCCGTTTGCCGTTCCCTGCCCCCAGGCCCGCGTTCCTTGCCGCGCCGCGCGACGTTGCGCCGCCTGCTGTGCACGCTGTCCTTGCTGCCCCTGTTGCCGCTGGGCTCCGTCACCCTGCACGCGCAGGAGCGTTACCCCGACAAGCCGGTGCGCTTCGTCAACAACTACCCGCCGGGCGGTCCGTCCGACATCCTGGCGCGCTCAGTGGCCCAGGTGCTGCAGGGCGAGTTCAAGCAGCCCTTCGTGGTGGAGAACAAGCCCGGCGCCAGCGGTAACCTGGGCGCGGGCGCGGTGGCGCGCAGCCCGGCCGATGGCTACACGGTGCTGTTCGGCATCGACACCACCTTCACGGTGAGTCCGCACATCTATCCCAGCATGCCGTTCCAGCCGGGCGACATGAAACCGCTGATGATCCTGGCTACATCGGGCCTGCTGGTGGGCGTGAACCCCGCCACGGGCATCGGCAGCATGCGCGAGCTGCTGGCGCGGGCCAAGGCGAAGACGCTGAACTTCAGCTCGGCCGGCAGCGGCAGCCCGGGTCATATCGCCGTCGAGGCCTTCCGCCGCGCCACCGGCGCCACGCTCAACCACGTGCCGTACAAGGGCAGCTCGTCGGCGGCCACGGCGGTGGTGGCGGGCGAGGTGGATGGGGGCATGCTGGCCACGCCGACGCTGCTGCCCTTCGTGCAGGCGGGCCGCGTCAAGGCACTGGCGGTGACCAGCACGCAGCGCTCGCCGCTGCTGCCGGACGTGCCCACGGTGGCAGAGCTGGGTTTCAAGCAACTGGAACATGAGGTGCTCTACGTGGCGATGGTGCCCGCGGCCACGCCCGAGCCGGTGCAGCGCCTGCTGGAGCGCGCCATCGCCGATGCGCTGGCGCGGCCCGATGTGCGCGCCCGCCTGCAGGCGCTGGATATGCGCGTGGATGGCACGCGCGGCGCACCGGCGGCACAGCGGCTGGCGGCGTTGTCGGAGCGCTACCGCCAGTTGATCGCCGCCAGCGGCATCCGCGCCGAGTGAGCGCGGCCAGAACGTCGGAAGGCCAGAACACCAGCGAACCATGAAACCCAACCTGATCTACATCGTCGCCGACGACCTCGGCTATGCCGACCTGGGCTGCTACGGGGGACGCGTACCGGTCTCGCCGGTGCTCGACAGCCTGGCCGCCAACGGCCTGCTGCTGACGCAGGGCTACGCCAATTCCCCGGTGTGCTCGCCCACCCGTTTCGCGCTGATGACGGCGCGCTACCAGTACCGCCTGCGCGGCGCCGCTGAGGAGCCGATCAGCAGCAAGCGGATCGGCACGCCGCAGGGTTTGCCACCTTCGCATCCAACGTTGCCCTCGCTGCTGCGCGACGCGGGCTACCGCACCGCGCTGATCGGCAAATGGCACCTGGGTTTCGCTCCGGCCTTCGGTCCGCTCTTGTCGGGCTACCAGGAGTTCTTCGGCCCCATGGCCGGCGGCGTGGACTACTTCACCCACTGCGATTCCACTGGCCGCCATGACCTGTGGCACAACGACGAGCCGCACCAGGAGCCCGGCTACCTGACCGACCTGCTGTCACGCCGCGCTGTGGATTACGTGGAGCGCATGGCGGCCGGGAGCGAGCCCTTCTTCCTCAGCCTGCACTACACCGCGCCCCACTGGCCGTGGGAAACGCGGGAAGATGCCGCGCTGGCACCGCAGGTGAGCAACAACCTCTTCCACCTCGACGGCGGCAATATCCACACCTACCGCCGCATGATCCACCACATGGACGAAGGCATCGGCTGGCTGGTGGAGGCCCTGCGCCGGCACGGCCTGCTCGACAACACGCTGATCGTCTTCACCAGCGACAACGGCGGCGAGCGCTTCTCCGACAACTGGCCGCTGGTCGGCGGCAAGATGGACCTGACCGAGGGCGGCATCCGCGTGCCCTGGATCGCGCACTGGCCGGATGTGGTCGCGCCGGGCGGCACCAGCGCGCAGCCATGCATGACCATGGACTGGTCCGCCACCATGCTCGACGCCGCCGGCGTGGCGCCCGACCCGGCCTACCCGCTCGACGGCGTTTCGCTGATGCCGCTGCTGCGCGAGGCCGGCCACCGCTTCCCCCGTCCGCTGTACTGGCGCATGAAGCACCGCGGCCAGCGCGCCATGCGCGACGGCGACTGGAAGTACCTGCAGGTGGACGGTCACGACTACCTGTTCGACCTGAGCCGCGATGAACGCGAGCGCGCCAACCGGGCTGCGCGCGAGCCCGAGCGCCTGGTGGCGATGCGCGAAGCCTGGGAGTCGTGGAGCGCGGCGATGCCGCCGATACCGGAGGAAGCAACGGTCAGCCTCGGCTATTCGGTGGCGGATATGCCGCAGCGCTGACTCTCGCTTGACACGTTTCTCGGCCACATGCTCTAATCCAACCCGCATTCTGAATTGGGTCGACGCCCATGCCAACCTGCCTCCCCGGGCAAGGTGGATCGCGAGAGCGGATGTGGCTCCTGATGGAGCAAGCAAGCGGGTAGAGCGTCGACCCTCCTTGAACGGAGGGTTTTTTGTTTTCTGACTCAGCCATTCCCAAAGACGTCATCCAGGCCTACCTGGAAACGCACTATCACGTGCACGGCCAGGCGCCGACCACCTTGAAGGTGGGCGAGGACAACCCGCAACTGGCCGCGCTGCACGCCGCGGCCGGCGTGGACTGCAGCGCCTTCATCACGGCGTGGAACCCCTTCAGCGAGCAGCAGGATTCCGCTCGCAATCATGAGCGGCAGCAGGCACTGGCGCAGACGCTGCAGCAGCGCGGGCTGGCCTTCGTCGATGGCATCGGCCAGCATCCCTCCAACGAATGGCCTGGCGAGGCGAGCTTCCTCGTGCTTGGCATCGGCCTTGACGATGCCAAGGAGCTGGGCGTGCAGTTTGGCCAGAACGCCATCGTCTGGTCAGGCGCGGATGCCGCGCCGCAGTTGGTGCTCTTGCGCTAAGTCCGCACGCAAGCAGCGATGCCATAAGCAACGCAATCAGAAATGGAAACGGCTGGTCCGCCGCCCCGCACGGGGACAGGACCGGGGGGATTTGTTCCAGCTTGCCGCCCCCGACGCTTGGTCAAACGCGGCTAAACAGGAGAGATTCATGACGATTCGCAACGGGCTCTTTACCTCGGAATCCGTTTCCGAAGGCCACCCGGACAAACTGGCCGATCGCATTTCCGATCGCATCCTCGACGCCTTCCTGGCGCGGGATCCCCATGCTCGCGTGGCTTGCGAGACGCTGCTGGCGGACCAGTGCGTGATTGTGGCGGGCGAGTTCAAGACGCGGCACCGGGATGACTTCGAGGCGGTACGCGCGTCGGCCGACACTCTCGTGCGCGAAGTGCTGCGCGAGTCCGGCTACCGCGATGCCGAGACGGGCATCGACCCGCAGCGCTGTGAGATTCAGATCCGCTTCAATGGCCAGTCGCAAGACATCAGCCAGGGCGTCGATCGTGCCGACGGCATCCTGGGCGCGGGGGACCAGGGGCTGATGTTCGGCTATGCCACCGACGAGACGCCGGAGCTGATGCCGGCCCCGATCGTCTACGCGCATCGACTCGTGCGGCGGCAGGCGGAGCTGCGCAGGCTTGGCACGTTGCCCTGGCTCCAGCCGGATGCCAAGTCGCAGGTGAGCTTCCGCTACGTCGACGGGCGGCCCACGCAGATCGAAGCCGTGGTGCTCTCGACGCAGCACGATGCAGGGATTGAGCTGGAAGCGCTGCGCGCCGCCGTGCTGGAGCAGGTGATCGAGCCGGTGATTCCGCCACAGCTGCGCGCCCCGGGGCTGCGCTGCCTGATCAACCCGACGGGGCGTTTCGTCACGGGCGGCCCGAAGGGGGATGCCGGACTGACTGGCCGCAAGATCATCGTCGACACCTACGGTGGCGCCGCGCCCCACGGCGGCGGCGCATTCTCCGGCAAGGACCCGTCCAAGGTGGACCGCTCGGCGGCCTATATGGCGCGCTTCCTCGCCAGGCAAGTGGTGGCGCGCGGCTGGGCGCGGCGCGCCCTGGTGCAGCTTGCCTACGCGATCGGCGAGGCGGAGCCGGTGAGCTTCCTGGTCGAAACGTATGGGACTGAAGCCGAGACCGGACGAGACATCGCCGCCGAGCTCGCACGCGAGTTCGACCTACGGCCGCAGGGCATCATTGAAACCCTGGACCTGCTGCGGCCCATCTACTATCCGACCGCCGCATACGGCCATTTCGGCCGTGACGACATCGGCCTGCCTTGGGAGAAGTGATGGGATGATTTGCAGGCGGGAGAGCGTTGCAAGGTGCGCCAGGCGTGAGCCCGCCTATGTCGGGGCCACGCGGCGAGCAAATGTCAGAAAGGCAATAGTCTGCGGTGTGGCCGTCGCCAAGGAAAATTGTGGAAGGGGATGACCGATGAGCAATGATGGATTCCTGGGGTTGGCGCAGCAGTACCCTGCCAACGCCGAGCTGGGTGGCCTGGTAGGGCTGCTGGTAGGAGATGCGCTTGGCGTACCGTATGAGTTTCACCCGCCACAGCGGCTGCCGGCGCGCAAGCAGATTGAGATGCAACCCCCTGCCGGCTTCCCCCGTGCGCATTCCGGCGTGCCGGTGGGGACGTGGTCCGATGACGGTGCGCAGGCCTTGTGCCTGCTGGCCACCCTCGTCGAACAGGGAAGGTTCTCGCTGGTCGATTTCTCCGACCTGCTGCTGCGCTGGCTGGACCGCGGCTACATGGCAGTCGATGACAGGGTCTTCGACGTCGGGATCCAGACGGCAGACGCGCTGGACAATCTGCGCGACGGTGTGTCAGCGCGCGAGTCGGGCGGGGCGGATGTTATGGACAACGGCAACGGCAGCCTGATGCGCTGCCTGCCGCTTGCCCTGCTCCACGCGGGGAGCGACACAGCACTCGTGCGCGAGGCCCACCTGCAATCGCTGCCCACGCATGCCCATCCTCGCTCGCAGGTGGCGTGCGCCTTTTACTGTCTCGTCGCCACAGGCTACCTGCAGGGCCTGGCAGACCCGTGGGCGCCGGCAGACAGCCGTCTCGAAGCGGTCTACCAGGCGTGGCCCGATGCAAGGGAAGGCAGCGAGTATCTCCGTGAGCTGGATGTGCTGCGAAGCTTTCCGCAGCACGATACGCCGCGCGGCACCGGCTATGTGCTCGACACGCTCTGGTCGGCGCGGCGGGCGCTCGAAGAGCCGACGTTCGAGGACGTGGTCAGGAAGGCCATCCTGTTCGGCAATGACACCGACACGACTGCCTGCGTCGCCGGCGGCCTGGCGGGCATCCGCTTCGGGCTCGGCGGCATTCCGGCGCGGTGGCTCGAACGGCTGCGAGGCTATGACATCGTCGCGCCTATCCTTCCCGGCTTCCTGCCGAGGATTTCAAAAGAAGGCATTTCCCGCGCTTGAGTCGTCGATGGCGCACGACGCGCCGACCGGATGGCGGTATGCTCCAAGCGTCTGAGGACAACGCGCACGACCATGCTGTCACGCACCACCACGTACCAAGCAACGTCCCGCGCGCCGCTGCGCCGCCTCGCCCTGGCCGCAGCCGGCGCCATGCTGCTGGCCGACGCCATCTCCCTGATGGCGATCGGCCTGTTCAACTTCGGCGTGGTCCTGCCCGCCGCAATCGGCACGGCCTTCCTTGCCCTGTCATGGCGCTGGCAAGCCGTGGCGAAATGGCGCGCGGCCAGCGCGTGGCGCCGGTGGCTATGGCGGGCAGGGTGGGTGGCATTCGCGGTGTGGCTGGCAAGCGTTGCCGCGTTCTTTCACACCCTCAGCCGCGAGATGGCCGAATCCGCACCGAAGGCAGCGGCAGCCAAGGCCATCGTGATACTCGGCTCCGGCACACCCAATTGCACCCCCTCGCCCACGTTGGCGGCACGCCTGAATGTGGGCCTGGCGCTGGCGCGGCAGTGGCCGGCGGCGCGGGTGGTGGTGAGCGGCGGGCAGGATTTCATGGAGGGCTGCCGCGAGGCGGACGTCATGGGGAACTACCTGGTGGCGCATGGCCTGTCCGCGGACCGCCTGATCCGCGAAGGGCGCAGCACCAGCACCGAGGAGAACCTGCGCTTCAGCCGCGAATTGCTGGCGAAGCAAGGTGTGGGCGCTGGCGACCCGCTGGTCGTGGTGACCAGCGATTTCCACCTGATGCGGGCCAAGCGGATCGCGTACAAGGAGGGCTTCCGGCAGGTGGCCGGGGCGGCGGCGCCTACGCCCTTGTACCTGCGCTATAACGCGTGGCTGCGGGAGTATTTTGCGTTGATCAGTGGGTGGGTTTTGCGGGAATACTGAGCGTGGCCCTCGCCTCATTCACAGTTGTGCGACCAGGGACTGAGGTCATGAGGATCGGCTCCTTGGTATTCCATTCTCCAACCTTGTCATGTCGTTATGACGCCAAGGGCAATCGCCGGCGCGCTCGACAATATTGTTCAATTGACGGTGCGATACACCACCGCACCTCAGCGCGCCGGCTGAGGTGCCGAGCCACTCAGCCTCAAGCCTCACGCCATCCCCCTCACGGATGCCACGTCGCCGGCTTCCCGATCTGCATCGGCGGCCGTTGACTCCCCGCCATCGCATAAGACAAGCGGTTCGCCGCATCCATCACCGTCTGCGCATGCTCCATCAAGCGCGCTTCATCCAGCCGCGCGGTCGGCCCGGAAATGCACATCGATCCCAGCAGCCGCCAGTGCAGCCGTCTTCGGTCTGCACGACGATGATGGCGTAACCGCCCTCCTCAAAGACTGACGAGCGGCTCGCACGCATATGCCTGATGCAGGCGCTCGACGAACGCAGGCGCTGCAGGCAACACGACGGAGCCGACCTGCGTCACGGCAATGCCGGGCGTCCACGAATTCATCACGACAGCGCCGGACATCGCCGCCACATCGACGGGCGTTACGATCAGCGAGCGCTGCGGCACGCCCAAGTGTTCCAATTGCCGTTGGACGATGGCCATCGTCGTGCCTTGAAGCATGGCGGCCTCTGGCCATACGACGGCCTCGCCGTCCCAGAACGCAAGGTTCCAGATGGACGCTTCGCTAAGTCGTCCCTCGCGATCCATGAATGCCGCATCGTTGAATCCGCGTTCGGCCGCCTGACGAAGAAAGTACGTTTTCGCCATTTCTCCGACATGCTTGATGTGCGCAAGCGCGCGTTCATGCTCAAACACCGCAAGACGCAGTGGGCCGCGAGGCCCCGACGATGGCGCATCGGTACGAACGAGTACCTCAGGTGGGGCATCTGGCCCCGCTACGACAAATTCACCGGCGGGCGAGTACACCGTTGCGCTCAATGAAAGATCGGCAGATGGTGTCGGTATGGCGGCCCGAATGCAGGTCCGAATGTGCTCGTCCGTCAGCGCGACGCCAAATAATTCCATCGACGCGCGACGCAAACGGTCGAGATGCAAATCCAAACCGCGCACTTTCCCACCTCGAACCTGCATGGCGGTGAAATGCGCATAGCCTGCGAACGCCAGCGGTGCAAGATCGGCGGCAGTTGCCCTCTGACCATTTCGCTGCGCAACCAGAGTCATGATGAACCTCGAATGTCATGTGAAGAGATTCAAGGCTAAACTCTGACAGCACTGTCAAGGTCAAGGCCCATCATGCGAATTGGAGAATTGGCGAGCGCCACGGGCGTGAGCGAACGGATGTTGCGCTACTACGAGCAGGAGGGGCTGCTGCGCCCCGGACGAACGGAGGCCGGCTACCGCATCTACGGCGAACCGGAATTGATGGCCGTGCGGCGCATTCGTCTGCTCAGCGCATCGGGACTGAAGATCGACAGCATCCGCATGCTGCTGCCGTGCATGGTCGGCGCAGCCGGCGACGGGGCCGCGTTTCAACCCTGCGACGATGTGCGAGACATCCTGCGCAGCGAAGTCGAGAAACTCGACGCCAAACTGCGCGACCTTGGTGAAAGCCGGCACATCGTCGCCAGCTTCCTCAACGACATTGAGCCGACGCAATAGCCGGAATCGTCGCTATGTGAAGATGGGCGTGGCGGCGACGAGGAGCACCTTGGCCGTGCTGACGTGCGCTGACCCAGGCGTGGCTGTCCGGGGGCTTGCAGAGGTGACGGGCCGCGATCTGCTGATGCCGCTGGGCGCCGGGACGTGATGCATGTGGGGCGGCGATGGACCGCTGGCCGGCGCCAGTCTTGCCTGGTCTCGGCCGCGGGCGAATTCTCCCTACCGCTCCCGCCGACCTTGCCGCCTGGCGCGGCCTCGCCAATGCCGACGGTGAGCTATACGTCCGATGTGAGACGTCTAGATGAGTGGCCGATATGGTCCATCTTCTCATCCAGGTTCCAGCCTGCTCAAATAGTGGCCTACCGATCTCCCGCCTCGCCCCACCATGAGCGACCCAAACAGTGCGGTAATTTCAAGCCAGCCGGACACCACCGACGCTTCCGCGCGCCGCCGTTCCCTGATCGCAGCCTGCGGCGCCCACGCAGTGCATGACGGCCTGACCGACGTCATCTATGTGCTGCTGCCGATCTGGCAATCGCAGTTCGGCATCAGCTATGCGCTGGTGGGGCTGCTGCGCGGGTCCTATTCCGGCACGATGGCTGGCTTCCAGTTGCTGGCCAGCCGGGCGGCGAAGCGCTGGGGGCGGGAGCGCATGCTGGTGGGCGGGACGGCGCTCGCCGGTGTCGCCTACCTGGTCGCCGGCCAGGCCGGGGGCTTGACGGTATTGTTGGCGGCGCTGGTGCTGGGCGGCTTGGGTGCCAGTACCCAGCACCCGCTCGCGTCTTCTATGGTCACCGATACCCATGAGGCGGGCGGCGGGGTCAAGGAGGCGCTGGCACAGTACAACTTTGCCGGCGATATCGGCAAGACGCTGATACCAGGGCTGGTGGGCTTGTTGCTGGCGGTGGTGAGCTGGCGGACCAGCGCGACGCTGATGGGCCTGCTCGGCCTGGCCGCAGCTGGTCTGTTGTGGTGGCTGATTCCGGCACGGGTCAAAGCGACAACCGGCAAGGGGAAAGCCGCCAAGGCGATCACAGGAAGCGGCTCGGCCGGCGGGTTGCGCGCGCTGCTGCTGACCGGCACCTTGGACAGTGCGGTACGGATGGGGTTTCTTACCTTCCTGCCGTTCCTGCTGAAGAGCAAGGGCGCTGGGACGGCAGGCATCGGTGTCGCGCTGTCGCTGCTGTTCGTGGGCGGCGCGTTCGGCAAGTTGTTCTGCGGCTATCTGGGGGCGCGCATCGGCATGATGAAGACGGTGTGGCTGACGGAGTCCGCCACATCGCTGCTGATCCTGCTGGCGGTGTGGTTGCCGCTTTCCGGCGTGATGGCGATGCTGCCGCTGCTGGGGCTTGCCTTGAACGGGACGTCTTCGGTGCTGTATGGCGCGGTGCCGGAGTTGGCGGGCGCGGGCAAGCGCGAGCAGGCGTTCGCGCTTTTCTACACCGGCACCATTGGCGGTGGGGCGCTGTCTCCCGTGTTGTTCGGGCGCCTGGGCGATGCCGCGGGGGTTCCCACCGCGGTGATCGCGTTGGCGGCCGTGCTGCTGCTCACCTTGCCATTGTCGTGGCGGGTGCAGAAGGGCTTGGGCGGCTGACCGGATGCAGCCATGCGCGCAAGGACCTGCGCCAGTGCGTGCCTGGCGCGCTGCGATGCCAGCTCCTTCGATGGGCCTATCCGATCGAGCCGGCTCTGCGACGCGCTGGGGGCAGCACTAGTGCAGGCGGAACCCTCCCACCGCGCCGGCAAGGCTGGCCGCCTGCGACTGCAGCGCTTCCGCCGCCGCCGATGACTGCTCCACCAGCGCCGCGTTCTGCTGCACCATCTGGTCGAGCTGGCTGACGGCCTGGTTCACCTCCTGGATGCCGCGCGTCTGCTCGTTGGCGGCCTGCGAGATCTCGGAAATGATGCGGCTGACCTTGCCCACGTCGCCAACGATGCTCTGCATGGTGTCGCCGGCGCGGCGCACCTGGCCGGAGCCGGTGTTGACGCTGCCCACCGTGGTCTCGATCAGCGTCTTGATTTCCTTGGCGGCCTGCGCGCTGCGCTGGGCCAGGGCGCGTACCTCTCCTGCCACCACGGCGAAGCCGCGGCCCTGTTCGCCGGCGCGCGCGGCTTCGACGGCGGCGTTCAGCGCGAGGATGTTGGTCTGGAAGGCGATGCCTTCGATCACGCCGATGATGTCGGACACCTTGACCGCGGCGTTTTCGATGGCGCCCATGGTGACGATGGCGTCGTGGATGGCGGTGCCGCCGTTGCCGGCAACCTTGGCCGCGGCGTCGGCGAGCTGGTCGGCCTGCTGGGCGGAGCTGGCGGACTGGCCGACGGTGGCGGTGATCTGTTCCATCGAGGCGGCGGTCTGCTGCAGGCTGGCCGCGGCGGATTCGGTGCGGCGCGAGAGGTCGGCGTTGCCGCTGGCGATTTCGTTGGCGGCGGCGTGCACGGAGTCGCTGGCGTCGCGGATGCGGCGCATCACGCCGGTGAGATTGTCGGCGAAGGCGTTGAAGGCCTGGGCGATCTGCGCGGTCTCGTCGCGGCCGTCGGCGGGCAGGCGGCGGGTGAGATCCGCGTCGCCGCTGCCGATGTCGCGCATCGCATCGCGGATCTGCGACAGGCGGCGGAAGGACACCGCCGTGGCACCCGCGACGATGACGGCGCCCAGCGCGGCGATCACCACCAGCGCCAGCAGCGAGCTCCACAGCATGGAGCGCATGCCGGCGGTGGCTTCGCGCTGGTCCAGCGCCACCACGGCGGTCCAGTCGGTGCCGGGCACGGCGCGCGCGTGCAGCAGCTTGGGCGTGCCGCCCACGTCCACGCGCAGCATGGTCTTGGCGGAGACCAGCGCGGCCAGCTTACCGGCATCCAGCGCGGGTACCACGTCAGACACGGGCTTGAGCGTGAGCTTGTCGTCCGGGTGGGCGACGATCTCACCGCCCTTGGCCACCAGCATGCCGAAGCTGGCCGGCGTGGGGTGGATGGACTTCACGTTGGCCACCACGGCGTCCATGGCCACGTCGCCGGACACCACGGCCTTGAGCGTGCCGTCCTGCCGCACCGGCACGGCGAAGGCCACCACCAGCTTGCCGCTGCCGGCGTCCACATAGGGCGGTGTCACCACCGGCTTGCCCGCGTTCGCGGCCTGCTGGTACCAGGGGCGCACGGTGGGGTTATAGCCGGGCGGGATGCCGGTGGGGTTGGAAAAGCGTGCGGTGTGGTCGGCATAGCCGACATACACATTGGTGAAGCCGCCGGCGGCAGCCACTTGCTTGAGCGCGGCCTCGGGCTCGGCCTGCAGCACGGCGTCCTGCAGCGACGCGATCATCTGCACGTGGCTGGCGACCCAGTCGGCCATGGCGCCGACATGGCCGCTTTCGACAGCGGCGAGCGAGTCTTCGATGGCCACGTCGTTGTAGCGGTCGGCCACGACATAGTTGAGGACGGCATTGATGGTAAGCGCTGCCGTCACGATGGCCACGGATAGGGCCACGATGCGGGCGCGGATGGACGAGAACATAGGATGGGTCTTCCTGTCAGGGTGCCCGGGTAGGGCGAGGGCGCGGTAAATCGGAGGGATTTACGGATCGCCTGGCAGGGACTTGAGGAAAACCGTGGGAAAGCGCCGCATGAGTTGCACGGCCGTGCGGCTGCAGTGTCATATGGGCCACTTGGCGGGGGCGCCGGGTGAGCGGCCCTGTCGAGAGCGCGCATTTTGGGTGTGTGATGTGTGCAGCACGTCAGTGGCGTGCCGTGGCGCCCATTAGCCCCGCGCAGGGGGGATGCCGTACGGCTGTTGGGTGCAAGACTGACGCCGCCCCGGACAAGGACGCGATGGCGCCACGTTACGCGATATCGGCAACGGACAGCAGATCGTGGCTGCCAGCGCCCGCCCTCTCCCCCGCCCCTCTCCCGCAAGCGGGAGAGGGGAGCAAACCGACGTGGCACGAGACGCAGAGCACCAGTCGAAGCCGACAGGATGCGCCAACGCCGCTGGCCAAGCATGGTGTCTTGACCCCCTCTCCCCTCATGGGGAGAGGGCCGGGGTGAGGGGTGGTCTAGCAAGGCGCCACGAACAACGGAGCCGTCGGTGTTGTCCAGCACGCCAAGGCGAGACGAAGCCGACAAGATGCGCCAACACCGTGGGCCAAGCATATTGTCTTGACGGTGTTGTCCAGCACGCCAAGGCGAGACGAAGCCAACAAGATGCGCCAACACCGTGGGCCAAGCATATTGTCTTGACCCCCTTGTATGTTTCCATCAGCCCGAATCGAAGCCAGGATTTGCAGTCCTATTGCCAAGGAAAGATCAAAGGTTTATAGGACAGTGCTGTCGATAGGGCGGAACTTCGCCACCGGTACGCCAAACCTGAAACCCCTCGGAGCCTGAAGCTCGCGGGAGAGCATGTGGTCAACGTACGGGTCCGCTTCATCCATTTCGTATAACCCGAACAGTTGCCAATTTTGAATATGCATCCGCAAGGCAGGGAACCGAATGACGGGCGTCCACGGCCCACCGCAGGGATTGATGTGTCCAAGGAGCATCTTGATGCTTGCTGGATGGATCAGTCGCTGCGGGTAGGCAATGAGGCGTCGGGATGGGGCGAGTTGATAGCGAAGTTCAAGGCGTGCGATGTCGACCTGGTTGTGGTTGAAGCGACCGGCGGCTACGAGCGAGGCCTGGTACGGGCGCTGCAGCAAGAAGGAGTGGAAGTTGCGCGGGTGAATCCGCGTCAGGCTCGCGACTTTGCTAAGGCGATGGGCGAGTTAGCCAAGACAGACCGGATCGACGCGCGAGGGTTGCGCGACTTTGCCGATGTGCTGGCACGCCATCCGGATCGCCACAAGTACCTCACGGCACCGCTGGAGGCGCACCGGGAGTCGCTGGCGGCGCTGATGATTCGGCGGCGCCAGTTGGTGGAGATGCGAGTGGCCGAAGGCAATCGGCTGGAGAAGGCGGGGCCGAAGACGGCGCGCAGCATCCGCGCAGTGATACGCACGCTGGACAAGCAGATTGCCGAGATCGACTCGGATCTGGATGACCACATCGAGCAGCACTTCAAGGAGCAGCGCAAGCTGCTCGATAGCGTCAAGGGTGTCGGGGCGGTGACGACCATGACATTGCTGGCGGCGCTGCCGGAGCTGGGCAAGCTTGGGCGCCGGGCGATCAGCAAGCTCGTTGGCGTTGCGCCACTGGCTTGTGATTCCGGCAAGCGCCAGGGGACCCGATGTATCTGGGGTGGGCGTGCAGACGTGCGGGCGGTGCTTTACATGGCCACCCTGTCGGCGATGCGTTACAACCCGGCGATCGCGGCTTTCCGGCAGCGTTTGCTGGCCGCCGGCAAGCCCAAGAAGGTCATGATCGTCGCTTGCATGCGCAAGCTGCTGACCATCCTCAATGCTATGGCCAGGGATGGCGCCCTATGGGATCCAACCAGGCATGCTTCACAGGCCCTCCAGCCTTGACTTGAAACACAGTTGCTCTCCCCTCATGGGGAGAGGGCCGGGGTGAGGGGTGGTCTAGCAAGGCGCCACGAACAACGAAGCCCGCGGTGTGGTCCAGCACGCCGACG
The DNA here is from genome assembly GCF_056930435.1 of Cupriavidus sp. 09_S30. Lineage (NCBI taxonomy): Bacteria > Pseudomonadati > Pseudomonadota > Betaproteobacteria > Burkholderiales > Burkholderiaceae > Cupriavidus > Cupriavidus sp. 09_S30. The sequence continues at coordinate 3,826,357 of NZ_JBXOWI010000001.1, read as the reverse complement.
CCCAGACGAAGCCGTCGGTGTTATCCAGCACGTCGCCGTTTGCCAGCGCTCGCCCTCACCCCCGGCCCCTCTCCCGCAAGCGGGAGAGGGGAGAAACCGTCGGTCATCCTGATGGCGCTTCTAAGTCTTCGAATGATTGCGCGCGGCCATGGCCTCCCGCACGCCGCGGCGCACTCTGTTGACGATCGTGGCCAGCGACAGCAGCGACATCACCACCCACAGCAGGAATCCGTAGCGGCCCGGCCCCAGGCCGACGGCGATCCAGCACGCCAGCACGCCCAGCACCAGCGCGCGCTCGCGCTTGCCGAGCGGCCCGTCGCGGCGACGGCTCGCGCCCGCCAGCGGCCCCATCAGCCCCGCGCATTCCGCCACCACCGTCAGGATGGCGAACACCACCACCGCGCCCCCGCCGAACGGTGAGGAAAAGGCGAAGGGCGCAATCAGCGCCAGGTCGGAAACGATGTCGCCCAGCTCGACCAGGTACACGCCGAGTACGCCTTGCAGTCCTTGCTCGCGGCCGAGCATGGCGCCGATGTCATCCAGCGCCATTCGCGCGAACAGCCACAGCGGCATCAGCAGGAAGACGGCTGGCACCCACGCCGCCACCGCGCCCACCAGCGCGGCGACGGTGAATGAGCCGGCCACGGCGGCCAGTGTCACCTGGTTGGCCGTGACGCCTTGCTCGGCCAGGCGCTGCGCCTGGGTGTGCAGCCATGCCTGGAACCTGGGTTGGATCTCGGAGAGGGTCATGTCGGTATCGGCCTGCCGGATCGGCGCGCCGGAGAATGCGGGGGATGCCCAATGGTAACCAAGTGCACGAGGCGATGACCGCGCGGGGGCTGAGACCGGGCAGGCCGGCATCCGGCGGCCTTGACCTGTCCTCGATGTGCCCCCAACCCGTTCTCAACCCATCCCATACACCTCTCGCGCGGCTTCCCGCAATGCCGCCGCCATCAGTTGCGCCGCCGGCGAGGCCAGCCGGTCGGTGCGCATGATGAGGCCGAAGTCGTCCATGTGGCAGGGCATGGGCATCGGCAGGATGGCCACCATGCCGTGGTCCGCGTAGTAGTGCGCCACATCGGCGGCCAGCACGGCCAGCATGTCGCTTTGCGCCAGCATGCGCGTCAGGAAGAGCAGGGCGGCGGTTTCCACCACCTTGGCCGGCGGCGACAGGCTCTCGCGCTGGAACATCAGGTCGAAGCGGTGGCGTAGCACGCTGCCGGCCGGCGGCACGATCCAGGTGGCGTCGTGCAGGTCGGCCAGCGTGAGCCCTCTGGCATCGAGCAGCGGGTGGCCGGGCCGCGTGACCGCGCAGGCGGGCTCGTCCGCCAGCGGCTCATAGCTGAGGTGAAGCTTGTCGTGCTCGGCGAACAGGCGGCCGACCATGAGATCCAGCTTCTCCTGCCCGAGGCGCTCCAGCAGCACGTTGCTGTTCTCGATTTCCAGCGACACCCGCAGGCCAGGGTGCTCGCGCTTGAGCCGGGCCACGGCCGGCGGCAGCAGCTTGACCGCAGGCGAGGTGATGGCACCCACCGCCACCTGGCCCAGGTGACCGGCCTTCAGCGCCTGCACTTCTTCCTGGGCCTGGTCCAGGCTGCCGACCACCGCGCGGGCGTGCCGGATCATCGCCTCGCCGTAGAGGGTGGGGCGCATGCCGCGCGGCAGGCGTTCGAACAGCGGCACCTGCAGCATGTCCTCCAGCTCGCGCAGCAACTTGGACGCGGCGGGCTGCGTCATGTTGAGCGCGGCCGCGGCGCGGTGGATGTTGCCTTCCTCGGCCAGTGCCACCAGCAGCAGCAATTGCCGGGTCTTCAGACGGGTGCGGATGTACCAGGGGGTGCCGTCCCGTGCCGTTCTCGGCACAGCTGGATCGGGGTTTACGCTGATATTCATATGGATATCGGTCAGTCCGAAACTTTCATTGGAAGGTTATCAGATTGACTCGTACACTGCGCCCTGTCCGAAAAGCAAGAAAACCACAGCCACGGAGACAAGCCGCCCGTTCCGCGCGGCCGCGCACCACCCCGCCGGGGCGGCGCACGGTCCCCGCCGCGCCGACCGTCTCCCGCGCATATCCATCCCGCCCTTTCGCGACCCAGCCGTCCGTGCCACGCCAGGCCTTGCCTGGGGGCCGCAGCGGCCGGCGCGCCGGGGCCCGAGCTACCCGTCTCCAGGAATTCCAGGAATCCGCCATGCCGGAATCGAAACCGAAATCCAAGCTGCGCTCCGCCCAATGGTTCGGCACCGCCGACAAGAACGGCTTCATGTACCGGAGCTGGATGAAGAACCAGGGCATCCCTGACCATGAGTTCGATGGCCGTCCCGTCATCGGCATCTGCAACACCTGGTCCGAGCTGACGCCTTGCAATGCGCATTTCCGCAAGCTCGCCGAGCACGTCAAGCGCGGCATCTACGAAGCCGGCGGCTTCCCGGTGGAGTTCCCGGTGTTCTCCAACGGCGAGTCCAACCTGCGCCCCACCGCCATGCTCACGCGCAATCTGGCGGCCATGGACGTGGAGGAGGCCATCCGCGGCAATCCCATCGACGCCGTGGTGCTGCTGGCCGGCTGCGACAAGACCACGCCCGCGCTGCTGATGGGCGCGGCCAGCTGCGACGTGCCGGCCATCGTCGTCAGCGGCGGGCCCATGCTCAACGGCAAGCTCGACGGCAAGGACATCGGCTCGGGCACGGCCGTGTGGCAACTGCATGAGTCGCTCAAGGCGGGCGAGATCAACCTGCACCAGTTCCTGTCGGCTGAGGGCGGCATGTCGCGTTCGGCCGGCACCTGCAACACCATGGGCACCGCTTCGACCATGGCCTGCATGGCCGAGGCGCTGGGCGTGACGCTGCCGCACAACGCCGCCATCCCGGCGGTGGACGCGCGCCGCTACGTGCTGGCGCATATGTCCGGCATCCGCATCGTGGAGATGGCCAAGGAGGGACTGACGCTCTCGCGCATCCTGACGCGCGCCGCCTTCGAGAACGCGATCCGCGCCAACGCGGCCATCGGTGGCTCCACCAACGCCGTGATCCACCTCAAGGCGATCGCCGGCCGCATCGGTGTGCCGCTGGAACTGGAGGACTGGACCCGCATCGGCCGCGACACGCCGACCATCGTCGACCTGATGCCCTCGGGCCGCTTCCTGATGGAGGAGTTCTACTACGCCGGCGGCCTGCCCGCGGTACTGCGCCGGCTCGGCGAGGCGGCGCTGCTGCCGCACCCGGACGCGCTCACCGTCAACGGCAAGTCGCTGTGGGAGAACGTGAAGGAAGCGCCCAACTTTGATGAGGAAGTGATCCGCCCGCTGGACCGCCCGCTGATCGCCGACGGTGGCATCCGCGTGCTGCGCGGCAACCTGGCGCCGCGCGGCGCGGTGCTCAAGCCATCGGCCGCCACGCCCGAGCTGCTCAAGCACCGCGGCCGCGCCGTGGTGTTCGAGAACCTGGAGCACTACAAGGAGCGCATCGTCGACGAGACGCTGGAGGTCGATGCCAGCTCGGTGCTGGTGATGAAGAACTGCGGTCCCAAGGGCTACCCCGGCATGGCCGAGGTGGGCAATATGGGCCTGCCGCCCAAGCTGCTGCGCCAGGGCGTGAAGGACATGGTGCGCATCTCCGACGCGCGCATGAGTGGTACCGCCTACGGCACCGTGGTGCTGCACGTGGCGCCCGAGGCCGCCGCAGGCGGGCCGCTGGCCGCGGTGCGCGATGGCGACTGGATCGAGCTCGACTGCGATGCCGGCACGTTGCGGCTGGACATCGACGACGCGGAGCTGGCGCGCCGCATGGCGGAATTGGCGCCGCCGCGCGGCCATGGCGACGGCGGCTACCAGCGCCTCTACGTGGACCACGTGCTGCAGGCCGACGAAGGCTGCGACCTGGACTTCCTGGTGGGCTGCCGCGGCGCGGCCGTGCCCCGCCACTCGCACTGAGGCGCCGGCAATGACATTCGACATGATTGGTGAATCCCTGATCGGCGCCGGCTCGCGGCGCGGCGCCGGACAGCCCTTCCAGGCTGTGTGCGCGGCCAGCGGCGAGCCCATCGCGGCACCGGTGTTCGGCAGTGCACAGCGCGCAGACGTGGACGAGGCCTGCGCCCTGGCGGCGCAGGCCAGCGATGCCTACCGGGCCTTGCCCGGCGAGCAGCGCGCGCGCCTGCTGGAAGACATCGCGGCCCGCATTGAAGGCCTGGGCGACGCGCTGATCGTGCGCGCCATGGCGGAGAGCGGCCTGCCGCGCGCGCGGCTGGAAGGCGAGCGCGCACGCACCGCGGGCCAACTGCGCATGTTCGCCGCGCTGGTGCGCAGCGGCGACGCGCTTGACGTGCGCATCGAGCCCGCGCTGCCGCAGCGCCAGCCGCCGCGCACCGCGTTGCAATTCTGGCGCATCGGCGTCGGGCCGGTGGCGGTGTTCGGCGCCAGCAATTTCCCACTGGCCTTCTCCGTGGCCGGCGGCGATACCGCTGCGGCGCTGGCGGCCGGCTGCCCGGTGGTGGTCAAGGCGCATCCGGCGCACCCGGGCACCTCTGAGCTGGTCGGGCGCGCGGTGAAGGCGGCTGTCAGCGCGGCCGGGCTGCCGCCGGGGGTGTTCTCGCTGCTGTTCGATGCCGGCCACGAGGTCGGCGCGGCGCTGGTGGCGCATCCGGCCATCCAGGCGGTGGGCTTCACCGGCTCTCGCGCCGGCGGCCTGGCGCTGATGCGCATGGCCGCGGCGCGGCCCGTGCCCATCCCGGTCTATGCCGAGATGAGCAGCGTCAACCCGAACATCCTGCTGCCGGCGGCGCTGGCGGCGCGTGGGCAGGCCTTGGCGCGGGACCTGGTGGCCTCGGTGACGCTGGGCAGCGGCCAGTTCTGCACCAATCCCGGCCTGGTGCTGGGCCTGGCCGGCGCCGACTTCGAACACTTTGCCGACGCGGCCGCGCAGGCGATGGCGGCCGTGCCCGCCGGCGTGATGCTGACGCCCGGCATCGCGCGCGCCTACGCTGCGGGCTGCGAGCGCCTGGCCGGTCAGCCGGCGGTGCGCACGCTGGCACGCGGCGCGGCAGCGGCGGGGCAGGCCCAGGCCATGCTGTTCCGCGTGCGCGGTGCCGACCTGCTGGCAGATGCCGGCCTGGCCGACGAGGTCTTCGGCCCGTGCAGCGTGCTGGTGGAATGCGCCGATATGGCGGAGCTGCAGCGCGTGCTGGCGCAGCTCGAGGGCCAGCTCACCGCGACACTGCATCTGGACGATGAGGACCAGGCCGACGCACGCGTGCTGCTGCCGCTGCTGGAGCGCATGGCGGGCCGCATCCTGGCCAACGGCTTTCCCACCGGCGTCGAGGTGTGCGATGCCATGGTCCACGGCGGGCCTTTCCCGGCCACCTCGGACGGGCGCAGCACCTCGGTGGGCACGGCCGCGATCGAGCGCTTCCTGCGCCCGGTGTGCTACCAGAACCTGCCCGATGCCCTGCTGCCCGAGGCGCTGCGCGAGGGCAACCCGCTCGGCCTGCGCCGCCGCGTGGCCGGGCAGGCCGAAGGCGGACCGGCCTGAATGAAGTTCCCGCCGCCGCGCGCCCCGCGCGGCGGCGACGCATAACGATATCAACGAGAACGAGGAGAGACCCATGAATACCACCCAGAGCGCCGGCGCTGTTCCGGCCGCGGCCCGCACACCGCTGCAGGCCGACGCGCAGGAGCAGCGCATCATCGGCATGCTCACCCGCAAGCTGCTTCCCTTCCTGGCGCTGATCTACGTGGTCGCCTATATCGACCGCTCCGTGGTCGGCTTCGCCAAGCTGCACATGAACGCCGCGGTCGGCATTGGCGATGCCGCGTATGGCATGGGCGCGGGCCTGTTCTTCATCGGCTACTTCCTGTGCGAGGTGCCGAGCAACCTGGCGCTGGAACGCTTCGGCGCGCGCCGCTGGTTCGCGCGCATCCTCTTCACCTGGGGCGTGATCACCATGGCCATGGCACTGGTCAGCGGCCCCACCAGCTTCTACGTGATGCGCTTCCTGCTCGGCGCCGCGGAAGCCGGCCTGTATCCGGGCATCCTGTACTTCCTCACCAAGTGGTTCCCGATGCGCCACCGCGCGCGCATCATCGGCCTGCTGGTGCTGGCCCAGCCCATCGCGCTGATCATCACCGGGCCCATCGCCGGCTGGCTGCTGTCGGTGCCGGGTCCCTTCGGCCTGTCGAGCTGGCAGACGCTGTTCCTGCTCAGCGGCCTGCCCGCCACGCTGCTGTGCGTGCCCACGCTGCGCATCCTGCCCGAGTCGCCGGCGCAGGCGCGCTGGCTGGCCGATGCCGACCGTGCCTGGATCGAGCGCGAGCTGGCGGCCGATCAGGCGGCCTACGCGCTGAAGTCGCACGGCAACCCGCTCAAGGCGCTCAAGGACGTGCGCGTGCTGCTGCTGGCGCTGCTGTTCCTGCCGTTCCCGCTCAGCATCTACGGCCTCTCGCTGTGGCTGCCCACCATCATCAAGCAGTTCGGCGTGAGCGACGCCACCACCGGCCTGCTGTCGGCCGTGCCCTACCTGTTCGCCGTGGTGGGCCTGTACCTGGTGCCGCGCCACTCTGACCGCAAGGGCGAGCGTTACTGGCACATCGCCGTGGTGTCGTCGCTTGCCGCGCTGACGATGGCGGCCAGCGCCTGGTTCGAGGCGCCCGCGCTGCAGTTCCTCTTCATCTGCCTGACGGCCTTCTCGATCTACTCGATCCAGGCCGTGGTGTGGGCGCTGCCGGGCCAGTTCCTGACCGGCGCCAGCGCCGCCGTGGGCATCGCCACCATCAACTCGCTGGCCAACCTGGGCGGCTACTTCGGCCCCTACGGTATCGGCGTGATCAAGGACGCCACCGGCAGCCTCGCCGCCGGCCTGTACTTCCTTGCCGCCATGCTGGTGTTCGCCGTGATCATGACCTTCGTCGTGCGCGCAGCGCTGGACGGGAAGCAGTCCCGCTGAGCGTTGTCGAGCCGTGCCGCCGGGGACGCGTCCCCGGCGGCATCTCCTTTTCGTTTTCTCCTGCCTTCATAGAGACGCCATGACCCGTCACAGCAAGCCGCGCTACCAGGGCATCTTCCCGGTGGTGCCCACCACCTTCACCGAGTCGGGCGAGCTCGACCTGGCCAGCCAGAAGCGCGCGGTCGATTTCATGATCGATGCCGGCTCGGACGGCCTGTGCATCCTGGCCAACTTCTCGGAGCAGTTCTCGCTGGCCGACGCCGAGCGCGAGGTGCTGACCCGCACCGTGCTGGAACACGTGGCCGGGCGCGTGCCGGTGATCGTCACCACCAGCCACTACAGCAGCCAGGTGTGCGCCGAACGCAGCCGCCGTGCCCAGGACATGGGCGCCGCCATGGTGATGGTGATGCCGCCCTATCACGGTGCCACCTTCCGCGTGCCCGAGACGCAGATCTATGAGTTCTACGCACGCCTGTCGGATGCGCTGGCCATTCCCATCATGATCCAGGACGCGCCGGCCAGCGGCACCGCGCTGTCCGCAGCGCTGCTGGCGCGCATGGCACGCGAGATCGAGCAGGTGGCCTACTTCAAGATCGAGACCGCCGGGGCCGCCGCCAAGCTGCGCGAGCTGATCCAACTCGGCGGCGAGGCGGTGGAAGGGCCGTGGGACGGGGAGGAGGCGATCACCTTGCTGGCCGACCTGAATGCCGGCGCCACTGGCGCCATGACCGGCGGCGGCTTCCCGGACGGCATCCGCCCCATCATCGAGGCGCACCGGCAGGGCCAGCACGACCTCGCCTTCGAGCGCTACCAGCGCTGGCTGCCGCTGATCAACCACGAGAACCGGCAGGCCGGCATGCTGGCGGCCAAGGCCCTGATGAAGGCCGGTGGCGTGATCGCCTGCGACGCGCCGCGCCACCCGCTGCCGCCCATGCATCCGCAGACGCGCGCCGAACTGCTGGACATCGCGCGGCGGCTGGATCCGCTGGTGCTGCGCTGGGGACGCTAGCCTGCGGCGGTGCCGCGGCCGCCCGGTGCGCTCACCCGCACCGGTCAAGGCGCCGCCTTTTTGGCGATCCATTTCGGCGAGCATGACGATGCGACAATGGGTGCTCGATCACCCTGTCACTTCGAGATGGACAAGGAAGCAGAACTCAAGCGCAGCAAGGCCCGCGCCACGGCCCTGCTGGCGGCCTCGGCGGTGGTTTTCGTGGTGACGGCCTGGCTGCCGCCGGGCTTTGGCGTCAACTGGGTCAAGGCCATTGCCGAGGCGGCTATGGTCGGCGCGCTGGCGGACTGGTTCGCCGTGGTGGCGCTGTTCCGGCGTGTGCCCATTCCCGTGCTGTCGCGGCACACCGCCATCATTCCCGCGCACAAGGACGAGATCGCCGACAACCTGGCAGCCTTCGTCAAGGAGCGCTTCCTGGACGATGCCTCGCTCGTCGGGCTGATCCGCAAGCACGATCCCGCGCAGCGCGTGACGGACTGGCTGGCCTCGCCGGCCAATGCGGGGCGGCTCGGCGGCTATGCGGTCAGGCTGATGGGCGGTGCGCTCGACGTGATGGAGGATGCGCGTATCCAGGGCTTTGTCCGCGAGGCGGTGCGCGCGGCCATCGGCAAGGTGGATTGGTCGCGCTCTGCCGGCATGGTGCTGGAGAGCCTGACGCGCGACGGGCGGCACCAGGAGCTGCTGGACGCCGGCATCGAGCAGTTGATCGCCCTGCTGCGCCAGCCGCAGACGCAGACCTTCATCGCGGACCGCATCGTCGAGTGGCTCAAGCGTGAGCATCCGCTCAAGGAGAAGGTGCTGCCCTCGGAGTGGATCGGTGCCAACGGCTCGGAACTGATCGCCAGCGCGGTCAAGGGCGTGCTGGACCAGGTCGGCAATGACCGCGAGCACACGCTGCGCAGGCGCTTCGACGAGGCGGCGGGCCGGCTCATCGAGCGCCTCAAGCACGATCCGGCCTTCCTGGCCAAGGCCGAGGAAATCAAGCGCTACGTGCAGGACGATGACACGCTCAACACCTATGTCGGCCAGCTCTGGTCGGAGCTGCGCGGCTGGCTCAAGCGCGATCTGGACAGTGCCGATTCCATGCTGCGCGCCCGCACGGTGGAGGCCGCCGGCTGGCTGGGGCGCACGCTGGCGGATGACCCGGCGCTGCGGGCCTCGCTCAACGCACAACTGGAGGACGCCGCGCGCGGCATGGCGCCGGACTTCTCGGAATTCCTCACGCGCCATATCCGCGATACCGTGCGCAACTGGAACGCTGCCGAGATGGCGAGAGTGATCGAACTGAACATCGGCAAGGACCTGCAGCGCATCCGCATCAACGGCACCGTGGTGGGCGGGATGGTCGGCTGCGTGCTTTACCTGCTCTCGCACGCGGCCGAGCTGTGGCGGATGGCGGCGGGGTAGGCGCCGCGGAATTCATGGAAGCGATGTACCGCGAGGGTGCATCGCTTTCCCTGCAAGCTCAATCGCCGCGCAGCACCTCGCCGAACCGTCTGCAGCTTTCCGCAATGGCGCTCTGTGCCGCGGGCGACCATCGTCCCATGTCGAAGAAGCCGTGGATCATGCCGTCGTATCGTTTGACATGGGCAGGCACCCCGGCGGCGCGCAGTGCCTGGCCGTAGGCCTCGCCCTCATCGCGCAGGGGATCGAACTCCGCCGTCACGATCACGGCTGGAGGCAACCCGGAGAGACTCGCGGCGTGCATGGGCGCGAGCCGCGGATCCTTCGCCTCGCCCCACTCGCCAGCATAGTGGCGATAGAACCATTCCATCATCGCTTGATCGAGGAAATACCCTGTTCCGTTCTCGGTCATCGAGGGATGGCCGGCGTCGGGATGGTCGACGGCGGGGTAGATCAGGAACTGGCCGGCAAGCTGAACGCCGTCCGCGTGAAGTTGCTGCGCGACCACGGCAGAGAGGTTGCCGCCCGCGCTGTCGCCCGCCACGGCCACAGTGCCATCGCCGCCGAGGTCTGCAGCGTGCTCGATCACCCACCGCGCTGCGGCCAGTGCATCGTCGGCAGCTGCCGGGAAGGGGTGCTCCGGCGCGAGCCGGTAGTCGACGGAGACCACGACAGCGCCACAGCCGCGGCAGATGTCGCGGCTCATATTGTCGTGGGTGTCGAGGTCACCGATGACCCAGCCGCCTCCGTGGAAGAACGCGATGGTGGGGAAGGGGCCCTGGCCATCGGGGCGGTAGACTCTTGCCCGCAGCTTGCCGGTGGCGCCGCGAACCTCGATGTCTTCCACGCTGGCCACCGGCACGATCTGCTCCGGCGTTCTTGAACCATGGCTCAGGGCCAGATAGCCGGCACGTGCCTCGCCGGGCGTGCCTTCGTGCATCTTGGTTTCGGCCGATTGGGTAATCGAATCGAGGACTGCGGCGAGGTGCGGGTCTAATGGCATGGGTTCCTCCTGGACATTGGGGAAAAGGGGTCAGCGGTAGTTCAGCGGTAAATGAGGACGCCGTCGTCAAGATTGGCGTTCGGCAGCGTCTCGCGCTCTTCGTAGTACTCATGCATGTGGGTCCACGGCGCGCGATCCCCCTGGCGATACATCAGGTGCTGCGACCGCATGACATAGCCCGCATTGAAATTCTCCGGCCTGGACCATGGCAGGCGCTCCATGTCGGCATCTTCGGGGCGCAGCGTGGGCAACACTTCTGCCGCCCCTTTCTTCTCCATGTTATCGAGCAGGCGGCAAACGAACTCGCTCACCATATCCGCTCGCAAGGTCCAGCTTGAACGGAAGTAACCCATGACGTAAGCCATGTTCGGCACGCCGCTGATCATCACGCCCCGGTACGTGACCTGCTCGGCAAAGTCCACCGGAACGCCATCCACGCCGAACTCGATGCCACCGAAGAGATGCAGGTTGAAGCCCGTCGCCGTGACGACGATATCCGCTTCCAGGTGCCCCCCCGACGTCAAGACGATGCCCGTTTCGTCGAAGCATTCGATCGAGTCCGTGACGACGGACGCGTCGCCGCGGCTGATCGCCTTGAACATGTCCCCGTCGGGAACGACGGCGACCCGCTGTTGCCACGGACGGTAACGAGGATTGAAGTGCTTGTCGACGTCGAAGCCTTCGGGAAGGTGGGCGCGTGTCTCGTCAATGAGGAACTGGCGCAGCGCCTCCGGCTCCTCGAACGACATCCTGGTGATTTCCGCGCCCTTGGCGATATGGGCGCGTCGAAGGATCTCATGTGTCCACTCTTCGGGAATGTTCAGGGCCCGCAGGGGAGCGGCAAGTTCGTGGTCCCACGGCTGGGCGGAGAAGAAGGTCGGGGAGCGCTGCAGCATCGTGACGTGCTTGGCGCTGCCGGCCAGCGCCGGAATGAGGGTTGCGGCCGTCGCGCCTGAACCGATCACGACGATGCGCTTTCCGGAATAGTCCAAGTCCTCGGGCCAGTGCTGCGGATGAATCACGAGCCCCTGGTAGCGCTCCATGCCCGGCCACTCTGGCGTGTAGCCCTTCTCATGGTTGTAGTAGCCCTGGCAGAGCCAGAGGAAGCCGGCGGTCAGGCGCAGCCGTTCTCCGGTCTCCAGCCGGGTCACGTCGACGGTCCAACACCTGTCTTCCGAGGACCAGTTTGCCGAGTTCACGCGGTGCCCATAGCGGATGTGCTGGTCGAGATGGTTCTCGCAGATGATCTCGTCGAGATACTTGCGGATTTCATCGGATGTGGCGATCGACTTTCCTTTCCAAGGCTTGAAGGCATAGCCATAGGTGTGCAGGTCGCTATCGGAGCGTGCGCCTGGATAGCGGTGCGTCCACCATGTGCCACCGAAGCCGTCCATGGCTTCGAGCACGACGAAGCTTCGATGTGGAAACCGATGGCGCAGATGGTATGCGGCTCCCAGGCCGGAGATGCCCGCGCCGATGATCAGTACGTCCACGTGCTCTGTGGCTTGCGGCGATGGCTGAGAAGCGTTTTCGCTCATGAGGTTTGTCTCCTTACATTCTTGTCGATAGGAACAGCGAACTGCGAACGTCGAAGATGGGCATGTGGGCGCACGAGGGGCGTGAAGCGCGCAAGGCGCGTAGCAGCGATCGGCGCGCAGAGATTCCTCGGGCAGATGGCGATCAGGCCGATCTGCGCGCCGGCGGCCTCCATCGCCAGCTTGGCGCGCGACGCCAAGCGGTGTCGAGGGTGTCGAACAACATGATCTGTCTCCTTGCGCGTTGCCTCGCCTGGGCGGCGGGACGCGGTTCTCGTTGATCCCCATTCTGTCGAGTGGATGCAAGTCCGGCTTGTCATTTCCAGACAGCGGTCTATCATTTCCTGACACTGCTGTGGCGCCGCAGATCGATGCAAATTCCACGTCGGGTACATGAGAATGAACGCCTCCGCCATTCCGGTCGTACCGGCACGCTATTTCTTGTTGCTGGACGACTATCTGAAATCCACGGGCACGTCACTGAGCGAACTGCTCCGTGCCGCAAAGATGGATCCAGATCGCTTCAAGGAAACGGATGCCTGGCTCACAACCCGGCAAGTCGATCGCCTGTTGGCGGAGGGTCTGCGCCTGACCGGCAGTAGCGAGATCGGCTTCGAATGGGGGCGCTGCCTCAAGTTGAGCTCACACGATATGCTGGGGTACGCCATGCTCTCGTCCTCCAGCCTCGATCAGCTGCTGCGCCTGAGTTCCCGCTACTTCCGGATCATGAATCCCATGTTCAGGATGATCTATCAGCGCACAGGCAACCGCGCGGAGATCATCTACCGGCCGACGCTGTCCATGCGAAAGGAAACACTGGGCCTGCTCCAGGAATTGCTTGTGGTAGCCACGCATCAGCAATGCAAGTCCCTATTGCGGAACCCCTCCTCCGTCTACGACATCTACATGTCGATGCCGGCGCCTCGGCACGTGTCCCGCTATCGGGAGCTGGCGCCTGCGCGCGTGCATTTTGCCGCGTCGCCGTTGCCCGAAATCCGCATAGTCGCGGATACCTGGAGCCTGGACGCACCGCTGCCGATGGCAGACGATCATGCCGTGCGCGTGGCGGTGGCGCGATGCAAGGAGCTATTGCAGAAGGTCGGTAAGCAAGGAAGCTGGACCGAATGGGTTGTCATGATGCTGAACGAGGCGGAGGACAGCCAGCCTACGCTGGAAGAGCTCGCCCGTTTTCTCGGTACCTCGGCGCGCACCCTTGACCGTTACCTGAAGAAGGAGGAGAGCAGCTTCCGCGACCTTGCCATTCAAGTACGCAATGAACGCGCGCGCAGGCTGCTTCTCCAGGGGGAGCTCCCGATCTCACAGATTGCCTATCGGCTCGGCTTTACCGATGTTGCCAATTTCAGCCGGGCGTTCCGGCGGGACAATGGGATGACTCCATCCGATTATCGTTGCGGCTCGCCTGGGTGACCTGGGCGCGTGGATCGTTTCGCGTCGATCCGCTCGCCAGTACGCGCGTTGATTGCTGTTGCGCGATTGCGGGAAGGTCAAGCGAGAGGCCAGCTGGATGCAGGCCGCGTAACACCCGTCCAAACCGGGCGCTCGACCTCCCGCCGGGGGGCGACGGTGCGGCAGTCCATCGGCGCTTGCTTGGCGCTGGGCATGATGCCCCGTGTGAGCCTTGGCAGCGGCTCCACTATTGGCGGTGTGATTTCCACGCAGGGCCGCCTTCCGCCTGGCAGCAATTGGCGGATTGGTCGGCTGCGTGCTGTACCTGCTGTCGCACGCAGCTGAGCTGTGGCGGATGGCGAGGGGATAGGCGGCGCCCCCGCGGGGCCTCACCCCGCCTTATTCCTCCTGTTCGGCCGCTTGTTCGGCTTCGGCCCTGGCCTCCTGCTCGAGCTTCCTGTAGCAGGCGTAGTCCTTGATGGACCAGCGTTTCTCCGCGAACTTGAGGTAGCGCTTTTCCTGCTGATCGTTCAGGTTGCGGTACACGTCGAGGAAGTAGTTCTTGCTGCGGTTGCGGTTTTCGAGCGCCTTGATGGCGGCTTTTGCGGAGCTCACCATTTTGCGCACCTGCTCGAGATCGGTCGGCGGTTCGTCGTCAAAACCCTTGAGGTACCGAGGGATTTTCTCCTCGATGCCGTCATTGCCGCCCTGGATGTTCAGCCGCAATTCCAGCAGCACGAAATTGCCGAGGCGGCGCTTCTCGAACTCGTCGACATTGCGGTCGTTTTCCCCGGGTTGATTGCGGTTCTCGCGCGCCCAGACGTGCTCAACGGACAGGTAGTCGGCCGAGCGGCCCTCACTGCGCGACAAGGTGATCTGGTCGATGTCGATGGTCTTGTGTGGCTGGAGATCCTGTTCATAGTTCATCAGGAAGTAGCGCAGTCCGCGCCAGCCATAGAAGTCATTCGGACTGCCTTCCGGCAGCTGGAATGACTCGCGGTACAGCGAATCCGGGGCGTACTTGAAGATGAATTCAACAAGGCGGAACTCGAGCGCATCCTGCTGGCTGGAGATCTCCGCGCGGCCCAGGTCGCGCTGCTCCTCCGTCAGGTCGGCGAGCAGTTCATCGTGATAGTAGCGGGCGGCATAGCCATACAGATCGCCCTGGCCGCTGTCGTTGCGGGCGGTCATGTTACGCGCCATATAGACGCGGAAGTTCAGGATCTCCAGCAGCCGGAGCAGAGCAGGTAGCCGTCCAGCATCGCTGTTCGGCTTGATTACCAAGGCCAGAAAGAGCGGCATGATGGAAGCTTGCCGCTCCTGCGCACGGATCAGGTTCAGTTCGGTAACGAGCGCCGGCGGCAGGTTGTCGTGCTGCTTGCCGTACAGGCGGGCATACCACAGGGCGGCCGCGCGCATGAAGTCGATGAAGGACGAGATCTGGTCGATCAGGTCGGGCTTGCCGCCAGGGTCGGACAGCGCGGCGTCGATCTGCAGGCGCTTCTTCAGTTCGTCGTAGCCATATTGGCTGTCCGTCTTGTTCAGCTTGAAGTGAACGGCAACGCAATAGCGCAGGAACGCGCCTTCCTCGGCGGGACTGGTTTTGCGCGCGGTATTGAGGTTGCGGAGGATGGTGGACCAGTCCCGGTCGATGTCGGCGCGCAGCGTGTCTGCCTTCAGCTTGACGCTGCAATAGATCAGGTAGTTCTTGACCTTTTCAAGCTCACTCAGCGGCTTGCCTCGGTTATTGATGACCTCGAACATGATGCCGGTCTCCGCATCCTCGCTCGGTGCGTAGACGAGGAAGCCGAGCTTGCTTTCAACGGTCTGGCGGATCGCTTCGATAACGCCGGGGACCTTCCCTTGGTTCTGCAGCCAGGCCTGGATCAGTTTCCGCGCCGTCAGCAGCCTCTCGTGCGCTTCCAGCGTGGCCGGTTCGTTCGCGAGATTGCCGTCGCCGAGCACGACCCGCTCGAAGAAGGCGCGCGTGTCGGCGTTCAGGCGCAGTACCGCGCGGTCGCTGCCGGTTTCGCCCCGGCGCTGGTACAGCGCCCTCATGGCGCGGCCCTGCTCCGGGGGCATGTGTCCCGCAAGAGCGTGCAGGAAGATCACCAGCGTCGTCAGGCGTTGCTGGCCGTCGACGACGTGAAATTCTCCGCAATCGAGGCCGGCCGGGCGGCTGAGGACGAGGGTGCCGGTGTAGTGCCGCGTTGCCGCACCATCGCGCATCAGGTGCGTGACGTCCTTGAGCAACTCTTCCACTTGTTTTTCGTCCCAGGCGTAGCCGCGCTGATAGTCGGGCACGGTGAACAGGTGGTCTGTGAAGATCTGAGGCAAGGTGAGCAACTGCGCGCCCCATGGCGGCGTGTTCACGACGTCGTTCATCGCCTCGTGGTTCGCGCTGGTTGTGGTGTCGGATCCGGTTTGCCGGAGTATGGAAACCTGCTGCATGATTTGCTGTTGCTTGTGTTCCGCTGATTCGTTGATGACCGTTGTGGCGCGTCCCGCGGCAATGGCGTGCCGCCAGGCGGCTACCAGCTCGTTGGTGCATTGCGCTGCACATTTGCATAGTATGCCCGTGCGCGGTGGACTTAGGCGGGGAATGGGTCTTGCGCTGCTTGTCCGATGGCTTGGTGCTGGCCTATGAAGGGATATCCAATTGCCATATTCCCGCGGCGGTGCCAGGGCTTGAGCGCGCCCCGCATGCGCCGCGGCGGATCGGCTGCGCTCAGCATTTCCGGCGGCGTGCCGGCAAGGCCTATCCTCTTTTCCGCCCCCGCGCACTGGGCCGCCGATGCGGGCGTCGCGCGCACAGATTGCTATAGCGGTCTGCCCCGATATGTCTGATCATGAGCGATGGCATCCCTGATGGTTTGTCTCGAGCGCGCGCATCCCCCGTTCGGGTGGCCTGGTCGAGGGATGCGGATGCTGTGTGGACAAGCGAGCAGACGGATCACCGGTTCGCCCCGGAGACTGGCATCCGACTGAGACTCAGGAGCCGGCCATGGCATGCAGCGATCTCATTCCCGCTACCCGTTTCGGCGTGCACGGCGGGGGGCACGCGCCGGAGCCCGCCGGGCCAGCGCGCATCGCGATCCAGCGCTGGGGATTCTCCGAGCCGGAGCTGCGGGACGTGCTGGCGGACTGCCATGATCTGGACGGCGGGCTCGAGTGGCAGCTGGCGGATGAGAGGCCGGCGCGGACCGACGTGGTTGTGCATCTGGTCGACGCCGTGCGGCTCGCCGGAGAGTCGGGCGGTGCCGCCTGGAATGCGATGGGGCCGGTCCAGGCCATGCGCAATGCGCGCCATGCCGGCCGGCTCGAGGTGGCGCTGGTGTCCGGCAGCGCGCGGCATTTGCCGACGGTGCGCGCCGGATGCTGGATCCTGGCGGGCGCGCGCGGCCTGGCCAATGCGCTGGCCATCCTGGTGCGAGCCACCTTGGGCGGCGACGGACCGGAGCACGCCAGCGGCCACCGTCTGCTGATCCTGCGCGAGCTCGCCACCCTCGATGCAAGCTGCATCCTGCTGCAATACGACGACGCCGACGTCGCACGGCTGGCAGGCAGGATCCGTACCGATCTCGCATCCCTGGTGGATAAGAGCGTCGTGAAGCCGGCCTGGCTGTGCGCGGCCGGGCCGGAGGCCGCCCTCGATGCATTCCGCAGCGATGCGGGGCTTTCGCCCCGGCGCATGCGGCTCACCAGCGTACCGGGAGAAGACGCCCGCACCGACGCGGTGGTGGCATTCGCCTGGCCGGACCTCGCGCGCTGAAGCCGGCCGGCGGCGGCCGGGCCTGAGGCTGTCCCGCGGCCCGCTACCGCCTATGTGGCGCGGACCGGCTCACCGGGCGCATACTGATGGTTGCGCCAGGAAACGAAGTAGGGAAGTGAAATGAGCCGGCTGGACCATGAGTTGCTGATCGTCCCCGACGGCAAGCCGATCAAGATGTGGACCCAGGGCGTCCCGGTGGAAGATGAGGCCCGCCGGCAGCTGCAGAACACCGCCAGCCTGCCCTTCATCTTTCACCACGTCGCCGTGATGCCGGACGTGCACCTGGGCAAGGGCTCCACCATCGGCAGCGTGATCCCGACGCAGGGCGCCATCATCCCGGCGGCGGTGGGCGTGGATATCGGCTGCGGCATGATGGCGGTGCGCACCACCTTGAAGGCGGAGGACCTGCCCGATTCGCTGGCCGGCCTGCGCGGGGCGATCGAGCGCGCGGTGCCGCACGGCCGCTCGCCCGGCAAGCGCGACCCCGGCGCGTGGGACCGCCCGCCGCAGCCGGTGGACGAGGCCTGGCGTGCGCTGCAGCCGGGCTTTCGCCGCCTCGTCGAAAAGTATCCTAAGCTGGCGCGCACCCACAACCATGTGCACCTGGGCACGCTCGGCACGGGCAACCACTTTATCGAGGTCTGCCTGGACGAGGCGGGCAGCGTCTGGTTCATGCTGCACAGCGGCTCGCGCGGCGTGGGCAATGCCATCGGCACGCTCTTCATCGAGCTGGCGCAGGCCGATATGCGCAACCACCTCGCCAACCTGCCTGACCGCAACCTGGCCTACTTCCGCGAAGGCAGCACGCATTTCGACGACTACGTGGAGGCGGTCGGCTGGGCGCAGGACTTTGCGCGGCACAACCGCCTGGTGATGATGGACTCTGTGCTGCGCGCGGCGCGGCAGGCGCTGGGGCGGCCCTTCGGCATCGACGAGCATGCGGTCAACTGCCACCACAACTATGTGCAGAAGGAGGAGCACTTCGGCGCGCAGGTGTACGTCACGCGCAAGGGCGCGGTGTCGGCGCAGAAGGGGCAGCTCGGCATTATCCCGGGCTCGATGGGGGCCAAGAGCTTTATCGTGCGCGGCCTGGGCAACGAAGAGAGCTTCTGCTCCTGCAGCCACGGCGCCGGCCGCGCGATGAGCCGCACCGAGGCCAAGCGCCGCTTCACCGTGGCCGACCACGCGCGCGCCACGGCGGGGGTGGAATGCCGCAAGGATGCCGGCGTGGTCGACGAGACGCCGATGGCCTACAAGGACATCGAGGCGGTGATGCGGGCGCAGCAAAGCCTGGTGGAGATCGTCCACACGCTGCGCCAGGTTGTTTGTGTGAAGGGCTAGCCGCCGCGCTACGGCACGGCCGGTGTCTGCGGCTGCTCAGCCTCCTCTGCGATGGCCCCTGCCTTGCGCGCTTCGTGATGGTGGTCCGCGGCCAGGAACATGTACATCGCCGGCACCACGAACAGCGTGAAGAGCGTGCCAATGGACATCCCCGTGAAGATCACCAGCCCCATGGCGCGGCGCCCGGCCGCGCCGGCGCCGGAGGCGATCACCAGCGGCACCACGCCCACCACCATGGCGGCGGTCGTCATCAGGATGGGGCGCAGTCGCACCGAGGCGGCGTGCTCCAGCGCCGCACGCTTGCTTTGCCCGGCGCGCTGCAGTTCGTTGGCGAACTGCACGATCAGGATGCCGTGCTTGCTGATCAGCCCCATCAGCGTGACCAGTCCCACTTGCGTGTAGATGTTCAGTGTGGCCAGCCCCAGATTGATGAAGATCAGCGCGCCGAACAGCGCCATCGGTACCGAGACCAGGATCACCACCGGGTCGCGGAAGCTTTCGAACAGCGCGGCCAGCACCAGGAACACGATGATGGTGGCGAACAGCAGCGAGATGACAAAGCCGCCGGATTCCTGCGTGTACTGGCGCGAGGGGCCGGCGTAGTCGATCGAATAGCCGCTCGGCGCCACTTCATTGGTCATCTGGCGCAGCGCGGCCAGCACCTCGCCCTCCGTGGTGCCGGGCACGGGTACGCCGGAGATGGTGGCGGAGTTCAGCTGCTGAAAGTGGTTGATGGACTCCGGCACCACGCTGTGCTCCAGCCGGGCCACGGTGGAGGCCGGTACCACGCTGCCGTCCGGGGTGTTGATGTAGTAATTGAGGATCTGCGAAGGATTGAGCCGGTCCACCTGCAGTACCTGCGGAATCACCTTGTATGAGCGCCCGGCGAGGGAGAAGTAGTTGACGTAGCCGCCGCCCAGCGCCGCGGTGAGGCTGGCGCCGACGTTGGCCTGGGTCAGGCCGAGCGAGGCAACCTTGTCGCGGTCGACGGTCACCGTGCTCTGCGGCTTGTCGAGCTTGAGATCGCTGTCGACGAAGAAGAACATGCCGCTGGCGAGCGCCTTGGCGAGCACCGCCTGCGAGACCTCGTTCAGGTTCTGGAAGGGCTCGGTGGTGTTGATGACGAACTGGATCGGCAGGCCCCGCGCGCCGGGCAGCGGCGGGAATTGGAAGGCCGCCACGCGCGCGCCGGCAATGGTGTCCCACCTCTTCTGCAGCTCCTGCTGCAGCTCCAACGCGCCGCGGCTGCGCTTGTCCCAGGGTGTCATCAGCACGCCGCCGATGCCCTGGTTGAGCGTGGGCGTGCCGGTGAGCTGGAACATCTGCGCGTACTCAGGCAGGGTCTTGGACAGCGCGAAGATCTGGTCGGCGTAGGTCTGCATCTGCTGGATGGTGGCATTGGGCGGCCCCACGAGCTGCGACAGCACGATGCCCTGGTCTTCCTGCGGCGCCAGCTCCGACTTGGAGGTCAGGAACAGGTAGACCGCGCCCGCCAACAGCAGCGCACCCATCACCACCAGCACCACCCAGGTGTCGAGCAGGCTCGACAGCAGGCGGCGGTAGCCGTGGTGCACGCGGTCGAACTGACGGTCGATGAACTGCACGAAGCGCCCGGATTCCTGCTCGGCGCGGAAGAAGCGCGCGCACATCATCGGCGAAAGCGTCATCGCCACCACGCCGGAAACCGTCACCGCGCCGGCCAGCGTGAAGGCGAACTCGGTGAACAGCGCGCCGGTCAGTCCGCCCTGGAAGCCGATCGGCGCGTACACCGCCACGAGTACTACGGTCATGGCAACGATCGGGCCGCCCAGCTCGCGCGCGGCGATCAGTGCGGCCTCCAGCGGGGGGCGGCCTTCTTCCTTCATGTGGCGGTCCACGTTCTCCACCACGATGATGGCGTCGTCCACCACCAGGCCGATGGCCAGCACCAAGGCGAGCAGCGTGAGCAGGTTGATGGAGTAGCCCAGCACCAGCATCACGAAGAAGGTGCCGACCAGCGACAGCGGCATGGCGATGATGGGGATGATCACCGCACGGAAGCTGCCCAGGAAGAGGAAGATCACCAGGGTGACGATCAGCAGCGCCTCGACCAGGGTCTTGATCACCTCGCGGATCGCGGTGTTCACGAATTCGGTGGCGTCATAGACGATCTTGCCGGTCAGGCCGGTGGGCAGCTGCGCCTGGATGGTGGGAAAGAGCGTGCGCACGCGCTCGGCCACGTCGAGCACATTGGCTTTCGGTGCGGTCTTGATGCCGATGAAGACCGAGCGCTTGCCGCTGAAGGCGACGCTGAAGTTGTAGTTGTCGGCGCCCAGCACGACGGTGGCAACGTCCTGCAGGCGCACCAGCGCGCCGTCGACCGACTTCACCACGAGCTGCTTGAATTCGTCGACGCTGTGCAGATCGGTATTGCTGGTCATGTCCACGCTGACCATCTGTCCCTTGGTCGTGCCCAGCGCGGCCAGGTAGTTGTTGTTGGTCAGCGCCGCATAGACGTCGGCCGCGGTCACGCCGAAGGCGGCCAGGCGCTGCGGATCCAGCCAGGCGCGCAGCGCGAACTGGCGCGCGCCGAGGATTTCCGCGGTCTGCACGCCTTCCACCGAGTCGAGCTTGGGCTTGACCACGCGCAGCAGGTAGTCGGTCACGCTGTTGTCCGGCAGGACGTCGCTATAGAAGCCCATGTACATGGTGTCGGTGGTCTGGCCCACCTGCACCGTGACCACCGGCTGCTGCGACTGGGGCGGCAGCTGGTTGCGCACCGAGCTGATCTGCGTGCTGATCTCGGTCAGGGCGCGGTTGGCGTCGTAGTTCAGCCGCAGCGTGCAGGTGATGGTGGAGACGCCGCTGGCGCTGGTCGAGGACATATAGTCGATGCCCTGGGCCTGCGCGATGGCCGCCTCCAGCGGCTGGGTGATGAAGCCGGCCACGGTGTCGGCGTTGGCGCCGTAGTAGTAGGTGGTCACGGTGACCACGGCGTTTTCGGTATGCGGATACTGGCTGACGGGCAGGTCGGCCAGCGAGCGCAGGCCGAGCACGAGGATCAGCAGGCTGACCACCGTGGCCAGCACCGGACGCTTGATGAAGATGTCGGTGAAGTTCATCGCGGCACGCTCGCTGTGGCTTGCTGTGGCTCGTTGTGGCTGTGTGGCGTTGCGGCTTACTGTTCCTGCGGCGCCGGATTGGGGGAGTCCGCCGGCTGCACCCGGTTGTCGATCACCAGCCGCGTGCCGTTCTTGAGCTTGAGCTGGCCGCTGGTGACCACCTGCGTGCCTTCGGCCAGTCCTTTCTCGATGGCGACCTGGTCGCCGCGCGTGGACCCGACCGTGACGAAGACCTGCTGCGCGACGGGCAGCGGCTTACCGCCTGGCGCGGGCGGCGCGGCCTCGCCCGGCTTGGGCGCCGGCGCCGGCTGCACGGTGAAGACGGTGGCGCCATACGGGTTGTAGCTGATGCTCGTCTGCGGCAGCGTCAGATGGCGCTGCGGGGTGCCCACATCGATCTTGACGGTCACGTACATGCCCGGCAGAAGCTTGCCCGCATGGTTCTCCAGCAGCGCCTCCACCTGCACGTTGCGCGTGGCGGTGTCCACCTTCGGGTTGATCGAGGTGATCTTGCCGGTGAAGGCGACGCCGCGGTAGGCGTTGCTTTCGGCGCTGACCGGCTGGCCCACGGCGAGCTGGCCGATGTCCTGCTGCGGCAGCGTGAAATCGGCGTAGATGGGATCGATGGCCTGCAGCGTGACGATGGCGTCGCCGGGATTGAGGTACTGGCCGGGATTGAGCTTGGTGATGCCGAGCTTGCCGGCGAAGGGCGCGCGGATGGTCTTCTTGGCGACGATGGCGGCCTGCTGCTCCACCTGCGCGCGCTTGCTCTTGAGGTCGGCGGTGTCGGCGTCGAGCGTGGCCTTGGCGATCACCTTGATGTCGTACTGCGCCTTGTCGCGGTCATAGACGGTCTGCGCCAGTTCCGCAGCGGCCTGCAGCGCCTGCAGCTGCGCCACATCGGAGTCGGCGTTGAGCTGCACCAGCACCTGGCCCGCGTGCGCCTCGGCGCCCGAGACGAAGTGGACCTGGCGCACCAGGCCGGCGATCTCGGTGGTCACGTCCACGCCGCGCACCGCGCGCAGGCTACCCACCGCCGAAAGCTGCGGCTGCCAGACCTGGTAGGCGGCGCGCGTGGCGCTGACCGTGGCCGGCGGCGCGGCGTTGCTTGCCATGAACTTCTTGAACATGAACGCCTTGAACAGGTTGAAGCCGACCAGCGCAGCCAGCAGCAGCCCCACGCAGACCAGCATGATCGTCATGCGTTTCTTCATTGCTTGTTCTCCACGGGCAGCGTTGCCCTGGCCTGCGTCTCGTGTGGCTCGTGCGGCCCGGCCGCCGCCTGGCCATTGCCGCTGGCATCGCCATGGCTTTGGCCGGTGTGGTCGACCCGGGCGGCGGGCCTGACGTCGGCATCCTGCTGCGCGTTCCACCAGCCGCCGCCAACCGCCTGGTACAGGGCGGCCGTGTCGGCATAGCGGGCCGCCTGCGCCTGCACCAGGCTCAGCACGGTCTGCTGGTGCTGGCGCTGCGCGTCGAGCAGCGTCAGGTAACTGACCGCGCCCAGCCGGTACTGCTGCTGGCTCAGTTCCAGCGAGGCGAGGGCCGCGCTGGCGGCCTCCGCCTGGGCGGACAGCGCGTGCGCATCGTTGTCGAGCGCGCGCAGGGCATCGGCCACGTTCTGGAAGGCCTGCAGCACGGTCTGCTGGTATTGGGCGTTGGCCTGGTCGAAGGCCGCCACCGCCGCGCGGCGCTGTGCATTGAGCTGGCCGCCATGGAAGAGCGGTTGCGTCAGGCCGGCGCCCAGGCTCCACACCGTGTTGGCGGACTGGAACAGGCCCGCCGGCGTCAGCGCGACGGCACCGTAGCTGCCGGTCAGCGTCAGCTTGGGATACATGGCGGCGGTGGCCACGCCGACATTGGCGCTGGCCTGGTGCAGCAGGGCCTCGGCGGCCAGGATGTCGGGGCGCTGCCGCACCAGTTCGGAAGGCAGGCTGGCCGGCAGCTCGCGCGGCAAGGAGAAATCGGACAACTGGAAGCGCGGCAGCGTCTCGGTGCTGGGCGGCCTGCCGGCCAGCACGGCGAGCTGGTGGCGGGTCTGCTCCAGTGCCTGCTGCAGCGGCGGCAGCGTGGCGCGCGTCTGGGCCACCGTGGTGCGCTGCTGCAGCACCGCGGACTGGTTGACCCCACCCAGCTCGAACTGGCGGGTCAGCAGGTCGAGCTGCTGCTGCTGGTCGGCGGCGATGCGCTGCGTCGCGTCGATCTGCGCGCGCAGCGATGCTTCCTTGACGGCAGCGGTGACGAGATTGGCGGTCAGCGCCAGGTAGGCGGCCTGCCACTGGAATTGCTGGAAGTCGATCTGCGCGCGCAGTGCCTCCAGCTCGCGCCGCGTGCCGCCGAACAGGTCCAGCGTGTAGGACACATTGACCGAGGCGTTGTAGAGGTTGAACTCCTCGCTGACGCCGGGCAAGCCGAAATTCAGTCCCGAGATGCGTGAGCGCTGCGCACCCAGTTGTCCATCGAAACTCGGCAGCAGCTTGCCGCCCGCGGTGGCGCGGTAGTTCTCGCGCGCCTGGCGCAGCGCCGCGCGTGCAGCGGCCAGGTTCGGGCTGTTGGCGAGCGCTTCGTGGATCAGGTCGTCGAGCGGCGCGCAGTGGAAGAGCGACCACCATTCGCCCGGAACCTGTTGCGCGGTGACAAAGCGCTGCGCGGCGCCGGCATCGGCGGGCATGCCGGGCGTGGCCACGGTCTGCTCGGGCAGCGGCGCGGGCGTGACGCGCTCGCCCGGCGGCGGCGCGGGCGAGTGGTAGTCAGGGCCCACGGCGCAAGCCGCTAGCGTGGCAGTTGCCGCGCAAACCACCGCCGCTTTCCATGCGCGCTGCCCGAAATGCTGGCAGGCGACACCACCCGGCACGCCGCCCATCCGCTTCCCCCCGGCGCGGCCGGGCAGGCACCTGGCCGCGAAAGAATCTGCGTTCGGCAAGACTAGCGCAATTTGCCGGCGCTGGTGCGTGCGGATTTACGGAACAGGAGGCGCGTCGAACGCTTTACGGCGACGGCGCCTGTACGGTACGGCACTTTTGGGGCGCGGCATGCACTTTGCGGCAATTGCGGCTGGCGTGGCCAGAGCGTCGCACGCCTACTCCACAGCAGCCGTGCGTGCCTCGATGGCCCGCACCACCGCCACCATGTCGGACTGCGCCAGGCCCAGCGCCAGGGTCTCGCCATACAGCGCATGGCAGACATCCAGCAGTGGTGAAGCGATGCCAGCGGCGCGCGCGGCTTCGGCGACCAGACGGTTGTTCTTCAGCACGTCCGTGATCGAGGCCTGCACGTCGAAATCGCCGGCGACAAGCTTGGCGGCCTTGACCCGCGACACGCTGCTCGCCATCGGGCCGGCATCGAGCACCTCCAGGAGGCGCTGCATGTCCAGGCCGTGCCGTTCGGCGAAGTGCACCGCTTCGGCCAGGCCGGTGACCATGGTGATCAGGAACAGGTTGACCGCGAGCTTCATCAGCAAGGCCGAAGGCACCGCGCCGCACGCCACCGCCTGGTGGCACATGGGACGCAGCAAGGGCAATACCTCGGCCACGCTGTCGTCGTCGCCTGCCACCATCGCCACCAGTTGTCCCGCCTCCGCCGGCTTGCGCGATCCCGACACGGGCGCTTCGACGTAGCGGCCGCCGGCGGCCCGGGTGTCGGCATCGAGCACGCGCGAGAATTCCGCCGAGGTGGTGCCCATATTGACGATGATATGGCCCGACACCCGGGCGCCGAACGCGGGCGTGGCCCGCCCCAGTGCAGCGTCGATCGCATCGTCGTTGGCGAGCATCAGGATGACGATGCGGGCCTGCCCGAACAGCGCGTCGGCGCTGGCCGCCACCGCGGCGCCGGCCGCGCGCAGCGGCTCGCACCTGTCCGCGCTGCGGTTCCAGACGATGAGCGGGGTTCCCGCCCGTGCCAGGTTCAGCGCCATGGGGTGGCCCATGACGCCCAGGCCGATGAAACCGATTGCCATGCCGTTCTCCATTCCTTTACGTTCCCTTTGTGTTCCCTTTCCCCGATGCCGGATCACGCTGCGGCAAGCGTGCCTGCGTGGCGGATCGGCGCTATGCTGGACACCCGCCGTGTCGCCGGCGGTGCTCGTCCTCGCGCGTGCCTGGGCAGCGCTGGATCCACTCTAGGACGATGGCTCGGGAGGTGTCTTGAACGATTGTGCGCAAGGGGTTGCCGCTGGCGGCAACCGGTTCCGGATGGGCCGTGGCGGCGAGGGCATCGAGCGTGCCGAGGCCTTTTTCCACGGGCAGGCTTTCGCGCCGCACCGTCATGACACCTATGCCATCGGCGTCACCACGGCCGGCGTGCAGACGTTCCGCTACCGTGGCGAGCGGCGCGTCTGCCTGCCAGGCCAGTGCCACATCCTGCATCCCGACGAACTGCACGACGGCGGCGCCGGTACCGAGGCCGGCTTCGGCTACCGCATCGTCTACGTGGATCCCGGCCTGATCCAGCAGGCGCTGGGCGGGCGGCCGCTGCCTTTCGCGCGCACTCCAGTGGTGGACGCCGAACTGCTGCCCGAAGGGTTTGCCGCGGGCGCCTGGGACCTGGAAGGCGAGGTCGACGGACTAGCTCGGGTGGAGATCGCGGTCGCGGTGGCCAACCTGCTGGTGGCGGCCAGCGGTGGCGCGCCGGCTCGGCCAGGGGCACCGCCGCTCGATGCCCTGCAGCGCGTGCGCGAGATGATCGCCGCGAGCCCGGCCGACCGGCATGCCATCGAAGTGCTAGAGCGCGCCAGCGGCCTGGACCGCTGGACCATCGCGCGCCAGTTCCGCGCGCTGTTCGGCACCAGCCCCAGCCGCTTCCGCACGCAGCGCCAGCTCGACCTGGTGCGTCGCCTGCTGGCCGGCGGCACGCCAGCCAGCGTCGCGGCGCTGGAAGCGGGCTTCGCCGACCAGAGCCATATGTCGCGGCATTTCAAGCGTGCCTACGGACTGACGCCGGCAGTGTGGGCCGCAGCGGTGACGGGGAGGGGTGGCCGGCGAAGCTAGGATGTCGCGCTGGCGAGCGCCTGCCCTCACCCATTCATCGAGGCCGGAATTCCATTCAGCGTCTCAACCGTGCTTCAATACGCGCCAATGCACTGTTCTGCCGGCAACATTCCATCATGCCCCTGATCGACATCCGCAACCTCCAGCAAGCCGCCGCCGCCTTCGGCGAGGCGCGCGGCTGGGGCAAGTACCACAGCCCCAAGAACCTCGCCATGGCGCTGTCCGTGGAAGTCGCCGAACTGGTCGAGATCTTCCAGTGGCAGACCGAGGACGAGTCGCGCGGTGTCATGGCCACGGCCGAGCGCGAACACGTGGAGCAGGAGCTGGCCGACATCACCATCTACCTGACGCAGCTGGTGACCGCGCTGGGCGTGGACCTGGATGCGGCGGTGCGCGCGAAGATGGAGCAGAACGCGCGGAAGTATCCGCCGCCCGCCGCGCAGGAATGAGCGAGCCGTGCCGCCCGCCATGCTTCAGGCGTTGATGGGCCCTGCGAGAGCGCGCGAGCTACGCCACTACTGACAAGAACTGCCCGAGCCCGACGCCCGCGGCTGCCCGACGATGCGCTCGGGCGGTCCCATCGCATGTACCTTCCCGTGGTGCATGAAGAGCACTCCGGCTACACTGCCATCCATCTTCCAGCAGGAGGGCGCTATGGCAGCAAATTCGGCAGCAAAGTCGAAAGGCCGCATCCGCGTCGGCATCGGCGGCTGGGCATACGCGCCCTGGCGCGACAACTTCTATCCCGCCGGCCTCGCCCAGGCGCGCGAGCTGGAATACGCCAGCCGCCACCTGAGCGCGATCGAGATCAACAGCACCTACCACGGCACGCAGAAGCGCGCGTCCTTCATCAAGTGGCGCGACCAGACGCCCGATGGCTTTGTGTTCTCGGTGAAGGCCTCGCGCTTCGCCACCAACCGCAGCGTGCTTGCGGAGGCGGGCGATTCGGTGGCGCGTTTCCTCGACAGTGGTATCGCGGAGCTGGGGGCCAAGCTGGGGCCGGTGGTGTGGCAGTTCGCGCCGACCAAGCGTTTCGAGGCGGAGGATTTCGAGGCTTTCCTCGAGCTGCTGCCGGCCGAGGTGGAGGGTGTGAAGCTGCGTCATGTGCTGGAGGTGCGGCACGAGAGCTTCGCCTCGCCGGACTACCTGGCGCTGGCGCGCCGCTACAAGATGGCGACGGTGTTGGCCGATTCGCCGAAGTTCCCCTCGCTGGCGGACCTGAGCGCCGATTTCGTCTACGCGCGGCTGATGGGCAGCAGCGAGAAGCTGAAGGATGGCTACGCGCCGAAGGCGCTCGACGCCTGGGCGCAGCGCGTGGCCGCGTGGGCCGGCGGGGCCGAGCCGGACGACCTGCCGCGCGTGGAGGCGAAGCCTGCGCCGGCGCGCAAGCGCGAGGTCTTCGTCTTCTTCATCAACGGCGCGAAGGAGCGGGCGCCCGCCGCGGCGCAGGCCTTGCTGCAGCGGCTGGGATGGCAGCCATCCGGCTGGCCGGCCTCGTGACCCGGCGCGCGCGAGGGTGCCGCAGCTGGGCCGCGGCACCATGTGACGTCTGAGCCGGAGCGGCTGGATATAATCCGGCATGACTTCTTCCCCCGCCCAGCCGTCCAACGGCACCCCGTTCTCCCGCCTGCCCCTGTCGCCCGCCACGCTGGAGACGCTCGCGCAGCTCGGCTACCAGGACATGACGCCGATCCAGGCGGCCGCGCTGCCGCTGGCGCTGGCTGGCCAGGACCTGATCGCGCAGGCCAAGACCGGCAGCGGCAAGACCGCCGCCTTCGCGCTGGCGCTGCTGCACCGGCTCGATGCGCGCAACTTCGATACCCAGGCCTTGGTGCTGTGCCCGACGCGTGAACTGGCCGACCAGGTGACGCAAGAGATCCGGCGGCTGGCGCGCGGCGAGGACAATGTGAAGGTGCTGACACTGTGCGGCGGCACGCCGATGCGCCCGCAGGTGGAGAGCCTGGCCCATGGCGCGCATATCGCCGTCGGCACGCCGGGCCGCATCCTGGATCACCTGCAGCGCGGCACCCTGGAATTGGGCGGGCTCAACACGCTGGTGCTCGACGAGGCGGACCGCATGCTCGACATGGGCTTCTTCGACGATATCGCCATGGTGGCGCGCGCCTGTCCCAAGGCGCGCCAGACGCTGCTGTTCTCCGCAACCTACCCGGAAGGCATTGCCAGGCTGAGCCAGCAATTCCTGCGCGAACCGCGCGAAGTGAAGCTGGTGGAGCAGCATGCCGGCGACACGATCCGCCAGCGCTTCTACGAGGTGGAGGAGGGCGAGCGCCTCTCCGCGGTGGGTCGCCTCCTCGACCATTACCGCCCGGAGAGCACGCTGGCCTTCTGCAACACCAAGGCGCGCTGCCGCGATCTGGTGGAGCTGCTGCAGGCGCAGGGCTTCCAGGCGCTGGCGCTGCACGGCGAACTGGAGCAGCGTGATCGTGACCAGGTGCTGGTGCAGTTCGCCAATCGAAGCTGCTCGGTGCTGGTGGCCACCGATGTGGCGGCCCGCGGCCTGGACATCGCGCAACTCGAGGCGGTGATCAATGTCGATGTCACGCCGGATCCCGAGGTGCACGTCCACCGCATCGGGCGCACCGGCCGCGCCGGCGAGGATGGCTGGGCCTTCAGCCTGGCGAGCATGAACGAGATGGGCCGCGTGGGCAATATCGAGCAGGCGCAGGGCGCGGAGGTGCAGTGGCATCCGCTGGGCGACCTGGCGCCGGCCAGCCCGCAGCGCCTGCTGCCGCCGATGGTGACCTTGCAGATCCTTGGCGGGCGCAAGGAAAAGATCCGCCCGGGCGACGTGCTGGGCGCGCTCACCGGCGAGGCCGGCTTCGTCAAGGAGCAGATCGGCAAGATCAATGTGATGGAGATGTCCACCTATGTGGCGGTGGACCGCGACATCGGGCGCGAGGCAGTGCGCAAGCTCACCGAGGGCAAGCTCAAGGGGCGCAAGGTCAGGGTCCGCATGCTGACCGAGTAAGGGATGCGGCCGGCGTGAGCGCCGGCCGTTTGCATTGCGGGCGTCGCCAGCGCGCCGCGGGTGTCGTCAGCTGCGAAAGCCGATGCGCTTGTGCGTGCCGTCGCAGAAGGGCTTGTTGCCCGAGTGGCCGCAGCGGCAGAGCCAGGCTTCGGTCATGCGGTCGATCAGCGCGCCGCTTTCGCTCACCACTTCCAGGTTGCCCTTGACGTGCAGCGGCCCGTTCGGGATCGGGTGGACCTCAAGCGGCCCGCCGGATTGCACGAGCGCCGCGCAGGCGCCGGCGGGTATTTCGCCGGGCGCGTGGAAACCGTTCTCGGCATGGCTGCCGTCGCACAACGGTTTGCGATGCGAACCGCCGCAGCGGCACAAACTCACGCGCAGGCCCGCGGGCCTGCCGTCGATCAGCACCGGCGCGCGCACGACCAGCGGTCCGTTCTCGCACACTCTCACAATATTGGCGAGCGTGGCCTGCCCGGCATCGGATGCCGATGGCGTTGCCACATCATCGGCGGGCTTGCCCGCAATGGATTCGCTGGCCATGGGGCGTCTCCTCTTGGCTGGGCGGTTGTTTTACCGTTATAGCCCCTGCCCCAGGCTTGGGGCAGGACAATTCCATCGCCAGCCCGCGCCGCGCGCGTGCCACCGCTTCGGTCCTGCGGACTTTCCCGAAGAATCGTGGAAGTCACCCTATAAGCGCGCGCCATCCTTTGCTAATCTGGATGGACGAGGCGGCGGCGCATCGGGAGGAGCGCCCCGTCCGCGTCCCGGCCCAGGCCGGGCCGTGTTGCACTACTCTCTGTCCGCAACAAGGAGTCGGTGATGAAAACCGCACGACAGGTTCTGGAATCGAAAGGCAGCCAGGCGATCTACAGCATCCAGCCCGGTGCCACGGTGTACGCGGCGCTGCAACTGATGGCCGAGAAGAGCATCGGCGCGCTGCTGGTGATGGAGCATGGCAAGATCGTCGGCATCCTGAGCGAGCGCGACTACGCGCGCAAGGTGATCCTGATGCAGCGGACCTCCCGCGAGACGCTGGTGCGCGAGATCATGACCAGCGCGGTGATCTACGTGCGCGCCGACCAGACCACCGACGAGTGCATGGCCTTGATGACCAAGCACCGCATGCGGCACCTGCCGGTCATGGAGGGTGACGAACTGCTCGGTATGGTGTCGATCGGCGACCTGGTCAAGGACATCATCTCGGAACAGCGTTTCATCATCGAGCAACTGGAGCACTACATCAGCGGCGCGCGTTACTAGGCGCCGCACCCGCCATCCAGGCGCGGGGCCGGGGCAGGGCGCCCCGGCCTTCTCCGTTCTGCGCGGGGCCAAGGTGGCGACGCACGCGGTGGGCTGTTGGGAAACGCCGACAGTCGCTGTGAGCGTTTTGCCCGACTGCGGCCCGCCCGCGCCCATGCCCTGATGCGCCGCCTTGCGCGAAGATCGCAGCACGATGACGGCAGTCATCGTTCTTGCAGCACTGCTCGCCCATCCGGAAGACTTCCGGTCCCCGATCTCCCGCATCGTCTGGCCACGGCGCGACACTCGGCAACCGAATATAATTATGCGTTCGCTGAATAAGGGTGGCTGCGAGCCGGTTGGTACGGGCTCGCATACGAATAACTTCGCGCTAGTCCACCCGTTCGCCACCCATTCGCCGTAGTTCGCAGCCACTGGCTGCACCTTGCCTGCAGTTCCCGATGTCCTCCTCCACGTCTTCCCTAGCCAATCCCGCTGAATCCGCCGCGGCGCCCGCGCACGACCATCAGGCCGTCATGCGCGTGATCGGCGGCATCGTGCTGTGCATCCTCCTGGCCGCACTGGACCAGACCGTGGTGATCCCGGCGGTTCCGGCCATTGCCGCGGACCTGAACGGTTTCGGCCACCTCTCCTGGATCGTCACCGCCTACCTGATCGTGTCGACGGTGACCACGCCGCTGTATGGCAAGCTGTCCGACCATTTCGGGCGCCGCCGCCTGCTGCTGGCGGCCATCGCGCTGTTCATGCTGGCCTCCGTGGCCTGCGCGATGGCTCAGTCGCTGGGGCAGCTGATCCTGTTCCGCGCGCTGCAGGGCCTGGGCGGCGGCGGGTTGATGTCGCTGGCGCAGGCGGCCATCGCCGACGTGGTGGCGCCGCGCCAGCGCGGTCGCTACCAGGGTTACCTGGCCACCGTGTGGGCGGTGGCATCGATCGCGGGCCCGCTGGTGGGCGGCTGGGTGTCCGACCACCTGTCCTGGCGCTGGCTGTTCTGGATCAATGTGCCGCTGGGCCTGCTGGCCATGGCCATGTGCCATCGCGGCCTGGCGCGCCTGGCGCTGGCGCGCACCACGGGCCGGCCGCGCATCGACTGGCTGGGCGCCCTGTTGTTGACCGTGGCCATCGTTACCTTTCTGCTGGCGATGAGCTGGGGCGGCGAGGTATTCGACTGGCTGTCGCCGCAGATGGGCGCGCTCGCCCTGGCCACGGTGGTGGCAGTGGCAGCGCTGGCCTGGCAGGAGCGCCGCGCCGCCGACCCGATGCTGCCACCGCGGCTGTTCGCCAACCGTGCCTACGTGCTGGGCGTGGCGGCTTCGGCGCTCGCCGCGCTCGATATCTTCCTGTGCATCTTCGCGCTGCCGCTGCAGTTCCAGCTCGTGCGCGGTGCCGATGCCTCGTATTCGGGCCTGCTGGTGGTGCCCTTCCTGCTGGCGACGGTGGCGGGCAATTTCATCGTGGCCAGGCTGGCGCCGCGGCTGGGCCGCCTGCGCGGCCTGCTGATTGCCGGCCTGACCGCAGCGGTGGCGGGGCTGGCTGCGCTGGCCGCGCTACCGCCCACGGCGCCGCTCGCCGTGGTGCTGCTGGCCATGGCGCTGGCCGGCATCGGCCTGGGGGTGGCGATGGTGGGCACGCTGATGAGCGTGCAGAACGCGCTGGAGCGCCGCGACATGGGTGCCGGCACTGGCGCGCTGCTGGTGGTGCGCTCGCTGGGCAGCGCCTTCGGCGGCGCGCTCGCCGGCACGCTGCTGACGCTGGAGTTCCGCCGCGCCCAGGCCTCGGCCGGGCTGGCGCAGTCGCTCGACCTGGGCGCGCTGCGCCACGGCAGCGAGGCGCTGGCCCAGTTGCGGCCGGCCGTGCGCGAGGTGCTGGCGGCCGGCGTATCTTCGGGCTTTCACATGATCTTCGCGGTGGGCGCGGCGGCCGCATTGCTTGCCTTGCTGATCGTGCGCCGCGGCCCGGACCTGGAGCTGCGCGGCAGCGTGTCCGAGCACGCCGCCGCCTTGGCCATGGAGTGAGGCGGACGCCGCCTCGGTGGTTCGCCCCGCGCGCCGCCAGGCGGGTTCCTTACTCTGCCCGCGCCCAGTCCGCGCGCCGGGCGGCATACACTACAGGCGAACAGACTTCCGGAGCCTTTCGCCATGACCGCTTCCCCGACTGCGCCCTTGCTTGCACGCCACGACATGGCCAGCACCCGCGGGCTTGCCCTGCTCGGCGCCGCCCTGCTGGCGCTGGCCGCCGCCGCGCTGCCGCCGCCGGCCGCGGCGGCCGACATGTCCACGCCAGCGCCGGCCGCCGCCGCTGCCCGCCCCGGCGCCTGCCCGGCCTCGCTGGATTTCCGCTTCCCCCGCTTGCAGGATGACGCGCAGCAGGACCTCTGCCAGTACGCAGGCAAGGTCGTGCTGGTGGTCAACACCGCCAGCTATTGCGGCTTCACGCCCCAGTACGAAGGGCTGGAAGCGCTGTACAGCAAGTACCGCGACCGTGGCCTGGTGGTGCTGGGCTTCCCGTCGAACGACTTTGCGCAGGAGCCGGGCTCGGCCAAGGAGATCGCCGATTTCTGCTACAACACCTACGGCGTCAAGTTCCCGATGCTGGGCAAGACCCATGTGCGCGGCAGCGAGATCAATCCGATGTATGCCTTGCTGGCCAAGCAGACGGGCACCACGCCGAAGTGGAACTTCTACAAGTACCTGATCGACCGCAACGGCCAGGTGGTAGCCAGCTTCAACAGCCTGACCAAGCCTGACGACAAGCAGTTCGTCGGCAAGATCGAGCAACTGCTCGACAGCGCGCGCTGAGCCTGGTCGCGCCGCGGCCCGGCACGGCCCCGTGCCCGGGCAGCGGCAATGGCGCCCGCTCGGCGCCTTTCCTGCCACTTCTTGACCTGCGTCAAACCGCCGCGGCACGCGTCTGATTATTTTCGACGCTTGCGCGCCATCGGCCGCCCGCGTCGGCGCCATCCCTTGATCATCCGGCGCGTGCGCGAGGAAGCGAGACGATGGCAATCACGCTGTATGAGGCGGACGGGCACACCTGCCTGATGTTCGCCGACCTGGTCGAGGAGGAGCACGGGGAGGTCGTGCAGACCAACCAGTTCCTGGTGGTCGACGATGGCCACGGCGCCTTGATCGACCCTGGCGGCAACATGACCTACGGCGAGCTGTACCTCGCCATCAGCCGCTATTTCCCGCCCAAGCAGCTCGACTACGTGCTCGCCTCGCATGCCGACCCCGACATCGTGGCCTCGGTGGGCCGCTGGTTGACGGCGTCGGACAGCAAGGTGCTGATCTCGCGCGTGTGGGCGCGTTTCCTGCCGCATTTCTGCCAGGCGGGCAAGACGGCGGGCCGCATCGTCACCATTCCCGACAGCGGCATGTGCATCCCGCTGGGCCGCAGCACGCTGATGGCGGTGCCCGCCCACTTCCTGCACTCCGAGGGCAACTTCCAGTTCTACGACCCGCTCAGCAAGATCCTGTTCTCGGGCGACCTGGGCGCCGCCATGACCAGCGCCGCCGAGGCGGGCACGGTGGTCACCGATTTCGACGCCCACGTCGGCGCGATGCTGCCCTTTCACCAGCGCTATATGAGTGGCAACCGCGCCTGCCGGCTGTGGGCCGATATGGTGCGCGAGCTGGACATCGAATGGATTGTGCCGCAGCACGGCCCGTCGTTCCGCGGCAAGGCGATGGTGGCGCGCTTCATCGACTGGGTGGCCACGCTCGAATGCGGGCTCGACCTGCTCAAGCCGGACCACTATCGCCTGCCGCGCGGCCCGGGCGCGCGCTGAGGGAGCCGCGAGGGCGCCCGGAGCGGGCCGGGCCGCAATGGCGCCTCAGTCTGGCGCCTCGGCCTGACGCCTCAGTCCGGCACCTCAGTCGCGCGCCAGTCCCTCGGCCACCAGGGCTTCGCGCACCTTGGGACGCGCCGCCACGCGCGCCAGGTAGGCCTGCAAGGCCGGGTAGGCGCCCAGCGCGATGCCCAGGAAATTGGCCCAGTTGACCACGGTGAAGCAGTAGGCATCGGCCACGGTGAAGGTGTCGCCCATCAGGTATTCGCGCCGTGCGAGATGCGCATCGAGCTCGGCGAAGCGCTGCGCCAGCTTGGCCTTGCAGGCCTCGCGCGTGCTGGCGTCGGTTTCCTTGTGCCACAGCCAGGGGCTGAAGACCTTGTGCAGCTCGGTGGCGACCAGCGCCAGCCAGCCCACCGCTTCGATGCGCTCACGCGTGCCTGCGGCCGGCAGCAGAGCGCGCTCGGGCACCCGATCCGCGATGTATTCCAGCAGGGCCACGCCCTCCGTGTGGCGCGAGCCGTTGTCGAGCTGCAGCAGCGGCACGTAGCCGCGCGGGCTGATGGCGTAGAAATCGTCGTTGCCATCCTCGGCCTCGGCCAGCTTGTGCGTGGCCAGGTCCACGCGCGCCAGGGTGAAGGGCAGGCCGGCCTCGCGCAGGGCGATATGCGTGGCGAGCGAGCAGGCGCCGGGTGCGTAGTAGAGCTTCATGTTTGGTTTCCTTGAGAACCTTGGGAATCTTGAGAAGGCCGCCTCGTCTTGTGGCAGCGGCCGGGCCAGTCTAGGATTGCGTGAGCGCAATCGCAATGCGCGCCCATGCAAATCATGACTGCACAATCGCAATACCAACTCGCCTCGGCCGATCTCGATGTGGTGCTGGCACTGACGCGTGGCGGCACGCTGGCCGAAGCGGGGCGGCGCCTCGGCGTCGACGCCTCGACCGTGTTCCGCGCGCTGCAGCGGGTGGAGAAGGGGCTAGGGCGGCGCCTGTTCGAGCGCAGCCGCGCGGGCTACCTGGCGACCGAACTGGCGCAGCAGTTCGCCCAGCACGCCGAGCGCATCGAGGCCGAACTGGAGGCCGCGCGCGGCCACGCCGCCGGCAGCGCCGGTGCCGTGTCCGGGCTGGTGCGCCTGACTACCACCGACACGGTGCTGCACGCGCTGGTGCTGCCTGTGCTGCCGGCGCTCGCCCGCGAGCACCCGGGCCTGCGCTTCGAGCTGACCGCCACCAACGAGCTGGCCAGCCTGAGCCGGCGCGACGCCGACATCGCCGTGCGCGCCACGCGCCAGCCGCCGCCCCACCTGATCGGCAAGCGGCTGGGCCCCTTGCGCGTGGCCGTGTTCGCCACGCGTGAGCTGGCCGCGCGCGTCGCCCCATTGCCGGCGCAGCAGGACGGCGCGGCGGCCGCGCCCGGCTGGGATGCCGCCGCGCTGTCGGCCCTGCCCTGGATCGGCCCCGACGAGGCGCTGCCCGAGCATCCGTCCGTGCGCTGGCGCCGCAAGTTCCTGCCGCGCGTGGTGCCGCAGTATGGGGTCAACAGCATCGGCAGCGTGGCGGAGGCGGTGGCGGCGGGCCTGGGCGCGGGCGTCATCTCCCTGGCCATCGCCGCGCGCAGCCCGCACCTGGTTGCGCTGACGCCGCCGATCGAGGCGTGCGACACGGACCTGTGGCTGCTGACCCATCCCGAATCGCGCCACCTGCGGCGCATTGCCGTGGTGGTGTCATACCTGGCCGGGCAGATCGCGCAGCCGGGCTAGCCGCCGCGCTGGCGTTGCGCCAGCGCGGCGGCAATCGCGCGTTCTCAGGCAAGCAGTTGCGCCAGCGCCGGCGGCAGTCCGGCATTGGGCTTGCGCGGCGGCCGCGCGAAGCTGCCCTCGCGCGCGCCCCGCGGCGCCAGCGCGACCAGCGATTCGCAGTGCCGCACCGCGCTCGACACGCCGTCCACCACGGGCACCGGGATGCGGTCCTTGAGCTCGCGCGCCAGCCCCGCCAGCGGCGCGCCGGCCACGATGATGACGTCGGCGCCATCCTCGCGCACCGCCTGCAGGCTCAGCTGCTCCAACCGCGCGGCATGGTCCTGCTGCACGCTGCCGATGTCGCGCAGCGGCTCCTGCAGCGAACGCACGCTGGCCAGTCGCGACGACAGGCCGTTGGCGGCGACGCATTCGCGGTACCAGGCTTCGATGCGGTGCGAGATGGCGATGATCGAGAAGCGCTGCCCGAGCAGGGAGGCGCTGGCCAGTGCGGCCTCGGTCATGCCGACCACCGGTACGTCGAACAGCTCCTTGAGGCCGGCCAGGCCGGGGTCTCCGAAGGCCGCGACGACCAGGCCGTCGAACTTGCCCGCGTGCTCGGCGGCGGCGCAGGCGGTGGCGTAGCCGCCAACCAGGGCTTCGAAGCGGGTTTCGATGTAGGCGACGCCGAAGGGGGCGGTGGCCATTGTGAGTTGTGTGTTGGGGGAGGCGGTGCGTTTGGCTTCGGCTTCGATTAGGTCGGTGACGGATTGGGAGGTGTTGGGGTTGATGATGAGGAGTTGCATGGTTGGGTCTCCTTGTGTGTTTTGTGTGTTTGCTGGTGGCGTTGGTTGATTGGGCCGACGGCCTGCTGTTGGATGATCGGGCGTTGGCTTGCTGATGCTTGCGGTGCTGGTTGTTTGGGACAACAGCCTGTTTCGACTCCCCTGCGGGGAGCCGACTCACTTTCTTTGTCTCGCCAAAGAAAGTAAGCAAAGAAAGGCGACCCGGGTGCGGCGAAAGCCCCTCGCGAATTTGCCCCGGCCGCCGCGCCCGTCCGAACTCGCGGCCTGCGGCCGCTCAGACAGCGGACGGGCTTCATCGGCGGCCGGGGCAAATTCGCGAGGCGCCGCACACGGGAGGGAAAGGCCAAACCATCGGTATGCGGTCGGACTCGCACATGCGAAATCGCTTGCTCTGCTGAGCCCTTGTGTTCGGCCAGCTCGCTGGCCGAACACCTACCACCCGAAGCGAAGCGAGGCGTGGCGTCTGTTCACTGCCGTGTGCGGCGCCTCGCGGGCTGGGGCAAAGAGCGGAAAAGAGGGCCCCCTGTCTGAGGATCGCCTTAAGGCGATCCGAGTTGGGGCCCGGCCGCTCTTTGCCCCAGCCCGCGAGGGGTCTTTGAGCCGCACCCGGCGCGCCTTCTTTGCCTACTTTCTTGGCAAGACAAGAAAGTAGGTCGGCTCCCCGCAGGGGAGTCGAAACAGGCCGTTGTCACGCAAACCGACACCGCTCGAATCTAAGCGCCGCGCACCGAGTCATCGGAGTCGAAACAGGCCTTTGCCTCGCAGACCGACACCGTCTGAATCCAGGCGCCGCGCACCGAGTCACCGGAGTCGAAACAGGCCGTTGCCCCGCAGTCCGACATGGCTGGAAATTGCCGAGACCTAAGACCATCGACAGCCCAGCCAAGCCAGTCAGCCTCAATCCATCACCGGCGCCCCCGCCGGCAAGAAACGCCCCCGCCCGGGCACGGGCTCCAGATACCGCCCATCCTCCACCAGCATCTCGCCCCGAGAGAAACAGTGCACCGGCCACCCAGTCACCTCAATCCCCTCATACGGCGTGTAATCCACCGCATGATGCAGATCCGCATTGGCGATGCGCACCTTGCGCGCAGGGTCCCACAGCGCGATGTCCGCATCGGCGCCCACCGCAATGGTGCCCTTGCGCGGATAGAGGCCATAAAGCCGTGCCGGCCGGTAGGCAGTCAGCTCGACAAACTGGTGCAGCGACAGCTTGCCGCGCGACACGCCGTCGAACAGCAGCGGCAGCCGCGTCTCGATGCCGGGCACGCCGTTGGGGATGTGTTCGAAGGACGGGCGCTCGCCGCCGGGCTGCTTGCCGGCCGGGTCGTCGTAGTTGAAGGGCGCGTGGTCGGAGGAGAACACGCTGAACACACCGCCGGCCAGCGCGCGCCAGACCGCGGCCTGGTTCTCGAGGTCGCGCGGCGGCGGGCTGCAGACGCACTTGGCGCCTTCGTAGCCGTGGTCGCCGGGCAGGCCCATGTCATCGGCGGTCAGGTACAGGTACTGCGGGCAGGTCTCGGCCAGGATGGACAGGCCACGGCCCTGGGCCCAGCGGATCTGCTCGATGGCCTCCTTGCCGGAGACGTGCACGATCAGGATGGGCACGTCGACCAGCTCGGCGAAGGTGATGGCGCGGTGCGTGGCCTCGCGCTCCACCGCGGCCGGCCGGGCCAGGCCGTGGAAGCGCGGGGCGATGCGGCCTTCGCCGATCAGCTTTTCCGTGAGCCAGGAGATGCAGTCGGAGTTCTCCGCGTGCACCATCACCAGCGCGCCGTTCTCCTTGGCCACTTCCAGCACGGACAGCATCTCCCGGTCGGAGAGCTTGAGGTCGTCGTAGGTCATGTAGACCTTGAACGAGGTGTAGCCCTGGCGGATCAGTGCCGGAAGCTCCTCGCGCAGCACCGTGGGGGTGGGGTCGGCCACGATCAGGTGGAAGCCGTAGTCGGCCACGGCGCGGCCTTCGGCGCGCCGGTGGTAGTCGGCCACCGCCGCCGTGAGCGAACCGCCTTTCTCCTGCGCGGCGAAGGGGATCACGGTGGTGGTGCCGCCGCATACGGCGGCGCGCGTGCCGGTGAAGAAGTCGTCGGCCATGCGCAGGCCGTCGGGCATGGGCTGGTCGAGGTGACAGTGGCCGTCGACGCCGCCGGGCAGCGCGAGCAGGCCGCTGGCGTCCACTTCGCGCGTGCCGCGCGGCAGCCCGTGGCCGAGCACGGCGATGCGGCCGTCGCGCACGCCGATGTCGCACTGGAAGCGGTCCGACGCGGTCACCACGTCGGCGTTGCGGATGACGAGATCCAGGGTGTCGGTGGCGGACATGGTCGGCTTTCCTTATTCCACTTCGCGGAAGAGCCGGCCCCAGCCGGTGAGCGCGCGCGTGTCCACGCCGGCCAGGCGCAGCGACTTCCACACCACGGTGGAGATGGTGTCGTACAGCGGGATGCCGGTCTCGGCCTCGAGCGCTTCGGCCAGGTGGGCGGCGCGCAGGTTGGTGCAGAAGGTGGTGATGGCCTGCGGGCGCGCTTGCGCCACTTCGCGCACCATGCGCGCGATAGTGGCCTCTTCCACCTCGGCGAAGCTGTAGTTCACGTGCAGGTCGAGATGGCGCTCGGCCACGCAGTCGAAGCCGCTCCTGGCGTAGTTGTCGACGATGCGCTGCTGCACGTCGCCGAGGTAGGGCGTGGCCAGGCCGAAGCGGCGCGCGCCGGTCTTTTCCAGGATCTCGTTGAGCGCCAGCACCGAGGTGGTGGCGGGGATGCCGGTGGCCTCGGTGATCTGGCGGCACAGCGCCTCATCGCGCTCGAAGCCGAGCCAGCCGGAGGAGGTGCCGTTCCAGCCGATCACGTCGACTCTGGCGTCGGCCAGCAGCCGTGCCGCGCCGAGGATCTTGTCGAGGTCGAACTGGCCCAGGGCCTGGTCGCGCAGCGAGATCTCGGTGACGGTGAAGCGCGAGAAGTGCGCGCTGACACCGGGCAGGCCGCTCACCATGGCGCTGGTAATCGGTTCCAGCGCGGTGTTGGAGGACGGCGTCAGCATGCCGAGGCGGATGGGTTTGCTCATGGGTTTGCTCTCAGGAGTTGGCGCATGGCGGCGCGGCATGGGTCGCCGCGCCGCTGCGCTTGTCGCTTGTCGTTGCTGGCGCCGCCTCAGACGGGCAGCTTCTTTTCGTAGTCGATCGCGGTCGAGGTGAGCAGCAGGCCCACGCCGGCAGCCGCGAAGAACATCAGCGCGAGGAAGTAGGAGCCGGTGTACTGCACGATCATGCCCACGATGATGGGCACCGAGATGCCGCCGATATTGCCGCCCAGGTTCATCAGGCCGCCGAGGACGCCCACCTTGTTGCGGGTGCCCAGGATGGACGGGATACACCAGAACAGGCCGCACCAGCGCAGGAAGAACAGCGTGGAGGACAGCAGGGCGACCACCAGCACGTCGTCCTTGACGTAGGCCACCGAGAAGATCGACACCGTGGCCACCACCGCGGCGATGCCGAACAGGGTGCGCATCACGCGGTTGGGCGAGCCGCCGGCGGCCTTCCACTTGTCGGCGATCCAGCCGCCGATCAGTTCACCGACGAAGCCGGAGAAGAAGATGATGAAGCTGGCACCGCCCATGGCCTTGATATCGAAGCCGTGCACCTTGTTCAGGTAGTTCGGCATCCAGGTCAGCAGGCCGTAGAACACGGTGTTGAAGCACATCCAGCCGAGCGCCATGCACCACACCGAACGGTACTTGAAGAAGTCGAGCGAGCGGCCCGACAGGTTGGCCGGCTCGGCGCGGTGCTCGCTGGCCTGCGCCTCTTCGATGTACTGCGCCTCGATGTCGTTGACGCCCTTGTGCTCGCGCGGCGAGTTGCGGATGTAGTACCAGGCAAACGCGCCGGCCAGCACCGTACCGACGCCGGCCACCACGAAGGACAGGCGCCACGAGCCCAGCGCGGTGATCAGCCAGGTGATGATGATGGCACCCAGCGCCGCGCCCAGCGGCGCGCCGCCGTCGAGCAGGGTGGCACCGCGGCCGCGCTCGTTCTGGGTCATCCAGATGGCGTTGAGCTTGCCGCCGGCCGGATAGATGGGTGCTTCCGCCGCGCCCAGGCCCAGGCGGGTCAGCAGCAGCGAAGTGGCATTGGTGCAGACCGCGGCCAGGGCCTGGAAGGCGCCCCAGAACACGGTGGCGGTGGCGATCACGATGCGCGGCTTGTACTTGTCGGCGAGCATGCCGCCGGGCACCTGCATAAACGCGTAGGTCCAGAAGAAGGAACTGAGGATCAGCCCCTGCATGGTCGGGCTCAGGTCGAACTCCTTGGCGATCAGCGGCATGGCCACCGAGAGCGAGGCCCGGTCGATGTAGTTGATCGCGATGAGGAACAGCATCATCAGGAAGATCTTCCAGCGCACGGAGCTCCTGGTCTCCGCTAGCGCGCCGGCCCGGCTGGTGGTTTGCATGACGTCTGTCTCCTTTTTCCTGGGTGGAAGTGGGTCGTTATGTGTGGTGTGTCGCGCAACAGGCCGGAGTATAGGATACGTAATCTGTAATTACAACTTGTGTAAGTCACTGATTTTATTATGATGAAAGCGCACAATTTTGGTGTGTGATAGCCTTGCGGTGGTGCATTTCCCCCTTTTGGTGATGTCTGTGACACAAACGCTTGCCTCCACCCCCCGCCTGCGCACGCTCGGCATGTCGGCCGAGATCGCTGCCCGGCTGCGGAGCATGATCGAGGAGGGCGAACTGCCGCCCGGCGCCCGCATCGACGAGCGCGCCTTCAGCGAACTGTTCGATGTCTCCAAGACGCCCTTGCGCGAGGCGCTCAAGGTGCTGGTGTCGGAGGGCCTGGTGCTGCACCGGCAGTACATCGGTTACCGCGTGGCGCCGCTCGACCTGGACGAACTGCGCGCCACTTTCGAGACGCTGCACGGCCTGGAGGCGCTGGCCGGCGAGCTGGCGGCCGCGCGCCTGTCCGAGGCCACCCTGGCGCGGCTGGAGCGGCGGCATCTGGCCATGATCGATGCGCACGCCGCGGGGCGGCGCACCGAGTACTTCCGCATCAACCAGGAAATCCACCAGCTGATCATCGACGGCGCCGCCAATCCGGTGCTGGCCGGTATCTACGCCGCGCTGATGAGCAAGGTGCACCGCGCACGTGGCGCGGCCAACGCCGACACCTTGCGCTGGCAGGAGTCGCATGAAGAACATGAAGCCATCATGGCCGCGCTGCGCGAGCCCGGCCGTCCGCGGCTGGCGCAGGTACTGCGCAGCCATTCCGAGAACACTGCAAGAGAAGTCCTGAGCGTGGTCGAGCGGAGCTTGTCCGAGCCCGCCCGCCGGCTCGCCACTGACAACAAAGGAAGACGATGAGACTAGTAAGAGTGGGCCAGCCCGGCGCCGAGCGCCCGGGCCTGATCGATCATGAGGGGCGCGTGCGCGACCTGTCCGGCGTGGTCGCCGACATCGGCGCCGCCGACCTCTCGCCCGCGGCGCTGGCACGGC
Organism: Cupriavidus sp. 09_S30; assembly: GCF_056930435.1. Taxonomy (NCBI): domain Bacteria; kingdom Pseudomonadati; phylum Pseudomonadota; class Betaproteobacteria; order Burkholderiales; family Burkholderiaceae; genus Cupriavidus; species Cupriavidus sp. 09_S30. The sequence continues at coordinate 3,783,794 of NZ_JBXOWI010000001.1, read as the reverse complement.
TGGCGCAGGTGGACGCGGCCTCGCTGCCCGTGCTGGAGGGCGCGCGCTTCGGCGTGCCCTGGAGCGGCATCGGCAAGATCGTCGCGATAGGCCTGAACTATGCCGACCATGCTGCCGAGGCGGGCATGCCGCTGCCGGCGGAACCCATCGTCTTCCTGAAGGCCAACAGCTCGCTGAACGGTCCCGACGATGCCGTGATGCTGCCCTTCGGCTCGCACAAGACCGACTGGGAAGTGGAACTGGGCGTGGTGATCGGCACCGTCGCGCGTAATGTGGCGCGTGAGTCGGCGCTGGAGCACGTGGCCGGCTACTGCGTGGTCAATGACGTCTCCGAACGCGAGTTCCAGATCGAGCGCGGCGGCACCTGGGACAAGGGCAAGGGCTGCGACACCTTCTGCCCGGTCGGCCCCTGGCTGGTCACGCGCGACGAGGTGGCCGACCCGCAGGCGCTCGGCCTGTGGCTGGAGGTCAACGGCGAGCGCGTGCAGAAGGGCAGCACCGCCACCATGGTGTTCGACGTGGCCACGCTGGTCAGCTACGTCAGCCGCTTCATGACGCTGCACCCCGGCGACCTGATCTGCACCGGCACCCCGCCGGGCGTGGGCATGGGCTTCAAGCCGCCGCGCTTCCTCAAGGCCGGCGACACCATGCGCCTGGGCATCGACGGCCTGGGCGAGCAGCAGCAGAAGGTGGTCGCCTACGGCGAACGCTGAGGCTTGCATGGCCGCCCCGCGCACGAGGCGCGGGGCGCGTGCCGCGCAAGCGAGGCCGCTCTGCGCAGCCGCCCGAAGGGTTCCCGCACGAAACCTTTTCATACAAGCTGCAAAGTTTGCACACAAAGCGTGCCGCGGCAGCAACAGTTGCGGCATCGAAAACGCCCCAGGGCCGCGGAAATGCGGCCGCGCCATTCCCCTGGGGTTTTCACCGTGAAATACTGTGCTGACATGTCTTGCCGGAATGAGCACCGCCATGTCGGAACACGCCCCAGAGCTCGAGACCCTTCTCGACACCCCGCCTTCCGCGACCGCCGATTCCATTGACGGCCCCCCCTTGCAGCAGGCCCTGTCGCGCCGCCGGCGCTACAGCGGGCTGGCCGACACGTTGGACAGCCGCGAGGAATTGCTCGCCATCCGCCACTGCATCCACCAGCATCCGGAACTGGCCTTCGACGAGGTCCATACTGCCAAACTGGTGGCCGCCCGGCTGGAGGCCTGGGGCTACCAGGTGACGCGGGACGTGGGCGGCACCGGCGTGGTGGGCACCCTGCGCTGCGGGCAGGGCAGGCGCAGCGTCGGCGTGCGCGCCGACATGGACGCGCTACCAATCCACGAACGCACCGGCCTGCCCTATGCCAGCATTCACGAGGGCCGCATGCATGCCTGCGGCCATGATGGGCACACGGCCATCCTGCTGGGCGCGGCGCGCCAGCTGGCGCGCACGCGCAACTTCGACGGCACCGTCCACCTGATCTTCCAGCCCGCCGAGGAAATCGGCGCCGGCGGCGGCGCCGAGCGGATGCTGGCCGACGGCCTGTTCGAACGCTTCCCCTGCGACGCCATCTTCGGCCTGCACAACCACCCCGGTGTGGAAACCGGCACCTTCCTGTTCCGCGCCGGTCCGCTGATGGCGGCCTGCGACACCGTGGCCATCACCATTCGCGGCAAGGGCGGCCACGCGGCGCGCCCGCACCAGTCGGTCGACCCCATCCTGGTGGCCGGCAGCCTGGTGATGGCGTTGCAGTCCGTGGTGGCCCGCAACATCGATCCCAACGAAACCGCGGTCGTCACCATCGGCACGCTGCATGCAGGCCACGCGCCCAACGTCATCCCGGACAGCGCGCGCATGGAACTGAGCGTGCGTTCCTTCTCCCCCGAAGTGCGCGCGGCGCTGGAAGCGCGCATCCGCCAGCTGGTCAGCGCCCACGTTGAAGGCTATGGCGCCACGGCCGAGATCGACTACCAGCGTGGCTACCCGGTGCTGGTCAACAGCGAGCGGGAGACTGAGTTCGCGCGGCAGGTGGCGGAGGAACTGGTCGGCGCCGACAAGGTGGTTGCGCCCTGTGCGCGGATCGCCGGCAGTGAGGACTTTGCTTACTTCCTGCAGCAGCGGCCTGGTTGCTTCGTGCGGTTGGGCAACGGTGTTGGGAAGCCTTTGCTGCATAACGCTGGTTATGACTTCAATGATGAGTTGTTGACAGTGGGGGCGGCGTACTGGGCGAGGTTGGTGGAGAGGTATTTGGAGAGGGAATAGCTATCGCGGCGTCTTGTCCTCATCGGGCGGCAGGGTGCTGGTGTGGGCGGTGTTGGTTGTTCTGGCCAGCGGCCTGCTGTTGGATGAGCGGGTGTTGGCTTGCTGATGCTTGCGGCGTTGGTTGTTTGGGGCAAAGGCCTGTTTCGACTCCCCTGCGGGGAGCCGACTGTAGTGGTCCAATGATCTTGGACACCTCAAAAGGTAGACTTTCGGTCAACCAGTGAGGTGTAAATGGGACGTAAAGATTTCTCGGACGAGTTCAAGTCAGATGCGGTCAATCTGGTCTTGGAGCAGGGCTACAGCGTCAGTAAGGCCGCGCAGGCGCTGGGCATTGGCGAGACGGCACTGCGCCGCTGGCTGGGCCAGCGGCAAGCCAAGGCCAAACCGGCGCAGAGCCCGGTCACGAGTGATCTGACCCCGGAGCAGCGCCGCATCCGGGAGTTGGAGCAGCAGGTGGCGCAGTTGGAGCGGGAGCGTGACATCCTAAAAAAGTCCACGGCCTTCTTCGTCAAGGAACTCGATCGCCATACGAAGTGATTTGGCTGATGGAGAAGGCGTGGCCGGTCGCAGTGATGTGCACGCTGCTGGGAATGCCGCGTAGCAGCTACTACGCGTGGAAGGCCAGAAGGGATCGACCGCGTGCCCAGCGTCAGGCGCTGGTGCACGAGGTCAGGGTGATCCATCAAGCCAGCGGGCAAAGCTACGGTAGTCGTCGGATGGCGCAGGAGCTGCGGCGACGCGGCCACGACATCGGCCGGCACCGGGCGCGCGGGCTGATGAAGGAAGCCGAGGTCGTCGTACGCGCTCGGCGCCGGCATTACTACAGCAAGGGCGGCACATCGTCGGCCATCGCGCCAAACCGGCTCAATCGCCAGTTCGAGGTGGCTCGGCCCAATCGGGTCTGGGCTGGGGATGTGACATTTATCTGGACCCAGCAAGGCTGGCTCTACCTTGCCGTTGTGATTGACCTGTACTCACGGCGCGTGGTGGGCTGGGCCTTTTCGTCTTCGGCTGACACGCGCCTGGTGAGTCGGGCGCTGAGGCTGGCGCTGGAGAGCCGACGCCCCGACAAAGGGCTCATGTTCCACTCGGATCAGGGCAGTCAGTACTCCAGTCTCGCATTCCAGGCGATGCTGCACGACGAGGGCATTACCCCCAGCATGAGCCGAGCCGGCAACTGCTGGGATACTCAATCCAAAATACGCTTCGAACGTCGGACCGATCTGACCCGTGCTGGGATTGGCCGAACTGCCTTGGCGTTGACCTGTCGATCGGGTTCCGGCGTTCCCCGAGCATTGCCGGGCCCAACGTTTGTGACCTGATAGGAGCCTTGTCCTGCACCGTGAGTGTCCTGTCCTGCGAGTGGGGTTGGCGATGTGCCCACTACAACGGAAAACACGCATGGAACAAGACGAAGTGATTCTGGGTGTCGACACGCATTTGGATAAGCATGTTGGGGCGGTGATCAGCGGCACGGGCAAGCTCCTCGGCACGCAGTCGGTATCGGCCGACACCAATGGCTATCTCAATCTTCTCACCTGGGCGAGCTCGTTCGGACGCTTGTGCCGCGCTGGAGTCGAAGGGACCGGCACCTATGGGGCTGGCCTGGCCCGCGTGCTACGCGATCATGAGATCGAGGTACTGGAAGTCAATCGTCCTGACCGGGCGGCGCGCCGATCTCGCGGGAAGTCTGATCCCACCGACGCGGAAAATGCCGCGCGAGCGGTCCTCGCCGGGAAAGCATCGGCGATTCCCAAAGAGCAGTCCGGAGCAGCCGAAGCGATGCGAGCGGTCTCTGTTGCTCGTCGCAGCGCCGTCAAAGCCAAGACGCAGGCAATCAATCAGTTGCGGGCATTGCTCGTGAGCGCGCCGCAGGACATCCGAGAACGTCTTCTGAAGACGAAGACGGCGGAATGCGTTGCGAGCTGTGCACGGCTACGCTCGTTGGGCGACACACCGATGTTGCAAACGCTGGCGACCACGCTGCGCTTGCTGGCAAAGCGCTATCTCGCGCTGGTGGAAGAGCTCAAGACGCTTGATACCATGCTCGAACGCCTAACCCTCCAGCATGCCAGGCGGCTTCGTGACCGATTCGGCGTTGGACCTCAAACGGCGGCAGTACTTGTTGCCGTTGCGGGCGACAATCCCGAACGCCTGAAAAGCGAGGCAGCGCTCGCGGCGCTTTGCGGCACGAGCCCATTGCAGGCATCCTCTGGAAAAACGGTCCGGCATCGCCTGAATCGTGGTGGCGACCGCGCTGCAAACAACGCCTTATGGACCATTGCCATGGTACGCATGCGCAGCGATCCACGAACACGGGCGTACGTCGAGCGGCGGACCAAGGAAGGCATGTCGAACAAGGAAATTCATCGCTGTCTGAAACGCTATATCGTCAGGGAGCTGTACCCGCTCATTCTGGCCGACCTAGCCGATTCAGCCTGCGCCACTTGACATAGGAGCGTCAACGCAGTGGTGGAGCGGTTTTTCTGCTCACTGAAGGGCGAACGCATACGGGACCGGGCCTACCGCGACCATGCTCAGGCCCAGGCGGACATCACGGACTACGTGCTGTTCTTCTACAACCAGCAGCGATTGCACTCGGCGGCGATGAACATGCCGCCGGCCGAGTACGAGGCTTTCAAACGAAGGGCTGCCTGAAAAAGTGTCCAAGATTACTTGACCACCACAGACCTACTTTCTTTGTCTCGCCAAAGAAAGTAGGCAAAGAAAGGCGACCCGGGTGCGGCGAAAGCCCCTCGCGATTTTGGCGTGTCCGCCGCGCCCGTCCGAACTCGCGTCCTGCGGCCGCTCAAACAGCGGACGGGCTTCATCGGCGGCCACGGCAAATCGCGAGGCGCCGCACAACGGGAGGGAACGGCCAAACCGTCGGGACGCGGGTGCCATCGGTACTGCCCATTCCGTCGGAATTGCGAAGTCTTCGGTGAACCGGCAGCTTCGCTGCCGGTTCACCCGCCACCCGATGCGAAGCGAGGCGTGGCGTCCTTACCCTGCCGTATGCGGCGCCTCGCGGGCTGGCTGAAAGAGCGGAAAAGAGGGCCCCCTGTCTGAGCATCGCCGTAAGGCGATGTGAGTTGGGGCCCGGCCGCTCTTTCAGCCAGCCCGCGAGGGGGTGTTAAGCCGCATCCGGCGCGCCTTCTTTGCCTACTTTCTTGGCAAGACAAGAAAGTAGGTCGGCTCCCCGCAGGGGAGTCGAAACAGGCCTTTGGCCCAAACAACCAACGCCGCAAGCCTCAACGCGCAAACGCAGCAACAACCAACAAGCAACGATCACCGAAAAAACCCACTAGGCGGCACCCCAAACTGCCTCCTGAACATCGTAGAAAACGCACTAGGACTCTCATACCCAAGATCCAGCGCCACATCCACCACCTTAGCCCCGGCGGCCAGCCGCTCCAACGCAGCCAATAGCCGCGCCTGCTGCCGCCACTGCCCGAAGGTCATCCCGGTCTCGCGCGCAAAGCGGCGCTGGATGGTCTTGGGATCCACGCCAAGCAGCTCACCCCATTGCGCCAGCGTCAGCGCCGTATCGGGAGACTCGGTAAGCGCCTGGCAGATCCGGCGCAGTCCGGCGTCGGTGGGGCGGGGCAGGTGCAGCGGCAGCGTCGGGACCAGCATCACCTCGTCGAGCAACAGTCGCATCAGCCGGCCATTGCGCGAATCGGGCGCGTAGAGGGGCGGGATGTCGATGGCCGCGAGGATCAGTTCGCGCAGCAGCGGTGAGATGCCGAGCACGGTACAGCTTTGCGGCAGCCCGGCCGCGGCATCGGGGCGGATATAGGCGGTGCGCATCTGCACGCGGCCGACCATGCGGATCCAGTGCACGGTGCCCCCCGGCATCCACATGCCGCGCGTGGGAGGCACGATCCACTGGCCTTCGCCGGTGGACACCACCATCACGCCATGCACCGCGTGGATGAGCTGGGCATGAGGATGCTGGTGGGGCTTGGTGATGTGGCCGGGCACATAGTCGGCCGCCATCGCTGTCACCGGCATCGGGCTGCGGTCGTAGCGCAGGTAGGCGGGAGATTCGGCGAAGGTGTCGGCGCGTTCCAGCGAGGCGGGGTCGGGGGCGGGTAGCGCGGTGCGGCGTGGACGGGCGGTGCGCGACATGTCCTTTTCTCCAAGGTTCCGGCCCTATTCTCGCAGGACAGGCGCGGGGGCGGCAATTAGGATTGCCAGACGATTCCCAAGTTGCCACACAATCAAGCGCCCCAATGTCCACTCCTGCCCAATCCGCACCGGCCGGCACCGCCCAGTCGGCCATGCCGGCCGAGCGCCCCGCCGATACCGAGAGAACCGGCTTCCGCGTCTTGTCGGCGATCAGCTTCGCCCACTTCCTCAACGACATGATCCAGTCGCTGATCCTGGCGATCTATCCCATGTTGAAGGGGGGCTTCAACCTGAGCTTCGCGCAGATCGGCCTGCTGACGCTGACCTACCAGATCACCGCCTCGCTGCTGCAGCCGGTGGTGGGCCTCTACACCGACCGCCATCCCAAGCCGCGTTCACTGGCCGTCGGCATGGGCTTCACGCTGTGCGGCCTGCTGCTGCTGTCGGTGGCGCCCACCTACGGCGTGCTGCTGGTGGCGGCCGCGCTGGTGGGTACCGGCTCGTCGATCTTCCACCCGGAATCCTCGCGCGTGGCGCGCATGGCCTCGGGCGGCCAGCACGGCCTGGCGCAGTCGATCTTCCAGGTGGGTGGCAACGGCGGCAGCGCGATGGGCCCGCTGCTGGCGGCGGGGATCGTGCATCGCCAGTCGAGCGTGGCATGGTTCTCGCTGGCGGCGCTGCTGGCCATCTTCGTGCTGTGGCAGATCGGCGGCTGGTATGCGCGGCAGCTGGAGCACGGCGCGCGCAAGCGCAAGGCGGGCGCCGGCGCGCTCAAGCCGCTGCCCACCGCCACCGTGGTGCGGGCCATGGTCGTGCTGATGGCGCTGATCTTCTCCAAGTACTTCTACATGGCGAGCCTGAACACCTACTACACCTTCTACCTGATGGAGAAGTTCGGGCTGGCCCGCGAGAGCGCGCAGATCTACCTGTTCGTGTTCCTGTTCGCGGTGGCCGCGGGCACCATCCTGGGCGGGCCGATCGGCGACCGCATCGGCCGCAAGCGTGTGATCTGGGCCTCCATCCTGGGCGTGGCGCCGTTCACGCTGATGCTGCCGCACGCCAACCTGTTCTGGACGGGTGTGCTGTCCTTCATCATCGGCTTCATCCTGGCCTCGGCCTTCTCGGCCATCCTGGTGTTCGCGCAGGAGCTGATCCCAGGCAAGGTGGGCATGGTGTCCGGCCTGTTCTTCGGCTTCGCCTTCGGCATGGGCGGCATCGGTGCCGCCGTGCTGGGCAGGCTGGCGGACGCGCACGGCATCGAGTCGGTCTACCAGCTGTGCGCCTTCCTGCCGCTGCTGGGGTTGCTGGCGGTATTCCTGCCGGACCTGCGGCACAGGAAGCCGGCCTGAGCCTGAGCCGGCAATGAAAAACGGGAGCACAGGCTCCCGTTTTTTTTCCTCGGGCCGCCCCGGCAGGGGCAGCTCGTACCGCGCTTTCAGCGAGCGGCCTTGTCCTGCGACACGTCCATGATCATGCGCGTCAGCAGGTAGAGGCGCGGCGCCACCGAATTCAGGTCGACGTACTCGGCGTCGTTCGAGTGCGCGCCGAAGCCGCGCAGGCCGAAGCGTTCGATCACCGGCGCCTTGGTGGCCGCGGCGGCGAAGGCCGCGTCGGTGCCGCCGCCTTCGGCGGTGTCGAACACCGCCAGCTTCTCGCCGATCTCGGCATAGACGCCCTGCGCGTGCGCGGCCAGCGCGCGCGAGGCCTGCGTGGCCTCCAGCGGCGGGCGGCGGCGCTCGAACTTGACCTCGACCTTGGTATCCGGGATCAGCTGCTTCTTCACGCGCTCCTGCAGCGTGCGCTCCAGCGCATCGTAGTCGGCCGTGCGCAGCACGCGGACGTCCGCCTGCGCGCTGGCGATGGCGGGGATCACATTGCGGTTGGTCCCGGCCGAAGCGACGGTCCAGTTCACCTTCAGGCCGGTGGCCGGGTCGGACAGGTCACGCATCTGCAGGATCTGGTGCGACAGCTCGTAGAGGGCGTTGCGCCCCTGTTCCGGCGCGCCGCCGGCATGCGAGGCCTTGCCGTGCACCTTGAGCAGCGCGGCGCCGATGCCGCTGGTGGCCAGCGAGAGGCGGTCACCGTTGACGCGCGTGGCCTCGCAGGAGAACACCGCATCCTGTTCGGCGCCGAGCCGGCTCAGCATGGCGCGCGCGCCCGGCGAGCTGATTTCCTCGTCGCCGTTGATCAGCACCGTCAGCGTGCCGTAGTCCTGGAAGTTCATCTTCTTCAGGATGGCCAGCGTGTGCAGGATCACGGCCACGCCGTTCTTGTCATCGGCGATGCCCAGGCCGTAGGCGCGGTCGCCCTCGACGCGGAACGGCTGCTGCGCCAGCATGCCGCGCAGGTAGACCGTGTCCATGTGGGCGATCAGCATGATCTTGCGCTTGCCCTTGCCGTGGAACTGCGCCAGCACTGCCTTGCCGACCTTCTCGGGCGTGTCTTCCATCCGGTAGACCTCGCTCGGCTCCACCAGCCGGGCGTCACCGCCGAGCGCGGCGAGGCGGTCGCGGATCAGCGTGGCGATGCGGTCCAGGCCCTCGAGGTCCTTGCTGCCGGATTCGATCGACACCAGGTCCTTCATGGTGTCGATCAGGGCCGGCTTTTCCTGCTGGGACAGCTTCCAGGCGGGCTCCATCGGCGCGGCTAGGGCCGGCGCGGCCAGGCCGGCGCACAGCGCGGCGCAGGCGGCCAGCAGTGTCAGCGGACGAGCGTGTCGAGGGGAAAACGAGAGGTGCATGCGGAGTCTCCGTTGACGGATCGTGGTTGTAATCGGGGTTGTAATGAGCAAAACAGGGGCGCCGCCGCTCAGGCCGGCGGCTCGAACGACAGTAGCAGGCGCCGCAGCAGGCCGGCGAGCTGGTCGCGCTCGGCCGAATTGAGCCCGGACAACAGGCGGTGCTCATTTTCGAGGTGGACATCGAGCGCGCGATCCACGCGCTCAAGGCCAGCGGGCGTCAGTTCGATCAGCAGGCCGCGGCGATCTTCCGGATTGGGGCTGCGGCGCACCAGGCCGGCGCGCTCCAGGTGATCGAGCCGGTTGGTCATGGTGCCCGATGTGATCATCAGCGAATCCAGCAGCGCGCCGGGCGACAGCGCGTGCGGGGCGCCGCTGCGGCGCAGCGTGGCCAGCACGTCGAACTCCCAGCCGTTCAGGCCGGCCGTGGCCAGCGCGGCCTCGACGGCGCGGCCGACATGGCGGTCGAGCCGCCGCAGGCGGCCGATCACGCCCATCGGCGAGGCGTCCAGGTCCGGCCGCTCGCGCGCCCACTGCGCGAGGATGCGGTCGACGCGGTCGGGCTGCTGCGCCGGTGCGGTCGCGTCCTGGGCGGGAGCGGCGGCGCGTGCCATCCGGCGTGCGGGAGCGGGCGTCTTGGTGCGTGTGGCCATGGGCTGCGGGATGACATCGAGGCAGGAATCTTGACATCAAGATATTGGTTTCGTAAAGTGGAATGTATCTTGATATCGAGATTCTTGATATGAAAGCAGACCGAGCAACGCCGGCGCGCGGACTGGACACCCTGCTGACCGCGCTGGGTCCGGCCATCTGGGGCAGCACCTACCTTGTCACCAGCCAGTGGCTGCCCCCGGGCCAGCCGCTGCTGTCGGGCGTGATCCGCGCCCTGCCGGCGGGCCTCGCGCTGCTGCTGCTGGGCCGGCGCCTGCCGCGCGGCGCATGGTGGTGGAAGGCAGCGGTGCTGGGCATCCTCAATATCGGCTTCTTCCAGGCCATGCTGTTCATTGCCGCCTATCGCCTGCCGGGCGGCGTGGCAGCTACAGTCGGCGCCATCCAGCCGCTGCTGGTGGTGGGGCTGGCCTGGGCGCTGCTCGACACCCGCCCGGGCGCGCTCGCTTGGGCTGCCGGCGCCGGTGGGCTGCTGGGCGTGGCCTTGCTGGTGCTCGGGCCCGCGGCGCGGCTGGATGCCGTCGGGCTGGCGGCGGCCAGCGCGGGCGCCGTGTCGATGGCCGTCGGCACCGTGCTGACGCGGCGCTGGCGCCCGCCCGTGGCGCCGCTGGTGCTGACCGGCTGGCAACTGTGCAGCGGCGGCCTGTTCCTGCTGCCCTTCGCCCTGGCGCTGGAGCCGCTGCCGGCCACCCTCAGCGCGGCCAACCTGGCCGCCTACGCCTGGCTCGGCGTGGCTGGCGCGGGCCTGAGCTACGCATTGTGGTTCCGCGGCATCGCGCGGCTGCCGGCGCCGGCCGTGTCGGCGCTCGGCCTGCTGAGTCCGGTGGTGGCGACCTTGCTGGGCTATGCCGTGCTCGGCCAGGGCCTGACGCCGGTGCAGCTGGCGGGTGCGCTGCTGGTGCTGGCCAGCGTCTGGCTGGGGCAGCAGGGCGGTGCGGCCGGGGCGCGGCCGCCCATGCGGGCAGCCGCAGTGGCGGCCGAGGCGGAGGCCGAAGCACGTGCGGTGGGCGGCGGGCGTCGCGCGTAGGCGATGGCTGCAGCGGTGATGCCCCGATACAAGCGGCACGGCATGCACGTAGCGGCTGGTCGTGGCCTGTTCCAGCATCTGTCGACATCTGCTGGCATCTGCCGGCCAGGCGCGCCAGCCGCAGCGGATGTTGCTGCGCAGAATTTTGCGGCATCATGGCAGGCATGACGCCAGATGTTTCCTCCACCCCGCCCACGGATGCGGCACCGGCCTGCGCGCGCTGCCTCGCGCTGGCGGCCGACGCGCGCCGGCGCGAGCCGCACTCGGGCCTGGCCTTGCAGCATACGGCGCCGGTCACGGAGCGCAGCGAGGCCGGCGTGTCCTACAGCAAGCTGACCTTCGTCTGCCGTGACTGCGGCACCGAATGGCGGCTCTACGACCGCGCCGGGGAGCCCTTCGTGTCGTGGGCACCGGCGCGCCCGCTGGTACGCTAGCCAGCGGGCCGGAGGGCCGGGCGGCCGAGCGGCCGATCGGCTAAGATGGCGTCCTTGCTGCGCACCGCCTCGCGCACGTCGCAGGGGCAGCCGCGCACAGGACTGCATCCCGCCCTCGTTCATCCTTCGTTGCATCCTCCTCCCATGGTTCTCTCTACCTGCCTCCGCCCGCTGGCCGCCATCGCGCTCGCCGGCTGCGCGTTTGCCGCCTCGGCCGCAGCCGACAGCTTTCCCAACCGGCCGATCCGCCTGATCGTGGCTTATCCCAGCGGCGGCATCAGCGATACCGTGGCACGCGCGCTGGGCGAGAAGCTGTCCGCGCAGATGGGCATTTCGGTGGTGGTGGAGAACCGCGGTGGTGCCGGCGGCAGCATCGGCATGGACGCCGTGGCCAAGGCCCCGGCCGACGGCTACACGCTGGGCTTCTCGTCGACCAGCCCGCTGACGCTGACCCCGCATGTGGCGCACGTCAACTACGATCCCCAGCATGACATCGCGCCGGTGATCAGCGTGATGTATTCGCCGGTGCTGGTCGTCGCTACGCACAGCTTCGCCGGCAAGACCTTCCAGGACCTGCTGGCCCAGGCCAAGGCCAAGCCCGGCTCGGTCCGCTGGGCCACCTCGGGCCAGGGGACCATCGGCCACGTGATGCTGGAGCAGATCAAGGCCAAGGCCAAGGTCGACCTGATCATGGTGCCGTACAAGGGCGCGGGCCAGCAGCTGAACGATGCGCTGGGCGGCCAGTTCGAGGTGATGAGCACCAATGCCAGCCCGATGCTGACCCAGCATATGCAGGCTGGCCGCCTGCGCCCGCTGGCCGTGGGCGCGCCCAAGCGCCTGGATGCGCTGCCCGGCGTGCCGACCTTCGCCGACCTGGGCATCCCCAAGGCCAACCTGACCTCCACCTTCGGCATCTTCGCGCCGGCCAGGACGCCGCCGGCCATCCTGGCCAAGTTGAATGCCGAACTAAACAAGGCGCTGGCCGAACCCGACGTGCGCGACCGCCTGCTCAAGGGCGGCGTGGTGCCCACCGGCGGCACCGCGGCGCAGTTCGCCGCCGCGATCCACAGCGAGTACGAGGACAACGCGCGCATCGTGCGCGAAGCCGGCATCAAGGCGGACTGAGGACGCGCAAGGCGGCAACGCTGCGCGGCTCGATCAGGTCGAGCCGGCAGCCGAACCGTGCCGAACTTCGCGGCATCGTCCGCTACAACCTCGAGCAAGGAACGGTCGCACCTTCCGATGTGCCGGAAGGCGACCTGAACACCGAGCCGGTGTTCGTGCCGCGTGCCGGATCGTCCGCCGAAGACGAGGGTTGGGTGCTCGCGTGGGCGTACCGTTGCGCATCCGATACCAGTGCACCCGCTCGCCACTCAGCGTTCCGCCGGCGCCCTCGCGCCGTGAAACCCTGGCGGCATACGCCTCGGCAGGTGTACCGCCGCAACCGGTCCCTCGTCGATGCAGCGTGCGTCGAGATATGACTAACATGATGACCGGCTGCCGCCCCTAAAAATGCTATCATTCTATTGTTAGAATGTTTAATGGGTTGACGGAGGGGCATGAGCATGACGAGGGTAGAGCATCTTGGATTGTCGTCGCAGCGGCTGATGGCATTCGACGAGCGGTTGAACGATCGATACGTGGCGTCCGGACGCCTGCCGGGCGCGGTGACGCTGATTCATCGCCACGGCGAACTCGCGCACGTGAACGTCGCCGGGTCGATGGACCTGGAGCGCGCCCGGCCCATGCGCGAGGATGCGATCTTCCGCATCTATTCGATGACCAAGCCGATCACCAGCGTCGCGTTCATGACGCTGGTCGAGCAGGGGCTAGTCGGGCTGGACGATCCGGTCTCGAGCGTCATCCCGGCGTGGAAGAACCTTGGCGTCGCCGTCGCCGGGGCGCGCAGCCTGGGCGGATTCCAGACGCGTCCCGTCGAGCGCGAAATGCTGATGGTGGATCTGCTGCGCCACACGGCCGGACTGTCCTATTTCTTCCAGGCCCGCACCAATGTCGATGCCGCGTATCGCGAGCTCGCGCTCGGCGAGCCGACCAATCCGGGCGGCCTCGACGGCATGATCGACAGCCTGAGTCAGCTGCCGCTCGACTATTCCCCCGGGGACGAGTGGAACTACTCCGTGGCGACGCACGTGCTGGGCTATCTGGTGGAGAAAATCTCCGGGCAATCGTTTGCCGACTACCTGAAAAGCGCGCTGTTCGACCCGATCGGCATGCCCGACACGGGCTTCTTCGTGCCGGACGGCAAGGCCGACCGCTTCTGCGCCTGTTATCGCCCGGGGCCGACTGGCGGCCTGATCCTGCAGGACGATCCCGAGACGAGCTATTTCCGCCAGGTTCCGGCGCTGGCGTCGGGCGGCAGCGGGCTGGTGTCGACCGCCGGCGATTACCTGCGTTTCTGCCGGATGCTGCTGAACGGCGGTTCGATCGACGGGCATCAGATCCTGAGTCCCAAGACCGTGGAGCTGATGACGCTCAATCATCTGCCGGGCGGCAGGACCCTCGATCAGATGTCGCGGTCCACGTTCAGCGAGGCGGTTTATCCGGGGCTCGGGTTCGGCCTCGGCTTTGCGGTGACCCAGGACCTGGCCCGCACGATGCAGCCGGGCAGCGTCGGCGACTATTTCTGGGGAGGCGGCGCCAGCACGGCCTTCTGGGTCGATCCGGTCGAGGACCTGATCGTGGTGTTCATGACGCAGTTGCTGCCGTCGACGGCCTACAGGATCCGCCGGGACCTGCGACATTGGGTCTACGGCGCGATGTGCGACGGCGCGTCCGTCAGGGGCGGGAACCGGCGCTAGGCCGCCGGCTTGCGTGCGGTTTTCCGGCGGGTCGTTTGCGGTTGCGGCTGCGCATCGTTGCGAACCGTCGGGATCAGATCGGCGCTGCGGTCGTCGCCGGCGATATCGTGCGTCACGTCGAGCACGAACCTGTCGGCGCGATAGAGGTATAAGCCGGCATAGACGATGCGCCCGTCGCCGTCGGTCCACCAGCGCCGGGCGCGGATCAACACGTCGGCCATGCTGCAGTCTGCGCTTCGTGACGCCAGCAGGCCGGCCGTCTCCTGGTCCGCATAGGCGGCGGTCATTTCCTGGCGGGCTTTTTCGAGCGGGATGCGGTTGTACTTCCGGACCAGGTAGCCGACCTTGTGCCGTTCCTCGCTGCGTTTCGGAAACCGGTCGTAGGTTTCCCGCGCGATGTAGCTGTCCATCACGCCGTAGGGCTCGTCGTCGTGCAGGTGAAGCGTGCGGATGCGCATGTAGGCCGGGCATTCGCGCTGACCGGTCTTCAGCGCCGCGGGCAGTTCGCTTGCCGGCTCACGCAGGAGCAGCTTGATGGTCTGGCCCGGCGCGAGGCTCAACGGATCATTGATCGCCTCGCGCAGGTCCACGTTGTCCGCAGGCGACACGATGTCGGCGGTGACAAAGGTGCCGCGGCCTCGCGCGCTGCTCACGAGCCCCTCGGCGCTCAGTTCGGCGAGCGCCTGGCGGATGGTGATGGTGCCCACGTTGTAGAACGCGCACAGTGCAGGAATCGGCGGCAACTGGTCGCCGCGTTTCCAGTCACCTTGCCGGATTCGCCCACGCAGCAGGCTCGCGATCTGGATATAGAGGGCAACCCCCTTGCGCTCGACATTCAGCGACGGATTCAATCGCAGGCTCCTGGAATGACGTCAGGGCAGCGTGTCCAGCCCATGCCGTTAAATGTCTAACATTCTACTCTTGGAATGTCAGCGTGAGATGGCGGGCGGGGAGCGATCGGCCCGGCGCTTCGGGCGTGCCGCGCGCTGGCCGTCACATCCACAGCCGATACATCCAGAACGACTCGTCGTCGGCGAAGCGTTGCGCGAACTCGCTCGGCGAGAACCCGGTGATGCGCTTGGACGTCCGGCTCAGGTGCGCCTGATCGGCGAAGCCCTCGTCGAGCGCCAGCGTCGCCCAGTCGTAAGGATGAGCCGTCGCGCGCTACGGCCGATCGCATTGGGCGGATGGCAGTTGCCCGCGAAGACGCTGTTCATGCTGCCGCTGCAACTGATGCATGACGACCCGAGATGGTTTCCCGAGCCGGACGCATTCCGCCCGGAGCGCTTCGCCGAGAATGCGCCAGCCGTGCCGCGCGGCGCGTACATGCCTTTCGGCACGGGGCCGAGGGTCTGTCTCGGACAGCATCTGGCGGCGACCGAGATGACCGTCATCGCCGCGATGCTGCTGCAGCGTTTCGCGCTGTCGGTCCCGGCGGGGATGAGCGCGCCGCGCCCGGTGCTGAACGTCACGCTGTGGCCGGACCGGCCGCTGCATCTCGGGATCGCGGCGATCGGCTCGGGGGCGGCCTGATCAGTGCTGGCGGATCGTCGCGAGTACGAGGGCAACGCGCGCATCGTGCGTGTAGCCGGCATCAAGGCGGACTGAGGGCGCGCAAGGCGGCAACGCTGCGCGGCTCGATCAGGTCGAGCCGGCAGCCGACCGCGCAGATCGAGCTCAGCCGCACGCCATTGTGCGGCCACAGGCCGAGCTTGGTGCGCACGCGCGACAGGTGGCTGTCGATGGTGCGCGAGGTCTGCGGCACGGCGCGGCGCCAGACGTGGTCGCACAAGGTCTGGCGCAGCACCAGCTGCCCGGCATGGCGGAACAGCAGCATGGCGAGGTCGAATTCCTTCGGCGCCAGCGGCACGCACTCGTCCCTGACATAGGCGCGCCGCTCGGCGATGGCGAAGCGGAACACGCCCACGGTCAGCTCCCCGGAGCTGGCGGCTGGGCTGGTGCGCCGCGCCAGCGCCTGCACGCGCGCCGCCAGTTCGGCATGACGCAGCGGCTTGGCGACGATGGCATCGGCGCCATCGGCAAAGCAGTTCGCGATGTGTGCTTCGTCGTCGCGCTCGCTCAGCAGCATCACGGGCAGCTCGGCGCCGAGCGCGCGCCGTATCCACAGCAGCACGTCGCGCCCGGCGATGCCGCGCACCTCCCAATCGAGCAGCAGCATGTCGAAAGGCTCCCGGCGCAGCGCCTGCATCAGCGCCTGGCCGCCGCGGAAGCGCACGCAGCTATGGCCGTTCAGCAGCAGCGTCTGTTCCAGCAGCAGTGCCTGGGTCGGATCGTCTTGCAGAGCGGCGACTTTCATCGGGATCTCTCCTGGCGGGCTCGTGACGGTTCGTCATCTTAGACGCCACGTCTGCTGTGGCCAAAGTCAACTTTTGTCTCTGGACGGCATTCGCCGGCCTGGCCGGGCCGGTGGCTCGATACAGAATCGCTGACGGATTTGAGACTAGTCGCAGTGTCTTTTCCGGTTCGAGCGGTTTGAATGGTCCTGCCCCGCGTCTTGTGCCGCCCGACGCGCGGCGCATGGCAGGAGGCACGGCGGCATCCAAGACGGAGACGAACCCGATGGAAAAGAGAATCGCATCGCTAGAAGACGATCCGGCGCAGGCTGCATGGATCCGGCACGTCCTGCACAACGCGGGCCTGAACTGCGTCAGTTTCGGCGCCGCGCGCGACCTGATGCTGGGTCTGCGCGAGCACAGCTTCGACGTGCTGCTGCTCGACTGGCAGGTGCCCGACATGAGCGGCAAGGACTTGCTGTGCTGGGTCCGCGCCAATGTGGACCGGCGCATGCCGGCGATGTTCCTGAGCTGCCGCGATGCCGAGGAGGACATCGTGGGCGGGCTGGGTGCCGGCGCCGACGACTACATGATCAAGCCCATCCGCCCGGCCGAGCTGGTGGCGCGCCTGCAGGCGCTGTTGCGCCGTGCCGCCGCGGGGCCGCGCCCGGGCAACGCACCGATCGAACTGGGGGTCTTTGCCCTCGACTGCGCGGCGCGCACCGCCACGCGCCACGGCCAGATGCTCAGGCTGACACCCAAGGAATTCGACCTGGCGGTGCTGCTGTTCCGCAATGAAGGCCGCATCGTGTCGCGCGACCATATCGTGGCAGCGGTCTGGGGCCGCGAGATCGCGCCGCTGTCGCGCACCATCGATACCCATATGTCGCGCGTGCGCAGCAAGCTGGGCCTGCACCCTGGCAACGGCATGGATCTGGTGGCGGTCTACACGCACGGCTACCGCCTTGAGTGGCTGGAGCGCTGCGAAGGCCCGCCGGACGCGGTCCCGGCGGCAAGCTGAGGATCCGTCCGCGCCCGAAAAAAAGAAAGGCACCCGGAGGTGCCTTTCTGCCAACTGATCAAACCGACAATCAGAAGATGTGGCGGATACCCGTTGCCACGCCCAGCTGGTTGGTGCGGCCCGGCAGTTCGGTGATGGCGCCGCCGGTCACCTTGGTGAAGTCCACGGTGCCGTAGACCTGGGTGCGCTTGGACAGCGAGTACTCGGCCAGCAGCACGCCGGTGTAGCGGTTGCCGGCGTTGTTCGCCAGGCCGTTCTTGTTTTCGATGTGGTCGCCGTAGAACACACCGGTCAGCGCCAGCGCCGGGGTGGCCTGGTAGGTCACGCCCAGGTAGCCGCCGGTGTCCTTGCGCGGGTTGGTCACGGCGCTGCCGCCTACCGGAACCGGGTTGCCGCTCACCGACGGGTCGGCGTTCATGAAGCCGCTGTCGATGATGCCGGTGCGGTCCTTGCCGCCGAAGTAGCCCAGGAACAGCTTGGCCGGGCCGATGCCGTACTTGCCGGCGGCGCCCCACATCTGCTGGCGGTTGCCGCTGGCGTCGCGGACTTCCTGGTAAATGCCGCCCACGCCCCACGGGCCCTGTTCGTAGGCTGCGCGTGCGCCAAAGTACTGGTTCGCCGTGATGCTGCCCGGGACCTCGCCGAAGCCGTAGCTGGCGCCCAGGTTCAGGCCGCCGTAGTGGCCCGAGTAGCTGACCACGTTGTCCGCGCGGAAGCGGGTCAGGAAGAACGGCCAGGCGTTGTTGTTGTAGTTGCCGATGGTCAGCGGGTCGTAGTCACCGAAGAAGTTAAAGCCCTCGGTGTACTGGCGGCCCAGCTTGATGGTGCCGAAGTCGCCGGCCAGGCCCACATAGGCCTGACGATTGAACAGGCGGCTCGAGTCGCTCTTGGTGCCGTTCTGGATGCTGTAGCCGTTTTCCAGCTGGAAGATCGCCTTCAGGTTGTTACCCAGGTCTTCCGCGCCCTTGAGGCCCCAGCGGCTTTGCGTCACCGCGCCGTCGGTCATCTGCCACAGGCCGTCATTCTTGCCGTTGGAGTTGGTCGTGTAGCGGATGCTGACGTCAGCGATACCGTACAAGGTGACCGAGTTGGATTGGGCGTAGGCGCTGCCGGCCAGCAGGACGCCTGCTGCAAGGGTCAGGGCTGATTTCTTCATGGTGCTCCTTTTCTGTCGTTCTGATTGCGTGACGCCGGATCGCGGGGACACACAAAGTTACGTCTTGTCGTAACGCCGCCAAAATTTATCAAAATGGCGGGAACTTAGGAGCAAACTGAGTAATTGAGCTGACATTTCCCGCGCAAACCGTTGTCTGGCCGCGACACGTGTTCGCAACCGCACATCCGGAGCAGGAAAAAGCACCCGAAAGAGGGGATTGGAGGCGGCGCGACGCGCCGCCTCGCGGGGCAGGCGCCGGGTGCCTCGCAAGGCGCCCGGCTGCCGTCAGCCCTGGGGAATCTCGATCTTGACTTCCAGGACTTCGAGGTTGTCCTGGCGTTCCAGGCTGACCCGCAGATCCTCGTTGCTGATCTTGACGTACTTGGAAATCACCGCCACCAGCTCGCGTTGCAGCGCAGGCAGGTAGTCGGCGGGCGCGGAGTGCCCGGTGCGCTCGTGGGCCAGGATGATCTGCAGCCGTTCCTTAGCCACCGCCGCGGTTTTCTTCTTCTCCCCGAGGAGGAAGGACAGAATCGACATGGGTACAGTCCTCCTTGTTCTTACTTGTTGCCGAAGATACGCGACAGCAGACCCGGCTTCTGATAATCGGTGAAGCGCATCGGCTTGTCCTTGCCGAGGAAGCGGTCCACCACGTCGCCGTACGCGTCGGCCACGTCGCTGCCCTCCAGGTGGATGGCGGGCGTGCCCTGGTTGGAGGCATGCAGCACGGCCTCGGATTCGGGGATTACGCCGATCAGCTTGATGCGCAGGATTTCCTGGATGTCGGTCAGCGACAGCATCTCGCCGCCGTGCACGCGCTTGGCGTTGTAGCGGGTGATCAGCAGGTGCTCCTTGATGGGCTCGCCGCCCTCGGTGGCACGCTTGGTCTTGGAGGCCAGGATGCCGAGGATGCGGTCGGAGTCGCGCACCGAGGACACCTCGGGGTTGGTCACCACCAGCGCCTCATCGGCGAAGTACATGGCCATCAGCGCGCCGCTCTCGATGCCGGCCGGCGAGTCGCACACGATGTATTCGAAGCCCATGTCGACCAGGCCGTTGATCACCTTCTCCACGCCGTCGCGCGTCAGCGCTTCCTTGTCGCGGGTTTGCGAGGCCGGCAGGATGAACAGGTTCTCGCACTTCTTGTCCTTGATCAGCGCCTGGTTCAGGTTGGCCTCGCCCTGCACCACATTGATCAGGTCGTAGACCACCCGGCGCTCGCAGCCCATGATCAGGTCGAGGTTGCGCAGGCCGACGTCGAAATCGATCACGGCCGTCTTGTGGCCGCGCAGGGCCAGGCCCGCCGCAAAGCTGGCGCTGGTGGTGGTCTTGCCGACGCCTCCCTTGCCGGAGGTCACAACGATGATTTTTGCCATGGCTCTTGGTCCAGTATTAGGGTTGCTTGCTTGAGTTCAGGTCTTGGCCGCCGCGCTTATTTCATGCGGAGCGGCTCGAGGATCAGTTTTTCTTGGGCCAGGCGCACCTGGGCGGACTTGCCCAGTATCTCCGCCGGCAGCGTCTGCTCTGCGGTGCGATAGATGCCGGCGATGGAAATAAGTTCGGGTTCCAGGCAGGTGCAGAAGATGCGCGCGTCCGGATTGCCCTTGACGCCCGCCAGCGCACGGCCGCGCAGCGGGGCGTAGATATGGATGTTGCCTTCGGCGATGACCTCGGCGCCGTAGCTGACCAGGTCCAGGATCACCACGTCGCCCTGGGCGTAGACCTGCTGGCCCGAGCGCAGCGGCTTGTCGATCAGCAAGGTCGGCACGGCCTGGCGCACCGGCTCGGGAGCGGGCGCCGGCGCCGGCGCTGGCGCGCTGGCCGCGGCCGCGGCCGCTTCCTTGGCCGTCGCGGCTTGCCTCGCCTCGTCCGCGGCCGGGTCGGGCCGGGCCGGCTGGCCTGCCTTGGCACCGCGGCGGCTCTGGCTGTCGAGCAGCGGCAGGCCGAAGCCGCCGGCCCAGCCGCGCTGCGCGGGGCGCGCCACCACGCCGATGGCGCGCGCTTTGAGCGTGGCCAGCGTGTCGATCACCTGTTCCAGCGCGACCGGCGTATCGTCCTGCAGGCGGCGCAGGTCCAGCGCCACCACGTCGTCGGAGAAGAAATCGGGAGTGGCTTCGAAACGGGACAGGAGGTCGTCCCTGAGCGCGGACATGTCAGCGGTCTCTAGGGACAGGAGGAGGGCATCGACGTTGCCACTGCGCAGCTCGAAACGTGGCGATTTCTTCTGGGACATGGGGCCGGTGACCGTGGAAATGCCACATTCTAACGTCGTCTTGGGCGCGAACTGTAACAATTGCTGGCAGGCGCGCCGGCCCCGGGGCGTGCCAGTGCCGCATGCGGCGCGCCCGCGCCGCGCAGGCCTGCCGCCATGCGGCGCGGGCGACAGCCATGCGCTGCGCTTGCTACGATTCGGCATCTCGATACTAGGGGAATCCATGGGGGCGATCGTCAACAGCGTGGCCTACCGAGACGGCAAGCGCCTGGCGGACGTCGGCATCGAACAGTTCGCCGAAGTGCTGGCCACGCCGGGCACCTTCGTCTGGCTCGGCCTGCACGAGCCGGACCTGCCGCTGCTGCGCCGGGTGCAGGCGGCGCTGGGCCTGCACGACCTGGCGGTCGAGGACGCGCTCGATGCGCACCAGCGGCCCAAGATCGAAAGCTACGGCGATTCGGTCTTCATCGTGCTGAACACGGCCCAGCTGGTCGGCGAGGACGTGATGATGGGCGAGACGCATCTCTTCGTCGGGCCGCGCTACGTGGTGTCGGTGCGCCACGGCGCCAGCGACACCTACGTGCCGGTGCGCGAGCGCTGCGAACAGGACCGCCACGGCCTGGCCAACGGCCCGGGCTACGTGCTGTACGCGCTGACCGATTTCGTGGTCGACCACTACATGCCGATCGTCACGCGGCTCGAGGACGCCTTCGAGAAGCTGGAGCAGGGCATCTTCCGCGACGAGTTCGACCGCGGCGCGATCGAACGCCTGTACCACATCAAGCGGCAGGTGCTGCGGTTGCGTAACGCGGTCTTCCCGATCGAGGACATCTGCAGCCAGATGGTGCGCCTGCACGGAGACCTGGTGCCGAGGGAGCTGCAGGCCTATTTCCGCGACATCGAAGACCACGCCAGCCGCCTCGTGCGCACGCTGGACGTGGTGCGCGAGATGCTGACCACCGCCGTGCAGGTCAACCTGGCGCTGGTGACGGTGGGGCAGAACGAGGTGGTCAAGCGGCTGGCGGGCTGGGGCGCCATCCTGGCGGTGCCCACCGTGGTGTTCAGCCTCTACGGCATGAACTTCAATTTCATGCCCGAACTCAAGTTCCACTACGCCTATCCGGTGGTGATCGGTGTCACGGTGACGGCCTGCGGCCTGCTCTGGCGCAAGCTGCACAAGGCCGGCTGGCTCTGATGTCCGCTGCGCCGTGACGGGGGCCGCGGCGGGTCTTAGCGCTTTGCCTTTAGCGGCGTGGGTTGATCGTGGCAACGGCCTGTTTCGACTCCCCCTGCGGGGGAGCCGACCTACTTTCTTGTCTCGCCAAGAAAGTAGGCAAAGAAGGCGACCCGGGTGCGGCGAAAGACTCCTCGCGATTTGCCGCGGCCGCCGCGCCCGTCCGAACTCGCGTCCTGCGGCCGCTCAAACAGCGGACGGGCTTCATCGGCGGCCACGGCAAATCGCGAGGCGCCGCACAACGGGAGGGAACGGCCAAACCGTCGCTTTGCCAGGCACCTTCGCGGACTGGATGCGGCATCGCACGCCGACGCATGGTGTTCGGCCAGCTAGCTGGCCGAACACCCTCCCCCGAAGCGAAGCGAGGCGTGGCGTCCTTACCCTGCCGTATGCGGCGCCTCGCGGGCTGGCGAAAAGAGCGGAAAAGAGGGCCCCCTGTCTGAGGATCGCCTTAAGGCGATCCGAGTTGGGGCCCGGCCGCTCTTTTCGCCAGCCCGCGAGGGGGTGTTAAGCCGCATCCGGCGCGCCTTCTTTGCCTACTTTCTTGGCAAGACAAGAAAGTAGGTCTGTGGTGGTCAAGTAATCTTGGACACTTTTTCAGGCAGCCCTTCGTTTGAAAGCCTCGTACTCGGCCGGCGGCATGTTCATTACGGCCGAGTGCAATCGCTGCTGGTTGTAGAAGAACAGCACGTAGTCCGTGATGTCCGCCTGGGCCTGAGCATGGTCGCGGTAGGCCCGGTCCCGTATGCGTTCGCCCTTCAGTGAGCAGAAAAACCGCTCCACCACCGCGTATCCCAGCAGTTGCCGGCCCGGCTCATGCTGGGGGTAATGCCCTCGTCGTGCAGCATCGCCTGGAATGCGAGGCTGGAGTACTGACTGCCCTGATCCGAGTGGAACATAAGTCCTTTGCCCGGGCGTCGGCTCTCCAGCGCCAGCCTCAGCGCCCGACTCACCAGGCGGGTGTCAGCCGAGGACGAAAAGGCCCAGCCCACCACGCGCCGTGAGTACAAGTCAATCACAACGGCAAGGTAGAGCCAGCCCTGCTGGGTCCAGATAAATGTCACATCCCCGGCCCAGACCCGATTGGGCTGAGCTACCTCGAACTGGCGATTGAGCCGGTTTGGCGCGATGGCCGACGATGTGCCGCCCTTGCTGTAGTAATGCCGGCGCCGAGCACGTACGACGACCTCGGCTTCCTTCATCAGTCCGCGTGCCCGGTACCGGCCGATGTCGTGGCCGCGTCGCCGGAGCTCCTGCGCCATGCGACGACTACCGTAGCTTTGCCCGCTAGCTTGATGGATTGCCGTGACTTCGTGCACCAACGCCTGACGCCGGGCACGCGGTCGATCCCTTCTGGCCTTCCACGCGTAGTAGCTGCTACGGGGCATCTCCAGCAGCGCGCACATCACTGCGACCGGCCACGCCTTCTCCATCAGCGCGATCACTTCGTATTGCGATCGAGTTCCTTGACGAAGAAGGCCGTGGACTTTTTTAGGATGTCACGCTCCCGCTCCAACTGCGCCACCTGCTGCTCCAACTCGCGGATGCGGCGCTGCTCCGGGGTCAGATCACTCGTGACCTGGCTCTGCGCCGGTTTGGCCTTGGCTTGCCGCTGGCCCAGCCAGCGGCGCAGTGCCGTCTCGCCAATGCCTAGCGCCTGCGCGGCCTTACTGACGCTGTAGCCCTGCTCCAAGACCAGATTGACCGCATCTGACTTGAACTCGTCCGAGAAATCTTTACGTCCCATTTACACCTCACTGGTTGACCGAAAGTCTACCTTTTGAGGTGTCCAAGATCATTGGACCACTACAGTCGGCTCCCCGCAGGGGAGTCGAAACAGGCTGTTGCCTCGCAGACCAAAGCCGCTGGGTTGCGAGCTGGCGCTCGCCCTGCGGGCCGTCCTGCGGACGTCCAATGCCCTGCGAGCATTGTCCCGCCTGCGTGAACCCCGGTCGCGCGCGTTTTTATATCTTCTTTACATCCCCCTCCCGTCTCTCTACCCCGTTTTTACCGGTCCGTCCTTAATCTGCGAGGCGTCAACCACGCACGCTTCTTATTTGCCATGGACGGGATCTATTTCATCGTGCTGCTGCTGTTCGGCGCGCTGACCGGCGCGCTGCTCTTGCTGTGCGCCGCGCTCGGCGCCAAGGCGCCCCCGGGCGGCGAGCGACACGGAAGCGGCGAATCCGGCGCCGCTCCGGTGCAGAACAACGCCGGCGACAGGGGGCTGTGATGGACTGGGCCGATCTGCTGGGCGGCGCGCTCGCCGTCGCCGTCTTCGTCTACCTCCTCGTTGCGCTGTTCCGGCCGGAGAAATTCTGATGTCCACCGAATTCCTGGGCCTGCTGGCCCTCTACCTCGCCATCCTGCTGGCCGTCGCGCCCTTTCTCGGGCGCTATATCCGCCGCGCGATGGAGGACGATGCCTTCCGCCTGACCGCGTGGGGACGCCCGCTCGAGCGCGGGCTCTATCGCCTGGGCGGCGTGCGCCCGGGTGCGGAGATGGGATGGAAGCAGTACACGGTGGCCGTGATCGCCTTCAATATGCTCGGCGTGGTCGCGGTCTACGCGCTGCAGCGCGTGCAGGGCATGCTGCCGCTGAACCCGCAGGGCTTCGGCGCGGTCACCCCCGACTCCGCCTTCAATACCGCGGTCAGCTTCGTCGCCAATACGAACTGGCAGGGCTATGCCGGCGAGTCGACCATGAGCTACCTGACCCAGATGCTGGCGCTCACGGTGCAGAACTTCGTCTCGGCCGGCACCGGCATCGCCGTGTTGTTCGCGCTGATCCGCGGCTTCGCGCGCCAGAGCGCGTCCACCATCGGCAACTTCTGGGTCGATATCACGCGCTCGGTGCTCTACGTGCTGCTGCCGCTGTCCGTGGTGACGGCGCTGGTGCTGGTGAGCCAGGGCGTGATCCAGAACTTCGACGCCTATAAGGACGTCAGCCTCGTGCAGGCGGTCGAGTACAGCCAGCCCAAGGTCGACGCGGCCGGCCAGCCGGTGCTCGATGCCAAGGGCCAGCCGGTGACCGAGCCGGCGCGCACCGACAAGCAGACGCTGGCGATGGGGCCGGTGGCCTCGCAGGAAGCCATCAAGATGCTGGGCACCAACGGCGGCGGCTTCTTCAATGCCAACTCGGCCCACCCCTACGAGAACCCGACCGAGCTCGCCAACCTGATCGAGATGCTGGCCATCTTCCTGATCCCCGCCGCGCTGTGCTTCAGCTTCGGCGAGATGGTGCGCGACCGGCGCCAGGGCGTGGCGGTGCTGGCGGCGATGACAGTGATCTTCGTCGTCATGGCCTGCGCGGTGGCAGCGTCGGAGCAGCAGGCCAATGCCGCACTGGCCGGCCTGCCGGTGGACCATGCCACCTCGCTGCTGCAGGCCGGCGGCAATATGGAAGGCAAGGAAACGCGCTTCGGCATCGCCGCCACCACCTTGTTTGCCGCCATCACCACGGCGGCTTCCTGCGGCGCGGTCAATGGCATGCACGACTCCTTCACCGCCATCGGCGGCGCGGTGCCGATGCTGCTGATGCAGCTCGGCGAGGTGGTCTTCGGCGGTGTCGGCTCGGGCCTCTACGGCATGCTGGTCTACGCGGTGCTGGCGGTCTTCATCGCCGGCCTGATGATCGGGCGCACGCCGGAATACCTGGGCAAGAAGATCGAGGCCTACGAGATGAAGATGACTGCCGTGGCCATCCTGGTGACGCCGCTGCTGGTGCTGCTGGGCACCTCGGTGGCGGTGATGACCGAGGCCGGGCGCGCGGGCGTGTTCAACCCGGGCACGCACGGCTTCTCCGAGATCCTCTACGCCTTGTCCTCGGCCGCCAACAACAACGGCAGCGCCTTCGCCGGCCTGTCGGCCAACACGCCCTTCTACAACGTGCTGCTGGCCGTGGCGATGTGGTTCGGGCGCTTCTGGATCATCGTGCCCATTCTCGCCATGGCGGGTTCGCTCGCGGCCAAGAAGCGGCTGCCGGTGACGGGCGGCACCATGCCCACGCACGGACCCCTGTTCGTGGTGCTGCTGGTCGGCTCGGTGCTGATGGTGGGCGCGCTGACCTACATCCCCGCGCTGGCGCTGGGTCCGGTGGCGGAGCAGCTGCAGGGTCCCGTGGCGTCGGCCGCCGCCGCCGCTGCGCATTGAGCGCGGCAGGGCAGGGGTACAGGGCAGAGATGCAGGAAACAGAGTCAACAAGCAGGAATCCGGCTGCGGCGCGCTGCCAGTGGCGCGCGCAGGCAGCCCCAAGGTGATTGCGGAGAAACGCATGCAACAAGAATCCATGAGCGCACAAGCCAAGGCCGGCGGCGCGGCTTCCGCCGACACGGCACCGGCCGCCGCCACGCACGCGCATGGCCGCGCTGGCGGCCACCACCACCGGCCCGCGCGGCGCGGCATGTTCGCGCCCGAGCTGGTCAAGCCGGCGCTGCTCGAGTCCATCAAGAAGCTGTCGCCGCGTGACCAGTTGCGCAATCCGGTGATGTTCGTCGTCTACGTGGGCAGCATCCTGACCACGGTGCTGTACTTCCGCGCCTTGTTCTCGCCCGCCGCCGCGGGCGGTGAGAGCGCCGGCTTCATCCTGGCGGTGACGGTGTGGCTGTGGTTCACGCTGCTGTTCGCCAACTTCGCCGAGGCACTGGCCGAGGGCCGCAGCAAGCAGCAGGCCGAGGCGCTGCGCGGGCTCAAGACCACGGTGACGGCCAAACTGCTCAAGGCGGGCACCCAGGCCGGCGCCGGGGCGCGCGCCGCCGGTGCCACCGAGCCGCGCGCGGCCACCGCGCTGCGCCGCGGCGACGTGGTGCTGATCGAGGCCGGCGACATGATCCCCGGCGACGGTGAGGTCATCGAAGGCGTGGCCTCGGTCGACGAGAGCGCCATCACCGGCGAATCGGCGCCGGTGATCCGCGAGTCCGGCGGTGACTTCTCCTCGGTCACCGGCGGCACGCGCGTACTGTCCGACTGGATCGTGGTGCGCATCACCACCAACCCGGGCGAGAGCTTCATCGACCGCATGATCACCATGGTCGAAGGCGCCAAGCGCCAGAAGACCCCCAACGAGCTGGCGCTGACCATCCTGCTCGTGGGCCTGACCATCGTGCTGCTGCTGGCCACCGCCACGCTGCAGCCCTTCTCGGTCTACAGCGTGTTCGTGACCAAGGCCGGCCTGCCGGTGACCATCACGGTGCTGGTGGCGCTGCTGGTGTGCCTGATCCCGACCACCATCGGCGGCCTGCTATCGGCCATCGGCGTGGCGGGCATGAGCCGCATGATGGAGGCCAATGTGATCGCCACCTCCGGGCGCGCGGTCGAGGCCGCCGGCGACGTCGACGTGCTGCTGCTCGACAAGACCGGCACCATCACGCACGGCAACCGTCAGGCCTCGCGCTTCGTCACTGCGCCGGGCGTGTCGGCGCAGCAGCTGGCCGAGGCCGCCTGGCTGTCGTCGCTGGCCGACGAAACCCCCGAAGGGCGCAGCATCGTCACGCTGGCACGGCAGCAGGCCGGCGCCAACCTGTCCGACGGCGGCGCCGATGCGGCCGCCGGGCGGCTGTTCGTGCCCTTCACCGCGCAGACGCGCATGAGCGGCGTCGACCTCGGCAGCGGTGCCGCAATGCGCAGCGTGCGCAAGGGCGCTGCCGATGCGGTGCGCAGGTTCGTCACCGAGCGCGCCGGCAAGTTCCCCGATGCCGTGCAGCAGGCGGTGGACGACGTGGCGCGCGCGGGCAGCACGCCGCTGGTGGTGGCCGAGGCCGTGGCCGGCCCGTCCGGGCGCACCGACGCGCCCGACGCCAGCGTGCGCGTGCTCGGTGTGGTGGAGCTGAAGGACATCGTCAAGACCGGCATCCGCGAGCGCTTCGGCGAACTGCGCCGCATGGGCATCAAGACCGTGATGATCACCGGCGACAACCGCCTCACCGCGGCCTCGATCGCTGCCGAAGCCGGCGTCGACGACTTTCTCGCCGAGGCCACGCCCGAGGCCAAGCTCAAGCTGATCCGCCAGTACCAGGGCGAAGGCCGGCTGGTGGCGATGACCGGCGACGGCACCAACGATGCGCCGGCGCTGGCGCAGGCCGACGTGGCGGTGGCGATGAACAGCGGCACCCAGGCGGCCAAGGAGGCCGGCAATATGGTCGACCTCGACAGCAATCCGACCAAGCTGATCGAGATCGTCGAGATCGGCAAGCAGATGCTGATGACGCGCGGTTCGCTGACCACCTTCAGCGTGGCCAACGACGTCGCCAAGTACTTCGCCATCATCCCGGCCGCCTTCGCCACGACCTACCCGCAGCTCAACCAGCTCAACGTGATGGGCCTGGCCACCCCGGCCTCGGCCATCCTGTCGGCGGTGATCTTCAACGCGCTGATCATCGTGGCGCTGATCCCGCTGGCGCTCAAGGGGGTGGTGTACCGGCCGCTCGGCGCGGCCACGCTGCTGCGCCGCAACCTGCTGATCTATGGCCTGGGCGGGATCATCGTGCCCTTCGCCGGCATCAAGGTGATCGACATGATCCTGGCGGCCTGCGGCTGGGCCTGAGGTCCACGCGCGGTCCAGTGCATCTGCTTCTTCGTCTTTCGGAGACCTACATGAATACGCAAGTCCAAGCCAGTCCCGCCGCCACCGCGCCAGAAGCGCAGCGCGGCCTGCTGCGCCCGATGCTCACGGTGTTCGTCGCGCTGTCGGTGGTCACCGGCCTGCTCTATCCCGGCGCGGTGACCGGGATCGCCAAGGCCCTGTTTCCTGCCCAGGCGGCCGGCTCGTTGATCGTCAAGGACGGCAAGACGGTCGGCTCGGCGCTGATCGGCCAGCCCTTCTCCGATCCCCGCTACTTCTGGGGCCGCCTCTCGGCCACCGCGCCGATGCCCTATAACGCGGCCGCCTCCGGCGGCTCCAACCTGGGGCCCAGCAACCCCGCGCTGACGGATGCCGCACGCGCGCGCATCGAGGCGCTGCGCGCGGCCGACCCGGGCAATACGGCGCCGGTGCCGGTCGACCTGGTGACCGCCTCCGGCAGCGGGCTCGATCCGCACATCAGCCCGGCCGCGGCCAACTACCAGGCCGCCCGCGTGGCACGCCTGCGCGGCCTGCCGCTGGCGCGCGTGCAGGCGCTGGTGGCCGCCAACACGGACGCGCCGCTGCTGGCCGTGCTGGGCGACCCGGTGGTCAACGTGCTCAAGCTCAACCTGGCGCTGGATGCCGAGCCGCACCGTTGACGCCATTGACGCCGTGCATGCCGGCCCGCGGCGCGGGGCGGGCGGGCGTGGCCGCGCACCGGTGGCAGCCGGGCGCGACCGTGGCACAATCGGAAGTATCCTCGCCGCTGGCGGGCGATGAAGCCATCCATGCCTGATACCGCGCTGCGTGATCCCTCCGAACGCCCCGATCCTGATGCGCTGCTGCAGCGCATGCAGGAGGAGGGGGCGCGCGCTGCGCGTGGCAAGCTGCGTGTGTACTTCGGCGCGTCGGCCGGCGTCGGCAAGACCTACGCCATGCTCAGCGCGGCACGCGCGCTGCACGCCGAGGGCGTCGACATCGTCGTCGGCGTGGTGGAGACCCACGGCCGCGCCGAAACCGAGGGCCTGCTCGAAGGGCTGGAGCGGCTGCCGGCGAAGGTGGTGCCCTATCGCGAGCGCGAGCTGCGCGAGTTCGATCTCGACGGCGCGCTGGCGCGCCGTCCCACGCTGATCCTGGTCGACGAGCTGGCGCATTCCAATGCGCCGGGCAGCCGCCATCCCAAGCGCTGGCAGGATATCCAGGAACTGCAGTCGGCCGGCATCGATGTCTGGACCACGGTCAACGTCCAGCACCTGGACAGCCTGAACCAGGCGGTGGGCGGCATCACCGGCATCCGGGTCTGGGAAACCGTGCCGGATGCGGTCTTCGACGATGCCGACGAGGTCATCCTGGTCGACCTTCCGGCCGACGAACTGCTGCGCCGGCTGCAGGAGGGCAAGGTCTACCTGCCCGAGCAGGCCCGGCACGCCGCGCGCAATTTCTTCCGCAAGGGCAACCTGATCGCGCTGCGCGAGCTGGCGCTGCGGCGCACCGCCGACAGAGTCGACGACGATGTGCGCGCCTATCGCCATGCCGAGGCCATCCAGCCGGTGTGGCGCACACGCGAGGCGGTGCTCGCCTGCATCGGCGCGGGCGACGATGCCGAGCAGGTGGTCAGGAGCGCGCGCCGGCTGGCCGGCCAGCTCGACTGTGACTGGCATGTGGTCACCATTGCCACCCCGCGGCTGGCGCCGCTGTCCGAGACGACGCGCACGCGCATGCAGGAAGCGATGCGCCTGGCGGAGGAAATGGGGGCACGCACCGAAACCCTGGCCGGCCGCGACATGGTGCGGGCCGTGGCCGGCTATGTGCGCCGGCACAACCTCACCAAGGTGGTGCTCGGCCGCGCGCCGGCCGACTGGCACCGCGCCGGCGGCACCCTGCTCGAACGCGCGCGCGCGCTGCTGGCGATGTCGCTGTCGCCCTTCCTGGGTGCGCGCGCCTGGCTGTTCGGGCGGCGCAGCTTTGCCGACGCGCTGGCCGTGGCCTGCCCGGAGATCGACGTGATCCGCGTCGCGGCCGATACCACGCGTGCCGACCTGCGCGGGCGCAACCAGCCCACCGGCGGGCGCCAAGATCTGCGCGCGGAGGCGGAAGAGGAGGCCGCGGAGAACGGTATCGCCCACCGCAAGGACTACGTCTGGTCGCTGGTGTGGTGTGCCGGCGCGACCGTGCTGTCGGCGCTGACGCGGCCCTGGTTCGACCTGGTCAACATCGCCATGATGTTCCTCGTCGCGGTGGTGGCAGTGGCGCTGCGTCACGGGCGCGGGCCGGCGGCGCTGGCCTCGGTGGTGTCGGTCGCTGCCTTCGATTTCTTCTTCGTGCCGCCGCGCATGTCCTTTGCCGTCAGCGATGTGCAGTATCTGCTGACCTTCATCGTGCTGCTGGCGGTGGGGCTGGTGATCGGCCAGCTCACCGCGGGGCTGCGCGAGCAGGCCGAGGTGTCGGTGCAGCGCGAGACCGATGCGCGCACGCTGTACGAGCTGGCGCGCGAACTGTCGGCGGCGCTGATGACCGAGCAGATCATCTCCATCGGCAGCCGCTTCCTGCGCGCCGCCTTCCAGGCGAACTCCGCCTTCTTCCTGGTCTCGCCGCAAGGGCGCTTGCTGCCGCCGCTGGTGGATCCGAGCCATCGCGGCGGCGCGGGCAGCGGCAATATCGATGCGGTGCTGGCGCAGTGGGTGTTCGACCACGGTCAGCCGGCAGGCACGGGCACGCACACACTGCCGGGCAGCAGCGTGCTGTACCTGCCGCTCAAGGCACCGATGCAGGTGCGCGGCGTGCTGGCGGTCGAGCCCCATGCCTGGCGGGCCTTCGCGGAGCCGGGGCTGCGCAGGCAGGTCGACGTGTTCGCCACGCTGATCGCCATTGCCATCGAGCGCCTGCACTATGTGGAGGTGGCGCAGCAGGCGCTGGTCTCGATGGAATCGGAGCGGCTGCGCAGCTCGCTGCTGGCGGCGGTGTCGCATGACCTGCGCACGCCGCTGACCAGCCTGATCGGCATGGCCGAGACGCTGCTGCGCGGCACCCCGCCGCCGGCACCGCCGGTGGCCGACACCGTCGAGGCCATGCGGGGCCAGGCGCTGCGCATGCGCACCATGGTGGTCAACCTGCTCGACATGGCTCGGCTGCAGAGCAGCGACGTGCAGATGCAGAAGGAATGGCAATCGCTGGAGGAACTGGTGGGCGCGGCCCTGGCAGCCATGCGCGATGCGCTGGCCCGGCACCGCGTGACTGTGGCGGATCTGTCGGCGCTGCCGCTGGTCGAATGCGATGCGGTGCTGATGGAGCGCGTGCTGTGCAACCTGCTGGAGAACGCCGCCAAGTACACACCGCCTGGCAGCGCAGTGGGCATCGCGGGCGAGGTGACGGGCGACGAGGTCCGCCTCGCGGTGGAGGACAATGGGCCCGGCGTGCCGCGCGGCAAGGAGAGGCTCATCTTCGAGAAGTTCACGCGCGGCGAGCGTGAATCGGCCACCACCGGCGTGGGCCTGGGCCTGGCCGTGTGCGAGGCCATCGTGCAGGCGCACGGCGGCCGTATCTGGGTGGAGGCGCGAGTCGACGGCGGCACGGGCGCGCGCTTCGTGATGGCGCTGCCGCGCGGCAACCCGCCGCCGATCGAGCCAGAGGGCGAGATGCCGGCCGGTGCCGGCGTGGCCGTGCCGGCCATCAGGCAAGAGGCGCCGGAACACGCGCGGGAAGATGCGCGGGAACATACGCAAAACAACACAGGCAAGGACCCGGACTGACATGTCATTCGATTTTTCGCCCACGGTGCTGGTGGTCGAGGACGAACCCCATATCCGCCGCTTCGTGCGCGAGGCCCTGGAAGGCGAGGGCTGCAGCGTGCACGAAGCCGACACGCTCAAGCGCGGGCTGATCGACGCCGGCACGCGCCAGCCCGACGTGGTGATCCTGGATCTCGGCCTGCCCGATGGCGATGGCATGACGCTGATCCGCGAGATGCGCACCTGGACCGAGGTGCCGGTGCTGGTGCTATCCGCGCGCGCCGGCGAGAGCGACAAGATCGCCGCGCTCGATGCCGGCGCCGACGATTACCTGACCAAGCCCTTCGGCGTAGGCGAACTGATCGCACGCGTGCGCGTGCTGCTGCGGCGCCACGCCCGGCTCAATCCGCAGGGAACCGCGCAGGTGGCTTTCGGCGAGGTGCAGGTCGACCTTGCCAACCGGCTGGTCACGCGGGCGGGCGAAGCGGTGCACCTGACGCCGATCGAGTACCGCCTGCTGGCCGTGCTGATCGCCAATCGCGGCAAGGTGCTGACGCATCGTGAGCTGCTGCGCCAGGTGTGGGGGCCTTCGCATTCGGAGAGCAGCCACTATCTGCGGGTCTATATGGGGCACCTGCGGCAGAAGCTGGAGGGGGATCCGGCGCAGCCGGTGCATCTGTTGACTGAGGTGGGGGTGGGGTATCGGTTTGTGGGGTGAGGGTGGGTGGCGTGCTGACGGCGACATCCGGGATAGGATGCGTCACGCTGCTGCCGGCGCAATGGGATTCGCCACTGCGCCGGTTTGCTCCCCTTGTATGTTTCCATCAGCCCGAATCGAAGCCAGGATTTGCCGTTCTATTGCCAAGGAAAGATCAAAGGTTTATAGGACAGTGCTGTCGATAGGGCGGAACTTCGCCACCGGTACGCCAAACCTGAAACCCCTCGGAGCCTGAAGCTCGCGGGAGAGCATGTGGTCAACGTACGGGTCCGCTTCATCCATTTCGTATAACCCGAACAGTTGCCAATTTTGAATATGCATCCGCAAGGCAGGGAACCGAATGACGGGCGTCCACGGCCCACCGCAGGGATTGATGTGTCCAAGGAGCATCTTGATGCTTGCTGGATGGATCAGTCGCTGCGGGTAGGCAATGAGGCGTCGGGATGGGGCGAGTTGATAGCGAAGTTCAAGGCGTGCGATGTCGACCTGGTTGTGGTTGAAGCGACCGGCGGCTACGAGCGAGGCCTGGTACGGGCGCTGCAGCAAGAAGGAGTGGAAGTTGCGCGGGTGAATCCGCGTCAGGCTCGCGACTTTGCTAAGGCGATGGGCGAGTTAGCCAAGACAGACCGGATCGACGCGCGAGGGTTGCGCGACTTTGCCGATGTGCTGGCACGCCATCCGGATCGCCACAAGTACCTCACGGCACCGCTGGAGGCGCACCGGGAGTCGCTGGCGGCGCTGATGATTCGGCGGCGCCAGTTGGTGGAGATGCGAGTGGCCGAAGGCAATCGGCTGGAGAAGGCGGGGCCGAAGACGGCGCGCAGCATCCGCGCAGTGATACGCACGCTGGACAAGCAGATTGCCGAGATCGACTCGGATCTGGATGACCACATCGAGCAGCACTTCAAGGAGCAGCGCAAGCTGCTCGATAGCGTCAAGGGTGTCGGGGCGGTGACGACCATGACATTGCTGGCGGCGCTGCCGGAGCTGGGCAAGCTTGGGCGCCGGGCGATCAGCAAGCTCGTTGGCGTTGCGCCACTGGCTTGTGATTCCGGCAAGCGCCAGGGGACCCGATGTATCTGGGGTGGGCGTGCAGACGTGCGGGCGGTGCTTTACATGGCCACCCTGTCGGCGATGCGTTACAACCCGGCGATCGCGGCTTTCCGGCAGCGTTTGCTGGCCGCCGGCAAGCCCAAGAAGGTCATGATCGTCGCTTGCATGCGCAAGCTGCTGACCATCCTCAATGCTATGGCCAGGGATGGCGCCCTATGGGATCCAACCAGGCATGCTTCACAGGCCCTCCAGCCTTGACTTGAAACACAGTTGCTCTCCCGCTTGCGGGAGAGGGGTTGGGGGAGAGGGCGGGCGATCGCAGTTGTGATGCGCTTTGAATTGCCTTCAGGCTGCTCGTGGTGTCGCGTTTATGTTGGCGGTGTTGGCTCTTGAACCCAACGACCGTACGACATCCCCCTTCGGGGGCTGCCGGTCACTTTTCTTTGCGTTCTGCAAAGAAAACTAACGAAAAGAAAGCAGACCCTGCCGGGGGCAGAGCAATAAGGCTCGCTTGGGTTGTCGCCAGCTGTGGTGGGCGTGTCGCCTCTGCTGGCCCCTGCCGGTCGCGTTGCCACTGACCACGTCCTTGCGGCCGTCCTGACTTGTATTGCTTTGCCCGTGATGGCGGGCGGCAATGGTGGTTCGACCATCTGCCGTTACCGAGGCGGATGGCCACTATCTACCGAGCGGCGCTGGTTTTGATTGCAGGGAAGTGGCCCCAGTTTGAAGCGTGGGCGATCTTGCGAGCGCCTCGCGAGTGAAACGCAAAGTGGTCGACGTGGAGTGTCACTCTTGATTGGTGCCCCAACAGCCACGACCCGCACATACCCGGGTTGAAGTCCTCACACAATTGCGCTTGCTGTCCGTCCCGCACGGGAGCCCCAGGCCTGCAATGCAACCAGCCACGCCGATAAGGAAGTGGCGCTCCGCCCCGGTATCGGCAGATGGCCGAACCACCACCACCGCCCGCCATCACGGGCAAAGCAATACAACTCAGGACAGAGGCAAATCCGTGGTGGCCCGCCTCGCGAACGGCAGAGACCGGCAGAAGCGACACGCCCACCACTGCTGGCAATGCCGCCTGAAAGCCTTATTGCTCTGCCCCCGGCAGGGTCTGCTTTCTTTTCGTTAGTTTTCTTTGCAGAACGCAAAGAAAAGTGACCGGCAGCCCCCGAAGGGGGATGTCGTACGGTCGTTGGGTTCAAGAGCCAACGCCGCCTAACAAATTGCGGCACCGCGAGCAACGCGATGGCAATCTACAGCGCAGCCACCATCCTCACCACACCCCAAAAAACACCCCCGCCTGCTTATAAACATTCGTCTTCGCCACCACCTCCTCATTGCTGACAGTCACACGCGGCTTCAGCGTAAGGAACCACTCCAGCAGCTTCTGCCGCATGGCAGCACGCACCGCCTCATGCCCGGCGTCTGCCCCCAGGTCAAAGAACTCGTCCGGGTCATTCGCAAGATCGAACAACTGCGGCCGGAAGCCTTGCCAATGGACATACTTCCAGCGCGCATCGCGCACCATCCAGGCCCGGCATTCACCCGGGTGGCGGCCCAGCGCGACTCTTGCCCCGCGATAGGCGTAGTCGAGCTCGGACACCACGAAGTCCCGCCAGGCGCCACCCGCCCGGGCGTCGCGCTCCTGCGTGATGTCCAGCAGCGAGCGGCCTTCGACACGATGGTCGGCCGGCGGCAGCGACAACGCATCCAGCACAGTGGGCACCACGTCAACAGCAGAGACCATGGCGTCGCTGGCACTGCCACGCGTGGCGTCTGCCTGCTGCGAGGGGTCGTAGACGATCAGCGGAATGTTCTGCACGGTGTCGTAGAACTGCTCCTTCTCGCCCAGCCAGTGATCGCCAAGGAAGTCGCCATGGTCGGCGGTGAAGACGATCAGCGTGTCTTCCCAGCGGCCCAGCCGTTCCATCTGTTCCCACAGTTGGCCCAGCCGGTCATCGATCTGCTGGATCAGGCCCTGGTAGGCCGGGCGCACGGTGTCGGAGACTTCCTGGCGCATGAAGTTGGCGCACTCTTCCTGTGTGCGGTAGGCCGACAGCACGGGATGGGGGTCTGCCAGTTCGGCGTCATGCCGCTTGAGCGGCAGGCAGTCGTCCAGCGTGTAGGCCGCGTGGTAGGGCGCCGGCGCCAGGTAGGGCCAGTGCGGCTTGACCAGCGAGAGGTGCAGCACCCAGGGGTCGTCGCCGCGCGCGGCGATGTATTGCATGGCCTGGCCCACCGTGTAGGCGGTCTCGGAATGGGGCTCGGCTACTCTTGCCGGCAGGCCGGCATTGCGCATGTGCCAGCCGGAGACGATCTCGCCCTGCGCGTTCTCGGCGCTGATCACGTAGTCGGTCCAGGGGTCGGCGCTGTCGTAGCCCTGCGCGCGCAGCCAGTCTGCATACGCGCTGCGCGGCTCGGCATGGTGGCCGTCGTGGCGGTCGACCTCGACGAAATGGCCCGTGCGCAGCAGGTGTTCCAGTTCGCTGCCGCCATCCAGGTGCAGCCGCTTCAGGTTGGCGTGGTCGGGCATCACATGGGTCTTGCCGGCCAGCGCCAGCGCGCGTCCGCTGTCCTTCAGGTATTCGCCCAGTGTCACTTCCCCGACCGACAGCGGCACGCGGTTCCAGGTGGCGCCGTGGCTGCTGACGTAGCGGCCGGTGTAGAAGCTCATCCGGCTCGGGCCGCACACGCCGGAGGTGACGAAGGCGTTGTCGAAGCGCACGCCACGGCGGGCGAGGGCGTCGATGTTGCGGGTGCGCAGCGTCGGGTGGCCATAGCAGCCGAGATGATCCCGGCGCAGCTGGTCGCACATGATGAAGAGGATGTTGCGGGTCGACATGGTTCTGGTGAGGAAGTTGGCGCGGTCGCGTGCGTGGCGTGGCTCGGCGGCCCGTTCAGTCGCCGGTGTAGCCCGAGGCCTTGACGATGGGGCCCCACTTGGCGCGGTCGTCCGCCAGCACCTTGGCGAACTGTTCGGGCGTGCCGC
This sequence comes from Cupriavidus sp. 09_S30, assembly GCF_056930435.1. NCBI lineage: Bacteria > Pseudomonadati > Pseudomonadota > Betaproteobacteria > Burkholderiales > Burkholderiaceae > Cupriavidus > Cupriavidus sp. 09_S30. The sequence goes on along the minus strand of NZ_JBXOWI010000001.1, from coordinate 3,746,761 downwards.
TCTGCGGCTCCAGGCCCATCTTGACGAAGCGCTCGCGCAGGTCGGGCGCCTGCATGGCCTTGACGATGGCCGCGTTCAGGCGCGCCACCACGGCTGCCGGCGTGCCTGCCGGCACGAAGATGCCGTTGCGGCCCAGGCCCTCGATGTCCTTGTGCCCCAGTTCGCCGAAGGTCGGCACCTCGGGCAGCGCGGCCGAGCGCTGGGTGCCGGAGCTGGCCAGCACGCGGATCTTGCCCGCGCGGTGCATCTCGGCGAGGTCGCCCAGCGTATCGACCGCGGCAGGCACCTGGCCGCCCATCAGCGCGGTCAGTTCGGGCGCCGAGCCGTTGAAGGGCACGTGCAGCATGTCCACGCCCAGCTGCTTGCCGAACAGCAGGCCGAAGAAGTGGGGCAGGCTGCCCAGTGCGGGCGAGGCGAAGGAATTGTTCTGCGGGCTGGCACGCAGCCAGTTCATGTATTCCTGCAGCGTCTTCGCCGGTACCGTGGGGCCTACGGCCAGCGCGAGCTGGAAGTTGGCGGTCTGCGCCACCGGGACGAAATCGCGCACGGCATCGTAGTGCAGCTTGCTGTACACCAGCGGCGCAATGGTCATCACCGCGCTGTTGGCCAGCACCAGCGTGCTGCCGTCGGCAGGCTGGGTGCGTGCGTAGTCGAGCGCCAGCCGGCCGCCGGCACCGGGCTTGTTCTCGACCACCACGGCTTGCTTCAGCGTGTCGCGCAGCTTGTCGGCGATCAGCCGTGCGGTCAGGTCCGAGGTGCCGCCGCCGGGATAGCCCACGAGGATGCGGATGGGCTTGTCGCTGCCCTGGGCGTGCGCGGCCGGGGCGGCGAGCGTCGCGGCCGCTGTCAGGGCGGTGACGCAGGCAAGGCCGGTGAGGCCGCTGATGGCGGCGGGGCGGGTCAGCAAGGCGCGCAGCGCGCGCGGCAGCAGCTTGGCGGGGTTCATGGTTCCTCTGCGGGTCGGGTCCGGACGGGGCCGGCCAATGTATCGAACGCGCCCCGCGGCGCCAACGAAGCCTTGCGCAGATCGATCTGCGCGGACCGCATGTGGTGCCGGGCGGGGCGTGCAACCCGGGATGTCTCCTGCCCGGGTGGCGGATGCCAAGCTAACACCGGCCCATATAATCAACCTAATCAACTAATTTTGCGGGTGCGGCATGGATGAAGCCCGACAGGGGCAGGCCGGTGGCGGGACGGCGGGCACGCTCAAGCGGCCTGCAGCGCTCAGGCAGTTCCTCAACTATCGGCTCTATCACCTGACACGGGCGGCGCTGGGCGCCAGCGCCTTGCATCTGCGCGCCGCGGCGGGAGTCAGCCGCCGCGAGTGGCGCATGATTTCCTTCCTGGGCGAATGCCCGGGCACGCGCCTGACCGAGCTGGCCGCCAGCGCCGGGCTGGACAAGGTGCTGGCGAGCCGGGCGATGCAGGCGCTGATGGCGCGCGGACTGGTACGCCGCGAGGCCGGAGCGAACGACCGCCGGGCCGCGGCCTTCGCGCTGACGGAGGCGGGCCAGGCGGTCTATCACACCGCCTTTGCCAGGGCGCTGGATTTCAATACGCGGCTGGCCTCGTGCCTGGACGAGGAAGAGGCCGCCTTGCTGTCGCGCTGCCTGGACAAGCTGCAGGCGCACGCGGCTGAAATGCTGGCCGAGGCGCAGGCCTTGCCGCGCGAGGCGCCGCAGCCGAAAGCAGCGGAACCGTTGCTTCCGTGGCACGGGCCGGCAGGACGATCCGGGCGATAGGGTAGTCCACTGAATCACTGAAATCGGTCGGTGCCTGCCACGCCATGCGGGCTCATCGCGTCGTTGCAAATGCTCGCAATAGCCGTGCTATTGCTGCGCTTTGCGCCTAGCGCTGATTCCCGCATGGCGTGTCCTTCACCTCCCATTTCAATGATTCAGCGGACACGCCCGGCTCCCGCAGCCGCGGGCGGGCTCCTCTAAACTGGAAGCAAAGGGCGCCGCGGTGGCGCCAATGGCGCGTTGGCCACTTTGCTGGCCTGCGCCGCCGGGAGTCTTCCATGGCCCGCTCCCCCCATTGCTCCATCTCTGCAAGCTGTACAGGCTGGCACCGCCTGGCCGGGCTGGCTGCCGGCTGGCTGGCGGCCCTGGCTTGCTATGCCGGCGCCGCCACGGAAGCGCCAAGTGTGCCGCCGGCCACGCGCGCGGTGACCGAGCAGGCGCTGGCCGCCTATCAGGCAGGCCGCTTCGACCAGGCCTTGCTGGGCTTCATGCGTGCCGCACAGCAGGGCGACCGCCTGGCGCAGTACGACTACGCCATGATGCTGCTGCGCGGCGAAGGCACGCCGGTGCGTACCGACGAGGCGCTGCTGTGGCTGAAGAGGGCCGCCGATAACGATATGACCCACGCCCAGTTCACCTGGGGCGAGATGTATGAGCACGGCGACCTGCTGCCCAAGTCGCTGGAACAGGCCAATGTCTGGTATGAGCGGGCCGCGCGGGGCGGGCATGTGCAGGCGCAGATGGCGCTGGCCACCAACTATTTCACCGGTCGCGGCGTGGCGCGCGACTATGGCAAGGCCTTCCTCTGGTACCGCCGGGCGGCGGATGCGGGAGACAGCGACGCGCAGTACATCGTCGCCAGCTACTACGAGCGGGGCGAGCCCGGCGTGGTGGACAAGGACGCCGGCCAGGCCCGGATCTGGTATGCGCGCTCGGCCGCGCACGGCGATCGGGCTGCACTGGCCAAGCTGCGCTCGATGCTCGACGAGGAGATGCGGGAGCGCGGCGGGGCGGGTGCCCGATAGGAGGGCGCTAGCGTGGTGAAAGGACGGCGATAGGGGGCGGCCGGAGCGGCCGCCGGGCTCAGGTCTGGATTAGCCGCTTCTGCCGCGAGATGCTCATCAGGATGCCGATACCCATGCCCAGCGTCACCAGCGCGGTGCCGCCGTAGCTCATCAGCGGCAGCGGTACGCCCACCACCGGCAGGATGCCGCTGACCATGCCCATGTTGACGAAGGCATAGGTGAAGAAGATCAGTGTCACCGCGCCGGCCAGCAGCCGCGAGAATTGCGTGGGTGCGTTGGCGGCGATGTAGAGGCCGCGGAAGATCAGCATCAGGTAGAGCACCAGCAGCATGGCGTTGCCGACCAGGCCGAACTCCTCGGAGTACACGGCGAAGATGAAGTCGGTGTGCTTCTCGGGGATGAACTCCAGGTGGGTCTGGGTGCCCTTGAGCCAGCCCTTGCCGGTGACCCCGCCCGAGCCGATGGCGATGATGGACTGGATGGTGTGGAAGCCCTTGCCCAGCGGATCGGTGGTGGGGTCAAGCAGCGTGCAGACGCGGTGCTGCTGGTAGTCGTGCAGGATGGGCCAGCTCACGCCCGGCGCGCACATCTTGGTCTGGAAGCTGATCAGCAGCGTGACGGCCACCACCACCATGCCCAGCAGCGGCAGGATGATCTTCCAGCTCAGGCCGGCGAAATAGATCACGTAGAGGCCGGCGGCCATCACCAGCAGCCCGGTACCCAGGTCGGGCTGCTTGGCGATCAGGCCCACGGGCACGAGCAGCAGCAGCAGCGCCACCAGGAAGTCGTACCACCGGATGGCCCCCTCGCGCTTCTGGAAGTACCAGGCCAGCATCAGCGGCATGGCGATCTTCATGATCTCGGAGGGCTGGATCACCATGCCCACGTTGAGCCAGCGGCGCGCGCCCTTGCGGATCAGGCCGAACATGGCCACCGCCACCAGCAGGGCGACCCCGACCGTGTAGAGCGGCACCGCCACCCGCATCAGCGTCTGCGTGGGCAGGTAGGCGATGATGAGCATCACCGCATAGGACAGCAGGATGTTGCGCAGCTGGTCCTCGACGCGGCCGGGCATGTCGATGGCGGCCGAGTAGACCGCGACGATGCCGGTGGCGAAGATCAGGAAGACGATCAGCGCCAGCGGCTTGTCGAAGCCGGTGAGCGCCGTCTTGACGAGCGACATGACGCGGCGGCGGTCCATGTGCATCTCCTTCAACGGGAAGCCTCGGGCGCGGGGGCCTTGGCGCGGGGTTTGACGGCGGGGCGGGGCACGACATGCGCGGGGGCCGCCGGCGCAGGGGCGGGCTTGGGCTTGCTGTGGCCCAGCGCCTGCTGCATGCGCTGCTCGAGGGTTTGTTCGGCGTCGGCCGGGGCGATGGCTTGGGGGTCCAGCGCAGCGGCCATGCTGGCGGCGCCCGCGCGTTGTGCCACGCTCGGCGCGACGGCCACGGCGGAGGCCGGGCTCCCCGCGGCGGCAGACGCCGGGGCAGGGGCGGCCGACGGACCGGAGGCCGCTGCCGCCGAGGCGCCGGCATTGGCCATCACAGTGGCAGTCGCAGCGTTCGCCGTGCGGCCGGTGGTGAATACGCTGGGCGTGTCGACCGGCGGCAGGCCGCCGGCACGCTCGCTCGCGGGCGGGGCAATGTCGGCGAGCTCGGCCGGCCACTTGCCCTGCAGGTAGTAGTCCATCATCTTGCGCGCGATCGGTGCGGCCTCGGCCGCACCCCAGCCGGCGTTCTCGACGATCAGCGCGATGGCGATCTTCGGATGGTCGACCGGCGCGAAGGCGGTATAGAGCGCGTGGTCGCGCTTGTGCTCGTCCAGCGCGTGGTGGTTGTACTTCTCGTTCTTGCCCAGCGAGAAGACCTGCGCCGTGCCGGTCTTGCCGGCCGACTCGTAGGCGGCACCGGCGAAGGCGCGCGCAGCCGTGCCCGAGTGGGTCACGCCCACCATGGCGCGCTTGATCACATCGATATCCGCCTGCTTGAGCGGAATGCGGTAGCTTTCCTTGGGCACCGTCAGCGCGCGCGCGCGCGAGACCGAGTCCTCCACCGCCTTGACCAGGTGAGGCTTCATGGCGACACCATTGTTGGCCAGGATGGCGGTGGCGTTGGCGAGCTGCAGGATGGTGAAGCTGTTGTAGCCCTGGCCGATGCCCAGCGAGATGGTCTCGCCGTCATACCACTTCTGCTGCTCGGGCTTGCGGTAGGCGCGCCGCTTCCAGTCGGTGGAGGGCAGGATGCCGCGGCTCTCGCCTTCGATGTCGATGCCGGTGATCTGGCCGAAGCCAAGCGGCTTCATGAAGTCGTGGATGGCATTGACGCCCATGTCGCGCGCCAGCATGTAGTAGTACGTGTCGCACGACTGCACGATGGAGGCATTCATGTCGACCCAGCCGTGGCCGCCCGGCTTGTCGTCGCGGAAGGTGTGGTTGCCCAGCGTGAACGAGCCCGGATCGTGGAAGCCCCAGGAGGCGGCGCGCTTGCCGGTGGTGAGTGCCGCCAGCGCCATGAAGGGCTTGTAGGTGGAGCCGGGCGGGTAGGTGCCGCGCAGCGGCCGGTTCAAGAGCGGCTTGTCCGGCGAATTGTTCAGCTCGTTCCAGGTGTTCGAGTCGATGCCTTCGACGAACAGGTTGGGGTCGAAGGTGGGCTTGGAGACGAAGGCCAGGATGTCGCCGGTCTCCGGCTCGATCGCCACCAGCGCGCCGCGCCGGTTGCCGAACAGCGCCTCGCCGAGCTGCTGCATGCGGACGTCGAGCGACAGGATCAGGTTGTTGCCGGGCGTGGCGGGCGAGGTGGACAGCGTGCGCACCGGGCGTCCGCCGGCGGTCACTTCCACCTCCTCGAAGCCGGTCAGGCCATGCAGCTCGGCCTCGTAGCTCTGCTCGATGCCGATCTTGCCGATATAGCTGGTGCCTTTGTAGTTGTCGGCATCCTTGCGCGGATCGTACTTGGCGCCCTCGGCATCGTTGGCCTCGTCCATCGCCTCGATGCGTTCCTGGTCGCGCTGCGAGATGCGCCCGAGGTAGCCGATCACATGGGCGGCCGACTCGCCGAGCGGGTACTGGCGGAACAGCCGCGCGCGCACATCCACGCCGGGAAAGCGGAAGCGCTGGGCCGAGAAGCGCGCCACTTCCTCGTCGCTCAGCTGGTTGCGGATGGGCAGGCTCTCGAAGCTGCGCGATTCTTCCTGCAGGCGCTTGAAGCGGCGGCGGTCGCGCGGCTGGATGTCGACCACCTTGGACAGCGCGTCGATGGTGTTTTCGAGCGTGTCGGAGAGCTTGGACGGCGTGATCTCCAGCGTGTAGGCGGAGTAGTTGCGCGCCAGCACGATGCCGTTGCGGTCCATGATGATGCCGCGGTTCGGCTCGATCGGCGCCACCGAGATGCGGTTGTCCTCGGCCTTGGCCGAGTACTGGTCATGCTTGTACCACTGCAGCCACACGAAGCGGGTAAGCAGCAGGCCGAAGCAGATCACGGCGAAGAAGGCCGCGGCCGCCACGCGGATGCGGAAGCGGCCGATTTCCTGTTCGACGTTGCGGATTTCGGTCATGGTACTGCGACGGTGGCCTGGGCGGGGTGGCGGAAAAAGGCGGCGGGCGGCGGACGTGGCCGGCGCTACAAAGGTCGGGTCTCGTCAACCTCGGACGGCCGGCGTTGCGGGGCCAGCAGCAAGGCGGTGGCCATCGGCCACAGCAGCGCCTCGATGCCGGGCGCCAGCAGCACCGTCCAGCCGGGCAGCGGCGCGCCCATGGCCAGCCGGATCAGCACCGGCACCGCGTGCGCGACGAACAGCAGCGGCAGCACGTGCAGCGCCTGCGTATAGACGGTGAACCACAGCACGCGGCGGTGGATCGTGATGGCGAAGTAGGCCAGCAGCGTATAGGCCATGGCGTGTTCGCCAAGCAGCCGGGCGTCATGCACGTCCATCAGCAGCCCGAGCAGGAAGGCCACGCCCATGCCAACCTTGCGCGGCTGGTGGATGTTCCAGAACACCAGCACCAGCGCCACCATGTCGGGGATCCACAGCGTGGTGCCCCAGGGCAGCAGGTTGAACAGGAACGCCAGCACGAAGCTCAGCGCGATGAAGATGGGGTTGACCGGCCGCAGCAGGTATTGGGGATTGGTCACCGCTTGGACTCCTTGTCGGCAGCCTTCTCTGCCTTCTCGGCGGCTCTTTCGGCGGGCGTGCGGGGCTCGGCGCGGGGCCCGCCCTTCTGCCCGGCCTTGGCCTCGCCCTGGGCGTCCGCCTTGGCCTGCGCGGCGGCCTTGGCGTCAGCCTTGGCGGCCTTGGGGTCGGGCTGCGCGGCGTCGTCCTTGGCGACAAGATCGCGCATGCCGGACTCATAGCGCAGCACCAGCAACTGCCGGTGCGCGCGCACGCCGGCCACCGGCTCGCAGTACACGCGCGAGAACGCGGTGTCGGCCTTGCGCTCGATGGTGGCGATCTTCGCCACGGGCAGGCCGGGCGGGTACACCCCGTCCAGGCCGGAGGTCACCAGCAGGTCGCCCTGCTGCAGGTCGGCCGAGGCGGCCATGAAGCGCAGGTCGAGCAGGCCCGCGCGGGCGCCGCCGAAGGCCACGCTGCGCAGGCCGTTGCGCACGACCTGCACCGGGATGGCCTGGTCCTTGTCGGTCAGCAGCGTGACTTCCGCCTGGAACGGCGATACGCGTGTGACCTGGCCGACCACGCCGCGCTCGTCGATGACCGGATAGCCGGCGCGCAGCCCTTGCTGGCTGCCGCGGTCGATCACGATGCGCTGGCTGTATGGGTCGCGGGCCTCGTAGAGGATCTCGGCGGCGGTCACGGGGGTGGACGATTGCTGCTGCAGGTCGAGCAGCTTGCGCAGCTGCTTGTTCTCGGCCTCGAGCTGGGCCTGGTGCACCGAGGCCTCGGCTTCCAGAACCGCGCGCTCGCGCAGCTCGCGGTTCTCGGTCGCCAGCGCGGCCGAGGACTGGGCGTAGTCGAGCATCGCGCGGATCGCGTCGCGTGGCACCAGCACGACGCGCTCGATCGGCATCAGCACGGTGGCGGCGACCTGCCGCGCCACGTTCATCGCGTTGAAGCGGGCGTCGACCACCAGCAGCAGCAGCGAAATCGTCACATAGAGGACGAGGCGCGCGACTGCCGAGGTGCCCTGCTTGAATAGCGGCGGAGGGGTGTAATCCATTTACCCGTGCGCAGGCGTGGACGCCCCGGCTGCCGGCGGCATCGCGGCGGGCGGGGGCAGGTGGACGGCGCGGCGGGGCGCGGCATTGCCTGGGATGTCAGGCTGGCCGCTACCCACCATCGTTGGCTCCGGGGCCTTATTCGTACGAGAAGATGCTGCCGAGCTTGTCCATGCGCTCCAGCGCCATGCCCGAGCCGCGCACCACGCAGGTCAGCGGGTCTTCGGCCACCAGCACCGGCAGGCCGGTTTCCTCGGCCAGCAGGCGATCGAGGTCGCGCAGCAGCGCGCCGCCGCCGGTCAGCATCATGCCGCGCTCGGCGATGTCCGCGCCCAGTTCCGGCGGGGTCTGCTCCAGCGCGATCTTGACGGCGGAGACGATCTGGTTGAGCGGGTCGGTCAGCGCTTCCAGGATCTCGTTGGACGAGACCGTGAAGGCGCGCGGGATGCCCTCGGACAGGTTGCGGCCCTTGACCTCCATCTCGCGGACCTCGGAGCCCGGGAAGGCCGAGCCGATTTCCTTCTTGATGGCCTCGGCGGTCTGCTCGCCGATCAGCATGCCGTAGTTGCGGCGGATGTAGTTGACGATGGCCTCGTCGAACTTGTCGCCGCCCACGCGCACCGAGCCCTTGTAGACCATGCCGCCCAGCGAGATGATGCCCACCTCGGTGGTGCCGCCGCCGATGTCGACGACCATCGAGCCCGACGGCTCGGAGACCGGCAGGCCGGCGCCGATCGCGGCGGACATCGGCTCTTCGATCAGGTAGACCTGGCTGGCGCCGGCGCCCAGCGCCGACTCGCGGATGGCACGGCGCTCGACCTGGGTCGAGCCGCAGGGCACGCAGATGATGATGCGCGGGCTCGGGCGCAGCAGCTTCGAGTCGTGCACCATCTTGATGAACTGCTTGAGCATCTGCTCGGTGACGGTGAAGTCGGCGATCACGCCGTCCTTCATCGGGCGGATGGCTTCGATGTTGCCGGGCACCTTGCCCAGCATCTGCTTGGCTTCCTTGCCGACCGCGGTGATGGTCTTCTTGGCGTTGGGGCCGCCTTCCTGGCGGATCGCCACGACCGAGGGCTCATCCAGCACGATGCCGCGATCGCGCATATAGATCAGGGTGTTGGCGGTGCCCAGGTCGATCGCCAGGTCGTTGGAGAAGTAGCTGCGGAGAAATCCGAACATCAGGAATCCTGTCTTGTGTTGGTTCGCGAGTATGCGAAGCGGCCGGCGCCGTTGGCGGTGCCGGCCGCGATATGCTTGTGTACGGGCGTGTGTACGGGTATTGGTGCAAGGCTTCCTGCCGGCTCGGCCGCGTTGCTGAACGCTGGCCCGGGGCGCCGCTGGCGCTCCGGGTGCCGGAAGACCGACCTGTGCTCGCGCGCCTACGCGCGCGAAGCCCTCTGGGAACCTTTGATTAGACTCCGCGCAAAAGTTCTGAAGAAAATTTGCACAGCATTGCCCAGCGTCGCACGCCAAGGCGTGGAGGCGCATGTGCGCCGGGGGGCCTAATCGGAGGATCCTCGTCTGCGCCGCAGGCAGGTCTGGCGGCGTGGCTGGAGGGTGACTCCAGCGTCACCGCCGGGACTGGCTATAAGCCCGGCTGTGAGCCCGTGTGGCGCAGGCGTTGCCGAAGAACGGCAACAGGTAATGATACCTTATAATTCCCCCTGTTTCGGGGGCATTGGCCTCGAAAAAACCTGTAACTTTTGTTGATCCGGAGCGAACTGCCCGGCACCTTTTCCGGTGCCCGCGCAGCAGTCCGTGCCGCGATCGGCTCCGCAATCTAGCACGCCATGGCCCTCGACCTTTCCGACGTCAAGCGCATCGCCCACCTGGCCCGCATCGAGATCAGCGATGAGGAGGCCGGGCAGACCCTGACGCAGCTCAACAACTTCTTTTCGCTGGTGGAACAGATGCAGGCGGTCGACACCACCGGCCTGGCGCCGCTGGCGCATCCCCTGTCCGCGGTGCGCGACGTGTCGCAGCGGCTGCGCGACGACGTGGTGACCGAGGCCGACCGGCGCGACGACTACCAGCGCCCGGCGCCGGCGGTCGAGCGCGGCCTCTACCTCGTGCCCAAGGTCATCGAATAAGGCCATAAGGTGCGCCGGCGGCACATCCGCCCGCGCCCCAGGCCCTTCCGGCTCCATTTGGCCCATCCGGCCTGCGCCAGACCCGCACGGTCCGCCAGGCCACCCCAGACGCCACTCCGATTGTCATGACCTTTTCCGCCGATTCCGTGACTTCCCTGCGCCAGCTCTCCGATGCCCTGGCCGCGCGCACCGTCTCCGCCGAGGAGCTCGCGCGCGAATACCTGGCCCGCATCGAGCGTGCCGGCGCGCTGAACGCCTTCGTCGACGTCAAGCCCGAACTGACGCTGGCCCAGGCCCGCGCCGCCGACGATCGCCGCGCGCGTGGCGAGGCCGGCGCCCTGACCGGCGTGCCCATCGCGCACAAGGACGTTTTCGTCACGCGCGGCTGGCGCGCCACCGCCGGCTCGCGCATGCTGGCCGACTATGAAAGCCCCTTCGACGCCACCGTGGTCGAACGCCTGGCCGCGGCCGGCATGGTGACACTGGGCAAGACCAATATGGACGAGTTCGCGATGGGCTCGTCCAACGAAAACTCCTACTTCGGCGCGGTCAAGAATCCCTGGGACACGAGCCGCGTGCCCGGCGGCTCCTCCGGCGGCTCGGCTGCCGCCGTGGCCGCCGGCCTGGCGCCGGCCGCCACCGGCACCGACACCGGCGGCTCGATCCGCCAGCCGTCGTCGTTCGCCGGCATCACCGGCATCAAGCCTACCTACGGACGGGTGTCGCGCTACGGCATGATCGCCTTCGCCTCCTCGCTCGACCAGGGCGGCCCGATGGCGCACAGCGCCGAGGACTGCGCGCTGCTGCTGTCGGCGATGGCCGGCTTCGACGAGCGCGACTCGACCAGCCTGACACCAGCCCAGGGCGGCGTGAACGAGGACTTCACCCGCCTGCTGGGCCAGCCGCGCGAAGGCGCCGGCGCGGACAAGCCGCTGGCGGGGCTGCGCATCGGCCTGCCCAAGGAGTACTTCGGCGCCGGCCTGTCGGCCGATGTCGAGCAGGCGGTGCGCGCCGCACTGGCCGAGTACGAGAAGCTGGGCGCCACGCTGGTCGAGGTGTCGCTGCCGAAGACCGAGCTGTCGATCCCCGTTTACTACGTGATCGCCCCGGCCGAGGCCTCGTCGAACCTGTCGCGCTTCGACGGCGTGCGCTACGGCCACCGCGCCGCCGAGTACCGCGACCTGCTCGACATGTACAAGAAGACCCGCGCCGAAGGCTTCGGCCCCGAGGTCAAGCGCCGCATCCTGGTGGGCGCCTATGTGCTGTCGCATGGCTATTACGACGCCTACTACCTGCAGGCGCAGAAGATCCGCCGCATCATCGCCGACGACTTCCAGCGCGCCTTCGGCCAGTGCGACGTGATCATGGGCCCGGTGGCGCCCACGGTGGCGTGGAAGCTGGGCGAGAAGAGCGCCGACCCGCTGCAGATGTACCTGGCCGACATCTTCACGCTGTCGACCAGCCTGGCCGGCCTGCCCGGCATGAGCGTGCCGTGCGGCTTCGGCGAAGGCGGCATGCCGGTGGGCCTGCAGCTGATCGGCAACTACTTCGACGAAGCGCGCCTGCTGCAGGCGGCGCACGCCTTCCAGCAGGCGACCGACTGGCATCTGCGCCGGCCGGCCGGGGCATGATGACGGCGCGGCGGCTTCCTTCCGGCGCGGCGCTGGCAGCGCTGCTGGCCGTGCTGCTGGCCGGCTGCATACCGCTGCCGCACTTCGGCGGCGGGCCGACCCCGATCGCCTATCGGCAGATCGATATCGTCGGCGACTGCCGGCGCACCGAGGAGGACGGCTTCCGCGAAGATGCACAGCTGCGCGTGGTCAGCAATAACGTGCAGCAGCTTTCCTGGAAGCTGTGGGTGGGCAAGCGCGGTTCCTGCAGCTTCAAGCTGGCCGATTTCCACCAGGTCCAGTCGAAGCCCAGCATCGCGCTGCGCGCCAACGACGGCAGCAGCTGTGAGCTGATGATCTGGCAGGACCCGCGCCGCGTCACGCTGGCGCACGCCAATTGCCAGCAGCGCTGCTCGCCGGGCATCTATGAGGAAGCCTGGCCGGTGATGTTCGAGCCGGGTACCGGCGGGTGCGCACAGACGAGGTGATGCCGATGGACGCCAGCCGGTCGAAGCAGACGCACAGGCCGCCCGCGCGTGGCCGGCACCGGCTCGCCCGCGCCGCGTTGTTGTGCTGCCTGGCGGCCCTGCCTGCGGCCGCCGGCGCGCACGTGCATGCCCATGCCGGCGGCGGCGCCATCCAGCCGATGTCGGCCGTGCAAGCCGTGCAGCTGCCAGGCGCGCCTGGCGAGCCGGATCTGCCTGCCTATTGGTTCCGGCCGGCGGAACCCGCCGGCGTGCGCGCGCCGGCGGTGCCGGCCGTGGTCGCGCTGCATGGCTGCGAGGGGCTCCACAGCCGGAATGGGGCGGATGCCTCGGCGCTGGCCGCGCGCTACCGCGACTACGCGCAATGGCTGACCACGCGCGGCTACGCGGTACTGATGCCCGACAGCTTCGGGGCGCGCGGCAAGCCGCGCGGCGTCTGCAGCGAACGCTCCGACAGCCGCAGCATCGATGTGGCCGCGCGCCGCGCCGACGCGCTGGCCGCGCTGCGCTGGCTGGCGCAGCAACCCGGTGTGGACGGCTCGCGCCTCATGCTGCTGGGCTGGTCGAACGGCGCGCGGGTGGTGCTGGCCACCATCGACGCGAGCCGCGACTGGCCCGCGGGCACGCCCTCGGTCGAGCGCGCGGTGGCCTTCTATCCGGGCTGCAACCTGGCGCTGCAGCAGCGCGACTACCGTTTGCGCTCGCCGCTGCTGCTGCTGATCGGCGGCGCCGACGACTGGACGCCCGCTACCCGCTGCGTCATGCTGCGTGATGCCGTCAAGGTGCGCCAGCCGGACGCGCGCTTCCAGGTGGAGATCTACCCCGGCGCCTACCATGGATTCGACGGCACCGACGCGCTGCACAGGCGGCGCGACGTGCCCGGAGGCGCCCGCCCCGGCCGGGGCGTGACCGTGGGCGGCGATCCCGTCGCGCGCGAGGCCGCGCTGGTGCAGCTGGATGACTGGCTGTCGAGCCCGCATCCCTGAGGGGCCGGAACAGGCACGCGCACCGGCACGCGAAAGCACGCGGAAGCACGCGAAAAAATACGCCGCGCGGGTCGATGGCCCGGGCGGAACACAAGATAGTCAAGACACGAACAGGAATACCGCCATGCAATGGGAAGTGGTGATCGGCCTCGAGACGCACACGCAGTTGTCGACGGCCTCCAAGATTTTCTCCGGCGCCTCCACCGCCTTCGGCGCGGCGCCCAATACCCAGGCCGCGCCGGTGGATCTGGCGCTGCCCGGCGTGCTGCCCGTGCTGAACCGCGGCGCGGTCGAGTGCGCCATCCAGTTCGGCCTGGCGATCGGCGCCACCATCGCGCCGCGCAGCATCTTCGCGCGCAAGAACTACTTCTACCCTGACCTGCCCAAGGGCTACCAGATCAGCCAGTACGAGATCCCGGTGGTGCAGGGCGGCACCCTCACCATCCAGGTCGAAGGCAAGAAGGGCGAGTTCTATGAGAAGACCGTCAACCTGACGCGCGCCCACCTCGAAGAGGACGCCGGCAAGTCGCTGCACGAGGACTTCGCCAGCATGACCGGCATCGACCTGAACCGCGCCGGCACGCCGCTGCTGGAGATCGTCACCGAGCCCGACATGCGCAGCGCGGCCGAGGCCGTGGCCTACGCCAAGGCGCTGCACTCGCTGGTGATGTGGCTGGGCATCTGCGACGGCAATATGCAGGAGGGCAGCTTCCGCTGCGACGCCAACGTCTCCGTGCGCCCCGTCGGCCAGAAGGAATTCGGCACCCGCCGCGAGATCAAGAACCTGAACTCCTTCCGCTTCCTGCAGCAGGCGATCGAGTACGAGGTGCAGTGGCAGATCGCCGAGATCGAGGACGGCCGCGCGATCCAGCAGGCCACCGTGCTGTTCGATCCCGACACGGGCGAGACGCGCGCGATGCGCACCAAGGAAGACGCGCACGACTACCGCTACTTCCCCGACCCCGACCTGATGCCGCTGGAAATCGGCGAGGACTGGATCGCGCGCGTCAAGGGCGCGCTGCCCGAGCTGCCCGCGGCCATGCAGCAGCGCTTCACCGGCGAGTACGGCCTGCCCGCCTACGATGCCAGCGTGCTGACCGCCTCGCGCGGCATGGCGGACTACTTCGAGGCCGTGGTGGCCGAGGCCGGCGCGGCCAATGCCAAGCCGGCGGCCAACTGGCTGATGGGCGACGTGGCCTCGCAGCTCAACCGCGAGGGCATCGCGCTGGAAGCTGCCCCGGTCAAGCCGGCGCAGCTGGCCAAGCTGCTGCAGCGCATCGCCGACGGCACGGTGTCGAACAACACCGCCAAGAAGGACGTGTTCCCGGCCATGTGGGCGGGCGAGGCGGGCGGCGACGCCGACGCCATCATCGCCGCCAAGGGCCTGAAGCAGATGTCCGACTCGGGCGAGCTGGAAAAGATCATCGACGAGGTGCTGGCCGCCAACGCCAAGTCCGTCGAGGAATTCCGCGCTGGCAAGGAGAAGGCGTTCAACGCGCTGGTCGGCCAGGCGATGAAGGCGACCAAGGGCAAGGCCAACCCGGCGCAGGTCAACGCGCTGCTCAAGCAGAAGCTGGGTTGAGGCCGGCGGGCGTCCGCGCGCTGCGCGCCGGACGCCCGCACCGTGACCCGGGCGACCCGAGGCGGGGCGCCGCGGCGCCCCGCCTTTGCTACACTCCCTCGCGAGACAACGAGCCAGAACGCCATGAACGCCCAAGACGTTGCCGTCTATCTGCAAGCCAATCCGCAGTTCTTCGAGGAGCACGCCGAGCTGCTCGCGACCGTGCAGCTGACGAGCCCGCACAGCCACCGCGCGGTGTCGCTGCAGGAGCGCCAGATGGAGATCCTGCGCGAGAAGAACAAGGGCCTGGAGCTGCGCCTGGCCGATCTGGTGCGCCATGGCCACGACAATGACCGCACCCAGCAGCGCCTGCACGGCTGGCAACTGCGCCTGCTGTCCGAGGTGGACTCGCATGCGCTGCCCTATGCGGTGCAGGATGGCCTGCAACAATCCTTCGACGTACCCGCTGCGGCGCTCAAGCTGTGGGGCGTGGCCGAGGCCTACCAGCACATGGAGGTGGCGCAAGGGGTGAGCGAGGATGTGCGCCTGTTCGCCGACGGCCTGCGCGCGCCTTACTGCGGCGCGAACAGCGGCTTCGAGGCCGCCGCCTGGCTGGAGCGCGACGATATCGCCTCGCTGGCCATGGTGACCCTGCGCGCGCCCGCGCGCGAGCCCGGCGCCGCCGGCGCCGCCTTCGGCCTGCTGGTGCTCGGCTCGCCCGATGCGCGGCGCTTCCACGACGGCATGGGCACGGCCTACCTGGCGCAGATCGGCGAGGTCGCCGGCGCGGCGCTGGCCCGCCTGCGCGACTGAACACGGCGCCGGCCGCTACCCGCATCACCTCGCGCACCACCACGCGCATCACCACGCAACCGAGGCATGGCCACCCGCAAGCCCGCCGCCCGCGGCAAGACACGTCCCCAGGCCGGCGACGAACCGCGTCCGCCCGCGCCGCCCCCCGATCCGCTGGTCGTCGCCTACCTCGACTGGCTCGCCACCGGCCGCAAGCTCGCGGCCCACACCCTGTCCAACTACGCACGCGACCTGTCCGTGCTGCAGGCCCAGGCGGCGCGCCAAGCGCCGGGCGAGCCGCTGACCGCGCTGCAGACCTCCCATATTCGCGCCATGGCCGCGCGCCTGCACGGCGGCGGCCTGTCCGGCAGTAGCATCGCGCGCACGCTGTCGGCCTGGCGCGGCTTTTTTCAGTGGGCAGCCCTGCATGGCCACGGTGTCCAGGCCAACCCGGTCGACGGCGTGCGCGCGCCCAAGCGGGGCAAGCCTCTACCCAAGGCGCTTTCGGTGGAGCAGACGGTGGCGCTGGTGGAACACCCGGCCGGCGACAGTGCCGAGGGGCGGCGCGACCAGGCGGTGTTCGAGCTGTTCTATTCGAGCGGGTTGCGGCTGTCGGAACTGGTCCAGCTCGACGTGCGCTACACCGAAGCCGATGACTATCGCTCCGCCGGCTGGCTGGACCTGGCCAGCGCCGAAGTCACCGTCATCGGCAAGGGCTCGCGCCGGCGCACCGTGCCGGTGGGCAGCAAGGCCCTGGAAGCGCTGCGCGCCTGGCTGGCGGTGCGCGATACGCTGCTGGCGCCGGGCGCCCTGCCCGAAGACGCCGCGGCCCTGTTCCTGGGTGCGCGCGGCCGGCGCCTGCCCGCGCGCACTGTGCAGCTGCGCCTGAAGCAGCATGCGCTGCGGGCGGGGGTGCCGGCCGATGTGCATCCGCATATGCTGCGACACTCCTTTGCTACCCATGTGCTGCAGTCCTCCGGCGATCTGCGGGCGGTGCAGGAAATGTTGGGGCATGCCAGTGTGGCGACTACGCAGATTTATACGGCGTTGGATTTTCAGCATTTGGCGAAGGTGTATGACAGGGCGCATCCGCGGGCGAGGAAGGCTGTCGCTGCTGAGGGGGAGGGGCCGGCTGCGCCGGCGGGGGCTGAGGATGAGGAGAGCTAGCGCGGGGATTTTCGCTTTCGACGCGCTTGCGCTTGGTGTGTTTTCTGGTGGTCCTGGTTGTTTGGGGCTAAGGCCTGCTCGCAGGTGTTCGGGGGGCTAGCCTGCGGTCTTGGTTGTTTAGGACAAAGGCCTGTTTCGACTCCCCTGCGGGGAGCCGACCTACTTTCTTGTCTCGCCAAGAAAGTAGGCAAAGAAGGCGACCCGGGCGCGGCGAAGACCCCTCGCGATTTGCCGCGGCCGCCGCGCCCGTCCGAACTCGCGTCCTTCGGCCGCTCAAACAGCGGACAGGCTTCATCGGCGGCCACGGCAAATCGCGAGGCGCCGCACAACGGGAGGGAACGGCCAAACCGTTGGTTGGCGAGTGCTCCCGATACTGCCAATTCTGCTGAGGTCTCTAGCGTGAAGCGACAGTGAAACTGGCGCTTCACCTGTCATCCGATGCGCAGCGAGGCGTGGCGTCTTTACCCTGCCGTATGCGGCGCCTCGCGGGCTGGCTGAAAGAGCGGAGAAGAGGGCCCCCTGTCTGAGCATCGCCGTAAGGCGATGTGAGTTGGGGCCCGGCCGCTCTTTCAGCCAGCCCGCGAGGGGGTTTTGAGCCGCATCCGGCGCGCCTTCTTTGCCTACTTTCTTGGCAAGACAAGAAAGTAGGTCGGCTCCCCGCAGGGGAGTCGAAACAGGCTTTTGCCCTAAACAACCAACGCCGCAAGCATCAACAAGCCAACGCCCGATCATCCAACAGCAGGCCGTTGCCCTAAACAACCAAGACCGCAAGCCAGCACCCCTGACGCCAGCAATCCGGTCCGGAAGCCCCTCAACCCCCTACCGCTCCCACCTCCTCAACACCCCCCGAAACACCTCCATCTCCGGCAACAACCACTCCCGAAACGCCCGCACCTTAGGCAGCTCCAGCGCCCCCGGCGCGCAAACGAAGTACAAAAGCCAAGGGCAAGGAATGCTCACGTCGAACAGCCGCACAACGCGCCCCGACAGCAGGTCGTTGTAGGCCAGCGAGGAACGGATCAGCGCAATACCCTGGCCTTCGGCCGCGGCTTGCAGCAGCAGTGAGGAGTCTTCCAGCAGCAGGCCCTTGCGCGGTTCGGGCCAGTCCAGCCCGGCCGCCTCGAACCAGGGCCGCCAGGGATCGCCTTCGCCGCGCAGCAGCGGCAGCCCGGCCATCTCGTGCGGCGCCTTGGGGAGATCGCCGCGGTTGAACTGCGGACTGCAGACCGGGAAGAAAACGTCGTCGAGCAGTTTCTCCACATAGAGGCCGGGATAATCGCCGCTGCCCATGCGCAGCGCGATGTCGACTTCCTCGCGGGCGAAGTCCACCAGCGTGTTCGACGACAGCAGTTCGACGTCCAGCTCGGGATGGCGCTCGATGAAGCTGCCGATGCGCGGCGTCAGCCAGCGCGCGGCGAAGGAGGCCATGGTGCTGATGGTCAGGCGCTTGTCGCGCCTGCCCGCCTGCAGCACGCGGGTGGCGTCAGCGATCTGCAGCAGGGCGTCGCGTACCCGTTCGGCGTAGGCGCGTCCGCCCGCCGTCAGGCTGACGCGTTTGCCGTGGCGTTCGAACAGCGGCTGGCCCAGCTCGGCTTCGAGCGCGCGGATCTGGTGGCTGATGGCGCCGTGGGTGACGAACAGTTCGGTGGCGGCGCGCGAGAAGCTCTCGTGGCGCGCGGCGGCTTCGAAGGCGCGCAGCGCGCCGAGCGCCGGCAGGCGCGGCAGTTCCCGGTGCCAGGCACGCGGCAGGTCCTTTTCCGGTATGCCCTTCCAACTCATGGCGACACCCCCTTTATGTGAGGATACTTATGTGAGGAAATTTGACAAGTAGACGGAAAATATATCGTTTTGAGGGTGCGTGGGCAATCACTAGAATCCAATGCACGGATAGCGCAATTGCTGGAAATAACTGGCCTGGTGAGTAGACCGGGCCAATACCGGCGCGCTGCCGGCACACTCCCCAACGGAGAAGATGATGAAAGCCCTGCTCACAACGACCCAGTTCACTCTCGCCCCCGGTGAAGTCGCGTCGCTGTCGATCCACGCCGCCCAGCGGCTGCATGTGGAGGACGCGGCGGGCACCGATCTGTGGCTGACACGCGAGAAGGATTCGGAAGACTATTGGCTGCGCTGCGGCAGCAGCCTGCAGCTGGCAAGCGGCGACCAGGTCGTCGTCAGCGTCGATCCGCGCGCCGGCCGCGCGGTGCGCCTGGCGCTGGTGGCCGAGGCCCGCCGGCCCGCGGCAACGCTGGCCGACGTGGCGCACGCTCTGTTCCGCGTGGTGCGCCGCCTGGTGCGCGGCACCGAATGGACGCCCGCCAAGGACGATCCGAAGACGGCCTGAGCGCCGTTCCGCGTCCTGCCAGCCGCTGGATGGGCGGCTGCATGCAGGACGTCCTGCAGGGCGGGAGCCGGCGCGCTCCCGCCCTTTTCGTTACACTTGCGGGATGCAAGACATCCAAGTCATCGAGCGGGGCCGCGAGGACTACCAGCCCTGCTTCGACGCGATGCGCGCCTTCACCGACTCTCGCGACGCCGGCACCCCCGACCAGATCTGGCTGGTCGAGCATCCGCCGGTCTACACGCTCGGCCAGGCGGGTGATCCATCGCACCTGCTCGCGCCCGACGCGGCCATCCCGCTGGTGCGGATCGATCGTGGTGGACAGATCACTTATCACGGCCCGGGCCAGGTCGTGGCCTATCTGCTGCTGGACCTGCGCCGCCGCAAGCTGATGGTGCGTGAGCTGGTACACGCGATCGAGCAGGCCGTGCTGGATACGCTGGCGGCGTATAATCTCGCGGCCGAGCGCAAGTCCGGCGCCCCCGGCATCTACCTGTCCGACGGGCCGCACCGCGGTGCGAAGATCGCCGCGCTGGGCCTGAAGATCCGCAACGGCTGCAGCTATCACGGCGTCAGCCTGAACGTGCAGATGGACCTGGCGCCCTTCCTGCGCATCAATCCCTGCGGCTACGCCGGACTGGAAACGGTCGACATGGCGAGCGCGGGCGCCACCGGTGCGGTGGCGGACGGCCAAGGCGGAACGCACCGCGTGCCTGTCGGTGTGGCGCAGCAGGCGGAGATTGCGCAGCACCTGGCGGCGGCCCTGTGCGATGTGCTGGCCGCGGCGCAGGCGCGCAGCCTGGCGGCGGTCGGACCGGAAACCGCCGAGGCGGCCGGAGCCTGAGTCCGGACCGATGTCCCCGAACACTAACCCGGCCAAGCGGCCGCAGACCGAGCAGAACTGGCACGCCGAGCGCGTGCGGAGAACATCATGAGCGACGCCATGAGCGCCCCTTCCAGCCAGGCCCCGCAAGGCGAGGCCGAGGCCCAGCCCCAATACGACGCCACTCGCAAGCAGAAGTCGGCAGACAAGACCGCCCGCATCCCCATCAAGATCGTGCCGGCGGAGAAGCTGAAGAAGCCCGACTGGATCCGCGTCAAGGCGGCCACGGGCAATTCCCGCTTCTATGAGATCAAGGACATCCTGCGCGCCAACAAGCTGGTGACGGTGTGCGAGGAGGCGAGCTGCCCGAACATCGGCGAGTGCTTCGGCAAGGGCACGGCCACCTTCATGATCATGGGCGACAAGTGCACGCGCCGCTGCCCCTTCTGCGATGTGGGCCACGGCCGCCCCGACCCGCTCGATACCGCTGAGCCGGGCAACCTGGCACGGACCATCGCCCAGCTCAAGCTGAACTACGTGGTGATCACCAGCGTGGATCGCGACGACCTGCGCGACGGCGGCGCCCAGCATTTCGCCGACTGTATCGGCCAGACCCGCGAGCTGTCGCCGGTCACCCGCATCGAGGTGCTGGTGCCTGACTTCCGCGGCCGCCTGGACAAGGCGCTGGACATCCTGCAGGCCTGCCCGCCCGACGTGATGAACCACAACCTGGAGACGGTGCCCCGCCTGTACAAGCAGGCCCGTCCGGGCGCCGACTACGCGCACTCGCTGCAGCTGCTGCAGGCATTCAAGCAGCGCTGCCCCGACGTGGCGACCAAGTCCGGCCTGATGGTGGGCCTGGGCGAGACCGACGAGGAAATCCTCGAAGTGATGCGCGACATGCGCGCGCACGATGTCGACATGCTGACCATCGGCCAGTACCTGGCGCCGTCCAACCACCACCTGCCGGTGCTGCGCTACGTCCACCCCGACACCTTCAAGATGTTCGAGGAAGAGGCCTACAAGATGGGCTTCACCCATGCCGCCGTGGGCGCCATGGTGCGCAGTTCCTACCACGCCGACCAGCAGGCGCACCAGGCCGGTTTCGCCTGATCCGCCGCGCTCCGTCCCGGCGCGCCCGAGGCGCGCCGGGGCAGCCATCCTTTCCCCTTCCTGCTGTCTTTCTCCCGCCCCGTCGCGGCGGGCAACGCCGCGCCTGCGCGTTCCATCCGTTGCGTTGACGCAACGCTCGACTCTTTCCACCGCGTTTCTTGTTCGCGCCGGGTCCGCCGCCTGACGGCGTCCGCCAGGCGGCATGCCGGGGATCCCGGGCGCCGATCGCGCTTGTGATGCGTGATGCACGTCCGTGCCCGCCGTGCCGCGCATCAGGCCGAATCGGGATGCCAGCCGTGCCGCACCACCGGCGGGCACGGGCCGCGATTGGCACGAACACGCCACGGCCAGGGCTAGGGTCAATCCCTAGCGTCAGCACGACATCATTTCGTTATGATTAATTTATCGATAAATCGCCAACGTAATTGATGTGATTTGCTGTGCCTGCATCCGTCGCCGGCGCCGGCACCGCGCCTGACGGGCGCTGTGCCCCCGCCTACACTGCAGGCAGGCTCTCCCCCGAAGCACCCAGCCCATGATCCGATGTTCCGTCCACCGCCTGGCCGAGCAGGCGCTGCTGTGCAGCGTGCCGCCGCCGGCCTCCCTCGCGGTCCAGCGCCGCATCTGGGCCATGGCCCGGCGGGCAGCCGACTGGCGTGGCGTGGTGGATGTGGTTCCGGGCATGAACAACCTGATGCTGGTGTTCGACGGCGCCGCCGACCCGGCGGCACTGGAGCGCGAGCTGATGCTGGCCTGGGCTTCCGGCGAATCGCGTGAGGCGAGCGGCAAGCTGGTGGAGATCCCGGTGCGCTACGGCGGCGAGCACGGTCCCGACCTGGCCGACGTGGCCGCACACACCGGGCTGGCGCCGCAAGAGGTGGTGCGCCGCCACGCCGCCGGCGAGTACGTGGTCTATTTCCTCGGCTTCCAGCCCGGCTTCGCCTACATGGGCGGCCTCGACCCCGCGCTGGCCACGCCGCGCCGGAGCGAGCCGCGCCTGGCGGTGCCGGCCGGCTCGGTCGGCATCGGCGGCGAGCAGACCGGCATCTACCCGGCCAGCGCGCCCGGCGGCTGGCAGCTGATCGGCCGCACCGACAGCGCGCTTTTCGCGGCCGACCGCGATCCGCCGACCCTGCTCGCGCCCGGCGATACCGTGCGCTTCGTCGCCGAGGAGGTGGTCACGTGATCGAGATCGTCCGCCCCGGCGCACTCGCCTCCGTCCAGGACCTGGGACGCACCGGCTTCCGCCATGCCGGCGTAGGCCTGGCGGGCGCTCTCGACCGCATGGCCCTGCTCACCGGCAACCTGCTGGCGGGCAATGCGCCCGGCGCGGCCGCCATCGAGTTCACGCTGGGACGCGCTGCGCTGCGCTTCCATGCCGATATGCGCGTGGCGCTGGCCGGTGCCGAGTGCGGCGCCCGCCTCGACGACGAGCCGGTCTGGTCCTGGCATGCCTTCGACGTGCGCAGCGGCGCCACCCTGACCTTGCCGGCCGCGCAGGGCGGCACGCGCAGCTACCTGTGCGTGGCGGGCGGCATCGATGTGCCGGCCGTGATGGGCTCGCGCAGTACCGACCTGAAGGCCGGCTTCGGCGGCTTCGCCGGCCGCGCGCTGCGCGAGGGGGACCGCCTTGCCGCCGCCCGCCCGGGTTTGACGGCGTCCGCCGCCGGACGCGGCGTGGCCGCGCCGGCCTGGGCCTTGCCGCGGCCCAGGTTGGGGCGCGCCTGGCCCATCCGCATGCTGCCCGGCCCCGAGTACGAGGATTTCGACGAGGCTTCGCGTGCCGCGCTGTGGCAGGCGGAGTGGGCGGTCACGCCCAACAGCAATCGGCAGGGCATGCGCCTGCAGGGCCCGGCACTGGCGCGCGCCGCCGACCGCAGCGCGGACCTGCTCTCGCACGGCGTGCTGCCCGGCGTGGTGCAGGTGCCGCCCGCCGGCCAGCCCATCGTGCTGATGGCCGACGCGCAGACCACCGGCGGCTACCCCAAGATCGGCGTGGTGATCGGTGCGGACCTGTGGCGCCTGGCGCAGGTGCCGCTGGGCGCGCCGGTGCGCTTCGTGCAGGCCTCGCTGGAGGAGGCCGCCGCCGCGCAGGCGGAGCTGGAGCGGTATTTGCAGCAGGTCGAACAGTCGCTGCGCTGGCTGGACGACGGCATGGACATCGCCGCGCGCCGCCGCGCGCACACGCGCACCGTGGCATGAGCGGCGCGCTCAACGAGGAATCAAGGAGCAAGACAATGCAGATCGATCTGAATGCCGACCTGGGCGAGGGATGCGACAACGACGAGGCGCTGCTGGCACTGATCAGCTCGGCCAACGTGGCCTGCGGCTGGCACGCGGGCGATGCCGCCACCATGCTGCAGACGGTGCGCTGGGCCATCGAGCGCGGCGTGGCCATCGGCGCCCATCCCAGCTTCCCGGACCGCGAGAACTTCGGCCGCACTGAGATGCAGCGCGCGCCCGAGCTGGTCTATGCCGACGTGCTGTACCAGATCGGCGCGCTCGCCGCGATCGTGCGCGCGCAGGGCGGCCAACTCACCCACGTGAAGCCGCACGGCGCCCTCTACAACCAGGCCGCGCGCGATCCGGCGCTGGCCGATGCGATCGTGCGCGCCGTGCGCGACTTCGATTCCGACCTCGTCTTCTTCGGCCTGGCCGGCAGCGTGATGGTCAAGGCCGCGCGCGAGGCCGGCCTGCGCGTGAAGGAGGAAGTCTTCGCCGATCGCGGCTACAACCCTGACGGTTCGCTGGTCAAGCGCGGCACCCCCGGTGCGCTGCACGAGGACGAGGCCGTTGCCCTGGACCAGACACTGACGATGGTGCGCGAGCAGCGCGTGCGCGCCATCGACGGCAGCTGGGTACCGATCCGCGCCGACACCGTGTGCCTGCACGGCGACGGCGCGCACGCGCTTGCCTTCGCGCGCCGCATCCGGGAACGGCTCGGCGAAGAAGGCATCGTGGTCCGCGCCGGCGCCTGAAGTCGGGGCGCATCGCGCGCCTCCATCTCCGCTGCCGGACTCCCCTCCATGGCGCGTCTCGTTGCCGGCTCCCGCCGTACGCCGAGCGCCTGACGCGCACGCTTCATCCTCCTCTCACTGGTGTCTCATATGGAACACGCAGTCAATCTCTGGCCCCTGCTCGGGGTCGGCGTCATCATTCTGGGCTTCGTCCTGCGCTTCAATCCGATGATGGTCGTGGCGATCGCCGCGATCGTCACGGGCCTGGCGGCGTCGCTGCCGGTCATGCAGATCTTCAGCGCGATCGGCACGGCCTTCGTCAAGGCACGCAACCTGCCGCTGATCATCCTGCTGCCGCTGGCGGTGATCGGGCTGCTCGAGCGGCACGGCCTGCGCGAGCATGCGCAGGCCTGGATCTCCCGCATCGCCTCGGCCACGGTGGGCCGGCTGCTGATCGTCTACCTGGGCGTGCGTGAGCTGACCGCGGCCGTGGGCCTGACCAGCCTGGGCGGCCATCCGCAGATGGTGCGCCCGCTGCTCGCGCCGATGGCGGAGGGCGCCGCGGAGAACCGCTTCGGCCACCTGCCCGAGCCGATCCGCCAGCGCGTGCTGGCCTTCTGCGCGGCCACCGACAACGTCGGCCTGTTCTTCGGCGAGGACATCTTCGTCGCCTTCGGCGCCATCGCGCTGATGCACACCTTCCTGCTGTCGTCGAACATCGACGTGGAGCCGCTGCACATCGCCGTGTGGGGCATCCCGACCGCGATCTGCGCCTTCCTGATCCATTCCGTGCGGCTCAGGCGGCTGGACAGCTGGCTGGAGCGTGAACTTGGCGGCCAGCGCGCCGCCGCCGGCGTCACCAACGGTGCGGCCAAGAGCGGGGAGTAAGCCATCATGATCATTTCCATCGACTACCTCTACTGGCTGGCCGGCCTGGTGCTGGCCATCACCGCGCTGCTGACCTTCGCCGACCGCGGGCACCCGCGCCGCTTCACCACCGGCCTGTTCTGGCTGCTGTACGCCATCATTTTCCTGGTCGGCGACAAGCTGCCGCCGGCGCTGGTCGGCGCCGGCGCGGTGCTGATGGCGCTGATCGCCGGCTTCGGCGGCGTGGGCCTGGGCAAGCACGAGACGCTGCCCGAAGAAGAGCGGCGCGCCAGCGCCAAGCGCCTGGGCAACAAGCTGTTCGTCCCGGCGCTGCTGATTCCGCTGGTGACCGTGATCGGCACCCTGCTGTTCAAGGACGTCAAGATCGCCGGCCTGCCCTTGCTGGATCCGAAGAACGTCACCTTCGTCTCGCTCGGCATCGGCTGCCTGATCTCGCTGGCCGTGGTGTGCTGGCTGACGCGTGACAACGTGGTGCAGGGCGTGCGCGAGTCGCGCCGGCTGACCGAGTCGCTGGGCTGGGCGCTGGTGCTGCCGCAGATGCTGGCCATGCTGGGCCTGGTGTTCGCCGATGCGGGCGTGGGCAAGGCGGTCGCCCACCTGACCACGGCCTATATCAACATGGACTACAAGCTGGTGGCAGTGGCCGTCTACTGCATCGGCATGGCGCTGTTCACGGTGATCATGGGCAACGGCTTCGCGGCCTTCCCGGTGATGACCGGCGGCATCGGCGTGCCCATCCTGGTCGGCACCTTCAACGGCAATCCGGCGGTGATGGCGGCCATCGGCATGTTCTCCGGCTACTGCGGCACGCTGATGACGCCGATGGCGGCCAACTTCAACATCGTGCCCGCCGCGCTGCTGGAACTGGAGGACAAGAACGCCGTGATCCGCGCGCAGGTGCCGACCGCGCTGGCGGTCCTGGCGGCCAATATTGCCCTGCTCTATTTCATGATGTGATGCGGCCAGGCCGCCCTGACACCCAGCGAGGTCAAACCATGCGCACCGTTCTGCTGACCGGCTTCGAGCCCTTCGAGGGGGAAGCGATCAATCCGTCGTGGGAGGCCGTGCGCGCGCTAGACGGCGAGCGCCACGGCGACGCCGTCATCGTGGCGCGCCAGATGCCCTGTGTGTTCGGCGCCGCCATCGAGGCCATGGCGGCCACACTCGATGCGCTCGATCCCGTGCTGGTGATCGCGGTAGGGCAGGCCGGCGGCCGTGCCGAGATGTCCGTGGAGCGTGTGGCGATCAATGTCGACGATGCGCGCATCGCCGACAATGCCGGCGCCCAGCCCATTGACGAGCCCATCGTGGCGGGGGCGCCGGCCGCCTACTTCGCCACGCTGCCGATCAAGGCCATGGTGCGTGACCTGCGCGCGGCCGGCGTGCCGGCCTCGGTGTCGCAGACCGCCGGCACCTTCGTCTGCAACCATATCTTCTTCGGCCTCATGCATCTGCTCGCCACGCGCGGAGAGAGTGCGCGGGGTGGCTTCATCCACATTCCCTACCTGCCCGAGCAGGCGGCGCGGCATCCGGGCCAGCCCAGCCTGGCGCTGGAGACCCTGGTCGCCGGCCTGCGCCGCGCGGTGCAGACTGCGCTGGCGACCGAGGTCGATGTGCGCGAACAGGGCGGGCAGACTCACTGAGCCGCAGGCGGCGGCGCGTCATGCGGACCCGCCGCCGGATCCGTCGCCGAATTCGCCGCCGAATCCGCCACCGAATCCGCCACCGCCCGGGCCTTGCGGCGCGCCTGGCGCCTGGCGCGCCGCAGCGCGAGCCGGTCCAGGTTGAACTGCTCGAAGCGCCAGACCAGGTAGCTGGCCGCGAGGAAAGGCCAGATCCAGCCCAGCCACTGGGCCAGGCTGTTGAAATGGATGAAGCGGCCCATGCGCCAGCCCTGTTCCGAGATCCACGCGTAGGGGTTGGGCGGCAGCAGATTGGTCAGCAGCACCAGCGCGATGAGCGCGAGCAAGGCCAGCAGCCCGCGCAGCCAGCGCGGCAGCTGCAGCAGCAGCGCCAGCACGAGCGAACCGGTCAGCAGTGCGAAGCGGCCGCCTTCGGAAAGCCAGTTGAAGGCGCTGTCGCCGGGGAACTGCAGCTCGGCCGCGGCGGCCTTGATCAGCAGCGCTCCCGCCAGCAATGCAATCAGGATGCGCAGCATCGGTGCCTGGCGGCGCATCGCCACCGACGCGAACAGGCCGGTGCCGACCCAGCTCAAGCCGGTCACCGTCGCCTCGAGTAACTGGCGGTTCTGCATGTCGTCGGGGCCCAGTCCGATATCGGCCTGCCAGTCGGCCAGCGCGGGTACCAGCGACTGCAGCACCTGCATCGGCCAGGAGTCCGGATCGGTCAACCACTCGCGCACGATGGCACCCATGCCGAACAGGTGCTCCTGCGGGAAGATCTGGGCGAAGGGCCACAGCAGGATCAGGATGATGGCGAAGCTGGCATACGATTCGAACCAGGCCAGGCGCAGCCGGCGCAGGCTGCCGCGGTCGATCAGCGCGGCACAGAAAGGCGCGGTGAGTGCGCCGCCCAGCAGCGCGCCCGCTGTGTTGGTGGCGAGGTCGATATTGGAAGCGATGCGGGTGGGCAGCCACGTCTGCAGCCCCTCCATCACCGATGACAGCAGCGCCCCGGCGGCCAGCGCCGCCAGCACGGCCAGCACGCCGCGCACGCGCGGGTAGAGCGCCAGCACCACCAGCGCGCCGAAGGGGCCGTAGCCGATCACATTGGTTATCAGGTCGAAGCCGGTGATGTAGCGCGGCTTGGGCGCCGTGAGGTAGGCCCAGGGTGCGATGCCGTTGTTGGTCCAGCCGCTGAACGGGTAGAGGCTGGCGTAGATCACCAGCAGCGTGAAGCACAGCAGGCCGACGCGGGCCAGCGGGGAGTGCTTGCGTAGGTTGTCTTGGCCGCTCGCGGGGGGTGGCACAGCGTCATGCATCACCGCATCCTCAATTCAGTGGCAGCGTCGCGACCCAGTCGAGTATGGCCGCGACCAGCGCATCGGAAGCCGATGCCAGCGCCTTGACGCCGCCGGCGCCATCCGGCGTGGCCGCCGGCTGTTCCACCACGAAGGTCTTCTGGCCGATCATGCTGCTGCGGTAGACGGTGGCGCGCGCGCGGATCAGGCCATGGCTCGATTCTGCGCTGTCGAAGACCTGTTCGAAGGTGATCAGGTCCACGTGCAGCGCGGGTGCGGCGGTGTTGCCCTGCCAGGCGACCGTGCCGTGCGCCGCGACCGCTTCGCGCAGGTGCTCGTCGAACAGGCGCGGCGGCGACATCACCCAGCGCTGGGTCGCGTACGGCTGCAGGCGCTCGGCCTGGGCGTAGCGCAGCCGATAGTAGATGTCATTGCTGTCCAGCCAGGTGGGGGCTTCGGTGGGGGTCACGCGCAGCGGCGGCAACTGGCGGGCCGGCTGGGCGGCCTGGGTGGCCTGGGTGGCCTCTGCTGCGGCCTGCTGTGCTGGCGCGCCGGCCGGGGCGCCGAGATCGTAGGTGGTGACGGGGGCGCTGGGTGACAGCGCGCAGCCACCCAGCAGGGCCAGCGCGGCAATACCGGTGGCCGCGGCGGCCAGGCGGGCGGGGGAGAGGAGGGTGCGCATCATATCTGGCCTCGGTTCGGTTGCGGTGGCGCGCATCGGCGGTTCATTGGCGGGCAGTGGCGGATCAAGGCGCCTGGAAGCCCGGCTCGCCCGGACCGGGGGCCGGCGGCGGCGCGCCGAACAGCACGCTGCGGGGGCTGTCGTTGAACTGCGTCGCGGCCCGGTCGATGCTGCGCACGGCCTGGCGCGCGTCGCGTGTCAGGCCGCCGATCTGCGGCAGGGTGTTCTGCGAAACGTCGCCCGCTGCGCTCTGCAGCGATTCGCTGACCGCCTGCACATCATGCCCGACCTTGTCGACCGTGCGCAGCAGCTGCCCGTTGGGGCTGGCCAACTGCTCGGCCAGCCGGCGCGAGGCCACCAGTGTGGCGTTCAGGTTCTCGGCGATCTGCGGCAGGTCCTGCGCGGCAGGCTGCATGGTCTTGGCCAGGCGCGAGTAGTCCTCGGCTGCGGCGTGCACCGAGCGGATGGTGTCCATCAGCTCACGGCGGTTGTCGGCCTGGAACATGCCGTCGATCGAGCCCATCACCGATTCGAGCTGGCTCAGCAGCGAGTCGCCGCGCTTCTCCAATTCCTCGAAGAAGCCTGGGCGCATCGGGATGCGCGCGACCGACTTGGCCGAGGTTGGCAGCTTTTCCGAAGGCGCGCCCGCACCGTTGCGCGCCACCGCGTCGTCGAGCTGCACATAAGCGATGCCGGTGACGCCCTGCAGGCCCAGCGTGGCATAGGTGCTTCGCGTGATCGGTGTGCTGTGGTCGACGCTGATGCGCACGATGATCTGGCCGGGTACTTCGGGGTCGAACTTGATCGACACCACCTTGCCCACGTCCAGGCCGCGATACTTGACGTCGGCCTGGGGCCCGAGGCCATTGACTGTAGAGCGCGTGACCAGGTCGTACGGCACGCGCACGGTGTGGTCGCTGCTGAACCAGAATATGGCGAATACCACCAGCACAGCCAGGCTGAGTGTGAACACGCCGGCCAGGAAGGCATTCGACTTGTTTTCCATCATGCTTCTCCAGATGGCGCGCGCTCCGGGGGCAGTGCCGTGAGCGCGCGCCGCGCCCGTTCGCCGAGGAAGTACTCGTGGATGAACGGGTGATCGATTTGCAGCAGTTCGCGGATCGGGCGCGCGGCCAGCACCTTGCGGTCGGCCAGCACGGCCACGCGATCCGACAGGGCCACCAGGGTGTCGAGGTCATGCGTGACCATCACCACTGTCAGCCCAAGTTCTTCGCGCAGCTCCCGGATCAGCGCCACGTAGTCGTCGGACCCCATCGGATCGAGGCCGGCCGTGGGCTCGTCCAGGAACACCAGTTCCGGTTCGAGCGCCAGCGCGCGCGCCAGCGCCACGCGCTTGATCATGCCGCCCGACAAGTCGGCCGGCATCTTGTCCGCATCGCGCGCCGACAGGCCGACCAACTGCAGCTTGAGCAGTGCCGACTGACAGATCAGATTGTCGGGCAGGGTGCGGAGTTCACGCAGCGGCAATGCGATGTTGTCGATGACCGACAGCGCCGAGAACAGCGCGCCGCGCTGGAACTGCAGTCCCCAGCGGTTGCGCAGGGCCTGCATGCGGGCCGGCGGCAGCCTCATCACGTCTTCGCCGAAGACCCGGATGATGCCCGAGGTCGGGCGCTCCAGGCCGACGATCTGGCGCAGCAGCACCGTCTTGCCGGTGCCGGAGCCGCCCACGATGGAGAGCAGCTCGCCGCGGTACACCTCCAGGTCGAGGCCGTCGTGCACCACGTGGTCGCCGTAGCGCTTGACCAGGTTGCGCACTTCGACGACGGTCTGGCGTGCCGCGGGCATCGCAGGCGGGTTGCCGGCGCTGCCTGCGCTGCCGGCATTCTCCACCTGCGCCTGGGCGGCTTGGGTGGCGTGAGCGGGGGAGTCGGTGGGGGAACTCATAAGCCGACGTCCTTGAACACGATGGCGAGGATGGCGTCCGCGAGGATCACCACCGTGATCGAGGTGACCACCGAGGCCGTGGTGCCGATGCCCAGGCTGGTCGTGTTGGGCTTGATGCGCAGGCCGAAGTGGCAGGCCGTGAGCGCGATCAGCACGCCGAACACCACGCCCTTGCCCAGGCCGAACCACAGGTTGGCCACCGGCACGGCATCGGGCAGCGCACGCAGGAAGAAGGCGGAGCTGATGCCCAGCTGCGCATGCGCGGCCAGCATGCCGCCTGCCAGCGCCATCATGTCGGTCCAGGCCACCAGCAGCGGCATGGACACCGCCAGCGCCAGCACGCGCGGCATGATCAGGCGGAAGCCGTGCGAGATACCCATCACGCGCATGGCGTCGAGTTCCTCGGTGACGCGCATCACGCCGATCTGCGCGGTGATGGCCGAGCCCGAGCGGCCGGCGATGAGGATGGCGGCCAGCACCGGCCCCAGTTCGCGGATCACCGCCATGCCGAGGATGTTGACGATGAAGAGGCTGGCGCCGAAGGTCCGCAGCTGGTTGGCCGACAGGTAGGACAGCACGATGCCGATCAGGAAGCCCACCAGCGCCGTGATGCCCAGCGCCTTGTAGCCGACGCTGTAGATATTGGCCGAGATCTCGCGCCAGGGCCCGAGGTGCGGCGCGCGGGCGAAACGCAGCAGGTCGAAGGTGAGCTGGCCGACCATGGTGACGCCGTTGACCAGTTGCGCGAACATCGACAGCGTGGAGCCGCCGAGCAGCGTGACCGGGTTGAAGCGTTCTACCACATGCTTCTTCCAGCCCTCCGGGCGCAGCGACATGATGCGGCCGAACACGCGCCGCTGCTCCGCGCTGAGGTCGATGCCGAGTGGCAGCTTGCCCTCCCAGGCCTGCCACATCAGCTGCGCGCCGATGTGATCCAGGCGGCCGATGGCGGTCAGCGACCAGCGGGTGGCGCCGCCGGGTCCGTCGGCGCCGGCGAGCCTGCGCATTTCCTCCCGCAGCTCCCCGGCGCTGCCGCACTCGGCCAGCGCAAGCGCGGTCCAGTCGCCGCGCAATTCCACGTTGGCGGTGCCGTCCTGTCGCGTGAGGTGGATGGCAGGCGTGATCAGGCTGTCCAAAGCGTGCGTCATGTGATGGGACAGCCCCGATTCTAATCCATGCCGGCGGCCAGGCTGCCGCAGGTCGGCGCGGCTACAATGCGGGCTGGATTGCGCCTGCGTGCCGGGCGCAGCCGCTGCCGCCTTCGCCCGCACGGCGCCCGTTCGTGCCGCGTCGGCCATTTTCCCGCTTGCCTGCTTGCTTGTTCGCCTGCCCGTCCCATGACCGCCGCCAGCCTGCCGCCCTCCGCCCCGCCCCCCACCGCCGCATCAGCGGGTCTGCCGCCCGGCCTTGCCAACTGGCGCATCGATGCCGCTGCGTTGCGCGCCGCGCTCGATGGCGGCCCGGCACGCGACTGGGCCGTCGAGCTGGTCGAGGAGACCGGCTCGACCAACGCCGACCTGACCCAGGCCTGCCGCCAGGCCGCGTGGTCGCAGGCCGCCGCCGTGCGCCTGGCCTACCGGCAGACCAGTGGGCGCGGACGCCAGGGACGGCCATGGCAGGGGCAGGCCGGCCTGACCTTTTCCGTGGCCCTGCCCTTGCCGCTGGCGCCCGCGCAACTGAGCGGGCTCAGCCTGGCCGTGGGCCTGGCCCTGGCCGAGGCCCTGGCCGACTGCGATGCGCGGCTGGGCGCGTCGCTGGGCCTGAAGTGGCCCAACGACCTGCAGATCGATGGCCGCAAGCTGGCGGGCATCCTGATCGAATCGGTGCCGGCCGGCGCCCAGCGGCTGTGGGCCGTGATCGGCATCGGCCTGAACCTGGTGCGCGATGCGCAGATGGAGGCGGCGCTGGGCCGCACGCTGTCCGGTGTCAGCGAACGCATGGGCGGCTTCGACCCGGCGCGCGATCCCACCCGCCTGCTGGCCGCCATCCTGAGCCGGCTGGCGCGGATGCGCGACGAATTCGTGGCGCACGGCTTCGCGCCGATGGCACCGCGCTGGTCGGCCCGCGATGCCTATCGCGATCAGCCGGTGCGCTTGCTTCACGACGGTCGCGTGCTGGTCGAAGGCATCGCGCGCGGCGTTGATGAGGATGGCCAGTTGTTGCTGGCAACGCCGGCCGGCCTGGAGCGCATCAATAGCGGCGAACTGTCGCTGCGCCCCGCCGAGGGAGGCGCGCCGGTATGAGCGCCTCGCGTCCTGCTGCGCGCCGCGCCGCCGATGGCTGCGCGCCACGCCTGCTGATCGACGTCGGCAACACCCGGCTCAAATGGGCCTGGAGCGATGCCGGTGCCGGCGCGCTGCCCACACCTTGGCGCGAGGACGGCGCGGTGGCGCACGGCGAGGCCGCGGCGCTGGCCGAACTGGCCGCATGCTGGCGTGGCCTGGCCGGCGCGGGCCCGGTGCCCGAGGTATGGGCCAGCAATGTGGCGGGGCCGGTTCTCGCCGGCGAAGTGGACGCCGTGGTCGAAGCCGCCTTCGGCGCCGGCGTCACGGTGCGCTGGGTACGCGCCGAAGCCAGCCATGGCGGCATGGTCAACGGCTATCGCGAGCCATCGCGGCTTGGCGTCGACCGCTGGGTCGGCAGCATCGGCGCGCGCCGCTGGCAGCCGCAAGGCACGCTGCTGATCGTGACCGCAGGCACGGCGACCACGCTGGATGTGGTCGGCGAGGCGGGCGGCGATGGGGGCGGCGATGAAGGAGGCGACGGGGCCGGCCGACAGCAGTCCGTGCGCGGGCGCTTCGAGGGCGGCCTGATCCTGCCCGGGCTGGAACTCATGCTCTCCTCGCTGGCACGCAATACCGCGCAATTGCCGGCCTTGGGCGTGGATGATGCGGCCGCGGCCTTGCCCTGGGCGGACAACACGCACGATGCCATCGCCGCCGGTTGCCTGGCCGCGCAGGCCGGGGCGGTCGAGCGTACCTGGCGGGCGCTGGAAGCGCGCGGCCCCACGCGCTGCCTGTTGTCCGGCGGTGCGCGCCACGTGCTCGCGCGCGCGCTGTCGATGCCCTTCGAGATGCACGATAATCTCGTGTTGCTCGGCCTGCACACGATGTCGGAACAGGCCGCCTAGCGCACCTTGCGCGCCTGGCCGGCGAGCGCCGCGCTGGGCGCGCCGGTCCGGTGCCCATTCTCAACCTCATTCCGCTCGCGCCATGCCCTCTCGAGGCCTGCTCACGCTGCTGATCCTGCTGCTCTTGCTCAATGCGCTCTTGCTGGCGACCGTGCTGGGCGCCTTCGGGGCCGATCCGCTGGCGGGCTGGATGGAGAGCCCGCGCGAGCCGCAGCGCCTCGGCCAGCAGGTGCGCACGGAGCGATTCATGCCGGCCGACGCAGCGAATCCGGCGGGGGCGTCGGCACCCGCGGCCGCCCCGGCGCCGGGTCCGGCATCCGCGCCTGCGGCGCAACTGGCACCAGGCACTGCGGCACCCAGCACCATCGGCGGGACCCTCGCCGCAGCGCCCGCTCAGGGCCAATGCGTGGAGATCGGCGGGCTGAGCGCGGATGCCGCGCGCGAACTGACGCTGGCCTTGGCTGGGGCCGGGCACATCGAGCACTTCGAACGGCAGGAACTGGTGCGCTGGTGGATCCACCTGCCGGCGCAGCCGAGCCGCGACCAGGTGCAGCGCAAACTGGGGGAGCTGCAGCGCCGCAATATCACCGACGTGTCGGTGGTGGCGGCGGGCTCGCCGGAGACCTTCACTGTTTCGTTGGGACTGTTCCGTGAGCGCGAGCGCGCCGAGCGCTACCTGGATGAGCTGCGCGGCCACGGCGTGCGCACCGCCGTGCTGAGCGATGCCCCGCGCCAGCTGACGCGGCAATGGCTACGCCTGCGCGATGTCGATGCGGCGCAGCGGGGCCGGCTGGACGAGGCCAGGCGCCGCTTCGGCGCCACCGAACTGCAGTCCTGCGCCTGAGCGCAGGCGCCAGTGCCGGCGGCCCGCGCCGGCCTGGCTTACTGCGCTTCTTGCGCTTACTGCGCTTGCCTGACCTTGGCCACCAGCTTGGTGGTCGAGCGGTCGTGCAGGAAGGGGATGGCGACCGCGTGGCCGCCCCAGCTGCGCACCAGCCGGGTTTCCTCCAGCGTGTCGATGTCGTAGTCGCCGCCCTTGACGTAGATGTCGGGCCGCACCAGGCGGATCAGCTCCACCGGCGTGCGCTCGCGGAACATCGCCACCAGGTCGACCGAGGCCAGCGCCGCCAGCAGCGCCATGCGATCCGATTCGTGGTTGAGCGGCCGCTCATCGCCCTTGCCCAGCATGCGCACCGAGGCGTCGCTGTTGACCCCCACCACCAGGCTGGCGCCCAGTTCCCTTGCCTGCGCCAGGTAGGTGACGTGGCCGCGGTGCAGGATGTCGAAGACGCCGTTGGTGAACACCAGCGGACGCGGCAGCGCGGCCACGCACGCGGCCAGCGCCTGCGGGTCGTCAGCGGGAACAAGCTTGGATTCGAAGCTGGGTGCGGTCATGGCGGGGGAATGGGGAAATCGAGGAGGGTGTTCGCGCCGGGCCAGGCAGGCGATCCGGCGCAAAACAAAAACAAAGCCCCATCGCCGGGATGGGGCTTGTCGGGCTTGTCGGTCGGGGCCGGCCTCAGGCCTGCGCGGGCTGGGCGCCGCCCGCGGCCTGCAGGCGCGCGTTCAGTTCCTTGCGGTAGCGGTTCAGGTCCTGCACGGTCTCGAAGGTGCGCTCCATCAGAAGCGACATATTGTGCAGGATGCGCTCGATCACCTTCTTCTCCCAGCCTTCGTCGAAGCGGATCTGCTCGTCCAGCCAGTGCTCCAGCCAGTCGGGGTCAGGCAGGCGCGACTGGATGGTGTCGTGCGGGAACAGCGACTTGTTGACGTGCAGGTTGGTCGGGTGCAGCGGCTTCTCGGTGCGGCGGGCCGAGGCCATCAGCACGCCGATCTTGGCGAAGGCCGAGCGTGCGCTGTCGCCGAATTGCGCCAGGTACTTCTTCATGTAGCGCAGGTAGGCGCCGCCATGGCGTGCCTCGTCCTGCGACAGCGTGCGGTAGATATGCTTGATGACCGGCTCGGTGTGCCATTCGGCCGCGCGGCGGTACCAGTGGTTCAGCCGGATCTCGCCGCAGAAATGCAGCATCAGCGTTTCCAGCGGCGGGGCCGGGTCGAACTCGAAGCGCACGGCGTGCAGCTCTTCCTCGGTCGGTACCAGGTCAGGGCGGAAGCGGCGCAGGTATTCCATCAGCACCAGCGAGTGCTTCTGCTCTTCGAAAAACCAGATGCTCATGAATGCCGAAAAGTCGGAATCGTGCCGGTTGTCGCGCAGGAACATCTCGGTGGCCGGGAGTGCGGACCATTCGGTGATAGCGTTCATGCGGATGGTCTTGGCCTGGTCGTCGGTCAGCAGGCCGGCGTCAAAGGTATCCCAGGGGATATCCTTGTCCATGTGCCAACGCACCGATTCCAGCGATTTGAACAGTTCGGGGTAGAGCATGTTAAGCCTTTGAAATTACGGGCAGATTCTACCAGATGCGAATTATTCTCTATTCCTTTTTTAGGTGGAAAGGAGACGAATGCAAACGGGTTTACGGTTTTTTGCGAATTTTCGCGGAAATAGAGACAGCCGAGCGGCGCCCGGTGCCCCCGCGATTCCGGAGACTCAGGCCAGGGCGGGAGCGGGCGGCTCCCGGTCCAGCTCCGGCACGGGCTGGCGCGGCGTCGGGATCACGCCGTACAGGAAGGCGGCCAGTTCGTCCGCCTGGGCCGCGGCGTCGCGTTCGCCCAGGGCCAGCAGGGCCTGGGTGAACTCGGGTTCAAACAGCAGGTAGCTGGCGAAGGCGGCGCCGCGCGCCTCGGTACCGCCCAGCGGCGTCAGCAGCGCACGCACCGTGCGCGGCAGCCGCTGCACATGGTCGACGGCAATGGCCTCGATCGGCTCGCTCGGCGATATGGTCATCACTTCCACCGGCCGCCAGCCCTCGCTGTCGTTGGCGATCTCGGGCATGCGCGCGAGCAGGCTGTTGATGTGCTGCAGCCGCTCCAGGTCGGCCGACAGGCCGTCCAGGAAGATGCTGGCCAGCGCCTGTCCGCCGACCTGGGCGAGCGAAGGGTAGCCGCCGGCGGGCACGGTGTCGAACCAGCCGGGGCGCTGCCGCGAAGCGGCGCCGATGGCGAGGATGCGCGAGGCACCCAGGTGGATGGCGGGTGACAGCGGCGACATCTGCCGCATCGTGCCGTCGCCGAACCATTCGTGGTGCCCCTCCAGCTCCAGCGGCATGGCTGGGAACAGGAAGGGAATCGAGGAAGACGCCAGCAGGTGGTCCACGCCGATGCGCGCCTCGACCGCCATGCGCTGGCTGCGCCGCCAAGGATGGATGCGCCGGTGCGACTGGTAGAACGTGACGTGGCGCCCCGTGGTGTAGGACAGCGCGGTCACGGCGAACGCCTGCAGGTGGCCCGCGTCCAGGCTGGCCTGGACCCGCTCGTCGTCGAACAGCTCGCCCAGCATGCTGCCCAGCGGGGCATTGTCGAACAAGGCGCGCGGCGCGCGCTGCACCGCCCAGCCCAGCGCCAGCGCCGACAGCCAGCGCATGCCCGAGACGCCCACGCGCAGCACATCGGTGCGGTAGACGTCATCGGCGTGGATGCCATGCCACAGCGCGGCGAGCCGCTCGGCGGCGGCCGGGAAGTCGCCGGCATGGATGGCCAGGCCGGCGCCGTTGATGGCACCCGCGGAGGTGCCGCAGATGACGTCGAAGGGGATGCGGACGTGGCCGAGTCCGTGCCGCCTGGCAATCTGCGCCAAGCCGCGTAGCACCCCGGCCTGGTAGGCGGCGCGGGCGCCGCCGCCCATCATCACGACCGCCGTGGTCCGTGGCTGGCCGCTGCGGCCGATGTTCGCCATGCGGGTCAGCCTTTGCCTCCGGCCTTGTCACCGGTGCCCGGCTTGGCCGCGGCCTTCTTGGCGGGGGCGCGCTTGGCCGCCGGCTTGCGCTTGGCGGCCGTGGCGCCGGCCGCCGACTTGGCGCCGGGCGCCGGCTTGGCGGTGGGACGCGCGGCCTCGGTGGCCCCGGCAGCCCCGGCGGCCTCGTTGCCCGCACCGCTGTCCGGGCTGCCGCCCGGCATCGCGCCGAAGCCGGCCAGGTTGCCGAAGGGCGCCAGGCTGGCGGCCGCCGCGCTACTGGCGATCTGGCTGAACTGCCGCTGCAGCATGTCCCACCAGATGCCGGCATTGGGAGGCGGAGCCTCGCCCTGGGCCGCGCCGTTGCCGCTGCTGTCTTCGCCGGCCTCGGGCGCGGCTTGATGGCGCGGCGCTTCCGTCTCGGGTTGCGCGCTGTGATGCGGCGGCACCGCGCTGGGAGCGTTGGCCGCACGCGCCACGTTTTCCATGGCGTTCTGCATGGCCTCGGGTGACAGGGCGTTGCCGAAGGTCTGCAGCGCCACCAGCGTGGCGCGCTGCACCTCCAGGCCCTGGATGGTGGTGCGCAGCAGGTTGCCGTTGAGCTGCAGCCAGCTTTCCACGGCCTTCAGGTCATGGATGCGCTTGTCGAGCTCGTCGAGGTCCATCGGTGGCGTCATCGCCTGCAGGCCGGGCATCAGGCCGCCGGGCATGCCGCTGGCATTGCCCCACAGCTTGCGCAGGAACTCGAAGCCGTTGGTGAAATCGGGAATCTGTCCGAACATGCGCTTGCCTCCTTGCGGTGGGCAGCCCGTGCCGGGCTGCAGCCATCCTGGGTTTGTCGTGTACCGCCTATTTGAAGCTCGGCGGCCGCTTCTCGCGCAGGCTCGCCATGCCTTCGTGCACGTCGGGGCCGGCAAAGCCCATGAATTCCAGCGCCAGCGAGGTGTCGAAGGCCGGACCGGCCATGCGCAGCCAGTTGTTCAGCGCATATTTGGTCCAGCGGATCGCACTCTGCGACCCGGCCGCCAGCCGGCGCGCCACGTCGAAGGCGCGCTCGACCAGTTCCGATTCGTCCACCGCCAGCGAGACCAGCCCGATCCGCTCGGCCTCCTCGCCGCTGACCGACTCGCACAGCATCAGATAGTACTTGGCCTTGGCCATTCCGCACAGCAGGGGCCACACGATGGCCGCATGGTCGCCGGCCGCCACGCCCAGGCGGGTATGGCCGTCGACGATGCGCGCGGTCTTGCTCGCGATCGAGATGTCGGCCAGCAGTCCGGCCACCAGGCCGGCACCGACTGCGGGGCCGTGCATGGCCGAGACCACCGGCTTGTCGCAGTTGATCACGTTGTAGACGAGGTCGCGCGCCTCGTGCCAGACGCGGCTGCGCGTCTCGAAATCGTTGGCCATGTCCTCGACCAGGGACAGGTCGCCGCCGGCGGAGAAGCCCTTGCCCTCGCCGCGGATCAGCGCGACGCGGATGTCCGGGTCGGCGGATACGTCCCGCCAGATCTCCGCCAGTTCCCGGTGCATGTTCGCGTCGGCGGTGGCGAGCTTGCGGTTGGCCGACTGCGCGGCGCCCATCACGATCTCGAGGATGGGGCCGTGCCGGCGCAGCGTCAGCGCCTGGTAGCGGTCGTAGCGGGGCGACAGGGTGTCGGGGGTTTGCGGGGCGGAGGCGGTCATGTGAACGAGCCTGTAGTCATGCTTGCGCTAAGCGTGCTAAGCGTGGATGGGCCGGGCGGCGCCCGGAACACGGCGGCCGCCATCCCACTGCCATCGCGGGATTAATCGACCGATCGGTCGGTAAATTATATGCAATCCCGCACCGGCGTGTCTCGCCCCGCCGGCACGGGCAGGTCAGCCGCGCGCCACCACCTGGTCGATCGCGCCGAAGATCGAGCGGCCCTGTGCGTCCAGCATCTCGATCTTGACCGCGTCGTCGAACTTCATGAACTCGGTGACCGGCTTGCCGCCGTCGATGGTCTCCAGCATGCGCTTCTCGGCGATGCAGCAGTAGCCCTTGCTGCGGTCGACGTTGGAGATCGTGCCGGAGCCGACGATGCTGCCGGCGCGCACATTGCGCGTCTTGCAGATATGGGCGATGAGCTGGCCGAAGTCGAACACCATGTCGGTGCCACAGTCGGGCGCCCCCACCTTCTTGCTGTTCCACCAGACCGACATCGGCCGGTGCACCTTGCGCTCGCGCCAGGCTTCGCCCAGTTCGTCCGGCGTCACCGCCACCGGCGAGAAGGCGGTGGCGGGCTTGCTCTGGAAGAAGCCGAAACCCTTGCCCAGCTCCGCCGGGATCAGGTTGCGCAGCGACACATCGTTGGCCAGCATCACCAGTCGGATGGACTCGGCGGCCTGCTCCGGCGTGGCGCCCATGCGCACGTCGCCGGTGATGACGGCGACCTCGGCCTCGAAGTCGATGCCCCAGGCTTCGCTCGGGCAGACGATGTCGTCCTCGGCGCCGAGGAAGTCGTCCGAGCCGCCCTGGTACATCAGCGGGTCGGTCCAGAATTCAGGCGGCATCTCGGCGCCGCGGGCCTTCCGTACCAGCTCCACATGGTTGACGTAGGCCGAGCCGTCGGCCCACTGGTAGGCGCGCGGCAGCGGGGCCATGCAGTTGGCCGGTTCAAAGGGGAAGGGGTGGCGCGCGCGGCCGCTGTTGAGCGCGTCGTACAGGTCCTGCAGCTGCGGCGCGTAGAACTGCCAGTCGTCCAGCACGGTCTGCAGGCGGTTGGCGATGTCGGTGGCGTAGTGGGCGGTCTTCAGGTCGCGCGAGACGACGGCGAGCTGGCCGTCGCGCGAACCGTCCTTGAGGGTAGCGAGTTTCATGAGTGAGAGGGGTGCAATGTGCGGAATGTGCGGAACGCGGGCCGGCGCCGGGACTACCTTCCCGGCGCGTGCGCAAGCCCGTTAGTCTACTGTGATGCCCTTGGCCTTGATCAGCTTGCCCCAGCGCTCGGCTTCGGCGTGCGCGTACTTGGCGAACTCCTCGGGCGTGCTCGACACCGGCTCCACGCCGATGCCCTCGAAGCGCTTCTGCACCTCGGGCGTCTTCAAGGCCTTGACCAGCTCGGCGTTCAGCCGCGCCACCACCGGCCGCGGCGTGCCGGCCGGCACCACCACGCCTTGCCAGGCGTAGGCCTGGAAGTCCGCCAGGGCGGGCACGCCGCTTTCGCCGACGGTCGGCACATTGGGCAGCATGGACAGGCGCCGCGGCGTGGCCGCCGCGAGCGGGCGCAGCTTGCCGGCCATCACGTTCTGCTGCCCGGAGGCCAGGTCGACGAACATCAGGTCGACCTGGCCGGCGAGCAGGTCCTGCACGGCCGGCGCAGCCCCCTTGTAGGGGACGTGCGTCATCTTCGTATGGGTCTGGTCCATGAACAGTTCCATGGCCAGGTGGTGGGGGCTGCCCGAGCCGGGCGAGGCGAAGTTGACCTTGCCGGGGTGCTGCTGCGCGTAGGCGACCACTTCCTTTAGCGTGCGCGCCGGGAAGCCCGGCGCGGCCACCAGCACCAGCGGGAAGCGCGCCACCATGCCGACGTGGACGAAATCCTTCTCGGCGTTGTACGGCAGCTTCTTGTACAGCGAGGGGTTGGCCGCCAGCGTGCCCGTATCCGCGGTCAGCAGCGTATAGCCGTCCGGCTTGCTGTGGGCGACCGCGTCGGCGCCGACGATGGTCGCCGCGCCCGGCCGGTTGTCGACGACCACCGGCTGGCCGAGGGCCGGCGCAATCGCCTGGCCGAGCGTGCGCGCCACCACATCGGTGCCGCCGCCCGCAGGGTAGGGCACGACCCAGCGGATCGGCTGCGCCGGCCAGTTGTCCGCCGCGGCGCCGGCGGTGCCGGGCAGCACCAGCGCGGCAGCGCCCAGCGCAAGAGCGGCCTTGGCGGCGAGCCGGCGTAGTGGACGGAACTCCGGACGAAACTGCGGACGGAACGGCGAGCGGGAAGGACGTGACAGCAGCGAGGGTAGCGACAGAAATGGCAGGGCGCGGCGTGGGCGCGTCATGGGATCGTCTCCAGGGGATGGCTGGCCGGCCTCGCGCGGGTGGCGTAATGCGCTGCCGGGGGCCGGTTCTTTGGGGCCAAGTCTACCGGCCGCTTAAAAATTGGTAAATCGGTTTCGCTATAGTAAATTGACGTAGAAGGCACACCGCGGCGCTGGCATCGCGGTGGCCCTGGCTTCCCATCTGCTACCCTCGTGCGCATGAGCGAAATCGAAGACGACGACTCCAAGCTGCGTTCCGGCATCCAGTCCATCGAGGTCGGGTTCAAGCTGTTGCAGGTCCTGGCCTTGTCGCCGCGCGCCATGATGCTGCGAGACCTGGCCGCCGCCGCCGAGATGAATCCGGCCAAGGCGCACCGTTACCTGGTGAGCTTCCAGCGGCTGGGCCTGGTGGCGCAGGATCCCGTGAGCGGCCGCTATGACCTCGGGCCCTTTGCGCTGCAACTCGGGCTGGCCGGCCTGAACCGGCTGGATCCGGTCAAGAAGGCGCGGCCCATCCTGTCGCAGCTGCGTGACGAGACCGACCTGACCGTGGGGATCGCGGTATGGGGCAATCACGGCCCGACCATCGTGCACTGGGAGGAATCCAGCCATCCGGTGACGGTCAGCCTGCGGCTGGGCGATGTGATGCCCATGCTCAACTCGGCCACCGGCCGCCTCTACGGGGCCTACCTGCCGAAACAACAGACGCTGCCGCTGGTCGAACGGGAATTGGCCGAGCGCGGACAGGACGATATCCCCGACATGCCGCGCTCGATGGCCGCCTATGAGGCGATCTGCGCCGAAGTGCGCGAGCGTGGCGCGGCGTTGACCAGGGGTGGCGTGCTGCCGGGCATCAATGCCTTCTCCATGCCGGTGTTCGACGCCAATGGCCACCTCTCGATGGCCCTGGTCGCGCTCGGCGCGCAGAGCGTGTTCGATGCCGACTGGGGTGGCGCGGTCGACCGCCGCGTCCGCGAAATCGCCAGCCGGCTATCCTCGGAGCTTGGCTACCTTGGCACAACAGCCCAGGCCGGGCAAGACGGCCACTCCTGACGATTCCGTCCGCCGCCGGAGCCGGCGGCGCTGGGCGCTGGCGCTCGCCCTGGTGCTGGTGGCGCACGCGCTGGTGCTGCTCGGCCTGGTCCACATGCCGGGTCCGCTGGTGCCCTTGCCAACAGAGAACCGGCCGGCCCTGGAAACCGTGGTGCTGCTGCCGCCGCCCAAGCCCCTGCCGGCCGCCGAGCCCATCAGCAAGCCCGTCACTAAGCCCATCACCAAGCCCGCGCCGCGACCGCAGCCGGTGCCGCACAAGGCGCCCGAACCCGAGCACGCCGAGGCCCCACCTCTGGCGACAGCACCCACGGCCGAGACCGAGATGGCCAGCGCCGGCGGCACCACCGGCAGCGGTCCGGCCGCGCCGGCTGCCGCGTCGGAGGCGGCCAGCGAAGCGGGCCCGGCGGCGCCGAGCGCGGAGCCATCCATCCGCTACACGCCGCCCCCCTCGGTCACGCTGCATTACGCCAGCTACGTGAACGGCGTGCGCAACCCGGACGGCCTGATCAGCTGGCAGCAGGACGGCAGCCAATACCGGCTGGCAGTCGAGACGCACATCCTGTGGTTCCGCTTCGCCTTCCAGAGCACGGGCGCCCTCGGTGCACAGGGCCTGACGCCGCAGCGCTACGAAGAAACCCGGAAAAAGCGCGTGGAGGCGGCACAGTTCGATCCGGCCGCCGGCACCATCACCTTCATCCCGGGCAACCGCCAGATCCCGCTGCCCGACGGCGCGCAGGATCGCTTCAGCGTCTTCCTCCAGCTGGTAGGGCTGGCGCGCGGCAATCCGCAGCGCTACACCGAGCCAGGCGCCACCGAGAGCTTTATGGTGGCCGACACGCGTGACGTCGAGCCAATGCAGGTGCAGTATGTTGGAGAGGATGCCGTCGATACCGGCCAGGGTTTCGTCCGCGCCAAGCACTTCGTGCGCATGTCCAGGCATGCCGGCGACCGCCGGCGCGTGGAGATCTGGCTGGCGTCCTCGCTGGGCTGGATGCCCGTACAGTTGCGCCAGACCGAGCCGGACGGCACGCAGATCGACCTGATCTACCACGGCAGCTAGGCGGCCGCGGGCGGTTCCTCAAGTCGCAGTCCGCGCAGTCCGCTGTGACCCACCGATGCCAAGGAGGCATGCCATGACCGCAGATCCGACATTCTCGCCGTTGCGCCGCGTGCGGGTCGACGACATCGAACTGCAGGTTCGTGTGGACGGCACTGACGGCCCGTGGGTCGTGATGGCGCACGCGCTGGGCGCGAACCACACCTTGTGGGACGCCGCAGCCCGTCATCTCGCGCCGCGCTACCGCGTGGTGCGCTATGACCTGCGCGGCCACGGCGGCAGCAGCGCGCCGCTGGGCACGTATTCGATGCTGCGCATGGCCGACGATGTCGCCGGGCTGATGAACGCGCTGGCCATCCCCCAGGCGCACTTCGTCGGCATCTCGCTTGGCGGCATGATCGGGCAGGTGCTGGGCGTGCGCCACCCCGAGCGCCTCCTGTCGCTGACCCTGGCCGATACCGTCGACCGTACGCCTCTGGAGGCGCATCCGATGTGGTACGAGCGCATCGGCCAGGTCGAGGCCCACGGCATGGCCGGGCTGGCCGACGCCACGCTGGCGCGCTGGCTGACGCCGGCCTTCCGCGCCGACCATCCCGACGAGACCGCGCACATCCGCGAGATGTTCGTGGGCACGCCGGTGCCCGGCTATGTGGGCGCCGCGCTGGCCATCCTCGCCTTCGACATGGCCCGCGCCATCCACCGCATCCATTGCCCGACCCTGGTGGTGGTGGGCGACGAGGACGCCGGCTCGCCGCTGGCCACCGCGCAAGCGATGGCTGCCGCTATTCCCGGCGCCCGGCTGGAAGTCCTGCCGCAGGCGGCGCATCTGGCGCCGATCGAGCGTGCCGAGCCGTTCCACGCGGTGCTCGACGCGTTCCTTGGACATTCCGCCTGCGGCGCGCAATGCGACATTCCGTGATTTGCACCACGTTTCGCGCACCGCTTCAAGAACTTGCGGGCGCCGCCGTTGCCCAATCCATGAGGGATGCGAGCAAGTCGCGAGTGCGCCGGCCCCCAAAGCCTTG
Source organism: Cupriavidus sp. 09_S30 (assembly GCF_056930435.1). Lineage (NCBI taxonomy): Bacteria > Pseudomonadati > Pseudomonadota > Betaproteobacteria > Burkholderiales > Burkholderiaceae > Cupriavidus > Cupriavidus sp. 09_S30. The sequence goes on along the minus strand of NZ_JBXOWI010000001.1, from coordinate 3,702,446 downwards.
AATTACCGGCGGGCATCCCCAGGTAGAAGGAGAAATCGCGGAAGGTCGCCAGGCTCGCGCTGGCGCGGCAGCAGCGAAACGCCTTCCGCCCACAAGACGCCAGGAGGTATGCCATGCAAATGATCTACAACAGCGACAACTACTGTGTTGTCGAGTTTGGTGCGGACGTCGAGCATGCGCCTCTCGCCTCGGGCGGCTACGAAATCGTCGACAAAAACCTGAAACGCGAAATTTTCCTCGGCGGCGTTATGGCCGAGCACTTCCGCGCGGACGTGAAGCGTCTGATCGAGAGCGAGCCGTCGGTGGAAGAGGTGGACGACTTTCTCGCCAAGTTTGATACGGTGATGACCCATCCGCTGGTCATGCACTGATTTGGCGCCAGTCCTGCGGCCTGGACGGCCGCGCCTGCCGCCTTGCTTCAGCAGCAGCCCGCCTTGCGCGGGCTTTTTCTTGCGCGTGTGGGCTAGTACTGCTCCCAGGGCAGGCCGTCGTGGCGCCAGCCGTTGACCGTATTGCGGTGGCGATCGGCGTCGAGGTCTCCCTCGAAGCCGTGCAGCACGTTGTAGACGTTGGCAAAGCCTGCTCCTTCGAGCGCGCGCGCGGCCGCCATCGAGCGGTTGCCGCTGCGGCAGATCAGCACCACGGGCCGCGCCGAAACGTGGCCGGCCAGCTTCTTCACCGCCTGCACGAAATGCGGGTTGACCTCCCAGTCGGGGCCGTCGTTCCAGGGCACGTTGTGCGCGCTCTTGGGGTGCCCGACGAACAGATATTCCATCTCGCTGCGGCAGTCGATGAAGAGGGTGTCGGGGGCGTCCGCCAGCAGGGCCTGGGCGTCTGCGGGGCTGAGGTGTTGCATGGCTGTTCGAATGGTGTTCGCGACACTTTGCAGTGTAGGCCCGCCCGGCCCGGGACGGCAACCGCCGGCAACGCCGCGGCCGGCCGCAAGGCCTTGATGAGACTGATAAAATTCAGGTTTTCCGATTGTCTTTCCCGCCACGAGTCCCGCCATGAGCGCCCCATCCTCTTCCGACGTCCGTCCCACCGACAGCGCCGCCCCGCGCCCGTACACCCGGGCCGCCAGCCTGCCGCGGCTGCTGCGCGAGCGCATCCTGATCCTGGACGGCGCCATGGGCACGATGATCCAGCGCTACAAGCTGGGCGAGGCCGAGTACCGCGGCACGCGCTTCGCCGACCACCCGGTCGACGTCAAGGGCAACAATGAGCTCTTGCTGCTGACGCGCCCGCAGGTCATCAGCGAGATCCACGAGCAGTATCTCGCGGCCGGCGCGGACCTGATCGAGACGAATACCTTCGGCGCCACCCGCGTGGCGCAGGAAGACTACAAGATGGCCGACCTGGCCTACGAGATGAACGTCGAGGCGGCGCGCCTGGCGCGCGCGGCGTGCGACAAGTACAGCACGCCCGAGAAGCCGCGCTTCGTTGCCGGCGCCTTCGGCCCCACGCCCAAGACGGCCAGCATCTCGCCCGACGTCAACGACCCCGGTGCGCGCAATGTCACCTTCGAGGAATTGCGCAAGTCCTACTACGAGCAGGGCAAGGCGCTGCTCGAGGGCGGCGCCGACGTCTTCCTGGTCGAGACCATCTTCGATACGCTGAATGCCAAGGCCGCGCTGTTCGCCATCGACCAGCTCTTCGAGGACAGCGGCGAGCGCGTGCCGGTGATGATCTCCGGCACCGTCACCGACGCCTCGGGCCGCATCCTCTCGGGCCAGACGGTGGAGGCCTTCTGGAACAGCCTGCGCCACGCCCGGCCGATCACCTTCGGCCTGAACTGCGCGCTGGGCGCCACGCTGATGCGCCCCTATATCGCCGAGCTGGCCAAGGTCTGCGACGCCGCCATTTCCTGCTACCCGAACGCCGGCCTGCCCAACCCGATGAGCGACACCGGCTTCGACGAGACGCCCGAGGTCACCTCCGCGCTGGTCGATGAGTTCGCCGCGTCCGGCCTGGTCAACCTGGTGGGCGGCTGCTGCGGCACCACGCCCGAGCACATCGCCGCCATCGCGCAGCGCGTGGCCAGCCGCGCGCCGCGCAGCTGGCCCGGCCAGTACCGCGACCAGGACCAACCCGACGCCGCCTGAGCGCCGCCCCGAACCATTGCTGCGACCCCGCGCCCCGAACACCAAGAATCCGCTATGACCACCGCCAAGCTGCCGCCGCGCCCGATGCGCCTCTCGGGCCTCGAGCCCTTCACCATCGACGAGGGCACGCTGTTCGTCAACGTCGGCGAACGCACCAACGTGACGGGCTCCAAGGCCTTTGCCCGCATGATCCTGAACGGCCAGTTCGACGAGGCGCTGGCCGTGGCCCGCCAGCAGGTCGAGAACGGCGCGCAGATCATCGACATCAACATGGACGAGGCCATGCTCGACTCCAAGGCGGCGATGGTGCGCTTCCTGAACCTGATCGCCTCCGAGCCCGACATCGCGCGCGTGCCGATCATGCTCGACTCCTCCAAGTGGGAGGTGATCGAGGCCGGGCTGCAATGCGTGCAGGGCAAGCCGGTGGTGAACTCCATCTCGCTCAAGGAGGGGGAGGAGCAGTTCCGCCACCACGCCGCGCTGATCCGCCGCTACGGCGCCGCCAGCGTGGTGATGGCCTTCGACGAGAAGGGCCAGGCCGACACCTTCGCGCGCAAGACTGAGATCTGCAAGCGCAGCTACGACATCCTGGTCAACGAGGTGGGCTTTCCGCCGGAAGACATCATCTTCGACCCGAACATCTTCGCGGTCGCCACCGGCATCGAGGAGCACAACAACTACGCGGTGGACTTCATCGAGGCCACCCGCTGGATCAAGCAGAACCTGCCCTACGCCAAGGTCAGCGGCGGCGTGTCCAACGTGTCGTTCTCCTTCCGCGGCAACGACGCGGTGCGCGAGGCCATCCACACGGTCTTCCTCTACCACGCCATCGGCGCCGGCATGGACATGGGCATCGTCAACGCCGGCCAGCTCGGCGTTTATGACCAGCTCGATGCCGAGCTGCGCGAGAGAGTCGAGGACGTGGTGCTGAACCGCCGTGAGGATGCCACCGACCGCCTGCTGGAGATCGCCGACCGCTTCAAGGGCGGCGGCGCCAAGAAGGAAGAAAACCTGGCCTGGCGCGGCACGCCGGAGGCGCCGGCGTCCGTGGCCGATCGACTGGCGCATGCGCTGGTGCACGGCATCACCACCTTCATCGTGGAGGACACCGAGGAGGCGCGCCAGCAGATCGCCGCGCGCGGCGGCCGCCCGATCGAGGTCATCGAAGGCCCGCTGATGGATGGCATGAACGTCGTCGGCGACCTGTTCGGTGCCGGCAAGATGTTCCTGCCACAGGTGGTCAAGAGCGCGCGCGTGATGAAGCAGGCGGTGGCCCACCTGCTGCCCTTCATCGAGGAAGAGAAGCGCCTGTTGGCCGAGGCCGGCGGAGACGTCAAGGCGCGCGGCAAGATCGTCATCGCCACCGTCAAGGGCGACGTGCACGACATCGGCAAGAACATCGTTTCGGTGGTGCTCCAGTGCAATAACTTCGAAGTGGTCAATATGGGCGTGATGGTCCCGTGCAATGAGATCCTGGCCAAGGCCAAGGTCGAGGGCGCGGACATGGTCGGCCTGTCGGGGCTGATCACGCCCTCGCTGGAGGAGATGGCCTACGTTGCCTCGGAGATGCAGCGCGACGACTACTTCCGCATCAAGAAGATTCCGCTCTTGATCGGCGGCGCCACCACCTCGCGCGTGCACACGGCGGTCAAGATTGCGCCCAACTACGAAGGCCCGGTGGTCTACGTGCCCGATGCCTCGCGCTCGGTCAGCGTGGCCTCCAGCCTGCTGTCCGACGAGGGCGCGGCCAAGTACCTGGATGAGCTGAAGAGCGACTACGACCGCATCCGCGTGCAGCACGCCAACAAGAAGGCCACGCCGATGGTGACGCTGGCCGAGGCCCGCGCCAACAAGACGCCGATCGACTGGAGCGCCTACGTGCCGCCCAAGCCCAAATTCATCGGCCGGCGCGTGTTCCGCAACTACGACCTGGCCGAGCTGGCCAACTACATCGACTGGGGCCCCTTCTTCCAGACCTGGGACCTGGCCGGCAGATTCCCCGACATCCTCAACGACGAGATCGTCGGCGAATCGGCGCGGCGCGTGTTCTCGGACGGCAAGGCCATGCTGGCGCGGCTGATCCAGGGCCGCTGGCTGACCGCCAATGGCGTGATCGCGCTGCTGCCGGCCAACACCGTCAACGATGACGACATCGAGATCTACACCGACGAAAGCCGCAGCCAGGTCGCGCTGACCTGGCACAACCTGCGCCAGCAGAGCGAGCGCCCGGTGGTGGACGGCGTGCGCCGGGCCAACCGCTGCCTGGCCGATTTCGTCGCGCCCAAGTCCAGCGGCATCGCCGACTACGTGGGCCTGTTCGCCGTCACCGCCGGCATCGGCGTGGACAAGAAGGAGGCCCAGTTCGAGGCCGACCACGACGACTACAGCGCCATCATGCTCAAGGCGCTGGCCGACCGCTTCGCCGAGGCCTTTGCCGAATGCCTGCACGAGCGCGTTCGCAAGGACTTGTGGGGCTACGCCGCGCAGGAAACCCTGAGCAACGAGCAACTGATCGCCGAGTCCTACCGCGGCATCCGCCCGGCGCCCGGCTATCCGGCCTGCCCGGAGCATACCGTCAAGGGCCCGATGTTCACCCTGCTCGATGGCGCCGACATCGGCATGGGCGTGACCGAGGCGCTGGCGATGACGCCGGCCGCTTCTGTCAGCGGCTTCTACCTGGCGCATCCCGAGTGCACTTATTTCTCGGTGGGCAAGATCGGCCAGGACCAGCTCGACGACATGGTGGCGCGCCGCGGCGAGGACCGCGCCGCGCTGGAGCGCGCGCTCGCGCCCAACCTGTAACTGCATGCAAGGGGCTGCGGTGCGCGCGCACCGCACGCAGCCCCTTGAATGGACGGGGAAATTGCGCGAAGCGGCGGCCGCGCCATCTTCGCGCCACTCTCACCACTCCTTACACTGCATTACAACTGCTCACAGACCGCCACCCGGTGCGTCCCTAGACTGAGGGCTCGTTTCCAAGCCAAGCCGCGGCGAATCTTTCCCGCGGTGCAGACCGAAAGGAGTCTTCCGATGAAAAAACTGCTGCTCTCCCTGACCGCACTCTCCATCGCCGCCGCCAGCTCGCTGGCCATGGCACAAGGTGTCGGTGTACAGGCCGGTGCACAGGCCGATGCCGGCCTGAATGCCCCGGCCAAGCCGGCAGCAGCGACCGCCGCGCCCGATCAGCAGGGCCAGGCCGCCGAGACCCCGGACGCCGCGCAGCCGAAGGCCGCCAGCAAGGCCAAGCATGCGAAGGCGCACAAGTCGCACGAAGCGAAGGCCGGCGCCAAGGGTGACACCAAGTCCGAGCCGCTGGGCGATGCCAAGGTCGATGCCGGCGCCAAGCTGCAGTAAGCCCGCGTGCCCGCGCGGCGCGGCCGCTCCAGGCACGTGAGGGCATCCATGGCATCCATGGGTAAAAGAAGGGGACGGTTGTACCGTCCCCTTTTTTGTTTTTCCCGCCGCGCACGTTGCCACCGGCGTGTCAGCCTGACGCCGACAGTGGGCGCGCGTCGACAGGACTACAATGCCAGTGGCCCCTTCCGGGCCGGGGGCGTGCACGTCGCACCGGCGCACCGGCGAAAGGGAGAGGGGGCGCAACCATTACACGGAGACACTCATGATCCGCGTCCTGATCGCAGACGATCACGAGATCGTGCGCGCAGGGCTGCGCCAGTTCATTTCCGACGAGCCTGACATCCAGGTGACCGGCGAGGCCGGCAGCGGCGCCGAAGTGATGGCCCGACTGCGCGACTGCGAATTCGACGTGGTCGTACTGGACATCTCCATGCCGGATCGCAACGGCATCGACGTACTCAAGCTGCTGCGCCAGCGCTTTCCCGACCTGCCGGTGCTGATCCTGTCGACCTTCCCGGAAGACCAGTACGCCATCAACCTGATCCGCGTCGGCGCTTCCGGCTACCTGAGCAAGGAGAGCGCCCCTGAGGAACTGGTCAAGGCCATCCGCACGGTCGCGCAGGGCCGGCGCTACGTCAGTGCCGCCGTGGCCGAACTGCTGGCCGGCGGCCTGGGCAAGCCCACGGAGCGGCCGGTGCACCAGTCGCTTTCCGAGCGCGAGTTCCAGATCTTCTGCAAGCTGTCGCGTGGCCAGACGGTCTCCGTCATCGCCGACGAACTGTTCCTGAGCGTGAAGACGGTCAGCACCTACCGGTCCCGCATCCTGGAAAAGATGGGCATGAAGACCAACGCGGACCTGACCTACTACGCGATCAAGAACGGTCTGGTGGAGTAATCGCCAGGGCCGGTCGCGGCCCGCGTGCTGTGGCCTATCGCCGTGTAGGACACGCGCCGATAGTTGCGTGCCGCATCCCTTCCTATCATCGAGTCATGCCGGATCAAGCCTCCGTCCCCGCCAAAGCATCGCTGCGCGTCCTGTTGATCGAGGACTCGGTCATGCTCAGGGACATGCTGCTTGAATACCTGGAGGCCCTGCCGTTCGTCGATCGCGTGGATTGGGCCGATACCGAGCACCTGGGCATCAGCATGTTCGCCGCGTGCCAGTACCAGGTGGCCATCGTCGACCTGCAGCTGCGGCAGGGCAACGGCGTCAACGTACTGCGGGCCATGCAGCGCGCGCAGGCGCCAGGCATCCGCATCGTCTTCACCAACCATGCGCAGGTGCCGGCGTACCGGCGCCAGTGCGCCGAGGCCGGCGCGGACTATTTCTTCGACAAGTCACTCGAGCTGGAGCAGGTGTTCCGCGTGATCGAGGAGTACGCGGGCAGCCAGCCCTGAGCGGGCCGGTGCGCCGCCGAACACCTTGGGCAGAAGATGTGGGGGTAGGCGGGCAAGGCTAGGACTTGCCGGCCGCGCCGCTGGCGCGGGGCGGGGCATGCGCGGCCTGTCCGCTTTCCCCGGCTTCCTCGCCTTCCTCGGCCAGGGCCGGTGCCAGGATGGCATCCGTCAGCGGCACCTCCACGCGCACGCAGACGCCCGCACCCGCTGGCGACGCCACATGCAGGGTGCCGCCCAGCGCGGCCACGCGCTGTTCCATACCGAGCAGGCCGTGATGGCCGGCCGTGCGGCGGGCTTCGAAATCCTCGGGCAGGCCGCGCCCATCGTCGCGTACCTCCAGCGTCAGCAGCGCACCGTCCTGCCCCACTGTGACATCCACGCGGTGCGCCTTCGCGTACTTGCTGGCGTTGGTCAGCGACTCCTGCACGATGCGGAACAGGGCGATGGCGGCATCCTCGCGCAGCGCCGGTAGGTCGTCTGCGATCTGCACGCCTGTCTGCCACTGGTTGCGCGCGCCGACTTCCTCCACCAGTTGGCAGATCGCCTCCTTCAGACCCAGATTGAGCAGGATGGTCGGCCGCAGGTCTTCGATCAGGCGGCGCTTGATCTGGATGCCCTGGTCCACGTGCAGCATCACGCGGCTGATCTTGTCGAGCACTTCGGGCGACGCCTGCCTGGCGCGCTGCCGCACCCAATGCAGGTCCAGTTTGATGGCCGTCAGGAGCGCGCCCAGTTCATCGTGCAGTTCGTGCGCCAGGCGCGTCTTCTCGTCCTCGGTCACGCGCTGCAGGTGGGAGGCCAGCGCCGAGAGCTGGCGCGTGCGCGCGCGCACCATATGCTCCAGCCGTGCGCTCTCCTCTTCGAGCTCGCTGCGCTCGGCCTCCGCCGCCGCCAGGCGGCGCGCATGGCGCAGGCCCAGCACCACCAGCAGCACGATATTGGTGGCGGTGAGCAGGCCCACGCCCAGGCGCGCCATGCCCAGGTCCCGCTCGGCGCCCTCCAGGCTTTGCGAGACTGAAGCCGCCTCGCGTGCCAGCAGCTTTTCCAGGCCGCGGCGCGCATTGTCCATGGTCTGCTTGCCGAAGTCGGTGCGGATCAGGTCCAGCGCGACCGTCACGTCGCGCTTGCCGTAGACCATCGTCAGGTCCATCTCATTGAGCTTGCGGCTGATCAGTTGCGAGGTCTCGCCGAATTGCTTGAGCGCGTCGGGATCGTTCGCATAATGGGCGCGGATCTGCGCCATCAGCTGGGTGATGCGCGGCAGGGCCCGGTAGTACGGGTCGAGGTAGCTTTCCTTGCCGGTGAGCAGGTAGCCGCGCTGGCCGGCCTCCGCATTGACCAGTTCGCCGAGCAGCGCGCCGATGTCGCTCTGCACCTGCTGCGAGCGGATCACTTGCGTATAGCCTTCGCGCAACCGCTGGTTCCCCGTCTCCGAGGCGATCAGCACGATGACCGTCAGCAGGATGCCGCCGACCAGCAGCAGGGTGGAGCGCAGCGAGGAGGGCTTGAGCATGATGGGTTCCCCTGGGCTTGCGCCGCAACGTGGCCCGGCCGATGTTGCGTCTTAATTGTGTCTATAGAAGCACATTATTGAGGTGCGGTCAACGCTGCCGGCCCCCCACACTGGGCGTCATTGGCTGCGGAACCGGTGCCGCAGCCGTTATCGCGAAGATCCTCTTCCTGGTTTTTGCCGGCGGTGGCGAGCGTCACCTTCGTGCCCGGCCTGGCGCGCCGGGGAATGGCCCGGCCCGCCCGGGCGGTCGGGGCCGCAAGGTGCGGCGGACGGGCCGCAGGGGGGCAGGGGTATTCTGGCGGGCCGTCCGGAGGTGGTGGCTAGACGCCCCACATGACGTTGGTGCCCTCGCGCAGGGAGGCGCGCAGCATGTCAAGGAAGGGGTAGGCGCGCTGGCCCAGGTGCAGGGGCTCGTCCTCGTCTTCCTTCTCCGGGCGCTGGCCGGATTGGACGGCAGATTCCGCCGGGTGCGTACGCTTGGCTTCGCTGACGGCGGCCTCCAGCTTCTGGATGGCACGCGGCATCTCTTCGGTGGTGATCACCCCGCGCTGCCCAAGCTGCTTGCCGATGATCCCCAGCAGAGTGATGGCCAGATCGTTCATCATGATCAGGTCCTGCGCCGCGCGGGATTTGAAGGTGATCAGCATGGTGGTTCCTTTCCAAGGAGGGCGCCCGTGGGGCGGCCGAGATGGCCGCGGGGGCAGGGCAGCATGGTCTCAGCATAGCACCTGATAAAATTCCGCGTTCCGCAATTCAACACCTGCCACGCGACGCGGCATCCACTTGCCGAGTGGCGCCGCCCCAGGGCCAAGACATCCATGCTGCCTGTTCAGACCTCCAACCTAGCCGCCGCGTTCACTGATGCCGTGCGCGCGCTCGCGCCGGCCGACGCCGTCCTGCCCGCCGTCGCCTTCGAACGCCCCAAGGCGGCCGCGCACGGCGACCTGGCCTGCAACCTCGCCATGCAGGTGGCGCGCAGCCTCAAGACGAATCCCCGCGAACTGGCCCAGCGCCTGGTCGACGCCGTCCAGGCCGACCCCCGCGCCGCCAGCCTGGTGGCGTCCATGGAGATCGCCGGCCCCGGCTTCATCAACCTGCGCCTGACCCCGGCGGCCAAGTCCGCCGTGCTGCGTGCCGTGCTGGACGAGGGCGACCACTACGGTGCGCAGATGCATGGCGTGAACGGCCAGGTGCTGGTCGAGTTCGTCTCGGCCAACCCGACCGGTCCGCTGCACGTGGGCCACGGCCGCCAGGCGGCGCTGGGCGACGCGCTGGCCAACCTGCTTGCCTGGCAGGGCTACGCGGTGCACCGCGAGTTCTACTACAACGACGCCGGCGTGCAGATCCAGAACCTGGCGGTATCGGTGCAGGCGCGCGCGCGCGGCCTGAAGCCCGGTGGCGACGGCTGGCCCGAAGCGGCCTACAACGGTGACTACATCGCCGACATCGCCGCCGACTTCCTGGCGGGCAAGACCGTGCGGGCCTCGGACGGCGAGCCGGTGACCGCCTCGGGCGATGCGGAGGATATCGACTCCATCCGCCGCTTCGCGGTCACCTACCTGCGCAATGAGCAGGACATCGACCTGCAGGCCTTCGGCGTGCGCTTCGACCGCTACTACCTGGAGTCGTCCCTGTACAGCGACGGCCGGGTCGAGGCCGCGGTGCAGTCGCTGGTGGCCAAGGGCAAGACCTATGAGAGCGAGGGTGCGCTGTGGCTGCGCACCACCGACGACGGCGACGACAAGGACCGCGTGATGAAAAAGAGCGACGGTACCTATACCTACTTCGTGCCGGACGTGGCCTACCACACCACCAAGTGGGAGCGCGGCTTCACCAAGGTCATCAACGTGCAGGGCAGCGACCACCACGGCACCATCGCGCGCGTGCGCGCCGGCCTGCAGGGCCTGGACATCGGCATTCCCAAGGGCTACCCCGACTACGTCCTGCACAAGATGGTCACCGTGATGAAGGACGGCCAGGAGGTCAAGATCTCCAAGCGCGCCGGTTCCTACGTCACCGTGCGCGACCTGATCGAGTGGAGCAATGGCGGCGACGAGACCATCCGCGGCTGCCTCGATGCGGGCACGACCGAATGGCCGGCGCACTTCGCGCGCGGGCGTGACGCCGTGCGCTTCTTCCTGCTGTCGCGCAAGGCCGACACCGAGTTCGTCTTCGACGTCGACCTCGCGCTCAAGCAGAATGACGAGAACCCGGTGTACTACGTGCAGTACGCCCACGCGCGCATCTGCTCGATCTTCGAATCCTGGGCGGGCGCCGACTGGGAAGCGCGCCTGGTCGAGCTGGCGCGGCTGTCCGACGACGAGCTGGCAGCCGTGACCGCGGCCGACGTGAGCCCGCAGGCGCTGGCCCTGGGCCGGCGCCTGGCCGAGTTCCCCGACATGCTGGCCGCCGCCGCCGGCGAGCTGGCGCCGCACGCCGTGGCCTTCTACCTGCGCGACCTCGCCGGGGACTTCCACGCCTTCTACAACGCCGACCGCGTGCTGGTCGACGACGAGACGGTCAAGCGCGCCCGCCTGGCCCTGCTGGCCGCCACGCGCCAGGTGCTGCGCAACGGCCTGGCCGTGATCGGTGTTTCCGCCCCCCGGCGCATGTAAGCCGGGGCCGCCGCGCCGGCCGGCGCGGCCGGCGGGCACCGTGGCCGGTAACAACCTGTCATGATGCCGGCAGCCGGACTGGCTCTATAATCCCGGCAATATGCAAGAGGACTTCATGCAACAGCAACGCAAGCGCGCCATGCGCAATGGCCGCCGCGATACGCAGCGCGGCGGTACGTTCCTGGGCCTGGTGCTCGGCCTGATCATCGGCCTGGCCATCGCCGTGGTGGTGGCCCTGTATATCACCAAGTCTCCCGCGCCGTTCCAGCAGAAGGCTGCGCCCAAGCCCAGCGAGCCGGGCAACGTCGTCAGCACACTGCCCAGCCCGGCGGAATCCCGCCAGGAAGCGCCCGCGGATCCCAACAAGCCGCTGTGGAGCAAGACGCCGCCCAAGCCGGTCGGCCCCGCCGCGGAGCCCCAGCAGCCCGCCGAGGCCGCGCCGCCTTCGGCAACGGCCGTGGCGCCGGCGCCGGCGACCGAGCGGACTCCCCCGGTGGCGGTCGCCCGTCCGGCTGAGAAGCCGGTGGAGAGGCTCGCCGAGAAACCGGCCGAGAAGCCGGCTGAAAAGCCCGCTGAAAAGCCGGCGAACGACAAGCAGGCCGCCAAGCCTGCCGAGAAGCCGGTCGCCGACCCGATCGCCGAGATCGCCATGGCCGAGGCCAACCGCTCGGCCGGCTACCTGCTCCAGGTGGGCGCCTTCCGTTCGGCCGACGACGCCGACCGCCAGAAGGCCAACCTGGCCATGCAGGGCTTCGAGGCCAAGGTGACCGACCGCGATGTCAACGGCGTCAAGATGTACCGTGTCCGGCTCGGGCCGTTCAACAAGATCGAGGACATGAACCGCACGCGCGACCGTCTCCAGGCCGCCGGTTTCGAGTCCTCTGTCATCCGCTTCACCCGGCAATAGCGTTAAGGCGGCATGGCGCTGAACTGCGCCCCGCCGCCGTTGTCCCAGGCTCATCGTCCCAACTCGAGATCCGCCCGAAATGAAGAAACTCGCCGCCCTGTTTGCCACGCTCGCCGCCGTCAGCGGCCTGTTGATGACCGCACCCACCCAGGCCGCGCCCGCCGAAGGCAAGGACTACCAGGTGCTGAAGGCTCCGCAGCCCGTGCCTGCCGGTAAGGTCGAGGTGATCGAGTTCTTCTGGTATGGCTGCCCGCACTGCTTCGATTTCGAGCCGGACCTGGAGGCCTGGGTCAAGCGCCAGGGCAAGGATGTGGTGTTCAAGCGCGTGCCCGTCGCCTTCCGTGACGACCTGCTGCCGCACACCAAGATCTACTACGCGCTCGAGGCGCTGGGCAAGGTCGACGCCATGCAGGCCAAGGTCTTCACCGCCATCCACGTGGATCGCAAGCGCCTGGTCGACCCGAACGAGATCGCCGACCTGATGGCCAAGAACGGCATCGACCGCAAGGCCTTCCTCGATGCCTATAACTCGTTCTCGGTGAACACCAATTCGCAGCGTGCCAACAAGATCGCCGACGCCTACAAGGTCGACGGCGTGCCGACCGTGGTGATCCAGGGCAAGTACGAGACCTCGCCGTCCATCGCCAACAGCAAGGCCGGGGCGATCCAGGCCATGGACTACATCGTGACCGGCATCCGCGACAAGAAGATGTGATGCCGGACGGGCCGCGTGCGCGCGGCCCGTCTGTCCGTCCCCCAGCCCTGCAGCCCTCCAGCCCGATGCGAGCCCAGAAAGTCTTTCTCACCGGTGCCTCCAGCGGCCTGGGCCAAGCATTGGCCAGGGAATATGCCGCCCGCGGCGCGATCCTCGGGCTGGTCGCGCGGCGCGAGGCCGCGCTGCGGGAGTTCGCCGCCACCCTGCCCAATCCCAACGCGGTGCGCATCTACGCCGCCGATGTGTGCGACGCCGATGCCATGGCCGCCGCCGCGCAGGATTTCCTTACCCATTTCGGCTGTCCCGACATCGTCATCGCCAACGCCGGCATCTCGGTCGGCACCGTCGCCAGCGAACGCGAAGACCTGGCCGCCTTCCGCATGGTGATGGACACCAACTGGTTCGGGGTGCTCACCACCTTCCAGCCCTTCCTGAAGCCGATGCGCTCGCGCGAACGCGGTAACGGCGGCTGGCGCGGCACGCTGGTGGGCATTGCCAGCGTGGCCGGCGTGCGCGGGCTGCCGGGCGCCGGCGCCTACAGCGCCTCCAAGTCGGCCGTGATCAAGCTGCTGGAGAGCCTGCGGCTGGAGGAGCGCGCGCACGACATCCGCGTGGTCACCATCGCGCCCGGCTATATCCGCACGCCGATGACGGCCCGCAATCCCTACCGCATGCCCTTCCTGACGGATGCCGACGTGTTCGCCCGCAAGGCCGTGCGGGCCATCGCGGCGGGCCGGCGCTTTGCCGTGATCCCGTGGCCGATGCGGGTGGTGGCGGGCATCCTGCACCTGCTGCCGCGCTGGCTGTATGACGCGCTGGCGGCGCGTGCGCCGCGCAAGCCGCGCCGGTCCACACAGCCGGACGAGCCGGGCGAGCCGACCTGATGTGGCGCGACGCCGTCGGCCAGGACCATGCACGCGCCGGCGCGGGTGCGCGCATCGCCTCGCTGGTGCCCTCGATCACCGAGCTGCTGTTCGCGCTGGGCCTGGGGCCGCAGATGGTGGCACGCACGGGCTTCTGCATCCATCCCGAGCCGCAGGTGCGCGCGGTGCCCAAGGTGGGCGGCACCAAGGACGTCAAGCTCGAGCGGCTGCGGGAACTGGCGCCGACCCACGTGGTGGTCAATGTGGACGAGAACCGGCGCGAGACGGTCGAGGCAATCCGGGCCTTCGTGCCGCATGTGATCGTCACCCATCCGTGCGCGGTCGAGGACAACCTGGCGCTGTACCGGCTGCTGGGCGGCATCTTCGGGCGCGAGCGCGAGGCGCAGGCGCTGTGCGGCACGCTCGAGGGCGCGCTCGCGGCGGTGCGGGCGCAAGCCTGGCCGCAGCGCCGCGTGCTCTATGCGATCTGGCAGGACCCGTGGATGACGGTATCGCGCGACACCTATATCAGCCGCATGCTGGCCCTGGTGGGATGGCAGACCTGGCCGCCCGCCGATGCCGCGCTGGCCGCCTGCGCCGGCGGCGACTGCGCCCGTCCGAACGCGCCGGGGGCGCGCTATCCCAGCTTCCGCTGGAGCGAGGCGCTGGTGCGCGAGCTCGATCTGGTGCTGCTGTCGACCGAGCCCTACCGCTTCACCGAGGACCACGCCGACGCGCTGGAGCGCCAGCTCGGCAAGCCGGTGCTGCTGATCGACGGGGACATGGTGTCGTGGTACGGCAGCCGCGCGATCGCCGGGGTGGATTACCTGGCGGCATTCGCGCGGCAGGCCTGAGCCGGCCGGCGCGGGTGGCGCAGGTGGCGCCGCCCGCGCTCACTGCACCGCGCTGAAGCGGTAGACGCCGTCGTCGTCGAGCCGGCGGGTCAGCTGGCCGTCATGCCACAGCGCATGCAGGTGGGCCAGCGCCTCGCCCATGGCGAAGGTCATCTGGTGGATGTCGAACTGGCGGCGGAAGATCACGCCCACGATGTCATGCGCGCAGCAGGGCTTCTCGGCGCAGGCCTCGCGCGTTTCCGCCAGCCGTTCGACGTGGTGCTCGCGCAACTGCTGGATGCGTGTATGCAGGTTGCGGAAGGGGCGGCCGTGCGAGGGCAGGATCAGCACGTCCTCGGGCAGGTCCTCGTACTTGCCGAGCGAATCCAGGTAGAGCTGCAGCGGGTTGGCCTCGGGTTCCATGTCGAACACGCTGACATTGGTGGAGATGCGCGGCAGCACCATGTCGCCGGAGATCAGTACCTTGGTGGCAGCGTTGAACAGCGCCACGTGCTCGGGCGCGTGGCCGTAGCCCGTAATCACGCGCCAGGCGGCGCTGTCCGGCTCGGCGCCGATGGCCACCGTGTCACCGTCCATCAGGCGGCGGTACTGGGTGGGCAGGTCCGGCACCAGCGACGGGTAGTAGCTGCGGCGCGCGCGCAGCTTCTCCAGGCTGTCGGGGTCGTTCAGGCCGTGGCGGGCGAAGTGGCTGGCAGCGAAGTCACCGCCGGCGTTGGAGCCCACGCCGTTGCCGCCGCCCATCGCGCGCGCGCTCATGTAGTCGCCCAGGCTCATCCACAGCCGCGCGTCCCAGCGCTTGCACAGCCAGTGGGCCAGGCCGACGTGGTCCGGATGGCAGTGCGTGACCAGCACGCGCAGCACCGGCAAGCCTTCCAGTTCGTTCTCGAACACCTTCTCCCAATTGGCCTTGATGGTGTCGTTGGTGATGCCACAGTCGACGATGGTCCAGCCGTCGCGCCCGTCGATGCGGTCGCGCAGCAGCCACAGATTGATGTGGTCGAGCGCGAACGGCAGCGGCATGCGCAGCCAGTAGATGCCGGGCGCGACTTCCTGGCGCGAGCCCGGCTCGGGCATGGTCTCGCCAAACGGGTATTGGAGTTGGTGTTCGAGTGCGTTCATGGGAGTCTCACGGTTCTGAGCCCTGTGCGCTGGTGCCCAGGCGGGCGTGCGCAGGCGGGCTTCTTGTCTTTGGCACCGGGCAGGCAGTCGGGGGCGGGCGCCCGCGGTTGCCAGTCGTAGTACTTGACGCTAACGTTAACGTCAATCCGGACGGCCTGTCGTCAATCTTAAGCGAAAACTTCATTCCGCATCGAACGACCGTTCATTTTTTTCGAGGCGCCATGCCATCCAGCCAGACCACAACCTACACCATCACCGACCTCGCCCGCGAGTTCGAGGTGACGCCGCGTGCCATCCGCTTCTACGAGGACCAGGGCCTGCTGTCGCCCGAGCGGACCGGTGCCGGCGGCCGCACGCGCGTGTACAACGCGCGCGAGCGTACCCGCCTGAAGTTGACGCTGCGGGGAAAAAGGTTGGGGCTTACTCTCAATGAGATCCACGAAATCCTTGATCTTTATGAGTCCCCGGGTGACACCGTGCCGCAACTCGAACGCTTCCTCCATGCGCTGGCGGGCCACCGCAGCGCGCTGGAGCGCCAGCTCGAGGACCTGCAGGCCCAGTTGGCGGAGATCGACCAGCACGAACAGCATTGCCGAGGGCTGCTGCAGGCTCAGCTGGAGGCGCGGCAGCCGGCAAAGCCTGCACGCGGGGAGGAGGGTGCGGACCGGAACGGAGCCGAACGGCACTGAGCCGTGCCCGATGCCGGGACGTCCAGCGAGGTTTCCCAGCTTTGATTGACGTTTACGTAAACGTAAATAAAATACACTGGTCTGTTGGATGCCGGACCAACCAGGAATCTGCCCGATGACTACCTTGCCCCACTATGCCACGCAGTCCGAATCCGACCCGCTGAGCGCGCAGCGCGTCGAAGCCATCGCGGCCAGCTTTGCGCGCCAGGGCTTGATGACCACCTTCGGCGCCACCTTGGCGCGGGTCACTTATGGCGAGGTCGAGATCGCCATGCCGTGGTCGGAAGGCGTCACCCAGCAGCACGGCTTCTTCCACGGCGGCACGGTCGGCGCGCTGGCCGACAGCGCCTGCGGCTATGCGGCGCTGTCGGTGGCGGCCGAGGGCGAGGCGGGGCTGACCGCCGAGTACAAGATCAACCTGCTGTCCCCGGCGCGGGGCGAGCGGCTGGTGGCGGTGGGCCGGGTGATCAAGCCGGGCCGGACGCTGATCGTCGCTCAGGGCGACGTCTTTACCGAGACCGCCGGGCAGCGCAAGGCCGTGGCCACCATGCTGATGACCCTGTGCGTCGTGCGCACGCTGGATCATGTCTGAACCGAGGCTGCGACAGGAGGTGCTGCAGCAGGCGCATGCGGCGCGCGGGCGGGCCGTCGCCGGCGCGGCCGTCGGCACGGCGGGCCATCCGCTGCGAAGCCGCGAGCGAACCCAATTACAATTCTTGTAACCCCCCTCGTGCGCCCGTCCGTCATGTCCCACTTCCCCAAGCTGCTGTCCTCGCAGATCGCCTACGACGTGGCGCGGACCATGCTGGACGGCTTCGACAAGCACTACCGCCTGTTCCGCGAGGCCAGCCATCGGGCGAAGGTGAAGTTCGAGGCGGGCGACTGGCTGGGCGTGCACCGGATCCAGCGCGACCGCATCGACTTCTACAATGAGCGCGTGCGCGAGACCAGCGTGATCCTGGAGGACGAGTACGACGCCGAGAACATCGAGGACGAGATCTGGCAGCAGATCAAGCTGCACTACATCGGCCTGTTGACCAGGCATCACCAGCCCGAGCTGGCCGAGACCTTCTTCAACTCGGTGTGCACGCGCATCCTGCACCGCTCGTATTTCAACAACGACTTCATCTTCGTGCGCCCGGCCATTTCGACCGAGTACATCGAGAACGAGGAGTCGACGACCAGGCCCACCTTCCGCGCCTACTATCCGGGCAGCCACGAGGGCATGGCCGCCTGCTTCGAGCGCATCGTTTACAACTTCCAGCTCGAGCGACCTTTCGAGGACCTGCGCCGCGACATCGGCTACGTGTTGCGCGCGATCAGCGAGCATTTCGGCGAATTCCGCATCGCGCCGAATTGCCAGGTGCACGTGCTGTCCTCGCTGTTCTTCCGCAACAAGACGGCCTTTATCGTCGGCCGCATGCTCAACGGCGACCGCGGCTACCCGCTGGTCATCCCGATCGTGCACGGGCCCTCGGGCAAGCTGGTGCTGGACACCGTGCTGCTGAGGAAGGAGCAGGTCCAGGTCCTGTTCTCCTTCACCCATTCCTATTTCATGGTCGACATGGAGATCCCGTCGGCCTACGTCACCTTCCTGCGCGACCTGATGCCGCGCAAGCCGCGCGCGGAGATCTATACCTCGCTGGGGCTGCAGAAGCAGGGCAAGAATCTTTTCTACCGCGATTTCCTGCACCATCTGCAGCATTCGTCGGACAAGTTCATCATCGCGCCGGGCATCAAGGGCCTGGTGATGCTGGTGTTCACGCTGCCTTCGTATCCCTATGTCTTCAAGGTGATCAAGGACTTTTATCCAGCGCCCAAGGAAACCACGCGCGAGCAGGTCGAGTCGAAGTACCAGCTCGTCAAGCAGCATGACAGAGTCGGGCGCATGGCCGATACGCTGGAGTACTCCAACGTGGCCTTCCCGCTGTCGCGCTTCGACGATGCGCTGGTGCGCGAACTGGAGCAGCACGCGCCGTCGATGATCGAGTACCAGCGCGCCAAGGACGGCGGCGAGGAGATCGTGGTGCGCCACCTGTACATCGAGCGCCGCATGACCCCGCTGAACATCTGGCTGCGTGAGGGCACCGACGAACAGGTCGAGCACGGCATCATCGAGTACGGCAATGCCGTCAAGGAACTGATCGCGGCCAATATCTTCCCGGGCGACATGCTGTACAAGAATTTCGGCGTCACGCGGCACGGGCGGGTGGTGTTCTACGACTACGACGAGATCGAATACCTGACCGACTGCAACGTCCGCCGCGTGCCGCAGCCGCACAACGAGGAAGAGGAAATGTCCGACGAAATCTGGTACACCGTGCATCCGCACGATATCTTTCCGGAGACCTACCGCACCTTCCTGCTTGGCGACCCGAGAGTGCGCGCCGCCTTCCTGCGGCACCACGAGGATTTCTTCGACCCTGCCATGTGGCAGAGCCACAAGGACCGGCTGCTGGCCGGCCAAATACACGACTTCTATGCTTATCACCCTTCGCAACGCTTCATCAACCGCTATGGAAACGCCGCCCCTCATGGAGACGGCGGTGCGCATGCAAGGAGGGCAGCATGAATGACGCGATCGCCCAGTTGTTCCACAACAACCGCGAGTGGGTCGACAGCGTCAACGCCGAAGACCCGACCTTTTTCACGCGCCTGGCCAACCAGCAGGCGCCGGAATACCTGTGGATCGGGTGCTCCGATTCGCGCGTGCCCGCCAACCAGATCCTCGGCCTGGCGCCGGGCGAGGTCTTCGTCCACCGCAATATCGCCAATGTGATCGCCCACAGCGACCTGAACGCGCTGTCGGTGATCCAGTTCGCCGTCGATGTGCTCAAGGTGCGCCATATCACCGTGGTCGGCCACTATGGCTGCAGCGGCGTCAAGGTGGCGCTCAAGCGTGAGCGCATCGGCCTGGCCGACAACTGGCTGCGCCACGTGCGCGACGTGGCCGACAAGCATGAGGCCTATCTCGGCACCATCCTGCGCGAAGAAGATGCCTACACCCGCCTGTGCGAGCTGAACGTGATCGAGCAGGTCAGCAACATCTGCCACACCACCGTGCTGCAGGACGCCTGGGCGCGCGGGCAGGACGTGACCGTGCACGGCTGGATCTACGGCGTGTCCGACGGCCTGCTGCGCGACCTTGGCATGGCCGTCAGCAGCAGCGAGGAATTGATTGAGCAACAGCAGGCGGCTTACCGGCAGTTCGGCGAGCCGCCGCAGGCGTCGATCCGCTGAACGCGGCGCCATCCCCCCCACCCGATCATCGCAAGGAGACACAAATGCAAGACCCTATCGTCATCGTATCGGCCGTCCGCACGCCCATGGCGGCCTTCCAGGGTGAGTTCGCCTCGGTTACGGCGCCTCAGCTCGGCGCCACCGCCATCCGCGCCGCGGTGGAGCGCGCCGGACTGAAGCCGGAGCAGATCGAGGAAGTGGTGTTCGGCTGCGTGCTGCCTGCCGGCCAGGGCCAGGCGCCGGCGCGCCAGGCTGCGCTCGGCGCCGGTCTGCCGCTGTCGGTGGGCTGCACCACGGTCAACAAGATGTGCGGCTCCGGCATGCGCGCGGCCATGACCGTGTACGACAGCCTGATCGCCGGCTCCTACGAGATCGCCGTGGCGGGTGGCATGGAAAGCATGACCAATGCGCCCTACCTGGTGCCGAAGGCACGCGGCGGCTACCGCATCGGTCACGGCATGATCTATGACCACATGATGATGGACGGCCTCGAGGACGCCTACGACAAGGGCCGCGCCATGGGCACCTTCGGCGAGGACTGCGCCGCCAAGTACGGCTTCACGCGCGAGCAGCAGGACGCCTTCGCCATCGAGAGCGTGCGCCGCGCCCAGCAGGCCACTGAGAACGGCGACTTCCGCTGGGAGATCACGCCGGTGACGGTGTCCGGCAGGGGCGGCGACACCGTGGTCGACACGGACGAAGGCCCGCGCCGCATCAAGCTCGACAAGATCCCGGCGCTCAAGCCCGCCTTCGCCAAGGACGGCACCATCACCGCAGCCTCGTCGTCGTCGATCAACGACGGCGCCTCGGCGCTGGTGATGATGCGCGAATCCACCGCCCGCCAGCTCGGCCTGACACCGCTGGCGCGCATGCTGGGGCACACCACCCATGCGCAGGCACCGGGCTGGTTCACCACCGCGCCGGTGGAGGCGATCGCCAAGCTGTACCGCAAGCTGGACTGGAACACCGACAGCGTCGACCTGTTCGAGATCAACGAGGCCTTTGCCGTGGTGCCGATGGCCGCCATGCACGACCTGAAGATCTCGCGTGAGAAGGTCAACATCCATGGCGGCGCCTGTGCACTGGGCCACCCCATCGGTGCCTCGGGCGCGCGTATCATGACCACGTTGATCGGCGCGCTGCGCAAGACCGGCGGCAAGCGCGGCGTGGCCAGCCTGTGCATCGGCGGCGGCGAGGCTACCGCCGTGGGCATCGAGATCGTCTGATGCCGCATCGCGGGCCTGGTGCCGCAGCGTGCCAGGCCCGCTCGCCAACCCATCCTGAGAGAGGAGCCAAGCCGTGTCCACTGTCCTGATTCTCGGTGCCTCGCGGGGCATCGGCCTGGAATTCGTGCGCCAGTACCGCGCCGAAGGCCACCGCGTGATCGCCACCGCGCGCAGCGAGGCCGGCATCGATGCGCTGCGCGCGCTCGGCGCCGAAGCGCACCGGGTCGACCTGACCGACTCTTCGGCCGTGGCCGGCCTGGGCTGGAAGCTCGACGGCGAGTCGCTCGATGTCGCGATCTACAACGCCGGCGTGATCGGCACGCACAACGAGGGCGCGCAGCCGGTGCTGCAGCAGGACTTCGACCAGGTAATGCACGTCAATGTGCTGGGCCCGATGATGGCGCTGCCGCTGCTGCTGCCCTTCGTCGAGGCCGGCCGTGGCGGCCAGGGCGGCGTGCTCGCCGTGCTGTCGTCGCGCATGGGCAGCATGGGCGCGATGGACAACAACCGCAGCTGGCTCTACCGCACCAGCAAGGCGGCGGCGAACGCGGTGCTCAAGGGCGTCTCGCTCGATGCGCGCCTGGCGACCTGCGTGGCGTTGCACCCGGGCTGGGTCCGCACCGATATGGGCGGCGCCGGCGCCGACCTGTCGGTGGAGGAAAGCGTGGGCGGCATGCGGCGCGTGCTGGCCGGCGTGACGCGCGATGACAACGGCAGCTTCCGCGCCTACGACGGCGCCGTGCTGCCCTGGTGAGCGCGGCCATGCGGTTTCCGGCGCACGAACGCGGCGCGCTGCTCGCGCTCAAGGGTGTCGGGCCTGCCGTGATCGGCCGGCTCGAGCAACTTGGCTACCATAGCCTGGCCGGCCTGCGCGGCGCCACCGTGGAAGAAGTCGTGCGCGGCGCCGCGGCGCTGAGCGGTTCCACCTGCTGGCGCAACAGCCCGCAGGCGCGCGCGGCCATCGGCGCGGTGCTGGCCCTGGCCGAGGGCCGATCCAACGAGTAAGAAAGATATGCTGCTGACCCCCGAACAGGAAATGATCCGCGATGCCGTGCGCCAATTCGCGCAGCAGGAGATCGCACCCCACGCCGCGCAATGGGACCGCGACGGCGTGTTTCCCGAAGATGTGCACCGCCAGCTCGCGGCGCTGGGCGCCTATGGCGTGGCGGTCCCCGAGCAGTACGGCGGCGCCGGCATGGACTACCTGTCGCTGGCGCTGATCCTGGAAGAGATCGCCGCCGGCGATGGTGGCACTTCTACCGTGATCAGCGTCAACAACTGCCCCGTGTGCAGCATGCTGATGGCATTCGCCAGCGAGCAGCAGAAGCAGCAATGGCTGGTGCCGCTGGCGCGCGGCGAGATGCTGGGCGCCTTTTGCCTGACCGAGCCACATGTGGGGTCCGACGCATCGGCGCTGCGCACCACGGCGCGCCGCGACGGCGATTTCTATGTGCTCGACGGCGTCAAGCAATTCATCACCAGCGGCAAGAACGCCGACGTGGCAATCGTGCTGGCGGTGACCGACAAGGCGGCCGGCAAGCGCGGCATCAGCGCCTTCCTTGTGCCCACGGACACGCCCGGCTACATCGTGGCGCGGCTGGAAGACAAGCTGGGCCAGCATTCGTCCGATACCGCGCAGATCGTCTTCGAGAACTGCCGCGTCCCCGCGGCCAACCTGCTGGGCGAGGAGGGCGGCGGCTATAAGATGGCCCTGTCCGGCCTGGAGGGCGGCCGCATCGGCATCGCCTCGCAGAGCATCGGCATGGCGCGCGCGGCGCTGGAGGCGGCGCTGGCCTATGCCAAGGAGCGCGAGAGCTTCGGCCAGGCGCTGTTCCAGCACCAGGCGGTGCAGTTCCGCCTGGCCGAGATGGCGACGCGCGTGGAGGTGGCCCGCCAGATGGTCTGGCACGCCGCCTCGCTCAAGGACGCCGGCCGGCCCTGCCTGAAGGAAGCCGCCATGGCCAAGCTGTTCGCCAGCGAGATGGCCGAGCGGGTCTGCTCGGATGCCATCCAGGTGTTCGGCGGCTACGGCTACGTCAGCGATTTCCCGGTCGAGCGCATCTACCGGGACGTGCGCGTCTGCCAGATCTACGAAGGCACCAGCGACATCCAGAAGATCCTGATCGCGCGCGCGCTGGCCTGAGGCCAGCGGCGCAACCATCCAGGCAGATCCCACCAGCGGAACCACCCGACATGACAGCCGCCATCGACTTCTATTTCGATTTCTCCTCGCCGTACGGTTACTTCGCCAGCACCCGCATCGATGAACTCGCGCAGAAGTACGGGCGCAATGTGGCCTGGCACCCGATCCTGCTCGGCGTGGTGTTCAAGACCACCGGCAGCTCGCCGCTGCCGCAGGTGCCGCTCAAGGGCGACTACGCCTGGCGTGACTTCGAGCGCACCGCGCGCTTCCACGGCATCGAATACAAGCGGCCGAAGCACTTCCCGCTGCCGACCACCCAGGCCGCACGCGCCATGCTGTGGCTGCAGAATCACCATGGCGACGATCTGGCAGCGGCCTTTGCCAAGGCGGTCTATCATGCGTTCTTCGTCGAGGACATCAATATCGCCGAGCCGGCCGAACTGGTGAAGATCGCCGATGCGATCGGCATCGACGGCCGCGCGATGGATGCCGGCACCAGCAGCCCCCAGAT
Source organism: Cupriavidus sp. 09_S30 (assembly GCF_056930435.1). Classification (NCBI taxonomy): domain Bacteria; kingdom Pseudomonadati; phylum Pseudomonadota; class Betaproteobacteria; order Burkholderiales; family Burkholderiaceae; genus Cupriavidus; species Cupriavidus sp. 09_S30. The sequence goes on along the minus strand of NZ_JBXOWI010000001.1, from coordinate 3,679,194 downwards.
CAAGGAGCAGCTCAAGGCCGAGATCGACGTGGCGATGGCCAAGGGCGTGTTCGGCTCGCCCTTCGTCATCATCGATGGCGAGCCCTTCTGGGGCTTCGACCGCTTCGACCAGATCGAAGCCCACCTCAAGAGCGGGCGACCCACCGTGCTGCGCGCCGTGGAGCCGCCCGATACCGGCAAGGAAAAGAAACCCGCATGAAGGCAGTAACCCCGCAGGACGCGCGCAAGTTCGATTGCGTGATCTTCGATTGCGACGGCGTGCTCGTCGATAGCGAGCCCATCGTCAACCGCGTGCTCAACCAGATGCTCAATGAACTCGGCATCGACATCACGCTGGAGGACTCCACGCGGATGTTCCTCGGCCGCGCCGTGCGCGAGGAGCTCGACAACATCGCGCGCATGCGCGGCGCGCCGCTGCCGGAAAACTGGTTGTCGACCTGGCTGGCGCGGCGCAATGCCGTGCTCGAGGCCGAAGTGGCAGCCGTCGAGCACGTGCGTGACGCGGTGGCGGCCATCGCCGCCACCGGCATGCCCGTGTGCGTGGCCTCGGGGGCGGACCGCATCAAGGTCAAGCTGCAGCTGGGCCGCACCGGCCTGCTCGAACTGTTCCAGCAGGATGCGCGTGAACATGTCTTCTCCGCCACCGAGGTGGAGCGCAGCAAGCCGGCGCCGGATGTCTACCTGCTGGCGGCCGAGACCATGGGTGTGGCGCCGGCGCGCTGCGCCGTGGTCGAGGACAGCCCCACCGGCGCCACCGCCGGCAAGGCGGCGGGCATGACGGTGTTCGGCTACGCCGCGCGCAACGATGCCATCCTGCTACGCGAGGCGGGCGCCAGCGCGATCTTCACCGATATGCGCGAACTGCCGGCCCTGGTGCTGTGAGCGCGGCGATGGCGGGCAAGGCTGGCAAGGCGGCCGCCGCACAGCAGGCCTGTCCCTGCGGTGGCAATGACTACGCAAGCTGCTGCGGGCGTTTCCATCGCGGCGAGGCGCTGCCCGCGGACGCGCAGACACTGATGCGCTCGCGCTACAGCGCCTACGTGCTGGGCGAGACCGAGTGGCTGCGGCAGAGCTGGCATCCGTCCACCTGCCCTGCGGACCTGGCGCCCGACCCGGCCACGCGCTGGCTCGGCCTGGAGGTCAAGTCCCACCTGCAGCGCGATGCAGACCACGCCGAAGTGGAGTTCGTCGCGCGTTACAAGATCGGCGGACGCGCCTGGCGGCTGCATGAGCGCAGCCGCTTCGTGCACGAACCGCGTGCGGCCGGTGAGCCCGCACGCTGGCTCTACGTCGACGGCGACATGCTCGGAGAGGACTGATGGACGCGCCCTCATTCCCTCACCACGCCTAAGGCATTGCCCGTGTCAGCCAGGCGCCGATCCTCCCTCGCGCTTGTCGCCACCGCCGTCCTGCTCTGCGCCGGCGTGGGCGGGCCTGCGCCTGCCCGCGGCCAGTCGCTGCCCGTGGAGGAGGAGGTGGTCCAGGTGCCCAAGCCGGCCGGGCCCTTTATCGTCGAACTCGAGGCCACCGTCTTCAAGCCGCCGGGAGAGGGGCCGTTCCCGCTGGTGGTGATCAACCACGGCAAGGCGCGCGGCAGGCCCGCCTTCCAGGCGCGCGCACGCTACGCGGCGCAAAGCGCGGAATTCGTCCGGCGCGGCTACGCGGTGATCGTGCCCATGCGCCAGGGCTTCGCCAAGTCCGGCGGCCCGTATATCGGCGGCGGCTGCAACGCGACCCGCAACGGGCTGGCGCAGGCCGAGGATGTGGTGGCCGCGCTCGAGTATATGCGCACCCAGCCCTATGTCGACATGAGCCGCATCATCGTCATCGGGCAGTCGCACGGCGGCCTGACCACCATGGCCTTCGCCACGCTGAACTATCCCGGCGTACGCGGCGTGATCAACTTCTCCGGCGGCCTGCGCGACGATGCCTGCGCCGGCTGGCAGTCGGACCTGGTCGAGACCTTCGCCGGCTACGGCCGCCTGGCCCGTTACCCCTCACTCTGGCTCTACGGCGACAACGACAGTTACTGGCCGCCACCGCTGCCGGACCGGATGTTCGAGGCCTACCGCAGCGAAGCGCAGGGCGCCGCGGCCGACACGCGCCTGGTGGATTACGGCAGCTTCGAGGACGACGCGCACCGCCTGTTCGGCAGCCGCGCCGGCATTCCGGTCTGGTTGCCGGAGGTGGCGAGCTTCTTCCGCGAGCTCGGACTGCCTTTCGATCCGCTTCCTTGAAAAAAGTCACGGCGCACGTTGCATGCAGTAGGCGGCGTGTCGCGCGAAGCGGGTATTAAGTCTCTGGTTTTTTCGTGCATCAGTGAGTAAGTTGCCGTTAACTCGCGAGACTGCGTGGGTTTGCCAAGCGCTCGCCGACCTTCCTAAGATGGGCCTCCGCAAACCGCACGGGGGTGCCGACCTGGCATCCGTGCGCACGGTCAACGAAGGAGGGTCCTCTTGGCACACCCGACGGCACACCCGACAATCCAGCACCCCGACCAGCCCGGGGCCTACTCCCAGCCGACGCTGGGCCAGCGCAGCCAGCAGGCTGTCTGGCATCCCTGCACCCGCCTGCGCCCGCCGCCTTCGGCCGGCATGCCGCCGCTGGCCATCGCGCGTGGCGAAGGCCCCTGGCTGTTCGACACGGAAGGGCACCGCTACTTCGATGCCACCAGCTCCTGGTGGGTGAACCTGTTCGGCCACGCCAACCCCGCCATCAATGCCGCGCTGCGCGCCCAGCTCGACACCATCGAGCACGTGATGCTGGCCGGCTGCACCCACGCGCCCGCAGTGGAGCTGGCCGAGCGGCTGCGCGCACTGACCGGCGGCGCGCTCGGCAATGCCTTCTATGCGTCCGACGGCGCCTCGGCGGTGGAGATCGCGCTGAAGATGAGCTTCCACTTCTGGCGCAATACCGGACTGCCCGCCAAGCGCGAGTTCGTCTGCCTGCGTAACAGCTATCACGGCGAGACCGTGGGCGCACTCGGTGTGACCGACGTGGCCGTCTTCCGCGACGCCTATGCGCCGCTGCTGATGCAGTCGCACGTGGTGATGTCGCCCGATGCGCGCCAGGCCGGGCCGGGCGAAAGCGCAGCCGATGTGGCCGCGCGCGCACTGGCCGAGCTCAAGGCGCTGTTGAGCGAGCGCGGCGGCCAGATTGCCGCGCTGATCGTCGAGCCCCTGGTGCAATGCGCCACCGGCATGGCCATGTACGATCCCGCCTATCTCGACGGCGCGCGCGCGCTGTGCGACCGCTACCGCGTGCACCTGATCGCCGACGAAATCGCCGTCGGGTGCGGGCGCACCGGCACCTTCTTCGCCTGGGAGCAGGCGCGGGGCCAGGGCGAGTCCGGCGCGGCGCCGCTCCCCGCGCACCTGTGGCCGGATTTCCTGTGCCTGTCCAAGGGCATCAGCGGCGGTTATCTGCCGCTATCGCTGGTGCTGTCGCGCGATGCCATCCAGCAGGCCTTCGTTGCCGACGACGTGGCGCGCAGCTTCCTGCATTCGCATTCCTACACGGGCAACCCGCTGGCCTGCCGCGCCGCGCTGGCCACGCTCGACCTGTTCGTGCAGGAGGACGTGCTCGTGCGCAACCGCGAGCGCGCGCACTGGCTGGCCGAGGCCATGGCCGGCCTGGCCGCCGATCCGCGCCTGGCGCACGTGCGCCAGCGCGGCCTGATCTGGGCCGCCGACGTGCGTCCGGAACTGGCCGGCCCCGATTTCGCCGCGCGCTTCCACCAGGCGGCGCTGTCGCGCGAGCTGCTGATCCGGCCGCTGGGCAACACGCTCTACGTGCTGCCGCCCTATGTGTTCGATGCCGGCCAGGCACGCTGGCTGGCTGGCCAGCTGCAGGCCACGCTGGACGCCGTGCTGGCGCCCGCCGCGGCCGGCGCATCCCATCGCGAGGAGAGTCTCGATGCTGCTTGATCACCTGAAGCGCGCCGCCGACGCGCGCGCCGCCAGCGCGCTGACGCGCCGGCGCCGTACCGCCCATACCGTCTGCGCGCCCTGGCAGGACATCGCCACGGATGGCGCACCCGAAGCCGGCCAGGCGCGGCGCCTGCTGACCTTCTGCAGCAACGACTATCTCGGCCTGGCCAGCCATCCCGAGGTGGCCGAAGCCTTGATCGACGGCGTGCGCCGCTATGGCGCCGGCAGCGGCGCCTCGCACCTGGTCAGCGGCCATTCGCTGGCGCACGCGCAACTGGAGGCGGAGCTGGCACGCATGCTGGCGCCGCACATTCCACAGGCGGGCGCGCTCTATTTCTGCACCGGCTACATGGCGAACCTCGCCGTGCTGACCGCGCTGGGCACGGCCGAGGCCACGCTGTTCAGCGAGGCGCTCAACCATGCCTCGCTGATCGACGGCACGCGCCTGGCGCGGGCGGCCGTGCAGCGCTACCCGCACGGCGACCTGGCAGCGCTCGACGCCCAGCTGCGAGAGTGCACCAGCCCGCTCAAGCTGATCGTCACCGACAGCGTGTTCAGCATGGACGGCGACATCGCCCCGCTGGCCGGACTGCTGGCGCTGGCCGAGCAGCACGACGCCTGGCTGATCGTCGACGACGCGCACGGCTTCGGCGCGCTGGGCGAGCAGGGCCGCGGGGTGCTCGCGCACCTGGGCCTGGCCTCCGAGCGCTTCATCTACATCGGCACGCTGGGCAAGGCCGCCGGCGTGGCCGGCGCCTTCGTAGCGGCACATCCGCTGGTGATCGAGCATCTCGTCAACGCCGCCCGGCCCTATATCTACACCACCGCCGCGCCGCCGGCCGTGGCGCACGCGCTGCTGGCCAGCGTGGCGCTGATCGCGGGCCAGGAGGGCGAGCGCCGCCGCGCGGCACTGGCGCAGCGCATCGCCGAACTGCGCGCTGGGCTGGCGCCGCTCGCCGCCGCCGCCGGCTGGCAGCTGCCGGCCAGCGATACCGCCATCCAGCCGCTGATCATCGGCGACAACGACGCCGCGCTGGCGCTGTCGGCCGCGCTGGAGGCCGATGGCATCCGCGTCGGCGCCATCCGGCCGCCCACGGTGGCTGCCGGCACGGCACGCCTGCGCATCACGCTGTCGGCCGCCCACAGCGCCGACGATGTGCGCGCCTTGCTGGCCGCGCTCGGCCGGCATGCGCGCACCGACGGCGCCGCGCAGGCGTGGGAGGCCGCATGACGGCCGCACTGCCCGCCACGCTGCGCCCGGCCTCGCTGGCCTGCTTCGTCACCGGCACCGATACCGGGGTCGGCAAGACGCATTCCAGCGCCACGCTGCTGCACGCGCTGCGCGCCGCGGGCTACCGCGCCGCCGGCATGAAGCCGGTGGCAAGCGGAACCGAATGGCGCGATGGCCAGTGGCACAACGACGATGTGGCGCAACTGCGCGCGGCCGGCTCGGTTGAGGTGGCGCTCCACGAGACCTGCCCCTTCCTGCTGCGCACGCCGTGCTCGCCCCACCTGGCCGCCGCCGCCGAGGGGGCCCGCATCACGCCCGGTCCCATCCGTGCCGCGTTCGCCGCGCTGCGCCGCCAGGCAGAAGCCGTGGTGGTGGAGGGCGTAGGCGGCTTCCAGGTGCCACTGCACCTGCCCGAGGGCGGCGATGGCGATGGCGCCGGCGCCGGCTGGGACACCGCCGACCTGGCCGCCATGCTTGGCCTGCCGGTGGTGCTGGTGGTCGGCGTGCGCCTGGGCTGCCTGAACCACGCCATGCTGACCGCCGCTGCCGTGCGCGCGCGCGGGCTGACCCTGGCCGGCTGGATCGCCAACCGGGTTGACCCGGACATGGCGCTGGCCGACGAAAACATCGACACCCTGCGCGCGGCGCTGGGCGCGCCTTGCCTGGGCGAGCTGCCCTGGCAGCTGGCGCCTGCCGAGGCCGCGGCCAGGCTGGACCTGGCGCCGCTGCTGGCGGCCTGCGCGCAGGCCGGCGCGGGCGCTGCCGCACCCCATTTCAACTGAACAACCATCTTCGAAGCGAGACACCCCATGAACCAGACCGACACCACCGTCGCCACCATTTCCGCCGACGCGCTGCGCCAGAGCGCGCGCGCCGCATCGGCGCAGCTCCCCGCCAACGCGCGCTGGAGCGTGGCCGACGTCGCCGCGCTGTTCGCGCTGCCCTTCAACGACCTGCTCTTCCGCGCCCAGCAGGTGCACCGCGAGCACTTCGATGCCAACGCAGTGCAGCTTTCCACCCTGCTGTCGATCAAGACCGGCGGCTGCGAGGAAGACTGCGGCTACTGCTCGCAGAGTTCCCACCACGACACGGGCCTGAAGGCCAGCAAGTTGATGGCGCTGGACGAGGTGCTGGAGGCCGCGCGCGCGGCCAAGGCCGGCGGCGCCACCCGTTTCTGCATGGGCGCGGCCTGGCGCAGCCCCAAGGAGCGCCACCTGGAGCCGGTGATGGACATGGTGCGCGAGGTCAAGGCGATGGGCCTGGAGACCTGCGTCACGCTGGGCATGCTGGAGCCCGAGCAGGCCCAGCAGCTCAAGGAAGCGGGGCTGGACTATTACAACCACAACCTCGACACCTCGCCCGAGTTCTACGGCAAGATCGTCAGCACCCGCACCTACCAGGACCGGCTCGACACCATCGGCCACGTACGCGATGCCGGCATCCACGTGTGCAGCGGCGGCATCGTCGGCATGGGCGAGACGCGCGAGGCGCGCGCCGGCATGATCGCCCAGCTGGCCAACCTCGAGCCCTATCCGGAGTCGGTGCCCATCAACAACCTGATGCCCATCGAAGGCACGCCGCTGGCCGGCACCGATCCGATCGACCCCTTCGAGTTCGTGCGCACCATCGCCGTGGCGCGCATTACCATGCCCAAATCGATGGTGCGTCTTTCGGCCGGACGCGAGACAATGGACGAAGCCTTGCAGGCCCTGTGCTTCATGGCCGGCGCCAACTCCATCTTCTACGGCGACCGGCTGCTGACCACGGCCAATCCGCAGGCCGAGCGCGACCGCGCGCTGCTGGCTCGGCTGGACATCCGCACCGAAGGCTGGGCCGGATGATGCGCTGATCCAAGCGGCGGGCGGCCAGGGCCGGCGTCCCCGCAGCATGGCGGTGGCGCCGGGAGACCGGAGGACGGAGGAGATATGTTCCACAAGATCCTGATCGCCAACCGAGGAGAAATCGCCTGCCGCGTGGCAGCCACCTGCCGCCGGCTGGGCATCCGCACCGTGGCGGTGTACTCGGACGCCGACGCCGATGCGCGCCACGTGGCCTTCTGCGACGAGGCCGTGCACATCGGCGGGGCCGCCGCGCGCGACAGCTACCTGCGCGCCGAGCACCTCATCGAGGTGGCGCGCGAGACCGGCGCCCAGGCCATCCACCCCGGCTACGGCTTCCTCTCCGAGAACGAGGGCTTCGCCGAGGCCTGCGCGGCCGCCGGCCTGGTCTTTATCGGCCCGCCGGCCTCGGCCATCCGCGCCATGGGCAGCAAGAGCGCGGCCAAGCAGCTGATGGAGACCGCCGCGGTGCCGCTGGTGCCCGGCTACCACGGCGAGGACCAGGACCCGGCGCTGCTGCGCCGCGAGGCCGACCGTATCGGCTACCCGGTGCTGCTCAAGGCCAGCGCGGGCGGCGGCGGCAAGGGCATGCGCGTGGTCGAGGCGCCCGAGGCCTTCGAGGCCGCGCTGGCCTCGGTCAAGCGCGAGGCGCTGGCCAGCTTCGGCGACGAGCGCGTGCTGGTCGAGAAATACCTGACGCGCCCGCGCCATATCGAGATCCAGGTTTTCGCCGACACCCACGGCAACTGCGTCTACCTGTTCGAGCGCGACTGCTCGGTGCAGCGGCGCCACCAGAAGGTGCTGGAAGAGGCGCCGGCACCGGGCATGAGCGAGGAACGCCGGGCCGCCATGGGCGAGGCCGCGGTGGCCGCAGCGCGCGCGGTGGGCTACGTGGGCGCGGGCACGGTGGAGTTCATCGCCAACCAGGATGGCTCCTTCTACTTCATGGAGATGAACACCCGGCTGCAGGTCGAGCACCCGGTGACCGAGATGATCACCGGCCAGGACCTGGTCGAGTGGCAGCTGCGCGTGGCCGCGGGCGAGCCGTTGCCGCTGATGCAGGAGCAACTGCGCATCGACGGCCATGCGCTGGAGGCGCGCATCTACGCCGAGAACCCGGACAAGCAGTTCCTGCCCTCGACCGGCACGCTGCGCTACCTGCGCACGCCGGCCGCGGTGCAGTTCATGCGCGGCGGTGACGCGCACGGTCCCTCCGGCGTGCGCATCGACGCCGGCGTGCGCGAGGGCGACACCATCAGCCCCTACTACGACCCGATGATCGCCAAGCTGATCGTATGGGGACGCGACCGCGAAGAGGCGCTGTCGCGCATGCGCCAGGCACTGGCGAGCTACCAGGTGGTGGGCCTGTCGACCAATGTGGCCTTCCTGCAGCGGCTGGTGGCCTGCCAGGCCTTCACGCAGGCGGAGCTGGACACGGGGCTGATCGAGCGCAATGCCGAGACGCTGTTCCCGCCGCCCGCACCGGTGGGCATGGAGGGCATCGCGCTGGCGGTGGCGGCGCTGCGCGCGCGCGAAGCGGCCGAGCGCCGCGTCGATGAGGCCGACGCGCACTCGCCCTGGGTGAGCGCCGGCGCCTGGCGCCTCAACGGGCAGGCACAGCGCAGCCTGCGCCTGCTGACCGCGGGCGGCGCCACACTGGATGTCACGCTGGCCGAGCAAGCCCTCGGCGCCACCCTGTTCTTCGCCGACCAGGCCGCGCCGTTCTCGGCCAGTTGCGCGGCGAGCGACATCACGGTGGACCTGGGCACGCGCCACGTGCACGGCCAGGTCCATACGGAAGGCGACGTATTCCACATCTTCCATGCCGGCCGCCACGACGTGCTGACCCTGCTCGACCCCTTGGCCCACGCCGGCGAGGGCGAAGGCGAGGGCGGCAAGCTGACCGCGCCGATGCCGGGCAAGGTGATCGCCGTGCTGGTCGAGGCCGGCGCCAGCGTGACACGCGGCACGCCCCTGCTGGTGATGGAGGCGATGAAGATGGAGCACACCATCAGCGCGCCGGTGGACGGCACGGTGGGCGAGCTGCTGTATGCCGTCGGCGACCAGGTGGACGAGGGCGCGCAACTGCTGACCTTCGCCGGCACGGACTGAAGCGCGCTGCGGCGCAGCAGGCCAGCCTCTGCGACAATAGGAGGCGCAACGGCACGCCGGCCCGCCCCGGCGCGGGCCGCAAGGCGGCTCAGCCTCGCGCCGTGCCGGACAGAAGACAAAGGGGGCCGCAGCAGCCGCCCGCACAAGACGTGGAGAGCGCCAGATGAAGTTGCAGTTGTACGTGCCCGACGGCCGCTATGAACCGTGGATCGAGGGCTTTGCCCAGGCCTTGCCGGAAGCGCGATGCCTGACTTGGGAAGGCAGCCGGGGCGAACAGGTGGACTACGCCGTGGTGTGGCGCCCGCCGCTGGAGATGCTGCGCGGGCGCACCGACCTGAAGGCCGTGTTCAACCTCGGCGCCGGGGTCGACGGCATCCTGCGCCTGCGTGACGAAGACCCCGCGGCGCTGCCTGCCGGCGTGCCCATCGTGCGGTTGGACGATGCCGGCATGGCCGCGCAGATGGCGGAGTACGTGACCCATGCGGTGCTGCGCTACTTCCGCCGTCTCGAAGACTACGCCGCCCAGCAGCGCGCCGGCGCGTGGAAGTTCCTCAAGCCGCACCGGCGTGCCGACTTCACCGTGGGCGTGATGGGCATCGGCACCCTGGGCGCGCATATCGCGCGCGCGCTGGCCGGCTTCGGCTTCCCGGTGCGGGGCTGGAGCCGCAGCCCCAAGGAGGTCGAAGGCGTGCAGGGCTTTCATGGCGAGGCCGGCCGCGCTGCCTTCCTCGATGGCCTGCGCGTGCTGGTCAATGTGCTGCCGCTGACGCCCGAGACAGAAAACATCGTGGATGCCGCCCTGCTGTCGCGGCTGGCCAAGGGCGCCTACTTCATCAACGTGGCGCGCGGACAGCACGTGGTCGAGGAAGACCTGCTGGCTGCCGTGCAGCAGGAGCAGCTTGCCGGGGCCACGCTCGACGTGTTCCGCACCGAGCCGCTGCCCCCCGATCATGCTTTCTGGACCGAATCCCGCATCACTATCACGCCGCATATCTCGGCGCTGACGCTGCGCGAAGACAGCATCGCGCAGATCGCCGCCAAGATCCGCGCGCTGGGCGCGGGCCAGCCCATCGCCGGCGTGGTGGACCTGCAGCGCGGCTATTGAGCGGCCCGGGATGAACGGCCCGAGATCGAATCGAATGAACCGTGCGAGTCGCACGAACCTGGCGATCCGGACGAACCGGACGAAGGGCGCGACGCGCGTGAATCAAGTGAACAGAGGAGACGGAAAATGAACTTGCCTAGCTATGTGAAGATCGTCGAAGTGGGCCCGCGCGACGGCCTGCAGAACGAGAAGGAAATCGTGCCCACCGAGGTCAAGGTGGCGCTGGTCGACCGGCTTAGCGACGCCGGCTTCGTCAATATCGAGTCGGCCTCCTTCGTCTCGCCCAAGTGGGTGCCGCAGATGGCGGACAGCGCCGACGTGATGGCGCGCATCCAGCGCCGTCCCGGCACGCTGTATTCTGCGCTGACGCCGAACATGAAGGGCTTCGAGGCCGCGGTGGCCGCCGGTGCGGACGAAGTGGTGATCTTCGGCGCCGCCAGCGAGGCCTTCTCGCAGAAGAACATCAACTGCTCGATCGCCGAGTCGATCGCGCGCTTCGCCCCGGTGGCGGCGGCGGCCAAGGAGCAGGGCCTGCGGCTGCGCGCCAGCGTCTCGTGCGCGCTGGGCTGCCCCTACCAGGGCGACGTGCCTGTTTCCGCGGTGGTCGACGTGGTGCGCCGCATGCGCGAGCTGGGCTGCGATGAGATCGACATCGCCGACACCATCGGCGTGGGCACGCCCGGCCGCGTGCAGGAAGTGATGCGCGCCGCCGCCGCCGAGTTCCCCATCGACCGGCTGTCCGGCCACTTCCATGACACGTACGGCCAGGCGCTGTCCAACATCCTGGCCAGCCTCGAAGTGGGCATCGCCATCTTCCACGCCTCAGTCGCGGGCCTGGGCGGCTGCCCCTATGCCAAGGGCGCTACCGGCAACGTGGCCACCGAGGACGTGCTGTATATGCTGCAGGGCATGGGCATCCATACCGGCATCGACCTGGAGCAGGTGGTGCGCGCAGGCGACTTCATCTCGCGCGCGATCGGCCGGGCCAACAGCTCGCGCGTGGGCCGGGCGCTGCTGACCAAGTGGGGCGCCGATGCGCCCGCCACTTGTGTCTGAGGCTGCGCTGCCCGAGGCAGCGCAGCGCGTGGCCGGCCTGCTGGCCGGGCTGGGCCATGACAAGCCCGTCGTGATGCTGCCGGCCACCGGCAAGACCTCGGCCGAGGCCGCGGCCGGCCTGGGCTGCAGCGTGGCGGAGATCGCCAAGTCCATCATCTTCCGGCGCGTCGCCGACGACGTGCCGGTGCTGGTGATCGCCAGCGGCAGCAACCGCGTGGACGAAGCCAAGGTGGCGGCCCGCGTCGGCGCGCTCGGCAAGGCCGATGCACGCTTCGTGCGCGAGAAGACGGGTTACGCCATCGGCGGCGTCTGCCCGATCGGGCATGCGGTGGCGCCGGTGATGCTGATCGACCGCGACCTGTTCCAGTACGACAGCCTGTGGGCGGCGGCGGGGCATCCGCATGCGGTGTTCAACCTGACGCCGCTGCAACTGCAGGCGATGACTGGCGCCGAGGTGGCTGACGTCGCCCAGGAGGCGCGGCCGTGAGCGCGGCGGATTGACCACGAAACAAGAAGACGGAAGGGACAAGCCGGTCGTTTCACGAGCAAGCCAGCCTTGGCGAAGGTGCCAAAAGCCGGTGCCAGCACGCCCACCACGAAACCAGCCACGATGAGTAGGAAGTGGTGGCCAGCCTCGGTAACGGCAGGATGTTGGAACCACCACGGCAGTCAGCGATCAGGGGCGTAGCAGTCGATGCTCTTGGCATTGGCGATGTCGACCACGTCCGCACCGGACGCGGCAGCGACCAGCAGCGGCGACACGCCCACGACGGCTGGCAACAACGCCGGAGAACCTTATTGCTCTGCCCCCGGCAGGGTCTGCTTTCTTTTCATTAGTTTTCTTTGCAGAACGCAAAGAAAAGTGACCGGCAGCCCCCGAAGGGGGATGTCGTATGGTTGTTGGGTGCAAAGGCTGACGCCGCGCAGGACAAGAACGCGACGCGCCACGTCATGCGAGATCGGCAAGAGGCAGCAAATCGTGGCTGCCAGCGCCTGCCCTCTCCCCCGGCCCCTCTCCCGCAAGCGGGAGAGGGGAGAAAACCTGCGCAGAACGGGAATGCACAGAAAGGGAACGACCAACTTGCCTCTTGCTCTCGCCATGCCTGAACCCAATTCCCGATGCCCCCTCGAAGGAGAACCCGTGCCCCTGACCCCCGCGCAGCTCGCCGACCTGTCACGCCAGGCCGCCGCCGCGCAGAGCACCTCACCCGTGCCTTCACCCTGCCGCAACATCTGCCGCATGGACGCCACCAGCGGCTGGTGCGAAGGCTGCCTGCGCACGATCGAAGAGATCGCAGCCTGGTCGACGGCCGACGATGCCGCCAAGCGGAGAGTCTGGACCCAGCTGCCCGAGCGGGCGCGGCAGCTTGCCGGCACCAGCACGATGCCGCCACAATAGAAGCATGAACTCTCCCGCCACGCCTCTCGCCCCGCCGATCGCCTTGCCTGCCACCATGCGCGTGTTCGAGCGCGGCTGGCTGTCGGCCAACAACATCCTGTTCGTCGACGGCGACGACACTGCCCTGGTCGATTCCGGCTATGTCACGCATGCCACGCAGACGCTGGCGCTGGTCGAGGCCGGCCTGGGCGGCCGGCCGCTGCGGCGGCTGATCAACACCCACCTGCACTCGGACCACTGCGGCGGCAATGCTTTGCTGCAGGCGCGCTGGCAGCCGCACACCGCAATTCCCGCGGCCGAAGCCGAGGCGGTGCGCCGCTGGGATCGCGAAGCGCTCAGCTACTGCGACACCGGCCAGCAGTGCGATCCCTTCGCCTTCGACGCGCTGCTGCACGACGGTGACGAACTGGTGCTGGGCGGCATCGCCTGGCGCGTGGTCGCGGCGCCCGGACACGATCCGCATGCGGTGATGCTGTTCGCGCCAGGCGAGCGCATCTTGATATCCGGCGATGCGCTGTGGGAGAACGGCTTCGGCGTGATCTTCCCCGAGCTGGACGGCGAAAGCGGCTTCGCCGAGCAGGCAGCGGTGCTGGAGTGCATCGCCGCGCTGGCGCCGCGGCTGGTGATTCCCGGTCACGGCAGCATGTTCACCGATGTGGACGGCGCGCTCGCTCGTGCGAACGGCCGTCTTGCCTACCTGGGCGCCGATCCGCGGCGCAACGCCGCGCACGCGTTCAAGGTGCTGGTCAAGTTCAAGCTGCTGGAGCAGGGCAGCATGCCGCTCGACGCGCTGCATGCCTGGATGGAGGCGGCACCACTGATGCAGCGCATCTGCGCGCGCTTCATGCCGGAGCAGTCGCTCGGTGCTATCCTCGACGAAGTGGTCCGATCGCTGGCGGGCATCGGTGCGCTGGCGCTGGAAGACGGCCTGGTGGTCGATCGCGGCTGAGCGCGGCCGAGTGAAGCTGAGCGGCCGCATCGCATGAGCAGGAGGCTCGAAATCGCATGATGCAGACGCTGCATGGACAGGGGTTCATGTTGCGGCCGTTCCGGCATGCCGATGTGCAGCAGTTCGTGGCCGCGGTGCGCGAGTCGACGGCCACGGTCGGTGTCTGGATGCCATGGGCGCACGAAGGCTATGACGCCCTCGACGCGCAGACCTGGTTCGCCATCTGCGCCGAGAATCTTGCGGCCGGCACCAGCTACGACCTGGGCGTGTATTCGCCGGACGGCCGCGAACTGTATGGCGGCGTTGCCGTCAGTGACATCCACAGTGCCTACAACATGGGCAATCTCGGCTATTGGATCCGCGCCAGCCGGCAGCGGCAGGGCCTGGCCTCGCACGCGGCGGCGATGATGGCCTGCTACGCCTTCCATCGCTTGCGGCTGACGCGGCTGGAGATCGTGGCGGCCGAGCACAACCTTCCCAGCCGGGGCGTGGCGGAGAAGCTCGGCGCCCAGTTCGAATGCATTGCGCGCAACCGGCTGATCATGCACGGGCTGCCGTGTGCCGCTGCGGTGTATTCGCTGGTGCCGGAGTCATTCGGCCCGGCCAGCCTTGCGGGTGACAGGTGACGGCCGCTTGCCCGCGCGGCACGCGCGGTACCGTCCGTTGACAGCGTGCCGGCGCCCCCGCGGCGCCGGCACGCTGCCTCAGCTTCAGAACGTCGTGCGCAGCCCGACCTTGACACTGCGGCCCGCCAGCGGCGCGATGTCGCGCAAGATCGAGGTGGCGTTGCGCGCGTCCTGGTTGGTCAGGTTGTCGCCGCGCAGGTAGAGCACGGTCTGGGTGCCCGCCGCCTTGAACTTGTAGGTCAGCGCGATGCCGAGCAGCGTATAGGCATCGGTCGGCGTGTCGTTGGTCGGCACACGGGTCTGGCGTGCCGCGTAGGTGACGTCCACGCGCGCGCCCCAAGGTCCCGCGCCGTAGATCAGCGCGCCGGCCAGGCGCAGCGGCGCCAGGCGCGGCAGCGGCTCGCCGGTATCGCGGTTCTTGCCGCGCACATAGTCGACGCGGCCTTCCAGGTCCAGCGTATCGCCCGCGGTGGCCAGGCGTTGCGCCAGCCGGGTACGCCCCTCGGCCTCGAAGCCATACAGCGTTGCGGGTACGCCGCCATAGCGGAATTCCGGCAGCCCGCCGGGCGTGCCGGGCGCGACGAAATCGCCTTCCGCATCGCGCGTGTTGCCGGTGGCCTGCAGCGCCAGATAGTTGGCGAAGCGGTTGTAGTAGCCGGACACGCCGGCGCTGTGCGGGCCGTTCTTGAAGCGCACGCCCAGGTCCAGCGAGGTGGCGCGCTCCTTGGCGGCATTCGGGTCGCCGACTTCAAAGGTACCGGTGGCCACGTGCGGGCCGTTGGCATAGAGCTCGTAGAAGGTGGGCGCGCGCTCGGTATAGGCGAGGCTGCTGGAGAGCGACCACGCTGGCGCCAGCTTGTAGAGCAGGCCGGCGGAGGTGCTGATGGCATTGAAGCTGCGGCTGGCGTCGGAGAAGCGTTCATTGCCGTTGGCGCTGGACTTGACGCGGCTGTGGTCCAGCCGCCCGCCCAGGTCCAGCTTCAGGTCGCCGCCGGAGGTCAGGGGCAGTTCCTCGAAGACGAACAGCGCCGCGTTGTCGGTGTCGGTGCTCGGCACGAAGGCTTCCTCGCCCAGCGCAGAGAAGCGGCTCTGGCTGAACTGCGCGCCGACCATGCCGCGCATCTGGCCGATGCTGGCGTGCTGCGCTTCCACGCGTGCGTCCCAGCCGCGGTTGCGGAAGATGGTGCCGGTCTCGCCGCTGGCGATTTCCTTGTGTTCGTAGTCGGTATGGCTGAAATTGGCCTTGACGGATTCGATCCATCCGCCGGTGGCGCCGGCCAGCTCGCGTGCCTCGCCGGCCAGCGCGAAGCGGTCCTGCCGCATCTTCAGGCGCACATCGGTCTCGGCCGGGGTGCCGTACTCATTGCGGTAGGCGCTGTAGTTGGCGCCGACGAAGCCGTTCGCCCAGGTATAGGAGCCGCCCAGCGAGCCGCCATCCTGCTGGGCGCTGGTGTTGGGCAGGCGGCCGTTGGCTTCGCTTTCGCCTTCCGGCAGCGGCTGGCTGGCACGCAGCGCGGCGCTGCGCGCGAAGCCTGGGATGTGCAGGTCGCTGGTCTTGCGGGCGAAGGCATCGGCGTGGATGGCGAAGCTGCCATTGCCGGCCTCGATCAGGCCGCTGGCGCCGCGCGCGACGTCGCCGCCGGCGGTGGCGCTGGCATCCAGCGCGCCACTGACGCCTTCGATCGGCGCCTTGGGAATGCGGTTGTCGATCACATTGACCACGCCGCCGATCGCGTTGCCGCCGTACATCAGCGCCGCGGGTCCGCGCACCACTTCGATACGCTCGGCGACCAGGGGGTCGATGGGCACGGCGTGGTCATAGGAAAGCGAGGACGCGTCGATGGTGCTGCCGCCGTTCTGCAGGATCCGGATGCGGTCCGCGTCCAGGCCGCGGATCACCGGGCGGCTGGCGTTCGGGCCGAAGTTGGTCGAGGCCACGCCGGGCAGGCCGTCCAGGGTCTGGCCCAGGGTGCTGCTCTGGCGCAGCGTCAGGGCATCGCCCTGCAGCGCGCTGGCCGGCGCGACCATCTCGTTGAGCTCGCTGCCGAGCGGGTTGGCGGTGACCACGACGGTTTTCAGGGTGGCGCGATCGGCGCTCTCCGCGGCCTCGGCCGTCTCGGCCACCCTGGCGGGCGCGGTCTGTGCGTAGGCACCGCCGGTGGCGATCAGCGCGGTCAGCGTGGAGAGGGCGGTCAGCGACGGGCGTCGCGGGGTCGTCTTGGTCTTCTTGTTGGAATGCAGGGTTGGCATGGCTCGCAATGCTCGCAATAGCTTGTGTGGCCTGTGTGGCCTGTGGCTTTTGGTTTGTCTGGCATGCCCCGACGCGACCGGGCGCGCGTGCATGTGCCGCAGGCCGCGCGCGTGCGCGCGCCTGCGGGCGAAGTGTCCGCGGGCGGTCAGGTCAGGGTGGGGCCGCGCGGGCCCCGGGGGTCAGGCGAGAGCGAGCGCAGCCGGTGGGGCGCGCGGATGGAAGGGGGTGGGCGCGGCCAGGTCAGGCCACGTGGGAACGGCGCCGGCGGGCGCCAAGGCATGGACGTGCGCCAGCGCGACAGGCTGCGCCAGGCTGCAATGGCTGTCGGCCAGCGCCGACGCGTCGAACAGCACGCAGGAATGGCCGCCGCCCTTGAGGGAGAGCGGGTCGCGCGGACCTTCCTCGAGCGTGGCCTCGGCCAGCGGATCCGCCAGCGGATCGACCTCGGCCGCCAGCAGCGGCCGGTTCTGCAGGCCGCCGTGCAGGACGCGGTGGTTCAGGCCTGCGTGCTGCGCGAGCAGCAGGCACAGGGCCAGCCACAGCGCTTGCGCCAGGCTCAGCCGCCGCGGTGCCGATCGATCAGTGCGCATGCCCGCAGTCGCAGTCACCCGGGTCGTGGCCACAGTCGTCGTCATCGTCGAAGGCGTCGTCCCAGGCCGGGAAGGGGTCTTCCCACGCCGCCCATGCCGCCGGGCCGGCGGCCATCTCGGCATCGTCCAGCAGGCAGGCGTCCAGCAGGGCCTCGAGCGCGGCGCGGTCCATGTCCTGGCCGATGAACACCAGTTCCTGGCGGCGGTCGCCGAAGCGGGCGGGCTGGCCGTCCTCGTCCAGCATGTCGGCCTCGACGGCGGCGCGCGCCTCGTCCTCGGCCGGCCATTCGGCCGGATCCAGGGCGGCCCACCAGGCGCCGGCGCCGCCGTGGCGGCACACGCCGCCGGCCTGGCTCCAGCTGCCCGCCACGTCCATGCGGCCAGCCAGCCAGAAGAAGCCCTTGGAACGCAGCACGTTGCCGTGCTCGCGCAGCCAGTCGCTGTGGATCAGCGCGCCGAAGCGCTGCGGGTGGAAGGGGCGGCGGCGCCGGTAGACGAAGCTGCCGATGCCATAGGCCGCGGTCTCGGGTACGTGTTCGCCGCGCAACTCGGCCAGCCAGCCGGGCGCCGCGGCCGCGGCCTCGAAGTCGAAGCGGCCGGTATCGAGCAGGCGCGCCAGCGGCACCTCGCCGAAGGAGGCGGGCACGATGTCGGCGCGCGGATTGAGCGTGTGCAGGATGCCGGCCAGCCGCTCGCGATCGGCCTCGCTGACCAGGTCAATCTTGTTGAGCACGATCACGTCGCAGAATTCAACCTGCTCGATCAGCAGGTCGACCACGGTGCGGTCGTCGTCCTCGTCGCGCGCCTGGCCACGGTCGCGCAGGTAGTCGGCTTCGCTGAAGTCGCGCAGGAAGTGGGCCGCGTCCACCACGGTGACCATGGTGTCGAGGCGGGCCACCGCATCCAGCGCGGTGCCGTGCTCGTCCTCGAAGGTGAAGGTCTCGGCGATGGGCAGCGGCTCGGCCACGCCGGTGGATTCCACCAGCAGGTAGTCGAAGCGGCCTTCGCGCGCCAGCTTGCCGATTTCGGTCAGCAGGTCTTCGCGCAGCGTGCAGCAGATGCAGCCGTTGGACAGCTCGATCAGCCGTTCGCCGGCGTGGGCCACCCGCCCGTCGCCCAGCAGGCGGGCATCGATATTGACGTCGGCCAGATCGTTGACGATCACTGCCACCCGCTTGCCCTCGCGGTTTGCAAGCACGTGGTTGAGCAGGGTGGTCTTGCCGGCGCCGAGGAATCCGGACAGCACGGTGACAGGCAGGCGATCGGCCATGACAAGCGGGGCGCCTCGCGGCGCCAGTTATTGCAACAAAGTTGCGACTGTAGCAGAAAGCAGGCCCGGCGCACAGCCGGGCCCCAATCCTTCATCTTAGGCGGTGTCGATGACACCACAAAGTCAGCTTGTCTGCCCGGTCGGTGTCGCGCTGCAGCAAAAAAAACAAAACGGCCCGGCAAGCCGGGCCGTTGTCTGGCGGGGGCGCGCAGCCCGCCGGGACTCAGTCGCCGAACAGCTTCTGGCGCAGTTCGCGGCGCTGCTGGGCTTCCAGCGACAGCGTGGCGGTCGGGCGGGCCAGCAGGCGCGGCACGCCGATCGGCTCGCCGGTTTCCTCGCACCAGCCGTATTCGCCGGACTCGATGCGGGTGAGCGCCTGCTCGACCTTCTTCAGCAGCTTGCGCTCGCGGTCACGGGTGCGCAGCTCGAGGGCATGTTCTTCCTCGATGGTGGCACGGTCAGCCGGGTCCGGCACGATGACCGTTTCGCGCAAGTGCTCCGTGGTCTGGTCGGCGTTCTTGAGGATATCGTCACGCAGCTGCTCGAGGCGATTCTTGAAGAAGGCAAGCTGCGCCTCATTCATGTAATCCTTGTCGCCCATCTTCAGGATTTCAGCTTCAGTCAGAAGTTTATTGCTGCTCATGGTTGCTGCTGATTCTCTTGTTGATGCGACCGGCGGGGCAGGGCTCCGCTCGGGTGCAGTGTCCGGCTGCTTGCGCGGCATGGACGGTTCACTCTGGCTGGCTGCAGTCTTGCTGCTTCGCGTGCCTCCCTTGGCCCCGCTTGCGGCGGCGCGCGCCGTGCTGCCGCGGGGGCTCGATGCCGCCTTGACGGGCGGCGCCTCTAGCGTCTCGGCCGCGGCACTAGTTGTCCTGCTGCGGCTTTCCTTCGTTTTCGTTGCGGCTGCCATGGGGACACCTCTCTCTAGCGTCGGTCTGAGACGGCGCTTGCCGGGTGCCCCAGGCGGAATAGGCGGCCTCCGCACGAAGCACTGCGACCGCGCCAGGCGGACTGCCTCATGCTGACGACGGCCGCCGCCCTGCCAAACTCGGGTGGCGAAAATATAACTACGCCGCCCGCACTAAATCCGATCTATTGTACTTGAACAAATTTTTCCGAGATACGGGGAAAAACCGGTCGATTTTGGCGGGCTTTTCTGCGGCGCAGCCGAAAACCCACCCGAAAGTAGGGCATTGCGGCTGGCGCCTGCCGGGTCGGGCCTCAGGCCAGGCAGTTGGCCAGGCCTTTCAGGATGGCATCCTTGGGCAGGTCGACGCCGATGAATACCATCTTGGTGCCGGGCGTCTCGTCGCCCCATTTTGCCCCCACGTCGCTTCCCATCAGCTGGTGCACGCCCTGGAACACCACCTTGCGGTCGACATTCTGCATATACAGCACGCCCTTGTAGCGCAGCAGTTTCTCGCCATAGACGGAGAGGATGCCCGAGAGGAATTCTTCCAGCTTGCCGTAGTGGAACGGCTGGTCGCTGCGGAAGACGAAAGAGGCGATGTGGTCGGCGTGGTGGTGGTGATGGTGGTGGTTGTGCGCGTGACCGTGATGGCCGTGATGGCCGTGATCGTGATGGTCGTGGTGGTCGTGCCCGCAGTCGGCGCCGCAATGCTCGCCGTGCTCATGGTCGTGCGCGTGGTCGTGTTCCTCGCCGGCGCGCAGGAATTCGGGGTCGATCTCCAGCTTGGCGTTCAGGTTGAAGCCGCGCAGGTCGAAAATGGTGTCGAGCGGGGCTTCGCCGAAATGTGCGCTGCGGATCGGCGCGCGCGGGTTCATGTGCAGCAGGCGGTGGCGCAGGTCCGCTACCGCTTCCTCGTCCACCAGGTCCGCCTTGGTGATGAAGATGGCGTCGGCGAAACCGACCTGGCGCTGCGCTTCTTCCTGCTTGTCGAGCTGCAGGTTGGCGTGCTTGGCGTCGACCAGCGTGACCACGGCATCGAGCAGATAGCGCTGGGCGATTTCCTCGTCCATGAAGAAGGTCTGCGCGACCGGGCCCGGATTGGCCACGCCGGTGGTTTCGATCACCACGCGGTCGAAGTCGATCTCCCCGGCGTCGCGGCGGCTGATCAGCTGCGACAGCGCGGCCACCAGGTCGCCGCGGATGGTGCAGCAGATGCAGCCATTGCTCATCTGCACGATCTGCTCGCGGCCGTCCTGCACCAGGATCTCGTTGTCGATGTTCTCCTCGCCGAACTCATTTTCGATCACGGCGATCTTCATGCCGTGGTTCTCGCCGAGGATGCGCTTGAGCAGCGTCGTCTTGCCGCTGCCGAGGAAGCCCGTCAGGATGGTGACCGGGATCAGTTTGGACATTGTTGTTCTCCGTGGAAGGGGAATGCGCTATGGCGCTTGCGCCAGCCGGCGCCACCTCGGCTCATCTCGAGGCGGGCTGCTGCGGGAGCGCCGGCTGTGCGCCGCATTCGGCGCACACGCCATTGACGGTCAGCTCGATATGTTCGATCGCAAAGCCGCTCGGCACCCGGGGGGCGTCCAGGTGTGCCGGTGCGCCGCCATCGTCGAGGCAGAAGGTGCGGTCGCAGCGGGTGCAGTGGAAGTGGCTGTGCTGCCGATGCACCTGGGCGCGCGCCGCCTCATGCTCGAGCAGGCTGAAGCGGAACACGCGGTCGTTGCCGGCCCGCTTCTGCGCCAGGCCCTGCTCGACCAGCCAGTCGAGCACGCGATAGACGGTGACTCTGTCGATCGCCTCGCCGCTGGCGGGAATCAGGTCGAGCACCGCCTGGTGGGTCAGCGCCTCGTCGCTGCCGATCAGGCAGGCCAGGATGGCCAGCCGCGGCTGCGTCACGCGCGCGCCCAGCCGGCGCAGCCGTTCGCGGGCAGCTTCCAGTGTGGCCGGGGCCGGCGCGCCGGCCGCCCGTGTCTGGGTGGGTTGGGTCATGACCCGATTTAACCATAGGCCCATGGGTGTTGCAATTTAGTTGCAATTCCTGGGGGCCACGCCGCCGCCCGCCGATGCGGCGATTGCGCCTATCATCGGCACAGGAGACGCCCGGCGCGGAGCCCGCGCCGCAAGACCCGGCCCGCAGGAGACCCGAGATGCAGAACGATACCAGCGCGCTGCTGTATCCCAACTTCGAATCCTTGCGCCTGAAGGTTGGCGGCGTGGAGATTGCCGGCGTGCGCGGCGGCTCGGGCCCGCCGCTGCTGCTGCTGCACGGCTATCCGCAAAGCCACCTGATCTGGCACAAGGTGGCGCCGGCGCTGGCCGATCATTTCACCGTGATCGCCACCGACCTGCGTGGCTACGGCAGCAGTTCGGCGCCGCCGGGCGGGCCGGGTCACGCGCTCTACAGCAAGCGCGCGATGGCGCAGGACCAGGTCGGTCTGATGGCC
The DNA here is from genome assembly GCF_056930435.1 of Cupriavidus sp. 09_S30. Classification (NCBI taxonomy): domain Bacteria; kingdom Pseudomonadati; phylum Pseudomonadota; class Betaproteobacteria; order Burkholderiales; family Burkholderiaceae; genus Cupriavidus; species Cupriavidus sp. 09_S30. Next base: position 3,657,478 of record NZ_JBXOWI010000001.1, on the reverse strand, counting down.
GCGCTCGGCTACGAGCAGTTCGCGCTGTGCGCCCACGACCGCGGCGCGCGCGTGGCGCACCGGCTCTGCATGGACCACTCCGCCAGCGTCAGCCGGCTGATGCTGCTGGATATCGCGCCCACGCTGGCCATGTACGAACGCACCAGCATGGCCTTTGCCGTGGCCTACTGGCACTGGTTCTTCCTGATCCAGGCCGAGCCCTTCCCCGAAACCCTGATCAATGGGGAACCCGACTTCTTCCTGTCGCGCCTGCTGAGCCTGCGCCAGGCCGGCCCGTCGCCATTCGCGCCCGACGCGATGGCCGCCTATGCAGCCGCCATGCGCGAGCCCGCGCGCGTGCACGCGATGTGTGAGGACTACCGGGCATCGGCCACGGTCGACCTGGAGCATGACCGGGCCGACCGGGAGGCCGGGCGCAGGCTGGCCATGCCGCTGCGCGTCCTGTGGGGGGAGCACGGCGTGGTGGCGCGCTGCTTCGAGCCGCTCGATCTATGGCAGGAACTGGCGGAGCAGGCCAGCGGCAAGGGGCTGCCCTGTGGCCACTATGTGCCAGAGGAAGCACCTGAAGCACTGCTCGAGGACATGCTGGCCTTCTTCCGCTGATCTTCTCGCCCATCTTCCCACCCTTGCGGGCGCCGGCCTACGCCGCCCATGAGCGGCTCCCTGGCACGCGTCCTGCGGCCGGGTTAGCACCAATGCCTCTGGATGTCTGCAATTGATAGCATTGCGCTCCGGGCCGCCCCGGATCCGGGGCATTGCCGGCGGCTGACGCCGGGCGGACATCGCATGTGCCGCGCCCCGCGAGAGGGCCAGTCTGCCGCGAAAGGCGGCGGATTCGCGTCCGGCGGATCGTGCCGGGCGCCTCACCTTGGACGGGTATTAAAAGGGTATTCAGGAGAAGAAGAGATGAAACGAGTTGCACTGAGGGTGGCGGCCGCGCTGGCGGTCGGACTGGTCGGGATGCTGCCGAGCGCCCATGCCGACGAATATCCGGGCAGCAAGCCGGTTTCGGCTGTGGTGCCGTTCTCCGCGGGCGGACCGACCGACAAGGTCGCGCGCGAGCTGACCATGATCATGTCCAAGCACCTGGGTACCCAGATCGTGATCGAGAACCTGGGTGGCGCCGGCGGCACCATCGGTGCCAAGAAGGTCGCACAGGCCCGCAACGATGGCTACACGATCCTGATCCACCACATCGGCATGTCGACCGCGCCGGCGCTGTACCGCAACCTCGGCTTCGACCCGCTGAAGGACTTCGAGATGGTCGGCGAGATCGCCGACGTGCCGATGGTGATGGTCGGCAACAAGAGCCTGCCGCCGAACAATTTCAAGGACCTGCTGCCCTACATCAAGGCCAACGCCAACAAGCTGTCGCTGGCCAACGCCGGCATCGGCTCGGCCTCGCACCTGTGCGGCCTGCTGTTCCAGAGCGCCATGCAGACCGAACTGACCACCGTCCCCTACAAGGGCACGGCGCCGGCGCTGACCGACATCCTGGGCGGGCAGGTCAACCTGATGTGCGACCAGACCACCAATATCGCCGGCCAGCTCAAGGCGGGCTCGCTCAAGCCCTATGCCGCCATGCAGGCGCGCCGCGTGGAGGCCTTCAAGGACATCCCGACCGCGGCCGAGCAGGGCCTGCCGGGCGTGGAAGTCAAGATCTGGCATGCCATGTACGCGCCCAAGGGCACGCCCAAGCCTGTGATCGACAAGCTGTCGGCGGCGCTGCAGAAGGCGGTGACCGACCCGAACTTCCGCGCCAAGATGGCCGAGCTGGGTGCCGAGGCGGTGCCGGCGCAACGCGCCACGCCTGACTCGCTGCGCACCTTCCTTGCCGGCGAGATCAACAAGTGGACCCCGGTGATCCGCAAGGCCGGCGTGTACGCCGACTGATCTCCAGTGCGACTGCCCCGTTGCCGGCGGCAGCGGGGTGCTGCAAGCGACAAAAAGGCCATGCCTGGCGGCGTGGCCTTTTTCTTTGTGGCGCCGGCGCCGCCCCTGGCGCCACGCTTGCTGCCGCGGCGGGGGCCGGTGGCGCCGTCTATAGTGGTGAAACCGACTCCGCGGGGCCGCGCGCTGCGGCCCCTGGCTGTGGCCCTTGAATTCGCGCGGGTCGCCGCCACCTGCTGTGCAGATCCCACCTCAGAAGCCATCATGGAACAGTATCACGGCACCACCATCGTCAGCGTTCGGCGCGGCAATCAGGTTGCGCTCGGCGGCGACGGACAAGTCACGCTCGGCAATGTCGTCATGAAGGGCACGGCGCGTAAGGTGCGCCGTATCTACAACGGCAAGGTGCTGGTCGGTTTCGCCGGCAGCACGGCCGATGCCTTCTCGCTGCTCGATCGCTTCGAGGCCAAGCTGGAGAAGCACCAGGGCCACCTGACTCGCGCCGCCGTCGACCTCGCCAAGGACTGGCGCTCCGACCGCGCACTGCGCCGCCTGGAGGCCATGCTGATCGTCGCCGACCGCGACACCACGCTGGTGCTGACCGGCAACGGCGACGTGCTCGACCCCGAAGGCGGCGTGGCCGCGATCGGCTCGGGCGGCTCCTACGCCCAGTCCGCGGCCAAGGCCCTGATCGAGAACACCGAGCTCGCGCCCAAGGACATCGTGGAGAAGTCGCTGACCATCGCCGGCGAACTCTGCATCTACACCAACACCAATTTCGTCATCGAGACGCTGGAATGAGCGCGGCCCGCCCCGGCCGCCATCACTGAACGGATACCATGTCGCAAACCATGACCCCGTCGGAAATCGTTTCCGAACTCGACAAGCACATCATCGGCCAGGACAAGGCCAAGAAGGCCGTGGCCGTTGCCCTGCGCAACCGCTGGCGCCGCCAGCAGGTGGCCGAGCCGCTGCGCCAGGAAATCACGCCCAAGAACATCCTGATGATCGGGCCGACCGGCGTCGGCAAGACCGAGATCGCGCGCCGCCTGGCCAAGCTGGCCGACGCGCCCTTCATCAAGATCGAGGCCACCAAGTTCACCGAGGTGGGCTATGTGGGCCGCGACGTCGACACCATCGTGCGCGACCTGGCCGAGATGGCGGTCAAGCAGACGCGCGAATCGGAAATGAAGAAGGTGCGCGTCAAGGCCGAGGATGCGGCCGAGGACCGCCTGCTCGACGTGCTGCTGCCCCCGCCGCGCGACATCGGCTTCGCCCAGCCCGAAGAGAAGGACTCCAACACGCGCCAGACCTTCCGCAAGAAGCTGCGCGAGGGCCAGCTCGACGACAAGGAGATCGAGCTCGAGCTGTCGGCCGGCATGCCCAGCATGGACATCATGGGCCCGCCGGGCATGGAAGAGATGACCGAGCAGATCCGCTCGATGTTCGCCGGCATGGGCCAGGGCAAGAAGGCGCGCCGCAAGATGAAGGTCAAGGAAGCCTTCAAGCTGCTGATCGAGGAAGAGGCCGCCAAGCTCGTCAACGACGAGGAGCTCAAGCACAAGGCCGTGGCCAATGTGGAGCAGAACGGCATCGTGTTCCTGGACGAGATCGACAAGATCGCCAGCCGCAGCGAGGTCGGCGGCGGCGAGGTGTCGCGCCAGGGCGTGCAGCGCGACCTGCTGCCGCTGGTCGAGGGCACCACTGTCAGCACCAAGTACGGCATGATCCGGACCGACCATATCCTGTTCATTGCCTCGGGCGCCTTCCACCTGTCCAAGCCGAGCGACCTGATCCCCGAGCTGCAGGGCCGCTTCCCGATCCGCGTCGAACTGGAATCGCTGTCGGTGTCCGACTTCGAGGCCATCCTGACGCAGACCGACGCCAGCCTGACCAAGCAGTACCAGGCGCTGCTGTCGACCGAGCAGGTCGAACTGGTGTTCGCGCCGGACGGTATCCGCCGCCTGGCCGAGATCGCCTACTCGGTCAACGAGAAGGTCGAGAACATCGGTGCGCGCCGGCTCTACACCGTGATGGAGCGCCTGCTGGAAGACCTGTCCTTCCACGCGACCAAGTCCTCGGGCGAAACGGTCACCATCAATGCGTCCTACGTGGACGAGCGCCTGGGCGACCTGGCCGGCAACGAAGACCTGTCGCGCTATGTGCTGTAAGTACGTGCTGTAATACGTCTGTAGTACACGCTGGAGTGTCGGAGCGGCGGAAGCCGCGCGACGCAAATGAAAAGGGGCGCACCGCGGTGCGCCCCTTTTCATTGCGTCTCACCTTGCATCCCACGTACCCGGCCCGCCGGCAAGGTCCAGGAGCGTGACACGCGCTAGTAAGGTCGGTAAGCATTGGTAAGTGCGCTGGCATGCCTGCCGTGTGCAGTGCGAAGCTGTGCGACCGCAGCGGTTCCTGTTTTCAGGGAGGCGCCGCGGCCGCTGCCCGCGTGGCGCGGCATTCCCGGAACCGGCAGGTGCCTGCGACGACAGGCATGCGGCGCGGAAAGCGCGGCCGGACATCGCAGAGGAGAGCGAATTGAAACGCGAGCTGATGATTTCCACTGGCGTGTTGTGCGGCCTGGCCGCCGCCACGCTGTTCCTGTGCGCGCGCGCGGAGCATGCGGTTGCGCTGCCCATGGCGCGAACCGGGCAGGCGGCCGCTGCACCGGCGCACGCCCTTGCCGCAGCGCGCGACGCTTCTTCCCTGGCCTCGCCTGTGGCGCAGGCGATGCAGGCCGCCGACCTGGTATGGCGCGCCGACCGGCACGCGGTGGACGCGCAGCGGCTGGTTGATCGCGCTGGCGCGGACGACGGGCTCGAATGGGACTTTGTACAGCTGCGTCTCTGATGCCGCCGGCCCGCCGCCTGGCCGCCTGACCGCGCGGATACGCCCGCGTGCTTCGGCTTCCTTCAGCGCGAAACCGGCCGCTTGCCCAGCTTGCGCTGCAGCGTGCGCCGATGCATGTTCAGCGCGCGTGCCGTCGCCGAGATATTGCCACCATGTTCGTTGAGCACGCGTTGAATGTGCTCCCACTCGAGCCGCGCGACCGATAGCGGCACCGGCTCTTCCAGCGCGGCTTCCGCCGCATCTTCCGACACCCCCGCCATCAGCGCCGTCAGGATCGAGTCGACATTGGCCGGCTTGGCCAGGTATTCGTCCGCGCCGTGCTTGACCGCCGCCACTGCGGTGGCGATGCTGGCATAGCCGGTCAGCACCAGGATGCGCGCATGCGGCAGCGCCGTGCGCAGCGGGCCGACCAGATGCAGGCCGGATTCCGCCGTGGCGGTGCCGCCGGCCTCGGCCGGCGCGCTCAGGTGCAGGTCCAGCGTGACATAGGCGAACTGGGTGCGCTCGGCCAGCGCCAGCGCTTCCTGGCGCGTGTGCGCGACCTGCACGGCGTAGCCGCGGCGGGACAGGGCGCGTGCCAGCGTGCTGGCAAAGACCTCGTCGTCGTCGATCACCAGGAAGGGCACGCCATCGGCCTGGTTGCCGGATGCATCGGGGGCGTCAGTGGCGGAGGAGGGAACGTCGGTCATTGCGGATTCAGGATTGGACGGCAAAGGAGGAAGGCAGGGGCAGCCGCAGTTCGGCGATGGTGCCGCCGCCCATATGGTCGTGCCAGCTGAGGCGGCCGCCCATCTGCAGGGCGGCGCTCTGCGCGAGATAGGCGCCGATGCCCTGGCCGCCGTGCGCGCTGGCCACGGGCGCCTCGCCCAGCTGCAGGCGCAGCGACGGGGCGATGCCGCCGCCATGATCGGAGACGCGGAACCACAGCGTGGCCTGCTGGGCGCCAGGCTCGCGCGTGATCGATAGTTGCAGCGGTGGCCCGGCGCCATCCTGGCTGCGCGCCGCATTGTCCAGCAGGATGGTCAGGATCTGGCCGACGCGGGCCGGCTCGATCTCCTGCGCCGCGGCCTCGGGCGTCGCGGCCGCCTGCAGGCGTGCTTGCGGATGGCGCAATTGCCAGCGCTCGACGAAGGCGGGCAGCCAGGCCCCGATGCGCTGCGGCGCCAGCGTGGCATGGTCGTCGCGCAGCCTGGCCAGGATCGACTTGCACAACTCGATCTGCTGCTCCATCGTCAGCAGGTCGTCAAGGTAGCGGGCCACCGGCGTGCTGCCATGCTGGCGGTGCTCGGCGTCGGCGCGTAGTTCGCCGGCAATCACCGCCAGCGTGGACAGCGGCGTGCCGATCTCGTGGGCCACCGACGCCGCCTGCGCGTTCAGCGCCTCGACCCGCGCTTCGCGCAGCAGCTGTTCCTGCGCCAGGCTGAGCTGGGCATCGCGCTCGCGCAGCACGCCGGACAGGCGCGCGACGAACACCGCGATCATCACGGCGCTGGCGACGAAATTCAGCCACATACCGGCCAGGTGGTAGTTGACCGCGTTTTCGGGATTGGTCAGGTTCAGCGGGATGTACTCCAGCAGCAGCACCGAGTAGCAGGCCAGCGCGAACAGCGCCAGCGCGACCACCATGCGCCACGGCAGGATGGCCGCGGCGATCGCCAGTCCCGGCAGGTAGAAAGAGACGAAGGGATTGGTGGCGCCGCCCGTGAAGAACAGGATGGCCGAGAGCGCGGTCAGGTCGACCATCAGCTGGCCCATCAGCTCGGCGTCGCTCGGTGAGGGATCGTCGGCGGAGTGCAGGCGCAGGCGCAGCCCGGTCATCAGGTTGAACAGCGCCTGCAGTGCGAAGATGACCAGCAGCGGCTGATACGGCAGGATCACGCCGGCCAGCGCCTCGCAGGTCAGCAGCATGGTCGCCTGTGCGGTGAGCAGTGCCCAGCGCAGCCAGAACAGCCGGCGCAGGCTGACCAGGTTGTGGCGTGCCTGGCCGTCGATCGCGTGGGCAAGGGGGTCGTACAGGAAGAGTGCGGGTGGCATGGCGGCAGTGTAACAATGCCGCGCGCCGGGCTCCGGCGCGTGCGACACCTTGCCGCATTGGAGCGCCGCCGCCGCGCTGACAGACTAGCCGGTTACCTGGCGTGTCCAGCCGCGCGCGGGTGCGCGGCATGGTCTAATGTCGGATCAGAGAAGTCGAATCGAACAAAGTATCCTCAGGAGAATACCAAGATGCAAGCCAAGTTCCGCGCGGTCCGCGTAGCCGCTTCCTGCACCGCCCTGTTTGCTGCGCTGGCTTCGGGCGCCGCCTTTGCCCAGGTCGATGTGAGCGACGCATGGGCGCGCGGCACCGTCCCGGCGCAGACCGCCTCGGGGGTCTTCATGACACTGCATGCCCATGAGGCGGCCAAGCTGGTGGGCGTGTCGTCGCCGGCCGCGGCCAGCGCCGAGCTGCATGAGATGAAGATGGACGGCAACGTGATGCGCATGCGTCCGGTGACGTCGATCGACCTCCCCAAGATGCAGCCGGTCGAACTGAAGCCGGGCGGCTACCACGTGATGCTGATGGGCCTGAAGGGGCAGCTCAAGAAGGGTGACAAGGTGCCGCTGACGCTGAAGATCGAGCAAGGCGGCAAGGTGACCGAGCAGCGCGTGGACGCCGAGGTGCGCGACCTCTCGGCATCCGGCCAGGGCGGCCAGGGCGGCCAATCGCACGGCAGCCATATGCACTGATTCCGGTGCGCCGTGCCGGCGGCACGGCGCGTCCTGCAACCCTGCGGCCATGGCCAACAAGCAGCTAGGTACCCGGCAGAAGCTGGTCCACCGCAGCGGCACCGGCGCCCAGCCGGTGCGCGGCGGGGGCAGGCCACCCGCGCCACCGGCACAGGGCAGGCGGCCCGAGCCTGGCGCGCCGCCGCCCGGCGGGCGCCGCAAGCCGGTTCCCGGCGCGGCAGGGCCGGACGGGACGGCACAGACGCTCGCACAAATGCCCCCACAAAGGCAGGCACGGACGGCGGCAACTGCTGGGGCACAAACCGTGGCCGCCGCCGCGGCACATGCGATGCTCCAGCCGTCGGCCTTGCCGGCAACCCCGCCGCCAGATCAGCCGCGCAGGCTGATCGATTCCCCCGATTCCTGACCCGCCGAGGCGGCCACCACGCGCTCGCGCAACCACATATGGCCCGGATCGGCCTCGGCGCGCTCGTGCCAGATCATGCTGAAGCTCAGTCCCGGCAGCGCGAAGGGCGGGTCGAACACCGCGAAGCGCGGGTCTTCCACCAAGGCGGCCAGGCTGCGCCGCGCCGTGGTCAGCACCAGGTTGGTCCCGGCGATCAGCGCGGGTGCCACGCTCCAGTGCGGCAGCACGCAGGCGATCTTGCGGCGGCCGCCGAGCTTGGCCACGGCAGAGTCGATGGCATCGACGCGCTCGCTGTGCGTGGCCACCAGTACGTGGGAGCGCGCCAGGTAGGCGACCTGGTCGAGCCGGCCGCTGTCGCGCACGGTGGCGGCGTCGACTGCGCAGGCGTAGTTATCCTCGAACAGGGTCTGGGCCCGCACGCCTTCCGGCGGATTGGCGAACACGCCCAGGGCGGCGTCGATCTCGCCGTCCGCCACCATGGCGATCATGGCCTCGCGGCTGGCCTGCGTCACCGCCAGGTCGATGCCTGGCGCGGCCTTGCGCACGGCGCGCAGCAGGCGCGGCAGCACCACCATGGCGCCGTAGTCGGACATGGCCAGGCGGAAGGTGCGGCGCGCGGTCGACGGCTGGAAACCGGACGGACCCAGCAGGATGCGCACCTGCGCCAGCGCCTCGGCCAGCGGGCCTGACAATTCGTGGGCGCGCGCGGTCAGCACCAGGCCGCCCTGTCCGCGCACCAGCAGAGGATCGTCGAGCAACTGGCGCAGGCGGCCCAGCGCATGGCTGACGGCGGGCTGGCTGAGATGCAGGCGCAGCGCCGCGCGCGAGATGTGGCGTTCCGCCAGCAGGGCTTCCAGCACTACCAGCAGGTTCAGGTCGATTGCACGTAGATTATTCATGCTGCGAATATTAAATCTTTGAAGTCGGAATTGGAATTTTTATAGGGAATATTTGACACTGGACGCTCTCGGATACGCCTCGGATCGCGCCATGTCTTCGCTTCTCACTGCACCCTCCACCCTGCTGCCGTCGCTGCTGATGGCCATCGCCGCCGGCGCAGTCATTCCCTTGCAGGCCGGCGCCAACGGCGGGCTGGGCCGCGCGCTCGGCCATCCCTTGTGGGCTACCCTCGTCTCGCTGCTGGTCAGCCTGGTGGCGGTGGTGCTGGTGCTGGCGGCGCTGCGCGTGCCGCTGCCGGCAGCCGGGGCGGCCGACGGCGTACGCGGCTGGATGTGGAGCGGCGGCCTGCTCGGCGCCTTCTATATCACCGCCGCACTGGTGCTGGCGCCGCGGCTGGGCGCGGGCAGCTTCATCGCCGCGGTGGTGGCCGGCCAGATGCTGGCGGCGCTCGCGGCCGACCAGTTCGGCCTGGCCGGGTTTGCCGTACGCGAGCTGACCGGCGCACGCCTGGGCGGCGCCTTGCTGGTGGTGCTGGGCGTGGCGGTGATGCAGTGGGGCGGCACGGCCGGCGCGCGGGCCGCGGCCGGCGCCTGAGCCGCCCCGCTCAGTCCTGCCCGGCGCGGCGCAGCCGCAGGCAGTCGGGACAGAGGCAGGACCGGCCCGGCACGATGGTGCGCGCCGGCAGCAGCGGCTCGCTGGCACACCAGCAGGCGGGCAGGCCGGCCACGTGGCCGCAGACGAAACCCTTGCCGCAGCGGCTGCAGTGCTCGACCGGCCGCAACTGGCCGGTCAGCACGGCACAGGCGGGGGCGGGAGGCGGGACCGGATGGTCGCTCATGGTGGCGGCTTCAGTGATCCCGGCGCGGCGGCCCGTCGTCGCGGCCGAGCCGGCGCATCGCCGCACGCATCAGGCGCATCTGCCCGGCGAACTGGGTGCAGGCGTCGCAGATCATCAGGTGGCTGCGCACGCGCAGGCGCTGGACCCAGCCGAGTTCGCGGTCCAGCCCCTGCATGGTGAGCTGGTGCACCTCGTGGCAGGTCGGCAGCAGGCGGCGGCGCGGTGGCGTGTCTGGCATGGTTTCCTTGTTGGCGGGCTTGTCCGCTGAGCCCGGTCTATCCCGCTTATCCCGTCTATCTCATTTATCTCGTTTATCTCGTTTGTCCGGCCCGCTGGCCGAACCAGTTCAGTTCCAGGCATTCGCGCAGGCGCATGCGGGCACGGTACAGCATGACCCACAGATTGGTCGCGGTAATCTGCAAATCCTGACAGATTTCTTCCGAATCCAGTTCCAGCCACTCGCGCATCATGAAGACGCGTCCGATCTTGGCGGGCAGCCGGTCCACGCAGAGTTGCAGTATCTCGAAGAATTCGCGCCGTTCGAAGGTGCGGTCGGGGTCGCCCCAGTCGGACGGGGGCGTCTGGTAGTGCCCGTTGCGGGCGAACAGGGCGTCGAAGGCTTCGAGGTCGGACTGGGCCTCGCCATCTTCGCCGGCGTTCAGCGCAAGCGTCACTTCGCGCCGGCCGCTGCGCAGCGTGTCGATGATCTTGTGCTTGAGGATGCCGATCAGGTAGGTTTTCAGCGCCGATTGGCCGGCGAAGCGTTCCGGGTGCTCCAGCGCGGCCAGCAGGGTCTCCGAGACGGTGTCCTCCGCCAGCGCCTCGTCGCGCAGCTGCAGCCGCGCGAAGCGCAGCAGGTGGGGGCGCAGGGCCTGCAGTTCATCGGGGTCGAGGCTCATCGGCGCTAGCCTTGCAAGGGCGTTTCGGGTTGTCAGGGCGTGGGCATGGAGCTGTTGCGCGGATCGAACGGCCCGGCGCCGCGGGCGGCGCCTGCAAGGGGGCCGGCGGCAGCCGTACGACCGGGGGGCGTGCGCGGCGCGCGGTTTCTTGTAAAATCGGCGCCTGCCGCGCCCGGCGCCCGACGCCACGCCTTCCACGGAGGGTGGCGAACCCGCCGCGCCGCGATTCTGACATGATCATGATACCTGTTGAACCACTCGGATGTCCCTTGCCATGAACGCCGACGCACCTGGGCCTGCCGCCACCACGGTAGCCGCCATCGCCCCCGCCCTGAAGGCCGAGATCCTCGCCGAGGCGCTGCCTTATATCCGCAAGTTCCACGGCAAGACCATCGTGGTCAAGTACGGTGGCAACGCCATGACGGAAGAAAAGCTCAAGCACGGCTTCGCGCGTGACGTGATCCTGCTCAAGCTGGTCGGCATGAACCCGGTGGTGGTGCATGGCGGCGGGCCGCAGATCGACGAGGCGCTGAAGAAGGTCGGCAAGGTCGGCACCTTCATCCAGGGCATGCGCGTCACCGACGAAGAGACCATGGAAGTGGTCGAGTGGGTGCTCGGCGGCGAGGTGCAGCAGGACATCGTGATGCTGATCAACCAGTACGGCGGCCAGGCCGTCGGCCTGACCGGCAAGGACGGCGGCCTGATCCGTGCCAAGCGCCTGCAGATGCCGGACCGCGAGAACCCGGGCGCCTTCATCGACATCGGTTTCGTCGGCGACATCGAGGCGATCAACCCGGCCGTGGTGCGCGCGCTGCAGGACGACGCCTTCATCCCGGTGATCTCCCCGATCGGCTTCTCCGATGACGGCCAGGCCTACAACATCAACGCCGACGTGGTCGCCGGCAAGATGGCCGAGATCCTGAAGGCCGAGAAGCTGGTGATGATGACCAACATCCCGGGCGTGATGGACAAGAAGGGCAATCTGCTGACCGACCTGTCCGCGCGCGAGATCGAGGAGCTGTTTGCCGATGGCACCATCTCCGGCGGCATGCTGCCCAAGATCTCGTCGGCGCTGGATGCCGCCAAGAGCGGCGTCAACTCGGTGCACATCATCGACGGCCGCATCGAGCATTCGCTGCTGCTGGAAATCCTGACCGAACAGGCGTTCGGCACCATGATCCGCTCGCACTGAGCGGGCGCAACGCGGCGGCGCGTCCGCGCCGCCGCCAATTCCTCTGCACGGCTTGCCCTACACACACACACCGCGATTGCGCGCACCGTGCCGCGGCCATCTGCGCCGCGCTGCCGGCAACACGGCCGGGTCCACCGTCTGGCTGTTCGATCTCGACAACACGCTGCACGACGCCTCGCACGCCATCTTCCCGGCCATCAACCGCTTGATGACGGCCTATGTCGCACGCGTGCTCGGCTGCGACGAGGCCCGCGCGAGCGAGGTGAGAGTCGCCTATTGGCAACGCTATGGCGCCACGCTGCTCGGCATGATCCGCCATCACGGCGTGGATGCCGCCGATTTCCTGCGCGCCGCGCACGATTTCCCGGAGCTGGCGGACATGGTCAAGGTCAGGCGCGGCCTGGCCGCCCACCTGCGGCGCCTGCCCGGGCGCAAGATCCTGGTCACCAACGCGCCGCAGGACTATGCCCATGCGGTGCTGCGCATCGCCGGCATCGCCCAGTATTTCGAGCGCGTGGTGGCGATCGAGCAGATGTGGGTGCACGGGCACCTGCGTCCCAAGCCCGACCGCCGCATGCTGCGCCGCCTGCTGGCCCAGTCCCGCATCGCGCCCCATCGCGCGGTGCTGGTGGAGGACACGCTGTCCCACCTGAAGCGCTATGCCGGCACCGGCATCCGCACCGCCTGGGTCACGGGCTATCTGCGCACGCTGGCGCCATCGCGCCCGCAGGCGCTGCCCGCCGCCGCCGATGCCGCGGTGCCCGGCGCCACCGGCGATGCCGTGCTGCGCACCACGCTGGCGGCCGAGGACGATCGGCATGCCCCGCACGCGGCGCAGGAGCGCGCCGTGATCCTGGTCGCCGCCGAGACGCAGGTGCCGCCTGCCGCGGCAGCGGCGCAGGAGGGGCACCGCCCGCCCGCGCCCCAGGCGATGCCGGAGGGCGCGCCGCGCGTGCGCGCGCGCATCGTCAACCGTCCCGGCTATGTGGACGTAAAAGTACAATCCATGCATCAACTACAACGATATATGCGGGGAATGGGTCATGATGCACAGTAACGGCCGCGCGCCGGCCACCGGCGCCGGCGGCGCCCAGGACAGCGGCGAGACAGCCGCGCCGGCGCGCAAGCGGCCACGCCCCGGCGAGCGCCGGGTCCAGATTCTGCAAACGCTGGCCGGCATGCTGGAGCATCCGCGCGGGGAAAGGATCACCACGGCCGCGCTGGCGGCCAAGCTGGGCGTGTCGGAGGCGGCCCTGTACCGCCATTTCGCCAGCAAGGCGCAGATGTACGAAGGCCTGATCGGCTTCATCGAGCAGTCGGTGTTCGGCCTGATCAACCAGATCACCACGCAGGAGGAGCACGGCCTGCGCCAGGCGCACGCGATCGCGCGCATGCTGCTGTCCTTCGCCGAGAAGAATCCCGGCATGACGCGCGTGCTGACCGGCGAGGCGCTGGTCGGCGAGCACGAGCGGCTGCAGGAGCGCATCAACCAGATGGTGGATCGCATCGAGGCCTCGCTGCGCCAGTGCCTCAAGATTGCCGTCACGCAGGGTGCATTTCCGCCCGATGCGGACGTGCCGGTGCGGGCCGCGCTGATCGTCTCGGCGGTGCAGGGGCAATGGCACCGCTATGCCAAGAGCGGCTTCCGCAAGCAGCCGGGCGAACATGCCGACGCGCAGCTGCGCGTGCTGCTGGGCTGAGCACAAGGCCACGCCGTGCGGCCGTCCGGGGCGTGGTTGCGTGCGGATTGCTCTATAATGTGCCGGTCGCGCCGATTTGATGACTGGCTTGCGGGCGCGCGGCAGCCGGGTGGTTCCTTCGAACTCGCCCGCCTGCGAATATAAATGCGGCTAAAGAGGTTGGGTCGGCGCCCCCTGCAAAGATGGCGCCGGCACGCGGGAAACCGCGAATGCCCGACTCGGCTGCGACGCTTCACACGCAATGCCGGTCGGGTTTTTTTATGCCCGTTCGCCAACGGGCCGAATTCATGACTGACCTTGCCCCGCCGCCCGCCGTGCTGGACCTGCCGACCGACTCGGTCGGCATCGTCGAGCCGCAGCGCATGCATTTCTCCGAGCCGCTGAAGCTGCGCAATGGTTCCTCGATCGCCGGCTACGACCTGATGGTCGAAACCTACGGCAAGCTCAACGCTGCACGCAGCAATGCAGTTCTGGTCTGCCACGCGCTCAATGCCTCCCACCACGTGGCGGGCGTCTATGCCGACGATCCGCGCGATGTCGGCTGGTGGGACAATATGGTCGGTCCCGGCAAGCCGCTCGATACCGACCGCTTCTTCGTCATCGGCGTCAACAACCTGGGCTCCTGCTTCGGCTCGACCGGGCCGATGAGCCCCAATCCCGCCACCGGCCAGCCCTATGGCGCGGCCTTTCCGGTGGTGACGGTGGAAGACTGGGTCAATGCGCAGGCGCGCGTGGCCGACGCCTTCGGCATCCGCCAGTTCGCCGCGGTGATGGGCGGCAGCCTGGGCGGCATGCAGGCGGTGGCCTGGAGCCTGATGTATCCGGATCGGCTGCGCCACTGCATCGTGGTCGCCTCCACACCCAAGCTGTCGGCGCAGAACATCGCCTTCAACGAGGTCGCGCGCAGCGCCATCCTGTCCGACCCCGATTTCCACGGCGGCAACTACTACGCGCATGGCGTCAAGCCCAAGCGCGGCCTGCGCGTGGCCCGCATGATCGGCCACATCACCTACCTGTCCGACGAGGACATGGCGGAGAAATTCGGCCGCGAGCTGAAGACCGAGGACATCCGCTTCTCCTTCGACGTCGAGTTCCAGGTGGAGAGCTACCTGCGCTACCAGGGCGACAAGTTCGCCGAGTACTTCGACGCCAACACCTATCTGCTGATCACGCGCGCGCTCGACTATTTCGACCCGGCGCTGGCCTACGGCGGCGACCTGACGCGCGCGATGGCGCAGACGCAGGCCAGCTTCCTGGTGGCCAGCTTCACCACCGACTGGCGCTTCGCACCCAACCGCAGCCGCGAGATCGTCAAGGCGCTGCTCGACAATAAGCGCCCCGTGTCCTATGCGGAGATCGACGCGCCGCACGGCCACGATGCCTTCCTGCTCGAGGATCCGCGCTACCACAACCTGATGCGCGCCTACTATCAGCGCGTTGCTGAGGAGATCGGCGCATGAATGCCGCGGCCAACCCGAATATCCTGGCACTGCGCCCCGATTTCCGCGCCATCGCGCGCTGGGTCGAACCCGCTTCGACCGTGCTCGACCTGGGCTGCGGCGACGGCAGCCTGCTGCGCGTGCTGCAGGACGAGCTCGACGTGCAGGCCTATGGCATAGAGATCCGCGACGAGGGCGTGCTGGCCTGCGCGCAGAAGGGCGTCCACGTGATCCAGCAGGACCTGGAGGGCGGGCTCAAGCTGTTCGAGGACAAGAGCTTCGACACCGTGATCCTGTCGCAGACCCTGCAGACCATCCACAACACGGCGCAGGTGCTGCGCGACACGCTGCGCGTGGGCCGCGAGTGCATCGTGTCCTTCCCCAACTTCGGCTATTGGCCGCACCGGCTCTCGGTGTTCCGCGGCAGCATGCCGGTGTCGGAGTCCTTGCCTTACCAGTGGTACGACACGCCAAACGTGCGCGTGCTGACCATCAAGGACTTCGAGGCGCTGGCCCCCAAGGTGGGCCTGCGCGTAGTCGACCGGGTGGTGATGCACGAGGGCGTGATCGTCAACTGGGGCGCCAACTGGCGCGGCAGCCTGGCGGTGTACCGCGTCTGCTCGGCCTGAGCGGATCGGCCCGAGTGGTTCGACCCGAGTGGATCGACCAACTGGCCGTGTCGCCTCAGCCCGGTGCGGCCAGGTGGTCGATGAAGGCCCGCACCTTGGGCGCGAGGTGGCGGGTCGGGGTGTAGACGGCATAGGCGGTGCCCGCATAGGGCTCGAGCACGCGCCAGTCGTCCAGCACACTCACCAGTTCGCCTTGCGCCAGCGCCGCCGCGGCGGCGAAATCCGGCACCAGGCCGATGCCTGCACCGCCGGCCACCATCGCCACGATGGCGAAGCTGTTGTTCACCGTGATGCGCGGCGGCACCCGCACCGTGACGGTCTCGGCCGAGGCCGCGCCGGCGCTTTCGCGGCGCAGCGTCCATTGCTCGCCGAAGGCGCCGTAGCCAAGGTACAGGCAGGGCAGGGCGGGCAATAGCGAGGGCGATGCCGGTGCGCCGTGCTGCGCCACGAAGGCCGGCGCCGCCACCAGCCGGTAGCGGACCTCGCACAGCGGCCGGGCCACCAGGCCGGGCGCCAGTTCGCGCGCGATGCGTATCGCCACGTCCACCCCCTCCTCGACCAGGTCGACCATGCGGTCGGCCAGCGACAACTGCAGTTCCAGCCCCGGATGGCGGGCCAGCAGTGCCGGCAGCCGCGGCGCCAGCCAGGCCTGGCCGAACGCCACCGGCGCGCTGACACGCAGCAGGCCGTGCGGCTCGCCCGCCTGCGCGTCGGCCAGGGCGCCCACTTCCCGCGCGCCGGCAAGCATGCGCGCGCAGCCGGCGTAGACCGCCTGGCCTAGCTCGGTCAGCGCGATGGCGCGGGTGGTCCGCTGCAGCAGCGCCGCGCCCAGCGATGCCTCCAGCCGCGACACGTGGCGGCTGACCGCGGACGGCGTCATGCCGAGCTGGCGCGCGGCCGCGGTGAAGCTGCCGGCTTCGACCACGCGCGCAAATACCGCCATGGCATTGAGTGATGGTTGCGGCATGTATTTGGCTTCGTTGTTGACTTCAGATCAAATGGTAATTGCCTTTCGGCTGGATTGTTGATCTGCATTGAGGGTGGAACAATCCCTCCATCGCCTTATGGGAGTCCCTGCCATGACAAGCCTTGCATCCGCGCCAGCCGCACCCGCGATCCGTGGCGGCACCTGGCGCATGGTCGCCGCGATGGCGCTCTCCGGCACCATCGGCTGGTTCGTCGTGATGAGCGGCCAGCCGCCGATCGACGTGGTCTGGTTCCGCTGCCTGCTGGGCGGCGCGGCGCTGCTGGGCGCGCTGGCTGTGCGGCGTGGCTGGGTGCACATGAGCGCGCGCCAGTGGGGCTGGCTGGTGCTGGGCGGCACCACGCTGATCCTGAACTGGCTGTGCCTGTTCTCGGCCTATCGCTACAGCGGCATCTCGATCGCCACCGTGGTCTACCACACCCAGCCCTTCTTCCTGTTGCTGCTGGTCGCACTGTTCCAGCGCGAGGGCTTCTCGCTGGGGCGGTTGCCCTGGCTGCTGCTGGCCTTCGCCGGCGTCGTGCTGATCACCGGGCTGGAGCCTGGCGGCGGCGTGCC
Source organism: Cupriavidus sp. 09_S30 (assembly GCF_056930435.1). NCBI lineage: Bacteria > Pseudomonadati > Pseudomonadota > Betaproteobacteria > Burkholderiales > Burkholderiaceae > Cupriavidus > Cupriavidus sp. 09_S30. Next base: position 3,640,471 of record NZ_JBXOWI010000001.1, on the reverse strand, counting down.
CGGCAAGATGCTGGCCGGCATCGGGCTGGCACTGGCGGCGGCCTTGCTGTATGCCGTCACCACCCTGGCCACGCGGCGGCTCAACGGCCTGCCGCCGGCGCAGATCGCCGGCCTGCAGATGCTGCTGGGCGTGCCCTTGCTGCTGCCGCTGGCGCACCCGGCGCCGGCCGCCTATGGCACCCAGGCCTGGGGCGCCCTGCTCGCGCTGGGCCTGGTGCACACCGGCTTTATGTACACGCTGCTGTATGCCGCCTTCCAGCGGCTCAGCGTGGTCTCCATCGCGACGCTGTCCTTCATCTATCCGCTGGTCGCCATCGTGATCGATGTGCTGGTCTTCCACGTGGCGCTGAGCGCCATGCAACTGGCAGGCATGGCGCTGGTGCTGCTGGCGGTGATCGCCAACCAGCTTGGGTGGGGGATGCCCGTTCGCACACAGGCGCGTGGTTGATGGCGGCGGGTCGGCTGGGGCACGTGGCGCGCCAGTGCCGCGATCTGTCTTGACGCGAAGGCTGGCTACGGCTACTGTAGTCATCGTTCTCGAACGATCGTACTTTTTTAGCCATGTCCACAGTCCCTGCAGTCTCCGCAGTCGCGGCCGGAACCCTGGCGCCGCACCCCTTCGACGAAGCGCTGGCCCTCGAGCCGGCCGGCGAGCATCGCTTCCTCGGCCGTACCACCCCGGCCTACTGGAATATGATCGGGCCCTTTGGCGGCATCACAGCGGCCACGCTGCTGCAGGCAGCGCTGCAGCACCCCGAGCGCCTGGGCGACCCCATCTCGCTGACGGTGAACTTCGCCGGCCCGATCGCCGAGGGGCCGTTCGAGATCGAGGCGCGGCCTTCGCGCACCAACCGCTCGACCCAGCACTGGAGCCTGGAACTGCGCCAGCAAGGCGTGGTGGCGACCACCGCCAGCGCGGTGTTCGCGGTGCGCCGCCAGACCTGGGGCTGCGGCGAGGCGGAACGGCCCGAAGCGCCGCCGGCCGAGTCGGTGCCCGCCCAGGGCGGGTTCGCGCCGGTGCGCTGGCTCAAGGCCTATGAGATGCGTCCGGTGCGCGGCGCCAAGCCCAGCGCCGAAGCCGGCACCGAGAACCCGGACAGCCTGACGCAGTTCTGGCTGCGCGACTCTCCGGCGCGCACGCCGGACTTTGCCGCGCTGGCGTCCTGGTGCGATACCTTCTATCCGCGCATCTTCCTCAAGCGCGCCGGCTTCGTGCCGGCCGGCACGGTGTCGCTGACCACCTATTTCCACGCGGATGCCGCCACGCTGGCGGCGCTCGGTGACAACCACGTGCTGGCCAGCGCCCAGGCCCAGGTGTTCCGCAAAGGCTATTTCGACCAGAGCGCGCAGATCTGGAGCGCCGGCGGCGAACTGCTGGCCACCTCGCACCAGATCGTCTACTACAAGGAGTAGGCGCGGAGGCGCGCGGACCGTACCGGTCCCGCGCTGTTTCAGTTGCCGACGCGGGCCTGCGCCTCGTAGTGGTTGATGGTGCCGCGCATGGCGCGCAGCAGCAGCACGCCGGGCAAGGAGATGGCCACCGTGCCGAGATAGAAGGGGGCCCAGCCCCAGGCTTCCACCAGGTAGCCGGAGTTCGGGCCCACATAGACGCGGCCCACCGAGGCCAGCGCCGACAGCAGCGCGTACTGGGTTGCGGAGAAGGAGCGGTTGCACAGCGCCATCAGCAGCGCCACGAAGGCGGCCGTGCCCATGCCGCCGCACAGGTTCTCGACGCCGATGGCCGCGCCCATGGTCCACAGGTGGGCGGGCGTGACCGCCAGGACCCAGTAACCCAGGTTGGACACCGCCTGCATCACGCCGAACAGCAGCAGCGAGCGGTACAGTCCCAGGCGCACCATCAGCGTGCCGCCGAACAGTGCGCCGATGATGGTGGCCGCCAGGCCGAGCGTCTTGTTGACGAGGCCGACCTCGCCGGCCGAGAAGCCGACGCCGCGGATCAGGAAGGTGGTCGACAGCGCGCCGGCGAAGGCGTCGCCGAGCTTGTACAGCACGATCAGCAACAGCAGCCACCAGGCACCCTCGCGCCCGAAGAAGTCGCGCAGCGGGCCCAGCACCGCTGCCTCCAGCGAGTGCGGCGCGCGCGCCGGCACGTCCGGCTCGGGCGCCCACAGCAAGGTCAGCATGCAGGCCCCCATCAGCGCGGCCATCAGCAGGTACATCTGGGGCCAGCCCAGCACGCGGTCGGCCAGCCACAGCGCCAGCCCGCCCGAGACCAGCATTGCCAGCCGGTAGCCCAGCACCTTCACTGCCGCCCCCACGCCGCGCTCGGCCGGCTCCAGCACGTCGGTGCTGTAGGCGTCGAAGACGATGTCCTGCGAGGCCGACAGGAAGGCCACCAGCGCGGCCAGCCCGGCCAGGGCCCACAGGGCTTCGCGCGGCGGGCAGAAGGCCATGCCGGCGATGCCGACGACCAGGCCGAGCTGGGTCAGCAGCAGCCAGCCGCGGCGCCGGCCCAGCATCGGCGGCGTAAAGCGGTCCATCAGCGGGGCCCACAGGAACTTGAAGATATAGGCCTGGCCCACCAGCGAGAAGAAGCCGATGGTCTTGATGTCGAGGCCTTCGACCGTCATCCAGGCCTGCAGCGTGCCCGAGGTCAGCGCCAGCGGCAGCCCGGAGGCAAAGCCCAGCGCCAGCATGGCGCCGATGCGGCGGTTGCGGAAAATGTCGAGGTAGTCGTGAAAGCTCATGAATGCGTTGGCGGGACGGCTGGGCCTGGATGCGCGCGGCCGCAGGGGAAGCCGAATCCCGACCGGCGGCGGCGCGAGCGCCGTGTATTATTGCATCACCCCAGTCGGGTTCAGCCTCGTGCCCGTCCGTTCATCGGCGCTTTTTCGTTCCAGAGGATCCGCCCCATGTCCTGTCGCCCCTGTGTTCGGCGGCCCCGCAAGGCCGCGCTTGCCCGGCCGCTTTGCGCGGCGCTCGGCCTGTCGCTGGCCGTGCTGGCAGTTCCGGTCCATGCCCAGGAAGACGGCGTTCGCCTCGAGGAGCGCAATGCCTCGATCCGCAAGATCGTGCCCATCGAGGACATCGAGCGGCAGGCGGCCCAGGAATACGAGCAGATCAAGCAGGAAGCGGTGGCGCAGCATACGCTGATGCCCGACGGCAATCCGCAGGTGGTGCGCCTGCGCGCGATCGGGCGGCGCCTGCTGCCTGAGACCGTGCGCTGGAATGAGCGCGCGCGCCAGTGGAACTGGGAGGTCAACCTGATCAACACCAAGCAGGTCAATGCCTTCTGCATGCCCGGGGGCAAGATCGCCTTCTACGCGGGCCTGCTCGACCGCCTCAAGCTGAGCGACGACGAAGTGGCGATGGCAATGGGCCACGAGATCGCCCACGCGCTGCGCGAGCACGCGCGCGAGCGCGCCGCCCAGTCCGAGATCACCAATCTCGGCGCGAACGTGATCTCGCAACTGTTCGGCTTCGGCAACCTGGGGAATATGGCGCTGGGTACCGGTGCCCAGCTGCTGACGCTGCGCTTCTCGCGCGCCGACGAAACCGAGGCCGATCTGGTCGGAATGGATATCGCCGCGCGCGCCGGCTATGACCCGCGCGCCGCGGTTTCGCTCTGGCAGAAGATGGGGATGGTGACGCAATCCCAGGCCGGGGCCGAGTTCCTGTCGACTCATCCTTCGGGGCGCAGTCGCATTGCGGAACTGGAAAAACATATGCCTGAGGTGCTGCCGTTGTATGCGCGTACGCGCAACTTGACCGTGGCTAATCTGCCGCCGTATCGGCCCAATATGAAGAATCTGGGGGATGCGCCGGTGGATAGTGGGGATGAGGATAAGCAGAAGCCTTTGAAGTAGTAGCTTTGCTGGTGCTGGCCGGCGGTGCTGGTTTATTGAGCCAAAGGCCTGTTTCGACTCCCCCCGCAGGGGAGTCGAAACAGGCCTTTGTCCTGCAGACTAAAGCCCCCAAACAAAGCCCCCCAAAACCCCATCACCCAAAAGAAAAATGCCGTCCAGCAAACACTGAACGGCATCATCACTGCCGGCGGCACCGCCGCCAGGCGGCAAGTCTGATCAGGCACTCACGCAGTCAGCCCGGTAGCCTCATCCGCCCCCACATGCACATTCATGCACTGCACCGCCGCACCGGCCGCACCCTTGCCAAGATTATCCAGGCGAGCCATCAGCACCAGATGCTCGGAAGAGCCAAACACGAAGAGGTCAACGCGGTTGGTGTCATTGCAGCCCTGCACATCGAAAGCCCCAGCGTCCAGATTGCTCTCGGCATCGAACGGCATGACGCGCACGAACTGCTCACCCTCGTAGTGCTTGCGGTAGATGTCGAGGATCTGCTCGGGCGAGACCTTGCGCGCCAGGCGGTCCGGGTAGACCGGCACGGTCACGGCCAGGCCCTTGAAGAAGGGGCCCACCACCGGGTTGAAGACGGGCGCCTGCGCCAGCCCGGTCTGCACGCGCATCTCGGGCAGGTGCTTGTGCGTGAGGCCCAGCGCGTAGGGACGCGGGCTCATGAGCTTCGGGTTGCCGCCGGCTTCGTACTCGGCAATCATCTTCTTGCCGCCGCCGCTGTAGCCGGTCAGCGAGAACGCCGAGGCCGGGTAGTCGGGCTGCATCACGCCGGCTTCCACCAGCGGGCGCACGGCCGTCACGAAGGCGCTGGCGTGGCAGCCCGGCACGGCGATGCGCTTGCTCTCCCGTACCTTGGCGCGCTGGCCGCGGGTCAGTTCGGGCAGGCCGTAGGCCCAGTCATTGCTGGTGCGGAAGGCCGTGCTGGCGTCGATGACGCAGGTGTTCGGGTTGGTCACCAGGGAGACCGCCTCGCGCGATGCCACGTCGGGCAGGCACAGGAAAGCGACGTCAGCGGCGTTCAGGAAGCGTGCTCGCTCGGCCGAATCCTTGCGCTTGTCATCGGCAATACGCAGCAGTTCTACGTCGGGGCGACCGGAGAGATAGTCGAGCAGCCGGAGACCGGTGGTGCCTTCCTGACCATCGACGAACACTTTGAAAACCATGGCGGACTCACTGGGTTGGATGTTGCGGACCCGCCGCGCTAGGCTGGCAAGGCGGGAACCCTTTATTGTAGCGGGCTTGTTGGCGCACCGCAGCAATGATCGCCGCATCGCGACCGCCGCCGTGCGCGCGCGTGCCCTGTGCGTGCCCTATAAGGCGAAATCGTAGTCGATCGACAGCGGCGCGTGGTCGCTGAACTTCTCGTCCTTGTAGATCGAGGTGGCGTGCGCGGTCGCGGCGATCTTCGACGTGGCCAGGTGGTAATCGATGCGCCACCCCACGTTTTTGGCGTAGGCCTGGCCGCGGTTGCTCCACCAGGTGTACTGCTCGGGGCGCGGGTCCAGGCGGCGGAACACGTCGACATAGCCGTGCGAGTCGAACAGGTCGCCGATCCAGGCACGCTCCTCGGGCAGGAAGCCTGAGTTCTTCAGGTTACCCTTCCAGTTCTTGATGTCGATTTCCTTGTGCGCGATGTTGACGTCACCGCACAGCACGATCTCGCGCCCGCTCGCCTTCAGGTCCAGCAGGTGCGGCAGGAAGGCCTCCATGAAGCGGAACTTGGCCTGCTGGCGTTCGTCCGAGCTGGAGCCGGACGGCACGTAGACCGAGATCACAGCCAGGTGCGGATACTGCACCTCGACATAGCGGCCCTCGCTATCGAACTCGGCGTTGCCGAAGCCGGTGATGATGCGCTCCGGCTTGTGGCGGGTGTAGAGGCCGACACCGCTGTAGCCCTTCTTCTCCGCATAGTGGAAGTAGCCGTGGTAGCCATGTGGCGCAAGGAACGCATCGGTCATGTCGGCGGCCTGCGCCTTGAGTTCCTGCACGCAGACCATGTCGGCGTCCTGCTTGCCCATCCACTCGAAAAAGCCCTTCTTAGAGGCGGAGCGGATGCCGTTGAGGTTGGCGCTGATAATCCGTAACATTCGGGAAACTTTGCTATCAGAGAGAAAAGATGACGCAGCAGACTACGCTTTCCGCCACGCAGCAAGGGGAAGCGACCGAACTCAGCCAGACCTTCATCCGCTTCGCGCTCGACGCGGGCGTGCTGTCCTTCGGCGAGTTCGTGACCAAGGCGGGCCGCAAGTCGCCTTACTTCTTCAATGCCGGCCTGTTCAACCAGGGTGGCATGCTGGGCCAGGTGGCGCAATTCTATGCGAAAACCCTGCTGGCCTCGGGCCTGCAGTTCGACGTGCTGTTCGGGCCGGCCTACAAGGGCATCACGCTGGCCTCCGCCACGGCGGTGGCGCTGGCCGGCCTGGGCCGCGACGTGGGTTTCGCCTATAACCGCAAGGAAGCCAAGGACCACGGCGAAGGCGGCACGCTGGTGGGCGCCAAGCTGCAGGGCAAGGTCGTGATCGTCGACGATGTGATCTCGGCCGGTACCTCGGTGCGCGAATCGATGCAGATGATCCGCGCGGCCGGCGCGGAGCCGGCGGCGGTGCTGATCGCGCTGGACCGGATGGAGAAGAGCGGCACGGCCGAGCAGATCGGCACGCATTCCGCGGTGCAGGATGTGCAGCGCGAATATGGCGTGCCGGTGATCTCCATCGCCAACCTGGGCGACCTGCTGGCCTATCTCGACGCCTCGCAGGATCCCGCGCTGGGCGCTTCGCGCCAGGCCGTGGCTGACTATCGCACGCGTTACGGCGTCTAACTGCGGCGTCTAACTACGGCGTCTGACGCACCGGGCAGGCGGCGGCACCCGGCCGCCGCTGCCCTGCAGCAAATACCGGGAACCGGATGCGCGCGCCGGCGGTCACACTGAGCACGCAATTGGCGCCGGCAAGCGCCGCGGAGCCGCCTTGGCGGGCCCCGCCGACAGGCCCGCGGGCCGGCCGCCGTCGTTTTCCTTCGGGAGGATCGCAGGCGATGGATATCCGCATCCGGTACCCCAGGCGCGCGCGCGTCACCGTGCACGCTGCAGTCCTCATTCCATGGCCAGGCCGTCCTGGCGGGCCGCTCGCCTCTCCCTACATTCTCGGCCGCGACGACGCGTACAGCGCAGCGTCGCGCCCCACGTCTTCCTTCCTTTTCTAGCCAGCCGGCCCCGGCGCCCGGCTGGGCGGGGCCGTGCTCGACATTCCAGCCTGACCAGGAGGTTTGTATGCAGCTCAAAGGAAAATCCGCCATCGTCACCGGCGCCGCCAGCGGCATCGGCAAGGCCATCGCCGAACTGCTGGCCAAGGAGGGCGCGGCGGTCGCCATCGCCGACCTGAACCTCGAGGCCGCGCGCGCGGCCGCCGCTGAAATCGAGGCCGCCGGCGGCAAGGCCATCGCGGTGGCCATGGACGTGACCAGCGAGGATGCCGTCAACCAGGCCACCGACCAGGTGGCGCAGGCCTTCGGCGGCATCGACATCCTGGTGTCGAACGCCGGCATCCAGATCGTCAACCCGATCCAGAACTACGCCTTCTCCGACTGGAAGAAGATGCAGGCCATCCATGTCGACGGCGCCTTCCTGACCACCAAGGCGGCGCTCAAGTACATGTACAAGGACAAGCGCGGCGGCACCGTGATCTACATGGGCTCGGTCCACTCGCACGAGGCGTCGCCGCTGAAGTCGGCCTATGTGGCGGCCAAGCACGCGCTGCTGGGCCTGGCCCGCGTGCTGGCCAAGGAAGGTGCCGAGTACAACGTGCGCTCCCATGTGATCTGCCCCGGCTTCGTGCGCACGCCGCTGGTGGACAAGCAGATTCCTGAGCAGGCCAAGGAGCTGGGCATCAGCGAGGAGGAGGTGGTGCGGCGCGTGATGCTGGGCGGCACCGTGGATGGCGTCTTCACCACGGTGGACGACGTCGCGCGCACGGCGCTGTTCCTGTGCGCCTACCCGACGGCAGCGCTGACGGGGCAGTCCTTTATCGTCAGCCACGGCTGGTACATGCAGTAAGCGCGACGGCGTCGGGACGGGGCGTGCGTGCCTGGCGCGTTCGCCGCGTCCCGGCGGGTCTTCGCTGGGGGGCGGATGACGGCGGGCGAGGCAGCCCGTGTCGGCGCTCGGATCAGACTTTGACGGGGAGGCGGGCGTGGTGGTGAACGGGCAAAGCAAGGCGCGGCGCGCGAACGGTCGGAACGGAAATGGGGCATCGGAGGGCGCGTCCGCAGAGGCGGCGGCCAATGCGGGAGCCAACATCGAGGAACTGGCACGGGCCTATCGCGTGAGGGCGCTGGTGCTGCAGGGCGGGGGCGCGCTCGGCTCCTACCAGGGCGGCGTGTACCAGGGCCTGGCCGAGCACGGCATCCAGCCGGACTGGGTCGCCGGGATCTCGATCGGCGCGATCAATGCGGCGGTGATCGCCGGCAATCCGCCTAACCGGCGTGTCGAGCAGTTGCGCAATTTCTGGGAGTACATCTGCGGCCAGCCCTGGCTGCCCAGCATTCTCCAGGGGTGGGATGCGATCGACTGGCCCGACCCGATGCGGCTCTGGTACAACGGCTGGCACGCGGCGCTTGCCGTCCTGGAGGGCCAGCGCGGTTTCTTCATCCCGCGCTCGCTGCCCAATCTGCTGGCGGGCAATGTGCCGACCGGGCAGGCCAGCTTCTATGACACGTCGGCGCTCAAGGCCACGCTGGAGCGCTTTGCCGACTTCGACCGCATCAACGACCATCGCGAAATGCGGGTCTCCCTCGGCGCGGTCAATGTGCACACCGGCAACTTCGCCTACTTCGACAATACGCGCGAGAAACTGCGGCCCGAGCATTTCATGGCCTCGGGCGCGCTGCCGCCAGGCTTCCCGGCGGTGGAGGTCGACGGCGAGTACTACTGGGACGGCGGACTGGTCTCGAACACGCCGCTGGCCGAGGTGCTGAGCGCGCAGCCAAGGCGCGATGCGCTGATCTTCCAGGTCGACCTGTGGAGCGCGCGTGGCCGCCTGCCGCACAACCTGATGGAAGTGGCGGAGCGCCAGAAGGAGATCCAGTACTCCAGCCGCACGCGCGCGGTCACCGATCGCATGGGCGAGCAGCAGAACTTACGCCGGCTGATCAGCGAGCTGCTCGAACTGGTGCCGCCCTCCAAGCGCGACGATCCCTGGTGCCGCCGCGCCGCCGAGCAAGCCTGCACGGCGCGGCGCAATGTGGTCCACCTGATCTACCGGGACAAGAGCTACGAAGGCAATACCAAGGACTACCAGTTCGGGCGCCTGGCGATGAACGAGCATTGGGAGAGCGGGCTGGCCGACATCCGCCAGACCCTGGGCCATCCGGAGTGGCTGGCGATGCCGAGCGCCGAGCACCCCTTCGTCACCCACGACGTGCACCGGGGGCGGCCGCACCGCGCGTGAGCGGCGGCGCGGCGCCCTGCCGGTCTATTCGACCTATTCGACCTATTCGACCTATTCGACCTTGAGGCCGGCCAGCTCGGGCTTGGCCGGCGGGTAGGCCGGCTTGAGCGCGCTGAAGACCGCTAGCAGGATCTCGGCCACCATCAGGTTGCGGTGCGTCTTGGAGTCCGCCGGCACCACGTACCAGGGGGCCTCGGGCGTGCTGGTGGCGGCGATGGCGTCCTGGTAGGCGGCCATGTACTCCTTCCAGTATTTGCGCTCGGCCAGGTCGGTGGGGTCGAACTTCCAGTGCTTGTTCGGATCCGCCAGCCGCGATTCCAGCCGCGCCCTCTGTTCTTCCTTGGAGATGTGCAGGAAGCATTTGACGACGGTGGTGCCGGTCTCGGTCAGCATTGCCTCGAAGTCGCGCAGCTGCCGGTAGCGGCGTTCGCACTCGGCCTTGTCGATCCAGCCGTGCACGCGCGTGATCAGCACGTCTTCATAGTGGCTGCGGTTGAACAGCACGATCTCGCCGCACCGGGGCACCTGGGCATGGACACGCCACAGGTAGTCGTGGGCCAGCTCCTCGGGGGTCGGCGACTTGAAGGCGACCACGCGGATGCCCAGCGGGTCGAAGCTGCGGAACACGCTGCGCACGGTGCCGTCCTTGCCGGCAGTGTCCATGCCCTGCAGCACTACCAGCAGCTTGCGCTGGTGCTCCGCGTAGAAGATGTCCTGCAGGGCATCGAGCTTCTGGCTGATCTCATTGAGGCGGGCCAGGTCGGCCGCCTTGTCGCCGCTCGAAACCGGCTTCGCGTTGGGGGTGAAATCGGCAAGGCGGAAGTCCTTGCCGCGGGTGATGCGGAAATTCTCCAGCGTCATCGGGCGCTCCATGGGCTCGGGCGGTGCCCCGGGGCCGATGCGTGGCAGGGGGGGCGTGAAGCCCCCATGATCAGACCTTCAGCGCGTCCAGGTCAATGCTGCCTTCGAACACTGTGGTGGCGGGGCCGGTCATCTGGACCGGGCTCGCGCCGCCTTCCCAGGCGATGGACAGGTCGCCGCCATGCGTATGCACCTTGACTGGCGAATCGAGCAAGCCGCGCCGGATGCCAGCCACCACCGCCGCGCAGGCGCCGGTGCCGCAGGCCAGCGTTTCGCCGGCGCCGCGCTCGAATACGCGCAGGCGCACCGTGCGGCGGTCCACCACTTCCATGAAGCCGGCGTTCACGCGGCGGGGGAAGCTGGCATGGCGCTCGATCAGCGGGCCGTCCTGCAGCACGGGGAAGTTCTCGACATCGTCGACCACTTGCACCGCATGCGGGTTGCCCATCGACACCGCCGAGATCCAGGCGGTGCGGCCGTTGATTTCGAGGCCGTGCAGGGTATCGCTGCCCTGGGTGCACGCGTGCAGTCCCGTGGGGTCGAAGGGCACGCGCGCCGGCTCCAGCTCGGGCGCGCCCATGTCGACCGTGACCTGGCCGTCGTCCTGCAGCGTCAGCGTGATCAGCCCATTCATCACCTGCACGCGCACCGAGCGCTTGTCGGTCATACCGCGGTCGGAGACGAAGCGCACGAAGCAGCGCGCGCCGTTGCCGCAATGCTCGACCTCGCCGCCGTCGGCATTGAAGATCCGGTAGCGGAAATCGGCATCGTCGCGCGTGGGGGGCTCGACCACCAGCATCTGGTCGGCGCCCACGCCGAAATGACGGTCGGCGAGCGCGCGCCACTGGGCCGGGCTCAGGTCGATCTGCTGGTGGATGCCGTCCAGCACGACGAAGTCGTTGCCGGCACCCTGCATCTTGGTGAACTGGAGTTTCATGTGAGCGATTGTAGTCCGGGCCCGCCCGACTTGCCGGCGCGGGCGCGGGGCTGAGTAGACAGTAGACGTCAGTAGACCTTGGGCTCGCCCGGCGGGCGGTGCTTGAAGCGCTTGTGCACCCAGTAGTACTCGGCAATGCGGGGGCGGATGCAGTCTTCGAAGAAGGCATTCATGCGCCGCGTGTCGTCGTTGACGCTGTCGCCCGGATAGTCGTCCCAGGGCGGCAGGATGCGCAGTACGTAGCCGCGGTAGTCGGGCAGCATCTCGGTGTAGATCGGCACCACCTTGGCCCCGGTCAGCCGCGCCAGGCGCGATACCGAGGTCAGGGTCAGCGCCTGCGCGCCGAAGAAGGGCACGAATTCGGAGTCGCGCTCGCCGAAATCCATGTCAGCGATCAGCTGCAGGGCCTCGCCCTTCTTCAGGCAGCGCAGGATGTCGCGCGCGCTGTCGCTGCGCGAGATCATATTGGCGCCGAAGCGCCCGCGCGCATGCTTGAGGAAGCCGTCGAACATCGTGTTCTTCTGCTGGGTGTAGAGCGAGGCGCCCGAGCGGCCGACGTGGTCGCGCAGGTGGATGGTCAGGCGGATGGCGCCGGCCTCGACGCCGGACAGGTGCATGGTGACCAGGATGTGCGGCGTGCCGTCCAGCGCCACCAGGTCGGCCTGGTCGTCGATCTGGACCCAGCGGCGCATCTGTTTCTCGCTGCCGGTCCAGAAGATGCCGCGCTCGGCGAAGCTGCGGAAGACCAGGCGGAAGGTCTGGCGCGACAGCGCGCGCAGTTCCGCCTCGCTCTTGTCGGGGAAGCACAGGCGCAGATTGGTCTCCACCACACGGCGCCGGCTGCTCGGCACGCAATGGAGCAGGGCGCCGAGCGCTTCGCCGAAGCGTGCGACCAGCGGGTAGGGCAGCTTGCCCAGCACGCTCAGCAGGCCAATGCCGAGCCAGGTGAGAAGGCGGCTCATGGCGCGGTGGCCCCCGAGGCAGCCTGCGGCGGCAGCTCGGCTCCGGCAGGATGCTTGTAGCGGTTGTAGCCCCACAGGTACTGGGTCGGCGCCTCGGCCACCAGCGACTGCACGGTCTGGTTGATGACGGCAGCGGCGGCCGACGGGTCGTCGGGCAGCATGCCGTCGATCACGCGCAGGTGGGCGCGGTAGCCGCCGCCGCGCGGCAGGCGTTCGGCGAAGACCATCACGATGGGCGCGCCGGTCAGTTGCTGCAAGCGGTGCACCAGGCTCATGGTGTAGGCGGGCTTGCCGTAGAAGGGCGCCCAGGCGCCTTCGCCGCCGCTCGGCACCTGGTCCGGCAGGATGCCCACCGCCTGGCCACGCTTGAGTGCCTTGAGCAGCATGCGTACCCCGCGCGGCGTGGCCGGCGCCATGGCGATGTTGTCGCGGCCGCGCATGCGCTCGACGAAGTCCTGCAGCCAGGGCTGGTGCGGTGGCTTGAACAGGCAGGTCACGGGGCGGCGCAGCGCGTAGGACTGGGGCAGCACTTCGAAGCAGCCCAGGTGCGGCGTCAGGATGATCAGGCCCTTGCCGTGCGCGTCCTGCAAGCGGTCCAACTCGGGCCAGACGCGGTCGTTGAAGTCATAGAGCTTCGCCTTGAGGCTCTTGCGGCTCCAGAAATAGGGCATCTCCAGGATCATGCGGCCGGTGGAGCGGGCGGCCTCGGCCAGCATGGCGTCGCTCACATCGGGAAAGGCCAGGCGGAAGTTCGCGTTCAGCCGGGTGGCATAGCGGCCCGGCAGGCGCGCCGCCAGCAGGCCGAGCGCGCCGCCGATGGCGTGCAGCCAGCGCAGCGGCAGGCGGGAAATCAGCCAGAACAGGAAGGTCATCGTATCGGTATGGGGCCGGGTTTGTCGGGCACGCCGGCATGCGGGCCGGCAGCGCGGCGGCTGCCACAGGTGCGCGCGCCCACAAAGCCACGGTGCAAGGCGGCAAACAGCCGCGTATAATACCGTGTATCGCCGAGTTAACTGACAACTTGCGGGGCGATGCCGCTCTATCCGGGCGGAAGGAAAATACCGCTAAAGCGTCGCCGCTGGAACTGCCCAGGCTGGCACGCAATAGCCAACCTGGAGAAAAAGTTCGTGGCAAACGACTTCCTGTTCACTTCGGAATCTGTCTCCGAAGGCCATCCCGACAAGGTCGCTGACCAGATTTCCGACGCTATCCTGGACGCCATCCTGTCCCAGGACAAATACGCGCGCGTCGCGGCCGAAACCCTGTGCAACACGGGGCTGGTGGTGCTGGCGGGCGAAATCACCACGACCGCCAACGTCGACTACATCCAGGTCGCACGCGAAACCATCAAGCGCATCGGTTACGACAATACCGACTACGGCATCGACTACAAGGGCTGTGCGGTACTGGTCGCCTACGACAAGCAATCGCCTGACATCGCCCAGGGCGTGGACCGCGCCTCCGACGACTACCTGAACCAGGGTGCCGGCGACCAGGGCCTGATGTTCGGCTACGCCTGCGACGAGACGCCGGAACTGATGCCCTTCCCCATCTACTACGCGCACCGCCTGGTCGAGCGCCAGTCGCAGCTGCGCCGCGATGGCCGCCTGCCCTGGCTGCGTCCCGACGCCAAGTCGCAGGTGACCGTGCGCTATGTGGATGGCAAGCCGCATAGCGTCGACACCGTGGTGCTGTCGACCCAGCACGCGCCGGACATCACCCAGGCGCAGATCCGCGAGGCGGTGATCGAGGAGATCATCAAGCCGGTGCTGCCAGCCGAGATGCTCAAGGAGACCAAGTACCTGGTCAACCCGACCGGCCGCTTCGTCATCGGCGGCCCGCAGGGCGACTGCGGCCTGACCGGCCGCAAGATCATCGTCGACACCTACGGTGGTGCTTCGCCGCACGGCGGCGGCGCGTTCTCGGGCAAGGATCCGTCCAAGGTCGACCGCTCGGCGGCTTATGCCGCCCGCTACGTCGCCAAGAACGTGGTCGCGGCCGGCCTGGCCCGCCAGTGCCAGGTCCAGGTCAGCTACGCCATCGGCGTGGCGCGCCCGATCAACGTCACCGTCTACACGGAAGGTACCGGCAAGATCTCCGACGAGAAGATCGCCCAGCTGGTGCAGGAGCATTTCGACCTGCGTCCGAAGGGCATCGTGCAGATGCTCGACCTGCTGCGCCCGATCTACGAGAAGACCGCCGCCTACGGCCACTTCGGCCGCGAGGAGCCGGAGTTCTCGTGGGAAGCGACCGACAAGGCCGCTGTGCTGCGCGCCGCCGCCGGCCTGTAAGAAGCGGCATGGCGCCGCCCGCGAGGGCGGCCCCGCGCCGATGGCTGACGCCGCCCCCCTGGGGCGGCGTTTTGCATTGGGGCGCAGCAGGTGGCGCCAGTTCCACCCGGCCGCCCATCCAACCGATTCCGTCCGACCGGCGCCTGCCTTGTCCCGGATCAAGCGGCGCGCGCGGCGCCAGCGCCGCCCCGGGCCCGACGGGGTAAAATCCCGGCATTCCGCGGCCGGGCCGCGCCCGCGCGGCAGCGCTGCCGGCGTGCGCCATCCGTGCCGCCAGCCTACCGAGGATTGCCATGGCCACTGTCCAGACCAACGCCGCGCCGTCCGCCGACCGTCCCCAGGCCGGCGCGCCTGCGCTCGACCTGATCCGTCCCCAGCCCTATACCGACTGGCAGCCTCAGGTTTCGCCCGAGACCGCCGCGACACTGCGTCGTGAGCTGGAGCAGGGCTGCGTTCTCTACTTCCCCGAGCTGCACTTCCGTTTCCAGCCCGGCGAGGAGCGCTTTCTCGACAGCCGCTGGTCGGACGGCAAGTCGAAGAACATCAACCTGCGCGCCGGCGACCGCGCGGTACGCGGCGCCAAGGGCAGCGAGGCCGACCTGGCCGCGATCTACCAGTTGATCCGCCGCTACGCCGAATACAGCGAGAAGCTGGTGCTGACGCTGTTCCCGGAATATGGCCCCCATATGGTGCGCGCGGGCACCTCGCTGCGGCCCAGCGAGATCGCCGGCCGCCCGGTCAGCTGGCGCAAGGACGATACGCGCCTGCATGTCGATTCCTTCCCCTCCAACCCGCTGCTGGGGCAGCGCCTGCTGCGCGTGTTCCACAACATCGACCCGGCCGCGTCCCGCGTCTGGAGAGTGGGCGAGCCCTTCGGCGATTTCGCGCGCCGCTTCGTGCCGCAGACGCGCGCCATGTGGCCGGGCCAGGCCTGGCTGATGAAGCAGTTGCACATCACCAAGCGCACGCGTTCGGAATACGACCATCGCATGCTGCAGCTGCATGACCTCGCCAAGGCCGACCTGGACTACCAGGCAAAGGTGCCGCAGCAGGAGTTCCATTTCCCGCCCGGTTCCACCTGGATCGTGTTCAGCGACCAGGTGCTGCACGCGGCCATGCGCGGCCGCGCCATGATGGAGCAGACCTACTACCTGCACCCCAAGGCGATCGCGGACCACACCCACTCGCCCGAGGCCGTGCTGTCCCGCATGCTGGGACGGCCGATGCTGGCGAACTGAGCGTCCGGCGCACCACGGCCTTCGCCACGGCCTTCGCTACGGCCTTCGCGACGGCCTTCGCGCCCGGCAAGCGCTTCGATACGCGGTGAAACGCCGCCGGCACGGCGCTGCCGGCGGTCCCGCTTCCTTCCAATTTCCGAATCCCCGACGGCGCCGGCCCGGGCCTGCGTCGGGAAGGCCATTTCCCCCCCGCTAGACCGCTACCTTTGTCTGCGACCGCCTGACCGTTCGTGCGCGAACGGGCCGGGTTTTGGCGGCATTTCCAGCGCCGGTGCAAGCGCCTAAACTGGTTTTCGTGGCGGGTGCTGCCCGGCGGCCAAAGCATTGCCAGGCGGCGTTCTTGGCGGATGACTGCCCGGCATGACGAGGCGGGCGGTGCGCACGGATGGGCGGGGAGACAGATGGAAACCGAATTCGACTTCGTCATCGTCGGCGCCGGCTCGGCCGGTTGCGCCCTGGCGGGGCGCCTGGCGGACAGCGGCAGCGACAGCGTCGCCCTGGTCGAGGCGGGCGGGCACGATCACCATGTGCTGGTCTGGACGCCGGCCGGCTGCGCCGCGATGCTGCCGCGCGCCGGTGCGCGCAACTATGGCTATACGACCGTGCCGCAGCCGGGGCTGGACGGCCGCCGAGGCTACCAGCCGCGCGGCCGTGGCCTGGGCGGCAGCTCCTCGCTCAATGCCATGATCTATGTGCGCGGCCGCCCCAGCGACTATGACGGCTGGGCTGCTGCGGGATGCGATGGTTGGTCCTGGGACGATGTGCTGCCCTACTTCCGCCGCGCCGAGTGCAATGTGCGCGTGGCCGGGCGCGATGACCATCCGCTGCATGGCGGCAGCGGCCCGCTGCACGTATCCGACCTGCGTACGCCCAACCCGTTCGGCCAGCGCTTCATCGAGGCGGCACAGCAGGCCGGCTATCCGTACAACGACGATTTCAACGGCGACACGCAGGAAGGGGCCGGCTGGTACCAGGTGACACAGCGCGGCGGCGAGCGCTGGAACGCGGCGCGCGCCTATCTGCATGGCGGCATCGCCAGCGCGCGCAATAACGGCGGGAGAGTCAACCTGCATGTGATGACGGGCATGCAGGTGCTGCGCATCGTCTTCGAGCGCAGGCGCGCGGTCGGGGTGATGGTCTGGCAGGATGGCCGCGAACGCTTGCTGCGCGCGCGGCGCGAAGTGATCGTCAGCGCTGGCGCCTTCGGCTCGCCGCAATTGCTGATGGCATCGGGAGTCGGTCCTGCCACGCACCTGCGCGAGCATGGCATTGCGCTGGTCCATGACCTGCCGGGCGTGGGCCGCAACCTGCAGGACCACCCCGACATCGTGCTGCACAAGCGGGTGGCGGCGCCGGAACTGTTCGGCCTGTCGCTGTCAGGCGCCTGGCGTCTGCTGTCGGAAATCCTGCGCTACCGGCGCGAGCGCAGCGGCATGCTCAGCTCGAACTATGCCGAAGCGGGTGCCTTCCTGTGCAGCCGTTCGGGGCTGGAGGAGCCGGACCTCCAGTTGCATTTCGTCGTGGCCATGGCCGACGACCACCTGCGCAAGATCCACTACGGACACGGCTATTCCTGCCATGTCTGCGTGCTGCGTCCGCGCAGCCGTGGGGAGATCCGGCTGGCGTCGCCGGACATGCGCGACGCGCCCAGGATCGATCCGGGCTACCTGTCGGACCCGCGCGACCTGGACGACCTGGTCGCCGGCGTGCGCATCGTGCGGCGGATCTTCGCCCAGCCCCAGCTCGCCGAGCTGGGCGGCAAGGAACTCTACTCGGCCCACCTGCGCGCCGACGGCAGCGACGACGATGCGGTGCGCGCCTTCATCCGCGAGCGTGCCGACACCATTTACCACCCGGTCGGCACCTGCCGCATGGGCATGGACGAGCTGGCGGTGGTCGATCCGCAATTGCGCGTGCGTGGCGTGCAGGCGCTGCGCGTGGTCGATGCCTCCATCATGCCGACCCTGATCGGCGGCAACACCTGCGCGCCGGCCATGATGATCGGCGAGCGCGCCCACGACCTGATCCGCTACGCGCCGCACGTGACGCTCAGGCTGCCGGAAGCGGCGCTGGAGACCTGAGCGGAAGCCGACGCGGGCCGGCCTGGGCCCGCGCCCGGCCCGGTGGGCGCTCGGCGCTCAGGCCGCGCTCAGGTCGCTGTAAGCCGGAACGCGTCGACCGCTTCGCGCAGCATGCCGGCCTGGTCGTCGAGCGACTGCGCCGCCGCGGCCGCTTCCTCCACCAGCGCAGCGTTCTGCTGCGTGACCTGGTCCATCTGCCCCACCGCCTGGTTGACCTGCGCAATCCCCGCGCTCTGCTCGGCCGAGGCTGCAGCGATCTCGCCGATGATGTCCGACACGCGCTTCACCGCCTGCCGGATTTCCTCCATCGTGCCGCCGACGCTCTCGGCCTGGGCGGAGCCTTCGCGCACCGTCGACACCGAGGTGTCGATCAGGTCCTTGATTTCCTTGGCCGCGCTGGAGGAGCGCTGGGCCAGGCTGCGCACCTCCCCGGCCACCACGGCGAAGCCGCGCCCCTGCTCGCCGGCGCGCGCCGCTTCCACCGCCGCATTCAGCGCCAGGATATTGGTCTGGAAGGCGATGCCCTCGATCAGTCCCGTGATCTCGGCGATGCGTCCGGCGTTGTCGCTGATCGCGGTCATGGTGCTCGCCATCTGCAGCACTGCCGTGCTGCCCCGCTCGGCCACGCCGGCGGCGCTGGCTGCCAGCGTGCTGGCCTGGCGCGCATTGTCGGCGTTCTGCGTGACGGTGGTGGTCAGCTCCTCCATGCTCGAAGCCGTTTCTTCCAGCGAGGCCGCCTGCTGCTCGGTGCGCGACGAGAGATCGGTGTTGCCTGCCGCGATCTGGCTGGCCGCGACGGTGACGGACTCGGTCGAGCGGCGCACTTCGCCCAGCGTGGCGGCCACACGCTCGATCAGGTGGTTGAAGGCATGGGCGGTCCGGCCGACCTCGTCCATGCGGCCCACGCTGGCGCGGTGCCCCAGGTCGAGCGTCTCGCTCACATGCGACAGCGATTGCTGGATCTGCGCCAGGCTGTGGTGGATGCGGCGGTACAGCGCCACCGCGAGCGCGCCGGTCAGCAGGATGGCGGCGGCGATGGCGGCGGAGAAGACCCGCACCGCCGTGCCGTAGGCTTCCCTGTTGCCCGCCACCAGCTCGTTGCCCATGCGGGCGTTGAAGTCGCCGTGTTCCTTGATGGCATTGCGCAGTGCGCTGGACGCCTGGTCGAGTTCGCCGCTGACCAGCATCGTATGCGTCTCGCCATCATTGGCGCGGGACTTCTCCAGGAAGGGCACCTGTGCGGCGCGGTAGCGCGCCATCGCCGCGCGATCGCTCTCGAGCATCTTGAGGTCGGCGTCGTTCGAGATGTCCTCGCGCTCGTACTTCGCGGCGAAAGACTCGAAGTCCTTGGTGGCCTGGGCCAGCATGGCCTCGGCCGCGGCCTTGTGCTGCGGGTCGTCGCCCAGCGCGTGGCGGTACAAGGAGATGCGCATGGCCGTGATCGAGCGCTCCATCATGTCGAGGTCGCGCACGCTGGCCAGGGTGTTGTCGTTGAAATACTCGAAGCGTTCCTCCGATTGGCTCAGTTGCCAGATTCCGCCAAGTCCAACGAAGAGCAGGGCGAGCAGGGCAAGCGAGAGGGTGAGCAACAGGCGTTGAGACAGATTCATTGGGATGCGGATGCGCGAGCAGGGCCGCCTCGGTGAGGAAAGTAATTCATGCGGCGTTATGTTTTTGTTTCAGCTCGCCGCTGCCAATGACGGTTTACGGCGCGCGGCCCGGGCGCTGTAGCAATTGTCATAAAAAGTTCACAATCGGAAGCGCGAAGGGGGAACGCGAAGGGGGGAACGCGAAGGGGGAACGCGAAGAGGAGAAGGCGAAGAAAGACGGGGCGCCTTCGCGCCCCGTTCCATGCCCCGGCTTGTTCGCGCCCTTGCGCGCCGCTCGGCGTGCGGTTCAGGCCGGCCAGGCCCGCGCGGCGACCCGGCGCAGCGTCTCGGCGGGCGCGTCCAGGGTGCCGAAGACGCGGCCATGCTGGCGCCCGAGCCGGCTGGCGACAAAGAGTTCGGCGCTCTGCGCATCGGCGTGCGCGAGCATCAGCGCGGCCTGCGCGGTCAGCACCAGGCCCTGGGCGAAGCGCCGCGCGCCGGCCTCCAGCGCCTCGGGCGTGCCCCGCAACTGGGCCTGCAGCGAGGCCAACTCGGCGCGCACGGCGGGGTGGCCGCCGGCGCGCTGCGCCAGGTCCTGCAGCAGCCGTGCGCCATCCTCAGGCGTGCGCTGCAGCGCGCGCAACACGTCAAGGCACATGACGTTGCCCGAACCCTCCCAGATCGAGTTGACCGGCGCCTCGCGGTACAGGCGCGCCATGGGGCTGTCCTCCACATACCCGTTGCCGCCCCAGACCTCCATCGCCTCGCCGGTGGCCTCGATGGTGCGCTTGCAGACCCAGAACTTCGCCGCCGGCGTGACCACGCGCTTCCAGGCCGAAGCCAGGGCGTCGCCATCGGCCCGCTCGAAGGCCTGTGCCAGCTCCATTGTCAGCAGCGTGGCGGCGGTGCTCTCCAGCGCCAGGTCGGCGAGCACGTTGTCCATCAGCGGCTGCTCGGCCAGCAGCTTGCCGAAGGCCATGCGATGGCGCGCGTGGTGCAGCGCCTGTACCAGCGCCGTGCGCAGCAGGGCCGCGCTGCCGATCACGCAGTCCAGCCGCGTGTAGGTGGCCATCTCGATGATGGTGGGGATGCCGCGCCCTTCCTCGCCGATCAGGATGCCGGTGGCGTCGCGGAATTCCACCTCGCTGCTGGAGTTGGAGCGGTTGCCCAGCTTGTCCTTGAGTCGCTGGATCTGCACGGTGTTCTTGCTGCCGTCGTCGCGAAAGCGCGGCACGAAGAAGCAGGACAGCGGGCCGTCCTCTGCGCCGATGCGCGCCACCACCAGGTGCGCATCGCACATCGGCGCGGAGAAGAACCACTTGTGCCCGGTCAGCGCGTACTCCGCGCCGCGCCCTTCGCCGCGTACCGGGCGCGCCACGGTGGTGTTGCTGCGCACGTCGGAGCCGCCCTGCTTCTCGGTCATGCCCATGCCGATCATGATGGCGCGCTTGTCGCGCCAGGGCAGGTCGCGCGCATCGTGCTCGCTGCTGTACAACCGCGGCCGCAGCTCGGTGAACAGCGCCTCTTCCTTTGCCAGCACCGGGATGCTGGCAAAGGTCATGGTGACGGGGCACAGGGAGCCGGACTCTACCTGCGCCTGCAGGAAATAGCCCGCGGTACGCGCGGCCCAGACGCCGGCGCGCGGCTGAGAGAAGGGCAGGGCATGCAGGCCCTGCCCGCGCAGCAGGCCGAGCAGGGCGTGCCAGCTCGGATGGAAGTCGACGCGGTCGATGCGCTCCCCGGTGCGGCTGTGGGTGTGCAGTTCGGGCAGGTAGCGGTTGGCCTGCTCGCCCCAGCCCAGCACCTCGGCCTGGCCGAGCCGCGCCCCGAAGTCCTCCAGCGCGCCGGCATGCCAGCCGCCGCCAAGCCGCTCGAGCGCGGCACGCAGGGCCGGATCGGTGGTGAAGAGGTTGTACCCCGACAGGTCGGGGACCTGGTTGAACACGCGGTGCGTGGCGGCTTCGCTCATAGTGTCTCGTCTCCAGTGGTCTAGTCGCGTTCTTCTACCTTCCCTTCTGCCTTCTCTGCTGCCTACCTATCTGCATGGTAGGCCACTTGGCGGTCCGGCATCCAGTCCGCTTCAAGGCACCGATCGACGCGCGCCGCCGGGTGCGCCGGCCTGCGCTTGCGGCCCGCTGCGGGGCGTGCACGGCGCGGCGGCAATCGGAAACAGGGGTGGCGCCGCCCCCCTCCTTGTGCTTAAATTGAGCCCGTTGGATGAAACAGGGGTGCCGCGCGGATGGGCCGTGCGGCTGAGAGAGTCCCTTCGAACCCGATCCGGCTAGTACCGGCGTGGGAAGTTTCATGTAAGCCGAACCGCTCTGCCTTCCCCAAGGCACATGTTCCCCGGCAAAGCCGGACCCGGACATGCTCACCGCGCTCCTGGTTTCGTCCATCCCCCCCGCAAGAGAGAGGACGACACTATGGCACGCAACAATTCCGCCCCCGCCGCTTCCTTCGAGTCGCTCGCCAGCGATCTCGACCAGAAATTCGCCTATCCGGCATCGAGCAAGACCTACCTGACCGGCAGCCGGTCCGACATCCGCGTGCCGATGCGCACCATCCTGCAGACGGCCACGCGCACCGAGAAGGGCGAAATGCCCAACCCGCCGATCCCCGTCTACGACACCTCGGGCCCGTTCAGCGATCCCGACGTGCACATCGACCTGAAGGCCGGCCTGCCCTCGGTGCGCGGCAAGTGGATCGAGGAGCGCGGCGACACGGAAGTGCTGTCCGGCCTGTCCTCCGAGTACGGCCGCGCACGCGCCGACGATCCGGCCACGGCCCACCTGCGCTTCTCGCAGCTGACCAATCCGCGCCGCGCCAAGGCCGGCGCCAACGTCTCGCAGATGCACTACGCGCGCCGTGGCATCGTCACGCCCGAGATGGAGTACGTGGCGCTGCGCGAGTCGCTGAACCTGCAGGCGCTCTACGACAAGCCCGAGTACAAGGCGCTGCTGCGCCAGCATCCCGGCAATGCGCTGGGTGCCGGCCTGCCGCTGCGCCCGGAGGACATCACGCCCGAGTTCGTGCGCAAGGAAATCGCCGCCGGCCGCGCCATCATCCCCGCCAACATCAACCACACCGAGCTGGAGCCGATGGCGATCGGGCGCAATTTCCGCGTCAAGATCAACGGCAACCTGGGCAACTCGGCGGTGACGTCCTCGCTGGCCGAGGAAGTGGAAAAGATGGTGTGGTCGATCCGCTGGGGCGCTGACACCATCATGGACCTGTCCACCGGCAAGCACATCCACGAAACCCGTGAATGGATCCTGCGCAACTCGCCGGTGCCCATCGGCACGGTGCCCATCTACCAGGCGCTGGACAAGACCGGCGGCATCGCCGAGGACCTGACCTGGGAGATGTTCCGCGACACGCTGATCGAGCAGGCCGAGCAGGGCGTGGACTACTTCACCATCCACGCCGGCGTGCTGCTGCGCTACGTGCCGCTGACCGCCGACCGCGTCACCGGCATCGTTTCGCGCGGCGGCTCGATCATGGCCAAGTGGTGCCTGGCCCACCACAAGGAAAACTTCCTGTACACGCACTTCGACGAGATCTGCGAGATCATGAAGGCCTACGACGTGTCGTTCAGCCTCGGCGACGGCCTGCGTCCGGGCTGCATCGCCGACTCCAACGACGATGCCCAGTTCGGCGAGCTGCGCACGCTCGGCGAGCTGACCGCCAAGGCCTGGCAGCATGACGTGCAGGTGATGATCGAAGGCCCGGGCCACGTGCCGCTGCAGCGCATCCAGGCGAACATGGACGAGGAGCTCAAGCATTGCTACGAAGCCCCGTTCTACACGCTGGGCCCGCTGGTGACCGACATCGCCCCCGGCTATGACCACATCACCAGCGGCATCGGCGCGGCCAACATCGGCTGGATGGGCACGGCCATGCTGTGCTACGTCACGCCCAAGGAGCACCTGGGCCTGCCCGACAAGGAAGACGTGCGCGAGGGCATCATCACCTACAAGATCGCGGCGCATGCCGCCGATCTCGCCAAGGGCTGGCCGGGCGCGCAGCTGCGCGACAACGCGCTGTCCAAGGCGCGCTTCGAGTTCCGCTGGGAAGACCAGTTCAACCTGGGCCTGGACCCGGAGCGCGCGCGTTCCTACCACGATGCCACGCTGCCGGCCGAGGGCGCCAAGATCGCGCACTTCTGCTCGATGTGCGGTCCGAAGTTCTGCTCGATGAAGATCACGCAGGAGGTGCGCGACTACGCCGCTTCGCTGACCGATGCCGACAAGGGCATGGAGGAAAAGTCGATCGAGTTCGTCAAGCAGGGCGGCAAGATCTACTCGTGATGCCGCGCAGGTGACATACCGCGGGCTTGCCCGCAATCCGGGGTCGGCCCGCGTGCCTGGCACGCGGGCGGCCCGCAGACCTACAGGAGGCCGGCCGCGCGGCGCCATCGCGGCGCGCGGCCGGCGCAACGATCCCCATGACAGTGCAGTCGTTTGATGTCGCCATCCTCGGTGCCGGCCTGGCCGGGCGCATCGCCGCCTGGCTGCTCGTGCGCAGCGGTGCCCGCGTGGCACTGGTCGAGCGCATGGGCCCGGACGGCGCCGGATCGGCGGCGCACGTGGCGGCGGCCATGCTGGCGCCGCTGGCGGAGTCGGCCATCGCCGAGCGCCGCATCGTCGAGCTCGGCATCGCCAGCGTCGACCTGTGGCGCGGCTGGGTGCCCGAGCTGCCCGAACCGGTCTTCTTCCAGGAGGACGGCACCCTGGTGGTGTGGCATGCGCGCGACCGCGCGGAGATGTCGCTGTTCACCAGCCGCGTGCGCGCGGTGGCGCCGCCGGAACTGGTGGCCGAACGCATGCGCGCGCTCGACGGCCGCGGCGTGGCCGAGCTGGAGCCCGATCTCGCGGGCCGCTTCCCGCAGGGCCTGCTGCTGGCGGGCGAGGGGCAGCTCGACAACCGCGGCGCGCTGCGCGCGCTGCTGAACGGCGCGGTGGCCGGCGGCGTGCACTGCGTGTGGGAGGCCGGTGAAGTGGAGGCCGGCGACCTGCCCGGCCTCGGCATCCGCGCCGATGTGGTGCTCGACTGCCGTGGCCTGGGTGCGCGCCGCGACTGGCCGGCACAGGCCGCCGGCGGCATGCCGGGGCTGCGCGGGCTGCGCGGCGAGGTGGTGCGCGTGCACGCGCCCGAGGTCAAGCTGCATCGCCCGGTGCGCCTGCTGCATCCGCGCTATCCCATCTATATCGCGCCCAAGCCCAACGACCTCTACGTGATCGGCGCCACCGAGCTGGAGAGCGAGGACGATTCGCCGATGAGCGTGCGCTCGGCGCTGGAACTGCTGTCCGCGGCCTACTCGCTGCATCCGGCCTTCGGCGAGGCGCGCGTACTCGAACTGAACGTGCAGCGGCGGCCCACGCGCCCCGACCACCTGCCGGCCATCCGCGTCGACCAGCAGGCGCGCGTGGTGCGGCTGAACGGCCTGTACCGGCACGGCTTCCTGATCGCGCCGGCGGTGACCGAAGCGGCCTGCGCGGTGGTGCGCGCACTGCTGGCCGGGGACCCGGCCGCTCACACCGTGCCGGCGGCGCAGCGCTGGTCCGGCATGGTCGAGGCCGTGCCGTCGGCGCCGCTGGCCGCGCTGCACTGACGCCAAATGGAAACCATGGAAATCCTGCTCAACGGCCGACCGCTCGCGCTCGACGTGCCGGCCACGTTGGCCGACGCGGTCAATCGCGCCGGCATCGCGCCGCCCTTCGCGGCCGCGCTGAACGGCAATTTCGTGCCGCGCGCCGCGCATGCGGCCACCGCGCTCGCCGCGGGCGACCGCGTGGATCTCGTACAACCCGTGACGGGAGGCTGACCCTATGACAATCAATGTGAACGCCGCCACGCGCGACCCCTTCGTGCTGTATGGCGAGACCTTCGCCTCGCGCCTGCTGCTGGGCACCGCGCGCTATCCCTCGCCGGCCATGCTGCAGGCCGCCGTCGAGGCATCCCGGCCCGCCATGCTGACGGTGGCGCTGCGCCGCCAGGGCGCCGTCGGCGCAGGCGAGGGCGGCCAGGCCTTCTGGCAGATGCTCAAGTCGCTGGCGGTGCCGGTGCTGCCCAACACTGCCGGCTGCCTCGCGCCGCAGGAGGCGATCACCACCGCCATGATGGCGCGCGAGGTGTTCGAGACCGACTGGATCAAGCTGGAGCTGGTGGGCGACGACTATACGCTGCAGCCCGACACGCTGAACCTGCCCGCCGTGGCCGAGACGCTGATCAAGGAAGGCTTCAAGGTGCTGCCTTACTGCACCGAGGACCTGGTGCTGTGCCGCCGCCTGCTCGATGTCGGCTGCCAGGCGCTGATGCCCTGGGCCGCGCCGATCGGCACCGGCAAGGGCGCGGTCAACCCGCATGCGATGCGCGTGCTGCGCGAGCGCCTGCCCGACACGCCGCTGATCGTCGATGCCGGCCTGGGCCTGCCCTCGCATGCTGCGCAGGTGCTGGAGTGGGGCTACGACGGCGTGTTGCTGAACACCGCGGTGGCGCAGGCCGCCTATCCGGTGGAGATGGCGCGCGCGTTCGCGCTTGCCGTCGAGGCCGGCCGCACCGCCTACCTGGCCGGCCCGATGCCCGAGCGCGAGATCGCGCAGGCGAGCACGCCGGTGGTCGGCATGCCGTTCTGGCATGCCACTGGCACGGAGGGCGGCGTATGAGCGCAACGGGCGTGCAGGCGGCGTGCGACGCCGCATTGCGCCAGCAAGTGCTGGCGCGCCACGGTGCTACCTTCGGTGCCGGCGACCAGGCCTGGCATGCGTGGCGGCTGCAGGATGCGCCAGCGCTGCTGCAGGACCATGACGTGTTGCTGGCCGATGGCGAGGCCGAGCCGCAGGCCATCGCGCGCGCTGCCGCCGCCGGTGCCGTGCTGATCGCCAGCGAGCGCGAGGGCGGCCAGTGGGTCGACACCGTGCACTCGCCGATGGGCACCTGGGTGCTGGCCGCGGGCGCCGACAGCGACCAGCCGCATGCGCCGGGCTTCGTCGCCGTGCTGCTGGCCTGCCTGCAGATGCATTTCCCCGCGCACGATGCCTTGTGCCTGGCGCGCGCCTGGCAGGCCGGCACGCTGGACTGGCCCGACGCCTTCGCGCGCTTCCCGCGCGTGCGCCATCCGGCCCTGGTGACGCCCGAGGCAAGGCCTCCCGCGTTTCCGGCGTGTCCTGCGCTGGGCCTGTATGCGGTGATGCCGAGCGCCGAATGGATCGAGCGCCTGGTGCCGCTGGCCGTGCCCACGGTGCAGCTGCGCTTCAAGTCGGAGGATGCGCAGGCGGTCCGCCGCGAGGTGGAGCGCGCCGCGCAGGCCGCGCGCGGCTCCGCCTCGCGCCTGTTCATCAACGACCACTGGCGGCTTGCCGTCGAGCTGCACGCCGCGCACGGCAACGACAGCGCGCGCAGCGGCATCTACGGCATCCACCTGGGCCAGGAAGACCTCGACGAGGCCGACCTCGACGCGCTGCGCGCCAGCGGCCTGCATCTGGGCGTGTCCACCCACGGCTACGCCGAGATGCTGAGAGTGGCCGCGCTCCAGCCGAGCTACCTGGCCCTTGGCGCCATCTTCCCGACCACCACCAAGGTCATGCCGACCGCGCCGCAGGGCCTGGGCCGCTTCCAGGCCTATGTACGGTTGATGCGGCCGGTGGTGCCGTCGCTGGTGGGCATCGGCGGCGTCGATGCCGCGCGCCTGCCGCAGGTGCTGGCATCCGGCGTGGGCAGCGCAGCGGTGGTGCGCGCGATCACCGAGGCGGCCGACGTGCCGGCGGCGGTGAGCAATCTGCTGGGGATGTTTCCGGCGGCCTGAGTCGCGGTGGCGGGGGCGTCGGATAGCGCGACATGGTCGTGCCTGGTCTGCGCCTTCGCGCAGTGCGCGCGTTCGTTGCTGCGAGCGCCTGCCCTCACCCCCAGCCCCTCTCCCGCAAGCGGGAGAGGGGAGCAAACCGGCGCGGTGCGATGGGCTTTCGCGCCATCCGAAGCCGACAAGATGCGCCAACGCCAATCGCCAAGCATAGTGTCTTGGCTCCCTCTCCCCTCATGGGGAGAGGGTTGGGGAGAGGGGTGGTCTAGCAAGGCGCCACAAACACCGAAGCCGTCGGTGTTGTCCCACACGCCGAGGCAAAGACGAAGCCGAGAGGATGCGCCAACACCGCTGGCCAAGCGTAGTGTCTTGACCCCCTCTCCCCTCATGGGGAGAGGGCCGGGGTGAGGGGTGGTCTAGCAAGGTGTCACGAACAACGAAGCCCTCGGTGTTGTCCAGCACGACGAGGCAAGACGAAGCTATCGGTTCGGATCAGCCCCTCGCCGCCAGCCATCGCCTGCCCTCGTCATCTCCCCCGCCAGGTCCCATGTCCTACCCGATCCGTCTCGCCACCGCCGAAGACCTGCCCGCGCTCCCCGGCATCGAGCGTGCGGCCGCCGCACTGTTTCCGCCCGAGGACCTGCCGCCCGCGCTGCGCGCTCGGACGCTGCCCGAGCCGGAACTGCGCGGCGCGCAGCGCGAGGGCCGGCTATGGGTGGCACAGGCCGGGGACGGTACCATCGCCGGCTTCGCGCTGGCCAGCCTGTCGGCCACACGTGCCTACCTCGATGAGGTGGACGTGCACCCGGCTCATGCCCGCCGCGGCATCGGCCGGGCGCTGGTCCAGGCGGTGGCGGACTGGGCTCGCGGGCGCGGGCTGGCCTCGCTGGGCCTGACCACGTTCGCGCATCTGCCGTGGAACGCGCCGTTCTACGCGCGGCTCGGTTTCGTCGAGCTGGATGCGGACACGCTGTGCCCGGAGCTGTCCGCGGCGCTTGCGCACGAGGCCGCGCTCGGGCTGCGCCGGCGTGTGGCGATGCGCGTCGTACTCTGAGTGCGCGCAGGCATTTGCGCGCAGCGTAGGCGGCTGGCGGCCACGACGCCGGCAACGCGGAGGCTTGCGCCGGACCGGGCGCGGTCAGTGGCCATGCTTCCCCCGATCGGTATCGCTATCGCCGCAGGCGCTACCATTGGGGCCGGCGACGTCCTGCTGCGCATCGAGTCGATGAAGAAGGCCGAGGCGGGCGACGTCGTCGAGGTCATCCTGGTGCAGCCTGGCGATGCAGTCGCCGCAGGCCGGCCGGTGGTGGAGATCGAGTAGAGCGGAGCGCGCGCTGCCCGGCGGCGCAACCGTTCAAAGCCAGAACAAGACGCAGAACAAGACCATGAGTACCCCTACACTCCCCGAGATCGTACCGGCCGCGCCGGGCACGCCCGACAAGCCCTACTTCGGCATCGACGTACCGCTGATGCGCTACTTCGGCCTGCAGCCGGTCCATATGGAGGAGGGCGTGTGCCACACCCGCCTGCCCGCCCATCCCGCGCTGGTCAACAGCCGCGGCGACGTGCATGGCGGCACGCTGATGGCCACGCTGGACTTCACGCTCAGCGGTGCCGCGCGCTCCTATGCGCCGCTGGAGACCGGCGTGATCACCATCGACATGTCCACCCACTTCCTGTCCGCCGCGCGCGGCGAGCTGACGCTCGAGGCGCGCTGCATCCGCCGTGGTGCCCGCATTGCCTTCTGCGAGGGCGAGGTCAAGGATGCCGACGGCAATGTGGTGTGCGTGGCACGGGCGGCATTCAAGCTGGTGCCGTTGTCGACTGGAGGGAATTGAGGGGGGCGGCATGCGGTAGCTGCTTACGCGATGTGTTTTCGCGTCGCGCCGGTTTGCTCCCCTCTCCCGCTTGCGGGAGAGGGGTCGGGGGAGAGGGCGGGCGCTGGCTGGCGGCGACGTGCTGGATCACACCGACGGCTTCGTCGGTACGTGGTGCCTTGCTAGACCACCCCTCTCCCCAACCCTCTCCCCATGAGGGGAGAGGGAGCCAAGACACCACGCTTGGCCAGCGGTGTTGGCGCATTCTTTCGGCTTCGTCTTTGCCTGGGCGTGCTGGACAACACCGACGGCTTCGCTATGCGTGGCGCCTTGCTAGACCACCCCTCTCCCCAACCCTCTCCCCATGAGGGGAGAGGGAGCCAAGACACTGTGCTTGGCCGACGGCGCTGGCATATCACACCGGTCGCGCCGTCTCACACCCTCGCGCCGCTCAGGCGCGCCGGTACACCTGCTCGAAACGCACCCGCTCCGTGATCCCGTAGTCCCCCGGCGCATACTGCATCAGCCAGTCGCCGGCCTTGCCGGTGAGCACGTCGCCGCCCGCGCTGCGGGCGATGGCGAAGGGCGCAGGCATGGCCTTGGCGAGCACCGGGATGGGTTTGTTGCGGTAGGCGCCGTCTGTGCCGTGCGCCAGCGGCGGCACGGCTTCGTAGCGGCCGTCGAAGCGCTCGCGCGAGACGCACCAGCGGTCGCCGCTGCTGCTGGTGATGATGGCGTCGCCCGGTTGGTAGCGGTTCGGGCCCTCGCGGCTGATCAGTTCGCCGGGCGCGGTGGCGAAGGCCACCGCCACCACTTCTTCTTTGACGTAGAGCGCGGCCTCGGGGTCCTGGCGCAGGTCGATGTCGGTCAGGGTTTGCATGCGGTATTCCAATGATGGGGCGCGGCGCTCAGCCGAGCGCGCGCGGTGCGAAGCCGTGGTTGAGCGGGCCGTTGCCCGCGCCCAGCCGCAGCCCGGCGCCGGCGGCGATGGCCTGGGCGACGAAGTCCAGCGCGCTGGCGACCGCGTCTTCCAGTGCCTGGCCGCGCGCCAGCTGCGCCGCCAGCGCCGCGGCCAGCGTGCAGCCGGTGCCGTGCAGGTTGCGGGTGGCGATGCGCGGGTGGGTGAAGACGCGCACACGGCCGTCGGCCGTCATCAGCAGGTCGTCGAGGCCCTCGCCCGCGGCGCCGTCCTCCAGGTGGCCGCCCTTGAGCAGCACCGCGCGGCAGCCCATCGCCAGCAGTTCGCGCGCGGCGGCTTCCATCTCATCGCGGCGCGCGATGCGGCGCCCGAGCAGGTGCGAGGCCTCGGGCAGGTTCGGCGTGACCAGCAAGGCGCGCGGGAACAGCAGCCGCACCATGGCCTGGGCGGTGGCATCGTCCGACAGCGTGGCGCCGGAGGTGGAGATCATCACCGGGTCCACCACCAGCCTGGCGATGCCGTGCCGGTCGACGGCCCCGGCCACGGCCTCGACGATCTCGGCGGTACCGAGCATGCCGGTCTTGGCCGCGTCCACGCCGATGTCGCCGGCCACTGCGTCGATCTGCGCGGCCACCATGGCCGGCGGGATGGCGTGCACGCCGGTCACGCCCAGGGTGTTCTGCGCGGTGATGGCGGTGATCGCGCTCATGCCGAAGCAGCCGAGCGCGGCGAAGGTCTTGAGGTCGGCCTGGATGCCGGCGCCGCCGCCGGAGTCGGAGCCGGCGATGGTCAGCGTGCGGGGAGGCGAGAGCGGAATAGGTGGCGTCGGATTCATGTCTGGCGTGCGTGC
Organism: Cupriavidus sp. 09_S30; assembly: GCF_056930435.1. Lineage (NCBI taxonomy): Bacteria > Pseudomonadati > Pseudomonadota > Betaproteobacteria > Burkholderiales > Burkholderiaceae > Cupriavidus > Cupriavidus sp. 09_S30. The sequence continues at coordinate 3,609,848 of NZ_JBXOWI010000001.1, read as the reverse complement.
GGCAAAAGCAAGGAGCTGGCGGTGTCCAGCGAAGAAATCGAAGCCGGGCGGTGCGCACGGCCGCCGGGCACGCTACAATAGCGCCACTCCGAGGAGCGTTGCAACGGATCCGCCTCCTTTCCCCGGCCTTCCGGACCTGATGAATCCACTTCAGGCCCGCCGGCTGCAGGGTAGGGCGCTTCCGCCAGGCTCGGACTGTCTTCAACGGCGCTCGCTGATCCGTGGTTCGCACGGTGGCGAGTCGACCCATGCGCACGTGCTGCATCTGCACCGTGCCGCCTTCCCCGCACTTGTCACCGGCGCCACTCTTCACCGGAGTGAAACATGAACGCTGTGACCGAACTCAAGCAGGATTACCTCGTGGCCGACCTCGGCCTGGCCGGCTGGGGCCGCAAGGAAATCGCCATCGCCGAGACCGAGATGCCCGGCCTGATGGCCATCCGCGACGAATTCGCCGCCAGCCAGCCGCTCAAGGGCGCGCGCATCGCCGGCTCGCTGCACATGACCATCCAGACCGCGGTGCTGATCGAGACGCTCAAGGCACTCGGCGCCGACGTGCGCTGGGCCTCGTGCAACATTTACTCGACGCAGGACCACGCCGCCGCCGCCATCGCCGCCGGCGGCACCCCGGTGTTCGCCTTCAAGGGCGAGTCGCTGAAGGAATACTGGGACTTCACCCACCGCATCTTCGACTGGGCCGACGGCGGTACGCCGAACATGATCCTGGACGACGGCGGTGATGCCACCCTGCTGCTGCACCTGGGCGCGCGCGCCGAGAAGGACGCTGCGGTGATCGCCAATCCGGGCAGCGAGGAAGAGACCTTCCTGTTCGCCGCCATCAAGGAAAAGCTGGCCAAGGATTCGTCCTGGTACAGCCGCAACCTGGACGCCATCAAGGGCGTGACCGAGGAAACCACTACCGGCGTGCACCGCCTGTACCAGATGGCGCAGAAGGGCGAGCTGCGCTTCCCGGCCATCAACGTCAACGACTCGGTGACCAAGAGCAAGTTCGACAACCTGTACGGCTGCCGCGAATCGCTGGTGGACGGCATCAAGCGCGCCACCGACGTGATGATCGCCGGCAAGGTTGCGGTGGTGGCCGGCTATGGCGACGTGGGCAAGGGCAGCGCCCAGGCGCTGCGCGCGCTGTCGGCCCAGGTGTGGGTGACCGAGATCGACCCGATCTGCGCGCTGCAGGCCGCGATGGAAGGCTACCGCGTGGTCACCATGGACTACGCCGCCGAGCATGGCGACATCTTCGTCACCTGCACCGGCAACTACCATGTGATCACGCATGAGCACATGGTCAAGATGAAGGACCAGGCCATCGTCTGCAATATCGGCCACTTCGACAACGAGATCGACATCGCCTCGATCGAGAAGTACCAGTGGGACGAGATCAAGCCGCAGGTCGACCACGTGGTGTTCCCGGACGGTAAGAAGATCATCATCCTGGCCAAGGGCCGCCTGGTGAACCTGGGCTGCGCCACCGGCCACCCGTCCTACGTGATGAGCAGCTCCTTCGCCAACCAGACCATCGCTCAGATCGAGCTGTGGCAGGAGCGCGAAAGCGGCAAGTACCCGGTGGGCGTCTACACGCTGCCCAAGCACCTGGACGAGAAGGTGGCGCGCCTGCAGCTCAAGAAGCTGAATGCGCAGCTGAGCGAGCTGACCGAGCAGCAGGCGGCTTACATCGGCGTCAAGAAGGAAGGCCCGTACAAGGCCGACCACTACCGCTACTGATCCGCCGCGCCGGCCGCGGGCACCCGCGCAGGCGGGACCGCGGCCGGCACCGCAACGTCACCGAATCGCTAGACCGATACGCTAGAGAAGGAGTCATCATGAGACTGTTGGCCGTCTGGATCATCAATGCCGCCGCACTGTTCCTGGTGGGCAGCCTGATCCAGGGAATCCACCTGAACGGCTTCGGTTCGGCCATGATCGCCGCGCTCGTGCTGGGCCTCGTCAACACGCTGATCCGGCCGGTGCTGGTCATCCTGACCCTGCCGGTCACGCTGCTGACGCTGGGCCTGTTCATCTTCGTGATCAATGCCCTGCTGTTCCTCTTCGTGGGACGGCTGCTGTCGGGCTTCGTGGTCACGGGCTTCGGCGCGGCACTGCTCGGCTCCATCCTCTACAGCGTCATTTCGTGGCTGCTCGCCAGCGCGTTGCTGGGCGAGCGCAATAGCGCCTGAGGCCGCACGCGCCGAGGCGCACCGGCCGGACCCTTCCTGCGCGCCGCGCCAAACGCGGCGCGCCACCATCATGCAAGACCGCTACTACAGCTTCGAATTCTTTCCGCCCAAGACGGCGGAAGGGCTGGAGAAACTGCGCAATACGCGCGCGCAGCTGGCCCCGCTCAAGCCGAAGTACATCTCGGTGACCTTCGGCGCCGGCGGCACCACGCAGCAAGGCACGCTCGACACCGTGCTGGAGATCCAGCGCGAGGGCATCGAGGCCGCGCCGCACCTGTCGTGCGTGGGCTCCTCGCGCGAGAGCATCCGCGCCATCCTGAACGCCTACCGCGAGGGCGGCATCCGCCATATCGTCGCGCTGCGCGGCGACATGCCCTCGGGCATGGGCGAGATCGGCGAGTTCCGCTATGCCAACGAGCTGGTGGAGTTCATCCGCGCCGAGACCGGCGACTGGTTCCAGATCGAGGTGGCGGCCTATCCGGAGTATCACCCGCAGGCCAAGTCGCCGCGCCACGACCTGGACAACTTCGTGCGCAAGGTCAAGGCCGGCGCGAACGCGGCCATCACGCAGTACTTCTACAACGCCGACGCCTACTTCCGCTTCGTCGACGACGTGCGCGCGCAAGGCGTGGAGGTGCCGATCGTGCCGGGCATCATGCCGATCACCAACTATTCGCAGCTGATGCGCTTCTCGGAGATGTGCGGCGCCGAAGTGCCGCGCTGGGTGGCCAAGCGGCTCGAGAGCTTTGGCGACGACCGCGAATCGATCCGCGCCTTCGGCCTGGACGTGGTTACCGCGCTGTGCGAGCGTCTGCTGGCGGCCGGCGTGCCCGGCCTGCACTTCTACACGCTTAACGCGGCCGGCGCCACCAAGGCGATCTGGCAGCGCCTCAAGCTCTGAGCGCGCCCGCGCCATGCCCGCCGCCAGGACCGCGCGCCGTCCGGACCCCTTCATCGAGCACCTGCTCGACCTGATGGCGCCGCTGGCGGCGCGCATCGGCCCGCTCACCGCGCGCCGCATGTTCGGCGGGCATGGGCTCTTCTACGATGGCCTGATGTTCGCGCTGGTGGCGGGCGGGCGCTGCTACCTGAAGGCCGACGACGAGACCGCGCCGCGCTTCGCCGCGGCCGGCAGCGAGCCCTTCCGCTACCAGGGCGGCGCGCGCGAGGTGACGATGCGCCACTACCTTAGCCTGCCGCCGGCCTGCCTGGATTCCGCCGACGAGATGACGCCATGGGCGCGCATGGCGGTGGAGGCCACGCTGCGGCTGGAGAACGCCAGGCGGCGCTGAGCGGGGCCGCGTGCGCCGTGCCGCCGCTTGTCCCCACGGCCTTGTCCAGCCCTCATGCGGGAACCTCAGTCCAGCAGATCGGCGTACTCGCCCTGCGTGTAGCCCTGCGCCTTGCGCCACGGCGCGGAGGCGGGCTGCGCAATGGCCGTCACCCGCGTGACCTTCTTTTGCGTGCCGCTGGCATTGCGCGTCTGCACCAGGCGCGGATACTGCCCGGCCAGATCCCACTGCACCGTGACCTGCTCGGCGCCGCGCTGGGCGCGGTACTCCTGCAAGCCGCCGCGGGCGGGGCCGGTGGCCTTCATGGTCTTCAGGATGGCGGGATCCAGCAGATGGTTGGCGGTCGCCCAGGAGCCGTCGAAGCCGATGTTGCCGTATTCGGTGGGGCCGACCTCGAAGGTCTTGCGCATGGGCTCGCTGACCAGGCGCACCGACAGCTTGCCGCCTGGCTTGCGCTCGATCCAGCGCGCCGCGGCGGACATGTCCATGTGCTTGTGGCCCTTGTCGGCCTTGGCGTGCTCGGCTTCGTCGTGCGCGCCGTGGGGCAGTTCGCGTTCGATCCAGACCGTGTCGCCGCTGCGGTAGACGCGCTCGCTGAACGACACGTCGCGCTGCACGCCGTCGCTGCCCAGCGAGGACAGTTCGTGCTGCACGCGCAGCGCCAGCGGTTTGGCCTCGTCCACGGCCAGGGCGGCGCCGGATGCGGCCGCCGTGCCGGCCGCCAGGGCCAGCAGGGCGAGGGAGCGGATCGCTTGCTTCATCTTCATCATTACCGTGCAAATACCGTGCAAAAGTAAAAAGCGCACGCCGGATGGACCGGCGCGCGCGAGACTGCATGAGCGCGGAGCGCTCAGGTGATCGGCGGCGGGATCAGAGTCCCAGCGCCGACTTCACCACGCCGAACACCTTGGTGTTGTCGATCGTGCCCTTGAGCGCCGCATTGCCGGGGCCTGCGGAGAACAGCATCACGTCGCCGCCGCCGTGCGTTTCCGCGCCGGGGGTGCCCAGGTTCACGCCGACTTCCTGCAGGTAGTCGTTGGCGGTGGTGTCGACCAGCGCCGGGTTGTCACGCGTGGCCTTGCGCGGCGTGCCGCCGTTGCCGAACACCAGCGTGGTGTAGGGCATGCCGTCGGCCGCGGCCGCAGCCTTCTTGGTCTTGATGTCGGTGACCGTGCCGAGGATCGGGTTGCCGCGATGCGAGTAGCCGTTGATCGTCATGGTGTGGTCATGGTCGGCGGTGACCACGATCATCGTGTTCGACAGGTCGACCACCGACAGCGCGCGCTTGATGGCGTCGTCGAAGGCGATGGTGTCTTCCAGTGCGCGCTTGGCGTTGGTGCCGTGCAGCGCGTGGTCGATGCGGCCGCCTTCGACCATCAGGAAGTAGCCGTTGCCGTTCTTCGACAGCATATCGATGGCCTTGGCCGTCATGTCGGCCAGGCTCGGCTGCGTCGCGCCTTCGCCCTTGCCGGCCACGCGGTCGATCTCGTACTCCAGGTGGCTGGTCGTGCTGAACAGGCCGATCATCTTGTTGCCGTTGGCCTGCACCATCTGGTCGCGGGTCGACACCACGGTATAGCCCTTGGCCTGCATTTCCGTCAGCAGGTTGCGGCCATCCGCGCGGCCGCGCTTGTTGGTCGTGGCATCGAACGGCGTCCAGTGGTTGCGCCCGCCGCCCATCAGCACGTCGACGCCGTCGCCCAGGGCGGTGTTGAAGCCCGTGCCGCCCGGCGCCGCCTGTGCGGCGATGTCGTACTGCGCGTCGCGGTGGCAGATGTGCGAGTAGGTCGCCGCCGGGGTGGCGTGCGTCAGTTCCGTGGTGGTGATCGCGCCGACCGCCTTGCCGCGCGCCTTGGCCAGTTCGAGCAGCGTCGACACCGGCTTGCCGTTGGTCGGCGCGCAGTTGTTGATGGTCTTGTTGCCGTTGACGTCGGCGCTGGGCGGCGTGGCGATCGTGTCGGACGACATCGACAGCACTTCGTTGTTCATCTTGACGCCGGTCATGTAGGCCGCCATCGAGGGCGCGCTGTCAGTGGTCTGCGCGTCGTTCGAGTAGGTCTTGACGCGCGCCGTGCGCTTGAGCGACTCCATGGTCAGCTTGCCGCTCTCGCCGTACTTGTAGATGCGCGAGGCGGTGACGGTGGTGGGGCCCATGCCGTCGCCGAGGAAGAAGATGACGTTCTTGGCTTCGCCGGCGGCTTGCGCGGGGAAGGTCAGGCAGGCACAGGCAGCCGCGGCTGCGGACAGGCCGATACGGGTAGTGAGTTTCATGGCGTTATTCCGTCTGCAGTGGTGGCTTAGAGTCCGATCGCTTTCTTGATCAGGCCGAACACGTCGGTGTTGTCCATCACACCGGAGAAGCTGGTCGCGCCGTTGCCCATGGCGCCGATGAAGACATCGGTGCCGCCATGGGTTTCGCCGCCTGCCACCATCGGGATCACGGCTTCCTGGTGGTACTCCTTGTCGAAGACCTGGGGATCGCTCAGCGCGGTGCGAATGGCCGGGCGGTTCTCGCCGTTGCCGAAGCCGATGATGGTGAACGGATTGCCGCTGGTGTCCTTGCTCAGGTTGCCGGTGGCGTAGTTCGTCAGCAGGCCCAGCACGCCCGGATTGGTGGCGCTGGTCGGGCCGGTGCGCTTGGCGTAGCCGTTGAGAACCAGGGTGTGGTCGTGGTCGGCGGTGACGACGATCAGGGTGTTCTTCAGGCCCGGGTCGATCACGTTGAGCTTGTCGATGGCGGCCTTGATCGCGTTGTCGAAGGCGACCGTGTCCTGCAGTGCCTTGCGGGCGGTGGTTTCGTGCAGGGCGTGGTCGATGCGGCCGCCTTCCACCATCAGGAAGAAGCCCTTCTTCTTGGCTGCCAGCACATCGATGGCCTTGCCGGTCATCTCGGCCAGGCTCGGCTCGGCCGCGGGGTCGCGGTCCAGGTCGTAGGCCATGTGGCTGGAAGTGAAGAGGCCGACTACCTTGTTCGCGCCGGTGCCGATCTTGTCGAAGTCGGCCTTGTTGGCGGCGTAGGTGTAGCCCGCCGACTTGAATTCGGCAACCAGGTCGCGGCCGTCGGTGCGCGCGCCGCCCGCAGCCTTGTTCTGGAAGTGCTTGCGGCCGCCGCCGAAGACCACGTCCACGCCGTCGCTCAGCGCGCCGTTGAAGCCCGCACCCTTCGGCACCAGCTGGGCGGCGATGGCGTTCTCGCCGTCGCGGTGGCAGATGTGGGCGTAGGTGGCCGCCGGCGTTGCGTGCGTGATACGGGTGGTGGTGACCACGCCGGTGCCGTAGCCGGCTGCCTTCATTTGTTCAAGCAAGGTCGGTACGCTCTTGCCGTTGCCCGTCGACGGGCAGGTGCTGTCGGCGCCCGACACGTAGTCGTTGCCGTTGGCGTCGAAGGCGCTCGTCTCCGGCGACATCGAGATGACTTCGTTGTTCATCTTGACGCCGGTCATGTAGGCCGCCATCGACGGCGCGCTGTCGGTGACCTGGGCGTTGTTGGAGTAGGTCCGGACGAAGCCGCTTTCGGGCAGCGTGTCCATCGTCAGGTCGCCCGCCTCGCCCACCGAGTAGATGCGCGCGGCGGTCATGGTGGTCATGCCCATGCCGTCGCCGAGGAAGAACACGACGTTCTTGGTCGGCGTGGCGGCCGGAGTCGACGGATCGGTCGGCGTGGAAGCGCTCTTGTTGTTGTTGTCGTCGCCGCCGCAGGAAGCGAGGGCGACCGACATGACCGCCGCCGCGATTACTGAAATCCTTCTCATGGTTATTCCCCCTGTTTGAGTCAGACCGCGAGGTTGAAGGAGAAATGTGGCAAGCTTGTGAATCAATGTCATCTTGTGAAGGCAATACATTGAGTCAGCGTGGTGCCATACTGGGCGGCATATGGTCTGTGCCACCTTCCGCTTCTACGAGGAACTGAACGATTTCCTGCCGCCGGACCAGCGCGGGCGGGAGAACGCCTGCCCCTGCGCGCGCGCGGCCACCGTCAAGCACATGATCGAGGCGCTGGGCGTGCCGCACACCGAGGTGGAACTGATCCTCGTCAATGGCGTGTCGTCCGATTTCTCACGCCGGCTGCGCGACGGCGACCGCGTTTCGGTCTACCCCAAGTTCGAGCGGCTCGATATCACGCCGCTGCTGCGCGTGCGCGAGCGGCCCCTGCGCGCGCTGCGCTTCGTTGCCGATGCACACCTGGGCGGGCTGGCCCATCTGCTGCGCATGACCGGCTTCGACACGCTGTACGACAACCACTTCGAGGACAGCGAGATCGCGCGCCTTGCGGCGAGCGAGAACCGCATCGTGCTGACGCGCGACCGCGAACTGCTCAAGCGGCGCGGCATCACGCACGGCTGCTATGTGCGCGCCATCAAGCCGGCCCTGCAGGTGCGGGAGATCTTTGCCCGGCTCGACCTGGCGCGCAGCGCGCGTCCGTTCGCGCTATGCCTGGACTGCAACGTGCCGCTGTCGTCGTTGCCGCGCGCCGAGGTCGGCGCGCGCGTGCCGGCGGCCGTGCTGGCGCGCCACGAGCGCTTTGTCACCTGCCCGCGCTGCCGGCGTGTGTTCTGGGAGGGTTCGCACTGGCGCCACATGCGGGCCCTGATCGACGAACTGATGGGGGACGTGTTGGGGGACGGCAACGAGGCCGGCGTGGCCGGCAGCGACGCCTGAAGGCCGGCGCGCGGCCGCATGGCAGGGCAATGCGCTCTGTCTAGAACGCGCCGCTTTCGCTGACCACCCAGTCCATCGGCAGGTCGTGCTCCTGGGGCTGCAGGTCCACGCGGCAGGCGTCGAAGCCGATGCCGATGGCCAGCGGCCGCGGGTGCGCGGCCGCCAGCGTGCGATCGTAGAAGCCGCCGCCGTAGCCGAGGCGGAACTTCCGGGCGCTGAAGCCGACACAAGGAATCAGCAGCGCGTCTGGCGCCGCTGGCGGGCTGCCGTCAGGCACGGGTATGCCGTAGCGTCCTGTGCGCATCGGCATGTCCGGCTCCCACAGGTGGAAGTCGAGCGGCGCGCCCGGCGCACTGACCACGGGCAGCGCCGCATGCCGACCGGGGCCGCCGGCCAGCCAGCGCGCCAGCAGCGCGCGCGCGTCGAACTCCTGCTGGATGGGCCAGTAGAAGCCCAGGCAGCGCACCGACAGGCGCGCCAACAGGCCGCTCAGTGCCGCCTCGATGCGCGCGTCGGCCTCGGCGCGCCCCGGCAGCGCCTGGCGCAGCGCCAGCAGGCTTTGGCGCAACTCGGCACGCCCGGCGCCGGGCGGGAGGTCAATTCCGGCTTGCATGGCGGAAATCGCGTCGTTTTGCGCGGGCATGGCGTGGGATAATGTCTGCTGTCAACCGAACATTGGTGCGGCGGCGCCACCTCGTGCGCACCGCCGGCCATCAACAAGGAAGTCAAGAATGCTCAAGGGAGTATATCTGCAGCGTGCCGGACAAGCCGCCTGTGTGGCGCTGTCCTGCCTCCTGCTCTCGGGTTCGGCGTTTGCGCAGAAGCGGCCGCAGCCGCAGCCGCAACCGCAGCAGCCGACCATCCCCAGCAATCCGGACGATGCCTTCGTGGCGCTGCGTGAGGCCGCCCGCAAGAACGACGTGGACCGGGCCAACGCGCTGTCGGCCACGCTGGTCGATTATCCGATCCCGTCCTATGTCGAGTACTTCCGCATCAAGCCGCAGATGTTCGACGCCAACGGCCTGGCGCGCGTCGACGCGCCGGACGACCAGGTGCGCGCCTTCCTGCAGCGCTACAAGGGCGACGCGATCGCCGACCGCATGCGCAATGACTGGCTGCTGGTGCTGGGCAAGAAGCGCGACTGGAACAACTTCGATGCCGAGTACCCGCAGTTCGTGCTGAAGGACGACACGCAGGTCGAGTGTTATGCGCTGCTGTCGCGCGTGCAGAAGGGCCAGAATGTGTCGGCCCAGGCGCGTACCACGCTGACCGACCCGCGCTACTACGGCGAAGGCTGCGTCGACCTGATCGGCTACCTGGTGCAGGGCCAGCAGATGTCGCCCGACGACGTGGCGTACCAGGCGCGGCTTGCGCTGGAGCAGAACTACGTGACGCTGGCCGGCAAGATCGCTGCCGTGTCGCCCACGCCGGGTGCCGACGGCGACACGCTCGCCATGGTGGTCAAGATGGCGCGCAACGATCCGCGCCAGGCGGCCGCCTTCCTTGGCGCCAGCGGCGCCGGCCTGACGCCCGAGCAGCAGGGCGCGGCGTGGGGCGTGATCGGCCAGTTCGCCGCCAAGAAGCTCATGCCCGAGGCGGTCGACTACTACCGCCGGCAGCTCTCGCTGGGCGGCAACCAGTGGCTCTCCGACGAGTCGCAGGAATGGCGCGTGCGCGCCGCGCTGCGCCAGGGCGAGTGGAATATGGTGCGCCAGGCCATCGAGCAGATGCGCCCTGAACTGCGCGCGAAGGATCCGGCCTGGACCTACTGGTACGGCCGCGCGCTGAAGGAGGCGGGCCGCAAGGAAGACGCGCAGCAGCAGTTCCAGTCCATCGCCGGCCAGTTCAATTTCTATGGCCAGCTTGCCAACGAAGAGCTGGGCAACCGCACCGTGGTGCCGCCGCGCACCACCGTCAGCGATGCCGAGGTCGACGCCATGCGCGGCCGCCCCGGCTTCCTGCGGGCGCAGAAGCTGTATGACCTGAACCTGCGCTTCGAGGGCAACCGCGAGTGGAACTGGGAAGTGCGCGGCATGACCGACCGCCAGCTGCTGGCCGCCGCCGAGTACGCGCGCCGCATCGAGCTGCTGGACCGCGCCGTCAACACCGCCGACCGCACCCAGTCGGAGCACGACTTCACGCTGCGCTTCCTGATGCCTTACCGCGAACTGATGCAGCGCGCGACCGACGACGTCGGCCTTGACCTGGCCTGGGCCTACGGCCTGATCCGCCAGGAATCGCGCTTCATCATGAACGTGCGTTCTTCGGCAGGCGCGCACGGGCTGATGCAGGTGATGCCGGCGACGGCGCGCTACGTGGCGCGCAAGATCGGCATGGCGGACTTCTCGCCGTCGATGATGAGCGATCCCAACATCAACATCCTGCTGGGCACGAACTACCTGAACATGGTCTTCACCGACCTGGACAGTTCGTACACCCTGGCTTCGGCCGGCTACAACGCCGGTCCGGGCCGGCCCAAGAGCTGGCGCTCCAGCCTGCCGCGCCAGGTGGAAGGCGCTATCTTCGCCGAGACGATCCCGTTCTCCGAGACGCGGGGTTATGTGAAGAATGTGCTTTCGAATGCGACGTACTATGCTGCATTGATGAGCGGTCGGCCCCAGTCGCTCAAGGCACGGCTGGGCATGGTCGCGCCTTCTTCGGTCACCGCCACCAGCCTGCCCTGAGCCTGCAGGCGGCGAGCGCCGGAGGGGCGGGGGGCGCACGCGCCCCCCGGTTTCTTCGTCAGGCAGGGAGCTTGCCATGCAGACCAGCGCTGTTCTCGTCATCGGCGGGGCCGGATTCATCGGCACCCATCTCGTTTCCCGGCTGGCAGGCGTTGCCGACGCCTCCAGCGCGCCGCTGGAGCCCGGCACGCTGGTCGAGCCGCCGATCGCGCCGGAGCGCATCGTGGTCGGCACGCGCAATGTCGAGCACGCCCAGCACCTGCTGCTGCTGCCCCGGGTCGAGGTGGTCGAGCTGGGCCTGGACGATGACGCCGTGCTTGATTCGGCGGTCGGCGGGCTCGGCGTCGACGGCATCGTAGTCAATCTCGTCGGCGTGCTGCACGGTGAGCGCGCCGAGCCTTACGGCGAGTCATTCGCCGCGGCCCATGTCCAGCTTCCCGAGCGCATCGTGGCCTCCTGCGGGCGTACCGGCGTCCGCCGCCTGCTGCACATCAGCGCGCTCGGCGCCGACAGCCACGGGCCATCCATGTACCTGCGCAGCAAGGGCGACGGCGAGATGATGGTGCGCGCCAGTGATCTCGACTGGACCATTTTCCGTCCCTCCGTCGTGTTCGGTCCCGACGACCACTTCGTCAATATGCTGGCGCAGATGCAGGAAGTCGTGCCGGTCGTGCCGCTGGCCTGCGCGCAGGCCAAGTTCCAGCCCATCTATGTGCAGGACCTGGCGCAGGCCCTGGTCAACGCCATGGCCAGCCTGGCCACGGTGCGCCGCATCTACGAGCTGGGCGGGCCGCAGGTCTACACGCTGGAGCAGCTCGTGCGCTTCGCCGGCCAGGCCTCGGGGCATCCGCGTCCGGTGCTGGCGCTGCCCGATGCGCTGGCGCGCGTGCAGGCGGCGATGCTCGAGCACATGCCCGGCAAGCCGCTCATGTCGCGCGACAACCTCGATTCGATGCGGCTGGACAATGTGCTGAGCGCGCCGATGGCGTCCGAGCTCGGCATCCGGCCTGCCAGCCTGGAGTCGGTGATGACCGACGCCCTCGCGGGCCGTACCCGCGATACCGAGCTGCAGACCTGGCGCGGCAGCGTGCACCGCTGACGGCCGGCGCCGGCAATCCCAGGCTTGCCGGCGCTAAACCGGGCGCATGGGCCGGCGCAGGGCGCGCGCGCACGTGATGCGCATGTGACGCGCATTGGCAGCGTTGCGAATGCATTTCATTTGGCGCCGGCCACCGCGCTGGCTAAAATGTTCGGTCCACGCCTTCCCGCCTGCAAGGAAATCCGCGATGAAGCTCGTCATCGGCAACAAGAACTACTCGTCCTGGTCCCTGCGTCCCTGGCTGCTGATGCGCCAGGCCGGCATCGACTTCGAAGAGATCCACGTGTCGCTGTTCGCCCAGGGCTCGGCCGAGCAGATTGCGCGCTATTCGCCGGCCGGCAAGGTGCCGGTGCTGATCGATGGCGATGTGGCGGTGTGGGATTCGCTGGCCATCGCCGAATACCTTGCCGAGCGCCTGCCGGGCAAGCAGCTGTGGCCGGCCGATGTGGCCGAGCGCGCGCATGCGCGCGCGATCTGCGCCGAGATGCACGCTGGCTTCGCCAACCTGCGCAGCCAGCTGCCCATGAATGCGACGGCGATATTGCCCGGGCTGGGCTGGAATGCCGCCGTGCAGCGCGATGTGGACCGCGTCGCGCAGATCTGGACCGGCCTGCGCGAGCGGCATGGCGCCAAGGGGCCTTTCCTGTTCGGCGACTTCACCGTGGCCGACGCCTACTACGCGCCGGTGGTCAGCCGCTTCGCCACCTACGGCATCCACCTGCCCGAGCTGGCCAAGTCCTACGCGGATTTCATGCTCGCGCTGCCGGCCATGCAGGAATGGATCGCCGCCGCGCGCGAGGAACGCGAGTTCCTGGTTCCCGACGAGCCCTACCGGCTCGCGCCGGAGCGCGCCGACGCCATCATCATCCGCTGAGCGGCAGAGGACGGAGTCAAAATGCAGGTCTATGCCGTGGGCGGAGCCATTCGCGACAGCCTGCTGGGGCGCCCCAGCCAGGATCGCGACTACGTGGTGGTGGGCGCCACGCCGGCCGAGATGGAGGCGGCCGGCTACAAGCCGGTAGGCAAGGACTTCCCGGTCTTCCTGCATCCCGAAACGCGTGAGGAGTATGCGCTGGCGCGTACCGAGCGCAAGACCGCAGCCGGCTACAAGGGCTTCGCTTTCTACTGCGCGCCCGACGTGACGCTGGAAGACGATCTGGTACGGCGCGACCTGACCATCAACGCGATGGCGCGCGAAGTCGGCGCCGACGGCGCGCTGACCGGCCCGGTCATCGACCCCTTCGGCGGGCAGCGCGACCTGGCCGCCAGGCTGTTCCGCCACGTCTCCGATGCCTTCGTCGAGGACCCCGTGCGCATCCTGCGCGTGGGCCGCTTCGCCGCGCGCTTCCATGACTTTGGCGTGGCTGCCGAGACCGCCGCGCTGATGCGCACCATGGTCGAGGGCGGCGAGGTCGACGCGCTGGTGCCGGAGCGCGTGTGGCAGGAACTGGCGCGCGGATTGATGGAAGCGCGGCCCTCACGCATGTTCGAGGTGCTGCGCGCCTGCGGCGCGCTGGCGCGGCTGCTGCCCGAACTCGACCGGCTGTGGGGCGTGCCGCAGCGCGCCGACTACCACCCCGAGGTGGATACCGGCGTGCATGTGATGATGGTCATCGACACCGCGGCGGCGATGGACGCGCCGCTGCCGGTGCGCTTCGCTGCGCTCGCGCACGACCTCGGCAAGGGCGCGACGCCGGCCGCCGTGCTGCCGCGCCATGTCGGCCATGAGGGGCGCAGTGTCGAGCTGCTGACGGACGTCTGCCAGCGCCTGCGCGTGCCCAATGATTGCCGCGACCTGGCCCTGGTGGTGGCACGCGAGCACAGCAATATCCACCGCTCGCTTGAGCTGGGCGCCGCCGCTATGGTGCGGCTGCTGGAGCGCTGCGATGCGCTGCGCAAGCCGGAACGCTTCGTCCAGGCGCTGCAGGCCTGCGAGGCCGACGCGCGCGGACGCCTCGGTTTCGAGGCGCGCGCCTATCCGCAGGCCGCGCGCTTGCTGGCCGCGCGGGAGGCGGCCGCCGGTGTCGACGCCGGTGCGATTGCGCGCGCATGCGGCAACGATGTCGGGCAGATCCGCGAGCGCGTGCACGCGGCGCGCGTCGCTGCGGTGCAGGCTCAGCTGGGGGAGTAGCCAGGCGGGAGCCCGGGAGGGCAGCACGGGGGCGTGCCCCCGGCGCTACAGCAGCCGGCCGATCATCAGTGCCAGCAGCGACAGCAGGATGGTCGAGGCGAAGGGCAGCACGTAGTCACGGCCGAACAGGCGGAAGCGCACATCGCCGGGCAGCCGGCCGATGCCCAGCTTCTGCAGCCAGGGCAGCGCAGCTGACAGCACGACCACGCTCAGGAAGATGGTGAAGGTCCAGCGCAGCATGGTGTGTGCGTCTCCGTGCGTTCCCGTGCGTCTGCGTGCGGCGGGTGCGCTAGAGCGCGTGGCTGCGGTCGCCGCGGGCGAATCCGGCCAGCGGCTGCGCGGCGTCCAGGCCTTCCAGCCCGCGCGTCAGCGCAATCACCTTGAACAGCTCGCCCATCTCGGCCTCGGAGAGCAGTTTCTGCACGCCGTTGGCCGCGGGCAGGAAGCTGCGCACGTCGGACGGGTCCAGCGCCATCAGCAGGTCGGTGATGCCGGCGTTCATCAGGAAGCGCGCCTGCGAGGCGAAGCCCGCCACCTCCAGCCCGGCGTCGACGCCGGTGTGGGCGACGCCGCTGAAGTTCACGTGCGCCGTGATGTCCTGCAGGCCCGGGTAGAGGAAGGGATCGGGGTGCGCGTGATGGCGGTAGTGGCACATCAGCGTGCCTTCGGCGCGCTGCGGGTGGTAGTACTCGGCCGCGGGGAAGCCGTAGTCGACGAAAAAGGCGGCCCCGCGCGACAGCATGGCACCGATGGCGCGCACGAAACCCTCGGCCTCGGCATGGGTCTCGGTGACCACATCGTGCGTGCCGGGGACGGCCAGCAGTTCGGTGGGCGCATCGGCCTGCGCCAGCGCCCGGTCGGCAAAGGCGAAGCCCGGCACGTCGGGGTCCGCATGGCGCGCCACGCCGCGCTCGTGCCAGCGTCCGTCCTGGCGCGCGAACAGCCGCACCGGCATGGCGTCGAGCACCTCGTTGCCGACCACCACGCCTTCGAAGTGCGCCGGCAGGCGGTCGAGCCAGCTCACCAGTCCGGCCAGGTGGGGTGCGCGCTCGGCCAGCGTGGCCTGCTGGCGCGCCCGCAGTTCGCCCGACAGCTCGACGATGGCGTACCGGCGCGGCAATGCGCCCTCGGCCTCCAGCGCCAGCAGCAGGTCGGCTGCCAGCCGGCCCGTGCCGGCGCCGAACTCCATCACCTCGGGCAGGCCGCCTGCGAGCAGCGGAGCGAACTGGCGCGCAAGCGTGCGCGCGAAGAAGGGGCTCAGCTCGGGGGCGGTGATGAAGTCGCTGCCATCGCTCGCGTCGCGGCCGAACTTCGCGGCGCCGCCGCTGTAGTAGCCCAGGCCCGGCTCGTACAACGCTATCGACATATAGCGGTCGAAACCGAGCCAGCCGCCCGCGGCATCGATGGCATCGCCGATGCGCACGGACAGTGCGGCCGACGCAGCGAGCGCATCGTCCGGGGGAAGGGGTAAACTAAGACCTTTCTGCATATCGCGATTGTAGCAATGCCAGACGCATCTTCCTCTTCCGCCGCGCCCAATCCTGGCGATTCAGCCGGCGCTTCATCCAGCGGCTCTTCCGGCGCCGCGCGCGGCGTCGCGCTCGTTACGGGCGGTGCGCGCCGGCTCGGACGCGCGATCGCGCTGGAGCTGGCCGCGCGCGGCTGGGACGTGGCCGTGCACTGCCACCGCTCGCGCGAGGAAGCCGAGGAGGTGGCCGCCCTGGTCCGCGCCGCCGGCCGCCGCGCCGCCGTGCTGCAGGCCGACCTGGCCGACGAGGCCGCCACCACCGGCCTGATCGGCGCCTGCGCAGCCGCGCTGGACGTGCCGACCTGCCTGGTCAACAACGCCTCGCTGTTCCAGTATGACGTGGCAACGAGTTTTTCCTATGCCTCGCTCGACACCCATATGCGCACCAACGTGGCGGCGCCGCTGCTCTTGTCGCGTGAGTTGCACAAGGCACTCGGCAATAACAAGCGCGGCGTGGTGATCAATCTGCTGGACCAGAAGCTGAGCAATCTCAACCCGGACTTTCTCTCCTATACGCTGTCGAAGGCCGCGCTGCAGACGGCGACCATGCAGCTCGCCCAGGCGCTGGCTCCCACGCTGCGGGTGGTCGGCGTGGCGCCTGGCATCACGCTGGTCTCGGGCGAGCAGAGCGGCCAGGGCTTCAAGCGCGCCCACCGCATGACGCCGCTTGGCCAGTCGTCCACGACCGAGGACATCGCCCAGGCGGTGGCCTACCTGGCGGAGGCGCGCGCCGTGACCGGCACCACCCTGTACGTCGATGGCGGCCAGCACCTGATGCCGCTGGCCCGCGACGTGATGTTCCTGACCGAGTGAGCCCGCGGGCGGCCGGTGTGCCGCCCGTCCTTCCGCGCGTTTTCAGTGCGTTTCCCGCACATTTCCCGCACAACCCGCCCCCACTGTTTTCCATCTGTCCCATGACCATGCCCGCCGCCCTTTCCCATCCCAGCCTGCAGGACTGCCGCCGCCTGTTCCTGCGCAACTACGAAGTCCAGATCAATATCGGCGTGCATGAATTCGAGAAGAAGGGCGAGCAGCGCGTGCTGATCAATATCGATCTGTACGTGCCGCTGGCCCAGAGCACGCCGCAGGATGACAAGCTGCACGAGGTCGTCGACTACGACTTCATGCGCAGCACCGTGGCCGAGCGCATGGCGCAGGGCCATGTGCACCTGCAGGAGACCCTGTGCGACGACGTGGCGCGCGCCATGCTGAAGCACCCGAAGGTGCGCGCCGTGCGCGTCTCGACCGAGAAGCCCGATGTCTACCCCGATTGTGAATCCGTCGGCGTGGAGGTGTTCCACATCAAGAGCCAGGCCGCCTGAGCCCGCAGGCGTGCCGTACGTGCCAGGCGCGCCCGGCGCCGGCACGCTAAAATATCAGGTTCGGCGGCGTTTTTAGTCCGCCGGGTGCCGCTTCGGGCGCTTGTCGCGTCCCGGCCCTTGCCCAAGTCCCTACCGCCATGACCACCGCCACCCATTCGAAGAACTTCTACCGCCTGGAGACCTACCTGCAGTCCCAGACCGGCCGCGCCATCGGCGACTTCAAGATGATCGAGGATGGCGACACGGTGATGGTGTGCCTGTCGGGTGGCAAGGACTCCTACACCATGCTGTCGGTCCTGATGGCGCTGCAGAAGCGCGCGCCCATCAAGTTCAAGCTGATCGCGATGAACCTGGACCAGAAGCAGCCGGGCTTTCCCGAGCATGTGCTGCCCGAGTACCTGAAGTCGATCGGCGTCGAGTATGTGATCGTCGAGGCTGACACCTATTCGATCGTCAAGGAGAAGGTGCCCGAGGGCAAGACCACCTGCTCGCTGTGCTCGCGCCTGCGCCGCGGCGTGATCTACCGTACCGCCAAGGAACTGGGCGCCAACAAGATCGCGCTGGGCCACCACCGCGACGACATGGTCCAGACCTTCTTCCTGAACATGTTCTTCGGCGGCAAGCTGAAGGGCATGCCGCCCAAGCTGGCCACCGACGACGGCCAGCACATCGTCATCCGCCCGCTGGCCTACTGCCCGGAGAAGGACATCGCCGCCTATGCGCGCGCGATGGCGTTCCCGATCATTCCCTGCAATCTGTGCGGTTCGCAGGAGAACCTGCAGCGCAAGAAGGTCGGTGAGATGCTGCAGGAATGGGAGCGGCAGAATCCGGGCCGCATCGACAACATCTTCGCGGCGCTGCGCAACGTGGTGCCGTCCCACCTGGCCGACACGGAACTGTTCGACTTCAACGGCCTGGCCACCGGCCTGGCCAAGGTCGACGAGGCTTCGCTGTTCGGCGACAGCACCTTCGCCCAGCAGCCGCTCGTGTTCACCGGCAACGTCGAGGCCAATCGCATGGAGTTCGTGCGCTTCGAGCGGCCGGCCGCCGCCGCGCCTGCCACGCCTGCCACGCCGCCAGCCGAGTTGCCGGCTGCCGACGCCGATCGGATTCCGGGCTGAGCGAGAACCCGCCGCCCCGGGGTGGCGGCGGCCGCGCGTTATCTGCAGCAGGCCATTCAGTTGGCCGCCTGGCGCGGCGCCGCGCGCTTGCCTTCGCGCTGCAGTGCCTGCGCGTCGTCTATCCATCCCTGCAGGCGCTCGACCGCATGCCGTTTCTGCTCGGACGTGGTCAAGTTGGCAATGGTTGTCGCCAGCGCCAGGCCGGCTTCATTGTAGGCACGCTGGCGGCCCTCGCGGTCGGCCGTCGGGGCGGCCTGCCAGTGGTCGCCAAAGCGCCTGAGCCAGGCGATGGCCTGGTCGCGTGACGGGCGCTCCGCCTGCACGCGGCGCGCCAGTGCCAGCCATTCCTGCTGGCGCGCTACGCGTTCGGCATAGCGCGCCTCGGCGTCGGCCACCAGCGGTGCTGTGGCGGCGCGGATGGTGGCTTCCTGTTCATCCGAGAAGCGGCCGTAGATCAGCTTGGCGTACTGCATCACCTTGTCGAAGCGGGCGTCCTCGCGGTCCTCGGCATCGCCGTCGAGGTACTTCTTCCGATACTTGACGTTGCCATCGGCCAGCTTGGCCTGCATGCGTGCGATCTGCTTGGCGTCGAGCGTCCGCATCAGGTCGGCGACGTCGGGCAGGGCGCGTTCGTAGGCCTCGCGCGCCAAGCGCTGGCTATCCTGCTGCAGCCGCGCCAGGCCGGCCACGTCCATCGGCTGCTGCACCTGCGCCTTGGCCTCGCCCAGCAGCCCGACGATCTCCGGCAACTGCTCCTTGCGATGCCAGGCGAAGAAGCGCGCGATCGCCTCGCGCGTGGGGACTTCCTGCGCGTCGTTGACATCGACATAGTGGTCGATCCACCAGTAGGCCAGCCTGTCGCCTTGCTGGTAGCTCAGTTTCAGGGCGCTGCAGGCGGAAAGTGCAGACAACGCGAATATGGCGAAAATGAGTGCCAGTCCGCGTCGGGCGCGAATGTAAATTTCCGCAATGCAGCAGGAAGCATCCGAAAGCCCCGTGATAGAATCGCCGCGCACCTTTCGCGCAATGGCCGACTGCCCGCTAACCCAAGCCTGGCAAGGCTTTCGAGGTCCAGAGTCAACCCTGACCGGTCCCTTCGCGCGGGGGGTATTGCAATAGGCGCATTGAATAGAATTCCGGTTCAATTTGGACTGACTCACTTAGGAATCTCCTTGTGAATATCGTCATTCTCGCCGCCGGCAAAGGCAAGCGGATGCATTCCGACTTGCCCAAGGTGCTGCACCCGCTGGCCGGCCGGCCCCTGCTGGCACATGTGCTTGATACGGCTCGCGCACTGTCGCCTGCGCGTCTGGTGGTGGTGGTGGGCCATGGCGCGCAGCGCGTGCGCGAGGCGGTGGCGGCCGACGATGTCGCGTTCGCCGAACAGACCGAGCAGCTCGGCACCGGACACGCAGTGATGCAAGCCTTGCCGTTGCTCGACGCGGCGCAGCCCACCCTGGTGCTGTACGGCGACGTGCCGCTGACCACGCCGGCCACGCTGGCCGGGCTGGTCGAGGCGGCCGGTACGCAGCGCTTCGGCATCCTCACGGTGGAAATGTCCGATCCTACCGGATACGGGCGCATCGTGCGTGATGCGACGGGCAGCATCGTGCGCATCGTGGAGCAGAAGGATGCCACCGAGGCGGAGCGCGCCATCGGCGAGATCAACACCGGCATCATCATCTGCCCGACCGGCCACCTGCAGCGCTGGCTCGCCACGCTGGGCAACGACAATGCCCAGGGCGAGTACTACCTGACCGACACCGTCGCGCGCGCGGCGGACGATGGCGTGGAGATCGTGTCGGCGCAGCCGGCCGCGCTGTGGGAGACGCTCGGCGTCAACAGCAAGGTGCAGCTGGCCGAGCTCGAGCGCATCCACCAGCGCAACGTGGCGCAGGGTTTGCTGGAAGCCGGCGTAACGCTGCTGGACCCGGCGCGCATCGATGTGCGCGGTGAGCTGAGCTGCGGCCGTGACGTGGTCATCGACGTCGGCTGCGTCTTCGAGGGCCGCGTGCACCTGGGCGACGGCGTGCAGGTGGGCGCGCATTGCGTGATCCGGGACAGCGTGATCGACGCGGGCGCACGCTTGCAGCCCTTCTGCCATGTGGAGGGCGCGCATGTCGGCCCGGCCGGGCGCATCGGCCCCTATGCGCGGCTGCGTCCCGGTGCTGAGCTCGGCGAGGACGTGCACATCGGCAACTTCGTCGAAGTCAAGAACAGCCAGATCGCCGCGCACAGCAAGGCCAACCACCTGGCCTACGTGGGCGACGCCACAGTCGGCTCGCGCGTCAATATTGGCGCTGGCACCATCACCTGCAATTATGACGGTGTGAACAAGCACCGCACGGTGATCGAGGACGATGTCTTCATCGGCTCCGACACGCAGCTGGTGGCACCGGTCACGGTGCGCCGCGGCGCCACCATCGGTGCCGGCACCACGCTGACCAAGGAAGCCGCAGCGGACAAGCTGACGCTGTCGCGTGCCAAGCAGTTGACCATCGACGCCTGGCAGCGTCCGGTCAAGCAGGCGCGCAAGTAATGCATTCCGTCAGGCGCTGTGGTCGGTGCCTGACGGCATATCCAATATCGCGCGCAGCACCGTGGCGCGCCGCAGGGAGTATCTGACATGTGTGGCATCGTAGGCGCGATTTCCTCGCGCAACATCGTTCCGGTCCTGATCGAGGGCCTGCGCCGTCTGGAGTACCGCGGCTACGATTCCTGCGGCGTGGCCGTGGTGCGCGACGGCGCCCTCGAACGCGCCCGCACCGTGTCGCGCGTCGCAGAACTGGATGCCCAGACCCAGGCCTCGGGGCTGGCGGGCCACGTCGGTGTGGCGCACACGCGCTGGGCCACCCACGGCAAGCCGGACACCGTCAACGCCCACCCGCACTTCTCGGGCGAGACCATCGCGCTGGTGCATAACGGCATCATCGAGAACTACGAGCCGCTACGTGAAGAGCTGCGCGCGGTCGGCTACGGCTTCGAGTCGCAGACCGACACCGAAGTGGTGGCCCACCTGATCCACCAGGCCTACACCTACCCGAGCGGCGCCACGCGCGGCGACCTGTTCGCCTCGGTGCGCGCGGTCACCAAGCGGCTGCACGGCGCCTATGCCATCGCCGTCGTCGCCAAGGACCAGCCCGACCGCGTGGTCGGCGCACGCGCCGGCTCGCCGCTGGTGGTGGCGCTGGGCGAGCACGAGGCCTTCCTTGCCTCGGACGCGCTGGCCGTGGCCGGTACCGCCAACCGCGCGATCTACCTGGAAGAGGGCGACGTGGTGGAGCTCACGCGCGACAGCGTGAAGATTCACGACGTGCACGACCATGCCGTGGTGCGCGAGGCGCGCGAGGTGCAGGCGCACGCCGCCGCGGTCGAGCTCGGGCCCTATCGCCACTTCATGCAGAAGGAGATCTTCGAGCAGCCGCGCGCCCTGGGCGACACGCTGGATGGCATCGATGCCATCAGCCCTGACCTGTTCGGCGAGCGTGCCGCCGAGGTCTTCGCGGGCATCGACAGCGTGCTGATCCTCGCCTGCGGCACCAGCTACTACTCGGGCTGCACCGCCAAGTATTGGCTGGAATCGATCGCGCGGATCCCGACCCAGGTCGAGGTGGCCAGCGAGTACCGTTATCGCGAGACCGTGCCGAACCCGCGCGCGCTGGTGATCGTGATCTCCCAGTCCGGCGAGACCGCCGACACGCTGGCCGCGCTGCGCCACGCCAAGGCGCTCGGCCATGAACATACGCTGGCGGTCTGCAACGTCGCCACCAGCGCCATGGTGCGCGAGACCGAACTGCGCTTCCTGACCCGCGCCGGCACCGAGATCGGCGTGGCCTCGACCAAGGCCTTCACCACGCAGCTCGCCGCGCTCTACATGCTGACGCTGGCGCTGGCCAAGGTGCGCGGCCTGCTCGGCGAGCCGGCCGAGGCCGCTGCACTTGCCAACCTGCGCCACCTGCCGGTTGCGCTGCACGGCGTGCTGGCGCTGGAGCCGCAGATCATGGCCTGGGCGGAGGAGTTCGCCCGCCGCGAGAATGCGCTCTTCCTGGGCCGCGGCCTGCATTACCCGATCGCCCTCGAAGGCGCGCTCAAGCTCAAGGAAATCTCGTACATCCACGCCGAGGCCTATCCGGCCGGCGAGCTGAAGCACGGCCCGCTGGCACTGGTCACCGAGGCGATGCCGGTGGTCACGGTCGCGCCCAATGACGCGCTGCTGGAGAAGCTCAAGTCGAACATCCAGGAAGTGCGCGCGCGCGGCGGGCGCCTCTACGTGTTCGCCGACAGCGATACGCAGATCCAGTCCAGCGACGGCATCCAGGTGATCCGCATGCCCGAGCACTATGGCGCGCTGTCCCCGATCCTGCACGTGGTGCCGCTGCAACTGCTGGCTTACCACACCGCCTGCGCGCGCGGCACCGACGTCGACAAGCCGCGCAACCTGGCCAAGTCGGTGACGGTGGAGTAAGTCTGGGTCGCGGGGCCCGCTGGTGGTGGTCGACGACGAATCCGTTCAGTCGGTCCGCCAGCGGCCCGCTCACAGCGCCGAGCTGGATCACGGTGCCGAGAGTTGTTCCTACGCGGGGCGACACTTAGTCGGCGATCGGCACCTGCCAGCATATGTGGCCGCCGCGCAGGTCCTCAGGGAAGGCTGAACGATACGAGTGGCGCAGGCTGCCCGGATGCATCGAGCGTTACCTGCGCCGGCAACTGATAGACCGCTTCGAGCGTCTGGGGCGTCAGGACCTCGGCCGGCGCGCCATGGGCAACCGACGTGCCGCCGGCGAGCAGCAGAAGCCGGTCGCACCAGCGCGCGGCCAGGTTGACGTCATGCAGGACCACCAGCACCGCGAGGTTCTCCGAGCGGCTCAGGGACCGCACCGCTTGCAGCAGCAGCAACTGGTGCCTCGGGTCGAGGCTGGAGATCGGTTCGTCGAGGAAGAGCACACGGTATTCGCCAGGCGCTCGGCAGGCGAGTAGCTGCACCAGCGTGCGCGCGAATTGCACGCGCTGCTGCTCGCCGCCCGACAATCCAGGATAGCGGCGATCCGCCAGGGCTTCGACATCGGCAAGCCGCAGTGCCCGCACCGTCTGCGCTGCCTCGTCGGCGGCGTCGAGTTCGGGAAACGGATACGCGCCCATGGCCACCACCTCGCGCACCGAGAGATCGAAGCCGAGCTTGGGAGATTGGGGCAGGACGGCCCGGCGGCGCGCCAGCGCCTGTGTGGACCATTGGCGCAGCGGACGGCCAGCGAGCGTCACCTCGCCAAGGCTGGCATCCAACTCGCCGGCCAGCGCTGCCAGCAACGTCGTCTTGCCGGCGCCGTTGGCGCCCAGCACACCCAGCACCTCGCCGGCATGCAAGTCCAGATCAATTCCTTCTAGCACGCGGCGAGCGCCGCGGTGACAGGTCAGTCCACGTGCGGATAGCATGTCATGCCGCCTTTCGCGTCAACATCCACAAGAGGAAAGGCCCGCCGACCAGGCTGGTGACGATGCCGATGGGCAGCTCCGCGGGAATCACGGCGATGCGCGCCAGCCAATCGGCCAGCGTCAATGCGATGGCCCCGCCAGCCAGTGTGTTCGGCAACAGCCAGCGATGGTCGGCGCCGAGCGGGAGGCGGACCAGGTGCGGGACAACCAGGCCGACGAAGCCGATCGTGCCCGTTACTGCTACCAGCGGCCCGACCAGCAGCGCCGCCAGCACGATCAGGCGCCGGCGCAGCCGTTTCAGGTCGAAGCCGAGATGCTGGGCCTCCCGTTCGCCCAGCAGCAAGGCGTTCATGGCACGCCAGTCGCGCAGCAGCAGCGCACACAGCACGAGCGCCATCGGCACCAGCCAGGCGAGCAGGTGCCAGCTGGCGCCGGCCAGGCTCCCCATGTTCCAGAACGTCAGGTTGCGAAGCTGCACATCGTTGGCCTGATAGGTGAAGAACCCCACCACGCTCGCGCAGATGGCATTGATAGCAACGCCGGCCAGCAGCAGATTGGCTGCGCCGGGCCGCCGGGTGCCCACGCGATAGGCCAGCGCCGTGGCGGCGAGACTGCCAGCGAACGCGGCCGGCGCGATCCCGCCGAGTCCTTGCGCGCCGGCCACGATGGCGACCACGGCGCCCGCTGCGCCCCCCAGCGAGATGCCGATCAGCCCCGGCTCGGCCAGCGGATTGCGGAACAGGGCCTGCATCACGGCGCCAGCCAGCGCGAGCGCGCCGCCCGCGGTCATGGCCAGCGCGATGCGCGGCAGGCGCACCTCCAGCAACACGCTGCGCCACATCGCGGCGTCGCCTTCGGCTGCGGGCGTGAACAACAGGGGCAGGACCTGGCTGCGCGGAATGGCCAGCGCGCCGCTGGCGGCGGCACAGACGGCCACGGCGGCGAGCCCCACACACAAGGCGGCGAAGACCTGGACCGGCGAGGGGTGCAACTGGCGCAGCAGGCGCGGCAGGCGGGGGATGCAGAAGCGAAACGTAATCAAGCGCGGATCCGAGGGGCGGGGTAAGGGGAAGCCGATAAGGGGGGGCCGGAGTCCACGTCAGCGGCTGACGGCGGACTTGGCGGCCTTGGCGGACAGGCCGGATCCAAGCTGGCGCAAGGCTTCGGGCAGGCGGGGACCGAAGCCGAGCAGCAGCAGGTCATCCATGACGACCACGCGCCTGGCCTTGGCCGCGGGTGTCACGCTCAGGCCCGGCTGCGCGAGGAAGGCATCGAGGCCGCCGATGCCGCTGACGGACAGCGTGGTGGTGACGATGACGTCGGGACGGAGCGCCGCAGCGGCTTCGGCCGAGAATGGCTTGTAGCCGCTTTGCGCGGCCAGCACATTGGTGGCCCCCACCAGCCGGAGCATGGCGGCGGCGGCCGTGTCGTCCCCCGCGGCTTCGAGCTTGCCGGTGTGGCTGCTGACCAGCAGCACGCGCAGCGGCTTGGCGGCGGGCTTGATCTCGCGCAGCGCCGCGTGGATCTTGTCGACCAGTGCCGCGCCGCGAGAGTCCAGATCCAGCGCCGCGGCCACGCCGAGGATGCGCTGGTCCAGGGCTGCAAGCGTCGGCGCCGAAGGCACCACCACGACCTTGCTGCCGAGACGCTGCAATCGTTCGAGCGACTGCAGCGGCCCGCTCTGGTCAGAGGCGAGGACGAGGTCGGGCTTCAGGCTGGCCACCCCTTCGACGGAAAACGCGCGGTAGTAGCCGACCTTGGGCAGCTTGAGCGCGGCGGGCGGGTACAGGCTGGATGTATCGGCACCGACCAGCCGGTCCCCCGCATCGAGCGCGTAGACGATCTCGGTGATGGGGCCGCCGAGGCCGACGACGCGCGCCGGTGGCGCCGCGTGCGCGAGACCGGCGGCACACAGCACGCATAGCAGGCACAACAGCGCATGGCGAAGAGTCTTCATCAGGACTTCAAGGTGAGGAGGAAGGAATGTCGATCAATCAGTCAGCCAATCAGGCGGCCAGCGGCTGCGTGCACAGCGACTGCAGCAGTCCGCGCCAGGCCGGCAGTTCCGGCTTGCCCGGCTTGCGCGCGCCGAAGAACTGCACGATCAGTTCGCCGCCGGCGCAGTAGAGCTCCAGGGAGGTGACCCAGCCATCGCTGGTGGGTTTGTTGACCACCCAGCTCGAGGCCACCGCCTCGGTGTTCAGGTGCAGGTTGAACGTGTCATCCAGCACGTTGAACCAGGGGCCGGTGCGCAGCAGACGCTTGACCGGCCCGGTGTGGATCTGCACGATGCCCCGGTTGGCCACGAAGCACATGATCGGCAGGCCGGTAGCGGCCGCCTCGCCGAGCATGGTCTCCACCGCCTCGCCACCGACCTGCTGGGCCAGGTCCTCGCCCGCCGCGCGCAATGCGCCAAGGCGCGATACCTTGAACTTGCACAGCATCGCGAAGAAGTCGTGGGTATCGGTCAATGCCAGCCAATGGGCGCGCAGCGCGCCGGCGTCGGCGGGCGCGTCCGCCTCCTCGGTCGGGGCGAACCGCCCGGCGACGACCGGCGTGCCGGCACTGGCCGCGTACTTGGCCACATAGGCGTCCCATGCCGCCCCGTCGGTCTGCGCGGTGCGGTAGACCTTGTGCACCGCTTCGCCGCTCTTGTCGAAGAACTGGATGCTCTGGCGGCCGTTCTCCGTGACGGCGTAGAAGTACTTCCAGCCGCCGAAGAACATGCGCAGGTCGATGTCCGGCCCCAGCACGATGCCGACCGGACCTTCCGCCTGGATGTCCAGGTAGTGGCCGTGGCGCTCGTGCACGGCTGCGTCGTTGCGCGACAGTGCCATGACGGGGCCGAGCCCGCCCAGGTCGCGGAACAGCGCCTGGGCCGTGCCGGCCAGTTCCTGCGCGTCCACGCCGCAACCGGCAGCGACCAGCGCGGCCTCCGGCACCTCCAGGCGAAGCGCGCGCTCGCGGATGCGGAGCTTGGGCTCCTGGCTGAGCAATTGCTGATGGCGTTCCCGCAGGGCTTCCATGTTGTTGTCTTCCATTTCTGTGTATTCAAGGCCCGAGTCATCGCGCCGCGGCCGGCGGCCGCGGTGCGCGCCGGTGCGCGGTGTCAGGGCTGGACGTCGAATTCAATGGTCCAGGTCTGCGCGCTCGAGGCGTTGCCGGGGTCGGCGTACTGGATCTGTGCCACGTGGAAGCGCGCATAGGTCTGGCCTTCTCCGCCCCGCAGCAGGCTCGCGCCCTCGGTGTTGGCCTTGATCAGGTGCGCCACCGCCGGCAGCCCTGCCGCCGAGGCGGCAGCCGCAGTCGGGTAATACGTGTACCAGCCGAAGTTCAGGGGATTGGGGTAGGTGCCGGTCTGGGTCGGGTTCAGCGGCGAAGCGTTTGCATCCTTGACCCACTTGCTGGCACTCGCGGGCACCGCGAGATCCGCCGCGCTCAGGTCTGCCTGCGTGCCGGCGAGGTTGGACGCATCGGTGAACTTCGCCGCGATCGGCTTGCCGTTGGCGTCATAGAAGCCTGCAGGCGTCTTCGCCAGGAAGCCGGCCACCTTGCTGCTGCCGGATTCGCCGCCGTTCAGCTTGAGGTTGTAGCGGTTGAAGGCGATATGCCAGTTGCCGCTCGCCGTGGTCTGCGCGCCGGCCACCAAGTCGAAGTAGACCCAGTCGCTGGCGGCATTGACCGTCGCCGTGCGCACCGTGGCGGGCGCGCTGCGGTCGACCCAGCGGAACGAGGGATTGGCCGGCGTGGTGCCGCCGGCGCCGCCGTAGTAGCCGGTGATCTGGAGTGCGAAGACAGGCGCGGCCGCCGTGCCGACCGGATCGGCCTTGGTGCTGTCCGTGGTGATCAGGAAGGTCCGGTAGTTCGGGTAGAGCAGGTGGTCGCTGCTGCCTTTCACGCCGTACTCGAGGAACGCCGAGCCGATGTCGTTCGAAGCGGAGAACACGCCGCTGGCCGCGTCCTTGAAGAAGAGGGTCGACGGGATGGTGCCGCTCACCGGATCCGTGGTGGCGTTCTTCCATGCTCGCAGCTCCGTCCAGCTGTGGTCGAACGGACCGCCGAAGGCGCCGCCGGCGCCCGTGCCGCTGGTGCCGCTATTGGTCCACAGCGTGGGCGTCATGCCGCTGCTCTTGACCTTCAGGTCCCAGGCATTGCCGGTGCAGCCCGCGACTTCCGCCTTGGCATTGAAGTCATAGCAGATCGCGGTGCCGGCGGCGGGCAAGGTGAACGTCCACTTGGCGGACTGGGTGAAGCTGCTGGTATTGGGTGTCCCGGTGCCCGGCTGGTTGCCAGCGTTGCCGTCGTCCCCGCCGCCGCCGCACGCCGCCAGCGTGATGGCCAGCATGGCCGCGCCGAATGTCGATACAGATCTATGCTTCATCTTCAAATTTCTCCCCTGTTGACTTGCTCTTAGTGGGCGGCATCCACGCTGAAACGCGCGCCGAGGTAAATGAACCTGCCTGCCACGGGCCCGAAGTCATTGGCGTTCGAGAAGTCGCGCTGCCTGTCGAAGAGGTTGTTGACCCCGATGAAGGCGGTCACGTTGCGGCCGAGCTTCTGGTTCAGCACGAGATCGAGGGTGGTCCAGCCGGGCGAGCGGGCGCCCGTGGCCGAGTCGACCAGTTCGCTGCTCTGGTAGCGGCCGCGCACGGACAGCTCCGTGGCGGGCAGCACGCGCCAGTCCATGCCCAGCCGCGCCATATTGCGCGGGCGCCGCGTCAGCTCCGTGCCGGTGTTCAGGTCCTCGGTATCCGTGAAGGTGTAGGCGGCGTTCAGCCCCAGCCGGCTGCTGGCCTGCCAGCGCAAGGAGGCCTCCATGCCTTGCGTGCGGGCCCGGGCCACGTTGCGGTAGGTGTAGACCGCAATGCCATTGACCACCGTGAAATTGCTCATGTCGGTCTGGATCAGGTCGGTCACCCGGTTGTAGAAGAGATTTGCATCCAGCGTCAGGCGGTCCTGCCAGCTGAGCGTGCTGCCCAGCTGGAAGCTGTTGGACGATTCCGGCTTCAGGTTCGGGTTGCCGAGCACGATGTAGCCAAGCGAGCTGTGGTCGAACAGGAAGTGGCGCTCCTTCAGGTTCGGCACGCGGTAACCCTGTCCGTAGTTCGCGCGCACGACCCCTTTCCACGCCTCCCCCGTCAGCACATTCGCGCGCACGCCGACCTTCGGCGCGAAGTGGCTGCCGAAGTCCGAGTCGTGCTGGCCGCGCAGGCCGACCACCATCTCCCAGGTGTCATTGAAGAAGATGTCGTTCTGCGCGTAGAGCTCGGCCGCGCTGCGCCGCGCATTGCCGAGCAGTTCGGAGTTGCCGTTGGCGGTCTGGCTCAGGCTCTCGCGGTGCAGGTCGCCACCGAACTGCCAGAGCTGGGACTTCCATGCCGGCATGTCGAACTGAAGCGACAGGTGATCGGTGCGCTGCGACGACGCGCGGGTCGCGGTGCGGAAAGCGTTCGAGTATTCCTGCGTCGTGCTGTCATAGCCCTCGGTCATGCCGGCCACTCTTGCCTGCACGCCATTGCCGAAGCGCCATTTCCCGCCGAAGGTAAAGCGGTCGCGCGTGATGTCCTCGGTCTTGCGCTGCGGCACCTGCACGGGCGGGGCGAAGTACCGGTAGCGCTGCTCGTCCGTCTCGCGGTAGGTGCTGGCGTCGATCCACAGGCTTCCGGCCGCGCTCGGCAGCCATTCCAGGCGGCCCGCGTACTGCTGCCGCCGGACCGCGTCGCCATGACGCGTCCAGCCGTCCGGATCGACCGCGAAGCCCTTGTTGTCGAGGGCGTCCGCCGCGATCCGCGCCCGCCATTGCTCGCCTCCGCCTTCCAGCCGGACATTGCCGTGCAGGGCGCCGGGCGAGCCGCTGGCGTTCTGCGCGCCATAGCTGCCCGCATCCACCGAGGCGGCGCCGGAGAATCCGCGCGCGACCGGCCGGGTGATGACGTTGATGACCCCGCCCATGGCGGAGCTGCCGTACTGTGCGGAACTCGCGCCCTTGACCACTTCGACCCGGTCCACTTCGGTCAGCAGGTATTGCGAGACATCCACCGTCGAGCCCGTGCTGGCCGAGATCGGCAGGCCGTCTATCAGCACCAGCACCTGGTCGCTGGACATGCCTTGCAGCGTCACCTCATACCCGGACTTGCCGTGGATCTCGCGCAGCTGGAGGCCGGGAACGTTTTCCAGCGCGTCCTTCAGCGTGCGCGCATGGGTGCGCTCGATTTCTCGCCGGTCCACCACTTCGGTCCGCACCGGCGTCTCGTCCGCCAGCTTCTCGGAGCGAGTGCCGGTGACCACGATGGTGGGCAGCGCCCCGGATTCCTCTGCCATCGCGCTACCAGGCGACAGCCAGGGGCAAAGGAGCGTGCCGGCAACGATCGACATCGAGCGGCAGCGGAGGGGCGGACGGTTCCGAGACAAGGTGATGGCTACGTAAATGCAAATGGAGTTGCAAATGATAATGGTTTACATTCGCATGTACAAGAACTTACAAATCGGACACAGAAAGGAGAAGGGGACGGCCGCAGGCCATCGGCCGGGTGGCCCTCGCCGGGGACGCGGCGGCACGCGTTCCAGCCGCCGCGCTAAGGACCCAATTCAAACAGGCCGGGGGTACTGCTTCCCTTGTGGCAACAGGACGAAGGGGATGGGCAAGCCAATCTTCGCGTGGCTGATCAGCGCCGGCCCTTGCGCGCCGACCACGGTCACCTACTGACTGGTCTCTTTCGCACTATTTCTCAGGATGCCCGGGCCCTGGTTGGTCGCCTTGCGCTGATCGCGCTGGGATGGGGCCGCGAAGGGGAAGCCTATGGCTGGGCTAAGCCGGCCCGCCCAAACTGAGGAGCGCATGTTCTCCAACTCGCCAGGAAGGGTCAGCATGAGCGCAATGTCCAACGGTAGATCAAGGCAAGGCTTGAGCCGGCGCTTCGGTCGCCAGCGGCGCGGAGCCCAAATGGGTCGTGAGCGAAAAGGGGGAGGTACCTGAACATGGACATCGCCGGCTTGATCCAGTCTTATGGTTACGCGGCGGTTGGCGTGGGCACGTTCCTGGAAGGCGAATCCGTGCTGCTGGCCGCGGGTGCCGCGGCTTTTCACGGCTACCTCTGGCTGCCCGCGGTCATGGGGATTGCCGCCTTGGCGAGCTTTCTGGGTGACCAGTTTTTCTTCTATCTGGGACGCAGGTACGGCAGGCAACTGCTGGCACGGTTCCCCTCCTTGGAGCGGCGTGCCGCTCGTGCGCGTGCGTTGCTGGAGCAGCATCACGTGCCGCTCATACTTATCGTGCGGTTCCTGTACGGGCTGCGCATTGCCGGCCCCATCGCCATCGGCATGAGCAATGTGCACTGGTCCCGGTTTCTGGTTCTGAACCTGGTGGCCGCGATTATCTGGGCAATCCTGATTGCCAGCGCGGGCTACGGCTTGGGCCAAGGCCTGGCCTATTCGCTCGGTGACGCTGACGAAGCGTGGCTGCTGGTTGCTCTCTTGCTTCCGGCCGCCATCTGGTGGCTTGTCAAATACGGCAAGCGCTCAGTATGCACAAGGCGTTCCTGAACGCGCGAAGAAGCTGGCGTCGGTGCGCAGCGTGATCATGGCTGTCATCGTGCCATCTCACACCGCTCATGCTGAGTGGTTTCGAGAAGCGTCCTATAGGGTTCTATAGGACGCTATAGGACCCTATAAAACCCGGTGCGCAAAATGCCCACGCCGTGCGTCGGCCATCAGGTCGACGAATTGATCCGTGCTCATGTGCACCAGTTCCTGCTGGTCTCCCGCCTCGAAGTAGACATCGGCGTGCGTCAGCAGGCTATCGTCGAGCCAAGTCTGCGTCCCGTAGGCCATGCCGACGGGCGGGATCGCCCCGCGGATGCAGTCCTTGAACACTTCGCGCACGCCGCAGTCATGGGCAAGCGACAGCTTGCGGCCGCTTTGTGAGCAGATTTCCGACAGTTTCAGATGGTGAGTCGAAGGAATCACGACTGCAACGTATCCGCTGTTATCTTCCAGCAGGACTGTCTTGGCCAATCGGTCCCCGGGGATGTGCGCAGCCTGTGCCGTCGCCATGCTGCCGGAACTGCCAGGGTGACGTACGGTGTCGAACTGGCTTTGCTTTTTGCGAAGGCATCTTGCCAGCGTGGTAGCCATGGCCATGATTGCATCCTCCGACGCGCCCATCGCGACAATTGTGCGAACAATTATAGAAATTCTGCACGGCGCCAGCGGCATCCGGAACGCGTACGCGTCCAGATCGTCCGGCAGCTTTAATTCCTTCGGTGCATCGGCATCACGTTCTAGGATGATAGGGCGAACAGTGGCGTCCATTTCAGTCCCTCATCCGAAGAAGATCCTTCAAGGCTGGCCTCGAATGAGGGCGAATGGTCACAGCATGGTGTTACGTTGAGTACAGGCGACCAAAGGAGACACACATGGCAACGGAAGAAAAGTGCCCGTTTCTTCATCCGGCAGGTGCTGGCCGATCGCTCCAGGAGTGGTGGCCGGAGCGGCTGAACCTGCATATCCTCCGCCAGAACTCCTCATTGTCCGATCCCATGGGCGAGGATTTCGACTATGCGAAGGAATTCAGCAGCCTCGACTTCGCGGCCGTGAAGAAGGATCTGCAGGCGTTGATGACCGACTCGCAGCCGTGGTGGCCGGCAGACTTTGGACACTACGGCCCGTTGTTCATCCGCATGGCGTGGCATGCGGCAGGCACGTACCGCATCGGCGATGGGCGTGGCGGAGCCGGCACCGGCCAGCAGCGCTTCGCGCCGACCGGCAGCTGGCCTGACAACGTCCTCCTGGACAAGGCGCGCAGGCTGATCTGGCCGATCAAGCAGAAGTACGGCCGCAAGATTTCATGGGCCGACCTGATCGTCCTCGCCGGCAACGTCGCGCTGGAGTCGATGGGGTTCAAGACCTTCGGGTACGGCGGGGGGCGCAAGGACGTCTATGAGCCGGACGACTCCGTCTACTGGGGGAACGAGGCCGAGTGGCTGGCCGACAAGCGCTACAGCGGCAAACGGAACCTCGAGAATCCGTTGGCTGCGGTGCAGATGGGCCTGATCTACGTGAATCCGGAAGGCCCGAATGGCAACCCGGACCCGCTTGCTGCCGCGATCGATGTCCGCGAGACATTCCGCCGCATGGCGATGAACGATGAGGAGACGGTAGCGCTGATCGCGGGCGGCCATGCTTTCGGCAAGACGCATGGCGCGGGTCCCGTGTCCCATGTGGGGCCCGAGCCTGAGGCCGCCGGCCTGGAGGAACAGGGCCTGGGCTGGCGCAGCAGCTTCGGCACGGGCAAAGGCGGTGACGCCATCGGCAGCGGCCTGGAAGTCATCTGGACCACCACGCCGACGAAGTGGAGCAACGACTACTTCAAGCATCTGTTCGAGTATGAATGGGAGTTGACGAAGAGCCCGGCCGGCGCGAATCAATGGAAGCCCAAGGGCGACGCGGGCGCCGGTACCGTGCCCGACCCGGCAGACCCGTCCAAGCGTCGTTCGCCGTCCATGCTGACGACCGACCTCTCGCTAAGGTTCGACCCGATCTACGAGAAGATCTCGCGCCGCTTCTACGAGCATCCGGACGAGTTGGCCGATGCGTTTGCCCGGGCGTGGTTCAAGCTGACCCACCGCGACATGGGGCCGCGCGCACGCTACCTCGGCCCCGAAGTTCCGAAGGAAGAACTCCTCTGGCAAGACCCCATCCCGGCGGTCGACCACCCCTTGGTCGACGACAAGGATGCTGCCGCACTCAAGGCCAAGGTGCTGGCTTCCGGGCTGACCATCCCGCAACTGGTGTCGACGGCGTGGGCATCGGCATCGACGTTCCGAGGCTCGGACAAGCGCGGCGGCGCCAACGGCGCCCGCATCCGCCTGGCGCCGCTGAAGGACTGGGACGCCAACCAGCCCGCCGAACTGGCGAAGGTGCTGCCAATCCTGGAGGGCATCCAGAGCGAGTTCAACAAGGCCCAGAGCGGCGGCAAGAAGGTCTCGATGGCGGATCTGATCGTGCTGGCCGGGTGTGCAGGCGTCGAGCAGGCGGCGAAGAATGCCGGCCACAACGTGACAGTGCCTTTCTCGCCGGGACGCATGGACGCCTCGCAGGAGAAAACGGACCCGGACGCCATGGTGGTGCTCGAACCAATCGCTGACGGCTTCCGCAACTACCTGCAAGGAAAGTTCTCGATCCGGTCCGAGCAATTGCTGGTGGACAAGGCGCAGTTGCTGAGGCTGACGGTGCCCGAGATGACGGTGCTGGTAGGCGGCTTGCGCGTGCTCGATGCCAACTTTGGCAAGTCGCAGCATGGTGTCTTCACGAAGCGCCCTGGAACGCTGTCCAACGATTTCTTCGTGAACCT
The DNA here is from genome assembly GCF_056930435.1 of Cupriavidus sp. 09_S30. Lineage (NCBI taxonomy): Bacteria > Pseudomonadati > Pseudomonadota > Betaproteobacteria > Burkholderiales > Burkholderiaceae > Cupriavidus > Cupriavidus sp. 09_S30. The sequence continues at coordinate 3,576,036 of NZ_JBXOWI010000001.1, read as the reverse complement.
GCTCGACATGGGCACGGAGTGGAAGCCTGTGTCGGACGAACAGGAGGTGTTCGAAGGCCACGACCGTATGACAGGCGCGCCAAAATGGACTGGCACGCGTGTCGACCTGGTCTTCGGTTCGAACTCCGAGCTGCGGGCAGTTTCCGAGGTGTATGGCGGCGCAGATGCCCAGGAGAAGTTCGTCAAGGACTTCGTGGCAGCGTGGAACAAGGTGATGAACCTGGACCGCTTCGACCTCAGGTGACGACAGAGGCAACGCCGCGGTAACGATGGGGCCGGTCGCAAGACCGGCCTTTTTTCGCGCAAGGAGCGACGGCATGACCTGCGCGAGGTCATCAAGCCGCAAACCATAGTTCACACCGTCACGAAACCAGGATGAACGCGCCCCAATCTGCTGCTGTGGATGCCGCTCGGGGCTGGCTCGCCCGCTTGCTTCTGCCGTCGGGCGTCGATGCCGTCGCCTTGCCGCTGCTCATTGGCCGGGCGCTGCGCGGATTCTGCGACGGATACATCGCCGTGCTGTTGCCGGCGTACCTGCTTGCGCTCGGGTTCGCGCAACTGGCCGTCGGGCTGATCAGCAGCGCCACGCTGATCGGTTCCGCGTTGGCGACGATACTGCTTGGCGTCCTCGGCAACCGCTTTGCGCCGCGCCGCTTGCTGATGCTGGCGGCTGCGGTGATGGCCGCGACCGGGGTGGGCTTTGCTGGACTGTCTTCCCTCTGGCCGCTGCTGGTCGTCGCCTTTGTCGGCACGCTCAACCCAAGCTCCGGGGATGTCAGCGTGTTCCTGCCGCTGGAGCAGGCACGTCTGGCGGAATCATCCACCCCCGATGCGCGGACTGCCTTGTTTGCCCGATACAGCCTGATCGGGGCGCTCTCTGCTGCCATCGGTGCGTTGGCGGCGGCACTGCCAGGCTGGCTCGCTGCGCATGCAAGCCTGTCGGCCCTGGCGGCGATGCGCGTGATGTTCATTGTCTACGCCTTGACCGGTACCGCACTTTGCGTGCTTTATGCGCGCCTGCCAGATCCACATCCGCAGGCTGGCGACGTCGCAACACCGCTAGGCCCGTCGCGCGCAATCGTGGTCCGGCTGGCGCTGCTATTCAGCGTGGACGCGTTTGCGGGTGGCCTAGTGGTCAACGCCTTGCTATCGCTGTGGTTGATGCAGCGCTTTGGACTGTCTCCGGGGGCCGCGGGTCGGTTCTTCTTCTGGGCCGGGCTGCTGACGACCGCCTCCCAGCTTGTCGCTGTACCCCTGGCGCGCAAGATCGGCCTGCTCAACACGATGGTGTTCACCCATATTCCCTCCAGCCTGTGTCTGATTGCGGCGGCCTTCGCCCCGTCGCTTGCCTCGACCCTGGCGTTGCTGCTCGCGCGCAGCGCGCTTTCCCAGTTGGACGTGCCGACCCGGACGGCCTATGTGATGGCGGTGGTGACGCCGCCCGAGCGCACGGCTGCGGCCAGCCTGACGTCGGTGCCCAGAAGCCTGGCCGCAGCCATCAGCCCGACGCTTGCCGGCGCGATGCTGGCAGCCGGGTGGGTCGCTGCACCGCTGATTGCCTGCGGCGTCCTGAAGATTGCCTATGACCTCGCGATGCTGCGCGGATTTCGACGCGTCAAACCGCTCAACTGATCAACCTGGCCGCTTGGAAGCCCCAGGGTCCGGAAGCCAAACGACCGCACGGGTGCAACGGGTATCCGCACTGGCTTGCCCCGGGACGCGCGATAATTGCCATGTTCTCCCCTTGCATTGCCGACATGTCTGTTCGTAACGCTGCTCCCGCTCTCGCGGCCGCGCTGTTGTTCGGCGCCAGCACGCCCCTGGCAAAGACATTGACCGGGGCGATCTCGCCGATCTTGCTGGCGGGCTTGCTCTACCTTGGTAGCGGCCTGGGCCTGGCAGGGGTGCTGCTCGTCAGACGTTTGACCCGGAAAGCGGGGCAAGCGGGTCAGGCGGAGGGGGCGATCCCCCGTCGTGAGATTCCATGGCTGCTCGGGGCGATTCTCGCTGGCGGCGTGCTGGGGCCGGCACTCCTGATGAGCGGGCTGACCCAGACCGGCGCCGCGCCGGCGTCGCTGCTGCTGAACGTCGAAGGGGTCTTTACCGCCCTGATCGCGTGGATCGTGTTCAAGGAGAATGCCGACCGGCAGATCGTGCTCGGCATGGTTGCCATCGTCGCGGGGGGCGTGCTGCTGTCGTGGCAGCCGGATGCGGCGAGCCTGTCGGCAGGCGCAATGCTGATCGTGGCGGCCTGTGCCTGCTGGGCGATCGACAACAACCTCACGCGCAACGTCTCGTCCAATGACGCGGTGCTGATCGCCTGCCTCAAGGGCCTGGTGGCGGGCACCTGCAATACCGGCATTGCGCTCGCAGCCGGCAATGCACTGCCGCCCGCATTGCCGCTGGTCTCGGCCATGCTGGTCGGCTTTGCCGGCTATGGGGTCAGCCTGGCGCTGTTCGTCATCGCACTGCGGCATCTGGGGACGGCACGCACGGGCGCGTACTTCTCGGTCGCGCCGCTGTTCGGCGTGGCGATTTCCTTGCTGATCTGGCCTGCGATTCCAGGCATCCTGTTCTGGAGTGCGGCAGCCCTGATGGCGCTCGGCGTCTGGCTGCATCTGCGCGAGCGACATGAGCACGAACACGTGCATGAGCCGATGGAACACTCCCACGCCCATCGGCACGATGAACACCATCAGCATCAGCACGATTTCCCATGGGACGGCAAAGAACCGCACGTGCACGTCCACCAGCACGAGGCACTGGTTCACAAGCACCCGCACTACCCGGATATCCACCACCGCCATGTGCATTAGCCCATGGGCGCGTAGCGCGACCTTCATTGAGATTCAAGGTCGCCGGCGACGATGTGATGTTCGTCCCGCCGTGCCGATGTGATCAGTGCTGTCCCACGAACCTCACTCGAGCCAGTCGCCGCCTACTGCCGGTAGCGGCCACCCTGGCTGCCACTGGAAACTGATATCCGCTAAACTATGACTCCGCAGCCACAGGGCTGCTGCTGCCACTAATGCTTCGAACCATCACGCGTCTCCTTCTGTTGCTCATCATTGCTGCGCTGCCGCTGCAAGGGGTGACTGCGGCCACGATGATGGTGAAGGGCGCGGCGATGTCTGACGGTACCGGTCAACAGATGACGTCTGCTGGCGGCCACCAAGACTTCGTGGCCGCATCGTCAGATGGTGGCGAGGACCATTGCCTGGGGCATGCGGATGCCGTCGGTATGGACCAGCAAGGCAAGACGGGCAAGCATGCCGGCCATGCGTGCCCAGGCTGCGCCGCCTGCTCCCTTTGTTCGGTTGTCCCTTACGCTTTCCCCCTTTCCGTTCACCTCGACGATGCGCCAGCCCAGGTTCCTTCGAGCCTGATGGAAGCCTTTGTCAGCCACATCCCGGACGCCCTGCAGCGTCCGCCTGCCTTGCTCGCTTGATGCCCTAGGTGCGTCCATTTTCTGGGCGCCAATACCGGGCGTTGGCCACACGCGTGGCTCACGCATACAAGCTCTCCATTTGCAAGGTTTGACATGTCTCCGACACGCTTGCTGGCAGGCGCCAGCCTGGCGCTTGTCTCGGCCTCGGTTTTCGCGCAGGCCTCCGCGCCTCGACCGGACCCGCTTGACCCCAGCGCTCCAGCCACCACCCTGACGGTGCCCCGCACCTTTGACGAATACCTTCCCTACAAGGAACCGAAAGTGGCGCCTTGGCGGGACACCAACTCAGCCGTTTCTCCCACTGCCGGCGTCCAGGGCGGCGGCATGAACCATGGCGGCGGGGCTGCCATGAAGCATGACATGGGCAATGTGAACAGGCCCGAAGCCTCACCGGCGCCTGTGTCGGAAACGGCCCGCCCGGCATCCACGGAGGGGACCCCTCCCAATGGCAACGCACGTCATGCCCCGGCGGGACATGCCGGTCACGCGAACCATCAGATGTAAGGCGGGGACCCGACATGCCTACTAGAACAACACAAGCGCTGAGGCTTGGCGCTTTGGCGATGGCGCTATCGGTCTTCTTGAGTGGTTGTGCCTCGTTCTCCAAGGATGGCGGCTTCGATGCCGTCTCGACAGTCGCAAAGGACCGGCTCGGTAAAGAGGCCGCCTGGGTCAAGTCAGAACAAGACCAGGACGGTGTCTACCAGCGTTCGCAGGAGTTGCTTGCCCAGCCGTTGACGATGGACGGCGCGGTCCAGCTGGCGCTGCTCAACAACCGTGGTCTGCAGGCCACCTATGCCGAGCTTGGTATTTCCGAGGCCGACTATGTCCAGGCCAGCCGCTTGCCCAACCCTGGATTTACCTTCAGTCGCAAGCAGTCCGGGAACGACCTGACCATTGAACGGACCTTTGCCTTGGCCTTCTTCAATGTTCTGACGCTGCCATTCGTTTCCCAAATCGAGGGCAAGCGTTACGAGCAGACCAAGCTACTGGTCGCCAACGAGACGGTGAGGGTGGCGGCAGAAGCGCGCAGAGCGTACGTCAACGCCGTCGCGGCACAGCAGTTTGCGCTGTATGCCGAGCAGGTGAAGGAAAGCGCCGAGGCGGGCGCCACGTTCGCCCAGCGGCTGGCCGCCGCCGGCAGTTTCAGCAAGCTCGACCTCGCGCGCGAGCAGGCCTTCTACGCGGAAACCGCGGGAGCTCTCGCGCGTGCCAGGCGTCAGGCCATTGCCGACCGCGAGAAGCTCATTCGCGCCATCGGCCTGTGGGGCACCGGGGCGAACTTCAACCTGCCAGACCGCTTGCCGGACTTGCCGAAGGAGCGGCCCGAACTCAGCGAGCTCGAGGCCTACGCGATGCGCAACCGCCTGGATATCCAGGCAGGAAAAATGCAGACGCAGAGCGTCGCTTCCTCCCTCGGGCTGACGAAGGCAACGCGCTTCATCAACGTGCTGGACGTCGCTTATTTGCGCAATAGCCTGACTGACGCGCCTCGGGAGACGGGCTATGAAATCAGCGTGCAGATTCCCTTGTTCGACTGGGGCAGCGCCCGCGTTGCGCGTGCCGAGTCTGTCTACATGCAGGCGGTGAACCAACTCGCTCACACGGCCATCAACGCGCGCTCCGAAGTGCGGGAGTCCTATGCGAGCTATCAGATGAGCTATGACATTGCCAAGCACTACCGCGACGAAGTGGTGCCCGTCCGCAAGAGCATCACGGACGAGATGATGCTGCGCTACAACGGCATGCTGGCCAGCGTCTTTGAACTGTTGGTCGAAACCCGTGCCCAGGTCGACGGCGTCAATACCTATATCGGAAGCCTGCGCGACTACTGGCTCGCCGAGACGGATTTGCAGACCGCGCTAGGCGGGAAACTTCCCGCGCAAGGCGACACGGCCGCCGCTATCCCGAGTGGCAAGACCGGCAGCAATACCGGCGCCCCGGACAGACAAGGACAGTAATCATGGTTTCACGTAGACAATTCCTGCAAGGCTCCGGCGCCGCGATGCTCGGTGCCGCTGTCGTCTCGAAGGCGGGGGCTGCATCCTTGCCCGAGGCAGCGCTGCAATCGGGGGCCTCGACTCAACCCCCGCTGGTACCGCAGTCGGGCCGTCCCTATAACCCGGTGGTCACGCTGAACGGCTGGACGCTGCCATGGCGCATGCGCAACGGCTGGAAGGAATTTCATCTTATCGCCGAGCCCGTCGAGCGCGAACTCGCGCCAGGCATGAAGGCCCACCTCTGGGGCTACAACGGGCAAAGTCCCGGGCCCACCATCGAGTGTGTGGAAGGGGACAAGGTCCGCATCTTCGTGACCAACAAACTGCCGGAACACACCACCGTGCATTGGCACGGCATCTTGCTGCCGTCCGGGATGGATGGCGTAGGCGGACTCTCCCAGCCACACATCAAGCCGGGCAAGACCTTCGTCTATGAGTTTGTGATGGGCAAGTCCGGCACCTTCATGTACCACCCGCACTCGGATGAAATGGTGCAGATGGCAATGGGCATGATGGGCTTCATCGTCGTCCACCCCAAGGACACCGCCTTCATGCGCGTCGACCGTGACTTCGTGTTCCTGATGTCGGCCTACGACATCGACCCGGGCTCATACACGCCGCGTGTGGCCACGATGACCGAATTCAATATGTGGACGTGGAACAGCCGCGTGTTTCCAGGCATCGACTCCTTGCCCGTGCGCCTCGGCGACCGCGTGCGCATTCGCATTGGCAATCTCACCATGACCAATCACCCGATCCATCTGCACGGGGCGGACTTTGAGGTGACCGGCACGGACGGTGGCTGGGTTCCCAAGGCGGCACGCTGGCCGGAGGTAACGACCGACGTGGCAGTCGGGCAGATGCGCGCGATCGAGTTTGTCGCGAACAACCCGGGAGACTGGGCCTTCCACTGCCACAAGTCGCACCACACGATGAACGCGATGGGCCATCAGGTTCCCACCATGATTGGCGTCAAGCAGAACGACCTCGCGAGGAAGATGAACAAGCTCGTACCGGACTATATGGGAATGGGCGAAGCGGGGATGGCGGACATGGGGGCAATGGAAATGCCGCTGCCGGACAACACCTTGCCGATGATGTCTGGGCAGGGGCCATTCGGCCCGATCGAGATGGGCGGCATGTTTACCGTGGTGAAGGTCCGGGAGGGACTGGGCCGCAACGACTACAAGGACCCAGGCTGGTACAAGCACCCGAAGGGAACGGTGGCTTATGAGTACACCGGTGACCTGTCCGGCGATTGAGCGATTCGGCGGGCATGCCGCTCGCCCATTTTTTTCAGTAAGGAGTCATCATGATGAAGAAGACCGCCCCCATTCTGGTCGGCCTCACCCTCCTGATATCGGCGCCGGCGTTTGCTGCCGGCGCGGAGGCGAGCAGTGCACCGGCAGCCACTGTCGCCGCAGACAAGGCGTCGCACGGCGAGGTGAAGAAGGTGGATATCCCGGCTGGCAAGCTGACCATCAAGCACGGGCCGCTTGAAAACCTGGGCATGGATGCCATGACCATGGCCTTTCGCGTCAAGGACCCGGCCATGCTGCAACAAGTGGCAGCAGGCGACAGCATTGACTTTGTCGCCGAACACGTCAATGGCGCCCTGACCGTTACCAGCTTGCGGAAGAGCCAGTAGCCGTCACCTCTGCTGTTGAGCCGTGACCTCGCCTTGACGGTTGGATGACCGACAAGGCGGGGCTTGCCTAAGAAAAGACAAAGCGCGGCTGTGCCGAAACGCAAAAGCGGGGGACCACTACTGCTTGCATTCGATCTTCTCTTCGAATTCCCCGTCTTCCTTCCACTCGCGCTCTACTTTGCAAGGCCCATCGCGATACTTCTCTTTCCGCTCATAGCCAGGCGGACCGCCCTTGCACTTGCGTTCCATCTTGTACTCGCCGTCTCGCTTTTGCTCGCGTTCGACTTCGCAAGGACCGCTGCGATACTTTTCCTTCAACTCCTCGCTTTGGGCGGGATAGCCATACTGGGCGAGATGCACGCGATCGTCCGCGTGGACGGTCGCCGAAGCGATGAGGCACAGGAACGCAAGGGTGGGTAATGAGGGGGTGCCACGCATAAGGAAGGCTCTGCAACAGGGTGGCGAAGCATAGCAGCGAGTCTTTCAGCTCGTTGTATCAAGCGGCCTTCGCAAGTTACAAATCGTTACGGGATTCGCCTCGCGGCGCCCAGTGCGAATCAGTAGAGTTGCAGCCGTCCAGGGTGGAGGAAAAGATGAAGCAATTTGCCATGTTTGCGGTGCTTGGCGGCACACTTCTCGCAAACGCTCCGGCTGCAAGCGCACATGTCAACGTCGATATCGGCATAGGCATTCCCGGCGTCGTCTATGCGGAACCGGCACCGGTCTATGTTGCCCCCCGACCGGTATATGTCGCGCCCCAACCGGTTTATGTGGAACCCCGGCCTGTCTATGTACCCCGCCCGGTTGTCGTGGCTCCTGCTCCCTACTGGCGCGGCCGCGATGATGACGATGACGACCAGGGTGAGCGGAGATGGCGCGGGCACGGCCACCGCGACCACGGGCGGCATGGGCACGACGATTGATAGTGCCCCAGGCCCAGTGCCGACCTCGGCCGCGCCGCGCGTTTCACCTCACTGCATGTGCTGGCCGCCATTGATGGCGATGTTCGCTCCGGTCAGGAAGGCTGCTTCCGGCGAGCAAAGATAGGCCACCAGCGCCGCCACTTCCTCCGGTTGCCCGAGGCGCCCCACCGGGATCTGCGGAATGATCTTGGTGTCGAGAATTTCCTGCGGGACAGCGGTCACCATCTTGGTGGCAATGAACCCGGGTGAGATCGTGTTGACCGTCACCCCGCTCTTGGCGACCTCGAGTGCCAGCGATTTGGTGAAGCCATGCATGCCGGCCTTGGCCGCCGCGTAGTTCGATTGTCCGAAGCCACCCTTGGAGCCGATGATGGACGACACATTGATGATGCGTCCCCAGCCGCGCTTCATCATGTCTTCGCACACCGGCTTCGTCATGTTGAACACGGAATCGAGATTGGTGCTCAGCACGGCGTCCCAGTTGACCTTGTCCAGCTTCTTGAAGCTGGTGTCGCGCGTGATTCCGGCGTTGTTGATCAGGATGTCGACTGCGCCCAGTTCCTCCCGCAGCGTGGCTACGCATTGCTGACAGGAATCGTAGTCGGCGACGTCGACGGCATAGGCGTGGAATCTGCGGCCCTGCTCCTCCATCCGCTTGAGCCAGTCTGCGACGCCGGTATTGCCAGGGGAATGCGTGACTGCCACCGTACAGCCGGCATCGTGGAGCCGGATACTGATGGCTTCACCCAGGCCGCCCATCCCACCCGTCACTAGCGCGAGCTTCTTGGTCATCTTCTCAATCTCCATGTATTGGCGTATCGATATCGGTGATTCTGGCCACGTCTCGGCGGCAGAATCACCGCAATTCCCTCGAAATCTGGCCGCCGCAGTGCTGCGACGGCTGTCATGCCAGTGCTGGAACAAGCTACTTCGCGGCTGCCTGTGAGGCTGGTGTCGCACGATTTCGCTTGCCGTTCGACGCCGCCTCGGCGGTCGAGTAGAAGCCGTTCTCCGCCACCTGGATTGCCTGTTTCATCGTCGCCTGCATCGACTCGTAGAACGCACTGGTCGCGTTGACGACTCCTTGGCAGGCTGCCAGCGGTGAGGCGGCTAGCGGTGTCGGCGAGCCGATTGGCGCGTTGCTCGCCAGGCCATTGAGGAGATCCTGGAATCCCTGCCTGCTTGCCGCATACTGGGCCTCGAGAACCTTGTCGAACTCTGCGCGTGTCGCGGCAAGGATGTCGAATGCCTGGCGTCGATATGCCAATGCGCTATCCGTTGCCGGCTGCAGCAGTTCCATTTGAAGCGCAAGGAATTGTTGCGGTTCGCGAACGGCCAAAGCCTTCTTGGTGCTTTCCTGCACATCCGTCATGGCCGATAGCATTGTCTGGAGATTCAGCTCAAGCAATCTGCCCAGGCCATCCAGCATTTTGTTGGTGAGCCCTGTCATGGCTTCGACGTTTGTCGCCTGTAGTTTGCTGAATTTCTCGGGGGACCAATTCGTCATCTTGCGTCTCCTGATTGCGCTCGCCGGTCGCCTCGTCGGACAACAACTCGCCGGCGTGCAGTTCTGGTGAAAAACTTTTTTATGTCACTGCTTCCGTGGGCAGTGCAAGATTCGCACCTGCCCCACATCGGTAGCCCCTTGACCCGCTGAGGCTAGATGTTCTTCAAGAGACGAGCGTGGCTCGACTCGGTTTCGCGTGAGCGTGCCCCAAGGCCTTGAGAAAGGCATAGCCTTGGATTGTGACCTGCGGTCGGCTGTGGTTTGGTCCACGTCGCTCAAGTGTGATCAGTTGGTGCGTCAGCAATGCCTCTACATCGACACGGTCCAGCCCGGCGGCGTCCGGGCTATCGCTGACCAGTACCAGAGTGGCGAATTCATGGGGGCTCAGCACGGTCGTCTCCTAAGCTATTGATTTATTTTTGCTACGGGACCTCACCTTCATCCATGCCGGCGAGTCTGCCGCTTGCGCAGACCACTACTTTGCCGTCATGGGCAGGCCGGGCTGGTGGGTGCTTGCAATTGCGCGGTAAGGAACCATCGTAGCTCCCACTCTTTGACAATTCAATGAAACGGAAGGGGGAATTTTTAAAGAAATTCCTCATTCTTCTCATTCCTGCCATTTCGCCTAGGGCGTGTTGCAATGCACGACGCAATGCCTCACGACCTAATGCATCACCGCCATCACCTATCGATGACCGGACGGTCGGAATATGCACAGTCCCTGGGATTGAATCGCCACGTTGGTGCTTGCATTGCTAAGTGACCGTTCAGGCAGCGACATCTCTACTGCATGATTGACCTCACCAACATGGCAGAGCTGAGCCTTGGTGAACTCGAAGCGCGTGCTATCCGATATGGTGACGGCAGGAAGACCGCTGCGAACCCCCGGCTTTATTTGAAGGTGTCGTAGATTTTCGGCGCACGCCGACGAAGTCGTGTGAAAGCGCCGGGCTACCCATGGCCCCCGGCCGCTAGCACAGGGAAATCTTGATTGCCTTGCAGTTGCGAAACCTGTTCACCAGCTTCTGCGTCAGATCCAGTTCTTCCGGCAACGGCTCTTCACCCTTGAGCGCGTCGCCCCGATGGATGGCAAGGCCGAGGCGGCCTGCGGTAACGAGTACGGCTTTAGTACACCCGGCAGTCAACGCCAGCATGAGCACACTGCCAACGAGGCGGGTCGCGATCTGATGCCCACGGTATTCCTGCAGTACAGCAACTGACCGGACCACGACCGTGGCACCGTACAGCTCGGCAGAAGCGCAACCAACGATGTGGTCCCCTAGCAGTGCAATATGAAAGGAGCGCAGAGCTTGGTCGACGGCCTCGATCGGCAAGCCACAACACCCGAGGACGTCCGCGATGGCCGGCCAATCGGCAACATCTGCTGCCCGGATCTGCAAATTCCGCATCATTTCCAGCGACTCCTTGTCTCTACAGCAGGCTCGGGGACCAGGACATAGGAAGGAAGGCATCCTCTAAGACTGGAATAATCAAGCTAGCACAATCGGCGGATAGAGCGGGAGCAGAAGAAACCCCGATAAGGCGCATTCAGGGCGCATTCGACTGACGACTCGTGTTCGCGCTGTCGCTGCGCCCGCAGCGGCATGGCCGCTCGATAAGCTGCGCCGCAGCATCGAACGCAGCCGATCGGATCGTGAGGTGCGCCTGGTCCACTGAATCACTGAAATTGGTCGGTGCCTGCCATGCCATGCGGGTTCATCGCGTCGTTGCAAATGCTCGCAATAGCCGTGCTATTGCTGCGCTTTGCGCCTAGCGCTGATTCCCGCATGGCATGTCCTTCACCTCCCATTTCAATGATTCAGCGGACTAGGCCGAGGTCCGGCGCGGCGCGCCCGAAATGCCCTCGCCGGCGTCGGCCGGCAGCGCCGCGAACATCGGCCACGAGGCGAGCACGACCACGGCGGTCGCCAGGAAGGCACAGGCGAAGTCGATGCGGCTGGCGTGCACGCGGCCGGACAGCAGCATGGTGACTTGCATCGAGCCGGCGGCGATGGCGACCCCGACGGCCTTCATCATCTGTTGTGCGGTGCCCTGGAAGGAGGTGGCCGCCGACAACTGCCGCGCCGGCACGTCGGCGAAGGCCAGCGCACCCATCGAGGCAAAGCTGAGCGAACGGCTCAGGCCGCCGAACAGCAGCAGCGCGAAGATCGCCGCTTCAGGCCAGGCCGGCGACAGGGTCGTGCAGATCGCCAGCATCAGCGCGAACGAGATGCTGCCGGCGATCAGCACCGTGCGCACCGACAGCCAGTGCAGGGCGAAACGCGTCATCGGCCGCATGCAGAAGGAGCCGAGCGCGCTGGCCAGCGAGATCAGTCCGCTCATCGACGCGCTCAGCCCGAAGCCCAGCTGCAGCGTCAGCGGTACCAGGAAGGGCAGGGCGCCGGCGCCGGCGCGGAACAGGCTGCCGGCCACGGTGGCGGCATGAAAGGTGGGAATCGTCAGCAGCGAGAAGTCGATTGCCGGGTTGGGCGCGCGGCGGCAGTGCCGCACCGTCAGCCAGAACAGCAGCAGGCCCGCCACCACGCACAGCAGCGGCACGTAGGCGGGCAGCACGCCGCGGCCGAGGGTTTCCACGCCCACCATCAGCGAGGTCAAGGAGAGCCCGACCAGCGCCATGCCGGGCAGGTCCGGCGCCGGCGGCCGCTCGCTGTCCGAGGGCGGGATCAGCCAAGCGCACAACAGCATGCCGGCCAGTCCGACCGGCACATTGATCCAGAAGACGCTGCGCCAGGACAGGGCATCGGTCAGGAAGCCGCCCAGCGGGGGGCCAAGCACGGGGCCCACCAGCGCGGGCATGGTCAGCCAGGTGGTGGCCGACAGCATTTCCTCGCGGCGCACCTGCCGGAACAGGATCAGGCGGCCGACCGGCACCATCATGGCCCCGCCCAGGCCCTGCAGCACGCGCGCCGCGATCAGGCCGGGCAGGCCGCTGGAAATGGCGCACAGCACCGAGGCCAGCGTGAAGGTCGCAATGGCCGCCATGAACACGCGCTTGGCGCCGAAGCGGTCGGCGATCCAGCCGCTGATGGGGATGAACACCGTCAGCGCGATCAGGTAGGAGGTGATGGCGCTGCTCAGGTGCACCGGGTTGACGCCCAGGTCGCGCGCCATGCTGGGCAGCGCGGTGGCCACCACGGTCGCATCGATGTTCTGCATGAACAGGGCGCTGGCGACGACGGCCGCGATGATGCGGAAATTGTGCTTGCCTGGCATGGACGTGGGCGGAAACGGCATGTCGGGCGATTATACGGTCGGCATGCGCGCGCTTGCCGTGGCCACTGCGCCGGGTTTGCTGCGGTGCCGCGGGGGCGCCAGCCGGGCGCCCTCCGGGTTCAGGCCTGCGCGGGTTGCGCGGCGCTGGCCGCCGCCCGTTCTGGGCGCGTGCGCGCCGCCAGCGCCAGCAGTGCCGCCACCAGGCAGGCACTGCCTGCCACGTAGAGCGCCGGCGTGTAGGTCAGCAGCAGCGTGCGGCTGAGGCCGGCACCGTAGGCCGCGGTGGCCGCGCCGATCTGGTGGGCGGCGAAGACCCAGCCGAATACCATCGGCGCGCGTTCCTTGCCGAAGGCGGAGCCGGCCAGCTTGACCGTGGGCGGCACCGTGGCGATCCAGTCCAGCCCATAGAACATCGCGAACAGCGACAGGCCGTACAGCGTAAAGGTGGAGTGCGGCAGCCAGAACAGCGACAGGCCGCGCAGCGCGTAGTACCAGCACAGCAGCTTGCGGCTGTCGTAGCGGTCGGACAGCCAGCCCGAGGTGATGGTGCCGACGAAGTCGAAGGCCCCCATCATTGCCAGCACCGAGGCGGCAGGCACGGCGGCCAGGCCGAAATCGCCGCACAGCGAGATGAAATGGGTCTGGATCAGTCCGTTGGTGCTGAGGCCACAGATGAAGAAGGTGCCGGCCAGCACCCAGAAGGTCTGGCTGCGCGCGGCGTCGCGCAGCGCCAGGAAGGGTGTGCGCAGGCTGGCGGGCGGCGGCGGAGAGTCCGGCGCCGGCGCCGCTGCAGCGGGCACTTCGCCAAAGGCTGCCAGCCCGACGTCGCGCGGCCGGTTCTGCATCAGCATGAGCACCAGCGCCGTCAGCACCGAGCAGGCGAGCAGCACCGGGATCACAGCCGTGCGCCAGCCGAGGTGCTCGATCAGCCAGGCGGCCAGGGGCAGGAAGGCGAGCTGCCCGGTGGCTGCGCTGGCGGTCAGGATGCCCACCACCAGGCCGCGCCGCGCGGTGAACCAGCGGTTGGCCACCATGGCTGCCAGTACCAGTGCCGTCATGCCCGAGCCGATGCCCAGCATCAGGCCCCAGGCGATGAAGAGTTGCCAAAGCTCCCGCGCCACGGTGGCAAGCGCCATGCCGCCGGCGATCAGCGCCAGTGCGGCGGCGACCACCTTGCGCACGCCGAAGCGGTCCATCAGCATGGCCGAGAAGGGTGCCATCAGGCCATACAGCGCGAAGCGCACCGCCAGGATCGAGGAGATCTGCTCGGTGCTCCAGCCATGCTCGCGGGACAGCGGTGTCAGGAAGGCGCCGGGCAGGCCGAGCGCGGCCGAGGTCGTGAGCATGACCAGGAAGGTCAGCGCGGCGACGAGCCACGCGTAGTGAATGCCGCGCCGGTCGAGCCTGCGGCTGAGTCGCTGGGAGAGCATAGGTCGGTATGGGGGCGTTTGGCGCGGGCATCCGGCGTGCGGGCCCGCGCGCTCTGGTTTGTCGTTGGTCGCCGCTTGTCGCTGCGGCCGCGGCCGGGGCTAGCCGCCGTCTGGCGTGCCGAGCATCAGCTCGCGCATGCCGGCCAGGAACTCGTCGGAGATGGCGTCGTCCTGTGTGGCGCGCGCCAGCAGCACGGCGCCGGTCATCGCGGCGATCTCCGCCAGCGCGCGGCGGCGCCGGGCGGCCGGCTCGGGCTCGTCGATGGTGCGTTCCCACTGCGCGGCCAGTTGTTCCAGGCCTTCGCGAAAGGCCTGCCGCACCGGCTTGTCGGCTTCCTCGCGGGCGACGTCGCCGCAGATGGCCACGGCCGGGCAGCCGCCGCCCGGATCGTCGCGGTGGCGCGCCGACAGGTAGGGCTCGGCGATCCGCGCGCGCATGGCCTGGCGATCGCCTGCGGCGGCCTCGATGCGGTGATCCCAGCGCTGCGCCGACTCGGCGAAGGCGCGTGCGCAGGCGATGGCGGCGAGCGCGTCCTTGGAGTCGAAGTGGCTGTAGAAGCCGCCATGTGTCAGGCCGGCCGAGCCCATCAGCTCGGCCACGCTGATGCCTTTCAGGCCGCGCTCGCGGAACAGCCGCGAGGACGCGGCTTCAATGGCTTCGCGGTGCTTGTCTGCCTGTTCGCGTGATGATCTTGCCATGGGTACGGGTCCTCTCTGGGGTGGCTTGCTGCATCATAGATGATGGTCATCATTTATTCAATGCGCACCGGTGTCATGCCCATGCAAAGCAGGGCTGGCAAGCTGTGGGAGAGGCAGGGGCAGGCTGTGCAGAGTTTTCGAATTCCGGATACACTGCGGCCCGCGATGACGCATGGGACGCTTTCTGTTTCCCGGTGCCGCGCAAAGCCCATCCAAGGCGGGGTGGCAGAGTGGTTATGCGACGGCCTGCAAAGCCGTACACGACGGTTCGATTCCGTATCCCCGCCTCCAATCTCCCCTTGTCCAGCCACTTTCCCCGCGCGGCGCTCGTTCTGCCGTCGCCGCGGTATGTGTGTCAGCGTCTATGGAACAATGACGCGAAGTGCGCTAGTGTGTCCACAGCCGGGGGCAATCGAGCAGTCCAGGCAGTCACAATAATCAGATCTCCATCGCGGAGCCCCGCCATGCGGGCGGGTAAAGGAGATGTCCCAATGACAAGAGACTTGCAGCTCCGCGGGGCGCAGGCATCGGACCTGCCCGCCATCGCGGCATTGCTCGAGTGTTGCGGGTTGCCTTCGGCGGATATCCAGCCGCTGCAGCAGTGGTTCCATGTGGCCGTGCTGGATGGCCGGCTGGTGGGCTGTGCCGGCGCCGAACGCTATGGCAGGAGCATGGTGGTCAGGTCGGTGGCGGTCCTGCCGGACTATCGCGACCGCGGCATCGCCTCGCATCTGGTACAGGCCGTGCTGACGCGCGCCCGCGCGGACGGCTGCCGCCACGCCGTGCTGTTGTCGGCCAATTCTCCCAGCTACTTCGCACGCTACGGCTTCTCGCTGGTGGCCGCTTCCCGGCTGCCGCCCGAGGTGCTCGCCTCGCCCGAGTTCAGCCGCGGCGGCGACGCGCCGGCGCTGTGCATGCAGTGCGTGTTGTAGCCTGTTTGCTACCCCAGTAGTCCATTTGCAAGCGCAGGCGCTGCCCTGAGGGCGTCTCGCGCAGGCGCTCGGTGGCGGGTGCTCAAGCGTCGGGAAGGCGGCGCCGCTGCGGCCTCATCCTTGCCGGAAACAGGGCTGCCGTGGCTGGACTGTGGTGCCGGCGCTACCAGCCGGCGTAGCGCTCGCCGGCGTCGTGGCCGGCGAAGTGTTCGGCCAGGAAGTCGACGAAGGCGCGCACCTTGGCCGACAGCTTGTCGCGGCTCAGGTAGACGGCGTAGATGTCGGCCGGCGGTGCGGCCCAGTCCGGCAGCACCTGGCGCAGGCGGCCCGAGCGCAGCATCGGCGCCACGTCCCATTCGGAGCGCAGCAGGATGCCGTGTCCCTGCAGCGCCCAGCCCACCGCCACCTCGCCGTCATTGGTGGCCGCCGGGCCGCGTACCTTGACCGTCTCCTGCCGGCCGGCGGACTGCAGCTGCCAGCTGCCGTAGGCTTGGTCGCTCTCCCGGATCACGATGCAGCGGTGGCGCTGCAGTTCGCGCGGCGTGGCCGGCGTGCCGTGGCGCTCGAGGTAGGCGGGTGCGGCGCACAACAGGCGGCGGTTCGGTGCCAGCCGGCGCGCGCTCAGGCGCGCGTCGGGCAGGTCGCCCACGCGGATGCCGACATCGAATCCCTCTTCGGCCAGGCTGAGCGGCCGGTCGCTCAGTTGCAGCTGGACCTCCACCTCCGGGCAGGCCAGCAGGAAGGTGCCCACTGCCGGCGCCAGGTGCCGGCGACCGAATCCCAGCGTGGCGTTGACCCGCAGCAGCCCGCGCGGCGCCACGCGGCTGCCGGCCAGCCCCTGCTCCAGCTCCTCCAGCTCGGCCAGGATGCGGCCGCCCTGTTCGAGGTAGGCCTCGCCCTCCTGCGTCACGCTCAGGCTGCGCGTGGTGCGGTGGAGCAGGCGCACGCCCAGCCGTGCTTCCAGCGCGGCCAGCCGCTTGCTGGCGGTGGAAGGCGTGACGCCAAGCTGCTGCGCCGCGCCGGCCAGGCTGCCGCGCTTGACCAGCAGCACGAAGAAGGCGAGATCGGAGAATCCGTCCATGGGGGCAGCCGCCTCCTATTCGTGAATCATGGGAATGAATGAAAGTCTCTTGGCGAAATTATATCCATCGATTCCATGGATAAACTGCCCTGCATGGCAATGAGGCCGTGCTGGTTCCGGACACGCCGCCCGCCATTCAATTCCCTTTCCTTCGCCCAGGCAGCCCCCTATGTCAGGTCGCACCCTATATCGCAAGCTGGTGGATTCGCACACGGTGCTCGCGCTCGACGCGGACAACGTCCTGCTCTACGCAGATCTGCACATCATGAACGAGTACACCAGCCCGCAGGCCTTCGCCGGGCTGGCCGAGCGCGGCAGGGCCGTGGCGGCGCCGGGCCAGCAGGTCGCGGTGGTCGACCACATCATTCCCACCCACGCCGAATCGCCGCGGAACATCGCCGACCCGGCCTCGGCGCTGCAGGCACACAACCTGAAGCGCAACTGCGCGCGGCACGGCATTCCGCTGTTCGACACCGACGACCCGCTGCAAGGCATCGAACACGTGATCGTGCCCGAGCACGGGATGATCCGGCCGGGCATGGTGGTGCTCTGCGGTGACAGCCATACCACCACCTATGGTGCCTTCGGCGCGCTCGGCTTCGGCATCGGCACCTCGGAAGTGGAGCATGTGCTGGCCACCCAGACGCTGGTGTACCGCGTGGCGCGCGACATGCGCATCCGCGTGGACGGCGCGCTGCCGGCCGGCACCACTGCCAAAGACCTGATCCTGCACGTGATCGGCCGCATCGGTGCGCAAGGTGCGCGCGGCTACGTGGTGGAGTTCTGTGGCGAGGCCATCGGCGCCTTGTCGATGGAGGCGCGCATGACCTTGTGCAATATGGCGGTCGAGGCCGGCGCGCGCGGCGCGCTGATCGCGCCGGACGCACTCGCCATCGACTACGTGCTGGCGCGCGCGGCCGACATCGACGACGCGGTGCTGCCCGCGGCGCGCGCCGCCGCTTGGCAGGCGCTGGCTTCGGACGGGGACGCACGCTTCGACCTGGAGTGCGTCTTCGACGCTGCCGCCGTGGTGCCCTGCGTGACGTGGGGCACCAGCCCCGACCAGGTGATCGCGATCGATGCGCGCGTGCCGCGGCCTGACGAATTCGCCGATGCCAGCGCAAGGGCCTCGGCCGAGCGCGCGCTGGCCTACATCGGGCTGCAGGGCGGCGCCGCGCTGGAGGGCTTGCCGGTGCAACGCGTATTCATCGGCTCCTGTACCAACGGCCGCATCGAAGACCTGCGCGCCGTGGCCGGCATCGCGCGCGGGCGCAAGGTCGCGCCCGGCGTGCGCGCGATGGTGGTGCCCGGTCTCGGGTGCCGTGCGCGAGCAGGCCGAAGCGGAGGGCATCGCGGCCGTGCTGGTCGAGGCCGGCTTCGAATGGCGCAAGCCGGGGTGTTCGATGTGCCTGGCGATGAACGACGATGTGCTCGCGCCCGGCGAGCGCTGCGCGTCGACCACCAACCGCAATTTCGAGGGACGGCAGGGCCGCGCCGGGCGCACGCACCTGATGAGTCCCGCCATGGCCGCCGCCGCGGCCGTCACCGGCTGCATCACCGATGTGCGCCGACTGGAGTCCACCCATGCCTGACACCGCCATGCGCGAACCGTCCGGGATCGCGCCCATCGAGGGCGTGGCCGCGCCGCTGCCGCTGCCCAACCTCGACACCGACCAGATCATGCCCAAGCAGTTCCTGCGCATCATCGATAAGGCCGGCCTCGACCGCGGCCTGTTTCACGATATGCGCTTCGACGAGCACGGCCGGCCGCGCGCGGAATTCGTGCTGAACCAGCCGCGCTACCAGGACGCCGCGGTGCTGGTGGCGGGACCGAACTTCGGCTGCGGCTCCAGCCGCGAGCACGCGGTCTGGGGTTTGCAGCAGTACGGCATCCGCGCCGTGATCGCCCCCAGCTTCGGCGAGATCTTCTATTCCAACGCGCTCAACAACCGGCTGCTGCTGGTCATGCTGCCGCAGGAAGCGGTGGCGCGGCTGCTGCAGGCGCTGGCCGTCGCCGAGGCACCGCGGGTGGCCATCGACCTGGCGGACATGACGGTGCGCGCGGGCGGATTCTCGGCAGGCTTCCAGCTCAGCGCGCGCCACCGCGAGATGTTCCGCCGCGGGCTGGACGTGATCGGGCTGACGCTGACCCATGCCGATGCCATCGCCGCCTTCGCGCGGCGCCACCATGCGGACAGTCCGTGGTTGTACGATGTTGCCGGCAAGACCATGGCGCGGCTGCACGGGCAGGGCGCCTGTGCGCAGGAAGGAGGGGCGTCAAATGTTTGAGGGATTCGAGTCACGCCGCGTCCAGGTCGGCGGTGCGGATGGCAATGGAGGCAATGGGGGCGAGGGCGGCATCGGCATCCACGCGCTGGTCGGCGGACAGGGCCCGGCCCTGTTGCTGCTGCACGGCCATCCGCAGACCCATGTGATCTGGCACAAGGTGGCCGGCGAGCTGGCCCGCCACTTCACGGTGGTCGCCACCGACCTGCGCGGCTA
The DNA here is from genome assembly GCF_056930435.1 of Cupriavidus sp. 09_S30. NCBI lineage: Bacteria > Pseudomonadati > Pseudomonadota > Betaproteobacteria > Burkholderiales > Burkholderiaceae > Cupriavidus > Cupriavidus sp. 09_S30. The sequence continues at coordinate 3,556,632 of NZ_JBXOWI010000001.1, read as the reverse complement.
CGGCGACAGCGACAAGCCGGCCGGCTTGCCGGACCACGCCAACTACAGCAAGCGCGTGATGGCGCAGGACCAGGTCGAGGCGATGCGCGCCCTCGGCTTCGACCGCTTCCACGTGCTCGCGCACGACCGCGGCGCGCGCGTCGCGCACCGGATGGCATTGGACCACCCCGGTGCGGTGGCGCGGCTGGTCACCCTCGACATCGCGCCCACGCTGGCCATGTACGAACAGACCAGCGAGGCCTTCGCGCGCGCGTACTGGCACTGGTTCTTCCTGATCCGGCCGGCGCCATTTCCCGAAACCCTGATCGAAGCCGATCCCGCGCTCTACCTGCGCCAGACCATGGGTGCGCGCAGCGCCGGGCTGGCACCGTTCACCGAGGCCGCCCTGGCGGAATACCTGCGCTGCCTGAAGCTGCCGGGCGCGGCGCACGGCTTGTGCGAGGACTACCGGGCCAGCGCCGGCATCGACCTGGAGCACGACCGCGCCGACCTGGCCGCCGGCCGCCTGGTCGAATGCGAGATGCTGGCACTCTGGGGCGAGCAGGGCGCCGTGGGGCAGTGCTTCGCGCCGCTCGAAGCGTGGCGCAAGGTGGCGCGGCACGTGCACGGCCGTGCGCTGCCCTGCGGGCACTATATCGCCGAAGAGGCCCCGCAGCGCCTGCTGGACGAGGTGCTGCCCTTCCTGATGCAGGCGGACTGAGCGCGCCGGGCGGCGGGGCCGGTGGGCGCGGGGCCGGCGCTGCCTTACACTTGCGGTCTCCCCTACACGACTCCCTTAGCCGACGCCCCGCCCATGCCGTCCAGGAAGACCATCGCCGCCGACTCTCCCGCCGAAGGACGCGCTGCCAGCGAGCAGGCTGTGCAGTTGCTGGATGCCGCCATGGCCCACGTGCTCGCGCACGGCATGGGCGACCTGTCGCTGCGCGCGATCGCCGAGGCGCTCGGCACCAGCCACCGCATGCTGATCTATTACTTCGGCTCGGCGGACGGCTTCTGGGAAGCCCTGCTGCGCCGCATCCGCCATGCCGAACTGCATGTGCGCCCGGCGCTGGCGGCCGATGCGGCCGATCCGGCGCGTGTGCTCGAACTGGCTTGGGAACGCTATTCCGCGGACAGTTACCTGCCCATCATCCTGCTGCTGTTCGAGATCTACGGCCGCGCCATCCGTGACCGCGCACGCTTCCAGGCCTTCCTCGACGATGTGGTGGGCAGCTGGATGGGCGTGATGGCCGACCGCCTGCACCGGCAGCTCGGGCTGCCTCCGGCCGAGGCCAGGCTGCGCGCGCGGGTGGAGCTGGCCACCGTGCGCGGCCTGCTGCTCGACCTGGTCACCACCGGCGACCGCGAGGGCACCACCGCAGCGCTGAAGTACTTCGCCGAGCGGCTGTCGGTGACGCCGCGCTGAGGCGGCGCGGCGGCGCCAGGGGCCTGCCGCTGGCGCCTTTGTCCATTCCGCGGCTTGCCGCCTCTCCCGCCTCTTCCGCCTCTCCCTCCTCACCCGCCCAGTAATCCGAGGGACTGACCGCCGCGGTCGTCCGCTTCCGACCCTCCGTCCCGTTCTTGCATCGCGCGCCACCCCGCGCCAGGTTCCCTTCCCCGGATCCCGATGCATGTCCGTCTTTCTCGATCCGTGTACCATCTGGTACAGTGTTTATGTACCAACTGGTACGTGGCGGCGTGGAGCAGATCGCGCCGGTGCATGACTGCCACAGGAGAGGAATATGAGGAGACGGCAATGGATGATGGGCGCGGTGCTGGCCGCCGCGCTGGCCGGGGCTGGCCAGGCCTGGGCCGAGACCTGGCCCGCGCGCCCGGTGCGGCTGGTGGTGCCGCAGGCGGGCGGGTCCGGCAATGATGTGCTGGCGCGCGCGCTGGCGGAACAGCTCGGCCAGCGCTGGGGCCAGGCGGTGGTGGTGGAAAACCGGCCGGGCGCCAACGGCGTGGTGGCGATCCACTACCTGATGGGACAGCCGGCCGATGGCTACACCCTGTTCTTCGCCGGGGTGTCCAATCTGGCGTTCAATCCGCTGATGTATCGCAAGCTGCCCTACGATCCGCAGCGTGACCTGGCCGGCGTGGCGATGCTGGCCAACTCGCCGTTCGTGCTGGTGGCATCGCCCAAGCTCGGGGTGCGCAGCTTCGCCGACTTCGTCAAGCTCGCACGCGCGCAGCCCGGCGCCATCAGCTACGCCTCGGGCGGCATCGGCAACTCCACCCACCTTGCAATGGCGCTGGTGGCCGAGCGCACCGGCCTGCGACTGCTGCACGTGCCGTTCAACGGCAGCGGCGGCTCGACCAGCCTGATGACAGGCGACACGCCGGTCATGATGAACGTGATTGCCGGCGTGCAGCCCTATATCGCCGGCGGCAAGCTGGTGCCGCTGGCCGTCACCGGCGAGCGCCGCATCGCTGCGCTGCCGGATGTCCCCACCTTCCGCGAACTGGGCTACGACATCGCCGTGCCCGGCTGGTATGCCATCGTCGCGCGCGCGGGCACGCCAGCCGCGCTGATCGACCGCATCAACGCGGACATCAATGCCGTGATCGGCAGCGCGAGCTTCCGCGAGAAGCTCGCCTTCCAATTCCTCGATCCCATCCAGGGACCGCCCGCCGAGGTTGCCAAATACATGCAGCGCGACGCCGCCGCATGGGCGCCGCTGATCCACAAACTCGACATTGCACTGTAGAAGAGGAGACCACCATGCCGAAGATCACCACCGCCGTGCGCGACTACCGCATGGCCATGATGCGCCAGTTGATGGACCGCTGCCGCCTCGATGCCCTTGTCTTCACCACCCCGGACTTCTTCCAGTTCGCCACCAATTTCCAGCTCGACGTCTGGCCCTGGGAACGGCCGGTCTTTGCCGTGGTGCCGCGCGACGGCGAGCCCTTCGCGGTCATGAACGAGCTGTCGACCAACCACATGCGCTTTGCCACCGAACGGGAGACGGTCTGGCTGCGCGACGTCAGCTACTACGCCGAGCATCCGCGCGTGGCCCAGCGGCTTGCGCTGGCGCCGCAGTTGCCCGAACTGCTCGCCGCGCGCCTGTCCGCGCGCGGCCTGGGCGCCAGCCGTATCGGGGTGGACGTGGCGCATCCCCTGCTGGGCGCCGCGCAGCGCTACCTGCCCGAACTGATGCTGCGCCCGGCGCTGGCCGAGATGCGGGCGATGCGCTGGGTCAAGCATGCGGAGGAACTGCAGGTGATGCGCGCGCTCGGCGCGCTGACCGACTGGGTGCAGGACCGCTATCGCGAGAATATCCGCCCCGGGCGCCTGACGCAGGAACTCGACCATGCCATGTCGGCGCTGATGGTGGAGGAGGCCGCGCGACGCTTCCCCGGCGAAGATTTCGATATCCTGAAATGCTGGACCCTGGCCGGCCCCGCCTCGGCATCGCCGCACGGCGACGGGGCGGCCTGCGGCGCGCGCATCGCTGCGGGCGACACCATCGTCAACCTGATACTGCCACGGCTGAACGGCTACTACGTCGAGAACGAGCGCACCTGGTTTTGCGGCCGTCCGGACGAACGCCAGGCGCGCCTGTACGAGGTGGCGGCCCAGGCCACCGACGCCGCCGTGCAGGCGGCGGTCACCGGGCGCCGTGTCTGCGACATGGACGCCGCCGCGCAGGCGGTCATCGAGCGCGCCGGCCTGGGCGAGTACATCTTCCACCGCACCGGCCACGCTGTTGGCCTGATGCTGCACGAATATCCGGAAGACATGGCCTTCAACACGCGCGAACTGCTGGCGGGCGAGGTGTACTCGGCTGAGCCGGGGCTCTATGTGTATGGACTCGGCGGCTTCCGCCTGGACGACACGGTGGTGGTGGGCGCCGAACCGGAAGTGATCGTCAAGACGCCGAAGACCCTGGCCTACGCCACGGTCGTCTGAGCCTGGCCGGTCGCGCCAGCGATGGCGCGACCGGCGCATGCCGCAAAGACGCGAAAACGCGAAGAAGGAAAGGGGGGCGGGCCGCATCCGTGCGACTGGGTCGTGGCTGACGCCTGGCTGCCACACTGCAATGTCGTCAAGCGACGCTTAGGACCACCACCTTGCTCTGAGTGACCTATGCTGTGCAGACATGCATCACAGCGGGGAGAAAGTTCATACGGATGTGGTAAGGAGCGATACATACATTCACGAATGGATGTATAATTCTCAAGGATTTTGTTTCTATTGCACTATTTGTTGTTGATTCAGAGATGACGTATCGCTTTATTGCTGGCTGTTTGGGTGTCTGGCTTGCCGTCTGCGCGACTGCCAGCTGGATAGTCGAACGTCTCTGGACCTGATCGTCCCTCCCTTGCGCCACGACGGGCAGGCAAGTCGCCACGATCCTGAACCGGGTTTCGATCATGATAAAAGCAGAAGATGGTCGTGCACATCATGTTCAACCGCCAAGCTCCCCGCGCCCGCTGCGCCCGCTGCTTGCCGCCGCCCTGCTGGCAGCGGGCCTGAGTGGTACCGCGCGCGCCGCTCCGACCGTCCAGGCAGCGTTCGGCCGCGATCCCAGCCACAACATCAACAAGTATGAAATCGCCCTGAACTGGGACTCCGGCTTTAACTGGGGCAACCCGGAAAACTGGCTGCTGCGCCTGCAGTGGGAGGCGGAGCTTGCCGAGTGGATCCCCAACAGCGGAACCAACCGCCATAACGTGACGGAACTCGGCTTCACGCCGATCGTGCGGCTGGAAAAGCACGGCGCCGGCATCGTGCCCTTCCTGGAACTCGGACTGGGCGCGCGGGTGATGAGCAGCACCCAAACCTCGGACGAGCACCGCTCGGGCACGGCCTTCCAGTTTTCCGAGATCGTCGGCGTGGGCGCCATGTTCGGCGCCAGGGGACAGTACGAGGCCGGCTTCCGTTTCCAGCACATCTCCAATGCCGGGATCAAGGAACCTAACCCCGGCACCAACTTCTACACGGGCTACGTCCGCTACCGTTTCTAGGTCTGTTTCCAGGTCTAGGCGCGGCGCGGGCCGCTGTCAGGCCGCGCGTGCGCGCGGCCCGGCGGCGCGCATCTCGTCGAAGAACTGCCATAGCGCAGGCGCATCGCTGGTGGCCACGTTGAAGCGTATCCACGGCGAATCGGTCTCGTCCGGCTCGAAGTAGGAGCCCGGCGCGAGCCACACGCCATGTTCCAGCGCCAGCCTGGCGAGCAGGTTGCCCGACGGCGGCGGCCCGCCGCGCGCCGCTTCCTGCGGCCGCATCCGCGCCCAGGCGAACATCCCGCCCTCCGGGCGCAGCAGCACCTCCAGGCCGTGGGCCTCCATCGTTTCCGTCACGCGGTCCTGCTGGGCGCGCAGCCGCTCGGCCAGCGCCGCCACATGCCGGCCGTAGTGGCCGCTGGTCAGCACCGAGTAGACGAGGCGTTCGGTCACTTCCGACGAGGTCAGGCCCACCGCCATCTTGGTGCGCGCCAGTGCCTTGGCCAGGTCCGGGCTGGCCGCCAGGTAGCCGACCCGCAGCGAGGGGGCGATGGTCTTGGAAAAACCATTGATGTAGATGACGTGCGAGAGACCGTCCATGGCCGCCAGCATCGGCGAGCCGGCCGGCGCCAGCTCGCGGTAGATGTCGTCCTCCACGACCAGCAGCCGGTGCCGCTCGGCCAGTTGCAGCACGCGGTGCGCGTTCATGCTGGTCAGCGAGGCGCCGGTCGGGTTCTGCAGCACCGTGTTGACGAACAGGGCGCGCGGTGCGTGCGCGCGGATGGCATCGTCCAGCGCGTCGGTGTCGAGGCCGGCTTCCGTGCGCGGCACGCCGATCACGCGCAGGCCCGCCAGGCGCAGGATCTGCAGCAGATTGCAGTAGCAGGGCGCCTCGACCAGCACCGTGTCCCCCGCGCGCAGCAGCGTGCGCACCACCAGGTCCAACGCCTGCGTCGCACCCTGGGTCAGCACCACCTGCTGGGCCTGCACCGGCATGCCGTACTGGCCCAGCCCGGCCGCCACGTGCTCGCGCAGCGGGCCGAAGCCATAGGGATGGCCGTAGCCCGAGACCTGGGCCGCCGGCACGCGCGCGGCGGCGCGCATGGCCTGGTGCAGCCCTTCCTCGTTGAGCCAGTCGCCCGGCAGCCAGCCGGCACCGGCCTTGATCGGCACGGAGTGGTCGGCGAACACGTCGGACAGCAGCCAGCCCGCGTTCAGTTCCGGCGTCTGCCAGCGCGGCGCCGGCGCCTGTCCGGCCGGGGTGTGGCGGTGCGCGACGGTATAGCCGGAGCCGCCGCGCGCGCTCAGGTAGCCCAGTGCGGTCAAGCGGCCGTAGGCCTCGGCCACGGTGAAGGTGCTGACCCCGTGCTGCGTGGCAAAGCGCCGCACCGAAGGCAGTGCGGCACCGGCGCGCAGGGCGCGGCGCTCGATCAGTGCGGCGACGCCGTTGACGATCTGCTCGGTCAGGGTTTCGCCGCCACGGCGGCTGCGGCTCAGTTGCAGGTTCAGCATGGGGCATTTGTGACGGCTTGGACCTGTACAGTCTACGCTGAGCTGGCAGGGCGCGTGAAGAGCCAGCGACATGCCGGGAATCCGGCCTGCGAATGATGCAGTGCAGCGCAAAAAGCCACTGCGGGCGCGGCAGGTGGCAAGAAATTCCTGCTCCCCAACACCTGCCGGCAGGGGCGGAAGCTTGCGCCATGGCGCCGCTGTGGCGGTTTCGGCCTGTACGGTGACGGGCGCCTAAACTGTACGGTAAGGCGGGGATTTATCAACCGTATATTCTGCCGGCCTGCCCACATCGTTACATTGGCCGAATCCGACAATTCTCAATGCAACGCGCGCCCGCGCACCCAACCGCCCCGAGGAGGACGTATGGACGCTGCCAAGACCGTGATTCCCGATCTCGACGCCCTGTGGATGCCCTTTACCGCCAACCGGCAGTACAAGGCCGCACCGCGCCTGCTGGTCTCCGCCAGCGGCATGTACTACACCACCCATGACGGCCGCAAGGTGCTGGACGGCAGCGCTGGCCTGTGGTGCGTGGCCGCCGGCCACGGCCGTACCGAGATCACCGAGGCGGTGGCGCGCCAGCTGCAGACGCTGGACTATGCACCCCCCTTCCAGATGGGCCATCCGCTGGCCTTCGAGGCGGCCACCAAGGTGGCCAAGATCATGCCCGCGGGCCTGGACCGCATCTTCTTCACCAACTCGGGTTCGGAATCGGTCGACACGGCGCTGAAGATCGCACTGGCCTACCACCGCGCGCGCGGCGAGGGCCAGCGCACCCGCATCATCGGCCGCGAGCGCGGCTATCACGGCGTGGGCTTCGGCGGCATGGCGGTGGGCGGCATCGGCGGCAACCGCAAGATGTTCTCGGCCAACCTGATGCCGGGCACCGACCACCTGCCGGCCACGCTGAACATCGCCGAGGCCGGCTTCTCCAAGGGCCAGCCGCAATGGGGCGCGCACCTGGCCGACGACCTCGAGCGCATCCTGGCGCTGCATGACCCGTCCAACGTCGCGGCCGTCATCGTCGAGCCGCTGGCCGGTTCGGCCGGCGTGCTGGTGCCGCCCGTGGGCTACCTGGAGCGCCTGCGCGAGATCACCAGCAAGCACGGCATCCTGCTGATCTTCGACGAGGTGATCACCGCCTTCGGCCGCCTGGGCGCGGCCACCGCGGCCGAGCGCTTCAACGTGACGCCCGACCTGATCACGATGGCCAAGGCCATCAACAACGCGGCGGTGCCGATGGGCGCGGTGGCGGTCAAGCGCGAGGTGCACGACGCCGTGGTCAACGCGGCGGCGGCAGGCGCCATCGAGCTGCCGCACGGCTACACCTACTCGGGCCATCCGCTCGCCTGCGCGGCCGCCGTCGCCGCACTCGACATCTACGAGCGCGAGAACCTGTTCGGCCGCGCGGCCGAGCTGGCGCCCGCCTTCGAAGCGGCGGCGCACAGCGTGCGCGGCGCGCCGCACGTGAAGGACATCCGCAACCTGGGCCTGGTCGCAGGCATCGAGCTGGAGCCGCGCGCCGGCCAGCCGGGCGCGCGCGGCTACGAGGCTTTCCTCAAGTGCCTGGAGCGCGGGGTGCTGGTGCGCTATACCGGCGACATCCTGGCCTTCTCGCCGCCGCTGATCATCAGCGAGGCGCAGATCGGCGAGATGTTCGACACGGTGCGCAAGGTGCTGCACGAGGTGCAGTGAGGGCGCGCGCAGAACCATCAGGAAGACGCAAGTGAACATCGCAGAAAACCGGCAGATCGCCGAAGTCCAGCATTACATCGGTGGCGCCGTGAAGCGCTCGGCCTCGACGCGCTTCGCGGACGTGTTCAATCCCGCCACCGGCGAGGCCGCTCGCCGCGTGGTGCTTGGCACGCGCGCGGACGTGGCCGAGGCCGTGGCGGCTGCCCAGGCCGCCTTCCCCGCCTGGGCGGAAACCGCGCCGCTCAAGCGCGCGCGCATCCTGTTCAAGTTCAAGGAACTGCTCGACCAGCACCACGACGACCTGGCCGCGCTGATCACCAGCGAGCACGGCAAGGTCTTCTCCGATGCCAAGGGCGAAGTCACGCGCGGCATCGAGGTGGTGGAGTTCGCCTGCGGCATCCCGAACCTGCTCAAGACCGACTTCACCGACAACATCGGCGGTGGCATCGACAACTGGAACCTGCGCCAGCCGCTGGGCGTGGTGGCGGGCATCACGCCCTTCAACTTCCCGGTGATGGTGCCGATGTGGATGTTCCCGGTGGCGCTGGCCTGCGGCAACACCTTCGTGCTCAAGCCCTCCGAGCGCGATCCCTCGCCCTCGCTGCTGATCGCCGACCTGCTCAAGCAGGCCGGCCTGCCCGACGGCGTCTTCAATGTGGTGCAGGGCGACAAGGAAGCGGTGGACGCCCTGCTCGCGCATCCCGACGTGCAGGCGCTGTCCTTCGTCGGCTCCACGCCGATCGCCGAGTACATCTACACGGAAGGCACCCGGCACGGCAAGCGCGTGCAGGCCCTGGGCGGCGCCAAGAACCACTTGGTGGTGATGCCCGATGCCGACCTGGAGCAGGCGGTCGATGCGCTGGTCGGCGCCGCCTACGGCTCGGCCGGCGAGCGCTGCATGGCCATCTCGGTGGCGGTGGCGGTCGGCGACGTGGCCGACAAGCTGGTGCCGAAGCTGGCCGAGCGCGCGCAGGCGCTCAAGATCCGCAACGGCATGGAGACCGATGCGGAAATGGGCCCGCTGGTCACTGCCGCGCACAAGGCCAAGGTCGAGGGCTATATCGCCAAGGGCGTGGAAGAGGGCGCCCGGCTGGTCACCGACGGCCGCGGCCACAAGGTGCCCGGCCACGAGAACGGCTTCTACGTCGGCGGCACGCTGTTCGACCATGTCACGCCGGACATGACGATCTACAAGGAAGAGATCTTCGGGCCGGTGCTGTCGGTGGTACGCGTGCACGACTTCGCCGAAGCCGTGGCGCTGATCAATGCGCACGAGTTCGGCAACGGCGTGTCCTGCTACACCAGCGATGGTGGCATCGCGCGCGCCTTCGCGCGTCAGATCCAGATCGGCATGGTCGGCATCAACGTGCCGATCCCGGTGCCGATGGCCTGGCACTCCTTCGGCGGCTGGAAGCGCTCGCTGTTCGGCGACCACCACGCCTACGGCGAGGAAGGCGTGCGCTTCTATACCCGCTACAAGAGCGTGATGCAGCGCTGGCCGGACAGCATCGGCAAGGGCGCTGAATTCACCATGCCGGTGGCGAAGTAAGCCGACCTGCACCGACCTCACTGACAGCACTGGCCGCGCCGCCGGCGGTGCCGTCAGTGTCGTTGGCGCGGCGCATCTGTGCCGCTACCTCCCGCCTTCTCCCTCCCTTCCTTTTCCCCCACCTTCCCCGGCCTCGGCCGCTCTGTCGCGCCCTGACTCCCAGGGGACCGCACGCCTCTCGATGCCCGCGCTGCGGCTTGCATCTCCAAGCGCACAGCCCGGCTCGCGAACCCTTGTGATGCCCATGTGACGCCGGCGCCCAGCCAGCAGGAGTAAACTAGCGCGTTTTTCGCCGTCGACCCGGCCTCCGGGAAGGCGGTGCCGCCGCATTTCGCGGCGTGGCCGCCGTGATCCGGCGGGCGCACCGCGCGGCACAAGCCGTCCGCGCCGCTTTGGCGGCGCGGGCGATTCACTAGATACCGGGGCCGGCGCGCTACCAGCGTGCCGGCGGGCGGTGCAGTCTACCCGGCTGCTCGCAGACCCGGATGCCATTGCGTCCGCACGAGGTGTCGCCCTGCCGGGCCATGTCTGGTGTGATCGCGGCGGCGTATGCAGGAGACCTTTTCATGAGTTTGTTTCGTACCAAGGATATCGACGCCATGCTGGCCGAAAGCCGCGTGGGTGGACTGAAAAAGGTGCTGGGTCCGGTGGACCTGGTACTGATGGGCATCGGCGCCATCGTCGGCACCGGCATCTTCGTGCTGACCGGCACCGGGGCGCTGACCGCCGGGCCGGGGTTGATGGTGTCCTTCATCATTGCGGCCATGGCCTGCGGCTTCGCCGCGCTGTGCTACGCGGAATTCGCCTCGGCCATCCCCGTGTCTGGCTCGATCTACACCTACAGCTATGCCACGCTGGGCGAGATCATCGCCTGGATGATCGGCTGGGACCTGCTGCTCGAGTATGGCCTGGCCACCTCGGCGGTGTCGGTGGGCTGGTCAGGATACTTCCAGTCGCTGGCGGCCGGCTTCGGCCTGCACCTGCCGGTGGCGCTGACCGCCGCGCCGGGCGCGGTGCCAGGCGCGCACACGCTGTTCAACCTGCCGGCCTTCCTGATCATGGTGGCCATCACCTGGGTGGTGTCCTACGGCGTGCGCGAGTCGGCGCGCATCAACAACCTGATGGTGGCGATCAAGATCGGCGTGGTGCTGCTCTTCATCGGCGTCGGGGTCTGGCATGTGAAGCCGGCCAACTGGCACCCGTTTGCGCCCTTCGGCATGAATGGCATCTTCAACGCGGCGGCACTGGTGTTCTTCGCCTTCATCGGCTTCGACGCGGTGACCTCGGCCGCGGAGGAGGTGCGCAATCCGCGCCGCGACCTGCCCATCGGCATCGTCGGCTCGCTCGCGGTCTGCACCGTGCTGTATGTGATCGTCGCGGCGATCATGACCGGCATCGTGCCCTTCGCCCAGTTCGCCGGCATCGACCACCCGGTGTCGCTGGCGCTGCAGGTCGCCGGCCAGGACTGGGTGGCGGGCTTCGTTGACCTGGGTGCCATCGTCGGCATGACCACGGTGATCCTGGTGATGACCTACGGCCAGACCCGCATCATCTTCGCCATGTCGCGCGATGGTCTGCTGCCGGCCAAGCTGTCGACCGTGCATCCGGTGCACGCCACGCCGTTCTTCGCCACCTGGACCGTCGGCATCGTGTTCGCGCTGATCGCCGCCTTCGTGCCGCTGTCGGTGCTGGCCGAGCTGATCAATATCGGCACGCTGTCGGCGTTCTCGCTGATCTCGATCGCCGTGCTGGTGCTGCGCCGTACCCGGCCCGACCTGCCGCGCGCCTTCCGCTGCCCCGGCGTGCCGGTGGTGCCGCTGCTGTCGGTGGGCTTCTGCCTGTTCCTGATGGCGCACCTCGAGCCGCTGACCTGGGTGGCCTTCCTGGTGTGGCTGGCGCTGGGCCTGGCCATCTATTTCCTCTACGCACGCCGCAACGCCGTGCTGCACAGCGCCAGCCCCGTGCGCTAGCCTCGCAAGGGGGCGCCACCGCAAGGGGGCGCCTCCTGCCCGCAGCGCTCCTCGCGGCGGCGCCTAGCCGCGCGCCCCAGCTTCCCGCAGGAAGGCCAGCGCGCGCGGTTCCTCCACATAGGCCACATTGATGCGCACCCAGGCGGTGGTTTCGCCGCCGGGGCGGAAGAAATTGCCCGGCGCCAGTGCAACGCCGTAGCGCTCGCCCAACTGGGTCAGCTCGCGTGAGTCGGCGATGCCCGGCGGCCGGGCCCACAGGAAGTTGCCGCCCGCCGGCTCGCAGAACACCTCCCAGCCACATTCGCGCAGGCGCCGCACCGCGCCCGCTGAGGTCTGGCGCACGCGCAGCCGCAGCCGTTCCACATACTTGCGATACGCGCCGCGTTCCAGCAGCGCCGCCGTCACCGCCTCGGCAAACTGCGAGCCCGCCACGCTGGTGAGCACCTTCACGTCCACCAGGTCCTTGACGAGATGCTTGTCGGCGACCACATAGCCCACCCGCAGCGCGGCCGACACCGTCTTGGAAAAGCCGCCCACGTAGATGACGTGGTCGAGCTGGTCCAGTGTGGCCAGGCGGTCGGTGAAGTGGGTCTGGAAGTCGGAGAAGATATCGTCCTCGACGAAGCGGAAACCATGCCGGCGCGCCAGTTCCAGCAGCCGGAACGCCACCGGGGGTGCCAGCGTGGAGCCGGTCGGGTTCTGCAGCACGCTGTTGGTGAAGAACAGCTTGGGCTTGTGCTCGCGCAGCAGGGCTTCGGCGGCCTCCGGGTCGGGGCCGTCGGGGGTGTGGGGCACGCCCACCAGGCGCACGCCGTGCAGTCGCAGCAGGCCGAACAGATTGTAGTAGCCGGGGTCTTCGACGAAGACGGTGTCGCCCGGCTTGAGCAGGTGGCGCACGATCAGGTCCAGCGCCTGGCTGGCGCCCGAGGTGATCAGCACCTGGGAGAGCTCGGCGCCGATGCCGAGCTGCCGCACCCGCATCAGCACCTGCTGGCGCAGTTCGGCGTGGCCGAGCGGGGTGGCGTAGTGGATCACGCTGTCGATGTCGTTGCGCGACACCTGGCGGATGGCTTGCGTCAGTCCTTCCACGTCGCGCCAGCTCTCCGGCACGAAGCCGCCGGCCAGCTTGAGCGTGCCGCTCGGATGGTGGAACTGCTCGATGATGTGGTCGGAGAGGTCCTCGGCCAGGCTGGGGTCGGACCAGCCGCGTCCGGCCCGGCGCGTCAAGGGGCTGTCCGCCACATAGAAGCCCGAGCCCTGGCGCGAGTCGAGCAGGCCCTGCGACACCAGCCGGTCGTAGGCCTCGATCACCGGGAAGCGGCTGATGCCGTGCTCCGCCGCCATCTGGCGGATGGACGGCAGGCGCGCGCCGGGGCGGGCATCGTGCGAGCCCAGCCAGCCCTTGATGGCTGTGGTGATCTGCTCGGTCAGCGGGACGGCGCCTGCGGGGTCGAGGCTCAGTTTCAGCATGGCGGAAACACCGGGAATGCCCTGCGGCCCGGCCGAAAGGCGAAGTGTCAGGGAAAACTGCTGAACAGTCCATCGAAAACTGTCCGCAACTGTGCATGGGATTGTAGTTTGCGCCATGAATAATGGAAGCTCGGTGGCGCAGCAAGGAGGCAGATCATGCGCGAACTACGGACTTTCGAACTCGACGGATCGGGCGCGCCCATCAATTGGCGCGCCAGCCACGGCCAGCGCGTGACCGCGCTCGAAGGCCGTCTTTGGCTGACGCTGGAAGGCGGCAGTCCCGACATCTGGCTGCTGCCCGGGGCAGCCTTCGATCCGCCGGAAGGCGCCAGGGTCTGGCTGTCGGCCGAGCGCGGCGGCGCCCGCTTCCAGCTGGCGCAGGCGCCGGCACCGCTGTCCTGGCGCCGCCTGGTGTTCTCCGCCGTCCTGCTGTGGCGGCGGCTGCGCCGGCACCGCACCGCGGCCTTCGGCGAGTGCCCGCAGGTGGGGCGTTGATTCCCCTGTGCCGGCGGCGGGGCGTGCCGCCGGCTTTCCTCCCTTTCCCCTTTTCCCCCTCCACCAAGGCGCACAGCGCGCCTCGGCGCCGGCTGTGGCGCTCAGGCAAGCGGCATATAATCGACCGGGCAGTCCCGCCACGACGAGCGCTGAGCCGCCACAGAGCGGCGCATCCGCGATGGATGGCCCGCCGTGCGCGTGCCGGCACACCGCACAGGGGTGGAGACATGACCGATCTTTCCGACGCACGCCAGGCAACGCGCGGCGCACAGGCGCCAGGCGCGCCCTGCGCACCCGCCAACAAGATCCGCTTCGTCACCGCGGCATCGCTGTTCGACGGGCACGATGCTTCGATCAACATCATGCGGCGCATCCTGCAGTCGCACGGCTGCGAGGTCATCCACCTTGGCCATAACCGCTCGGTCGACGAAGTTGTCACCGCCGCGCTGCAGGAAGACGTGCAGGGCATCGCGGTCTCCAGCTACCAGGGCGGGCACGTCGAGTACTTCAAGTACATGATGGACCTGCTGCGCCAGCAAGGCGGCGAGCACATCCAGGTGTTCGGCGGCGGCGGCGGCGTGATCGTGCCGGACGAGATCCGCGAGCTGCAGGCCTACGGCGTGGCCCGCATCTACAGCCCCGAGGACGGCCAGCGCCTGGGCCTGGACGGCATGATCGCCGACATGGTGCAGCGCTGCGACATCGACTTGACGCGCTACGCGCCCACCACGCTGGACGGCGTGCGCGGCGGCGACCGGCGCGCGCTCGCGCAACTGATCACAGCACTCGAGAACGGCGCCGCCGAGGCGGGCCTGGTGCAGGCGCTGCACGCGCAGGCCGGCACCGTCGCCACGCCCGTGCTCGGCATCACCGGCACCGGTGGCGCCGGCAAATCCTCGCTGACCGACGAGCTGGTCCGCCGCTTCAGGCTGGACCAGCGCGACTCTCTGGCGATCGCGGTGATCTCGTTCGACCCCTCGCGCCGCAAGTCGGGCGGCGCGCTGCTGGGCGACCGCATCCGCATGAACGCCATCCACCACCCGCGCATCTTCATGCGCTCGCTGGCCACGCGCGCCTCCGGCGGCGAGATCTCGCAGGCATTGCCCGATGTGCTGGCGGCCTGCAAGGTGGCGGGCTTCGACCTGATCGTGGTGGAGACCTCGGGCATCGGGCAGGGCGACGCCGCCATCGTGCCGCACGCCGACCTGTCGCTTTACGTGATGACGCCCGAGTTCGGCGCGGCCAGCCAGCTCGAGAAGATCGACATGCTGGACTTCGCCGACTTCGTCGCCATCAACAAGTTCGACCGCAAGGGCGCGCAGGATGCCTGGCGCGACGTCGCCAAGCAGGTGCAGCGCAACCGCGGCCAGTGGCATGCCAAGGCCGAGGAGATGCCGGTCTACGGCACGCAGGCCTCGCGCTTCAATGACGATGGCGTGACCATGCTCTACCAGGGGCTGCGCGAGGCGCTGGCGGCGCGCGGCGTGCGGCTGGCGCCCGGCGCGCTGCCCGCGGTGGCGGGCCACGTCTCGACCGGGCGCAACGTCATCGTGCCGCCGGCGCGCAGCCGCTACCTGGCCGAGCTGGCCGACACGGTGCGCGGCTACCACCTGCGCGTGGCGGAGCAGAGCCGGCTGGCGCGCGAACGGCAGCAACTGCGCGAGGCGCGCCGCATGCTGGGCGAGTCTGGCCAGGCGGAAGATGACGACGGCGCCGGTGCGCGGCTTGACGGGCTTGAGGCGCTGGAGGCCGAGCGCGAGGCCGCGCTGGGCAGCGCCGAGCGCGCGCTGCTGGCGCAGTGGCCGGAGATGCGCCACGCCTACGCCGGCGACGAGTACGTGGTGAAGATCCGCGGCCGCGAGATCCGCACCGCACTGGTCAGCACCACACTGTCGGGCACCAAGGTGCACAAGGTGGTGCTGCCGCGCTTCGAGGACGAAGGCGAGGTGCTGCGCTGGCTGATGCGCGAGAACGTGCCGGGTAGCTTTCCCTATACCGCGGGCGTGTTCGCCTTCAAGCGCGAGAACGAGGACCCGACGCGCATGTTCGCCGGCGAGGGCGATGCCTTCCGCACCAACCGCCGCTTCAAGCTGGTGTCCGAGGGGATGGAGGCCAAGCGCCTGTCCACCGCCTTCGATTCGGTCACGCTGTACGGCGAGGACCCGGACCTGCGGCCGGACATCTACGGCAAGGTCGGCAATTCCGGCGTGTCCATCGCCACGCTGGACGACATGAAGGCGCTGTACGACGGCTTCGACCTGAGCAGCCCGTCCACCTCGGTGTCGATGACCATCAACGGGCCGGCGCCGACCATCCTGGCGATGTTCATGAACACGGCGATCGACCAGCAGCTCGACAGGTTCCATGCCGACAACGGCCGTGCGCCCACCGCCGAGGAAGAGGCCAAGGTGCGCGCCTGGGTGCTGCAGAACGTGCGCGGCACCGTGCAGGCCGACATCCTGAAGGAAGACCAGGGCCAGAACACCTGCATCTTCTCCACCGAGTTCTCGCTCAAGGTGATGGGCGACATCCAGGAGTACTTCGTCCACCACGAGGTACGCAATTTCTACTCGGTCTCGATCTCCGGCTACCACATCGCCGAGGCCGGCGCGAACCCGATCTCGCAGCTGGCCTTCACGCTGGCCAATGGCTTCACCTATGTGGAGGCCTACCTCGCGCGCGGCATGCACGTCGACGACTTCGCGCCCAACCTGTCCTTCTTCTTCTCCAACGGCATGGACCCCGAGTACAGCGTGCTGGGCCGGGTGGCGCGGCGCATCTGGGCGGTGACGCTGCGCGATAAGTATGGCGCCAACGAACGCAGCCAGAAGCTCAAGTACCACATCCAGACCTCGGGCCGTTCGCTGCACGCGCAGGAGATCGACTTCAACGACATCCGCACCACGTTGCAGGCGCTGATCGCCATCTACGACAACTGCAATTCGCTGCACACCAATGCCTATGACGAGGCCATCACCACGCCCACGCCGGAGTCGGTGCGGCGCGCGCTGGCCATCCAGCTCATCATCAACCGCGAGTGGGGCATGGCCAGGTGCGAGAACCCCAACCAGGGCAGCTTCCTCGTCGAGGAACTGACCGACCTGGTCGAGGAAGCGGTGCTGCAGGAGTTCGAGCGCATCGCCGAGCGCGGCGGCGTGCTCGGCGCGATGGAAACCGGCTACCAGCGCGGCAAGATCCAGGAGGAATCGCTCTACTACGAACAGAAGAAGCACGACGGCTCCCTGCCCATCATCGGCGTCAACACCTTCCGCAATCCCGCGGGCGACCCGATTCCGCAAAAGCTCGAGCTGGCCCGCTCCAGCGAGGCCGAGAAGCAGAGCCAGCTGTCCCGCCTGGCGGCCTTCCACGCCGCGCACACAGATGAGGCGCCGGCCATGCTGGAGCGGCTGCGCCAGGCCGTGGTGGCCGACCAGAACGTGTTCGCCGTGCTGATGGACGCGGTGCGGGTGTGCTCGCTCGGGCAGATCACGCACGCGCTGTTCGAGGTCGGTGGACAGTATCGCCGCAATATGTAGCACGCGCCGCCTCGGCGTTGCTGCGCTGCGTTAAACTCAGGGTTTGCGCGCGGGGCCACCGCGCCTTGCCCGGCTGCGGGCGCACCGACGAACCCAACGCAATCAGGAGTGCCGTGTACGATCCGAACAACGTCTTCGCCAAAATCCTGCGCGGAGAACTGCCCTGCATCAAGGTGTACGAGGACGAAGAGACGCTGGCCTTCATGGACATCATGCCGCAGGCCGACGGCCATCTGCTGGTGCTGCCCAAGGAGCCCGCCGCCGAGATCTTCGACCTGTCGGAGCAGGCAGCGCAGGCCGCCATTCGCACCACGCAGCGCCTGGCGCGCGCCGTGCGCGACGCCTTCCAGCCTGATGGGCTGTTCATCGGGCAGTTCAACGGCGCCGCCGCCGGGCAGACCGTGCCGCACGTGCACTTCCATGTCATCCCGCGCACCGAGGGCCAGCCGCTGCGCCGCCACGCCGGCGAGAAGCAGGATCCCGCGGTGCTCAAGGCGCATGCCGAGCGCGTGATGGCCGCGCTGGCGGAGCAGCGTTCGTAGTCATTTCCGTGCCTGGGCCCGTAGCCGGCGCCAGCATCGGGCCGGCCATGGCAACCGCCCGCCCTCGATGGCGAACGGCAGGCCGCAGCAATTCATAGCAAGCAAAACATAGCAACCAAAAGAGAAGGAAGACGAGATGAGCATCAGGACAGTAGGCATCGTGGGTGCGGGCACCATGGGCAACGGCATCGCCCAGGCGTGTGCCGTGGTGGGCCTGAACGTGGTGATGGTCGACATCAATGACGCCGCAGTGCAGAAGGGCGTGGCCACCGTGGCCGGCAGCCTCGACCGGCTGATCAAGAAGGACAAGATCAGCGAGGCGGACAAGGCCGCCGCGCTGGCACGCATCAAGGGCTCCACCGCCTATGAGGACCTGAAGGCCACGGACATCGTGATCGAGGCGGCCACCGAGAACTACGATCTCAAGCTCAAGATCCTCAAGCAGATCGACGCGATGGTCGGCCCCGAGGTGATCATCGCCTCGAACACCTCCTCGATCTCGATCACCAAGCTGGCCGCCGCCACCAGCCGCGCCGATCGCTTCATCGGCATGCACTTCTTCAACCCGGTGCCGGTGATGGCGCTGGTCGAGCTGATCCGCGGCCTGCAGACCAGCGACGACACCCATGCCAAGGTGGAAGCCCTGGCCAAGGCACTGGGCAAGTATCCGATCACCGTGAAGAACAGCCCGGGCTTCGTCGTCAACCGCATCCTGTGCCCGATGATCAATGAGGCCTTCTGCGTGCTGGGCGAAGGCCTGGCCTCGCCCGAGGAGATCGACGAAGGCATGAAGCTGGGCTGCAACCACCCGATCGGGCCGCTGGCGCTGGCCGACATGATTGGCCTGGACACCATGCTGGCCGTGATGGAAGTGCTGTACACCGAGTTCGCCGATCCGAAGTACCGTCCCGCCATGCTGATGCGCGAGATGGTGGCGGCGGGCTACCTGGGCCGCAAGACCGGCCGCGGCGTGTACGTCTACAGCAAGTAAGCCGCCTGCCTGCGGCGCGGCTGCGGCCCCGCTGCACAATGAAAACGGCCGCGGGAGCGATCCCGCGGCCGTTTTCATTGCTGCGATCCATGGGGCGCGGTGTGCGGCACCGCAGCCCGCCTACTGCGTCTACTGCGCGGTGGCCCAGGCCACCTCGTTCGAAGCACGCCACAGCCGGTAGCGCACCTCGAAGCCGTCCGGCACATAGACGACGATCGGCAGGCGGCTGTTGTAGCGCAGCAGGAAGCCTTCGCCGCGCACCTGCACGAAGGCGTCCTGCTTGGCCTGCCCAGGAGGGCAGCCCATCAGGGTGGTCGCCGGTCCCTTCACGTCGGCGAGCTGGTAGTAGGAGTAGCCCCAGCCCTGCACCGTTTGCTCCGTGAGGTTGCCCATGAACCATTGCTGGTTGCAGTCCACCTGGAGCGTCTTGCCCACCATCAGTTCGACGCGGAAGTCGCTCTCCACCGCCTCGGTGGGGACCGCAATCACATAGCGCTTCTGTCCCGCCTTCGCGGCCGGGAACATCTTGATGCTGTCGGCGGACACCCGCGGCGTGGCGGGAGCTGGAGTGGGAGCGGGATCGGCTGCCGACGCGATGCCGGCCATGCCGACGAGGGCCGCGCATGCCGCCCAGGCAGCGATCCGGGAAATTGGGTGCAAGGTCATTGGTTGACTCCGTTCTTGATCTGCTGTTTCGATGCGCGTGGCGCCGGAGGGTTCCGCGGACGTGGTTGCGCGGACGTAGCATCGTGTCACCGTGTCACTCGCCGTACTGCCGCAGTCCCTCCAGGTCCATCACCTCCACCACGCCGTAGTCCACCCGCACCAGCCCCTGCTGCTCCAGCACCTTCAACGCCTGGTTGGCGCGCTGGCGCGAGATGCCTGCCAGCAGGCCGATCTCTTCCTGCGAAATCTCCAGCGTGGTGCCCAGGCCCGGATAGAGGTGCTCGTTGAACAGCGAGGAAACCGCGCGCGCCACGCGTGAATCGATGTCGAGCAGGCGCTCGTATTCCACCGCAGCAATGAACTGGCCCAGGCGTTCGTTGAATTGCATCAGCAGGAAGCGCGAGAAGGGCAGGCTGGTGTCGAGCAGCCAGTGGAAGGTCTCCTGCGGCATGAAGGCGATGCGCGAGGCGCGCAGCGCCATCACGTCGTACTTGCGGATCTCCGACTTGAGCACCGCGCCTTCGCCGAACCAGCCGCCGGTAGGCACGCCGGTGAAGGTGACCGACTTGCCCGAGGGCGACACCGTGGTGATCTTGACGATGCCATCGAGCACGCCCATCCAATGCTCGGCGATGTCGCCCTTGTGGCAGACGTAGTCGCCCTGGCTGAACTCGCGCACGCAGACGGCGCGCCGCACGCGCTCGAGCTGGGCCTCGCTGAGGCCGGCTGCCCACACGCAGCGGTCGACAAAATCGTTGAGCATGGCTGGATTGGACTCCGCTAGGGATTAACCCGGAATTGTCACCGGCGTGACAACCGCGGGGGTAGGCATCGACTATCTTACGGCCACAACGAAAGTGTGCCTGCCGGCAGGCGGGCAAACACAGACACTCGAGGCGTTTGGTGCGCTGCGGAAGACGGGCTGCGATGCAGGACCGCCCAGTATAACGAACGACCGGAAGCGCGCATGACACCGCCGTGACATCTCATGGTGGAGGGACAGGAGACAGCGATGCAGGAATCGTCGGCAACGACCTTTCCGCGCTTGCTGCTGGCGCACGCCCAGCAGCGGCCGGTTCATCCGGCTTACCGCGAAAAGGATCTCGGCATCTGGCAAACCTATAGTTGGCAGCAGGCCGCGCAGCAGGTGCGCGCGCTGGCCTGCGGGCTGGCCGCGCTCGGCTTCGCGCGCGGCATGAATCTGGCCGTGGTGGGCGACAACCGCCCGCGCCTGTACTGGGCCATGGCCGCGGCGCAGGCATTGGGCGGCGTGCCGGTGCCGCTGTACCAGGATGCGATCGCCGGCGAGATGGTCTACGTGCTGGAAGACGCGGACATCGCCTTCGCCGTGGTCGAGGACCAGGAGCAGGTCGACAAGCTGCTCGAGGTCGAGGCCCAGCTCGCGCAGAAGGGCCGTGCGGTGCGCCACCTGATCTACGAAGACGCGCGCGGCCTGCGCGACTACGATCATCCCTCGCTGATGTCGTATGACCGCCTGCTCGAGATCGGGCGGGACTACGACCGCGCCCATCCCGGCTTCTTCGAGGCGGCGGTGCAGGCGGGCAATCCCGACGACACCGCCATCATCCTCTACACCTCGGGCACCACCGGCAAGCCCAAGGGCGTCTGCCATTCGCATCGCGGCCTGATCGGCGCCGCGCGCTTCGGCAGCGCCTTCGACGGACTGAGCGCCGGCGACGACGTGCTGTCCTACCTGCCGATGGCCTGGGTCGGCGACAACCTGTTCTCCTACGCGCAGGCGCTGGTGACGGGCTTCACCGTCAACTGCCCGGAATCGCGCGATACCGTCACCACCGACCTGCGCGAGATCGGCCCCACCTATTACTTCGCGCCGCCGCGTGTCTACGAAGGCGTGCTGACCCAGGTGATGATCCGCATGGAGGATGCGGGCTGGGCAAAGCGCAAGCTCTTCCACTGGGCGATGGCGGTGGCGCGCCGCTGCGGCGCCGACCTCCTCGACGGCCGGCCGGTGCCGCTGGCGGAGCGCGCGCGCTACGCGCTGGGCGAGTTGCTGGTCTACGGGCCCTTGCGCAACGTGCTGGGCATGAGCCGCGTGCGCGTGGCCTACACCGCGGGCGAGGCGATCGGTCCCGACCTGTTCCGCTTCTATCGTTCGATCGGCGTCAACCTGAAGCAGTTCTACGGACAGACCGAGACCTGCGCCTATGTCTGCCTGCAGCCTGACGGCAAGGTCAAGTTCGACTCGGTGGGGCCGGCCGCGCCGGGCATGGAGATCCGCCTCGCCGACAACGGCGAGGTGCTGGTGCGCGGCGTGGGCCTGCTCAAGGAATACTACAAGCGGCCGGACGCCACGCGCGAGGCGCTCAATGACGAGGGCTACTTCCTGACCGGCGACGCCGGCGTGATCGACGCCGACGGCCACCTGAAGATCATCGACCGCGCCAAGGATGTCGGCAAGCTGGCCGACGGTGCGATGTTCGCGCCCAAGTACATCGAGAACAAGCTCAAGTTCTTCCCCTACATCAAGGAGGCGGTGGCCTTCGGCAGCGGGCGCGACAGCGTCTGCGTCTTCGTCAACATCGACTTCGAGGCGGTCGGCAACTGGGCCGAGCGCCGCCACCTGCCGTACGCGGGCTACGTCGACCTGGCCGGCCAGCCGAAGGTGATCGAGATGATCGCCGAGTGCGTGGCGCAGGTGAACGCCGACCTGGCCGCCGACCCGATGCTGGCCGGTGCGCAGGTGGCGCGTTTCCTGATCCTGCACAAGGAGCTGGACCCGGATGACGATGAGCTGACGCGCACGCGCAAGGTGCGGCGCGGCTTTATCGCAGACAAGTACGCGCCGCTGATCGATGCGCTCTATGCCGGCAAGCAGGAGCAGTTCATCGAGACGCGGGTGAAGTTCGAGGACGGGCGCGAGGGCAGCGTCTCGGCCTCGCTGAAACTGGTTGACGCACAGTGCTATCCGGCAGGAAGCGCGGCCGGCCAGGTGCCTGCGGTGCGTGCGGCATGAGCGGGGACGGGAGGATGAATCAGATGGCATGGCAAGGCGTGACCCGGCAGCCGGATGGCCAGCCGGAATGGAGCGGTGCGCAGCCAGCGGACGCCGGCGCGATGGCCGGCACGATGGTCGGTGAGGTGGCCGGCCCGGTGCGCGGGCGCGACAGCGGCAAGGTGATGCTCGATCTGCAGCGCATCTCGCTGTCCTTCGGCGGCGTCAAGGCGCTGACCGACATCTCCTTCGATGTGCGCGAGCATGAGATCCGCGCCATCATCGGGCCGAACGGCGCGGGCAAGAGTTCGATGCTCAATGTGATCAACGGCGTCTACCACCCGCAGGAAGGCCGCATCGTGTTCCGCGGCGAGGAGCGCCGCCGCATGCATCCTGCCGAGGCGGCGCGCCAGGGCATCGCGCGCACCTTCCAGAACATCGCGTTGTTCAAGGGCATGACCGTGCTCGACAACATCATGACCGGGCGCAACACCAAGGTGCGCAGCGGCCTGTTCGCCAACGCGCTGTGGTGGGGGCCGGCGCGCAATGAGGAAATGGAGCACCGGCTCAAGGTGGAGGAGGTGATCGACTTCCTCGAGATCCAGGCCATCCGCAAGACGCCGGTGGGGCGGCTGCCCTATGGCCTGCAGAAGCGCGTGGAACTGGCGCGCGCGCTGGCCGCGGAGCCTTCGCTGCTGCTGCTGGATGAGCCGATGGCGGGCATGAACGTCGAGGAGAAGCAGGACATGTGCCGCTTCATCCTGGAGGTCAACCGAGAGTACGGCACCACCATCGTGCTGATCGAGCACGACATGGGGGTGGTGATGGATATCTCCGACCGCGTGGTCGTGCTCGACTACGGCAAGAAGATCGGCGACGGCACGCCGGATGATGTGCGCAGCAACGAGGAGGTCATCCGCGCCTACCTCGGCGTCTCGCACTGAAGGCACAAGGGTGAACGGGCATGGGATTCTTTCTTGAAACACTGTTCGGCGGCCTGATGAGCGGCATGATGTACGCCCTGGTCGGCCTGGGCTTCGTGCTGATCTTCAAGGCATCGGGCGTCTTCAATTTCGCGCAGGGCGCGATGGTGCTGGTGGCCGCGCTGTCGATGGCGCGCTTCTCCGAGTGGATTCCGCGCTGGCTCGGCTTCGAGAGCCTGCTGCTGGCCAATCTGCTGGCCTTCGCCGTCAGCGCGCTGCTGATGTTCCTGCTGGCGGTGGCGATCGAGCGCTGCGTGCTGCGCCACCTGGTCAACCAGGAGGGCACCACGCTGCTGATGGCGACGCTTGGCATCAGCTACTTCCTCGATGGCCTGGGCCAGATCGCGTTCGGCAGCTCGGTGTACTCGATCAACGTCGGCATGCCCAAGGACCCGGCCATGGTGCTGGAGTCGCTGTTCGAAGGCGGCCTGCTGATCAACCTGGAGGACCTGACCGCAGCCGTCGTGGCCGCGCTGCTGGTGGCGGCGCTGGCGCTGTTCTTCCAGTACACCGCCACCGGCCGCGCGCTGCGCGCGGTGGCGGACGACCACCAGGCCGCCCAGTCGATCGGCATCCCGCTCAACCGCATCTGGGTCATCGTCTGGTGCGTGGCCGGGCTGGTCGCGCTGGTGGCCGGCATCGTCTGGGGCTCCAAGTTCGGCGTGCAGTTCACCCTGTCCACCGCCGCGCTGCGCGCGCTGCCGGTGGTGATCCTGGGCGGCCTCACTTCGGTGCCGGGCGCCATCCTGGGCGGCCTGATCATCGGCGTGGGCGAGAAGCTGTCCGAGGTGTACCTCGGTGCGCTGGTGGGCGGCGGCATCGAGATCTGGTTCGCCTATGTGCTGGCCCTGACGTTCCTGCTGTTCCGGCCGCAGGGGTTGTTCGGCGAGAAGATCATCGACCGCGTGTGAGGAAGACAAGCCATGCTTTATCGTGAAAACGGCCAGTTCAAGATCAGCTATGCGGCCGACCAGCAGATCCTGCCGATCCGCCAGGACCGCATCATCATCGGCCTGCTGCTGGCGCTCGCCTTCGTCGCGGTGCCGGTGCTGTGCAGCGACTACCTGCTGCGCGCCATCCTGATCCCCTTCCTGATCCTGTCGCTCGCCGCGCTCGGGCTGAACATCCTGGTGGGCTACTGCGGCCAGATCTCGATGGGCACCGGCGCCTTCATGGCGGTGGGCGCCTACGCGGCGTGGAACTTCGGCGTGCGCTTCCCCGGCATGCCGCTGCTCGCGCAGATCCTGCTCGGGGGTGTGTTCGCCACGCTGGTGGGGGTGGTGTTCGGCATCCCCAGCCTGCGCATCCGCGGCCTCTACCTGGCGGTGGCCACGCTGGCCGCGCAGTTCTTCGTCGACTGGGCCTTCCTGCGCATCCCCTTCTTCACCAACTATTCCTCGTCGGGCAACGTGTCGGTGCCGCCGCTGTCGTTCTTCGGCATGCCGGTGCAGTCGGCCGAGCAGAAGTACCTGTTCGTGCTGGCGGTGGTGGTGGTGTTCAGCCTGATCGCCAAGAACCTCGTACGTGGTCCGATCGGCCGCCAGTGGATGGCCATCCGTGACATGGACGTGGCGGCCGCCGTGATCGGCATCCGACCCATGTACGCCAAGCTCACCGCCTTTGCCGTCAGCTCCTTCATCGTCGGCGTGGCCGGCGCGCTGTGGGGCTACATCCATCTCGGCTCATGGGAGCCGCTCGCCTTCGACCTGAACCGCTCCTTCCAGCTGCTGTTCATGGTGATCATCGGCGGGCTGGGCTCCATCCTGGGCAGCTTCCTCGGCGCCGCCTTCATTGTGCTGGTGCCGGTGGTGCTGACCAATGTGCCGCACCTGCTCGGGCTGTCGCTGTCGGTGGATACCGCCGCGCACGTCGAGCACATGGTGTTCGGTGCGCTGATCGTCTTCTTCCTGATCGTCGAGCCGCACGGACTGGCGCGGCTGTGGAGCATCGGTAAGGAGAAGCTGCGCATCTGGCCGTTCCCGTACTGAGCGCATTCGAAGAACCGCGGGCGGCTCGCCGCCCGGCTACGCACGCCCGGCCGCACGCCGGGCCATTCACCCGGCTTGAAGACCGGGCCAACCCGGTGCCCCGCGGGCGCCGCGCAGGAGGCAAATGGAGATGAAGCGTCTTAACCTGAAGTTGGCGGCCGCGATGGTGGCCCTCGGCGGCGCGCTGGGTGCAGCCGTCGCGCCGGCAGTGGCGGCGGAAGAACAGTTCGTTCCGCTGCTGGTGTACCGCACCGGCTCGTTCGCGCCGCTGGGCATTCCCTGGGCCGACGGCAAGCTGGATTACCTCAGGCTCGTCAACGAGCGCGACGGCGGCATCAACGGCGTCAAGATCGCCTACGAAGAGTGCGAGACCGCGTATGCCACGGACCGCGGCGTGGAGTGCTACGAGCGGCTGAAGTCCAAGGGCGTGGGCGCCTCGGGCTTCGACACGCAGTCCACCGGCATCACCTTCGCGGTCAGCGACAAGGCGATGGTGGACAAGGTGCCGGTGGAAACGATGGGCTACGGCCTGTCGCAGTCGGTGGACGGCAGTGTGTTCGAGTGGAACTTCCCGCTGCTGGGCACCTACTGGACCGCCGCCGACGTGATGATCCAGGACATCGCCAAGAAGGAAGGCGGGCTCGCCAAGCTCAAGGGCAAGAAGATCGCGCTGGTCTACCATGACTCGCCCTATGGCAAGGAGCCGATCCCGCTGCTGCAGAAGCGCGCGGCCAAGGAAGGCTTCGAGCTGCTGCTCTATCCGGTGACCGCGCCCGGCGTGGAGCAGAAGTCCACCTGGCTGCAGATCCGCCAGGCGCGCCCGTCCTACGTGCTGCTGTGGAGCGCCGGCATCATGACGCCCACCGCCATCCGCGAGGCGCAGGCCAGCGGCTACCCGCGCGACAAGATGTACGCGATCTGGTGGGCGGGCTCGGAGGGCGACGTCAAGGACCTGGGGGATGTGGCCAAGGGGTACAACGCCATCACCGTGCACAACAGCGGCGCCGAGCACGACAAGGTCTACGACGAGCTGAAGAAGTACGTCTACGACAAGGGCCAGGGCAGCGACAAGTCGGGCGGCGCGCTGGGCACCATCGCGCATACGCGCGGCATGATGATCTCGATGCTGCAGGTGGAGGCCATCCGCACCGCGCAGGAGAAGTTCGGCAAGGGCAAGGCGATGACGCCCGAGCAGGTGCGCTGGGGCTTCGAGAACCTGAACCTGACCCAGGCGCGCCTGGACCAGCTCGGCTTCGGCAAGATCATGCGGCCGGTCAAGACTTCCTGCGCCAACCACAAGGGCGACGACTGGGCGCGCATCGTGCAGTGGGACGGCGCCAAGTTCAAGGTGGCCTCCGACTGGTACCAGGCAGACAAGTCGCTGCTGGATCCGATGGTCAAGGAAGCCGCCGCGAAGTACGCCAAGGAGAAGAACGTCAAGGTCCGCAGCTGCGGCGCCTGATGTGAAACGGCCGCCGGCTCCCTCGCGGAGCCGGCTTTTCCTGCCGCAGGACATGCCATGACCATTGCTTCCTATACCCAGGACACCACACAGGCCGCCGGCGCGGGCGCACCGCTGCTCGACGTCAACGGCATCGAGGTGATCTACAACCACGTGATCCTGGTGCTCAAGGGCGTTTCGCTGCAGGTGCCCGAGGGCAGCATCGTCGCGCTGCTGGGCGCCAACGGCGCCGGCAAGACCACCACGCTGCGCGCCATCTCCAGCCTGCTGCGTGCCGAGCGCGGCGACGTCACCAAGGGCCATATCTGCTATCGCGGCGAGCGCATCGAGCGGCTGGCGGCGGCCGAGCTGGTGCAGCGCGGCGTAGTCCAGGTGATGGAGGGGCGGCACTGCTTCTCGCACCTGAGCATCGAAGAGAACCTGCTGACCGGCGCCTACACGCGCGGCCTGTCGCGCAGCCAGACGCGCGAGGAACTGGAGAAGGTCTATGCCTACTTCCCGCGGCTGAAGACGCGCCGGCGCTCGCAGGCGGGCTACACCTCCGGCGGCGAGCAGCAGATGTGCGCGATCGGGCGGGCCATGATGGCCAAGCCCGGCATGATCCTGCTCGACGAGCCGTCGATGGGGCTGGCCCCGCAGATCGTCGAAGAGATCTTCGAGATCGTGCGCGACCTGAACCTGCGCGAGCGCGTCAGCTTCCTGCTGGCCGAGCAGAACACCATGGTGGCGCTGCGCCATGCCGACTACGGCTACATCCTCGAGAACGGCCGCGTGGTGATGGACGGCACGGCCGACGCGCTGCGCGACAACGAGGACGTCAAGGAGTTCTACCTCGGCATGGCCGGCGGCGACGCGGAGGAAGGAGCGCGGCAGTCGTTCCGGGACGTGAAGAGTTACCGCCGCCGCAAACGCTGGCTCGCCTGAGAAGGGGCGATAGGCCTACTGCGCGGGCCGTGGCGAGCCCTGCGATGCTCGCCGTACCGATGTACGGCTGCGCTTCTCGGGCCCGCCACGACCCGCTCGCTACGGCCTCTCGCCCCTTCTCGGAGCCGTCATCGGATTCCATCATTGCGCCCCGTCTGCCGCAGGCGGGCCGGGCCTTCTATTGCTTCGACTTACTGCACATGCCAGAACATTTCGATTCGCTGGAAACGCGCGATCCCGAGCTGCGCGAGCAGGCTTTGCTCGCTGCCTTGTCGCGCCAGGTGGCGCATGCCCAGGCGCATGCGCCTTACTTTGCCGAGGCGCTGCAAGGGGTGGACGCGCGGGCCGTGGTTTCGCGCGAGGCGCTGGCGGCGCTGCCGGTGACGCGCAAGTCCGATCTGACTGCGCGCCAGGCCGCGCTGGCACCGCTGGGCGGCCTCAACGCGACGCCGCTGGGCGGCTTGCGCCATGTGTTCCGCTCCCCGGGGCCCATCCATGAGCCGGCTGGGCATGGGGAAGACTGGTGGCGCGTGGGGCGGGCGATGTTCGCGGCGGGCTTTCGTGCGGGGGATCTGGTCTACAACACCTTCTCCTACCATTTCACCCCGGCGGGCATGATGATGGAGTCGGGCGCGCACCGGCTCGGCTGCTGTGTCTTTCCGGCCGGCGTGGGCCAGACGGAATCGCAGGTCGAGGCGTTGGCAGACCTGCGGCCGCAGGCTTATGCGGGGACGCCGTCTTTCCTGAAGATCCTGCTGGAGCGTGCAGACGAGCTGGGCCGTCCCTGCGCGAGCCTGACCAAGGCACTGGTGTCGGGCGAGGCGCTGCCGCCGTCGCTGCGCGGCTGGTTCGCCGCGCGCGGCGTCCAGGTGCGGCAGATGTACGGCACCGCCGACGTCGGCCTGATCGCCTATGAGAGCGAGGACGCCGACGGCTGGGTGGTGGATGAGGGTGTGCTGGTCGAGATCGTCGAGCCGGGTGGCACGCGGCCGATGCCCGAGGGTGAGACCGGCGAGGTGGTGGTGACGGTGCTGGGCAACGGCGACTATCCGCTGCTGCGTTTCGGCACCGGCGACCTGTCGGCGGTGGTGCGCGGGTCGGGCCGCCAGGCGAGCCCCTGCGGGCGCACCAATATCCGCCTCAAGGGCTGGCTGGGGCGGGCCGACCAGGCTGCCAAGGTCAAGGGCATGTTCGTGCATCCCGGCCAAGTGGCGGAGATCATGCGGCGCCATCCGGAATTGCGCGCCGCGCGCCTGGTGGTGACGGGGAGCACAGGCGAAGATGCGATGACCCTGCATTGCGATGCCGAGGCGCAGGACGCAGCGCTGGCCGAAGCCGTGGCCGTCTCGCTGCGCGACATCACGCGCCTGCGCGGCGAGGTGCGCTTCGTGGCGGCGCAGAGCCTGCCGCAGGATGGACGCCTGATCGAGGACGCGCGCAGCTACGATTGATCGGGGCCGGCGCCGCTGTGAGGCCGTGAGGCCGTGTCGGCAGCCGCCGCACCTGCCTGCTGACGGCGGCGGCGCGGCGCCTCGAACGTGGCTCAGCGTACGATGCCCAGGCGAGCCTTGGCAGAGTCGTACTCGGCCTTCATGCGCGCCACGATCTCACCCGCGCTGGGGATGTCGCCGATCTGGCCCACGCCCTGGCCGGCGCCCCAGATGTCCTTCCAGGCCTTGGCCTTCGACGTGCCGCTGGAAAAGTCCATCTTGGACTTGTCGGCCTCCGGCAGGTTCTGCGGGTCCAGCCCCGCGTTCTCGATGCTCTCGCGGATGTAGTTGCCGTGCACGCCGGTGAACAGGTTGGTGTAGATGATGTCGGCGGCGGCGGACTCGGTGATCGAGCGCTTGTACTGCTCGCTCGCGTGCGCCTCCTGCGAGGCGATGAAGCGCGTGCCCACGTAGGCGAAATCGGCACCCATGGCCTGCGCGGCCAGCACAGCGTCGCCGGTGGCGATGGAGCCGGACAGCGCGATCACGCCGTCGAAGATCCGGCGCACCTCACCCACCAGCGCGAACGGCGACAGCGTGCCGGCATGTCCGCCGGCGCCCGCCGCCACCAGGATCAGGCCGTCCACGCCCGCCTCGATCGCCTTCTCGGCATGGCGCAGGCTGATGACGTCGTGCAGCACGATGCCGCCGTAGCTATGCACCGCATCGATCATCTCCTTGACCGGCGCACGCAGCGAGGTGATGAAGATCGGCACCTTGTGCTCCACGCAGACGCGCACATCCTGCTCCAGGCGCGCGTTGGACGCGTGCACGATCTGGTTGACCGCGATCGGGCCAACCGTGGCGCCGGGGTTGGCCGCGCGGAAGTCCGCCAGGTCCTGCTGCATCTGCGTCAGCCATTCGTCGAGCAGCTCGGCAGGGCGCGCGTTCAATGCAGGGAAGGAGCCGACGATGCCGGCCTTGCATTGCGCCAGCACCAGCTCGGGGTAGCTGACGATGAACATCGGCGAGGCGATGACGGGCAGGGCCAGATTCTGCAGGGCCGGGGGCAGTTGCTTGGCGGCGGGCATGGGTGTCTCCTGGACCATGGGAGGGATGCGTGGTGTCCCTCTATCTATTTGAACGATCGTTCGATTATAGGGAGTTTTTGGTGGGGGGAGGGTGGGGGCATGGGATCGGCGTTGGCGCATTTTGTCGGCTTCGGCTGGTGCTCTGCGTCTCGCGCCGCGCCGGTTTTCTCCCCTCTCCCGCTTGCGGGAGAGGGGCCGGGGGAGAGGGCAGGCGCTGGCATGTGCTGATGCGCTTGCACATCGCTGTCGTTGGATTGCTCGTGGTGTCGCGTTTTTTGGGGCGGCGTTGGCGGTTGCACCCAACGACCGTACGACATCCCCCTTCGGGGGCTGCCGGTCACTTTTCTTTGCGTTCTGCAAAGAAAACTAACGAAAAGAAAGCAGACCCTGCCGGGGGCAGAGCAATAAGGCTCGCTTGGGTTATTGCCAGCTGTGGTGGGCGTGTCGGCTCTGCTGGATCCTGCCGGTCGCGTTGCTACTGGCTACGTCCTTGCAGCCGTCCTGACTTGTATTGCTTTGCCCGTGATGGCGGGCGGCAATGGTAGTTCGACCATCTGCCGTTACCGGGGCAGATGGCCGCTATCTACCTAGCGGCGCTGGTTTCATTGCAGGGAAGTGGCCCCGGCTTGAAGCGTGGGCGCTACTGCAAACGCCTCGCGAGTGAAACGCAAAGTGGTCGACCTGGAGTGTCACTCTTGCAATCACCTCGTGGGTGAAACAGAACAAAAAAAATGCCCCGCGACACCGCGGGGCAATGACCACGAAGACTGATAGGAAGAGAAGGAGGACACCTGCCAATGCCGCTCTCTCTGGAACGTACTGTAGCGCCGCAATATGACACCGCCGCGACAGCGGCAGCCTTCCCCTCCCACGCCGGTTCCTACACCTTCTCCAGCAGCAGCCCCTTCAGATACTCGCCTTCGGGGAAGGCAGCCAGCATCGGGTGATCGGTGCCAGCGGACAGGCGGCGCAGGATGCGTGCATCGGCGCGCGCGTCGGTGGCGGCGCCGGCCACGATCTTCTGGAACAGCTCCATGCTGATCGCACCCGAGCAGGAGTAGGTGAACAGCAGGCCGCCCGGACGCAGCAACTGCATGCCGACCAGGTTGATCTCCTTGTAGGCGCGCGCGGCGCGGTCGATGTGCTGGGACGAGGGCGCGAACTTGGGCGGATCAAGCACGATCAGGTCGAACTGCCGGCCCTCGGTGCGGAACTGGCGCAGCGACTTGAAGACGTCCGCGTCCATCCAGGTGGCGCGCTCCGGGTCGAAGCCGTTGAGGGCCACATTGCCCTCGGCGATCTTCAGGGCGTCGCCGGAGGAGTCGATCGAGGTGACCGAGGCCGCGCCGCCGCGCAGCGCGGCCAGCGAGAAGCCGCCGGTGTAGCAGAAGCAGTTGAGCACCTCGCGGCCCTGGGCCAGGTCGCCCACCAGGCGGCGGTTGTCGCGCTGGTCGACATAGAAGCCGGTCTTGTGGCCGTTGCGCACATCCACGTAGTAACGCACGCCGTGCTCGGTGACGGAGAGCGCCGGATCGGGCTCGGCACCGGCGAGCACGCCGGTGATCAGCGGCAGGCCTTCTCGTTCGCGCACGGCCGCGTCGGAGCGTTCGTAGACGTTGGGGCAGCCGGTTTCCTTGACCAGCGCCTGCACCAGCGCGGTCTTCCACTGCTCGACGCCGGCGGCGTTGAACTGGCAGACGAGCTGGCCGCGCTCGCCGCTGCCGTAGTAGTCGACGATCAGGCCGGGCAGGCGGTCGGCCTCACCGAAGATCAGCCTGACCGCGTCGGTGTCCTTCACCCACTGCCGGCGGTGCGCCACGGCCGCGGCCACGCGGCGCTTGAACATGGCGTGGTCGACCGGCTCGTTCTCGTCGAAAGTCCACACGCGCGCGCGGATCTGCGACTCGGGGCTGTACGCGCCCTTGGCCAGGAAGCGGCCGTCGGCCGCGCGGATGATGACGGTGGCGCCCGCTTCGCAGCGCCCTTCGGTGGAGGCGATGCCAGTGGCGTAGACCCACGGGTGGCGGCGCAGCAGGGACTTTTCCTTGCCGGGCTTGAGGGTGAGGATGTTCATCGGGAGGGGCGGGGAGGGCCGGCCTCGCGCGGGTGCGGGGCTCGGGCCTGGTTTGCGTGGTTTGCGTTCAGGGCCGGCGGCGCCGGACAGAAAGGCCCTGCCCGCATGGGCGCGGGCAGGGCCGGGAAAGAAGAGGGCGCCGGCCGCCGCCGCAGGAATGCGTGCCGCGGCGCCGGCGTGCTGCCTGCGTGTTGCCTTACAGCACGATCTTCACCATCGGGTGCGAGGTCAGCGCGCGGTACAGGTCGTCGAGCTGCTCGCGGCTGGTTACCCAGACCGTGGCGGTCAGGCCGAGGTAGTTGCCGTTGCGCGACGGGCGCATTTCCATCTTGCCCGAATGGAAATCGGGGTCGAAGTCCTGCACCACAGCCACGATGGTCTCGGCGAAGTCGTCCTGCATCACTCCCATGATCTTGATGGGGAAGTGGCAGGGGTACTCGATCAGCGACTCCTGTTGCGCGGGGCCGCCGGGCTTGCCGCCACCGGATTGGTCGGATGTCATGCCATTACCTCCAGCTTACTTGCGCTTGAACCACAGGCGGATGGTGTCCCACAGACGGCCGAAGAAGCCGGCTTCGGGCACCTCCTCCAGCGCCACCACGGGGAATTCGGCCACCTTGTTGGCGCCGTCCATCAGCTTGACCGTGCCGACCTGCTGGCCCGCGGTGATCGGGGCGACCAGCAGTTCCTGCCGCTCGAGGACCGGCTTCAGGCGGCTGCCCGCGCCCTTGGGCACGGTGACGAAGGTCTCGTTCTGCACGCCGATCTTGATGGTGCTGCTCTTGCCCTTGTAGATGTCGGGGGTGGCCAGCACCTGGCCCTTGTCGTAGAGCCGCAGCGTGTCGAAGAACTGGAAGCCGTAGTTGAGGATCTTCAGGCTTTCCTGCGTGCGGGTCTGGTCGGTGGCGGTGCCGATCACGATCGAGACCAGGCGGCGCGACCCGTCCGGCACATTGGCCAGCGGCCGCTTGGCCGACGAGATCAGGCAGTAGCCGGCCGACTTGGTGTGGCCGGTCTTCAAGCCGTCGACGGTCGGATCGATGTACAGCAGGCGGTTGCGGTTGGGCTGCCTGATCTTGTTATAGGTGAACTCCTTCTGCGAGTACATGGCGTAGTACTCGGGGAATTCCTTGATCAGGCGCGAGGTCAGCGTCGCCAGGTCGGCAGCGGTGGTGTAGTGGTTCGGGTCGGGGATGCCGTCGGTGTTGGCGAAGTGGGTGTTCTTCATCCCCATACGCTGCGCTTCGCGGTTCATCATCGCCACGAAGCCTTCTTCCGAGCCGCCGGTCACCTCGGCCAGCGCCAGCGCGGCGTCGTTGCCCGACTGCACGATCAGGCCGAGCAGCAGGTCGCGCACGCTGACCGGCTTGTTCGGC
The DNA here is from genome assembly GCF_056930435.1 of Cupriavidus sp. 09_S30. NCBI lineage: Bacteria > Pseudomonadati > Pseudomonadota > Betaproteobacteria > Burkholderiales > Burkholderiaceae > Cupriavidus > Cupriavidus sp. 09_S30. Next base: position 3,522,975 of record NZ_JBXOWI010000001.1, on the reverse strand, counting down.
TCGATGAACATGCGCGACTCATCGCTCTTGACCTTCAGCACCAGGTTGGTCGGCACCACGGTCTGGTCGATGGCCAGGCGCTTTTCCTTCAGTGCCTCGAACACCAGGTAGGCCGTCATCAGCTTGGTCAGCGAAGCCGGCTCGACGCGCGCGTCGGCATTCTGCGAGGCCAGCGCCTGGCCGCTGGTGACGTCGTACAGCATCCATGCCTTGGCGGCCACCTGCGGCACGGGCACGCCCTGGGCGCGCACCGCGACGGGCGCGGCGGCAAGGGCTGCGCCGACCACGAGGGCGGCGGGGGCGATGGCAGACGCGAGAAGCGGCGTGGCTCTATTCAGCATATTTGAGTTTCCGACAAAAGAAGATCGCTCGGGAAGTGGGCCGCGCCGGCGTCACCGCTCCCATGCATTGACGACGAGCTGCTTGATCAGGTGCAGCTTGCGGTGAAAGAAGTGATCGGCGCCGGGGATCACGATGACGGGCAGCTCCTGCGGGCGGGCCCAGTCGAATACGCTGCCCAGCGGCACCGTGTCGTCCTGCTCGCCGTGGATCACGATGGTGTCGGCGGGCACCGGCGCCACTTCCCAGCGGCTGGCTGCCGTGCCCACCATCACCAGGCGCTGCGCCGGCGTGCCGGCCTCGGCCATGCGGCGCGCGACGTGGCTTGCCACATAGCTGCCGAAGGAAAAGCCGCCCAGCGCAAGCGGCAGCGTGGCTGCCTGCGGCGACCAGGCCGTCTGCGTGCGCATCCAGGCGATCACGGCGAGCAGGTCGTCCTGCTCGCCAACGCCGTTGTCATGCGTGCCGGCGCTGCTGCCCACGCCCCGGAAGTTCGGGCGCACGGCGGCGTAGCCGAGCTGCACGAAGCTGCGCGCCAGCGTCTGCGCCACCTTGTTGTCCTTGGTGCCGCCGAACAGCGGGTGCGGGTGGGCCACCAGCGCGAGCCCGCGCGGCGATTCGCCTTGGGGCAGGTCGACGGACAGGTCGATCGTGCCGACGGGGCCGGTGATGGAGAGAACCTGGGTATGCGCGTTCATAGAGGCAGGGACAGGCGTAGCGAGTTGGCGTTGCGTCAAGCGGTGTGGATCGGTTGGCATGGCCGGCGGTGCGCCGCCGCCCGGCTTCAGCGATCGACCATCAAGCGCTCGACCGGCTTGCCGTGCACCAGATGGCTGTCGATGATCTCATCGATGTCCTGCTCGTCGACAAAGGTGTACCAGACGGCCTCGGGGTAGACCACCAGCACCGGCCCGAGTTCACAGCGGTTCAGGCAGCCGGCCTTGTTGATGCGCACGCGGCCTTCGCCGCCGGCGATGCCGAGTTCCTTGCAGCGCTTCTTGGCGTATTCCTGCATGGCCTTGGCATTGTGCGTGGCGCAGCAGGCCTCGCCCGGCGCGCGTTCGTTCAGGCAGAAGAAGACGTGGTGTTTGTAGAAGCTGCTCATGCGTGCTGTGGCATGCGGGGCGCTGCGCCGCCGCGATGCGTGGCCGATGGTTGGTGTGGAAGCTCGGAATTATACGGCGTGGCGCGGGCCGCCCCGGGGCCGCGATGCGGTCTGCCGGGACGCTTGCGCACCGCATCCGGGGAACCGCCACGGCGCGGTGACGTATCGGACGCAGTGCCGATGCCGCGAGGTAGCGAAAGGGGCACTCGATGCTCACTCGATTCCGATTCGGTACTCCGAAAATCCGGATTGCGGATTTCCGGATTTCCGGAAAGTCGGAGCCCGCCTTAGGCGGAGTCTTCAAGATTTTCTTACAAATCAACGGTTTGCGCGGCAGGCGCAGGCTGGCACGCACGTTGCAATGCTTATTCCAGCAGCGCCGCAACCGCAACGGCGCGTGCGGCCGGCGCGGCCATTTCGCGCGGTCCAAAAAACCGAGGACGACATCATGAGGAAACCCTTTTACAAGATCCTGTATGTACAGGTGCTGTTCGCCATTCTGGTCGGCATCGTGCTAGGACATTTCTGGCCGCAGACCGGCATCGAGATGAAGCCGCTCGGGGACGCCTTCATCAAGCTGATCAAGATGATCATCGGGCCGATCATCTTCTGTACCGTGGTGTCGGGCATCGCCGGCATGCGCGACATGAAGAAGGTCGGCCGGGTCGGCGGCAAGGCGCTGCTGTACTTCGAGGTGATCTCCACCTTCGCGCTGCTGATCGGCCTGGGCGCCGCCCACCTGCTGCATCCGGGCTCGGGCTTCAACATCGACCCCGCCACGCTCGATACCAAGTCGATCTCGCAGTACGTGTCGAAGGCGCACGGCGCGAGCACGGTCGAGTTCCTGATGCACATCATCCCGGACACCATCTTCAGCGCCTTCGCCAACGGCGACATCCTGCAGATCCTGCTGGTCTCGCTGTTCTTCGGCTCCGCGCTGGCCGCCATGGGTGAGCGTTCGCGCATCGTGTTCGATCTGGTGGAACAGGTCTCCAAGGTCTTCTTCCACATCGTCCACGTGATCACCAAGGTCGCCCCGCTGGGCGCCTTCGGTGCGATGGCCTTCACCATCGGCAAGTACGGCCTGGGCTCGCTGGTGCCGCTGCTCAAGCTGATCGGCACCTTCTACTTCACCGCCATCATCTTCGTGCTGGTGGTGCTTGGCACCGTGGCGCGTATCACCGGCTTTTCCATCATCCGCTTCGTCGGCTACATCAAGGAAGAACTGCTGATCGTGTTGGGTACCAGCTCCTCGGAGGCGGCGCTGCCCCACCTGATGGAAAAGCTGGAAAAGCTCGGCTGCTCCAAGTCGGTGGTCGGCCTGGTGGTGCCCACCGGCTATTCCTTCAACCTGGATGGCACCAACATCTACATGACCCTGGCCGTGCTGTTCATCGCGCAGGCCACTGGCATCGACCTGACCATCACGCAACAGCTCACCATCCTGGCGGTGGCGATGATCACCTCCAAGGGCGCCAGCGGCGTGACCGGCTCGGGCTTCATCACGCTGGCCGCCACGCTGGCAGTGGTGCCCGACATCCCGGTGGCCGGCATGGTGCTGATCCTGGGCATCGACCGCTTCATGAGCGAATGCCGTGCGCTGACCAATATCATCGGCAACGGTGTGGCCACGGTGGTGGTGTCGGCCTGGGAACGCGAACTTGACCGCAAGCAGCTTGCCATCATGCTGCGCCAGGGCGGCGATGTCTCCGACGAACTCGCCGACGCGGGCCAGCAAGCCCGCTGACCCGGCCCGCGGCGGCCGTGCCGGCGGGCGCGGCCAGCGGGTATCATCGGCGCGAGAGCCTTCGCCCGCGCCAATGCCGCATTCCGACGATTTCCTTGCCGTGCACGACCCCGCCGCCGACCGCCTGGCCTCCGCGCCAGACGGCGAGGGCGGCCGCTGGCGGGGCTTTGTCGCCGCGCTGGCCGGCGGCCTGCTGCTGCTGTGCTGCGCTACCTGGCTGATTTCGGTGCAGCGCGGCATCGCCGCGCTGGAGCGCGAGACCGCCACACGCGCCGACCGCTATGCGGCCACGCTGGAATCCACGCTGGACCGCTACGAGTTCCTGCCGGCGCTGGTCTCCTTCCACCCCTTCGTTCACCAGCTGCTGCAAGCGCCCAACGATCCGGCACGGGTGGCGGCGGCCAACCGCTATCTGTTCGACGTCAACCGCAGCGCACATGCCTCGGCCACCTATGTGATCGCGGCCGACGGCCGCGCGCTGGCGGCCAGCAACTATGGCGAGCCGGGCAGCTTCGTCGGCACCGACTACCGCTTCCGCCCCTACTTTCAGGTCGCCTCGGGCGGCCGTATCGCCCGCTACTACGCCATCGGCGTGACCAGCGACGAGCCCGGCTACTACATCGCCCAGCCGGTCGAAGCGGCCGGCCGCGTGATCGGCGTGACCGTGGTCAAGCTCAACCTGGAATGGTTCCAGCGCGCCGGCGGCGACCGCGCCGAGCCGCTGATGGTCAGCGACGACCACGGCGTGATCTTTCTCTCTTCAGTGCCGGCCTGGCAGTACCGCACGCTGCGCCCCTTGTCCTCGGGGCTGCAGGCCGAACTGGCGGCCAGCCGCCAGTACCATGACCGCGACGTCAGGCCGTTGCCGATGGAGGCGCTGAGCTCGCCGGTCACGCGCTGGCTGAGCAGCACGGTGCTGGGCCCGGGCGCCAGGCTGGTGCGGGTGTCGCCGCCGGGCGGTGCGGCCGGCGGCGTGGCGGGCAGCACCGCGGAGGCGGTGCGCGCCGGCACCGAGCGCGCCGAGCGCGCCGAGCGCTACCTGGAAGTGAGCCGCAAGGTAGGGCCGGCCAACTGGACCATGCACGTGATGGCCTCGGTCGACCCGGTGCTGGCCGGCGCACGCAATGCCATGGTGGCGGCTGCGCTGGGCTACGCCTGCGTCGGCCTGCTGCTGGTCAACTGGCGCCAGCGCCGCCAGCGCGCGCGCGACATGCAGTACAGCCGCCGCCTGCTGGAAGCCGCCTACGACGAGCTGGAACGGCGTGTGGAAGCACGCACGGCCGACCTGATGGCGATCAACGAGCAGCTCGAGGGCGAGGTGGCCGAGCGCACGCGCGCCGAGAACGAGCTGCGCGCCACCCAGGACGAACTGGTCCAGGCCAGCAAGCTGGCCGCGCTGGGCCAGATGGCGGCCGGCATCACTCACGAACTGAACCAGCCGCTGGCCGCGCTGCGCACGTTCTCCGACAATACCCGCGTGCTGCTGGAGCGCGGCAAGCTCGAAGCCGCCGACGGCAACCTGGCGGCCATCGCCGACCTGACCGAGCGCATGGGCAAGATCACGGGCCAGCTCAAGCTGTTCGCCGGCAAGGCGCGCCAGCGGCGGCACGCGGTCACGCTGCAGGCTGCGCTCGACCACGTGCTGGCCTTGCTGGCGCCGCGGCTGGCCGGCGTGCGGCTTGAGTGCAGCGGCCTGGAGGACGAGCCGGGGCTCGCGGTCTGGGCCGATGAGCTCAAGCTGGAGCAGGTGCTGCTCAACCTGATCGGCAATGCGCTCGATGCCGTGGCGGCGGCCGCGCCGGCGCAGCCGCGCATTACGCTGACGGTCAGCGCCGAGGCGGACACCGTGACGGTCGCGGTGCGCGACAATGGCACCGGCATCGCGCCCGAGGCGCTGCCGCACCTGTTCGAACCTTTCTTCACCACCAAGGAGATCGGCCAAGGCCTCGGCCTGGGGCTGGCCATCTCCTCGTCCATCGTGCGCGAGTTCGGCGGCCAGTTGAGCGCGGCGAGCCCGGCGGGCGGCGGCGCCGAATTCCTGCTGGCGCTGCGCCGCGCGCCCCGGCAGCAGCCGGCCGGCGCCAGCCATATCGCCGGCGTATCCCATTGAGAATTGCCATGCAAGACGGTCTGCGAGTCCTGTTTGTCGAAGACGAGCCCCTGGTGCGCCAGGCCACGGCGCAAAGCCTGGAACTGGCCGGTTTCTCCGTGCTGGCGCTGCCCTCGGCCGAGGCGGCGATGCCGCATCTGGGGGCCGACTTTCCCGGCGTGCTGGTCACCGACGTGCGCCTGTCCGGCGCCAGCGGCCTGGACCTGCTGCACCACTGCCGCAACGCGGCGCCCGGCGTGCCGGTGATCCTGGTGACCGGCCACGGCGACATCACCATGGCGGTGCAGGCCATGCGCGAGGGCGCCTACGATTTCATCGAGAAGCCCTTCGGCGCCGACCGGCTGACCGACACCGTGCGGCGCGCGCTCGAGCGGCGCGGACTGGAGCTGGAGAACCGCGCGCTGCGCCGCGAACTGGCCGGGCCCGCGGCGGGCACCCGCATCATCGGCCGCTCGCTGGCCATCGAGCAGGTGCGCGCGCTGGTGGCCAACGTGGCCGCCACCGACGTGCCGGTGATGATCAACGGCGAGACCGGCACCGGCAAGGAGCTGGTGGCGCGCAGCCTGCACGCGCTCTCCACCCGCCACGACGGGCCTTTCATCGCGCTCAACTGCGGCGCGGTGCCCGAGGCCATCTTCGAGAGCGAGATGTTCGGCCACGAGGCCGGCGCCTTCACCGGCGCGGGCAAGCGCCGCGTCGGCAAGCTCGAGCACGCCTCGCACGGCACGCTCTTCCTCGACGAGGTGGAGAGCATGCCGCTGGCGCTGCAGGTCAAGCTGCTGCGCGTGCTGCAGGAAGGCACGCTGGAGCGGCTCGGCTCCAATGCCTCGATCCCGATCGACGTGCGCATCGTGGCCGCGGCCAAGGGCGACATGGAGGCGCTGGTCGCACAAGGCGCCTTCCGCCAGGACCTCTACTACCGGCTCAACGTGGTCACCATCCCGCTGCCGCCGCTGCGCGAGCGGCGCGAGGACATCGTGCCGCTGTTCGAGCATTTCACGCTGGTGGCCGCGGTGCGCTACCAGCGCCCCGTCCCGCTCTTGTCCGAGACGCAGCGCCAGGCGCTGATGCAGCGGCCCTGGCCGGGCAATGTGCGAGAGCTGCGCAACGCCGCCGACCGGCTGGTGCTGGGCGTGCCCGAAGGCGGCGCGGCCGCCGCCGCGGCCGACGATGGCGCGCCGTTGAAGGAACGCATGGAACACTACGAACGCGCGCTGATTGCCGACACGCTCGCACGCACCGGCGGCGCCGTCAGCCAGGCGGCCGACCTGCTGCAGGTGGGCAAGGCGACGCTGTACGAGAAGATCAAGCGGTACGGGTTGTAGAGACGCCAAAACCGATCGCCAGGCACGAGGTCTTGGCTCCCTCTCTCCTCATGGGGAGAGAGCGGGGGCGAGGGGTGGTCTAGCAAGGCACCACAAACATCGAAGCCGTCGGTGTTGTCCAGCACGCCGAGGCAAAGACGAAGCCGACAAGAAGCGCCAACACCGTCGGTCAAGCATAGTGTCTTGGCTCCCTCTCCCCTCATGGGGAGAGGGTTGGGGTGAGGGGTGGTCTAGCAAGGCACCACAAACATCGAAGCCGTCGGTGTTATCCAGCACGCCGAGGCAAAGACGAAGCCGACAAGAAGCGCCAACACGGTTGGCCAAGCACGAGGTCTTGACCCCCTCTCCCCTCATGGGGAGAGGGCCGGGGTGAGGGGTGGTCTAGCAAGGCACCACAAACATCGAAGCCGTCGGTGTTGTCCAACACGCCGTGGCCAAGACGAAGCCGACAAGATGCGCCAACACCGTCGGTCAAGCATAGTGTCTTGGCTCCCTCTCCCCTCATGGGGAGAGGGTTGGGGTGAGGGGTGGTCCAGCAAGGCGCCACAAACATCGAAGCCCTCGGTGTTATCCAGCCCGCCGAGGCAAAGGCGAAGCCCCCGGTTGTGTCCAGCACGTCGCCTTTCGCAAGCGCCCGCCCTCTCCCCCGGCCCCTCTCCCGCAAGCGGGAGAGGGGAGACAACAAGCGCCTCCCTCCCCCTCAACGCCACATCTTCCGCATCCGCGCCGCCAGGTCCACCGCCGGCAAGGTCGCCCGCGCCGGTGCCGCCTCCACCGGCGGGGGCGGCGGCCAGGCGTGGCTGTGGAAGTTGCCCATCACGCGGTTAGGCAGGAAGCGCGTGCGCGAGGCATACACGTGGCGGTCGCCGTAGCCGGGCTGCTGGTGCACGTAGAAGCGCTGCGGCACGACCACGTCGAGGTGGTCGCGCGCCCGCGTCATCGCCACATAGAGCAGGCGGCGTTCTTCCTCGATCTCTTCGGTGGTGCCGGTGGCCAGGTCCGACGGCAGGCAGCCGTCCACCGCATTGAGCAGGTAGACCGCCTTCCACTCCTGGCCCTTGGCAGAGTGGATGGTGGACAGGATCAGGTAGTCCTCGTCGCGCAGCGGCACGCCGGACTCGTCGCTGGAGGCATCGGGCGGGTCCAGCGTCAGCTCGGTCAGGAAGCGCTCGCGCGAGGCATAGGTGGCGGCGATGCGCTCCAGTTGCTGCAGGTCGGCCTGGCGCGCGGCGGCATCATCGTGCATGCGTTCCAGGTGGGGCTGGTACCAGGCCACCACCTGTTCGAACTCCGCGGGCCAGGCCGAGGCCGGTGCCAGCAGCGCGCGCGCCAGTGCCAGCAGGTCTTCCCAGGCGGGCGCGGCAGCGGGCGGCGGCGCAAAGGACTCCAGCGCGAAGAGCGGCTCGGTGGCGATCGCGATGGCATCGAGCGCGCGCCCGGCGGTCTTGGGGCCGAAGCCGGGCAGCAGCTGCAGCGCGCGAAAGCCGGCGATGCGGTCGCGCGGATTCTGCAGCCAGCGCAGCACGGCCAGCACGTCCTTGACGTGGCCCGACTCCAGGAACTTGAGCCCCCCGAACTTCACGAAGGGAATATTGCGCCGGGTCAGCTCGATCTCCAGCTGGGCGCTGTGGTCGGCCGCGCGGAACAGCACTGCCTGCGAGAGCAGCGCCAGGCCTGCCTCGCGCCGCGCCAGCACCTGCTCGACCACATAGCGGGCCTGCTCGGCCTCGTCGGCCACCACCACCACGCCCGGCTTTTCGGCCGAGGCGCGTTCCGACCACAGTTCCTTGCTGTAGCGCTCGGCGGCCTGGGCGATCACGGCATTGGCCGCGGCCAGGATGGGCTGGGTGGAGCGGTAGTTGCGCTCCAGCGTGACGCGCGCTGCGGGCGGGGTGAAGCGGTCGGGAAAGTCGAGGATGTTGCGCACGGTGGCGCCGCGGAAGGCGTAGATCGACTGCGCATCGTCGCCGACCACGGTCAGGCCGCGCCCGTCCGGCTTGAGCGCCAGCAGGACGGCGGCCTGCAGCGCGTTGGTGTCCTGGTACTCGTCGACCAGCACATGGTCGAAGCGCGCGCCCATGTCGGCCGCCAGCGCCGGTTCGGCGAGCGCCTGCGCCCAGTAGAGCAGCAGGTCGTCGTAGTCGAGTACCTGCTGTTCCTGCTTGGCGTCGACGTAGGCCGCGAACAGCTTGCGCAAGGCGTCTTCCCACATCGCATAGCGCGGGAACTGGCGCTTGAGCACCTCGTCCAGCGGCGCCTGCGTGTTGACCACGCGCGAGTAGATGGCCAGGCAGGTCTCCTTGCGCGGGAAGCGCGTGCCCTGCTCGGACAGGCCGAGGTCGTGGCGCACCATGTGCATCAGGTCGGCGGCGTCGCCGCGGTCGCTGATGGTGAAGGCCGGCGAGAGGCCGAGCGTTTCGGCGTACTCGCGCAGCAGGCGCGCGCCGATGGCGTGGAAGGTGCCCGCCCACTGCAGCGCCGCGCGGCCGGCACCGCTGCCGCCTACCGCGCGGTCGACGATGCGCTCCACGCGCCGGCCCATCTCGGCGGCGGCGCGGCGCGAGAAGGTCAGCAGCAGGATGCGGCGCGGATCGGCACCGGACAGCACCAGGTGGGCGACGCGGTGCGCCAGCGTGTTGGTCTTGCCCGAGCCGGCGCCGGCGATGATCAGCAGCGGCCGCGCGCCATCGTGCTCGGCCGCGGCGCGTTGTTCGGGGTTCAGGCCCGCCAGGTGGGCGGGCGGCGCGGGGCGCGCGTCGGCGGCGGGTGTGGCGGACGAGGCGGCTGGGAGGTCGAGTTCCGGAGACACGGGCATGGTGAAGGCGGGCTGGCGCTAACTGTATATCCATACAGCATGCGCGCGCAAGCCGGCCCGCCAGGATCCGCCCGGCATGCGGCGCCGACGCCGCCGCGCCGTGGCGCGGCAACAAAAAAGCCGCCCGGGTGGGCGGCTTGCGTGGGCTGGTCGGAGAGCCGCTCAGGCGGACTTGGCCAGCGCGCCGTCCAGCAGCTTGTGCAGCGCATCCCACTCGGGCTCGCCCACATAGCGCTTCAGGATGCGGCCATCCTTGTCGACGACGAAGGTGGTCGGGGTCAGCTGCACGTCGCCGAAGGCCTTGGCGGCGGTGCCGTTGGAATCCATCGCTACCTTGAAGGGGAGCTGGCGGGTTTGCGCATAGTTCATCACGTACATCGGTGGGTCATAGCTCATCGCCACGGCGACGAATTCCAGGCCCTTGTCCTTGAACTGCTGGTAGGTCCGCACCATGTCGGGCATTTCCTTGACGCAGGTGGCGCAACTGGTGGCCCAGAAGTTGATCAAGTAGACCTTGCCCTTGAGGTCGGCGGTGCTGACTTTCTCGCCGGACAGCAGCGTGAAGGTGGCCGCCGGCACGGTATTGGCGGGCGCGATGGCGCGGTAGCCGAACCAGCCCAGCAGGGCCAGCACCAGCAGGGTGGCAATCAGCGGCCAGCGCTTGCGCGCGGCGGGCGAGGCGGCAGGAGAGGCAGGCATCGTCATGGTCGTGCGGTACATCGGAATGTGGGGGGCCGGGGCGCGCGGGCGGTGCCGCCGGCCTCGATCAACAGACATTCTAATGCCTTGCGCCCGCGACTGCCGGTGAGCGCCGGCAGGGGGGCGGTCCTGCGGCAATCTGACACAGGACCTGCGCGGACTGTCCGGCTGCGCCGGGAAGGCGCGGCTACCTCGGCGCGGCTACCGCGGTGCGGCCAGCGCGGCACGTGCCTCGTCCAGCCGCTGATCCAGGTAGGCGCCGTAGAAATCGGCCTGCATGCCGCGCAAGGGCGGCGCGGCGTCGTGCCCCCGTGCGTCGAGGAACAGCACCGTGGGGGCGAATGCCTGCCCGCGCGCGCGGGCCCAGGCGCGCGCGGTGGTCTGCTTGCCGTCGGCGCCACGCAGCGGCGTGTCGGCGGCAATGTCCAACTCGCGCGCGGTGATCTGGCCGGCGGCCGCCATCGGGCCCAGGTAATTTCGCCGCACGGCCTCGCAATAGCTGCAGTCCGGCAGCGACAGCAGCAGCACCAGCGGCTGGCCGCGTCGGCCGGCTTCCCGGCCGTGCTCGCCCAGGTCGGTGGCGGCGGGCAGCGGGGTGGCCGCCATGGCCGCCATGGACGTGACTGCCGCGCAGGCAGCCAGCGCCAGGCTTGCCAGCGGGGCCAGCCACCGGCGCAGCGCCGATCGCCGGCGCAAGTGCAGCGAGGGGCGGGCGGCGCGGAGAGAAATTGGAGCAGCGGCTGGCATGGGCAGGCCTGGGTCGGGTTGCGCGCGATGGCAGGCAATCCCGGATAATAGCCGCTTGCGCCGCCCCGCGTAGCGCCAGCGGCCATCCACCCAACCCCGACTCCGCCACCCTGCCAAGATGCCCCGCCCTCGCCGAAACGCCTACCTGCCGCTGGCCGCGCTGGTGCTTTTCATTGCAGCCTGTTCGCCGCGCTACGACTGGCGCACGGTACTGTCGAATGAAGGCGGCTACGCCGCGCTCTACCCGGGCAAGCCCAGTGTCGCCGCCCGCGAGGTGGCCATCGCGGGCCGCCACCTGCCGATGACGATGGAGGCAGCGCGGGTGGACGACACGCTGTTCGCCGTGGGGGTGCTGACCTTGCCGGACGACGACGCCGCCCAGCGCAGCGAGGCGCTCGCCGCCATGCAGGCGGGCCTGCTTGCCAATCTGGGCGTGCATTCCGGCGAGGCGCCGCGTGCCCGCCGGGTCAAGGTGATGTCGGCGGCCCAGCCGCCGGTGGCGCTGGAAGGCGTGGAACTGGAGGTTGCGGCAGTGTCGCCGCAGGACCAATCGCCGCGGCGCTTGACCGCGCGCCTGGTCGCCTCGGGCAGGCACGTCTACCAGGCGGTGGTGCTGGAGGCGGGCGATGCCGCGCGCGACCGGCGCCAGTCCGAGCAGGTGGCCCAATTCCTCGATGGCTTCCATCCGTTCTGAGCGCGGCACCGTGCGCGGGCGTGGAAGCCTGAGAACCGATCATTGAGATCATTGAACAAGCAAGGAGCAATGCAATGCGTGTGGAAATCTGGCTGGCATATTTCGCGGCCTGCTGGCTGATCGCCCTGTCACCGGGCTCCGGGGCGGTGCTGTCGATGAGCCACGGCCTTTCCTATGGCCTGCGCAAGACCAGCACGACCATCTTCGGCCTGCAGGCGGGGCTGGTGATCATCCTGCTGGTGGCCGGCGGCGGGCTGGGGGCGCTGCTGATCGCCTCCGAGCATGCCTTCGCCGTGGTCAAGACCGTTGGTGCGCTGTACCTGATCTACCTGGGCATCCAGCAATGGCGTGCCAAGGTGGATGCCGCGCCGGAAGAGGGCGAGGGCCGGGCGCGCGCCGCCGTGATGAGCCCGCGCCGGCGTTTCGCCACCGGCCTGCTGACCAATGTGACCAACCCGAAGGGCATCATCTTCATGGTCGCGGTCTTGCCGCAGTTCATCGATCCGACCCACGCGCTGGCGCCACAGCTGGCAGTCCTGGCCGTCACCATGTGCGCGGTCGACCTGATCGTGATGCATGGCTATGCCCTGCTGGCGTCGCGCATGCAAGGGCTGTTCCGTAATGTCCGCGCGGTGCGCTGGCAAAACCGCTTCTTCGGCAGCGTGCTGATGGCGGTCGGCGCGGCGCTGTTCTTCGTGCGGCGCCATCCTGCCAGCTGAGCGCCATCCAGCGCCACCCGAGGCGGGGCCGGGCCTGGCGCAGACTGGCGGGCCACGGCCGGGTTTGCTTCAATGAACGGGTCAGCTTCCTTCCGGAGAGTCCAGATGTCCCGCTTCCCGCTGCCGCGCGTCAGGCCGGTCCATACCGTGCCGCCGATCGAGGATCCGCCTCCGCCCGGCATCCCGCCCGATCTGCCGCCGATCGAGGAGCCTCCGTCGCCGCCCGTGGAGCCGCCGGAGGCGGCGCCCGCCGCCTGACGGGCCCGGGCAACCGCCAGCCCGTTCAGGACGAACGCAAGACCCGCCGGTACTGGATGGCCTCGGCCACGTGCGGGGTTTCCAGGACATCGGCGCCGTCCAGATCCGCGATGGTGCGGGCGATCTTGAGCGCCCGGAAGTAGGCGCGCGCCGACCAGCCCAGCCCGGCCATGGCCTCGCGCAGCAAGGACTGCGCGGCCGGCGCCAGCGGGCAATGGTCGTCGGTGTCGCCGGGCGCCAGTTCGCTATTGGGTTTGCCCTGGCGCGCCAACTGGCGGGCGCGAGCCTGCAACACGCGGGCGCGCACCGCTTCGGTCGATTCGCCGGGCGGGCCGTCCAGCACCTCCTGCTGTTCTTGCGCCGGCACCTCGATCTGCAGGTCGATGCGGTCCAGCAGCGGCCCGGACAGGCGGGACTGGTAGCGCAGCACCTGGTCGGGCGTGCAGCGGCAAGGGCGGCGGGGGTGGCCCAGATAGCCGCAGGGGCAGGGATTCATCGCGGCGACGAACTGGAAGCGCGCGGGGAAGTCCGCCTGATGGGCGGCGCGCGAAATGGTGATGCGGCCGGATTCCAGTGGCTCGCGCAGTACCTCCAGCACCTTGCGCTCGAATTCGGGCAATTCGTCCAGGAACAGCACGCCATGGTGGGCCAGCGAGATCTCGCCGGGACGCGGCGTGCCGCCGCCACCGACCAGCGCCGCGGGCGAGGCCGTGTGGTGCGGCGCGCGGAAGGGGCGCTGGCCCCAGCGCGCAGGCTGGAAGCCGCCGGAGGTCAGGCTCAGCACCGCTGCGGATTCCAGTGCCTCGGCCAGCGTCATGGGCGGCAGCAGGCCTGGGAAGCGCTGCGCCAGCATCGACTTGCCGGTGCCGGGCGGGCCGACCAGTAGTGCCGAATGCTGCCCGGCCGCGGCCACCTCCATGGCGCGGCGCGCCTGCGCCTGTCCGCGGACCTCGCACATATCGGCCTGTGTGGCCGGCTGCGCAGGGAGCGCCAGCGGTGCCGCCGCAGCGAGCCGCTCCTGTCCGGCGGGCCGCAGGTGGGCGCAGACCGCCAGCAGGGTGCGTGCCGGGAGGACCGTCAGGTCCGAGATCAGCGCTGCCTCGGGGCCGTTTTCCGCCGCCACCACGAAGGCTCGCGGCGGTGCGCCTTCGGCCTGCCGGGCACGGTTGTCGTGCGCCAATCCCATGGCCATCGCGAGTGCGCCGCGCACTGGGCGCAATTCTCCTGACAGCGACAGCTCGCCGGCGAATTCCAGGCCATCCAGTCCTTGCAGCGGAACCTGACCGCTGGCGGCCAGGATGCCCAGGGCGATGGGCAGGTCGAAGCGGCCCGATTCCTTGGGCAGGTCGGCCGGGGCCAGGTTGACGGTGATGCGGCGGTTGGGGAACTCGAAGCCGCTATTGAGGATGGCGGCGCGCACGCGTTCGCGGCTCTCGCGCACCTCGGTCTCGGCCAGCCCCACGATGTTGAACGCGGGCAGGCCGTTGGCCAGGTGGGTCTCCACCGACACCGAGCGCGCCTCGATGCCGGTCAGCGCGCGGCTGCGAAGCAGGGCCAGTCCCATGTCACCGATCTGTTAACGAAAATGGCCGCCGGCGGGCGGCGGCCATTGTGTGGGCCAGGGGCAGGGCGCAGACCGGCGGCCGCCTGGGTCCCGGCATGGGTCAGGTGTCGCTGGTGTTGCCGGCGCGCCGTTCGAGTTCGGCCACGCGGGCTTCCAGCTCTTCCAGGCGTGCGCGCGTGCGCGCCAGCACCTGCGACTGCACATCGAATTCTTCGCGCGTGACCAGGTCGAGCTTGGCAAAGCCCTGGGTCATCATGCTTCGCACGTTTTTTTCGATGTCCTTGGCCGGGGAATTGCGCAGGGCCTCGGTGACCTTGCTCTGCAGGTCGTTGAAGAGATCGGTCGGTTTCATGGTGGTACTCCTTTTCGCACATTCGCACCGCGATGGTGCGCAATTGCCGGTGGTGCGTCTGGCACCCTTGCACGGCCCTGCACCTGCTTGGGGCGAAGGGGGCAATGCCGCACACGCGACGCCGAACACCGGCTTGCCCGGATTATGACGCCTGCGCCGCCGGCATGAAAGCACCGGCGCGTCGCAGGATACATCTTTTAACCCGATTTCCGCGCCGGCACGCCCGAATAGCGGGTTTTGGCCGTCAGCCGGCCACCACATGCACCGGATGCGGGCCTTGCCCGAGGCTCGCCACTCGCAGCCTGGCACGGCAGTTGCGGTAGTTCTGGCGCAGGTATCCGACATCCAAGAACGACACCGTCCCGAGTCTGAGCCGAAGGAGAGCTTCCCGGGCCGCTCCAAGGAGTGAACAAATGAAACTCATCATAGCCATCATCAAGCCGTTCAAGCTCGACGAGGTCCGCGAGACGCTCTCGGACGTGGGCGTGTCCGGCATCACTGTCACCGAGGTCAAGGGCTTCGGCCGCCAGAAGGGCCATACCGAGCTGTACCGGGGGGCGGAGTACATCGTCGATTTCCTGCCCAAGGTCAAGATCGAGGTGGCCGTGCCCGACGAGGTGGTCGAGCGCGCCATCGAGGCCATCGAGAAGGCGGCGCGCACGGGCAAGATCGGGGATGGCAAGATCTTCGTCGCGCCGATCGAGCAGGTCATCCGCATCCGCACCGGCGAGACCGGCGTCGATGCACTGTGACGAACCAACAGCTCCAAGACAAGAGGGTATGCACATGAAAACCTGGTTCAAGCGAATCCTGTCGGCCGGCGCCCTGACGCTCGCCGTCGGCGCGGCAAGTTTCAGCCTCTCGACCCATGCCGTGGCGCAGGACAAGCCGGCGGCCGAAGCGTCCGCCGCCACCGCCGAGGCATCAGCGCACGCTGCTGCGGCCACGGCAGCCGCGCCGGCCACGCCGGCAGCCGCAGCCCCGGCGGCGGCTCCCGCCACGCCTGCTGCAGCGGCCGCCGCCCCTACGCCCAACAAGGGTGACACGGCCTGGCTGCTGGTCTGCACGGCCTTCGTCATCCTGATGACGCTGCCCGGCCTGGCGCTGTTCTACGGCGGCCTGGTGCGGTCGAAGAATATGCTGTCGGTGCTGATGCAGTGCCTGGTGATCTTCTCGCTGATATCGCTGCTGTGGGCCATCTACGGCTACAGCTTCGCCTTCACCGAGGGCAATGCCTTCTTCGGCGGCACCGAGCGGCTGTTCATGAGGGGCCTGACAGTGGACGCGGTGGCAGCCACCTTCAGCAAGGGCGTGGTCGTGCCGGAACTGGTCTACTTCGCCTTCCAGCTGGCGTTCGCGGCGATCACCTGCGCGCTGATCATCGGCGCCTTCGCCGAGCGCGCGAAGTTCTCGGCGGTGCTGGTCTTCGTGGTGCTGTGGTTCACCTTCTCCTACCTGCCGATCGCGCACATGGTGTGGTTCTGGCCGGGGCCTGACGCCTACACCGACGCGGCTGCCGGCGCGGCTGCCACGGCCAAGGGCGGCTGGCTGTTCCAGAAGGGCGCGCTCGACTATGCCGGCGGCACGGTGGTGCACATCAATGCTGCGGTGGCGGGCCTGGTCGGTGCCTTCCTGTTCGGCAAGCGCATCGGCTTCGGCCGCGAGGCGATCCGTCCGCACAGCCTGACCTTCACCATGGTGGGTGCCTCGCTGCTGTGGTTCGGCTGGTTCGGCTTCAACGCCGGCTCGGGCCTGGAAGCCAACGGCGCTGCCGGCCTGGCCTTCGTCAATACGCTGCTGGCCACAGCCGCCGCCGTGCTGTCCTGGACCTTCGGCGAGTGGATCAGCAAGGGCAAGCCCTCCATGCTGGGCGGCGCCTCGGGCGCGGTGGCCGGTCTGGTGGCCATCACGCCGGCCGCCGGCTTCGTCGGTCCGATGGGCGCGATCGCGATGGGCCTGATCGCCGGCTTGCTGTGCCTGTGGGGCGTGACCGGCCTGAAGCGGATGCTGGGCATGGATGACTCGCTCGACGTGTTCGGCGTGCACGGCGTGGGCGGCATCCTGGGTGCGCTGCTGACCGGTGTGTTCACCGCGCCGAGCCTGGGCGGCACCGGCGTCTACGACTATGTGGCCAACAAGGTCGCCGACGACTACTCGATCGCCGGCCAGCTGTGGATTCAGTTCCAAGGCGTGCTGACCACCATCGTCTGGTCTGCCACGGTCGCCTTCATTGCCTACAAGCTGGTGGATATGCTGATCGGCCTGCGGGTGCCGGAAGAAGAGGAGCGCGAGGGCCTGGACATCACCTCGCACGGTGAAACCGCGTATGAAGTCTGATACGAAGCCTGAGCGCAAAGGGCTCGTGCCGGAGAACTGATGGGGCATCGTCTCTCAGGGGGTTTGCCCGGCGCTTGCGCGGGGTCTTTTCCCTTGTCGGCCTCGCCGCAGCAGCATCTCCGGCAACTACTCGCCAGCCGCTTAAATCCGATCTTAAAAAGCTTCAATTGTATTTAGGGGGGCATACAAATACAGTGCCAGTGAGGCAGTTTCCTCCACCTGCAGAACGCTCCCCGTATCTGTCAGGCTATTCGAAGCGCGGCATCATGCTGCGCTTTTTTTTTGCTTCCGCCTGCGGCAAGTCGCCGGCGCCATCTGCTGCGAGCGGGGTCTTTACTTCCGGCCGGCCGCCCCCATCTTGACTTCCCTTATGCTCGGTGGCGCATATCCTTATCAGGTGCGTCCCTGCAGCCAATTGGCCGTTCCTCTACAATCGGGGCGAACGATAAAGACGATCAATAGGATGGATATGGTCCCGCATCTCATTACCGCGCTGAACGGTCCGCTGCTCGAACTGGAGAAAAAGATCCTGGATGCCACTCCGTCCATCGAGCGCTGGTTCAGGCTGGAGTGGCAGGAGCATACGCCGCCGTTCTACTGTTCGGTGGACCTGCGCAACGCCGGCTTCAAGCTGGCGCCGGTGGACACCAACCTGTTCCCGGGCGGCTTCAACAACCTGGCGCCGGAAATGCTGCCGCTGGCGGTGCAGGCGGCGATGGCGGCGATCGAGAAGATCTGCCCGGATGCCAAGAATCTGCTGCTGATCCCCGAGCGCCACACCCGCAACATGTTCTACCTGCAGAACGTGGCGCGCCTGTCGCTGATCATGCGCCAGGCGGGGCTGAACGTGCGCCTGGGCTCCCTGTCCGAGGAAATCACCGAGCCGACCCCGATCGAGCTGCCGGACGGACAGAGCCTGGTGGTGGAGCCGCTGGCACGCCTCGGGGCCAAGGGCCGCCGGCTGGGGCTGAAGGACTTCGACCCCTGCTCGATCCTGCTCAACAATGACCTGTCGGCCGGCATTCCACCGATCCTGGAGAACATCAACGAGCAGTACCTGCTGCCGCCGCTGCACGCGGGCTGGTCGACTCGCCGCAAGACCAGCCACTTTGCCGCCTACGACGAGGTGGCCAAGAAGTTCGCCAAGCTGATCGACATCGACCAGTGGATGGTCAATCCCTACTTCGCACGCTGCTCGGGCATCAATTTCCACGAGCGCGTGGGCGAGGAAGAACTGGCCGACACGGTCGAGGCCGTGCTCAAGAAGATCGCCAAGAAGTACCGCGAGTACGGCATCAAGGAGACCCCCTATGTGGTGGTCAAGGCTGATGCCGGTACCTATGGCATGGGCATCATGACGGTGCGCGATCCTGCCGAGGTCAAGGGCCTCAATCGCAAGGAACGCAACAAGATGAGCGTCGTCAAGGAAGGCCTGGAGGTCAACGACGTCATCGTGCAGGAAGGCGTGCATACCTTCGAGAAGATCAACGAGGCCGTCGCCGAGCCGGTGGTCTACATGATCGACCGCTATGTGGTGGGCGGCTTCTACCGGGTGCACACGGGCCGCGGCAACGACGAGAACCTGAATGCGCCTGGCATGCACTTCGTGCCGCTCGCCTTTGCCGCCAACGGCATCCCGGACACGCATGCCAAGCCCGGCGCCGCCGTGCCCAACCGCTTCTACATGTATGGCGTGGTGGCGCGGCTGGCCCTGCTGGCGGCCTCGGTGGAGCTGGAAAAGACCGATCCCAACCCGATCCTCTGACATCCGCCGCACCCGGCGCGCTTAAGCGGCGCCCCGGGTGGCACCTCAACCCAGAAACCGGGCAGCAAGATGCGCATTCTTTTCATTACCGATCCGCTGGAGACCTTCAAGACTTACAAGGACTCCACCTACGCCATGATGACCGAGGCGGCGGCGCGCGGGCACGAACTGTTCTTTTGCCTGCAGTCGCAGATATCGCTGGTGAACCAGCGCGTCGAGGCGCTGGTGCGCCCGCTGTCGCTGCGCGGCGACGGCCATGACTGGTACGAGGTGGGGGATCCGGCCGCGCAGGCGCTGGCCGAATTCGACGCCGTGCTGATGCGCAAGGATCCGCCCTTCGACATGGAGTACGTGACCAGCACCTGGCTGCTCGAACTGGCCGAGGCGCAGGGCGCGCGGGTGTTCAACAAGCCGCGCGCGATCCGTGACCATTCCGAGAAGGTGTCGATCGGCGAATTCCCGCAGTTCACCGCGCCTACGCTGGTGTCGCGCGACATGGCACGCATCCGTGCCTTCCATGCCGAGCATCGCGACATCGTCATCAAGCCGCTGGACGGCATGGGCGGCATGGGCGTGTTCCGCGTCGGCGCGGACGGCATGAACCTGGGTGCCGTCGTCGAGACCCTGGGCGACAACGGTGCGCGCACGCTGATGGCGCAGCGCTACATCCCCGAGATCAAGGAAGGCGACAAGCGCATCCTGCTGATCGGTGGCGAGCCGGTCCCCTACGCGCTGGCGCGCGTGCCGATGGCCGGCGAGGTACGCGGCAACCTGGCCGTCGGCGGCATGGGCCGGGCCCAGCCGCTGTCGGCGCGCGACCGTGCCATCGCCGAGGCCTTGGCGCCGCGGCTGTGGGAGCGGGGCCTGTTGCTGGTCGGGCTCGACGTGATCGGCGACTACCTGACCGAAATAAATGTGACGAGTCCGACCTGTTTCCAGGAGATCACCCAGCAGACGGGCTTCCACGTGGCCGCCATGTTCATCGACGCGCTCGAGCGCGCCGTGGCGTCGACGCCGCGCTGAGGGCCGCCCGCGCCGGGGTGCCTGCTACAATCGGGGGCAGTCCAAAGGATTTTCCACCATGGCAGGCATTCTGATCATCGCGCACGCGCCGCTGGCTTCCGCGCTGCGCGACTGCGCGGCCCACGTCTACTGTGGCCAGCCGCAGCGGCTCGAGGCGATCGACGTCGTTCCCGACGCCGATCCCGCCGTGGTGCTGGCCGAAGCAAAGCGGCGCCTGGCCGCCGTGTGCGAAGACAACGGCGCGCTGGTGCTGACCGATATCTTCGGCGCCACCCCTGCCAATATCGCCGCGCGCCTGGCCGATCCGGGCCACGTCAAGGTGCTGGCCGGCGTCAACCTTCCCATGCTGGTACGGGCCATCTGCTACCGCAGCGAAAAACTTGACCAGCTCGCCGCCAAGGCGCTGGCTGGCGGCTCGCAGGGCGTACTGCAGGTCGGCAGCACCACCGTCCAGAACCAAATCGCCAATCATCCCGACAAATATGCTGCAGAGGGACATCACCATCATCAATAAGCTCGGGCTGCACGCCCGCGCCTCCGCCAAGCTGACGCAGCTGGCCGGCAACTTCGTCAGCCAGATCAAGATGTCGCGCAACGGCCGCCAGGTCGACGCGAAGAGCATCATGGGCGTGATGATGCTGGCGGCGGGCATCGGCTCCACGGTCACCATCGAAATCGAGGGTCCCGACGAGCAGGAGGCCATGGATGCCCTGGTCACGCTGATCGGCAACCGCTTCGGCGAAGGCGAGTGAGGCCGGCGGCCTCGCGGATTCATTCTTAACCAACGTTCCAAGACGGAGCGGCACATGTCATTTGCCCTGCACGGCATCCCGGTCTCGCGCGGCATCGCCATCGGCCGTGCACACCTGCTCGCGCCGGCGGCGCTTGACGTGTCGCACTACCTGGTCGACGAAGACCAGCTCGAGGCGGAAGTCGAGCGCCTGCGCGCCGCCCGCGCCACGGTGCGCACGGAGCTGGCCGTGCTCAAGCGCGACCTGCCGCGCGACGCACCCGAGGAGATGGGCGCCTTCCTCGATGTGCACGCGATGATCCTCGACGACGCGATGCTGGCGCAGGAGCCGGAAACGCTGATCCGCACGCGCCGCTACAACGCGGAGTGGGCGCTGACCACGCGGCTCGAGGAACTGCTGCGGCAGTTCGATGAGATCGAGGACGAATACCTGCGCGAGCGCAAGGCCGACCTGCAGCAGGTGGTGGAGCGCATCCTGAAGGTATTGGCGGGCGCGCCGTTGCTGGTTCCCGCGCCGGCCCCCGCGCCTGCGCTGGCCGCCGATGGCGTGCAAGCCCCGGGCGTGATCGTGGTGGCGCACGATATCTCCCCGGCCGACATGCTGCAGTTCCGGCATACGGCCTTCCACGGCTTCGTCACCGACCTGGGCGGGCGCACCTCGCACACCGCCATCGTGGCCCGCAGCCTCGACATCCCGGCGGCGGTGGGCGTGGCGAGCGCCAGCGAACTGATCCGCCAGGAGGACTGGATCATCATCGACGGCGATGCCGGGCTGGTGATCGTCGATCCCTCGGCCATCATCCTGGAGGAGTACCGGCACCGCCAGAGCGAGCGCGTGCTGGAGAAGAAGCGCCTGCAGCGGCTGCGGCACACACCTGCTGTCACCCTGGACGGCCAGGAAGTCGACCTGCTGGCCAATATCGAGATGGCCGAGGATGCCGGCGCGGCGCTGGCCGCCGGCGCGGTGGGTGTCGGCCTGTTCCGCTCGGAGTTTCTCTTCATGAACCGCCGCGGCGAACTGCCCGGCGAGGAGGAGCAGTTCCAGGCCTACCGCGGCGCGGTCGAGGCCATGCATGGCCTGCCCGTGACGATCCGTACCATCGACATCGGCGCCGACAAGCCGCTGGATGGCCGCGACGAGTTCGAGACCGCGCTCAACCCGGCGCTGGGCCTGCGCGCGATCCGCTGGTCCCTGTCGGAGCCGGCCATGTTCCTGACGCAGCTGCGCGCGCTGCTGCGCGCCTCGGCCTTCGGGCCGGTGCGGCTGCTGATCCCGATGCTGGCGCATGCGCGCGAGATCGACCAGACGCTGGACCTGATTGCCCAGGCCAAGCGCCAGCTCGACTCTCGGGGCCTGCCTTTCGACCCCAACCTGAAGATCGGGGCCATGATCGAGATCCCGGCGGCGGTCCTGATGCTGCCGCTGTTCCTCAAGCGCATGGATTTCCTTTCGATCGGCACCAACGACCTGATCCAGTACACGCTGGCGATCGATCGTGCCGACAACGCGGTGGCCCACCTCTACGATCCATTGCATCCGGCCGTGCTGCAGCTCATTGCGCGCACCATCCGCGAGGCCAACGAGGCCGGCGTGCCGGTGGCCGTGTGCGGCGAAATGGCCGGCGATCCGGCCATGACCCGCTTGCTGCTGGGCATGGGCCTGCGCGAGTTCTCGATGCATCCGACCCAGCTGCTGCGCGTCAAGCAGGAAGTGCTGCACGCCGACTGCGGCCGGCTCACGCGGCAGGTCGACCAGCTGCTGGAAGCCTACGATCCGCAGGAACAGGCGGCCGTCCTGCGCCAGCTTAATCAACCCTGATAGCACTGCGGGTATTGCATCGGAAACAGGCCGCTATGTGCGGCCTTTTCTTCGCATTCCGCCCGTGATGTGCATGCCGCGACGCTCGCGCGGGCGGCCTTTGCGGCGCTTCTCAGATGCGCGTCGCAAGTGCCTTAATGGGAATTGTTATCATTTCTGATCTCTGTTAAGCTGGCGCTCATTGGGGTGACATGCCAGTGTCACCACCGCCCCAGGGAGGGAATTGTGTACGTCTGCATCTGCAACCAGGTCACGGATCGCGAGATCCACGGTGCCGCCCAGCTGGGCGTGGCCACGCTGGATGAATTGGCGGAAACGCTGGGTGTCGGCACCTGCTGCGGCCGTTGCCGCGAGTGCGCGCACCAGGTGCTGTGCGAAGGCGTCGCCGCCCTCGATGCGGTGAAGTCCACTACCGCCACTGCCGTCATCCAGGTCGCTGAAATTTCCTCCTGTTCGCGGTCGGGGTCGCGTGCCATAATGGACACTCGGGATCCGGCAGTCGCGAACGACCGGCGCTCTGCGCTGGTTGCCTGAACTCACGCGCGGTCATTGTGCCGCGCGTTCTCGTACATTCGGTACGTCCACACGTTCGGCACGTTCATCTTTCATGACTGCATGCGGCGCTTCGGCGCCGCATCGCGCTTTCGCGGGGCCCGGTGCAACAGGAGCCGCTAATGAAAGGTGATAAGAAGGTCATCCAATACCTGAATGCGCAGCTCAAGAACGAGCTGACTGCGATCAACCAGTATTTCCTCCACGCCCGCATGTACCGTCACTGGGGCCTGAAGAAGCTTGGCGACGTGGAATACAAGGAATCGATCGGCGAAATGAAGCACGCCGATCGCCTGATCGACCGCATCCTGATGCTGGACGGATTGCCCAATCTGCAGGATCTCCACAAGCTGCTGCTCGGCGAGAACACGCCGGAGATGCTCAAGTGCGACCTGAAGCTGGAGCAGAGCGCCCACGCGACCGTCAAGGAAGCCATTGGCTACTGCGAGTCCGTCGGCGACTACGTGAGCCGTGAAATCTTCGTGGACATCCAGCAAGACACCGAAGAACATATCGATTATCTGGAGACGCAACTCGACCTGATCGACAAGGTTGGCCTGCAGAACTATCTGCAATCGCAGATGGAGCCGGGCGAGCACTGATTCGCCCAGGCCGGGCCACCGGTCCGCCGCCGCGCGTTGCGCTGGCGGCAGCGCCCGTTGCGGCGCATCGGCGCCGCGTTCGCGGCGCTTGTCTTTTCGCCGTAAGGGTTCTCGTTCCCATTCTGACTTTCTTTCATCCCGCGTTTATTCCCCCGTTGCCGCCAGGAGCCTTCCATGGGTGATGCCATTCGTTTGACGCAGTACAGCCACGGTGCCGGCTGTGGCTGCAAGATTTCCCCCAAGGTGCTTGATGTGATTCTCGCCGGCAGCGGCGCCCAGCATGCCGATCCACGCCTGTGGGTGGGCAATGCTTCGCGCGACGACGCCGCCGTTTACGCGCTCGACGGACCCGACGGCGAGCGCGGCGTGGTGTCGACCACCGATTTCTTCATGCCCATCGTCGACGATCCGTTCGACTTCGGCCGCATCGCCGCCACCAATGCCATCAGTGACATCTACGCGATGGGTGCCGATCCGCTGATGGCCATCGCCATCCTCGGCTGGCCGGTCAACGTGCTGCCGCCCGAGGTGGCGCGCGAGGTCGTGGCGGGCGGGCGCAAGGCCTGCGACGATGCCGGCATCCCGCTCGCTGGCGGGCATTCGATCGACGCACCCGAGCCCATCTTCGGGCTGGCCGTCACCGGCGTGCTGGAGCGCGCCAACATGAAGCGCAACGACACGGGCGTCGCCGGCTGCCGGCTGTATCTGACCAAGCCGCTCGGCATCGGCGTGCTGACCACCGCGGAGAAGAAGGGCGTACTGCGCCCGCAGGACGTGAACCTCGCGCGCGACTGGATGTGCGTGCTCAACCGTCCCGGCAGCCGTTTCGGCCGCTTGCCCGGTGTGCGCGCGATGACTGACGTGACCGGCTTCGGCCTGCTCGGCCACCTGGTCGAGATGGCCGATGGCAGCAGCCTGACCGCGCAGCTGGACTTCGCTGCGGTGCCGGTGCTGCCGGAAGTGGCGCGCTATGTCGAGGCCGGCTGCGTGCCGGGCGGCACGCAGCGCAACTTCGACAGCTACGGGCACCGCATCGGCGCGCTCGATCCCGCGCAGCGCGCCATCCTGTGCGATCCGCAGACCAGCGGTGGCCTGCTGGTGGCCGTGGAGCCCGCCGGCGAGGCGGCCTTCCACGCCGTCTGCGCCGAGCTCGGGCTGGCGCTTGCCCCGATCGGCGAGCTGGTGGCGCGCGGCGAGCATGCGGTCGAGGTGCGTTGATGCGTGAGAACAGCGCCGACTATCGCCGCCTGCTGTTGGGCGGCGTGCCGCTGATGGACGTCCGCGCGCCCGGAGAATTCGCGCGCGGCGCCTTTCCCGGCGCGGTCAACCTGCCGCTGATGGACGACGAGGAGCGCCACCAGGTAGGGCTGTGTTACCACCAGCAGGGCCAGGATGCCGCGATCGTCCTCGGCCACCGCCTGGTGTCGGGCGAGCACAAGGCGGCGCGCATCGCCGCCTGGGCCAATCATGTGCAGGCCCATCCGGACGGGTTCCTGTATTGCTTCCGGGGCGGCCTGCGCTCGCAGATCGTGCAGCAATGGCTGCGCGAGGAAGCCGGCATCGACTATCCGCGCGTCGTCGGCGGCTACAAGGCGATGCGCACCTTCCTGATCGAAGCGACCGAGGGCGCAATCAACGGCGACCTGCTGATGCTGGGCGGGCTGACCGGCAGCGGCAAGACCGATGTCGTCGCCGACGTCGGTGCCGCCATTGACCTGGAAGGACTGGCGCGGCACCGCGGCTCGGCCTTCGGCCGGCGTGCCCAGCCCCAGCCTGGCCAGATCGATTTTGAGAACAGCCTGGCCATCGAACTGCTCAGGCAGCGCGAGGCCGGCTGGCGGGCGGTGGTGCTGGAGGACGAGAGCCGCTTCATCGGCAGCCGTGCGCTGCCGCTGCCGCTCTATGAGCGCATGCAGCGCAGCCCGCTGGTCTGGCTGGAGGAAACGTTCGAGGAGCGCGTGCAGCGCGTGCTGCGCGACTATGTGCAGGGACTGTGCGCCGACTTCGTCGTCGAGCTGGGGCCGGAGGCCGGTTTCGCGGCCTATGCCGCGCGCCTGCGCGAGGCCATGGCCGGCATTGCCAGGCGGCTCGGCGGGATGCGCTATGAGCGCCTGTCGGCCCTGCTGGAGCAGGCGCTGGTACACCAGGCCGGCACGGGCGAGGTGGACCTGCACCGCGGCTGGATCACGGTGCTGCTGCAGGAGTACTACGATCCGATGTACGCCTACCAGCGCGAGGCACGCGAGGCCCGCATCGTGTTTCGCGGCGACCGCACCGCCGTGACCGCTTATCTCCTGGAGCACAGCGGCCGCTAGCACCGGCGGCGGGACCGCCCCTCAGGCGGCGGCCGCTCGATGGCCCTCAGTGGCCCTCAGTGGCCCTCAGTGGCCCTCAGTGGCCCTCAGTGGCCTAGTCCCGGCGGTCCCGGCGGCCCCTCATCCGGCCGCCGATGGATCGTCGGCGCCCCTCAATGGCCGCCACAGACCTCGCAGCCCGGCACTCTTGCCAGGCGCATCGTGGTCCATTCCATATTCAGGGCATCGACCATCAGCAGGCGCCCGGCCAGGCTCCGGCCGACCCCGGCCAGCAGTTTCAGGGCCTCGGCAGCCTGCACGGTGCCGACCATCCCGACCAGCGGCGCGAACACGCCCATGGTGGCGCAGGCCACCTCAGGCGCCGGCTCGGAAGGGGGGAACAGGCAGGCATAGCAGGGGGCGTCGTCCTGGCGCTGGTCGAACACGCTGACCTGGCCGTCGAAGCGCAGCGCGGCCCCCGATACCAGCGGCACGCGATGGCGCACGCAGGCCCGGTTGACCGCCTGGCGCGTGGCGAAGTTGTCGCAGCAGTCCAGCACTACGTCGGCGCTCGCCGCCAGGGCCGACAGCTCGGCGTCGCCCACACGTGTGGCGACGGTGCGCACCTCGATCCCAGGGTTGATGCGCAGCATGCCCTCGCGCGCCGATTCCACCTTGGCGCGGCCGACGTTGGCCGTCGTATGCAGGATCTGGCGCTGCAGATTGGTCAGGTCGACCGCATCGTCATCCACCACCGTGATGGTGCCGACGCCGGCCGAGGCCAGGTAGGGCAGGGCGGCGGTGCCGAGGCCGCCGGCGCCGATCACCAGCGCGTGGCCGGCCAGCAGGCGGTCCTGGCCCTCGATGCCGAGCTCGTCAAGCAGGATGTGCCGCGAGTAGCGCAGCAGCTGGTCGTCGTTCATTGCCGCGGACATGCTGTCCCCAGGATTCCGGTGGCCCCCGGGCCGGAAGGCGCGGGAGCGGAAAACAAAAAGCGGCCCCGCAGGGCCGCTCGCACGGTGCGCCTCAGGGCCTCTTGCCGGTCGGCGTGCCCAGCGGCTCGCCGATCGGCGAGCTTGCCGGCGCGCTGTTGGACGGCGCCGCCGGGCTGGCAGGCTTGCTGGCCGGCTTCTTCACCGCCGGCTTGGCCGGCTTGTCCTCGGCCAGTTCCAGCTTGGACTTGGAGCGCTTGACCGGCTGGCCGGTCAGCTGGGCGATCGCCTGCTGGAGCATGAAGTCCTCGGCGGTGCCGAACTCGATGGGCTTCTTCTTGCGCTCCTTCTCGCGCTCTTCCGGCGTCTTCTTGGCATTCTCCTCTTCCAGGCGGCGCAGCTCCTCGACGCGGCGCAGTTCGCGCTGGGCCATCTCCGGTTCCTCCGACTCCTGCTTGTTGTGCAGGTGATGCTCGGTGTCGATTTCGCGGGTGATCAGCGCGTCGTCCGGATCGCCTTCCGGATTCTGGTCGACCGGGATGTCCGGGCGGATGCCCTTGGCCTGGATCGACTTGCCGGTCGGCGTGTAGTAGTAGGCAATGGTCAGCTTGATGCCGGTGTCATTGGGCAGCGGGCGCACGGTCTGCACCGAGCCCTTGCCGAAGGTGGTCTTGCCCATGATCAGCGCGCGCTTGTGGTCCTGCAGCGCGCCGGCCACGATTTCGGACGCCGACGCCGAGTAGGCGTTGGTCAGCACCACCATCGGCACCGTCTTGTACACCGCCGGCAGGCCCTTGAGCGGATCGTCGTCCAGCGAGGACAAGCGGTAGTTGTTGAAATTGGCCTTGTACACGCGC
The DNA here is from genome assembly GCF_056930435.1 of Cupriavidus sp. 09_S30. NCBI lineage: Bacteria > Pseudomonadati > Pseudomonadota > Betaproteobacteria > Burkholderiales > Burkholderiaceae > Cupriavidus > Cupriavidus sp. 09_S30. The sequence goes on along the minus strand of NZ_JBXOWI010000001.1, from coordinate 3,495,569 downwards.
TTGGCGTCCGGCACCTGGCCGTTGGTCGAAACCACCGTGGCGTCGGGCTGCAGGAAGGCTGCGGCCACGCCGACCGCGCCCTGCAGCACGCCGCCGCCGTTGTTGCGCAGGTCGAGGATCACGCCCTTGAGGTTGGGATCCTTCTGCGCCAGTTCGTCGAGCTTGCGGCCGAGGTCGGCCACGGTGCGCTCCTGGAAGCTGGTCAGGCGCACCCAGGCGAGGTCGTGGTCGAGCAGCTTGGTCTTGACGGACTGCACCTGGATCTCGGCGCGGGTGATGGTGACCGGGAAGGTGCGCTCATCGCTCTTGCGGTAGATGGTCAGCGTGACCTTGGTGCCGGGCTCGCCGCGCATGCGCTTGACCGCCTGTTCGAGCGGCAGGCCGCGCACCGGCTTGTCGTCGATGCGGGTGATCAGGTCGCCCGGCTGGATGCCGGCGCGGAAGGCGGGGGTATCCTCGATCGGGTTGATCACCTTGACCAGGCCGTCTTCCTGCGAGATCTCGATGCCCAGGCCGGCGAAGCGGCCGCGGGTGCCTTCCTGCAGTTCCTTGAAATCCTTTTCATCCAGGTAGGCGGAGTGCGGATCCAGGCTGGCGACCATGCCCTTGATGGCCGAGGTCAGCAACTGCTTGTCGTCGACGGGTTCCACGTACTCGCGCTTGATCTGGCCGAAGATATCGGCCATCAGGCGCAACTGGTCGAGCGGCAGCGGCCCGGACGAGTTCTGCGCGGTGGCAGAGATCTGCAGCGTCGCGAGCACGCCGGCCACGAGGCCGGCAGAGACCAGACTGATGTTCTTTAGCGTCTTACGCATGAGGGCTGCCTGAACGAGTGAGGATTAGGGCGGATCGGGACTGGCTCGGCGCTGGGCTCCGGCCCGCAATGTCCGACAGTATAAGAGGGTGGCACAAAAAGGGATGGCGCGCGCAGGCCGGCCGGTTGGCCGGCGCACGCACGCCGTTGACGGGCTTAGCGCGACTTGCCCTGGCTGGCGACGGCGGCCATCGAAGCCGCGATGGCTTCCTGGTCGCCGAGGTAGTAGTGGCGCAGCGGCCGCAGGTCGGCATCGAGTTCGTACACGAGCGGCGTGCCATTGGGGATGTTGAGGCCAACGATGTCGTCATCCGAGATCTGGTCGAGGTATTTCACCAGGGCGCGGATGCTGTTGCCATGGGCGGCGATCACCACACGCTTGCCAGCTTTGATATCCGGAGCAATGGATTCGTTCCACAGCGGCAGCACGCGGGCTACGGTGTCCTTCAGGCATTCGGTCAGCGGGATCTGCTCACGGGGCACGCCCGCGTAGCGCGGGTCGGCGTACGAGGCGCGCGGATCGGTCGGCTCCAGCGCGGGCGGCGGCGTGTCATAGCTGCGGCGCCAGACCAGGACCTGCTCGTCGCCGAACTTGGCGGCCGTCTCGCCCTTGTTCAGGCCGGCCAGGGCGCCGTAGTGGCGCTCGTTCAGGCGCCATTCGTTGCGCACCGGGATCCACATCTCGTCCATCTCGTCCTGCACGTGCCACAGCGTGCGGATGGCGCGCTTGAGTACCGAGGTGTAGGCGATATCGAAGCTGTAGCCGGCTTCCTTGAGCAGCTTGCCGGCCTGGCGGGCCTGGGCGGCGCCGGTTTCGGTCAGATCGACGTCGACCCAGCCGGTGAAGCGGTTTTCGAGGTTCCACGTCGATTCGCCGTGGCGGATGAGAACGAGCTTGTACATGCTGCTTTCCGAGAGTGTGGGTGATCTGTCCGCAGCGGCCGCGGCGGTGCCGGCGCCCCATGTGTCAAATAAGAGACAATGGTGGCACACGCGGCGGCCGCGGACGCGAAACCGCGTATTTTATAATGCCGCCGACCCAACCCACCGGAATGCCAACGTGAATTTCTTTGCCGACTATAACAACCTAGCCTTGATCGCCGTTGCCGTGGTGTCCGGCGGCCTGCTGGCCTGGCCCGCGATTTCCCGCGGCACGGGCGGCAAGCGCGTCAATACGACCATCGCCACGCAGCTGATCAACAAGCGCAATGCGGTGGTGGTCGATGTTCGTGAAGCTGCCGAATTCGCCAAGGGCCACATCCCGCAGGCGAAGAGCGCGCCCCTGTCCGACCTGGCTGCGCGTGCCGCCGGCCTTGCAAAGGACAAGTCCGTACCCATCATCGTCGTATGCCAGACCGGCCAGCGTTCGGGCAAGGCGCAAGCAGCACTCAAGGAAGCCGGTTACAGTGAGGTCTATTCGCTGGAAGGCGGCCTGGCTGCATGGCAGCAGGCCGGTCTGCCGGTGGTGAAGTAGGCACCCGTTGTACGGGTGCCAGTCAGATTGCATCAGTCGCAAGTAGCCAAGGAGAATGCCGCATGGCACGAGTCGTCATGTACAGCACCGTCGTGTGCCCTTATTGCCAGATGGCCGAGCGCCTGCTCAAGTCCAAGGGCGTGGAGACGATCGAGAAGATCCTGATCGACCGCGAACCCGGCAAGCGCGAGGAAATGATGGCGCGCACCGGCCGCCGTACCGTGCCGCAGATCTATATCGATGAGACCCATGTCGGCGGTTTCGACGATCTCTCCGCGCTCGATCGCCAGGGCGGCCTGGCGCCGCTGCTGACCGCCTGAGCGCCGCAGCATGGCGCGCGGGTGAAATCGCCATGCGCGTCATGTACCATATGCTTTTTCCACCCGGGCGCCGGCCCGGGCCGGCCGCGCGCCAGAGCAGGCGCCGGCGGCCGCTCCCGGCGCCATACGCCTATCCCGGAAGCCTTTCATGAGCGACCAGCAAAACCAGCAGCAAGAGCAGCAGGACGACCAGCCGTTCTTCAACATCCAGCGCGTGTACCTGAAGGACATGTCGCTCGAGCAACCGAACTCGCCCGCCATCTTCCTGGAATCCGAGGCGCCTTCGGTCGAGGTCCAGGTGAACGTCGGTGCCTCGCAACTGCAGGAAGGCATCTTCGAAGTGGTGGTGACCGGCACCGTGACCACCAAGGTCCAGGACAAGGTGGCTTTCCTGGTGGAAGCACACCAGGCCGGCATCTTCGATATCCGCAACGTGCCGATGGACCAGCTCGACCCGCTGCTGGGCATTGCCTGCCCGACCATCCTCTATCCCTACCTGCGCGGCAATATCGCCGATGTGATCACGCGCGCCGGTTTCCAGGCCATCCACCTGTCGGAAATCAACTTCCAGGCGCTCTACGAGCAGCGCCTGCAAGCCGCGATGGCCGAAGCGCAGGCCGCCGAGGGCGGCAGCGGCATCGTGATGCCCGACGGCAGCCAGGCCCGCCACTGATCCTGGCATCCGGCAAGCGCTGGCAAGACGGGGCTGCGGCCCCGTTTTTCATTGCCGCGCCCGGGCGCGGATTCCGCCCGCCGCCTTCCCGCGCTACCATCGAGCGCGCAGACCATCCGTTCCGATCGACATGAAAATTGCCTTCCTCGGCGCAGGTGCCTGGGGCACCGCACTTGCCAGCCATGCTGCCGCCGCGCACGAGGTGGTGCTCTGGGGGCGCGACGCCGCGCAACTTGCCACCATCGCCTCGACCCGCATCAATGCCGGCTACCTGCCCGGCGTGACGCTGTCCGAACGGCTGGCGGTGGAACCCGATTTCGAGCGTGCCGCCGCGCACGGCATCGACAGCCCCGACGGCCTGGTGGTGGTGGCCACGCCGGTCGCCGGCCTGCGCGAAATGACACAGCGGCTGGCCGCGCGCCAGGGTGGCCGCCTGCGCATGCTGTGGTTGTGCAAGGGTTTCGAGGCCGGCACGCAGGCGTTGCCGCACCAGATGGTGCGCGCAGAGCTGGCGGCTGCCGGCGTCGCCGAGGGCGCGGTCGAATACGGCGTGCTGACCGGCCCGAGCTTCGCGCGCGAAGTTGCGCTGGGCCTGCCGTGCGCGCTGACTGTGGCCGGCAATTCGCCGGCGCTGGCGGACCTCGCCCAGGCGGCCTTTCATCACCACGCCATGCGCATCTATGGCAGTGACGACGTGATCGGCGTCGAGGTGGGCGGGGCGGTCAAGAATGTGCTGGCCATCGCCACCGGCGCCAGCGACGGCCTGGGGCTAGGCTTGAACGCGCGCGCGGCGCTGATCACGCGCGGCCTGGCGGAGATGACCCGCCTGGGCCTGGCGCTGGGCGGGCGTGCCGAGACCTTCATGGGCCTGGCCGGCGTGGGCGACCTGATCCTGACCGCCACCGGCGACCTGTCGCGCAACCGCAAGGTCGGCCGGGAACTGGCCGAGGGCAAGACCCTGGCGCAGATCCTTGCCGAACTGGGCCATGTGGCCGAGGGCGTGCGTTGTGCCCAGGCCGTGGCGGCGCTGGCCGCTGCCCACGGTGTCGACATGCCGATCACACGTGCAGTCTGTGCCGTGCTGTTCGAGGGACTGGCCGTGTCCGACGCCGTGTCCCGCCTGCTCCAGCGCGACGCTCGCGACGAGTGACGCCGGCCGCGCCCGGCCCGTCATGGGCGGCCGGCCGCCCGGCGGAACAAGCCCCGGGCTGCCGCCGTCCATCCTGCTGCGCACGCAATCCGCTCCAATCTCCGCCTACCCCGCCTATCCAGCCATGTCCCATCGAGATGTCCAGATGACCCGCCGCCGCGCCTTGCTGACGCTTGCGGCAGCCTGCGCCGCCGCTGCCGCGCCGTCCGCACGCGCCCAGCCCTGGCCCGCGCGCCCCGTGCGCATGGTCGTGCCCTTTCCGCCGGGGACTTCGCCCGACCTGATCGCGCGCATCCTGTCCGAGAAGCTCGCGATCGCGCTGGGGCAGCCCGTGGTGGTGGAGAACCGTCCCGGCGCCGGCGGCAACATCGGCACGGGCATGGTGGCGCGCGCGGCGCCGGACGGCTACACCCTGCTGTTCACCATCAATGGGCCGCTGGTCACCTCCCCCATGTTGTGGCGCCACCTGGGCTACGATCCGGCGCGCCAGCTGGAGCCGGTCAGCCTGGTGGCGACGTCGCCCAATGTGCTGGTGATCGATGCCCGCCTGCCGGCGAAGACCCTGCGCGAGTTCGTGGCCCTGGCCAAGGCGCGGCCCGGCGAGCTCAATTACGGCTCGGTCGGCAACGGCAGCGCGGCCCATCTCGCCATGGAGCAGCTCAAGGCGATGGCCGGCATCGAGATGCAGCACGTGCCCTATCCGGGCTTCCCGCAGGTGACCACCGCCATGGCGAGCGGACAGGTGCAGGCCGGTTTCATGGTCCCGGCCATCGCGATGCCGCTGGTCAGCGCAGGCAAGCTGCGGCTGCTGGCGGTGACCAGCAGCGGGCGCAGCGGCTTGCTGCCCGGCGTGCCGACGGTGGCGGAATCGGGCTATCCCGGCTTCGAGGCGATTTCCTGGCAGGCGGTACTGGTGCCGGCAGGCACGCCGGCGCCGATTGTCGAGCGCCTGTACCGCGAGCTGGTCGCCATCATTCGCAGCGACGATGTGCGCGACAAGATGCGCGCGCAGTATTTCGCGCCCGCCGGCACGGCGCCCGACTCGCTGCGCCGCACCATGGAAAGCGAAAAGCTGCGCTGGGCGAAGGTGATCCGCGCCGCCGGCGTGCAGCCGGAATAGCGCGCAGCGCGCGCAGGCGGGCCTAGGCGGGGCAGGGTCAGGCCCCGCCCGCGAAACCGTTCTGGCGCCAGGCTTCGAATACCACCACGGCCACCGTGTTCGACAGGTTCAGGCTGCGGTTGTCGGGCCGCATCGGCAGCCGGATGCGCTGGGCGGGAGGGAACCACTCGCGCCGCTCCGGCGCGAGGCCGCGCGTTTCCGAGCCGAACACGAACCAGTCACCCGGGGCGAAGGCCACTTGCCCGAACGGGGTCGAGCCCTTGGTGGTCAGCGCGAACATACGGGTGGGATCGGGCCGCTCGTCGGCCAGCAAGGCCTCCCAGCTCTCATGCACGCGCATGGCCGCGTACTCGTGGTAATCCAGTCCGGCGCGGCGCATGCGCGCGTCGTCCAGCGGGAAGCCGAGCGGCTTGACCAGATGCAGCCGGGCGCCGGTGTTGGCACACAGGCGGATGACATTGCCCGTATTGGGAGGGATCTCGGGTTCGACCAGGACGACGTTGAACATTTCAGCTGGCCGGGCGGGCGCCCGGCGCGGTAAGGCGGTGGGAATACGGTGCGCAGCTTACCGCGCGGCGGCAGGCGCTGTCACGCTGGCCGTCCCATGCCCGGCACCGCTTCGCCTGCGGCGCCGACTCCGACTCCCTCGATCGCATCCTTGCGCTGCCCTCCGGTACCGCTCGCCTTTCGTATGGTGCGGCATTTTGTCGCACCTTGCCGCGACCATGCCTGTCCGACGCTCATGGCGTGCGCAGTGCGACGATGGCCGTGACGCGCGCGGCGCCGTGTGCCTTCAGCGTCCGCGCGGCCGCCCCCAGCGTTGCCCCGGAGGTCATGACGTCATCCACCAGCCCGATATGCAGCCCGTCCAGCCGTGACGGGGCACTCAGTGCGAAGGCATCCCGCATATTGCGCCGGCGCGCATCCAGGTCGAGCGCGCTTTGCGCAGCGGTCTCGCGCCGGCGCGCCAGCAGCACCGGGTCTGCTGGCACGCCGCCGAGCCGTCGCGCCAGCGGCCGGGTGATCTCCCAGGCCTGGTTGAAGCCGCGCGCGGCGAGGCGGCGCGGCGCCAGCGGCACCGGCACCAGCAGCGCTGGCGGCGGCAGGCCGGCCAGTGTCAGGCGGTGCGCGAGTTGCGCAGCGATCCAGTCGGCGAGCGGCAGCGCGCCGCCGAACTTGAGCGCAAGCACCAGGCTGTCCTGCGGCGGCGCATAGTGGCCCAGCGTCAGCACGGCATCGAAGGGGAGCGGGGCAGCACGGCACTCGGCGCATCGGCGGGCGCTCCCACCGGGTGCGGCCGGCAACCCGCAGCCCGGGCAGCGCGCCGACGGCGCCAGCAGGTCGGCCGCGCAGCCGGCGCAGACGACTTCGTCCTGCACCTGGCCGCACAGCGCGCAGGCGCAGGGCAGCAGCACGTCCAGCCACGCCCCGCACGCCAACCGGCAGCCGGCGAGGATGCGCCGCAGGTGCCGCCCGTAGCGGGCGCCGGCCGGATGCGCGCATCGCGCGTATACTTGCGCTCCGTCCCCTTGCGTCGCGGCCGGCGCCTTGCCGTCGCCGGGCGCAAGCGTTGCCCTGTCCTCTTCTGACTGCTGCCTGGTTTGTCCGTGTCCCTGCATGCCGCCGATTCTCCCGATGCCTTCCTGCCGTCCACGCGGCTGACCCGGCTCGCCTTTGACCGGCGCAGCGCCGCTCTCGGCCAGCTCGACTTCCTGCTCGGCGAGATCAGCCGTCGCATGCAGGAGCGCATGCAGCTGATCCGGCTGTCGCCGCGCCGGGCGCTGGACATCGGCTGCGGCCATGGCCAGGGCCTGGCCGCCTTGCGCGCGCAGTATCCCGATGCGCAGATCGCCGGCCTCGACGTGTCGGCAGCGATGCTGCGCGAGGCGGGCCAGCGCGACCCGCAGCGCCGTCCCGGCTGGATCGGTCGCATGCTGGGTAAGCGTCCGATGTTCGATCTGGTGCAAGGCGATCTTGCCACGCTGCCGTTTGCCGCCGACAGCTTTGACATGCTTTGGTCCAATCTGGCCCTGCACTGGCATCCGGAGCCGCATCTCGTCTTCCCGGAGTGGCACCGCGTGACACGCCCCGAAGGCCTGGTGCTGTTCTCGATGTTCGGGCCGGACACCCTGAAGGAATTGCGCGCGGCCTTCGCCGAGGTCGATGGCGACACGCATACGCTGCGCTTCGTCGACATGCACGATCTCGGCGACATGCTGGTGCACAGCGGCTGGTCCACGCCGGTGATGGATATGGAAACGCTGACCGTGACCTACGAGAGCCCGCGGACCCTGCTGCGCGAGGTGCACGCGATGGGCGGCATGCGCCATCGCAGCGGCGGTCTGCGCGGGCGGCGCTGGCATGATGCGCTGCTGGCGGCGCTGGAGCGCCGGCGCAATGCCCAGGGTGAGATCGCACTCACTTTCGAGATCGTCTACGGCCATGCCTGGAAGCTGCCGCCGCGCGCCGCGCAGCCGCTCGACGCACAGGGCAACGCGGTCATTCCGCTCGACAGGATCGGGCGCGGGCGCCCCCGTACATAGCGGCGCGTGTTCGTCAAGATAGACAAAGTACAAGCACAATTTCAGGGCGCGCGCTAGCCCGTTGGTCAAGCCGCGGCTTGTTCGAGTCGGCGAAGCGCCATATAATGCGTCGGTTTGTCGCAGTGGTCCCCTGGCACATTCCACCCGCAGATAACAGCGCATCAGCGCCTTGAAATTTGGGTGAAATCGTCCCGGGCACGCATCCGATGCAGAGTGGTGGGGCGATGCAAGATTTCCGTATCGCAATCCAGACGGCACGAGATGAGTCCGTTGCAGGTCTTGACGGGCTTCGACCGGCGCTGTGCACCGACTGGCTGATGAAGCGAAATTGCTCGCTTTCTCCGCGCCAGGTCGGCTGGTTCTACCTTTCCATCGTTTGCATCTCGTTCGCCATCGCGCTGCTCATCGCGTGGTGGGGGTACTGGCTCGTGCTGCCTTTTGCCGGCCTGGACCTGATCGGGCTGGGGATTGCCCTGCTGGTGTATGCGCGGCACGCAGTGGATTATGAGCGTGTCAGCCTTGCAGGCGGAATACTGGTCGTGGAGACAGCCAGTGCCGGCAAGGTGTCGCGGCAGGAGTTCAACCCGCCATGGGTGCGGGTCGAGTCAGGTGAATCTCTCCGGGCGCTGGTGACTTTGCGCTCGGGTGGGCGCGCGGTGCAGGTCGGGAAATTTCTAGACCCGTATGCGCGCCGGAAGTTCGCGCAGGAACTCGCGACTGCCCTGCGCCGCTCCGAGGAGTGGCCGCCGGACCTAGGCGAGGGACAGATTTGAATCTGTAAATTGGGTAGATAACAAATGAAAATGTGGAAGAAGGCATCCGCAGCATGTCTGGCCGGCGCATCCCTGCTCGTCAGCCAGGCGGCCCCGGCAGTCACGGACATGCCAGGCGGCCCCGCCGTGCGTCAGCTCAATCTGGCTGAGCCGGTCACCAAGATCGCCGAACAGATTCACTGGCTGAACTGGATGATGCTGATCATCTGCACCGTGATCTTCGTGTGCGTGTTCGGCGTGATGTTCTACTCCGTGTTCAAGCACCGCAAATCAAAGGGTGCCAAGCCTGCCTCCTTCCACGAAAGCATCACGGTCGAAGTGGTCTGGACCATCGTGCCCTTCCTGATCGTGATCGCCATGGCCCTGCCGGCGACCAAGACCGTGGTGGCGATGAAGGACACCACCAATTCCGACGTCACCATCAAGGCCACCGGCTACCAGTGGAAGTGGGGCTACGACTACCTAAAGGGGGAAGGCGAGGGCATCTCCTTCGTGTCCACGCTGACCACTCCGCGCGAGCAGATCAACAACGAGGCGCCCAAGAGCAACACCTACCTGATGGAGGTGGACAACGAGATGGTGGTGCCGGTCAACAAGAAGATCCGCGTCGTCACCACCGCCAATGACGTGATCCACGCCTGGATGATCCCGGCCTTCGGCGTCAAGCAGGACGCCATCCCCGGCTTCGTGCGCGACACCTGGTTCAAGGCCGAGAAGATCGGCGTCTATCGCGGCCAGTGCGCCGAGCTGTGCGGCAAGGAACACGCCTTCATGCCCATCGTTGTGCGCGTGGTCTCCGACGCCGACTACAGCAAGTGGGTCGACGGCAAGAAGAAGGAAATGGCCGCCAAGGCGGACGATCCCAACAAGACCTGGACCCTGGACGAACTGAAGGCGCGCGGCGAAAAGGTCTATCTGGCCAACTGCGCGGTCTGCCACCAGCCCAACGGCAAGGGCGGCGGCGCCTTCCCGGCGCTGGACGGCTCCAAGATCGTCAACGGCCCCGATGCCGGCCAGATGCATATCCTGCTCGAAGGCAAGAACGCCATGCCCATCTGGAAGCAGCTGTCCGACACCGAGCTGGCGGCCGTGATGACCTACACCCGCAACAACTGGGGCAACCATACCGGCGAGGTGATCCAGCCGCGCGAATTCGTCGATGCGCGCGCGGGCAAGTTCCCCGAGGGTGGCGGCGCTCCCGGCGGTGCGGCCGAGCCCAAGACCGACAAGCCGGCCGAGCAGGCCCCCGGCAAGCAAGCCAGCCTCGCGGGCAACCGCGTGGCCGGTTGATCGTGGACGCAAGGTAAGAACAGGATTCCAGGAGTTCCGTAATGAGTACTGCTAGCCCTGACGCACTCGCCCATCCGCACGAGCACGGGCACGACGAGCACGCCCACGATCACCCGCACGGCTGGCGCCGCTGGCTGCTGGCCACCAACCACAAGGACATCGGCACGCTGTACCTGCTGTTCTCCTTCACCATGCTGCTGTCTGGCGGCGTGCTGGCCATGCTGATCCGCCTCGAATTGTTCGAGCCGGGCCTGCAGTTCTTCCGTCCTGAACTGTTCAACCAGTTCACCACCATGCACGGCATCGTGATGGTGTTCGGCGCCATCATGCCGGCCTTCGTGGGTTTCGCGAACTGGATGATCCCGCTGCAGGTCGGCGCCTCGGACATGGCCTTTGCGCGGATGAACAACTTCAGCTTCTGGCTGCTGCCGCCGGCCGCGCTGCTGCTGGCGCTGTCCTTCTTCGTGCCGGGCGGTGCCACTGCCGCGGGCTGGACGCTCTACGCGCCGCTGTCGGTGCAGATGGGCCCCGGCATGGACATGGCCATCTTCGCGCTGCACATCATGGGCGCGTCGTCCATCATGGGCGCGATCAACATCATCGTGACCGTCCTCAACATGCGCGCTCCCGGCATGACGCTGATGAAGATGCCGATGTTCTGCTGGACCTGGCTGATCACCGCCTACCTGCTGATCGCCGTGATGCCCGTGCTGGCCGGCGCCATCACCATGGTGCTGACCGACCGCCATTTCGGCACCAGCTTCTTCTCCGCGGCAGGCGGCGGCGATCCCGTGATGTACCAGCACATCTTCTGGTTCTTCGGCCACCCCGAGGTGTACATCATGATTCTGCCGGCCTTCGGGATCGTCTCCCAGGTCGTGCCCGCCTTCTCGCGCAAGCGCCTGTTCGGCTACAGCTCGATGGTGTACGCGACCGCCTCGATCGCGATCCTGTCGTTCATCGTCTGGGCCCACCACATGTTCACCACCGGCATGCCGGTGACCGGCCAGCTCTTCTTCATGTACGCGACCATGCTGATCGCGGTGCCGACGGCGGTGAAGATCTTCAACTGGATCGCTACCATGTGGCGCGGCTCGATGACCTTCGAGACGCCGATGCTGTGGTCCATCGGCTTCATCTTCGTGTTCACCATCGGCGGCTTCACCGGGCTGATGCCGGCCGTGGCGCCGATCGACATCCAGTTGCAGGACACCTACTTCATCGTCGCCCACTTCCACTACGTGCTGGTGGCCGGCTCGCTGTTCGCGCTGTTCTCCGGCTTCTACTACTGGGTGCCGAAGTGGTCGGGCTTCATGTACAACGAGACCCGCGGCAAGATCCACTTCTGGGGCTCGATGATCACCTTCAACATCACCTTCTTCCCGATGCACTTCCTCGGCCTGGCCGGCATGCCGCGTCGTTATGCCGACTACCCGGTGCAGTTCGCCGACTTCAACGCGATCGCGTCGATCGGTGCGCTGGGCTTCGGCCTGATGCAGGTGTATTTCCTCTTCTTCGTGGCGCTGCCGACCTATCGCGGCGGCGGCGTGAAGGCGGCCGACAAGCCCTGGGAGGGCGCGGAAGGCCTGGAGTGGACGGTGCCGTCGCCGGCTCCCTTCCACACCTTCGAGGTACCCCCGCACGTGAAGTAATACCTGCGCGGCAGGGCGCCGGACGGGGCTTCCCGGTCCGGCGCCGGCGGCAAGGGCAATGGCGGTCGCGAAAATCAGTCGCAAAGACAGTCCCAAAGGCAGTGATCATGGCAGTCGAAATGCAGGATCCAGACAAAAATCCATCGCAGCAGGATCGCAAGGCAGCCAATCGGCGCCTCGGGCTGATCCTCTTCTCGATTGTGGTGGTTTTCTTTTTGGGTTTCTACGCCAAGATGGTGTTTCTTGGCTGAGCCTGCGAGGTGGAAGGCATGGGCGTAGACCGGCAGCAAGCAGAGGCGGAGCGCGACAGCGATCGGCGCTTCAACCGCAGCATGATGGTGAGGCTGGTGGTGGTGGTGCTGATGATGTTCAGCTTCGGCTATGCGCTGGTGCCGCTGTATCGCAAGATCTGCGACCTCACCGGCCTGAACGTGCTGACCACGCGCGATCTCTACGGCGGCTCGGCCAAGAACTCGCAAGTGGACAAGAGCCGCACCGTCACGGTGGAGTTCGATTCGAATGCGCGCGGGCCGTTCGCCTTCCGGCCGGTGAAGAACAGCATGGAGGTGCACCCGGGCGAGATGACGACCATCGTCTACGAGGTGGCCAACGGGCAGAGCCGCGATATCTCCGCGCAGGCGATCCCGAGCTACGCACCGAAGCAGGCGACGCAGTATTTCAAGAAGATCGAGTGTTTCTGCTTCAAGCAGCAGACACTGAAGGCGAAGGAGGCACGCGAGATGCCGGTGGTGTTCGTGATCGACCCGGCGCTGCCGAAGGATGTGAAGAACATCACGCTGTCGTACACCTTCTTCGAGATCGGCACGCCGGTGGCGCAGGCGCCCCAGGGGGCGCTGGACGCGGAGCCCGGCGCGGCAGGCAAGGGCAGTTGAGCTTCAGTTTGGAGGAGGCAGGACGGCGTGGATGATCTGAAGGATGCGGTCAAGCGCAAGTTGTCGTTCTGGCAGACGCTGCGGGCGGTGTTCTGGTCGTTCATCGGCCTGCGCAAGGGTTCGGAGCACGAGCGCGACATGGCCCGGTTGAACCCGGTCCACGTCATCATCGCGGGGCTGGTCGGCGTGGCGATCCTGATCGCCGTGCTGATCGGCATCGTGCGACTGGTTGTGGGGTGAGCCGCGGCTTGCCCAGGGTAGACAAAAAGAAGACAGACCACCGGCCCGCCCCCACGAGGCCGGATGGACGAATAACAATCGCGGTATCAGAGAGACCTAAGAGCTGGAGAGATAAGCATGAGTGCGAATCGCGCAAACGCGCCGTACTACTTCGTACCTGGCCCCTCGCGCCATCCGATCACGGCCGCCTTCGGCCTGCTGATGGTCGGCGGCGGTGCGGCAGGCTGGGTGAACGGCCAGGCATGGGCGCCCTATCTGTTCGCGGTCGGCCTGGTCTGGTTCCTGTTCGTGCTCAAGAGCTGGTTCGGCGATGCCATCAGCGAATCCGAGGGCGGCAGCTACGGCAAGAACATCGACCTGTCCTTCCGCTGGTCGATGGGCTGGTTCATCTTCTCCGAAGTGATGTTCTTCGCGGCCTTCTTCGGCGCGCTCTTCTACGCCCGCAGCATCGCCATGCCCTGGCTGGGCGACCTGAACAACAAGATCCTGTGGCCCGACTTCGCCGCGGTGTGGCCGAACAGCGGCCCGGCCGGCACGGTGGAGAGCTTCCAGACCATGGGGCCGTGGCCGATCCCGACCATCAACACCGCGCTGCTGCTGACCTCGGGCGTGACGCTGACCTGGGCGCACCACGCGCTGCTGGCCGGCAAGCGCAGCCAGCTGATCCAGGGCCTGGTGCTGACCATCCTGCTGGGCGCGATCTTCATGGGCTTCCAGGCCTATGAGTACCATCACGCCTACACCGAGCTGAACCTCAAGCTGACCTCGGGCATCTACGGTTCGACCTTCTTCCTGCTGACCGGCTTCCACGGCTTCCACGTGACCATGGGGGCAATCATGCTGTCGGTGGTGCTGGGCCGCGTGCTCAAGGGGCACTTCACGCCCGAGCACCACTTCGCCTTCGAAGGCGCCGCCTGGTACTGGCACTTCGTGGACGTGGTCTGGCTGCTGCTGTACGTGGTCGTGTACTGGCTGTAAGCATGCAGCGCCGTGCCGCTGGTCGGACGGCGGCACGCGCCGGCAGCTTGCAGGCCGCCGGCGCACAGGCAAGCGCATAAGACAAAAAAGCAAGCGCCGCAGGCAGGCTGGATTCCTGCGGCGCTTGCTTTTTTGCGCTGGCATGCAGCGCGGATGCCGCGGATAGCGCGGCAGCGGGGGCGTCAGCGGGCGGCGTCAGCGGTGGTGTCGATTTCCGGCGCCGGCCGATCAGGGCCCCATGCGGATGCCAGTGCTCTGGATCCATCCCATCCAGTGCGAGAACAGGATGAACAGGAACAGCGCCACCGAGAAGCCCACCCGGAACATCAGCGAGCGCATCATATTGGGCGTCTTGCCGCGATCCCGCATCATGAAGAAGAGCGCGCTGGCGAGACTGCCGATGATCAGGATGAAGGCAATGACGATGACGATGCGCATAGCAGGTGGCGGCGACCGGTTTCGGCAAGGCGAAAGCGTTCATTATGGCACCGGCTGCGGCCGTACTGTGAGGGGCTCGCGATGAGCGCCGGCTTCTTTCGCCCGGTGCCGACGGTCGCCGCCGTGATCGTGATCGCGCTGACCTGCGCGCTCGGCAACTGGCAGCTCAACCGCGCGCATGAGAAGGTCGCGCGCGCCGCGCGCCTGCAGGCACAGGCCGCCGCGGCACCGCTGCTGCTGACGCCGGCGCCGCTGCAAGCGTCCCCCGACCTGGCCGAGCGGCATGTGCGCGTGCGCGGCCGCTTCGATGCCGCCCACACGGTGCTGCTCGACAACCGTCCGCACGGTAACGGCGTGGACACGCGCGCCGGTTTCCTCGTGCTGACACCGCTGCGCATCGCCGGCGAAGGTGCCGATGCGGGCAAGCCGGGGCAGGGCGCCAGCGTGCTCGTGCTGCGCGGCTGGCTGCCGCGCGACGCGCAGGACCGCAGCCGCATCGCGCCATTTCCTACCCCGGACGGCGAGGTGGTGATCGAGGGCACGGCACTCGCCGCCGTGCCAAAGGTCTACAATCTGGGCTCCGCCAGCGAAGCCGGCCAGAGGATCCGCCAGAACCTGGATCTCCCGGCCTATGCGGCGGAGCTTGGCGTGATGTTCCAGCCACTGGTGCTGGAGCAAAGCAACGAGACAGGAGACGGGCTGGCGCGCGACTTGGCGCCGGCCGACTTCGGCGCCGACCGCCACTACGGCTATGCCTTCCAGTGGTTCGGGCTGGCCGCCCTGACCCTGGTGCTGCTGCTGGCACTGGGCTGGCGGCGCACCCGCATGGCGGCGCCGGCACAAGAATAACGGATGAACTGAACGACACATGCAAACGCAAGATCCCATCTCGGCGCGGGCGGCAGAGCTTGCCCAGGCGGCCTCCGGCAAATCGCCGGGGTCGCGCATCGATGCGCGCACGCGCAGCGGCCGCCTGCAGATGTTGTTCCTGCTGCTGGTCTGCGCGTCGCCTGTGATCGCTTCCTACCTGACCTACTACGTGTTCCGGCCCGCCGGCGGCACCACGAACTACGGTGCCCTGATCGATCCGCAGCGGCCGCTGCCGGCCGTAGCAGTGCGCGACGAACGCGGCATGCCGGTGCCCCTCGAACGATTCAAGGGCAAGTGGCTGCTGCTGAGCGTGGATTCCGCCACCTGCGATGAAGCCTGCGCCAGGAAGCTGTTCACTGCGCGCCAGCTGCGCGCGGGCCAGGGCGAAGCGCGTGAGCGCATCGTGCCGGTGTGGCTGATCACCGACGACGGCGCCGTCGACCCGCGGCTGTCCGCGGCCTACAACGAGCCCTATGCGGGCACCCGCTTCCTGCGCATCGATGCCGACACGGTGCGCCGCTGGCTGCCTGCCGAGGCCGGCGGCCGCATCGAAGACACGTTGTTCCTGGTCGATCCGCTCGGCAATCTGATGATGCGCTTTCCCAAGGATCCTGACCCCAAGGGCGTCAACTCGGACCTGAAGAAGCTGCTGAAGTACTCCCGCATCGGCTGACCATGCGACCGATGCGACTCCCGTTTTTCCCATGCTGATCCAACTTGCCACCATCGGGGTTCTGATCGCCCTGATCCCGATTTCCTACGTGCTCGTCAAGGGCGACCGCAACAAGTACCGCAAGCTGGTCTGGATCACGGCCTTCCTGACGCTGGACCTGATCATGTTCGGCAGCTTCACCCGCCTGACCGACTCAGGGCTGGGCTGCCCGGACTGGCCCGGCTGCTATGGCCACTCCAACCCCCATGCGGCCACGGAGCCGATTCGCGCTGCCGAGACCGCGCTGCCCAGCGGGCCGGTGACGCTGGCCAAGGCCTGGATCGAGATGATCCACCGCTACTTCGCCATGGCCGTCGGCGTCCTGATCATCACCCTGGTGGTGCTGGCCTGGGTCAAGCGCCGCGAACTGCGCCAGTCGCCCTGGTTCGCCAGCGCCGTGCTGCTGCTGGTGTGCGTGCAGGGCGCCTTTGGCGCCTTCACCGTGACCTTGAAGCTGCAGCCCATCATCGTCGTCACCCACCTGATGCTGGGCATGGCCCTGCTGGCCTCGCTGATCTGGCTGGGTTCGCGCAACGACCCCTTGCACCCGGTCGGGGCGGGGGCCGGCCCGCTGCGCTGGCCGGGACGCATCGCACTGCTGCTGCTGGTCGCGCAGATCTTCCTGGGCGGCTGGGTGAGCACCAACTACGCGGTGCTCGCCTGTACCGACTTCCCGCTCTGCAACGGCCAATGGATTCCGCAGATGGACTTCCGGCACGGCTTCACGCTGTGGCGCCAGCTCGGCATGACCGCGGACGGCGACTATATTCCCCATGCGGCGCTGGTGGCCATCCACTGGGTGCATCGAGGCTTTGCCTTCGTGGTGATCGCCTTCCTCGCCTGGTTCGGCACGCGCGCGCGCCGGGTGGCGGGGCTGGAGCGTGCGGCCGGCTGGCTGCTGGCGGTGCTGGCGCTGCAACTGGCCACTGGCCTGTCCAATATCGTGCTGGACTGGCCGCTGGTCGCCGCGGTGGCGCATAACGGCGGGGCGGCGGTGCTTCTGCTGCTTCTGGTCCGACTCAATTACAATATAGGGCTCGCGACCCGGCCTGCCGGTGCCGCCACCGGCGCCGCGACCGCCGCGCGCGCGACATGAAGGACAAAAACCCCCCCGTGGCCACAGCTACCCAACCCCATCCAATCAGCCGCATGCGCCACATGGCGCGCCAGTATGCGGCACTCACCAAGCCGCGCGTGACACAACTGGCCGTGTTCTGCGCCATCATCGGCATGTTCCTGGCCACGCCCGGCATGGTGCCCTGGCCGGTGCTGCTGGGCGGCGCGGCCGGCATCTGGCTGCTGGCGGGGGCCGCCTTCGCCATCAACTGCCTGGTGGAGCAGAAGATCGACGCCCTGATGCGGCGCACGGCCTGGCGCCCCTCGGCCACCGGCGAGATCAGCACGACGCAGACCCTGGTGTTCTCCGCCGTGCTCGGTGGCGCAGGCATGTGGCTGCTGCACGTCTTCACCAATGACCTGACCATGTGGCTGACGGTTGCCACCTTCGTCGGCTATGCGGTGATCTACACCATCCTGCTGAAGCCGGCCACGCCGCAGAATATCGTGATCGGCGGGCTTTCCGGCGCCATGCCGCCGGCCATCGGCTGGGCCGCGGTCGCCGGCACGGTGCCCGCCGAGGCCTGGTTCCTGGTGCTGATCATCTTCACCTGGACGCCGCCCCACTTCTGGGCGCTGGCGCTGTATCGCCGCGCCGACTACGCCAAGTCCGGCCTGCCGATGCTGCCGATCACCCACGGCGAACGCTTCACGCTGCTCAATATCCTGCTGTACACGCTGGTGATGATCGCGGCCACGCTGCTGCCGTTCATCTATGGCATGAGCGGACTGATCTACCTGGTGGCGGCGCTGGCGCTGGGAGGCGGCTTCCTGTCCTACTCGTGGCGGCTGTACTGCAATTACTCGGACGAACTCGCCCAGCGCACCTTCCGTTTCTCGATCCTCTACCTGTCGCTGCTGTTCGCCGTGCTGCTGGTGGATCACTATTTCAAGTTCGTGCTGCCGCTCTGATAGCACAGTGTCCAGACGCGACAATTTGTCGCGTCTGGACGCGTCCCCGCGCGAATGCGCGATACTCGCAGGTGTGAGGGACCGCTCCGGGAGGCGCATGACGCACCCGATTGCTCCGCAGCGGTCTGCCCCGATTCATCCGACCACACGCGCCATGTTCAAGCCTCGCCCCTTCCCGCTCCCCTCCCTGTTCGGCAATCTGCGCCGCCATGCCGTGCTCGCGCTGCTGGCGCTGATGCTGGCCGCTTGCGGCCAGTCCAGCCCTAAGTTCGACAACATCGACATCACGGGGGGCAGCGAATTCGGCAAGGACTTCAGCCTGGTCGATCACCACGGCAAGGTGCGCACGCTGGCGGACTTCAAGGGCAAGGCCGTGGTGATGTTCTTCGGCTACACCCACTGTCCCGATGTGTGCCCCACCACGATGGCCGAACTGAAGGCCGTGATGGAGTCCCTCGGCCCGGATGCCGATCGCGTGCAGGTGCTGTTCGTGACCGTCGACCCGGAGCGTGATACCCAGCAACTGCTGGCGCAGTACGTACCGGCCTTCGATCCCCGTTTCCTGGGCATGCGCCCGGCCGACCAGGCTGCGCTGCAGAAGGTCACCAAGGACTTCAAGGTCTATTACGCCAAGGTGCCGGGTACCTCGCCGAACAACTACACGATGGACCACTCGGCGGGCAGCTACGTGTTCGACCCGCAGGGGCGCTTGCGCTTGTTTATCCGCCACGGCCAGGGCCCCGCCCCGATCGCGCACGACCTCAAGCTGCTGCTGTCCTGACGCCGGCGCCGCGGCAGGGAAAAAGGACAGAGGAAAAAAGAAAGGGCCGGTCATCGACCGGCCCTTCGCACTCGTGGCGGCTGCCCGCGCTGGCGCGGGCGGGGATCAGGCGAATGCCTGCAGCGCGCCCTTCATCTTCTTCATCGCCGCTACTTCGATCTGGCGGATGCGCTCGGCGGACACGCCGAATTCGGCGGCCAGCTCATGCAGCGTCGCGCCGCCAGAGCCGTCGTCGTTCACCTGCAGCCAGCGGGCTTCGATGATGCGGCGGCTGCGCTCGTCGAGCTTGGCCAGCGCCTCTTCGAGTCCTTCCACCTGCAGGCGGTCATGGCGCTTGGCCTCCATCACGCGGGTAGGCTCGTTGTGGTTGTCGGCCAGGTAAGCGATCGGCGCGAACTCCTCTTCGCCATCGTCGACTTGCCCTTCCAGTGCGAGATCGCCACCCGACAGGCGGGTTTCCATCTCCATCACTTCCTCGGGCTTGACGTTGAGCTCGCGCGCAACCGCCTCGACCTGCTCCGGCGTGAAGGTGTTGTGGGCTTCCTGCTTATGGCTGCGCAGGTTGAAGAACAGCTTGCGCTGGGCCTTGGTGGTCGCCACCTTGACCATGCGCCAGTTCTTCAGCACGTACTCGTGGATCTCGGCCTTGATCCAGTGGATGGCGTAGGACACCAGGCGCACGCCCTGTTCGGGATCGAAGCGCTTGACCGCCTTCATCAGGCCGATATTGCCTTCCTGGATCAGGTCGGCGTGCGGCAGGCCGTAGCCCAGGTACTGGCGCGCTACGGACACGACCAGGCGCAGGTGAGACATCACCAGCCGGCGTGCGGCGGCGACGGAATCATGATCGCGCAATTCGCGCGCGAGATGCTGCTCCTCTTCCGGGGAGAGCATCGGGATACGGTGGACAGCCTGGATATAGCTGTCGAGATTGCCCAGGTTGCCAGGGACGGCCAGCGCAAGGCTCGCGCCGCGCTGCGGCATGGCGGGCAGGCGGGTGTTTTGGATCGGATCGGCAGACAGGACTGCGTTCACTAATGGGCTCCTTTCGCATCCGGCAGGCGGGCTGCCGGGGGTGCGGCTCCAGGAGGGACCGCACTGCATTGCAACAGATATTAGCACTCAAGCTGATTGGCTGCTAATTCGACGTGCAATGAGGGTAAATAGTTCCAGACGATTGAGTTTAAAAATTCGATAGCGATCTGGCTATGTGTTTAATCGTGCACCTCGCGCAAGGCGCGGCGCGCGCACGCCTAGCATTAGAGCAGGTCCGGGCCCTGCGGTTCTGTGCGCCAGGACAACATTCCGGGGCGGGCCGTCTACACTACGGAAGAGCCACTTCGCCGTCGTGCGCCCCCCCATTTCCCCAGGAGGATCTATGTCTGTGATCGAACACCTGCTCAATCCCCATGTGCGGGATCTGGGCGATTTCACCGTGCGCCGCGTGCTGCCGGCGGCGGCGGCCCAGACCGTCGGGCCCTTTATTTTCCTGGACCACATGGGCCCGGTGGCGATGCCGCCGGGCAAGGGCGCGGACGTGCGTCCGCACCCGCATATCGGGCTGGCCACGGTGACCTACCTGTTCGAGGGCGAATTTGTGCATCGCGACAGCCTGGGCAATGAGCAGGTGATACGCCCGGGTGACGTCAACTGGATGACAGCAGGCAGCGGCATCGTCCATTCCGAGCGCTCGCCGCAGTCTGAGCGGCAGGCCGGTCCGCACCTGCATGGCATCCAGACCTGGGTGGCGCTGCCCAAGGCGCATGAGAACGCGGAGCCGTCTTTCCACCACTTTTCCGCCGCCAGCCTGCCGCATCTGAAGCTGCCGGGCGTGCACATGACGGTGATCGCGGGGGACGCGTTCGGTACCGTGTCGCCGGTGCATGTGTTCAGCCGCACACTGTATGTGGCCGTCGACATGGAAGCCGGCGCGACGCTGGAGATCCCTCCGGAGCATGTGGAGCGTGGCGTCTATGCCGTGGACGGCGGCGTGGAGGTCGACGGCGAGCCGATCCCGGCCGAGCACCTGGCGACGCTGCTGCCGGATGAAACGGTCACGCTTTCGGCCATCGCGCCGGCGCGCGTGATGCTGCTGGGCGGCGATCCGCTCGACGGGCGGCGCTTCATCTACTGGAACTTCGTGGCGAGCAGCAAGGAGGCCATCGAGGCGGCCGCCCAGCGCTGGGAGGACAACCACTTCCCTGCGGTGCCCGGCGAGACCGAGCGCATTCCGCTGCCGGCGCGCCGGCCGTCCTGACACAGGGACCGGCCGCACGGCGGCACGGCAGCAGGGCCTCAGGGCAGGGTCAGAGCGGGCTGGCCCAATTGACGTGTGCGCCCTCGCGCAGGCAGGCGCCGATGGCCTCGACCTGGGCTGCGATCGGCGCCGGCACCGGCGTGGTGCCATCCAGCACGGCGCGGATCCAGTCCGCGGTCTGCTCCACGCTCGTACCCGCAGGCAGGTCCGGCACCTCGCCGATCGAGCCGGCGGCGGCTTCGACCAGCGTGCGCTGGTGCCCATCGTGCAGCCAATCGATGCGCCCGCCGCGGCGGGCGTCCGCCACCACCTCGCCTTCGGTGCCGCGCGCAAGCAGCACATTGGCCGGCTCCTGGGAGAAGAAATCGGTCAGCGTTTCGCGGTACTCCGGGTGGGTGTAGCTGTACAGGCGCAGCGCCTCGGCCGGGCTGTGCCCGCCCACCGGCTGCAGCAGCTTGACAACGGTGTGCGCTGAATTGCGCAGGCCGATCATGTCGCGCTTGTCCAGCAGCCGCGCCAGCGCCGGCGACAGCACGTCGATCGGCAGCACGGCGAGCGGCGCGCCCGGACCGCGCAGCCGCGCCGTTGCGTCCTGCGCGCTGGCGCACAGCGGCACGCCCAGCGCCTCGAACAGGGCGAGGCTGGTGATGCGGCCGGCGAATTGCCGGATGCCGTGCACCAGCACCGGCGTGCCGGCGCGTGCCAGCAGCATGGCCAGCAGCGGCACCAGGTTGGGCTGCTTGCGCGCGCCGTTGTAGCTGGGCACCACCACCACGGGCGTATCGGGCGGCGCGGCCAGCGGCGCGCAGTGCGCATGGGCGGCCTCCAGCATGCCGCCCAGTTCGTGGGGCGTCTCGCCCTTGATGCGGTAGGCCATCAGGATGGCACCCAACTCGATATCGGAGACTCTTCCGGCGAGCATGGCGTCGAACAGGGTACGGACGTCATCGCGCGGCAGCGCGCGGGCGCCCTGGGCGCCGCGCCCGATCTCCTTGATGTACTTCGCGGCGGGGAACGGCGTATCGGGGCTGGGGGGGCTGGCGGGGGTGGCAGGCTGGGTCATGATGCGGCGCAGGAGGAGGGTTTGCGCTTCATGATAGCGGAGCACGCGCCGCAGTGCGGCGTGAAAACGCCGCCAGGCAGGCCGGGCGGCGTTGTGTTGCTGGCAGGGCGGCGCGTGCAGCGCCCGCCCGCCTGCCGTGGGGGGATTACTCCCTCAGCGTGACCGTGCGGAAGTCCGGGTTGCCGGTGATTTCCGCCTCGGTGAACGGCATCTTCGTCCAGCGTTTGGCGGCGTATTCCTTCGTGTAGTCGCCGTTGTGCGCGGAGGCGGGGTCGTCGGAGAGCGAGAAGGTCAGGAAGGTATGGGTCTCGACCTTGCCGTCGGCGAAGCTGACGATCTGCATATAGCTGTTGCCGTTCGGATCGCCGTCCATGCTGTAGCCGCCCTGCTGGATGCGGTTCTCCGAGCATGCGATGGTGAAGTAGCCCGGGCCGCCGCAGCCGCCGAACAGCCGTACCTTCTGGCCTCCGCGCGTGGCGAACAAGGTGTCGCCGCGCGGCGCATCCGGCGCGAAGCCGCTTTGCTGCACCTTCAGCACGGCGGCGCCGAAGGCCTGCTGCAGGGCGGTTGGGTTGTCGGTCTTCAGGCCGCGGGGCGTGCGCATTGCATCGTTCGGGTCGAACTGCACGGTGTACAGCTTGCTGGCCGGCAGCAGGCTGACTCTTGCCCAGAACTCGTCCCAGATGTGGGCGCCACGGGCCTCGGTGTTGCCCGTGTTGTTCCAGGCGCGCAGCACCTCACAGGCCTGAGCGATGTCGACATTGCTCGCCGCGAAGGACTCATTGGTCAGCGGGTCGCTGCTGATCGAGATCTGCGGGGCCGTGCAGACTGCGGCGAGCGCATCGTCCTTGAAAAGCTCGGCCGTCAGCACGCGGCTGTTGAGCACCATCTGCTTGACGCTGTCGACCGACGCCTTGGCGGGGCCGTAGCCATCGGTGCCGTCGATGCGCTGCTGGGCCAGCAGGTGGCCCATGCGCGTGCGCATGCTGAGCGCGGCGCCACTCGCACCCGCCGGTCCGATGATGTCCGGGAAGCCGGTCAGCGGCGCCTTCGGATTGCTCATCCAGTAGCTGTCGTTCATGTTGGCGACGTAGTCGTCGCGCAGAAGGCTGGGCATGCGCGCCGGGCCGATCGCGCCCTTCTGCACGGAGTCCGCGTCGCTCTGCCAGTCGCAGGCGCTGCGCGAGCCATCGAGGACCGGCACGCGCGGCAGCGCCGACGCCAGCGCCGGTGCGACGGCGGCAGCGCAGGAGCGGAGCAGGTCGGGCGAGGCGTTGGGCATGGCGCCGATGTCGGCATACCAGGCCTGCTGGCTGCCGCGGCCGATGGCAACGGTGTTGACCCACGGAATCGCCGCTTCCTCGCGCTGGATGGCGATGAACTCGTCGAGCGACTTGGCACGGTTCCAGCGCAGCCAGTTGCGGAAGGTACGGAAGTTGTCGGCGTTGATGTCGCGGATGGCGAAGGCCATGGACTGGCTCCACGCCAGTGCCGGGTTCAGCAGGCCGAGATTCACCAGCGGGCCGTATTCGCTCCGGTACAGCGTGCGCGAGACATTGGACAGGCTGCCATCCGGCTGCTTGACCTGCACCGTGATCGGCACGGCCTTCATCTTCACCGGCTGCCCGTCGCGCAGGTAGCTGGTGGGATCGCCAGAGGCCAGCGTGAGCTGGAAGAAGCCGAAGCGCCGCGCGGTGGAGACGGTATGGCTCCAGGCGACGTCTTTGTTGAAGCCGATCAGGATGACCGGGATGCCGAGGAAGGAGGTGCCGCTGACATCCACTGTGCCGGGGATGGTCAACTGCGCCTGATAGAAGCGGTCGGGGCCACGCCAGTACCAATGCGGATTGCCGAACAGCAGCGGTGCGCCGGTGGCGCTGCCGCCGGTGCCGAAGCCGATCATATTGCTGCCCACGCCCTCCTTGCCGCCCACCTGCAGCGCCGGTTCGCGCGTGCGTTGGGCCATCAGGCGCAGCGCGGCGCGCGAAGGCGCACGCGCGACGGGCGCCGCGGACGGCGGCACAGCATTGGCGATGTTGGGCACGAAGTTGCTGTAGCCGCCGGCGAGGTTCGCGGCGTACATGCGCCGATAGACGTCCTCGGGCCGGATCGCCGTGACCCAGGGCTGTCCGGCGCATGCCGCGTGGGCGCCGCCGTTGGCGCCGAGGTCGCGCAGATAGCGGTTGTAGCCGGCGGTGAAACCCTTGACCAGCGCCTGCAGTTCGGCCGGCTGGGCATTGGTCATGGCCTGGATGGTGTCGTCCGACAGGATGTGCCGGTGGAAGAAGTCAGAATCGATGTTCCTGGGCCGGCCGATGGTGCTGCTGGCCACCAGTTGCTGGCTGGCGCCGAAGTAGCGCGAGCGCTCGCCGCGGTAGGTCAGGAAAGAATCGGCCATCGTGCACAGATTGTCCTGTGCCTGCGCGTAGCCGTAACCGTAGCCGAGTCCGCTCCAGTCATTGGCCTTGATGTGCGGCACGCCCATGGTGGTGCGGCGGATCTCGGCCTGGAAGGCCGCCTGCGCCGTTTCCGGGGTGCCGGGCGTAGCCGGCGTGTTGCCGGCGCTGTTGTTGTCATGGCCGCCGCATGCTGCCAGCATGGCGAGGGCGAACGCAGACAGCGGCATCCAGCCGCGCGCGTGAAGTCGCTTCATCTCGATTGTCTCCTTGTCCCTTCTTCTAGTTTTTGCGCCGCCTTGCGTGGCGTGCGGGGGACATCTTAGGAGAGCTCCGGGCGTCTCCGATTGAACGCCGCGGCTACGCGACCTGCGGCGCTGCAGCAAGCCAGGCGTCTTGGCGGCCGGATTGCGCCGCGCTGACTTCGACCTGGCGGGCGTTGGCCAGGAAAGATGGCGCGAGGCCGAAGTAGCGCTGGAAAGTGCGGCTCATGTGCGCCGAGTCGGCGAAGCCGCCGGTATGCGCGACCGCCGTCAGGTCGCAGCCGCTGTGCAAGTGCGCGACCGCGCGCCGTATCTTGGCCCACAGCAGGTAGCGCGTGAGCGACAGCCCGGTCTGGTCATGGAACAGGTGCCGCAGGCGGTCGGGCGACAGGCGGGCGGATGCCGCGAGTTCTGCCAGCGGAACCCGGCCCGCCGCGGCACGCAGCTGGCTCAGCACGGCGGCCACGCGCCGGTCCAGCACGGTGCGCGGGCGCGGCGCCAGCGTGCCGACCAGCCCGGCGGCCAGGGCATGCAGGCCGCAAGGGTCGAGCTGGCCGTGCAAGGCCCCGTCGAACAACTCACGCGACCGGCCGAAGCGGCGCACGTCGATTGCCTGGATGGCCATGCCGCCGGCCACGCTTGCGAGGGCGCGCGAGTCTGCCGAGGCCGGGTCGAGATTGAGGGAGATCAGGCCGTGGCCGTCGGTGTCCAGGCGCCGCGCCACATGGGGCGCGACCAGCGCGGCGCGATAGCGGCGCGGGCGCCCGTCCGCCGGCACCAGCGTGAACGGTCGCCCGCTCACCGAGATCAGCAGCGTGAACGAGGAACGGGCGGTCAGGCCGGACTGGATGGCCGGCGTGACGTACAGGAAACAGTCATCCCAGAGATGAAGAAAGCTGCGTGACGGCACGTGGTGCTTCCCCTGGCAGGCGTCGAGCGCACATTCTCATGATTGCGCGCCATTCAGGCAAGAACCCGATCGGGTGGTGCCGCGCCGGCCGCCGCGAGGCGCGCGCAGAGTGGGGCGGGGATGGCGGCCGCGGCGCCATCCTTGTGCGTCGCACCAGCGCGGAGCGGTCCAAGGCGGTCCAAGGCGGTGCAGTGCCGGCCGGCACGGGGCGGGCGAGCCGCTTCAGCCCATCACATCGATCACGCGCTGCGCCGCTTCCACCAGCTTCAGGCCGCGCTCCATCGCCATGCTGCGCAGCCGCTTGTAGGCCTCGTCCTCGCTGATGCCGCGCGCCTGCATCAGCAGGCCCTTGGCCCGTTCCACCACTTTGCGCTCGGCCAGCTTGAGCCTGGTGGCATCCAGTTCCGCGCGCAGCTTCTGGTCGAGCTCGAAGCGCGCGTAGGCCACGTCGAGCACGGTCTTGACGCGCTCGGCGCGCAGGCCGTCGACGATATAGGCGGTGATACCTGCCGACAGTGCCGCCTTGATGCGCTCGGTGTCGTCGTTGTCGGTAAACAGCACGATGGGGCGCGGCGCGTGCTGGGTGGACACGCAGACATGCTCCACGGTGTCGCGCGCGGCCGATTCCGAGGCGATGATGATCAGGTCGGGCTGGCGCGCCTGGACCACCTCGGGCAGGCGCGGGTCGGCGTCGACCGTCTCCACATCGGTGAATCCTGCTGTGGCCAGGCCGGCGCGGATGGTCTCGACGTTCAGCGGGGTGGTGTCGTGCGGATCGCGTACCAGCAGGATGCGCAGCGGCCGGGCCGCTGCGGCGGGCGCGGCCGTGAGGGGCGTGGTGGCCGCCTGGTCGGCGGCGGGGTGGCGATGGCGGGTCATGGCGTCGAAGGGGCTTGGCGATCCTCAAGCAATTTTCGCGCCGGGAGTGGGGTGGCAATGTCTGGTAATGCCTTACGTATTTTCCCGTACTCATCATACCTCTCCTGGGCTGCCCGGCAGCACGGGTGTATGCTGTTGCCCTGCCGCGCGGCGGGGCGCCTGATGGCGAAGCGGGTACCGGCGCGCGGCCGAGCATAGAACAAGCCTGGAGAGATGCATGACCGAATTCGTATTTGCCCCGCCGGCGCCCGTTGGCGTTCCCGTGCGCGGCAGTAACGCCCGCTTCCCCGTGCGCCGCGTGTATTGCGTGGGCCGCAACTACGCGGCGCACGCGCGCGAGATGGGCTCGGACCCCGATCGCGAGCCGCCGTTCTTCTTCTGCAAGCCGTCCGATGCCGTCAGCTACGTGCCGGACGGTGCACAGGGCGAGTTCCCGTACCCGCAGGGCACCGCCAATTGCCACTATGAGATCGAGCTGGTGGTGGCGATCGGCAAGGGCGGCAAGGACATCCCCGTGGAAGACGCCGCCGGGCATGTATTCGGTTATGCCGTGGGCCTGGACATGACCCGCCGCGACCTGCAGAACGAGTCGAAGAAGACCGGGCGTCCCTGGGAGACCGGCAAGGCCTTCGACCGCTCCGCACCCATCGGCCCGATCGTGCCGGTGTCGGCCATCGGCCACCCGGAAAAGGGGGCGGTGACCCTGGGCGTGAACGGCGCCGAGAAGCAGCGCGGCGACCTGTCGGACCTGATCTGGTCGGTGCCTGAAATGGTGGCCTACCTGTCCCGCCTGTTTGAACTGCAGCCGGGCGACCTGATCTTCAGTGGCACCCCCGAAGGCGTCGGCCCCGTGGTCAAGGGTGACGTGATGCAGGGCCATATCGACGGCGTCGGCGACCTCGCCGTCAAGGTGGTCTGAGCCATGCTGAAGCTCTATAGCTATTTCCGCAGCTCCGCCTCTTTCCGCGTGCGCATCGCGCTGCAACTCAAGGGCCTGCCCTATGAGTACGTGCCCGTGCATCTGCTCAAGGAAGGCGGCCAGCAGCTCAAGCCGGAATACCGCGCGCTGAATGCAGACGCGCTGGTGCCGACGCTGCTCGACGGCGACCACGCGCTGGCGCAGTCGCTGGCCATCATCGAGTACCTCGACGAGACCCATCCCGAGCCGCCGCTGCTGCCGGGCGATGCGCTGGAGCGCGCCTATGTGCGTTCGCTGGCGCTGGAAGTCGCCTGCGAGATCCACCCGCTCAACAACCTGCGCGTGCTGAAGTACCTGAAGCACACGCTGGGCGTGTCCGAGGAGGCCAAGGACGGCTGGTACCGCCACTGGGTGGAGGAGGGCTTCGCGGCGCTGGAGACCAACCTGGCGCGCAGCGGCCGCGTCGGCCGTTTCTGCCTGGGCGATACGCCCACGCTGGCCGACATCTGCCTGGTGCCGCAGGTCTTCAATGCCCAACGCTTCAATGTCGACGTGGCTCGCTTTCCGACCATTGCGAAGATCCATGAGACCTGCATGGCCATGCCGGCATTCGAGAACGCGGCGCCCAAGGCCCAGCCCGATGCGGAGTGAGCGCGGGCTTCAATGAAAAAAACCCGGCATCTGCCGGGTTTTTTTCTTGGGCACGCAGGGGGTTCAGCCCAGCAGCGCGTCGGCGAACTCGTCGGCCTTGAAGGGCTGCAGGTCTTCCACCTTCTCGCCGACGCCGATGAAGTAGACCGGCACCGGACGCTGGCGCGCGATGGCGGCGAGGATGCCGCCCTTGGCGGTGCCGTCGAGCTTGGTCACCACCAGGCCGGTCAGGCCGAGTGCGTCGTCGAAGGCGCGCACCTGCGCCAGGGCATTCTGGCCGGTGTTGGCGTCGATCACCAGCAGGACCTCATGCGGCGCGGTCGGCATGGCCTTGGCAATCACGCGCCTGACCTTCTTCAGCTCCTCCATCAGGTGCAGCTGCGTGGGCAGCCGGCCCGCGGTGTCGGCCATCACGATGTCGATGCCGCGCGCGCGCGCCGCGTTGACCGCATCGAAGATGACCGCGGCCGGGTCGCCGCTTTCCTGCGCGACCACGGTGACGTTGTTACGCTCGCCCCAGATCGTCAGCTGCTCGCGTGCGGCCGCGCGGAAGGTATCGCCCGCGGCCAGCAGCACCGACTCGCCATAGTGCTGGAAGTGCTTGCACAGCTTGCCGATGGTGGTGGTCTTGCCGGCGCCGTTGACGCCCGCGATCATCATCACCAGCGGCTGCTCGCGGCCCAGCTCCATGGTCTTCTCGAGCGGGCGCAGCAGTTCCGTCAGCAGCGTGCGCAGCGCTGCCTTGACGCCCTCGCCGTCCTCGATGCGCTCGCTCTTGACGCGGCGGCGCAGCTCGCCGAGCAGGTATTCGGTGGCCTCGACGCCGGCATCGGCCATCAGCAGCGCGGTTTCCAGCTCCTCGAACAAGGCCTCGTCGACCTTGACGCCGAGGAACAGCGTGCCGATGTTGCGGCTGGTCTTGGACAGCCCGACGCGCAGCCGGCGCATCCAGCCCTGCTTGGCCTCAGCAGTCGGAGGGGGCGGCGCAGTCAGTTCGTAGGCGTCGCTGGTGGCTGCGGGCTCGGGCGCCGAAGCCGGCGCGGGCGGCACGAGATGGGCGGGGGCCGGGCTCGGGGCCGGCAGCGCCACATCGTCGCGGACCACCGCCGCCTGGGCGGCCGGGGTGGCCTGCTGGGCCGGCGCGGTCACGGGTGCCGGGGCAGGCGCGGCGGCCGGCGCCTCGGCGGGCGCAGGAGCTGGCTCCGCCTTGCGCTTCTTCCAGAAACTAAACATTGGGAATGAGGTCAATACCCCGGTAGAATCAACCGGCAAAATTCTAACAGACGGGGTCGCATGAACCATTGCGCTGCCAAGTCCCGGACGGGTGCCGCCCGTGCCGTTTCCACCCGTTCCCGTGCGCTTCCGGTCGATGCCGGAAGGCTGGTCCGGCGTCTCATTCCCACCCTGCTGGTCGCTGCGCTGCCCTGGTGCCTGCCGACGGCGTACGCGCAGGACGTGACCCAGCAGGACGTGCCCCAGCAGAAGGCGACCATGCCGGCGGCTGCGCCAGCCGGGGCCGCCACGCCTTCCGCGGCCGGCATCACCGAGTTCAAGCTCGCCAACGGCCTGCGCGTGATCGTCAAGGAAGACCACCGCGCGCCCACCGTGATGCAGCAGATCTGGTACCACATCGGCGGCATGGATGAGGTGACGGGCACCCTGGGCCTGTCCCACATGCTCGAACACATGATGTTCAAGGGCACGCCAAAGGTCGGGCCGGGCGAGTTCTCCAAGCAGATCGCCGCGCTCGGCGGCCGCGAGAACGCCATGACCAACCGTGACTTCACGCTCTATTACCAGCAGATCGGCAAGCAGTACCTGCCCAAGGTGATGGAGCTGGAGGCCGACCGCATGGCCAACCTGATCATCAAGAAGAGCGACTTCGACAGCGAGATGAAGGTCGTGATGGAGGAGCGGCGCATGCGTGTCGACGACTCCGCGCGCGGCACCGTCTACGAGCAACTGCTGGCAGCCGTCTTCACCGCCGCGCCGTACCGCCATCCGGTGATCGGCTGGATGAACGATCTGGTGAACATGCGCGTCGACGACGTGCAGGCCTGGTACCACCAATGGTACGCGCCCAACAATGCAATGCTGGTGGTCGCCGGGGACGTCGATCCGGCCCAGGTCAAGGTCCTGGCCGAGCGCACCTACGGCAAGCTGAAGCCGCGCACGCTGCCGCTGCGCAAGGACCAGCTCGAGGCGCCGCAGATCGGCGTCAGGCGTATCTGGGTCAAGGCGCCGGCCGAGAACCCCTATGTGGTGATGGCCTACAAGGTGCCGCGACTGCGTGACGTCGAGAAGGACGTCGACCCCTACGCGCTGGAGGTCCTGGCTGCCGTGCTCAACGGCTATGACAACTCACGGCTGCCGCGCGAGCTGGTGCGCGAGCAGCGCCTGGCCGATGACGTCAACGTCGGCTACGACAGCATCAACCGCGGCGAGTCCATCTTCGTGCTCGACGGCACGCCAGCCAAGGGGCACACCACCGAGGAGATCCAGCGCGCGCTGATCGCGCAGGTCCAGCGCATCGCCAAGAACGGCGTCTCGCCCGAAGAGCTCAAGAGAGTCAAGGCACAGGTGGTGGCCGGCCAGATCTACAAGCGCGATTCGGTGGCCGGGCAGGGCATGGAGATCGGCGTGGCCGAGATGTCGGGCATTTCCTGGCGCGAGCTCGATCCCATGCTCGACCGCATCAAGGCGGTCACGCCCGAGCAGGTGCAGGCCGTCGCCGCCAAGTATTTCAGCGACGACAACCTGACCGTGGCAACGCTGCTGCCACAGCCGATCGACCCCAACAAGCCCAAGGCCGCGGTTCCCGCGGACCTGCGCTGACCTGCACTGAGGAGCCACGATGCACTCGTCCGTCCCGGCACTTCGGTCGCCGCAACTGAACCGCTGGCTGCGCCAGGCCCTGCTCGCCGTTGGCGGCGCGCTGGCGCTGCTCGGCGCCACCGTCGCGCAGGCCGCCCTGCCCATCGAGCACTGGACTGCCTCCACCGGCGCGCAGGTCTATTTCGTGCCCAGCCCGTCGATCCCCATGCTGGACATCAACATCGACTTCGACGCGGGCAGCCGCTATGACCCGCCGGGCAAGTCCGGCCTGGCGACGCTGACCGCGGCGCTGCTGGACAAGGGCACGGCGAGCGTCGATGGCCAGCCCGCGCGCGACGAAGCCCAGATCGCCGATGCGTTCGCCGACACCGGCGCCGGCTTCGGCGGCTCGGCCGGCAGCGACCGCGGCGGCATCGGCCTGCGCACGCTGACGGCGCAGCCCGAGCTGAAGCAGTCGGTCGACCTGGCGGCCCAGCTGATCAAGGCCCCGACCTATCCGGATGCCGTGGTCGCGCGCGAGAAGCAGCGCCTGATCACCGCCATCCGCGAGGGCGATGCGCGTCCCGAGGTGATCGCGGACAAGCGGCTTTCCAAGGCTGTCTATCCCACCCACCCCTATGGTGTGACGGCGACCGAGGCTTCGGTCAATGCCATCACGCGTGACGACCTCGTCCGCTTCTGGCGTGACAAGTACTCGGCATCGCGCGCCGTGGTGACGCTGATCGGCGCCATCGATCGCAAGCAGGCGGAGGATCTCGCCGAGCGCCTCACGCGCGGCCTGCCCGCCGGCGCGACGCCGCCGGCGATGCCGCAGGTGCAGATGGTCATCCCCGCCAGCGAGCAGCGCATCCCGCATGCGGCGCAGCAGGCCACGGTGCTGCTCGGCCAGCCCGCCATCGCGCGCGGCGACCCCGATTACTTCGCGCTGCTGGTCGGCAACTACGTGCTGGGCGGTGGGGGGTTCAGCTCGCGCCTGACCAATGAGGTGCGCGAGAAGCGCGGCCTGACCTACGACGTCGAGAGCTACTTCGCGCCCAGCAAGCAGCCCGGTCCGTTCGCCATCAGCCTGCAGACCAAGAAGGCGCAGACCGACGAGGCGCTGGCACTGGTGCGCAAGGTGCTGGCGCAATATGTGGCCGAAGGTCCCTCCGACCAGGAACTGAAGGCTGCCAAGGACAACCTGGTCAACGGCTTCCCGCTGCGTATCGACAACAACCGCAAGCTGCTGACCAATGTGTCCAATATCGGCTGGTACGGGCTGCCGCTCGACTATCTCGACACCTGGACCGCGCAGATCGCCAAGGTCACGCGTGAGCAGGTCAGGCAGGCGTTCCAGCGCCACGTCCATCCGGACGCCATGGCCACGGTGATCGTCGGCGGGCCGAACTGATCACAGGCCGCGGCAGACGAACGGCCGCGGCCGCAAGCTCTACAATCACGGGATGAATTCGCGTTCCCGTCCTCCCGCTGCCACCGGTACGCCGCCCGCCCCGCGCGGGCGGCGTGCTTCCGTCTCATCTTCTGCTTCCGCGGCGCCGCGCCGCACGCCGGCGCAGGTCCGGATCATCGGCGGGCGCTGGAAGCGCACGTCGCTGCCAGTGCTCGAAGCCGAGGGGCTGCGCCCCACGCCCGATCGCGTGCGGGAAACCCTGTTCAACTGGCTGGGCCAGGACCTGACGGGGCTCGCCTGCCTGGACCTGTTTGCCGGTTCCGGCGCACTCGGCTTCGAGGCCGCGTCACGCGGCGCCGCCCAGGTCACGCTGGTCGAGGCCAATCCGCGCGTGGCCAAGCAGCTGCGCGACAACCAGTACCGGCTCGATGCCACCCAGGTGCAGATCATCCAGGGCGATGCCTTCGGCGTCGCCGCACGGATGCCTACCGCCGGCTTCGACGTGGTCTTCCTCGACCCGCCTTTCGCCGAGGACTGGCTGGGCCCGGCGCTGGAGCATGCCGCGCGCCTCTCGCGGCCGGGCGGCCTGGTCTACGTCGAGACCGACAAGGCCCTGACGGGGCCGGAAGTGCCGGTGCCTGCCAGCCTGGAGCTGCTGCGCCATGCGCGCGCCGGTGCCGTGCATTTCCACCTGCTGGCACGCCGTTCGTAGCCGGCGCGCCCGTCACGGCTCTCGCCGGCAGCCTCTTCCGCCTGCGGGAGCCCATCGCGATTCATGAAGTGGGTTTCCCGCCGCAATTTTTTGTAATGGCCTTTTCTGCTGCGCCGCCGCGAAACTGTCTGCCAGACGGCTTCCAAGCAGCGGATTTAGCGTTACACTACGCCGCTGTCGCTAACGCTCGCCACGCAGCAGACCAAGTGGCCCGGGACAGGGCCGGCAGCGGGCAGAACAAGGAGGAAGTATGGTCGTCGCGGTCTATCCCGGCACGTTCGATCCCATGACCCGGGGACACGAGGATCTCGTGCGCCGTGCCTCGAACATCTTCGACGAGCTGGTGGTGGGGGTCGCCCAAAGTCCCAACAAGCGCCCGTTCTTTGCGCTGGACGAGCGCATCGGCATCGCTCGTGAGGTGCTGGGCCACTACCCCAATGTGCGCGTGGAAGGCTTCTCGGGGCTGCTCAAGGACTTCGTGCGCAAGAACAACGCGCGCGTGATCGTGCGTGGCCTGCGCGCCGTGTCCGACTTCGAGTACGAGTTCCAGATGGCGGGCATGAACCGCTATCTGCTGCCGGACGTCGAGACCATGTTCCTGACGCCCTCGGACCAGTACCAGTTCATCTCCGGCACCTTCGTGCGCGAGATCGCCGTGCTGGGCGGGGATGTGAGCAAGTTCGTCTTTCCCTCGGTCGAGCGTTGGCTGCAGGAAAAGATCGGCAAGACGGAATAAAATACGATTTTGAGACGGACATGGCCAGCACGGCGGGTCCGTCGTGCTGCAGAGGAAATGCCATGGCGCTGATGATCACCGACGACTGCATCAACTGCGACGTTTGTGAGCCCGAGTGCCCGAACGAAGCGATCTCGATGGGGCCGGAGATTTACGAGATCGATCCCAATAAGTGCACCGAATGCGTGGGGCACTTCGACGAGCCGCAGTGCCAGCAGGTCTGCCCGGTCGCGTGCATTCCGCGCGACCCCAACCGCGTGGAATCGCACGAAGTGTTGATGCAGCGCTATCGGCTGCTGACGGCCGCCAAGCACGCCACCTAGGCGGCGCTTGCCTGCATCGCATGAAAAAACCCGCCGAGAGGCGGGTTTTTCTTTGGGGCCACGCGGCGCGTGTCAGGGCCCATCAGCGGCCCGTATGCAACTCCATCATCGCGCGTTCCGACTCGCCCTTGGCCAGCAGCGCCAGCGGTGCGAGGCAGCGGTCGATGGATTCGTCGATGGCCTGCTGTTCCTCGCGGCGCGGCGGTTTCAGCACGTAGTTGACCACGTCTTCGCGCCCGCTGGCCACGTTCTGGCTGCGCGGGTGGCCCACGCCGATGCGCAGGCGCCAGTAGTCCTGCGTGGTCAGGTGGGCCGAGATGTCCTTCAGCCCGTTGTGCCCGCCGGCGCCGCCGCCGCGCTTGAGCTTGACCGAGCCCGGCGGCAGGTCCATCTCATCGTGCGCGACCAGGATCTCGTCGGGCAGGATCTTGTAGAAGCGAGCCAGCGAGACCACTGACAGGCCGGAGCGGTTCATGAAGGTGGAGGGCTTGAGCAGCCAGATGTCCTGGTCCCACAGCCGCGCGCGCGCCGCCAGCCCGTGGAAGCGGCCTTCCACGCGCAGCGTCGCGCCGCCCTGGCGGGCGAGCTGGTCGACCAGCCAGAAGCCCGCATTGTGGCGGGTGGCCTCGTATTCCGCCCCGGGATTGCCGAGGCCGACGATGAGCTTGATCATGCTGATAGCGGTACTACGGTTCGGAATGCGTTCGGGAGGGCAGCCTTGCCGGCTGGCAGGCGCCAAGCATACGCGAAAAAAAACCGCCGGGCACCGGCGGTTTTCTTGCTGGAAGCGGCGGGGAAAGCCGCCGGAGCACGTCCGGCGCGCCTTCCCGACACCTTCCCGGCGTCAGCCAGGCTTGCCTTTGACAGCTTAGGCAGCCGGGGTTTCGCCAGCTTCGCCGCCTTCGGCGGCTTCCGATGCGGCACCGGCCGGCAGCGTGATGCTGGCGATGGCCGGGTTTTCGTCACCGTGGGTGATGGCGGTCACGCCCTTCGGCAGGGTGACGTCCGACAGGTGCAGGGTCTGGTTCAGTTCGGCCTTGCCCAGATCCACTTCGATGAACTCAGGCAGGTCGGCCGGCAGGCACGACACTTCCAGTTCGTTCGCGATGTGGTTGACGATGCCGTGGCCCAGCTTCACGCCAGGAGCGGTTTCCTGGTTGATGAAGTGCAGGGGCACCTTCACGTGGATCTTCTCGGTGGCCGACACGCGCTGGAAGTCGACGTGCAGTACCATCGGCTTGAACGGGTGCATCTGGAAGGCGCGCAGCAGGGCCTTCTCGGTCTTGCCAGCCACTTCCAGCTCGAGGATCGACGAGTGGAAGGCTTCCTTCTTCAGGGCGTGCCACAGCGCGTTGTGATCGAGTTCGATCATCTTTGGTTCGGCGGCGCCGCCGTAGATGATGCCGGGGGTCTTGCCCGAATTGCGCAGGCGGCGGCTCGCACCCGTACCCTGTACGCTACGCTCGAAAG
Organism: Cupriavidus sp. 09_S30; assembly: GCF_056930435.1. Classification (NCBI taxonomy): domain Bacteria; kingdom Pseudomonadati; phylum Pseudomonadota; class Betaproteobacteria; order Burkholderiales; family Burkholderiaceae; genus Cupriavidus; species Cupriavidus sp. 09_S30. Next base: position 3,460,016 of record NZ_JBXOWI010000001.1, on the reverse strand, counting down.
CGATGACTTTCATGAAATGCTCCAAAAGTAAGAAGGGCCGTCCGCGACCAGACAGCCCTGGTTAAGGTCATCGGCGAGAGTTTGCCAATGACCGATGCAACGGATGCATCGTCTTCGCCACGTTTCCGGCAAAAAGATGCCGAAAACGCAGCAAAGCTTTAAATTTTATCAGGAATCCGCAAACAGCGACATGATGGAGTCGCCCTTGACGATGCGGGTGAAGGTCTCGGCCAGCAGCGGCGCCGTCGACAGCTGGCGGATCTTGCCGGTCTGGCGGGCATCGTCGCGCAGGGGGATGGTGTCGCACACCACCACTTCGTCCAGCGCCGATTCCGCGATGCGGGCAGCAGCGCCGCCGGACAGCACGGGGTGCGTGCAGTAGGCGAACACGCGCTGGGCGCCGCGCTCCTTCAGCACCTGGGCCGCCTTGCACAGCGTGCCGCCGGTGTCGATCATGTCATCCATGATCACGCAGTTGCGGCCGTCGACTTCGCCGATGATGTTCATCACCTCGGCCACATTGGCCTTGGGGCGGCGCTTGTCGATGATGGCCAGGTCGCAGTTCAGCTGCTTGGCCAGCGCGCGCGCGCGCACCACGCCGCCGACGTCGGGCGAGACCACCAGCAGGTCGCCGTAGTTCTTCTCGCGCAGGTCGCCCAGCAGCACCGGCGAAGCGTAGATGTTATCGACCGGGATATCGAAGAAGCCCTGGATCTGGTCGGCGTGCAGGTCCATCGTCAGCACGCGGTCGACGCCGGCGACTTCCAGCATATTGGCCACCACCTTGGCCGAGATCGCCACGCGCGCCGAGCGCGGGCGGCGGTCCTGGCGGGCGTAGCCGAAGTAGGGCATGGCGGCGGTGATGCTGCGTGCCGAGGCGCGCTTGAGCGCATCGACCATCACCATCAGTTCCATCAGGTTGTCGTTGGTCGGCGCGCAGGTCGACTGCAGAACGATGACGTGCTTGCCGCGCACGTTTTCCTGGATCTCGACCTGGACTTCGCCGTCCGAGAAACGGCCCACCAATGCCTTGCCCAGCGGAATGCCGAGGTGCTGTACGACAGCCTCCGCGAGTTTGGGGTTGGCGTTGCCGGTAAATACCATCAAGCCTTCGCTGCTCATTCGGGGCACCTGTCTTGCTGCTGGGGAGGGAAAGGAGTTGCTGTCGGCCAGTGCCGGCAGTCAGTCTTGCGGGTCCGTGGGGACACTATAGGAATGTAATGGCAGGGGAGGAAGGATTCGAACCCTCGAATGCCGGAATCAAAATCCGGTGCCTTAACCGACTTGGCGACTCCCCTACAAACCGGATCCGCGAGGACACGGTAGGGATCTAATGGCAGGGGAGGAAGGAATCGAACCCTCGAATGCCGGAATCAAAATCCGGTGCCTTAACCGACTTGGCGACTCCCCTACACAACCGGGCCCGTTCTTCGTCGCACCAACAGCGTGCCACGCCGAACGAAAAACTTACTTCGCGAACGCTGCGAGCGGGTGTTGTGCCAGACTTCTCACACACCTGCCGTCCCACTCGGGCGGCAACCGTTCCAGGACCTGCTGCGCAGTCGACGCGTCAGTATAACGCGCAAACACGCAGGCTCCGGAGCCGGTCATCCTTGCATGGGGACTGTATTGTCTCAGCCATTCAAGGGCTCTGGCGACCTCGCCGAACTTCGCTGTTGCTACCGCTTCCAGGTCGTTGCGACCGAAAGCGAATTTGTTTTCACAAGCAGCGAAGACCGCAATTATGGAGATGGGTGTATTCCTTGTCAAGCGCTCATCCGAAAAAATCGCGGCAGTCGGCACGTGCTGCTTCGGATGGATGATCACGAACCAGCTTTCCGGCAGCGCGATCGGGCTTAATTGCTCGCCTACGCCTTCAGCGAAGGCATTTTCGCCGAAGAGGAAGAAGGGCACGTCGGCGCCGAGCGCCAGGCCCAGCCGCATCAATTCCGCACGCGGCAGGTCCAGCCCCCACAGCCGATTCAGTGCGAGCAGCGTGGTGGCTGCGTCGGACGAGCCGCCGCCGATGCCGCCGCCCATCGGCAAGCGCTTGTCGACGGCGATCTCCACGCCGAAGCGCGTGCCGGTGGCCTGTTGCAGCAGGCGCGCCGCGCGCACCACCAGGTCGGATTCGGCGGGGACGCCGGCGATCTCGGTGGTGCGCATGACGGCACCGTCGTCGCGGCGCAGGAAGTGCAGCGTGTCGTTCCAGTCGACCAGCTGGAAGGCGGTCTGCAGCGTGTGGTAGCCGTCCGGGCGTCGGCCCGTGACGTGCAGGAACAGGTTGAGCTTCGCCGGCGCGGGACAGTCGCGCAGCTCGGCGGGCGGCAGGGCAAGGTTCATGGCTTGTTTTCGGGGTCGAGTACCAGGCGCACGGAAAGCGGGTGGTCGCCGCCGTCCCTGGCCAGGTCGATACGGCGCGGCAGCGCGGCCGCCGGCGCGGCGACGGCCGCATCCTGCCAGGAAACGTAGCGGACAGTCCAGCCATCCTGCTGCAGGGTGGACAGGCGTCCTTGCTCGTCGCGCGTGGCGGCGGCGGGGCGGCCACGGGCCGGGCGGGCATGCAGCCAGTCGCGCAATCCCGTGACTGGCAGTGAGAAGCCGAGCGCGTCCTCCAGCAGAGAGTCCACCTCGGGCGCGTTGCGCGGCGGCTGGTTGGGGAGGTCGAGCGTGGCGCCCGACGGCGTGGCCGTGACGATGGCCAGCGTCTGGCCGAGCGGCGAGATCAGGTCGAGCCGCACATTGCGGCCCTGCTCCTGCCAGCGGAAGCTGCCCGTCACGCCTTCTTCGCGGCCGTAGCGTACGTAGTTGGCGGCGAAGCGGCCGCTGTATTCGCGCAGCTGGGCAGTCTCGGCATCGAAGCTGCGGCTCGGCGCGAGGCTGGCACAACCTGCGAGCCAGAGCGGCACGAGCAGGCAGGCGAGGGCGAGGCGGGATCGGAGCATGTGGTCATGGGCAGGCCCACGCGGGTGGCGCAGGCCGCCGGTCCGGGGCGGGACCGGCGGGGCCGGATTGGATTACTTGGACAGCGTCACGTTGTAGCGGCGCAGTGTATCGATCAGGACTTCGTTGTCGGGCTCGGTCTTGGCGGCCTCGCCCCAGGTCTTGCGGGCCTCGTCGCGCTGGCCGAGCTGCCACAGCACCTCACCCAGGTGCGCGCCGATCTCGGCCCCCGGCGCCTTGGCATAGGCGGTCTTGAGCAGTACGACGGCGGGCTGCAGCTGGCCCATCCTGAACTTGACCCAGCCCAGGCTATCCATGATGTAGGGATCGTCGGGGCCGAGTTCGGTGGCCTTCTCCAGCAGCTTGAGCGCCTCGGGCAGCCGCTGGTTGCGGTCGGCCAGCGAATAGCCCAGCGCGTTGTAGCCGAGCTTCTGGTCGGGCAGCAGCGCGATCACCTTGCGCAGGCCCTTCTCCATGCTGTCATAGCGCTTCTCGCGCTCGTCGAGCATGGCCAGCTCGTAGATCCAGTCGGCGTTGTCGGGCTCGGCCGCGATGCGCTCGTTGAGCGCCTTGCGGGCACGGTCATAGGCCTTGACGTCGAGCAGCATCGCGATCTCGGTCTGGCGGATCGCGGCCATGCGTTGGGCGCGCTGGCCCGGGTCGGCGATATCCTCGGCATCGGCGATCATGTCGCCGAACACGGCTTCGGCCTCGTCGAGCTTGCCCATGCGCCCGAGCAACTGGGCGCGCTTGACGGCGACGGCCGTCTCCAGGCGGCTGTCGTCGATGCGGTCGAGCCAGTTGAGCGCGCCCTGGTAGTCCTTGCGCTGCTCGGCGATCTCGGCGAGGTACTGGTAGGCGATGTCGGGGCTGGCACCGGGCAGCGACTGGACCAGGCCCAGGTACTCCTTCAGGTATTGCTCGGCCTCGTCGTAGCGCTTGGCCTGCAGGCTGGTCAGGCCGAGCGCCAGCGGCACGCGGGGATCGTTAGGGGCGATGGCGCGCAGGGTCTCGAATTCCTTGCGCGCCTGCGCGGTCTCGCCGCGCTGCAGGTACAGGCGCGCCAGCATGATGTGCCCGTTGATCGAACCGGGTGTCTTGGCAATGAAGTGCTGCAGACCGGCGATCGCGGCGTCGGGCGACGAGTCGGCGCGCAGCTCGGCAGCCATCAGCGCGGCCGCCTCGTAATTGGGTCGCAGGCGCAGGGCCTCGTCCAGCGCGGTGAGCGCGCCGGGCACGTCGCCGGCCACTTCCCGGGCGCGCGCCAGCGCCAGGTGCGTTTCCGGCAGGCGGGCGTCACCGGCCGTCAGGCGCTGCAGCAGGGCGGCCGCGCCGGCCGGGTCGCTGGTGCGCGACAGTTGCTGCTGCAGCTGCAGGATGGCATCCGGACGCTGGGCCGCGGGCGTTTCTGCCAGTTCGTGCGCCAGCAGCGGCTCGGCATCGTCCCAGCGGCCGCTCAGCACCAGCAGGATGGACAGCACCTGCCGTGCGCTCGCGGAGCGCGGCGCCAAGTCGGTCCAGAGGCGCGCGGCATCGAGTGCCTGTTGCGACAGGCGCGCATTGAAGGCGATCTCCGTGGCACGCTGTGCGAAGCGCGGGTCGCGCGTATCGCGCGCCAGGTCGAGGTAGGTGCGGTAGGCTGGCCCGATCAGGCCGCGTTGCATCGAGATCTCGGCCGCCAGCACGCGGTAGAAAATGTCCGAGCTCAGCGGTACCGAGGGCAGCATCGCCCGGGCAGCGCGCTGCGCGGCAGCCTGCTCATCGGCCTGTCGGCCGGCGGCGGGTGCGGCGGGTGCGGCATGGGCGGCCCCGGCCAGGCCGAGCACGGCGGCCGTGCCGAGCATCAAGGCTCGCCGCAGCGCCTGTCGGGCAGGTTGCGCGCGCGGCCCGCTGTTCCGGGCAGCGCCTGCGAGAGCGGGAGGCGTGGAGTCGATCTGGTAACGGTCCTGGCGGTCCGACATATTGAGGTGAGCTCCGGCACTCGGTGAGGATGAAATTTGTAAAAGGCATTGTAGCGTGCCGCTACAATGCCTGGCTTGCGTGCATGCCGGCGAGCAGACATGCTGTGCGCCGCCATTGCGGCCTGCACTGGCGCTGTACGCGAACATCCATTGGAACGCTGGCGGAAGGAGAGGTTCGATGCCCGAGTTGCCGGAGGTCGAAGTGACCCGGCGCGGTTTGCTGCCCCATGTGACGGGGCGGCGCATCGCTGCGGTGACGGTACGCCACCGGGGCCTGCGCTGGCCGGTGGAACCGGGGCTGGAGGCGCTGCTGGCGGGCCGCGAGGTCCGCCGCATCGAGCGCCGGGGCAAGTACCTGCTGTTGGAGTGTATCGCGCCACCGGCTCCCGGAAATTCGGGGGCGGCGCCCGACAGCGGCTGGCTCATCATTCACCTCGGCATGACCGGCACCCTGCGTGTGCTGCCCGACGCGCCGCCCCCGGGGCCGCACGACCATGTCGACCTCGAACTGGCTGCCGGCGATGGCGCACAGCCGGGCGGCCCGCTGGTGCTGCGCTTTCGCGATCCGCGCCGTTTCGGCGCGGTGCTGTGGAGCCCGCTGCCCGAGGCGGAACTGCCGGGCCACCCGCTGCTGCGCGGCCTGGGCATCGAGCCCTTCGACGCCGGCTTCGATGGCGCCTGGCTGCACCGGCATACGCGTGGGCGCACCGCGGCCATCAAGACGGTGCTGCTGGCCGGCGATATCGTCGTCGGCGTGGGCAATATCTACGCCTCGGAAAGCCTGTTCCGTGCCGGTATCCGCCCGTCCACGCCCGCCGGCAGGCTGAGCCTGGCGCGCTGCGAACGGCTTGCCGTGGCCGTGCGCGAGATCCTGGCCGAGGCGATCGCGCGCGGTGGCAGCACCCTGCGCGACTTCGTCGGCAGTGATGGCTCGAGCGGTTATTTTCAGCTCGACTGCTGCGTCTATGATCGCGCCGGCAAGCCCTGCCGGACCTGCGGCACGCCGATCCGGCAGATCGTGCAGGGCCAGCGCTCCACCTTCTACTGCCCACATTGCCAGCGATGAGCCGCCCGGATCGCGCGGGGTAGCGTATCAGACACACCGGCCGCGGCCATCCGGACTGCCGACCGGCCGCAAGCGGGGCGGCAATGGGGTAGCAATGAGGTGGCGATGGCGCGGCGCAACAGTCTTATCTCGCCTGCCGGGAAATCCACAAATTGCCGCCGGAAACATGTATCGTGTGCTCTGTCATAGAGTGTTACAAAAAGGTATCCGTACGCGCCGGGGGGCGCGATGCGGACACCCTCAGTGGACATCAAGTCGAGCCAGCCCAATGACGACGACTCTCGCCCATCAATTCGAACAATATGGCGCCTGGAGGACCGGGGTGTTGACCGCCCTGGCCGAATTCCAGTCGTGGCTGCAGCAGTGCGACCTGTATGACGCACAGGCCGAAGAGCGCGTGCAGCGCATCCAGAACGTGCTCAGGAGCGACCGGCTGAAGGTTGCCTTCATCGCCGAGTTCTCGCGCGGCAAGAGCGAGCTGATCAACGCCATTTTCTTCGCCGACTATGGCCGCCGCATCCTGCCTTCGTCCGCCGGCCGCACGACCATGTGCCCGACCGAGCTGCGCTACGACGAGCAGGAGGCGCCATGCATCCGCCTGCTGCCCATCGAGACGCGGCTGCAGGACGCTTCCACCGCCGACTTCCTCGAAGCCGGCGCGGGGACCTCGCACTGGCACACGGTGCCGCTCGATCCCTCCTCGCCGGAGGGCATGCTGGCTGCCTTCCAGCACGTGGTCGAGACCATTCACGTGACACGTGCCGTGGCCGAGTCGCTCGGGCTGTACCACGAGGACGATCCCGATGCCGCCTGCACGGTCAGCGCCGACGGTACGGTCGAGATCTCGCGCTGGCGCCATGCCGTGATCAACTTCCCGCATCCGCTGCTGCGCCAGGGCCTGGTGATCCTCGACACGCCGGGGCTCAACGCCATCGGCACCGAGCCGGAGCTGACGCTGCGGCTGATCCCCGACGCGCATGTGGTGGTGTTCGTGCTGGCGGCCGACGCCGGCGTGACCAAGAGCGACCTGGAACTGTGGCGCAGCCACGTCGCCGCGGGCCACCGCAAGGGCTGCCTGGCGGTGCTCAACAAGATCGACGGCCTGTGGGATCCGCTGCGCACCGCCGAGCAGACCGAGCAGGAAATCGCGCGCCAGATCCGCAGCAGCGCCAAGGTGCTGGGCATCGGCGAAGACCGCGTCTATCCGGTGTCGGCACAGAAGGGGTTGGTGGCCAAGGTCACGCACGACGAGGTGCTGCTCGCGCGCAGCGGCATTCCGCGCTTCGAGCAGGTGCTGTCCGAGCAGTTGATCCCGCAACGGCGCGAGATCGCCGCCGAGCAGGTCGAGCGCTCGGTGCAGGAGATGGCGCGCGGCGCGCAGCAACTGCTGCAGGTCCGGCGCCGCGACATCGTCGAGCAGCTGTTCGAGTTGCGCGGCCTGCGCGGCAAGAACCACGCGATGGTCAAGCACATGCTGCTGCGCGTGCAGGCGGAGAAGGATGAATTCGAGCAGAGCATCGCCAAGTTCCAGGCCTTGCGGATGGTCTTCGGCCGCCACAGCGCCGAGATCATCAAGAGCCTGCAGTTGCGCGACGTGCGCGCCATCATGCGCGGCGCGCGCGAGCAGATGAAGGAGCGCTTCTTTTCGCGCGGCCTGCGCGACGAGATGGAGGCGTTGTTCGGGCGCCTGAATGCGCTGGTGAACGATGCCAATGGCCGCATCGTCGAGCTGCATCAGCTCACCGACGGCATGTACCGCCGCTTCAATGCCGAGCACGGCTTCACGCTGCCTGCGCCGATCCAGTTCCTGACCGCCCGCTACGCAAGTGAGCTGCAGGACATCCTGGCGCTGGCGAACAGCCACTTCGGCCCGGTCAGCATGCTGACGCGCTCGCGTCCGCAACTGGTGCAGAGCGCCTTCGCGACGATCGCCAGCCGTGTGCTCGACTCTTTCCGCGACCTGAACCGTGACATCGAGATCTGGCTCAAGTCCGTGATGACGCCGCTCGAGGCGCAAGTGCGCGAGCACCAGAAGCAGCTGCGCCGCCGCGTCGATTCGATCGAGCGCATCCACGAGGCCACCGACACGCTGGAGAACCGCATCGCCCAGCTCGAGGAGGTGCTCAACGGCCTGGATGAGCGCAGCGGACGCATCGCCTACTATGCGCAGCACGTACCGCAGCCGGAGGCGACGGATGCAGTGAGCGTGCAGGCAGCCTGAGCGCAGCGGGCGGGCGCAGGCTGTATCATGTGGCGGCCGTGAAGTCCGCCGCATCAAGGCCGCCGCATCTGCCAGCCTGGCAGGCGCGGCCGGCGAGCGGCATGCCCGCTGTCCCTCGCTATCCCACGCTATTCCCCGCTGTCCCCGTTCTTCGCCATGCCCCGCAAGCCTGCCACTGCTGTCCCCACCGAAACCCCCGATCCCCAGGTGCCCGACGATTTCGGCATGCGCGTGGTGAACTGGCAGCGCGCGCACGGACGCCATGACCTGCCCTGGCAGAACACGCGCGACGCGTATCGGATCTGGCTGTCGGAGATCATGCTGCAGCAGACCCAGGTCAGCGCCGTGATCGACTACTTCCAGCGCTTCGTGACGCGCTTGCCGACGGTGCAGGCGCTGGCCGATGCGCCGGCCGACGAAGTGATGGCGCTGTGGGCCGGGCTGGGCTACTACTCGCGCGCGCGCAATCTGCACCAGTGCGCGCGCCAGGTGGTGGCCGAGCACCAGGGGTGTTTCCCGACCGACCCGGCCGTCCTTGTCACGCTGCCCGGTATCGGCCGTTCCACTGCGGCGGCGATCGCGGCCTTCAGCGCCGGCGTGCGTTCGCCCATCTTGGACGGCAACGTCAAGCGCGTGTTCGCGCGCTTCTTCGGCATCCACGGGCATCCGGGCGAGAAGGCGATCGAGTCGCGCATGTGGCGGCTTGCCGAGGCTGCACTGCCGCCGGCCGGCCCGGGCCAGGACCGCGACATGGTGTCCTACACCCAGGGCCTGATGGACCTGGGCGCCACCGTTTGCTCGCGCGGCAAGCCGGCCTGCCTGTCCGATGCCGGTGCCTGCCCGCTGTCGGATGCCTGCGTGGCCCGGCGCGACGGGCTGACCGGCGTGCTGCCCAGTCCCAAGCCGCGCGCGGCCCTGCCCGAGCGCAGCACGGTGATGCTGCTGCTGCGGCGCGGGCGCGAGATCCTGCTGACGCTGCGCCCGGACAGCGGCATCTGGGGCGGCCTGTGGAGCCTGCCTGAATTACCCGTGACCACCGTGCCCTTCGATCCCGAGCACGCAGAGTACGCAGCGCTGGAATATGCCCGCAGCCATGGCGCGCCCACGCGCGCTGTCTTCTCCGGGGAGTTGACCCATGTCTTCACGCATTTCCGCCTGCTGATCCGCGCGGTGCGCGTCGACATGCCAGCGGCCACGGCGGTCAGGGACGCGGCAGCCGAGCCCGGAGCGGCCGGCCGCCGCTGGGTTTCCCTGGATGCACTGGATGAGGTGGGCGTGCCCGCGCCCGTGCGCAAGCTGCTGCTGGCGCAAGTGGCGCCCGGGCTGTTCTGATTCGGCGCGCGAGCCGTGCGATGGCCGGCGCCGGACGGCGGCAGGTCCGGGCGCTTACGGGGCACGAGCCGATCGGCCCTAGCCCACTGAACTAAAAACTAAACGATGTGGTGCTGCCGCATATAGCGGTGCACGATCTCGATGCGCATGCCGGCGTCGGGAAGGGCCATCAGCATCTGCTTGGCCTTGAGCGGCACCGGCAGCAGTTCGCACAGGCGGTTGGCGATCCAGCTCGGGTCGCCCCACTGGCAAGGTTCGGCGAACAGCTTCTTGCCGGGCGTCTCGGCATGGATCGCAGCGACGATCCGGCGCAGCGCCGCCGCGCATTCGCCGAGCAGTTCCAGCTTGCAGTCGATCACGTCGGGCGGCAGCAGTTCGGCGCGCGCCACCAGCAGGCCATCCTCGCGTGTGCTGTGCTCCAGCGCGCGGAAGCGCTGGCGGCCGCGTGTCTCGATCAGCAGCACGCCGAGCTGCTCCATATTGCAGTCGACGATCTCTGCCAGGCAGCCGATCGGCTCGGGTACCGTGGTGCTGCCCGGGCTTGCCACTTCTTCTCCGCTGCTGATCAGGCAGATGCCGAACGGCGTTCCGTCGCGCAGGCAGGTGCGCACCATGTCGACGTAGCGCGCCTCGAACACGCGCAGCGGCAGCCGGCCATCCGGGAACAGCACGGTGTGCAGTGGAAAGAGCGGCAGGCATTCCAGCGCCTGCTGCAGTGGGGTCGGGTCGGGACCGGCATGGCCGGTGGTGCTGCCTGGTATGGTGGAGGACATGCGCAAGCCAGCAAGGGCGTCAGGCGGGATTGCCTAGGCCGGGAGCGAGAACGCCCGGCGGCGGTCAGCCAGCCGGAACGAGTTCGCGGTGCCTCACCAGCACATTACCATGCACGCGGAAATAGCTGGCGAGCCTTTCCACAATATAGACGGAGCGATGCTGGCCGCCAGTGCAACCGATGGCTACCGTCAGGTAGCTGCGGTTGTCCACAATGAAGCTCGGCAGCCACTTTTCGACGTAGGCACGTATGTCTTCGGCCATTTCCAGCACCATCGGCTGGCTTTCCAGGAACTCCACCACCGGGGTGTCGCGCCCGGTCAGCGGGCGCAGTGCGAGGTCATAGAAGGGGTTGGGCAGCGAGCGCACGTCGAAGACGAGGTCGGCGTCGCTAGGCACGCCGTGCTTGAAGCCGAACGATTCGAACAGCAGCGTCAGGTGCAGCGGCTCGTCGCGGATGATCTCTTTGATCCACGCACGCAGCGTGTTGGTGCGCACGCTGCTGGTGTCGATGCGGTGAGCGGTCTCGGCCAGCGGATTGAGCAGTTCGCGCTCCATCTCGATGGCTTCGACCAGCGAAGTGTCGCTCAGGACCGGCTCGCCGCTGGGGGCCTGCGCGCTGTCGTCGGTGCGGATGGACAGCGGGTGGCGGCGGCGTGTCTCCGAATAGCGCTGCACCAGCGCCTCGTTGCTGGCCGTCAGGAAGATCACCTGCACCCGGTGTTCGGCACGCAGGTCTCCCAGCACATCGGGCAGCTTGTCGAGCGAATCGCGGCTGCGCACATCGATGGCGACGCCCAGGTGGGTATGGCCCTGCGACGCCAGGTAGCGGGCCAGCTCGGGCAGGAATTGCGCGGGCAGGTTGTCCACGCAGTAGTAGCCTGCGTCCTCGAGCACATTCAGTGCTACCGATTTGCCTGAGCCGGATATACCGGTGATAAGAATGATTCGCATAGCAGGGCAAGCATAGCACCCACTGGTGTCTCCGTCATGACGGACGGCACATAGGCCATGGCGCACCCCCGGGTCCACCATGGCCTGCCCACGGCCTGCGTGGCGCAGGCGCGTGCTCTTGGCGAAGGCGGTCGCTTACTTGGACAGGCAGTCCTTCATGAAGGACTTGTACTCGTCGCCCTTCTTGCCCTTGCCCTGCTTGCTGCATGCCGACATCTTTTCCTGCTGCGTCATCGGTGCCGCGGCAGGCTTGTTCGACAGGCACTCCTTCATGAAGGCCTTGCGCTCGTCGCCTTTCTTGCCGGCTGCCTGCGTATTGCATGCCTTCATCTTGTCCTGCTGCGTGTTGGCGGCAGGGGCCGCGGCCGCGGGGGCAGCGGGAGCAGCAGGGGCGGCGGGGGCCGAGCCCTGGGCGAACGCACCCGTGGCGAACAGCGGGGTCAGCAGTGCGCAGATCGCGATCATCTTCTTCATGCTCTTCTCCTGGCTGTGGAAGACTTCATGCCGCCCGCCATGCCGGCGTTGCGGCTTGTGACTGGGCCCGATGCCCATTACCGCACACAACGCGCGCCGCCGGCCTGCGTTGACGATCGCGCCCGTGTTCCTGTAAGCAATTGCAAACGGGCCGGCGGAGCGCCGGCCGGGGTCAGAGCAGTCTTCCCTGGCCACGCGAGACCGCGTCGGCCTGCATGGCGGCCCGCTGGCGATCCATGAAGTCGCGCAGGGTGTCGATGCCGCGCAGGCGCAGGATGGTGTTGCGCACAGCGGCTTCGACCAGCACTGCCAAGTTGCGGCCCGCCGCCACCTGGATCTTCACCATGTGAATCGGGAGCCCCAGCACGTCGAGGTATTGCGAATCCAGCGGCAGCCGCTCGAACTCGCCGTCGTTGCGGCGCACCAACTGCACCACCAGCTTGAGCTTCATCTTCCGGCGCACCGCCGTCTCGCCGAAGATGGTCTTGATGTCCAGCAGGCCCAGGCCGCGTACCTCGAGCAGGTTCTGCAGCAGCGGCGGGCAGCGCCCCTCGATGAAGTCCGGGCCCAGCCGCACGAAATCGACCGCGTCGTCGGCCACCAGGCCGTGGCCGCGGGAGATCAGTTCCAGGCCCAGTTCGCTCTTGCCGAGGCCCGACTCGCCCATGATCAGCACGCCCATGCCGAGGATGTCGAGGAACACGCCGTGCATGGTCACGCGCGGCGCGGAGATGCGCGACAGGTAGAGCCGCAGGTGGTCGATCACCGCCGCCGAGGAGACCGGGGTGGTGAACAGCGGCGTGGACGAGCGCGTGCAGCGCAGTTCCAGGTCAGGCGGCGGTTCCATGCCATCTGCGACCACCAGGAAGGGCGGCTCGAGCAGGATCAGCTCTCCCATCTGCCGCTTGCGCATCTCGTCGTCCAGCCGCTGGTAGTAGGTGATCTCGGGCTTGCCGAGCACCTGGATGCGGTTGGGGTGGATCAGGTTCAGGTGGCCCACCAGATCGGCGGCAGAAGTGGCCTCGCGGGCGAATTCCACGTCGAAGGCGCGATCCGCCCCTTCGAGACCCGCCACCCATGAGAGTTTGAGGTCGGCCGCGTTGTCATCGAAGATGGACTGGGAGGAGACGCCGGTGAGTTCCATGCGGGTAGGTCGTGTGGGGGCTTGGGAATGCTAGGACCGGCCGCGGGTGCCTTGGCCCGCACCTGCGGGCGGCAGCGAGGTCAGGGATGCCATTGGGTCAGCAGTTGGTGCACATCCTCGGGCGAGGGCAGCGTGGCCAGGCCCTCGCGCATGTCGCGGTCGGACAGCAGCTGAGCGATTTCCGACAGGATCTCCAGGTGCTGCTGCGTTGCCTGTTCGGGCACCAGCAGGAAGATCAGCAGCGAGACCGGCTTGCCATCGGGCGATTCGAAAGGGATCGGCTCGGCCAGGCGCATGAAGGCGGCCAGCGGTTGTTTCAGGCCCTTGATGCGGCCGTGGGGAATGGCCACGCCGGCGCCAAGACCCGTCGAGCCGAGCGATTCGCGCGCGAACAGGTTGTCGGTCACCGTGGCCCGTGCCACGCCATGGTTGTTCTCGAAGAGGAGCCCGGCTTGTTCGAAGACGCGCTTCTTGCTGGTGACGCTGACGTCGAGATTGATGTTGCCGGGTGGCAGCAATTTGGCCAAACGATTCATGGCAGATGCGCAGGAATTCCAATAAGCGGGCCGGTGCGCCTTGCGTCCGGCCGGGGGGGCAAAGAAGCGGAGTATCCGCTCGCTCCGCCGGTCGGGCGCCGGTATGCGGAGCATCCGGCCAATTATAGAGCAGCCCGCACGTCGCCTTGTGCGATGCGCAACCGGCCGCCCCATCGGGCTGGCTGGCCAGCGCCTTTCCTGCTGCAAGCGCAGCGAGCAGGCGAGCGTGACGGTTGCAGCAGTTCATGTATTGGAGAGCATACACCGCGCGGAGCCGCTTGCGTACTCCCCGAGGCGCGTGCGGTCCGCGCACCGGCGGTGGCCCAGAAAGCAAAAAACCGCGCAGAATGCGCGGTTCGTGGTCAGGCCTTTGTGCAGGTAGGCCGGATGACGGCCTCAAGGCTGATTGTTTTATTGTTGCATCTGCGCCGCGGCCATCTGGTACTTCACAGATTCGCGGTCGTGACTTTGCACGCGGTCCTTGTAGCGGATGACCTGGCGGTCCAGCTTGTCGACGAGGGCGTCGATGGCCGCGTACAGGTCCTCGTGGTGGGCTTCGACGAAGATGTCCTTGCCCCGCAGGTGCAGATTGATTTCCGCGTACTGGCGCCGGTCCTTTTCCTTGTGATTGTCGACAGAGAGCAGCACGCTTACGCCAATGACTTGATCGAAATGCCTGACGATACGCTCCAGCTTCGTTTCCACGTACTCACGCAGAGGCGGCGTGATGTCCAGGTGGTGTCCACTGATCTTGAAGTTCATAGCGCTTCTCCTTCTGAAAGAGCCGCACCAGGCAGGCGATGCGGCTCGGCTACAAAGACTTGCGGAGATTGACTGCGGGGATTTTGAGAGCTTCGCGGTACTTGGCAACCGTTCGGCGCGCTACGACGAAGCCCTGATCGCCCAGCAATTCGGCAATTCGGCTGTCGGACAAAGGGTTCTTAGGGTCCTCGGCTCCTATCAGTTGCTTTATCAGGGCTCGAATTGCCGTTGATGAAGCTGCACCACCCGTTTCCGTGGACACATGGCTGCCGAAGAAGTACTTCAGCTCGAACGTGCCCATTGGGGTGGCCATGTATTTGTTTGTCGTCACCCGAGAGATGGTTGACTCGTGTAATCCCAGTGTATCGGCAATCTCCCGCAAAACCAAGGGGCGCATGGCGATTTCACCGTGGCTGAAGAAGTTCCTTTGACGCTCGACAATTGCCTGCGAGACGCGCAGGATCGTGTCGAAACGCTGCTGGATGTTCTTGATCAGCCAGCGCGCTTCCTGCAGCTTCTGCTGCAGGCCGGCAGCGCCCGATTCCCCCTTGGCGCCACGCAGGATCTGCGCGTACATGTCATTGATGCGCAGGCGCGGCATCACGTCGGGATTCAGTTGTGCGATCCAGCCGCCGCCGCTCTTGCGCACGAACACGTCGGGCACGACGAAGTCAGCCTGAGGGCGATTGTAGGCATGGCCGGGATAGGGCGCGAGCGAGCGGATCAGTTCGTGCGCGGCCTTCAGCGCTGCCTCGTCTACCTGCAGTGCCTTCTTCAGCCGGGTGTAGTCGCGCGCGGCCAGCAGCTCGAGGTGGCGGGTGACGATCACCAGCGCCAGTTCGCGCTGCGGATGCGACAGGCGGCGCAACTGCAGCGCCAGGCATTCGGCGGCATTGCGCGCGCCCACGCCCGGTGGGTCGAAGCTCTGCAGCAGCGCAAGCATGGCCTGCACTTCCTCGATCTCGAAGGCCAGTTCTTCAGGCAGTTCTTCGCAGATTTCCTGCAGCGTGGCGCTGAGGTAGCCGTCGTCGTCCAGCGATTCGATCAGGAAGATGGCGAGGCCCTTGTCGCGCGCGGAGATTTTCAGCGGCGCGAGTTGCTCCATCAGGTGCTCGCGCAGCGTCGGATCGGCATCGCGCAGTTGCAGCGGTGCCTTTTCGTCTTCGTCGCCCTGGGGGCGGCGTGCGAAATCGTCCAGGCTCCAGTCGTTGCCGTAGTCGTCGGCGCCATCGCCGTAGCGGTCTTCATCGCCGCCGGCTTCGTCGGCGCGTGCCTCGCCGTTGCCCTGGCCATCTGCCGGGGCCGGCGCGGGCGCGCTCTGCACATTGATGCTGCCATCGGCCGCCACGCGCAGCGGGCTTTCGATCCAGTCGTTCTCGCGCTCCAGCAGGGGGTTCTCGATCAGCGCCTGCTCGACTTCCTGCTGCAATTCCAGCGTGGAAAGCTGCAGCAGCCGGATCGACTGCTGAAGCTGTGGGGTGAGGGCAAGATGCTGGGAGAGGCGGAGCTGAAGCGACGGTTTCATGCGGCCTATTCTATGCCCATCCGCATGGCTATGGAACGAAAATTGCTATCGCTTTTGCCGTGCCGTAGACGGTGGACATCGGCGTGCATCGGTGGCGCGAGGCCACCCCGTCACATGCGGAAATTCTCGCCCAGGTAGACCCGGCGCACCGACTCGTTGGCGATGATTTCCTGGGGCCGTCCTTGGGCCAGCACTGCCCCTTCGCTGATGATGTAGGCGTGGTCGCAGATGCCCAGCGTTTCGCGCACGTTGTGATCGGTGATCAGTACGCCGATGTTGCGTGCCTTCAGGAAGCTCACGATGCGCTGGATCTCGCCCACCGCGATCGGGTCCACGCCCGCGAAGGGTTCGTCGAGCAGGATGAAGCGCGGCGAAGAGGCCAGCGCCCGCGCGATTTCCACGCGGCGGCGCTCGCCGCCCGACAGCGACAGTGCGGGGTTTTCGCGCAGGTGCGTGATCTGCAGGTCGTCCAGCAGTCCGACGAGGCGGCGGTCGATCTCCTCGCGCGACAGCGGCTTGCCGTTCACCACCTGCAGCTCCAGCACGGCGCGGATGTTCTCCTCGACGTTGAGCTTGCGGAAGACCGAGGCTTCCTGGGGCAGGTAGGACAGGCCCATGCGCGCGCGCTCGTGGATGGCCAGGCCGCTCAGGTGCAGGCCGTCGAGCACGATGTCGCCCTCGTCCAGCGCCACCAGGCCCACGATCATGTAGAAGGAGGTGGTCTTGCCGGCGCCGTTGGGGCCGAGCAGGCCGACCACTTCGCCGCTCTTGACGTCGAGCGAGACGTCCTTGACCACCGTGCGCGAGCCGTAGCGCTTCTTCAGGTGGCGCACCGTCAGCGTGCTGCCCTCCGCGAGCTGGGCGGCGGCGGTGGCGGGGGCGAACTGGGTATCGGTCATGAGGGCAGACTGGTAAGGCAGGGGTTCAGGACTTCGACGGCGCGGGCGCGGGCTTGAGCTGGAGCGGCGCGGCGGCCGGCGCGCTGGCCGGCTGGCGCGGCGAAAGCACCGCGCGCACGCGCCCGGACGGGCTGCCGGCCGTGCTGTTGTCGCCGCCGCCGGTGGCGGTGTAGTACTCCTTGTTGCTGTCGTAGGTGATGACAGCCCCGCGGATCTCGTCGACCTGCTTGGCGCCGGCCAGCCGCGCCATGCGGGCCTGGCCGATCAGCTTGGAGATGCCCTGCTTGCCGTCGTACTCGATGCGGTCGCCCCAGCCGTCGATGTATTCGTCGACGTTGTCGCGCTTCTGGCGGATGTAGGCGAGCTTGCCCGGGCTGGCCGTAGCGATCGCGAACTGGTAGCCCTCGGCGTCGGTGCGCAGCTCGGCGGCGTCCGATTTCAGCACCATGGTGCCCTTGGTCAGCACGACGTTGCCGGTCAGCGTGTAGACCTGCTTCACGTCGTCGTAGCTGGCGTTGTCGGCCTCCAGCACCAGCGGCTTGTCACGGTCGGCACGTTCGGCGTGGGCAGCGGGCGCCAGGCAGAGCGCCGCGGCCGCGGCCAGCAGGGCGGGCGCGGTACGGGCGCGGAACCACGTCGTCAAGGCAGGAATCATGATGGCGAGTCGAAGGAGAGTACGGCGGGAGCAGGGCTCCGCGCGCGGTTGCATTGCTTAGGATTTCGGCGCGTCCGCGGCGCGCGGCGCGGTGATGATCGTGCCGCGCACGTTGCCGAGCAATTGTACTTCGCGCGTGACGTTGTTGAAGATCAGGCCGTTGGCTGTCATCTCGGATGCGCCGCGCGTCAGCTGTACCGGCTTGTCCGTCTTGACGATATCGTCGTTGACGAGGATCCGGAAGTATTCCGAGGCGGCGGTCATCTTCGGGTCCTGTTTCGGGTCGGCGCCCTGGGAGCGGATGACGAAGCCATTGTCGTACAGGTCGATGATGGAGCCGTCCGCATTCATCTTGCCGCGGTCCGCGCGGCCGCTCACCGGCGGGCGCCCGGGCTGGTAGGCGCGCATCGCCGGCAGGGTGAACGCGTAGGTCTGGTCGTCATCATAGTGGACCATCTTGTCGCCATTGAAGCGCAGCTTGGTGTTGCCGCTTTCGTCCAGCTCGGTGGCGGAGAAGCGATCCATGTAGTAGTCCGGCTCGTGGCGCTTGACTTGCGGGCCGGCCACCTTCTCGCGCGGCGAGTTGATCTGCACCAGCCAGAAGGTGCTGCCTGCCACCAGCGCCATCAGCAGCATGGGCAGGGCGCGCATCGCGAGCCGGCTGAGGGAAGACAGAATGGACTGCATGGTCGCGCGTCCTGCCTCAGATGACTTTGGCACGCGTCAGGTCGTGGATGTGCAGCGCGCCGACCAGGCGTCCGTCATCGTCCACTACCAGCAGCTGGTTGATGCGATTGGCCTCCATCAGCTGCACGGCCTCGACTGCCAGGCGGTCGGGGCCGATGCTGCGCGGGCTGCGGTGCATCACTTCGGCGATCGGCACGGTCTTCCAGTCGCGGGGCGTTTCCAGCAGGCGGCGCAGGTCGCCGTCGGTGAAGACGCCCACCGCGCGGCCGTCCGCGTCGACCACGGCCGTCATGGCCATGCCCTTGCGCGTGATCTCCATCAGCGCCTGCGCCAGCGGTGTGGTCTCGCGCACCTCGGGCACGGCATTGCCGCTGCGCATCACATCGCGCACATGGGTCAGCAGCTTGCGGCCCAGCGCGCCGCCCGGGTGCGAGCGGGCGAAGTCTTCCTCACCGAAGCCGCGTGCATCCAGCACAGCCACCGCCAGCGCGTCGCCCAGGGCCAGCGCCGCGGTGGTGCTGGCAGTCGGCGCCAGGTTCAGCGGGCAGGCTTCCTTCTCGACGCCGGCGTCCAGGTGCACGTCGGCCAGCTTGGCCAGCGTGGACGCCTGGTTGCCGGTGATGGAGATCAGCTTGGCGCCGATGCGCTTGACGATCGGGAGGATGGCGAGCAGCTCACCCGTCTCGCCGGAATTGGAGAAGGCGACCAGCACGTCGTCGCGGGTGACCATGCCGAGGTCGCCATGGCTGGCCTCGGCCGGATGCACGAAGAAGGCCGGCGTGCCGGTGGAGGCCAGCGTGGCGGCCACCTTGCGTCCGATATGGCCGGACTTGCCGATGCCGGAAACGACGACGCGGCCGCTGCAATGCAGGATGAGCTGCACCGCGCGCGCGAACTCGTCGGTCAGGCGGGCGGACAGGGCCGCCACGGCGTCGGCCTCGATTTGCAGGGTATTGCGAGCGAGCTTAAGTGCTCGATCGGCATCGAAATTAGCTATCATGGCGACGAAGTATACCAACGAATGCGATGGCGTCTGGCCCGCCCCAGCCGGGGGGCGTTTCCGGGCGGCAACCGCGCTTGCCGCGTCCCGTCGGCGGGCGGCCCGCGAGGGGCGGCCTGTGCGCCAGGCCGGCCCACCCTGAGCCTCTCGATGCATTCTCCGCTGGAACTCACCCTGGTGCTGCTGGCCGCTGCCGTGTTCGGCGTGGTCGCCTTCCGTATGCTGCAACTGCCACCCATGCTGGGCTACCTGGCGGTGGGCATCCTGATCGGGCCGAACGCGCTCGGGCTGGCCGGCGATTCGGGGCAGATCCAGTACCTGGCCGAGTTCGGCGTGGTCTTCCTGATGTTCTCGATCGGGCTGGAGTTCAGCCTCGGCAAGCTGCACGCGATGCGGCGGCTGGTGTTCGGCCTCGGCGGCTCGCAGGTGGTGCTGACGATGCTGGCGGTGGTGCCCGCCAGCCTGCTGTTCAACTGGCTGTTCCACCTGAGCTGGCAAGCGTCGATCGCCATCGGCGGCGCCCTTGCCATGTCGTCCACCGCCATCGTCTCCAAGATGCTGTCCGAGCGCATGGAGCTGGAGACCGAACACGGGCGCAACATCATCAGCGTGCTGCTGTTCCAGGACCTGGCGGTGGTGCCGCTGCTGATCGTCATTCCCGCGCTGTCGCGCAACCCGGGCGACATGGCGGCCGCGCTGATGCTGGCGGCGGTGAAGATCGTGGTGGCGCTGAGCCTGATCTTCTTCGTCGGCAAGAACCTGATGAGCCGCTGGTTCCACGTGGTGGCGGCGCGCCGCTCGCAGGAACTGTTCATGCTGAACCTGCTGCTGGTCACGCTGGGCATGGCGGCGCTGACCGAGCGGCTCGGCCTGTCGATGGCGCTGGGCGCCTTCATCGGCGGCATGCTGATTTCCGAGACGCCGTACCGGCACCAGGTGGAGGAGGACATCAAGCCCTTCCGCGACGTGCTGCTCGGGCTGTTCTTCGTCACCATCGGCATGCTGCTCAATGTGCGCGTGGTGCTCGACCACATCTGGCTGGTGCTGTTGCTGCTGGTGCTGCCCATCCTCTTCAAGTTCGTGCTGATCGCCTTGCTGGCGCGTGCCTTCGGCTCGCGCCAGGGGGTGGCCATGCGCACCGGCCTGGGCCTGGCGCAGGCGGGCGAGTTCGGCTTCGTGCTGCTCAACCAGATCGGGGGGCAGAACCTGGTCGATCCCGTGCTGGTCCAGGTGATCCTGGCGTCCATGCTGCTGTCGATGCTCGCCGCGCCCTTCCTGATCCAGTACAGCGATGCCATCGTGCTGCGCTTCGCGGCCAACGAATGGCTGCTGCAGTCGCTCAATATGACGCGCATTGCGGCGCAGAGCCTGCAGACCGAGAAGCACGCCATCATCTGCGGCTACGGCCGCAGCGGGCAGAACCTGGCGCGCATGCTCGAGCGCGAAGGCATCGCCTACGTGGCGCTCGACCTCGACCCGGACCGGGTGCGCGAGGCGGCGGGCGCGGGCGAGACGGTGGTCTACGGCGACGCCGGCCGGCGCGAAGCGCTGATCGCGGCAGGTATCCACCGCGCGGCGGCGCTGATCGTCACCTATGCCAACACGCCGTCGGCGCTGCGTGTGCTGCACCATGTCCAGGAACTGGAGCCGGGGCTGCCGGTCATCGTGCGTACCGTCGACGATTCCGAGCTCGACGCGCTGCAGAAGGCAGGTGCGACGGAAGTGGTGCCCGAGATCATCGAGGGCAGCCTGATGCTGGCCTCGCACGCCCTGGTGCTGCTGGGCGTGCCGATGCGCCGTGTCGTGCGCGGTGTGCAGCAGGCGCGCGATGCGCGCTACAGCCTGCTGCGCGGCTATTTCCATGGGCGCGATGACGAGGAAGACATGGTGGAGCGCGACTCGGTGCGCCTGCGATCGATTTCGCTCGGCATGCAGGCGAGCTCGGTGGGGCGCCGGCTCGGCGCCCTGGGCCTGGAGCAGATGGGCGTGGAGGTCACCGCGGTGCGCCGGCGCGGCATCCGGGCCTTCGATCCGCAGACCGACACGGTGCTGGAGCCCGGCGACATCCTGGTGCTGCGGGGCCCGCCCGAGGCGCTCGACGGCGCCGAGCAGCGGCTGCTGGCCGGCTAGCTGCGCGCTGGATGGATTGCCGGCGGCGCTCAGGCCGCCGCGCGGCGGCCGGCCGGGACGGGTTTGCCGGCGGGCTCCACCCAGGATGGCGGCAGGTCGCGCAGCACGGCAGCGGGATCGAGCGAACGGATCGGCACGCGCGGATCCGCCGGAATGCGTCCCTCGCCCTGCAGCATCAGGTAGCGCAGGCAGCACACCCGAAGAAAGGATGAGAAGTTCGCTGCCTCGCCGCGGTGGGCGGCGAGTTCGTCATGCAGCCGGGTGATCAGCTGGTTGACGGTCATGCCGTCGCGCTGCGCGAGCTCCTCCAGCACTTCCCAGAACAGCTTTTCCAGCCGGATGCTGGTAGCCACGCCGTGCAGGCGTAGCGAGCGCGACTGGCACAGGTAGGAATCCGGATTGGCCCGGATGAAGATCTCGCACATCGGCGGCTCCTGCGAGGCGGCGGCACGCTGCGATTCCGGCGTGCCGCGTTCGGAAGTCCCTAATGTACGATCCGCGTGCCCAGCACGGCAAGGAACTGCCCCAGCCAGGCCGGGTGGGCCGGCCAGGCCGGCGCGGTCACCAGATTGCCGTCGGTATGGGCCTGGTCGACGGCGATCTCGGCATAGCTGCCGCCGGCCAGTCGCACTTCCGGTGCGCAGGCCGGATAGGCCGAGCAGCTGCGGCCCTCCAACACCCCGGCGGCAGCCAGCAGCTGCGCCCCGTGGCAGACCGCCGCGATCGGTTTGCCGGCGCCGGCGAAGTGGCGCACGATCTCCAGCACTCTCGCGTTGAGCCGCAGGTATTCCGGCGCGCGGCCGCCCGGAATGAGCAGGGCGTCGTAGGCAGCCGGATCCACCTCGGCGAAGGTGGCGTTCAGCGTGAAATTGTGGCCGCGCTTCTCGCTGTAGGTCTGGTCGCCCTCGAAGTCATGGATGGCGGTGGCGCATTGCTCGCCCGCCTTCTTGTCCGGGCAGGCGGCGTGCACGATGTGGCCTACCATCTGCAGCGCCTGGAACGGCACCATGGTCTCGTAATCCTCGGCATAGTCACCCACCAGCATCAAAATCTTCTTGGCCATCGCTGTCTCCTGTATGGTTACGGCTGCACGGCCCCGCACCGGACCCATTCCGGCGCGGCGGCCCCGCGTCTTGCGGCGCGAACCATTGTGTTGCCGTCCGGCGCGGCGCGGGTGTTAACCCGCTACCGCAACGGCATGCCGATCCGGCTCCAGGGCTCGATACAACGCTTTACCAGACGCTTGCAGACGTTTTTCAAGGCATTCCCAGCACCGTTCCAGGTTCCCACACCATGTCCGACATCAAGATCGACTCGCCCGAACTGGGCGACGTCTCCAGCTACCTGCGCGACCGCATCCGTACCGTGCCCGACTGGCCGCAGCCCGGCGTGCAGTTCCGCGACATCACGCCGCTGCTGCAGGATCCCAAGACGCTGCGCGTGCTGGTCGACGTGTTCGTGCACCGCTACATGGATGCGCGGCTCGACTTTGTGGCCGGCATCGACGCGCGCGGCTTCATCCTGGGCGCCATCGTCGCCTACGAACTGAATCTCGGCTTTGTGCCGATCCGCAAGAAGGGCAAGCTGCCCTTCCAGACGGTGGCCGAGGAGTACGAGCTGGAATACGGCAGTGCCACTGTGGAGATCCACGCGGATGCCTGCAAGCCGGGCGACCGCGTGCTGCTGATCGACGACCTGATCGCCACCGGCGGCACCATGATGGCCGGCCGCAAGCTGCTGGAGCGGCTCGGCGGCGTGGTGGTGGAGGGCGCTGCCATCGTGGACCTGCCCGAACTGGGCGGCTCGCGCCTGCTGCGCGACGGCGGCCTGCCGCTGTTCACGGTCTGCCGCTTCGACGGACATTGAGCTGGCCTAGGCGAGGCGGCGGTGGCGCCAGGTAGTGCCCCGAGGCATCGCCGCGCGGGCCGTCCCGCCCGTTCTACAATGCCGCGATCGGCGCGGTCCCTGCCTGCTTGCCGATTGCCCGTCCTATCCGGAGAGCCGACCATGCCTGACCTGCTGCTGTTCCTTCTCACCTCGGTGGCCATCACGGTGGCGCCTGGGCCGGACAATCTGCAGGTATTGGCGCGCGGCATGGCCCAGGGCCGCCGCGCCGGTGTGGCCGCCGGGCTCGGCTTCGCCTCCGGCTGCCTGGTGCACACCATGGTGGCCGCGGTCGGCCTGGCCGCCGTGCTGCGTTCCTCGCCCCACGTCTTCCAGGCGATCAAGCTGGCCGGCGCGGTCTACCTGATCTGGCTGGGCATCCAGGCGCTGCGCGCGCGCGGCGCACTGGCGGGCGGCGTCGACCCCGCCGACGTGCCGCTGGGCAAGATTTTCCGCCAGAGCGTGCTGGCCAACCTGATGAACCCCAAGGTCACGCTCTTCTTCCTGGTCTTCCTGCCGCAGTTCGTCCGTGCCGATGCGGCCAACGCGGGGTGGCAGATGTTGCTGCTGGGCGTGGTGTTCATGCTGCAGACGGCGGTGGTGTTCACGGCCTTCGCCCTGTTCGCCGGCACGCTCGGCGGCTGGCTCAGGCGCCGGCCCGGCGCCGGCCGCTGGCTGGACCGCATGGCCGGCGCCATCTTCCTGGCGCTCGGCATCAAGGTCGCGCTGCCCTGAGTCGCTGCCCTGATTTGCGGCCCGGACATGCCGCCCGGACCAGCGGCAGGTGTGGGCGCGGCGGCCGGATGCCCCTGGCCGGACACACGCGCATGGCGCAGCGGCGCAAGCGCCGCGCAGCGCCCGCTGCCGCTCCTTGTGATGTTGCCCACACCCAGTCGGGGGCGCATAATGCCCCATTGACAACTACACGATGACCGGGCCCAGCTTTGCGCTCGCGGCTGCCAGGCACCGGTCGCGACAAGGCTCCCATGGGCGTTCTTCTCCATCTCCTCTCGGGCGTCGCGCTGCTGGTCTGGGGCACCAACATCGTCAAGGTCGGCATCCTGCGCGTGTACGGCGCCAACCTGCGCCACGTGCTGTCGGTCAGCGTATCGAACCGCTTCACGGCCTTCCTCGCCGGGCTGGGCGTCACCGGCCTGGTACAGAGCAGCAATGCCACCGCCGTCATCGTCAGCTCCTTCGTCGGCCAGGGCCTGATCGCCGTGGCCCCGGCGCTGGCCATCATGCTGGGGGCCAACGTTGGCACCGCGCTGATGGTGCAGATCTTCTCGCTCGACCTGTCCTGGCTGTCGCCGCTGCTGATCTTCGCCGGCGTGATCCTGCACCTGTCCTGGAAGGGCAGCAAGCCGGGCCACGTCGGGCGCGTGCTGATCGGGCTGGGCCTGATCACGCTAGCGCTGGAACTGATCTCGATCGCCACCCGGCCCGTGGTGCAGGCCGCCGGCGTCAAGGTGCTGTTCAGCACGCTGACCGGCGATCCCTCCCTCGATATGCTGATCGGCGCGCTGATCACCATCCTGTGCTATTCGAGCCTCGCGGTCGTGCTGTTCTGCGGCACGCTGGCCTCGTCCGGCGTGGTGTCGATCCATGTGGCGCTGGCGCTGGTGCTGGGCGCCAACCTCGGCTCGGGCATCTCGGCGATGCTGACCACGTCGGGCAACAACCAGCCGGGCAAGCGTGTGGCGCTGGGCAATCTGGTGTCGCGCCTGCTTGGCTGCCTGGTCGCGCTGCCGTTGCTCGGCCAGGCGCAAGAACTGCTGGTCTTGCTGGGCGGCGATGCGCAGCGGCAGGTGGTCAATTTCCACATGCTCTTCAATATCCTGCTGGCCACCTTGCTGCTGGGCGCCACCGGGCCGCTGGCGCGCCTGTGCGAGGCGGTGCTGCCGGGTCGCAACACCGGCGAAAGCCAGGTCACGCCGCGCCACCTCGATGCGGCCGCGCTGTCGACGCCCACGCTGGCGCTGGCCAACGCGGCGCGTGAGGTCCTGCGCATCGGCGACCGCATCGAGCAGATGCTCGACAATATGCTGCGCGTGCTGCGTAACAACGACGCCAAGCTGGCCGCCGCCACCTGCCGCATCGACAACGAGGTCGACGACCTCTACACGGCGATCAAGCTCTACCTGACCCGCATCAGCCTGGAGGCGCTCGACGAGCGCGATGGCCAGCGCTGGACCGAGATCATCTCGCTCACCATCAACCTGGAACATGCCGGCGACATCATCGAGCGCCTGCTGCTGGATGCGCGCGACAAGAAGATCGCGCACAACCTCGCCTTCTCGGAGGCCGGCATGCAGGAGATCGCCGAGATGCACGCGCGCCTGGTGGCCAACCTGCGCCTCGGCCTGTCGGTCTTCCTCAACGGCGACCTGAAGAGCGCGCAACAGCTGATGACGGAGAAGGCCAATTTCCGCGAACTGGAGTTCAAGTACGCGCGCTCCCACCTGCACCGCGTGGCCGAGCAGACCGCCGAGAGCATCGAGACCAGTTCGCTGCACCTCGACGTGATCAGCGACTTCAAGCGCCTGAACTCGCTGTTCTGCGCGCCGGCTTATGCGGTGCTCGAGCAGGCCGGCGCGCTCAATCGCAGCCGCATGAAGGAAGACGACGCGCCGCCGTCGGCGCGCGTGCCGTCGACGCAAGCGGATTGAAGTGAAGGCGCCGGCAGCGGACTAGAGCTTGTAGCCCAGCGCGCGCAGTAGCCCGCGTCGCTCGCCGATGTCCGCCTCGGTCTCGATGCCGAGCGGGCCGGCGCCGTCCACCACGCCCAGCACGGCCCGCCCTTGGTCCGTCTGCGCCACGATGACCTGCGTCGGGTTGGCCGTGGCGCAGTAGATGCGGCAGACCTCGGGCGCGGCCCGCACCGCCGCCAGCACATTGACCGGAAAGAGTCCTTCGCCCAGGAAGAGGAAGAAGCTGTGGCCGGCGCCGACCGCCAGCGCGTTCTCGCAGGCCAGGTCGATCATCGCTTCCTCGGTGCCCGACCAGCGCACCAGCCGCTTGCCCGAGGACTCGCAGAAGGCCAGCCCGAAGCGGGCGCCGGGCACGGTGCCGGCCACCGCCTCGTGGATGTCTTCGACAGTCTTGATGAAGTGGGATTGCCCGAAGATGAAATTGGTCGCTTCAGGCTTGGCGACCTGGACCAGGTTCAGGCTGACGGCGGCATCCATGGCGGCGCTCCTGCTCGGGCGGCGCCCCGGGGCGCCGGTGCAGTCCATGGTAGGCGCCGCCGCCGCGAATGCAAGCGGCCGGGGCGGCCCACGGCTAGCCGCTAGCTGCGCGCCAGCAGCGGCGCCAGGTAGCGGCCGGTGAAGCTGGCCTTGCTGGCCGCCACGTCCTCCGGGGTGCCGCGCGCGACGATCTGGCCGCCGCCCGCGCCGCCTTCCGGACCCAGGTCGAGCAGCCAGTCGGCGGTCTTGATCACGTCCAGGTTGTGCTCGATGATGACCACCGAATTACCCTGGTCGCGCAGCTTGTGGATGACCTTGAGCAGCAGCTCGATATCGTGGAAGTGCAGGCCCGTGGTCGGCTCGTCCAGGATGTACAGGGTGCGGCCGGTGTCGCGCTTGGACAGCTCCAGCGACAGCTTGACCCGCTGCGCCTCGCCGCCGGACAGCGTGGTGGCCGACTGGCCCAGCCGGATGTAGCCCAGGCCGACGTCGAGCAGGGTCTGCAGCTTGCGCCGGATCACCGGCACCGCGCCGAAGAACTCATGCGCCTGCTCCACCGTCAGGTCGAGCACCTCCGAGATGCTCTTGCCCTTGTACAGCACCTCCAGCGTCTCGCGGTTGTAGCGCTTGCCGTGGCAGACGTCGCAGGGCACGTAGACGTCGGGCAGGAAGTGCATCTCGACCTTGATCACGCCGTCGCCCTGGCATGACTCGCAGCGCCCGCCCTTGACGTTGAAGGAGAAGCGGCCCGGGTCGTAGCCGCGCTCCTTGGCCGACGGCACGCCCGCGAACAGCTCGCGGATGGGCGTGAACAGGCCGGTGTAGGTGGCCGGGTTCGAGCGCGGCGTGCGCCCGATCGGGCTCTGGTCGACGTTGATGACCTTGTCGAAGTGTTCCAGCCCGTCGATGCGCTCGTAGGGCGCCGGCTCCGGGGTGGAGCCGTACAGGTGGCGCGCGACCGCGTTGTACAGCGTGTCGTTGATCAGCGTCGACTTGCCCGAGCCGGACACGCCGGTCACGCAGGTCAGGAGGCCCACCGGGATCTCCGCGCTGACGTTCTTCAGGTTGTTGCCGGTGGCGTTGACGATGCGCAGCATGCGCTCCGTATCGGGCGCGGCGCGCGTTTCCGGCACCTCGATGCGGCGCGCGCCCGACAGGTACTGGCCGGTCAGCGATGCCGGCGCGGCCTCGACCTCGCCGGGCGTGCCCTCGGCCACCACCATGCCACCGTGCACGCCGGCGCCGGGGCCCATGTCGACCACGTAGTCGCTGGCGCGGATCATGTCCTCGTCGTGCTCCACCACCAGCACGGAATTGCCGATGTCGCGCAGGTGCTTGAGGGTGCCGATCAGGCGGTCGTTGTCGCGCTGGTGCAGGCCGATCGAAGGCTCGTCCAGCACGTACATCACGCCGGTCAGGCCCGAGCCGATCTGCGAGGCGAGGCGGATGCGCTGGGCCTCGCCGCCGGACAGCGTGTCGGCGCTGCGCTCCAGCGAGAGATAGTCCAGCCCGACGTTGTTGAGGAAGTTCAGCCGCGCCGTGATCTCCTTGACGATCTTGTCGGCGATCTCGCGCTTGGCGCCATGCATCTCCAGCGTCAGGAACCAGGTCAGCGCGTCGCGCAGCGGCCAGCCGTTGATCTCGAAGATGGCGCGCGCCTGCCCGCCGTCGCCCACCTTGACGTGGCGCGCCTCGGTGCGCAGCCGCGTGCCTTGGCAGACGGGGCAGGCCTGGTTGTTCTGGTACTTGGCCAGCTCCTCGCGCACCGCCACCGAGTCGGTCTCGCGGTAGCGCCGCTCCAGGTTGGGGATGATGCCTTCGAAGGCGTGCTCGCGCACCGTGGTGCGACCGCGCTCGTTGATGTACGAGAAGGGGATCTGTTCCTCGCCCGAGCCGTGCAGCACCACCTTCTGCACATTTTCCGGCAACTCCTCGAAGGGCGTGTCGGTGTCGAAGTCGTAGAAGGCCGCCAGGCTCTGCAGCATCTGGAAGTAGAACTGGTTGCGGCGGTCCCAGCCCTTGATCGCGCCCGAGGCCAGCGACAGGTTGGGGAAGGCCACCACCCGCTTCGGATCGAAGAAGGTGATCTGGCC
The DNA here is from genome assembly GCF_056930435.1 of Cupriavidus sp. 09_S30. Classification (NCBI taxonomy): domain Bacteria; kingdom Pseudomonadati; phylum Pseudomonadota; class Betaproteobacteria; order Burkholderiales; family Burkholderiaceae; genus Cupriavidus; species Cupriavidus sp. 09_S30. The sequence continues at coordinate 3,431,791 of NZ_JBXOWI010000001.1, read as the reverse complement.
CAGGCCGTCGCAGCTCGGGCAGGCGCCCATCGGATTGTTGAAGGAGAACAGGCGCGGCTCCAGCTCCTGCAACGAGTAGGAGCAGATCGGGCAGGCGAACTTGGAGCTGAACACGTGTTCGTGTCCGCTGTCCAGTTCCAGCGCGATGGCGCGCCCGTCGGCCAGGCGCAGCGCGGTCTCGAAGGACTCGGCCAGGCGCTGCTTGATGTCGGCGCGCACCTTGACTCTGTCCACCACCACCTCGATGGTGTGCTTTTCGGTCTTCTTCAGCTTGGGCAGCGCGTCGACCTCGTAGACGACGGCCTGCGCCTCGTGCGCGGTGCCGCCGCCCGAGCGCACGCGGAAGCGCACGAAGCCCTGCGCCTGCATCGCATCGAACAGGTCGGTGTGCTCGCCCTTGCGGTCGGTGACGACCGGGGCGAGGATCATCAGCTTGGTGTCCTCCGGCAGCGCCAGCGCGGCGTCCACCATCTGCGACACGCTCTGCGCCTCCAGCGGCAGGCTGTGGTCCGGGCAGTAAGGCGTGCCGGCGCGCGCGAACAGCAGGCGCAGGTAGTCGTGGATCTCGGTCACCGTGCCCACCGTGGAGCGCGGGTTGTGGCTGGTCGCCTTCTGCTCGATGGAGATCGCCGGGGACAGGCCCTCGATCAGGTCGACATCGGGCTTTTCCATCATCTGCAGGAATTGCCTGGCATACGCCGACAGCGACTCCACATAGCGGCGCTGGCCTTCGGCGTAAAGCGTATCGAAGGCGAGCGACGACTTGCCCGATCCGGACAGGCCGGTGATCACGACCAGCTGGTTGCGCGGCAGGTCGAGATTGATGTTCTTCAGGTTATGGGTACGCGCCCCACGGATCTTGATTTCGTCCATACGCCGAGTGTTCTCACGCATTCACGCCCGTTCCCGCCGGGCTCCCTCTGTATTGTGCTACATGCGACTCATTAAGCATGCTGGGGTGGCGGTCGGACCGGCCAGGCCCAGCAGAACCAGCAGAAGGCACAACAGAAGGCACAGCGGAAAAAGTGTGCCCTGGCACGCCTGTTTTCAAGGCGGGGCCGGGGATGTGGCCCGCAAAGCGCGAAGGGGCAAACCTGTTAATATACCGAACTTCGGTTTCCCAGGTTGTCCCTCACGGCCGCGGGCCGTATGCCGCCACCAGCGGCGTGCCGCCAATCGATCACCCAGGCAAAGCATGTTGCGGGTCAGGCAACTTCCCGCCGCCGGTGCGATCGAACCTGCCGGTGCAGCCAACAGCCGGGCCGACGTGGCGCGCGCGTGCGCCTGCCGATCTGTCCGACCTATTCCCCACGACCGCAATGCCGTCGATCCCGTCTTCTTCCCAAGGTGCTGCCCCCGAAGTCCAGGCCGGCGCCGCGCGCGAGCGCATGACCCGCGCCGAACTGCGCGCCAGCCTGTCGCTGGCCAGCATCTTCGCCCTGCGCATGCTGGGTTTGTTCCTGATCCTGCCCGTCTTCGCCGAATACGCGCGCAGCCTGCCCGATGGCCATGACGCACAGCGCGTCGGCCTGGCGATGGGCATCTACGGCCTCATGCAGGCCTTCCTCCACATTCCGCTCGGCTGGCTGTCTGACCGCATCGGCCGCAAGCCGGTCATGGTGGCGGGGCTGCTGCTCTTCATTGCGGGTGGCCTGGTGGCCGCCTTCGCCGACAGCCTGACCGGCATCATCCTCGGCCGCGCACTGCAGGGCATGGGCGCGATCTCGGCCGCCATCACGGCCTGCATCGCCGACCTGACGCGCGAGCGCCACCGCACCAAGGCCATGGCCATGGTCGGCGGCAGCATCGGCCTGACCTTTGCGCTGTCGCTGGTGATCGCCTCGCCGCTGCTGCACAGCATCGGCATGCATGGCATCTTCGCCCTGATGTCGGTGCTCGGCGTGGTCGCCATCGGCGTCACGCTGTTCGTGGTGCCCAGCCCGCCGCCGCCGCATCCGGTGCGCCTGCCTTTCCGCAGCGTGCTGCTCAATGCCGACCTGGCGCGCCTCAACGTGGGCGTGCTGGCGCTGCATGCCAGCCAGGTGGCGATGTTCATGGTGGTGCCCGCCATGCTGACCGATGCCGGCATGCCGCTCGACCAGCACTGGAAGGTCTACCTGCCGGTGGTGCTGGTGTCCTTCCTGCTGATGCTGGCGCCGATGATGGCCGCCGAGCGCTATGGCAAGGTGCGTCCCGTGCTGCTGTGTTCGGTGGCGCTGATGACCCTGGTGCAGCTCCTGTTCGCGGGCGTGCACGGCTTCTGGAGCATCGTTGGCGTCCTGTTGCTGTTCTTCGTCGCCTTCAACGTGCTCGAGGCCATGCAGCCTTCGCTGGTCTCGCGCTATGCGGCGGCGTCGCGCGGCGCGGCGCTCGGCATCTACAACACCACGCAGGCGCTCGGCCTGTTCCTGGGCGGGGCAGTGGGCGGCTGGATCCTCAAGCATGAAGGGCACAGCGCGGTGTTCTACTCGTGCGCGGCCGTCCTGCTGCTCTGGCTTATAATCGCCTGGAGCATGAAGCCGCCGCCGGCCCGAGGCCAGGGCGGCACGCCGGCGCCGGCGCACTGAGGCAGCGTGGCCGAGCGGGCACACGCGGATCCCGCCCCAGGGGCGATCCGCGGCCGGTGCAACGCGATGGCGTGCCAATCGCGTCGATCTGCAACGTTTCCAGCCAGCAGCAGGCTTTAGCATGACCGCGCGCCCGACTTCCTGGCCGGGTGCGCGTCGTTCGTTTACGTGTTCGTCCATGCGCGTCGGGACGCCCCTTGGCGCACGTGCATGGCCGCGCAAACGTCTTTCAGCAATCGTCAGGGTATTGCCACGCCACTTGTCTTCTCGCGCAGGGCGTGGTCTTCGGAGATCAATCACATGGCATCGGTCAACAAAGTCATTCTCGTCGGCAACCTGGGCGCGGACCCGGAAACCCGCTACATGCCCAGCGGCGACGCCGTGACCAATATCCGCCTGGCCACCACCGACCGCTATCGCGACAAGGCCAGCGGCGACATGAAGGAACTGACGGAATGGCACCGCGTGGCCTTCTTCGGCAAGCTCGCCGAGATCGCCGGCCAGTACCTGCGCAAGGGCTCCCAGGTCTACATCGAGGGCCGCATCCGCACCCGCAAGTGGCAGGACCAGGCCGGCCAGGAAAAGTACAGCACCGAGATCGTCGCCGACCAGATGCAGATGCTCGGCTCACGCCAGGGCATGGGCGGCGGCGCTGGCGGCGGTGACGACATGGGCGGTGGCTATGGCGGCGGCCGCGAGTCGTCCGGCGGCGGCTACGGTGGCGGCCGTCAGGGCGGCCAGGGTGGCCAGGGTGGCCAAGGTGGCGGCCAGCAGGCTGGCGGCGCGCGCCGCCAGCAGCAGGCGCCGTCGAACGGCTTCGAGGACATGGACGACGATATTCCGTTCTAAAACCCACTTCATTGCTTTTTTGTTGATTGAGGCTCGCGTTCCGAGAGGACGCGGGCCTTTTTCATTCCCCACACTTCATTTCGTGGTCTAGGAGCAGTCACGCTGTCAGCGCGTGCGGGCATCGGCGTGCGAGCGTTGCGGAACCTCGAAAGTGGCAATGGTTCTTCGCTGCGTACCCGCAGAACCTTGGCATCCGCACCGTGGAAGTCAAGTCGGGGCGACTGGAGTCCGTGCTGGAGGTGCCCGGCAATGTCGCCATCAACGAGCGCGGCATCGAGGTCATCCAGGCGCGCACGGCCGGATTCGTTGAGCACGCCTACGCCAGGACCACCCTGGACCCAGTCAGGCGCGGCCAGTGTCATCTACTCGCCGGATTGGGTGGCCGCGCAGGAAGAATACCTTGCCGTCGCGCGGACGAACTCAAGCCTGCCGGGCGACCTGCGTAGTGCAGCGCTTGCGCGCATGCGGCAAGCGGGAATGACAGAGAGCCAAATAGCTAGTCGAGACCACCGGCGAGCTGCAGCCCCGACTCAGCATCTCCAGCTCCGTCGATGGCGTCATTACCGAAGTCGGTGCCAGACGCTGAAAGTTCACAGCAGCGAACTGGTAGCCGCCGGCGTACTGCTAAGGCCCAGCATAAGAAGAGCTGGGCCCGCGATACTGCCCGCCGCGATTGCGCCCGCAAGCCAAATCTCCGCCAGGGTTCGCGACCAAAACTTTGCGCAGCGGTGGCCGCCTACAACCTCGTACGCATGCGCTCGCTGGAACAAATCCGTCCGCAGTTGCAGTAATCGCAGTGATGAGATCGGAAACGAGCGCCAGAATGCGGGATAAGTCGATGCAGCGACGCCCGGCTTCCGGATTGTGAAAATTAGCGAACCCACCAGCCTCGCGCTGAAAGCCTCATCGCTTGCGCGATGAATACTTCACCTTTTCCAATTGGAAAACAAACGGCGTCTTGCTTACAAAACTCCCTTCTAGGTGCGCAATCGCACACTGTGCAGTTGCAACACTTCCAGATGAGCCGATAATTTTCTCCAACTTCGCTCCGGTTACGCGTCGTCGCGCTCTCCGGAGAAATGCAGGTGCTGGTCAGTGAAGTCGATCATTGGAGACGAGCGAATTAATCCGCATGCATCAAGGACAGACCACGGGGCGTGATTCCAAATGAATCCTGTGGGACGGAGGTACTGTGGCGCCGCCCGGAACAAGTTCCGTGAATTGGAGCCTCTTGCAGCGTCCATTCCGGGGCTTGGACAAGGGAGAAGTGACGATGGCGAACACCACAGGCGCGGCTGTGCAACATGCGTTTTCACTGAAATTCCTCGGGCATAACGGATTCCTGGTCGAGTCGCCCGCGGAATATCTTGTGATAGATCCCTGGCTCACCGACAAGGGTGCATTTCACGGTAGCTGGTTCCAGTATCCCAAGAATCATCATCTTCAAGCGCAACTGATAGAGACCAGCCAAAGGAAGAAGGGCTGGATATTTATCTCCCATGGGCATGAGGATCATTTCGACCTAGATACCCTAGGCAAAATCGGTAGGGATGCGGTGTTCGTTATTCCGCGGTATCACGATGACGCCCTGAGAAGCGAGATTGACAGACTGGGATTTCAGTATATAGAACTTCTCGATGGCCAACAAAGTGCGGTGGGCGAATGGTTGACCCTGACCTGCTTTATATCGGATATCGGAGTCAATCATGACAGCGCACTTCTGGTTGAAACGCCTGCTTTCAGTTTTTTCAACCAAAATGATTGCAAGATATTCGATCGACTTGATCAACTGCCGAGATCGATAACGTACTATTCGGTTCAGTTCTCTGGCGCAATCTGGCATCCGGTCTGCTATGAGAATTACAGTGACAGCGAACGAGCGGAGGTCAGTAAGGAAAAATCAATCAAGAAGCTGGATAATGTGGTCGGCGCGATTCGAAGGCTCAAGCCGAGATTCTTCATCCCGGCAGCGGGGCCCGCAATTTTTCCTTTCCTGCCGATGTCCCTGTCATGCGGCGACGACAATATTTTCATTCATCAACCAGTTCTTCACCAATATTTGCAGCGCGCAAATATTGAGAATATCCTGTATCCACGGCCAGGGGATGCGATAAATGAATTGACTCCACAGGAGCCCATCGCGTCGCCGACGGAACGCGATATTATCGATTATCGAAAGGATATTGTGGATATTTGGGGAAGTCTTGATCTCGATTTCTCGAAGGAGAGGCTTGTAGATGAAGTAAATAACAGGCTGGACCAGATTTGGGATTTGGAGTTCCCATGTGACTCTCTGTTGGTCCTAGCCTGGGGCGATGGTGAAGGTGAATCCATATGTATTGATTTATCAGAGAAGGCGGTTATTGATCCGCCTGCCTCCATGCCACAATTCTTGCGGCTTACCGCGGACAAAAAATATTTTGCCCTGATGTGCGGCCAAGACAGATGGCAGAACATTCACCTCTCGCTGAGGGCAAAGCTATATCGCAAGCCTGACAGGTTTGACAACATCGTCAACATATTCCTGATGTCCGATGCCTCCAATCTTCGCGATTCCATACTTAAAACGCTCGCCATTCCGAAGGAAAGAATCAAGATTTCCGGCAAGGATGGATTACGTTACGAGATCAATCGCTATTGCCCTCACCAGGGAGCGGATTTGCGTTGCGCCACGATCAGGGAAGATGGCAAGCTCGTCTGTCCGCGTCATGGTTGGGTCTTCTCGCTTGAGGATGACGGCAAGGCATTGGATGGAAGTTGCAGCCTGGAAGCGAAACTCATTGAGTGGAATGGTATGGTCGTTTCCGACTGCTGATTGGTGTACTGGCTATTCGGCCTCCACGCCAGCGAGATCGGGTAGAGGCCCGAGATGGGCGCCGGGCTGAAAAAGACCGGCGCCAAGTTTGAGCGCAAGGTCGGGAGTCGGTAACCTGTTGGTCTGCAAATTGGGCCCTGGGCGCCGGTATTGCTAATTATTAGCGCCACCCGTTCTAAGACTGTCCTTCCCACTATTGCTAAGTCTTACCCCTGAGCCCGCTTCACGCGGGCTTTTTTACATCCGCCCGGTGTAGCGTCGTGCGGACCCGCTTCCTTGTCCTGCCGGAATTGCCGGCACAGGTGGCGGCACTCTGGCGCTCTGGCCTGGCCTACCCTGCCCGCATTCTCCTTGCCTTCATGTGTCAGGCCTCATGGCCCGGCAGCGCGTACGGGATTCCGGAGTCCTGGTAGAGCTGGTAGATCAGCTCCTGCATGGCGCGCAGGTCCGCGGATTCATCGAGCGTGCGCATGCTCATGATGATGGGGGACACCAGGTTGGGATCGTCCAGCTCCTTGTAGCAGACGTCGTCGCGCTTCAGGCCGTAGACGCTGCTCGGCACCACCGCGACGCCTTCGCCTGCGGCCACGAGCCCCAGCGCGATCTGCAGCTCGCGTGCTTCCTGCAGCTTGCGCGGCCTGAGGGCGCGGTCGTGGAATGCCGCCAGCACCTGGTCGGCAAAGCTGGGGCGTGGCGCCCTGGGGAAGATGATGAGCGTTTCATCGGCCAGGTCGTGCAGGGACAGCTCGGGGCGGTCATCCGCCAGCCGATGGCCCAGCGGCAGCGCCGCGATCATGCGTTCCTCTCGCAGCACCACGCGGCGCACGGCCGGATCTTCATGCCGGATGCGGCCGAAGCCCACGTCGATCCGTCCCTCCTTGAGCGCCTTGATCTGGTCCATCGTGGACATCTCGTGCAGGCTCATTTCGATGTCGGGATGCTCGCTGCGGAAACGGCGGATGATCCTCGGCAGCATGCCGTACAGGGTGGAGCCGACAAAGCCTACCGACATCTTGCGCTCGATCCTGGCCACGCGGCGTGTCATCGCCTCCAGTTCCGCGGTCTGGGCCAGCAGTTGCATTGCATGCGTATAGAAGAAGCGGCCGGTGTCGGTCAGGCGCAGCGGGCGCGTGTTGCGCTCGAACAGTTGCACGCCCAGGTCGTCCTCGAGTTGCTGGATCTGCCGGCTCAGCGGGGGTTGGGCGATATGCAGGCGCTCGGCGGCCCGGGTGAAGTTGCGTTCCTCCGCGACGGCCACGAAGTAACGCAAATGTCTCAATTCCAAGAATATACCTCACAGGTATTGAGTGGATACTAAATCGGTGTTGGACGGCAAAAATACGGCTCAACTATGCTCCGTATCACGTCGAACGGCAAGGCTTGATACCTGAAACGCATTATCCGGCCGGGCGTTCGAGAGCGACTGACTTAACAATCACACCCACGGAGCAGACAAATGACGCACGCAGAAATCGAGGCGCTGGTGAAGCAATTCATCGTCGATACCGCCACCCAGGGCACCGCGAATCCGCGTGTGCAGCAGGTCGTGACGAGGCTGACTGCCGACCTGTTCAAGGCCATCGAAGACCTGGACCTGAGCCAGAGCGAGGTCTGGAAGGGGATCGAGTACCTGGCCGAGGCCGGTGCCACGCAGGAGCTTGGCCTGCTGGCCGCAGGGCTGGGGCTCGAACGTTTCCTGGATATCCGTGCCGACGAAGCCGAGGCCAAGGCCGGGGTCACCGGCGGCACGCCTCGCACCATCGAAGGTCCGCTCTACGTGGCCGGCGCGCCGGAAAGCACGGGCTTTGCGCGCCTGGACGACGGCAGCGAGGACGGCAAAGGCGAGGTGCTGTTCATGCAGGGCACCGTGTACGGCGGCGATGGCAAGCCGCTGGCGGGTGCCCGCGTGGAAGTCTGGCACGCCAACCAGATGGGGAACTACTCCTTCTTCGACAAGACGCAGTCGCACTTCAACCTGCGCCGCACCATCGTCACCGACGACCAGGGGCGCTACCAGTTCCGCAGCAATGTGCCCATGGGCTACGGTTGCCCGCCGCAAGGCACCACGCAGCGGCTGCTGGACCTGCTGGCGCGCCATGGCCGCCGTCCCGCGCATATCCACTTCTTCGTGTCGGCGCCGGGCCACCGCAAGCTGACGACGCAGATCAACATCGACGGCGATGCCTACCTGTGGGACGACTTCGCCTTCGCCAGCCGTGAAGGCCTGGTGCCGGCGGTGACGCGCGTCACCGATCCCGCCGCGCTGGACCAGCACGGCGTGGACCGCCCGTTCGCGTCGATCGATTTCGACTTCCGCCTGAACGCCGAGCACGACAACCTGCCCGCGGCGGAAGTGCAGCGCAGCCGCGCCGCCGCCTGAGCGGCGCCTTCCCAGCCGGGGCGGCCCCCCGGCCTGTCCAACGGGCCGCAAGACACTGAATCAGGAGACGATTCCATGATCCCCATCCACCTGGACCAGGGGGCGGCCCCCGTGCGCCCCCGACTGTCGCTCGACCGCTTCCTCATCGAAGACGAGCAGAGCGGCGACCACCGGCTGCACCGCAGCGCCTTCACCGACGAGGCCCTGTTCGAACTCGAGATGCGCCACATCTTCGAGGGCAACTGGATCTATCTGGCGCACGAAAGCCAGATCCCGAACAACAACGATTACTACACCACCTACATGGGCCGCCAGCCGGTGGTGATCGCGCGCAACCGCCAGGGCGAGCTGAACGCCTTCATCAATGCGTGCAGCCATCGCGGCGCCATGCTGTGCCGTCACAAGCGCGGCAACAAGGCCACCTACACCTGCCCCTTCCATGGCTGGACCTTCAACAACAGCGGCAAGCTGCTCAAGGTCAAGGACCCGGAAGAAGCCGGCTATCCCGACTGCTTCAACAAGGAAGGCTCGCACGACCTGAAGAAGGTGGCGCGCTTCGAGAACTACCGTGGCTTCCTCTTCGGCAGCCTCAATGCCGACGTGCCGCCCCTGAAGGTCTTCCTCGGCGATGCCGCCCGCATTATCGACATGATCGTCGACCAGTCCGCCGACGGGCTGGAAGTGCTGCGCGGCTCTTCGACCTATACCTTCGAGGGCAACTGGAAGCTGCAGGCCGAGAACGGCGCGGACGGCTACCACGTCTCCGCAGTGCATTGGAACTACGCGGCCACGACCGGCCACCGCAAGCAGCAGAATGCGCGGGAGGACAAGATCCGCGCCATGGATGCCGGCAACTGGGGTCGGCAGGGCGGCGGCTTCTACGCCTTCGAGCATGGCCATATGCTGCTGTGGACGCGCTGGGCCAACCCGGAGGACCGGCCCAACTTCAGCCGCCGCGCGGAGTTTGCCGAGCGCTGTGGCGAGGAAACGGCCGACTGGATGATCGAGAACTCGCGCAATCTGTGCCTGTATCCCAACGTCTACCTGATGGACCAGTTCGGCTCGCAGATCCGGCTGCTGCGCCCGCTGGCGGTCGACAAGACCGAGGTGACCATCTACTGCATCGCGCCGAAGGGCGAGGCGGATGAGGCCCGCGCGCGCCGCATCCGCCAGTACGAAGACTTCTTCAACGTCAGCGGCATGGCGACGCCCGATGACCTGGAGGAGTTCCGCGCCTGCCAGCAGGGCTACGCCGGCAGCGCGCTGCCCTGGAACGACATGTGCCGCGGCGCCAGGCACTGGATTGCCGGCCCGGACGAGACCGCGCAGCGACTCGGCCTGAATCCGCTCATGAGCGGCGTGCGCACCGAGGACGAAGGCCTCTACACCGTGCAGCACCGCTATTGGCTGGACGTCATGAAGCAGGCCATGGCCGAGGAAGACGCTGCGCAAAGCGGCAACGGGAGCGCGGCATGAGCACCATCGATATCGCCGCCATCCAGGCCTTCCTCTACCGTGAATGCCGCCTGCTCGACGATGAGCAGTGGGACGAATGGCTTGCCTGCTATCACCCCGACGCACGGTTCTGGATGCCGTGCTGGGACGACGATGGCCGGCTCGTCACCGACCCGCAGCGCGAGATCTCGCTGATCTTCTACCCCAACCGCCAGGGGCTGGAGGACCGCGTGTTCCGCATCAAGACCGAGCGCTCCAGCGCCACCACGCCCGACACGCGCACCAGCCACAACATCAGCAACGTGGAAGTGGAGCACTGCGATGGTAATCAGGTGACGGTGCGCTTCAACTGGCACACGCTCGCCCATCGCTACCAGACGAACTACAGCTACTTCGGCATGTCGCGCTACGTGATCGACCTTGCCGGCGAGCGCCCGCAGATCCTGGACAAGTACGTCGTGCTGAAGAACGACTACATCAACCAGGTCATCGACATCTACCACATCTGAACAATCGGACTGGAGGATTAGTCCATGGAACACACGATCGCACTTCAGTTCGAAGATGGCGTCACGCGCTTCATCACGTGCGCCGAGAACGAAACGCTGTCCGACGCTGCCTATCGCCAGCAGATCAACATCCCCCTCGATTGCCGCGACGGGGCCTGCGGTACCTGCCGCGGGCTGTGCGAGTCCGGTCAATATGACCTGCCGGCATCCAGCTATATCGAAGACGCGCTGACCGCCGAGGAAGCCGCGCAGGGCTACGTGCTGGCTTGCCAGACGCGCCCGCGTTCGGATTGCGTGATCCGCGTGCCGGCGTCTTCCGCCGCCTGCAAGACCGGCGTGACCCGCTTCGAAGGCGCCATCGCCAGCGTGGCGCGGCTGTCGGACTCCACCATCGGCTTCTCCATCGACGTGGAGGATGCGACGTCCCTGGATTTCCTGCCGGGCCAGTACGTGAACGTGGAGATTCCGGGCAGCGACCTCACGCGCTCGTATTCGTTCAGCTCCGCCCCGGGCAGCGCGCGCACGGACTTCGTGGTGCGCAACGTGCCGGACGGGCGCATGAGCGGCTTCCTCGCCAAGGAAGCGCAGCCCGGCCAGCGCATCGCATTCTCCGGCCCCTACGGCAGCTTCTATCTGCGCCCGGTTGTCCGCCCGGTGCTGCTGCTGGCCGGCGGCACGGGGATCGCGCCGTTCCTGTCGATGCTGGACGTGCTGGCGGCCAGCGGCAGCGCGCACCCGCTGCGCATGGTCTACGGCGTCACCCATGATATCGACCTGGTCGAGCTCGACCGGCTGGACGCCGCGGCACAACGGCTGGATGCCTTCACTTACCGCACCTGCGTGGCCAGCGCGGACAGCAGCCACGCGCGCAAGGGCTATGTGACGCAGCACGTGGAAGCGGAGTGGCTGAACGGCGGCGATGTCGACATCTATCTCTGCGGGCCCGTGGCGATGGTGGAGGCCGTCCGCGGCTGGCTCAAGGACAGCGGCATCGAACCCGCGGGCTTCTACTACGAGAAGTTCTCCGCCAGCAATGCGGCGTGAGTGAGGAGCATGCCATGAGAACATCCGCACGCTTTGCCGGGAAGACCATGATCGTCACCGGCGCCGCGCAGGGCATCGGGCGCGGCGTGGCGCTTGCCGCAGCCGCCGAAGGGGCCGCGCTGGCGCTGGTCGACCGCTCGCCCCTGGTCGACGAGGTGGCAGCGCAGATCCAGGGGGAGGGCGGCCGCGCCATCGCGCTGCATGCCGACCTGGAGACCTACGCCGGCGCTACCGCCATGGCGCGGGAAGCCGAGGCGGCTTTCGGCCACGTCGACATCCTGGTCAACAATGTCGGCGGCACCATCTGGGCGAAGCCATTCGAGTGCTACGAGGAAGCGCAGATCGAGGCCGAGATCCGGCGCTCGCTGTTTCCCACGCTCTGGTGCTGCCGCGCGGTCCTGCCCGCCATGCTGGCGCGCCGCCAGGGTGTGATCGTCAATGTGTCGTCGATCGCCACCCGCAGCATCTACCGCGTACCCTACGCGGCTGCCAAGGGCGGTGTGAACGCGCTTACCGCCAGCCTTGCCTTCGAGCACGCGCGCGACGGCATCCGTGTGAACGCGGTGGCCACTGGCGGCACCGAAGCCCCGCCACGGGTGATTCCGCGCAATCCGGAACCGCAAAGCGTGCAGGAGGCGGCGTGGTACCAGGGCATCGTTGACCAGACCATTGCTTCCAGCCTGATGCACCGTTACGGCACCATCGACGAACAGGTGCACGCCATCCTCTTCCTGTCCTCGGACGAAGCGGCCTACATCACCGGAACCGTGCTGCCGGTCGGCGGCGGCGATCAAGGCTGATCGCAGCGCGTTCTCTCGGAGTTGCCGGGCACCGTGCCCGGCTGCCGTCGTTCCTGCAATCGATCGGCGCTTCGCTCCGATGCATCCATGGGACCATGCGCGCCACGGCGCGGCCTTGGTCATCACGGGCGGCGCAGGCGCGGTCAGAATCGCGCCGAGTACTGCAGCATGAGGAAGTTGATGCCGGGATTCGGTTCCTTGATGCCGGCATTCGAATAATGCTGCAGCCGCAGCGCGAGCTCCGAATCGATGGCATCGCCGAAGCGGTAGCCGATCGCCAGGCGATCGCCGAACTGGAACGCCGACGAGAATGCCTTCGTGTCGGAAACCCGGGTTCGGGAAAGCAGGTGGAGACCGGCAGCGATCTCCGCGAACGGTCCGCTGCGGCCGCCGCCCTGCAGGCGAAATATCGGAGTGAGACCGATGTCGCCCATCAGAGTGCTATCCCCCCCGTGCGGATTCCAGCCGCCGACCGAGGCTTCGATCGCCATCCGCAGCCGCCAGGACTGCGCCGGGCTGCTCCACAGGTCGCGGGCGAGGTTCCAGCGCGCTTCGAGCCGAAGCATCGAAGCATCGTTTCCAGCGCCGGCCGCGACACCAAAGCGGACGGGCTCGAACAGCGCGGCATCGCCAGCCTTGGCCGGCGCGGCATGAACTGCAGCGCAAAGGCTGCCTGTGACAACTGCAAGAATCCAATTTCTGCACTGCATGGTAAAGGCGCGTGAGCTGATGCTGGCAGGTGGCGGTGCCGCCGACCGCAAAAGAGTCTAATGGGCGCGACCATGCAAAGCGAAGAGCGGAATCGGCAAAAGACTGTTCCAGTTGCAGGACAGTTCGATATCCGGCAATGGCGCGCTGCCAGCTGCCGAGGGCGGATCGCCTGCCGTCCCGCGTGTCGTGATGGCGGGCCTTTCCAGCGCGCGGCCATGGCTGGCCTTCGGAGGGAGGGACGCGCGTCTGCCGCTGGTCAAGCTGATGCCGACCGCGCGCGGCGTCGTGGCGTAGGATGCGGCGTTCCCCGCTACCTGCCTTGCCTCAGCAAGGAGTCCGCGCCGCCCGCCGGGCCAGAATCGCCAACAGGCCCTTCATCGTGTAGATCACGATCAGCGTGCCGGTGATGTCGCCGGCGAACATCACCAGGAAGCCCTGCACGAGATTCTCCCTGTCGCCATGCAGGAAGAACCAGATGTGATGAAGCAAAGGGCCCCCGATCGAGTAGGCAAGGATGCAGGCCAGCAGGCGCTTGGACGTGAGATTCGCCAGGGACCCATGCAAGCCGAAGCGCGCTTGCGCCAGCTTGTACACGACATAGGGCGCGACAGCCGCGAGGATGCCGCCCATCAATGCGCGGCTGAAATCGTTCGGGAAGAAGTACAGGAAGCAGACCAGCCAGGAGGCGATCATCAGTCCGATGGCTCCGGCTTCCCCGAACAACAGTGTGCACAGCAGCCGTATCCCGGCGGGAAGATAGACCCAGTTGATGCCGCGCACAAACTCGGAGCGCGTGAACACCCATTCGTTCAGCGCCAGCGCTGCAACGAACAGCACGACTGTCGCGATGACCATGCCGGCTTGCAAGCGGACGTTTGGCATTGGATTAGAATTCGGGCTGCGCGCTAAAGAAAGCGGGGAACCGATGATAGCGCATCAAAGTCCGACGCAAGCCCGAGTCCACTGAATCACTGAAATCGGTCGGTGCCTGCCATGCCATGCGGGCTCATCGCGTCGTTGCAAATGCTCGCAATAGCCGTGCTATTGCTGCGCTTTGCGCCTAGCGCTGATTCCCGCATGGCATGTCCTTCACCTCCCATTTCAATGATTCAGCGGACTAGCGCGAACTGAAGCCTGACTCTATGACCCGACCTGCCGACATCTACTTGCGCTTTCTGCAATTGGCCGAAGCGGTGCGCGGCTTGCCTACCTTGCCGGCGCTCGATCCGCTGGAACAGCGCATCCTCGAGTTCGTTGCCCGGGCGGGCCAGGCGAAGGACCAGTTGTCGGTGCGCGACATGATCAACCACGCAGAGCTGGGCTCGCCGTCCACGCTGCACGCGCGGCTGAAGTCGATGCGGGAAAAGGGGTGGATCCGGCTGTCCGATACCGAGGACACGCGGCGCAAGCAGGTCGAGTTGACGCCAGCCGCGTTGCGCCACTTCGACAAGCTCTCGGAATGCCTGGTCAAGGCCACCAGAAGCGGCTAATAGACGTGATATCGCCCGACTCCGCATCGGCACGCTAGGCGCGTTGCCGGCGGACGCCCTCGTCGCGTCGGGAGGGACCAAGTCGGCGGTGCGGCTCCGCGTCGCATGTCCACACGGCATGCACAGCCTTTCCACGGCCTTTCCACAGCTTATCCACAGGGGACGGCCGCGTGTCGCCGGCTCGGCCGCACCGAAGCGCGACGTCCGCGCGAGCGTGGCGGCGAGGAATCCTAGGCCGTTGCCGGGCGCTGCAGGTAGCGGCTTGCCAGCGAGCGCAGCAAGGGCAGCCTGCCGCTGAAGAAGTGGTCGGCGCCGGGGATCACCACCACGGGTAGCTGCTGCGGTCTTGCCCAATCGAACACGAGGCCCAGCGGCACCGTCTCGTCGCTCTCCCCATGGATCACCAGCGCGTGCCCCGGCACTGCCGGCGTGTCGTAGTCGCGCCTGCCTTCGATGGTGCCGGCGGGGATGCCGGCCAGGATCAGGTGGTCCACCGCCACGCCGTCCTGTGCCAGCCGGGCCGCCACCCGCGCTTGCACGAAGGCGCCGAAGGAGAAGCCGGCCAGTGCCAGCGGCGTGCCGGGATGCTCCGCGCGCAAGGCATGCACGATGCCGAGCAGGTCTTCGGTCTCGCCAATTCCCTCGTCATGCCCGCCCTCGCTCTGCCCCGCGCCGCGGAAGTTCGGCCGCACCGTCAGGTAGCCGAGCGACTGGAGCAGGCGGGCCAGCACCTGCGGCACCTTGTGCTCGGCGGTGCCGCCGAGCGCGGGGTGCGGATGGGCCACGACGGCCACGCCGCGCAGTTCGCCGGCGGGCTGGTCCCGCAATACCTCGATGCGGCCGGCGGAGCCGGTCATGACAAGGCGTTCGGTGCGCGAGGGCGTGGTGCTGGACATGGCTTTGAACTGGCTGCGGCTGCAAAGGGCGGGCGGGCATTGTCGCACGCTAGCAGTACAAGCGTTGAGCCCAGGGATGGGGCGGAAACGCCTGCATGCACCATCTGCCTGGCCGTTTGCCACGCTTTGTGCCCCATGATGTCCTTCTTCTTGTGACTATACATGTGTTTCATGGTTATCCATGATGGAACATTTGTTGCTCGTTGCTTAGCATCCGAATCGCGATGGCGCATCGCGTGGATGCCACATTCAAGGAGCGTTCAATGAAAGTCGTGAAGAGCACCAGCCTGGTGGGGGCATGCCTGGCCTCCCTGCTGGCCCATGGCGCGGCCGGCGCCGCCGATGTGTCGGCCAGCCCGACGCTGAGCAAGATCAAGCAGGCCGGCACGATCTCGATCGGGCACCGCACCTCGTCGATCCCGTTCTCCTACTACGACAGCAACCAGAAGGTCGTGGGCTTCTCGCAGGACATCTGCGACCGTGTCATCGCCCAGGTCAAGAAGGAAACCGGACTGCCCGCGCTGCAGGTCAGGATGGTGCCGGTGACCTCGCAGAACCGCATATCCCTGGTGCAGAACGGTACCGTCGACCTCGAGTGCGGCGTGACCACCAACCTGAAGGCGCGCCAGCAGCAGGTTGCCTTCTCGACCACGTTCTTCGTTGCAGGCACTCGCCTGCTGGTCAGGAAAGGCGGCCCGGTCCATGATTTTGCCGATCTGTCGGGCAAGGCCGTGGTCACCAATGCGGGGACCACCTCCGAGCGCATCCTGCGCAAGCTCAATGACGAGAAGAAGGCCAACATCACCATCCAGAGCGCCAAGGACTATGGCGAGTCGTTCCTGATCCTGCAGTCCGGCCGCGTGGCGGCCTTCATGATGGACGACGTGCTGCTGTCCGGCGCGCGCACGCTGGCGCAGAACCCGGCCGACTGGGTCGTGGTGGGCACGCCCCAGTCCTTCGAAGCCTACGGATTCATGATGCCCAAGGACGATCCTGGCTTCAAACAGGTGGTCGACGGCGTGATGACCGGGATGATGAAGAGCGGCGAGATCAACGCGCTCTATGAGAAGTGGTTCAGCAAGCCGGTGCCGCCCAAGGGCATCAACTTCGATTTCCCGATGAGCGAGATGGTCAGGAAGGCCTACGCGAATCCGAGCGACGAGGCCTTCGAGTAAGCGATGCCGGCTAGTTGCCGTGTGCCGCTACGTAGGCGCCGGCCTGGTGAAGCTGGCCTTCGGCCAGTTCCAGCGCCCGGATGGCGTCCTTGCCTTGCTTCGCCAGTAGTTGCTCGACCAGGGCTTCGACCACCGCCACGCCGGCGCTGACGGAAGGGAAGAAGGACGGGCTTTCCACCGAGAACAGCAGCGTGCAGTCGGCTTCCAGCGCGATCGGAGCCACCGTGCTGTCGGTCAGCGCGATGACGGTGCAGCCTGCCGCGCGCGCCACGGTCGCCACGCGGATGCTCTCCTGCGAATACGGTGCGAAGCTGGCGACGAACACCGCGTCCTTCGGCGCCATCGCGCGCAACTCCATTTCCAGGGTGCCGGCATCGCCGCGCACCAGGTGCACGGAACTGCGGAACAGCCGGTACACGTAGTGAAAGGTGAAGGCAATGGGGAAGCACGCGCGGAAGCCGGCGATGTGCAGGTTCGGCGCGGCGGCGATCAGGTCTGCCGCGCGCGGCAGCGTCTGCGCGTTGGCGTTGGCGATGCGATCGAGGTTCTGGTGCTGCGCGTCCAGCATCTCGGCCAGCATGCGGCTCGACCCGCTCTCGCGCACCAATCTGCGGGCGCGCTTGGCATAAGGCTGCGGGCCCGCGCGCAGCGCATCGACAAACAGCTCGCGCAGACTCTGCCAGCCGTCGAACCCGAGAAACTGTGACAGGCGCACCAGCGTGGCGGGCTGGACGCCCGCATTGGCGGCCAGCTTGCGCATCGACAGGACGGGGATGTCCTGCGGATGGTCGAGCAGGTAGCGTGCGCCGCCCTGGAACTGTGTGCTGAGTTCGGGAAACAGGGTGCGTAGCCGGGCGAGCAGTTCTTCGGGACTGCCTGGCGGGAGGGCGCTGTCGGGATGCATCTGGGGGTGTCGATCAGTGGGTGTAACGATTGTTGCACAACTAATGCGGCAAGCGATCGCCGTTGCACCGGCGATACACCCCGCGGCATCTCCGTGCCGATGATATGTGTGTTTCTGTGATTATATAAACGAAACATATGTTGCATAGCTGGGAGGCCTTTCCTATACTGGCGACTTGCATCGGGCGGCCTGTCGGCTGGCTTTGACCGCTTCGCAGCAGGCCTGCGCCTGCGCAATCCATCCCTATTTCCCCATGAGCAACGTATTCCACCGCAATCCGCGCCAGGCCCTTCCGATGGCCGTGGGCGGCCAGGGCATCGAACTGATCGACAGCAAGGGCAAGCGCTATATCGATGCCTCCGGCGGCGCCGCCGTGTCCTGCCTGGGCCACGGGCATCCGCGCGTGGTCGAGGCGATCCGGCGGCAGGTGGAGACCCTGGCCTACGCGCATACCTCGTTCTTCACCACCGAGGTGGCGGAGACGCTGGCCACCGAACTGGCCGAGGCGGCGCCGGGCGACCTGAACCATGTCTACTTCGTCTCGGGCGGATCGGAAGCGGTGGAGGCGGCGCTGAAGCTCGCGCGCCAGTACTTCGTGGAGATCGGGCAGGGGGCGCGGCGGCACTTCATCGCGCGGCGCCAGAGCTACCACGGCAATACGCTGGGGGCGCTGGCCATCGGCGGCAATGCCTGGCGGCGCGAGCCTTTCCTGCCGCTGCTGGTGCCGGCGCATCATGTGTCGCCGTGCTATGCCTATCGCGACCAGGCGGCGGGCGAGACGGACGTGCAATATGCGCAGCGCCTGGCCGACGAGCTGGAGGCCAAGATCCTCGAACTCGGCCCCGACAGCGTTGCTGCCTTCGTGGCGGAGACGGTGGTCGGCGCCACCGCCGGTGCGGTGCCGCCGGTGGCCGACTACCTGAAGCGCATCCGTGCTGTCTGCGACAAGTACGGCGTGCTCCTGATCCTGGATGAGGTGATGTCCGGCATGGGCCGCACCGGCCATCTGTTCGCCTGCGAGGAGGATGGCGTGGTGCCCGATATCGTCACCATCGCCAAGGGCCTCGGCGCCGGTTACCAGCCCATCGGCGCAACGCTGTGCGCGGATCGCATCTATGACGCCATCGTCGGCGGCAGCGGCTTCTTCCAGCATGGCCACACCTATATCGGCCATGCCACGGCCTGCGCGGCGGCGCTGGCGGTCCAGCGCACCATTGCCGAGGAAGGGCTGCTGGCCAATGTGCTGGCACGCGGCGAGCAGCTGCGTGCGCGCCTGCGCGAGAGGCTGGGCGAGCATCCCAATGTGGGCGACGTGCGCGGCCGCGGCCTGTTCGTCGGCGTGGAATTCGTGGCGGACCGCGCCAGCAAGGCCACGCTCGATCCGGCGCAGAAGACGCACGCCAGGCTCAAGGCGGCGGCGATGCAGCAGGGCCTGCTGGTGTATCCGATGGGCGGTACCGTCGACGGCGTGCACGGCGACCATGTCTTGTTCGCGCCGCCCTTCATCTGCACCGAAGCCGACATCGAGCGCATCGTCGAGCGCTTCACGCAGGCGGTGGACGCGGTGCTGCCCGCCGCGCGCGGCTGAATGGCGAAGGCCGGTGCGCGGCCCGCACGGCGGGGCGCAGGCCTGTCACAATGAGGGTCTCGCAATCCGGCCGGCCCGCAACCGGCGATCCTGCCGTGAGGCCTATTCTTTACTTGATGCTGGCAGCGCTGCTGCCGTGCGCCGCGGTGCCTGCCTGGGGCGCCGGGCGCCAGGCGGCCGCCGCCAGCGCGGCGGCGGCACAGCCACGCAGTACCCGCCTCGCAACGCCGCCGCGCGGCGCCGGGGATGGCGCCACGGGCGCGGCCGCCTCCAGCCGCTCCAGCCATGCCAGCCAGTACACGCTGCGACCCGACTCGGACACCGGCAGTAGCTTTGGGCTGAAGCCCAAGTTCGGCCTGATGCCGCGCGACGACGACCAGCGCTAGCCGGCGCGCTGCCTTGGTGGGCCCAAGGTGGGCCCGTGTGCAGCCCGCCTGGCGCCCGCGTGCCCGGCACGCGACTTTCAGGTACGCTTGCCTTTCCCGCCCTACGCCAAGGAGACGCGCCGATGTCCGCCAGCCCGGTCCACCCGTCCGCCAACTTCCCCGCGCAGGCGCGCGAGGCCGTGCGCCAGTTGCGCGCCTCGCGCATCCGCGAGGTCGCCAATGCGGGCATCGGCCTGCCGGACGTGCTGCCCTTCTGGTTCGGCGAATCGGACCAGGTTACGCCGGATTTCATCCGCGATGCCGGCAGCCGCGCGCTGGCGGCCGGCGCCACCTTCTACACGCACAACCTCGGCATCACGCCGCTGCGCGCTGCGCTGGCGGACTACGTCAGCGTGCTGCATGGCCCCACCAGCGTGGCACACGTCGCGGTCACCAGTCTCGGGCGACAGCGGCCTGATGCTGGCCGCGCAGCTGGTGGCCGGGCCGGGCGACCGCATCGTCGCCGTCACGCCACTGTGGCCCAACCTGGTGGAGATCCCGAAGATCCTCGGTGCCACCGTGCAGACCGTTTCGCTCGACTACGGCGCCGATGGCTGGACCCTCGACCTGGACCGCCTGCTGGCGGCGCTCACGCCGGACACCCGCGCGCTGCTGATCAACTCACCCAACAACCCGACCGGCTGGGCCATGTCGCGCGCGGCGCAGCAGGCGGTGCTGGCGCATTGCCGCCGGCACGGCATCTGGATCATCGCCGACGAGGTCTACGAGCGCCTGTACTACGGCAGCGAGCCCGGCGTAGGCGGCGCTGCGCCGTCGTTTCTCGACATCGCCTCGCGCGAGGAGCGCGTGATCTGCATCAACTCCTTCTCCAAGGCCTGGCTGATGACGGGATGGCGGCTCGGATGGATGGTGCTGCCCGCGGCCATGGAGGGCGATGTGGGCAAGCTGATCGAATACAACACGTCGTGCGCGCCAGCCTTCGTGCAGGAGGCGGGCGTGGTCGCCGTGCGCGAGGGCGAGGCCTTCACGCGCGATCTGGTCAGTCGGCTGCGCGCCGCGCGCGATCACCTGATGAACGCGCTGTCGGCGCTGCCGGGCGTGGATGCGCATGCGCCGGAAGGCGCCATGTACATCTTCTTCCGCCTGGCCGGGGCCGGCGACAGCCTGGCCCTGTGCAAGCGGCTGGTGCGAGAGGCCGGCCTGGGGCTGGCGCCGGGCAGCGCCTTCGGCGACGAAGGGGAGGGTTTCGTGCGTTGGTGCTATGCCTGCGACACGGCGCGGCTCGACGAGGGCGTGCGGCGCCTGCGCGGCTACCTGGCGCGCTGAGCCGGCGCAGCGCTGTCCGGAGAACTGTCGCCCGGTGCGGATGACGCCAGCCCCGCCTCGCGCCAGCCGTCCCCGCCCAGTGCCTGCAGCAGCGCGGCCGAATCGGCGAGCCGGTTGGCCTTGGCCTGCACCAGGTCCTGCACTGCCTGCCGGTATTGCCGCTCAGCATCGAGCAGCGCTAGCTGGCTGACGCCGCCGGCGCGGTACTGGCCGGTGATGATGTCCAGCGTAGCGCCGGCCTGGCGTGCGGCGTCGGCGCGCGCGCGCAGTGCCAGTGCATCGGCTTCGAGCGCGCGCAGCGTGTCGGCGACCTCCTGGAGGCCCTGCAGCACGACCTGGCGATAGGCCGCGAGGGCCTGCTCGTAGGCGGCCTCCGCGCTGCGCTTGCGCTCGAGCAGCTCGCCGCCGTGGAAGACCGGCTGCACCAGCCCGGCCGCCAGGCTCCAGACGTTGAAGCTGTGGAACAGTTCGCTGGCCGACACGCTCTGCGAGCCGGCGCTGCCGGTCAGCGTCAGTTGCGGATAGAGATTGGCGGTGGCCACGCCGATATTGGCCGACGCCTGGTGCAGCAGCGCCTGCGCCGCGGCAATGTCGGGACGCCGCTGCGCCAGCGTGGAGGGCAGGCTCAGCGGCAGCGTGGCCGGCAGGTGGAGCGCCTCGAGATGGAAGGCCGGCACCATGCCGTCCTCCACGCCGGGCGTGTCGCCGGCACTGGCCGGCGGCAGGCCGAGGTACACCGCAAGCTGATGCCGGGTGGCTGCGAGCTGGCGTGCCAGGTCCGGCAGCTGCGCCTCGGTCTGGTCCAGCTCGCCCTGCTGGCGCTGCACGTCGACTTTCGCCACGCCGCCGGCGTCAAGGCGCACCCGCATGATGTCCAGGCTGCGCCGCTGCGCGGCGGCGATTGCCTGCAGCTCGGCCAGCTGCGCGCGCAGGCCCGCCTCGCGGATGGCCGCGGTGACCACGTTGGCCGCCAGTGACAGGCGTGCGGCCTGCCATTCGAAGCGCTGGTAGTCGACAGCCGCGCGCAGTCCTTCCAGTTCGCGCCGCTGGCCGCCGAACAGGTCCAGCACATAGGAGACCTGCACCGAGGCGCCGTACAGTGTGAACGGCCCGGGGCTGGGAAACGCGTTGATGCCCAGGCTCTGGAAGTTGACCTGCTGGCGCGTGGTGTTCAGCTTGGCGTCGACCGAGGGCCATTGCGTGGCGCCGCTGCGCGCGGCCAGGTCGTGCTGCGCCTGCTGCAGCCGGGCGCGCGCTTGCGCGATGCTGGGGCTGGACGCCAGCGCGGTGTCTACCGCGCGGTCCAGCTCGGCGCTGCCGAACAGCGTCCACCAGCGCGACGGCACGTCGGCGCCGGCCTCCAGCGCCTGCGCTTCGCCAAGCGGGGTGTCGGCCTGTGCGGTACGCGCCGGCTGCGGCGCGGCCGTGTAGCTTGCCTCGCGCGGCGCGGGCGGCGCCTGGAAGTCGGGGCCGACCGCGCACCCGCCAGCGAGCGCCAGCGGCGCGGCCAGCGCCAGCCAGGGCGACAGGCGCGTGCCGGACCGGGCCTGGCCGCCGGCAGGCAACCGCGCAGGCAACCGCGCAGGCATCAGAGCAGGGAGTCGTGCAGGCAATCGTGCAGGAAATCTCATGCTCGCCTCCCCATCAGTCGAGCGTGCGCCGGTAGAAGCGCAGGGCAATCGCCATCACCACCACCATGAATAGCGCCATCGGCCAGACGTTCGGCCACAGCTCGGCCCAGCCGTTGCCCTTGAGCAGGATGCCGCGGATCATGCGGTGGAAGTAGGTCATCGGCAGCACGTTGCCGACGGCCTGGGCCCAGCCCGGCATGCCCTGGAAGGGGAACATGAAGCCGGACAGCAGGATGTTGGGCAGGAAATAGAAGAAGGTCAGCTGTACCGCCTGCAGCTGGTTCTGTGCCAGCGAGGACAGCGTGATGCCCACCGTCAGGTTGGCCGCGATGAACAGCAGCGAGGCCAGGTAGACCGCCAGCACGGAGCCGAAGAAGGGCACATGGAACACCCATCGCGCCGCCAGCAGGATGATGGTGGCCTGGATCAGGCCGATGAGGATGTAGGGCACGATCTTGCCGGTCATCACCTCCAGCGGCCGCACCGGCGTGGCCAGCAGGTTCTCCATGGTGCCGCGCTCGCGTTCGCGCGTCATCGCCAGCCCGGTCATCATCACCATGGTCATGGTCAGGATCACGCCCATCAGGCCGGGGACAATGTTGTACTGGGTGATGCCCTCCGGGTTGTAGAGGTGGTGCACCAGCACGTCGAAGGGCGGCTTGCCGCCGGCCAGCGGCGCCAACGCGCCCTGCAGATCCTTGTCGGCCACACTGAACGGCATCTGTGTCAGCGCGGCGATGGCGGCGGTCGTGGCGGAGGGATCGGTGGCATCGGCTTCCACCAGCAGCGCGGGGCGTTCGCCGCGCAGCAGCCGCCGCGAGAAGTCGGCCGGGATGTTGACGACGAACTGCGCCTCTCCCTTCATCAAGGCCTCGCGTCCGGCATCCTCGGTCGGCAGCGTGCCGGTCACGCGGAAGTAGGTGGAGTTCTGCAGGCCGGCGATGAAGGAGCGCGTGAACTCGCTCTGGTCCGCGCTGATCACGGCCGTGGGCAGGTGGCGCGGATCCGAGTTGATGGCGAAGCCGAACAGCAGCAGCTGCATGATGGGAATGCCGACGATCATGGCGAAGGTGACACGGTCGCGGCGCAGCTGCAGGAATTCCTTCAGCACGATGCTCCACCAGCGCTGCACGGAGAAGCCGGACCGCTGTGGCGCGGGAGCGCGGGCCGGTTCTGTCATGGCTGTGCTCCCGTGCGCGGCGGGCGCTGGGCCGAGCCGTTCATGGTGTCGTCGGCGCGGCTCATCATGTGGATGAAGACGTCTTCCAGGCCGGTGTCGACGCGCTCGGCGCGATAGCGCGGTCCGGCCACCTGTGCAACCGTCGCGGCCAGGGTCTCGGCGTCACGGCCCGTGACATGCAGTGCGCTGCCGAAGACCACGGTCTGGTCCACGCCAGGCGCGCCCTGCAGGCGTGCCGACAGCGCGGCGAGATCATCGCCCTGTACCGACCACGTACACAGCTGCTGGCTGGCCACCACCTCGGCGGCGGTGCCCTGCGCCAGCAGCTTGCCGTAGGCGATGTAGGCGAGCTTGTGGCAGCGCTCGGCCTCGTCCATGTAGTGCGTGCTGACCAGCACCGCGATGCCGCGCGCTGCAAGCTGGTAGAGCTGCTCCCAGAAGTCCCGCCGCGCTTTCGGGTCGACGCCGGCGGTGGGCTCGTCGAGCAGCAGCAACTGGGGCTCGTGCAACAGGCAGGCCGCCAGCGCCAGGCGCTGCTTCCAGCCGCCCGACAGCGCGCCCGCGAGCTGTTGGGCGCGGTCGGCCAGGCCGAGATCCTCCAGTGCGCGGTCCACCGCTTCGCGCCGGCGTGGCATGCTGTACATGCGCGCGACGAAATCCAGATTCTCGCGAATCGAGAGGTCCTCCCAGTAGGAGAACCTCTGCGTCATATAGCCGACGCGGCGCTTGATCTCGGCGCTCTGGCGCAGGATGTCGTAGCCCAGGCAGGAACCCTCGCCGCCGTCCGGCGTCAGCAGTCCGCACATCATGCGGATCGAGGTGGTCTTGCCGCTGCCGTTCGGGCCGAGGAAGCCGAAGATCTCGCCATGGCGCACCTGCATGGTCAGCGCATCCACCACCAGCTTGTTGCCGTAGCGCTTGCTCAGGCCGCGCACGTCGATGGCGGGAGCGTCGGCGCTGCCGCCGCCATGGCTGTCATTGCGGCCATTGCTGCCGCCCGTCGGCGCGGGGCCTTGCCGTTCGCTCGTGCTCATGGCCTGCTCACCGCCACCGGCTGGCCGGGATGCAGCGCGGGCGCATCGGCCGGCGACGGGCGGGCCTCGACCAGGAAGATGAGCTTGCGCCGCGTCTCGTTGCTGTAGATCACCGGGGGCGTGTACTCGGCCTCGTTGGAGATGAAGCTGATGCGGGCCGGCACCGGGCGCGCGCAGCCGTCGCAGCGCACGGTGATGGCCTCGCCGTAGCGCAGGCTGCCTACCTCCGCCTCGGGCACAAAGAAGCGCACCTTGACGTTGCCCGGCGGCAGCATGCGCACCACCGGGCTGCCCGCCGGCACCCACTCGCCGAGCCGGAACACGGTGTCATAGACCAGCCCGCCCTGCGTGGCGGCGATGCGCTTGCGTGACAGCCTCCACTCCGCCTGCGCCAGCGCGGCGCGCACCGCCTCCACCTGCCGCGCCTGCGCCTCGCGCTGGGCATCGCGGCCGGGCAGGCGGGACACGTCGACGCTGCGCTGCAGTTCCCGCACGTGCGCCGCGTCGGCCTGCGCCGTGGCGCGGCTGTCGTCCAGCTGGGCCTGCGAGATGCCGCCTGCGGCCAATTGCACGGTGTCCCGTGCGAACTGGGTGGCGCTGCGCTGGGCCTGGGCGCGCGCCTGCGCGAGCTGGGCGCGATTCACATCCACTTCGGGCGGCCGCTTGCCGGTGCGCAGGTCCTCGAGTTGCGCCTGGGCCGCTTGCAACTGGGCGGCGGCCTGGTCGCGCGCGGCGCGCTCATCATCGTCCTCCAGCACGAAGAGCGGCGCCCCGGCAGCCACCAGCTGGCCACGGGCGACGGCAAGCTGCTCGAGGCGGCCGGCGAACGGCGACGCCACATTGACGAATTCGCCCTCGACATAGCCCTGCCAGCTCGGCGCTGCCGGCCGGCCGCAACCCGCGGCGAGCGCGCAGGCGGCAAGCAGCACCGGCCAGGCGGGGCGGGCGGTGTGGGCAGATCGCGCAGGCGGCCGCGGTGCGGGAGGCGGGGTCGGGTTTCGGGCTGGCATGGCGGTTCCGTGGCGCAAGGCTCAGGCGTGGCGACGAGGGGAGGGCGGCACGGGCGGCGCGGGCGACAAGCCGTGCGCCAGCAAGGCGCCGACATGCCGGGCCAGTGCCTCGCTGTCGATCGAGGCCGCCCCCGGGAGCTGGCGCCAGATATGGGCCGTGGACAGTGGCAGCAGCGTCAGTCCGATCAGCGAGACGATCAGCAGCGGCGGCTCCAGCCCCGGCGCGATCGCCCCGCGCGCCTGTGCTGCCTGCAGGCCTGCGATCAGCCGCCCTGCGCGCTGCAGGACAACCCGGTGCAGCATGCGCTCGCGCAGTTGGCCGTCCACGCCGGCGATCTCGCGGATCCATAGCCCGGGAAGCCAGGGCGTGGCTGCCGCCATGCGGATCAGGCGCACGGCAATGCCGCGCAATAGTGCCGGGATATCGGGCTCCCGGGCCGCGGCGGCTTCGGCCATGACCGCATCGAGGGGGGCGAACACCTGCTCGATCAGCGGGCGCAGCCGCTCGTCGACCACGGCGTCGAGCAGTTGCCCGCGGTCGCGGAAGTAGTAGTGCACCAGGGCCGGCGTCACGCCGGCAGCGGCCGCGATGGCCTTGATGGGCGTGGCAGCCACGCCGCGGTCGGCAAACAGCACGGTTGCCGTGTCGAGCAGCAGGGCCCGCTGGCCGGGGCTGTCTTCGCCAGGCCGGCTCGGCCGCCCGGGGCGGCGCGGACCGGCTCCGCGCGCGGTGCTGGTTGCGCCGGGCAAGGCCTCGGCTGCCGGCGCAGCGGCCGGTACGGGCACGGATCCGGTGGACGGGGCAGGCGGCATGGGCAGCTCCTGGCGATCAATTCATATTAATTGGCGCATTAATTAATTCAAGCCGCATCCGGCTGGCCGCCTGGCTGCCTGCCTGCCAGGGTGGGGTTCCGCGCGGAGGCGAGATGGCAGGGAGGTGCAGCCGGGGCTACTCGGTGAAAACGCTTTGCGGATCGATCACATGTTGCGTTGCAGCAATGCAAGGTGGACATGTCATTCCGGCTTGGCTATGCTTCGTCCGCCGATAGCCGCATGGGCCCTGCGGACCCGCGCCCTGCCGAACCTGCCCCCTTTTTTTCATGCTGTTTCCCCAGAACGCCATTCGGGCGGCCAGCCCCTTTTGTTGCCTGCTGCTGAGCGCCGCGCTGTCGCTGAGCGCCGCGCCAGCCTGGTCCCAGGCAGCGGCGGCGGGCGACACGGCGGCGCCAACTCCGGCGGCGTCGGCGGAAACGGGCGCCGCCTCCTCGACGGGCGCCGCAGCGGAAGCAGCCGCCACGCCCGCGCAGAATCCGGAGGAGGACCGGTTCGCCTTCCATGGCCAGGCCACCTATGTCTGGCAGCGCCAGCCAGCTTTCGATGCTGCCTATTCCGGCCCCAACAGCCTGATGCCGGAACGCGCGAAGAGCTATTCGTTCAGCACCACGCTGGATCTGGGCATGCGCCTGTGGCACGGCGCGGAGTTCCACTTGAATCCGGAGGTCACGCAGGGCGTGCCCTTTTCCGGCCTGCACGGCCTGGGCGGGCCGACCAACGGGGAACTGGCCAAGGTGTCGAGCACCAGCCCGACCGTCTATCGCGCGCGTGCCTTCCTGCGCCAGACCTGGGGGCTGGGTGGCGGCACGGAACAGCAGGAGGCCGATTTCAACCAGTTCGCCGGCAGCGTGGACAAGCGCCGCCTGGTGCTGACCGCGGGCAACTTCAGCGTGCTCGACGTGTTCGACCAGAATGACTACGGTTCGGATCCGCGCACGCAGTTCATGAACTGGTCCTTCATGGCGCACGGTTCCTTCGACTATCCCGCCGATGCGCGCGGCTACGACTGGGGCCTGTCGCTGGAGTACATCGGCGACGACTGGTCGGTGCGCTTCGGCCGCTTCCTGCAGCCGCTGGAGTCAAACGGCCTGGAGCTGGACACGCGGATGTTCGAGCACTACGGCGACATCCTGGAGTTCGAGCGCCGCTACAAGCTGGCGGGCCAGCCCGGCGTGGCGCGCCTGCTGCTCTGGCGCAACAAGGCGCGCATGGGCTCGTTCAGCGACGCCATCGCCTTCGGGCAGGCCACGGGCACCACGCCCGATGTGGCCAATGTGCGCCAGGAGCACGCGAAGGTCGGCATCGGGCTGTCCTTCATGCAGAAGGTCAATGATTCGCTGGGCGTCTTCCTGCGCGCGAACATGTCCGACGACAAGACCGAGACCTACGCCTTTACCGAGATCGGCCGCCAGGTATCGCTCGGCGGCATCCTGGCCGGCACGGCCTGGGGCCGCCCGCGCGACAACGTCGGCCTGGCCATGGCGATCAATATGCTGGGGCGGGACCACCGCGCCTATCTGGCGGCGGGCGGGCAGGGCGCCTTCCTGGGCGACGGCGCGCTCGACTACGCGCCCGAGCAGGTGTTCGAAGTGTTCTACAGCGTCCAGGTCTTCAAGTACCTGAGCGTCAGCCCGGACTTCCAGTACATCCGCAATCCGGGCTACAACGCGGCGCGCGGGCCGGCGAAGTTCTACGGCGTGCGTTTCCACTCCGAGTTCTGAGCGCCGGCGTGGCGCACGCCCGGCTGGCCCGCCCCGGCCCGGCCGGGGCCGCCCACGATGCGCCAGCCTGCTACCTGCTACCTATTGCCGCGCGTTGCGCCGGTTGTCCGGCCAGGGCGTGTTGTAGTTGGTGCGGAAGGGGTTGATGTCCAGCCCGCCGCGGCGCGTATAGCGTGCGTAGACGGCCAGCTTGACCGGTTTGCACTGGCGCAGCACGTCCATGAAGATCCGCTCCACGCACTGCTCGTGGAACTCGTTGTGGTTGCGGAAGGAGATCAGGTACTTGAGCAGTCCTTCCTGGTCGATCGGCGCGCCCACATAGCGGATCTGCACGCTGCCCCAGTCGGGCTGCCCGGTCACCAGGCAGTTCGACTTGAGCAGGTGCGAGACCAGCGTTTCCTCCACCGGCGATTCGTCCTGGTCCGCGCGCAGCAGGTGCGGCGCGGGCTCGTAGATGTCGGTCTCGATGTCGAGGCGGTCGAGCAGCAGGCCGTCCAGTTCGCCCATGCGCTGCTGGCCGAAGGCGGCTTCGGCCGTGATGCGTACCTGCACGGTGGCGCCGGCGGCCTCCGACAGGTCATGCTGCAGCAGTTGCTGCAGCGCCTCGGCCGAGGCGATCTTGCTCTGGTTGAATGAGTTCAGGTACAGCTTGAACGACTTCGATTCGATGATATTGGGCGAGTCGGCCGGGATCATGAAGCTGGCCAGCGCGACCTGCGGCTTGCCCCTCATGTTCAGCCACGACAGCTCATAGGCATTCCAGATGTCCACGCCGAAGAAGGGCGCGCGCTTGCCTTCGGGCAGGCCGATCTCGGTGCGCTTGGGCTGGCGCGGGATGGGGAAGAGCAGGGTGGGGTCGTACTCGGCCTTGTAGGCCGAAGGCTTGCCCAGTGGGGAGTGTTCGGGAAGGCTCATGCTTTGCCTCGCTTGCCGTTCCCGCGCTGGGCAGGAACGGGTTCAGGTGGTCTGACGGCTGTCTCAGGCCAGGAACAGCTTGTAGACGGGGTTGTCGGTCTCGTCGATGTGCGTGTAGCCCAGCGTGGACAGGAAGGCGCGGAAGTCTCGCTTCTCGTTCTTCGGCACCTGGATGCCGACCAGGATATTCGAAGTATCGGCGCCTTGGTTGCGGTAGTGGAACAGGCTGATGTTCCAGTTCGGGCTCATGCTGGAGAGGAACTTCATCAGCGCGCCCGGGCGCTCGGGGAATTCGAAGCGGTACAGCAGCTCATCCTGCGCCAGCGGCGAGTGGCCGCCCACCATGTAGCGGATATGCTGCTTGGCCAGCTCGTCGTTGGAGAGGTCGAGCGCGTCGAAGCCGTGCCGGCGGAAGTTGGCGGCGATCTTGTCGCTCTCCGCCCGGCTGCTGATCTGCAGGCCGACGAAGATGTGCGCCACGCTGTTGTCGGCGATGCGGTAGTTGAACTCGGTCACGCTGCGCGTGCCGACCAGTTCGCAGAAGCGCTTGAAGCTGCCGCGCTCTTCCGGGATGGTGACGGCGAACACCGCCTCGCGCGCCTCGCCCACCTCGGCGCGCTCGGCGACGAAGCGCAGGCGGTCGAAGTTCATATTGGCGCCGCAGGCGATCGCCACCAGCGTTTCGCCCTTGAGCTTCTCACGCTCGGCGTAGGCCTTCAGGCCCGCCACCGCCAGCGCGCCGGCCGGTTCCAGGATGCTGCGGGTGTCCTGGAACACATCCTTGAGGCCGGCACAGATGGCGTCGGTGTCCACCAGGATGATGTCGTCGACCAGCTCGCGCGTGATGCGGAAGGTCTCCTTGCCCACCAGCTTGACCGCGGTGCCGTCCGAGAACAGGCCCACGTCCTTCAGTTCGACGCGCTTGCCGGCGTCGACCGAACGTTTCATCGCATCGGAGTCCACCGTCTGCACGCCGATGACCTTGATCTCGGGGCGCACCGCCTTGATGTAGGCGGCGATGCCGGAGATCAGGCCGCCGCCGCCGATGGCGACGAAGATGGCGTGGATGGGCGCCGGGTGCTGGCGCAGGATCTCCATGGCGATGGTGCCCTGGCCGGCGATCACCTCGGGATCGTCGAAGGGGTGGATGAAGGTCAGCTTGTGCTTCTTCTCCAGCGTGGCCGCATGGTTGTAGGCGTCGCTGTAGGACTCGCCGTGCAGCACGATCTCGACCCACTTGCCGCCGCGTTCGCGCACGGCATCGATCTTCACCTGCGGGGTGGTGACCGGCATGGCGATGATGGCGCGGCATTGCAGCCGGGCCGCCGACAGCGCCACCCCTTGCGCGTGGTTGCCGGCCGATGCGGCGATCACGCCACGCTTGAGTTCCTCGGGCGTCAGCGAGGCCATCTTGTTGTAGGCGCCGCGCAGCTTGAACGAGAACACCGGCTGGGTGTCCTCGCGCTTGAACCAGACGGCATTGCCGGTGCGGGCCGACAGCTGGTGCGCGTAGGTCAGTTCGGTTTCCTGTGCCACGTCGTACACCTTGGCGGTCAGGATCTTCTTCAGGTAATCGGGTTTGCGGGTCATCGTCGGCGCCGGCGGGGCGGCTCAATAGCGGCAGGGAACGGCAAAAAGCGGGCAAAAACGGCAGCCGGCGGAAGCAGCCGGCAAAGTGCCTGGAAAATGCGCAAAGCGCTAATGATAATGGATGGCAAGGCAGGCCGAGGCGGCAGGCAATGCGGCGCCGACGCCATGCCGCCGGCATCCGGCGTGTAGGACGGCGCCGGGTGGACGCTCGCCGATTACGCATGCTACGGTGTCTGCAGATGTCTTCGCTTGCTCTGATCGAACCGAATACCGCGCTGTTCCTGGACTTCGACGGCACCTTGGCCGATCTCGCGCCGCGCCCGGAACTGGTGCGGGTGGAGCCGGAACTGGTGGGCACGCTGCGCCGCTTGCACGCGGAGCTGGACGGCGCCCTGGCCATCATCTCGGGCCGCCCCATCGCGGAGCTCGACCATTTCCTGCAGCCCTTGCGGCTGCCCGCGGCCGGCGTCCACGGCGCCGAGTACCGCAACGGCGCCGAGGCCGTCGCGGCGCCGCCGTTTCCCGCGCTGGCGCCGCTGCTGGCACGCCTGGGGCCGCTGGCGCAGGCCTACCCGGCCTTGCGCCTGGAGCCCAAGTCGGCCGCGCTGGCCCTGCATTTCCGCGCCGCTCCCCAGCTGGAGCCGCTGGTGCGCGAGGCGGTGGCCGAGGCGGTGCGGGGGCTGCCCGGACTGGAAGTCCTGCCGGGCAAGATGGTGCTGGAAATCAAGACCGCAGGCGTCGACAAGGGCGGCGCGATCGCCGCCTTCATGCGCGCCGCGCCGTTCGCCACGCGTCGCCCGATGTTTGCCGGCGACGATGTCACCGATGAGGCTGGGTTTGTCGCGGTGCGGCGGCTGGGCGGCATCGGTGTGCTGGTGGGCGAGCGGCCGAGCGCCGCTACAGTCAGCGTGCCCGGGCCGGCCGCGCTGCGCTGCTGGCTGCACCGCTCCGCCGCGGCGCTGGCCGCGCATGGCGGGACGCCGGCGCGGGACATGTCTTCTTGAAGGAGGAATCCCTGTGACCCAAGTGTCCGCCGCATCTTCCACGGCAAGCGCGTCTGCCACCGCTACCGCCTCCGCCACGGCGTCGACAGCCGCATCCGCCGCATCCGCTGCATCCGCCGCCGCAGATGCCGGTACCGGCTCCGCCGGCCGCCATGCCGACCCGTCGCTGTCGCTCGGCATGATCGGCAACTGTACCTTCTCGGCGCTGGTCGACGCGCGCGGCCGCATCGTCTGGTGCTGCCTGCCGCGCTTCGACGGCGACCCGGTCTTCAATGCCCTGCTCGATCCCAGCGAGAACGGCAGCCATTTCTCCATCGAGATCGAGGACTTCCATCGCGCCAAGCAGTGGTACGAGCCCAATACCGCCATCCTGCGCACGCGGCTCACCGATGTGCGCGGCAACTGCCTGGAAATCACCGACTTCGCACCGCGCTTCTTCCGCCTGGGCCGCTACTTCCGTCCCACCTCGCTGGTGCGCCGGATCCGCCCGGTGCGCGGCGCGCCGAGAGTGCGCGTGGTGCTCGCGCCGCGCTTCGATTGGGGGCGCACGGTGCCGGAAATCACGCGCGGCAGCAGCCACGTGCGCTACGTCGGTGACGGCATGACGCTGCGCATGACCACCGATGCGCCGCTGGCCTATGTGCTGTCGCACACCCCCTTCCTGCTCATGCGGGACTACAGCTTCATTCTCGGGCCGGACGAGACACTGAGCGGCGGCGTGGAGGAGACCGCGCGCGATTTCGAGCAGGAAACCACGGCCTACTGGAAGGCGTGGTCGCGTCGCCTGGCGGTGCCAAGCGAATGGCAGGACGCGGTGATCCGCGCCGCAATCACGCTCAAGCTCTCGCTGTTCGAGGAGACCGGCGCCATCGTCGCCGCGATGACCACCAGCATTCCCGAGGCGCCCAACAGCGGCCGAACCTGGGACTACCGCTTCTGCTGGCTGCGCGACGCCTTCTTTGTCATCCGCGCGCTGAACAGCCTGTCCGAGGTGGCCACCATGGAAGACTACCTGCGCTGGCTGTCGAACGTGGTCATGCAGTCGCGCGACGGCCATATTCAGCCACTGTATGGCATCGGGCTGGAGCGCGAGCTGCCCGAGGCGATTCTGGAGTACCTGCCCGGCTACCGCGGCATGGGACCGGTGCGGGTGGGCAACCAGGCCCAGGAGCATTTACAGCACGATGTGTATGGCAACGTGGTGATGGGCGCGGCGCAGGCGTTCCACGATCACCGGCTTCTGCACCGGGGCGGCGCCACCGAGTACCACATCCTCGAGCAGGTGGGCGAGCAGGCGGTGCGCGTGTTCGGCACGCCCGATGCCGGCATGTGGGAACTGCGCACGCGCGCGCGCGTGCACACCTCGTCGGCGCTGATGAGCTGGGCGGCCTGCGACCGGCTGTGCAAGATCGGCGAAAAGCTGCAACTGCCGGTGCGTGCGGCCTACTGGCGCGAGCATGCCGCGCGCATGCGCGAGCGCATCCTCGCCGAGTCCTGGAACGAATCGCGCCAGGTCTTCGCCGAAAGCTTCGGCGGGCGCGAGCTGGATGCGAGTGTGCTGCTGATGAGCGAGGTGGGTTTCATCGATCCGCTCGACCCGCGCTTCCTCTCAACGGTGAAGGCGCTGGAGGAGACCTTGTGCGACGGTCCCTACATGCGCCGCTACGAGGCGCCGGACGACTTCGGCAAGCCTGAGACGGCCTTCAACATCTGCACCTTCTGGCGCATCGACGCGCTGGCCCGCATCGGCCGGCGCGACCAGGCGCGCGAGATCTTCGAGGCCATGCTGGCGGTGCGCAACCCGCTCGGGATGCTGTCGGAGGACACGCATCCCGTCAGCGGCCAGATGTGGGGTAACTACCCGCAGACGTATTCGATGGTAGGGCTGATCAACGCAGCGGTGCGCTTGTCCGCGCCGTGGGATTCGGTCATTTGAGTCGGGGGCTGACAACAATCAAGGACAGGGAAGACCATGGGTAGACTGGTAGCGGTATCGAACCGCACGGCCGATCCGCGCAATACCGCTGCAGGCGGCCTTGCCGTCGCGCTGGGCGAGGCGCTGAAAGTGACTGGCGGTCTGTGGTTCGGCTGGAGCGGGAAGGTAGTGGAGACGGCCCAGGGCGGCACGCCCGGGGAGGGCGAACTGCACCTGCAGCAGGCGGGCAATGTCACGCTGGCAATGGTCGACCTGTGCCGCGAGGACCACGACGGCTACTACCTGGGCTACAGCAATGGCGTGCTGTGGCCGGTCTTTCACTACCGGCTGGACCTGGCCGACTTCGATGTCGGCCAGAATCTCAACATCTACCGGCGCGTGAACCAGCTCTTCGCGCGCAAGCTGGCGCCGCTGCTTCGCCCTGACGACGACATCTGGATCCACGACTACCACCTGATCCCGCTTGCGGCCGAGCTGCGCGCCATCGGTTGCAGCCAGCGCATCGGCTTCTTCCTGCATATCCCCTTGCCGCCGCCCTTGATCCTGGCGGCCATCCCGCAGCACGAATGGCTGATGCGTGCCCTGTTCGCCTACGACCTGGTCGGCTTCCAGAGCCAGGCCGACCTGGAGCATTTCTCGCGCTACGTGCAATTCGAGGCGCGTGCCGAGCCGATGGGCGAGCACCGCTACCGGGCCTTTCACCGCACGGTGCGGGCCCAGGCCTTTCCCATCGGCATCGATGTCGACCAGTTCATCGAGCTGGGCCGCGGCACAGAGGCGCGCGAGACCTACGAGATGATGATGGCGCAGTACGCGCGCCGGCGCTTGCTGCTGGGCATCGACCGGCTCGATTACTCCAAGGGACTGCCGCAGCGGCTCAAGGCCTTCCAGACGCTGCTGGCTGAGTACCCGGAGAACCGCATGAGCGCGACACTGGTGCAGATCGCCGCGCCTTCGCGCGAGACTGTCGACGCCTACGCCGACCTGCGCCGCGAGATGGAGGGCATCACCGGCGCCATCAACGGCAGCTATGGCGAACTGGACTGGATGCCGGTGCGCTACATCCATCGCACCACCTCGCGCAAGCGCCTGCCGGGCCTGTGCCGCGCGAGCTGCGTGGCGCTGGTCACGCCGCTGCGCGACGGCATGAACCTGGTGGCCAAGGAATACGTCGCCGCGCAGGATCCCGCCGACCCGGGCGTGCTGGTGCTGTCGCGCTTCGCCGGTGCCGCCGAGCAGTTGAAGGAGGCGCTGCTGGTCAATCCCTATGACACGCGGGCTTCCGCGCAGGCCATCCAGCAGGCATTGCACATGCCGCTGGCCGAACGGCAGGCGCGCCACCAGAAGCTGCTCGAACGCATCCGCGCGCAGGATGTGCACTGGTGGAGCAGAGAGTTCCTGCGCACGCTGGCCGAGACTGACGCCGGCTGAGCGGCTGCGGCGCCACAGTGTTTCGGCGCCTCAGCGCAGATCGCCCGGCGTGTCCACGTCGCGGAACGCGCCGTCCTCCTCGGTCACGATGCGCGTGACCGCTTGCGTCTTCAGCAGTTCGCGCGCGCCCTCGTCGCCGTCGAGCTGCAGCAGGGCATCGCGCCAAGCGGCGCCGAAGCCGACGGGGTGGCCGCGCCTGCCATCCCGCCAGGGCGCGGCGATGGTGTCGGGCGTGGTGATGGTCAGCGCGACCGCGCGTACCAGTTCGAGGCTGAGCCAGGGCATGTCGGCCAGCGCTACCACCCAGCCATTGGCGTCGGCGGTGGCGGCCACCGCGGCGCGCAGTGCCGCACCCATGCCTGCCTCGGCCTCGGGCGCTTCCAGCACGCGGCAGCCGGCGCGGCGCAGTTCCTGCGCGAGCGCGGCACTGCCGGGCCGCACTACGGCGAGGGCGCCGGGCAGTGCCACGGCCAGCGTGCGCGCACTGCGCCAGGCCACCGTGGCCTGGCTGCCGGGTAGCGTGGCGAGCAGTTTGTCGCGCGTGCCGGCAGGGTCGAAGCGCCGGCCATAGCCGGCCGCCAGCAGGATGCCAGTGGGCAGCAGCTCGGCATTCGTCGGCGCGGCGCCGCGTCCCGCGTTCAAGGCGCCGGGCTGCATGCGCTGGCCGTGTTGGCCGCCTGCTCGCGCGCGGCCTTGGCGCCCTCCACCTGCAGGATGTCGGGCAGCGAGACGTGGTTCTTGGCGGCGATCACTTCGGCCAGGATCGAGATGGCGATCTCCGGCGGCGTGCGGCTGCCGATATAGATGCCCACCGGCCCGTGCAGGCGGGCGAGCTCGAGCTCGGTGAGATCGAACTCCTTGAGCCGTTCGCGCCGCGCCTGGTTGTTGCGCCGCGAGCCGAGTGCGCCGACGTAGAAGGCGGGAGTGCGCAAGGCCTCCATCAGGGCGAGGTCGTCAAGCTTGGGGTCGTGCGTGAGAGCGATGACGGCGCAGCGCTCGTCCAGCTTCATCTCGGTGACGGTGTCGTCAGGCATGGTGCGCACCATGGCGACGCCGGGGATGTCCCAGGTCTCGGTGTATTCCTCGCGCGGGTCGCAGACCGTGACCTGGAAACCCAGGCCGACGGCGATCTGGCACAGGTACTTGGAAAGCTGGCCGGCGCCGATGACGAGCATGCGGTAGCGCGGGCCGTGGATGGTGAGCAGGGTCTTGCCGTCGAAGGCGAGGCCGTCGGTGGCCAGCGCGGGGCCGAGTGAGGCGCGGCCAGTGGCCATGTCGAGTGTGCGTCCGACCAGCCGCCCGTTCTCCACGGCGCGCAGCAGCGCGGGCAGGGCGGTGTCGTCGGCACGCGCCGGGGCGAGGGGCTCGCAGACCAGCTCGATGGTGCCGCCGCAGGGCAGGCCGAAGCGGTGCGCCTCTTCGGCGCTGATGCCGTATTTGACGGCCTCCGGGCGCACGCCGGCCGCGCCCTGGATGCCTTCGCGGCGCACGCGGTCGATGATGTCGTCCTCGATGCAGCCGCCGGAGACGGAGCCGACCACGAGGCCGTCGTCGCGCACGGCGAGCATGGCGCCCTCGGGGCGGGGCGAGGAGCCCCAGGTTCTGACCACAGTCACCAGCAGCGCGCGGTGGCCCTCGGCCATCCAGCGCACGCTGCTCTTCAGGACTTCGAGATCCACGCTGTCCATGATCGCTTCCGCTTAGGTTCGTTGGTCTGCCCGTCGCCGCTATCCTGCGCGCTGCCATCCTGCGCGCCGGCATCCGCCTGCGCGGCGTCGTCGCCCGGGGTCCCGCCCACCGCTTCGGTGAAGCGCGTGAAGAAGCTGTCGGCCATCTTGCGCGCGGCGGCATCGACCAGGCGCGAACCGATCTGCGCGATCTTGCCGCCCACCTGGGCTTGGACCGTGTAACTCAGCAGCGTCTCGTCGCCGTCGGCATCGAGCTTGACGTGGGCGGCACCCTTGCCGAAGCCAGCCGCGCCGCCCTGTCCGTCGAACTGGATAGTGTAGCTGTCGGGCGCCTGGATGTCCTGCAGCGCCATGCGGCCCTTGAAGCGCGCCTTGACCGGCCCGATCGCCGCCGTCAGCGCCACCAGGTAGGCGTTGTCGCCGTCCGGCTCGATGCTCTCGCAACCCGGGATGCACTGCTTGAGCAGGGCCGTGTCGTTCAGCGCCTCCCAGGCGACTTGCTTGGTCACCGGCAGGCGCTGGGTCTGGTTCATTTCCATGGTCGGGGTTCCTCCGGGTGTGGTTCCGCCATGCGCGGGGCGGGCGGGGGCGGTGCAGCGGTGCGGCCGGTGTCTTCGGCCAGCAGTGTCTCGAGTGCGAACAGGCTCTCCAGGTTGTGCGCCGGGCGCAGTGCATCCACGTGCGGCAGGATGGCCTGCACGCCGCGCGCACGCGGCGTGAAGCCGGCGTAGCGCAACAGCGGGTTGAGCCAGATGATGCGGTGGGCGAAGCGGCGCAGCCGCGCCATCTCGGCGGCGAGCAGGTCGATGTGCTCGTGGTCCAGCCCATCGGTGACCAGCAGCACGGTGGCGCGCCCGGCCAGCACGCGGCGCGCCCATTCGCGGTTGAAGCTGGCCAGTGCCGCGCCGATGCGGGTGCCGCCCGCCCAGTCCCGCACCTGCGCGGAAATGGCCTCGACTGCCTCGTCGGGGTCGCGCTCGCGCAGCGAGCGGGTGATGTTGGTCAGGCGCGTGCCGAACAGGAAGACCGAAAGGCGCTCGCGCGACTGCATCAAGGCGTGGCAGAAATAGAGCACGGCCCGGGAGTACTGGCTCATCGAGCCCGAGATGTCGAGCAGCAGCACCAGCGGCGGCCGGCGTTCGGCGTGCCGGCGGAACTTCCAGCGCATCCACTCGCCTTGCTGGCGCACGGCCAGGCGTGCGCTGGCGCGCAGGTCGGCCTGGCAGCCGCTGGCGGCGGTGCGCATGCGCCGCGTGCGTTGCATGGCCAGGCGCGTGCGCCGCGCGCGCACCAGGTGGCGCAGCGCGCGCCATTCCTCCGCGCTCAGCGTTTCGAAGTCGCGCCGGGCCAGGCGTTCCTGGTCGGAAAAGGTGAGCGGCGCGCTGAAACGTTCGGTCTCCTCGGGCTCGGGCGGGGCGCGCAGGCCGGGCGGCGGCTGCGCGGCCAGGGCGTCGGCCAGCCGGTTGCTGCGCCGCGGCGGCGGGGCGCCCGCGTCCACGCGCGGCAGCAGCAGGGCGCGCAGCTTGCCCTCCCAGTCGGGGTCGCGCCAGAACAGGTCGAAGGCGGCGTCGAAGAGCGGGCGCTGGTCCGGGCCGGACACCACCAGCGCGGCCAGCGCCGCGCGCACTTCGTCGCGCCGGCCGAGGTCTACCAGCCGCAGCGCTTCCAGCGCGTCGGCGGCGACGGCCGGCGAGAGCGCGAAGCCCGCATCGCGCAGCAGCCGCATGAAGTGCGCGACATTGCGCGCCAGCATCGGCGGGCCGTGGTGCGGACGGGCGGCGGTGGGCGTGCGTGCCATGTCATCAGCGCGCCAGCTCGGGCGCGGCCAGCAGCTCGGCGATGGTGGGGCCGTCCACGCGGGCCAGGTCGTCCTGGTACTTGAGCAGCACGCCCAGGGTGTCGCGCACCGATTGAGGGTCCAGCTCGGTGGTGCCGAGGGCGGCGAGCGCGCGGGCCCAGTCGATGGCCTCGGCAATGCCCGGCGCCTTGTACAGGTCGATGGCGCGCAGGCGGTGGATCACGCCCACCACTTGGTGCTGCAGCGCGGTGGCGGCCTCGGGGGCCCGTGCCGCCACGATCTGCAGCTCGCGCTCGCGTGAGGGGTAGCCCATCCACTGGTAGAGGCAGCGGCGCTTGAGCGCGTCGTGCACCTCGCGCGTGCGGTTGGAGGTGACGACGATCAGCGGCGGGTGTTCGGCACGGATGGTGCCGATCTCCGGGATCGACACCTGGTATTCGGACAGCACTTCGAGCAGGAAGGCCTCGAACGGCTCGTCGGCGCGGTCGATCTCGTCGATCAGCAGCACGCGCGGCACGCCGGGTGCGGCGGCGTCGGGCAGCAGCGCCTCCAGCAGCGGGCGCTTGAGCAGGAAGTCGTCGCGGTAGAGCGACTGGGCCTCGGGCCGCTCGCCGCGCGCCTCGGCCAGCCGCAGCGCCATGATCTGGCGCGGGTAATCCCATTCGTAGAGGGCACTGGCCGCGTCCAGCCCCTCGTAGCACTGCAGGCGCAGCAGGCGCGTGCCGAGCGCGGCGGCCATGGCCTGGGCCAGCGAGGTCTTGCCCACGCCGGGCTCGCCTTCGAGGAAGAGGGGGCGCTGCATGCGCAGCGCCAGGTAGAGCACGGTCGCGGTCTCGCGATCAGCGAAGTACTGCTGCGCTTCGAGCCGGGCGATGGTCTGGTCGATGGAGGCGGGGAGCATGGATGCGTCCAGTCTGCTTGGCGGCACGATCGCAATGGCCGCGGGTTTGCTCCCCTCTCCCG
Source organism: Cupriavidus sp. 09_S30 (assembly GCF_056930435.1). Lineage (NCBI taxonomy): Bacteria > Pseudomonadati > Pseudomonadota > Betaproteobacteria > Burkholderiales > Burkholderiaceae > Cupriavidus > Cupriavidus sp. 09_S30. The sequence continues at coordinate 3,392,161 of NZ_JBXOWI010000001.1, read as the reverse complement.
CTTGCGGGAGAGGGGCCGGGGGAGAGGGCAGGCGCTTCACTTGCGGCTAGGCCTGAGCCATGCGGCGGCCCTCGACCCCGAACCCTCGTTGGCCCCGGGGGAGAGGGGAGACCACGGTGGGCAAGGCTAGCCCTTCGATGCCTCCTCCACCGCCCGCGCCGCCAGCACCGGGATCAGGTGCGCGCGGTACTCGGGCGAGGCGTGCAGGTCGCCGTTCAGTCCCGCCGGGTCGATCTTGACCGCGCGCGCGGCGGCGGCCGTGAAGCTGGCCGACAGCGCCTGCTCCAGCGGCTCGCAGCGGAACACACAGTCGGCCGCGCCGGTCACCGCCACGCGCACGGCGCCGCCGGCGCGTGCCACCAGCACACCGACCAGCGCGAAGCGCGAGGCCGGATTGCGGAACTTGACGTAGGCCGCCTGCTCCGGCGCCGGGAAGCGCACCGCCGTGATCAGCTCGTCGGGCTCCAGCGCGGTTTCGTACAGGCCCTTGAAGAAGTCGTCGGCGGCGATCTCGCGGCGGTCGGTGACCACGGTGGCGCCCAGGCCCAGCACGGCGGCCGGATAGCAGGCGGCCGGGTCGTTGTTGGCGAGCGAGCCGCCCAGCGTGCCCATGGCGCGCACCTGGCGGTCGCCGATGCCGCGGGCCAGTGCTGCCAGCGCCGGAATGCGGCGCCGCACCTCCGCGTTGGCGGCCACGTCGGCGTGGCGCGTGGCGGCGCCGATCACCAGCGCGTCGTTCTCGACGCTGATGCCGGCCAGCCCCGGGATGCGGGTCACGTCGACCAGCACCGACGGCGCGGACAGGCGCAGCTTCATCGCCGCCAGCAGGCTCTGCCCGCCGGCCAGGAACTTGGCGTCGGGGTCGGCCTTGAGTTTCGCCACCGCGGCCTTGGCGTCCGCGGCACGTTCGAAGTTGAATGCGTACATGTCGGATCCTCGTGCGTTGGACTTACGGTGCCTTGGCGGCCTGGATGGCCTGCCAGACGCGATGCGGCGTGGCGGGCATCTGGATGTCGGGCACGCCCAGCGGCGACAGCGCGTCGACCAGCGCATTGATGAAGGCCGGCGGCGAGCCGATCGCGCCGGCCTCGCCGCAGCCCTTGACGCCCAGCGGGTTGTGCGTGCACGGCGTGCCCTTGGCCGTTTCCACGGTGAAGTCAGGCAGGTCGCCCGCGCGCGGCATGGCGTAGTCCATATAGGAGCCGGTCAGCAGCTGGCCGCTGTCGTCGTCGTAGACACAGCGCTCCAGCATGGCCTGGCCCAGGCCCTGGCCGATGCCGCCGTGCACCTGGCCCTCGACGATCATCGGGTTGATGACGTTGCCGAAGTCGTCCACCGCGGTGAACTTGACCACCCACGACTCGCCGGTGTCCGGGTCCACCTCCACCTCGCAGACATAGGCGCCCGACGGATAGGTGAAGTTGGTCGGGTCGTAGAAGGCGTTCTCGTTCAGGCCGGGCTCGAGCTTGTCGAGCGGATAGTTGTGCGGCACATAGGCCGTCAGCGCAACCTCGCCCCAGGTCTTGCTGCGGTCGGTGCCGGCCACGCGGAACACGCCGTCCTTGAACTCGATGTCGGCGTCGGACGCCTCCAGCAGGTGGGCCGCGATCTTCTTGGCCTTGGCCTCGATCTTGTCCAGCGCCTTCATGATGGCCGAGCCGCCCACCGCCAGCGAGCGCGAGCCGTAGGTGCCCATGCCGAAGGGCACTCTGCCGGTATCGCCGTGCACCACTTCGACCGCTTCGAGCGGAATGCCGAGCCGGTCCGCCACCACCTGGGCGAAGGTCGTCTCGTGGCCCTGGCCGTGGCTGTGGCTGCCGGTGAAGACCGTCACGGTGCCGGTCGGGTCGACGCGGATCTCGCCCACCTCGAACAGCCCGGCGCGCGCGCCCAGCGCGCCGGCGATGTTCGACGGCGCCAGCCCGCAGGCCTCGATGTAGCAGGAATAGCCCAGTCCGCGCAGCCGCCCGCGCTGCTTCGCCTCGTCGCGGCGGGCAGGGAAGCCCTGCACGTCGGCCAGTTCCTGCGCGCGGGCGAGGCAGGGCTCGTAGTCGCCGGTGTCATAGGTCAGGCCCACCGGGGTGGCATAGGGGAACTGGCGGATGAAGTTCTTGCGGCGCAGCTCGGCCGGGTCCATCTTCAGCTCGTGGGCTGCGGCCTCGACCAGGCGCTCCACCACGTAGGTGGCCTCGGGGCGGCCGGCGCCACGGTAGGCGTCGACCGGCGAGGTATTGGTGAAGACCGCCTGCACCTCAGCGTAGATCGCCGGGGTGGTGTACTGGCCGGCCAGCAGCGTGGCGTACAGGATGGTCGGCACGCTGGAGGCGAAGGTGCTCAGGTAGGCGCCCATGTTCGCCACCGTGTGCACGCGCATCGCCAGGAACTTGCCGTCGGCGTCGAGCGCCAGTTCGGCGCGGGTCACGTGGTCGCGGCCGTGCGCATCGGAGAGGAAGGATTCGGAGCGCTCGGCCGTCCACTTGATCGGGCGTCCAATCTTCTTCGAGGCCCAGGTCAGCGCCACGTCCTCGGGATAGAGGAAGATCTTGGAGCCGAAGCCGCCGCCCACGTCGGGCGCGATGATGCGCAGCCGCGACTCGGGCAGTCCCAGCACGAAGGCGGCCATCAGCAGCCGTTCCACGTGCGGGTTCTGGTTGGCCACATAGACGGTGTAGCTGTCGTCCTGGCGGTGGTAGCTGGCATTGACCGCGCGCGGCTCGATAGCGTTGGGGATCAGGCGGTTGTTGACGATATCCAGCGTGGTCACGTGCGCGGCGCGGGCGAAGGCGGCATCGGTGGCGGCCTTGTCGCCGTGGCCCCAGATGTAGCAGGTGTTGGCCGGCACGTCGTCGTGCACCAGCGCCTGGCTGGCGGCGGCCTGCGCGGTGTTGACCACCGCCTGAAGCTCGTCGTAGTCGACGTCGATCTTCTCGGCCGCGTCCTTGGCCTGCTGCAGCGTCTCGGCCACCACCAGCGCGACCTGGTCGCCGACGTGGCGCACCTTGTCGTGGGCGATCACCGGGTGCGGCGGCTCCTTCATCGGGCTGCCGTCGATGCTGTGGATCAGCCAGCCGCAGGGCAGGCCGCCCACCTTGTCGGCGGCCAGCTCGGCGCCGGTGAGGACGGCGATCACGCCCGGCGAGGCCTTGGCCTCGGCGGTATCGATCGCGCGGATGCGCGCATGCGCGTGCGGCGAGCGCAGGAAGTAGCCGTAGCTCTGCTGCGGCAGCGTGACGTCGTCGGTGTACTGGCCGTTGCCGGTGAGGAAGCGGTAGTCTTCCTTGCGCTTGACCGCGGCGCCCACCAGGCGCTTGGTGTTCTCGGGTGCGTTCATGGCGTCCTCCTCGCGCTCATTCGGCGCTGGCGGCGGGCGCGCCGGCCGCACCGGCCGCACGCATGGCGGCCTGGCCCTGCTGCACTGCACGCACGATGTTGTGATAGCCGGTACAGCGGCACAGATTGCCTTCGAGCTGCTCACGGATGGCGCTGGCGTCGGCATCGGGCTGCTCCTGCACCAGGGCGGTGGCGCTCATCACCATGCCGGGTGTGCAGAAGCCGCACTGCAGGCCGTGGCATTCGCGGAAGGCCGCCTGCATCGGGTGCAGCTCGCCAGCAGAGGCCAGCCCCTCGATGGTGGTGACCTTGGCCCCGTCCGCCTGTGCCGCCAGGATGTTGCACGCCTTCACCGCTCGACCATCCAGATGGACGGTGCAGGCGCCGCACTGGGCGGTGTCGCAGCCGACGTGGGTGCCGGTCAGCCGGAGCTGCTCACGCAGGAACTGGACCAGAAGGGTGTTGGGTTCGACCTGGGCGTCGACGGGCTTGCCGTTGACAGTCAGGCGGATCGGAATCGCCATGCTCGTCTCCATGTGGGTGGACGCGCATGACCGGTACCCGGATCCCGAAAAGAGACTGCGCGGGACTGGCCACTGCGCGGTACTGCCGCTTGCGGATACGGCTATTTCGTGAGGGTGGAGCTGCCGGCGCAGCCGCCGGGCCCGGGAGGGCGCTCGGAAGGGATGGCGCGTCGGCCCTGGCGGCCGGCGAAAGCCCGGCCGCGACAGGCCCTAACAGTTAATCACAAATCGCCCGCTGCTGCCATGCGGGCCGGGCCCCATGCCGGGGCACTGTTAGAATGGCGCCCCACCGCGCTTGCTACCGGCCCCGCATCACATGGAAGGCTTCATCGACTGGCTGTTCGGCATCGTCGCCCTGCCCAAGGTGGGGCTGCCTGCCATCTTCGTGGTCAGCCTGGTGTCGGCCACCCTGCTGCCGCTGGGCTCGGAGCCGGCGGTGTTCGGCTATATCAAGCTGAACCCGCATATGTTCTGGCCTGCGGTGATCGTGGCCACGGTCGGCAACACCATCGGCGGCATGATCGACTGGTGGATGGGCTACGCCGCCAAGCTGGCGCTGGTGCGCTATCGCAGGCACCGCCAGGCGCGGCTGCATGACCAGGAGCATGTTGAGCATCGCGAGCATCTGCGCCGGCCGCGCAAGCCGGTGCTGGACCAGCGCTATTTCCGCTGGATGCGCCGGTTTGGGCCGCCCACGCTGCTGGTGTCCTGGCTGCCCGCGATTGGTGATCCATTATGCACTTTGGCGGGGTGGCTGCGGCTGCCCTTCTGGCCTAGCGTGGCCTATATGGCCATCGGCAAGTTCCTGCGCTACCTGGCCATGACCAGTGCACTGCTCTGGATTCCGAATGGCTTCTGGCATCAAATAGGGGTATTCCTGAAACAGGTTTTCTAAGCTGTACAGCACTCCGGGATGAAAGTTCCCGTTCTCATCAGGGCTTTGTCATGCTGCGCCGCAGCGATTTCAGGCCTTGAAGTACAATTGCCCTTTAAAGACGACTGGCGCACCGTCCCCGTGCGCCGCAGGATGCGGTTCCCCCCATGAACGCCCCACTCGTGCTCGACGCCAAGCTCGCTGCGCAGGACGCCCCGCCGCGCCTGCGCGAGATCCCGTACAACTACACTTCGTTCTCGGACCGGGAGATCGTGATCCGTCTGCTGGGCGAGGAAGCCTGGCGCATCCTGGACGAGCTGCGCAGCGAGCGCCGCACCGGCCGCTCCGCCCGCATGCTGTATGAAGTGCTGGGCGACATCTGGGTGGTGCGCCGCAATCCTTATTTGCAGGACGACCTGCTCGAGAACCCCAAGCGCCGCGAGATGCTGGTCAGCGCGCTGCATCACCGCCTCAGCGAGGTGGAGAAGCGCCGCGCCGCCGACCGCGCCGAGCACGCGGAGCCGGCTGCCGAAGACCGCTCGCACAGGGTCGAGCAGCTGGTGGCCTTCGCCAAGCAGGCGATCGAGGACTTCAAGCAGGAATTCTCCCAGGCCTATGACCTGCGCAAGCGCACGCAGCGCGTACTGGGCCGTGTCACGGAGAAGGACAACATCAAGTTCGATGGCCTGTCGCGCGTCTCGCACGTGACCGACGCCACCGACTGGCGCGTGGAATACCCCTTCGTGGTGCTGACGCCCGACAGCGAGGAAGAGATCGCCGGGCTGGTCAAGGGCTGCTTCGAGCTGGGGCTGACCATCATCCCGCGCGGGGGCGGCACCGGCTACACCGGCGGCGCCGTGCCGCTGACGCCCATGAGCGCGGTGATCAACACCGAGAAGCTGGAGCAGCTCGACCCTGTCGAGCAGAGCGAGCTGCCCGGCGTGCCCGGTAAGGTCGCCACCATCTTCTCGGGTGCCGGCGTGGTCACGCGTCGCGTGGCCGACGCCGCCGACAAGGCTGGCCTGGTGTTCGCCGTGGACCCGACCTCGATCGACGCCTCGTGCATCGGCGGCAACGTGGCCATGAACGCGGGCGGCAAGAAGGCCGTGCTGTGGGGCACGGCGCTGGACAACCTGGCCTGGTGGCGCATGGTCGATCCCGAGGGCAACTGGCTCGAGATCACCCGCCTGAACCACAACCTGGGCAAGATCCACGACGTGCCGGTGGCCGACTTCGAACTGAAGTGGTTCGACGGCAGCCGCGCGCCGGGCGAGAAGCTGCTGCGCACCGAGACGCTCTCCATCGAGGGCCGCAAGTTCCGCAAGGAAGGCCTGGGCAAGGACGTCACCGACAAGTTCCTGGCGGGCCTGCCCGGCATCCAGAAGGAAGGCTGCGACGGCATCATCACCAGCGCGCGCTGGATCCTGCACCGCATGCCGCGCCACATGCGCACGGTCTGCCTGGAGTTCTTCGGCCAGGCGCGCGACGCCATTCCCAGCATCGTCGAGATCAAGGACTTCCTCGACGCCGAGTCGAAGACGCCTGGCGGCGCCATCCTGGCCGGCCTGGAGCACCTGGACGAGCGCTATCTGCGCGCGGTGGGCTATGCCACCAAGAGCAAGCGCAACGCCTTCCCGAAGATGGTGCTGATCGGCGACATCGTCGGCGATGACGAGGACGCGGTCGCGCGCGCCACCTCGGAAGTCATCCGCATGGCCAATGGCAAGAGCGGCGAGGGCTTCGTCGCGGTCAGCCCCGAGGCGCGCAAGAAGTTCTGGCTGGACCGCTCGCGCACCGCCGCCATCGCGCGCCACACCAACGCCTTCAAGATCAACGAAGACGTGGTGATCCCGCTGCCGCGCATGGGCGAGTACACCGACGGCATCGAGCGCATCAATATCGAGCTGTCGATCAAGAACAAGCTGGCGCTGGTCGACGCGCTGGAAGGCTTCTTCGCGCGCGGCAACCTGCCGCTGGGCCGCAGCGACGACGCCAACGAGATCCCCAGCGCCGAGCTGCTGGAAGACCGCGTGCAGCACGCGCTGCAGCTGCTGCGCGAGATCCGCGCGCGCTGGCGCTTCCTGCGGGACAACCTCGACACGCCGCTGGCCTCGGCCAAGGCGGCGCTGATCGGCCACGGCCTGGGCCTGCTCGGCCAGGCCTTCGACGCGCGCCTGGCGCAGCAGCCGGACGCCAATGTGTTCCACGTGCTGCAGGACCGCACCATACGCGTGTCGTGGAAGAACGAAGTGCGCGCCGAGCTGCGCAAGATCTTCACCGGCGGCGAGTTCAAGCCCATCCTCGACGAGGCGCAGAAGATCCACAAGCAGGTGCTGCGCGGCCGCGTCTTCGTCGCGCTGCACATGCACGCCGGCGACGGCAACGTGCACACCAACATCCCCGTCAACTCGGACGACTACGACATGCTGCAGGACGCGCACCGCGCGGTGGCCCGCATCATGACGCTGGCGCGTTCGCTGGACGGCGTGATCTCGGGCGAGCACGGCATCGGCATCACCAAGCTGGAGTTCCTCACCGAGGACGAGATCGGCGACTTCCGCGCCTACAAGGAGCGCATCGACCCGCAGGGCCGCTTCAACAAGGGCAAGCTGCTGCCCGGCGCTGACCTGCGCAATGCCTACACGCCGTCCTTCGGCCTGATGGGCCACGAGTCGCTGATCATGCAGCAGAGCGACATCGGCGCCATCGCCGACAGCGTCAAGGACTGCCTGCGCTGCGGCAAGTGCAAGCCGGTGTGCGCCACCCACGTGCCGCGCGCCAACCTGCTGTACAGCCCGCGCAACAAGATCCTGGCGACCTCGCTGCTGATCGAGGCCTTCCTCTACGAGGAGCAGACCCGGCGCGGCGTCTCGATCAAGCACTGGGACGAGTTCTCGGACGTGGCCGACCACTGCACGGTCTGCCACAAGTGCGTGACGCCTTGCCCGGTCAAGATCGACTTCGGCGACGTGTCGATGAATATGCGCAACCTGCTGCGCAAGATGGGCCAGAAGAAGTTCAATCCCGGCACCGCCGCGTCGATGTTCTTCCTCAACGCCACCAACCCGCAGACCATCAACATGACCCGCAAGGTCATGATCGACTGGGGCTACAAGGCGCAGCGCCTGGGCAACGACGTGCTCAAGAAGCTGGCCAAGAAGCAGACCGCGCACCCGCCCGCCTCGGTGGGCCGCGCGCCGGTGCGCGAGCAGGTGATCCACTTCGTCAACAAGAAGATGCCGGGCAACCTGCCCAAGAAGACCGCGCGCGCGCTGCTCGACATCGAAGACAACGAGATCGTGCCGATCATCCGCGACCCGAAGCGGACCTCGCCCGAGACCGAGGCGGTGTTCTACTTCCCGGGCTGCGGCTCGGAGCGGCTGTTCTCGCAGGTCGGCCTGGCCACCCAGGCCATGCTGTGGCACGTGGGCGTGCAGACCGTGCTGCCGCCGGGCTACCTGTGCTGCGGCTATCCGCAGCGCGGCAGCGGCCAGTTCGACAAGGCCGAGAAGATCGTCACCGACAACCGCGTGCTGTTCCACCGCGTGGCCAATACGCTCAACTACCTGGACATCAAGACCGTGGTGGTGAGCTGCGGCACCTGCTACGACCAGCTCGCCGGCTATGAATTCGAAAAGATCTTCCCGGGCTGCAGGATCATCGACATCCACGAGTACCTGCTCGAGAAGGGCGTCAAGCTCGAGGGCGTGAGCGGTACCCGCTACATGTACCACGATCCCTGCCATACGCCGATCAAGACCATGGACCCGACCAAGCTCGTCAATGACCTGATGGGCGGCAATGGCGCGGCCGGCAAGATCGAGAAAAACGAGCGTTGCTGCGGTGAATCCGGCACGCTGGCGGTGACCCGCCCGGACGTGTCGACCCAGGTCCGCTTCCGCAAGGAAGAGGAAATGCGCAAGGGCGCCGGCAAGCTGCGCGACGACGGCTTCAACGGCGACGTCAAGATCCTCACCAGCTGCCCGTCCTGCCTGCAGGGCCTGTCGCGCTACAACGAGGATGCCTCGGTCGAGGCGGACTACATCGTGGTCGAGATGGCCAAGCACCTGCTCGGCGAAAACTGGATGCCGGAGTACGTGGAGAAGGCTAACGCCGGTGGCATCGAGCGGGTGCTCGTCTAGTCTGCTGGTGTGCTCCCCTCTCCCGCTTGCGGGAGAGGGGTCGGGGGAGAGGGCGGGCGGTTGCGAATGGCGACGTGCTGGACAAAACCGACGGCTTCGTCTTGGCCTCGGCATGCTGAACAACACCGACGGCTTCGTTGAGCGTGGCGCCTTGCTAGACCACCCCTCACCCCGGCCCTCTCCCCATGAGGGGAGAGGGGGTCAGGACCTCGTGCTTGGGCGGCAGTGTTGGCGCATCTTGTCGGCTTCGTCTTTGCCTCGGCGTGCTGGATAACACCGACGGCTTCGTTGTGCGTGGCGCCTTGCTAGACCACCCCTCACCCCGGCCCTCTCCCCATGAGGGGAGAGGGGGTCAAGACACTATGCTTGACCGACGGTGTTGGTGCATCTTGTCGGCTTCGGCTGGCGCCTTGCTGGACCACCCCTCTCCCCAACCCTCTCCCCATGAGGGGAGAGGGAGCCAAGACCGCGTGCTTGGGCGGCGTTGTTGGCGCATTTTGTCGGCCCCGGCCCACCTCATTCAGGAGCTTCCCTCCAATGTCCCAAGTTTCTGACTGCCCGCTGTGCGATACCGATGGCGGCGAGCTTGTCTGGCGCGGCGACCGCGCGCGCCTGATCCTGGTCGAGCATGAGCGTTTCCCCGGCTTCTGCCGCGTGGTCTGGAACGACCACGTCGCCGAGTTGAGCGACCTGTCGGCCGATGACCAGGCCTGGCTGATGCGCCTGGTGGCCGCCGTCGAGCGCACGCTGCGTGAGGTGATGGCCCCGGACAAGATCAATCTGGCGGCCTTCGGCAATATGGTGCCGCACCTGCACTGGCACATCATCCCGCGCTATCGCTGGGACACGCATTTCCCCGAGTCGGTCTGGGGACCGGCGCAGCGCGCGGCCGACCCGGCCCGGCTGGCTGCCCTCGCGCAGGCACTGCCGGCGCTGCGCACGGCGCTGGCGCCGCTGCAGGATCTGCGCTGAGACCGCAATTTGTGCACGCCAGGCCGGTTTTCCGCGTTGTTGGGATTGGTGCGGAACCTCGCCTGCCAGTCTGGCTTCTAACAGCGTCCCGCTTTCTGTTCCCATATGCGCGGGCCCTGCCATCGGCAGCGGCCCGTACCCGCGAAAGGTCCCATGTCCACACCGACCTCCGTTACCGTGCCGGGCCCGGCCGTTCCGGCCCGTGCCCTCAAGATCCAGAGCCGGCTGCGCCTGGCTGCCACCTGGACGCTGATCAAGCCCTACTGGAAGTCGGAAGACCGCACGGCCGGGCTCGGCCTGCTGCTCTTCGTGGTGGGGCTGAACCTGGGCATTGTCTACATCAATGTCTTGCTCAACGAATGGAACCGCGTTTTCTACAACGCGCTCGAGCAGCATGACTATGTGGCGTTCAAGACGCTCTTGATCCGCTTTTCCTGGATCGCCGGCTTCTACATCATCGCGGCCATCTCGCGCCAGTACTACACGATGATGCTGCAGATGCGCTGGCGTACCTGGATGACCGGCCGCTTCATGGACCGCTGGCTGGGCCACCAGGCCTACTACCGGATCGAGCAGACCCGGGCCACCGACAACCCCGACCAGCGGATCGCCGATGACCTGCGCTCCTTCACCGATGGCGCGCTGACGCTGTCGCTGGGCCTGCTCAACTCGGTGGTGACGCTGATCTCCTTCGTCGGCATCCTGTGGAGCGTGTCCGGCCCGATCAGCATCGCGCTGGGCGGCGGCGAGGTCGTGATCCCCGGCTATATGGTGTGGTTCGCCGTGGGCTACGCGGTGATCGGCTCACTCGTGGCCCACCTCGTGGGCCGGCCGCTGATCGGCTTGAGCTTCCAGCAGGAACAGTACGAGGCGGACTTCCGCTTCACGCTGGTACGCCTGCGCGAGAACAGCGAGCCGGTGGCGCTGTACCGTGGTGAGCCGACCGAACAGGCCGGGCTGAGCGCGCGCTTCGGCCGTATCCGCGCCAACTGGAACCAGCTGATGCGCTACACGCGGCGGCTGACCTTCGTCAATTCCGGCTACAGCCAGTTCGCCATCATCTTCCCGCTGCTGGTTGCGGCGCCGCGCTACTTCGCCGGCAAGATGACGCTGGGCGGCCTGATGCAGATGAGCTCGGCCTTCGGCCAGGTGCAGGGCGCGCTGTCGTGGTTCGTGGACAGCTATTCCACGCTGGTGGGCTGGAAGGCGGCGGCCAACCGTCTGATCGATTTCCAGGATGCCATTCGCGTGGCCGAGCGCCAGGACCGGGAGCATACGGGCGTGCGCGACATCGAGGTGGTCCGCACCGACGACACCAGCATCCGGCTGGACATGCTGGCCCTGTCGCTGCCCGTGCCGGTGCGCAGCGCGTCGGCCCAGGTTCCGCTGGTGGCGCCGTTCTCCCTGACGATCGCGCCGGGCGAGCGCTGGCTCGTCAACGGCCCCTCGGGCTGCGGCAAGAGCGTGCTGGTGCGCGCGCTGGCCGGCATCTGGCCCTATGGCAGCGGCACGGTCGAGATGCCGCGCGCGGCGCGCATGCTGTTCCTGCCGCAGCGCAGCTACCTGCCCATCGGTACGCTGGCCGATGCGCTCGCCTATCCCGACGCGGGTACCGCGCACAGCCGCGAAACACTGCAGCAGGTGCTGCGCGCAGCCAGGCTGGGCCAACTGACGGGCCAGCTCGACGTGCTCGACAACTGGTCGCTGCGGCTGTCGCCGGGCGAGCAGCAGCGGCTCGCCTTCGCCCGCGCCATGTTGCAGAAGCCGGATTTCCTGGTGCTGGACGAAGCGACCAGCGCGCTGGACGAGGAAACCGAGTCGGCCATGTACGAGATGGTGGTGCAGGCGCTGCCGCAGTCGGCCATCATCAGCGTGGCGCATCGCAGCACGGTGGCGCGTTTCCACGGCAAGCGGCTGCGCTACCTGCCGGCCGACGGTGCGCAGGATGGGCAAGGTCATGCGCCTGCGGTAAGCTATAGAGTTGTACACGAAGCGTGAAGCCCGCGCCGTAGTGAGCCGGCCGGCCGGCCAGTTCACTGCGGCCTTCCGGCTGCGCGCCAATCATCATGGCAGGCCTAGAGAAAGACACCCCTCATCCCACGGCGCTGACCGTCCACACGCAATCGCGCGTGCTGGAGATCGGCTTCGACAACGGCCGGGCCTTCCGCTTGCCCTTCGAATTCCTGCGCGTGTATTCGCCGTCGGCGGAGGTGCAGGGGCACGGCCCCGGGCAGGAAGTGCTGCAGACCGGCAAGCGCGAGGTCGGCATCGCCGCGATCGAGCAGGTCGGCAACTACGCCGTGCAGATCCGCTTTACCGACGGCCACGACACCGGCATCTACTCGTGGGAACTGCTGTACCGCCTGGGCGACCAGCAAGCGGCGCTGTGGCAGGCGTATCTGGAGCGCCTGGCCGCGGCCGGCGTCGATCGCGACACCCCGATGCCGGTGGCCTCCGGCCCCGCCTGCGGCCACCACTGAGCCGCCCCCGCATTTCCCTGGAGTCAAGAATATGAGTGAGACCCATTTCGGGTTCGAGAAGGTCGACGAGTCCGATAAGGCCGGCAAGGTAGCCGGCGTCTTCCACTCGGTGGCGAGCAAGTACGATGTGATGAACGACCTGATGTCGGGCGGGCTGCACCGGCTGTGGAAGATCTTCACCATCGCCCAGGCCGCCGTGCGTCCCGGCTACAAGGTGCTCGACATCGCCGGCGGCACCGGCGACCTGGCTCGCGCCTTCGCCCGCCAGGCCGGTCCTACCGGCGAGGTCTGGCTGACGGATATCAACGAGTCGATGCTGCGCGTGGGCCGCGACCGCCTGCTCGACAAGGGCGTGGTGACGCCGGTCTGCCTGTGCGACGCCGAGCGCATTCCCTTCCCGGACAACTATTTCGATGTGGTCACGGTGGCCTTCGGCCTGCGCAATATGACGCACAAGGATGCCGCCCTGGCCGAGATGCGCCGCGTGGTCAAGCCGGGCGGCAAGGTCATGGTGCTGGAATTCTCCAAGGTCTGGAAGCCGCTGGAGAAGGCCTATGACGTCTATTCTTTCAAGGTGCTCCCGTGGCTCGGTGAGCGTATTGCCGGGGATGCCCCGAGCTATCGCTATCTGGCTGAATCGATCAGAATGCATCCAGACCAGGATTCACTTGTACGCTTAATGGAACAAGCTGGGCTGGAGAAGGTCGAATACTTCAATCTGACGGCAGGAGTCGTGGCGCTCCACGTCGGGCGAAAGTATTGATCGGTCACTTTTTGCTCGCGATGCGCGAAAATATTGGGGGATAGATGAAAAAGTCGTCACTTTACGGGAAATTCCTGGCGGGGTCGCTGGTGATGGTGCTGGCGTTCAGCGCGTTCAACGCCGAGGCCAAGCGCCTGGGCGGTTCCCGCAGCTTCGGCAAGCAATCGTCGAATGTGACGCAGCGCCAGCAACAGGCGCCGTCCCAGCAGACGCCGCCGGCCCAGCAACCCGCGCAGCAGCCCGGCCAGCAGGCCGCGCCGGTGGGTGCGGGCGCAGCGGCGGGCGCCGCCGCGGCGGCCGCCAAGCCCAAGCGCAATTGGGGTGGCATCCTGGGTGGCATCGCCGCCGGCCTGGGCATCGGCTGGCTGCTGTCGCATTTCGGCCTGGGTGGTGCGGCGCTGAGCTTCCTGTCCAACATGATCCTGATCGCCCTGGTGGCCTTCGTCGCGATCTGGCTGATCCGCAAGTTCCGCGGCGGCGCGAACCGCCAGCAGCCGGCCTACGCCGGTGCCGGCAACAGCGCGGCCGGCGGGTTTGGCGGCCAGCCGATGACGCGCCAGCAAGAGCCGGAGCCCGTGGCGATGCCCGCCGCGGCACCGGTAGCGGCCGCGGCTGCCACTGCCGCTGCGGCCACCCAGCCCTGGGGCGTGCCGGCTGACTTCGACACAGAAGCCTTCCTGCGCAACGCCAAGGTGCACTTCGTTCGCCTGCAGGCCGCCTGGGACGCCGGCAATATCGACGACATCCGCGAATTCACCACTCCGGAGATGTTCGCCGAGATCAAGATGGACCTGAGCGAGCGCGGCAACGAGGTGAACAAGACCGATGTGGTCACGCTCGAGGCGCGGCTGCTGGGTATCGAGTCCGCTCCATCGCAGCATATCGCCAGCGTGGAGTTCTCCGGCATGATCCGCGAGCGTGCCGGCGATCCGGCCCAGCCCTTTACCGAGGTCTGGAACCTGGCCAAGCCGACTACCGGCAGCGGTGGCTGGTTGCTGGCGGGGATTCAGCAGGCGTCCTGAGCGTTCTGGCAGTCCTGACCGTTGGTCGGGATTGCCGCCCCGGTGACGGGGAGTGGCTTAGAATGGAGGCCCGCGCGAAAGCGTGGGCTTTTTTTGTTTTTGGGTTGTTTGGCGTTGTTGCTGGTTGCTAGTGGAATCGGTATGCGTGGCAAAGGCCTGTTTCGCATACCCTCGCCGTTGTTTGTGGCGCTGGGTGAATCGGAACCAGAGCAGCAAAGCATCACCTAGAACCAACCGAACCAACACCAAGCCGTACCCTCCCAACCACCACCATGAGCCAACTCCCCACCCCCCTGGCCACTCCCGCGATCACAGCGTTGAACCATCTGCTGACGCAGGAGCCCTGGGCACAGGGCATGCTCGCGCCCGCGGCCGGGCGCGTGATCCGCTTCGACGCAGCAGCATTCACGCTGGCACTGCGCGTGAGCGCCGACGGCCTGGTCGAGGAGGCGCCAGCCGATGCCGAGCCGGCGGTGACCCTGAACGTACCGTTCCAGCAATGGCCGCTGGTGGCGGCCGACGTCTCATCCGGCGGCCAGGCGGCGGCCATGAAGCATGTGCGCATCGAGGGCGACGCCGATCTGGCTAACACAGTGTCGACGCTGGCGCGCAACCTGCGCTGGGATGCCGCCGAGGACCTGTCCCGCGTGCTGCGCGTGCTGATGGGCGGCGTGGCCGGCGACAGCATGGCGCAACGGCTGGTGGAGGGCGCGCGCTGGGCACACGCACAGGCCGACGGCGTGCGCCGCGCATTGGTGGAAAATGTGACCGAATACCTGCTCGATGAGCGCCCCATGCTGGTGCGCCACACCGCGCTCGATGCGTTCGGCATCGATGTGGCGGACCTGCGCAACGACCTGGCGCGGCTGGAGAAGCGCCTGGAGCGGCTGGAGCTCGGCAGCGGCGGCGGACCGCGGGCGCTGCCCTCGGCCCACCGCTGATGCCATGGCGCCGCGCCGCCCGGCCTTGCCCGGCCGCTCTTTTCCGCCGGTCCACGTCCTGTTTCTGACTACATCTGCATGACCCGTTTCCTGCGCCTTTGCAAGATCGTCTTCGTCGTCCTCTACTACGGGCTGGACGAACTCGTGCTGTCGGGCTTCAAGAGCCGCCGCATCCGTTTCCTGGTCAAGGTCATCACCATCGGCCGCAAGCTCGACATGCCGCGCGGCGAGCGGCTGCGGCTGGCGCTGACGCGCCTGGGGCCGATCTTCGTCAAGTTCGGCCAGGTGCTGTCCACCCGGCGCGACCTGATGCCGCAGGATATCGCCGACGAACTGGCCAAGCTGCAGGACCAGGTGCCGCCGTTCGATTCCGCGGTGGCCGTGAAGATCATCGAGCGCTCGCTGGGCCGGCCGTTGTCCGTGCTGTTCGAGGAATTCGAGCAGCAGCCGGTGGCCAGCGCCTCGATCGCCCAGGTCCACTTCGCCAAGCTCAAGGACGGGCCGAACCACGGCCGCGAAGTCGCGGTCAAGGTGCTGCGCCCGGGCATGCTGCCGGTGATCGACAGCGACCTGGCGCTGATGCGCGATATCGCCACCTGGCTGGAGCGCCTGTGGGCCGATGGCAAGCGCCTGAAGCCGCGCGAGGTGGTCGCCGAGTTCGATAAATACCTGCATGACGAGCTCGACCTGATGATCGAGGCGGCCAACGCCAGCCAACTGCGCCGCAACTTCGCCAAGACCGAGCTGCTGCTGGTGCCCGAGGTGTTCTGGGACTGGTGCAGCAGCGAGGTCTTCGTGATGGAGCGGATGCACGGCATCCCGATCTCGCGCACCGAGTCGCTGCGCGCGGCCGGCGTGGACATGCACAAGCTGGCGGAGGAGGGCGTCGAGATTTTCTTCACCCAGGTCTTCCGCGACGGCTTCTTCCATGCCGACATGCACCCCGGCAACATCCTGGTGTCGGTGCAGCCGGAGACCTTCGGGCGCTATATCGCCCTGGACTTCGGCATCGTCGGGGCGCTTTCCGAATTCGACAAGAACTACCTGGCGCAGAACTTCATCGCCTTCTTCCGGCGCGACTATCACCGCGTTGCGCTGCTGCACGTCGAGTCGGGCTGGGTGCCGCCCGACACGCGCGTGGAGGAGCTCGAGAGTGCGGTGCGCGCCTGCTGCGAGCCCTATTTCGACAAGCCGCTGAAGGAAATCTCACTGGGCATGGTGCTGATGCGCCTGTTCCAGACCTCGCGCCGCTTCAATGTGGAGATCCAGCCCCAGCTGGTGCTGCTGCAAAAGACGCTGCTCAATATCGAGGGCCTGGGCCGCCAGCTCGACCCCGACCTCGACCTGTGGAAAACGGCCAAGCCCTTCCTGGAGCGCTGGATGCACGAGCAGGTGGGCTGGAAGGGTGCCTGGGAGCGTATCCAGATCGAGGCGCCGCAATGGGCCAAGATGCTGCCGGACTTTCCGCGCCTGGTCCACCAGTTCCTGGAGCGGCGCGCGCTGACCAGCGACGGCGCGCAGGACAAGCTGCTGGCGGCGCTGCTGGCCGAGCAGCGCCGCACCAACCGGCTGGTCGGGGCGGCAGTGTTGCTGCTCGGCGGCTTCGTCGCCGGCGTCGTGCTGACCCAGATTCTGGGCCTGGCCGGCTACTGGTAGCAGCGGTCCGGCGGCGCCGCGCCCGCGGCGCCACGCTGCCGGCCCGGCGCCCCG
Source organism: Cupriavidus sp. 09_S30 (assembly GCF_056930435.1). NCBI lineage: Bacteria > Pseudomonadati > Pseudomonadota > Betaproteobacteria > Burkholderiales > Burkholderiaceae > Cupriavidus > Cupriavidus sp. 09_S30. Next base: position 3,375,403 of record NZ_JBXOWI010000001.1, on the reverse strand, counting down.
GACTCACCGCGCACGCCTCCCGCACTTCCCCCGGTTCTGCCCGATTTCCGGTCCGCCGCACAAGCGTGCACAAGTGGTGGACGGAAAGCCACGCGCGCCGGACGGGAATCTTCCCGGAGCAGGGAATTTTTTCGCCCGTGCCGGTCTGCGTCGTTATAATCCGCGTTTTGATTCGGCTACGACCGCAGGCAGGCGCAATCCCCAGGCGGCCCCGACCGATGAATTGGACTCCGGCAGACGGAGGCCCGCCAGCAGCGGCTGGCGGCCGTCCGTGCCGGCTTTCGGTTTCTCGCCGACAGGGCATCCCTGGGCATAGGGTCGCGTCATGCTGATCTGGTTCGTCATCATCTACTGGGTAATCTCGGTCGGCATCGGCCTGTGGGCGGCGCTGCGCGTACGCAACACCACGGACTTCGCCGTCGCTGGCCGCAGCCTGCCGTTCTACATTGTCACCGCCACCGTCTTCGCCACCTGGTTCGGCTCGGAGACGGTGCTGGGCATCCCCGCCGTGTTCCTGCGCGAGGGTCTGTCCGGTGTGGTATCCGATCCCTTCGGTTCCTCCCTGTGCCTGATCCTGGTGGGCCTGTTCTTCGCCCGGCCGCTGTACCGGATGAACCTGCTGACCATCGGCGACTACTACCACAACCGCTACGGCCGGCTGGCCGAGGTGCTGACCACGCTGTGCATCGTGGTGTCCTACCTCGGCTGGGTGGCGGCGCAGATCAAGGCGCTGGGTCTGGTCTTCTTCACCGTGTCCGACGGCGCGCTGTCGCAGGAGGCCGGCATGATGATCGGCGCGGCCAGCGTGCTGGTGTACACGCTGTTCGGTGGCATGTGGGCGGTGGCGGTGACGGACTTCATCCAGATGATCATCATCGTGGTCGGCATGCTCTATATCGGCTACGAGGTCAGCGGCCAGGCGGGCGGCGTGGCCGCGGTGGTGTCGCACGCGGCGGCGGCGGGCAAGTTCGAGTTCCTGCCCTCGTTCGACCTCTTGCAGATCATCGGCTTCGCGGCGGCGCTGTTCACCATGATGCTGGGCTCCATCCCGCAGCAGGACGTGTTCCAGCGCGTCACCTCGTCGCGCACCGAACAGATCGCCGGCTACGCCTCGGTGCTGGGCGGCGTGCTGTACTTCTGCTTCGCCTTCGTGCCGATGTTCCTGGCCTACTCGGCCACGCTGATCGATCCGCAGATGGTGGCGAAGTACATCAACGCGGACTCGCAGCTGATCCTGCCCCAGCTGATCCTGCAGCACGCCCCCATGTTCGCCCAGGTGATGTTCTTCGGCGCACTGCTGTCGGCCATCAAGAGCTGCGCCTCGGCCACGCTGCTGGCGCCCTCGGTGACTTTCGCCGAGAACATCCTGCGCCCGTATTTCCGCCACCTGGACGACCGCCGCTTCCTGCGCGTGATGCAGGCGGTGGTGCTGGCGTTCACGACGCTGGTGACGCTGTTTGCGCTCAACTCGCACCTGTCGATCTTCCATATGGTGGAGAACGCCTACAAGGTGACCCTGGTGTCGTCCTTCGTGCCGCTGGCCTTCGGCCTGTTCTGGAAGCCGGCCACGCGCCAGGGCGGCCTCGCCGCCATCCTGCTGGGCCTGGCGTCCTGGCTGGTGTGCGAGGTGGCCTACCCCGAGGCGGCAGTGCCGCCGCAGATGGTCGGCCTGCTGTTCTCGGTGAGCGGCATGGTGGTGGGGTCGCTGCTGCCGCAGTGGATCGGCGACCATCCGCGCGTCAAGGAAGTGCACATCGCGTAGGGGCGCCAAGGCGCGCAAAGGCGCAAGAAAGCCTGCTCGCCAGGGACATCCGCGCCGCTGCAGCAGGCGGAAATGCCGTGGCGCAGCAAGCGATGGCTTCCCCCTTTATTCCTCGGGCCAGCTTTGCCGTGAACGGTTTATAATTCAAAGCTTTGCATCGCCGGTTGCTGCGCTGTGGCGCGTTGATCCGCCTCTGCGGCGCCGGGGCTTGCCCGAAATCCACCCCCAGTCTTTCACGATAGAACCACCATGCCGATCTATGCCTACCGTTGCGACGCCTGTGGCCACGGGCGCGATGTGCTGCAGAAAATGAGCGATGCTCCGCTTACTGACTGCCCGTCGTGTGGCGCAACTGGCACTTTCAAGAAGCAGCTGACTGCGGCCGGCTTTCAATTGAAGGGCTCGGGCTGGTATGTGACGGACTTCCGCGGCGGCAGCGGCGGCACCAGCGCGCCGGCCACCGCGTCGGCCTCCGCCTCGTCCGACGCCGCTGCGGCGCCGGCCGCCACCTCCGGCTCCGATGCCGCCTCCAGCACCACGGCCAGCGCCGGCGGCAGCTGCGGCGGCTCCTGCGCCTGCCACTGAGCCTGCATCCATCGTGGCGAGCAACAAGACTTCAGCCCTGAAGACCTGGTTCCTGACCGGGCTGCTGGTGCTGGTGCCGTTGGGCATCACCCTGTGGGTGCTGAACCTCGTCATCAGCACGATGGACCAGAGCCTGGCGCTGCTGCCGCTGTCGTGGCGCCCCGATCGCCTGATCGGCTGGAGAGTGCCGGGGCTGGGCGCCATCCTGACCCTGCTGTTCATCCTGCTGGTGGGCATGCTGGCCCACAACTTCATCGGCCAGCGGCTGGTGCGCTGGTGGGAGGCGCTGCTGCGCCACATTCCGGTGGTCGGGCCCATCTACACCAGCGTCAAGCAGGTCTCGGACACCTTGCTGTCTTCCTCCGGCAATGCCTTCCGCAAGGCGCTGCTGGTGCAGTACCCGCGCGAAGGCTCGTGGACCATCGCCTTCCTCACCGGCCGGCCGGGCGGCGATGTGCAGAACCACCTGCAGGGCGAATTCGTCAGCGTCTATGTGCCGACCACGCCCAATCCGACCTCGGGCTTCTTCCTGATGATGCCCAAGGCCGACACGATCGAACTCGACATGACCGTCGACGCCGCCCTGAAGTACATCGTCTCGATGGGCGTCGTGGCACCGGCGGAGCTGCCGCGCAAGAACGCGGGCGCCACCCGCCCGGCGGATGCGGCCGCGCCGGCCGGCGCCGAGCGTGCCGAAACCGCCGAAGCGGTCGACCCTTCGCACACCAATTGACCGCGGCCGCCCGGGCGGCCGCGACATTCCAGGGATCCCCTTATGTCCTCCATGCGTACTCACTATTGCGGTCTGGTGACCGAACAACTGATCGGCCAGGAAGTGGCCCTGACCGGCTGGGTGCAGCGCCGCCGCGACCACGGCGGTGTGATCTTCATCGACCTGCGTGACCGCGAAGGCCTGGTGCAGGTGGTGTGCGATCCCGACCGTCCCGAGATGTTCAAGGCTGCCGAAGAGATTCGCAACGAGTTCTGCATCCGCATCACCGGCAAGGTCCGCGCCCGTCCGGCCGGCACCGAGAACACCAACCTGACCTCGGGCAAGATCGAGGTGCTGTGCTACGAGCTGACCGTGCTGAACCCGTCGGTCACGCCCCCGTTCCAGCTCGATGACGACAACCTGTCCGAGACCACGCGCCTGACCCACCGCGTGCTCGACCTGCGCCGCCCGCAGATGCAGTACAACCTGCGCCTGCGCTACAAGGTGGCGATGGAAGTGCGCAAATACCTGGACGCCCAGGGCTTCATCGACATCGAGACCCCGATGCTGGGCAAGAGCACGCCGGAAGGCGCGCGCGACTACCTGGTGCCGTCGCGCGTCAACCCGGGCAACTTCTTCGCGCTGCCGCAGTCGCCGCAGCTGTTCAAGCAGATGCTGATGGTGTCGGGCTTCGACCGCTACTACCAGATCACCAAGTGCTTCCGCGACGAAGACCTGCGCGCCGACCGCCAGCCGGAGTTCACGCAGATCGACTGCGAAACCTCCTTCCTGAGCGAGCACGACATCCGCGACATGTTCGAGAACATGATCCGCACCGTGTTCAAGAACACCATTTCGGTGGACCTGGACGAGAAGTTCCCGGTGATGGAGTTCCGCGAGGCGATGGCCCGCTTCGGCTCGGACAAGCCCGACCTGCGCGTCAAGCTCGAGTTCACCGAGCTGACCGACGTCATGAAGGACGTCGACTTCAAGGTCTTCTCCGCCCCGGCCAACGCCGAAGGCGGCCGCGTGGTCGCGCTGCGCGTGCCCGGCGGCGCACAGATCAGCCGTAGCGAGATCGACGCCTACACCCAGTTCGTGGCCATCTACGGTGCCAAGGGCCTGGCCTGGATCAAGGTCAACGAACTGGCCAAGGGGCGCGACGGCCTGCAGTCGCCGATCGTCAAGAACCTGCATGACGCGGCCATCGCCGAGATCCTCAAGCGCACCGGCGCCCAGGATGGCGATGTGATCTTCTTCGGTGCCGACCGCGCCAAGGTTGTCAACGACGCCATCGGCGCGCTGCGCCTGAAGATCGGCCATTCCGAGTTCGGCAAGTCCAGCGGCCTGTTCGAGGACACCTGGAAGCCGCTGTGGGTGGTGGACTTCCCGATGTTCGAGTACGACGAGGAAGACGCCCGCTGGGTGGCCATGCACCACCCCTTCACCAGCCCCAAGGACGAGCACCTGGAATACCTGGAGACCGATCCGGGCAAGTGCGTGGCCAAGGCTTACGACATGGTGCTCAACGGCTGGGAAATCGGCGGCGGCTCGGTGCGTATCTTCCGCGCCGACGTGCAGAGCAAGGTGTTCCGCGCCCTCAAGATCAATGACGAAGAGGCACGCCTTAAGTTCGGCTACCTGTTGGACGCGCTGCAGTACGGTGCGCCCCCGCACGGCGGCATCGCCTTCGGCCTGGACCGCGTCGTCACGATGATGGCCGGCGCCGATTCGATCCGCGACGTGATCGCCTTCCCCAAGACCCAGCGCGCCCAGGACCTGCTGACGCAGGCGCCGAGCCCGGTCGACGAGAAGCAGTTGCGCGAGTTGCACATCCGCCTGCGCCAGGCCGAGCCCAAGGCGGGCTGAGCCACGGCAGCATCACGCTGACCCAAAAGGCCGCGCTTATGCGCGGCCTTTTTTCATGGTGCTTCATCGTGCGAACGCGGCGCTTGGTTTCCAATTGTTACCGGCCGGAACGAAGTCCTGTGCCGTGCGGTCCCTCTGCTTTGAGGCGCGCCGGCCGCAGGCCCAGGACGAGGTTGCAGGCGGCGCACAGGAGGAGTGCTCGTGAACCTGGATGTCGAACTCATTCGCCAGTTTTTGCTGGCCCATGCTGAAACGCTGCTGACCTGGCTGGTGGCCGGGCTGGCAATGCTGCTGCTGGCCCGTTTCGAATTGCGGCGTACCGTGCGTCGCGCCACCAAGGCCATGGCCGAGTCGGTTGCCACCACGGTGGCGGCCTGCGTGCCGGATATCGCGCATGCCGCGCAGCAGGATGCGGCCCCGCAGGACGCCTCGCCGGTCGAGACCCAGCGCGCCGAGGCTTTGCGCCGGGTGGCGCTGGACACCGTGGCCAACGTGATGGCGCGCGAGCGCTGGCTCGAAGACCTGGGCAACCTGCGCCTGCCCGAAGAGGCACTGCTGAGCGGGCGCCGCGGCGCGGGTGCCGACCCGCTGCTGGTGGTGGCCCCGCAGCCGCTGGTACAGGCCTATCTGGCCGCCCAGCGCGTGTTCGAGGACGAGGCGGCCGCCTTGCAGGCACAGCGCCGCGAGGCCCTGGGCCTGCAGGACGGCGTGCAGGCGCTCACGGCCGAGGCTGAGCGCATCGACCAGGAAACCGCAGCCATCGTGCTGCGCTTCGAGCAGGCCAATGCCCAGGCCACGGCAGGCGAGGGCGGCGACTACCAGCGCTTGCTGATCCAGAAGTACAACGCGCTGGGCTTGCGCGAGAAGGAGGTGGCCCAGCAGCGCATGAAGATGCAGCAGGAGGCGCGCGCGATCGCGGAAGCGCTGGCGCTGCGGGCCGGCGAAGGCGCGCGCCGCTATGGCCGCGAACTGCAGCCGCTGATGCAGCAGCTGCGCGCCGCGTGGGGGCATGGCGACTCGCCGGCCGTGCTCGATACCTGGCTGGCTACGCCGGCCGGCAGGCGCGCAGCCGAAACCGGACATGGCCAGCATGCCGCCGCGGCGAGCTGCAGCGCCATCTGAGGCGGCGGCGCAAGGCGATGAGGGCGACGATGACGGATGCGCCCCGTCATGGCCTTGCACGCTTGCCTGCCGGCCCGATTTTTCCTGGTGTGCCTCCGCATCTGGGGTAAGCTCTTAAGATCGCCGCGCGTCGCGCCGCTGCCTGCCGCATCATCCATGTCCTACAAGATTCCCGAATCCGTACTCGTCGTCATCCACACGCCCGACCTGCAAGTGCTGCTGCTGGAGCGGGCCGACCGGCCGGGATTCTGGCAGTCGGTCACCGGCAGCCTGGATGCGCCGGACGAGCCGCTGGCCCTGACCGCTGCGCGTGAGGTGGCCGAGGAGACCGGCATCGTCGCCGGCCAGCATGTGCTGACCGACTGGCATCACACCATCGATTACGAGATCTACCCGCAGTGGCGCCACCGCTATGCGCCCGGTGTCACCCGCAATACCGAGCACTGGTTCGGCCTGTGCGTGGCACAGCCGCTGCAGGTGACACTGGCTCCGCGTGAGCATCTGCAATGGCAGTGGCTGCCATGGGAGCAGGCGGCCGAGCGCTGCTTTTCGCGCAGCAATGCCGAGGCGGTGCGCCAGCTGGCCTGGCGCGTGGCACCCTGTGGGGCCGCATCATGAAGCTTCGCGTTGTTACGTACAACATCCACAAGGGCGTGACGGGCATCGCGCGCCGCCCGCGCATCCAGAACGTTCGCGACGGGCTGCAGGCCATGGACGCGGATATCGTCTTCCTGCAGGAGGTTCAGGATCGCAACGACCGGCTGGTCGCCGCCGCGCTGTTCGATCCCGACTACACCCAGCTCAACTACCTGGCTACCGATGCCTACCCGCACTCGGTGTACGGCCGCAACGCCGTCTACGACCACGGCCACCACGGCAACGCCATCCTGTCGCGGCATCCGATCCTGATGTCGGAGAACCTCGACATTTCCGACCACCGCTTCGAGCAGCGCGGCCTGCTGCATGCGGTGGCGGATGTGAACGGGGTCGAGGCCCACCTGATCTGCGTGCACTTCGGCCTGTTCGCGCGCAGCCGCGCCCGCCAGGCCGAGGCCCTGGTGGAGCGCGTGCGCAAGGTGGTGCCGCGCGAGGCACCGCTGGTCATCGCCGGCGACTTCAATGACTGGAACCACCGGCTCGATGCCAACATCTGCACCGCCCTGGGTGTGCTTGAGGCCTCGCATGCACGCGGCGCGCGCCTGCACACGTTTCCCAGCCACATGCCGTGGTGGCAGCTCGACCGCATCTACGTGCGCGGCTTCCATATCGAGCGTGCGACGGCGCTGACCGGGCGCGACTGGGCCCAGCGTTCCGACCATGTGCCGCTGGTGGCCGAGCTGGAGCGGGTCGGCAGCGCCGCGTCCGCCACGTCTGACTTCGCCGACGCGGCCTGAGTCTCCCGCCTGGTCTCAGGCAGGTCCGCGCCAGACCACCGCGTGTGCGCGGACGAAATCACAGATGGCGTCGATGTCGGCAAGGTCCATGACGGGCAGCGCGGTCTGCGCAGCCACCGCTGCCGGCACATCGCTGGCCACCGCGATCACCCCCTGCGTCTGCGGCCACAGCGGCGGCCGCCCGTGTGCGGGCCGGAAGACCTCCAGCTTGGGCATGCCGCTGCGCTTGTAGCCTTCCACCAGCACCAGGTCGGTATCGGCAGGCAGCACGGCCAGCGCGTCGGCCAGCTCCGGTGAGGGATGGTCCTCCGGATAGCGGCGCAGCAGCGTCAGGTGGCGGGCGCCGACCAGCACCACGTTTTCGCAACCGGCCTCGCGCATGCGCCAGGAGTCCTTGCCCGGCGTATCCGGGTCGAAGCCGTGATGGGTATGCTTCACGCCGGCCACCCGCAGGCCGGCGCCGACCAGGCGCGGGATCAGTTGATCGAGCAGCGAAGTCTTGCCGCTGCCGGACGAGCCGGTGATGCCGAATACCTTCAAGATGGGTTCCCTGGTGGTGGGGCGTTGTCAGATGGCCAGACAATAGCAGATCGAGATCGCCCGCGAGCGGCGCATCGTGCGCGCTGGCCTGCTGCGCTGCTGTGGCCGATAATCACCCCATGTCACGGATAACCAAGCCGGCCGGATTGGACCGGCCGCCGGCCGCAACCCAAGCTATGGCGCCTGCGCGGCAGGAGAGCCGGGCGGCGGCGTTCGCACCCGGCCAGCGCCCGCATCATGCCGGGCCGCTGCGCTCGGAATGGCGGCGCGGCAAGCCCGTGGGCGGCAACCAGGTACAGCTGCTGCGCGGCGGCGGCGAGTACTTTCCCGCGCTGATCGCGGCGATCGACCGCGCGCTGTTCTCGGTGGCGCTGGAGACCTACATCTACGCCGACGATGCGATCGGCGCGGCAGTGACCGATGCGCTGGTCCGCGCGGCGCAGCGCGGCGTGCGCGTGCACGTGGTGGTGGACGGCTTCGGCGCCGGGGGCATGCCACCGGCGCTGACGGCGCGCCTGCGCGAGGCCGGCGTCGACTTCAAGGTCTACCGGCCGCTGCGCGGCTTCCGCCTGGCGCGGCGACACCTGCGGCGCTTGCACCGCAAGCTGGCCGTGATCGACCGCAATTTCGCCTTCGTCGGCGGCATCAACATCATCGACGATCACAACCACGGCCCGCTGGATGGCGCCGCCCTCGGCCCGCGCTATGACTTCGCCGTGTCCTTCGAGGGCCCGCTGGTGGACCAGGTCGCCCTGACCGCCGAGCGGCTCCGGTGGCAGTTGTCGCTGCGTGACGAGATGCTTGCCGTGGGCCTGGCCGGCGCGGCCGCCGGGTTTCCCCTGATCACCGACCTGCCGCCGCCGCAGCGGCACGACACCACGGGCAGCACGCGCGCCGCCCTGCTGCTGCGCGACAACCTGCGCAACCGCCGCGCCATCGAGCGTGCCTACCTGCAGGCACTTGGCAGTGCGCGCCACGACGTGATCCTGGCCAACGCCTACTTCCTGCCCGGCCACAAGTTGCGCCGCGCGCTGCTGGCCTGCCGCCGGCGCGGCGTGCGCGTGCGCCTGCTGCTGCAGGGGAAGGTGGAATACCGCCTGCAGCACTACGCCACCCATGCGCTGTACGCGACCCTGCTCGAGGCGGGCGTGGAGATCCACGAGTACGACGACAGCTTCCTGCATGCCAAGGTCGGCGTGGTCGACGATGCCTGGGCCACGGTGGGCTCCAGCAATATGGACCCGTTCAGCCTGCTGCTTGCGCGCGAGGCCAATGTCGCGGTGTACGATGCCGGCTTCTGCGCCGACCTGCGTGCCGAACTGGAACATGCCATCTCTCAGCGCAGTGTCCAGGTGCGGGCCGATGCGCACGCCAGGCGCTCGCCGTTGCGCCGCCTCGTCAACTGGGCGTCCTACATGGTGTTCCGTCTGGGCGTCGTCATCGCGGGCGTGACCGGACGCTATTGAGCCATGCTGCCCTGCGGCGAGCATTGGCGAGCATCGCCGCGGGATGTTGCGCGCCAAGCGCGCCCGCCATGCTGCGCCGCAGTCCGTTTAGAAACGGAGGTCTAATTAAATGCTTGCTGCCGGGCGCTCCCTTTCACAATAATCTGAACGATCGTTCTTTTTTGGCTTAGACTGCGTGCATTCATGGCTGCCGAAGCAGCCGCCCAGTCAACGTCAAACGCGAGGCAAGCCTGTGCTGCCCTGCAAAAGAACAGAGAAACCAATCATGCGACACCAGTCTGCCCGTCTCGAATCCGCCGCTTCCGCCTCGCCCGCGCCCATGCGCAAGGGCGAGCTGACGCGTGCGGCCATTCTGGACGCCGCGCTGGAGCTGTCGTCCCGCGACGGGCTTGAAGGGCTGACCATCGGCCTGCTCGCGGAACGCATGCAGATGAGCAAGAGCGGCGTGTTCGCGCATTTCGGTTCGCGCGAAGACCTGCAAGTGGAAGTGGTGCGCGAGTACCACCGCCGCTTCGAGCAGGAGGTGTTCTACCCCTCGCTGCAGGAGCCGCGCGGTCTGCCTCGCCTGTGGTCAATGGTGCGCCGGTGGATGGAAAAGCGCATCCAGGAAGTGACCACCGGCTGCATCTACATCAGCGGCGCGGTCGAGTATGACGACCGCGCTGGCAGCCCGGTACGTGACGAGCTCGTCAAGAGCGTCACCATCTGGCGTGCCGCGCTGAAGCGTGCCATCGCCCAGGCCAAGGAAGAGGGGCACCTGCGCGCGGAATGCGATCCGCGCCTGATGCTGTTCGAGATGTACAGCCTTGAACTAGGCTTGCATCATGACGCCCGCTTCCTGCGCCTGCCGGACAGCGCCGAGCTTGCCATGGTCGCGCTGAACAAGCTGATCCAGTCGTACCGTACCTGAGCCGTCGCGGCGTTCCGTGCCACTCATGCGCACGGTCGGGCTGGCGGCATCACAACCTCGAAGGAGTCTTTGATGGGCCAGTACACCGCACCGTTGCGCGACATGCAGTTCGTGCTTCATGAATTGCTCGGCGTGGAAGCCGAACTCAAGGCGATGCCGACGCACGCCGACATCGACGCGGACACCATCAACCAGGTGCTTGAGGAGGCCGGGAAGTTCTGCTCCGAAGTGATCTTCCCGCTCAACCAGAGCGGCGACAGCGAGGGCTGCACCTACGTGGGCGACGGCGTGGTGCGCGCGCCCAAGGGCTTCAAGGAGGCCTACCAGCAGTTCGTGGAGGCCGGCTGGCCGGCGCTGGGCTGCGATCCGCAGTACGGCGGCCAGGGCCTGCCCATCCTGGTCAACAATGCGCTGTACGAGATGCTCAACTCGGCCAACCAGGCCTGGACCATGTATCCCGGCCTGTCGCACGGCGCCTATGAGGCACTGCACGCGCACGGCACGCCCGAGCTGCAGCAGCGCTACCTGCCCAAGCTGGTCTCGGGCGAGTGGACCGGCACCATGTGCCTGACCGAGCCGCACTGCGGCACCGACCTCGGCATCCTGCGCACCAAGGCCGAGCCCGCGGCCGACGGCTCCTACCGCCTGACCGGCACCAAGATCTTCATCTCGGCCGGCGAGCACGACCTGTCCGAGAACATCATCCACCTGGTGCTGGCGCGTCTGCCGGACTCTCCGCAGGGCACCAAGGGCATCTCGCTGTTCGTCGTGCCCAAGTTCATTCCCGATGCCGACGGCAAGCCGGGCGAGCGCAACGGTATCCAGTGCGGCTCGATCGAGCACAAGATGGGCATCCACGGCAACGCCACCTGCGTGATGAACCTGGACGGCGCACAGGGCTGGATGGTGGGCGAGCCCAACAAGGGCCTGAACGCCATGTTCGTGATGATGAACGCGGCGCGCCTGGGCGTGGGCATGCAGGGCCTGGGCCTGACCGAGGTGGCGTATCAGAACTCGCTGGCCTATGCCAAGGATCGCCTGCAGATGCGCGCGCTGACCGGCCCCAAGGCACCGGAAAAGCCCGCCGATCCGATCATCGTGCACCCGGACGTGCGCCGCATGCTGCTGACGCAAAAGGCCTACGCCGAGGGCGGCCGCGCCTTCAGCTACTGGACCGCGCTGCAGATCGACCGTGAGCTGTCGCACCAGGACGAGACCGTGCGCAAGCAGGCCGCCGACCTGGTGGCGCTGCTGACGCCGGTGATCAAGGCCTTCCTGACGGACAACGCCTTCACCGCCACCAACGAGGGCATGCAGGTCTTCGGCGGCCACGGCTACATCTCCGAGTGGGGCATGGAGCAGCACGTGCGCGACGCGCGCATCAACATGATCTACGAAGGTACCAACACCATCCAGGCGCTGGACCTGCTGGGGCGCAAGATCCTGGGCGACATGGGCGCCAAGATGAAGGCCTTCGGCAAGATCGTGCAGGAATTCGTCGAGGCCGAGGGCACCAACGAGGCCATGCAGGAGTTCATCAACCCGCTGGCCGACCTGGGCGACAAGGTGCAGAAGCTGACCATGGAGATCGGCATGAAGGCCATGGGCAACGCCGACGAGGTGGGCGCTGCCGCCGTGCCCTACCTGCGCGTGGTGGGGCACCTGGTGTTCTCCTACTTCTGGGCTCGCATGGCCAAGATCGCGCTGGAAAAAGAAGGCAGCGGCGACAAGTTCTACACGGCCAAGCTGGCCACGGCTCGCTTCTACTTCGCCAAGCTGTTGCCGGAAACGGCAGCCGAGATCCGCAAGGCGCGCGCCGGCTCGGCCACGCTGATGGCGCTGGACGCGGATTTGTTCTGATCCGGCGCGGCTGGAGCGCGGCCTGAAGCCGCGGCCCGCCGCGGGTTTGCTCCCCTCTCCCGCTTGCGGGAGAGGGGCCGGGGGAGAGGGCGGGGGCATGCAAGAGCGTGGCTCCTTGCTAGGCCACCCCTCTCCCCGGCCTTCTCCCCATGAGGGGAGAGGGAGAACACCGGCAGGGCGGCCCTGACAGTGCGGCAGGCGACGCGCCGGCCTCCTACCCCCAACACACCTCAACGCTCATCTCCCAAGGAGCGCGCATGTCCAATTTCATCGTCAAGAAAGTCGCCGTGCTCGGTGCCGGCGTCATGGGCGCGCAGATCGCTGCCCACCTCGTCAACGCCCGCGTGCCTGTCGTGCTGTTCGACCTTCCCGCCAAGGAAGGCCCGAAGAACGGCATCGCCCTGCGCGCCATCGAGAACCTGAAGAAGCTGTCGCCCGCGCCGCTGGGCATCAAGGACGAGGCCGGCCTGATCCGCGCGGCCAACTACGAGGATGACCTCGCCCTGCTCGGCGAATGCGACCTGGTGATCGAGGCGATCGCCGAGCGCATGGACTGGAAGCACGACCTGTACAAGAAGGTGCAGGGCGCGCTGGCCCCGCACGCGATCTTCGCCACCAACACCTCGGGCCTGTCGATCACGGCGCTGTCCGACGGCTTCGACGCCGGCCTGAAGGCGCGCTTCTGCGGCGTGCACTTCTTCAACCCGCCGCGCTACATGCACCTGGTGGAATTGATCCCGACCGCCACCACGCAGCCGGAGATCCTGGACCACCTGGAAGCCTTCCTGGCCACCACGCTGGGCAAGGGCGTGGTGCGGGCCAAGGACACGCCCAACTTCATCGCCAACAGGGTCGGCATCTTCTCCATCCTGGCCGTGTTCGCCGAGGCCGAGAAGTACGGCATTCCCTTCGACGTGGTCGACGACCTGACCGGTTCCAAGCTGGGCCGTGCCAAGTCGGCAACCTTCCGCACCGCCGACGTGGTGGGCCTGGACACCATGGCCCACGTGATCAAGACCATGCAGGACAACCTGCAGGACGATCCGTTCGCGCCGGTGTACCAGACGCCGGCCGTGCTCAAGGGCCTGGTCGACGCCGGCGCGCTCGGCCAGAAGACCGGCGCCGGCTTCTACAAGAAGGAAGGCAAGGCCATCAAGGTGCTGGACGCCAAGACCGGCCAGTACGTCGACTCGGGCAAGAAGGCCGACGAGATCGTCGTGCGCATGCTGAAGAAGGAGCCGGCAGAGCGCATCAAGCTGCTGCGCGAGTCGTCCAACCCGCAGGCGCAGTTCCTGTGGGCCGTGTTCCGCGACGTGTTCCACTACATTGCGGTCTACCTGGAGCAGATCGCCGGTTCCGCCGCCGATGTCGACCTGGCCATCCGCTGGGGCTTCGGCTGGAATTCCGGCCCCTTCGAGGATTGGCAGTCGGCCGGCTGGAAGCAGGTGGCCGAATGGGTGCGCGAGGATGTCGAGGGCGGCAAGGCGCTGTCCAAGGCAGCGCTGCCGGCCTGGGTGTTCGAAGGCCCGGTGGCCGAGGCGCAGGGAGTGCACACCGCCGCCGGCTCCTGGGCACCCGCCACACAGTCCTTCGCCGCGCGCAGCGCGCTGCCGGTGTATCGGCGCCAGCTCTTCCGCGCCGCCCTCAAGGGCACGGACGCGGCCGATCCGCGCAAGGCGGGCCGCACCGTCGAGGAGAACGACGCCGCGCGCATCTGGGTGGCCGAGGGCCAGGACGACGTGCTGGTGATCTCGTTCAAGAGCAAGATGAACACCATCGGGCCGGACGTGATCGATGCGCTCACCCGCGCCGTCGACCTGGCGGAGGCCGAGTACAAGGGCCTGGTGGTGTGGCAGCCGACCTCGCTGCAGCTGGGCGCGCCCGGCGGCCCGTTCTCGGCCGGCGCCAACCTGGAGGCGGCCATGCCGGCCTTCATGATGGGCGGCGCCAAGGGCATCGAGCCCTTCGTCAAGAAGTTCCAGGACGGCATGATGAGAGTCAAGTACGCACAGGTGCCGGTGGTGTCGGCGGCGTCCGGCATTGCGCTGGGCGGTGGCTGCGAACTGATGCTGCACTCGGCGCGTCGCGTGGCGGCGCTCGAGACCTATGTCGGCCTGGTCGAGGTGGGCGTGGGCCTGGTGCCCGCGGGCGGCGGCCTCAAGGAGGCGGCGCTGGCGGCGGCACGCGCGGCGCAGGCCGCCGGCAGCAGCAACATCCTGCAGTTCCTCACCAACCGCTTCCAGGCGGCGGCGATGGCCAAGGTCTCGTCGTCCGCACTCGATGCGCGCATGACCGGCTACCTGCAGGAGTCTGACCCCATCGTCTTCAACGTGCACGAGTTGCTGCACGTGGCGCTGCAGCAGGTGCGCGCGCTGGCCGACGCCGGCTACCGCCCGCCGGTGGCAGGCGCGCTGGTGCCGGTGGCCGGCCGTTCCGGCATCGCCACCATCAAGGCCTCGCTGGTGAATATGCGCGACGGTGGCTTCATCTCGGCGCACGACTTCCTGATCGCCAGCCGGATCGCCGAGGTGGTGTGCGGTGGCGACGTCGAGGCCGGTTCGCTGGTCAGCGAGGAATGGCTGCTGGCGCTGGAGCGCCGCGCCTTCGTCGACCTGCTGGGCACGGCCAAGACGCAGGAACGCATCATGGGCATGCTGCAGACCGGCAAGCCGGTGCGCAACTAACAGGCAAGCGAGGAACCGACATCATGAAACAACTGCAAGACGCTTACATCGTCGCCGCGACCCGCTCGCCGATCGGCAAGGCCCCCAAGGGCGCGTTCAAGAACACCCGTCCGGATGATCTGCTGGCCACGGTGCTGAAGGCCGCGCTGGCCCAGGTGCCCGCTCTCGATCCCAAGCTGATCGAGGACGCCATCGTCGGCTGCGCCATTCCCGAGGCCCAGCAGGGCCTGAACGTGGCGCGCATCGGCGCGCTGCTGTCCGGCCTGCCCAACAGCGTGGGCGGCATCACCGTCAACCGCTTCTGCGCCTCGGGCCTCAGCGCGGTGGCGATGGCGGCCGACCGCATCCGCGTGGGCGAGTCCGACGTGATGATCGCCGCCGGCGTGGAATCGATGAGCATGGTGCCGATGATGGGCAACACGCCGTCGATGTCGCCGGCCATCTTCACGCGCGACGAGAACGTGGGCATCGCCTACGGCATGGGCCTGACCGCCGAGAAGGTGGCGCAGCAGTGGAAGGTCAGCCGCGAGGACCAGGATGCCTTCTCGCTGGCCTCGCACCAGAAGGCCATCCGCGCGCAGCAGGCCGGCGAGTTCGCCGGCGAGATCACGCCGATCGAGGTCAGCGAGCGCTTTCCCGACCTGGCCAGCGGCGAGATCGCAGTCAAGAACCGCACCGTCGCGCTGGACGAAGGCCCGCGCCTCGACACCTCGCTCGAAGGCCTGGCCAAGCTGCGCCCGGTGTTCGCCAACAAGGGCAGCGTCACCGCCGGCAACAGCTCGCAGACCTCGGACGGCGCCGGCGCGCTGATCCTGGTCTCGGAGAAGATCCTCAAGCAGTTCAATCTGGTGCCGCTGGCCCGCTTCGTCTCCTTCGCCGTGCGCGGCGTGCCGCCGGAGATCATGGGCATCGGTCCCAAGGAGGCGATTCCCGCCGCGCTCAAGGCCGCCGGCCTGACGCAGGACCAGATCGACTGGATCGAACTGAACGAGGCCTTCGCCGCGCAGTCGCTGGCAGTGATGCGCGACCTGCAGCTCGACCCCGCCAAGGTCAACCCGATGGGCGGCGCCATCGCGCTGGGCCACCCGCTGGGCGCCACCGGTGCGATCCGCTCCGCCACCGTGGTCCATGCGCTGCGCCGCCATCAATTGAAGTACGGCATGGTGACGATGTGCGTGGGCACCGGCATGGGTGCCGCGGGCATCTTCGAGCGGGTCTGACGCGCCTGAACTCGAGCGCGTTTCAACGCGCCGCCAGGGGCCGGCCCGTCCGGCCCCTTCCTCCATCAGGTGAAGAAAGCAGTGCCGCAGCAAGCCGTACACTGCCGCCCGCAGGGCGGATCACCGGATAGCCAAGGGGGGAGACAAGATGAAGGAGACGGTCATCCTGGCGGACGCCGCCTGTGACATGCCGCGTGCCATGCTCGATGCGCTCGGGGTGGAGACGGTGCCGTTCCGGGTTCGCGCCGGGGAGCGCTTCATCGCCGATACGCGCGATGAGCAGGCGCTGCCCGCGCTCTATGCGCAGTACCTGGTCGGCAAGCAGGACCACTACGCAGAATCGATCCCGCTGCTGGAGCGGGAGCTGGAGGAACACCTGCTGCGCCACGTGGTCACGCGTTGCGACCATGCGATCCTGCTGACCATCGCCGGCAGCCGCAGCAAACTCCACGGCAATGCGAGCGGTGCGGTGGTCGGCACCGCCGCGCGCAGCTTCAAGCTGCGCAAGGACGCCGGGCGCCAC
This sequence comes from Cupriavidus sp. 09_S30, assembly GCF_056930435.1. Lineage (NCBI taxonomy): Bacteria > Pseudomonadati > Pseudomonadota > Betaproteobacteria > Burkholderiales > Burkholderiaceae > Cupriavidus > Cupriavidus sp. 09_S30. Next base: position 3,358,756 of record NZ_JBXOWI010000001.1, on the reverse strand, counting down.
GGACTGTTCGAACTGACGGTGGTCGACACCGGCGCGATCGGCCCGGGCCAGGCGCTGATCGTGCGCGAGGCCGCGCGCCTGCTGGCCGGCGGCGCCGGCGCGCAAGAGGTGGTGGACGCCGTGGAGGGCCGGCTGCGCGACGCCGCGCACATGTTCCTGGTGCCGGACGAACTGCTCTACATGTACACGCGTGCGCGTCACAAGGGCGAGCAAAGCATTACCTGGAGCCGCTACATGATGGGCAGCGCCTTCAAGATCCGGCCAGTGATCCGCATGCACCGCGGCCAGACCGAGGCGGTGGCCAAGGCGCGTGGCGCCGAGGACGGTGTGCGCCGCGTGCTCGCCCACGCCGAAGCCTGCATCCGCACCGGCCGCCTGCTCACGCCGGCAGTCGCGTGCAGCTACGCCGGCCCTGTCGAGGCGGTGCGCGCCTGGCCGGCCTTTCGCGCATTGGAGGCCACCGCGCAACAGCACGGTGTAGAACTGATGCTGGCGCCGATGAGCCTGACTGTAGCGCTCAACGTCGGTGCCAAGGCCTTTTGCCTGAGTTATCTTTCCGCAGACCCGCCGCCGCTGGCTTGAGCACGGCGCGCCTCGTTAAAAGACAAGGGACGGCAACCCTCGACAACCCCTACAACCACGACAACAGCAGAGACAAGCATGAGCATCCTTACCCACATCGAGCAGGGCGTCCTCACCATCGCCTTCGATCGCGCCGACAAGAAGAACGCCATCACCGCGGCGATGTACCAGGCCATGGCCGATGCGCTGCGTGCGGCCGAGGCCGACGCCAGCGTGCGCGCCATCCTGATCTGCGGCAAGCCCGAGATCTTCACCGCCGGCAACGACCTGGAGGACTTCGCGCAGCGCCCGCCAGCCAGCGGCGAGGATGCCGCCAAGGCCCCGGTGTTCCAGTTCCTTCATCAGATCAGCCATGCCAGCAAGCCGCTGGTGGCGGCGGTCAGCGGACCGGCGGTTGGCGTGGGCACCACCATGCTGTTGCATTGCGATTTCGTCTACGCGTCGGAGACCGCGAAACTCTCCCTGCCTTTCGTCCAGCTCGGGCTGTGCCCCGAGGCGGCATCCAGCCTGCTGCTGCCGCGCCTGCTGGGTTACCAGCGCGCGGCCGACAAGCTGATGCTGGGCGAAGCCTTCGATGCCGAGGAGGCATACCGTATCGGCCTGGTCACGCGCGTGCTGCCGGTGGCCGAGCTGGAGGCCTTCGCGCGCAAGCAGGCAGCCAGGCTGGCGGCGCTGCCCGCCTCGTCGCTGCGCGAGACCAAGCGCCTGATGAAGGGGGGCGACATCGCCGCGGTCGAGGCCAAGATGGCCGAGGAAGGGGCCGTGTTCCGCCGCATGCTGCAATCGCCGGAAGCCAAGGAGGCCTTCGCAGCCTTCTTCGAGAAGCGCAAGCCGGATTTCTCGCGCTTCGACTGAGTCCGGGCATCGCCAGGCGCGATGCCCCGGGGCATTCGCGGCAAGCCGATGCCGGACCGCGCGGCACTGCAGCCCACTGCAGGGATCGGCCGCCTGTGATAAAAAAGCAGGCGCGCGGCGCAAGCTCTACGCCCGCGCGACCCTGCCCGGCCCGTCCGCGGGGGGCGAAGAGAAAATCACAAGAAGGCGGAAGGGCCGGCACCGGCCGGCTCCCCCGCGACTCTCCAGGAGACAAGATGACGACGGCAGCCAGCCTGCTAGAGCAGGCCTTTACCCCGGTAACCGACATGATCCGCCAGTACGCAGTCGAGCGAGGCGCCCATCCGGCGCTGGTGCTCGACGAGCGCAGCGTCGGCTACGCGGAACTGGATGCGATGACGGACCGCTTCGCCGCCTCGCTGCAGCGCGACGGTTTCGGCCCCGGCGACGCCATCGCGCTGTGCGCGACCGCATCGATCGACTATGCGGTGGCCTTCCTCGGCAGCCTGCGCGCCGGCGTCGCGGTCGCGCCGCTGGCACCGTCGTCCACGCCGGCCGGCCTGCTGGGCATGATCGCCAACGCGCAGGCGCGCCTGTTGTTCCTGGATGCCGACGTGTCCGCCGCGCTGGCGCCGCACGCTGACGAACTGCACAAGCTCGGCACGCGCCGGGTCCGGCTCGATGCCGGCGCCGGCCCGGGCGAAGCGCCGCTGGCCGACTGGCTGGCGGGCGCAGGGGCCCGGCCGCAGCCGGTGGCCATCCAGCCTGAATGGCCGTTCAACATCATCTACTCGTCCGGCACCACGGGCGCGCCCAAGGGCATCGTGCAGTCGCACGGCATGCGCTGGTCCTACGCCAAGCGTGCCGGCGGTGCGGTCTACAGCCCGGACGCGGTGGCGCTGATTTCCACGCCGCTGTACTCGAACACCACACTGGTCAGCTTCTTCCCGGCGCTTACGTTCGGCGGCACCGTGGTACTGATGCCCAAGTTCGATGCCAAGCGCTACCTGGAGCTGGCCCAGAAATACCGTGTCACCCACAGCATGCTGGTGCCGGTGCAATACCAGCGGCTGATGGCGCATCCCGACTTCGACCGCTATGACCTGTCGTCCTTCCAGGCCAAGTTCTGCACCAGCTCGCCCTTCGCCGCCAAGCTCAAGGCCGACGTGCTGCGCCGCTGGCCGGGCCGCCTGACCGAGTACTACGGCATGACCGAGGGCGGCGGCTCGTGCGAGCTGCGCGCCCATGAGTTCCCGGACAAGCTGCACACGGTGGGGCGTCCGGTGGACGGGCATGACATCCGCCTGATCGACGAGCAGGGCCGCCAGGTGGGGCCGGGCGAGGCGGGCGAAGTGGTCGGCCACTCGGCCACGATGATGAACGGCTATCACCGCGAGCCGGGCAAGACCTCGGAGGCCGAATGGTATGACCCCAGCGGCAAGCGCTTTATCCGCACCGGCGACATGGGCCGCTTCGATGCCGACGGTTTCCTGACGCTGCTCGACCGCAAGAAGGACATGATCATCTCGGGTGGCTTCAATGTGTACCCGAGCGATCTGGAAGGCGAACTGCGCGAGCACCCGGACGTCGCCGAGGCCGCGGTCGTCGGCGTGCCGTCCGAAGCCTGGGGTGAGACACCGGTGGGATTCGTGGTGCCGCGCGACGGCGCCACCACGACCGAGGCGGATCTGCTGGCCTGGGTCAATGCGCGTCTGGGCAAGACCCAGCGGCTGGCCGCGCTGCACTTTACCGATTCGCTGCCGCGTAGTGCGATCGGCAAGGTGTTGAAGCGGGAGTTGCGCGAGGGGTACGGGCAGCGCTTGTGATTCTGTTCCGGCAGCCGGTGGCGAGCCGGTAACAAGGCCCGCTGAAATATGGTGTGGGCCTGGGCTGGCTTACCCGGCCCAGGCCATCGCTGCTGACCGCGCCGAGGAATTGTTCCGCAGGAAGCGGTCTTTCCTCGACCTTGTAAGGCCGCGCGTCGCGGCTAGACTCAAGAAGCATGCGCCGCACTTGATCCTCCGTTCGCGGCGGGTGCCCGTCATGCCAGTCCATCGCCGTCTTCCTCGCCTGGCAGGCCTCTTGCTGAACGGCCTGGCCGGGGTGCTGTGTTCCTGGGGGCCGTTTGCTGTGGCGCAGCAGAAGACTGCGCCCGCCTCTGCACCGGCAGTTGCCGTCCCCAAGCCGGCCAACGCAGCCGGGGCCACAACCGTGCGGCAGCTCAAGCTGACCAACAAGCCGTGGAAAGGGGACTTCGACGCGATGCTCGAGCAGCGCACCATCCGCGTGCTGGTGCCGTACAGCCGCACTCTTTACTTCAGCGACAGAGGCCACGAACGCGGTCTGACCGCGGAGATGGTGCGCGATTTGGAGCGGTACCTGAACAAGACCTATGCCAGCCGCCTTGGCAATCGGCCGCTGACCGTCTACATCATCCCCACCACACGTGACCGCCTCCTGTCAGACCTGGAGGCGGGCTTGGGTGACATCGCGGCCGGTAACCTCACGGAAACGGAAGAACGGCTCAAAGTGGTCGACTTTGCCGCGCCGCGACACCAGAAGCCGGTGCGCGAACTGGTGGTGACCGGCCCCACGGCGCCGGCACTGAGCCACCTGAACGATCTCGCCGGCAAGACGGTATATGTGCGGCGCTCCAGCAGCTACTACGAAAGCCTGACCGCACTGAACGACAAGCTGCGCCGTGCCGGCAAGCCACCGATGAAGCTGGCCCTGCTGCCGGATGCGCTGGAGGACGAGGACGCCATGGAGATGGTCAATGCCGGCCTGTTGTCCATCGTGGTGGTAGATGGCTGGAAGGCGGATATGTGGGCGCAGATCCTGCCCAAGCTCAAGGTGCGGCACGACCTGGCGGTGCGCAACGAAGGCTATACCGGGTGGGCGTTCCGCAAGAACAGCCCGCTGCTGCGCAAGGCTCTCGATGATTTCGATGTCAACTACATGAAGAAGCTCGGCATCGCCGAGTACCGGCTCAAGCAGTACATGCACCGGGTCAGGCAGATCAAGAACAACACCAACCAGGCCGAATACCAGCGCTTCGAGCAGACCATCCGCACCTTCGAGAAGTACGGCAAGGACTACAGTTTCGATCCGCTGATGCTGGCTGCGCAGGGCTTCCAGGAATCACGGTTGAACCAGGATGCCCGCAGCCACGTGGGCGCCGTAGGCATCATGCAGATCATGCCGGCTACCGGCAAGCAGCTCAATGTCGGCAATATCCGCATCGCGGAGCACAACATCCATGCCGGCACCAAGTACATGGATCTGTTGATGACGAAATACTTCGCCGACGCGCATTTCTCGGATGCGGACCGGCCGCTCTTCGCCTTCGCCAGCTACAACGCCGGTCCGGGCAATATCGCGAAAATGCGCGCCGAAGCGGCAGAGCGCGGCCTGGATCCCGACAAGTGGTTCAACAATGTGGAGATCGTGGTGGCCGAGGACATCGGCATCGAGACCACCACCTATGTCCGCAATATCTTCAAGTACTACACGGCCTACCGGCTGCTGCAGGAGCGGCACGCTGCGCGGGAGCGGGCGATCAAGGAATTCAAGGCTGGTAATTAGGCCGGGCGTGTGGTGCTCGCCTGTGGAAGCGCAGTTCGCGGTAGTGCACCGCGGGCCAAGGCGATCCGAGTTGGGGCCCGGCCGCTCTTTTCGCCAGCCCGCGAGGGGAAGTTAAGCCGCATCCGGCGCGCCTTCTTTGCCTACTTTCTTGGCAAGACAAGAAAGTAGGTCGGCTCCCCGCAGGGGAGTCGAAACAGGCCGTTGGCCCGATCAACCCACACCGCTCGAACACACAACTCAACTCAGCCCAGCCCAGTCCCGCAACTCAAACCTTCGGCAACACCCTAGGCTGCCGATCCTCATCAGTAGCCACATACGTCAGCGTCGCCTCCGTCACCTTGACGATCGCATTGCTGTGCCGCATGCGTTGCGCATAAACCTCGACCGACACAGTGATCGACGTGCGGCCGGTCTTGACGATGTCGGCGTAGAAGCTCACCAGGTCACCAACGAAGACCGGGTGCTTGAACAGAAAGCTGTTCACCGCCACCGTGGCCACGCGCCCCTGGGCGCGTTCCACTGCCGGGATGGAGCCGGCGATGTCGACCTGCGCCATGATCCAGCCGCCGAACACATCGCCGTGCACATTGGCGTCGGCAGGCATCGGGACGACGCGTAGTGCGGGATTCTTGCCTGCCGGCAGGGCAGGGACGACGTGGGATTCGGTCATGATGCTGGAAGTGAAAAGAGGGGGCTGTGTGCGAGGCCGGTGGGTCCGGCCGGGTGGCCGCGGGATGCGTGCCAGCCGGGTGCCGCGATCTCTGCGACAATGAAATATTGGCTTGAATTCTAACGTATGAGACGCTTCCCCACATCGGCCGAGCCCGCCCCGGCCGCCGGCTCGCATTCCCTGTTTTCCGGCCAGGGCGCCCGGCGCGGCGACTGGCAGACGGTGCGCAACCTGCTGCCCTACGTCTGGCACTACAAATGGCGGGTGATGCTGGCGCTGACGTGCCTGGTGGCGGCCAAGGTGGCCAACCTGGGCGTGCCGGTGCTGATGAAGAAGCTGATCGACAGCATGAACATCGCCCCCGGCGACACGCGGGCGCTGTTGGTGGTGCCGGTCGGGCTGATCGTCGGCTACGGCCTGCTGCGCCTGTCCAGCACGCTGTTCACCGAGCTGCGCGAGATCCTGTTCTCCAAGGTCACGCAGAGCGCGGTGCGCGAGATCGCGCTGCAGGTGTTCCGGCACCTGCACGGCCTGTCGCTGCGCTTCCACCTGGAGCGGCAGACCGGCGGCATGAGCCGCGACATCGAGCGCGGCACGCGCGGCATCCAGTCGCTGATCTCCTACTCCCTGTACAGCATCGTGCCCACGCTGGTGGAAATGGCGCTGGTGATGGGCTTCTTCCTGCTGCGCTACGACATCTGGTTCGCCGGCATCACCGGCGCCGCCCTGGCGGGTTATATCGTGTTCACGGTGGTGGTGACCGAATGGCGCACGCATTTCCGGCGCAAGATGAACGAGCTGGACTCGCGCGCCAACCAGAAGGCCATCGACTCGCTGCTCAATTTCGAGACGGTCAAGTACTTCGGCAACGAGGAATACGAGGCGAGCCGCTACGACGAGAACCTGCGCACTTACCGCACCGCCGCGATCCGTTCGCAGAACTCGCTGTCCTTCCTGAACTTCGGCCAACAGGCCATCATCGCCACGGGGCTGATCCTGATCCTGTGGCGCGCTACAGTCGGCGTGGCCGCGGGCAAGCTGACCCTGGGCGACCTGGTGCTGGTCAACACCCTGATGATCCAGCTCTACATCCCGCTGAACTTCCTCGGCGTGATCTACCGCGAGATCAAGCAGGCCACCACCGACATGGACCGCATGTTCGTGCTGCTCGGCACCCACCAGGAAGTGGCCGATGCGCCGGGTGCCCAGCCCCTGCGCAGCGGCGGCGCCGAGGTCTGCTTCCGCGACGTGGGCTTCGGCTACGAGCGCGACCGCGTGATCCTGTCGGGCGTCGACTTCACCATCGCCGCCGGCACGACCACGGCGGTGGTAGGCCACAGCGGCTCGGGCAAGTCGACGCTGGCGCGGCTGCTGTTCCGCTTCTACGATGTCGGCTCGGGCGCGATCCTGGTCGACGGGCAGGACATCCGCGCGGTCACCCAGGACAGCCTGCGGCGCGCCATCGGCATCGTGCCGCAGGACACCGTGCTGTTCAACGACAGCATCTACTACAACATCGCCTACGGGCGCCCGGAAGCAAGCCACGACGAGGTCATTGCCGCGGCGAGCGCCGCGCAGATCGACACCTTCATCCGCGAGCTGCCGCAGGGCTACGACACGCCGGTGGGCGAGCGCGGGCTCAAGCTGTCGGGCGGCGAGAAGCAGCGCGTGGCGATCGCGCGCACGCTGCTGAAGAACCCGCCCATCCTGGTGTTCGACGAGGCCACCTCCGCGCTCGACTCGCGCACCGAGCAGGCCATCCAGGCCGAGCTGATGCGGCTCGCCCAAGACCGCACCACCTTGCTGATCGCGCACCGCCTGTCCACCGTCGTGCATGCGGACCAGATCCTGGTGATGGACCGTGGCTGCATCGTCGAGCGCGGTACGCACGCCGAACTGATGCGCGCGGGTGGCCGCTACGCGGAAATGTGGGAGATCCAGGCGCGCAGCGCGCGCCAGGGCGAGGGCGGGGTGGACGCCAGCGCCGATGCGCGCGCCATCGAGGTCGGCGACGAAACGCAGGACGCCTGATCTTGCTCTGGCTGGGCCGGGTTCCACGCAAATGCGTTCGCCGCGGCGCTGGTTTTCTCCCCTCTCCCGCTTGCGGGAGAGGGGCCGGGGGAGAGGGCAGGCGCTTGCAGCCACGATCTAATGCCTCTTGCCGATCTCGCATGATGTGGCGACATCGCGTCCTTGTTCCGGACGGCGTCAGCCTTTGCACCCAACAGCCATACGACATCCCCCTTCGGGGGCTGCCGGTCACTTTTCTTTGCGTTCTGCAAAGAAAACTAACGAAAAGAAAGCAGACCCTGCCGGGGGCAGAGCAATAAGGCTCTCTTGGGTTATCGCCAGCAGTGGTGGGCGTGTCGCCTCTGCTGGTCGCTGCCACGCCCTGTGCTCAAGTGGTCGACGCTGCCAATGCCGGGAGCATGGATTGTTGGGCCCCTGATGCCGGGCCGCCGTGATGGTTCGACCATCCTGCCGTTACCGAGGCTGGCCACCACTTCCTACTGATCGTGGTTGGTTTCGTGGTGGGCGTGCTGGCACCAGCCTCCGGCAGCCATGCCAAGGCTGGCCTTCTCGTGAAACGAGCGCCTCCCGCCTCCTTGATTTGTCGGTAATCCTCAACGCTTGCGGGAGGGAGAGCCCCCCGTCGGCCAGGGGCTCTAGGCGTAATCCAGCGGCAGCGCCGTGGTGTACTTGATCTGCTCCATCGCGAAGCTGGAACTGACGTCGGCCAGTTCCGCGCCCTGGATCAGCTTCTTGTAGACGCGGTCATAGGCAGCGATGTCGGGTACCACCACGCGCAGCAGGTAGTCGGTGTCGCCGGCCATGCGGTAGAACTCGGTCACTTCCGGGATGGAGGCGACCAGCGCGTGAAAGCTCTTGAGCCATTTGTCGTTGTGCTGGCTGGTGCGAACCGAGACGAACACGGTCACGCCCACGTTGAGCCGGGCGGCATCGAGCAGCGCCACCCGCTTGCGGATCACGCCGCTGTCTTCCAGCTTCTGCACGCGGCGCCAGCAGGGCGTGGAAGTCAGCCCGACTCTTTCTCCCAGTTCGGCCACCGGCACGGTGGCGTCTTCCTGCAGGATCTCCAGTATCTCTTTGTCGTAGCGGTCCATCGCCTCGTTCACTCATTGCGCCGGTTGCCGGTCGCGCAGCGACGGCGCCGCGGCGCTCAGGCGGCGTCCACCAGCAGGTTCACGCCGCTGGCGATGTGCTGCGGGCCGACTCCATAGATGTGCAGGGAGACGGCCACCGAATCGCTCTCGTTGCCGAGCGCGTGGATGTGCTGCAGTCCGGCGGGCACGCTGAAGGTGTCGCCTGCGGCTCGGTCCACCTGGCCCACGCAACGCGCCTGGCCCGCCATCGCATCCCAGTGGTAGTGGCGCTCGCGCAACTGCCCCTGCAGCACGCGGTAGGCACACCAGCAGCGGTGGCCGTGCACGGGGCTGGCCTGTCCCGGGCGCCAGACCAGCAGCATCATCGAGAAGCGCTCGAAGGGGTCGGCGTAGATCAGGTGGCGGGTATAAGTCTCGGCACTGCCGCCGCGCGCGGATTCCGGCAGCTGCGCCAGCAGCTCGGCGGCGTCGGGCAGATGGGTCTCGATGCCGCTGGCAACCTGGCGCGCGCTGTGCGCGAAGGCGGCTTCCATGCTGTGGGCGAGCGGCGCGAAGGGCGCGCCGATGGCTTGGCTCTGTTGCATTCTGGGCTCCTGGACTTATGCCCCCATGGTAGCGGGTAGTCTGGAGCACATACGTGCATTCTATGGCCGCAGCTTCGCCATTGGAAGAAAATTATTCTATACGTAGTTGCTAATTGAGCATTGTATACTCAGTTCGAGCTACGCGGCTTCCGATTCCCTGTTCGGTGCCCGCCGGTGGATAATGCCGCCTCATGGAAATCAAATGGCTTGAAGACTTCGTCAGCCTGGCCGAGACGCACAGCTTCTCGCGTTCGGCCGAGCTGCGTCATGTGACCCAGCCTGCCTTCTCGCGCCGCATCCAGTCGCTGGAGGCCTGGGTGGGCACGGAGCTGATCGACCGCTCCAGCTACCCGACCCGGCTGACGGAAGCCGGCAAGGTCTTCTACGAGCAGGCCCTGGCGATGCTGGCGCAGGTCAGCGAGACGCGCGCGCTGATGCGCGGCCAGCGCTCGTCGAACGGCCTGGTGCTGGACTTCGCCGTGCCGCATACGCTGTCGCTGACCTTCTTCCCGGAATGGCTGAAGGCGCTGGAGCGCAAGCTGGGCACGCTGCCGTGCCGGCTGCGCGCGCTCAACGTGCACGATGCGGTGCTGATGCTGGTGGAGGGCGGCTGCGACCTGGTCATGGTCTACCACCATGCGCGCCAAGCCATCCAGCTCGACCCCGCCCACTACGACATGCTGGTGCTCGGCGTCGAGCGGCTGTCGCCCTACTGCGCGCCGGATGCCGACGGCAAGCCGCTGTTCCGGCTGCCGGGCAGCGAGCGCAAGCCGGTGCCCTTCCTCAGCTACACGGCCAATGCCTTCCTCGGCCGCATGGTCGACCTGCTGCTGGCCGACACCGCCGAGGCCTTCAAGCTCGACAAGTGCTACGAGACCGATATGGCCGAGGCGCTCAAGGTGATGGCGCTGGCCGGGCACGGCATCGCCTTCCTGCCCGAGAGCGCAGTGCGCGAAGACGTGGCGCAAGGCCGGCTGGTGCGCGCCGAAGCGCCGCGCCAGCGGCCGCTGTCCATCGAGATGGAGATCCGCCTGTACCGGGCCAAGCCAGGCGAGGGCGGGGCCGAGCGGCGCGGCAGCCCGGCCCGCCGCAAGCGGCAGTTGGTCGACCAGGTCTGGTCCACCCTGACCGAATCCGGAACCGGCGAATAGCCGGCCACCGCGGGGCAGGCGCCCGCGGGCGGCACAAGGGAGGTTTCGGGGGCTGGCAAGGTTATGCAAGATTTGCATGACGGGATGAGCAAACGGCATTGGATTCCGCGCGAGACGCTCGCCTAAGCTAGCGCCACCTTGTCACCCGGAAACCAACGATGTCTTCCGCCGTACCGCTTCACGTTCCGTCCGCAGACCACGCCCTGCCGTCCTACCTGAATCCCGAGGAACTCGGGCCCTGGGGCATCTACCTCAAGCAAGTCGAGCGCGTCACGCCTTACCTGGGCTCGCTGGCCCGCTGGGTCGAGACCCTCAAGCGCCCCAAGCGCGCGCTGATCGTCGACGTGCCCATCGAGCTGGACAACGGCACCATCGCCCACTTCGAGGGCTATCGCGTGCAGCACAACCTGTCGCGCGGCCCCGGCAAGGGCGGCGTGCGCTTCCACCAGGACGTGACCCTGTCCGAGGTGATGGCACTGTCGGCCTGGATGTCGGTCAAGAACGCGGCGGTCAACGTGCCCTACGGCGGCGCCAAGGGTGGCATCCGCCTGGATCCGCGCACGCTGTCGCAGGGGGAGCTGGAGCGCGTTACGCGCCGCTACACCAGCGAGATCAATATCATCATCGGGCCGAGCAAGGACATCCCGGCGCCGGACGTCAACACCAATGCACAGGTGATGGCGTGGATGATGGATACCTACTCGATGAACTCCGGCAGCACCGCCACCGGCGTGGTGACGGGCAAGCCGATCTCGCTGGGCGGTTCGCTGGGCCGCCATGAGGCCACCGGCCGCGGCGTCTTCGTGGTCGGCAGCGAGGCCGCCCGCAACCTGGGCATGGACATCAAGGGTGCACGCGTGGCCGTGCAGGGCTTCGGCAACGTGGGCGCGGTGGCGGCCAAGCTGTTCCATGAGGCGGGCGCCAAGGTGGTGGCGGTGCAGGACCACCGCACCTCGCTGTACAACCCGGCCGGCCTGGACGTGCCGGCGATGATGGAATACGCCTCGCACAGCGGCACCATCGACGGCTTCAAGGCCGAGACCATCAGCACCGACCAGTTCTGGGAGGTCGACTGCGACATCCTGATCCCGGCCGCGCTGGAAGGGCAGCTCACCGCCAAGCGGGCGTCGCTGACCAAGGCCAAGCTGGTCATCGAGGGCGCCAACGGCCCGACCACGCCGGAAGCCGACGATGTCCTGCGTGAGCGCAACATCCTGGTGGCGCCGGACGTGATCGCCAACGCCGGCGGCGTGACCGTGTCCTACTTCGAGTGGGTGCAGGACTTCTCCAGCTTCTTCTGGACCGAAGAGGAGATCAACCAGCGCCTGGTACGAATCATGCAAGAAGCCTTCCGGGCGATCTGGCAGGTTGCCCAGGACAACAAGGTGACCCTGCGCACGGCCGCCTTCATCGTGGCCTGCACGCGGATCCTGCAGGCGCGCGAGATGCGTGGCCTGTACCCCTGATCGGAAAGCGGATCGCGGCCGGAATGTTGCATTGCACCAATTCCGGCCATGACGCACCGGAAAGCGGCTGCCGACCCTGTCGGCAGCCGCTTTTGCTTTATGGCGCAAGTTTGATGTGATGCGCAAGCCTTGACCGGCTTTGGAGGCAATTAGGGGAAAACCCGTTGTTTCGAGTGACGAGCTAAGCAATACTATTCCATCGGCGGGGTGTTGTTTTGTGGCACCCGCCTTCTCTTCATGGTCAAGGAGAACACATGAATTTTGCCAAGTTGGCTACCGCGATGGTGGCGGTCGGTTTGCTGTGCGGTACGGCTCAGGCCGCCGAGGAACTGACGGGCACGCTGAAGAAGATCAAAGATACCGGTGTGATCACGCTTGGTGTACGGGATTCTTCCATTCCGTTCAACTACAACCTGGGTGGCGTGCGCCAGGTCGGCTATTCCTACGACATCAACATCAAGATCGTCGAAGCCGTCAAGGACAAGCTGAAGCTGCCGAACCTGCAGGTCAAGGAAATCCCGATCACCTCGCAGAACCGCATCACGCTGCTGCAGAACGGCACCATCGACATCGAGTGCGGCTCGACCACCAACAACCTCGAGCGTCAGAAGCAGGTGGCGTTCACTAACACCATCTTCATCATCGGCACCCGCATCATGGTGAAGAAGGATGGCGGCATCAAGGACTGGTCCGACCTGAAGGGCAAGAACGTCGTGACCACCGCCGGCACCACGTCGGAGCGCATGCTGCGCAAGATGAACGATGACCAGAAACTGGGCATGAACATCATCAGCACCAAGGACCATGGCCAGTCGTTCCTGACGCTGGAGTCCGGCCGTGCCGTGGCGTTCATGATGGATGACGCCCTGCTGTATGGCGAGCGCGCCAAGGCCAAGAACCCGTCCGACTGGATCGTGGTGGGCAAGCCGCAATCGCGCGAGGCCTACGGCTGCATGATCCGCAAGGATGATGCACAGTTCAAGAAGGTGGCCGACGGCGTGATCGCCGGCCTGATGAAGGATGGCAGCATCAATACGCTGTACACCAAGTGGTTCATGCAGCCCGTGCCGCCGAAGGGCCTGAACCTGGACTTCCCGCTGTCCGACGATATGAAGGCGCTCTTCAAGAACCCGAACGATAAGGCACTAGACTGACCAGGATTGAACGGGACTGCGAAACGGAAGGCGAGTCCTTCCGTTTCTTTTTGAGGACGCATCATGAACTACAACTGGCATTGGGGAGTTTTCCTCGAGCAGGCTGCGCAGAACGAGACCTACCTGGACTGGATGATTTCCGGCCTGAAGGTCACGCTGGCGCTGGGCCTCTCCTCGTGGATCATTGCTCTGATCATCGGCTCCGTGCTCGGCGTGCTGCGCACGGTGCCGAACAAGCTGCTTTCCGGGATCGCCGCGACCTATGTCGAAGTGTTCCGCAATATTCCGCTGCTGGTGCAGCTGTTCATCTGGTACTTCGTCGCGCCCGAGCTGCTGCCCGGCGGCGATGCCATCAAGCAGATGAACCCCTTCACCCAGCAGTTCCTGGCAGCCATGCTGTGCCTGGGCACCTTCACCGCGGCGCGCGTGTGCGAGCAGGTGCGCTCCGGCATCAACTCGCTGCCGCGCGGCCAGAAGAACGCCGGCCTGGCGATGGGATTCTCGCTGGCGCAGACCTATCGCTACGTACTGCTGCCGATGGCCTTCCGCGTGATCGTGCCACCGCTGACCTCGGAATTCCTGAACATCTTCAAGAATTCTGCAGTGGCGTCGACCATCGGCCTGCTGGAACTGGCCGCGCAGGGGCGCCAGCTGGTGGACTACACCGCGCGCCCCTATGAGTCGTTCATCGCCGTGACGGTGATGTATGCGCTGATCAATGTGACGGTGATGCTGTTCATGCGCTGGGTCGAGAGCCGCAGCCGCGTGCCCGGCTTCATCAGCAGCAAATAAGGAGAAGCCATGGCATATCATTTCGACTTCTCCTCGATCAACGCCGATTCGCTGCCGGTGCTGTGGGAGGGCATGCAGATCTCGCTGAAGATCACCGTCACCGCGGTGGTCGTCGGCATCGTCTGGGGCACCCTGCTGGCGATGATGCGGCTGTCTTCCTTCAAGCCGCTGAACTGGTTCGCGCAGAGCTATGTCACGCTGTTCCGCTCGGTGCCGCTGGTGATGGTGCTGTTGTGGTTCTTCCTGATCATTCCGCAGGTGCTGCAGAAGGTGTTCAACCTGTCGGCGGCGTCGGACCTGCGCATGACCTCGGCGCTGGTGGCCTTTTCGCTGTTCGAGGCGGCCTACTACTCGGAGATCATCCGTGCCGGCATCCAGAGCGTGTCGCGCGGCCAGATGTTCGCCGCGCAGGCGCTGGGCATGACCTACGGGCAGACCATGCGGCTGGTGATCCTGCCGCAGGCCTTCCGCAACATGGTGCCGCTGCTGCTGACGCAGGGCATCATCCTGTTCCAGGATACCTCGCTGGTCTACGTCAGCGCGCTGGCTGACTTCTTCGGCCAGTCCTATGGCATCGGCGAACGCGATGGCCGCATCGTCGAGATGCTGCTGTCCGCGGGCCTGGTGTATTTCGTGATCTGCTTCTCCGCTTCGCTGCTGGTCAGGCGTTACCAGAAAAAGGTGGCCATATGATTGAAATCAACAATGTTTCCAAGTGGTATGGCTCCTTCCAGGTGCTGACCGACTGCACCACCCAGGTGGCCAAGGGCGAAGTGGTGGTGGTGTGCGGGCCCTCGGGTCTCGGGCAAGTCCACGCTGATCAAGACCGTGAACGCGCTGGAGCCTTTCCAGAAGGGCGACATCCTGGTCGACGGCACCTCCGTGGGCAATCCCAAGACCAACCTGCCCAAGCTACGCTCGCGCGTGGGCATGGTGTTCCAGAACTTCGAGCTGTTCCCGCACCTGTCGATCACCGACAACCTGACCATCGCGCAGATGAAGGTGCTGGGCCGCTCCAAGGAGGAGGCCACGGCCAAGGGCCTGAAGTACCTGGAGCGCGTGGGCCTGAAGAGCCAGGCGGCCAAGTTCCCGGGCCAGCTCTCGGGCGGCCAGCAGCAGCGCGTGGCGATCGCCCGTGCGCTGTCGATGGATCCGATCTGCATGCTGTTCGACGAGCCGACCTCGGCGCTGGACCCGGAAATGGTCAACGAGGTGCTGGACGTGATGGTGCAGCTCGCGCAGGAAGGCATGACCATGATGTGCGTGACCCACGAAATGGGCTTCGCGCGCAAGGTGGCCAACCGCGTGATCTTCATGGACGCCGGCAAGATCGTCGAGGACTGCGCCAAGGAGGAATTCTTCGGCAATATCGAGGCGCGCTCCGAGCGCGCACGCCAGTTCCTGTCGAAGATCCTGCATCACTGAGCGCCGGCCGCAGTCTGCGCCGAAATGAAAAAAAGGGACGCCGCGGCGTCCCTTTTTTTCATTTCCTGCGCCGCTCAGGTACAGGCTGTGTTGGCGGCGTTCTTCGCCTGCACCTCGGGCGGGATCGGCACCGACAGCGTCATGGTGGGGTGGCCGTCTTCGAACATGATCAGCTCGCCCGGTGCGAAGGCGGTCCAGTTCTCGTTGTCGGTCAGCGGGGCGGTGGCGATCACGGCCACGCGGTCGTCCGGCGTGGTGACCTGGGCGAAGTCGATCGACAGGTCGGCGTCGATCAGGTGGGCGGTCGAGAAGGGCCACTGCCGTACCAGGTAGTACAGCCGCGTGGAGCAGTGCGCGAACAGCGCCTGCCCATTGCTCAGCAGGTAGTTGAAGACGCCGTGCAGCGTGATGTCACGCGTGATGTCGGCCAGGGCGTGGCACAGTTCGTTCAGCGGCGGCTGCGAACCGGGAAAGCGCTTGCGCAGACCCTGCATCAGCGTGCAGAAGGCCAGCTCGCTGTCGGTGTCGCCCACCGGCTGGTAGACGCCCGACAGGAAAGGGGTGAAGCCCTTCAGGTCGCCGTTATGGGCGAAGATCCAGTGCCGGCCCCACAGCTCGCGCATGAAGGGGTGGCAGTTCTCCAGCAGCACCGTGCCCTGCGTGGCCTTGCGGATATGCGAGATCACGTTCTTGGACTTGATCGGGTAGCGCTTGATCAGGTCGGCCACGGGCGAGGTGCCGGCAGACTGGTTGTCGATGAACAGGCGGCAGGCCTTGTCCTCGAAGAAAGCCACGCCGAAGCCGTCGGCGTGATGGTCGGTGACGCCGCCGCGGGCGGCGAAACCGGTGAAGGAGAACGTCACGTCGGTCGGCGTGGCGCAATTCATGCCTAGCAACTGGCACATGGCAGGGCACCGGGGGCGACAGGGGGCTGCCGCTTTGCAATAGAATGCGTCTATTATCCCGCGCGGCCGGATCGCTGCCAAGCGCGGCCGCCGGGCCGGCGCCGGCCCGGCCCTGCGCGGTCAAGTCCTTCCCGACCCACCAGGCCCCCCAAGACATGAGCCAATACAAGATCGCTGTGATTCCCGGAGACGGAATCGGCACGGAAGTGATGCCCGAAGGCATCCGCGTGATGGACGCCGCCGCGCGCCGCTTCGGCATCGACCTGCAATGGGACCAGTTCGATTTTTCGAGCTGCGACTACTATGCGCGGCACGGCAAGATGCTGCCGGACGACTGGTTCGATACGTTGGTGAAGTACGACGCGATCTACTTCGGCGCGGTGGGCTGGCCGGCCACGGTGCCCGATCATGTCTCGCTGTGGGGCTCGCTGCTGCAGTTCCGGCGCGCCTTCGACCAGTATGTGAACCTGCGCCCGGTGCGCTTGATGCCCGGCATTCCCTGCCCCCTGGCCGGCCGCAAGCCAGGCGACATCGACTTCTACGTGGTGCGCGAGAACACCGAGGGCGAATACTCCAGCATCGGCGGGCGCATGTTCCCAGGCACCGAGCGCGAAGTGGTGATCCAGGAAACGGTGATGAGCCGGGTCGGGGTCGACCGCATTCTGAAGTTCGCCTTCGAGCTGGCACAGAAGCGCCCCAGGAAGCATCTGACCTCGGCTACCAAGTCCAACGGCATCTCGATCACCATGCCTTACTGGGACGAGAGAGTCGAGGCGATGGCGGCGGGCTATCCGGAGCTGAAGGTCGACAAGTACCACATCGACATCCTGACGGCCAATTTCGTGCTGCATCCGGACTGGTTCGACGTGGTGGTGGCCAGCAACCTGTTCGGCGACATCCTGTCCGATCTCGGCCCGGCCTGCACCGGCACCATCGGCATCGCCCCCTCGGGCAATATCAACCCGGACCGCACCTTCCCCAGCCTGTTCGAGCCGGTGCATGGCTCGGCGCCGGACATCGCCGGGCGCGGCGTGGCCAACCCGATCGGCCAGATCTGGTGCGGCGCCATGATGCTTGAGCACCTCGGCCACGCCGAGGCCGGCGCGGCCGTGCTGCAGGCGATCGAGTCGGTGCTGGCGGCTGGGCCGCAGCACGCTCCGCTGACGCGCGACATCGGCGGAACGGCGGGTACGGCCGACCTCGGCCGGGCGATCGCGGAGGCGCTGTGAGCGCCGGGGCTGCCACGCCGCTGGACGCCCGCGCGCTGCTGCTGGAGAGCTTCCAGGCAGCGGTGGGCGCGGCCGATCCGCTGCGCGTGGTGGCCGGCCACCTGCCGCCGCCGCAGGCAGGCGGGCGCACCCTGGTGGTGGGCGCCGGCAAGGCAGCCGCATCGATGGCCCTGGCGGTGGAGCGTGCCTATGCCGGCCGCGCCGCGCTCGAAGGCCTGGTCGTCACGCGTTATGCGCATGGCTTGCCCACCGAGCACATCCGGGTGATCGAGGCGGGCCATCCGGTGCCGGACGAGGCCGGCGAGCAGGCCGCGGCCGAGATCCTGGCCCGCGTCCAGGCGCTGGGACCCGACGATCGCCTGATCGTGCTGGTTTCCGGCGGCGGCTCCAGCCTGCTGTCGCTGCCGGCGGACGGCATCGCCATGGCCGACCTGAAGGCCACCACGCGCGAACTGCTGCGCTGCGGCGCCCCCATCACCGAGATGAACATCGTGCGCAAGCACCTGTCCCGCATCCACGGCGGCAGGCTGGCCCAGGCCAGCCGTGCGCCAGTGACCACGCTGATCGTCTCCGACGTGGCGGGCGACGATCCCAGCGCCATCGCCTCGGGCCCGACGGTGGCCGATCCCAGCACCTACGCGGATGCGCTCGACATCCTGCGCCGCTACGGCGCAGCGGTGCCAGCGGCGGTGCAGTCACATCTGGAACGCGGCGCGCGCGGCGAGCTGCCCGAAACCCCGAAGCCGGGCGACTCTGTCTTCGCAAGAGTCGACAACCGCATGATCGCGACCGCACACGGCAGCCTCGAGGCTGCTGCGGCGTGCTTCCGCGCGCACGGCATCCAGCCCGTGCTGCTGGGCGACACCGTCACCGGCGAGGCGCGTGAGGTGGCCCAGGTCTACGCGGCGCTGGTGCGTGAGATTCGGGCGTACAATGCGCCCTTCGCGGCGCCGGTGGCGCTGATCTCCGGCGGAGAATGCACCGTCACGCTGCCGCCCGGCCTGCAGGGCGCGCGCGGCGGCCGCTGCTCCGAATTCCTGTTGTCGCTGGCGCTGGAACTGAACGGCGCCGCGTGCGTGCACGCCATTGCGGCGGACACCGACGGCATCGACGGCTCCGAAGACAATGCCGGCGCCGTGGCCGGGCCGGATACGCTGGCCCGCGCCGAAGCGGCCGGCATGCCGGCGCGGCGGCAGCTTGATGCGCACGATGCCTGGGGCTTCTTCCATGCCATCGGCGACCTCGTCGTGACCGGCCCCACGCGCACCAATGTGAACGACTACCGCGCTATCCTGATTCTGTAGATCCGTAGAAACCGGCCCGCCACTGTGCCGGCGGCCAAGCAAGACCCCAAGCCATGACCCAGACCCTGACCATCACCCGCCCGGACGACTGGCACCTGCACCTGCGCGACGGCGCGGCGCTGGCCGCCGTGCTGCCCGACAGCGCCCGCCAGTTCGCGCGCGCCATCATCATGCCCAACCTGAAGCCGCCCGTGACCACGGTGGCGCAGGCCGAGGCCTACCGCGCGCGCATCCTCGCGGCGCTGCCGGCCGGCATGCAGTTCGAGCCGCTGATGACGCTGTACCTGACCGACAATACGCCGGCCGACGAGATCGTGGCGGCCAAGGCCAGCGGCTTCGTGCATGGCGTCAAGCTCTACCCGGCCGGCGCCACCACCAACAGCGATGCCGGCGTGACCGACCTGCGCCGCTGCGCGCCCGCGCTGGAAGCGATGCAGCGCGTGGGCATGCCGCTGTTGGTGCATGGCGAGGTGACCGACGGCGATATCGACATCTTCGATCGCGAAGCCGTCTTCATCGACCGCGTGATGACGCCGCTGCGCCGCGACTTCCCGGAACTGAAGGTGGTGTTCGAGCACATCACCACCAAGGATGCTGCGCAGTATGTGCGCGACGCCGAGGGCCCGGTGGCGGCTACCGTCACGGCGCACCACCTGCTGTACAACCGCAATGCCATCTTCACCGGCGGCATCCGCCCGCACTACTACTGCCTGCCCGTGCTCAAGCGCGAAGTGCACCGCGAAGCGCTGGTGGCGGCGGCCACCTCGGGCAGCCCGCGTTTCTTCCTCGGCACCGACAGCGCGCCGCATGCGCGCGGCCTGAAAGAACATGCGTGCGGTTGCGCCGGCTGCTACACCGCGCTGCACGCCATGGAGCTCTATGCCGAGGCCTTCGAGGCGGCCGGCGCGCTGGACAAGCTGGAGGCTTTCGCCAGCTTCAACGGCCCGGCTTTCTATGGCCTGCCGCGCAATGCGGGCACGCTGACGCTGGTGCGCGAAGACTGGACGCTGCCGGCAGACCTGCCGTACGGCGACACCACGCTGGTGCCGCTGCGTGGCGGCGAGGTGCTGCGCTGGAAAGCGAAGTAAGGCAGGTGGCGCGGCAGTTGCCGCCGGGTCCCGCATCCTGTGCGGTTCAAGTGGCGGCCGATGATCCGGCGCTGCCGCTGGCGCTGGCCGGCATCGACTGGTCGCGGCCCTGGTTCGCCCCCATGCGCGCCGTCGGCGAGCCGCTGGCCCGCGCGGTGACGGCAGGCGCCGACCTGCGCGATGCGCTGGTCGAGCGCGCCGCCCAGCGCGGCCTGTGCAACGAGAGCGGGCTGCCGCTGCGCTTCGTGCCACAGGCGGCGCTGCCCGAAGGGCGCGCCTACGAAGCGCACATCTACGCTACCGGCGCGGTGCCGACGCGCGACAACCTGCACGACTTCTTCAACGCGCTGGTGTGGCTGCACTTTCCCGCCACCAAGCGTTTGCTCAACCGGCTGCAGGCAGCCGCCATCGCCAAGGATGGCGTGCAGGCGAGCCGCGGGCCCGTGCGCGACGCGGCCACCTTGTTCGATGAGAACGCCGTGCTGTTCCTCAGCGCCGAGCCGGCGCTGGAGACGGCCTTGCGCGCTTTCGGCTGGCGCGCGCTCTTCATCGAGGCACGCGTCGCCTGGCACGGCCGCTGCGCCGTGCTGCCCTTCGGCCATGCCTTGCTGGAGAAACTGGTGCGACCCTACAAGTCGGTGACGGCCCACGCCTGGCCGCTGGCGTTGTTGCCCGCGCAGGCGGGCGTGGCCGCGGGCGCCGGCCCGGACGAGGCGCCGGCGGGCACGCCCGACTACGCCGCCGTCGATGCGGTGCTGGCGGCATCGCTCGCTGCGGCCAGCACCGCATCGACGGCCGAGGCGTTCGCTCCGCGCCGCTTTGCCCCGCTGCCGGTGCTGGGCGTGCCCGGCTGGTGCGACGACAATCGCGATCCCGCCTACTACGCAGACACG
The DNA here is from genome assembly GCF_056930435.1 of Cupriavidus sp. 09_S30. Classification (NCBI taxonomy): domain Bacteria; kingdom Pseudomonadati; phylum Pseudomonadota; class Betaproteobacteria; order Burkholderiales; family Burkholderiaceae; genus Cupriavidus; species Cupriavidus sp. 09_S30. The sequence continues at coordinate 3,337,969 of NZ_JBXOWI010000001.1, read as the reverse complement.
GCCGTGTTCCGGCCGGGACGCCGCGCCGCGGCCGGCGCCGCCTGAGCGGGCCGGCGCGCGGGGGCCTCAGCGGTGTTCAGCCTGGCCCTGTGCGAGCGCCTCGGCGGAGGCGGGGAAGTCGCCGGCATAGACCTGGGTCAGCCGCGCCGGGTCGAGATGCGCGCGCAATGCGGCGTTGACCGCGTCCCGGCTCGCCTGGCGGATCTTCTCCTCGCGCTCGGCGGTGACCAGCATGGTGCGCCCCAGGTAAAGCTGGTTGGCCAGGTTGGCCGCCAGCGCGCCATCGTCGCTGCGGCCGACCGCCGCTTCCTGCAGCAGGCCGCTCTTGGCCTGTGCCAATTCTTCCTCGCTGATGCCGTCCCGCACCAGCCGTGCCAGCTCCTCGCTGACGGCGCGGCGCAGCTTGTCCAGGTTCTGCGGCGCGTAGAGGGCCTGCAGCGTGAAGCTGCCGGCGTCGTCGAGCGAGCCGACGCGCAGCATGCTGGCGGCGGAGTAGCTGATGCCGTCGCGCTGGCGCAGCCGGTCGGCCAGCCGGCTCTTGAGGCTGGCCCCGCCGAAGACACGGTTGGCGATCAGCAGCAGCGGGAAGTCGGCATCGTCGGTGGTCAGCTTGAGCGGCAGGCTCGCCACGTAGACGGCGCTGGCCTTGTCGGGCGTGCGCAGCACGATGCTGGCCGGCGTGATGTCGAAATAGGGTCGCTGCACGCGGGCGAACGGGGCCGGCGCGGCCCAGTCGCCGAACAGCGCGGCGAGCTGGTCCTGGGTGGCGGCGGGGTCGAAGTCGCCGACAAGCGCCAGCTCGGCGTGGCTGCTGCCGTAGAAGCGGGCGTGGAAGGCCTTCAGGTCGTCGACACGCACGCGCTGCAGCGCCGCGATGCGTTCTTCGATGGTATCCGTGTGGCGCGGGTCGCCGGCTGGATAGGGATTGCCGTGGCGCGCCAGTGCCGTGCGTGCGAGCGTGCCCGGCTCGGTCAGCTGGCTTTGCAGTCCCGCCACCGCTCTGTTGCGCAGCGTCTCGAGCTCGCTCGCAGGGAAGCGCGGCTCGCGCAGTACCTCGCGCAAGAGCGCCAGCAGTTCGGGCAGGTGCGCGCGGCGGGTCTGGAAGCGGACCGTGACTCTCTCCGCGTCGCCGCTGATGGCAGCGGTGGCCTTGAGCGCCTCCAGCCGGTCGGCGATCTCGCGGAAGTCGCGCGAGCCGGCGCCGCGCATCAGCATGGAGGCAGTCATGCCGCCGACGGCATCCAGGCCGTTCAGGCTGGCGGTGTCGCCCATGCGCAGGTACAGCACGCCGGTCACGTTGCCACCGCGCGTCGGCTTGGGCAGCAGGCTCAGCTTCATACCGTTGCCCAGCGTGTGGCGGATCGTGGCGGCCTCGATCTTGGCCGGCGTCGGATCGAAGGCGGCGACCGGCGCGGCCGCCGGCTTGCCCTGGTAGCCGTCGACCAGGGCTGAGACATCACGTGCGCTGAGCGGTGCCGGGATGGCGATGCGCTGGGCTTGTTCCGTCGGCACGAACTGGCCCAGCGTGCGGTTGGCGGGCCGCAGGTAGTTGAGCGCCACGCGCTGCACATCATCGAGGGTGGCGTTGGCGATGCGGTCGCGCCCGATCAGGAAGAGGCGCCAGTCGCCCTTGGCGATGGCCTCGGACAGCGCCAGCCCGTAGGCGGAGGGGTCGTTCAAGGTGTCCTCGTAGCCGTTCAGCAGCCGCGTGCGGGCACGCTCCAGTTCGGCCGCCGTCACCGGCCGCGCGGCCAGGCCTTCGACCTCGGCGAGCAGGGCCTCGCGCACGGGTGCGAGCGGCTTGTCCTTGCCGGCCATGGCCACGAAGATCACCGAGCCGGGATCCTTGAGTGCGCGCAGCACCGCGCCCTGCGCCGAGGCCTTGCCGCTCTCGACCAAGGACTGGTACAGGCGCCCGCCTGGCGCGCTGGTGAGAATGTCCGTCAGCAGCGCCATCGCTGCCGTGTCAGCGTGCGCGCCCGGCGCGATGTGGTAGTGCGCCATCACCGCCGGCACGTCGCCGGCCCGGTTCAGCGTCACCTCGCGCGCGCCTTCCTGCGGCGGCTCCACCGTATGTTCGGCCGGCAGGACCCGCGCGGGCCGCGGCACGGCGCCGAAGTAGCGCGCGATGCGTTCCAGCGTGGCGACCTGGTCGAACTTGCCGGTGACCACCAGCACCGCGTTGTCCGGCTGGTAATAGCGCCGGTAGAAGGCCTGCAGGCGGTCGATGCCCACGCCCTCCACGTCGCTGCGCGCGCCGATCGGCGCATGGCCGTAGTTGTGCCACTGGTAGGCGGCGGCCACCACCTGCTGCAGCAGCACGCCCGTCGGATTGTTCTGGCCCATCTCCAGTTCGTTGCGCACCACGGTCATTTCGCTGTCCAGCGCCGAGCGGGCGATGAAGCTGTTGACCATGCGGTCGGCCTCCATCTTCAGCACCCAGTCGAGGTTGTCCTCGCTGGCGGCGAAGGTGGCGAAGTAGTTGGTGCGGTCCTGGGCGGTGGTGCCGTTGAACTGCATGCCGCGGCGGGCGAACTCGCGCGGGATGGTGTCGCCGGGAAGCGCGGGCGTGCCCTTGAACAGCAGGTGTTCGAGCAGGTGGGCCATGCCCGTCTCGCCGTAGTTCTCGTGGCGGCTGCCGACCAGGTAGGTGACGTTGACGGTGGTGACCGGCTGCGCGTCGTCAGGCGCCAGCAGGATGCGCAGCCCGTTGGGCAGGCGGTACTCGGTGATGCCTTCCACCGAGGTGACCTTGGCCGGCAGCGCGCTCTCGGCCAGCGGCACGGCAATACTGAGCGCCGTCACCGGCGCTGCCGGCAGGAGCAGGCAGCAGGCCAGGGCAAGGGCAGTGAGGGGTGTCGTGTTGGCTCGGATGGACAGTCGCATGCGGTGTTCGAAGCGGTGGCGAGAGTGGCCGCCGTGTGGCCGGTGTGGCCGATGTGACGTTCAGTCGACACGGCGGTGGGTAAGACATTCTAGACGGACGGAAGGCGGGGAGGGCAGCCGCCCGAACGCAATCCGAAGCCTCCGGAGGGCGGATCAGACGGATCGCCACGCCCGCGCGGCCCCGCAGCGCGAGCCGATGCCTGCCCCGGGTCGCGCGCGCCGCGCCGTGGTGTTAGACTCCGTCCTCGCAAAGCAGGCCAGACAATCGCTGCTCGCTTCCGCAAGGAGGCGAGGGGAGGAAAGTCCGGACTCCAAAGGGCAGGGTGTTGGCTAACAGCCATCCACGGTGACGTGCGGAATAGGGCCACAGAGACGAGTCTTCCCATCGGGTTCGCCCGGCGGGAAGGGTGAAACGCGGTAACCTCCACCCGGAGCAATCCCAAATAGGCAGGCATCGAGGCGGCCCGCTGAGCCTGCGGGTAGGGAGCTGGAGCCGGCCGGTAACGGCCGGCCTAGAGGAATGGTTGTCACGCGCGGCGGGCCGCAAGGCTGGCCGCGCGCACAGAATCCGGCTTATCGGCCTGCTTTGCTTCTCTTTCCATCGGACGGCCGGCTGTCCTCGGCCGCCATCGGCCGCGCCCCGGCGCATTGCACGCCGGGATCCGGTCAGCCACCCGGATCAGCCCTCGACGATTTCCATGCTGTGCGTGATCTCGGCCGTCTTGGCCAGCATGATCGAGGCCGAGCAGTATTTCTCGTGCGACAGCACGATCGCGCGTTCGACCGCGGCCGCGTTGAGGTTGCGCCCGGTGACAGTGAAATGGAAGTTGATGCGGGTGAAGACCTTCGGATCCTCGCCCGCCCGCTCCGCTTCCAGCTTGACGCTGCAGCCGCGCACGTCGTGCCGGCCGCGCTTGAGGATCAGCACCACGTCATAGGCGGTGCAGCCGCCGGTACCGAGCAGCACCATCTCCATCGGCCGCGGGGCGAGATTGTGGCCGCCGCCATCCGGTGCGCCGTCCATGGCCACCAGGTGGCCGCTGCCGGTCTGGGCGATGAAGCTCATCCCTTCCGGGCCCGTCCAAGTCACTTTGCATTCCATGTGCATCCGTCCTGAGTTCTGATCAGTGCGTTCTTGTTCGGAAACGCGTAATCGTTAAGTCTTGCTTTTGCCAGTATATCGTCTACGACGAGAACGTCGCTTGCGGCTGTCTTCGCGGGAAAATTTGAGGGTTTCCTCTAAGATGGCAGTCGCGTGACAGTTCGATTTATCGATCAAGTCGTTGATTTGTAAGGAATTTGTTCCAGTCCCCGGTGCTATCACAGTTTTTTACAATGCGAGAAGGCATTTCGCACTGCAAATTTTCTTGCGTCGCACAAGTGTTCATGTATAATTGCATTCATTGAACGACGGCACCTACAGCGCGCCAGAGTGCGAAAGCGAATCGCTTAACCCGCACCGCCCGCCGGCACCGTCGATCTCCAAGTGTCTCCTCCACCCTCCTCCTTTGGTGGATTCAAACCCAAGCTTAGCGGCTTGGGTTTTTTTTCGCCTGGACCATCCGGTGCGATCCTGCTGCCGGCATCGGTCAGGTCAGGTCAGGTCAGGTCAGGTCAGGTCAGGTCAGGTCAGGTCAGGTCAGGTCCGGTCAGGTCAGGTCAGGTCTGGTCAGGGTGATGCTGGCACCATATCTTGCGGTATGGTGCTGCCGGGCTTGACGGTCGAACAGCCTTTCGCTTGTGCATTCTGCGCTTGCCAAAGTATAATCGTCGGCTTTTCCGTCATGCCCGCGGAAGAAGAATTCAGGGAGAGCCTGCACACACAAGCAGGAAGGCCAGGTCCCAAGGACCGGCCGATCGCCGGCGCATGCGAGTGATATCGCATGGCACGGCAAGTTACGGGCAGGTTCTACAAGTCTCAGGAAAAATCATGAAGACCTTTTCCGCCAAGCCTCATGAGGTAAAGCGCGACTGGTACGTGATTGACGCGACGGACAAAGTCCTCGGCCGTGTCGCCAGCGAAGTGGCACGCCGTCTGCGCGGCAAGCACAAGCCGGAATTCACTCCGCACGTCGACACCGGTGATTACATCATCATCGTCAATGCAGCCAAGCTGCGTGTCACGGGTACCAAAGAAACGGACAAGAAGTACTATCGCCATACGGGTTACCCGGGCGGTATCTACGAAACCACGTTCGGCAAGATGCAGCAGCGTTTCCCGGGCCGTGCCCTGGAGAAGGCTGTGAAGGGCATGCTGCCGAAGGGTCCGCTGGGCTATGCGATGATCAAGAAGCTGAAGGTTTACGCCGAAGCCGAGCATCCGCACGAAGCGCAGCAGCCTAAGGTGCTGGAAATCTAAGGGGGCCATCCATGATCGGAAACTGGAATTACGGTACTGGCCGCCGCAAGAGCGCTGTGGCTCGTGTCTTCATCAAGTCGGGCAAGGGCGACATCGTCGTCAACGGCAAGCCCATCAAAGAGTATTTCGCTCGCGAAACCTCGCTGATGATCGTGCGCCAACCGCTGGAGCTGACCGCCCACGGTGAAACCTTCGATATCAAGGTGAACGTGCGTGGTGGTGGCGAAACCGGCCAGGCCGGCGCCGTGCGCCACGGTATCACCCGTGCCCTGATCGACTACGATGCCACGCTGAAGTCCGCGCTGTCGAAGGCCGGCTACGTCACCCGCGATGCGCGTGAAGTGGAACGTAAGAAGGTCGGTCTGCACAAGGCACGCCGCCGCAAGCAGTTCTCGAAGCGCTGATGCGCGCTTGCCGGAGCCTGGCTCCGGCAGGTCGAGAGAAAAACCGCACGATCATCGTGCGGTTTTTTTTTGTGTCGGACGAGCCATGGCCGGGTACGGCGATGCCGTCACGCCATGCCGCTACAATTGCCGCGCGGTCTGCCGTAGTAAAGAGCGGGGGCTTTGCAGGCCGGCACAGCAAGAGGAGGGAAGTATGTTGTTTTCGAAGAAGAAGGGGCTGACGATCGATACCCTGATTGGTCACGGCTCGGTGATCGAAGGGGATCTGACCTTCTCCGGCGGGTTGCGCCTGGATGGCCGCGTGCGCGGCAACGTGGTGGCTGCCGACGGCCAGCCCAGCATGCTGGTGGTCAGCGAGAACGGCCGTGTGGAGGGCGAGGTGCGGGTGGCGCATCTCGTGCTCAACGGCACCGTGACCGGGCCGGTGCACGCCGGCGAGCTGCTGGAACTGCAGGCGAAGGCCCGCGTCCACGGCGAGGTCCACTACGCGGCGCTCGAAATGCAGCAGGGCGCCATCGTCGAGGGCCGCCTGGTGCCGCTCGCGCAGGGCGAGCCGAAGGCGCTGCCGGGGCCGGTGGATGTTCCGGCGGCCGAGGTCGTGCAGACGGCTGATGCCGCCGAGCCCGCCGACGCCGGATTGCCGCAGCCAGGCGCAGCCTGAGCCACATTAAGCGCCGACGGCGGCGCTACGGGCCAGATCCCCTTGATTTCACGGGGTTTCGGCACGATCTTTCCAGAGCGCTTAAAATACTGGCGTATCTAAACAGGAGAACCCCATGAACGCAGTCGCAGAGGCACCCGCTACCGAGGATGTGCCGGCCCCGTTCGTCTTTACCGACAGCGCTGCCGACAAGGTCAAGGAGCTGATCGAGGAAGAGGGCAATGCCAACCTGAAGCTGCGCGTCTTCGTGCAGGGTGGCGGTTGTTCCGGCTTCCAGTACGGCTTCACCTTCGACGAAGAAGTGAATGAAGACGACAGCACGATGGTGAAGAACGGTGTCACGTTGCTGATCGACTCGATGAGCTACCAGTACCTGGTCGGCGCCGAGATCGACTACAAGGAAGACATCAACGGCGCCCAGTTCGTGATCAAGAACCCGAACGCGACCACCACCTGCGGTTGCGGCTCGTCGTTCTCGGTCTGAGTCTTGCCCTGCCCGGCCGGCGTTAGCGCCGGCATGGACAAGAAAAAGCGCACTACGGTGCGCTTTTTTGTTTTCCTGCCGGCTCGATTCCCCGCGGGCCTCAGACCGGCGTGGCTGCCGCGCGCCAGACGACCGGGAACCAGTCCTCGCGCATCCGCTCGCCGTCGCGCTGGTCGATGCCGGGGAAGGGCGGAGAGGTGCGCCCCGGGCGCTGCAGAAAGCGCACGTCGTCGCCGAGAAAGCGTGCCGAGAAGGCGCGCCGCCGTCCCTGGCCCTGGTTGCCGGCGGCGCCATGCACGGTGCGGAAATCGAATACCACCGCATCGCCGGGCGCCAGTGTCGGCGCAATGATCGCGTGGCTGCCATCCTCGACGTCGGGCATGTCCATGAAGGCATCGGCACCGGCATAGAAGTTCTCATTGCTGGCCCAGCGCTTGGGGCGCACCAGCTTGGGCCAGCGGTGCGAGCCGAGCACCACGCGCAGTGTGTTGGAGGCATCGACCGGGTCCAGCGGGATCCAGTAGCTGGCGGTCTGCAGGCCGTCCACGCAGTAGTACGGCAGGTCCTGGTGCCAGGGCGTGGGCTTGTCGGTGCCGGGCTCCTTGACCAGGATGTGCTCGTGAAACACCTGGACCGCGCTGGCGCGCATGATCCGGCCGGCAATGGCGGCGGCCGGGGAGCGGCGGATGAAGTCCTCGAAGGCCGGAATGCGCTGCCAGTTGCAATAGTCCTCGAAGAAGCGGCCGCGCTCGCCGTCGCGGACATTCTCGATGGCGAACGGGCCGGGCTGCGCCAGGTTCTGTGCGAATCCCTCGCGCAGGGGCTCCACCCAGTCGGCGAAGGCGCCACGCAGTACCAGCGCGCCGTCGCGCTGATAGGCCTCGATCTGCTGCGCGCTGATCTCCATCTCGTTCCCCCCAATGTTGTTCTCCGGCCAGAGCGGCCGGGCGGGAACAGTATGGTTCGCGCACAGGCATAGGAAAAGCATATATTTCCTATCCTGTAACATAGGAAATCATGATCGGCTTCTCCTTTCGCCAGCTCGAGTACTTCGTCGCAGCCGCCGAGCAGGGCAGCATCAGCGCGGCGGCCCGGGCGCGGCACGTTTCCCAGCCTTCGGTGTCGCAGGCGATCGCGCAGCTCGAGCAGGTGCTGGGCGAGCCGCTGTTCCACCGCCGCGTGAGCCGGGGGCTGGAACTGACGCCCGCCGGCCAGCGCCTGCTGGGACGTGCGCGCGACATCCTTGCGCTGGCGGCCGGCCTGGGGGGCGAGGGCGCCGGCCGGGCGCCGCTCGCCGGGCAACTGGCGATCGCCTGCTTCCAGGATCTCGGTCCCTACTACCTGCCGCGCCTGCTGGCGGGCTTCAGGCGGCAGCATCCGGCGGTGGAGATCACCTTGCTGGAGTCGGACCTGGCCAGCGTCCATCGCGCGCTGGGCAGTGGCAAGGCGGAACTGGCGCTGACCTATGACCTCGGCTTCGACGCGGGCGTCGAGCGCTGGACGCTGGCGCGGCTGGCGCCGCACGCATTGCTGCCGGCCGAGCATCCGCTGGCTCGCCAGCAGGCCGTGAGCCTGGCCGAGCTGGCCGGACAGACGCTGATCCTGGAGGACATCGCGCAGACGCGTGAGTACTTCCTTTCGCTGTTCTGGGCGCAGGGATTGAGGCCGCAGGCATTGCAGTACACGCACACCTTCGAGATGCAGCGCGGGCTGGTCGCGCATGGCTGTGGCGTGGCACTGTCCTGCACGCGGCCGGCGGGCGACCACAGCTATGACGGCAGGCCCATTGCCTGCCGGCCGTTGCGCGATGCGGTCGCGCCGCAGCGCGTGGTGCTGGCGCGATCGCCCGCGATGCGGCCGGCGCCGGTGGCGCAGGCCTTCTTCGCGTGGGCAAGGGAGGTATCAGGCGAGGCGGAGGGGGTGGTGGCCTAGCAGGCAGAACCGGCCGCGGCGCGCGGCCCGGCCCACGTTGAGGCTAGCGCGGGTAGAGCGCGCCCAGCACGCGCGGCCCGGCCGCGCCGGTCACGGTGGGCACATTGCCGGCTTCGCGGTGCAGGCACTGGCGCGCCAGCCAGGCGAAGGCAATGGCCTCGACCTGCGAGACGGGCACGCCGAAATCCTCGCTGGTCTGCACCGCCAAGCCCGGCAGCTCGCGCGCCAGGCAGCCCATCACATGGCCGTTGCGCGCGCCGCCCCCGCACACGATCAGGCGGCGCGCATCGGGCGCGTAGGCGCGCACGTCGGTGGCGATGGCCTGCGCGGTCAGCGCACCGAGCGTGGCCTGCACGTCGGCGGGCGCCACCGCCGGGCCCTGCGCCAGCCGCACCTCCAGCCAGTCCGGGTGGAACAGGTCGCGCCCGGTGCTCTTGGGCGGCGCAGTGCGGAAATAGTCTTCATCGAGCAGCCGGGCCAGCAGCGCCGGGTCCACGCTGCCGCTCACGCCCCAGGCGCCGCCGGCATCGTAGGGAGCGCCGCGGTGCCGCGCGATCCAGTGGTCGAGCAGGGCATTGCCCGGCCCGCAGTCGAAGCCGGTCACCGGACGGCCGCTGGCTGCCGCCGGCAGGATGCTGATATTGGAAATGCCGCCGATATTGCAGGCCACGCGTGTCTCGCCGGCGTCGCCGAACAAGGCCTGGTGCAGCACCGGCACCAGCGGCGCGCCCTGGCCGCCCGCGGCCACGTCGCGGCTGCGGAAGTCCGCCACCACGTCGATGCCGCTCAGTTCGGCGAGCAAGGCCGGATGCTGGCTTTGGCGGGTGTAGCCGATACCGTCGTACAGGCCCGGCCGATGGCGGATGGTCTGGCCGTGCGCGCCGATGGCGCCGATGTCGGCAGCCTGCAGGCCGGCCTCGCGCAGCAGCGTGGCGGCGCAGGCGGCGTAGACGTGCGCCAGCGCGTTGGCGGCGAGCGCCTCGCGGTGGATCTCGTCGGCGCCGGGCTGCTGCAGCGCGCCGAAGGCTTCGCGCAGGGCCGGGTCGAAGGGCTGGTGGGCCGCCGCCAGCACGACCGGGCGCGGGCCGGAGAAATCGACCAGCACGCCGTCGGCACCATCCATGCTGGTGCCCGACATGATGCCGATGAAGCGTGCGTTGGCTGCCATGGCCCGGCTCCGATGCGTTGGTGTGTTGGTGCGGGGTCCGCGGCGCGGACCCGCTCGTCGTGCTTAGTTGCTGGCGGTGAGCACGTTGTAGGTGCGCAGCGCGTTGATGCGGCTCAGCATGCCGCTGGTATAGCTGAGAAACTGCTGGCGCGCTTGGCCCGTGAGCGGGCTCGATTCCATCAGCGTCGTCGTCAGCGGATTCTGCGGCACGTCGTTGAAGCGGAACTCGTAGTGCAGGTGGGGGCCGGTGGCCCAGCCGGTCTGGCCGACGAAGCCGATCACCTGACCCTGGTGCACGCGCTCGCCGCGCTGCACGCCGGCAAAGCCGGACAGGTGGGCGTAGTAGGTGGAGTAGCCGTTGGCGTGCTTCAGGATGACCAGGTTGCCGTAGCCGTTCTGCTGGCCGACGAAGTCGACCTCGCCCTCACCCGAGGCGAATACCTTGGTGCCGACCGGCGCGGCGAAATCCACGCCCTTGTGCTGTGCCCAGTAGTGATGCAGCGGGTGGTCGCGGCCGCCGAAGCCCGACGTGATTCGCGTGAATTCCACCGGCGCGCGCAGGAAGGGGCGCTGCATGCTGCGGCCATCGAAGGTGTAGTAGGCGCCGGTCTTGCCGCCCTCGGGCGCGTACCAGAGCGCCTGGTACAGCGCATTGTTGTTGATCAGCTCGACCGCCATCACGCGGCCGTTGCGCACCAGGCTGCCGTCGCGGAAGCCCGCTTCGTAGACGATGCGGAAGCGGTCTCCCTTGGTGATGTCGTGCTGGAAGTCGATCACGCCGGAGAAGATGGAGATCATCTGCTTGACGATGTCGTCCGGCACGCTGGCCGCGTCCATGGCCTTGAAGAAGCCGCCCGCGCTGCCGATCGCGCCCGATGACATTTCGTAGCGCGTTTCGTTGCTGACCGTCTGCACGCGCGCCTTGTACTGGGGGTTCTCCTCGGTGCCGCCAGCGCGCTCGATCACCAGCATCCGCGAGGTGGCGGCATCACCGCCCAGGTTGGCCTGCAGCGAGAGCAGCAGGTTGCTGTCGTCGGTCTCGGCCTGCACCGTCTGGCCAGGAGCCAGGTTGAACAGGCCGCGCGCGGTCGGGTTCCTGACGATGAAGGACTGGGCGTCGGGGTCGTCGACGCCCAGGCGCTTGAGCAGCGCGGCGATGGTGTCGCCGCGCTGCATGCGCTCCTGGTGCACATAGGTGGCGTCGTCGGTTTCGGTCAGCTTTTCAAGCTGATCGCGCAGGTCGGGCAGGTGCATCGCCTGCAGCACGCGCGGCGCCTGGGGATCCTCGTAGGCCGTGCGCGGGGCCACGCCCATGGCGGCGGCCATGCCCAGCGCGAACACCGTGCCTACCGCCGCCGTCAGCTGCTTGCGCCGGCGCGCATGCAGGGCGTTGGTCGGGTCGACGAGAACCACCAGCTCACGCGCGAAAACTTCGCGGAGTCTGGACCACATCACGTAAAATTCACCCTTGGTTCGGGCTCCGCTGCCGCGACGATTTGCTTCGTCTGCCTTCGCTCCCCGAGGTGCGGCGCGGGCGGTTTGTATTTGCCGCCTACAATGGCGGTTGGCCGCGGGATGGCTCCCGTCAGACCGGAAAGGGCGGATTATACCAAAAACCCTGCCGGCGGCCGTGTCGAATTCCCATGTTATTCAACGACTTACGTCATGACTGAAGTTTCCTCGGGCCCCGCGGCCAAATACCCTCTGACGCCGTCGGTGATGCACGCCCTTGAGGTCTCCAAGCGCGGCTGCGACGAACTGCTGATCGAATCCGAATGGGCGCAGAAGCTCGCCCGCAGCGAGGCGACGGGCGTGCCCCTGCGCATCAAGCTGGGCCTCGATCCCACTGCCCCCGACATCCACATCGGGCACACGGTGGTACTCAACAAGCTGCGCCAGCTGCAGGACCTCGGCCACCAGGTGATCTTCCTGATCGGCGATTTCACCTCCACCATCGGCGATCCCTCCGGGCGCAATGCCACCCGGCCGCCGCTGACGCGCGAGCAGATCGAGGCCAACGCCCAGACCTACTACCGCCAGGCCAGCCTGGTGCTCGATCCCGCCAAGACGGAGATCCGCTACAACAGCGAGTGGAGCGATCCGCTGGGCGCGCGCGGCATGATCCAGCTGGCGGCCAAGTACACCGTCGCCCGCATGATGGAGCGCGACGACTTCACCAAACGGTTCCGCTCTGGGATTCCGATTTCGGTCCATGAGTTCCTTTATCCCTTGATGCAGGGCTACGATTCCGTGGCGCTGAAGTCGGACCTGGAGCTGGGCGGCACCGACCAGAAGTTCAACCTGCTGGTCGGCCGCGAGCTGCAGAAGGAGTACGGCCAGGAGCCGCAGTGCATCCTGACCATGCCCCTGCTGGTGGGCCTGGACGGCGTGGAGAAGATGTCCAAGTCCAAGGGCAACTACGTTGGCGTGACCGAGGCCCCGGGCGAGATGTTCGGCAAGCTGATGAGCATCTCGGATGACCTGATGTGGCAGTACTACACCCTGCTGTCCTTCCGCCCGATGGCCGAGATCGACCTGATGAAGGAAGAGGTGGCGCTGGGCCGCAACCCGCGCGACTGCAAGGTGATGCTGGCGCAGGAGATCGTGGCGCGCTTCCACAGCGCGGCCGACGCCGAGAAGGCGCTGGAGGACTTCAACCACCGCGCCCGCGGCGGCGTGCCCGACGAGATTCCCGCGGTCAGCCTGTCCGGCGCGCCGCTCGGCATCGGCCAGATGCTCAAGCAGGCCAACCTGGTGCCCTCCACCTCGGAGGCTAACCGCAATATCGAGCAGGGCGGCGTCAAGATCGATGGCGCCACCGTCAGCGACAAGGGCCTGAAGGTGGCCGCCGGTACCTACGTGGTGCAGGTCGGCAAGCGCCGTTTCGCGCGCGTGACGCTGGACTGAGCGCGGAGCGCACACGCATGATTGCCCTGATCCAGCGGGTTTCGCAGGCGCGCGTCACCGTGGGCGAGCGCACTACGGGCGCCATCGGCGCGGGCCTGCTGGCCCTGGTCTGCGCGGAGCGTGGCGACACCGAGGCACAGGCCGAGCGCCTGCTGGCCAAGCTGCTGGCCTACCGCGTGTTTCCGGACGAGGCTGGCAAGATGAATCTGCCGGTGCAGAATATCGATGGCAAGGGCGGTGCCGGCGGGCTGCTGATCGTGTCGCAGTTCACGCTGGCGGCCGATACCAACAGCGGCACGCGGCCGAGCTTCACGCCGGCGGCCTCGCCCGAGGACGGCCGCCGCCTGTACGAGCATTTCGTGGCGCGGGCGCGGGCCGAGCATCCGACGGTGGAAACCGGCGAGTTCGGCGCGATGATGCAGGTCAGCCTGACCAATGACGGGCCGGTCACGTTCTGGCTGCGGGTGGCGCCCGCGGCCTGACGGCGCGACGGGCTGTTTGAAGCAAGGAGAAGCAAATGAAGATCTGGAGCAAGTCGTTCGCGGACAACGGGCCGATTCCTGGTGAATTCGCCTTCTGCGTGCCCGACGCGGCCAGTCACGTGACGCTGTCGAGCAACCGCAATCCCGACCTGCAGTGGGACGAAGTGCCGGCGGGCACCCGCTCCTTCGTCCTGATCTGCCATGACCGCGATGTGCCCAGCCGCGGCGACGACGTCAACCAGGAAGGCCGCGAGGTGCCGGCATCGCTGCCGCGCGTGGACTTCTTCCACTGGGTGCTGGTCGACATTCCCACCGGCCTGCGCTCGATCGGCGCGGGTACGCACAGCGACGGCGTGATCGCGCGCGGCAAGCCGGGCCCGGAGGCCACAGGCGGCACCGCCACCGCGGGCGGCCTGCGCCACGGCCTGAACGACTATACCGGCTGGTTCGCCAACGACCCGGACATGCAGGGCGACTACTTCGGCTACGACGGCCCCTGCCCGCCGTGGAACGACACGCTGGCGCACCACTATGTGTTCACCGTCTATGCGCTGGACATCGACCGGCTGCCGCTCGATGGCACCTTCACCGGCGCGCAGGTGCGCACCGCCATGGAAGGCCACGTGCTGGCGCAGGCCAGCCTGACCGGCACCTACACGCTTAACCCCAAACTCGCCCAATAAGACCGGATAGGGACCGCCCGCAGGGTGCGTCCGCATAGAGGAAACGGCATGTCGCAGAGCCTCGGGCCGCAATCGCTGGCCATCACCCACCTGATCGTGATCCGCCATGGCGAAACGGCCTGGAACCGCGAGCGGCGCCTGCAGGGCCAGCTCGACATCCCGCTGAATGAGACGGGCCAGGTCCAGGCTCGCGCGCTGGCTGGCGCGCTGGCTGGCGAACCGATCGATGCCGTCTACTCGAGCGACCTGTCGCGGGCGATGCAGACCGCCACGCCGCTGGCCGAGGCACTGGGCCTGGCGGTGCGGCCGGAGCCACGCCTGCGCGAGCGCTGCTACGGCGTGCTCGAAGGCATGAGCTACGCCGAGGTGGCCGAGCGCCGTGCCGAGGACTTCGCCCGCTGGCAGGCACGGGTGCCCGACTACGCGCCGCAACACGGCGAGAGCCTGCTCGGCTTCCACGAGCGTGCGGTGGAGATTGCGCTGGCGCTGACGCGCCGCCACCCGGGCGAGCGCATCGCGCTGGTGGCGCACGGCGGCGTGCTCGACTGCCTGTACCGCGAAGCCACCGACATGACGCTGGAAGCGCCGCGTCAGCACGAACTGCTCAATGCCAGCATCAACCGCATGCGCAGCGACGGCAATCGCCTCGCCGTGATGCAGTGGGGCGATGTCCAGCACCTGGAGGCGCTGACGCTGGATGAGGTGGACCGGCGCGTGCCCTGAGCACGCGTCTGGATCTATAGGCCGCCCTGGCCGCCATGGCCGTGCCGACCCGGTTCGAGTACAGCAGCCCGGTCACGAAGGCCGCCATCACGAATTCGCAGCAGCAGACGCGGCCGGCGGCCGCAAAATGGTTCGCCGCGCCAGGACGGCTGCCGCGCTGCGCCGTCCTGGCGGCCGACTTAGAGATCGAGCTTGCTGATCTTGGTGCCGTCCACCGAGACGTCGAACATCAGGCCGGCATTGGTCTGCACGAAGGCGACCACCGGTTGCTGCCCGGTCAGGGTATCGAGCTTGCCGTTGGCACCGACCTTGGCCAGCGCCACGCTCGCGTCAACGCCGGCGGTCCAGCCGCTGCTGGCGAGGAACTTGTTGTACGCGTCCGGCGTCATGAACATGATGATGAGGGCCTTGGACTCGCCGCCGGCAGTCAATCCGAACGAGGCCGAACTGGTCCGGTAATAGGCCACGGTCTGCCCCCCGCTGCGCAGGGAACCTTCGCCATATTCCGCGCCGACAATGAACCCGGCCCCGATCACGCGCGGAAATACCAGGATGCCCTGCGCTCGCGAGGCGAGTTCTCGCGAGCCGTCCACCGATCCGAAGAGGCGGTTCAGGGCGCCATCCACACCCGCGTCGATCTGCTGGCGTTTGGCCGTCACGTCCGTTGGCGCGCTGGTGCCGGTGGTGGTGCAGCCTGCGCTCAGGGCCGTCGTGGCGACGGCAAGTCCCGTTGCCGAGAGCCTGGTGATAAAGCGGCGTCGATCCATTTGAGTCTCCAGGTGAAAGACGGGCGCCGGATCCGTAACGCATAACCAGCAAGCCGGCTCAACTATTGTGGTCAATCCGTCAATTGCGGGCAATGCTGCACAAAAGAATTTTCAGCGGGCATCGAAAACGCTTAACTGACCGCTCGCCGGGGTGAGACCGCGGCGGCTACGCCACTTCTTTCACATGGACTCCGCGATCGGTACGCCGCGCGCATGCATGCGGACAGGCCGGGCGGCCTGACGCGCACACGCCGCGGCGCTCAGGGCGCCGGGGGCAGCTCGTCCCGCTCGCCGCCGCCGGGTGCGGCCAGCCCGAAGTGCCGATAGGCAGTGGCCGTCGCCACGCGGCCGCGCGGGGTGCGCTGCAGGTAGCCTTGCTGGATCAGGTAGGGCTCCAGCACGTCTTCGATGGTATCGCGCTCCTCGCCGATGGCCGCGGCCAGGTTGTCGACGCCGACCGGCCCGCCGCCGAACTTGTGCAGCACGGCCTCCAGCAGCTTGCGGTCCATCAGGTCGAAGCCGGCGCCGTCCACGTCGAGCATGGCCAGCGCGGCATCGGCCATCTCGCGCGTGATGGAGCCGTCGCCCTTGACTTCGGCGTAGTCGCGCACCCGCCGCAGCAGCCGGTTGGCGATGCGCGGCGTGCCGCGCGCGCGCCGTGCGATCTCCAGCGCGCCCGTGGGCTCGATGTGCGCGCCCATCAGCTCGGCCGAGCGCGTGACGATGCGGGCCAGCTCCTGCGCCGTGTAGAACTCCAGCCGCGCGACGATGCCGAAGCGGTCGCGCAGCGGGTTGGTCAGCATGCCGGCGCGCGTGGTGGCGCCGACCAGCGTGAAGGGCTGCAGGTCCAGCTTGACCGAGCGCGCGGCCGGGCCCTCGCCGATCATGATGTCGATCTGGTAGTCCTCGAGCGCCGGGTACAGGATCTCCTCGACGATCGGCGAGAGCCGGTGGATCTCGTCGATGAAGAGCACGTCATTGGCTTCCAGGTTCGTCAGCAGCGCGGCCAGGTCGCCCGGGCGCTCGAGCACCGGTCCCGAGGTCTGGCGCAGGCTGACGCCCATCTCGCGCGCGATGATGTGGGCCAGCGTGGTCTTGCCCAGCCCAGGCGGGCCGAACAGCAGCACGTGGTCGAGCGCCTCGCGGCGATTGCGCGCGGCGTGCATGAAGATATCGAGCTGGCCGCGCACCTTCTCCTGGCCGACGTACTCGTCGAGCAGCTTGGGCCGCAGGGCCCGCTCGAAGGCCTCCTCGTGGCGGGAGGCGGGCGCGGCCGAGATCACGCGTTCGGGGCCGGAAAGCTTGTCGGTTTCGATCATGGTGTTCGGATGCGGAATGGCGTCATTCTACGCCCCGCGCCCTGCGCGGTCGCGCTGCGCGCCGGTCCCGCCGCCGTTCGCGCCTAGTCCACTGAATCATTGAAATGGGAGGTGAAGGACATGTCATGCGGGAATCAGCGCTAGGGCGGAGCAGGGGATTCGGATTGCACAGCAATCCGCCTGCGCAGCGGCACGCGCTTACCAGCGCGTGCGCGCCCTGCAAGGGCAAAGCGCAGCAATAGCACGGCTATTGCGAGCATTTGCAACGACGCGATGAGCCCGCATGGCGCGGCAGGCACCGACCGATTTCAGTGATTCAGTGGACTACGACTTCGACAGCGCCTTGAGCGCCAGCTTGATGCCCTCGGACACCCCGGTGCCGGCCGGCACCTGCTTGATGGCCGTGGCGGCCTCCTTTTCCGAGTAGCCGAGGGCCAGCAGCGCGTTGAGCACGTCGACCGTGTTGTCGTGCGCGGCCGTGGCGCCCGGCGCATGGCCCAGCTCCGCACCCAGCTTGCCCTTGAGTTCCAGCAGCAGCCGCTCGGCCGTCTTCTTGCCGATGCCGGGGATGCGCGTGAGACGCCCCGCCTCCTGCAGCGTGATGGCCTGGGCCAGTTCGGACACCGACATGCCCGACAGCACCGCCAGCGCCATGCGCGCGCCGATGCCGGTGATCTTGATCAGCTCGCGGAAGGTATTGCGCTCGGCCGCGGTGCCGAAGCCGTAGAGCAGGTGCGCGTCCTCGCGCACGATCAGCTGCGTCAGCAGCGTGACCGGCTGGCCGGTCTGCGGCAGGTTGTAGAAGGTGCTCATCGGCACGTCGAGCTCGTAGCCGACGCCGTGGCAGTCCACCAGCAGGTGAGGGGGATTCTTCTCCAGCAGCGTGCCGGCGATACGTCCGATCATGTCTTGTGGTTCTCGAAGCCGGGCGCGGCCGGCGCGCCCGTGCGGGTCAGGGTGAAGGTGGCCGCCAGTGTAGCCCAGCGGCGGCGCGTGCCGGGTTGATGCGGGTGGGGCTAGCGCGCCATCGTGTCCACGGCCTGCCGGCCGAGCGCGGGATCGTCGGTGAAGAAGCCGTCGATGCCGGTGGCCAGGAAGGCCTGGACCTCGCTCACCATGCCGGCCGGATTGCGCGTTGCCGGGTCGCTGCCGGCGCGTAGCGGCGTGGGCAGGAAGCTGTTCTCGGGGCGGAAGGTGTAGGGGTGGACCAGCAGGCCGGCGGCATGCGCTTCTGCCACCAGGGCCGTGGGCGAGGCCAGCGCGCCGTGCGCATCGCGCGGCAGCACATTGTCCTTTTCGGGGCCGATGGCGTCGGCATAACCCGCCACCTCGCGCAGGCCCACGGGGGTCAGCATGGCCGCGAAGGTACGCGTGTCACCCTGCAGGCGCCAGTCAGCCGGGCGCCCGCGCGGCTTGCCGATCAGTTGCACCAGCTTCAGCTTGGGCAGGCCCTTGCCGAGCCGCTCGCGCATCGTGCGCAGGCTGCCCGGCTCGAACGACTGCACGAACACCGGCGCCTGGTGCGCGAAGGGGCTGGCCAGCAGCGCCTGGGCGAGCTTGTCCTCCAGCGGCAGGCCGATGCCGCGGAAATAGCTGGGATGCTTCAGTTCCGGGTAGACGCCGATCACGCGGCCGCTGCGCGAGGCGCGCGCGGCCAGCGCCAGGATCTCGTCGAAGGTGGGAATCTCGAAGCGGTCGTCATAGTGTGCATTGGCCGGGCGCAGCTGCGGAATGCGTTCCCGCGCGCGCAGCGTCTTGAGCTCGGCCAGCGTGAAGTCCTCGGTGAACCAACCGGTGCGCCGCTCGCCGTCGATCACCTTGATGCGCTTGCGCTCGGCGAACTGCGGCAGCGCCGAGACATTGGTGGTGGCCGTGATGTCGTTTTCGTGGCGCGCCACCAGCACGCCGTCGCGCGTTATCACCAGGTCGGGCTCGATCACGTCGGCCCCGTCCGCGATGGCCTGCTCGTAGGAGGCGAGCGTGTGTTCCGGGCGCAGCGCGCTGGCGCCGCGATGGCCGATCACCAGGGCCTTGGGGCGGGCAGGCGCGGGAGCCGGCGTGGCTGCCTGTTCGGTGGCGGGCGGCGCGGTGGTGCAGGCGGCAAGCAGCGCGGCCGTCAGGGCGGACATCACGGCGGACATCAGGCCGGTCGCCGTCAGTCTGGCGAAGCGTATCGTGTGCATGGGTCGTCCGGGAGCAGTGATCGGCCCCCGATTCTAAGGCAGGCCGGTGACATTCCTGGCTGCCTTGGAATCGGCGACCCCGCGGCAGGTCGCCGCGTGCCGCTAGCCGACCAGGCGGCCGCGGCGCACGCGCACGCCGCGGCGCGCAAGCTCGGGCGCCAGCGCGGAAAGCGTACCCAGCGTGTCGCCGCCGTTGGCGTGGCAGATGGCGACGCCGAGGGCGTCGGCGGCATCGCTGCCGGGCCGGCCGGGCAGGCCAAGCAGGCGTACCACCATCTCCTGCACCTGCTCCTTGTTGGCGCGGCCATAGCCGACCACCGCCACCTTGAGCTGCATCGGGGTGTACTCGAAGACCGGCAGGCCATAGCCCACCAGGCCGCAGATGGCCGCGCCGCGCGCCTGCCCCAGCAGCAGCGTGGACTGCGGGTTCACGTTGACGAAGACCTTTTCGATAGCCGCGCAGTCGGGCGCATAGGTGCGCGTGATCTCGCTGACGCCGTCGAACAGCGTCTTCAAGCGTTCGGGCAGGCTGCTGTTGCCGTCGCTCTTGATCGTGCCCGAGGCGATGTAGGAAAGCTTGTTGCCGTGCTTCTCCAGCACGCCGAAGCCGGTGGTGCGGAGGCCGGGATCGATGCCTAGGATGCGCATGGTCGGTGAGGAAAGGCGATGCGCTAGTGTAGCGCCTGGGGAGGGATGCGGGTTTGCCCGCGCAAAGCAAGGCGCCCGCACGGAGCGGGCGCCTTCGTCGCGAGCGGTGCCTGACTGTCCTCCCCGCCGGGGCAGGGAGGCGCGCAGTCAGTGCATCAGCGGGAACGCATCAGTGGCGGAAGTGGCGCGTGCCGGTCAGCACCATGGC
Organism: Cupriavidus sp. 09_S30; assembly: GCF_056930435.1. NCBI lineage: Bacteria > Pseudomonadati > Pseudomonadota > Betaproteobacteria > Burkholderiales > Burkholderiaceae > Cupriavidus > Cupriavidus sp. 09_S30. The sequence continues at coordinate 3,318,155 of NZ_JBXOWI010000001.1, read as the reverse complement.
GATGTTGCGCTCGTCGGCGGCGGCGATCACCTCGTCGTCGCGCATCGAGCCGCCCGGCTGGATCACGCAGGTCGCGCCGGCGTCGACCACCACGTCCAGGCCGTCGCGGAACGGGAAGAAGGCGTCGGATGCGACGGCCGAGCCGGCCAGCGCCAGGCCGGCGTTCTGCGCCTTGATGCTGGCGATGCGCGCCGAGTCCACGCGGCTCATCTGGCCCGCGCCCACGCCCAGCGTCATGCCGCCGCCGCAGAACACGATGGCGTTGGACTTGACGAACTTGGCCACGCGCCAGGCGAACATCAGGTCGTCCATTTCCTTGGGCGTCGGATGGCGCTTGGTCACCACGCGCAGCTCGGACGGCTGCACGTTCTTGGCGTCCGGGCCCTGCACCAGCAGGCCGCCGCCCACGCGCTTGAAGTCGAACTGGTTGACACCCTTGCCCAGCGGGATCTCGAGCAGGCGCACGTTCTGCTTGGCTTCGAACACCGCGCGCGCGCCGGCGGAGAACGACGGCGCGATCAGCACTTCGACGAACTGCTTGGCGACCGCCTGCGCGGCGGCTTCATCCAGCTCGACGTTGAAGGCGATGATGCCGCCGAAGGCCGAGGTGGAATCGGTCTTGAACGCCTTGCTGTAGGCTTCCAGCGCATCGGCGCCCACAGCAACGCCGCAGGGGTTGGCGTGCTTGATGATCACGCAGGCCGCGCCGGCAGCGGGGTTGAAGGACTTGACGCATTCCCATGCGGCGTCGGCGTCGGCGATGTTGTTATACGACAGCTCCTTGCCCTGCAGCTGCACGTAGTTGGCCAGCGCGCCGTCCACGGCCTTCAGGTCGCGGTAGAAGGCGGCCGACTGGTGCGGGTTCTCGCCGTAGCGCATTTCCTGCACCTTGTCGAAGGCCAGGTTCAGCGTCTGCGGGTACTGGCTGCGGCCCAGGTGCGACTTGTCCGGGCCCAGGCTGGTCAGGTAGTTGGTGATGGCGCCGTCGTATTGCGCGGTGTGCGCAAACACCTTGGTGGCCAGGCGGAAGTTGGTGTTGTAGCCCACGCTGTTGCCGTTGGCGCGCATCTCGGCCAGCACCGGCGCGTAGTCGGCCGGATCGACGATCACGGTGACGTCGCGATGATTCTTGGCGGCCGAGCGCAGCATGGTGGGGCCGCCGATGTCGATGTTCTCGATCGCGTCCGGCAGCGTGCAGTCATCCTTGGCCACGGTCTGCTGGAAGGGGTAGAGGTTCACCACCAGCAGGTCGATGGTCGGGATGCCGTGCTCGGCCAGCGCGGCCATGTGCTCGGGCAGGTCGCGGCGCGCGAGGATGCCGCCGTGCACCTTGGGGTGCAGCGTCTTGACGCGGCCGTCGAGCATTTCCGGGAAGCCGGTGTAGTCGGCCACCTCGGTCACGGGCAGGCCGCTGTCGGCCAGCAGCTTGGCGGTGCCGCCGGTGGAAAGCAGCGTGACGCCGAGTGCGTGCAGTTCGCGCGCGAAGTCGACGATGCCGGTCTTGTCGGAGACGGAGAGGAGTGCTTGCTTGATCATGGCTTGGGGGGAGACGTCAAAGTAAACCGTGCTGCTGCAGCTTCTTGCGCAGCGTGTTGCGATTGATGCCGAGGTAGGCGGCGGCCAGCGACTGGTTGCGTTCGGCGCGCGTCATCACCGCCTCGAGCAAGGGTCGTTCGACGGCCTCCAGCACCATGTTGTAGATATTCGACGGCTCTTCGCCGTCCAGGTCGTGGAAGTAGGCATTCAGGCTATCCCGGATGCATTGGTCGATCGCGTTGCGGCTCATGCGGCAAGCAACTCCCTGTTTTTGTTGTTGGCTTCGCTATCCTGCCCGTCCTGCGGCGCCTCGTCGACGTAGACCAGCCGGTCCGACAACTGCGCCTGCTCGTCGAAGAAGGCGTTGACCGCGGCCAGCTGGGCCGTGCTGCTGTCCAGCGTGTTCATGTGGTGGCGGAACAGGTTGGCCCCCTTCAGTCCGCGCGTGTACCAGGCGATGTGCTTGCGCGCCGTGCGCACGCCGGTGAACTCACCATAGAAGTCGTAGTGGTCCGCCAGGTGCTCGTTCATGATGGCGCGGATCTCGGCCACCTCGGGCGGCGGCAGCAGCTCGCCGGTGGCCAGGTAGTGCTCGATCTCGCGGAACAGCCAGGGCCGGCCCTGGGCCGCGCGGCCGATCATCAGCGCGTCCGCCCCGGTCGCGGCCAGCACCTGCCTGGCCTTCTGCGGCGTGGTGACGTCGCCGTTGGCGACGATCGGGATGCCGGCCTGGGCCTTGACCGCGGCGATGGTCTCGTACTCGGCCTCGCCGTGGTACAGGTCGGCGCGCGTGCGGCCGTGGATGGTCAGCATGCTGATGCCGGCGTCCTCGGCCAGGCGCGCCACGCGCAGCGCATTGCGGTTCTCGCGGTTCCAGCCGGTGCGGATCTTCAGCGTGACGGGCACGCGCGGGTCGACCTCGGCCACCGCGGCCACCACCGCCTCGACGATGCGCACCACCAGCGGCTCATTCTGCAGCAGCGCCGAACCGGCAGCCACGTTGCAGACCTTCTTGGCCGGGCAGCCCATATTGATATCGATGATCTGGGCGCCGCGCTCCACGTTGTAGCGCGCCGCCTCGGCCATCATGCCGGGCTCGGCGCCGGCGATCTGCACCGCGATCGGCTCGACCTCGCCGGCGTGGTTGGCGCGGCGCATGGTCTTCTCGCTCTTCCACAGCTGGGCGTTCGAGGCGACCATCTCGGAGACGGCATAGCCTGCGCCAAGCCGCTTGCACAACTGGCGGAAGGGCCGGTCCGTCACGCCGGCCATGGGCGCGACGAACAGATTGTTGCGAAGGCGATGCGGTCCGATCTGCACGATGGCGTTCGAGTTCGATAACGTTGGCTCTGGCAGCCGGGCCCGGCCCGGCTGCCTCCCCGACCGCGTCCGGTGGGCCGGACAGTCTGCCGGCCGCGCGGGAGCAGGAAGCGAAATGAAAAAGCATGCCCGGCCAAAACAGCGTTCGGCTGGAGGTCGGGGCATGGGTGAGGGCAGGATTTTACCGCCAAATGGAGGGGGGTGCCCAAGATTTGAGCAAATTATCGATCTTGCGCACCGACGGCAGGTGGGAAGGCGCCAGGAATGCAATATTCGCGTGCTGCCATGGTGAACCGTTGACGCCGCAAGCCCACAGCAGGGCGCCCCTGGGGCCGGCCATCCAGCCGATTGTCCAGCCCCAAGCAGCCCCAAGCACCCGCGCTCAGCGCCGCATGCCGTACATCATCTGGTGTGCGAGCGCGTGCTTGAGGGGAGGCAGGCAGGCCAGCGCGGCGAGCGAGGCGCCTCGCGCGTGCGCCGCGAGCGGCGAGGGCAGGGCGAACACGCGCGGCAGGAAGTCGGTCACGCCGATGGTGACGGCGCGGTCCAGCCGGTGCCGCTCGGCGAAGTCCTGCAGGTTCTGCGGCGTGCAGCCGGTACGCAACGCATCCGCCAGCACGAAGGCATCGCGCAAGCCGAGGTTCAGCCCTTGGCCCGCCACCGGATGTAGCGTCTGCGCCGCATTTCCGATCGCCACGGAGCGGCCGCGCACCGTGACCGGCGCGGCGTTCAGGCCCAGCGGGAAGGCATGGCGTTTGCCCACTGCCGTGAAGCGGCCCATGCGGGAGCCGAACATCGTGCCGAGTTCGGCCAGGAATTCGGCTTCGGGCAAGGCCAGGCGGCGCGCGGCCTGCTCGGGCGAGCAGCACCAGACCAGCGCATAGCCGGACGTACCATGGTCCTCATGTGGCAGCAGGGCGAGCGGCCCCTCGTCCGTGAAGCGCTCCCAGGCCCAGCCTGGCCGCGGCGCGCTGCAGCGGACATGGCCGATCACCGCGGTCTGCTGGTAGTCGCGATACAGCTTGCGTCGCGCGGGCGCGGGCGCTGCCGAGGCGTGCCGGTGGAACAGGCCGCCCTCGGCTTGCACGGCGACGCGGGCCCGGAACACGGCGGGCTGTCCATCGGGGCCGGTGCCGGCGAGCCGCACGCTGCCTTCGGCCGCATCGCTGTGGCCGTCGGCGGCTTCCTCGACCGCATCCACGCGGGTGTGGAAGGCGCGCGTCAGGCGCCCCGCGCCGGCCGTCTGCACGGCGTGCGCCAAGGCCCGCTCCAGCGCCTGGCAGAGGTCACCGTAGCGCACTACGTAGCCCAGCGCGGGCACGTTGTAGTCTTCGTGATGCAGCGTGACGTGGCCAAAGCGGCCGCGCTGCGACACGTGGATGTGTTCGATTGGGGTCAGTTGCGCAGGCCAGGCGCCCAGTTGTTCGAGCAGTTCGCGGCTGCCATGCGACAGCGCGAGCGCGCGCGGATCCTGCGCGGCGCGCGCCGGCGTGGCGGCGTCGATCAGCGTCACGCGCCAGTCGGTGGCGAGCAGCAGTTGGCAGGCGAGCGCCAGCCCGACGGGGCCGCCGCCGGCGATGGCGACGTCCGTGATAGCGTCCGCCGCCCCTGTCTCGGCTGCGCGCGCCGACTCAATGTTTGCCGGATGCGTCATGATCGGGCTGGCCGGCGTCGGGGCCGGCGGAATCTTCGGATGCATCGGATGCGGAGCCGCGCTTCCAGCAGATGGCATCGGAGCGCGCCTTGCCGGCCTGCGCGTCGCGCCGCGCGTTGTCGAGCTTCTGCTGGTCGAAGCCCGGCAGCGCCTGCAGCCGGGCCAGCAGGGACGCATAGTTGACGGCGCTGCCCGGCACCACGCAACCCTGGCCGCTTGCGGGCGCGCCGACCAGGATCAGCCAGAGCGTACCGCGCCACGGGGCGCGGTCAGAGACGCGCACCACGACGCGCTCCAGCATGTCCCAGGCCACTTCCTCGCGCTGGCCGTCGGGCCGGTGCACCACGGCGCGATCGTCGAAAAGATTGATCACGAAGGGCTGGTCCGGGACAGCCTTGGGGGTTGTGGCGGCCGGGCGGCCGCCGGAAAGCAGTTTGCGCAACCACGACATCATTACTGCCCGCCCTCGCGCATCAATGCCTCGATTTCGTCGGCCTTGACCGGCACGCCGCGCGTGATCAGCTCGCAGGCGTCATCGGTGACGATGGCATCGTCCTCGATGCGGATGCCGATATGCCAATAGCGCTCGGGCACGTCTTCGGCCGGGCGTACATAGATGCCCGGCTCCACCGTCAGCACCATGCCGGGCTGCAGCGGGCGCCAGGGGCGCTCGCTGCCGGCGGCTGCGGGACCCGGCACGCGGTACTCGCCCACGTCATGCACGTCCATGCCCAGCCAGTGACCCGTGCGGTGCATGTAGAAGCGGCGGTAGCTGCCGCTTGTCAGCACGTCGTCGAGCGTGCCTTCCTTGTTGCGGTCGAGCAGGCCGGTGTCGAGCATGCCCTGGGCCAGCACGCGCACGGCGGCGTCGTGCGGCACGTTGTATGGCACGCCGGGGCGCGTCTCGGCGATCGCGGCTTCCTGGGCGGCCAGCACCAGGTCGTACAGTTCGCGCTGCGCGGGGGAGAAGCGGCCCGAGACCGGGAAGGTCCGGGTGATGTCGGAAGCGTAGCCGTCGAGTTCGCAGCCGGCGTCGATCAGGCACAGGTCGCCGTCGTGCAGCTCGGCGGGGCCGGCGCGATAGTGCAGCACGCAGGCATTGGGGCCGGCGGCGACGATGGAGTTGTAGGCCACGCTCTGCGCGCCGTGGCGGCGGAACTCATAGAGCAGTTCCGCTTCCAGGTGGTACTCGCGCAGCCCGGCGCGGCAGGTGCGCATCGCGCGCACATGGGCCTGGGCCGAGATCTCGCCGGCGCGGCGCATCACGGCGAGCTCGCTCGCGTCCTTGAACAACCGCATCTCGTCGAGCACGTGATGCAGGTCGAGCACGGTGGCGGGCACGGCCACGCCCGCACGGGCCAGCGCGCGCACGGCATCGAGCCAGCGCCGCACCTGGCGGTCGATGCGCGAGGTGGCGGCCAGCGGATAGGCCAGCACGGCGCGGTCGGCCAGCAGCGACGGCAGCTTGGCATCGATGTCTTCGATGGAGTGCGCCTCGTCGAAGCCGAATGCGGCGCGCGCGCCTTCGGGGCCGTAGCGGAACCCGTCCCAGATCTCGCGTTCCTCATGCTTGGGCCGGCAGAAGAGGATGCTGCGGTCGGCGCCGGCATCAGGGCCGGCCACCAGCACGAGCACGGCTTCGGGCTCGGTGAAGCCGCTCAGGTAGTAGAAGTGGCTGTCGTGCCGGTAGGGGTAGTCGCTGTCGCGGTTGCGCATGGCTTCCGGCGCGGTGGGCAGGATCGCCACGCCGCCGCCGGCGGCGCGCAGTTGCTGCAGCACGCGCTCGCGGCGTGTGCGGCAGGCAGCGAGAAGGGCTGAATCGGGTGCGGACATGTGAGGGCCGGGCTGGTCAGGAGAATGGATTCAATTCTACCGCCGCTGCCGCGTTCCCTGCACCCTGGCGGCCCAGCGGGCCGCCAGGCTCGGCAGGCAGGCCGGGCTTCAGGCCCGTGCGGCGGGCCCCGCCGCGACCAGTTCGCGGTCGAGTTCGGCGAGCTGGGCGGGGGTGCCGATGTTCTCCCAGCGGCCGTCAAAGCGCTCGCCGCTGGCCGCGCCGGCAGCGATGGCGGTGCGGTAGAGGGGCGTCATAGGCACTTTGTCGCCGGGAACGATGTCCCGGAACCAGCGCGTGTCATAGAGGCCGATATTGCCGAAGGTGAGGCGCTCCGCGGCAGCTGCGCCGGCCGGCTTGTCCAGCCACAGGCGGCCCTGTGCGTCGAGCGCGAAGTCGCCGCCGGGGTGGAAGGGCGGATTGGGCACCATCACCAGGTGCATGCGCGGCGCGGCCGCGCCGGCCATGGCGCGCGCGCGCGGCAGCAGGCTGGCGTAGTCGAAGTCGCAGAAGATGTCGCCCGATACGGCAAGAAAGATGTCGCCTGTCTCGCCGTGCGCGGCCGGGTCCGTCAGCAGCGGCAGCGCCTGCGCGACGCCGCCTGCGGTTTCCAGCGCGGCAGGCTCGGGCGAGTAGGCCAGCCGCACGCCGAAGCTCGCGCCATCGCCGAGCTCGGCCTCGATGCGCGCGCCCAGCCAGGCATGGTTGATGACGATATCGCGCAGGCCGGCACGGGCCAGGGCCTCGATCTGCCAGACGATCAGCGGCTTGCCGCCCACCGGCAGCAGCGGCTTGGGGCAGGCATCGGTCAGGGGGCGCATGCGCTCGCCGCGTCCGGCGGCGAAGATCATCGCTTTCACAACAGTTTCTCCAGGGCGATCAGCACGGCCATGCCGCCGGCAATGGTCCAGCCGATGCTGCGCGTGAGCGCGGCGATCACGATGGCCGCCGCGCCGGCGACGAGGCGCGCGTTGCCGGGGCTCAGGTCGAGGTGGCCGTTCTGCATCAACAGGTCCGGCGCGATCAAGGCGGACAGCATCGCCGGCGGCACGAACTGCAGCGAGGTGCGGAACCAGGCGGGCAGCCGCACGCGGCCCTCGACGGCGATGAAGGACAGGCGGATCAGGAAGGTGGCGAGGCCGGCACCGACGAAGACGCCCAGCAGGGTCAGCTCGCTCATGCCGTGCTCCGCGCGGAGGGGCCGCTGTGGCCGTCCTGGCCGCTCCGGCCATCCTCGCCGCCCTGGCTGTCTTTGGCGGCCGTCTTGCCTGGCGCCTGCCCTGCGCTGGCACGTCCGCCGCGGTCCAGCAGCAGCATGCCGGCGGCGATGCCGCCGAGCGCCGCGGCCATCAGGCCGAGCTTGTGCGGCAGGCCGTGGCAGGCCACCGCCAGGGCGCTGGCGACCAGCGCCGCCGCCAGTTGGGCGCGGTGCTTGATCGCGGGCACGATGATGGCGATGAAGGTCAGCGGCAGGAAGAAGTCGAGCGGCCAGTCGCGCGGCACCTGGGCGCCGACCAGCACGCCAGCCAGCGTCGAGAGCTGCCAGCCCGCCCATAGGGCGAAGCCGGCGCCGAAAAAGTACCAGTGGCGGTAGGGGGCCGGGCCATGATCGGCGCTGCCGCCGGGCAGCCGGCGCGTCATCGCGGCGAAGGCCTCGTCCGTCAGCAGGTAGGCGAGCAGCGCCTTCCAGCTGCGCGGCAGCGGTGCCAGCGCGGGCGCCATGGTGGCGGAGTAGAGCGCGTGGCGCAGGTTGACCATGGCCACGGTCACCGCCATGATCAGCGCCGGGGTGCCGGCCGCCCACAGCTGGGTCAGGATCATCTGCGAGGCGCCGCCGAACACGATGGCGCTCATGGCGCAGGCCAACCAGGGCGGCATGCCGGCATTGACCGCCAGCACGCCGTAGATCAGGCCGAAGGGCGCCACCCCCAGCAGCATCGGGGCGAGGGCGCGCACGCCGGCCCACCACTCGTCGGAGCGGGTCGCCGCCGCTGTCGTCCCGGAGGCTACAGGCAGGTCCATCAGAAGGTGTAGCCGGGCGCGCGCTCGACGCCTTCGAGGGCGTCGAACAGGCCGACCAGCTTGCGCAGCTCGCTGTAGCGGCCGGCCACCTGGCGCGCGTATTTCAGCACCAGCGGCAGGTTGGCCAGATAGCCGTCCTTGCCGTCGCGGTGATAGAGACGGGCGAAGATGCCCAGCACCTTGAGGTGGCGCTGCAGCCCCATCCACTCGAAATCGCGGTAGAAATCGCCGAAATCGGCGGCCACCGGCAGTCCCGCGCGCCGCGCGCGTTCCCAGTAGCGGATCAGCCAGTCGAGCTGTTCCTCTTCTTCCCACTCGATATAGGCGTCGCGCCACAGCGACACGGCGTCGTAGGTGATGGGGCCGATCACGGCGTCCTGGAAGTCCAGGATGCCCGGATTGGCCTCGCCTTCGAGCACCATCAGGTTGCGCGAGTGATAGTCGCGGTGCACATAGACCTGCGGCTGGGCCAGGTTGTTGGCCAGCAGGGTGTCCATGACCTGGCGCAGGCCGGCCTGCTGGACCGTGCTCAGCGTCACCCCGAGGTGGCGGGCCACATACCACTCCGGGAACAGGTCGAGCTCGCGCTGCAGCAGCGTACGGTCGTAGGCCGGCAGCGCGCCGGCCTGCGTCGCGGCCTGGATGCGCACCAGCGCGGCCGCGGCGTCGCCGTAGAGCTGGCGCGCGTTGGCTGCGTCGAGGCGCGCCAGGTAGGTCTGGCTGCCCAGGTCGGTCAGCAGCAGGAAGCCCTTGCCGAGGTCCTGTTCCAGCACACGCGGCACGGTGACGCCGGCCGCGCCGAACAGTTCGGCCACGTGGATGAAGGGGCGGCAGTCCTCTTGCAAGGGTGGCGCATCCATCACGATCAGCGTCGGGTAGCCGGGGCGCGCGCTGCGGACGCGGAAATAGCGCCGGAAGCTGGCGTCGGCCGAGGCGGGGGTGCAGGAATCGGGGTCGATCGACCAGGCGGGCCCCAGTGAGGATACCCAGGTTTTGAGCGCGTCCAGGCGTGCGTCGAGGGGAAGTGCTGCCATGCCGGAAGTAGAGAATAGGATGCCCCGTATAATACCCGACCAGACCCGGGCGCCGGGCGCCCCAGGGAGCGGGCGCCCGGCGGTCCGACAGCCTGTTCCGGCGGGGCGCGGCGATTCGCGCGAGCCGCCCCGGCCCGACTGACTACCCGCTCGCATGACCGTTAAACCACGACCACCGAACAAGAAGTCAAACCAAGCGAAGTCGCGCGGGCCCGGCGGGCTCCCGGCCAGCGCGCTGCGGCCGCTCGTGCTGGCAATGGCCGGATGGTCCGCGGGCCTGCATGCGCAGGCCGTCGGCTCGGCCATTCCCGACCTGCCGGTCGCCGAGCCGGCCGCCGAGCAGGCGCCGCTGCCGCCACCGGTGGCGGGGGAGCTGGTGCCACGGCTGCCCGAACCCGAGACCGTCAAGAAAGAGCCGGACGCCCGGCCGCCGGTCTTCGTCTCCGGCGACCGGATGGACGGGTACAACGAGCGCGGCGTGGCGGTGCAGGGCAATGCCGAGCTGCGCAACGACGGCCAGGTGGTCAAGGGCGACCGGCTCACCTACGACCAGGACACCGACGAGGCCTTCGTGCAGGGCAATGCGCGCCTGTCGCAGGGCGGCACGCTGGCCGTGGGCCCGGAGGCGCGTATGCGCCTGGAGGCCAACGAAGGCTATATGCTGTCGCCGGACTATTATTTCCAGCAGACCGGCGGCACCGGCAAGGCCCAGCGCATCGACTTCCTCGACAAGAGCCACAGCACGATCCAGCGCACCAGCTACACGACCTGCTCGCCCGATAACGCGGACTGGTATTTCAGCGCGCGCAAGATCGATATCGACAATGATCGCGAGGTCGGTGTCGCTTATGGCGCGGTGATGCGCTTTTTCGACGTCCCCGTCTTCGCCACGCCGATGATGAGCTTTCCGCTCAACGCCGAGCGGCGCAGCGGGGTGCTGGCGCCCTTGTTCGGCTATGGGTCGAAATCCGGCCTCGACGTCACGGTCCCGTATTACTTCAATATCGCACCCAACCGCGACCTGACGCTGTTTCCGCGTGTCATGACCGGGCGCGGCTTCCAGCTTGGCGAGGACTTCCGCTACATAGGGGATGGGTATTCGGGCCGTATCCGCGGCGAGTTCCTGCCGGACGACCAGAAGACCAGGACCAACCGCTGGGCCTATTCGGTACAGCACAACCAGGTGCTGGCACCGGGGCTGGGCGCCTACGTCAATCTCAACAGGGTCTCGGACAATACCTATCCGAACGACCTGACGCGCAGCCTGGCGCAGGCCACCACCTTGCAGTACACGCAGGAAGGGGGCATTAACTACAACTGGAACGGCCTGAACGTGCTGGCGCGCGTGCAGCGCTTCCAGACGCTGGCGCCCAACCAGCCGGCATACAACCGCGAGCCGCAGCTCAACGTCAAGTATGCGCGCTATGACCTGGGCGGCTTCGACGTACAGGTGGAGACCGACTACTCGCGCTTCCGCGTCCCGCTGACGACCACCGGTTTCCAGCAGCCGCAGGGCGACCGCATGTTCATCCAGCCCTCGATCAGCTACCCGATCGTGCGGGCGGGTTGGTACGTCAAGCCCAAGCTCATCTTCAACGCCACCCAGTACCAGATGGAGGCGTCGTCGAACACGCCGGGCTTTTCGAACTCGCTGTCGCGCACGGTGCCCACCTTCAGCTTCGACTCGGGCATGACGTTCGAACGCGACGCGCCGACCATGAGCCGGCTGTTCGGCGTCAACTACGTCCAGACGCTGGAACCTCGGCTGTTCTATGTCTATACGCCGTTCCGCGACCAGAGCCAGTTCCCGCTGTTCGATACGGCTCAGTCGGACTTCGGCTACGGGCAGATCTTCACCGAGAACACGTTCACGGGCTACGACCGCATCGCCGACAACAACAAGCTGACCGTCGGCGTCACCACGCGGCTGATCGAGGCCGAGACCGGCATCGAGCGCTTCCGTGGCACGCTGGCCCAGCGCATCAATTTCACCGGCCAGCAGGTGCAGATCGCCGGCACCCCCGCGATCGACCCCAATAGTGGCCCTTCCGGCCTGATCGGCTCGGCCACGGTGCAGATGTTCCGTGGCTACTACGTGGATACCACGGTCCAGTACAATCCGGACACCGACCGCATCGACTACTCCAATGTCAGCTTCGCGTGGCGGCCCGAGTCGCGCAAGCTGCTCAATGTCGGCTACCGTTACCGCCGCGCGACCTCGGTGACCGACAATACCGCGCTGGACCAGTACGAGATGTCGGGCCAGTGGCCGCTGACGCGCCGCCTGTACGGCATCGGCCGCATTGCCTTCGACCTGAGCGCCGACCAGCTGGTCGACAGCCTGGTCGGCCTCGAGTACGCGGCCGACTGCTGGGTGGGGCGCTTCGTCTACCAGCGCTTCCGCAATACCACGAACGGCTACACCGGCCGCTTCTTCTTCCAGGTCGAACTGCGCGGATTGTCCAAGATCGGCTCCAATCCGCTGGACTTGCTGCGCCTGAACGTACCCGGCTACGAGCCCGTACCGGTCCAGGCCGTGCAGCCCTCCCAGCTCGATCACTATGAATGACGGACCATGATGAAACGTCGAGATTTCGCTGCTCTTTCTTCCCCGTTCCTGGCGCGCCGCGCGCTGGCCTGCCTGTTGCTGGCCGCCGTGGCGGCACCGGCGGGCGCTCAGCTGAAGGCGCCCGCACCCGGCCGAACCAGCGGGATCTTCCTGCCGCAGGCCGGCGGGAGCAGCGCCCCGGCGGCCCAGCCCACGCTGGGCGTGACCACGCCGGGCGCCAGCGCCAAGCGCTCGCAACTGGTCGATGAAGTGGTGGCCATCGTCAATAACAGCGTGATCACGCGGCGCGAGCTGCTCGATCGTGCCGACGAGATCGAGAACCAGCTGCGTGCGGCCAATCGCCCGATTCCGCCACGCGCCGACCTGCTTTCCGAAGTGCTGGAGCGGCTGGTGATCGAACGCGTGCAGACGCAGGCGGCACAGGAAGCGGGCATCCGCGTGACCGACCAGGAAGTGGACCGTGCCGTCGAATCGGTGGCGCAGCAGAACCGCATCAGCGCAAACGATCTGCGCGCCCAGGTGGAGCGCAGCGGCATGACCTGGAGCAAGTATCGCGAGGAACTGCGCAAGCAGGTGCAGGTGATCCGCTTGCGCGAGCGCGAGGTGGATTCGAAGGTCCAGGTCTACGACGGCGAGATCGACAACTACCTGGCCGCGCGCGGCCAGGGTGCCGCCAACGGCCCGACCGAATACAACGTGGCCCAGATCCTGGTGCGCGTGCCCGAGAACGCCAGCGAGTCGCAGAAGGCGGCGCTGCGCGCCAAGGCCGAGGGCCTGCTCAAGCAGGCGCAGGGGGGCGCTGACTTTGCCCAGCTGGCCCAGTCCAATTCCGACGGCCCCGAGGCCGCCAGCGGCGGCAACGTCGGCTTCCGCGAGATCGGGCGCCTGCCGGCGCTGTTCGCCAATGCGATCCTCGACCTGCCGGTGGGCAACGTGGCGCCGCAGGTGATCGAGAGCGCCAACGGATTCCACGTGCTGAAGCTCGTCGCCAAGCGCGCCGGTCCGGTCGCGGACCCGGCCGCGCCCCAGCACATCACCCAGACCCAGGTCCGGCACATCCTGGTCCGCACCGGACCGAACATGCCGGAAGCCGAGGCCAAGCGCCAGCTGACCACGCTGCGCGACCGCCTGACGCACGGCGGCGACTTTGCCGACGCCGCGCGCCGTTTCTCGCAGGACGGGTCGGCGCAGGCCGGCGGCGACCTCGGCTGGGTATCGCCGGGCGAACTGGTGCCGGAATTCGAGCAGGCCATGAACCGGCTGCGTCCGGGTGAGATCTCGGAGCCGATCGTCACGCAGTTCGGCGTGCACCTGATCCAGGTGCAGAACCGCCGCGAAACGGATGTCTCGCCCGAGAAGCAGCGCGACTTCGCCCGCGCCGAGATCCGCGAGCGCAAGCTGCGCGCCGCCTACGACGACTGGGTGCGCCAGCTGCGCCAGGCCGCCTACGTCGAGTACCGTCTGAACCGGGAGCGCTGAGCGGCCACCGGCCGCCTGCGCGCCGCCAGCGCACCTTTATCGCCATGTCAGAGCCTCTCGCCCTCGCTATCACCACCGGCGAACCCGCCGGCATCGGTCCCGATATCACCATCGGCGCCCTGCTGCACATCATCGGCAGCAACGGCGACATACGCTTCCACGTGCTGGGCGACGCGCGCATGATGGCCGCGCGCGCCGCGGCGCTGGGCGTCACCCATGCCTGGGACAGGCTGCAGGCCGAGGGCAAGGTGGTGACCGAGGACATGCCGCTGGCCGTGGCCTGCGATCCCGGCCGCCTCGATGCGCGCAACGGGCGCTATGTGCTGGCGCTGCTCGATGCGGCCATGGATGGCTGTGCCGGCGGCGCGGTGCCGCCGAAGTACGCCGGCATGGTCACCGCGCCGGTGCAGAAGAGCACCATCAACGATGCGGGCGTGCCCTTCACCGGCCACACCGAATATCTCGCCGAGCGCGCGGGTGTCGCGCGCGTGGTGATGATGCTGGCCGGCCCGCAGCCGGCGCACGGCAACGCCATGCTGCGGGTGGCGCTGGCCACCACCCACCTGCCGCTGCGCGAGGTGCCCGACGCGCTCGACGTGCCGATGCTGGTGGAGACGCTCGGCATCATCGACGCCGACCTGCGCCATCGCTTCGGCATCGCGCGGCCGCGCATCCTGGTGACGGGGCTCAATCCCCATGCCGGCGAAAGCGGCCACCTGGGCCGCGAAGAGATCGACATCATCATGCCTGCGCTGGAGCGGGCGGTCGATGCCGGCATCGACGCGCGCGGCCCCTATCCTGCCGACACGCTGTTCCAGCCGCGCCACCTGGGCGAGGCCGACTGCGTGCTGGCCATGTACCACGATCAGGGCCTGGCGCCGCTCAAGTACGGCACCTTCGGCCACGGCGTGAACATCACGCTGGGCCTGCCTTTCATCCGGACGTCGGTCGATCATGGCACCGCGCTCGACCTGGCCGGCAGCGGCCGCGCCGAGCACGGCAGCATGGTCGAGGCCATCCGCTGCGCCGCCGAGATGGCGGGCCATGCCAGCGGGCGGCATCGCCGCGCCGGAGCTTAACGAGATTCCATGCGTTCCAACGTGCACCAGGGCCATGTAGCCCGCAAGCGATTCGGCCAGAACTTCCTGGTCGACGACGGCATCATCCACGGCATCGTCAGTGCCATCGACCCCAAGCCCGACGATGTGCTGGTGGAGATCGGCCCGGGCCTTGGCGCCCTGACGCAGCCGCTGCTTGAGCGCCTGCCGCGCATGCAGGTGGTCGAGTTGGACCGCGACCTGGTGGAGCGGCTGCGCCGCCGCTATGGCGAGCGCCTGGTGATTCATGCCGGCGATGCGCTGGCATTCGATTTCGGCAGCCTCTACGAGGCTGGTCGGCCGCTGCGCATCGTCGGCAACCTGCCCTACAACATCTCGAGCCCGCTGCTGTTCCACCTGGCAGACTTCGCCGATCAGGTGCGCGACCAGCACTTCATGCTGCAGAAGGAAGTCGTGGAGCGCATGGTGGCGCAGCCGGGCAGCAAGGCCTTCGGCCGCTTGTCGATCATGCTGCAGGTGCGCTACTACATGGAGCACGTGCTCGACGTGCCGCCCTCGTCCTTCAATCCGCCGCCCAAGGTGGATTCGGCCGTGGTGCGGATGATTCCCTGGCCGCGCCAGGACGATGGCAGCCTGCGCTCGCCCTATCCCGCCTGCGACATCACGGTGCTGGGCGACGTGGTCACGGCCGCGTTCTCGCAGCGGCGCAAGGTCCTGCGCAACACGCTGTCGATGCTGCGCGACCAGGTCGACTTCGAGGGCATGGGCTTCGACCTCGGCCGGCGCGCCGAGGAGGTCCCGGTCGAGGAATACGTCGAACTGGCGCGGCGTATCAGCGCCGCCGGCTGAGCCAGCCGAATCGGCGCTGGCGCGAGACGGCCGCGCATCGGCTGTCCGCGCCGCGAGCCGTGCCGGTAGCGCCCGTCTCAGGCCCGCCGGTTGACCAGCACGATTCCGGCCAGCACCATCACGGCCGCCGCGGCGAAGCGCGGGCCGACCGAGTCGTGCATCAGCAGCACGCCGAAGGCCACGCCGAACAGCGGGGTCAGGAAGGAAAACACCGACAGGCGCGAGGCCAGGTAGCGACCGAGCAGCCAGAACCAGGTCAGGTAGCTGAGGAAGGCGATCAGCACCGACTGGTAGAACAGGCTGGCCAGCACCAGGCCGTCGACTCTCGCGGTGGCGGTCTGCCCGCTCGCCAGCGCCATCGCCAGCAACAGCACCGCCGACACCGCAAGCTGGTAGAGCAAGGTCTTGCTGGCCGGAGCGTTGGCCAGGCGCGAGGCGCGCACGACCACGGTGGTCGCCGCCCACAGCGCGCCGGCGAGGATGCCCAGCGCATCGCCCAGCAGCGCGCTGCCCTGGCCCTGTGCCGCCATGCCGTCGGCGAAGGCCAGCGCCATGCCGCCGAAGGCCAGCACCACGCCCAGCCATTGCCCGCGCCGCAGCTTTTCGCCGTCGACCGTCAGGTGCAGCCCCAACGCGGTGAAGATGGGCGCGGTATAGAGGAAGACCGCCATGCGCGATGCGGTGGTGTGGCCCAGGCCGACGAAGATGCAGTAGAACTCCGCTCCGAACAGCAGGCCGGCCGCCAGGCCGGCCGCGAGCGTGCCGTCACGGCGCCACAGCGGCGTGCCGCGCCACATGGCGAAGCCAAGCACCAGCAGCGCGGCCACGCTGGAACGCAGCCCGGCCTGCAGCACGGCGCCCATCATCGGCACCGTGGCCTTGATCACCACCTGCTGCAGACCCCACACGGCGCAAAGCGCCACCATGAGCCCGACGGCCATGCCGTCGAGCGGACGTCGCGACATGCCGGGCGCCGTCATGGCCACGCTCAGGGACGGCTGCTGTCGCGGGTGGAATGGCGCTCGATCAGTTCGATCTTGTAGCCGTCCGGGTCTTCCACGAAGGCGATCACCGTGGTGCCGCCCTTGACCGGGCCGGCCTCGCGCGTGACCCGGCCGCCGGCCGCGCGGATGCGCTCGCAGGCCGCGGCCGCGTTGTCGGTCTCCAGCGCGATATGGCCGTAGGCCGTACCCAGCTCGTACTTGTCGACGCCGTAGTTGTAGGTCAGCTCGATGACTGCGGTTTCGCTTTCGGGGCCGTAGCCGACGAAGGCCAGGCGGTACTTGTATTCGGGATTGTCGCTCTCGCGCAGCAGGGTCATGCCCAGCACGCGGGTGTAGAAGTCGATGGCGCGCTGCATGTCGCCGACACGCAGCATGGTGTGGAGGAGTCGCATGGGATAGGCCTTCTTCCGTGGTGACGGGAATGGAGGGAAAGGCGCTATTTTAGTCCGGTTGCGTCACGGGCGCAGGCGACGGCGCCGCGTCCGGGAATGGCCTGCGGGCCGGCCTCAGAACGTCGGCAGCAGTTCGGGCGGATGGGCGCGCAGCTGGGCGCGTGCGTCGCGGAACTCCGGGAAGATCGATTCCACGGTTTCCCAGAAGCGCGGTCCGTGGTTCATTTCCTTCAGGTGCGAGAGCTCGTGCGCGGCCACGTAATCGATCATCGACAGCGGGAAATGCAGCAGGCGCCAGTTCAGGCGGATCTTGCCGTCCGCGGTGCAGCTGCCCCAGCGCGTCGCGGCCGAAGTCAGCGCGAAGCCGCTATGGCGCACGCCGAGCTTGTCGGCGTAGTGGTCCAGCCGCTCGGCCAGCAGGCGGTGCGCCTGCTGCTGCATCCAGCCCTGCACGCGGCCCTTGATCTGCTGCTCGTCGGCATGCGTGGGCAGCGCCAGGTGCAGCATGGCGCGGTCGGCGTCAAACAGCAGCATGCCGGCAGGCGACTCGAGCTGCAAGGTGATGGAACGGCCGAGGAAGGGCAGGCTGGCGCCCTCGCGCCACTGCATGGTGGGCAGCACGCGGCGCGCTTCGCGGTGCTGCCACTCGCCCAGCTTGGTGAAGATCCAGCGCTGCTTCTCGAAGATGGCCGTCTCGATGTCGATCACCGTGACCCAGCGCGGTGCCGTGATGGACAGGCCGCGGTCGTCGACGGTGAAGCCGATGGTGCGCCGCGACGAACGCTTGAGCGTGTAGTGCAACTGCCGTTCGCCGACCTGCAGCGCGCGCGCATTGGGCTGGGGCAGCGGCCAAGGCCGCACGCTGGGCTCGGGCGCCGGCGGCTCCGCCGGCGGGCCCTCGGCCAGCGGCAGCTCGAGCTGGGTGCCCGGCGCCTCGGCCGCGAAGCGCAGCAGCTTCATGCAGGGGCTCCCTTGCGATAGCTGGCTGCGTCGATGCGGCGCATCTCACCCTCGATCCAGTTCTGCACGGTCTGGTTGACCTGGTCGGCGGTCTGGTTGGCGGTGGCGATGGCAGGCCCGATGGAGATGGTGATCGTGCCCGGATACTTGCGGAATGAGTTGCGCGGCCAGACGCGGCCCGAATTGACCGCCATCGGCAGCACCCAGGAGCCGGTCTCCACCGCGAGCCGGGCCCCGCCACTCTTGTAGCGCGGCTTTTCCAGGCCCGACGGCGTGCGCGTGCCCTCGGGGAACATGATGATCCAGGCGCCCTCGGACAGCCGCAGGCGGCCTTGTGCCACCGCCGAGGCGAAGGCGCGGGTGCCTTCCTTGCGGTCGATGTGGACCATCTTCAGCATGCCCAGTGCCCAGCCGAAGAAGGGCACCAGCAGCAGTTCGCGCTTGAAGACGAAGCACAGCGGCTTGGGCATGGTGGCCATGTAGGCCACCGTCTCCCAGGCCGACTGGTGCTTGGACAGCAGCACCACCGGTTTGTCGTTCATCGCTTCGAGGTGTTCCCAGCCTTCGAAGCGATAGCGGATGCCGCAGATCACCCGCGCGGCCCAGACAACGAGTCGTGGCCAGCCACGCACGAAGAGGAAGCGGCGCTCGGCGCTCATGAACGGGAAGACGAGGAAGCAGGCGCACGCGTAGGGCGGCGTCAGCACGAGCAGGTACAGCGCGAACAGCAGCGAGCGGATAAAGACCATGGGTTGTAGCGTGGGTTCAGGATGCGGCAGACGGTGCGGCGGCGCCGTTGATCAGCCAGCGTGAAAAGGCCTGCAGGTCGTCGTGGACACGGGTACCGTCGGGCAGCCCCCCCTTGTCGAGCGTGCCGCGGCCCTTGCCGGTCAGCACGAGGTGGGGGGTGCAGCCTGCCGCCACGCCGGCCTGCAGGTCGCGCAGGGAGTCGCCGACGACCGGCACGCCCTTGAGCTCGATGCCGAAGCGCGTGGAGATCTGCTCCAGCATGCCGGGGCGCGGCTTGCGGCAATCGCAGTCGTCGGCCGCCGTGTGAGGGCAGAAGAAGACCGCGTCGATGCGCCCGCCCATGCCCGCCAGCAGCTTGTGCATCTTCTCGTGCATGGCGTTGAGCGTGCTCATCTCGAACAGGCCGCGGCCGATGCCAGACTGGTTGCTGGCGACGATCACGCGATAGCCCGCCTGGTTCAGCGCGGCGATCGCCTCCAGGCTGCCCTCGATGGGGACCCACTCTTCGGGCGACTTGATGAACTGGTCGCTGTCGAGATTGATCACCCCGTCGCGGTCGAGGATGACGAATTTGGGCGGAATCTGCGGCATGGTCGGGGCGGCGTAGTCCGTTGGATGGGCGCGGCGTTCAGGCCGCCAGCTTGGAGATGTCGGCGACGCGGTTGGCCAGTGCGTGCAGCGAGGCCAGCAGCGCGAGCCGGTTGGTGCGCAGCGCGGCGTCCTCGGCCATCACCATCACCTCGTTGAAGAAGCGGTCGACCGCGTCGCGCAGCTGGGCCAGGTCGCGCAGGGCGGCGGTGAAGTCACCGCGCGCGAAGGCGGCCTCCACGCCCGGGCGGGCCTGTTCGATGGCGGCGTGCAGCGCGCCCTCGGCCTCCTCGCGGAACAGGTCGGTGCGCAGCGCCGGCACGGCCTCGGTATTCTTGCGCAGGATGTTGGTGATGCGCTTGTTGGCGGCGGCCAGCGCCTCGGCCTCGGGCAGCGCGGCGAAGGTGCGCACGGCCTCGACGCGGCCGAGCACGTCGTCCAGCGTGCGCGGGCGCAGGCTGACCACGGCTTCGACTTCGTTGGTGGTGTAGCCCTTTTCCTTCAGGTAGCCGCGCAGGCGGTCATAGAGGAAGTCGCTGATGGCCTCGTGCGCGGGCTTGACCGCGGGCACGCTGGCGAACGCCTGCTCGGTCAGCGCCAGCAGCGTGTCCAGCGGCAGCGCCAGCGGCTTCTCGATCAGCATGCGCAGGATGCCCAGCGCATGGCGGCGCAGCGCGAAGGGATCCTTCTCGCCGGTGGGCTGCAGGCCGATGCCCCAGATCCCGACCAGCGTCTCGAGCTTGTCGGCCAGCGCCACCGCGGTGCTGACCGCACCCTCGGGCAGCGCGTCGCCGGCGAAGCGCGGGCGGTAGTGCTCCGAGCAGGCCAGGGCCACGTCTTCGGCTTCGTCGTCGTGGCGCGCGTAGTAGGTGCCCATCGTGCCCTGCAGCTCGGGGAACTCGCCCACCATGTCGGTCAGCAGGTCGGCCTTGGCGAGCTCGGCGCCGCGCATGGCGGCAGCCTTGTCCACCGGCACGCCGGCGGCGGCGAGCGCGTCGGCGATGTGGCCGGCGATCTGCTGCAGGCGCTGCACGCGGTCGAGCTGGCTGCCGATCTTGTTGTGGTAGACCACATTGGCCAGCTGCGGCACGCGCGAGGCCAGGGTCTTCTTGCGGTCCTGGTCGAAGAAGAACTTGGCGTCGGCCAGGCGGGGGCGTACCACGCGCTCATTGCCGAGGATGATGGATTCCGGCGTCTCGGTGGCCAGGTTGGAGACGATCAGGAAGCGGTTGCGCAGATGGCCGTCGGCATCGGTCAGCGCGAAGTACTTCTGGTTGGTCTGCATGGTCAGGATCAGGCATTCCTGCGGCACTTCGAGGAAGGCCTCCTCGAAGTGGCAGGGGTAGACCACCGGCCATTCCACCAGCGAGTTCACCTCGTCGAGCAGGGCCTCCGGCATGATCACCTGGTCCGCGCCGGCCTGGGCCAGCAGTTCCTTGCGGATGCGCTCGCGGCGCGCGCTGTAGCCGGGCACCACGCGGCCGGCCGATTCCAGCAGCGCCGCATACTGCGTGGCGTGCGGGATCTCGATCACGCCCTGCGACAGGAAGCGGTGGCCCTGGGTCAGGTTGCTGGCCTGCAGGCCGAGCACCGATACCGGCACGATCTCGGCGCCGAACAGGGCGACCAGGCGGTGCGCGGGGCGCACGAAGTTCACGGTACTGCCGTCCGGGCGCTGGTAGCTCATCAACTTGGGGATGGGCAGCTTGCTCAGCGCCTCGTCCAGCGCGGCCTGCAGGCCCTCGGCCAGCGCCGCGCCGCGCGCGGTGTAGCGGTAGAAGAAGGCATCGGCCTTCCCGTCCGAGGTGCGCTCCAGCGTCTGCCAGTCGATGGCTTCCACGCCGGTGGACTTGGCCAGCGCGGCCAGCTTCTTGGCCAGCGGGGCGGTCGGCGCGCCATTGGCGTCGAGCGCCACCGACAGCGGCAGGACCTTCTCGCGCTGTTCACGATCGGGTGCGCAGCGGCGCACGCCCGAGACCAGGGCGGCCAGCCGGCGCGGCGTGGCGAAGGGCGTGACGGCGGCGCCGTCCTCGAGCAGTCCGCGCGCGCCCAGTCCGGCGAACAGGCCCTCGGCGAAGGCGTCGCCCAGGCGCGCCAGCGCCTTGGGCGGAAGCTCTTCGGTGAACAGTTCGATCAGCAGCGTGTCGGTCATGGGTTGCGACATGAATCGTTTCCAACAGGTTGTGGCGCGCGCCGCCTTCAGCAGCGCGGGCCGGTATTAGTTTCTACGCCCGACAGCAGCCACAGGCCATTCTGCTGGCGGAACTGCAGCGTGGTGGCGCACTCGCCGGGCGTGCCGGTGGTGCCACGCCCGGCACCGGCCGGGAAGCGGGCGTCCAGCCGCTGCGCGCGCCGGTCATAGCGGATCTCATCGATCTGCCCGCCGACCCAGAAGTCGATGCGTGGCGGCAACTGCGCCGCCGAGTAGTAGGTCTTCAGGCGCTTGCGCGTATGGCCGTTGTGCGTCTCGGTTTCGATCCAGCTCAAGGGGTAGCGGATCGCACTTTCGTAGGCGCGCAGTTGCACACGGTGCCAGCCCAGGTCCTTCGAGCCTGACAGGTCGCAGGAGAACGAACGCACCAGTTGCGTCCACTGGTCGATCGCCTTCAGCGAAGGCTGCCAGTGCCGCATGATGGCTTGCTGCAGCGCCTGCGGGTCGGCCTCGCAGATATTGGACAGCGTCGCTGGCAGGTAGAGCGCCTGCGGCGAGGGCGCGCTGGTATAGCGCGCACCCGCGGGCGGCGCGGTGGCCAGTGCCGCCGCTGCGGCCGCGCAGCACAGCGCGGCGCGCACGGCGCGTGTCATGCCTGCGCCTCGTCGCGGGGGCACATCGGGAAGCCCAGGGCTTCGCGCGAATCGTAGTAGGCCTGCGCCACCTGCCGCGACAGATTGCGGATGCGGCCGATGTAGGCGGCGCGCTCGGTCACCGAGATGGCGCCGCGCGCATCGAGCAGGTTGAAGGTGTGCGCGGCCTTGAGCACCTGCTCGTAGGCGGGCAGTGCCAGGCGCGGCGCGCCGTCGGCCGCCTCCATCAGGCGCTTGGCCTCGCCTTCGTGTTCGGAGAAATGGCGGAACAGGATCTCGGCGTTGCTCTGCTCGAAGTTGTAGGTGGACTGCTCCACCTCGTTCTGGTGGTAGACGTCGCCATAGGTCAGGCGGCGCGTCTCGCCGTTCTCGCTCCACTCGGTCCAGACCAGGTCGTAGATGTTTTCGACCTTCTGCAGGTACATCGCCAGCCGCTCGATGCCGTAGGTGATCTCGCCGGTGATGGGCTTGCAGTCCAGGCCGCCGACCTGCTGGAAGTAGGTGAACTGGGTCACCTCCATGCCATTGAGCCAGACCTCCCAGCCCAGGCCCCAGGCGCCAAGCGTGGGGTTCTCCCAGTCGTCCTCGACGAAGCGGATATCGTTCTGCTTCAGGTCCAGGCCCAGCGCCTCCAGCGAGCCCAGGTAGAGCTCGAGGATGTTCTCGGGCGCGGGCTTGAGCACCACCTGGTACTGGTAATAGTGCTGCAGCCGGTTGGGGTTGTCGCCGTAGCGGCCGTCCTTGGGGCGGCGCGACGGCTGCACGTAGGCGGCGCGCCAGGGCTCGGGCCCGATCGCGCGCAGGAAGGTATGCACGTGCGAGGTGCCGGCGCCGACCTCCAGATCGATGGGTTGCAAGAGAGCGCAGCCCTGCCGGTCCCAGTAGGCCTGCAGGGTAAGGATCATTTGTTGGAAGGTCAGCATAGCGAAGACTTGGGGTGGGGCCGCCGGGCGGCCATCACGGCCAGGTGCGCCCAAGGGCGCGGCTGGCGCGTGCCAAACCCTGAATTCTATCGGTTTTTTTCCCCACTCCCCCCAGCGCAGGGCTGCTGCCGCGCGCCATCCCGCCGGCGGCGGCAGGCGGCGCGGCCAAAGGTGTCGGGGAATCGCAACGTATCGGGTAAATCCCGGGGTGCCGTCAAGATTCCTTCGATACGCGCCGATAGGGATTTTGTATACAGTATTGATACACAGCCGGTCAAACTGGACACATCAGGCAAGGGGTCGGGCCGGCTGCCCGATAACACTCAAAAATGGGGGACAACCTATCATGACGTTGCTTTCGCGCAAGCCTTATCTTGTGGCCATCGCGGTGATGATCGCCGCCGCGCTGCTGTCCATCGCCAGCGGCCTGGCGGCCTGAGCCGCCCGGCTCAGGCGCGGCGCCTGGCCCGCCAGAACGCCACTGCCGCCACGGCGAGGCAGGCGGCCAGGACCGGCCAGTTGCCCCAGCGCACATAGGGGGTGAGTCCCTGTGTGCCCTGGACTGTAGCCGCGAGCGTGCCGATCGCGAAGGTCGGCAGCCGATGCGCCACCGTGCCGTCGGGCAGCACCACCGCCGTCATGCCGGTATTGGTGGCACGCAGCATCGGCCGGCGCGTTTCCAGCGCACGCATGCGCGAGATCTGCAGGTGCTGGTCCAGCGCGATGGTGTCGCCGAACCAGGCCAGGTTGGTCACGTTCGCCAGCATATTGGCGGGCGCCGGTTGGTCGCGCAGCGTCTGCGCGATTTCCTCGCCGAACAGATCCTCGTAGCAGATATTGGGCGAGACGCGGATGCCGCGCACCGGCAGCGGCGCCTGGTCCAGTCCGCCGCGGCGGAAATCGCCCAGCGGCATCTTCATCATGTCGACGAACCAGTGGAAGCCGAAGGGGATGAACTCGCCGAAAGGCACCAGGTGGTGCTTGTTGTAGCGGTAGAGCCGGGGCGTTTCCGGGCCCAGGCCGAACACGCTGTTGGTGAAGTCCGTGGGCGAGTCGGCGCCGGCCGCGCCGAACAGCACCGTGCTGCCGCTGTGCTCCACGTAGTCGCGGACGGCGATGGCGATGTCCACCGGCAGGTCCTGCAGGATCACGGGGAAGGCGGTCTCGGGGGTGACCACCAGGTCGGCGGGCGCGGCGGTGATCAGGTCGCGGTAGAACTCCAGCGAGTGCTGCACGCCAACCGGCTCGAATTTGATGTTCTGCGGCACATTGCCCTGCAGCAGGCGCACCGTGATCGGGTTGCCCACGGGCTGGGTCCAGGCCAGCGGAGCGAGCGCGGCGCCGCCCAGCGGCAGCGCGGCCGCCAGCGCCAGCGCCAGCGCCGCCAGTCCGGCACGGCGGCCATCCGCGCGGCCCAGTGCGCCGGCGGCTGCGGTCAGCAGCGCCGCCGTTGCCGCCGACAGGGCGCCGATGCCGTACACGCCGATGATCGGCGCGTAGCCGGCGAGCGGGCCGTCGGTATGCGCATAGCCGCCGGACAGCCAGGGAAAGCCGGTAAAGACCACGCCGCGCAGCCATTCCGACAGGCCCCACAGCGCGCCGAAGGCCAGCGCCAGCAGGAGGACCGCGCCGGCACGCGGTGCCGCCCGGGCGGGCGGGCGAAACCGTGCTGCCAGCCAATGCCAGGCCGCGGCGGCCAGGGCCGGGTAGACCGACAGGTAGACGGCGAACAGCAGCACGGCCAGCGTGGCCATCCAGGCCGGCATCTCGCCATAGACGTGCATGCTGATATAGAGCCACCAGATGCCCGACAGGAACCAGCCCAGCCCGAAGGCGTAGCCGCTTGCGGCCGCGTCACGCACGCGCGGGGCGCGTGCCAGCAGGGCGCACAGGCCGGCCAGCGACAACAGCTGCAGCCACCACCAGGTGTGCGGTGCGAAGCCTTGCGTATGCGCCACGCCCAGCAGCGCGGCCAGCGCGAGCCGGCCGGCGGTCTCACGCGAACGGACCGCGCCGCGCGCGGCGCTCAACACCGGGGTGGGTTCCGTCATGCGCCCACCGCGGAGACCGCGGCGGTCTCGGCTTCGCGCTGCACCAGCAGCAGGTGCACCTGGCGGGCGTCGGCGCGCAGCACTTCGAAGCGCATCGGCGGCAGTTGCACGATCTCGCCGCGGTGCGGCACATGGCCGAGATGGCTGGTGAGCAGGCCGCCGACGGTGTCGACGTCATGGTCGGAGAATTGCGTGCCGAAGGTCTCGTTGAACTGCTCGATCTCGGTCAGGCCATGCACGCGCCAGCCGCCGCTCGGCAGCGACACGATGTTGTCCTGGTCTTCGTCGAGGTCGTATTCGTCCTCGATGTCGCCCACGATCTGCTCGAGCACGTCCTCGATGGTGACCAGGCCGGCGATGCCGCCGTACTCGTCGACCACCATGGCGATGTGGTTGCGGTTGATGCGGAAGTCGCGCAGCAGGATGTTCAGCCGCTTGGATTCGGGGATGAACACCGCCGGGCGCAGTGCCTCGCGCAGGTCGAAGTGCTCGTCCGTGAAGTAGCGCAGCAGGTCCTTGGCCATCAGGATGCCGATGACGTTGTCCCGGCTGCCTTCGTAGACCGGGAAGCGCGAGTGCGCCGTCTGCTGCATGAAGGGGATGAAGGCCTCCGGCGCATCGGCGACGTTGACCATGTCGATCTGGGCGCGCGGCACCATGATGTCGCCCGCGGTCAGCTCGGAAACCTGGAACACGCCCTCGATCATCGAGAGCGAGTCGGCGTCGATCAGGTTGCGCGTGTGCGCGTCCTGAAGCACCTCCAGCAGTTCGGTACGGGATTCAGGCTCGGGGGAGATAAAGTCCGAGAGGCGTTCTAGCAGGGATCTGGGTCGATCTACCGGCTTCGAACTGGGATAAGGGTCGTTCATGGCGCGACGAGCGCGTAGTGGATATCGTCTGAAGGATACACTAAAAGCCTGACGGTCCTGATGTCACCGTGCGTGCTTGATGTGTCACATATGGCGGGCGCCGCGCCTCGTGGCCCTTCGTGGCCGCCTTGCCCGCCAGGCTGCGGATCGCTTCAGTCCTTGCGATAGGGGTCGGGATAGCCGAGCGCCTGCAGCGTCTCGGTCTCGATCGCCTCCATCTCCTCTGCCTCGGCATCTTCGTCATGCTCATAGCCCTGGGCATGGAGCACGCCATGGACGACCAGGTGGGCGTAGTGCGCCTCGAGCGGCTTGCCCTGCTCGCGGGCCTCGGCCTCGACCACCGGGCAGCACAGCACGATATCGGCCGAAACCGGGTCGTCGGCGCTTTCCGCGTAGGCGAAGGTCAGCACATTGGTGGCGTAGTCCTTGCCGCGATAGCTGCGGTTCAGTGCACGGCCCTCGTCCTCGCCGACGAAGCGGATGGTCAGGGCGGCGTCGGCGTACAGCGCCGACTTGACCCAGGTCTCGATCTTGCGCTGCGGCGGCAGCCCGTCGCGCTTGCCCACGCCGTCGCCTGCCTGGACGTCCAGCTCCAGCGCCGGCGGCGTGGCCGGCGTGCCGGTGGTGGTGACCAGCGGCGTGGCGGTGACGGCCACGGAAAGCGCATCGTGGTTGTCCGGGCGCACCAGCAGGCCGGCCTGCTGGCGGGTATCGGTATGCTCGGCCAGCAGCGCGACCACGCCGTCGGCGGCCTGCGACAGGTCGATGGTCAGGCTGCGGCCATCGGGCAGTTGCACGCGCAGCGCATGGGCGGCGCTCTTGCGCGCGCGGCCGTCGGCGTCGAACAGCGTGACGGCGGGTGCGGCGGGCCGCGAAGGGGTAGGGGATTTCAAGTCAGGCGTCCTTGTGCTGGGCGTGATATTCGTCGTACGCGTCGACAATGCGCGCCACCAGCGGGTGGCGCACCACGTCGGCGCTGGAAAAGCGCGTCGAGGCGATGCCGCGCACGTCGTGCAGCACGTGCGCGGCCTCCACCAGCCCGCTCTTCTGCCCGCGCGGCAGGTCGATCTGGGTGGTGTCGCCGGTGATCACCGCCTTCGAGCCGAAGCCGATGCGGGTCAGGAACATCTTCATCTGCTCTGGCGTGGTGTTCTGCGCCTCGTCCAGGATGATGAAGGCGTGGTTCAGCGTGCGCCCGCGCATATAGGCCAGCGGGGCGATCTCGATCATCTGCCGCTCGAACATCTTCTGCGTGCGGTCGAAGCCGAGCAGGTCGTAGAGCGCGTCATAGAGCGGGCGCAGGTAGGGGTCGACCTTCTGCGCCAGGTCGCCGGGCAGGAAGCCCAGGCGCTCACCGGCCTCCACCGCGGGCCGCGTCAGCACGATGCGCTTGACGGCGTCGCGCTCGAGCGCGTCCACCGCGCAGGCCACGGCCAGGTAGGTCTTGCCGGTGCCGGCCGGCCCGATGCCCAAGGTCAGGTCATGCGACAGGATATTGCGCAGGTAGTCGCGCTGGGCAGGGGTGCGGCCGTGCAGGCCGGCGCGGCGCGTGTGCAGCACCGGCGATTCGTCGGCGGGCGCGCCGTCGTGCGCGCCATTGTCGCCGGCGTCGGCCGGCAGGTAGGCGCCGTGGGCGCCTACCTGGCGCGTCTCGACCAGGCCGAGCTGTACGTCGTCGATCGTCAGCGTGGTGCGCGCCTGGTTATAGAAGCGCTCCAGCGCGGTGGCGGCGGCGCTGGCATTGGCGCCGCGCACCGTCATGCGGTGGCCGCGGCGCTGGATGGTCACGTCGAGCGCCTGCTCGATCTGACGCAGGTTCTCGTCCAGCGGCCCGCACAGGTTCTGCAGGCGGGCGTTGTCGTCCTTGGGGGCGACGAATTCAGCGGTGGGGATCTTCATCGTTGCGGATGGCTCCGGACTTCTTCTGCAAACGGTCTTCTTGTTGCTTATTGGCGCACCAGCAGTTCGCCGCGCAGCGAGTGCGGAAAGGCCTCGGTGACGGTCACCTCCACCATCTGGCCGACCAGGCGCTCGCGGCTGGCCTGCGGCACGCCCGGCAGCGCGAAGTTGACCACGCGGTTGTTCTCGGTGCGCCCGTGCAGCTCGGTCGGGTCCTTGCGCGCCGGGCCTTCCACCAGGATGCGCTGCACCGTGCCGACCATGCCCTGGCTGATGCGCTGCACGTTCTCCTCGATGGTGGCCTGCAGATGCTGCAGGCGGCGCAGCTTGACCTCGTGCGGCGTGTCGTCGTGCAGGTTGGCAGCCGGCGTGCCGGGGCGCGGGCTGAAGATGAAGGAGAAGGAGGTGTCGTAGCCGATCTCCTCGATCATCGCCATCAGCTTGTCGAAGTCCGCCTCGGTCTCGCCGGGGAAGCCGACGATGAAGTCGGAGGACAGCGACATGTTCGGGCGCAGCGCGCGCAGCCGGCGGATGATGCTCTTGTACTCCAGCACGCTGTAGCCGCGCTTCATCGCCATCAGCACGCGGTCGGACGCATGCTGCACGGGCAGGTGCAGGTGATCGACCAGCTTGTCGCAGCGGCCGTACAGCTCGATCAGCCGCGAGGTGAATTCCTTCGGATGGCTGGTGGTGTAGCGGATGCGCTCGATGCCGGGGATCTCGGCCACGTACTCGATCAGCAGCGCGAAGTCGGCCACTTCGCTGGTGCCGCCCATGGCGCCGCGGTAGGCGTTGACGTTCTGCCCCAGCAGCGTCACCTCGCGCACGCCCTGCTCGGCCAGGCCGGCCACCTCGGCCAGCACGTCCTCGAAGGGGCGTGAGACTTCCTCGCCGCGCGTATAGGGCACCACGCAGTAGCTGCAGTACTTCGAGCAGCCTTCCATGATCGAGACGAAGGCACTCGGGCCTTCCACCCGCGCCGGCGGCAGGTGGTCGAACTTCTCGATCTCGGGGAAGGAGATGTCCACCTGCGAACGCCCGGTCTCGCGGCGGCGCGCGATCAGGTCGGGCAAGCGATGCAGCGTCTGCGGGCCGAACACCACGTCGACATAGGGGGCGCGCGAGACGATGGCGGCGCCTTCCTGGCTGGCTACGCAGCCGCCTACGCCGATCACCAGGTCCGGCTTGGCGGCCTTGAGCGCCTTCATGCGGCCCAGCTCGGAGAACACCTTCTCCTGTGCCTTCTCGCGCACCGAGCAGGTGTTGAACAGGATCACGTCGGCTTCTTCGACGCGGTCGGTGGCTTCCAGCCCTTCGCTGGCATTGAGTACGTCGACCATCTTGTCGGAGTCGTACTCGTTCATCTGGCAGCCGTAGGTTTTGACGAAGACTTTCTTCATGGTGCCGATCTCAGTGGTTGACCTGGGGGCATCAGGGGGTTGCAATGCACCGGCGCGCCGCGCGTGGTGGGAACGCGCCGGCAATCCTTCGGTGCTCCGGGCTTTCTTTTTCGCCTGCCCGCCGGCCGGCCCGGCTCAGTTGGCCTGCAGCGCCTTGCGCTCGGGCTCGCTCAGTATCCAGGCCGTCAGCAGCTGGCCGTAGAGGTCGAGCTTGTAGCGCACCTGCAGCTTCTTGTCCGCGACCGCCGCGACGGTGAGCAGCTGGTTGTCGGGGCTGAACAGCCGCAGGCCGGGCGCCACGCCCACGGTCTTGCCATCGAGGGTCGCGGTCTGCGGCCCGGTGGACGTGGGCGCCGCCATCACCAGCTTGGCCGCCGCCGCGTCGGCCGGGATCACACGCACAGGCTGCGCCTGCACGGCTGCCGGCAGCAGCGCGGCAGTGGCCAGCGCCGCGGCGAACGCGGGCGGCGCCAATCGGCGAAGCACGGTGCCGACGATGCCGACAATAGGACGGACGGGGCGGCGCACGGCACGGCCAGCAGGCATGGGAACTCCGGCGGAGCGAAAGGTTGGCATGGTTACGGCCTGGCGCTTGTGGGCAACCCGGCGACGCGGGGCGGCTTGGCGATCCGGTACCGGCGAGCGCTGCCCAGCGCGGGCGAGCAACCTGACATTCTACCCTCTGCGCGCCCCAGTGCCGAGGGTTTGCCCGCGCGGGCCGCGCCCGCCGGGCCCGGCGAACGGTCAGAACATCGCGGATGCTTCTTGCAGCACACGACGCTTGGACACGATGCCCAGCAGTTCCCGGCTCTCCGTGTCGCGCACCAGGGGAATGCGATTGAGCGCATTGGCCGAGAACAGGGCCAGCGCGTCGTGCAGCTGCGACTCCGGCGTCAGCGTCGGGAAGTCGCGTTCCATCAACGCGGTCAGCTGGGCATCCGGCTCGCGCGACAGGGCGCGATGCACGGCGTGGATCGACACCGCGCCCAGCATCTCGCCGCCCGGCGTCACCACATAGAGGTAGCGCGTGCCGGCATCGGCGAACTTTTCGTTGGCCTCGGTCAGCGTGGCATCGGGGCCGATGGTGGTGTTGGTCGGATCACACAGCCCGGCCAGCTTCATGGCGCGGGCGCGCTCGGCCGCGGCCGAGGCCTGGGTGCGTTCGGCCACCACGCTGTACAGCGACAGCGTCTGGCAGCGCGAGGCCGTGTAGTAGGCGGCCACCGCGCCGATCATCGACGGCAGCAGCAGGGCGGGTGCCAGCGTCATCTCAAACACCATCAGCACCGACATCAGCGGGGCCTGGCTGGTCGCCGCCAGGAAGGCGCTCATGCCGACCAGCGGCAGCGCGGGCGAGGCGTTGCCGGCCACCAGCGGCGCGAGCATCTGGCCCAGCGCGGCGCCGATGAACAGCGACGGCGTGAACACGCCGCCCACGGCGCCCGAACCCATGCTGAGCACCGTGGCTGCCAGCTTGGCGGCCAGCACCACGGCGACCGGCATGCTCAGCGGCTGCTCCTGCAGGATGGTCTGGATGGTGTAGTAGCCGTTGCCGACCACCTCGGGCACGGCAAGCGCCAGCACGCCCACGCAGGCGCCACCCAGCGCCAGGCGCGGCACGGGGCCGCCCGGCAGGCGGCCGAACACGCGCTTGGCGATGCCGGCCGCACGCAGGAACAGGGCGCCGCTGACGCCGGCGAGCACGCCCATCAGCGCGGCGGCCAGCAGCAGCGGCGCGTGCAGGTCAGCCGCCACGTTGAGCCCGGGATAGAGCGGTTCCAGGCCACTGTGCCACTGGCTGACCATGGCGCCGGCCACCGAGGCGAGAAAGAGCGGCATCAGCCGCTGCACGGCCAGCACGCCGAACACGACTTCGGCGACGAAGACCGCCGCCGACAGCGGCGTGTGGTAGACCGAGGCCAGGCCGGCCGCCGCGCCGCAGGCGGTCAGCATGCGCCGCATATTGGTGTCGGCGCCGGCGCGGCCGGAAGGGAAGAGCGAGCCGCACAGGGCGGCAAGCTGGATCATCGCGCCCTCCTTGCCCACGGAGCTGCCGCTGACGATGGAGCAGAAGGAGGACAGGGAGCGCAGCAAGGTGATGCGCACCGGCAGGCGGCCGGTGCCGCTTGCCACGGCTTCCATGTAGTCGGTGACGCCGGCGCGACCGCGGTCGATGCGCGACGACAGCATCAGCAGGAGGCCCGCCAGTGCGCCGCCAAGTGCCGGGATCACCACCCGCCATCCCAGTGCCAGGCTGGCGAACACCAGGACCACGTCGGCGCGGCTGCCGAACAGCAGCAGACCGGAGCCCTCCAGGGCTTCCCGGAACAGGGTGGTGGCGACGGCCGCGGCGACGCCGACGGGAATCGCCGCGAACAGAATGACTTCCTGGTCTTCGAGAAACCTGAACCGCATGTTGCTGGCATCCGGGAGGAACAAAAGAACGCCGGCGCCCGGCGGGCCCCGGCAAGCGGGTCCGTCGGCGTCCGTGCCGCGCCGCCGGCCCGGCCAGGCCGTCGGCGTGGCCGTCATCATAGCGCAGGGGCTTCCTGATCACGGCGCGCCGGACTGGTACACTACGGGCCTTTCCTCCAAAGAGGCGGGGGCAGTCGCCTTGCCTCGCCGGCCTCCCGGCCGGTTGTCAATTCCAGCCGCCCAGCGATTGGCGCACCATTGTGCGAAACGGGTGGCCGAAGCGTCATTTCATGTCTTTCTCCGAACTAGGCTTGTCCGACAAGCTGGTGCGTGCCGTGGCCGAGCAAGGCTATTCCACGCCTACCCCGATTCAAGCGCAGGCCATCCCTGCCATCCTCAAGGGGGGCGACCTGCTCGCCGGCGCCCAGACCGGCACCGGCAAGACCGCCGGCTTCACCCTGCCGATGCTGCAACTCCTGTCCGAATCCACCGCCCCCGCGCCTGCGCGCGGTGCACGTGTGCCGGTGCGCGCCCTGGTGCTCACGCCCACGCGCGAGCTGGCCGCGCAGGTCGAGGAGAGCGTGCGCAACTACGGCAAGTACCTGCGCCTGCGCTCGATGGTGATGTTCGGCGGCGTCGGCATCAACCCGCAGATCGAGCAGATCAAGCGCGGCGTGGACATCGTCGTGGCCACCCCCGGCCGCCTGCTCGACCACCTGCAGCAACGCACCATCGACCTGTCGTCGGTGGAGATCCTGGTGCTGGACGAAGCCGACCGCATGCTCGACATGGGCTTCATCCACGACATCCGCAAGATCCTGAACATCCTGCCGCCGAAGCGGCAGAACCTGCTGTTCTCGGCCACCTTCTCCGACGAGATCCGTTCGCTGGCCGACCGCCTGCTCGACAACCCGGCCTCGATCGAGGTGGCCCGCCGCAACACGACCGCCGAAACGGTGGAGCAGCGCGTCTATCCGGTGGACCGCGAGCGCAAGCGCGAACTGCTGGCCCACCTGGTGCGCCAGCACGACTGGCACCAGGTGCTGGTCTTCACCCGCACCAAGCACGGCGCCAACCGGCTGGCCGAGCAGCTCACCAAGGAAGGACTGTCGGCGCTCGCCATCCACGGCAACAAGAGCCAGTCCGCCCGCACGCGCGCGCTGACCGAGTTCAAGGCGGGCACGCTGCGCCTGCTGGTGGCCACGGATATCGCCGCGCGCGGCATCGACATCGACCAGCTGCCGCACGTGGTCAATTTCGATCTGCCCAACGTGCCCGAGGACTATGTTCACCGCATCGGCCGCACCGGCCGCGCCGGCGCCGAGGGCGAAGCCGTGTCGCTGGTCTGCGTGGACGAGCATGGCCTGCTGCGCGACATCGAGCGCCTGATCAAGCGCAAGTTCGACCAGATCGTGCTGCCGGGCTTCGAGGTGGATCCCTCCATCGCGCCCGAGCCGATCCAGAAGAGCCGCCAGCAGCGCGGGCAGGGGCAGGGCGGACGTGGCCGTCCCGGCCAGGAACGCCAGGCGCGCGCGCCGCAGGGCGGCGCCCAGCAACCCGCGCGGGCACGCGGCGACGGCCAGGCCGCGCCGCGCCCGGCAGCGGGCAACAGCCCGCAGCGGGCAGCCGGTGGCCAGGGTGGCCAGGGTGGCCGTGGCGGCAACGGTGCCGGCAACGGCAACCGGGGCGGCAATGGCGGTAATAGCGGTAATAGCGGTAATGGTGGTAATGCAGGCAATGGCCGCGGCAATCACGCCCCCCAGGCTGATGGCAACCGCGGCGGCAGCCGCAATGGCTCGGCGGGCCGCGGCAACGCCGCCCCGCGTCCGCAGCAGGACGGTGCGCCCGCGCCCGCCCGCGGACGCCGTCCCGCGCCGCAGGCCGCGCTGCTCGGCGGCCGCGGCAAGACCACGACCTGAGCGCGAGGCGGCCGGCGATGCACGACACTGACGGCAACCAGGCCGGCAACGGCACCCCGGAAGGGGCCGACGCCGATCTGCCCTACGCCGGCCTGACGCCGGAACTGATCCTCGACGCGCTGGAAGGCGCGGGCTTCGCCGCCGATGGGCGGCTGCTCGCGCTCAACAGCTATGAGAACCGCGTCTGGCAGGTCGGCATCGAGGACGGCCCGCCGCTGGTCGCCAAGTTCTACCGGCCCGGCCGCTGGAGCGATGCCGCCATCCTGGAAGAGCACGCCTTCGTCGCCGAACTGGCGCAGGCCGAGGTGCCCGCCGTGCCCGCGCTGACGGTGGACGGCAGCACGCTGCTCCACCACGCGGGCTTCCGCTTCGCCGTGTTCGCCCGCTGCGGCGGCCGCGCGCCCGCGCTCGAGCGTGCCGACACGCTGACCTGGCTGGGTCGCTTCATCGGCCGTATCCACGCGATCGGCGCGACCCGGCCCTACCAGGCGCGTCCCGCGCTGGACGTGGAAACCTTCGGCGTGGAGCCGCGTGACTGGCTGCTGGCACACGATTGCATCCCGCCCGACCTGCTGCTGGCCTGGAAGGCCGCCGCCGACCTGGCGCTCGACGGCGTGCGCCGCTGCTACGAGCGCGCCGGCGACGTGGCGCTGCTGCGCCTGCATGGCGATTGCCACCGCGGCAACGTGCTGTGGATCGATCCCGAAGACGCACGCGGGGCCGAAGCCGGCCCCCACTTCGTCGACTTCGACGACAGCCGCATGGGGCCGGCCGTGCAGGATCTCTGGATGCTGCTGGAAGGCGACCGCGCCGCGATGCAGTCCCAACTGGCCGATGTGCTGGCGGGCTACGAGGACTTCGCCGAATTCTCGCCGCGCGAATTGCATCTGGTGGAGGCGCTGCGCACGCTGCGTCTGCTGCACTACAGCGCCTGGCTGGCCAGCCGCTGGCGCGATCCGGCTTTTCCTGCGGCGTTTCCCTGGTTCGGGACGCAGCGTTATTGGCAGGATCGGATTCTGGAGTTGCGGGAGCAGATTGCGTTGATGGATGAGCCGCCGCTTTGGAGTGTTTAAGCGGGACTGTTGGTTCGGGGGAGTCTGGCGTCTACGCGCTTTGTTTGATTGGCGTGGGCTGTTGATTTCCTGAGCCTGTTTTCGACGTCCATTCGCGAGAATCTGGGCGGTACTGGCTGATCGGGCCAACGGCCTGTTTCGACTCCCCCTGCGGGGGAGCCGACCTACTTTCTTTGTCTCGCCAAAGAAAGTAGGCAAAGAAGGCGACCCGGGCGCGGCGAAAGACTCCTCGCGATTTGCCGTGTCCGCCGCGCCCGTCCGAACTCGCGTCCTTCGGCCGCTCAGACAGCGGACGGGCTTCATCGGCGGCCACGGCAAATCGCGAGGCGCCGCACAACGGGAGGGAACGGCCAAATCGTCGGTCTGCCAGACTCCCTTTGCTGAATGCGATGTGACGTCGCATGCCGACGCATCGTGTTCGGCCAGCTAGCTGGCCGAACACCTGCCACCCGATGCGAAGCGAGGCGTGGCGTCCTTACCCTGCCGTATGCGGCGCCTCGCGGGCTGGCTGAAAGAGCGGAAAAGAGGGCCCCCTGTCTGAGCATCGCCGTAAGGCGATGTGAGTTGGGGCCCGGCCGCTCTTTCAGCCAGCCCGCGAGGGGGTGTTAAGCCGCATCCGGCGCGCCTTCTTTGCCTACTTTCTTGGCAAGACAAGAAAGTAGGTCGGCTCCCCGCAGGGGAGTCGAAACAGGCTTTTGGCCTAAACAACTAACACCGCCCAACCAACACCGCCCGAGTCAAAGCGCCACCAAAACGAAAAAAGAGGAGGCGCCGCATCCCGCAACACCTCCCCTTCATCAAGCCAGCCGGCGCATGCCGGCCAAAGCCTCAAAGCCTGCGCGATTACTTCGCACGCGCCCCCTTGACCAGCAACACCGGACACGGTGCCATCGCCAGCACCCGCCCCGCCACCGACCCAATCACCGCATCGAAGAAAGAGCCGCGCCCATGCGTGCCCATCACGATGCCTTCCGACTTGGTCTCGCTGGCATGCGCCACGATGCGCTCCGGCGCAAAGCCGCGCAGCGGATGAATCTCAAAGGGGATATTGCCGGCCTTGAGGATGTCGCAGACGGACTGCGTCGCCTTCGCGCTTTCTTCCCTGTGCCAGTCGTCGATGGTTTCCTTGCTGACGAAGGCGCGTACCTGGCCGGTGACGTCGGGGGTGACATGGACCACGTGGACGGTGAAGCCGTCCTTCAACAGGCGGCCTTCGACGATGAAGCGGGCAGCGGCATCGCTGAAGGGCGAGCCGTCGGTCGCCAGCACGATATTGCTCATGGCATCTCCTGGTCTTGGGGGCTGAAGAGTGGGGCGCGGGACCGCATCTCCCGCACCTGTGAACATCATGGCAGCTTGCGCCCGCCCATGCCACGATCTGGATCAAATCCCCCGCGGGGCTGGAATGCGAGTGTTTTTGCAATTAGATTGAAACATTCCGCCATTGCCGCAGCGCGACATCCCCGGCTAGCATCGGAGCAACCGGCCTGACCGGAACGACAGAATCGCGGAGACAAGACATGAGTGGACAAGGAGGCATCCTGCCCCTGGGCGGAGTCAAGGTGGTGGAATTCGAAGGGATCGGGCCAGGGCCCCTGTGCGGCAGCATGCTGGCGGGGTTGGGCGCCGAGGTGACGCTGGTGGCGCGGCCCGTGCCGCCCGATGCGCGCCGGGTGCTGCGCGGCGCGGCGGTGCCGCCGGAGATGGAGCAGGAACACGGCAAGCGCGTGGTGCGCCTGGACCTGAAGCAGCCCGAGGGCGTTGCCGCGGCGCTGGACCTCGTGGCCGGCGCCGATGCGCTGATCGAGGGCCTGCGCCCTGGCACGATGGAGCGCCTCGGCCTGGGGCCGGCCGACTGCCACCGGCGCAACCCGCGCCTGGTCTATGGGCGCATGACCGGTTGGGGCCAGAGCGGACCGCTCGCCCACAGCGCGGGGCATGACCTGAACTATGTGGCGCTGACTGGCATGCTGTCGCTGGCCTCGCGTGAGGGCGCGCTGCCGATGGTGCCGCCGACCATGACCGGCGATGGCGCTGGCGCACTCGGCCTCGCCTTCGGCATCGTCAGCGCCGTGCTGCACGCGCGCGCCAGCGGGCAGGGATGCGTGGTCGACGCGGCCATCACCGACATCGCCGCCATGATCGGCTCGCTGGCGCAGGTGGCCCACGCCGCCGGCACCATCGCCGGGCCGCGTCCCAGCCCCTTCCACGACTCCCCCTTCTATGACGTGTTCACCTGCGCTGACGGCCGCGCCATCACGATCGGTGCGCTCGAGCCGCAGTTCTACCGCCTGCTGCTGGAGAAGCTCGACCTGGCCGATGTGGATCCCGCTGCGCAGTACGACAGCAGCCAGTGGCCTGCGCTGAAGGCGCGCATTGCCGAGCGCATCGCCGCGCGCCCCAGCGCCTACTGGTGCGATCTGCTGGAGGGCAGCGATGTCTGCTTCGCACCGGTCCTGACCCTGGAAGAGGCGGCGCGTCATCCGCACAACGCGGCGCGCGGCACCTTCCGCCGCTACACGCTGGACGGCCGCGAGTTCGCACGCGCGGCCCCGGCGCCGCGCTTCTTCGCCACAGACGCGGACTGAGGCCGTCGGCACGCAACACCGGCACGCAGCACCTGCGCGCCAGCGGTGCGCGCAGGTGTGTGCCACGCATCGGCTATCCTTGCTCCACCAAAACCAAGCAAGCGAGGAGAGCCGCGATGACGCAGCCCGCAGAGACAGACGAAGGCAATCACGCCTACACCCCCACGCCCGCCTTCGAAGGCGGCCTGCAAGTGCGCACCGAGGTGCTCGGCGCCGCGCATGTCCAGCGCGCGCTGGATGCCGCCCAGGCCCAGGGTGACACCAGCCTGCAGCAACTGGTGACGGAGTTCGCCTGGGGCACGGTGTGGACCCGTCCGGGGCTGGACCGCAAGCAGCGCAGCCTGGCGACCGTCTCGATGCTGGTCGCGCTGAACCGGCCGCAGGAACTGGCCGGCCACCTGCGCGGCGCCCTGGCCAATGGCGTGACGCCACAGGAGCTGCGCGAACTGATGGTGCACAGCGCCGTCTATTGCGGCTTCCCCGCGGCGCTCGATGCCAGCCGCAAGCTGGCCGAAGTGCTGGAGGCCGCAGCGCGCGAGGCGGCATCGGAGCCCGACAAGAAATAGGAAGCTTCCGGCCCCATTTGCAGGATTTTTCGTCGACAGTTTGGGGGAATGCTCAGGCTGCCGGCTCGGCCGGCGTCCTATGCTTGTCCCAGCTTCTTCCTCTGGATCGATGAGGAAAAGGCCGGTCGCCTGCCCTGTCCGCCCCTGCGCGGCGGAAGAGCCTGCCAGCGCGGCGCGCGGGCAATGCAAGGCGCTTCGCCCCCATTCCAGCCGCAAGGAAGTCCTCCTATGGCCGACGCGCTGATCGTTGACGACCATCCCGCCATCCGTCTTGCAGTCTGCACGCGGCTCGAGCGCGATCTCGGCTTCCGCGAGGTTCTCGAAGCGGAAAACGGCGCCGATGCGTTCGAACTCGTGTGCCAGCACCAACCGCAGCTGGTCGTGGTCGACCTGGGCATTCCCCGGCTATCGGGCATTGACCTGATCGAGAAGATCGCGGCCGCCTATCCGGCCGTGCGCATGCTGGTCTTGTCGGGACTGGATGAGGATCTCTCCTGCGCGCGCGCGATGCGCGCCGGCGCGCACGGCTTCGTTGCCAAGCGGCAGAGCCTGGCCGAACTGATCAGCGCGGTGCGCAGCCTGCTGGCCGGCTACTCGGTGTTCCCGCTGCACGCGCTCGGCGCGGCGCGCCTCAACGCCTATGCCGCCGGACGCGACTCGCTCGCCCTGCTGACAGAACGGGAAATCACCGTGCTGCAATACCTGGCCCGGGGCGTCGCCAACAAGGACATCGCCAAGGAGCTGATGATCAGCAGCAAGACCGTCAGCACGCACAAGATCAATATCATGGACAAGCTGCGCATCGGCTCGCTGATCGAGCTGGCCGACTTCGCGCGCTTTCACAACCTGCTGCGTTGAGGCCGTGGCTCACGCGTTGTACGGCGCCATGATGTGGAGCGCTCAGCCGTCCACTGACTCCTGCGCGCGCAGTGCCGGCATGAGTTCGGCAAGGAAGCTGCGCGCGGCCACGGACAACCTGGCCGAGCCCCTGCGCAGCAGCGAGATCCGGTGGATCCTGCCGGTCATTCCCTTGATAGGGATCGCCTGCATGCCCCAGTCCTGCGCGATGCGCGCGGCGTAGCCCGGCAGCACCGCAATGCCGGCTCCCGCCTTGACCAGGCCCAGCGTCGCGGTCAGGGTGCCGGCCTCGATATGGCTCGGGATGGAGACGCCTTCCCGGGCAACGATCTCATCCAGCGTGCGCCGCACGCTGTAGAACTGGCGCAGGCTGATGTGCTCCCACGCGGCCAGCTCGGCCCAGCGCACGGCGCGGCGTGCCGCCAGCGCATGTCCCGCCGGCACGACCACCAGCATGCGGTCGCGCAACGCCAGTTCGGTTTCGATGCCCGGTATCTCACTATCCACCGCGCCGAAGCCGAAATCGACCCTGCCCGCGCGCACGCTGTCGACGGTCTCGTCGGTCGACAGTTCATGCAGCTCGAAGCGGACACCCGGGAAGCGCGTCCGATATGCGGCGATCGGTCCGGCGAGCAAGCCGTGGATCATCATCGGCGAGGCGGCGATGCCGATCTGCCCGCGCTTGAGATCGGCCAGTTCCACCACGCTGCGGGTGGCGGCCTGCATGCTGGCCATGATGTCGGCGGCAAAGCCGTGAAACTCCCGCGCGGCATCGTTCGGCTCGACTCTGCGCGTGGTGCGGTCGAACAGCGCGAAGCCGAGTTGGGATTCGAGCTCCGCCACCATCTTGCTCGCCGCCGACTGCGTCATGTGCAACTGGGCGGCCGCCGCCGTGAAGCTCCTGACTTCGAACAGCTTGAGGAATACCTGGAGTTGGCGGATGGTGATATTCATTCCGTTCTGGACTGGATTGATAAGAACAATTCCATTGTTACATGAGTAGGTGCGCCGTACCATCGTCCGCAAGCCAACCCCCGGAACGATGAACGATCATGCAAGCGAACCAGACCGCCACGCCGCGTTGCCACATCCACAGGGAGGCCGACGGTGTCGTGACCGCGACCCTGGACAACGGCCGCCTCAACCTGCTCACGGGCGAGGCCGCCGTGACCTATGCGAGCGCACTGCGCGAACTCGGCTACGACGACAGCATCCGCCTGCTGGTCCTGCGCGGCGGGCCGGCGGCCTTCCTGGGCGGCGCCGACATCAAGTTCCTGAAGGACGCGGGCAAGCGCGATATCGAGGAATACATCCGCAGCGTATTCGCGCTGTGCGAGCAGATCCGCGACCTGCCGTTCCCGACCATGTCGGTGATTTCCGGCTACTGCCTCGGTGCGGGCATGGAGGTGGCTGCCATGTGCGATATCAAGCTGGCCGCCGCCGATGCCCGCTTCGGCATGCCCGAGGTGAAGCTGGGCGTGCCGTCGGTGATCCATGCGGCGATGTTGCCCGGCATGATCGGATGGACCCGCACGCGCGACCTGCTGCTGAGCGGGCGCATGGTCAGCGCGCGCCAGGCTTGCGACTGGGGGCTGGTCACCGATGTGGCCGACGGGAGGGAACTCGACGCGCTGGTGGCAGAGTGGCGGCACGAGATGCTGAGCGGCGCGCCGCTGGCGCTCCGCATCCAGAAGGACCTGATTCGCCGCTGGGAGCGGATGCCGACGCAGGAGGCCATCGCCATCGGCATCGAAGGGCTGGTCAGCGCCTATGACTCCGACGAGCCCAAGCGGTACATGGAGCGCTTCCTGCGCGAGCGCAAGCGCGGCTAAGCAGACGGCCGGAGGAGACGAGACCATGACAACAACAATCACCCGCGCACTGCGCCTCTTGCTGGCCTGCGCCGTGCTGCCGGCCGCCGCCGCCGCGCAGCCCGCGGACTATCCCAGCCAGGCGATACGCCTGGTGGTGCCGTTCGCGGCGGGCGGCCTGACTGATATCCTGGCGCGCCAGCTCGCCCGCACCATGCAGGCCCAGACCAGGCAGGCCGTGGTGGTGGACAACAAGCCCGGCGCCGGCGGCATCATCGGTGCCGAACAGGTCGCCAAGGCGAAGCCGGACGGCTACACGCTCCTGATCACTACGACCGCGCATGTCGTCAACCCATCCATCTCGAAGCGCTTGCCCTACGACACCGAGAAGGACTTTGCGCCCATCGCTCTGCTGGCCAGCACGCCGATGGTGCTGCTGGTGAACCCGTCGCTGCCGGCCGCCAACCTGGGCGAGCTGCTTGCCTATGCGCGCCGCGCCGGCGGCGTCAGCTACGGCTCGTCGGGCACCGGCGGGCTGACGCACCTGTCCGGCGAGCTGCTGGCGGCCAGGACCGGTGCGCCCTTCCTGCACGTGCCGTACAAGGGCACCGCGCTGGCGGTCAACGATCTGCTGGGCGGACAGATCCAGGCATCCTTCGTCGATGCACTGACGGCCACCAAGTTCGTGGAGAGCGGCAAGCTGCGTGCGATCGGTGTGACCACGGCGCAGCGCAATGCCGCGCTGCCCAAGGTGCCGACCATTGCCGAGCAGGGCGTGCCCGGCTACGAGACCGAGATATGGATCGGCTTCTATGCGCCCGCGGGCACGCCCGCGGAGATCCAGGCGAAGCTGAACACGATGGCAGTGGCCTCGATGAACGACCCGGCCTTCAGCGCCACGCTGGCCCAGCAGGGCACCACGCCGGGGAAGATGGGACGCGACGCCTTCCGTGCCTATGTGGCCAGCGAGATCGCCAAATGGCATGGCGTCGTGCAGGCCGCGCACATCCCGCCGCAATGAGGACGACGCCGATGAGCGCACTGCCAT
The DNA here is from genome assembly GCF_056930435.1 of Cupriavidus sp. 09_S30. Lineage (NCBI taxonomy): Bacteria > Pseudomonadati > Pseudomonadota > Betaproteobacteria > Burkholderiales > Burkholderiaceae > Cupriavidus > Cupriavidus sp. 09_S30. Next base: position 3,276,884 of record NZ_JBXOWI010000001.1, on the reverse strand, counting down.
TGCAAGGCATCCGCGTGCTCGACCTGAGCAGCGTGATCATGGGTCCCTATGCCACGCAGATGCTGGCCGAGTATGGCGCCGACGTGATCAAGGTGGAGCCGCCCGAGGGCGACATCATGCGCGCCATGGGGCCGGCACGCCAGCCCGGCATGGGGCCGGTCTTCCTGAACCTGAACCGGGGCAAGCGCAGCCTGTGCGTCGATCTCAAGTCGGCGGGCGCGGCCGAGGTGATGCGGCGCGCCGTCGAGACCGCTGATGTGTTCCTGACCAATATGCGCAGCCGGGCGCTGGAGAAGCTGGGGCTCGGCTACGCACAGCTCGCCTCGCTGCGTCCCGGCCTGGTCTATGTGCAGCTGACCGGCTTCGCCGAGCAAGGCGGGCACGCTGGCAAGCCGGCCTACGACGACCTGATCCAGGGCATGGCCGCCATTCCCGACCTGGTGGCGAAGGCGGGCGGCGGCGCGCCGGCATACCTCCCGCTGAACATCGCCGACAAGACCATGGGCCTGTTCGCCGCGCAGGCCGTGCTGGCCGCGCTGCTGCAGCGCGAGCGCTGCGGCGAGGGGCAGTACATCGAGGTGCCCATGCTCGAGACCATGGCCAACTTCGTGCTGGCGGACCATCTCGGCGCGGCCAGCTTCGAGCCGCCGCTCGGCCCGGCAGGCAATCCGCGCCTGCTGTCGCGCTACCGCAAGCCTTACCGGACCAGCGACGGCTGGCTGAGCACCATCGTCTACACGGACCGCCACTGGGAATCCTTCCTGCGGCTGGTGGGCCGCGACGACCTGTGGCGCGACGACGCCCGTTTCCGCACCATGGGCAGCCGCACGCAGCATGTCGACCATGTCTACGCCTTCGTCGAGGCGCACATCGCTCGGCGTGCCACCGCCGAATGGGTGAGGATGCTGTCGGAAGCCGATATTCCGGTGGCCGAGTCGATGGATCTCGATGGGCTGGTGGCGGCGCTGCGCCGGGCGCCGGACAGCAATCTGCGGACCTATGCGGACGCGGCAGGCGGCACCTGCCTCGGGCTCGAACCGGCGGCGCGCTGGTCGCGCTCGCAGCCGGTGGCGGGCGCCCCCGCGCCGCTGCTCGGACAGCATACCGAAGCGATCCTCTCCGAACTGGGGCTGGGCTGAAGCGCGCCGCCGCTGCGCTCAGCGCCGGTGCTCAAAGCGCCGCGACGCGTGAGTCCACTAGTGTCTGTGCTCCTCGTCGGCGCCCAGCGGCGGCGCCACCTCTTCCAGCGGGCGGCGCTCCGCATCGACGCCGTGCCGCAGGGCGAGCAGGCCCGCGGCCACTGCCAGCGCCGCACCGACGCAATAGCCGGCCGCCACCGCGCCGCGGCTGCCGTTTTCCACCAGCAGGCCGAACAGCGCCGGCGCCACCAGTCCGCCGGTGGCGGTGCCCGCCACATAGAATACCGAGATGGCCAGCGCGCGCATCTCCAGCGGAAACACCTCGCTGGCGGTCAGGTAGGCCGAACTGGCGCCCGCGGATGCCAGGAAGAACACCACCGACCAGCACAGCGCCTGCGTGCGCGCATCGAGCCAGCCGGCGACGAAGGCCCAGCCCGTCAGCGCAAGGCCGAGGCCGGACGTCACATAGGTGAAGGCCACCATGCGGCGCCGGCCGATGCGGTCGAACAGCGGCCCCAGCACGAGCGGCCCGGCCGCATTGCCGATGGCGAAGGGGAAGATGTAGAGCGCCACGCGGGCGTCTGCCACGCCGTAGAAGCGGACGAGCACGAGCGCATAGGTGAAGAAGATCGCGTTGTAGAAAAAGGCCTGCGACACCATCAGCGCCAGCGTGACGATGCTGCGGGCGCGGTAGCGGTGCAGCAGCAGCCGCGCCACTTCTGCCAGCGACGGGGGGGTGCGGCGCCCGGCAGCGAAGCGCGCGCCGCCCGGCAGGGGCGCGGGCGCGCCGCCGGGCGCGGCGATGCTGCGTTCGATGGCGGCGACCACGCGCGCGGCTTCCTCGCCCCGGCCATGCATGGCGAGCCAGCGCGGACTTTCCGGCACCTCGCGGCGCACCAGCAGGACCGCCACGGCGAGCAGCGCGCCCAGGCCGAAACACGCGCGCCAGCCCCATGCCGGTCCCAGCACGCGCGGGTCGAGCAACAGTAGGCTCAGCCCGGCGCCGAGCGCGGCTCCGAGCCAGAAGCTGCCGTTGATGGCCAGGTTGACGCGACCGCGCACTCTCGCCGGGACCAACTCATCGATGGCCGAGTTGATGGCCGCGTACTCGCCACCGATGCCCAGGCCGGTGCAGAAGCGGCACAGGCCGAGAAAGGCGAAGCCGGTCGAGAAGGCCGTGGCGAGCGTGGCGAGCAGATAGACCAGCAGGGTCGCGAGAAAGAGGCGCTTGCGGCCGAGGCGGTCGGCCAGCCTGCCGAAGACGAGGGCACCGCAGACGGCGCCGGAGATGTAGAGGGTGCCGGCCCAGCCGACCTGCAGCGCACTCAGCGACAGCGTGTCGGGGCGCTGCAACACCGCGCCCAGCGAGCCCGCCAGCGTGACTTCCAGTCCGTCCAGCACCCAGGCCACACCGAGCGCGATGCAGACGCGCCAATGCCAGCGCGACCAGGGCAGCCGGTCCAGCCGCACGGCAATGTCGGTGCGCCACGTGCCGGGAGACTGCCCGCGCCGCAGGCGTGGCGTGCGTTACATGAGGCGGGGGGCGGGAACGCGGCATCGTGGCGGCGGGGCCTCCTGGGGATCGTCGGCGGCGCGACGGCGCGAAGGGCCGGACGTGCTGGCGGCGTGGGGCGATCGCATCCGGAGGCCGCCCGCGGCCACCTCGCTACGCGTTCAAGGTACACCATCGTTGAAAGATGCGCTGCCGCTGCAGGGGCGGCCGGCCCGCATGGCACGAGCCGGTCATGCGTCGTCCACTCCGCCGACGCCGTGTCGGCACGACGCCCGCTCAGCCGTGATGGCCGAGCCGTCCCCCGCCGCGCACGAAGAACATGCCCAGCAGTCCGCATGCCATCAGGATGGCGATGGCGCCCATGCCGGCCTGCTGCGAATGGAAGGTCTCGGTGGCGATGTGGACCATGAAGGAGCCCAGCCACACCGTTGCTGTGCCGGACAGCGCGAAGATGCCGAAGAAGGTGCCGCTCTCGCCCGGCGGAGACAGCCGTAGCAGCAGCGTGCGGCTGGAGGAATAGGAGGCGGTGATGAAGGTGGCGTTGGAGAAGCCGATCAGCAGATAGAGCAGCTCCGGCCAGGTGCGGAAGAAGGGGCCGTTCCAGAGCGGGGCGTGCGCTGCCGCATCGAAGTGCCAGAAGTAGAGGATGCGGTCCGGCGCCATGCCGATCACGGCGGTCAGGCCCAAGAGCGTCATCAGCACCTCGATCTGCACCGCGCGCTTCGGCCCGAGCGCCGCGTCGAGCTTGCTGCCGAGGATGCCGCCCATCGCGGCGAAGACGCTCAGCAGCACGCCGAAGCTCAGCATCGTCAGCGTATGCCACTTCATCACGCCGGCGGCGTAGACGCCCGAGAACAGCAGCACCGCCGTCATGGCATCGACATAGAGCATGCGCGCCAGCAGGAAGGCCGTCATGTCGCGGTGGCCGCGCAGCTTGCCGACCATGCCCAGCACGGTGCGCACGCCGTCGCGCAGCGCCTGCGCCACACTGTTGCCGGTCCGGGCCGCGTCGGGCGTGAACAGGAACATCGGCAGCGCGCCGACCAGGAAGAGCACGCCGGAGATCGGGCCGACGATGCGCTCCGGCTCGTGCGCGGCCGGGTCCATGCCGAACAGCGGCTGCGCCGGGATCCAGCTCCAGCCCACCTTGCCGGGCAGGGCGAAGGCCCACAGCACGAACACCAGCACGACGACGGAGATGGCGTTGGACAGTGCCAGCCCGAGTCCGGATGCCTTGTGTGCGAGGCGCGGTCCTGCCGCCTGCGCCAGCATGGCGTTGTGCAGGACCTCGGTGTAGCCGAACAGGACGTTGAGCACGGTGGCGGCCACGACGACGCCGAGAATGCCTAGCCCGGTACGGTCGGGTCGCGCCCACCATAGCGCGATCATCAGCACCGCCATCACCAGCGTGGCCAGCAGCAGCAGCGGCTTGCGCGGCCCGACACGGTCGATCGAGGCGCCCAGCAGCGGTGCCGTCAGCGCCACGATCCAGCCCGACCACTGGCCGTAGGTGGCGACCATGGCCTGGCCCTGCACCGGATCGCCGACCATCACGGTGGAGAAGTAGGGCATGAAGACGTAGATCGTCACCAGCATGACGAAGGGGTTGCGGCCCGCCTCGAACAGCGACCAGCACACGGCACCCAGGGCCATGCGCTCGTTGGCTACCGCGGTGGAAGTCATCGGCGTCGCGCTCATGGGGCAAATCCTCCTCGTTCGGCCAGCTGGCGCTTGCGCTCGTCGCGTGCGCGCTCGGGTTCGGCGGTCACCTGCACGTCGAGCGCGGCCAGTTCCGGCGGCACGTACCAGTGCAGCTTGTCTTCGTGATAAGCAGACCACACCGCCTCGGCCACGGCGATGGGCGGCAGCAGGCGCCACATGCCTTCAGCGGGCGCGCCCGCGCGCACGCGCTCGGGCAGGATAGGCGTGTCGATCAGGCCGGGCAGGGCGTCGGCCGCGCGGATGCCGTGGCGCGACAGTTCCACCGACAGCGCCTCCGTGAGGCCTTTGACAGCGTGCTTGGTCGCCGAGTAGACGGCAATGCCGGCCGCGCCGAAGATGGCCGAGGCCGATGAGGTGCTGAAGCAGAGCGCGTTCGGCGTGGCCTTGAGCAGCGGCATGGCGGCGTGGATGCCGCTGAGCACGCCCACCAGGTTGACGTTGACCACGCGCAGGATGGCCTCCCACGGCTGCTCGTCGAAGTAGCCGCCGACGCCGATGCCGGCGTTGTTGAAGAGGATGTCCATGCGCCCGCCGGTGGCCGCGCCGAAGGCATCGATCGCGGCGAGATAGGCGCCGCGGTCGGTGACGTCCAGCGGGGCGAACAGGCCGGCCTCGCCGCCTTCGCCGCCCAGTTCGCGCGCCAGGCTGTCCAGCCCGGCGCTGTCCACGTCGAATGCGCCGACGAACCAGCCGCGCGCGGCGAACAGCCGCGCGGTTTCCCGGCCCATGCCGGAGGCGGCGCCGGTGATGAAGATTGCGCGTCGTGCGATCATCAGCGTACCTCCTCGGTCACGCGGCGGAACTCGAGTCCCGCGCAGTCGCCGCTGGCGCGCCAGGCAGCGAGGATGTCGATGAACGCCGCCGCGCCCGGCCCATAGGGGCCGTTGCGGATCTCGCGCGCGGACAGCGCGCCTTCGGCGTTGTAGTAGCCCGGCGTGCACTCTGCCTGGTAGGCGGCGCGGCGCGCGCCCGCGGCGACGATGGTCGCGCTCCAGTCTGCTTCGCTGGCGGCGCTCGGTTCGACCATGTCCGCGCCGTCGGCCAGGCAGCGGCTGGCGATGTAGGCGATGTGGCGGGCCTGCTCATTGAGCATGTGCGGAAAGTTCGGCGACTGGCCCGACTGCGTCACGCTCACGATGAAGCAGTTGGGGAAGTCGCGCGTCAGCAGGCCATGCAGGGTGGATGCGCCGTCGGCCCACTTGTCGGTGAGCGACAGGCCGCCGCGCCCTTGCAGCTCGAAGCCGGCGCGCCGTGCGAAGCCGGTGCCGACCTCGAAGCCGGTGGCGAAGATCAGGCAGTCGAGCGGGTACTCGCGGCCGTCCACCACGACGCCGGCCGGCGTGATGCGCTCCACACCGCGCCCTGCCGTGTCCACCAGCGTCACATTGGGCTGGTTGAACATATCGAGGTATTCGTCGTGGAAGCAGGGGCGCTTGCAGAACTGCTTGTACCAGGGCTTGAGCGCCGCAGCGGTGGCCGGGTCGCGCACCACGGCATCCACGCGTGCCCGGATCTGCTCCATCTTGGCGTAGTCGGCCATCTGCATGGCCTCGATGGCATTGGCAGCACGGCGGCCGGGCCGCACCAGCCGCATGATGTCCGTCCAGCCGTCATTGACCAGGTCTTCGTCCTGCGGGATGCCGCACACGAGGTTGTTGAAATTGTCCATGCGGTGCTGCTGCCAGCCGGGCTCGAGGCTGGCGGCCCAGGCCGCGTCGGTGGGCTGGTTGTTGCGCACGTCGATCGAGGAGGGCGTGCGCTGGAACACGTAGAGGTGGCCTGCCGAGCGCGCCAGGTGCGGCGCGCACTGGATCGCGGTGGCGCCGGTGCCGATGATGCCGACGCGCTTGCCGGCCAGGCCGTCCAGCCCGCCGCGATGGTCGCCGCCCGTGTAGGCGTAGTCCCAGCGGCTGGTGTGGAAGCTGTGGCCGGCAAAGCTGTCGAGGCCGGGAATGCCGGGCAGCTTGGGCTTGTTCAGCGGTCCGGTGGTCAGCACCACGAAGCGCGCCCGCAAGCGGTCGCCGCGATCGGTGCGCACGGTCCAGTGTGCCTCGGCATCGTCCCAATGCAGCGCCTTCGCCTCGGTCTGGAACAAGGCGTCGCGGTACAGATCGAAGTGGCGGCCGATGGCCTGCGTATGTGCCAGGATTTCGGGTGCCTTGGCGTATTTTTCGCTCGGCATGGTTCCGACTTCTTCGAGCAGCGGCATGTACACATAGGACTCGATGTCGCAGGCCGCGCCAGGATAGCGGTTCCAGTACCAGGTGCCGCCGAAGTCGGCGCCTTTCTCGATGATGCGGATGCGTGCGAAGCCTGCCTCGCGCAGGCGCGCCGCGGCCAGCAGGCCGCCGAAGCCGCCCCCGATCACGATGGCGTCGACGGTCTCGACGGTGTCGGTCAGCGGCGCACGGCGCAGCGCCGGGTCGGCGTGCGGGTCGTCGGCGAAGCGGGACAGCTTGCCCGCGATCTCGACGTACTGCGCATTGCCGTCCGCGCGCAGGCGGCGCTCACGTTCCTGGCGATACTTCTCCTTGAGCCAGGCCGGGTCGAAGTGCTGGCCTTGTTCGTCGTGCTGCATCGTTTGGTAGCTCCGTGTCGGGGTCGTTGTGTGGATGTCGTTGTGCAGGAAGGGGCGGCGCTCAGCCTCCGCCCGGCGACGTTGCGGTGGCATCGCGCAGGGAAGGGCCGTCGTGCATGCCGGGGGTGCAAGCGCAGCCGTACCGCGCTTCAGGCATGGGAGTGCGTGATGACCGGCCGCATGGTGGCCGGGGCCGCGAATGCCCGGCCGGCTGGGCCGGGCAAGTGGCGCGCAAGGACGCGGGGTTCGGGGGCGTTGTCGCTTGTCATCGGGGGGCGGGCTCCAGCAACCCATTCTAGGTGCGGGCACCGCGGTTTTGTCATGCAAATCATGCATCAGCAAATAGCGACGCTGCATGCTGCGCCTGCGCCGCCACAGGCCAGGCAAGCCTTGCGCGAGAAGGCGTGGCACGCTGTGTGCGGCGCAGCAGGGTGGCGCCGCGCCGTCAAAGACTGTTGTTTGCTGAAGCAGTCATTGAGGCGGGGGCATGCGAAAAGCGGTGCTGGCAGGCGCTCAGGCGGCGTGGTCCGGCGCCAGGGCGTGCTGCTGCACGAGGCGGCGCGCGGTGCTGCGCAACTCCTTGACGAAGGCCCGCATGATCGGCGTCTGGCTGCGCCCCTTGAGCATGTGCACGCCATCGTTGGTGCTCAGGTGCCGCGCGGCGGTCAGGTAGCCGAGGCGGCCGTCGGCCGCGGCGAGCTTGGCCAGTGACAAGGGCACCAGCGTGAGCGCCGCGCCGGTGCGCGCGAGATCCAGGCAGGCCGCGGTGGATTGCAGCTGGAATTGGGGGAAGGCGCCGCCCGCCCGCATCGCGATGCTGGTCGGCGCGAAATCCGGCTCGCCGCCGGCCAGCACCTTGGGCAGGGCCCAGGGATAGGCCGAGAAGTCGATGGCCTTGCCCGGCAGCCGGGCGACCTCATGCTCCGTCGAGAAGACCACTGCAAGCGGCTCGGACGGCAGCGCGATCATGATGATGTCTTCGGCGAAGCGCGAGGCATCGAAGCGCCGGCGGTCGCAGACCACGAGGTCGAGCTCGCGGTCGAGCAGGCGCTGCAGCAGCGGCGCGGTGTCGCCGCTGGTCAGGGTCAGGTGTACCAGCGGGTGATCGCGCGAGAAGGCGGCGACCGTCTCGGTCAGCAGCGGCTGCAGCGGAAAGGCGCCGCAGCCGACGCGTACCGCGCCCTGGCCCGGTGCCTTCAGCGCCTCGGCATCCTCCTTCAGCGCGGCGGCGGCAGCGATCACGGTTTCCGCCTGGTGGATCAGCCTGCGCGCGGCCTCGGTCGGCGTCACCGTGTGCGTGGTGCGGTCGAACAGCCTGCAGTCGAGCGCGCGTTCCAGGTTCTTGATGCTGCGGCTCAGCGCGGGCTGGCTCATGGCCATCTCGTCCGCCGCGCGCGCGAAGCTGCGCAGCCGGTACAGTGCCTGGAAATGCCGGAGTTGTCGCAGGTCCATGGTCTCCCCGAGTGCTGATGCGCATTATGCATGACGGGGCCGCCGGCATTCACGCTGGCATTCAGCGCCTCGGCTGCGCGCCGTCGATGTTGCCGAAGCGCGCCCGCCACAGTTCCAGGAAGCCGGTCGCGGCAGGCGAGAGCACATGGCCGGGCCGCGTGATCAGGTGGATGGAGCGTTCGACCACGGGCCGCTCCAGCGGCCTCGCCACCAGCTGCTTGTATTGCAGCGAGCCGAGCAGGAAGCTGGGCAGCACCGCCACGCCCAGTCCTGCCGATGCCATGGCCAGCGCGGTGGTCAGGAACACGAACTCATAGGCGGGCAGCAGCCGCTCGCCGGCGCGCGCCAGCGAGTCGTCGATCAGCTCGCGGATGCCGTTGCCGCGCGCCACGGTGATGCAAGGCACCCCCTGCAGGTCCCGCCACGTGACCGTCTGCATCTGCGCGATCTCGGAGTCGGTGCGGCAGATGGCGCTGAGCTGGTCGCGCAGCAGGCAGGTCAGCTCCACGCCCTCGGCCTTGCGGCCCACCGTGCCGATGCAGAACTCGACGTCGTCGTTCAGCACGGGCGCCGTGAGCTGGTCAGGCGGCACGTCGATCATGCGTACCGCGATGCCGGGATAGCGCCGCTGGTATTCGGCGATCAGATCGGGCAGCAGCGATGCGGCCACCGCGGGTGTGGAGGCGAAGGCGAGGTGGCCGCGCTCACGCTCGGCCAGCGTGCGCGCGCTGCCCTTGATCTGTTCCAGGTCCCGCAGCATGCGCTCGGCGGTGGGCAGCATGTCCTCGGCCGCCGCGGTGGCGCGCAGGCTGCGCGAGGTACGCTCGAACAGGCGCACGCCCAGCCCGTCTTCCAGTTGCCGTATCAGCACGCTGACCGCCGACTGCGTGATGAACATGTCGCTCGCCGCACGTGTCAGGTTGCGGTGATGGTAGGTAAGCACGAAGGCCTTGAGCTGGCGCAGGGTCGGATCCATGCAGTGACTTTATGGATTCAGAAATATTCTTCGTTTGATCTCATGGATCGCGGTCATTAGAGTCTTGCACACCGACTCTGTCAACTCTCTGCCCCCTCCCTCTGCCCCCATGAACCAAGACCAGAACAGCAGCGTGCTGATCATCGGCGCCGGGCCGGTCGGCCTGACGCTGGCGATGGATCTCGCCTCGCGCGGCCTTGCCGTGACGATCCTCGAGCGGCGCCATCGCGGCGAGCCGCCCAACGTCAAGTGCAATCACGTCTCGGCACGCTCGATGGAGGTGTTCCGCCGCCTCGGCGTGGCGCCTGCCCTGCGCGCGGCCGGCCTGCCGGACGACTACCCGCACGATGTGGCCTACCGCACCACGGCCACCGGCGCCGAGCTCACGCGCATCCCCATCCCTGGGCGGGCCGGGCGCCTGCGCGGCGATGCCGGGCCGGATACCGACTGGCCGACGATGGAGCCGCCGCACCGGATCAACCAGATCTACCTGGAGCCGGTGCTGTTCGCGCACGCGGAATCGATGCCGGGCATCCGCATCGTCAACCGCGTGGAGGTTACCGAGGTAGCGCAGGACGGCGGCGGCGTGACGGTGCGGGCGCGCGACCTCGACGGCGGCGTGGCGCAGGAATACACGGCGGCCTACCTGGTCGGTTGCGATGGCGGCCGCTCGCTGGTGCGCGGCGCCATCGGCGCCCGCCTGGAAGGCGATGCCGTGGTGCAGCGCGTGCAATCCAGCTTCATCCGCGCGCCGCGCCTGATCGAGCTGTTCCGCCACGCGCCGGCGTGGGCCACCTTCTCGCTCAACCCGCGGCGCTGCGGCAACGTCTACGCCATCGACGGCAAGGAGCTGTGGCTGGTCCACAACTACCTGAAGGATGACGAGCCGGACTTCGACTCTGTCGACCGCGACCGCTGCATCCGGCAGATCCTCGGCGTGGACGAGTCGTTCGAGTACACGCTGATCAGCAAGGAAGACTGGTTCGGCCGCCGGCTGGTGGCCAACCGCTTCCGTGACCGGCGCATCTTCATCTGCGGCGACGCCGCCCACTTGTGGGTGCCCTACGCGGGCTACGGCATGAACGCGGGCATCGCCGACGCGGCCAACCTCGCCTGGCTGCTGGCGGCACGCCTGCATGGCTGGGCCGGCGAGGCCATCCTCGACGCCTATGAGCGCGAGCGCATGCCGATCACCGAGCAGGTGTCTTATTTCGCCATGAACCATGCCCACGCCATGGCCAGGGAGCGCGGTGCGGTGCCGGCCGGCATCGAGGGCGATGACGCCGAGGCGGCGCGCCTGCGCGAGGAGGTGGGCGCGCGCGCCTACGAACTCAACGTGCAGCAGTACTGCTGCGCGGGACTGAACTTCGGCTACTACTACGACCGCTCGCCGCTGATCGCCTACGATGGCGAGGCCCAGCCCGGCTACACCATGGGCGGCTTCACCGCGTCGACGGTGCCGGGTTGCCGCACCCCGCACTTCATGCTGGCGGATGGCAGTTCGCTGTACGACACGGCGGGCAGCGACTATGCGCTGTTGCGTTTCGATGCCGGTGTCGACGTGGAGCCGCTGCGTGCCGCAGCAGCACAGCGCGGCCTGCCACTGACGGTGGTGGATGTGCCCGCCGCGGTGCGTCCCGCCGCCTACCGCCACGCGCTGCTGATCTCGCGCCCCGACCAGCACGTGGCATGGCGCGGCGATGCGCTGCCCGCGGACGCGCTCGCACTGGTCGACCGCCTGCGCGGCGCAGCCCCGTCTGCCTGAACACCCGCGACGTTTGCCATACCATGATCGACAATAAAAACCAGGAGACAACACCATGCCCCCACGGACACCGGCCAGATGGGCCGGCACGCTCGCCATTGCGCTGACCTGCTACACGCTGGGTACGGCCCAGGCACAGGGCAGCAAGCCGATCACATTGATCGTTCCCTACACGCCGGGCGGGACCACCGACATCCTGGCGCGGACCGTCGCGCGGCATCTTTCCGAAGGACTGGGCCGCCCCATCGTGGTCGACAACCGGCCCGGCGGGGGCACGATCCTCGGGGCGCAGCTGGCGGCGCGTGCGCCGGCCGACGGCAGCACGCTGCTGATGGCGACCAGCACGACGCTGGCGATCAATCCATCGCTGTACAAGACGCTGCCCTACAAGCCGGCCGATTTCACCCCGGTTGGACTGGTGGCCGCGGTGCCGCTGGTGGTCGTGGTCAATCCGTCCGTGAAGGCGACGACGCTGGCGGAGCTGGTGGCGCTGGCCAAGGGGCAGCCGGGCACGCTGAGCTTCGGCTCGGCAGGCAACGGCAGCCCGCAGCACCTGGCGGCGGAGATGTTCAAGGCCGACGCTGGCGTGTCGATGGTGCACGTACCCTACAAGGGCACCTCGTCCGCGCTCACGGATCTGCTGGCAGGCCAGATTCCGGTGATGTTCGCCGATCTCGCACCCGTGCTGCCGCATATCCGCGCCGGCCGGCTGCGCGCGCTGGCGGTGACATCGGCGGCGCGCCTGCCCAGCCTGCCGGACGTGCCGACCGTCAGGGAGAGCAAGGTGCCCGGTACCGCGGCCTATGAAGCCGTGGCCTGGCAGAGCATCGTCGCGCCGCCGGGCACGCCGGCCGAGATCGCCCGCGCCTATGGCGCGCAGCTGGTCAAGGTGCTGCACATGCCGGAGGTCAAGGATCGCCTGCTGGGCGAAGGCGCGGAGGTGCGTACCAGCACGCCGGAGCAGCTGGCCGGTTATGTCCGCAGCGAGACCACGCGCTGGGCGAGAGTGGTGAAAGCCTCGGGCGCCTCGGTCGACTAACAGCCGGCCGCGGCCGCCGCGCGGCCGCCCCGCCGTGGCCGCCCTGGCCGCTCAGGCGGCTTGCGTGTCGGCCGGCCCGCCGGCCAGCGCCTGCCACCGGCCATCCGTTTCCTGCGCGCGTCCTTCCGCCTGGAGCTTGAGCAGGTGCGCCATCAGCGAGCGCAGCGCTACCGGGTGCATGCGCTGCGGCACGTCGTCGTAGACGCGCGCCAGCAGCGTGTCGATGTCGGCCGGCCCGAGCGCAGCGAGCGCGCTCACGACCTTGGCCTCGCGTTGCAGGCGGTGGCGCACCAGCACGCGGATGGCATCGCCGGGCCGCGGGATCAGGAAGCCGTGCCCCGGCGCCAGCCATTCCAGGTCTTCCTGCTGCAGCGCGCGCAGTGAGTCGAGATAAGCCTGCATGTCGCCGTCGGGCGGGTTGATGACCACCGTGGAGCCCTGCATCACGTGGTCGCCGGTGAACAGCATCTTTTCCTCTTCGAGCAGGAAGCACAGGTGGTTGGATGCGTGCCCCGGTGTGTGCAGCACGCGCAGCGTGCTGCCTTCGCCCAGGATGACGCGCTCGCCGTGCTGCAGTTCGCGTGCGGGGGCGAAGCTTGCGTCCTGCCTGGCGCCTGCGGGCGCGGCGCGGCCCAGCACGGTGGCGCCGGTCGCCGCCTGCAGCCTGGCCGTTGCCGGCGAATGGTCCATATGCGTGTGGGTGGCGAGAATCCAGCGGATCGGCCCCGGCGCGGCGGCCAGTACGGCCTGGACATGCTTGTCGTCGTCGGGGCCCGGATCGATCACGGCCCATTCATTGCGCGCGGCGTCGCCCACCAGATAGGTGTTGGTGCCGGGGCCGGTCATCACGCTGCCGTTGTCGGCAGTGACACGCCACACGCGCTCCGACAGCCTCACCGCGGCACCCGGTTCCAGCTCGTAGCGCGCGTCGGCGCGGCCGTGCGGATCGATGCGGCCGATCTCCGCATAGCTGGCCTCGTCCGGCATCACCGGCCGCACGCCGGCGCGGCCGCTCGCCAGCCGGGGCATGATGCAGGCGATGTCGCGCCGCTGCGTGGAAAAATCGAAGCAGGACTGGGCGCTCTCGAAGTGTGCGATGGCCGCCAGGTTGCGCCGCGTGGCGTTGACGAGCTTGAGACCATTGCTCGGATGGATGGCCTCGGATGGACGGATCCAGCAATGCTCGACCACCTCGTCGCCGTCGTGGATGGCGGTCTGCTCCGGCGGCGCGATGGCCACGAAGAAACGGGTGTCGAAGCGCTTGGGCAGGCCCGGCGGCGTCAGCCAGTAGCTGTGGTAGGCCAGCCGGTCGACCGCCAGCCGCAGCTGCAGCTGCGCGCAGGCCTGCGCCAGGCCGGGGCCGCCGCGGCGTGCGGCGTCGCGCAGCAGGGCAAGCTGGGCGGCACCGAGCCGGCCGGGCGTCAGCAGCTGCGCATCGGCGCCATAGGCGAACAGCAGGCCGGCTTCCTCGAAGCACTCGCGCACCGCCGCGAGGTAGAAATCTAGTCCGCCCGCGGCCAGCCCGAGGCGTTGGCTGGCGGCGCCGTCGTCCAGGCCTGCAGCGTGGGCATGCATGGTCCGGTCCTGCGCATCCAGCGTGCCGCCGGGGAAGACGTAGGCGCCGCTGCTGCGGTCGTTGTCGCGCTCGGCGCGGCGCACCATCAGCACTTCGGGGCCGTGGGAGCCGTCGCGCAGCACCAGCACGCTGGCCGCGCTGCGCAGGGAGTGGGTCGTGGTCTGGTTACCGCTCTTGTCTGTCGTTGTCATGATGGGCGGGTTGTCTCCGGAGTGGGGCAGGCAACGGATCGGGCCGGTGGCGCCATCCGCTAGTCCGCTGAATCATTGAAATGGGAGGTGAAGGACATGCCATGCGGGAATCAGCGCTAGGCGCAAAGCGCAGCAATAGCTGTGCTATTGCGAGCATTTGCAACGACGCCGCTGTGTCAACCCGGCCCGCATCGCGTGGCAGGCACCGACCAATTTCAGTGATTCAGGGGACTAGTGTAGTCGGGATGCCGTGGCGGCGTGCGTGGGCCGGATGCGCCCCCCTTGTAGAGGACGGGCTCCAACGCCGGCCGCAAGCGCAACCGGCATAGCGGTTACGATAGCGGTGGACACAAGGGGAAGACGGGCGCCGGCGACGGCGCCCGTCGCTTGTCCGGACTGAGCCAAACGAGCAGGCAGCATGGCCCGAGAGGGGCCGGCCGCGCGGCGGCGGCCCTCACGAAGAAGACACCAGGAGACTGACGATGAAGACGCGCATCACCGAACTATTCGGCATCCGCCACCCGATCATCCAGGGCGGCATGCACTATGTGGGCTTCGCCGAGCTGGCGGCGGCGGTATCGGCCGCCGGCGGGCTGGGCATCATCACCGGCCTGACGCAGAAGACCCCCGAGCTGCTGGCGCGCGAGATCGCACGCTGCCGCGAGATGACCGACCAGCCGATCGGCGTCAACCTGACCTTCCTGCCCACCTTTTCCGCGCCGCCGTATCCCGAGTACATCGCGGCCATCGTCGAGGGCGGCGTGCGCATCGTCGAGACCGCCGGACGCAGCCCGGAGGCCTATATGCCGGCGCTGAAGGCGGCCGGCATCAAGGTGATCCACAAGTGCACCTCGGTGCGGCACGCGCTCAAGGCGCAGCAGATCGGCTGCGATGCCGTCAGCGTCGATGGATTCGAGTGCGGCGGGCATCCCGGCGAGGACGATGTGCCGAACATGATCCTGCTGCCGCGCGCGGCCGATGAGCTCCGCATTCCGTTCGTGGCCTCGGGCGGCATGGCGGATGCGCGCAGCCTGGTGGCAGCGCTGGCGCTGGGCGCCGACGGCATCAATATGGGTACGCGCTTCATCGCCACGCAGGAGGCGCCGGTGCATGAGAAGGTCAAGCAGGCCATCGTCCAGGCCAGCGAGCTGGACACGCGCCTGATCATGCGCCAGCTGCGCAACACGGAGCGCGTGCTGCGCAATGCCGGCGTCGACCGGCTGCTGGAAGTCGAGCGGGAGAAGGGCGCGGCGCTGCAGATTGCCGATATCTACGATCAGGTCGCCGGTGTCTACCCGAAGGTCATGGTCGAAGGCGAACTGGACGCCGGCGCCTGGAGTTGCGGCATGGTGGCCGGCCTGATCGACGACGTGCCGACGGTCAAGGCGCTGATCGACAAGATCATGGCTGACGCGCACCGCATCATCCGTGAGCGCCTGGACCGCATGCTCGGTTGAGCGGCGCCGCGGCGGGCTTATTCGGCGGGCTTATTGCCGCATGGCCCGGTCGCACACCGCGGCCAGCCGCGTGGCCAGGTCGCGCGTGTGGGCCGCGGTCTCGGCCTGCACATGCAGGCTCAGTTCCAGCGCGGGGGCCGCTTCGAAGCCATCGGCCGCCTCCAGCACGCGGTGTCCTTCGGCCGCCAGCCGCCGCGGCAGCATGGTGATGCCCAGGCCGTCTTCCACCGCCGCGCGGATGCCGGCCAGGCTCGCGCTGACATAGGCGATGCGCCAGCGCCGGCCGGTGGCGTCGAGCAGATGCGTCATCTCGCCGCGATAGAGCCCGCCCAGCGGGAATGCCACCAGCGGCAGCGGGTCGCGCATGCGCGTGGGGCGGGCGCGGCTGTCCAGCCAGCATAGCGGCTCGGGCCAGCTGGCCTGTCCTGGCGCGCTGCCCACGCGTTGCTTGATCAGCGCCAGGTCCAGCTCGCCGCGCTGGAATCGCTGCCACAGCTCGTGGCTCAGGCCACTGGTCACTTCGAGCCGCACACCCGGATAGGCGTCGGCAAAGGCGGCCAGCGTCGGCGTGAGCGTGCGGGCGACGAAATCCTCCGGCACACCGAGCCGTATCTCGCCCTGGGCGCCGCCCTGTGCCAACTGGCCTGCCGCCTCGTCCATCAGCTGGAGAATGCGGCGCGCATAGCCGAGCAGCTGTTCGCCTTCGGGCGTGGCCGTCACATAGCGGCCGCCACGGTTCAGCAGTTCACAGCCCACCTGGGTTTCCAGCCGGCGCAAGTGCTGGCTGACCGTGGACTGCGTGAGATGGACGCTGTCGGCCGCGCGCGTGAAGCTGCCCGTGTCGGCAACGGCGACGAAGCTGCGCAGCAGGACGGGATCGAGCATGGCGGGTATTCGAAAATCCACTGACGCTCATTTCATCATTTAATTTCCCAATCGACAAGGCGCTTCCTAGAATGGCCTGACTATCCACTGTCCCGCCGGCGCACTCCTGCGCATCCGCGGCGAGACGTCCGAACCGCGGTGGCGGGCCCCGGCTGGCCCGCGCCGCCCCTGCAGGGAGTCTCCATGTCCACACACCAAGCACTGTTGCGCGAGGCGGTGCGCCTCGCCGCAGACAACCGCGCGCGCGGCGGCCGTCCGTTCGGCGCCGTGCTGGCATTGAACGGCGAGATCGTTGCCACCGGCGTGAACGACATCGTGCACAGCCACGATCCGACCACCCATGCGGAGATGGAGGCGGTTCGCGCCGCCGCCAGGCGGCTGGGCCGGCCTGACCTGTCGGGCAGCGTGGTCTATGCCAGCGGCCACCCATGCCCGATGTGCCTGGCGGCCATGGTGATGGCAGGGGTCGAGGCGGTCTATTACGCCTTCGACAATGACGATGCGGCGCCCTTCGGCCTCTCGAGCGAAGCGGCCTACCGCACCCTGCGCCTGCCGCTGACGCCACCGCCGCTGCCGCTCACGCGCCTGGACACGGGCGTGAGCGCGATGACGCTCTACGGCACGCGGAGCGGCCGTGCCTGATCGGGGTCAGCGCGTGCCACGCGGGGCCTGGCTCGCGGTGGTGGTGCTGGTCGGCCTGAACCTGCGCCCTTTCCTGACCGGCATCGGCCCGCTGGCCGGCCTGATCCATAGCGGCACCGGCCTGGACTATCGCGGCATGGCCTGGCTGACCTTGTTGCCGATGCTGCTGATGGGGGTGGGCGCCTTGCTGACGCCGCTGCTGCGGCGGGCCGTGGATGCCCGCCACGCGGTGCTGGGCGCGCTGGCCTTGCTGGGCGCCGGCTCCGCACTGCGCGCGGCCTGGCCGGCCGGCGCCGCGCTGATCGCCACTGCGGCGGTGTGCGGCCTTGGCGTGGCACTGATCCAGGCCTTGTTCCCTGGCATGATCAAGCAACGCTTCGCCGGCCACGTGGCGCCCGTGATGGGCCTGTACTCCGCCGCCCTGATGGGAGGCGGCGCGCTCGGCGCGCAGATCACGCCGCTGCTGGCCCAGTGGTCCGGCGACTGGCGCGGCGCGCTGGCCGGTTGGGCCCTGCCGGCCTGGCTGGCGGTGCTGCTGGCATGGCGCGTCCTGCCCGGGCGGGCCGCGTCCCCCGGTGTCGCGGCTGCGCCCTCGGCAGCGCTGCTGCGCCGGCCGCGTACCTGGCTGCTGATGGCCTGCTTCGGTCTGGTCAACGGCGGCTATGCCTCGCTGGTGGCGTGGCTGGCGGCCTTTTACCAGGCGCGCGGCTGGACCAGCGCGCACAGTGGCAGCCTGCTGGCGCTGATGGCGCTCTCGCAGGCCGGCGCGGCGCTGCTGCTGCCCATGCTGACGGCGGACTGGCAGGACCGCAGGCCCTGGTTGTGGCTGACGCTGGCGCTGCAGGCCGCAGGCTTCGCCGCGTTCGCGTTCTGGCCGGATGTGGCGCCACGCACCTGGGCGGTGATCAGCGGTGCGGGACTGGGCGGCTGCTTCGCCCTGTGCATGATCGTGGCGCTCGACCACCTGCCCAGCCCTGAGCAGGCGGGCGAACTGAGCGCACTGATGCAGGGCGGCGGCTTCCTGATCGCGGCGATGGCGCCGTGGGTCACGGCAGTGCTGCGCGACCTGAGCGGTGGTTTCGGGGCGGGCTGGATCGCGCACCTGGCCTGCGTCGCAGTGGTGGCGGTACTGGTGGCGCGCCTTGCACCTCGTGGCTATGCGGCGGCGCTGACGGCGCCGCACCGTGCCGCGCCGCACGCGGCATAACGGCGGGCGGCCGGTTTGCCCGGCCGCCCGATGCCTTGCTTGCCTTCCTTGTTTCAGTGGATCTGCATGCCGCGCATAGCGTGGATGCGCTCATGGTGCCGCTGCATGCCATCGTACTGCCGCTGCACGACGGCGCGTATCGCCTCGGGCATCTCCTGCGTCAGCGCGGACTGATATTCCCGCCGGGCGGATTCTTCGCCGCGTTCACACAGCTGCAGCACCGCATCGTCATTGTTCGGCGCGATGACGTGCAGTATCTCCATCCAGCCGCGTTGCAGCGTGCCGCCCATGGTGCCCCGGTCGCGCGGCTGGGCGCCGAGCGAGGTGACGAGCCCCTGCAGCTCGCTTACCGAAGCGCGGCAGGATTCCGCCGTGCCGGTCAGGATGGCCCGGATTTCCGAATTCTTCACTTCGCGGGCGCCTGTCGTGCAACTGAGCTCGCCATCCTTGCCGAGCTCGATCAGGTGGTTCAAAGTGGTGATGAGTTGGCCTTGTGCGTTGGTCATGACAGTCTCCTTCGCTGTGCCCGGCCAATGAGAATTCATGCGCACCTCTGCGCCGGCTGAATGCCGGCAGCGTGCCGGCCGGCTTTAATTGGCGGAGGGCGCGCAATACGCACCACCGTCAGCAACAGTATAGGAAGCGGGTGGCGAACGGCACGGCGCAGGGGCCATGAAGGTCCGTTCCACGTCGCCCTGCGCGATGCACGCCCGGAGAGAAGCGATGGCAAAGATCCGCGAAGCCTTGATCCATGAACTGCACCCGACACAGATCACGGTCGGCATGATCGAGGTGCACGACAAGAAGAAGCACCTCGCCTCCTTGAGCGCCGCCGAGCAGCAGGCGTTCATGCAGGCCCATCCGATCCCCGCGGTGCTGGGGCCGGGCGGCAAGCTCTACATCACGGACCACCATCACCTGGGGCGTGCGGCGCTGGAGGCGGGCGTCGCCAGCGGCTACTTCACCGTCGAAGCGGACCTCTCCGGCAGCGCGTTGGATGCCTTCTGGCAGGAGATGGACAACAACCTGTGGGTGCACCCGCTCGACGAGAACGGCGTGCGGCACTATTACGCGCAGATTCCCTCGCACCTGGAGAAGCTCATCGACGATCCCTATCGCTCGCTGGCGGGCTACGTGCGCGATGCGGGCGGGTATGACAAGACACCGACCGCGTTTGCCGAGTTCGTGTGGGCAGACTTCTTCCGGCGGTCGATTCCGGTCGAGGACCTCAAGGCCGACTTCCACGGCGCGGTGCAGGCCGGGCTCTCGCTGGCCAAAGGCAAGCTGGCCGTCGGTCTGCCAGGCCACAAGGCGTCCTAAGCCAACGGGATCAGGTGCGCCAGGCGGGGTGCGCAGGCGGCAGAGCGGGCGGCCGATGCGCCGCGCAGTTCATAAACCGTTACAAAGCACCGCGTGTCCGCTGTCATCGGGGCATTTTCGGCCGGCGTTAGTCGGGGCATGACGGGCGATCCGCGCCCGGCATCAACGAACCGGGAGTGCTTCATGCTTATGCGCAAACTGATTGGCGGTCTGACCGTTGCCATCCTCGCCGCCGGCCTGGCGGGCGGTGCCATGGCACACGAGACGCAGTGGGATAAGAACCATCCGCGCAGGGATCAAGTGAACGATCGCCTGGCCAAGCAGAACAAGCGCATCGACAGGGAAGTCAGGGAAGGGGAAATGTCGCACCGCGAGGCAGCCAAGCTGCATCACGAAGACCACCAGATCCGCCAGGAAGAACGTGTGATGGCCAGCCACGACGGGGGCCATGTCACGGGTGCGGAGCAGCATGCGCTCAACCAGCAGGAGAACGCCGTCAGCCGCCAGATCGGCCAGTGAAGCGCGCTTTTCGTCCTGCATGCCGGCGCACGGCGCCATGCAGCGGGGCGGAACGGATAAGGTGGAGGAAAGCAGGAGAGAGGGGCCTCGGCCCCTCTCTTTTTGTCCGGCGGCTGTACGGCGGCTGTACGGCGGCCAGCCGCCTGCGCGTGCCAGAGGGGGGGCGGTGCTCCGGCCAGCGCGGCGAGCACCCTGGCGGCGTACTGGAAGAGGCGAAGTGACGGGGCCGGATGATATGCTTCACGCGTCACGACACAGGCTGTCCAGAGCCGCCAGGCACGACACAGAGCCGGCCAGCCGATACCCCAACACTCATGCCCGAACTGACCGAGGTTTTCACGCTGCCGCGCTGGCGCTCGACGAGATGGCTGGTGGGGACCGATCGGGACGTGCCAACGGATATCCAGCATGCCTTGATCGGCAGCCTGTTCGGCACTCTGTCGATTTTCATCGGCGGCGTTGTCAATACGCTGCTGGTGGCCGCGCTGATTACCTGGCACATGCAGAAGGTGCAGTTCTTCGCGTGGCTCGGACTCGAGTGCCTGGTCTGCATCAGCCGTATCGGCGTGTTGATGTCGGCGCGGCGCAGAGCGCGTGCCGGACGGTCGACGCACACCGACCTGCATATCGTGCTCAGCCTGGCCTGGGCATTCAGCGTGGGACTGGGGACGTACCTGAGCATCGTCAGCGGTGACTGGCTGTCGGCAGCGCTCGCCTGCCTTTCGTCCGCGGCCATGGTCGGCGGCATCTGCTTCCGGAACTTCGGCGCGCCCAGGATGACCGGGCTGATGATTCTCCTGGCGCTCGGCCCCTGCTGCCTGGGCGCCATCGTCGCGCGCGAACCCCTGTTCCTGCTCACGCTGGTTCAGCTGCCCGTCTATATGGTCAGCATGACAAGCGCATCCTTTCGCATGAACGCCATCCTGGTCGCGACCATGCAGTCGGAGCGGGAGAACGCACATCGCGCGCGCCACGATTCCCTGACAGGCTTGCTCAACCGGGCCAGCCTGCTGGCGGAAATCCGCATGGCAATGGAGCGGGCCCGTGCCATGGCGCCACGTGCGGCGCTCCGTCCGGCGCTCCTTTACATGGACCTCGACGGCTTCAAGGGTATCAATGACGTACACGGGCACGGCTGCGGCGACGAGCTGCTCGAGCAGGTGGCCGAGCGGATGCGGGCGGCCGTGCCGGAAGGCGCCCGCGTCTCGCGCATCGGTGGAGACGAATTCGTCATCCTGCTGCACGACCATCGCGAAGACGAGGTGAAGGCGCTGGCCGCGCGGCTGCTGGACGAGATCGCTGCCCCTTACATGCTGAGCAACGGGCCGGAGGTGGCGATCAGCGTGAGCATCGGGATTGCGCCGGTTCCGGCGGACGGCCAAAGTGCGGATGCCATCCTGAAAGTCGCAGACCGCGCGCTCTATGTCGCCAAGGCAGAGGGGAAGGGCCGCTTCCACGTGGCTGCAGCGGTGTAATCGGATCGGCGGGCGTCGCGCCGAGGCCTGCGCGCAACCGACAAGGCCAGGTCGCATCGCTCACGGCGTGACCGGTTCACGATCCTGCTGTCCAAGCGCTTACCTCAGAACGCACATTGGAGGGGCGGCGTCTCGCATGGGATGCCATCTCCGTCGCCGTCGATCTTTACGCCTGGGCAGTGCTTCAGGTAGAAGCGAGCTTCCGCACAGGAGGTCATCTGGCTGCAGTGCTGCTTTCCCTCGCAGCGGAAGCCAGGGTCTGCCACCACCGGTGCCGCAGCGATCTCCAGCCTCTGCGGCTCGGCCTGAACCACATCCGCCGGGACGGGGGCGTGCGTCTTGTAGTAGAGAAGGCCGCCGACTGCGGCCGCAATGATCAGCAAGAACTTGTACATATGACCCTTCTCGTTTTTTGTGTGAAGGATGCCATATTTCCCGCTGCGCGCGGCGCAATGCGAGGTCGACGTTACGCAGGCCGCTTTCCCGCCCGCCGGCGTTTGCGATTGTTTTCGGTTGACATGCGCACACGGGCGCCTCGTGCACCTGGGCGGCGGTAGAATGCAGACCATTCCGGCACAGCGGCGATGCCGACATGCCGTGGCAGCAGCGTCGCGAACTGCTTTGCTCATGTGTGCCGCACCGGCACACCCGGCCAATCGAGAAAAACAAAATTCGGGGTTCTTCGTGCTGCCTTGCACCGGCCAAGTACTGGCCTTGAGCAATCCCGCCCTCGTCATACTGCTATCGCTCAGTTTCCTTCTGACCTGGAAGTATGTAGAGGCGCGTCGCTATCTGCTGATGATCGGCGGAGCCTTCTTGCTCTACGCCGTAGCTGCGACGTTGCAGGTGCTGTGGCCGCCGGAAGACGCCGTGTGGAATACCATGCCGTCCGTCGTGCTCTACGTCAGCAGCACCCTGCTGCTGCTGCGCGGCATCCTGGTGTATGCCGACGCGCGCTTCGACGCGGTTCCGCTGATGATCCTGGCGGCGTTGCAATTGGCCGCGCTTGCCTACTTCCGCTACGCGGAGCCGGACCTGGATGCGCGCATCTACATCCTCAACGGCGGTGTCGCGCTGTTCTTCCTGGTCGGCGTCGCCCGGCTCGGCCGCTTGCGCACCGGCCGCCCGGTCGACCGTGCGCTGTATTGGATCTTCCTGCTGTTTGCCCTCAGCTTCCTGCCGCGCATGGTGCTCAAGACTTACGCAGCCCACGATGCGCATTGCACGTTCAGCCACTCGCCGTACTGGATCGCCTTCCACTTTGCGGTGTCCTTGTTCTTTGCCATGCTCGCGCTGACGCTGCTGGCGGCTACGGCGATGGATGTGTTCGATGCGCTGCGCAGGGAACGAGATACCGACGCGCTCACGCGGCTGCGCAACCGGCGCAGCTTCGAACGGCTGGCCCGTCGTGAGATTCCGCCACGCCATGACCGGCCGCTGAGCCTGGTGCTGTGTGACATCGACTATTTCAAGTACATCAACGACAACTACGGCCACACTGCTGGAGACGTCGTGCTCTCCACGTTCGGCGGCATCATCGGCGAGAACGTCCGCCATCGCGACATCGCTGCCCGCATCGGCGGCGAGGAATTTGTCGTGATGCTGCCCGACACCGGCGTGGTCAGCGCCTGGGCACTGGCCGATCGCCTGCGCCAGGTCCTGGAGGCGTCGCGCTTTGCGGCGCTGCCGGGCACGCATAGAGTCACGGCCAGCTTCGGCGTAGCCGAACTCGCAGCAGGGGAATCATTGGATGCGCTGCTCTCCAGGGCGGACTCCCTGCTCTACGCCGCCAAGCGCAAGGGTAGGAACTGTGTGGAGTGCGATCGCCAGGCCAGCGCATGCATGCAGGCCGCTTGCGCCGGCTGAACCGCGGGGCCGTCACGCCCAGCGGGTGCGGTGCCGCGACGCTTCATGAAGGCAAGTGCGCTTCAGCGCGTACGCAGTTCGCTCTACCGTTTTCTTCACAGCACGACCTCACTGGTTACTGCATATCACGCTGGAATTTTCCAATTTCAAATGGCGCGGATTCTTGATCAATCCTCGATGGATTGCTCTCGCAACATTGGCGACCGGTTTCATTAAGGTTACAAAGTAAATCTCGAGAAGATCTGAGGAAAAGTAAAGCACATTGTGCTAGACCGGCAGCCCCATATACTGGTTAAAAAAATTAACTATCGAAGGGGAGACGGCAATGCACAAGACTAACGTGATGGCCATCGTCTTTGCGATATTTCTTGGTGCCTGCGGTGGTGGCGGAGGTGGTGGTGGCAGTGGCGGTGCATCGACGCAGGACGTCTCTGTTCCCCTGCAGTCTGCCGTCGCCAACGAGGTCAATAACGGCATTACGGTCAACTTCGCGGTATCGGGTACAGTCGGGGCTATCCCTGTGACAGGGTCTGGCACACTGAAGGATGACAAGGCGGTTGCGGCCACGCTCAATGGTGTCGCCGTCCTCAAGACAGCCGAGACGATTTCCGGGACCGTCACGGCGAATGGTGTTTCCAGTCCGTTTTCAGTTTCAAGAACGATTTTCAGGAATCCGGCCACTTTTGCGGAAGTCCTGGAAGACCTGGGCGGTCCGGTCATTGTCTTTCCGGACTACACGTATCCTGCTTCGGTAAAAGCGGGCGATGCCGCGACGCTCGTCACGGCTACGGAGTTCTCCGACGGCACCCAAAAGACCAAGACCGGCTCCGTCACGCTTGCCTTCAGCGTGGCTGCAGATACGTCTTCCAGTCTGCTGGTCACGTTCATTGAAACCGATTTCGACAACAACAACGCCAAGACCGCGGATGCACAATTGACATTGCGCATCGACACCATGGGTAACATCCAGTTCGTTTCGGAAAAGGTGACCGGTTTTGCCGTCAATGGGCAGCAGGGTTCTCTGACATTCCAGTAGTGGGGCCAGCCTGAAACGGCGCCGAAAGAAGCCACGTGAGCAATGCGGGTTCACGCATAGCGCGCCGTCGCGGTGAGCTTTTGTTCTCACGGTCGGGCCTTACGTCGTGCGACTACGTGGCCATCTCGCCGGAAGCAGGCCGGCAAGATGGCCACGTCCGCACATATCGGCGGCCGCATCCTTTGGCACCCGACGGCAACCGACCCGGACCTGTTTCCCCTCCGAGCTTGCCGCGCATTGCTCGGTCAGCTTTCACACAGCGCTGATAGCATTGTCAGGCGGCGTCCACAGGTCTGTCCTGTCGCCTCAGCCCCAGTTCGGGTATCTGGATCGTCACCTTCGCAGGAGGGAGTGCCATGGATGTACAGCAACTCGTTTCCGAATTTCTTGCTTCGGAGCATGGGAGCCAAGCGGCCCAGGCTTTGGCGGCGCAGGGCATCGGCGCCGATGATGCACAGCAGATGCTGAGCCAAGCGGCAGAGACTGCGCATGCCCACGTTGAAGAACAGAACGCCGGTCTCTTGGGAGAGCATGCGGGGAAGAGCTTCTTTGCGGCATTCGCAGCCGGCTTGGTCAGGGGCGATGGCTTTTTCCAGTCACTGGTGGCGGGCGGACAAGGTGTCCTGACCGGCCGTGTGGCTGAGTCGCTTGCGGAGAAAATGGGCATTGACCCGGGCACTGCGGCCACCGTGGCCGCAGCCGCTACCCCGTATCTGGTGGCGTTCCTGAAAGAAAAGCTCGCCTGAGTCCAGCCACGCAGGCAAGCCAAAGCAAAAAAGCCGCGAACCCTTACGGGAACGCGGCTTTCGCTTGAATCTGGTGGCGAATCAGGGACTCGAACCCCGGACCTGCGGATTATGATTCCGTCGCTCTAACCAACTGAGCTAATTCGCCTTGCAACCTGCTTTTTCCGAAGAGGCACCGAACGTCTGATCGACGTGGCAGCCACCCAGGGCCCGAATCATGCGCAAAGTGCGCGCGCGTGTCAAGACTTTGCGTGAGTTATAGGGGAAGCGTGTGGTCGCGCCCGGCCTCCGCGTAGCTGCCCGCGCCAAAGCGCTTGCGCAGCGCACGGGCGGCATTCAGGAGCGGGCCATCCGCCACTTCTACAACGCGATGCAGGTAGTTTTCGCTGGCCTCCAGCAAGGCGAGGTAGATGTCGCGGCACATGATCCGTGCGATGCGGCCTGGCCAGTCCAGCGGCAGCAGCTTCTCGGGCAGGTTGGGGTCGCGCAACAGCACGCGCCGGTACTCATGCACCAGCAGGGTCCTCACGAAGAAGGCGTCGGCCGGTGCCAGGCGAGCGGCCTCTTCCTGCATGGGCGAGAAGCGGCGCAGCAAGGCCTGCCAGGCGCTGGCCACGTCGCCCAGGCGGAAGGTCTGGTGCATCAGCGCCTGCAGCGGCGTGAGCGAGAAGGCTTCCAGGCTGTGTGCCTCCATCACGGCCACATAGTCCTGCGCGTGCGCTGCGTGGATGATCTCCAGCAGTGAGGCCGGGTCGGCGTTGGGATGCGCGTAGACGCCCGCGGCGATGGCGCCAAAGCCTTCCCACAGCAGCTCGCGCTTCAAGTGCTGCCGGATCGTGGCGCGCGCGTCACTGCGCACGAACACCAGCGTCCAGCGGCCGTCCCAGTCGGGGGCCTCGCCGGCGTAGATGCGCTTGCCGGCATGCACCATGCGGAGCAGCCCGGCTTCCGACAGGCCGTAGTAGCTGCGCCGCCCGATGCGCGTGGCGTTGAGCCAGTCGTCGGCGGCCAGGCGGAAGGTGGCCGTGCGCACCAGCCGGTCGTTGATGCCGAACGGTGCCGCCAGCCGGATCAGGCTGCCCAGCCAGATGGCCTGCGGCCGCGGCGTCACTACGTCGCCGTACAACGTCACCAGCATGGAATTGGCGCCAAGCTTCAGGCCTCGCGTCAGCCGCTTGACCTGTGCTGAAACCTGCTCAGCGTCGGGACCTGTCGCCATTGCGGGCCTCGAAAGTGATACACAAACGTCGATTGTTTGAATCAAATTGTATCACTATGATCCATCTCAACCGATGAAGTTGATGCAGATCAAGACCTGACGGTGGGGAGCAGAAGATGTACGCACAGTTGGTGGAAACAGGGGCAACGCGGCTCCGCGCGATGGAAGAGATGGACCCGCAGGAGCGTGAGTTCCAGGCGCGCGTGGATGCCGGCATCAAGATCGAAGCCAAGGATTGGATGCCCGAGGCCTATCGCAAGACGCTGGTCCGCCAGATCTCGCAGCACGCGCATTCGGAGATCGTGGGGCAGTTGCCCGAGGGGAACTGGGTCACGCGTGCACCATCGCTGGAACGCAAGGCCGTCCTGCTCGCCAAGATCCAGGACGAGGCCGGCCACGGGCTCTATCTCTATAGCGCGGCGGAAACGCTCGGCGTGTCACGCGACCAGCTGCTGGACGACCTGCACGCCGGCAAGGCCAAGTACTCGAGCATCTTCAACTACCCGACGCTGAACTGGGCCGATATCGGTGCCATCGGCTGGCTGGTGGATGGCTCTGCCATCATCAACCAGGTGCCGCTGTGCCGCTGCTCCTTCGGTCCCTATGCCCGCGCGATGGTGCGCGTGTGCAAGGAAGAGTCGTTCCACCAGCGCCAGGGCTACGACATCCTGCTCGCCCTGTGCCGCGGCACGGCGGAGCAGAAGCAGATGGCGCAGGATGCGCTGAACCGCTGGTGGTGGCCGGCGCTGATGATGTTCGGCCCGTCGGACGCGGATTCGCCCAACAGTGCGCAATCCATGCAATGGCGCATCAAGCTGTTCTCCAATGACGAGTTGCGCCAGAAGATGGTCGACCAGACCGTGCCGCAGGCTGAGTACCTGGGCCTGACCATTCCCGATCCGGACCTCAGCTGGAACGAGGAGCGTGGCCACTACGATTTCGGCGCCATCAACTGGGACGAGTTCTACAACGTCCTGCGCGGCAACGGCCCTTGCAACCGCGAACGCTTGCGCACCCGCGTGAAGGCATGGGAAGACGGCGCGTGGTTCCGCGAGGCGCTGGTCGTCCACGCAGACCGGCAGGCACAGCGCGCCGCCGCCTGAACACCAGGGCGCCACGTGCGCCGCCAACCACCGCAAACGAGACAGGAGAGTTGCCATGAAAGAGTGGCCGCTTTGGGAGATCTTTATCCGCAGCCAGCACGGCCTGGCCCACAAGCACGTGGGAAGCCTGCATGCGCCGGACGGCGAAATGGCCATCAACAATGCGCGCGACGTTTATACGCGGCGCAATGAGGGCGTCAGCGTCTGGGTGGTCAAGGCCGGCGACGTCGTCGCCAGCAGTCCTGGCGACAAGGGGCCTCTGTTCGAGCCCGCCAACAGCAAGATCTACCGGCATCCGACCTTCTTCCCGATGCCGGAAGAGGTCAAGCACATCTAGTTTTACGCGCAAGGAACGCTCCACCATGGACCACCACAAGCTCGAATACCTGCTCCGCCTCGGCGACACCACGCTGGTGCTGGGCCAGCGCCTGTCGGAATGGTGCGGCCGCGGCCCCGCGCTGGAAGAGGACATTGCGCTGACCAATGTGGCGCTGGACCTGATCGGCCAGACCCGCTTGTGGCTGGGCTATGCCGCCGAGGTGGAAGGCGCGGGCCGCAGCGCGGACCAACTCGCCTACCTGCGCGATGCGCACCAGTTCCGCAACCTGCTGCTGGTGGAACAGCCCAACGGCAGCTATGCCGATACGCTGGCCAGGCAGTTCCTGTTCGACACCTGGCATTACTTCGTGCTGGAAGGCCTGCAGCAATCGACCGATGCCCGCATCGCCGAGATCGCTGCCAAGTCGTTGAAGGAAGTGAGCTACCACGTGCGGCGCAGCGCCGACCTGGTGGTGCGCCTGGGTGATGGCACCGAAGAGAGCCATCGCCGCATGCAGGACGCGATCGACGACCTCTGGATGTACACGGGCGAGCTGTTCGAGTCCGATGCGGCCGACGCCGCGCTGGTTGCGCAAGGCGTTGCCGTCGATCCGGCGTCGCTGGCCGAGCCGTGGCTGCGCCACGTCGGCGAAGTGCTCGATGAAGCCACGCTGCGCCGGCCCGCGGACGGCTGGGCGCAAAGCGGTGGCCGCCATGGGCGCCATACCGAACACCTTGGCTACCTGCTGGCCGAGATGCAGTTCCTGCAGCGCGCCTATCCCGGCGCGCAGTGGTGAGCATCATGACGGCGCCAAGCACAGAGCGCGCGGCCGTCGAACAGGTCTGGGCCTGGCTCGACAAGGTGCCCGATCCGGAGATCCCGGTGATCTCGGTGGTGGACCTGGGCATCGTACGGGCGGTGGCGTGGGAAGGCGAAGCGTGCGTCATCACCATCACGCCGACGTATTCCGGCTGCCCGGCGATGACGGCGATCCGCGCGGATATCGAGCGCACGCTGGCCGCGCACGGGGTCGATCACGTCAGCGTGCAGACGCGCCTGGCGCCGGCCTGGACCACCGACTGGATGAGCCCGCGCGGCAAGGCCAACCTGAGCGGCTACGGCATCGCGCCGCCCGCCCAGCAGGTGATCGATATCAGCGGCATCAGCCGCAAGGCATCGCCTGCACTGGTGGTGACGTGTCCCCACTGCGGTTCGCGGCACACACGCCTGGTCAGCCAGTTCGGCTCGACCGCATGCAAGGCCCTGTATCGCTGCGGCGAGTGCAGGGAGCCGTTCGACTACTTCAAGGCTCACTAGGAAGAGGTACGAGATGAGCAGATTCCATGAGCTGACCGTGACCACGGTCAGGCGCGAAACGCGTGACGCCGTGGCGGTGACGTTCGCCGTGCCGGAAGAACTGGCGGAGACCTTTCGCTACGTACAGGGCCAGCATCTCACGCTGCGCGCGGGCATCGACGGCGAGGACGTGCGCCGCTCCTACTCGATCTGCTCGGCAGTGCAGGATGAGCAGTTGCGCGTGGCAATCAAGCGGGTCGATGGCGGGGTGTTCTCGAACTGGGCCAATGACTTGCTGCAGCCGGGCATGACGCTGGAAGCGATGCCGCCGTCGGGGCATTTCCACGTGCCGCTGTCGTCCGCGCAGGCGCGGCACTATGTGGCATTCGCCGCCGGCAGCGGCATCACGCCGCTGCTGTCGATCATCAAGACCACGCTGATGGCGGAGCCGCACAGCCGCTTCACGCTGTTCTACGGCAACCGCGCGTCGTCCTCAGTGCTGTTCAAGGAAGAGCTCGAAGACCTCAAGGACAGCTACCTGGAGCGCTTCAACCTGGTCTTCGTGCTGAGCCGCGAACAGTTGGACATCGAGCTGTTCAACGGCCGCATCGATGGCGACAAGGTCAACGCGCTGCTGCGCCACTGGGTGCAGCCGCAGGATATCGACGTGGCCTTTATCTGCGGCCCGCAGTCGATGATGGAAGGGGTGTCGCAGGCACTGCAGGATAACGGCGTGGACAAGTCCCGCATCAAGCGGGAGCTGTTTGCCACCAGCATTCCGGCAGCCCGCCCGGCGGCGCACGCGCACAAGGCCTTGGGCCAGCAGCAGTGCGAGGTCACGGTGATCCAGGACGGGCGCACGCGCTCCTTCACGCTGGACAAGAACAAGGAGACCATCCTCGACGCGGCGCTGGCGCAGGGGATCGAGCTGCCGTATTCCTGCAAGGGCGGCGTTTGTTCGACCTGCCGCTGCAAGCGCATCGAAGGCGAGGTCGACATGGACGTCAACTTCGCGCTCGAAGACTACGAAGTGGCCCGCGGTTTCATCCTGAGCTGCCAGAGCTACGCCGTCACCGACAAGCTGGTGATCGATTTCGACCAGGAAACCTGAAGCGTTCCCGGTCCGTCAATTTCCCGAATCCAGAACCTGTTTCATTGCGGAGCAAGCCGTGTCCCATCCCTTCTTCACGCGTCACCAGGCGCTGCTCGAACAAGCCACCCAGGCCATCGCCGAGCGCGGCTACTGGAGCCCGTTCACCGAGATGCCGAGCCCCAGGGTCTACGGCGAAACCGCCAATGCGGATGGCAAGGCCGCTTTCGAAGCCCGCCTGAACAAGCCGTTCGCGCTCACGCAGCCCGGCACCATCGGGCAGGCCGGCAAGGAAGTCTCGCCCTATGGCATCGAGCTGGGTGTCAGCTATCCGAAGCCGGATCTCGACCAGCTCTTCGCCGGCGTGGCCGAGGGCCTGCCCGCCTGGCGCAAGGCCGGGCCGGAGGCCTGGGTCGGCGTATCGCTGGAAATCCTGCAGCGCTTGAACCGGCGCAGCTTCGAGATGGCATACGCCGTCATGCATACCACCGGCCAGGCCTTCATGATGGCCTTCCAGGCGGGCGGTCCCCACGCGCAGGACCGTGGGCTGGAGGCCGTGGCCTATGCCTGGGACGAGATGCGCCGTATCCCCCAGCGCGCAGTCTGGGAAAAGCCGCAGGGCAAGAATGAGCCGCTGCGCATGGAGAAGCGCTATACGGTGGTGCCGCGCGGCGTGGGCCTCGTCATCGGCTGCTGCACGTTCCCGACGTGGAACGGCTACCCCGGCCTGTTCGCCAGCCTGGCGACCGGCAATGCGGTGGTGGTCAAGCCGCACCCCGGCGCCATCCTGCCGCTGGCCATCACCGTGGAAGTGGCCCGCGAAGTG
The DNA here is from genome assembly GCF_056930435.1 of Cupriavidus sp. 09_S30. NCBI lineage: Bacteria > Pseudomonadati > Pseudomonadota > Betaproteobacteria > Burkholderiales > Burkholderiaceae > Cupriavidus > Cupriavidus sp. 09_S30. The sequence continues at coordinate 3,245,927 of NZ_JBXOWI010000001.1, read as the reverse complement.
CTGCAGGAAGCCGGCTTCGATCCCAACATCGTCACGCTGGTGGCCAACGACCCCACCGAGCGCATGGCGTCGAAGCTCGCCCTGCGTCCGGAAGTGCGCCTGATCGACTTCACCGGCAGCAGCGCCAACGGCGACTGGCTGGAGCGCAATGCGCACCAGGCGCACGTGTTCACGGAGAAGGCCGGGGTCAACCAGATCATCATCGACTCCACCAGCGACTTCAAAGGCATGGTGCGCAATATCGCCTTCTCGCTGTCGCTGTATTCGGGCCAGATGTGCACCGCGCCGCAGAACATCTATGTGCCCAAGGGCGGCATCGAAACACCCGAGGGGCATCTGAGCTTCGAGCAGGTGGCCGGCGCCATCGGCGAGGCCGTGGGCAAGCTGGGCGCCGACCCCGCCAAGGCGGTGGAGCTGCTGGGCGCGATCCAGAACGATGGTGTGGTGCAGCGCATCGAGGCATCGCGCGCGCTGGGCGAGATCGTTGTCGACAGCCGTACGCTGCAGCACCCGGAGTTCCCCGCTGCGCGAGTGCGTACGCCGCTGGTGCTCAAGGTGGATGCCAGCGACGAGGGCAAGATCATGCAGGAGCTGTTCGGCCCGATCTCCTTCGTGGTGGCCACCGATGACACGGCGCACAGCGTCGCGCTCGCCCACCGCGGTGCGAAGGAACATGGCGCGCTGACGCTGTCCGCCTACACCACCGACGACGGCGTGGCCGAGGCCATCCGCGACGCGGCCGTGGATGGCGGCGTGGCGCTGTCGCTCAACCTGACCGGCGCTGTCTTCGTCAACCAGTCGGCGGCGTTCAGCGATTTCCATGCCACCGGCGCCAATCCGGCGGCCAATGCGTCGCTGTCGGACGCGGCCTTCGTCGCCAACCGTTTCCGCGTGGTGCAGAGCCGTTCCCATATCTGAACCGTGCCTGTAGTTCGGTAGTTCCCCGCGCCGGCCCCCTATGCATGTGGCGCCACGACAATGATGGAGTAGACAATGGTCCAACGCACTTCCCACCCCGACGAGCTGGAGCCGATCGAGCGCGCCAGCCGCGATGAATTGCAGGCGCTGCAGCTCGAACGGCTCAAATGGAGCGTGCGCCATGCCTATGACAACGTGCCGCACTACCGCAAGGCGTTTGCCGCCGCCGGGGTGCATCCGGACGACCTGAAGTCGCTGTCCGACCTTGCGAAGTTCCCGTTCCTGAGCAAGCAGGACCTGCGCGACAACTATCCCTTCGGCATGTTTGCCGTGCCGCGCGAGAAGGTGGCGCGGGTGCATGCGTCCAGCGGCACGACCGGCAAGCCGACTGTAGTGGGCTATACCGCCCGCGATATCGACACCTGGGCCGGCATCGTCGCGCGCTCCATCCGTGCCGCCGGCGGCCGTCCCGGGGACATGGTGCATGTGAGCTACGGCTATGGCCTGTTCACCGGCGGGCTCGGGGCGCACTACGGCGCAGAGAGGGCCGGCTGCACGGTGATCCCGATGTCCGGCGGGCAGACCGAGAAGCAGGTTCAGCTCATCCGCGAGTTCCAGCCGAACATCATCATGGTCACGCCGTCCTATATGCTGAACCTGATCGATGAGATGATCCGCCAGGGCATGGAGCCGTCCGAAAGCTCGCTGAAGATCGGCATCTTCGGTGCCGAGCCCTGGACCGACGCCATGCGTGCCGAGATCGAAGCCCGTGCCGGCATCGATGCCGTCGACATCTATGGCTTGTCGGAAGTGATGGGCCCGGGCGTCGCATGCGAATGCGTGGAAAGCAAGGACGGCCCGGTCATCTGGGAAGACCATTTCTACGCCGAGATCATCGATCCGCGGACCGGAGAAGTGCTGCCGGACGGCGAAGAGGGCGAACTGGTGTTCACCTCCCTCACCAAGGAAGCGCTGCCGGTGATCCGCTACCGCACCCGCGACCTGACTCGCCTGCTGCCGCCCACGTCGCGCTCGATGCGCCGCATCGGCAAGATCACCGGCCGCTCGGACGACATGCTGATCATCCGCGGTGTCAACGTGTTCCCCTCGCAGATCGAGGAACTGATCCTGAAGGCCCCGGCGCTGGCGCCGCAGTACCAACTGCTGGTCACCCGCGACGGACACATGGACAAGCTCGAGGTCCGCGTCGAGACGCGGCCGGATCGCCCGGCCCCGCTGGGCGCCGACGACAGGGCGGCGCTGGAGCGCGAGCTGAAGGATCAGATCAAGACCTACGTCGGCGTTACCACGCGCGTGCAGGTGGTGGATGCGCAAGGCATCGACCGTAGCGGCGCGGGCAAGGTGCGGCGCGTGCTCGATATGCGGCCCAAGATCACGCGCGAGCAGCCGGCCGGCGCGATCTAGCGCGCCAAGCCGCGGCCGGGCCCCCGGCCGCGGCTTGGGCTTTCTCATTCCGTTTCCCCTGCCTTATGCCCCGCCAAGCGGGGCGTTCGTTCTTGCTGCGGGACTTTCCAGCAGCGCTGGCTTGGCCTGGGGGGGGAAGTTCGGCGGCGGCACGCGCCTTCGGAAGAGGTAGGCCGTGCCGTGGCGGGAGCGCTGAACGTAGCGGGACATAGGTTGTGCTACACCCGTGTGCTACACCTTGCGCGGCAAGCCTAAGCAAAAAGCCGCGAACCCTTGCGGGAACGCGGCTTTCGCTTGAAACTGGTGGCGAATCAGGGATTCGAACCCCGGACCTGCGGATTATGATTCCGTCGCTCTAACCGACTGAGCTAATTCGCCGTTGGAAGACCGCTATTATACGTGGCCTTCAGACGCTGTCAATAGCCTTGTGCAAAGTTTTTGGGAGCGGCTGCCGGCGGTGCGATGCGGGCCGGCGGCAGCCGCCCCGGCGCCGGCCGGTTGGGCCGGACGCCGGGCGTTGCCCGGGCTCAGTCGTGAGCGTAGATATCGACGTCCTTGGTCTCGCGGATAAACAGCGCGCCGATCACGAAGGTGACGGCAGCGATGATGATCGGATACCAGAGGCCGTAGTAGATATTGCCGTTCTGCGCCACCAGGGCGAAGGAGATGGTGGGCAGCAGGCCGCCGAACCAGCCGTTGCCGATATGGTAGGGCAGCGACATGGAGGTGTAGCGGATGCGGGTGGGGAACATTTCCACCAGCATCGCGGCGATCGGGCCGTAGACCATGGTCACGTAGATCACCAGGATGACCAGCAGCACCAGCACCATCACGGTGTTCATCTGGGCGGGGTCGGCCTTGCTCGGGTAGCCGGCGGCGCTCATGGCGTCGCTCACCGACTTCTTGAAGGCGGCGATCTGCTTCTTGCTCTGGTCGTCGAAGCTGTGGCGATCGGCAGTCAGGCCGGCGTTGAAGGCGGGGAGTTCCTTGTCGCCGATCTTCACCGAGGCCACGGTGCCGGCCGGGGCGCTGACCACTTCATAGCTGGCGCTGGCCTGGGCCAGGGTGCGCTTGACGATGTCGCAGGAGCTGCGGAAGTCGATCTCGCGGGCGATCGGGCTGCCCTGGAACGAGCACTGCGACGGGTCGGCGGTCACGACGATCTGCGCCGTCTGCTGGGCGCGCTCCAGCGCCGGGTTGGCGTAGTGGGTCATTGCCTTGAACAGCGGGAAGTAGGTCAGCACGGCGAGCGCGCAGCCTACCATGATGATCCACTTGCGGCCGATCTTGTCCGACAGCGAACCGAAGAAGACGAAGAAGGGCGTGCCGATCAGCAGGGCGCCGGCAATCAGCAGGTTGGCTGTCTTGGCATCGACCTTGAGCACCTGGGTCAGGAAGAACAGGGCGTAGAACTGGCCGGTGTACCAGACCACCGCCTGGCCGGCGGTCAGGCCGATCAGGGCCAGGATCACGATCTTCAGGTTACGCCACTGGCCGAAGGCCTCGGTCAGCGGGGCCTTGGAGGTCTTGCCCTCGGCCTTCATCTTCTGGAAGGCGGGCGATTCGCTCATCGACAGGCGGATGTAGACCGACGTGCCCAGCAGCAGGATGGAGACCAGGAAGGGAATGCGCCAGCCCCAGTCCTCGAAGGCGGCGCCCGTCACTTCGCGCACCAGCAGGATCACCAGCAGCGACAGGAACAGGCCCAGCGTGGCGGTGGTCTGGATCCACGAGGTGTAGGAGCCGCGCTTGCCGTGCGGGGCGTGCTCGGCCACATAGGTGGCGGCGCCGCCGTACTCGCCGCCCAGTGCCAGGCCCTGCAGCATGCGCAGGGCGATCAGGATCACCGGCGCGGCCCAGCCGATCGTCGCATAGCCGGGCAGCAGGCCGACGATGAAGGTGGACAAGCCCATGATCAGGATGGTCACCAGGAAGGTGTACTTGCGGCCGATCATGTCGCCGAGGCGGCCGAACACCAGCGCGCCGAAGGGGCGCACGATGAAGCCGGCGGCGAATGCGAGCAGGGCGAAGATGAAGGCGGAGGTCGGGTCCAGGCCGGCGAAGAACTGCTTGGCGATGATCGCCGCCAGTGAACCGTACAGATAAAAGTCGTACCACTCGAACACCGTACCGAGCGATGAGGCCAGGATGACCTTCTTTTCCTCGCTGGTCATGGGTGCGTTCTGTGCACTGCCTCGCGGCATCGCAACCTGCTGCGCATTAGCCATGATGTCTCCTCCGATTGTCGTTGGGGTCTTCGTCCGGTTGTGGCGCGGATGCGCGCGAGCGCATCAGGAAGCGCCGGGCCGGCAGAAGTTGCAAGGATTGTGGGAGGCGAAACTTACTGCGTTCTGACAGATTCCCGGAAGAATCGCGCTGGAAAGGTCGGGGTATACGCTAGTTCGCGCTAGTTCGAAGCGTGCGTTGCCACGCATGCGTTCTTGCTGCGTTGCGCAAGCCACAAACGGCACAAACGGGAATCGGCGGGAAAAAGGCGGCTGGCGCCGCGCGTCACATGCCGCTACGCAGCATCGTCGCGCGCGGTGCTGTCCACGGCGGTCGGCACCGCGGCGGCTTCATCGTCGGCCCGATTCATGCGCCAGGCGTAGACGGCCGCCATCAGCACGTAGACCACCAGTGCGCCCTGGGCGCTGACCCAGAAGGAGAAGGGCCAGCCGAAGAAGTCGAAGCGCAGTTCGCGCGCGAACCAGCTCACCACGAAGGTGACGAGGAACCAGATCGCCAGCAGCGCGGCGATCCAGCGCAGGTTGCAGTGCCAGGCGCGCTGCTCGGCGGGTGTGTCGTGGGGGCTGGCCATGCTCAGTGGTCCGTGCCGGCGGCGGGCCGCCGCAGCGTGACATGCAGGCGCGCGCCGGCGCGGCGCGGCTCCTGCTGGTAGACGTTGTCGAGGATGTGGATCTCGCCGCCGTGCTGCTGCACGATCTCGCGCACGATGGGCAGGCCCAGGCCGCTGCCCTCGGTATTGGTGCCGAGCACACGGTAGAAGCGCTCCATCACCCGCTCGCGTTCCGCTACGGGGATGCCCGGACCGGTGTCTTCCACGTCGAGATAGGCGAAGGGCTCGAAGGGATCGGCGCTGACTCTCACCGTGGCGTGGCCTTCCGGCGGCGTGTAGCGGATGGCGTTGTCGATCAGGTTGTTCAGCATCTCCGTCAGCATAAGCCGGTTGCCCTGCACCATGACCGGGTGATCGCCGGCGTCCAGGCCCAGGTCGATGCGCCGTTCCCAGGCGCGCGGCAGCCAGTCCTTGACCACCTCGCGCGCGAGCGCGGCCAGGTTCAGCGGCGCCATGCCGGCGCCGCTGGCCAGGTTCTCCATGCGCGCCAGCGACAGCAGCTGTGTAACCAGGTGCGCGGTGCGCTCCGAGCTGCCGGCGATCTGCGCCAGCGAGCGCCGCAGTTCTTCCGGCGACTGCTCGCGCTGCGCCAGCTCGGCCTGCATGCGCAGGCCCGCCAGCGGCGTCTTCATCTGGTGGGCGGCATCGGCGATGAAGCGCTTCTGCGTCTGCACCGACTGGTCCAGCCGCGCCAGCAGTTCATTGAAGGAGGCCACCAGCGGCGTGATCTCCTGTGGCGCCGTGCCTTCTTCGATGGGGCTGGTATCGCCGGGATTGCGGGCGCGGATGCGCTGCTGGATCGCGGTCAGCGGCGCCAGCCCGCGCGTCAGGCCGAACCATACCAGCACCACCGCCAGCGGCAGGATCACGAACTGCGGCAGGATCACGCCCTTGATGATCTCGTTGGCCAGCCGCGCGCGCTTGTCCAGCGTCTCGGCCACCTGCACCAGCACCGGCTGGTCGCCCGCCACATTGCGCAGCTCGACATAGGTGTAGGCCACGCGCACGTCGTTGCCCTTGACGCGGTCGTCGCGCAGCGAGACCAGGCCAGCGTGGCCCTGGTCCTCCTCGCCCGGCAGCGGCAGGTCGCGGTCGCCGGCCACGTATTCGCCGCGCGTGCCCACCACCTGGTAGTAGATGTTGTCGGACTCGTCGGCGCGCAGGATCTCGCGCGCGGACAGCGGCAGTTGCAGCGTGACTCTGCCGTTCACTTCGCGCACCTGCTGGGACAGCACGATGGTGCTCGCTTCCAGCGAGCGGTCGTAGGGGCCGTTGGCGATGGACTTGGCGACCAGGTAGGTCACGGCGATGCTCATCGGCCACAGCAGCAGCAGCGGCGCCAGCATCCAGTCGAGGATCTCGCCGAACAGCGAGCGCGGCGCCGCCTGGTTCGCGTCGTCTTCGAGGTGGGGCAGGGCATCGGCCAGCGCCGCGTCGGAGGCGTCGTCGGCTGCCGTATCCGTCGCCGCTTCCGTCGCTGTATTCGCCGCCGCATCCGCTTGCCGCCGCTTCGCCAAGGGGCGACGCCAAGATATTCCGAGCAGACTCATGGGGTGCGGATGCCTTCCTTTGTTCCGGGCCGGGCCTGTGCCGCGCTCAGGCCTGCGCCGTCAGCGCGGGCTGGTACTTGTCCAGGCAGTAGCCCAGGCCGCGCACCGTGGCGATGCGGATGCCGCCCACCTCGATCTTCTTGCGCAGCCGGTGGACATAGACCTCGATGGCGTTGTTGCTGACCTCTTCGCCCCATTCGCACAGATGGTCCACCAGCTGCTCCTTGGACACCAGGCGGCCGGTACGGGCCAGCAGGATTTCCAGCAGGCCCAGCTCGCGCGCCGACAGCTCCAGCATCTGTTCGTTCAGGAAGGCGACTCTCCCGACCTGGTCGAAGGTGAGCGGACCGTGCCGGATCAGCGTGCCGCCGCCGCCGGCGCCGCGCCGCACCAGGGCGCGCACGCGGGCCTCCAGCTCGGTCAGCGCGAAGGGCTTGGCCATGTAGTCGTCGGCGCCCAGGTCCAGGCCCTTGACGCGCTCGTCGACGCTGTCGGCGGCGGTCAGGATCAGCACGGGCAGCATCGCGCCGCGCGCGCGCAGCCGCTTGAGGACCTCCAGACCGGACATGCGCGGCAGGCCCAGGTCCAGGATGAGCAGGTCGAAATTCTGCGTGGACAGCGCGGAATCGGCCTCCAGCCCGCTGGCGACGTGGTCGACGGCGTAGCCGGACTGCCGCAGCGAACGTGTCAGGCCGTCTGCCAGCACGTCGTCATCTTCGGCGATGAGAATACGCATAGGGTGTGTCTCCTCCCTGGCCCGCCCCGCGCGCCGTCGATGCCTCTCTGTGCATCTGCGGTGCAGGCGGTACTTGCCAAGCATACTGTTTTTTTATACAGTACCCGCACATCCGGTGAGAACCGGCAGCGGGCCTGCATGCCCAGCCGATCCTGCCGGGTCCGCGCCCCCCCCCGGGTGCGACGATTCGGTACGCGGCGATTCGGTACGCCGTGGTAAAGCGGAAACGGGAACGCCAGGACGGAAGCGTTGAGGCGTGGGCGCACCGGCGGTGCCGGCGCGGCATCCACGGAAAACCAGGCGCCGCGCCATATGCGGGCTATTTATACACCATTGACGGAAGGACGACCATGGACGACAAGAAGGCGGGCGCAGGCGTGAACGCGGAGAAGCAAAAGGCACTTGCCGCGGCGCTTTCCCAGATCGAGAAGCAATTCGGCAAGGGCTCGATCATGCGCCTGGGCGACGGCGAGGTCGAACAGGACATCCAGGTCGTGTCCACCGGCTCGCTCGGCCTGGACGTCGCGCTCGGCGTGGGCGGCCTGCCGCGCGGCCGCGTGGTGGAGATCTACGGTCCGGAATCGTCCGGCAAGACCACGCTGACGCTGCAGGTGGTCGCCGAGATGCAGAAGCTGGGCGGCACCTGCGCCTTTATCGACGCCGAGCACGCGCTGGACGTCAACTACGCCGGCAAGCTGGGCGTGGACGTCGGCGATCTGCTGATCTCGCAGCCGGACACCGGCGAGCAGGCGCTGGAAATTGCCGACGCGCTGGTGCGCTCGGGTTCCGTCGACCTGATCGTGATCGACTCGGTGGCGGCACTGGTGCCCAAGGCGGAAATCGAGGGCGAGATGGGCGATGCGCTGCCCGGCCTGCAGGCCCGCCTGATGAGCCAGGCGCTGCGCAAGCTGACCGGCACCATCAAGCGCACCAACTGCCTGGTGATCTTCATCAACCAGATCCGCATGAAGATCGGTGTGATGTTCGGCTCGCCCGAAACCACCACCGGCGGCAACGCGCTGAAGTTCTACGCCTCGGTGCGCCTGGACATCCGCCGCATCGGCTCGATCAAGAAGGGCGATGACGTGATCGGCAACGAGACCAAGGTCAAGGTGGTCAAGAACAAGGTGTCGCCGCCGTTCCGCGAGGCCTTCTTCGACATCCTCTACGGCCAGGGCATCTCGCGCCAGGGCGAGATCATCGACCTGGGCGTGGACGCCAAGATCGTCGAGAAATCGGGCGCCTGGTACAGCTACAACGGCGAGAAGATCGGCCAGGGCAAGGACAACGCGCGCGAGTTCCTGCGCGAGAACCCCGATATCGCCAACGAGATCGAGAACAAGGTGCGCGTGGCACTGGGCGTGGCGCCGCTGAACAGCGCCGCGGCCGAGGCGGTCGAGGGCTGATTCCCGCTGCCGGCGGTCCCCGCCGGCAACGCGCCCCTTTTTCCGCCTCCGGGCGCCGGCCTTGCCGGCGCTCCCTCCTATCACTTCCTTCCATCGACCGGTCCGCGCCGGCTCCCCGTCAGCCCGGCCTCGGGCATCCCGCCCCACCGCCATGCCACCCCGTCCTCCGCTTTCCCTCAAGGCCCGCGCCATCGGCTACCTGTCGCGCCGCGAGCACAGCCGCGCCGAACTGGCACGCAAGCTGGCGCCGCACGCCGAGTCGGCCGAGGAGGTGGAGCAGTTGCTCGACTCTCTCGAACGGGAAAACTGGCTGTCCAATACCCGCTTCGTCGACAGCCTGATGCATCGGCGCGCGGCACGCTACGGCGCGGCGCGGGTGATGCAGGAGGCCAAGACCCATCAGCTTGGCGGCGAGCAGTTGCAAGACTTGAAGGAGCGCCTGGCCGACACCGAGCTGGCGCGTGCCCGTGCGGTCTGGCAGAAGCGCTTCGGCGTGGCGCCGGATACGCCGGAGGCCAAGGCCAAGCAGATCCGTTTCATGATGGCGCGCGGTTTTTCCCGCAGCGTGATCGGCAAGGTGATGGGGCAGGGCGACGCCTTGCCCGACGAATGGCCGGAAGGCGACAGCTAGCCCGGGCAGGCCGGCCGTGGCGCCGGCGCGGTGCTGGCCCTCGGGGTGCGTTTCCATACATGTCTGTTGGGAAATACCTATGACGCCATCAGGTGTATTCCCGGGCGGCTCGGACCGTGCAGGCCCGCGCCACGTTTCGCCGTGCGGGTGTTGCAGGCATCCGCGCGGCAAGCGGCCGGGGCCGACGATGTGCCGCCGACAGCGCCGGCCGTGGGCAGTTCCCGGACAATGCGGCCCGGCATGTTAAACTCCTTCGGTTTTCCGGCCGAGCCGTCCTATTTGTCCTCGCTTCAATCTGGTCTCATGCCTCTTTCCCAGCCCGTCAACCGCGCCCTGCGGCATCGCCGTGCCATTACGGCCGAGGCCTATCTCAGGGAAGATGGGCTATGGGACATCGAGGCCCGCCTGACCGACACCAAGCCGCGCGAGATCGAGCTGGCCGGCGGGCGCGTGCGCCCCGAGGGCCAGCCGCTGCATGACCTGTGGCTGCGCGTGACGATCGACCTGCGCATGAATGTGCTCGACGCCGACGCCTGCTCCGACTGGGTGCCTTATCCCGGCCACTGCGACACCATCGGTCCCGCCTACCGCAAGCTGGTGGGCCTGAACCTGATGAAGGGCTTCCGCAAGGCCGTGCGCGAGCGCCTCGGCGGCGTGGCCGGATGCACCCACCTGACCGAGCTGGCCTCGGTGCTGCCGACTACCGCCATCCAGGCCTTCGCCGGCGATGTCATCAGCATCCGCGACGGCGCGGAAGATACCCAGACCGACCCGCCCTACCAGTTGCACGGCTGCCATGCCCTGCACTTCGAAGGCGAGGTGGTGCGCCAGTTTTACCCGCGCTGGTATGGTCACCAGCCGAAACCCAAGCCCGGGACCCAGGGGGCGCAGACTCCCGCGGTGCAGCGGCCCGAAGCCGGCCAGTCCGGCGAAACGCGGCCCTTGCCCGGCAGGTCCACTGTGACCGCCGGCTGAACAGGCCGGCGCCAGCACGGATCCCGTCTCAACAGACTTATCCCTTTTACGCCTACCCGAAAGGAAACACGCATGAATATCCATGAGTACCAAGGCAAGGAAATCCTGCGCAAATACAATGTGCCGGTTCCGCGCGGCATTCCGGCCTTCTCCATCGACGAGGCCCTGAAGGCGGCTGAAACCCTGGGCGGCCCGGTGTGGGTCGTGAAGGCACAGATTCATGCGGGTGGCCGTGGCAAGGGCGGCGGCGTGAAGGTCGCCAAGAGCATGGACGAGGTCAAGACCTACGCCAGCAACATCCTGGGCATGACCCTGGTCACGCACCAGACCGGTCCGGAAGGCAAGAAGGTCAACCGCCTGCTGATCGAAGAAGGCGCCGACATCAAGAAGGAACTGTACGTTTCGCTGGTGGTGGACCGCGTGTCGCAAAAGGTGGCCCTGATGGCCTCCAGCGAAGGCGGCATGGACATCGAAGAAGTCGCTGCCCACACCCCGGAAAAGATCCACACCCTGATCGTCGACCCGGCAGCCGGCCTGCAGGACGCCGATGCCGATGACATCGCCCGCAAGATCGGCGTGCCCGACGCCAGCCTGCCGCAAGCGCGCCAGGCGCTGCAAGGCCTGTACAAGGCGTTCTGGGAAACCGACGCTTCGCTGGCCGAAATCAACCCGCTGATCCTGACCGGCGACGGCAAGGTCATCGCGCTGGACGCCAAGTTCAACTTCGACTCCAACGCCCTGTTCCGTCATCCGGAAATCGTCGCCTACCGCGACCTGGATGAAGAAGACGCCAACGAGATCGAGGCTTCGAAGTTCGACCTGGCCTACATCTCGCTGGACGGCAACATCGGCTGCCTGGTGAACGGCGCCGGCCTGGCCATGGCCACCATGGACACCATCAAGCTGTTCGGCGGCGAGCCGGCCAACTTCCTCGACGTGGGCGGCGGTGCCACCACCGAGAAGGTGACCGAAGCCTTCAAGCTGATGCTGAAGAACCCCGGCCTGAAGGCCATCCTGGTGAACATCTTCGGCGGCATCATGCGCTGCGACGTGATCGCCGAAGGCGTGATCGCTGCTTCGAAGGCTGTGTCGCTGTCGGTGCCGCTGGTGGTCCGCATGAAGGGCACCAACGAAGAGATCGGCAAGAAGATGCTGGCCGACTCCGGCCTGCCCATCATCGCGGCCGACACCATGGAAGAGGCTGCCCAGAAGGTGGTGGCCGCTGCTGCCGGCAAGTAATTAGCCCGCGCAGAAACGCCAACCATTCGCGAACGCGAGCGGCGCGCCCGGGCTTGAGCCCGCGCGCCGCCTGCAGCCAAGCAAAGGATTACAGTATGTCGATTCTGATCAACAAAGACACCAAGGTGATCACCCAGGGGATCACCGGCAAGACCGGCCAGTTCCACACCCGTGGCTGCCGTGACTACGCCAACGGCAAGAACTGCTTCGTCGCCGGCGTGAACCCGAAGAAGGCCGGCGAGGACTTCGAGGGCATCCCCATCTACGCTAGCGTCAAGGACGCCAAGGGCGCCACCGGCGCGACCGTCTCGGTGATCTACGTGCCGCCCGCAGGCGCCGCCGCCGCGATCTGGGAAGCCGTTGACGCCGACCTGGACCTGGTGGTCTGCATCACCGAAGGCATCCCCGTGCGCGACATGATGGAGCTCAAGGACAAGATGCGTAAGGGCAACAAGAAGACCCTGCTGCTCGGCCCGAACTGCCCCGGCCTGATCACCCCCGATGAAATCAAGATCGGCATCATGCCTGGCCACATCCACCGCAAGGGCCGCATCGGCGTGGTGTCGCGCTCGGGCACGCTGACCTACGAAGCCGTGGGCCAGCTGACCGCGCTGGGCCTGGGCCAGTCGTCGGCCGTGGGCATTGGTGGTGACCCCATCAACGGCCTGAAGCACATCGACGTCATGAAGATGTTCAATGACGATCCCGATACCGACGCCGTCGTCATGATCGGCGAGATCGGCGGTCCGGACGAGGCCAACGCCGCCTACTGGATCAAGGAAAACATGAAGAAGCCGGTGGTTGGCTTCATCGCTGGCGTGACCGCGCCTCCGGGCAAGCGCATGGGCCACGCCGGCGCGCTGATCTCGGGCGGTGCCGACACCGCCCAGGCCAAGCTGGAGATCATGGAAGCGTGCGGCATCAAGGTCACGCGCAACCCCTCCGAAATGGGCCGCCTGCTGAAGGCTGCGCTGTAATTTCCGCGCCTCCCACCGCTGCCCGCCGCGTTTCGCGGCACAGGTAGCGGCCGCCGGCCCCGGCCGGTATCGCCTTGCCCCCGCCTCCGTGCGGGGGCATTGTCATTTTGGCGGACGCGGGCCTAGGGTATCTCCCGAGTCTGCTGGTATCCTGATTGAAACCAAATCGAAAGGTTCGTACGGTACATCTCCATGTCTGAGATTTCAGACATCCGAAATACCGCAGTGGCGCGCTGAGCCGGCGCGCGAGCTGTCATCCGTCATCAACATCAAGACTTAAAAACCGAGGAGCTTCACCGTGGAACTGCTGTCCTCCACCGCGTTCTGGATCGCGCTGGGATCGATCATCCTGACCAATATCGTGCTTTCGGGCGACAACGCGGTCGTGATCGCGCTGGCCTCGCGCAACCTGCCCCCCGTACAGCAGAAGAAGGCCATCTTCTGGGGCAGCGCCGCCGCCATCATCATGCGCGTGGTGCTGACCGTGGCCGCCGTCAAGCTGCTGAGCCTGCCCTACCTGAAGATCGTCGGCGCCGTGCTGCTGGTCTACATCGGTGTGCAGTTGCTGACCGGCGATGACGACGAGGACGGCCACGACGCCAAGGACAATATCTGGGCCGCGATCCGCACCATCCTGATCGCCGACCTGGTGATGTCGCTGGACAACGTGGTGGCCGTGGCCGCCGCCGCGCAGAAGGGCCCCGAGGGCAGCCAGCTGATGCTGCTGGTGCTGGGCCTGGGCCTGTCCATCCCGCTGATCGTGTTCGGCAGCACCCTGCTGCTCAAGGTGATGGAGCGCTTCCCCATCATCATCGTGCTGGGCGCCGCCCTGCTGGGCTACCTGGCCGGCGAGATGCTGGTCACCGATCCGGTCGTCGATGCCTGGTTCGAGGCCAATGTGTCGCACGCGCACCTGGTGTTCGGCTTGATCGGCGCCGCGCTGGTGGTGCTGGTGGGCAAGCTGATGCAGCGCCGCGCCACGCAGGCGGCCTGATCGCCAATCCCAATCCGGATGGCGGCGCCTGCCGGGCGCCGCTGCACGAACGGCCGCAGATTGCGGCCGTTCTCGTTTCCTGCAGCCTCTCCCGGATCGGGAAAGTGGTCTTCAGAAAATTTGATGCTGAATGAAACACTGCTTTCATCGGCTGCCGCAAGCTGTCAGCATGGGTGACAATTTTTTGCGCTGGCGCAAAGCTGGCGGCGTCGGAACTGCCGAAAATTGTCACTTCTTGCAGACAAAGGGCGGTTGCAAGGGCTGGCACAAAGCCTGCTAAACATGTCCCGCATCACATGAAACACGATGCTTCGTCACATCAAGAAAATTTCTTCAAGGGGTCAATCCAAATGCAACGGGTACAACAAATGAAAAAGCTGGGCCGCCGCGTCCAGAAGGGCTTCACGCTGATCGAACTGATGATCGTCATCGCGATCATCGGCATCCTGGCAGCGATTGCCATTCCTCAGTACCAGCAATACACCAAGAAGGCAAAATTCACCGAAGTTGTGAACGCTGCCGCGCCGTACAAGCTTGCCGTCGACGCGTGCTATCAAGAAATGGCAAATGACATCACTCAATGTGGCAAACCGGGGACGAATGGTATTCCGGCGGATACCACGGCTTCGGCGGGCTTGGTGGCGTCGGTGACGACGACGGCAGGTGGTGTGATCACGGCGACTGCAGTTGGTGCCGCTGGCGCAGCTGTCAATGGGCTGTCCGGTGAAACATACATTCTGACGCCTACCGCCGGAGCGGCTGGTGGTTCTGCCGCACTGACCTGGGCGAAGACCGGTACGTGCACGGGCGCTTCTATCTGCTGATCAGCGTTCCAGGCTCCGGCCTGACCGTGTCCTGCCAAAAGGCGCCCCTCCGGGGCGCTTTTTCTTTTCCCACCCCCCAAGCTATCATGCCGCTTTGCCCCCACCAGGCACCCGCATGCCGCCGATCAGGACCTCGTTTCCGGCCCTAGCCGTATTTCTCGCCGTCACCTTTCCCCCGCTGGTTTCCCGGCACACCCTGCCACTCGCCACCTTCTATGGCGAATGGGCCTCGGTACTGGCGTTCGCGCTGACCGCCTGGGGGCTGTGCAGGGCAGGCACGCGGCGCACGGATCGCGCCGATGCGCCGCTGCTGCCGTGGGTGCTGCTGTTCCCGCTGTGGCTCGTCATTACCGGCTTCCTGCAAGCCGCTGCGGGCATGCCGGACCTGACCGGCAACCGCCTGACCACCCAGTTGTCGCTGTCGCTCGCCGCCGTGGTGATGTTCGCGGCCTGGCGCTACGGGCAGGCCGCGGGTGCCGATGGCCGGCGGCAACTGGTCGACGCCTTCGCTGCGGCCTGGCTGGTGGCCGGGCTGCTCGGCACGGTCGCGCAGTGGGCCCAGGTCTTCCACATGGAGCCCGCAAGCCTCGGCCTGGTCTCTTCCTACTTCTACGATGACAACCGGCGGCTCTGGGGCAACCTGAACCAGCCCAACCACCAGGCGACAGTCGAGGGCCTGGCGCTGGCGGCCTCGGTCTGGCTGGCCTCGCGCGGGCGGCTGCGCGCGCCGGCCTGGCTGGCGGCGGTGCTGCTGCTGGAGAGCGGCATCGTGCTGTCGGGCTCGCGCACGGGCGTGATGCACGTGGGGCTGGCGACGCTCTACGCGCTGGTTGCGGCCTGGCTGGCGCGCGCGGGCGGCGGCCTGGGCGGTCTTCAGCGCGGCAGTATGTTCGGCGGGTCCAGCGCAGAGCGCCGAGGCGAACCGATGGCGCGTCCGGCCGGCCTGGTCTTCGCCGCCGTGGCGCTGGTCGTCATGCTGCTGGTGCTGCAGCCGCTGATCAAGTCGGCGGGGCAGATGTTCGGCTGGAACCTGTTCGATACCATCGCCCAGTTGCAGGCGTCCGACCAGATCTCGGCGCGCGGCGCACTGTGGACGCATGCCTGGGCTATGTTCCGCGCCCATCCCTGGCTGGGGGTGGGCTGGGGCGAATTCGGCTGGGCGCAGTTCGAGCAGCTCGAGGCAGTGGGCGTGACGGTGGAGATGTCGCTGCACGCGCACAACGGCGTGCTCGACCTGCTGGCCAAGACCGGCGTGGTGGGCGCGCTGGGCGTGGCGCTGGTGCTGGCGGGCTGGCTGTGGCGCGTGGTGCGCGCGCGCCTGTGGCGCGCCGGCGCGGACGAGCGCGCGCAGACGGTGCTGGTGCTGACCTGGTTAGCGATGCTGTGCGCGCATTCGATGCTCGAATACCCGCTGCACTACGCCTACTTCCTGCTGCCGTTCTGCTTCCTGATCGCTTGGCTGGAGCCATCCGGCCTGCTGCGCTGGCAGCCGTCGCGAGGGCTGCGCCGCGTGGCGGCGGCAGTGTTCATCGTGGCCGCCGGTGCCGTGCTGACGACGATGTGGCAGGACTACCGCCGCCTGGAAGCGCGCGAGTACGCCAGCAGCGCCAAGCGCGAGGCCCTGCCGCTGCCGCGCCTCTGGTTCTGCACCCAGGCGGGCGCGGAACGCGCCGAACTGGCGCGCATCACGCCGGCGAATGCCGCGCAGTTGCTGCCGGGCCATATCGCGGCGGTGCATCTGCTGCCCACGCCAGA
Organism: Cupriavidus sp. 09_S30; assembly: GCF_056930435.1. Taxonomy (NCBI): domain Bacteria; kingdom Pseudomonadati; phylum Pseudomonadota; class Betaproteobacteria; order Burkholderiales; family Burkholderiaceae; genus Cupriavidus; species Cupriavidus sp. 09_S30. Next base: position 3,229,640 of record NZ_JBXOWI010000001.1, on the reverse strand, counting down.
GATGATCGCGCGCACGGCCTGGCTGCTCGCGCTGACGGGCGATGAGGCGCGCGCGCGTACGTGGCTGCTGCGGCTGCGTTTCTACTATGCGGGCGACGAGGCGGCGCAGTTCGGCACTGTCAACAAGGCATGCACCGGCCTGCGCGCCGAGGACAGGCCGCAGGCTTTCTGCGACTGGGCGCGCCGCAAGGGCGCGACGATGCAGGAGGACTGAGCGTCTGCGCGCCGGGGCCAGCGACCCCGGCCGGGGTCCGGGATCAATCCGGGTTCAATCGGCGGGATCAATCGGGGATCCATCCGAGATCAATAGGCGGGCGTGGCGTAGTAGCCCGGCGGTGGCGGTGGCGGCGGCGCCGGCCTGTAGTAGGCCGTGCCGGGGTGCGGCGCCACCTGCGTGGCCATGTGGCCGTACACCGGCACCTTGTTGCCGCTGGCGTACATGCACTGGATATAGGCCGCGTCATAGCGCTGCTGGCTGCCGTAGCCCGAATACGCCGCATTGTTGTAGCCGATTGCCGATCCCGTCAGCAGGCCGGCGCCGGCACCAATGGCTGCTCCCTCGCCGCCACCGAAGGCGGCACCCGCGGCAGCGCCCAGCGCCGTGCCCACCACCGCGCTGCCGACCGCGCTGTGGGTCGCCGCCTGGTCGGCAGTCACGCCGCCCACCTGGACATAGGCGAACTGCCGGCAGCTTGCATCGTCGGCACGGAACTGGTCGAAGTTCTTACCGGTGCCGGGCAGCGCCATCACGCTCGGCCCGGTCGGCAGCACCGTACAACCGCTCAAGACCAGCACGGCGAGCGGCAGGCCGAAGAGGGGTAGGGCTTTCATTTGCATACCTCGGAGAAGTGGCGGCACGCTAGCGGCGCGATTCGTGGGTCATCGGGAGCGGGATCGCGCGCTCAGCTCGAAGGCGGTTGGGCCGGTACCTCCTCCCAGCCGCCGGGACAGTCCTTGATATAGGGGTAGTAGCCGTCGGGCTTGCGGCAGTGGTACCAGACGCCGGGAGCCGTCGCGCCCGGATCGCCGGTGCCGGCGGCCTCGCCGCCGTTCATGTCGCCGCTCATGTCGCCGTTCACGTCGCCCTGCTCGATATACTGCGGCGGCGAACTAGGGACTGCCGCCGCGGCAGGCGGATAGTAGCCGGGATAGTAGTAGGGATAGGGATAAGGGTAGGCATAGGGGTAGCCATAGCCCCAACCCCAACCCGGCCCGAAGTAGAAGCCCACCCCGACATGCGCGTGGCCGCCACCGTGGCCGCCGTGGGCCTGTGCTGGCACGCTTGCGCCGCCGGCCACGGCAAGCGCCGCAACCAACAGGCCGATCCGGCCCAGATTTCGCGCGTTCATGATGCTCACCTCGGTACTCCCTGGACAGCGGCGGCAGTGCGGCTGTCCCTCTGCTAATTGAATACCAATTTAGCGCGCGAACCCATGTCGCCGATGCCGCTGAGATCGGCCGTTACGCTTATTACAGAGCGGCTTGTGATGTTGTAAGTCGGAGACATGGCGGGTAAGAATCGCCGGCACCACAGCAGCATGGTGCCTCGCTCTTCGCGGCGGCCCCAGGCGGCCACGCAGTCCCCGACTTCCCCGCCGTGATTTTCCCGCAGCCGCTGCGGATCCAAGGCATTGTCAGGGCAATGTTCGCTGCGCCAATGGCCGGAATTCCATGGCACGACACATGCGTGATAGGCCATGTCTGTAGGGAGTCGTCATGTTGTACAACGGCCTGCTCCTCCACAAACTGGTGGCAAATTCACAAAAAAAGTTGTTAAATCTGCAGACAGACTGTCTCCTTGCGCACACTTGCTGTGCCGATGAGCAAGTCAAATCAAAAAAATATAAATGTGGGGTCAACATGGGTCACTTCCTTTGCCGCCAGGCATCGGTTGCGGGGGTCGCTGCGCGCCGCGTCACTGCTGGTGAAGCATCAAGGGCGTTGCGAGGCACCAGCGCGCAATCCGGCTTTACGCTCATCGAGCTGATGATCACGGTGGCGATCGTCGCCATCCTCGCGATGGCCGCCTATCCGTCCTACTTGCAGTACATCGTGCGCAGCAATCGCTCGGCGGCGCAAAGCTTCATCCTCGGCGTGGCCAACCAGCAAGAGCAGTACAACATGGACGCGCGCCAATATGCCACGAGCATGACGGCGCTCGGCTACGCCACGATTCCTTCTGAAGTGGCGAGAAATTACACGGTCACCGTCGCCGCCAGCAACGCTGTGGCGCCGCCAACCTATCTGGTGACCGCGACACCGATCGGTGGACAAGCCACCAACGATACCCTCTGCCAGAACCTGACCGTCGATCAGGCCGGCACCAAGGGTGTCAGCGGTACCGGTACCGTTTCCACTTGCTGGTGAGCGGGAATATGCGTTCCGCCATCGGGCAAGGGTTTGCCGGCTCGCGTCTGGGCCGGGGCTTCACGCTGATCGAACTGCTTACGACGGTGATGGTCGTTGCCATCCTGGCCAGCATTGCCACCCCCCTCTTTACGCAGTTCATTGTCGGGCAGAAGGTCCGCGCCGCAGCCTACAACATCACGTCCGCGCTGATCTTCGCGCGCAGCGAGGCGATCAAGCGCAACGCCAATATCACCATCACCGCGGCGTCGGGCGGATGGCAGAGCGGGTGGACGGTCGCCAGCGGCACGACCACCCTGATGCAGCAAGAGGCGCTGACCGGGCTTACGGTGAGCGGGCCGACCGCCGGACTGGTGTATGGCGGAAACGGCCGCCTCACCGCGGGCGTCGCGCCGTTCAGTATCAGCACAAGCTCGTCCGGGGTGCAGGGGCGCTGCGTCAGCGTCACGCTCAGCGGCATGCCGAGCAGCCAGGCGGGGAGTTGCTGATGCGCGTCTGCACGCCGAAATTCCACCGCCGCGCAGCCGGCTTCGCGCTGATCGAAGCGCTCGTCACCCTGGTCATCCTGCTGGTGGGGCTGCTCGGGCTGGTCGGCCTGCTGCTGGTGACGCAGCGCGCCGAGACCGAGTCCTACCAGCGCGCCCAGGCCCTGGTCCTGCTGCAGGACATGGTCAACCGCATCAACACCAATCGCGTGGCCGCCGGCTGCTATGCCTTTACCACCGACGCCGTCAACGGCGTGCCCTATCTCGGCACGGGTGCGGCGGCGGCGCCCGCATGCTCGCTGGGCACTGCCCAGGCCTATACGCTGGCCAACAACGATCTTGCCACCTGGAGCAATCTGCTGTCCGGCTCCGCGGAGACGCTGGGCGGAAATAGCGTGGGCGCCATGATCGGCGCGCGCGGTTGTGTCAGCTACGACGCTGTGCGCGGCGTCTACCTCGTCAGCGTCGCCTGGCAGGGCAACAGCAAGACGGTCGCCCCGGGCGCCGGGCTGGGCTGTGCCATGGGCTTGTATGGCGACGAGACGCAACGGCGCGTCGTCAGCGCGACGCTGCAGATCGCCAACCTGAACTGAGTCCGGCGCCATGGCAAAGACATCCAGGTTACTCGCGCGCCAGACCGGCCTTTCGCTCATCGAGCTGATGGTCGCGATCACCATCGGCCTGTTCCTGATGGCGGGCGTTGCCGCCCTCATCAGCCAGCAAAGCGGTGAGCGTTATGAACTCGACAGGGCCGCGCGCCAGATCGAGAACGGCCGCTACGCCTTCTCGCTGCTCAGCGATGATATCCAGCATGCCGGCTACTACGGGCAGTACGGCGGCAGCTTCACGCCGCCGACCGCCTTGCCGGACCCCTGCGCGACGGATGTGAATTCGATCTCCAACGCGCTCGCCATGCCGCTGCAGGGCTACGATGCGCCGGCCACCGTGCCGGCACCCCTGTCGGCGTGCCTGGCGGATGCCAATCATGTGGCGGGCACGGATATCCTCGTCGTGCGGCGACTGGAAACGTTGGACACGCTGCCCACGCTCGCCAATGCGGTCGTGGGCCAGGTCTATGTGCAGAGCACGCCAAGCGCCGTTGTGCCCGGCATCGGCCCCGACCCGACGCCGACCGCGCCTTCGCTCTACACGCTGACGCAAAACGATGGCATCACGCCGGCCGCGCTGCGACGTTATATCGAGCACATCTATTTCGTCAGCCCCTGCAACATCTTCGCTGCCGGCGCCACCACCTGCACCGCGGCCGCGGACAGCGGTAAGCCGGTGCCGACCCTCAAGCGCCTGGAGCTCACCGTGGCAAACAACGCGCCGGCGTTCGTCATCACACCGCTGGTGGATGGCATCGAGAATCTGCAGCTCGACTACGGCATCGACGGCATCGGCTCCGGCTCGCCGGCCGTGCCCTTCCTCACCGTGCCGGCAGCCGTGACCGACTGGCCCAATGTGATGGCCGTGCAGGTCAACCTGCTGGCACGCAATACGGAGGCGTCCGTCAGTGCGGCCACTACGGCAACCAAGACCTACAGCCTGGGCGCGGCGGGATCGGTCGGTCCCTTCTCGGACAACTTCAAGCGGCACGTCTACGCTGGCACCGTGCGCGTGGTCAATCCCAGCAGCCGGAGAGAGTGAGATGAAGCACGGATCGTCCCGACGCCTTGCGCGGCAGGCAGGCGTGAGCCTGGTGGTGGGGCTGGTGATGCTGGTGGTGCTGACGCTGCTGGTGGTGTCCGCCGTACGGATGGGCAGGACCAACCTGCGCGCGGTGAGCAACCAGCAGGCCAGCGCAGAGGCCACGGCCGCCGCGCAGCAGGCCATCGAGCAGGTCATGAGTTCCACCAACAGCTTCTACAACCCGACGGCCCAGACCTTCAACATCGATATCAACAACGATGGCGTGGCCGACTACACCGTCCAGGTGGCCAAGCCCTCATGCCTGCAGCTGACTGCTGCCGACGGATACAGTGCCGACTTCGCCGCGTCCGCGCCCAAGGATACCTATTGGGACATCACCGCGTCCGTGCTGGACAACCGCACCGGTGCGACCGTCACCGTGCACCAGGGCGCCAAGGTGCGGATGAACTCGACCGCATTGTGCCCCGCCTGACCGACAACTTCCCTTGCCCTGGAGGGTTTCACATGAACAAGACAAGCCTGCTGAAGCTTGTTTTGATGACTGCGCTGGCCTTGGTTTCGATCCCGGGCCGCAGTGATGATACGGACATCTATAACCAGCCCCCGGCAGTCGCTTCTCCGGCGCCGAATATCCTGTTCATCCTGGACAACACGTCCAACTGGTCCAAGAGCTCCCAGAAATGGGTTGGCATGTCGACACAGGGGCAGGCCGAACTGGCGGCCATCAGCAATTTCGTGGGCAACCTCTACGCAAAGGGGGTGCGGGCGAACGTCGGCCTGATGGAGTTCACGCTGCAGAACAAGCGCGATGGCGGCTACCTGCGCTATGGCATACGCGACATGGGCCAGCAGCCCAATGTAACCGCGCTGCAGAATATCGTCAGCAACATCAACGTCAACGCGCCCGAAGAGGAGGTGGACCAGGCCTCCGGCGATTATGCCAATGCCCTGTACGAAGCCTGGCTGTATCTGAAGGGTGCCAACAGCTGGGCCGGCATGGACCCGCTGGCGGACTTCCCGGGCAACACGGGCATGGTCCAAGGTAACAAGATCGCCAACAATCTGACGACCTCAGGCATTGGCGGCCTGAGCGGCGGCTATGGCTACAAAGGCTCCGCTGCCACCTCGGCCTACAACAGCCCTCTCGGCAGCGGCAGCAACTGCGCGAAGACCTACATCATCTTCATCGGCAACAACCGCCAGGGCGGGTTGCCGCCGACGCCGGCCTCGACGGATCCCTCCAGCACGACGCTGGCAAAGTATCCCGGGTATTCCTCGATCGCGGATGTGCAGGCTGCCTGGACGCTGTTCCTTTACCAGCGCCCGGATCTCGGCGCCGGTACTGCGGCCGCAGCGAACGGCGCGGTCAAAACCTTTACCATCGACGCCTTCAATGCGCAGAACAATCCGGACTTCACCGCGATGATGAAGCGCATGGCAAAGAATGGCGAGGGCACCTACTACCAGGCCGGCAGCGATTCCGCCCTGGCGGCGGCGCTGACGGATATCCAGAATCAGATCCAGGCAGTGAACTCGACCTTCGCCTCGGTTTCGCTGCCGGTCTCGGTAAGCGTGCGCGGCACCTACCTGAACCAGGTGTACCTGGGCATGTTCCGGCCCGACGCCAATGCCAGCCCCAACTGGGTCGGCAACTTGAAGCAATACAAGCTTGCAGCGGATGCCAACGGCAATCTGTACCTGGCTGACAGCCAGAACGTTGCCGCCCAGAGCCCCACCACCGGCTTCCTCAAGACGGGAGCGATCAGCTTCTGGACCAAGGCATCCACGTTCTGGGACCCCAGCTTCTACGGTAATTCGCAGGGGGCTGGCGGCAAATCCGATTTGCCGGACGGCGACCTGGTGGAAAAAGGTGCAGCGGCGCAGTATCTGCGCACCGCGTTCGCGACTGACCAGACCGGCCGCAAGGTCTACACCTGTACCGGCAACTGCGCCAATGGATCGCTGCTGTCGGCGACGCCTTTCAGCACGGGCAATGCCTCGATCGTTGCGTCGATGCTCGGCTTGCAGAGCACCGACACGATCAGCGCCTCGTCCATCATCAACTGGGTGCGCGGGGGCAATGTCCTGCAGGACGATCCCGCGACGGCCAACTCCAATGCCCCGACGACCTATAACATCCGCGGCTTCGTACACGGAGACGTGCTGCATTCCAGGCCGGCGGTGGTCAACTACTATCGGAACCAGGACCCGAACGACATCGTGGTCTTCTACGGCGCCAACGATGGCATGCTGCACGCCATCACCGGTGGCCAAGGCACCAACGGCGGCACCGAACTGTGGGCGTTCGCGCCGGTCGAGGGCTTCGATAAGTTCAAGCGGATGTACCAGCATTCGCCGCAGATCACGTCGAGCACGCCCAAGCCCTACTTCGTCGACGGTTCCCCAACGGTCTACACCGTGACCGATGCCAATTCTGGCACCGTCACGCAGGCCTATCTGTTCGTGACGATGCGCCGGGGCGGGCGGGTCATGTATGCCTTCGACGTGACCGATCCCTCGACGCCCAAGCTGCTGTGGAAGCATAGCGCGAGCGATGCGGGATTCGGCGAACTCGGGCAGACCTGGTCGGACCTGCGCGTGGCGAACATTCCCGCCGTGACGAGCGGCCCCGTGCTGATCTTCGGACTGGGCTATGACCCTGTCGTCAATGACTTCGGCCAGGTGCCGACGGCGCCGCAGGGGCGCGGCGTGATGGTGCTGAATGCCACCACGGGCGCCATCGTCTGGCAGGCAGGACCCGCCGTGACCACCGGGGCCAATGCCCTGAATGTGCCCGGCATGACCTACCCGATCCCCGCCAATATCGCGATCTACGACTCCAATCGCGACGGCAACGTCGACCGCCTCTACGCGGCCGACACCGGTGGCAATATCTGGCGCATCAATATCAATGACCCGTCGCCGGCGAAGTGGACCGTATCGCAGCTGGCATCGCTGGGGGGCACCGGTGCCAACGCACGCAGGTTCCTGTTCGCGCCGGATATCGTTCCCGCCTCCACGCTGAATCCGACCGACAGCCTGCTGATCGGCTCCGGCGACCGCGAGCACCCGTTCGACACGAGCGTCACGAATCGCTACTACATGATCAAGGACGATCACGCCATGTACGCGCAGCGCTCGACCCCGATCGTCGAAGGCGCGGCAGGGTCCACCACGGGGGTGGCCGGCCAGTTGTACGACGCGACCTCGAACCTGGTGCAGGTGGGGACCGCGGATCAGGCCGCGGCGGCCAACCAGGCCCTGTCCAACGCCAGCGGCTGGTATATCACGCTCGGTGCGGGAGAAAAGGTGGTCAGCGGCTCGACGACCATGAATGGCACGGTCAATTTCACCACCAACGTGCCCGCCACGGTCGCCGCCAATGCCTGCACCTCGAACCTTGGCGAGGCCCGCTTTTACATGGTGAGCTACCTGACCGGGGCTTCGAACGTTGATGTCACTGCGGGCGGCGCCGACACCCGCTATGTGGTACTCCCCGGCGGTGGCTTTGCGCCGACGCCGGTGCCGATCTCGGTGCAGATCGATAACAAGGACTACCAGGCGGTCGTCAGCGGCCCGAATGTGTTCACGCCAAAGGGACCCGTGCTGGGCCGGCGTTACCGGACCTACTGGCGGCGCTCGATCGACTGAGGTCGACTGATGATCTGCAGGACGCCGACGATCGGCAGGTGCCAATGCCGCAAGCGGACGAGATTCTTCAACAGGCGAAAGCGCCTGGTCTCGTCCCCGCGGGGTTGGAGGATTGCGGTTGGGCGCGAGCGGGTTTGCAGTGTCGATGCGCCATCGACGTCGCGTGTCGTTGATCGTTGCCGGCACGCAGATCGGTTCGCGAATCACCGTTTCCGTCGCTGTCCGCCGTAGAATGCCGGCTGTATGAAGCCTTTCAAGGCAGACGTTGCCGCACAAGACCTTGAATCCCGAATCCCAATCCAAATTTGCCATCGCGCCGCTGCACGTGGAGTTCCGTCATGCCGAAACGGAGCTTGCCTTCCAGCGCCACCACCTGAACGTCAGCCATGCGTCCTTGCGGCTCACGCTGATTTTCTGTTCTGCCTTCTACCTGGCCTTTTCCCTGACGGATGTCGCCGCCCTGGGTTATGGGCGGGCCGCATTGATCCTGCTCGCAGGCCGCATGCTGGTGGCCATCACGGCAATCATGGGCTTGCACCTGATCCGCGATGAGTCCGAATCGATGGCGGCTCACTGGCTTGTCGCGAGCGCCGCCGAGGTGGTGGGGATGGCAACGTTCATGCTCATCGTCTGGTTCCGCCCAAGGGAAATCCTATTGCATGCGATGTCCCTGTGCATCATGCTGATTGTGGTCTACGTCTTCATCCCCAATCGGCTGATCATTGCCAAGGGCATCGCTGTCGCTGCCACGGCAGCCTTCATCGTGATCGCACTGAGCAAGGGGAACCTGACACCCTCCGATGCGCTGACCATGTCGATGCTCTTGCTGCTTGCCAACAGCTTCGGCATTGTCGCGGCCCGGCGCTACCATCGGCTGTGGCGCGGCGAGTATCGGGGGCTGATGGAAGTGAAGCATCTCTCGATACGCGACCACCTGACCGGGTGCTACAACCGGCGCCATCTGCATGAGGTGCTGTTGCCGACGGAGATCGTGCGGGCGCGGCGGTACCAGAATTGGTTGACCTTGGTGGTTTGCGACATCGATCACTTCAAGTTGATCAACGACGCCCATGGGCACCAGACCGGCGACGCCGTGCTCCAGCATGTTTCGGCGACGCTTCAGGCGACAACCCGCAAGTACACCGACAGCGTAGTGCGCTATGGCGGCGAGGAATTTCTCCTGGTCTTGTCGCAAACGGATCTCGATGGCGCCTTGGACGTTGCGGAACGGCTACGCGCGACGATTGCAGACAGCCCGACGATGGATGGTCCCGGTCGAAGCATCGCAGCCACGGCCAGCTTTGGTGTGTTGTCCGTCGATTTTTCGGTGGCGGGGGATGACGTGACCGAAGCGTCCTTGATCGCCGCCGCCGATGCCTTGCTCTATGAGGCCAAGGGGTCCGGCCGCAACAGTATCCGGTGCCGCGAATGGTCCGATGAATCAACGGCGCAGGGCGTGGCTTCCCTTCCGCTGACGACATTTGATTCGGCGACGCCGGGGCGGCACCCGCGCCATGCCGCTTCGGCTGAAGCGCTATAGAGGAAGTGCCGATGGGTGCGGCATCAGGCGGCTTGCCTCGTCGTCAGCTCATGCGAGTCGAATGGCGCAGAGCGAGCCGGTAGAAAACAGCGCCGAACAGCGATCGGCACGACCAATGCTTCCCACCGGCTTCCCACCGGCTTCCTGGCCTGGGCCTATTCGGCAAATAGGTCCGGACCGAATACCTCATAGTGGATGCGTGCCTCACGGACACCCAGCTCCTTCAGCGCGTCATGCTGCATCCGCATGAACGGGATCGGGCCGCAGATGTAATAGTCCGCGTCGGGCAACAGGATCGCATCCTTGATCGACTTGACGTTGACCAGCCCCGCGTGGTCGAAGTCCTGGCCCGCAACGTCCTGCGGCAGCGGATCATCGTAGAACACGATCAAGCTGAAATTGGCATAGGTCTTGGCGGCCTCGCGCAGCCGGTCGCGCATGGCATGCACCCCGCTGTTTCGTGCGCCGTGCACGAACACCACCTGGCGCTGCGGGTCCTGTATGGCCCGCTTGAGCATGCTGACCATCGGGGTCAGCCCCACGCCGCCGCTGATCAGGACGATGGGTGTCTTGGCGTTGACGTCGATATGGAAGCTGCCATAGGGTGCGGCCAGCTTGACCTCGTCGCCGACATTGACGTGATCGTGCAGCAGGCATGAGACATAGCCCGGCGGCTGCGCGCCGCCGCCCTCGCGCTTCACCGAGATCCGATAGCTGCGCCCATTGGGCATGTCCGACAGGCTGTATTGGCGGATCTGCTGCAAGCCCAGGGCAGGTACGTCAACGGCGATGCTGATGAACTGACCGGGTTCGAAGTTCACCACCGGCCCGCTATCGGCAGGCTCGAGGATGAACGACGTGATCACGCTGCTCTCGGGCCGCTTTTCGCGCACGACAAAGGTGCGCCAGCCGGTCCATCCGCCCAGTTGCCCGGCGGAGCGTTCATACAACTCGCTTTCCATGCCCATCAGGACGTCGGCGAGATTTCCGTAGGCTTGTGCCCATGCGGAAATGATGTCGTCGGTTGCTGCACTGCCCAAGACTTCCTTGATGGCAGCCAGCAGGTTTTCCCCGACGATCGGGTATTGCTCCGGCCGCACGCCGAGACTCGCATGCTTGTTGGCAATGTTCTTCAGCACAGCCATCAGGCTGCTCGGGTCCTCGATATTCTCCGCATAGGCGTAGACCGCGCGTGCCAGCGCCTGCTGCTGCTGGCCCTGTTCCTGGTGCGCCATGTTGAAGACATTCTTCAGTTCGGGATGCGCCTCGAACATGCGTTTATAGAAGCACTTGATGATGTCGTAGCCGTGTTCGGCCAGCACCGGCGCGGTCGCCTTTACGATGTCCTTCGTCTTCTGGGTGAGCATGGTTGGTCTCCTTGGTGCGGTCGTGGGGGCTGCCCCGGATCGCGGCAGTCCGGACCGTGGCTTACCCCATCGCTTTGATAGATGTTCAGTCTAGGTGAGACCTTCTTGGCGGAGCAACGCAAAGCCGTGGCGCGAGGCTGCACGACAGCACGCATGTGTCGGAGATTCGTTGCAGAGATTGAGGTGGATCACGCGGAATCACTTCCTGGTCTCGCCATCACGATTTCCCCCAATAGGGCAGGCAATCGGATGCTCGTAGACTGGTCTCGCGTCGGAACGAACCTAACCCAAGGCGGCCACCGATATCGGGCCGCAACCTCACTTGCGCTTCGTTCCGACACCCGACCCACCAACCCGCTTCGGCGGGTTTCTTGTTTGTTGCGCTTGCGTTTGCGTTTGCGGATGGTGCGCGGCCCGGAATGCAGGCATGCGCCAGTCGGCTTTCAAATCAAGGCCTTAGGCTTCCGCCACCCAGTCTCCCGACTTGCCGCCGTGCTTTTCCATCAACCGCACATTGCCCATCACCATGCCGCGGTCTACCGCCTTGCACATGTCGTAGATGGTCAGCAGCGCCACCTGCACGCCCGTGAGCGCCTCCATTTCCACGCCGGTCTGGCCATGGGTTTCGGTGCGCACGGTGCAGGTGATGCTGGCGCCGGCTTCGTCGAGCGCGAAGTCGACGGCGACCTTGGTCAGGCCGATCGGGTGGCACAGGGGAATCAGGTCGGACGTGCGCTTGGTGGCCATGATGGCGGCCACGCGTGCAATGCCCAGCACATCGCCTTTCTTGGCGCTGCCGTCGCGCACCAGCGCGAAGGTGGCGGGCTGCATGGTGATGGTGCCGCTGGCAACGGCCACCCGGTGAGTACTTGCCTTGGCGCCGACATCGACCATATGGGCTTGTCCGGCGGTGTCGAAATGGGTGAGCTGGCTCATGGCTTGGCAAGGGGCGGTTGGGGCGCGGCGCGACCGGTGCAGCCGTTCCCGGGGCAGGGGATGCCCCGTGGGAACGGCTGCGGAACGCCGCTATCATAGCAATATGCAACTGCCTCGACTGCCCCGCACCGGCCCCGGCCGCGCCCCGCATGCCTCCGGCCGCAATCCGGCCGGCCACGCCGTCGCGCGGCCGCGCGGCATCAAGCGGCCGCTGGCGTTGCTGCTGGCGCTGAGCCTCGCCATGCCCGGCTGGTCGCAGTCCCCGCCGGGCCTGAACATCGGCGCGCGGGGCGCTGCGGAAGCGAGCGACCAGGTCTACGACAACCTGAACCGCAGCGTGAAGGCCGGGCAGAAGTCGGACTTCGGCGCGCACAGCGGCGGCACGGTGGTGGAGGGCAGCGGGCCGCAACTGCCCGACATGGGCGATCCGTCCAGCGCGGCGTTGTCGCCCGACATGGAGAAGCGGCTGGGCGACCGCATCATGCGCGAGATCCGCCGCGATCCCGACTACCTGAGCGACCCGCTGCTGTCGGATTACCTCAACGCGCTCGGCTACCGGCTGGTGGAGGCCGCGCGCAAGCAGAACATCTCCGGCGCCAACGGCGCCGGCACCTTTGCCACCGGCTTCGAGCTGTTCGCCGTGCGCGATCGCACCATCAACGCCTTCGCCATGCCGGGCGGCTATGTCGGCGTGCACACCGGCCTGCTGGTGCAGGCGGAAACCGAGTCGGAACTGGCTTCGGTGCTGGGCCACGAAATCGGCCACGTGATGCAGCGCCATATCGCGCGCGGCATCACCAAGCAGGACCAGTCGATGTGGATCGCGCTGGCCGCGATGGCCTTGGCGGGGCTGGCCGCCACCAAGAGCGGCGATGCCGCGGCGGCGCTGGCCATGGGCGGGCAGGGCATGGCCGTGGCCAACCAGCTGTCCTTTTCGCGCGGCGCCGAGCGCGAGGCAGACCGCGTCGGCTTCCAGATCATGACGGCGGCGGGCTTCGATCCGCAGGGCATGCCGGACTTCTTCCGCCGCCTGCAGCGCGTGATGGGGATCTCCGAGAACTCGCTGCCCGCCTACGTGCGCACCCACCCGCTGACGTCCGAGCGTATCGCCGATATGCAGGACCGCGCCAGCCACGTGGCCGCGCGCAAGGTGGTCACCACGCCTGACTATGAGTTCGCGCGCGTGCGTGCGCGTGTGCTGCAGGAGACCACGCCCAGCGACCTGCAGAACCTGCGCAGCGCGATGCAGACGCAGCTGGCCAGCGCCACGCCCGCGCGGCAGCCGGCCCTGCTGTACGGCATCGCCTTCACGGAGCAGCGCCTCGGACGCTCCGCTGCCGCGGAGACTGCGCTGGGCGAGGCACGCCGTCTCTACGGCAATATTCCCGGCGCGACGTCGGGCAGCCCGATGCTGGACGTCATGGCGATCGAGCTGGCGCGCGCCCAGGGGCGTATTCCCCAAGCCCTGAGCCAGGCACAGGCGTCGATGCGCGTCTTCCCGCTGTCGCATGCGGTGGCGCTGTGCTACGGCGAGACCTTGATCGCCGCCGGCAAGTGGAACGAGGCCATCGCCTACCTGCGCGACCGCACGCGCGAAGAAAACACCCGGCCCGAGTGGTGGGAACTGCTGGCGCGCGCCTATGCCGGCAAGGGCCTGCAACTGCAACAGCACCAGGCGCTGGCCGAGCGCTATGCGATGGATGGCTCCTACCAGGAAGCCATCGAGCAGCTGCAGATCGCGCGCAAGTCAGGCGACGGCGATTTCTACACGCTGTCCGAGGTCGATGCGCGCCTGCACCAGCTGCAGCGCCTGTTCCGCGAGGACCGCCAGGACAACAAGGGCATGCCGAACTAGGCGGCTCGGGCCGGACGGCCCGACCCGAACTATTCCGGCTGCGGCACGCGCAGGAAGCCGAAGCGCGCGGGCACTTCCTTTTCCGTGATGGGATCGATGGACAGGTCGCGACCGGCGTGGTGGAACACGCCCAGCGCCGCGCCACACGCTTCGCCATGCCAGGTGCTGGCGCTGCTGAAGGCGTCGAGATCGTGGTCGTGCAGCAGCGCGGCCTGCACGCCGCTCTCACCTTCGACTGCGCCGGCCAGCACCACATTGCCGTGCTCGTCGGCGAAGCAGGATGCCGGCGTGAAGGCGCGGCCGCTGCTGGTGGCAAGCCGTCCCTGGTGCAGGCGTGCCACCCACGGCGCGTAGCCCAGCGAGACGAACACGCGCTGCGGCCCGTTCTGGAAGTACCAGCCGCCGCGCGCATCGCACTGGTAATTGCGCTCGATGAAGGCGATCAGGGCTTCGTGGCGGATCGGGTCGCCCGACAAGCCGTGCTGCTGTGCGTATTCATTGTGCACGCGCCATTGGCCGCGGCGGTCCAGCGCCAGCCAGCCGTAGCAGTTGGGCACGTCGGGCCAGCGGGCCATGGCCTGCTTGACGATGTCATCCATTTTTCTTGTCTCCTGCGCGGGCGCGATGCCCGCGTGATGCGATGCGTTGCGTGGTGCTGCCGGCCGCGCGCCTCCGGTCCGCCGCGCTAGGCGACGCCGTCGAAGAAGCGCAGGATGCGGCTCGGCAGCCAGCCGATGTGTCCCCCATACGGCAACAGCGGCAGGTGGCGCAGCAGGCCGTCGGGCGGGGTCAGGAAGCCCACGTGGCCGCCGTTCTCCGGTTGCTCCAGCCACACCTGGGCGCTGACCTCGCCGGGGCCGGGCAGGTGGCGGGCGGGCAAGAAGGGGTCGTTGCGCGCGTTGAGCACCAGCGTGGGAACGGCGACGCTGGACAGCACCGGCTTGCTGGCTGCCCGCGCCCAATAGTCGTCGGTGTCGCGAAAGCCGTGCAGCGGCGCCGTGACCACGTTGTCGAAGGCGTACAGGTCATGGCTGGCGAGCATGGTGTCGCGGTCGAACAGGCCCGGGTACTGCTCCAGCTTCGCCAGCGACTTGCGCTTGAGCGTCTGCAGGAACATGCGGGTATAGACGCGATTGAAACCACGCGCCAGCGCCGCGCCGCCGGCCGCCAGGTCGAGCGGCGCCGAGATGGCGGCGGCGCTGTCGACCAGCCGGCTTGCGGCCTGGCCCTGCTCGCCCAGGTAGCGCAGCAGCGCATTGCCGCCCAGCGAGATGCCCACCACCAGCAGCTTGCGCACCGGCGGGCAGTGCAGGGCGTGCAGCCGCGCCAGGATCCAGCCGATCTCCTCGGCGTCGCCCGAATGATAGAAGCGTGGCGCGAGGTTGAGCTCGCCGGAACAGCCGCGGAAGTGCGGCACCACGCCTTGCCAGCCGCGCTCGCCCAGCGCATGCATCAAGCTCTGTGCGTAGTGGCTGCCGGAGTCGCCTTCCAGGCCGTGGAACATCACCACCAGCGGTGTGCCCGGCGCGGCGGCGTGGGTGGTCCAGTCGAGGTCGATGAAGTCCTGGTCGGGCGTGGTCCAGCGCTCGCGCCGGAAGCGCACCTGCGGCCGCCGCGTGAAGCGCGCCGGGATGATGGTCTGGCTGTGGCCGTCGCGCAGCCACCAGGGCATGCTCAGGCCCGCGCCGAAGCCGGGCGCGGCATCCGGCATGGTGTCCGGCGCGGTGCCCGGCACGGCATCGGGCGCCGTTGGCGGGGAAAGTCGGGAGAGCTGCGGGTGCCGCATGCCTGCTGGGCCCGGGTGCCGGCGCGGCCCCGGGGTCGTGTCAGTGCAGCGCCTGGCCGGGCACGCCGACTGTAGCGCCGGCCACCTGGGTGGCGTTGGCCGGGCTGCAGTGGATATGGGCGAGGCGCCAGCCTTCGTGGTTCTGCATCAGCACGTAGGTGGTGTGCACGTACAGGTCGGCCTCGACTCTCTCGCTGCCGAAGCGCAGGGCTTCGGTCACGTCGAAGATCGACACGCCGAGCGAGGCGTGGCTGCTGGTCTCGATCACGTCGACCAGCACCGGCTGCTCCTCCAGAAGCTGCGAGAAGGCCAGCCGGAGCTGCTCGTGCCCGATGATGCGCTGCCCGTCGGGCATCACGCAGGTGATGGAGTCCTCGTCGAGCCATAAGCGCAGCGCGCCATCGGCGTCGCGCAGTTTCAGCGCATCGCGGAAGGCGTCGACGATGTCTTCGGCGGAATCGAACAAACGGGCGAAGCGGGGCATGGTGGCGATGGTCTGGGAATCGATCCGGCTGGGTCCGGGCGTCAGGGCTGCTGCAACAGATTGCGCAGCTCGACGAACACCATTTCTGGCTGGATGTCCTTCAGGCAGCGCAGGTGGCCGAGCGGACACTCGCGCTTGAAGCACGGGCTGCATTCCAATTGGAGCCACATGATACTCGCTGCCTGTGACAGCGGGGGCGTGTGGCGCGGGTCGCTGGAGCCGAACACGGCCACCTGCGGCCGGTTCAGCGCCGCGGTCACGTGCATCAGGCCGGAGTCGTTGCAGACCGCGGCTTCGGAGAGCGCCAGCAGGTCGACCGCGTCGTCGAGCGAGGTCTGGCCGCACAGGTTGCGCACGAAGGGTGCGCCCTTGACGATCTCGGCGGCGATCTCGGCGTCCTTGGCCGATCCCAGCGCGATCATCTGCGCATAGGGGAAGGACCGGCGCAGCATCTGCGCCAGCTCGGCGAAGTGCTCGGCCGGCCAGCGCTTGGCGGGGCCGTACTCGGCGCCGGGGCAGAAGGCGATCACCCTTGTCTGCGGCGGGATGCCGAAGCGCTGCGCGGTCGCGGCCACGCGCTGGGGGTCGATGCGCAGGCGCGGTTCGGGCAGGTCGTCGGGCAGCCGCGCGCCGGGCTTGAGGGCGAGCCGCGCATAGTGCTCCACCATCGGCGGGCGCTGGTCGCGCGGCGGGTTGGCGTGGCGGATGTTGAGCAGGCCGATGCGTGCTTCGCCGCGATAGCCCACCCGCAGCGGGATGCCGGCCATCCAGGGGATCAGCGCGGACTTGAGCGAGTTGGGCAGCACGTAGGCGGCGCTATAGCCTTCGTGCTTGAGCTGCTGCGCGAACAGCAGCCGCGCCGAGAGCTGCAGCTTGCCGTGCGCGAGGTCGGTGGGAAAGACCTTGCCGATCTCGGGCATGCGCGCGAGCACCGGCGCGACCCATTTGGGCGCCAGCGCGTCGATCTGCATGCGCGGGTGCCGCGCCTTGAGCAGCGCGAACAGCGGCTGCGCCATCAGCGCGTCGCCGATCCAGTTCGGGGCGATGACGAGGGCTTTCTTCATGAGTGGGATACGTCAGGCCGGGTTGCATGCACCGCGCGCGCCGCCAGCGCGAAGACCCCGGCGCGCGCGAGGGCGTGCCGGGGGGCGAGCGGAGCGTGCGGGTGGGATCCGGTCAGTGGTGGCCTTTCAGGACGGTACCCGGCTTGAGCTTGTACAGAGTGCCGCAGTACGGGCACTTGACCTCGCCCGTGTCGGCCACGTCGAGGAACACGCGCGGATGGTAGTTCCACGCGGGGGTCTTGCTGGTGGGGCAATGCAGCGGAATGTCTTCTGCGCCGATCTCGATTACGTTGGCGGTTTGCGTCATGGTGTTGCAGGGAGGGTTTGTCGTTGTCGGCTGCCGGGTTCAGACCAGCGTCAGCCAGTGTTTATAGCGTTCGTCGGTGCCGCCCACGGCGGCGAAGAAGGTGTCTTGCAGCTTCTTGGTGATCGGGCCGCGGCGGCCTTCGCCAATCACGCGGTCATCCAGCTCGCGGATCGGCGTGACTTCGGCGGCGGTGCCGGTGAAGAAGGCTTCGTCGGCGCAGTAGACCTCGTCGCGCGTGATGCGCTTCTCGCGCACCTCGATGCCGAGGTCGCGGGCGATGGTCATGATGGCGTCGCGCGTGATGCCGTCCAGGCAGGAGGCCAGGTCCGGCGTGTAGATCACGCCGTTGCGCACGATGAAGACGTTCTCGCCCGAGCCTTCGCTGACGTAGCCGTCGGTGTCGAGCAGCAGCGCCTCGTCGTAGCCCAGGCCGGTCGCTTCCTGGTTGGCCAGGATCGAGTTGATGTAGTAGCCGCTCGCCTTGGCGCGCACCAGCGAGACATTGACGTGGTGGCGGTTGAACGAGGCGGTCTTGACGCGGATGCCGCGTTCCATGCCTTCCTCGCCCAGGTAGGCGCCCCACGACCAGGCGGCGATGGCCACGTGGATGGTGTTGCCCCGGGCCGACACGCCGAGCTTTTCCGAGCCGACCCAGATCAGCGGGCGGATGTAGCAGGACTCGAGCTGGTTGGCGCGCACGGCCTCCAGCTGCGCTGCCTCCAGCGTCGCCTCGTCGAACGGCACCTGCATCTGGAAGATCTTGGCCGAGTTGAACAGCCGGCGGGTGTGTTCCTTGAGGCGGAAGATTGCGGTGCCTTCCGGCGTCTTGTAGGCGCGCACGCCCTCGAAGACGGCCATGCCGTAGTGCAGGGAGTGGGTCAGCACGTGGATGTTGGCGCTGCGCCAGTCGATCAGCTTGCCATCCATCCAGATCTTGCCGTCGCGATCTGCCATTGACATGGTTTCCTCCCGCCGCCGTGAAGTTGCAAAAGCCACATTGTAAGCCGCGGGGGCTGAGGTGCCAACGCACGGCCGCGCGGCGGGCTAGAATCGGCAGTTGGCTCCCGTGCCGTTTGCGTCTCTCGGGGCGCTCCGTACGGGGCCTGCAGCCCGTCCGCCGCCTTTGCCAGAATCCCTTCGCCAGAATCCACCCGATTGCCGATGTCCGCCGCCCAGCCGCCCTCAGGCCCGCTTCCCAGTCAGCCAGCCGCGCCGTCGGAGGACTGGCGGGTGGCGCTCGAAGCGCTGCGCGCGCTTGCCGGGCAAGGCGAGGGCAGAAGTGACGAAGCCGGCGGCGCGCCGGCCGGGCCCCGCACCCGGCTGCTCTGGATGGTGAGCCTGGACCCGGACGGCGCCGTCGCGGCCGTCGAGCCGGTCGAGCAGAGCCTGGGCGCGCGCGGTTGGAGCAAGCCGCGTCCGGTGCCCTTGGCACGCATCGCGGAAAGCGAGAGCCTGACGCCCGACGATGCCCGCGTGGCGCGCGCGATCCGCCACGAGCGCGGCTACGGGCGGCGCTGCACGCTCGACCGCGCGGCCGCCATGCTGGCGCTGGTGGGCCATCCGGCGGTGGTGCTGGCCGGCCGGCCCGACCTGCCCTTGGCCGTGGTGGCCGGCGAGCCGGTGCTGGAGGTGGTGCGCGAGCCGGGGCGCTACCTGCTGCGCGCCTGGCCGCCGGTGCGCGAGTCGCGCCTGCTGGAAGGCTATCTGGATGCGGCCGCGCGCCAGGAGGCGGAGGCCCTGCGCCAGATCACCGTGGTGCGTGACGGTCCGCAGCGCCTGAGAGTGGTGCGCCACACGCCGGCCCAGCTGGCCGCGGCGCGGGTGCTGGCCAAGGGCCTGGCGGTGCCGCTGGATGCCCAGGCCGAACTCGACGCCGCGCTGCGCGCCCTCGCCGTGCACTTCCAGGTGCAGGCCGACCACGGCGGGCTGGCGCTGGAGGTGGCGCCCGAAAGCCGGCTGCGCGCCGAACTGGCGCCGCACGGCCAGGGGCTGGAACTGCGGCTGGTGGTGACGCCGCTGGGGCCGCTCGGTCCCCGCCTGGCGCCCGGCGCCGGGCGCGAGCGCCTGATGGCGACGCTGCAGGGTGAGACGCGCGCCACGCGGCGCGACCTGGCCGCCGAGCGCGCCCATGTGGCCGAGGTGTTCGCCGCGCTGCCGGCCCTGGTGCCGCTGGCGCCCGATGACGGCGAACTGGGCTGGACGCTGGACGATCCCGAGACCGCGCTGGAGGTGCTGGAACACCTGCCCGGCCTGGCGGGCGTGCAGGCGCTGGAATGGCCCAAGGGCCGCGCCATCCGCGTGCTGGGCGCCGGCTTGCCGCAGCTGGCGGTGCGTGTCGCCGCCGCCGGTGAATGGTTCAAGCTGGCGGGCGAGCTGAGCGTGGCAGAGGGGCTGGTGCTGGAGCTCGAGCGGCTGCTGGCCTGGGCCGCCAGCCATGCCGGGCGCTTCGTGCCGATGGGCGAGGGCGTCTACGTGGCGCTGACGCGCGAGTTGCGCGGCCGCTTGCGCGACTTGGCCGCCGTGTCCGCCATGGCCGGCTCTGCCGCCCGGGATGCCGGCGTGCGCGTGCCCGCCATGGCCGCGCCCTGGCTGGACGATGTGCTGGCCGGCGCCGGCATCGACCCCGACCGCCATTTCCGCGAACGGGTCGCCCGCCTGCGCGGCGCGCGCGAGGCCGCGCCGCCGCTGCCCGCCACGCTGGCGGCCGAACTGCGGCCCTACCAGCAGGACGGCTATCGCTGGGCCATGCAACTGGCGCAGGCCGGTTTCGGCGCCTGCCTGGCCGACGACATGGGCCTGGGCAAGACCGTGCAGGCGCTGGCCGTGCTGGCCGCGCGCGCCGCCGGCGGTCCCGCGCTGGTGGTGGCGCCGACCTCCGTGTGCGGCAACTGGCTGGCCGAGGCGCGCCGCTTTGCGCCCGCGCTGCGCGTGTCCGCCTATGCCGTGGACGGGCGTGATGCCGTGCTGGCGCAGGCCGGCGCCGGCGACCTGGTGGTCGTTTCCTACACCCTGCTGCAGCAGGCGCGCGCCGCCTTCTGCGCGCGCGCCTGGCATACCGTGGTGGCCGATGAGGCCCAGTCCTTCAAGAATGCCGGCGCCAAGCGTGCCCAGGCCATGTTCGCGCTGCAGGCCGACTTCCGCATGGTGCTGAGCGGTACGCCGCTGGAGAACCGGCTGGCCGAGCTGTGGTCGGTGATGCGTTTCTGCAATCCGGGGCTGCTGGGTTCGCTGGCCCGTTTCAATGAGCACTTCGCCGCTCCGATCGAACAGGCCGGGGCACGCGAGCCGCGCCTGCGGCTGCGCCGGATGATCGCCCCGTTCGTGTTGCGCCGGACCAAGGCCGAGGTGCTGGAGGAACTGCCGCCCCGCACCGAGCTGCTGCTGCGCATCGAGCCGGACTCTGCCGAGGCCGCCCACTATGAGGCGCTGCGGCGCCAGGCCCAGGACGCGGCCGAGCGCGCGCTGCGTGCCGCGGCCGGCGCCGGGCGGCCGCGTGCCAAGGCCGCGCAGGGCACGACGGCGGGCGGCGGCGCGCCAGGCGCGGATATCGCTACCGCGGCCGCGGCCACGGCAGCCACCGCCGCCACCGCCGCCACCACCGAGGCCGAGGCACGCGTCCACGTGCTGGCCCAGCTCACGCGCATGCGGCGCGCCGCATGTGATGCCCGGCTGGTCACGCCCGAGCTGACGCGGCCGGGCGCCAAGGTCCGCGCCTTCGTGGAACTGGCGCGCGAACTGGCCGCGGGGGGCCATCGGGCGCTCGTGTTCAGCCAGTTCGTCGACTTCCTGCAGCTGCTGCGTGCCGGGCTCGATGCGGTGGGCATGTGCTGGCAATACCTCGACGGCGCCACCCCCGCCGCCGAACGTGACCGGAGAGTGGCCGCCTTCCAGGCCGGCGAGGGGGAAGTCTTCCTGATCAGCCTGAAGGCAGGCGGCTTCGGCCTGAACCTGACCGCCGCGGACTACGTGATCATCACCGACCCGTGGTGGAACCCGGCCGCCGAAGACCAGGCCATGGGGCGTGCCCACCGCATCGGGCAGCAGCGCCCGGTGACGGTGTACCGGCTGATCAGCGCCGGCACCGTGGAGGAGGGCATTGTCGCGCTGCATCAAGGCAAGCGCGAATTGGCGGACGGCATTCTCGCGGCGGGCGAGGGCGCGGCAGCCCCGCTGCCGGATGTCGACGAACTGGTGATGCTGCTGCGCAGCTGACCCGACTCGATGCCCCGCCGCATGCTCGGGGCAGGCACGGGACATGGGTGTGGCTTGCCTGCATCAATGTGCGTCTTATGCCGCAACGGCATACCGTCAAGCGATAAGAGTCGTTGGTGATGTGCGCAATCGTTGGTATCGTGCAGTTCTGCCCCGTGACGCGGCATGCAGGCGCCGGGGCAAGCGCCGACAAGCGCAACGCCACCGACAAGAACACAGACAAGAAGACACGCAATGCGCGGCAGCGCGCCGGGCCACGGCTAGTTCGCCGCTGTGCCGCTGTGCCGCTCTGCCGCTCTGCCGCCGAACCGACTGCCGCACCACACCACCTCATCCAATCCAGCCAGGCTGCCCCCATGAACCGTCCCGCTTCCCGCCTGTACTCGTCCCTCGCCCTGCTGGCCGCCGTGCCGGCCGCCTTGTCGATCGCCGCCGCGCCCGCGCGGGCGCAGGGGGCGGAATGGCCCGCCCAGCCGATCACTATCCTGACGGGCTTCACCGCGGG
Organism: Cupriavidus sp. 09_S30; assembly: GCF_056930435.1. Classification (NCBI taxonomy): domain Bacteria; kingdom Pseudomonadati; phylum Pseudomonadota; class Betaproteobacteria; order Burkholderiales; family Burkholderiaceae; genus Cupriavidus; species Cupriavidus sp. 09_S30. Next base: position 3,207,428 of record NZ_JBXOWI010000001.1, on the reverse strand, counting down.
CTCGGGCGTGGACATGGTGGGACGCACGCTGCAGGAATCGCTGCAGAAATCGCTCAAGGCCACCATCATCTTCGACTACCGTCCGGGCGCGGGCGGCAACGTCGCTTCGGAAGTGGTCGCCCATGCCAAGCCCGACGGCTATACTCTGTTGCTGGGCACGGCCGCCACGCACGGCATCAATCCGGCGCTGTACAAGCATCTGCCCTTCGACGCCGAGGCCGATTTCACCCCGGTGGCGCCGCTGGTGGAGGTGTCCAATGTGCTGACGGTGAACCCGGCCGTGATCGACGTGAAGTCGGTCAAGGAGTTCATCGAGAAGGTCAAGGCCAACCCCGGCAAGTACAACTACGCCTCCACCGGCAACGGCACCGGCACCCACCTGGCCTTCGCCGAGTTCAACGCACGCGCCGGCCTGGACATGGTGCACGTGCCGTACAAGGGCGGCCCCGACGCGCTGCAGGCCGTCCTCAAGGGCGAGGTCTGCTGCATCTTCAACCAGGTGCAGAGCGTGCTGCCCCAGTACCGCGCCGGCAAGGTGCGCCTGCTCGGCGTCAGCACCGCCAGGCGCGTGCCGGTGATCCCCGAGGTGCCGACCGTGGCAGAGAGCGGCCTGCCGGGCTTCAACAGCTCGATCTGGTTCGGTTTCTTCGGGCCCAAAGGGCTGGACCCGAAGGTGGTCAACAAGCTCAATGAGGCGGTCAAGGTGGCGCTGGACAACCCCGCCGTCCGCCAGAAACTGATCGACGCGGGCAACACGCCGCGCATCGAGAGCGCCGAGCAGTTCCGTGCCACCGTGAAGGCCGACCGCCAGAAATGGGCCGGCGTGGTCAAGACGGTCGGCGCCTCGATCGACTGATCGGCTCGTCCCTCGCCGCGCGGTGGGGGGGCAGCGCGCAACGCTGCGCGCTGCGCAACAAATTCTTAAGCGAGCGCTTAGCAGGGACTTCCCGGGCCCTATAATGGCGTGACGTCCGCTGTCCGGCGGACGGCATCCCCTCACGACCGGCTGCGCCGGCCGCGCCCGTGGCGCGGTACCGGTGGCCCCGGGCGTGCTGCCCCTCGCCCTCTGACATGATCTTCCGACTGCCCCAGGCCCTGTTGCGGCCCTGGCATCGCATTGCACCAGCCGAGCGCGCCACCTTTTTCGAGGGCGCCCGCTATTTCGCCTCGTCCTTGCCGGCCACCTTTTCCTGGGGCCTGGTCACCGGCGTGGCCATGAGCAAGTCGGTCATGACGGTGCCCGAGGCCATCGGCATGTCGCTGCTGGTCTATGCCGGTTCGGCCCAGCTGGCGGTGCTGCCGCTGTTCGCCGCGGGCCTGCCGCTCTGGACCATCTGGCTGACGGCCGCGGTGATCAACCTGCGCTTCGTCATCTTCAGCGCGGCGCTGCAGCCGCACTTCAGCTACCTGCCGCTGTGGCGGCGCACGCTGCTGGGCACCTTCAACGGCGACCTGCATTTCGTCTACTTCTTGCGGCGCTACACCACGCCCGGCTACGAGCCCGGCAAGGAAGGCTATTTCTGGGGCATGGCGCTGACCAACTGCGCGACCTGGCAAGTCTCGTCGATCGTCGGCATCCTGCTGGCCAGCGCCTTCCCGGACAGCTGGGGCCTGGGCCTGGCCGGCACGCTGGCATTGATTCCGGTGATGGTGGCCACCATCAAGACGCGTTCCACGCTGCTCGCCGTGGCGGCATCGGCCGTGCTGGCGCTGCTGTGCTTCAACCTGCCGTACCGGCTTGGGCTGATGGTGGCCGTGTGCGGCGCCATTGCCGCCGGCATGGCCAGCGACGAGCTGACCGCGCGCGCCACGCTGCGCGGGCTGCGCCGGCGCCGCGCCGGAACCGATGCCGGAGACGCCGCATGAGCCATCTCGAGATCTGGATCGCGCTGGTGGGTATGGCCGTGGTCACCGTCATCACGCGCGCCTTCTTCCTGATCGCCGGCGAGCGCGTGACCGTGCCGGACCGCCTGCAGCGTGCGCTGCGCTATGCGCCGGCGGCGGCCCTGGCCGCCATCGTGCTGCCCGACCTGCTCACCTGGCAGGGGCATTTCACCGTGGCGCTCGACAATATCAAGCTGTTGTCGGGCATCGCCGCGACCGTCTTCTACCTGGTGACGCGCAGCATGGTCGGCATGATCGCGGCCGGCATGGCCGTCTACACGGCGCTGCGTTTGCTCGGCTGAGAACGGAGGCGCGCTGCGCCGCGCTTGTCGGCGAGATTGCCGGCGCCGTCCTCGTCCTCACGCGGCGCTCAGTCCCGTGCCGAGCTGGGTCAGCAGGTGGGCGAGCTGAGCCTGCGAGCTGCTTCCAGTCTTGTAGAAGATGCTCTTGAGCTGCGAGCGGCTGGTCTCGCGGTGGATGCCCAGCCGCTCGCAGGCCTCGGGCAGTCCGGCGCCCGTGGCCAGCGCGGTGGCCAGCCGGATCTCGGCCGGCGTCAGTGCGTAGAGGTCGCGCAGCACGGCACCCAGCTCCGGCGGCACCTCGCTGAACTCGTGGATCACCACCAGCGCCGAGGGCAGCTGCCAGCGGTGGGCAAGCGGGTGCTGGGGCGGCAGCGGCAACACCACGACGCTGGCCTCGCGCCCATCGGCCGCGCGCGCCCGCGTGCCGCGCGCCGGCATTGCGCTGGCCGGGTCGCAGGCGGCCTGCAGCATGGTGCGAAAGGGCTGCGAGAAGACCCAGTCCGCGCTCTTGCTCCCGGACGGCAGCAGCCAGCGGATCCAGCGCTCGCCATTGCGGTTGCTCAACAGCGGCCTGCCGTCCGCCAGGAACACGATGACGCCGAAGGAAAGCTGGTCGAGCAGTTGCGCCGACAGCGCGTTCATGGCGAGGCTGGCCTGAGCCTGCTCGCGCAGCGCGATGGCCTGCCGCAGGTGGGGAATGGCCCAGTCGAGTGCACGCAGCTCGTCCGGCAGGTAGGCATCCTGGTCCGCAGCGCGCTGCAGCGCGATCAAGACATCGTAGTCGGGGCGGCGATCGACCAGGCAGCCGGCGACGGACGACATGCCGTAGGCACGGATGAAGTCGCCGTAGAACGGCAGCTTGCGCATGGCCTGGCCGCCGAGCTCGCGCGTGTCGATATACCAGTCGCCCTCCTGCATCCGCGCCGTGAACGGGCGCGCCGGATCGAGCGGTTCAAAGTGCTGCTCGTAGGCGGCAAGTGCGTCCGGCTTCGGGTTGACCACCTGGTCCACCGTGAAGCGGTCGTTGATCGTGTCCCGCACCACCAGCGAGCCGTGCGCGCTGGCGGTGGCCCGGCAGAGCGCGTCAAGGCCGCGCTGCCAGGCGTCGGGTTCGACGATGCCCAGGTAGAGATCCCGGATCGTCTCATGCATTTCGCGGTCGTCCATGCCGCTCGACCCTCCTCGTTGCACCGGTGCCCGCGTCAGGCCTGAGCCAACGCGATGGCGAGCTGCGTGAGCAGGTGCGCGAGCTGCGGCTGCGAGCTTGCCCCGGTCTTCTGGAAGATCGCTTTCACTTGCGAGCGCGCGGTCTCGTGGCGGATGCCCAGGCGCGCGCTGGCCTCGGGCAGGCCTTGCCCGCTTGCCAGTTCGCAGGCCAGGCGGGTCTCGGCCGGCGTGAGGCCGTACAGGCCGCGCAGGACGTCTGCCAGCGGCGGCGGCGTGGCGCCACGCTCATGGACCACCACCAGCGCCGCCGGTTGCTGCCACGCGCTGGCAAGCTGGTGCGAGGGCGACAGCGGCAGCACGATCACCTGTGCCTCGTTGCCGGCGCCATCCGCGGCCAGCGCGGCTTGTGCCCCGAGCGGCTGGGCCGGATCGCAGGCGGCCCGCAGCATCGCGGCAAAGGGCCGCGACAAGGTCCACGCCGAGACCTTGCCGGGCGGATCCAGCCGGCGCGCCCAGCGATCGCCGATGCGGTTGCTCATCAGCACGTGCCGCTGCGCGGAGTAGACGATCACGCCGAAGGCAAGGCGTTCCAGGATGGCGTCTGCCATGCTGGCCAGCGCCGCCACTTCCAGCGTGCGGTCGCGCAGCCGCATGGCGCTGCGCATATGCGGCATGGCCCAATCCAGCACGCGCGCGTCTTCCTGCGTGAATGCGGGACGCGAGCGAGCGCCCTGCACGGAGAAATACACCTCGTAGTGCGGCTGGCGCTCGACCAGGCAGGCCATATAGGAGCGCAGCCCGAATGGATGGAGAAAGTCCTGGTAGAAGGGATGGCGCGCCATCGCGCCCTCGCCGAAGTCGCGGGCATCGACGTACCAGCTGCCCACCGACAGGCCGGAGGCGAAGCCCCTGGCCGGGTCGATGGTCTGGAATTCCTGCTCGTAGCGCTCGTGGAGCTCGCGTACCGGATTGAACGTCTCGCCGTGCGTCATCTGGTCCTGCACGGTGTCCCGCACCAGCATCGAAGCATGCGCGCTTCCTGCCATCCCGCTCAGTATGCGCAGGCTTTCTTGCCAGGCTTCCGGCGCAAGAATGCCGTCGTACAAGCCGCGGATGACCGCGTGCATGGCCGGCTCACTCATCATCGACCCCTTTTCCCAGTGGCGGTCGCGCTGGTCCACTGCATATGACGGACGCGACACAACCCGATTATTCTTAGTTCTTCTTAGTGGATATCGCTGCTCTTCTTAGAGAGTTAGCGGATCTGCCCGTTCGTGCGTGCAGACTTTTGCGTACATTATCCCAACGCTTGGAGGGACGCTCGTTCTCGAAACCCAACGTTGGGAGGGTAGAGAAAAGAGATAGGCGGGATTGCTGCCGAGGGGTATGGCGAAATCGCCACTTCCCATTATCGGGGCCGTCCGGATTCCGCGATCCGGGAGGCTCGATCGGTTAAAATGCCCGATTACGCCGATTTTTTTCCATTCTTCCCTTTCCCGCTATCTCCGAACCGACATGTCCTCTGTCCTGCGTCTTTCCGATCTCATTTCCCAAGGCAAACTCTCCGGCAAGCGCGTCTTTATCCGCGCCGACCTGAACGTGCCCCAGGATGACGCGGGCAATATCACCGAAGACACGCGCATCCGCGCCTCGGTGCCGGCGATCGAGGCCTGCCTGAAGGCCGGCGCCGCCGTCATGGTGACGTCGCACCTGGGCCGCCCGACCGAGGGTGAGTTCAAGCCCGAGGATTCGCTGGCGCCGATCGCCGCACGCCTGTCGGAACTGCTGGGCCGCGAGGTGCCGCTGGTGCAGAACTGGGTCGATGGCGTGCAGGTGGCGCCGGGCCAGGTGGTGCTGCTGGAAAACTGCCGTGTGAACAAGGGTGAGAAGAAGAACAGCGACGAGCTGGCGCAGAAGATGGCCAAGCTGTGCGACGTCTACGTCAACGACGCCTTCGGCACCGCGCACCGCGCCGAGGCCACCACGCATGGCATCGCCAAGTACGCGCCGGTGGCTTGCGCCGGCCCGCTGCTGGCCGCCGAGATCGACGCGCTGGGCCGCGCGCTGGGCCAGCCGGCGCGGCCGCTGGTCGCCATCGTGGCCGGCTCCAAGGTCTCGACCAAGCTGACCATCCTGAAGTCGCTGGCCGACAAGGTGGACAATATGATTGTCGGCGGCGGCATCGCCAATACCTTCATGCTGGCTGCCGGCCTGACGATCGGCAAGTCGCTGGCCGAGGCCGACCTGGTGGCCGAGGCGCGCGCGATCATGGACGTGATGAGCGCGCGCGGCGCCTCGGTGCCCATCCCGGTCGACGTGGTCTGCGCCAAGGAGTTCAGCGCCACCGCCACGGCCACGGTCAAGGACGTCAAGGACGTGGCCGACGACGACATGATCCTCGACATCGGCCCGAAGACCGCAGCGCAACTGGCTGAGCAGCTCAAGGCCGCTGGCACCATCGTGTGGAACGGCCCGGTCGGCGTGTTCGAGTTCGACCAGTTCGGCAACGGCACCAAGGTGCTGGCCCAGGCCATCGCCGATTCCGCGGCATTCTCGATCGCCGGTGGCGGCGACACCCTGGCCGCCATCGCCAAGTACAACATCGCCGACCGCGTGGGCTACATCTCCACCGGCGGCGGTGCCTTCCTCGAGTTCCTGGAGGGCAAGAAGCTGCCCGCCTTCGAGGTACTGGAGCAGCGCGCGGCGGGCTGAGTCCGCCGCGAGGGCGCGACCGGGCACAACCGGGCGCGCCACATGAGCTTGCAGGCGCATGGGCGCGCCGCCGTCAACCAGGAAACCCGTTCATGACCCGTTCGACCAAGATCGTCGCCACCATCGGCCCCGCCTCCAGCACGCTGGAGATGCTCACGCGCATGATCGCGGCCGGTGTCGACGTGGTGCGCCTGAATTTCTCGCACGGCACCGCGGAGGACCACCTCGAACGCGCGCGCCTGGTGCGCGACGCGGCGCGCGCCTGCGGCCGCGAGGTGGCCATCATGGCCGACCTGCAGGGCCCCAAGATCCGTGTCGGCAAGTTCGAACAGGGCAAGATCACCCTCAAGCCGGGCGACCCCTTCATCCTCGACGCCGCCTGCGCCCTGGGCAACCAGGAGCGGGTGGGCCTCGACTACAAGGACCTGCCGCGCGACGTGGGGCCTGGCGACCTTCTGCTGCTCAACGACGGCCTGATCGTGCTGGTGGTCGAGCGCGTGTTCGGCGGCGAGATCTTCACCACCGTCAAGGTGGGCGGCGAGCTGTCCAACAACAAGGGCATCAACCGCCAAGGCGGCGGCCTGTCGGCGCCGGCGCTGACCGCCAAGGACATGGAAGACATCAAGACCGCGATGGCGCTTGGCGCCGACTATGTCGCGGTCAGCTTCCCGAAGAACGCCACCGACATGGAGATGGCGCGCCAGCTTGCGCTGGTGGCCGGCCAGCCGCACAACCACAAGGCCCGCATGATCGCCAAGATCGAGCGTGCCGAGGCGATCCGCCCCGGCGTGCTGGAGGAGATCCTGCAGGCCTGCGACGGCATCATGGTGGCGCGCGGCGACCTGGCGGTGGAGGTCGGCAACGCAGCGGTGCCGGCGCTGCAGAAGCGCATGATCCGGCTGGCCCGCGAGGCCAACAAGCTGGCCATCACCGCCACGCAGATGATGGAAAGCATGATCGTCAACCCGGTGCCGACCCGCGCCGAGGTGTCTGACGTGGCCAACGCCGTGCTCGATGGCACCGACGCGGTGATGCTGTCGGCCGAGACCGCCGCCGGCCGCTTCCCGGTCGAGACCGTCGAGGCCATGGCCGCGGTCTGCGTCGAGGCAGAGAAATCCGAGGTCGTGCAGCTCGACACCGACTTCCTCAACCAGACCTTCACCCGCATCGACCAGTCGATCGCGATGGGTGCGCTGTTCACCGCCTATCATCTGCAGGTGAAAGCCATCGCCGCGCTCACCGATTCGGGCGCCACCGCCTTGTGGATGAGCCGCCATCGCATCCATGTGCCGATCTACGCCATGACGCCCAACCTGACGTCGCAGCGCAAGATGCAACTCTACCGCAACGTGGTGCCGCTGCCGCTGGACGCCAGCTCGGACCGCGACGTGGCGCTGCAGCAGGCCGAAGACCTGCTGCTGGCGCAGGGCGTGGTGCAGCGTGGCGACTTTATCGTGCTGACGGTGGGCGAGCCGATGGGCCAGCCGGGCGGAACCAATACCTTGAAGATCGTCCGCGTCGGCGGTTGAGCGCGCAGCGCTCCCGCCGCCCAGGACGAATCGATCGCTAGACGATCAGTAGAAGAAACCGAGACACCCCAAATTCTTTCTTTAGGAGTCTGACATGCCACTCGTATCGATGCGCCAGCTGCTCGACCACGCCGCCGAAAACGGTTACGGTCTGCCGGCTTTCAACGTCAACAACCTGGAGCAGGTCCAGGCGATCATGCAGGCGGCCGACGAAGTCAACGCGCCGGTGATCATGCAGGCTTCGGCCGGCGCCCGCAAATACGCCGGCGAGCACTTCCTGCGCCACCTGATCGAAGCAGCCGTGGAAGCCTACCCGCACATCCCGGTGGTGATGCACCAGGACCACGGCCAGTCGCCGGCGGTCTGCCAGGCCGCGATCGACCTGGGCTTCTCCTCGGTGATGATGGACGGCTCGCTGCGCGAAGACGGCAAGACCCCGTCGGACTACGAGTACAACATCGAAGTGACCCGCAAGGTGGTGCAAATGTCGCACGCCATCGGCGTGACCGTGGAAGGCGAACTGGGCTGCCTGGGCTCGCTGGAAACCGGTGAAGCCGGCGAGGAAGACGGCATCGGCGCCGAAGGCAAGCTGGACCACTCCATGCTGCTGACCGACCCCGAGCAGGCCGCCGACTTCGTCAAGGCCACCCAGCTCGACGCGCTGGCCATCGCCATCGGCACCTCGCACGGCGCCTACAAGTTCTCCCGCAAGCCCACCGGCGACATCCTGGCGATCAGCCGCATCAAGGAAATCCACGCCCGCATCCCCAACACCCACCTGGTGATGCACGGTTCCTCCTCGGTGCCCCAGGAGCTGCTGGAAGAGATCCGCCAGTTCGGTGGCGACATGAAGGAAACCTACGGCGTGCCGGTCGAGGAGATCCAGGAAGCGATCAAGTACGGCGTGCGCAAGATCAACATCGACACCGACATCCGCCTGGCCATGACCGGCGCGATCCGCCGCTTCTTCGTCGAGAACCCGAGCAAGTTCGACCCGCGCGAGTTCCTGAAGCCGGCCCGCGAAGCCGCCAAGCTGGTGTGCAAGGCGCGCTACATCGCCTTCGGCTGCGAAGGCCAGGCAAGCAAGATCAAGCCGATCGCGCTCGCCGACATCGCCCAGCAATACAAGGCGGGCACGCTCGCCCAGGTTGTCCAGTAAGATCGGCCGGCCGTCCCCGCCCAGGCGGGGCCGCAAGCCTGTTTCCTGTGTCCCCGCCCGCGCGGGGACGACGCATTTTTGAGCGCCTCGCTTTTCCTCCGCGCGACGCAAGATTGGAATCACCATGTCCAACGCTCTCTACGAGTCCTCCATCGCCTCGCTGCCCCTGCTGGGCCACGGCAAGGTCCGCGACAACTACGCCGTCGGCGAAGACAAGCTGCTGATCGTCACCACCGACCGGCTGTCGGCCTTCGACGTCATCCTGGGTGAGCCGATTCCGGCCAAGGGCCGCGTGCTGAACCAGATGGCCAACTTCTGGTTCAAAAAGCTGGCGCACATCGTGCCGAACCACGAGACCGGCGTGGCCGCCGAGAGCGTGGTCAAGCCCGAGGAAGTGGAGCAGGTGCGTGGGCGCGCCGTGGTGGTCAAGCGCCTGAAGCCGATCCTGGTGGAAGCCGTGGTGCGCGGCTACCTGGCCGGCAGCGGCTGGAAGGACTACCAGGCCACCGGCAGCGTGTGCGGCATCGCGCTGCCCGCCGGCCTGCAGAACGCGCAGAAGCTGCCCGAGCCGATCTTCACGCCGGCCGCCAAGGCCGAGATGGGCGAGCACGACGAGAACATCTCCTTCGCCGAGGTGGAAGCCCGCATCGGCAAGGAACTGGCCGAGAAGATGCGCGACATCTCGATCCGCCTGTACAAGGAAGCCGCCGACTACGCGGCCACGCGCGGCATCATCATCGCCGACACCAAGTTCGAGTTCGGCCTGGACGAGAACGGCACGCTGACGCTGATGGACGAGGTGCTGACCGCCGACTCCTCGCGTTTCTGGCCGGCCGATTCCTACCAGGTCGGCACCAACCCGCCGTCCTTCGACAAGCAGTTCGTGCGCGACTGGCTGGAAGCCGTGCGCATCGACGGCAAGCCCTGGCCCAAGACCGCGCCGGCGCCGAAGCTGCCGGAAGACGTGGTCGAGAAGACCGCGGCCAAGTACCGCGAGGCGCTGACGCGCCTGACCGGCGAAGAACTGCAGTAAGACGATGGGCCAAGACCGTGTGCAAGCACGAGGTCTTGGCTCCCTCTCCCCTCATGGGGAGAGGGTGGGGGAGAGGGGTGGTATAGCAAGGGACCACGCCAGCCGAAGCCAGGAAGGATGCGCCAGCGCCGTTTGAACTGGCCAACAGGTGTTCCCCCTCTCCCCTCATGGGGAGAGGGTTGGGGTGAGGGGTGGTCTAGCAAGGCGCCACGCCAGCCGAAGCCGAAGTAGTGCGCCAACACCAAGTGCCAAGCACGAGGTCTTGGCTCCCTCTCCCCTCATGGGGAGAGGGTGGGGGAGAGGGGTGGTATAGCAAGGTGCCACGTACATCGAAGCCATCGGTGTTGTCCAACTCCGCAGTCTCGACGAAGCCCCCGCCCTCTCCCCCAACCCCTCTCCCGCAAGCGGGAGAGGGGAGCAAACCGAGTGCGGCGCGGTGCGTTTGCCGCGGCGCCGGATGTAAGATTTTGGAAGGATCCAACGTGAGCAATACCGCGAAGCCGCTGGTCGGCGTGGTGATGGGAAGCAGTTCCGACTGGGACGTGATGCAGCACGCCGTGGCCATGCTGAAGGACTTCGGCGTGCCCTTCGAGGCCCAGGTCGTGTCGGCCCACCGCATGGCCGACGATATGTACCGCTATGCCGAGACCGCGCGTGCGCGTGGCCTGCGCGCCATCATCGCCGGCGCGGGCGGGGCGGCCCACCTGCCCGGCATGATCGCCGCCAAGACCATCGTGCCGGTGTTCGGCGTGCCGGTGCCGTCGAAGTACCTGCGCGGCGAGGATTCGCTGCTGTCCATCGTGCAGATGCCCAAGGGCGTGCCGGTGGCCACCTTTGCCATCGGCGAGGCCGGCGCGGCCAATGCGGCGCTGCACGCCATCGCCACCTTGGCGGCGACCGACGACGCGCTGGCCGCTGCGCTGGAAGCCTTCCGCGCCCGCCAGACCGAGGCCGCGCGCGCCATGACCCTGCCGGTCTGAGGCCGGCGCGGACCCGCCGGCCCTTCACCCGCCCACCTGGAATACAAGCATGCCCACCGACATCCATCCCCACCTGGTCGAAGCCCACACCCCTGAGTCGCGCGCCGAGTTCGGCGTCGACCGCCCCGACGCGCCCATCCTGCCGGGCGCCTGGCTGGGTATGCTGGGCGGCGGCCAGCTCGGACGCATGTTCACCCACGCCGCGCAGGCGATGGGCTACAAGGTGTGCGTGCTTGACCCGGACCAGGACAGCCCGGCCGGCTCGGTGGCGGAGAAGCATATCTGCGCCCCCTATACCGACGAAGCGGCGCTGGCCGAGATGGGCAGGCTGTGCCAGGCGGTGACGACCGAGTTCGAGAACGTGCCGTCGATCTCGCTGGACCGGCTCGAGCAGCTCGGCGCCTTCGTCGCGCCGCGCGGCTACTGCGTGTCGATCGCGCAGAACCGCATCGGCGAGAAGAAGTTCTTCGCCGCCTGCGCCGAGCGCACCGGCGTGCCGCCCGCGCCGCACTGGGTGATCCAGCACGACGCCGACGTCGATCAACTGCCCGAAGAACTGCTGCCCGGCATCCTGAAGACCGCACGCATGGGCTATGACGGCAAGGGCCAGGCCCGCGTGAAGACGCGCGAGGATGTGCGCGCCGCCTGGAAGGCCATGCAGCACGTGCCTTGCGTGCTGGAGAAGATGCTGCCGCTGGCCTATGAGGTCTCGGTGCTGGCCGCGCGCGGCGCCGATGGCAGCACGGCCACCTGGCCGCTGGCCGAGAACGTGCACCGCGACGGCATCCTGTTCTCCACCGTGATGCCGTCGGCCAGCGTCTCCGACGACATCGCCGATCGCGCGCGCGCCGCCGCCGCCACCGTGACCACCGAGATGGGCTACGTCGGCGTGCTGTGCATCGAGTTCTTCGTGTTGACCGACGGCACGCTGGTGGCCAATGAGATGGCGCCGCGCCCGCACAACTCGGGCCACATCACCATGGACGTCTGCGAGACGAGCCAGTTCGAGCAGCAGGTGCGCGCGATGGCGCGGCTGCCGCTGGGCCGCACGCGCCAGCATTCGGCCGGCAAGATGCTGAACCTGCTGGGCGACGTCTGGTACGAGTTCGGCCTGGAACGCACGCCCGCCTGGGACGAAGTGGTGGCCCAGCCCGGCGCCAAGCTGCACCTGTACGGCAAGAGCGATGCGCGCCCGGCACGCAAGATGGGCCACATCAACTGCGTGGGCGATCACGCCGCCGACGCGGCAGCAGCCTTCGCCGCGGCCGCGGCCGCGCTGCACATCCCGCTCTGAGGGGGCCGCGGCCGCCCCGGCCAGACGACACACCGCAGTATTGAAGCATCGAACACCGCATCACGAGGATCACCATGTCGCCGCGCATGCCCACGGCCGCTGAACTGGACGAAGCCGTCCGCCTGCTCGAGGCCGGCCAACTGGTCGCCTTTCCCACCGAGACCGTCTACGGCCTGGGCGCCGATGCCGAGAACCCGGAGGCGGTGGCGCGCATCTTTGCCGCCAAGGGACGCCCGTCCAACCATCCAGTGATCGTCCACGTGGTCGACGGCGCCGATATCAGCTACTGGGTCGATGAGGTGCCCGAGGCCGCGCGCAAGCTGATCGAAGCCTTCTGGCCCGGCCCGCTGACGCTGATCCTCAAGCGTGCCGCGCACATTCCCGCCGCCGTGGCCGGCGGCCAGGACAGCATCGGCCTGCGCTGTCCCTCGCACCCTGTGGCACAGGCGCTGCTGTCGCGCTTCAAGCGTGGCCGCGGCGGCATTGCGGCACCCTCGGCCAACAAGTTCGGCCAGGTCAGCCCGACCACCGCGCAGCATGTGCGCGACGAGTTCGGCGACAGCGTCTACGTGCTGGAAGGCGATGGCGTGGAAGTGGGCATCGAATCGACCATCGTCGACCTGTCGCGGCTGGACCAGGGCGTGGGGCCGGTGCTGTTGCGCCCGGGCGCGATCACGCCGGCGATGATGGCTGCCGTGCTGGGCACCGCGCCGCTGCCACCGGATGCCGCCGCGCCGCGCGCCTCGGGCACGCTGAAAGCGCACTACGCGCCGCGCACGCCGCTGTTCCTCGCCGATGCCAGCACGCTGGCGGAGCAACTGGCCGCGTTGCCTGCCGATGCGCGGATCGCCTGGGTGGGCAGTTCCGCGCCGGTTGATGCGCGCTGCACCTGGGTGCAGGCGCCGGCCGATCCCAAGGCCTACGCGCGCGAGCTGTATCGCTTGCTGCGGCGGCTGGATAAGGAAGGGTTTGTCCGCCTGGTCTTTGAACGCTTGCCCGAGGGGCATGAGTGGGACGGTGTGCGCGACCGCCTGCAGCGGGCGGCCGCGGCGTTCGAGTAGACGTTGCTGATATCGCATTGCCTATATCGCGTGAGGTGGCTGCATCGCATCCTTGCTCTGAGCGGTGTTGGCTGTTGCACCCAAAGGCCATACGACATCCCCCTTCGGGGGCTGCCGGTCACTTTTCTTTGCGTTCTGCAAAGAAAACTAACGAAAAGAAAGCAGACCCTGCCGGGGGCAGAGCAATAAGGCTCGCTTGGGTTATCGCCAGCTGAGGTGGGCGTGTCGCCTCTGCTGATCGCTGCCGCGTCCGGTGCTTAAAGTGGTCGACGCTGCCGATGCCGGGAGCATGGATTGCTGCGCCCCTGATGCCGGGCCGCGGTAGTAGTTCGACCATCCTGCCGTTACCGCGGCTGGCCGCCACTTCCTGCCGGTCGTGGCTGGTTTCGTGGTGGGCGTGCTGGCACGGGCTGCCGGCAGCCTTGCCAAGGCTGGCCCTTTCGTGAAACGGGCGGCTTGCGCCTTCTCGATTTGTAAAGCAAACCGGCGCGGCAGCGAAACCCGGCGCGCTTATCGAAGCCGACAGGATGCGCCAACACCGCTGGCCAAGCATAGTGTCTTGGCTCCCTCTCCCCTCATGGGGAGAGGGGTGGTCTAGCAAGGCGCCACGAACAACGAAGCCCTCGGTGTGGTCCAGCTTGCCGACGCAAAGACGAAGCCGTCGGTGTTATCCAGCACGTCGCCGTTTTCCAGCGCCCGCCCTCACCCCCGGCCCCTCTCCCGCAAGCGGGAGAGGGGAGCAAACCGACGCGGCGCGAAGCCCATCGCGCCAGCCGAAGCCGACAAGATGCGCCAACACCGCTGGCCAAGCATAGTGTCTTGACCCCCTCTCCCCTCATGGGTGTATGGACCGGGGACATAGGTGACACCTGTTCGGAGACATGGGTAACACATCTAGACTGGTTGGCAGTGCCTTTAAGGAGACCTGCCATGCCATGGAAGGAGGTGTCACGCATGGAACAACGCAGGGAATTGGTGATGCTAGCGAGCCAGCCTGGCGCGAACCGACGGGAGTTGGCCAGGCGCTGGGGCATCGCGGCCAAGACGCTCTACAAATGGCTGGAGCGGTATGCGCAGGATGGTGCTGACGGGCTGGCGGACCAGAGCCGGCGGCCGGCCGCGAGTCCGCGGCAGACGAGCACCGAGGTCGAGCAGCAGGTGCTGGCGCTGCGCGACGCGCATCCGTATTGGGGCGCGCGCAAGCTGGCGCGGCTGCTGCAGAACGCTGGATTGCCGTCGGTGCCGGCGCCGAGCACGGTGCACGAGATCCTGCGCCGCCATGGGCGGCTTGGCGAAGGGGCAGCGGGCGGCCAGCGGCCGTTCCAGCGTTTCGAGCATGATGCGCCCAATGCCTTGTGGCAGATGGATTTCAAGGGCTACGTGCTCAACGAGCACGGGCGCTGCCATCCGCTCACGGTGCTCGACGACCATTCGCGCTTCAACCTGTGCCTGGCCGCCTGCGCAGACCAGCGCAGCGACACGGTCAAGCCGCACCTGATCGCCGTATTCCGCCGCTACGGCCTGCCACGGCGCATGACGATGGACAATGGCCCACCCTGGGGCGGGGACCTCGACGGGCTGGGCTATACCGCGCTGACGGTCTGGCTGATGCAGTTGGGCATCGGGGTCAGTCATTCGCGACCGTATCATCCGCAGACGCAGGGCAAGGACGAGCGGTTTCACCGCACGCTCAAGGTCGAGCTGCTACAGCATCGGCGCTTTGTCGACAACGCACAGGCGCAGCGTGCCTTCAATCAATATCGCGAGGTGTACAACGGCAAGCGTCCTCATCAGGCGTTGGGCATGGCCGTGCCGCTGCAGCGCTATCGCGCCAGCGTCGTGGTGTATCCGGAAACGTTGCCTGCGGTGGAGTACTTGTCCTCAGACAAGGTCTATAAAGTCGACAGGTCCGCGCGCATCGAGGTGGGCCGCCAACGGTTGCGGATCGGCAAGGCCTTCATCGGCCAGCGCATTGCCTTGCGGCCCAAGGCGCAGGATGGCTGCTTTGGTGTGTGGTTCAGTCGGTTCGAGATCGGAGAAATTGATCTGCGCGCATCATGATGCGCGCAGATCACGTGTTACCTATGTCTCCGAACACTCGTTACCTATGTCCCCGGTCCATACAATGGGGAGAGGGCCGGGGTGAGGGGTGGTCTAGCAAGGCGCCACGTACAACGAAGCCGTCGGTGTGATCCAGCACGCCAGCGTCAGGACGAAGCCGTCGGTGTCATCCATCACCCCAACGCCAGCAAGCGCCAGCCTCCCTCCTACTTAGCCCCCCTGTACACCCACTGCATCAGCGCATCGTGCGCTTCCTGCGCGCGCGCGGCGTTGGGGTGGTTGATATAGGCGACCACCACATAGCGGTTGCCATCCAGCGCATCGACATAGCCCGCCAGCGCCCGCACGCCCTGCAGCGTGCCGGTCTTCAGGTAGGCGTTGCCCGCCGCGTTGGTGCGCGTCAGGCGATGGCGCAGCGTGCCGTCCACGCCCAGGATGGGCAGCGAGTCGATCAGCGCCGGCCCGACGTCGCTGGCCACGGCCTGCTGCAGCAGCCGTGCCATGTCGTAGGCGCTGATGCGTTCCTCGCGGGACAGCCCCGAGCCGTTGTCGAGCACCAGGTCAGGCATGTTCAGGCTCTGGCGTTGCAGCCAGCGCTGGATCACCTGTGCCGAGCGCGCGGTGTTGGCCGGGCCGCTGTGGTCCTGCTCGGCGCCGATGGTGAGGAAGAGCTGGCGCGCCATCACGTTGTTCGAGAACTTGTTGATGTCGCGCACGATGTCGGACAGCGGTGCGCTGTAGTGCCGCGCCAGCAGGTAGGCGCGCGGCGGCACCTTGCCCAGGCGCAGCGCGGGCGCATGGGCGAAGCGCCCACCGGCCCGCTGCCATTCCGCGACGAAGCCGCCCCAGGCGAAGTCGTTGTGCGAGAGCGCGGCGATATTGACCATGTGCTCCCCGCATTCCGCGGCATAGTTGCCGTCGAAGGTGGCCAGCACGGTGCCGTCCGCTTGCGATGAGAGCACGGGATCGGCGTGCGCGCCACCGTCACGGCACTTGCCGCGCGTGAGCGTCAGGCGGTTGTCGAGCTTGAGCTGCGCCAGCGCGGGCGTGACCGATACCGACACCGACTGCGTGGACGAGTCCGGCGAGACGGTGAAGGACAGGGTCTTGAAGGAATAAAGCAGCGCATCGGGCTGCACGTTGTAGGCGCGCAGGCTTTCGCCGTCGATGGTGCTGGTGTTGTCCAGCCCGCCGTCGAAGTAGCTGCGGTCCAGCACCAGGTCGCCGTTGATGGTGGTGGCGCCCGCGGTGCGGGCGCTGGCCACCAGCTTGGCCATCTCCTCCGGAACCAGCTTGGGATCGCCCCGCCCGCGCAGGTAGACGTTGCCATTGATCGTGCCGTTGGCGTCAGGCTGGTTGTCGGCATAGAGCGAGGTCTGCCAGCGGAAGCCTGGCCCCAGCAATTGCAGGCCGGCGAAGGTGGTCACCAGCTTCATGGTGGAGGCCGGGTTCATCGGCGCCTGCGCGTTCCAGCTGGCGATCGCCTGCGGCGCACCGACCTTGATCACATAGAAGCTGGCCGCCGAGGCCGGCACATTGGCGCGCGCCAGCGCGCTCACCACGCTGGCGGGCAGTCCGCCAAGGCGCTGCACGGGCTCGGCGTTCCTGGCATGGCTTTCGTGATGGGGCTTGGCGGCGCGCGCCTTGGCATCGGCGGCGGGGAGGTGGCCGGCGCACAACAGGGCGGCGGCGCAAAGCGGCAGCAGGCCGCGACGGAGCAGGAGAGGGCGGTTGGGCATGGTGCCGATGTTAACGCACGGCCGCCTGCATCCGGATGACGGCCGGCAGGCAGCGATGTGCCGTGCCGCGAGAAAAAAGTTGGCGCCGTGCCTGCCGGGCGGCTTGCGCGCCGCTTGGCATGGCAGGCATTGACCGATTTCAGTGATTCAGTGGACTAGGATTGCGCTGCCGGCGGCCCGAGCCGCGCCAGCAGTGCCTTGAGCGTGGCCTGTTCCTCGGGCGTGAGCTGTTGCGCGATGCGAGAGTCGTGCGCGCGCACCGCCTCGGTCACGGCGGCCAGCGTCTTGCGTCCGGTGTGGCTCAGTGCCAGGCTGTACGCGCGGCGGTCGGCCGGCGCGGGCCGCCGCTCGACCAGCTTCATCTCTTCGAGCGCGTCCACCAGCAGCACCGCGCCCGAACGCGCGATGCCCAGGATGCGCGCCAGGTCGGTCAGCTTCAGGTGCGGATTGCGCGCGATGATCACCAGGGCGGAGAAGCGCGGCGGCGTGATCTGCCACGGTGCCATCGATTGCACGAAGTCTTCGTAGATGCGGATCTGCGCGCGCCGGATGGCATAGCCGACCAGGCCGTCGAGCACGCCATAGTCGACGTCGGGCAGGTGCGGGTCGAAGCCGGCATCCTGCAGTGCCGGGTTCGGGGCGAGTGGATCGCGGTGGCCGTGCGGGCGTGGCGAAGCTGTCGTCATGATAAGCAGGTCGGTGCGGGACGCTGGGTCACGCAAAGTATCGCATGGCCGCCGGGAACGGGATCACGCGCGGTTCATGGCAGCAGTTTCCAGTTGCCGTTGTCGATGGTCAGCAGCACGCGGCCGCGCTGGTCGAAGCCGAAATGGTCCTGCGCGGTGTAGTTGAGCACGCCGTGCGAGACCACGATGTCGCGCTCGTGTTCCAGCGCATCCTTGAGCGCCTGGCGGAAGGCCGGCGTGCCAGGGCGCGCCTGCTTCAGCGCGACCGGCACGATCCGCTGCAGCACCAGGCCGGCGTCATAGGCGTGCGCGCCGAACTGGGTGCGGCTCTCGGCGCCGTATTGCTTCTCGTAGCGTCCCACGTAGTCCAGTCCCGCCGCCTTGGATGGCGTGCCGGCGGCGAGCTGCTCGGCCACGATGACCGGGCCGGCGGGCAGGATGGCGCCGTTGACCGCCTTGCCGCCGATGCGGATCAGGTCCTTGGTGGCCGCGCCATGCGTGTGGTAGACCGGGCCGTTCCAGCCGCGTTCGCGCAGCGCCGTATGCGGCAGGGCCGCGCCCGTGCCCGCGCCGGCGATCAGCACCGCGTCGGGGCGGGCGGCGATCAGCTTGAGCGTCTGCGCGGTCACGCTGCTGTCCGAGCGCGCGTAGCGCTCGGTAGCGACGATGCGGATGCCGTTGGCCGCCGCTGCCGCGCTGAATTCCTTGAGCCAGGTTTCGCCATAGGCGTCGGCGAAGCCGATGAAGCCCATGGTCTTCACACCGTTCTTACGCGCCGCGGCTGCCACTGCCTGCGCCATCAGCCCGGTGGGCTGTGCCAGCCGGTAGGTCCACTCGCCGTGGCCTGGCCGCAGCTCGATGGGCGAGAAGGCGAGCTGCACGGTCTTGCTCTCCTCTGCCACTTCGGCGATGGCGATCGATGGCGCCACGGCAGACGAGCCCAGGATGATGTCGACCTTGTCCTCGCTGACCAGGCGCCGCGCCAGCTTGGTGGCCTGCGTGGGGTCGGAGGCGTCGTCGAGCACCACGTAGCGCACCGCCTCGCCGCCGATGCGCTCGGGCAGCAGCGGCATGCTGTTGCGCTGGGGAATGCCCAGCGAGGCGGACGGGCCGGTGGCGGACAGGCTGACGCCGACCGTGACATCGGCCAGCGCGGCGCCGCAGGCAAGGCTGGCGGCGAGCGACAACAGCAGGTGGGCAAGGCGGGGGCGCGGCATGGGAGTCTCCTCGTTCGTGTTTTTAGTGTGGGTTGTCGGCGCGGCTGGCGGGCTAGCGGGCTAGGGGGCTAGCGTGCAGCGCCCTGCAAGGACTGCCGGTCAAAGCCGGCGAGCTGCTTATAGCGCAGCGCGATGGCTTCTAGCTCCGTGCGCGGGATCACGGCCTCGATGTCGGCGAAGCCGCGCGGCGCGCGTTCCTCGGCCAGCTGCATCACCTGCTCGGGGCCGTTGAGCCGGTTGCGCAGCACGATGCCGGCGGTGCGCGGCAGCCGTTCGGCCTCGTACTCGCGCAGCGCATAGGCGATGTCGCCGCTGCCGGCGAGGCAATCGACCAGGTGGCGCGCGTCCATGATGGCCTGGGCGCTGCCGTTCGAGCCGATCGGGTACATCGGGTGCGCGGCATCGCCCAGCAGCGTGACTCTGCCGAAGGTCCAGCGCGGCAGCGGGTCCTTGTCGACCATGGGGAACTCGTAGATGGCGGCGGCGCCGTCGATCAGGGCCGGGATGTCGATCCAGTCCCAGCGCCAGCCGGCGAAGGCCTCGCGGAACACGGACTTGTCGACCTCCTTGTTCCAGTCGCTGCGCGGCGGCGTATCGCTGACGTGGTCCGGCACGCGCAGTTCGGCGATCCAGTTGACCAGCGAGCGCCCCTGCCGGCGCAGCGGTTCGGAGATGGGGTAGGCGACGAACTTCTGGTCCTGGTGCCCGGCCATGAACATCGAGCGGCCGTCCAGGTAGGGCGCCGACTCGGTCACGGCGCGCCACAGCATGCGGCGCGAGAAGCGCGGCAGGTCGCCTTCGGGATAGAAATGCCGGCGCACCGCGGAATGGATGCCGTCGGCGCCGACCAGCACGTCGGCCTGTGCCATCACCTCGGCCTGGTCCGCGCGGCGGCGCAGGCGGAAGCTGGCCGGGCCGCCCGGGCCGCGGCGGCTTTCGCCGGTATCGACGACCGTTTCGAACACATGGCCGGTATGCACGCGGTCCGCGCCCAGCCGCTCCACCGCGGTCCGGTGCAGCAGCATCTGGAATTCGCCGCGATGGATGGAGAACTGCGGCCAGTCATAGCCGGCGGCGCGGCCGCGCGGCTCGTGCCAGATGCGCTGCCCGAGCTTGTTGTAGTAGGACAGCGAACTGGTCTCGACGGCGATCTCGGCGAGCGCATCCTGCAGGCCCAGTTCGGCCAGCTCGCGGACCGCGTGCGGCAGCAGGTTGATGCCCACGCCGAGCGGGCGCAGCGATTCGCTGGCTTCCCATACCTCGGCCTCGATGCCGCGGCGATGGCACAT
The DNA here is from genome assembly GCF_056930435.1 of Cupriavidus sp. 09_S30. Classification (NCBI taxonomy): domain Bacteria; kingdom Pseudomonadati; phylum Pseudomonadota; class Betaproteobacteria; order Burkholderiales; family Burkholderiaceae; genus Cupriavidus; species Cupriavidus sp. 09_S30. The sequence continues at coordinate 3,187,315 of NZ_JBXOWI010000001.1, read as the reverse complement.
CAGCGCCAGCACCAGCCCGCCGATGCCGCCGCCTGCGATCGCGATCTTCATGATGTCTCCCCCTGCCCGGCGCGCCGGATGGCGGCGGGCGATGATCCGGTTGTCGAAATATTGTTATGCAGTATAACAATCGAATCGACAGCCGCAAGCCCGGGGACGATTGGGGGAAACCCGTGGCCGCGTCAGCCGAGCGCGGCGGTCTTGGCGGTCTTGGCGGCTTTGGTGGTCTTCGCGGCTTTGGTGCTTGCGGCGGGGGCGGTGGAGGCGGCGGCCACGGAATCCGCCTGGCCGCCGGACCCGGCGGCGTCCAGCGGGAACACATAGTCGTAGGCCAGGTTGTAGAAGAAGGCGTAGACCATGTAGAAGCCTGCCACCGCGATGTCCATCAGCAGCGCTTGCAGCAGGCTGATGCCCAGGTACCAGGAAACCGCGGGCAGGAAGACGACCAGCAGGCCCAGCTCGAAGAGGATGGCGTGCAGCACGCGCACCAGCGTCGATTTGCGCAGCTGCCCGGTCAGCCGCAGCATGGCCTTGTCGAACAGCACGTTGTAGACGTAGTTCCAGACCGCCGCGACGGCCGAGGCTACCACCGCCATCACGCCCATCTGGTGCAGGGCGTAGCCGAACACCCAGCTGCCCAGCGGGGCGAATATCACCAGGCCGATCAGCTCGAAGCCGATCGTGTGCCGGATCCTGTCCTTGGGGGTGCGCATCTTCATGGTCTTGTCTGCAGGGGTGCCGAAGGTGGGCAGTCTATCCAATGGGCCCTGACTATCAAGTTGGGTAATATCTGAAAAGCAGATAGATGAAGGGATAAGGTGATGCGTCTTTCACTCGACCAATTGCAGGCCTTCGTGGCCGCGGCCGATTGCGGCTCGTTTTCCGCCGCAGCGCGGCGCCTGGGCAAGGCGCAGTCGGTGGTCAGCACGGCGGTGTCCAACCTGGAGATCGACCTGGGCAACGCCCTGTTCGACCGCGCCGGCCGCTACCCCGCGCTGACGCCGGCCGGCGAGCGGCTGCTGGCGGAGGCGCGCGTGATCCTGGAGCGCTGCGAGCACTTCCGCGGCGTGGCTGCCAGCCTGGGCGAAGGCGTGGAGACGCGGCTGGTGCTGGCCGTCGACGAGCTCTATCCTGAGGAAACCCTGGGCGTGCTGCTGGAGGAGTTCTCCGCGCGCTTTCCCGCGGTCGAGCTGGAACTGCTGTTTCCGCTGATGGAGGACGTGAGCCGGCTGGTGATCGAGGGCGGGGCGGACCTGGGCATCATGTGGCGGCAGGAAGTGCTGCCGCCCGAGCTGGCTTTCCACGGCCTAGGATGGGTGCCGCTGCAGATCATCTGCGCGCCCGACCATCCGCTCGCCAGCCAGCGCGTGGGCTGGGAGGAACTCAAGCGCTACCGCCAGCTGATGGTGGCCACGCGCACGGCCAGCCAGGAGAAGATGCGGCTGCGCGTGGCTGCCGACGTCTGGTGGGTGGAGAGCCAGTGGGTCATCGTCGAACTGGTCAAGCGCGGGCTGGGCTGGGCCTTCGTGCCCTGGCACGTGGCGGCCAATTCGCCGGCGGCGGCGCAACTGGTGTCGCCCGCGCTGGATTTCGACGAGCGTGACTGGCCGGTGGCGCTGGAACTGGTCTGGCACAAGCAGCGGCCGCTGGGCAAGGCGGCGGCCTGGCTCAAGGAGCGCATCTGCCGCCAGCCCTTGCCCAGGCCGGCGCAGGCGCTGCGGCAGCCCCTCCCGGCCTGAGCGCCGGCCTGAGTGCGCCAGGCAGGATGCACAGCCCGCCGGCTACCAGACCCGTACCTTGATCTGAAATGACAGGCTGCCCGTGCCGGTCGCCCTGGTGCTCGGCACTACCACCAGGTTGACGCCGACGCGGCCGTATTCCACGCTGATCACCGGCAGGGCCATGGGGAACCAGCCGCCGTTCGCCACATCGGGATAGCCGCGTATTACCCCGGCCAACAGGCCCAGGCGGAACGGTCCCAGGTGCAGCGGCTGCCAGGCCAGCGCGGCGTAGGTCGACTGGTCGCGCATGCTGTTGTGATAGGTGCCCGCCACCAGCGTGAAGTCCTCGGTGAAGCGCCATGCCGCGCCGAACCCCCAGTTGTACGCGTTGAGCGTGTCCCTGTCCTCGAAGTGGTAAGACAGGAAGCCGGCATCGAGCCAGACCTGCTGCTGGAACGGCGGCTTGCCGGCGGGCGCGGCGGGCACGCTCGCGCCCTCATTGGCGCCCTCATTGGCGCTCTCATTGGCGACATCGTTGGCGACATCGTTGGCGACATCGTTGGCGACATCGCTGGCGACATCATCGGCGTGTGTACCCGTCTCGGGGGCGGCGGGCGCGTCGGCTGCCCATACCGCCTGTGCGTGCAGCGCGAGGCAGGCCGTCAGCGTGGCAAGCCAGGGGCGGACCGGTGCGTGGCCATGGCGGGTCCGCCGCGCGCACGCACGGGTGCCGCGTTCGCTGGAACGATCCATGACAGCTCTCTCCGTAGGCTGGAAAGCTGCGAATGCGGCCGGCTGCCACCTGGCTGCCGGCCGGGCTGGACGGGCTGGGCCGACCGGCTACGGGCTGATGGGTGTCATGGCTGGATCCCCCGGGGTCAGGTGGCCGGTGCGGGGTTGGGGCGCGTCTGTTGCGCGCCGGTCCCGGCAAGCGGCATCATTGCGTTCGCAAGGCCGGCATGCGCGGCGTGTGCGACGACGGCAGCATCGTTGCTGCCCGTATCTTCAGTGTCGGAGGCGACACCCGGCACCGCAATCCGCCGGATGTCTTAATGCCCTGGGTGCCCTTAGGCGCTTGTACTAAGCCGAAGAGCGGAGGGAGGGGGCAGCCGTGTGCGCCGGCGCACGCCGGTTGCGGCGGCTACGGTTCCAGGCCGATGCCGCGCGCCAGCACGCGGTAGCGCGCCACGCTTTCCCGCACATAGGCGCCTAGCGTGTCGCCATGGCGGTCGAAGGGGAAGAGGCCCGCTTGCTCGCGCAGCCTGGCGAACTCGGGGCTGGCCTGCAACCGCGCCAGCCTGTCGACCCAGCGGCGGTAGTCCGCCTCGGGCAGGCGCGGGCCCATGTAGACGCCGCGAGCGATCTGCCAGACGATGTCGTAGCCCTGTTCCCTGGCCGTCGGCACGGCGGCGAGCCGGCCCGGCAAGCGCGCTTCGGCCAGCACGGCGAGCAGCCGCACCTTGCCGGTGGCAAGCTGTGCCACCGCTTCCGAAGCGTCTCCCGAGACCACCTGCACGTAGCCGGCCCGCAGCGCGGTGAAGGCTTCGCCGCCGCCTTCGAAGCCGACGAAGCGGAAGCGCTTGAAATCGACGCCGGCCTCGCGTGCCACCAGTGCCGCTTTCATCCAGTCCTGGTTGCCGATGGTGCCGCCGGCGGCGAACACTACCTGGGCGGGATCGGACGAGAGCGCGCGCACCAGGTCGCGCAGCGAGTGGAAGGGGGAGTCGGCGCGCACGGCGATCACGCCATAGTCGGCACCCAGCGTGCCGACCCAGCGCACGTCATCCACCCCGTAGGTTCCGAACTTGCCTTGCGCCAGCGCCAGCAGCGAGCCGCCGGAGAAGGCCACGAGCGTGTCGGGCTCGGCGGCGCGCTGCGTGATCAGCGTGTTGTAGGCTACCGCGCCGATGCCCCCGGGCAGGTAGGTCACGTGCATGGGCGGCGACTGCGGCGCCATCTGCGGCACCACCAGCGGCAGGGCCGCGCGCACCAGCTTGCAGGTCAGGTCGAAGCCGCCGCCGGGTTTGGCCGGCACGATGCACTCGGGCACGCCCGCGGCGCCGGCCGCGTACAGCGGCAGCGCCGCGCAGGCGGCGAGCAGCAGGCGGGCGGCGCGCTGCAGCGCGCGGGGGAGGGCGTGGATCATCGGCGGTTTCCTTGCGGGTGCGGGGCAGATTCTAGCGAAGCCGGTTCTGGCGAAGCCGGTGCGCGCCGGCGTCGGTGCGAGAATAGCGCCTGGCGACGGCGCGCAAGCCACGTCGGTTGCGTGCGGGCCTGGGGCGGGCACAAGAACGGGCACAAGAAAAAAACGGGGGAGCGCTTGTCATGAGAGTACTGCTGGTCGAGGACCACGATGAACTCGCCACCTGGGTGGCGCAGGCGCTGCGCGCCCTGCATTTCACCGTGGAGCGCGCGGCCGACGCCGGCACTGCCGAGGCCCTGCTGTTCAGCATGCACGCGGGCGGCGGCATCGGCGCCTCCGGCGCGGGCAGCGACTATGCGCTCGTGCTGCTGGACCTGACGCTGCCCGATCGCGACGGCCTCGACCTGCTGGCCACGCTGCGCCGGCGCGGCTGCCGCGTGCCGGTGATGATCCTGACCGCGCGCGGCGAGGTGGGCGAGCGCGTGCGCGGCCTCGACCTCGGTGCCGACGACTACCTGGCCAAGCCCTTCGACCTGTCCGAGTTCGAGGCGCGCGTGAAGGCGCTGCTGCGCCGATCGCGCCAGACCGAGCTGCCGCAGGTGGCCTGCGGCGGACTGCGCTTCGACACCGTGGCGCGCAGCTTCAGCGTGCACGGCGAAGCGCTGCCGCTGACACCGCGCGAGCACGCCGTGCTCGAGGTGCTGATGAGCCCGCCGGGCCGTACCGCCAGCAAAGACAAGATCTTCGCCAGCATCTTCACCCTGGCCGAGGACACCCAGCCCGACGTGATCGAGGTCTACGTGCACCGCCTGCGGCGCAAGCTGGAAGGCTCGGGCGCGGCCATCGTGACCCTGCGCGGGCTGGGCTACCTGCTGGAGCCCGTCGGTGCCTGACGCCGCGGCCGCGCCGCGCGCCGGCGCCAGCCTGCGTGCGCGCTTGCTGTGGTGGCTGATTCCCCCGCTGCTGCTGCTGCAGGCCGCCTACGGCGTGGTGGCCTACCGCAAGGCACTGGCCTCGGCCGACCTCGCCTATGACCGCACGCTGCTGGCCTCGGCGCGCAATATCTCCGAGCGCATCTCGCTGACGCCGGCCGGCGTGCGCGTGGACGCGCCCTATATCTCGCTGGATACCTTCGAGGTCGGCATGAACGCCACCATGTACTACCGCGTCACCGGTGTGCATGGCGAGTTCGTCTCCGGCTATCGCGACCTGCCGCCCTATGACGCCGCACAGCCGCGCACCGCGCTCTACCCGGCCTTGGTGAGCTTCTACGATGCGCAATACCGTGGCCGGCCGGTGCGCGTGGCCGCCCTGCACCAGCCGGTGATGGATGCCACCGGCGCGCACGGCGGCATGGCCTTGATCGAGGTGGCCGAGACGGTGGGCTCGCGCCAGGCGTTGACCCGCAAGATCCTGCTGGAAGTGCTGTGGGGGCAGTTGATCCTGACGCTGGCGGCGACGCTGGTCATCTGGCTGTTCACCCGGCGCGCGCTGGCGCCGCTCGATGCGCTGCGCGATGCCGTGGCCGCGCGCCAGCCCGGTGCCACCACGCCGCTGTCGCTGGACGCTGCGCCGCGCGAAGCGCTCCCGCTGGTGCAGGCGATGAACGGCTATATGGGCCGCCTCGACCAGGCGCTGGCCGCGCAGCGGCGCTTCATCGCCGACGCCGCGCACCAGTTGCGCACGCCGGTGGCGGTGCTGCGCATGCAGGCACAGCTTGCGGCACGCGAGACGGATCCGGCCGAGCTGCGCCGCATCGCGCAAGGCCTGGCGGACAGCAGCGCGCGCATGGCGGCCCTGGCCGACCAGCTGCTGTCCACCGCGCGCGCCGCGCATGGCGGTGCCGCGCCGGCAGCGCCGCTGGACCTGAGCGTGCTGGCGCGTGAGGTCTGCGTGGAGTTGATGCCGGCGGCGCGCGCGCGGGGCATCGACCTGGGCCTGGAGGAGATGGGGCCGCAGATGGTGCTCGGCACCGAGCTGCTGCACGAACTGCTGGTCAACCTGGTGGACAACGCGCTGCGCTACACGCCGCGCGGCGGCACCGTGACCGTGCGCACGCGGGCGGAGGGTGCGGCGCGGGTCCTGGAGGTGGAGGACGACGGGCCCGGCATCCCCGAGCAGGAGCGCGCGGCGGTGCTTGAGCCCTTCCACCGGGGCAAGGGTGCAGGGCCGGGGGGCAGCGGCCTGGGCCTGACCATCGTGCGCGAGATCGCCGCGGCGCACGGTGCCGCGCTGGCGTTGCAGGCGGGCGCCGCGGGCGCGGGCCTGCGCGTGCGTGTGGTGTTCGCGGAGCCGGCGCCGGCCACCTGACGGCTGGCTTCGTAAGCCGCCTGCTGTGCCCGCGCGGGCAGGCCTAGCGCGATCGGCTGCCTGCGCCGGCATCGCGGCCGGCGGGCGTATCCTGCGCGACCGACTGCGTGGCGGCGCGCGCGGGCGCCCCGGACGGGGCTCCCCGGGAGACCGGTGCCGCCGGTGCCGCTGGTGCAGTCGGTGCCGCCAACGGCGTCCACGTGGGGACATCGACGGCAAGCGCGGCGCCGGCGCCCTGCGCCTTGTTCGCGGCGGGATTGCCGGGGGCGCCGGCCGCGCCGAGCGCCTCAGTAGGAGCGCCCAGTGTGGCATCCACCGGTTCCACGTGCCAGCCGCCGCCCAGCGCGCGCATCAGCACCACGCTCGAGGTGAACTGGCGTCCGTAGATGGTCAACGCCGTCACTTCGGCCGTGTAGGCGGTGGTCTGCGCCGTCAGCACGTCGAGCAGTGCGGCGGTGCCGGCGCGATAGCGGTTGTAGACCAGCGAGAGGGCTTCGCGCGCGGAGTACAGCGCATCGTTCTGCACCGTCGCTTCGTCTGTCAGCAGGCGCGCGGCGGCGAGGTTGTCCTCGACTTCCTGGAAGGCCGCCAGCACCGTCTGCCGGTAGTTGGCCACCGACTGGTCGTAGGCGGCCACAGCCTGTGCCTTGGCCCCGCTGCGCAGGCCGCCGTCGAACAGCGTGCCGGCCAGGGCCGGGCCGATTGACCAGACCCGGTCCGGCAGCGACACCCAACGCGCCAGCGTGGCCGCCGAGAGCCCCCCCGAGGCGGCAAGCGTCAGCGTGGGGTAGTAGGCGGCCTGCGCCACGCCGATCTGGGCGTTGGCCGCGGCCATCTGCCGTTCGGCGGTGGCGATGTCGGGGCGGCGCTCCAGCAGCGCCGAGGGCATCGCCAGCGGCACGTGCGGCACCTTGGCAGTGAAGTCGCGCGGGGCCAGCGAGAACTCGGCGGGCGGCTTGCCGATCAGGATGGCGATGGCGTGCTCAAGCTGCGCGCGCGTGATCTGGATGTCGATCTGCTGGGCCTGGGCGCTCTTGAGCTGGGTCGTCGACTGCAGCACGTCGGAGCGCTGGGCCGTGCCGACCGCGTACCGGTTCTCCACCAGTTGCAGCGAGCGGGCGTAGTCGCCCACGGTGCGGTCGAGCAATGCCTTCTGCTGGTCGGCGATGCGCAGCAGGAAATAGGTCTGCGCCAGCGTGGCCTGGGTCGACAGCAGGGTAGAGGCCAGCGTGGCCTGGCTTGCATGCGCGCTCGCATCGCTGCTTTCCACCTGGCGCCGCACCTTGCCCCACAGGTCGAGCTCCCAGCTCGCGGTCAGCGTGACGTTCTGGCTGTTGGCGATGCGCACGACGCCGCCCGTGGTCGTGCCGCTGCGGCCGCGGCTGGCGGATGCCGAGGCGTCCACCGTGGGATAGTAGCCCGCGCGCGCCTGTTGCAGCAGGGCCTGCGCCTGGCGGTACTGTGCCTCGGCGGCCTTGATGTTCTGGTTCGAGATCTGCACCTGCGACATCAGCGCGTCGAGCTCGGGATCCTGGTAGATCCCCCACCACTTGCCGCGTTCGCTGGCGTCCTGCGGATCGGCGGGCTTCCACTCGCCCCATTGTGTGCTGGGCGTGCCGGCGTCCGCGGCCGCGGACGCGGCTTCCTTGAAGGCGGGCGTCATCGGCGCGTCGGGCCGCTTGTAGTCGGGGCCGACCGCGCAGCCGCCCAGCAGCAGGGCGCAGGCCAGTGCCAGCGGGGCGTAGTGTCGGGAGGGACGGAAGATGGCGTTCATGTATCGCATTCAGGATTCGAGGCCGGCCGCGCGCGCGCCGGATCCGGCACGGCGGCGGCGCCAGGCTTGCACCTTGAGGCGCCAGCGGTCGAGCGTCAGGTAGACCACCGGCGTGGTGTACAGCGTCAGCAACTGGCTCATCACCAGGCCGCCGACGATGGAGATGCCCAGCGGCGAGCGCAGTTCCGCGCCGTCGCCGCGGCCCAGCGCCAGCGGCACTGCGCCCAGCAGCGCCGCCATCGTGGTCATCAGGATGGGGCGGAAGCGCAGCAGGCAGGCGCGGTAGATCGCCTCCTGCGGCGGCAGGCCCTCGCGGCGCTCCGCGTCGATAGCGAAGTCGATCATCATGATGGCGTTCTTCTTCACGATGCCGATCAGCAGGATCACGCCGATCAGGGCGATGATGGTGAAGTCCGTGCCGGTGGCCAGCAATGCCAGCAGCGCGCCCACGCCGGCGGACGGCAGCGTCGACAGGATGGTCAGGGGGTGCACGTAGCTCTCGTAGAGCATGCCCAGCACGATATAGATCGTGATCAGCGCCGCCAGGATCAGCAGCGGCTGGCTCTTGAGCGAGTCCTGGAAGGCGCGCGCGCTGCCCTGGAAGCTGGCGCGCAGCGTCTCGGGCGCGCCGATGCGCGCCATCGCCTGCTGCACCGCCTCGGTGGCCTGCGACAGCGAGAAGCCCTCGGCCAGGTTGAAGGAGATGGTGGAAGCGGCGAACTGGCCCTGGTGGTTCACGCCCAGGGGCGTGCTGGTCGGCTCCACGTGTGCGAAGGCCGACAGCGGCACGCGCCTGCCGCCGCCCACCACCACATAGATGTCTTTGAGCGCCTGCGGGCTCTGCAGATACTCCGGGCTCAGCTCCATCACCACGCGGTACTGGTTCAGCGGGTTGTAGATGGTGGCCACCTGGCGCTGGCCGAAGGCGTTGTTGAGCACGGCGTCGATCTGCTGCACGGTGACGCCCAGTCTGGAGGCCGCGTCGCGGTTGATGATAACCGAGGTCTGCAAGCCCTTGTCGTTGGTGTCGGTGTCGATATCTTCCAGGCCCTTGACGTTGGTCAGCGCGGCGCGCACCTTGGGCTCCCACTCACGCAGCACCTGCAGGTCGTCGGACTGCAGCGTGAACTGGTACTGCGAGCTGCTCTGGCGGCCGCCGATGCGGATGTCCTGCACCGACTGCAGGAACAGGGTCGCGCCCGGCTCCTTGGCCAGCTTGCCGCGCAGCCGCGCGATCACCTGGTCGGCCGTCTCCTTGCGCTCGGACAGCGGCTTGAGCGTGACGAACATCTGGCCGGTGTTGCGTTGCGAGCCGCCGGTGAAGCCGGTTACGTTGACCACGGCGGGGTCCGACCGCACGATGTGGATGAAGTTGTCCAGCTTGGTGCGCATGGCCTGGAAGGAGGTGGCCTGGTCGGCGCGGATGAAGCCGATCAGGCGCCCCGTGTCCTGCTGCGGGAAGAAGCCCTTGGGCACGACGGTGTAGAGCCACACGTTCAGGCCCACCGTGGCCAGCAGGATCAGCCACACCACCCTGCTGTGGCGCAGCGCCAGGTCCAGCGAGCGCGCATAGCCGCGGTGCAGCCAGTCGAACACACGCTCACTGGCGCGGAAGAAGCGCCCCTGCTTTTCGGGCTCGGCCGTCTTGAGCAGGCGCGAGCACATCATCGGCGTGGTCGTCAGCGAGACCACCAGCGAGACCAGGATCGCCACCGACAGCGTGATGGCGAATTCCTGGAACAGGCGGCCGACGATGCCGCCCATCATCAGCAGCGGGATGAACACGGCGATCAGCGACAGGCTCATCGACAGCACCGTGAAGCCCACCTCGCGCGCGCCGCGGAACGCCGCGGCCATCGGCTTCATGCCTTCCTCCACGTGGCGGGAGATGTTCTCGAGCACCACGATCGCGTCGTCCACCACGAAGCCGGTGGCGATGGTCAGCGCCATCAGCGAGAGATTGTTCAGGCTGAAGCCGGCCAGGTACATCACGGTGAAGGTGCCGATCAGCGACACCGGCACCGCCACGCTGGGGATCAGGGTGGCGCGCACATTGCGCAGGAACAGGAAGACCACCATGATGACCAGGCCCACCGAGATCATCAGCGTGTGCTCGACCTCGCGCAGCGAGGCGCGGATGGTGGGCGTGCGGTCCATCATCACGTCCATCTGGATGGCCGCCGGGATCATCTTCTGCAGTTGCGGCAGCGTTGCCGTGACGCGATCGACCGTCTCGATGATGTTGGCGCCGGGCGAGCGGAAGAGCACCAGCAGCACGGAAGGCTTGCCGTTGGCCGAGCCAGCATTGCGGATGTCTTCCACCGAGTCGATCACGTTCGCCACGTCGGACAGCCGCACCGGCACCGCGAAGGCATTGGGGCCCTTGCCGGAGGCATTGCCGCCGGTGGCGCCGGTGCTGATGGTGGTGGTGCCGCTGCTGGTGGTGATGGTGGTGATGGTGACGCCGTTGACGGTCTTGGTGCTGACCCCGCCGCCGGCGGTAGCGTTGGCCGTGCTGGCGATCAGCGCGCCGGCGGAGGTGGACGAAAAGGTGCCCGGCGTGGCGTAGCGGATGATCAGCGGCTCGTACTGGGCCGCCGTCTTGTTCTGGTCGTTGGCGTAGACCTGCCAGTTCTTGTCCCGGTTCTCGACTGTGCCGAGCGGCCGGTTGGCGTTGCTGGCGCTGATGGTCGTGCGCACATCCTCCAGCGAGATGCCGTACTTGTTCAGCGCGGTCGGATTCAGCTCGACGCGCACGGCCGGCAGCGAGGCGCCGCCCACCGTGACCTGGCCCACGCCCTCGATCTGCGACAGCTTCTGCGCCAGGATGCTGGAGGCCGCATCGTAGAGCTGGCCGCGCGTCATGGTCGGCGAGGTCAGGCCGATGATCATGATGGGCGCGTCGGCCGGGTTGACCTTGCGGTAGGTCGGGTTGTTCGGCAGGCTGGTGGGCAGCGTGCCGCGCGCGGCATTGATGGCCGCCTGCACGTCGCGTGCCGCGCCGTCGATATCGCGCGACAGGTCGAACTGCAGCGTCACCCGGGTCGAGCCCAGCGAGCTCGACGAGGTGATCTCGGTGACGCCGGCGATGGCCCCGAGCGCGCGCTCCAGCGGCGTGGCCACAGTGGCGGCCATGGTCTCCGGGCTGGCGCCAGGCAGCGTCGCCGACACCGAGATGGTGGGGAAGTCCACCTGCGGCAGCGGCGACACCGGCAGCATGCGCAGCGCCGCTATGCCGGCCAGCAGGATGCCCAGCGTCAGCAGTGCGGTGGCGACCGGCCGGCGGATGAAGAGCGCGGACAGGTTCATCGCGGCTCCACGGGCTCTGATATGCCGCCGCCCCAGCCGCCGTCGCCATCGTCATCGGGCTTGCCCGGGTCGCCGATATGGCGCTTGCGCCAATCCGCCAGCCGCTGCGCGATGCGGTCGAAGGCCAGGTAGATGACCGGCGTGGTGAACAGCGTCAACACCTGGCTCACCAGCAGGCCGCCGACCATGGTGATGCCCAGCGGACGGCGCAGTTCCGAGCCGATGCCGGTGCCCATCATCAGCGGCAGGGCGGCCAGCAGTGCCGACATGGTGGTCATCAGGATGGGCCGGAAGCGCAGCAGGCAGGCCTGGAAGATGGCGTCGCGCGGCTTCATGCCGCCTTCGCGCTCGGCCTCCAGCGCGAAGTCGATCATCATGATGGCGTTTTTCTTGACGATGCCGATCAGCAGGATGATGCCGATGATGGCGATGATGCCGAGGTCCTCGCCGGACACCAGCAGCGCCAGCAGCGCGCCCACGCCGGCCGAGGGCAGCGTGGAGAGGATGGTGACCGGGTGGATGGTGCTCTCGTACAGCACGCCGAGCACGATGTACATCGTCACCACGGCGGCGAGGATCAGCCACAGCGTGTTCGACAGCGAGGCGCGGAAGGCCAGCGCCGCACCCTGGAAGTCGGTCTGCATCGAGATCGGCAGGCCGATCTCCCGCTCGACCTGGCTGATCTTGTCGACCGCGGCGCCCAGCGACGTGCCCGGCGCCAGGTTGAAGGAGATGGTCGACGAGGGGAACTGGCCCTGGTGGTTGATCGCCAGCGGGCCGGTGCGCTCGCTGATGCGCGCCACCGAGCCCAGCGGCACCTGGCCGCCGGAAGAGGAGGGCAGGCGCAGCTCGGACAGCGATTGCGGCCCGGTACGGAAGTCCGGCATGGTCTCCAGCACCACGCGGTACTGGTTCGACTGCGTGAAGATGGTCGACACCAGGCGCTGGCCGTAGGCGCTGTACAGCGCGCTGTCGATCACCGCGGTGGTGATGCCGAAGCGGGCGGCGGCGTCGCGGTCGATCTCCACGTAGGCGCGCAGGCCGTTGATCTGCAGGTCGCTGGCGACGTCGCGCATTTCCGGCTCCTGCTTCAGGCGCTGGACCAGGCGCGGCACCCAGGTGGCCAGGTTGGCGGGATCGGGGTCCTGCACCGTGAACTGGTACTGCGTGCGCGCCACGCGGTCCTCGATGGTCAGGTCCTGCACCGGCTGCAGGTACAGGGACACGCCGCCCAGCTTCTCCACCGAGGCCTGCAGGCGGTGCGTGATGTCCTCGATGCTGTCGCTGCGCTGGTCCTTGGGCTTCAGGTTGATCAGCATGCGCCCGGCGTTGAGCGTGGCGTTGGTGCCGTCCACGCCGATAAAGGACGACAGGCTCTCGACCGCCGGGTCCTGCAGCACCACCTTGGCGATCGCCTCCTGCTTCTGCCCCATGGCTGTGAAGGAGGTGCTCTGCGAGGCCTCGGTGATGGCCTGGATCACGCCGGTGTCCTGCACCGGGAAGAAGCCCTTGGGCACCACCATATAGAGCAGCACGGTCAGCACCAGCGTGCCGATGGCCACCAGCAGCGTGGCCGTCTGGCGGTCGAGCACCCATTGGAGGGCGCGGCCGTAGCCGGCGATGACGCCGTCGAAGAAGCGGCCGCTGGCGCGGTGGAGGCGCGACAGCTTTTCTTCGGGAACGTGGTGCAGCAGGCGCGCGCACATCATCGGCGTGAGCGTCAGCGACACCACTGCGGAGATCAGGATCGACACCGCCAGCGTGATGGCGAACTCGCGGAACAGGCGGCCGACCACATCGCCCATGAACAGCAGCGGGATCAGCACGGCCACCAGCGAGAAGGTCAGCGAGATGATGGTGAAGCCGATCTGCTTGGAGCCCTTGAGCGCCGCGGCCATCGGCTTCTCGCCCTGCTCGATGTAGCGCATGATGTTCTCGATCATCACGATCGCATCGTCCACCACGAAGCCGGTGGCGATGGTCAGCGCCATCAAGGTCAGGTTGTTGATCGAGAAGCCGGCCAGGTACATCACGCCGAAGGTGCCCACCAGCGACAGCGGCACGGCCACGCCCGGGATGATGGTGGCCGGCACATTGCGCAGGAAGACGAAGATCACCATCACCACCAGCGCCACCGCCAGCAGCAGTTCGAACTCCACGTCGCGCACCGAGGCGCGGATGGTGGTGGTGCGGTCGGTCAGCAGTTGCACGTGCACGGCCGCCGGCAGCGATTTCTGCAGCTGCGGCAGCAGCGTCTTGATGCGGTCCACCACCTCGATCACGTTGGCGCCGGGCTGGCGCTGGATGTTCATGATGACGGCGGGCCTGTCGTTGGACCAGGCCGCCAGCCGGCTGTTTTCGGCGCCGTCGATGATGTTGGCGACGTCGGTGATGCGGATCGGCGCGCCGTTCTGGTAGCCGATGATGATCTGCTTGTACTCGTCGGCCGACTTGAGCTGGTCGTTGGCGTCGATGGTGGACGCCCGCGCGGGGCCGTCGAAGCTGCCCTTGGAGCCGTTGACGTTGGCGTTGCCGATGGCGGTGCGCAGGTCGTCGATCGACATGCCGAGCGAGGCCAGGGCGGTCGGGTTAGCCTGCACGCGCACCGCGGGGCGCTGGCCGCCGCTGAGCGTGACCAGGCCGACGCCCTGGACCTGGGAGATCTTCTGCGCCACACGCGTGTCCACCATGTCCTGCAGCTTGGGCAGCGGCAGCGTGTCGGAGGTGATGCCCAGCGTCAGGATGGGGGCGTCGGCCGGGTTGACCTTGCTGTAGACCGGCGGCATCGGCAGGTCGGCGGGCAGCAGGTTGCCGCCGGCATTGATGGCCGCCTGCACCTCTTGCTCGGCCACGTCGAGCGACAGCGTCAGCTCGAACTGCAGCGTGATCACCGAGGCGCCGCCCGACGAGGTGGACGACATCTGCTTGAGCCCGGGCATCTGGCCGAACTGGCGCTCCAGCGGCGCGGTGATCGACGACGTCATGACGTCGGGGCTCGCGCCGGGATAGAGCGTGGTGACCTGGATGGTGGGGTAGTCCACCTCCGGCAGCGCCGACAGCGGCAGCAGCTTGAAGGCCACCAGGCCGGACAGCAGGATGGCGAGCATCAGCAGCGCGGTGGCTACCGGGCGCTCGATGAACAGGCGTGAGGGGTTCATGCGTGATCCTTACTGGCGTGCAGCCGCGGCGTCGCCGCGCGCTGCCGCGGCACCGCTGGCCGCGCCGTCGGCGCCGCGTCGCCGTTGCCCGCCCTCGCCACCGGGCGCGCTGGCACCGTTCGCACCGGCAGCCGCGGCGGCGCCGCTGGCGCCACCTCCGGCGCCGTCGCGGCGGTGGCGGCGTCCGCGCGGCTGGCTGGCCGGCACCAGTTCGGCGGCGCGTGCCGCCGGGTCCACCGTCACCACCGTCATGCCTTCCTTGAGCCGGTCGGCGCCATCGACCACCACGCGCTGGCCGGGCCGCAGCCCCTGGGAGATCGACACGTGGCTCTCGTCGCCCGGGCCCAGCGTGACGGTCTGCACCTTGACCTGGTTGTTGCTGTCGACCACATAGACGAAGGTGCCTTGCTGTCCACGCTGCACAGCAGCGACCGGGATCACGGTGGCGTCCTTGAGCGTGTCCACGCGCGTGCGCACATTGACGAACTGGTTGGGGAAGAGCAGGCCGTCGGTATTGGGGAAGATGGCCTTGAGCTTGACCGTGCCGGTGGTCGTGTCGATCTGGTTGTCGGTGGTCAGCAGCTCGCCTTCGGCCAGCTGGTTGCGCGCCTGGCGGTCCAGCGCCACCACGGGCAGCTTTTCGCCGGCGTTCAGGCGCTTGAGCACCGACGGCAGGTTGTCCTCGGGAATGGTGTACAGCACGGCGATGGGCGAGATCTGGGTGATCAGCGCGATGCCGTTGGTGTCGGTGGTGTTGACGATATTGCCCGGATCGACCTGGCGCAGGCCGATACGTCCGGAAACCGGCGCCAGCACGCGCGTGTAGCCGAGCTGCAGGCGAGCATTGTCCACATTGGCCTGGTCGGTCTTGACCGTGCCCTCGTACTGGCGCACCAGTGCATCCTGCGTGTCGACCTGCTGGCTGGAGATCGAGTCCTGGGACAGCAGGGTACGGTAGCGCTTCTGGTCCAGGCGCGCGTTCTCCAGCAGCGCGCGGTCGCGCGCCAGCGTGCCCACGGCCTGGTCGAGCGCGGCCTGGAAGGGGCGCGGGTCGATCTCGGCGAGCACGTCGCCGGCCTTGACCATCTGGCCTTCCTTGAACAGCACCCGCAGCAACGGGCCGGACACCTGGACGCGCACGGTCACATTGGCGACCGGGGTGACGTTGCCGAGGCCGTTCAGGACGACGTGCATGTCGCGCTGGATGACGCGGCTGACCACCACCGGCGAGCGCGGCATGCCCGCGCCCGGCCCGCCGGGGCCACCCCTGCCGCCCGCGGCCGCGGATGCGCCGGGTGCGCCACGTCCTGCGGCGGCCGCCGCGGGCGCGTCGGCCGAGGCGGCGCTGCGGTGCTTGTGCCAGTACCAGCCGCCTCCCGCCAGCACCACAAGCACGACGGCTGCGATCAGCTTGCGGCGTGGCGAGCGGGCATGCTGCCCGGAGCCTGCCGGAGGCGGATTGAGCGACGGATCTTGTTCAGGGTGGGCCATGACCGGGTTCCAGGGGGCGATGCGCCTTGCGCATCGGCACGGTTTTGAAGAAAAAGGAAGCAGAAGTATGCCGTATCGAGCTGAACAGCCAGTCGGCGGGGGGCTTGCCACGTGGTGCCGCGTCAGCGCCTTCGGGCGCATAGGGCAGAGGCCAGGCGGCAGGCGCGGCCCGGCGGTTCCAACTTATGCTAAGGATAATGTGCCTGCCCGGCCGCATGTGTTTCTAGCGCCGAGAGAAATATTACAGATGTTTACGCGGTGCTCACGGGTGTAATCTGCAGAAACAAAAGCGGCCGCATGTGCGTTCCAGTCTGATTATCATCTGCTTATGCGAGCCAACCAGCCTATCCAGATCCTTGTCGTCGACGACGATCCCGAATTGCGTGACCTGCTGCGCGAATATCTTAGCCAGCAGGGATTCGCCGTGTCCGTGCTGCACGATGGGGAAGGCCTGCCGGCCCGCCTCGAGCGCGAGCGGCCGGCACTCATCGTGCTGGACCTGATGATGCCCAAGACCGACGGCCTGACCGCGCTGCGCAACCTGCGCGCGAAGAACGATGATATCCCGGTCATCCTGCTGACTGCACGCAGCGACGAGATCGACCGCATCGTCGGGCTGGAGATCGGCGCCGACGACTACCTCGGCAAGCCGTTCTCGCCACGCGAGCTGCTGGCCCGCATCAATGCGGTGCTGCGCCGCAAGCTGCCCCGGGCCGCCGCAGCGCCTGAAGACCGCGAGGCGATCAGCTTCGGGCCCTTCCGCGTCAATTTCCGCCAGCGCTCGCTGGCGCGCAGCGGCAGCGAGGTCGCGATCAGCGACACCGAGTTCGCCCTGCTCAAGTTGTTGCTGATGCACCCGCTCGAGGTCTTGTCGCGCGAGCGCATCGTCGAACTGATGTACGGCACCGCCAGCGGCATCAGCGACCGCGGCATCGATGTGCAGATCTGGCGCCTGCGCCGCCTGCTCGACGAGGATGCACAGCGTCCGCGCTATATCCAGACGGTGCGCGGACGCGGCTATACCTTCGTCCCGGACGAGGCCGATCCCGGCGCGCGATGAAGCTACGCATCGATACGCTTTTCGGTCGCATGGCCCTGCTGATCGCGGCCGTGCTGGTGGTCAGTCACTTTTCCTGGCTGGCGATCCTGCGCCTGGACCGCCGCCAGCAGCAGGTGGACTATTCCGTCGAGCAGATGCTGTTCCAGCTCACCAGCATCGAACGCGCGCTCGACGCCAGGCCGCCGGCGCCCTTGCCGAGCCTGGTCGAGGTCGCTAATTCGACCAGCGCCGTCGAGCACGCGACGGTACCCAAGGGCGGCCGCTCGCGCCGGCTGGTGGAGCAGTTCTCGCGGCGGCTGCCGCCGGGTACCGAGCTGCGCGTGGAAGACGACAGCACGCCGCGGCTGTGGATCAAGCTGCCGACGCGCCATGACTGGATCGCCATGCCCATGCTGTGGGTGGTCAACCCGCCGCCCGACAATCGGCTGGTGCCTGGCGTGATCCTGGTGGTCGGCGTCGCCATCCTGTTCGCGCTGATCGTCGCCTGGCAGATCCAGCGCCCGGTGCGCGACATGGCCGCGGCGGCGGCGCAGCTCGCGCGCCAGCAGGCGGTGCCGCCGCTGCGCGAGCGCGGTCCCCATGAACTGCGCCAGCTGATCGTGCGCTTCAACGGCATGATGTCCGACCTGGCGCGCATCGACCAGGAGCGCAACACCATGCTGGCGGGCATCGCCCATGACCTGAAGACGCCGCTGGCGCGTCTGCGCCTGCGTGCCGAGATGCTGTCTGACCCGAAGGCTGCGGCCGGCGTCACGCGCGACGTCGAGTCGATGTCGGCCATCGTCGAGCAGTTCCTGACCTTCGCCCAGAGCGGCGAGCCTACCGCGCGGCCGGTGCCGGTGGACAAGCGCATGCACGAGCTGGCGGCTTCGCTGGCCGAGCAGGACCGCCCCGTCGAGCTGGCGCTGGGCGCCGGCGAGGGCTTCCGCATGATCGCCACCCAGCTCGACCGCATCGTCGGCAACCTGGTCGACAACGCTTATGCCTACGGCATGCCGCCAGTGCGCATCGTCACCCAGCGCCAGGCCGATGGCTGGCACCTGCTGGTGGAAGACCAGGGGCCGGGTATCCCGGCCGAGGCGATGGAACGGGTCACGCTGCCCTTCGTGCGGCTCGACCCCGCGCGCGGGGGCAATGCCCACTCCGGGCTGGGCCTGGCCATCGTCGACCGCCTGGTGCGGCAGGGTGGCGGCAGGCTGGCGCTGCGCAACCTGCCCGAGGGCGGGTTGCGGGTGGAGATGGTGTTTCCGTTTGCGCAGGTGGCGCAGGCGGCTTGAGTGGGTGCTAGTGGCTTCGTCTTGGCGTTGGCGTGCTGGACAACACCGACGGCTTCGTTGTACGTGGCGCCTTGCTAGACCACCCCTCACCCCGGCCCTCTCCCCATGAGGGGAGAGGGGGTCAAGACACTATGCTTGGCCAGCGGCGTTGGAGCATCTTGTCGGCTTCGGCTAGCGCGTTGATTCGGCTAGCGCGTTGAGATTCGCGCCGCGCTGGTTTGCTCCCCTCTCCCGCTCGCGGGAGAGGGGGTGGGGGTGAGGGCAGGCGCTTGCAAACGGCGACGTGCTGGATAACACCGACGGCTTCGTCTTTGCCTCGGCGTGCTGGATCACACCGACGGCTTCGTTTGTACGTGGTGCCTTGCTAGACCACCCCTCTCCCCAACCCTCTCCCCATGAGGGGAGAGGGAGCCAGGACACTATGCTTGGCCAGCGGCGTTGGCGCATCCTTGTTGGATTCGGCAAGCGCGATGGGCTTCGCTACGCGCCGGTGTGCTCCCCTCTCCCGCTTGCGGGAGAGGGGCCGGGGGAGAGGGCAGGCGCTTGCGAACGGCGGCGTGCTGGATCACACCATCGACTTCGTCTTTGCGTCGACGCGCTGGACCACACCGACGGCTTCGTCTTTACGTGGTGCCTTGCTAGACCACCCCTCTCCCCAACCCTCTCCCCATGAGGGGAGAGGGAGCCAAGACACTATGCTTGGCGATTGATCTTGGCGCATCCTGCCGGCTTCGGCAAGCGCGCTGGGTTTCGCCCCGCGCTGGTGTGCTCCCCTCTCCCGCTTGCGGGAGAGGGGCCGGGGGAGAGGGCAGGCGCCGGCCGATGCGATGGCGCGTCAATCAGTGCTCGAGCGTGCAAGCCAGCCGGGCTCCAACCTGCCGCCCCTCAGTGCGCCTTCTTCTTCTCCCCGATCCGGCTTTCCTTGCCGGCCAGCAGCTTGGCAATGTTCTGGCGGTGGCGTGCGATCAGCAGCACCGCAATGGCGAGCACGGCGCCGGCCATGACGTCGACGCCAAACATCATCACGTAGAAGACGGGCGCGAAGATGGCCGCGATCAGTGCCGCCAGCGAAGAGTAGCGGAAGAAGAAGGCGATGATCAGCCAGGTTGCCAGCGTGCCGGCGCCCAGCAGGGGATGGATGGCGAACAGGATGCCGGCCGCAGTGGCCACGCCCTTGCCCCCGGCGAAGCGGAAGAAGACGGGGAACAGGTGGCCGAGGAAGACCGCCGCAGCCACCATGGCGAAGCCGGTGTCGTCGACGCCGTAGGCCGGGCCGAATTTCTGCGCCAGCCAAACCGCCACCCAACCCTTGAGGGCGTCGCCCAGCAGGGTCAGCACGGCCGCCTTCTTGCTGCCGGAGCGCAGCACATTGGTGGCACCGGGGTTGCCGGAGCCGTAGGTGTGCGGGTCGGGCAGTCCCATCGCCTTGCTGACGACGACGGCAAAGGAGATCGAACCGATCAGGTAGGCGGCGAGGGCGAAGAGCAGATTGGCCATGTGGGGGAGTGTGTTCTGAAGCTGGCGCGATTGTAGCGCGGCGGGGAGGGCGGCATGGCGGGTGCCGCCTTGGTGACTTCCCCTATTTTTTCCGGCGGCGCGGGCGCACGGCCGCCGTCAGCTGTCCTGCAGCGCGCATTGCACCGGCTTGGCCTCCAGCAGCGCGGTCAGCGCCGCGGGTGCCAGGCTGACGAGGTAGCCGCGCTTGCCGCCATTGATGTAGATCCGCTCGAGCGCCAGCACGCTGGACTCGACATAGACCGGCATGCGCTTGCGCGTGCCGAAGGGCGAGGTGCCGCCCACCAGGTAGCCGCTATGGCGCTGCGCCACCTCCGGCTTGCAGGGCTGCACGCTCTTGCAGCCGATCTGGCGCGCCAGGTTCTTGGTCGAGACCGAGCAGTCGCCGTGCATCAGCACGACCAGCGGCTGGGCGCGCTCGTCTTCCATGATCAGCGTCTTGACCACCTGATGCTCGGGCACGCCGAGCTGGCGCGCCGATTCGGTGGTGCCACCGTGATCGACATATTCGTAAGGGTGTTCGCCGAAGTCGATGCGGTGCTTGCGCAGCAACTGCGTGGCTGGCGTTTCGGATACGTGTTTGTTCTTGCTCATGATGGCGCGGCTTGCCCGATGCCGTGAAGGATACACGAGGCCGGGCCTGCGCTGCCGGCCCCGGCCGGCAGCCGGGGCGCCGGCTCAGTCCTCGGCGACGAAGCCGGAGGCCTCGACGATAGGCTTCCAGGCCGCGCGTTCCACCTTGATGCGGCGCAGGGCCTCTGCGCCCGGCTTGGCGTCCACCTCCAGGCCCAGCGTTTCCAGCTTGGCCGCGGTGCTGGTGTTGCCCGAGGCGGCGATGAACATCTTGCCCACGCCTGCCACCACGTCCGGCGGCGTGCCCGCGGGCAGGAAGGCGCCGTACCAGCTGGTGGCGAATTCGAACTGGTCGAAGCCCTGCTCCTTGAGCGTGGGCACTTCGGGCAGCGCCTTCGCGCGCCGCGTGCCGCTGACGCCGAGGAAGCGCAGCTTGCCGCCCTTGTACAGCTGCATCATGCTGGCCACCGCATCCCAGCCGATCGACACATTGCCGCCCACCACGTCCACCAGCATCGGCGAGGCGCCGCGATAGGCGACCGGCGTGATCTGCGCGCCGGTCGCCTTGCCCAGCGCGACCGCGCCGAGGTGGCCGGCGCTGCCGATGGTCGCCAGGCCCAGGCTGGCGCGGGACGGGTTCTGCTTGGCCCAGGCGATGTACTCCTTCATGTCCTTGTACGGCTGGTGCACGCCCGCGGCCACCACCGTCGGTACTTCGGTCAGCAGCGCGGCCGGCACCAGGTCCTTGTCCGCGTCGTAGGACAGCTTGCGGTAGGTCAGCGGAAAGATGGTGAACAGCGGCGATGGGCCGATGAAGATGGTCTTGCCATCGGGCTTGGCGCGCTTGACGTAGTCCAGCGCAAGCCGCGCGGACGCGCCGGGCCGGTTCTCGACGATGACCGTGCCATGGCCGTCCTGGCGCAGCTGCTCGGCATAGATGCGCGCGAGACTGTCGGCGGCGCCGCCCGGCGCGTAGCCGACGATGATGCGCGTGGGCACCTCGTCCTCGGCGGCCGCCGGGCGCGGCAGGGCGATGGCGGCGGCACAGGCGGACAGCGCGAAGGCTTGGATCAGGAATCGGCGGCGGATGGCGTCGGTCTTCATCATGGTGGGGGCGGTGGTGCGGTGGCGGGTCGGGTGATGGCAGCGCGGCGTTCAGGCGGGCCAGCGCGCGAGCAGGTCGTGGGTGGATTCGAACAGCGCGGCGGCGCGCAGCAATGCGGCATCGCCGCGCAGGCGGCCCACGAGCTGCAGGCCCACGGGCAGGCCATCGTCGCCGAAGCCACAGGGCAGGCTGATGGCCGGGTGGCCGGTCATATTGAAGGGCATGGTCCAGGGGAACCAGTGCGCGCGCACGTTCTCGCAGGCACGGCCGTCGATGTCGATGGTGCCGAACAGGTCCTGCCCGATCGGCAGCGCGGTGCGCATCAGCGTGGGCATGGCGAGCAGGTCGGCGCGTTCCAGCAGCGCCTGCACGCGCAGGAACAGCGCGGAGCGTTCGAACATGGCCTGCTGGTACTGCACGCCGCTGAACTGCGCGGCCGACTCGATCTGCCGCTTGAAGGTATCGCTGAGCTGCTCGCCGTGTGCAGCCACGATGGGCGCAAAGCGCGTGCGCCAGACCGTATGGTTGATCGCGCGCCAGATCGGTTCGACGTCGAAGCCCTCGCCGGAGAACGGCTCCAGCTCGGCGCCGAGCGCGGCGAGCTTGTGCAGGCTGGCCTCGAAGGCGCGTGCCACGTCCGCCGCGACCGGCCGTCCCGGCGGTGCCAGGCAATACAGCACGCGGCGGCCGCTCAGGTCGCCCTCGGCGCGCGCGGCGCCGACGTAGTCTGGCTTGGGCACGCCGACCGACCACGGATCGCAGCCGTGCTCGCCCGCCATGACCTGCATCATCAGGCCGGTGTCGGCCACCGTGCGCGTGGTCGGCGTGACATAGGTCTGGTTGCCGAACAGGTCCTGTGCCTGGCTGTGGGGGATGACGCCCAGGCTCTGCTTGATGCCGACCACGCCGTTGCAGGCCGCCGGAATGCGCGTCGAGCCGCCGCCATCGGTGGCCACCGCCAGCGGCGCGATGCCGCTGGCCACGGCGACCGCCGCGCCGCCGCTGGAACCGCCGCTGGTGCGCTCGGCGCTCCAGGCATTGCGGGTGCGGCCGAACAACGGTGAATCGGTCAGGCATTTCGAGCCGAACTCGGGCGTGGTGGTCTTGCCGATCAGGATGGCGCCCTGCTCGCGCAGCCGCGCCACCGACACGGCATCCTGGGCGGGCACGTTGTGCTGGTGAGAGATGGCGCCGAAGGTGGTGCGCACGCCCTGTGTGTTCACGATGTCCTTGACCGTGAACGGAATGCCGTGCAGCAGGCCGAGCGGCTGGCCGGACATGACGGCCTGCTCCGCGGCGCGGGCGGCGTCCATGGCCTGCTCCGCGCAGAGCGTGATGAAGCAGTTCAGTTCCGGCTGCAGCCGGGTCGCGCGCGCCAGCACGGCCTCGGTCAGTTCGACGGGCGACAGTTCGCGGCGTGCGATCCGCCCGCGCAGCTCGGTGGCGGGCAAGAGGCAGGGGTCCTCGTGCATCGAGGGGTCTCCGAAGGCAGAGGGATGGCAATCCGGCGCCGGCGTGGTCCAGCCAGGGCAGGCCATGTGTTCTATGGCGTGCCCATGCCGTCAGCATCCCTGGTTGGTTGATGCCTTTATATTGTTCTTTGGATCCAGAATCCAGTGTTCGGGTCTATAGTAGACCTGCGTACCGGCCTTGTAAACTGCGTGCATCCACGGGGCGGCGATCCCGCGCAAGCAGGGACAGGGCAGCAGACGCACAGGGAGAACACAGGAGAAGAGGGGGAAATGGCGGAAACGTTCGAGTGGCAGAGCCGGGTACGCCTGGTCGAGGAGGTCGCGCAGGTATTGCGCGAGCGCATCTACCGCGGCGTCTATCCGCCCGGCAAGCCGCTGCGCCAGGTCGAGATCTCGGAAGACCTCAAGATCAGCCGCACGCCCTTGCGCGAGGCATTGCGCCTGCTAGAGCGCGAGGGCCTGGTCAGCGCCGAGACGGCGCGCGGCGTCAACGTCGTCAGTGCCGATTTCAAGCAACTGATGGATGCCTACGCGCTGCGTGAAATGATCGATGGCCTGGCTGCCCGCCTGGCCGCGCAGCGCCTGGGCGGGCAGGCCGGCGCGCCCTTGCGCGCCATCGTCGCGCGCCAGCGCGAGAGTCTCGCACCCTGGCAGCCGGAAACCTACACGGCGGCAAACGTCGAGTTCCATGCCGCCATCATCGGACTGGCGGACAACGAATACCTGGCGCGCCAGGTGCCCATCGTCCACATGACCTCGCAAGTCTTCGCGCCGCGCGTGCTGTTTGCGCAGGACCGCGCGCGCGCCGCCATCGACGAGCACCTGCGCATCGTGGAGGCGATCGAGAGCGGAGATGGCGAACAGGCCGAGCGACTGGCCCGCGAGCACATCCGCAATTCGACGGCGCGGCTGCGTGCCCTGGGCCTGCAGCCGGCCGGCGAGGCAGGAAGCGGCGCGGACTAGCCGCGCGGATGGTGGTGCTGGTGCAGTTCGCGCAGCCGTTCGCGCGCCACGTGGGTGTAGATCTGCGTGGTGGAGATGTCGGCGTGGCCCAGCAGCAGCTGCACGACGCGCAGGTCGGCGCCATGGTTGAGCAGATGGGTGGCGAAGGCATGGCGCAGCGTGTGCGGTGACAGCGGGGCGTGGATGCCGGCCTCGCGCGCGTGGCGCTTGATCAGGTGCCAGAAGGTCTGGCGCGTCATGCCCTCGCCGCGCTGGGTGACGAAGAGCGCGTCGCAGGCACGGCCGGCCAGCAGCGCGGGGCGCGCCTCGGCCAGGTAGCGGCGCAACCAGTCGCCCGCCTGCGCGCCGAAGGGCACCAGGCGCTCCTTATTGCCCTTGCCGCCCACCACGCGCGTCACGCCCTCATTCAAGCCGATCTCCACCGTCTTCATCTGCGTCAGCTCGGACACGCGCAGTCCGCTGGCATACATCAGCTCCAGCATGGTGCGGTCACGCAGGCCGAGCGGGGTGGCGGTGTCGGGGGCCTCGAGCAGGGCGTCGACCTGCGCCTCGCTCAAGGTCTTCGGAAAACGCGGCGGCTGCTTGGCCGGGCGCAGCAGCAGGCAGGGGTCGGTTTCGATCAGGTGCTCGCGCAGCGCCCAGCGGAAGAAACGCTTGAACACCGTGAGCCGGCGGTTGGCCGAGGAGGCCAGCGTTGTATGGTGCCGCGCGGAGAAGTAGGCGGCGAGCACCGTATCGTCGACGCCGGCCAGCGCGCCAGCGCCGGTGTGGTGCAGCCAGCGCGCCAGCAGGGTCAGGTCGCGGCGGTAGGCGTCGATGGTATTGCGCGAGAGTCCGTCCTCCAGCCACAGCGCGTCGCAGAAGCGCTCGATCAGCGCCAGGTCGGCGGGGGCGGCCTCGACCGCGGCCAGCACCTCGCCCAGGTCACGCATATTGCTCATAGCAGCAGCACGCCTTCGTGAACCAGCAGCCAGTGCTTGACGTCCAGCA
Organism: Cupriavidus sp. 09_S30; assembly: GCF_056930435.1. Taxonomy (NCBI): domain Bacteria; kingdom Pseudomonadati; phylum Pseudomonadota; class Betaproteobacteria; order Burkholderiales; family Burkholderiaceae; genus Cupriavidus; species Cupriavidus sp. 09_S30. Next base: position 3,162,454 of record NZ_JBXOWI010000001.1, on the reverse strand, counting down.
GGTAGCCGTCCGAGTGGTGGGCGAAGCCGCCCAGTCCTTGCCGGCTGACCACGCGGTGGCAGGGGATGACGATGGGCAGGTTGTTGTCGCCGCAGGCCTGGCCGACCGCGCGCGGCTCGCTGTCGAGCTGCCTGGCGATGTCGCCGTAGGTGGTCACGGCGCCGCGCGGCACCGCGCAGATGGCTTCCCACACGCGCTGGCGGAAGACCGTGCCGTGGATCGCCAGCGGCAGGTCGAAGGAGGCGTCGGGGTCGGCGTAGTAGGCGTCGAGCTGCGCGGCCAGCAGGCGCACCAGCGGTGCCGTGCTGTCCCGCACCGGCGTGTCGGGCGGCAGGTACACGATCTCGTGGATGCGGGTCTCGTCCACGCGCACGCCGACCTTGCCGAAGGGAGCAGGCAAGACGGCGTCGAAGCGGGCAGGCAGGGCGGCTGGCATGCGGGAATTCTAGTGCCTTTAGGCAGGGGGCGGGCACCCGGTGCCTAAAGGGGTAACACAGAGGGCAATACAGAGGGCAACAAAAAGGGGCCTCCGCGCGGAGGCCCCAAGAGGCGGCCGCGTCCCGTCAGGAGGCGGCCCAGGCCGGACTTATCGCTCCAGCCTTACTGCTTCACTTACTGTTCCAGCTTGATGTTCTGCACCTTCACCAGGTTCTTCATCTTGTCGTATTCCTTCTTGATCTCGGCAGCGTGCTGCGCGGGCGTGTTGCCCGAGGGCTCGGCGCCGGCGGCGCGCAGGCGTTCCTGCAGGCCCTTGTCCTGCAGTGCCTTGACGGCCGCGTCGTGCAGCTTGTTGATGATGTCGTCAGGCGTGCCGGCCGGTGCGACCAGGCCGTACCAGGCCGGATCGTTGGGCTCCTTCAGGCCCATCTCGGCAAAGGTCGGCACGTCGGGCATCGACTCGAGGCGCTTGTTCCAGGCCACCACGATCGGGCGCAGCTTGCCGGACTTGATGAAGGGCATGGACGACGGCAGGTTGTCCATCATGATGGGCACCTGGCCGCCGATCACGTCGTTCAGCGCGGGGCCGGCGCCACGGTAGGGCACGTGCACGATGAAGGTCTTGGTCGAGACCTTGAACTGCTCGCCCAGCATGTGGCCGAAGCCGCAGGTGCCCGAGGAGGCGTACGAATACTTGCCCGGGTTCGCCTTCAGCACGGCCAGGAATTCCTTGTAGTTCTTGGCCGGGAAGTTCGGGTTGACCGCGATCACGTTGGCCACGTTAGCCAGGTTGGTGATGGGCTTGAAGTCCTTGATGGGGTCGAACGGCAAGCGCGGGTTGCAGGCCGGGTTGACCGCCATCGTCGACACGGTCGAGATGCCGATGGTGTAGCCGTCGGGAGCAGCCTTGGCGATGGCGTCGGCGCCGATCGAGCCGCCGCCGCCGGCGCGGTTTTCCACGACCACCGGCTGGCCCAGGATGCGGCTCATCTGGTCGGCAGCGCCGCGGCCGACGATGTCGGTGGTGCCGCCCGGCGCGAAGGGAATGATCAGCCGGATCGGCTTGGTCGGAAAGCCTTGTGCCTGGGCAAAGCTTGCCGAGGCGGCCAGCGTCAGGGCCAGTGCGATTTTGCTGTGCTGCATTTGCATGAGATCGTGTCTCCCGTCTGAAAACCGGGCCAGGATCAGGCCCGGGGTGTGAAAACCGGCGCGCCGCGCTCGCAGGTGGCGGGCGCTGCGCCGGCGGTGTCTGTGCAGGCCGCGGGCTCCCGGGGTGGCCGGCCGGCGGCGTTAGCCGCCCAGCAGGCCGCGCTTGAGTTCGCGGTCCATCGGGTTGTTGCCCAGGTAGGTCCGCAGGACGGCCTCATAGAAGTCTTCGCCCGGGATCGGGCGCCCGCGCGGCGTACCGTTGATCGCCACCACCATGCCGTTGTCGGGTGTGAAGTCCAGGTCGATCACGTCACCCTTGTGCGCGGTGCCGACCTGGTTCATGGTCCGTGAGAACTGTGTCAGGCGGTCATTCAGCTTCTGCATCTGCGTTTCGCTGAAATTGCCGCGCAGCCCCTTGTTCAGCGCCTTGATGAAGGCATCCGGCTCCACTTCGCGCAGCGGGCGGATCTGCAGGCGCTTGGGACCGCCGGCGCCGAGCACCACGGCGGCGTTGCGTGCCCTTTCGGGCAGGTAGAGGGCGGCGACATAGCCCTTGAGCAAAAAGCCCGAGCGCAATCCAGCGCCGTTGAGCTGCAGCGTCTTGCCGCCGACGCGGGCGGCGTCGTCCAGCCGCAGGCCCTCGATGGTGTCTGCGCCCGCGCCGGGCGCAAGCAGGCCCAGTGCCGCGCCGGCGCAGAGCGCGGCAAGCAGGCGGCGGCTGGAGCGCAGCGGCTTGGAGGGGGTGCTACCGGACAACATTGCGACGAAAACGGTACGACAAGGCGTGCCATGCTGCCGGAAATCTGGAACAATACCTATCCGTATCTGCCCTAGGGCGCACATTCCGCAACAACGTTTCGAAACAGCGGCTGTGCGCTCCCCTGCCGGGCCTGCCCAGGTCCGCACGGCCGCCCACGGCCGACCTATAAGAACAAGGCCGACATGTCTTCCGCGTTGCTGCTGCTGCCCGACTTCAGCCTGATCCTGATCGGATGGCTGCTGGTGCGCTACACCTCCTTCGATCGCGTCTTCTGGTCCGGCGTCGAGCGCCTGGTCTATTTCGTGCTGTTTCCCGCGCTGCTGCTGCAATCCACGAACAGCGCGGAGTTCGATTTCTCCTCGACCTCGGCCATGCTGGGCCTGGCTGTGCTCACCTTGGGTTTCGGCATAGTGGCCGGCTATGGCGTCAAATGGGTGCTGCGTCCGGAGCCGCTCAGCTTCGCCTCCGGCCTGCAGACGGCCTTCCGCTTCAATTCGTATATCGGGCTGGCGCTGGCGTCGCGGTTGGGCGGCAGTTCCGGGCTGGCAATGATGGCGCTGATGGTGGGTTGCACCGTGCCGCTGTGCAATGTCGCTGCGGTGTGGGCACTGGCCCGCCAAGGCGAATCGCGGCTGCTCCGCGAACTGGCGCGCAATCCGCTGATCCTCGCCACGGCCGGCGGCCTGGCCACGAACCTGCTCGGCCTGCACGCCCCTGAGGTGCTGGCGACGACCTTGAACCGGTTGGGCTCGGCCTCCACCGCACTCGGCCTGATCGCGGTCGGCGCAGGCCTGCAGTTGCGCGCCGCTAATGGTTCCGTGGGCCCGATGGCGTGGTGGACCGCGGTCAAGCTGCTGGCCATGCCCTGTTTCGCGTGGCTGCTCGGCCGCCACCTGCCGCTGACCGATCTGCAGTTGCAGATCGTGGTGCTTTATGCTGCGCTGCCGACCGCGTCGAGCTGCTACATCCTGGCCGTGCGCATGGGCGGCAACGGTCCGATGGTGGCGGCCACCATCTCGGCGATGACGGTCGGCGCCATCTTCACGATGCCGTTCTGGCTGGCGCTGGTCAGTTAGTCCGCTGAATCATTGAAATGGGAGGTGAAGGACATGCCGTGCGGGAATCAGCGCTAGGCGCAAAGCGCAGCAATAGCACGGCTATTGCGAGCATTTGCAACGACGCGATGAGCCCGCATGGCATGGCAGGCACCGACCGATTTCAGTGATTCAGTGGACTACGGGGCTGCGCCGGGCGCGTTGCCGTCCTGCGCCAGCGCCCAGTCGATATGTTCGCGCACCAGCGGCGTGGCGCTTTCCCTGCGCGCCGCCAGCGCCGCGCGGATGCGTGCCGCCAGCGCGGGATCGGCCGTCTGCGCTGCCGCGGTGGCCGCGCGCAGGCTGTTGCCCAGTCCCACCGCCAGATTGCGGAGCCAGCGCTCATGCCCGATGCGCCGGATCGGGCTGCCCTCGAGCCTGCGGTTGAACTCGGCCTCGCTCCATCCGAACAGCTCGACCATGTCGGGCGCGTCGAAGCCGTTGCGCACGTCGAAGTCGGGCAGGGTGGCGCGCTGCGCGAACTTGTTCCACGGGCAGGCGAGCTGGCAGTCGTCGCAGCCATAGACGCGGTTGCCCATGGGCGCGCGCAGCGGTTCGGGGATCGCGCCCTTGTGTTCGATGGTCAGGTAGGAGATGCAGCGGCGCGCGTCCAGGCGGTAGGGGGCCAGGATGGCCTGGGTCGGGCAGATGTCGATGCAGCGCCGGCATTGGCCGCAGTGCCCGGGCTCGGGCGGGTCGGCAGGCAGGGGGATGTCGACCAGGATCTCGCCCAGGAAGAACATCGAGCCCGCGGCGCGGTCGAGCAGCAGCGTATGCTTGCCGCGCCAGCCCAGTCCGCCGTTGCCTGCCAGCGCCACCTCCATCACCGGCGCCGAGTCCGTGAAGACGCGGTAGCCAAAGGGGCCGATGGCGGCCTCGATGCGGCTGGCCAGTTGCTGCAGGCGGCTGCGCAGGACCTTGTGGTAGTCCCGGCCGCGCGCGTAGAGGGAGATCACGGCGGTGGACGGGTCGTCCAGCCGGTCAAGTTCCTGGCGGCGCCAGCCCTCGCCGGTGGCGGCCGGCAGGTAGGGCATGCGCGCGACGATGGCGCGCACCGTGCCGGGCACCAGTTCCGCCGGACGCGCGCGCCTGGGGCCGTGGTTCGCCATATAATCCATGTCGCCGTGAAAGCCTTGTGCCAGCCACGCCAGCAGCCCGGCTTCGGCGTGGCTGAGATCGACGTCGGCGATGCGCACGGCGTCGAAGCCCAGTTCGGCGCCCCAGCCGCGGATGTCGCGGACAAGCGTCTCCAGCCCGCCGGCGCCGGCGCGCTCCGGCGGGGCGTCCTGGCTGCCGCGGAGTGCCGCCGGCGTGCCAGCGGCGCATGAGGAAGAGGCGGCTGGCGCTTCTGCGACTCGGTCGATCATCCCTGAATTGTACGCAATGCCCCTGCTTGAAGAACGCATTCTGCCCCTGCCCGACGAGGCAGCCACCGCCGCGCTGGGCAGCGCGCTCGCGCAAGCGGCGCGCGCGCTGCCTGCCCAGGCCATCCACGTGCAGCTTTCCGGCGACCTCGGCGCGGGCAAGACCACGCTCTCGCGCGCCATCCTGCGCGCGCTGGGTCACGCGGGCAAGGTGCGCAGTCCCACCTATACCCTGTGCGAGCCCTATCACGTGGCGCGCGCCGACGGCTCGCCGCTGACGGTCTACCACTTTGACCTGTACCGGTTCGCCGATCCGGAGGAATGGATCGATGCCGGCTTCCGCGACTGCTTCGCCGAACCGGCGCTGAGCCTGGTCGAATGGCCCGAGAAGGCAGGCCGCCTGCTCGGGGAACCAGACCTGCACCTGTTGCTTCAAACGGACACGACGGCGGCCGATGTGGCGGCCGAGGGCCGCGTCGCCGTGCTGCGCGCCTATACTCCCACTGGACTTACCTTGCTGAACGCATGCTGATCAAGCGACTCGCCACCGACCGACCCGATGGACCTGACGGCCTGCTGCTGGCCCGCCGCAAATGGATGGCGCAATGCCTGAAGGCGGGTGCCGGCACGGTGGTGCTGACGCTGGCCGGTCCGCAGATCGCGCGCGGCGCCGGCATCGTGGCCGTGCGCATGTGGCCGGCCGAGGACTACACGCGTGTCACCATCGAGTCCGATGCGCCGCTGGCCGCCACACACACGATGGTCCACAACCCGGACCGCCTGGTGGTGGACGTCGATGGTCTCGACCTCTCGCCCACGCTGCGCGAACTGGTGGCGAAGGTTACCCCGAACGACCCCTATATCCAGAGCGTGCGCGTCGGCCAGAACCGGCCGCGCGTGGTCCGGCTGGTATTCGACCTGAAGGAAGACGTCTCGCCGCAGGTGTTTACGCTGGCGCCGATCGGCAACTACCGCAACCGCCTGGTGTTCGACCTGTACCCGGTCAACCCGCCCGACCCGCTGTGGAAGCTGGTGCGGGAGACCGAGGACAAGCAGCGCCGCTTCGCCGAGACCCCGCCGCAGCAGGGCGCGGACGGCGTGGCGGGTTCCAGCGCCGGCGCCGAGGAAGACGCGATCGGCGCCCTGGTGCGGCGCTTCGACGAGAAAGGCCCGGCCGTGCCGCCGCTGCCGCCGCTGGCAGCGGCCAGGACCAAGCCGCTCCTGCCTACACCCGCGCCTGCGCCCGCCGCACCGGCGGCGCCCGTGACACCGCCCCCGGTGGCCCAGGCCAATATCCCGTCCGAGCGCCCCTTCAAGATGCGCCGGCTGCTGACCGTGGCGATCGATCCAGGCCATGGCGGCGAGGATCCCGGTGCCATCGGCGCGGCGGGCTCGCGCGAGAAGGACGTGGTGCTGCAGATCGCACAGCGCCTGCGCGCGAAGATCGATGCCCAGCCCAATATGCGCGCCATGATGACGCGCGATGCCGACTTCTTCGTCCCGCTCAACGTGCGCGTGCAGAAGGCCCGCCGCGTGCAGGCCGACCTGTTCGTGTCCATCCACGCCGACGCCTTCCTGTCGCCCGAAGCGCGCGGCGCCTCGGTGTTCGCGCTGTCCGAGCGCGGCGCGTCGAGCACCGCGGCACGCTGGCTGGCCAACAAGGAGAATTCATCCGACCTGATCGGCGGCGCCAACATGGGCAACAAGGACGCCCAGGTCGCGCGCGTGCTGCTGGACTTGTCGACCACGGCGCAGATCAATGACAGCCTCCAGCTCGGCAAGGCGGTGCTGTCGGAGATCGGCGGTGTCAACCGGCTGCACAAGGGCAGCGTGGAGCAGGCGGCATTCGCTGTGCTGAAGGCGCCGGATATCCCGTCTATCCTGGTCGAGACCGCCTTCATCAGCAATCCGGAGGAAGAGCGCAAGCTCAATGACGACAGCCACCAGGAGCAGCTTGCCAATGCCATCCTGCGCGGTATTCGCGGGTATTTTTCGCGTAATCCGCCGTTGTCGAAGAATCCGTCGGTATAAGCGGGAGAGGGGCGCACACCGGCTGGCGCGAGGCCCATCGCGCCAGCCGAAGCCGAAAGGATGTGCCAAGACCAATCGCCAAGCATAGTGTCTTGACCCCCTCTCCCCTCATGGGGAGAGGGCCGGGGTGAGGGGTGGTCTAGCAAGGCGCCACGAACAACGAAGCCCGCGGTGTGGTCCAGCACGCCGACGCAAAGACGAAGCCGTCGGTGTTATCCAGCACGTCGCCGTTTGCAAGCGCCTGCCCTCACCCCCGGCCCCTCTCCCGCAAGCGAGAGAGGGGAGCAAACCGCCGCACTTGCCGAAGCCACCGCTCGCACCCCAACCCGTCACGCCCGCGCCGGCGCAGCACCCTTAACCTGATCCCGGTCCGCATAGCGCGCCGCAATCACCGAGCAGACAATCAATTGAAGCTGGTGGTACACCATCAGCGGCAGCACCAACAGGCCCAGCGCAGGATGGCCGGCGAACAGGATCTTGGCCATCGGGATGCCGTTGGCCAGGCTCTTCTTCGAGCCGCAGAAGACCGCCGTGATCTCGTCCTCGACCGAGAAACCGAGGCGGCGCGCGGTGAAGGTGGTGGCGCCGAGGATCACGAACAGCAGCACCGCCGCCAGCGCCATCACGCTGCCGATCGTCTGCCAGTGATACTTGTGCCAGAGGCCGGCGGCCGTCGCGTCGCAGAACGAGGAATAGACGATCAGCACGATCACGCCGCGGTCGATCTTGTTGGTGATCTGCTTCTTCTTGGCCAGCCAGTTGCCGATCAGCGGCCGCGCGAGCTGTCCCAGCGCGAACGGCAGCAGCAGTTGCAGCGCCACGCCCATCAGCGCCTTGCCCAGCGGCATCGAGGCGCCGCTGGCGCTGATCACCAGGCCCATCAGCAGGGGCGTGACCAGCATGCCGATCAGGCCGGAGATGGTGGCGTTGAAGATGGCGCCAGGCACATTGCCGTGGGCCATCGACGTCATCGCCACCGAGGACGACACGGTCGACGGCAGCGCGCACAGGTAGAAGACGCCGAGCAGCAGCTCGGGCGGCAGCGCCTTGCCGAGGCCCAGCATCAAGGCCAGGCCGATGATGGGGAAGACCACGTAGGTGAAGCTCTGCACGAACAGATGCAGGCGCCAGTGGCGCGCGCCGGCCACCAGCTTGTCGCGCGACAAGGCCGCGCCGTGCAGGAAGAAGACCAGTGCCACGCCGAGGTTGGTGACCAGGCCCAGGTGCAGCGGGCCGTCGCCGGTGCCGATCTCGGGCGCCAGCAGCGCGATGCCGATGGCGGTCAGCATCACCAGGATGAAGCCATCGATCAGGTCGTACAGTTTCTTGAAGGGCAGAAGCAGCGTGGACATTGGGACTGGGGCGGCAATGAGAGTTTGGCTGGTATTGGACGCCATCGATGTCTAGAATGCAAATTCATTTATCTAATCAATTGATGCGCTGAACGTATGAATTACACGCTGCGCCAGTTGCGCGTCTTCCTGGCAGTGGCCGCTCACGGCAGTTTCAGCCGCGCGGCCGATGCGGTGGGCCTGACCCAGCCCGCGGTCAGCCGCGGCGTGGCGGAGTTGGAGGAGGTGTTGGGCGTCCGCCTGCTCGACCGCACCACGCGCGAGGTCGTGCTGACCGACGCCGGCCTGGCACTGGTGCCGGCACTCGAACGCCTGCTGGGCCAGCTCGACGACACGCTGGAAGAGACGCGGCAGCTGGGCGAGCGCTATCGCGGGCGGGTGGTGATTGCCAGCGCGCCCACCATCTCGGCGCGCCTGATGCCGCTCTATGTGGCGGAATGTGCGCGCCAGTTCCCCGAGATCCGCTTGTCGGTGCGCGACAACGTCCAGGCCGGCGGTCTCGAGCAGATCCGCGCAGGTGCCGTGGACTTCGGTGTGCTGGTCGATCCGCAGGCGCGCGAGGGCCTGACCATCGAGCCGCTGGCGACCGATCCCTTCTGTTTTGTCTGTCGGCGCGACCATCCGCTGGCGCAGGCGGCCACCGTGCCCTGGAGCGCGCTGGATGGCGTGCCGCTGGCATTGCTCGATTTCGCCTCGGGCAGCCGGCCCCTGATCGACCGTATTCTGGCGCGGCATGGCGTCGTGCCGCAGGTGGTGCAGGAACTGGGCCACTCGGCCAGCGTGTTCGGCATGGTCGAGGCTGGCATCGGCGCCTCGGTGCTGCCTTCCCTGTCACTGCCGCTGCCCGAGGCCTCGCCCCTGGTGTGGCGCCCGCTGGTGCCAAGGGAGGAGCGCAGCATCGTCATGGTGCGCCGCGAGGACCGCTCGCTGTCGCCCGCGGCGGCGGCGGTGTGGCAGATGGTGCACACGCTGCCGTTGCCGGCCGATGCCGGTGCGGGTTGAGGCGGAAAGCGGCGGCGCCGGCGGATTGTCCTGCGGAGGCTGTGGCCCTGTTTCAGCACTGTCCCAGGTGGCAGTCACTTGATGTGATGCGCATCTAGATGAAAGATGGCGTCAAACCTGATTCTGGGGGCGAGAATGCGAACGACGGTCACGATTGACGACGAACTCTACGCACTGGCGCTGGAGTTGGCCGATCCCTCGATGGACAAGGCGGACCTATTCCGTGAGGCCCTCCGGACCTTCGTGCGGGTGCAGGCGGCCAGGCGCCTGGCCGCCCTGGGTGGCACGATGCCGGACATGCCCGATGTGCCGCGGCGCCGTGACACGCCGATTGCGCGATGATCGCGGGCGCTGGGAGCGTACCCGCTCCCTGCCGGCTTGAAGCCGGCTAGCGCACCACCGCAGTAACCATCACCGCCTCCAGCGCGAAGCTGCCATCGGGCTCGACCTGATAGTGGCGGCTCACCTCGGCCGGAGCCAACTGCCACAGATGGCGGATGGCCTCGACCGCCACCGGCGCCGTGCGCATGCGCTTGACCCAGCTGTCGAACTCGATCTCGATGCGCCAGAGCGGTGACAGCGTGGCCTCGAAGCCCGCCTCAGCGAACATTTCCAGCCAGGCCGGGCCGGTGTAGTCGCGCACATGCGAGGGGTCGCGCAGCAGTTCGACCGACTGCAGCCAGGTATCGCACAGCGGGTCCACCGAGCCGGCGATGTCGATCAGCACCACCTTGCCGCGCGGTGCCAGCACCCGGCGCACCTCGCGCAGCGCGGCTGGCACGTCGCGCCAGTGGTGGGCGCTCATGCGGGAGATCACCGCGTCGAAGGCCGCGTTCTCGAACGGCAGTACCTCCGCCGCGCCGTGGCGGGTCTGCACATTGGCCAGGCCGCGGTCGCGCGCGGCCTGTTCCACCACGCGCAACATGTCCTCGGACAGGTCGTAAGCCGTCACTTCGGCGGCAACCGGCGCCGCGGCGAAGCTGGCGTGGCCGGCGCCACAGCCCAGGTCGAGCACGCGCGGCTGCGCCAGCGTGGCCAGCTCGGCGGCCAGGCGGGGCAGGTCCGGGCCCTGGGCGTGGACGGCGCTGGTGAGATAGGCGCTGGCGGTGGCGCCGAACTGCGAGGCGACGAGTTCTTGTTGTTGCATGGTCGGTTCCTGGGTGGGGTTGGGCGTGGAGCGTCGTGCGCCGCGCCGCCGGTCTTGCTGCCGGCACGGCCTGGGCTTAATGTAAGCAGGCCGGTTTCCCGGTACAAGTCAGCAATTTATCCTGGTATAAGAATCACTAGCCTGCCATGCAGCCATCCACGCCTGCTCCCGCGGTTCCCGCTCCCAGCGCCGCCAGCGCCGCCAGCGCCGCCGAACTTTTGGCAGACACCGATCTGCCCGGCGTGCCCGTGCCCCTCAGCCGGGAAGCGGCGCTCGGCGGCTTCCTGCGCGCCCACCGTGAGCGCCTGAGTCCAGCCGAGGTCGGATTGCCGCCGGGGCGCCGACGCCGCACCCCGGGCCTACGCCGCGAGGAAGTGGCGCAACTGGCCGGGCTGAGCGCGACCTGGGTGACCTGGCTGGAACAAGGCCGGGCGGTCGCCCTGTCGGCGCGGGCGCTGGCGAGCCTGGCAGCGGCGCTGCGGATGTCGCGCGCCGAGCGCGCCTATCTGTTCGAACTGGCTGGCCGCCGCGATTCGCAACTGAGCGGAGATGAAGAAGCGCCGCCGGCGGTGCTCGCCAGCGTACGGGCCATTGCCGGGCCGGCCTATGTGCTGGACCGCCAGTGGAATGCGCTGGCCTGGAACGCGGCCGCGGCCGATCTGTTCGTCGGCTGGCTGGATCCCGCCAGCCAGGAGCGCAACCTGCTGCGCGCGATGTTCCTGTCGGCGCCGCTGCAGGCGCTGGTCGAAGACTGGCCGCACCGGGCGGCGCGGCTGGTGGCGGAATTCCGCGCGCACAGCATCCGCTACGCGGACGAGCCGCCGACGCGGGCGCTGGTCGAAGGCCTGCTGCGCGACAGCGCGGCCTTTCGTGCTGACTGGCTGTCGCAGGATGTGGAGGAGCGGCAGGGCGGCCGGCGCGGCTTCCGCCACCCGGCGCGCGGACTGCTGCATTTTGAACAGCTGACGCTGCTGCCCGCGGCGGCGCCGGGGCTGATGCTGGTGATGCTGCTGCCGGCCTGAACACGGCCGGCCTGGTTGGCCTTCCTGGCTGGCCTTACTTCGGCTGCATGCGGATGGCCCCGTCCAGCCGGATCACCTCGCCATTGAGCATGGTGTTGTCCAGGATGGCGCGCGCCAGCTTGGCGTATTCGGCCGGCCGGCCCAGGCGCGGCGGGAACGGGACCGAGCGGCCCAGCGCGTCTTGCACTTCCTGCGGCATGCCAAGCAGCATCGGCGTCTCGAAGATGCCGGGGGCGATGGTCACGCAGCGCACGCCGTCGCGCGACAGGTCGCGGGCGATGGCCAGCGTCATGGCCACCACGCCGCCCTTGGAGGCGGCGTAGGCGGCCTGGCCGATCTGGCCGTCAAAGGCTGCCACCGAGGCGGTGTTGATGATCACGCCGCGCTCGCCTTCGCCGTTGGGTGCGTTCTGCACCATGGCGGCGGCTGCCAGGCGGATCATGTTGAAGGTGCCCACCAGGTTGATGCGGATGGTCTTGTCGAACTGGTCGAGCGGAAGCGGGCCGTTCTTGCCGACCGTCTTGCCGGCGGTGGCGATGCCGGCGCAATTGACGAGGCCGGACAGCTTCCCCAGTGCCTGCGCCGCGGCGACCACGGCCTGGCCATCGCTTTCCGAGGTGACGTCGCACTTGACGAAGCGGCCGCCGATCTCGGCCGCCAGCGCGCTGCCCACAGCCTCGTTCAGGTCGGCGATCACCACTTTGCCGCCGGCCTCGGCCAGCATGCGTGCGGTGCCGGCACCCAGTCCGGAGGCACCGCCGGTGACGATGAATGCGTTATCGCGGATTTCCATTTGCTGTCTCTTCCTTTTGCTTGGCGTCTCGGGTTTGCTGCTTGGGATCCTGCGGGTCCGGCCGGCAGTGACGTTTCCTGTGACGTTTACGTAAACGTCAATGCCTGGGTATTGTACGGGGCGGCGCGCATTGCGCAAGGGGGTGTGCCGACGAGACGCGGAGCGATCTGCGGCGCAAGCCGCTGCCTAGTACCGAACCCCTAACACCGCCCAAAGAAAAAGCGACCCGTACGGGTCGCTTTTTCTGGTGTGCGGGGAAGGGCCGCGCTTACTTCAATGCCGCGAACACGCGCGTAGTGATGTCATCCACGCTGCCCAGGCCTTCTATCTTGCGATACTGCGGCGGAGCCACCTTGGTCTTGGCATCGCCCTTGGCGGCCCAGTCCGAGTAGTAGTCCACCAGCGGGCGGGTCTGCTGCGAATAGACGTCCAGGCGCTTGCGCACCGTTTCTTCCTTGTCGTCGTCGCGCTGGATCAGCGGCTCGCCAGTCTCGTCGTCGACGTTCTCGACCTTGGGCGGGTTGTACTTGACGTGATAGGTGCGGCCCGAGGCCACGTGCACGCGGCGCCCGCTCATGCGCTCGATGATGGCGTCGAAGGGCACGTCGATCTCCAGCACGTAGTCGATCGCCACGCCGGCTTCCTTCATGGCTTCAGCCTGCGGGATGGTGCGCGGGAAGCCGTCGAACAGGTAGCCGTTCTTGCAGTCGTCCGCCTGCAGGCGATCCTTGACCAGGCCGATGATGATGTCGTCCGATACCAGGCCGCCCGCGTCCATCACCTTCTTCGCTTCCACGCCCAGCGGCGTGCCCGCCTTCACCGCGGCGCGCAGCATGTCGCCGGTGGAGATTTGGGGAATGCCGAACTTCTCGCAGATGAACTTGGCTTGCGTGCCTTTGCCAGCGCCAGGTGCGCCCAACAGGATCAAACGCATTTACGGGTCCTCAGAGTTTTGAATCTGGTCAGGCAGGGGGAATCAAGACTGAGGATAACGCCGGAACTTGACGCAGGGCTTACCACGGGTCTGGTGCCGCGGGCCGCATCGGGTTCAGGTCAGGTGACGGTCGGTACGCCCGCGGCCTGCCGCAAGGGCAGGGGCCGACGCCGCCGAACTGGCTCGATCTCTATCTCCCCACCGAGCCTTGTCCGATCGCTCCCGGCGACTGGCGGCTCTGTATGGTCAAGCATTATGCCACGAGGGAGCGCGAAATCGGCCTGTGCAAAGGAGTTAAGCTGTGCTGACCGCAATCTTTGCGCTGGATACAGGTGCCGGCACCGGGTTTCGTGTATGGCGCGCGCATGCCGCGCGCGCCCCGGGGCGCGGCGCCGGGGGCCTGGGTCAGGGGCCTTCCTGCGCCATCGACTCGGCCCACAGCGCGCGTACGCGCTCCAGGTCGGCCTGGGTATCGACGCCCGGCGCGGGGGCGGCGTCGGTCTGCAGCACGGCGATACGCTCGCCGTGCCACATGGCGCGCAACTGCTCCAGCGCCTCGGTCTGCTCGACCGGCGCCGCCGCCAGGGCCGGAAAGCGGCGCAGAAAGCCGGCCCGGTACGCGTAGATCCCGATATGGCGCAGCACCGGCATGGCCGGCAGCGGCACCTGGGCGGTGGCCGCGGGCTGGCCGGGCACGCCGCTCCAGGCATCGCGCGCCCAGGGAATGGGCGCGCGGGAGAAATAGAGCGCGCGGCCGGCGGCATCGCACACCACCTTGACCACGTTCGGGTTGAAGACCTCGGCAATCTCGTGCAGCGGATGCGCGGCCGTACTGATGGCACAGTCGGGGTGCGCCGCCAGGTGCAGGGCCACTTCGTCGATCAGCTGCGGCGCGATCAGCGGCTCGTCGCCCTGAACGTTGACCACGATGGCATCGTCGGACAGGCCGAGCAGCGTCACCACTTCGGCCAGCCGGTCGGTGCCGGTGGGGTGGTCGGCGCGCGTGAGCACCGCTTCCACGCCATGTGCCTGGCAGGCCTGCGCAACGCTGGCGGCATCGGTGGCCACCACGGTGCGCCGCGCCGACGACGCATGCGCGCGCTCGGCAACGCGCGCAATCATGGGCTTGCCGCCGATGTCGGCCAGCGGCTTGTTGGGCAGCCGCGTCGAGGCCAGCCGCGCCGGGATCACCACGGTGAAGGCGGGGATGCTCATGGCACGAGGCTCACTCGGGATTCACTACGCGGCCGGGCACCGTCTGGCGGGCTTCATCGGCCAGCATGACAGGGATGCCGTCGCGGATCGGGTAGGCCAGCTTGTCGGCGTGGCAGATCAGTTCCTGGGTGTTGCGGTCGTATTCGAGCTTGCCCTTGCAAAGGGGGCAGACCAGGATTTCAAGCAGCCGGTTGTCCATCTCGGTGTTCCTTGGTGTGGCTTTCCGCCGACGCTACGGCCGCGGCGGCGGCCGGGGCGGCTGCCTGTGCGCGCGCCGCCACGGCGCGGCGGATCTTGTCGATCAGGCCCGCGTCGATCACGGGCGTGGTGGGGACGACCCAGATGCGCGGGTCGTCGAAGCGCTCGCATTTTACGGCATCCTTCTCGGTGATCAGGATAGCGTCGGCGGCGCGCGCTTCTTCGTTGTCGCCGAACGGGTCGATCACGAAGTCGTAGTGATCCGGCAGCGGCAGCGTGGCAGGCGCCAGGCCGGCCGCCCGCAGGCTGGCGAAGAAGCGTTCGGGGTTGCCGATGCCTGCCGCAGCCAGCACGCGCTGGCCGGCGAAATCGGCAAGCGGGCGTGCCATGCCGGGGTCCTTGAGCTGCCAGGCATCGCCTGGCTCGAGGCGCATGCCGTAGACCTCGGGCCGTTCGGGCGAGGCACGGAAGTCGGGATCGTTGATCAGCGTGGCGTCGCGCCGTCGCGAAAGCGACTCGCGCAACGGGCCGGCGGGCAGCAGGAAGCCATTGCCGCCCATGCGGGTGTCGAACATCACGATCTCGAAATCGCGCTGCAGCCGGTAGTGCTGCAGGCCGTCGTCGAGCAGCAGCACATTGACGCCGGGATGGCCGACCAGCAGCGTCTGGGCGCAGGCCACGCGGTCGGGAAAGACCCACACCGGCACATCGGCGCTGCGCGCGATCAGCAGCGGCTCGTCGCCGACGTCGGCGGCCTGCGAGCTGGCCTTGACGCGGCGCGGATGCTTGAGCGTCACGCCATAGCCGCGCGACACCACGCCCGGGCGCAGCCCGGCTTCCTGCAGCGCCTGCGCCAGCGCGATCACCGCCGGCGTCTTGCCGGTGCCACCCACCGTGACGTTGCCGACCACCACCACCGGCACAGGCAGCCGCGTCGAGCGCAGCCAGCCGCGCCGGAACGCCAGCCGGCGCGCGGCGCTGATCACGCCGAACAGGAGCGACAGCGGCCACATCAGCCAGGCGAACCAGCCGCGGCGCTGCCACTGGGCGGTGACGAAGTCGGCAAGGGCGTGGCGGGGAACGGGCATGGCGCGGCGGGCAGGAGGGTGGCAGGGAAGGGGCCGGCTCCTTCGCGTGCGGAACGCGCGAGGCCGGGCGGGGCGGCGCCGCGCACCGGATACGGGCACGGCGACCTTAATCATTATGGGCATTGCGCGGCGCATGCTGCAAGCCCGGCACTGCCGGGCCCGCTCGCCCGCCCTCGCGCGGGCTCAGCGTGGCTGCTGGCTTTGCGTGGCGAAGGTCAGGCGCGGCAGTCCGGCCAGCCGCGCAGCCTCCAGCACATTGATGACGGCCTGGTGGGTGGCCTGGGCGTCGGCATTGACGATCACCACCGGCGGCTGGCCGGTGCCGGCCGGGCCGGCAGCGCTGCGCAGGTGGTCGGCCAGGCTGGTCACGTCCTTGAATTCCAGTACTTCCTTGTTGACCGCGTAGACCCCGCGCGAGGACACGGAGACCACGATCTCCGCGGGGCGCTGCTGGGCGCGGTCGGCATCGGCGGTCGGCAGCTGGATCTGCAGTTCGGTGAAGCGCGAGTAGGTGGTCGTGATCATCAGGAAGATCAGGATCACGAGCAAGACGTCGATGAGCGGGATCAGGTTGATCTCCGGCTCCTCGCGCCGCTGGCGGGAACGGAAGCGCATGGCGGCAGGTTTCCGGTATTAGGCGCGGCGCTGCGGCAGGATGGCGTCGAGGAAGGCCGTGGCGCGGAATTCCAGCTCGGCCACGTAATCGTCGACGCGGCGGCGGAAGAAGCGCCAGAAGATCAGTGCGGGAATCGCCACGATCAGGCCCAGCGCCGTGTTGTACAGTGCCACCGAGATGCCGTGGGCGAGCTGCTCGGGATTGGCGCCGGTGCCGCCCTGGCTGCCGAAGATCTCGATCATGCCGATCACCGTGCCCAGCAGCCCCATCAGCGGCGCCACCGAGGCGATGGTGCCCAGTGCGTTCAGGTAGCGCTCCAGCTCGTGGGCAACTGCGCGGCCGGCTTCCTCCACCACTTCCTTGGCGGCGTCGCGCGAGGTTTGGGGCTGCAGCACGACATGGCGCAGCGCGGCCGCCAGCACGCGGCCCAGCGGCGAACTCTGCTCGAGCGTGTTGACCGCTTCCGGCGTGGCGCGGCGTTGCTGCGCAACGGCCAGGGCCTCGTCGTAGAGCTTGGGGGGCAGCACCTTGCTGCGCTTGAGGCTCAGGAAACGCTCGACGATGAGCGCCAACGCCAGCACCGAGGCCAGCAACAAGGGCCAGATCGGCCAGCCGGCCGCTTGAATGATGGAAAACACGTGGAACCCCGGAAACGACTGCTGGATGACGCCGGCCATCTGTCGTGTGCCGGCTGTTCTCGAAAAATCAGGCGCAACTCTAACGCGCGCCAAGATGGCGGGCAAGCTGGCGTGAGCGAGTGTCGGCGGCACGCATCGCTGCGCGGGGCGACGCTTTCCACACAGGACAGGGACAGGATTGTGGACGGATTGTGGAAAGCCACCGGAAAAGCACGCTAAGTCATTGATATGGAAAGGAAAGTGCACTCCTGCCTAAAAAATGGGCAGAACTGGCATCGGTGCCCTGCGGGAGGTCGGGAGCCGTCTGCGATCCGCCGGCCGAGGGGCGGATGGGCCACCCGGCCGTGGTTTGCCCCGCCATGGTGGCGGATTTCCACATGGCAGCGGGACAGTGCTGTGGATCGGTTGTGGAAATACTTCGGAGAAGCCGTCTAAGTTGTTGATTGATAAGGAATGTGATGCCTCTGCTTAAAAAATGTGCAGCGCTGGCGCTACACCCGTCGGCGAGCCGGGGTTGGACCGCCCGGCGCTGGCCGGGCGGCTTTCCACACCGGTAAGGGATAGTGCTGTGGACGGGTTGTGGATAACTTGGGGAGGGGCGAGGCAAGTCCTTGATTGGTATACGTTTGGCCGTCGCCGCCCAAAAAATGGGCAATCTGCCCGCCGCC
Source organism: Cupriavidus sp. 09_S30 (assembly GCF_056930435.1). NCBI lineage: Bacteria > Pseudomonadati > Pseudomonadota > Betaproteobacteria > Burkholderiales > Burkholderiaceae > Cupriavidus > Cupriavidus sp. 09_S30. The sequence goes on along the minus strand of NZ_JBXOWI010000001.1, from coordinate 3,144,945 downwards.
ATCTCGTCGAGGTGACGTATCGTTTGCCGCACGTGGCGCGCGGCGTTCGCGGCGCCTGCCGGAGGCCATTCCCGACTTTTCCACCGGCCGCGCGCCGGCGTATTAGGGTTTTCCAGAGATACTGTGGATAACTTTGTGAACAAGCCTTGAGTGTGCCCGGTAAGTCGTTGACGCATAAGGAATTTGCTTAACTTGCCTAATTTTTGGCATAGCTGAATCCTCATTAGAATCAAAGGCTTGTGGAATTCCATGCGGAATCCGGGTAAGTCATGTCACATTTCCGCCACCTACTTGACAGACCCGTTATGCTGTGGACATGTCCACTTCCCGCCGTTTACGAGGGCTCCAAGCATGCCTGAACCCATGAACTTCCCGCGCGAAATGCGGTCCCCTGCGCCCGCCGGCGGGCGCGACGTGATTCCGGTCGGGGAGCTCAACCACGCCATCGCCACCCTGCTGGAGCGCAGCTTCCCGCTGGCCTGGGTGCGCGGCGAGATCTCCAACTTCACGCGGGCAGCCAGCGGACACTGGTATTTCTCCCTGAAGGACGCACGCGCGCAGATCCGCTGTGTGATGTTCCGTGGCCGCAACCAGCATGTCGACTTTGCGCCGCGCGAAGGCGAGGCCGTCGAGGTGCGGGCCCTGGTGTCGATGTACGAGGCGCGCGGCGAAGTCCAGCTCAATGTCGAGGCGATGCGCCGCGCCGGGGTCGGCAGCCTGTTCGAAGCCTTCCTGCGCCTCAAGGAAAAACTGGCCGCAGAGGGTTTGTTTGACCCGGAACGCAAGCGCCAGCTGCCCGCGCATCCGCGCGCCATCGGTGTCGTGACCTCGCTGCAGGCGGCCGCCCTGCGCGATGTGCTGAGCACGCTGCGCCGGCGCGCGCCGCATGTGCCGGTGGTGGTCTACCCGGTGCCGGTGCAGGGCGCCGGCGCCGCCGAGAGGATCGCCGCCATGCTGGCGCTGGCCGGAACGCGGGCCGAGTGCGATGTGCTGATCCTGTGCCGTGGCGGCGGCAGCATTGAAGACCTGTGGTCCTTCAACGAGGAAGTGGTCGCGCGCGCCGTGGCGGCGAGCGTGCTGCCGGTGGTGTCGGGCGTCGGCCACGAAACGGATTTCACCATCGCCGATTTCGTTGCCGATGTCCGCGCGCCGACCCCCACCGGCGCCGCCGAACTGGTCAGTCCCGACCGCGCCCAACTGCTGCGCCACGCCGCGCGCGAGCGCGACCTGCTGACGCGCGCCATGCGCAGCGGCATGGACCGCCGCGCCCAGCACCTGGACTGGCTCGCGCGCCGCCTGCGCAGCCCGCAGGCGCAGTTGCAGGAACATCGGGTGCGCCTGGACAACCTTGCCCGTCACCTGCGCGCGGCGCTGCGCGACTCCATGGTGGCACGGCGCCATCGCCAGCAGCTGCTCGGCATGCGCTGGGCGGCGGCGCGTCCGGATGTCACGCCCGCACGTGCCGAACTGGGCCGGCTCGCCATGCGCATGCAGGCCGCGGCCGAGCGCGGGCAGGAGCGGGCCGCGCAACGGCTGCATCGCGCCGCCGGCGCGCTCGAGCTGCTGGCGCCGCAACGCACGCTGGAGCGCGGCTATGCGGTGCTGCTCGACACGCGCGGCCGCGCCCTGCGCTCGCCGTCCGAGCTGCGCGCCGGCAGCGTGGTGGAGACGCACCTGGCCGAAGGCGTGGCCGATGTGGCGATCGCCAGCGTGCAGCCCAAACTGTCCGACTTCTGAGGCCGCCGAGGCGGAGGCAGCGGCGCCCCACGCGATGGATACGGCCGCAGGGACATTGCCGGGCGCGTTTGCGCGGGTCTGGCAAGTCCCCTACAATCCTTTATTCCTGACCCACAACCTCAGAGACAGAACAATGGAACATACTCTCCCCCCGCTTCCCTACGCACATGATGCGCTCGCTCCGCACATCTCGAAGGAGACCCTGGAGTTCCATCATGACAAGCACCACCAGACCTACGTCACGAACCTAAACAACCTGATCAAGGGTACCGAGTTCGAGAACGCATCGCTGGAAGAGATCGTCAAGAAGTCGTCCGGCGGCATCTTCAACAACGCCGCCCAGGTCTGGAACCACACCTTCTATTTCAACTCGATGAAGCCCAACGGCGGCGGCGCACCGGCCGGCGCACTGGCCGACGCCATCAACGCCAAGTGGGGCAGCTTCGACAAGTTCAAGGAAGAGTTCACCAAGACCGCCGTGGGCACCTTCGGCTCGGGCTGGGCCTGGCTGGTCAAGAAGGCCGACGGTTCGCTGGACCTGGTCTCCACCTCGAACGCCGCCACCCCGCTGACCACCGACGCCAAGCCGCTGCTGACCTGCGACGTGTGGGAACACGCCTACTACATCGACTACCGCAATGCCCGTCCGAAGTACGTCGAGGCATTCTGGAACATCGTGAACTGGGACTTCGTCAGCAAGAACTTCGCTGGCTGATCCTTTTCGCACGTGGATCGGCGGTGTTCCGCCTGATCCACCTGCGATGCATCGCATCATCGCCCCGGCATCGAAAGATGGCCGGGGCGTTGTCTTTCTGCTGCTGCCTTTCCGCCGTAGTTTCGCCGGCAGCAAACCTCGCCCTCCGGCACCTCGCGCCAGCGCTTAGTCGGGCGCGCGCAACGGCCTGTCATCGGCTCGTGCTAAGGTGGCGCATCGTGTTTTACGAGATGCCGATATGCAAGCAGGCCTGGTCGAATCCACCTATGGCTCGGACCCGGTGGGTCTCGTCAGCGGTTTCCGTTTCCGCCCCGGGCAGGCCGGACAGGAGATCGACTCGGCCGCCGCCGCCGCGGCCTGGCTGAATGGGGCGCGCGCGGACCGGCACGGCGAAGGAGAGCCGCAGGAAGGTGTCGGCAACGAGTTCGTCTGGTTGCACTTCAACCTGTCCCACAGCGCCTGCGAGCGCTGGCTGCGGACCCAGCTCGGCCTGCCCGAGGACTTCTTCGAGGCGCTGCGCCAGGGCTCCAGCTCCACCCGCATCGAGCGGCTCGACAGCTCGCTGCTGGCCGTGGTGAACGACGTCATCTACAACTTCGGTGTCGCTTCCACCGATATCTCCACGCTATGGGCCAGCGCCGACCGCCGTCTGCTGGTGACGGCGCGCGCCAAGCCGCTGCGCTCGGTGGACCGGCTGCGCGCCTCGGTGCGCGCCGGCGAGCGTTTCCGCTCACCGCTGGAGGTGCTGGTGCACCTGTTCCGCGACCAGGCCGACGTGCTGGTGCAGATCGTGCGCGAAACCAGCGTCAGCGTCGACAAGGTCGAGGACCAGTTGCTGTCGCAGCGCCTGCAAGGCAATCGTGCCGAACTGGGTGCGATGCGGCGCGGCCTGGTGCGGCTGCAGCGACTGCTGGCGCCCGAGCCGGGCGCGCTATTCCGCTTGCTGAACCGCCCACCGGAATGGGCCCACGAGGACGACCTGCTGGAGCTGCGCGCCTCCACCGAAGAGTTCTCCTTGGTGCTCAACGACCTGGCCGCGCTGGTCGAGCGCATCAAGCTGCTGCAGGAAGAGATCGCCGCCAAGCTCAACGAGCAGACCAACCGCACGCTGTTCACGCTGACGCTGGTCACCGTGCTGGCGCTGCCGATCAATATCGTGGCCGGCTTCTTCGGCATGAACGTGGGCGGCATTCCGCTGGGCGACCACCCGCACGGCTTCTGGATCCTGGTCGTGCTGGTGGCCACCTTCACCGTGCTGGCGGGGCGCTGGGCGTTCCGGCGGAGCGGGAATTGAGTGTGTCCCGTGTGTCATAAAGCCGACATCTTCGGCTGTTACCATCGGAGGAGACCCGACGCCAACTCTTGGAGAAAAACGATGGAACAAGCTGACGAGGCGCTGGTCAGGCGCATCTACCGCGAGATGGCCGACCACTACGATGAGGAAATCGAGCTCGAGATGGAAGACCGGCCGACGGAGTCGCTCAGCGAAGCCAATGCCGGACCGGATGACGCCGAGCGCGAGGCGCGGCACCATTACTTCCGCGAACTGTTCCGGCTGCAGGGCGAGCTGGTCAAGCTGCAGAACTGGGTGGTGGCCACCGGCCACAAGGTCGTCATCCTGTTCGAAGGCCGCGATGCCGCCGGCAAGGGCGGCGTGATCAAGCGCATCACGCAGCGGCTCAACCCGCGCGTATGCCGCGTGGCGGCGCTGCCCGCGCCCAATGACCGCGAACGCACCCAGTGGTATTTCCAGCGCTATGTCTCGCACCTGCCCGCGGCCGGCGAGATCGTGCTGTTCGACCGCAGCTGGTACAACCGCGCCGGCGTGGAGCGCGTGATGGGCTTCTGCACCGACGAACAGTACGAAGAGTTCTTCCGCTCCGTGCCGGAGTTCGAACGCATGCTGGTGCGCTCGGGCATCCAGGTCATCAAGTACTGGTTTTCGATTTCCGACGACGAGCAGCACTTGCGCTTCCTCGCTCGCATCCACGATCCGCTCAAGCAGTGGAAGCTCAGCCCGATGGACCTGGAATCGCGCCGGCGCTGGGAAGACTACACGGGCGCCAAGGAAGTGATGCTCGAACGCACTCACATTCCGGAAGCACCGTGGTGGGTGGTGCAGGCGGTGGACAAGCGGCGTGCGCGGCTCAACTGCATTCACCATCTGCTGGGGCAGATGCCCTACGAGGACACCGAGCACGTCGACGTGGTGCTGCCTGCGCGGGAGCGGCGCAAGGACTATGTGCGGCAGCCGGTGCCAGCGGAGATGATCGTGCCGGAAGTGTATTGAGTAGGGAACGGGTAAATCGACGGGGCACGGGAGCCAAGACGCTATGCTTGGCGATTGGTTTTGGCGCATCCTGCCGGCTTCGGCAAGCGCGCTGGGTTTCGCCCCGCGACGGTTTGCTCCCCTCTCCCGCTTGCGGGAGAGGGGCCGGGGGAGAGGGCAGGCGCTTGCAAACGGCGACGTGCTGGATAACACCGACGGCTTCGTCTTTGCCTCGGCGTGCTGGACAACACCGACGGCTTCGTCTGTACGTGGTGCCTTGCTAGACCACCCCTCACCCCGGCCCTCTCCCCATGAGGGGAGAGGGGGTCAAGACACTATGCTTGGCGGTTGGTTTTGGCGCATCCTGCCGGCTCCGGCAAGCGCGCTGGGTTTCGCCCCGCGCCGGTTTGCTCCCCTCTCCCGCTTGCGGGAGAGGGGCCGGGGGTGAGGGCAGGCGCTTGCAAACGGCGACGTGCTGGATCATACCGACGGCTTCCTCTTTGCGTCGGCGTGCTGGACAACACCGACGGCTTCGTCTGTACGTGGCGCCTTGCTAGACCACCCCTCTCCCCAGCCCTCTCCCCATGAGGGGAGAGGGAGCCAAGACGCTATGCTTGGCCAGCGGCGTTGGCGCATCTTGTCGGCTTCGGCTGGTGCTCTGCGTCTCGCGCCACCCCCCTCCGCTTCGTGAAGGATTTTGACCGACTCCTACAAGACCCCGCCCGCCGCGGCCAGCCACCGCGCGCTAGCATGTCGGGGCTGCAGCGCGTGCGTGCATTCCTCGCCGAATGCGCTGCGCGGCCAGTATTTCCTCCGTTTTCCTGCCGTATCCCGCCCCCCCAATGACCTTCGTCGTAACCGATGCCTGCATCCAGTGCCGCTACACCGACTGTGTGGAGGTCTGCCCGATGTCATGCTTCCATGAAGGGCCGAACTTTCTCGTGATCGATCCCGACCACTGCATCGACTGCTCGATGTGCGTGGGCGAGTGCCCGGTCGGCGCCATCCACTCGGAGCATGACGTGCCCGAGGAGCAGCGCCATTTCATCGCACTCAATGCCGAGCTGTCACGCCGGCCTGATTGGCCGCCGTTGCTGCAGGCCAAGGGTCCGCTGCCCGAGCACGAAGCCTGGGCACGGCGCACGGGCAAGCTGCCCTACCTGGAGCGCGGCTGACTACGCAGTCCCGGCTTGCAGGTAGTGCTGGCGCCGCTGGCAGCGCGCAGCCGGGGCGCTACGCCGCCACCTTGCCATAGCCGGGAAAGGCCTGTTCCAGCGTCAGCACGGTGCCGGTGAGCGCGGCGTCATAGCCGGGCAGGGCGTCCACCCGTTCGCGGAAGCTCTCGCTGCGCAGCGCCGCCACGGCGCGCGCCAGCCCGGGGCTTTGCAGCATCTTCTGCTCGATGGCGAAGAAGTAGCGCTCCTTGAGCACGGGCACGAAGCCCAGCCCGAAGCGCCGCGCTGCCGTTTCCACGCCGAATCCCACGTCCGCCATGCCGCTGCCGATATAGGCGGCCACCGCAGCGTGGGTGAACTCGCCATTGCTGTACCCATCGATCTGCTCGCGTGCGATGCCGCGTGCCTGCAGCAGCAGGTCGAACAACAGCCGCGTGCCGGACCCTTCCAGGCGATTGACGAAGCGCACGCCGGGGCGGCGCAGGTCTTCCAGCGAGGTGATCTGCAGCGGATTGCCCGCACCGACGAACAGGCCCTGCGTGCGCACCGCCAGGTGTACCAGGCAATGCGTATCCGGGCGCAGCCAGGCCAGGAAGCGCGCCAGCATCGGTGCCTCGAACTCGCCCATGGGCACATGGAAGCCGGCGATGTCGCAAGCGCCGGCGGCCAGCGCCGCGACCGCTTCCAGGCTGCCGCAGTACTTCAGGTCATGGCGTACCTGGTGCTCGTCGAGGAAGTCGCGCAGCGCCGCCACGGCGAAGCCATGGCTGGCGTGCAGCCGCACCGCCGGGTCGGCCGCGCGCACCAGCTTGTCCAGCTCGATCTCCAGTTCCGAGGCCAGGCTCTCCAGCGTCGGCGACAGCCGCGCGGCGATCCGCTTGCTGGCCCACACCAGTTGCTGTGCCAGCGGCGTCAGCGCGCTGCCGCGCCCCCGTGTCTTGTCGATCAGCGCGCCGCCGAACAGGGCCTCCGCGTCACGCAGGATGCCCCAGGCGTAGCGGTAGGACAGGTCCACCGCCTCGGCCGAGCTGCGGATGCTGCCGCTCGCTTCGATGGCGTCGAGAAGGCTGACCAGCCGGGAGATGTCCAGCGGCGCCTGTGCGCCGCCGTGTTCCTCGCGGACCTGCAAGTGTGGCTGGATGGAGATGCGGAGCATGGTGCAGTTATGAAATAAATAGCCTATTGATAGTGCACAGTTGCGTGCCTATAGTCGCATGCACAGTGTTTGTCCGTTCCAATTGAATGGGCAATATGAAAAAAATAGCATATTAACCCGCAGCCACCCAGCTTTCGGCCGGGCTGGCGGCGGATTCGCCGCCCAGGCGCGGCTTGCGCACCCCCACAAATGCCCATGCCAGACATCGCCTCGCCAGCCTTGCCAGCTTCGACCCCGGCTCCGCTCGCGCCCCAGCCCGCCAGCGAGGGCGGACGCGCCGCGGAGATCGCCCGCATCATCGAGGCGCACCGGCATCTGCCGGGCGCGCTGCTGCCCATGCTGCATGCGCTGCAGGACCGCTTTGCCCACGTGCCGGCCGAGGCCGTGCCGCTGCTGGCGCGCGCGCTCAATCTCTCGCGCGCCGAGGTGCATGGCGTGATCACCTACTACCACCACTTCCGCCAGCAGCCGCCGGCCGGCCAGGTGCTGCAGCTGTGCCGCGCCGAGGCCTGCCAGGCGGTCGGCGCCGAGGTGCTGGCCGAACATGCGCAGCGCGCGCTGGGCTGTGGTTTCCACCAGCCCAGCGCCGACGGTGCCTTCACGCTGGAGCCGGTCTACTGCCTCGGCCTGTGCGCGAGCGGTCCGGCGCTGATGCTCGGCGAGCAATTGCACGGCAGAGTCGATGCGGTGCGCTTTGATGCGCTGGTCGCGGCCGCGCGTGCGGCGCAGGCGGATGCGCAGACGGAGCAGCAAGCCGAGGAGGGCGCAGCATGACGCAAGCCGATCCGATCCTGGCAGACCGCGCCGCCGTCACGGTGTTCGTGCCGCGCGACTCCGCCGCGCTGGCGCTCGGCGCCGACGACGTGGCGCGCGCCATTGCCCGTGAGGCGTCCGCGCGCGGCGAGCCGGTGCGCATCGTGCGCAATGGCTCGCGCGGCATGTTCTGGCTCGAGCCGCTGGTCGAGGTGCAGACCGTGCAAGGCCGCATGGCCTACGGCCCGGTCTCGGCGTCCGACGTGCCGGCCCTGTTCGATGCCGGCTTCCTGCAAGGTGGCGCGCATCCGCTGGCGCATGGGAAGACCGACGAGATCCCTTTCCTGAAGAAGCAGGAGCGTCTCACCTTTGCCCGCATGGGCATCACCGACCCGCTGTCGCTCGAAGACTACTGCGCCCACGAAGGCTATGCCGGACTGGAGCGCGCACTGGCGATGGCGCCGCGCGACATCGTGCAGGCCGTGACCGATTCCGGCCTGCGCGGCCGCGGCGGCGCGGCCTTTCCCACCGGCATCAAATGGAACACTGTGCTGGGTGCGGCCTCGCCGGTGAAGTACGTGGTGTGCAATGCCGACGAGGGCGATTCCGGCACCTTCTCCGATCGCATGGTGATGGAGGGCGATCCCTTCCTGCTGATCGAAGGCATGACTATCGCCGGCCTCGCGGTCGGCGCGGAGCAGGGCTATATCTACGTGCGCTCCGAATACCCGCACGCCATCGCCATGCTCGAGGCGGCCATCGCGATTGCCGCGCAGGCCGGCTGGCTGGGCGACGACATCCGCGGCTCGGGCCGGCGCTTCCGCCTGGAAGTGCGCAAGGGCGCTGGCGCCTATGTGTGCGGTGAGGAAACGGCGCTGCTGGAGAGCCTGGAAGGCAAGCGCGGCGTGGTGCGCGCCAAGCCGCCGCTGCCGGCGCTGCAAGGCCTGTTTGGCCAGCCCACGCTGATCAACAACGTGATCTCGCTGGCCACCGTGCCGGTCATCCTGGCGCGCGGCGCCGCTTTCTACCGCGACTTCGGCATGGGCCGCTCGCGCGGCACGCTGCCGTTCCAGCTGGCGGGCAATGTGCGCTATGGCGGCCTGGTCGAGAAGGCCTTCGGCCTGACCCTGCGCGAACTGCTGGAGGACTACGGTGGCGGCACGCGCAGCGGCCGCGCCATCCGCGCCGTGCAGGTGGGCGGGCCGCTTGGCGCCTACCTGCACGAGGCGCGCTTCGACGAGCCGCTCGACTACGAGGCCTATGCCGCCTTCGGCGGCGTGCTAGGCCATGGCGGCGTGGTGGTGTTTGACGATACCGTCGACATGGCCCGCCAGGCGCGCTACGCGATGGAGTTCTGCGCGATCGAGTCGTGCGGCAAGTGCACGCCGTGCCGGATCGGCTCCACACGCGGTGTCGAGGTCATCGACAAGATCGTGGCCGGCCAGCGCGAGCAGGTCGTGCTGCTGCGCGACCTGTGCGACACCATGCTCAACGGTTCGCTGTGCGCCATGGGCGGCATGACGCCGTACCCGGTGCTGTCGGCGCTGGACGCCTTCCCCGAAGACTTCGGCCTCGCTGCCGAAGCGCAGCGCGCGGCCTGAAGCGGGCCGCCGAAGAGAACGGAACGGGAGACCCCGCATGAACACGCTCAACGACATCGATTACGGCACCCCGCGGCGCGAGGCTGCGCAGGACGTCACCCTGGAAATCGACGGTGTCGCCGTCACCGTGCCCGCAGGCACCTCGGTGATGCGCGCCGCGATGGAAGCCGGCACCCAGGTGCCCAAGCTGTGCGCCACCGACAGCCTGGAGCCCTTCGGCTCCTGCCGCCTGTGCCTGGTGGAGATCGAAGGCCGGCGCGGCTATCCGGCCTCCTGCACCACGCCGGCCGAAGCCGGCATGAAGGTGCGCACGCACAGCCCCAAGCTGGCCGAGCTGCGCCGCGGCGTGATGGAGCTGTATATCTCCGATCATCCGCTCGATTGCCTGACCTGTCCCACCAACGGCAACTGCGAGCTGCAGGACATGGCCGGCGCGGTGGGCCTGCGCGAGGTGCGCTACGGCTTCGACGGCGCCAGCCACACGGCGATAGCGAAGGACGAGTCCAATCCCTACTTCACCTACGACCCGTCCAAGTGCATCGTCTGCAATCGCTGCGTGCGTGCCTGCGAGGAAACGCAGGGCACCTTCGCACTGACCATCAGCGGACGCGGCTTCGAATCGCGCGTGACGGCGGGTACCGGCGGCAACTTCATGGAGTCGGACTGCGTGTCCTGCGGCGCCTGCGTGCAGGCCTGCCCGACCGCCACGCTGACTGAGACCTCGCTGGTACGCATGGGCCAGGCCGAGCGCAGCACCGTCACCACCTGCGCCTACTGCGGCGTGGGCTGCGCCTTCAAGGCCGAGACCAAGGGCGAGGAAGTGGTGCGCATGGTGCCCTACAAGGACGGCCAGGCCAATGAGGGCCATGCCTGCGTCAAGGGCCGCTTCGCCTGGGGCTACGCCACCCACCAGGACCGCATGCTCAAGCCGATGATCCGCGCGCGCATCACCGATCCCTGGCGCGAGGTGTCGTGGGAAGAGGCCATCGCCTACGCCGCCGGCCAGTTCAAGCGCATCCAGGCCGAGCACGGCCGCGATGCCATCGGCGGCATCGTCTCCTCGCGCTGCACCAACGAGGAAGGCTACCTGGTGCAGAAGCTCGTACGCGCGGCCTTCGGCAACAACAACGTCGACACCTGTGCGCGCGTCTGCCACTCGCCGACCGGCTACGGCCTGAAGCAGACGCTGGGCGAGTCGGCCGGCACGCAGACCTTCCGCTCGGTGGAGAAGGCCGACGTGGTCATGGTGATCGGCGCCAACCCCACCGATGGCCACCCGGTGTTCGGCTCGCGCCTGAAGAAGCGCCTGCGCGCCGGCGCCAAGCTGATCGTGGTGGATCCGCGCCGCATCGACCTGGTCGAGTCGCCGCATGTGCGCGCCGCCTTCCATCTGCAGCTGCGTCCCGGCACCAATGTGGCGCTGCTGACCGCGCTGGCGCACGTGATCGCCACCGAGGGCCTGATGGACGAGGCCTATATCGCCGAGCGTTGCGAGGACCGTGCCTTCCAGCAATGGCGCGAGTTCGTCAGCCTGCCGGAGAACTCCCCCGAGGCTATGGCCGAGGTGCTCGGCGTGCCGGCGGCCGAGCTGCGCGGCGCCGCACGGCTGTATGCCACCGGCGGCAACGCCGCCATCTACTACGGCCTGGGCGTGACCGAGCACGCGCAGGGCTCCACCTCGGTGATGGCCATCGCCAACCTGGCCATGGCCACCGGCAACGTGGGCCGCGAGGGCGTGGGCGTGAACCCGTTGCGCGGCCAGAACAATGTGCAGGGCTCCTGCGACATGGGCTCCTTCCCGCACGAGCTGCCGGGCTACCGCCACGTGTCGGACGCCACCACGCGCGGCCAGTTCGAGGCTGCCTGGAACGTCGACATCCAGCCCGAGCCGGGCCTGCGCATCCCGAACATGTTCGAGGCGGCGCTGGCCGGCAGCTTCAAGGGCCTGTATTGCCAGGGCGAGGACATCGTGCAGTCCGATCCCAACACCCAGCACGTGGCGGCGGCGCTGTCGGCGATGGAGTGCATCGTGGTGCAGGACATCTTCCTCAACGAGACGGCCAAGTACGCCCACGTCTTCCTGCCGGGCTCCTCCTTCCTGGAGAAGGACGGCACCTTCACCAACGCCGAGCGCCGCATCTCGCGCGTGCGCCGCGTGATGCGTCCGCGTGCCGGCTATGCCGACTGGGAAGCCACCATGCTGCTGTCCAATGCGCTCGGCTACCCGATGGACTACAAGCATCCGTCGGAGATCATGGACGAGATCGCGCGGCTCACGCCCACCTTCCGCGGCGTCAGCTATCAGCGGCTGGAGGAGCTGGGCAGCATCCAGTGGCCCTGCAACGAGGACGCGCCGCAGGGCACGCCCACCATGCACGTGGACCGCTTCGTGCGCGGCCAGGGCAAGTTCATCATCACCCGCTACGTGGCCACCAGCGAGCGCGTCAACCGCAAGTACCCGCTTATCCTGACCACCGGCCGCATCCTCTCGCAGTACAACGTCGGCGCACAGACGCGGCGCACGGACAACGTGCGCTGGCATGACGAGGACCGGCTCGAGATCCACCCGCACGATGCGCAGGAGCGCGGCATCCAGGACGGCGGCTGGGTCGGCGTGCAGAGCCGCGCGGGCGAGACCGTGCTGCGCGCGCTGGTCAGCGAGCGCATGCAGCCTGGCGTGGTCTACACCACCTTCCACTTCCCCGAGTCCGGCGCCAACGTGATCACCACCGACAACTCGGACTGGGCCACCAACTGCCCGGAGTACAAGGTCACGGCGGTGCAGGTGATGCCAGTGGCGCAGCCCTCGGCCTGGCAGCAGCAGTACCGCGATTTCAACGAGCGCCAGCTCCAGCTGCTGCAGGCGGCCGGCGCGGAGGCCGGCTGAGGTGGGCGCGAGCGATGCGGCGGCGCTGGACGGGGCGGGACTGTCCGCCACGCACACGCGTCTTGCCGTCACGCGCTGGCGCCGTGCTGACGGCGCACTGGCGCTGGATAGCGACGAGCTTGCCGAGGAGGTGCCGGTCGCGCTGGAGTACAACGGCATCTCGCATGCGGTGATGCTGGCCACGCCGGCCGACCTGGAGGATTTCGCGCTGGGCTTCAGCCTCAGCGAGGGCCTGGTGGCAAGCACGCGTGATGTCTATGGCATCGACATCGGCGGCTCCGAGGCGGATGACGCAGGCGACGGCGTCGATGGGATGCCGGCGTGCGCGCGCGATGCGCATGGCATCACGGTGCGGCTGCGCATCGCCGCCGAAGCCTTCGCCGGCCTCAAGGCGCGCCGCCGCACACTGGCGGGCCGCACCGGCTGCGGCCTGTGCGGCACGGAATCGCTCGAACAGGCGCTGCGCCTGCCGGCGCCGGTGGCCAGCACGGCCTGCTTCGACGCGCAGGTGCTGCTGGCCGGCTTCGCCCAGATGCAGGCACGCCAGCGCCTGCAGCGCCGCACCGGCAGCACGCATGCTGCCGCCTGGCTGCGCGCGGATGGCACGCTGGGGCCCCTGCGCGAAGACGTGGGCCGGCACAATGCCCTGGACAAGCTGATCGGCGCGCTGGCGCGCAGCGGCGAAGACCTGGCCACCGGCGCCGTACTGGTCACCAGCCGCGCCAGCTATGAAATGGTGCAGAAGACCGCCAGCGCCGGCATCGGCCTGCTCGCCGCCGTCTCCGCTCCTACCGCGCTGGCCGTGCGCGTCGCACAGGATGCCGGCGTGACCCTGGCCGGCTTCGTGCGCGAGGGTGGCCATGTCATCTACACTCACGCACAGCGGCTGCGCCACACGGCGCCGGCCGCTCTGCCTGCATCGTCATTGCCATGAACGTCGACAACCTGATCAAGATGGCCAACCAGATCGGCGGCTTCTTCGAAGCCATGCCGGACCGGGAAGAAGCACTGGCCGATATCGCCGGCCACATCAAGCGCTTCTGGGCGCCACGCATGCGCGAGGCGCTGCTGCAGGCGCTGGACAAGGGCGAAGCGCAGAGCCTGGACGAGATCGTGCGCGAAGCGGTGGCGCGGTACCGCGCGGGCTGGTAGCGGCGGCGAACGGCGCGCCGGCACAGCCGCCGCCTCCGCTTGCCGCTTTTGCCTGCCCCCTGGACCGACCCCCTCAATCGCGCCGGATACCGATCTCCGGCAGCAGCTGCCCGTAGAACTTGCGGTCCGCGGCCAGGCCGCTGCGGAAGGTCTCCGGCGACTGCCAGGAGGCGATCGAGTTGGCGCGGCGCAGCGCGGTCTGCATCTCGGGCTCAGCCAGGGTCTGCTGCAGCGCCTGGGCCAGCTTGTCCACGATCGGCTGTGGCGTGCCCTTCGGCACCAGCACGCCCCAGCCGGCGCCCTGCGCGGTGGTGAGGCGCACCCCGGCTTCCTGCAGCGTGGGCACCTCGGGCAATTCGGGGTGGCGCACGCGGTAGAAGGTGGCGAGCGGCTTGAGCCGGCCTGCCTTGATCATCGTGGTGGCCGCGCCATCGATGACGAAGTCCACGTCGCCGGCTACCGCTGCGTTGACCGCATCCGCGGAGCCGCGGAACGGCACGTGCAGCAACTTCAGGCCCAGTTCGTGCGACAGGGTGCCGCCGTAGACGTGGCCGGCCGAGGCCTCGCCGGCCGAGCCGAAGGTCAGCTTGTCGGGATGCTGGCGCGCGTAGGCGATGAAGTCCTGCAGCGTGTTGACCGGCAGGTCCTTCCTGACCGCCATCACCGCCACGTAGTCGGCCACGCCGCCCACCGCAACGAAGCTGTCCAGCGTATAGGGCAGCTTGCGCAGATTGGGCAGGACGGTGAAGCTGGATGCCGCGCCCAGCAGCATGGTGTAGCCATCGGGCGCCGCGTTGGCGACGAACTCGGTGCCGATCTGCGTGGTGCCGCCGGGCTTGTCCTCGACGACGATCGTGGCGTCCAGCCGCCTGGCCATGCGCTCGGCGAGCAGCCGCCCGAGCGTATCGGAAGAGCCACCCGGCGGGAAGGGAATGACCATGCGGATCGGGCGCGCGGGCCAGGCCGCCTGGGCAAAGGCGGGCATCTGGCACAGCGGCATGGCGCTCAGCAGCAGGGTGCCGAGTGTAAACAGGCAGCGTCGTCGGATCATGGCGTCTCCCTCGTCTCCGGTGGTCTCGCCGGGATCCGCCAATCTTAAGGATGTTCCGCATACGGGGCCAACGGTTCTATTTTGTGGAACCGTTTGGAGGCCGGGCCTGCCGGGCCGCAGTAAGGCGGGGCGCGCCTCGCCCGAGGGCGGAGGCATATCGCAGGGGGAACGCCGCGCACGCTGCGCGGTGCCTCCTACCGCAGCCGCAGCGGCTCCAGCAGGGCGCTGTCGTATTCGCCGCGCGTGATCTTGCCAAGCTCCAGCATGCGCTGCAGGATGTAGGCCTGCCGCTGGCGCGCGCGGCGCGGGTTGACCACCGGGTTGTTGGCCGATGGCGCCTTGGGCAGCCCGGCCAGCATCGCGCACTCGGCCAGCGTGAGCTGGCCGACCTCCTTGCCGAAGTAGACCTGCGCGGCCTCGGCGAAGCCGTAGGCGCCCTGGCCCAGGTAGACCTTGTTCATATACAGCTCCAGGATCTCGTCCTTGCCGAAGGCGTGCTCGATGCGATTGGCGAGCAGCGCCTCGTAGAGCTTGCGCGTGTAGGTCTTCTGGCGCGACAGGAAGAAGTTGCGCGCCACCTGCATCGTGATGGTGGAGGCGCCCTGGGACAGGTCATCCGAGAGATTGGCCACGCCGGCGCGGATCACGCCGATGTAGTCGATGCCGTCGTGCAGGTAGAAGCGATCGTCCTCGATTGCCACCACGGCCTGCGTCAGCGTGGGCGGAATGTCGGCGATGGGCACGTAGGCGGGCGTGTGCCGGAAGGCGTAAAGCGCGTCCAGCGAGGGCAGCTGCCGGCTGGCGACGACGACGGCCAGCACGCCGAGCAGCGCCGCGGCCAGCACCAGCATCGCCACCAGCTTCAGGAAAGTCGACCAGAGTTTCATGGCGCATATTGTGCCAGCCTCCGCGCGCGGCCCGGATCGTGCCGCGCGTGTGGCAGCCGCGTGCCCGCGCCGTCGAGTGGCCTCGTGTGGCTACAGTGACGCTACAGCCAGCCCAGCCAGCGCCAGTAGGTGGCGGCGAACAGCAGCATCAGCAGGTAACCGATCACCGTCATCGGAATGCCGATCTTGGCGAACTGCCGCCCGTTGAAGGTGTCGGTGCCCAGGCAGACCATGTTCTGCGGCGCGTTGATCGGCAGGATGAAGCCGAAGCTCACGGTAAAGCCGAGCAGCATCGTCAGGCCGACCTGGTGGACGTCGCCGGGCAGGGTCTGCAGCACCGCGATCAGGATGGGCAGCAGCGCCGCGGTCAGCGCCGTGGCGCTGGCGAAGCCCAGGTGGATCACGATCAGGAAGGCGGCCAGCACGGCGAAGATGAAGATCGGACCCTGGCCCGACAGGCCGGAGTTCTGCACGACGAACTTGCCGAGCCACTGGCCGGCCTGCGTGCTGAGCAGGGCAGTGCCCAGGCTGATGCCGACGCCGAACACGATCAACGTGCCCCAGGGCGTGCGCTGCTGCATGGTCTTCCAATCCATCACGCCCAGGCGCGGCAGCATCAGGATCACCAGGCCGACGAAGGTGATCGTGGCGGTGTCGAAGTCATGCAGCTTGCCTTCGGTGGCCCAGAACAGCAGCAGCCCGATCGACACCGCGGCCAGGCGCTTCTGCGGTGCACTCATCGGCCCGAGCGCCGCCAGCTCCTGCTGCACGGCCTCCTTGCCACCGGGAATGGCGTCGGTCTCGGCGGGCAGCAGCGCGCGCACCAGGAAATACAGCACGACCGACATCACGATGGCCCAGGGTGCGCCGGCGATCAGCCATTGCAGCCAGGTCACACGCTCGCCCAGCAGCTTGTCCATGAAGCCGACCGTCAGCAGGTTCTGCGCGGCCGCGGTCTGGATGCCCACATTCCACACGCTGGTGGCCTGCGCCACCGTGATCATGATGCCGGCGGCGATGTTTGACTTCTTGTCGACGCCGAAGGCCGAGATCACGCCCATCATGATGGGCACCACGCAGGCGCTGCGCGCGGTAGCGCTGGGCACCACCAGGCTGAGCGCGATGGTGACGGCGATGGTGCCGATCAGGATGCGCCGCGTGCTGGTGCCGATGGCAGACAGTGTCACCAGTGCGATGCGGCGGTCCAGGCCGGTCACCGTCATCGCCGCGGCGATGAACAGCGCGGCGGCCACCAGTGCCAGCGCGGTGTTGGAGAAACCGGCCAGCGCCATGCCGAGCGCCTTGCCGGTGCCGTAGAGTTGCCCGGGCGCGGCCACGTTCGGCGCGAAGCCGATCAGGCCGGCGATCAGCGAGGTGATCATGATGGCGCTGGCCTCGTACGACACGGCTTCAGTGATCCACACGACCACGGCGAAAGCGAGAATGGCGAGCATGCGGTGGCCGGCCACGGGCAGGTCGGCCGGCAGCGGCAACGCCAGCACGGCGAGCAGCACGACGACGGCGGCGTAGAGGCCCCAGGGCAGTGGTTTGGCCGGGGTTGCCTGCATTGGCCCTTTCGGTTGCTGCAGCGCGGGTTGGGGGCTCGGATCGGGCATGGGACTCCTTGCGATAATGAGACGCGCCGGAAGGCCGGAGTTGCGGGCTGCAGTCGGGTGCGGCAGGGAGAGGCAAGCGCCGGCCGCAGCGAGGCGAATGTGCCTTGCCCGGCATGGTGAAAATTATCTGGTCCACATCATGTCGCTGTCGAGGCCGATCCGGCCGACCTTTGCGCGCGCGCAAGGCGCGGCGGCGCGAAAGTTGTGCGAATTACAGCGCGGCGTGGTGATCTGAAATAATTGCAGTTGGTGATGAATGTTTTCGCACGGGGCGTCTGCGTCCCGCGGCGCGGATGCGATACCCGTGGAGCACAGGCGCGGCGTGATGCGGCGCTAGTCCGCTAGTCCGCTAGCCGCATGCACGGGGCGTTCCGCGCAGTCCGATCAACCGTCTTATCCTGGCCGAGACTATGTTTGACTGGTTCGAATCCTGGCTGGCGCGCATGGCGCCAGCCATCATGCCCGGCGGCGCGGAAGCGCTGCCCACTGATACACCGCTGGTGTTCGACAGGGTCGCCAACGCGCGCGACCTCGGCGGCCTGCCCGGCGCGGGTGGACGGCGCCTGCGCGCCGGCCGCCTGTTGCGCAGCGGCAATCCCGGCCTCGCCAGCCCCGCCGACATCGTGCGGCTGCGGGCGATGGGGCTGGACCTGGTGATCGACTTCCGCTCGACCGGGGAGAAGTCGACCGAGGAAAACGGCTTCGGCCAGGAGTTCAACTGGGTTTCCACGCCGGTGCTGGAGGGCAGCATGGCCATGGGAGAACTGCTGCCGCGCCTGCGCTCTGCCTCTGCGCAGGAAATGGATGCCTTCATGCTGCAGGTCTATCGCGACTTCCCGCTGAAGTACTGCGAGGCCTTCGGCGGCTTCATGAAGGAGGCCGAGGCGGGCCGCACCATGCTGTACCACTGCACCGCAGGCAAGGACCGCACCGGCTTCGCCACGCTGCTGCTGTTGTCGGCCCTGGGCGTGGCGCCGGACGTCATCCTGGCCAACTACCTGGAATCCAACCGCTGGAATGCCGGCTTCATACGCGAGGCGCTGGCCAGGATGTCGCCGATGGGCATTGCCGCCGACGTCATGATGCCGCTGCTGGAGGTCAAGGCCGAGTACCTGAGGGCTTCGTTGCAGGCGATCGAGGAGTCGTGGGGCAGCGTGCCGCGCTATCTGCACGAATCGCTTGGCGTGGAGGCGGAGCGGCTGCGCGAGCACTATCTGGAGGGGTAGGGGGGCGGCATGGTTCGAGCGAAGGCTCTCACGGCTGCGTCGGTGTGCTCCCCTCTCCCGCTTGCGGGAGAGGGGCCGGGGGAGAGGGCAGGCGCTTGCGAACGGCGGCGTGCTGGACAACACCGACGACTTTGTCTTTGCGTCGGCGTGCTGGACAACACCGACGGCTTCGTCTGTACGTGGTGCCTTGCTAGACCACCCCTCTCCCCAACCCTCTCCCCATGAGGGGAGAGGGAGCCAAGACACTATGCTTGGCGATTGATCTTGGCGCATCCTGCCGGCTTCGGCAAGCGCGCTGGGTTTCGCCCCGCGCTGGTGTGCTCCCCTCTCCCGCTTGCGGGAGAGCAACCGTGTCAAGCGAGAGTTTTGTCTTGCCACGGTTGGCCGGTTTTGACCATCGCATTGAGGATGGTCAGCAATTTGCGCATGCACGCTGTAGCGGCAAGCTTGAACGGCTTGCCAGCTGCGCTCAACCGCTCATAGAAGGCGCGGATAACCGGGTTGTGGCGAATGGCCGTCACTGTGGCCATGTACAGCACGTTGCGTACCTCTGCCCGACCTCCGCGGATGTAGCGCTGCCCGCGCCGCTTGCCGCTGTCGTCGTTGAACGGCGCCACACCGACCAGCGCAGCGATCTGCTGGCGATTGAGCTTGCCCAGCTCTGGCAGCCGCCCAAGCAGCGTGAAGATACTCACCTTGCCGATGCCCGGCATGCTGTCGAGCAACTCCACCTTGTTTTTCCACACCTCGCTGGTGCGCAGCTTGTGGGTCATGTCGATGTCCAGCGACTTGATCCGGGCGTCCAGCCATTGGATGTGTTCCTTCAAACTCTTGATGGCTAGCGGCGCAGCCGTAACCAGGCGCGCCTTCTCCTGCGCGCGCATGACCACCAGTTGGCTGCGCCGGTCCAGCAGATCAGCAAATTCGCGCTGTTCCTCGTCTGGCAAGGGGCGTACCGGTGGACGGATTTGCCGGGCAAACCGCGCCAATACCTGCGCATCCAGCTGATCGGTCTTGGCCAGAATTCCGCAGGCTTTGGCAAAGTCGCGTACTTGCTTGGGATTGACCACCACCACCGGCAGTCCCGCGCCAGCCAGCGCGATGCTCACCGCTGTCTCATACCCGCCGGTCGCTTCCAGCACGACCCGGTCAATCTGGCCTTGACTGTTATGCCCAGCCAGATAGGCCAGCAGCGCAGCGATACCCGCTTCGTCATTCGCAAACTGACGGGCCTCGCCTTCAGGCTGCAGATTCAGGTCCAGTGCGATCTTGCTGACGTCGATTCCTACAACTTTGAGTTCCATTCGGCTTATCCCACCCTTGTGTTCCATGCGGCATGTTGCCATCCAACCGTTCGGGCTTAAACCAAACGCGCTCAAGAGTGGAAGCTTCGATCCTCGCTCTCCCTCGAACTTGACCACTGGGATCAGGGCTTGGGGCCATCGATCTGAAGCTTCCAGGCTCAATTTTGAGACATACAAGGGGCCGGGGGAGAGGGCAGGCGCTTGCGAACGGCGGCGTGCTGGATAACACCGACGACTTTGTCTTTGCGTCGGCGTGCTGGACAACACCGACGGCTTCGTCTGTACGTGGTGCCTTGCTAGACCACCCCTCTCCCCAACCCTCTCCCCATGAGGGGAGAGGGAGCCAAGACACTATGCTTGGCGATTGATCTTGGCGCATCCTGCCGGCTTCGGCAAGCGCGCTGGGTTTCGCCCCGCGCTGGTGTGCTCCCCTCTCCCGCTTGCGGGAGAGGGGCCGGGGGAGAGGGCAGGCGCTTGCGATCGGCGGCGTGCTGGATCACACCATCGACTTCGTCTTTGCGTCGACGCGCTGGACAACACCGACGGCTTCGTCTGTACGTGGTGCCTTGCTAGACCAACCCTCTCCCCATGAGGGGAGAGGGAGCCAAGACACTAGGCTTGGCCGACGGCGTTGGCAGCGTCCTGCCGGTCACGCCGTTTTCCGCACTCCCTCGCCGGCTGCCTTCTGTGCCGCGGCTTCGCGCATGATGCGCGCTGTGCTGAGCGCGACGATGCCTTCTTCGTCGGTGGGCAGTACCAGCACCGGGATGCGGCTGCCGTCGTGCGTGATGCGTTGCCGGTTGTCTTCGTTGGCACCGGGGTCGAGTTCGATGCCGAACAGGTCGGTCAGGTGTGCGCAGATGCGCGCGCGCACTTCCGGCGAGTTGGCGCCGACGCCGGCAGTGAAGACCAGCGCGTCGAGGCCGCCGAGCGTGACCGCGAGCTTGCCCACCTCCTGCGCGGCGCGGTAGGCGTAGAAGTCGATTGCCAGCTGTGCGCGTGGTTCGCCGCTGGCGAGCAGGGCGCGCATATCGCTGCTGACCCCCGACAGGCCCTTGAGTCCGGACTCCTGGTACAGCATGGCCTGGATGTCGTCGGCGTGCATGCCCTGCTGTGCCAGCCACAGTACTGCGCCCGGATCCACCGAGCCGCAGCGCGTGCCCATCGGCATGCCGTCGAGCGCGGTCAGTCCCATGGTGCTTTCGACACTGCGTCCGTCGCGCAGCGCGCACAGGCTGGCGCCGTTGCCCAGGTGGGCCACGATCACTCTCCCCTCGGCCAGGTCGGGCGCCACCTGGCGCAGGCGCCGCGCGATGTACTCGTAGGACAGGCCATGGAAGCCGTAGCGCCGGATGCCTTGCTCGAAGTAGTGGTAGGGCAGGCCAAGCAGTTGCGCCAGCGTGTCGTGGCCCGCATGGAAGGCGGTGTCGAAGCAGGCCACCTGCAGCAGGTCCGGCGCTGCTTCGCGCACGGCGCGGATGGCGGTCAGGTTGTGCGGCTGGTGCAGGGGCGCCAGCGGCACCAGCGCCTCCAGCTTGGCGATGACGTCGTCGTCGATGCGCACGGCCTGCGTGAAATCGGTGCCGCCATGCACGACGCGATGGCCGATCGCCACCGGCGGGGTGTCGCGCAGGCCGACGCTGAGCACCAGCCGGATCAGGCGGAAGGCCGCATCGTGGTCGGCCACCTGGGCCACGGGGAAGCGCTCGTCGGCCACGTGGCGGCCGTCGGCCATGCGCACGGTCAGCCTGGGCGCGACGCCGATGCCCTCGATCTGGCCATGGGCGCTCAGTTCCGGATTGACGTCGCCATCCGCATGGGCGGCCTCGGGCACCGTGTAGACGGAGACCTTGACGCTGGACGAACCGGCGTTGACGACGAGGATGGTGGGAGAAGGGTGGTTCATGCTGCGGGATCTCCTGTCGGTGGCGGGTGGGCGTTCGGGGTGCCGGCGGCCTCAGACGCGTGCCGTGGCCACGGCGGCGCGGCGGGCGTGTGCGAGCAGCACCGCCACCGCGCAGCTGGCGATGCGCGCGCGCACGCTGTCGGCACGGCTGGTCAGCACGATGGGCACGCGCGCGCCCAGCACGATGCCGGCGGCCTCGGCGCCCGAGAGGAAGGTGAGCTGCTTGGCGAGGATGTTGCCGGCCTCCAGGTCGGGCACCAGCAGGATGTCGGGATCGCCGGCCACTTCGGAGTCGATGCCCTTGGCCTCGGCGGCGGCCCGGCTGATGGCGTTGTCGAAAGCAAGCGGACCGTCGAGGATGCCGCCTTCGATCTGCTTGCGCCGGTTCATCATGCACAGCGCGGCCGCGTCGATGGTGGAGGGGATCTTGTCGGTCACGGTCTCCACCGCGGACAGGATCGCCACCTTGGGCCGGTCGATGCCGAGCACGCGCACCAGGTCGATGGCATTGCGGCAGATGTCGGCCTTGTCGTTGAGCGTGGGAAAGATATTGACGGCGGCGTCGGTGATGAAGAGCGGCTTGTGATAACTGGGCACGTCCATCGCGAACACATGCGACAGG
Source organism: Cupriavidus sp. 09_S30 (assembly GCF_056930435.1). Lineage (NCBI taxonomy): Bacteria > Pseudomonadati > Pseudomonadota > Betaproteobacteria > Burkholderiales > Burkholderiaceae > Cupriavidus > Cupriavidus sp. 09_S30. The sequence continues at coordinate 3,122,888 of NZ_JBXOWI010000001.1, read as the reverse complement.
CGCCGCTCGGTGCGCAGGCCGCCGGTGGCGGCGGTGACCTCGTGCAGCAGCTCGTCGGTATGCAGGCTGCCCTTCATCAGCAGCTCGGCCTCGCCGGCGCGCACCGCTTCCACCGCGCGCGCCGCGGAAGCGTGGCTGTGCGGCGTATCGATGATGTCGGCGCCGCCCAGGTCGAGGTCGAGGTCGTGGTCGGCGGCCACCTGGCGGATGCGCGCGGACGGTCCGACCAGCAGGGGGCGGATCAGCCCGAGGCGGGCCGCTTCGAGCGCGCCGCCGAGCGAGGCGGCGTCGCAGGGGTGGGCTACCGCCGTGGGAATGGCGGGCTGGCCAGCGCAGCGGGCCAGCAGCGCGGCGTACTTGTCGGGATGCGTGCTCATGGGTGTCTCACGGATTCGTCATGCCTGCCGGGGCGCCATACTGCATTGCGCAAAAAGCAGGCTCAGTATAGGCGACATAGAGTGGGTTCCGCTGCACGCTGTCACTGCAATCCCGCAAGATGCGGCCGATTCCTGGTTGCCAGTGCATAGGCATGCTGGTAGATTGGGTTTGCTGCGCGGCAGCATCGCGCATCCAGCTTCGCAGGACCGTCACGCAACTGTCATGCCAATGTGTCACGCAATGACAGCGAAACCAAAGTCAGCGTAACGATAGCAGCGGCCGATGGCCGCGCTCGTGCGCTGGATCAAGGAGGGAAGCGAGTGAACGCACGTGTACCAGCCAACCGCCCGGCCGAGTCGGCGCCGGCGGTGCCTTCGGCGCAATCGATGCCGGCCTGGCCGCAGGCTGCCTGGGAATACGGTGTCGATGCCTTCCAGCGCATGGTGCTGCTGCTCGACATCCTGCGCGAACGCGGCAACCAGACCCTGGAGCATGAGCGCGAGGGCATGCCCCCCGTGCTGGTGTTCGACTACGAGGTGGTGATGGACGGGCGTACGCTGGCCGACCCCGTCAACTACGCCCTGCTGCGCATCGTTGCGCCCGAGGGTGACATCACCGACGAAAGCAAGCGTCCCTTCGTGGTGATCGACCCGCGCGCCGGCCACGGACCGGGCATCGGCGGTTTCAAGATCGACAGCGAGATCGGCGTCGCACTGCGCGGCGGCCATCCCTGCTACCTGGTTTCCTTCTATCCCGATCCCTGCCCGGGGCAGACCATCGAGTCGGTCACGCGCGCCGAGGCCGTCTTTATGCAGGTGGTGGCGGAGCGCCACCCGCACGCCACCGAGAAGCCCTTCGTGATCGGCAATTGCCAGGGCGGCTGGGCACTGATGCTGCTGGCCGCCGGCAATCCCGACCTGGTCGGCCCCATCCTGCTGGCCGGCTCTCCGCTGGCCTACTGGTCCGGCGTGCGCGGGCGCAACCCGATGCGCTACAGCGGCGGCCTGCTGGGCGGCTCGTGGGCGTCGTCATTCGCTGCCGATCTCGGCAACGGCCATTTCGACGGCGCCTACCTGGTGCAGAACTTCGAGCAGCTCAACCCGGCCAACTCGCTGTGGGAGAAGCTCTACAACGTCTATGCCAGCGCCGATACCGAGGGCCAGCGCTTCCTCGGCTTCGAGCGCTGGTGGGGCGGCCACTACCAGCTCAACCGTGCCGAGATCGACTGGATCGTGCAGAACCTGTTCGTCGGCAACCGGCTGACCTCGGGCGAGCTGCACAGCCCCGACGGCAAATCGGTGATCGACCTGCGCAATGTGCGCTCGCCCATCGTGGTGTTCGCCTCCTGGGGCGACAACATCACGCCGCCGCAGCAGGCCTTGAACTGGATTCCCGATCTCTATGCCGACGTCGACGAGATCATCGCCAACGAGCAGGTCATCGTGTACTGCCTGCATGACTCGGTCGGCCACCTCGGCATCTTCGTTTCCTCGGGCGTTGCCAACCGCGAGCACACCGAGCTGTTCTCCGCGCTCGACCTGATCGATGTCCTGCCGCCTGGCCTCTACGAGGCCGTCATCGAGGACATTGCGCCGGGCACGCCGCATACCGAACTGATCGAGGGACGCTACCTGATGCGCTTCGCGCGGCGCACCATCGACGACATCCTGGCGCTGGACGACGGACGCGACGACGAGCGCGCCTTCCGCGTCGTGCGGAGAGTGGCGGAGGTCAACCAGCGCTGCTATGACACCTTCGTCTCGCCCGCGGTGCGCGCGCTGTCCACCGAGGCCAGCGCGCACGCGATGCGGCAGCTTCAGCCCTCGCGGCTGGAGCGCACCCTGCAGTCGGACGCCAATCCCTGGATGGGCTGGGTCGGCATGCTGGCGCCCTTCATGCGAGAGCACCGCCGGCCGGTGGCGCCGGACAATCCCTTCCTGGCGCTGGAGCATGCCGCCTCCGCATGGATCGTGGCCGCGCTGAACCAGTTCCGCGACGTGCGCGATGCCTGGTACGAGCACACCTTCGAAACTCTGTACCGATCGCCGCTGATGGAGGCGCTGGTCGGCATGGGCGGGGACGACGCTCGCAGGCAGGCGCCGCCGCCGGCCATCGACGCACTGCGCCGCGAATTGACCGCGCGCCGCATCCGCGACGCCGAGTCCGAATTCGACAAGGGCAGCCTGGTCGATGCCTTCGTGCGCATCCTCGCCTATGTGCTGGACGACTACGCTTCCATCGAGGAGCGGCCCTTCAACCTGATGCGCAAGATGGCGCGCGAGCACCTGCAGGAGCAGGCCTCGCTGAACGACCTGAAGCGGGCCTCGCGGCAGCAGACCTTCCTGGTCTCGCTGGATGAGCGGCGCGCGTTGGAAACGCTGCCGGCACTGGTGCCGGATACGGCGCTGCGCCCGCTGCTGATGGTGGCGATACACCGCGTGCTGACTGTAGCCGGCCCATTGCAGGACCGCCGCCTGGAACGCTACCGCGCGGTGGCGCACGTGCTGGGCACGGACCACAAGCAGGCGGCACCTGCCACCAGCGGCGGGCACGTGGCCACGGCGGGCGTTGCGGCGGCCGCCGACAGCGCAGGGGCGGGCACCGAGGAGGGCGCAGTAGGCAAGGACGGCAAGGACGGTGCCGAGCGGCCCACCGCTGCAGCAGCGCCCAAGGCCAAGCGGGCCGCCGGCGCCGCACGCAAGCGCGCCTCCGCCGCACGCCCGGCATCTCGCACCAATGGGGAGGGATAGCCAAATGCAGGTACTGATCCGCGGTCTTCATCGCGATGTGACTGAGCAGAAGCTGCGCGACAAATTGTCGCCCTATGCAGACGTCAAGTCGGTGGAAATCGTGCGCGAAGGCGATGCCGACCATCCCTGGGCCTTCGTCGACCTCGACGTCGATGTCTTCGAGGCCTGGCACCTGCTGCGCCGCTTCGACCGCCAGTACTTCGACGGCAGCAGGATGCACTGGTATATCCCGGCTCACCAGGACTGAGCCGCCGCCGTCCGCAGTCCACCGTCGCGCGGCCGGCGTTACCGGCGTTACCATAGCGTTCCTTCACCGCTTTCCGGCGCCGCACGCAACGGCGCCGCCTTGCCATGGCATCCATGCTCGAACTCGAAGGGGCGATCTGGTTTCGCTCCGGCTCACGCGACTGGGGCGGGCACGATCGCATCGCCCTGCTGGCCGCGATCGGCGAGCACGGCTCGATCACCGCGGCGGCCAAGGCCGTCGGCCTGAGCTACAAGGCGGCCTGGGATGCCATCGACGCCATGAACAACAGCGCCGGCGAGCCCCTGGTGGTGCGCGCGGCCGGCGGCAAGGGCGGCGGCGGCACGCGGCTCACGGCGCGCGCCGAGCGGCTGATCCGCACCTACCGCGCGCTGGAGGAAGAACACCGCCGCTTCGTCGCCCACCTGGGGCGCCTGGGCGAGGCAGCGGCCGACGATTTGCACCTGATGCAGCGATTCATGGTCAAGACCAGTGCCCGCAACAAGCTCTTTGGCAAAGTTGCGCAGATCCGCGGCGGCGCCGTCAACGATGAAGTCACGCTGGCGCTGGCCGGCGGCCAGCAGATCGTCGCCACCATCACCCACGAGAGCGTCGAATCGCTCGCCCTGGCGCCGGGCGTGGAGGCGTTCGCGCTGGTCAAGGCCTCGTCCGTGCTGGTAGGCCTGCCCGAGCCGGGCATGCGGCTGTCGGCGCGCAACCAGCTGCCCGGCGTGGTCTCAAGAGTGGTGCCGGGTGCGGTCAACACCGAGATCGTGCTCGAACTCGACGGTGGCGGCACCGTGGCGGCCATCGTCACCCATGCCAGCGCGAGCGAACTCGGGCTGGCGCCGGGCGTGCCCGCGCTGGCCATCTTCAAGGCCTCCAGCGTGATCCTCGGGACGATGGGCTGAGGGGGGCTGCCTGCGTGCGGCGCAGGCGGCATAATGTCAGGTTTGGCGTGCCGCGCGTGACCGTGCGCTGCGTCGGCGTGCAAGGTGGATGCCTGCATGCCGCTGCCTGCCACTGTGTCGCGCGGCGCTTTCCGCTTTCCTCCACCTGCCATTGCCCTTGCTCCTCGCTTCTTTGCCGATGCCGCTGCCCTCGATGCCCAAGCCATTGCCGCTCCCGTCATTCCTGCCGTTCCCGCCAGGAATGCCGCCCGCCGCAGGCCGGGCCCGCGCGCAGGCGGAGGGCTGAGCATGGAGGCCGCCATCGCCGGGTTCAGCCTGGGGCTGTCCCTGATCCTCGCCATCGGCTCGCAGAATGCGTTCGTGCTGCGCCAGGGCCTGCGCAGCGAGCATGTGTTCTGGGTCTGCCTGACCTGCGCCGTATCGGATGCGGTGCTGATCCTGCTTGGCGTGTCCGGCTTCGCGGTGGCCATGCGCCACCTGCCGTGGCTGGGCGACGCCATGCGCTATGCGGGTGCAGTCTTCCTGTTCGTCTACGGCGCGCGCAGCCTGTGGACGGCGCTGCGTTCCTCGGCGGCGCTGGTACCCAGCGAGGCCGGGCCGCGCCCGCTGGGCGCGACGCTGGCGATCTGCCTTGCCTTCACCTGGCTCAATCCCCATGTGTACCTCGACACCGTCATGCTGATCGGCTCGGTGTCGACGCAGTTCCCGGGTGAGAACCGCGCCTTCGCCGCGGGCGCGATGAGCGCCTCGCTGGTGTTCTTCTTCGCGCTTGGCTACGGTGCGGGCGTGCTGCGCCCCGTGTTTGCGCGGCCGCGCGCCTGGCAGGTACTGGAAGTGGTGATCGGCGTCACCATGTGGGGCTTGGCGTTCAAGCTGCTGCGCGGCTGAGCGCGGCTGAGCGCGATTGAGCGCGGCTCAGGCCACGCGAGCATCGGCCGCCGCGTAGACCTGCACGGGGCCGCGCTGCGGTGCGCCGGCATGAATGCGCCCGTCGCGGACCTCCAGCACGTGGTCGCCCAGCACCTCGACGTCGGCGGGGTCGTGGGAGATCAGCACCATGGGCACGTCCAGGCTGGCTTGCAGCGCGCGCAGCTCGGCGCGCAGCGATGCACGCAGCGCCGGATCCAGCGCGGAGAAAGGCTCATCGAGGAGGATGATGTCGGGCCGCGCCACCAGCGCACGCGCCAGCGCCACCCGCTGCTTCTGTCCGCCTGAGATCTCCGCCGGAAAGTGGCTGACGATCTCGCGCAGGCCGAAGGCCTCGATCCACCGCTGGGCCTCGGGGTGTTGCGCCTTGCGGCTCGGATTGCGCCAGCCCTTGGCCAGGCCGAAGGCGATGTTCTGCCCGACCGTCAGGTGCGGAAAGAGCGCGTAGTCCTGGAACAGGTAGGCCACGCCCCGCTGTTGCGGCGGCACGTTGACGCCGGCGGCGGCATCGAACAGCACGCGCCCGCCCAGCGCGATACGGCCGCTGTCCGGCCTCAGCAGGCCGGCGATGGCACGCAGCGTCAGGCTCTTGCCCGCGCCCGAAGGGCCGAACAGCGCGATGCGCCGGCTGGCCGAGTCGAAGGCGATATCCAGCGCAAAGTGCCGCTCGGCCGAGACCATGCGCTTCTGGATGCTGACTTGCAGGCTCATGGCTGGTTCCTGGGTGGCTCAGCGGACAGGATTGCGCGCGCTGGCGGGTACCAGCCGGCCGGCCACCACCAGCAGCACCACGCAGGTGAGCGAGGTTACCAGCACCAGCAGGTTGGCGGTATTGTCGTCGCCGGCCTGTACCGCTTCGTAGATCGCCACCGACAGCGTCTGCGTGCGGCCGGGCAGGTTGCCGGCGATCATCAGCGTGGCGCCGAACTCGCCCAGCGCGCGGGCGAATGCCAGCAGTACACCGGCAGCGATGCCCCGCATCGCCATCGGCAGCGTGACACGGAAGAAGATGCCCGTTTCCGAGATGCCGAGCACGCGCGCGGCATTCTCCAGTTGATGGTCCACCCCCTCGAAAGCGGCGCGCGCGGACTTGAGCACCAACGGGAAGGCCACAATGGTGGAGGCCAGCACCGCGCCCTGCCAGGTGAACACCAGTTCGACGCCGGCGCCGGCCAGCCACTCACCGAACACGCCGCGCCGGCCCACCAGCACCAGCAGGTAATAGCCCAGCACAGTAGGCGGCAGCACCAGCGGCAGCGTCAGCAGCGCGTCGACCACGTCGCGCGCGCCCGAGCGCCAGCGCGCCAGCGCGAAGGCGGCGCCCACGCCGAGCACCGCGTTCAGCGCGGTGGCCCATCCCGCCACCTTGAGCGAGAGGGCGAGCGGCACCCAAACTGCGTCCATCATCAAGTCCGGTCGTTCGGCGACCCGTCAGTCGGGTCAGGGTTTGTGAAAGCCGTACTTGGCCAGCACCGCCTGGCCCGCCGGCGACAGCACATAGTCGACGAACGCTGCGGCTTGCGCCGGCTGCTTCGTCTGCGCGGTGACAGCGATCGGATAAGTGACCGGTGTGCGCGAGGGCACGCGCAGCGCCACCTTCACCTTGTCGGGCAGGATCGCGGCGTCGGTGGCGAAGACGAAGCCCGCCTCGACCTCGCCGCGCGCGACGTAGTCCAGGCTCTGGCGCACGTTCTGCGCCAGCACGCCCTTGGCCGAGACGGCGTCCCACAGGCCCGCGGCCTCCAGCGCCCCCTTGGTGTAGCGGCCCACCGGCACCGAGGCCGGATTGCCGAAGGCGACGCGCTTGACCTCCGGACGGGCCAGGTCCTGCAGCGTCTCCAGCTTCAGCTTGCTGTCGGCCGGCACGATCATCACCACGTGGTTGGCGGCGAAGTCGCGGCGCGTGCCGGCCTGCACCACGCGCTCGGCCTCGGCCTTGTCCATGGCGGTCTGGTCGGCCGAGGCGAACACATCGGCCGGCGCGCCCTTGATGATCTGCTGCATCAGCACATCGGAGGCCCCGAAGTTGAGCAGCACCTTGGTGTCCGGATGGGCGCGCTCATAGGACTCGGCCAGCGTCTTGAAGGCGTTGGTCAGGCTGGCCGCGGCCGAGACCACCAAGTCCGCGGCCTGCGCAGGCGCGGCGGCAACGGCGAGGGCGGACAGCGCCGCGACGCAGGCGGCGCGCAGCGGACGGCGGGCGGGGCGGGACAGGCGGATAGACATGTGTCGTTTCGGAGGGCTGGGCGAAGGGCAGGCCGCCGACAAGAAAAGCGGCGTCTCAGGCGCAATATATAGCCGTATATAACGTAGGTCAATGGTAAGGCTGGGGGCGGCGGGCGTCCATCCGGCGCGGCACAAGACCGGCATCACGCGGCGGCAATGAGGCAGGAAAAGAGCAGGAAAAAGGCTGACTCGCACATCCCCTCTGCCTGTCGCCTCGACATGACAAGCTGACCCCCCGCCGTCATGGTCATGTCATCGGATTGCAAAACGTCTGCCACAGGCGCTGCCCAGAATGCGGGGCTCCGAGCACAAAACAAAGAAGGGAGCTCTTAGATGTCCGATGTTCAGTACAAGTTCGTCCGCCTCGCGGTGCTGGCGGCGGCCGCGGCCACGCTCGCGGCCTGCGGCTCCGATGACAGCCCCGCCAACGCAGGCAACGGCGGCGGCAACGGCGGCAACGGGGGCGGCAGCCAGCCTGCCGTGGCCTCCGGCACCAAGGCCACGCTGGCCCTGCTGGAGACCACCGACCTGCACACCAATGTGCGCAGCTACGACTACTTCAAGCTGGCTGACGACAGCTCGCTCGGCTTTGAGCGGGTCTCCACACTGATCAAGCAGGCGCGCGCCGAGTTTCCCAATACCGTGCTGCTGGACAACGGCGACACCATCCAGGGCACCGCGCTGGCCGACTACCAGGCCCAGGTCAACCCGATCAAGTGCGGCGACACGCTGGCCATGTACAAGGTCATGAACGACGCCGGCTTCGACGGCGGCGGCATCGGCAACCATGAGTTCAACTACGGCCTGGCCTATCTGAACCAGGTCACCGGCAACAAGTTCAACGTCGAAGGCCTGCCCGATCCAGCCTCGCAGACCGCCTGCGCTGGCCCGAAATTCCCGCAGGTGCTGGCCAACGTCTACAGCGTCAAGACGCGCAAGCCGCTGTTCAATCCGTACACCATCATCACCAAGCAGGTCAGCGCCACCGGCCCGGATGGCAAGGCCGTCAACGTGCCGGTCAAGATCGGCATCATCGGCTTCGCGCCGCCGGCCATCATGAGCTGGGACAAGCGCTGGCTGGATGGCAAGGTGTACACCGTCGGCGTCAAGGAAGCGGCCGAGCAGTTCGTGCCCGAGATGCGCGCCAAGGGTGCCGACCTGGTGGTGGTGATCTCGCACGGCGGCCTCGATTCCTCGGCCTATGCGCCCGACATGGAGAACGGCAGCTGGCACCTGTCCAAGGTGGCCGGCGTCGATGCCATGCTGATCGGCCACTCGCACCAGATCTTCCCGGATGCCAACAGCACCGTGCCGCAGTTCAACCTGCCGGGCGTGGACAAGGTCAAGGGCACGGTCAACGGCGTGCCAACGGTGATGGCCAACTACTGGGGCAAGCACCTCGGCGTGATCAAGCTGCAGATGGCCCACAACGGCACGCGCTGGGTGGTGGACACCAGCGCCACCAAGGTCGAGGCACGTTCGACCCAGAATGCGGACAAGACCTATGTGGCCGCCGACGCCGCCGTCGCTGCCAAGGTGGAGGCCGAGCACCAGGCCACCATCACCTACGTGAAGACGCCGATCGGCACCACCGACTACCGCATGAACAGCTACTTCGCGGATGTCGGCGATCCGGGCGCGATCCAGATCGTCAACCAGGCGCAGGCCGCCTACGTGAAGGACTACATCGCCGCCAACCTGCCGGCGCTGGCCTCGCTGCCCGTGCTGTCGGTGTCCGCGCCGTTCAAGAGCGGCTTCGGCGGCGGCAACGACTACACCGACGTGCAGGCCGGCAACCTGGCCATCAACAATGCTGCCGACCTCTACCTGTACCCGAACACCGTCTACGCGGTGAAGGTCAACGGCGATGACGTCAAGGCCTGGCTGGAGACCGCCGCCAAGCGCTTCAACCAGATCAGCACCACCGCCACTGCCGACCAGCAGCTGATCAGCAGCTTCCCCGGCTATAACTTCGACATGTTCACCACGCCCGATCTGCAGTACGAGATCGACGTGACCCAGCCGGTGGGCAGCCGCATCAAGAACCTGACCTACAAGGGCGCGCCGTTGACGGCCAGCCAGCAGTTCATCGTGGCCACCAACAACTACCGCGCCAGCGGCGGCGGCAACTTCCCCGGACTGGACGGCAGCAAGACTGTCTACGCCTCGCCGGACGCCAACCGCGACGTGCTGATCTCCTACATCAAGAAGGCCGGTTCGATCACGCGTGCGACCAACGGCAGCGCCCGCAGCTGGCGCTTCACCAAGGTGACCACGGCCGGCAAGGTGGTGTTCAGCTCGGCACCGGGCCAGCTCGCGCAGGCGCAGGCCGCCGGCCTGGGCAATATCTCGCTGGACCAGGCCGATGACGGTTCGGGCAAGAACCTGTCGCGCTACGTGGTGGACCTCAGCAATGGCTGAGCGCAGCCTGCGCGCCGGCTTCGTGCCGGCAGGCGCCGCGCCGGGCTTGTCCCGGCGCGGTACCGGTTGGCGGCATCCGCTGATGGCCGCCGTGCTGGCGGCGGTGGCGGTTGCCGCCGCCGGCGTGGTCGGGGCCGAGGCCTGGCACCGCCACCAGGAGGCGCGGCAGGATGCACGGCGCGTGCAGCTCGCCGAGCTGCGCACGCTGGCCGGTCCGGCCGGCGACGCGCAGGCGCTGGCGGCCTTGCGCGACGCCGCCGGGCGCGGCGAGACCGCCGCGCAGACTACGCTGGGCGAGGCCCTATGGGACCGTGTGGACAGCGCCGACCCGTCCGCCCTTGCCGAAGGGCGCCGCTGGCTGCAGCAGGCGGCGGCCGCCGGTGATGTACGGGCGCACTTCCTGCTGGGCAAGGCGGCGCTGCTCGGCGTGCCGGCCGGTGCCGGCACGGACGCGGCGCAGGCCTGGTCGCACCTGCGCATTGCCGCCGACGCAGGAGATGCCGGCGCTGCCTACTACCTGGGGTTGCTGTACCGCGGCGGCTACGGCCGCGAGGCCGATCCCGCGCTGGCGGCGCGATGGTTCACGGTGGCGGCCAAGGGTGGCGTGGCGCACGCCATGTTCATGCTGGGCAATGCCTATCGCGAAGGCGCCGGCGTGCCGCGCGATCCCGCGCAAGCGCTGGCCTGGTACGAGGAAGCGGCCGAGCGCGAACATCCGGAATCGATCCAGGCGCTGGCCATGGCCTACCGCGATGGCGAGCTGGGGCTGGCGCGCGATGAACGCAGCTTCCGCTCCCACCTGGCCGAGGCCGCGCACGCGCTGCGGCATCCCGCGCTGGCGCCCTGAGCGGAGCGCGGAGGCATCCGCGGTGCCGGGCCTGCCGGCCCCGCGGCGCCACGTGAGTCTGGCCACCGCCATTCAAGCCGGCGGCGTGCCGTCCTTGAAGCAGGCCTTGAGCTGGCTGCGCAGTTCAGGCGTGTCCTGGTGCTGGTGGACCTGCACCGCATGCTGTACCGCGGCCTCCAGCAGTTCATCCTCGGTGTCGGCGCTGAGCGCGACGGTGCACTTGGATTCGCTGGGAAACTCGCGGCAGTCGATGTACTTGCGTCCCATGGTTGCCTCCTGGCGCGCATGGTTTGTCGGGACGGGGCCGGGCGGCCCCGGCGCGGAGGCCGGCTGCGCGGCATCCGCGGATTCGGCTCCTCCTGCAAGACTGGCGTTGGATGCGCGCCGGCCCTGGCGGCCGGCGGCTAATCCAGTATAGGGCGGGGCGTGGGCCCGCGTGCCGCTCAGGCGACCGGCGTCACCAGCTTGCCGGTGGCCAGGAATGCGGCCAGGTTTTCCAGCACCAGAGCCGACATGGCGGCGCGTGTCTCATGCGTGCCGCTGGCCATGTGCGGAGCCAGCACCACATTGTGGAGGCCCAGCAGGGCCTCCGGAACACGGGGTTCGTCGCGGAACACGTCGAGCCCCGCGCCGCCGAGCCGGCCCGCGCGCAGCGCGTCCACCAGCGCGGCTTCATCCACCACGCTGCCGCGCGCGACATTGACGAGGATGCCCTTGGGGCCCAGCGCCTCGATCACCGCGCGCGACACCAATCCCTCCGTCTGCGGGCCGCCCACGCAGGTGACGGCCAGGAAATCCGCCCACTCCGCCAGCGCCAGCAGGTCTGGCTCGAAGCGCCACGGCGCGCCGGCGCGCGGGCTGCGGTTGTGGTACGCGATCTCCATGTCGAAGCCGGCGCCGCGCTGCGCCACCTTCTCGCCGATGCGGCCCAGGCCGAGGATGCCCAGCTTCTTGCCGGACACGCGCCTGGTCAGCGGGAAGGCACCCTGCAGCCAGTTGCCGGCGCGCACGAACCGGTCGCCGTGAGCGATGCCGCGCGCCGTGTCCAGCAGCAGGCCGAAAGCCAGGTCCGCCACGCAGTCGTTGAGCACATCGGGCGTATTGCTGACCACGATGCCACGTGCACGCGCCGCATCCACCGCGATGGTGTCGTAGCCCACGCCGAAGCTGACGATGGCTTCCAGCCGCGGCAGCGCCGCGATCAGCTCGGCGCCGCAGCCGTGGCGCGCCGAGGTCACCACCACACGCACCGCCTGGCCGTGCTCGCGCAGCCATGCCTGGGCGTCGGCCTGCTGCCACAACGCGGTGGCGTGATGTTTCTGCTGCAGTTGTTCGTTGAGTTGCGGCGCCAGCGGGCCGACCTGGAGGATGGCGTTGTTGGACATGGGAGATCAGCGAAAGAAGTGGATGCCGGGGTGGAACCAGCGGATGGCCGCCACCCGGTGACGGCCGCGCTGCGGCAGGAAATGGTAGCGCAGATGCCTGCCGCGCGCAGGCGGCCTAGCGCCGCCAGTGCGGCACGAACTGGTCATCGAGGGCCCAATGCGGCTGGCCTGGGACGAGATGGACGCCACCGACCCAGCGTTCGGCACCAGCGTGGTCGAGCCAGTAGGCTTTGCCTTCGAGCACCTGGCGCCCGAGCGCGGTCAGCTCCAGCGGCCGGCGCGGCCAGTCGGGCTGGGTATCGGTCTCCCGTATCAGCGGCTTCGGCGCATCGATCAGTGCGCGCGCCAGCGCGTGGAACATCCCGTCGCCCAGGAAGGGCAGCGGCTCGCGGCGCTGCGTCAGTTCGGCAAAGACCTGGCCCAAGGTGGGCTGCTCCAGTTCGCTGGTGATCTGCAGCAGCAGACGCTCGCTCAGGGACAGGCCGTCGCGCAGGGAAGGCAGTTCCTGCAACTGGCGGCGCAACGCCGGTGCCAGGAAGGGCAGCGCGCGGGTTTCGCTGAAGGCAAGCGCGGCCCAGGCCTGCGGCGAGGCGGCACGATAGGCCTGCCACGCCTCGCGCGCGAGTGCCAGCGCATCCGCCCCCAGGCGTCGCCGCTGCGGCCACAGCCAGGCGAGCACCTCGGGCGCGAACTGGCCGATGCCGACGAAGCGTTCGACGCCCGGCACACCGCCGACCTCGATCAGCTCCAGGACCTCGGGCGGTGTCTCCAGCCGTGCCAGCACGGCGATCAGGAAGAGCTGGTCGTAGGCATCGGCATCGCACCAGAGCACAGCGCGCGCAGCCTGGGACAGCCGGGCCAGGTCCCCGTACTCGCCCTGCATGCGGGCGCGGGCGTCGCCGAGCGCAATGTCGAAGGTCCTGCTGACGAAGCGGCTGCGCACCTCGATGAACTCCGCCTCGGGCAGGTCCGGCACCGGTCCCATGCACAGCGGGTCCGCGAACATGTGGAACTCGCCCCGGAAGCCGGCGAGGCGCAGGCTGTGCGCGATGTCGTTGCCGCAGCGCCAGTGCCGGGTGCTGGCTTCGTCGTCGGCGGTAAAGCGGGGGTGGCAGGCGGCGAAGTCGACGGCATCGACATGCGCCTTGAGTTTCGGCCAACTCGCGAAGCCAAGCTCGCGCGCGATCAGCCACTGTGCGTCCGCCAGCCGGGGCGTGCCGGAGAAGGTGGTCTGGCGCTCGAGGATGGCGCGCTCCGCAGGGGCGGAACCGTCTTTCAGTCGCGCCAGCAATTCCTTGCTGCGCTTGCGTTGCTGCTCGAGGTTGATATGGCCGTGACGGGCCGAGGGGCGGGAATTGCCGGGCATACGATCTCCTGCGTCGGCCGTGTCCGCTGCTTGGCCGGGAGTCGCATGTGAATGCGCGGTGATCTGAAACCTGGGCGCAGCCCTTTCCGCGGACGGGAGGCGTGGAAGAACGCCATGCGGCATTCTACATGGATGGTGGGTGCTGGGTGAATGCGCGGGCCTGCCGTGTGCGTTCTCTTCTTTTTCGCGCGCGGGGGAGCGCTGGCGACGCGCTGGACAGCACCGATGGCTTCGTCGCGGCCTCGTCATGCTGGATCACACCGACGGCTTCGTTGTGCGTGGCGCCTTGCTAGACCACCCCTCTCCCCAACCCTCTCCCCATGAGGGGAGAGGGAGCCAAGACACTATGTTTGGCGATTGGTGTTGGCGCATCCTGTTGGCTTCGGCTTCGGCTTCGGCTTCGGCTTCGGCTTCGGCTTCGGCTTCGGCTTCGGCTTCGGCTTCGGCTTCGGCTTCGGCTGGCACGCTGGGTTTCGCCGCCACGCCGGTTTGCTCCCCTCTCCCGCTTGCGGGAGAGGGGCCGGGGGAGAGGGCAGGCCTGTGCAGGCGCGATGCCACGCACCACGCGCGAAAGCACGCAGGCGTCGGCGTGTTGTGCCTGCCAACGCCGTCACCCGGCATGGAAGCACCAGCCTGCCCGCCATCTTCCCCCTCAGTCCAACCGCTCCACCTCCGGCATATCAAAGCTGCGGTCCAACAGCGCGCGCCGCGGCTGGTAGAAGCGCAGCGCCAGGGAGAAGCGCCCGGCCGGCGCCGGCAGCCAGTTGGCGCGTTCTTCGGCGCTGTCCGGCGCGTTCTGCTGCAGCCAGATGTCGAAGGCGCCGTCGGCACGGCGCACCAGGCCGGGCGTGCGGTCGCCGAGCGCATAGCGTTGCAGCGAATTGTCGGTGAAGAAGCGCCGGCCGTCGGGAGCGAACTCGTACATCGTCAGCGACCAGAAGGCATCCACCTGCATGTCGGCGGGGATCGCCAGCCGGTAGCGGTGCGCGCCGTCGAGCGGCTCGCCCTTGCCATCGGTCAGTGCCGTGAAATAGATGGCTTCCTCGCGCTCCAGCGCGCCCAGGCCCACTAGCGAGACGAAGGCGCGATAGGCGTAGTCGTTGCCGAAGTTGCCGAGGTGGTCTACGCCCGCGGACCAGCTGCCGCCGCGGCCGCTGCGGTAGGACGTGCCCGGCGGGGCCTTGCGCAGGTCATGCAGGTTGGCGGCGTGCGTCTCCGTCCAGGCCTGGCGCACGGCGGGGTCCAGCGCCTGCCAGGCGCCGCGCACGCCGGGGCGCAGGCCGAGGTCGGCGTAGCTGGCCACCAGCGCCTGTTCGTGCGCGGGCACGGGGTTGCGGCCCATCACCTCGTTGACCAGCTCCAGGTAGCGCTCGGGCGAACGCTCGTCGGGCTGCGTCTGCAGCAGCCTGGGCGCGCTGCCGGCGTCCAGCGGGGCGAGGCACATCGCATCCTGCAGCGCGTGCACGGTGGGCAGGTCGTCTTCGCCGTCGACCAGCACGCGGCCCAGCATCCAGATGTCATGGCTCGGCAAGCGCAGCAGCCGGGTGCCGGCGGGGGCCTCGCCCTGCCAGCCGGGCCCGGCCAGCAGGAAGGTGACGGCCGCCGTGCCGGTGGTGCGCCGGCCGATGCAGGCGGCGTTGTTGGTGAAGATGTCGAGGAAGGCGAAGCTGTAGTAGCGGTCGTGCATCTCGGGCAGCGACAGCAGCAGCGGCCCGCCGGACAGGTCCAGCCAGGCGATCGAGTACAGCGTGTCGTTGTTGGGCATGGTGACCGTGCGTGCCCGGTGGTTCAGCAGCCTGCGATTGTGGTGCAGCACATTGGGCGGCGCGCCGCGCTGCGTGTGGTTGTCCGGATTCTGCGTGAATTGCCAGCGCGTCTGGGCCACGTCGTGGACGGGGAAGCTGTAGACCAGCGCATCGCGGATGCGTGCGTGCAGGGTGGAGTTGTCGCTCATGGGTACACCTCGTGTCGGGTAATGGAGTGGAGCGGTGAAGGATGCAAAATCACTCGGGCTTGACGTTGGCCGTGCGGATCACGTCGCCCCACATGCGCACGTCGGCGCGCACGGTGTCGGCGAACTGCTGGGGTGTCTTGAGCGGCGGCGTGCCCATGTTGTAGCTGAGGAAGCGTTCGCGCAGCGCCGGCGAGGACATGGCCTGGTTGATCTCGGCATTCAGGCGCTGCACGATGGGCGCCGGCGTGCCGGCCGGCGCGAACAGCCCGTACCAGCTATCAGCGTGGAAGGGATAGCCCTGCTCGGTCATGGTGGGTAGGGTCGGCAGCGCCGGCGCACGCCGCGTGCCGCTCACCGCGATGGGGCGCAGCTTGCCGGCCTGGATCATCGGCAGCGGCGAGCTGGTGTCGACAAAGGCGATGCGGATCACGCCGCCCTGCAAGTCGGTGAGA
The DNA here is from genome assembly GCF_056930435.1 of Cupriavidus sp. 09_S30. Taxonomy (NCBI): domain Bacteria; kingdom Pseudomonadati; phylum Pseudomonadota; class Betaproteobacteria; order Burkholderiales; family Burkholderiaceae; genus Cupriavidus; species Cupriavidus sp. 09_S30. Next base: position 3,107,027 of record NZ_JBXOWI010000001.1, on the reverse strand, counting down.
ATCTGCGACACGGTCTTGTAGGGCACGTGGCGCAGCTTCATGCCGGACTGGGCCTTCAGGGCTTCCATGGTCAGGTGGCCGCCCGAGCCCACGCCCCAGGACGCATAGTCGAGGCCATCGGGCTGGCCGCGCACGTAGGCGACCAGTTCCTTGATGTCATGCACGGGCAGGTTCGGCGATACCACCAGCAGGTTGCCGCCCGAGCCGACCTGCGCCACCGGGGTCAGGTCCTTGAGCGCGTCATAGGGCATCGTCGGCTGCAAGGTGGCGTTGATCACCACCGAGGCGGCGTAGGTGAACAGCAGGGTGTAGCCGTCCGGCTTGGCCTTGGCGACTGCGGTGTTGCCGATGATCCCGGTGGCGCCGGGTTTGTTGTCGACCACCAGCGGCTGCTTGAGCACCTTGCCCAGGTGCTCGGCGAACAGGCGCGCGAAGATGTCGGTGCCGCTGCCGGCGCCGGAGGCCACCACCAGGCGGATCGGGCGCGTGGGCCAGGCTTCGTCGGCGGCGGCGCTGCCGCTGCAAAGCACCGCAGCCAGCGTGAGCGCCGCGCTGGCGGCAAGCAGGGTGCGGCGGCCGCGGCGCGCGGGGTGCATTGGTTCGGGTCGGGCGTGCATGCTTGTCTCCTCTGGAATGGACGTGCCGGCTGTATCGCCGGCTGCGTGGTAGGGGGCCGGGGACGGCGGATCGCCCCGGCGCGGCGGTCCCAGCGGGACCGTGCCGTGCCGATCCGCCTGTGCGTGCTCAGGCGGGCGGCGCCGTGCCGGTCACCACCGCGTCGAGCGCGAGCACGCCCTGGCCCTGCGGATAGACCACCAGCGGATTGACGTCGATCGACGCTAGCGAGCCGTCCGCCGCCGCGGCCAGGCGCGACAGCGCGGAGATGGTGTCGGCCAGCGCATCGAGGTCGGCCGGCGGCTGGCCGCGGTAACCATGCAGCAGCGGCGCCGCCCGCAGAGAGTCGATCATCGCGCGCGCGCCGGCGCGGTCCACCGGCGCCAGGCGGAAGCTGACGTCCTTGAATACTTCCACGTTGACGCCGCCGAGCCCGAACATCACCACCGGCCCGAGCACCGGGTCACGGTGCGCGCCGAGGATGCATTCGACGCCGCCGCGCGCGGCCATGCGCGCCACCAGGAAGCCCTCGCGCGCGGCCTGCGGCGCGTGGCGCGCTAGGTTCTCCTGCAGCCGCGCGCAGGCGGCGCGCACGGCCTCGTCGTCGGCCAGCGCCAGCGCCACGCCGCCGATGTCGCTCTTGTGCAGGACGTCGCGCGACAGCACCTTGAGCACCACCGGATAGCCCAGCGCCTGCGCCGCGGCCACGGCGGCGTCGGCATCGCCCGCTACGCGGGAGGGCGCGCAGGGGATGTCGTGCGCGCGCAGCAGCGCCATCGAGTCGGCCTCGTTGAGTGTGCCGGGTGGCAGGGCCAGTGCTGGCAAGGCATCGTCGGCTGCGGGGGCGGCCGGAATGTCGCCGTCCAGCACGCGGCGGAAATGGTTGAGCGCGGCCACCACGCGCACCGCGCGGCCGGGCTCCTCGAAGCTGGGGCAGCCCAGCGCATCCAGTTCGGCGCGCAGCGGCGCATGGGACAAGGTACTGAAGACGATCAGCCGGTCCGGCCAGGCCGCGCGCAGCGCAGCTGCAATCCGGGTCTGCACCGGCGCCATCGACGGCGCCAGGCCGCCGGCGGCGAGAAAGACCAGCAAGCTGCCGTAGCCGCCATCGCGCAGCATCACCTGCGCGGTGTCGTCGAGCAGGCTGGGATCGGACGTGACCTGGCCGGTCACGTCGACCGGGTTGCGCGGCGCCGCGAAGGGCACGCGCTCGGTCAGCCAGCGCTGCGCCGCCTCGGGCATGGGCGCCACGTCCAGGCCGGCATCGGCGGCATCGTCCGCCATCAGCGCGCCCACGCCACCGGAGACGGTCAGCAGGCCGAGCTTGTCGTTGGGCGGCAGCCGGCCCACGGAGAGCGCGTAGCCGATGCTGAAGAATTCCTCGATGCTGTGCGCGCGCCACACGCCGTACTGGCGGAACAAGGCATCGTAGACAGCGTCGTCGCCCGCCAGCGAGGCCGTGTGCGAGGCCGCGGCAGCGGCGCCCAGGCTGGTCCGCCCCACCTTCACCGCCACCACCGGCTTGCCATGCGCGCGCGCCAGCGCCAGCGCCGCCTTGAGCCGCTCGCCATCGCGGCAGCCTTCGAGATAGGCCAGGATCACGCGCGTGGCCGGGTCGGTGGCCAGCCATGCTATGCAGTCGGCCACCTGGATGTCGGCCTCGTTGCCGGTGGTGGCCCACCACGACAGCCCCAGGCCGCGCTCGCGCGCCAGTGCATAGGCATAGGCGCCGAAGGCGCCGCTCTGGCTGACGATGGCGATGCCGCCGGCGCGCGCCTTGCCGGCGCCCACCACCGGCGAGAAGGTGGCGTAGACGTCCTGGGCCACGTTCATAAAGCCCAGGCAGTTCGGCCCGAGCAGGCGGATGCCGGCCGCGCGCGCCTTGTCGGCCAGCCGCTGCTGCATGGCCGCGCCGCCGGCGCCCACCTCGGCATAGCCGGCGGAGAACAGCACGATATTGCGAACGTCCGCGGCGATGGCGTCGTCCAGTGCGCCGTCCACCTGGGCGGACGGCACGGCGAAGACGGCCAGGTCGATGGGCGCGTCCACCGCGCCCAGCGCGGGCCAGGTGGGCACGCCCTGCACTTCGGCGCGGGCGGGGTTGATGGGGTAGACCTTGCCCTGGTAGCCGCATTCGAGCTGGTAGCGCAGCGGGATCGCGCCGATCTTGCCGGGCGTGGCCGAGGCGCCGACGATGGCGATGCTGCGCGGCGAGAAGAAGCTGTCGAGGGAGGCAGGGGTGGTGTTGTCGGTCATCGGGTGTCGGCGGGGGGCGGCGCCGTTTCGGGTCAGGAAGCAGGGAAGCAGGGAGGCAGCGGGCCGGGCACGCGCAGGCGCACCCGCTCCACAGCGGCGGCCGCTCAGCGCATGCCGAAAGCGGCGGCGCTGCCGTCTTCGATGCGGTCGGCGCAGCCCAGGTAGATGCTGCGCGACACATAGCTGCGCACCTGGGCGGCGCGTTCGCGCAGCCAGGCAGCCTTGAGGCGGCGCGCCTGCGCCAGCTCCGGAGAGTCGCCGGGCGCGGTGGCCAGCGCGTCGATCACATGCAGCGCGAGCTGGTGCTTGCCGCGCGCGGCGAGCGCCTCGGCATGGCGGATCAGCGCGGCCTTGTCCGTGATGGCGGCGGCCAGCGCCGCAGCGGCGGCATCGGGCGGCGCCGGGTGCAGGCTGGTCGGGTTGCGGTCCCACCAGCCGTTTTCCGAACGGTAGATGTCGCGCACGATATAGGAGGGATCGCCGTAGGTCGGGCGCATCCAGGGCACGTCGAACCATTCGGGCGGGAAGGTGATCTCGGCCAGCAGCTCGCGTTCGCCGCGGCCCTCGTTCATCAGGCGCAGCACCTCGGCGTGCAGCCAGCGCAGCGCGCCGGCGGTATGACCCAGCACGCGCTGCACCTCGTCCTCGCCCTCGATCAGCGGGCCGAACTCGCGCACGACCTTGAGCGGGCGCAGGTCCGCCAGCCGTTCCAGCGTGCCGGCCCAGCGCAGCGTGTCGCGCATGGTGCGGAAGGGCGTGCCGATATTGGGAATGGAGTCGATCACCGCCGCACTGCCGTAGAGCACACGCGCAGCTGGTACCCAGAGCGCGGTCACGTCATCGGTCTCGGACGGCGCCCACAGCAGGTGGACGCGGCGCGCGCCGCTGCCGAGCACGAGCTGCTCGGCATAGGTCTGGTCGGGATCGTGCAGGCGCAGCATGCCGGCGGTCTGGTCCGGATTGCGGCGGAACTGCAGGGCATTGATGCGGTTCTGCAGGCCCTCGGTCTTGCGGTAGCGCGCGTAGCGGGCAGGCACGTTGGCATGGGCGATAAGACGCGGCCGCGCATGGCCGCGCTGTGCGGCATCTTCCAGCCACAGCGGCACGCCCGCGTTGTAGCCCACGTGGCCGTGGCTGTAGCACAGCGCCACCACCGGCCGCGTGCTGACCTCGCGCAGGTGCTCGATCATGCCCGCCGTGACGCGGCCGCCCGGGCCGGCGTCCACCACCACCAGCCCCTCGTCGATCTCGGCCACGAAGCTCTGTCCCTGGCCCCGCAGCAGCCAGACGCCGTCCGCTACCACCTCGATGCCGCTGCCGCTCTCCAGCGGAGTGCGTTCCTTGGCTGCCTTGCGCCCGCCTTCATTGCGTCCGTCTGCCATCTCTCCTGCCATCCTTTGTCTCCTGATTTTTAATACATTAGATTAAGCATTGGGATTAATTTAATGGATGGGCTTGCATTGTCAAGCACGATGGCGGCGTGGCGGGAGTGCGCGGCGGACCGCTCCGCCCGCCGGCCCCCGTCCTGCCGAGGGTGCCCGGCCGATGCCGGGGAAAACCCCAGTGTGCGTAACGAGGGCGAGGTTCTACAGTCGATTAGCTAATCCCTGAGATTAATTCCACATGTGGCGGCGAAGGCCAGTCATGTCGCCACCGGATGGGAACAGGCAGGGGAGCAGCAGCAGGCAGGCGCCCGCGGCAACACGCGCGGCGGGCGGACCGCCGGCATCGCTGCCGGCAGCACGGATCAGGGAGTGCAGGAAGATGGCAGACACGCTGACGACTTCACCGCCGCAAGGCATCACACGGGCCGATGCGCATGGCGCACCGGCCGCCGCCGAGGGCGTCTACCAGCCGCGCAAGGCCTGGGCCATCGCCAGCTGGCTGACGGCCCTATCGGCCATCAACTTCCTCGACAAGGTGGTGCTGGGCATGGTCGCCGTGCCCCTGATGCACGACCTGCAGCTCACCCCCACCGAGTTCGGTGTCGTCGCGGGCAGCTTCTTCTGGCTGTTCTCGCTGTCGGCGGCGGTGGTCGGCTTCATCGGCAACAGAGTGCCGGCGCGCTGGCTGCTGCTGGCGATGGCGCTGCTGTGGTCGGTGGTGCAGATGCCGGTGGCGCTGGCCACCAGCGCGACGGCGCTGCTGCTGTCGCGCGTGATCCTCGGTGCCGGCGAGGGACCTGGCTTCCCGGTGTCGGTCCATGCGCTGTACAAGTGGTTTCCGCACGAGAAGCGCAACCTGCCCGTCTCGCTGATCAACCAGGGCGCCACTATCGGCCTGCTGCTGGCGGGCCTGATGGTGCCGCTGATCACCCGCCATTGGGGTTGGCGCGCCAACTTCGTCGTGCTGGGCGCGACGTCCTTGCTGTGGGCCCTCGGCTGGCTGCTTTGCGGGCGCGAGGGCACGCTGCGCACCGAGCCGCCCAAGGCCGGCGGCGAGCCTGCGCTGGCGCCGCGGCGCGTGCCGTATCGCAAGCTGCTGACCGATGCCACCGTGCTGTGCGGCTTCCTCACCGGCTTCGCCGCCTACTGGGGCCTGGCGCTCGCGCTGACGTGGCTGCCGTCCTACCTGGAGCGGGGGTTGGGCTTCGACGCCGCCGCCGCCGGGCGCATGTTCGCCATCATCGTGGCGGCAGGGGTGCCGGTCAGCATGGGCTTGAGCTGGTGTTCGCAACGGATGCTGCGCCGCGGGGCATCGTCGCGCACTGCGCGCGTGGTGTTCGGCTGCGTGTGCGTGGGAATCGGGGGCGTGGTGCTGTTGCTGTTGCCGGTGCTGCCACTGCCGCCGGCAGGCAAGGTCGCCTTGCTGGCCGTGTCTGCGACGCTGCCGCCGATCGCCTTTGCCCTGGGGCCGGCGATTCTCGGCGAGATCGTGCCCGATGCCCAGCGCAGCGCCATCATCGCGCTGAGCACGGCGGTGGCCACCAGCGCCGGCGCCATTGCGCCGGTGGTGATGGGCCGGCTGGTACAGGCCCAGGCTCATGCTGGCCCGGCCCATGGCTTCGAACTAGGCTTCGCCGTATGCGGCGTGGTGATGGTGGCCGGTTGCGTGATCGGCCTGATCGGCCAGCATCCGGAGCGGACCATCCGGCGCTTGCGCGGCTGAGCCATGGCTGGCTGCCCGCACTGGCGCTTGTGCTGACTTGCATGTGCTGACTTGATTGCATGAGGACCTTGCCACCATAATCCGCCGTATTAGCTTATGGGGTATTCGCAGATGAGCCGTGTCCGCAACCGTTCCATCGCCTCGGTGCTGGCCGATGCGTCCGTGCTGGACAAGCCGGCCGTACGCAGGGCCGCCCTGGAGAGCGTGCCATCCGCGCAGGCCGGTGAGCCCGGCAGCCAGGGAGGCTCGGCGGGTGGCAATCCGCTCGAGAACGAAACCGCGCGGCGCATGCTGGAGATCGCCGAGCGCCTGTTCGCCGAGCATGGTGTAGAACTGGTGCCGCTGCGCCAGATCGTGGTCGAGGCCGGCCAGCGCAACCGCTCTGCGCTGCACTATCACTTCGGCTCGCGCGAGGCGCTGGTCAGCCATCTGCTGAACCTGCGCCTCGGCCATGTCAACGCGCTGCGCAACCGCTATCTCGATGAGGTCGAGGCGGCCGGCCTGGGCGGCGATGTGCGCACCATCGTCGAGGCCTCGATCAGCGCGCTGGCGGACACCATCTGCGATACGCCCTGGGGCGCGCGTTATGTAAAGGTGCTGGCACAGGCCACCTTCAGTCCGAGCCTGCTCAACAACGAGATGATCGATCCCGACGCCATTTCGGGCTTTAAGCGGGCGCGGCGCCTGATTGCCGACGCGCTGCCGGATATCCCGCGCAAGGTGCTGCAGCATCGCCAGCAGTGGTTCAATCAGAGCGTGGTGTATGCGCTGGCGCAGTGGTGCCAGCAATCGGATGGCGCACCGGCCCAGCCGCCCGTGGCCGACCTGGCGGACTACTGCACCGCCGCGCTGACCGCGCCGGTCAGCAAGGGGCGCCGAGTCTGGCGCAGCGGCAAGAGCCGCCAGGCCTGAGCGCCGGGCAGTGCCATAGCGCGCCGCCGTGGGGCGGCGCAGACCACGCCCTTCCACCTGGATGCCAGGGAACCGCAAGATGCCAACAATCTATCTCGCCGGCTTCGACGTCTTCCGCCGCGACGCCGTCGCCCACGGCGAAGCGCTCAAGGCGCTGTGCGCCACTTACGGATGCGAAGGCCTGTATCCGCTCGACAACGCCTTGCCAGCGGGCCTGTCGGGGCCTGCGGCGGCGCAATGGATCTATCAGCAGAACCTCGCCCTGATCGAGCGCGCAGACATGGTGATGGCGAACCTGGACGATTTCCGCGGCCCGGGCGAGCCCGATGCCGGGACTGCCTTCGAAGTGGGTTATGCGGTCGCGCTCGGCAAGCCGGTGTGGGGCTACAGCACCGATCCCGGCACGCTGCTGGACCGGGTGGCAGTGGTGACCGACGCGCAGGGCCGCGGCCTCGATGCGCGCGGCTATGTGGTGGAAGACTTCGGCCTGGGCAAGAACCTGATGCTGGCGTGCGCCGCGCGCATGGTGCAGGGGGGCGCGCGCGAATGCCTGCAGGCCATCGCGCGGGCCGCCGCCGCTTCATCTTCCTCCTCCTCCCCCTCGGCCAGCGCGGCCGGCTAGGCGCGTCCCGGCCTCAGCGCTGCAGCGTACGCACGCCGCCGGCAATGTCCGCCGCGGCGGTGGACAGGATCTGCCGGTAGGCTGCCACCACACCGTCCACGCCGCTGCCTGCGGGCAGGTCGGCGCGGGTCTGGCCGGTGGCCAGCTTGCCGTCGGGCAGGCGCCGCACCGACCAGTTGATCACGGCGCTGGCCTGGCCGCCGGGCGCCGCGTCCAGGCGCACCACGTCGGTGGTGACGCGATAGACCGGCTCCACGCCCGAGAGGCCCTGCCGGTAGGTGTCCTGCGCGCCCAGTGCGGCCTGCAGCCGCTGCGACAGCGCATCGCGCAGCTCGTCCGGCAGCGGGGCCGACCAGCGCGCCTGATCCAGCCGGCGCAGGCGGCTGTCGCCGCTGCCCGTGCCGTCGTCGCCCACCACCAGCTCGACGCGGTTCAGCCGTTCAGGCACCCGCACCGGGGACACCTCGATCCAGACAGGCGCGCTTGCGGGCACGGATGCCTGCGGAGCGGTTGCGGCGGCGCTATCGTCTGCTCCCGGTGCCAGTGTGTAGTAGCGCGGTTCCGACGACGACGCGCAGCCTGCCAGCAGGGCCGCGGCGGCCAAGGCGGCGCCGGCGGCCAGCAGGCCCCGGCGGGTTGCGACGGTAGGAAGGCGGATCATCACGGATTCTCCGATTTGCCGCGCAGCAGCGCTTCAGGGTGGCGTTCGAGGTAGTCGGTCAGCGCGCGCAGCGACGCCGCGGTGCGGGTCAGCTCCTGCAGCATGCGGCGCGTGTCCTGCTGCAACGGCGCATCGGAGGCGAGCGCGCTGTTGGCGGAGTTCAGCGTCTTGCGCGCATCCTGCAGCGCGGCGGTGACCTGCGGCGCCACGTCGCCGTTGAGCTGTGCCACCAGCTTGTCGGCGTTGTCCATCATCTTGTTCAGCGAGGCCATGGTGGTGCGCAGGTCCTTGCCGATCTGCTCGAACGGGATCTTGTCGATCTTGGCGACGATGTCACCGATCTGGGCCTGCAGCTCATCGAAGGTGCCCGCCGTGGTGGGCAGCTCGGGCATGGTGGCGTTCGCATCGAACACGGCCGGCGGCGCCTTGGGGAAGAAGTCCAGCGCCACGTAGAGCTGGCCGGTCAGCAGGTTGCCGGTGCGCAGCTGGGCGCGCAGGCCGCGCTTGACCAGGCCCTTGACGATGTCCTGCGAGATCTTGTCGTCGCGCAGGTCGCGCTGGCGGAAGCCCATGCGCGAGGGGTAGAACTCCACCACCACCGGCAGGCGGAAGGCCTTCTTCTCGCGCAGGTACTCGATGCCGATCGAGCGCACCTGGCCCACCACCACGCCGCGGAAGTCGACCGGCGCGCCCGGGGCCAGCCCGCGCACCGACTGGTCAAAGTTCAGCACAGCCAGCGTGGGCGCCAGGTCCTCGGGCTCCTTCATCGCCTCGGACTGGTCGGCGGAGAGCAGGAACTGGGTGTTCTCCGCCGCCGGCTGGGTGGCTGGAGAATGCTCGGGTTCCTGGAAGGCCACGCCGCCCAGCAGCACGGTCACCAGCGATTGCGTGGACAGCTTCAGGCCGTTGGCATCCAGCTTCAGGTCGACGCCGCTGGCGTGCCAGAAGCGCGTGTCGGCGGTGACGAACTTGTCATAGGGTTTGTTGACGAAGACGCGCAGCGTGATGTCGCGGCCGCTGGGGGCCAGCTGGAATGCCACCACCTGGCCCACCTGCACGCGCCGGTAATAGACCGGCGAACCGATGTCCAGCGAGCCCAGGTCGGCGGCGCGCAGCACGAACTGCTTGCCGGATGAGTCAGTGGTGACCACGGGCGGGGCCTCCAGGCCGGTGAACCGGCGCACTTGCTCTTCGGACTTGCCGGCATCCACGCCGATATAGGCACCGGACAGCAGCGTTTCGAGCCCCGAGACGCCGCTGATGGCGAAGCGCGGCCGCACCACCCAGAAGCGCGTGTCCTTGACGGCGAAGTTCTCCGCATCCTTGGTCAGCTCGATGTCGGCGATGACGTGCGAGCGGTCGGAGGCCAGGCGCACCGACTTGAGCAGGCCGATGTCGACGTCCTTGTAGCGCACGGCGGTCTTGCCCGGCGTCAGTCCCTCCGCGGTGCGGAAGGTGACGGCGATCTCCGGCCCGCGCGAGGTCAGCGTATGCACCAGCAGCGTGATGCCGACCACGGCGGCCACGATGGGGATCAGCCAGACCAGCGAGGGCAGCCAGCGTGTGCGGCGCTTGCGCGCGGGTTCGGGCAGGCCCGGCGGACCCGGCGGGGTAGGGGGCGTGTGTTCCTTGTCGTCAGGCATCTTTGTTTTCCAGCGAATCCCACAACAGGCGGGGGTCGAAGCTGAGCGAAGCCAGCATCGTCAGCACCACCACCGAGGCGAAGGCCAGGGCGCCACCGCCGGGAATGATGGTGGCCAGCGCGCCGGCCCGCACCAGCGAGGCGAGCAGCGCGACCACGAATACGTCGAGCATGGACCAGCGGCCGATCACTTCCACCAGTGCAAACAGCTTGGTCCGCTGCCGGATGCGCCAGGTGGAGCGCAAATGCACCGACAGCAGCAGGAAGGTCAGGATCACCATCTTCAGCATCGGCACCACGATGCTGGCGGTCAGCACCACCATGGCCAGCAGGTGGGAGCCGGACAGCCAGAGATAGACCACACCGGAGTAGATGGTGTCGCGCTGCGTGCCGAGCAGGGTCTGGGTGACCATCACCGGCAGCAGGTTGGCCGGAATGTAGAGGATGTAGGCCGCCAGCAGGAAGGCCCAGGCGCGCAGCAGGCTTTCGGGCTTGCGCTGGTGCAGCCTGGCGCCGCAACGCGGGCAGGGCTGCCCCTCCAGGGCGATCGGGCTCACGCCCGTGCAGGAATGGCAGGACAGCAGGCCGAGCGCGCGCGCAGTGGGCACCTGGGCCAGCGGGGTGCGTTCATCGTCGTCGGTGATGTCGGCCACCACGTCGGCCGCGATCTTGCGCGAGCGCTGCAGCCGGGAGCGGGTGCCGGATGCGGGCTTCATGGCTTGGAGGCCTCCTCCAGGTTCTGCCACAGGTCGCGCGGATCGAAGGACAGCAGCGTCGCCAGCACCACCACGAGCGCGCCGAAGGACCACAGCGCGACGCCGGGCAGCACCTCGGCCATGGTCGAGAGCTTCACCAGCGTCACCAGCACGCCGATCATGAAGACCTCGATCATGCCCCACGGACGGGTCTGGCAGATGCCGCGCACGATGCGCTCGAATCCCGCCGGCATGCGGTGCTGCGTCATCGGGACCAGCAGGTAGCACATCATCAGCAGCTCGGTGAGCGGGAACAGGATGGTGGTGGCGAATACGGCGAAGGCCACCAGCGGCTGCTGGTCGGCATACAGCGCCTGCACCGCGCCCCACAGCGTGGTCTCCGTACGCACGCCCTGCAGGTCCATCGCCACGATCGGATAGGCGTTGGAGATCGCGAACAGGATCAGCGCGGTCAGCGTCAGCGGGAGCTGGCGGCGGTAGGCCTTGCTGCTGTCACGATAGAGCTGCCCGCCGCAGCGCAGGCAGCTCGCGCGCTCGCCGGGGCCGAGGGCGGTGCGGCGGTAGACGGCGTCGCAGTGGTGGCAGGCGATCAGGCGGTCGGTGGTGCCGTCGGCGGACAGCGCGGCCAGGTCTTCGGCGGACAGCGCGTGCGTGGCGGGCGCGGCCTCCGCCGCCGGCCGGCCAGCGGGGGTGTCGGAAGAGGGCGCTGCCGGATGGGAGTCCATGGGGGTGCTCAGGGTGCGTCCTTCTGCGCGGCGGGTGCCGGCGCGGCATCCTTGGTGACCGCACCCACCGTCCAGTCGCGCAGCAGCGCGTAGGCCACCGCCAGCACGGTCGGCCCGATGAAGACGCCGAGGAAGCCGAAGGCCAGCGCGCCGCCGAGCACGCCGAGCATGATCCAGATCAGCGGCATGTCGGTGCCCTTGCTGATCAGCAGCGGCTTGATCACGTTGTCGGCCATGCCCACCACCGCCACGCCCCAGACCACGATGAAGATGGCCCAGCCCAGCGAGCCGGCGTGGTAGAGCCACAGCGCGGCCGGGATCCACACCAGCGGCGGGCCCACCGGGATCACCGAGAGGAAGAAGGTGACGAGGCCGAGCAGCGCGGGTGCCGGCACGCCGGCGATCCAGAAGCCGATGCCAACCAGCACGGCCTGCACGAAGGCGGTGCCGAGCACGCCGTAGACCACGCCCTTGACGGTGTTGCCGGCCAGGGAAAGCAGGTGGTCGGCGCGCTCGCCGGCGATGCGGCGCATGCCCGCGCGCAGCCAGGCCACGGCGAAATCCCCGCCGGTGTAGAAGAAGTAGGCCAGCACGATGGACAGCGCGAGCTGGCCCAGCCCCGCGCCGATCGACAGGCCGGCGCCGAGCAGCGCATGGCCCACCGGCCCCAGCAGCTTGCGCAGGTTGGCCAGCATCTCCGAGTCGGCGTGGATCAGCTGGTCCCAGGACGACTGCAGGTAGCCGCCGACAAAGGGCAGGCTGGTCAGCCAGTCGGGCAGCGGCGGCAGGCCGTTCTGAACGTAGCGGTCGACCAGCGCGGACATCTGGTCGAAGTGCGCCGACACGCTGGTGCCGGCATAGACGAACGGCCCCAGCACCACCACGAAGGCCAGCAGTACAAAGATCAGCGCCGCCACGCCGCGCCGGTTGCCGAGCCAGCGCGACAGCACCGTGTACGGATACCAGGAGCTGTAGGCCAGGATCGCGCCCCACAGCAGCGCGGTGGTGAACGGCGCGAGCACCAGCAGCGAGCCGCCGATCAGCACGATCAGTGCGAATACGGCGGCAAGCCTCTCGATCAATTGGCCGGAATTCATTGGTGAAGCTCCCTTGCTGCCGGTGTGACGATTGGAACGTAAATATATCGGAAAACCGTTTCCGTTCCAGAAATGGCGGATCTGGCGCCCAAGGCGGCAGATCATGCCTCAGACCACGCCGGCGCCACTTTGTTCGCGGCCAGGGTGTGCGGACTGCCCGGAGCGAGAGCCCGAGCACACGTGGAGCGGCTTCTTCGCAACTTTCCCGGTTTTCGCAAAGCCATTTAATGCCAATATATGGGAGTGAATATTATATGTTGACACTAAAAGGGCTGGCGCCTAGGATGACGTCACCAAGTTATGCCGGGCGCCGCCGCGGCAGACATTCACCGCCACTTAGGAGTGCTCTGATGACGACAGGAGACAAGGTCAAGGTTGCGATCATCGGTTCGGGCAATATCGGCACCGACCTGATGATCAAGGTGCTGCGCCACGGCCGGCATCTGGAGATGGGCGCGATGGTCGGCATCGACCCCGCTTCCGACGGCCTGGCGCGCGCCGCGCGCCTCGACGTGCCCACCACCGCGGAAGGCATCGACGGCCTGCTCGCGCTGCCGGGCTTCGAGGACATCCGCATCGTGTTCGACGCCACCTCCGCCGGTGCCCACGAGCACCACAACGCCAAGCTGCAGGAACGCGGCGTGCGCGTGATTGACCTGACGCCGGCCGCCATCGGCCCCTACGTGATCCCGGCCATCAATCTGGACCAGCAGCTCGAGGCCACCAACATCAATATGGTCACCTGCGGCGGCCAGGCCACCATTCCCATCGTGGCGGCGGTGTCGCAGGTGGCGACGGTCCACTACGCCGAGATCGTGGCATCCATCTCCAGCAAGTCGGCCGGCCCCGGCACGCGCGCCAATATCGACGAGTTCACCGAGACCACCTCGCGCGCCATCGAGGTGCTGGGCGGCGCCAAGCGCGGCAAGGCCATCATCGTGCTCAACCCGGCCGAGCCGCCGCTGATCATGCGCGACACCGTGTTTGTGCTGTCGGACGTGGCCGAGCAGTCGCGCATCGAAGACAGCGTGCATGCCATGGTGGAGAAGGTGCAGCGCTACGTGCCCGGCTACCGCCTCAAGCAGGCGGTGCAGTTCGACCGCTTCGACGCGGACAACGCCCCCAACGTGCCGGGCATCGGCCGCACTGCGGGCCTGAAGACCTCGGTCTACCTGGAGGTGGAGGGCGCCGCCCACTACCTGCCGGCCTACGCGGGCAATCTCGACATCATGACCTCGGCCGCGCTGGCCTGTGCCGAGCGCATGGCAGAAACCCAGCTTTGCGCCGCCTGAAAGGAGCCGACATGAGCAACAGCAAACTCTATATCTCCGACGTCACGCTGCGCGACGGCAGCCACGCCATCCGCCACCAGTACAGCGTCGAGCACGTCAAGGCCATCGCCGCCGCGCTGGACGCGGCCGGCGTCGACTCCATCGAGGTCGCGCACGGCGACGGCCTGTCCGGCTCCAGCTTCAACTACGGCTTCGGCGCGCACACCGACCTGGAGTGGATCAGCGCCGCCGCGCAAAGCGTCAAGCGCGCCAAGATCGCCACGCTGCTGCTGCCCGGCATCGGCACCGTGCACGACCTGCACGCCGCCTACGATGCCGGCGCACGCGTGGTGCGCGTGGCCACTCACTGCACCGAGGCCGACGTCTCGCGCCAGCACATCGAATGCGCGCGCAAGCTGGGCATGGACACGGTGGGCTTCCTGATGATGAGCCACATGACCACGCCGCAGAAGCTGGCCGAGCAGGCCAAGCTGATGGAGGGCTACGGGGCCACCTGCGTCTATGTGGTGGACTCGGGCGGCGCGCTGACCATGAACGACGCGCGTGACCGTGTGCGCGCGCTGCGCGATACGTTGAAGGCGGAGACCGAGATTGGCGTTCACGCCCACCACAACCTGAGCCTGGGCGTAGCCAACTCGGTGGTTGCCGTGGAAGAGGGCTGCAATCGCGTTGACGCCAGCCTTGCCGGCATGGGCGCCGGCGCTGGCAATGCGCCGCTGGAAGTCTTCATTGCTGTGGCTGACCGCATGGGCTGGAACCATGGCTGCGATGTGCGTGCGCTGATGGATGCTGCGGATGACCTGGTGCGGCCGTTGCAGGATCGGCCTGTGCGGGTGGATCGTGAGACGTTGGCTTTGGGTTATGCCGGTGTCTACTCCAGCTTCCTGCGGCATGCGGAGACGGCTTCGGCTAAGTATGGTGTGCCGACGGTGGATATTCTGGTTGAGCTGGGTAAGCGGCGGATGGTTGGCGGGCAGGAGGATATGATCGTCGACGTGGCGTTGGATCTGACGCGATAGGTTTTTGCTTGCTTGGCCGGCGGTGTGGGTTGTTTGAGCCAACGGCCTGTTTCGGCTCCCCCTGCGGGGGAGCCGATCGTGGCTCAGGCGGAATCGGTCTGCGAGGCAAAAGCCCGTTTCGGCTCCCCCGCAGGGGGAGTCGAAACAGGCTGTTGGCCTAAACAACCAACACCGCCCAAGTCAAAGCGAAGACCCGCGCGTTACTGCGTTCATCGCTTCCGTCCCCCCAGCTGCCGACTAATCCCCCCCGCCGCCTCCTTCACCACCCCCACCAGCGCCTCCATCCTCTCCGGCTCCATGTACTGCACCGCACTGGTCACACTGATGGCGGCAACGATGCGCCCAGTGGCATCACGCACAGGCGCAGCCACACAGCGGATCGATGGCTCGTCTTCACCCAGGTCGAAGGCGCTGTCACGCGCAGCATAGCCCCGCATCAGGCGCAGCCATTCCTCTTCAGATGGCACCAGCCTGCCAGCGGCAGCCTCGCGCGCGCGGATGCGGCGCCATTCGTCCTCGTCGCGGTCGAGCACCAGCGCCTTGCCCACGCCGGTGGTCGTGATGGGATTGCGGCCGCCGATGCGCGAGCTGATCTCCACCGCGCGCTGCCCGGGCAGCTTGTCGAGGTAGATCACCTCATCGTCGACCAGCGCTGCGAGATGAACGGTGTCGCGCGTCTGCGCGGCGAGCTGCTCCAGGAAGGGCCTGGCGCTGGCGAGTACGCCGGACTCGCGCTGCGCCTGGAAACCGAGTTCGATCAGCTTGCTGCCCAGGCTATAGCCGCGGCGGGGCTCGTGCTGCAGGTAGCGTGCCTCGACCAGCGCCGAGGCGAGCCGGTGCGCGGTGCTGGAGGACAGGCCGGTGTGCTTGACGATTTCCGGCAGTGAGCTGAAGCCCTTGGCGACGGTTTCGACGATCTCCAGGCCGCGGAACAGGGTCTGGCTGGCGCTGGTGCGCTTGGTGGTGTCGTCGGAGTCTGGTGAGCGGGTAGGCATGGGTGGGATCGAGTGAAGCGAGGCATCCGGCAAGGCGTGGATGCGCGGGCCGGGCGGGCCGGCGGCGTTCTATTCTAGCCGCAGCGGTGGCGCGCAGGGGCAGGCCGCGCGTGCACGATCTCGCTGGAATGCCGGCGCGGGCGGGGGGATAATCCGCTGCAGAGAGAATGTGGCGCGCGCCAGCCCGCGGTGCCGCCCGAGCGAATTCGAGAATGCGAGAATACGAGGAGAGTGCGTTGAACGAAACCAAGCGTGACGAAACCAAGCACGTCGACCTGATCGACCTCCCCGGCACCCTGCTGGAACCTGTCGACCTGGAGAAATACCGCGGAGACTGGAGCGGTCTCAAGGGTGGCGTGCCCGCCGTGGTCTACCGTCCCGGCAGCACGGCCGAGGTGGCCGAGATCGTGCGCAGCTGCCGCGCGCAGGGCGCACGCATCACGGTGCAGGGCGGCCTCACGGGTCTGGCCGGCGGCGCAGCCCCCGACGAAGGCGATGTGGTGATCTCGCTGGAGCGGCTGAACCAGGTCGAGGACTTCGACGAGATCGGCGGCACCATCACCGTGCAGGCCGGCGTGCCGCTGGCCCGCCTGGCGGAGATCGTCGAAGCCAAGGACTGGTATTTCCCGCTCGACATCGGCGCACGCGGCAGCTGCCAGATCGGCGGCAATGTCTCCACCAATGCCGGCGGCAACCGCGTGCTGCGCTACGGTCCGATGCGCGACCTGGTGCTGGGTATGGAAGTGGTGCTCGCCGATGGCACGGTGATGCCGATGATGAACCGCGTCGTGAAGAACAACACCGGTCCGGACCTGAAGCACCTGTTCATCGGCACCGAAGGTACCTTCGGCATCGTTACGCGCGTGGTGCTGCGGCTCTTCCCCCGTCCGGCGGTGCGCCGCAGCGCGCTGTGCGCGGTCGGCTCGTTCGCGCAGGTGGCGCAGCTGCTCAAGCAGGCGCGCGGCCGCCTGCCCGGGCTGTCGTCGTTCGAGGTGATGTGGCAGGAATACCTGGTCGCCGCAGCCCGCGCGCTGGGTCGCGAGACGCCGCTGGGCGGCGCCCATCCCATCTACGTGCTGATCGAGGCCGAAGGCAGCACGGCGCCGCAGATGCAGGAGATCTTCGAGGGCTTCCTCGGCGAGATGCTGGAAGAGGGCGTGGCGGCCGATGTCATCGTGGCGCAGACGCAGGAGCAAGCGCAGTCGCTGTGGGACTTCCGGGATGCCATCGGCGAACTGCTCAAGCAGCTTTCGCCCTTCGTCTCCTTTGACGTCGGCATTCCGCTGCGCGTCACCGCGGACTACGTGGAGAAGGCACGCGCGCGGCTGCAGGCGGCCTACCCGCAAGCCTCGCATCTCTTCTTCGGCCATCTAGGCGACGGCAACCTGCACATCGTCAGCGGTCCGCACGCCAGCGAAGCCGACCAGCTCGCCGTGGACAACATCGTCTACGAACTGGTGGCCGAGGTAGGCGGCAGCATCTCCGCCGAGCACGGCATCGGCCGCATCAAGAAGCCATTCCTGCACCTGAGCCGCAGCGAGACGGAGTTGGGGGTGATGCGCGCGCTGAAGCAGACGCTCGATCCTGCGGATGCGTTGAACGCAGGTCGGATCCTGTAAGAGGTGGGGGGGCGGGGGCTGTTGTCTCCCCCCTTCTGTAAGCGCTCGCGGGAATGAAAGCATTCGCTTCGCGAGCGCCCGCCCTCTCCCCCAGCCCCTCTCCCGCAAGCGGGAGAGGGGAGCAAACCGCCGGGCTTGGACAGGTATTCGCATCTCGCATACGTGATCGCATTGCGCGTATGCCTTCACATCTCGCATACGCCTTCACATCTCGCGCATGCCTTCGTGCGCCGCCTGTTGTCTCCCCTCTCCCGCTTGCGGGAGAGGGGCGGGGGAGAGGGCGGGCGCTCGCAGCCACGATGTGCCGCCCATTGCCAATGTCGCGTGACGCGGCAGCATCGTGTCCTTCATCTGTGCGGCGTCAGCCTTCCCATTCAACCGCGCTACGACATCGCCGCCGCGCGAAGCAAACGCCCTGCAGACCTGTCTTTTAGACGCTGAACTCAGGCTCGCCATAATGAGCCAGCAAGGACTCGATCTGCTCCATGTCCTCCGTTTGCGGAGTACGGTCTTCGACGACACGCGACGGGCCGCAGTAGATTGCCGTCACGTGGCGGCGGATTGTCAGAACACGAGTCTCAGGCGGCGTCACATTCACCACCGGCCACGGAGTGCGCCGGTAAGTGCCGGCAATCCAGCCGGTCGGGGTCAGATGCAATTCTTGCCATTCTTCGCTGTTCGGCATTTCTTCCTTTCTCTCCTGTAGTCAGATTGGGTGGCATGCAGCGCTGGTGCCTGAATGAGGCAGCGCTGCGGCGTTGTGGCCGCTCACGCCTTGTGGCGGTAGTTGATGCGGCCCTTGGTGAGGTCATATGGCGACATTTCGAGCGTGACGCGGTCACCCGCGAGAACCCGTATGCGATTCTTCTTCAGCCGCCCCGACGAATAGGCCCAGACCTCGAAGCCGTTCTCCAGAATGACGCGGAAGCGGTTGTCCGGAAGGACTTCCGATACCTTGCCGCCAAATTCCACCAGTTCTTCTTTAGCCAAGGATGCTCCTTTCGTAGCAGAGGGTGCTACGCGGTAGGTTGGGTCGACTATGCGTGCCGATGCGGAAATTGCCGCAGGTACATGCGAGCGGCGGCGTTCTCACCCGCGCAACGGGCGGCCCGCTTCGCCTCGGCTTCGGTGCCATGCGTGGCATGACGCATCGAGACGTTCGCGACGATGCGTTCGGCGCCGTTCCTGTACTCGGCGATCATGTAGTTCGCAAACCAGACGCCTGGCTCTTGCTGGATGGGGTGCACCGAGACGGTGAACGGATTGATGCTGTGCTTCAAATTGTTGCCTTTGCCTGTAGGGAAGCGCTCGAGCCGCGAGGCAGCGTCTAGCACCCCCAAGTACATAAGGTGCGCGCTTGCCTGGCGACCGGTCGCCATTGCAAAAGTCAGTGTTGCCTCTCGCGCATTGGCGCAAGCGGAAAAACTGGTGTGAGATGGACCGTGCTTGCGCAAGCCGGCGCGCCTAGTACATGCGCGACTGTTGCGGAGCGGACGTGCCGCTGGTCGGATGTGGTTGTGGGCGACTGTCGCCTTGACTGTCGCCCTGAAGGATTCGGGTGTACACCCGACAGACCGCTGATGTTCTTCTAATGATGATGTCTAGCGGTCGGCGCATTGCCGTCGACAGGTGCCGACGAATGACTGAGTATTCTACCATCTTTGCTGATTCGCTGCTGGCGGGCGCGTTTTGCGCAGGCCATCGCTATGGCAGCGACGAAAGACATTGATCAGAACAGCGCGGCGGCGAGCCTGGCGATCAGCGGCCTTCCTATGCCGATCCGATCGGCAAAAGCGACCAGCCTTGCGGGCCTTCGTCCTTCGCTTCGCGGTAGAGCCACGTTGCGCCGCAGTCCGAACAGCGGAATGTACTGATAGTGGCGGTGACCGATTGGGGAGTCCTGCGCCGCTGGGTATCAACGATGCGCAGCGCAAGATGACCGGGGGCACCGGATGTGCCGCGCGTCAGCGTGAGACAGTTTGCGCAGAGTGACATGCCGGCCTCTCGCGTTGAAGGACGCCCACTGTAGCACGCGTCGCTGATCAGCCCGCAGCTTTCGGCCCCGAGGCGATTTGCAGTGCATATGTAGCCCAAGGGCCGCTGCGCATCGATCCCCCCGAGACGTTCGTTGACACCCGCGCGGCATCTATGTATAAATTGCCCGGCAGGATTTTCAAGCAGCAACCTCGAAGCACTAGGTGCTCGCCCCTCACGGCGCCACTTTTTCTCCATGTTTCTTCCTTGATCGTCATGCCTCGCCTGCGTTTTCTGCTCGGCGAGAATCTATCTTTTAAGGAATCCGTACATGGAAACCGGTACCGTCAAGTGGTTCAACGACTCCAAGGGTTTTGGCTTCATCACGCCTGACGCAGGCGGCAATGACCTGTTCGCTCACTTCTCCGAAATTCAGGGCAACGGCTTCAAGTCGCTCCAGGAAGGCCAGAAAGTGCGCTTTGTCTCCGGCGTAGGCAAGAAGGGCCCGGCAGCGACCAAGATCGAAGCGATCTGAGTCCCGCGACAGTCCTCGCATGAAAAAGCCCCGCAGATCTGGCGGGGCTTTTTGTTTCTGCGCGGTTACGAAATAAACCCGCTACCGGCGGTGCGACTGGGGTAGAGTCGGCATAGTCCATGTGAAAGATCAGTATCCCCCAATTCCTCCCCTCCGTTCCCGCCATGCAAAGTGCCGCCGCGCCGTCCAGCTTCCTCTGCACCTTACCTGCTAATGGCGGGGGCTTGGCCTATCACGTCACCGTCAGTTTTCGCGATAACCAGCATCCGGCGAGCGTTCGATTCACCAGCTTTGTTGGCGAGGGAAGGCGTTCATTCGCCGTGCTGACCGGCGACGGGGACTTGCAGGGAGCGATCGCCCAGAGTTCCGAGGCATTGTGCCGGGTCGCGATCGGCCAGGTCGTGCGCGATCATCTCTACGACAAGGCCAGCCAGGGGGACGCTGTGCTGGATCCGGAAGCGTCGCCATGGGAGGGCGAACTGAAGCCGGTTGGGACAGGCAATACTGCAAAGGCCCCGCGGCAGCGCTTGCCGGGCTGAAGCGGTCAGACACCCAGCATCTGAACCGGATCGCGCGCTGCGCGGCTCGCCGACCTGCGTTAAATAGCATGCAGGGGAAATCCCGTTCGAGATGGAGTGACCGTCTTTCGCAATGATCTTCGCGGGCGCAAGGCGTAAGCGAGCCGGGGCGGCGGGTCATGCAATCTCCTGTACCTTGGATGCGAAATCGACCTGATTCACCCGGGAACGGTTAGAGTGAGGGATACCAGACCTTTCGGAGCCCCTCATGGAATCCACCCCGAGTGCGACATACAAGGGATTCGATATTTACCCGTTGGTCTATCGTCACGATCCGCCGCGACAATGGCATGAGCGCCGCCCGGATCGCGCTTACAACGCCTCGGTTGTCATTTGCGCGGAAGGGCACCAGCCAGGAACGGAACGGTCACGAGTTTTTCCTGTTTTGGGAGAGCCGTGGGAAAACATCGGCGCCGCGAGGCGTGGGGTGGTGAAAGCAGCGGAAGACATCATCAACGGCCTGGTTCCAGGGCAGTCGATAGCGGGGCTGTGAGGGTATTGCCCGGCTGGCGGGTTGCGCGCCATGTGAAGGGTCGCCCGTCCTGCTCGTCTAACCGCTGCCCCGGGAGCACCCTGGCAATCCCCCAATAGATAGTTCGCTTGTGCGTCGTTAGCCTGCTTGACTTCAAGAGTCTCGGGGATCGCGCTACGGTAGCGCGGCAGGGACGCGGCATATCGACGTACGCTTCGAGGACTGCGTGGCCAAGCAAAATCAATCCGATTTCCCTGGAAGCGTACTGCCCACCGTCTTGCGGCTGTTTGCCGCGCTACCCCTGCCCGTTGTGCACGCGCTAGGGCGTTTGCTAGGTCGGCTGGCCTACGCCATGCCCGGGCGATATCGGCAACACGTGCGCAGCAATGCCGCCCAGGCGGGTTTCGCTGAGCCGGAGTTCGCCCGCCAGGTTTGCTTGGCTTGCATGGCCGAAGTCCTGGTGCATCGCTGGGCAACCTCCGCCGTCGCTATCTAGTGCAGAACCAGGGCCGAACCAGCGCGCTATGATGGCGCCGGTATCCATAATCCGGTATCCCTGTCCCCTCCGATGACGACAGCACTTCCCGGCCTGCAATTGGTAGGCGGCCATCCTTCCATCGTCGCCCTGCGCGAGATGGTCGCGCGCGTGGCGCGCAGCCATGCGCGCACGGTGCTGATCTATGGCGAGACCGGTACCGGCAAGAGCCTGGTCGCGCGGATCCTGCATGAACAGTCAGGCCGCGCCGCGTGCGAGTTCATTGACATCAACTGCGCGGCCATCCCCGCGCAACTTCTCGAGTCCGAACTGTTCGGCCACGAACGAGGCGCGTTCACCGGCGCGGTCGGCAAGAAAGAGGGGCTGATCGAGGCCGCCAACGGCGGCACCGTGTTCCTTGACGAGGTGCGCGAACTGGATCCGGTGATGCAGTCGAAGATCCTGACCCTGCTCGATTCACGCCGTTTTCGCCGGGTCGGCGCGGTCAAGCCCATCCATGTCGATGTGCGCTTCATTGCCGCGACCAACAAGATCCTGCTCAGCGAGGTCAAGGACGGCAAGTTCCGCGAGGACCTGTACTACCGCCTGCAGGTCATCGCCATCAACATCCCGCCGCTGCGCGAGCGCGGCGACGACATCTTCCTGCTCGCGCAGCAGGCACTGGCCCGCTACAACCTGCAGTACGGCAGCCGCATGACGCGCTTCGAGCCTGAGGTCGAGCGGATCTTCCGCGCCTATGGCTGGCCCGGCAACGTGCGCGAGCTCGAAAACCTGCTGGAGCGGATCTGCCTGCTGGAGGAGGGCGATTGCGTGCAGGCCCGCCACCTGCCGGCGCGCATCCTGCGGGAAGTCGAGGCGCCGCCCCGCGCCGCGCCCGCGCAGTTGGGCAGCGCGCCCGGCGAGGACTACCACGCCGCCACCGCACGCTTCCAGGCGCAACTGATCCGCGAGGCCTTGCAGGCCTGCGGCCAGAATGCCGCCGTGGCCGCGCAGCGCCTCGGGCTGAGCCGCCATGCCCTGCGCCACCAGATGCTCAAGCTAGGCATGCTCGACGCGTGATTTTCACGCGAATGCGTGAGGTGTTTGCGTGTAATTCACGCGGCACGGCGCGGTGGTGTTGTAAGTCATTGAATCCAAAGGAAAGCTTCGTTGGCCGGAGGTTGGCACGGCTCCTGCTCATATCTGGGTATCCGCGCCATACGGCGCTTCTCAGGAGCCTCCTCCATGCAGTCGCTGAAGATCATCTGCCCCAACGGCCATCTCGGCTTCGCGCCCCTGCGCACGGCCAGCTTCGAACTCGGGGTGGCGGCCGGGCCCGACTACATTGCCGCCGATTCGGGCAGCGACGACGTCGGACCGGTGCCGCTGGGCTCGGACACCTCGACCAGTCCGGAGGCGTGGCAGCGGCACGACCTGGAGCAGATGCTGCTGGCCTCGCGCCGCCTGGGCGTGCCGATGATCATCGGCTCTGCCGGCGACACCGGCAGCAACAGCCGGGTCGACCTCTATGTCCGCATCATCCGCGAACTGGCGCAGAAGCACGGGTTGAAGCGCTTCCGGCTCGGCTATTTCTATTCCGAGGTGGACAAGGCCACCTTGCGCGCCGCGCTCGATCGTGGCCAGGCCATCCGGGGCCTGGACGGCTTTGCCGACCTCACGCGCGCCGAGCTCGATGCCACCGACCGCATCGTTGCCATGGCGGGCGTGCATCCCTACCTGGCGCTGCTGCAGCAGGGCGCGGACGTGATCATCGGCGGCCGCAGCTCGGATGCCGCGCTGTTCGCCGCGCCGGCCCTGCACCACGGCTTCCCGGCCGACCACGCCTACTACCTCGGCAAGGTGCTGGAATGCGCGTCCTTCTGCGCGGAGCCCTATGGCGGCAAGGAGACCGTGATGGGCAGCATCTCGCAGGACGACGTGCGCGTTACGGCGATGCACCCTGAGCAACGCTGCACGGTCGCGTCGGTGGCGGGCCACGCCATGTACGAGCGCTCCAATCCCTTCGAGGAATTCGTCGCCGGCGGCCGGCTCGACATGACGCACTGCCGCTACGAGCAGGTGGATCCGCGCACCACCCGCATCACCGGGGCCCGCTTCGTCGACGACGCCGTGGTGCGTGTCAAGCTGGAAGGGGCGGGCAAGGTGGGCGAGCGCTATGTCGGCCTGTGCGGCATCCGCGATCCCTACACCATCGCCAATGTGGACCGTGTGATCGCCTGGGCGCGCGAGCAGGTGCGTGCACGCTTCGGCCCGGATGGCTACCAGCTCCACTACAGCGTCTACGGGCGCGATGGCGTGATGGGCGAACTGGAGCCGCTGCGCGACAAGCCCG
Organism: Cupriavidus sp. 09_S30; assembly: GCF_056930435.1. NCBI lineage: Bacteria > Pseudomonadati > Pseudomonadota > Betaproteobacteria > Burkholderiales > Burkholderiaceae > Cupriavidus > Cupriavidus sp. 09_S30. Next base: position 3,083,361 of record NZ_JBXOWI010000001.1, on the reverse strand, counting down.
GCCATGAGCTGTGCGTGATGGTGCAAGGCGTGGCGCCCACCGCCGAGATGGCGGAGGAAGTGGCGATGATCGGCCTGCGCCAGATGTTCTACGCGCGCCTGCCGGACGTGAAGGGAACGGCGGGTTCGGTGTCCTTCCCGCTCGACGAAGTGCTGCACGCCAGCCCGGCCTACCGCTGGACGCTGAACCATACCATCGAGGTGCCCGATCCCATGGCACTGTTCGCCACGCACCTGACCGAAGCCGGCGTTTGAGGATTTGAGGGAGACAACCATGACCACACAGAAACTGCATCAACTGGCCAAGACCATTCGCAGCAAGAATGCCGGTGTCAACAAGATCACCTTCGACATCATCTTCCGTGATGCCGCCGAATACGAACGCGTGAAGCGCTCACGCGCGATTTCGCGCCAAAGCATGGCCGCGCTGTTCGGCATCCCTGACGCGCGCATCTCGGATTTCGTCGAATACGATCCGGCCTTCGCTATCAAGTTCACGATCTACCGCAACCGGCCCAGCGGCAGCGCGGGTGATGGCGACATCTTCGGCGCGCAGCAATATGCGCCGCTGCTCGACCTGGACATCCCCGCATGACGGGGCTCGCCAAGCCAACCTGACCAAGGAGATAGCCAATGCTTATCCGTTCAGCTTTGCAGAAGGCGGCGCGGTTCGCCCTGGGCATCGGCGCGGCGTGCGCCATCGCGAGCCCGGTCACGCCACTGATCGCATCCGCGCGGGCCGAGAGCGCCGCGCCCATCCCACCGCTGGTGCGGATCGTGGTGCCGTTCTCGGCGGGCGCCAGCAACGACGTCATCGCACGCGCGCTGGCGCCCGGCCTGGCGCGGCGCCTGGGCACCAATGTGATCGTGGAGAACCGGCCGGGCGCGGCCGGCGCGATGGGGGCCGACTTCGTCGCGCGGGCGCCGCGTGACGGCTCGGTGCTGTTGCTGACCTCGTCGACCTTCCTGACCGCGGCAGCAACCCAACCGCATTCGCCGTACGACCCGCTCACCGCTTTCGCGCCCGTCGCGCTGGTTGCCAACGGGCCGTTGCTGCTGGCGGTGTCGGCTACCAAGCCGTTCCGCACGCCGGCCGAACTGCTGGCCGCCGCCAAGGCCAAGCCCGGCGCCATCACCTATGGCTCGGCGGGCGTCGGCTCGCTCGGGCAGATGGCGACCGAGCTGCTGTGCGACGCCTCCAAGACCCGGATGATGCATGTGCCTTACAAGGGGGCATCCAACGCGCTGCTGGACCTTTCCGCCGGGCAGATCGACGTGATGATGGCCAACTACAGCTCGATGGCGCCGCAGATCCGCTCGGGCAAGGTCAGGGCGCTGGCCGTGACCTCGCAGCGCCCGAACCCGGCGTTTCCGGACCTGCCGGCGCTGGGCGCCACCGTGCCGGGGTACGAGATGGACATCTGGGTCGGCGTGCTGGCCCCCGCCGGCATGCCGGCGGCCCTGGTGCAGCGGCTGAACCGTGAGGTCAACGAGACAGCGGCCTCGCCTGAAATGCGGGCCGTGCTGGAACCGGACGGCTCCCTGCCGCTGGCGGCCGGCCCGGCGGAGTTTGCCGCCCGCATGAAGCAGGATATGGCCCAGTGGAAACGGCTCGCGGCCGAGCACAAGATCGTGGTCGAATAGCGGCCCTGCGGCCAAGCGGAAACGCTAATCGCAAGCCGTACCACCCACCGGGATGCCCAAGGGGGTGACGCTGTTGCACGGCTCACCCACCCTGATCAGCGTTCCATTCGGGCCAGGATTCGGGCTTGGCCCCAGCCTGCCGGCAGACGTGCAGCAGTAGTGCGGGACCGAGAAGGTCGCCTGGGGCTTGGCCTTGGCCCTGGATGGAGGCAGGGGCTGGGTATGGGGTTGAGCCGGAGGTGGGGCTTGAACCTGGGGTGAGGCCTGAACCTGCGGTTGGGCCTGAACCTCGGGTTGGGGCGGGGGCACCAGCTGGACCGGCTGCGACCTCCCCGTACTGGCGGCGGGAGATTGGCTGTCAGTAGCGGCCGGCTCGTCTCGCGGGGGATACACACATCTCGCGTTTTCACAGATCCGCGCGCCCTTGCATTCCATGTCGCTCATGCATCCTTCTGCGACAACGTACGGCGAGGCGATGAGCGCAAGCACTGCCGTAACAACTAGGCTCGTGGCTTTCATGTCGGCTCTCACTGGCAGTTCAGCTATACCACGCGGCGCCCGCGCGCCGCCGCGCCCGCCGGGAGGCGCCAGTTCCATTCCCGGGAGGCGATGCGCGTACCGATGGTGACGGTACGCTATTTATTCTATACACCGCCTGCGGGAAAGTGGGCCGAGAGGGGCCGGGGAGGCGCCCGTCACCGTGGGCTGCCGCCCTTAGTTCCGCCCTTAGTTCCGACCTTAGTTCCGCCCGCCGCCAAGCAGGCTGTCCTTCAGCAGGGCCGCCAGCAGGTCGGACTGCGTCACCATGCCGATCAGCACGCCGGTGGCGTCCACCACCGGCACGCGGTGCAGGCCGCCGTCGCAGAAGGCCTGGGCCAGTTCCACCATGGGCTGGTCCGGCCGTGCGGTGACGATGACGGGCGTCATCCGGTCGGCGACCTTGGCGCCGGCACCGCCCGTGGCATGGCGTGCAGCGAAGTGGTCGCTCATCGTCAGCATACCTTTGAGCCGGCGCTGTTCATCCACCACCGGCAGCGCCTTGATGCGGTGGAGCGCGAGCAGGTCCCAGGCGTCGTCGAGCGCTTGCTGCGGTTGCACCGCGACCACGTCGCGCGACATGATGTCGGCGCAGCGCACCTCGCCGAAGCGGCGCCGGTAGGCGTTCTGCTCGGCCGATACCAGGATGGCCTCCAGGTCATCCTCTTCGATGTCGAGGAATTCGCCGCGGGCGGCCAGGGCCTGGTCCAGGTCGGCGCGCGTGATACCGGTGCGCTGCGCGGGCGGCAGGTCCGACGTGCCATGCCCCGGCGCCGGCTCGGGCGGGCGGTGCGGGTAGCGGCGGCGGGCCAGGTTGTTGAAGGTCAGCGCCATCAGCAACAGCAGCATCGAGTTCAGCAGTACCGGCACCACCACGAAGCCGAATCCCAGCGCGTGCACCGCCGGCCCGCCGAAGACGGCGGTGATGGCAACGGCGCCGCTGGGCGGGTGCACGCAGCGCAACTGGAACATGAAGGCGATCGCCAGGGCCACGGCCACGCCGGCGGCCAGGCCGGGCTCAGGAATCCACTGTGCGCAGGCCACGCCGATCAGCGCCGCCACCAGGTTGCCGCCGATGATGGACCAGGGCTGCGCCAGCGGGCTGGACGGCACTGCAAAGAGCAGCACGGCCGACGCGCCCATCGGCGCCACGAACCAGGGGTTGAAGCCGCCCAGCAGATGGTGGCTGATCCATTCCGTGCAGAACAGCCCCAGCAGCGCGCCCACGCAGGACTTGATCCGCTCGCGGCGGCTGGCGGGGATCGGCATCGGCAGGAAGCCGCGCAGCCACGCCGTGGTGCTGCGTGACGCAAGCGTCATGGAGGAGTCTTGCTGCATGGTACGTCGATGGGGCGCTGGGACAAAGGTGCGAATATATCATGGCGTGATATATTCCGCCTGAGCCTGGGTGCCTGTCCCTCCGTTGTGCCAGAGGGATGATGAGCTGCCCGGGGTACCCGTTCCCGCATCCATTTCTCCGGCAGGTCCCATGTCTTCCCCAATGCACTCCGACAAGCGCGACTACATGGTCGACCGCCGCATGCTGTTGCTGGCCGGCATCGCGCTGCTGATCGGCGCCGTCAGCACCGTCGCGGCCGACGTGCTGCTCAAGCTGATCCGCTTCTTTACCAACCTCTTCTTCTACCAGACGCTGTCGCTGGCCGACCGCTCGCCCGCCGGCCATGCGCTGGGCCCCTGGGTGATCGCCGTGCCGGTGGTCGGCGGCCTGATCGTCGGCCTGCTGGCGCGCTATGGCAGCGACAAGATCCGCGGCCACGGCATTCCTGAGGCCATCGAAGCCGTGCTGTTCGGCAAGAGCAAGATGTCGCCACGCGTAGCGGTGCTCAAGCCGCTGGCCTCGGGCATCGTGATCGGCAGCGGCGGCCCCTTCGGCGCCGAGGGGCCGATCATCATGACCGGCGGCTCCATCGCCTCGCTGCTGGCCCAGTACCTGCACCTGACCGCCGCCGAGCGCAAGACGCTGCTGGTGGCGGGCGCCTGTGCCGGCATGACGGCCATCTTCGGCACGCCGGTGGCGGCGGTGCTGTTGGGCATCGAGCTGCTGCTGTTCGAGCTGCGGCCGCGCAGCCTGCTGCCCGTGGCCCTGGCCTGCGGCGTGGCGGGTTTCCTGCGGCCGTGGCTGTTCGAGGCCGGCCCGCTCTTCCCGCTGCAGACCGCACCCGCGTCCACGCTCGCGCTCGGCTCCTGCGTGATCGCCGGCCTGCTGTGCGGCATCCTGGGCGCCTTGCTCACCCTGGGGCTGTACCGTGTCGAGGACGCCTTCGCCAAGCTGCCGCTGCACTGGATGTGGTGGCCGGCGCTCGGCGGCCTGGTGGTGGGCATCGGCGGCTACTTCGAGCCGCGCGCCCTCGGCGTCGGCTACGACGTGATCGGCGACCTCCTGCACAATCACCTGGCGGTGGAGGTGGCGGTGGCGCTGCTGCTGGTCAAGGCCGTGATCTGGGTCTGCGCGCTCGGTTCCGGCACCTCGGGCGGCGTGCTGGCGCCGCTGCTGATGCTCGGCGCCGGGCTGGGGGTGGTGCTCTCGCCCTGGCTGCCCGGCGGCACGCCGCAGCTGTGGGCGCTGGTGTGCATGGCCGGCGTGCTCGGCAGCGTGCTGGGGGCACCGCTTACCGCCATCGTGTTCGCCTTCGGGCTGACCCATGACAGCGAGGCCTTGCTGCCCTTGCTGCTGACCACAGCGGTGGCCTACGGCTTCTCGGCCCTGACCATGAAGCGTTCGATCATGACTGAAAAGATCGCGCGCCGCGGCCTGCATATCTACCGCGAGTACAGCGTCGATCCGCTCGAGCGGCAGCACGTGGCCGACCTGATGACGCGCGAGGTGATCAGCATCGACGGCGCGACCACCCTGGCGGATGCCGTGCAGCGCTATTTCGGCGAGCACCAGTCCCACCGGGGCTACCCGGTGGTGCAGGATGGCCGCGTGCTGGGAATGCTCGATCGCGCCATGCTGCGCGGGCGTGAGCAGGAGCCGGCGCATTGCGCCCAGCTCTTCACCGGCGCCTCGGTGCCGGCCGTGCTGCTGCCCGGCGAAACCGCGCGCGCCGCGGCAGGACGCATGGCGGCGCTTGGCGTGGGGCGCCTGGCCGTGGTGGAAGACGCCGGCTCGATGCGCCTGACCGGCATCGTCTCGCTGCGCGACCTGCTCCGGCCCAGCCGGCACCTCTGGCTGGAGGAGACGCAGCGCGAACGGCTGCGCGGCCCGGGCGGCACGGGCGGCAGCGCCCGCCCCGCGGCCTCGACGGCGGCCTGACACCGCCACTCGATGCCGGCTACTTCTTCGTGATCCGGTCCATCAGGCTCTTGACCTTCTGCTCGTTGCGGCGATCCATCTCGGCCTTCTCGGCCGGGGTGGTGGCCGCCCTGTTGCAGGGGGTGGCATAGGTCGGGAAGCGGGTCGCACACTGGGCCGCGAGCTGCTTGGCGCGATTCCAGTCGCCGGCCTGGCCGTAGAAGCGGATGGCATCGGGCCAGGCGGCGGGGGCGTCGTTGAAGTAGCTGAGGCCCTGGTCCATCACTTGTTGCGCCTGGCGGCCCTGGCCGCCGCCCAGCAGGTTGTTGGCGCGCGTCATGTAGACGGTCCAGGCACGGTCCGGCTCGGACTGCAAGTTGCGATCCAGCACCATGCCGGCGCGCTGCATGGCCTGCGCGTTGCCGCCGGGGCCGATCTCGGCCAGGCTCAGCATCAGCAGCGGCAGGGCCTGGCGGGCCGTGGGCCCCGAGCTTGGCGTCCAGCGCCAGCTTGCGCGCCCGCGCGTAGTCCTGGCCTTGCAGCGCGCTCTGGGCATCGGCCGCAAGCTGGTAGTTCTTCAGCGTGGCGGCGGTGCGCTTCTGCGCCAGCGCGCGCGTCCACGGCTCCACGCTCGGGCGGGGGCGGGGCTTGCCCGCCATCAGCGGCATCACCTGCCCGCTCAGGGAATCCAGGCGCGAGGCCGTCGACGGGTGCTCCACGGTGATCCGGCCCCACAGATCGCCCAGGCCGGTGTCCAGGCTCTTCAACATGCCGACGCCGCCAGACTCGAGCGAGGCCTGGAACTCACGCACGGTCTGGTTCACCGCGTCATTGCCCTGGGCCGCGCTATTCTTGCGCGCATTGTCGGCGGCGGCCTGCTTGACCTGCTCCAGCATGCGCTCCTTCTGCGCCTCGCGCCGCACGGTGTTCTTCTGCTCCCAGGTGTCCTGCCGCTCCAGGAAGGCCTTGAAGCCCTGAGTGAAGGAATAGCCCAGGCGCAGGCTGACGGTGGCTCCGAAGCGGTCAGCATTCTCTTCCTGCTGCCGTCCCCAGGCCGGCACCAGCATGCTCTTCCCCAGGAGGTAGGCGGCCAGCACGCTGTCGCCCAGGCCCCAGCCGGTGGCATTGCCCGCCTTCTGTGCCAGCAAAACGCCGACCGTGGTCCAGATGGCCAGCTTGTCCGCCGTATTGCTGGCGCCTTCGAGCTGGTGGTAGTCGAGATAGACGTGGCCGAACTCGTGCGACAGGATCGCCACGATCTCATCTTCCGACTCGGCCGAAGACAGCCAGCCGAGCGACACATAGATATTGCCGGCGCCGGTGCAATAGGCCTCCAGGTCGCTGGAGGGCGTGATGTAGACCGCGCCCGGCCAGCCCGGCACGCCGGCGGCCGTCTTGATCCTGGCCAGCAAGCCCGTCAGGTAGGCCTGCATTTCAGGCATGTCGACCAGACCGTTGCCGCGTGCGCGCTGGTTGCGCGCGTCCTGGGCGGGGTCCGGCCAGGTGCGGCCGGCGGGGGCGGGCGGCAGCTCGCCGGTCTTGACCACGAAGGCCTCGCCGCCGGGCAGGGTGGCGCAGCCGCCAGCCAGCAGGGCCGCGGCGGCGGCCAGCGCCAGGGCGCGCACGGTGCGGCCGGTGCCGCCGGTGCGGTTGGCGCGCCGCGCCGGCTTCGCTTGGGCTCCCATGGCGCTCAGCGGCAGGCGTTTTCGCCCGCGCCCGGCGTGGAGCCGGTCGGGCTGTTATTGGTCTTGCCCGCCACCACCGTGGGGTTGCAGTTGGCCTTGGCGTCGCGCGCCACGCGCACGGTCATGCTGTCGACCCAGTAGTCCTTGCCGCCCACGTGCACGCGGTAGAACTCATCCTTGGCGTCCAGGATGGGCCAGGGCAGGCCGTCCGGGGCCACGGTCTGCGCGACGGTGGCATCGCTGGGGCGCGCGTACAGCGGCAGCGGCTTCTGCAGCGCGGCGGTCACCTGGCCCAGGCTGGCCGGCGCGGCGGCCAGCGCGCTGCCGGCGCTGGCGAGGGGCAGGGCCGGCAACAGGCAAAGCGAGGCTGCGGCAATGACAGCTTGGCGGATGGCAAAGCGGCGCATGGTCTTACTCCGAGTGGTGCGATTCAGGAAGAAGGGATTGGTCCGGGTCTTCGCCCAGGGCGGCGTCGGTGATGGTGCGGGTCCAGCCCAGCCATTCGGCCGCCAGGGCCATGGCCGCAAGGTCCACCACCGGCAGGGTGCCGATGTCGAGCAGCCACTGCGCGGCCAGGATGAACAACAGCACGGCCACGGTCGAATAGGCGATGCGCCAGGCCTGGCGTGCGAACAAGTCCGCCAGGCGGCCGGCTGCCAGCCCGGCCTTGCCCGCGTAGCGCCGCACGTCGCCGTCCCGGCTCGCGCCGCAGGCGCGCGCCGCCCGTTCGCCCAGGCGCAGCAGCCATAGCGCTGCCGGCGGCTCGTTGTGCGCCGGCGCGCCGTGGCGGGTGGCGTGGCCCGCTTCGAGTCCCGCGCCTTGTCCCGTCTCATGCTCGGCATTGTGCTGCGCGTCCCGCTGCGCGGCCTCGCTGGCGAACAGGTAGCGCCGGTGCAGCAGCGCATGCGCAAGCATCACCACGATCGCGCCCAGCACGCCCAGTCGCCAGGGCGGCGGCATTTCCCACTCCAGTGCGCGCTTGTAGCGCTTGCCGTAGGTGAGCAGGTTGTCCAGCGCCATCGCGTGCATGAACACGCCCGGGATGGCGCCGTGTACCGGCGACGCCACCAGGTCGTTAGTGCCGGCCATCGAGGTGCCAATCAGCACGAAGCGCCCGTCGATGCGCTCGCGCAGCGCCTGCTCCTCGGCTTCCGTGGAAGGCTTGAGCTGGCGCATGGTCAGCGCCCGGCTATAGGGGCAGATCGGCTTGAGCGCCTCATCGCCTTCCCACTGCGCGCGCAGCGGCGGCGGCAAGACTTCGGCCAGGCCGTCGTAGGGGCGGCACCATTGCGCATAGCGCGGCAGGTCGGCATTTTTCACGCCCCAGACCAGCGCCATCGGCTCTTCCTCACGCGCAAGCCGTAGGCCGGCCGCATCCTCGGCCATCGCCAGCGCTGCGCTGCGCGCGGGTTTGTCGTGGCCGGCGCCGCCATGGCTCGCCTCCTGCGCGCCGGGCGCCTCGCGCCACAGCGGGTAGTTCCACACCAGCCGGTCGATGCGGTCCGCCTCGTAGTCCACGCCCACCATTTGGAAGCAGGGCGCTTCCCCGGGAGGCGCCTCCAGCCCTGGGCGCAGCGCCAGCTTCCCGTCCGGGCCGGGCAAGGCCGCCAGGAAGACCGGCACGCCGCGGTCGCGCAGCCGGCACAGCGCCTGCACCAGCGACGGCAGCGTGGCATCGTCGCGCGCCTGGGTGAAGGTGATGTCCAGAAAGATGGCGCGCGGCTTGTAGGCCTGCCCCAGCACTGACAGCCAGCGCGCATGCGTGCGGTAAGGCACCGGCCAGCCCTGGCCCGCTTCCGCCAGCGAGGCGTCGTCGATCAGCAGCACGCTGACGTCGTCGTGGTGCGCCGCCGGATAGAAGGCGCCCACCAGCGCGCTTTGCAGCCGCGCCGTCACATGGGTGATGGCATCACTGGAAGGCACCAGCTTGGGCATGCCCCACAGCATCAGGAATGAGAGAAGCAGGGCGGTCAGCAGGGACCAGAAGAAGCGCTTGAAACGCCGGAATCGCTTGGTGGAGGCCGTCTCGGCCAGGATGGCCGGCACGGCTTGAGGATGAGGCAAGCTTGGCATCCTGCGGGATCTTGTTCTTGTGGGTCGCCCGGCAGATCGCTGGCACCGTGGCGGCGCCGCAGCCAATCCGCCGGTTGTATCCAGATGGAATTGACGGCGCGAAAAGTAACTAATGATACGCTCGTATAGTTACATCTGCTTACAATCTCGCGAATTTCGCGCGATTCGCGCGAGAGTGTTGCGAGTGGACCTCATCCCCCAAGACGGGCATGGCGGATTGCGGGGCGCGGTGTGCCTGGCCGCGCCTTCCGTTCAGAGCATCCGCTTAGAGCAATCCGCTCAGGTGCTGGATGAGCAGGCTGCTCGATGCCACGCTGACCCACACCACCAGGCCCAGCACCAGGGGCTTCCAACCGGCGCTCCGCAACCGCTGCACATCCGTGCTCAGGCCGATGCCGGCCAGCGCCAGCACGATCATGAAGGGCGCGAAGTGGCGGATCGCGCTCGTGAGCGCGGGCGGCAGCCATTCATTGACCACCGACGCCAGCACGAACAGCACGATGAACCAGGGCACGTTCTTGTACAGCGGCACGTTCTGCTGTCCGCGGTTGAAGATCATGCCAAGGACCACGGTAACCGGCACGATCATCATGGCGCGGGTCAGCTTGACGATGGTGGCGTACTCCCCCGCGAAGTTGTTCCAGGCATAGCCGGCAGCCACCACGGACGAGGTGTCGTTGATGGCGGTGCCCGCCCACAGGCCGAAGCCGGTGTCCGACATGCCCAGTTGCCGGCCCAGGAAGGGGAAGACCATCACGGCCACGATATTGAACAGGAAGATGGTCGAGAGCGCGTAGGCCGTGTCGTGGTCGTCCGGTTTCACCACCGGCGTGATGGCCGCGATCGCCGAGCCACCGCAGATGGCCGTGCCCGCGCCGATCAGGATCTTCAGCTTCTCCGGAATGCGCAGCAGCTTGCCCATGAGCAGCGCCACCGCAAAGGCCACCCCAAGCGTGACCAACGACACCGGCAGCGAGGCCAGGCCGGTGTGTACAACGTCATGAAAAGGCAGGCTGAAGCCCAGGCCCACGATCGAATACTGCAGCACCTGCTTCGAGGCGAACTGGAGCCCCGGCTTGCAGGACTCGCCCGGCACGTAGAAGAAGCGGCAGGCCAGGCCGAGCAGCATACCCATCACCGCGCCGCCGAGCAGGGGGAAGTACTCGCCAAGGATCATCGCGGGAATGGCGATGGCGATCACCAGGGCCAGGCCGGGGACTCTACCTTTGAGAAGCGTGTTATGCATTTTCGTGTCGAGTAGCAAAGTTTGCATAACGTTATTACCTTTCCGTCTAAGGAGACAAACGGATAAAGTTTGTAGCTTCTACCTGAAAAATCGATATAAGGTCTTTGTGAAGAGGCGAATATGACACCCAAGGCCGAGCCGGAACGCGGAAACTGGTGATGTGGGTAGAGGGTAGGCAGGTAAAGCGGCTGATGGGCAACATTGAGGCGTTCGCCGGAACGAAGGCGCTCACCTCATGCTGATCAATCCCAGCCGCTTGCCAGTGGCACTTTCGGTTTGTTCGGCGAAAGCGAGGAAAGCGACGAAAGCCAGACGCCGGCTCTCGTCGCTCTGATGGACACCGCTTCGGCAGTGGAGGCCGTTGCCGAAGCGTTCCGTGCCGCCTGGCACGCGATAGCACTCAGAACCGGTGGCGCACGCCCACGGCAACGCCGAGCATGTCGTCCTTGCCGGCGCCGAGGAAGTAGCCGTTGGCAAAGTTGATCGCCGAGGTATCAAGATTCAGGCCGGCGTTCTTGGCATAGGCCGTGGTCAGGTACACATCGGTTCGCGCGGACAGTTGGTACTTGGCGATGAAGGAAAGCTGCCACGGGTTCTTGACGTTGCCGCCGGCCTGGCTCTTTACGTTGTCGTAGTAGTAGGCCAGCGTCAAGGCAAGCGCTGAGGTAGCGTCGTAGTTCGCGCCAATCCAGTAATAGTCGTCGCGCAGCAGCGTGGCGCCGTCTGCGCCATTGTTCTTGCCCCAACGATAGCCGCCCATGATCTTTGCCGGCCCGGCTGCGTAGCTGGCAGCCACGCCTGCCTTCTTGAACGTACCCGTGCCGCCCGCCGCGTTGAGCGTGGGGTTGAACTGGCCATATGCCAGCGCCGCGCCGAATGCGCCGGCGGAGTAGTTCACGGCCCCGCCATAGCCGGTATCGCGCCGGAACTGGCCGGGGATCTCGCCGCTGCCGGCGACGCCATTGCCGAAAGACCAGTGCGCGGTCGCGGTGACGGGCCCGAAGTTGCCGGTGTACTTGGCGGTATTGTCCGAACGGAAATCCAGGCCGAGTTGCGCCGCGACGGGCTCGTACTGCGATCCATAGCGGGCGGGCGAAAAGTCGGCGAAAGCGTCGAAGATGGCGGTGTACTGGCGGCCGAAGGTGAAGCGGCCAATGCCATCGCTCTGCAGGCCAACGAATGCCTGGCGGCCGAACAGCCTGCCGCCTTGCGACTGTTTCCCATCATTCAGGTTGAAGCCGCTCTCCATGACGTACACGGCTTTCAGGCCGCGCCCAAGATCCTCCACGCCGCGCAGACCCCAGCGTGACCCGGATAGCCCGCCGGAGGTCAGGCCGAGCCTGTTCCCGGCTTTGCCGGGGAACCCTGGCTGAAGCGGTGTGGTGCTGGACATATTGGTCACGTACTCGACGTTGGCATCCGCCACGCCGTATAGCGTCACGCTCGACTGAGCCTTGGCTTCTTCGCCCGCCGCCGCCAATGCGGCCATTGCCAGCGTTGCGTAAAGCGTGTTCTGCGTCTTTGTCTTCCTGGATTGCACGGCTTGTCTCCGATTCTTTTTATTCATGGGCTTGCCGCGAGCGGCAATGCGGGGGCAATGCCGGCATCCATGCGGTCCGGCATTGCTTGTGCTGCAGGGGTTGGGGTGATTCAGCCGTGCCTAATGCGGGATCGCCGCAAGGATGGCTTTGACGGCACCGGCGAATGCCGCTGAGGATTCGACTGACCGGCGCTGCGCCGATCCGCCGGTGGTGGCGTTGGCACTGGTGGGCCGCGGCGCGGAGTCCGGATTGGATGAGAACTTCACGATGGTCAGCGCCTGCTTCGGATTGATGTAGATCCGCTGGCCAAAGCGTCCACTTGCCTCGATCGATCCGTCGCCATCATTGACCTGGTACCAATAGTCCCGATAGCCGTAGTTGGTTCTGCCGGCTGCCAGGTTGCCCTTGGCGAACAGCGCCTGGTTGTTGGCGGGGCTCAGGGCGATGCGAACCGCTTTGGCGGTGAGCCTGTCCGGGTTCTCTCCCGAACTGGCCTTGCGTATGACTTCAGCGAAGCGGGCGGCGTCGCGCAGGGTGCTGTTCATGCCGCCGCTGGCCATTTCAGTCCCGAGCGGGTCGACCTGGATATAGGCCTCGTCTTCCGCGAACTTCGACCACAGCCGCTCAGAAACCAGCGTGCTCCAGGACTGGCCGGTAATCCTGCGCAGCGCCCAGGCAATGGCCTCTGGCGAGCCGTTCTGATAGTAGAAGACGCCGGTCCCCGCGGTGTCCTGCGGACTGCGGGCGACCTTCAGGAAGTCGTAGATATTGTCGGGCGCCCCGTCACGGCGGGGAACGATGCCAACGGCGCCAAACAGACCAAGATCGGGCGGAAGGCTGGCCGGGTAGTTCACCGCCACCTCCATATCCAGGTTCTGCTGAATCGTAGCTTCGCCGAATGGATTGCCGGCAAGTTCCGGCACGTAGGTTGCCAGCTTTGCGTGAGGATCCAGTCTTCCTTCGTCGATCAGCATGGCGGCAATCAAGCCAGTGATGGACTTCGTCATCGAGGCCCAGATGTGGTGCTGCCGAGGCCCGAACGAATCGAAGTAGCGCTCGTAAACGACCTTCCCCTTGTGCAGAACGATGAAGCCGTCGGTGTAGGTATCGTGAAGGTAACTGGACAGCTTGATCTGCCGCCCGTCGAGATCGAACGCCACATCATCAAGATCCGCAACCGGCCCCGAGGGCAGCGCAAGGGCCGACGACGCGCGTGCAATGCCGGCGGTGGGCGATGTCTCGCGCGTGTGGCGGAATGCCCATCGCAGGTTCGGTAGCTGGAAGGCATTCGCCTTGGTGACGCGCTTGTCCTGCGGTGGCGGAAATCCTTGCATGACACCGAGCTTGACCGGGTCGGTAGTCTCGGCCTGACTTTGCGCCTGTGCATTTGCCGGCATGGATGCGGCCGCGAGCATAGCGGCTATCGCAATCGCCGTGCCGGTTCCGTGCTTGGGTCCAGAAAGCATGGTGTCTCCGTTTTTTATCGTGTTGTGATGGCCGGTGCGCCGTGCTCGCCTAGCGTCGGAACGTGATCGTCGCTCGCGGGCAGGCCAAGCGAGAACTCGACGGGGAAGCGCGGCGCGATGGCTCTGGCGTAGTCTGTGAGACGCCAGGCATCACCACAATGTCGCATTGGCTATAAGGGCATAGCCAATGGGAATGCGGGAATGGAGACAAGAGATCTAAGGTACGTGCTGGCCATCAATGCACGGAATACGTCGGGCCGGCCTCAGGCTTCGGCGTCGGCTGACGCGATGGGCTTTCGCGCCGCGCCGGTTTGCTCCCCTCTCCCGCTTGCGGGAGAGGGGCCGGGGGAGAGGGCAGGCGCTGGCAAACTGCGACGTGCTGGACAACACCGACGGCTTCGTTTGCTTGTGGCGCCTTGCTAGACCACCCCTCTCCCCAGCCCTCTCCCCATGAGGGGAGAGGGAGCGAAAACACCATGCTTGGCCAACGGCGTTGGCGCACCTTGTCGGCTTCGGCTGGCGCTGGGCTTTCGCCCCGCGCCGGTTTGCTCCCCTCTCCCGCTTGCGGGAGAGGGGCCGGGGGAGAGGGCAGGCGCTGGCAAACGGCGACGTGCTGGACCACACCGACGGCTTCGTTTGGTTGTGGCGCCTTGCTAGACCACCCCTCTCCCCAGCCCTCTCCCCATGAGGGTGTATGGACCGGGGACATAGGTGACACCTGTTCGGAGACATGGGTAACACATCTAGACTGGTTGGCAGTGCCTTTAAGGAGACCTGCCATGCCATGGAAGGAGGTGTCACGCATGGAACAACGCAGGGAATTGGTGATGCTAGCGAGCCAGCCTGGCGCGAACCGACGGGAGTTGGCCAGGCGCTGGGGCATCGCGGCCAAGACGCTCTACAAATGGCTGGAGCGGTATGCGCAGGATGGTGCTGACGGGCTGGCGGACCAGAGCCGGCGGCCGGCCGCGAGTCCGCGGCAGACGAGCACCGAGGTCGAGCAGCAGGTGCTGGCGCTGCGCGACGCGCATCCGTATTGGGGCGCGCGCAAGCTGGCGCGGCTGCTGCAGAACGCCGGATTGCCGTCGGTGCCGGCGCCGAGCACGGTGCACGAGATCCTGCGCCGCCATGGGCGGCTTGGCGAAGGGGCAGCGGGCGGCCCGAGGCCGTTCCAGCGCTTCGAGCATGATGCGCCCAATGCCTTGTGGCAGATGGATTTCAAGGGCTACGTGCTCAACGAGCACGGGCGCTGCCATCCGCTCACGGTGCTCGACGATCATTCGCGCTTCAACCTGTGCCTGGCCGCCTGCGCAGACCAGCGCAGCGACACGGTCAAGCCGCACCTGATCGCCGTGTTCCGCCGCTACGGCCTGCCACGGCGCATGACGATGGACAATGGCCCACCCTGGGGCGGGGACCTCGACGGGCTGGGCTATACCGCGCTGACGGTCTGGCTGATGCAGTTGGGCATCGGGGTCAGTCATTCGCGACCGTATCACCCGCAGACGCAGGGCAAGGACGAGCGGTTTCACCGCACGCTCAAGGTCGAGTTGCTGCAGCATCGGCGCTTTGTCGACAACGCACAGGCGCAGCGTGCCTTCAATCAATATCGCGAGGTGTACAACGGCAAGCGCCCTCATCAGGCGCTGGGCATGGCCGTGCCGCTGCAGCGCTATCGCGCCAGCGTCGTGGTGTATCCGGAAACGTTGCCTGTGGTGGAGTACTTGTCCTCGGACAAGGTCTATAAAGTCGACAGGTCCGCGCGCATCGAGGTGGGCCGCCAACGGTTGCGGATCGGCAAGGCATTCATCGGCCAGCGCATTGCCTTGCGGCCCAAGGCGCAGGATGGCTGCTTCGGTGTGTGGTTCAGTCGGTTCGAGATCGGAGAAATTGATCTGCGCGCATCATGATGCGCGCAGATCACGTGTTACCTATGTCTCCGAACACCCGTTACCTATGTCCCCGGTCCATACACTCTCCCCATGAGGGGAGAGGGAGCCAACACACGATGCTTGGCCAACGGCGTAGGCGCACCTTGTCGGCTTCGGCTGGCGCTGGGCTTTCGCCCCGCGCCGGTTTGCTCCCCTCTCCCGCTTGCGGGAGAGGGGCCGGGGGAGAGGGCAGGCGCCAGCAGCCACGACGTGCTGCCTTTTACCGATCCCCCCTCAGGCCGCCGCTGCCGCCAGCGCGCCGGTCCTTGGCACCGCCGCCAGCGTCTGGCGGATGCCTTCCGCATAGGGCGTCTTGTGGATCGGCCCAAGCAGCCGCTGCAGCGCCGTGTCGTCCAGGATCACGGGATCCGTCTGCAGGTAGTGCATCTCCACCAGTTCACGCATGAGGGGATTGAACATGCCGATCAGGCGCAGCATCGTCTTGCCCGCCACGCGCAGCTTCAGTCGCTTGCCGGTCTGACGTTCCATCTCCGCCACCAATGCGCGCTGGCTCGCCACGCCCGCCCCGGCAAGGTGCCAGATCTTGCCGTAGGCGGCCGGCGTCTCCACCAACCGCACCACCACCGGCCCCACATCGGGCACGAAGACGAACTCATGCGGCAGATCGACGGGGCCGATCATATCGGCCGTGCCGCCGTTCACCGCCGCCAGAGCGGCCCGGTGCAGGAAGCTGGTTTCCACGCCGGGGCCGTAGAAGTCCGGCAGGCGCAGCACGGTCGCCTGGCTACGGCCCGCCGCGTGGGCCTGCATCAGCAGATCTTCCTGGGCCAGGCGCATGCGCCCCTTGTAGGTATGCGGCTCGCGCGGGTGGTCTTCGCGCACCGGGTTGGCCTGCGGGTGGCCGTAGGGGTAGACAGTGCCGATCAGCACGATCCGCCTGACGCCGGCGGCCACCGCGCCTTCCAGCGTCTTGCGCATCAGCTCGGGATGCAGCTCGAACTGCCAGTAGTTCACGCCGACCATATAGATCAGCGTCTCCACGCCCTCGGCCGCGGCGCGCACCGAGGCCGGCGAGTCAGGGTTCCAAGTGACGATCTCGGCGAGCGGGTCGGCGCCGAAGGCCTCGCGCAGGCTGCGCTCGCTGCGCCCGACCACACGGTAGGGCTGGCCCTGGCCGCGCAGTGCGGCGGCAACGCTTTGGCCGATGGCGCCTGCGGCACCGAACAGCGCAACCTTGGTCATGGTGATTCTCCTGTTTGGCTGGCCTTCCGGCCCAGGCTCCCCGGGTCAGGGATGGAGGAAGGCGTGAGAGGGATGAACGCAGTGTGCGACGGCGGCAGCAAAAAGGAAATTGGCTAGAATCGACTTGTAGCTATAGAAAAATGCATACCATGGCCGAAGCCGAGCCCAACTGGGAGTGGTACCGCACCTTCCTGCAGGTGCTGGAAACGGGCTCGCTGTCCGCGGCCGGGCGGGCGATGGGCCTCACGCAGCCCACCGTCGGCCGGCACATCGACAGCCTCGAGGCCGCGCTGGGCCTGAAGCTCTTCACGCGCTCCTTCGACGGCTTCGCCCCCACCGACGCGGCCCACGAACTGCAGCCCTACGCCGCCAGCCTGGCCACCACCGCCGCCGCGCTGCGCCGCGTGGCCAGCAGCCACGGCGCCGGCGTGCGGGGCACGGTGCGGCTGACGGCGAGCGAGATCATCGGCGTGGAGGTGCTGCCGCCCATCCTAGCGGCACTGCGCAGCCAGCATCCGGAACTGACCGTCGAACTCGTGCTGTCCAACCGGGCAGACGACCTGCTGCGGCGCGAGGCCGACATCGCCGTGCGCATGTTCCGTCCTGAGCAGGGCGCGCTGGTGGCAAAGCGAGTGGGCGGCATCGAACTCGGCCTGCATGCCCATCAACGCTACCTGGCGGCGCATGGCACGCCAAAGTCGATGGATGAACTAACCCGTCACACCCTGATCGGCTTCGACCGGGAAACCGCCTTCATCCGCCGCGTGCAACAGCAATACCCAGTGTTCTCGCGCGACAGCCTGGCCTTCCGCGCCGACAGCGACCTGGCCCAGCTCGGGGCGCTGCGCGCCGGCTTTGGTATCGGCGTGTGCCATGTCGCGCTGGCGGCGCGGGACAATCGGCTGGTCCGCCTGTTGCCGGACCAGTTCGCGCCCACCCTGGATACCTGGGTCACCATGCACGAAGACCTGCGCGAGAGTGCGCGCTGCGCGGTGACGTTTGCTGCGCTGGCGGCGGGGTTGCGGGCTTATGTGGAGGGAGGGTAGCGGGCGGCGCGGTGGTCAGGCCGGCCATGGTGGCGTGGCCGTGCCGGATCACACTTCGAGATCACCATAAAAGGACCACGAGGAGCGGTTCCCCTGGTTAGGCCACGAGCCGCATTCCGGCGATCTTGGCGGCCTTGGTGTCGAACGTTGCCGTGTATTCACACTGGGCTTCATGACACGCCCGTTCGATCAGGCAGTCAGCGAAATCGGCCGACGATCCTGCATACAGCCGCAATGCCTTCCACACTGTGTCCGCCGCTTCGACTACCAGTTCCCTTGTGCGAAGCAGTGTCTCGACAACCAGCGCGATTTCACTGCGGTCCGCACCATAGGCGCGCCCAAGTACCCACACGACTTCGACCAGGGCGATCAGCGTGACGTAGCCTGGGCTGTCAGCCGTTAGCGATTCGATCAGTGCAGTGGCCTTCTTTGACTGGATCGGATCGTCCTGCGCGAAGTACCGGACAAGCACATTCGTGTCCAGGCCGATCATCGGGCCGACCTTCCCTGCTCAGCGATTGCTTCATTCATCTCCTCGATCGACACCGGCTTCGCGGGCTTGCGGATGATGCCTTTGAGTGCGGTAACCGAGTGGGTGGCAGGGACCACCTCATACCGTCCCGATTGCTCGTTGAGGATGAATTCAATGCGGTCCCCGGTGGACAGGCCCAGATGGGTCCGCACCTCTACGGGAATCGTGACCTGACCTTTCGATGTCAAGGTTGTGGATGCCATGGCGCCTCCAGATCTTCATCTTCCTTACTTTAGTGTAAGGAGTCTGCTTGCCGCAAGCACTGACAACCCGTCTGAAAATGGCCTTGCTGTCGCTGGCCTACCCACCGGTCGTCCCCACGAAGGCGAGACCCTGCCCGCAAGGCGGGCGCCAGATCACAACCCAGGGGTCGTTTCGCGGGCACAGGCTCGCTGCAAGACACTGGACGCTCGCTTGTGCAGGTGCGACGCGCATCTCCCAACGGGCCCTGAGGCTATTTTCCCCCGGATGCAGTGGCCGGCAAGGCGAACCCAGGAGGCGCTTTAACCCAAGGGTTACCGTTCAACTCCATGTTGTAGCCAGTTGCATAGAGGGCTCGCATGTAATCGTTGTCGAACTCTTCCTTGTGCGGCGCCTTGAAACTGGCCGGAATGAAGGCAAGGTTGAAATCAACGCCGTCACGCTCTGCTGTGGCATAGATGCGGTAGAGGTCGCCGATGCCCTGGCTTTGAATCAGCGAAGCGACCGCGCGAGCAGCAATGCTCATCGTGGAGCGCTCAACCTGCGCCCAATCCGCATCGAGTCTGGCGTTGCGGATCACATAGAGTTTGCGCTCCCGATTGACGCCGACTGAAGCCGCCTCGTCCCTAATGCGGATCCCGGCGGGATAGGCGAACACTTGTGCCACGATGCCCCCATCAACATGCATTTCCTGATAGGGCTTTCCGTTGGCTTCGACGTCAATCATCATCGGTGGAAAGCCGCCCGGGATCGACGCGGACGCCACCATGACATTGATGAAGAGGTCTAATGCCTTGGGCCCCCCATAGCTTGCGATCTTGCCCATGTCCCATATGATTGCGCGCCGTGCATCGAGGTCGGCAGTAGCAACCAACAGCATGCGGCCCTTCGCATACTCCGCGGCAATCTCGCTGAGCAAGTCGCTGGTCACAGACTTTCGCGTCAGCGCTAGCAAGGGCGCATTGTCGGCCATCCCGTCGCTCAGCACGCCGGCAATAAGGCTACGCGGCTTCAATACGTCTTTTGGGGTGATGGTCGTGTAGACCTCTTTCAACGTCGCGTCGTATTTCGGCCCGAGAAAAGCGAAAGGCGCAATCAGAGCCCCAGTGCTTATGCCGGTAACAAGCTTGAACTCCGGTCGCGTCCCGGTCGCCGTCCACGCATTCAGTAGGCCAGCGGCGAATGCACCGTTGTCGCCACCACCCGAAATCGCGACATACACCGCCGGTGGCATCGGGCCTTTGTGCCCCTGCTGCACAAGGTAATCCCGTTCTCGCTTCAGTGCTTGTAAAGCCGCTTCCTTCAATTCTGGAATATCAATCCCTGCCGTGTAGCGAACCCCGGGCATGCCAGGAATTTCCGCTTTCGCCGTTAGTTCCGGGGGGACTGCTGGCAGGCGTTCCGGTGTAGTCGAGCACCCCTGCAATATGACCGTGGCAGCGGCGACCAAGCCGAAAAAAGCGGATTTCAGGTTCAGTCGGCGCCTGGCAATGCCGCCCAGGGACCATGCTGCAGCAAACAATTTGCTCATGATTTCGGCCTCCTTGCGCTGGTCTCGCTAGCCGCCCTGCGGATGGCGGAATCGCTGCGTGTGGATTTCTGGGCTCCGAGAGCCGGGGGCCGTGAGCGCTTCGCCGTCGCGGCACGCATCGGTCGACTCGAAAGCTCGGCCAAGCCATCCACGTATGCGCCGGTTGCTCAGGTTCAGGCCAAGGTCGGCTTGTTTCACGTGCTCGTTGTGCATCCGGACCCATCGACTCGATATCCGGTCTTGCGCGAGTCTTGAACATCCTCCCTAGTCTAGTCCAAGCGATCTGGTGGTTAATCGCTGCTGCCTAAGGCACGCAGGTGGCCGACCGGGCGGCAACTGTCTATGTCGCAGCCGGTCCGATACGCCTTAGCTGGCTTGACCAATCAGCCTTGTCCCACGGCGCCGACGTACGCAAAGTCTTGCGCAAACGGTCATTGGGTTGCGGTGGCATATCGAGCCGAGCGAGGAACGCCGCGTAGGCCTTCGGGGTTACCGCGATGATCGTCTGGTCACGCAGCGTGGCCTCGGCAGCCGCGCGTGCGGCTTCCCGAATGAATGCCGCGCACGTCTTTCCCTGGAGCCTGGGGGGCTGCAGGCGTCATAGTCAGCCGCCACCGGCGCGTCCGGCACCTCACACGGCGCCCGTTTCGACCGCAATGCCGATTTCTTTACCCCTCTTCGAGATAATCCCTGCATCCGTAGGGATGTAAGTTTGCTGCTGCGCAGCATAATTCTAGGCAGCAACTAATGACCCCGTTGCTAACTTCATCGAGGGTATAGACGTCCCCGCGCCTATACCCTCTTTTTCTTCCGTCAGGCTCTGCCTATCGGCCGGGTGTCAGTGCATCACAGCTCCGCTCGCAGGCTTGCCCTGCGACCCAGGCCCCGGCCGCGCCGGCGCTCGAAGAAGTTGAGCAGCCATCAGACCACGGCCCAGCCGGGCAGCCCACACGAGAAGTAGACCCCGCCGAGCGCCACGGATCCGTTGAGACTGCCCATCCAGCCGGCCAGGCCGAAGTGCTGAATCACCGCAGTGCCGCCGCACAAGCTGACCACCACCGTGGCGATCAGCGCCACCGCCAGCTCGCGCCGCGTGCGCATCGGCGTCATCGCCATCACCGCGACACCTTCTGCGAAACATACGACTTACGTGGGGAACCGGAACGATCCACTCGCGCGTTCTGTTGTCACGCCGGCCATCTACCATTCACGGGTCGGACCTCACTGACCGTAGTAGCCAAGATATGAAATCCCTCTACATTCTCGCCGCCGCCGTACTGGCAACTTCCGCACATGCTGGGCAACCGTTTGGAATGAGCGGCCGTGGCCAACTCGGCAGCGCAATGCAGTATGGCGGCGCGACGTCGTATGGAGGCGTTGGCTACGGCAACGCAGCAACCGCAGCAGGGATGGCGGGGGCAGGGGCGTACGGTACGCGCAAGACGCAGCCCTATTCGGCCACCGGCGTGAACGCCGATAGGTTGCAGATGTATAGCGCCGCAGGAAGCAAAGGGATCCACGAAGATCCCTCATCAGCGGGAACCACGAATACGTACGCTCAACATCGCCACTCCGCTTCCTCGTCAAACTCGCGGGCCAGCGGTAACTCCACTAGCACAGCGGCACCACAGTAGGAAACTGCTCCCCCCTGTGGATCGGCAGCGATAGCATCATGCAAACCACTTCCCCCACGCGGCCGACAACATCAAGCTGCCCAGCGTCACGCTTCGCTGCTGCGTAACTCATGAGCGCCACGAAATCTGGCGCGTGCAGCTGGCCCGCCTGCTGCCAGACCAGTTCGCGCCGACCCTGGACACTTGGGTCACCATGCACGAAGACCTGCGCGGGAGTGCGCGTTGCGCGGTGACGCTTGACGCGCTGGCGGTGGGGTTGCGGGCTTATGTGGAGGGAGGGTAGCGGGCAGCGCTGGCAGGAGCGAAGCGCCGCAAGGCAGCCATCGGGCCGACGCTTCCCGTTCCGCGATGGCTTCGTTCATCTCTTCGACCGACACCGGTTTCGTTGGCTTACGGATGATGCCTTTGAGTGCGGTAACCGAGCGGGTCGCCGGAATTACCTCATACCGTCCCGTCTGCTCGTTGAGGATGAATTCGATGCGGTCCCCGCTGGACAGGCCCAGGTGGGTGCGCACTTCAACGGGGATCGTGACCTGTCCTCTTGATGTCAAGGTTGCAGATGCCATGACGCCTCCGAACTCCTTTTGCATGTTCCGGGTGGCTTGATCAATCAGCCTTGCCCCACGGCCGGCAGATGCGATTACGTCGCTCTGGCGAATTCGTGTTGCTCAATCTTGCGCAGCACATCTTCGCCAATGCTCTCTTTGGCTAGTTCCATATCGTAGTGGGACTGCAGGCGCATCCAGCTTTGCGGATCCGTGCGGAAGTAGGCGCCCAGGCGTACCGCGGTGTCAGCCGTGATGGCGCGCTCGCCTCTCACAATCTCATTGATGAGGCGTAGGGGCACGCCAATGGCCTTGGCCAGCGCGTAGTGGGAGAGGCCGAATGGTCCGAGCCAATCCCGCGCGAGAATCTCGCCCGGGGTAGCAAGCAGGATATGACGGGTCATGGCAGTGCTCATCTTCAGAGTGTTCCGGGTCGATCTGACTTCCAGCGTCGTCAATGGTGGTCAACGATCCCGACGTCGCTTGCATGACAGCTGGCAAACCGGAAGCAGATACGCCACTGTTCGTTGATCCGAATGCTGTACTGCCCGGCCCGGTCCCTATGCAGCAGTTCAAACCGGTTGTTGAGCGGGATGTGCAGAAACTCAAGGATCCGAAGGCGACCAAGGTCGCTGGCATGCAGCGCATCATGCAGACGGGAGCGGTGCGGGGGCAGCTTGGCCCTACGAATGCAAAAGCATCTGATCCAGATTGGCCCGCCAGCAGTCCGAGATAGAGATAGGTGGCCAAGACCGGCGCGACAAGGCCCAGCGCGACAAATAGGATCCACTCCCGAACCATCGAGAGAATGCCCTCGTAGCCTTTCCGGATGCGCAGAGATCTTTCCGCCATAGGTCCTCGTTTCGCTAAGTGGCACATCAAAGTGCTCACACGCGAAACTGATCTACTGTGCGTGTGCTAGCCATCAGGAGAGGCCGAAAGGCGGTGGGGAATTGTCGCAACGCGAGCGACCAGGGTCTATTCAAGGTCGTCGCCCGGCCCTCCGCTTTGCGATTTCTTCAAAGCGTCAGCTGAAATTCCTGGAGGGGCGAAGCTTCGCGCGATTGCGATGACACAGAATGGGGTTCACCGGAGTGGTGTGCCGCTCCTGCGTGACTTCATGCTTGACTACGTGCAGGAGCGGAACGCGGCTGAGCATGATGTCTAGTCGGCCGGCTGCTCTTGAGGTGGGGCTACTTCAAGCGTTCCCAGAGCTTGTACACGTCATCGTCATTGCGCTTACCCACGACCACGACATCAACAAGCTCATCGCCTTCCACCGCATAAATGACGCGGTATTCCCCGACGTCAAGACGACGCTCTCCGCGGGAGGCGCCTTGCAATGGTTGGCTGTCGTGGGGTTCGGGATTGTTCATCAGCCCAAAGATGGCCGATACAACTTGGCGATACTGCTTTGCGTCAAGTTTGCTGCAGGCCTTTAGCGCCTGCTTGGTCATCTTCAGGTGCATTGTCAGCGTTCCGGTTGGCGCTCAGGAACGCACCGACTTCTTCGGGGCTCGCGTATCCCTCATTGCGAGCGATCTCTGCCCTGGCAAGCCAAAGCTGGTCTTCGAGTTCCTGGATGCGGTTCACGAGCGCGTCAAAGTCCCGCTTCGACACCACGTAAGCCGTGAGACGCTCATGCCGAGTGATCGCAACCGGGCGGCCGAGTGCCTCATCCAGAACCTCGCCGAAGCGGGTCTTTGCGTCCCTCGCGCTAAAGGTCGTGAGGGCTGGAGTCATTTCCTATCTCCTTGCTGACCGCTCCCTGGGCAACCGGGAGCAGGGGAGCCCGCGAAACGAGTTGTCGTTTCTACGACGGCCTCCCCCGGCACAAACATCGTGCCAATGATCACAGCGTACTACTCTGGTCCAAAGTGGTCAATTGTGGTCAAAATGGTCATTTTTTGGCGATTCACACGCCTCCTTCTACCGGTGTCAGACGACGATGAGCGCGACGATGGTCAGGATCGGCCGATTTGGGTTCAGCCTTCGTCCTCCCCCATGCCAGCCAGCTCACTCAACAACTGCGCCTCCAGCGCCAACCCCACCGCCACAGAGAGAATCCCCTCGTGCATGGCCGGCAACAGCTCGCCGAAGTTGTCATTGCTGGCGGCGTAGTCGCGCAGGAAGAACAGCAAGCTGTGCAGTTGCGCGGCCTTGTCGGCGGCGACTTCCAGCGGGGTTTCCAGCGCGTACCACGTGGTCACGCAGACGGCAGAGCCGCTGTGGCTGACGGTGACGTTGCTGTGGCTGTGTTCACGCATGGCGGGCCCTCCTTGTTGGCGTGGGAGCGCTTTGTGGTGTGGGTTGCCGTGGTGGTACCGATAGCCCCATGAGGGCGAGCGAAGATCGAAGCATGGGAATGCCTCCTTTTCGTGCGGTCGAATGCCGCTCCCCGCTGCTAATCGGGGTGGGCGGGCGCAAGGCAGGGTTAGCAGACCGGCGAAAAGGACCGGCGAGCCCGGAGGCTCCCCCGCCAGGGCCCGCCCATGGGAAGCATGGACGCGCGCGGGCGCGATGGACGAAAGAATACCGCCATTTGGCGATCGTCCATCCTTTTCAGTCGGGCTGCTAAACCCCATCGCTGCGGATGCAGCGACTCGCCCAGCTTAGCGAGGCAATCCCCGCAAAGCTTTACAACTTGTAAGTACTGAGCAAAATGCTCGTCTCAGTCGCCGAAATCCCCTCAATCATCCGCACCCTATCCAGCGTCCGGTCGAAGGCCTCCAGCGAATCCGCCCGCAGCTCGGCAATGATGTCCCAGCGCCCATTGGTTGTGTGCAGCGCCTGCACGTTCGGCTCGCCGCGCAGGGCCTGCAGTACCTCGCGCGATTTATTACCTTCCACCGCTACCGTCATCCAGGCGCGGATGCGGTGCGGCTCGGCTTCGGGCTTCAGGCGCACCGTATAGCCCACGATCACGCCGTCCTGTTCCAGCTTGGCGATGCGGTTCTGCACGGTGGCGCGCGACACGCGCAGCGCCTTGGCCAGTGCGGTCACCGGCATGCGTGCGTTGTCACGCAGCAGGGAGAGCAATTGGCGGTCGGTGTCGTCCATGGAGCCGGCTTCCGGTGTGTTTCAGACGGTACTTGGCAAAGTGCCAGAAGGCGCTAGCAATCTGCTAAATGTGCAGCGCGTTTTGCTCATTCTGCTCCCTTTTAGTTAGCGCCGTCATCTCCCAGAATTCAGTCAGGCCAAGCGGGACCGGACACGACTCCCCAGCCCCCAACCTGACCCCTGACTGACAACGAAAGGAGCCGCGCAATGACCCAAGCCACTATCCTGCTGGTCGATCCGACCCACTACGATGTTTCCTACAGCATCAATCCGTGGATGGATCCAGCGCGGTGGGCGAGTGACCCGCAAGGCATGCACCGCAGCGCGGTCGATGCCTTCGGCGCGCTGCGCGAGGCGCTGCAGGCCGCGGGGTTTGCCGTGGAGGTGGCGCAGGGCACCGCCGGCCAGCCGGACATGGTGTTCCCGGCCAACGCCGCCGTGGTACTGGATGGCCGCGCCTTGCTGGCGCGCTTCCGCTACCCGCAGCGCCGCGGCGAGGAAGCGCCGTTCGCCCGAATCTTCGAAGGCCTGCGCGAGCGCGGCCTGCTGACCGACGTGAGCCTGCTGCCCGAAGGCTGTTACCAGGAAGGGGCGGGCGACTGCATCTGGGATGCCACGCGCGGCCACTTCTGGGCCGGCTTCGGCCCGCGCTCCACGAGAGTCGCGGCCGACGCGGTATCCGCCCATTTCGACCGGCCCGTGGTGGCGCTGGAACTGGCCACCGAGCACAGCTACCACCTGGACGTCTGCTTCTGCCCGCTGTCGGGCGGCGAGATCCTCTATTACCCGCCCGCCTTCTCGGAAGATTCGCTGCGCGAACTGCGCCGGCGCGTGCCGCTCAGCCAGCGCATCGAGGCCACCGAGGCGGACCTGCGCCACTTCAGCGTGAACGCCGTCAACCTGCACGACCAGGTGGTGATGACCCGCACCACCCCGCACCTGCGCAGCGAGCTGGGCCAGCGCGGCTATCGGCTGCATGAAGTGGACCTGACTCCCTTCATGCTGTCCGGCGGCGGTGCCTACTGCATGACGCTGCGGCTGGACCGCAGCAGCGCCGCCACCCGCGTGGCGGACACGAGCACGGGGGAGCAGGCGGCCGCCTGAGCGTGGCGCCAGTTGGCGCGGCGCGCAGCGGCTACCGGCGAGCATACGGAACACGAACGGAACACAAGGACAGTACGAAGGGAACGCACAGGAGACCAACATGAAGGAATCCGCCATGACACGCTTCCTGGACGCCGGCGACGTCGGCCGTCTGGTGCGCCATGTCGGCGTCGGGCAGGCCATTGCCGAGATGGCCAGCTATATCCAGCAAGACCTCTCCCGCTGGGATGCCTTCGAAAAATCGGCCCGCCTGGCCAGCCACTCACCTGAAGGGGTGATCGAGTTGATGCCGGTGACCGACGGCGTGCAGTACACCTTCAAATATGTAAACGGCCACCCGCGCAACGCCCGCCACGCCATGCCAACGGTGATGGCCTTCGGCGTGCTGGCTGAAGTGGAAAGCGGCTTCCCGCTGCTGCTGGCCGACATGACCCTGGGCACCGCGCTGCGCACAGCCGCCACCTCGGCGCTGGCCGCCAAGCTGATGGCCCGGCCGGGCGCCGCCACCATGGCCCTGATCGGCAATGGCGCGCAAGCCGAATTCCAGGCGCTGGCCTTCCACGGCATGCTGGGCGTGCACACCATCCACGCCTATGACGTTGATCCGGCCGCCACCGCCAAGCTGGTGCGCAACCTGGCCGGCGTGCCGGGCCTGGCCATCCTGCCGGCAGCCTCGGCGCGCGATGCGGTGCGCGGGGCCGACATCATCACCACCGCCACGGCAGACAAGACGCGCGCCACCATCCTGCATCCGGACATGGTTCGGCCGGGCGTGCACCTGAACGCAGTCGGTGGCGATTGCCCGGGCAAGACTGAACTGCATCCGGACATTCTTCGGCACGCGCGCATCGTCGTCGAATACGCGCCGCAGACACGGACCGAAGGAGAAATCCAGCAATTGCCGGCGGACACGCCGGTGACCGAGCTATGGCAACTGGTGGCCGGGCAGGCGCGCGGCCGCACGAACCCGGACGAAGTCACCTTGTTCGATTCCGTCGGGTTTGCGCTGGAAGACTACTCGGCCCTGCGCTGGCTGCATGCGAAGGCGCATGCCCTGCATATCGGCCGGTACGTGGAACTGGTAGCCAACGCGCCCGATCCGCGCGACCTGTACGGATGGGTGATGGCGGAGGAGGGGGAAGCGCCGGCGGCAGCGGCTGGGCTCAGCGCAGCCGGGCTAGGCCAGGCGATGGCGGCCTGAGCGGGGCGGTCCGGTTGGGGTTCAGCGGGCCGCTCCGCGGACAGGCCGTGGAAGCGGGAACGAACTAGTGGGGTGGGAACGGGGGCATCGGGCTGGCCGGGTGGATCAACGCCCGGCCAGTCTGGCGCCTTGCCGGCGCGCGGCACCCCCGTAGGCGCAGCGGGGCACAGCGGCCCCAGGCTGTCCGCTCAGGCGCCGGTGCGCCCGTTCATCATCAGTTGCGCGCGCAGGAATCCCTTGACTTCATCCAGCGTCGGCGTCTTCAGGAACACCATGATGCCGCGATGCTGCAGTGCATCCGTGACACCCTCGAAACTGCGCCGGCTGGTGATGACGGCAAACACCACGCGCTGGCTCACAAAGAACTGCTGCAGCTTCTCGATCCGGGCCATCTCGGCCGGATTCACTTCGTCCAGGTAGTAAAGCACCACACGCGGGTGGCTGCTGACCGAGGTGATGATCGTGTCGATCACGTCTTCCACCACCACGCTCTTAAGCGGCAAGCCCCACTTGTCGAGCTGCGTGTGGATCTTCTGCGCTTCCTGGTGATTGGGGTGGAAGACAACCAGATCCAGTTCATGCACGGAAGCCGGCGTCTCCTTGCCAACCCGGGTGGCCAGCAGGTTGTGCACGGTTTCCTTGTGAATGCGCCGGTGACCGCCATTGGTCTTCCAAGCACCCAGCTCGCCACGCTCCACCATCTTCTGGACCGTGCCCAGCGAAACGTTCAGCAGCTTGGCCGCCGTTCGCGTGCTGTAATATGGCTTTTCAGCCACATCAGTATCCGTTGTCATAAATATCACCCCTGGAAATCCAGCAAATCCAACAAATCCATCTCCGGCTTCAACGAATCCAACGGGATCCGCATGACGCGTTGCGATGGTCGGGAGTAGCAATGGCATGTATCGCGCGGGGTTCCCTGTCCCCAGTTCGATCGCACCTGTTCGGTGCATGCTCTTCGTATGTACCTGCTTTGACACAACCCCCCGTACGGGGGGAATTGCTCCGAATAATACGATCTTCTTGGGAAAAAGCGAGGTCTGGCTACGAATTGTTACAGGGTGCTGTTGAGCACTTCTGTGCGAAAGGGCACAAATGTGTTTTTTGGTGAGTTCGGCAGGGTTGCGCGAGCGGAGGCTATGGCGGCTTTGCGTCGCTGCGTGCTTGGGCTAACTGAAAGAGTTCCGCTGGCGTTGAGAGGCACCCATTTGTCAGGTGGCGCCAGTTGGCGGGAGGAATTGAGCGGCCGCAAGCGCGGCAGGCCATCTCAAGAGAGGGTAGGGCAATCAAGCGGATTGCGCCCTCAGCCCGCCCCGGGCAGGAAGTGCCCAGGGCGGGCGCTGGCAAAGCGTTAGCGCGCCGGCGTGACGTGGGGGTTAGCTGTAGGTCTTTACGAGCCTGTTCTTCAGCGGCCAGCGCCTGGCTGCCAGAATCCAGATGCAGGCGAGCGGCCCAAGGATCGGCACCAGCGACAGATACGCGTACCCCGGATGAAAGTGGGCCTGCTTGAACACGCTCCGGAATGGCAGGAACCAGGCCAGTTCAAAGGCCATCATGGCAATCAGATAGATGAGTGTGTTGTTCATGGCGTCAGGGCTTTCGGATTGCGTTCATGCGGTGCTGCGAATGATTATCGAAATCCCCCCAAGGCCTTGCACCCCCGCGTCAGGAGGGTTGGGAGGAGAGGGCGTCTCCGTGCGCTGGCAGGCGGTTCCCATCGCACCTCCATCCTGAACGTAGAGCACGGCACCGTTTCGATCCTGCTGCCAAATCCACACCTTAGGCTGCGCAACTGCTGGCCTACCATGTCCCTATCAAGCTGCCCCTCTGGCGCATGCACCTAGCAGAAGGACAGCCTGACCGGCGCACCACGCCGCACCCCAGCGCTCAACCTGCCTCCGACACAGCACGGACCGCACACGCGGGCCATCCGCGGCGATCACAACCGACCGATGAGTTCATCCCCCTGCGTGTGGGGTGGGGCAACCCCTCATTGCTTGCTACCTTTCGGGCTGGCCGGAATCGGCCGGAATTGGCCGGATGTCGAATATGCCATTTCAGATACATATCTCGTTTTTTCTCACTTGATGTGCGTTTTTTTTAACCCACTCGGGTGTTGTTTTTTAAAGCCAGCAATTTCGCCTGCCCGGCCTTTCCGCAACTGGCGCCAGGGCAAGGGAAGTGACGTGATTGCCGCCTAAAAGTTACGATTTCACACAGGGTGATGTGGCCGCGCGTGGTCAGCCCTAAAGTGAAATGCTAAAATCGCCAAGTTATAAAATTCGCCAAATCGATGGCGATACAACAAGAAGCACACGCCGGCCCCCACGCGCAGGCAGGCCGGTCAATCCGGCTCTTGCGCCGGTTCCAGGGGTGTGTGGTTGCCGAGTTGGCCGGCAGGTTGTCGGCAGGGAACACGTGAAGACGCAGCACAGGCAGCCGTCGGCCAGGCCGATGGCCGGGTGCCGCTTTGCGTGTGCTCGGCGTCATGTCAACTCTGAAGACGTATTCATGCTGTCAAGAATCTTACTCGCCCGCAAAGGACTCATCGCTCTGATCGCGGTTCCCCTGTTGGCGTCTTGCGCCTTTGCCCCCGGCATGCGGTTCGACCCGCAACGGCCCCTGAACCCCGAGGATCCCGACTCCGCGCCGAAGGTGACGCCGATCACCCTCGACCTGGTGCGCGCGATGAAGGCAAACAGCCCTGCCGCCAACCAGGGCGTGGAAGAGCTGTTCGCCGAGCCGCAACCCTATCGCGTCGGCCCCAGCGACATCTTGTCCATCGTGG
This sequence comes from Cupriavidus sp. 09_S30, assembly GCF_056930435.1. NCBI lineage: Bacteria > Pseudomonadati > Pseudomonadota > Betaproteobacteria > Burkholderiales > Burkholderiaceae > Cupriavidus > Cupriavidus sp. 09_S30. Next base: position 3,053,138 of record NZ_JBXOWI010000001.1, on the reverse strand, counting down.
TCTGGGACCACCCGGAACTGGTCTTCCCCACGCAGACCTACTCCATCGGCAACGCCTACGACATTCCCAACTACAGCGGCGCGGCCAATGTGCCGGGCTACGTTGTCACCGCGGCCGGCACGATTCAGTTTCCGTATGCCGGCAAGGTGGAAGTCGTCGGCAAGACGGCGGATGAGATCCGCGGCGATCTGAGCAAGAGGCTGGATAAGGTCGTCACCATGCCTCAGGTCACCGTGCGAGTGTTGGCCTATCGCAGCAAGCGCGTCTATATCGATGGTGAGGTCAAGACGCCGGGGCCGCAGAACATCGATGATGTGCCGATGACACTCGTGGAGGCGATAAATCGTGCCGGTGGCGTGAATGTACTGACTGGCGACAATAGCCGCATCCGCCTTTCACGCAATGGCAAGATCTACCACTTGAGTCTGCCGGCATTGCTGGCTAAGGGCGTTGATCCCGCGCGCATCCTGCTGCGCCATGGCGACATCGTGCGTGTGGAGCAGCGCGAGGACAGCAAGGTGTTCGTCACCGGCGAAGTAATGAAGCCCGTCACGGTACTGCCACGTAACGGCCATCTGACGCTGAGTGAAGCTCTGGGTGAGGCGGGCGGTGTAAATCCCAACACTTCGGATGCCAAGGAGATTTACGTCATCCGCAAGGAGGTTGATGGACAGGCGCAGGTCTTCCACCTGGATGGTAAGTCACCGGTGTCTCTGGCGCTTGCCGAGGCTTTCGAAATGCGCCCGAAGGATGTCGTCTATGTCGATACCGCCGGCGTCACCCGTTGGGCCCGCACGGTCAATCAGCTATTGCCGATTGGCAGCTTTTTCACTTCCACTGCCAATGTAATGAAATGATCAAGAACGTCATGATCGTCTGCATTGGCAACATCTGCCGTAGTCCGATGGCGGAGGGGTTGCTGCGTGATTCGATGCCCGAGCTGAACGTCTACTCCGCAGGTTTGGGCGCGCTTGTTGGAAAACCTGCTGACTCCGTAGCCATCGATCTGATGGATGGGGTCGGTGTGGACATTCATTCTCATCGTGCTCAGCAACTGAACAATGTGCTGGCAAGTCAGGCGGATCTAATTCTTGTCATGGATGGCGAACAAAAGCATGAAGTGCAGCGACGCCATCCCGTAACCACGGGCAAAGTGTTTCGGCTGGGCGAACTCGAGAAAATTGATGTTCCCGATCCTTACAAACTATCGCGGGAACGTTTCGAGCAATCGTTGGAGTTGATTCAACGCGGTGTGAGTGCGTGGGTGCCGCGCATTCGAGCCCTGGGTTAATAGAATTTGCAGTGATAAATATGAATCAGAATCCTCCATCGTTTCCTGTGGCAACTTCTATGCAAGATGATGATATCGACCTCGTCCGATACTTGGATGTCATCATAGCGAATCGATGGCTAATCGCATCGATCGCGGCACTGGTAATGGTGCTCGGCGCTGCGTATGCATTTCTCGCGAGACCTGTTTATCGTGCCGATATTCTCATTCAGGTTGAAGATATTCCGGGTGATGCCAAAAGCCTGCTTGGCGATGTGTCAAGCTTGTTTGATGTGAAGACTCAGGCTGCATCTGAAATAGAGATCATCGGATCTCGGATGGTAGTCGAGAAGGCCGTCGACAACCTGCAGCTTTATATTGATGCGAAGCCGAGGTACTTTCCCCTGATTGGCCAGTGGTTTGCGCGGCGGTCGAAGGGATTGTCCGAGCCGGGATTTCTTGGCTTCGGTGGCTATGCCTGGGGGCGTGAGTCCATCAAGGTCCGTCAGTTTGATGTACCAAAGGAAATGGAGGACGAGAAGTTCACGCTTGTGGCACTGGGTAATGGTCGTTTTCGAGTAGAGCACCGTGATCTCGATAAGCCAATCGAGGGGCAGATTGGTGAATTGACTGAATCGCGCCAGAGCCTTGGTGACTTTTACCTTCTCGTCACGGAGCTGAATGCAAAGCCGGGGGTGAAGTTCAACCTCGTGCGTAGTTCCCGCCTGAAGACAATTGGGGATCTTCAGGATCAGCTCAATATTGCGGAGCGGGGCAAGCAAAGCGGAATTATCGGTGCCTCTCTGGATGGCAACGATCCGCGTCTGACAGCAAGCATCCTGAATGAGATCGGCAATGAGTACGTTGCGCAGAATATCCGACGGAAATCTGCCGAGGCCGAGAAATCCCTTGCGTTCCTGGGCGGACTCCTGCCGCAGTTGAAGCAGGACCTTGAGCGTGCAGAGGCAAAGTACAACGACATGCGCAACAAGCGCGGAACCTTTGATCTAAGTGAAGAGAGCAAAGCGTATCTGCAGGAGAGCGTCAGTGCGGACTCCAGTCTGCTCGAACTCAAGCAGAAACGAGCCGAGTTGATTACACGATTCCGCCCCGATCATCCCTCGATTCAGGCATTGGATGAGCAGATCGCCGTGATGGCGGCGAAATCCTCAAGTATCACTAAGCGCATGAAGGTACTTCCGGACGTTGAGCAGGACACTCTTCGTCTAATGCGAGATGTACAGGTCAATAACGATCTCTTTATCGGGCTGCTGAATAACATGCAGCAGTTGAAGCTCGTGAAGGCTGGCAAGGTGGGTAACGTCCGCCTGATCGACAACGCACCCGTCCCCGAGGAACCGGTTGCACCGCGCAAAGCACTCGTGATCATCTTGTCCGGGATGATTGGTGTCGTTCTGGGCGTGATCGCGTCGTTCCTACGCAATGCGCTTTTTGGGGGAATTACGGATCCACAGGATATCGAGCAGCACACCAGGTTGAATGTCTACGCCACCATTCCGCTCTCGCTTGCACAACTGTCACTTGCGGAAGAGGCGCGCCTGAGGAAACCCGGCGTGCATCTGCTGGCGCAGAGCCTGCCTCATGATCTTTCGATTGAAAGCCTGCGAAGCCTGAGAACGTCGCTGCAGTTCGCGATAATGGATGCCCCAAACAACCGTGTTCTGTTGACAGGGCCGACACCGGGCGTAGGGAAGTCATTTGTCTCGGCCAACCTGGCAGCGATCATGGCCGCCGGTGGGAAGCGTGTCCTGCTTATCGACGCAGACCTGCGAAAGGGTTATTTGAATCAGTATTTCGGTCTCGACCGGCAACAGGGCCTTTCGGAAGTGATCGCCGGCCGCACGTCCCTCGAGGTGGCTATTTCTCGTGACGTCGCGCCCGGTCTCGACTTTATCTCGACAGGTGTGCTGCCTCCCAATCCGGCAGAGCTGTTGCTGAATGAAAGAATGGTGAATCTCCTGGAGACTGTTAGCGATCAATATGATCTTGTCCTGATCGATACCCCGCCAGTTCTGGCGGTCGCCGATACGGGTGTTCTTGCCGCTCGCTGTGGCACGGTCTTCCTCGTGTCACGCTTTGAGCGTACTACCATCGGCGAGATTTCGGAGTCCGCGAAACAATTGCGCCAAAGCAATATTGACGTCAAGGGCGTCATCTTCAACGGCCTGGATGTCAATGCATACCGCTATGGATACGGGTCAAAGTATGGTCGCTACCGCTATGCGTACTATGGATACGCCCCAGCCAACAATGATGCCGGAAAATAAGGGATCTCTGTGCGATTGGATTAATTGATCGGTGCGTTCATGATCACAAAGTCGGGGTTTAACGAGGTTTAAATGAAAATAGCAGTCGCGGGAACCGGTTATGTTGGACTGTCCAATGCAATCTTGTTGGCCCAGAATCATGAAGTGGTTGCATTGGATATCAGCAAGGATCGCGTTGATTTGATCAACCAGAGACGCAGCACGATCGTTGACTCGGAGGTGGAGAACTATCTGCAGGGTCGGCATCTTAATCTCAGGGCGACATTGAGTGCACTGGAAGCATATTCCGATGCGCGCTTTGTCATCGTGGCTACGCCGACTGACTATGATCCAGCAACAAATGCATTCGACACCCGTTCGGTCGAGGCAGTGATCAGGGACGTCCTCGTCGTCAATCCGGATGCCACCATCGTGATCAAATCGACAATTCCAGTCGGCTTTACCGAGAGGGTGAAAAGAGAGTTTGGAATAAAGTCAATATTTTTCTCGCCGGAATTTCTGCGGGAGGGAAAGGCGCTGCACGATAACCTCCATCCCTCCCGAATCGTGGTTGGCGATACCACGCCCTGCGCGCATACTTTCGCGGAGTTGCTGTGTCAGGGCGCGGTTAAGAAAGATATTCCGGTCCTCTTTATCCGGAGCACGGAAGCGGAAGCGGTCAAGCTCTTCTCCAATACTTTCCTCGCGATGAGGGTTGCGTATTTTAATGAGCTGGATACGTATGCCGCCACACACGGGCTCGACGCGCGGCAAATTATCGAGGGTGTGTGCATGGACTCGAGAATCGGCGATCACTATAACAATCCATCGTTCGGATATGGCGGGTATTGTCTCCCGAAGGACACTAAGCAACTACTGGCGAATTTCGAGAATGTGCCGCAAACCTTGATCGGTGCAATTGTCGAGGCCAACAAGATACGAAAGGATTTTATTGCGCAGAGTGTTTGGGCGCTTACACCTAATGTGGTGGGAATCTATCGATTGACCATGAAGAGTGGTTCTGACAATTTCCGCGAATCATCCGTTCAGGGGATCATGGCGAGATTGAAGGATCGGGTTCGCGAAATCGTTATCTATGAGCCGGCATTGGCTGAGGCTGAATTCATGGGGGCGCGCGTTGTCAATGATATTTCGGAGTTCAAGCGAATCTCGGATGTCATCGTCGCAAACCGGTTTGAAGATGACTTGGCCGATGTGGCTGAGAGAGTTTACACGCGCGATCTCATGCGCAGGGATTGATCGGATGGGGATGGGAGGCGTTTGTCTCGCTATATGTATGTGACCTGAATAATCTGCGGTAACCTGAGTTTTGGCTCTGCGGCAGAAGATGCGAGTTTTCAATGAGTGGTTTGAATATAGCCATCGCGAGCTTCTTGTACGCAGGGGCGCAATTCATCCAAGTCGCCTGGGTTTCAAAAGCCTATGGCCCGGCGACGCTGGGGACATATGCCCTCATCTTGGGTGTCTATGCCCCGATTATCGCCTATCTCTCATCCTCCCAGCGGTTTGAGATCCTCGTCGCGGGCGGAGATGGTCTCCACCTGCATAAACTGGTGCGCCTCGCGGTCATAGGGCTGGCAACGGTGGGCTATCTGGCGTACTCGATCAGTTCTCGCGAAGAATATCTGGCATTTGCGATTGTAATTTTGTTGATGTCACTCGCGCGAGGGTGCGACTCGCTTTTGGAAATCAACTGCTGGGGTGCCCAGCATGCACAGCGATGGCTCAATTTTTCGTTCTTCTCGGCGGCAAGAATTGTGCCGATCCTGTTGGCATGTGCTGTCAGTTGGGCTTTTGATTTTTCATTTACGGAGTATATGGCTCTGGTTGGCAGTGTCGCAGCAGTGACGGTCGTGGCCTCCTACCGATTCAGGCCGGCCCCGGAGAATACTGAGCCGTCCAACCCACATCGTTGGACGAGTATAAAAGACTTACTACTCCGGATGCTTCCGGTAGGGTTTGCTGCAGGGGCTGAGTCGTGGGTGATAGCTTGGCCGCGCTATTCGCTCGAGCATTCAGCAGGGCTGGAACAGGTCGGACGATTTCTCATCTTTACACAAATCGCCGTTCTGGTCGGAATTGCCGCCAGTGCGAAGCTTCAGGCAGATATGCCGAGCTTGGCCGCGAGGGCGCTCGAGCGCGATAAGGGAGCGGTCCTGCGACTATGCTTCAAGGCCGTAGTTTTTATCGTGATGTTGAATGTTGCAGTGGCCATGGCACTGAAATTGACTCCACCCACTTGGATAGCCTTTTTTCTTGGCGATTGGGTGCTGAAAGACCAATCATTGTTCTTTACTGTGCCTCTAGTTGCATCCCTCTGGTATTCGGGAGGGTATCTGGCCAATGCATATGCGATATGCACTGACAGGCGTAGATTGGCGCTGATGGCCACATTTCTGCTGATTTCTGTTTTGCTCGCAGGTTTGTTGTTCAAAAACCTGCTGTCGAGCCAGTACACGGCTGCAGTACTTACTCTCGCCGGTGGATTTGCGCTGCGCTTCTGCCTTTCCGCGGCGCTATTAATTACCTGGAAATGCGATGGCAAGTAAAACACTATACCAAGCTATTCGCCTGCTCCGAGCGGTGAGAGTTCGGAGTCTCGATGCGCTTACCACCTTTTATTACCGGCTGGTATGTAAGGAGTTCGGGCGCGGATCGAGAGTCGGCCGGGGGACCTGGCTGTCGCAGCCTTACAATATCTCGATAGGTTGCAATGTCCGAATCGGAAGGGATGTACTGATGGGTGCCGAGTCCGAGGCGTCGGAACTGGTGCTCCACGATGATGTGAATATCAATGATGGCGTCAAACTCGACTTTAGTGGTGGGGTAGTTATCGCGAAGGGTGCATTCCTATCAGAAGGCGTGATTGTCTACTCGCATTCTCATGGAGACAACCCAAGGAGTAAGCCGATTTTGATTCCCAAGAAAATTGATGCAGGTGTTTGGATAGGTGCTGGTGCAATCATTATGCATGGTTGTCGGCAGGTGGGGCTTAATTCTTTGGTTGGCGCAGGTTGCGTCGTGACAAAGGACCTTCCCCCCAACGGGATAGTTGTCGGTGCTGAGGCGAGACTCCTGCTGGATAAAAATCGGGGGCAGCGAAGCGAGTCTGCTGAGGAAGTAATGTAATGATTCTGGTTGCTGCTTGCGTTTTGCTTGCATTTTATATATTGCCTTGGATCATCGAAAGGCGAGGGGCAGGGGCATTCACTCCAGGAAAGTTCGCTGCGATGATTGGCATAATTACCAGTATCCCGTACATGTTATTGCTTGCGGCTGACCCTGCGGCTTCAAGTGTTTATACGTATATTGGAAATAGATCCTTCGGCGATTGGGTAATGTGGTATTCGGTCTTGCAGGGGATCGGTTTCGTCGCATACTTGGCAGGGGTTTATATTCGTGTTCCGGCATTCCTTTCCGGTTTGCTGTTGAAGCTGAATGTGAATCTGCGAAAACCCGATACCCTGCGGCTCACACTGATTCTTTTCGTGATCGGCGTGTCCGCCTGGTATTTGCGTGTGCAACACGCAGGTGGCCTGGGGTATCTGCTGGGGAACCTGTCGAGTCGAGGGGCGCTGCTTGCGGGTTCCGGCGGCTACGCGCTGATCATGGACACCACACTTTTCCTCCTGATCCTCATCTATATCTATGGATGCCGCTATGGTGTTGGTGTGATGAAGAAGGGGGGGTTGGTGCTGCTCTTCATTATGGTTGCTGCACTTTTTTCGGTCTTTGGCGGGCGGAAGACCACGCTGTATCTCTTGCTCTTTTCCATTATGGCATGGGTCAATTTTGTCGGCCCAATCCGCAGGCCTATAAGGTTGGCCATTCCGCTGGCGATTGCTGCTGCATCCTATTTTGCGCTCATGCTCATCGTCCGAAGTGGGGATGGTGAGGCCAGTCGATTTGTCGGAGTAGGCGCGCTTTCATCGTTGACACGGAGCCTTTCCGATATTGTGTCAAACGTTAGTTATCTTGATACGTATATCTTTATCATGAAATATTTCTCATTTCATGATTATTGGTTTGGTGCGGCGTTCGGCGACCTGCTTGTTTTGATCTCACCTCACTCTTTTCATGGTGGACGCCCGCCAATCGATGATGGTGTCTATGTTCGCAGCTTGGCCGATGGGTATAGTGTCTTTCCCCCAATGGCATTTGATCAGATGTTCCAGAGTTCGTGGCCTCCCGAGAGCTTCGGGGGTGGATTTATGAATTTTGGCAGTCTTGGCGTCATTATGTTTATGTTCGTCCGAGGTTTTGTCGTCAGGCAGGCCTATGTTGCTTTCAGGAAATCAAATTTGAGTCCCGTGAATCTTTATCTTTACGGGTTTTTGGTGTTGAATTTTCATCTTACAAATCTGCGAATCGTTCAGTCCATTAGTGCGCTTCTTGCGTCGTTTCTTGTTGCCACGCTATTGCGGATCCGATTTAAGACGCGATAATGCTTTGGGGCTCATAATTGAGCGTTAAAGAAAAGGGATGCCACGATGGAAAAAAGAAGACCGGTCGTCGTAGTGTTTGTTAGCATGTATCTCCCTGGCTTTCGGGGTGGTGGCCCGATTAGGTCGATCTCGAACATGGTTGAGGCACTGTCAGAAGAATATGACTTCAGAATCTTCACGACCGACAGAGATCTCGGAGACGAGGATCCCTATCAATCGGTAGCAGTGGATGCCTGGAATCAAGTTGGCAAGGCCCTGGTCTATTATGCGAGCCCGGCGCGTCGCAAGCTCCGCGGAATATTGGAAGTATTGCGCAGTGTCGACTATGACATCCTTTATTTAAATAGTTTCTTTAGCCCGGTTTTTGCAGTAAAGCCGTTGCTTCTCAGGCGGGCACGACTTATTCGTCAGGTGCAGACCATAGTCGCCCCGCGTGGAGAGTTTTCAGAAGGTGCCTACCTGCTGAAAGGATGGAAGAAAAAGCCATTTGTGTATTTGATGGCGTCTTGTGGACTCTATCGCGACGTTATCTGGCATGCTTCGACAGAGTTGGAGGCATTGGATATCAAGCGCGCGCTGGGTGGTGTGGCTGGACAGGTCCGGATCGCCCCGAATCTGGTGAACGCATCCATAGATAGCGGATTTCCAAGGCGGGGGCGCGACGGCCAGGATTTGCGCGTTTGCTTTCTCTCGAGAATCTCACCCAAGAAGAATCTCGATTACGCGATCCGGATCTTGTCGGGGCTTGATTTCCGCGTCTCTTTTGACATCTATGGCCCGATAGAATCGCAAGCATATTGGGACGAATGTGAGAGGCTTATTGGCACGTTGCCAGGGAATGTCAGAGCCTCCTATCGGGGGGCGGTGGAGAATGAACGGGTCAGGGAAGTTATTGCGAACTACGATCTGCTATTTGTGCCAACACGAGGCGAAAATTTCGGGCATGTTTTCGCGGAGGCCTTGTGCGCTGGCGTCCCGATTTTGCTGAGTGACCAAACGCCGTGGAGGAATTTGGAGGAGAAGGGGGTTGGCTGGGATATTCCGCTCGCAAAAGAAGGCGAGTTCATCCGGGCCTTCCAGTCGCTCAATCGACTCTCCGGCGAAAATAGAGAATGGATGCGGGAGTGTTGTCGGCGCTTCGCCTCTGAAAGATTGAAGGATGCTGCGGTTGTTGAAATGAATAGACGTCTGTTGGCGCAACCCTCTTAAGTGCTTGCCTTGGTCTAATACTAATACTAATTTGGGGTGGAACTATGTTCAACGATAAGATTCTTCTTATTACCGGTGGTACTGGCTCGTTCGGAAATGCCGTCTTGAAGCGGTTCTTGCCTACTGATATTCGAGAGATTCGGATCTTTAGTCGGGATGAGAAGAAGCAAGATGATATGCGGAAGCTCTATAAGAGCGAAAAGCTGAAGTTCTATATCGGGGATGTTAGAGATCCTAGAAGCATCGCAGCTGCGATGCGTGGTGTGGACTATGTTTTTCATGCGGCGGCGCTGAAGCAAGTGCCATCCTGCGAATTCCACCCTATGCAGGCGGTTCGCACGAATATTGAGGGTACGGAAAACGTTCTGAGTGCCGCCATCGAGGCTGGCGTTGAGAAGTTGGTGTGCTTAAGCACGGATAAGGCCGTTTATCCGATCAATGCAATGGGTATTAGCAAGGCCATGATGGAAAAAGTCATGATCGCGGCTAGCCGAAATCTCGATGGCACGAAGACCACAATTTGCGGCACTCGGTACGGTAACGTAATGGCCTCGAGGGGGTCTGTTATACCTCTGTTCATCGAGCAGGTCTTCCGCGGCGCCCCAATCACCATCACGGACCCCGAGATGACTAGGTTCATGATGACACTCTCCGATGCGGTCGACCTCGTTCTCTATGCATTTGAGAATGGTCAAAACGGCGATATTTTCGTGCAAAAGGCACCGGCAGCTACGGTCCGAGTTCTTGCCGAAGCAATCTTGAACGTCATGGACAAGCCGAATCACCCGATTCAGATCATCGGCACGCGTCATGGTGAAAAGCTCTATGAAGCGCTGTTGAGCCGCGAGGAGATGGCGAGCGCAATTGACATGGGGGAATATTTCCGCGTTCCGCCGGATGGCCGGGATCTCAACTACGAGAAATTTTTTGAGAAAGGCGAGCTCCGTCTGACGAAGGTCACCCACGGTGAGGACTACAACTCGAATAATACAAAAAGGCTAAACGTCGAGGGGATGGAGCGCCTGCTGCTCAAGCTCGAGTTCATGAAGAGAATTGCTGGCGGTGAGCATGCCTCGGCGGAGGAGTAAGGTATGAAGATCCTTATTACCGGTGCGGATGGCTTCATTGGCAAGAATCTGCGCACGATGCTTGGTGAGCAGCCGGAAGTGGAGTTGCTTTGCGTGACTAGGGAGACGGCGCCCGAAGATCTGAAGGATATGCTATCTCGGGCCGACTTCGTGTTCCACTTGGCAGGAGTGAATCGGCCTACCGAACCCTCACAGTTTGAGTCGGGAAATACTGCCTTCACTCGCCTGATCTGCGATGAGCTACGCGCACTCAAAAGAAATGTGCCTGTTGTTCTAGCATCATCGACGCAGGCGGCTCTAGAGAATCCCTACGGGGAGAGTAAGCGGCGGGCAGAGGAAGCGGTTCGCAATCTCGCGCGGGAGGCGGGTAACCCGGCCTATATCTTCCGGTTACCGAACGTCTTCGGCAAGTGGTGCCGCCCCAACTACAACTCGGTCGTGGCGACCTTCTGCCACAACATCGCGAGAGGGCTGCCCATAGAGATCAGGGATCCACAGGCGCTTCTCAATCTGGTCTATGTCGATGATGTGGTGAAAGCTTTCTTGACGGCCATGAACCATCCCAGTGAATTGGAACGTCATGATGGCCTTTTTGCGATATCTCCGCAATATCAGATAACCTTGGGTGATCTGGCGAAGACCATAGAGGGCTTCAGTGCGGGGCGCTCTACCATGGAAGTCGACCGAGTAGGCGATGGTCTGAGGCGTGCTTTGTACGCGACGTATGTTAGCTATCTCCCATGCGAGAAGTTCACTTACGAAATTCCCAAGCATGCGGACTCGCGAGGTGTCTTTGTGGAGATGCTGAAGACGACTGATTCCGGTCAATTCTCGTTCCTAATGGCCCGGCCTGGGATCACTCGGGGAGGACACTATCACCACACGAAGGTTGAAAAATTCCTGGTGATTAAGGGAAAGGCACGATTCCGGTTTAGAGAGATATTAACGGATGAATCCTATGTCGTCGACGTCGACGGCGAAAGACCTATGATTGTAGAAACCATTCCGGGTTGGGCACACGACATCACGAATATCGGAGATGACGAAATGATGGCAATTCTATGGGCGAGCGAGGTCTTCGATAGGGGGAGCCCCGATACGTATGCAGCCCAGCTAGGGGAAGGAGGCGTATGAAGAAGCTAAAGGTCATGACGGTCGTTGGCACACGGCCGGAAATCATCCGCCTTTCCCGTGTCATTGCAAAACTTGATGTGTACTGTGATCACGTTCTGGTACACACAGGTCAGAACTACGACTACGAGCTAAATGAAGTCTTCTTTGAAGATCTCAAGATTCGGAAGCCGGACTATTTTCTCGCAGCTGCGGGAGGAGGGGCTGCACAGACGATCGGCAAAGTGATCATGGCAGTTGATGAGGTCTTGGCTGCCGAAAATCCGGATGCAGTACTCGTTCTGGGCGATACTAACAGTTGCATGGCCGTTCTCCCAGCGAAACGTCGTAAGATCCCGACGTTCCATATGGAGGCTGGAAATCGTTGCTTCGATCAACGTGTGCCCGAAGAAGTCAATCGGCGTATCGTTGATCATACCGCGGATATCAATCTTACTTATAGTTCCATCGCCAGAGAATACCTGTTACGCGAAGGACTGCCGTCAGATATGGTGATCAAGACGGGGAGTCCCATGATGGAAGTGCTCAGTCACTATGGAGACTCAATCGGTGCTTCGGACGTGATCGATAAGCTGGGATTGAGTAAGCAGGGGTTCTTCGTGGTGAGTGCCCATCGTGAGGAGAATATTGAGCCAGATGGATGCTTCCTTAAGCTGGTCAAGGTAATTAACTCGGTGGCAGAAACCTACAAGTTGCCGGTAATCGTATCCACTCACCCTCGTACGAAGAAGCGCGTTGATGCAATGAGGGTGAACTTTGCGCCGGAGGTTAGGTTACTGAAACCACTCAGCTTTACGGATTACAACAAGCTTCAATTAGAAGCAAAGGCGGTGCTTTCTGACAGCGGAACAATAAACGAAGAGTCTTCGATATTGAATTTTGCTGCGCTCAACTTGCGCGAGGCACACGAGCGGCCCGAGGGGATGGAAGAGGCTGCTGTGATGATGGTGGGACTCGAGGTCGAAAGGGTAATGCAAGGCCTGTCTATCCTGGAGGCGCAGCCCACCGGAGAAGAAAGGCTCTTGCGTCGGGTCGGTGACTACAGCATGCCGAATGTCTCGGAAAAAATGGTTCGCATCATTCACAGTTACACCGATTATGTGAATCGTGTCGTCTGGAGGAAGCACTGATTTATGAGTACCCGTATCCTGCTGCTCACGCAATGGTTCGACCCTGAACCAACCCCGAAGGGTATGGTCTTCGCGAGGAAACTCGTGGAACTCGGGTATTCCGTCGAGGTACTGACAGGATATCCAAACTACCCGGGAGGGAAAATCTATCCTGGGTATCGGATGCGCTGGTGGCAGGAGGAAACGGTCGATGGCGTAAAGATTAATCGGATCCCGCTATATCCAAGCCATGATCAGTCAGCAATGAAGCGCCTGCTCAATTATGCGAGCTTCGGATTCACTTCGCTGATATTTGGCGCCTGGATTGCAAGAAGGTTCGATGTTATATATGTATATCATCCCCCTCTCTCGGTCGGGATCAGCGCGAGCCTGATTGGGCTTCTGCATAGGATTCCGGTGCTCTGCGATATTCAGGACATGTGGCCTGATACGCTCAGGGCAACCGGTATGATCGGCAACCCGAGAATTCTTGCAAGAATCGGTTCGGTCTGCAACTGGGTCTACCGCCGCGTTACAAAGATCGTTGTCCTGTCCCCCGGCTTCAGGCGGTTGTTGATCGAGCGGGGGGTTCCAGTCGAGAAGATCGAGGTTATCTATAATTGGGCCGACGAAGGTAAACTTAGATCCGGTGCTGGGGTCCTTCCCGCTGCCTTTCCAGGAGATGATCGATTTCGAATCATGTTTGCGGGAAATATGGGTAAAGCGCAGGGGCTGAATACGGTCGTTGAAGCAGCTAGGATCCTTCAGGAGAAGGGATCCAAGGTGAGTTTCGTTCTTGTCGGGGGAGGTGTTGAGGTAGCACGCCTGAAGGAGTTGGTGGCAGAACTCAGCCTTGGCAATGTGACCTTTTTGCCAGCGGTTCCAATGAATCAAGTCGGACCGATTCTGGAGGGTGCCGATGCGCTGTTGGTTCATCTGCGGGAAGATCCCCTATTCCAAATCACCATCCCATCTAAAACGCAAGCCTATATGGCGGTGGGGAAACCGCTCTTAATGGCTGTTGACGGTGATGCTGAAGATCTCGTACTGGCTTCCGGTGGCGGTGTGAACGCGAAATCCGGTGATGCTTATTCGATCAGTATTGCCGCGGAGAAGCTGGCTTCGTTGAGTACCGACGACTTACGAGAAATGGGGGAGCGGGCGCGGAGTTTCTATCTCGAGCATCTGGCACTTGATGTAGGTGTTAGGAAGTTTGCCGATATATTCGAGAAACTTGGAAAGAGGGCGATGTTAAGATGAAGCGTTTAATGGATGTGACTCTGGCGGCTGTTGCGCTGATGCTGTTCGCATTGCCTCTCGCAGTCTTGGCATGGCAGGTCAAGCGCCGCCTCGGTAGCCCGATTCTTTTCCGCCAAGTGCGGCCTGGTCGCGAAGGAAAGCCATTTACGATGATCAAATTTAGGTCGATGACGGATAGCAGGGGTGCAAACGGAGAACTGCTTTCGGATGAACAGCGGCTGACGAGATTTGGCCGTCTGCTTCGATCGACCAGTCTTGACGAGTTGCCGGAGTTCTGGAATGTTCTGAAAGGCGATATGAGCTTGGTTGGCCCAAGGCCGCTACTGATGGAGTATCTCCCACTATATTCTCCAGAGCAAGCAAGGCGACATGGGGTCCGGCCCGGAATCACGGGATGGGCGCAGGTGAATGGGAGAAATGCACTCAGTTGGGACGAGAAATTTGCGTTGGATGTATGGTATGTGGATAATCGGAGCATTTGGCTCGATATTCAGATACTCTGGATGACCGTGAGGAAGGTGCTAATACGGGAAGGAATCAGCGCGGAAGGTAATGCAACAATGCCTCGTTTTGGGGCTGGAACCCATGTGGAGGGAAGGGAATGAAAATAGTTGGCGTGTACGGTGCAAGTGGCTTCGGGCGAGAAGTCATGCCTCTAGTGCGGCGAATGCTTAAGGGCGATGGCGCTGGAAGGGCGGAGGCGGTCTTCATTGACGATGCTCTGAGTGGGGAGCATATCAATGGACATCGTGTGCTCAGCTACGAGGCCTTTCTGCAGAGCGATGCTAGCATCAAGGAACTGACGGTTGCAATTGCGGATAGCAGGACGCGGGAGCGGCTGTTGAATCAGGCGCTGGCGGATGGGGTCGCTGCCTTCGAGGTTACAGCAGAAAACGTGGTTGTGCTTGATGATGCCCATCTCGGCGAAGGGGCGGTGCTCTGTCCATTTGTCACTTTGACCGGCAATATCCGAGTAGGGCGCGGATTCCACGCGAACATTTATTCATACGTCGCGCACGATTGTGTAATTGGTGACTTCGTTACATTTGCGCCAGGCGTGAAATGCAACGGCAACGTGCACATCGAGGATCATGCCTATATTGGAACCGGCGCGGTTATCCGCCAAGGGACGGCAGCAAACCCGGTTGTCATCGGTGCGGGGGCTGTTGTCGGCATGGGGGCTGTGGTGACGAAGAGTATTCCGCCCGGGGTAACGGTGGTAGGCAATCCCGGTCGTATTATGGAGGCACGCGCGTAATGCTGAATACATCTTTCTCACCATGGCCGAGTTTCGATGCAGAGGAGGGGGATGCGGTTCGAAATGTCCTGATGTCCAACAAAGTCAATTATTGGACGGGAGGAATCGGTCGGGAGTTCGAGCGGGAATTCGCACGGTGGACTGGAGTAGAGTACGCGATCGCGCTGGGAAATGGAACGCTTGCGCTTGACGTTGCCCTGAAGGCCCTTGAGATCGGGCCCGGGGATGAGGTCGTTGTTACCAGTCGAACCTTCCTGGCCTCAGTCTCCTGCATCATTCTGGCGGGAGCTATCCCGGTGTTCGCTGACGTAGATTGTGATAGTCAGAACATCACCGCCGAATCGATTGAGAAGGTGATAACCCCTCGTACGAAGGCGATCATCTGCGTGCACCTTTCCGGGTGGCCGTGTGATATGGATGCGATCGTCGAACTGGGCAGAAAGTTCGGATTGAAGATCATTGAGGACTGTGCGCAGGCACATGGTGCCTATTACAAGGGACGAGCGGTAGGAAGCATCGGGGATATCGGGGCCTGGTCGTTCTGTCAGGATAAGATCATGAGCACTGGGGGGGAGGGTGGCATGGTCACGACCAATAACCGGGAGTTGTGGTCACGGATGTGGTCGTATAAGGATCATGGGAAGAGTTGGGAAGCCGTATATGAGCGGGACCACCCCCCCGGTTTTCGCTGGCTGCATGATTCATTCGGCACGAATTGGCGCATGCTTGAAATGCAGGCAGCGGTCGGTCTTATCCAATTGAAACGGATGTCCAATTGGAACGAGAATCGTACTAGAAATGCACTCGCACTGGCGAATGCATTCAAGGAACATGAGGCTCTGCGGATCCCGCTGCCACCCTCACATATCAAACATGCCTGGTATAAATTCTATATGTTCTTGCGCCCGGAGCTTCTGTCCGATGGCTGGTCGCGCGATAGAATCATGGCGGAAGTCAACGCGCTAGGCGTTCCTTGCTATTCGGGTTCGTGTTCAGAGGTGTATCTTGAAAGGGCATTCGATAACACTGTTTGGAGACCTTCGGTCCGGCTCCCGAACGCGAGGCAGCTGGGCGAGACAAGTTTGATGCTGTTGGTACACCCGACGCTGACTTCTGCGGAAATCGAAAAGACGCAGGATGTGGTTCGGACAGTCATGCGGAAAGCCTTGGGGAATTAAGTGCGATCCAACTTTAGACAGTTTGGGGGGGGTCATTGATACAGTGTATGCAAATGATGATCCTCTTTGGGGATTCAAGGTATTGTTTACCCCTGGCGCTCTCTATTGCCGGCGGATTGCTCCTTATTGAATCTTCGAAAAATGCAGTCAGGTGGTTGATTTCATTTGCTGTCGGAGTTGGAATTCTACTGCTCGTAAAATTTAGCTACGATTTCGGCGGATGGTCAATTCCAAGTCTTGGATTCTATAGCGCAAGCGGGCATGCCATGCGGACGGCAGCAGTATATCCGTCCCTTTTGGCATTGATCGGCCTACCTTGGGGGGCTCGGATAAAGAACCTTGGGTTCGCCGTAGGATGTATCGTGGCAGCTGTGGTTGTTCTTGGCCTAGTGATCTGTGATTACCATACGGTATCTGAGGTCGCATTTGGGGCTTGCATCGGTGTGGGGATTGCCTTTGCGAACACACGGGTCTGGCGTCTTCGCGTCCCGCTGCGGGAGCTCCCTATCGGGAAACTCGGCCTGATGCTGGCCAGCATCTTACTCATACCGATTGCAGGTGGGTATCTGCAGCTGTTGGAGCGAAAGATATGGACAATTGGAGGGGATATCCTAGGAGTTTCTGTCTTGCACTATAGGGTGATCATCGGGAATGGGGAAAGGGAAGGTGTCAACATTGCCACAGGCACTCTGCCCAGGAAAGCAGACCGCAACGCAAAGTAGGCTGCGGTCATTGGAGCCCATGCCCCAGCGCTGCCGAGGCGGGCAAGGAGTGCTCCGCCTGCCTGCAAATGGGCATGACTGAGGAGGGTGCCCTCAGTCTATCTTGCTGATGTCCACCATGACCATGCCGCTTCGCTCGGTCGTAGCGACCCGCCCGATGCGGAGGGATGCAGGTGAGCCTGGGTCCGTCAGCGTGAGATGGCCGCGGGAATCCATATAGACGGGGTCCCAATAGCGATGGCCTGACGTATCAAGCCGCGTGCGTACATATTCGCCGTTGGTTGAGACGATAGTAGGTAGGCCGACTCTCATCGCATAGGTCGTAATCCCGAGTGCCTTATTGTAATTCGCTCGCGAGGATGACGCGCCTAGGGGCAGAATGCTTGGTGCACTGCCTGCCGCAGAATTCTTGAAGCCGCTTGCGTACACGACTTGGAATTCGTCAAGATCACCACCAGCAATGCACTGGCGCCTTGTGGTATCGTCTCCGACGGCAAATAGCCCTTGCAGTTCCGGCTGGACTTGATGCCGGTCGTCAATTCGCGAATCCCAGACCGAACCGGTTGCGTAGATGGTTGTCAGGTCGGTGGTCGCCAGAAAATAGGGATTCTCGAACGCCATTGGGATGAAGAAGGCCGCCCGGAAATCGCAGTGCCTTATTCTTGCATTGATGAGTATTGGGGAAGTTTTTTTGGGGAAACGCCCCCCGGAGAAGTGGTCATTGGCCCAGATCCTTATGCCACTCATACCTGAGCCAACCGGCAGTCCATTTTTCTCTATAAGTGCAATGTCATATTGGACAGGGGGGGCGTTGTTGGACGTTTCGGGGCCAAAGCGGTTCTTGAGGATCAAGCCATTCCGATTTTGCGCAGGGACATTGGGGGAATTCTGTATCAGAATATTTGCTAGGCCTCCCCCTAATTCGAAATCGCTGTTGGTGATCAGGAATGTCGGGCACTCCAATAGCAGCGATCCGTTCGGGTTGGAAGAGAATAGACATCTATCGTCAATTGTCAGTAGATCGCAATACTGTCCGACATAAAGAGGTGCGGTGCAGAAGCGGAATTTGCAGTTTTGGAGGCCGAGAAAATATACTGCATCTCCGCAGTTGATCGCGGGTCCCTTGACGCCGAAGATTTCACATCCTTTCAGAGTGACGCTCAGATTGGTATTTGCTCCGATGCGTATGCCTTCGCTCGCCGATTCTGCGAGCAGGGCGATATTTTCCATCTCGAATGAACGGGTGTTGTTAGGCGCACTATTGAGATGGAGTTGCTGGGAGTTCACTAGGATGGCGCTTCCCGATCCGCTATATCTCAGAATTACGGATCCAGGGGGGCCATTCGCGACAATTCGAGTGTCGCCGTCAAATACCAAGGACGTCGAGAAATCATAGACGCCAGGTTCCAAGGTGATGGTGCGCCCACCATAGCGCATTGAAGTATTTTCGAGCTTCAGGGTCTGGCGCGATTTGACGGCGTCAATGGCGGCCTGAATCGGTACCGCCTTATTGGGTTCTCCAGAGTCGAAGTCGGCTTGTGACACGAAATCACGCAACTTCTCCTGGACTGTTCGTACGACGGCCCCTGGGGCGCCTTGCTGGAATGTGGTGCTGGTGAGGGCGTGGGTTAGATCAGCCGGACGAGCATTGGTGCTACTTAGCAGTCCGATGCCACCGAGTGCTGTGAGAGTAGAGCGTCGTTTTTTGTCCATGATGTGCCAGCCTGTTAGGAGCAGAGGGTCTCGGAGCATAGAGACCGGCCGGGGCATATGGTTCCGCTGCTAGCCCCAAATATGAGAACGGCCGACATATGCATGTCGGCCGAATGGAATTCAGGGTCTTATAAACATTGACGAGTCTGACTAGGCTGCTCGGTTCGCCTCAACATGACCGACCGCGCGGCTATTACTTGCGCTGCTGTCGAATATATTCAGGCCGATCGGAAGCGGTACCAGCGCATGCGGCTTGCTTCGAGCCGGCTTGGATGCCCGCCCTTCCAGTGAGGAGTATGGCGAATACTCCGGCACAATCGCCTGCACCATCGTCTGAATCTTGAGCGGATCCCGGCTGTCGCAAGCCGCGAACAGGCTGGCCAGCTTGTCGTGCAATTCGTCTTCCGGCAGGCGATGTTCACGAGAGCACATGATGCGCTCGTGGGCGCTAGGGGTGACCTCGCCGCCGATCAGCAGCTCTTCATACAGCTTCTCGCCAGGGCGCAGGCCCACTACCTTGATCTCGATGTCGCCGTGCGGGTTGTTCGTGGTCTTCTCGCGCAGCCCGGACATTTCGATCATGGTGCGCGCCAGGTCGACGATGCGCACCGGTTCGCCCATGTCCAGCACGAACACTTCGCCGCCGTTTGCCATTGCGCCGGCCTGGATGACGAGCTGGGCGGCTTCCGGGATCAGCATGAAGTAGCGGATCACGTCGGGGTGGGTGATCGTGACAGGGCCGCCGGACTGGATCTGCTTGCGGAACAGCGGCACCACCGAGCCGGATGAGCCCAGCACATTGCCGAAGCGCACCATCGAGAACACCGTGCGGGTGTTCTTGCGGGCCGCGGCAGCCTGGAACACCAGTTCGGCGATGCGCTTGCTGGCGCCCATCACGTTAGGTGGGCGCACGGCCTTGTCGGTGGAGACCAGCACGCAGGTCTCTACGCTGTAGCGGTCGGCGATTTCGGCAACGATGGCGGTGCCCAGCACATTGTTGCGGATGCCTTCGGCCATATTGCTTTCCACCAGCGGTACGTGCTTGTAGGCCGCAGCGTGGTAAATGGTGTCCACACCGTTGCCTTGCACGGTGGATTCCACGGCTTCGGCGTCGCAGACGGACCCGATCTTGGCGACCAGGCGAAGGTGGGGAAAGCTTTGGCGCAGTTCCTGCTCGATGGAGTACAAGGCGTACTCGGAGTGGTCGAACACCACCAGCTTGCGCGGCTCCTGGGTGGCGATCTGGCGGCAGAGTTCGCTGCCGATCGAGCCGCCCGCGCCGGTGACCATCACAGTCTTGCCATGCGTGCACTTGGCGAACAGATGGTGCTCGGGCGGCACCGGCTCGCGGCCAAGCAGGTCCTCGACCTTGATGTCGCGGATCGATTGGGTGGTAATGCGGCCGTCCACCAGGTCGAGCAGCGTGGGCAGCGTGCGTACCTTAATGTGGAGCGCGCGCAGCGAATCCACGATCTGGCGGCGGCGGCCCGGGGACGCGGACGGCAGCGCCAGCACAACCTCATCAACGCCGCGTCGTTCGATCTGTTCGGCCAGCGTGTCGGCGAAATGCACCTTCAGGCCGGCGACGATCTTGTTGTTCAGGCTGGCGTCGTGGTCGAAGAAGCAGACCGGGGTGAAGTCGCTGCTCGCGCGCATTGCGATGGCCAGTTGGAAGCCGGCCTCACCGGCGCCGAAGATGGCGATCCGCTTGGTGGGGCTATCGGTATCGCTGCCGGGCGGGCGCAGGCGCAGCGTCGAACGCGCGAGCAAGCGTGAGGCCACCACGTAGGCGAAGGCGATGAACCAGTAGATCGACAGGCCGGTGCGCGGCAGGGCCTCGTTGCGGATCAGGAAAGACAGGCAGTAGGTGCTCAGCAGCAGCGCGGCCAAGCTGACGCCCGTTACCCAGAGTACCTTCAGGTCCATGTAGCGCACGACCGAGCGGTAGAGGCCACTGAGGTAGAAGACGGGCAGTGTCAGGGCGGCGGTCAGCAGCGGCGGAACAGCGCCGTACTGCTGGACGAGGTCGAAGTTGCCTTTGCGCAGGACCAGCGCCAGCACGAAGCAGAGCGGCAGCGCAATCATATCGGCGGCAACCATCAGTGCCAGCTTCTGGCGCCGTGGCAGGTTGATCAGTCGCGAAATCAGCATATAAGTCATGCCATCACTCCACATCCGCGTTGGAAAAGGCCAAGACGCGTTGTGGGTGCCAGCAGGGAACCCGGGCGGTGGTCTGTGCCGCAACATTGCCGAGTTCAATAGTCATTTCAGGCTCCTAAACGAATTCGCTGCCGCTTGACCCGGCGGCAGCCACAAGTGATCCCCGTTTAGAAAAAAGATCAGAAATTATCTATCCGACCAAGATGCTATATTTCCGCGTTTCGCAGAAATCAGCAAGAATGTCATTTTTATCAGATTTCGGATGATAGTGAATGGTGGAGGAAGACGCAATCAGAGGACTGCCTTCCTTTACCCCCCACTGGACGGGTTTCCCATGGGTTTTTCGGGGGCGTCTTGGCGAAACGTCTGCACGAGCAAGGCGGCCCGGCGTGCCCGGTAGCAAGCGGCGTGTCGCCGCCGCCAGGCTCAAGCCCGCGCGGGCGCGGGGGGCTCTGACGGAATTGGGGAAGGCGTAGCAGGTCGTTGCGGCAGGTCGACGGCGTGTCGAGCTAGGGGCGCTATTGCCGTTGACCGCAATGAGGCGAGTGGAAGCCGATGTTGCGGCCACGCGCAACGTGGGCGGGGGTGAAGTGGATAAAACTGCGCGCCGAGACGATTCCCGGGCGAGCGGGAGACGGAGGCCGTGGCGATGTAATTTTTTTAAAGAATCGCCTAGACAGAATGCGAGCAAGCGAAGTTTGGTAGCCGTATTGAGCACTTACCCAGTCGGGAGGCGCGCCAATGACATCCGTCTTGACAGGGCTGATGGAGGTCGCGAGGCGTCTTAGAGCCTTCCAGCGCGGGCATCGGCGGGTACCGCTAGGCTTGTTCCTGTGGCTCGGCGTCGTACGTGTAGGCCGGCCTGAAGACATTGTTTCTTCCCATGCGGTCTCGGCGCCTTGTTACGTTCCAGCTGTCAGTCAACAAGCCGCCGACCTGCGGCTCCAGGCGTTCCGCCGCCTGCCGGCGCAGAGGCGATGCATTCACGCCACGAGTGGCTGAGCCGTGCCGCGTGGGTGAGACGGGTGAAGCACGCCGGCGCGAACGGATCGGCCACATCCAGATGTCCCCCCATTTGAGGGCTGCATTGCAGTGCGGAAACTGGAGAAGATTGTGATGGAGGCATAAGTTTGCCGGTGATGCACGCTGCTCTTTACCCTGCTTCGGAGTGGTACTAGGCCGGTCGGAAAAGGGCGGAAATGGCTTCCCATGGAAATAGGTATTCACTCGAGCGACACGCGCTCCGGTTCATCGGATCCCGGCCCGGCGCTGTTGCCAGAATCGGTGTTTCGCGAGGCGATCGCCAGCCTCCCCCTGGTTTCCATCGACCTGCTTGTTGAGGATGCCCAGGGCCGCTTCCTGCTGGGCAGACGCAGCAATACAGGGCTGGTGGTCCGGGCCTGGGGGCAGGATTCGTAAGGACGAGCGGATATCGGCGGCGCTGCGGCGCCTGATGTGTGAGGAGTTGGGGTTGGAGCCCACACAGGGGGTGGCGGAGGGGGCGGCGCTGGCGGAGGGCGAGGTGGAAGGAGGGGCGCAGGGCGGCAGCACGGGTCCGGGGGGGCCGGTGTTTCGCGCTGTCCATGCGCACTTCTATGACACCAATTTCTCCAATGAGGCCGGCAGCAGTACGCACTATGTGGTGCTGGCCTATGCGTTGCGCTGGCCGGTAGGTGGGGCGGAATTGCCCTTGATGCAACATGCGGCGTCTCGATGGCTGACGCCGGAGGAGGTGCTGGCCGACGCGGGCGTACATGCCTATGCCAAGGCCTACTTTGCGTGATGCTTGCCTCGCGGCACGGCCGCGGCGCGGGCTGGGCTGCTTGGATGGATGGCGCCCGGGAGTCCGGTAGCGGGCGCCGGCATAGTCCAAGCGGGTGATGGTGCGCACGGCTTGTCTGCGCAATGATGTTGGCCGCACACCTTCCGGAAGGAGAGTTGGGGTGCGGATGCTGTTGTCGGGGTACGCGCGCGGGCGCCTTGCAGGCGGCTACGCGAACACAAAAAAAATAAAGTGTCGGAGGCGCTGACCAACAGCGCCCCATCTGGGGTCATGCGTAAAAGAGGTCGAGTCGCATGAAAAAGAATCAGATTCCGGTGTTCAGCCGTGCGGGAGCTGGACAACGCGTTTGCGTCGTATGCGGGAATGGAGGGCGGCAATCCGGATGCCGCCGTGTGGGTGTGTGATGGCTCACCACCGCCTGGTTGTGTGCCACTGGAATCGGCGTTCGAGCCGCAGTGGTCGCCGGGCGCGTGGGATACGGCGTTCCGTCACCGCTACGAGCGCGAGATGTCGCGCTGGCAGACGCACTATCGCATCGCGCGGGTGATGGCGGCGGCGCGGGAGGCGGTATTGCCGGCGGGACGCACGTCCATCGATGCGCAAGAGTATTTCGATGACTATCTCTATGCGCCGCGCGGTTGGGAATTCAAGCTCAACCTGTTTCCCTTGCCGGACCGCCCGGATCCGACGTTGCCCTGGACCAAGGCCTTCAATGGGCAGCCCGAGCTGCGCTCCAAGCCTGCCTACCTGAGCTTGTGCCGGGACGGCGCCCGTTTCCGTTTCCTGCGGGCGGTGCGTCGCCAGTATCGGCCGCGCGTGCTGCTCTGCCTGGGCGAGCGCTTCGCGGATGACTATCTGCGGGCCTTCGGATTTGAGGGGGTGGTCCCCGAAGAGGCGATCCTCCAGCCGGCCGATACGCCGCGGCGCCTCCAGGTCTACCAGCATGAGGGTACGACGCTGGTGCTGAGCCCCACCTTCGGCGGCGCCCAGGGCTTGAGTTCGGACGTGCTGCTCGATGCGCTGGGTGCCTATCTGTCGCAGTGGCTGCGGGCGGCGGATTTCCCTTCTTGCCGGGGCGTGACTGACATTGCGCCGCTTGGTGCGTTGAGGTCGGCCATGGCGACGTCGGATGCGATCGGCAGGACCAGGTCGGAGCGTTGCATGGCCGCCTGAAAGGGCGTGCCGCCGCCGGATTCGGGTGAGTCCCGGCCGGCGGCTTCCACCAGGCATGCGGACAGTTTGTCGAAATAGACCAGCGCGGCTTGCGTGAGCTCGATCTGCTTGCGGCGCGCGTGCTCGGTATCGCTCAGGGTGATCCAGCCTTTCTGGCGCATGGATTTGAGGCGCGCGTGCAGCGTGGCGGGCGAGCCTAGTTCCTGGATGGCCATCATGTCCCGCACGCAAAGGCGCTGGCGGCAGTGCCGGGCGCGCGCGACCAGGGCGAGGATGCGTTCTTCCAGAGGGTCGAGCGCCGGCAGCGCGGGCAGGCTGCGCAGCGTCTCCGCGAGTTGCAGGAAGCGAAGGTAGATGTCTGCTGGCCGGGTCAAAGTTTCGTCCTCATTGGCAACCATCACTGCAAACTGCTGGGTGCATGCCGGACACATGTCGATGCGTCGTGCGTGGGCCGGCTTTCCGATCCGGCTCGCGCGCGACGCTCATGTCTGCAATGTCTGGATGCGCGGCGGCATCGGCATGCGTGTAGATCTCCGCGGCCGCCCGCGATCTGCCCGGCAATGCGGTGAACGCAGCCGTCGAACGGGTGGCATCGGGGGTAGGCATTGCCGGCAGCTTGCGCGCCGTGCGGCAGCCGGGTGTGGCGCGGCTCTAGGGCCTGCTTGCCGATTCCCGGGTTCGTTCATGCCTGCCGATGGTGCCGTCTCCTGCAATGCTGGTGTCGCCGGCGACCGGCGGGTAGCCGGGCCGGAACCGGTGCGAGCGCGGGTAGCGCCGGCCTTCTCTTCCCTTATGCGTTATCGTCAACTCTCGCGTAGACCTAAGCGCGTTCGTGCGCTTGTCGCCAACGCTTCTTGCTCAAGCTCCCGGGCGAGGCGGATGCCGGCCTGGGGAGGCTGGCCAGGCTGATCAACCTGGCCGGCGGGTGCTGTGGTCTTCAGGCCGCCTTAAGCAGAAGCGCGTAGTCCTGGGGGAAAGGCGCGGTCCGGTCGTCGGACAGGTGCAGGTCAGACGCATCCAGCCACTGCGCCAGGTAGCGGCCCATGGCTTCCAACAATACATTGGAGCTCAGGCCGCTTACACCCGCCAGCGGAGGGGCAAGCACCAGTGTTGTGCCATCGTGCTGGTACACCTGCAGCTTGCGCGGCTGGTCGGCGGGCTGGATGACGACATCCACGGCCGGAACGCCCTCGAAGCCCAGGGCCTGCAGGAACAACGTATTGCGTTTCGATCCCGTGCACACGACCAGCTTGGGCCGCATCTTGCGCCGCAGCTCGGCAATGAAGCGGAAGCGCGCACCGTCGCTGCAGAGGTCTCGGTAGCGCTGGCGAGGGGCGAGGGGAACGCGCTGTTGATAGGCGGCCCACAGCGCCTTGTGATCGCCGCGCGCGGGCAAGGGGAACAGGCTGAGATTGAAGGCGTTGCCCCGTTGCCCGTAGAGGTCCGCGAACAGGTATTCAACGGGATCGATCATGCCGATCGGCAGCCTGCGCACGATCTCGGTGGCGGCCGCCAGGATGCGGGCGATCTTGTGGTGGTTCTGCCATTGCGGCACCCGCTCGCGGTGCCGCTGCAGGAATTCCGCATCCCATACCTGCGCGTGCAGCGGCCCGCGGTAGGGCGGCTCGAAAGATGGCGGCAGATTGTGCGGGGCTTCCTCGCAAAACCACACCGCGGCCGCGGCATTGCCCGTCATGCCGACGAACGACGCGAAATACGCGTCCAGATCTTCCTTTGTCACTCCCTTCTCCCTCTGTCGTTCGTTCCGACGTCGCAGACGCCGGGTATGCGCGAGACCCCTTGATTTCTTGCTGTTCTGCTGTTCTTGCCCCACCGTGCTGTGGTGAGGAGGCAGTTTTGGTGATTCTGTTATAAAAATTATAACACTTAACTTAGCAAGTAATAGCTCGGATCCGCGGGCGTCGGCGGCAAAACGGATGGATACGGCGCGCCGGGCAGCAATTCTGCGAATCGTCGTATAGGCGAATAGATTGCGCGCAGGGAACGCGGCGCCGAGCGGCCGGGCCGGCTGGCGGACGTCTGCCGAGGTGCCGGTCGGCGCCGCGGCTGGCCCGCGTCTCAGGAGTGGCAGCGCGTCTGCACGGTGCGCTCGAGTTCCTCGCGCTCCTGCCGGTTGGCCATGTCGGTCAGCGACTGGCCGTCAGTCGTCAGCAGCGACGGCCCGGTGCCGCGTGGCGCGGCGCCGCTGTGTGCGAGTTGCGCGCGCAGGTTGGTGCAGGCTTCGTCGGAAAGGGGAGGCGGCGTGTGCAGGCTTGCCGAAGTTGCCTCCGGCGGGCTGGACGTCGGCGCGCGATAGCCGGCGCCACCTTGCACGGTGGCTTCGGCGATGGCGCCATCGATGGTGCGCGTGGCATCGTCTGCCTGCGCTTGTCCGACTGCCATCAACAACATGCCCAGGATTGCTGGTGCGTGTCTCATCTGGCCCTCCACTCGGTCGGGTCTGCCATGACGATGGCCTGCTGCACGCCGTGTGATGGACGGCGCGATTTGCGCGACGCAGTTTATCGAGTGTAGTGCATGGAATGGCGGGAAGACGTGGGAATTGCGTGCGCCCGTACGTGGTTTGCTAGCGCCCGCCCTCACCCCCGGCCCCTCTCCCGCAAGCGGGAGAGGGGAGCACACCGGCGCGGCGCGAAGCTCGTCGCGCGAGCCGAAGCCGCGACAGGGTGCGCCAACGCCGTTGGCAAAACACGAGGTCTTGGCTCCCTCTCCCCTCATGGGGAGAGGGTTGGGGAGAGGGGTGGTCTAGCAAGGCGCCACGTACAAACGAAGCCGTCGGTGTGGTACTGCACGCCGATACAAGGACGAAGCCGCCGGTGTGGTCCAGCACGTCGCCGTTTGCAAGCGCCTGCCCTCTCCCCCGGCCCCTCTCCCGCAAGCGGGAGAGGGGAGCAAACCGGCGCGGAATGAAACCCAACGCGCTTGCCGAAGTCGGCAGGATGCGCCAACACCAATCGCCAAGCATAGTGTTTTGGCTCCCTCTCCCCTCATAGGGAGAGAGTAGCAAACCAGCGCGGGGCCAAGCTCGTCGCGCGAGGTGAAGCCGCGACAGGGTGCGCCAACGCCGTTGGCAAAATACGAGGTCTTGGCTCCCTCTCCCCTCATGGGGAGAGGGCGGGGGAGAGGGGTGGTCTAGCAAGGCGCCACGTACAAACGAAGCCGTCGGTGTTGTCCAGCACGCCGAGACAAGGATGAAGCCGACGGTGTTGTCAGCACGTCGCCGTTTGCCAGCGCCTGCCCTCTCCCCCGGCCCCTCTCCCGCAAGCGGGAGAGGGGAGCACACCGGCGCGGGGCGAAACCCAACGCGCTTGCCGAAGCCGGCAGGATGCGCCAACGCCAATGGTGCCAGCCGAAGCCAACAGGATGCGCCAACGCCAATCGCCAAGCATAGTGTCTTGACCCCCCTCTCCCCTCATGGGGAGAGGGCCGGGGTGAGGGGTGGTCTAGCAAGGCGCCACGAACAACGAAGCCGTCGGTGTGATCCAGCACGCCGAGGCAACGACGAAGCCGTCGGTGTGGTCCAGCACGCCGAGACAACGACGAAGCCGTCGGTGTTGTCCAGCACGTCGCCGTTTGCCAGCGCCTGCGCTCACCCCCGGCCCCTCTCCCGCAAGCGGGAGAAGGGAGCAAACCGGCGCGGTGCGAAACCCGCCGCCGCCAGTCAGCACCCGCCCGCAATTTGCCGGAGTACAGCGTCGGCGCCTCTATTGCTGCTGCAGCCCGTACTTCCGGATCTTGTCGAACAGCGTCGTCTTGGCCACGCCCAGCGCTTCGCTGGCGCGGCTCAGGCTGCCGTCGTGGCGGCGCAGCGCATCGGCGATCAGGGCGCGTTCGAACTGTTCCACCGCCTGCGCCAGCGGCAGCGCCGCGGGGGGCGGCGTGTCGTAGCCCGGCTGGCAGCCCAGGCCGAGCACGTGGCGCTCGGCAAGGTTGCGCAGTTCGCGCACATTGCCCGGCCAGGGGTAGGCCACCAGGGCCGCCAGCTCGGCCGGCGTCGCGGGAATGGCTTCGCGCTCGAAACGCAGCGCGGCCTGTGCGACGAAGTGTTCGAACAGCAGCGGCACGTCTTCGCGCCGCTCGCGCAGGGGCGGCAGTTCCAGCGTGACGACGTTGAGCCGGTAGTAGAGGTCGGCGCGGAACTGCCCGGCGTCGGACAGCGCGCGCAGGTCGGCCTTGGTGGCCGCCACCACGCGGGTGTTGACCGAGACCGGCAGGTTCGAGCCGAGGCGTTCCACCACTCTTTCCTGCAGCACGCGCAGCAGCTTGATCTGCAGCGGCATGGGCATGCTCTCGATCTCGTCGAGGAAGAGCGTGCCGCCTTCGGCGTGCTCGATCTTGCCGATGCGGCGGCGCGCGGCGCCGGTGAAGGAGCCGGCCTCGTGGCCGAAGATCTCGCTCTCGAACAACTGCTCGGGCAGGCCGCCGCAGTTGATGGCGACGAAGTGCCGGCTGTGGCGTGCGCTGGATTCGTGCAGGCAGCGTGCGACCAGTTCCTTGCCGGTGCCGGTCTCGCCGTGGATGAGCACGTTGGCGGCGGTGTCGGCAATGTCGCTGATCAGGCGGCGCAGCCGCTCGATGGCAGGCGAGACACCGATCAGCCTGGCTTCCAGCTTCTCGCGCCCGGCCAGGCGTTCGCGCAGGTCGGCCACTTCCAGCGTCAGGCGCCGCTGCTCCAGGGCGCGCCGGGCCACCTCGACCAGGTGCTCGGGCGAGAAGGGCTTTTCCAGGAAGTCGTAGGCGCCGCGCTTCATGGCCTGCACGGCCAGCGTGACGTCGCCATGGCCGGTGATCAGTACCACCGGCAGCGACGGGTCGCGTGCCTTGAGCGTGTCCAGCAGGGTCATGCCGTCGTCGCCGGGCAGGCGGATGTCGGTGACCACGATGCCTGCGTAGCCGGCGGACACTTCGCGCAGCGCGGCCTCGGCGCTGCCCACGCCGCGCGTGGCAATGCCTTCGAGCCGCAGCGCCTGTTCACAGCCCAGGCGCACATCGGGATCGTCCTCGACGATCAGGACGGTAAGAGGATGGGGATCAGCCGCCATGCGAATTCTCTTGCTCGGCGAGCGGCAGCGTCAGCGTGAAGCAGGCGCCGCCGTCCGGGTGGTTGCTGGCGCGCAGGCTGCCGCCATGCTCGTTCAGGATGCCGGCCGACAAGGTCAGGCCGAGGCCCAGGCCCTGTCCCGCCGGCTTGGTGGTGAAGAATGGCTCGAACAGCCGCGCGAAGGCGTCCTCCGACAAGCCCGGGCCGTTGTCGCGCACGGTCAAGTGGACCTTGCCGGCTGCCGCGTCCGCGCGCAGCTCCAACTGCGGGGCGCCGCTGCCTTCCAGTGCGTCGAGGGCATTGCCGATCAGGTTGACCAGCACTTGTTCGAGCCGGTTCGGTTCGCAGATGACCGCCAGGGTGGGCTCGATGTCGCGCACGATGGCGGGGTGCAGCGCCTGCACGCGCGTATCGAGCAGGAACAGCGCATTGTCGACGGCCTCGGATAGCCCGGCGCTGCGCTTGCCATTGCCGGGCTTGCGTGCGAAGGACTTGAGCGCACCGGTGATGCGGCCCATGCGTTCGACCAGGCCGATGATGGTGCCGAGGTTGTCGCGCGCGGTGTCGTAGTCGCCGCGCTCGAGGAATTTCTGCGTATTGCCGGACAAGGTGCGCAGCGCCGCCAGCGGCTGGTTCAGTTCATGCGCGATGCCGGTGGACATCTGGCCCACGGTGGCGAGTTTGCCGGCCTGCAGCAGGCCGTCCTGGGTCTGGCGCAGCACGGCTTCGGTGCGGATGCGCTCGGCCACTTCGGCATGCAGTTGTGCATTGGCCTGCGAGAGGTCGGCGGTGCGTTCCGCCACTTTGCGCTCGAGTTCGCTGTTGGCCGCTTCCAGCGCGGCGCGCGCGGCGAGGCGCTCGCCGATGATGCGCCGGCGCACGTTCCAGGCCGCGCCGAGCAGCAGCACGAAGGCCGCCAGCACGCCGCTGAGCGCCGCGCTGTTGAGCGCGGCGACTCTCGCCTGCATGGTGTTCGACAGCAGTTCGAGCTCCCAGTCGGTGCCGGGCAGGGCCGCGCTCTGCGCCAGCATCGGCGGGCCGCTGTGCATGCGCACCAGCCTGTCGCCGTTGCGCAGCTCGCGCACCGGCGTGAGTTCCAGCGGCGTCAGCAGGGCGCGGTTGTACTGCAGGCTGCGCATCAGCCGTTCGCGCTTCTCGGGCGAGAGCGGCCTGAGCGCGGAGAGCTTCCAGGAGGGTTCGGAGGCAAGGATGATTACCCCGTTCTCATCGGCCAGCAGCATCTGCATGTCGGGGATGCCGGTGCCTTGCCAGTGCTGCTCCACCGCATCCAGGCCGATCTTGACCACGGCCACGCCGATGGGCTTGTCGCGATTGCCGATCGGTGCCGACAGGTAGTAGCCCGATTCGCTGCGCGTGGTGCCCACGCCGTAGAAGCGGCCGAGCTGTCCGTCCATGGCGGCCTGGAAGTAGGGGCGGAAGCTGAGGTCTTCGCCCAGGTAGCTGTCGGGGCGCTGCCAGTTGCTGGTGGCCAGCACATTGCCGTGCGCGTCGAGCACATAGACGACGCGCGTGCCGGCGCGCGCATTCAGCGCGCTGAGGTAGGCATTGGCGCTGGCCACGCGCGCGGCGTCCCCGGGATGCTGCAGCAGGCCGTCGATGCGATCGTCCAGCGAGAGCAGGCGGGGCACGTAGTCGTAGCGCGCCAGTTCGCTGGACAGGGCCTGGCTGTACAGGCGCAGCTGCACCTGCCCGCGCTCGGCCTGGTGCGTGAGGGCCGCGTCGTAGCTGAAGCGGTAGCCGAGCCAGCTGGCGGCGCCGATCAGCGCGGCCAGCACCAGCATGGCCGCCACCGGTACCAGCAGGCGGGGGCGGCGCGCGGCCTCCGGCGCGTTGCCGTGGGCTGCGAGGTTGCCGGAAGGGGTGGGCTGGCCTGTCATGTGGCGGTGGCTCGGGGAGGTTGCGGCGGGGAAGGTCGGGCGAGGGGGGACATCAGGGCAGGCGTCGGCAAGGCAGAGCCAATTTTTACCACATCCTGTGCCGCACAATGAATAAGGGCCCGCCCGCCTGGTCGGCGGCCGGGCCCTGGCACGGCTGCTGGGCGCTTACTTGCCCGACAAGACCTGAGCGTGTGTCAGGCCGGCCTCAGCGTCGGCGGCGGGTTCATCCTCCTCCGACAGGTCCGGCGCGCCGATTGCGCCTTCGCTTTTGGCGACGACGCTGGTGGCAATCGCATTGCCAAGCACATTGGTCACGGTGCGGCCCATGTCCAGGATGTGGTCGATACCCAGCACCAGCAGGATGCCGGCCTCGGGCAGGCCGAACATCGGCAGCACCGCGGCCACCACCACCAGCGAGGCGCGCGGCACGCCGGCAATGCCCTTGCTGGTGACCAGCAGCACCAGCAGCATGGTGATCTGCTGCGTCAGCGTCAGGGGGATGCCATACACCTGCGCCACGAACAGCGCCGCGAACGAGGTGTACATGATGGAGCCGTCCAGGTTGAACGAGTAGCCCAGCGGCAGCACGAAGCCGGTGATGCGCTCCTTCACGCCGAAGCGGGTGAGGGCATCGATCACCTTGGGGTAGGCCGATTCGCTGCTGGCGGTGGCGAAGCCGATCATCAGCGGCGCGCGCATCATCTTGAGCAGGCGGAAAATGTCGCGGCCCAGGAAGAAGTAGCCGCCGGCGATCAGCGCGATCCACAGCAGGGCCAGCGCCAGGTACAGGCTGCCCAGCAGCTTGGCGTACACCGTCAGCACGCCCAGGCCTTCGGCCGTGATGACGGCCGAGATGGCGCCGAACACGCCCACCGGCGCGAAGGCCATCACGTAGTTGGTGACCTTCAGCATCACCTGGCCCAGGCCCTCGATGCAAGCCAGCACCGGCTTGCCCGCACCGTCCTTGACGGTTCCCAGCGCGAAGCCGAAGAACAGCGAGAACACCACGATCTGCAGGATCTCGTTGGTGGCCATCGCCTCCACGAAGCTCTTGGGGAACATGTGGGCGATGAAGTCGCGCAGGTTCAGCGACGCGGTCTTCACGGAGGAAGCGGCGTCCGCTGCCGGCAGCGGCAGGTTCATGCCGTGGCCGGGCGTGAGCAGGTTGGCCATCAGCAGGCCGAGCAGCAGCGAGGTGATCGAGGCGGCGATGAACCAGGCCATCGCCTTCATGCCGATGCGGCCGACGGCGCGGCCGTCACCCATGCCGGCGATGCCCGCCACCAGCGTGGCGAATACCAGCGGCCCGATGATCATCTTGATCATGCGCAGGAACACATCCGTCAGGATGGACAGGTGGTCTGCGATCGATTTCGCGGTGGCGGCATCCGGCGCGTAGTGGTGCGCCGCGGTGCCGACCAGCACGCCGAGCAGCATCGCAATGAAAATCAGGGTGGGCAGTCGGTTCAATTTCATCGTGGATCCGGACGATGCGCCCGGCGCATGGCGCCGGACGGCTGTATTGCAGGGGGGGCGGCAGGCTGGCGCGGGACCCGGGTTCGGGGCTGGTGACGCGCCGGGCTAGCTTGGCCGGGGGCGTCAGCGCTGCGGCAGGCGCCGTGCGTGGACGGTGGCACGGCGCAGCGGGCGCGATGCGGAATGGGTCAAGTGTCCTCCTCTCTGTTGTTGGCTTCGGGCGGTGCCGGAAGCGGCACTGCCGTCCGCCATGCCTTGGCGGCGGCGCCTTGTATTGCACGAGCCGTGCCAGCCCTGCATACGCTCGCATGCGGGGCTAAGTCGATGAAAACAAAGAGGAAAAAAAAGTGATCCAGGCGCTTGGTTCGGCTTTCCGACCTGGCGCCCGCTGGCGGCGTTCGGCTTTCCGAACGATAGGGGGCGGGGAAGTGGTGCTTGCGGCCTGCCGGTCTTCCCAGTGCGGCGGGAGACCCGGCAGCCGGCGGGCGGGGATCAGGCGTCTTCGGCGAGGCGCGCGTGGTAGCCGTCCAGGAAAGCGTCGAGCGGCTGTGGCCGGCCAATCACATAGCCTTGCGCGAAATCGACGCCGATCACGCGCAGCGCCTCCAGCGTCTGCTCGTCTTCGACCGACTCGGCCACGGTGCTGACGCCGAGCCGGTGGCCGATGTCGTTGATGGAACTGACGATCTCGCGGTCCACCGCATTGGTGGCCAGGTGGCGGATGAAGCTGCCGTCGATCTTCAGGTAGTCCACCGGGAACTGCTTCAGGTAGGCGAAGGACGACAGGCCGGTGCCGAAGTCGTCCAGCGCCACGGTGCAGCCGGCGTGCCGCATCTCGGCCACCAGCCGCTTGGCCGCGGCCATATTGTTGATCAGCGCGGTCTCGGTGATCTCCAGCTGGATGCGGCTGGCGGGCAGCACCGACTCGTGCAGCTCCGCGTGCAGGAAGGGCAGCAGGAAGGGCTCGCCCAGCGAGTTGGCCGACAGGTTGATGGCCACCTTCAGTCCGGGGACGGCGAGCAGGCGCGCGCCGTAGCCGCGCAGCACGTGCCGGATCACCCAGCGGTCGACATGGCCCATCAGGTCGTAGCGCTCGGCCGCGGGGATGAAGGCACCGGGCATCACCAGCTGGTCGTTTTCGTCGACCATGCGCACCAGGATCTCGATGTGGCAAGCGTCGGTGCGCGTCGGCCGCAGCGGCCGGATTTCCTGTGCGAACAGCCGGAAGCGGTTGGCTTCCAGCGCCGAGTGGATGCCGGCCGCCACCTGCAGTTCCTGGTGGTGGCGCTGGGCGTCGCTCGCGTCGATGCGGTACACCGACACGCGGTTGCGCCCGGCCGCCTTGGCGGCGTAGCAGGCCACGTCGGCGCGGCTCATCAGCTCGCCCACCGGCGGCGCCTCGGCATCGATGGCGGTGATGCCGATGCTGGCGCCCAGATCGTAGACACGGCCTTCCCAGGGGAAGCGCTGGCCGTGGATGGCGTCGATGACCTTCTGGCAGACGGCCTCGGCCTGCTCCACCGTGCAGTGGTGCAGCAACAGCGCGAACTCGTCCCCGCCCAGCCTGGCCAGCACGTCGTCGGTGCGCACCTGGTGGCGGATGACATGGCTCAGTTCGCGCAGCAGCACGTCGCCAGCGGCGTGGCCGGCGGTGTCGTTGACGATCTTGAAGCGATCCAGGTCGATGAAGCACAGCGCATGGCGCTGCAACTGCTGGCGCGCCGCCTCGCAGGCCTCGCGCAGCCGCTTCTCGAACCAGTTGCGGTTGGGCAGCCCGGTCAGCGCGTCATGCGTGGCCGAATGCGCCAACTCGCGCTGCAGCGCGCGCGCCTGGGTGGTGTCCTGGAACACCAGCACGGCCCCCAGCACCTCGCCGGCGGCGGTCAGCACGGGGGCGGCGGAGTCCTGCACGTCGTGCCGCTCGCCGCTGCGGCTCTGCAGCACGGCGCCGTCCTGCAGGTAGACCGGGCGCAGCGTCTGCAGGCAGGTGGCCACCGGGTTCGGGATGGCCTGGCCGCTGTTTTCGTCGACCACGCGGAACACCTGCTCCAGCGGCACGCCCAGCGCCGCGGACAGCGACCAGCCGGTGAGCTGCTCGGCAATGGGGTTCATGAAGCTGATGCCCATCTGGGCGTCGGTGCAGATCACGGCGTCGCCGATCGAGCGCAGCGTGATGTGCAGGCGTTCCTTTTCCTCGAAGAGCGCCTCCTGCGCCGTCTTGCGCTCGTGGATGCTTTCCACCTGCGCGATGAAGTGCAGCGGCTCGCCGGTGCTTTCGTCGCGCAGCAGCGAGACCGCCAGCAGTGTCCAAAGGTACTGGCCGTCCTTGCGCAGGTAGCGCTTTTCCATCCGGTAGGAATCGATCTCGCCGGCCAGCAGCCGTTCGAGCTGGCGCAGGTCGGCGGCGAGGTCGTCCGGGTGCGTGATGCTGTGGAAGGTGCGGTCGGCGAATTCGGATGGCGAGTAGCCCAGCAGATCGCAGATGGCGTGGTTGACCATCTGCCAGCGGCCGTCCAGGCTGACCAGTGCCATGCCGATGGCCGAGTGCTCCATGGCCTGGCGGAAGCGCTGCTCGCTGCTGCGCAGTTCGTTGCGGTCGCGCCGGTTCTGTTCGACGACGAAGGCGATGCAGATGGGGAAGACCAGGATCAGCGCGGCCGAAAGGTGGCCGGTCTGCAGCAGCGTCGACGGTGTGGCCAGCCAGCCGGCATGGTTGGCGAGTGCGTCCAGCGTCACGGTGACGACGACCGAGGCCACCGCCAGCACGGCGGTGGCCAGCGGGTTGGTACTGAGGGCGGCCAGCAGCAGCGGCATCGACAGCACCATGAAATGCTCGTGGCCGAGCCAGACGGTGGCGCAGGCCGTGGTGAGGCACAGGGCGAGCAGCAGCGCCAGCCGGCGCAAACGGGGCCGCTCGAAGGTGGTGCGGATGCGCTCGGCGGTGAGCGTGGCGATCAGCGGCAGCAGCAGTACGGCGCCCAGCGCGTCGGACGTCCACCAGACCCACCAGGCCCGGGCATAGGCGCCATCGTAGATGGTGGCGATCACGGTGGCGCCGATGGTGGCGCCCACCGCGGGGCCCAGCACGGTGCCCACCCCCATCACCACGGCGAACAGGGCCAGCGGGCCGGAACGGGACTGGTGGCCGCGCGCGGACAACTGGCGCGCCAGCCAGGTGCTGACGCCGATCTCGGCCGTGTTGGCGCAGCCGAACAGCAGCGCCGCGCCGAAGCGGTCGCCCATCGCCCAGTTGCTGAACACGCCGGCGAGCAGAATGGCGGCCAAGAGGGCCGGCGTTTCCGCGCGGGGGCGGCGCAGCACCACGCCGAGCCCGAAGGCGTTGGCCATCCAGAGCGCGGCGAGCCCGCCCGGATGCCGTGTCACCGCGATGCTGGCCACGGCGAGCGCGAAGGTGCCGGCGGCGGTCAGTAGCGCCGCCTGGTGGCTGCGCAGGGCGATCGGTGGCGGGTGGTAAGCCGTATCTGGCTTCATTCGTGTCGTGCCTCGAAGAGGGGTGTCCTGGTTGCAGTGCTTGCGGCTCCTGCCGCGAAAGACCGGCGGGGCCGGGCGGCCGGTCGGGCAATCTAGACAATCGGGGCCGTCGGGACCATCGGGGTCCTCGGGCCGGGAACAGGGGGCGGATCGCGGCGAAACAATGCCCCGAAGGTAGTCCGCAGTGTAGTCACGCAGCCTCAGGGCTGCTTCCCGGAATTAGTAGGGGTGGCCGGCCGGTGTTCGGGCTGGCGCTGGCGGCGATTTTGCGCTATGGGCGCCGGCGGCCCGACAGGGGCGGGCGCCGTGGCTGCCCGGTGCCCCGGCAGCCAGGCCGCGCGGCGGACGGTGGCGAAAGCGCGCACGCGGCGTCACTTCATCGGGTCGGCGGGCGCGGCGCGACGGTCCGGAAATTGCACTATTCTTAGAACGTTTTGCCGGGAGCGCCCAAACCGCAGGCGGGCGCGCGGCAGTCATCGGATGGGCTGGAAACTACAACAACGCGTCCCAAGGAATGTCCCCATGACCACCCTGGAAATCAACGGCAAGCCGCATGAAGTGAATGCCGATCCCGCCACCCCGCTGCTGTGGGTGCTGCGCGAGAACCTGCATATGACCGGTACCAAGTTCGGCTGCGGCGTGGCGGCCTGCGGCGCCTGTACCGTGCACGTGAACGGGCAGGCCACGCGCAGCTGCGTGACACCGGTATCGGCGCTGGCCGGTGCGCGCATCACCACCATCGAGGACGTCGGCAGCGACAACATCGGGCGTGCCGTGCTCGACGCCTGGGTCAAGCATGACGTGGCCCAGTGCGGGTACTGCCAGAACGGGCAGGTGATGAGCGCGGTGGGGCTGCTGCGCGCCAAGCGCCATCCGACCGACGCCGACATCGACCGGGCCATGGCGGGCAACCTGTGCCGCTGCGGCACCTATCAACGCATCCGGGCCGCCATCAAGGATGCCGCCCGCGCCCTGGGCTGAGCCGGAGACCGACATGCGCATACGACAACTCGAAGCGCTGGCCGGCGGCAACGGCCAAGGCGGCGAAGGCGACGGCAGCGGCGACGGCGCGGCCACCATGAACCGCCGCAGCTTCCTCAAGCTGACCGGAATCGCCGGCGGCGGGCTGGCGCTGGGCGTGGTGCCGGCCATGGCAATGGCGCAGGAAGGCGGCGCGCCCAAGGCGCCGCCCTCGCCGCCGCAGGCCTTCCTGACCATCGCGCCGGACAACACCATCACGGTGGCGGTCAACCGACTGGAGTTCGGCCAGGGCGTGCATACCGCGCTGCCGATGGCGCTGGCCGAGGAGCTCGATGCCGACTGGCGCAATGTGCGCGCCATGCTGGCGCCGGCCGGCGATGCGTACAAGGACCCGGTGTTTGGCATGCAGCTCACCGCCGGGTCCACCGCGCTGAATCACTCCTTCCAGCAATACCGCGAGCTGGGTGCACGGGCACGCGCCATGCTGGTGGCCGCCGCGGCCAAGCAGTGGCAGGTCGAGACTGCCGCCTGCAAGGTGGAGATGGGCGTGGTCAGCGCGGGCAGCCATCGCGCCACCTTTGGCGAGCTGGCCGCGGCGGCGATGGCGCTGCCGGTGCCGCAGCAGGTGACGCTGAAGGATCCCTCGCATTTCCGCCTGGTCGGCACGCCGGTGCCGCGGCTGGATGCGCGCGGCAAGCTGAGCGGCGCCATCCCGTTCGGCATCGATACGCAGCTCGACAATCTGCGCGTGGCGCTGGTGGCGCGGCCGCCCCGCTTCGGTGGCCAGGTCAAGTCCTTCAATGCCGACAAGGCGCGCGCCATGCCCGGTGTGCGCGACATCATGCTGGTGCCGCTGGATCGTGGCGGCAACGGCGTGGCGGTGGTCGCCGACGGCTACTGGCAGGCCAAGCAGGCGCGCGAGGCGCTGGAGATCAACTGGGAGGATGCGGGTTCCAAGGCTTCCTCCAAGGCCCTGTTCGACGAATACCACAAGCTCGCCGCCCAGCCCGGCGCGGTGGCGCGCCAGGCAGACGTGGGCGCCATGAGCGGCGCGGCGCGCACCATCGAGGCGGAATACCGCTTTCCCTATCTGGCCCACGTGCCGATGGAGCCGCTGAACTGCACGCTGCAGGCCGAGCTGTCGGGCAATAAGGCCACGGCGGTCAAGGCCTGGGCGGGGACGCAGTTCCAGACCGTCGACCAGGCGGCGATCGCGCGCGTGTTCGAGCTGAAGCCGGACAAGGTCACGCTGAACACCATGATGGCCGGGGGCGGCTTCGGCCGGCGCGCGGTGCCGACCTCCGACTACATGGTCGAGGCCGCGCAGGTGATGCGCTCGTGGATCGCGAACGGCCATACCGACCCGATCAAGCTGATGTGGAGCCGCGAGGACGATGTCCGCGGTGGCTACTATCGGCCGCTGCACCTGCACCAGGCGCGCATCGGCCTCGATGCCAAGGGCAAGGTGCTGGGCTGGCAGCACGTCATCGTCGGGCAGTCCATCCTCAAGGGCACGCCGTTCGAGTCGTTCCTTGTCAGGGGCGGCGTCGACGCGACCATGACCGAGGGCATCATCGAGAATGAATATGGCCTGCCGCTGCAGCTGTCGGTGCACCATCCCCAGGTGGACGTGCCGGTGCTGTGGTGGCGCTCGGTGGGCAACACCCACAACGCCTACGTCAAGGAAACGCTGATCGACGAACTGGCCGAGGCGGCTGGGCAGGACCCGGTGGCCTTCCGCCTCGCGCGCTATGACGAGGGCAACCATGCACGCCACCGCGCAGCGCTGCAGCTCGCGGTGCAGAAGTCGGGCTATGGCAAGCGCAAGCTGCCCAAGGGGCAGGCCTGGGGCGTGGCGGTGCACGAGTCGTTCGGCACGGTGGTGGCCTACCTGGCCGAAGTGTCGATGGAGAAGGGCGCGCCGCGCGTGCACCAGGTGACCGCGGGCGTGCATGCAAATCGCGTGGTCAACCCCATGTCGGCCGAGGCGCAGATCCAGGGCGGCTGCGTGTTCGGCCTGGCGATGATCAAGCCGGGCTTCGCCATCGAGATCGAGGATGGCGTGGTGAAGAACAACAACTTCCCCGACTACCCGCCGCCGCGCATCACCGATGCGCCCGTGGTCAATGTGTTCTTCGTGCCTTCGCAGGAGAACCCTTCGGGCCTGGGCGAGCCGGGCGTGCCGCCGATCGCGCCGGCCATGGCCAATGCGCTGTACCGGCTGACGGGCAAGCGCCAGCGGCAGTTGCCGTTTGTGGTGGCTTGAAGGCGGGGTGGGGGGCTTGCGGATGGCGATGGGCTAGGTCGTCGCTTCGGCTTCGGCTTGCGTGTTGGGTTTCGCGCCGCGCTGGTTTGCTCCCCTCTCCCGCTTGCGGGAGAGGGGCTGGGGGAGAGGGCAGGCGCTGGCAAACGGCGACGTGCTGGACAACACCTTTGGCTTCGTCTTGGCGCTGGTGTGCTGAATCACACCGACGGCTTCGTCTTGGCGCTGGCGTGCTGGATAACACCGACGGCTTCGTTTGGTTGTGGCGCCTTGCTAGACCACCCCTCTCCCCAACCCTCTCCCCATGAGGGGAGAGGGAGCCAAGACACTAAGCTTGGCGATTGGCGTTGGCGCATCCAGTCGGCTTCGGCAAGCGCCATGACTTTCGCGCCGCGCTGGTTTGCTCCCCTCTCCCGCTTGCGGGAGAGGGGCCGGGGGAGAGGGCAGGCGCTGGCAAACGGCGACGTGCTGGACAACACCGGTGGCTTCGTCTTGGCGCTGGTGTGCTGAATCACACCGACGGCTTCGTCTTGGCGCTGGCGTGCTGAATAACACCGACGGCTTCGTTTGGTTGTGGCGCCTTGCTAGACCACCCCTCTCCCCAACCCTCTCCCCATGAGGGGAGAGGGAGCCAAGACACTAAGCTTGGCGATTGGCGTTGGCGCATCCAGTCGGCTTCGGCAAGCGCCATGACTTTCGATCCACGCTGGTGTGCTCCCCTCTCCCGCTTGCGGGAGAGGGGCCGGGGGAGAGGGCAGGCGCTGGCAAACGGCGACGTGCTGGACAACACCGGTGGCTTCGTCTTGGCGCTGGTGTGCTGAATCACACCGACGGCTTCGTCTGTACGTGGCGCCTTGCTAGACCACCCCTCTCCCCAAGCCTCTCCCCATGAGGGGAGAGGGAGCCAAGACCTCGTGTTTTGCCAACGGCGTTGGTGCACCTGTCGCGGCTTCGGGTCGCGCGACGAGCTTCGCGCCACGCCGGTGTGCTCCCCTTGTATGTTTCCATCAGCCCGAATCGAAGCCAGGATTTGCAGTCCTATTGCCAAGGAAAGATCAAAGGTTTATAGGACAGTGCTGTCGATAGGGCGGAACTTCGCCACCGGTACGCCAAACCTGAAACCCCTCGGAGCCTGAAGCTCGCGGGAGAGCATGTGGTCAACGTACGGGTCCGCTTCATCCATTTCGTATAACCCGAACAGTTGCCAATTTTGAATATGCATCCGCAAGGCAGGGAACCGAATGACGGGCGTCCACGGCCCACCGCAGGGATTGATGTGTCCAAGGAGCATCTTGATGCTTGCTGGATGGATCAGTCGCTGCGGGTAGGCAATGAGGCGTCGGGATGGGGCGAGTTGATAGCGAAGTTCAAGGCGTGCGATGTCGACCTGGTTGTGGTTGAAGCGACCGGCGGCTACGAGCGAGGCCTGGTACGGGCGCTGCAGCAAGAAGGAGTGGAAGTTGCGCGGGTGAATCCGCGTCAGGCTCGCGACTTTGCTAAGGCGATGGGCGAGTTAGCCAAGACAGACCGGATCGACGCGCGAGGGTTGCGCGACTTTGCCGATGTACTGGCACGCCATCCGGATCGCCACAAGTACCTCACGGCACCGCTGGAGGCGCACCGGGAGTCGCTGGCGGCGCTGATGATTCGGCGGCGCCAGTTGGTGGAGATGCGAGTGGCCGAAGGCAATCGGCTGGAGAAGGCGGGGCCGAAGACGGCGCGCAGCATCCGCGCAGTGATACGCACGCTGGACAAGCAGATTGCCGAGATCGACTCGGATCTGGATGACCACATCGAGCAGCACTTCAAGGAGCAGCGCAAGCTGCTCGATAGCGTCAAGGGTGTCGGGGCGGTGACGACCATGACATTGCTGGCGGCGCTGCCGGAGCTGGGCAAGCTTGGGCGCCGGGCGATCAGCAAGCTCGTTGGCGTTGCGCCACTGGCTTGTGATTCCGGCAAGCGCCAGGGGACCCGATGTATCTGGGGTGGGCGTGCAGACGTGCGGGCGGTGCTTTACATGGCCACCCT
The DNA here is from genome assembly GCF_056930435.1 of Cupriavidus sp. 09_S30. Taxonomy (NCBI): domain Bacteria; kingdom Pseudomonadati; phylum Pseudomonadota; class Betaproteobacteria; order Burkholderiales; family Burkholderiaceae; genus Cupriavidus; species Cupriavidus sp. 09_S30. Next base: position 3,012,151 of record NZ_JBXOWI010000001.1, on the reverse strand, counting down.
GTCGGCGATGCGTTACAACCCGGCGATCGCGGCTTTCCGGCAGCGTTTGCTGGCCGCCGGCAAGCCCAAGAAGGTCATGATCGTCGCTTGCATGCGCAAGCTGCTGACCATCCTCAATGCTATGGCCAGGGATGGCGCCCTATGGGATCCAACCAGGCATGCTTCACAGGCCCTCCAGCCTTGACTTGAAACACAGTTGCTCTCCCGCTTGCGGGAGAGGGGCCGGGGGAGAGGGCAGGCGCTCGCCAGCACGCTCTCATCCCCTTTGCCGAATGCGCCGATCCGAGCGGTCTCTTATTCCGCCTCCGTCGCCTCCCTCGCAGCCGCCCGATCTGCCTGGTATGCCTGCTGCCATGCCTCGCGCAGCCCGCGCAGTTCCGGCATGCCGGTGTCGCTGACGGCCCACAGGCGCATCTCACCGGCGCTCCAGCTTTCCAGCACATAGCCTTCGCGCAGCAGGGGACGGGTGCTGCTCAGCCGCGCGGTGTCCTCCGGCAGCACGAAGACATCGATCGGATGCTGGTTGCGCCGGTAGACCAGCACGGCTACCGTGCGCCCCGCGACATGGTCGAGGCGGGCCCCCACCAGCGGGAAGCCGTGCGCGGCCAGGTCATAGACCGGGGGCGCATAGTCGAGGCGGCCGTTGAACCAGGGCTTGACGGTATGCCTGTCGGAGGAGGCCACATCATAGGTACGGCCTGACAGCAGGGCCCGCACATGGCTGTCGACCAGGGCATTGGCCAGGCTGTCGGCCGGAGCGCCGACCTCCGCATACCGGAGCAGCCCGAACGACAGCGTGGCGACCGTGAGCGCGGCCATGGCCGCGTTGGCCGCCGGCGGCCAGGCGAACCAGCGCAGCCAGCGCGGCTGCCGGCCGCCCGACTTTGTGCTTCTGGCGCCGTGCGCGCGCGGCGGCCCTTCCGCCAGTGCCGGCGCAACCGTTCGCCCTGGCACGGCCAGTTCCGGCAGCGCTGCAAGCAGGCGGGCGCGCAGGGCGGCGTCGGCGCGATAGTAGGGCGCGCCCTCGCGTACCTGGGCGCGCAGCGTGCGCAGCGCGTTCAGCTCGGCGCGGCACGTCGGGCAGCCCGCCAAGTGCTGCTCCAGCCCGAGCGCGTCGGTTGCGCCCAGTTCGTCGTCGGCGCTGGCGTGCAGCAGCGCCCGCGCGTCATGGCATTCCATGGCCAGTCTCCCTGCCGGCGATGCCAGCATCGATGTCCTTGCGCACCGCGCCCGCCGGCTCGCGGCGCAGCGCTGCCACCGCCTCGGCCAGCATGTGGCGCCCGCGCGCCAGGCGCGACATCACCGTACCCAGCGGCAGGTCGGCGATGCGGGCGATGTCGCGATAGGGGAGGTCCTCCAGTTCGCGCAGCACGATCACCTCGCGGAACGCCACCGGCAGGCGCGCCAGCGCCTGGTGCACCAGCCGCACGTCCTCGGCGCGCAGCAGCCACTGCTCCGGGCCGGCCAGGCTGTCTTCCTGCCAGCCGGGCAGGGCTTCGCTGCCGTCGCGCGTCTCGTCATAGCCGTCGCCCGCCTGCGCCGGATCGCGCCGCTCCCAGGCGCTGAAGCAGGTATTGCGGACGATGGCCAGCAGCCAGGCGCGCGGGTGTTCGCCATGAAACGCGTCGAAATAGCGATAGGCGCGCAGCATGGCCTCTTGCAGCACATCCTCGGCTTCGCTGGTGCCGCCGCAAAGCCAGCGCGCCAGGTTGTAGGCGGCGTCGAGATGGGGCAAGACCTGGGCCTCGAATCGTCGGCGCTGTTCGGCAGCGTCCACATGCCTCCTTCGCTTGCGCTGGGTTTGCCCGTTCCCGCATGCCGGCATTCCGGCGCGCTGGTCCCTGAGCGTATACCGCGCGGCGCGGCGATTTATTCCCCCATCAGCAATGAGGCCGTCCGGGAATAAAACCGCGCGCGCACCGGTACAACAGGTGTAGCACCTTTACGCGAAGGAGGCATCATGAACCACGCTTGGAAGCGGCGCGATTTCCTGCGCCTGGCCGGCGCCGCGGGCGGCGCCGTGTTTGCGTCGGCCTTGCCGGGCTGGGCCGGCGCGCGCGACGAGGATTTCTATTTCGTGCAGCTGTCGGACTCGCACTGGGGCTTCCAGGGGCCGCCCAATCCGGACGCACGCGGCACGCTGCCCAAGGCGGTGGCGGCCGTAATGGCCCTGCCCACGCCGCCGGATTTCATCATGTTCACGGGTGACCTGACCCACAGCGTCGACGATCCCGAGGAGCGGCGCCGGCGCATGCGCGAGTTCCAGGGCGTGATCGCGCCGCTGAACGCGCGCACGCTGCATCTCATGCCGGGCGAGCACGATGCCGGGCTGGACGGCGGCGCGGCCTTCCGCGAACTGTTCGGCGCCACCCACTATGTCTTCGACCACAAAGGCGTGCACTTCATCGTGCTGGACAACGTATCCGACCCGGCAGGCAAGGTGGGGGCAGAGCAGTTGGACTGGCTGTCGCAGGACCTGGCGCGCCAGCCGCGCGACGCCCGCATCGTGGTCTTCACGCACCGGCCGCTGTTCGACCTGTACCCGCAATGGGACTGGGCCACGCGTGACGGTGCGCAGGTGATCGAGCGGCTTATGCCGCATACGAACGTGACGGTCTTCTATGGCCACATCCACCAGGAGCATCACCACATGACCGGCCACATCGCGCACCATGCGGCGCGCTCGCTGATGTTCCCGCTGCCGGCGCCCGGATCGCAGCCGCAGCGCCAGCCGGTGCCGTGGGATGCGGCGCAGCCCTACCGCGGGCTCGGCTGGCGCAGCGTCACGGTGGGCCCCGCCGCCGGCGACTTCGCCCTGGCGGAAAGCCCGATCCGGGGCGCGGGTTGAGACGGGGGGAAAGGGGGGAGCAAAGAGGGAGGAGCCGAGAGGGGGGATGTGCCGAGACGGGCGGTGCGCGGTCGGCTTGCCGCCGGCGCGCCGCCCGGCGGGGAGATCGAGATGGCCGATGCAGACAGGATCGCGGCGCCGGGGCGCCGCCGCATATTGGGGCGCATGATGGCCGGCGCGCTGCTGCTGGCGGGCGTACCGCTGCTGGTGCGCGGGGCGGCGGCCGCGCCGCGTGTGATCAAGGTGCACGCGCGCCGCTTTGTCTTCACCCCCGACCATATTGCGATGCGGGTGGGCGAGCCGGTGGAGTTCGAACTGACGGTGGAGGACACCTTCATGGGCTTCAGCGTGCCCGATCTTGGCGTGCGCGCCGATCTGATACCGGGGCAGACCGTGCGCCTGCCGGCCGTGGCGCGCACGGCCGGGAGTTTCACCTTCCTGTGCGACGTGTTCTGCGGCTCGGGGCACGAGAACATGCACGGGATCATCGAGGTCCTGCCTTGATGCTCCGCCTCGCCGCGCCCGCAGGCGGCCCTCCAAGTACGCAGGGCGGTACCTTGCGGCTCCGCCCTGATCCCTGCAAGCCGCCGCGCGGCGGCGTACGCGCTGCCGGCCTTCGCCGGACGGCTTAGCGTACGGCGGTGAAGTCCAGCGCGTTGGTCAGATCACCCATCCGCTTGCCGCCGTTGGCCAGCAGCGCATCGTCGCGCAGCTTGAGGCCCGGCAGCGTCGGCAGGTTGTAGCGGTGCGTAATGAAACGCAGCACGGACGCCGTGTCGTACTGCGTATGGTCGACGAAGCCCTTCTTGGCGAACGGCGACACCAGGATGGCGGGGATCCGCGTGCCTGGGCCCCAGCGGTCGGCCTTGGGCACCGCCGCGTGATCATAGAAGCCACCGTTTTCGTCGTAGGTCACCACGATCAGCATGTTCTTCCACTGGGGGCTGTTCTGCAGCTTGGCGATGACGTCGGCGATGTGCGCATCGCCGTCGAGCACGTTCGCGTAGCCCGGGTGCTGGTTCAGGTTGCCCTGCGGCTTGTAGAACGACACGGCCGGCAGCTTGCCGGCGGCCGCATCCTGCAGGAACTGTGAATCGTAGTCTTTCAGGTGCGCGCTGCGGTAGTCGGTGCGGCTGACCGGGTCGAACTTGGCGTAGTAGTTGAACGGCTGGTGGTGCGGCTGGAAGTTCGGCGTCGTGTTGTTATAGATGCCGGTGCGGTCGGATGAGACCTTGCTCCAGGCGCCGGCGTACCAGGCCCAGCTCACGCTGCGCTGGTCGAGCAGGTCGCCGATGGTGGCCTGCGTCTGTACCGGCAGCGTGGTGGCCAAGCTCGGGTCGGCATAGTTGCTGGCGGTGTCGCTGGCGGCGGGTTTGTTGCCGCTCGGCTGGTAGGCGGGCTGCATGGTGTTGACGGCGTAGTACATGCCCGACGCGTCCTTCGGCGTGAGCGTGCTGTCGTTCTTGTACTTGGGCGCGCCGGCCAGGGCGCTGGTCGGCGCCGTGTCAGCCGGCGTCAGGCGCACGAAGTTGCCGTTGGCATCCACGTCGATGGCCGAAACCGAGTTCTTGGCCGGCGAGGTGTCGGCATTCGGATACTGCGGCGCGCACGCGCAGATCAGGTACTGGTGGTTCAGGAAGGAACCGCCGAACGCGCCCATGAAGAAGTTATCGGCCAGCGTGTACTGCTGGGCGAGCTTCCACATGGCCATCTTGCTGCCGTCGTAGTAGCCCATCGACAGGCCGCCGGCATCGGAGTACGCGGCGTACTTGTCGTTCTTGCCGCCGTTGATCTGCATCTGGTTGTTGTAGAAGCGGTGCACCAGGTCGCGCGTGATGACGGTCTGGTCCACCAGGGTGCCGGTGTTCTGCACGCCGTTGGGGTCATCGATGCGGAACGGCTTGTTGGACCAGCCTACGGTATTGGCCTGCTGGATCGTGACGGCCTGGCCGGCCGCGGTGAAGCCGCCCCACGTCGGCGGCAGCGAGGGCAGCTCGCTGCTGTCGAAGTCCTTCTGTGCCTGCACCGTGCCGGTGGAGGTCGGGTTCACGCCCGGCACGCCGTTGGCGCCGGGGAACAGGCCGTACAGGTTGTCGAAGCCGCGGTTTTCCGCGTAGATCACGACCACGTTCTGGATGTTCTTCAGTGCGACGTGCTTGGCGACGCCCTCGCCCACGGCCTTGCCGACGTCGCCGCCGTCGGCGACCGCATCGGCGATCAGTTCGATGGCCTCGTCGATCTCGGCCTGGAGGGTGGCCTTGACGTTGGCGTCGGTCTCCTTGTTGTGGTCGGACAGCAGCTTGTCGGCCGACACGCCCAGCCGCGCGGCGAGCTGCGCCTTGGCGGCATCCAGGCTGCCGCCGTTGCTGTCCATCAGCGCGGTCAGCTCGGTGGAAATGGCGCTGACCACGCCATTGGCGCTGGCCGGTGCGCGGAACGTTAGCGGACGCGTCACGGCCGTGTGCGCGCCGCCGTCTTCATTGCGGAAGGCGTCGGTGCCGATCTCGGCCACCACCGCGCCCGTACCCGTGATCGTGAAGGCGCCGCGGGCATCGGTATAGGTGCTGGCCTCCCCGCTGTCGCACTTGCCGTTGGCATTGGTATCGATGCAGACCTTGGCGTGCTCGAAGTAGCTGCCGGTCACGACGCCGGAGGTGGTTGCTGCCGGTGTGGCGGTGCTGCTGCCGGAATCGCCGCCGGAGCAGGCTGCAACGGTGGCTGCGGCGGCTGCGGCGACGGCCGCGAGCGGGAACAGTTGATATGCGCGACGCATGTTTTCCCCTTGGTTTTTGAGGTTATTCGTATTGCAGTGACAAGAGCCAGTTGGCCTGGCTTCGGAGACCGGAGAAGTCTGGCGAGCGTCCATGTCAAATTCGTGATGACGGGAACCTTCCGCGCGGCTGCTTTGTCGCCGCGCGGGCGCCGCTTCACACCGGCCACGGCGGCGGATGGCTGACACGGTGTTGTCATGCGTGCTTGCTAGCCTCTGCGGCCGCTGCGCGGCGTGCCCGCCAGCTCCGATCTCCGCGCCTGCCGGCACCGTGCCGTCTGGCCTTGCCCTGCTATCCCGCGACCGACCATGCCGCTGCCCCAGACCTCGTCACCTTTGCCGCCGGCCTGGCGGCGTGTCAGCGGCAGGGTGTTGCTGCTGCTGGCGGCCAGCGTGCTGTGTGCGTGCGGCAAACCGGAGGCGCAGCCGGCGGACAGGTCGGCGGAAAGGCCGGCAGACAGTCGGGCCGAAGCGCAGTCCGCGGCCAGCCAGCCGGCCGCGCAGCCTGCCTACGCCAACGCCTTCTACGCGCTCATGGCCGCGCGCCATCCGTCCATCCCGGCGCTGGCGGCGCTCGGCAAGTCCCTGTTCTTCGATCCGGCGCTGTCGGCCTCGGGCAAGCTGTCGTGCGCCAGCTGCCACAGCCCCGACCATGCCTACGGTCCGCCCAACAGCCTATCGGTACAGATCGGCGGTGCGCGGATGACGAGCACGGGCGTGCGCGCCGCGCCTTCGCTGCGCTATGTGCAGAACGTGCCGCCGTTCAGCGAGCACTATCACGAGAACGACGGCAATGATGCCGAGGACCAGGGGCCGACCGGCGGCCACGACTGGGACGGGCGCGCGCAGTCGGCGCATGAGCAGGCCAGCGCGCCGCTGTTGTCCGCGCACGAGATGGCCAACGAAACCCCCGCCGCCGTAGTGGCCCGTGTTCGCTCCGGCCCGCACGCGCAGGCCTTTCGTGATGTGCTGGGGCAGGACATCCTAGATCGCGAGGACACCGCGTACCAGGCCGTGGTGATGGCGCTGGAGGTGTTCCAGGAAACGCCGGCGGAGTTCTATCCCTACACCAGCAAGTACGATGCCGTGCTGCGCGGCCAGGCCAGGCTCACGCCGCAGGAAGCGCGCGGCCTGCGGGTGTTCAACGATCCGCGCAAGGGAAATTGCGCAGCGTGCCACCCGGGTGATATCCGCGAGGGGGCGTTCCCGGCCTTCTCAGACTTCGGCTTCATCGCGCTGGGCGTGCCGCGCAACCGTAAGCTGGCCGCCAATGCCGACCCGAACTTCCATGACCTGGGACTGTGCGGCCCGGACCGTACCGACCTGAAGGACCGCCGCGAGTACTGCGGCCTGTTCCGCACGCCGTCATTGCGCAACGTGGCGACGCGCGGAGCGTTCTTTCACAACGGGGTGTTCCATTCGCTGGAGGAGGTGCTGCACTTCTATGCCGAGCGCGATACACGGCCGGAGAAATGGTATCCGCGCAGGGCGGACGGGCGCGTGGACAAGTTTGACGACCTGCCCGACGCGTATCGCGATAACGTCAACATGGAGCCGCCGTTCGGCGGCAGGCCGGGTGGCAAGCCGTCGATGACGAATGCGGAGATCCGCGACGTGATCGCCTTCCTCAGGACGCTAAGCGACGGCTATACCGTGCCGGCAGCGCATGCCGCCGGGGCGGCCCGGCCGCGCCCGTAGGGAGGGGGCGCGGCCCGGCGTGGGCTACTCGCGCGTGCCGGCGGGCACGTGCGCGTCGGCGCTGGCGCCGGCGCGGCGCGCTTTCCTGCGCATATACCAGTGGTGTGCGCGGTCCAGGTAGAGGTAGACCACCGGCGTACTGAACAGCGTCAGCAGCTGCGACAGCAGCAGGCCGCCCACCATCGCGAAGCCGAGCGGGCGCCGCAGTTCGGAGCCCGCGCCGTGGCCCAGCATCAGCGGCAGGCCGGCCAGCAGTGCGCACATGGTGGTCATCATGATGGGACGGAAGCGCAGCAGGCAGGCCTGGTAGATCGCCTCCTGTGGCGACATCCCATGCTCGCGCTCGGCCACCAGTGCGAAGTCCACCATCATGATGCCGTTCTTCTTGACGATGCCGATCAGCAGGATGATGCCGATCAGCGCGATCACCGACAGGTCATAGCCGCCGGCCATCAGGATCAGCAGCGCGCCGACGCCGGCCGAGGGCAGCGTGGAGAGGATGGTCAGCGGGTGGATGTAGCTCTCATAGAGCAGGCCCAGCACGATGTACACCGCGATCAGCGCCGCCGTGATCAGGTAGGGCTGCGAGGCCAGCGAAGCGCCGAAGGCCTGGGCCGTGCCCTGGAAGGCGCCGGTCAGCGTCTGCGGGCGGCCCATGCCGGCCAGCGCGTCGTTGATGGCCTTGACTGCCTCGCCCAGCGACACCCCGGAGGCCAGGTTGAACGAGATGGTCACCGCCGGGAACTGGCTCTGGTGGCTGATCGAGAGGTAGGCGGTGCGGTCGGTGTCGATCTTGACGAAGCTGGACAGCGGCACCTGCTGGCCGGTGATGGGCGAGGTGATGTAGAGCTTGTTGAACAGGCTCGGATCGTCCTGCAGCGCGGGCGTCGCCTCCAGGATCACGTGGTAGCTGTTGATCTGCGTGAAGTACTGCGCCACCTGGCGCTGGCCGATGGCGTCGTACAGCGTCGAGTCGATCAAGGCCGGCGTGATGCCGAAGCTGGAGGCACGCGCGCGGTCGATGGTCAGGTGCGCGGCGGCGGCGGCGTTCTGCTGGTCGGAGGCCACGTCCGCGAGTTGCGGCAGCTTGCGGAAGCGCTCCAGGATGCGCGGCGCCCAGTCGTTGAGCTCGTCCAGGTTGGCGTCGGTCAGCGTGAACTGGTACTGCGTGCGTGACAGGCGGCCACCCACGTTGATGTCCTGGCCGGCCTGCAGGAAGAGGTTGGCGCCCTGCACCTGGGCCAGCTTGGGCCGCAGCCGCGCGATGACCTCGTCCGCGCTGCTGGTGCGGCCTTCCTCCTTGGGCTTCAGGCTGATGAAGAAGTTGCCGGTGTTGACGGTGCTCTGGCCGCCGCTCATGCCGACTGCCGCCACGTCGGGATCGGCGCGCACGATGTCGGCAAGCTGGACCATGCGCTCGTTCATGGACTTGAACGAGGCATCCTGGGCGGATTCGGCAAAGCCGAACATGAAGCCCGTGTCCTGCTGCGGGAAGAAGCCCTTGGGAATGATGACGAACAGCGTGGCCGACAGCGTTACGGTGGCGATGAAGGCGCACAGCGTCAGGAACTGGTGGCGCATCACCACGTCCAGCCCGCGGCGGTAGGCGGCGAGCATGGCGTCGAAGCCGCGCTCGAAGAGCTGGTAGAGGCGGCCGTGCTGCTCGGACGGGTTGTGGCGCAGGTAGCGCGAGCACAGCATCGGCGTGAGCGTGAGCGACACCACCACGGAAACCAGGATGGTCATCGCCACCGTCACGGCGAACTCGCGGAACAGCCGGCCGACGATGCCGCCCATCAGCAGCAGCGGGATGAACACGGCCACCAGCGACACCGAGATCGACACCACGGTGAAGCCGATCTCCGAGGCGCCCTTGATGGCGGCCTCCATCGGCGCCATGCCGTCCTCGACGTGGCGGTAGATGTTCTCCAGCACCACGATGGCATCGTCAACCACGAAGCCCACCGCGATGGTGATCGCCATCAGCGACAGGTTGTCGCGGCTGTAGCCGAGCAGGTACATGCCGGCGGCGGTGCCCATCAGCGCCAGCGGCACCGTCACGCTGGGGATCAGCGTGGCGGGCAGGTTGCGCAGGAAGACGAAGATGATCATCACCACCAGGGCGATGGTCAGCGTCAGCGTGAACTGCACGTCGGCCACCGAGGCGCGGATGTTCTGCGTGCGGTCGGCGATGGTGTTGATTCGCACCGAGGGCGGAATCGATGCCTGCAGCCGGGGCAGGGCGGCCATCACGCGGTCCACTGTCTCGATCACGTTGGCGCCGGGCTGCTTGGTGACGGCCAGGATGATGGAGCGCCCATTGCCGAGCGTATTGCCGGCCGGCGCGGCGGCACCGGCGAAGGCCCAACCCGCCAGCTTCATGTTCTCGGGGCCGTCGATGGCCACACCCACATCGCGCACGCGCACCGGGGCGCCGTTGCGGTAGGCCAGCACCATGTCGTTCCATTGCGCGGCCTTGGTGAGCTGGTCGTTGGTGTAGACGTTGAAGGCCTTGTGCGCGCCGTCGGTGGCGCCGGTCGGCTGGTTGACCGTGGTGTTGGCGATCACGCCGCGCACGTCCTCCAGGCTCATGCCCATCGACGAGAGCTTCTCGGGGTCGACCTGGATGCGCACGGCCGGCTTCTGCTGGCCGCCGATATTGACCAGGCCCACGCCGGAGATCTGCGAGATCTGCTGGGCCAGGATGTTGTCGGCGTAGTCATTGACCTCGGTCAGCGGCAGCGTGTCGGACTGCACTGCCAGCACCAGGATCGGCGCGTCCGCGGGGTTGATCTTGCGGAAGGTGGGGGGCGTGGGCAGGTTGCTGGGCAGCTGGCCGCTGGCCGCGTTGATGGCGGCCTGGATGTCGACGGCGGCGGCGTCGATGCTGCGGTTCAGGTCGAACTGCAGTGTGATCTGCGTGGTGCCCGTTGAGCTCGACGAGGTCATCTGCGTGAGCCCGGCGATCAGCGAGAACTGCCGCTCCAGCGGCTGCGCCACGTTGGACGCCATGGTCTCCGGACTGGCGCCCGGCAGGCTGGCCGAGACCTGCACGGTGGGGAAGTCCACCTGCGGAAGCGGCGCCACCGGCAGCAGCGGCCAGGCCGCCACGCCGATCAGCGCCAGTGCCAGCGCCAGCAGCGTGGTGCCGATCGGGCGCTTGATGAAGGCGGTGGAAATGCTCATGACTTCGTGCCTCCGGCGGCCGAGGCTGTGGCCGTGGACGCAGGCGGCATGTCGGCCACGCGCGAGCCCGGCTTGAGCTTGTACTGGCCGTCGACGACCACGCGGTCAGTGGCGTTCAGCCCCGTGTCGACGATGGCCTTGCCGTCCTGGGTCGTCGCCAGTGCGACGTCCTGCTGGCGCACCGTCCGGTCGGCCTGGACCACGAACACATAGGGGCCCTTCTGGCTGCGCTGCACGGCGGCGGCGGGAATGGTCAGCGCCTGCTTGCGGGTGTCCACCACCAGCGAGGCGTTGACGTACTGGCCGGGCCACAGCAGGTGGGTGGGGTTGGCGAAGCGCGCCTTGAGCTGGATCGTGCCCGAGGTGGTGTCGATGGTGTTGTTGAGCAGGATCAGCGCTCCTGTGCCGAGGGCCTCGCCCGTGGTGCGCTCGTTGGCGATCACGGCCAGCGGCTTGTCGCTGGCGCGCATGGCGCGGTTGATGCGCTGGAAGGTTTCTTCCGGCAGGGTGAAGACCACGTCGATGGGGTCAATCTGGCGGATCACCACCAGGCCGTTGGCGTCGGTGGCGTGCACGATGTTGCCGGGATCGACCAGGCGGGCGCCGACTCTGCCGGAGATCGGTGCGGTGATGGTGGTGAAGGCAAGCTGAACGCGGGCGAAGTTCACCTGCGCCTCGTCGTTCTTCACTGCGGCGGAGAGTTGGTTGACGGTGGCGCGCTGGGTGTCCAGGGTTTGCTGCGTGGTGGCGTTTTCCTTGATCAGGCCCTCATAGCGCTGCAGGTCCAGGCGTGCATTGGCGAGCTGTGCCTCGTCGCGCGCTTTCTGCGCTTGGACCTGCTGTAGCTGCGCCTCGAAGGTGCGCGGGTCGATCTGCGCCAGCAGCTGGCCTTCCTTCACATCCTGGCCCTCGACGAAGCCCACGCGGTCGAGCTGGCCGTCCACGCGCGAGCGCACGGTGACGGTGGCCATGGCCTGCACGGTGCCGACGCCGGTCAGGCGGATCGGGATGTCTTCCTGCTGCACGAGCGCGGTGGCGACCTTGACCGCCGGCGGGGCCGCGGCGGGGCGGGGCGCGCGCATGCGGCCCAGCGAGCCGGCGGCGAACCAGATCAGGGCCAGCAGGACCAGCGCGGCGATGATGAGCAGCAAATGCTTGCGGCGGTTGGGGCTTAACGCCATGACAATGTCTCGGTCTTGTTGCGCCTGTGGTGGCGCCTATCAGGGGTTAGGGCGTGCCGGCCGGCCTGGCGGCCGTGCCGGCGAGGGTTTCCTTGCCGGATGCATCCGGCAGGTCTTCGGCGTGCCAGCCGCCGCCGAGTGCCTTGATCAGGCCGACGCTGGCGGCGATCTGGCGGCCGCGCAGCTGGATGGCCGTGCGCTGGTTGGTCAGCGACAGCGCCTGCGACGTGATCACCGACAGGTAGGTGGCGGTGCCGCCGCGGTACTGGGCGAGCGAGACACGCTCGGCCGCCTGGGCTGCCGTGACCGCCTGGTCCTGCTGCAGCACTTCCTGGTCGAGCACGGTCAGCGCGGCCAGGTTGTCCTCGACATCCTGCAGCGCCGACAGCACCGTCTGCTTGTAATTGGCGACGGCGGCGTCGTAGGCGGCGACGGCCTGGTCGCTGCGCGCACTGCGCAGGCCGCCGTCGAATACGGTCTGGGCCAGCGCGGCGCCGAGCGACCAGACGCGGCCGGGCGGGCCGAACCAGTTGGCCAGGCTGCCGCTGCCGCTGCTGGCGCCGAGCGCGGCGCTGAGGATGAGCTGCGGGAAGTAGGCCGAACGCGCCACACCGATATTGGCGTTCGCCGCCGCCGCCTCGCGTTCGGCGCTGGCGATGTCGGGCCGGCGCTCCAGCAGGGCCGACGGCAGGCCGGCGGGGATCACCAGCGCCTTCATGGCGAACGGCTCGTTGGGCACGCCGAAGCCCGAGGGCGGGCGGCCGATCAGCACCGCGATGGCGTGCTCGATCTGCTTGCGCTGCAGCGTCAGGTCGGTGGCCTGGGCTTGCGCGGACGTCAGCGTCACGGTCGCCAGCGAGACATCGGCCTCGGTCACGATGCCGGCACGGAACTGGCTCTGGGTCAGCCTGAGGGATTCCTGGTAGGCGGCGATGGTGCGCGCATAAAGCGCGATCTGCACATCCGTGATGCGCAGCAGGACGTAGTCCTGCACCACCTCGGCCTGGATCGCCAGGCGGGCTGCCGCGAGCTGGGCAGCGCTGGCCTGGGCGTTGGCGCCGGCGGCCTCGACCGTGCGGCGGACCTGGCCCCACAGGTCGGGTTCCCAGCTCGCGTCGAGCGCGGCGGTATAGAGGGAGCCGACGTGGATGACCCCCTGGGTGTTGGTGCGCTGGCGGCTGGCACCGACGCTGGCGCCGACGGTGGGGAAGAAGCCCGCGCGCGCCTGCTGCACCAGCGCGCGCGCCTGGCGGTACTGCGCCTGGGCTTGTTGCAATGTCTGGTTGGCGGCATTGGCCTCGTCCACCAGGGCATCGAGGCGGCTGTCCTCGAACAGCTTCCACCATTCGAGCCCGGCCTCCGCGGCGCGCGGCTCGGCCACCTTCCACTGGGCAGGATCCATGGCCGCCTCGCTGTAGGCGGCGGGCATCGCGGTGGCGGGACGCTGGTAGTCCGGCCCGACCGCGCATCCGCCCAGGCCGGCAAGCAGGATGGCCACGCCGGCGGCGCGCAAGGCGGCGCGCCGCGGCGATGCGTCAATGGGACGCGGGAACATCGGACAACACTCCTAATGCTAATGGCAGGCTCTTTGGCTGCCTGATGGGGCACCGCCGGTGGCGGTGCTCACAGGGGGACATGGCTGCCGCGGGCGCTTGGCGGCCGCGGCGGTGATCCGGTGGCTGGCGGGTACGCACAAAGGTGCGCGTGCGCCCGTCGCACGCCTCGCAGCTAAGGATACTGCGGGTGGCCGGGCCTCGGTATGTGCTCAACATTACCGAATATTTCACTGCGTTACGGGCGTGCGGGCCGACCATGCCAGGGTGTGGTGGCCGCGACACCTGATGGCGATCGGCGCACTTGCGCGGAAATACGCCGTTACGGTTTGTTGCAGCCGACAGCGGGCGTTGGACACCTGCGGCCGGGCTGCCGCATACGCATACCCGCCGGACGCGCCCGCGCGGGCGGCGCTATCGTCGCGCCATGCCTGCCTCCTTCCTTCACTATATATATGGGACGTTGTGCGGTTGGTGCTACGGTGAGCAGTGCCGGGCATGCGGCTCGTGCTGCACTGCGGCGGCATGATGGCCGGCGATCATCCGCCAGTCGGTCACCCCTGCCTTGCGCGATGCGCGAGGGGGATGCCCCTGTGTTCCGCCGCCGACCCGGAATGCGCCTTTTGCTGTCTGTTGTCTATTGCACGAAAACAGTGCATCCCCCGCTTCCGATCTGTTGCATTTGTCCACCGGGCCGCGTAGAACGTGGACACAGAAGGCCGGCCCCATGCCAGAGGCAACGGAGGCGCCGCCCACGAGCCAACAAGGTAGCTGCCATGGAGATCGATCAGTCAAGCTCATTGCTTCCCTATGCCCTGCTGGCGGCGCCGGCGCGCATGGACATCTGCCGCGCATTGCTCGAGGCGGGTGAACGGGGCCTGCCGGCGCGTGAGCTGGCAGCCATTGCCGGCCTCAGCCTGCCACGCGCCACACACTATTTCAGGGAATTGCTGCAAGCCGGGGTCGTGGCTGTTGTCGTGCACGAACGACAGGTCAACTATGTGCTCAAGGCGCGGCACGCCGTGCGCGAGGCGCTGGATTACCTGAACAGTTCCGGCCTGCTGAGCTGAGCCGGCGGGCTACCCCTGCCGCACTGACGCAAGGGGGCGGTTGCCCGGCCGGGCCGGAAACCCTGTCGCCCGGCTTTTCTTCTCCCGGCCTTTCTTCCCCCGGCGGCCTGGCCGCCTGTCCCGCTTCACCCCCCAATAGCTCACACCCCTGGCGGCGCAAGGTTGCGCAGCAGTCAGCCTGAATGAGGCGCATGCGGCGCTTCGCCATCGATCCGCACACTGTGCCGCCATCCGCCGGCGGCGTTCTACAGCTATCTCCCCCCTACGTCACACACTGCGTCCCCCCGTTCGAGGGATGACGTCCCCTGTCGAAATCGGGCATTAATGTCGCATGTATCATTTTTGCAATTTTTTACATTTACGCTGCTACTTGGCGTAGATTTGCGGCGACCGGCGGACCGCACGGAGGTGCTGGCGCTGCATGGCCATACGGGCACTGACAACGATGACCCGATCCTCAATCAGGAGAGAGAAATGCAAACGAGCCTCAAGAAACCTCTGGTAATGGCCACCATGGCTTCCGCTGCCGCGCTGTTGGTAGCCTGCGGCGGTGGCAACGATTCGCCGGCGCCGACAACGCCGGCGGCAACCGTGACCGGCAAGGCGGTCGACTTCTATCTGTCCGGCGCGACGGTTACCTTCACCTCTTGCGGCAACAAGACCGCCACGACCGACGCGAACGGCGGCTTCACCTTCCCGGCGGGCTGCAGCAGCAGCGCCCTGACCGTGACTGGCGGTACCGATATCGGCACGGGCCTGCCCTTCGCCGGCACGCTGCAAGCGCAGGCAGTGGCCGCAAACAAGGCCGGCCAGGGGGTGGTGGTGACGCCGCTGACCACGCTGGCGGCCGCGCTGGGCGTCGACCCGGCGACCATCGCTGCCAAGCTGGGCCTGAGCAATGACCTGACCACCGTTGACCCGATGACGGACCCGAATCTGCTGAAGGCCGCAGTCGTGGTGCAGCAGTTGATCGACCAGATCACCAAGACCCTGAGCAGCGTGGCAAGCAGCGCGGGCGGCTCGATCTCCTCGTCCGCCGCAGCCAGTGCTGCCGCCAAGGCCGTCGCGACGGCGATCAGCGGTTCCAGCGGCACCGTCGACCTGGGCAGCGCGGCCCTGGTCACCACCGCCGTCAAGGGCGCTGTGCAGAATGCCGCGTCCAGCCTGCCGTCGAGCCTGCAGAACAACATCACCGCCGTCGCCGCCAACGTGGCTGCGCTCGCGACCCCGGCAATCAGCTCGTCTGTGTCCAACGTGTCCACGGCCATGAGCAACGTCACCCTTGGCGCTTCCGCGAACGATACCGTGAACGCGCTGAAGAACTCGGGCGCGATGAACAGCGTGACCGACAGCGCCAGCTCGACGGCGGCGACCTCGGCGGTCAAGGTCGTGGCCCCGTCCGCGCTGGCTGACAGCACGCTGACCAGCGCGCTCACCCAGCTTGGCAATGCCGTTGCTACCGGTTCCGCGAACGATGTCAGCAACGCGATCACGAACCTGGGCGCCAGCAATGTGAACCAGTCGGCGGCCAACGACGCCGTCAACGCCGCCAAGCTCAATAACTACATCTCGATCGGCAACATCTACGTCAACAACTCGTCCCTGCCCCAGCAGTACGGCTCGCAGCTGAGCGGCACCGGCGCCCTGACGGATGTGAAGGTGGTGCTGAGCGCGGTGGGCACGCCGCTTGCCAGCAGCGCCGGCGGTTCGGTGCGTGCAGGCCTGCACTACACGTTCAACAACAATACCGTCGACCTGATCATCAACAACGTCACGCTGGCCTTCAACGGCAGCGGCGCGCTGACCGGCGCGACCGTGCCGGCCGGTACCACCTACACCTTCAACATCTCCGGTGGGGTCAAGGCCAGCCTGACGGCGACCAACAGCGCGGCCGACAACCTGTTCGCGGCTGGTGCATTCGACCTGCCGTTCAACACCTTCCTGGCGAAGCTGAAGAGCGCCGGCGCCCTGAGCGATGCGCAGATCACCTCGCTGACGCCGCAGGCCGGCAGCACCACTGCCGTGACCTTCGCGGTGGTCGGTACCGACGGCAGCAAGGTCACGCTGGCCAGCGGTAGCGGCAACAACGCCAAGAAGACCGGCCCCGCCACCGTAACGGCAGGTAGCACCACGCTCAAGGGCAACGGCGTGAGCTTCAACTTGTCGCTCAACTAAGCCGGTTCCATCGCTTTGGCCGGATGCCTTGCCCTGCGGGGCAAGGTGCCGCCGGGCGCCCGCATGCCACGGTTGACCGGGGGGCGTGCATCGGGCGCCCGGTTTTTTCGCGTTTACGGGGCGGCCTGCGCCGGCCCGTTTGCACAACTGCAGTTGGGGGCGGCCATGCCCCTGGAGTTCAAGATGTTCCTCTCCGTTTCGCGCCGGTATGCCGCCGGTGCCTTCGCGGTGACCACCCTGGCGGCAGCCGCCGGTGGCGCTCACGCCGCGTCCGAGGATGTATTCCTGCGTGCCGAGCCGACCACGGGCGAATTCGATCGCTTCCGTGTCGAAGCCAGCTACGACGTGGTCAACGGCACGCTCGACGTGTTCAACCTGCGCACCGCCCAGGGCCCGGTGCCGGACGGCGCGGGCGATTACCAGGGCGGCCGCGTGATGGTGGGCTACAAGTTTTCTCCCTACTGGTCGGGGGCCGCCACCTACTGGCGCCGCAATATCACCTATGGTCCCGACACCAATGGCATCGACAGCTGGCAGGTGGCGCTGCACTTCGACCCGCTGGCCGAGCCCGGCGCGCGCGACCGCGTGCTGTTCCGCTTCTCGCTGTGGGGCGACCATGCCGGCGCGCTCAGCAAGTCCTCGCCGACCACGGTGAAGGGCACGACCTTCAGCAACCTGACCGTCCACGACCCGAACGACATCCAGGCCCAGGTCGACATGATGTTCTCCGGCCAGCTGAACGACTACAACACGCTGACGGGCTTTATCGGCGCCGGCGTCAGCCGTGTCACGGTGGGCACGCTCAATGCGCAGCTGCGCCGCGGCAACTGCAACTTCAATGTGAGCATCGGCTCGGACAATATTGCCAACGGCGTGCTGGCAGCGCCCTGCCAGGCGGGCGGCACCAACTTGCAGCAGGCCTCCTTCAGCGCCGACGCCTCGCAGTTCGGCATCAATGTCGGCCAGGACCTCAACTACACGGCGGGCTTCTTCTCCCTCGGTGGTTCCTGGCGCTGGCAATACAAGAGCTTCGGTGCCCAGCTCGGCTACCAGTTCCAGTACCTGCTGCGTGGCGACCTGGACGACCGGCTGGCCAGCTACGGCGTCTCGCCGATCAAGTCCAACCACACGCTCGGTCTGGAACTGTCGTACAAGGTCGTCAAGAATGTCGAGCTGTTCGTGCGCGGCCAGGCCTTCTACTACAACTTCGTCGGCACCATCCCCATGTTGTACAACGCCGCTACCGCCAGCCGGCTGGACCGCTACTACGGCTACGCCTCTTTCGGCGTGCGCTTCTCGGGCTTCTGATGTTGGGTGCGATGTCTCTCATCCGCCATGGCGGACGAGGGACACATGGATCAGGCCAGCACGGTTTCGATGCGGATATTGCCGTGCAATGCCTTCGAGTGGGACACGTGTCAGCCGATGCGAATCTCCGCCACCAGGCCGCCGCCTTCGCGATTGCGCAGCTTCAGCGAGCCACCCGCAGCCGCGGCAAGCTGGTGAGCGATGGCCAGGCCCAGGCCCGTGCCGCCGGTTTCGCGGTTGCGCGATGCCTCCAGCCTGACAAACGGCTGCAATACGGCCTCCAGCTTGTCTTCGGGGATGCCGGGGCCACGGTCCATCACATCGATGACCACGGCGTTCTGCTCGCGGCGTACGCTCAGCTCGGCAGCCCCGCCGCCGTACTTGATGGCGTTGTCGATCAGATTGGTCAGCACGCGCCGTAACGCATTGGGCCGCGTCATCAGTGGTCCGTCGGCGTTCTCCACAATCGATACGGCCTTGCCGGTGTCCTGGTAGTCGTAGACCAGGCTCTCGACCAATGATCCGAGATCGATCCGCGAGGCTTTCTCGCCCTCTCCGCTCGTGGTGCGCGCGTACGCCAGCCCTTCCTGGACCAGCGTCTGGATCTCGGACAGGTCGCTGACCATCTTGCGCTTTTCCTCCGAATCGTCCGCCATTTCGGCGCGCAGCTTCATCCGCGTGATCGGCGTCTGCAAGTCGTGGGAAATAGCTGCCAGGATCTGCACGCGCTCCGCGACGAATTGCGCGATGCGGTCGCTCATGGCATTGAAAGCCCGCGCCGCGCGTGCCAGTTCGGTCGGACCGTTCTCGTCGAGCGGTGGCGATTTGGCATTCGGGTTGAGCGCATCGGCGGCATCGGCCAGTGCCACCAGCGGGCGAATGGCCAGCCGCACGGCAAACCAGCAGCACAGGATCAGCAGCAGCAACTGCAGCACCAGCACATAGGGCAGCCACTCTGCGATCGGTGTCATGCGCGGATGCACGTCGATGGTCAGCGGGCTGCCATCGCTCAACGTCAGGTGGGCCTGCACCTGCTTGCCGTCGCCGGGAATCGACTGCACCGTGACGGGAAAGCGGCCACCGCTGGCGTCCATGATCCGTTGCGCGATGTCCTTGCCACGCTGGGTCATTTCGGGCATACCCGGCAGGCCAGGGCCCAGGATGTACTGGTAGTTGCCGCGATTCAGGCGCGGCAGCCATTGCGGGCGCTCCGCCGCGGGCAAGCGGTCCAGGATCGCCACCGATGTGGCCACGTCCGTTTCCAGCGTGCCCAGCATCACCTGACGCGCCGACATATAGCGTTCCGAGAACAGCACCGCGAACGACATCAGATGGGCGACGATCATGCCCGCCAGCAGGATCAGGAGCAGCCGTGACCCCAGCGAGCGCGGCCAGCGCCAGAGGCGGGTGTTCACTGACGTACCTCCTTGATCTCCACCGGCATAGCGAACACATAGCCCTCGCTGCGCACGGTCTTGATGTAGGCCGGCTCACGCGCGTCGTCGTTCAGGCGTTGGCGCAGGCGGCTGACCAGCAGGTCGACCGAGCGCTCGAACATGTCCGCCTCGCGGCCCTGCGTCAGGTTGAGCAACTGGTCGCGATTGAGGACGCGTTGCGGATGATCGACGAAGACGCGTAGCAGCCGGTATTCCGCCCCGCTCAGCGCGACGATAGTGCCTTCGCGGTCGATCAGGTGGCGCGCGGAGGTGTCGAGCTGCCAGTCGCCGAAGGCCAGGATCTGACCCGCTTCCGTGATCTGCAGGTTGGGCGGCAGCATGCGCGTGCGGCGCAGTACGGCCTTGATGCGCGCCAGCAGCTCACGAGCGGCAAACGGCTTGGTCAGGTAGTCGTCGGCGCCCATTTCCAGGCCGATGATGCGATCAGTCTCGTCGTCGCGCGCGGTCAGCATCAGGATCGGCGTGGCCTTGTGCTTGCCGGCACGCAGTTCGCGGCACAGTACCAGGCCGTCGTCGCCGGGCATCATGATGTCCAGCACGATCAGGTCCACCGTGTTGGCTTCCAGGAACTGGCGCATATGGCGGCCGTCGGGTGCCACGGTCACGCGCAGGCCATTCTTGGTCAGGTAGGTCGAGACAAGCTCGCGGATTTCCCGGTCGTCGTCGACGATCAGGACATGGTCTACATGCGCTTCCATCTGTGTCACCCCTGGAGAATGGTTCTTGTCGGAAAAGTGGACGATCCGTCTGTTGGAGAGATTGTATGGGCGTCGACGTGCTTCCGTGTATCGCAATGTATCTGGCCGCGCCGGGCGCACAAAGCGGTACAACTTTCCCGCTTTGACGACACATTCAAGATAGATGCGGGGCGCCAAATCGGGGGCATGCCAAAACCTTGGCCAGCCTGTCGAAGAAAGGAGCCCGATCATGACGACCCTGCTGATCCTCGCCTACCTTGGGGGTGCGCTCACCATCCTGAGCCCCTGCATCCTGCCCGTCCTGCCGTTCGTGCTCAGCCGCAGCGGCCAGCCATTCCTGCGTGGCCGGCTGCCGATGCTGGCCGGCATGGCGCTGACGTTTGCCGCCGTGGCCACGCTGGCATCCGTTGGCGGCGCGTGGGCCGTGCGCGCCAACGAAGTTGGCCGCTACGGCGCGTTGGCGCTGCTGGCGGTATTCGGACTGTCGCTGCTGGTGCCGAAGCTGGCCGATACGCTGACGCGCCCGGTGGTGGCGCTGGGCAACCGGCTGGCCGGCGGCGGCAGCGGCGCGGAGGCTTCGGCCTGGGCCTCGCTGCTGCTGGGTGTGGCCACGGGCATGCTGTGGGCACCGTGCGCGGGCCCGATCCTCGGCATCGTGCTGACCACGGCCGCGCTGCAAGGCGCAAGCGCGCAGAGTTCCCTGCTGCTGGTGGCCTATGCGGCGGGCGCGGCCACGTCGCTGGCGGCGGCGCTGGGCATCGGCGGTCGTGTGTTCACGGCGATGAAGCGTTCGATGGGCGCCGGTGAATGGCTGCGTCGCGGGCTTGGCGTGGGCGTGCTGGGTGGTGTGGCGGCGATCGCCATCGGTGCTGACGTCGGCCTGTTGGCCCGCCTGTCCACGGGCGGCCCCGCACGGCTGGAACAGGCGCTGATCGATCGGCTGCACAAGCCGCAGCCTGCCATTCAGGCCGCCAACGATGCACAAGCCGCCGAGGCACCGATGCTGCTGGCGGCCAACGACACCAGCGTCGGCTTTTCCAGCCGCCTGCCCGTGGAAGGCCGGCTGACGTCGCTCGATGGTGCGGTGACGTGGTTCAACACAGGCCCCAACGCGGCCCCGATATCGCGCGATCAGTTGCAAGGCAAGGTCACGCTGGTCTATTTCTGGACCTACTCCTGCATCAACTGCATCCGCACGCTGCCGTACCTGCGCGCGTGGGCCGACAAGTACAAGGACCAGGGGCTGACGGTGATCGGAGTGCACACGCCCGAGTTCGCGTTCGAGAAGAACCCGGAGAACGTGCGCCGCGCGATCGGCGATTTCAAGATCGGCTTCCCGGTGGCCGTGGACAGCGATTTCCGTATCTGGCGCGCGTTCGACAATAGCGTCTGGCCCGCCGCCTATTTCGTGGATGCGCAGGGCAACATCCGCCATCACCGGTTCGGCGAGGGCGACTATGCCAACTCGGAGCGCGTGATCCAGGCGCTGCTGGCCGAAGCGGGTCATCCGTCCACGTCGCGCGATGTGGTGGTGCCGGACGCGCAGGGTGCGCAAGCCGCCCCCGACCTGCCTAACGTGCGCTCCGGCGAGACCTACATCGGCTACGGCCAGGCGTCGAACTTCGTGTCGCCCGGCGGTATCCGCCAGCATGCGTCGCGCGCCTATACCGTCGGGGATTTGCAATTGAACGAATGGGGCCTGAAAGGCCAGTGGACAGTCGGCGCCGAGCAGGCCACGCTCGATCGTGCCGACGGCAGCATCGTGTATCGCTTCCATGCGCGCGATCTGCACCTTGTGCTCGGACCAGCCGCCGATGGCCGCGCCGTGCGCTTCCTCGTGAAGGTCGACGGTAAGCCCCCTGGCGACAGCCACGGCGCGGATACCGATGCTGCCGGCAACGGTGCAGTTACGCAGACGCGGCTCTACCAGTTGGTGCGGCAGGCAGGCAAGGTCGGCGAACACACGTTCGAGATTCGCTTTCTGGACGCCGGTGCCCACGCTTACGCATTCACCTTCGGTTGATGGGGCCGGTCCGCATTTCCACGCCATCGAATAGGAAGCCTGGACTGTTATCACTATGTCGTTTGCGCTGGCCATCGGGGGGCCAACGATCAATCCGGAGGTGCACTGTTGAGTGCGGCGACGATGATCAATGGATTCTGTCGCCGCCATGCGCATTGCTGCGACCGCGGTTATACTCCGGCTTCTTCATCCAATCTTCGAGGTATTCGTTCGATGTGATGCGCCATTGATGCCGCCGTCTGCATGACGGCTAGTTCCCACCGGTCCCCATCAGCAGGGGGGAGGTCCTGGCATCTTTGGAATACCTATGGCGAATCCTTACATCGCGCTGGAAGGCGTGTCTTTCGTACTGCCGGACGGCAGTACGCTCTTCTCCGATCTCGACGAGCAGTTCGACCAGCGGCCAACGGGCCTGGTCGGGCGGAATGGCGCCGGCAAGACAGTGCTGGCGCGAATCCTGGCCGGGCTATTGCAGCCCACGGCCGGACGCTGCGTACGCACCGGCAGCGTGCACTACCTGGCCCAGCAGGTGGCGCCTCCAGCGGATGCATCCGTCGCCAGCCTGGCGGGCGTAAAGGACGCGATGGATGCACTGGCACGCATCGAGGCAGGCAGCATCGCGCTCGAGGATTTCAACACTTTGGGCGATCGATGGGACATCGGCCAGCGGCTCCGGCACGAGCTGGAACGCAATGGGCTGGGTCATCTCGATGCTTCGACACCAGCCAGCACACTGAGCGGCGGTGAGGCCATGCGTGTCGCCCTGATCGGCGCCATGCTTTCGGATGCGGACTTCCTGATCCTGGACGAGCCCAGCAATCATCTCGACCGGCCAGGCCGGCGGGCACTGATCGAGCAGTTGCGGCGCTGGCCACGTGGCTTGCTCGTGATCAGTCATGACCGGCAATTACTGGAGACGATGAAACGCATCGTCGAGCTTTCCCCGCTGGGACTGCGCAGCTACGGGGGGGACTACACGTTCTACGCCCGGAGCAAGGCGCAGGACCGGCAGAATGCCCTCGACCAGCTCGAACAGCGCAAGCTCGAACGCAAGCGCAAGGCGCTGGCCATGCGCGAGCAGAACGAGCGGCAGGCCCGGCGTCAGGTCCGCGGCAACCGGCACGGCCACGAAGCCAACCAGGCAAAGATCCTGCTCGGCGGGCAGAAGGGGCGCAGCGAGAGTTCGGCAGGCAAGCTGCGCCAGCAGCAAGCCGCCGCCATGGTGCAACTCGACCAGCAAGTGCAAGAAGCCGCGAGGCAGGTGGAAAACGACGCGTCCATTTCCTTTGTCGCGATGCGGGCGGCCAACACCGCGCAACGCGTCGCGGAACTGGATGAGGTGGCGTTGCCTTTTGTACCGGCTGCCACGCGTGACATCAGCCTGACGCTGACCAGGCAGCAACGCGTAGGCGTGGTCGGCCTCAACGGCTGCGGCAAGTCCACCTTGCTCAAGGTGCTGGCCGGCCGGCTACAGCCCCTCGCCGGGACCTGCAAGGCCGCGGTCGCGAACGTCTATCTCGACCAGCGGCTGGCAAACCTGGACCCGGAGCGCACGGTGCTTGAACAGATGCAGGCGGCCAACCGCACCGCCCCGGAAGGCGAGCTGCGCATGCGCCTTGCACAACTCGGCCTGGATGCGCGGAAGATCGTGGCACCCAGTGGCTCGCTCAGCGGCGGAGAGCGCTTGCGGGCGGCGCTGGCCTGCGCGCTTTACGCCGATCTGGCCCCGCAACTGCTGTTGCTCGACGAACCGGGCAATCACCTCGATCTTCCTTCGCTGGAGGCACTGGAGGGCATGCTGCGCAGCTACCAGGGCGCCCTGGTCATCGTGTCACACGATGATGTATTCATGGACAACCTTGGGTTGACGGATCGCCTGCTGGCTACCGGGCAGGGTTGGCGGCTTGAGCCCTGGTGAGATGAAGCGGTAGTTGATCCCTGGCATAGCTGTGATGTGGTCCGGGACGTGATGTTAGCCGCTGTCGCCTGACTCGCGCACCCGCGCAGCGGCCTGGTGCTGCTCTGCCTCGCTCCCTCCTGTTCGCCGGCTGTGTCGTTGACGAGTCCACTAGCGGATCGCCAGACACAGCAACCGCTGCCCGCTTCGCTGTACCGCAAACACTCGCCCCTCGGTTCTTGGCCTGGCGCGAAATCCCGAAGTCATCCGAAATCCTCTGCCGCATGAGGCGCCGGCTCGTGCCTGTACACCTGCGTGCTGACTACGCCAACGTGACAGTGCCCCGGCGGGTCCTTGTCAGAAAAGGGAAAGTTCAAGACGTGCACGGGAAAGCGGAAAGTTGAGCCAGGTCAGATGATTCACCTCACTGGTTTGTCCTCTGGCGAGCTCGATCGGCAAGCCGCAGGTGAACGTTCATATTCGAAAGAAGACAGGAGACGACATGGCGAAAGTCGTTAGGATTTACGAAACAGGCGGGCCCGACGTCCTTCGTTGTGAGAGCGCCACTATTGGTGAGCCGGGGCCGGGGGAGGTCCGCCTCCGTCACGTGGCCGTCGGCCTGAATTTCGCAGACACCTACTTCCGCAGCGGGACTTACAAGATTCCGCTTCCCAGCGGCATCGGCAATGAAGCCGCCGGCGTGATCGAGGCAGTCGGTGCCGGCGTCACCCAACTGGCGGTCGGCGACCGCGTGACCTATACGGGCTTTACCCCCACGCTGGGCGCCTACAGCACGGAGCGGCTGATCTCTGCCGCACCGTTGATCAAGTTGCCGCAGGCAATCAGTTGCGAAGTCGCCGCGGCCATGACCATGCGGGGCTTGTCAGCCGCCTACCTGATGCGCCGGATCTACCCCTTCAAGCAGGGCGACGCCATTCTGCTGCATGCCGCGGCAGGTGGCGCCGGCCTGATCATTTCGCAATGGGCGAAGCTGCTGGGGCTGACCGTGATCGGAACGGTTTCCACCGATGCCAAGGCCGAAGTGGCGCGCGCCCATGGCTGTGATCACACGATCAACTACAGCCATGAGGACGTGGCCAAGCGCGTGCGGGAACTGACCGATGGAGTGGGCGTGTCCGTGGTCTTCGACAGCGTGGGCAAGGACACCTTCATGTCCTCGCTGGACTCGCTCAAGCGCCGCGGCCTGCTGGTATGCGTGGGTTTTGCCTCCGGCGCAGTCACCGGGTTCGATCCGGCAATTCTCGCCCGCAAAGGCTCGGCATACCTGACGCGCCCGGGCCTGGCCGACTACATCGCCGATCCTGCCGAAAAGGCGGAGCTGGTCGACGAGCTGTTCGGCCACGTGGCGGCAGGCCGCATCCGCATCGAGATCAATCAGCGCTATGCCCTGGAGGATGCAGTGCAGGCACATCGGGATCTCGAGGGTCGAAAGACCACCGGCTCTTCCATCTTCGTGATTTGACTTTGCCCGCCAGGGAAACTCACTCATCTAGTTCGGCATTCTCACTATTCAAGATTCATCCTGGAGACGATCACCATGCACTTCCTTGACGGCCACCTGTATCCCGAGAACCAGCAACCTCTGATCATCACGGCCGCTCCCTATGCGCCGGGCTGGATTCCCTCAGACTTCCCGGAAGATATCCCTGTCACCATGGAGGAGCAGATCCAGAAGGCGGTGGATTGCTACGAAGCCGGTGCCAGGGTGCTGCATCTGCACGTGCGCGAGGCCGACGGCAAGGGCAGCAAGCGCCTGTCCATGTTCAATGAGCTGATCGCCGGTGTGCGCGCCGCCGTGCCAGACATGGTCATCCAGGTGGGAGGCTCCATCAGCTTCGCGCCTGAAGAGGGCCAAGAAGCTAAATGGCTTAGCGATGACACGCGGCATATGCTGGCCGAACTCGATCCCAAGCCCGACCAGGTGACGGTGACCGTCAACACTACGCAGATGAATGTGACGGAGCATGCGGGACTGGATGACTTCAATGGCGTTTCGCGGGGATTCCCGCACCTCTACAAGACCTACAAGGACATGATCGTGCCCTCGAATCCCAGCTGGGCCGAGGAGCACATCCGGCGACTGACGGCGGCCGGCATCCAAAGTGAGTTCCAGTGCTACAACATCAATAGCTTCGAAACGATTGAGCGGATGATTCGCCGCGGCGTCTACAAGGGCCCGCTGGTGATGAACTGGGTGGCGATCAGCGGCGGCATGGATCAAGCGAATATCTTCAACCTGGCAAACATGCTGCGTGCCGTGCCGGACGGAGCCGTGGTAACGGTGGAGAGTTCGGTGCTGAATGTGCTGCCCATCAATATGATCGGCATTGCTTTGGGCCTGCATGTCCGGTGCGGCATCGAGGATGTGCTCTGGAACCAGACCCGCACGGGAAAGATGAGCTCCGTTGAGCAGATCAAGCAATTGGTGCGGATCTCACGCGAGTTCGGTCGCCCCATCGCGACTGCGAAACAGACGCGCGAGATCCTGAAGCTTGGGGTCTTCTACGACACCGTGGAAGAGACGCTTGAGGCCAATGGCTTCTCGCCCAATCGCAACGGTGGCAACCAGGGCTTCCTGCACAAGCAAGAAAATCTGCCGTCCTGAGCTTAGCCAACGAATCCTGGCGCCGGTCAAAGCCGGAAGCTGACCTCGTCCTCGTCCTCATCTCGTGCAGTTCTTGGCCAACGGTTCAAGCGGGCCGGCGTAGCTCGCACCGCATTGAACCGATTGGACCTGTCATTGGCGTTGCCGTACTGCAAGGGCGATGCACGTGGAAAGAGCGCGGGTCGAGCGGCACGTCAACAGACCAAGTACATGGAGGATGACAATGGCATTGCGAATGCAAAAGCCGCTTGCGGTCACGCTGGGCACGGCGGCGTTTCTGGCGTTGTGCGCTTCAGGGCCGGTGCTGGCAGAGGATGCCTGGCCCACGCGCCCGATTCAGATGATCGTAGCGTCGTCGGCAGGATCAGGCACCGATTCCCTGGCACGCCTGATGGCGCAACGCCTGTCGGTATCCTTGAAGCAACCGGTCATTGTCGACAACCGGCCCGGTGGCAGTGGAGTCATCGGGACGAACGCTGTTGTCAAGGCGCCGGCCGACGGATACACGCTCCTTTACACCACGGCATCGAACATGGTCGTCGCCCCAGCGGTACTGAAGACCATCCCCTACGATCCGAAGAAGAGCCTTGTACCGATCGCCGAGACGGCTCAGGGTGGCGTGGTATTGCTGGTCAGCAACGATCTGCCGGTCCACAACCTGCCGGAGCTTATCCAGCTGGTGAAGGCGAATCCGGACAAGTACAGCTACGCTACCTGGTCGATGGGATCTTCGGGGCAGCTGATGATGGAATGGCTCAAGAAGCAGACCGGCATGAAGACCGATCACGTCCCATATCGGACTTCGACCCAGCTGTTGACGGACCTCGCCTCAGGTGTCGTGAAAATCGGCTGGACCGATCCGGGCGCGCCAGTCCCCTTCCTGCGCTCCGGGAAGGTCCGCGCCATTGCCATTGCAGGCAATGTGCGCGCACCGCAGCTGCCCGAGGTCAAGACCATGGGTGAACAGGGCTACAAGTTCGATGCGGTGGGCTGGTTCGGCATCTTCGCACCGGCGGGAACCAACCCGGCGATCGTGAAGCGGCTGGCCGATGAAGTCAACAAGGCCCAGACGTCCCCTGATCTCGCAGCCACGATGAAAGCCATGAACTTTGCGCCGCCACCTGTGAAGACCTCGGTGCAGTTCGGCGAGACTGTCAGCAACGATCTGCAGGTCTGGTCGAAGATCGCAGCCGATGCGGGGATCCAGATCGATTGATGCGCAGTGGGGTGCTGTCTGCTTGCTGGTAGCGTGGTATCAGAGACAAGACGTGATCTGACAGTGGTTGGGCGCCGTATCTGGAGCAAGCGACCACTGTCAGGCAATCTCTGAATTCAATCCGCGGATTCAGGTGCTCTCAACGCGCGCTCGATCTGCTCCCTCCGCAGACCCGCAGCAATTTCAAGCTCCAAATCAGGACGAAGCGCAATCGCCCCCTCGAAGGGCGAGAGGCCGCACTCGTCCATGAATATGCGCGTCTGTTCTGCGCAAAAAAGGGGAACGAACTTCATTCGTCCCCTGGCAACGCTTTGACCTCGTGGCCACTGGGCGTCACCAGGTTGGAGACTAAAACGATGAACGTGGAGGAGTTCTGGTGAAAAAGAAGATTTTTGCCTTGGCTGCTGTTTGTGTGTGTGGCGCTGCGAGTGCGCAATCCAGCGTGACCCTGTACGGTGTGACCGATGTGAACATTGAGTATGTCAACCGCGTCGGCGCCGCCGTGCCGTCGGCCGCCAACGGTTTCAATCCCGGTGCTGGCCATAGCGTCGTCCGTATGGACTCCGGTGGATACTCCGGCTCGCGCTGGGGTCTTCGCGGCACGGAAGACCTGGGCGGCGGGCTGAAGTCCATCTTCGTTCTGGAAAGTGGCTTCAGTCTCGATACCGGCACGTTGCAGCAAGGCGGCCGCCTGTTTGGTCGCCAGGCCTTTGTTGGTCTTGACTCGAAATATGGCCAGCTCACCTTCGGTCGGCAATACCAGTCGTTGTTCTCCACGCTGGCCAACTTTGTCCCGGCTCGATATGCCACCCAGTATGAACCCGTTGGCGTGGTCGCCGGTGCCAATTTCCGCGAAGACAATGCCGTGAAGTACGTCGGCGTGTTCGGCGGCCTGACGGCACAGGCCAATATGTCGTTCGGCGTAGGTACGGCGCTTCCGCAAGTCAACCCCAACGTTCCGCCTGCTGGTGGAAACGGTGAAGTGCCTGGGCAGTTCCGCCGCGACACTGCCTATGGCGCAGGATTGAGCTATCTGACTGGGCCCTTCGGCGTAGGCATTGGCTATGACCAATGGAATCCGACGATCGGCACTGGCAGCGGGTCCTTCAAGAAGGCTGCCGTCATGGCCAGCTACGCCTTCAATGGCACGGCGAAGGTAATGGGCGGCTATCGCTGGGGCCAGAACAAGGATCAGAACGGTGTCCTGACGATGCGTGACGATTTCTATTGGGTAGGCGGTCAGTACCGGCTGTCTCCTGCGCTCGACTTCACGCTCGAGTATGACTATCAGAACGTGAAGAGCCTCGGCGGCAATACGCACGTTGCCAATCCCTGGCAGGTTGCCCTGATTGCCGACTACGCGTTCTCGAAGCGTACAGATGTCTATCTGACGATGGCCTATTCAAAGAACGCTGGCCTGGCCATGGAATCGGCAGCGAGCAATTTCGCTACCAGTCTTACGGTCAACAACTACACGCTCTCCAATGGCCAGAGTTCGATGTTCGGCGCTGCTGTGGGTATCCGCCATGTGTTCTGATGGCGGTGGGGGTAGCGATCTGCAAGGCGAGAGCGCGCTACCGGCCGTATGGGTTGAATCTCACGGCGGCTCTGGAGGCCAATCTACATAAGCGCATCCGGGAATGCTGATCTCCCGTCCGATTGGCACTTTCCTCGGCATTTCCGGTTTCAAAGGTTCGACAGGCAACCCTGTGGAACCTTTTCTTTTTTGATCCGGCCAATACGCCTCTTCATTTGTCGAAGCGGGCACCAAGCTCGGCGACACGTCTTCAAACCAAACGAGGAATTCGAATCTCATGACTTCCGGAAATCAACCAACGGTTGTGATTGTTCCCGGCTTTCGCGATCACATGCCGGAGCACTGGCAATCGCTGCTGGCAGAGCGTCTACAGCAGCAGGGGCGAGCGGTGCGCATCGTGCCCCAGATCGATCAGGACAAGAGGTTGCGCCGTGCCAGGGTGGCGAACCTTGACCGTGTCGTCAGCGGCATCTCAGGGCCCGTCATCCTCGTTGCGCATAGCGTGGGCTGCCTGATCACCGTTCACTGGGCGCAGGAGACGGAGCGCACCGTGCAGGGCGTACTGCTTGCCGGGCCGACCGACTACGACAGCCCCTTGCCGCCCGGATACAAGGATCCGCAGACGCTGGCGGAGGAGGGCTGGACCCCGATTCCACGGCGGCATCTCAAATTCCCGAGCATCGTGGTCGGGAGCCGCAATGATCCGCTCGGGACGTTCGAACGCATCCGCGAGCTGGCGCAGGCCTGGGGCAGCCGTTTCGTCGACGCCGGGGAAGTCGGGCATCTCGGGCCGGCGGATGGCTATGGAACATGGCCACTGGCAGAGGAACTCATTCAGCAACTCTGAGCGGGAGCGCGGTGCGGCGTTGTTAGCCAACGGTAGCCAACGACGCTGTCGCGTAGGCGTAGCTCGGTTGCGCGGATATGCAAGGGTTGTGGAAGACGCGCAAGCGCGCCTTCCACAACCTCGCCGCCGTCAGTCCGGAGTGAAGTTGATGGAGCGCAACAGCGCGCCCTGGCGCTCGTAGGATTCGCGTACATCCTTCAAGAGCTCTTCAGTGGTAGCCGGCAAACCGGGCTCCATCCCCATTTCCTCGAGCCTTGGCCGGAGTGCGGCCGATTGCGTGACTTTGAGCATAGCGTCACGCATCTTGGCGATCACGGCCGGCGGTACGCCAGACGCGGACCAGAGCCCCATCCAGCTCACGTCGTGCAGGTCGGGATATCCCGACTCGGAAAAGGTGGGAACGTTGGGCAGTGCAGCCATCCGCTTTGGGGACGCCACCGCATAAGCCCTGAGCTTCCCGGACTTGATGAACGGCATGGATGTCGCCGGGCCGTCGAACATGAGAGGCACTTGTCCACCCATGACATCCTGCAGCGCGGCCGGCGAGCCCTTATAGCTCACAGTGCCCGCATCGAGCCCGGCAAGGCGATTGAATTGCACGCCCATCGTCTGGCCGCGCGTGCCGACCCCGAAGTTTGCGTAGTCGATCTTGCCCGGCCTCGCCTTGATGTACGTGACCAGCTCCCCAAGATTCTTCGCGGGCAGGCTGGGATTCCCGACAAGAACGAGGCCGTACTGCGTGAGTTGGGCAATCGGGACGATGTCCTTGAACGGGTCATACGACACCTTGATGGCGTGAGGCACTTCCGCAGCGATCCCCTTCTGGATCAGGAGGAAGGTGTATCCGTCTCGCGGCGAAGACAGCATGCTCTGGACGGCGATGGTGCCGCCCGCGCCAGGCTTGTAGTCGACGATGACAGTTTGGCCAAGCGGACCCTGCAGCTCACGGGCAACGAGGCGCGCCAGGATATCCGCGGTACCGCCCGGAGGCGCGCCTACGAGTATCCGCACAGGCTTGCCTGGCCATTCGGCGGCCTGGGCCGCATCGATGGCCGGCATCAGTGAGCCAAAGGCGAGCGTAAGCGCCAGGGCCGGGCGAACTGCCCGGCGAAGTGCCCCGGTCAAGCAATGCATTGCAGTCTCCTTTCACGCCAGAAATCGTGCTCTTGAATCAGTACGGGATATCGCCCACGATGCCAGCGCGCTCCATCTTGCGCGGTGCCGGATAGTAGTCGTTGACTGCGTAGTGCTGCGTGCTGCGGTTGTCCCAGACCGCGACGTCGCCTTCCTGCCAGGCCCAGCGCACCTGGTACTCGGGAATGGTGGCGCGGCTGGTCAGGTAGTTGAGCAGCAGAGAGGCGCCGGGCGACTTGTCGATGCCGTGGCGCACGTTGGCCGGCGTGCTGTAGTTGGTGAAGTGCGTCGTGAACGAGGCGCCGACGAACAGGATCTTTTCCCCGGTCTCTGGATGGATGCGTACCACCGGATGCTCCACCGGCGGATGATCCTGGGCCAGCTTTGCGCGGTTTTCCGGTGTCATGACCGCACCGAAACTATGCTCGATGCTTGCCCTGGCGCACAGGCCGTCGATCTTCACCTTGATCTCCTCGGGCAACTCCTCGTACGCCTTCACCATGTTCACCCAGATGGTGTCACCGCCGATCTCGGGGCATTCGAGGCAGCGCAGCACGGCCCCCATGGCCGGATTGGGACGCCACAGGCCGTCGCAGTGATAGCTGTTCTCGAAGCTGTGCGGGTTGTCGCTCCGGTAGACCTTCACCAGGCCCGGGTATTCGGGAACACTGCCGACTACCGGATGGTCTTCCAGCTTGCCGAAGCCGCTCGCGAAAGCCACGTGATCGGCACGCGTGATCTCCTGCTTGCGAAAGAAGATGACCCGGTGCTTGAGCAGCGCCGCCCTGATCTCGGCGAAGAGCGCTGGATCGCGCGCCGCCTCGCCGAGGTTGACGCCAGAAATCTCGGCCCCGATGGCGGGGGTGATTTGCCTGATCTTCATTGCTACGTCTCCTACAGTCAGGTGAATGTGCGGATTCCCGTATCGAATCATCCTGCCTGGCGAGACTTCCCGCTTGGCCTAGCGCGCCGCGAACTTGGCGATTCACGACAGCGGCGCTGGCGCAGGAAGCACTGGATCACATAGGGGAGGGCGCAGAGGCTAGGCGTCGCGGGTTATTCCCGCTTGACAGTACATGACTGCCATTTACCATGAGCTGTCACTTCCTGGTCAGCTCCCGATGTCGTTACTTGTCCGCGCCGCAGCGCTCACCAACTACAGCGAGGTCGCTCGTGCCGCCGGGCTGGATCCGGTGCGGATGATGTTCGACGCAGGGATCAGTCCGAGCGTACTTCGCGAGCCGGACCTGATGATTCCGGTCGAGCGTTTCGGACGCCTGCTCCACGCTTCTGCAACCCTGTCGGGCAACGAGGGTTTCGGCTTGAGCATGGCCGAGTCGCGCCGGTTGTCCAATCTTGGGCCGGTAGGCATGCTGGTCCGCGACCAGGCGACGCTGCGCGGCTCCCTTGACACGCTGATGCGCTACCAACCGATGCTCAACGGTGCGCAGTCGCTGGCGGTCGAGGAATGTGGTGGCCGGGTCATCATTCGCGAGGTGCTGATCGCTGGCAACGCACATCAGCCCACTCGCCAAAGGGTTGAGCTGGCGCTCGGGGTAATGGTGCGGTTGATACGCCAGCTCATCAAGGCCGACTGGCAGCCGCAGCGCGTATGCTTCGAGCACCCGGCGCCGCGTGACCTGACTGCGCACCAACGGTTTTTTGGTCCGCACGTCGAATTCGATTGTGACTTCAACGGCATCATCTGCGCGAAGGCCGATCTCGATGCGCGCAATCCGTGGGCCGATCCGGCTATGGCGCGCTACGCGCAGCAGCTGATAGACGAGTCGGCCGTCTTGCAGCAGGCAACAATGCTTGAGGACGTGCGGCGCACGATCCTCCTGCTGTTGCCCAGTGGGCGCTGCAGCGTCGAACAGGTCGCCGATCACCTGGGCGTGGTGTGCCGCACGGTCCAGCGCAGGCTCGCGGAACGGGGACAGAGCTTCTCGTCGATCGTTAGCGAAATCCGCACGGAACTCGCGACGCGCCATGTCATCGAGAGCGATCGTCCATTGACCGAGGTGGCGACCTTGCTCGGCTTTTCTGCGCCAAGTGGGTTCTCGCGCTGGTATCACGCGCAATTCGGTTGCAGCCCCAAGGAGAGCCGGGCCGCAAGTGGCACGGTGCACCGTCAGGCAGCACCTTCGCGGGCGAGCAGAGCATAACTCTGGCCGAAGCTGCCCCTGTGATGTCGACGGCGGCATTGTGACATCACGCCAGGCTGCGATGTCTCGCTTGCTGCTCCCCTCAATGTTTGAGCTCACTCGTATCCTTCGCGTTGCGAGCTCATGCGCGTGCGATATCACGTGCTGGCTTGCCGGCTTGCTGGACGGTTTTTGTGGCCATTGAGGCGGCTGATGATGTGTCGTAAGCGACTGATATATATAGATAATTGTTGCCGCTGACCTTGCCGGGCCAGTCACGCGAGGGTTCGAAATTCAAGGCCACGCGGATCTCGGCAACAAGCCCCCCCGGGAAAACCCCCATTCAGGCCTTGTCTTGAAAACGTAAACCCCCGTCCCTATAATTAGCACTCGTCTGGGGGGAGTGCTAACAGCCCTTTCCGGCGAGCCAATTCTGCTGGCCGTCCCTGCTGGTGGCCTCAATTTGTGAAATAAAGCTCACTTGTACTAAGGAGTCCGTATGAATCTGCGTCCTCTGCACGACCGCGTGATCGTGAAGCGTCTGGACAACGAAACCAAGACCGCTTCCGGCATCGTGATTCCCGACAATGCCGCCGAGAAGCCCGATCAAGGCGAAGTGCTGGCCGTTGGCCCCGGCAAGAAGGATGACAAGGGCAACTCGATCGCCCTCGACGTCAAGGTGGGTGACCGTGTGCTGTTCGGCAAGTATGCCGGCCAGGGCGTGAAGGTCGAAGGCCAGGAACTGCTGGTCATGCGCGAAGAAGACATCATGGCGGTGATCAACAAGTAATGCGGCTGCCGGGCGCCGTGCGCCCGGGCCCTGCTTTTGACATGCCCGCCCAGGCGGGATGCCTGAGTCTCCAAGACTTATCCAACATTCGCGATCTCCCCTCCGGGAGGTCCCTGCAAGATTCGGAGTAACAGAACATGGCAGCTAAAGACGTAGTGTTCGGCGACGCCGCCCGTGCCAAGATGGTCGAAGGCGTGAACATTCTCGCCAACGCAGTGAAGGTGACCCTGGGCCCCAAGGGCCGCAACGTCGTGCTGGAGCGCAGCTTCGGCGGCCCGACCGTGACCAAGGACGGCGTGTCCGTGGCCAAGGAAATCGAGCTGAAGGACAAGCTGCAGAACATGGGCGCCCAGATGGTCAAGGAAGTCGCTTCCAAGACCAGCGACAACGCCGGTGACGGTACCACCACCGCAACCGTGCTGGCCCAGTCGATCGTGCGCGAAGGCATGAAGTACGTTGCCGCCGGCATGAACCCGATGGACCTGAAGCGCGGCATCGACAAGGCTGTCGGCGCTGCCGTGGAAGAGCTGAAGAAGATCAGCAAGCCCACCACCACCAGCAAGGAAATCGCCCAGGTCGGCGCGATCTCCGCCAACAGCGACGCCTCGATCGGCGAGCGCATCGCTGAAGCGATGGACAAGGTCGGCAAGGAAGGCGTGATCACCGTCGAAGACGGCAAGTCGCTGGCCGACGAGCTGGAAGTCGTGGAAGGCATGCAGTTCGACCGCGGCTACCTGTCGCCGTACTTCATCAACAACCAGGAAAAGCAGGTTGTTCAGCTGGAAAGCCCGTTCGTTCTGCTGTTCGACAAGAAGGTCTCGAACATCCGTGACCTGCTGCCGGTGCTGGAGCAAGTGGCCAAGGCTGGCCGCCCGCTGCTGATCATCGCTGAAGACGTCGAAGGCGAAGCCCTGGCGACCCTGGTGGTCAACAACATCCGTGGCATCCTGAAGACCGCCGCCGTCAAGGCTCCGGGCTTCGGCGACCGCCGCAAGGCCATGCTGGAAGACATCGCCATCCTGACCGGCGGCACCGTGATCGCCGAGGAAGTCGGCCTGACGCTGGAAAAGGCGACCCTGCAGGACCTGGGCCAAGCCAAGCGCATCGAGATCGGCAAGGAAAACACCATCATCATCGACGGCGCCGGCGACGCAGCCTCGATCGAAGCGCGCGTCAAGCAGATCCGCGCCCAGATCGAAGAAGCGACCTCGGACTACGACCGTGAGAAGCTGCAAGAGCGCGTGGCCAAGCTGGCCGGCGGTGTTGCCGTGATCAAGGTTGGCGCTGCCACCGAAGTCGAAATGAAGGAAAAGAAGGCCCGCGTGGAAGATGCACTGCACGCGACCCGCGCAGCCGTGGAAGAAGGTATCGTCCCCGGCGGCGGCGTGGCCCTGCTGCGTGCCCGCGCTGCGATCGCTGGCCTGGTTGGCGAAAACGCCGACCAGAACGCCGGTATCAAGATCGTGCTGCGCGCGATGGAAGAGCCGCTGCGCCAGATCGTGCTGAACGCCGGTGAAGAGTCGTCGGTCGTCGTTGCCAAGGTCATCGAAGGCAAGGGCAACTACGGCTACAACGCCGCTTCGGGCGAGTACGGCGACCTGGTGGAAATGGGCGTGCTGGACCCGACCAAGGTGACCCGCACCGCGCTGCAGAACGCCGCTTCGGTGGCGTCGCTGATGCTGACCACCGACTGCGCCGTTGCCGAATCGCCGAAGGAAGAGTCGGCTCCGGCAATGCCGGGCGGCATGGGCGGCATGGGCGGCATGGACGGCATGATGTAAATCTGCCGGACTGCCAGCTTAGGCAGCCTGTCTGATAAAACCCCCGCGGGTGCGAACCCGCGGGGGTTTTTGTTTGTGCGCGCGGTCCGCTTGTGTGCCACGTTTCAGTGCTGAATCATCCATTCGGTCGGTTTTCGTCTGGGGGCGCTGCGACTACAAATAACGGTAAGCAGCCGGCCGCTGGCCGGTCCGCCTCCGGTGAATGCATACCTGCGGGACGGCCGTCCGGCCACCCATACTCGATGGTCGATGCGCTATGCACTACTACAGCAAACGGAAAGCAAGCGGGGTGGTCCTCCCCATCGTCGGCCTGATCCTGGCAGTCTTGCTCGGCATGGCCGGACTGGTCATCGATCTCGGGGGGCTGTTCGTCGCGAAGACGGAGTTGCAGTCCTCCGTGGACAGCTGCGCCCTGGCCGCCGCGCAGGAACTCAACGGCGCGTCGGATGCGCTCACCCGCGCGACCAGTGCCGGCCTGACGGCGGGCAATGCCAACTTCGTGACGTACCAGAAGGTCTCCGCCTCGCTTGCCGCCGCGGACATCACCTTCAGCGATACCCTGAGTGGGGCCTTCAGTTCCACCTTTTCGCCGGCCGCCAATGCACGCTACGCCAAGTGCAGCCATACCACCGGCGGCATCGTGGCCTACCTGATCACGCTGGTCGGCGGCGCCTCGACCAATGCCGTCGCCGCGGTCGGCGTGGCCACGCTCACGCATGCGCAGAGCGCCTGCCCGATCCCGATCGGCCTGATACCCAAGACGGGCCAGGGCAAGCCCGACTACGGCTTCCAGGTCGGCGAGTGGGTCAACGTCCTCTATGACGGCACCAAGACGGCGTCGCCGGGGGAAATGGGCTGGTACAACCTCAGTGGCACCCAGAGTGCCAGCGACACCAAGAACGAGATGGAAGTGGGCTATTGCGGCTCCAAGGTTGGCGATACCCTGCGCACGCCGGGCGCGCAGATGTCCGTCGATGACCAGTGGAACGGCCGCTTCGGCATCTACAAGAACAAGGGCGATCCCGCCACGCTGCGGCCGGATTACAGCGGCTATGCCTATACCTCGAAAAACTGGAAGAACAGCGTGCCGCAGAACGCCTTCAACGGCACGCCGGCCACAGGTTCGGATGCCACGGCGGCCAATTTCCTGACCAAGCGCACGGCCCGTGCCAACTATGACGACACAGGCAGCCAGGTCAGTGATGGCGACAAGATCACCGGCCTGAGCATGCCGGGCGGCTACAAGAATCTCGGCGTCGCGGGCCCTGGCGGCGACATGGATAAGTACGGCATGAACCGGCGTCTGGTGCTGGTGCCCGTGCTCGATTCGTCCAGCAAGATCCAGGATTTCGCCTGCATGCTGATGCTGCAGCCGATCACCAGTCCTACCGCCACGGTGCAGTTCGAATACCGAGGCAATGCGGGCGCGACCAACAGTCCATGCACCGCCAACGGTCTCGCCGGCGGCAGCGTCGGGCCCCTGATTCCGGCCCTCGTGCAATAGGAGGCGAGATGAGAAGACGACAACAAGGCGTGGCGGTGGTCGAGCTCGGCCTCACCCTGTGCCTGCTGCTGGCGATCACGTTTGCCATCACGGAATTCGGCCGAGCCATCTACACCTACAATACGCTGGCCAAGGCGGCGCGCGATGCCGCGCGCTACCTGAGCACGCAGGCCGCCGGCAGCACGACGGCCCAGGCCACGGCGACCAACCTGGTGGTCTACGGCAAGCCCACGGGCAGCGGGACGCCGCTGGTGCCGGGCCTGACGGCGGGCATGGTGTCCATCTGCGACGCGGCCAATCCTGCCTGTACCTCGAACATCTTCGTAGGCAACACTCCCGCCATCAACACCGTGACGGTGACGATCAGCGGCTACACGTTCAACCCGGTCCTGGACCTGTTCGCCTTCACCCGTTTCTACACGAAGGGCACGGCCACGCTGACTTCGCTTCCCTTCGGCAGCATCTCGGTCACCATGAGGCAATCCTATGAATAGGCTGAATAGGCTGAGCGGGCATCAGCAGGGCACGACCGCGGTCGAGTTCGCCCTCGTGTCCATTGTCTTCTTCAGCGTGCTGCTGGGCATCCTGGAGTTCGGGCGCGTGCTCTACACGTGGAATGCCGTGGCCGAAGCCACGCGCTGGGGCGCCAGGCAGGCCGTGGTCTGTGCACAGGGATCGCCGTCGGTGCTGTCCCGCATGCAGAACATCATGCCGGGCCTGACCGCCGCCAATGTCTCGATCCAGTGGTATGACGGCAATGGCGCGGTGAGCACGACCTGCGACACCACCAATTGCGCGGGCGTGGCCGTAAGCGTGAGCGGCCTGACCGTGACCTCTGTCGCGCCGTTCTTCGTCGGGTTCTCGACTTTGACCGTGCCGGGCTTCTCGACCTATCTGCCCCGCGAGATCATGGGGCAGGATCCCGACAGCAGCAGCGTCTGCTCCTAGCCGCCTGCACGAGCTGGCCACCAGCCCGAGGCCAGTAGGCGCCTCAAGGGCGCCTCACTGGTGCTAAAGGGGCATTCGTCACGCGTGCCACGGGGCGCAGTCGGGCGCCACGCGCCGCGTTCGGCGCTCGCGCGCCCCCTGTGTCTACGTTTTTCCGCCGCGGCGCTTCAGATTTCCACGGTGTAGTTCCAGTCGAACGCCGTATTCTCAAGCTCCCCTGTCTTGCGCCGCACGTAGCCGCGTGGGTTGCAGACTACCCGGCTGTCGCCGAGGCGGTAGTCGAACCCCGTGTGCGTGTGGCCATGGACCCAGAGATTCGTGTGCGACACGAGGTCAGGGCGTCGCGAAATGAAGCCGCCCGATACCAGGTCGTGCGAGAAGCGCGGATCCAGGCTGCCCAGGTCGGGCGCGTGGTGTGTCACCACCACCGTGCGCCCGGCGAATGGCCGGGCCAGCTCCCGGGCCAGCCAGTCTGATGCGGCCTCGTGGCGGGCCAGCGCATCCTGCGGCGTGAAGGTCCGCTTGCGGCCATCCGCCTCCTGCAGCTCGATCAGCCTGTGGTCCAGCATCACGCCTGCGCAGGCCTGCATCGAAGCCTCGCGCCGGTCCATGCCGAACAGGGCGTAGTCGGTCCACCAGGTGGCGCCGATGAAGCGCACCGGCGGCTCGCCAGCCGGCGTGAGCGTCAGCACCGCGTGGTTGAGCAGATGCACGTGGCCGGCCTGCGTGCTGGCCACGGCCATCAGCGCATCGACCGCGCCGATATTGTTTTCGTAATACTCATGGTTGCCCGGCACGTACACCACGGGCGTGGAGAAATGGCGGGCCGCCCAATCGATGCCGTCACGGCCGTTGGCGATGTCGCCGGCAAGAATCACCACGTCGGCTGCGCAATCCGGGATCGATGCCGGCGTGTGATGCTCGAGATGGAGGTCGCTGAGAATGCGCAGTTTCATCGAGGATCTCCGTTCGGTTCCTGCGGCGGAGCCGATGCGTTGAACTGCATCAATTTTTCAGAATAACACCGCGATGGTCAAGGGGTGGGGAGTCGGCGGCCGCAGTGCCACCGGCGGGGCCGAGTACGGGGCGGCGGTGGCAAGCGAAAGCGCGGGGGCGGGAGCGGGGAAGGGGGCGCCGGTCGGCACTACGGTCGGCACAAATGAGAAAGCCCGGCGCGCGTCCGGGAAAAGGACCACCGCTCCGGCGCTGCGCGCCGGATGACGGTCCGGGGGTCATCAGCGCCTGGCTAGCGTTTTCTTTTCATGTCAGCCTCCCTGGCCGGTCATGGTCGGCAGCAGGATGCGGTGGATCTGGATGAAAGCCGGACCGAGCAGCACCAGCATCAGGGAGGGGAAGATGAAGAAGATCAGCGGGAACAGCAGCTTCAGGGCGATCTTGGCCGCGGCTTCCTCGGCGCGCATCCTGCGTTTGGTGCGCAGCATGTCGGACAGCACCCGCAAGGACTCCCCGAGGCTGGTACCAAAGCGGTCGGCCTGGATCAGCATGGAGGCGAACTTGTCCACATCCTCCACGCCGGTACGCAGTGCGAGATTGGTCAGCGCCTTTTCCTTGGAGAAGCCGGAGCGCAGTTCAAGCAGCATCAGGTCCAGTTCCTCAGCCAGCACGGGGCAGCGCAGCGCGAGCTCCTCCGATACCCGTAGCAGCGCCCCATCGAGCCCGAGACCGGCCTCCACGCAGACGGTGAGCAGGTCGATCACGTCAGGGAATTCCTCGAACACTGCCCGAGTCCGCCACTCCACCCTGCGTGCCAGCACGAGATTGGGCAGGTAGTAGCCGATGGCGCTGAGCATGGCCAGCACTGCCAACATCAGGTGCTTGTCTTGCATCATCGGCCGACCATTGAGCAGGGTCAGGCCCAGCAGTGGAAGGGAGAGCGTGAGCAAGGTCTTTGCGCCGAAGTAGAGCGATGCGGCGGAAGCGTTGCGCCAGCCGGCATTCATAAAGCGGATATGCAACGGCGACTGCTCCCAGCCCTCCTTTGGCAGCGACAGGCGCGAGACCGGCTTGGCCCATTCCGCCAGCTTCTCGACCCAGGCATTGTCCAGGTCGCTCCCCGTGCCCGTGCCGGCCGTGGCCTGCTCGAGCCGGCCGCGCGTCCGGTTGGGTGAGAACAGATGCATCAAGCCGAGGGCTGTGCCGAAGGCTGCGACGAATACGAGGACCAGCAACAGGCCCTGCTCGGAAATAATGCCTTGCATGATCGCCTCCCCAATCTCTTCTCTTGACCTTTGACTATCTCTTCTCAAGCCATGCGCAGGCCGGGCGTCATACGCGGATGCGGATGATCTTGCGCATCCAGAACACGCCGCTCAGCATCAGCCCGAGTGCGCCCCATATCAACTTCAAGCCTATCGGGTCTTCCCACAGGACGCGCATGAAGCGGGGATTCACGAGCATGATCATGCCGGCGGTGGCGAAAGGCAGCAGGCCGAGAATCCAGGCAGACAGGCGGCCCTCCGCCGACAGCACGCGGACCTTGTCGTACAGCTTGAGCCGCTCGCGTACGAGGTTGGCGATGGTATCCAGGATCTCGGCAAGATTGCCGCCGCTCTCGCGCTGCACGAGCACAGCGATCACGAAGTAGCGCAGATCGTTGACAGGCACGCGCACCGCCAGGTTGGTCATGGCATCGTCCAGCGCCACGCCGTAGTTGATCTCCTCAAAGGTCGTGCGGAACTCAGGACCCATCGGTTCCTTCAGCTCCTGGCCAACCATGCCGATGGCGCTGGCGAAGGCATGGCCCGCACGCAAGGCGCGGCTGATCATGTCTACTGCGTCGGGCAACTGCGCCTCCAGCTTCTTCATGCGCTTGCGTCGTTGCCCTGCGATGTACACGATGGGAAGCGTGCCCAGCATGACTGCGCCGCCTGCCGTTACCAAGGGCGCCAGCGGCAGCCATGGCGCGGCAGCCAGCGCCAGCACGGCGATTGTGGCGCTGTACCCCAGCAATTGCCCGACAGACCATGAACTGCCGGATTGTTCGAGCCAGCGGTCCACCACGGTCACGCGCGGCAAGCTCATCAGCCAGCGCTGCACGCGCGGCGACTCGCTGAGCATGCGCTTCTTCAGGATGGAAAGCTTTTCCTGCCCGACCTGCCCGCCGGCCGACAGCGCGCG
This sequence comes from Cupriavidus sp. 09_S30, assembly GCF_056930435.1. Taxonomy (NCBI): domain Bacteria; kingdom Pseudomonadati; phylum Pseudomonadota; class Betaproteobacteria; order Burkholderiales; family Burkholderiaceae; genus Cupriavidus; species Cupriavidus sp. 09_S30. The sequence continues at coordinate 2,970,622 of NZ_JBXOWI010000001.1, read as the reverse complement.
GATGCGCGCGTCGATGCGCTTGGCGGTGGGGCCATGGTAGTTGTTCCACCACAGGTAGGCGCCCTCGATGCAGAGCACTACCGCGGCAAACATCAGGACCATGAAAGCGTAGAAGACGAAGTCCATTTTTTTTCCCCCGGGATTTGCGGCGCTTCTGCGGCGCCGCTGACGATTGCGCTGGCCTCAGACCTCGAAGCGCTTGGCGGGATCGAAGGTTTCGTCCGGCAGCCCTACGCCGAACACGCGCAGCCGCTCGGCGAATTTCGGATAGACGCCCGTGGCGCGGAAGTAGCCTTTGACCGTGCCATCCTGCTGCACGCCGCTGCGCTGGAAGGTGAAGATCTCCTGGGCATTGATGACGTCGCCCTCCATGCCGGTGATCTCCTGGATGCTGACGATCTTGCGCCGTCCGTCGGTCAGCCGCGATGCCTGCACGATGACCGTGATGGCGGAGGCAATCTGTTGCCGGATGGCCTTGGGCGGGAGATTGAGGCCGGCCATGCTCACCATGTTCTCCATGCGCGTCAGCGCATCGCGCGGGGAGTTGGCGTGGATGGTGGTGAGCGAGCCTTCGTGCCCGGTGTTCATCGCATTGAGCATGTCGAGTGCTTCGCCGCCGCGCACCTCGCCCAGGATGATGCGGTCCGGGCGCATGCGCAGCGCGTTACGCACCAGGGCGCGCTGGGTGATTTCCCCCTTGCCTTCGATATTGGGCGGGCGCGTTTCCAGGCGCAGCACATGGGGCTGGCGCAGTTGCAGTTCGGCAGCGTCTTCGATGGTGATCACACGCTCGTCCTCGGGGATGAACCCGGACAGGATGTTGAGCAGCGTGGTCTTGCCGCTGCCGGTCCCGCCCGAGACGACCACGTTGACCTTGGCCTTCGAGAGCGCCTGCAGCAACTGCGCCATCGGTGGCGTCAGGCTCTTGAGCGACACCAGGTCCGAGACCTGCAGCGGATTGACCGAAAAGCGGCGGATGGAGAGCAGGGGCCCGTCGATGGCGGAAGGGGGGATGATCGCGTTGACGCGTGAGCCGTCCGGCAAGCGGGCGTCGACCATCGGACTGGTTTCATCGATGCGGCGGCCGACGCGCGAGACGATCTTCTCGATCACCTTCATCAGATGGGCATCGTCATAGAAGCTGATCTGGGTCAGCTCCAGCTTGCCACGCCGCTCGACGTAGGTCTGCCTGGCGGTGTTGACCAGGATGTCCGATACGCTGGGGTCACGCAGCAGTGGTTCGAGCGGGCCGAAGCCGAACATTTCGTCATAGATGTCGCCCGTGAGCTGCTTGCGTTCGGCGTCATTCAATAGCAGCTTTTCTTCGTCGATGATCCCGTTGACGAGGATGCCGATCTCGTGGCGGACCTGCTCCAGCGGGAAGCGCGCCAGCCGTTCGAGATCGACGCGGTCGAGCACGGCTTCATGCACGGTCTTCTTGAATGCGTGGTAGGACGAATTATGGGATGTCTGCTGGATGGCCGCATGCCCGTTCATGGAGAGGGGCGCGTGCTCAGGCACAGACAGTTGTTCGCGGATCGACATGATGCACTCCGGTTTCCGAGGGGAATCAGGCTACGTTCGGCGAAGACGGCTTGGCTTTCGGGAAGAACCTGCTCAATGTGAAGGCTCTTTCCTGCGCGGCGCGGTGTTCTCCCCCATGTGTCATGAAGCTCTCACTCAGCGCCAGCAGCGACTTGCACATGGCGGAGCGCTTGTTCTCGCGCAGCAGGGGTACACCGTGGCTGATCGAGGTATCGACGGCCGCGGGGTCGTCCGGAAGCGTATGGCAGATCTTCGTGCCGAATACGTTCTCGAGATTGGCCCGCGTCAGCTCGTCGCGGCTGCCGCTGCGGTTGAGCAGGATGCGGATCTTTTCGTCCCGGTAGTGCAGACCGTGCAAGATGTCCAGCAGCCGGCGTCCCGTGCGTGCGTGCGCGATGCTGGGCTGCGTCACCATGAAGATCGTGTCGCTGCGATCGAGCACGGGGATCGAGAGCTGGCTGATTGCCTGCCCGATGTCGATCAGCACATAGTCATAGCTGCCGGCCACCAGCGACAGGATGTATTCGATCTTCTCCTTCTTGATCTCGCTGGCTCTGATCGGATCGCGCGGGCCCGCGAGGATGTCGAAGCTGCCCTCGACGTGCGTCAGGCAGGCATCCAGGAAGGCATCGTCGAGCCGGTCGATCTGTGCGCAGACCTCGCTCAGGGTGGCGGGCGGATCCTTGTCGCTCAGAATGAAATGGGTGTCGCTGAACTGGGTGTTCAGGTCGATCAGCAGTACTCGCTTGTGCGCGTTCGTGCCGAGCACATGGCCCAGGTTGCTGGCGATGAAGCTGACGCCGGCACCGCCCTTGGATGAGATGAAGGAGATGATCTTCGCCTCTTCGCGCGTCCTCGGTGTATGGTTGCTTTCCAGGCGGCGCAGCGCGTCGGAAAACTGGCCCCGCTCCAATGGCCACGCGAGGACGTCGCTGACACCGGCGCGAAGCGCGCGGATCAGCACGTCGGACTGGTGTACCTGGCTCACGAGGATGCAGGGCAGGTCGGGGTGCTGCAGGCGCAGCATCTCGATACCGAGCATTTGCGTGGACCCGCCCAGAGACTGGTCGATCACCAGGCCGTCCGCGCTGCGCAGTTGTGCCGCGTGCATCGGCAGGTTGGCCGGCGCGTCCTGCAGGCACATGATCCGGTAGCTGCCGCATGCGGCTACCATGCGGGAAATTTCTGCGAGCCGCTCGGCGTCTTCCGACGCGATCAGGATGTTGAGCATGACTAGAGCTCCTGGGTCAGTGTCATTCGTTTCGCGGTTCGCGCATTGGCAGGTTGGCAGGCGGGCTCGGCACGGCAGTCGTGGGAAGCAGGGGAGCGGGATGATTTCCCCGTTCCCCTGCCTCGGTGCATCAGCGCGACGAACCGCCTCCCATGCCGACGCCGCCGTAGTTGCCTCCGCCGAAGCCGGCTCCGCTAAAGCCTGCGCCATTGCCCGTGCCGCCCGGGAAGAAGCGGATCATCGACCGGTCATAGTTGGTCATGGCGGTGACAGCGGCCTTACCGTCGACCCCGGTCATCGTCGGCAGTCCCGCAGGTGCGTCGGGGTTGATGATCTGGGCCTGGCTCAAGGTCGTCACGGACTCGCCGATATGCTGGTCCCAGTAAGGCGTGCTGGTGACGCAAGCCGTCAGGGCCTGGGTGGCGAGCAGGAGCAGCGCCATCGTCCGCACGCGCCCCAAGAGTTTCTGCTTCTGTTTCGTGTTCATGGCATCTCTCCAGAGGATTTCCAGGCCCTATTGCACTTGCCGCGCGCCGGCGCCGGTCCGGGCTTTGTCCAGCCGCGCTGCCGTCGCCTCGATACGGGCGATGCGCGCGGCGGTGTCATCGGCGGGCGGGGCAGCTTGTGCCTGCGGCGCTGGGTTGTCGAGCGGCTTGCCCTGTACGTCGGCTGCCGGCGCGGCGGAGGGCACCGCTGCTGCGTTCACCGCGCCATCGGCTGCCTGGTCCGCCGGTGCGGAAGCGGCCTCGGCACGCGCTGCCGGCGTGGCGGGCGGCACCACATTGGCCGTGGGTGGGAGCGGAGCCGGCGCTTGCGAGGACGGGGCGGCCGGTGCGGCGGGCGGCAGCATCGGGGCCTGCGGTGCTGGTGCGGGCGCCGGCGCCGGATTGGCGGGTGCGCTCTTCCTACCCTCCATATTGCCCATGAAGTAGACGTCAAGCTCATTCGGCTTGGTGAAGCTGTCTGTCGGCAGCGGATAGGAGGCCGACTGCAGTGGCTGTACCAAGTGTGGCGTGATCACGAACACAAGCTCGGTGAGGTCCTGCTGGTACGAGGTGCTGCGGAACAGGGCACCGAGCACAGGGATCTCGCCAGCGCCCGGCACAGCCTTGATCGTGCCGCGGGCATTGTCCTGCAGCAGCCCGCCGATGGCGAAGGTCTCTCCGTCGCGCATTTGCACGGTGGTGGACGCGCGCCGGGTGGTGATCAGCGGCAGGATGGTCTGGCCGGTCAGGTTGGAACCCGAAACCGTGGCCCCGGTGGGCGAAAGCTCAGACACCTCGGGCGAGACCTTCAGGTTGATGCGGCCGCCCGACATCACCGTGGGCGTGAACTTCAGCCCCACGCCGAACTCTTCCTCCTGCAGCGTGATGGTGGCCGCGCCGCCCAGGACGTTGCTCTGCGCCACCGGGATGTAGATCTTGCCGCCCGCCAGGAAGCTGGCTTCCTGGCCGCTGAGGGTGACCAGGTTGGGCTCGGCGAGAACCTTCACCAGGCTGTCGTTCTTCTGCGCGTCGATGGCCGTCTGGAACGGCTTGTTGTTCGCCTTGTTGGCGAAGAAGGCCGCGGCCGAGCCGGTCAGGAAGGAGGTCAGCAGGCCGCCGCTCCAGGAGCCGAAGCCGCCCTGGATATTGAGCTGCGTGCCGAGCTGGTTAAGCAGGGTCTTGGATACTTCTGCAACCTTGACTTCCAGCATCACCTGCTGCGGTGTATCGACCGACATCATGTTGAGCACGCCGCCACCGGTGGCGCCCGCACCCCCGCCGCCGCCGCCACCGCCCTTATCGCCCTGGGCTGCGTTGGCATACGCACGCGCGATGTCCATGGCCTGGGCCGCGGCTTGCGCGTTCGACACGGTGCCCGAGAGCACGAGATTGTCTGCCGCGGTGCCGACGCGGATATTGCGTTCGCCTGGCAGTAGCTGGCCCAGCGAAGTCTGCAGGCCGCCGGAGTCGGCATTGACGACCACATTGATGATGCTGCAGCTGCCGCTGCGCCCTTGCACGATCATGTTCGTCGTGCCGATGCTGCGGCCAAGCACGTACATCGACTGGGGCGATACCATCGTGGCCTGCACCACGGCGGGATTGCCGAGGGTGCGATTGCGCACCGGCTCCGGCAGCGGGACGAGGGTGGACTTGCCGACTGCCACCACGACACTGCTTTCGTTGCGTACCGCCCCGGTGCAATTGGGGCCGCGCGACTCGGCCGCCGGTGCGGGCGGCTGCGAGTTCATGCTGATGGTCATCTGCACGGGCCCGCCAGCCGGGCCGGCCGGGCGGGCGGGCGCGCCCGTGGTGGACTTGGCAATCGCGCCCGCTTCCACAGCGGTCTGCGGCAGCGCAGCCTGCGCGACGCACAGGGCGATGCCCGTTGCGCTGGCCAAGGCAATGACACGAGCATTGCTCGATGCAGCGTCATGTTTTTGGTTCGTTTTCATATCTCCCCCCGGAGAGGCTGAACGACACATCGGTGAATCAGACAGCTAGGATTAGGATGGGCAGGCGGGCAGGCGCCATGTACGGCTCAGAAGCACTCGAGACTGCCCTGGATGCCGGCAAGTACCCCGATGCAGTCCCGGCGCACCGGAAGCGGGGCCAGCCGTGGCCGGGCCACGGGCCTCGGCGCGGCGACCATGACGACCTTGGGTGCGGGCTCGGCTGCCGGTGAGCCAAGCAGGGTGTTCTTGGTGGCGCCGCCGGTGTTCACGGCCGCCACATCCACCTGGTTGCGCAGCACCAGCGAGAGCGTGCCGACGCTGCGTGCCACGTCGAGCTTCTCTGCCTGTTCGGGCGTGACTTCCAGCGTGACCGCGTTGACCACCTTGGGCTGCGTGTCGTCGCGGCTGACCTGCTGGGCCACCGCCAGCACGAGGATCTTCTCCAGCACGATCTTGGAGATATTGCTGTTGTTCGCGTTCTTCTCGGCCTCATTGGTGTTGACGATGACATCCACCAGGTTGCCGGGCAGGGCGAAGCCGGCGACGCCGACCACGTCGTTGACGCGCACGGTGATGGCGCGCTTGCCTTCGGCAATTACCGCGGACAGGCCGCCCTTGGTGCCAAGCGGTGCAAGCTTGGCGTCAAGGATCGGTTCCCCCCTTTGCAGGCTGGTGCGAACGACGCGTCCCTGGAGCCCCTTGATGTCATCGAAGGTGCCCGGCGGCACGCTGCCGGCGGGCCAGCTGACCACGCGCAGCTGGTCGTTGCCCAGCGGCTGCCCGAGGTCCAGGTCGCTGGCTGCGACGACCACTTGCTTGGTCGAGCTCGAGGACTGCTGAATCAGCCATCGCGATGCGGAAATCACCGCCGCGATCCCGGCCACCAGGGCGACGACCAGCATCAGAATTGCACGCGCGTTCTTCATGATGAATCCCCCTACTGTTATCGTTGAAGTAGATCGGTCCGCCAGGTCTCAGGTGGAAGCCTGCCTCTCTTGCAGCCAGCCGCTGCTCGCATTGGCTGGCTGCGCGGTCTCGAATGCTGATTGCGAGCCGAAATAGCTCTGCCATGCCCGGCGCAGGGCATCCTCGCTCACGTGCGGTGCCCACCCGTGGTACTGGATGGTCGATGCCACCAGGCGCAGCAGGTCGCGTGGAATACAGGCAAGCAGCGGCGTGCCGGTGGCCGCGTGCAGCTCTTCCAGCAGGTAGCCGAAGACCGCATCCGTGCTTTGAACGGCGAGGTCGCGTGCGGCGCGCATGTAGACCTCGCGATAGTCGTCTACCGGTAGCGGGCCCATATGGAGCTTGCTGCCGAGCCTGCGCAGGAAGGCGTCGTCTCCCAGCTTGACCGGGTCCAGGTTGGTCGAGAAAATCGGCCATACGTCGAACGGCACGGAAAAGCGCACGCCATTGCGCAGCGAGAACATGTCCACGCCGCGGTCGAGCGGGACGATCCACCGGTTGAGCAGTTCGCTCACGCCGACCAGCTGGCGTCCGAGGTCATCCACGATATAGATGCCGTTGTTGGCCTTCATCTGGGGCGGTGCCTGGTAGAAGCCGGCAGCCGGGTCATAACGCAATTCCAGCATCTCCAGCGTCAGTTCCCCGCCGGAGAGCACAGCCGGACGATGGCTGATGACCCAGCGCCGGTCCTGTGAGCGCCGGGCCATGGGGCCGCCGCTCTCTTCGAACTGGGCATGGATGAGCGGATCGAAGACCTGAATGATCTCTCCGGCCACCGTGATGGCGTGGGGCACCGGCACCGCACCAGGCAGCAGCGTGCCCAATCGCTGCGCCAGGTAAGTCTTGCCGCTTCCGGCGGGACCGTAGAGCATCAGCGCGCGGCCGGTATTGAGCGCGACCCCCACATCGTCGAGCAGGTTCGGTGGCGCAACCAATTCGCCGAAGGCGGCAGTGACGTCGGCCTTGGATACCGAGGTCAATTGGACGGAGTGATGCTTCACGGCGTCAACGTAGGCCTCCAGCGTCACCGGAGCGGGGCCGACATAGCTGCAGCGGGCTGTGAACTCCGCGGCTCTGGCGTAGCCTGAGTCGGTCAGGCGGAAGCGCACATCGAGATCGCTAGCGCCGCGGTGTGCCACTTCCAGCATGCGTTCACGTACGGCGTATGCGGCGACTTCATTGACGACCGCAGCCGGCAGCTTCAGCACATCCGTCAGCATGGCAAGCGTCGCGCTGCGATGCAGATAGGCCGTTTTCATCAGCAGTCCGAGCAGGAGTGAGATGTCCAGGCCGGTATCGGCAACGGTGCGCGGCTGCACGTGCCAAGGCGGGGCCGGCTCGCGGTCGGCGGCGCCCTGCCTCATGGTCGATCGCACGGGCTCGAGAACACGTGGCACCTGGCCTGTTTCATTGCGCTCGATCATGTCGTTCACCCTGTAGTCTTTGGTCATCGCGTCGCCAAGTGAATAGGAAGTGCTTATGCACCTGCTTGGTAGGCCGAGGCGAACAGAATGGCAATGGTGCCGGCGGCGATCGCCACGCCGTAGGGCAGTGAACCCACGGACCAGGATGCGTCCACGCTTCGGCCCGGCGCTTCCGCCTCACGGCTGACCTGGCCAAGGGTCAGCACAATGCTGCCTAGATTCCGGCACAGCCGGACAAAGCGTCCGTGCCGGAGCGTGACCACCATGGCCCATATGCCGCCGATCAGGAACGTAGCCAGCCCAACCTCCAGCACCATGGCGGCACCGAGCCAAGCGCCCACCGCTGCGATCAGCTTGACGTCTCCTGCCGCCATGCCGCGCAGCAGGTAGAGCGGCAGGAACATCAGAAAGCCGGTGAGCCAGCCGCCAGCCCAGGCGAGCGAGCCGTGGCCAAGGCCATGGATCGCCCACTGCACGGGCAGGGCGAGCAGCCAGGCGCCAAAGGTCAGCCAGTTGGGAATGCGGCGGCGCTGCAGATCGATTGCCGCTGCGGTCAGCACGATCCCGATCGACGTGGGGCCAATCAGTGATGAGAGGGTGACGGCAGCGTTCATGATGTCCTCAGGCTTGGTTCCGGCTGTTTGTCTGGTAACTCACATGGCGTGGCAGCTAAACGGCATGTCGAATTGCTGAGTTGCGATGCCTCACAGGGGGCATCGCGTTGATCGGTGCAGCCGGGCGGCGTGGAGGCCAATGATCGGCTTCACATCCCCCGGGCCGCGGATACAAGACGGCCGTGTGCGCTTCCATCGCGCAATGCGCTCAGGTGACCATCGTGGCGATGTAGCTGAACATGCTATTCATATTGGTCCCGACCGCCGAGACACCGGTGATGATGCCGACTGCAATCAGCGCTGCGATCAGGCCATACTCGATAGCGGTCACGCCATCGTCATTGCCAATGAACTGCTTGATGGTGATGCTCAAGTGCCGCATGACGGTCGCCTCCATTCAGAAGAGCACAGCAGAAAGCTGAGTGTGTCGGGCGTGGGCTCCCGCTTGCATGGCAGCCCACGCTCCGATGGCGGTCACGCCATCTTCGTCGAGATGTAGCTGAAGGTGTTGTTGAGCGTGTTGCCGAGGGTCCCGGCACCGGCGATGATTGCAACCGCAACCAGCGATGCGATCAGGCCGTACTCGATGGCGGTCACGCCATCTTCATCGCGGGCAAACTGCTTGAGAGTGGTAATCAGACGTTGCATGACGAACTCCTGGTTGACAGAGTGGTACTACGGAAAAAGCGCAGATATATCGCCGACGGCGGCGGGGCGCATATCGCGCAGGCATTGAACGGCCAGCATCCCTCGCCGTTGCCGCGTGCCTTCTTGCCGCGAGGCCGCAGCAGCCGGGCAGACTGTCTGTGCGCACACTCAACTAAGCGCGCTGCCGTATCGAGCCTTTCCGCACGCTGCGCCGGCGTGCGCCAGGCGCACTTGGCAGTGATGCGGTGTGTCTGGTTTCGGGCGGGCAATGCGCACTTTGCTTGGTCAGACATGGGCTCTGGTTCCTTGTACAACCCGTGTTGGGGTGGCGATGTCATCCAGCTTTGCCACTTCCGCCGGGCCTTGCTGCTGTCCGTCTTGCACGAGGGCGGCGGTCACGTGTCCTGGCATAGGCAAAAGCCGGGCCACCTCCATGCCTTTGGAGGCCTGGCAAGCGTTTCCGGGGAGCCGGGCAGCTGCTGTCGGGCACGGCGCGGTCTGCATTGAGGGCTTCCTTCCGGGCGTCGTTTCCGCTTGGAAACGCGTGCTTGCGAGGGGCATTTCGGGTGACGCTACATACGAATGAGAGGGCGCTGGCCGCACCTCATTCAAAAGGACTAATCCGTGCTAGTGCATTAGGTTCAGTACCGGATGGAAATCGGCCACCGGATTGGCGCTTGGCTCCGATCGGTGGCCGAATGGGCGAGGCCCGCGTCCGCGAAGGCCATGTTTCCAGATGGAAACGTCGGTCGCGGGCGAATCGCATGCATTTCATTGTGGACGGCGGGAAAGCCATGTGGGATGCGACATCCGGCGAGGATGCCGCACGCTTCAGAATTGAAACGTTGGGGTGTCAGCGGTAGTTCGCCCGGTGCCGGCGATGGCAGCGTGGCCGGGCCGTGGCTTGCCTTATCCCTGCTTGCAGACAAGACTGAGGCAAGGCTTGCACATGGCAGGGATATTGCGCATTTCGCAGTGTCCATGCAGATGCCCAGATCGATTGGACCGGCCCGGCAGAGTCTGCGTGCGACAGATCGTGGCGAACCCAGGAACGAGGCGAGGAGATGGCATGAACCAGGATTCATTGCGCCTGACGACCGAGTGCGTGGAACCAGCGCAAGCGGGAGCGGGCCGCCACTGGATCGACCTCGATAGGGTCCGCGTGTACAGTGCGCTGGTCCTGGTTCTCTTTGCGATTCTGCTCGTCACCTGGGGATGGACTAGCAAGGGCTTCACGGATGCGTCGGTATCCCGGCCAGGTGTGGATTTCTCGGTTTTCTGGGGCGCGTCATATCTCGCCCTTGGTCAAGGCCCATTGGCAGCCTATGACGCAAGCCGTCTTGCCGCAGTGATCGCCGAGCATGGAACGATGGCAAGGGGGAACACCGACATCCTGCCTTGGCTCTACCCGCCAACGTTCCTGCTGATGGTGATGCCGTTTTCCTTGTTGCCGCTGGCGCTGAGCTATCTGTTGTTCATGTTGGCGACAGGCTATGGATACCTCAGGGCGGTCGCCCGGCTGCTGGAGACCGGGAGTGTCTGGCGCCATGGCATCTGGTTGCCGGTGCTGGCATCGCCGGCAACGATCATTGCCGCCATCATGGGACAGAACTCGCTTCTGACGGCGGGATTGGCCGCATCGGCCGCGTATTGGATCGAAAGGCGACCGGTTCTCGCAGGCGTGTTTGTCGGCCTGCTTGCGATCAAGCCGCAATTCGCCCTGCTGTTTCCCGTCGTGTTCCTTGTTGCGCGTGCGTGGAAAGCCTTGGCGAGCGCGGCGCTGACCTCGATTCTGTTCGCAGGCATCAGCGTGGCGGTCTGTGGCTGGGAAACAGTCCCGGCATTCCTTCGGAATATGCAATGGGTTCGGGTTCATTGCATCGAGGATGACCCCGTCGGATGGTATAGCATGTCGACCCCGCTTGCCGCCGTGAGACTGGCAGGAGGCGGTGTCACCTTCGCCTACGTTGTGTACGGACTGGTGGCAGCGGTGGGTATCGGCGCAATGGTCTATGTGTGGAAGCGCTCGGCGGATCCCGGACTGCGAGTCGGGACACTGATGATTGCCACCATGCTGGCGACACCTTATCTCCGCGATTACGAGCTGACATGGCTTGCGATCGCGATTGCGGGAATCGCTGCTGACGGCATCCGGCGAGGACTGTCGAGCGGCGAGCGCGTCCTGCTCGTGCTCGCCTGGCTTCTGCCCCTGTTCGAGCACGCCAATCCCGTGCTCAAGTTGCCGCAATTCGGGCCATTGATTCTTCTCGCCATGCTGCTGCTCATCCTGCGGCGTGTGGCTGGCCGGGCATGAGGGCGGATCATGTTCCATGCTGAATCCGCCGATCATGGGCGTGTGTCCGCTGCAACCAGCCGCCACTGGCTTGGCCGGGAGCGCCTGCGCTTGTACTCGATGGCCGCGCTTGCATCCTATGCCGTCTACTTCATGATCTGGAGCATGCGCGCCTACGTGTTCAAGACAGTGGACGTTCCGCCTGGCGGTGACTTTGTGGTGTTCTGGAGCGCCGCCCGGATCGGCCTGCAGGGCAATACGCTTGGAATCTACGATATCGCGACGCTGCGCGATCTTGAGTCGGCAACCGTTCCCGCGATTGCCGCCAGCCAGTTCATCCTGCCCTGGCTGTATCCGCCCACCTTCCTGCTGTTTTTGCTGCCGCTCGGCTTGCTGCCGTACGGGCTCGCGTTGCCGGTTTTCCTCGGCGTCAGCACCGCCTCCTATTTGTGGGCGCTCAGCCGGATCGTCCCATGGCGGGAAGCTTGGCTGCCATGCGTGGGGTTCTCCGGCATTGCGGTAGTACTGGCAACGGGCCAGAGCGCCCTGCTGCTGGCTGCCTGCGCGGGGCTGGCGCTGACACTGCTGCGAAATCGACCAGTGATGGCGGGAATGCTGCTGGGAATGCTGACAGTCAAGCCGCATCTGGCGTTGCTGTTTCCTGTGGCGCTCGCATGCGGGAAATACTGGAAGGCATTGGCCGCGATGACGCTCACGTCGCTGGCGCTGGCTGTACTTGCTCTTGGGGCTTTTGGCCCTGAAGCGTTTGCGGCATTCCTGCGCAACGCGGAACTGGCCCGACTCGCGGTGGAATCGGGCACCGCCCTCCTGCACCGCATGCCCACGATATTCGCCATGGTGCGGATGATGCACGGCGAGCCAGCGTTGGCCTATGCACTGCATGCGGCCGTGGGCATGAGTGCCGTGGTGCTGGTTGTCCACGCGTGGAGGCGCACGTGCAGCTTCGCGCTGCAGGCGGCCGCCTTGCTCACGGCAACCCTGCTGGTGAGCGCTTACCTGTACGACTACGATCTGGCGTTCCTCGGATTCGTGATCGCCTGGCTTGCCACGCACGGGTGGAGAAAGGGCTGGCTGTCCGGGGAGCGTGAGTTGCTGGTCTTGCTCTGGCTACTGCCGTTGAGTGGATTGCTTCTGATCAAGTGGATCAACTTCCAGTTGATGCCGATCATCTTGCTGCTTGCGCTCCTGCATATCGCGCGCCGTATTCATCTCGAGCGAATTACCGGCGCATAGCGGGCCCATTACACGACGGCTCCACGAAGGGGGCATGATGTCAGACTACGAAAAAACACAGCTGATTTCCCTGGTCGTACCGTTCTACAACGAAGCCAATGTGCTGCGCATCTTCTTTGAGCGTGTCGTGCCGATTCTGGAATCCATTGACTTCGCGCGCTTCGAGATCGTTTGCGTCAACGATGGCAGCAAGGACGACACGTTGGAGCAGCTGGTCGAGATGTCGCGCTTCGACGAGCGCGTGAGGGTGATCGACCTGACGCGAAACTTCGGCAAGGAAGCGGCGCTGACGGCAGGTATCGATGAGGCCTTCGGCGATGCCGTGATTCCAATCGATGCGGACTTGCAGGATCCTCCCGAGTTGATTCCGGCAATGGTGGCGCATTGGCGCAATGGAGCCGAGGTTGTTCTCGCGCAACGCGCCAGTCGTGCCTGCGACTCGTTATTGAAGCGCCTCACGGCTGCCGCCTACTACCGGGTTCACAACCGCCTGTCAGACGTGAAACTGCCGGAAAATGTTGGAGACTTCAGGCTGATGGACCGGGCCGTGGTCAACGCGCTCAAGCAGTTGCCGGAGCGGCATCGATTCATGAAGGGACTGTTTGCATGGGTGGGCTTCAGCACCGTCATCGTGCCGTATGAGCGTGAACCGCGCAGCGCAGGGCAGTCCAAGTTCTCCGGATGGCGTTTGTGGAACTTTGCGCTTGAAGGGATAACCAGCTTCAGTACGCTGCCACTGCGGAGCTGGACGTATATCGGCATGCTGATCGCACTTGTAGCATTCTGGTACGGCGTCTTTATCATCATGCGAACGCTGATTCTCGGTGTTCAAGTGCCGGGCTATGCCTCGCTCTTGTCTGTCCTGCTGTTCTTTGGCGGGCTTCAACTGATCGGGCTTGGTATTGTTGGCGAATATGTGGGTCGTATCTACGATGAGTCGAAGGGGCGACCGATTTATCTCGTCAAGCGCCGCTATCAGGAAAAGCAGAAGGCAAAGCGGGTGGCCAGCGGGGGGCGGATTATCGAGTTGGCCAGCGTGCCACGCATCTACAAGACCAAGCGTTGAACGCTGGCGTCGCAGGGCAGGATCAAGGCATTGTCTGGCTGAACGCCCGCGCCTTCACATGCGCGTCGCGCCAACGTACTTGAGTTGGCGTGACGAGGTCGGGCTCCCGGCCGCAGAGGCCGGCAGACCCGATGGTGTCGGGGCGAGCCGGTGAAGACCGGACAGATGGCGTCATCGCGCATCAGGCCGGGATCAGGCGCCTGCATATGGACGCCGGCATCGCGTCACGACGGACGCTGGGCACAAGCTGCCGGTCGCAGAATGCCTGCTGGCGTGCCGCTTCGCGCCGACTGCGCCGAAGCGGGTCTCCCCATGGGACATCACGTATCTCCGGACCCGATCAGGGTGGGGCTGAAGTCCCATGCGGCGCTACCTGGGAACGACTCAGGCTGCCTGCCAGGTCGCCCCCTCTGTCTGCCGGTGCCGCTACTCGGAAAATCAATGGGCGCGTCAATGGGCGCGCAGGATTGCGAGGAGGGAGACGCCAAACGGCAAGGGTGCATTCGCAAGCCAGTGCCGTTCGGCGCTGAACAGCCAGTGGAGCGCGGCATTGAAAGGTGCCGCCGGGACGGACGTTCCAGTCACGACCTCGCTTCCAGACAGCTTATCCTTGAGTCGTGCCACAACGGCCAGCGGGAACAAGATGGTATTGAAGTAGGTCATCCGCTCAATCGCCAGATTGCCGGCGCCTGCTATCACTGACTGCAATGTGGCGCGGCTGTAGCGGCGGTGATGATGAAGGGACTCATCATGCCGGCTCCAGAGCCACTGATAGGCCGGCACCGTGACAAGAATGCGGCCATTCGGCTGCAATAGCCTTCTTGCCGCGGCGAGCGCTCCTACATCGTCTGCTATGTGTTCCAGGCAATCGAGAAAACAAATGAGGTCGAATGTGTCCGCGAAGAGGGGCATGTGATCGGGGCAATGGCCTGCCCGAATATCATAGCGACCCCCTGTCTTGGTATGCGCCATGCGTCGCGCAGTCATGTCCATTTCGATCGCGCTCACCTTGCCGAAGCGGGCCAGCATGTCCAGGTTGCCGCCTGTGCCTGCCCCGATCTCCAGTATCGACGCGTTGGCTGGCAATCCCAGGCTGGAAATGGTGGCGCAAACGATATCGCGGCGTCCACGAAACCACCAGTGCACCAGTTCGGTTTCCGCCATTTCGTAGTAGGCATTGGGGGACATTGGATTGCTCCGGGAAATGAACCGGCGTGTGGGGATGGGTCATCTATTGACGACATACAAGGCGGCTACGTGGTCGCTATAGACTTTCCGCCAGTCGGGTGAACGGTTGAGGGTGATGCTGGCGGGGCTTGACGGTTCCAGGATCGCCCAGCGGATCTTGTAGTCATGGAGTAGCTTGGTGAGCGCATCCGTGTCACCCGTATACGCTTTGCCGTACATGCGCATGAATTCATCCCCATAGAGATCGGCTCGGCCATCAATGAACGGGGAGATCCCGGAAAATATGAGATAGCCGCCAAAGTTATAGCTATTGAATACCGGGCCGGATGCGCCGGCCGATATCGCCGCCCGTATGGCATCCTGCGGTGCGGCAGCGCCACGGTTTCCATCGAAGCCGCGGGCCAGCAGGAGGAGGCTCAATGACAGGAGCAGGGGGCAGCCGGCGGCAAGCAGCACATAAAAGCGGTTGGAGAAGACAGGTTTCACCTCTGGCCGGATCGCAGCACGAAATTGGGGGGCGCAGGACGGTGCCAGGAAGACCGGGCTGAGCATGCCAAGAAGCTCTGCGTTGCGCGCGGAAACCAGGGCAAGGTGGATCAGGCCGAAGAAGATCACGATCCTGGTTGCCGGCACGCGGATGCCGAATCGGAGGGCGCCGAAGAACACAAGGAAAAGCCAGAGTTCAATAGGCTGGAAAGAATGGAAGTCAGGTGACTTCCATTCATCGATGATGCTGAGCGAATAGCTCATGCCTGAAATCTTGTGGGCAAGGAGCAGGCTATCGATGCCATTCGGAGATACGCACGAGACGGCCAGGGAAAGTACAACGAACTTTGCCCACGACCTGGCCACGGGCCATCGATTTCCTGCGCACAATACTGCCTCCGCGCCAAATGCAATGGCCAGGGCGATACCAAGGAGAAAGCTGGCATGGAGGTTGGCCCAGACCAGCATCACGATGAGCAGCCCGAGATGCGGCACTTCATCGCGTTCGCGGGCCTTAACCAGGCCAATGACCCATAGCATCATCAAGGGCCACGACAAAACATGCGGGCGAGCCAGAAGGTGAGGCGCCATCGTGAGAAACGCGAGCGAACATCCCGCGACTGCGTGCAAGGGCTCGAAGTAGCGCGTCAGGAAGCGCAGCAGGATTGTGAGCGTGATAGTGACGGCCAGTACGGTAATCAGGACTACCCCAGTCCAGTTGAACCATTCGTATGTTGCGGCAAGTATGATTTCGGCCAGCCATTCATGCGGAACCCATTTCGCTCCGCGCAACGAGAAGGAAAATGGATCGGCCATCGGCACCTGGTGATGGTGAATCATCCATTTGCCTGCGGCGATATGCCAATACATGTCCGGATCGGAGAGCAGCTTCGTTCCGGAGAACATGACAATGGCAATTACGCTCAAGGCGAAGAAGGCGTACCAGAGCAAGCGGGTGGGAATCCTGGCCGAAGACGTTTTGGTGCAAGACATCAGTACCTCCGTTTCGCTCAGATCAGCATGCTCGGGGACGCTGGCGATTGGGGATGCGGGCAAGTCATCTGGTGTCCTGGAATGCCTTAAACATGCCTTTCATTTCAGAACTGCCGGCCGCCGGGGCTTGGACCAAGGATCCCCTTTGGGTGTATCGGCATGCCGTGCTCCGGTCGAATGCGCTTTTGTGCCGGCCTTGCCTATTTTCGAAAACTCTGACGATAGGTCCACGAATGTTGCAGGAGAAAGGTGATCGGCGTCACGATCAGCACAATGTAAAAGAGCCCGGTCCAGTAGCTGGCGCCTGTTCTTTGCGCCGTCCATGAGATGGCAATCGTCAGCATCAGCCCGAAGATCGAGACGCAGAGATAGCGCAGGAAATTCTCGTGGTGCGGGCGCGCGGAGAAACTCCAGAGCGTATTGAGCAGATAGGAGCAGGCGGTGGCGCAGACAAAGGCGATGCTGTTGGCCAGTACCGGGGACGCCGAAAATGCAGTGATCAGCAATGTAGCCAATGCCAAGTGGACGCCGGTAGTGGCCACGCCGGAGATGCCAAAGCGGAGCAGCTTGGCGATCATGGTGCGCCGCGGCCTGGCACGTTCGGCAGGTTCCTGATCCGCGGTGGCCGAGGCGCGCGCAAATGCCCGCGCTCGAGAGCCGGCCGTAGCGGAAGGGGGGCGATGGGGCGGCGGGTCACGGTCGCTGGCGCGATCGATGACGCCTCGTTCTGCATGCGACATGGCGGTCCTCCTAGGCGCAAGCGCAATCAGGCTAGCCTTGCAGGCGGACCATCCCAAGCTCCCCCTTTCGCATCTGCAGCTTGTATTCACGCATCAGCCTGAACAGGGTGACGCGGGAAATGCCGAGTTCTTCGGCCACATCGATGAGGCGCTCATGATGTCGCTGCAACGCTTCCTTGATGGCGCCGAGTTCTGCCGCTTCCCTTGCCTCGGCGAGGGTCAGCGGGCGCGGGGCGTCTGGCGGGGGCAGCAGGTCAAGGTCGCCGGGCTTGATGACGCCGTTTTCGCACATGGCCGCAGCATGCCGGATGCGGTTGATCAGTTCCCGTACATTGCCTGGCCAGTCGTGCTGGGTGAGCGCGCGCAGTGCCGCCGGCGAGAAACCCCTGATGTGCTCGGGCGAGTGCTTGCGGATGTTGTTCAGCATGTGCTCCGCGAGCAGGAGGATGTCGCTCCCGCGCTCGCGCAGCGCCGGCTGCTTGACGCGCAAGACACAGAGTCGGTGATAGAGATCGCTGCGGAAGCGTTCGGCGGCAACGGCGGCTGCGAGATCCACATGGGTAGCGGAGACAATGCGCACATTGACGGCGATCGATTCCGTGCCGCCCAGCCGCTCGATGGAGCCGGTTTCCAGGAAACGCAGCAGGCTCGTCTGGCTCTCCAGCGGCATATCGCCGATTTCATCGAGAAACAGCGTGCCGCCTTGTGCCATCTCGATGCGCCCGAGCTTGCGCTTGGCAGCGCCGGTGAAGGCGCCGCGCTCATAGCCGAACAGCTCCGACATCAGCAGGGTGGGGGGGATGGCGGCGCAGTTGACGGCGACAAAGGGCTGCTCGGCGCGATGCGAGGCGCGGTGGATCGCTTGCGCGGCGAGTTCCTTGCCGGTGCCCGATTCGCCCGAGATCAGCACCGGTGTATCCCACCGCGCTAGCTTCTCGATGCCGCGGAACAGGGATTGCATGGCCGGGCATTGGCCGATCATGCCGACGGGATGGACCGGAAGCGCCAAGGCTGGCGAGGCGCCAGGCCGCAGCTTGGCCATGCCGACGGCGTGGCCGAGGGAGCGGGCGAGTTCCGCGTTGTCGCATGGCGCGGTGTAATAGTCGATGAAGTAGATACCGAGCAGCTTGCGCAACGGGTCCGGCAAGGCGTCGGTGTCGCTGACCATGCCGACCCAGCCGATGTTGCGCAGGCCGAGCCAGGGCTCCAGTTCTTCCAGCTCGGCGTCGCTGTAGCCGCAATGCAGGTCCAGCAGGCCGGCTAAGCAAGGGGTGTCCAGGTTCAGGGCCTCGAGATCCCTTCGTCCCGAGGCGAAGATCAGCTTCCAGCCTTGCTGAGCCAGGTATCGGCACAGCGTTGCATCGTGATGCATCGACAGATAGAGCAAAGGGCGATTGATGTACGCGGTCATGACTTCCCCCGAATTTTTCTTGTTGGATCGCCACTGGCGGCGACCAATTACGCGCTACTGCTGCGGGAGGAAGGTATTGGACGCATGCTGCCCGAGGCGCGCTTGGGCGCCCGGCCGCTTGCTGGAAATCTGGACCGTCTAGTCGCGCAGAAACCGGACTATGGCGTCGGTGTGCGCCGACGATGCTCCCCGGACTTTGCCACTAGCGGACCCCAACCCGTCACCCCTGCATACTGGAACCTGCTCCAGTCGCAATCGCCGGGAGCGTTGCCATCTCACGTGGCTGGCTCACCGGCTTAACCCCGCGAGCGGCCGGTATGCTGCTGCACCTGCCGCCCACTTGCTGAAAGTCAATTTCAAACGACTTGTCTTCTCGTGTTGCAAGACGGCACCGCCGCAGCGGCACTGTCCTGCCCGGACCCGATTTATCCTGCGCGGGTCCCGCGCACTGCCCCTCTTTCCGGGTGACCCCAGATCCATCTGGAACATGCCGGCCGGCATTTCCAAACGTCCTGGTGTTCTGCCCGGCGCTGCCTCCCTTCAGGCGAACGGGCGGAGCTGGTGCCTGCTGGCATGTTTCCCTGCTCTGGGCACCGCCGGTTCGCAGGCTAGCCTTTAGCGACCTCCATGCCACATGCCATAAGTCATTGAGCGGCCTGATGTTTTGGCGCTGGCCCCCTCGGCACAGGGCAAGCGGCGCGCCAAATGGTTTCAATCCTGATACACGGCATCTGCATGCGCCACTTGCCCGCGGCCAGGCACGCATGACCCAATCGGGTGAGCGATCCGCCGATGGCGCGCAGGAGCCACCCCGGTCCTGCGCTCCACTCGGGCGGGCAGGTGATCGAAGCGACAGGTGGCGTGGCGATCCGAGGCGGGTGCGGTGTGCTGCAGTTCGTTCTGTTTCTGATACGCCATACGATCCGTCAGCGGATACGCGGGGAGTCGGGCGGACGATGGTGCGGTCCCCACTGGCGGCCTGCCCGTTCGCTTGTCGACGCGGCGAAGCGAGAATCGCTTTCGGCACTGCCGCTCGTTGACCGACAAAGGGTGGAGTGGGGGGCGTTGGCGGTTGAATTCGGCAGGGCATGCGCTGCCGTGCCCTCAGCCAAATGATGTAGTCCTCATCGTTTCAGTGCCCCTTCGGGGGAGGCGGCCCGGCGCATCCGCAAGTGTTTCATTTCTGAAACCTGGCACCGGCCGCCAGCGGTTGGCGAGGGGCGTGGCCTGGATGCAGCCCGCTCTCAGGCCGGCTGCGAAGCTGCCACCTGCCCGCGCAGCCAATGCACGAGCTGAAGGATATGTTTCTCGCGCGAATTGCCCTCGCGCCAGACCACCCAGTAGTGCAGGCTGGACGGCACCTGGGTATCGCCGATCTGCACCAGCTGGCCGCTGGCGAGGTAGTCATGCGCAAGCATGGCGCGCGCGGTGGCCACGCCCAGGCCGGCCACCGCCGATTGCAGCATCATCCCGGCGTCCTGGAAGATGGGGCCGCGCTCCGGCTCGTCCGGCGGCAGGCCGGCACGCTCGAGCCAGTCGCGCCAGGGGCGCAGGGCGAAGCGCAGCATCGGCAGGCGTGGCAGGTCGGCAATCGTGAATCCCGGGTAGCGCTCCAGCAGCTTGGGGCTCGCGACCGCGATCACATGGTCCTCCACCAGGCTGCGGCATTCGAATCCGGGCAGGTCGACGCGCTGGTGCCAGATGCCGAGATCCACCCCGTAGGGGTCGGGCGGGGAGATCTCGGCATGCAGGCGCAGGTGCAGGTCGATCTCCGGTGCGGCTTCGTGCAGGCTGGGCAGGCGGTGGATCAGCCAGGCATTGGCGAGGTCGGCCATCACGCTCATCTGCAGCCGGATTACCGGTGGGCCGCTCCTGGAGCCCGCTTCGCGCAGCGCGGCCTCCAGCTCGTCGAGCGCGCCGCGCGCGCGTTCGGCGAGCCGTGCGGCCACGCTGGTGGGAATCATCAGGCTGCCGTCGCGCTGGAACAGCTTGGTGCCAAGCTTGTTCTCGAGGCCGCGGATATGGTGGCTGATGGCACTGTGCGTGAGCGAAAGCTCCTCGGCTGCGCGCGAGAAGCTGCGGTGGCGCGCAGCCGCCTCGAGTGCGCGCAGGGCTTGCAGGGGAGGCAGGTGGAGGGGTTGGACGGCCATGGCCGTCAAATTCTACTCACAATTGCGGCGGGTATCTTTCGTTGGCCTTGCACCGCTTTGGTGACGACAATGCCTGGATGACGACGACCTCGACTTCTTCCTCCTCCCTTCCTCCTGCTGCCGGCGCGCTTGGCGCATCCAGGCCCGCAGCGCCCGGCCATGCAGCGGCGCTCTCCCCGCTGCGCTGGCGCGTGCTGGCGGTGTTTTCGCTGGGCTTCCTGGTGTCCTATATCTTCCGTGGCGTCAACCTGGGCTTCGCGCCCCATCTGACGCGCGAACTCGGCCTGTCGGCTGCGGACCTGGGTTTGCTGACGAGTTTCTATTTCCTTGGCTTCGCCTGTGCCCAGTTGCCGGCCGGGCTGCTGCTCGACCGCTTCGGCCCGAGCCGTACCGAGGCTGCGATGCTGGTGTTCGCCGCCATCGGGGCGCTGGGCTTCTCGCTCGCCGGCGGCATGGCCGGCCTGGCCGCGGGGCGGCTGCTGATCGGCATTGGCGTGTCAGTCTGCCTGGGCGCCGCTATCCAGGCCCTGGCGCTGTGGTTCCCCTTATCGCGCATGCCCCTGCTCAACGGCGTGGTGATGGCGATCGGCGGCCTTGGCGCGGTCGTGGTGGGTTCGCCGCTGGTCTGGCTGCTGTCGCTCACTGACTGGCGCGGCGTCAGCCTGGGGCTGGCCGGCCTGTCGCTGGCGATGGCGGTACTGCTGTGGTTCGGCGTGCCGCATGTCAAGCGCCAGGATCGGCAGGGCCTAGCCGAGCAACTGCGCGGCACGGCCCACATCCTGCGCAGCACCGCGTTCTGGAGAGTGGCACCGCTGACGCTGCTGAACCAGGGGATCTTCCTCGCCGTGCAGACGCTCTGGGTGGGTGCCTTTCTGCGCGACGTGTCCGGCGCCAGTCCGACGGCCGCGGCCGGGCTGGTCTCTGTGATCGGCTTTGCCATGATGGCGGGATGCGTCGGTTCGGGCTGGGCGGCGCGTCACCTGGAACGCATGGGCGTCAGCCTGTATGCGTTTGCCGGCCTGGGCATGACGGGCTTCGTCGTGGTCCAGCTCATGATCATGGCGGGCGTGCCGCTGCCGGCGGCCTGGCTGTGGGCGGGCTATGGGGTGTTCGGCTCCAGCGGCATCCTGACCTATGCGGTGCTGGCGCGGAGTTTCCCCGAGTCGCTGATCGGGCGTGCGACTACCGCGCTGACGCTGCTGGTGTTCCTGGCGACCTTCGCTTGCCAGGTAGGTATCGGCTACGTGCTGGACTTCTGGCCGGCCGCCGGCGGGCGCTATCCCGCTGCCGCCCATCTGTGGATCTGGGGCGGGCTGGTGGTGCTGCAGATGGCGGCCGCGGTGTGGTATGCCTGGGGAGGCCGCCGGCGCGCGGCAGTCCCTGCAGAGTAGGCAGGGCAGGTGGCGTGCCGGCCAGTCCCTGGTGCCGGCCGCCTCCTGTGCCTACATCACCAGCGGCCGATCATCCAGCGCATTCGGCCGCGGCCGCCCGTCCGACGGGAAGTGCGCCTCCAGCAGCGCGTGGATCTGCGCCACCGCCTCCAGCACGGGCCCGACCGAGAGGTCGCGCGCCAGTCCTTGCACCAGCCGCGCGCAGACGCCATGCCAGGCCTGCGCGCCGACGCGCGCATCGATGCCGCGGTCGGCCAGCAGTTCGACGGCGTGGTCGGCCAGGTTGATATAGAGCAGCACACCGGTGTGCTCCTCGGTGTTCCAGACCTCGAGCGCGCCGAACAGGGCGCGCGCGCGGGTCCGGTCGCTGACGCCGCGCCAGGCGTGGCCGACCGGCATGCTGGCCTCGATCACCACGCGGACCTCGCCGCGATGGCGCTGTTCGCCGGCCCGCACGGCTTCCTGCAGCGCCTGCTGGGCGGCCGCGGGAAAGTAACGCCGGGCGGTGCCGGGGCGGCTGCGCAGGTGGCGCAGGGCACGTTGGATATAGGGCATGTCTCGCGTCTCCGATGCCTTGCGCTACCAGTTGCCCGAGGCGCCGCCGCCATCGAAGCCGCCGCCGCCACCGCCGCTGAATCCGCCGCCACCGCCACCGCCGCGATCGGAGTCGCCGAAACCGCCGCCGCCGCGCCAGCCGCCCATGCCGCCGAGCCCACCGAGGCCGCCCAGCCCGCCGGCGCCAAGACCGCCCGCGCCGCGGTCGGTATACCGGCCGCCGGTGACGATTTCCGGCGCGCGCGGGCGCAGCGCGGCGGAGATGAAGAAGAACAGGATGATGGCCAGCGGGAACAACACGGCGAGCCAGGTCGACCAGTCCCCCTGGTCCGCGGGCTTCTTCGCCTGCGGACCAGGCAGGCCTTCCTGGTCAATGGTCGCCTGGATGGCCGACACGCCGGCGGCCAGGCCGCCGTAGAAGTCGTTCTGGCGGAAGTGGGGCGCCATCACGTCCTGCAGGATGCGCTTGGACATCGCATCGGTCAGCGAGCCCTGCACGCCGCGGCCGACCTCCAGCCGCATCTTGCGCAGGCCGGGCGGGTTGTCCTTGGCGATCAGCACGATCACGCCGTCGTCGATGCCCTTGCGGCCGGCGCGCCAGGCGTCGGCCACGCGGATGCTGTAGGCGTCGATGGGCTCGGGCGCCGTGGTGGACACCATCAGCACGAAGATCTGGCTGCCGTGCTGCTGTTCATACTCCGCCAGCACGTTCTCCAGCGCGCTGCGCTGGTCGGCGCTGAGCGTGCCGGTCAGGTCGGTCACGCGCTGGGTGAGCGGCGGCACCGCGACGAAGCCATCGTCGGCGCGCGCGGGCGCGCCGGTTGCCAGCAGCAGGGCCGCCGCCAGCCAGGCCAGCAGCAGCGCCAGGGCCCGCGGCGGCCAGCCGCGCGCCGCGCAGGAATGCCTCATGTCGTCAGCCTCATGCTCAGAACTTGACCGTCGGCGGCGCCGAGATCGCCTTCTCGTTCTCCACGGTGAACGAGGGCTTCACTTCGTACTTGAAGACCATCGCCGTCAGGTTGGTGGGGAAGCTGCGCGCGAGCACGTTGTAGGCCTGTACCGCGGCGATGTAGCGCTGGCGCGCCACCGTGATGCGGTTCTCCGTGCCCTCCAGCTGCGATTGCAGGTCGCGGAAGGAGGCGTCGGCCTTGAGCTGCGGGTAGTTCTCGGACACCGCCATCAGCCGCGACAGCGCATTGCTGAGCTCGCCCTGGGCCTGCTGGAAGCGCTGGAACGCCGCCGGGTCGTTCAGTGTCTCCGGGGTGACCTGGATGCTGGTGGCAGCGGCGCGGGCCTTGGTCACTGCCTCCAGGGTCTCGCGCTCGTGCGTGGCATAGCCCTTGACGGTGTTGACGAGGTTGGGAATCAGGTCGGCGCGGCGCTGGTACTGGTTGATGACCTCGCTCCAGGCCGCCTTGACCGCCTCGTCCTTGGCCTGGAAGTCGTTATAGCCGCATGCCGACAGCATGCTGGCCATCAAGGCCAGCATCAGCCAGCGGATCAGGGACTGGGGCGAAGTCAGGGAAACGCGCATCGAGGGCTCCAAAATGAATCGAATCTCCAGTTTAGCGCACCGGCGAGTGCCGCTTGCCAGGCATGGGCGGTTGACGCGGTGCGCCATTCGGGCGTAGATTGTGCCGTCACGGGCGCCGCCAGCGCGGCGCCTTTCTCATCGTCGTTGCCCGACATCGGCGATTGTTTCGCGGATTGTTCCGCTGCTTATTTCCCTGCCTCCCGTGCGCCGCTTCTCCGCTGCTTCCGCCACCGCCTTCCAGGCCGCTTCCGGCCAGGCGCAGGCGCGCGCGCACGCCAAAGCCAAAAAACAGCCGCTCATCTGACCGGGGCGCGCTGTTCCGTCAGATGAGCGACGGAACGGCACGCACGGCAGGGCGGCGTTGTGGCCCATCTCTGCCCGTCCACCTGGTCCGCGCGCATCTGCACGGTTTTCCGATCGGTCGATCCGGAGAGTTCGATGCAAGACGTGTTTTCAGGAATCTGGTTGCCCTTGGTCACCCCTTTCGCCGACGGCGAGGTTGACTACGCGGCGCTGCGCCGGCTGGTGGCGCACTATCGCGGCAGCGGCATTGCCGGGCTGGTGGTGTGCGGCAGCACTGGCGAGGCGGCCGCGCTCGATGAGGCCGAGCAGCTCGCTGTGCTCGATGCCGTGCTGGAAGAGGCCGGCGCGCTGCCGGTGATGATGGGCCTGGCCGGCAACAATGTACGCAATGTACTGGCCCGGCTGGAGCGGCTGAACACGCGCCCGCTCGCGGGCCTGCTGACGCCGCCGCCGTATTACGTGCGCCCTTCGCAGGCGGGCCTTGTCGACTACTTCCACACGCTGGCCGATCGTGCGGCGGCGCCGCTGGTGCTCTATGACATTCCCTATCGCACCGGCGTCAAGATCGAGACCGCGACCCTGCTTGCGCTGGCCGCGCACGGCAATATCCGCGCGCTCAAGGATTGCGGCGGCAGCCTGGAGTCCACGCAGGCGGTGATCGCCGATGGCCGGCTGGCCCTGCTGGCCGGGGAGGACGCGCAGGTGCTGGGCACGCTGTGCATCGGCGGGCGCGGCGCCATCCTGGCCTCGGCCCATGTCCGCCCGGAACTCTTCGTGGCACTGTGGCAGGCGGTGGAGGCGGGCCGGCTGGGCGAGGCGCGCCGGCTGTTCCAGGCGCTCTCGCCGATGCTGGACCTGCTGTTCGCCGAGACCAACCCCGGCCCGCTCAAGGCCTTGCTGGCGCACCAGGGGCTATTGCGCGATGAGCTGCGCGCGCCGATGACGCAGGCGTCGCCCGCGCTGGCCGGCCGGCTGGCCGAGGCCAGCGCGGTGCTCGACGCGGTACGCCTCGCGCCGCCCGGCGGCTAGCCGGCCAGCCGGCGCGGGGCCGCCGCTCAGGCCGCGAAGGCCTTGCGCGCCGCCTCCAGCGTGGCCTGCAGCACCGCGTCGTCGTGGCAGGACGAGACGAAGCCCGCCTCGAAGGCGGACGGCGCCAGGTAGACGCCGTTGTCGAGCATGGCGTGGAAGAAGCGGTTGAAGCGGGCGGTGTCGCTCTCGGTGACCTCGGCGAAGCTGGCGGGCACGCCCTCGCGGAAGTAGATGCCGAACATGCCGCCGATCGCATCGGCCGCAAAGGGCACGCCGGCGGCGCGCGCGGCTTCGGACAGGCCGTCGGCCAGCTTGCGCGTCTGCGCGGCCAGGCGGTCGTGGAAACCCGGTGCCTGGATCAGCTTGAGCGTGGTCAGGCCCGCGGCCACCGCCAAGGGGTTGCCCGACAGCGTGCCGGCCTGGTAGACGCCGCCCAGCGGTGCCAGGCTGGCCATGATGTCGCGCCGCCCGCCGAAGGCCGCTGCCGGCATGCCGCCGCCGATCACTTTGCCCAGGCAGGTCATGTCGGGCGTGATGCCGTAGTGGGCCTGGGCCCCGCCCAGCGCCACGCGGAAGCCGGTCATCACCTCGTCGAAGATCAGCACCGCGCCATGCTTGGTGCACAGTTCGCGCATGGCTTGCAGGAAGGCGTCGCTGGCGCGCACCAGGTTCATATTGCCGGCCACCGGCTCGACGATGACCGCGGCGATCTCGTCGCCGTGGGCGGTGAAGGCCTCTTCGAGCTGCGCCACGCTGTTGTACTCCAGCACCATGGTGTGCTTGGCCACGTCGGCCGGCACGCCGGCCGAGGAGGGGGCATTCTTCGTGGTGTCGGCGAAGGTCAGCAGGCCCGAGCCGGCCTTGACCAGCAGGCTGTCGGCGTGGCCGTGGTAGCAGCCCTCGAACTTGACGATCAGGTCGCGGCCGGTGAAGCCGCGCGCCAGCCGCAGCGCGCTCATGGTGGCCTCGGTGCCCGAGGAGACCAGGCGCACCTGCTCGATCGAGGGCACCAGCTTGCAGATCTCCTCGGCCATCTCGATCTCGGCCTCGGTGGGCGCGCCGAAGGAGAAGCCCTCGGCCGCGGTCTGCTGCACCGCGCGTACGACGTCCGGGTGCGTGTGGCCGACGATCATCGGGCCCCAGGAGCCGATGTAGTCGATATAGCGCTGGCCATCCGCGTCCCACATATAGGCACCCTCGGCACGCGTGATGAAGCGCGGCGTGCCGCCCACCGAGCGGAAGGCGCGCACGGGCGAGTTGACGCCGCCGGGGATAGTCTGCTGGGCACGATCGAAAAGCTGCTGGTTACGGGACATGGCCTTGTCTGAAGTCAAAAGCAGGAGAAACGCGTTCAACCGGCCGCCAACTCACGGCGAAAACGCAGGGAACTGCGGGGATTCGCGCGCGATCTGCGCGGTAACGGAAGGGAACGCGGCGTCATTGGCATGAATCTGGCTTGCCACGGCTGGCGCCGTTAGCGCCGATTCTGTACCATCTGCGCTGAATTTTAATGGAGAGTCAGCAGCCTGTTATGGAATACAAGACCTGGATGTGCCTGATCTGCGGATGGATCTACGATGAGGCCGTCGGCGCGCCCGAGGACGGCATTGCCCCCGGCACCCGTTGGGAAGACGTGCCCATCAACTGGACCTGCCCCGAATGCGGCGCGCGCAAGGAAGATTTCGAAATGGTGGCGATCTGAGCCTGCGGCGCGCGCGGGGTGCGCGTCGCGCCAAAGCGACAGAAGCGACAGATCGCCTGAGGCGGCCGCATCGCCAAGATTGACGGCCCCACGGTTGTCTTGTCACACTCTGTTGCAAATTTGAATGTCGTTTCCGGACTGCTGCCATGGTCCGGGAACCCCGCGTAGGCGCGGGTACCACGCGCCGCACGGATAACATGCCGGCAAACAGACCGGCTTTCTGGGAAAAGTTGTATATCGGGGGTCCGTCGGGGCAGCCAGCCTGGCCCGATCGGGTGTTCTCAAGTGAATTACGGCGCACCTGTTGCTGCAGGGCGCCGTTCGCGGGAACAAAATGCGGGTCGCTCAGATTGCAGAAAACAACGGGGTTGCCGCCGCGCCGGGCGTGGCGTGCGCGCGCCGCAAGGTGCTGGTCATCGATGACTCCAGCACGATCCGCCGCACGGCGGAAATCTTCCTGTCGCAGGCGGGCTGCGAGGTCATGCTGGCGGAGGATGGCTTCGACGCCCTAGCCAAGGTCGGTGACCTGCACCCCGACCTGATCTTCTGCGACATCCTGATGCCGCGCCTGGACGGCTACCAGACCTGCTCGCTCATCAAGAAAAGCCCGCGCTTCCACGCCATTCCCGTGATCATGCTGTCGTCGCGCGACGGCGTCTTCGACCGCTCGCGCGGCCGCCTCGTCGGCGCCCACGACCACCTAGCCAAACCGTTCACGCGTGAGTCTCTGCTGCACGTCCTGGATGCCTGCGCCCCGGTGCAGGCTGCCGTGCCGGCCTGAGCGCGCGACGCGAACCAAATAACAATATGACCATCAACAAAATCCTCATCGTCGACGATTCCCCCACCGAAGCGCTCTTCATGTCCGACCTGCTCGGCAAGCGCGGCTTCAAGGTCTCGGTGGCCGGCAACAGCGAGCAGGCCTTCGCCCGGCTCGAGACCGAGCCCTTCGACCTGATCCTGATGGACGTGGTGATGCCGGGCCAGAATGGCTACCAGGCCACGCGCGCCATCAAGCGCGACGACCGTTTCAAGGACATCCCCGTGATCATGTGCACCAGCAAGGGCCTGGACACCGACCGCATCTGGGGCATGCGCCAGGGCGCGTCGGACTACATCGTCAAGCCGGTCGACAGCGACGAACTGCTGACCAAGATCGCCGCGCTGTCGCACTGAGCGGCCTGCCCAGCCTGGATCCCGCCATGAACGCTCCGCGCCAGGACCTACGCGTGCGCCAGACCCGCCTGCAGGACTACCAGGCGATGCTGGCGCGGCGCCTGCGGGAGGCGCGCAGCCTGCCCGCGGTGGACAGCTATCTCGGCCTGCAGGTGGGCGCCCGGCACTGGCTGCTGCCGCTGGCGCAGACCGGCGAGGTGATCGAGATGCGCCAGCCCAGCCGCGTGCCGCTGACGGCGCCCTGGTACACGGGGCTGGTCAATGCGCGCGGCAACCTGCTGGGGGTGATCGACTTCGGCCTGTTCTGCGGTGACGGAGCCACGTCGCTGCAGCCGGGCAGCAAGATCGTCGTGCTCTCGCGTGAGGCCGAACGTGCCTGCGGCATCCTGGCCACGCGCGTGCTGGGCCTGCGCCATGCCGGCGACCTGAGCCTGCCGCATGGCGAAGGCGAGACCGGCGCATGCCGCGAGTGGGAGGGGGCGCGCCTGTCCGACCGCGATGGGCGCGACTGGCAAGTGCTGGAAGTGCGCCGGCTGCTGGACGCGCCCGCCTTCCTGCAGGTCGGGCGCCGTCCGGCCTAGCCGCAGCCCAGGCCTGGCGCCATCGACGCCGCCATCGAATCAACACATCGAAAGAACGGATAAAGGGGTAGGGGAGCTATGGATTTCAAGAGATTCCGCCTGGGTCGCCAGGCGCAGGTGGCGCAGGCCGCGGGGATGGCGGTCGATGGCGCGGCCGTGGCGCCCGCGTTGGCGACGCCCGGCGGTCTCGGC
Source organism: Cupriavidus sp. 09_S30 (assembly GCF_056930435.1). Taxonomy (NCBI): domain Bacteria; kingdom Pseudomonadati; phylum Pseudomonadota; class Betaproteobacteria; order Burkholderiales; family Burkholderiaceae; genus Cupriavidus; species Cupriavidus sp. 09_S30. Next base: position 2,941,710 of record NZ_JBXOWI010000001.1, on the reverse strand, counting down.
ACGACTCCCGTCGAGCGTCTGGCAGCCTGGCTGCGCAACGTGCCCTTCGCCAGCCAGCAGCGGGCGCTGACGATCGGACTGGTGGTCTCGCTGGCGGCACTGCTGGGCTCGGTCTACCTCGATAACCGGCAGGCCACCAACGGCGCGGCGCAGATCGAGATCGCCGGTGACACCCTGATGCACTCGCAGCGCCTGGCCAAGGCGGTGCCGAACGCCCTGCTGGGCAACCCGCAGGCCTTCGTCCAGCTCAAGCAGTCCAGGGAGCAGCTTGCCGCCGACCTGAAGGCGCTGCAGGAAGGCAGCGCCGAACGCAATGTGCGCGCCACCAGCGGCACGGCCGAGCCGCTGCTGCAGACCGCGATCGACTCCTGGAAGCGCAGCGAGAAGAGCGCCGGCGACGTGCTGGCCCAGAAGCCGACGCTGACCACCATCGGCCAGACGCTGCAGATCTTCAACGCCTCCAACCCCGAGCTGCTGGAATCGGCCGAGCAGGTGGCCGCGATCAAGCTGCAGTCGGGCGCGAATGCCCGCGAAGTGGCGGCCTCGGCCCAGCTGGTGATGCTGACGCAGCGCCTGGGCAAGAACCTGAACGAATTCCTGGCCGGCGAAGGCGTCAACCCCGAGACCGCTTTCCTGCTGGGCAAGGACACGAATACCTTCCGCGAGACGCTGGACGGCCTGCTCAACGGCAGCGAGGCGCTGCGCCTGTCGGCCGCCGGCGACGCCGAGACCCGCAGCTACCTGGAGCAGTTGTCGCAGCGCTTCGACGCGGTGCAGAAGACCACGCAGACCATCCTGGGCAACCTGCCGGGCCTGATCGCCGCCAAGCGCGCCCAGCAGCAGATCTTCAACGACAACGAGGCGCTGCGCGGCGATCTTGCCGCGCTGCAGGGCGCCTACGTGCAGGCGGCGCGCTCCCGCCCGGCCACGCTGGCCGCCACCGTGGCCTCTGCGCTGCTGACGCTGCTGTGCCTGGGCGGGCTGGTCGCCCTCTACCTGCGCGACTCACGCGTGCGCGCCAGCGAAGCCGAGGCGCGCGAGCACGAGGCCGAGGCGCGGCGCCTGGACGAAAAGCGCAACAACGACGGCACGCAGAAGGCCATTCTGCAGCTGATGAACGAACTGCAGGACATCGCCGACGGCGACCTGACGCGCCAGGCCACCGTGACGGAGGACATCACCGGCGCCATCGCTGACTCGGTGAACTACACCGTGGAAGAACTGCGCGAACTGGTGCGCCGCGTGCAGCAGACCGCCGGCGAGGTGAGCCAGGCCTCCGACCAGATGCAGGAAACCTCCACCCACCTGGCGGCGGCAGCCGAGGAGCAGTCGCGGCAGATCCGGCAGACCGGCGAATCGGTGGTGGAGATGGCCGACCGCATCACCCAGGTCTCGCGCGGCGCGGCCGAGTCCGCCAACGTCGCGCGCGCCTCGCTGGCCGCGGCCGAGCAGGGCCAGCACGCGGTGCAGAACGCGATTGCCGGCATGAACGACATCCGCGAGCAGATCCAGGACACCTCCAAGCGCATCAAGCGGCTGGGCGAGTCCTCGCAGGAGATCGGTGAAATCGTCGAGCTGATTTCCGACATTACCGAGCAGACCAACGTGCTGGCGCTCAACGCCGCCATCCAGGCGGCCTCGGCCGGCGAGGCCGGGCGCGGCTTCTCGGTGGTGGCCGAGGAAGTGCAGCGGCTGGCCGAGCGCTCCGGCGAGGCAACCAAGCAGATCGGCGCGCTGATCCGCACCATCCAGACCGATACCCAGGACGCCGTGCACGCAATGGAGCGCAGCACGCAGGGGGTGGTCGAAGGCGCCAAGCTGTCGGATAACGCCGGTGCCGCGCTGCAGGAGATCGGCCGCGTGTCGCGCCAGCTCGCCGAGCTGATCGAACAGATCTCGCAGACCACCTCGCACGAAGCCGGGCTGGCTGGCGCCGTCGCGCGCAATATCGAAAGCATCCTGCAGGTCACCGAGGAGACGTCGGCGGGCACGCGCCAGACCTCGGTCTCGGTGCGCCAGCTCACGCTGCTGACTGAAGAGCTGCGCAACTCGGTATCTCGATTCAAGATCGGCTAAGCCGCCCGGCGCGTGGCGCGGCGCTCCGCCGGCGCGCCACGGCCACATTGGAAGCAGTCATGTCACTGAACTCCCCAGTCACGCGCGACACGGCCGGGAATCCGCCGACGGCCGGGACCGCTCCGGCCAGCCAGCAAGCCGCTCACGGTGCCCCGCTGCCCGGCGTGGACGCCGCCCGGCGCGACCTGTCGATGCTGGCCTGGCTTGCACCCAGCCTGCGCACCGCGCTGGACGACGCGGCGGCCGAGTTCGGCCGCTACGTGGACGAGGTCCAGCAGGCGCCCGAGGCGCTCGGCGCGCGCGATACCACCTCGCTGCGCCTGGCGGGCCAGCAGCTGCACCAGGCCGCCGGCGCGGTCCATATCGTCGGCCTGCGCGGCATCGATGCCTATTGCCAATCGCTGCGCCGGCTGCTCGATGCGGTGGATGCCGGCACCGCGTCCGCCAGCGACGGCACCTACCAGGTGTTCCGCCGTGGCGTGCAGGCGCTGGCCGAGTACGTCGACGACCTGATGGCTGGCGAGCCGGAGAATCCGCTGCGGCTGTTCTGCAACTATGCCGACGTGCTGGCGCTGCTGTCCGAGGAGCGCGTGCACCCGGCCGACCTGTGGATCGAGGAGCTGCAGATGCTGCCGGGCATCCTGCTGCCCACGCGCATGCCGTCATCCGTGACACGTGCGCGCCAGCGCTTCGAGGCCGCGCTGCTCAAGGCGCTGCGCCTGCCGACGCCCTGTACCGACGGCGCGCTGCTGCGCGAAGCCTTCCTGCCGCTGAAGGACGCGCTGCAGGACGTGCGCGCTGCCGAACAGGAGGCGCGCCGCGTCACCGACCATCCCGACCGCGGGGTGTGGCACGTGCTGTCGCTGGTGTTCGAAGCACTTGCGCACGGCCTCCTGTCTTCTGACCTGCTGGGCAAGCGCTTCGCCGCGCGCTCCCACCTGCTGCTGCGCCAATACCTGCAGGGTCAGGTGCGCGTGCCGCAGGCGCTGCTCAACGACGGCATCTTCCTGCTGGTGGCGACTGGCCTGACGCCGGATCCCGACCGTTCCGAAGCGGTGCTGGCGCTGCGCGCGGCCATCCGCCAGTGCCTGCAGGCCTTCGGCCTGGACGATGCCCACCTGGCCACCGACGCCGACTACCGGCTGCGCTACTACGGCTGGCTCGATGCCATCGACACGCGCAACCTGCAGCAGAGCGCGGCCGGCCTGAAGCGCGCCGCGTGTGGCGACGCACAGGCGTGGCAGACGGCACTGGCGGCGCTGGCCGAGGCGGCCCAGCCGCTGGCCCAGCCCGCGCTGCTGCGTTGCCTGGATGCCGCCGCCAACGCGGCCCGCGCCGACGCTCAGGAGCGCCCGGCGGCGCTGAGCGCAGCAGCAGTGGCCCTCTTCCTCGGCCGCGCGCTCGCCATGCCCTGGCGCGTGCACGGCAAGTCGGGACATGCTGTGGGCATCGAGTTTGCGCAGCGCTGCGATGAACTGTTGCGTTGCCTCGATGCCGGCGAGACGGCACCGCCGCCATGGCTGGCGCAAATGATGGAGCAGGCCCGCGCGCAGGAACTGCGGCTGGCGGCGGTGGCGCAACTGCGGGCCCAGCTCGACAGCGGCGAGTCCTGGCTGGATGCCTATGACCGCGACGGCGGCGGCGCCGCGGCGGGCGCCCACCTGCACGATGCCGCGCAGGCCTTCGGTACGCTGCTGAGCACGCTGGCAGGAATCGAGGACAGCGGCGCGCTGCCGCCGGCGCTTGCCGCCGATGCGCGCGCCGTGAGCGTCGTCGTGCAGGGCGTCGAGAGCCGCCTGGCCGGCCTGGCCGACACCGATGCCAACGCGCGTGCCGATGCACTGGCGGCCATCGCCGGCGAGCTGGGCGCAGTGCATGCCTTTGTCGATGCCCTGGAACTGGGCAAGGGGGAAGCGGAATCCGAGCGCTCCGCGCACGAGGGCGACGAGGCCGGCATGGAAGAGGCCGCGCTGCGGCAGGCCGCCCAGCCCTTGGCCGCAGCCCGTGCCGCCGCCAAGGCGATGCTGCGCGTGCATGCGGACGCCGAGGCGCCCGAGGTGCAGGCCCTGCGCGCCGCGCTGCAGGCGGCGAGTGAGCAGGCCGCCATCGAGGATGACGCGACGCTGCGCCGCCAGGTCTCGGAGGCCGTGACCCAGCTCAACGCCTGGCTGGCCGGCAGCGCCGGTGCGGACGAGCGGCTGGTGGCGTCGCTGGCCGAGCCGTCGCAGCAGCAAGGCCTGCCGGCAGCACCGGCCGCGTCGCTGCCGGCGGCGCCGGAACCCGACCCGTCCGCGGACCACGCGGCGATCGACGCCGAACTTCTCGAGATCTTCCTGCACGAGGCCGAAGACGTGCTCGGCGGCATCGCCCGTACGCTGGAGGGCGGCCTCGCGGCACTGGCCGATGCCGACACGCTCAGCCGCCTGCGTCGCGGCTTCCATACGCTCAAGGGTTCCAGCCGCATGGTCGGCCTGGGCCGCTATGGCGAGGCGGCGTGGGCGATCGAGCAGGTGCTGAACCTGTGGATTGCCGAGACCCGCGAGCCGCGCCCCGAGCTGTTCGACCTGCTCGGCCAGGCCCACGCCGAGCTGTCGCAATGGCGGGCGGCGCTGTGCGAGGACGCATCCTGCCATCGCGACGTCGGCGCGCTGGTGGCCGCCGCCCATGCCGTGCGTGACGGCCGCCCCGGTGCGCCTGACACGGTGCTTGATACGGTCGAGTCCGCCCCGGATGCCGGCTCGGCGCAGAGCGCGGGCATTACTGTCGATGTGGCCGATGTGGCCGATGCGGAAGGAACGGCGGATGCAGCGGACACGGCAGGCGAGCGTGAAGCCAGCGACGCGTTCGCAGGGCAGGATGCCGCGCCCGTGGCAGCGAACGAGGCCACGTCCGCAGCAAGCATCGACGCACCGGCGGTGCAGGATGACAATGTCATTCCTTTCCGCCTGGCCGGCACGCTGTCGGACGAGGACGATCACTACAAGGCAATCGGCCCCATCCGCATCGGCCTGCCACTCTACAACGTCTATCTCCAGGAGGCGGACGGCCTGATCCGCCAGTTCGCCACCGACCTCTCGGAGTGGCGCCATGAAGCGCGGCCCAGCCCCAGCGAGCTGGCGCTGCGCGTGGCCCACACGCTGCAGGGCAGCGCCGCCACGGTGGAACTGGAGCCGGTGCGCGAGGTGGCCGAAGCGCTGGAGCGGCTGCTGCTGCAGCTTGCAGCGCATCCTGTAGCGCTGCATCCGGGCGACTTCCGCCTGCTCGAGCAGGCGGTCGAGCGCGTGCGCGCCATGCTGCACCAGTTTGCCGCAGGCATCTGGCCGGAGGCGGAGCCGGCGCTGTGCCGCAGCCTCGCCGAGTTTCGCGAGCGCGTGCTGGTGCGGCCGCGGCTGGCCGTGCCGGCGCCCGTCGAAACCGCGCCGGGCGTGCCGGACGTGCCGGTGTCCATGCTGTTCGATGCCTCGCGCGTGCAGCAGTTGCCGCCGCAGGCGGAGCACCCGCAGCACGAGCCCGCCGGCGACGGTGCACACCAGGCCGTGGTGATTCCGATGCACGCGCCGCGCGCGCACGCCGCGCCGGCAGACCCGGCCGCTGACAATGCGCTCGACCTCACCCTGGTCGAGATCTTCCTGGAAGAGGCACAGGCGAGCCTGCCCGAACTGGGCCGCCTGCTGCGCACCTGGGAGGCCGCGCCGGCCGACGAGGTCCGCCACGGCGGCCTCGTGCTGCGTGCGCTCCATACGCTCAAGGGCAGTGCCCGCATGGCCGGCGCGATGGCGCTGGGGCAGTCGGTGCACGAGATGGAAACGCTGCTGGACGCCAGCCTGCGCGGCAATCGCGTCGGCCCGCAACTGTTCGCGCGGCTGTATGCCTGGTATGACCGCATCCTGGCCCACACCGAAGCGCTGCAGGCCGGCCGCCTGCTGCCGGCGGACGATGTGGAGAGCGTGCATGCCAGCGCGGATCGCGGGGCGCACATTGTGCCGGCCGGCGACGGTGCGGCTGCAGGCGCACCGCAGCAGCCGGCGGCCGCAGTGGGCGGCAGCGTGGCCGAGGCGCATGGCGCTGCCACCTCCGCTACGGAAGCCCCTGCTGGTGACGCCACAAGCGGGCCGGAGCGCGTGCCTGCCGTGATCGTGCCGTCGGCCATGCCGGCCCTGTCGGTGCCGTCGGTGATGACCGAGCCGGAGCCGGTAGAGCGCCAGCGCGCGCTGGTACGGGTGCAGGCGCGCGCGCTGGACAACCTGATCAACGACGCGGGCGAAGTCAGCGTCGCGCGCGCCCGCGTGGATAGCGAACTGGGCGCGCTGCGCGCGTACCTCGGCGAACTCAACGACAACGTGGCGCGTCTGCGCGGCCAGCTGCGCGAGATCGAAATCCAGGCCGAATCGCAGATGGCGTCGCGTATTGCCGATTCGCGGCAAAACCAGGAGTTCGATCCCCTCGAGTTCGACCGCTTCACCCGCTTCCAGGAACTGACGCGGATGATGGCCGAGTCGGTGAATGACGTGGCTACGGTCGAGCAGAACCTGCAGCGCGGCTTCGACCGCGCCGCCGGCGACCTGGAGGCACAGGCGCGGCTTACCCGCGGCCTGCAGCGCAGCCTGATGCAGGCACGCATGGTGCAGTTCGACGCGCTGGCCGAACGACTCTACCGTGTCGTGCGCCAGGCAGCAGCAGAGACAGGCAAGGAGGTGAGGCTGCTGATCAAGGGCGGCACGGTGGAAATCGACCGCTCCGTGCTCGACCGCATGGCCGGCCCCGTCGAACACCTGATCCGCAACGCTGTGGTGCACGGCATCGAGCCAGCCGATGCGCGGCGCGCTGCCGGAAAGTCAGGCACCGGTGCGCTGACGCTGGAAGTCCAGCAAGAAGGCAACGAGGTCGTGCTGCACTTCGTCGACGACGGCGGCGGCCTGGACCTGGCGCGCATCCGCACGCGCGCGGTGCAGCGCCATCTCCTCGGGGCGGATGAAGACGCCAGCGAGGCGCGGCTGACCGAAATGATCTTCGCGCCCGGCTTCTCCACCAGTGACACTGTCTCCGAACTGGCCGGCCGCGGCGTCGGCATGGATGTGGTGCGCGCGGAGACGGTTGCGCTGGGCGGCCGCATTGCGCTGACTACGGAAGCCGGACGCGGCACCCGCTTCACCCTGCATCTGCCCCTCACCACGGCGATCACGCAGGTGCTGCTGGTCACGCTGGGCGGGCGGCTGTTCGCCATCCCCAGCGGCATGATCGACCAGGTCCACCAGCTGCGCTCGCCGGCGCTGGCCGACGCCTATAACCAGGGCAGCTTCCCGTTCGGCGAGGAACAGGTGCCGTTCCACTACCTCGGTGCGCTGCTGGAAGAGAGCCCGGCGATCGCAGCCGGCACCAAGTATTCGCCAGTGATCGTCACGCGCAGCGGCGCCGAGCGGGTGGCCGTACATGTGGACGAAGTGATCGGCAACCGCGAAGTGGTAGTCAAGCACATCGGCCCGCACCTGGCGCGGCTCGAGGGCATCGCCGGTGCCACCACGCTGGGCGATGGCGAGATCGTGCTGATCTACAACCCGGTGGTACTGGCCCAGCGCCACGCCCGCGAACGCGGCCTGGTACCGCGCGCGCTGCAGCAGCCGCAGGCATCCGAGCAGGCGCCTGTCGCGACCGGCGCCGTGGCAGAACTCGGCGAAGCCGGCACAGCGGCCGTCGCCGTGGAGGGACTGCGCACCCAGCCCACGGTGATGGTGGTGGACGACTCGCTGACCGTACGCAAGGCCACTCACCGGCTGCTGACCCGCGCCGGCTACCAGGTCGTACTGGCGCGCGACGGCGTCGATGCGCTCAAGCAGTTGCAGGACGTGATGCCCGACGCCATGCTGGTCGACATCGAAATGCCGCACATGGACGGCTTCGACCTGACCCGCAACGTGCGCGCTGACGCGCGCACCGCGCACATGCCGCTGGTGATGATCACCTCGCGCACCGCCGAGAAGCATCGCCGCTACGCGGCGGAGATCGGGGTCAACGTCTATCTGGGCAAGCCGTATAACGAGGACGAACTGCTGGGGACATTGCACCAGTTGATCGGGCCGCGGGCGGCAGGGACGGCGGGGTCGGTGGGGGAGATGTTGGGATAGGGGTGGTCGTGGTTGCGATGTACTGCTTCGCATAGCGCTGGGTGTCGTGCTTTCTCGGGCGGTGTCGGCTGTTGCACCCAACGCCGCCCGCAAAGGCACGACACCACTAACAGCACGGAGCAGCGGGGCCCCCAAAAGCAAAGCGCAAAAAAGCAAAAGCGCGAGCCCACGACCCGCGCCCCACCAACCCCTACTTATTCACCATCCTCACCGGCACCGACAACGTCAACATTGCCCCCACCACCATACAGACCGCCAGCAGATACATCCCCGAATCCGTACTCTGCGTCAGATCCTTCAACCACCCCACCGCATAGGGACTGATGAATCCCGCCAGGTTGCCCAGCGAGTTGATCATGGCAATGCCAGCCGCGGCGCCGGTGCCGGCCAGGAAGGCGGTGGGCAGGCTCCAGAACAGCGGCAGCGTGGTGAGGATGCCGATGGTGGCCAGCGTCAGCGCGCACATGGCCAGGGCGGTATTGCTGTGCCACTGCACGGACAGCACCAGGCCCAGGGCGCCGGCCAGCGCGGGCAGGGCGATGTGCCAGCGCCGCTCGCCGCTGCGGTCGGCGCTGTAGGCCACCAGCACCATGCCGATCACGGCGCAGCCGTAGGGAATGGCGGTCAGCAGGCCGATGTCGAGCGCGCCCTTGACCCCGGTCTGCTTGATGATGGTGGGCAGCCAGAAGCTCACGCCGTACAGGCCCATCACGAAGCTGAAGTAGATGCCGCTCATCAGCCAGACGCGCGGGCTGGACAGCACGCGGGCGATGGAGAGGTCTTCCTTGTGGGCGTCCTCGCCGGCGATATTGCGTTGAAGCAGCGCCTTTTCCTCGCTGGTCAGCCACTTGGCGTGGGCAATGCGGTCGTCCAGGTAGGCGATCACCCACAGGCCCACCAGGATGGACGGGATGCCTTCGATCAGGAACATCCACTGCCAGCCGGCCCAGCCGTTGTGGCCGTCGAACGCCTGCATCACCCAGCCGGACAGCGGCCCGCCGATCACGCCGGACAGCGCCACCGCCGTCATGAAGTAGGTGGTGGTGCGCCCGCGCCGGTTGGCCGGAAACCAGTAGGTCAGATAAAGGATGATGCCGGGGAAGAAGCCGGCCTCGGCCGTGCCGAGCAGGAAGCGCAGCACGTAGAACATGGTCGGCGTGGTGACGAACATCATCGCCGCCGAGATCGCGCCCCAGGTGATCATGATGCGCGCGATCCAGATGCGCGCGCCTACCTTGTGCAGGATGACGTTGCTCGGCACCTCGAACATGAAGTAGCCGATGAAGAAGATGCCCGCGCCCAGGCCGTAGATGGTCTCGCTGAACTTCAGGTCGTTGAGCATCTGCAGCTTGGCGAAGCCCACGTTGACCCGGTCCAGGTAGGCCACCACGTAGCACAGCAGCAGGAAGGGCACCAGGCGCCAGCTCACCTTGCGGTAGGTGGCGTCTTCGAAGGCGGCGCTGTCGGCGCCGGCGTTGACTGCGGTCGTTGTCATGCTGTCTCCTCGTTTGGATCTGCTTTTTTTTCTACGACGTTACCGCTTGGAATGCCGGGGGCAGCTACACGCAGCGTCCCCCGTCGACTTCGATGCACGTGCCGGTGATGAAGGCCGCCTCGTCCGAGGCGAGGTACAGGCAGGCGTTCGCCACGTCCTGCGGGGTCGACATGCGCCCCATCGGGATGGTGGCGAGGAACTTGGCGCGGTTCTCCGGCGTGTCGGGCATGCCCATGAATTCCTCGAGCAGGCCGGTGGCGCCGATCACCGGGTTGACGCAGTTCACGCGGATATTGTCCGGGCCGAGCTCGGCGGCCATGGCCTTGCTGGCGGTGATCACGGCGCCCTTGCTGCCGTTGTACCAGACCAGGCCGGGCCGGGGGCGGATGCCGGCGGTGGAGGCGATGTTGACGAAGGCGCCGCCGCCGTGCGCGCGGAAATGCGGGATGAAGGCGCGCGCCGACCAGAAGATGCTTTTGACGTTGACCGCGTAGACGCGGTCGAACTCGTCCTCGGTAATCTGCAGGATGGGTTTGTTGCGGTGGGTGGTGCCGGCGTTGTTGACGACGATGTGCACGTCGCCGAAGGCCGCCAGCGCGGCGTCGCGCATGGCTTCCACGTCCTGCTCGCGCGAGACGTCCGCGCGCAGCGGGCGGGCCTGGCCGCCCGCCTCGGCGATGGCGGCCGCCACGCGCTCGGCGGCATCGCCGCGCAGGTCCGCCACCAGCACCTTCGCGCCTTCGCGCGCGAAGGCGTGGGCGATGCCCTCGCCGAAGCCCGAACCGCCGCCCGTCACCACGGCTACCTTGTTGGCCAGTCTCATCGCATGTCTCCTATTGTTGTGTGCAGCTTCCGGATGATCCGTGAATCTCTCTCTACAACGACGTACTGCAGTGACCTGCTACAAGGACGGCTTCCGTGTGCCGACCGCGGCATCGGCCCGGCGCAAGCCATGCCTCAGTGCGAGAACGGCCCCCGGCCGCGCAGCGCGTTGGCCACCATCATCAACGCGAGCAGGAAGGGCAGGGCCACGTACAGGCACCAGTGCACGCGGTCGCCCATCGTGTCGCCCCACTTGCGCTTGAAGACCTGCAGGCGCGGCATGCCCGACGGATTGGTGGCGCGCTTGTTCTTGACGTGCCAGGCCATCCAGAAAAAGAAGATGGCGAAGGCGACCGAGAGGAAGTTGATATTGCCCATGTGAAGCTGTGTATTACGGTGTAGTGCGGTGTAGTGCGTAGGTCGGTCGAGCGTCAGCCGTGCTGGATGGCGACGGTCTTCAGCGTGGTGAAGCCATACAGTGCTTCGAAACCCTTTTCGCGGCCATAGCCGGACTGGCCGGTGCCGCCGAAGGGCAGCTCCACGCCGCCGCCCGCGCCGTAGTTATTGATGAAGACCTGCCCGGCGCGCAGCTTGCGCGCCAGCCGCAGCTGCCGGCCGCCGTCGCGCGTCCACAGGCCGGCGACCAGGCCGTAGGGCGTGCCATTGGCCAGGGCCAGCGCCTCGGCTTCATTGTCGAAGGGCATGGCCGCCAGCAGCGGCCCGAACACTTCCTGCTGGGCTAGGCGGTGGCGCGGCGGCACGTCGCGGAACAGCATGGGCACCTGGTAGAAGCCGGACTCAGGCGCCTCGGGCACGATCTGGCCCTGCGCCATCACGGCGATGCCGTCGTGCTGGGCGTCGGAGACGAAATCCCAGACGCGCTGCTGCTGCTTGCGGTTGATCAGCGGACCGCATTCGAGGTCAAGCTGCGAGGGACCCACGCGCAGTGACTCGAACACCGAGGCCAGGCGGTCGAGCAGGGCGTCGTAGAGCGGGCGCTCGATCAGCACGCGGCTGCCGGCCGAACAGGTCTGGCCCGCGTTCTGCACGATGCCGTTGACCACCACCGGCACCAGTGCATCGATGTCGGCGTCGGCAAAGACGATCTGCGGCGACTTGCCGCCCAGTTCCAGTGTGACGGGCACATGGTTCTCGGCGGCCATCTGCGCCACCAGCTTGCCGGTCTGCGGCGAGCCGGTGAAGGAGATGTGGTTGATGCCCGGGTGGCGCGCCAGCGCCGCGCCGGCCTCGTGGCCGTAGCCGGTGACGATGTTCAGCGCCCCCTCGGGCAGGCCGGCCTCGGCGGCGATCTCGGCCACGCGCAGCAGCGACAGGCAGGCATCCTCGGCCGGCTTGACCACGCAGGCGTTGCCGGCGGCCAGCGCCGCGCCTACGCTGCGGCCGAAGATCTGCAGCGGGTAGTTCCACGGGATGATGTGGCCGGTCACGCCGTGCGGCTCGCGCAGCGTCAGCACGGTGTAGCCCGCCTGGTAGGGAATGGTCTGGCCGTGCAGCTTGTCCACCGCGCCGGCATAGAATTCGAAGTAGCGGGCCACCGCGCGGGCGTCGGCGCGCGCCTGGCGCAGCGGCTTGCCGGTGTCGCGCGCTTCCAGCGCGGTCAGTTCGTCCTCGTGCGCGACGAGGGCCAGCGCCACACGGTTGAGCAGGCGCACCCGCTCGGCCGGCGCCATCGCGCCCCAGTCGCCGTCGGCGGCCTGGCGGGCCGCGTGCACGGCCACATTGATGTCGGTGGCGTTGCCGCGGGCGATCTCGGCGAAGGGTTCGCCGCTGGAGGGGTCGAAGACTTTGATGCGCAGGCCGGAATCGGCTGCGATCAGGCGGTTGGCGATGTAGTGCTGGGCATGCATGGATTGGCTCCGGCTCGGCGGGCGGACGGGAGAGGCCTCGGTGAGGCGCGATCCCGCATTATCACCTAGCCGGCGGGGCGTGCAATGCACCTGCGCCGTCGCGCGTCTGTCAGATTGCGGTCAGCGTGACCCGCTATAATGCCGCCCATCCTCAAACACAGGCATTTCTGGAGAACACGCATGAGCTTCAATCTCGTCTCGCCGGGCAAGGATATCCCGAACGATTTCAACGTCATCATCGAGATCTCGGCGCAGAGCGATCCGGTGAAGTATGAGGCCGACAAGGAAACCGGTCTGCTCTTCGTCGACCGCTTCATTGGCACCGGCATGCGCTACCCGGCCAACTACGGCTTCATTCCCCAGACCCTGTCGGGCGACGGTGACCCGGTCGACGTGCTGGTGATCACCCCCTTCCCGATCCTGGCCGGCGCAGTGGTGCGCTGCCGCGCACTCGGCATGCTGAAGATGACCGACGAGTCGGGCGTTGATGCCAAGCTGATCGCCGTGCCGGTGGACAAGCTGTCGCCCGCCACCGCCTTCATGAAGGGCCTGTCCGACGTGCCGCAGAACCTGCTCGACCAGATCAAGCACTTCTTCGAGAACTACAAGGCACTCGAAGCCGGCAAGTGGGTCAAGGTGGAAGGTTGGGCTGGCATTGAAGAGGCCCACAAGGAAATCACCGACGGCGTGGCCAACTACGTGAAGTGACTTTTGCACTGCTTGGCGGGACGTCGGCGACGTCCTGGCCGCGTGTGCGCTGAACGACCCCGCCCCTGAGGCGGGGTTTTTTGTGGGCGTGCCCTTGATACCGGCCAAGACGTGGCGCCGCCGCAGACGTTAAGCTATCGGCACTCCCTACCTACCATCCATCGAGGATCTGGCGCAATGACCACGAACTCGCTTGCCCAGCCGCGCTACAGCGGTCCGGCCATCTTCTTCCACTGGGCGATCTTTTTGCTGGTGGCGGCCGCCTACGCGGCCATCGAGATCAAAGGCTTCACGGCGCGCGGCAGCGCGGCGCGCAGCCTGAGCATGAGCGTGCACGAATGGGCCGGCGTGCTGGTCCTGGCACTGGCGGTGCCGCGCCTGCTGTGGCGCTTGGTGGGCGGCGCGCCGTCGCCGGAACCCGGTCCGCGCTGGATGCAGCGGCTGGCCGGCGCGATGCACCTGGCGCTGTACCTGTTCATCTTCGCGCAGCCCTTGCTGGGCCTGCTGCTGCTGGCCGCGGCGGGCCACCCGCTGACGGTGCCCGGCACCGGGCTGGAACTGGCCCTGGTGGCGCCCGACGACGGGCTCAAGGCGCAGCTCAAGGAAGTGCACGAAACGCTGGGCACCGCCTTCTACGCCGTGATCGGCCTGCATGCGGTGGCGGCGCTGTTCCACCACTACATGCTGGGCGACAACACCCTGCGCCGCATGTGGCGCTGAGCGACGGCGTCCATTGCCGCCCGACGTCAGCCGAACCTCAGCCGAACGTCAGGCGCGCGCGAACGGATTGCGGTCGTTGAGTTCGTCCAGGTAGGCGTCGATGCCCTGGCGCTCCTGCGCCAGGAAGCGCTCCACGGCATCGGCAAAGGCGGGATGCGCCAGCCAGTGCGCGGATTGCGTTGCCACCGGCAGGAAGCCGCGCGCCATCTTGTGCTCGCCCTGGGCGCCGCCCTCGAAGGTGCGGATGCCGTGGGCGATGCAGAATTCCAGCGGCTGGTAGTAGGCCGTCTCGAAATGCAGGCAGGGATGGTGCTCCAGCGCGCCCCAGTAGCGCCCGTACAGCGTGCTGACGGCGGGAGAGTCATCGTAGACCAGCAGCGCGCTGGCGATCGCGCGGCCCTCGCGCTCGGCCACCACCAGCAGCAGGTTCTCCGGCATGGCGGCGCCGATGCGGCGGAAGAAGTCCAGGCTCAGATAGGGCGAGGAATGATGCTCGCGGTAGGTCTGGCGGTAGCAGCGGTGGAAGAAGCGCCAGTCCTCGTCGCCGATGGCGGCGCCGCGCAGGTGGCGGAAGGCGATGCCGGCCTCCGCCACGCGCCGCCGCTCGGCACGGATATTCTTGCGCTTCTTCTGCGAGAGCGTGTCGAGGAAGGCGTCGAAGCTGCCGTAGCCGGGGTTGGTCCAGTGGAATTGCACGCCGTGCCGCAGCATCATGCCGGCATCCGCCATCAGCGTGGCCTCGTGCTCGCCGGGGAACAGCACGTGCAGCGACGACAGTCCGCTCTCTTCGGCCAGCGTCAGCGCGAAGCGCAGCAGCGCGCGGCGCGCGGCTTCGTCCTCGGCCAGCAGGCGGGCGCCTTGCACCGGCGTGAACGGGATCGCTGACAGCCACTTGGGATAGTAGGGCAGGCCGTGCTGGCGGTAGGCATCCGCCCAGGCCCAGTCGAAGACGTATTCGCCGTAGGAGTGCGACTTGGCGTACAGCGGCATGGCCGCGGCCAGGCGTGCGCTGCCGCCGCCATCCCCGCCGTTTGCCCACAGCATCAGGTAGCGCGGTGACCAGCCGCTGTCCTCGCTCGCGCAGCCACTGGTGTGCAGTGCATGCAGGAAGGCGTGGCGCAGGAAGGGGGTGGGGCCGGGCTGGGCGCCGGCCAGCGCATCCCAGGCGGCCGGGTCGATCCCGGCCAGGTCGGAGACGATCTCGGCCCGGTAGCTGTCGCCCAGGCCATGGGCCGGGCTGTGGCCCGCGCTGTCATCCGTGCCGCGCTTCGTCCGCTGCACGGGCTTGCAAGATTCCGACCGCATCGTGCTTCGATCCACTCCAATATCGGCCCCCGAGCCCGCCGCGGGGACCAGTTACCGGCCGAGTCTACCGGAAAGGGCCTCGTGTTGCAGCGCAGGTGCCGGGCGCGTCGTAGAATGGCATGCAGCGGAGCCGGCACCTGAGCGACGGCATCCACGGCATTGAAAGGCATCGAAGGCATCACATGAGCGACTCTTTCTTCAACCTGTATTCCCACGGCTTCGCGCGCGTGGCGGTGGGCGTGCCGGAATGCCGGGTGGCGGACCCGGCCTACAACGCGCAGCAGACCATCCTGCTGGCCAGGCAGGCGGCACAGCAGGGCGCCGCCTTGGTGGCCTTCCCCGAACTGGGCCTGCCCGCCTATACCTGCGATGACCTGTTCCACCAGCGCGCGCTGCTGGACGCCTGCGAAAGCGCGCTGGCCGAGATCGTCGCGGCCTCCGCCACGATCGCCCCGGCACTGGTGGTGGGCATGCCGCTGCGCGTGGAGCACCAGCTCTTCAACTGCGCGGTGGTGGTGGCGGGTGGCCGCATCCACGGTGTGGTGCCCAAGAGCTATCTGCCGAACTACT
The DNA here is from genome assembly GCF_056930435.1 of Cupriavidus sp. 09_S30. Lineage (NCBI taxonomy): Bacteria > Pseudomonadati > Pseudomonadota > Betaproteobacteria > Burkholderiales > Burkholderiaceae > Cupriavidus > Cupriavidus sp. 09_S30. The sequence goes on along the minus strand of NZ_JBXOWI010000001.1, from coordinate 2,926,024 downwards.
GGGAGTTCTATGAGGCACGCCAGTTCAGCGCCGCCGACTGCGCCGCCGTCGGCTCCGTGACCCTCGCGGGGCAGGAGGTGCCGTTCGGCGCCGCGCTGCTGTTCGAGATCGAGAACATCCCCTTCTTCCGCTTCCACGTGGAGATCTGCGAAGACGTCTGGGTGCCGGTGCCGCCATCGTCGTTCGCCGCGCTGGCCGGTGCCACGGTGCTGGTGAACCTGTCGGCTTCGAATATCGTGGTGGGCAAGTCGGGGTACCGCCATCAACTGGTGTCGCAGCAATCGGCGCGCTGCCTTTCCGCCTACCTGTACACCTCTGCCGGCAAGGGCGAGTCCTCGACCGACCTGGCCTGGGACGGGCAGGCGCTGATCTATGAGAACGGCGAGATGCTGGCCGAGTCCGAGCGCTTCGCCGACACCTCGCACCTGCTGGTGGCCGATGTCGACCTGGAGCGGCTGTCGCGCGAGCGCATGCACCAGACCACCTTCGGGCAGTCGGTGCGGCGCCACCGCGAGGAGGTGGCGCGCTTCGAGGTGGTGCGACTGCGTGTCGGGGTGCCTACCGAAGGCAAGCTGCCGCTGGCACGCAAGGTGGAGCGCTTCCCCTACGTGCCGGCCGATTCGCGCCGGCGCGACGCGCGCTGCAACGAGGTTTACAACATCCAGGTGCAGGCGCTGGTGCAGCGGCTTTCGTCCAGCGGCATCGCCAAGGTGGTGATCGGCGTGTCCGGCGGGCTGGACTCGACCCACGCGCTGCTGGTGTGCGCCAAGGCGATGGACCGCCTCGGCCTGCCGCGCACCAATATCCTGGCCTACACCATGCCGGGCTTCGCCACCAGCGAGCGCACGCTGCGACAGGCGCGCCGGCTGATGGAAGTGGTCGGCTGCAGTGCGAGCGAGATCGACATCCGCCCGAGCTGTCTGGCGATGCTGAAGGACCTGGGCCACCCGTTTGCCGACGGGCAGGCGGTCTACGACGTGACCTTCGAGAACGTGCAGGCCGGCGAGCGGACCAACCACCTGTTCCGGCTGGCCAACTTCAACCATGCCATCGTGATCGGCACCGGTGACCTGAGCGAACTCGCGCTGGGCTGGTGCACCTACGGCGTGGGCGACCACATGTCGCACTACAACGTCAACGCCAGCGTGCCGAAGACGCTGATCAGCCACTTGGTGCGCTGGGTCGCCGAAACCGGCCAGGTGGCGGGCGACGGCGCCGGCGTGCTGCTCGACGTCCTGGATACCGATATCAGCCCCGAGCTGGTGCCGGGCAATTCGAGCACGGGGCCGGAGCAGAAGACCGAGGCCATCATCGGGCCGTACGAGCTGCAGGACTTCAATCTCTACTACACGCTGCGCTTCGGCTTCGCGCCGTCCAAGGTGGCGTTCCTGGCGCTGGCGGCGTGGGGCGACCGGGAACTCGGCGGCTGGCCCGAAGGGACGCACGTGGCGCGCAACCAGTACACGCTGGCGGAGATCAAGCGCGTGCTCGGCATCTTCGTCGACCGCTTCTTCCGCACCAGCCAGTTCAAGCGTTCCTGCATTCCCAATGCGCCCAAGGTCGGCTCGGGCGGCTCGCTGTCGCCGCGCGGCGACTGGCGCGCGCCGAGCGACGCCGAATCGGCGGTGTGGATGCGAGACCTGGCGCGCATTCCCGCCTGAGCGGCGCCGCTTCGTTGCACTGCAGCGTGGAACTGCCCGCCGCCTCGAGAGAGGTGGCGGGGTTTCCGGCTAGAATCTGGTATTCACTAATGACTAAATCATAGGGGCCAACATGAAGCAGATTACCGCCATCATCAAACCGTTCAAGCTCGACGAAGTGCGCGAAGCACTGGCCGACGTGGGCGTGACCGGCTTGACGGTGACCGAGGTGAAGGGCTTCGGCCGCCAGAAGGGGCACACCGAGCTGTACCGCGGTGCGGAGTACGTGGTCGACTTCCTGCCCAAGATCAAGATCGAGGTGGTGGTGGCCGAGAGCCAGCTCGAAACGGTACTCGACGCGGTGGTCAAGGCCGCGCATACCGGCAAGATCGGCGACGGCAAGATCTTCGTCACCGAGGTGGAGCGCGTGATCCGCATCCGCACCGGCGAACAGGACGAAGCAGCGGTCTGATACCGCTGGCGGCGCGCTGGCGCCGGGCTCAGCCCGGCAGCTTCCAGCCGAGCCAGACAGAGAGCAGGCGCATGATGGTGGCGGTCAGCGCGCCGGAGAGCAGCGCCACCTCCTGCTGGGTATCCAGCCAGGTCAGTCCCAGGTAGACCCAGCAGCCGGCGAAGGCGCAGGTGGCGTAGGGAACGCGGTCGCGCAGGATCATCGGCATCTCGTTGCACAGCACGTCGCGCACCACGCCGCCGAACACCGAGGAGATGATCCCCATCATCACCGCCACGAAGGCGGGCATCTGCGCCACCAGCGCGAGCGAGGTGCCCGTCACGGCGAACAGTCCCAGCCCGATCGCGTCAGCGATCAGCATGGTGCGGTCCGAGGCCACGCGGCTCACCACGCGGAACACGAAGGACGCGCCGATCGACATCACGAAGATCAGGATCACGTAGCCCTGGTGGTCGACCCAGTAGAAGGGCCGCCGGTCCAACAGCACGTCGCGCACCGTACCGCCGCCGAAGGCGGTGGCGAAGGCCACCACGAAGGTGCCGACCGCATCGAAGCGCTGCTTGCGCGCATCTACGACACCCGCCACCGCGAACGACAGCACGCCGATCACCTCCATCACGTGGAGGATCAGCGGCAGGCGGCCGAACAGCGCGTCGAAGTGGGGGACCAGAAAGGGCGACAAGGGTGGATGCGGGCGGGTTGCGGTGGAGGCGGGCCGGGCAGGGCGCCGATCAGGCGCCGATCAGGCGCGGGGCTGGCGCAGCAGCACCATCAGGGCGCCCTCGCCGCCCTCGGCGCCGCGTGCCTGCACGAAGGCGATCACCTCGTCCTTCTGCACCAGCCAGCTGCGCACCTTGCCCTTGAGCACCGGCAGCTTGTCGGGCGAGCCGATGCCCTTGCCGTGGATCACGCGCACGCAGCGCACACCGCGCCGCACCGAACGGCGCAGAAACTCGGACAGCGCCTCGCGCGCCTCTTCGCTGCGCAGGCCATGCAGGTCGAGCTTGTCCTGCGGCACCCATTCGCCGCGGCGCAATTTCTTGACCACATCCATGCCGATGCCGGGACGGCGGAAGGACAGGGACTCGTCGGTGTCGAGCAGGTTCTCGACGTCGAATTCGTCCGACAGCGAGGCGGCCAGCGTTTCCTGGTCGTTGCGCAGCGTCTGCACGGGGACCGGCGCCGGCTTGCCGGCCGCCGGCTCGACTCTGTTGCGGTCGCGCAGCGCGCTGACCTGGCCCACCGAACTGCGGAAGACATTGGCCTCGTCGCGTGCGCGCTGCGCCGCCTGTTCGGCCGCCAGGCGCTCGGCCTCGCGGCGCTCGGTGTCGGCCTTGAGCCGCTTGCGCAGATTGCCCAGGTCGGCCAGGCCGAGGCGGGCGGAAGAAGGGGAATCGGGTTTGGCGCCGTGCTTCATGGCAGTCTCCGTGGGGCAGGCGTCATTATAAATTCGGTGGGGCCGGGGGTGGCGGCGGGGGCTGGCGAACGGCGACGTGCTGGACAACACCGGTGGCTTCGTCCTGGCGCTGGCGTGCTGGATCACACCGACGGCTTCGTTTGTAAGTGGCGCCTTGCTAGACCACCCCTCTCCCCAACCCTCTCCCCCTGAGGGGAGAGGGAGCCAAGACATTATGCTTGGCCGGCGGTGTTGGCGTATCGTGCGGCGCCAGCGCGCAAGAAGAAAGGGCGCCGGAGCGCCCCTTGCATGCCTCGGCAGGCGCCTGCGGCGCGCCGGCCTTCGCCTTACTTCAGCGCTTCCACGTAGCGCTGCGCATCCAGCGCGGCCATGCAGCCCGTGCCGGCGCTGGTGATGGCCTGACGGTAGATGTGGTCCTGCACGTCGCCGGCAGCGAACACGCCGGGGATGCTGGTGGCGGTGGCGTCGCCCTGCAGGCCCGTCTTGGTGACGATGTAGCCGTTGTGCATCTCCAGCTGGCCTTCGAACAGGTCGGTATTGGGCTTGTGGCCGATAGCGATGAACACGCCGGACAGCTTCAGCTCCTCGACCGTGTCGGTCTGCACATTGCGCAGCTTGAGGCCGGTCACGCCCGAGTCGTCGCCCACCACTTCGTCGAGCACCGAGTTCCAGCGGATCTCGATGCGGCCTTCCTTCTCGCGCGCCAGCAGGCGGTCGACCAGGATCGGCTCGGCGCGGAACTTGTCGCGGCGGTGGATCACCGTCACCTTGCTGGCGATATGCGACAGGTAGAGGGCTTCCTCGACAGCGGTGTTGCCGCCGCCGACCACCGCGACTTCCTGGTTCTTGTAGAAGAAGCCGTCGCAGGTGGCGCAGGCCGAAACACCGCGGCCCATGAAATTCTCTTCCGAGGGCAGGCCGAGATACTGGGCCGAGGCGCCGGTGGCGATGATCAGTGAATCGCAGGTGTACTCGCCGGCATCGCCGACGAGGCGGATCGGACGCTCGGTCAGCTTGGCCGTATGGATATGATCGAAGATGATCTCGGTGTTGAAGCGCTCAGCGTGCTCCAGGAAGCGCTGCATCAGTTCGGGACCCTGCACGCCCTTGGCATCCGCCGGCCAGTTTTCCACATCGGTGGTCGTCATCAGCTGGCCGCCCTGGGCCAGGCCGGTGATCAGCACCGGCTCCAGGTTGGCGCGAGCCGCGTAGACGGCGGCGGTGTAACCGGCGGGACCGGACCCGAGAATGAGCACTTTTGCGTGTTTGGCCATGATGCAATCCAGTGTCCGGTGCGCCTGCGGGCGCACCGGTATCGGTCAAAACCGACATTATAAGTGGAGGCGCGTTTGCCCACTGTTGCAATTTCCAATGGGAACGATAGTGCGCGCCAAGGTTAAAATGGCCGCCATCCGTCAATTTGCAAGACCACCCGAATCACGCATGGCACGAGCCACCACTACGACCCGCACCGACCCGTCCGCGCTGCCTTCCCGCATCGGCAAGCTGCTTGGCGAGGTGCGCTGGTTCCTGCTGCTTGCCGTCACGCTGGCCTTCGTCTGCATGCTGGCCAGCTACAGCAAGTCCGACCCGGGCTGGTCGCACGCCAACCAGGTCGCGGACATCCACAATCTGGGCGGACGCGTCGGCGCATGGCTGGCCGACGTGCTGTTCTTCATCTTCGGCTTTTCCGCCTACTGGTGGGCGGTGCTGCTGGTGCGGCGCTGCTGGCGCGGCTGGCGCACGCTCACCGACGAGCTGCCCCAGCGCCAGGCAGAAGGGCGCCAGGGCATGGTGGTGAGCTGGATCGGCTTCGCCCTGACGCTGTTGTCCAGCATGGGCCTGGAGGCGATCCGCATGTATCCGCTGCGCGCCGCGCTGCCGCGCGCGCCGGGCGGCGTGCTGGGCGACCTGCTGGGCGGCTGGATGCAGATGGCGCTGGGGTTCACCGGCGCCACCCTGCTGTTGCTGATGCTGTTTGCCATCGGCCTGTCGCTGTTCTTCCACTTTTCCTGGCTGTCGGTGGCCGAGCACATCGGCGGCTTCGTCGAGGGCCTCTTCCTCGGCTTCAAGGCGCGCCGCGAAAGCAAGCAGGACCGCATCATCGGCGCCGCCGCCAAGGTCGAGCGCACCGAGACGGTCGAGGTGCAGCGCGTGAAAATCGAAGAGGCGCCGCCGGTGCAGATCGTGCGCCCGCAGGCCGTGCCCAAGTCCGAGCGCGTCGAGCGCGAGAAGCAGCAGCCGCTCTTCGCCGACATCCAGGATTCCGACCTGCCGCCGCTGTCGCTGCTCGACCCGATCCCGCCGCTCCAGGAAACCGTCAGCGCCGAGACGCTGGAATACACCTCGCGCCTGATCGAGAAGAAGCTCAAGGACTTCGGCGTCGAGGTCAAGGTGGTGGCGGCCTATCCGGGCCCGGTCATCACCCGCTACGAGATCGAGCCGGCCACCGGCGTCAAGGGCAGCCAGGTGGTCAACCTGGCCAAGGACCTGGCGCGCTCGCTGTCGCTGGTCTCGATCCGCGTGGTCGAGACCATCCCCGGCAAGAACTACATGGGCCTGGAACTGCCCAACCCGAAGCGTCAGGCGGTACGGCTGTCCGAGATCCTGGGCTCGCAGGTCTACAACGAAAGCACCTCGCAGCTCACCATGGCGCTGGGCAAGGACATCGCCGGCAAGCCGATGGTGGCCGACCTGGCGCGCATGCCCCACTGCATGGTGGCCGGCACCACCGGCTCGGGCAAGTCGGTCGGCATCAACGCGATGATCCTGTCGCTGCTGTACAAGGCCAAGGCCGATGCCGTGCGGCTGATCCTGATTGACCCCAAGATGCTCGAAATGAGCGTCTACGAGGGCATTCCCCATCTGCTGTGCCCGGTGGTCACCGACATGCGCCAGGCCGGCAACGCGCTGAACTGGGCGGTGGGCGAGATGGAGCGGCGCTACAAGCTGATGAGCAAGCTGGGCGTGCGCAACCTGGCCGGCTACAACAAGAAGATCGACGAGGCGGCGGCGCGCGAGGAGAAGCTCCCCAATCCGTTCAGCCTGACGCCGGATGCGCCCGAGCCGCTTGAGAAGCTGCCGGTCATTGTCATCGTCATCGACGAGTTGGCCGACCTGATGATGGTGGTCGGCAAGAAGGTCGAGGAACTGATCGCCCGCATCGCGCAGAAGGCGCGTGCCGCCGGCCTGCACCTAGTGCTGGCCACGCAGCGCCCCTCGGTGGACGTCATCACCGGCCTGATCAAGGCCAACGTGCCCACCCGCATCTCTTTCCAGGTCAGCAGCAAGATCGACTCGCGCACCATCCTGGATCAGCAGGGCGCCGAGGCGCTGCTGGGCATGGGCGACATGCTCTACCTGGCGCCGGGCACCGGCATGCCGGTGCGCGTGCACGGGGCCTTCGTCTCGGATGACGAGGTGCACCGCGTGGTGGAGAAGCTCAAGGAAGCCGGCGAGCCCAACTATATCGAGGGCATCCTCGAAGGCGGCCTGGCCGAGGATGGCGGCGGCGACGGTCTCGGCGGCGGCGCGGGCATTGTCGGCGGTGGTGGCGGCGAGGCCGACCCGCTGTACGACCAGGCGGTCGAGGTGGTGCTGAAGAACCGCCGTGCCTCCATCTCGCTGGTGCAGCGTCACCTGCGCATCGGCTACAACCGCGCCGCGCGCTTGCTCGAAGACATGGAGAAGGCCGGCCTGGTCTCGGCCATGTCGGGCAACGGCAACCGCGACATCCTGGCTCAGGGTGGCGGCGCCGGGCGCGAAGAGGAGTGAGCGCCGCCCGCGTAACATCGGCTTACGACTCGGCCGGAATCCTGGTTCCGGCCACGGCTCTAAGCACACAGGCGCGGCGCGGCCGCGCCCTGCCATGGCCCGCCGCACGCGCCCTCCCGGCAGCGGCGGGAAACCGAAGAACGCAAGGAAGCGACCTCATGCAAACTAGGCGTTTTGCGCAGGCCCGCCGCCATCTGGCGCGGACCTTCGCCGTGCTGGCCCTGCTGGCGCCGGCGCTGCCGGCGGCACATGCCGCCGCCACCGACCAGCTGCAAACCTTTGTCTCCACCGTCAAGACCGCCCGCGGCGCGTTCACGCAGCGGCAGGTCAAGGGGCAGGGGGACACCCTGAAGGTGACCGGCAATTCCAGCGGCAGCTTTGCCTTTTCCCGCCCCGGCAAGTTCACCTGGCGCTATGAGAAGCCCTACGAGCAGTTGCTGCAGGCCGATGGCCAGACGCTCTTCATCTATGACAAGGACCTGAACCAGGTCACCGAGCGCAAGCTCGACGCCGCGCTCGGCTCCAGCCCGGCCGCCATCCTGTTCGGCAGCAATGACCTGGAGAAGAACTTCGTGGTCAAGAACGGGCCCACGCGCGATGGCGTGGAGTGGCTCGAGCTGACGCCCAAGGCCAAGGACACGCAGTTCGAGCGCATCGGCATCGGCTTCAAGGGCGGCAATCTCGAAGCGATGGAGCTGCGCGACGCCTTCGGCAACACCACGCTGCTGAGCTTCTCCGCGATGCAGAAGAACCCGGTGCTGCCGGCCGACACCTTCCACTTCACGGTGCCCAAGGGTGCCGATGTGATGAAGCAATGAGGCCACCCATGCTAGCGAATGCCATGCGCCGGCTGGCGCGCACCGCAGCGGCCGTTGCGCTGCTCGGACTGGCCGCCTGCGCAACGCAGGGCGCGCGGCAGTTCGATGTCGACGCCTTCCTGCGCGCCTCCGACACGGCCCTGCCTGAGGTGCTGGCCAACCGCGACTTCCTGGCGGCGACGCGTGTGTCGGCGAACGATTGCGCGGTGATGCTGCAGTCGACCGGCAGCGGCGTGCTCGAGGACCTGCCTGCGGCCGGGGGCGGGCCCGCCTGGCTGCTGCACCCCGCCGGCGATTCGTCTCGCGTCTGGCTGGTGCTGGGCCAGCCAAACGGCTCGCGCACCTGCCACGGGCCGCTGCCGGCCGACGCGATGCGCGTGCTGGCTGAACGCGCTCGTCAGTAGGTCGTCAACCCGGTCGCGAACCCGTTCACCGCCCCGGTCGCCGCCGGGCGGCTACTTGCCCGCGGCGCGCTTGGCCGCCTTGGTGATCTTCAGCACGCCCTCGGGGGGCGGCAGCGGCCGGTAGGTCAGCCGTACGCTGCTGTCCAGCCTGCGCGCCGCCATGCGGCGATGCTGCTCCCGCCGCACCATATTGATATGGCCCACCGTGCCGCTGGCATATCCGGCCGTGGGGGAGAGCCCCAGCCTGCTGTTGGCCTCGGCCGCGCTCTTCTTCAGTAGCGCGTCCAGGGCCTGGCGGGCGCGCACCTGGGCCTGCAAGGGGGCGTCGTTGGGGAAGGAGCGTGCGCGCTCTGCATCCCGCGGCAGCTGGAGGCCGCCGGCCAGCCGGCGCAGCGCCGCGCGCAGCTCGGCGCCGTCGAACCCGCTCTCAGCAATCACCCAGGCCGCATCGTGGCGCAGCCAAGGCTCCTGGTCGACCAGCCGGCGCAGCAGCGCCGCCGGCAGGCCAGGGCAATCGAAGCAGCGCGCACGCCGCACCGCGTTCATGGCGATGCGGCGCACCTGGGGGTGCTCATGGCCCATCAGCTCGTCCACCACCCGCTGCGTGACATGCGGCCGATGCATCATCTCCGCCAACTGCCCGGCGAGGGCGATCTCGTCGACGGCGGTCATCCGGCCCCGGCTTGTCAGCCTGGACATCCTGAACAACAACATGTGGTAGGACAGCAGCATAGGTTTCTTGGGCGATAAGGCGGTGAAGGCCTTGGGGCGTGGCTGCGGCGCCGTGACGACGATGCACAGCATGGGTGGTACGTATATCGGCCGGCATGGCCTCTGCTTGAAGTGATGTTCGCAGCGCCGCATCGAATTGGGGCGACAGCGTGCTGCGGGCGCCACATTTCGGTGTCTTCGCGGCGCGCTTGCACGATGTGCTCGGGTGCATGGCTCCGGCTCGCGGCGCTGGCTGCCAGTCCATATAATGCGGGGCGTCCCCGCCCTTATCTCCGAACCAGGCCGGACCGGTGTTCCCGTTCAATCTCCAGGATGTCAAGATGAATCGCCCCACCACGCGCCCGGCCGTGCACGCGCAGCGGCGCCGCCTGCTGCAGGGCCTGCTGATCGCCGCGTTCGCTTCGCTCGGCAATGCGGCGCCGGCGCGGGAGCAGCCTGCGTCCGCGCCGGCATCCGCATCCGCAGCCGCAGCCGCGCCCGCAACTGCACCAGTGACCTGGCGCATGGCTACGGAATATCCGGCCAGCGCGATGCCCGGCGAGGGCCTGTCGACCTTTGCCGAGGAGGTCAAGGCACGCTCCGGCGGCACGCTGGTGGTGTCGCCTTCCTATGACGCCGGTGCCGGCATCAAGTCGGCGCAGATGCCGGCCGCGGTCCGGGAAGGGAGAGTCGAGGGCGGCGACGCATTCGCGGGCGCGCTGGGCGAGATCGATCCGATCTTCCTGCTGTCCTCCTTGCCCTTCGTCGCCACGTCGCTGGAGTCGGCGCGCCGGCTGGCCGAGCTGGCGCGCGCCGACTACGTGCGCGCTTTTGCCGCACAGGGGCAGCGTCTGCTCTATATCACGCCCTGGCCGCCTACCGGCCTGTGGTCGCGCGTGCCGCTGGCCAGGCTGGACGACCTGCGCGCCATGACCGTGCGCACCTATGACGAGACTTCGACCGAAGTGATGCGCGCCGCCGGCGCGCACGCGATCGACCTGTCGTTCTCCGATGCGATGCCGCGCTTGCGCGACGGCTCGGTCAATGCCGCCTTGTCCTCGGGCGATGGCGGTGCCGGACGCAAGCTGTGGACGTTCCTGCCGAACTTCACCGCCATCGATTACGCCATGCCGCTGTCGTTCACCACGGTCAGCAATGCGGCCTACGCCGGGCTGACGCCCGCGCAGCGCGAGGCGGTCGACGCCGCCGCGCAGGCGACCGAGCAGCGCCAGTGGGCACGCCTGTCCACGCGCATCGCCGAGAATGCGGCGCACATGATGGAAAACGGCGTGACCGTGCGCGGCGAGGCGGCGCCCGCCGTGCGCGAGGCGCTGCGCGCGGCGGGCGCCAGCGCGGTGTCGGCCTGGCGCACCCGCGTGGGCAAGTCTGGCGCGGCCATTCTCGACGCATTCGAGGCCAGCGGCGGGGCCCGCTAGACGAAGTGCCTGCCCGGATGGTCTACACTGTGGGGCCGCGCGCCGCCTGCCGGCGCGCGCCCTGATAGAGAAGGCATGACAACCGTGGCGGACACGCTGTTTTCCGAACCCCCCGACCGCTCCAGCCAGCCGCTTGCCGAGCGGCTGCGCCCGCGCAATATCGACGAAGTCATCGGCCAGCAGCACCTGCTCGGGCCGGGCAAGCCGCTGCGCGTGGCCTTCGCCTCGGGCGAGCCGCATTCGATGATCCTGTGGGGGCCGCCCGGCGTGGGCAAGACCACGCTGGCCAGGCTGATGGCCGATGCCTTCGATGCGGAGTTCATCGCGCTGTCGGCGGTGCTGTCCGGCGTCAAGGACATCCGCGAGGCCGTCGAGCGCGCCGAGCAGTACCGCGCCCATGGGCGCCGCACCCTGGTCTTCGTCGACGAGGTGCACCGCTTCAACAAGAGCCAGCAGGACGCCTTCCTGCCGCACGTGGAAAGCGGCCTGTTCACCTTCATCGGCGCCACCACCGAGAACCCGTCCTTCGAAGTCAACGGCGCGCTGCTGTCGCGCGCGGCCGTCTACGTGCTCAAGAGCCTGGACGAGGCCGAGCTGGCGCAGCTGGCAGGGCGCGCCAGCGAGGAGCTCGGCGGCCTGCGCTGGGACGACGAGGCGCTCAAGCTGATCGTGGCCTCCGCCGACGGCGACGGGCGCAAGCTGCTCAACAATATCGAGATCGTCTCGCGCGCGGCGCGCAGCGCGGGCCAGGACAAGATCGACACGGCGCTGCTGGGCAGCGCGCTGTCGGAGAACCTGCGCCGCTTCGACAAGGGCGGCGACGCCTTCTATGACCAGATCAGCGCGCTGCACAAGTCCGTGCGCGGCTCGGATCCAGACGCCGCGCTGTATTGGTTCTGCCGCATGATCGACGGCGGCGCGGACGCGCGCTACCTGGCCCGCCGCATCGTGCGCATGGCGTGGGAAGACATCGGCCTGGCCGATCCGCGCGCGGCGCGCATCACGCTCGACGCCGCCGAAACCTACGAGCGCCTCGGCTCGCCCGAGGGCGAGCTGGCGCTGGCGCAGGCGCTCGTCTACCTGGCCGTGGCACCCAAGTCGAATGCCGGCTACAACGCCTACAACGCGGCGCGTGCCTTCGTCTCGAAGGACAAGTCGCGCCCGGTGCCGGTGCACCTGCGCAATGCGCCGACCCGCTTGATGAAGGAGCTGGGTTACGGCCACGCCTATCGCTATGCGCACGACGAGCCGGAGGCCTATGCCGCCGGCGAGCACTACTTTCCCGACGACCTGCGGCCGCAGGGCTGGTACCAGCCGACGCCGCGCGGGCTGGAGGGCAAGATCGGCGACAAGCTGCGCCACCTGCGCGATCTCGATGCCGCCTGGCACCGGCGGCAGAAAGCCGAGGGCGCAGGGAAGGCCGAGAGGGCGGAGCCGTCCGCCAAGGCTTCCGGGACCGACCCGGGGGACAAGTCCGGCCATTGAGCAGCACCGCGACCCCGCAGGTTCAGCCAGGCTGGGGCCGCCGCTGAAGTAAAATAGCGGGTCCGCCGGCATGTCGCCGGCTCCGCACTTCCCCATTTTCCGCAACATGCTCGACATCCAGCTGTTCCGCAAAGACATCGACGCCGTGGCCCAGCGCCTCGCCACGCGCGGCTTCCAACTCGACGTAGCCGCCTTCCAGGCCCTCGAAGCCGAGCGCAAGCAACTGCAGACCCAGACCGAGGAACTGCAGGCGCGGCGCAACAGCCTCTCCAAGCAGATCGGCATGCTCAAGGGCAAGGGCGAGGACACCAGCGCGGTGATGGCCGAGGTCGGCGGCATCGGCGACACGCTCAAGGCATCGGCCGCGCGCCTCGAGGAGATCCAGGCCCACTTGTCGGAACTGATGCTGTCGATCCCCAACCTGCCGCACGAGAGCGTGCCGGTCGGCAACGACGAGAACGGCAACGTGGAAGTGCGCCGCGTCGGCACGCCGCGCAGCTTCGATTTCGAGGTCAAGGACCACGTCGACGTAGGCGCGCGTCTCGGCCTGGACTTCGACACCGCGGTCAAGGTCACCGGCTCGCGCTTCACCATGCTGCGCGGCGGCGTGGCGCGCCTGCACCGCGCGCTGGCCCAGCTGATGCTCGATACCCATACCCTCGAGCACGGCTACACCGAGACGTACGTGCCCTACATCGTCAACGCCGCGTCGATGCGCGGCACCGGCCAGCTGCCCAAGTTCGAGGAAGACCTCTTCAAGGTGCCGCGCAAGGTCGGCGGCGAGACCGAGGAGGGCGGCGAGCGCATCGAGAACTTCTACCTGGTCCCGACCGCCGAGGTGCCGCTGACCAACATCATGCGCGACGCCATCGTCGCGGCCGACAAGCTGCCGCTGCGCTTCGTTGCCCATACGCCGTGCTTCCGCTCGGAAGCCGGTTCCTACGGCAAGGACACGCGCGGCATGATCCGCCAGCACCAGTTCGACAAGGTGGAACTGGTGCAGATCGTGCCGGCCGAGCACTCCTTCGACGCGCTGGAGCAGCTCGTCGGCCACGCCGAGGCCATCCTGAAGAAGCTGGAACTGCCGTTCCGCACCGTCGTGCTGTGCACCGGCGACATGGGCTTCGGCAGCACCAAGACCTACGACCTCGAAGTGTGGATCCCCGCGCAGAACACCTATCGCGAGATCAGCTCCTGCTCGAACATGGGTGATTTCCAGGCCCGCCGCATGCAGGCGCGCACGCGCAATGCGCAGGGCAAGCCCGAGCTGGTGCACACGCTGAATGGTTCGGGCCTGGCAGTCGGCCGTACCCTGGTGGCCATCCTGGAGAACTACCAGAACGCCGACGGCTCCGTCACCGTGCCGGCCGCGCTGCGCCCCTATATGGGTGGCATCGAGCGCCTGGAACCCGAGGCCTGAAATTTTCTGCCAAGGGGGCTTGCGGTGAAGCGGAGAGTATCGCTATAATCTTGTTCTTCGCCGCATGCGCCCAAGTTTCAGGAGAGGTGGCAGAGTGGTCGATTGTACCTGACTCGAAATCAGGCGTACGTGCAAGCGTACCGAGGGTTCGAATCCCTCCCTCTCCGCCAGTAGTAGAAGAGAACCCCGTAAGCTTAACGGCTTACGGGGTTTTTCTTTTGGGGCGTCGCGGCAGCACCATCGAGCCCCGATCGGGGCGCCCGAAACTCCCTCAGCGCACAAGCAGGGCGCACAAGCAGGGCGCACAAGCAGGGCGCGCAAGCAGCCCACAAGCAGCGATTCCCTCGTCAGGCGGCCCCCGCGTCGTTGGCTGGCGCGGCGGGCTTCGCATCGGTGAGGCGCATCCAGATTCGATAGGCTTTGTTGCCAATGCGTAGCGCGCCGGCCGGTCGCTATCACAGCGTCCTCCTCGCCATGCAGCAGGGCGGTATCTCTTATCAAGCTTATCAAGCCGATTGCGGCCTGCAGTGCTTGGCGAATTCCATAAAGGCAAGCCTGTTTATTCAATGCATGCGGAGCGCTTGCGCCTGGCATCCCCGATCCACATAGGCGGGGAGATTCGCGGTATCGGAGGCATTGGCAGCACCGGCATTGCCATCGATAGGCGAGCACGCGGCGCGGTCGCGCACATGCCGCTCCTGGCATGCCGGCGGCGCTTCCGGCCGCCCGCTTCGCTATCGTCCGCTACCCGTTCGCCTGCCAGCGAGTCATTTCCTCGGCGGACAGGCATGCGGCATCGATAGCCATTTTCGCTCGCTCGGCAAGGGTGCAATCCATTGCTGCTTCACGCGATCCAGGCAAACTGTAATCCGTCATGATCCGCGCGGATTTTGCTGCGGGATAACATCGATTTTTCATGATCCGGGCGGATTTTATTGCGTGATAACATCGGCTTTTTTTAAAAGCCCGTGGCGATTCCAGGCCTGCGACAGGCGCCTGGCGCGATCGCTGACGATAAGAAGAAGCGCTTTCCTGACGATGAAGCAAGACCGCTTATGCGCCCGGCGTCGTAGTGCCGGGCTCGATGCAATGAAACGCAACCAGGCATGCGAGGCTGCAGCGTGACGGTCGACACCATCGTCATGGTCGGCTTCGGCTGCGTCGGCCAGGCCGTGCTGCCCTTGCTGGAGCGGGCCTACCCGGACGCGCGCATCCTGGTCATCGAGAAGGACCTGGATGCGCCGCGCCGGGAACTGGTGGTCCGCCACCGTCTGCAAGCGGTCGAGGCGACCATCACGCCGGCGAACTACGCCGCCGTGCTCGGGCCGCTGCTCGGGCCGCAGGCCTGCCTCTTGAACCTGGCGCCGGCCGTGTGCAGCCGCGACCTGATTGCCCTGGCGCAAGCGCGCGGCGCTTGCTATCTCGATACCGGCATCGAGCCGTGGGACTATGCGCCAGGCCAGCCGCAGGCGCCGCTGGCCGAGTCGCCGCTGACCGGGTCGCCACTGACCAATTACGCGCTGCGGCAGCAGATGCTCGCATTCGCGCGTGGCCGCGAAACGTTGCCCACCGCGCTGGTGGCGCATGGCGCCAATCCCGGGCTGGTTTCCGGGCTGGTCAAGGCGGCGCTGCTCGAACTGGCAGGGCAGTGCGGCTTGCCCACGGCCGCGCCAGCGACGCGCGCCGGCTGGGCCTCGCTGGCGCGGGCGCTGGACGTGCGGGTGATCCAGGTGGCCGAGTACGATTCCCAGGCCGCGCCCGGCTTCCCCTTGGCGGGCGAGTTCGCCAATACATGGTCTGCCGAGGGCTTCATCACCGAATGTCTGCAGGACGCCGAGCTGGGCTGGGGCAGCCACGAGCGCGAGCTGCCGCCGGGCGGCTATCGCCAGGGAGCCGCCGCCATCGGGCTGGATCGCCCCGGCCACCGCACGCGCGTGCGCTCGTGGTCGCCGGTGCACGGTCCGTTCGACGCTTTCCTGATCACGCACAACGAGTCCATCTCGATCGCCGAGTTTCTCACCTGCGAGGCGCCAGGCCATTCGCCTTACCGGCCGACGGTCTACTATGCTTATCGTCCGAGCGATGCCACCTGCGCCTCAATGCAATGGCTGGACGACCGCAGCGCAGCGCGCGTGCATGGGCACCGCATCCTGCGCGAGGAGATCCAGGACGGCGAGGACGAGCTGGGCGTGCTGCTGATGAGCGGCCGCCATGGCCACGTCTGGTACGGCTCGCGGCTCAGCGCGCGGCACGCCCGCGCGCTGGCGCCCTACAACACGGCGACCAGCCTGCAGGTCGCATCGAGCCTGGTGGCGGGCATGCAGTGGGTGCTGGCCAATCCGGGGCGCGGGGTGGTCGAATCCGATGCGGTGGATTTCCACCTGTTGCTGGACGCCGCCGCCCACTGGTGGGCCCCGCTCGGCGCGCATTTCACCGACTGGCTGCCGCAAGCGGGCCGGCCGTGCCTGGCATTCGGCGATTTCCTGCTGGATGGCGCGTGCGACAGGTCCGCCCCCTCCTTGCATATGGAGCACTGCGCATGAAGCGCATTCCCCAGACACCCCGCCAGGACTGGCCCAGCGAACTGGAGCGCATCGGCTTCCACTTCCATTCGCTGGACGAATTCAACGTGCCCCGCAAGGTGGACGACCACACCTTCTTTTATTGGCGCGAGGACGTGGCCTACGCGTTCACTGCCGCGGAGGTCGAGACGCTCTATGCCGCCGCGCTGGACCTGAACCAGCGCTGCCTGGAGGCCGTGCAGCATGTGATCGACCACGACCTGTTCGCGCGCATGGCGATTCCCGCGGATCTGGCGCAACTGGTCCGCGTTTCCTGGGACCGCGATGAGCCGACGCTGTTCGGCCGCTTCGACATGACGCTGGATGCGGACGGCGTGCCGAAGATGTACGAGTTCAACGCGGACACGCCCACCTCGCTGATCGAATCCAGCATCGCGCAGTGGTACTGGAAGGCGGCGGTGCAGCCGCAGGCGGACCAGTTCAACAGCCTGCACGAATCCTTGGTGGCGCGCTGGCGATGGCTGCGCGATCACTATCGCAACGCCCGCCTGCTGCACTTCGCGTGCATGTTCGACAGCCAGGAAGACATCTGCAATGTGGAGTACCTGATGGACACCGCGCTGCAGGCTGGCTGGTCGGTCAAGCTGGTGGACCTGCAGGAGATCGGCTCCGATGGGCGCGGCGGCTTCTACGACGCCGACGACGAGCCGATGGAAGTCGTGTTCAAGCTGTATCCCTGGGAGTGGATGGCCACCTCCGACTATCGCGGCGAGTTGCTGGGCAGCCCGGTGCGCTGGGTCGAGCCGCCGTGGAAGGCCGTGCTGTCCAACAAGGCCATCCTGCCGATCCTGTGGGAGTTGTTTCCCGGGCATCCCAACCTGCTGGAGGCCGCCTTCGACGGCGGCGCCTTCGCGGGCCGGCCGCATGCGAAAAAGCCCTTCCTGTCGCGCGAGGGCGAGAGCGTGACGCTGGTGACACCGGCGGGCCGCGTGGACAACCCTGGCGAGTATGGCGCCGAAGGCTTCATCTACCAGGCCTACGCGCCGGCGCGGCAGTTCGACGGCCGCTTCACCACGCTCGGTGTGTGGATCGTGGACGACGCGCCCTGCGGCCTGTGCGTGCGCGAGGAGTCGGGTCCTATCGCCAAGAACACCAGTTTCTTCGTTCCACATTATTTCCTTCACGGGTAGGGTAAATGGCCACAAAGAAGAAGGGCGGACGCCAGCCGTCGAAGTACGACAGCCCTTACCAGCCCAAGCCGAGCGGTGCCACCGGGCCGGCACGTGCGCGGCCGGTCTATTCAGCCGGCGCGGGCCAGGGCAAGCAGGGGTCGCCGGCGTTGTGGATCATCGGCGCTTGCGCCGTGGTGGCCGGCGTGGCGGCGCTGGGCTCGTGCAGCGACGATGCCGACGACGATCCCGGCGTCACGGTGCGGCGCGCCAGCTACGCCTCGCTGGCCGATTGCGAGGCTGACTGGGAAACGAGCAACGACTGCGAGAGCGTGCCGCTCGAGAGCGCGCGCAGCGTCGACAGCAGCGCGCTCGACGCGCCCGCCAGCGAGGCGCGCGCCGCCGGCGGCGGCACGGCGTCGGGCGGCGGCTCGCACGCCTACTTCCCACGCTGGTACGGCCCGTACTACACCGAAAGCGGCACCGTCTACCATGCGGATGGCACGCAGACTCGGCGCGACATGTCCGCCGCGCCCGCGCGGCCGATGCTGGCGTATGACGGCGATGGCCGGATGTCGCCGGGCGGCTGGGCCGGCGCCACGCCGCGCGCCGCCATGGTGGAGGAGGCCACGGTGCGCCGCAGCGCGCTGGGGCGCGGGCGTTCCATGGGGCTGTCGATGCGCACAGCGGCCGCCACACGGGCGCCGGTGGTTTCGCGCGGCGGCTTTGCCAGCCGCTTTGGCGGCGGCTCCGGCCGGTCCGGCGGCGGCTGATGGCGCTTGCCTGCCGTCCGCCGGCTCATCGCGCTGGCCTTGCCCATCTCATCCCGATCACAGTGACCTGTCGATTCCCATGCTCAGCTCCATGCACCCGGCACTTGCCTACCTGATCTACGTCGTCTCCAGCTTCGCTCTGCTGGGGCTGTTCCTGCTGGTCTACACGCGCGTGACGCCGCACCGCGAATTCCAGCTGATCCGCGCGGGCAACGTCGCCGCCGCACTGTCGCTCGGCGGCGCGGTGCTGGGCTTCTCGCTCACCCTGTCGTCGAGCATCCAGCACAATGCTTCCTTCAGCATGTTCTTGCTGTGGGCGCTTGGGGCGTTTGCGGTGCAGGTCCTGACCTACCTGGCCGTCGCCGCGGCACTGCGCAATGTGAGCGCGGCCATCTCCGAGGACAACCGCGGCATGGGGCTGCTGATGGGCGTGATCTCGCTGGCGGCGGGGGTGGTGAACGCGGCGTGCCTGAGCTGACGCGGCGCGCGTAGCAGCCGATCGGTCCCTGGCCGCCGGCCCGGCCCCGTCCTACTCGCCGGTGAGCGCGGCCTGCGGCAGCCGCGAGACCAGCAACTGGTCGATCTTGTGGTGGTCGATGTCGACCACTTCGAGGCGGTAGCCTTCCACCTCGATGAACTCGGATTTCTTCGGGATGCGCTTGAGGGTGTAGATCACCAGGCCGCCTGCCGTGTCGACGTAGTCCTCGCCCGGCAGTGTTTCCAGGTCCAGCGCCTTCTTCAGGTCGACCAGCGGCGTCAGGCCGTCCACCAGCCAGGAGTTGTCGTCGCGGCGCACGATCTGCTCGTCCTCGCTGGAATAGAGGATATTGCCCATCAGCGCGCCGACGATGTCGTCGAGGGTGACGACGCCCACCACCAGCCCGTACTCGTTCATCACCACGGCGAAGCCCTGGTGCATCTCGCGAAAGCGCGTGAGCGCCTCAGACAGGGTCAGGGTGTCGGGGATCACCAGCACGTTCTTGTCATGGCTCTTGGCGATATTGCCCAGCGGCGTGGCTTCGTCGGACAGCAGGCGCTGCATGATGTCCTTGGAGTCGATGTAGCCGACCAGGTCGTCAAGGTTGCTGCCGCACACGGGGTACTGCGCGTGCGGCTGGGTGACCAGCTTGCGGCGCACGCTCTCGGTGGCTTCGTCCAGCTCCAGGTAGACCACCTCTTCGCGCGGCGTCATGATGGCCGTCACGCTCTTGAGTTCGAGTTCGAACACGTTCTCGATCAGGTGGATCTCGTGCTTGTGCAGCACGCCGGCCTCGGCCCCGGCGTCCACCATGGCGGCGATGTCTTCCGAGGTGATCTGCTCGACCGGCTTGGTGGGCACGCCGAACAGCCGCAGCGCGGCATCGGCCGCGGCATTGAACAGGTAGACCAGCGGACGCAGCAGCTTGATCAGTGTCAGCATCGGCTCGATCACCACCAGTGCACAGGCCTCGGGGAATGTCATGGCGATGCGCTTGGGGATCAGGTCGGCAAACTGGATGAACAGCAGCGTGACGATCAGGAAGGAGCCGATGTTGGCGGCGCGCAGCGCGATCTCCGGCGCCATATAGGGCGACAGCGCGTCGAAGACCAGGTCGGAGACGTGCTTCTCGCCCAGGATACCTGCCAGGATGGCCACGCTGTTCACGCCGATCTGCACGATGGTGAAGAAGTTGCCGGGCTCCTCCTTGAGCAGCATGATCTTGGTCGCGCGGCTGTCGCCACGCTCGGAGAGCGTCTGCAGCTTGGTGCGTCGCGAGGCCGTCAACGCGATTTCCGAGATCGAGAAGAAGGCGCTGACGAGGACGAGAAGAAGCAGGATCAGGGCGAACATGATGAAAAAGGCACCAGAGGGCGTCTGCTGATGATGGTGCACGGCCTGCGTGGCTGTCAAATCGCCGCGACGTGCCGGATGGCGGGCGGGAACCGGCGCCGGTCGCCGTGCGGGCAAGACGTCCCGCGGCGTGTTCCCGCCGCCTCCTCGGCTGGTCTGGAAGCGGCGCATGCTGGTCGGCGGGCGTGCCGCGCGGCGTCCGGGTCGCATCCTGCAGCAGAGCATCCTAGAATGAAGCCACCTTGTCTTCGCATGCCGGTCGCCAGTGCATCGGCCGGCATGCGGCGCGCGACTCGCAAGCCGCTTTGGCAGAAGGGCAGAAGGGCAAAGGGGCAAAGAGGGGCAGCGTGAGCGGGGCATTCGATCCCAACGTGCAACGACTTCGGGAGGACCTATGCGAACGATTCAAAAGGGCGGTATCCGCTTCATGCTGGCGATGCTGGTGCTGGCGGCCGGTGTGCTCGGCACGCCGGCCCGCGCCGCCGATCTGCTCGACAGCGTCAAACAGGCCGGCGTGCTGAGGATCGGACTGGAGGGCACTTACCCACCGTTCGGCTTTCGTGGGGCGGATAACCAGCTCGACGGCTTCGACGTGGACGTGGCGCGCGCGATCGCGGCCAAGCTCGGCGTGAAGCCCGAGTTCGTCACCACCGAATGGAGCGGCATCATCGCGGGCCTGCAGGCGGGCAAGTTCGACGTGATCGTCAACCAGGTCGCGATCACGCCGGCGCGGCGCGAGGTGGTGGACTTCTCCAAGCCCTACGTCTATTCGGCCGCCCAGCTGATCCAGCGCAAGGATGACAAGCGCGCGTTCCGCTCGCTGGCGGACCTGAAGGGGCTGAAGCTGGGCGTGAGCCTTGGCAGCAACTACAACGAGCTGGCCAAGTCGGTGCCCGGCATCGACGTCAAGACCTATCCCGGTGCGCCGGAATACCTGCGCGACCTTGCCGCGCAGCGCGTCGACGCCGCGCTCAACGACCGGCTGATGGTCGCCTACCTCGTCAAGACCACCGACCTGCCGCTGCGACCCGGCGCCGTGGTGCCGGGCGCCAACACCGAAGTGGCGATTCCCTTCCGCAAGGGCAATCCCGCCTTTGCCAAGGCTATCGATGGCGCGCTGAATGACATGCGCAAGGACGGCACCCTGTCCCACCTGTCGACCAAGTGGTTCGGCACCGACGTGACGAAGCCGCCCAAGTAGGCCCTTTTTTGCCCTGCAGGCCAACTCCCCGGCCCGCGCAGGCGCGCAGGCGGCGCGCGCCGGCCTGCGCGGCCTGGCGCGGCCGGCTATCCCGCTGCCGCCATGCCCGCTCTGAAACTGGTGCTGGATTCCCTGCCCGTGCTGTTCCAGGGCGTGCTGCTGACGGTGAAGTTCGCCGTCTGGTCGATGGGCTTCGGCCTGCTGGTGGGCATGGTGGTGGCGCTGATGGGCATCAGCCACCAGCGCGGCCTGCAGGCGCTGGCGCGCGGCTACGTCAGCATCATGCGCGGCACGCCGCTGCTGGTGCAGATCTTCGTGGTGTACTACGGCCTGCCTGGCGCCGGCATCGCGCTGGAGCCGACGCCGGCTGGCGTGCTGACGTTGAGCCTGAACGTGGGCGCCTACCTGTCGGAGAGCATGCGCGGCGCCATCCTGGGGGTGGCGCGCGGCCAGTGGCTGGCGGCCTATAGCCTGGGCTTCACGCCGCTGCAGGCGCTGCGGTTCGTGGTCGGCCCGCAGGCGCTGCGGCTGGCGGTGCCAAGCCTGTCCAACAGCCTGATCAGCCTGATCAAGGATACCTCGCTGGTGTCGGTGATCACCGTCACGGAACTGTTGCGCACGGCGCAGGAGGTGATCGCGGCCACATACCAGCCGCTGCCGCTCTACCTGGCGGTGGCGGCCATCTACTGGGTCCTCAGCACGGTGCTGGCGGCGGCGCAGCACGCGCTGGAGCGGCGGCTATCCCTGCCGGGGCGGCATTGAGGCCGGGGAGGGCGCTCAGGGGCGGTAGGGGCGGCAGGCGCGGCAAGCTGCCGTTTCAATGAAAAACGGGCTGGCCCGCCGGCCAGCCCGTTCTTATCCCGCCCTGTTGCGCCCTAATGCGCATGGGCGCATGGGCGCAAGGCGTGCGCTCACGCCTCGGCGATGCGCTTGGCGATGTGGCCGAGCGCTTCCTCCACCTGGTCGACCAGGATCAGGCAGAGGTCGCCAGGCTGCAGGCGCGACAGGCCGGTATCGATGGCGAGGTACTCGCCGCGGATCTCCTCGACGTGGCTGGCGCGCTGGGCGCCTTCCAGTCCCTCGCGCAGCAGGGCGAGCACTTCGCCGTCTTCGCGGCCACGCTGGCACTGGTCCTGGTAGAGGATGACATCGTCGAACACCCCACCCAGGATCTGCGTCTGCCGGCGGATGTCCACGTCACGCCGGTCGCCGGCGCCGCTGATCACCACCACGCGGCGCTTGGCCGGCATGGTCTCTACGGCGTTGGACAGCGCCTGGATGGCATCCGGGTTGTGGCCATAGTCGGCGATCAGGGTGGCGCCCTTGTAGTCGAACACATTGAAGCGTCCGGGCGCCGTCTGCGCGTCGCTGTCGAAGGTTCTGAGGCCGTCGCGGACGATGTTCCAGTCGACGCCGAGCGCCCAGGCGGCCGCGATCGAGGCCATGGCGTTCTCGATCTGGAAGCCGATGCTGCCGCCGCGCGTGAGCGGGATGTCGGCGCAGGCGATGCGGATCTCCTTGTCGCCCTCGGCCGCCACGATCTCTTGCCCGTCGACGAAGACCACGCGCTTGCCCTGGGCGCGGTGGGTGGCCATGGCCGGCTGCTCGGGATCGCTCGCGAAGAAGGTGACGCCGCCGGGGCAGGCATCGGCCATGCGCACCACCATCGGGTCGGCGGCGTTCAGCACTGCCATGCCATGCGGCGCCACGTTCTGCACGATCACGCTCTTGAGCACGGCAAGGTCTTCCACCGTGCTGATGTAGGACAGGCCAAGGTGGTCGCCCTCGCCGACGTTGGTCACCACGGCCACGTCGCAGCGGTCGAAGGCCAGGCCTTCGCGCAGCAGGCCGCCGCGCGCCGTCTCGAACACGGCCGCGTCGACGTCCGGGTGCAGCAGCACGCTGCGCGCGCTGCGCGGGCCGCTGCAGTCGCCGGTGTCGATGCGCTCGCCCTGGATGTAGACGCCATCGGTGCCGGTCATGCCCATGCGCAGGCCGCTGGCGGCCAGCAAATGGGTGATCAGGCGCACCGTGGTGGTCTTGCCATTGGTGCCGGACACTGCCACTACCGGGATGCGGCCATCGTCGCCGTCGGCGAACATGGTGGAGACGATGGCTTCGCCAACCGCGCGGCCCTTGCCGTAGGACGGCTGCAGGTGCATGCGCAGGCCGGGCGCGGCGTTGACCTCGACGATGCCGCCGGCCTGTTCCTCGAAGGGCTTGAGCACGGTCTCGCAGACGGCGTCGACGCCGCAGATGTCCAGGCCGACCATCTGCGCCGCGGCCACCGCACGCGCGGCGATGTCCGGGTGCACGTCGTCGGTCACGTCGGTGGCGCTGCCACCGGTGGACAGGTTGGCATTGTTGCGCAGGACCACGCGCGTGCCCTTGGGCGGCACGGAGTCGGCGTTCAGGTTCTGCTTGGCCAGCGTGGCCAGCGCGATGTCGTCGAAGCGGATCTTGGTCAGCGAGGTGGCGTGCCCCTCGCCGCGGCGCGGGTCGCGGTTCACTTCCTCGACCAGCTGGCGCACGGTGTGCACGCCGTCGCCGGTGACCTGGGGCGGATCGCGCCGGGCCGCCGCCACCAGATGCTTGCCGACCACCAGCAGGCGGAAGTCATGGCCCGGGATGTAGCGCTCGACGATCACGTCCGAGCTGATGTCCTCGGCCACCTTGTAGGCCGCCAGCACTTCCTCGCGGGTGCGGATGCGCACTGCCACGCCCTTGCCCTGGTTGCCGTCGCGCGGCTTCACCACCACCGGAGCGTTGATCTCCTGGGCGGCGGCCCAGGCTTGCTCGGCGCTGCGCACCGAGCGGCCCAGCGGCACCGGCACGCCGGCGGCGTGCAGCAGGCGCTTGGTCAACTCCTTGTCCTGCGCGATCGACTCGGCCACCGCGCTGGTCATGTCGGTCTCGGCGGCCTGGATGCGGCGTTGCTTGCTGCCCCAGCCGAACTGCACCATGCTGCCTTGGGTCAGGCGGCGGTAGGGAATGCCGCGCGCCACGCCCGCATAGACGATGGAGCCGGTGCTCGGCCCCAGGCGCACGTCCTCGTCGAGTTCGCGCAGGCGGTGCAGGGCGTCGTCGAGATCGAAGGGCGTGTCGTCGCGCGCGGCCTTGCACAGGGTTTCGGCCAGTTCGAAGGCGAGCCGGCCGACTTCTTCCTCGCTGTATTGCACGACCACCTGGTAGGTGCCAGGCTCGACAGTGGGCGCGGTGCGGCTGAAGGTGACAGGGCAGCCGGCAGCGGCTTGCAGGCGCAGCGCCGCCACTTCCAGCACGTGGGCCAGCGAGACGATGCCTTCCTCGTCGTCGGGCCGCAGCGGGCCGACGTCCGGGAAGCGGGCGCGCAGGCGGTCTTCGAAGCCCGGCAGGTCGGCCAGCGTGTGCGATTGGTCCGAGCAGGCCACGATCGCCTCGATCGCGGTATGACGGCACCACAGGTTGGGGCCGCGCAGGGCCCGGATGCGTGAGACTTCCATGAAATCAGTTTCCTCTTGGCGCGGTGTCTTGCCGGTCCGGGTTCAAGCGCGGCGGGCCGGCTGGCCCATCCACTGATGCACGTGATCCACGGTGGCGGCGGTGCTGGCCTCGTCGCACTGCAGGACCAGCAGATCGCCCGGCACCAGTTGCGCCAGCGCGGCGTCGATGGCGTCGCGGCGCGTGCCTTCGTCGATGATCTTGGTGACGCGGCGGCCTTCGTACAGGCCTTGCTTGAGCAGCGCGCGCGACTCGCTGTCGGGCTGCGCGCCGGCCATGCTGCGGTCTTCGCACAGGAAGACGCGATCGAAGGCGGCGCCCAGCACCTTGCCCTGCTTGACCAGGTCCTGGTCGAGGCGCGGCGCGCCTGCGCCATAGACCACCATGCGGCGATCGGTCGGGAAGCGGTCCAGCGCCGCGGCCAGCGCTTCCAGCGCGGGCGCGTTATGCGCGTCGTCGACCACCACAATGGCACCGTTGCGTTCGAACAGCGTAAAGCGGCCCGGAACGTCGACCTGGCCCACATCGAAGGTCACCACGCCGGCACGGATGAGGTCGTGCGAGATGCCCAGCGCCCAGCCGGTGGCCACCGCCGCCAGCACGTTCTCGATCTGGAACGACACGCGTCCCGCGTAGGTGAGCGGAATGGCAGACACATCGGCCAGCGGGGCCTCGGCGGCGCCGGTCGCTAGCACCACCTTGCCGTCGCGCACGAACACCGCGCGCTTGCCGGCGGCGCGGTGCGCGGCCAGTGCGGGCAGGTCGGGCGCGAGGCCGAAGAAGATCACCTCGCCGTCGCACAGTTCGGCCATCTCCACCACCTTCGGGTCGCGTGCGTTGAGCACGGCGGCGCCGCTTGGCAGCACCACGTCGACCTGGGTGCGCAGCACGTTGTACATGCGGTCCGGGTCTTCGACGTAGTACTGGCCGAGATGGTCGGGCTCGTCGATGTTGGTGACCACGCCGACCTGGCAGCGGTCATAGGCCAGGCCTTCGGAAAGGATGGCGCCGCTGTCGTTCTCGAACACCGCGGCTTCGACCGCGCGGTTCATCAGGATGCGGTGCGCGGCATCCCAGTTGGCGCGGTCGCCGCCCTCGACCTGGCGGCGGTCCAGGAACAGGCCGTCGCTGCAGGCCAGGCCCGTGTGCTTGCCCGCCAGTTGCAGCAGGCGGGCCACCAGCTTCGCCACCACCGTCTTGCCGTTGGTGCCGGTGATGCCCACCACGGGAATGCGGCCGTCGTCGCCACCGGGTTGGCCGACGCCGGGGAACAGGTGCTCGACAATGGCGCGGCCGACCGGGCGGGGTTCGCCCTCGGCCGGCTTGATGTGCATCAGCAGGCCGGGGCCGGCATTCACCTCGACGATCGCGCCGCGCTGTTCGGCCAGCGGGCGGCTGATGTCCGTGGCCACCAGGTCGACGCCGGCGATGTCCAGGCCCACGATGCGGGCGGCCAGCGAAGCATGGGCGGCCACGCTCGGGTGGACGCGCTCGGTGACGTCGAAGGCGACGTTGCCGTTGCGCTGGACCAGCACGCTCTTGCCTTCCGGCGGCACCGAGCTGCCTTCCAGGCCCTGGCGCTTGAGTTCGAGCCGGGCCGCCGAGTCCAGGCGCACGCGGTTGAGCGGATGGTCTTCGGTGCTGCCGCGGCGCGGGTCGGAATTGATCTGCAGCTCGATCAGCTCTTCGATGGTCGACTTGCCGTCGCCCACCACGCTGGCGGTCTCGCCCATCGCGGCGGCGACCACGCGGCCGCCGACCACCAGCAGGCGATGTTCGTTGCCCGGCACGAAGCGCTCGACGATGACGCCATTGCCTTCCTCGATGGCGATCGCGTAGGCGG
The DNA here is from genome assembly GCF_056930435.1 of Cupriavidus sp. 09_S30. Lineage (NCBI taxonomy): Bacteria > Pseudomonadati > Pseudomonadota > Betaproteobacteria > Burkholderiales > Burkholderiaceae > Cupriavidus > Cupriavidus sp. 09_S30. The sequence goes on along the minus strand of NZ_JBXOWI010000001.1, from coordinate 2,899,628 downwards.
TCTGCACGTCTTCCTGCGTGGTCAGGTTGGTGAACACGCCACGGCCGTGATTGCCGTCATAGGGCTTGACCACCACCGGCACGCCGATGTCCTGTGCGGCTTCCCAGGCATCGTCGGCGTCGTCGACCATGCGGCCTTCCGGCACCGGCACGCCGCAGGATTCCAGCAGGCTCTTGGTCAGGTCCTTGTCGCGTGAAATGCTCTCGCCGATGGCGCTGGTGCGGTCGGTCTCGGCCGTCCAGATGCGGCGCTGGCGTGCGCCGTAGCCGAGCTGGACCAGGTTGCCGTCCGAAAGCCGCACCGAAGGGATGTTGACATCGTCCGCCGCATCGACGATGCAGGCGGTGCTGGGGCCCAGGCAATGTTCGTCGATCAGGCCGCGCAGATGCTCGACCGCCGCGTCCACGTCGTAAGGGCGGTCCTCGATGGCGGCCATGACCAGGTCGCGTGCGGCATTCAGCGCCGCGCGCGTCACCTCTTCGTGCCAGGCACGCACGATCACTTTGTACACCCCGCGCACGGGCGTCTCGCGTGCCTTGCCAAAGCCGCCGGGCATGCCCGCCAGGTTCTGCAGCTCGAGCGTGACGTGTTCGAGGATGTGGCCAGGCCAGGTGCCTTCCTTGAGCCGCTGCAGGAAGCCGCCGCGCTCGCCGATGCTGCAGCGGTGTTCGATCAGCGTCGGCAGCCAGGTCGACAGCCGCTCGTAGAAGCCCGGAATGGTGTTGGACGGAAAGTCCTCCAGTTCCCCGATATCGACCCACGCCTCCAGCACGGGCCGATATGTCCACATATTCGGGCCGCGCAGCGACATGACATCGATGATCTCAATGTCCTTCTTTTTCATTGATTTAGCTTGAGGCAGTGGGCGAGTGCCCGAGAAATTGAGGCGTAACCTTTCAGTAGCGTTACTGCGTCTTACAGGTTGACCGAAGAGAAGAAAAAGTGATTGTGCAATGCATCAAAAAACGCTGTTGGCTGTACCTTATGTATACTGCGGGCGAAATTGCGGGCCGCTACCCGCTTTTCGCACAAATTTGTTTCAAGTTATGACCGCGCCCAGCGGAAATAACAAGCTGCATCCACATGACCCAGTCCTCCTTGCCCGCCCCGCAACACTCCGCCGAAGATCCCTGGCGCTCCGAACTCGGCACGTCTTTGCTGCCTGGCGAGGCGCCGCTGGCCGGACTGGTGCTCGACCTCGATGCGAGGCTGCATTTTACTAAAGGGTGGGTCGTTGTGACGGACCGTCGCATTCTGGCCCGCACGCCCGGCCAGGCGGCGGTCCAGGCCTGGCCGATCCAGCCGGGCATGCGCCTGCACCATGGCGATCACGCCGGCGTGGGCTCCCTGGAGTTGCAGGACGGCCGGGCCCGCGTGGCCTCCTGGCGCTATACCCTGGGGCACAACCCCGCGGCCTTGCGCCTGATCGACCAGTTCGACGCCAGCCTGAACGCTCATGACGAAGGGCAGGCGGGGCAGGGCGAGGACGATGTCTGTCCGACCTGCAAGGCGCCGCTGCCGCCGGGGGCGGAATCCTGCCCGCAGTGCAGCCGCGAACTGGAGACGCCGCCTTCGACCTGGGCGCTGTTGCGGCTCTGGCGCTTCGCCCGGCCCTACCGTTTCGAGTTGCTGACCGGCTTCATCCTGACGCTGCTGTCCACGGCGGCTACCCTGGTACCGCCGTACCTGACCATGCCGCTGATGGACAAGGTGCTGATTCCCTTCCAGAACGGCGTGCCGATCGACTACGGCCTGGTCCGGCTCTACCTGAGCGGCCTGCTCGGCGCCGCGCTGGTGGCCTGGAGCCTGGGCTGGGCGCGCACCTACCTGCTGGCGCGCGTATCCGAGCGCATCGGCGCCGATCTGCGCACGACAACCTACCAACATCTGCTGCGCCTGTCGCTGGAGTACTTCGGCGGCAAGCGCACCGGCGACCTGATGGCGCGCATCGGCTCGGAAAGCGACCGCATCTGCGTCTTTCTGTCGCTGCACCTGCTCGACTTCGCCACCGACGTGCTGATGATCGCCATGACCGCGATCATCCTGATCTCGATCAATCCCTGGCTGGCGCTGGTGACGCTGGTGCCGCTGCCCTTCATTGCCTGGATGATCCATCTGGTGCGCGACCGCTTGCGGCACGGCTTCGAAAAGATCGACCGCATCTGGGCGGAAATCACCAACGTTCTTGCCGATACCATCCCCGGCATCCGCGTGGTCAAGGCCTTTGCCCAGGAGAAGCGCGAGGTGGACCGCTTCCGCGAGGCCAACAAGCACAACCTCGCAGTCAATGACCGCGTCAACGCGGTGTGGTCGCTGTTCACGCCGACGGTCACCTTGCTGACCGAGGTGGGCCTGCTGGTGGTCTGGATCTTCGGTATCTGGCAGGTCTCGAAGAATGCGATCACGGTGGGTGTGCTGGTCGCCTTCCTGACCTATATCAGCCGCTTCTACACGCGCCTGGACTCGATGAGCCGCATCGTTTCCGTGACGCAGAAGGCGGCCGCCGGCGCCAAGCGCATCTTCGACATCCTCGACCATGTGTCGAGCGTGCCGGAGCCGGTGCGCCCGACGCATCTGGAGCAGGTGCAAGGCGCCATCGAGATGCGCGACCTGGGCTTCCGCTATGGCAACCGCGCCGTCATCCGGGGTCTCAACCTGTCGATCGCCCCGGGCGAGATGATCGGGCTGGTGGGTCACAGCGGTTCCGGCAAGAGCACGCTGGTGAACCTGATCTGCCGCTTCTACGATGTCTCGGAAGGCGGGATCCGCGTCGACGGCGTCGACATCCGCTCTCTGCCGGTGTCGGAATACCGCCGCAACATCGGCCTGGTGCTGCAGGAGCCCTTCCTGTTCTTTGGCACGATCGCCGACAACATCGCGTACGGCAAGCCGGGCGCCACCCGCGAGGAAATCATCGCAGCGGCGCGTGCCGCGCATGCGCACGAATTCATCCTGCGCCTGCCGCACGGCTATGACTCCCTCGTGGGCGAGCGCGGCCAGGCCCTCTCCGGCGGCGAGCGCCAGCGCATCTCGATCGCGCGCGCGTTGCTGATCGACCCGCGCATCCTGATCATGGACGAAGCCACTTCCTCGGTGGATACGGCCACCGAGAAGGAAATCCAGAAGGCCCTGGACAACCTGGTGCAGGGACGCACCACCATCGCGATCGCACACCGGCTGTCCACGCTGCGCAAGGCCGACCGGCTGGTGGTGATGGACCGTGGCCAGATCGTCGAGGTGGGCAATCACGACGAACTGATGGCGAAAGAAGGGGCCTATTACAAGCTGTACCAGGCGCAGGCGCGCAACGTCGATACCGAAGGCGGCTCGCCCGCCGACGCTCAGGCCACCGGCGTGGCCGAACCGCTGAGTGCGCAATAAGGAAGGAGCCGAGCGATGCAGACCCAAGAATTCACGCTCGCGCGCAATGCGCTTGGCCGCCTGGTGATGACGCTGGCCGATGGCACGGTCCACGAAGGCGTCGTGCCCGTGCGCGCGTTTCCCATTTCCGCGCCGGAAGACGGCGTCGGCGTGATGAGCACCGACGGCCGCGAACTGGCCTGGATTCCGCGGCTGGATGCCTTGCCGGCCGCCACCCGCTCGCTGCTGGACGAGGAACTGGCCAGCCGCGAATTCATGCCGGAGATCCGCCGCATCGTGGCCGTCTCCACCTTCGCCACGCCCAGCGAATGGACCGTCCAGACCGACCGGGGCGATACCACGCTGGTGCTGCGCGGCGAGGAGGACATCCGGCGCCTGTCTGGTGCCACACTGATGGTGTCCGACAGCCACGGCATCCACTACCTGATCCGCGACCTGTCCGCGCTCGACCGGGGCAGCCGGAAAATCCTCGATCGCTTCCTCTGAGGCTTGCTCTGGCCCTTTGGGGGTGCCTGGCAAGTTCTGTTGGGCGCCGGCGCCAGCGCTCCGGGGCGTGTCACGCGGGCACGGCGCGACGAAAAAGACCCTAATGTGCCGCCAGCGTCTACACTTTCTGAAGCGTGGTACGCGATGCGCACGTGCCGGCTGCTCTCTGGCAGGTCTCAGGCCAGCCGGGGAAGGGCTGGCGCCGGGATTCGCGCTTACGCTTGCCTTGCCTGGAAAATTCACCGCATGCTAGGTTTCCTGGGCGGCACCAATCAATTGAAGCAAGGAGATCGCAATGAAGAAGACCAAGGCGTTGCTGAGCTTGCTGGTGGTGGTAGGTGTCTTCGGCCCGGCGATGGGCTTCGCGCAATCGTCAGGCGGCCATCACAAGGCAGCTGCGAAACAAGAGGCCGAGCCCCATGCCAGCGGTGCCGGCCCCTTCACCTATGTGCCGGGGACGTGGCAGAAGGGCGACCGCCTTCCCGCAGAGTATCGTGACCGCCAGTATGTGATCGACAATTATAAGATGTTTGAGCTGCCCTCGCCCAAGCGCGGCCAGCACTGGATCGGCGTTGGTGCCCAGTTTTACCTGGTCAATGCCAATGGCGTGATTGCCCAGGTCGGCCCCTGAGGGCGGTGCGAGCATCTGCAGCCAGGTGGAATGCTGCAAATGAAAATAGCCCGCCGGGAGAGGCGGGCTATTTAAACGGGCTGGCATTATCTCCGGAATCCCCGTTTATGCCGGGGCCGAATGGCCTTATTTTCTCATTCGGCCGGGCTGTTGCCCGGTTCTCGATATTGCCTTGAATACTGGTGGAGCCGGCGGGAATCGAACCCGCGTCCGCAAGCCCTCCACAGAGAGTTCTACATACTTAGTTCTGTCATTTGATTTAACCGCCGCATCGCGGACGAACACGCTCTACGACGGCGAGTCACTTGGTTTTCGTCCCCGGAGTCGTGACCCTTCCGGGGCTTATCTGACGTAAATGACCTCGCGTGGTCTTGCGACCCTAGCCCGTCAGCGAGCCAGTGCGAGGACGGCCGCAATTAAGCGGCCAGTGCGTAACGTTCGTCGTTAGCAGTTATTGCATTCCCATTGATTAACGAGGTGACGGGTCCTCGGTATGCCCTCCACTGCTTCGCAACCCACGTCGAAACCAGGTCGGCCCCAGTGTGAAGAAGTGTATTGTACCGCGTTGAGCGCGGCCTGTGTCAGCGAGTTCCGCGGGGCTGCGACAGGCTGCCCGGCGCGAGCAGCGAAAGCAGTTCCTCGGGATGGCGAATCAGGTAGTCCGCGCCCCAGCTTTCGGGCGGTTCGTCTTCGCCGCAATAGCCGTAGGCGGCTGCCACGGTGACCATGCCCGCCGCCCTGCCGGCCTGGATGTCGCGCAGATCGTCGCCGACGTAGGCGCAGAACCCCGGCGCGACGTGGCTGAGCTCTGCCGCCAGCAGCAGCGGAGCGGGGTGTGGCTTGGCATGTGCGGTGGTGTCGCCGCTGACCACGGCCGAGGCGCGCGGGGCCAGCCCGATCGCCGCGACCAGCGGGTCCGTGAAGCGGGCCTGCTTGTTGGTGACGATGCCCCACGGGATGCCCGCCGCCTCGAGCGCGCACAGGACGGCCTCCATGCCGTCGAACAGGCGCGTGCGTGCCGCGATGTCGGCCTCGTAGTAATCGAGGAAGGCGTCACGAAGGGCGGGGAATTCAGGGTCCGCGGGGGTCTTGCCGAAGGCTGCGCCGATCAGGCCGCGCGCGCCATGCGAGGCCACCGGACGCAGCTTTTCGTAGGCCACCGGCGCGTGGCCGTGCTCCACCGCCAGCCGGTTCGCCGCAGCGGCGAGGTCGGGCGCGGTATCGGCCAGCGTACCGTCGAGGTCGAAGAAGACGGCGCGCAGGTCTTTCATCATGCCGCCTCCCGCTGGTAGGCCATCATGTAGTTGACGTCGGTGTCGCGTCCCAGCTCGTAGGTCTGCGACAGCGGGTGATAGCTCAGGCCGCGCATCTCCAGCAGGCCGAGGCCGGCATTGCGGGCGAAGCGGGCCAGCTCGGCGGGCTTGATGAACTTCTCGTAGTCGTGCGTGCCCTGCGGAATCATCTTGAGGACATACTCGGCGCCGACCACCGCCAGCAGGTAGGCCTTCAGATTGCGGTTGATGGTGGAGAAGAACACATGGCCGCCGGGGCGCACCAGCGTCGCGCAGGCGCGCACGATGGAGGCGGGGTCCGGCACGTGCTCCAGCATTTCCATGCAGGTGACCACGTCGAAGCTGGCCGGCATGCGCGCTGCCAGCGCTTCCACGGCGATCTCTTCATAGTCGACGCTGACACCGGATTCCAGGCTGTGCAGGTCTGCCACGCGCAGCGCCTTGCGCGCCAGGTCGATGCCGCGCACACGCGCGCCGAGCCGGGCCATGCTTTCGGACAGGATGCCGCCGCCGCAGCCGACGTCCAGCACCTGCTTGCCGTCGAGGTGGGCGATGCCGTCGATCCAGCCAAGCCGCAGCGGATTGATCTCGTGCAGGGGCTTGAATTCGCTGTTGGGATCCCACCAGCGATGGGCCAGCTCGCTGAACTTGTCGATTTCCTTGGGATCGGCGTTCGTGGCGGGCTCAGGCGTGGCGGTGGTGGAATGCGGGTTGGACGAATTGGACATCGGAAAATGGGGTGCCGCGCGCCGCGGCGCCCGGACGAAATAAGGCCTGCGGCAACTGTATCAAAAAAAAAGCCCAGCTTGCGCTGGGCTTCTTCTCATCGGGAGAGATTCCGATTAGCGTGCGCTGCGGGTACCGACCACTTCCACTTCCACGCGGCGGTTCGGCTGCTGGCAGGCGATCTGGGCCTTCTTGTTGCCCTTGCAGGACTTCGGATCGACCTTCAGCTGGCGCTTGCCCTTGCCTTCGGTGTAGACGCGGTTGGCTTCGACGCCCTTGCTCACCAGGTAGGCCTTGACGGCTTCAGCACGGCGGATCGACAGGCGATCGTTGTACTTGTCCGTACCGAACGAGTCGGTGTGGCCAACGGCGATGATCACTTCCAGGGTGATGCCCGACAGCTTGGAGACCAGGTCGTCCAGCTTGGCGCGGCCTTCCGGCTTCAGCACAGCCTTGTCGAAGTCGAACAGGGTGTCAGCAGCGAAGGTGACCTTCTCGCTCGACACGACCGGAGCCACCGGAGGTTGCGGCTGAGCCACCGGAGTGGGTGCCGGAGCCAGTGCGCCGTCGCACTGAGCATTTGCGGTGGCCGGGGTCCAGGAGACTGTTGCGCCAGCAGAGCTCGTTCGTGCCGTTCTTCCACACGTACTCGCTCGTACCGTTGCCCCAGTTATCGTTCACTGCCTTCTTTTCATAGGGCACGGACTGGGCTTGAGCGGATGCAGCCATTACTGCGGTAGCTGCAACGAGCGCGAGCTTGGCAAATTTTTTCATATTTCTCCTCTCAGGATGAGATCACCGCAGGGTTACTGCGAGCAAATGGACGAAAACAAGTCATACATTCTTCGGAGTATAACATTCTCGATGTGAAGCATGCTCCACTTCGAACAATGTCTGGCTCTTCGCTGGGGAATTGTGCCACAAGGCTCGTTTCCTAAGAAGTAAATATATTCGATTCAATCCCGGGCTTTTAGGCCTGTGGTGTTTGTGCAACACGCATCTTGTGGTGCCCGCAAAGCCTTGTCCCATCAGGGTTGCAGCCGATTCAAGGTGGTTTGCCGAGAGCGGCGGAAAGGCCGGAGAGGGGGCGTTCCGGGTGGTGCGGCGGCCGCCGGGCGGGGGTGGCGGGCATGCTAGAATGGCATGTTGCCCGCCTCTCATGGGGCCACCCCTCGGAAGGCAATTTCGGGGGGCGTCATTTGCTTAAACCCGCCGCATAAACCACGCCGCAATGGATCAATTCGCGAAAGAAACCCTTCCGGTCTCCCTAGAAGAGGAAATGCGCCGCTCCTACCTGGATTACGCCATGAGCGTGATCGTCGGGCGGGCGCTTCCCGATGTGCGGGATGGCCTGAAGCCGGTACACCGGCGCGTGCTCTATGCGATGCACGAGCTCAACAACGACTGGAACCGTGCCTACAAGAAGTCGGCCCGTATCGTCGGCGATGTGATCGGTAAGTATCACCCGCACGGTGATACTGCTGTATACGATACGATCGTCCGCATGGCGCAGGATTTCTCGCTGCGCTACATGCTGGTGGACGGCCAGGGTAACTTCGGCTCGGTCGACGGCGATAACGCCGCGGCCATGCGTTACACGGAAATCCGCCTGTCGAAGATCGCGCACGAGATGCTGCACGATATCGACAAGGAAACTGTCGATTTCGGCCCGAACTACGACGGCTCCGAGAGCGAGCCGCTGATTCTGCCGGCGCGCATTCCCAATCTGCTGATCAACGGCTCGTCGGGTATTGCGGTCGGTATGGCCACCAATATCCCGCCGCACAACCTTAATGAGGTAGTGGATGCCTGCCTGCACCTGCTGCGCAACCCTGACGCCACTGTCGACGACCTGATCGAGCTGTTGCCGGCACCGGATTTCCCCACCGCCGGCATCATCTATGGCATCCAGGGTGTGCGCGAGGGCTACCGCACCGGCCGCGGCCGGGTGGTGATGCGCGCCAAGACCCACTTCGAGGACATCGATCGCGGCCAGCGCCAGGCCATCATCGTCGACGAGCTGCCCTACCAGGTGAACAAGCGGACGCTGCTGGAGCGCATCGCCGAGCTGGTCACCGACAAGAAGATCGAGGGCATTTCCGATATCCGCGATGAGTCCGACAAGTCGGGCATGCGCGTGGTGATCGAACTCAAGCGCAACGAAGTGCCCGAGGTGGTGCTCAACAACCTCTATAAGAACACCCAGCTGCAGGACACCTTCGGCATGAATATGGTGGCGCTGGTCGACGGCCAGCCGCGCCTGCTGAACCTGCGCCAGATGCTGGAGTGCTTCCTGTCGCACCGCCGCGAGGTGGTGACGCGGCGCACCGTGTTCGAGCTGCGCAAGGCCCGCGAGCGCGGCCATGTGCTGGAAGGCCTGGCGGTGGCGCTGGCCAATATCGACGAGTTCATCGCCATCATCAAGGCTGCGCCGACGCCGCCGATCGCCAAGCAGGAACTGATGGCCAAGTCCTGGGATTCGGGCCTGGTGCGCGACATGCTGGCGCGCGCCGAGAGCGATACCCCGGGCGGGCGGGCTTCCTACCGCCCGGACGGCCTGCCTGCCGTGTTCGGCATGCAGGCGGACGGCCTCTATCGCCTCTCCGATTCCCAGGCGCAGGAAATCCTGCAGATGCGCCTGCAGCGCCTCACCGGCCTGGAACAGGACAAGATCGTCCAGGAATACCGGGAAGTGATGGCCATCATCGCCGATCTGCTCGACATCCTGGCGCGTCCGGAACGGATCACCACCATCATCTCCGACGAACTGGGCGCCATCCGTGCCGAATTCGGCGACGAGCGCCGCTCGGAGATCGAGCTGAACGCGACCGAGCTGGATACCGAGGACCTGATCACCCCGCAGGACATGGTGGTCACGCTGTCGCACAGCGGCTACATGAAGAGCCAGCCCATTTCCGAGTACCGCGCGCAGAAGCGCGGCGGACGTGGCAAGCAGGCGGCGGCGACCAAGGAAGACGACTGGATCGACACGCTGTTCGTGGCCAATACCCACGACTACATCCTGTGCTTCTCCAACCGCGGCCGTCTCTACTGGCTGAAGGTCTATGAGGTGCCGCAGGGTTCGCGCAACTCGCGCGGGCGACCCATCGTCAACATGTTCCCGCTGTCCGACGGCGAGAAGATCAATGTGATCCTGCCGGTGCGCCAGTTCGACGCCGAGCACTTCGTCTTCATGACGACCGCCCGCGGCACGGTGAAGAAGACGGCGCTGACCGACTTCTCCAACCCGCGCAAGGCCGGCATCATCGCCGTCGACCTCGATGAGGGGGACTTCCTCATCGGTGCCGCCATCACCGATGGCCAGCACGACGTGATGCTGTTCTCCGACGCGGGCAAGGCCGTGCGCTTCGACGAGAACGATGTGCGGCCCATGGGCCGCCAGGCGCGCGGCGTGCGCGGCATGAACCTGGAGGAAGGGCAGAGCGTGATCGCCATGCTGGTGGCGCCCGCCGAGTCGGCGGATGCGGCACAGGGCGATGCGTCCGAGGGCGCGCCGGCTCCCGTCGGCAGCGTGCTGACCGCCACCGAGAATGGTTACGGCAAGCGCACACCGATCTCGGAATACACTCGACACGGCCGCGGCACTAAGGGCATGATTGCGATCCAGACGAGCGAGCGCAATGGCCGCGTGGTTGCTGCGGCACTTGTGGCGCCTGAGGATGAAATCATGCTGATCACGACGGGTGGCGTGCTGATCCGCACTCGTGTCGCCGAGATCCGCGAGATGGGGCGCGCCACGCAAGGCGTGACCCTGATCAACGTCGATGAAGGCACGAAGCTCTCGGGTCTGCAGCGCATCGTCGAAACCGATGGCGAGAACGGCAGCGCCGGCGAAGAGGCCGGGGCGGAGGACGCGGAAGGCACGCCGCAGGTGGGCGATGATGCCGGTGCCGAATCCTGATCCAATTGGTTTCATCCCCGCTGTAAAGCGCTGTAAAGACTTGAAACAGTAATTAGGCCGGGCGCCGGAACTCGATAAAGGCGGCCCGGACTAATCCAGACATATTCACCAGGGAGTCATAATGCTCAAAACCACTCGTCGTTTCGCTGTTCTGGCGGCTTTCGTTCCGGCACTGATGCTTGCGCAGCATGCACAGGCGCAGGACGCCGACAAGACTGCCGCCATCAAGGAACTGCTGACGGTGATGCAGGCCGATCAGGCCGTGAAGGGCCAGGCTGAGAACTGGCAGCAGGGTGCCAAGCAAGAAGCGCCGCTGGTGCTGGAGCAGGCACTGGTCGAGAACAAGACCCTGAACGACAAGCAGAAGCAGTCTGCCGTCGACAAGCTGAAGAAGAACGGCGCGGTCCAGCGCATGGTCGACGGCGCCGGCCAGGCCTTCACGACCGACTCCTTCAAGAAGGATGCGATGCAGGCGCACTATGACGCCTTCGCGAAGTACTACAGCACCCAGGAAATCAAGGACCTGACCACCTTCCTGAAGTCGCCCACCGGTCAGAAGTTCATGACCAACCAGGGCAAGGCCACCCAGGAGATCTGGGGTTCGATGATGCAGAAGTACGGCCCGCAGGTCGGCAAGGCCATGCGCGACGCCGCCGAGAAGGAAATCTCCGCCGCCGCGAAGTAAGCGTGGGCGATGGCCGGAGCCGCGCCTCAGGCGTGCGCTTCCGGCGCCGCGCCGCGCAACGCGGCGCGGGTTTGAGTGATAATGGCTGCTTGGGTAACACCGGCAGCCATTTTCCTTTCATGAACGATCCACAGAATCCCGCCCTTGCCGCCATGATGCAGCGCGCCGTGGCCGAGCGTGTCTACAATTTCTCCCCCGGGCCGGCCGCGCTGCCGACCGAAGTGCTGCAGCAGGCGGCCGAAGAGATGCTGTCCTGGCATGGCAGCGGCGTCTCCGTGATGGAGATGAGCCACCGCAGCCGCGAGTTCGAAAGCATCCTCGGACAGGCGGAGGCAGATCTGCGCGAGTTGCTGCACGTGCCCAAGGACTACCGCATCCTGTTCCTGCAGGGCGGCGCCATCGGCGAGAACGCCATCGTGCCGCTGAACCTGATGCGGCGCGTGAACGCCGAGCGCCCCAAGGCGGACTTTGTCGTCACCGGCACCTGGTCGGTCAAGACCGAGCAGGAGGCGCGCCACTACGGCGAGGTCAATATCGCGGCCTCCAGCGAGGCGCAGAAGTTCGCGCGCATTCCGGACGTGTCGGACTGGAAGCTGGCCGATGACTCGGCCTACCTGCACCTGTGCACCAACGAGACCATCGTTGGCGTGGAGTTCCAGGACGTTCCCGACGTCGGCCAGAAGCAGGGCCGCGTGGTGGTGGCGGACGTGTCCAGCCACATCCTGTCGCGCCCGGTCGACTGGTCGCGGCTGCAGATGGTCTACGGCGGCGCCCAGAAGAACATCGGCCCGGCCGGCGTGACCATCGTCATCGTGCGCGAGGACCTGCTCGGCCACGCGCACCCGCTGTGCCCTTCGGCCTTCAACTGGCGTCTTGTCGCCGAGCATGGCTCGATGTACAACACGCCGCCGACCTACGCCATTTACATTGCCGGCCTGGTATTCCAGTGGCTCAAGCGCCAGGGTGGCATTGCCGGGATCGAGCAGCGCAATATCGCCAAGGCGAAGGCGCTGTACGATTTCCTCGACCAGAGCGCGTTCTACCGCAATGAGATCGATCCGAGCTGCCGTTCGCGCATGAACGTGCCGTTCTTCCTCGGCGACGAATCGCGCAACGAAGCCTTCCTGGCGCAAGCGCGCGCGGCGGGCCTGGTGCAGCTCAAGGGCCACAAGTCCGTGGGCGGCATGCGCGCCAGCATCTACAACGCCATGCCGCTCGAGGGCGTGATGGCGCTGGTCGACTTTATGCGCGAGTTCGAGCGCAGCGCTGCCTGACGAGGTCCCGCGGGCGTGCGCCCGCGGGCATGCAGCACCGAGCCGTCCCGCCTTACCCGTGCCGCCTCTGCCAGGGCGGACCAGCAGAATCCAGAGATGACAAGCAAAGACAAACAAAACGCCGCCGAGGAGACGCAGCAGAGCGGCGGCGAGCCCAGCCAGGCCGAGCAGGCCTTGTCGCAGGAACTCGCGCCGCTGCGCGATCAGATCGATGCCGTGGACCGCGAGCTGCTCGCCATGCTCAATCGCCGCGCCCAGCTCGCGCTGGACGTGGGGGAGGTCAAGAAGAAGTATGGCGCGCCGGTGTTCCGCCCCGAGCGCGAGCTGCAGGTCATCCGCAAGGTGCAGGGCGCCAATCCCGGGCCGCTGCTGGGCGAGAGCGTGGCGGCGATCTGGCGCGAGGTGATGTCGGCCTGCCGCGGCCTGGAAAAGCCGCTGGAAGTGGCTTTCCTGGGGCCGGTCGGGACCTTCACCGAGCAGGCGCTGTATGCGCACTTCGGGCATGAGGTCTGCGGCGTGCCGTGCCCGAGCATCGACGAGGTGTTCCGCGCGGTGGAGGCGGGCACGGTCGAGTACGGCGTGGTGCCGGTGGAGAATTCCACCGAGGGCGCGGTGTCGCGCACGCTGGACCTGTTCCTGCAGACTTCGCTGAAGATCAGCGGCGAGATCGCGCTGAAGGTGCACCACAACCTGATGGCTTCATCGCCCGACATGAAGGGCGTGACCGTGGTGCGGGCCCATGCGCAGGCGCTGGCGCAGTGCCAGCACTGGCTCACGGCCAACTACCCGCACCTCGAGCGCCAGGCGGTATCGAGCAATGCAGAAGGTGCGCGCATGGCCAGCGAGGACCCGACCGTGGCGGCCATTGCCGGCGAGTCGGCGGCCAACCGCTATCACCTGCACATCGTGCGCTCGCACATCCAGGACGATCCGCACAACCGCACGCGCTTTGCCGTGATCGGCCGCTACGAGACCGAGCCGTCGGGCAGCGACCAGACCTCGCTGATCCTGTCGGTGCCGAACAAGGCCGGCGCGGTCTACCAGCTGCTGGCGCCGCTGGCGCAGAACGGCGTGTCGATGTGCCGCTTCGAGTCGCGCCCCGCGCGCAGCGGCGCGTGGGAGTATTACTTCTACGTCGACGTGGAAGGGCACCAGCGCGAGCCCGCGGTGGCGCGAGCGATCGACGAGCTGCGCCGCAACGCGGCCTACCTGAAGGTGCTGGGCTCGTATCCGTCCAGCAAGTAGCCCACGCGGACCGACCACGCCGGCCCGGGCGCGCACCGCTGCGATAGGCGCGCCGGACCGGCTACAATGCTGGATTCCCGAATCTCTCCCGCCTGACCGCGTATTCCCGTGCCCGCTCTTCATTTTCCCCGTGTCGTGATCGTCGGCGTTGGCCTGATCGGAGGCTCGCTCGCGCTGGCGCTCAAGCGTGCCGGCGTGGCCGGCAAGGTGATCGGGGTGGGGCGTTCCCAGGCCTCGCTGGAGCGGGCGCTCGCGCTGGGCGTGATCGACGAGGCGGCGCCGCTCGAGGCGGCGGCCAAGGGTGCCAGCGTCATCGTGCTGTGTGCCCCGGTGGCGCAGAGCTTCGCGCTGTTGCATACCCTGGAGCCGCACCTGGAGGCGGGCACCATCGTGACCGACGCAGGCAGCACCAAGTGCGACGTCATCATGGCGGCCAAGACCGCGCTGGGCGACAAGGCGGCGCAATTCGTGCCCGCCCACCCGATCGCCGGGCGCGAGCTGAACGGCGTCGAAGCGGCACTGCCGGATCTCTATGAGGGCAGGAAGACCGTGTTGTGCCCGCTGCAGGAGAACTCTCGGGCCGACGTGGCGGCCGTGCGGGCGATGTGGGAAGCCGCCGGCGCAGACTGCCACGTGATGTCGGCCGTGCAGCATGACGCCGTGTTCGCCGCCGTCAGCCATCTGCCTCACGTGCTGTCCTATGCGCTGGTGGCCCAGGTGGCCAATGCCGAGGACGCCGCGCTCAAGCTCGATTTCGCCGGTGGCGGTTTTCGCGATTTCACTCGCATTGCGGCATCGTCGCCCGAGATGTGGCGCGACATCTGCGTCGCCAACCGCGACGCGCTGCTGCGCGAGATCACCACTTACCAGTCCGTGCTGGCACACCTGAAGGCCCAGATCGAGGCGGGTAATGGCGATGGCCTGGAGCGCGTCTTTACCCGCGCGAGCAAGGTGCGGCTGGAATGGGGCGCGCAGCGCGCCGCTGCCGCCAACATCGAGCCCTGAGCGGGCGCGGCGCGTCGATGCGTGCGGCCGGTTTCCGGCCGCCAACGCAGCCAGTTCATCCAGTCCAGCCAGCCCGCGTCCAGCCCAGCCCAGTCGGATCTGCCACCCCCACCCAGCCACTCGCTAGCCACCATGGAACACCTCACGATCGGTCCCTTCACCCGCGCCGCCGGCACGGTCCGCCTGCCCGGATCCAAGAGCATCTCCAACCGCGTGCTGTTGCTGGCGGCGCTGGCCGATGGCGAGACGCGCGTGCGCGACCTGCTCGATTCGGACGACACGCGCGTGATGCTGCAGGCGCTGAAGACGCTGGGCGTGGCCTGGCGCCAGGAAGGAGCGGACTATCTGGTCAGCGGCACCGGTGGCGGGTTCCCGAACAAGTCGGCCGAGCTCTTCATGGGCAATGCCGGCACCGCGATCCGCCCACTGACCGCCGCGCTGGCGCTGCAGGGCGGCAGCTACCGGCTTTCCGGCGTGCCGCGCATGCACGAGCGGCCCATCGGCGACCTGGTCGATGGCCTGCGCCAGGTCGGCGCGCGCATCGACTATCTTGGCAACGAAGGCTTTCCGCCGCTGGCGCTGCACCCGGCGCAGATCCGCATCGAGGGGCCCATCCAGGTGCGCGGCGATGTCTCCAGCCAGTTCCTGACCGCGTTGCTGATGGCGCTGCCGCTGGCGCAGGCGGCGGCCGGCCGCATCGAGATCGAGGTGATCGGCGAGCTGATCTCCAAGCCCTATATCGAGATCACGCTGAACCTGATGGCGCGCTTCGGCGTGACGGTCGAGCGTGACGGCTGGTCGCGCTTCGTGCTGCCGGCCGGCGCCCGTTACCGCTCGCCCGGCGAGATCTTCGTCGAAGGCGATGCGTCGTCCGCGTCCTACTTTCTGGCGGCCGGCGCCATCGGCGGTGGGCCGCTGCGGGTCGAAGGGGTTGGCATGGCCAGCATCCAGGGCGACGTCCGCTTTGCCGACGCACTGAACCGGATGGGCGCCAACATGATGGCGGGCGATAACTGGATCGAGGTGCGCGGCACCGAGCGCGACGACGGCGGACTGCACGCGATCGAGCTGGACTGCAATCACATTCCCGATGCGGCGATGACGCTCGCGGTGGCGGCGCTGTTCGCCAAGGGCACCACCACGCTGACCAATATCGCCAGCTGGCGGGTCAAGGAGACCGACCGCATCGCGGCCATGGCCACCGAGCTGCGCAAGCTCGGCGCAGAGGTGGAGGAGGGGGCGGACTACCTGCGCGTGACGCCGCCGCAGCAGTGGCAAAGCCCGGCGGACGGCATCGACACCTATGATGATCATCGGATGGCGATGTGTTTCTCGCTTGCGGCGTTCGGGCCGCTCCCGGTACGCATCAACGAACCGGGCTGCGTCGCCAAGACCTTCCCCGACTATTTCCAGGCGCTGGCCGGCGTGGCGCGCTGATCAGGCGCCCAGCGGCGCGGGCACCGGAGCAGGCGCGGCCTGGCGGGGCCGCTGGTGGAGTGCTTGGTGGGCCACCCCGGTACGGGCTTCGCGCCGCTCCCAGTAGCGGTCGAAGAAGAAGTGGGCCACCGTGTTGACCAGTGGTTCGACGAAGGTGACGGCGCCGCTGACGGCAAGGCTGCCGGTCAATGCGTAGGTCACGCAGAAGGCGATGCCCAGGTGCATGATGCCAAACGACAGGGTTTTAGCCATGGTAGATTGCCTCGATTGCCTCGCAACGATGATGGACTGTCGGCGCCGTCACCGGATCGAGCCGAGTGCTTGCGAGCGCCATGGCAAGAATAATAATGATTCTCGTTTGAGTTAAAAACTTAATTGTTTCTTTTGTTGTAATTGAAAATGACTATCGTGGATGTCATCACAATCGACGGGCCCACCGCTTCCGGCAAGGGCACCGTCGCGCACAAGGTGGCCGATGCGCTGGCCTTCCACCTGCTCGACAGCGGCGCCCTGTACCGGCTGGTGGCGCTGGCGAGCACGCGCGCGGGCATCGACGTCCAGGATGTCGACGGTCTTGCAAAACTGGCCGCCAGCCTCGATGTGAAGTTCGGCCCGGACCGGGTCTGGCTGGCCGGCGAGGAAGTGAGCCTGGCGATACGTGCCGAGGCGATCGGCAACCGCGCTTCGGCGATCGCCGTGCACCAGCCGGTGCGCGATGCGCTGACCAGGCTGCAGCGCGACTTCCGCAAGCTGCCCGGCCTGGTGGCCGACGGCCGCGACATGGGAACCGTGATCTTTCCCGATGCACGGCTTAAAGTATTCTTGACGGCGAGTGCAGAAGCGCGCGCCCGGAGGCGCTATAAACAATTGATTGATAAGGGGATTTCTGCTAATATCGAAAACCTTTTGCGTGACCTCGAGGAGCGCGATGCGCGGGACCGTACCCGTGCCGCCGCCCCCCTTCGTCCCGCCGAAGATGCGCGACTGCTCGATACCTCCGACATGACGGTGGAGCAGGCGGTGGCGCAGGTGCTCGAGTGGCATGCCGCGACGCGCGCGTGATCTGACGCCGCATCCGGCCGCTTCCCGGGCGCCGAGGTGCCTGCCCGGCCGCTGAAGGCCGGCGCTGGCTTTGTTCAACTTGACCCCGCTGCATTGGCAGACTGTGCGCGATCCTCGCGCCGGCCAGCGTACTAGCGGATTGCTAACCTACGTTTATGTCCGACCTGCAAACCAACGAATCCTTTGCCGCACTGTTCGAGGAATCGATCGCCCGCTCCAATATGAAGGCTGGCGAAGTGATCTCCGCTGAAGTCGTGCGCATCGACCACAACTTCGTGGTCGTCAATGCCGGCCTCAAGTCCGAGGCTTTCGTGCCGGTGGAGGAGTTCCTGAACGACCAGGGCGAGCTCGAAGTGCAGGCCGGCGACTACGTCTCCGTGGCCATCGATGCGCTCGAGAACGGCTATGGCGACACCATCCTTTCCCGCGACAAGGCCAAGCGTCTGGCCTCGTGGCTGAACCTCGAGAAGGCGCTGGAAGACGGCGAAATCATCTCGGGTACCGTGACCGGCAAGGTCAAGGGCGGCCTGACCGTGATGGTCAACGGCATCCGCGCCTTCCTGCCCGGCTCGCTGGTCGACGTGCGTCCGATCAAGGACACCACCCCGTACGAAGGCAAGACCCTGGAATTCAAGGTCATCAAGCTGGATCGCAAGCGCAACAACGTGGTGCTGTCGCGCCGCGCCGTTGTTGAGGCGACCCTGGGCGAAGAGCGCCAGAAGCTGATGGAGACCCTGAAGGAAGGCGCCATCGTCAACGGTATCGTCAAGAACATCACCGACTACGGTGCGTTCGTGGACCTGGGCGGCATCGACGGCCTGCTGCACATCACCGACCTGGCATGGCGCCGTGTCCGCCACCCCAGCGAAGTGCTGTCGGTTGGCCAGGAAATCACCGCCAAGATCCTCAAGTTCGACCAGGAAAAGAATCGCGTCTCGCTGGGCGTGAAGCAGCTGGGCGAAGATCCGTGGGTCGGCATCTCGCGCCGCTACCCGCAAGGCACCCGCCTGTTCGGCAAGGTGACCAACCTGACCGACTACGGTGCGTTCGTCGAGATCGAAGCCGGCATCGAAGGCCTGGTGCACGTGTCGGAAATGGACTGGACCAACAAGAACGTGGCCCCGTCCAAGGTTGTCCAGCTGGGCGACGAAGTCGAAGTCATGGTGCTGGATATCGACGAAGACAAGCGTCGTATCAGCCTGGGCATGAAGCAGTGCAAGGCCAACCCGTGGGACGATTTCAGCCGCAACCACAAGAAGGGCGACAAGCTGGCCGGCCAGATCAAGTCGATCACCGACTTCGGCGTGTTCATCGGCCTGCCCGGTGGCATCGACGGCCTGGTTCACCTGTCGGACCTGTCCTGGCAAGAAACCGGCGAAGAAGCCGTGCGCAAGTACAAGAAGGGCGACGAGGTGGAAGCCGTGGTGCTGGGCATCGACGTCGACAAGGAGCGCATCTCGCTGGGCATCAAGCAGCTGTCGGGCGATCCGTTCAACAACTTCATCTCGGCCAACGACAAGGGTTCGCTCGTGACCGGCACCATCAAGACGGTGGATGCCAAGGGCGCCGTGGTGCAGCTGGCTGACGACGTGGAAGGCTACCTGCGTGCATCGGAAATCTCCGCTGACCGCGTGGAAGATGCCCGCAACGTGCTGAAGGAAGGCGAGCAGATCACCGCCCTGGTGGTGAACGTCGACCGCAAGTCGCGCAACATCAACCTGTCGATCAAGGCCAAGGACAACGCAGAGCAGCAGGAAGCCATGCAGAAGTTCCAGGCTGACACCGGCACGGCTGGCACGACCAACCTGGGCGCGCTGCTGAAGGCCAAGCTCGGCCAGGAAAACCAGTAAGCGCTGGCACCATAAGCGCGTAGCGGAAGGCCCATGACCAAGTCCGAGCTCGTCGAAAAACTGGCTGGCCGTTTCCCGCAGCTGCTGCTGCGCGATGCGGACATCTCAGTGAAAACGATCCTCGACGCGATGTCCGATGCGCTGGCCGACGGCCATCGCATCGAGATCCGCGGCTTTGGCAGCTTCGGTCTGAACCGGCGTCCGCCGCGCGTGGGCCGCAATCCCAAGTCCGGCGAACGGGTGCTGGTCCCCGAGAAGCGGGTGCCGCACTTCAAGGCTGGCAAGGAATTGCGCGAGCGGGTCGACCGCTCGCCGCTGCAGTCGCCGGTCAACGGCGGCGGTAGCGGCGGCGGCCATGCCGCCGCTCTTGGCTCGGCCGCGCCTGCGGCCCAGCCGCAGGGTGGTGGCGCCATGCTCGATGGCGGCCTGAACCTGGTCCGCTCCTGAGCGGATCCGTGGTTCGCCGCCTGCTGTAAAAGCGCTCCTGTCCGGAGCGCTTTTTTCATTGGTGCGCCTTTCCTGCATCAGTGTGACGAAGCTGTCATGTTTCGATACAGATGCCGGCAACTGCTTACCTTCTGTCGAGAACGATTCCGTTACAATGCCGGGAATTCGCCGCAAATGCCTTAACGCTGGCTCCCGAACGCGTCTTCCTAGCCCGCCATCTAGCCCGCTCTCGCTCGCATGAAACTTGTCGCCTGGATTCTCCGCATCGTGCTGTTCGTGCTGCTCTTCGTGCTGGCGCTGCGCAATACCGGAGAGGCGGCGCTGCAACTGTTCTTCGGCGTGGTCTGGCATGCGCCGCTGATCCTGATCCTGCTTGCCGCCTTCGCGCTCGGCATCGTCGCCGCGCTGGTTGCCGTGGCGCCCGCGCTAATGCGCCAGCGCATGGAAGCCGGACGGCTGCGCCGCTCGCTCGAAGCGGCGCGCGCGCAGGCGGGCGAGGCCGGCAGCGAGCGCGGCGCGGGCGCTCCCTACAACGTAATGGGCCCGAAAGTCTGAGTCATGATGTTTGAAACCTGGTGGCTGCTGGGACTGCCCCTCATCTTCGGCCTCGGCTGGATGGCTGCACGCTTCGATGTGCGCCAATTGATGAGCGAGCAGGGGGCGCTGCCGCGCTCCTATTTCAAGGGCCTGAATTTCCTGCTCAACGAGCAGCCGGACAAGGCCATCGACGCCTTCGTCGAAGTGGCCCGGCTGGATCCGGAAACCACGGAACTGCACTTCGCCCTGGCCGCGTTGTTCCGCCGGCGCGGTGAGACTGAGCGCGCCATCCGCGTGCACCAGAACCTGGCCACCCGCCCGGACCTTCCCGAACCGGAGCGCGAGCACGCCCTGTACGAACTGGGCCAGGATTTCCTGCGCGCCGGCCTGCTGGACCGGGCAGAAGAGTCGCTGCGGCGGCTGATGTCCGGGCCCTATGCGGTCTCGGCCAAGCGCGTGCTGCTCGAACTCTATGAGGTCGAGAAGGAATGGAGCAAGGCCATCGATGCGGCGCGGGAGCTGCAGGCCGCGGAGCAGAAGGACTACAGCGTGCAGATCGCGCAGTTCTGCTGCGAGCTGGGGCAGGAGGCGCTGCAGCGCAAGCAGCCCGAGCAGGCGGTGCAGTGGCTGCGCCAGGCGCTCAAGGAGAATCCGAAGAACG
Source organism: Cupriavidus sp. 09_S30 (assembly GCF_056930435.1). NCBI lineage: Bacteria > Pseudomonadati > Pseudomonadota > Betaproteobacteria > Burkholderiales > Burkholderiaceae > Cupriavidus > Cupriavidus sp. 09_S30. The sequence goes on along the minus strand of NZ_JBXOWI010000001.1, from coordinate 2,878,987 downwards.
TGCGCGCGCCGATTCTGCTCGGCGATGTGGCCGCGGCCGCCGGCGACCCTGCCGCGGCGCTCGAGCACTGGCTGGGCATCGAGCGGCAGGACGCCGCCTTCGTGCCGCTGGTGGCCGACCGCGTGGTCAAGGCCTATGAACAGCTCGGCGAGCGGGGACGCGCGCTCGAATGGCTGCATGGCCTGCTCAAGGGCAACCTCGCGGCCGAGTTGCTCGACACAGCCTACCGTGCCGAGCTGGAAGCCAACGGGCCGGCGGCGGCGGTCGCGCTGATGCGTGACCAGTTGCGCCGGCAACCGTCGCTGCAGGCGCTGGCCCGCTATTTCGAAGCACAGGCCGAGCTGGGCAAGCAGGAGGCGCCCGCCGATGCGGCGGCGCCAGCGGCCGACGGCGCGGCGACTGCGGCCACCGCGGCGACTGCGGCCACCGAACAGGCGCAGGAGGCGGGCGCGATCAGCAAGCTGTTGCAGATGCGCACGCGTAACCTGGCACGCTACACCTGCCGCGAGTGCGGATTCCGCGCCCGGCTATTCTATTGGCATTGCCCCGGCTGCGCCCGCTGGGAAACCTATGCGCCGCGTCGCACGGAATCGCTCGGCTGACGCCGGCCACCCCCACGCGCACGCGCACCCGAATCTGGAGTACGAACAATGAAAGTCACCATCATCGGCAGCGGCTATGTCGGCCTCGTGACCGGTGCCTGCCTGGCCGAGCTGGGCAACGACGTCTTCTGCCTGGACGTCGACGAGAAAAAGATCGCGCTGCTCAACGCGGGCGGCGTGCCCATCTACGAACCCGGACTCAAGGAGCTGATCGAGCGCAACCGCGCCGCCGGCCGCCTGACCTTCTCCACCGATGCGGCCGCCAGCGTCGAGCATAGCGACGTGCAGTTCATCGCTGTCGGCACGCCGCCCGACGAGGACGGCTCGGCCGACCTGAAGTACGTGCTGGCCGCCGCGCGCAATATCGGCCGCCATATGACCGGCTTCAAGGTGGTGGTCGACAAGTCCACCGTGCCGGTAGGCACCGGTGACCGCGTGGCCGAGGTCATTCGCGAGGAACTGGCCGCACGCGGCCTCGAAGACCTGCAGTTCTCGGTGGTGTCGAACCCGGAATTCCTGAAGGAAGGCGCAGCCGTCGAGGACTTCATGCGTCCCGACCGCATCGTGCTGGGCTGCGACGACAACGTCGCGGGCCGCCATGCCAAGGCCATCATGCGCCAGCTCTACGCGCCCTTCAACCGCAACCACGAGCGCACCTTCTACATGGACGTGCGTTCGGCGGAGTTCACCAAGTACGCGGCCAACTCCATGCTGGCCACCCGTATCTCCTTCATGAACGAGCTGGCCAACCTGGCCGACGAGGTCGGGGCGGATATCGAACTGGTGCGCCTGGGCATCGGCTCCGATCCGCGCATCGGCTACAGCTTCCTGTACGCCGGTGCCGGCTACGGCGGTTCATGCTTCCCCAAGGATGTGCAGGCGCTGATGCGCACCGCCGCCGCGCACGGCAAGCCCTTGCGCGTGCTGGAGGCGGTCGAGGCGGTCAACGATGCCCAGAAGGCGGTGCTCGGCCACAAGGTGGTGAGCCGCTTCGGCGCCGACCTGACGGGCCGCACCTTCGCGCTTTGGGGCCTGGCCTTCAAGCCCAACACCGATGACATGCGCGAGGCGCCGTCGAGAGTGCTGGTGCGCGAACTGGTCTCGCGCGGCGCCACGCTGCGCGTGCACGACCCGGTGGCGATGGAAGAGGCGCGCCGCGTGATGGAGATGGACCTGGCCGACATCGAAGGCGCTTTCGCGCGCGTGCAGTTCTGCGAGCAGCAGATGCCGGCGCTGGAAGGCGCCGACGCTCTGATCATCATGACCGAATGGAAAGTGTTCCGCAGCCCGGATTTCGCGCAGATCCGCCAGCGCCTGAAGGCGCCGGTGATCTTCGACGGGCGCAACCTCTATGAACCCGAGGCGATGCAGGAAGCGGGCATCGAGTACCACGCGATCGGGCGGCCGTCGACCACGGCCGGGCAGGTCGCGCAGTAGCCCAGTGGGCAAACGGGTAAGCTAGCCAGCCGCTCGGCTGACGGACCGGGCGGCGCTGCCAAGGGATGTCCATGAACAAGAGTGTTATTCCGCAGGAACAGATCCGCCAGGCCCGCATCCTGGTGGTGGGCGACATGATGCTGGACCGCTACTGGTTCGGCGACGTCGAGCGCATCTCGCCGGAGGCGCCGGTGCCGGTGGTGCAGATCAAGCGCAGCGACGAGCGCCTGGGCGGGGCCGCCAACGTGGCGCGCAATGCGGCCGCGCTGGGCGCCCACGTAGGCATGCTCGGTGTGGTCGGCGACGACGAGCCGGGCCGTACCCTGGAGGCACTGCTGGAAGCCTGCGAGGTCACGCCGTACCTGCATCGGGACTCTGCCGTCAACACCACCATCAAGCTGCGCGTGGTGGCGCAGCAGCAGCAGTTGCTGCGCGTGGATTTCGAGAAGCCGCCCACCCATGAAGTGCTGCGCTCGGTGCAGGACCGCTTCCAGGCGCTGCTAGCCGAGCACGAGGTGCTGGTGCTGTCGGACTACGGCAAGGGTGGCCTGGCGCATGTCGGCCGCATGGTCGAGGCCGGCCGCGCGGCGGGCCGCGCGGTGCTGGTCGACCCCAAGGGCGACGACTACTCGCGCTATCGGGGCGCCACGCTGATCACGCCGAACCGCGCCGAGATGCGCCATGTGGTGGGTGCCTGGAAGACCGAGGCGGACCTGACCATCCGCGCCCAGAACCTGCGCCGCGACCTGCAGCTCGACGCGCTGCTGCTGACACGCTCGGAAGAGGGCATGACGCTCTATACCGAGACCGAAGTCCTGCATGTGTCGGCGCAGGCGCGCGAGGTCTACGATGTGTCCGGCGCGGGCGATACGGTGATCGCCACGCTGGCCGCAATGCTCGGCGCCGGCGTGCCGTTGAAGGAGGCCGTGCAAGTGGCCAATCGCGCGGGCGGCATCGTGGTGGGCAAGCTGGGCACGGCGGTGGTCAGCTACGCCGAGCTGTTCGGCGCGGGCGCCTGAGAGGCGTCTGAGCGTGGGGCGGCAGACCGTTTCACCGAGGCTGCGCGCTGCGCAGCCATTGTTGGATTCGTGGACTGGCTGGACTAGTTGAACTAGTCGGACCAGTCGGATTTGTTGGACCTGTTGAACCTGTTGGACTTGTTGGATCGACCATGACCATCATCGTGACCGGCGCCGCCGGCTTCATCGGCAGCAACCTCGTCAAGGGCCTGAATGACCGGGGCGAAGACGACATCATCGCCGTGGACAACCTGACCCGCGCCGACAAGTTCCACAACCTCGTCGACTGCGAGATCCGCGACTACCTGGACAAGGGCGACTTCCTCGCCCGCCTGGAGCGCGGCGAGTTCGGCAAGGTCCGCGCGATCTTCCATGAGGGCGCCTGCTCCGACACCATGGAGAGCGACGGGCGCTACATGATGGAGAACAACTTCCGCTACACCCAGGCGCTGCTGCGCAGCTGCCTGGACCTGGGCGCGCAGTTCCTCTATGCCTCCTCGGCCGCCACCTACGGCGCCTCGCAGACGTTCAAGGAGGAGCGGGCCTACGAGAAGCCGCTCAACGTCTACGGCTATTCGAAGTTCCTGTTCGACCAGGTGGTGCGCCGCACGATGCCGAGCGCGCTGTCGCAGATCGTCGGCTTCCGCTACTTCAACGTCTACGGCCCGCGCGAGGACCACAAGGGCCGCATGGCGTCCGTGGCCTTCCACAACTTCAACCAGTTCCGTGCCGACGGCATCGTCAAGCTGTTCGGCGAATACGGTGGCTACGCGCCGGGCGGCCACAGCCGCGACTTCATCTCGGTCGAGGATGTGGTCAAGGTCAACCTGTTCTTCCTCGAGCATCCGGACAAGTCCGGCATCTTCAATCTCGGCACCGGCCGCGCCCAGCCCTTCAACGACATCGCGACCACCGTGGTCAACACCCTGCGCGAGGCGGAGGGCAAGCCGGCGCTGTCGCTGGACGAGATGACGCAGGAGGGCCTGCTCGAGTACGTCAAGTTCCCCGATGCGCTGCGCGGCAAGTATCAGTGCTTCACGCAGTCCGACATGTCGCGCCTGCGCGCGGCCGGCTACGATGCGCCGTTCCTGACCGTGCAGGAAGGCGTGGCCCGCTACTGCCGCTGGCTGCTGCAGCGGGGCTGAGATCGCAGGCAGCGGCCGTCCAGGCCGTCCACCTCGGACACAACTTCGTGCGGATGTTGTCAACTTGTGTTGACGATCGACGCTCGCCCCTGCGCCCGCTCTTATCCTGCCCAGGACCCGCCGCATCGCGGTGCGGTCCCACCCAACCGGATAGGAGAGCCTTCCATGAGCAAGCGATCATTGCTGGCGGCGCTGGCCGCCCTGGCATTTTCCCTCTCGGGCGCCGCGCAGGCGGTCGACGTCAACAGCGCGGACGAGGCCGCGCTGCGCACCATCAAGGGGATCGGCCCGGCCACGGCCAGCACCATCCTCGATGAGCGCGCCAAGAACGGCCCGTACAAGGACGCCGACGACCTGGCCCTGCGCGTCAAGGGCGTGGGTCCGAAGTCCGTGATACGGATGCAGGAGCAGGGGCTCACCTTCGGCGCCAGGCCTGCGCCCGCCGCGGCAAAGAAGGACGCCAAGCCCGATCCCAAGGCCAGTGCCAAGGTGGCCGTCAAGCCGGCGCGCTGATAGGGCGCGCTGATAGGGCGCGCTAAGCGGGCGGCGCCAGGCGCCGCCTCCCGATGCAGTGATAGCGAGCCCCGGTCCGTCCGGGGCTTTTTCTTTGTCGTTGCACGCAGTGGCAGCCCGGCCGTGCTGGCCTTGGTATGGCTCGTGCTTGTGCCATTCTCCGCTTCGTTTGCCCCCCTTGCGCGGAGTATCATGCGGACGCCGCGGCAGGCAGTGCCTGTTTCGGGACGGGTAGCCGAAGCTGTGCGTCGCAATGCGCCGCAGTCCGGCCCAGTCGGATTCGCCGGCGGAAATGACCACGAGCCGGCCGGGCGCCCAGGCCATGGCCGGCCGCGAGAGAGAAATCGGGAGAACAATACATGCAGAACCAAGTTGAGATCGGCGGGGCGGGCTTCTTGCCGAAGTGGACGCTGAAGACCGAGGGCGTGATTGCCCCGGATGAACGGCTGCCGGCCGGGCAGACGCTGCTGGCGGGCATCCAGCACGTGGTGGCCATGTTTGGCTCGACCGCGATCGCGCCGATCCTGATGGGTTTCCCGCCCAATATCGCCATTCTCTTCTCGGGCATCGGCACGCTGATCTTCTTCCTCTGCGTGCGCGGCCGGGTGCCCAGCTACCTGGGTTCGAGCTTCGCCTTCATCGCCGTGGTGATCGCCGCCACCGGCTACGGCGGCAGCGGCCCCAATGTCAACATCCCGCTCGCGCTGGGCGGCATCATCGCCGCCGGCGCCTTGTACACGGTGATCGGCCTCGTGGTGCAGGCCGTCGGCTATCAGTGGGTCGAGCGGCTGATGCCGCCGGTGGTGACCGGCGCCATCGTCGCGGCGATCGGCCTGAACCTGGCGCCGGTCGCGGTCAAGGCGGTCAGCGGCGCCTCGCTCGATACCTGGATCGGCCTGCTGACGGTGCTGGCCGTGGGCATGGTGGCGGTGCGCATGCCGGGCATGCTGGGCCGGCTGCCGGTGCTGCTCGGCGGCCTGGCCGGCTACCTGCTGTACTGGCTGGCCACCAATGTGATGGGCCTGGGCAAGCCCATCGACTTCTCCGGCGTGGCCAGCGCGGCCTGGTTCGGCCTGCCGGTGTTCACCGCGCCGGTGTTCGACGCGCATGCCATGCTGCTGATAGCACCGGTGGCCATCGTGCTGGTGGCGGAGAACCTCGGGCATATCAAGGCCATCGGCGTGATGACCGGCCGCAACCTGGACCCGTATATCGGCCGCGCCTTCATCGGCGATGGCATTGCCACCATGATCTCGGCCAGCGGCGGTGGTACCGGTGTGACCACCTATGCCGAGAACATGGGCGTGATGGCCGTGACCCGCATCTATTCGACGCTGATCTTCGTGGTGGCGGCCGCGGTCGCCATCCTGCTCGGCTTCTCGCCCAAGTTCGGTGCGCTGATCCTGACCATCCCCGGCCCGGTGATCGGCGGCCTGACCATCGTGGTGTTCGGCCTTATCTCGGCCACCGCGGGGCGCATCTGGGTGCAGAACCACGTCGACTTCTCCAGCTCGCGCAACCTGATCACCGTGGGCGCCACGCTGACGGTGGCCGCCGGCGACCTGACCCTGAAGCTGGGCGGCATGACTCTAGGCGGCATCGGCACCGCGACCTTCGGCGCCATCCTGCTCTACCACGTGCTGGGCAACGGCCGCGAGCGCGGCTGAGTCCGGCCGCGGGCAGCGCCGGCGGCGCATTTCCCCGCCGCCGGCAAGGGCAAGGCGGCTGCATTACAATGTCCGCCGACATTGATGATCCAGCACCATGGCCTACAAGACGATTGAAGACACCATCGGCAACACGCCGCTGGTGCGACTGCAGCGCATTCCCGGGGCGGGCAACGCCGAACGCGGCAACGTGATTCTCGGCAAGCTCGAGGGCAACAATCCGGCCGGCTCGGTCAAGGATCGGCCGGCGGTCTCGATGATCGCCCGCGCCGAGGCGCGCGGCAGCATCAAGCCGGGCGATACGCTGATCGAGGCCACCTCGGGCAACACCGGCATCGCGCTGGCCATGGCGGCAGCGATCCGCGGCTACAAGATGGTGCTGATCATGCCCGAGGACCTGAGCCTGGAGCGCCGCCAGAGCATGGCGGCCTATGGCGCGGAGATCCTGCTCACGCCGGTCAAGGGCGGCATGGAGTATGCGCGCGACCTGGCCGAGTCGATGCAGCGCGAAGGCAAGGGCGTGATCCTCGACCAGTTTGCGAACCCGGACAACCCGCAGGCGCACTACGAGACCACCGGACCTGAGATCTGGCGCGACACCGAGGGCCGCATCACGCATTTCGTCTCCGCCATGGGCACCACCGGTACCATCACCGGCGTGTCGCGCTACCTGAAGGAGCAGAATCCGGAGATCCAGATCGTGGGCGCGCAACCGGCGGAAGGCTCGCGCATTCCGGGCATCCGCAAATGGCCGGAAGCCTACCTGCCCAAGATCTACGATCCGAAGCACATCGACCGCACCGAGCCGGTCAGCCAGAGCGACGCCGAGCACATGGCGCGCCGGATGGCACGCGAGGAAGGCATCTTCTGCGGCATCTCCGCCGCGGGCGCGCTGTGCGTGGCCCTGCGCATTGCCGAGGAAGTGGAGAACGCCACCATCGTGTTCGTGGTGTGCGATCGCGGCGACCGCTACCTGTCGACGGGCGTATTTCCGGCCTGAGGTTTGACTTGCTCCGCTCGTGCGGGGCGGGGCGCTGAACTTTCTTACGCCCTCGGTTTGCTCCCCTCTCCCGCTTGCGGGAGAGGGGCCGGGGGAGAGGGCGGGCGCTTGCAAACGGCGACGTGCTGGACCACACCGGCGGCTTCGCCATCGCGTGCTGGACAACACCGACGGCTTTGCCTGTGCGTGGCGCCTTGCTAGACCACCCCTCACCCCAACCCTCTCCCCATGAGGGGAGAGGGAGCCAAGACCTCGTCCTTGGCGCTCGGCTTCGGCGGGTTTGCTCGGCTTTGGCGGGTTTTTCTCAGCCCATCGCCGCCTTGACCGCCTCTCCCAGCTCATACACCGCCAGCGCATAGAAGAAGCTGCGGTTGTAGCGCGTCAGCACATAGAAATTGCGCAGTCCGATGCGGTAGTCGGTGGGCTGGTCCGGTGTGGGCAGGTCGACGATCAGCACGCCGGTCTCGCCCTCGCGCGCCACGTCGATGGGCTCGTCCACGCGCAATCCCGCCTTCAGAAGCTGGTTCAGCGTGCGCGTGGGCCAGGGTTCGCCATCGGCCGCGGCGGCGGCCACGCCCCGGCTGCCGTCATCGTCGGCGATGCGCCATACCACCGGGCGGCCCGGCTCCCAGCCGTGCAGCTGCAGGAAGCGGCCCACGCTGCCGATGGCATCGCTCGGGCTGTTGCGCAGGTCGATGCGGCCGTCGCCGTCGTAGTCGATGGCGTACTCGCGCAGGCTGGTGGGCATGAACTGCGGGATGCCGATGGCGCCGGCGTAGGAGCCCAGCACCGAGAAGACGTCGGTGCGGGTATCGCGGCACCACAGCAGGAAGTCCGCGAGCTGGCTGCGGAACATCGCGCTGCGCGTCTCGCGGTTGGGCGTGTCGGGATAGTCGAAGGCCAGCGTGGAGAGCGAGTCCATCACGCGGAAGGTGCCCATGTCGCGGCCGTAGATGGTCTCCACGCCGATGATGCCGACGATCACGGAAGCCGGCACGCCGAACTCGGCTTCGGCGCGGCGCAGGGTGTCCCGGTTGTCCTGCCAGAAACGCACGCCGGCATTGATGCGGATCGGCTCGATGAAGCGGGAGCGGTAGGCGCGCCAGCTTTTGCGTCCCGGCGTGGCCGGCGGCATGATCAGGCGAGCCACCGTGGCGGAGTAGGCAGTCTGGCCGAACCAGTCGGCCAGCTGGTTGGGGTCGAAGCCGTGGCGGGCGGCCATCTCGTCGATGAAGGCGCGCGCCTGTGCGTTGTCGCGGTAGCGTCCGGGCTCGATTTCCTCCTCGCGCAGGCTCACGCGGCGCTTGCCGGCGGCCATCGACACGGGGGACACGCCGCACAGGCCAAGGGCCGCAGCGGCGATCGCGGCGCCCAGCAACGGGCGGCGCAGGGAACGCTGTGAATCGGTCATAGTGTCCTTTGCAAGTGCGCATGAGTATAGCGGATGCGACGTGTCCGCCTCGCCCATTGGGTGGGGGCTGTCGACTGTGCTAACGTAGCGAATGGAGACTAATTCGCCCTGCCAAGGGCCCAAATAAGAGCATGCCGACCGGCTACTACACCCATCCGTCCTTCCTGCTGCACGAGATGGGGCACTTCCACCCCGAATGCCCGGAGCGGCTGCAGGCGATCGAAGACCACCTGATCTCGCACGGGCTCGACGGCCTGCTGGACCGGCGCGAGGCGCCGCCCGCCAGCGCCGAACAGATCGGGCGCGTGCACCGGCCCGAGTACGTGGCGTCGCTGGCCGCGGCCAGCCCGGCCAGTGGCTACCATCCGATCGACCCGGATACGCTGATGAACGCCCACACGCTCGATGCCGCCGCGCATGCGGCCGGCGCCGCGGTGGCCGCCACTGATGCGGTGATCGCCGGCGAGCTGGAGAACGCCTTCTGCTGCGTGCGGCCGCCGGGCCATCATGCGGAGCCCGACCGTGCCATGGGCTTCTGCTTCTACAACAACGTGGCGATCGCCGCGCGGCACGCGCTCGAAGCCCACGGGCTCGAGCGGGTCGCCATCGTCGACTTCGACGTGCACCATGGCAACGGCACCGAGGCCGCGTTCCGCGGCGAGCCGCGCGTGCTGATGTGCAGCATCTTCCAGCACCCGTTCTATCCGTACAGCGGCACCGAGCACATCGTGCCGAACATGTCGAATATCCCGCTGCCAGCCTATTCGAATGGCATGGCGGTGCGGGAAGTGGTGGAGACCATCTGGCTGCCGCGCCTGGACGATTTCAAGCCACAGATGCTGTTTATCTCGGCCGGCTTCGATGCCCACCGGGAGGACGACATGGGACAGATGGGCCTGGTCGAGCAGGATTACGCCTGGATCACCGAGCGCCTGCTCGAGGTGGCGCGTCGCCATGCGCAGGGCCGCATCGTCAGCTGCCTGGAAGGCGGCTATAACCTGAGCGCGCTGGCGCGCAGCGTGGCCGCGCACCTGAAGGTGCTGATGGAAGGCTAGGGCGCTGCAGGATCATCGGAGACAGGATCATGGCTGAATCGGAAAACAGGGTGGCTTCCCCGCTGCTGCAGGAATCGCTGGACGCACCCGGGGTGCTGCGCCTCACGCTGAACCGCCCCGAGGCGTTCAACGCGCTGTCGGAGGGCTTGCTGGACGCGCTGGCCGCGGCGCTCGGGCGCATTGCCGCCGACCCCGCCGTGCGCGTGGTGGTGCTGGCCGGGGCCGGGCGTGCCTTCTGCGCTGGGCACGACCTGCGCGAGATGCGCGCGCAACCCTCGCACGACTACTACCGGCGCCTGTTCGACCGCTGCACGCGGGCGATGATGGCGATCCAGAAGATGCCGCAGCCCGTCATCGCAAGAGTGCAAGGCATCGCCACCGCGGCCGGGTGCCAACTAGTGGCGATGTGCGACCTCGCGGTGGCGGCCGACGATGCGCGTTTCGCCGTGTCCGGCGTCAACCTGGGCCTGTTCTGCTCGACGCCCGGTGTGGCCCTGTCGCGCAACCTGGGCCGCAAGCAGGCCATGGAGATGCTGCTGACCGGCGACATGATCAGCGCGCAGGCAGCGCGCGAGCGCGGGCTGGTCAACCGCGTGGTGCCGCCGGACGCGCTGGACGAGGAGGTGGCGCGGCTGGCCGCCAGTATTTGCGCCAAGCCCGCGGCGGCCGTTGCCGCCGGCAAGGGGCTGTTCTATCGGCAGCTGGAGATGGGCATCGAGGCGGCCTACCAGCTGGCCGGCCAGACCATGGCCTGCAATATGATGGATGAGTCTGCGCTGGAAGGGGTGCAGGCCTTTCTCGACAAGCGCCCGCCGGCCTGGCGCGGCTGAGGCGCGATCGGCGCTTATAAAAGTGTCTCTTAAGTATCTTTAATGTGGTCCTTATGCGCAATAGGCATAAGACCATCGGAAAAAATTCGTTTCTGGTATGAAGCGGATCGCTTAAAATAGCCACTTCGCAGAAAAACAACGTACGGCAACAGCGCTGGAGACTTTCTCGCCTGTTGCCGTTTTCTTTTCGCCTTTTCACATGATCGAACTGCAAGGTCTCTCGCAGCGGTTTCCCGGTACATCGGGGGATGTGCACGCATTGCGGGATGTCAACCTGTCCATCGCGGCAGGCGAGGTTTTCGGCATCATCGGCCGCAGCGGCGCCGGCAAGAGCACCCTGGTGCGTGCCATCAACCTGCTCAATCGTCCCACCAGCGGCAGAGTCATCGTGGCGGGACAGGACCTGACCGGGCTGGACAACGGCGCCCTGCGGCTGGCGCGCCGCGAGATCGGCATGATCTTCCAGCACTTCAACCTGCTCTCTTCGCGCACCGTGTACGACAACGTCGCGCTGCCGCTGGAACTGGCCGGCCAGAGCAAGCAGCAGATCGCCGCGGTGGTGCTGCCGCTGCTGGAACTGGTCGGGCTGGACAAGCTCAAGGACCGCTATCCCGCGCACATCAGCGGCGGCCAGAAGCAGCGCGTGGGCATCGCGCGCGCGCTGGCGAGCAAGCCCAAGGTCTTGCTGTCCGACGAGGCCACCTCGGCGCTGGACCCCGAGACCACGCGCTCCATCCTGGAGCTGCTGCGCAAGATCAATAGCGACCTCGGCCTGACCATCGTGATGATCACGCACCAGATGGAGGTGATCAAGCAGGTCTGCGACCGGGTCGCGGTGCTCGACGCGGGCCGCGTGGTGGAGGAAGGGCGCGTGATCGACGTGTTCCTGCGCCCACAGCATGAGGTCACGCGCGCGATGATCGGCGACGTGATCGCGCAGGAGCTGCCGCATAGCGTGCTCAAGCGCGTCGAGAGCCGGCTCGGCAATGGCCGCGACCATGTCTACCGCCTGGCTTTCACCGGCGAGAACGTGGACCAGCCGGTGCTGGCCCAGGCCATCCGCCGCCACGGCCTCGACTTCAACATCCTGCACGGCCATATCGACGAGATCCAAGGCCAGGCTTTCGGTTCGCTGGCCATCATGGCCACCGGCGACCTGGCCGACGTGAAGGCAGCAATGGCATTCCTGCAGGAGCAGGGCGTGGTGGTGGAGGAGATCGAGCATGTGGTCTGAGATGTTTGACCTGTTTCTGACCTCGTTCAACGAGACGCTGCTGATGGTCAGCATCTCGGGCGTGGTCGGCGCGCTGTTCGGCGTGCCGCTGGGCGTGCTGCTGCACCTGACCGATAACGGCGGCGTGCTGTCGCACCCGCTGTTCAACCGCGGCATCGGCGTGATCGTCAATGCGGTGCGCTCGATCCCGTTCATCATCCTGCTGGTGGTGGTGATCCCGTTCACGCGCTTCATCGTCGGTTCGTCGATCGGCACCACCGCGGCGGTCGTGCCGCTCACCATCGCGGCCATCCCCTTCGTCGCGCGCCTGGTCGAAACGGCATTGCGCGAAGTCGACAAGGGCCTGGTGGAGGCCGCCCAGTCGATGGGCGCCACGACCGGGCAGATCGTCTGGAAGGTGCTGCTGCCCGAGGCCATGCCCGGCATCGTGGCGGGCCTGACCATCACCTTCGTCAGCCTGGTCGGCTATTCGGCCATGGCGGGCGCGATCGGCGGCGGCGGCCTGGGCGACCTCGGCATCCGCTATGGCTACCAGCGCTACATCACCGAGGTGATGGTGGCGGTGGTGGTGATCCTGATCGTGTTCGTGCAGGCCGTGCAGAGCTTCGGCGACTGGATGGTCCGCCGCATCAGCCACAAGTAGCCACGGGGGGGGGGCGCGCCGCCCGGCGTGGTCCACCTCAATCGAAATCAAACAGAACGAAACAAGCAAGGCAGGGGAGTAGGAGATGCAACGTCGCAACGTGCTGCAAGGTATCCTGGGCGCCGCCGCCCTCATGCTGGGCATGGGCCTGGCCGGCGCTGCCGGCGCGCAGGACAAGCCGATCAAGATCGGCGTCACCGGCGGGCCGCACGCCCAGATCATGGAGCAGGTGAAGAAGGTGGCCGCGCGCGATGGCCTCAATATCCAGGTGGTCGAATTCAGCGACTACATCCAGCCGAACGCCGCGCTGGCCGCCGGCGACCTCGACGCCAACAGCTACCAGCACCTGCCCTACCTGGAAGCGCAGATGAAGGACCGCGGCTACAAGTTCGCCAATGCCGGCTTCACCGTCACCTTCCCGATGGGCATCTATTCGAAGAAGGTCAAGTCGCTCGACCAGCTCAAGGCCGGCGCGCGCGTGGGCGTGCCCAATGATCCCACCAACGGCGGCCGCGGCCTGCTGCTGCTGCAGAGCAAGGGCCTGATCAAGCTGCGCGCCGATGCCGGCCTGAAGGCGACGCCGCTGGATATCGCTGAGAATCCGCGCAAGCTGAAGATCGTCGAACTCGATGCCGCCCAGCTGCCGCGCTCGCTCGACGACCTCGACGCCGCTGCGATCAACGGCAACTACGCGGAATCGGCCGGCCTGTCGCCGACCAAGGACGCCATCGCCATGGAAGGCCCGAAAGGCCCCTACGCCAACCTCATCGCCGTGCGCGAGGCAGACAAGAACAAGCCCTGGGTGGCCAAGCTGCTGAAGGCCTACCACTCGCCGGAAGTGAAGCAATACATCCAGGCGACCTACAAGGACTCGGTGATTACCGCGTGGTAAGTCGAAAAAAACTTCGGAAATGCTGCGCTGCAGGGCATCCTGCGGCACAATAGGTCAAGGTTTTTGCGGTTGCCGGGCTATGCCCGGCAATTCTTTGCCGATAAAATAGTACGATCGTTCGAAAAACTAGGGCGCCGCCAGACCGGTGGTTATAATGGCGAGCGATGCAAATTTCTGACTATCAGTGATTAGTGGAGTGAGCGCATGAAAGTACTCGTCGCAGTCAAGCGCGTGGTGGACTACAACGTCAAGGTCCGGGTGAAGTCGGACGGCACGGGCGTGGATCTGGCCAACGTCAAGATGAGCATGAACCCCTTTGACGAAATCGCCGTGGAAGAAGCGGTTCGTCTGAAGGAAGCCGGCGTGGCCACCGAGGTGATCGCCGTGTCCTGCGGCGTGGCCCAGTGCCAGGAAACGCTGCGCACCGCGATGGCCATCGGCGCCGATCGCGGCATCCTGGTCGAGTCGAGCGAAGACCTGCAGCCGCTGGCCGTGGCCAAGCTGCTGAAGGCGCTGATCGACAAGGAGCAGCCGCAACTGGTGATCCTGGGCAAGCAGGCCATCGACGACGACTCCAACCAGACCGGCCAGATGGTGGCCGCGCTGGCAGGCCTGCCGCAGGCGACCTTCGCCTCGAAGGTGGTCGTGGCCGAAGGCAAGGCATCGGTGACCCGCGAGGTCGACGGTGGCCTGGAAACGCTGTCGCTGCAGCTGCCGGCCGTGGTGACCACGGACCTGCGCCTGAACGAGCCGCGCTACGTCACGCTGCCCAACATCATGAAGGCCAAGAAGAAGCCGCTGGATACCGTCAAGCCGGAAGACCTCGGCGTCGACGTCAAGCCGCGCCTGGCCACGCTGAAGGTGGTGGAGCCGCCCAAGCGTAGCGCAGGCGTGATGGTGCCGGACGTTGCCACGCTGGTGCAGAAGCTGAAGAACGAAGCCAAGGTCATCTGAGCGCGGGGAGAGAGAACATGACTGCACTCGTCATTGCTGAACACGACAACCAATCCATCAAGGCCGCCACGCTGAACACCGTGACCGCAGCCGCCCAGTGCGGCGGCGACGTCCACGTGCTGGTGGCCGGCTCGAACGCAGCCGCTGCTGCTGCCGCCGCCGCCAAGATCGCCGGCGTCACCAAGGTGCTGCTGGCCGACGCGCCGTACTTCGGCGACGGCCTGGCCGAGAACATCGCCGAGCAGGCCCTGGCGATCGCCAACGACTACAGCCACATCCTGGCCCCGGCTACCCCCTACGGCAAGAACATCCTGCCGCGCGTGGCAGCCAAGCTGGACGTGGCCCAGATCTCGGAAATCTCCAAGGTCGACGCACCGGACACCTTCGAGCGTCCGATCTACGCCGGCAATGCCATCGCCACCGTGAAGTCCGCCGACAAGGTCAAGGTCATCACCGTGCGCGGCACCGCCTTCGACGCCGCCGCGGCCGAAGGTGGCTCGGCTGCCGTGGAAAACCTGCCGGCCGCGGCCGATGCAGGCGTGTCGCAGTTCGTTTCGCGCGAAGTCGCCAAGAGCGACCGTCCGGAGCTGACCGCCGCCAAGATCATCGTTTCGGGTGGCCGTGGCGTGGGCTCGGGCGAGAACTACACCAAGGTGCTGACGCCGCTGGCCGACAAGCTGGGCGCCGCGCTGGGCGCCTCGCGTGCCGCGGTGGACGCCGGTTTCGTGCCCAACGACTACCAGGTCGGCCAGACCGGCAAGATCGTCGCGCCGCAGCTGTACATCGCGGTCGGCATCTCCGGCGCGATCCAGCACCTGGCCGGCATGAAGGACTCCAAGGTGATCGTGGCGATCAACAAGGATCCGGAAGCGCCGATCTTCTCCGTGGCCGACTACGGCCTGGTGGGCGACCTGAACACCGTCGTGCCGGAACTGGTGGCGGCGCTGGGCTGAGTCCCGGGGCGCCGGTCCGCAGGGCCGGCGCACACCGCAGAACGAGAGCCGTTCCCGGGGGCGCCCGCGAACGGCTTTTTCATACGCGCTCTTGCGCACGTACAGAGTTGGGAGACATGCGATGACTTACCGCGCACCGATCAAGGACATGCTCTTCGTGATGAAGGAGCTGGCCGGCCTGGAAGCCGTCAGCCAGATGCCTGGCTTCGAGGAGGCGACGCTGGAGACGGCGCAGGCCGTGCTGGAGGAAGGCGCCAAGTTCAACGAGCAGGTGGTGGCGCCGCTGAACCGCGCCGGCGACCTGGATCCGAGCAGTTGGAAGGATGGCGTCGTCACGACCACGCCCGGCTTCAAGGAAGCTTTCCGCCAGTTCGGCGAGGGCGGCTGGCAGGGCGTGCTGCATCCGGAGCAGTACGGCGGCCAGGGCCTGCCCAAGCTGATCTCGACCGCCTGCATCGAGATGCTCAACAGCGCCAACCTGTCGTTCGCCCTGTGCCCCTTGCTGACCGACGGCGCCATCGAGGCGCTGCTGACCGCCGGCAGCGAAGCGCAGAAGGCCCTGTTCCTGCCCAAACTGATCGCCGGCGAGTGGACCGGCACGATGAACCTGACCGAGCCGCAGGCCGGCTCCGACCTGGCCATGGTGCGCACGCGCGCCGAGCCGCAGGGCGACGGCACCTACAAGGTGTTCGGCACCAAGATCTTCATCACCTACGGTGAGCACGACATGGCGGACAACATCGTCCACCTCGTGCTGGCACGCACGCCGAATGCGCCCGAGGGCGTCAAGGGCATCTCGCTGTTCATCGTGCCCAAGTTCCTGGTCAATGCGGACGGCTCGCTGGGCGCGCGCAACGATGTGCACTGCGTGTCGATCGAGCACAAGCTCGGCATCAAGGCGAGCCCGACGGCCGTGCTGCAGTTCGGCGACCACGGCGGCGCCATCGGCACCCTGGTGGGCGAGGAGAATCGCGGTCTCGAGTACATGTTCATCATGATGAACTCGGCGCGCTTCGCGGTCGGCATGCAGGGCGTGGCGGTGTCCGAGCGCGCCTACCAGCATGCGGTGGCCTACGCGCGCGAGCGCGTGCAGAGCCGCCCGGTCGATGGTTCAGCGCGCGAGGCCGTCACCATCATCCACCACCCCGACGTCAAGCGCATGCTGATGACCATGCGTGCCCTGACCGAGGGCGCGCGCGCGGTGGCCTATGTGGCAGCGGCCGCGTCCGACGCTGCCCACCAGCATCCCGATGCGGCGGTGCGCGAGCAGAACGAGGCCTTCTATGAGTTCCTGGTGCCGGTGATCAAGGGCTGGAGCACCGAGCTGTCGATCGACGTGACCAGCCTGGGCGTGCAGGTCCACGGCGGCATGGGTTTCATCGAGGAGACCGGCGCGGCCCAGTACTACCGTGACGCGCGCATCCTGCCGATCTACGAAGGCACCACGGCCATCCAGGCCAACGACCTGATCGGGCGCAAGACCGTGCGCGACGGCGGTGCGGTGCTGCGTGCCATCTGCGCGCAGATCGCGCAGACGGAGCAGGCGCTTGCCGCCCACGGCGGCGCGGCCTTCGCCGCGGTGCAGGCGCAACTGGCCAAGGGCCGTGCTGCACTGGAGGCGGCTGGTGCATTCGTCGTGGCGAACGCCAAGTCGGAGCCGAACGCTGTCTTCGCCGGCAGCGTGCCTTACCTGCGCCTGTGCGGCATCGTGTTCTCGGGCTGGCAACTGGCTCGCGCCATGCTGGCGGCCGACGCGAAGCGCAGCGAGGATCCGGCGTTTCATGACGCCAAGATCGCCACCGCGCATTTCTTCGCGGAACATGTGCTGTCGCAGGCGGGGTCGCTGCGCGATGCGATCACGGCCGGCGGGGCAGCGGCCAACGCGCTGAGCGAAGCGCAGTTTTGATCGTGCGCGGGAGCGGGGCCTGCTGCGCAAGCGGCGGGTTTCCGGTACCGCGTCGCGTACGAGGAACGATGGCAGAAAAAACGGGCGCTTCCCGCGGGAAGCGCCCGTTTTTTTCTGCCGCCGCCGGCGATCCGGCGCTTTGCCTTCAGGCCACGGCCGGGCGCGGCGAGGTGCGCTGGCCGGCATCGCGCACATAGCGCGAAACCGACAGGTCATCGGCGCGGATGGCCGGCTTGGTGCCGGACACCAGGTCCGACAGCAGCTTGCCCGAGCCGCAGGCCATGGTCCAGCCCAGCGTGCCATGACCCGTGTTCAGCCACAGTCCCTTGACCGGGGTGGGGCCGACGATGGGCGTGCCGTCCGGCGTCATCGGGCGCAGGCCGGTCCAGAAGCTGGCGCGGCTGACATCGCCGGCGCCGGGGAACAGATCGGTGACCACATGCTCCAGGGTGCGCCGCTTGGCCGGGTCCAGCGTGCGATCGTAGCCCACGATCTGCGCCATGCCGCCGACACGGATGCGGTCGTCGAAGCGGGTGATCGCCACCTTGTAGGTTTCGTCCAGCACCGTGGACACCGGGCTGCGCGCGGCATCGGTCATCGGCACGGTGATCGAGAAGCCCTTGAGCGGGTAGACCGGCAGGTCCGACATGCCCCGCAGGAAGGGCTTGACCATCTGCGTGGACCAGCTGCCCAGCGCCACCACCACCAGGTCGGCGCTCATCGGCTCGCCGTCGACCACGGCGCCGGTCACGGCGTCGCCGCGCGTCAGCAGGTTGCCGATGTTGCGGTTGTACAGGAAGCGCACGCCGTGGGCTTCGGCCATGGCGGCCAGCTTCTGGGTGAACAGCTGGCAGTCGCCGGTTTCGTCATTGGGCAGGCGCAGGCCGCCGGCCAGCTTGTGGGTGACCGCCGCCAGTGCCGGCTCGGCGCTGGCGAGTTGTTCGCGCGAGAGCAGCTGGTAGGGTACGCCGGCCTGGTCCAGCACGGCAATGTCCTTGGCCGCGCCGGCCATCTGTTCGTCGGTGCGGAATACCTGCAGGGTGCCTTGCTGGCGACCCTCGTAGGCGATGCCGGTGTCGGCCCGGAGCGTGCGGATGCAGTCGCGGCTGTACTCGGCCAGGCGCACCATGCGCTCCTTGTTCACTGCATAACGCTCGGCGCTGCAGTTCAGCAGCATCTGCCAGATCCAGCGCAGCTGGAACAGGGTGCCGTCGGGGCGAATGGTCAGCGGCGCATGCTGCTGGAACATCCACTTGATGGCCTTGAGCGGCACGCCGGGCGCCGCCCAGGGCGACGCGTAGCCGGGCGAGATCTGGCCGGCATTGGCAAAGCTCGTCTCCAGCGCGGGGCCGGACTCGCGGTCGACCACCGTCACCTCGTGGCCGGCCTGGGCCAGGTACCAGGCGCTGGTGACACCGATGACGCCGCTGCCAAGGACAAGAACGCGCATTTCAACAGACTCCGACTGGATGACCGGCGAACCGGGTTTGGGGGCGCAACTGGAATATCCAGCTACGGAAGTATTTACTTCTATGCTATTGAAAATACACTAGTTATAGTTATTGAAATTTTCAGAGAAACAGGAAGAAGTCATGAGAACGAGCCGTCAGCCCGTGCGCAGCCTGGACCGGCTGGACCGCAGGATCCTGGCCCTGTTGCAGTCCGACGGGCGCATCTCGATGAAGGACCTCGCCGAGGCGGTCGGGCTCACCATCACGCCCTGCATCGAACGGGTCAAGCGGCTGGAGCGCGACGGTGTCATCATGGGCTACCACGCGCGGCTGAATCCGGCGCTGCTGGGCAGCGCGCTGCTGGTGTTCGTGGAGATCACGCTGGGTGACAAGTCAGGCAATATGTTCGATCAGTTCCGCCGCGAGGTCCTGCGCATTCCCGAGGTGCTGGAATGCCACCTGGTGTCGGGGGATTTCGACTACCTGATCAAGGCGCGTATCCGGGAGATCGGCGAGTATCGCCGGCTGCTGGGCGATATCCTGCTGCAACTGCCCGGTGCGGCGCAGTCCAAGAGCTATGTGGTGATGGAAGAGATCAAGGAGACGCTGGCCATCTCGGTGGAAGAGAAGGCGCAGCCGGCTTGAGCAGTTGAGCAAGGGGCCGCGCAGGCGGCCGGGGTAACGATGAGCGATACGGAACGGCCCGGGCGGCCGCCCATGCCCCGCAAGGGACGCGGGGCCGTCAGCAATCTGCAGGGGCGCTACGAGCGCGACCGCCGCGAGGCCTTCGACGATGGCTGGGGGCAGGGCGATGCCGACGCCGCGATGGCGCCGGTCGGGCGCGGCGCACCCTCAGGCTCGGCCGCGGACCCGGCGCAGGTGCCGCCGCGGCTGGCGACGCACGTGACCATCGAGCGGTCCCGTTCCATCCTGACCCGCAATGCCTCTCCGGATATCCCCTTCGATGTCTCCCTGAACCCTTACCGGGGCTGCGAGCATGGCTGCATCTACTGCTTCGCACGGCCCACGCACGCCTATCTGGACCTGTCGCCCGGGCTCGACTTCGAGAGCCGGCTGTTCGCCAAGGCGAATGCCGCCGAGCGGCTGCGCGAGGCCCTCTCGCGGCCATCCTATCGCTGTGAAACCATCGCGCTGGGCGTCAACACCGATGCCTACCAGCCCATCGAGCGCGAGCACCGCATCACGCGCGGCGTGCTCGAGGTACTGCATGAATGCGACCACCCGGTGGCGCTGATCACCAAGTCCGCGCTGATTGAACGCGATATCGATCTGCTGGCGCCGATGGCGGCCAAGCGCCTTGCGGTGGCCGCCGTCACCATCACCACACTGGATGGGGAGCTGGCGCGCACCCTGGAGCCGCGCGCCGCGGCGCCGGCACGCCGCCTGCGCACCATTCGCACGCTCAGCGAGGCGGGTATTCCGGTGGGCGTCAGCGTGGCGCCGCTCATTCCCTTCATCACCGAACCTGACCTGGAACGGGTGCTGGAGGCTGCGCGCGAGGCTGGCGCCGTCTATGCGAACTACATCGTGCTGCGCTTGCCCTGGGAAGTGCGGCCCCTGTTCGAGGAGTGGTTGCAGGCGCATTTCCCCGACCGGGCCGAGCGGGTGATGAACCGCGTGCGCGAGATGCGCGGCGGCAAGGACTACGATGCCGACTTCGCCTCGCGCATGCGCGGCACCGGCGTGTGGGCCGAGTTGCTGCGCCAGCGCTTCTACAAGGCCGCCGACAGGCTGGGCTACCGTTACAACCGGTATGAACTGGACACCTCCCGGTTCCATCCGCCCCAGCCCCCGCCATCGCGCCAGGGCTCGCTGTTCTGACGAGGCGCGCGAAGTAGGGCGGCTGATGCGACCGGTTGCTGCCGTTGGCCGCCTATACCGGTGGCGGCCTATTGCGACAGTGCGCGCGCGGCTTCCACCTGCGATTCGAAATAGGTCTGGAAGCTGATCGCCAGGCCCGCCATCAGCAGGCCGGTGCCGATCAGCAGCGACAGGATCACCAGGATCACCACCGGCCAGCCGGACCGCGTCGGCTTGCCGTGCGGGTTGAAGCGGGCGTCCCATTTCTCGTCGGGCCGCAGGCCATAGACAATGGCGGCAAGGAAGGCGCTGGTCACGGAAGCGCCGCCCATCACGGCGAAGGCCCAGTTCAGCACGGGATTGCCGGCATCGGTCAGCAGCGAGGCGATGCCGATGGCGCCTGCCAGCGTGGCGAGCAGGTGCGCCCAGCCAAAGCGGTCGCGCAGGCCGCCCAGATAGAAGCGGTGCGCGCCCAGGCTGCCGAACAGGAAGGCAAGGGCGACGGTGAGCAGCTTGGACTTACCGCGGACGGTGCGGGTGTTGGTGTGGACGGCGGTGGCTTGGCTTACGGCGGACATGGCAGGGCGAAATGAAATCACGCGGCGGGCAGGCGCCCCCGCCAGGCGTCGTACTGTATGGCAACCAGCGTGCAGCGGGTCACATTGTAAGCCGTGCGGCGTGATGAAGTCCGTTCGCGGGAAGAGTGTCGCGGCGTGGCGCGGCATGAGGGGAGGCAAGGCCGTGGCCGATCAGGGCGCGCGGCGACAGCGGCCTGTCATGGCCGACGCGGTTTCCGTGGTGTGACTATGGGGAATCTCTGCGGGAGGAGGCCGTGCCTCCAACGCTTGCTGGCGTCGGCCGGGCAGGGGGCAGGTCAGTTGTCTTTTGCCGTCTGCATGCCGGCGGGCGCCGCGCTGCGCAGCGGGGCGCGGCCTGTGCCGGCCCGTGTGGGCAGGCACGCCAATGAGACCTTCGCGAGAGCCCGGGAGTTCCGGCGGACGCAGTTGCAACTGCCACAACTGCCACAACGGCCGCAACGGCCACAGTACGGGTCAGCGACCGTTACCGTTGCTGTCGCGCGCCGGCCACCCCGGGCCGACGCCGGCCGGCGTGTGCGCGTCGTTGCGTGCATTGTCGCCTCCGCGCCCGCGGTCGCCGGGGCGGCCGTGGTCGTCGTTGCGCATCGAGGCTGGTGCTGCTGCCGGGCGGCCGCTCAGGCGGTCATCGGCGCGGGCCCTGGCCTCCATCCGCTCGATCTGGGCGCGCACATGGTCGCGGCTTTCTGCGCGCACGCTGGCCATTTCCCATCCGACTGCCTGTGGGTGCGCGGCAGACGTCTCATGGGCGTCCGGCCGCACATGTCGCCAGAAAGCGACTTGTGCGTGGCTGATTGCCGCAGCGCCGAGCAGGCCTGCAAGCAGCACCATGCCGGCCACCGCGTTGCGCAGGAGTGAGCGGGAAAACATGCGGAATTCCAGAAGCCTGTCGCGCGGATGGATTCACGAGATGGGTTCATGGTACGCACGGCCCCCGCGGGCGCCTATGCCAATCCCGTTACGGGTGTAACGGATTGTTTCCCTGCTGTCAGGCCGGCCCGCGCGGCCTACGGCGCGTAGCGGATCCGGTAAATGGCGCCGGCAAGATCGTCGCTGACGAGCAGCGAGCCGTCCGGCGCGACCTGCACGTCGACCGGCCGGCCCCACGGCTTGCCCTTGCGCAGCCAGCCTTCGGCAAAGACCTGCTGGCGCACGGCGCGGCCCTGCTCGTCCAGCGTCACCCGGACGACACGGTAGCCGACCGGTTCGCTGCGGTTCCAGCTGCCGTGTTCGGCGATGAAGATCGTGTTGCCACGGTACTCGGGCGGGAACTGGCTGCCGGTATAGAAGCGCATGCCAAGCGCGGCGACGTGCGCACCGAGCTTGGCGACCGGTGGCACGAAGGCCGAGCAGGGGTGCTGCTTGCCGAACTCCGGATCGGGGAGATCGCCGGCATGGCAGTAGGGGTAGCCGAAATGCTGGCCTTGGCGCGTGAGCCGGTTGAGTTCGTCGTCGGGCTGGTCGTCGCCCATCCAGTCCCGGCCGTTGTCGGTGAACCAGAGTTCGCCGGTGGCCGGGTTCCAGTCGAAGCCGACGGTATTGCGCACGCCTTTGGCCACGAGCTGGAGGTCGGAGCCGTCGGGCCGCATCTTCATGATGTTGGCGTACCGATTCTCGTCGGGCGCGCAGATATTGCAGGGCGCGCCGACCGGAACGTAGAGGTAGCCGTCGGGGCCGAAGGCGATGAATTTCCAGCCGTGATGGGTGTCGGTGGGAAAGCGGTCGCTGACTACGACCGGCTTCGGCGGGTTGTCCAGCCGGGCCTCGATGTCATCGAGCCGCACGATGCGCGATACCGACGACGCATACAGCGAGCCGGCGCGAAAGGCCACGCCGACCGGCATCGTCAGGCCGCTGGCAATCGTGCGCACCTTGGGCTGCGCTTGCAGCGGCGCGCTGATGGCGTAGACTTTGCCTTCGCCGCGCGTGCCCACGAACAGTGTGCCCGCCGGAGAGAGTGTCATGCCGCGCGCCTCCGGTACCTTGTCGCTGAGCACCTCGATGTGAAAGCCTGGCGGCAGCTTGATCTCGTCGATCGGCAGCGCTGCGCGGGCCGCCGGGCTGCCGAGCAGCAGCGTGGCACAGCAGAACGCGGCGCGCACGAGGCCAGCACTGAAGTGGAGCTTGGTTCGCACGGCAATCCCCCTCCGTTGTGGTTCTCGCCACAATGCCCGTGCCGCAGTCCCGAGTCAATTGGCTAAGTGTTTGTTTGGCCTTGAGAATTGGGCTATACTCTTGCGTTTCGTGTTCGAACACCCCGTTTTCTAAGGATTTGACCCATGGTCGTCATTCGTCTGGCTCGCGGCGGCAGCAAGAAGCGCCCCTTCTTCAACATCGTTGCTGCTGATTCGCGCAATCGCCGCGATGGCCGTTTCATCGAGCGCATCGGCTTCTACAACCCGCTGGCTTCCGGCGCTCAGGAAGGCCTGCGCGTTGTGGCTGACCGCCTGGCCTACTGGCAAGGCGTTGGCGCACAACTGTCGCCGACCGTGGCCCGCCTGGTCAAGCAGAACGCCGCCAAGGCCGCTGCCTGATTGTCTGACCCGGTGTTCGTGTGCGGCCGCGCCTTGCGTGCGGCGTGCGGCGCGACCCGGGGCGGAGTCGTGATTGAGCGTAACTGAGCGTGACTGAGCAGTGACTGAGCGCAAGCAAGGTGCCGCGATACGGCGGCCGTTGACTACGCCCACCGCCCAGCAGCCCGCAAGGCTGCCTGCGGCGCTGATTCATGCCGATGCCCTGCCGGAGGATCTGGTGGAGGTCGGTTATGTGGGCGCGGCTTATGGCATTCGTGGCTGGATCAAGGTCCAGCCGCACGCACAGAACGCCGATGCGCTGCTGCATGCGCGCCGTTGGTGGCTGCTCGCTGCGCCGCGTGCCGGTCTCGCCGGCGGCAGCGCGGATGCGCCACCGCTGTGCGTGAAGATCGCGCAGTCGCGCGAACATAGCGGTACCGTGGTCGCGCAGGCGGCCGGTGTCGCGGATCGCAATCTGGCCGAGGCGCTCAAGGGGCGCCGCGTCTGGATCCGGCGCGCGGATTTTCCCGCGCCCGCGGAAGATGAATTTTACTGGGTCGATCTGATCGGCTGTGCCGTGCTCAACGAGCAGGGCGAGCCGCTGGGCGAAGTCTCCGGCCTGATCGACAACGGGGCCCACCAGGTTCTTGAGGTGGCCCACGCGCTGCCCGACGGCAAGCCGGGCGAGCGCTTGATCCCCTTCGTTGACGCCTATCTGCGCGAGGTCGATATCGCGGCCAGGCGGATCGTGGTCGACTGGGGTCTGGATTACTGATTTGCCGGCCGCACGGTGGCGGCCAAGCAGGGGAGAGGCGGATGCAGTTCGATGTGATCACGCTGTTTCCCGAGATGTTTCGCGCGCTGACCGACTGGGGCATCACCAGCCGGGCGGCCCAGCAGCAACGCTATGCGCTGCGCACCTGGAATCCGCGCGATTTCACCGTCGACAACTACCGCACGATCGATGACCGTCCGTATGGCGGCGGCCCAGGCATGGTGATGCTGGCCAAGCCGCTCGAGGATGCGATCGATGCGGCGGGCGCGGCGCAGGCCGCGGCCGGCGTGGCGAAGCCGCATGTGGTGCTGATGTCGCCGCAAGGCGCGCGGCTGGACCATGCCAAAGTGATGGAACTGGGGCAGCGCCCCGGCCTGGTGCTCCTGTGCGGGCGCTACGAGGC
Source organism: Cupriavidus sp. 09_S30 (assembly GCF_056930435.1). NCBI lineage: Bacteria > Pseudomonadati > Pseudomonadota > Betaproteobacteria > Burkholderiales > Burkholderiaceae > Cupriavidus > Cupriavidus sp. 09_S30. Next base: position 2,854,167 of record NZ_JBXOWI010000001.1, on the reverse strand, counting down.
GATCGACCAGCGCCTGATCGATCGGCGCGTGGACGAAGAGATCAGCCTCGGCGATTTCGTGCTGTCGGGCGGCGAGCTGCCGGCGATGGCGCTGATCGACGCGGTGGTGCGGCATCTGCCCGGCGTGCTGGGCGATGCGCAGTCGGCGGTGCAGGACAGCTTCGTCAATGGCCTGCTGGACTGCCCGCACTATACGCGGCCGGAAGTCTATGAAGGCGAGCGGGTGCCCGAGATTCTGCTTGGCGGGCACCATGCCGAGATCGAGAAATGGCGGCGCCGTCAGGCGCTGGCCAATACCGCGAGCAAGCGCCCCGACCTGATCGAGGCGGCTCGCAAGCAGGGTTTGCTGACCCGCGCCGACGAGAAGTTCTTGTCGGAGTGGTCCGCGAAGGCAGGGCGGGAGCTCGCTTCCGCCAAGTGAAAACCCCATCCTCTGCCGGGGCCAGGGCATTGCCCCGGGGCACACAACGCCGGCATGATGGCTTAGGAGAAAAAACGATGAACCTCATCGAGCAAATCGAAAAAGACGAGATCGCGCGTCTGACCGCCAACAAGACCATTCCCGCGTTCGCTCCCGGCGACACCGTGGTGGTCAACGTGAACGTGGTTGAAGGTAACCGCAAGCGCGTGCAGGCATACGAAGGCGTCGTGATTGCCAAGCGCAACCGCGGCCTGAACTCGTCCTTCATCGTGCGCAAGATCTCGTCGGGCGAAGGCGTGGAACGTACGTTCCAGCTGTACTCGCCGCTGATCGCCGGCATCGAAGTGAAGCGTCGCGGCGATGTGCGCCGTGCCAAGCTGTACTACCTGCGCCAGCGTTCGGGCAAGTCGGCTCGCATCAAGGAAAAGCTGGTTTCGAAGGCTACCAAGGTAGCCGCCGCCCAGTAAGGCGATCGGCATGGCCGGCCTCTTGGCCTGCCATGCAGCCGGAACCGGCAGTTTCGAGGGCACCCTCCGGGGTGCCCTTTTTGCTTTGGGGCTGCGCTGTGCATGCTGCAGTGCAGCCGGCCTGGAATGGCCGCTTCTGTCATACTTAGCCGCTATGCGCCCCGCCTTTGATCCCGAAGCCCTTCCCATCATCGATACCGATACGCGCCACCCGGCCATCGACGCGCCGCGGCTGCGCCCCGATTTCATCCGGCAGCGGCTGCACGCGCCGCCCGCCTGGCAACCCGAACTGGTCGACGATTCGCGCGCCAAGGACCGCGGCGGCGCGCTGCGCGATGCGGCGGTCCTCATGCCGCTGGTCGAGCGCGAGCACGGGCTGACGGTGCTGCTGACCGAGCGCAATGCGAACCTGAATGCGCACGCCGGCCAGATCAGCTTCCCCGGCGGCAGCTTCGACGCGACAGACCCGGACCGGATCTGGACGGCCTTGCGCGAAACGGAGGAGGAGGTGGGGTTGCCGCGCAACTTCGTCGAGGTGATCGGCATGCTGCCGGACTACATCACGGGCACGGGTTTCCTGGTCAGTCCGGTGGTGGGGCTGGTGCGCGATGGCTTCACCTTGCAGCCGAATGCCGGCGAGGTAGCGGACGTCTTCGAGGTGCCCCTCGCCTTCCTGATGAACCCGGTCCACCACCAGCGCCGGTTGCTGCGCTGGGTGGATGGCGAGCGCGTCTTCTATGCCATGCCCTTTCCGCGCGAGGAGGGGGGCTATCGCTTCATCTGGGGCGCAACGGCCGCGATGCTGCGCAATCTCTACCATCTCCTGGCCGCCTGACGGCCAACTGAGCGGCCGGCGCGCGCAGCGGTGCTTCGCTCCGCGCGGTGAACGCCTGAGCGGGCGCGCTCAGGCGGCGGCCTTGCCGGCTGCGCAGTGCGGGCAGCTCTGGCCCACGATGTAGAGCGGGCTCTGCTGCTCCTCGGTGCTGACGACCGCGCGACAGGCGAAGCACTGCTTGGGGCCGGCCGGCTCCAGGCTCGGATTGAGCGCGGTCCGGTAGTCGAAGACGAAGCAGTCGCCGTCATAGTGGCTGCCGCCGACTTCCTCGAAGTACTTCAGGATCCCGCCCTCGAGCTGGTAGACGTGCTCGATGCCGGCTTCCTGCATGTGGATCGCAGCCTTTTCGCAGCGGATGCCGCCGGTGCAGAAGGAGACCACCGTCTTGCCTTCCAGGTCCGCCCGGTGGCTCGCCACCTCGGCCGGGAAGTCGCTGAACTTGCTGATGCCGTACGCTACCGCGCCGGTGAAGGTGCCCACGGCCACTTCGAAGTCGTTGCGCGTGTCGAGCATCACCACGGGGCGGCCCGCGTCGTCATGACCCTGGTCCAGCCAACGCTTGAGCACGACCGGCGCGACCGAGGGCGCGCGCCCGTCCTCCGGCCGGATCAGCGGCATCTTCATCGTGATGATTTCCTTCTTCAGGCGCACCAGCATGCGCTTGAAGGGCTGCTTCTCCGACAGGCTTTCCTTTGGCGCTAGATCGGCGAAGCGAGCATCGGCGCGCAGCCAGCCGACGACGCTGTCAATGGCCTCGCGCGTGCCGGCCAGGAACAGATTGATGCCCTCGGGGGCCAGCAGGACCGTGCCTTTCAGGCCGGCGGCCTCGCAGCGCTCGCGCAGGTGCTCGCGCAGGGTCTCGCGGTCGTTGAGCGAGACGAATTTATAGGCGGAGATATTGACGATCTGCATGACGGCGCGTACCGGAGCGCAGGCGCCGCCACGCGTCAAGGCGGGACGGCGATAACTGGCTGATTGGAAAGGCGAAATTATACCGTCGCGCGCGCTGCGTGCCGCCATGTCCCAGCGCCGTCGTCGGGCTTGTCCCCTGCGGCGGGCAGCCGGCGCCACAAGCGGGCGGGGTGGGCCCGGACGGTTCACCCGGACAGCGCGCATGGGTGCTGGCCGCGGCCGGAGGCAGGCCGAAACAAGGCCGCCAACGCGGGCCGAGCCGGTACAATATCGCCCCATGTCTGCACCCCGCTTCGTACACCTCCGCCTGCACTCCGAGTATTCCGTCGTCGATGGCATCGTGCGCCTCGACGATGCCGTCAAGGCCGCCGCCGCTGACGGCATGGGAGCGCTCGCCCTGACCGACCTCGCCAACGCCTTCGGCCTGATCCGCTTCTACAAGGAGGCCCGAGGCGGCGGCGTCAAGCCGGTGGTCGGCGCCGACGTCTGGCTGAGCAATGCGGACGACCGCGACAAGCCCGCTCGCCTGCTGCTGCTGGTGCAGGACCGCATCGGCTACCTGAACCTGTGCACGCTGCTGTCGCGCGCCTGGCTGGCCAACCAGCATCGCGGCCGCGCCGAGATCGAGCCGGGCTGGTTCGAGGAGCCGGGCGAGGAGGGTGCGCCGCTCGCCACCGGACTGATCGCGCTGTCCGGGGCCATGGGCGGTGACGTCGGGATGGCGCTGGCCAACGGCAACCAGGCCGGCGCCGAGCGCGCCGCGCGGCACTGGGCCGAGATATTCCCGCAGCGTTTCTATATCGAGCTGCAGCGCGCTGAACAGCCGGGCACGGAAAGCTATGTCCAGCAGGCCGTGCAACTGGCCGCTGCGTTGCGGCTGCCTGTGGTGGCCACGCATCCGGTGCAGTTCATGAAGCCGGACGATTTCACCGCGCACGAGGCGCGCACCTGCATCGCCGAGGGTGAACTGCTGGCCAATCCGCGCCGCACGCGCCGCTTCACCACCGACCAGTATTTCAAGACGCAGGACGAGATGTGCGCGCTGTTTGCCGACATCCCCTCCGCGCTGGAGAACGCGGTCGAGATCGCGCGCCGCTGCAACCTGACGCTGGAACTGGGCAAGCCGCGCCTGCCGCTGTTCCCGACGCCGGACGGCATGTCGCTCGACGACTACCTGGTGCACATGGCCAAGGAAGGCCTGGAGAAGCGCCTGGAAGTGCTGTTCCCGGACGAGGCCGTGCGCGAGGCGAAGCGGCCCGAGTATTACGCGCGCCTGGAGTTCGAGACCGGCACCATCATCAAGATGGGCTTCCCGGGCTACTTCCTGATCGTGGCGGACTTCATCAACTGGGCCAAGAACAATGGCGTGCCGGTGGGGCCGGGGCGTGGCTCCGGCGCCGGCTCGCTGGTAGCCTATGCGCTGGGCATCACCGATCTCGATCCGTTGAAGTATGCGCTGCTGTTCGAGCGCTTCCTGAACCCGGAACGGGTCTCGATGCCTGACTTCGACATCGACTTCTGCCAGCACGGGCGCGACCGCGTCATCACCTACGTGAAGGAGAAGTACGGCAAGGACGCGGTCTCGCAGATCGCCACCTTCGGCACCATGGCCGCCAAGGCCGCGGTGCGTGACGTGGGCCGGGTGCTCGACCTGGGCTACGGCTTCGTCGACGGCATCGCCAAGCTGATCCCGTTCAAGCCGGGCAAGCTGGTCACCATCGAGGAGGCCAAGAAGGAAGAGCCGCTGCTCACCGAGCGCGAGAACAACGAGGAAGAGGTGCGCCAGCTGCTGGAGCTGGCGCAGCGCGTGGAAGGCATGACGCGCAACGTCGGTATGCACGCCGGCGGCGTGCTGATCGCGCCCGGCAAGCTGACCGATTTCTGCCCGCTGTACACGCAGGGCGACGACGGCGGCGTGGTCAGCCAGTACGACAAGGACGACGTCGAGGCGGCCGGCCTGGTCAAATTCGACTTCTTGGGCCTGACCACGCTGACCATCCTCGACTGGGCCGAGCGCTACATCCGCCGCCTCGATCCGAGCAAGGCGGACTGGAACTGCAGCCAGATCCCGCTGGCCGACGGCCCGGCCTTCGATATCCTGAAGACCGCCAACACGGTGGCCGTGTTCCAGCTGGAAAGCCGCGGCATGCAGGGCATGCTGAAGGACGCCAAGCCCGACCGCTTCGAGGACATCATCGCGCTGGTGGCGCTCTACCGCCCGGGCCCGATGGACCTGATCCCCAGCTTCTGCGCGCGCAAGCACGGTCGCGAGAAGGTGGAGTACCCGGACCCGCGCGTCGAGCCGGTGCTCAAGGAGACCTACGGCATCATGGTCTACCAGGAGCAGGTGATGCAGATGGCGCAGATCATCGGCGGCTACTCGCTGGGCGGCGCCGACCTGCTGCGCCGCGCCATGGGCAAGAAGAAGGCCGAGGAGATGGCCCAGCACCGGGAGCTGTTCCGCGTGGGCGCGGACAAGAACGGCCTCACCGGGGAGCAGGCCGACGAGATCTTCGACCTGATGGAGAAGTTCGCCGGCTACGGCTTCAACAAGTCGCACGCCGCCGCCTACGCGCTGCTGGCCTACTACACCGCCTGGCTGAAGGCGCACCATCCGGCCGAATTCATGGCGGCCAACATGTCGCTCGCCATGGACGACACCGACAAGGTGAAGATCCTGTTCGAGGACTGCAAGCTCAACGGCCTCAAGCTGCTGCCGCCCGACATCAACGCCAGCGAGTACCGCTTCGCCCCCACCGATGCCAAGACCATCCGCTACGGCCTGGGTGGCATCAAGGGCTCGGGGCAGGGCGCCATCGAGGACATCCTGCGCGCGCGCGAGGAGCGGCCCTTCGACGACCTGTTCGATTTCTGCGAGCGCGTCGACCGCCGCCAGGTCAACCGCCGCACCATGGAGGCGCTGATCCGCGCCGGTGCCTTCGACAGCCTGAACGACAACCGCGGCCAGATGCTGGCCTCCGTCTCGCGCGCCATGGAGGCCGCCGAGCAGAAGGCCCAGTCGGCCAACCAGGTGTCGCTGTTCGACCTGATGGGCGACGCCGGCGACGCGCACAAGCCCGAACTGGTCGACGAGCCGCGCTGGCCGCCCAAGCGCACGCTGCAGGAAGAAAAGCAGGCGCTCGGCTACTACTTCTCGGGCCACCTGTTCGACGCCTATCGCGACGAGGTGCGGCGCTTCGTCAAGGGCACGCTGGCCGCGCTGGAGAAGGACGTGCAGGGCAACGGCGGCGGCTATGGCCGCGACGTGCGCGGCAAGACCATCGCCGGCGTCATCACGGGCATCCGCACCCAGATGACCCAGCGCGGCAAGATGCTGATCGTGCTGGTCGACGACGGCACGGCGCAGATCGAGATGACCGTCTTCAACGAGCTGTTCGATGCGAACCGCCATATGTTCAAGGAAGACGAGCTGCTGATTGCCACCGGCAATGCACGGCACGATACCTTCACCGGCGGCGTCCGCTTCACGGCGGAGTCGGTGATGGACCTGGTGGCGGCGCGCACCCGCTTTGCGGACGCGGTCTCGCTATCGTTCAACGGCAACGCCTCGACCCAGCGGCTGCGCGACCTGCTCACGCCATACCTGGCAGGGGAGGCCGCCGGGCCCGGCTTGCCGGTGCGTGTGTGCTATGCGGCGGCCAGCGCGCAGTGCGAGGCCATCCTCGGCAGGCAGTGGCAGGTGACGCCCTCGGACGATGCGCTGAACTGCTTCCGCGAGGCCTTGTCGGGCGAGAACGTCAGCATGATCTACAGTTGATGCGGCCCGCACGCCTTCGTACCTGACCTGTGCAAACTGCCTGACCGATTCCTGACATCGTGGCCGCTCTCTTTCCTCCCGACCGTGCGCCTCGCACCATTCTCGTGGCCGCCACGCGCCGCATTGGCGACGTCCTGCTGACCACGCCGCTGATTCGTTCCTTGAAGACGCGCTGGCCCGGCGCCCAGATCGACGTGCTGGTGTTTCGCGGCACGGAGGGCGTGCTCGAGGGCAACCCGGACGTGCGCCGTGTGATCACGGTGGCGCAGCGCGCACGCCTGGGCGAGCGCCTGCGCGATGCCGCCCGCATTTGGCGCCGCTACGACCTGGCCTGTGCCGCGCTGAGCTCCGACCGCCCGCGCTTCTACGCGTGGTTCGCCGGGCGCAAGCGCGTCGGGCTGGTCGATCCGGGCCGCGTCACCTGGTGGACGCGCCTGATGCTGCACGGCATTGCGCTCAACCGCCATGAAACCGAGCACACCGTGGTGAGCACGCTGGCGCTGGCGCCGGTGATCGGCATCGAGCCCGTGGCCCAGGTGGTGGCCCCCGGGATCGGCGGCGACGCGAAGCGCCGCGCCGACTTCGACGCCCTGTTCACTGCACCTGCCTGCGCGCCGGGCCAGCCGCTGGCCGTGCTGCATCCCTACCCGATGTATGCCTACAAGCAATGGCATCTCGGTGGCTGGATCGCACTGATCCACTGGCTGCGCGAGCAGGGCTACGCCGTGGCGCTCAGCGGCGGCCCCGCCACCGGGGAGCGCGAGTACGCCGAGCGCGTAGTTGCCGGCGCGGGCGTTCCCGTGCTGAATCTCGTCGGCAAGCTGTCCTTTGGCGAGAGCGCCGAGCTGTTCCGCCGCGCGCAGGTGTTCGTGGGGCCGGATACCGGTGCCACCCATGTGGCCGCCGCCACCGGCACGCCGACCATCGCCTTGTTCGGGCCGTCCGACGCGATGCGCTGGGGCCCCTGGCCGACGAGCGCCGTGCCCGGCGAGAACCCGTGGCGCCTCAAGGGGTCGGGGCGGCAAGGCAACGTCTACCTGCTGCAGGGGGAGGGGGAGTGCGTGCCTTGCCGGCAAGAGGGCTGCGATCGCCATCTCGGCAGCTATAGCAAGTGCCTGACGGAGATGCGCGCGGAGCGCGTCATCCGGGTGATCGCCGAAATGCTGGATCTCCCCGCGTCCCAGCATGCGTCTGTGCACCGCATCGACGCCGGTGTTCTCAAGCCGGGAGAAGCAGCGATGTCGCGCCGCTGAACGCCTGATTCACGCGGCCGGATCTTGGGGGCCGTTTCCGGGTCGCGTATACTGCTGGCTGCCCGTTACATGTGCGGTACATGCCGCAACGCAGTCCGCGGGCTTGTTGCAACGCCTCTTCGCATCGCGCATCCACCCGCTGCCGAAGAAACCGAGCGGCACGGCAGGTGACTGGCAGGTGGTGCTATCGTGGCGCGCTTGCCGGTGCCCGTCCGATCCGGATGCTTGTGTGTCCTGGCCTTGGTTTCGTCCGGCGGCGCCGCCCATACCCTGGGCGTCGTGGTCTGCCCGACGCAGCGGCGCGCGCCACCCGTCCCGCGCCGCTAAAGGGCCCGACGCCGTTGCGTCAGGCCGAGTAGATAGAACAGTAATGCTTACGATTTCCGATAGACGTCCAGGCGAGACGGCTGCGCGCCACTTGCTGGTTGCAGCCTTCGTGCTGGCTTATCCCTCCATGACGTTGGCAGTGCGCGGCGCCGCCAGCGCGCTGCTGCTCACCGCCACCCTGATTTCTCTCATCGTGCTGGCCATGCCCCGGGCCCGCCCAAGTGGCTCGTGGTCCGCCACGGATCGCCTGGTGCTGGCGTCGAGTGTGGCCATGACGCTGCCTTTTGCCGCGGTCCTGCTCAGCGAGATGTGGCACGGCAAGCTGCTCATGAGTTCCATGGACTCGCCTTCGCGCTTCATTGCGGCCGTGCCAATTCTGCTGGTGCTGCGCAGGTTGCCACTGCCGGTGTTGCGCTGGAGCGATCTCTCTTTTGCATTGGGCGGATATGCTTCGCTCGCAGTCTGTCTGTTCGCAGGCCGCGACTGGGGTTTCGGACGGCTCGGCAGTTCCTTCCTGAACCCTATTCACTTCGGTGACATCGCCCTGGTCCTTGGCGTGCTTTCGGTGCTGTCCATGAACTGGTGGCGCAAGGATTCGCTCGCCGTGCGCATTTTCAAGATCGGTGGCTTGTGTGCGGGTTTGGCGGCGTCCTTGCTGACCGGTGCGCGGGGCGGATGGGTGGCGATTCCCTTTGTCGTGGCTCTCGTGCTGTGCGTGCGAGGCGGTGCCAAGTCGCGATGGTGGCGCATCCTGCTGCCAGCTTCGGCAGTCATTGCCCTGATCGTGCTTTACTTTGCCTTCGATTCGGTCCAAGACCGTATCCATCAGGTCTGGTCGGACCTGGCGGCGTATGCGCAGGGCAACAAGGACACCTCGATCGGCATCCGTTTCCAGATCTACGAGGCGGCCCTGGCATCGATCCCGCAGCATCCGATTTTCGGACTGGGCGCGGGCGGCTTTGCCGACAGCTTGCAGGCCCGGGTCGATGCTGGCTGGATGACGGCGGAGGCGGCCCAGTTCGGCCGCGGCGAGGCGCACAATGAGTTGCTGGCCTACACGGCCAACTATGGGTTGGTGGGCGCCATCGCCCTGATCGCCGTCCATCTCGTGCCGGGCCTGCTGTTCTGGCGGTGCCTGAAGTCGCCCGCTGCACCCATGCGCCGGGCGGCCCTGATGGGCCTGGCCTTCGTCATCTCATTCTTTGTTTTCGGCCTGACGGTGGAAATGTTCGACTTGAAGATGACGGCTTCATTCTACGCGGCCATGATCGCGCTGCTGGCGGGCATCGCTGCGCACGCCGGCGATACGGCGTGCGCGCAGAGCCCACGCCGCGGCCAATAACGGAATCCGAACCCAGACCGAACATGTTCAGCATCCTGATTCCTACCTGGAACAACCTCCCTTACCTCAAGTTGTGCATCGAAGGCATCCGGCGCCATTCAGCGTTCGACCACGAGATCATCGTGCACGTCAACGAAGGCACCGACGGCACGCTCGAGTGGGTGCGTGAGCAGGGCATTCGCCACACGTGGAGCAAGGGCAATGTGGGCGTGTGCCTGGCGCTCAATGACGCCGCGCGCCTGGCCACGCGCGATTGGATCCTGTTCATGAATGACGACATGTTCTGCACGCCCGGCTGGGACCTGGCCTTCGATGCGACCTTGCGTCAGATCGGCGACCGCTTCTCCTACCTCGCGGCACGGCTTATCGAGCCGCTCGATACCGGCAATGCGAAGGTGACGGTCGCGAACTTCGGCACCCAACCCGACAATTTCGACGAGGCCGGACTGGTGGCCTACACGGCCGGACTGGCAGCGGCGCCGGATCGGAACGGCGTGGCGCTGCAGCCCACGCTGCTGAGCCGCCGCCTGTGGCATCTGGTGGGCGGCTACAGCATCGAGTTCGGTCCTGGCATGAGCAGCGACGACGATTTCCTGATGAAGCTGTGGCTGGTTGGCTGCCGTATCTATCGCGCGGTCGATGCGAGCCGCATCTATCATTTCGGCTGCTCGACGACGCGACGCGTGCGACGAAACAAAGGCGGGCGCGAATTCTTGCTCAAGTGGGGTATCACGCAGCAGGCGTTCACGCGCGACTACGTTGAAGCCACGGCCCACGGCGCGGCGGATCTCCTGCCCAAGGTGCCTCGCGCTGGCCTTGCCGTCCGGCTCAAGCGCGCGATCTACGCGCCGCGCCGTCATCCCACCGGGGATCTGGAGGCCTGGGAGCCCGATCTGCCGGCGCAATTGTCCGCCCACGCCTACGAAGGCGAACGCGGAGGCTGAGCAGGCTGCCGGGGGGGCAACCCCCGGGCCAGTCAGCTGAACATGCGCTTCAGGCGGGATTTCAGCAGCGCGCGCTGCAGGCCGGCGCTGGCAACGGGCTCGGCCAGTTCCAGTGGCTGGCCGGCTGCCTGGCCGCGCCGGAGGTAGAAGCGGTCGAAGGTGGCCTGCGTCATGCCCCACTTGTTCAGGAACTGCCGCCGGCCGTCATTCTTGACGATCTTGCCGGTGCTCTTCTGCTGGAAGTGATAGACGAGGCTGTCGCCGACGCCCAGGAAGATGCGGCAGCCGGCGTGCCAGAGCTTCATCGAGAAATCATTGTCGCTGCTCATGCCGGGGCTGAGTTCGCTGCTGTAGCCGCCGACCTTGTGCCACCAGTCGCGGTGCACCAGGGTGGGCGGCCAGGTGGCGCCCAGCCAGTCGCCGCGTACCAGCGACGATGTTGCTGCCTCCAGTCCTGCCGCATCGAACTGTGCGGCGTCGCGGCCGAAGTTGCGTACGACCACGCAGGGATTGCCGGTGTCGACCGGTTCGACCATCGTGCCGGACAGCATGAACAGGTCCGAGGGCATGCGTTCGATGTGGCGCACCAGCGCGCTGTCCCAGCCGGGGCAGCAGAACATGTCATCGTTCATGTAGACGATGTAGTCGCGCGTGGCGCGCGCGGCGGCGAGGTTCACGGCGTGGCAGATGCCGATGTTGGCGGGCGAGGCGGTGTGCTCGATGCCTTGCTCGCGCACCCAGGCCAGCGTGCCGTCCGAGCCGTCGTTGACGTGCACGATGATCTGGTGGTCATGGGCCGAATGGCGGCGCAGGCTGTCGACGACCAGTTGCAGGTAGGGCAGGTTGTTCCAGGTCGGGATGATGATGGAGAACATGGCGATCGGGATGCGTTGTCGTAGGGCTCGGGGAGGCGGCGATGCGAAGGCGGTGTCCGGAGCGGGCGGTGGCCCGCATCCGGCAAGACGTCACGCCGACGCCGCCATCGCGCGGGCGCGCCGGTACTTTTCATAGCTGACCGAGGCGTTCATCCTGGCGATGGCAAAGCCGGTGCGGCCGTCCAGGATGCCGCGCTTGACCAGCAGCGTGCGGAGGAAGGCCCAGGTGCCGTGCAGGGCGGGCGACAGCGGCCCGACATGCTTGCCGCGCCGGCGCAGTTCGCGCGCGCCGGCCTCGGCGTATTGGCGGCTCTTGGCCTCGACCTGGGCGCGCGAAGTGTAGCTGTAGTGCAGCAGCGATGTCTTCAGCTTTGCGACGGGCCCCTGGGGGAGGATGCTCTCGTGGACCAGGTTGTCGGAGAAGCGCGCGCGGCCGCGGCGGAACAGCCGCACGATGTAGTCGGGCCGCCACCCGGAGTGGTGGACCCAGTGGCCGCAGAATTGCGACAGCCGGGGCACGGCGTAGGCGTCGGCCTGGTTGCCGGCCATTGCCGCGCGGAGTTCACCGGCCAGTTCGGGCGTCACTCTTTCGTCGGCGTCGATGCTGAACACCCAATCGCCGGTGGCGGCATCGAGGGCGCGGTTCTTCTGCGGGCCGAAGCCCGGCCAGTCGGTCTCGATCACGCGTGCGCCCAGTTCGCGGCAGATCCGCACCGTGTCATCGGTGCTGCCGGAGTCCACCACGACGATCTCGTCGGCAAGATCGCGTACCGAGCGCAGGCAGTCGCCGATATGCGCCGCCTCATCGCGGGTGATGACAATGACAGACAGGGATGGCATCGAGGAGAGCGAGGGTGAATACGGTTACAATGGCTGCCGCCCATGGCTGCCGATGAGGCAGCGGAATCACACGCGACATACGCGATAACGCGACACGTGCGACGCATGCTGCCGCGCCGGTGTCGGAGGCGGTGGCCGGCCGTGCCGCCGGCATGCCGGCAGATGGGCCTTCTAATCAAGAGTGATGGTGAGTATACAAGCAAAGCCCCAACAGACCACCGCAGAGGATGTTCAAGTCGGCAAGCGCCTGATGGGCTATCTGCGCCCTGAGGCGCGCGTTTTCCTGGTGGCGATCCTCGCCATGGCAGTGGTGGCGGCCAGCGAGGGCATCATCCCCAAGGTCGTCAACGATCTGCTCGACAAGGGATTCGGCGGTGACTACGCCGGCCGGCTCTGGCACGTGCCTGCCATCCTAACCGGGGTGGCGCTGGTGCGTGGCGTGGCGCAATTCGCCTCCGGCTACCTGCTCAGCCTGATCTCCAATCGCGTGCTGCTCAAGATGCGCATGCAGATGTTTGACCGCGTGCTGCACGCGCCCGCGCTGTTCTTTCATCGCAATACGGCGGCCTCGCTGATCAATGCCGTGATCTTCGAGGTCAACCAGGTGCTGTCGATCCTGACCAATGTGTTCATCACCCTGGTGCGCGATTCGTTGACGGTGCTGGCGCTGCTGATCTATCTCTTCTACACCAACTGGCGCCTGACGCTGATCGTCGCCGTGATCCTGCCCGTGATCGGCTACCTGATGTCGAAGATCAACCGCCGGCTGCGGCGGCTGAACCGCGACCACCAGACGATGACGAACACCGCGGCCTATGTGGTCGAGGAGGCGGCGGGCGGTTTCAAGGTGGTCAAGCTCCATGGCGGCGAGGCGTACGAGATGGACCGCTTCCGCCGCATGGCCGAGCGCCTGAAGGCCTATTCGATGCGCATGGCGGTGGCGGGTGGCCTGAACCAGCCGGTCACGGCCTTCCTGGCCGCGCTGGCGCTGTCGGTGATCATCACCATCGCGATGGTGCAGGCGCAGGGCAACCAGACCACGGTGGGCGGTTTCACCGGCTTCGTGATGGCGATGTTGCTGCTGATCTCGCCGCTCAAGCACCTGACCGACATCAACCAGCCGCTCACGCGCGGCATCACCGCCGCCGAAATGATCTTCCGCCTGATCGACGAGCCGGTCGAGCGGCGCGAAGGCGGCCTGCCGCTGCCGCGCGCACGCGGCAACCTGGTCTTCGACAAGGTCGGCTTCCGCTACGGCGACGCCGGACGGCCGGCGCTGGCGGGCATCGACTTCCGCGTCGACGCCGGCGAAGTGGTGGCGCTGGTCGGCCCCTCGGGCAGCGGCAAGACCACGCTGGTCAACCTGGTGCCGCGCTTCTTCGATCCGACCGAAGGCCGCATCCTGCTCGACGGACAGTCGATCGATGCCTATTCGCTGCCGGACCTGCGCCAGCAGATCGCCTTCGTCAGCCAGGACGTGGTGCTGTTCAACGACACCGTGGCGGCGAACGTGGCGTACGGTGTGCACCCGCGCGAGCAGATCGACATGGCCCGCGTGGAACGCGCCCTTGCGGCCGCCTACCTGACCGACACGGTCAAGAGCCTGCCCGACGGCCTGCAGACCAACATCGGCGACAATGGCATGAAGCTGTCCGGCGGCCAGCGCCAGCGCCTGGCGATCGCACGCGCGCTCTACAAGGATGCGCCGATCCTGATCCTGGACGAGGCGACTTCGGCGCTGGATTCGGAGTCGGAGCGCCAGGTGCAGGCAGCGCTGGAATCGCTGATGCGGGGCCGTACCACGCTGGTGATCGCCCACCGCCTCTCCACCATCGAGAACGCCGACCGCATCGTCGTGCTGGAGCAGGGCCGCGTGGCCGAACAGGGCACCCACGACGAATTGCTGTCCGCCGACGGCCTGTACGCCGGCCTGCACCGCATCCAGTTCGCCCTGCAGTGACGGCGCGGCCCGTGCCCGGGCCGCCTTGCTTCGACGATGGCCGCGGCTGCCCGCCGCGGCCAGGACACGCCAGAGAGGGGGATACCCCCAAAGGAGACAGTCATGAGCAGCGTGCAACATCCTCCCATCAGCCGCTTTCCCGTGCCGGCGCTAAAGGATCTGCCGGACGACATCCGCGCGCGCATCCTGGAAGTGCAGGAGAAGGCGGGCTTCGTGCCCAATGTCTTCCTGACGCTGGCGCACCGGCCGGACGAATTCCGTGCCTTCTTTGCCTACCATGACGCGCTGATGCTCAAGGAGGGCGGCTTGAGCAAGGGCGAGCGCGAGATGATCGTGGTTGCCACCTCAGGCGCCAACCAGTGCCTCTACTGTGTGGTGGCGCATGGCGCCATCCTGCGCATCTATGAGAAGCAGCCGCTGCTGGCCGACCAGGTCGCGGTCAACTACCGCAAGGCCGACATCACGCCGCGCCAGCGCGCCATGCTCGACTTCGCGCTCAAGGTCAGCCAGGCTTCGGCCGAAGTTGGCGACGAGGACTTCGCCATGCTGCGCACGCATGGCTTCAGCGATGAGGATGCCTGGGATATCGCCGCCATCACGGCCTTCTTCGGCCTGTCCAACCGCATGGCCAACACGATCAGCATGCGCCCCAACGATGAGTTCTACCTGATGGGGCGCGTGCCGAAGGCGAAGTAGCGGTGCCGGACCAAGGTGCGCGCGCTGCCGGGCCGGAGTACCTCTGGCGCGGCACGCGGCAAGCCCGCCCAAGTCTGCCCAAGCCCGCCTTCAGCGGATCTGAGCGCAACTGCCGCTGGCCGGGTCGAACAGCACCGGCCAGACATGCTCGTAGGCGCCTGGCGTGCAGTGCTTCTCGCACTGCGCATAGGCCAGCGTGACGCGGCGCGGATCCTGCCAGACCATCAGCCGGCACGCGCTGCCATCCACCGCTTCCAGTTCGATATGGGGCGATTTCCTGACCTGGTGGAACTGGGTCAGGTCGAAGTGACAGGTGCCGTGCCGACCTGCTCTCACGTTCCACACCAAGGCTTGCACGGCGCTGTGGTTCACGCGCATCTGTGCCTCCTCGTGGAAGCCGTCTTCCTCGGTGCGCTTGCATTCGCCGGCCAGTTCGATTTCGCGTAATGGGATCGGCGTTGCCGGCGTCTCGGCCAGGCCGGGACCCGAAGCCACACGTGGCGCCCCTGCAACGACGGGCTTGGGCGGTAGTAGCAATGGAGTCTCGCAGGCCGTGAGCAGCAGCGCCGCCAGCAGTCCGGCCGCCGTCCGGCCAGACAAGATCGGTGAGATCCGCATACTGGCTCCTTCCTTACCACCGCCCGCCGCTGGGGGCGGGCCATGCCCTGCTCGTTATTTATAGCCAAAGCCCAGCAAAAGGCGAGGCGGAAAGAGGGGCAAGGCCGAGTGCGCGGTGCGATGTCCGCCGGCGTGCCGATCAGCTTGCCGGTGGCGTGCTTGCCGGTTGTGCGCTTACCGATGGCGCGCGGCGTCGGCGCAGCCAGTCGTGCGCACGGGATATGCAGGCGCATGCGGCGAACGCCAGCGCGGCACCCATGGCCACGTCCAGCGGGAAGTGCAGGCCGGCGATGCAGCGGGTGGCCATCACCCACGCCAGCAACAGCGCCAGCGCGGTGCGGACCCAGGCCCCGGCGAGCGGCCACAAGAGGAACACGGACGCCGCCGCCGCCGCGGCATGGCCACTCGGGAAACTGTAGGGGTCGCCGGCCGCCAGGCGCGGCAGCAGCTCGCTGAGCAGCAGCGCCGGGCGCGGTGCGTCGACCGCGATCTTGGTCACGCCCACCAGCCCGACCGCCAGCGCAAGGCAGAGCAGGCAGAAGAACAGATCGTGCAGGCCGCCGACCGCCGCGCCGCCGTGGGCGCGCTGGCGGGCACGCAGCCAGGCGCAGGCGGCGGCCTGCAGCGGGAAAAGGCGCGGATCGAAGAGCGCGAAGGTGGCGCGCAGCACGCCCAGGTCGATGTGTTCCGCGTGCCCTGTCAGCCAGAGCAGCAGTGCGGTGTTGCCAGGAACGGCGAGTTCGTTGAGGGCCAGCATTACGTTGTCGTTGCGGGGGGAGGCGGCTGGCAGGGCTGGCGCGGCCGGCGGGTTGACGGGGTGGCGCAAAGCATGCGCCGCCGTTCTATGACGGTTTTGCGACAGAGAGGTTCAGTGTGCCGTGGTCAGCATGCGCACGGCCTGCCCCAGGGGGAGGCCGGCGCGGCGGCGGATGCCCCGGCCGCGCGCGATGGTCGGCGGGCGGCCCGCCTGTCCTTACATCAGGATGATGTCGTACTGTTCCTGATGGAAGGTCGACTCGACCTGCAGAGAGATCGGCTTGCCGATGAAGTCGCCGAGCATGGCCAGGTGCTGGCTTTCCTCTTCGAGGAAGAGGTCGATGACTTCCTGCGAGGCGAGGATGCGGAACTCGCGGGGATTGAACTGGCGCGACTCGCGCATGATTTCGCGCAGGATGTCGTAGCAGACGGTGCGCGGCGTCTTGACCTGGCCCTTGCCCTGGCAGACCGGGCACTGTTCGCACAGGATATGCGCCAGCGATTCGCGCGTGCGCTTGCGCGTCATCTCGACCAGCCCGAGCTGGGAGAATCCATTGACGGTGATGCGGGTGCGGTCGCGCGCGAGCGCGCGCTTCAGCTCGGAGAGCACGGCGTCGCGGTGCTCGCCGTTCTCCATGTCGATGAAGTCGATGATGATGATGCCGCCGAGATTGCGCAGCCGCAGCTGGCGGGCGATGGTGTGCGCAGCCTCGAGATTGGTCTTGAAGATCGTGTCGTCGAAGTTGCGCGCGCCCACGTAGCCGCCAGTGTTGACGTCGATCGTCGTCATCGCCTCGGTCTGGTCGATCATCAGGTAGCCGCCCGACTTGAGGTCCACCCGGCGCGACATCGCGCGCTCGATCTCGGCGTCGATGTTGTACAGGTCGAAGATGGGCCGCTCGCCGGTGTAGTGCGACAGCCGCGGCAACACCGCCGGCGTGTACTCCTCGGCGAACTCGACCAGCTTCTGGTAGTTCTCGCGCGAGTCGACCTGGATCACACCCGTGACGTCGCTGACGAAGTCGCGCAGCACGCGCTGGGCCAGGTTCAGGTCCTGGTAGAGCAGGCTGGGCGCGGGCAGCGTGGTGGCGCTCTGGCGGATCGAGGCCCAGATCTTGCGCAGGTAGGCGATGTCGTTGCCCAGCTCCTCGTCGCTGGCTTCTTCGGCAATGGTGCGCACGATGAAGCCGCCGCGCTCGTCGGCGGGCACCAGGCCCTGCACGCGCGCGCGCAGCGCCTCGCGGTCGATCTCGCCTTCGATGCGCTGGGAAATGCCGATGTGCGGGTCCTGCGGCAGATAGACCAGCGTGCGCCCGGCGATGCTGACCTGGGTCGACAGGCGCGCGCCCTTGGTGCCGATCGGGTCCTTGATCACCTGCACCGTCAGCGCCTGGCCTTCGTAGAGGGTCTTCTCGATGGCGAGCGGCGTGCCGTTGCTACCCTTGTCGCTGTCGCGCGGGTGCCAGATGTCGGCCACGTGCAGGAAGGCCGCGCGTTCCAGCCCGATGTCGATGAAGGCGGACTGCATGCCGGGCAGCACGCGCACGACCTTGCCGAGATAGAGGTTGCCGACCAGGCCCCGCGTCAGCGTGCGCTCGACGTGCAGCTCCTGCACGGCGGCCTGTTGCACGATGGCGACCCGGGTTTCTTGCGGCGTGATATTGACGAGGATGTCTTCGGTCATGGTGGATGCGTCGCGTCGCCGGTCGGCCGGCCTTATCGTTGTGACTGCCGCTGCCACTGTCCCGTTCCCATCGCCGAGCAGCGACGGGAGTCCCATCAGAAACGCAACTGCGCCTGCCGTAGCAACGCGGCTGTCTCGAACAGCGGCAGGCCCATGATACCCGAATAGCTGCCGGCGATCCGCTCGACGAACTCCGCCGCGCGGCCCTGGATGCCATACGCGCCGGCCTTGCCGAGCGGCTCGCCGCTCGCCACGTAGCGCGCGATCTCGTCGGCGTGCATCGTACGGAAGGTCACCTCTGAGATCGACAGCGCATGGCGCAGGCCCAGCGTGGAGACGACGGTGACAGCGGTGAGCACGCGATGGGTGGTACCGGCCAGTGCGGCCAGCATGCGCGCGGCCTCGGCGTCGTCGGCCGGCTTGCCCAGGATCTCGCCATTGCGGCAGACCGTGGTGTCGGCGCACAGGATGGGCGCCTCGGGCAGCGCGCGGCGCTCGCGCCGGCGCAGGGCGGCCTCGGCCTTGAGTGCGCACACGCGTTGCACGTAGTCGTCCGGCGTTTCGCCGGGCAGCACGGCTTCGAGCGCCTCGGCGTCTTCGTCATCGTCGGCGAGCAGCAGTTCGTGGCGCACGCCGAGCTGGTCGAGCAGTTCGCGCCGGCGCGGGCTTTGCGAGGCGAGATAGAGGGTTTCGTGGATCACGGCAGAGGTCGGATGGGCGTGGATGCTGGGGCACGCATTGCGCCGCATTCTACCTGCCCTCGGGCAGGGCGGTGCAATGCCCTGGCGCGGGCGGCGGGGCGGCGCGGGAGGCGTCTCAGGCGCGGTGGTAGGGATGGTTCTGCGTCACCGACCAGGCGCGGTAGAGCTGCTCGGCCAGCAGCACGCGCACCATGCCGTGCGGCATGGTCAGGCTGGACAGGCGCAGCAGCATCTGCGCGCGCGCCTTCAGCGCCGGATCCAGGCCATCGGCACCGCCGATCAGGAAGGCGACGTCGCCACCCTCGCGCTGCCAGCCGGTGAGCTGCTCGGCGAGCTGCATGGTGCTGAGGTCGCGGCCGCGTTCGTCCAGCGCCACGATGCGGCACTGGCGCGGCAGCGATGCCAGCACCGACTCGATGCGCGCCGCCTCGCGTTGCATCACGGTGGCGGCATTGTTGCTGGACGAGCGGGTCTCGGGCTTGACCTCGCGCAGCTCGATGCGCAGCTCGGGCGGCATGCGCTTGGCGTACTCGGCGAAGCCGGTCTCGATCCAGCCGGGCATCTTGTGGCCCACGGCGACGATCACGAGCTGCATGGCTGGGGTTTGTGGTGCGGGTCGGTCCAGAGGCGCGGCGCCGGCATCAAGCCTGGCGCGTGGTGCGCTTGCGGGCGGCCGGCTTGGCTGCAGTCTTGGTGGCGGTCTTGCCTGCGGTCTTCGTGGCCGGCTTGGCGGCCGCGCGGGTCGCGGTCTTGGTGGCCGGCTTGGCCGCTGCGCTCTTGCGCGGCGCGGCGGTCTTGGCCGGTGCCTTGCGGGCCGGTGCGGCGCCGCCGGCGCTGGTCGTGCGCGTGCGGGCCGCCGGCTTGCGAATGGTGGCGATCGCGTCCGGGTCGGTGTCCTCGTGGCCCATCGGCGGCGACGGTTCCTTCATGCCTTCGGGCAGGCGGGCCAGCGCCGGGCGCAGGCCGCTGGCGCGGCGCGGCGCGCGCGGGGCTTCCTCGTCGTCGTCGATCGGCTCGCTGGCCTTGGCCAGGCCCTTGGCGGCGGCCAGCTTCATGCGCACCGGCTTGTCGCCCCAGATTTCCTCGAGGTTGTAGTAGAGGCGCAGTTGCGGCTGCAGGATGTGCACCACGGCATCGCCGCAGTCCACCAGCACCCACTCGCCGGTCTCCATGCCTTCGACCGCGACGATATGGCCGCCGGCCTCCTTGACGGTGTCGCGCACCGAGGCCGCCAGCGCCTTGGTTTGACGGTTGGAGGTGCCGCTGGCGATGACCACGCGGTCGAACAGCTCGGTCAGGTGGCTGGTGTCGAACACCTTGATGTCCTGCGCCTTGACGTCTTCCAGACCGTCGACGATGGCGCGCTGCAGTTTGCGAATATCCATGGAGTGTTCTTGTTCAGCTCAGTTCGGTTGCGTTCGGACGGGCGTCATGGCTCAGGCGGCGCGATAGAGCCGCTGCTGTGCGATGTAGTGTGCCACGCCCGGGGGAAGTTGGTCATCCGCCGGCAGCCCGTCTGCCAGGCGCTGGCGCAGGCCGGTGGAGGACAGGTCGACGGCGAGCGTCTGGTCGATCCACATACGGCCGGAGGGCGTGCATTGTATCAGCCGGGTGTCGGCCTGGCGCTCGTCGAGCGCGGCGCGTACCGGGCCGTCCAGCGCAGCCAGGTCGAAGCCGGGCCGGGTTGCCGTGCACAGATGGACATAGGCAAAGAGGTCTTGCCAGCCATGCCAGGTGTGCAGGCGCAGCAGCTGGTCGGTTCCCATCAGCCAGGACAGCGAGGCATGGGGTCCATACTGCTCGCGCAGCTGGCGCACGGTGTCGATCGTGTAGCTGGGGCCCGAGCGGTCGACCTCCATGCGGCTGACGCGCACCTTGGCTGGCATCTCGGACAGCGCGGTGGCCGCCAGCTCGGTCATGGCCAGCCGATGCGCAGCCGGCGTCACGTCCGCACCCTTCTGCCAGGACTGTCCCGTCGGAATCCAGACCAGTTCGTCCAGCGCCAGGTGGTCGATGCACAGGCTCGCCAGCGCGAGGTGGCCGCCATGGGGCGGATCGAAGGTGCCGCCCAGGATGCCCAGGCGATAGGGACGCTCGCCCGCCTTGGGGCAGGGCGTGGTGCCGGACTTGCCGGCGGCGGGGGCAGGGCCCGTTTCCTTGTTGTTCATGGTCTTGTGGTCAGGCCCAGTCGCGCGGAGGCAGGAAGTCGGCATAGAGTGCCGCTTCCGCACTGCCCGGCTCGGGCTGCCAGTCATAGCGCCAGCTCGCTTGGGGAGGCATCGACATCAGGATCGACTCGGCGCGGCCCCCCGATTGCAGGCCGAAATGCGTGCCGCGGTCGAAGACCAGGTTGAATTCCACGTAGCGTCCGCGCCGGTAGGCCTGGAAGTCGCGCTCGCGCTCGCCGTAGGGCGTGTGTTGGCGGGCTTCCAGGATGGGCTGGTAGGCGGGCAGGAAGGCATCGCCGACCGCGCGCATCATGGCGAAGCTGCGCTCGAAGCCGAGCGCGGAGAAGTCATCGAAGAAGATGCCGCCGATGCCGCGCGCTTCGCCGCGGTGCTTCAGGTAGAAATAGTCGTCGCACCACTGCTTGAAGCGCGGGTAGAGCTCGGCCCCGTAGGGCGCCAGCGCGTCGCGGCAGGTGCGGTGGAAGTGGGTGCAATCCTCGGCCACGCCGTAGTAGGGCGTGAGGTCCATGCCGCCGCCGAACCACCAGACCGGTTCCGTGCCCGGCTTGGTGGCCAGCAGGCAGCGCACGTTCATGTGCACCGTGGGCACGTACGGGTTGCGCGGATGGAAGACCAGCGACACGCCCAGGGCCTCGAAGCCGCGGCCGGCCAGTTCCGGCCGGTGCGCGCTGGCCGAGGGCGGCAGCGCATCGCCGGTGACGTGGGAGAAGCCCACGCCGGCGCGCTCCATCACGGCGCCGCCTTCCAGGATGCGGGTGCGGCCGTTGCCGCGCAGGCGCTCGGTGGGCGGCTTTTCCCAGGCGTCGGTAAGGAATGCGCCGCCGTCGATGGTGGCGATGCTGTCGGTGATTTGGTCTTGCAGCCCGAGGAGGTAGGCGCGGACTGCCTGGGAGTCGATCATGGCGGTGGAAGCGGAGGGGCCCGAAGCGGGCCCCGTGGGCCGGGGAGGGGCGGCGGCAGGTGGAGCGCGCCGCCCGGAGTCATGGCGTAGTCATGATTGTACCGGCAGGCCGGCCGGCAAGGCGCCGGCACGCCGGACAGGCAAGACAGGCCGCGTTCAGCGCTTGATCGCCCGGTAGCCGATGTCGGTGCGGTACTGCATGCCATCGAAGCGGATCTGCTCGACAGCCGCATAGGCCGCGCGCTGGGCTGCCTTGACCGTGTCCGCCAGGCCCACCACGCACAGCACGCGCCCGCCCGTGGTCAGCAGGGTGCCGTCCTGGAGCGTGGTGCCGGCATGGAAGGTCACGCTGTCATCGGTCTCGGCCGGGATGCCCGTGATGGCATCGCCCTTGCGCGGCGCATCCGGGTAGCCGTGGGCGGCCATCACCACGCCCAGCGCGGTGCGGCGGTCCCAGTCCAGCTCGATGCTGTCCAGCTTGCCGGAGACGGCATGGTCGAGCACATCGACCAGGTCCGTCTTCAGGCGCGCCAGGATCGGCTGGGTTTCCGGATCGCCCATGCGGCAGTTGAATTCCAGCGTCTTCAGGTTGCCGTCCTTGTCGATCATCAGGCCCGCGTACAGGAAGCCGGTGTACGGAATGCCGTCCTTTTCCATGCCGCGCACGGTGGGCAGGATGATCTCGCGCAGCGCGCGCGCGTGCAGCGCGGGCGTCACCACCGGCGCCGGCGAGTAGGCGCCCATGCCGCCGGTATTGGGGCCGGCGTCGCCGTCCAGCAGGCGCTTGTGGTCCTGGCTGGTGGCCAGTGCCAGCACGTTCTTACCGTCCACCATCACGATGAAGCTGGCTTCCTCGCCTGCGAGGAACTCTTCGATCACCACGCGGGCGCCGGCATCGCCGAGCTTGTTGTCGGCCAGCATCATGTCGACGGCGGTGTGGGCCTCTTCCAGCGTCATCGCCACCACCACGCCCTTGCCGGCGGCCAGGCCGTCGGCCTTGATCACGATGGGGGCGCCCTGCGCGTCGATGTAGGCGTGAGCCTGCGCCGCGTCGGAGAAGGTCTGGTAGGCCGCGGTCGGGATGCCGTGGCGCTGCATGAAGGCCTTGGCGAAGTCCTTGGACGACTCGAGCTGGGCCGCGGCGCGGGTCGGCCCGAAGATGGGCAGGCCCTTGGCGCGGAAGATGTCGACGATGCCTGCGGCCAGCGGCGCCTCGGGGCCGACCACGGTGAACTGCACGCCCTCGCGCTCGGCGAATGCGGCCAGCACTTCGGGGTCGGTCAGCGGCACGTTCTGCAGCCGCTTGTCGAGCGCCGTGCCGCCGTTGCCGGGCGCCACGTAGACGACCTGCACCTTGGGGGACTGGGCCAGTTTCCAGGCCAACGCGTGTTCACGGCCGCCCGAGCCGACAACCAATACTTTCATGATCCACTGCCAGAAAAGATGCGCCCGCGCGATGCCGCGACGGAGCCGAGGGGGCGCTGAAAGGGCGGAGCCGGCGCTTGCGCCGTTGGCTCCGCCGCCGGATTGCGCGATGCTCGCTTAGTCTTCGATGACCGCGTTGGTGAAGACTTCCTGCACGTCGTCGAGACCTTCGATCGCGTCGAGCAGCTTCTGCATCTTGACTGCGTCGTCGCCGCTGAAGCTGACTTCGTTCTGCGGCTTCATCACCACGTCCGCCACCTCGGCCTTGAAGCCGGCCGCCTCCAGCGCGGCCTTGACCGCGGCGAAGTCGTTGGGCGGGCAGACCACTTCGATGGAGCCGTCGTCATTGGTCACCACGTCGTCGGCGCCGGCCTCGAGGGCGGCATCCATCAGCTGGTCCTCGGGCGTGCCCGGTGCGAACAGGAACTGGCCGCAGTGGGTGAACATGAAGGCCACCGAGCCTTCCGTGCCCATGTTGCCGCCGTGCTTGGAGAAGGCATGGCGCACCTCGGCCACCGTACGGGTGCGGTTGTCGGTCAGACAGTCGACGATGATGGCTGCGCCGGCCAGGCCGTAGCCTTCGTAGCGGATTTCTTCGTAGTTGACGCCTTCCAGTCCGCCCACCCCGCGCTGGATGGCGCGCTGGATGTTGTCCTTGGGCATGTTGGCATCGGTGGCCTTGTCCATGGCCAGGCGCAGGCGCGGGTTGGAGTCCGCATCGCCGCCGCCGAGCTTGGCGGCAACCGTGATTTCCTTGATCAGGCGAGTCCAGATCTTGCCGCGCTTGGCGTCAGCTGCGGCTTTTTTGTGCTTGATATTGGCCCATTTTGAATGACCGGCCATGATTCTCTCCGAGGCGGAATGCTGGGGCGGCGCGCAGGTGTCTGCCGCCGCCGGGTGTACCGGGCGCGCCCGCCGTGCCGATGGGATCGGACACGGCGGGCGCACCATGTAATTGTTGTGCCTTGCTGCTGGCTATAATCAACCCTGCATTTTATCACGCGCCCCCGCCGGCGCCGGGGGCAGCGCGCCCGCCCGCGCCGTGCGCCACCGGAACGAGACACGCCATGGCAGAACCCATCGTCCTTGCCAAGAATGCCCAGCACGAGCTGGCCCTGTTGCCCCAGATGGGCAACCGCCACGGATTGATCACCGGCGCCACCGGCACCGGCAAGACAGTGACCCTGCAGACGCTGGCCCAGGGCTTCTCGCGCCTGGGTGTGCCGGTCTTCCTGGCCGATGTCAAGGGCGACCTCGCCGGCATCTCCCAGCCCGGACAGCCATCCGACAAGCTCAAGGCGCGCCTGCAGGAACTGCAGTTGCCGGAGCCGGCCTGGGGCGCCTGCCCGGCCACGCTGTGGGACGTATTCGGGCAGAAGGGGCACCCGGTCCGCGCCACCATCTCGCACATGGGGCCGCTGCTGCTGTCGCGCATGCTCGAGTTGAACGATACCCAGCAGGGCGTGCTCAACCTGGTCTTCCGCATCGCCGATGCCAACGGACTGCTGCTGCTCGACGCCAAGGACCTGCGCGCGATGCTGCAGTACGTGGGCGACAAAGCGGGCCAGTTCACCACCGAGTACGGCAATATCTCGGCCGCCTCGATCGGCGCGATCCAACGCGGCCTGATGGCGCTGGAATCGCAGGGCGCCGATGTCTTCTTCGGCGAGCCGATGCTGAACCTCGAAGACCTCATCCAGACCGACAAGGGCCAGGGTGTGGTCAACATCCTGGCGGCGGACCGGCTGCTGAACTCGCCCAAGCTGTACGCTACCTTCCTGCTGTGGATGCTGTCGGAATTGTTCGAGAAGCTGCCCGAGGCGGGCGACCTGGACAAGCCCAAGCTGGTGTTCTTCTTCGACGAGGCCCACCTGCTGTTCAATGACGCGCCCAAGGCCCTGCTCGACAAGATCGAGCAAGTGGTGCGGCTGATCCGCTCCAAGGGCGTGGGCGTGTACTTCGTCACGCAGAATCCGGCCGACATCCCCGACACCGTGCTCGGGCAGTTGGGCAACCGCGTGCAGCACGCGCTGCGCGCCTTCACTCCGCGCGACCAGAAAGCGGTCAAGGTGGCGGCCACCACCATGCGTGCCAACCCCGGGCTGGACCTGGAGAAGGCAATCGGTGAGCTGGGCGTGGGCGAGGCCCTGGTCTCGCTGCTGGATGCCAAGGGCACCCCGGGCGTGACCGAGCGCGCCTGGGTGCTGGCGCCCGGCAGCCGCATCGGACCCATCACCGACGACGAGCGCAAGCAACTGATGGCCACCTCGCTGGTGGCCGGTGCCTACGAGCAGGCCATCGACCGCGAATCAGCCTATGAAAAGCTGAAGGGCCGCGTGGCAGCCCCGGCGGGCAACGGCGCGCCCGCGCCGGCTAGCACGGATACGCCGGCCGAAGGCAGCGCGGCGGGTGGCTGGCTCGAGCAGGCGGGCGAGATTCTCGGCGGCCTGACGCGCGGCACCGGCAAGAGCGGGCGCGGTGACTCCATCCTGGAGTCGATGGCCAAGTCGGCGGCACGCACCGTCGGCTCGCAGGTCGGGCGCGAGCTGATCCGCGGCGTGCTGGGGAGCCTGCTCGGCTCGGGCAAGAAGAAGTAGGGCAGCCGACGCCGGGCACGGCGGCCGGCCCATTGCTTCAGCGGCCCGTGATCTGCCCGGCTGCCTGGGCGCGTGCCGCGTCCTCGCGCATCTTCTTGCGGAACAGCCTTGTGAAGAAGATGCCCATGCCGACGATGAAGGCGATCACGCCCAGGCTCATCAGGCCGACATCGGTGGTGAACAGGATCTTGATTGCAGCCATGGCTCGTCTCCGTAGTCTACGCACTGCCGTAAGGGGGCGGCTGGGACCTGCTGCGTTCCGCCAGGAACGCATCGCCGTCGACGCCGATCACGCGCCGGACGGCTGAGATTCAGACACGAGTGTAGGGGCATGTGCGGGCGGCGGGCCTTGAGGCCCGTCAAGCCCGCTGCAGACGGGCGGGCGCGCGCAGCGCCCGTGCTGGCGGCCGGGCGGCCGCGCGCGTCAGTTCTTGGTGCCGAACAGCCGGTCGCCGGCATCGCCCAGGCCGGGCACGATGTAGGCATGCTCGTCCAGGCGGCTGTCGAGCGAGGCCACGAACAGCTTCACGCCGGGATGCGCTTTCTGGAAGACCTCGACGCCTTCGGGGGCGGCCACCAGCGCGACAAAGGTGATGGCCTCGTCCTTGACGCCGCGGCGCTTGAGCACGTCCACCGCATGCGCGGCGGAATAGCCCGTGGCCACCATCGGGTCGCACAGGATGAAGCTGCGGTCTTCCACGTCAGGCAGGCGCACCAGGTATTCCACCGGACGGTGCTGCTCGTCGCGATAGACGCCGATATGGCCGATGCGCGCCGACGGGATCAGCTCTACCAGTCCGTCGCTCATGCCGACGCCCGCGCGCAGCACGGGCACGATGGTCAGCTTCTTGCCGGCGATCACGGGTGCGTCCAGGCCGACCAGCGGCGTCTCGATATGGCGGGTGGTCAGCGGCAGGTCGCGGGTGATCTCATAGCCCATCAACAGCGTGATCTCGCGCAGCAGCTCGCGGAAGGTGCGCGTGGAGGTCTCCTTGTCGCGCATATGCGAGAGCTTGTGCTGGATCAGCGGGTGGTCGAGGATGAACAGGTTGGGGAATCGCGGGTCTTGCTTCATGGCGGCTAGCGGGAGAGGGCAGCGTGCAGGGGGGGCCGCGGCGGCACGGGCTGCCTCGGCGGGATTGGCGCGATTGTAAAGGAAGCTGGGCCGGTCGCGTCGGGGCCGGCCGGCGCGGCGGCCGGCACGTGGCGCCCCCGCCGCGCCGCGCCTGCCGAAACCTGTCAGTCGACGGTGATGCTGGCGCTGCGCGCCACCTTGCCGAAGCGTTCATATTCCGACAGCGTCAGGGCCTGCAGCTCGGCTGCGCTCGATCCCTTCGGGCTGAAGCCGGCCACGCCGAGCTTTTCGCGCACGTCGGGCCGGGCCAGCGCCTCGACGAAGGCGGTATTGAGCGCCTGCACCACTGCGGGCGGCATGCCGGCCGGGCCATAGACGCCGAACCAGGGGTCGACCGCGTAGCCGGGCAGGCCGGCCTCGGCCAGCGTCGGCACATTGGGCAGCGACGGCGCGCGGCTCTTGCCCGCCACCGCCAGTGCGCGCAGCTTGCCAGCCTGGATGTGGGGCAGCGAGGCCGGCAGGTTGTCGAACATCACCTGCACGTGGCCGCCCAGCATGTCGTTGATGGCGGGGCTGCTGCCCTTGTACGGTACGTGGACCAGGCCGGTCTGCGTCATCTGCGAGAACATTGCCCCGGCCAGGTGCATCGACGTGCCGGCGCCGGCAGTGGCGTAGGTCAGCCCGGGGTGCAACTTGGCGTAGGCGATCAGTTCAGGCACGGTCTTGGCCGGCAGGGCAGGGCTGACCTCCAGCACGATGGTCGAGTTGCCCAGCAGGCTGATGGCGGTGAAGTCCTTGCGCGGGTCGAAGGGCACGTGGCGGTAGATGTGCGGGTTCAGCGCATTGGTGGAGATGGCCCCGAAGCCGATGGTGTAGCCGTCGGGCGCGGCCTTGGCCACCACACCCATGCCGATGTTGCCGCCCGCGCCGGGGCGGTTCTCCACCACCACCGGTTGGCCGAGCTTCTGTGCAACCTTCTCGCCCACGGTGCGGGCCACCAGGTCGGTGGTGCCGCCGGCCGCGTAAGGCACGATGAAGCGGATGGGCTTGCTCGGGTAGTCGCTGCCCGCCAGCGCGGGCGCGGACAGGATGGCCAGCCCGGCCGCGCAGGTGCCGGCAAGCGCGCCGGCCAGCAGGCGGCGGCGCCGCGCCGAGCGGGTGTCGGCTTGAGCCGACGGGAACGAGGTGGCCGGGGTGGCCGGGGTCTCGATCGGCGTTGTCATGGGGGAGTTTCTCCTTCGTATTGTTTGTCATTGGGCGGGCCCCGCTGCGGGGCGGGGCGCACAGCTTAAGGCAGAAGCGCCAGGCCTGCCAGCGGCCTCGCGGGTCCCGGGGCGCGGCCGATGCCGGCAGCGCTTTTCGCATACAATCGTCGCGTCGCCTGTATCGCGCTCCGCTCACCCACGACCGCCCGCCGTCCGGCGCGGCGGCGAAGCCATTCTTGCCGTGCCCGCATCCCCGAAAACCCTGTCCCTGCCAGCCGAGATGTCCTCGCCTACGCGCAGCGGGCTGGCCATTGCCGCCGTCGGTGCGGTGCTGTTTTCCGCCAAGGCGATCGTTGCCAAGCTGATGTACCGCTACCAGGTCGACGCCGTGATGGTGATCACCCTGCGCATGCTGTTCGCGGTACCGTTGTTCATGGCGATCGGCTGGTGGCAATCGCGCCGCCTGCCTGCGCTGTCCTGGGCCGACCGGGGGCGCGTGGTGTTCCTGGGCTTTATCGGCTACTACCTGTCCAGCTTCCTGGATTTCCTCGGCCTGCAGTACATCACCGCCGGGCTGGAGCGGCTGATCCTGTTCCTGACGCCGTCCTTCGTCCTGCTCGCCACCGCCTTGCTGTTCAAGCGCCCGATCTCGCCGCGGCAGTGGGTCTCGCTGCTGCTGGCCTATGCCGGCATCGTGCTGGTCTTCGCGCATGACCTGGATGTGAGCGGCAGCGGCGTCTGGCTGGGCGGCGGGCTGGTGCTGGGCAGCGCCATCACCTATTCCGTGTACCTGATCGCCAGCGGCGAACTGGTGCGGCGCGTCGGCTCGCTGCGCCTGGTCGCCTACGCCATGTGCGTTTCCACCGCGTGCTGCATCATCCAGTACCTGGTGCTGGGCCGCGCGCTGGCCGAACTGCTGCAGCCGGCCCCCGTGATGTGGCTGTCCGCGGTCAACGCGGTCTTCTGCACGGTGCTGCCGGTCTCGCTGACAATGGTGGCGGTCGCGCGCATCGGCGCGCCGATGGCCTCGCAGGCAGGCATGATCGGCCCGGTTTCCACCTTGCTGCTGGGATACTGGCTGCTGGGCGAGCCGATCAGCGGCGCACAGCTCGCGGGCAGCGCGCTGGTGCTGGGCGGCATGTACCTTCTGTCGGCGCGCAAGGCGTAAGCAGCCACGCGACGGCAACCCCGATACAAACAAGACAAGGAGAGTGAGATGGATCTCGGACTGCGTGGTAAGCATGCACTGGTGTGCGGCGCCAGCAAGGGCCTCGGCTTCGCCTGCGCCGATGCGCTGGCGGCCGAGGGCGTGGACGTGGTGATCGTGGCACGCGGCGCCGAGGCGCTGGAAAAAGCCGCGGCCGACCTGCGCGCGCGGCATGGCCGCCGCGTGTTGGCCGTGGCCACCGACATCACCACGCCGGAAGGCCGCAAGGCCGCGCTGGACGCGGCGGCCAAGCTGGGCGACCTCGACATCCTCGTCAATAACGCCGGCGGCCCGCCGCCGGGCAATTTCCGCGACTGGGACCGCAACGACTGGCTGGCCGCGCTGGACGCCAACATGCTGACCCCGATCGAGCTGATCAAGGCGACTGTCGACGGCATGATCGCGCGCAAGTGGGGCCGCATCATCAATATCACCAGCGGTGCCGTCAAGGCGCCGATCGACGTGCTCGGCCTGTCCAACGGCGCGCGCTCGGGCCTGACCGGCTTCGTCGCCGGCGTGGCGCGCGACGTGGCGCAGTACGGCGTCACCATCAACAACCTGCTGCCCGGCCCGTTCAATACCGACCGCCTTTTCAAGACCATGGAAGGCGGCGCGAAGAAGGCGGGGCTGACGGTGGAGGAGGTGGCGCAGAAGCGCGCCGCGCTGAACCCCACGCGCCGCTTCGGCGAGCCGGCCGAGTTCGGCGCCGCCTGTGCCTTCCTGTGCAGCCGCCAGGCAGCCTATATCACCGCGCAGAATATCCTGCTCGACGGCGGCGCCTATCCTGGCACCTTCTGAACCGGCGCCGGGGGCCCTGCAAGCCGCGGGACCCCATGGAATCCAACATCATTGGGAAATGAGATGACCCGCCCCTGCATTGCACTGATCGCGCACGACCACAAGAAGGACGACATCGTTGCCTTCGCCCACCGTCACCGCGACTTCCTGGCCCAGTGCGAGCTGGTGGCCACCGGCACCACCGGCGGCCGCCTGGCCGACGAACTCGGGCTGGACGTGACGCGCATGCTGTCCGGTCCCTGGGGCGGCGACCTGCAGATCGGCGCGCGGCTGGCCGAAGGCAAGGTCGCGGCCGTGTTCTTCCTGCGCGACCCGATGACGCCGCAGCCGCACGAACCCGATATCAACGCGCTGGTGCGCGCCTGCGACGTGCACAACGTGCCTTGCGCCACCAATGTGGCCACCGCGGACCTGCTGATCGCGGAGCTGTGTCGGCAGCATGTGCGGGACGAGCAGGCAGCCTGAGCAGCTTCTGAACTTGCGGTCGCCCGCGGACAGCGGACTACCCACATCACGCAAACGAGGAGAACAGTCATGAGCAAAGCCATCCGCATCAACGAAACCGGTGGGCCGGAGGTAATGCAGTGGGTCGACGTGGAGGTGGGCGAACCCGGCCCCGGCGAGGTACGCGTGCGCCATGAAGCGGTCGGCCTGAACTACATCGACGTCTATTTCCGCACGGGCCTGTACAAGCAGGCGCTACCGGCGGGCCTGGGCATGGAGGGCGCCGGCGTGGTCGAGGCGGTCGGCGAGGGCGTCGGCCATCTCAAGGCAGGCGACCGCGTGGCCTACGCCGGCCGCCCGACCGGTGCCTATGCGCAGGTGCGCGTGATGCCCGCCGACATCGTGGTCAGGCTGCCGGAGTCGATTTCCTTCGAGCAGGGCGCGGCCATGATGCTGCAGGGCCTGACGTCGCAATACCTGCTGCGCGACAGCTACCGCGTGCAGCCTGGCGACACGGTGCTGTTCCATGCCGCGGCCGGCGGCGTCGGCCTGATTGCCTGCCAGTGGCTCAAGGCCCTGGGCGCCACCGTGATCGGCACCGTCGGCAGCGACGAAAAGGCGGCGCTGGCAAGGGCGCACGGCTGCGACCATACGATCATCTATACGCGTGAATCCTTTGTCGATCGTGTCAAGGAGATCACGGGCGGCAAGGGCGTGCCCGTCGTCTACGACTCCATCGGCAAGGACACCTTCAACGGCTCGCTGGACTGCCTGGCGCCGCGCGGCACCATGGTCAGCTTCGGCAATGCCTCGGGGCCGGTGCCGCCGGTCGATATCTCGGTGCTGGGCAACAAGGGCTCTCTGCGTTTGACTCGTCCCACGCTGATGACCTATGTGGTGCATCGGGAGCTGCTGGAGCCGATGGCCGCCGAGTTGTTCGATGTGGTGGGGTCGGGCAAGGTGAAGATCGATGTGCGGCAGCGCTATGCGTTGTCTGACGTGGCGCAGGCGCATCGGGATCTGGAGGGGCGGAGGACGACGGGGTCGACGGTTTTGTTGCCGTGGGCGTGAGTTGCTCAGCTGATGATCTGATGCCCGGGCGCTGATATTGGCGCTGTTGGTTGTTTGGGCCAACGGCCTGTTTCGACTCCCCTGCGGGGAGCCGACCTACTTTCTTGTCTTGCCAAGAAAGTAGGCAAAGAAGGCGCGCCGGATGCGGCTCAAAGACCCCTCGCGGGCTGGCGAAAAGAGCGGCCGGGCCCCAACTCGGATCGCCTTAAGGCGATCCTCAGACAGGGGGCCCTCTTTTCCGCTCTTTTCGCCAGCCCGCGAGGCGCCGCATACGGCAGGGTAAAGACGCCACGCCTCGCTTCGCATCGGGTGGCAGGTGTTCGGCCAGCTTGCTGGCCGAACACAATGAGTCGGCATGCGATGCCACATCCAGTTAGCGAAGGTGACTGTCAAACCAATGGTTTGGTCGTTCCCTCCCGTGTGCGGCGCCTCGCGAATTTGCCCCGGCCGCCGATGAAGCCCGTCCGCTGTTTGAGCGGCCGCAGGCCGCGAGTTCGGACGGGCGCGGCGGCCGGGGCAAATTCGCGAGGGGGTTTCGCTGCACCCGGGTCGCCTTTCTTTGCTTACTTTCTTTGGCGAGACAAAGAAAGTGAGTCTGTAGTGGTCCAATGATCTTGGACACCTCAAAAGGTAGACTTTCGGTCAACCAGTGAGGTGTAAATGGGACGTAAAGATTTCTCGGACGAGTTCAAGTCAGATGCGGTCAATCTGGTCTTGGAGCAGGGCTACAGCGTCAGTAAGGCCGCGCAGGCGCTAGGCATTGGCGAGACGGCACTGCGCCGCTGGCTGGGCCAGCGGCAAGCCAAGGCCAAACCGGCGCAGAGCCAGGTCACGAGTGATCTGACCCCGGAGCAGCGCCGCATCCGGGAGTTGGAGCAGCAGGTGGCGCAGTTGGAGCGGGAGCGTGACATCCTAAAAAAGTCCACGGCCTTCTTCGTCAAGGAACTCGATCGCCATACGAAGTGATTTGGCTGATGGAGAAGGCGTGGCCGGTCGCAGTGATGTGCACGCTGCTGGGAATGCCGCGTAGCAGCTACTACGCGTGGAAGGCCAGAAGGGATCGACCGCGTGCCCAGCGTCAGGCGCTGGTGCACGAGGTCAGGGTGATCCATCAAGCCAGCGGGCAAAGCTACGGTAGTCGTCGGATGGCGCAGGAGCTGCGGCGACGCGGCCACGACATCGGCCGGCACCGGGCGCGCGGGCTGATGAAGGAAGCCGAGGTCGTCGTACGCGCTCGGCGCCGGCATTACTACAGCAAGGGCGGCACATCGTCGGCCATCGCGCCAAACCGGCTCAATCGCCAGTTCGAGGTGGCTCGGCCCAATCGGGTCTGGGCTGGGGATGTGACATTTATCTGGACCCAGCAAGGCTGGCTCTACCTTGCCGTTGTGATTGACCTGTACTCACGGCGCGTGGTGGGCTGGGCCTTTTCGTCTTCGGCTGACACGCGCCTGGTGAGTCGGGCGCTGAGGCTGGCGCTGGAGAGCCGACGCCCCGACAAAGGGCTCATGTTCCACTCGGATCAGGGCAGTCAGTACTCCAGTCTCGCATTCCAGGCGATGCTGCACGACGAGGGCATTACCCCCAGCATGAGCCGAGCCGGCAACTGCTGGGATAACGCAGTGGTGGAGCGGTTTTTCTGCTCACTGAAGGGCGAACGCATACGGGACCGGGCCTACCGCGACCATGCTCAGGCCCAGGCGGACATCACGGACTACGTGCTGTTCTTCTACAACCAGCAGCGATTGCACTCGGCGGCGATGAACATGCCGCCGGCCGAGTACGAGGCTTTCAAACGAAGGGCTGCCTGAAAAAGTGTCCAAGATTACTTGACCACCACAGTCGGCTCCCCCGCAGGGGGAGTCGAAACAGGCCTTTGCCCTAAACAACCAGCGACGCCCAGCTTAGGCCCGACCAAGGCCAAAAAACAATCAATCCATCAAACACCAGCTATCGCGCCCGCACAGTCGTAGCCCCCGCACGCGCCTCCACCTCCCGCAACACATGCGGCGGCAAGCGCTTGACCATAAAGTGGATAGCCAGCGAAATCAGCACAACGTCATCGACCTGCCCCAGCCCGACAATAAAATCGGGAATCAGGTCGATCGGCGAGATCGCGTAGAGCACCAGTCCGAGCGTGGCAGGGCGCAGCCAGGCAGGCGCATCCGGATGGCGCAGCGCATACCACAGCAAGCGCCCGTCGCGCCGCACCAAGGACAGCAGTACGGAGAATCGCTTCCACATAGGAGATGGCTCCTTCACAAACGAAGGCGGCCAAGCCAAGGAAAAACGCCGCCTGCAGACTATCTTGGTCCGCAGGCGGCGTTATCAAGTTCCCGTGGCGCGCCGGGCACCCCCTGCGCGCCGCGGCAGAAGCCGGCGATCAGCCCGGGATGTTGCCTTCCACGCCTTCGACGTAGAACTTGATGCCATGCAGGAAAGCGTCGTCGGCCACCTGGTCCTTGGCC
This sequence comes from Cupriavidus sp. 09_S30, assembly GCF_056930435.1. Classification (NCBI taxonomy): domain Bacteria; kingdom Pseudomonadati; phylum Pseudomonadota; class Betaproteobacteria; order Burkholderiales; family Burkholderiaceae; genus Cupriavidus; species Cupriavidus sp. 09_S30. The sequence continues at coordinate 2,820,378 of NZ_JBXOWI010000001.1, read as the reverse complement.
AGCTGCTCCTTGCCGGTATTGTCCTTCAGCGGACCCTTCCAGATCGGCGCGGTGCCATCGACGATGCCCTTCTTGCGCTCTGCCACCAGCGCCTTGACGTCTTCCGGCACGTCGGGGTTGAAGTCCTTCAGGTCGATCATGCCTTCCTTCAGGCCCCACCAGCTGGTGCCGTTCGTCCACTTGTTGTCGAGCACGTCGCCGACCACCTTGTTGTAGTAGACGCCCCAGGAGATCACCGAGGCGGCCAGGTGGGCCTTGGCGCCGAACTTGCTCATGTCGCTGTCCCAGCCGAAGGCGTGCACGCCCTTTTCCTGCGCGGTCTGGACCACGGCGGCCGAGTCTGTGTTCTGCATCAGCATGTCGACGCCCTGGCCGATCAGGGTGGTGGCTGCCTCGCGCTCCTTGCCCGGATCGAACCACTTGTTGACCCAGACCACCTTGACGGTCGCCTTCGGGTTGACGCTGCGCGCGCCCAGCGTGAAGGAGTTGATATTGCGGATCACCTCGGGGATGGGCACCGAGGCGACCACGCCCATCTTGCCCGTCTTGCTCATCTTGCCGGCGACCACGCCGGCCAGGTAGGCGCCCTCATAGGTGCGCACATCGTACTGGGCCAGGTTGGGGGCGGTCTTGAAGCCGGTGGCGTGCTCGAACTTCACGTCCGGGAATTCCTTGGCCACCTTCAGCATCGGCTCCATGAAGCCGAAGCTGGTGCCGAAGATGACCTTGTTGCCCTGGCTGGCCAGGTCGCGGAACACGCGCTCTGCGTCGGCGGCCGACTCGGGGACGTTCTCCACGTAGGTCGTCTTGACCTTGTCGCCGTATTTTTCTTCCACTGCCTTGCGGCCGACGTCGTGGGCAAAGGTCCAGCCGGCGTCGCCCACCGGCCCGATATACACGAAGGCGACCTTGAGCGGCTCGGCCTTCTGCTCGGCGGCTGGTGCGGAGGCCGGGGCCGCAGTCTCGGCCGGCTTTTCGGCTTCCTTCTTGCCGCAGCCGGCCAGGGCCAGCAGCGCGGTGGCGGCCAGCGCCGCCAGGGTCTTCCTGCGTGTCACGATCATGATTTCTCCTGTTGATATCAGTGTTGTGTAAGCAATAGTGCCTTGCTCATAGTACGGGCGCGCGGCTCATGCACTGCCCGGACGGAAGGGGCGGCCCAGCGAGGCCGGCATGTTCAGCCGGATCCACGCCGGGTTGCGCGAGATCACCGCCAGCACCACGATGGTGGCGGCGTACGGCAGCATCGACAGGATCTGCGATGGCACCGAGATGCCGATGCTCTGCAGGTAGAACTGCAGGATGGTGACGCCGCCGAACAGCCAGGCGCCGACCAGCACGCGCCCCGGCCGCCAGGTGGCGAAGGTGGTCAGCGCCAGCGCGATCCAGCCGCGCCCGGCCACCAGGTTTTCCACCCACATGGGCGTGTAGACCAGCGACAGGTAGGCGCCGGCCAGGCCGCAGCAGGCGCCACCGAACAGCAGCGCGCCGAAGCGGATCAGGCGCACCGGATAGCCCAGCGCATGCGCCGACTCGGGCGACTCGCCTACCGCGCGCAGCACCAGCCCGGCCCGCGTGCGGAACAGGAACCACATGATGGCGAAGCACAGCAGCACGCTGAAGTAGACCATCCAGTGCTGCTGGAAGAAGGCCGGGCCGAAGAAGGGCAGGTCGGCCAGGCCGGGGATGGACTTGGCCTGCGCCGGCATGGCATGGCCGACGAAGCGCTGGCCCATGAAGGCCGACAGGCCGGTGCCGAAGATCGACAGCGCCAGGCCGGTGGCGACCTGGTTGGTGGCCAGCACCAGGGCAAGCCAGGAAAACAGCGTGGCCATCAGCATGCCGGCGCAGGCGCCGGCCAGGAAGCCGAGCATCGGCGACTGCGTCTGGTAGCCGACCATGAAGCCGATCGCGGCGGCAACCAGCATCATGCCTTCGGCACCGAGGTTGAGCACGCCGGAGCGTTCATTGATCAGCAGCCCGAGCGCCGCGAGCAAGAGCGGCGTGCCCGCATTGATGGCGGTGGCGATGAGGGGAGCGAGTTGTTCCATGGATCGGGTTCAGGCGGTCCGGGTGCGCCAGCGCAGGCGGTTCTCGATCAGCGTGTCGCAGGCGAGCAGGAAGAACAGCAGCATGCCCTGGAAGACCCAGCCGATGGCCGACGGCAGCCCGAGGCGCGATTGCGCCATCTCGCCGCCGATGTAGAAGAGCGACATCACGATGCCGCCGAAGACCGCGCCCACCGGATGCAGGCGGCCGACGAAGGCCACGATGATGGCGGTGAAGCCGTAGCCCGGCGAGATCGACGGCAGCAGCTGGCCGATCGGGCCGGTCACCTCGAAGGCGCCGGCCAGTCCCGCCGTGGCGCCCGACACCATCAGCGCGTTCCACAGCGAACGCCGTGCCGAGAAGCCGGCATAGCGCGCCGCCAGCGGCGCCGTGCCGCCGACCTGCAGCCGGTAGCCGGCGAAGCTGCGGAAGATGAACACGGTCATCAGCACCACCAGCACCAGCATCACCGCGAAGCCCGCATGCAGGCGCGAGCCCGGCAGCAGGTTGGGCAGCAGGAACTCGGGCGAGAACACCTGGGACTGCGGGAAGTTCATGCCGTTGGGATCCTTCAGTGGGCCGTTGACCATGTACAGCATCAACTGCTGCGCGATATAGGTCAGCATCAGCGAGACCAGGATCTCGTTGGCATTGAAGCGGTCACGCAGCGCGGCCGTGATGGCTGCCCACAGCATGCCGCCAACGACCCCGGCCAGTGAAGCCAGCAGCAGCACCACGGTGCCATTGATGGTGTGGCCCGGCACATCGAAGTGGAGCACGGTCGCGCCGGCGAAGATGCCGCCGACGATCAGCTGCCCGTCGGCGCCGATGTTCCAGACATTGGCGCGGTAGCAGACGGACAGGCCGAGCGCGCACAGCACCAGCGGCACCGTCTTGAGCAGCACCTCGCCGATGGCGCGCTTGTCCTTGACCGGATCGACCAGGAAGACCTTGAGCGCGGCCGCGGGGTCCTTGCCCAGCAGCGTGAAGAGCAGGGCGCCGAAGACCAGGGTCAGCAGCAGCGCGAAGAAGGGTGAGGCGTAGGCCATGCCGCGCGACGGTTTGCCGCGCGGCGCCAGCGAGAAGGGCAGCAGCTCAGCCATGGTGCAGCGCCTCCTCCGCTTCGTGCCGGCTCGCCGGCCCGCCTTCCCACAGGCCGCTCATCCACAGGCCCACCTGCTCGCGCGTGGCGTGCTCGGTGGGAAGCGAGGGCGACAGCCTGCCCTTGGCGATCACATGCAGCCGGTCGCAGATGGCGAACAGCTCGTCCAGTTCCTCGGACACCACCAGGATCGCGCAGCCGGTCGCCTTCAGGGCCAGGATCTCATTGTGGATCTGGGCCGCGGCGCCGACGTCGACGCCCCAGGTAGGCTGGGCCACGATCAGCACCTTCGGGCCGCTTTCGATCTCGCGGCCGACGATGAACTTCTGCAGGTTGCCGCCGGACAGGCTCTTGGCCAGCGCCTGCGGCCCGCCCGCCTTGACGCGGAAGCGGCTGATGATGGCGGCGGCCAGGCCGGCCGCCGCCTTGGGCGAGACCAGCCCGTTGCGCACATAGGGCGGCGTCTGGTGCGACAGCAGTGTATTGGCCGCCAGGCTCATGTCCGGCACGGCGCCGCGGCCGAGCCGTTCTTCCGGCACGAAGGACAGGCCGGCGCGTCGGCGCGCGCGCGCGTCGAGCTTGCCGACCGGCTTGCCTTCCAGCGCCACGGCCCCATTGTCGGCGCGGGTGTCCTCGCCCGACAGCGCGCCCAGCAGTTCCTGCTGGCCGTTGCCCGACACGCCGGCGATGCCGACGATCTCTCCCGCATGCACGTCCAGCGCGATGCCCTCCAACTCGGTGGCGAAGCCATGGGCGCGCGGCAGCGACAGGCTGCGCACGGTCAGCCGCAGTGGGCCGCGTTCGGTGGTGACTCTCGCCTCGCGCGGCGGCTCGCCACCGATCATCAGGCGCGACAGCGAGGCCGCGGTTTCGTGGCGCGGGTCGCACACGCCGGTCACCTTGCCCATGCGCATCACAGTGGCGTGATGGCACAGCGCGCGGATCTCGTCGAGCTTGTGGCTGATGTAGAGGATGCTGGTGCCCTCGTCGGAGAGCTGCCGCAGCGTGACGAAGAGTGACTCCACGGCCTGCGGCGTCAGCACCGAGGTGGGCTCGTCCAGGATCAGGAGCTGCGGCTTGGCCAGCAGGGCGCGCACGATCTCCACGCGCTGGCGCTCGCCGACCGACAAGGTGTGGACGTGCCGGTTCGGCTCCAGCGGCAGGCCGTAGCGCTCCGCCGTGGTGCGGATCTGGTCGGCGAGCTGCTTCATGCCGGTGCCGCGGCTGCCGGCCGGCAGACCCAGCGCGATGTTCTCGGCCACGGTCAGCGTGTCGAACAGGGAAAAGTGCTGGAACACCATGGCGATGCCCAGGTTGCGGGCGTCGTGCGGGCCGGAAATGGCGGCGTGGGCGCCATTGAAGTGCATCTCGCCGGCGTCGGGCTTGACTGCGCCGAAGATGATCTTCATCAGGGTGGACTTGCCGGCGCCGTTCTCGCCGAGTACGGCGTGGATCTCGCCGGGCGCGACGCTGAGGCTGACGTCATCGTTGGCGATCACGCCGGGGTAGCGCTTGCTGATATGGGCAAGCGCCAGCCTTGGGGTGTTGGGTTGTGTCACTGAGGCGTCTCGTTTCGTGTTGGCAGCAACGTGTGGGTCTGGCAAGAACGGCGGCAGTGCGAGCGCAGCATGGCGGCGACGCATTGCAGCATTCATCATCGCTTCGTGATGCCTGTTATTTTGCTCGGATTATATAAGCGGGCGGGGCTTCGGCCTGTTGTTTCCAAGCCGATGTCAAGCGCCGCAACGGATGCAGGCGGGTTGCAAGTCGCATGCCGGCGGAGCGTCGGGTGGCGGGGGCGGGCGCCGGCTGCGCGGCACACAGGATGGCGGGCATGGGCGGGGCCGGTCCGCGCAAAAAAGAAAGCCCGGGCCAACGCCGATGGCGGCGATGGCCCGGGCAGCGCCACTGGTCCGCGGCGCGGACCAGTGAAAGGCGTCAGGCGCCGGCCGTGGCCGGGATCTGGGCGAAGCGGCCGTCGCGGTAATCGGCCAGGGCTTCGTGGATCTGTTCCTGGGTGTTCATCACGAACGGCCCGTATTGCACGATGGGCTCGCCCAGCGGGCGGCCGGCGATCACCAGGAAGGCGGCATCCTGGCTGGCGCGGATCACCACACCGTCTGCATCGGGGGCATTGCCCAGGATGCCCATGCGCTGGGCTTCCAGCACCGCGGCGTCATCGCCATCGCCCACCGTGACCTCGCCGGCGTAGACATAAACGAAAGCGTTGTGCCCGGCGGGCAGCGCCTGCGTGAAGCGCTGGCCGGCCGGCAGGTGCACGTCGAGGTAGACGGGCTCCGTCGCCGGCCGGCTGACCGCGCCGGCCACGCCGTGGGAGGCGCCCGCCAGCACGCGCACGGTCGCGCCATTGGGCAGGGCCACACCGGGGATGGCCGCGGCCGGCAGGTCGCGGTACCAGGGCTTGGCCATCTTGTCGCTGGCGGGCAGGTTCAGCCAGAGCTGGAAGCCTTCCATGCGGCCGTCTTCCTGCTCGGGCATCTCCGAGTGCACGACGCCCGCGCCGGCCACCATCCATTGCGCGCCGCCGTTCTCCAGCAGGCCCTCGTTGCCCGCGCTGTCGCGATGGCGCATGCGGCCGGCCAGCATATAGGTGATGGTCTCGAAGCCGCGGTGCGGGTGGGCGGGGAAGCCGCCGATATAGTCGTCCTTGCTGTCCGAGCCGAAGGCGTCGAGCATCAGGAACGGGTCCAGCCGGCGCTGCAGATTGTGCGTCAGCACGCGCGTCAGCTTGACGCCGTCGCCGTCCGAGGTGGGGATGCCGCGCACCACCCGGTCGATCGCGCGCGAGCGCTGCACGGTCTCTTCGCCGCTGGCCGGAACGGTGGGAAAGCTGTTGCGGGTTTGCATGTCGGTTCTCCTGTTTGGTGACGGTGGGCGGCGGTGCGCTGCGCGCCGCCGCCCCGCTTTGTCTACCCACACAATGTAAAGGTTGGGCGCGGCGGCGGTAGAGGGTGCGAGAGCAAAACATTGTTCTATCTGCGGCATCATTTCTGGCGATTTGCGTCTGACATTGCAACGCCGGCGGATCGCCGGCGTCCCTTGCCAGGGCTGGGCTGGCGGGTGTTCCTGCGGTCTCCGCGATGCGGGTGGAAGCGGGGGCGATCGCGGTCGGATACCTCCGGAAGTGACAAAATCGATGAAGTTCTGTACAATAGACACCTCTTTCCCATCCGTTGCTGCGTAATACAAGGGTTAAGGCGATTTGCGCCACCCCTGCCGCAATGGCCGATTGATCCGGCGGCGCGTCGGAAGCTTCATATTTGCGCTGCCACTGGCCTCCCGACTCCGGCACCACCGGAGACCGGCTGCGCCGCTTCAGGGATGGTCCTGCCTCCGGGCCGGGCGTCCCGTCAATTGGGCTCTCGCCGCTTGCGCGAGACCCTGCGTCCGTCCACCGGCCAGCCTGCCGGTCATGGCGGGAAATGCAATCTGATCCGGGCCTGGCGGCACCCCACCGCAGCCGCTTGTGCCCTTCATGTCGTCCGCTCCGGCGGCAGGCCGTCCTTTTGCCTGCAGCCGGCGCGGCAAGAGGGGGAATATGTCGAAGCAATCCATGCGGGCGCTGGCCTGGGGATGCGTGACGCTCGCCGCGCTGGCCGCCCTGGCCACGTGGATCGGCGTGGACGTCATCCGCCGTTACCAGGATCGCCTGTTTTACGACGTGGCCGACCACCTGCGCCTCGTGGCCTGGTCCATGGGCCTGGCGCTGGCCACCGGCATTCCGGCCGGCATCGCGCTGAGCCGGCCCTGCTTGCGGCGCTGGTCCGACCGGCTGATGCAGATCTTCAACGTGGGCAACACCGTGCCCTCGCTGGCCGTGCTGGCGCTTGCGCTCGCGGCGTTCGGCATCGGCGAGCGGCCCGCCATCCTGGCGCTCTGGCTGGCTTCCCTGCTGCCGATCGTGCGCAACACCTGCGAGGGTTTGCGCACCGTCTCCCCGTCGTTGCTGGAAGCCGCACGCGGCATCGGCATGACGCCGGCACAGCGGCTGCTGAGAGTCGAACTGCCCAACGCTCTGCCGGTGATCCTGGCCGGGGTGCGCATCAGCCTGGTGATCAATGTCGGCACCGTGCCGCTGTCCTTCCTGATCGGCGCCAACAGCCTGGGCGAGTTGATCTTCCCTGGCATCTATCTGAACAACCAGCCGCTGCTCTTGCTGGGCGCGGCTGCCACGGCGCTGCTGGCGCTGACCCTGGACGGCCTGTTCGCGGCCGCCGGCAAGCTCTACCTGAGCCGGCGCGGACTGGGGCGCTGAATGGCACCCAACACGACGAACGCCAAGAACAAGAAGGAGTCTTTTTCATGCAATCGATCCGAAGCGCCGCCGCGCGCCTGGTCCTGCTGCTGGCGTCGGCCGCCGCGGGCCTGGCGCTGATGCCGGCGACAGCCGGCGCGCAGCCCGACGCGGTGCGCGTGGGCGGCAAGAATTTCACCGAGCAGCTGATCCTGGCCTCGATGACCTCGCAATACCTGAACGCCAAGGGCCTGCACACCGAGCTGACCACCGGCCTGGGCAGCACGCTGATGCGGCAGGCCATGGAGAACGATCAACTCGATGTCGTGTGGGACTACACCGGTACCGCGCTGATCGTTTTCAACAAGGTCGAGGAGAAGCTCGATGCCGACGCCAGCTACCATCGCGTCAAGGCGCTCGACGCCGCACGCGGGCTGGTCTGGCTCGATGCCTCGGCCGTCAACAACACCTATGCGCTGGCGATGCCGCGCAAGCGTGCCGAGGCCGCAGGCGTGACCACGCTGTCGCAGTTCGCGCAGAAGATGCGGGATGCCGGCGCCGACGCGCACCACCCCTTTGCCGTCGACATGGAATTCGCCGCGCGCCCCGACGGCCTGGAGCCGCTCAAGACCACTTACCACCTGCCCTTCACGCGGCGCGACGTGATCCAGCTCGATGCCGGCCTGGTCTACACCGCGCTGAAGAACGACCAGGTCGAGCTGGGCCTGGTCTACACCACCGATGGCCGCGTCAAGGGCTTCGACCTGGTGCTGCTCGAGGATGACCTGCATTTCTTCCCGGCCTACAACGCCGTGCCGGTGGTGCGCAAGGAAACGCTGGCGCGCCACCCTGAACTGGCGGACCTGCTCAATGCGCTGTCGGCCAAGCTCGACAACGAGAAGATGACGGCGATGAACTACCAGGTGGACATCGAGCAGCAGCCGGTGGACAAGGTCGCGCAGGACTTCCTGCGCAGCCAGGGCCTGATCTGAGGAGGGGCGCATGGACCTGTTGAGCTACCTTCACCATAGCTGGCCCACCTTGCTCAAGCTGACCGGCGAGCATCTCGTGCTGGTCGGGTCGGCGGTGGGCGTGGCGGTGCTGATCGGCGTGCCGCTCGGCATCCTGATCACGCGCTTCCGCTGCCTCGCCACGCCCCTGCTGGCGCTGGCCACCATCGTGCTGACGCTGCCGTCGATCGCGCTGTTCGGCCTGATGATCCCGATCTTTGCGCGCTTCGGCCACGCGCTGGGCTATGTGCCGGCCGTGACCGCCGTCTTCCTGTATTCGTTGCTGCCCATCATGCGCAACACCTACACCGCGCTGGCCAACGTCGATCCCGGCATCCAGGAAGCGGGCCGCGGCATCGGCATGACGCCGTGGCAGCGCCTGCGCCTGGTGGACCTGCCGCTGGCAGTGCCGGTGATCCTGGGCGGTGTGCGCACCGCCGTGGTGATGAACATCGGGGTGGCCACCATCGCCGCCATCATCGGCGCCGGTGGCCTGGGCGTGCTGATCCTGCAGGCGATCAGCCAGAGCAATATGAGCAAGCTGGCCGTGGGCGCCGTCCTCGTCAGCCTGCTCGCCATCGTGGCCGACGTCTGCCTGCAGTGGCTGCAGAAGGCACTGACACCGAAAGGAATCCGTTGAATATGATCGAACTCGACCGACTCACAAAATCGTTCTCGCAGAAGGACGGCTCGGTGGTGACCGCCGTCGATGCCGTTTCCCTGGCTGTGCCCAAGGGTGAGATCTGCGTTTTCCTGGGGCCCTCGGGCTGCGGCAAGACCACCACGCTGAAGATGATCAACCGGCTGATCCCGTCGACTTCGGGCACGGTGCGCATCGACGGCGAGGACACCAGCGGCATCGACGAGGTGGCGCTGCGCCGCAAGATCGGCTACGTGATCCAGCAGATCGGCCTGTTCCCGAACATGACCATCGAGGAGAACATCATGGTCGTGCCGCGCCTGCTGGGCTGGGACAAGCGGCGCTGCCGCGAGCGCGCGCGCGAGCTGATGGGCATGGTGCAGCTCGACCCGGACCGCATGCTGACGCGCTATCCGCGCGAGCTGTCGGGCGGCCAGCAGCAGCGCATCGGCGTGATCCGCGCGCTGGCGGCCGATGCGCCGGTGCTGCTGATGGACGAACCGTTCGGCGCGGTCGACCCCATCAACCGCGAGAGCATCCAGAACGAGTTCTTCCAGATGCAGCGCCAGCTCGGCAAGACCGTGATCATGGTGTCGCACGACATCGACGAGGCCATCAAGCTCGGCGACAAGGTGGCGGTGTTCCGGCGCGGCAAGCTGATTCAGTTCGACCACCCCGACGCGCTGCTGGCGCACCCGGCCGACGATTTCGTGCAGGCCTTCGTCGGCCACGACAACACGCTGAAGCGCTTGCTGCTGGTGCTGGCCGGCGATGCAGCGACGATGCCGCCGGTGGGCCGCCCCGACATGAGCCTGGCCGAGGCCTTCGCCATGATGGACGACAACGACGTGCGCCACCTGCCGGTGCTCGATGCCGGCCAGCGCGCGCTGGGCTATGTGGCGCGGCGCGATGCGCGCGCGCGGCAGGGCAGCTGCGCCGATGTGATGCGGGCCTTCTCCGCCACCGCGAGCGCCGACGAACACCTGCGCATCCTGCTGTCGCGCATGTACCAGCACAACACCAGCTGGCTGCCCGTACTCGATGCAGAGGGTGCCTATCTGGGCGAAGTCACGCAGGATTCGATCGCGGACTATCTCAGTTCCGGGCGTTCGCGCGGCTCGCAGCAGGGCGCGCGCCAGGCGCAGCCGGAGGCCGTGGCCGCGATCGCCTAAGACGTGGCGGGCAGTGAAATGAAAAGGCGGCCGGTGAAGGCCGCCTTTTTCTTTGCCGCGGTGTCCCGTTCACCGTGGCTTTCACGCGATGGCGCGGCTTCAGCCCCGCACTGGCTCGCCGTCTTTGAGCCGCCACAGGCCCAGCGGATTGGCATCCTGCAGCGCGGGCGGCAGCAGTTCGGCCGGCAGGTTCTGGTAGCAGACGGGGCGCAGGAAGCGGTCGATGGCGCTGGCGCCGACCGAGGTGGCGCGCGTGTCGGAGGTGGCCGGGTACGGGCCGCCATGCACCATCGCGAACGACACTTCCACGCCGGTCGGATAGCCGTTGAACAAGACGCGCCCCGCCTTGCGTTCCAGCACCGTCAGCAGCGCGCGGGCCTGCGCATGGTCGGCCGCGTCAGCCTGCACCGTGGCGGTCAGCTGGCCTTCGAGCCGGCGTGCCACCGCCAGCATCTCGTCCGCATCGCGGCAGGCCACCAGTACCGAAGCGGGGCCGAAGACCTCGGCCTGGACGCGGTGGTCGGCCAGGAAGCATTGCGCCGTCGTCTCGAACAGGGCCGCACGCGCCTGGTTGGGTCCGCCGGCAGGCTGGCCCAGGCCGATGCGCTGCACGCCCTCGAGATCGGCCAGTTGGCCCACGCCGCTTTCGTAGGCGCGGTGGATGCCCGGCGTCAGCATGGTCGCGGCGGCCTTGTCCTGCAGCGCCGTGACGGCGGCCTGGCGGAAGGCATCCAGCGCGGCGCCTTGCTGCGCCAGGACCAGGCCGGGGTTGGTGCAGAACTGGCCCACGCCGAGTACCAGGGAGTCGACCAGGTCGCGCGCGATCTGGCTGCCGCGCGCTTCGAGTGCGGCCGGCAGCAGGAAGACCGGGTTGATGCTGCTCATCTCCGCATAGACAGGAATCGGCTGCTCGCGGCTGTTGGCGGTCTGCACCAGGGCGAGTCCTCCCGCGCGCGAGCCGGTGAAGCCGACCGCCTGGATGGCGGGGTGCGCCACCAGCGCGGTGCCGATCGAGGTGCCGGCACCGACCAGCAGTGAGAACACGCCTTCGGGCAGGCCGGCATCGGCCACCGCCTTCTGGATCACGCGCCCGACCAATTCGGATGTGCCAAGGTGGGCCGAGTGGGCCTTGACCACGACCGGACAGCCGGCAGCGAGCGCCGACGCCGTGTCGCCGCCGGCCACCGAGAAGGCCAGCGGGAAGTTGCTGGCGCCGAACACGGCCACCGGGCCTACCGCGATCTTCTGCAGCCGCAGGTCAGGCCGCGGCGGCGTGCGCTCGGGCAGCGCGCTGTCCAGCGTGGCCGCTTGCCAGCGGCCGTCGCGCAGCACGCGGGCGAACAGGCGCAGCTGGCCGGCGGTGCGGGCGCGTTCGCCCTGCAGCCGCGCCACGGGCAGGCCGCTTTCCGCATGGGCGCGCTCGATCAGTGCATCGCCCAGCGCCTCGATGCCCGCGGCAATAGCTTCCAGCAGCCGGGCGCGAGTCTCGGGCGCGGTGCTGCGGTAGGCGTCGAAGGCGGCTTCCGCGAGCGCGCAGGCGCGCTCAGCCTCCGCTTCGCCGCCACCGCCGAAAACCGGGGGCAGGGCTTCGCCGGTGGCCGGGTTGATGGAGTGAAGTTGGGTTTGCTGGCCGCGCACGGCGCTGGCGCCGATCAGCATGTCGCCGGTGATTGTCATCGGAGTCTTCCTGCAGGGGAGTTGGCGGCGCCGGCCCAGGTCGGGCCGGCCGCAGGCGCTCGGGCGCGCACGCGGCTCGAGCGAATTGAGATAAGACATCCTACAACATAGAATATACCGCCGCAAGCGACGGGCAGGCCATGCTCAGGCCTCGTTCCCCAGCGCGGCCGAGGCCTTGCGCAGGCGTTCGCGGCTATTGGTCAGGTGCATGCGCATGGCGGCCTTGGCGGCCTCGGGATCGCGCCGCTCGATAGCGTCGTAGATATTCTCGTGCTCGAAGTTGACGCGCTCGAGGTACTGCGCGCGCTCGGGCGCGCTGACGTGCAGACGGCTGCGCGGGATCACCATGGTGCCCAGGTGGGCCATGATGTCGGTGAAGTAACGGTTGCCGGTGGCGCGCGCGATCGCCAGGTGGAAGGCGAAGTCCGAGCCGACCGAGTCCTGCCCCTCGGCGGCCGTGCGCTCCAGTTCGTCGAGCGCGCGGCGCATGTCGGCCAGTTCGGCGTCGCTGCGCCGCATGGCGGCCAGGCTGGCAGCCTCTGCCTCCAGGCTGACGCGGAATTCCAGCATGGCCAGCACGTCCATCGCCGTGCCCGCCATGGCGGGGTCGAGGCGGAACGGCGTGGCGGATTCGGCCGGGCGCTCCAGCACGAAGGTACCGATGCCGTGGCGAGTCTCCACCAGCCCGCTGGCCTGCAGCCGCGACAGTGCCTCGCGCACCACGGTGCGGCTCACGCCCAGTGCGGCCATGATCTCCGATTCGGTGGGCAGTTTATCGCCGGGCTTCAGTTGACCCTGGTGGATCCGCTCGGTCAGGTTGCCGACGGCCTCCTCGGCCAGCGTGCGGCCGCGGCGGCGCAGGGTAGGGGAGGGGGCGAGCGCAGGGTTCGACATGATGGCGGGCGGGGCTTGACCGGTTCTCGATGCGCTCATTATACTGCGCAACAAGTCATACGACGACTGATAACATATATGGACCGAGCCCGGCGCCTCTTAGGCGTGGCGGGTTCGGCGCTTCCGGAGACCAGGCAATCATGCCAGCATCCCAGCACATCCACGCGCCCGCGGCCGACGGCGCCTCCCGCTCCTCCTGCTCCGCCACCCCGGTGGTCACCGAACTGACCGTGGTGCCGGTGGCGGGCGCCGACAGCATGCTGTTGAACCTGTCCGGCGCGCATGGGCCGTTCTTCACGCGCAATATCGTCATCCTGCGCGACAGCGCCGGCAATACCGGCGTGGGCGAGGTGCCCGGTGGCGAGGGGATCCGCCAGACGCTGGAGGATGCGCGCGAGCTGGTGCTCGGCCAGCCGATCGGCAACTACCAGGCCACGCTGAATCGTGCGCGCGCCGCCTTTGCCAGCCGCGATGCCGGTGGCCGGGGCCTGCAGACCTTCGACCTGCGTATCGCCATCCATGCCGTCACGGCGCTGGAGGCGGCGCTGCTGGACCTGCTTGGCAAGCACCTCGGCGTGCCGGTGGCGGCGCTGCTCGGCGAAGGGCAGCAGCGCGATGCCGTGGCGATGCTGGGTTACCTGTTCTTCATCGGCGATCGGCAGCGCACGCCCTTGCCTTATCGCAGCGAGACCGGCAGCGAGGCCGAGGCGGGCAATGACTGGTTCCGGCTGCGCAACGAGGCGGCCATGACGCCGGATGCCATCGTGCGCCTGGCCGAGGCGGCCCATGCGCGCTACGGCTTCAACGATTTCAAGCTCAAGGGCGGGGTCCTGCGCGGTGATGAGGAGATGGAAGCCGTTATCGCGCTGGCCGAGCGTTTTCCCAAGGCGCGCATCACGCTGGACCCGAACGGCGCGTGGTCGCTGGCCGAGGCGGTGCGTCTGTGCCGCGACAAGCATGGCGTGCTTGCCTACGCGGAGGATCCCTGCGGCGCGGAAGAGGGGTATTCCGGCCGCGAGATCATGGCCGAGTTCCGCACCGCCACCGGCCTCCCGACCGCGACCAATATGATCGCCACCGACTGGCGGCAGATGGGCCATGCCGTGCGCCTGCGCGCGGTGGATATCCCGCTGGCCGATCCGCACTTCTGGACCATGCAGGGCTCGGTGCGCGTGGCGCAGATGTGTGCGGAATGGGGCCTGACATGGGGCTCGCACTCGAACAACCACTTCGACATCTCGCTGGCCATGTTCACGCACGTGGCCGCCGCCGCCCCGGGGCGCATCACCGCCATCGACACGCACTGGATCTGGCAGGACGGCCAGCGCCTGACCAAGTCGCCGCTGCAGATCGAGGGCGGCATGGTGCAGGTGCCCACCGCGCCCGGGCTGGGCGTCGAACTGGACATGGCGCAACTGGAGCAGGCCCACGCGTGCTACCAGCGCATGGGCCTCGGCGCCCGCGATGACGCGGCCGCCATGCAATACCTGATCCCCGGCTGGCGCTTCAATAACAAGGCGCCCTGCATGGTGAGGTGAACCCGCGCGGCCTGGCCGCGATTTCCGACCGAAGTCGATAGAAGAAACAAGGAGGAGACACCATGTTCCAATCGATCCGGCCCGCCGTAGGCGGGCCTGCTGGCGGCCGCCTGCGGCAATCCCTATGGTGCCTGGGGCGCCGCGCCGCGCTGGCATTGTCCGCTGTCGCCGCGCTCGCCGCCCTGGCACCCGTCGCGGCCGCCGCGGCGCAGTCCTGGCCGCAAAAGGCCGTTTCGGTGATCGTGCCGTTCCCGGCAGGCGGCTCGACCGATACCATCGCGCGCATGCTCGCCCCGCCGCTCAACGAGAAGCTGGGCCAGCCCTTCGTGGTCGACAACCGGCCGGGCGCGACCGGCGCCATCGGCGCGGCCATGGTCAAGCGTGCCCCGGCCGACGGTTACACGATCATGGTGGCCTCGATCGGTGTGTACGCGGTCAACCCCTTCCTGCAGAAGCACCTGGCCTATGACCCGGTCAAGGACTTCGACCTGCTGACGGTCGCGGTGCGCGCGCCCAACGTGCTGGTGGCCAGGGCGGATTTCCCCGCCGGCAATGTACGTGAGCTGATCGCCTACATGAAGAAGAACCCGGGCAAGGTCGCCTTCGCCTCGTCCGGCACCGGTTCATCGGATCACCTGACGGCAGCCCTGTTCTGGCAGAAGAGCGGTACCAGCGGCCTGCATGTGCCCTACAAGGGTGGCGCCCCGGCCATCTCGGACCTGCTGGCGGGCCAGACCGACCTGTCCTTCCAGAACATCAACGCGGTGCTTCAGCACATCAAGGCGGGCAAGTTGAAGGCGCTCGCCGTCACCGCCGACAAGCGCGCCAGCGTGCTGCCCGATGTGCCCACCATGGCCGAGGCCGGCGTCAAGGATGTCGAGGTGTATTCCTGGCAGGGCGTGGCCGCGCCGCGCGGCTTGCCGGCCGATGTCAAGTCGCGGCTGCACGCCGCGCTGGTCGGCGCGCTGAACGAGCCGGGCATGCGGCAGAAGCTCGCCGAGAGCGGCTTCGAGGTGGTGGCCAACACGCCGGAGCAGTTCACGCAGTTCGAGCACCAGGAACTGCAGCGCTGGAAGACCGTCATCGAGACCGGCAAGATCACGGTGGACTAAGTCAACAAGTCCGGCGTGCCGCGCGGGCGGGCGGCATGCCGCGAGCCGTGCGGCACGCCTCGGTGCCAAGGACCGCGTGCCCGTCGGCGTTCCGCACGGCGTATGCTGTAGCGGATGATCCGTGTCCTGCTTTCGCCCGTCTGCCTGCTGATCGAGACCCGTTGGTGCATTCCGCGCGGTTTCGACGGTTTTGCGCCCGGCCCGTTGATCCTGCTGCGGCCCGGCGCCAGCGCGGCCCTGCTCGCCCATGAAAAGGTGCACGTCAGGCAGTTCTGGCGCACCTTCGGCCTGATGGGGCCGCTGTACCTCTTGAGCCGGCGCTGGCGCCTGCGCTTCGAGCTGGAAGCCTATCGCGAGCAGATCCGCCACGCCGGCCTGCACGCGGCGCGCCCTTGTGCGCGCGCCCTGGCGCACGGCTATCGCCTGGATATCACGGAAGAGGATGCGTATCGTCTGCTGGTACGCGAGCGCTGAAGCGGCGTGCGTGACAGGTGCGCGCTGCGAATGCGCAGGACAGGCCGTCGGCCGTGTCGTGATCCCGCGCGTGCGGGGATCGGGCAAGGATTCGATAACAACCGGTACACATGCAGCACCTGAGTGACATTGCGTACCGTTCGCGACCGGCTTCCCCGGCTAGCATGCGCTTCGGCGGGGGCCGAGCAGGTCGGCTGGGAATTGGCGGAGACGGTGAGATTCGAACTCACGGATGGGTCACCCCATCGGCAGTTTTCAAGACTGCTGCCTTAAACCACTCGGCCACGTCTCCTGAAATGTGCGCGCATTGTAGCGCGGAACCCGGTGCTGGCCAGGCCGCGCATTATAGCAAGGGCGGGCGCTTCCCGGGGCGCGCGAAACGCTTGTCACCGTGCAGAGGCCGTGACATTTCCGCCGGCTTGCGGAACCTTGCGCCATGTGGTCTGCTCCTACCGATGTCCCAGGCCCGGGGATGCGCAATGGCGGTGGCTCCGGCCTGACTCTTGAGGAGAAAAACATATGCAAGGAAAGATCTGGTTCGGTATCGCGGCGGTGGCCGCCACGGCAGGCATGGCGGGCTGCGCGGCACCCGGCGGAGGCTATGGTGGCGGCTACGGCGGCGGATACAACGCGCCGCCGCAGACCGCCGGCTACCAGGGCCAGCAGGGCTATCAGGGCCAACAGGGCCAACAGGGCAACACCTACCAGGCGCCTCAGGGCTCGGTGTTCTACGGGCGCGTGGAGTCGATCGAGCCAATCACCACCACAAAGAACAGCTCGGGCATAGTCGGCACGCTGATCGGCGGCGCCGCGGGCGGCCTGATCGGCCACCAGATCGGCGGCGGCTCGGGGCAGACCGTCGCGACCATCGGCGGCACCGTGCTGGGCGCTCTCGCGGGCAACCAGGTCGAGAAGCGCGTGGGTACGGCCACGGATACCGTCTATCGCGTCAACGTGCGCCTGGATGACGGCCGCATGGCCACCGTCACGCAGCGGGACGTGAGCGCGCTGCGCATTGGCACGCGCGCCCAGGTGGCCAACGACATGGCGAGGCCCTACTAACAGCGAAGCGGCGCCCACGCGGGCGCCCAGGTACGAAAACGGCGCCATGCGGCGCCGTTTTCGCATTCAGGCGGGCCTCATGCCTTCAGGAACATCTCCTGCAGGTCATTGAGGAAGCGCCGGCCCAGTTCGGTCGGGCGGATCTGCGACAGGTCGGCTTCCAGCAACCCCTTGGCCTCGGCAGCCGCCAGCTCGCGGCTGATGGTGTGCAGCGGCAGCCCGGTGCGGTCGTAGAAGCTGGAGGCCGGCACGCCGTCCGTCAGCCGCAGCGCATTGAGCATGAACTCGAAAGGCAGGTCGGCCGCCGGCACGTCGTGCGCTTCCTGCACGGCATTGCCCGCCATGGCCTGCGCCATGTAGGTGGCCGGATGCTTGTGCCGCATCTGGCGCAGCACGCGGTTGGCGAAGGACAGCTTGCCGTGCGCGCCGGCGCCGATGCCGAGGTAGTCGCCGAAGCGCCAGTAGTTCAGGTTGTGCCTCGATTCGCGGTGCGGCCGCGCGTAGGCCGAGGTCTCATAGTGGCGGTAGCCGGCCTCGGCGGTACGCGTCTCGATCAGGTCCTGCATGTCGCTGGGCAGGTCGTCGTCGGGCAGCGCCGGCGGGAACTTGGCGAACAGCGTGTTGGGCTCCAGCGTCAGGTGGTACAGCGACAGGTGCGTGGTGCCGTAGCCGAGCGCCGTTTCCAGGTCCTGCCCGCATTCCTGCAGCGTCTGCCCGGGCAGCGCGTACATCAGGTCGAGGTTGACGTTGTCGAAGTTGGCCAGCGCGATCTCCACCGCGCGGCGCGCCTCGGCGCCGCCGTGGATGCGCCCGAGCGCAGCGAGATGGCCGTCGTTGAAGCTCTGGATGCCGATCGACAGGCGGTTGACACCGCTGGCGCGATAGCTGGCGAAACGCTCGGCCTCGAAGGTGCCAGGGTTGGCCTCCATCGTGATCTCGGCATCGGCGTCCAGCGGCAGCAGCGCGCGGATGTCGGACAGCAGCCGGTCGAGCCCCTGCGCCGACAGCAGGCTGGGCGTGCCGCCGCCGATAAAGACGGTGTGCACCTGGCGTCCCCACACCAGCGGCAGCGACTGTTCCAGGTCGGCGCGCAGCGCGTCGAGGTAGGCCTCCTCGGGAATCTCCTGGCTGCCTTCGCCGCCGGGGGCGGCATGCGAATTGAAGTCGCAATAGGGGCATTTGCGCACGCACCAGGGCACGTGCACGTACAGCGATAGCGGCGGCAGCGCGGGCAGGGCGATCTGGCCGGGCTGCAGCCAGAGTTGCCGGGCCTGGTCCGGCGTGCCGGTGGCTGCCGGCGCGGACGTGGCCGGCACGGGGCGGATCGGGATCATGGCAGCGCGTCCTGCAGGCCGTGTTCGCAGAGCCGGTTCGCCAGGGCCCGCAGGGCCAGCGCGCGATGGCTGATCACGTTCTTCTCCTCGGCGCTCAGCTCGGCCGCGGTGCGCCCGAGGTGCGGCAGCAGGAAGTGCGGGTCGTAGCCGAAGCCGCCGGCGCCGCGCGGGGCGTCGACCACTTCGCCTGACCAGCTGCCTTCGGTGATCAGCGGGCGCGGGTCGTCGGCATGGCGCACCAGCACCAGCACGCAGTAGTACTGCGCGTGGCGATTGAGCTTGCCGGCAAGCTGCGAGATCAGGTGCGTGTTGTTGGCCGCGTCGCTCTTCTCCTTGCCCACCAGCTGCGCGTAGCGGGCCGAGTAGACGCCGGGCGCGCCGTCGAGCGCATCGACGCAGATGCCCGAGTCGTCGGCCAGCGCCGGCAGGCCGGACAGCCGGCTGGCGTGGCGCGCCTTGGCCAGCGCGTTCTCGACGAAGGTCACGTGCGGCTCTTCGGCTTCCGGGATGCCGAGCTCGCCCTGGGGCACCACCTCGAAGCCGAACGGGGCCAGCAGGCTGCCGAACTCACGCAGCTTGCCCGCATTGTTCGAGGCCAGGACCAGGCGTTGCATGGCTTCCTCCTTCATGCGACCGCCAGTGCCTCGCGCTGGTAGCGCACCAGTTGCGCGATGCCGGCCTCGGCCAGGCGCGTCATGGCTTCCAGGTCGGCGCGGGCGAAGGGCGTGCCCTCGGCCGTGCCCTGCACCTCGACGAAGCCGCCGCTGCCGGTCATCACCACGTTCATGTCGGTGTCGCAGCTGCTGTCCTCGGCATAGTCGAGGTCCAGCACGGGTACGCCGTCGACCATGCCGACCGAGACCGCGGCGACGAAGTCGCGGATCGGGCTGGCCGCGATCAGGCCGTCGCGCAGCATCATGGAAACCGCGTCGTGGGCGGCGACGAAGGCGCCGGTGATGGCCGCGGTGCGGGTGCCGCCGTCGGCCTGCAGTACGTCGCAGTCGAGCTGGATGGTGTATTCGCCCAGCGCCGGCAGGTCGAAGACCGAGCGCAGCGCGCGCCCGATCAGGCGCTGGATTTCCTGGGTGCGGCCGGTCTGCTTGCCGCGCGCGGCCTCGCGGTCCGAGCGCGTGTGGGTGGCGCGCGGGAGCATGCCGTACTCGGCGGTGACCCAGCCCTCGCCGCTGCCCTTCTTGTGCGGCGGCACCTTGGCCAGCACGCTGGCGGTGCACAGCACCTTGGTATCGCCAAAGGCGCTCAGGACCGCGCCTTCGGCGTGGCGGGTGTAGTGGCGGGTCAGGCTGATCGGGCGCAGCGCGTCGGCTGCGCGTCCACTGGGTCGCATGGCTGTATCGTCTTCAGAATCGGTATCGAGACCCGGATTCTACCGCCGGCGGCCAGCCACCGCCCAAAGGTGGCCGTCCCGTCAGGTCCACTGAATCACTGAAATCGGTCGGTGCCTGCCACGCCATGCGGGCTCATCGCGTCGTTGCAAATGCTCGCAATAGCCGTGCTATTGCTGCGCTTTGCGCCTAGCGCTGACTCCCGCATGGCATGTCCTTCACCTCCCATTTCAATGATTCAGTGGACTAGCGCATCAGATTGCTGCTCTTGTCGATCGCGGCGCGGATCTCCGCGATGGAGCGCTCGATTTCTTCTTCGGACAGCAGGTCGCCCTCATTGCCGTCGCGCTCCAGGATGGAGGTGGTGAAGGCATTGAGCGGCAGCGTGTCGGTCATTACGGCGTCTTCGCTGGCGGCCTGCGAGTCGAGTTCCCACATCATGCCGATTGCCGTGGTGTTGTCGGCACCTTCGCCGGCATTGCGCAGCGCCTGGTCGATCAGGTCAGGGATCGCATGCACCACGGAGAGCTGGCTGAGCGTATCCACCAGCACTTTTTCTTCCAGGCTGCCCCACAGGCCGTCGGAGCAGAGCAGTGCCACGTCGCCCGGTTCCAGCCGCAGCGGGCCGCCGATGTCGATCAGCGGCAGGTTGGGGGAGCCCAGGCAGTTGTAAAGCTTGTTGCGCTCCGGGTGGTTGGCCACCTCCATCGGCAGCACCCGTTCCTGCTGCAGCAGGTTCTCGATCTTGGAGTGGTCGCGCGTCCGTGTCAGCAGCTGCCCGCGGCGCATCAGATAGAGGCGGGAGTCGCCGGCGTGCGCCCAGTGGATCTGGCCGTTCTGCACCAGGCAGCAGACCACGGTGGTGCGCGGGATGTCGGCCAGGCGCTTGGCTTCGGCGTAGCGGTGGATCTGCCGGTGGGCCAGCATGATCGAATCCTGCAGGAAATCGGCAGGATTGCGGATGGCCGGGCGTGCCTGCGCCTGGAACTGGTGGGCCAGTGTCTGCAGCGCCTGCTGCGCGGCGACCTCGCCGAGCGCATGGCCGCCCAGGCCGTCGGCGAGCACCATCAACAGCGCATCGCGCGTGAAGCAATAGCCCATGCGGTCCTGGTTGCTGCGTCGGCCGCCTTTTCGGCTTTCCTGATATACGGAAAATCGCATGTTGGCTGGTTCGGATTCGGTTCGTGGGTGGTGGCGTCAGGGATGCGCGATTCCGCGGGCGCCATCTTCATCATAGCGGGATTCGGGCGAAAGCATGGCTGCAAGTGCAGTGCAAGGCGCGTCCGAGCTTCTGGGTCCGCGCCGGGCGGGCGCTCCCGTTTCAGTCGCCGCTGCTGCCTGTGCGCTTGGGCCGCGTGGCCGGTGCACTGTCCTCGCGGCGGCGCAGCAGCGTCCTCAGCCGAGTGGTCGGTTGCTTCTCGGCAGGGGCGGGAGGCGGTGTGGCGGCTTGCTCGCTCAGCGCATTGGTCTGCTCGCGCAGCTCCTTCTGCAGGCGGAACACGCTCTGGGGACGTTCCGACGGCGGCAGTTTCAGGCACCACTCGACCAGGTCGACCAGGCCGCCGGTGTAGCTGGTGCGCAGGCGGGTCAGGGCGTCGCCCATGCGGTCGTCCTTCTCGCGCTGGTTGGCTTCCTGCGGCGGCATGCCGGCCATGCAGGCATAGAGGGTGGCGCCCAGGCTGTAGATGTCGCTCCACGGTCCCAGCTCGTTGTGCTTGCCGTACAGTTCGGGGGCGGCGAAGCCTGGCGTGTACATCGGCTGGAAGCGTGCCGCTTCCATGGTGAGGGTCTGCCGGGCCGCGCCGAAATCGAGCAGGATCGGCGATTCGTCTTCGCGCAGGTAGATGTTGCCGGGCTTGATGTCCAGGTGCAGCAGCTTGTGGATGTGGACCTCGCGCAGTCCGCTCATCAGGGCGTGGAAGACCTTGCGGATGAAATGCTCGCGCAGCACCTTGCTGCGGCCTTGCTGCCGCGCCTGCAGGATGTGTTCCTGCAGCGTCTTGCCCATCTCATAGTTCATCACCATGTAGACGGTGCCGTTTTCGCGGAAGAAGTTGACCACGCGCACCACGCTGGGGTGGGAGATGTGGGCCAGCGAGCGGCCTTCCTCGAAGAAATACTTGAGTCCGAGCCGGAAGGAGGCGGCGTTCTCTTCCGGCACCACCGGGATCAGTTCGCCCGGGCTGCGGCGGGCCAGCGAGCCCGGCAGGTACTCCTTGATGGCGACTGGCGTGCCGGTCTCGTCGGTGGCCAGGTAGACGAAACTGAACCCCCCGCTGGCCAACTTCTTTACAATACGATAGTTGGACAGCAGCGTGCCGATGGGCAGCGGTGCACTCTTCGGTTGTGTAGCGCCCTTGGACTCTGTCATGGGATTCGGGGACCTGGATGGCCTCCGGATTGTCCCGGCTAATCAGTTACTTGTAAAGAACACAAATAGGGGCCTTTTTGGCCGTCTTTTTCCGGCGCCGCCCGGCTGGCCGCGGGCTGTCCGCCGCACCGGCGCGAGCCGGCCCATTCGCGAGAATAT
Organism: Cupriavidus sp. 09_S30; assembly: GCF_056930435.1. Taxonomy (NCBI): domain Bacteria; kingdom Pseudomonadati; phylum Pseudomonadota; class Betaproteobacteria; order Burkholderiales; family Burkholderiaceae; genus Cupriavidus; species Cupriavidus sp. 09_S30. The sequence continues at coordinate 2,798,189 of NZ_JBXOWI010000001.1, read as the reverse complement.
CCAATGATCCACAGCATGACTGGCTACGGCGCCGCGACGCGCCAGGCGCCGCTGACGAACGCGCAGGGCGAGGCCAGCGGCCGGACGGCCGCCGTCTCGGTCGAGTTCCGCACCGTCAACTCGCGCTTCCTCGACCTGCTGTTCCGGGCCCCGGAAGAATGCCGCGCCTTCGAACCCGCCCTGCGCGAGATGCTGATGGCCGAGCTGTCGCGCGGCAAGCTGGAATGCCGCATCAACCTGCAGCGCGCCGATGCCGGCGGTGCCACGCTGGCGCTCAATGACGGCCTGCTGGCGCAGATCCGCGCGCTCGAGAGCACCGTGGCGGCCACTTTCCGCGAGGCGGGCGCGCTGCGCATGGGCGAGATCCTGCGCTGGCCCGGCGTGCTGGTCGAGCCCGAACTGTCGCAGGAAGCGCTGCGCGAGGCGGTGACCGGCGCGGCCAAAGAGGCGCTGGCACAGCTGCTGGAGGCACGTCGGCGCGAGGGTGAGGCGCTCAAGGCGACGCTGCTCGAGCGCGTGGACGCGATGCTGGCCATCGTCGAGCGCCTGACGCCGACCATTCCCCAGCTGATCGCGCACCACCAGGACAAGCTGACCGAGCGCCTGCAGGAAGCCTTCAACCTGGCTGCACCCAATGGCATGCCGTCGATGAGCCGCGACGAGATCGCCGAGCGCATCCGCCAGGAAGCCACCGTCTATGGCATCCGCATCGACATCGCCGAGGAGCTGGCACGCCTGCAGGCACACTTGAACGAAACGCGGCATATCCTGAAGAAGGGCGGGCAGGTCGGCAAGCGGCTCGACTTCATGATGCAGGAGCTCAACCGCGAGGCGAACACGCTGGGCTCCAAGGCCGCCGCGAAAGAGCTTGCCGACTCCTCGATGGAGCTGAAGCTGCTGATCGAGCAGATGCGCGAACAGGTCCAGAACCTCGAATAAGCAGACGTCCGAAACATTTTTCCCGGCAGCCGCTGCATGGCGCGGCGGCTGCCACAACCGTAATTCATCTTCACCCTGGCATTACCGAATCATCATGAACGAATCGTCCACAAGCGCCCTCGACAACGCCTATCCCGGCAACCTGTTCATGGTGGTGGCCCCCTCGGGCGCGGGCAAGTCCACGCTGGTCAACGCGCTGCTGGCGCGCGATCCGAGCATCCGCCTGTCGATCTCGCACACCACGCGCGCGCCGCGCCCGGGCGAGCAGGATGGCCGCGAGTACCACTTCGTCAGCACCGAGCAATTCCGCGCGGCGCGTGCGCGCGATGAATTCCTCGAATGGGCCGAGGTGCACGGCAACTACTACGCAACCTCGCGCGTGTGGATCGAGGACCAGATGGCGCAGGGCAACGACGTGCTGCTCGAGATCGACTGGCAGGGCGCGCAGCAGGTGCACAAGCGCTTTTCCAACGCCATCGAGATCTTCATCCTGCCGCCGTCCCTGACCGCGCTGGAAGAGCGCCTGAAGAAGCGCGGCCAGGACGAGCCGAACGTCATCGTGCGCCGGCTGCTCGCCGCAGGCAGCGAGATGGCGCATGCGTCCGAGTCCGACTACGTGATCATCAACGAGGTGTTCGAGCAAGCGCTCGACGAGCTCAGCAGCCTCGTTCGCGCGACCCGTCTGCGCTTTTCGGCGCAGAAGTCGCGGCACACCGAGCTCTTTGTCGAGCTCGGCATCCACTGAGCGGCGGGGCTGCGGCAACGCTTGCGGCCGCGTGCTGTAAAATGGCAGGCATCGAATAGGTTTAGTCTCAAGGTAGATTTGATATGGCGCGTATTACCGTCGAAGATTGTCTGAAACACATCCCGAACCGCTTCGAGCTCGCGCTCGCCGCCACGTACCGGGCTCGCCAGCTCGTGCAGGGCCACACGCCCAAGGTCGAAGCGAAGGACAAGCCCACCGTCGTCGCGCTGCGCGAGATCGCATCCGGCCAGGTCGGCATCGAGATGCTGAAGAAGGTTCCGACCTGATTCCCAGGGCGGCCAGTGACAATGCCTCGCATGGTGCAAGCGCGTACCGAGCCGGTTTCCGGAGGCCGCCCCGATGTCTCATTCCCAGCCTTCCCACGTACCATCAGCGCCCGGCCCCAGCGTGGCGCCGGCGGGGTCGCGTGGCGAAGCGCTCACTGAGGCGGCAATCGATGCGAGTTCCGCCTCAGCCCGCAAGCGCGGCATGCCTGGCCAGGGCCCGATGACGGCCCGTACCGGAGCACCCAACCTGCCGGATCCGCTCGGCGGCGACGTCGTGGGTGAGCGTGCCGTGGTGCCGCCGATGGCGCAGGCCAAGGCGCGCCAGCAGGAGTCGTCCGCGCAGGCGGGATCCGAACCCGCGGCCGGGCCGGCGGCGCCCGCCGCCGCGCAGGCCGTCGGCGACGCGCTGTTCATCGATGCCGTGCTGGCGCAGTCTTACCGCCACTTCTTCGGCCCGACTTCGCAGCCCGCCGTACCGCCGCGCCAGCAGGTCATCTCCATCACCCGGTTGATGGAGAAGCTGTCCTACCTGAAGCCCGCCGATCAGGCGCTGGTGCGCGAGGCCTTCCAGTTTTCCGATGAAGCCCACCTCGGCCAGTACCGGCAGAGCGGCGAGCCCTACATCACCCATCCGGTGGCGGTGGCCGAGCTGTGCGCCGACTGGCGGCTGGATGTGCAATCCATCATGGCGGCGCTGCTGCATGATGTGATGGAAGACCAGGGCATCACCAAGGGCGAGCTGGCCGAGCGCTTCGGCCCCAAGGTCGCCGAACTGGTCGATGGCCTCACCAAGCTGGACAAGCTCGAATTCCAGAGCCGCGAGCAGGCGCAGGCGGAAAGCTTCCGCAAGATGCTGCTCGCGATGGCGCGCGATGTGCGCGTGATCCTGGTCAAGCTGGCCGACCGCACGCACAACATGCGTACGCTCGATTTCGTGCCGCCGGAAAAGCGGCGCCGGATCGCGCTCGAGACGATGGAGATCTACGCGCCCATCGCTCACCGGCTCGGCCTGAACACGACCTACCGCGAACTGCAGGAGCTCTCGTTCAAGGTCGGCTCGCCGTTCCGCTATGCCACCCTCGAGAAGGCGGTCAAGGCCGCGCGCGGCAATCGCCGCGAGGTGGTCAAGCGCATCCTCGAGGCCGCGCAGAAGTCGCTGGCCGATGCCGGCATGGTGGCCGAATTGTCGGGCCGCGAGAAGACGCTGTACAGCATCTACCGCAAGATGCACGACAAGCAGCTGTCGTTCTCGCAGGTGCTCGACGTGTACGGCTTCCGCGTGGTGGTCGAGACCCAGATGCACTGCTATATGGCGCTGGGCGCGCTGCACGCGCTGTACAAGCCCATGCCGGGCAAGTTCAAGGACTACATCGCGATCCCGAAGATCAACGGCTACCAGTCGCTGCATACCACGCTGGTCGGCCCCTTCGGCACGCCGGTGGAGTTCCAGATCCGCACGCGCGAGATGCACCAGATCGCCGAGGCCGGCGTGGCCGCGCACTGGATGTACAAGCACCAGCCCGAACAGGCCAACGAGATCCAGCAGCACGCGCACCAGTGGCTGCAGTCGCTGCTGGACATCCAGAGCCAGACGGGCGACTCGCAGGAGTTCCTGGAGCACGTCAAGATCGACCTGTTCCCGGACGCGGTCTACGTCTTCACCCCCAAAGGCCATATTCGCGCGCTGCCGCGTGGCGCCACCGCGCTGGATTTCGCCTATGCCGTGCACAGCGACCTGGGCAACCAGTGTGTCGCGGTCAAGATCAACAACGAGCTGCTGCCGCTGCGCACCGAGCTCAAGAGCGGCGACATCGTCGAGGTGGTCACGGCGCCGTACTCCAAGCCCAATCCGGCGTGGCTGGCCTTCGTGCGCACCGGCAAGGCGCGCGCGGCGATCCGCCACTACCTGAAGACCACCAAGCTCGACGAGGCCATCCAGCTGGGCGAGCGCCTGCTGGAGCAGGCCGCCCGCCAGCTCGGCATCGATCTCAAGGCGGTGCCGTCCGCGGTCTGGGACCGCATGATCCAGTGGACCGGCAACAAGCAGCGCGAAGACATCTTCGCCGACCTGGCGCTGGGCAGGCGCGTGCCGGCGGTGGTCGCCAAGCGCATGGAGATCCTGCTGCAGGATCTGTCAGGCGACACCGACAGTTCGCTGATGGCCGCGGTGCAGACCTTTGCCGGCGAGGAAGCGCCGGCAGTGGCGGTCACTGGCGACGAAGGCATGTCGATCATCTTCTCGACCTGCTGCCGTCCCATTCCCGGCGACTCCATCGTCGGTTACCTGGGCAAGGGCGAAGGACTGCAGATCCACGTGCAGGACTGCAAGGTCGCGAAGCGGCTGCACAGCAAGGATCCTGAGCACTGGATCGACGTCATGTGGGCGCACAAGACCACGCGCCCCTTCGATGTCTCGATCAAGATCATGGTGCGCAACGTCAAGGGCATCGTCGCGCGTGTGGCCGCCGACCTGACCGCGGCCGACGCCAACGTCGCCCACGTGGCGATGGAGCAGAGCGTCGTCCACCAGGAAGCGACCTATATGCAGTTCATCATCCAGGTGCAGAACCGCCTGCACCTGGCGAACGTGATGCGCGCGCTGCGGCGCGACCCGGACGTCATCCGTATCTTCCGCGACCGCAACGACAGTTGAGCAAGCCGTGCCGGCAGGGCGCCGTGCTCAGGCCTTGCCCTGGCCGCCTGCCAGGCGCGCGGGGTAGTGCACTTCCAGGACTTCGATCTGCTCGACCCCGTTCGGCGTGCGCAGGGGCACGGTGTCGCCCTCGCGGGCCTTGATCAAGGCCTTGGCGATCGGCGAGATCCAGCTGACGCGGTGCTGGTCCAGATCGACTTCGTCCATGCCGACGATGGTGATGGTGGTCTCGTCGCCGGCGCCGTTGAGATAGGTGACCGTGGCACCGAAGAAGATCTGGTCATTCTCGCCCTGCAGCGAGGGGTCGACCACTTCGGCCTTGTCCAGGCGCCGGGTCAGGAAGCGGATGCGGCGATCGATCTCGCGCAACCGCTTCTTGCCGTACAGGTAGTCGCCGTTCTCGGAGCGGTCGCCGTTGGAGGCCGCCCACGACACCACCTGCACGACCTCGGGTCGTTCCACGTCGATCAGTTGCATCAGTTCGTCGCGCAGGCGCTGATAGCCTTGCGCGGTGATGTAGTTCTTGGTGCCGGGCGGCAGCGGGGCTGCGCCTTCCGGCAGGTCGTCCTCATCCTCGCCGGACGACTCTTTGACAAACGCCTTGTTCATGTTCCGGATCACTTCGCTGAGGCTCTCATTATAGGAAGAGTGGGGCCTTCAGCCCAAAGTGCAAAAAAGTTGGCGCAGGGGGGTTCACAAAAATGAAAAACCCGATATAATTTCCTTCTCGCGTGCGGCTGTAGCTCAGTTGGATAGAGTACTTGGCTACGAACCAAGGGGTCGTGGGTTCGAATCCTGCCAGCCGCGCCACCTATTGAAGAAAGGGCTTCCGGAAACGGAAGCCCTTTTTCTTTTGTGCCTTCGGGTCCCGCGCGGTCTGTGCGTCCCACTTATCGACGCCTCGCGACACATTGCAACACGTTGCCAACGGCACGGTCCGGTCAGGCTGCATTTGCATCGCCGCGTCCGGGGCCAGCACCGCTGAATTTCCGAACTTGATCCCTTGGTCTGCGCCACATCACGGCAACACCGCTGCCGCAGTGCGCCTTGCGCCCGCGTGCGCGCGCAACTAGGCTGCAAGCACGATGCGCCACGCACGGGCGTGGCGCGTAACAGCAAGCTGGAGGCGGCCCAGATGAGAGAGACCACTTGGCGTGTGGAGGCCTATCGCAGCATGGATGTCTATGTGCGGACCGCGCTGCGTCGACAGGCGGAAACGGCTTCGCAGGCGCGGGAGTCGCAGGGCGGGCTGTGGGGCTATGAGGCGCGCGTGTGCCAGCAGGGTGCAGATCCTTCGGATGCAGGCGATACCGAGGTGATATCGAGCGGCAGCAGCGGCTTCGCCACGCGGCATGCGGCCGAGGTCGCGGCCTTCGCTGCGGCCTATGGGCTGGTGGATCGCATGCTCGGGCAGCCCGAGTGATGCCGTTGCGCGTGGCCGGCACGAAATCGGTGCGAAACTGCTTGCAATGTTCTGTCGGATCCTCCATAATCTCTCTTCTTCGGACGCGGGGTGGAGCAGTTGGCAGCTCGTCGGGCTCATAACCCGAAGGTCGCAGGTTCAAGTCCTGCCCCCGCAACCAGTCCCCTCCTTTGGCATCACGCGCGGCATCGTTCGCAACGCAGGGTGCCGGCAATGGCCGATCCGGCCGCATTTCCTCCAAGCCAGATCTGACTGCATATCGCCAGCGACAGCAGTGTTGTGTGCCTGTGCGTGCGCGGTTTTGTCTCGGCTCAAATGTAAATGATTCGCATTTTTATTGTGGCGGGCTTTCCCATACAATGTGGGCACGCCGGGCTCTGGCATGCGCTTGCGTTCGCGTGCCGCACCCGGGTTTCCAACCCATTGCAAGGTGATCGACGTCATGATGCTGCAGATTCCGAACGTGCTCTCTCCGGACCAGGTGGCGCAATGCCGGGCCATTCTGGATGCGGCGCAATGGCACGACGGTAACGCGACATCGGGATTCCAGTCCGCGCTGGCCAAGCGCAATCTGCAGTTGCCCGAGGGTTCGCCCTCGGCGCGGGAGGTCGGCGCGCTGATCGAGGATGCGCTGGCCGCCAATGCACTGTTCTTCGCGGCAGCGTTGCCGCTCAAGGTCTTTCCGCCGCTGTTCAACCGCTATGAGGGGGGCGGGGCCTTCGGCAGCCACGTCGACAATGCCATCCGCTATCTGCGCGGCAGTAGTTTCCGCCTTCGCAGCGACCTGTCGGCAACGCTGTTCCTGACGGAGCCGGAGGACTACGACGGTGGCGAGCTGGTGGTGGAGGATACCTACGGACCGCAGCGCGTGAAGCTGCCCGCGGGCCATATGGTGCTGTACCCCGCCAGCAGCGTGCACCACGTGACCCCGGTTACGCGGGGCGCGCGGGTTTCGTCCTTTTTCTGGATTCAGAGCATGGTGCGCGACGACGGCCAGCGCACGCTCCTGTTCGAACTGGATGCACAGATCCGTCGGGTAGGACAGGCACTAGGGCAGCAGGAGCCGGCCGTGGTCGGATTGACCGGCGTCTACCATAACCTGCTGCGGCGCTGGGCTGAAGCCTGACGTCGCCGGTGCATCGCCGCGCAGCGCGCGGCGATGCCGGGGTGAGTGCCGCGCTAGTCGTGCGGCCGCCGCGTCGGCTGGAGCGGAATCGCCGCGACGCGGCGCCGCGCGGGCTTGAGCCTCTGGCCCGGCCACAGGACGTAGTTTGTGTGGGGATCCAGCGGCTTGCCGAAATAGGATACCCACACCTGCACGCCATGCTCGGTCTCGGCGATGACGGCCGCGACGGCACGCGCCGCGGCGGAGGGCGATTTGAGCAGGTCGGCCAGGGCTTCCACGCCCTGCACGACATGATGCTTCACCCCTCTGAACCATGCGTACTGACGCATGGCGGACAACAAACGCTTGGTCATGAACGCTATTCCCCGATTGAATGGCTGTTATGACCAAAGCTTACACTGTTTTGTTCAATCTCCCCGTGCCGTCGGTCTGCGGCGGGCCGATTGACAGGCTCCGGCCTTTGATTTAGCGTGATTCTCGGGGCGCGCCCCTGCGCACCGTCCGCATCGCGTTGCCGCGCGATCGCCCGCGCATCAAGCAAGGAGCTTGCTGATGACCGAAGAGATGCTGCTGCAGCTGATGGAGGAAGTCGAGAAGGAGGACCCGATCGACTACGCCAATCTTCCCTTCGACGATGACGCGCTGCGCGCGCTGGTCTGCCACCTGGTGGCCGAGCGCTCGAGCGAGATGGAGTCCTCTGGGCTGCCGCCGGAAGCCATCATGGCGACCATGTGGGCCTCCACCGCCAAGCTGGTGCTGGAGAACCTGGTGCTCAATGCGCGGCTGCTGACGCTGCAGGGTGCGCCCGCCGACGCCCAGGCCCTGATCGCGCGCATCGCCCGGCGCTCGCGAGGCGGCGACTGAGGCCGAACCGCGCCGATGCCGGGGCCGCCCGGTTTCGTCCCTGCATTTCGGGCCGTTGTCTTTGACGCGAGTCAAGTGGCATGCGACCCACATCCTGCCCGCGCGGCGGCATTTCGCTAAAATACGGCTTTTCGCCCCTCGGGGCGCCGCGTTCCCCTGCCTCGATGGCACGCGCGGCGTCCGCCGGTTGATATGGAGGATTTCGGGTGATCAAGTGGATTATCGTCGCGGGCTATCTGGGCGCGATTCTGTACGTGCACTTCCGCGGCAAGGTGCGCCTGCGTATCTGGCGCCAGCTGCTCGACCATTCGGCGGTCGTGGCGCCGCTGAACTGTTTTATGTACGCCTTCTCGGGCGTGCAGCGCACGCCTTACATCCCGGTCGAGCGCTTCCCTGAACTGGAGAAGCTGCGTGCCGCCTGGCCCGAGATCCGGGACGAGGGCCTGGCGCTGGCCGCGATGCGCAAGATCAAGGCCGCCGAGAAGAACGACGACGCGGGCTTCAACTCCTTCTTCAAGTACGGCTGGAAGCGTTTCTACCTGAAGTGGTACGAAGCCCATCATCCCTCGGCGGAGACGCTGTGCCCGCGCACCGTAGCGCTGCTGCGCGAACTGCCCAGCGTGAAGGCCGCGATGTTCGCCGAGCTGCCGCCGGGCGGCAAGCTCAATCCGCACCGCGATCCGTTCGCCGGTTCGCTGCGCTACCACCTTGGGCTGGCCACGCCCAATGACGACCGCTGCTTTATCGAGGTCGACGGCGAACGCCATAGCTGGCGCGACGGCGTCGGCGTGGTCTTCGACGAGACCTACCTGCACTGGGCCGAGAACAAGAGCGACGCCAACCGCCTGATCCTGTTCTGCGACGTCGAGCGTCCGATGCGCTTCGGCTGGGCGGCGCAGGTGAACCGCTGGCTGGGCCGCAAGCTGATGACCGCCGCCAGCTCGCCGAACGAGGAGACCGACCAGACCGGCATGATCAACCGGCTGTTCCGCATCGTCTGGCTGGGTGGGCAGTACCGCCGCCGCTTCAAGGCGTGGAACCGTCCGCTCTACTATGTGGTGAAGTTCGGCCTGATCGTGGCCGGCATTGCGTTGATCATCTACCTGTAAGCCGGCCGGGGCGGCGCGTGCGCCGTCCCGTTCCGCTTGCGGCTGCGCGGATCCTGCCCGCCGCCTGGCGACTGCCGGGCGCCGCATCCGCTTTCTCTGCCGCTTTCGTCGTTTCCCGTCGTATTCCGCCGCTTCCCGCAGTTTCCGACTTCCTGCTTTCCGCTTGGCCCGTCATCAGCCGGGCCATCCCATAGCCCAACATGCGCAACTATCTTTTTCTCGCCGCCGCGCTGGCGGTGGCTTCCTGTGGCGGTCCCACGCCCGGCCAGGCACCGGGCGCCGGCCAGTCCGGCACGCCCGCATCCGCGGTGACGGCCACGCCCGCCAGCGCGGTGCCAGCGCGCCAGCCGGATGGCCCGCGCGTGATCGGCATGCCGAATCCCGCCTCCGTCAACTGCTCGCAGCGCGGCGGCACTCTGCAGATCGTTTCCTCGGCGGCCGGCCAGGCCGGCATGTGCATCTTCCCCTCCGGCAAGCAGTGCGAGGAGTGGGCGCTGATGCGCGGGGAATGTTCGCCTGAATGAGGCTCAGACGCGGCGCCGGTCGTTGTCCTGCGCCTCGTAATAGGCCCGCTTGGCCTCATACATCTGTGCGTCGGCTGCCTTTACGGCGTCGCTGAGGCGCTCGCCCTGCACGCAGGTGGCTGCGCCGATCGAAAGCGACAGCGCCGCCCCCGGGTAGAACTGATTGTTCAGCTCCTGCACCTGGCTGACCTGATCGACCACGAGCTTCACGCCGCGCTCGTCGCAGCCGGGCAGCAGCACCATGAACTCGTCGCCGCCGACGCGCGCGATGCATGCTTGCTCGCTCACGGCCTTCTTCAGGACCTCGCCGGTACGGCGCAGCAGCCCGTCGCCGTCGCCATGCCCGTTCTGGTCATTGACCTGCTTCAGGCCGTTGAGGTCGAGCGCGATCACGCTGACCGGCCAGGGACCCTTGCGGCTCAGGCGCGCGAGCTCGTCTTCGTAGAAGGCGCGGTTGTACAGCTTGGTGAGCACGTCATGCTTGCCGAGGAACTCGACGTAGGCTTCCGCCTTCTTGCGCGCGGTGATGTCCGTCAGCGACACCAGCACCTGGTCCCAGTCGGCCTCGCGCCCGGGGAAGACCGACCACTGCATGAAGACATCGACCGCGCGGCCGTCCAGCGCGTAGTTGATGACCTCGCGCTGCTGCCACAGCTTTTCGTGCCACAGGTCCAGCAACTGCTCCGCGAAGTGGATGCGCATGTCGTCGCGGAACACGTCGCCCAGGCGTGACAGCAGGATTTCCTTGGAAGGCGCGCTGAACATCTGCAGCGTCTGCTGGTTGACGTCGATCACGCGGATTTCCTGCATGCAGCGCATGATGAAATCGGGATGCACGTTCATGAAGGTGCGGAAATCGGTGATGCCGGCCGCGCGCACCTCGTCGAGCAGCATCTTGACCACGCTGAAATCTTCCACCCACAAGGACACCGGCGAATGTTCGAAGAGCCCGCGCGCGTATTGCTGGCTGCGCCGCAGGGAGCGCTCCACGCGCGTGCGCATGGTGACATCCTCGAGCGACAGCAGCACCCGTTCCCAGCTGTCTTCGTAGCCGGGCATCACACGGGCCTCGAGGCGGATGTCCAGGCGTTCTCCGTCGAGCGCGTAGTTGACGGTCTGGCTGGCGAAGCGCGCCTGGCCATCCCACAGCTGGCCGAGCTCTTCCACGTGCTGGTCGAACATATCGTCGCGGAAGACGGCGTCGAGGTTGTCGACCAGGTCGGCCAGGTCGGCGGCGCGGAAGAGCTCCAGCGTCCGGCGGTTGACGGCGATCACGCGGATCAGCGCCGAGCAGCGCGCGACTTCCTCGGGGTTGGCCCGCAGGTGCGCGCGCAGATCCACGATGCCTTGCTCCCGCAGCATGTCGAAGCGGGCCTTGACCGCGCTGAAATCCTCCAGCCACAGCGACACGGGGGCGAGCTGAAACAGGGTTTTGTAGTCGTCGTCGGTGTGTGCGCCGGCGATCAGTGTTGTTGTCATGGCTGTCATGGAGGCGGCTTCCAAAGGTTCCCGTCAGGCGCGCAGAAGGAGGTGGCCGGATGGCCGGCGCCCGGTGACCGGCCAGGCAGGCGCGTCAGCGCCGTAGCATAGGGCAGGGGGCGGGAAAATGGGAGCGGTATTGCAAAAAGGAATTGCAAATATCGGACCGCGCAGAGCGGTCTTCGCGGCGCGGTCTGCGACAACCGGCGCGGGGCGGCGCGCTCAGTCGGCGCGGCCGCGGCCGGCGCGCACCGGCAGGGGGCGGCGGGCGTTACTCTCGATTTCGGCAATCAGCAGCAGCGTGGTGGTCTGCAGCAGCGAACCATCGGTCAGGTGGCGCGCCAGTGCGCGCAGGTCGTCGATGGAGTAGTGCGGGGCCGGGTGTCCTTGTTGCATGGTGAAGGGCCGTGGACAATCAATGTCCAGATCCTAGGGCAAACCCTCGGTCCGCACCTTGTCCAAGATCATGCCGGGCCCACGTTGCCGCGCCCCGCGAGGCTCATCCGCGCTCCGGCTGCAATGAGGCGAGCCGGTTGGCCACGCCCGCCAGCCGGCGCATCGCGTCTTCCAGCAACGGTGAGCGCGGCGTGCCGCAATTGATGCGCAGGAAGTGGTCGAAGCGGCTGGAGTTGGAGAACATTACCCCCGGCACGACGTGGATGCCTTCGCGCAGCGCCAGTTCGAAGAGCGTTTCGGAGGCGATGCCGGCCGGCAGTTCCACCCACAGATGCATGCCGCCGCGTGGCGAAGACAGTCGGGTGCCGGCGGGAAAGCCGCCGGCGATGGCGTCAGTCATCCATTCGCGCTGGCCGCGCAGTTGTTCGCGCAGCCGGCGCAGGTGCCGCTCGAAGGCGCCGCTGGACATGAAATCGGCCACCGCAAGCTGCGCCAGCGATTCGTTGGGGCGCGACTGGCTGTACTTGAGCATGGCGACGCGCGCCGCCCAGCGGCCCGCCGCGATCCAGCCCAGGCGCATGCCGGGGGCCAGGAACTTGTGCAGCGAGGCGCAGTGGATCACGTTGCCGCTGCGGTCCCAGGACTTGGCGGCGGCCGGCCGCGTGTCGCCATCGGCCAAGGTGGAAAAGCAGTCGTCTTCGATCAGCGCGATGCCGCGCGCCTCGCACCACTGCACCAGCGCGGCCTTGTGCGCGTCGGGCATGATGCTGCCCAGCGGGTTCTGCAAGGTCGGCACGACCACCACCGCCTTGATGTTGTCGTAGGTCTGCGCGGCGAGCTCCAGTGCCTCGAGCGAGATGCCGGTGTGCGGGCTGCAGGGAATCTCCAGCGCGCGCATGCCCAGGCCTTCCAGGATCTGCAGCAGGCCATAGTAGGTGGGCGACTCCACTGCGATCACATCGCCGGGACCGGCCACGGCGCGCAGTGCCAGGTGCAGGGCCTCGGTGCCGCCATGCGTCACGACGATGTCCTCGGGCGCCAGGCTGACTCTCGACAGCAGGGCGTGGCGCGCCAGCGCCGCGCGCAGTGCCGGGTGTCCCTCTGCCTCCGGCGCGCGGGCGTAGAGCCGCGGGTCGCGGCGCAGCGCGCGCACGGCGGCGGCCTGCAGTGCGGTCGCCGGGTAGAACTCCGGCGCCGCGCTGATGCCGGCCAGGCTGACCTGGATGGTGTGTTGGCGGCTGCGTGCCAGGATGGCCGAGATGCGCTGATGGATGCCGACGTACTGCGCCGGGTCAGGCAAGCTGGCCTCAGGTTCCGCGATCGGGGCGGCCCGCGATGGCGCCGCGCGCCGCTGCACGAAATAGCCCGAACGTGGCCGTGCCTCGAGCAGGCCCTCGCGTTCGAGTTGCCGGCACGCCTGCAGCGCGGTGGACAGGCTCACCCCATGCAGCTCCATCAGCTTGCGGACTGAGGGCATGCGGTCGCCGGGCGTCAGCGTGCCGGCGCCGATGGCCTGCCGATAGCGGGTGGCCAGCTTGTGATAGAGCGTCGCGGAATCCATGGGGCATGATGGCGCGCGCGGCGCCGCTCGAACAGATACAGAAGGGGCGAAGCTGTATCGTAACAGTGGTCCGCAGCCGCGACTGTTGCGCTCGATTTGGGGGCGGCGTGTGCCTGTTTCGGCAGTGTCGCGCTGGCTACGCTGGTGGCCTGACAGTCCACTGCAACCGAAGCCATGCCATCCGCTCACCTTGCCCCCCGCGGGCCGCAGATCCAACCGACCCAGCCGACCCAACCGGCGCAACAGTTCCACTTGAAGCCAGGCCAGTCGCTGCGCGTGCATGCCGTGGCCGGCACCGTGCTGCACGTCAACACGGGGCGCCTTGGGCTTGCCGCGGCGCCGGCCTGGCTGGCCGACACGCTGTTCCGCCACGAGCGCCGCCTGGCTGCCGGCGATGTCTTCGTGGTGGAATCCGCGGGCTGGCTTGCGCTGCAGCCGGACGGAGAGTCCGCCGTGACGCTGCGCCCGCCGCTGGCATGCCGCGGCGCGGGGCGTGCACGCCTTCGCGCACGTCTTGCGACGTGCTTCCAGGGCTGGCGCCTGGCCGTGCGCGCGGTGCTGGGGCTGAGCAGAAGGGCGTGCAGCGGGCGGGAAGGGCATGCCGAAGAGGAGGCCGGCGCCGAAAGCCGATAGAATTGCGGTCCGGCCGTCGCGCTTTGTCATCCCGGCCGCAGAATCCTTTGCCCATGCTACGTCTCAGTGAAGTCAAACTCCCCCTCGAACACGATGAAAGTGATCTCGAGGCCGCTATCCTCTCCCACCTGGCCCAGATCGGCGTCAAGGCCGACGGCCTGGTCGGCTACACAGTGTTCCGGCGTGCGCACGATGCGCGCAAGCGCTCGGACATCAAGCTGACCTACATCATCGATATCGAGGTCAAGGACGAGGAAGGCGCGAAGAAGCGCATGGCGGGCAAGCCGCACTGGAGCGTGACGCCCGACATGCACTACCGCTTCGTCGCGCACGCCCCGGAAGGCGGCAGCACACCGCGGCCGGTGGTGGTGGGCATGGGGCCGTGCGGGCTGATGGCAGGCCTCCTGCTGGCGCAGATGGGCTTCCGCCCCATCATCCTGGAGCGCGGCAAGGAAGTGCGCGAGCGCACCAAGGACACCTTCGGCCTGTGGCGTCAGAGCGTGCTGAATCCGGAGTCGAACGTGCAGTTCGGCGAGGGCGGTGCCGGCACCTTCTCCGACGGCAAGCTCTACAGCCAGATCAAGGACCCCAGGCACTACGGCCGCAAGGTGCTGGAGGAGTTCGTCAAGGCGGGTGCGCCCGAGGACATCCTGTACAAGGCGCGGCCGCACATCGGCACCTTCCGCCTGGTCAGCATGGTGGAGAAGATCCGCGCCGAGATCTTCGCGCTGGGCGGCGAGATCCGCTTCAGCACGCGCGTGGACGACCTCGACATCGACGGCGGCAAGCTGCGCGGCGTCAAGCTCTCCACCGGCGACTACCTGGCCTGCGAGCAGCTGATCCTGGCGGTGGGCCACAGCGCGCGCGACACCTTCGAAATGCTGGAGGCGCGCGGCGTGTTCATGGAGGCCAAGCCCTTCTCGCTGGGCTTCCGCATCGAGCATCCGCAGGGCCTGATCAACCGCAGCCGCTTCGGCAAGTTCGCCGGCAACAAGCTGCTGGGCGCGGCCGACTACAAGGTCGTGCACCACTGCAGCAATGGCCGCTCGGTGTACAGCTTCTGCATGTGCCCCGGCGGCACGGTGGTGGCGGCGGCTTCCGAGCCGGGCCGCGTGGTCACCAACGGCATGAGCCAGTACAAGCGCGCCGAGAGCAACGCCAACGCCGGCATCGTGGTAGGCATCTCGCCGGAAGACTATCCGGGCGGCCCGCTCGCCGGCATCGCCTTCCAGCGCCATTGGGAAGAGCGGGCCTTCGAGCTGGGCGGCGGCAACTACCGGGCGCCGGGCCAACTGGTGGGCGATTTCATTGCGCGCCGGCCGTCGACCTCGCTGGGCTCGGTCGAGCCTTCGTACAAGCCGGGCGTGACGCCGACCGACCTGTCGACCGCGCTGCCGGACTACGTGATCGAGGCCATCCGCGAGGCGCTGCCGGAGATCGACAAGAAGCTCGCCGGCTTCGCCATGCACGATGCCGTGCTGACGGGCGTGGAGACGCGCACCTCGTCGCCGCTGCGCATCCGCCGCAAGGACGACTACCAGAGCATGAATGTGGACGGCCTCTATCCCGCCGGGGAAGGCGCCGGCTATGCGGGCGGCATCTACTCGGCAGCCATCGATGGCATCGAGGTGGCCGAGGCGGTGGCGCTGGCCATCACCGGCGGCAAGCGCGGCTGAGGGCGGCTGAGCGCGGGCGGCGCGGCCCGCGCCGCCGGCTTCAGCGGCAGCCGAGGTAGGTGGCGGCCCCCAGCCCCGCCGCCCGGCCGCTGGCAAAGCAGGCCGTCAACAGATAGCCCCCGGTGGGGGCTTCCCAGTCCAGCATCTCGCCGGCGCAGAACACGCCCGGCTGCGCGCGCAGCATCAGGTCGCGGTCCAGCGCCTCAAAGCACACCCCGCCTGCGCTGCTGATCACTTCATCGATGGGCCGCGCACGCAGCAGCCGCAGCGGCAAGGCCTTGATCGCCGCCGCCAGCGCTGCCGGGTCTGCCATCGTTTCCTTGGGCAGGCATTCGCGCAGCAGGCCCGCCTTGACTCCCGTGATGCCCAGGCGGCTCTGCAGATGGCTCGACATCGAGCGCGCGCCGCGCGGGTGCGCGACTTCCTCGGCGACGCGCTGCGTGCTCAGGCCGGGCGCCAGGTCGAGCCGGATCACGGCTTCCGCGCCGCTGTCGAGCAGGTCGCGCATCGGTGCCGAGAGGGCGTAGACCAGGCTGCCTTCGATGCCGCCGGCGGTCACCACGCATTCGCCCTGGCGATGGTGCTCGGTGCCGTCAGGCCCGGTCAGGCCGATCGCCACCGCCTTCAGCGGATGGCCGGCGAAGCGCGTGCTGAAGTGCTCGCTCCAGCCCACGTCGAAGCCGCAGTTGGCCGGGCGCAGCGGCGCGATGTCGACGCCGCGCGCCGCCAGCAGCGGCACCCAGGCGCCGTCCGATCCCAGCCGGGCCCAGCTGCCGCCGCCCAGCGCCAGCACCACGGCATCGGCCTGGACGCATTCCTCGCCCTGCGGCGTGGCGAAGCGCAGGCACTGGCCGCCGGCCTGCGCCTGGTCGGCCCAGCCGAGCCAGCGGTGGCGCATGCGGAACACCACGCCGGCCTCGCGCAGGCGGTGCAGCCAGGCGCGCAGCAGTGGCGCGGCCTTCATGTCGGTGGGAAAGACGCGTCCGGAGCTGCCGACGAAGGTCTCGATGCCCAGGCCGTGCGCCCAGTCGCGCAGGGCCTGCGGTCCGAAGCCGTCGAGCAGCGGCGCGATGTCGGCGCTGCGGCTGCCGTAGCGGGCCCGGAAGGCGGCCTCTGGCTCGGCGTGGGTCAGGTTCATGCCGCCCTTGCCAGCCATCAGGAACTTGCGGCCGACAGAGGGCATTGCGTCGAAGACCGTGACGGCGATGCCCGCCTCCGACAGCATCTGCGCGGCCATCAGGCCGGCCGGGCCGCCGCCGACCACCGCGACGGTGTGGCCCGGTTGGCCCGGCCGGCCAGACGATAAACCGGCGGCGGTGCTGGAACGGTCGGAGGCGGAGGATGGAGCGGGGGCGTCTGCTGCTGGCATGAATGGCGTCGGGGGAAGGGCGGGCGCGGGTCGGCTGTCCCGCGGCGGATTATATCGGGTGCGCGAGGGGTAAAATCGCGGGCAGTACTTGGTCCGACGTCCCTGCGTCCGACCCCATGCGTCCGACCCCCATGCTTGATATCAACGATAACGCTGCCGGCGGCAGCGATCCCCACCACACTTCCGGCGCTGATGCTGGCCATGATGCCGGCCATGACAGCGTGCTCGCCGCCACACGCCACTGGCTCACGCGTGCCGTCATCGGTCTCAACCTGTGTCCCTTCGCCAAGGGCGTGCACGTGAAGGGGCAGATCCGCTATGCAATCAGCGAGGCCAGCGAGGCGCAGGATGTGCTGGATGACCTGGAGCGCGAGCTCAAGTTGCTGGCCGAGGCCGATCCGGAGCGCATCGACACCACTCTGCTGATCCTGCCGCATGCGCTGGCGGACTTTCTCGAATACAACGATTTCCTCTACTTCGCCGAGCGCCTCCTGAAGAGCCTGCGGCTGGAGGGCACGCTGCAGATCGCCAGCTTCCACCCGCAATACCAGTTCGCGGACAGCGAGCCGGACGATATCGAGAACTACAGCAACCGGGCGCCTTACCCCATCCTGCACCTGCTGCGGGAGGACAGCATCGCGCGCGCCGCCGAGGCCTTTCCCGATGCGGCAGACATCTACGAGCGCAACCAGGAAACGCTGCGCCGCCTGGGCCATGCCGGCTGGCGCGAGTGGATGCGCGGCGAATCCGAAGATTGAGCCTGCGCCCGCGCAGCGCGGGCGCGTGGGCCGGTCGCGTACCGGCCGTGCCGGCTTCAGGCCGGCGTGTAGAAGCGCTCCTGCAGCTCTTCCAGGCCGAGCGATTCCAGCACGCTGTGCAGCCGCTCGGCCGGGCGCCGGCGCGGCAGGTCCTTGTACTGGGCGATGATCAGCTCGTTCTTCATCGAGTGCTCCCAGCCCACCAGCTCGGTCACGCTGACCTGGTAGCCATGCGCCTCCAGCTGCAGGCAGCGCAGCACATTGGTCACCTGGCTGCCGAACTCGCGCGTGTGCAGCGGATGGCGCCAGATCTCGGTGAGCGGGTTGCCCGCCAGCAGCTTGCCCTTGTGCCGGCGCAGCACGCTGGCCACCTCGGCCTGGCAGCAGGGCACCAGCACGATGTGATGGGCACGCTTGTGCAGCGCGAAGCGGATGGCATCGTCGGTCGCCGTGTTACAGGCATGCAGCGCGGTGACGATGTCGACGGTGGCGGGCAGCGCGTCGGAGGTGATGGAATCGGCCACCGACAGGTTGAGGAAGGACATGCCCGGGAAGCCCAGGCGCTCGGCCAGCTCACGCGAGCTGTGCACCAGTTCCTCGCGCGTCTCGATGCCGTAGATGTGCGACTGGTCCTGCAGCGCCTTGAAGAACAGGTCGTAGAGGATGAAGCCCAGGTAGGACTTGCCGGCGCCGTGGTCGACCAGCGTGATCTGGCCGCGCGCCTCCTTGCGTTCCTGCAGCAGCGGCTCGATGAACTGGTACAGGTGGTAGACCTGCTTGAGCTTGCGCCGGCTGTCCTGGTTCATCTTGCCGTCGCGCGTCAGGATGTGCAGGGCTTTGAGCAGTTCGATCGACTGGCCGGGGCGGATTTCGTGGGTATTCGACATGAAGCGGGAAAAAAGGGCGCATGCGGCAGCCGCATCGCGCGTTGCCCGCCAGTTTACCGAAAGCGGCCAGGCTTGGCTGGCGTGATTGGCGGCAGCCTTAGCGGCGGCCGGATAGACGTGCGACGCGATACGTAACGCCGGCGCCGCATGCGCTGCGCGCCGGGCACCGGCACGCGGGCAGAGGCCAGCCACTTACCGGACCCGGCGGCTGGAGGCGGGCAGGGCGATCGAGGCCGCAGGGACGGGCTTGGCAACGGCATAGAATGCGCGCATGACCACTTATATCGCCCTCCTGCGCGCCGTCAACGTCGGCGGCACCGGCAAGCTGCCGATGGCCGATCTACGCGCCATCTGTGCCGGCCTCGGATTTGCCGGTGCACGTACCTATATCGCCAGCGGCAACGTTGTCTTCACCAGCGATCTGCCGGCGAGCGGGGTCAAGGCGGCGCTGGAGACGGCGCTGGCCGCCTATGCCGGCAAGCCGGTCGGCGTGCTGGTGCGCACGGGCGTCGAGATGGCCGCCGTGCTCGCTGCCAATCCCTTTGCCGAGGCGGCGCCCAACCGGACGGTTGCGATCTTCCTGGATGACGCCCCATCCGCCGACATGCTCGACGGGGTAAGCGGTCTGCAGGACGAACGGGTGGCCCTCGGCGCGCGCGAGATCTATGTGCACTACGGCGCGGGCATGGCGGCCTCGAAGCTGAAGATCCCAGGTGCGCAGGCGGGCACGGCGCGCAATATGAACACGGTTGCTACGCTGGCGCGCTGGGCATCGGGCGGTTGAGGGTTGCGGGTCCGGTTTCCGGGGGCGGTGCCTGGCCGGCCCTGTCCGGGTCGCGCAACGAGATCGCAGGATGTCCGCTTTCTCCCTTCGTCGCCCCCCGAATGCAAAAGCGGGCCCCAGAGATGGGGCCCGCTCCTTCGTGCCGCAAACGGCGTTTGTCGCAGGGCCTACCTGACCGCCAGCGCCTGCTCCAGCGTCACCGCATCCTCGAACACGCTGGAGAAGTCCAGCGGCCCGTGGCCGTTGGCGCGGTGCACTTCGAAGATGCGCCGCGCCAGGTCGCCCAGCGGTGCCGCCACGTCGCTGGCCGCTGCGGCGGCGTGCGCCAGGCGCAGGTCCTTGGCCATCAGGTCGGTGGCGAAGCCGCCGGTATAGCCGCGCGAGGCCGGGGCCGCTTCCATCACGCCCGGGCAGGGGTTGTACACCTCGAGCGTCCAGTTGCGACCCGAACTCTGCTGCATGACGGCCGAGACCACCTTGGGGTCGAGCCCGTTGGCGATGCCCAGCCGCAGCGCTTCGCTGGTGCCGGCCATCAGGATGCCCAGCAGCATGTTGTTGCACAGCTTGAGCGTCTGCCCGGCGCCCAGCGGTCCGCCATGGTGGATGGCACGCCCCATCGATGCCAGCAGCGGCCGCATGCGCTCGACCAGCGCCGCGTCGCCGCCGACCATGAAGGTGAGCGTGCCGGCTGCGGCGCCCGCGGTGCCGCCTGATACCGGTGCGTCGAGCAGCGGCGTGCCCGCGCGCGCCTGCGCCGCGATCTGGCGCGGCACGTCCGGCGGCACCGTGCTGCAGTCGATCAGCACGGCGTGCGGGGCGGCATGCGCGAGGATGCCGTCCGGCCCGCCGTAAGCGGCCAGCACATGCTCGCCCGCGGGCAGCATGGTGATGACCACGTCGGCCTCGCGCACGGCGTCGGCAATCGAGCCGGCCGCCTGGCCGCCTTGCGCGGCCAGCCGTTCGAGCGCCGCGCCCGACAGGTCGAAGCCGCGCACGGCGTGCCCGGCCTTGACGAGGTTGGCGGCCATCGGGCCGCCCATATTGCCCAGGCCGATGAAGGCGATGCTCTGTGTGGACATGATCGTCTCCCGTGTTCGCATCAGGCTGGCATCACTTCAGCGTGATGGTCGTGTTCACGCCGGTCGGCCCCGTGCCGCGCGCCTGCCAGCGTGACGTCACGGTCTTGGTCTGCGTCCAGAACAGGATGGCCTGCTTGCCATTGGGGCCGAGGTCGCCCAGTTTCGATGCGCGCGAGCCGGTGAAGCTGAACCACGCCACCGGCACGGGAATCGGCAGGTTGATGCCGACCTGCCCGACGTCGATCTCGTTCTGGAACTGGCGCGCCGCGCCGCCGTCCTGCGTGAACAGCGCCACGCCGTTGCCGTTCGGGTTGGCATTGATGAGGTCGATGGCCGCGTCGAGCGTGTCGACGCCCGTCATGCACAGCACCGGTCCGAAGATCTCCTCGCGGTAGATTGACATGTCAGCGGTCACACCGTCGAACACCGTCGGTCCGACGAAGTTGCCCTCGGGCGCCTGCGTCACGTGATGGTCGCGGCCGTCGAGCAGCAGCTTGGCACCTTCTTCCACGCCGGCGCCGATCAGGCGCTCGACTCTCGCGCGCGCGCTCTTCGAGACCACGGGGCCGAGGTCCGCGCTGCGGTCCGTGCCCGGCCCCACCTTGAGCTGGCGCGCACGCTCGACGATCTCGGGCACCCACTCGCGCGCCTCGCCCACCAGCACGGCCACCGAAGTTGCCATGCAGCGCTGGCCCGCCGCGCCGAACGCTGCGCCCAGCAGGTGGTTGATGGCCTGCTCGCGATCGGCGTCGGGCAGGATCACGCAATGGTTCTTGGCGCCCATCATGGCCTGGCAGCGCTTGCCAGCGTCCGACGCGCGGCGGTAGAGCTGCGTGCCCACGTGCGTCGAGCCGATGAACGACACGGCCTTGATGTCCGGATGCTCGCACAGGCCGTTGGCGATGTCCGGCCCACCGTGCACCACGTTGAGCACGCCCGGCGGCAGCCCGGCTTCGAGCGCCAGCTCGGCCAGCCGCAGCGATGCGCTGGGATCCTGCTCCGACGGCTTGAGCACGAAGGTGTTGCCGCACGCCACCGCCAGCGGGAACATGAAGCACGGCAGCATCACCGGGAAGTTGAACGCGGTGATGCCGGCGCACACGCCGAGCGGCTCGATCAGCGTGTAGACGTCGATGCCGCCGGCCGCGTTCTGCGCGTATTCGCCGAGCTGCAGCGAGGCGATCGAGCAGGCGTGCTCCACCACCTCCAGGCCGCGCCCCACCTCGCCCTCCGCGTCGGGCAGGGTCTTGCCGTGCTCGCGGGTGATCAGCGCCGCCAGCTCGGCCGTGTGATCGCGCAGCAGTTGCTGGAACCGCAGCATGATGCGCATGCGCGCCGCTTGCGAGGTGTTGCGCCAGGTCTTGTACGCGGCCTTGGACGAGGCGACGGCCGTGTTGAGTTCGTCAGCGGTCGCGAACGGTACGCGCGCGACCACCTCCTGCGTGGCCGGGTTGATGACGTCGCGCCATTGCGTGGTCTTCGATTCGACGCGCTTGCCGTCGATCAGCAGCGGGAGGGTCGGAATGGACATGGATCGCTCTCCTGGGGAACCGGATCGGATGATCAATCAAGAAGAAAATGGGAGGCGAGCCGGGCCGCCGCGGCGGAACCGGTCATCGCATCCTTGCGTCAGTGCGTCAGTGCGTCAGTGCGTCAGTGCGTCAGCGTGTCAGCGTGACGCGGAGGTCGTCTTGAGCAGCGGGCAGCTCGACTTCGACAGCGGCTGGAACGCTTCGGCCGCGGGCACCGTGGCCACTGCGGTGTAGTAGTCCCACGGTCCCTTCGATTCGGCCGGCGTCTTGACGCGGAACAGGGTCATGTCGTGGATCACGCGGCCGTCGGGGCGGATCGAGGCGTTGCGCATGATCGGGTCGCGGATCGGCAGCTCGCGCATCTTCTGTGCCACCACCTTCGCATCGACGCTGCCGGCCGCCGCCACCGAGCGCAGGTAATGCAGCACGCTCGAATACACCCCCGCCTGCACCATGGTCGGCTTCAGGTTCTTGTACTTCTGCTGGAAGCGGGCGGACCAGGCGCGCGAGGCGTCGTCGTAGTCCCAATAAAAGCCGTCGGTGAACATCAGGCCCTGCGCGGTATCCAGGCCGAGGGCGTGCACGTCCGAGAGGAACACGAGCAAGGCCGCGAGCTTCTGGCCGCGCTGCACGATGCCGAACTCGCGCGCCGCCTTGAGCGCGTTGACGGTGTCCTGCCCGCCATTGGCCAGCGCCACGACCTGTGCCTTCGACGCCTGCGCCTGCAGCAGGAAGGAGGCGAAGTCCGATGCGTTGAGCGGATGGCGCGACTGGCCCACCACTGTGCCGCCGAGCGCCTTGACGTTATCGGCCGCGTCCTTCTCCAGCGAGGTGCCGAAGGCATAGTCCACGGTCAGGAAGTACCAGGACTTGCCGCCGCTCTTGACCATCGCGCGGGCCGTGGCGGCCGACTGCGAATACGTGTCGAACATCCAGTGAAAGCCCGTCGGCGAACAGTCTTCATTGGTCAGGCGCGTGGTCGCGGGGCCGGAGAACATCACCACGCGCTGCTTTTCCATCGCCAGCTTCTGCACGGCCAGGGCCGCGGCGGAATTGGTCAGGTCGGCAATCGCGTCGACGTTGTCGCGGTCGAACCATTCGCGCGCCCGGTTGGCGGCGACGTCCGCCTTGTTCTGGTTATCCGCCGAGACCAGGCTGATCTTCATGCCCTTGCATTCAGCCGCCAGGCAGTCGTCGATGGCCATCTGTGCGGCCACCACCGATCCTGAGCCGCCCATGGCCGAATACGGTCCGGTCATGTCGGTCAGCACACCGACCTTCACCGGCCTGTCCGGCAGCTGCGCGAAGCCTGCGGGCACGTTGACGCAAAAGCCCACGCCGAGTCCCAGCGCGGCCAGCCATGGCTTGATCTTCATCGTCTGTCTCCTTGGTGTTTTTCTTGTCTTGCCTTGCCATCTTTGCGTGGCATCGGGCCAGTATATTTGTGTGAATTTGCTTTGTATGGTGAATATCTGCATTTACTATGTGCAAAAACACACATAGGAGACGCCGCCATGCCGAGTCGAGCGAGCGGGGCCGGCCAAGTCACGAGGGCGGCGAAGACATCCAGCGCAACGAGCACGCCAAACGGACAAGGGAGCGGGCACGGGAGCCCGCACGGCGGCTTGCCGGGCGCCCGCCCCGACTGGGATGACCTGCGCTACTTCCTTGAAGTCGCCCGCACCCAGCGGGTGAGCATGGCGGCGCAGCGCCTCGGAGTCGACCACACCACCGTCTCGCGCCGCGTGCGCGCGCTCGAACAGGCGCTGGGCACGCTGCTGTTCGACAAGTCGCGCAATGCGGGCTTCGCACTCACGCCCGAGGGGCAGCAGTTGCAGGTGTACGCCGAGCAGATGGAGGGCACGCTGCAATCGGCCTGCGAGCAGGTGGCCGGCTGGGGGCAGACGCTGTCGGGGCATGTGCGCATCGGCTCTACCGAGGCGTTCGGCACCTACTTCCTCACGCCCTTGCTGTCGCGCTTCCAGCGGCAATACCCGTCGATCCAGCTAGACATCATGCCGGTGCCGCGCTTCGTGAGCCTGTCCAAGCGCGAGGCGGACCTGGCCATCACCATTGAGCGCCCGCGGCGCGGCCCCTATGTGTGCAGCAAGCTGTGTGACTACCGGCTCCAGCTCTACGCCACGCCTGCATACCTCGCCAGGCACGGCGCGGTCGAGCGCTTTGGCGATCTCAAGGGCCGGCGCTTCATCAGCTACGTCGACGAACTCACGTTCAGCAAGGAACTGCGCTATCTGGAGGACATCGTGCCCGGCGGCGACGTCGTGCTGCGCAGCACCAGCGTGATCGCGCAATACCACGCCGCGCTGCAGGGCGAAGCGCTGGCGATCCTGCCCTGCTTCATGGCCGCGCAAGACCCGCGGCTGGTACCGCTGCTGGTGGACGAGGTGGTCGTGACGCGCAGCTTCTGGATCTATTGCCACGAGGAACTGCGCACGCTCAAGCGCATCACCACGCTGTGGGACTACCTGCGCGAAGCCGCACAGCGCAACGACGCGCTGCTGCAGGGCAGGGCCGGCGAGCTGCGGCACGCGTGACGGAGGTCCGCAGCGAACGATTTTCACGGTTACACGTGCCGGTTCGAGATGCTGGAGTCCCTGCAGGGCGAGTAGGCGGCTCGAGTCGAGCCTGGCTTGGGCGCTTTGTCGCCGGTATGGCCTGGTCGCGATCGGTTCAGCGCTTCCAGACGATCGGCGCGGTCGCGGAGCAGGCGGTAACCTTCCCGAACCAATTCCTGCTGGTGTTCAGCTTGATGCTTTGGTCGCCTATCGGCTCGATCGGCCTGTGCCTTCGGTCGGCCAGGCTGTTGGCCACATTGCTGACCGCTGTCCTGCACGCGGCCGCTGCGGTACTGGGCAGAATCGTGAACTGCTGGTACCGGTAGTCGACCATGAGCGTGAAGCCGTCTGGCACATATTCCACCGTGTACTCCGTCGACATATCGTACGTGGACATCTGGCGGCCGGAATAGGGCGGCGCTGTGGTGGTGCAGGCAGCAGACACCAGGCAGGCCATCACCGCCAGGATCTTCAGGTATTTCACAGCGCGATCTCCATTCATGCCCATGGGACAGGGGCTGTCGGCCTGAGGGCGTGTCTCGGGCTGGATGGTACCAAAGATGGGCGGCGGAGAATTTTCGTCCGTGGTCTGGCCATCGATCCCATCATGGGGGCCGGCGCCACCGGATGAAATTCCTGCCCGGGACACGACGGTTTCGCGCGCCTGTACGGACGTCCGCGTATCGTTTTCCCTTGGCTGCGCCCGCAATGGAACTCCAGATCTGCATTGCCATGATCTGCTCGATGTGAGCAAAAAACCAGGCTCCCAGAAACGCCCCAGAATCTCATCCTTTTGCACTAGGTTTTCCCATGCATCAGGTATCCCGTCTATCGTGGGGCTTGACGATTTCTGGTGCGCCCAATATTTCATTGCGAAGCCGCTCGCCATAATGTTCGATAGCCGTTTCCACGCCGGTATCTCTTATTCTTTGCGCGTCCCGAGGATATACACCAATGACTGCCGTCGGTCGTGATGGCACCGAACCGATATAACGGCTGTTCTAATCAACGCCGCAACGGCCCTGGGCAAGCTTGTTCGCGCCTCATCCATACAGGCGATTTTCCCGCTTTCTTTCTGGCGATACGTTACTCATACGTTGTCGAGCGCTCGCAAAGAGCCTCCGAGCAGCGGGACAGAAAGAATCGGGAAAAAGGGGCCATGTATGAAACAAAACCATAGGAAGCTGACTGCGTTGTCCTTTGCCTGCCTGGCAATCACCTTGGCGGGTTGCGGTGGAGGGGGCGACTCCACAACTACGGACACCACGACTCCGAGCGCGGGGTCGCAGTCTACGAGCCCAACGACGAACCCCGCTACGCCAGACACGGGAACGACAACGCAATCGCCCACCGCGCCGCGCAATACGATGCTGTCAGGCACCACGGATCCTACTGCCAGTGTCGGCAACGATGGGGACTTCTATATCAATACGGTGACCTGGATGATCTTCGGGCCCAAGGCCAATGGCGTGTGGCCGGCGGGCGTGTCCTTGGCTGGTCCGCCGGGAGCGAGCGGCACCCAGGGCGCCACCGGGAATACTGGCGCGGCCGGTAATACCATTCTTTCGGGCTCGACCGACCCGACCGACAGCGTCGGCAATAATGGTGACTATTACATCAACACCGCGACTTCCACGCTGTTCGGGCCCAAGGCCAACGGCAAGTGGCCGCCGGGCGTCTCGCTGGTAGGCCCCGCAGGCAACCCAGGCGCCAACGGCAACACCATCCTGTCGGGTGTCGGCGCCCCAAGCAATTCCATTGGCAACAATGGCGACTTCTATCTCGACACCAGTACCTGGACCATCTATGGGCCCAAGGTCAATGGCGCCTGGCCGGCCGGCGTATCGCTGGTCAGCCAGGCTTCCGGTGGCGGCAGCAGCGGTGGTAGCGGTAGCGGAAGTGGTTCCGGCACCGGTGGTCACATCTGGTCCGGGAGCGGCGCGCCCACCGATGACATCGGCGCCGATGGTGACTTCTATCTCGATACCTCGACGTCGACCCTTTACGGTCCCAAGACGGGTGGCAAGTGGCCAAGCAGCGGCGTGGCCTTGACCACCGGCACCGTCTACAACGGCAACTTCAACGTGCCTGACACACTGAGTCGGGGCGCGTACGTCATGACCGGTGATGGCGGCGCGGTGCCCCTGCCTAGCGATATCGGCGTCACGATCCCGTACGATTGCAGCCGCGTGACACTGACCGCGACAACGCTCGGCAAGCCCCAAGGCTCGTTGAACCTCGCCGTGTACAAGGTCACGGGCTCCGGCGTGTCAGCTACCTTCGCGCCGGTCAGTGGCTTGAGTTGCAAGATCAACAACGGTCAGCAGAGCTGCAGTGTGCAAGCTCCGTCAGGCTCCGTAAGTCATGGCGACAAGTTGCAGGTGCAGCTCGACACTAACCAGGCGACGGGCTGGGGTGGGCTCTCGGTCAAGCTTGCTTGTTCCCTATAGCCCCATTGGACTCATTGCCGATGCTTGCTGGATGATCGGTGCATTTGCTCTGGCAGCGGGACGCATTGTCCCGCTGCTTTTTTGTTTTGGTGCGCGTGTCTTCAGCTTGATAGGCGGCTTTGCGGCCGCTTGCAGGACGGCGACTCGATGCCTAG
This sequence comes from Cupriavidus sp. 09_S30, assembly GCF_056930435.1. Taxonomy (NCBI): domain Bacteria; kingdom Pseudomonadati; phylum Pseudomonadota; class Betaproteobacteria; order Burkholderiales; family Burkholderiaceae; genus Cupriavidus; species Cupriavidus sp. 09_S30. The sequence continues at coordinate 2,771,184 of NZ_JBXOWI010000001.1, read as the reverse complement.
GGCGGCATGGCGCCCAGAAACAACAAAGCCCAACCGGTTGGCTGGGCTAAGTGCTTGATTTGAATGGTGCCGAAGAGAGGAATCGAACCCCCGACCTTCTCATTACGAATGAGCTGCTCTACCGACTGAGCTACTTCGGCAACATCGTTCCGTGCAATCTGGAACAGCCCGCAATAATAGCAGGGAATTTCTTCTGTGGGAAGTTTTTTGCGGCGACATCTGCATGTGCGCTGCCTTTTCCCACCGCCTGCTTCATTCCCCGGCCATCGCGGGCCGTGCCCGGCGGGTCATCTCCCGAAGTTTCAGGCTGCCCCGTCCGTTTCCAGGTGGTAGCGGGTCACGCGGTCCACTTCGTTCTTGGAGCCGAGGATCACCGACACGCGCTGGTGCAGCTTCTCCGGCTGGACGTCGAGGATGCGCTGGTGGCCGTTGGTGGCGGCGCCGCCGGCCTGTTCGACCAGCATCGCCATCGGGTTGGCTTCGTACATCAGGCGCAGCTTGCCGGGCTTCTCCGGCTCGCGCTTGTCCCAGGGGTACATGAAGATGCCGCCGCGCGTGAGGATGCGGTGCACGTCGGCGACCATGGAGGCGATCCAGCGCATATTGAAGTTCTTGCCGCGCGGGCCGTCGGTGCCGGCCAGGCACTCGTCGATATAGCGGCGCACCGGCGGGGCCCAGTGGCGCATATTGGACATATTGATGGCGAATTCCTTGGTGTCTTCCGGAATCTGCACATCGGACTGGGTCAGCACGAAGCTGCCGGCCTCGCGGTCGAGCGTGAACATCTGGACGCCGTTGCCGACCGTCAGCACCAGGGTGGTCTGCGGACCGTAGACGGCGTAGCCGGCGGCGACCTGGTGGCTGCCGGGCTGCATGAAGTCGCCCTCGGTCACGGTCTGGCCGGGCTTGGGCATGTGCAGCACCGAGAAGATGGTGCCGATCGAGACGTTGACGTCGATATTGGACGAGCCGTCGAGCGGATCGAACATCAGCAGATATTCGCCCTTCGGGTAGCGGTTGGGAATCTCGTAGAAGGTGTCCATTTCCTCCGAGGCCATGGCCGCCAGGTGGCCGCCCCACTCGTTGGCGTCGAGCAGTACTTCGTTGGCGATCACGTCCAGCTTCTGCTGGGTTTCGCCCTGCACGTTGCCGGTGCCGGCGGAGCCGAGCACGCCGGCGAGCGCGCCCTTGTTGACGGAGTTGGAAATGGCCTTGCAGGCGCGCGCGACCACTTCGATCAGCAGCCGCAGTTCGGGCTGGATCGTATTGTGCTTGCGCTGCTCCTCGACCAGGTATCGGGTGAGGCTGATGCGTGTCATGTTGGTTCTCCTTGGATGGCCGCAATTCTACATGGCCGCCGGGGCACGGCCGGCGCCGCCGGCCTTACCCATATCCTTGGCGGCGCCGCTTGCTGCCGCCTCAGGCGGCCAGGGCCTTGCCGACGATTTCACGAACGTCGCGCGACAGCGCCGGGGCCGCCGCCACCTGCTCCAGGGCCGCGCGCATGCGCTCGCGCAGCGCCGGGGCGTACTTCTGCCAGCGGTCCAGCACGCGAGCCAGCCGTGCCGCCACCTGCGGGTTGATGGTGTCCAGCGCCAGCACCTGCTCGGCCCAGAAGCGGTAGCCCGATCCGTCTTCGGCGTGGAACTGCGCGGGATTGCCGGAGCAGAAGCTGAAGATCAGCGCGCGGGCGCGGTTGGGGTTGCGCAGCGTGAAGGCGGGGTGCTCCATCAGCGCGCGGACGGTGTCGATGGTGCGCTTGCCGGCGTGCGGGCCCACCTCGCCGCGCTGCATGCCCTGCAGCGAGAACCATTTGTCCACCACCAGCGCATCGTGTTCGAAGCGCTGGTAGAAGTCGGCCAGCGCGGCTTCGCGGCCCGGGGCAAAGCTGTTCACCAGGGCGGTCAAGGCGGCGAAGCGGTCGGTCATGTTGTCGGCGGCGCGGTACTGGCGCTCGGCCAGTGCCTGCATGGCGGCGTCGCCGGTGTCGGCCAGGTAGCCCAGCGCCAGGTTGCGCAGTGCGCGCTTGGCGGCGCTGGCCGCGTCGGGGCTGTAGGCCCCTGGTGTGGCGTTGGCTTCGTAGGTGGCCAGCCACTCCGGCTGCAGCGCGCGGGCCAGGCCTTCGCGCAGGAACTGCCGGGCGCGGTGGATGGCGGTCGGGTCGGCCACGCTCATGCGCTCGGCCAGGTAGGCTTCTGCCGGCAGCAGCAGGGCCTGCTCGCGGAAGGCGGGGTTCAGGCTGGCGTCGGTCAGCACCGCGCGCACGGCGCTGACCAGGTCCGGCGCGAGGTGCAGTTCGCGGCCTGCCTGCGCATCCGATACGAGTTGCAGCAGCGCGCGCGTGGCCAGCCGCTGGCCGGCCTCCCAGCGGTTGAACGGGTCGCTGTCATGCGCCAGCAGGAAGGTGAGCTGGGCGTCGGTGTAGTCGGCGTCGACGATCACCGGCGCGGAGAATCCGCGCAGCAGAGAGGGCAGGGGCGCCGCGCCGCCGGGCTGCGCCGGCAGGCCGACGAAGCGGAAGCGCTGCTCGGCGTGGGTGAGGTCGAGCACGCGCGTGGTGGCGCCGGCGCCGCTATCGCCTTCCTGTTCGCCTTCGAGCCGCAGCGGCAGGTCGCGCCCGTCCGCACCGATCAGGCCGACCGCGAAGGGGATATGGAAGGGCTGCTTGTCCGGCGTGCCCGCGCGCGTCTCGATGCCGGCCTTGGCGCAGTGCTGCGCCAAGGTCAGCGTGAAGCTGCCGTCCCTGGCATCCCAGGCGGTGCGCACGCTCACCACCGGGGTGCCGGCCTGGCTGTACCACAGGCCGAACTGGGCCAGGTCGCGGCCGTTGGCGTCGCCCATGGCGGCGCGGAAATCGTCGCAGGCGACGGCCTGGCCGTCATGGCGCTGGAAGTACAGATCCATGCCCTTGCGGAAGCCATCGCGGCCGAGCAGAGTCTGGTACATGCGCACGACCTCGGCGCCTTTCTCATAGACCGTGACGGTATAGAAGTTATTGATTTCCTCGTAGCTGTCGGGGCGCACCGGGTGGGCCATCGGACCGGCGTCCTCGGGGAACTGCACCTGGCGCAGCAGCCGCACGTCCTCGATGCGCTTGACCGCGCGGCCGGATTCCGAGCCCATCATGTCGGCCGAGAATTCCTGGTCGCGGAACACGGTCAGGCCTTCCTTGAGCGAGAGCTGGAACCAGTCGCGACAGGTGACGCGGTTGCCGGTCCAGTTGTGGAAGTACTCGTGGCCCACTACCGATTCGATATTGGCGAAGTCGGTGTCGGTGGCCGTTTCGGCATTGGCCAGCACATACTTGGTGTTGAAGATGTTGAGGCCCTTGTTTTCCATCGCGCCCATGTTGAAGTCGCCCACGGCGACGATCATGAAGCGGTCCAGGTCGAGCTCCAGGCCGAAGCGGCGCTCGTCCCAGCGGATGGCATGGATGAGCGAGTCCATGGCGTGCCGCGTCTTGCCCAGGTCCTGCGGCTCCACCCATACCTGCAGCAGCTTTTCCTTGCCGGAGGCGGAGACGATGCGCTCTTCCACGCATTCGAGCTTGCCGGCGACCAGCGCGAACAGGTAGCTCGGCTTCTTGAACGGATCTTCCCAGACCGCCTCGTGGCGCCCGCCCGGCAGGTCGCTGCGGCCGACCAGGTTGCCGTTGGACAGCAGCACCGGATAGGCGCCGCGGTCGGCGCGCAGCGTGACCTTGTAGGTGGTCATCACATCGGGCCGGTCGAGGAAGTAGGTGATGCGGCGGAAGCCTTCGGCCTCGCACTGAGTGAAGAAGTTGCCGTTGGAGACGTAGAGGCCGGACAGCGAGGTGTTGGCGGCGGGGCGGCAGGCGCTGGTGATCTCCAGCTGGCCTTGGTCGGGGAGGCCGGCCAGCGTCAGCGTGCCGTCGGCCTGCGCCGTGGCGCCTGCCAGCGGCGTGCCGTCCAGCTTCACGCCGATCAGTTCCAGCTCTTCGCCGGCCAGCACTAGCGGCGCAGCCGCGGCGGTGCGACGGAACTGCACGGTGCTGGTGACAATGGTGCGCTCGGGGTCCAGTTCGAGCACCAGGTCGACATGTTCGAATGCGAAGGCGGGCGGCGTATAGTCTTTACGGTAGACGGTGACGGGCGTATCGGTGCGCGGCATGGCGGTTCTGTCCTCGGGTGACCTTGGGCGGCCCGCGCCGCCGGGGCGCGGGCCAAAACCCCATTGTAGCCAAGGGCCCGGCTGGCGGCCGTGCGGGAATTCGGCGGCAACGGCGCGGTCATAATGCTCAGATCGAGGCAAACGAGAGCGATGCATGATGATGTGGCGGCATAGGGACAAGACAGGGCGCGGTATCGCTGCAGGGCTGGTCCTGCTGGGCGCGCTGCTGCTGGGCGGCTGCGCCAGCACGGTGACCAGCGAGGTCACCGCGTTCCGGCAGGCGGACTGGCCGAACGATCTGCCGCGCACCTACGCCTTTGACAGCGACAAGGCGCGGCAGGACGAGCTCGACCGCCAGACCTACGAGCAATGGCTGGCGCAGACGCTGGCGCCGCTCGGTTTCGCGCTGGTGCCGCGTGGCCAGGCGCGCTACCTGGTCAGCATGGAATACGGCGCCATCCCGACCATGGTCCGCGTGGTCGACACCGCCTATCCCGATCCCTGGTACGGGCCCTGGGGGCCGTACTGGGGACCCTATGGCTACTACCGGCCCTGGGGACCTTGGGGGCCGGGCTATTGGCCGCCCACTACCGTGGTGCGCGATGTGCCGGTGACGGAATCCGTGCTGAACGTGTATTTCAAGGATGCCGGCAGCGGGCGCCGCGTCTACCAGGTGACCGCGCGCCAGCAGACCGAAGGCGGTACCTTGCAATCGGCGATGCCCTACCTGATCCGCAGCGCCTTTGCCAACTTCCCGACGGACGGTGACGGCCGCACGCACCACGTCACGCTGCCGCTGGACAAAGGAGACCAGTAGCGGCAGGCCGCCGACAACTGCGTGCAAATGTCGACAGGGCGGTCTTGCGGCCGGGCGAGGCGCTCCGTCGATTGCACCTGCGCGGGTAAAAGGTGTTTTACCCGAGAAAAAGCCCCTGTTTTGGCCACAGGGGTGGCTTTCGGGGCTATTCGATCGGGGCGCCTGGGCTAAAATGGCTCCTCGATTTTTCCGGCCCTGGCCGCCGGGGACTGTCGCGGCAACGCAGACGGGCCTCGCCGGCAGGGCCTTTTCACCGGACGAGCAGAATGAGCAGCAAGACCAGCGGTGACGCACCGCAACATGCCCCCCACAGTCCTGAGGCGCAGTTGCGCCTGGCCGCGCTGGAATACCACCGCAGCCCGACCAAGGGCAAGATCCAGGTCACGGCGACCAAGCCGCTGTCCAACCAGCGTGACCTGTCGCTGGCCTACTCGCCGGGCGTGGCCTACGCCTGCGAGGAAATCGCCAAGGACCCGTCCACCGCGGCCGAGTACACCTCGCGCGCCAACCTGGTCGCCGTGGTGACCAATGGCACCGCCGTGCTGGGCCTGGGCGACATCGGGCCCCTGGCCGGCAAGCCGGTGATGGAAGGCAAGGGCTGCCTGTTCAAGAAATTCGCCGGCGTCGACGTGTTCGACATCGAACTCGACGCGCGCGACCCGGACCAGATCGTCGAGATCGTTGCGGCGATGGAACCCACGCTGGGTGGCGTGAACCTGGAAGACATCAAGGCGCCCGAGTGCTTCTACATCGAGAAGAAGCTGCGCGAGCGCATGAACATCCCCGTCTTCCACGATGACCAGCACGGCACCGCCATCATTTCGACCGCCGCGCTGCTCAACGGCCTGAAGGTGGTGGGCAAGGATGTCGCCAAGGTCAAGCTGGCCGTGTCCGGCGCCGGCGCCGCCGCGATCGCCTGCCTCGACACCATGGTCAGCCTGGGCGTGCAGCGCGAGAACATCTCGGTGGTCGACTCCAAGGGCGTGATCTACGTCGGCCGCGATGCCAATATGGAGCCCAACAAGGCCCGCTACGCGCAGGACACCTCGGCCCGCACGCTGGCCGACATCGTCAAGGGCGCCGACGTCTTCCTGGGCTGCTCGACCGCTGGCGTGCTGACTGCCGAGATGGTCAAGACCATGGCCGACCGCCCCATCATCCTGGCGCTGGCCAACCCCGAGCCGGAGATCCGCCCGGAAGTGGCCAAGGCCGCGCGCCCGGATTGCATCATCGCGACCGGCCGTTCGGACTACCCGAACCAGGTCAACAACGTGCTGTGCTTCCCCTATATCTTCCGTGGCGCGCTCGATTGCGGCGCGACCAAGATCACCGAGGAGATGAAGCTGGCCTGCGTCAAGGCGATCGCCGATCTGGCCGAGGCCGAGCCGAACGAGGCGGTGGCGGCGGCCTACGGCGGCCGCGAGCTGAAGTTCGGCCCCGAGTACATCATCCCGACGCCGTTCGACCAGCGCCTGATCGAGAAGATCGCGCCGGCGGTGGCCAAGGCGGCGGCGGAATCGGGCGTGGCCACGCGTCCCATCCAGGACCTGGAGGCCTATCGCCAGCAGCTGACGCAGTACGTGTACCACACCGGCATGATCATGAAGCCGGTGTTCACCGCCGCCAAGGCCTCGCCCAAGCGCGTGGCCTACGCCGAGGGCGAGGAGGAACGCGTGCTGCGTGCGGTGCAGGGCGTGGTCGACGAAGGCCTGGCGCGCCCGATCCTGATCGGCCGCCCGCACGTCATCCAGATGCGCATTGAAAAGGCCGGCCTGCGCCTGAAGCCGGGCGTGGACTTCGAGCTGATCAACCCCGAGGACGATCCGCGCTACCGCGCCTACCACGAGGAATACCACCACCTGCGCGCCCGCGACGGCGTTACGCCGGACATGGCCAAGGTGGCGCTGCGCCGCTCCAACACGCTGATCGGCACCATGCTGATGCACATGGGCGATGCCGACGCGCTGCTGTGCGGCACCGTCGGCCGCTTCGAGGCCCACCTCGAGCACGTGCGCGACGTGATCGGCCTGGCCCCCGGCGCCAAGGTGTTCGCGGCAATGAACGCGCTGATGCTGGAGAAGTACACGCTGTTCATCACCGACACCTTCGTCAACGACGATCCCACCGCCGAGGAACTGGCCGCAATCACGCAGCTGGCGGCGGAGGAGGTCTCGCGCTTCGGCCTGCACCCGAAGGTGGCGATGATGTCGCACTCGATGTTCGGCTCCTCGAGCCGCCCGTCGGCGCGCAAGATGCGTGCTGCGCGCGAGATCCTCGCCGCCACCGCACCTCACCTGGAAGTGGAAGGCGAGATGCAGGGCGACGCCGCGCTGGTGGAGGATGTGCGCCGCCACTTCCTGCCGTCGACCAAGCTGGCCGGCAGCGCCAACCTGCTGGTGATGCCGACGCTGGACGCGGCCAACATCGCCTTCAACCTGCTGAAGATCACCGGCGGGCAGGGTGTGACCGTGGGCCCGATCCTGCTGGGCGCGGCCAAGCCGGTGCATATCCTGAACCCGCAGTCCACCTCGCGCCGCATCGTCAACATGACGGCGGTGGCGGTGGCGGAGGCCAACGCCCAGCGTTGATGCGCTGCAGCGCGGCTCGCGCAGCGGGCCGTGCTGCGTGGCCGCAATGTGGCGCCGCGTAGGCACGCGGACATGAAAAAGCCGGACCATCAGGTCCGGCTTTTTTTTGCCCCGGCTGTGCCGTGGCGGGTCGCCTGCCGCAGTGGCAGGCGGCTATGGGGGCACGCGCATCATTGCAGCATGTTGTATTGCTCGCGCATCACCACGATGATCGATCGTGCGGCGGCCAGGCGGCGCGACAGGTCGTCCACCGGCTCCTGCGGAAAGTCGACCTCGGCGCTCCAATTGCAACCGGTGTGGTCGGGGCGATGCGTTCGTACGGCGTGCAACTCGCATTCCCCGCATTCCGGGTTATTTTCAAGACATTGGTTCAGGATGGCCATCAGCTCCGATCGGCTCTTGGCGTAGCGCCGCATGTGTCACCTCGCTTTGGTTGTCCCGGGGCAGTGCCGCGCCGTTCTTCCGCCCCCGCAGGCGGTAGACGGGGCCCATCGCCTGTCGGCGAATCGATGCCCGGGAATCCAATCTAGGCAGGGCGGCAGGTGCCCGCCAATTGAATCGGCCTATGGCGCTTCGGCCTCCGATCCTGCAAATTTGCCATGCTAAGGACCTTGCGGCGCAGCATTCAGGCCGCTCCGAGGCACGCGGCGTGGCCTGCGGAAAGGGGGCGTCAGGCCTGGCGCCGCCCTGCCGCCGCGATGCCTACTGTCCCAGCATCCAGTGCCCGAAGCGTCCCATGTCCACGTTGCCGCCCGAGACGATGATGCCCACGCGCTTGCCACGGATGTCGACCTTGCCGTGCAGTGCGGCGGCAGCGCCCAGGCAGCCGGTGGGCTCGGCGACGATCTTCATGCGGCTGGCGAAGAAGCGCATGGTCTCGATCAGCTCGGCGTCGCTGACGGTGACGATGTCGTCGACCAGCGCGCGGATGACCGGGAAGGTGTATTGCCCCAGATGCTGGGTCTGCGCGCCGTCGGCGATGGTCTTGGGCGTGTCGATATGGACGATCTCGCCGCTGCGCAGGCTGCGCTGGCCGTCATTGCCGGCTTCGGGCTCGACGCCGATCACCTTGCAAGCGGGGTGCAGCGCGCGCGCCGCCACGGCGCTGCCGGACAGCAGGCCGCCACCGCCCAGGCAGACCAGCAGCACGTCGAGCGCGCCGGCATCCTCGAACAGTTCCTTCGCGGCCGTACCCTGGCCGGCCATCACGTGCGGATGGTCGTACGGCGGGATCAAGGTCAGGCCGCGCTCGGCGGCCAGGCGCGCGGCCAGCGCCTCGCGGTCTTCCTTGTAGCGGTCGTACAGCACGACCTCGGCGCCGTAGCCGCGCGTGGCCTCGATCTTCACCGAGGGCGCGTCCTCCGGCATCAGGATCACCGCGCGCACGCCCAGCAGGCGCGCCGAGAGGGCGATGGCCTGGGCGTGGTTGCCGGAAGAGAAGGCCAGCACGCCGGCCGCCTTCTGCTGCGGCGTGAATTGCGCGATGGCGTTGTAGGCGCCGCGGAACTTGAAGGCGCCCATGCGCTGGAAGTTCTCGCACTTGAAATGCAGCGAGGCGCCGGTGGCGGCATCGGCGGTGGAGGAGGTCAGCACCGGCGTGCGGTGCGCCGCGCCGCGGATGCGCTCGTGGGCGGCGGCGACGTCGTCAAACGTGATGGGCAGGGCGGTCATGTGCGGTCTTCCGTGGGCAGGTAGGTGTAGACGGTGGAACGGGCGACCCCCAGCGTCTGGGCCACCTCGGTATAGGCGCGGCGCAGGTTGAGCAGGCCGCCCTGGGCCAGCTCGCGCATGGCCTCGCGCCGCTGGGCCAGCGTCATGCCCATCGGCGTGGTGTTGCGCGCGGCGGCGAAGCGCTCCAGCGCCCCGCGCACGGCCTCTGCGCTGCGCGGCGCCAGCGATTCGCTCACGGGCGGCATGCCGCTGCTGGTCTGGATCAGCTGGCCGAGGCTGGCCGTCACGGCCCCCAGCAGCGAGGTGTCGAGGTTCAGGCAGATGGCGGCCACATACTCGCCCGCGCCGTTCTTCAGCCCGATCGAGGTGCTCTTGGCCGGGCGGCCATCGGGGAAGTGGTTCGGGTAGTTCTGGATGACGTCCGGGTAGGCGGGGTCGGTGATGCGTGCCAGGCCGAGTTCGGTCGCGGGCTCGCCCACCTGGCGGCCTGACAGATTGTTGGCGATGGCGACCACCGCGTGCTCGGGGCGGGTCAGGTCATGCAGCACCACCTCGACCAGCGGGGCCAGTGTCTGGCCTAGCGCCTCGACGATCTTGCGCGCCTCGCGCAGCAGCAGCCGGTTTTCTTCGTCGCGTTCCATGCGTAGACTTTATGTCAATGATTGACGAAGTGTCAATGCGAAGTGCAGCGTCTCTTGCGACGCATCGCCGCTGACCTGTCTATCATGATGCTGCACCACCGAGCCCAGGCACACCTCGCGACCGGGAGCGCCGGATCGCAGCCATCCAACCGCAAGAATGGAGGAGACCACCGTGCCACTCAGTACCGAAGCCTTCGCGCCCAAGCAGTTCGCTACCGTCAACGGCCGGCGCATGGCCTATATCGATGTCGGCGAGGGGGATGCCATCGTCTTCCTGCATGGCAACCCGACCTCTTCCTATCTTTGGCGCAATGTGATGCCGCATTGCCAGGGCCTGGGCCGGCTGGTCGCCTGCGACCTGATCGGCATGGGCGATTCCGACAAGCTGCCGGACTCCGGGCCGCAGCGCTATACCTACGGCGAGCAGCGCGACTACCTGTTCGCGCTGCTCGATCAGCTGGACCTGGGCGAGCACGTCGTCCTGGTGCTGCATGACTGGGGCTCGGCGCTGGGCTTCGACTGGGCCTGCCGGCACCGCGACCGCATGCAGGGCATCGCCTACATGGAGGCCATCGTCGCGCCGGTGACGTGGGCGGATTGGCCGGAGAACGCGCGCCGTGTGTTCCAGGGCTTCCGCTCGCCGGCCGGGGAGGAAATGGTGCTGGACAAGAACACCTTCGTCGAACGCGTGCTGCCGGCCTCGGTGATGCGGCCCTTGGGCGAGGCGGAGATGGCAGCCTATCGTGCTCCGTTTGCCCGGCCGGGAGAGGATCGCCGGCCGACGCTTACCTGGCCGCGGCAGATCCCGATCGAAGGCGAGCCGCCCGAGGTGGTCAAGGTGGTCGAGGACTACGCGGCCTGGCTGGCCGCCAGCCCGGTGCCGAAGCTGTTCATCAATGCGGAGCCCGGCTCGATACTCACCGGCCGGCAGCGCGAGCTGTGCCGTCGCTGGCCCAGCCAGCGTGAGGTCACGGTGAAGGGCTACCACTTCATCCAGGAAGACAGCCCCGATGAGATCGGTCAGGCCGTGGCTGGTTTTGTGCGGGAGTTGCGCGGCTAGCGCGGCGGCGCGCGGGGCAGCTTGGCGGGTTTTCTGCTGCTGGCCTAGGGTGTGTGGCGTGGGCTCTGGCTTGTGGTTGTGGTTTGCGCGCTCAAGGCCAGCGGTGTTGGTTGTTCGGGCCAAAGGCCTGTTTCGACTCCCCCTGCGGGGGAGTCGAAACAGGCTGTTGCCTCGCAGACCCATACCACTAGAGCAGATCGGCCTCCCGCAGGGGGAGTCGAAACAGGCTGTTGCCTCGCTCAACCCACGCCGCTAAAGCAAAGCGCTCAGACCCGCGCCACCCCAAATGAAAAATGCCGCCCAGCCTAAACTGAACGGCATTCCGCCGAGCGGCGAGCCTCTTGTCCTTGCGGCAGAGGAGCGCGCGTCAGAACTTGTGGCGCACGCCAATGCCGAAGGTATCTCCCTGCTCGATGCCGGTGATCTTGTCGTAGAAGTAGGCGGCGTACACGTCGGTGCGCTTGGACAGGTTGTAGTCGTAGGCGATCGCGAAGGTGTTGCGCTTGAAGTTGCCCACGCCGTTCATGGTCTTGTCGTAGGCATACGAGGCGAGCAGGCTGCCGGCCCCGATGGGCACCGAGGCGCCGACCTGGCCGTTGATGTGCTTGATGTCGCCGGTCGGGCCCGCGTTCACATTGGTCTTGATGTACTGGCCCTGGGCGAACAGCTTGACCACCGTGAAGTCATAGGACAGGCCGCCCAGCACCGCGTTCTGCTTGTCGAAGCCGGCCGGCGAGGTGACATCGCCCGGCACCACATTGAACTTGACCTGCTGGAAGGCGATGGTCGCAGCGATCGGCCCGCTGAAGTACATCAGGTTGCCGCCCCACTTGTTCTTGCCCCCATTGCCGGGTTGCTCGCCGAAGGCGTAGATCACGTTCGCGCTCAGGCCGCCGAAGCTCGGCGTCGAGTAGAGCACCGAATTGCTCCAGCCCGAGTCGCCGATGATGCCGGGGTCGTTGACGGTGCCGCTGACGGCCGGGAAGTAGGTATGCCAGATCGCCGGCGAGAAGACGTAGGAGTCGATCAGCGGGTTGAACAGGATGGTCGACAGGAAGTAGGGCGTGGTGTTGCGGCCCAGCTTGACCGTACCGTACTTGTCGTTCTGCAGGCCGACGAACGCGTTGCGGCTGAACATGGAGTCGCCGGGGAAGCGGCCGGAAGCGCCGGTGTCGGTCTGGAAGAAGCCGTTCAGGTCGAAGATGGCCTTGTTGCCTGCGCCAAGGTCCTCGGTGCCCTTGATGCCCCAGTACGACGTCTGCATGCCGCCGGAGTTGGCGACCCAGGCGCGGTTGGACGAGCCGGGGCTCTTGATGCCGCCGACGAACATGTCGGCCTGGCCGTACAGCGTGACGTTGGACTGTGCCATCGCTGCGCCGCTGCAAAGGGTTGCGGCCAAGGCTGCCAGCTTCAGGGCCGGCTTGTACTGCTTCTGCATTGGAAAGACCTCCGTGATTGATCCTGAATCGAACGCGCTGTGTGCTGGCTCCAGCTGGGTTCGGCTTCTCTTCTTCTGATTACGCCGCCTGGACGGTGTCGGATGGGGTCCGGCGGCTTCTTCGTTGTTGGCTCTTGCGCTATTGGGAAGGGCGCGTTTTTTGGCTCAGGCGGATACTAAGTCGTTCAAGCGGAACTGTGCAATGCGATGGATCTGGTTGATGCAAGTTTGCAACTCGGCGGCAGGCTCGTTTTCGAGGCGCTGGCTGAAGGCGGCGATGATGCCGGCGCGGTCGTAGCCGCGCACGGCGAGGATGAAGGGGAAGCCGAATTTCTCGTTGTAGCCTTTGTTCAGCGCCTGCAGCTGTGCGAATTCCTCGGGGCTGCACTGGTCCAGCCCGGCGCCGCTTTGCTCGCGGGTGGACTCGGCGGTCAGCTCGCCGCGCACGGCGGCCTTGCCCGCCAGTTCCGGGTGCGCGCGCACCAGCTTGAGCTGCGCCGCTTCGCCGGCCTTGTCCACCTCTGCACGCATGGCGCCGGCCAGTGCGTCAGGATCGGCGAAGGGGCGGCGCGCGGCCGCGCCCTGCGCGACCCAGGGCGAATGTTCGTAGATGGCGCCGAGCACGTTGACGAACTCAGCCTCGGTCATCGTATTCAACTGGTTCAGGGTATAGGTCTGGCTCATGCTTGCTTGCGGGAAGGGTGGGGGTGGGTCTCGGCCCAGTGGCGGGCAATGTCGACTCTGCGGCAGATCCAGACCTTGTCGTGGCCCTGCACGTAGTCGAGGAAGCGCTGCAGCGCGCGGAAGCGCCCCGGGCGGCCGAGCAGGCGGCAGTGCATGCCGACGGACAGCATCTTGGGGCGGTCCAGCCCGGCGGGGTCGCCTTCGGCGTAGAGCACGTCGAAAGAGTCTTTCAGGTACTGGAAGAACTGTTCTCCGGTATTGAAGCCCTGCGCCGTGGCGAAGCGCATGTCGTTGGTGTCCAGCGTGTAGGGCACCACCAGGTGCGGTTTCTTCTCGCCGCCGCTGACCTCGACCTCGGTCCAGAAGGGCAGGTCGTCGCCGTAGTAGTCGGAGTCATAGAGGAAGCCGCCGTGCTCCACCACCAGGCGACGCGTGTTGGGGCTGTCACGGCCCGTGTACCAGCCCAGCGGCAGGGATCCGGTGAGAGTCTTGATGATCTCCATGCCGATGCGCATATGCTCGCGCTCGGTGTTTTCGTCCAGGCCCTGGTAGTGGATCCAGCGCCAGCCGTGGCAGGCGATCTCATGGCCCAGTTCGACGAAGGCGCGGGTGACCTCGGGATGGCGCTGCAGCGCCATCGACACGCCGAACACGGTCAGCGGCAGGCCGCGCTGCTCGAATTCGCGCAGGATGCGCCAGACGCCGGCACGCGAGCCGTATTCATAGATGCTCTCCATGCTCATGTGGCGGTCGGGGTAGGCCGCCGCACCGATGATCTCGGAGAGGAACTGTTCGGAGCCCGCGTCGCCGTGCAGCACGCAATTCTCGCCGCCTTCCTCGTAGTTGAGGACGAACTGCACCGCGATGCGCGCGCCGCCAGGCCAGCGGGCGTGCGGCGGCTGGCTGCCGTAACCGATGAGATCGCGTGGATAGTGTTGGTCTTTCATCTTTGTTTCTTCACATCAGAGAACGGGCGGGCGCCGGTGGAACCCGCTTGCGCGGGATGCCGTCACTCGGTGCCGTGCGAGTTGGCTGCCGCGTTGCGCATGGCCTCCTCGTGGGATTGGATGCCGTTGTAGAACAGGTTCAGCGCAACGGCGACGATGGTGCCCAGCACGATGCCGCTGTGGGTGAACGGCTCGGTCCACTTCGGCAGGTACTGGAACAGGGTCGGCGCGAGCGTCGGAATCATGCCGAAGCTGATCGCGATCGCGACGATGAACAGGTTGTGGCGGTTGCGGTTGAAGTCGCAGGAGCCGAGGATGCGGATGCCGGTCGCCGCCACCATGCCGAACATCACGATGCCTGCGCCGCCCAGCACGAACTGCGGGACCGAGGCCACCACGTGGGCCATCTTGGGGAACAGGCCGAAGGCGATCAGCACGATGCCGCCGGCCACCGCCACATAGCGCGAACGCACGCCGGTCACCGTGACCAGGCCGACGTTCTGCGAGAACGAGGTGTAGGGGAAGGTGTTGAAGAGGCCGCCGATCACGGTGCCCAGGCCGTCGGCGCGCAGGCCGTTGGTCAGTTCGGCGTTGCTCAGCTTCTTGCCGGTGATGTCGGCCAGCGCCAGGAACATGCCGGTGGACTCCACCAGCGTGATCAGCATCACGATGCACATCGACAGGATGGCGGTGAGCTGGAAGCTGGGCATGCCGAAGTGCAGCGGCGTGATGACGGCCACGTAGCTGGCATCGTTCAGGCCCTCGAAGGACACCTTGCCCATCGCCATCGACACCAGCGTGCCCACGATGATGCCGATCAGCACCGCGCAATTCGACACCAGGCCGCGGCCGTACTTGGTCAGCACCAGGATCACCACCAGCACCAGGCCGGCGATGGCCAGGTTGCTGAGGTCGCCGTAGGCGAGGTTGGGCACGTCCTTGACCACGCCGTCGATGACCGCGCGCGTGGTGGGCTGGCCGCCGCCGGCCCAGTTGATGCCCACGCGCATCAGCGAGAAGCCGATCAGTGTGATGACGGTGCCGGTCACCACCGGCGGGAACAGCCCGAGCATACGGCCCATCAGCGGCGCCACCAGGATGCCGAATAGTCCTGCCGCGATCACCGCGCCGTAGATGCCGAGCAGGCCGACGTTGGGATCGGAGCCGATCGCGATCATCGGCGCGACCGAGGCGAAGGTGACGCCCATCATCACCGGCATGCGGATGCCGAACTTCCACACGCCCAGCGCCTGGATCAGCGTGGCGATGCCGGCGGCGAACAGGTCGGCGTTGATCAGGAAAGCGAGCTGGTCCTTGGGCAGCTTCAGCGCGCCGCCGACGATCAGGGGGACGGCGACGGTGCCGGCGTACATCACCAGGACGTGCTGCAGGCCGAGCGCGAGCAGCCGCCCCGAGGGCAACCGCTCGTTGGTGAGGTCCGTGGGGACCGTGGTGCTTGCGCTAGTCATCGAAGTGTCTCCTCTCCTTTGGTTTGATGGGATGCCACTGCGCCACGGTCTTCCTGGCCGGATCCTGCGCCGCGCATCCTCTGGGGGGACGCTGTGTCGTTAGCAGGAATCGGGCCTTGTCACGAAGGCCGCGCAATACTCGGCGCGACGGCGGGAACGACAAGGCGCTAGGTGGAGCGGCCCAGCACGCTGCGAAGATCGAAATTGCCCGGCTCGTCGGGCTGTACGCGGTCGGCGCAGGCGCCGAGGTGATGCGCCATGCGGGCCTGGGCGAGGGCGGCGTCGCCCTGTTCCAGGGCATCGAGGATTTCCTCGTGCTCGTCGAAGGAGCAGGCGTTGTTGCCGGGCGCTTCGACGCTGGCGATCATCAGCGTGGTGCGCGACACCAGGCGCCGCATCATGTTGACCAAGAGCGCATTGCCCGACAGCTCGGCCAGCGCCGTGTGGAACTCCGCCGACAGCCGGATCCAGGTGGGGCGGTCATGGCTCAGGAAGGCCTGGCGTTCCGCCGCCACCATCTTGCGCAGCGGCGCCACCGCGGCACGTGCGTCGCGCATGCCGGCCACCTTTTCCAGCACGGCGCGCTCCATCATCTGGCGCAGCTCGAACATATCGTGTGCCTCGTCGGTCGACGGGCTGGCGATGAAGGCGCCGCGGTTCGGCTCAAGGTCGACCATGCCGTCGGCGGCGAGGCGGGACAGCACCTTGCGCACGGTGTGGCGCGCGGTGGCATAGATTTCGCAAAGCGAGTGCTCGGTCAGCTTGGTGCGCGGCGGCAGCCGGTGCTCCATGATCGCGTCGTAGATTTCGTGGTACATGCGCTCTTCGACGGAGCCCTTGCGCGCAGGCCGCGATTCGGCCAGGGAGGTGGCGTCTTCGGCGGCGGCAATCAGCTTGAGATTCTTGGACATCGTGGCACCAGCTATCGAGGAGGGAGGGCGTGGCCGCTGGGGTAGCAAGGCAAGGCGACGGCCCGAAAATTGTTGACAATTATTTGGTTATGGCTCCAATATTGTCAACAAAACGAGATCATGTTTTCGACAGGCAAGGGTAATCCCTGGAATCCGCGGGTTATCCCTGATTTGTCAACCGAACCGGTCCGGCGCATTGTCGCCGTGCATCGGTTCAGCGCCGGGATGCGTTGGAAACACGTACCGAGCGGGCATCGTCCTCCCACGGACGGTGCTAGTGAAGGCAGCGGCGCCCCTCACAACCCAAACCCCTAAGGAAGACAGGATGGGACGCTTGACCACCCACGTGCTCGACACGGCAGCCGGTACCCCCGGACAAGGCATGTCGATCACACTCTATAAAATTGTCGACAATCGCCGCGAGACGCTGAAGACCGTCGTCACCAACCATGACGGCCGCTGCGACCAGCCCCTGCTGGAAGGCGAGGCGTTCGCGCCCGGCGTGTACGAACTCGAATTCCACGCGGGAGACTACTTCCGTGCGCGCGGCGTGAACCTGCCGCAGCCGCCCTTCCTCGACGTGGTGCCGCTGCGCTTCGGCATTGCGGATGCAGGCGCGCACTACCACGTGCCGCTGCTTGTCTCGCCGTGGTCGTACTCGACCTACCGCGGCAGCTGATCCGCCAGTACGGGAAACAGGAGACAAGTCATGGAAGGCTATATTCTCGACTGGGCCAATCTGCTGCTGCGCTGGCTGCATGTGATCACCGCCATCGCCTGGATCGGTTCTTCTTTCTACTTCGTCTGGCTGGACAACAGCCTGACCAAGCCGACCGCCCCCGACCTGAAGGAGAAGGGCGTCGATGGCGAGCTGTGGGCCGTGCACGGCGGCGGCTTCTACAACCCACAGAAGTACCTGCTCGCGCCCAAGCAACTGCCGGAGAACCTGCACTGGTTCTACTGGGAATCGTATTCCACCTGGATGTCCGGCTTCGCGCTGCTGGTGGTGCTCTACCTGTTCAATGCCAGCACCTTCCTGATCGACAAGAATGTGTTCGACATGTCGCCGGGCGCCGCGGTGGGCTTCGCGGTCTCCTACCTGCTGATCGGCTGGATCGTCTATGACTGCATCTGCCGCATCTTCAGCAAGAGCGACGCCACGGTAGGCGTGCTGGTGGCGCTGTACGTGGTGGCGGCGGCCTTCGTGGCCTGCCACGTGTTCTCGGGCCGCGCGGCGTTCCTGCTGACCGGCGCCATGATTGCGACCATCATGAGCGCCAACGTGCTGGTGTGGATCATCCCGGGACAGCGCAAGGTGGTGGCGGCGCTGAAGGCGGGCCAGCCGGCGGATCCGATCCACGGCAAGCGCGGCAAGCAGCGCAGCGTGCATAACACCTATTTCACGCTGCCGGTGCTGTTCGCCATGCTGTCCAACCACTACAGCATGACCTACAGCTACAAGTACAACTGGCTGGCGCTGGTGATGATCATGGCGGCCGGTGTCTTTATCCGCCAGTTCTTCATCCTGAAGCACAAGGGCAAGATCAATATCGCCTGGCCGGCGGTGGGCGTCGCCCTGCTGGCCGGCGTGGCGGTGATGATCGCCCCGCAGCCGCGGCCTGCGGTGGCCGCCAACGAGGCGGCCAACCAGGTCAGCTTTGCCAAGGTGCAGGAGATCATCAACGCCCGCTGCGTGCAGTGCCACGCTGCCCAGCCGAAGATGATGCCGACCGCGGCCAAGGGCATCATGTTCGACTCGGCGGACGAGATCAAGGCGCACGCCCAGCTGATCTATCAGCAGGCGGTGCAGCAGAAGACGATGCCGCTGGGCAATGTCACGCAGATCACGGATGACGAGCGCGCGCTGCTGGGGCAGTGGTTCGAGGGCGGCGCCAAGACGGCCAACTGAGCGACCAACTGAGCGGGCGGCCAGCAGGCCGGTCGCCTGCCAGATGCCGATGATGGAATTGACAGTTCGGTGATCGATGGCCCGCCGGCCGCCCGTGAGGGCAGCCGGCAGCATGGGCCGGAGAGGGTTTGAACGGGGCGTTTCGCCCCGTTTTTTTGGTCCGCGCTAGCGGGGCGGTCCGCCCGCTCAGCCGTGCCAGTGGCCCTGGACCCAGCCCCAGCCGCCGCCGGCCTCGTAGCGCCAGACCCAGTGGCCCGGCACCCAATAGGCGCGCGGTGCGGGCTGGATCGTGACCTGCTCGACGATCACGGGCGGCATGGGCGGCACGGCCTGCTGCACCCACTTGCCGTGCACCCAGAGCCAGTCGTTGCCGGCCCACTTCCAGTGGCCGGGGACCCAGTTCCAGCCGTAGCCGGGCGAAGCGCCGCGGTCCTCGTGCACGATCGGGGGCATGACGCGCACTGCCTGGTGCGGGGGCGGCGCCGGCTCGTGGACAACCACCGTACGTTCAGTCACGCAGCCGCTCAATATTGCGGCCGCCGCCAGCGCGATCGCCGCGGCCTGTGCGGCCCGGCGCAGGCCGCTTGTCTTGTTCGGCATCAGTCCTTCTCCTCATCAAGGGTCGTTATGCCCGGGCAGCGTGGCGAATGACGCTGCTGCGCCGGTGCTGCTCCACATAACGGGTGAAGGTGCCGAAGTAGCGACAACAAGTTGTAAGTACGCGTTTCCGTGCCTGCGGAAGCAAGTCAGGCCGCCGAGGCGCCGACGTTGAGCAGTGCCAGCACGCCCAGCACCACGAAGATGCCGGCGGCGATCTTGTGCACCAGGCCGATCGGCATCTTGTCGGCGAAGCGGCCGCCCAGCAGCACTGCCGGCACGTTGGCCAGCATCATGCCGAAGGTGGTGCCCGCAACCACGGCCACGATCGTGTCGCTGAACCGCGCGCCCAGCGCCACGGTGGCGATCTGGGTCTTGTCGCCCATCTCGGCGAAGAAGAAGGCGATGATGGTAGTGCCCAGGATGCCCAGCGCGCCGCGCACCGGCTTGGCTTGCTCGACGTCGTCCAGCTTGTCGGGGATCAGCATCCAGGCCGCCATGGCAATGAAGCCCAGGCCAAGGATCCAGCGCAGCAGGCTAGGGCCCACCATGTGGGTGATCCAGCCGCCCAGGGCGCCGGCAAAGCCGTGGTTGACCAGTGTGGCGATCAGGATGCCGAGGATGATGGGAATGGGGCGGCGATAGCGCGCTGCCAGCACGAGAGACAGCAACTGTGTCTTGTCGCCCATTTCGGCGAGGGCGACGATACCCGTGGACACGAGGAAGGCTTCCATTTTTCTTCAAGTAACCGGGCCGGACGCATCTGCGAGATGCCAATGACGCACGCCTTCCCCGGCCCTGTCCGGAAAAGCGACGTCATCGGTCTCGCCAGGCCATGGACGCGGGCCGTGCCGGAAGGCGGGCCAGGGTCCGGAAGCTGCGCACGCCATAACCGCAAGCGGTCAAGTCTGTTGACGTACGCCTCCGCGTTCCGGCTCCCGCGTTGCGCGGGACGGTGACGGCGGAGCGGCTACTCCCCAATGGAAGCCCGGATTATAGCGGCGGCAGCGCGGGCAAGTCCACTGCCGCCTGTTGTTCGCGCGCGGCACAGGGCCGCGCGCGGCCGGGTGCTCAGGCGGGCACCGGCGCGTTTTCGCTGGTCTGGCGGCCGCGGAAGTCGGTCCAGCACAGGGCCTTGAAATCGTACAGCTTGCAGCGGCGCGCGGTGTCGAAGTACCAGCGCCAGGAGAAGTTCTCGACGATGATGCGGCCGGGCAGCGCGTGTTCCAGCACGCTCTGGGCGCGCTTCAGGTGGTACAGCGGCACGCTCATGTCGACGTGGTGGGCGGTGTGCTCCATGATGTGGTGCAGCGCCGCGCCGATGCCGTAGCGGAAGCGCAGGTGAACGGTGGTCGAGACGAAGGGCTGGGCGCGCGCCCACATTGCCTTGGTCTCGTACCAGGCCACGCTGGCATGGGTGTGGTGCACGTAGAGCACGAAGCCGACGGTGACGTTCCAGACCAGGAAGGGCACGACGAACCCCATCATCAGCAGCATCCAGCCTGACTGGCCGGTTGCCGAGGCCAGCCACAGCAGAGCACCGATCCACGCCGCGCCGAATGCCGCCACCAGCACACAGTCCCACTTGAAGATGGCGCGGCGCGAGGGCATCTGGCGCTTGCTGGGGAAGAACATCTTCAGCCACCAGATCTCGATCAGGTAGTACAGGCCCGGGCCGAAGCCGGTGCGGTAGATGCGTTCCAACACGCGGCGCCAGCGCGGCAGCGCGCGGAACTCTTCCAGCGAGTAGGGCGCCCAGACGAAGTCGAAACCCTTCAGGTTGGTGTAGCCGTGGTGCACCACGTTGTGGCCCACTTCCCACAGGCTGTAGGGCGTCAGCGACGGCAGGAAGGTCAGCCGGCCCAGCCACTTGTTCAGCCCGCGCCGGGGCGTCAGGCTCTGGTGGCAGGCGTCATGGCCGATGATGAAGAGGCGGGCGATCAGCACGCCGGCGACGATGCCGAGTCCGAGCTTGGCGGCCCAGTGCTGGATCAGCACGATGCCGGCCAGCGTGGCGAAGAACAGCGCGCTATCGAGCAAGGTCAGCGCCACGGGCAGCGGCGTGGTGCGCGGTCCCAGCGGGATCAGCCAGCTCCGGATGATCTTGCGCGCGGGCAGTGGCGCCTCCGGGGCGATGGGCTCGGGCAGGGCCGGCTTCCGGCTCGCGCCTGGTGCCGGCGCGGCGGCGGTGTCTGGGTAGGGCTCCATGGCCCTGGCTTGCAGCTTGGCAGTCATGCGGAATTCTTCCAAGGTCAGGGACGCGCCGCGATCAGGCTGCGCCGCGGGCATTTGCCCACGGCGCCGGCAGGCGCGCCGGGAAGCGACAGCTTAGAAGCCCCGCCGAATGGGGGTGTTGACCAGGGTCAAGCGAGGTGGCCGGCGCACGGCAGCCGCCGCTTTGCGGCGGGGCCGACTGCGCCGGAAATGCCTAATGAGACATCCCTGCCGGCTCGCCCATCACATAGACGCTGTCGATCACCCGATCGTCGCCCAGCATGGCGAAGGCGAAGAGCTGCTCTTCCAGCGTCTCGGAGCGGGCGCTGCGGCGCGCGATCAGCGGCGTGGCCTGCGGGTCGAGCACGATGAAGTCGGCCTCGCAGCCTGCGGCGAAGCTGCCCACGCGGTCGGACCAGCCCAGCGCGTCGGCAGCCGCGCGCGTAGCGAGGTAGAACATGCGCAGCGCGGTCAGGTGGTAGCCGCCCATGCGCGCCACCTTGTGTGCGGCGTTCATCGTGCGCAGCATCGAGAAGGAGGTGCCGCCGCCCACGTCGGTGGCCAGGGTGACGTTGAGCCGGTTGGCGTCGGACTGGTGGAAGTCGTAGAAGCCGCTGCCCAGGAACAGGTTGGAGGTGGGGCAGTGCGCCACCGCCGCGCCGCTGTCGGCCAGGCGCCGGCGGTCGTCCTGGTCCAGGTAGATGGCGTGGCCGTACAGCGCGCCCGGGCGCAGCAGGCCGTAGCGGTCGTAGACGTCCAGGTAGCTGCGCGCATCGGGGAACAGCTCGGCCGCCCACTTGACCTCGTCGCGGTTCTCCGCCACGTGGGTCTGGATGAAGGCGTCAGGGTAGGCGCGTGCCAGTTCGGCGCAGGCGGCCAGCTGCGCCTCGCTGGAGGTGGGCGCGAAGCGCGGTGTGATCGCATACGACAGCCGGCCCTTGCCGTGCCAGCGCGACAGCAGCTCGGCCGATTCGCGCGCGCCGGATTCGGCCGTGTCGCGCAGGAACTCGGGGCAGTTGCGGTCCATCAGCACCTTGCCGGTGACCATGCGCAGGTTGCGGCTCGCGCTTTCGGCGAACAAGGCGTCGGCCGAGGCGGCGTGCACCGTGCTCCAGACCACGGCGCTGGTGGTGCCGTTGCGCAGCAGCTCGTCGGCGAAGAAGCCCGCCACGCCGCGCGCGTAGTCGGGATCGGCGAAGCGGCGCTCCTCGGGGAAGGTGTAGGTTTCGAGCCAGTGCAGCAGGCCCGGCGACGGCGAGGCGATGATGTCCGTCTGCGGGTAGTGCACGTGGGTGTCGATGAAGCCCGGCACGATCAGCTTGCCGCGGTGGTCGGTCACCTGCGCGTCGGCGGGGATCTCGGCCGCCAGGCGGGCGTAGTCGCCCGCGGCCACGATGCGGCCGGCGCGGATGATCAGCAGACCGTCCTCCCAGTACTGATAGGCGTCCTCGTGGAACTGCGGGTCGCGCTGGAAATGCAGCACGCGGCCGCGCACGGCCTGCGTGCTGTTGATGCCGCTGGTGCCGCTGGCGTCGGACGGGTTGGCGGGAGTGGTCGTCATGACTTGGTCTTTAGGGGCCGGCGGCGCGGGCCGCAGCCCGGGCACGCCGGTGTCTTGGAATGAGCCTCGCTCAGGCCGCGGGCGGCGTGGCGGGCGGCGATCGCCAGAAGTGGTCCACTTCGGCGAGGAAGTCGGCCTTCTGCGCTGCCGGCAGGAAGGCCGCCTCGAAACTGTTGCGCGCCAGCTTGTGGGCATCGGCCGCGTCCAGCGGCAGGGCGTCGAAGACGGCTTCCCAGTTGGCGTTCATGTAGCCGCCGAAATAGGCGGGGTCGTCGGAATGCAGCGTCACCGCCACGCCGGCATCGAGCAGCTTCTTGAGCGAGTGATCGCGCAGGTCGGGATAGACCTTGAGCTTCTGGTTGGACAGCGGGCACACGGTCAGCGCCACGCGCTCGCGCGCGAGGCGCTCGACCAGCGCGGGGTCGTCGATGGCGCGCACGCCGTGGTCGATGCGTTCGACCTTGAGCAGGTCGAGCGCGTCGCGCACGTAGCCGGCCGGGCCTTCCTCGCCGGCGTGCGCCACCAGGTGCAGTCCCAGCTCGCGCGCGCGGGCGAACACGCGGGCGAATTTCTCAGGCGGGTTGCCCTGTTCGGAAGAGTCCAGGCCCACGCCGATGAAGCGGTCGCGGAAGGGCAGCGCCGCTTCCAGCGTGGCGAAGGCGTCTTCCTCGCTCAGGTGGCGCAGGAAGCAGAGGATCAGGCTGCTGGAGAAGTCGAACTCGGTGCGTGCCTGCGCCAGGGCGTCGGCGATGCCGTCGATCACGGTGGAGATGGGCACGCCGCGCGCGGTATGCGTCTGCGGGTCGAAGAAGATTTCGGCATGGCGCACATTGTCCGCCACCGAGCGGCGGATGTAGTCCATGGTCATGTCGAAGAAGTCTTCCTCGGTCAGCAGCACGCTGGCGCCGGCATAGTAGATGTCGAGGAAGGACTGCAGATCGGTGAAGGCGTAGGCCTGGCGCAGCGCCTCGACGCTGGCGTAGGGCAGCTTGACCTGGTTGCGCTGGGCGAGCTGGAAGATGCGCTCGGGTTCGAGCGTGCCTTCGATATGGACGTGCAGTTCCGCCTTGGGGCTGCGGCGGATGCGTTCGGCGAGCGCGGCGTCGATGGTCATGGGGGCCTCTGATGATTGCCCGGCGAAAGTCACCGGGTGACGGGTTGCGCCATCCCTTCTGGCTGCCTGGTGCGCGCGGTCAGGGCGGCAAGCCGCTGATCGCGCACCTGGAGCAGTTGGGCGACGATGGCAACCGCAATCATAGCTGGAGCCTTATCGGTGATGCCGGCGACGCCGATCGGGCAGGTCATCTCGGCAAGCCGCGCGCTGTCCACGCCACGCTCGGCCAGGCGGTGTTCGAAGCGGGCGCGCTTGGTCTTCGAGCCGATCAGGCCAAAGTAGGCGAAGTCGCGCCGCTTGAGGATCTGCTCGCACAGCGTGAGGTCGAGCGCATGGCTGTGCGTCATCACCAGGAAGTACGTGCCGCGCGGCGCGGCGTCGACTTCCGCCTCGGGCGTGTCGGTGGCCTCGGCGTGCACGTTGCCGGGCAGGCCGGGCGGGAACAGCGTGTCGCGCTCGTCCACCCAGCGCACGCGGCAGGGCAGGTTGGCCAGCACCTTGACCAGCGCGTGGCCGACGTGGCCGGCGCCGAACAGCACCACCTGCATCTCGTCCGAGACCAAGGTGTCGCTCCAGCTGCCGTCGGCATGCAGCGTGACCGCCGGCGCCACCGCGCGGCTGGGCGCATGGCGCGCGGGCCCGGCCGGCGGCACCGCGCGTTGCAGCGCCTCGCCGCGCGCGAAGGCGGCCTCGACGGCGTCGAGCCAGGGCAGGTCGGCCGCGCCCAGCACCTCGAAGGCGAGCTGGACCACGCCGCCGCAGCACTGGCCCAGGGCCGGCCCCAGCGGAATGCGCTCGATGCGGCGCGCGGGGGAGGGCGCGCCCGCCAGCATCGCGCGCGCAATCTCCATGCCGCGCCATTCGAGATGGCCACCGCCGATGGTGCCGACCAGCTCCTCGCGCGTCACCAGCATGCGCACGCCGGGCTCACGCGGCGCCGAGCCCTTGACCTCGACGATGGTGACCATCGCCACGGGCACGCCGGCGCGCACCCAGCGGGCGGCATCGGCGAAGCGGAAGGGTTTGAGCGGGGCGTCCTGCATGGTTCGGTCTCTGGGTGCGGCGTTCGCGGGGTTATCGGTCGGGCTGCTTGCGGTGCTGGTTGCAGTACGAGGTCACGGGCGCGAGGTCACGGGCGTTGCGATGTGGTGGTGGCTCTTGCCGGCGCCTGCCCTCTCCCCCGGCCCCTCTCCCACCGTGTGGGAGAGGGGAGCAAACCGGGAGCAGGGGAAGTGCCCGAGGTTTTCTCCCTTCTCCCGCTTGCGGGAGAGGGGCGGGGGAGAGGGCCGGCGCTCGCAGCCGCGTCAGCACGCAAACTGCCAGCGCCTCCCCGTCACTCGTGTCATTCCATCATCCTTTCGTTGCCGCCACCGCCTCCCTCACCGCATCCGCGGCATCAAGGATCGCCTCGCTGGTGGCAGGCGCCACCAGCGGCGGGTTGATCCGGTAGTCGCCCAGTGCCGCCACCGCGTCGCGGATCGCGAAGAACACCGAGAAGGGCAGCAGCAGCGGCGGCTCGCCCACGGCCTTGGAGCGGTGGATGCTGTCTTCGACGTTGCGGTTCTGGTAGAGCCGCACATTGAACGCTTCCGGGCAGTCGTTGACGGTCGGGATCTTGTAGGTGGAAGGCGCGTGCGTCATCAGCTTGCCGTCCTGGTTCCACCACAGCTCCTCGGTGGTCAGCCAGCCCATGCCCTGGATGAAGGCGCCTTCCACCTGGCCGATGTCGATGGCCGGGTTCAGCGAGCGGCCCGCGTCATGCAGTACGTCGGCGCGCAGCAGCCGCCATTCGCCGGTCAGCGTGTCCACCAGCACCTCGGAGCAGGCCGCGCCGTAGGCGAAGTAGTAGAAGGGCCGGCCCTGCAGCTTGCTCTGGTCCCAATGCAGCTTGGGCGTGGTGTAGAAACCGTCGGACCACAGCTGGACTCTTGACAGGTAAGCCTGTCGCGCCAGCTCCTCGAAGGGCAGGCGCAGTTCTCCGGCGACCACCAAGTCGTCGCCGAAGCGGACCTCGTCCTCGGCCACGCCGGCCTTGCGCGCGGCGAAGGCGGCCAGGCGCTCACGGATCTGGCGTGCCGCATCCTGCGCCGCCTTGCCGTTCAGGTCGGCGCCAGTGGAGGCGGCGGTGGCCGAAGTGTTGGCGACCTTGCTGGTGTCGGTCGCACTGCAGCGCACGCGCTCCAGGCGGATGCCCAGCTCGTGCGCCACCACCATCGCCACCTTGGTGTTCAGGCCCTGGCCCATTTCGGTGCCGCCGTGGTTCACCAGCACCGAGCCGTCGTTGTAGACGTGCACCAGCGCACCGGCCTGGTTGAAGTGCGCCACGTTGAAGGAAATGCCGAACTTCACCGGGGTGAGGGCAATGCCCTTCTTCAGCACCGGGCTGGCCGCGTTGAAGGCGCGAGTGGCGGCGCGGCGCGCACGGTACTCGCTGCTGGCCTCGAGTTCGTCGAGCAGTTCGTGGATGACGTTGTCTTCCACCGTCTGGCCGTAGGGCGTGACGTTGCGCTCGGTCTTGCCGTACAGGTTGGCGCGGCGCACGTCGAGCGCATCGCGGCCCACGGCGCGGGCGACGTTGTCGAGGATGTATTCCATGGCGAAGGCGCCCTGCGGGCCGCCGAAGCCGCGGAAGGCGGTGTTGCTCTGCGTGTTGGTCTTGCCGCAGTAGCCGTCGATCTGCACGTGCGGCAGCCAGTAAGCGTTGTCGAAGTGGCAGATCGCGCGGGTCATCACCGGGCCGGACAGGTCGGCCGAGAAGCCGGCGCGCGACACCATCTCCACCTGCACGCCCTCGATGCGGCCGTCGGCATCGTGGCCCACCGCGTAGTCGAAGACGAAGTCGTGGCGCTTGCCGGTGATCATCATGTCGTCGTCGCGGTCGGGGCGCAGCTTGACCGGGCACATCAGCTTCCAGGCCGCCAGCGCGGCGCAGCAGGCGAACAGCGCCGACTGCGATTCCTTGCCGCCGAAGCCGCCGCCCATGCGGCGGCACTCCACCAGCACCTGGTGGACGTGCCAGCCCAGCATATGGGCGATGGCGTGCTGCATCTCGGTGGGATGCTGGGTGGAGCACCAGACGTGCATGCCGTCGTTTTCCTTGGGCACGGCGTAGGAGATCTGGCCTTCGAGGTAGAACTGTTCCTGGCCGCCCAGGCGGATATTGCCGGCCTCGCGGCACGCGGCCGCGGCGATGTGCGCGGCCGGCTCGCCGCGCTTCAGGTGCATCGGCGGCAGCACGTAGCTGCCCGCTGCGTGTGCGGCCTCGGGCGACAGCACCGGCGGCAGGTCTTCGTATTCGATCTCGCCCAGCCGCGCCGCGCGGCGCGCCGCGTCATACGAGGTGGCGACCACCAGGAAGACCGGCTGGCCGATGAACTTCACTTCGCCGGTGGCCAGGATGGGGTCGTCATGGATGATCGCGCCGCACTCGTTGGCGGCGGGGATGTCCGCCGCCGTCAGCACGGCGACCACGCCGCGCGCGGCGCGCACCTTGTCGAGCGAGATGGATTTGATGCGGGCATGGGCGCGCGTGCTCATGCCCAGGGCCGCATGCAGCGTGCCTGCCAGCTCGGGGATGTCGTCGGTGTAGGTGGCAGTGCCGGCCACGTGCAGGTGGGCGGACTCGTGAGGACGCGAGATGCCGACCTGCGGCGTGGTTTCCGCGGCCACGCTTTCATCGAGCAGGAAGGGTTCGGTTTGCTTGTTCATGCCGGTCACTCCTTAGACACTGGCGGCGAGCGTACAGGCGCTGGCACCGGCGCCGGGGGCGCGGACGTTGACGCTGGTGGCGGGCAGGGCGTCCTCGCGCGTTTCCAGCCAGAAGCGGTAGAGCAGGTTGGCGGCGCCGCGCGCCCGGTAGGAGGCGGTGGCGCGCATATCGGTGAGCGGCGCGTAGTCCTGGCCCAGCGCGGCCATGCCGGCGCGCGCCGTGGCCTCGTTCCAGGGCTGGCCGGCGAGCGCGGCTTCCGCGGCGGCGGCACGCCTGGGCGTGGCGGCCATGCCGCCGAAGGCGATGCGCGCGCGGCGCACGATGCCGTCCTCGACGTCGATGGCGAAGGCCGCGCAGACTGCCGAGATGTCCTCGTCGAAGCGCTTGGACAGCTTGTAGGTGCGGAAATGCGCCGGGCCCTCCAGCGGCACGCGCAGCGCGGCAACGAACTCGCCTTCCGTCATGGCGGTCTTCTGGTAGGCCAGGTACAGGTCTTCCAGCGGCAGCGTGCGGCGCGTTTCACCGCACTGCAGCACCACCTCGGCGCCCAGCGCGATCAGCGCTGGCATGGAATCGCCGATCGGCGAGCCGTTGGCGATATTGCCGCCCAGCGTGCCGGCGTTGCGGATCGGCAGCGAGGCGAATCGCTTCCACATCTCTTCCAGTTCGGGATGATGGGCCGTGAGCGCGGCGTAGGCCGGCTCCAGCGGCACTGCGGCGCCGATCTCGAGCATGCCGTCGCGCGGCTCGATGTAGTACAGGTCGCGCACCTGGCCCACATAGAGCAGGTCGCCCAGCTCGCGGAATTGTTTGGTGACCCACAGCCCCACGTCGGTGCTGCCGGCCAGGATGCGGATGCCCGGCTGGGCCGCCTTGATGGCGGCGAAGGCGGAGGCGGTGCGCGGCGCATGGAAGTGCTGGCCGTTGGCGCTGTAGTGGAAGGTGCCGTCGCGGCGCAGGCCGCGCAGGGCCTCGGCGATGGTGCTCGGCTCGAGCTTGCCCGGCTGCGGCGCGGGCAGCGCCATCATGCGCTGGCCGGCGTCGATGATGGGCCGGTAGCCGGTGCAGCGGCACAGGTTGCCGGTGAGCGCGTCGCAGATGGTGCTGCGCGCGGGGGCGTCGCCGCCCGGCGTGTACTGCTGGTACAGCGCCCACAGCGACATGACGAAGCCCGGCGTGCAGAAGCCGCACTGCGAGCCATGGCATTCCACCAGCGCTTCCTGCACCGGGTGCAGGGTGCCGTCGGCCTGGCGCAGGTCCTCGACCGTGATCAGGGCCTTGCCGTCCAGCGTGGGCAGGAACTGGATGCAGGAATTGACCGCCTTGAAGGCGACCTGGCCGTCGTCCTGCAGCTCGCCGATGACCACGGTGCAGGCGCCGCAGTCGCCCTCGGCGCAGCCCTCCTTGGTGCCGGTGCAGCGCGCGTCCTCGCGCAGGTACTGCAGCACGGTGCGGGTGATGGGGGCGTTCGCGACTTCCTGGATCTGGCCGCGATGATAGAAGCGGATGGGTTGCGTCTCCATGGTCTCGTATTCCGTCTTGAGCCTCGTGTTATGGCGTGAAACATAGCATCGGGCCATGTCCAGCAATATTCGGCCCAGGTGATGTGCGCCATCAACGAGAAACCCGGCCATCCAGGGTGCGTGCGGATTGACCGCCTGCCGGGTCCCTCACTTACACTATGCGCCGTTCCCACTCTCCTCGCCACCTCCGGCCCAGCCTGGTCCCAGCGGGCTCCGGGGCGCCCGCCATGCACGGACGCGACCATCTCGATACCTATCTGCTGCGGGTGTTGCATACCCTGCTCACCGAGCAGAGCGTGACCCGCACCGCCGTGCGCCTCGGGCAATCGCAGCCCGCCATCAGCAATACCCTGAAGCGCCTGCGCGAGATCACCGGGGACGCCATTCTGGTGCGCGGCAAAAGCGGCATGGTGCCGACCGAGCGCGGCCGCGAACTGCTGCAGCTGGCCGAGCAGAGCCTGGCGGCGATGGACCGCATCGCGCGCCCGCCGCAGCAGTTCGACCCCGCCACCACCACGCGCACCTTCCACCTGGGCGCCCCGGACTACCTGGACGCTTTCTTCCTACCCAATATCGTGGAGCGGGTGCGGCGGCTGGCGCCGGGCGCCAAGCTGTTCGTGCACGCGATGACCGCCGGCGGCGACTTCCTGGAAGACCTGGAGCAGGGCCAGCTCGATATCGTGATCGGCAACTGGCTGTCGCCGCCCGAGCACCTGCATATCTCGCCGCTGTTCGACGACGAGGTGGTGTGCATGCTCGGCGCCCAGCATCCGCTGGCGCGCAAGGGGCTGACGCTCAAGCACTACCTGGAGATGCCGCACCTGGCCCCGGCGCCCTATGCTTCGATGCAGCGCAGCATGATCGACCAGGCCCTGGCCGAGCAGGGCTACAAGCGCAATATCCAGGTCACGCTGCCGTACTTCGGGCTGGTGCCCTACGTGCTGATGAAGACCGACATGGTGTTCACCACCGGCCGCCAGTTCGCCGCGCACTATGCGCAGTATCTGCCGATCCGCATGGTGGCCTCGCCGGTGGCGTTTCCGCGCATGCGTTTCTACCAGCTCTGGCACGAGCGCTGCCACGCGGCGCCCGACGTGCTCTGGCTGCGCCGCATGATCGCCGAGGTGGCGGCGGACCTGCCGCAGGCACCTGGGGCCGCCTGAGGTCGCCTAAGGTCGCTTCAGGCCATTTCAGGCCATTTCAGGCCATTTCAGGCCGCTTGAGGCTGCCTGAGGTCTCCTGAGACGGATCGTGCTCATGGGCGCATCATTGCAGCCGCCGCACCGCGCCTGAGGCGGTGCCCGATCCGGTTTACACTGCATTCAGCGGCAATCCCGCCGCTCGAATGCACCCAATGCAAGGAGCGCCATGCTGGAAACGGCCGCACTGGCAGCCGGGCTGTCCTGGACCAGCGGATTCCGCCTCTATCTGGCCGTGTTCACGGCGGGCCTGCTTGCGCGCCTGGGCTGGCTGCACCTGCCGCCGGGGCTGCAGCCGCTGACATCGTGGTGGGTGCTCGGCCTGGCTGCGGCGCTCGCGCTGGCCGAGTTCCTGGCCGATAAGATGCCGGGTTTCGATTCGGTCTGGGACAGCGTCCAGACCTTCATACGCATCCCCGCCGGCGCGATCCTGGCCGCGGCTGCCTTCGGCCAGCTCGATCCGCAATGGGTGGTCGCGGCCGGGCTGGCGGGCGGCACGCTGGCCGGCACCGCGCATGCGGTCAAGGCGGGCACGCGCGCCCTGATCAATGTATCGCCCGAGCCGTTCTCCAACTGGGTTGCCTCGTTCACCGAGGATCTCGGTGCCGCCGGCGGCCTGCTGCTGTCCTTTTTCCTGCCGGTGCTGTTCCTGGTCCTGCTGCTGTTCTTCCTGCTGCTGGCCGCGTGGCTGCTGCCACGCCTGTGGCGCGGCGTGCGCCGCCTGCACGGTGCGCTGGGCAGGGCGGCGGGCAAGGCGCGGGAGCCGGTCCGGCGCGAGTAAGAAGCGCTATCAAAATGATTCTGGCGTCGTTGCGCGGCCTTGCCGTACTAGTTGTACTGTCTGCGGCCGCGCGCCTAGCCAGAACCGCTTCGCTTCATTTTGATAGCGCTTCTAAGGCCGGCCGGAGAAAGGCAGGGCAGGGGCGGGCTCCAGGCCGCTGCCACGGCCGGGCTGCTCCCTCCGCGCCGTGCCCCGATCGCCACGGTTTCACCGGGTTTGCCGATTCCCCTCATACCACCGACACCACTGCTCCACCTGCCGATTGCCGACGATGTCCAAACCGCCACGCCTGCCTTCGCTTCCGCCGTCAGCCGCCTTTGCACCGGCCGCCGCGTCCTCGCCGCGCTTTTCCGCCTGGCGCCAGGCGCTGCGCATGGCGCGGCGCGACTGGCTGGCCGGGGAGCTGAACCTGCTGCTGTTCGCCGTGGTGCTGGCGGTGGCGGCGCTCTGCAGCGTCGGCTTCCTGGCCGACCGCATGCGGCTGGGGCTTGAGCGCGACGCGCGCCAGATGATCGGCGCGGACGTGCTGCTGGTCGCGGACCAGCCTTTTCCAGCCGCCTTCACCGAGCATGCCAGGCAGGCCGGGCTGGCGGTGGCCCAGACCGTGACCTTCCCGAGCATGGCGACGGCGCGCCCGGCGAAGGCGGCATCCGCTGCAGCCGCTGCGTCCGCGGCATCCGGCACAGCGGCGGCCGCAACGAGCCGGCTGGCGGCGCTCAAGGCGGTCAGCCCCGGCTATCCGCTGCGCGGCAAGCTCAAGACGAGCGCGGCACCCGGCGAAGCAGAACAAACGGCCGACGGCATCCCCGCGCCGGGCACGGTGTGGGTCGACGAGGCGCTGCTGGACGCGCTGGGCTTGCGCATGGGCGACACCATCCAGCTCGGCAGCCGCGGCTTCCGCATCGCGCGCATCATCACGCAGGAACTGGACCGCGGTGCCGGCTTCATGAACTTCGCGCCGCGCGTGATGCTGCCGCTGTCGGACCTGGACAGTACCGGCCTGATCGGCTGGGGCAGCCGCGTCAGCTACCGGCTGCTGGTGGCGGGCGCAGACCCGGCCGCGGCCGCGTTCCAGCAATGGGCCAAGGCCGAAATCGAACGGCTCGGCCTGCGCAATATGCGGGTGGAATCGCTGGAGACGGGCCAGCCGCAGATGCGTGCCACGCTGGACCGGGCCGAGCGCTTCCTGTCGCTGGTGGCCGTGTTGTCGGCAATGATCGCGGCGGTGGCGATTGCCATGTCGGCGCGCCGCTACGTGCAGCGCCATACGGACGCCTGCGCGGTCTACAAGTGCCTGGGCCTGTCGCGCCGGCAGATCCTGCTCGCCTTCGCGCTGGAGTTCCTGCTGATCGGCCTGGCCGGCTCCGCGGCTGGCGTGGCGCTGGGCTACCTGGCTCATCATGGGCTGCTGCTGTCGCTGGGCGGGCTGCTGACCGTGACCTTGCCGCCGCCGTCGCCGCGGCCGGCCGCGCTCGGCCTGCTGTCCGGGCTGGTGCTGCTGGCCGGCTTCGCGCTGCCGCCCTTGCTGGCGTTGACCCGCGTGTCGCCCCTGCGCGTGCTGCGGCGGGACCTGGGCCTGCCGCCGGTGTCGGCCTGGGTGGCCTACGCACTCGGGCTCGGCGCCTTCGGCGCGCTGCTGCTGGCGGCCGCGCGCGACCTCAAGCTCGGCTTGCTGACGGCAGGCGGCTTCCTTGCCGCGGGCGTGCTGTTCGGGCTGCTCTCGCTGGCGGCGCTGGCCGCGCTGGCGAAGCTGCTGCGCGGGCGCACGGGAGCAGGCCTGGCGGGCGTCGGCTGGCGCTTTGCGCTGGCCGTGCTGGAGCGCCGCCGCGGCGTCACCGTGCTGCAGACTGTAGCGCTGGCGATAGGGCTGATGGCGCTGCTGCTGCTGGGCATGACACGCAGCGACCTGATCGCGTCTTGGCGGGGCGCCACGCCGGCCGACGCACCGAACCGATTCATCATCAACATCCAGCCCGACCAGCGCGAGCCGCTGCGCGCCAAGCTGGCGGGCGCCGGCATCCAGGACCTGCTGTATCCGATGGTGCGCGGCCGCCTGACCCATATCGCGGGCCGTGCCGTGACCGGCGCGGACTATCCGGCGGAGCGCGCGCGCAATCTGGTCGAGCGCGAATTCAACCTCTCCTATACCGATGCGCTGCCCGAGGGCAACCGTATCGTCGCCGGCACCTGGCAAAACGGCCACCTGGCCGGCGCCTCGGTGGAGCAGGGCATCGCCGACACGCTGGGCATCCGGCTGGGCGACACCCTGCGCTTCGACGTCGCGGGGCAGCAGGTGGAGGCGAGGGTGACGTCGCTGCGCAAGCTGGACTGGAGCTCGATGCGGGTCAACTTCTTCGTGATCCTGCCGCCCGCGCTGATGCATGGCATGCCTGAGACCTATATCACCGCGTTCCACCTGCCACCCGCGCAGGCGCCGCTGGAGAACCGGCTGGTCGCCGCCTTCCCCAACATCACGGTGGTGAACACCGAGCTGATCCTGCGCCAGGTGCAGCAGGTGCTCGACCAGGTCATCGCCGCCGTGGAGTTCCTGTTCGCCTTCACGCTGGTGGCCGGCGTGACCGTGCTGTACGCGGCGCTGTCCGGCACGCGCGACGAACGCCGGCGCGATGCGGGCCTGCTCAAGGCGCTGGGCGCCTCGGCCGCGCTGGTGAGGCAGATCCAGTACGCCGAGTTCCTGGTGGTCGGCGCGCTGGCCGGCCTGCTGGCCAGCCTGGGGGCGATCGCCGTGGGCTGGGGGCTGGCTACCCACGTATTCGAGTTTCCTTACCGCCTCAATCCATGGATCGTGCCGGCCGGGGTGGCGGCGGGAGCCCTTTGCGCCCTGGCCGGCGGCTGGCTCGGGCTGCGCGAAGTGCTGCGGCAGCCGGCGCTGGCCACGCTGCGCGATGCCTGAGGCAGGCCGGCGCGGCGCTTGCGCTGATCCACGGCCTGGCGCCAATGCCCGTATCATGGCGGCATTTCCAAGCGATTCGATTTCACGGCATGACGAGTACCGAACCCAGCGGCGCCCCCGAGAGCGGCCAAAACGAGGAAACCAGCAAGGAAACCAGCGCCTATGAACTGGTCGGCGGCGAGGCGCGGGTGCGCGAGCTGGTCGACCGCTTCTACGACCTGATGGACCTGGAGCCGGAATTCGCCGGCCTGCGCGCACTGCACCCGGCCTCGCTCGACGGTTCGCGCGACAAGCTGTTCTGGTTCCTGTGCGGCTGGCTCGGCGGCCCCAACCACTTCATCGAGCGTTTCGGCCATCCGCGCCTGCGCGCACGCCACCTGCCGTTCGAGATCGGCACCAGCGAGCGCGACCAATGGATGCGCTGCATGGCGCTGGCCATGCAGGACGTCGGATTGCCCGAGCCCCTGCAGCTGCGCCTGATGCAGGCCTTCTTCCAGACCGCGGACTGGATGCGCAACGTCACGCGCTGAAAGCGGGCCCCCAACGCTTGCCCATTCGATTCGAGGAGACAGCAAGGCATGACGGATACGCTACCCGCCACGGCACGGCGCGTGCTCGACTTCTGGTTCGGTACGCCCGGGGCGCCCGCCTGGAACACTTCGCGCCGCGAATGGTTCAGCAAGTCGGATGCCTTTGATCGGCACATCCGCGACGCCTTTCTGGTCGACTGGGAAGCCGCGGCCGGTCCCGGCGGCGCGCAGCAGGACGCGGCCTGGGCGCACTGCCCGGAAGGCGCCTGCGCGCGCATCGTGCTGCTCGATCAGTTCCCGCGCAATATGTTCCGCGGCGAGGCGCGCAGCTTCGCCACCGACGCGCGCGCGCTGGCACTGGCGCAGCAGGCCGTGGCAAGTGGCGCCGACCTGCGCCTGCCTACCGCCTGGCACAGGATGTTCTGCTACATGCCCTTCGAGCACGCCGAGGACCGCGCCGCCCAGGCCGATTCGGCGCGCCTGACGCGCCGGCTGCGGGACGACAGCGGCGGCGAGGTCGACACCGTCGAATGGGCGGACAAGCACCAGGTCATCATCGAACGCTTCGGTCGCTTCCCGCATCGCAATGCGGTGCTGGGGCGGGAGAGTTCAGCCGAGGAAGCCGCCTTCCTGCGCGAGCCGGGCTCGTCGTTCTGAGCCGGCGGGGCGGCTCAATGCGCGGGCTCAGGTCTGCTCGCGCTTTTCCTGCCACTTGTCCACGGTCACGCGCGGCGCCTGCTCGAGCTTGCCGAGCAGGCCCAAGGGCGTGGCGTCCACGTGCAGCAGGTCGGCGTGGACCTGCTTGAGGAAGCCTTCCTGCACGGCGTGCGCGATAAAGCCGAGCATGCCGTCGTAGAAGCCCGCCACATTGAGCAGGCCAATGGGTTTGGCGTGGTAGCCGAGCTGCTGCCAGGTCACCGTCTCGAACAGTTCTTCGAAGGTGCCCACGCCGCCGGGCATGGCGATGAAGGCGTCGGCGCGGTCTGCCATCATCTGCTTGCGTTCGTGCATATTGCGCACCACGTGCAGCTCGCTCAGGCCGCGATGGCCGACTTCCTTGTCCAGCAGCGCTTGCGGGATGATGCCGATGGCGGTGCCGCCATGGGCCATCACCGCGTCGGCGATGATGCCCATCAGGCCGACCTTGCCGCCGCCATAGACGAGGGACAGGCCGCGCTCGGCCAGTGCCTGGCCGAGCGCGCGGGCCTGCTCCGCATATTCGGGGCGGTTGCCGGGGCTGGAGCCGCAATACACGCAGATGGATTTCACTTCTGTTCCTTGCTGGTCTGTGCGTCCTTGGCGGCCGCGTACTCGCGCGCGAGCTGGTC
The DNA here is from genome assembly GCF_056930435.1 of Cupriavidus sp. 09_S30. NCBI lineage: Bacteria > Pseudomonadati > Pseudomonadota > Betaproteobacteria > Burkholderiales > Burkholderiaceae > Cupriavidus > Cupriavidus sp. 09_S30. Next base: position 2,735,448 of record NZ_JBXOWI010000001.1, on the reverse strand, counting down.
GAAGGCGTCGCGCGCCTTGCCGCGCAGATAGGGCGCGAGGATGGAGAAGATGTGGTAGCTGGACCCGTGCAAATAGCCGCGGATGCGCTCGGGGTCGTTGTACTGGCGCGGGTGCTGCACGAACTGGAACGACAGCCAGTAGGTGGCGACCACCACGATATTGGTGCAGACAGCCTCCACCTGCTCGGGCGTGGCCTCCATCTCGCCGTCCTCGAGGAACTGCCGGCAGATGGCCTGGGCGAAACGCTTCTTCTGCTCGACGATGCGCTTGAAGTTGGTTTCCAGCATCCGGTTGCGCGCCAGCAGGTCGTTGATGTCGCGGTACAGGAAGCGGTAATTCCACATGAAGACCGACATGTACTGCAGATAGCCCCAGCTTTCGTCCAGCGTGGGCTTGTGATCATCGGGCAGCTTCAGGCGGCGCTCCATCTCCTGCTCGAACAGCACGAAGATGGAGTTGATGATGTCGTCCTTGTTGCGGAAGTGGTAGTACAGATTGCCGGGGCTGATCTCCATCGCCTCGGCGATGGTGGTCGTGGTGACATTGGGCTCGCCCAGTTCGTTGAACAGGCGCAGCGAGACGTCGAGAATGCGGTCCCGTGTGCGGCGGGGTCCGGATTGCGGTTTGGGTTCCATGGGCTGCCGGTGGATCGGGACGTGGGAGAGCGATTATAAGCAAACACCGCAGCGTGCCCGCCCGTTGTCTGCCTCTTGCCTGCCCCTTTCCGCCCCATTCCGCCAGGGCGTCAGAGCGCCCGCAGCCAGCCCGCCACCAGCGGCCCCACGATGGCGAGCCAGGTGCCGGCGCACAGGATCAGCGCCAGCATCACGGCCGCGCTACCGTAGTCCTTGGCGCGCTTGGACAGGCTGTTGCGCTCTAGCGAGATGCGGTCGACCGCGGCCTCGACGCTGGAATTGAGCAGTTCCACGATCAGCACCAGCAGCAGCGTGCCCAACAGCAGGATGCGCTCGACCACGCTGACCGGCGCCAGCAGCGCGCACGGCGTGAGGATGGCAACCAGCGTCAGCTCCTGGCGGAACGCGCTCTCTTCCAGCACCGCGTAGCGCAGGCCGGACAGGGAGTTGACCGCGGCGCGCCAAGCGCGCGCCAGCCCGCGATTGCCCTTGTAGGGGTTGTGCTCAATCGTGTATTCGGTGCTCGCCTCGGCCGGCGTTGGCACCGGCGTGGGTTCCGCCTTGGCCTTGATATGTGGCGGGACGGACTGCGGCTGCATTTTCGGCATGTTCTTGCGAGGTGCGTGGGGCCGGGGCATCGCCTTGGGCGACGGCCATCGGCCGCAAGTGGGACAGGAACTGCTCGGAAGCGGCGCGCCACGAGAACCGCTCGGCGTGCGCACGGGCGGTGGCGCGGTCGATGCGCAGCGCTTCCAGGCAGGCTTCACGCAGGTCTTCGTGCATCACGCCGGCACGGCTGTCACCCAGCACGTCGATGGGGCCGGTCACCGGATAGGCGGCCACCGGCAGCCCGCTGGCCAGCGCTTCCAGCAAGACCAGTCCGAAGGTGTCAGTGCGGCTCGGGAAGACGAAGACATCGGCTGAAGCATACACCTTGGCCAATTCGGGCTGGCTCAGCACACCCAGATAGCTGGCCCCGGGGTAGCGCGCGCGCAGGGAGGCCAGCGCAGGGCCGTCGCCCACGACCCATTTGGAGCCCGGCAGGTCGAGCGCCAGGAAGGCCTCCACGTTCTTCTCGACGGCCACGCGGCCCACGTAGAGGAAAATCGGGTGGGCTGTGTTGAGCACATTGGCGCGGCGCGAGGTGAAGACCTCGAGATCCACACCGCGCGACCACAGTACCGAGTGGCCGATGCCATAGCGGCACAGGTCGTCGAGCACTACCGGCGTGGGTGCCATCACCGCCCGGGCCGGGCCATGGAACCAGCGCAGGAAGCGGTAGGTCCAGGCCAGCGGCACGCCGAAGCGCGCCTGCACGTATTCCGGGAAGCGCGTGTGGTAAGCGGTCGTGAAGGGCATGCCGTCGCGCAGGGCATGGCGGCGCGCCGCCATGCCGAGCGGGCCCTCGGTGGCGATATGCAGCGCGTCCGGCGCGAAGGCCCGGATGCGCTCGGCCACCGCGCGGCCGGGCCGCAGCGACAGCCGGATCTCGGGGTAGGTCGGGCAGGGCACGGTGCGGAAGTCCAGCGGCGTGATCAGTTCCACCGTATGGCCCATCTCCTGCAGTTCGCGGCGCGTGGACTTGAGCGTGCGCACCACACCGTTGACCTGCGGTTCCCAGGCGTCGGTGACGATCAGGATCTTCATGCTGGCTCCTTGCGGCTTGGGCCGCCTATGTCGCGTATGTCGTCGCGTATGTCGCGTATGTCGCGCATGGACGTGTGCGACGTCCTGCGCGAACGCTGTGTTGTGAGTTGTGCAGGGCTGCCGCGCGTGCGGACCGGGCGGACCATGTGACCGAGGGCCCGGTCCGTCGCAGCTCAGACTGTCGCGGTCGCGCGCCGGCGCCGCGCGCGCACCGGCGCCGGCGGATCGAGCAGCGTGGTCCAGTAGACGATCTTCAGTTCGCCTTCCATGGTCTCGACCAGCGCCGACAGGCTTTCCACCCAGTCGCCGTCGTTGCAGTAGAACTGGCCGTCGAGCTCGCGGATCTCCGCCTTGTGGATGTGGCCGCAGATCACGCCATCGCAACCGCGGCGGCGCGCTTCCTCGACCATCGCATGCTCGAAGGAGCTGATGTAGTTGACTGCGTTCTTGACCTGGTGCTTCAGGTATTGGGACAGCGACCAGTATGGGAAGCCGAGCCGCGCGCGCACGCGGTTGAAATGGCGGTTCAGCGCCAGGATCATCGTGTAGAGCGAATCGCCGAGATAGGCCAGCCAGCGCGCGTGCTGCACCACGCCGTCGAACAGGTCGCCGTGGACCACCCACAGGCGCCGGCCGCTGGCGGTGACGTGCACGGCATCCTCGCGCACCGTGATGTCGCCGAAGGCCAGGCCGTCGAACTGGCGCGCCATCTCGTCATGGTTGCCCGGCACGTAGATGACCTCGGTGCCCTTGCGGGCCTTGCGCAGCAGCTTCTGCACGACGTCGTTGTGGCTTTGTGGCCAGTACCAGCCGCGGCGCAGTTGCCAGCCATCGATGATGTCGCCGACCAGGTAGAGCCGCTCCGATTCGTTGTGCTTGAGGAAGTCGAGCAGGTAGTCCGCCTGGCAGCCTGCCGTGCCCAGGTGCACGTCGGAAACCCAGATGGTGCGGTAGCGCTGGATTGTATGGGGCGGGGCGGACTTCAGGGCGTCGCGCTGGCTGGCGGCGCTGTCGGTGGCAGGGCGGGGGCCGGGGGTGTCGAGCTCGGAGGGCGGCATGAAGGCCGTCAGTGCGGCAGGCAGTGGCGGGGTCCCGGCGGCACTGCCGCGCAGCTTGTGCGCGGCCCGGGCGAGACGCCCGCGGGCAAATCGGATTGCTTGAACCATGGCGACCCCGGTAACGGCGATGGCTGCATTGGGCCAGCGGGTCGTGACCGCGCCATGACGGAAGGATGACCGTCACATGAAGGCCGGCCGGCGGCTCAGGTTGTGCTGCGCAGGGTGTGCTGCGCAGGGTGTGCTGCGCAGGGGCGGGCCCGGCTACCGGCTGGCGGTGCCGGCGGCGGCCGGGGCAGGGCTGGCGGCCGCGCTCTCCTCGGTGGCGGTGCCGAAGCTCGCCAGCGCGGCCAGTACTGCATCGCGCGCGCGCGGGTGGCGCAGCAGCGTGACGTGGCCGATGCCCGCCAGCGGCCAATGCCGGGCGCCGGGCAGCCAGCCGGTGCCGGCCGGGCCGGCGATGGAATCGTGCCAGCTGAAGACGGAGGCCAGCAGCGCGCGTTCGGCCGGGCCTTCGGCGCTGGCCAGCGCACGCAGCCAGGCGCTGCCGCAGCGCATCTGCCGTGCACTGGCGCCGGCGCCCAGCGATGCCAGCGCGCATCCCTGGTGCGGCGAGCCCAGGGTGACGAGGCCGGCGCATGGCGCGCTGCCTTCTGCGCGGCCTCGCACCAGGGCCGCTCGCGCAGCCAGGCCGCCCATGCTGTGGCATAGCAGCAGCGGCGCCTGGCCCGTGCGCGCATGGATGGCGCGCATGTGTGCGAGCACGGCATCGGCATGGCCGTCGAGGCTGCCGAACACCGGTTCCAGGTCGATTGCCTCGCAGGCATAGCCGGCGGCGGCCAGCGCCGGCTGGAGGTCGAGCCAGATCGCATGGTTGCAGGCGTAGCCATGCACGAGCAGCAGCGGCGGCTGCGGCGGTCTCGGCGACGTGCCGGGCGGCAAGGGCGTGAGGGGGGCGAGGGGCGCGAATGGGCGCCGCGAGCAGAAGGGCTCGATCCAGTTGAACATACGGAACACGGCCACGCATTCGCGCAGATAGCAGTCCAGCGCGCCCGCGAGGCTTAGCGCGGCGTGTGCGCGATCGGGCGGCATGGCGGGCCGCTTCGGCGCGGACACGCCCACGCCGGACAGGGAAATGGCGAAGGCGCCCGCCACGGTCAGGCCGAATAGCGCCAGTGCCAGCGCGGCGGCGCCCAGTACCGCCGCGGGCCAAGGCCAGCCGCCCCAGTGCGCCAGGGCCGCCGCGCACCCGCTCGCCGCGATCTGCCCGGCAAGGGCGATCTGGCGCAGGGCGCTGGCGCTCAGGTTCATGCGGGGCGCGGGCGCAGGTCGGCCAGCCGGGTGCCTGCCAGGCGGTCGTGCAGGAACTGGCGGCCGGGGCTCAGCCAGGCCAGCATCACCCAGATCAGCAGGCCGCCACCCAGCACCGCCAGGAAGGGGCCCTTGACCAGCCCGAGGGCGTGGCCGACGGCGGCCGAGGGCGGCAGCCAGAGCCAGGTCAGCAGATAGCGCCAGGCCGCTTGTGGCCAGCGCGGGGGCACGCCCTGTGCGGTTTCGATGCGGATGCGCCAGGTCTGCATCGCGAGCGTCTGGCCGTTGCGCTGCCAGAACCAGACGAAGTAGAGGCCCATCGCCAGGAAGCTCCACAGCTGCATGGCGAGCGGGGTGTCGAGCCCGAGCGCGCGCAGGCCTGGCCGGATGAGCAGGTAGGCGGCGGTGGAGGCACTCAGCACGCCGAACAGCAGCACGCCCTCGTAGAGCATGCAGGCGAGGCGGCGGCGCAGGGAGGGGGTGTGGCTGGCGGAAAGCGGTTTGGCGAGGGTGGCGGCGGTCATGGCGCTGTCAGACTATCGGCGCGCTTGCAGGCGCCCGCCCGCGGAGATCGCGGGTACCGCCGCATTATGCCAAATGCGTGCAGGACCGATGTCCTGCACGGTCCTGCATCTTGCAGTTCAGTTGCGGGCGTTCGTGTCAGCCGGGGTGCTGGCCATGGCCTCGGTGCCATTCTCGGCCGCGGGCGATACGGGCACGGACGAGGCGGGAGCCGGCTGGGCGGCGGCATCCGCCGCGGGCGCACTCGCCGCCTTGGCGGCGGCCGCCGACGCGCTGGCCGGTGCTGCCGGCCGGGCGCCGTGCTTGCCGGTCTGTACGGGCAAGCGCTTGGATGACGGCAAGGCGCTGACGGCGCCCGGGCGGTGCGGCACGCTCTCCGCATCCGCGAGTTTCTTCTTCTGCTCTTCGGGCAGGCTCTGGTACTTGTTCCAGGCCTCGGCCTTCTTCGAGGCCGGCAGGGAGCGGGTGATCTGGTAGTTCTCGCGCGCCACGCGCCGCTGCTGCGGCGTCATCTTGGCCCACTCGCTCATGCGCGCCTGCAGCTTGGCCTGCTCGGCCGGCGAGAACTTCGGATAGCGCTCGGCGATCTGGAGCCACTTGCGCCGGTGCAGTTCACCCAGGCTTTCCCAGCCGGGCTCCAGCGGCGCCAGGATGCGCTGCTGCACCGGGGTCAGTTCCTCCCACTTAGGGTGCGCCTGCGCGGTGCTGCGGGCCGGCGCGGGCTGCGAGGCGGGGGATACGGATGCGCTGGATCTGGCTGATGAGGCACCTTGCGCGTGCGCCGCCGGCGGGTCCAACACCCAGGCGGCGGCGGCGATCAGGCCGGCGGACACGATCAGAGCCAGCCGGCGGCGATGAGCGTCGGAATGGGGGCGGGTCATCAGGCTTATTGGCCGCGCTTGAGGAAAACGTGGAAACCCTCGTCGGCGTAGGCAGCCGGGGGCAGTTCATCCAGCAGCATGGCAGCGTCCACGTCTGCCAGTTCGTCGATGCGTTTCTGCTGCTGCCACTGGTAGATGGCTGTCAGGCCGATGGCGAGCGCGATCAGCGCCCACACCAGGGCCAGGCGGCGCAGCCAGCTACCCGCACGGGAAAGCGGTGTATCGTCCTCTTCGAGGAGCGGCGAGGCGTGCGCGCCGGCCACCGCGAACTGCGGAACCCTGACCGTGGCCTCGGCCTTCTTGTGCGCCAGCGCGATGCGGCGAGCGGCAGCCAGCCGCTCGCTCATCGCGGGCGGCAGTTGTTGCGCCGAGGCGTCTAGGGCCTGGCGCACTTCATGTACAAAGCGGCGTTCCTGGATTTCTCTGTCGTTTCTGCTCATAGTCGGACTCCCCGCGCTCGCAGGGCCTGCGCCAGCGTATGTGTGGCACGGGAACAATGCGTTTTGACGCTGCCTTCCGAGCAGCCCATGACCGCGGCAGTCTCGGCGACGTCCATGTCCTCCCAGTAACGCATCAGGAACGCCTCGCGTTGACGCGCTGGCAGGCGCTGGATCTCCTGCTCGATGATCCCCATCACCTGTGCCCGCTCCACCTTGTCGGCGCTGCTTTCGGCCGATTCGCTGCCGATCTCGGCTTCCAGTGTCTCGAGCAGGTCGTTGTCGTCGCCTTCGCGGTCGTCGCGCAGGTTGGAGAACAGCGTCACCCAGGTATTGCGCACTTTCTGGCGCCGGAAATAATCGTGGATCGTGTTCTGCAGGATACGCTGGAACAGGGGAGGCAGTTCCGCGGCGCTCTTATCGCCGTATTTCTCGGCGAGTTTGATCATGGCGTCCTGGACGATGTCCAAGGCGGCTTCATCGTCACGTACTGCAAACACGGCCTGCTTGAAGGCGCGCCGCTCGACGCTGGCGAGAAAATCAGATAGTTCCTGGTCGGTTGCCATGCAGGCGGAAGCAGACGGTAAGCTCGTGGCTGGCGCAATTGCGGCCCGGGATGTGCGGCCAGAGGCCTTGGGCACATCCAAAATTGCAGCGATGCTAGCAAAAAAACCGGCCGGCTGACACGTTGTCTCATTTCTAATACACGTTCGGAGGCGGTGGCACCGGGCCTTCATCGGGGCGCCGCGAGCAGGCGCGGAAAATATCATGGACCGCGCTGATGCAATGCAGTATTATCATCCGCTCACACGACATACGTGGTTGTCTCATCCGGCCGCTTATGAGGCGGTCTCCCATGCAGACGCGCATCGCTTGAACCCGCGCCACAAGCCCGGCAGAGAGCATCCAAACAATTTTTTGCCGAAAATTGCAAAGGACTGACATGAACATGCCCAGCGCGGAATTCTCCCACGCCGACAGCAATTCATCCGCCGCACCCGAAATGATCGGGGCGGAAATCCTCGTCCACGCACTTGCCGAAGAAGGCGTCGAGTACGTCTGGGGCTACCCCGGCGGCGCAGTGCTGTATATCTACGACGAGTTCTACAAGCAGAAGAAGATCGAGCACATCCTGGTGCGCCACGAGCAGGCAGCGGTCCACGCCGCCGACGGCTATGCGCGCGCCACCGGCAAGGTCGGCGTGGCCCTGGTCACCTCGGGCCCCGGTGTCACCAATGCGGTGACCGGCATCGCCACGGCCTACCTGGACTCGATCCCTATGGTGGTGATCACCGGCAACGTGCCGACCTCGGCCATCGGCCAGGACGCGTTCCAGGAGTGCGACACGGTTGGCATCACGCGGCCCATCGTCAAGCACAACTTCCTGGTCAAGGACGTGCGCGACCTCGCCGCCACCATCAAGAAGGCCTTCTATATCGCTGCCACCGGCCGTCCGGGCCCCGTGGTGGTCGACATCCCGAAGGACGTCTCGCGCAACGCCTGCCGCTACGAGTATCCCAAGTCGATCGACATGCGCTCGTACAACCCGGTGAACAAGGGCCACTCGGGCCAGATCCGCAAGGCCCTGGCCTTGCTGCTGGGTGCCGAGCGTCCGTTCATCTATTCGGGTGGCGGCGTGGTGCTGGCCAATGCCAGCGACGAGCTGCGCCAGCTGGCCCAGCTCACCGGCTTCCCGGTCACCAACACGCTGATGGGCCTGGGCTCGTTCCCCGGCACGAGCAAGCAGTTCGTCGGCATGCTCGGCATGCACGGCACGTATGAAGCCAATATGGCCATGCAGAACTGCGACGTGCTGATCGCCATCGGCGCGCGCTTCGATGACCGCGTGATCGGCAATCCGGCGCACTTCACCTCGCAGGCGCGCAAGATCATCCACATCGACATCGATCCGTCCTCCATCTCGAAGCGGGTCAAGGTCGACATCCCCATCGTCGGCAACGTCAAGGACGTGCTGCAGGAGCTGATCTCGCAGCTGCAGGCGAGCGAGACCAAGCCGCGCCGCGAGCCGCTGGCCAAGTGGTGGGAGCAGATCGAGCAGTGGCGCTCGGTGGACTGCCTGAAGTACGACCGCGATTCCGAGATCATCAAGCCGCAGTACGTGGTCGAGAAGATCTGGGAACTGACCAAGGGCGACGCCTTCATCTGCTCCGACGTGGGCCAGCACCAGATGTGGGCCGCGCAGTTCTACAAGTTCGACCAGCCGCGCCGCTGGATCAATTCCGGCGGCCTGGGCACGATGGGCGTGGGCCTGCCGTACGCGATGGGCATCAAGAAAGCCTTCCCCGAGAAGGAAGTGGTGACCATCACCGGCGAAGGCTCGATCCAGATGTGCATCCAGGAACTGTCGACCTGCCTGCAGTACGACACCCCGGTCAAGATCTGCGCGCTGAACAACCGCTATCTCGGTATGGTGCGCCAGTGGCAGGAGATCGAGTACGACAACCGCTACTCGCACTCCTACATGGACGCGTTGCCCGACTTCGTCAAGCTGGCCGAGGCCTATGGCCACGTCGGCATGCGCATCGAAAGGACGGCTGATGTGGAGCCCGCGCTGCGCGAGGCCTTCCGCCTGAAGGACCGCACCGTGTTCCTGGACTTCCAGACCGACCCGACGGAGAACGTCTGGCCGATGGTGCAGGCCGGCAAGGGCATCTCGGAAATGCTGCTCGGCGCGGAGGACCTGTGATGCGTCATATCATTTCGGTCCTGCTGGAAAACGAAGCCGGCGCGCTGTCGCGCGTGGTCGGCCTGTTCTCGGCCCGCGGCTACAACATCGAGACCCTGACCGTGGCGCCGACGGAAGACCAGTCGCTGTCGCGCATGACCATCGTCACCACCGGCTCGGACGACGTGATCGAGCAGATCACCAAGCACCTGAACCGCCTCGTCGAGGTGGTCAAGGTGGTCGACCTGACCGAGGGCGCCCACATCGAGCGCGAGCTGATGCTGGTCAAGGTGCGCGCGGTCGGCAAGGAGCGCGAAGAATTGAAGCGCACCGCCGACATCTTCCGCGGCCGCATCATCGACGTCACCGAGAAGACCTACACCATCGAGCTGACCGGAGACGGCGGCAAGCTGGATGCCTTCCTCGATGCCATCGACCGCACCGCCATCCTGGAAACGGTGCGCACCGGCGGCTCGGGCATCGGTCGCGGCGAGCGCATCCTCAAGGTCTGAGCCAGAACCAGAGCCGCAGTATCCACGGCGGCGTGCACCGGGTGCGCAGATCGCGCACGGGGCGCCGCCAATCCATACCAAGATAGACAGAAAGCGAAGGAACCATCATGAAAGTGTTTTACGACAAGGACGCCGACCTCTCCCTGATCAAGGGCAAGAACGTCACCATCATCGGCTACGGCTCGCAAGGCCACGCCCATGCGCTGAACCTGAAGGATTCGGGCGTCAACGTGACGGTCGGCCTGCGCAAGAGCGGCGCATCGTGGAACAAGGCGGTCAACGCCGGCCTGACGGTCAAGGAAGTTGCCGAAGCCGTGAAGGGCGCTGACGTGGTCATGATCCTGCTGCCGGACGAGCAGATCGCCGACGTGTACAAGAACGAAGTGCACGCCAACATCAAGGAAGGCGCCGCACTGGCCTTCGCCCACGGCTTCAACGTGCACTACGGTGCCGTGATCCCGCGCGCCGACCTCGACGTGATCATGATCGCGCCGAAGGCCCCGGGCCACACCGTGCGCGGCACCTACGCCCAAGGCGGCGGCGTGCCCCACCTGATCGCCGTGCACCAGGACAAGTCCGGCGCTGCCCGTGACATCGCCCTGTCGTACGCCACCGCCAACGGCGGCGGCCGCGCCGGCATCATCGAGACCAACTTCCGCGAAGAGACCGAAACCGACCTGTTCGGCGAGCAGGCCGTGCTGTGCGGCGGTACCGTCGAGCTGATCAAGGCCGGCTTCGAAACGCTGGTGGAAGCCGGCTACGCGCCGGAAATGGCCTACTTCGAGTGCCTGCACGAGCTCAAGCTGATCGTCGACCTGATCTATGAAGGCGGCATCGCCAACATGAACTACTCGATCTCCAACAACGCGGAATACGGCGAGTACGTGACCGGCCCGCGCGTGGTGACCGAGGAGACCAAGAAGGCGATGAAGCAGTGCCTGACCGACATCCAGACCGGCGAGTACGCCAAGAGCTTCCTGCTGGAAAACAAGGCCGGCGCCCCGACCCTGATCTCGCGCCGCCGCCTGACGGCCGAGCACCAGATCGAGGAAGTGGGTGCCAAGCTGCGCGCCATGATGCCCTGGATCGCCAAGAACAAGCTGGTCGACCAGTCGAAGAACTAAGCTGGCGCGAGCCGGCAGGCCAGGCGGGGCAAGGCTCCGCCGGCCATGGCCGTCCCGCCTACCGCCCCTGCCCTTGCCATTCGAGGGGCGATTCGGGCGGAGGCGGGACGGCTTTTTGTTATCCTTGTCAGACTTTCATCTTCGAACAAGCTTTGCATGAACTATCCTCATCCGCTGATCGCCCGTGAAGGCTGGCCGTTCCTGGTCGGCGCCTTTGTCATCTCACTGCTGGTGAACGCCGGCGCGGGCTTCTGGTGGGCATTGCCGCTGTGGATCATCACGCTGTTCGTGCTGCAGTTCTTCCGCGATCCGCCGCGCCCGGTGCCGCAGCAGCCCAATGCGGTGCTGGCGCCCGCCGATGGCCGCATCGTCGCGGTGGAGAAGGTGCAGGACGCCTATGCCGGCCGCGAGGCGCTGAAGATCAGCGTGTTCATGAACGTGTTCAACGTCCACTCGAACCGCAGCAGCATCGACGGCACGGTCGAAAAGATCGAATACTTCGCCGGCAAGTTCGTCAACGCCGACCTGGACAAGGCCTCGAACGAGAACGAGCGCAACGCCGTGGTGATCCGCCGTGCGGCCGACGGCCAGCTCGTCACCCTGGTGCAGGTCGCCGGCCTGGTGGCGCGCCGCATCCTGTGCTACACGAAGGTGGGTGAGGCGCTGTCGCGCGGCCAGCGCTATGGCTTCATCCGCTTCGGCTCGAGAGTCGACGTGTACCTGCCGCTGAACGCGCGCCCGCGCGTGACCATTGGCGAGAAGGTGTCGGCGTCGTCGACCGTGCTGGCGGAGCTCGACGTGGCGGACGCGCAGCAGTAAGCGGCAGCCACGCACAGGAGAACCGGCATGGGTGCTTTCAACCGGCGCAACAAGCGCGCCAGCAACGGCAACGTGACCCATCTGCGGCCGTTCCGACACAACCAGCTGCGCGGGGGTGACCCGGGCGGCTTCGACCCGCGCGACGAGCACGATGAGCAGGAGGACGATGTCGTCTTCGTGCGGCCGCGCCACCGCGGCATCTACCTGCTGCCCAACGCCTTCACCACGGCGGCGCTGTTCGCCGGCTTCTTCGCCATCGTGCAGGCGATGAACATGCGCTTCGACGTGGCCGCCATCGCCATTTTCGCGGCCATGGTGCTGGACGGCATGGATGGCCGCGTGGCCCGCATCACGCATACCCAGAGCGCCTTCGGCGAGCAGTACGATTCGCTTTCGGACATGACCTCCTTCGGCGTGGCGCCGGCGCTGGTGATGTATGAGTGGATCCTGCACGACCTGGGCAAGTGGGGCTGGCTGGCGGCCTTCGTCTACTGCACCTGCGCGGCGCTGCGGCTGGCGCGCTTCAACGCCAACATCGGCGTGGTCGACAAGCGCTTCTTCCAGGGGCTGCCCAGCCCGGCGGCGGCGGCGCTGGTGGCCGGCTTCGTCTGGCTGGTGATCGACAACAAGTTGTCGGTCAAGGAGCTGTGGATGCCGTGGGTGGCCTTCGGCCTCACGCTCTACGCGGGGCTGTCGATGGTGTCGAACGCGCCGTTCTACAGCGGCAAGGCGCTCGACGTGCGCTACCGCGTGCCGTTCGGCATGATGGTGCTGGTACTGGTGCTCTTCGTCGTGGTGTCCACCGATCCGCCGGTGGCGCTGTTCGGCCTGTTCGTGGTCTACGCGATCTCGGGCTACGTGCTGTGGGCGTGGCGTGCGCTGCACGGCAAGCCGGGCGTGGCGCGGGTGCGCAACAACGGCAAGGGTTCCTAGCCGGACGGTGACAAAAACAAAGGCGCTGCGGCGCCTTTGTTTTTGGCTGAATTTCGCCTTTGCTTTTGTTTGCAGGTTGCCGGCCGCGCTTCGGGTTACGCTGCGGCTTCGGTTTTACGCCCGCGCGGCACGGCTGCGGCGGGAGATTCAAGGCGTAGCGCATTCATCACCAGGAGGTCATCATGAGCGTGCTGGACTTCATCAAGGAAGCAGGCGAGAAACTCTTCGGCGGCGGGCAGGCCCAGGCTGCTCCCGCACCCGATAACGGCGCGTCCGATGCGGCCGCGGCCGGGGCCGAGGACGCGAACCGGGCCGCGGGTGAGGCCATCGAGGCCTACATCCGCAAAATGGGCCTCGACGCCACCGCGCTGAGCGTGCAGGTGGACGGCGCCCAAGGCCTGGTGACGGTGTTTGGCGTGGCGCCGGACCAGGCGACGCGCGAGAAGATCATCCTCTGCTGTGGCAATGTGCAGGGCGTCGACAAGGTGGAAGACCAGATGTCGGTCAACGTAGAGTCCGCCGAGTCGCAGTGGCACACGGTGGTCAAGGGTGACACGCTGTGGGCCATCTCGCAGGCGGCCTACGGCAATGGCGCGGAGTACAACCGGATCTTCGAGGCCAACCAGCCGATGCTGTCCAATCCCGACAAGATCTACCCGGGCCAGAAGCTGCGCATTCCGCCCCAGGCCTGAATGCCCGGCGCGCGTGCCGCCGGCCCCGGAAAAACCCTGTGTTGCACGCGCGCACCAACTCAGATATATTGCTCTGCATGATTTCGCGCCAAGCCCTTTCCGCCCGCACTCTACTAGGTCGCCTACTAGGCCACCCGGTCGGGACGCGTGCGCGCTGAGGACTGCTGAGGACGATCGAGCCCTCTCGCGCGAAGCCAAACAGGATTCAAAAACGCCCCGGCCTGCATTCATGCACGCCGGGGCGTTTTGCATTCAGCAGACCACAGATTCCGGCAGCAAGCTGGCCGACACAGCACAAAACTGGCCTAGGAGCCCCACAATGTCTGACAAACTCATCATTTTCGACACCACCTTGCGCGATGGCGAGCAGTCGCCCGGCGCCTCGATGACGCGCGACGAGAAGATCCGCATCGCACGCCAGCTCGAGCGCCTGAAGGTCGACGTGATCGAGGCGGGTTTCGCGGCCAGTTCCAACGGCGACTTCGAGGCCATCCGCGCCATCGCCCAGACCGTCAAGGACTCCACCATCTGCTCGCTGGCACGCGCCAACGACAAGGACATCGCGCGCGCCGCCGAGGCCCTCAAGCCGGCCAACTCCTTCCGCATCCATACCTTCATCGCCACCTCGGCGCTGCACATGGAGAAGAAGCTGCGCATGACGCCCGATCAAGTCTATGAACAGGCCCGTCTGGCAGTGCGCTTCGCGCGCCAGTTCACGGATGACATCGAGTTCTCGCCCGAGGACGGCAGCCGCTCCGACATGGACTTCCTGTGCCGCGTGCTGGAAGGCGTGATCGCGGAAGGCGCGACCACCATCAACCTGCCGGACACCGTGGGCTATGCCGTGCCCGAGGGCTACGCCGGCCTGATCCGCTCGGTGCGCGAGCGCATCCCCAACTCGGACAAGGCGATCTGGTCGGTGCATTGCCACAACGACCTCGGCATGGCGGTGGCCAACTCGCTGGCCGCGGTCAAGCTGGGCGGCGCACGCCAGGTCGAGTGCACCATCAACGGCCTGGGCGAGCGTGCCGGCAACACCAGCCTGGAAGAGGTGGTGATGGCCGTGAAGACGCGCCGTGACTACTTCGACCTCGACGTCGGCGTGGATACCACCCAGATCGTGCCGGCTTCCAAGCTGGTCTCGCAGATCACCGGTTTCGTGGTGCAGCCCAACAAGGCGGTGGTCGGCGCCAACGCCTTCGCGCACGCCTCGGGCATCCACCAGGACGGCGTGCTCAAGGCGCGCGACACCTACGAGATCATGCGCGCCGAGGACGTGGGCTGGAGCGCCAACAAGATCGTGCTGGGCAAGCTCTCGGGCCGCAACGCCTTCAAGCAGCGCCTGCAGGAACTGGGCATCGAGATGGAGAGCGAGGCCGAGGTCAACGCCGCCTTCACCCGCTTCAAGGAACTCGCCGACCAGAAGGCCGAGATCTTCGACGAGGACATCGTCGCCATCGTGTCCGACGAGGCCGCCGAGGCGTCCAACGAGCACTACCGCTTCGTTTCGCTGGCGCAGCATTCCGAGACTGGTGAGCGCCCGCACGCACGCGTCGTCTTCAACATGGACGGCCAGGAGCAGATCGGCGAGGCCGAGGGCAACGGCCCGGTCGATGCCACGCTGCATGCGATCGAGAGCAAGGTCGACAGCGGCGCCGAGCTGGTGTTGTACTCGGTCAACGCGATCACCACCGGCACCCAGGCCCAGGGCGAAGTGACGGTGCGCCTGTCCAAGGCCGGCCGCATCGTCAACGGCGTGGGCACTGACCCGGACATCGTGGCAGCTTCGGCCAAGGCCTACCTGGCCGCGCTGAACAAGCTGCACGACAAGGCCGTGCAGAAGATCAACCCGCAGATCTGACCCGGGTCCGCGCAGGCGGTCGACGGCCCAACCGGCCCGAACACCGGGACAATCCGCTCTCCTCCGAACCGGGGGAGGGCGGGTTTTTTTTATGGCGTCAGCGCCGCGAGTCGGCCCTGTCGTACAGCGGGTCGGGCGTGATCTGCGTCTGGCGCAGGACACCCTCGTCGTCGAAGTAGAAATTGAACAGCGAAGGCCACTGGCCTTCATGCTTGAAGCGGTAGGACCAGACCTCGCGCTTCATCATCGGGAAGTATTGCGTCGGCTCGCGCGGGAGGCCGAAGTGCTCCATCACGTCGCGCTTGGTCCAGGTGCCGACCTGCGCCTTGTACAGCTCAGGCGTCTGCAGCATCTGGCGGAAGTCCGTCAGCCGGCCCTGGCTGTCGAAGTCGGCGGCATAGGACTGCTGGCCCAGCGGCTGCTTGGAATAGATCCAGCGCGTGGTGCCGTCGCGCAGCTGGTAGACATCGGTCGGCTGGCCGAAGGTGGACTGGACCGCCGCTTGGGGCGAGCCGATCAGTTTCTGGCCCTCCTGCACGGGCGCGAGCACGGCGCAGGCCGCCAGCGCGGTCGCGGCCAGGCCGAGCGCAAGCTGTCGGACAGTGCGTGGCAATCGGATGTTCATGGCATTCCTTGTTGATGCTGGCGAGGGCGGCGCTTGTGCGGCCGTTCGCCCGGGCGTCACGTGATCTCATGAGTGTAGCGGGGCGGTCAAGCATGTGTGAAGCTGGCACTACGTGCGCGCGGGCCGCGCGGCGCACGGCTGCGCATGGGCTGGATATTCCAATCTCTCGTTTAGTTCGTGCAAGTCACTGCCAACTGTCGGGTATTTGCGCGATGCGCGCGCCTTGGTCATGCCGGGGTGGCTGCATTACCATGCGCGTTTCGGAATCGGGAGAGCGAAGGTGTGGAATAGGGCGGAGGCGGCATCGGCAGGATGGGGGCGGAGGGCGCGTGTGTGGCGCTGGCTGGCGGCGGGTTTGCTGTGCGTGGCGGCAGGGGCCGGGGCGCAGGAGCCGATCCGGCTGGGCATGATCGACGGCCTGTCGGGGCCCTTCGCCAACGCCGGCGAAATGGTGGCGCGCAATCTGCGCCTGGCGATCGATCAGGTCAATGCCCGCGGCGGCGTGAAGACCGCCGAGGGGGCGCGGCCGCTGGAATTGGTCACCTTCGACAGCAAGGGCAATGTCGATGAGAGCCTGATCCAGTTCCGTGCGCTGCTCGACAAGCACATTCCCTTCGTCCTGCAGGGCAACAGCTCGGCCGTGGCGGCCGCGCTGGTGGCGGCGGTGAACCGCCATAACTCTCGCGAACCGGCGGCGCGCGTGCTCTTCCTGAACTACTCGGCGGTCGATCCGGGCCTGACCAACGAGAACTGCAGCTTCTGGCATTTCCGCTTCGACGCCAGCGCCGACATGCGCATGCAGGCGCTGACCGAGGTCATCCGCGCCGACAAGACGGTGCACCGCGCCTACCTGATCAACCAGGACTACAGCTTCGGCCGCCAGGTGGCGCGCTCTGCCGCTGCGATGCTCGAGGCCAAGCGTCCGGACGTGAAGGTGGTGGGCGACGAGTTCCATCCGATCGGGAAGATCAAGGACTTCGCGCCGTACATTGCCAAGATCAAGGCCAGCGGCGCCGATGCCGTGATCACCGGCAACTGGGGCAATGACCTGACGCTGATGGTCAAGGCGGCGCGCGAGGGCGGGCTGGCCGCCAGGTTCTACACCTTCTATGGCAACAGCCTGGGCGCGCCGGCGGCGATGGGCGATGCCGGCGTGGACCACGTGCTCGCGGTCGCGGAGTGGCATCCGAACGTCGGCGGCGCCGCCTCGGACGCCTTCTATCGGGCCTTCCGCGCGCGCTACCCCGAGCCGAAGGACGACTACCTGCTGCTGCGCATGCAGGTGATGGTCGAGATGCTGGCGCGCGCGATCGAGCAGGCCGGTTCGACGGATGTGGCCAAGGTGGCCCGTGCGCTGGAGGGCATGCGCTTCACCAACGCCTTCCACGATGCGACCATGCGCGCGGCCGACCACCAGCTGCAGCAGCCCCTCTATGTGTCGGAGATGGCGCGCCAGGGTGGGGCGGTGCGCTTCGATAACGAGGGCTCGGGGTACGGCTTCCGCACGGTGCGCAAGCTGACGGCGGCGCAGGCCATGTTGCCGACGACCTGCCGCATGGAGCGCTTCTAGGGCCGCGTGGCGTGCGCCGCTTCGCCGTTTTGGGCTATAATCGCGGCCTGTCGTCGCCAGGCCAGCCGGCCAGGCGCGGCAGATGCCTGAAAAAGCACAAGGCACGACGCATGCGGCGCATCCCGCGCTGTGGCGTTCGCAAGTGAAAGGAAATCATCATGGCAGTCGCCGATATCAACAAGTCCGAAGTCATCAAGCAGTTCGCCCGTGGCGAGAACGACACTGGCAGCCCCGAAGTCCAGGTCGCCCTGCTGACCACCCGCATCAACGAGCTGACCCCGCACTTCAAGGCCAACATGAAGGATCACCACAGCCGCCGCGGTCTGCTGCGCATGGTGAGCCGCCGTCGCCGCCTGCTGGACTACCTGAAGTCCAACGATGCGGACCGTTACCGCGCGCTGATCGAGAAGCTGGGCCTGCGCAAGTAAGGCACAGCCGGATGGCGGCACGGACCAACGGACCGCACGCGTTCGCGTGAAGCCGCAATGCCTGCGTCAGCATCGCTGATGCAGGCATTTTGTTTTTGTGGCCCACGGGAATTCCCCGGGGCCATCCGCTGCGAGTGGATTTCAATTCACTTCAAGCCGCCGCGGCCGACCCGGCCCGGCGACCGTTGCACCAAGGCGTGCAACGGGGTAACTTAGTTAGTTCTTTATCTACCGACACCGGGGCCAGCCAAGGAAACGGGGTTTTGTGTCATTCCAGCGCGCCATCGCCATTACCACCACGGGGCACGGTGGCGCGCTGGAATGGCATAGCACTTCCCCTCGACCGCAACTGGCGCAGACCCGGCAGTTCGCCCGCGGCTGCGAGCGCGGGCGTTGCACCTTTGCGTGCAAGCATGAACGAAGGAACGCTCATGACCATGTTCAATAAAGTCGTCAAGCAATTCCAGTGGGGCCAGCACACCGTGCGCATGGAGACCGGCGAGATCGCACGCCAGGCCGGCGGCGCGGTGATCGTCGACGTGGAAGACACCGTGGTGCTCGCCACCGTGGTGGCCGCCAAGACCCCGAAGCCCGGCCAGGACTTCTTCCCGCTGACCGTCGACTACATCGAGAAGACCTACGCCGCCGGCAAGATCCCGGGCGGCTTCTTCAAGCGCGAGGGCCGTCCCTCGGAGCTGGAGACGCTGACCTCGCGCCTGATCGACCGTCCGCTGCGTCCGCTGTTCCCGGAAGGCTTCTACAACGACGTGCAGGTGGTGATCCACGTGCTGTCGCTGAACCCTGAAGTGCCGGCCGACATCCCCGCGCTGATCGGCGCCTCGGCCGCTCTGGCCGTGTCGGGCATCCCCTTCAACGGCCCGGTGGGCGCCGCCCGCGTCGGCTACAAGGACGGCCAGTACCTGCTGAACCCGACCCGCTCGCAGATCGCCACCTCCGACCTGGACCTGGTCGTGGCCGGCACCGAGCGCGCCGTGCTGATGGTGGAATCGGAAGCCAACCAGCTGTCCGAAGACGTGATGCTGGGCGCCGTGGTCTACGGCCACGAGCAGATGCAGATCGCCATCAACGCCATCCATGAGCTGGTGCGCGAAGGCGGCAAGCCGGAGTGGGACTGGACCGCGCCGGCCAAGAACGAGACCCTGATCGCCCAGGTCAGCGAGATCGGCCTGCCGCTGCTGCAGGAAACCTACCAGCTGCGCCAGAAGGCCGCGCGCAGCCAGAAGCTGAAGGAAGTCTACGCGACCGTTGCCGCCAAGCTGGCAGAAGCCGGCGTGGAAGCCGACAAGGTCGAAGTGGGCAACGTCCTGTTCGAACTGGAAGCGAAGATCGTGCGCGGCCAGATCCTGGCCGGCGAGCCCCGCATCGACGGCCGCGACACCCGCACGGTGCGCCCGATCGAGATCCGCTCCTCGGTGCTGCCGCGCGCGCACGGCTCGGCGCTGTTCACCCGCGGTGAGACGCAGGCACTGGTGGTGGCCACGCTGGGCACCAAGAGCGACGAGCAGATCATCGATGCGCTGGCCGGCGAGTACCGCGACCGCTTCATGCTCCACTACAACATGCCCCCGTTCGCCACCGGCGAGACGGGTCGCGTGGGCAGCCCCAAGCGCCGCGAGATCGGCCACGGCCGCCTGGCCAAGCGCGCACTGATTCCGGTGCTGCCGAAGGACGACGAGTTCGCCTACACCATCCGCCTGGTCTCGGAGATCACCGAGTCGAACGGCTCCTCGTCGATGGCTTCCGTGTGCGGCGGCTGCCTGGCGCTGATGGACGCGGGCGTGCCCGTCAAGGCCCACGTGGCCGGCGTGGCCATGGGCCTGATCCTGGAAGGCAACAAGTTCGCCGTGCTGACCGACATCCTCGGTGACGAGGACCACCTCGGCGACATGGACTTCAAGGTGGCCGGTACCGACCACGGCATCACCGCGCTGCAGATGGACATCAAGGTCCAGGGCATCACCAAGGAAATCATGCAGGTCGCACTGGCCCAGGCCAAGGACGGCCGCCTGCACATCCTGGGCGAGATGCAGCACGCGATGGGCCACGCGCGCACCGAGTTGTCGGCGCACGCGCCGCGCATGATCACCATGAAGATCCATCCGGACAAGATCCGCGAAGTGATCGGCAAGGGCGGCTCGACCATCCAGGCGCTGACCAAGGAAACCGGCACCACCATCGACATCCAGGAAGACGGCACGATCACCATCGCGTCGACCTCCACCGAGGGCATGGCCGAGGCCAAGCGCCGCATCGAGGGCATCACCGCGGAAGCCGAAGTGGGCAAGATCTACGCCGGCACCGTGCTGAAGCTGCTGGACTTCGGCGCCATCGTCAACATCCTGCCGGGCAAGGACGGCCTGCTGCACATCTCCGAGATCGTCAACGAGCGCGTCAAGGACATCAAGGACTGGCTGAAGGAAGGCCAGCAGGTGCGCGTCAAGCTGATCCAGGCCGACGAGAAGGGCCGCCTGCGCCTGTCGCTGAAGGCCGCGCTGGCCGAGGAGGGTGGCACCATCACCCCGATCGCGCAAGCCGCCGAGGCAGCGCCCGCAACGACCGGCTCGACCGAGCAGCAGTAAGCGTGGCGAGACTGCGCTCCCGCCTGGTCGGGGGCGCGGGAAGGAAAAACGGCTGGCGATGTCCAGCCGTTTTTTTGTTTACACTGCGTCAGTTCTGCGGTGCGCCGCTTTCGTGCACACCGCGCGCATCCGTATTCCATCCATCGCGGCGCAAGGGCCTGCAGCGCCCGCCGCCGACACATCACAGCAAGGAGTTCCCATGCGAGCCATCGAGATCCGTGAATACGGCGCCCCAGAAGTCCTGCAGGAAACGCAGCGGCCCGACCCGGTCGCCAAGGCCGGCGAAATCCTGATCCGTGTTGCTGCTTCGGGCGTGAACCGCCCCGACGTGTTCCAGCGCACCGGCAATTATCCGGTGCCGCCGGGCGCATCGGACCTGCCGGGCCTGGAGGTGGCCGGCGTGGTGGTGGGCGGCGACCTTGCGCACGCCGACAACCGCTTCGGCCTGAAGGTCGGTGACCGCGTCTGCGCGCTGGTCCAGGGCGGCGGCTACGCAGAGCTGTGCACAGCGCCGGTCGCGCAGTGCCTGCCGGTGCCGGCGGGGCTGTCGGATATCGAGGCGGCCGCGCTGCCCGAGACCTTCTTCACGGTCTGGAGCAATGTGTTCGATCGTGGCTACCTGGGCCGCGGCCCGCGCGGCAAGGACGAGACGCTGCTGATCCAGGGCGGCTCGAGCGGCATCGGCACCACCGCCATCCAGATTGCCAAGGCGCTGGGCTTCAAGGTCTTCGTCACTGCCGGCAGCGCGGAAAAGTGCGCGGCCTGCGAGGCGCTGGGCGCGGATCGGGCGATCAACTACAAGACCCAGGACTTCGTCGCCGAGGTCAAGTCGCTGACCGAAGGCCGCGGCGTCGACGTGATCCTCGACATGGTGGCGGGCTCCTATCTGGCGCGCGAACTGTCGTGCATCGCCGATGACGGCCGCATCGTCATCATCGCGCTGCTCGGCGGCGCCAAGGCGGAAATCCCGCTGGGCGACATCCTGCGCCGGCGCATCACCGTCACCGGCTCCACGCTGCGTCCGCGCCCGGCCGCCTTCAAGGGCGAGATCGCACGCGCGCTGCACGAGCAGGTGTGGCCGCTGCTGGCGTCGGGCAAGATCAAGCCAGCAATCTTCCGCACCTTCCCCGCGGCGCAGGCGGCCGACGCGCATCGGCTGATGGAGTCGAGCGAGCACATCGGGAAGATCGTGCTGACTTGGTGAGCGGAGGCTCGAGCGGCGGCGTTGGCGCATCCTGCCGGCTTCGGCTGGCGCGATGGGTTCCGCCCCGCGCCGGTTTGCTCCCCTCTCCCGCTTGCGGGAGAGGGGTCGGGGGAGAGGGCAGGCGCTTGCGGGCGGCGACGGGCTGGACAACACCGATGGCTTCGTCGTGGCGCTGGCGTGCTGGACCACACCGACGGCTTCGTTTGTGTGTGGCGCCTTGCTAGACCACCCCTCTCCCCAACCCTCTCCCCATGAGGGGAGAGGGAGCCAAGACACTGTGCTTGGCGATTGGTGTTGGCGCATCCTTTCGGATTCGATTCTGGCTGGGTGGCATCGCGCTGCGCCACCGCTTTCGCGGCCCTCTCCCGCGCCAACATGGCGCCGACGCAATCACCACGCTACAATGCTGGGTTTAGTCAAAATAGGCAGGGGCGTTTCGCGTGAGAGATAAGCTCGTCATCGGCAACTGGAAGATGCATGGCAGCCTGGCAGCCAATGAGGCACTGCTGGCTGCGATCAAGGCGGCGCCTGCGCGTGCGCGCCTGGCGGTTTGTGCGCCGTTCCCTTACCTGGCGCAGTGCCAGTCACTGCTGCGCGGCAGCGCGGTGGCCTGGGGTGCGCAGGATGTGTCGGCGGAGGCGCGCGGCGCCTTTACCGGCGAAGTGGCCGCTTCGATGCTGGTGGACTTCGGCGTAAGCTACGCGCTGGTCGGCCACTCCGAGCGCCGCAGCTATCACGGCGAGACCGATGCCACCGTCGCGGCCAAGGCGCTGCGTGCGCTGGAAGCCGGCATCGTGCCGGTGGTGTGCCTGGGCGAGACCCTGGCGCAGCGCGAGGCGGGCGAGACCGAGGTCGTGGTCGGCCGCCAGTTGCAGGCGGTGCTGGATGCGCTCACGGTCGAGCAGCTGGGTCGCATCGTGCTGGCCTACGAGCCGGTCTGGGCCATCGGCACCGGCAAGACCGCCACCAGCGAGCAGGCGCAGGCGGTGCACGCCTTCCTGCGTGCGCAGGTGGTAGCGCGCGATGCCGATGTGGCGCAGCGCATGGCCATCCTGTACGGCGGCAGCGTCAAGCCTGACAATGCGGTCGAACTGTTTTCCATGGCCGACATCGACGGGGGGCTGATCGGCGGCGCCTCGCTGAAGTCGGAAGATTTCCTCGCGATCGGCAACGCCTGAATGCCGCCCGTACCGATCGATTGATCAGGCAAGCGAATCAAAGCAAATGGCAATTTTCAAAACTCTGTTGGTGGTCCTGCAGGTGCTGTCCGCGCTGGGCGTGATCGGTCTGGTGCTGCTGCAGCATGGCAAGGGCGCCGATGTCGGCGCGGCCTTCGGCTCGGGTGCCTCGGGCAGCCTGTTCGGTGCCAGCGGCTCGGCCAACTTCCTGTCGCGCACCACGGCGGCCCTGGCCAGCGTGTTCTTCATCTGCACGCTGAGCCTGACGATGATGACGAACTATCGTCCGTCGGCGTCGCTGGGTGTGATGGGTTCCGCGCCCCAGGTTGCGCCTGCTGCCGCCGCTTCCGCGCCGGCCGCCAGCGCGCCCGCTGCTGCTGCCGCGGCTTCGGTCCCGGCTGCACCTGCAGTTCCGAAATAATCGGGTTTCCGGATCCCTGATTCCTGATTTTTTTTGCAGTTGTGCATTGAACAAAACAGGATTCTTAGGTTAGAATCCAAGGCTTGAAACGATTCCCCAGCGGTGGGGCTCAAACAAGACCAAATGGTAAGACCAAGCGGTCATGAGAGAGTCCCGAAGGGTCCTAAAACCCGGCGCCAGGCAACATTGTTTCTCCCCCAGCCGACGTGGTGAAATTGGTAGACACGCTATCTTGAGGGGGTAGTGGCGAAAGCTGTGCGAGTTCGAGTCTCGCCGTCGGCACCAAACAACTTGATCGGAGTTCGCGCTCCGGGCTTGCCCGGTTTGCGAACTCCGACAGTCCGCAAGGCGGCGCCGTGCTTTCTACGGAATGGCGCTTGGGGTGGGCAACAGGACGCCGCTTCAGCTGGTGCTGTTGACAACATTCCAGATAAGGCTGGCCGTACCTTGAACCTCGAAGCCTACTTCCCCGTCCTCATCCTCATCATCTTCGGCGTCGCGCTTGGCATTGCGCTGATGTCGATCGGCAGGATCCTCGGTCCCAACAAGCCTGACGCAGCGAAGCTCTCTCCGTACGAGTGCGGCTTCGAGGCCTTCGAGGATGCGCGCATGAAGTTCGACGTGCGCTACTACCTCATCGCCATCCTCTTCATTCTGTTCGATCTCGAGACAGCCTTTCTCTTCCCATGGGGCGTTGCCCTGAGGGAAATCGGCTGGCCGGGGTTCATCGCCATGGGCGTGTTTCTGCTGGAATTCATCGTGGGCTTCGTCTACATCTGGAAAAAGGGCGCGCTCGATTGGGAGTGATGTGAAATGGCAATCGAAGGCGTTCTCAACGAAGGCTTTGTCACGACCACCGCTGACAAGCTGATCAACTGGACCCGCACCGGGTCGCTGTGGCCGATGACCTTCGGCCTGGCCTGCTGTGCTGTGGAAATGATGCATGCCGGCGCTGCGCGCTACGACCTGGACCGCTTCGGCGTGGTCTTCCGTCCGTCGCCGCGCCAGTCCGACGTGATGATCGTGGCCGGCACGCTGTGCAACAAGATGGCGCCGGCGCTGCGCAAGGTCTACGATCAGATGGCCGAGCCGCGCTGGGTCATCTCGATGGGCTCGTGCGCCAACGGCGGCGGCTACTATCACTATTCGTACTCGGTGGTGCGCGGCTGCGACCGCATCGTGCCCGTCGATATCTACGTGCCGGGTTGCCCGCCGACCGCGGAGGCGCTGATCTACGGTGTGATCCAGTTGCAGAACAAGATCCGCCGCACCAACACCATCGCGCGCAAGGGCTGACATGGCAAGCATCGATACCCTCAAGGCCGCCCTGGAGAAAGTCCTGGGCAAGCGCGTGCAGAAGCTGATCGAGGCGAACGGCGAACTGACGCTGATCGTCAAGGCCGACGACTACCTGGAAAGCGCCCGCCTGCTGCGCGACGATCCCGCGCTGTGCTTCGAGCAGCTGATCGACCTGTGCGGCGTGGACTATTCCTCCTACGGCGACGGCGCCTGGGACGGTCTCCGCTTTGCGGCCGTCTCGCATCTGCTGTCCATCACGCACAACTGGCGCCTGCGCCTGCGCGTGTTCGCGCCGGACGACGATCTGCCGGTGGTGGCGTCGCTGATCGACGTCTGGAACTCGGTCAACTGGTTCGAGCGCGAGGCCTTCGATTTCTACGGCATCGTGTTCGAGGGCCATCCCGACCTGCGCCGCATCCTGACCGACTACGGTTTCGTCGGCCACCCGTTCCGCAAGGACTTCCCGGTCTCGGGCTACGTGGAAATGCGCTACGACCCCGAGCAGAAGCGGGTGATCTACCAGCCCGTGACCATCGAGCCGCGTGAAGTCACGCCGCGCGTGATCCGGGAAGAGAACTACGGCGGCTTGCAGCACTGAGAAGCGCAATGGCAGACATCAAGAACTACACCCTGAACTTCGGTCCGCAGCACCCGGCGGCACACGGCGTGCTGCGCCTGGTGCTGGAGCTGGACGGCGAAGTCATCCAGCGTGCCGACCCGCACATCGGCCTGCTGCACCGCGCGACCGAGAAGCTGGCCGAGCAGAAGACCTGGATCCAGAGCGTGCCCTACATGGACCGTCTCGACTACGTGTCGATGATGGTCAATGAGCACGCCTATGTGATGGCCATCGAGCGCCTGCTGGATCTCGAGGTGCCGCTGCGCGCCCAGTACATCCGCGTGATGTTCGACGAGATCACCCGCGTGATGAACCACCTGATGTGGATCGGCGCTCACGCGCTGGACGTGGGTGCGATGGCGGTGTTCCTGTACGCCTTCCGCGAGCGCGAGGACCTGTTCGATATGTACGAGGCGGTGTCGGGCGCGCGCATGCACGCGGCCTACTACCGTCCGGGCGGCGTCTATCGCGACCTGCCTGACACGATGCCGCAATACAAGGCGTCGAAAGTCCATAACGAGCGCGCCATCAAGGCGATGAACGAGGCTCGTTCGGGTTCGCTGCTGGACTTCATCGAAGACTTCACCAACCGCTTCCCGACCTACGTCGACGAGTACGAGACGCTGCTGACCGACAACCGGATCTGGAAGCAGCGCCTGGTCGGCATCGGCGTGGTCAGCCCCGAGCGGGCGCTGCAGATGGGCTTCACCGGCCCGATGCTGCGCGGTTCGGGCATCGAGTGGGACCTGCGCAAGAAGCAGCCCTACGAGGTCTACGACAAGGTCGAGTTCGACGTGCCGGTGGGCGTGGGCGGCGACTGCTACGCGCGCTACCTGGTGCGCGTGGAAGAGATGCGCCAGTCCAACCGCATCATCAAGCAGTGCATCGACTGGCTGCGTCGCAACCCGGGCCCGGTGATCACCGAGAACCACAAGGTGGCGCCGCCGTCGCGGGTGGACATGAAGACCAATATGGAAGAGCTGATCCACCACTTCAAGCTCTTCACCGAAGGCATTCACGTGCCCGAAGGCGAGGCCTACGCGGCGGTGGAGCACCCGAAGGGCGAGTTCGGCATCTATGCGATCTCGGACGGCGCTAACAAGCCCTACCGCCTGAAGATCCGGGCACCGGGCTTCCCGCACCTGGCGGCGCTCGACGAGATGGCCAAGGGCCACATGATTGCCGATGCGGTGACGATCATCGGCACCCAGGACATCGTCTTCGGCGAGATCGACCGCTGAAGACAGGCCGCGGGCTCCCGGACGACGATCCGGGCGCACCGGCGCCGCGCCCGCGATGGGGCGCGGCCGGGTGAAACCTGCGGCGCACCGGCAAGCGCTAAGCGCGCCGGCGGCGAACGGGCAAGGACGGCAGCGACGGCTGCAAACCTGCGGAACACCGATGTAAGGGAGTTCCGGCGTATTACTGCAATGACCATGCTATCAGCAGAAGCTCTCAAGGAAATCGATCGCGCGATCGCCAAGTATCCGGCCGACCAGAAGCAGTCGGCAGTGATGGCGGCACTGGCCGTGGCACAGGGCGAGGTGGGCTGGGTTTCCCCCGAAGTCATGCAGTTCGTCGCGAGCTATCTCGACATGCCGCCGGTGTGGGTCGAGGAAGTGGCGACCTTCTACAACATGTACGACACCAAGCCGGTGGGCAAGTACAAGCTGACCGTCTGCACCAACCTGCCGTGCGCCCTGTCGGGCGGCGAGCGCGCCGCCGAGCACCTGAAGCGCAAGCTCGGCATCGATTACAACGAAACCACCCCCGATGGCTGCTTCACCCTGAAAGAGGGTGAGTGCATGGGCGCCTGCGGCGACGCGCCGGTGATGATCGTCAACAACACCCGCATGTGCAGCTTCATGAGCAACGAGAAGCTCGATGCGCTGGTCGACGAACTGAAGGCCGAAGCCGGGAAGGGGAGCAAGTAAGATGACCTCTCTGCACGACCGCCACATCAAGCCGCTGATCCTGGCCGGCCTCGACGGCCAGAACTGGCACCTCGAGGACTACGTCAAGCGCGGCGGCTACCAGCAGCTCACGCGCATCCTGACCGAGAAGATCCCTCCCGAGCAGGTGATCGCCGACGTCAAGGCCTCGGGCCTGCGTGGCCGCGGCGGCGCGGGCTTCCCGACCGGCCTGAAGTGGAGCTTCATGCCGCGCCAGTTCCCGGGCCAGAAATACCTCGTCTGCAACACCGACGAAGGTGAGCCTGGCACGTTCAAGGACCGCGACATCATCCGCTACAACCCGCACGCGCTGATCGAAGGCATGGCCATCGGCGCGTACGCGATGGGCATCACCGTGGGCTACAACTACATCCACGGCGAGATCTGGAACGAATACAAGATCTTCGAGCAGGCGCTCGAAGAGGCGCGCGCGGCCGGCTTCCTGGGCGACAACATCCTGGGTTCGGGCTTCAACTTCCAGCTGCACGCGCACCATGGCTATGGCGCGTACATCTGCGGCGAGGAAACCGCGCTGCTTGAATCGCTGGAAGGCAAGAAGGGCCAGCCGCGCTTCAAGCCGCCTTTCCCGGCCAGCTTCGGCCTGTATGGCAAGCCGACCACCATCAACAACACCGAGACGTTCGCCGCGGTGCCGTTCCTGCTGGGCGTCGGCCCCGAGGAATACCTGAAGATGGGCAAGCCGAACAACGGCGGCACCAAGATCTTCTCGATTTCGGGTGACGTCGAGCGTCCGGGCAACTACGAAATCCCGCTGGGCACGCCGTTCTCCACACTGCTGGAGCTGGCGGGCGGCATGCGCGGTGGCAAGGCCCTCAAGGCGGTGATCCCGGGTGGATCGTCGGCGCCGGTGGTGCCGGCCGACCTGATGATGGCGTCGACCATGGACTACGATTCGATCGCCAAGGCCGGCTCGATGCTGGGCTCGGGCGCCGTGATCGTCATGGACGAGACGCGCTGCATGGTGCGGTCGCTGCTGCGCCTGTCGTATTTCTACTTTGAAGAATCGTGCGGCCAGTGCACGCCGTGCCGTGAAGGCACCGGCTGGCTGTACCGCATGGTCAATCGCATCGAACACGGAGAAGGCCGCCAGGAAGACCTGGACGTGCTCAACAACGTCGCGGAAAACATCATGGGCCGCACCATCTGCGCGCTCGGTGATGCGGCAGCAATGCCGGTCCGCGGCATGCTCAAGCACTACTGGAAAGAGTTCGAATATCACGTCGAACACAAGCAGTGCATGGTTCCGGCCTACATCTAAGCGTGGCAGAACATGGTTGAACTCGAGATCGACGGTAAGAAGGTTGAGGTTGCTGAAGGCAGCCTGGTGATGGAAGCGGCCCGCCAGCTGGGCACCTACATCCCGCACTTCTGCTACCACCGCAAACTGTCCATCGCGGCGAACTGCCGCATGTGCCTGGTCGAAGTTGAAAAGGCGCCCAAGGCGCTGCCGGCGTGCGCCACGCCGGTCACCCCCGGCATGAAGGTCTTCACCAACTCGGAGAAGGCGGTCAAGGCCCAGAAGTCCGTCATGGAATTCCTGCTGATCAACCACCCGCTGGATTGCCCGATCTGCGATCAGGGCGGCGAGTGCCAGCTGCAGGATCTGGCCGTGGGCTACGGTGGCAGCGAATCGCGCTACAAGGAAGAGAAGCGCGTGGTGTTCCACAAGAACGTGGGCCCGCTGATCTCCATGGAGGAGATGACGCGCTGCATCCACTGCACCCGCTGCGTGCGCTTCGGCCAGGAAGTGGCCGGCGTGATGGAGCTGGGCATGCTCAACCGCGGCGAACACTCGGAGATCACCACCTTCGTCGGCCAGACGGTGGATTCCGAGCTGTCGGGCAATATGATCGACCTGTGCCCGGTCGGCGCGCTGACCAGCAAGCCGTTCCGCTACTCGGCCCGTACCTGGGAACTGGCCCGCCGCAAGTCGGTGTCGCCGCACGACGGCCTGGGCGCCAACCTGGTGGTGCAGACCAAGAACCAGCGCGTGATGCGCGTGGTGCCGCTCGAGAACGAAGAGGTCAACGAGTGCTGGCTGTCCGACAAGGACCGCTTCTCGTACGAAGGGCTGAACAGCGCCGACCGCCTGACCAAGCCCATGATCAAGCAGGGCGGCGACTGGATGGAAACCGACTGGCAGACCGCGCTCGAGTACGTGGCGAACGGCCTGGCCGGCATCAAGCGCGAGCATGGCGCGGACCAGATCGCCGCACTGGCCAGCCCGCACAGCACGCTGGAAGAACTGCACCTGCTGGCCAAGCTGGTGCGTGGCCTCGGCAGCGACAATATCGATTTCCGCCTGCGCCAGACCGACTTCTCGGCTGGCCTGCAAGGCGCGCCGTGGCTGGGCATGCCGGTGGCCGATGTGAGCACGCTGCAGCGCGTGCTGGTGATCGGCTCCTCGCTGCGCAAGGATCATCCGCTGCTGGCCTCGCGTCTGCGCCAGGCCGGCAAGAAGGGCGCCCGCGTCGCCTTGCTGGGCGCCGGCGGTGAAGACCTGCTGATGCCGCTGGCCGCCCGCATCGACGTGGCCCCCTCGGGCTGGACCGCCGCGCTGGCAGGCATCGCCCGCGCCGTGGCCGCCGCCAAGGGCGTGGCCGCACCGGCCGGCACCGAAGGCTTCGATGGCGACGACAAGGCCAAGACCGTGGCCGAGGCGCTGCTGTCCGGCGAGCGCCGTGCCGTCTTCCTCGGCAACGAGGCCGTGCGCCACCCGCAATTCTCCGCGCTGCATGCGCTGGCACAGTGGATCGCCAACGAGACCGGCGCCACGCTGGGCTTCCTGACCGAAGCGGCCAACACGGTCGGCGGCTACCTCGCCGGCGCGCTGCCGCAGCAGGGCGGCGCCACTGCGCAGGCCATGCTGGACGCACCGCGCAAGGCCTACGTGCTGCTGAACACCGAACCCGAGTTCGACTCGGCCGAGCCGCGCCGCGCGCTGGCCACGCTGTCGCAGGCGGGCACGGTGGTGATGCTGTCGCCGTTCCGCTCGGAAGCGGCGCTGCAGTATGCGGACGTGATTCTGCCGGTCGCGCCGTTCACCGAAACCTCGGGCACCTTCGTCAACTGCGAAGGCCTGCCGCAGAGCTTCAACGGCGTGGTGCGCGCGCTGGGCGAGTCGCGCCCGGCCTGGAAGGTGCTGCGCGTGCTGGGCAATATGCTGGATGTGCCGGGCTTCGACTACGAGACCTCGGAAGCCGTGCGCGACGACGTGCTGGCCAAGCCGGTCGCGCCGCAGCTCAACAACGCCACGCAGGCCGCGATCCGTGTGAGCGCCGCCGGCAAGGGCGTCGAGCGTATTGCCGACGTGCCCATCTACCACGCCGATCCGATCGTGCGCCGCGCCGACTCGCTGCAGCTCACCGCTGCCGCCCGCCGCGCGATGCAGGTCGGCCTGCCGACCGCGCTGTTCGAGAGCCTGGGCATCCAGTCCGGCGATCCGGTGCGCGTGACGCAGGGCGAGGGCAGCGTGGTGCTGCCGGGCGTGCTCGAAGCCACGCTGCCGGCCAACACCGTGCGCGTGCCAGCCGCGACGAGCGCCGCTGCTGCGCTGGGCGCGATGTTCGGCCAGGTCAAGGTCGAGAAGGCCGTCGAACTCGGCGCCGCGAAGGCGGCACCGGCGGTCACGGCGTAAGAAGAATAGCGAGATAGAAACATGATCGACTGGATTACCTCGCAAGGCCACAACGTGTTCGGCATCGCCTGGACCCCGCTCTGGATCCTGATCCGCGCCGTGGTCATCGTGCTGCCGCTGCTGCTGTGCGTGGCATACCTGATTCTGTGGGAGCGCAAGCTGATCGGCTGGATGCACGTGCGCCTGGGCCCGAACCGCGTGGGCCCGCTGGGCCTGCTGCAGCCGATCGCCGACGTGCTGAAGCTGCTGCTCAAGGAAGTGATGACGCCGACCCAGGTCAGCCGCGGCATCTACCTGATCGCGCCGCTGATGGTGCTGATGCCGGCGCTGGCGGTGTGGGCGGTGATTCCGTTCCAGGCCGAAGTGGTGATGGCCAACGTCAACGCGGGCCTGCTGTACGTGATGGCGATCAGCTCGGTGGGCGTGTACGGCGTGATCCTGGCCGGCTGGTCCTCGAACTCCAAGTACGCCTTCATCGGCGCGATGCGCGCCGCGGCCCAGATGATTTCCTACGAAATCGCCATGGGCTTCGCACTGGTGACGGTGCTGATGGTGGCGGGCAGCCTGAACCTGTCGGCCATCGTCAACAGCCAGAACACCGGCTACTTCGCCGGCATGGGCCTGAACATCCTGTCCTGGAACTGGCTGCCGCTGCTGCCGATGTTCGCCGTGTACTTCATCTCGGGCGTGGCCGAAACCAACCGCCACCCGTTCGACGTGGTGGAAGGCGAGTCGGAAATCGTGGCCGGCCACATGATCGAATACTCGGGCATGGCGTTCGCGCTGTTCTTCCTGGCCGAATACATCAACATGATCATCATCTCGACGATGACCGCGCTGATGTTCCTGGGTGGCTGGGCCGCGCCGTTCGACATCCCCGTGCTGAACCTGATCCCGGGCTTCTTCTGGCTGCTGTTCAAGGTATTCCTGCTGCTGTCGGTATTCATCTGGATCCGCGCTTCCTTCCCGCGCTACCGCTATGACCAGATCATGCGCCTGGGCTGGAAGGTGTTCATTCCGCTGACCGTGGCCTGGCTGGTCATCGTGGCGATCTGGATCAAGTCGCCGTGGAACATCTGGCACTGAACGGCCGGAAGGGCCAACGAACGGCGCGCGCCGACGCGCGCGCCGAGCGGAATCACTAGGAAGCAATCGTCATGCTGCTCGCCATCAAGGACTTCTTCAACAGCCTGCTCCTGAAGGAACTCTTCAAGGGTATGGCGCTGACCGGGCGTTATCTCTTCGCCCGCAAGGTCACCGTCCAGTTTCCGGAAGAGAAAACCCCGATCTCGCCGCGTTTCCGCGGCCTGCACGCCCTGCGCCGCTATCCCAACGGGGAAGAGCGCTGCATCGCCTGCAAGCTGTGCGAGGCCGTGTGCCCGGCGCTGGCCATTTCCATCGAGTCCGATGTCCGCGCCGACGGCACGCGCCGTACCACGCGCTATGACATCGACCTGACCAAGTGCATCTTCTGCGGCTTCTGCGAAGAAGCCTGCCCGGTGGACGCCATCGTCGAGACGCAGATTCTCGAATACCACGGCGAGAAGCGGGGCGACCTGTACTTCACCAAGGACATGCTCCTGGCAGTGGGCGACCGCTACGAACCGCAGATCGCCGCGGCCAAGGCGGCTGACGCCAAGTATCGCTGATCGGCCGCCTGGAGGCGGTTGAGCCGGCGCGGCGGACGGAAGGACCGGCTGCCGCAGCCAACGGAAATTGAATCGGGCCCTGCGAGGGGCCAATGCAAGGATGCCGCAAGCGCGTGCCACAGGGGTGGCGCGTGCCGCGCGGCCCCAAGAGGATCCGATAGGGACCATGGAACTCACGACCTCCATCTTCTACGCCTTTGCGCTGGTGCTGGTGCTCTCCGCACTTAAAGTCATCACGGCGAAGAACCCGGTGCACTCCGCACTGTTCCTCGTGCTGTCGTTCTTCACGGCCGCCGCGATCTGGATGCTGCTCAAGGCGGAATTCCTCGCCATCCTGCTGGTGCTGGTGTACGTCGGCGCGGTGATGGTGCTGTTCCTGTTCGTGGTGATGATGATCGACATCGACATCGAGCACCTGCGGCGGGACTTCTGGACCTACGTGCCGCTGGGCTCGGTTGTCGGCGCGCTGATCATCGCCGAGATGGCCATCGTGCTGGTGCGCAACTTCATCGGCACCACCACCCCCGTGGTCAGCGCCGCATCGCAAAGCCCGGACTACTCCAACACGGCCGCGCTGGGCAAGCTGATCTACAACGACTACATCTACGCCTTCGAAGTGGCCGGCATCATCCTGCTGGTGGCCATCATCGCCGCCGTCGCGCTGACCCTGCGCCGCCGCAAGGACACCAAGACCCAGGTCATCTCGGAGCAGCTGCGCACCCGCCGCGAAGACCGCGTGCGCCTGGTCTCGATGCCTGCGCAGGCCCGTGCCGGCGCCGCCGACGCCGCCAACAATCAGAACTGAAGCCACGGAGAAACGCTGTGCTCTCTCTCGCCCATTTCCTCGTGCTCGGTGCGATCCTGTTCGCCATCAGCATCGTTGGTATCTTCCTGAACCGCAAGAATGTGATCGTGCTGCTGATGGCGATCGAGCTGATGCTGCTCGCGGTCAACATCAATTTCGTCGCCTTCTCCCACTACCTGGGAGACCTGGCCGGACAGGTTTTCGTTTTCTTCATCCTCACGGTGGCCGCCGCCGAGTCGGCAATCGGTCTCGCGATCCTGGTCGTGCTGTTCCGCAACCTGGACACGATCAACGTGGACGACATGGACACGCTCAAGGGCTGATCCCATGCACGCACACGTAAAGACCCCAGATCGATCACCGACCGCACACCACTAAGCGTCCTATGGCAACCACGCTCAACCCCAACCTGCTGCTGGCGATTCCGCTGGCGCCGCTCGCCGGCGCCACGATAGCCGGCCTGTTCGGCACCAAGTTCTTCGGCTGCACGTCCTCGGAATCCCGCGCCGGCCGCATGATGGCCCACACGGTGACCATCCTCGGCGTGGCCATCGCCTTCGTGCTGTCGGTGCTCGTGCTGCGCGACGTGATGGACGGCGCCAGCTTCAACGCCACCATCTACGAATGGATGAACATCGGCGGCCTGAAGATGGAGGTTGGCTTCCTGGTCGACTCGCTGACCGCGATGATGATGGTGGTCGTCACCTTCGTGTCGCTGATGGTGCATATCTACACCGTCGGCTACATGCAGGGCGACGACGGCTACAACCGCTTCTTTGCCTACATCTCGCTCTTCACCTTCTCGATGCTGATGCTGGTGATGAGCAACAACTTCCTGCAGCTGTTCTTCGGCTGGGAAGCGGTGGGCCTGGTTTCCTACCTGCTGATCGGTTTCTGGTACACCCGCCCGACCGCGATCTTCGCCAACCTGAAGGCCTTCCTGGTCAACCGCGTCGGCGACTTCGGCTTCATCCTGGGCATCGGCCTGCTGCTGGCCTACAGCGGCAGCCTGAACTACACCGATGTGTTCTCCCAGCGCGACCAGCTGGCCACGGTGATCTTCCCCGGCACCGACTGGCTGATGATCACGGTCGCCTGCATCTGCCTGTTCATCGGCGCGATGGGCAAGTCGGCGCAGTTCCCGCTGCACGTCTGGCTGCCTGACTCGATGGAAGGCCCGACCCCGATCTCCGCGCTGATCCACGCCGCCACCATGGTGACGGCCGGCATCTTCATGGTCAGCCGCATGTCGCCGCTGTTCGAGCTGTCCGACACCGCGCTGTCCTTCGTGCTGGTGATCGGCGCCATCACCGCGCTGTTCATGGGCTTCCTGGGCATCATCCAGAACGACATCAAGCGCGTGGTCGCGTACTCGACGCTGTCGCAGCTCGGCTACATGACCGTGGCGCTGGGCGCTTCCGCCTACTCGGTCGCCGTGTTCCACCTGATGACCCACGCCTTCTTCAAGGCACTGCTGTTCCTCGGCGCCGGCTCGGTCATCATGGGCATGCACCATGACCAGGACATCCGCAATATGGGCGGCCTGCGCAAGTACATGCCGATCACCTGGATCACCTCCCTGGTCGGTTCGCTGGCCCTGATCGGCACGCCGTTCTTCGCGGGCTTCTACTCCAAGGACTCGATCATCGAGGCGGTGGCCGAGTCGCACATCGCGGGTTCGGGCTTCGCCTACTTCGCGGTGCTGGCTGGCGTGTTCGTCACGGCGTTCTACTCCTTCCGCATGTACTTCCTGGTCTTCCACGGCGAGGAGCGCTTCGGCAAGGTCAACCATGATCAGCACCATCATCATGGCGACCATGAGGACGAGGAGGTCTCGGCCGACCATCACCACGGCCTGGCGCCGGGCGAGAAGCCGCACGAGTCGCCGTGGGTGGTGACCCTGCCGCTGGTGCTGCTGGCGATCCCGTCGGTGATTGCCGGTGCCTTCGCGATCGAGCCGCTGCTGTTCGGCGACTTCTTCAAGCATGGCGTGGCCTTCAAGGACGTGATCTTCGTCGGCGAGAACCACCATTCGATGGCGGAGCTGACCGAGGCCTTCCACGGCTGGGTGCCGATGGCCCTGCATTCCGTGACCACTCCCGTGCTGTGGCTGGCCATCGCCGGCGTGGTCCTGTCCTGGTTCTTCTACATGAAGCGCCCGGACATCCCGGAGGCGATCAAGCAACGCTTCTCCGGCCTGTACAAGCTGCTCGAGAACAAGTACTACATGGACGACATCAACCAGGCACTGTTCGCCAAGGGCGCGCGCCTGCTCGGTGGTGGCCTGTGGAAGGGCGGCGACCAGGGCCTGATCGACGGCCTGGTGGTCAACGGCTCGGCGCGCGTGGTGGCTTCGTTCGCTGCCGCCAGCCGCTACCTGCAGTCCGGCTATATCTACCACTACGCGTTCGCGATGATCGTGGGCATGCTGGTGCTGCTGACTCTGACCGTCACCGGCGTGATAGGCGGCAAGTAAGGAAAACAACGAAATGGTTCTGTCATTCGCAATCTGGCTGCCTATCTTCTTCGGCTTGCTGGTACTCGCCTACGGTTCCGACCGCAGCAAGTGCTTCGTGCGCTGGATGTCGCTGTTCGGCTCGGTGGTGAGCTTCGTCGCCACGCTGCCCCTGGTCTTCCACTTCGACCGCGCCACCGCGGCCATGCAGTTCGAAGAGAAGGCGAACTGGATCGAGCGCTTCAATGTCCAGTACCACCTGGGTGTTGACGGCATCTCGATGTGGTTCGTCGTGCTGACCGCCTTCATCACGGTGATCGTGGTGATCTCGGCCTGGGAAGTGATCACCGAGCGCGTGGCCGAGTACATGGCCTCGTTCCTGATCCTGTCGGGCCTGATGGTCGGCGTGTTCGCGGCGCTGGACGGCCTGCTGTTCTACGTGTTCTTCGAGGCCACGCTGATCCCGATGTACATCATCATCGGTGTCTGGGGCGGTCCGAACCGTGTCTACGCGGCCTTCAAGTTCTTCCTGTACACGCTGCTGGGCTCGCTGCTGACCCTGGTCGCGCTGATGTACCTGTACAACAAGACCGGTACCTTCGAGATCCTGCAGTGGCATGACGCCAAGCTGTCGATGAACGAGCAGATCGCGCTGTTCGTCGCCTTCTTCATGGCCTTCGCGGTCAAGGTGCCGATGTGGCCGGTGCATACCTGGCTGCCCGACGCCCACGTGGAAGCGCCGACCGGCGGCTCGGTGGTGCTGGCCGCCATCATGCTGAAGCTGGGCGCCTACGGCTTCCTGCGCTTCTCGCTGCCGATCGCCCCGGACGCCAGCCACACGATGGCCCCGTTCATCATCACGATCTCGCTGATCGCGGTGATCTACATCGGCCTGGTGGCGCTGGTGCAGGCCGACATGAAGAAGCTGGTCGCCTACTCGTCGATCGCGCACATGGGCTTCGTCACGCTGGGCTTCTTCATCTTCAGCGAGATCGGCATTGAAGGCGGCATCGTGCAGATGATCTCGCACGGCTTCGTCTCGGGCGCGATGTTCCTGTGTATCGGCGTGCTGTACGACCGCGTGCACTCGCGCCAGATCGCCGACTACGGCGGCGTGGTCAACACCATGCCCAAGTACGCGGCGCTGGCAGTGTTCTTCGCCATGGCCAACTGCGGCCTGCCTGCTACCTCGGGCTTCGTCGGCGAGTTCATGGTGATCCTGGGCGCGGTCAAGTTCAATTTCTGGATCGGCCTGCTGGCGGCCACCGCCCTGATCTTCGGCGCAGCCTATTCGCTGTGGATGGTCAAGCGCGTGATTTTTGGCGACATGGTGCACGAGCACGTGCGCGAGCTGCTCGACCTGAACAAGCGCGAGTTCTTCATGCTCGGCCTGCTGGCGATCATGACCCTGTACATGGGCCTGTATCCGAAACCCTTTACCGACGTGATGCACGCGTCCGTGGTGAACCTGCTGTCCCACGTGGCGCAGTCGAAGCTGTAAGCCGGGGAGAGAGATAAATATGCAACCGTCCTCTAGTCTGGCAGCTGTGGCGCCAATCATCTTCCTGGCCATTGCCATCGCCGCGATCAACTGGATCGACCTGGCGCGCGGCAAGGGCAAGCAGAGCTTGGCCTATCCGCTGTCCCTGCTGACCTCGCTGGTATTGACGTTCTGGTTCGCCCTGGACGCCGCCGGCGGCGAGACGCACTACGCCTTCGCCAACCTGGTGGTGGTGGACCCGATGGCCAACGTGCTGTCGGCCTTCTGCAGCCTGGGCATGTTCGCCACGCTGGTCTACACCCGCAACTACCTCGCCGAGCGCGACATGTTCGCCAGCGAGTTCTACATGCTGTCGCTGTTCACGCTGGGCGGCCAGATCGTGATGATCACCGGCAACAACTTCCTGACCCTGTACCTGGGCCTGGAGCTGCTGTCGCTGTCGTCGTACGCCCTGGTGGCGCTGCGCCGCGAGTCGCGCGTGACCTCCGAGTCGGCGATGAAGTACTTCGTGCTGGGCGCGCTGGCATCGGGCTTCCTGCTGTACGGCATGTCGATGATGTACGGCGCGACGGGTTCGCTGAACCTGGGCGAGGTGTTCCGCGTGGTCGAGTCCGGCCGCGTCAATGGCACCATGCTGGCCTTCGGCGTGGTCTTCATCGTCGCCGGCCTGTCGTTCAAGATGGGCGCCGCACCGTTCCACATGTGGATTCCGGACATCTACGAAGGCTCGCCGACCGCGGTCACGCTGCTGATCGCCGGCGGCGCGAAGGTGGCTGCGTTCGCGCTGATGCTGCGCGTGCTGGTGGAAGGCCTGCTGCCGCTGGCTGTCGACTGGCAGATGATGCTGGTGGTGCTGTCCGTCGCCTCGCTTGCGATCGGCAACCTGACCGCCATCGTGCAGACCAACCTGAAGCGGATGCTGGCGTACTCCACCATCTCGCACATGGGCTTCGTGCTGCTGGGCATGCTGTCGGGCGTTGCCGGCGGCAAGGCCGACGGCGCTGCCGACGCCTACAGCGCGTCGATGTTCTACTCGGTGACCTACCTGCTGACCACGCTGGGCACCTTCGGCATCATCCTGCTGCGTACCAGCAAGGGCTTCGAGGCCGAGACGCTGGAAGACCTGAAGGGCATGTCGCGCCGCAATCCGTGGTTCGCCTTCCTGATGCTGGTGATGATGTTCTCGCTGGCCGGCATTCCGCCGACCATGGGCTTCTACGCCAAGCTGTCGGTGCTGCAGGCAGTCATCGGTACCGGCCAGACCTGGCTGGCGGTGGTGGCGGTGATGTTCTCGCTGATTGGCGCCTTCTACTACCTGCGTGTGGTCAAGCTGATGTACTTCGACGCACCGGTGGGCGAGGAGAAGATGGAAGCCACCTTCGGCCTGCGCTCGCTGCTCAGCCTGAACGGCGCGGCGATCATCCTGCTCGGCATCTTCCCGGCCGCGCTGATGAACCTGTGCTACACGGCGATCCGCGCCACGCTGGCGTCCTGATCCAGACGGAGCGGCAGCGATGGATTCCTCGACGGGCGGCTGGTTTGTCATCCTGCTGGCACTGATCTGTGCCAACCTGCCGTTCGTCAACCAGCGGCTGTTCGGGCTGGTGCCGCTGCGCCGGCCCGCCAAGCCGCTGTGGCTGCGCCTGGGCGAACTGGTCGCCTTGTATTTCGTGGCCGGCGCAGTCGGCTTTGCGGTGGAGGCGAGCCTTGGCAACGCCTTCCCGCAGGGCTGGCAGTTCTACGCCATCACCGCCTGCATGATGCTGGTGTTCGCCTTCCCGGGCTTCACCTGGCAATATCTCGTCAAGCACCGCGCCGCGGCCTGAAGCTCCCTCCGGGAACGGGCCGCGCCCATTCCGGAGTGTTCATGAGCGACAAGATCGACCTGGCCCGCGCGGCCGCTTCTCCGGCCACCGATGCGGCCGGCCGCAACGAAGTCACCCAATCTGCCCACGATGAATCTGCCCACGATGCTGGGCTCAAGGAAACCTGCGTCGCTTCGGCGACGTTGCATCGGGGCAAATTCCTTACGCTGAAGCAGGATATCGTCGCGCTGCCGGATGGCAAGCACACCGGGCGGGAGTATGTGCTGCATCCCGGCGCGGTGATGATGATCCCGCTGTTCGACGATGGCCGCGTGCTGATGGAGCGGCAGTTCCGCTACCCGATCGGGCAGGTGATGGTGGAGTTTCCCGCCGGCAAGCTGGATCCGGAGGAGGGCGCGCTGCGCTGCGGCGAGCGCGAACTGATGGAAGAGACGGGCTACCGCGCCGAACGCTGGGACTACCTGACCCGCATCCACCCGGTCATCTCCTACTCGACGGAGTTCATCGACATCTTCCTGGCGCGGGACCTGCACCCGGGCGAGGCCAAGCTCGACGACGGCGAATTCCTGGAGACCTTCATCATGCCGGCCGGGCAGCTGCTTGACTGGGTGCGAGAAGGGCGAGTCAGCGATGTCAAGACCATCATCGGTGCGTTCTGGCTGGAGAAGATCCTGTCGGGTGCCTGGCAGCCGGGCGAGCGCCCGGTGCCGCACTGACAGCGCAGACATGACGCGGCGGCCGCTGCGGCCGCGCCGGCCTCGCCTCAGTCCAGGCTGACGCCCGACGCCCGGATGGTCTCGGCCCAGCGTTTCTGCTCACTGGCCACCAGGGCGGCGAAGCGGGCCTGCGGCTCGCCACCCGCCAATCCGCCCATGTCGTGGAATTTCGCCACGATTTCCGGGTCGCGCATCACTTTCGACAACGATTCCTGCAGTCGCGCCACCACGGCCGGCGGCGTGCGCGCTGGCGCGAACACGCCCAGCCAGCCCATCACGACGAAGTCGGGCACGCCGGCTTGCGCCATGGTCGGCACATTGGGCAGGGTGGACAGGCGCTCGGTGCTGGTCACCGCCAGCGCGCGCAGCTTGCCCGCGCGGATATGGGGCAGGGCCTGCGTCAGGTTGTCGAACATGAAGACCGTCTCGCCGGCCAGCAGCGCGGTGGTGGCCGGTGTCGAGCCACGGTAGGGGACGTGGATTGCACGCGTGCCCGTGCGGATGCCGAACAGTTCTCCGGTGAGGTGCGTGGTCTGGCCGATGCCGGCCGAGCTGAAGGACAGTTGGCCGGGCTTCTGCTTCAAGGCGGCGACGAGGTCCCCCACAGACTGGAGCGGGGATTGCGCGTTGACCACCAGTACGTTGGGGAAGGAGATCATGTCCGTGATCGGCACGAAGTCCTGCGGCTTGTAGCTGAGCTGCTTGTAGGCGCTGTAGTTGATCGCGTGCGAGCCGGTGTTGCCGACCACCAGTGTGTAGCCGTCAGGCTGCGCGCGCAGCAAGGCCTGGGTGCCGATGATGCCGCCGCTGCCGGGCCGGTTGTCGACGATGACCGGCTGGCCCAGCATCTGCGACAGCTTCTGGCCTACCAGGCGGGTCGGGATGTCGGTGGTGCCGCCGGCCGCGCCGGGCACGATGATGGTGA
The DNA here is from genome assembly GCF_056930435.1 of Cupriavidus sp. 09_S30. Taxonomy (NCBI): domain Bacteria; kingdom Pseudomonadati; phylum Pseudomonadota; class Betaproteobacteria; order Burkholderiales; family Burkholderiaceae; genus Cupriavidus; species Cupriavidus sp. 09_S30. Next base: position 2,694,901 of record NZ_JBXOWI010000001.1, on the reverse strand, counting down.
TGGGACGCTCGGGCCAGCTGTCGGCGTGGGCCGTCGGCAGCGCCGCGGCGGCGAGCAGCGCCAGCGCGGCCTTCAGCAGCGGCCGCCGGGCGGTTGGGGTGGATTGCATGGGTGTCTCCTCTTGTGTTGTCTTTTGATGGTGGGGTGGCAGGCGGGCGGTTTGGGGGGGGCGGTGCGTTTGCGCGAGGCGGGTGCCATCAGGGCAGCGAAGGCCTGCCCTCTCCCCCGGCCCCTCTCCCGCAAGCGGGAGAGGGGAGCAAACCGGCGCGGCGGCGAAACCCATCGCACTAGCCGAGCCCGTCGCGCCGGCCAATGCCGACACGATGCGCCAACACCATGGGCCAAGTACGAGGTCTTGGCTCCCTCTCCCCTCATGGGGAGAGGGTTGGGGAGAGGGGTGGTCTAGCAAGGCGCCACGTACAGACGAAGCCGTCGGTGTGCTCCAGCACGCCGGGGCCGGGACGAAGCCACCGGTGTTGTCCGCCACATCGTCGCCAGCAATCACCCGCCCAAGGCGAGAACGCCCTCGTTGCCGACGAGCCTGCCTGCTGCCGCCTACTTCCCCGTCCAGACCGGCTTGCGCTTCTCGGCGAAGGCCGCGGCGCCTTCGCGGGCATCGGCCGAGGCGAGGACCGGTGTCACCAGCGGGCGCTGGCGTTCGAACATCTCTTCGTTCGACCAGTCCGCCGATTCGGCGACGATGCGCTTGCTGGTGGCGACCGCCAGCGGGCCGTTGGCGCCGATGGCGGCAGCCAGCTCGAGCGCGCCGTCCAGCGCCTGCCCTGGCTCGGTCAGGCGATTGACCAGTCCGTGGACGTGGGCCTGCTCGGCGCCCATCATGTCCCCGGTCAGCGCGTACTCCATCGCCACGTGGTAGGGCACGCGGCGCGGCAGCCGCATCAGGCCGCCGGCGGCGGCCACCAGGCCGCGCTTGACCTCGGGTAGGCCGAACTTCGCCGCGCGCGAGGCCACGATCAGGTCGCAGGCCAGCGCCAGCTCGAAGCCGCCGGCGAGCGCGTAGCCTTCCACCGCCGCGATCAGAACCTTGCGCGGTGGCGCCTCGGTGATGCCGCCGAAGCCGCGCCCCGGGATGCTGGGACGCTTGCCGGCCAGGAAGCCCTTCAGGTCCATGCCGGAGCAGAAGGTGCCGCCGGCGCCGGTCAGTACCGCCAGTGCCAGTGCGTCGTCCGACTCGAGCTTGTCGATCGCCGCGGCCAGCGCCGTGGCGGTCTCGAAGTCCATCGCGTTGCGCGCCTCGGGGCGGTTGATGGTGATCAGCAGCACATTGCCGCGCGTCTCAAGCTGCAGGGTGTCGCTCATGGTCTCGTCTCCTCCTGTGTGGCGCGCGGCGCCTCAGCGCGGCTGCATGCGGATGGCGCCGTCCAGGCGGATGGTCTCGCCGTTGAGCATCGGGTTCTCGAGGATGTGCAGCGCGGTCGAGGCGTACTCGTCAGGCGCGCCCAGTCGAGCCGGGTGCGGCACCATGGCGCCCAGCGAGGTGCGCACGTTCTCCGGCAGCTTGGCCAGCAGCGGCGTGTCGAACAGGCCCGGGGCGATGGTGCAGACGCGGATCAGGCGCTGCGCCAGGTCGCGTGCCGCCACCAGCGTCATGCCGACGATGCCGGCCTTGGCCGAGGCGTAGGGGATCTGGCCGATCTGGCCTTCGTAGGCGGCCACCGAGGCGGTCAGCACGCAGGCGCCGCGTTCGCCGTCGATGGGCTCGTTCTTGGCCATGCGCACGGCCGCGAGGCGCAGCGTGTTGAAGGTACCGATCAGGTTGATGCGCACGATGGATTCGTACTTCTCCAGCGAGCCGGGCGAGCCGTCCTTCTCGACCAGCCGCACCGGGCCGCCCAGGCCGGCGCAGTGCACCAGCCCGCGCAGCGGGCCGAGGGCCTCGGCGGCGTCGTAGACGCGGTTCATCTGCTCGGTGTCGCAGACGTCGGCCTGCACGAAGGTGACCTTGCCTTGCAGAGAGTCGACGGCGGCCGCGCCGCGCTCTGCGGACAGGTCGCAGATCACCACGGCCACGCCGCGTTCGATCAGGCGCCGGGCGCTGGCCAGGCCGAGGCCGGAGGCACCGCCGGTGACAACGGCGGACATTTGCGAGTCAAGCTTCATTTCGGGTCTCCTGCTGTTCTAGCGTTCTAGCGATTGATGGGAAATGCCAAGGGTTCAGAGGCGCTCAATGATGGTGGCGTTGGCCATGCCGCCGGCCTCGCACATCGACTGCAGGCCATAGCGGCCGCCGCTGTCTTCCAGGGCGTGCAGCATGGTGGTCATCAGGCGGGCGCCCGATGCGCCCAGCGGGTGGCCGAGCGCGATGGCGCCGCCGCGCGGGTTCAGGCGTGCCGCATCGGCGCCGAGCGCCTTCTGCCAGGCCAGCGGCACGCAGGCGAAAGCCTCGTTGATCTCGTAGTGATCGATCTGGTCCAGGCTTAGGCCGCTCTTCTTCAACGCGCGCTGGCTGGCGGGAATGGGGGCGGTCAGCATCGTCACCGGATCGTCGCCGCACACATCGAATGCCACGAAGCGCGCGCGCGGCTTCAGGCCGAGGCGCTGCGCCGCCGACTCGCTCATCAGCAGGATGGCGGCGGCGCCGTCGCTGATCTGCGAGGCATTGCCGGCGGTGACGCTCCACCCGACCTGCGGGAAGCGCGCGCTCAGTTCGTCGTTGCGGAAGGAGGCCTGCAGCGTGCCGAGCTTCTCCACCGAGGTACCCGGGCGGATCGTCTCGTCGTGTTCGATCACGCCGTTGGGCGTCACGATGGGCAGGATCTCGCGCCGGAAGGCGCCGCTTTCACGCGCGGCGGCGGCCAGCTCGTGCGAGCGCGCCGAGTAGCTGTCCATCGCCTGGCGCGACAGCTCGTACTTGGCCGCCACCAGCTCGGCGGCTACGCCCTGCGACACCAGGCCGGGCGCATAGCGCGCTTCCATCGACGGGCCGTAGGGGTTCTGGCCGATGCGCGCCGAGCCCATCGGCACGCGGCTCATCGACTCGATGCCGCAGGCGATCACGATATCGTAGGCGCCGGCCATGATGCCCTGTGCGGCAAAATGCACGGCCTGCTGGCTGGAGCCGCACTTGCGGTCGATGGTGGTGGCGGGCACGTGCTCGGGGAAGCCGGCGGCCAGCCAGGCCACGCGGCCCGGGCCGGCCGACTGCTCGCCGGCCTGCGTCACGCAGCCGGTGATGACGTCGTCCACCAGGCCGGGATCGAGCCGGTTGCGCTCGACCAGCCCCTTGAGCACCTGGGCCAGCAGTTCGGTGGCATGGAGCTCGGTGAAGGCCGAACCCGGCTTGGAGCGGCCCATGGGGCTGCGGATGGCGTCGACGATGACGGCTTGCTGCATGCTTGTCTCCTGTGATGCGGCGAATAAGGCTGGATTCGGACAAGGCTCGATCTGAGAAAATGAGACGAGTGGCCCGAAATACGTGTTACCGCTTGCCCGCTTAAAGCTTGGTGGCTCGAAAAGTCTAGCGTAAACGCAGAAATATTTGTTGACGATGTAGTTATTTGGAATGCAAGATGCGGTTAATGAGACTGACGTATCGAAATAGTGAGGGGCTGGCATGAACCATCCCATGACGGCGGTGGACCAGGATGGCGAGGGCCGGCTGGTCAGCGCGCTGGCGCGCGGCGTTTCCATCCTCGGCTGCTTCTCGCCGACGGCGCAGGAACTGAGCGGGCGCGAACTGATGGAGATGACCGGGCTGGCCAAGCCAACCTTGTTCCGGCTGCTCGACACCCTGTGCGAACTGGGCCTGCTGCGCTATTCGGAGCGCGTGTCCAAGTACGTGCCCGGCGTCGGCCTGCTGAACCTGGCGGCGCCGGCACTGGCGCGCATGACGGTGCGCCAGCTTGCGCGGCCGCTGATGCAGGAGCTGGCCGACCATATCTGCGGCCAGCTCGAGCTGACGCTCGGCATCGGCCATACCCTCAGCTATGTGGAGATCGTGCAGGGCGTGGGCAGCAAGGTGTTCCGCCCCGAGGTGGGCATGCGCGTGTCGATCTCGCGCACCGGCTCCGGCCGCGCCTACCTGTTGCAGATGACGCCGGAGGAGCGCGCGGCCTACCTGGCCGGGCTGAAGGCCCAGGATCCGCAGCGCGAGGCCTGGCTGCAGCAGCGCCTGGCCGATGCCGCGCGCGATCTGGAGGAGTACGGATTCAGCCGCGGCCAGCGCGACCTGCACCGCGAGATCGAATCGATCGCCGTGCCTATGCGCGCGCGCCGCGACGGCGAGACCTGGATCTTCGCCGCCTCGGTGCCGACCTACAGCGAGCAGAGCAAGCAGCTCGCCGACAACCTCGGTCCGCGCCTGGTGACGCTGGTGCGCAGCGTGGAGGCCTCGCTGGGGACGATCGGGTAGCGCAGGATTTCAATGCAGGAGGAGACAAGCAGTCATGACCAAGCTGCACCGCTGGGCGCAAACACAAGCAGACAAGGCCGCCCTGATCCAGATCGACACCGGTAGTGTCCTGACCTATGGCGAGCTCGACCGCCGCGCCGAGCGCGCGGCGCGCTGGCTGGTGTCGCTCGGCCTGCAGGCCGGTGACGCCATCGCGCTGCTGCTGGAGAACCAGCCGCAGCTGATCGAGCTGGCCTGGGGCGCACGCCGCGCCGGCCTCTACTACACGGCCGTCAACACCCACCTGGCGCCGCCGGAGGCGGCCTACGTGGTCAAGGACTGCGAGGCCAAGGTGCTGATCGCATCGGCGGCCACGCTGCCGCTGGCGCAGGCCGTGCGCGCGGCGCGCGCGCAGGACGGGGCGGATACGCTGCGCTACGTGACGCTGGATGACGCCACCGAAGGCTTCGACAGCTATGAGGCGGCGCTTGCCGCCGTCGACATGGCCGCGCCGCTGCCCGAGCGCCCGCTCGGGCGCGACATGCTGTACTCCTCCGGCACCACCGGCCTGCCCAAGGGCATCCGCCGCCCGCTGCTGCCCTTTGCCGAGCGCGACCGGCCCGATATCGAGGTCGAGGCCTGGCGCCGCAGCTTCGGCTTCGACGACAGCGCCGTCTACCTGTCGACCGCGCCGTTCTACCATGCCGCGCCGCTGCGCTACATCATGCGCACGATCGAGGTGGGCGGCAGCTGCGTGGCGCTGGGCCGCTTCGACGCGGCGCAGGCGCTGGCCGCCATCGAGCGCTACCGCGTGACCCACAGCCAGTGGGTGCCCACCATGTTCGTGCGCCTGCTGAACCTGCCGGACGAGGTGCGCGCGCGCCATGACCTCGGCTCGATGCGCGTGGCCATCCACGCCGCCGCGCCGTGCCCGGTCCACATCAAGCAGGCCATGCTGGACTGGTGGGGCGACGTCATCCACGAGTACTACGCCGGCTCGGAAGGGGCGGGTACCGCGGCGATCGGTCCGCAGGACTGGCGCAACCATCCCGGTTCGGTGGGGCGTGCCACCGCCGGCACGATCCACATCGTCGGCGAGGACGGGCGCGAGTTGCCGCCGGGCGAGGTCGGCATGATCTATTTCTCCGGCGTGGCGAACTTCGCCTACCACAACGACCCGGAGAAGACCCGCAAGGCCTACAACGATCGGGGCTGGGCCACCTACGGCGACCTCGGCCACGTCGATGCCGAGGGCTACCTCTACCTGAGCGACCGCCGCTCCGACCTGATCCTGAGCGGCGGCGTCAACGTTTACCCGCAGGAGGTGGAGAGCGTGCTGATGCAGCATCCGGCCGTCTACGACGCCGCGGTGGTGGGCGTGCCCGACGAGGAATTCGGCGAGGTCGCCAAGGCCGTCGTGCAACTGCGCGACCCCGCGCGGGCCGGCGCCGACCTGGCGCAGGAGCTGGTCGACTTCTGCCTGGCCCGGCTGGGCCGGCTGAAGCTGCCGCGCACCGTGGTGTTCGAAGGACCGCTGCCGCGGCTGGAGACCGGCAAGCTGCTGCGCCGCGAGCTCAAGGAACGCTACCGCGCCTCGCCCGCCGCGGGCTTCGCCGTGCAGGCGCGCCGCGCGGCGGCCGCGTCCTGAATCCCGTCCGGAATCCCTTTTCCCTGACCGCACCCGCTAGCCGGGTGCAAGCCGAGCATTCCAAGGAAGTCATCATGCGTAGTGTTTTCCGCGAGGACCATGAACAGTTCCGCACCCAGGTGCGCCGCTTCGTCGAGCGCGAGATCGCGCCCTATCACGCCGACTGGGAAGAGGAGGGCATCGTGCCCAAGGCGCTGTGGCGCAAGGCGGGCGCAGAGGGCCTGCTCAACCCGATGCTGCCCGAGCCCTTCGGCGGCGGTGGCGACTTCGGCCACTCGGCGGTGCTGATCGAGGAGATGGCGCGCATCAACGCCAGCGGCGTGGGCTTCAACCTGCATTCGGACATCGTCGCACCCTATATCCACGCCTACGGCAACGATGAACAGAAGGCGCGCTGGCTGCCTGCCATGTCGCGCGGCGAGGTGATCGGCGCCATCGCCATGACCGAGCCGGGCACCGGCAGCGACCTCAAGGCCGTGCGCACCACCGCGCGCCGCGAGGGTGACCACTACGTCATCAACGGGCAGAAGACCTTCATCACCAACGGGCAGAACGCCGGCCTGGTGATCGTGGTGGCCAAGACCGACCCTGAGGCGGGCGCACGCGGCATCTCGCTGATCGTCGTGGAGGAAGGCACACCGGGCTTCAGCAAGGGCCGCAAGCTGAAGAAGATCGGCCTGAAGGCGCAGGACACCGCCGAGCTGTTCTTCGAGGACGTGCGCGTGCCGGTGGGCAACCGCCTGGGCGAGGAGAACGCCGGCTTCGGCTACCTGATGCACGAGCTGGCGCAGGAGCGGCTGGTGATCGCAGTGCGCGCCGCCGCCTCGATCGAGGCCTTCCTCGCGCGCACCATCGAGTACACGCGCGAGCGCCGCACCTTCGGCCAGACCGTGCTGTCCTTCCAGAACACGCGCTTCAAGCTGGCCGAGGCCAAGGCGCAGGCGACCATGCTGCGCGTCTTCGTCGACGATTGCCTGGCGCTGCACCTGCGGCGCGAGCTGACGCCGGACCGTGCGGCGATGGCCAAGCTCAACGCCACCGAGATGCAGGGCCGCGTGCTGGATGAGTTCCTGCAGCTGCACGGCGGCTACGGCTATATGAGCGAATACGCGATCGGCGGCGCCTGGGTCGACGCGCGCGTGCAGCGTATCTTCGGCGGCAGCAGCGAGATCATGCGTGAGATCATCGCGCGCACGCTGTAGGCGCGACTAGTCCGCTGAACTAGTGGCCGCCGTCCGTGCCCGTGGCGCCGGCCTTGGCCTGCGGCAGCGGGAACACGCGCGCGGCCACATCGCGAAAGCGCTGCGCGGCCGCGCTCTGCTGCTCGGGCCGGTAGGCCAGGGCCAGCCCGATCGCGGCGGCGGCGGGGAAGTCCTCCAGCTCGCGGTAGAGGATGCGCTCGCTGGCGAAGCGCTGCATGATGGACGGCACCAGGGCCACGCCCAGCCCGCTCTCCACCAGCGCCAGCACCGTCTGCACCTGGATCGCTTCCTGCGCCACGCGTGGCACGAAGCCGGCGATCTGGCAGGCGGTCATGGCTGCGCTGTGCAGGCCCGCGGCCTCGTCCTGCGCATACATGATGAAGCGTTCGCCGGCCAGCTCGGCGAGCCGAAGCGGTCCCTTGCCGGCCAGCGGGTTGCCACGTGGCAGCGCGGCGACGAAGCCATCGCGCTCCAGCGGCAGCAGGGCCGCGCTCGAATGGCGCAGCAGCGGCGTGCGCACCAGTCCTACGTCGAGGGCCTCTTCATCGAGCAACTGCATGATGCGAGCGGAAGTGGCCTCTCTCAGCACCAGTTCCACACCGGGGTACTCGGCACGGAAGATGGGCACCAGCCGCGGCAGCAGCGCGAAGGTGGTGGAGCCGACGAAGCCTACCCGCAGCACGCCGCCGGTGCCGCTTTCCGCATTGCGCGCTGCATCGGAGAACTGCGTGGCATGGAACAGCATGCGGCGCGCCTCCGCCAGCGCGGCACGGCCGCTGGGCGTCAGCGCCACGCCGCGCGCGTCGCGCGTGAACAGCGTGGTGCCGAACTCGGCCTCCAGCTTCTGGATCGAGACCGACAGCGGCGGCTGGGCCATGTGCAGCCGCTCGGCGGCGCGGCGGAAATTCAGCGTTTCCGCCAGCACGACGAAATGCCGGATGCGGCGCAGGTCCATGGCCGATGCTGGCTTACTGGCCGGTGAAAACCGGCTTGCGCTTCTCCAGGAAGGCCTGCACCGCCTCGCGGTGGTCGGCGGTCTGGTGCGACAGTGCCTGCATGCCGGCTGACAGCTCCAGCAGCGTGTCCAGCCGGCTGTGCATGCCTTCGCGCATCAGGCGCTTGGCCATGCGCACCGCATGCGGCGGATTGGCGGCGATGCGCTCGGCCAGTTCGATGGCGGTCGGCATCAGCTGCTCGGCCGGCACCACGCGCGAGACCAGGTTCCATTCAAGCGCCTGCTGCGCATCGATGGGCTGCGCGGTGAAGGTCATCTCGGCTGCGCGCGACAGGCCGATCACGCGCGGCAGCAGCCAGGCGCCGCCGTCGCCGGGAATGATGCCCAGCTTGACGAAGCTCTCGGCGAACAGCGCCTTCTCCGAGGCGATGCGGATGTCGCACATGCAGGTCAGGTCCAGGCCGGCGCCCATCGCCGGGCCGTTGACCGCCGCGATCACCGGCACCTCGAGGTTGAACAGCGCCAGCGGCAGGCGCTGGATGCCATTGCGGTAGTCCTGGCGGATCTCCAGGCCCGGGACTTCGCCGGACGATTGGCGTGCCATGTCACGGATGTCGCCGCCCGAAGAAAAGGCGGTGCCGGCTCCGGTGAGGATCACGGCGCGCACGTCGCGGTCAGCCTGGATGCGGGCGATGGCCGCGAGAAAGTCGTCGACCGCGCTGTTGCCGGTCAGCGGATTGCGCCGGTCGGGCTCGTTCATGGTCAGGGTCACGATGTGCCCGTCTTGTTCGTAGCGCAGGAAGTCCGCCATCTGTCTCTCCGTATCGGTATGTGTCGTGCCTGGCCGGTGCGGCAGGCAATGTGGTGCTGGCGCCCACCGCAGGCCGTGCAGCAAGGCTAAGGGAGCCGGCGCGGCGCTGTCCAATATTCGTTTTCACTCGGGCGATATCGATTGCATATCGCGCTCGCATATTGTTCGCATCGTGCGCGGGCGGCGGCGGACCGGCACCCCGGCGCGGCAGGGGCGGCCTGCTGCCAGGGACGGGCGGCGCGGCGGCGCTGGGAGAGGTGATACCGAAACGATATCGCTCACTCGCAATTCAATATTGGACAGGGCGCCGCCGGCGCTACTACTCTCTGTTGCGCTGGCCGTCGCCACGGGCGGGGGCCGCAGCGAACAGCCGGGACAGGCGGAGGAGACCGATGAAGAAGGCATTGGCGCACCTGAAGGTGCTGGACCTGACACGTGTGCTGGCCGGCCCCTGGGCCACCCAGAACCTGGCCGACATGGGCGCGGAGGTGATCAAGATCGAGCGCCCCGGCGCGGGCGACGACACCCGTGCCTGGGGGCCGCCCTTCCTGCGCGATGCACAGGGCGAGGAAACGCGCGACTCCTCCTACTTCCTCAGCGTGAACCGCGGCAAGCGCTCGGTGACGGTGGACCTGGCCAGCCCCGAGGGACAGCAGATCATCCGCGACCTGGCGCGCGATGCCGACGTGGTGGTCGAGAACTACAAGGTCGGCACGCTGGCACGCTACGGCCTGGGCTACGAAGACCTGCGCGCCATCAACCCGCGCCTGGTCTACTGCTCGGTGACGGGCTTTGGCCAGAGCGGTCCCTACGCCGCGCTGCCCGGCTACGACTTCGTGTTCCAGGGCATGAGCGGGCTGATGAGCATCACCGGCGTGCCGGACGGCGAAGCCGGCGCGGCGCCGATGAAATCCGGCATCGCCATCGCCGACCTGCTGACCGGCATGTACGCGACCAGCGCCATCCTCGCCGCGCTGGAGCACCGGCACGTCAGCGGAGAAGGGCAGTACATCGACCTGGCGCTGCTCGATTGCCTGGTCGCCATCAATTCCTACCAGGCGCTCAACTACTTCCTGTCGGGCAAGATCCCGCAGCGCATGGGCAATGCGCACTCGAACATGGTTCCCTACCAGGTGTTCCGCTGCAAGGAGGGCGACATCATCGTGGCAGTGGGCAACGACGGCCAGTACCGCGCGCTGTGCGAGGTGATCGGCCGCCCCGAGCTGGCGCGCGACGAGCGCTTCTCCAGCGCCGGCAACCGCAACCGCAACCGTGCCGAGCTGATCCCGCAGGTGGCCGAGGCCATGCTGGCGCGGACCATGGATGAATGGGTGGAGCTGATGGAGGCGGCCAATGTGCCGTGCGGCCCGATCTACAACATGCAGCAGGTTTTCGAGGACCCGCAGGTACGGCACCGCGGCATGCAGATGACGCTGCCGCACGGCACTGGCGTGCAGGCCCCCAGCCTGGGCAACCCGATGCGCTTCTCGGACACGCCGATCACCTACGAACGCTCGGCGCCGACGCTGGGCGAGCACACCGACGAGGTGCTGGCGGAGAAGCTGGGGTATTCGGTGGAGGAGATTGCGCAGTTGCGGGAGAAGGGGGTGGTGTGAGCGGTGGGGGGCGGGCAAGCGGCGATGTCCTGGATCACGCCAGCGGCTTCGTCTTGGCCTTAGCGTGCTGGACAACACCGAGGGCTTCGTTGTTCGTGGCGCCTTGCTAAACCACCCCTCACCCCGGCCCTCTCCCCATGAGGGGAGAGGGGGTCAAGACACTATGCTTGGCCAATGGTGCTGGCGCGTCTTGTCGGCTTCGTCTTGGCCTTGGCGTGCTGGACAACACCGAGGGCTTCGTTGTTCGTGGTGCCTTGCTAGACCACCCCTCACCCCGGCCCTCTCCCCATGAGGGGAGAGGGGGTCAAGACACTATGCTTGGCCAATGGTGCTGGCGCGTCTTGTCGGCTTCGGCTCGCCTTGGCGTGCTGGACCACACCGACGGCTTCGTTTGAATGTGGCGCCTTGCTAGACCACCCCTCTCCCCAACCCTCTCCCCATGAGGGGAGAGGGAGCCAAGACACTATGCTTGGCGATTGGTTTTGGCGCATCCTGCCGGCTTCGGCAAGCGCGCTGGGTTTCGCGCCGCGCCGGTGTGCTCCCCTCTCCCGCTTGCGGGAGAGGGGCCGGGGGTGAGGGCGGGCGCAGGCAATCGCGCCGGCCTCCATCCCGCCCGTGAACGTCCCGCCATGGAGGCAGGGAAACGAGACAAAAGATACAGAACGAGGAGACACCGATATGCCCAGCCCCTTCCTTGCGCGCCTGCTGTCGCGCGCCGTGCTGCCGCTTCTGCTTGCCGCCACCGCGATCGTTCCCGCGCAGGCGCAGCAGCGCGGCCAGCCCATCCGCTTCGTGGTGCCATATCCGCCCGGCGGCGCCGCCGACCAGATCACGCGCCTGGTGGCGCTGCAGGCCGGCCCCGCGCTCGGCGTGCCGATCGTGGTCGAGAACAAGGCCGGCGCTGCCGGCATGATCGCCGCCGAGACCGTGGCGCGCGCCGAACCGGACGGCAGGACCTTCCTGGTCGGCTCGAATGCCCCGCTGGTCATCAACAGCGCGCTCTACGCTTCCATGCCCTATGACCCGGTGCGCGACTTCGTGCCGGTGGCCGGACTGGGCAAGTCGCCCCTGCTGCTGGTGACGCGCAAGGACCTGCCGGTGAAGTCGGTGGCCGAACTGGTGGCGCTCGGCAAGCAGTCGCCGGGCAAGCTGACCATGGGCTCGGCCAGCAGCGGCAATATCACGCATCTGGCGGGAGAGAACGCGGCCAATGTGCTGGGCTTCCGTGTCACCCACGTGCCGTTTGCCGGGAGCGCGCCTGCCATCGTCAGCATGATGGGCGGCAACGTCGACCTGATGTTCGATGCCCTGCCATCGTCGATGCCGCAGGCACGCGCCGGCAAGCTGCACGCGCTGGCCATCCTGGATCGCACGCGCTTTCCCTTGATGCCCGATGTGCCGACCTTGCAGGAACTCGGCTATGCCAACACGGAGGCCAGTGCCTGGTTCGGCGTGGTAGCGCCAGCGCGCACGCCGCACGCGGCGATCGATGCGCTCAACCAGGCGATCAACGATGCGCTCAAGCGGCCTGACCTCGTCGACAAGCTGCGTGCGATCGGCGCGCAGCCGATGCCAGGCAGCCCGGAGGCGTTCGGCCGCTTCGTGCAGGAGGAGCGTTCACGCTGGATTCCGGTGGCGAAGGCACTCGGCGTCAAGGCGGAATGATCGCGGCGCGCGGCCGTCCGCGCGTTGCTTGGCTTTACGGCACGTTGTGTGGCGCGCCGGTGTTACTACGTTTAGGGGAGTGGTTTGGATAATCTACTGGATGCCTTCCGGCTGGCGGCGCTGCCGGCCGAAGCCGAGGCCTTCCGCGCTGACGTGAAGGCCTTTCTGCGCGACAACATGCCGCCGGCACCGGCCGATGTGCGCGCGCGTTCCTGGATGGGCTTCGATGCGGCCTTCAGCCGCCGGCTGGCCGCGCGCGGCTGGGTCGGGCTGACGCTGCCGGCCGAGTATGGCGGCGCGGGCATGGATGCCTTCCGGCGCTTCGTGCTGGTGGAGGAACTGCTGGCCGCGGGCGCGCCGGTCTCGGCGCACTGGATCGCTGACCGGCAGAGCGGTCCGCTGATCCTCAAGTACGGCACCGAGGCACAGAAGCGCTTCTACCTGCCGCGCATCTGCGCCGGCGAGGCCTTCTTCTGCATCGGCATGAGCGAGCCCAACTCGGGCTCAGACCTGGCCAGCGTGCGTACGCGCGCCACTCCCTGCGAGGGCGGCTGGCGGCTGTCGGGGCGCAAGATCTGGACAACCAATGCCGACCATTGCCAGTACATGATCGCGCTGGTGCGCTCCTCCGGCGCGCCGGAGGACCGTCAACGCGGCTTGTCGCAGTTCATCGTCGACCTCTCGCTGCCTGGTGTCACGGTGCGCCCGATCCAGGACCTGACCGGCGACGCGCACTTCTCCGAAGTGACCTTCGACGATGTGCTGCTGGCGCCGGAGGCGCTGGTGGGCGAGGAGGGCAGCGGCTGGGAGCAGGTGACTGCCGAGCTGGCCTTCGAGCGCAGCGGCCCGGAACGCATCTATTCCAGCATCGCGCTGCTCGAGCACTGGCTGGCCGGGCTGCGGCGCGGTACGCCGGGCGCGGAGCAGATCGCGCTGGCGGGGCGCTTTGCCACCCACCTGTGCACGCTGCGCAGCATGTCGATCGCGGTCACCTCGCGCCTGGCGCGCGGCGAGAGCCCGGTGGTGGAGGCCGCGCTGGTCAAGGACATCGGCACGGAGTTCGAGCAGTCGATCCCGGCCATGATCGAGGCGGTGATCGCCGCCGATCCGGGCGCCGAGGTCGACGCCGAACTGTTCCGCACCGTGGCCTACCTGAGCCAGATCGCGCCGACCTTCTCGCTGCGCGGCGGCACGCGGGAGATCCTGCGCGGCATGATCGCGCGCGGCCTGGGGCTGCGCTGAGCCGGGCCCGACCGAACCGAGAGAGAGAAGACAGATGTTCGTAGAAGCCATCGAGGCCATTCTGAAAGACCAATGCACGCCGGCCTTCGTGCGCGCGGTGGAGGGCGGTGCGCCGGCCGCGCCGTTGTGGGACGCGCTGGCCGAGGCCGGTTTCCTGGAACTGCTGGCGCCCGAGGACGCGGGCGGCGCGGGACTGGGACTGGCGGCGGCCTTCCCCGTGTTCACCACGCTGGGCCGCTACGCCGTGCCGGCGCCGGTGGCGCAGAGCGTGGCCGCGCGCGCGCTGCTGGCGCCGCACGGCCTGGCGGCGCCGGCCGGCATGATCACGCTGGCGCCTGCCTTGCGTGTCGACGGGCAGGGCGGCACCTGCGCGCTGACCCCGTTCGGCGCACTGGCCGACTATGTGCTGACGGACCAGGGCGGTGACCTGGTGCTGCTGGACTGCGCCCGCGCGGAGCGCATCGGCACCGGGGTGCATGGCAGCCAGTGCGCCACCCTGCGCTGGCAGGTGCTTGCGCCGCTGGCGCGCGTGGCCGGCGCGGGCGCCGGAGTGCAGGCCTTCGGCGCTGCCCTGCACGCGGCGCTGCTGGCCGGCGCCATGAGCCGCGTGTTCCAGCTGACGCTGCAGTACGGCAACGACCGCGCCCAGTTCGGCAAGTCGATCGGCAAGTTCCAGTCGATCCAGCACCAGTTGGCGGTGATGGCCCAGCACGTGGCCTCAGCCGGCACCGCGGCCGAACTGGCCTTCCGCGGCAACGGGTCGGTGCCCGCCGTGCTGGCCGCGGCGATCGCCAAGGCGCGCACCAGCGAGGCGGTGAGCGTGGTCGCCGCCATCGCGCATGCGGTGCATGGCGCGATCGGCGTGACCGAAGAGTACGATCTGCAGCTGCTGACGCGCCGGCTCCATGACTGGCGCATGGCGCATGGCTCCGAGGCGCACTGGAACCGCATCGTCGGCGAGGCGCTGCTGGCCTGGCGCGACGGCAGCGTCAGCGATTTCGTGCGCCAGGCGGCATAGCGCGCCGCCCGGCCGGCATCCATTCCCGCGCAGCGCCGCCGGGGCCTCCCCGGCGGTGCCAGGCGCACGCCCCTCCCGCAACTGTTAAGCTTGCGCTATGCAAGGCGCCATTCACCTGGCGTTTTGCATGGCAGAATTCCTGCCTTGTTCGTCATTTTTTGACGTCGGTGCCAGGGGTGGGGCGGCTTGCAAAAAAATTAGCACGACCGTTCACAAAATTTCGATTCACGGATACTATTGCTTTTGACGGGCTGGAAAGATCATGAAGGTGCTCGACCTGCGCTGTGCGCATGACCATCGTTTCGAGGGCTGGTTCGCCTCGGAGGAAGATGCGCAAGACCAGATCGCGCGTGACCTCGTCCAGTGTCCGGTCTGCGGCGACCGCGCCGTGAGCCGGCTGCCCAGCGCGCCGCGCCTGAACCTCTCGGGCGCCGCAGCGCCGGCGCAGGGCTCGGGCGAGCAGTCGCCGCCCGCACGGCAGGCGGCGCTGCAGGCGCTGTACCTGACGGCGGTGCGGCAGGTGCTGGCGCAGACCGAGGACGTGGGGGAACGCTTTGCCGAGGAGGCGAGGCGCATGCACTACGAAGAGGCGCCCGAGCGCGGCATCCGCGGCTCGGCGTCGGCGGAAGAGGTGCAGGCGCTGGCCGAGGAGGGCATCGACACCTTCCAGCTCGTGGTGCCTGACGCCCTCAAGCAGACGGCCCACTGAATTGCGTCCTGTGCCCGTTCCTGCCGGCGCATGACGCGCAGGCAGAACAACGCGCCGGCCATCTTGAAAGCCGGCATCACAGGAGACGGGCATGGATCTCAATTACTCGGCGGCCGACGACGCCTTCCGCGCGGAAGTGCGCGGCTGGCTGGAGGCCAATCTGCCGGCGGACATCCGCAGCAAGGTGCTGAACCACCGGCGTCCGAACCGCGACGACCTGGTGCGCTGGCACAAGATCCTGGCCAGCAACGGCTGGTCGGCACCGCACTGGCCGGTGCAGTACGGCGGCACCGGCTGGAACGCCACCCAGCGCCATATCTGGGACGAGGAAAATGCCCGCGTGGGCGCGCCCGGCGTGCTGCCCTTCGGTGTCGCCATGGTGGCCCCGGTGATCATGAAGTACGGCAACGAGCAGCAGAAGCAGTACTACCTGCCGCGCATCAAGGACTGCACCGACTGGTGGTGCCAGGGCTATTCCGAGCCGGGTTCGGGCTCCGACCTGGCCTCGCTGAAGACCCGCGCCCAGCTGACGGCGGACGGCAAGCACTACATCGTCAACGGCCAGAAGACCTGGACCACGCTCGGCCAGCACGCAGACATGATCTTCTGCCTGGTGCGCACCGATCCCGAAGCCAAGCAGCAGGAGGGCATCTCCTTCCTGCTGATCGACATGAAGACCCCGGGCATCACCGTGCGCCCCATCATCATGCTGGACGAAGAGCATGAGGTGAACGAAGTCTTCTTCGACAACGTCCAGGTGCCGGTCGAGAACCGCGTGGGCGAAGAGAACAAGGGTTGGACCTACGCCAAGTACCTGCTCGGCCACGAGCGCACTGGCATCGCCCGCGTGGGCAATTCCAAGCGCGAGCTGGGCTTCCTCAAGCGCGTGGCGCGCCAGCAGCAGAAGAATGGCAAGCCGCTGCTGGAGGATCCGGTGTTCGGCGCCAAGGTCGCCGCGCTGGAGGTGGAGCTGATGGCGCTGGAGATCACCGTGCTGCGCGTGGTGTCGAGCGAAGCCGCCGGCAAGGGCCCCGGCCCGGAAGCCTCGATGCTTAAGATCAAGGGCACCGAGATCCAGCAGATGCTGACCGAGCTGATGGTGGAGGCCGTCGGCCCGTACGCCCAGCCCTTCGATCCGGCCTACCTGGAGTGCGAGCACGAGCACGCCGTGACCGGCTACGACGACGCCGCGCCGCTGGCCGCGTACTACTTCAACTATCGGAAGACCTCCATCTACGGCGGCTCCAACGAAATTCAGAAGAACATCATCAGCAAGATGATCCTGGGGCTGTGAGGAGACACGCGACATGAACTTCAATCTGAGCGACGAACAGAAGCAGCTCGCCGACGCGATCCACCGCTTCATCGACAAGAGCTACGATTTCGAGACCCGCAAGAAGGGCATCCATACCGACGCCGGCTACAGCGACGCCGCCTGGGGCGCGCTGGTCGAGCTGGGCCTGACCGCGCTGCCGGTGCCGGAAGCGCAGGGCGGCTTCTCCGGCAAGGCCGTCGACATGATGGTGGTGATGCAGGAACTCGGCCGCGGCCTGGTGGTTGAGCCCTACCTGGCCACCGTGACTGCCGCGCACGCGCTGAAGCTGGCCGGCGGCCAGGAAGCGCTGCTGGAGCAGGTGGCCGGCGGCGAACTCAAGCTCGCCACCGCGTTCAATGAGCCGCAGTCGCGCTACGCGCTGAACGAGGTGCGCGTGAGCGCCAAGGACGGCAAGCTCAACGGCCGCAAGGTCGTCGCCATCCACGGCGCGCAGGCCGACAAGCTGGTGGTGTCGGCACGCACCGGCGGCGCCGAGGCCGATCAGGACGGCATCTCCCTGTTCCTGGTGGACGTCAAGGGCGCGGGCGTCAGCGTCACCGACTACCGCACCATCGACAATCTGCGCGCGGCCGATATCCAGTTCCAGGATGCGCCCGCCACGCTGCTCGGCACCGCCGGCAAGGCCTGGCCGATCATCGAGGAAACCGCCGACTACGCAGCCGTGTTGCTGTGCGCGGAAGCCGTCGGTGTGATGGACACGCTGAACATCGCCACGCTGGAATACGCGAAGACCCGCCAGCAGTTCGGCGTGCCCATCGCGCGCTTCCAGGCGCTGCAGCACCGCATGGTCGAGATGTTCATCCATGCCGAGCAGTCGCGCTCGATCACGCTGCTGGCCGCGGCCCGCTTCGAGGAGTCCTCGCCCGAAGAACGCCGCCGCTACGCATCCGCCGCCAAGGCGCGCGTGGGCCAGGCGGCCCGCTCGGTCGGCCAGGAGGCGGTGCAGATCCACGGCGGCATGGGCGTGACCAACGAACTGCCGGCCGCGCACATGTTCAAGCGGCTGACGCTGATCAACACCACCTTCGGCGACGTGGACCACCACCTGGGCCGCTTTGCCGCCCAGCCTGGCTTCCAGCAGGCAGCCTGAGGCCGCAAGGCTCACTGGCAGATAGAAAGCCGCGCCGGTCGTCCAGGCGCGGCTTTTTTCTTGGTGGGGGCAGGGCGGCCGTGGCTGCAGCCCGCACACCCCGCACCGCCGGTGAGACAGAGGCATCACCCCAGACCGGCCCAAGCGGCCCCCAGCAGATGACAACCTCCATGCTTTACTTCGAAGACTTCACAGTGGGCAGCAAGCGGGACCTGGGTTCCTACCACGTCACCGAGGAAGAGATCCTGGCCTTCGCCCGGCAGTACGACCCGCAACCCTTCCATACCGACAAGGAAGCCGCTGCCAAGAGCATCTATGGCGGCCTGATCTCCAGCGGCTGGATGACCTGCGGCATCATGATGCGGCTGGTGGTCGACAGCCTGGTCGGCAAGTCGGCCAGCATGGGCTCGCCGGGTGTGGACGGCATCCGCTGGCTGAAGCCGGTCTATGCCGGCGACACCCTGAGCGTCACCCTGACCGTACTGGAGGCGCGCCCCTCCCAGTCAAAGCCCGACCGCGGCGTGGTCCTTACCCTGTGGGAAGGCACCAACCAGCGCGGCGAACTCGTCTGCACGGTCAAGGGCATGGGCATGTACGGCCGCCGGCCCGCCTGAGCAGGAAACCGGCGAAACAGGCACAATCCCCTGAGAAAGGAATGCGGGTGCAGGCCTTTCGCCGCCGCAGACAAGACAACCATAAAGACAACCATAGCCAGCACGAAGGAGACAGGATGCGCACCATTGCCTCACTGGAGGAACTTGAGAGCCTGCAGGGTCAGGAGGTCGCTGTCAGCGACTGGATGGAGATCACGCAGCAGCAGGTCAACTTGTTCGCCGAAGCCACCGGCGACCATCAGTGGATTCACGTCGACGTGGAACGGGCCAAGCGCGAGTCGCCGTATGGCGCGCCGATCGCCCACGGCTTCCTGACGCTGTCGCTGCTGCCGGCGCTGATGCATAAGGCGATCGACATGCCGGGCGTGAAGATGGGCGTCAACTACGGCCTGAACCGCGTGCGCTTCACCGGGCCGGTGCCGGTCGGCAGCCGGCTGCGCGCGCGAGTGAAGCTGCTCAAGGTGGAGCGGCTCGATCCCTTGCCGAACGCGCCGGAGCTGGTTGGTGCCCAATCGACCTGGGAGGTGACCATGGAACGTGAAGGCAGCGACCGTCCCGTCTGCGTGGCGGAATCGATCAGCCGCCGTTATTCCTGATCCCGTAGCACCGCGCGCCCGACAGAGGGCACGCCCGGTACGTGAAAGGCCGCCATGTGCGGCCTTTTTTTTTTCGGTGCCTCCGCCGCCGCGCACGGTTGGGCCGATCATTTATGCCCAATGGGCGTGGGAGAGCTCGGCGCGCACGCATGATGCGCGCCACTGTGCCCCGGTTCGCAATCGTTCGCAACCGTTCGCGGCGGCTGGCCGCAAGATGCAGGCAACGCCTTCACGCGGAAACTCGATGCCGCTGCATCTCTAAGTGCTGCGTGCCCCGCCACCGGCCTGAGGCCAAGCGCCCCCCGGATTACAAAACGATACAAATGTAGCGAATCCACAAAGCCCGAGCGCCTTTCTTCCCTCTACAGTGCAGCCTCACAGAATGTGAAGACCATGACCGGTGCCGGCGACCCCGCCGGGCTGGTCGGGGCCCTGCAGGCAGCACCGCGACGATGCCTTGGGGGCAGATTGATGGAAATGACGGACGGATAGAGATGAAAGGCATCAGCTGGATTTGCACGGCGGCGGGTTTGCTGCTGGTGAGCGCCTCGGCGCAGGCGCACGTCGACGTGGGCATCGGCATCGGCATTCCCGCCCCGGTCTATGCGGCGCCGGTCTATGCGCCCCCGGTCTACGCGCCGCCGGCGCCGGTGGTGGTGGCGCCACCGGCACCCGTGGTGGTCGCGCCCGGGCCCGCATATTGGGGGCCGGGATGGCGTGAGCGGCGCTGGCGTGAGCGGGAGGAGTGGCGCGAGCACGAATGGCGCGAGCATGAATGGCGTGAGCATGAGCGCCACGAGCATTGGCGTGACCGCTAAGAGGCTGTCTGGAAAGGTCCGTCTCTCCCGCCTGTGCGGGGACGGCAACCCCGGCCTAAGCGAACGGCATTAGCCGGGGCGGAGGGCGTTGCGGCCGGCAGCGCCGTCGCCGCCGTGCAACGCCGATGCTGCAAAGCGGCGAACAAGGCGCAGAGGCCTATCGAGGTGCGTTGGTTTTTTGCAACGGAAAGCGCGAATAGGCCCTGCGCGCGCAGGGTGACATATTGTCGCACCCAGGCGCAGCGCGTACTCTCAACGGTTCCGTCCCGTGCGCCGACGGGCACCCGAAGGCCGCCCGGCTTGGTCTCCCGCAAGCGCAGGCATGGCAAGGGCTGGCTGCCACAGCTCGCCAATCGCCACCCATCGCACCCGGTGACGCCTGCATCTCCTCACGGCAGGCGTCGTGCGCGCAGTTGCCATCGGTTGCCGGCCATTGTCCGGTTTTCCGGACAGTGTGTCCGAGACCTGTGGTTTACCCTGCATGTTGCGTCGCGGTAAATTCGCGCCACGATGTCAGCCCCCCCGCCCCCACCATCTGTCGATCGCGCTCGCCTATTGAGCCGGCGGGGCAGGGATCGTCATACCAATACCCCCCAATGCGGACCGCCCGGCCGGTTCGGCACAGTCACCCACAAGGTGACGTCCGGATCGGCCAGAAACACGGGCCGACCGCAAGCTCCCCTGGCACCCGCCTAGGGATCAGCGCTCCGGTTTCCTTTCCCCAGTCCTTCTCCGCCTCGTGCGCCAGCACAAGGCTGTGAAGCCGCGTCGTGCCTAGCCGCGGCGAACTCAACCCAGTCGTGACATGAAGAAATACAAACCTCCGCGTTGGACGCGGTTCCTGCCTTGCTTGGGCCTGCTGATGCTGGCCGGCTGCAATATGGGTGTGCTCGATCCGAAGGGTGCGATCGGTGCCGCGGAGAAATCCATCATCCTGACGGCCACGTGGCTGATGCTGCTGGTCGTGGTGCCCGTCATCATCATGACGCTGGCCTTCGCCTGGAAATACCGCGAGAGCAACAAGGAAGCGCGCTACGAACCCGACTGGTCGCACTCCACCGCGATCGAAGTGGTGGTCTGGCTGATCCCCTGCCTGATCATCATGGTGCTGGGCTACATCACCTGGAAGTCCTCGCACGACCTGGATCCCTACAAGCCGATCGAATCGGAAGTGAAGCCGGTGACCATCGAGGCCGTCGCGCTGAACTGGAAGTGGCTGTTCATCTATCCGGAACTGCACATTGCCACCGTCAACGAGATCGCATTCCCGGTCAACACCCCGGTGAACTTCAAGATCACCTCGGACTCGGTGATGAACTCCTTCTTCATCCCCCAACTGGGCAGCATGGTCTACGCCATGGCCGGGATGGAGACCAAGCTGCACCTGATCGCCAATGAGACCGGCGTCTTCGACGGCGCGTCGGCGAACTACAGCGGCGGCGGCTTCTCGGGCATGAAGTTCAAGGCCAAGTCCATGTCTGGCTTCGAATTCGAGGAATGGGTCAAGCAGGTCAAGGCCTCCTCGCGCGAACTGACGCTGGCCGACTATGACAAGCTGGCCCAGCCGAGCGAGAAGGAGCCGGTGGCCCTGTACGCCAAGGTCGACCCGCAGCTGTACCACGGCATCCTGCACAAGTACATGGATGGCACCGGTGGCGCCATCGCTGGCAGCGGCACCTCCTTCGGTCCCGTCTGCAACTCGCGCAACACGATCGGCACCAGCCCGCAGGTGTCCATGGCCGCGCCCGCACTGCCGGCGCCGGGCTCGAATTCCTAGGAGCAAGAATGTTTGGCAAATTGACATTGGAGGCCGTTCCGTACCACGAGCCCATCATCATGGTGGCGCTTGGCGGTGCTGGCTTGGCCGGGCTGGCGATATTCGCCCTGATCACTTACTTCGGTAAGTGGAAGACGCTGTGGAATGACTGGATCACTTCGGTCGACCACAAGAAGATCGGCATCATGTATTCGCTGGTCTCGCTGATCATGCTGCTGCGCGGCTTCGCCGACGCTGCCATGATGCGTACCCAGCTGGCGCTGGCCACCAACGGCAACCCGGGCGTCCTGCCGCCCGAGCACTACGACCAGATCTTCACCGCCCACGGCGTGATCATGATCTTCTTCGTGGCCATGCCGCTGATGACGGGCCTGATGAACCTGGTCGTGCCCCTGCAGATCGGCGCGCGCGACGTGGCCTTCCCGTTCCTGAACACGCTGAGCTTCTGGCTGTTCGTGGCCGGCGCGGCGCTGGTCAACGTCTCGCTGGGCGTCGGCGAATTCGCCCGCACCGGCTGGCTGGCCTACCCGCCGCTGTCCGAGCTGGCCTACAGCCCGGGCGTCGGGGTGGACTACTACATCTGGGCCTTGCAGATCTCGGGTCTCGGCACCTTGCTGACCGGCGTCAACTTCCTGGTGACCATCCTCAAGATGCGCGCCCCGGGCATGACCCTGATGCGCATGCCGGTGTTCACCTGGACCGCGCTGTGCACCAACGTGCTGATCCTGGCCTCGTTCCCCGTGCTGACCGTGTCGCTGGCGCTGCTGGGCCTGGACCGCTACATGGGCATGCACTTCTTCACGAACGAGATGGGCGGCAACGCCATGATGTACGTGAACCTGATCTGGATCTGGGGCCACCCTGAGGTCTACATCCTGATGCTGCCCGCCTTCGGCATCTTCTCGGAAATCATCTCGACTTTCTCGGGCAAGAAGCTGTTCGGCTACAAGGGCATGGTCTACGCCACCTGCTGCATCATGGTGCTGTCCTTCCTGGTCTGGCTGCACCACTTCTTCACGATGGGCTCCGGCGCCAATGTGAATGCCTTCTTCGGCATCACCACGATGATCATCTCCATCCCGACCGGGGTGAAGGTCTTCAACTGGCTGTTCACCATGTACCGCGGCCGCGTGCGCATGGCCACGCCGGTGATGTGGACCCTGGGCTTCATGGTCACCTTCGTGATCGGCGGCATGACCGGCGTGCTGATGGCAGTGCCGGCGGCTGACTTCGTGCTGCACAACAGCGTGTTCCTGATCGCTCACTTCCACAACGTGATCATCGGTGGCGCTCTGTTCGGCTACCTGGCCGGCATCACCTACTGGTTCCCGAAGGCCTTCGGCTTCAAGCTCGACGAGCGCCTGGGCAAGTGCGCCTTCTGGTGCTGGCTGGTGGGCTTCTACTTCGCCTTCATGCCGCTGTACGTGCTGGGCTTCATGGGCATGACGCGCCGTCTGAACCACACCGACAACCCCGACTGGACCCCGTTCCTGCACATCGCCGTGGTCGGTCCTGTGCTGATCGGCCTGGGCATCATGTTCCAGGTGCTGCAGATCGTCGTCTCGATCAAGAACCGCAAGGCGCTGGCCGACGTGACCGGCGATCCCTGGAACGGCCGCACGCTGGAGTGGGCCACCTCGTCGCCGCCGCCGTTCTATAACTTCGCGCACACCCCGGTGGTGCAAGACCTGGACGCCTTCGCCGACATGAAGGCACGTGGTGAACTGCCGAAGAAGGAAGCGCACTACGACCAGATCCACATGCCGAAGAACACCGGTGCCGGCTTCTTCATCGGTGCCTTCAGCCTGGTGTTCGGCTTCGCCCTGACCTGGCACATCTGGTGGATGGCCATCGTCGGCCTGGTCGGCATGATCGTCTCCTTCATCGTCCGCAGCAACGACGACCACATCGACTACTACGTTCCCGCGAAGGAAGTCGAAACCGTCGAAGCGCGCCATTTTGACCGTCTCGCGTCGCAGGCCTGAATATGTCGACCCAAGTCCTAGACCGTTACTCCGCGCAAGCCGCTCCGGCGGCGCATGACCACGCGCACGACCACGCCCACCACGACACCGCTGGCAACACGGTGTTCGGGTTCTGGGTGTACCTGATGACCGACTGCATCATCTTCGCCGGGCTGTTCGCCGCATTTGCGGTGCTGCGCGGCGAGGTGGCGGGCGGCCCCTCCGGCAAGGAACTGTTCGAACTGAACTACGTCCTGGTCGAAACCTTCCTGCTGCTGTTCTCGAGCCTGACCTCGGGCATGGCGATGGTCGCCCTGCACAACGGCCAGAAGGGCCGCCTGCAGTTCTGGCTGGGCATCACCTTCCTGCTCGGCGTGGCCTTCATCGGCATGGAAATCAACGAGTTCCACCACCTGATCGCCGAAGGGGCGGGCCCTGAGCGCAGTGCCTTCCTGTCGTCGTTCTTCACCCTGGTGGGCACCCACGGCCTGCACGTGGCCAGCGGCCTGCTGTGGATGGCCGTGCTGATGTGCCAGATCGCCAGCAAGGGCCTGACGCCCACCATGAACAAGCGCCTGGCCTGCTTCGCGCTGTTCTGGCACTTCCTGGACATCGTCTGGATCGGCGTGTTCACCGTGGTCTACCTGATGGGAGCGATGTAAATGGAACACAGCAACGTCTCCGCCGGCCACGGCGCGCACCATGGCGCCGCCGCCGGCGGTGCCAGCCACAGCAGCGCCAAGTCCTATGTGATCGGCTTCGTGCTGGCGGTCATCCTGACCGTGATCCCGTTCAAGATGGTGATGGACGGCATGGCGACGCCGGCCACCACGCTGATCGTCATCCTGGCGCTGGCCGTGGTGCAGATCCTCGTGCACCTGGTCTACTTCCTGCACATGGACCGTTCCTCGGAACAACGCTGGAACGTGACCGCGCTGCTCTTCACTGCGCTGATCCTGCTGATCGTCATCGCCGGTTGCCTGTGGATCATGCACAATATGAACGCCAACATGATGCCGCAGTGAATGCTGCGCTGAGCCTCGGGCGCCGCCACCGGCGCCCGCAGCCTCGATGAAACGGGCCCCGATGGGGCCCGTTTTCTTTTAGGGCGTCCGGCGCGCCTGCCCGGATCACGTCCGCCTCGCGCCCGCATGGCGCATGCCGGGCGACGCCACGCCTGCCGCTGGTTCGCCCCGTACGCCAATCGCGCGGCGCTTGGAAGTCCCGGCCTGTGCCCCCCATTTGTGCCGGCGACCGCACCACTCGCTCCATGCACCGCTTTGCCACATGCACTTGCGCGGTGCGCATGCTGCCCGCACGCGGATGGTGCGCCCGGCCCCGACCGCCGGGCGCCGCGCCCGCCAGTCGCGCCGGCGCCGCTGCCCGGGCGGATCCAGCCGCCTGGCATGCTAGTTGCAAAACCTGCCCCCGGAGTCCGCTGTTCCACAACACGACAATCTGGGAGCTGCAATGAAACGACGCAATATGCTGAAGCTGTCCGCGCTGGCCGCGGCGGCGATGATCGGGGCCAGCACGATGGCGCTGGCGCAAAGCAAGGAGCCGATCAAGGTCGGCATACTGCATTCGCTGTCGGGCACCATGGCGATCTCCGAGACCTCGCTGAAGGACGTCGCGCTGATGACCATCGACGAGATCAACAAGAGCGGCGGCGTGCTCGGCCGCAAGCTGGAGCCGGTGGTGGTGGACCCCGCCTCGAACTGGCCGCTGTTCGCCGAGAAGGCGCGCCAGCTGATCAGCAAGGACAAGGTGGCAGTCACGTTCGGCTGCTGGACTTCGGTGTCGCGCAAGTCGGTGCTGCCGGTCTACGAGGAACTCGACGCGCTGCTGTTCTACCCGGTGCAGTATGAAGGCGAGGAGATGTCGAAGAATGTCTTCTACACCGGCGCGGCGCCCAACCAGCAGGCCATTCCCGCGGTCGAGTACCTGATGAGCAAGGAGGGCGGCGGGGCCAAGCGCTTCTTCCTGCTGGGCACCGACTACGTCTACCCGCGCACCACCAACAAGATCCTGCGCGCCTTCCTGAAGAGCAAGGGCGTGGCCGATGCCGACATTGAAGAGGTCTACACCCCGTTCGGCCATAGCGACTACCAGACCATTGTCGCCAATATCAAGAAGTTCTCGCAGGGCGGCAAGACCGCCGTGATCTCGACCATCAACGGCGACTCCAACGTGCCCTTCTACAAGGAGCTGGGCAATGCCGGCCTGAAGGCCAAGGATGTGCCGGTGGTCGCCTTCTCGGTGGGTGAGGAAGAATTGCGCGGCATCGACACCAAGCCGCTGGCCGGCCAGCTCGCCGCATGGAACTACTTCATGTCGGTCAAGAATCCGGAGAACGACGCCTTCAGGAAGAAGTGGGCAGCCTGGGTCAAGGCCAACAACCTGCCGGGCGGCGACAAGCGGGTCACCAACGACCCGATGGAAGCCACCTATGTGGGCATGCATATGTGGGCGCAGGCCGTGAAGAAGGCCGGCACGACCGATCCGGACAAGGTGCGCGCCGCCATGTACGGCCAGACCTTCAAGGCACCCGACGGCTTCACGCTGACCATGGGCGACAACCACCACCTGTTCAAGCCGGTGATGATCGGCGAGGTGCGCGGCGACGGCCAGTTCAACGTGGTGTGGAAGACGCCGAAGCCGATCCGCGCGCAGCCGTGGAGCCCGTTCATTTCCGGCAATGAAGGCAAGCCGGACAAGGTGATGTAAGTGATGTAAGCAGGGGTGGACGGGCCGGAACGGGCGCCGTCCGCGCCGCCGCCGTTCGCCAAGCCAACTGCCGCAGATCGCTTCGAACCATGCTCCGAACCTCATTCCTGTCCGTCGTCCCGCGCCTGCGCGCCGCATTGGCGGCCGTGCTGCTGCTGGCCGCGCCGCTGCTGCATGCGGCGGCGCTCACGCAGGCCGACCTCAAGCCGCTGGCCGGGGACGACTTCGATGCCAAGAGCGCGGCCATCGCCGCGCTGGCCAGGGCGCCGGCCGAGCAGGCGGGCCCGATCCTGAAGGCCTTGCAGGAGGATGCGCTGCAGTACGCGCCCTCCGCCGGCATGGTGATCCAGGACGGCGACAAGATTCGCGACGCCGTCAGCGGCAGGCCCGTCGCGCTCAAGCCGGACGAGCTGGAATCCCTGACGCTGAACAACAGCCTGCGCGCCCAGGTCGACAGCGCGGCCAGCAGCCTGCTGCTGCAGTCGCCCGACATCGCCGTGCGCACGCAGGCGATCGACACGTTGCTCGACCAGCCCGACAGCGCCTCGCGCGAGGCGGTCGAGGCCGCGCGCAAGGTGGAGGCCGATGCGACGCTGCGCGCCAAGCTGGACGTGATCTGGGCCAGTGCCGCGCTGACCGACCCGGACCGCAACGCCCGCCTGGAGGCGATCCGCATCCTCGGGCGCGATGACAATCCGCACAACCGCCTCAAGCTCAAGCCCTTCGTCAAGCGCGACGCCGCTGGCCAGTACCGCGAGCCGGATGCCGAACTGCGCCTGGCCGCGGAGCAGGCGCTCGATGCGCTGCGCACCGAGCAGCGCCGCGCCGAACTGATCGGCAACCTGTTCGCCGGCCTGAGCCTGGGCAGCGTGCTGCTGCTGGCCGCGCTGGGGCTGGCCATCACCTACGGGCTGATCGGCGTAATCAATATGGCGCACGGCGAGTTCCTGATGATCGGCGCCTATGCCACCTACGCGGTGCAGACGGTGTTCCGCGCGCATTTTCCCGGCGCCTTCGAGTGGTACCTGCTGGCCGCGCTGCCGGCGGCCTTCTTCGCCTCGGCGCTGGTCGGCTTCGTGCTGGAGCGGCTGGTGCTGCGCCATCTGTACGGCCGTCCGCTGGAAACGCTGCTGGCCACCTTCGGCGTCAGCCTGCTGCTGATGCAGGCGGTGCGCACGCTGTTCGGCGCTCAGAACGTCGAGGTGGCCAACCCGGCCTGGATGAGCGGCGGCTTTGCGTGGCTGCCCGGCCTGGTGATTCCGTACAACCGCATCGTCATCGTGGCGTTCGCACTGGCGGTGGTGGTGGTGGCCTGGGGCGTGCTCAACCGCACGCGGCTGGGCCTGTTCGTGCGGGCCACCACGCAGAACCGCACCATGGCGGCCTGCGTGGGCGTGCGTACCTGGCAGGTGGACAGCTATGCCTTCGCCTTCGGCGCCGGCATCGCCGGCCTGGGCGGCTGCGCGCTGTCGCAGATCGGCAATGTGGGGCCCGACCTCGGCCAAGCCTACATCATCGACTCCTTCATGGTGGTGGTGCTGGGCGGCGTCGGCCAGCTCGCGGGCACCATCGTCGGGGCCTTCGGCCTCGGCCTCGTCAACAAGTTCATCGAGCCCTTCTATGGCGCGGTGCTGGCCAAGATCTTCGTCCTGGTGCTGATCGTGCTCTTCATCCAGAAGCGCCCGCAGGGACTGTTCGCGCTCAAGGGGCGCAGCGCGGAGGCATGATGCAGGGTTCCTTCTCTCGCTCTTCCCATGGTTTCCGGCTGGATGTGCCGGCGCGCCAGCCGCTGTTCTCGCCGCGCGGCTGGATGGCGCTGGCCGTGCTCGCCGCCATTGCCGGCATCGGCGTGCCGCTGTGCGCGCTGGTGCTGCCCCCCGGCCACCCGCTGCACCTGTCGGCCTACGCGCTGACGCTGGTCGGCAAGATCATGTGCTATGCGCTAGCGGCCATCGCGCTGGACCTGGTGTGGGGCTACTGCGGCATCCTGAGCCTGGGCCACGGCCTTTTCTTCGCGCTCGGCGGCTATGCGATGGGCATGTACCTGATGCGTGCCATCGGCCGCGAGGGCGTGTACAGGAGCGATCTGCCCGATTTCATGGTCTTCCTCGACTGGAAGGAACTGCCGTGGTTCTGGCACGGCACCGAGCACATGGGGTACGCGCTCGCGCTGGTGGTGCTGCTGCCGGGCGTGCTGGCCTGGCTGTTCGGCTTCTTCGCCTTCCGTTCGCGCATCAAGGGCGTCTACTTGTCCATCATCACGCAGGCCCTGACCTATGCGGCCATGCTGCTGTTCTTCCGCAACGAGACCGGCTTCGGCGGCAACAACGGCTTCACCGATTTCAAGCGCATCGGCGGCTTCGCCATCGCTGCGCCGCAGACACGCACCGCGCTGTTCGTACTGAGCTTCGTGGCGCTGCTGGCGGGCCTCATCGCCTGCCGGGCCATTGTCACTTCCAAGCTGGGCCGGGTGGTGACCGCGGTGCGCGACGCCGAGACGCGCGTGATGTTCTCGGGCTACAGCCCGCTCGGCTACAAGCTCTTCGTCTGGACCTTCTCGGCCGTGCTGTGCGGCATCGCCGGCGCGCTTTATGTGCCGCAGGTCGGCATCATCAACCCGGGCGAGATGTCTCCCGCCAACTCGATCGAGATGGCGGTGTGGGTGGCCGTGGGCGGGCGCGGCACGCTGGTGGGCCCCGTGGTCGGCGCCTTCCTGGTCAATGGGGCCAAGACATTGTTCACGGCCTATTTCGCCGAGTACTGGCTATTCCTGCTGGGGGCGATGTTCGTGCTGGTCACGCTCTATCTGCCGGACGGCGTGCTGGGTTTGTTCAAGCGGTTGCGCGGCGTACGCCGGCCGGCAGCGCCGGCCGCGGTGGCTGCAGTGGCCACCGCGCCGGCGGCGGGCGCCAGTCGAAGCGGAGGGGAAGCATGAGTGCGGCGATGCATGCAGAAGGGGATGCCGGCCTGGTAGAGAGCGGCGACGCGACTGGCCTGGGACGGGTGCTCGAGCCCGGCGTCATCGATGTCTCGCACGGTCCCATTCTCTACCTGGAGGACGTGACCGTGCGCTTCGACGGCTTCCGCGCGCTGAACAAGCTGACGCTGTCGATCGACCACGGCGAGCTGCGCTGCGTGATCGGTCCCAACGGCGCCGGCAAGACCACCATGATGGACGTCATCACCGGCAAGACCGGTCCGCGCAATGCCAATGTCGGCGGCCGCGTCTTCCTCGGCCAGACCATCGACCTGATGCGCATGACCGAGCCGCAGATCGCGCAGGCGGGCATCGGCCGCAAGTTCCAGAAGCCCACCGTGTTCGAGCAGCATGCGGTGTGGGAAAACCTGGAGCTGGCGATGAAGGCCGACAAGCGCTGGTGGGCGACGCTGCGCGCACGGCTGGACGGCGGCGGGCGAGGGCGCATCGAACAAACGCTGGCGCTGACCGGCCTGGAGGACGAGGCCTACCGTCCCGCCGGCCTGCTGTCGCACGGGCAGAAGCAGCGCCTGGAGATCGGCATGCTGCTGATGCAGCAGCCGCAGCTCTTGCTGCTCGACGAGCCGGTGGCGGGCATGACGGACGAGGAAACCATGCAACTCGCGGCGCTGCTGAACGGCCTGCGCGGCAGCTGCTCGATGATGGTGGTGGAGCACGACATGGAGTTCGTGGCAGCGCTGGCCGGCGACGGCGGCAAGGTCACGGTGCTGGCCGAAGGCAGCGTGCTGGCCGAGGGCACGCTGGATGCGGTAAAGCGCGACGAGCGCGTGATCGAATCCTATCTGGGGCGCTGAAGATGCTGCAGGTCAATGCTTTGAACCAGTTCTACGGCGGCAGCCACATCCTGCGCGACGTCAGCTTCGAGGTGCCGCAAGGCCGGCTGACCACCCTGCTGGGCCGCAACGGCGTGGGCAAGAGCACGCTGCTCAAGTGCCTGATGGGCGTGGTGCCCACGCGCAGCGGCAGCATCCATTGGGATGGCCGCGCGCTGGAGAAAAAGCCGCCCTACGAGCGGGTGGCAGCCGGGCTGGCCTATGTGCCGCAGGGGCGGGAGATCTTCCCGCGCCTGACCGTGGAAGAGAACCTGCTGATCGGTGCGGCCAGCCGCGCGCGTCCGGCCGGCGTGCCGGAGCGCATCTACGCGCTCTTCCCGGTCCTGCGCACCATGCGCCAGCGCCGCGGCGGCGACCTGTCCGGCGGCCAGCAGCAGCAACTGGCGATCGGCCGGGCGCTGATGAGCGAACCCGGCCTGCTGATCCTGGACGAACCGACCGAGGGCATTCAGCCCTCGATCATCCAGGACATCGGGCGCGCGCTGCGGCTGCTGGTCGACGAGTTCGGCATGACGGTGCTGCTGGTGGAGCAGTACTACGAGTTCGCCCGCGACCTGGCCGACCACTATGTGGTGATGAGCCGCGGCGAGGTGGTGGCCAGGGGGGCGGGTGCGGACATGGAGCGCGATGGCGTGCACGAATTGATCGCGGTCTGATCTTGTCCGGCACCTCGCGCCCGGCACCTTGCCGCATCGCAGTCCCGGTCCCGGTCCCGTTCGCGGGCCTGGTCGCGGGCGGGGAGCAGGCCTACCGGGTGCGCAGGCGCCGCGCTATGATGGCCGCAGCGCTGCTGCCGGTACACCGGCAGCCGTCCGCGTCACCCAACACGCGACTCATCCCCATGCGCCATCCCGATTTTCCACCCGCCGTCGCCGCGCCCGGAGCCTGGCAGGCCAGCCTGCGCCTGCGTTTTGCGGCGCGCGGCGAGCGTACCGTGCTGGCCGAGCGCCGCCACCGGGGCCCGCTGCTGGTGCAGAAGCCGCTCTATCCGGAGGGGGCGCCTTGTCACGCGGTGATCCTGCATCCGCCCGCGGGCATTGCCGGCGGCGATGTGCTGGACATCGAGGTGGCGCTGGAGCCGGGTGCGCACGGCGTGCTGGCCACGCCTGGCGCCACCAAGTGGTACAAGTCGCTCGGCCGCGAGGCCGTGCAGCGCGTGACTCTACGCGTGGCGCCGGGCGCGCGGCTGGACTGGCTGCCGCAGGAGAACATCGTCTACGACGATGCGCGCGCGCGCATTGCCACGCGCGTCGAGGTGGCGTCGGGCGGCAGCGCGATCGGCTGGGACGCGCTGGTGCTGGGCCGCCGCGCCTCCGGCGAAAACTGGTCCAGCGGCTCGGTGTGGCTGGACACCTGGATCGGCGGCACGGAGCGCGCGCAGTGGATCGAGCAGGCGCATGTCGAGGCCGGCTCGCCGCTGCGCGATGCGCTGGCGGGCATGGACGGGCTGGGCGTGATGGGCACGCTGTGGGCGGTGGGCGAGGGCGCCACGCCCGAGCTGGCGGAGCGGCTGGCCGAAATCCTGCCTTACACGCCGGCGCTGCGTGCCGGCGTGAGCTGCCTGCCGGCGGCGGGCGGCCAGCCGATGCTGCTGCTGCGCGTGCTGGGCGAGCGGATGGAAGCGGTGCGCCACTTGCTGGTGGCCGCGTGGACGCTGCTGCGCGAGCCGCTGCACGGCGTGCAGGCGCGGCCACTGCGCTTGTGGGCTACCTGAGCGTCGGCGCGGCCCCAAGGCGGCGCGCTTGACGGACTGGACGCAGGGAACAAGAGGAAGAAAAGGAGCGATACGATGGAACTGACGCCACGCGAGAAGGACAAGCTGCTGATCTTCACCGCCGCGCTGCTGGCCGAGCGCCGCCGCGCGCGCGGGCTGAAGCTGAACTACCCGGAGGCGGTGGCCCTGATCACCGCGGCCATCATGGAAGGCGCGCGCGATGGCCGCACCGTGGCCGAGCTGATGCACGAAGGCACCACCGTGCTGACCCGCGAGGACGTGATGGAAGGCGTGGCCGAGATGATCCCGGAGATCCAGGTGGAGGCGACCTTCCCGGACGGCACCAAGCTGGTCACCGTGCATCACCCGATCGTCTGAGCCGGCCCGGCATCGGGGCGCATCGTGGGGGACCTGCATCCTCCGCGCGTCCCAACGCCGAAGCGGGCGACCGTATTCGATATCTGCATCTGATCACTGCAACCGACAATCGCATCCGACCAGAGAGACTCGCATGAACCGCACCTCCGCCAACACCCTTCGCGCGCGCCTGGCCGTCGGCATCACGCTCACGCTCGCCACCGCCTCGGCCTTCGCCCATCCGGGGCATGACGCCGCCACCGTCGGCGCCAGCCTGTGGGCGGGGCTGCTGCATCCCTTCACCGGGCTGGACCACCTGCTGGCGATGACTGCGGTCGGGGTTTGGAGCGCGCAGGGCGAACAGTCTTCGCAGTACAGGGGGCCTGCCGCCGTACTGCGTCTGCCGCTCGTCTTCGTCGCGCTGATGCTGGCGGGCGCCGCGCTGGGATTGGCCGGTTTCGGCCTGCCGGCGGTGGAGCCGATGATCGCCGCCTCGCTGCTGGTGATCGGCCTGCTGGTGGCGGCGCGCGCCGCGCTGCCGGGCTGGGCCGGCATGGCCATCGTCGGTGGCTTCGCGCTGTTCCATGGCGATGCGCACGGCGCCGAACTGCCCGCGGGCGCCGCCGCGCTGCCGGCCACGCTGGCTTATGTGGCCGGCTTCGCCAGCGCCACGATGGCGCTGCACCTGTCGGGGATCGGCCTGGGTAGCGTGCTGCGGCGGCAGGCGGGCTGGCTGATGCGCGCGGCCGGTGCGGGCGTGGCGCTGTACGGCGCCGGCCTGCTTGCAGCGTGAGCGCACCGCGCGCAGCCACGGCCAGTGAGGACGGACGAGCGAGACATGGACAAGCGGAGGATGCCAGCATGATTCCCGGCGAATTGATGCCCGCCGAGGGCGAGATCGAACTCAACGCGGGACGGCCCACCGTCACCGTGACGGTGGCCAACACCGGCGACCGGCCCATCCAGGTCGGCTCGCATTTCCACTTCTACGAGACCAATGCCGCGCTCGACTTCGACCGCGAGGCCACGCGTGGCTTCCGGCTGAACATCGCCGCCGGCACCGCCGTGCGCTTCGAGCCCGGCCAGAGCCGCACCGTGGAACTGGTGGCGCTGGACGGTGCGCGCATCGTCTATGGCTTCAACGGCAAGATCATGGGAGCGCTGTGATGAGCGTAAAGATCTCCAGGCAGGCCTATGCCGAGATGTTCGGCCCCACCACCGGCGACCGTGTGCGGCTGGCCGACACGGGGCTGGTGATCGAGGTGGAGAAGGACTACACCGTCTACGGCGAGGAAGTGAAGTTCGGCGGCGGCAAGGTGATCCGCGACGGCATGGGCCAGAGCCAGCGCATGGCGGCCGATTGCGTCGACACCGTCATCACCAATGCGCTGATCGTCGACCACTGGGGCATCGTCAAGGCCGACATCGGCCTCAAGGGCGGGCGCATCGCCGCCATCGGCAAGGCGGGCAACCCGGACATCCAGCCGGCCGTCACCATCGTGGTCGGTCCCGGCACGGAGGTGATCGCGGGCGAGGGCATGATCGTCACCGCCGGCGGCATCGACAGCCACATCCACTTCATCTGCCCGCAGCAGATCGAGGAGGCGCTGATGAGCGGCGTCACCACCATGATCGGCGGCGGCACCGGGCCGGCCACCGGCACCTTCGCCACCACCGTCACGCCGGGGCCCTGGTATATGAGCCGGATGCTGCAGGCGGCGGACGCCTATCCGATGAACATCGGCTTTCTCGGCAAGGGCAACGCCAGCCAGCCGGGGCCGCTGGCCGAGCAGATCGAGGCTGGCGCCATCGGCCTCAAGCTGCACGAGGACTGGGGCACCACGCCACAGGCCATCGACACCTGCCTGGGCGTGGCCGATGCCACCGACACCCAGGTGGCGATCCACACCGACACGCTGAACGAGGCGGGCTTCGTCGAGGCCACCATCGCGGCCTTCAAGGGCCGCACCATCCATACCTACCACACCGAAGGCGCCGGCGGCGGCCACGCGCCCGACATCATCAAGGTATGCGGCGAGGCCAATGTGCTGCCCTCGTCGACCAACCCGACGCGGCCTTATACCGTCAACACGCTCGACGAGCATCTCGACATGCTGATGGTCTGCCACCACCTGGACCCGGCCATTGCTGAGGACATCGCCTTTGCCGAGAGCCGCATCCGCCGCGAGACCATCGCCGCCGAGGACATCCTGCACGACCTGGGCGCCTTCTCGATGATCTCCAGCGATTCCCAGGCCATGGGCCGCGTCGGCGAGGTCATCATCCGCACCTGGCAGACCGCGCACAAGATGGCGGCCCAGCGCGGCAAGCTGCCGGGCGACCCGCACGACTCTCGCGGCGGGCACGACAACTTCCGCGTCAAGCGCTATATCGCCAAGTACACCATCAACCCGGCGCTCACGCACGGCATCGCGCACGAGGTGGGCTCCATCGCAGTCGGCAAGTGGGCCGACCTGGTGCTGTGGAAGCCGGCCTTCTTTGGCGTCAAGCCCAGCCTGATCCTGAAGGGCGGCATGATCGCCGCGGCCGCGATGGGCGATCCCAACGCCTCCATCCCCACGCCGCAGCCGGTGCACTACCGCCCCATGTTCGCCGCCGCCGGCGGGGCGCTGCACCAGTCCTCGCTGACCTTCGTCTCGCGGGCCGCGCTGGCCGCCGGCGTGGGTGAGCGCTATGGCCTGCGCAAGGTGCTGTCGGCGGTACGCGGCACACGTACCGTCAGCAAGCGCGACATGGTGCACAATGACTGGCAGCCACACGTCACGGTCGACCCGGAGACCTACCAGGTGGTGGCCGATGGCCAGCTTCTCATGTGCGAGCCGGCCACGGTGCTGCCGCTGGCGCAGCGATATTTCCTCTTCTGACGCGGCACTGCGGCGCCGCGCCTCGTCCAGGCCTGTCATGCAAACGATCTCCAAACATCTCAGCGCGCCGCACGGCATCGCCCCCGTGCTGGTCAAGCGCTCGCCCAAGCTGGTGCTGCCCTTCGGCGACCGCAGCAAAAGCCGCCTGCGGGCCACGCTCGACAACGGCGAGGAAGTGGCGCTGTTCCTGCCACGCGGCACCGTGCTGCGCGGCGGCGACCTGCTGGTGACCGAGTCCGGCACCTTCGTCGAGGTGCTGGCGGCGCCCGAAAGCGTACTGCATGTGACGGCAGCCGACCCGCTGGCACTGATGCGGGCCGCCTACCACCTCGGCAATCGCCACACGCCGGTGGAAGTGGGGCGCGACTACCTGCGCCTGGAGTACGACCCGGTGCTGGCCGATATGCTGGCGCGGCTGGGCGTGCATGCCGAGCGGGCCGAGCTGCCGTTCGAGCCGGAGGCGGGCGCCTATGGCGGCGGGCACAAGCACGGGCACGACGCGACCTTCGCGGAGGACTATGCGGCGGCGCAGGCGGTGTTTCATGAGCATCATGGGCACGATCACGATCATGGGCACTCGCACCCGCACGGCGAGCATGACCACGTGCATGACGAGCATTGCGGGCACAAGTCCTGAGGGGCTTCGCGCGGACGCATGAAGAAGCGATCGCCTGCTGCATTGCCGATACCGGAACTCCCCTCTCCCGCTGGCGGGAGAGGGGCGGGGGGAGAGGGCGGGCGCGTGCCGAAGCCACAGTTCATCCGCAATCTGAGAGCGAGCCAGACACAGGCAGAGCAGCGTCTCTGGTACCACTTTCGTGCGCATCGCTTCATGGGGCTGAAGTTCAAGCGGCAAAAGCAGCTGGGGCCCTATATCGTGGATTTCGTCTGCATGGAGCTGAAGCTGGTGGTCGAGGCAGATGGTGGGCAGCATGGCGACGAAACCGATGCGCGCCGCGACGCCTGGTTCGCGCGCAACGGCTTCACCGTGCTGCGGTTCTGGAACAACGAGGTGCTCAGGCAAACGGAATCCGTGCTGGAAAAGGTGCGCGAGGTGGCGATGCGGCTCGGGCACGTGGATGCGCCGGCCCTCTCCCCCGGCCCCTCTCCCGCAAGCGGGAGAGGGGAGCAAACCTGCAGTAGAGTGAAGCACGGCGCGCAGCGCGGGCGGGCCGGGAAGCGTGAGGCGACAGAGTCGGCGCGCGTCGGATGCCTGGGCGCACTGGCCGAAGCCGCCACCGCCAAAGCGACCGATCTCCCCTCTCCCGCTAGCGGGAGAGGGGATGGGGGAGAGGGCAGGCGCTCGCCAGAGCTGCCGGACGCCGAATCTGCAACGGTGGGGTCATCCCGCATCAAGAAGCCCCAACCATGACCTCACTCCCCCAACTCATCTCCCTGCTCCACCTCGCCTCGCCCGCGCTGCCCATCGGCGGCTTCAGCTATTCGCAGGGCCTGGAAGCGGCCATCGACTGCGGCCTGGTAAGCGATGCCGACAGCGCCGCGCGCTGGATCCACGACAACCTCCTGCACGTGCAGTCCCAGTGCGAGGCGCCACTGTGGCTGCTGCTGCATCGCGCCTGGCGCAATGGCGATCACCCAGGCGTGCGGCATTGGAACGACTGGTTCCACGCCACGCGCGAGACCGCCGAGCTGCGGGTCGAGACCGAGCAGATGGGCTGGTCGCTGGCGCGGCTGCTGGCGCAGATGGGTTGGGGCGATGAGGCGTTGCGCGGCGGGCTGGCCGGCCTGTCGCCGGTCTGCCTGCCCACTGCCTTCACCGCCGCCTGCGTGGCACTGCAGGTGGAGGAGGGCGACGGCCTGGCGGCCTATTGCTTCAGCTGGGCCGAGAACCAGGTGGCGGCGGCGCTCAAGGCGGTGCCGCTCGGCCAAGTGGCGGGGCAGCACATCCTGCGCCGCTTGCACGGCGTGGTGCTCGAGGTCGTGGCAGCGGCGCAGCGCCGCGCCGCCGACGGAGAGTCGGGGCTGTCCACCTTCTCGCCCATGCTTGGCCTGCTGTCGGCACGCCACGAGACCCAGTATTCCCGGCTATTCCGTTCCTGAGACAGATTTCCAGAGGCAGATCCATCATGAGCACCCGCA
The DNA here is from genome assembly GCF_056930435.1 of Cupriavidus sp. 09_S30. NCBI lineage: Bacteria > Pseudomonadati > Pseudomonadota > Betaproteobacteria > Burkholderiales > Burkholderiaceae > Cupriavidus > Cupriavidus sp. 09_S30. The sequence continues at coordinate 2,657,875 of NZ_JBXOWI010000001.1, read as the reverse complement.
CCAAGAAAAATCCTCCGCTGCGTGTCGGCGTGGGCGGCCCGGTCGGCTCCGGCAAGACCACCTTGCTGGAAATGCTGTGCAAGGCCATGCGTGACCGCTACGACCTGGTCGCCATCACCAACGACATCTACACCAAGGAAGACCAGCGCCTGCTGACCCTCTCCGGCGCGCTGCCGGCCGAGCGCATCATGGGGGTGGAGACGGGCGGCTGTCCGCACACCGCCATCCGCGAGGACGCCTCGATCAATCTCGAAGCCGTGGACCGCATGCTGGCGAGGTTTCCCGATGCTGACGTGGTCTTCATCGAGTCGGGCGGCGACAACCTGGCGGCCACCTTCAGCCCCGAGCTGTCGGACCTGACCATCTACGTGATCGACGTGGCCGGTGGCGAGAAGATCCCGCGCAAGGGCGGGCCCGGCATCACCAAGTCCGATCTGCTGGTGATCAACAAGACCGACCTCGCGCCTTATGTGGGCGCCTCGCTGGAAGTCATGGAGAGCGACTCTCGCAAGATGCGCGGCGAGCGGCCCTTCGTGATGGGCAGCATCAAGTCGGGCCAGGGGCTGGACGAGGTGATCCGCTTCATCGAGCGCGCGGGGATGCTCGGCGTCTAGCGAACTGCTCGCCATTGCGCTGGCCGCGCGGCTTGGCGGCGGACGGAGTCATCGGGCAATCCTGCGGCTGCCGGGCCGCCAAGCCAGCCGCACCACTTGCCAGCGCGGCGGGCGCTTTGGCATACTGCAGCTCTATGCCTTCCACGCCGACCGCCTCCTTCGCACGTCGCGCCGACACCGTCCACGGTGGCGGCGGCGCTTGCTGCGCGGTCGCCGCTGCCGCACGCCATGCGGCGTCGGGCATCGCCGCCTCGTCCGAGGCCGGCGTCTCCCTCTCCATCGCTTCGATCATTCGAATTATTTCGGGTCGCTGAGCTGCGGCTTCGGCCGGTGCTTGGTGGCCCCAGTCCGGGCGCGCGCGCGGTTTTTCCGCGCGCCGTCGCCGTCCGCGTCCCGAATCCGAACGAACCGAATGCATCGATGGAGAATCCCATGTCCAATCTGCTCGACCTGCCGCAGCAACTCGCCCACCTGTATGCCCCGTATCCCACGCTGGCGGAGATCGAGGCCACCGCGGCGCGCCTGCGTGGCAAGGTCCTGCCCACCCCGGTCTGGCAATGGCAGGCCGGCGAGCTTCCCGCGCGACTGCACCCAGCCACCGAGGTCTGGCTCAAGCTGGAGCTGTTCCAGCTCACCGGCACTTTCAAGCTGCGCGGCGCGCTCAACAGCATCCTGCAGCTCGACGGCCCGGCGCGCGAGCGCGGCGTGGTCGCCGCCAGCGCGGGCAACCACGCCATGGCGGTGGCCTACGCGGCCCGCGTGGCCGGCGTCGGCGCGAGGCTGGCGATGCCGGCCAGCGCCAGCCCGGCCCGGGTCGATGCGTGCCGCGCCTGGGGCGCCGAGGTGGAGCTGCTGCCCGACGTGCACGCGGCCTTCGCGCGCGCGGACGAACTGGTGGTGCAGGAGGGGCGCACCATGGTCCATCCCTATGACGGCCCGCTGATCGCGCAGGGTACCGGCACGGTCGGGCTGGAATTGATGCGGCAGGTGCCTGCGCTGGATGCGGTGGTGGTGCCGGTGGGCGGCGGCGGCCTGTGCGCGGGCATCGCCGCGGCCGTCAAGCAGATCAATCCGGCCTGCCGCGTCTATGGCGTCGAGCCGGAGGGCGCCGATGCGATGTCGCGCAGCTTCGAGGCCGGCGCGCCGCAGCGGCTCGCGCGCGTGCAGACCATTGCCGACAGCCTGGGCGCGCCCTACGCGCTGCCCTACAGCTATGGCGTATGCCGCCGCTTTGCCGATGCCATGGTGCGCGTCAGCGACGACCAGCTGCGCGCGGCCATGCGCTGGCTGTACCGCGACATGAAGCTGGCTGTCGAGCCTGCCACCGCGGCTTCGACCGCGGCGCTGATGGGGCCGCTGCGCGCAGCGCTGGACGGCAAGCGCGTGGCGCTGATCCTGTGCGGGGCCAACCTGGATGCGGCCACGTTCTCGCGTCACCTCGCCGACGCCGAAACCCAGGCCGCGGCGGCCGCCTAGGCTGCAAGCAGAGCGATGTATGCGAGGGGAGCGATGAAAGCAGCGAAAGGGTGAGTGCGTCGACGCTCAGCGCGCGCTGCCTTTATTGGCGAGGGCGCGCGCGACGGCGGCCACCACATCCTGCTCGCTGTCGGACAGCGCCGACATATAGCGCAGCGTGGCCTGCTGGGCGGGGTTCTTGCCGGCACGGAAGGGCGCGCGCTTCTGCTCCAGCAGCAGCTGAGTGGCGGGGGATTCGCCGAAGCGCATCAGGTCGCTGGGCGGCACGCCCAGCGTGTCTGCCAGCGCGCAGATATTGATCAGGGCCACGTTGCGCACGCCGCGTTCGATGCCACTGACGTAGGAGCGCGCCAATCCGCTCTCAAGCGCCAGCTTTTCCTGAGACCAACCTCGCTGCTTTCGCAGCATGGCTAGTTGTTGTCCGAACAGCTTCAAAGGCGCACCGACCATGATCCTGGCAGTAATAGAGTCGGTCAGAGGCTAAGGGTTTGACCTTGCCTGAGCGACAACTTATAGTGGCACGCACTATCGGTTACAGCCGCTACATTCTTTAGGGGCTGGCCGCGCGAGGAGCGTGCCATGCAGATCCTGTCTCTCTTCGATGCACCGTTCGGCGAGGCGCCGGGCGCCGTCGGTCCGCGTGTTGGCTTGCGTGCCCGTATGTTGCCGGGCGATGCGCAGTACAGCGCAACCGACTACCTGCTGTTGCGCGAGGGCGAGTCGCAGGAGGGCGTGGTGGCGGCCGGGCAGCAATGGTGGGCCTGCCTGCGCGGCGCGCTGGCGCTGGCGCTCGATGGCGACGGTGGGATCGTGCTGATGGGCGCGGGCGACCTGCTGGCGCCGCCCAGCGGCGGCGTGCTGCGGGTGCGCGCGCTGCTCGACAGCGTGCTGGTGTGTGCCGCGCCGGTGCACGCCGCGCCCATGGGCAAGAGCCATGGCGATGCGAGCTGGGACGGTGGCACGCTGCTGCGCGCGGACCAGGCCTTCCTGGCGCTGGATGGCGAGCACGCCCGCGGCCCGGGCGAGACAGGCAGCACCACAGGCGGCACCGCGCTGCGCGACCATGCGGCCCTGGCTACCCTGCGGCGCGGCGACACCGGCTGGGCCGATGCGCTGGCACGGCGCGGGCTGTGCTGGGCGGCGTGCTATCGGGGGACGCTGCGCCTGCAGTGGTGGCCGGAGGCGACGGCGGCCGGTCTCGACGATTGCGCCGATTGCGCCGATCGGATGGCGGACGCGGCAGGGAATGATGCGGAAGCGGGGCAGGCGCGGGAGGCCTACCTGCAGCCCGGCATGGTCTATGTGCCCGAGGCCGGCGAGGCGTATCGCATCGAAGCCTTGTCGGAGCCCGCGGGCCTTCTGTGCGGCCTGCACCCGGCGCTGCGGGCCGCGGACTGAATGGGGCCCGCAGCGTGGCCCGCACCAGGGCCTGCACGCTCAGGCGCCCCGGCCTTCAGCCGTGGCGCTGGTACTGCGTGACGCCGAACAGCATCTCGCGCGCGCGGGGATCGTCCTGCAGCGCGCGCCGCTCCTTGGACAGCACCTCCACGCCGCGCTTGACCGCGGGGCGCTCGGCAATGGTGTTGAACCAACGCTTCAGGTTGGGGTAGTCGTCCAGTTCCACCCCCTGGTTCTGCCAGTTGCGCAGCCACGGGAAGGTGGCGATGTCGGCGATGGTGTACTCGTCGCCGGCCAGCCATTCGTGCCTGGACAGCTGCGTGTCGATCACGCCGTACAGGCGCTTGGCCTCGTTGGTGTAGCGGTTGACCGCATACTCGATCTGCTCGGGCGCGTAGAGGCGGAAGTGGTGGGCCTGGCCCAGCATCGGGCCGACGCCGCCCATCTGGAACATCAGCCACTGCAGAGCCTCGTACTTGCCGCGCACGTCCTCGGGCAGGAAATTGCCGGTCTTGCCGGCCAGGTAGACCAGGATGGCGCCCGACTCGAACAGCGAGATCGGCTTGCCGTCCGGGCCGTCCGGGTCGACGATGGCCGGGATCTTGTTGTTCGGGCTGATGGCGAGGAAGTCCTTGCCGAACTGGTCGCCGGCGCCGATGTTGATCGGGTGGACGCGGTAGGGCAGGCCGCATTCCTCCAGCATGATGTGAACCTTGTGACCGTTGGGCGTGGCCCAGGTATAGACGTCGATCATCGGGAAGGGCTCCTGGCTGTGATCGTTGCGCATGCCACATCGACCGCCGATATGGCGAATCGGGCGATTTAAGCACAGAAGAAAAAAACGCGCAGACAGGCTGCGCGTTTTCCATGTAGCCGGCAGGGCCGCCTGCAATGAGGACGGGGGCGGCCGCCGCCGGAACGGCGGACGGGGCTCAGAAGCCGCGCGTCACCGGCATGTCGATCTCGTTCGGGTTCACATTCATGTGCTTGGCCAGCTCCAGCTTGGCGACGGCGTTGCGGTGCACCTCGTCCGGACCGTCGGCCAGGCGCAGCGTGCGCTGGTGCGCCCACCAGTTGGCCAGCGGGGTATCGCTCGAGACGCCGGCCGCGCCATGCACCTGGATGGCCCAGTCGATGACCTTGAGCGCCATGTTCGGTGCCACCACCTTGATCATCGCGATCTCGGCCTTGGCGACCTTGTTGCCCGCCGTGTCCATCATGTAGGCGGCCTTGAGCGTCAGCAGGCGGGCCATCTCAATCTCGCAGCGGGCCTCGGCGATGCGCTCGCGCGTCACGCCCTGGGCCGCCACCGGCTTGCCGAAGGCCACGCGCTTGAGGGCGCGCTGGCACAGCAGCTCGAGTGCGCGCTCGGCCACGCCGATGCTGCGCATGCAGTGGTGGATGCGGCCCGGGCCGAGGCGGCCCTGGGCGATCTCGAAGCCGCGGCCTTCGCCCAGCAGGATGTTGCTGGCCGGCACGCGCACGTTCTTCAGCTCGATCTCCATGTGACCGTGCGGCGCGTCGTCATAGCCGAACACCGGCAGGAAGCGCTTGATGGTGATGCCCGGGGTGTTGGCGGGCACGACGATCATCGACTGCTGCGCATGGCGGGCGGCATCGGGATTGGTCTTGCCCATCACGATGTAGACGTGGCAGCGCGGATCGCCGGCGCCCGACGACCACCACTTGGTGCCGTTGATCACGTAGTCGTTGCCGTCACGCTCGATGCGGCATTCGATATTGGTGGCGTCCGACGAGGCCACGGCCGGCTCGGTCATCAGGAAGGCCGAGCGGATCTCGCCGGCCAGCAGCGGCTCCAGCCACTTGTCCTTCAGTTCCTCGGAGGCGTAGCGCTCCAGGGTTTCCATGTTGCCGGTGTCGGGCGCGGCGCAGTTGAACACCTCGGCCGACCAGGGCACACGGCCCATGATCTCGCACAGCGGCGCATATTCGAGGTTGGACAGGCCCTGCGGGGCGCGCGGCGAGCGCGGCAGGAAGAGGTTCCACAGGCCTTGCTCGCGCGCCAGCGGCTTCAGTTCCTCGATCACCTTGGTCGGTACCCAGGCGTTGCCCGCTTCGCGGTTGGCCTGGATCTCGGCGTAGAAGCGCTTCTCGTTCGGGTAGATGTGCTTGTCGAAGAATGCCAGCAGCTTGGCTTGCAGTTCCTTGACCTTCGGCGAGTATTCGAACTCCATGGGGGTCTCCTCACAACCACAGAAATAAGCCGGCGCCACGGGCGTTGGCGGGGCGCCGGAGGGCACGGTCCGTGCCGGCTGGAGACACTCTATCGGAATCATGGTAATTAGGGAAATGAATTTTCTCGATTTGCTAGTATCAATATCCTGCATTCCATGACAGAATCCTTGCCATGCAGCTCTCCCGCATCGACCTGAATCTCTTCGTGGTGTTCGACGCCATCTACAGCGAAGGCAGCATCACCGCGGCCGCGCGCCAGCTCAACCTGACGCAGCCCGCGGTGAGCCACGCGCTGGGGCGCCTGCGTGCGCTGTTCGACGACCCGCTGTTCGAGCGGCGCGGGCAGGGCATGGCGCCTACGCCACTGGCGCGCTCTCTGGCATCCGAGGTGCGCGGCGCGCTGCAGTCCTTCGCCCGCACGCTGCAGGACACCCCGCATTTCGACCCGACCGCCACCGTGCGCCGCTTCACCATCGGCATGCGCGACGCGCTGGAATCCACGCTGCTGCCGCCGCTGATGGCGCGCGTGACCGCCGCAGCACCGCAGGTGGAGATCGCGGCGATCCGCTTCGACCGCCGCGAGATGGAATCCGAGCTGCTGGCGGGCACGCTCGATGCCGCCATCGATATCCTGCTGCCGGTGTCACCGGCCATCCACCACGCGCCCTTCATGGCGGACCCGATGGTGGTGCTGGCGCGGCGCGACCATCCGCTGGTCAAGAAGGAACTGACGCTGGAGCGCTACCTCGCGGCCGAGCACGTCCATGTGTCTTCGCGCCGGCGCGGCGCCGGGCTGGAGGACCAGGCTCTGCATCGCATGGGCCTGACGCGGCGCGTGCGGCTGCGCTGTCAGCACTATGCGGCGGCCTGCCGCGTGGTGAGTTGCACCGACCTGCTGGCTACGCTGCCTCTGCGCTATGCGCGCATTGCTAACGAGCCCTATGCCAATCGGTTGCTGACGCTGCCGTTCAAGGTGCCTTCGCTGGAATTGCATCTCTATTGGCATGCGGGCGGCGAGAACGACGGGGCCAACCGCTGGCTGCGGGAGCAGTTGATGGCGGTGATGGATGCGTTGGGGGGAGGGGGGCAGGAGGGAGGGGCTTAGTTTTCTTGGGGCTTGTTTGAATGGCTTGGGCCGTTTTGGCTGATGGCCGGTGCCAGGCTTGCGGGTTCGGTCTGGCGGTGTTGGTTGTTTGGGCGCAAAGGCCTGTTTCGACTCCCCTGCGGGGAGCCGACCTACTTTCTTGTCTTGCCAAGAAAGTAGGCAAAGAAGGCGCGCCGGATGCGGCTTACCCCCCCTCGCGGGCTGGCTGAAAGAGCGGCCGGGCCCCAACTCACATCGCCTTACGGCGATGCTCAGACAGGGGGCCCTCTTTTCCGCTCTTTCAGCCAGCCCGCGAGGCGCCGCATACGGCAGGGTAAAGACGCCACGCCTCGCTTCGCTTCGGGTGGCGGGTGAACCGGCAGCGGGAGCTGCCGGTTCACGGAAGACTTCGCCATTCCCACGGAATTGGCAGTGTCGGTGGCACCCGCGCCCCGACGGTTTGGCCGTTCCCTCCCGTTGTGCGGCGCCTCGCGATTTGCCGTGGCCGCCGATGAAGCCCGTCCGCTGTCTGAGCGGCCGCAGGACGCGAGTTCGGACGGGCGCGGCGGCCGCGGCAAATCGCGAGGAGTCTTTCGCCGCGCCCGGGTCGCCTTCTTTGCCTACTTTCTTGACGAGACAAGAAAGTAGGTCGGCTCCCCCGCAGGGGGAGTCGAAACAGGCCGTTGTCCGAAACAACCAGCACCGCCGGATTGGACCCGCGGACCAAAGCAGACCAAAGCAGACTAAAAGCAGACCAAAGCGGCCTCAAACCACCGGCGTCTCCAAAAACGCCTGCGTCTCCTCCGCCTGCAACGAAAACGCATTCAACCGCGGATAGTCAACCGCCGGCACCACCCCCGGCACCATCAACTGAATAAACCGCCAAGCCACAGCAATGCTGATGCCAGCCTGGTCCTCCGGTGTCGGCAGCGGCCCAGCATCCGTCAGCAACTCACCTTCCAGTTCCGCACAGGCAGCATGCAACTGCAGCGTGACCCGCTCCAGCCAAGGCGCGTGGCGCTTTTCCTCAGGCCGCAGGTTCTGCTCATAGACGATCTGCACCGCCTTCTCGCAGGCGGCCAGCGCCAGCCCGATGCGGCGCAGGGCGAGAGTGCGTGCGCGTGGCTCGGCTGGCATCAGGCTGCGGCCGGGCGCCAGGACGGTTTCCGCGTAGTCGATGATCAGCGTCGAGTCCATCAGCACCTGGCCGTCGTCGCAGACCAGCGTCGGCGCCTTGACCACGGGATTGATGCCGCGGAAATCCTCATAGGTGCGGAACACCGACAGCGGCTTGTGTTCATAGGGCAGCCCGAGCAGGCGCAGCGAGATGGCCGCGCGGCGCACATAGGGGGAATCCAGCATGCCGATGAGTTGCATATCCGTTCTCGTTCGTAATCGTTCGTAAGGCCAGGTCAATGATGGTGCGCCGGGGGCGCATGCCGATGCTGGCACATGCCGGCGTACGGTGTTGCCGGCCGGCTGCCACGCCCTGTTACTCTAGCGCGGATGGCCGCTCAGGAATATCAAGAAGTTGTCCTGTCAATGGCTGGAGGAGGGGCGCGCCTACGCCTCCGGGCTGGCGCGGCTGCCGGTCGCGCAGCGCGGGGGGTGATTGCCGGCGGGGGCGCCGCTACAATCCTCGCTTCTACACCCAAGGAGACGACGCATGGCTCATCCCGCAACCCCTCCGATGATTGCGCGCGGCGCGCTCGCCGCCGCAATGCTTGCGCTCCTTGGCGCCTGCAGTACGCAGCAGGCGCCGAGCCAGGGCGCGGCAGCGGCCCCGGCGGCCCCGGCACAGCCCGCACAGCCCGCCGCGGCATTGCCGGCCGCGCCGGAAGTCGCTTCCGGCTACCGCACCGGCATGACCACCACCTTTGCGCAGCGCCATATGGCGGCGGCGGCCAACCCGCTGGCGACGGAGGCAGGACGCGAGATCCTGCGCCTGGGTGGTTCTGCCATCGACGCCGCCGTCGCCATGCAGGCCGTGCTCAACCTGGTGGAGCCCCAGGCCACCGGCATCGGCGGCGGTGCCTTCATCATGTACTGGGATGGCAAGCGCGTGCAGGCCTACGATGGGCGCGAGACGGCGCCGGTGGGGGCCACGGAGCGCCTTTTCCTGCGGCCGGATGGCAAGCCGATGGAGTTCTCCGAGGCGCAGATCGGCGGGCGCTCGGTGGGCACGCCGGGCGTGCTGCGCGCGCTTGAGCTGGCGCACCGGCAGCACGGCCGCCTGCCGTGGGCCCGCTTGTTCGAGCCTGCGATCCGGCTTGCCGAGAAGGGCTTCCCGATGTCCGAGCGGCTCTACACGCAGGTGGCGGCCGACAAGTTCCTGCCCGATTCGCCGGAGATGGCGGCCTATTTCCTCGATGCGCAAGGCAAGCCCAAGGCGGTCGGCACCCTGATCAAGAACCCGGAGCTGGCACGCACGCTGCGCCTGATCGCGCGCCAGGGCACTGCCGCCTTCTACTCCGGCGCCATCGCGCGCGACATCGTCGCCAAGGTCAATGGCAGTGCCAATGCCGGCTCGTTGTCCCTGGCAGACCTGCGTGACTACCGGGCCAAGGAACGCGAGCCGGTCTGCACCGACTACCGTCGTTGGAAGATCTGCGGCATGCCGCCGCCGTCGTCCGGCGGCATCGCCATCGCGCAGATCCTGGGCACGCTCGAGGCGTTGGAAAAGCGCGACCCGAAGTACGCGTTGGCTGCGCTGCAACCGAAGGCCGTGGCCACGCCGGCCGGCCTGGAGCCGCCCGTAGAGGCGGTGCACGCGGTGGCCGAGGCCCAGCGCCTGGCCTATGCCGACCGCGGCCTGTACGTGGCCGACAGCGACTTCGTGCCGGTCAATGTGGCCGGCCTGGTCGATCCGGGCTACCTCGCCACGCGCGCTGCGCTGATCGGTGACAAGAGCATGGGCAAGGCCGAGCCCGGCGTGCCGCCCGGCGCCAAGGTGGCCTTCGCGCCGGACCGCTCGCCGCCGCGCGTCTCGACCTCGCAGATCGTCGCCGTGGACAATCGCGGCGGGGCCTTGTCGATGACCACCACCATCGAGTCCTACTTCGGCTCGCACTTGATGGTGCACGGCTTCATGCTGAACAACCAGTTGACCGACTTCTCCTTCGTCCCCAGCGAGAACGGCAAGCCGGTGGCCAACCGCGTCGAGCCGGGCAAGCGGCCGCGCTCGTCGATGGCGCCCACGCTGGTGTTCGACCGTGAGTCGGGCAAGCTGGTGGCGGCGCTCGGCTCCCCCGGCGGCTCGCAGATCATCGAGTACGTGGCGAAGACCGCGATCGGGCTGCTCGACTGGAAGCTCGAGCCGCAGCAGGCGATCGGCATGGCCAACTTCGGCAGCCGCAACGGCCCGACCGAGGTGGAGAAAGGGCTGGTCACGCCTGGCCTGGTGCAGGCGCTGCGCGAGCGCGGACACCAGGTTGCCGAGATCGACATGACCAGCGGCACCCAGGCCATCGTGCGCGTGCGGCGTCCGGACGGAACCTGGATCTGGGCCGGCGGTGCGGATCCGCGCCGTGAAGGTGTAGCGCGAGGCGACTGAAGTCAGGCCGGGCTGTCCCCCGGCCTTCGCCGCCGTTGTCCCCGGCGGTGTTGTCTGGGGGCGCGTTGTCTTGAGGCGATGGCGGCCGGAATCTTCAGCCGCCGCCCAGCGCCTGCAGGTTCAAGGCGTGGCTGTGGCCGAACCACAGCGCGCAGTCGCGGTGGTCGCGCAGGGCATGGCCGGTGTTGGGGTGCATCAGCACGTCGAGCGCGCCATGGTGCAGCGCCAGCCATGAGACGAGCTCGGCGAGCTGCGCCGGCGCGAAGGCGACCTGGTAGCTCGCGCAGGGGTGCGGCCCCACCGGGCGGTCGTGCACCCGCCCCAGCGCGATGCGCGCGCCGAAGGCCGCGTCCAGCCGCGCGCGCAGCGCCAGCGCAGCGTCGCGGCTCGCGGCGTCGAAATAGACGTGTGCGTGCCAGTCGGAGATGCCGGAGGGTTCGGGGATTTCCATATCAGCCATGTCAGCCCTTTCAGTGCTATCCGCCCTGTCAACCTTAGCAGAGCGGCCGGCCATCTGTGCCGTCCCGCCGGCGCCAGCGCGGCGCGGGCACGCTGGCGCGCCAGGGTCTGCGCCCGCACCAGGCAGGCGGCAGGATCAGGTCCGCTTCGGAATCTCCAGTCCGCGCACCACCGCCGGCCGCGCCAGGAATGCCTCCAGCACGCGCGCGACGTTCGGGAAGTCGGCAAAGCCCACCAGATCGCCCGCCTCGTAGAAGCCGATCAGGTTGCGCACCCAGGGGAAGGTCGCGATGTCGGCGATGGTGTAGTCATCGCCCATGATCCAGGCGCGGCCGGACAGGTGGCCCTCCAGCACGCCCAGCAGGCGGCGCGACTCGGCCACATAGCGGTCGCGCGGACGCTTGTCTTCAAAGTCGCGCCCCGCGAACTTGTGGAAGAAGCCGAGCTGGCCGAACATCGGCCCGATGCCCGCCATCTGGAACATCAGCCACTGGATGGTTTCGTAGCGCGCGGCCGCGTCCTGCGGCAGCAGGCGGCCGGCCTTGTCCGCCAGGTAGATCAGGATGGCGCCGGACTCGAACAGCGCCAGCGGCTTGCCGCCGGGACCATTGGGGTCGAGCATGGCCGGGATCTTGTTGTTCGGGTTGAGCGACAGGAACGCGGGCGACATCTGGTCGTTGCTGTCGAAGCGCACCAGGTGGGCCTCATAGGGCAGGCCGGTCTCCTCCAGCATGATCGATACCTTGACGCCATTGGGCGTCGGCAGCGAATAGAGCTGGATGCGCTCGGGATGCACGGCGGGCCATTTCGTCGTGATGGGGAAGGCGGACAGGTCGGGCATGGAATTCCTGCGGCAGGCGCGTGTCGGGAAAGTGCTGATGATAATCGAGGCACCGGACCAGCGCTGGCGTGAGGAAGGCTGGCGCGCCCGACCGGGCCTCCGCTTGCGCGGAAGTGGTTCTGGCGCTGTGCTGCAATCCTGATCGATTCTGATTGTCTGCTCTTTGAGACTATGTTCTTCTCTTCCCTGGCGGAGCACCCCTGTCATTGCGCAGGCTTGCTCCGTCTCCGGCCCCGCCTCGCGCCACGGGCCGGCCCGCGCAACGCTCGCGGGGCTGGCTGCGTCCTGCACGGACGGGTCCGGTTCGACAAGAAACCACACGCAGGGAAGACTGAATGAAAACAAGAAACTATCTGCCGGCGATCGCTCCCATCGTCGCCGCCTCACTGTTGCTGGTGTCGTGCGGGGGCGGCGATTCTCCGCCGCTGACCCAGGCGGCCGATCCTACGCCGCCGCTGCAGGCCGATTCCAGTTGCCTGGCCACCGACAGCAGCGGCGGCAGTGTCGTGGTGGGCTCCAACCAGCCCGGCGATCCTTCCCTGCCGGAACCGGCATCGGGCTACCGTACCGGGCTCAAGCCGGTCTACGCGCAGAAGTACATGGTGTCGAGCTCGAATGCGCTGGCCAGCGCAGCGGGCTGTGCCGTGCTCAGGCGCGGCGGCAGCGCGGCCGACGCGGCGGTGGCCGTGCAGGCCGTGCTGGGGCTGACCGTACCCGAGGCCACCGGCCTCGGCTCGGGCGGACTGATGCTCTTCTATGACGCGGCCAAGAAGACCGTGCAGGCATACGACGGGCGCGAGACGGCGCCGGCCGCCGCCACCGGCTATTACCTGCGCTATGTCGACGAAGTCAATGACCGCAGCGCGCCCGTGCCCAGCGCCCGTGCCAGCGGCCGCTCGATCGGCACCATCGGCGTGCCGCGCCTGCTGGAGGCGGTGCAGAAGGACCATGGCAAGCTGGCCTGGAAGGACCTGTTCGGCGACGCCGTTGCGCTGTCCACCAACGGCTTCCGCATCGGCGGCCGCCTCGCCAGTGCCATCGCAATGAACGCGGCCAGCCTGAAGCGCGATCCCGAGGCGGCGGCCTATTTCCTCAACGCCGACGGCTCGCCCAAGGCGCTCGGCACGCTGCTGGTCAACCCGGCCTACGCCAACGCCCTGACCGAGATGGCCAGCAAGGGTGCCGATGCCCTGTACACCGGCAAGATCGCGCAGGATATCGTGGCCAAGATCGCCACCTCCGGCGGTGCCGACGGCAGCGTCATCACCCCGGGCAAGACCACGCTGGCCGATCTGGCCGCCTACGAGGCGAAGCGCCGCGAATCCATCTGCACCACCTATCGCGACTATTGGGTTTGCGGCATGCCGCCGCCGTCCTCCGGCGGCATCGCCGTCGCCTCGGCGCTGGGGATCCTCGAGAACTTCAACCTGAAGCTGCACAAGCCCACGGCCATCGACGGCGAAGGTGGGCGGCCAACGGTGTTGGGCGTGCACCTGGTCACCGAAGCGGAACGCCTGGCCTACGCCGATCGCGACAAGTACGTGGCCGACACCGACTTCGTGCCGCTGCCCGGCGGCAGCCCGGACGCGATGCTGAACAAGGCCTACCTGCAGGGCCGGGCGGGGCTGGTCAGCTTCAGCGCGAGCATGAAGACGGCCAACCCGGGCAACCTGGGCGCGGTGCCGCTGGGCGTGGACAAGCTGCTGGTCGAGCATGGCACGAACCACTTCACCATCGTGGACGGCGACGGCAACGTGCTGTCGGCGACCACCACGGTGGAGAGCAGCATGGGGTCCTTCCACATGACCAACGGCTTCCTGCTCAACAACCAGCTCACGGACTTCTCGGCCGACCCGGCGGACAGCAGCGGCACGCCCTATGCGAACCGCGTCGCCCCGGGCAAGCGGCCGCGCAGCTCGATGGCGCCGACGCTGGTCTTCAAGGTCGCGCCGGACGGCTCGAAGGGTGACTTCGTGATGGCCACTGGCTCGCCGGGCGGCGGCACGATTCCGCAGTACGTGGTGAAGACCCTGGTCGGCGTGCTCGACTGGGGGCTCGATGCGCAGCAGTCGGCCAACCTGATCGACTTCGGCGCGTCGAATTCGCCCACCACCACGCTCGGCGGCGAGCATCCCTATGTCAATAGCGCGAACGGCGGCAATGATGATCCGCTGATCACCGGGCTGCGGGCGCTCGGCCACACCATAGGCACGACGGCGCAGGCCAGCGGCGTCAACACCATCATGCGTGTGCAGCGCAATGGCGTGGCGGTGCTGCAGGGCGGCACCGACCCCCGCCGCGAGGGCGTGGTACTGGGCGACACCTTCAAGCCCTGACCGCGCTTGCGCCGGCGTCCGCGTCTTCCGCAGTGGAAGGCGCGGACGCCGGATCGCACCATTCCCCGCGTCCGCGATGCGGCGGACGCGGAACGATTACTCGCCGCGTAATCGAGCGCGCCGGAAAGCCATAGCTGGCGCGGGCCGTCTGCCAATCGTCTGGAATTCGTCTGGAATTCGGTCAGACGGCCACCTTGATCTCAATCCACTCGGCGCCACGCACATCGCGGTACATCGCTGTCATGCTGGCCGTCTTGTGCCCAAGGATGGACTGCGCGAACTCCGGCCCGTACTGCTCGGTGTAGAGCCGAGCAGACAAGCTGCGCAGCTCATGGAATGTCGCTGGATCCCTCCCTTCTTCCCACGTCAGTTCGGCATCCTCCCGCAGTGCTTGAAACGCCTTCGTGAGGTTATCTGCCGTCACAGTAGCACCAGGCTTGCGACGCCCTGAATTTCTGACCTGGTGCAATACGCTCTTTGAGATCACGCTATCGCGCGCCAGCTTGATCGCGTCGCCAAGCGTCATACTCAGCGCATCCAGGCGCAGCGACAGGGGAATCCTCAGCTTGATGGCGCCGCGCCCCTTGGAGGGGACGACATGCAGGAACCCATCCTTCGCGTCAGCAAACTTCATTCGCGCAATGTCTTCCCGCCGCTGGCCGGTCAGCAGCGCCAACTCCAGACTACGCGCCACCCACGGATCCATCGCCTTCGCCTTCGCGTAGACGGCGCGGAACTGCTCAAGCGTCAAGCGTGAGCGCTCCACATCGAATTTCGGCGCGCGCGTCACCGTGACGGGGTTCGCTCCCCCGTCGATCAGGCCAGCTATCTCGGCCTCCCGGAACATGTCGTTAAGAGTCTTGCGGATCAGCTTCGCCATGTTGGCGCCCCTGTCCTCTATGGCGGCATTGATGTACTTGTGAACGTCATTCGTCGTGATCGCCTTCAGCGCGTTACCGGCAAACGGCGCATCTAGGCATGCCCGGACGCCGGCCCTGACGGTCTTCATGGTTGCCGCGGCGGGGGACCTCTCGCTCTCATACGCTTTCAGGTACTCCGGCGCCCACTCTGTCAGCGTCTTACCTTCTGGCGTGCTGATGCGCTGCGCAAGCGACGTGTGTTCTGCGCGCCTCGCAATTTCGGCATTGGCTGCCCTGGCCTCCTGAAACGCCTTCGCCTGGTCGCGCCCGAGCCCGTAGTCTTTCTGTGTGCTCGGGTCGCGCCAGTAGAAGTAGCCTGCGCCGTTCTGGTTAAGGTTCGCCGGCCAGTTCCTGCGACTTGCCACCCTGCGCCTAGCGGCCATTTCCGATCCTCCGAGCGAGTTCACCGCCCTCGTCCATATAGACCGCATCAGGCTCGACGAAGTACATGCGCCCACACTTCACGGGTAGCGGGCTGATGAGGCCCAGCTTACGCCAGTTTCGAAGCGTGTTGCGGTGCGGCTTCGCGGTACCGAACATGCGTTCCGCCCAGGCGTCCAACGAGATGAGTTTAGGCATGCCGGTAGCCATCTGATTCTCCAATCCGCCAAGCGCGGCGGGTCAATTCGATGATTCGTTCTGCTGCTTCGGTCATGGCCTGTTGTCTGCGCCGCAATGGCGGCACGCTCCGGCCCAGAGCTGGCGCTCGACGATGAACCTGCCGCAGCCGCCGCAGTTGGTGAGAGAGCGCTTTGGCTTCTCGGGTTTGACCAGGACAATGCCGGTGCCGATCAGTGCCTCATCGCGGTTGATGTACTGCATGTCCACGGCCGGCCGGGTCTTGGCATCGATGTAGGACTTCGGCCAGGGGATGTCTGTAATGCGGGATTCATGCTGCGTCATGGCCTCGCCGCGAGTGTAGACATGCGCCTTGCGCAGATCCGTGGTGTAGCCGCTGCCGTCCTTTGCCCACCACAGCACGTCGTTTCCGACGTAGCTGCGGCTGTCCTGCAGGTAGTAGAGATCGTCGCCACAGTTCATCTCACTCCTCCTTCGCCGGAGAAGGGGCGGCGGCCGCGATGGCGGCGATTTCTGCGCCTACCAGCATGCCGGCAAGCCAGTCTTCGCCGTGCAGTTCGCCGTCCTCGCACAGCAGCACCTCGCCGTTGGGCCGCTGCAGTTCGATGCAGGCCATCTCGACTTCCTGGCTATGCTCATTCCAGGTGGGCTTCGCATCGAGCTGCTCATAGGCAAATCCCAGCGCGCACTCGATGACTTCCATGCCAGTGCAGTTGCCGCTGACGACTACCTCAACGGAAGCGCGGTAGTCCCACATCTGGAATGTCAGACGGACCTTCTGCTCGGCCATGCGGCCACACAGCACCATGTTCGGGTCGTAATTGAGCGGCACCGTGCTTTGCGGCTCTGCTCGGCCCTCCAGTTCTCGAATGCGCGCGGCAGCCCATGCGAGCCGCTTGCCGAAGAACCGCGAGCACATCTGGGCCTCGCGCTCCAGTTGGTCTACGGTGAACTCGGCCATCATGCCCCTCCCTCGCGCAGACCATTCAGTTGGCGAGCGCTTTGGTCCCGGGGCGAGCGGTAGAGCCGGCGGAAGATCTCGGCATCACACTGGGATACCCATGCGGCATCACCCTCGCCAAACTTGTAGGTGGCGTGATGCTCCCCGCCTGGGAAGCTGAAGTAGGCTAGGCAGTGGCCGCCCTCGGCCTCCAGCCGGTGGCCATAGACGTTGACGTGCGTAACCTTGCTGCCCGGGTACTTGGTCTCCACAAGCTCGATCAGCGCAGACTCCGCCGCTTCGCGCGATCGTCTCTCGGCTCTTTCCATTGCTGCGCATGAGTGGCTGCAGTAGACCATCCGGCCAACGGCCACGGCGCCGAGATCCGATGCGTCAAAATGCGGGTCCGGCTCTGCATCTTCCATGTCCTCATCGACGCGGCGGCCGCAGTGACCGCATTCGTAGTGCCAGCCTGCCGCGATCAGCGCGAGCGGGGGGACCGGGCCGGGTGCGTACTGGTCGAGTTCCGGCTTGCGGCGGCAATGGTCGATGTCCTCCCAGGCACAGCCGATGTCGCTTGCGCCTTCCCGGCGCGCGGTGGCAGAGTTCGTGGCAAAGACGATCTCCCAGTTGTCGCCGCCGTCGTATACCTCGTAGGCCTTCATGGTCGTCATGCCTCCTCCATTTCGTCTTCAACCGTCGCCAAGCGGTGCACGATGGTCGGCAACTCGATTCGCGTCGGCGCGATGCCCCATGCGGTCAGCAGGGCGCCGAACGCCGGGCGCGACGCGCGGGGAAGCCGTGTGCGTGGATTCCATCCATTCTTGGCGAGATCCTCACGCACCAAGCTAAGGGCATCCTTGTCCTCCGCCGTGTAATAGGTTCGATTGCGGCCGGGCTCATCCCCGCGTCGCTCGGCATTCAGGTACGGTTTGACGTAGCGCAGCACGGCGCTCACGTTGGCACCCGCTGCCTTGACTTCTCGGGCAAACACTTCGGCGCAGACGGAGCGGCCATTAAGCAGGGCGTCGATGACCGTTATTGCTACGGATCGGCGGGCGGTCGTCATGCTGCCCCTCCCTCGAGCTGGGCAGCGGCGCGGTCGAGGCGCTCGATTTCGGCTAGGATGAGAGCGTCAGCCTTCACCAGGTTGCGGCGCGGCGTGCTGGGCTTCCACCATTGCTCCGCCCACGGCCACCATCCCGGAATCATCCCGACCTTGGAGAATGGCGCACCCGGCGTAAGCGCGTAGCACGCGGCAGCCATTGCCATTTCACAATCGCGCTGCTTGTCGTCATGCTCCGGCGTCCAGCCTTCTGCATCGATCTGCCGGTGGCGTTCGGCCAGGACATCGCGCGCCGCTGCGCTGTCGCTTTCGGTGGCACGCGCCGCAGCGAGTGCGGCTTGCCGCTCACGGCGGGACATACGGGGCGCCTTCGGCTTCTGATGGATGAAGAGGGCGACCGGCCCATCCTCGGTGTCATAGATCTCCGAGAGAATCCAGCCTTCTCCGGCGGGCGTGGTCGGCGTCCATTCGCCGCAACCCTTCTCGCCAGCCCAGACAGCATCGCGCAGCGCTTCGTCGTCGCAGTCTGATTCCATGCTGACCGTGCAGCACTCGACGCCGAAGGCAGAAAGGAACATGCGCACGTCGTCGCCTTCGTCCAGGATCGGGAAAGCGGGATTCACCAGCCACCCGTCCGCATTACGTACGATCTCGCGCGGAGCCAGAAGGCGCTTGCGCAGGCCGATGAGATCCGCTGCTGGTGCCAATGCGCAGTCGGTGGAGGGTGGCGTGGCGAATGCCAGCGCAGCATCCCAGGCATTACGCATCAGCCCTTGCTCATAGTCGTCAATATCACCGGCGCGACGCAGCACGGACTGGAACACACACTCTGCCGCTTTCTTCTCCGCCTCGCGCGGCTCGCTCTGCTGCGTCGATGCGGCGGCCGAATTGCGCAACGCCCATTCCGCCTTCTGCGCCGGCCCCATGGCGTAACCGGGCTGGTCGTCGGGCAACTCGTCCAGCTTGTCGAGCGCATTGGACAGGTCATCAAATGCTGCGGCGTCCAGCACATGAATGCGCCCACCCTCGCCCTCGCGTTCTTCAGATTCGTCCAGCGCGAGATAGGCGCTGCGGGCCACCTCGATCAGCATGGCGACAACAGGGTGCGATGCGGCGGGCGCGGCGACATCGGCGCGCACATACTCGATGTCGGTGTCGAACTGTTGATCGGCGCACCAGCAGACGTCAGTCAGATCATTGAAATCGACATCCGTCGGGCATTCCTCGCCGACCACGAGAAAGATCTGTTTCGGTGCGGTCACGCGTACGCTATGGCCTTGTGTTGCCACCCCCTCGCGCACGTCTCGTTGATGTGTCATGCTGCTTTCCCTCCAAGCAGGGCCGCGGTGTCGCGGCGTGGGTAGATCTTGGTCAGGCTGGTGTCGACGCAATGTCCGCGGCGACGAGCGATGTTGGCGAATTGGGTTTGATGGCGACGGCTACCGGTCGCCTGGCGCAGCAGACCCAGGTAACTGTTGGCTGCGGCATAGACATCGGCCGCCGGCATTTCGCGAAGTCGGCGCGCGCCCACATTAACGGTCCGTGCTCGCGTGGTGCGTACCCACGGCCGGATGACCTGGCCGACGAAGTCGACGCCGCGGGCAACCGGCTGCAGGATGGTCTTGGTAGGGTTGAGCCGGGCGCCAAGCCGGCGCGGCAGGAATTCAGCAATGTCGTCATGCGCGGCATTCAGCCACTGGGGCGACTCGTGCAGTAGCACGAAGTCATCCACATACCGGATGTAGTGCTTCGCGCCGATGCGGTGCTTAACGTGCTGGTCCAGGACGTCCAGGTAGACGTTGGCGAAGAACTGAGAAGACAGGTTTCCGATCGGCAGGCCGCGATGCGCCGGCTGGTTGAGCAGGCTCTTGTGCGGCGGGACCAGCGTCAGCAGCTCAGGCCTGGCCTGCATGATGACATCTGGCCGCGGGTCATGCATCAGCACCAGGTCGGTCAGCCACAGCCACCAAGCCTCGGTGATGCGCGCGGCCAGCTGTGCACGGAGGATTTGCTTGTCGATGCTGACGAAGAAGTTCGCCAGGTCGCATTTCAGGTACCAAGCCGGGCGTACCCAATTCTCGGTGATGCTGCGCACCTTGGCCTCGAGCCGCTGGGCAGCGTAGAGGGTGCCGCGGCCCGGGATGCAGGCGCAGCTATCCGCGATGAATGATGCGTAGAAGCGTGCGGCGACCTGATTGTAGAGCAGGTGGTGCACGACCCGGTCGCGGAAGTCTGCCGCCCACACCTCGCGCGGCTTCGGTCGGGTGACGACGAAGCAGATGGAGCGGCCGGGTCGATAGGTGCCGTCTACCAGCTCCTGGTGCAGGCGCCACAGGTTGCGCTCGAGGTTCTGCTCGAATGCCAGCGCGCTGTGCGTATTGCGCTTGCGGCGCCGGCAGTCGAAGTAGGCCTCGACGAGGTCTTCGAAGGATGCGCGATCCGCACCGGATCGATCTGCGGACGGCGCGGGCGCGAAGCTCGTTGTTCTTGTGGTTGTTGTTCTGGTTGCCATTGTCGAAGTTCTGGTACCACGCGTTGTTGGAGTTGCGCTCGGACTGCGTCTGTTCGTGCTATCTACGTCGCCTCGCCGAAGGCTTTGCCGATCAGCGGAGAAACTGCGCTGGACCAGGCCTGGAGACTTCCAGCGGTATCCTCATTGCGCCTGGCGGTGGCCTTTTGGGCCAGCGGCACGACCAGATTGAAATTCGCACGGGCTTGACCGCCTTGACGGTCAAGCAACAGGCGACGGTGCGGACTTCCTTTTCCATCCAT
This sequence comes from Cupriavidus sp. 09_S30, assembly GCF_056930435.1. Lineage (NCBI taxonomy): Bacteria > Pseudomonadati > Pseudomonadota > Betaproteobacteria > Burkholderiales > Burkholderiaceae > Cupriavidus > Cupriavidus sp. 09_S30. The sequence goes on along the minus strand of NZ_JBXOWI010000001.1, from coordinate 2,637,641 downwards.
TGGCCTGCTTCCCGATGCTGCTGGTCAGCGCGATCGCCTTGGCGTACTGCGGCCGCGAAATAAGCCGCTTGTCCACCGAGAGGCGAAGAAGCAGCTCGGCCACCTGCAGGCGCTCGAGCAGATCCAGCAGCGGCGCTTCCTTCTCTCGCGAGACGTTCGCGCGGAAGATGAGGACCATGATCTCCAGGCATTCGTCGCGAATCTTCCCGCCGATCTGTGCCTTGAAGTCGCGCGGCATGTTCTTGGCGAGATCCGTGGCGACGTCGAGCAGCTCATATGCCGCCTTGTAGATCGGGAGCGAGGTATGGATGGCCATGCTGAAATGATCAAAAGATCAAATGGTCAATCTGCGGACGGCGCGGGCGCGAAGCTCGTCGCCCTTGTGGGTGTCGTCCTGGTAGCCATCGTCGAAGGTCTGGCACCACGCGTAGGTGGAGTCGCGCTCGGACTGCTCACAGGACCAATACCAGGCGCTCTCAAATTCCTCGCGCAGGTTGGCGAACAGCAGTGACTGCTCGCGGCGGGCGGGCAGCTCGCCGCCGACCGACGCAGCCCATTCCTTAGCCTTCTCCCAGGTCACCTCCTCGACGGCGCCAGGCAGCAGGATCAGGTGATGGCTCGGCTCGTCGTCCTTGCCGAGGATCAGGCCGGCGTAGCGCTCGCCGGGCGCCAGATCGGGGATGCGGATGTACAGGGCCGGGGTCGGTACCGGCGCGGGCGTCGCGGCGGCAGCGGCCTTCTGCAGCAGGCTGTCGAGCCAGCTTTTCACGACTGTTTCCTTGGGGATGCTGACCTGGGCGCCGCCCACCTCGACGGTGACGACTTCTGCGTGTTGGGTCATTGCGTTGCTCTCCACGTATGAGGGAAGGGGAGGCCGCTGGCGCGGCCATGAAAGGACTGAATTACTGAATCAGCAATCTGCGGACGGCGCGGGCGCGAAGCTCGTCGTACTTGGGGCCGTAGCCCTGGCCGCCATTGCCGAAGTACTGGCACCACGCGTTGAGGGAGTAGCGCTCGGACTGCGTCGACGACCAGTGCCACTCCTGCTCGAAGGCCTCGGCGCCGCCGTCTCGGAAAGCCTCGACAGCCGTCTGACTGGGGACGTCCTTGGTGTACGGATAGCCCACCGGCAAGCTGCTGGCGTTCTCGCCGTCGCGGAAGCTGGCCCAGTTGCCGGCGGTCGGCTTCAGGTTGCGGTACAGGATCTCCAGCTCGTCGCGCGCCGGCAGGTACCAGTCGTGAAAGCCGTTGATCTGCAGTCCCAGGGCCCACTTGGCGAGTTCGCTGCCGGCCTCGGCCATGGCAGCGGTGTTGGCGTGGCCGTCGAAGTAGCTCTGCGCGCCTTCGATGCGGTTGTAGCTCTCATGCCAGACCGTCTCATCGTGCTTGCCGCCGTCCTTGGGGGCGACGACCAGTGCATAGAGGCCATCGGCCTGGCGGATCTGGCCGGCGTAGAAGCCGCCACCGATGGCGTCGCCGGGCTGCAGGGTGGCAGCGGCCGCCTGCGTGATGGTGCTCAGGATTGCGGTTGCTTCTGCTGCGGTGGTTGCGGTCATGATCATCCTCTGGTGAAGGGGTACTGCATTGGGTCGGGTACTTGCGGCGGCGCGATCTTGGAGGCTTCCCTCGGTGTTTAGCGACTTGGGGCTGTCTTGCCGCTTTCCCCGGTTGATCGTTACGCCTGGTAGGGTGACCAGCCGAGGGTCGGCAGACCCGTGGATTTGCTGACTACCGGATTGCCGTGCTTGTCGACCTTCTGCTTGCGCACCATGACCTTCGGCGCGTAGATCTTCGAAGTGCGCTGCGCAACCTCGATCCAGTCCCGGGCGAAATGGGGGCATCGAAAGTGGGGCTTACTTGCACCGGCGCGTGACTGCTGAGGATGCCCTCGGCGATGGCGAGGACCTTGTCCTTCCACTCCTCCTTGGTCTTGTAGTCGGAGGTGCGCTCCAGGCGCTTCTCGGCAAGCTTCGTGGCATGCGTGATGGTCATGCCGTACACACAAAATGCGGACATGGTCTGGATTCCTTCTGATCAGTGCAGGCGAACGAGGACGGGCGAGCCAAGGCGGGCATCCCAGCGAGCGATGTAACCGCGCTTCTTCAGCAGCGACTTGCACGCCGCGACGGTCATATCGGGATCGGCGGAAAGGCACGTGCGTACCCATGCCTCCCAGGTGATGTTGGGATTCATGACTGTCTCCAGATGGGGGTGACGGTGGGCGCGTCGGGGTCGTTCGCCGCGTAGAGCCCAGACAGGGCGATCGCACCGGCGGCGACGGCGAACCAGAAGGCGATGGCACGTACGATCTTCATGCGTAGGCCCTCTGCTCGGCGCGCAGCGCTTCCTGATGCTTCTTCAGCGCCGCCTTGTAGCTGGCCTTGGCTTCCTTCTTGGTCGGAGCCCAGTTGCCTTCAATGCCGTGCCGGTGTTCGTATGGGTAAGGCTGGCGGCGATACATGCGGTATTCGCAGCCCCACTTGTCGCGCCGGCTATTGCCGTAAGCCTGGCGCTCCTCGAACTTCGGCAAGCGGCTGCCGCACAAGAACTCTGCGAACGAGTCTCCGGCGCAGCCGTCCGCATCAAGATAGTCTTGATACTTCGCCTGGGCGCGGGAGGGCGGCGGCGGGGGTGGTGGCAGGGCCTCGATTGCCAGCACCCGGCCGGCATCGGTCACATGGAAATTGACCTCTTCCTGCGGCACGAAGGATGGCGTGCGTCCGCGCCTTGCCCAACCTGCTGCGACCATTGCATCCCAGCGGGCGACATCAATGCCGCCAGCCAGGAAGTAGTTGCGATACGGCTCCCGCCGGTCCTCATTGATGCCGAGCGCGTGCTGCAGCAGGGCGATTTGTGCACGAGTCGCGGTCATGCGGTGCTCCCAGTAGCCTTGGAAATGACGGCTGCACGCTCGCTGTCGCGCGAGGGAACTTGACCCTTGATGGCTGCGCGGGCATTCCGCTCGGCCCACACCTGGCGCTGCAGCGGGGACATCAGCAGAGAGGCATTGCCGATGATGACGTGGGCCATCTGCAGCTCGCGCAGCAAGTCGGCGTTGTCGTTGGCAAGCCCAGCCTGGCGCAGGGCGGCTTGATCGTTGTTCATGCCACCTCCTTTTGCTGGGCATCGGCCAGTGCACGGTCCAGATCCGCCACATTCACGTGAGAACGGATACCCAGGCGGCCCTTCTTGAAGCGGACCGTTGCGAAGGTGCCGTGGTCGCGCCGCTGATCCAGCGCGAAACCGCAGGTCAAGAGCGCCTTCACCAGGAGGCGTTCTCCGGCGGAGCTAGAGCCGCCGATGCTGATCGTCGTCTTCTCGCCGTAGACGGCTGAGATGGCGCTCGGGTGAATGGTGAAGCCGGCCGCCTTGATTGCTGCGTGCTCGACTTCCAACAGCTTCACGGCGGTAGCGAGGGTCTTGATCTCGCTCAGGCGGGCGCGGCACTGCCATTCCGCGATCGCGGCCAACTGCTGTGATAGCGGCAGCGCCAGGATCTGGTCGTGGGTAAGGGGCCTGGCCATGGCTCAGACCCATCCACGCGAGGACGCGAAAGCGAACGCTCCGACTACGCAGAGCACCCGCAGCATGATTCCGATAGGTACGAGCAGGTCCATCCCTCATCTCCGGTTGCAAAGCACCGCACGCGATGCATCGATGAGGGTAGTCTACAAAGCAATTTGTAGCAGCGCAAGAAGAATACAGAGAAATTTGTAGTTCTTAGCTCAATCGTTCCTTGCGTGCGAGTTCCGACGCCAGATCGGAGGCGTGCTCAACCGCCAACAGTGGGGAGGATGCGTAGGCGCCGGATAGGTGGGCGGTGTAGGTTCCGTCCGGTTTCTTGCGGATGAGAATCGTGTCTTCCCCGGCAGGGGGTGACGCTCTCTTTGGGCGCTGACTTCTCCGGTAGTCGCCCAAATCTACTACGTTAGCCATTCTGTTTGACCCCTGTTGTCGCCGGGTGCGCCCCCGGCGATCCATCGAGTCATCGAAATATCTTTTAAGTTTCCACTGAATAGTCCCCCGCTAAAGTAGGAGGCAGCAGTTTCTGCATGGATTCCGGCAGAAGGCGCTGCTGGTGATGGCGACAAAAAAACCCGCCAAGGCGGGTTTTTTTAATGCTAGGGTAATCTTATGAAAGTTCACATTTCGGTCACTTTGCCCCCCATAACCTCTGCAATTGATTTTGCCGTGCCCCCGTTTTCCTTGTAGGACCTCCAAAGACGAGGCACTGCATCCGTACAATTGGCGATCACTGAGCCGTATGTGTAAAGGGAAACTTGATTCACCACGCCGGAGATCCTCCCGATATTTTTCTCATGGTCGATTCCCCTCTGAGCAACAGCGACGTTATTAGCGCACTCGCGCATAGAATTCGCGGCCGCTTCTGCCTTGTATTCAGGAGTCTGTTTGCGGGCCTCCGCTTCGATACGCCTCTCTTCGCGCTCTTTGATTGCTCGCTGCGCGAGGGTTGGCGCATCCAGGCGCTTCAAGAATCCTTGTGCTTCGGGTGATTTCTGGTCAGCTAATTTGATAGATCTGCCGATCTGATCCATGACGAACCCGGGGGCCTCATCATCGCTCAAGCGACTGGCGCCTGGCGTGAAGGCCGTGGTCGAGAACACAACCGGAAACGCGCCGAAGTAGGTCGATCCCTCGGCAGTTTTGCGCTCATCAAGAATCAGCGCCACAGAGTAGGTGCGACCGACCAGGTTGTCTACTAAACCGACTTCCCCTTTGTATACCCCCATGGGTTGCGTGATGCCCACGGAGGTCTTTCTCCAGAGATCTTCATTGTTATTTTCATTGCTTGCTATCTTGCCCCACGTTTCGTGGTCTACGGGGATGCACGCAATACCCTGTATGGGAAGAGATTCTTCGCAGCGTTGTGAAATGCTCGTCGGATCTTCAATGAGCAGTGTTTCTGCGCCACCGCCGGCTAATGAGATTCCGGGGACTATGGTGCAAAGCAGTAGCGCAGCAAGCGATTTTCGCATCTGACATCCCTTCCATACTTATGAGTTGAGGTGATCGTCATCTGGACGATTTGCTCTTGGCGGGCGCTCCCGCTATCGGGTCAGGCTTCCCGCCCTCAATGATGACGGTTTTCTCTGCGCTGGCCGGGGCGGACTGTTGCGAGCTTTCCAAGTCCTGAAGAAAAGCGAGGGCCTTTGTAAGAGACGCCCCGGAGAGCTCTTTCAGGATAGCGATAGCCCTGATCTTCTGCACGGTCTCCAGGGAAGGGGGAGGCGATTTGAGTTCAACGAAGGCGCCCGAATCCTCGGTCCTGATAACCAAGTCCGCCTGGGCGTCCGGACTCTCTCCTGTCCCATAGGAGAGCCACTGGGGATCAATCCTAAGGACGTCGGCAATCCGCGATGTGTACTTGCTGAACTTAGCGTTTTTGTTCGGATCCAGCAGGTGCTGGATGTTCTGGGGCTTGCAGCCCATGCCGACTTTCCGCGCCAGCTCGCTCTGGTCGGTGTGGGGACTCAGGCCGCGGGCCCTCATCGCAAATGCAAGGCGTTCTGCGTATGTAGACATACAAAGCATTTTGTTATGCCGCCTTGCAAAAAGGTGCGTAGCGTGCTACAAATGGATTTGTAGACATGAACGAGCAGACGAATGCAAGACAGCCCGTGGCAAAAAGCCGTTCGACTGGCGCACTCACAGGAAAAACTTGGGGCGCTGCTCGGCGTGACCCAGCAAACCATCTCGTACCACGTCGAGAAGGGCGGCCCAATTCCGACGAAGTACTGGCGCGCTATCGAGACCTCGCTGGGGCTTTCGCGCCAGGAGCAGCGTCCTGACGACTGGCGCGACCACTGGCCTGAGCTGGCTGGTGTTTCTGCTGCAACGGCGCAATGAACATCAGTTGCCGCTCTGGCCGTCTTCCAGTGCCTGAGCGATGCGTTCCAGTCGCGCAAGCAGCTCACGCACGTCTCGGATGCATTCATGGAGCGCCGGGCGCTGATCTGTCGGTTGACGGCGACCGCGGTGGGGTTTGCCTTTTCCAGTCGCGAGCCATTGGGCTGAAACACCAAGGGCGCGCGCAATGGCTTCTGTGTGCCGGCTCCCGGTCGCATTGCGGTTCGGGTCGGCCAGGTACTGGATGGACTGGTACTCGACGCCGACGCGCTGAGCAAGAGCGCGCCGAGAGGTCGGCGGCTCTGTCTGTTGCATTGCCCAGCGGAGGCGTTCGGCATACGTGTACATGCGGTCGAGTTTGTCATTGGCGCTGTGCAGATGTGTCTGTGTTTTGCCGGCAGAAGTGTTTGCCGGTCCAGGCGGCCTAAGTGCTGCCCGGTAAAAAATTTTCGGTCTCGCTCAACCGGTAATTCAACCTGTAATTCGATGATTTCTACCTATCGAGGCAACACAAATGAGAACGCTCGACAGCCCTGAAAGCCGCGCCCAGCCTAGCAATGGAGGTGATCACGGCCATGCTATGGCGGTAGCGGCCCGCTTTCTGCCGGCCGATCAGATTGCCCGATGCGCAAGCTACCGAGAGGCCTGTTTGATCGCCTGGCAGTGCCGCTCCAATCCACACCTGCAGAAGCGCACGCTGGCTGAGCTCTGCGGTCTGTACGCGCCTCACGTGACTGACTTCTTCAATGAGGAAGCCATGGACGCGAAAGGCTCAAAGCGCCGTGAATTGCCCGCAGAGAAGATCGCCGATGTCGAGCGTGTGCTTGGCAATCGAGCAATCAGCCAGTACCTGGCACGCCGCGGGATGCTCACTCTCATGGAAGAAGTCATCGCCGCGAGGACACATGGATGAATGCGAAACGCTGCGTAAGGCCCGGGGGGCGGTGCAGGACGCAGTGAAGAAGCACGGAAGTGACAGGGAGAAGCTGCTCAAAGCACTGCAAGAAGCGGCCAACGAGGACCCTGAGATGCATAGAGCTTTCGAGGCTGTCGGATTCCTAGACCACGAGGCTGAAGAGAGCACCAAACACTGACGGCGGGGTTTGAGCCCTGTCAGTCAAACTGGACCGGAGCAATGATCCACGAACTCATTCCGCGCGCTGAGCTGCGCAAGCACGGCGCCGAAGCCTTCCGCAAGGGGCTGTCCGAGCGGGACAACCCGCACTGGCCGCCCGGAACCGACGCCCACCTGGAGTGGAACGCCGGCTTCAAGGGCGAGCAGTACAAGCCAACCAAGACCCAGAACGCGTAGGAGAGGGCATGCACACGCAAGTCGCTCACACCAGCATCCGCAATTACGACCGCATGCGGTCTTCTGGCCAGTTGGGCCGGATCCAGCAGGAAATCATGGCAGCTATCGGGGCATGGCCGCGCGACTACTCCCTGAAGGAAATCGCCAAGGCTACGGGTCTGGCCATCAATACGGTGAGCGGCCGCGTGAATGAGTTGCGTAAGTTGGGTGAGCTCGAGCAGGCGCCGCAGCGCGCGTGCAAGGTCACCGGCAGCACGATCCGCCCGGTGCGTCGCCCCCATCCGCAGGGGGCGTTGTTCTGATGCTGGTGGTCGTCATTGCGAATGGCAAAGCCATCCGCGTCAATCCGCTGCTGCACCCGGACATGCTCTGTCACGGGCAGCAGTGCTATCTCCGATTCCCGGGAATCTGCCGGAACAACCCGGACACGGTCGTTCCGGCGCACAGCAATCAGCTCAAGCACGGCAAGGGGAAGGGCATCAAGGCCGACGACCGCATGACGGTGCCGGGTTGCTTCTGGTGCCACGCCGAACTCGACCAGGGCAAACGCTTCACGAAGGAACAGAAGCGTCTGTGCTGGGATGAGGCATACGACCGGTGGGCGGCATATCGCCTGCATCAGTACGGCGTGCCGGCGGCGCGCATCGAGGAGGCCGCTTGAGCACCATCATCATGTCCCAGTGCTGGGATCTCGAAATGCCGCCGACCCAGAAGTCGGTGCTGATCTCGCTGGCGGATAACGCCAATGACCAGGGGGTTTGCTGGCCATCGATCCCGACGATCTGCCGCCGTACCTGCTTCTCGGAGCGGGCAGTCCAGAACGCCATCAAATGGCTGGAGCGCTACAAGCTGCTCAAGGCCGACCGATCGAACGGGCGGCACACCAGCTATACGCTCACGCCCGGGGCCTACCTCATGGCACCCCCCGCAGAAGATGCGCCCCCGCAGCAGATGCGCGGGCGCAGGAAATGCACCGGCGCACCAGATGCACCAACCCCCGCAGCAGGTGCTGTGGTACCCCCGCAGCAGGTGCGCCAACCCCCGCAGCAGGTGCCGTCTAACCGTAAAGAACCATCAGAGGAACCGTCAGGGAACCGTCAAGGCGCACCCGCGAAAGGCGGTAAGGCCGCAAAGCCGTTGGCGCTGTTCGCCCGGTTCTGGCAGGAATACCCCAGAAAGGTCGCCAAGGCTGATGCCGAGAAGGCCTTCGCCAAGCTCGGCGCCGACGAAAGCCTGGTGGACGTGCTGCTGGCCGCTATCGCCAAGCAGGCGGCATGGCCGGAGTGGCGCGAGGAGGGCGGGAAGTTCGTCCCTCACCCCGCAACCTGGCTGAACGGCAAACGCTGGCTTGACGAGCCGGCGCCGCAACAGCCGGCCACGACGGGCAGCGCGTCGGCCGGCAGCGACGCGACCTGGTGGGAAACCGCCCCGGGCATCGAGGCCAAGGGCGCCGAGGTGTGGCGGGCCCGGAAGCAGGGCGAGGAATTCCAGCGCTACAAGGTCGGCGTGTTCAAGCATGCGGGGGATGGCCCGTGGCGGCAGGCGCTGCTGGCCGACCTGCTGCGTACGAAGTCGTCCGCCTATGCCAGCGTCCACGAGTACTTCTACGGCCATCCGCCGCTGGATGCACCCGCATGACGGCGCGGCGTAATGCGATCGGACGAGGCATGGCGGCACGAGTGCGAGGTCAGGTGGCTGTGCCGGCTGCCCGGGTGGCGGATCGGGGAATACCTCAAGACGGTGGAGAGCAAGCGCGGCCGGCCGGCGGCGGAAAAACTGGTCTCCGACGTCCGCGCGGCCCGCAAGGAAGCCCGGGGAAGTACGGAAACCAGGCAGTCGTCTACGAGGGGATGACCTTCGACAGCAAGCGGGAATGGCAGCGGTACCTGGAGCTGCGACTGCTCGAGCGGGCCGGCCAGATTGAGGCGCTCCGGCGGCAAGTCGTGTTCGAGCTGGCGCCTGGCGTGGTGATTCATGGCCGGAAGCGGCCACCACTTCGCTACGTGGCCGACTTCGTCTACCGGGAGGTCGGCGCCGATACGGACACGATTGAGGACAGCAAGGGCGCGGTCACGGAGGCCTACCGGATCAAGCGGCACCTGATGGCTGTGCTCGGGTTTGCGATCAAAGAGACGAAGTGATGGGCGGATATAGGGGGCAGTATGAGCAAGGAAGCTGAAGTCGAGACGGCAAAGCGAAAGTTGGAGCAGGCGACGCAGGCGCTCAATGCGTATCACGAGACGGCTGCCAAGGCGAGGCAGTCCATGAATGTGTTCGCCGCATACGAGCAGTTTCTGGCGGAGGCAGGCCAACGCGCGAAATTGCGCCAAGCCGTGGCGAGTGCGCGTGCAAGGCTGGCGGCGCTGACCAAGCGCGGCGGGAAGAGGGCGAGAACGGCGCTCCGGGCGGCATGAGCGGCCCGCGGATCCTGTCCGACGAGGACATTGAGCTGACCGAGCGTGCCGCGGTGGCGGCCGGCTACGAGGCGCGCCGTTTCCGCGCACGTGACCTAGTGGCGATCCACGTGCGGGAGGCGGGCGGCCAGTGGCGGTATTTCGCGCCGCTTGACAGCAATGCCGAGGCCTTCGCGCTGCAGGTACGGATGTGTATGTCGGTGGATGTGGGAACGGACCGGCACGCCACGGCGAAGACGCCGATTGCTCCCCAGATACGCGAGCCGTTGCCGGCAGGGCACTGGAGCGAAGGGGCGGCGGCAGCGCGGCGAGCGATCGTTAAGGCAGTGGCACTGGTAAAGGGGGAGTGAGGATGGCAAAGCGTTGGACCGAAGAAGAGATGGCCCGCCTCCGAGCGCTGTGGCGGGACGATCTGTCATTGCGGGTGATCGGCGCACATCTCGGCCGCTCAGCGGAGGCTATTCAGGACAAGGCTCAGAACATGGGACTGGGCCCGAAGGCGTTCACAGGGAATAAGTCGGCCGTCTGGTCGTATGTCGTGACGCTCTGCGCCGACCGCCGGCCGCGTTCCGTGCATGAGCTGGCGGAATTGACCGGGGCGTCGCGCACGCGCCTTGACCGGATCATGCTCGATCGGCGTGCGGCGGGCCAGGCTCACCACGCCGGTTGGAAGCGCCATTCGCACGGGTGGGCGACGCCACTATGGCTGCCATTCCCTGGCGCGGATGTGCCGCGCCCGGCTGCCATCTCGAATGCGGAGCGTCAGCGCGACCGCATGCGGCGGATGAAAGAAGAGGACCCGCTGCGCTACAAGGCAATCCTGGAACGGACCGTGATTCGCCGGCGCATGCGCAAGGGGACTGTGACCCCGCAGCATGAGGTGGTGCGCGCGATGTTCGGGATGGGTGGCGCGGCATGACGGCACCAGGGAAGGGCGGTGCGCTGGCTAAGCTGGCGGGAATGTGGTGCGCTCAGCCGGAGTTCTGGCGCTTCATCGCGGTGCGCAGCGGAAGGCCATGCCCCGACAAGGATGCCGCAGCCGGGTTTGTCCGGACTGTCTGCGGAGTGGCATCCCGCGCCGAGTTGGACCATGTGCCTGCTGCCGAGGCCAAGTTTCATGTGAGCGTTCGCCTGCCGTACATGCGGTGGTTGAAGGGAGTGCAGCCTTGATCCACCCCAGCTACATGTACCGGTTGACTCCAGAGGAGGTCGCCATTCGGCGCCAGGAAGAACGGATGCGGGCAGATAAGGCCTGCGGTGATTGCAAGAACCGGTCTCCCTTCGTCGACGCCAGCGGCGAGCAGGCAAGGGAGTGCAAGTTCAAGCGTCGCGAGTACGGGCGTAGATGTGAATTGTTTGACCGGGGAAACGGATGACGATTGAGGCGAGACTGGAGAACTGGGGGAGGGTAGTCCGGGATCCGCGCTGGCAGCCGCAGCACTGTGCATCGTGGGCAAAGTTGGCGACCGCGCTGCAGCGGCAAGACGATACAGAGGCGCCGCAGCCGGTAGTTCCGCGGGACGTGGCGGACGGATGGTTGCTCGAGCGAGCCTGGCAGGAGATCCACGACCCATTGGCGAAGCGGCTGCTCCAGCATTACTACGTCCACGGGTTCTCAGCGGCGTTGGTATGCCGGATCTTGGTGCGGAAGTACGGGGCGTCTCCGACCACGCTAAAGCACTGGAAGGTCCGGCATGCCAAGGCGATTTCAGTGATGTCTCGCGTACTTGAGGGTGTGGCAGCGCAGGAGCGAGTCAGGGAGCACGCTGACCGGGTGATTGCGGAAGCGGCGACTGACGTAGAGCTGGCTTAAAGGGGCCCGGGAGGGGCTGAGGATATGAGCGACAGATTGAACCTTGATGCATTGGAGCGTAATGCTGTGGCGGGAACGCTAAGCTGGCGTGATGCCCAATCGCTGGTGTCGTACGCGCGCCGTTTGGAGCGTGAAACCGCCGGCATCCGCGTCCACACAGCGCTGAATGAGACATCACTGCGGGCAGAATTCGAGCAGCAGCATAAGGGAAGGAACCTGAAGAAGCATAGCCTGCGAGGAACGTACATTGCGGCAAATATCGCGGCATTGTGGAATCAGCACAAGCGCACCACCGCCTGGATTACTTCTCGCCTCGCCCGCAACGTCGCCCCCGCGCCGGGGCAGGTGCTGACGGATGAGCAGATCACCGCGCTTGCTGATCGCGGCGAGCACCTTACTCCATCCCCGACCAAATACCCGGAACTGGGCCATGGCACGCAATATAGCTGTGGCGCGCCGGGCTTACTGGGATTCTCCCGCGCACTGTTGGCTCTCGCCGCGCCCGACGAAGTGCGACTGCTCTACGCTGCCGCCCCGGCACCCGCCGCGCAGGCGGGGGGGGAGTTGCCGACTGGCGCGCACGACGACCGCGCCATGTTTACAGCACGCACCGTGCGCCTCCTTTGGGAACTGAAAGAGCACTATCGCGCCATCGCCGCCCGCCAACACCAGAGCGGAGAGGCACCCGCTGCGCAGGACGCCGCATCGCCTTTGCCGCTTGTCTCGCGTAAGTGGTTGGCTCAGAAGCTGGCACAAGGCGATGACAGCGCATGTCAAGCAGGCGACCCAGCGCTGAAGGACGGCGCGCCAAGTTGCCTGTGCTGCGGCAAAGCCGGCGAGCGCAAGACATGGAAGATTGGCGATCCGAGCGCATATGTTTGCGTGACTTGCCATGCCGCCGCATCGACGCAGCAGAGCGAGCTGAGCGCGCTGCAACAGATTGGCGCCATCCTCGGCCCCGGCGACTGCTCGCTGCCAACACTTCTGGCCTGCATTCGAAACATCAAGCACTTTGCGGACTGCCTTGGTGCGGTCGAGCGTGAATTCTTCATGGTGCCCGGTGAACCGGATGAGGATTTCCCGGATGCCAAGCCCGACGACGAATGCCTGCTGAACCGCTGGGGCTCGACGGTGCCGCAGTACGTGGAGCAGTTCCGTGCGGCGATCCCACGCCTGCTCTCCACCCCCTCCACCGACAGCGCAGCGACGCGCGATGCGGAGCAAGAGCAATCCCCGGAGGATCGAATCGAGGCGCTGTTCAAGAATCGACTGACGCCATACGGCCAACTATCCCGCGCTCTACGCATTGTGGCGGACACATCCCTCCTCGACATGGCTGTTTCGATGGGCCTCAAGCCTTCCGACCTGTCCTCAATGGAGTTCGGTCGCAAGCCCGTCACGCAAGAGCATGCGGAGGCCGCTGCGAAGTTCTTCGCGGCACGCGGCATCACTGGCGTCTTGACGGCACTCCTCGCCGCCCTGGCCGAAAATCACGGGGGAGAAAAGCCATGATCGTATTCGGATGGCTCTGCCTGCTCGCAATCACGCTGTACTACAGCGCGGGCATGATCGCCGCGCTGCTGTGGGAGAACGCCTGCCCCGGCTCAGTGGGTCGCGGCATCCTGATTCCTCTCCTGATCGATGTCGGCCTGATCTATGCAACTTGGGCGTATTGCCCTTTCACTGTCTTGCTGAATCCATGACTGCAGACAAGACCAAGAAGGCGCGCAATGGCTAACGAGATCACGATGGAAACCCTGGAGAAGATGGCCAATGCGGCGCGCGATAGCAGGAGGAGCGGCAACAATTGGATGATGCTCCGCGTGGGCGCTGTGATGGCCGAGAACCTCGCGCAGCTTGCCATGGCAGGGCTCCGTGCAAATGCAGGCGCCCCCCACTGACACAGGAAAGGCTGAGAACGTGACGTGGTGGCTCGCCGAACTCGATCAGTACGGCAACCCGCGCTTAGTTGACGGAAGCCACTCGGAACGGGCCGGAGCGGACAAGGCCATGTACCTGTTAAACGCCCTCGGCCTGGCCGGCGGCAAGCGCTATGCGGTGGCCCGGGTCGAACTATCCGAGCCGAAGCCTTCGGCGAAAGGCGTGAACCATAGCGCAGTCCGCGAAATCCAGAAGGCCCGCGCTTCACTAGACGGAGGGGCGTGATGGCTGTCTACGTAGACGACATGGAAGCCAGCTATGGGCGCATGGTCATGTGCCACATGGTGGCCGATACCACGGTAGAACTCGTTGCCATGGCCGTGAGCATTGGTGTCAACGTCAAATGGATACAGAAGGCTGGCACCTACCAAGAGCACTTCGATATTGCCAAGAGCAAGCGTGCGCTGGCGATCAAGCATGGAGCGGTTCCCATCGATCGGACCGGCCTCGGCGAGATTCTGCGTAAGCGCCGCGCCGAACAGCGTTCCCTCGACAACGGAGGGAACGGCAATGGTTGACCGGCTGGATTTGGATGCACTGGACCACGCACTGTCAGCTCTGGGGATGCACTCCGTTGATCGGAAGACCGCCTTCGCCCTAATCGCCAGTGTCCGCGCATGGCAGGAAGCCCATGACAAGCTCCTCGCCACGGTCAAGCGGCAAGAGGCTGAGCTGAACGACTATCACGCCAAGCTGACTGTCCTCGAAAGCCGCGCCAGCCAGCCCGCGCAATACGCATGGGAATCCACAACGCCGGTCTACATCAAGTACGTGACGGACGAGCGCTATCAATCGTTCTCGCCTGCCATACAGAAATGGTATCGGCCTCCCCGCTGGCGCACTTCTGGCAGACCGGCCGATACCGCGCGACTCGATTTCCTCGATCGCATGAATCGCCGCCTCAATGAGCATTACGGCACGTCATACGGATGGGAGCTAATCCTTAACCGCAATATCACGCGTCTCATGTGCGGCCCCGGTAGCGCAGGACATATCGCCACGATCGATCTGAACGATACCAAGGCCCGAGGCCCCGCATCCTGCCGAGACGCCATCGATGCAGCCCGCGCCGCACTCGCCAGCGCAGAAACAGGTACGGAGAGAAGATGACGGATCGGGAGCTGTTGAAACTGGCGGCTAAGGTCGCTGGCATCGGACTGGATTGGGGCGCGCCACCCAATGCGTCGCCATGGCGCATGTCCGGCGAAGGTGATGATCGAGGCTCGGCCATCGTCCGCGCCGCGGCAGAGATTGGAAAGGGGATGTGATGAACCTCGACCTAGAACAGATCAAGGCGGCTGCCAAAGGCGCGATGCGCTGCGTATGGGGAGACTCGAAGGACTGGACCGACCTGACTGGTGATCGCGGCGAAGGCGAGTTCATCGCAACCGCCAGCCCTGACATGGTGCTGGCGCTGACCGAGCGGCTGGAGCGGGTCGAGGCGGCGGTCGGTAGAGTGGAACGGGAGCGGGATGCGTACAAGCGTGCGTTGCTCGATGCGCCGCCGATGTCGGCCGGCGTCCAGTGCAAGGGCGCTATGATGCTGGGAAGCGGCTGCGGCCGGTGCGAGAAGTGCCGTACAGAGATGAGGGCTAACGGGAAATGCGCGCAGCCGGGATCGGCTGGGTAGGAGGGAAGATGAGTGAGAAACGCTACATCATCATGGAGTTGGGCGATGCGAAGCAGCTTGCGTTAAATGCGTCAGCGGGTTTCGATGAGCGCGTTGCCCAAGTCATTGAGCGCATCAACGCCGAGACCGGCGCCGACATCGAAGATATTGTTGCGCAGTTGAAAGGCATCGAGCCGTGTCACGCATGCATTGTCGAGAGCCAACAAGAGTACTGCTGCTGTTGGCGCGCAAACAAGTTGGGACGGAGATTGCGCAGGTTGATCGCAAGGGCAAACGGGGATGACACGCCGCCGGTACCGGGCCAGGGGGGGGTGATGGAAGCGAAACCGCACAACACAGCTTGCATCGCGCCGGGGCTTTTTTGCAAGGCCTGTGGCTGGCCCGTCATCCACGCCTGCTGCAACGATGAGATGGGCGTAGACCCTTGGGGTACCGACTGGTGGGGCTACTGTTCAAACAAGGGATGTAAGAACCATGAAGGCGAAGACTGGGGCCAAAGCGCCCCTGATTTCGTATTCAGGGCTGACGCGCCGCAGGATGCGGGCCAGGAGGAGTGATGAGGGTATCTGAACTGGAAGGGGCGCTGCTTGACTACTGGGTGGCGAAGGCTGAAGGGCTGCCGCTGTCGTGCGATTGGGATCAGGGCGACTACATTCTGGTCGGGACTGGCGCGGGCGATCTTGAGCAGTTCTCGCCTTCAACCGACTGGGATCACGGCGGCACGATCATCGAGCGCGAACGCATCAGCGCATGGCGATACGACGATGTCTATGGCGGCGCTTTGCCGCAAAATACCTGGTGCGCGGCGATGGGCGGCGTTCACGGATGGGACGACGGCAGCATTGTTTCTGGCGTCGAGATGACAGGCGAAACAGCGCTCATCGCCGCAATGCGCGCCTACGTCGCTAGCAAGTTTGGAGAAAGTGTTCAGGACTTGAAAGTCGGCTGAAGGTGTTCTATGCTTCGCACCAGATTACTGATTGCCCATCGCGGCGTTACCGGTTCAGACCGAGACATAGCATCCCTTAGGAGGGATGCGTGTCCCTGAAAGGAACGCGATGGAACAAAGCCCGCCAGGTGAAAGCCTCGCGGGCTTTTTGCATTTCAGCCGGCTTTGGCGTGCCGCCCAGCGGACTGCCTCCCCAAGCGCGCCCTTCCTCCCTGCCGTTGCGGCGGCACACCAAAGCCGAGTTGACCATGTACGCCTGGATGCTAGTCATGACGGTGACCGAGATCATGATCCGGGAATGGATGGGTTTGGGCTATTCCCCGTTATGGCAAGGGCTCAAGCCGGTAGCCGCGGCAACAACGGAAGGGTGACATGAAAAAACATCGTTCGTTCATCGCTGTATGGGCGCTCTCGGTAGCGCTCAGCTTCTCCGGCTGGTTGCGTTCGCTGGCCGACATCGGCATTCGAGCCTATCGCCGTGCCAGAGACTGGGCAGCTGACGTGGTTCGCCGCGTCGCATCGCCTCCGGTGGCTGAGCGCTTGCCGATGGCCCGCCTGAGCGCCGTCGCCGCCTTCGTGCTTCGCATGGCCAAGCGTGAACGCCCCGTGATTCAAGCGCGATGGCGCATGTGTCCGTCGGCTTGACTTCCTTGCAGACCGGCCCCGTCCCTGAGTCCGCCCCAGTTGTCTCCTCTCAGATTTCGGTCTGAGTTCGCCCGCCCGATCTCCCGTCGAGCGGGCTTTTTCTTTTCCGTAATCTCCCTGGCTGGCGGGTTTGTGGCGCTTCGCAGATGCCTGGCGGCGATTCCAATAGAGGTTACCCGCACATGGCTAAACCCGCGAAAACGGCAAGGCGAGAGCCGGCAGAAGCCTCAAAGGCGCAAGACAGCGTCATCTCGCACGTCGGCGCCACTGCCCTGATGCGCTCGTCGCTCTGGATGAACGGCAAGCGCACCGTGGCTGCGGTGGTGACTGGTGTGGAAGAGGCAAGTTTCGGTTTGGGCGATGCTCTGGCCATCGTTTCCGTTACTGCTTTCCCACCCGGATCGCCGTCGCGCACGATGGGCGATGTCCCCCTATACGCTGAAGACCCGGGCGAGGGCGTGATTCCCGCCGCCTGGCTCAGGCCACAATGATCGACATCTCGGTACGGTTCGACGTCAAGGCGCTGAACAAGAAGCTGGATGCGCTGACGACGAAGCAATTGCCGTTTGCCACGGCGCAGGCGATCAATGCCACGCTGAAGCTCGCACAGGAAGCTGAGCGCGAGAACATGCGCAAGATACTGGACCGGCCGACGCCATTTACAGTGAACTCGGTAGCGGTCAAGCGCGCCGACAAGCGCAGCCTGACGGGCCGGGTCTACGTGAAGGACATTGCCGCGGCTTACCTCGAGCCATTTGAGGAAGGCGGCACGCACAAGCTGCCGGGTAACGGCAGGACGTGGCTGAACCCCAAGGACAAGTCGCTCCTGAACCAGTATGGGAACTTCGCGCGCAACAAGCTCGCGTCCCTGCGCGGTCGAAGCGACACGTTCATCGGTGCTGTGAAGACCAAAAGCGGGGAGGAGGTCAGCGGCCTGTGGCAGCGCCCGGTCATCCGCAAGAACCAGAAGGTGCGCGGCAAATCGGTTGTTCGCAAGGGTTCAAACACCACCGGGAAATTGAAGTTGCTGATGCGCTTCGGTGACCCGATTGCGGTCAAGCAGAAGCTAGGCTACAGGGAGACGGCGCGGCGGGTCGTCGCGAAGCACTTCCAGGCAGAGCTGAAGAAGGCGATGGACGCAGCGCTGGCTACGGCGAAGTAGAGCGCCGCACAACGAGGAGCAAGAAGTGGAATCGATCACCCGCACGCAAGACCAGCTCGCTGCTGCATTGACTGAGTGGGAGCGGCGCTTCCGAGAGAGCCCGGATGAGTTCAAGGCAGAAGCGGAGGTGCGGGCCGATACGCCTGAGAGCTACGGTGAGGCGGCTGCTCCGTTCCTGATGTCGATCCTGCGAGAGCGGGGCGGCGCGGGCCACGAGAGCGCGGCGTGACGGCGGACCGATGCACACCTTTGGTGCAACGGGTCCTTCCCCGGGGGAAGTGATTCCACGGGCACTGCGCACCCCGATTTTCCACCAGCTATGAATTTCAAAAGGTGTTCGCACCGTGCCTATCGGGATTTCGATTCGCGAGTTCGCGCGGCGCGAAGGCGTGTCCGACACGCTAGTTCGCAAAGCCCTGAAACTCAATAGGCTCAAGGCTTTCGAGGACAAATCGATTGATCCGGCGCTAGTCGGATCTGCCTGGCGCGAAGGCAATGCGACGGGTGCGAACCCTGGTGCGAACAGTTCGCAGTCGGTTCGCAGTTCGCGGCCGGGGCGAACCGAGGTGCCGCTGAAGGTTGGCGACGACGAAGATCTGGCCGGCGCGGCCGATCGCCTGATCAAGTCGGGCGAGGTCGAGATGGTCGATTACGCGACCGCCCTCCAGAGGAAGGAGAACTACCTAGCGCTGCTTCGGCAGCTCGAGTACGAACAGAAGTCCGGTTCGCTTGTCGATCTTGAAACCGCAACTGCAATCCTCTTCGAGGAATTCCGGGCACAGCGTGACGCATGGCTGAACTGGCCGACGCGGGTCGGGCCGATCCTGGCTGCCGACCTGGGCGTTGAGGCCGATCGGGTAACTGAGGCCCTTACAGCGCATGTCCATAAGCAAATCGCCCAACTCGGCGAGCCGGAGGCCAATTTCTCGGAGCGAGAAGGCTGATTGGCTGCGCGCGTCTGTGCGCAAGGCATGGACGCCGCCGCCCCGCATCAGCGTGCCTGAATGGGCGGACCGGTTCCGCAAACTGGCCAAGGAGGCCGGCAGCACTTCGGGTAACTGGTCCACGTCCACGGTCGAGATCGCGCGCGGGCCGATGCTGGCGGTTACGGAGCCTGGGGTGCATGTGATCACCACGATGGTGAGCACCCAGTTGCTGAAGACAGCCCTGCTGGAAAACGTATTCGGGTACTTTGCGCACCTGGATCCGTGCCCGATCCTGCTGCTGCAGCCGAAGGAGGATGCAGCCGAGCAGTTCAGCAAGGAGCGGATCAGCCCGCTCATCCGGGTCACGCCCGCGCTGCGCGAGCTGGTCGGGACCAGCAAGACGCGGAACGCGGACGAGACCCTGCTGTTCAAGGCGTTCCCGGGTGGCTTTCTGGCGCTCGCTGGCGCCGGCAGCCCGGATAACCTGGCGCGGCGCCCTGTGCGGGTCATCCTTGCAGACGAGGTCGACAAGTACCCCGTGACGCGCGAAGGCGAGCCGATCGCGCTGGCCGAAGAGCGGACCGCGACGTTTGGCGTCAACTGGTTGTCGATCCGAGCATGCTCGCCCACGGTCGAGGACGAAAGCCGTATCGAGGGCAGCTATAAGGAGTCGGACCAGCGGCGAGCGTCCATTGCATGCCCGCATTGCGGTCATCGGATGTTCCCGGACTTCTTCAAGCATGTGGATTGGGAGAAGCGCAGGGACGAAAGCGGCAATGTCCTCGAGCACTTCCCGAAGACGGCCCGCATCTCCTGCGAGTCGTGCGGCCAACTCTGGTCGGAAGGCGACCGGCTTCGGGCGCTGCAGACGGCGCGCTGGCACCAGACGCGGCCATTCGAGTGCTGCGGCAGTCGGCACGTCCCGCTGGACGCCTACGAGCGCGCCTGGCGCGGCCCGGAAGACGATCGATCCGCCATCAGCGACGCCGCTGTGGCTGTGGTGTGGGACTGGTGGGAGAGCGACCGCCATGCGGTCTATCGTGCCAAGTGCCCTGACTGCGGCGAGTGGAAGGTCGACAACGAGCACGCTGGGTTCCAGGCCAGCAAGCTGTTCAGCCCCTGGCAGAAGGACAAGCCTGCTGACATCGCCAAGAAGTGGTTGGACGCAGGAAACGACGAAGAGAAAAAGCAGACCTGGTGGAATACGCAGGCCGGTCTTCCCTATCGACCGAATTCGGGCAAGTCGCTTAGGCTGGATGCGCTGCTGTCGCGCGGCGAGCGGTGGGCTGCCGAAGTGCCGGATGGCGTCGCGGTCATCACCGTCGGCGTGGACACGCAGGATTATCGCTTCGAAATCGAGGTGGTTGGCTGGGGCCGGAACGAGGAAAGCTGGTCGATCGCTTACGAGGTGATCGAAGGCGACATGGAAACGCCGGAACCGTGGGAGCAACTCGACGAGCTGCTGAATCGGATCTGGCGACGCGCGGACGGGCGACCGTTCGAAGCCATGGCGGTTTGTATCGACTCTGGCGGTCACCACACGCAGAAGGTCTACGACTTCTCGAAGGCGCGCCTAGGCCGCAAGGTTTGGGCGACTAAGGGTGAGTCCGCGGTGAGCGGCAAGCGCAATCCGGTATGGCCGGTAAAGCGGCCGACGCGAAAGACGAAAGCGTCGTTCCGGCCGGTGATCCTCGGCGTCAACGCGGCGAAGGACACCATCCGCAACCGGCTGCACCTCGAGGAAGAAGGCCCCGGCTTCATGCACTTCCCGATCGACCGGGACATTGGCTATTTCGAGCAACTGACGTCCGAACGGTCGGTCGTGAAGGTGGCGAATGGCCAGAAATTTCGGGTCTGGGAGTTGCCGTCTGGCCGCGCAAACGAGGCGCTCGACTGCCGGGTGTACGCCTATGCGGCGCTGTGCGGCCTCACCCATCTTGGGCTGAAGCTGAACCGGCGTGCTGACCTGGTGGCCGTTCCGCTTCAGTTTGATGCTGACCAGAAGGTCTGGACGCCCGCGCCGGGGTCCGAGGCTGTCGCTACCCCGGGGGCGGCTGCCACGCCGCCGCTGTCTGACGGCAAGAAGATAAAGAAGAAACTGACTAGTCGCCTCGCATAGGAACGTCATGGCAATCACGGATGGAATGAGCGCTGCAGACATGCAGTCGAGGCTGGCCGCCCTTCAGGCGGCGTACTTCGATCTGTCGGCCGGGGCTCAGCTCGTGACGGCCACTTATAACCAGGGCGACGGGACGAAATCCGTCACCTACAAGCCGACGGACCTCATGCAGATCCATCGCGGCATCCTGATGCTTCAGAAGGCCCTCGGAATCATCAACTGCTATCCGCGCTCGCGTCGGGTATTGTTCTAATGCCATCACTCATCGTCGACTCAACGGGTAAGCCCTTCGGGGATGCGCCCGCCGGCGGTCGTGCACGCGCGGAAGCTGGATGGGGCGGCCCGGGGGTTACCCAGCCGCCGTACTCCAGCCAGTTTCCCTACGAGGCATCGAGCGTCCAGACGCAGGAGATGGGTCAGTGGTTTCCGTATATCCGCTCGCCGGATTCGGAGATCAATCAGTACCGTGACCGCATGGTCGCGCGCCAGCGTGACCTGGTGCGCAATGACGGCTGGGCAAGCGGTGGCATCACGCGCATCCTCGATAACACCGTCGGCGCGCACCTTCGCCTCTCGGCGAACCCGGACTGGCGAGCACTCTCGCGTTTCAGCAAGAAATTCGACGCCGTGTGGGGCGATGAGATCCGCCAGGCGATTGAGTCGCTTTGGCGCGGGTTCTCCGAGGATCTCGGTCGGTTCAATGATGTCGGCCGTGAACTGACCGTTTCTCAGCAATTGCGGCTCTCGCTGCGACATAAGCTGATTGACGGCGAGTCGCTGTTCGTCAATTACTGGATGCCGGAGCGGATTGGCCGCGGCGCCGCGCAGTATGCGACGGCGTTCATGGTCGTCGATCCGGATAGGCTGTCGAACCCGTATCAGATGGTCGATCAGAAGTATCTGCGCGGCGGCGTCGAGATCGACGACAACGGGGTGCCGATCGCATATCACATCCGCAAGGCCCACCAGAACGACTGGTACAACGCGACTGAGTCGATGGAGTGGGAGCGTGTCGAGAGAGAGGATGACGACGGCTGGCGTCGTGTCATTCACGACTTCGAGCGCGATCGGGCGGGGCAACACCGCGGCATCGGCGTATTCACCCCAGTTCTTGCGCACGCGAAGATGCTGGCGCGCTACTACGGCGTCGAACTCCAGGCCGCGACCGTGGCGACGATCTTCGGTACGTACGTCACGAGCCCGTACGATCCGGCAATGATCGAGGCCGCGATGGACGCTGATCGTGGCGACCAGGAGTTGGGCTTCTATCAGGACCTCCGCGCGGACTGGGCGAAAGATCGGCCTGCAATGCTCAATGGTGTCCGAGTTCCGACGCTCGCGCCGGGCGAAGAGATCAAGCAGGTGGCCGCAGCCCATCCGCACAGCGGCTTTGAGGATTTCGCTCACGAAATGCTCCGCTCGATCGCCGCGGCGCTCGGCGTATCCGCGGAACAGATCACGCAGGACTGGAGCAAGACGAATTACTCGAGCGCCCGCGCCGCGCTGCTCGAGAGCTGGAAGACCCTGAGTCGCCGCAGCGCCGAATTCAAGATCGGCACCGCGACGCCGCTATATGCAACTTGGTTGCAAGAAGTGCTGGAGCGCGGTGACCTCGACGATGTGCTGCCGAGTGATGCGCCTGACTTCGTGGAGGCGGCGACTGCCTACGCGCGATGCGACTGGCTCGGCGTGGCGCGTGGATGGGTGGATCCCGTCAAGGAGAAGCAAGGCGCAGTGCTTGGTATGGACGCTGGTCTGTCCACGCTCAAGCGCGAGTGCGCGGAGCAGGGGCTGGACTGGGAAGAAGTGCTGGCGCAGCGTTCGATCGAACTAAAGGCATTCGAGCGGTTTGGCATGAAGCTTCCCAGTTGGGCCGGCGCCGAGTCGGTCACCGAAGCCTCCGCTCCACAACCAGAGCCGCAACCGCAATGAAAAATCTCCCCTTCCTGGCTCAGCGGCTGTTCAACACGCCGCTCGCCATCACTCCTGCGAAGGCAGAGATGGTGATGGCCGCGCTCGCTGATCGACTCGGTATCACCAAGCTGTTCCGTCCGAATGGCGAGCTGCTCGCGATGAGTGATTTCGGCCTCGACGAGGACGAAGACGAGCCGGACTATCGCTATTACGATGTCGTGGCTGGCGTGGCGGTGATCCCGATCACGGGCACGCTGGTGCAAAAATCGGGATACATGCGCCCGACGTGCGGCATGACGGGGTACGACGGCATCCGAGCGAACCTCAGCGTGGCGCTAGAGGATCCGACGGTTCGCGCGATTATGCTCGACATCGATAGCGGCGGCGGCGAAGTCGCCGGCTGCTTCGACCTGGTCGACGCAATCTACGGCGCCCGTGGCAAGAAGCCGATTTGGGCGGTGCTGTCGGAGAGCGCCTACTCGGCGGCGTACGCAATTGCGAGCGCGGCGGACAAGATTACGGTCCCCCGCACGGGTGGAACCGGATCGGTGGGCGTCATCTGCGCGCACGTTGATTTCTCCAAGGCGCTCGCCAAGGATGGAATCGCCGTCACAATGATTCACTACGGCGCGCGCAAGGCAGATGGCAATCCATACAACCCGCTTTCGGACGAGGCGCTTGCGCGCTACCAGGCGGACGTCGACGCGATGGGTGAACTTTTCGTCAAGACCGTCGCGCGGAATCGAAAGCTCTCTGTGGCCGCAGTGCGCGGCACGCAGGCAACAACGTTCCTCGGCGCCGACGGCGTAGAGATCGGCTTCGCTGACGCCGTGATGGCGCCAGACGAGGCGTTTCACTCCCTGCTCGCAGAGCTGGGCTGACATTCCCCACCCAAGAGGTTCTAAATATGAGTATTCGCACCCTCGCGGCGCGCGGGCTCTCGTTCGCCCATCTCGCCGGTATTGGCTCTCGCTCAGCTCGTGCTGAGGACGATCAGCGCGAAGATGAAGACGAGCGCGCGGAGGACGACGATGAGAAAGAGAAGGATCGTGACGACGGCGACGCCAGCGGCTCAAAAGGAAAAAAGGGCCGTCGAGCCGAAGACGACCGGGACGACGAGGACGCCGAAGACGACGAACTCGAGGAAGACGATTCGGACAAGGGCAAGAAGGGCAAGAAGGCTGCCGACGACGAAGACGACGAGCGTGCCGAAGACGATGACGACGAGGATGAAATGAGCGGCAAGAGTGCAGCCGCCAACGCTCGTCGCCGCGAGCGCGCGCGCTGCGCTGCCATCATGGGTTGCAAGGCAGCCGCCCGCAACGTCGAGTTGGCCGCGAATCTGGCGTTCAACACCCGCATGACTCGGCAAGAAGCGATTGCGGTGCTGAAGGCCACGCCGGGAGCATCGGCTAGTGCCGATCGTCCGCAGCGTTCAGCCCGGAATCCGCAGCTCGGCGCAGGTGGTGAACTCCAGCGCCATCCGCAGCGTGAAGCGGCTGCCGGTTGGGATCGAGCCTTCTCGAAAGCAACCGGCAAGCGCGCCTAACCCCGACATCCACAGAGAGGAATTCTCATGAGCTACGTTTCTCGCGCTCCGCTTTACGAGGCTTGGCACCCGGGCGGCTTTTTGGTTTCCCAGCCAAACGGCCATCGCCACATCGATCGCGGCACCTTTACGGGCGGCGTCAAGGTGATGCCCGGCACGGTGATGGGCAAGCAGACGGTCGGCACCACTGCCGTGGCAGCAGCGCTCGGCACAAACACGGGCAATGGCACCTTCGGTGCGATCACGGTGGGCGCGGCCCAAGTCGGCGCTTATACCGTCGAATTCGACGACGCAACGCACTTCGTCGTCTCGGACCCGACCGGTAGGCAGGTCGGACACGGCGTTACCGGCGTCGCCTATTCGGCGGGTGGCGTGGGCTTCACGATCGCTGCAGGGGGTACGGCCTTCGCTGCCGGCGACAGCTTCACGGTCACCGTGGCGCCCGGATCCGGCAAGTGGGCGCCCTGCGTCAAGACCGCTACGGACGGGTCGCAAGTCGCCGCGGGCATCTCTTTCGGTCTGGTCGACGCGACCCTGAATGATATGCCTGGCGCTCTGGTAGTGCGTGCATGCGAGGTGAACACCGCCGAGCTTGTGTGGGACGCCTCCATGGACGCCCCAGCTCAAGCGGCCGCTCTTGCGCAACTGCTGGCGCTGGGAATCGTCTCGCGCTGATCTGCGCATACCACCTCACACGAAACAGACAGGCCGCCTTCGGGCGGCTTTTTCATTTGAAGGAGCCGTTCAATGGCATCGCTTGACATCTTCAATCAGGATCCGTTTTCGACTGTCAGCCTGACCGCGGCGGTGGACAAATACCCGTACCAGCCGCAGACGCTGGGCGAACTGGGCATCTTCGACGACGATCCCATTCGCACGACTGCTCTCGTGGTCGAGCAGCGCCAAGGCCAGCTTGTGGTGATCCCGCTGAGCGAGCGCGGCGAAGAAGGTACGCAGCGCACGACCGAAAAGCGCCAGGCGCGCTACTTCGACGTGCCGCGCCTTCGCCATGCGGACACCATCTACGCGAACGAGCTGCAGAACATTCGCGCATTCGGCACGGAGTCCGAGCTGATGCAGGTGCAGGACGAAGTGGCCCGCCGCCTCGCCGGCCCGACCGGTCTACTTAAGAACATCGAGTACACCTGGGAATTCCAGCGACTCGCCGCCGTGCAGGGCAAGTTCACGGACGCAGACGGGACCGTCCGTTATGACTGGTTCCAAGAGTTCGGCATCACGCAGGCGACCGAGGTCGGCTTCAACCTGGCGGCCGGCACGGCAAACTCGCTGCGCCCGATCTGCAATCAGATCACCCGCTCGATGGCGCGCAAGGCACAAGGCTCTTTCACACCGTCGACGAAGGTCTTCGCGCTGTGCGGCGATTCGTTTTACGACTCGTTCGTGAACCATCCCGACGTGATCCGCACGTTCGTGAACTGGAGTGACGCGCAGGAGATCCGCAGCGGCAATTCTGGCGGCGCGTTCCAGGCATTCGAGTTCGGCGGCATTCGCTGGCTGAACTACCGCGGCTCGGACGACAACACGACCATCAAGATCGCTGACGACAAGGTGAAGTTCTTCCCTGTCGGCGCACCCGGTATCTTCCGCCGCGCGCTGGCTCCAGGCGAGTCGTTCCAGTGGGTCAACACCCCCGGCAAGCCGGTGTACGTGGTCCCGATCATGGATCGTGATCGCAATGAGTGGTGGAAGATGGAAGTATCGAGCTACCCGCTGCACATCTGCACCCGCCCGGAAGTCCTGCTGTCCGGTCGTTCGGAGGCGTAATGCCTATCAACTGGGACAAGATGGTACTTGGCCCGCTGATTGGCGTCTTCGGTGAGCCGGTGACGTACAGGCCGGTCGCCGGAGGCATTCTGTCCATCACGGGGGTCTTTGATGACGCCTACCTCAAAGAGGTGATGTTCGAGGACGCCACGACAGGGGTCACGGAGGTGTCGGCGGTTCTGGGCGTTCAAGTCAGCCAGTTCCCGAGCCCGCCGGCACAGAACGATTGGCTCTCCGTCGGCGGGTCGACCTTCGTGGTGCGCGCCGCGAGGCCAGACGGGCGCGGCGGCATGAAGTTGCTGCTCAGCAGGACGGCAGGTGAGTTGCCGAGCCTTCCCGACGCCAGTGGCATTGACGGCGTAGTGAACGGGGTGCTACCGGGCGCAGTGGGGTAATCATGACGACGTCCGCAGACATCCGTTCCCTGTTCGTAACTGCGCTCAAGGGAGCGACCGACGCTGGTCAAGCCGTCTACTCGCCCTTCGATTGGCCCACATCGCCGACGTCATACCCGAACGTCCTGGTGCATGCAAGGCGGGAACGCAAGGTGTCGCTTGGGCCGAACGTGCCCCAGTTCGATGTCTACGCGACGATCGAGATCATCGCCAGAACGAAGGCGGCCGCCGAGTATGAGAGCGCCGGTTCAGCGGTAGCGCTGGCCGCTGCAGAGCGGCTGAAGGCGCAGATCGAGACCGCGCTCATCAACAACCCGGCAATCTGGCTCGATCCGAACGGCGGGCAGCGGCTGGAGCAGTTCACGTCGGTGGAATCGGAGTTGAACACCTCCTCGGAAGGCGACATGCCGATGGCCGAGTTGGCGCTCCAGCTCGAAGTGAAGTTCTACCAGGGCCCAGAGGACTTCTTCCCCATCCCGGCGGTACCGCTCCAGACGGTAAGCCTTGCTGTGGCGGAGCCCGATGGCACGACACAACCCGGCCTGTCGATCACTCTCCCTCAATAGGAAAGCCCATGTTCGTAAAACCAGCGCCGGGGATCAAATTGCGTGACCCGGTGACGCAGCAATTCATCCCCGACGAAGGCCAGGCGGTTGACGATTTCGACCTCTATTGGGTTCGGCGGGTCAACGACGGCGACGCCGTGAAGGTAGACGCGATCGCTTCCACTCCTGCCGGCCAGATCGAAGCTCCGGAGAATGCCAAGTGACCATTCCTTTCAAGCAAATCCCCAGCAATCTCCGGGTTCCGCTGTTCTACGCCGAGCTGGACAACAGCAACGCCAACTCCGGCGCCACTACCCAGCGCGCGCTGATCATCGGCCAGATGACGTCCGGCGGCACGGGCGTCGCGGGCGTGCCGCAGATTTCCCAGGGCGCCACAGAAGCCAAGACGGTCGGCGGCCAGGGCTCGATGCTCGCGCTGATGGCAGCCGCCTATCGCGCTGCTGACCCGTTTGGCGAGGTGTGGTATTTGCCGCTGGCGGATGACCCGTCGGCAGTAGCGGCAAGCGGCACCATCGCCTTCACCGCTGCCGCCACGGCACCCGGCGTCCTGTATCTGTACATCGCCGGCCAGCGCGTGACGTTGCCCGTGGCGTCGGCGCAGACCACGGCGCAGTTGGCAACGGCGCTGGCGGCGGCCATCAACGCCATTGGCGACCTGCCGGTCACGGCGATCGCCTCGTCGACGACGGTGACGGTCACTGCGAAGAACAAGGGTCTGGCCGGCAACGACATCGACCTGCGCCTGAACTACCGCGGCGCGGCTGACGGGGAGGCGCTTCCGGCCGGCCTGGCGGCCACGATCGCGGCTATGGCGAACGGTGCGGTGAACCCGAGCCTGGGTACGCCGCTAGCGAACCTGCTGGACAAGGAATTCGACTTCATCGTTTTCCCGTACACGGACACGACTTCGCTGGACGCGGTCAAGGCGTTCCTCTCCAGCACGACCGGCCGATGGAGCTGGAGCAAGCAGATCTACGGCCACGCCTTCGCGGCGATCCGTGGCACGCTCGGCAGCCTAACCACGTTCGGCACCGCTCGCAACGACGAGCACGTCTCGATCATGGGATTCAACGATTCGCCGACGCCGGCGTGGATCTGGGCGGCCGACTTGGCCGGCACGGTGGCCACATCGGTGCGCGCGGATCCGGCCCGACCGGTGCAGACGCTGGCCCTGTCCACGGCATTGGCGCCGCCGCTGCAAAGCCGCTTCGCCCTGACGGACCGCAATGTGCTCCTGTGGGATGGCATTTCGACATTCGACGTGGCGGCGGACGGTACGGTCTCGATCGAGAACCTGATCACGACCTACCAACTCAACAGCTTCGGCCAGCCGGACAACAGCTACCTCGAGGCAGAGACGCTGTTCACGTTGGCGTACGTGCTGCGGCAACTGCGGTCCGTGGTGACGAGCAAGTACTCGCGCATGAAGCTGGCTGCGGACGGGACTCGATTCGCGCCGGGATCGGCAATCGTCACGCCGGCGATCATTAAGGCTGACCTGATCGCGCAGTACCAGACGCTGGAATACAACGGCTTCGTGCAGAAGAGCCAGGAGTTCGCTCAAGGGTTGCTCGTGCAGCAGAACGCCACGAACCCGAATCGTGTCGATGTGCTGTATCCGGCTACCCTGATCGCGCAACTGCGGATCTTCTCGTTGCTGATGCAGTTCTCGCTGTCCTAACCCGACCGGCCGCCTTCGGGCGGCTCTTTCATTTCTGGAGAGCCCTAAATGGCAAATCCGAACCGCCTTGCCGGTACAGCAAGCCTGACGGTCGACGGCGTCAACTACCTGCTGGTCGGCGACTTCGAATACAACCCTTCGACGGTGACGCGCGAGTCCCTGGTTGGCATGGACGATGTCCACGGCTTCAGCGAGAAGAAGCGCGTCGGCTCGATCGCCGGCACACTGCGCGACACCGGCGGCCTGACCGTCTCCGACCTCAACGGGATGGACAACGTAACCGTGGTCGCGCAGCTGGCGAACGGCAAGACCATCATTGGCCGCAACATGTGGACGGTAGAGGACCAGACCGTGAAGTCCACCGACGCCACTATCGAAGTCCGGTGGGAAGGTCCTGCCGTTTCCGAAACGACGATCTAAGCCATGGCACAACAACCCGAAGAAAAGACGATCATGCTGCGCAAGCCGGTCAAGCTCGGCGCCGGCGAGACGGAAGTGGTCTACGACAAGCTGAATTTGCGCGAGCCGACTGCAGGCGAGTTGGACAGGGCCAGCAGCGCCTCGACCAACATTGGCATCGGCATCATGCTGATCCACCTCGTTTCCGGCATGCCCAAGGCCGCCGTCGAGAAGCTCTCGCAGCGCGACTTCACCGAGGCGAACGAGTACCTCGGGGGTTTTACCGACGATGGCCCGACGGATGCGGAAGCGTAGTCGCTGATGTCACGCACTTCTTCCGCTGGGGGCCAGAGGATGCGTGGCGGCTAAGCCTGTCCCGGCTGCAGTGGTGGCTGGAGCAGGCGGCGCGAATCAAACGGCAAATGGAGCAGTAAATGGCGGCAGCATCGACGTTTCAGGTCACGATTTCTGCGGTGGACAAGGCAACCGCCTCGATCCGTAAGATCAAGGCGTCGATCGCCAATGTCACGAAGCCGGCGACGGACCTCAAGGCGTCATTCGCCTCCCTAAGCAAGGAAGCCGGCCTCGACCGCGTCGCGAAGGGCATTCGGTCGATCGGAGGCGCCGCCCAGGATGCCGCTCGCCATGTCGGCTCGATGGTGCCCGCCTTTGCGGCCATCGCTGGCATCGGGACGGTGGCCGGCATTGCCGCGCTTGCGAATGAGTGGGGCAGGGCCGGCGCCGAGATCTCGCGCACCGCTGGTGTGTTGGGGGTGTCCGCCGGGGAGCTTCAGGCCTTCCGCGGCGCCGCGAAGCTGGCCGGGCTGTCCGCCGACGACATGACGGGCGGCATGAAGGCGCTCGGGATGACCATCCGGGATGCAACGTACGGGCGCAATCAGGAAGCGCTCGTGATGATGCACATGTTTGGCATCGAGCTGCACCGTACGAAGGCCGGCGCCGTCGACACCACGCGCGCGCTCAAGGATGTGGCTAACGCCATCGTCGCGCAAAAGGGTAACGTGCAGGCGCAGGCACAGATCGCCGGCATGTTTGGCGTCGAATCTCTTTTGCC
The DNA here is from genome assembly GCF_056930435.1 of Cupriavidus sp. 09_S30. NCBI lineage: Bacteria > Pseudomonadati > Pseudomonadota > Betaproteobacteria > Burkholderiales > Burkholderiaceae > Cupriavidus > Cupriavidus sp. 09_S30. The sequence continues at coordinate 2,607,498 of NZ_JBXOWI010000001.1, read as the reverse complement.
GCTGCTGCAGAAGGGCGGGAAAGGGATCGATGAGTTCGTCGCCAAGGCGAAATCCATGGGATTGGTCATCGGTGACAAGGACCTCGCGCGCGCCGAGCACTACAACCAGACGATGCTGAGGCTCGAAGCACAGGGCACCAAGCTGAAGATGGCGTTCGGCGAGGCCATGGCTCCGGCGATGGAGCGGGTCATCACCGTCTTGGGGCGACTTGTCGACAAGTACGGCCAGGTCGCCGCGACGAAGGTCGCGGAGTACGTCGAGAAGTTTGCTAAATGGCTGGATCACGTCGACTGGGAGAAGACGGCCGAGTCGGTTGGGAAGTTCGTCGACCAGATTGGCGGCGTCAAGGGCATTGCCATCGCGCTGGCAGCGATCTCATTCGCTGGCCCCATCGCTGGCGTGCTCAGTCTGATCTCGAATTTGGCACTGATCGCGACGACAGCGGCTCCTGCTGCTGCGAGGGCTGTTGCTGGCATTGGCGCAGGGAGCGCGGCAGGCGCCACCGCTGGCGCTGCGGCGGGTGGTGGATTCTTGGCGCGGATGGGCCGGTTCCTGGTCAACCCATGGACTGCCGGCGCAATTGCGATGTTCCACTCCGGTGACACAAACGCTGGCGAGGCCGATGAGCTGGCGCGCCGGCGGGATGGTACCGGCAACGGGCAGCCAACGTCGCAGTCCTCGGCGCTGTTCTCGCGACTGGAGTCGCAGTACGGCCTGCCCGCGGGGCTGCTGGATAGCGTCTGGAATACCGAATCGTCGCGCGGCACGAAGATGAACTCGCCGGCCGGCGCGATGGGCCACTTTCAGTTCATGCCGGGCACCGCGCGGCAGTACGGCCTGGCCGATCCGTATGACCTGACGCAGTCGGCGAACGCAGCGGCGCGCATGTACAGCGATCTGCTGAAGGCGAACGGCGGTGATCTGAACAAGGCCCTCGCGGCGTACAACTGGGGGCAGGGGAACTTGGCGTCGAAGGGCATGCAGAACGCCCCCAAGGAGACTCGCGACTACATCGCCAAGGTGCGTTCGCAAATGGGGTCTCTGTATTCGGGGCAGCCTGCAGCGCTCGCGGCGGCGAACCAGCCCGGTGGGATCGGACAATCGCCCGACGCAAGCAAGGTGCAGGTCGAGATCGTGCTGTCCAATGCGCCGGCAGGAACGAAATCCTCGGTCAAGACCACAGGCAACGTCACTGCGTCCGTGCGGATCGGTAGCGCCAACGTAACAGGACCCTCTGTATGAGCGTCGCAAACATCGTTAACGCCGTTGGAAGTATTGGCGGGGTTGCTGCGGCTGCCGGGAAACTCGCTGGCCTATTTGCTGGGGGGGATTACTGGAGCCGCCTGAGGGCGGCAAGCTATAACGGCGTGCCGTTCGCGGTCCTGGATGAAAGCAGCACGTTTGGGCGCCGCTCTGTTGTCCACGAGTACCCGAACAAGGAAACGCGCCCATGGGTTGAAGACATGGGGCTACAAACCGGTTTCATCCGGATTAGTGGCTTCCTGGTCGAGAATAGCCTGGTCTACGGCGGCGGATCTGTCATCGCGCAGCGCGATAGGCTGGTGAGCAAGCTCACAGCGAAGGCTGCCGGATTGGGTACGCTGGTACATCCGACGCTTGGGACGCTTCGCGCCAATTGCATGTCGGCAGAGTTCGGCGCCTCGTGGGACCGCGGCAGGGTTATCGAGGTCAGGCTAACCTTTGTGCTTGGCGGGGATCGGCTTTACCCGGAGGCAAGGAAGCCGAGTGCAGATGCCGTGAAGTCTGCGGCCTCCGCGCTTTATACGCCGACGCTGGCAGGGTTCGTCAAGGCTCTTGCATCGGCTGTTGTGGCTGGCGCCGCGGCGATCCAGGCTGCTGTGTCTACGGTGGTCGGGTGGTATCAGGCAGTCAACGCCTTGGTACACGATGTCAAGCGGTTTTGGAACTCGATTTGCACGCTGCAAGGGAACTTTAGCCGGCTGTTTGGCGGCGGGAACTCCGGATACGCGGCCACTGCTAACAAAGCACCAAGTAATTCCACGGTATCCAGTCTGATCGCTGCGGACGCCGGCAATCGCGCTGCCATCGCGAACGCAGGCGCGGGACTAAAGACAGCCGCGGCCAACGTGCTGGCTGACCCGGCTGCATTCGCGGCTGCGGCGCAAGGCGTCACGTCAGCGCTGGCGGCTTCGGCCGCATCGCCGGCTGATGCTATCCGGCTGCTGTCGAGCCTGCTGACGTATAGTCCGGCGCCGGTCGTCGGCGCGTCACAGTCGGCCGTGGCGCAGGCGACCATGCAAGCGGCGTGCGACGACTTGCTCCGGCGGATGGTCGTCTCGCAGATTGCCGTGTCGTCGACCAGCTATCAGCCATCCTCGGCGGATGATGCTGTGGCGGTGCGCGACGCCATCGCTGGCCTGCTTGACAGCGAGATCACGACTGCGGCGGATCAGGGCGAGGATGACGTCTATCTCGCGCTGCGCACTTTGCGCGCGGCGATCGTCGAGGATTTCAATAGCCGAGGGGCTGGGCTGGCGGAGATTAAGACCTACTCGCTCGGTGATGTGTTGCCGGCTCTGGTGTTGGCGAATCGTCTGTACCGAGACCCGAGCCGCAGCGACGAGCTGGTGACGCAAGCCGATCCAGTTCACCCCGCGTTCATGCCAACCACGTTCAAGGCGCTGGCGACCTAACCTCTTGGAACCACGATGGTTGATGACGGCATCTACCTGTCGATCAACGGATACCTGCTGTCTGGCTGGACCAGCCTTCGCGTGACGTCCGGAATTGAGCGATTCCCGAGCGACTTCGAGCTCGGCATGACCGAGCTGTTCCCCGGTCAGGCGAATGACTTCGTTGTCCAGCCTGGAGACGTGTGCAAACTGATGATCGGCAGCACACCAGTCGTTACCGGGTACGTAGACCGCGTTTCGTCCGGTATGAATGCCAACATGCATGAGATCCGGGTGTCGGGGCGCGGGAAGTGTCAGGATGTACTGGATTGCGCGGCAGAGTGGCCCGGCAGCCAGATCGCTAACTGCACGGTGTTCGACATCGCGAAGAAGCTTGCCGCGCCGTATGGCGTCGACGTGAAGTGCGACGTGCCGAACCTGACGGTCATCCCGCAGCAAAACATCATGCTCGGGGAAACCGCCTACGAGATCATCGAGCGGTGCGCCAGATTTAGCGCCGTTCTGGTCTATGAGGCGCGGGGTGGCGAATTGATCCTGGCGCGTGCCAGCGACCACGCGATGTCGAGCGGTATTCACGAAGGCGTGAACCTTGAAAGCGCCTCCGTGAATCGCTCCATGGATCAGCGCTATTCGGAAGTCATGGCCGTCATGTACGGGACGAACAACTTCGCGGATCTGAACGCGCCGAACCAGACTTCCTACACGTCGACGGATGTCAACGTGCCGAGGCATAGGAAGCGCATCATCATCGCCGAGGCTGGCGAGATTGGCTGGAACGTCGGCAAGCAGCGGGCAGATTGGGAGGTGGCGCGCCGCGCCGGGCGCTCTGAAGTGCTGCATGTCGTCGTCGACAACTGGCGCGACGTGGATGGCAACCTCTGGGAGCCGAACAAGCGCATTGACATCCTGATCCCTTCACTGAAGGTGTCGCAGGTCCAGAATGGCAACCTACCGGTGACGTATCTGATCAGCGAAGTGACGCTTCACCTCGACGAAGGCGGGACGCACGCGGAACTGACGCTGATGACGCCGGACGCCTTCATCCCGCAGCCGATCCTGATTCAGAAGTTCGCCCCCGACGTAATCTCCACGGTGCCGACCCAATGAGCGAGCACGCCGGAATGATTGAGCGGCTTGCGCGCCGTGTGCTCATGTCGCTCGCCCGTGCGCTAGTGACGACGGTCAACGATGCGGGCGGGGTACAGATGATGCAGGTCAAGCTGAGCCAGCAGGAGACACGGGACAACACCCCGCGTATCAGCGAGTTTGGCATGACTTCGAATCCCCCCATTGGATCGGATGCCGTCGTGGTCTTCCTTGGCGGCGACAGATCGAACGGCGTTGTGCTGGGGACTGTGCACCAGGCGTCCAGGCCAAGGGGCCTCGCGCCTGGCGAAACCATGCTCTACAGCGAGGATGGAAAGCGGGTATATCTCACTGCCTCAGGCGGAATCATCGTCGAGGCGCAGGGTCAAGACGTGACGGTCAACGATGCGACCAACGTCACGATCAACGCTTCGGGCAAAGTCAGGATGTCAACTCCGCGACTTGAAGTAACGGGCGACATCATTGACAACGCCGGGTCGAATAGCACGACGATCGCGCAGATGCGCGCGCTGTACGACGATCATACCCACGATGGTGTGCAGACCGGATTGGGCAACACCGGCACCCCAAATAACACGATGTAAGTCATGGCAGACACATCAACCACCTGGGACTCAGCGAGCAGCCGTGGCGATTGGCAAATGGCCGGCCCTCTATTGGCGACCGGGGGCGAAATCCAAACGGCAGTGCTCATCAGCCTGTTCACCGACCGTATGGCAGACCCGGAGGACACTATCCCGGACGGGACGACCGACCCTCGGGGCTGGTGGGGCGACGACGGGAGCACGGTCAAGATCGGCTCTCGTCTCTGGTTGCTTTACCGGGAGAAGCAAACGCAGGAAACGCTGCAGCGGGCGTACGACTACATCGTCGAGGCGCTGCAGTGGCTCATTGATGATGGCGTGGTTGCGAAGTTCGATGTCATGGTTGAGTGGACCAAGACGGGGCAGCTCGGCGCGCAGGTCGTCGCTTACAAACAGGATGGGTCTACGGTCGCCAGTGCGTACTCGTGGGCATGGAACGGGGTTAGCTGATGCCGTATTCAAGGCCGCTATTGACGGATCTGCGCAAGCAGGTCGCGTCGGATATTGCGTCGAGTGTGCCCGGCTCTGATCCGCTACTGCGGATCGCGAATCTTCGGATCACCGGCGATGTGCAGGCCGGCCTGGCGCATCTCCACTACGGCTATCTGGACTGGATCGCCAAGCAGGCCGTTCCGTACACGGCCTCGGGAGAATTCCTGGAGGCGTGGGGCGCGCTGAAGAACGTCACCCGGAAGGCGGCCACGGCGGCAACAGGTATGGTCACGTTCAGTGGCGCGCCTGGTGCAGTTATCCCGGCCGGCTCAACCGTTGTTCGTGGGGATGGCGTAACGTACGCAACGCAGGCCGACGCGACCGTAAGCGGCGGCGGCGCGGCGGCAGTGACCGTGGTATGCGGAGCGGTCGGGGCGTCTGGCAACGCCGACTCCGGGACGGCGATGACGCTCGGCGCGGCGGTCACCGGGGTGCAGTCGATCGGCGCAGCATCGGCTGCGCTTACCGGTGGCGCGGACGTCGAGGGCGATGATGCGTTCTACGCTCGCGTGCTCGGTGCCTTTCAGTCAGTGCCGCAAGGGGGTGCGCAATCGGACTACGTCACCTGGGCCCTCCAGGTTGCCGGCGTTACGCGTGCCTGGGTGGTGAGAAATGGGTTCGGCACCGGCACGGTGGTCCTCTATGTCATGCTGGACAGCGCAAACGAGGCGTTCAACGGGTTCCCGCAGGGTACGGATGGCGTGGCGGCAGCCGAGCCGCGCGGCTCGGCTGCGACCGGTGACCAGCTCGCTGTCGCGAACTACCTGTATGACCTCCAGCCCGTGACGGCGCTTGTCTATGTGTGCTCGCCGATCGCGAACGCGGTCAATTTCACGATCAGCGGGCTGACGTCCGCGAGTCTCGCCACGCGCAACGCCGTCAAAACGGCCATTGCCGGCGTGCTGGAGGCGGACGGGGTGCCAGGCGGGACGGTCTACCTGTCTGCCATCGAATCCGCAATTGCCGCGGTGGCCGGCACTGCCGGCTTCGTGATCACCTCGCCAACCAGCAACATCGCCAGCGCCGCCGGGCACCTTGCAACGCTCGGCACAGTGACGTTCTCTTAAGGTGAGGAATGCCAGCACCTGTACTCACTTCTGCGGACTACCTGCGCGCGTTTCAGGCGCTCATGCCGCGCGGCAAGGTGTGGCCGCGCGACCCCGATGCCACGCAGACGAAGGTCTTGCTGGGGCTGAGCAAGGTCTACGAACGCACCACCGCGCGCGCGAATAACCTGCTGGTCGATTCGTTCCCGGCATCGACGGTGGAACTGCTGCCCGAGTGGGAGGCCACGCTTGGGCTGCCAGATCCTTGCGCCGGCGAGTCGCCAACCATCCAGCAGCGTCGGGCGCAGGTCGTGTCCCGGCTCGCGAACAACGGCGGCCAGTCGGCGCTGTATTTCATGTCCTTGGCCCAGAACCTGGGCTATCTGGTCACGGTAACGAACAACGCCCCATTCCGATGCGGACAAAGCTCGGCGGGGCAGGGAGTCGGTGGGCTGGATTGGTTCTACACCTGGACGATCAACGCGCCGCAGAGCACGCCGGTACGGTTCGCCGCCGGCAGCTCGTCTGCGGGTGAGCCGCTCGCGAGCTGGGGCAACGATGTGCTCGAGTGCGAGATCCGGGCGGCCGCTCCAGCGCACGCGATCCTGAAGTTCGCCTATAGCGATCTTCCCACCTTCGCGGACGTCGACGCGATCCGCGAACTCGTGAACGTAACGCTTCCTGCAGTCATCAGCTGACCCCTACAAGAGGGAAAAACTCATGTATCAGATTGACAATTCGACGGCAGCCACGACGCAGCCGGCGGCTACTGGCGCCGGTACCGCCGGCTATTTCACGGACGGCAACCCGGCCACCGGAACTCAGGCGACGATCGTCCCCGCAGAGTGGCTCAATGCGGTGATGATGGAGCTAATGAATGTCGTCACTGGCGCAGGGCTGACGCCGGCCAAGGGCGCCTACAATCAGGTGTATTCGGCGGTCTTGGCGCTCATCACGGGTAAGTTCACCGGCTCGAACCAATCTCTTGGCTCGAGCGGCTACCAGAAGCTACCGGGTGGATGGATCATCCAATGGGGGCAGAGCTCGACAAACGGCAGCGGCGTTGCGTCTGTGACGTGGCCGATTGCGTTCCCGAATGCCGTCGTGTTTGCCGGCGGAACTGCGACGAACGCCGGGCCCGCAAACACGATTGTTAGTGTTGACAACGTCCCAACAAAAACGGGCTCCGGTTTTTACGGGACTACCTCGTCATCTGGGGTAGCGCCAGTTGCGGCGGCCATTGGCTTCTTCTGGTTCGCTATTGGGTATTAATCATGAGCCAAAAATACGCAGCATACGACGCGCAGGGCGCCATCATCGCGTTCTACGACAGCGAGATTAGCCCGGTTCCGGCGGGCATCTCTACCATCGCCATCACCGACGACGAGTGGCAAGCGTGCTTGAGCTCGTCGCTCTACAAAGTCATCGACGGGACGCTAGTGGCGCCTACCGCCGCGCAGCTTTCCGATCAGGCCGCGGCACTGAAGGCGTCCGAGATGAGTGTGACCCGCGATTCCCTGATGGCCCAGGCAACCCAGCGCATTGCGCCGCTGCAGGATGCAGTCGACCTGGGCATGGCGACTGACATCGAGGCCGCCTCGCTCAAAGCGTGGAAGGGCTACCGCGTTACGCTCAACAGGCTGGATCTGACGGCCGCGACCGTGGACTGGCCAGCCATCCCCGCCTGATTTCCTCCACTGCGAATCCCAGCCGCCTTCGGGCGGCTTTTTTATTGCCTGAGATATGACCTACGCCACCCTCGCGGATGCAACGAACGGGTTCAAGGATGATGCTGATCGCACGCGCATTTTCAACAATGGCGGCCCGACCGAGAGCTATACGACGACGGATGGCACGCAAGTTCCGTCATTGCAGAAGATGCAGGCGGAGTGGAACGAGCAGGTCAACGTGGCTCAGGACGGCATCCTGGCTCAGGCCACTGCGCAAGCCGAAAGCGCATCCGCTTCTGCAAATGCGGCAGCGGGTTCTGTAGGCGCGGCGAAGAACAGCTTCTACGGCTCGCTTTCTACCGATCCAACGCTACGGCCGGATGGTACGGCAATGCAGTACGGGGATCGTTACTTGAACACGACCTCGAATGCTGAGAAGGTCTACGGAGCCTCTGGCTGGTTTATCCCAAACGTAGGCGCGACGAACCTTGCCAATCAGACTGATCCGGGACAGGGCGGCTATCTCGTGGGGAAGAACGGCGACACCGTTTCGAACATCCTCGACTGGGGGCCTCGCGTGCGCGGACTGCGCGCGATCATCGATGCGCTCGAGCCAATCAGCCGGCTGCCACAGCAGTGCATGCTGAAGAAGCTGCGAGCCGATTACACAGAGTTCGCCATCTACTCGCCGATGACGGCGGATGGTATCAACTGGACGCGCTGGTACTTCACAAACCGGCTGAACGTCGGGAATACCGGGTCGGCGCGCATGTACCGCGCTAGCCTTGCGCTGCTGTATGCGAGCAACATTCAGGCGCCGCAGCCGGCGAACCAGAGCAGCGGCGTAGAGGCGCAGGACGCAACGGTCAAGCAGGCCACGTCCGCCGGCACGCACACCGGCACGTGGACATCATCGGCGACCATCGGCGGGGTGACCGACGTCCGGTACAGCTCGACGGTTGGCGACAGTGTTTCCTACACGCTGACGGGCGTCGCGCGGATCGGTCTTCGCTCCTACACGAACTCCAGCAACGGCGGCATCCTCAATGTGACCGTCAAGATTGCTGGCACTGAGATCGCTGCGGCGAACTACAGGGTTCCGCTCAACGGCTCGGTGCGGACGGTCAACCTGGCAGCCATTGGCCCAGGCCTGTACTTCGTGCCGGTGGCAGACGGATTGGACCCTTCGCAGACCTACACGGTCACGCTCGCCGTCGATTCGAGCAATCCTGCCAGCGGTCGCCTCTACGACGCTGGATGCTGGGGGTATGCGGCGACCGCCTACAACGCCATGGGCCGTCATGGCACCTGGTTCCCGCAGGTCTTCTCGGCGGCCACCACCGTGGGCTGCTACCTCTCAGGGGAGAAGGGCGTCTACCAGTTCACCAATGCGACGCGCATCAAGTGGTCGTTCGTCAGCTCGCCCAACTCAGGAGTCGCCAAGCTCAAGGTGTGCGACAGCACTGGCGCGGAGGTTGCTGCCGGGTACTACAAGGCGACCTCTCAGGATTGCTATCTCGGAGCGAACAATCTGGTTACGATCACCGTGGCGGATGGGCTGCCCAAGGGCACGTACTACCTGGTGGTCGAGTCGGACATCACGAAGAACGCCTCGTCGACCGGCTATCGACTCTACGATGCGGGGGGGGCTTCCTATGACACCACGACCGCCGGGCTGCTCGGCACGGATGCGTTCGACGATCTGGGCCTGACCGGGCAGGCCATCGAGGGCACCAGCACCCTGATCGGCACTGGGAACCTGGAACTCGCCATCAAGGTGCGCAAGCCGGCCGACGCGGTTGGCGTGGCGGTGTTTGTGGGGGGCACTCACGGCAACGAGACGAATCCGACCAGCTTCGCGATGCAGGCCGATGGCAGCACCTTCGACTATGCCGGGATGGCCGCTGGCGCGACGCTGCTGGCGAACACCTTCTCGTGGGCCTATGACACCACGCTGAAGTTCCCATCGGACGGAACCCAGTTCGCGACCGCGCACTATACCGGTGTTGTCTCGCCGGCCGGGTATGGCTGCAGCGCATCGCGCACGACGACGGCAGCCGCGATCATCCATGACGACTACTCGTTCATGCTGAACGTGCCGAACACGGCGAGCGGGACGCAGGGCCTCAATGGCGGCTTCGCGAAATGCGCGATCGAGGGGGACACCAACTATGCGCCCACGGCATTCAATGGAACGGTGACGCCATTCCAGAGGCAGTGCGCAGGCATGGTGGTCTGGAACGGCCAATATGCCGCCTATGGCTTCCCGGTCAACGTCGCTGCCGTGAACGATGCCATGAAAGGCGGCGCCCTCAACCCGATCGTCAGCAGCACCGCCGGCACCGAGTCGAGGACGATCCTGCAGGACCGAACCGATGGCTTCTTCAAGCTCTACAACCGGGGCCCAACGGCTAACGACGCGAATGGCATTTCGGTCGCGGCTGGCTACTCGTTCACATCGAGAAGCGTCTACCGCTGCCTAAAGGCTGCAGGGTTGGATGTCGCTATGATGTGATTTGTATCAGTCAGGCATCGCCCCAATTGGGGGGTAGCGATTAGTGGGCATCTTGCTACCATGGTGCCATGGAACGAAATAAAGCTATCGGTCTGGCGACAGGTGTTGCGCTTCTTGCAGCCGCTGCCTTCGCATACGGAAGCTATTCGACAGCCACCAACGGGGCAGCATTTCAGGCCTTGCGGGCTGCAAAGAAGCTGGCCACGGGTAGGGATGCTGACGACATCAATGCAGCCTCGCGTCGCGCCAGACTCTCGATATTCGAGTCGTCGACCGCGAAGGCTGATGTCATTATGTTCGGCGATAGCTTGACGCAGCACATGGAGTGGTCAGAGGCATTCCAGGATGTCCGGATTGCCAACCGCGGCATCGGCGGCGACACAACCGGCGCAATGATCGATCGCCTCGATAACGTGCTCGCGCTGAAGCCGCGCAAGGTGTTCGTGATGGCGGGCGTCAACGACTTCTACCTAAGTCGCGCAGAGGTGAATGAGGTATTCGAAAACCACAAGCGCATCATCTCCCGCCTATCGCGCCACGGCGCGCAAGTCATCATACAGTCCACGCTGCACGTGGCGCACCAGAAGGGCGCTGAGCTAAATGCCAAGATCGCACAACTGAACGCGCGCCTGCGCGATTTCTGCGTAGCGGGGAACTGCCACTATGTCGATCTCAATTCGAGCTTGGCACCAGCCGGCGCCTTGGATCCGGACATGACATGGGACGGCATCCATCTGAACGGCGCCGCCTATCGCATCTGGACGCAGAAGATCTCGCCGATGATGTGACGATCCGACTTTCTTCCTCGCCTCAATGAGGCACACAGCCCGCCATATGGCGGGCTTTTTCATTTCCGGGGGTCATATGTCCGAACCAATCAGCGGTGGCGCCGTAGCGGGGGCCGCCGGCGCGGCCGCATTCAAGGCCATCGGCGGTACTGCTGGCGTGGCGGCCGGAGCCAGCGGACTCGCCGCGGTGGTGGTGATGATCATGATGCGACCGCGCACTACGGCGGAATGGGCGGTGGCGCTGATCTCGACGCTGGTTTCCAGTATCGGTGGTGGGGCAGCGGTGGTGCAGCACTTCGGGCTGCATAGTTGGGCCGGTGACTACATCGGCCTGGTGGCGCTGTTCGGGCTGGTCTTCGCATGCGGGCTGCCCGGCTGGGCGGTGGTGCGCTGGCTGTTCAACTTCATCGAGCGGCGCCGGGACAAGGATCTGGCGGACGTGATGGACGACGTGCGCGAGGCCGTGGTGGGAGGCAAGCATGGCGACTGACATGGATACCCCGAACATCCGGCCCTTCCTCGACATGCTGTCCGTGTCTGAGCTGGGCCGGGCGCTGCTGGCCAAGTCCGATAACGGCTACAACGTCCTGGTCGGCAGCACGCCGGCGGCGCCGAAGCTGTTCCGCAGCTATGCGGACCACCCGCGGCAGCTGATCCAGATCCGGCCCGGCCTATCGTCGACGGCCGCCGGACGCTATCAGCTGCTGGCGCACTGGTATGACCCATACAAGCGGCTGCTTGGTCTGAGCAACTTCAGCCCGGCGGCCCAGGACCGCATCGCCGTGCAGCAGATCCGCGAGCGTCTGGCGCTGCAGCTAATCGCCACGGGCCGCTTCGACGAGGCGGTCTCGCGCGTGCGCAATATCTGGGCTAGCCTGCCGGGCGCCGGCTACGGGCAGAACGAGCACACGCTCGACTACCTGCGCGGCGTCTACCTGCAAGCGGGTGGGGTACTCGCATGATCGCGCTGCCACAGTCCATCCTCTGGCGCGCGGTCGGCGCCGCGGCGCTGTCCGTCAGCGTGGCCGCCGGGCTGTTCGCCGCGGGTTGGGTCACCAACGGCTGGCGCAAGGACGCAGAGCTGGCAGAACTGCGCTCGAGCTGGGATCAGGAGCGTGACCGCCTAGCGCGGGCGCAGGTCGATGCCGTGAACGCGGCGCGCACTGAAGAGGGACGCCGCACTGCGGCCCAATCGGAGATTGCCAATGCTGCTACGAAACAAGCTGAATCTGCGCGCGCCGATGCTCGCGCTGCTGGCGTTGTCGCTGACCAGCTGCGCGCCCGTGTTGCCGAGCTTGTCCGTCAGTCCGCCGGTGGTACCGGCAATTCCGCCGCTGTCGGCGGTGGCGACGCAGCCGGCGATCCCCTCGGAGTGCTTGCCGACGTGCTCAGCCGGGCTGACCAGCGCGCGGGCATCCTGGCTGAATATGCTGACGCCGCCCGCATCGCCGGACAAGCCTGCGAGCGAGCCTATGGCGCACTAATCCGGCCTGGCGCTGAGTAGAGCGAGAAAAAGAGGGCATAGGAGCGGGGAGTCCCTATGCCCTCAGGCAAGTAGCAACGGGGTCAAACCACGTTGCAGAGCGGAATTATCCTGCGTTGCAGCATTCTTTTGCCCCCCACTTATGCCGGGATTCTCACGAAGAGGGGTAAAGAAATCGGCTTTGCGGCCGATTGAGGCGCCGTGCGGAGTGTCCGGCGCGCCACCGGAAAACGGTGGAGGCGTGGCTGAGTTAATTGCTATCTAGCCAGCTTCCGTGAGCCCCGAACGAATGAGAGCCCCGCGAGGACCAGTCCGGATGCGAGTCCAAACAGCGCCAAAGCATCCTCATGTTTCGGATATCTGTCTGCGACGACGAGGCTGATCACCACGCAGGCAATCAGAATCGCAACAGCTTTCAGGTATTTCATGTGCTTCCCCATATTTGTATTTTTGGCGCATCCTACGCTGGGCGCGGTGCTCTCTAGCCCTGGAAGTGTGGCTGCATTCTGTCTCTTATTGGAAAAACAAGTGTTTCGAACGGGACCAGCGCGCGGGAAGGCTTCGGCCGTCGTTTCAGAGAACCGATAGTCTAACGCCTGAACCTTTGCGCCGGCACCGCGCCCGGCCGCTTGACCTTGATCCAGTCGGAGGAGCGCACGCCTGCCTTGTAGTGGCTGCCCGTGCGCTTGCCGACGATGCCCTCCAGCGACAGCCCGAGCGCGGCCTGGTAGAGCCAGGCGCCATCATCGGTATCGTCCACGAACAGCGTGCTCGGCGGTTTGCCCGCCAGCAGCTTGCGCAGAGCCGCCTTGCGGCGCTCAATCGGCTCGTCGCGCAGGTCGCGGCCGGCGCCGACGATTAGGTCGAAAGCACAATAGACGACCGGGTCCGCGCCGGCATACCAGCGCCGGTGCCTAGCTCGGGCATGCAGGCGATCGAAATCACTGCGCCCGAGGTCGTCCAGCACGCAGACCTCGCCGTCGAGGATGTAGCCGGCAGGCAGATTCGCTAGGCTGCGCACCACCTCGGGAAACCATTTGGTCGCATCCGCGCCTGACTTGGTCTGCAGCTTGGCCGTCGGGCCGGTCTCTGCCAGCACGCGGTATCCGTCTAGCTTGATTTCCCAGTGCCAGCCACCCGTGGAGGGCACCGCTGAGCGTTCGACCAGCTGCATGGGCGACAGCTCGGCCAAGGTGGGAGGGGGCGGTCGGAGGGGAGGTCTAGAGGAGGGGGCTTCTGACATCTCTCAGCGCCTCGGGTCTCTTGGTGCGAGGCCAGAGGCAAGCCGGCTTGGGGTTCATCTCATGTTAGCCGAGGAAGTAGATTCGGCGCGCAATGGGGTAGCGGATGACTGCACTCCTGCACTAGGCCGGAGTGCGAGAGCTTGTAGCCAGAGACTCTAGACTGGCGATGAACTGGTCGCCGAGTTCGCGCCGACTCACAAAGTTGTCTTGTCCGATTGCCCATCCGACCGATTTATCTGGATATATGGCCCTGAGTGTGTAGCCAAAATCTCCGCTCTGCGCAGAGCGAGTCGGCAGACGCTCCTTTGCAAGTGGAATGCGAACGCGCTCGAAATGCCTTTTAAGCTCCACGACGGCAAGTCTGTACTCCGACTTGAATGTGTCACCCTCTCTTGCTCGCAGGGCGTCCGCCCAGCGGCGAACGAACTCATATGAACCCAAGACCCAAAGTTCAGATAGGGTCAAGAGGCGATTCAGCTGGACTGGGTCATCGGCGAATGGATCTTTCCCGCTTGCACTGCGCAGCTCCTCAAGGAAAAGCTCAGCATCAATGGCCGCTAATCCATGCAGTTTGGAAAGATCATTTTCCTCTGGCGTGCCGCCTAGTGCAGCGTGAGATGGGCGTACCCATCTGCTCATTCTGGCCTTAAATGTCTCAATATCGCTTGCATCCAGGTTAGTTAGCACGCTCTTCTCCAGAGTAGATTTTCGGCGTCGGTTCCGCCCCCAGCGCATCCGCCGGCGGCAAGGTTAGAAACGACCTCGCCACCTCCGGATCGCGGCACGTCAGCCAGTCGTCCCACTGTCCGCGCGGCACGATCACGATGCCGCGCTTTTCTTTCCCCGGCGCGTGCATGCGCTTCAACACTGGGTGGTGTTCTGCGTTCACCGTCAGCATGGTGAACGAGAAAGCCCCATCCGGCCAATCCCTCCAAAGTCCGGCCACCCCGAACGCCGGCTCATCCTTCATCCAGATCCGGTACCGCACCGACTTGGGCCCGTGCTCGTAGTTGGGCTCATAGAAGGCGGTCATGGGCACCAGGCAGAGCTGGGCCTTCTTCCACGGCCCAGCGAAGGAAGCCTTCGACCCGACGGTTTCCGCCCGGGCGTTCATGGTGTCGTAGTCCTTCAGCTTGGGCGGCGCGCTGGTGCGTTGTTCCTGTTCCTCATTGCGCCGCTTGATCTCGGCCCGGGGGATCATGCCGAAGCCGGCCAGCACGCTGTCTCGGTTGCCGTCCTGGTCGGCGCGCACGATGGGTGCCAGGTAGTCACGCCAGGTCTCCGGCTTCCATACCGACGCTGGCGGCTCGACGCCGAAGACGTCGCGCAGCAACTGGGCCTGCACTGGGGCGTAGTTCGTGCACATCAAGGTCTCCCGATAGGACTACTCTGGCCGCATCCTGCGATACGGTAGCACGCGGGCCGCCTTCTCCAGCACGCGCCGGTGCTTGTCCTGCGCTTCTTCCCAGGTCTCCGAGCAGAAGATCCGCACGTCGGTGCCCTGCTTCAGGGAGGTCCAGAATCGAGGTGGGTCGTCGCACCCCGGCGCCATTGAACCGTGAAAGCGCGTGGCGACCCGGCCGCCCACTCCGGGCACATCATCAACGATCTCGTACCCCCTTCCCTCGTGGCAGACCCAGCGGGTGTACTCGCCTACGTCAAAGATTCGCACGGGGCGTTCTGCCTCATCCAGCACGTAGTAGCGATAGTCGTCTGGTCCGACTGGGTCGGGAGAGAAGCCTCCCGGCGGCGCTGGAGGTCGCGGCACGGGTGATAGGCGAGGCATGGTGATGGTGTCTCATATGCTGTATGGATATACAGTATATCCTCAAGCCAGGAAGCGGGAGGCCTGAGACTGCCTAGAAATTAAGCGTCTGGAATGGTGTTGTAAGTGGTTGATTTTATTGGTGCAACGTTGTGCATTTCATGGCTTTCTGGCACTTCTCAATATCGTACGTAAGTCAGTGATATATATGGGGAAAGTGTCGAATTTGCTTTATTACTCGCCGCGTAATCGCCATCAGCATCGCCAGCGTCCAGTATGGAATCCAACGCGCGGCCGTACCCGCGACCGGTTTCCAACCGCACAGGAGCGATGCCATGTCCACCACCAATCCGACCCGTTTCCTCCGCACCGTCCTGCTGGCCGATGCCGCCACCTGCCTGGCGACCGGCTGGCTGCTGGCCTTCGGCGCTGACTTGGTCGGCGCAATCACGCGTATTCCCGTCGGCCTGTCCTTCTACGCCGGCATTGCCTTGCTGCCCATCGGGTCCTTTATTGCGCTGGTGGCGACCCGCCTGCTGACGCCGCCGGCGGTCTGGCTGGTTATCGCGGGCAACCTGGGCTGGGTGGCGGCCAGCATCTGGCTGCTGGCGGGGGGCGGCGCCGGCGCGAATGCGCTCGGCATGGGGGCGATCGGCCTGCAGGCCTTCGCGGTGGCGGTGCTGGCCGAGCTGGAGTGGATCGGGCTGCGCAGGATGGGAGGAGCGGAGCGGATGCGTGCGCGCAGTGCCTGACGGTAGCGTCGTCCGCTTGTTCGATCTGTTCCGCTAAGTGTTCCGGTAGTAAGTGTTCCGGCAGGCGACAGCCTGTTTCGGCTCCCCCTCGAGGGAGCCGATCCGAGTTCTTGCTTCGCTGCCATGCGAAACACTACGTTCCAGCGTCACTTCTTCACTACACTGCCTATAGCGAGTCCGCTATCGGGCGCACGGTGGTGACGACTTGATCGAGAGCGCTGCACACGATACCCGGTGTTGCGCAGGCGATCACAGGCCAGGCCTCGCGGAAGGAGCTTAGCGATGGCCACGCACACCGACACGCATCCCGCCAATCAAGCGCAAAAGCCTGTGACGCTGGCGTTGCAGGGCGGCGGCATGCATGGCGCGTTCACCTGGGGCGTGATCGATCGCTTGCTCGAGGATGGACGGCTCGCCATCGAGGGGGTCAGTGCGACCAGCGCCGGCGCGATGAACGCCGTGGTGATGGCCTACGGCATGCTGCAGGGGGGCCAGGATGGCGCGCGCCGGGCGCTGGACGATTTCTGGCATGCCATCGCGCAGTCGGCGGAACGATACAACCCTTTGCGCTGGTTCCCGTGGCTGAAAGGGGCGCATAGCTTCGGGCTGGACCATTCGCCCCTGTTTGCCCTGGCCGACATGGTCCTGCGCGTCTGGTCTCCCTACCAGTTCAATCCGCAGAATATGAATCCGCTGCGGGATGTATTGCGGAAGCAGGTGGATTTTGAGGCCTTGCGCGTGCAATGCCCGATCCGTCTTTTTCTCTGCGCGACCAATGTCGAGACCAGCCGGATACGCATCTTTTCCGGCCGGGACCTGAGCATCGAGGCGGTGCTGGCCTCAGCGTGCCTGCCGATGCTCTTCCAGGCGGTGGCGATCGATGGCGAGTACTACTGGGACGGCGGCTACGTCGGCAACCCGGCCATTTTCCCGCTGATCTACGACTGCAATACGCAGGATGTCGTGATCGTGCATATCAATCCGATCGTGCGCCGGGGCGTACCCACCACTGCCGCGGACATTCTCAACAGAGTCAATGAAGTCAGCTTCAACTCTTCGCTGATGCGCGAGATGCGCGCCATCGCCTTCGTGACGTCACTGATTCAGCATGGCAAGGTCGATCGGGGCGAAATGAAGGAGATGCTGATCCACTCGATCCGCTCCGATGAGACGATGGCCGCGTTGGGTGTGTCGAGCAAGTACAACGCCGACTGGGAATTCCTCTGCTACCTGCGCGACAAGGGGCGGGACCAGGCGGGGGCATGGCTGGAGCAGAACTACGGGAACGTCGGCCAGCGCTCGAGCATCGATATCAGGGAGGAGTTCCTGTGACCGGCAGCGCGCGCCAGGCGGGCGCCGTCTGCGCGAGCCGCCACGCCAGGTTGCTGCGCGCGCGGGCTTCGTAGCGGGTATGGAACAGGTCGGTGTGATAGATGCGGGGGCGGGCGAGGAGGGCGCCCAGGAATGCCCGCTCGGCGCTGTCGTAGGTCGCGTCGTCCAGGTCGGGGCGCTCGGCCCGCAACTGCACGCCATCGCGGCGGAAGCGCGCGCGGGAATAACCCAGTATTGCAAGGTCTATGTCGACGATGATGCAGCCCGCGGGATCTGCAGGAGTGCGGGCATGCGTGGTGTCGAGTATCAAGCCAGCGATGTGTTCCCTTGCAGCGATGCTGTCCCCGGCCCAGTAGCGGAACCACTCAACGCTGCGTGGCTCATTGTCCTTGGCGCCCGGAACGTAGATGACGTCGTGGCACCATAGCGCCAATTCCACGGCATCGATATCTGGGACGGCAGCGCGGGCCCAGTCCAGATCGCGCAGGCAGCGGCGGATATGGCCGAGCGTGTGATAGTGCCGCGTCGGCTCGCCGTAGTGGCGGGCGAGGTCGGCGTAGACCTCCTCTGCGCGCAGGCCACCTGAACGCGTCCACAGTGCCAGGAAGCGGGCTCGCATGGGAATCATCCAGGAGGGTTCCGGGAAGCGCTCGCGTCGGCCCGGCTCGGTTCGGACGAAGAGGCTGCGGCCTTGCCATACTGCCGGCCCAGCTCATCCAGCAGGGCCCTGGCCTGCAGCCAGTCCGGGAGGTCGAAGCCCTCGCTGAAGCTGCCATGGATCCCGGCCAGCGCCTGGCGCGCGGCATCTGTCTTTCCTTGTTGCTGCCACAGTCGTGCCAGGCTCAGTGCGGCCTGCAGTTCCAGGGACCTGGCGCCCTGCGCGCGGGACACGGCGATGGCCTTGTGGAAGCAGGCTTCGGCTTCCTCATGGCCGTTAGGCGGGGAGGGGGCGTCGCTTGACTGCCGGAGCAGCAGTTCGCCCCTGAGCCGATGCAACCTCGCTTCGTCAAGCCGCTCCCCCGTTGTCTCCACTAGCGCCAGCGCCTCGGCCACCCGATCCAGTCCGGCCTGGGTCTGGCTCGCCTTTCCATGGGCATCGGCCAGCAGGGCAAGCAGACTGGGCCTGGCGAGCGCCGAGCCGGTCGCCTCGTAAGCGGCGAGGCCACGCCGCATCAGGGCAATTCCTTCTTCATGGCTTCCCTGCTGGGACAGTGCCCAGCCTTGCAGGATGGTTCCCCATCCCATATAGATCGGAAAGCCTTGCTCGCATGCGACCGCGATGACGGCCTCGGCGTACTCGCGCGTCTGCTGGACTTCGTGAAGACACTGATGCACTTCGGCCGCAAAGAGCAGGCAGAGTGCGAGGCCGAAGGTGTCCGTCTGTGCCTGTGCCAGCGCAAGGGCCTCCTGAGTGCGTGCACGCGCCTGGTCCGGCAGGCCCAGGTACCACAGGACCCAACCCAATGTGCTCCTTGCGTGGATGACCGAGTCCCGCCTGAAACCGAGCGGAACCTCGCATTCCGGCTGCCCCGGGCGCTGCAGTGCCAGCACCTGCTCCATATGCGTGCGGGCCGCGTCGAGCGTGCCAAGACGGAACACCGTGGCGCCAAGCGCCCGATGCGCCTCCGTGAGTTGCTCGGGCCTGCCCGCCTTCTGGGCCATGCCGAGCAGCCGCTCTCCAAGCGGTTGCGCCACCTCGTACTGCGCGCGCAGCTGATAGAAGGCCCACAGGCCCAGTTGAGCCGAGAAGACGTGTTGCGCCTGCCCTTGCTGTTCGCACAGTTGTAGCGCGCGCTTATAGTTGGCCTCCACCTCCGGGGAGGCATGACCGCGGGTGGCCATCAGGGCCGGACCGAGTGTCAGCAGCAGGGTCAGTTCCTCGCGCGTGCGTTCCTGGCTGTCGGGCAGCCGCTTGAGTAGTTCCACGGCTGTGCCGAGGTGCCGGATCGCTTCAGCCTGGGCCGAACGCTGCAGTGCCTGCTGGCCGGCGCAGTGCAGGTACTCCACAGCCTTCGGGATATTGCCGCTGTGGCTGTAGTGGTGGGCGAGCTCGCCACAATGATCCTTCAAGCGATCCGCGCACAGCGTCTCGATCGCCTGGGCCGCGCGCTCGTGCAGCTTGCTGCGCCGCTCGCTCAACAGCGAATAGCCAGCGACTTCCTGGGTCAGGGCGTGCTTGAAGGCGTACTCGACTTCGGGAAATGCGGGACGCTCGTAGATGAAATCCGCTGCCTGCAGGTCGGCCAGGAGCGGGCGCAGCTTGTCGTCGGTAAGTGCGGCGACGTTCTGAATAAGCGACAGGGAAAACTCCTTGCCGATGACGGCCAGTGTCTGCAGCAGCTCCTTTTGCGCGAGCGGAAGCCGGTCGATGCGGGCGGCCAGCACGCCCTGTACGGTGGTCGGGATGTGCAGCAGGGTCGGGGCTGTCTCGATGCGGTAGCGGCCTGGTGGGCCAAGCAGGGCGCCTTCCTCGGCCAGGGTCTGGACGACCTCTTCCATGAAGAAGGGATTGCCTTCGGTCTGGTCGAGGATGAGCCGCTTCAGGGGCGCGAGGCTGCGATCATCGCCGAGCAGCGCGCTGAGCAGCCCCTGGGCTTCCGCAGGTCCCAACGGCTCCAGCTGCAATTGCGCGTAATCGGGCCTGGTGCCCCAGCGGTGCGCATATTCGGGCCGATAGTTGACCAGCAGGAGGATCCGCGCCTGCGGCACATGGTCGGCGAGGACGTTGAGGCACGCCTCGGTTTCGCTGTCCAGCCATTGCAGGTCCTCGAAGATGATCTGGAGCGGCTGATTGAGGCTTTCCCGCACCAGCAGGTGCGCGATCGCTTCGAACGTGCGCTGGCGCCGGATCGCGGCGTCCATGGTCGGCAGTGCCGAGCCGGGTTCGGTGATGCCCAGCAGGTAGAGCAGGTAGGGCAGATGCTCTTCCAGGGAACGCTCCAGCGTGAGCAACCTTCCGGTCGCTTTTTCGCGGCTGCTGCGGTCGCTGTCCTGCGCGGTGATCTGAAAGTAGTTCTTCAGCAACTCGATCAACGGCAGATAGGCAAAGGCCTTGCCGTGTGAGACCGAGAACGTCTCCAGCACCAGGCAGCCCTGCTGCGAGCGTGCCTTGAACTCGTGGAAAAGGCGGGACTTTCCGACCCCGGCCTCGCCGACCACGCCGACTATCTGGCCGTGTCCGGCCTTGGCCAGGTCCAGCGCCTTGTGCAATTGCTCCAATTCGGCCTGGCGGCCCACAAACCGTGCCAGGCCGCGGTGCGCCGCCACCTGGAGGCGTGTGCGCAATGCGCCGAGGCCCAGCACCTCATACACCGCGAGCGGATCGCGCACGCCTTTGACCTGTGTGGTCCCCAGCGCCTTGAACTCGAAGTATCCCTCGGTCAGCTTGTGGGTGGATTCGCTCACCAGGATGGACGCCGGCGTGGCGACGCCTTCCATGCGCGAGGCAATGTGGATCGTGTGTCCCACCGGGTCGTAGTCGGTGTGCAGGTCATCCTTGCGGATCGAGCGCACCACCACCTCCCCGGTGTGGATGCCGACGCGAATCTGCAGGGGAACCCCCTGGTCCAGGCGCACCCGGTCACTATGGCGGTGCATCGCCTCCTGCATGCGCAGCGCCGCGTACAGGGCGCGCAGGGCATGGTCTTCGTGCGCGATGGGCGCGCCGAACAGGGCCAGGATGCCGTCGCCCAGGGACTTGGCGACGTAGCCTTCGTAGTGGTGCACCGCCTCCATCATCAGCGTGATCACCGGGTCGATCAGGCGACGCGCTTCCTCGGGGTCCAGGTCCTGGATCAGGGCCGTCGAGCCAGCCATGTCGGCAAACAGGGCCGTGATGGTCTTGCGTTCCCCGGCGGTCTCGCCCCTGGCCTCCATGGCCGCCTGCTCGGCCCGGATGCGCTCCGCCAGATGCGGAGGCGTGTAGTGAACCGGGGCCAGGCCTTGGGCGCCAGGCGCGGCAAGCGATGCCGAGGTCGAGTCGGTCAAGCGAGCGCCGCAAGCGCTGCAGAACTTCGCAGTGGGATTGGCTTCCTCGCCGCACTGCGGGCACCGTCGTACCAGCCTGGCCCCGCACGCCTGGCAGAAGTCGGCCGCCGCTTGATTCTCGAAGCCGCAGTTGGTGCAGCGCATATTGCCTCCTGGCCTCCTCGCCGCCTTCGACCGCACAAGATCATTAGAGGCGTGATCGGCCTTGGTAGCAAGGCGGGCCTGGCGATGATTCAACTTGCCTTGTCATCGCTGCCATGCGTTTTGCGGCGTCGAAGGTACTCGGGCGAGAGACTAAGGGCACGCGTGCAGGCCAGTCTTGGCCACGGCATCTGCTGCGCAAATGAGGCATCGAGCCCCACCGGGAGCCCAAAAGAAAAATGCCGCCCAGTCACGACTGAGCGGCATTGTCTGCGGAGCCTGGCTTCGCTTACTGCTTCGCCTTCTGCGCGTACTGCCAGCCCATCTCGGCCATCGGGCGCGCCCGCTTGCCGGCGTCTGCCGCCTGGGCCGAGGAGGCGGTGCCGTCCACCACGCGCTTCATGATGCCCTGCAGGATGCCGGCGATGCGGAACATGCTGAAGGCCAGGTAGAAATTCCAGTCGCCGGTGATCTGGCGGCCGGTGCGCTGCTCGTACAGCTTGCGGTAGCTGGCCTCGTCCGGGATGCCCAGCGCGGCGTAGTCCAGCCCGGCGATGCCGCGGAACTGGCCCGGCGCGATGTGCCAGCTCATGCAGTGGTAGCCGAAGTCGGCCAGCGGATGGCCCAGCGTGGACAGCTCCCAGTCGAGCACCGCCAGCACGCGCGGCTCGGTGGGGTGGAACATCAGGTTGTCGAGGCGGTAGTCGCCGTGCACGATGGTGGTCAGGTCGGCGTCCTCGTGCGGGATATGCTGGGGCAGCCATTCCATCAGCGCGTCCATCGAGGGGATGGACTCGGTCTCGGACAGCTTGTACTGCTTGGTCCAGCGCTCGATCTGGCGCGAGAAGTAGTTGCCGGGCTTGCCGTAGTCGCCCAGGCCGATGGCCTGGTAGTCGACGCTGTGCAGCGCGGCGATGACTCTGTTCATCTCATCGTAGATGGCGCCGCGCTCGGACTTGCTCATGTCGGGCAGGGACTGGTCCCACAGCACGCGGCCGGCCACGTATTCCATCAGGTAGAAGTCGCGGCCGATCACCGACTCGTCGTCGCACAGCGCATACATCTTCGCCACCGGCACGTCGGTGCCGGCCAGCGCGGCCATCACGCGGTACTCGCGTTCGATGGCGTGTGCCGAGGGCAGCAGCTTGGAGCGGGGGCCGGGCTTGGCGCGCATCACATAGGTCCGGTCCGGGGTGGTCAGCCTGAAGGTGGGGTTGGACTGGCCCCCCTTGAACTGCTCCACCGTCAGCGGGCCGGCGAAGCCGTCCACATGCTGGCGCATCCAGTCTGCGAGCGCGCCGAGGTCGAAGCGCTGCTGGTCGGTCACCGGCTGGGTGCCTTCGAAGTGCGATACGTTGCTCATGCTGTCTCCGTGTTTTGTCTCGATTCTCGAGGATTCCGTGCGTCGGGTCGGCTGCGCGTTCAGCCCGGCAGGGCGCGCAGCCGCAGGTATTGGTGCAGCATCACCTCCATCGTGGTGTGGCGCGTGCCGCTGTGCACCGGCGTGGGGGCGGAATAGTTGAGCATGCGCACCACCCAGTCGCCCGGGGCGTCGCCCACGTCGAGCACGTTGATGCAGCCCGCCGTCTGCAGCAGCGAGCCGAAGAAGACGCGCTGGCCGCAGGTGATGGCATGCGACAGGATGGCGCGGTTGGTGGCGCCGTGCAAGACCAGCAGCGCCGTATCCCAGCCGGGATCGTCGCGCAGGCGACGCAGGCCGGGCAGCACGCGGTCGAGGAACTCGCCTACGCTTTCGCCGCCGAGGAAGCGCTGGTCTTCCGCGACCACGCCTTCGAAGGCGCCGAGGAAGGCGTCGCGCAGCCGCTCTTCGGGGATGTCGCTGATCTGCCCGCCGCGGATTTCCTGCCAGTCGGTCCAGGTTTCGGGGACGGCGCCCTGCATGGCGGGGATCTCGGCCAGCACGCGCTGCGCGGTCTCCACGGTGCGCGGCAGGCCGCTGACGATGACGCGGTCGAAGCGGATGCCTTCGGCGGCGAAGGCGCGCCCGGCGGCCGTGGCCTGCATGCGGCCGGTCTCATTGAGCACGACCTGCTCGGGCAGCGATTTGCGCCCGCGTTCGTCGAAGTAGTCGACCGCGCCATGGCGCATCAGGTAAATGCGCCGACGTGCGGCGGGGGGCAATTCCATCGTTGTCTCCTCCATGCCTCTGTTGTGCCTTGGTGACGATGCCTACGGCGGGCGCGCCGCGTTAGCGGTAGCGTGGCTTGCGCTTCTCCAGGAAGGCGCCGATGCCCTCGCCGGCGTCGGGGTGGTGCAGCGCGGCCACGAAGCTGTCGCGCTCAGCCACCAGGTGTTCGGCGAGCGAGGCGCTGGCGGCATGGTTGATCAGGCCCTTGATGCGGCCCACCGCATGCGGCGATTCGCCGGACAGCTCTTCGGCCAGCTTCAGTGCCTCGGCCAGCGCCTGGCCGGGCGCCGCGACGCGGTTGACCAGGCCGAAGTGCTGCAATCTTGCGGCGTCGACTGGCTTGCCTTGCATCATCAACTCGCTGGCGAGCTGGCGGGGCAGGGCGCGCGCCAGTTCGTAGGAGCCGCCGCCGTCGGGCGTCAGGCCCACCTTGACGTAGGCCATGACGAACTTGGCGTTGCTGGCGGCGACGACGAAGTCGCAGGCCAGCACCAGCGAGAAGCCGGCGCCGGCCGCCGGACCTTCGACCGCGGCGATGATGGGTTTGGGGAAGGCGTGCAGGCCTTCGATCCAGCGGTTCAGCACCTCGATGCTGCGCGCCTGCACCTCGGGCGGCTGGGCGCGGTTGCCGAGCAGCCGGTTCAGGTTGCCGCCGGCGCAGAAGACGCCGTCGGCGCCGGTCAGCACGATCGCGCGCACCGAGTCGTCGCCGACGGCCGCTTCCAGCGCCGTCTGCGAGGCCGCGTAGATGTCCGGGTGCAGCGCATTGCGCGCCTCCGGGTTGGAGATGGTCAGCACCAGGGTGGTGCCGACGCGTTCGGAGAGGAGCTGGGCAGTCATCGGAGCGGTCTCGGCGTGGTAGGGTCTGTGCGCGTGGTTCGGCGTGGGGCCGGGCTCAGGCCTCTTCGGTCAGCAGCGACAGGCCCAGGCCGGCGCGGCGCCACAGCCACGGGCTCGGGCGGTAGCGCATGTCGCCGGTCAGGCGTTCCATATTGCGCAGCGTCTCCAGCACCAGCTGCGGGCCGATGGCATCGCCCAGGGCCAGCGGGCCCTTGGGATAACCCAGGCCCAGGTTGACCGCCAGGTCGATGTCGCCCGGCGTGGCGATGCGCTGCTGCGCGATGTCGCTGGCGATGTTGACGATGCAGGAGACCATGCGCTGCGCGACGAAGCCGGCCGAGTCGCGGATCATCGTGACCGGCACGCCGTCGCTGCCGAACAGGCCGTGCGCGGCATCGCGCATGGCGGTGCTGGTGGCCGGCGTGGTCATCAGCGTGCGGCGCTTGGTGGCCTCGAAGGGCAGCAGGGTGTCGATGGCGACCACGCGGCTGGCGTCCAGGCCTTCTTCCAGCGCGCACGTGGTGGCGTCCAGGCCCAGCGGCGTGACCACGATCAGCGCGTCGGACGAGGGCTGGTTGCCCGCCTCGGGCGTCACGCCCAGCGCGATCAGCAGCTTGACCGCCATCTCGTAGCCGCGCAGGTTGGCGCGGCTGACCCAGACGGCGGCGGGGCGTGCGGCGGGCACCGCGGCGGCGACGGGCACCTGCTTGGCGCCGTTCTCGTAGCGGTAGAAGCCGGCGCCGGCCTTGCGGCCGATCAGGCCGCCCACCGAACGGATCGCCGTGATCGGCGACGGGCGGTAGCGCGGCTCCTGGTAGAACTGGTTGTAGATCGACTCCATCACCGGATGCGACACGTCCAGCCCGGTCAGGTCCATCAGCTCGAAGGGGCCCATGCGGAAGCCGGCCTGCTCGCGCATGATGTTGTCGATGTCCGCGAACTCGGCCACGCCTTCCTGCGCGACCTTCAGGCCCTCGATATTCATGCCGCGGCCGGCATGGTTGACGATGAAGCCCGGCATGTCCTTGCAGCGCACCGGGGTGTGGCCCATGCGGCGCGACAGCGCCATAAGCGCGTCGCCCACGGCCGGATTGCCCGACAGGCCGTCGATGACCTCGACCACCTTCATCAGCGGCACCGGGTTGAAGAAGTGGTAGCCGGCGATGCGGCCCGGCTGCTTCGCGCCCACGGCGATCGCGGTGATCGACAGCGACGAGGTGTTGGAGGCGATGATGGCGTCCGGGCGCAGGATGGCTTCCAGCTTGGCGACCAGCTCGCGCTTGACCTCCAGCTTCTCGACGATGGCCTCGACCACCATGTCGCAGCCGGCCAGGTCCTCCAGCGCGGTGCAGGGGCGCACGCGGGCCAGCGCGGCAGCGCCTTCCTCGGCACTCAGCTTGCCCTTCTCGGTCAGCTTGGCGAAGGTGTCCTGCAGGTACTGGCGGGCAGCCTCCACGGCCTGCGGGTTGGCGTCGAAGAGGTTGACGGCCAGGCCGGCCTGCGCCGCGATCTGGGCGATGCCGCGGCCCATCGCGCCGGTGCCGACGATACCCAGGGAGTCGATAGTGAAATTGCTCATGGTGCGTCCGGAAATTTGCGGTTAAATTAGCACGATCGTACGTTTTTTGCATCTTTCGCGAAAGCCGCGAGATGCACGCGGCGTGCGCTGATCGGCCAGCAGCGCTTGCCGAACGGCCCGATCGTCGACAAACTGGCAGCGCCACGCACATTTCGGTGCGGGCGATACCCCCCACCACCAGATACATCGGAGAGAGACGACATGCTGAAGCTTTGCGGCTTTGCCGCCAGCAACTACTACAACAAGGTCAAGCTGGCCCTGCTCGAAAAGAATGTGCCGTTCGAGGAGGTGATCGCCTGGGTAGGCGAGACCGACCTGTCGGCCACGCCAGCGGGCAAGGTGCCCTATATCATCACCGATGCGGGCCCGCTGTGCGAGTCCGAAGCCATCGCCGAATACATCGAGGCCGCCTATCCGCAGTCGCCGCTGCTGCCCGCCGACCCCTACGGCGCGGCCAAGGTGCGCGAGCTGATCGTCTTCATGGAACTCTATCTGGAGCTGACCGCGCGCGAGCTGTATCCGGAAGCCTTCTTCGGCGGCAAGGTCAGCGATAGCGTCAAGGAGCGCCAGCACAAGCTGCTGTCGCGCTACATCCCGGCCTTCGCCAAGCTGGCGAAGTTCTCGCCCTACCTGGCCGGCGACACCTTCACGCTGGCGGACTGCGCGGCGGTGGCCAGCCTGCCGCTGGTCTCTAACTGCACCAAGATCATCTACGGCGCCGACATGCTGGCCGACCTGCCGGTCAAGGACTACATGAAGCGCATGTCCGAGCGGCCCACCGTGCAGAAGATCAACGCCGACCGCAAGGCCAACCTGGAGCTGATGGCCAGCCGCAGCAAGTAAGGCGGGCAAAGGCGCCGGCGCGGCCCACCGGCCCGCTGGAGCCAGTAGACGCAAGACGAGTCGCGGCCGCGCCGGCTATCGTGGTGCCATTCCATTCACGGAGCGGCAGCGATGACAGAACAGCGCGTGCCCGGCGTACGCATCGGCGGCGCCTCGGGCTTCTGGGGCGACAGTGCCATCGGACCGGTGCAGCTGGTCGAGCGGGGCGAGATCCGCTACCTGGTGTTCGACTACCTGGCCGAACTGACCATGTCGCTGCTGGCGGCGGCCCGGCTCAAGAATCCTGAGGCGGGCTTCGCCACCGACTTCGTCACCGGCGCGCTGCGCGCGGTGCTCAAGCCCGCCATGGCGCGCGGCATCCGCATCGTCAGCAATGCCGGCGGCGTCAATCCGCGCGGCTGCGCCGAAGCGGTGCGCCGGCTCGCCGGCGAACTGGGCGTGGCCGTGCGGGTTGCCGTGGTGGAAGGCGACGACCTGATGCCACGGCTGGCCGAGCTGCGCGAGCGCGGCGTGGCCGACATGCAGACCGGCGCGCCGATGCCCGAGCGCATCCTGAGCGCCAATGCCTACTTCGGCGCCCAGCCGATCCGCGCCGCGCTCGACGCCGGCGCGGACATCGTCATCACCGGGCGCTGCGTAGACAGCGCGGTCACGCTGGGCGTGCTGATGCACGAGTTCGGCTGGGCTGCGGACGACTACGACAAGCTCGCCGCCGGCAGCCTGGCCGGCCATATCATCGAGTGCGGCTGCCAGGCCACCGGCGGCCTGCATACCGACTGGGACCAGGTGCCCGACTGGGCCGGCATCGGCTATCCCGTCATCGACTGCGCCCCGGACGGCAGCTTCCGCGTCGGCAAGCCGCCCGGCACCGGCGGGCTGGTCAATACCGCCACCGTGGGCGAGCAGCTGCTGTATGAGATCGGCGATCCCGCCGCCTACCTGCTGCCCGACGTCACCTGCGATTTCACCGGCGTGCGCATGCGCCAGACCGGCCCGGGCGAGGTCGAGGTCAGCGGCGCGCGCGGCCGCGCGCCCGGAGGGCAGTACAAGGTGTCGGCCACCTATGCCGACGGCTACCGCTGCAATGCCCAGCTCACCATCGTCGGCGTGGATGCCGCCAAGAAGGCGCGCCGCAGCGGCGAGGCCTTCCTCGAACGCACGCGCCGGCTGCTGGCCCAGGCCGGCCTGCCCGACTTCAGCGCCACCCACCTGCAGGTGCTGGGCACCGCCGCCTCCTTCGGCCCGCACGTGCCCGCTCCCGACCTCTACGAAGCGGTGATGTGGCTGGCGGTGTCGCACCCCGACAAGCGGGCGCTGGAGCAGTTCGCGCGCGAAATCGCGCCGGCCGGCACCTCCTGGTCGCCCGGCACCACCGGCGTGGGCGGCCGGCCTTCGGTGAGCCTGTCGATCAAGCAGTTCCCCTTCCTGGTGTCCAAGGCATTCGCGCAGCCGGCGGTGCTGCTCGACGGCGAGCCGATTGCGTTCACTATGGCGGCGCCGGCGCACCCTGCCGTCCCTGGCGCGGTGACTGGCGCCACCGCCGATGCGTTCGGCGCCACGCCGCCCCAGCCGGACTGGGTGGCGGTGCCGCTGATCCGGCTGGCCTACGGCCGCAGTGGCGACAAGGGCGACTTCTCCAATATCGGCATCCTGGCGCGCCGGCCCGACTACCTGCCGCTGCTGGCGGCGCAGCTTACCGAAGAGGCGGTGGCTGCCTACCTGGCGCATGTGGTCAAGGGGCGGGTTACCCGCTATGCGCTGCCGGGCATCGGCGCCTTCAACTTCCTGTGCGAGGCGGCGCTGGGCGGCGGCGGCATGGCCTCGCTGCGCAACGATCCGCTCGGCAAGGGCATGGGCCAGGTGCTGCTCAGCATGCCGGTGCGCGTGCCGCCCGAACTGGCCGCGGCGCTGGCCGGCTGAAGCCCGTACTGCCGGCCGCGCGTGTGCGCGGCCGCTTCCACCCTGACCGACCGGAGCCTCCGTGAAAGCCACCTGCCAGGACCTGCTCGACGAATACCGCGATCTCGCCGCGCTCGCGCAGACGCTGACGCCCGCCGAGTGGGCGCGCCCCACGGATTTCCATGGCTGGAGCGCCTGGGATGAGATTGCTCACCTGTGCTACTTCGACGAGGCCTCGCTGCAGGCCATCGGCGATGCCGACGCTTTCCAGCGCGGCGCGGCCGAGCTCGGCCGGCTGATGGCGGGGGGCGGGCAGATCAGCGCGGTGGCGCGCGAGACCTACCGCGGCCTCGACGGTCCGGCGCTGCTGGCACGCTGGCGCATGCGGCACGAGGCGCTGGTGGCCGCGCTGGCCGCGCTCGATCCCAAGCACAGGCTGCCCTGGTATGGCCCGCCGATGAGCGCGCGCTCCTTCGCCACCGCGCGCCTGATGGAGACCTGGGCGCACGGCCAGGACATCTGGGACGTGCTGGGCCGGCAGCGTCCCGCCAGCGCGCGGCTGCGGCATATCGCCCATATCGGCGTCGGCACCTTCGGCTGGACCTTCGTCAATCGCGGCCAGCCGGTGCCGGAGCCGATGCCCTATGTCGACCTGACGGCGCCGGACGGCAGCGCCTGGCGCTGGGGTGAGCCCTCCGGGCAGCACTATGTGCGCGGCCCGGCCGAGGACTTCTGCCTGCTGGTGACCCAGCGGCGCCATCTCGATGACACGGCGCTGGCCTATAGCGAAGGCCCGGCGTGGCAGTGGCTGGCGCAGGCGCAGTGCTTCGCCGGGCCGCCCGCCACCGGGCCGGCGGCGGGCACGCGCGTGCGGCACGCGAGCGCGGCGGGCGGCGCACATTGATGCTGGTACAGGCGCCGGGATTTGCTTGTGCGCCAGCTTCAGCGGCTGGCGTGCCGCTGGAGCTGGCGCAGCAAGCCGTCATCGACGCGGCGCTCGCGCGTTGCGTGCCCGAGTGCGATGAGCACTGCCTGTCCGACGCCGCCTTCTCCAACCTCTACCTGTTCCGCCGGCCGCACGCCTATCGCTTCCACGAGGGGGCCTACCCGCATGTCTCGGGCCGGACCTACGATGGCGCTACGCACGCCTTGCCGCTGTTCTCGCCTGCGGAGGCACCGCCGGCCGTGCTGGAGGCGCTGCTGCGCGCTCATGGCTGCCTCTATCCGCTCTCGGGCGGACAGCTCGCGCGGCTGGACCCGGCACGCTTCGCCTGGCAGTCCGCGCGGGACGACGCCGACTATCTCTACCCGGCCGACCATTTCCGCCACTATCGCGGCACGCTGCTGGGCAAGAAGCGCAACCTGATGCGCCAGTTCCTGGCCGCGCACGCGGTGAGCGCGCGGCCCTATACGCCGGCGCTGGCCGCCGAGGCGCTGGCGGTGCAGGCGCAATGGCTGCGCGACAAGGACAAGCGGGAAGGCGAGGCCGATGATGCCGCCTGCGCCGAGGCCCTGCACCTGTCCACTGCGCTTGGCCTGCAAGGCTTCCTGTATGAGGTCGGCAGTCAGCCCGTCGGTTTCGTGCTGGCCCAGCGCCTCCGCCCGGCGGTCTATGTGATGCGCTTCGCCAAGGGGCTGGATCGCTACAAGGGCATCTACCAGTACATGTTCCACCACTTCTGCGCGGCAGGCGCGCCGGATGCGGCCTGGCTCAATTTCGAGCAGGACATGGGGCTGGAGAATTTCCGCCGCACCAAGCTCTCCTACCAGCCCGCCGCACTGCTGCCGAAGTACCGCGTGCGCCTGCGCTGAGCGGCCTCTGTGCGGCCTCTGTGCGGCCTGTGCTCGGCCTCTGTGCAGCCGCTTTGCGCAGCCCTGTATTGCACCGCCGCGAACACAGCCAGTATGCGCAAGACGGCCTCCATGCGGCTGCCTAACATGGATTCCAGCCGGCGGGAAGCGTACAGGCCTCCCGCCAACCTGATCCCAACGGCGCCATTCCACATGCCCCAGATCGAATCCAGAATCTCTCCGTCGAGCAGCGCCTACCAGGCCAACCGCGAAGGCATGCAAGCCCTGCTGGCGCGCATCCGCGAGTTCGAGCAGCGCGCGGTGCAGGCCTCCGCCTTGTCGCGCGCGCGCTTCGAGAAGCGCGGCCAGTTGCTGCCGCGCGAACGCCTCGCCTTGCTGCTCGACCCGGGCGCACCTTTCCTTGAGCTGTGCACGCTGGCCGGCCTCGGCCTGGACAACCCGGACCTCGACAAGAGCGTGCCGGGCGGCGGCCTGATCGCCGGCATCGGCTTCGTCAGCGGCGTGCGCTGCATGGTCAGCGTTTCGGATGCGGGCATCGACGCCGGCGCGCTGCAGCCCAAGGGGCTGGACAAGCAGTTGCGCGTGCAGGAGCTGGCGCTGGAGAACCGGCTGCCCTATGTGCAGCTGGTGGAAAGCGCGGGTGCCAACCTGATGCGCTACCGCGTGGAGGACTTCATCCGCGGCGGCCAGCTGTTCCGCAACCTGGCGCGGCTGTCGGCCGCCGGCCTGCCGGTGGTTACCGTCACCCATGGCTCGTCCACGGCCGGCGGCGCCTACCAGACCGGCCTGTCCGACTACATCATCCTGGTGCGCGGCCGCTCGCGCGCCTTCCTGGCCGGCCCGCCGCTGCTGATGGCCGCCACCGGCGAGGTGGCGACCGAGGAGGAGCTCGGCGGCGCCGAGATGCACACCACCATCTCGGGCCTGGGCGATTACCTGGCCGAGGATGACCGCGACGCGCTGCGCATGGCGCGCGACATCCTGGCCAAGATCGACTGGCAGCGCGGCGTGCCGGGCTTCGGCGAAAGCGCACCGCGCGGCTTCAAGCCGCCGCGCTTCGATGCCGAGGAACTGCTCGGCATCATGCCGATGGACCACAAGCGCCCGGTCGACATGAAGGAGGTGATCGCGCGCATCGTCGACGACTCGGACTTCCTCGAGTTCGGCGAGAACTACGGCCCGGCCACTGTCTGCGGCAACGCCCGCATCGAGGGCTGGCCGGTGGGCATCATCACCAACAACGGCCCGATCGACCCGGCCGGCGCGACCAAGGCCACCCACTTCATCCAGGCCTGCTGCCAGGCGCGCACGCCCATCCTCTACCTGAACAACACCACCGGTTTCATGGTGGGGCGCAGCGTGGAGGAGGGCGGCATCATCAAGCACGGCTCCAAGATGATCCAGGCCGTCAGCAACGCCACCGTGCCGCAGATCACGCTGTACTGCGGCGCTTCTTTCGGTGCCGGCAACTACGGCATGTGCGGACGCGGCTTCGCGCCGCGCTTCTGCTTCTCCTGGCCCAATGCCAAGACGGCCGTGATGGGCGGCGAGCAGGCCGCGCGCACCATGGCCATCGTGGCCGAGGCCGGCATGAAGCGCAAAGGCGGCGAGGTTGACACCGCGCAGCTCGACGCGCTGCAGCAGCGCATCGTCGAGCGCTTCGACAGCCAGATGAGCGTATTCACCACCAGCGCCCATGTGCTGGACGACGGCGTGATCGATCCGCGCCACACGCGCAGCGTGCTGGCCAATGTGCTGGCCGTCTGCCGCGAGGCAGAGGCCGCGCGGCCGCAGGCAATGCAGTTTTCCGTGGCGCGGCCGTGAGCGCGGCCCGTCCCGAACATCCTACTTTCCGGAGAGCAGCCAGATGCTGTTGACCCCCGAGCACGAGGCGCTGCGCGCCACCATCAAGCGCTTCATCGCAGAGCAGATCAACCCCCACGTCGATGCCTGGGAGGAAGCCGAGATCTTCCCCGCGCATGAGGTCTTCCGCAAGATGGGTGAGCTGGGCTTGCTGGGCCTGTCCAAGCCCGAGGAGAACGGCGGCGCCGGCCTCGACTATTCCTACAGCGCCGTGCTGGCCGAGTCGCTGGCTGACATCAACTGCGGCGGCGTGCCGATGGCCATCGGCGTGCAGACCGACATGGCCACGCCGGCGCTGGCCCACCGCGGCAGCGACGAGGTGCGGCGCACCTTTCTGGAGCCGGCCATCCGCGGCGAGTACGTCGCCTGCCTGGGCGTATCGGAAGTCGGCAGCGGCTCCGACGTGGCCTCCATCCGCACCACGGCGCGCCGCGACGGCGATGACTACGTCATCAATGGCGGCAAGATGTGGACCACCAACGGCACCCAGGCCGACTTCTGCTGCGTGCTCGCCAACACCTCCGAAGGCGCGCCCCATCGCAACAAGACCCTGATCGTGGTGCCGATGAAGACGCGCGGCGTGTCGGTGGCCAAGAAGCTGCGCAAGATCGGCATGGACGCCTCCGACACCGCCCAGCTCTTCTTCGATGACGTGCGCGTGCCGGCGCGCTGGCGCATCGGTGAGGAGGGCATGGGCTTCACCTACCAGATGGAACAGTTCCAGGTGGAGAGGCTGTGGGGCGCGCTGAACACGCGCGCGGTGTGCCAGAAGGCCATCGACCTGACCATCGAGTACACGCGCGAACGCAGCGTGTTCGGCCGTCCGCTGCTCGACAACCAGTGGGTGCACTTCACGCTGGCCGAGCTGCAGACCGAGGTCGAGGCGCTGCACGCGCTGTGCTGGCGCGCGGTGGAGACCATGGTCGGCGGCGAGGACGCCACGCGGCTGGCCACCATGGCCAAGCTCAAGGCCGGGCGACTGGTGCGCGAGACCGCCGACCGTTGCCTGCAGTTCTGGGGCGGCATGGGTTATGTGATGGAGAGCCCCATCTCGCGCATCTTCCGCGACGGGCGGCTGACGTCGATCGGCGGCGGGGCGGATGAGGTGATGCTGCAGATATTGAGCAAGTTTATGGGGACGTTTCCGGTGGGCCGATAGAGATCGTTACTTATGGATCGCCGGTCCCCTGATCGCGAGCTGGCGTGGTGGTTCGATCATCCTGCCGTTACCGAGGCTGGCGGCCACTTCCTGTCCGACGTGGCTGGTTTCGTGGTGGGCGTGCTGGCACGGTTCGCTGGCGTGAGCCGGCGTGGGCGAGCGGCAGTGTGCCGCGCAGGCGCCGACAGCTCTGACTGCTTGCTGTCTGCCACTGGTTTTCTCCCCTCTCCCGCTTGCGGGAGAGGGGCGGGGGAGAGGGCCAGCGCTCGCAATCGCGATCCGGCCGCTTGCCCAGTCGCCGGATGGCATGGCGCGAAGCAAGCGTGCAGATGGCACCTCGCATCCCGCCCAGACCGCTGACCACCTCGCAGGGAATCCGCATCCAAACAAGACACGCAGCAAGAACACTACACACCATGACCCAGTCCACCCCCTTCCACAAGATCCTGATCGCCAACCGCGGCGAGATCGCCCTGCGCGTGATGCGCAGCGCCGCCGCGCTCGGCTACCGCACGGTGGCGGTCTATTCCAGCGCCGACGCCGGCGCGCGCCATGTGCTGGAGGCCGACCAGGCCGTCTGCATCGGCGAGGCGCTGCCGGCGCAGTCCTATCTGCGCATCGAGGCCATCATCGAGGCGGCGCGGCGCAGCGGCGCCGACGCGGTGCACCCCGGCTACGGCTTCCTGGCGGAGAACGCGGACTTCGCGCGTGCCTGCCGCGCGGCGGGCCTGGTCTTCATCGGCCCCTCGCCAGAGGCCATCGACGCCATGGGCAATAAGGCTGGCGCCAAGCGCCTGATGCTGGCGGCCGACGTGCCCTGCATTCCCGGCTACCAGGGCGAAGACCAGAGCGACGCGCGCATGGCGGCCGAGGCGGCGCGCATCGGCTTCCCGGTGATGATCAAGGCTGCCGCGGGCGGTGGCGGGCGCGGCATGCGGCTGGTCGAGCGCCAGCAGGATTTCCTTGCGCTGCTGCACAGCGCGCGCTCGGAGGCGCAGGGCGCCTTCGGCAATCCGGAGGTGATCCTGGAGCGCGCCATCGTGGCGCCGCGCCACATCGAGATCCAGGTCTTTGCCGACCGCCATGGCAACGTTATCCACCTCGGCGAGCGGGACTGCTCGGTGCAGCGCCGCCACCAGAAGCTGATCGAGGAGGCGCCGTCGCCTGCCGTGGGGCCGGAGCTGCGCGCACGCATGGGCGCGACCGCCGTGGCCGCCGCGCGCGCCATCAGCTACGAAGGGGCGGGCACGCTGGAGTTCCTGCTCGATGCGGCGGGCAACTACTACTTCATGGAGATGAATACGCGGCTGCAGGTCGAGCACCCGGTGACCGAGGCCATCACCGGCCTCGACCTGGTGGCGCTGCAGTTGCGCGTGGCCGCGGGCGAGCCGCTGCCGCTGGCGCAGCAGGACGTGCGTTTCTCCGGCCACGCCATCGAGGTGCGCCTGTGCGCCGAGGATGCCGGCCAGGGCTTCATGCCGCAGAGCGGCACCATGACCTTGTGGCAGCCGGCGCCGGCGCTGCGCGTCGAGCATGCTCTGGCGCCTGGCGCGCAGGTCTCGCCCTATTACGACTCGATGATCGCCAAGCTGGTGGCCCACGGCGCCAACCGCGAGGAGGCACGGCGCCGTCTGTTGCACGGGCTGCAGGACACTGTGGCGCTGGGTGTCACCACCAACCAGGATTTCCTCGCGCGCTGCCTGGCGCACGGCGAGTTCGCCGCCGGGGGCGCTACCACCGCCTTCATCGAGCGCAACCAGGCCGCCCTGACACAGCCCGACGAGGCCGGCCGCGCGCGCGCGGCCGCGGTGGCGGCGCTGCTGCTGCACGAGACCGCCTCGGGCGCGGCACGCGAGGCCAGCGTGCTGGCGCACCGGCTGCCGATCGGGATGCGCTTCGACGTCGATGGCGAAGCCTGCGCATGCGCGCTGCGCTGCCTGGGCGGGCCGGTCTTCGAGGCAGAGATCATGCTGGCAGGCGAACAGGCGCCGCGCCGCTTCTCGCTGGAGACAGTGGCCCTCGCCGAGGGCCGGGCCCGCTTGCTGTGCGATGGCGTGGCCGGCAGCGTAGTGTTCTCGCGCGATGGCGATGCCTTGCTGCTGCACCTGGACGGACGGCCTTGCCGCGTCGAGGACCGCAGCCGCGCGGCCGCCACGCGGGCCGCCTCGGCTGCGGGCGACGGCAAGCTACTGGCCTCGATGAACGGCCGCGTGGTCAGCGTGATGGTGGCGGTCGGCGACCGCGTCGAAGTGGGCCAGCCCATGGTCACGCTGGAGGCGATGAAGATGGAGCACATCCATGTGGCGCCGCTGGCGGGACGGGTGGCGGCGCTGCACGTGATCGCCGGCGACCAGGCCGCGGCGCGGCGCTTGATCGCCGAGGTCGAGCCCGAAGGGGGCGGCGCAGCCGCAGAGGTACGCGCGGCCTGAAGCGCTCCGGCGCCGTTGCCGCCGCGACCGTCCGGACCCATTCACCGCGGGTGGGCCCTTGTCCCGCCCGCGCCAATCCATTGACATGCGCAGGAGAACGCCAGCCATGAGCAACAACGATATCGTGCTGCACGAAAAGCGCGGCCACGCCTTCTGGATCACCATCAACCGGCCCGACAAGCGCAACGCGCTCAATGCCGACGTCATCGCCGGCATCCGCGAAGGCTACCGCCGCGCCCACGCCGACCCCGACGTGCGCGTGATCGTGCTGACCGGCGCCGGCGACAAGGCCTTCTGCGCCGGCGCGGACTTGCAGCCGGGCAAGGGCTTCGCCTTCGACCTGTCGCGGCCCAACCTGGACTATGCCGACATGCTGCGCGAGGCGCAGGACGCCACACTGCCCGTTATCGTGCGCGTCAACGGCGCCTGCATGGCCGGCGGCATGGGCCTGCTGTGCATGGCCGACATGGCGGTGGCGGACGAGCGTGCCGTGTTCGGCCTGCCCGAGGTCAAGGTCGGCGTGTTCCCGATGCAGGTGCTGAGCCTGCTGCAGGGTCTGGCGCCGCCGCGCAAGGTGCGCGAATGGTGCGTCAGCGGCGAACCATTCGACGCTGCCGAGGCGCTCGCGGCCGGCCTGCTCAACCATGTCGCGCCCGCCGGCGGGCTGGACGGTAAAATCGACTGGCTGGTGTCGCGCCTGGTCGACAAGTCGCCGACCGCAATCCGTCGCGGCAAGTACGCCATGCGGGCCATGGCGGCGATGAGCTTCGACGAAGGCATCGCCTACACCGAGAGCCAGATCGCGCTGCTCGCCATGACCGAGGACGCAAGGGAAGGCATGGCGGCCTTCAACGAGAAGCGCAAGCCGGTCTGGACCGGGCGCTGAAAGCGGGCGCGGCGCCAGCCAATCACGGAGACGAATGACAATGGCTGGACCTTCAATCGATTTTTGGCAGGGCAAGTTCGACAGCGGGCAGATGCCCTGGGACCGCGGCTCGCCCGGCCCGCAGCTGCAGGCCTGGATCGCCGACGGCACGCTGGCGGCGGGCAGCGAGGTGCTGGTGCCCGGCTTCGGCAGCGGCTGGGACGTGGCCGAGCTGGCCGCGGCCGGCGTGCGCGTGACCGGCATCGACTACACGCCGGCGGCGCTGGAACGCACGCGCGCACTGCTGGAAGCGCGCGGCCTGTCGGCACGGCTGGAACAGGCCGACGTGCTGGCATGGGCGCCGGCGGCGCCCGTCGATGCCATCTACGAGCAGACCTGCCTGTGCGCGCTGCATCCTGATCACTGGGTACGCTATGGCGAGCAACTGCACGCCTGGCTGCGGCCCGGGGGCCTGCTGCTGGCGCTGTTCATGCAGGCGCCGCGCGAGAGCGCGGGCGAGGGCAGGGTGGAAGGGCCGCCCTACCACTGCGATATCAATGCCATGCGGGCGCTGTTTCCGGCCGACCGGTGGGAATGGCCGAAGCCACCGTATGCGGCGGTGCGTCATCCGGGTGGGGCGTTTGAGCTGGCGGTGGTGTTGCGGCGGCGTTAGGGCGCAAATCAGGCGCGGCGCGAATCCCGGCGCCAGCCGGAGCCGACAGGATGCGCCAATACCAATCGTCAAGCATAGTGTCTTGGCTCCCTCTCCCCGCATGGGGAGAGGGCGGGGGAGAGGGGTGGTTTAGCAAGGCGCCACAAGCAACGAAGCCGTCGGTGTTGTCCAGCACGCCAAGGCTAAGACGAAGCCGTCGGTGTGATCCAACACGTCGCCGCCAGCCAGCGCCCGCCCTCTCCCCCGGCCCCTCTCCCGCAAGCGGGAGAGGGGAGCCAACCAACGCGGCGCGAAAGGCAATGCGCTTGCAAGGGCCGACAGGATGCGCCAACACCAATCGCCAAGCATAGCGTCTTGGCTCCCTCTCCCCTCATGGGTGTATGGACCGGGGACATAGGTGACACCTGTTCGGAGACATGGGTAACACATCTAGACTGGTTGGCAGTGCTTTTAAGGAGACCTGCCATGCCATGGAAGGAGGTGTCACGCATGGAACAACGCAGGGAATTGGTGATGCTAGCGAGCCAGCCTGGCGCGAACCGACGGGAGTTGGCCAGGCGCTGGGGCATCGCGGCCAAGACGCTCTACAAATGGCTGGAGCGGTATGCGCAGGATGGTGCTGACGGGCTGGCGGACCAGAGCCGGCGGCCCGCCGCGAGTCCGCGGCAGACGAGCACCGAGGTCGAGCAGCAGGTGCTGGCGCTGCGCGACGCGCATCCGTATTGGGGCGCGCGCAAGCTGGCGCGGCTGCTGCAGAACGCCGGATTGCCGTCGGTGCCGGCGCCGAGCACGGTGCACGAGATCCTGCGCCGCCATGGGCGGCTTGGCGAAGGGGCAGCGGGCGGCCAGCGGCCGTTCCAGCGTTTCGAGCATGATGCGCCCAATGCCTTGTGGCAGATGGATTTCAAGGGCTACGTGCTCAACGAGCACGGGCGCTGCCATCCGCTCACGGTGCTCGACGACCATTCGCGCTTCAACCTGTGCCTGGCCGCCTGCGCAGACCAGCGCAGCGACACGGTCAAGCCGCACCTGATCGCCGTGTTCCGCCGCTACGGCCTGCCACGGCGCATGACGATGGACAATGGCCCACCCTGGGGCGGGGACCTCGACGGGCTGGGCTATACCGCGCTGACGGTCTGGCTGATGCAGTTGGGCATCGGGGTCAGTCATTCGCGACCGTATCACCCGCAGACGCAAGGCAAGGACGAGCGGTTTCACCGCACGCTCAAGGTCGAACTGCTACAGCATCGGCGCTTTGTCGACAACGCACAGGCGCAGCGTGCCTTCAATCAATATCGCGAGGTGTACAACGGCAAGCGTCCTCATCAGGCGTTGGGCATGGCCGTGCCGCTGCAGCGCTATCGCGCCAGCGTCGTGGTGTATCCGGAAACGTTGCCTGCGGTGGAGTACTTGTCCTCGGACAAGGTCTATAAAGTCGACAGGTCCGCGCGCATCGAGGTGGGCCGCCAACGGTTGCGGATCGGCAAGGCATTCATCGGCCAGCGCATTGCCTTGCGGCCCAAGGCGCAGGATGGCTGCTTCGGTGTGTGGTTCAGTCGGTTCGAGATCGGAGAAATTGATCTGCGCGCATCATGATGCGCGCAGATCACGTGTTACCTATGTCTCCGAACACCCGTTACCTATGTCCCCGGTCCATACAATGGGGAGAGGGCGGGGGTGAGGGGTGGTTTAGCAAGGCGCCACGCAATACGAAGCCGTCGGTGTTGTCCAGCACGCCAAGGCCAAGACGAAGCCGTCGGTGTGATCCAACACGTCGCCGCCAGCCAGCGCCCGCCCTCTCCCCAGGCCCCTCTCCCGCAAGCGGGAGAGCAACTGTGTTTCAAGTCAAGGCTGGAGGGCCTGTGAAGCATGCCTGGTTGGATCCCATAGGGCGCCATCCCTGGCCATAGCATTGAGGATGGTCAGCAGCTTGCGCATGCAAGCGACGATCATGACCTTCTTGGGCTTGCCGGCGGCCAGCAAACGCTGCCGGAAAGCCGCGATCGCCGGGTTGTAACGCATCGCCGACAGGGTGGCCATGTAAAGCACCGCCCGCACGTCTGCACGCCCACCCCAGATACATCGGGTCCCCTGGCGCTTGCCGGAATCACAAGCCAGTGGCGCAACGCCAACGAGCTTGCTGATCGCCCGGCGCCCAAGCTTGCCCAGCTCCGGCAGCGCCGCCAGCAATGTCATGGTCGTCACCGCCCCGACACCCTTGACGCTATCGAGCAGCTTGCGCTGCTCCTTGAAGTGCTGCTCGATGTGGTCATCCAGATCCGAGTCGATCTCGGCAATCTGCTTGTCCAGCGTGCGTATCACTGCGCGGATGCTGCGCGCCGTCTTCGGCCCCGCCTTCTCCAGCCGATTGCCTTCGGCCACTCGCATCTCCACCAACTGGCGCCGCCGAATCATCAGCGCCGCCAGCGACTCCCGGTGCGCCTCCAGCGGTGCCGTGAGGTACTTGTGGCGATCCGGATGGCGTGCCAGCACATCGGCAAAGTCGCGCAACCCTCGCGCGTC
Organism: Cupriavidus sp. 09_S30; assembly: GCF_056930435.1. NCBI lineage: Bacteria > Pseudomonadati > Pseudomonadota > Betaproteobacteria > Burkholderiales > Burkholderiaceae > Cupriavidus > Cupriavidus sp. 09_S30. The sequence continues at coordinate 2,567,282 of NZ_JBXOWI010000001.1, read as the reverse complement.
GATCCGGTCTGTCTTGGCTAACTCGCCCATCGCCTTAGCAAAGTCGCGAGCCTGACGCGGATTCACCCGCGCAACTTCCACTCCTTCTTGCTGCAGCGCCCGTACCAGGCCTCGCTCGTAGCCGCCGGTCGCTTCAACCACAACCAGGTCGACATCGCACGCCTTGAACTTCGCTATCAACTCGCCCCATCCCGACGCCTCATTGCCTACCCGCAGCGACTGATCCATCCAGCAAGCATCAAGATGCTCCTTGGACACATCAATCCCTGCGGTGGGCCGTGGACGCCCGTCATTCGGTTCCCTGCCTTGCGGATGCATATTCAAAATTGGCAACTGTTCGGGTTATACGAAATGGATGAAGCGGACCCGTACGTTGACCACATGCTCTCCCACGAGCTTCAGACTCCGAGGGGTTTCAGGTTTGGCGTACCGGTGGCGAAGTTCCGCCCTATCGACAGCACTGTCCTATAAACCTTTGATCTTTCCTTGGCAATAGGACTGCAAATCCTGGCTTCGATTCGGGCTGATGGAAACATACAAGGGGAGCCAACCAACGCGGCGCGAAAGGCAACGCGCTTGCAAGAGCCAACAGGATGCGCCAACACCAATCGCCAAGCATAGTGTCTTGGCTCCCTCTCCCCGCATGGGGAGAGGGCGGGGGTGAGGGGTGGTTTAGCAAGGCGCCACGCAATACGAAGCCGTCGGTGTTGTCCAGCGCGCCAAGGCCAGGACGAAGCTGACGGTGTGATCCAGCACGTCGCCACCAGCCAGCGCCTGCCCTCACCCCCGGCCCCTCTCCCGCAAGCGGGAGAGGGGAGCCAACCAACGCGGCGCGAAAGGCAACGCGCTTGCAAGAGCCGACAGGATGCGCCAACACCAATCGCCAAGCATAGTGTCTTGGCTCCCTCTCCCCGCATGGGGAGAGGGCGGGGGTGAGGGGTGGTTTAGCAAGGCGCCACAAGCAACGAAGCCGTCGGTGTTGTCCAGCACGCCAAGGCCAAGACGAAGCCGTCGGTGTGATCCAGCACGCCGTCGCCAGCAAGGCGCCACGATCAACGAAGCCACCGGCTGGTAGAAACCCCAGCCCGGATAAACCCCAGCCCGCCTTCCAGCAGCCACTAAACACAAGAGCCGCTTCTCGAAATTCGCTAAGGTGGCCGCGTGACCGCCTCCGGCCGGGCGCTTCGGCGCGGCCGCAGCCGGCGGCACGGCAGGCGGCTTCTTGCCGCGTGGGGAGACGGGCTTGGCGTTGCTGCAACTGACCCTCTCGGGCATCGCGCTTGGCTGCATCTATGCGCTGATCGCCCTCGGCTTTGTGATGATCTACAAGGCCACCGAGACCGTGAACTTCGCCCAGGGCGAGTTCATGATGCTCGGCGCCTTCGCTGCCTTGCTGCTGATGGCGCTCGGCCTGCCGTTCTGGGCGGCGGCGCCGCTGGCGGTGGCCGGCATGGCGGGATTCGGCGCCCTGGTGGAGCGGCTGGCGGTACGCCCTATCCTTGGCCAGCCGCAGTTCACCGTGGTGATGCTGACCATCGGCATGGGCTATGTGATGCGTGGTGCCGTGACCATGGTGCCGGGCTTCGGCGCGGAAACGCAGAGGCTGGCGGTGCCCTATGGCGGCAAGGTGATCGAGGCCGGCGGGCTGGTGCTGAGCGCGGAACAGGCGGTGGTGATCGGCGCCACCGCACTGCTGTGCGCGTTGCTTTATGCCGGCTTCCGCTTCAGCAAGGCCGGCGTGGCCATGCAGGCCAGTTCGCAGAACCAGCTTGCCGCTTACTACATGGGCATCCCAGTACGGCGCCTCAACGGGCTGGTATGGGCCTTGTCGGCGGCGGTGGCTGCGCTGGCGGGCCTGCTGCTGGCGCCGATCACGTTCGTGCACGCCAATATGGGCCTGCTCGGACTCAAGGCGTTCCCGGCGGCCGTGGTGGGCGGTTTCGGCAGCCTGCCCGGGGCTGTCGTCGGCGGCCTGGTGATCGGCCTGGTGGAGTCGTTCGCCGGCTTCTACCTGCCGGAAGGCTTCAAGGATGTCGCCGCCTATGTGGTGGTGCTGATGATGCTGGCGATCCGGCCCAACGGCCTGTTCGGCGGCAACGAGCGCAAGCGCGTGTAAGGGAGGGCGCCATGCGATTCCTGCTCAAGACCGACTACCGCCAGGACCTGCGCCTGGCCGCCCGGCCGCGCCAGGGGCTCTGGTACGGCCTGCTGCTGGCGCTGGTGGTGCTGGCGCCTGCCTGGGCCAGCGCCTACTGGGTGACGCAGCTCGGCTTCGTGCTGGTCTATGCCATCGCCGGGCTCGGGCTGATGCTCTTATCGGGGTATGCGGGCCTGATCTCGATCGGGCATGCGGCGTTCCTCGGCATCGGCGCCTATGCGCAGGCCTGGCTGGTCGCGCATGGCTGGCCGTTTCCGCTGGCGCTGGCCGCGGCGGCGCTGCTGTCGGGCGCGGCCGGTGTGGTGGTGGGCCTCCCCGCGCTGCGCGTGCGCGGCATCTACCTGGCCATTGCCACGCTGGCCTTCGGCTTCATCGTCGAGGAGGTGCTGGCACGCTGGGAGAGCGTCACGGGCGGCAATGCCGGTATGCCGGTGCAGCCGCTGCAGCTCGGCGGCGTTTCGGTTGGCACCCCGGCCGGCTTCTACTACCTGGCGCTGGCGGTCTGCGTGCTGGTCACGCTCGCCGTGCTGAACCTGCTGCGCAGTCCGACGGGGCGCGCCTTCATCGCGGTGCGCGACTCCGAGATCTCTGCGCAGAGCATGGGCATCCAGCTCGCCCGCTACAAGACTCTGGCCTTTGCGCTGTCGGCCGCCGTCGTCGGTATCGCGGGCGGCCTCTATGCCCACCTGTTGAACTTCATCTCGCCCGAGCAGTTCGGCATCGGCCAGTCGATCGACCTGCTGCTGCTGGTGGTGGTGGGCGGGCTGGGCTCGGTGCACGGCGCCTTCTTTGGCGCACTGTTCCTGATCATCATGCCGCAGGGGATCGCGCTGGCCAAGGACTGGCTGCCGCCGGCGATCGGCCAGGCCAGCGGCCTGCAGGCGGTGGTCTACGGCATGGTGCTGATGGCCTTCGTGCTGTTCGAGCCGATGGGGCTTTACGGGCGCTGGCTGAAGGTCCGCACCTACCTGGAACTCTTTCCCTTCTATCGCCAGGGCATGTTCCGGCGCCAGAAGGCCTTCCAGAAATCCGAGCGGCTCAGGTAAGGGAGGCGTGGCCATGAGCGAGACCATCCTGTCCGTGCGCGACCTGTCGGTGCGCTTCGGCGGCGTGCTGGCGGTGGACGGCATCGGCTTCGACGTGCGCGCCGGCGAGGTGCTGACGCTGATCGGGCCCAACGGCGCCGGCAAGACGACTGTGTTCAACCTGATCAGCCGCCTGTACGCGCCCACCAGCGGCAGCATCCAGTGGCAGGGGCGGGAGCTGACGCGTGTGCCGGCGCACGCCATCGCGGCACTGGGCATCGCGCGCACCTTCCAGAATATCGAGCTGTTCGAGCATGCCTCCGTGCTGCAGAACCTGCTGATCGGCTTCCATATCCACCGCCGCACCAGCTTCTGGGCCGACCTGCTGCACACCCCCGCGGTGCGCCGGGGCGAACTGGCGGCACGGCGCAAGGCCGAGGAGGTGATGGACCTGCTACGCCTGCAGGCCCACCGCGACGCGCTGGTGGCCGGGCTGCCCTACGGCGTGCGCAAGGTGGTGGAGCTGGCGCGCGCGCTGTGCACCGGGCCGAAGCTGCTGCTGCTGGACGAACCGTCTTCGGGCCTGAACGTGGAGGAGACGGAAGACATGTCCTGGTGGATCCGGGACATCCGCGCCGAGCTGGGCGTGACCGTGCTGATGGTCGAGCACGATATGAGCCTTGTCTCGCGCGTGTCGGACCGCGTGCTGGCGATCAACCAGGGCCGGGTATTGGCCCAGGGCACGCCGCAGGAAGTGCAGTCCCATCCGGGCGTGGCCGAGGCCTATCTCGGCGCCATCGACGATGTGGCTTCGCTGCGGAGGGCCGCATGAACACCATGGCCGACATCCACGCCTTTGCCACTGCGCCGGACAGCGGCGATGCCCTGCTCGCGCTGGCCAACCTGGAGAGCGCCTACGGCCCGGTCAAGGCGATCCGCGGCATCAGCCTGGCGGTGCGGCGCGGCAGCATCGCCACCGTGCTGGGCGCCAACGGCGCCGGCAAGAGCACCATCCTGAAAACCATCTCGGGCGTGCTGGACCCCAGCTGCGGCAGCATCGTCTTCCGCGGGGAGGAGATCACCGGGCTGGACCCGGCGCAGATCGTGCGGCGCGGCCTGTGCCATGTGCCGGAAGGACGCGAGGTCTTCCCGCTGCTGTCGGTGCGCGACAATCTGATGATGGGCGCCTACACGCGGCGCGACCGCGATGGCGTGGCGCGCGACCTGGAAACGGTCTACGGCTACTTCCCCATCCTGCGCGAGCGCGCGGCGCAGCAGGCGGGCCTGCTGTCGGGCGGGCAGCAGCAGATGCTGGCCATCTCGCGCGCGCTGATGGGCGCGCCGGAGCTGGTGCTGCTCGACGAACCCAGCCTGGGCCTGTCGCCCAAGCTCACGCGCGAGATCTTCGAGATCGTGGTGCGCATCAACCGCGAGCGCGGCACCACCATCCTGCTGGTGGAGCAGAACGCCAATATGGCGCTGAACGTGGCCGACTACGGCTATGTACTGGAGAACGGCCGCATCGTGGCCGAGGACAGCTGCGCCGCGCTGCGCGACAAGGATGACATCAAGGAGTTCTACCTGGGCATGAAGGACGCCGGCGTGCGCGGCGAACGGCGCTGGAAGCGGCGCAAGACCTGGCGCTGACCGGCGCAGGAGGAGGGCGGGAAGCGATGCAGAGCAAGCCATTGTCCGAGCAGGTCTTCGATACCGTGCCGCGCATGTTCTGGCACGCCGTGCGCGAGCGCGGCGACGCGGTGATGATGCGGCAGAAGGACTTCGGCGTCTGGCGCGCCTACGGCTGGCGCGAGGTCGGCGAGATCGTGGCCGACGTGGCCGCCGGCCTGGCCGCGCTGGGCCTGGCGCGGGGCGAGGTGGTGTCGGTGCTGGCCAACACGCAGCGCGAGTGGGTCTGGACCGACCTGGGCGCGCAGAGCGCCGGCGCCGTCGTCAGCGGCATCTATCCCACCGACGCGCCGGCCCAGGTCGAATACCTGTGCGCCGATTCGCGCACCGTCTTCCTCTTCGTCGAGAACGAGGAGCAGCTCGACAAGTACCTGGAGGTGCGCGAGCGGCTGCCCCTGGTGCGCAAGGTGGTGATCTACGACATGGAGGGGCTGGCTGCGCTCGACGATCCCGCCATCCTGAGCTTCGAGGCCTTGCTGGCTGCGGGCAGGGCGCTGCGCCAGGCGCGGCCCGGGCTGGTCGAGCAAAGCGTGGCGGCGGCGGAGGCGGACGACCTGGCGGTGCTGGTCTACACCTCGGGCACTACGGGGCGGCCCAAGGGCGCGATGCTGTCGCACCGCAATATCGTGCGCAGCTGCCTGACGCTGCGCGACTTCCTGCCAGGCACGCCGCAGGGCGAGCGCATGTGCTTCCTGCCGCTGTGCCACGTCGCCGAACGGATCTTCGGCGAGTACCACGCCATCCTGCTGGGCGCGGTGATGAACTTCGCCGAGAGCCCGGACACGGTCTTCGACAACCTGCGCGAGATCCAGCCGGACGTCTTCATGGCGGTACCTCGCGTGTGGGAGAAGCTCTATTCCTCCGTAGTTATCGCCTTGCGCGAGGCCACGCCGCTGCAGCGGCGCGCCTACGCGCTCGCGCTGCGTGCCGGGCAGGCGCGTGCTGCCTGCCTGGAGCGGGGCGTGACGCCGCCAGTGGGCACGCGGGTGGCAGCCTGGCTGGCCGATGCGCTGGTGCTGGGCAATGTGCGGCGGATGATGGGCCTGGACCGAGCGCGGCTCGCCGTCACCGGCGCGGCGCCGATTTCGCCCGACCTGATCCGCTGGTTCATGGCACTGGGCATCGTCATCCACGAACTGTGGGGCATGACCGAGATCACCGGCGCCGCCACCTGCAACCCGCCAGGCCGCACCCGCCCCGGCAGCATCGGCGTGGCGCTGCCGCATACCGAGGTGCGCGTGTCGTCGGAGGGCGAACTGCTGGTGCGCGGGCCGCAGGTCTTCATGGGCTACCTCAACCTGCCGGAGAAGACCGCCGAGACCTTCGTCGACGGCTGGCTGCGCACGGGCGATGTCGGCAAGGTCGACGAGCACGGCTACTTCTACATCACGGACCGCATGAAGGACCTGATCATCACCGCCGGCGGCAAGAACATCACGCCTTCGGAATGGGAGAACCAGCTCAAGTTCAGCCCCTATGTGACCGACGCCGTGGTGATCGGCGACCGCCGGCCCTACCTGAGCTGCCTGGTGATGATCGACCACGACAATGTCGAGCGCTGGGCGCAGGAGCACGGCGTGCAGTTCTCCGACTACCGCTCGCTTTGCCGCAGCGCCGAGGTGATCGCGCTGATCGGGCAGGAGGTGGCGCGCGTCAACGGGCAGTTCGCGAGAGTCGAACAGATCAAGGCCTTCCGCCTGATCGAGACCCGGCTCACCGCCGAGGACGAGGAGCTGACCCCGACTATGAAGCTCAAGCGCAAGCTGGTCAATGAGAAGTACGGCGACATGATCGCATCGATGTACGAGGCCGCCGTTGCCTGAACGGAGCGGCGCATGGCCTGGCGCATGGCTCGGCACATACGCGGCCCACGGTGGCAGCGCAGGGAGGCAAGCATGACACCAGCCGTGTCATTGGCGCGGCAGGGCCGCATCGGCCTGCTGCGTATCGACAACCCGCCGGTCAACGCCTTGTCGCCGGCGGTAGTGGCGGCGCTGGACGATGCCGTGGCGGCCTTCGAGGCGGATGCCGGACTCGATGCGCTGCTGATCCACTGCGCCGGCGCCACCTTCGTCGCCGGCGGCGACATTGCCGCCTTCGACTCTCCCGACTTCGATGCCGGCCCCTACAACCGCATCCTTGCGCGGCTGGAAGCCAGCACGCGGCTGGTGGTGGCGGCGCTGCACGGCAGCGCGCTCGGTGGCGGGCTGGAACTCGCGCTCGCCTGCCACTATCGCGTGGCGGTGCCGGGCACGCGTGTGGGCCTGCCCGAGGTCAAGATCGGCCTGCTGCCCGGGGCGCTGGGCTCGCAGCGGCTGCCGCGCGCGGCCGGCGCAGCACTGGCGCTGGAGCTGATGCTGAGCGGCAGGATGATCGGCGCGGAAGCGGCGCGCGCTGCCGGGATCGTGGACGCGGTAGCCGCCGGCGCGGATGCCGGCGCAGGGCCGGCGCAGCAGGCACTGTCGGCTGGACTGGCCTACCTGCGGGGCCTGCTTGACGCCGGTGCGGTGCCGCGCCGGCTGAGCGAGCGGGCGGTGTCGGTGGCCGGGCTGCCGCCGGATTTCTTCGAAGTGGTGCGTGCACGAGAGGCGGCCAGCTTCGCGCGCTATCCGGCACGCGAGGCGATCGTGCGCGCGGTGGAGGCCGCCGCCACGCTGCCGTTCGCGCAGGGCGAGGCGGTGGAGGCCGAGCTGCTGCGCGCCTGCGTTGTCTCCGAGCAGTCGCGCGCGCTGCGCCATCTGTTTTTTGCCGAGCGTCAGGCGGCCCGTATTCCCGGCCTGCCCGCCGACACCGCGGCCAGGCCGGTGCGCGCCGCGGGTGTGGTCGGCGCGGGTGCGATGGGCAGCGCCATCGCCGCGGCGCTCGCGGGCATCGGGATGCAGGTGGTGCTTGTGGAGGCGGACCCCGAAGCGCTGGCGCGGGGCCTGGCGAGAGTGCGCGAGGCGACGCTGCATGCGGTCGAGCGGGGGCGGCTGACGGCGGCGCAGGCGCAGGCCAGCCTGGCGCGCGTGCTAGGCACACTGGACGATGCCGCGCTGGCCGGCTGCGACCTGGTGGTCGAGGCGGTGTATGAAGACATGGCGCTCAAGCAGCAAGTCTTCGCTCGCCTTGGCCAGGTCTGCCGGCCCGGCGCCATCCTCGCCTCGCACACCGCCACGCTCGACGTCGAGGTGCTGGCCGACGTCAGCGGGCGGCCCGCGGATGTGCTCGGCATGCATCTGTTCAGCCCGGCGGGCGCGATGCGGCTGCTGGAAGTGGTGCGCGCCGAGCGCACCGCACCCGAGGTGCTGGCCACCGCGTTGCAGCTGGCGCGCCGCCTGGGCAAGGTGCCGGTGGTGTCCGGCGTCTGCTACGGCTTCATCGGCAACCGCATGGCCGAGGCCTATCTGCGCGAGACGGAATTCCTGCTGATGGAAGGCGTGAGCCCGCAGCGTCTCGATGCCGTGGCGCAGGCGCATGGCATGGCGATGGGGCCGTGCCGCGTGGTCGACCTGGCGGGTGTGGACGTGGGCGCGCGTATGGTCATCGAATATGGCAAAGCGGGCGGCCTGCCGCCCGATCCGGGCTATCGCGCGGTGGTGCGCAGCTTATACGCGCTCGGCCGCAACGGGCAGAAGAGCGGCGCGGGCTTCTACCGCTACGCGGGGCGCGACCGTACGCCGCGTCCCGATCCCGAGGTGGATGCCATCTGCGCCGCGCTGGCGCGGGAGAACGGCGTGCCGCGGCGTGCGCGCATCGAGGACCGCGAGATCGCCGAGCGGCTCTTCTACCCCATGGTCAATGAGGCGGCCCGGCTGCTGGAGGAGGGGGTGGCCAGCCGCCCCGGCGATATCGACATGGTGTGGACCGCGGGCTACGGCTTCCCCGACTACCACGGCGGCCCGGTCTGGCTGGCCGACCGCGTGGGCCTGGCGCGCATCGTGGCGGGGCTCGAACGCTATGGCCGCGAGCGCGGCAATGCCTTCGACTATTGGGACGTGTCGCCGCTGCTGGCCTCGCTGGCGCGGCAGGGCGGCCGGCTCTCCGACTGGACCATGGCGGGCGCGGGTAATGCGGCCGCCGCCGGGCTGTGGCCGCCCGGCACGGGGCAGGACGCGGCGCCTTAGGTGCCGCGCGCTGGTGTCGCACGTTTCGGGGCCACCACGACAAGCAAGCCAAACCAAGGAGACCACCATGCAATGGAAGACCGCACTTGCCGCCGCAGCCCTGTTGCTGAGTTCGGCCGCGTCGGCGCAGACGCGCGGGGTGAGCGACAACGAGATCCGGCTCGGCCTGATCACCGACCTGTCCGGCCCCATCGCCAACTACGGCAAGGAATCGCGCAACGGCGCCACGCTGGCGGCGGAGGAGATCAACGCGCGTGGCGGCATCCACGGCCGCAAGGTGCGCGTGCTGGTGGAGGACAGCGGCTACGAGCCGCGGCGCGCCGTGCTGGCCGCGCAGAAGCTCGTCACGCAGGATGGCGTGTTCGCCATCGTCGGCCAGCTCGGCACCGCGCCCAATATGGCTACGCTGCCCTTCCTGATCCAGAACAAGGTCTTCAACTTCATGCCGCAGAGCGCGGTGCGCGAGATGTATGACCCGCCCAGCCCCTACAAGGTGGCGCTGGCGCCGTCCTATTACCGCAGCGGCGCCATCACCATGGACTACTTCCTGAAGCAGAAGCCCTACCAGCGCATCGGCGTGCTCTACCAGGATGACGACTACGGCCGCGAGACCCTGGAAGGCGCGCACGACTTCCTGAAGACGAAGAAGATGGACTTCGCCGAGAAGGTGTCATACAAGCGCGGCGCCACCGATTTCTCCTCGCAGATGGCCAAGCTCAAGGCGGCCAACTGCGACCTGGTGCTCAACGTGTCGACGTTGCGTGAATACGTTGCCTCGGTCAGCGAGGCGCGCAAGATCGGCTTCAACCCGGTCTTTGTCGGCACCGGCGCCAACTACTCGCAGCAGGTGCCCCTGCTGGGCGGCAAGGCCATGGACGGCGTGTACGGCTCGGCCTTCATCACGCTGCCCTATGCAGACGACCCGAATCCCGCCATCGGGCGCTGGGTGGCGGCCTACAAGAAGCGCTTCAACGAGGATCCGGGCCTGTATTCGATGTTCAGCTACTACGCCATGACCACCTTCGCCCAGATTGCCGCCAAGACCGGCCGCGAGCTGACCCCGGAGAGCTTCAATGCGGCCATGGAGGCCAATTCGCTGCCGGCCGATGCCCTCGGCAACCCGGCCTTCACCGTCAGCAAGAGCAGCCGCTTGAGCAACGCCAGGATCCGCATCACGCGGGTGGCGGGCGACAAGTGGGTGAACGAGACCGACTACCTGGATCTGCCCAAGCAGGTGTCGAGCGACAAGTAAGCGAAGAGCCATGCGCCGGCGCCGCAGCGGCGCCGGCCACGACCGCCGTGCCACTTCAAACCGAAAGGCCCAGACATGACGTTTAGCGCCACACCACCCACCCCTGACAATGCTGCCCAGACAGCCGCTGTCCGCGAGCAGATCGGCCGCATCGCGCTGGGCGACGTGATCCACCGCTCCGCACGCCGCTTCGGCGCGCGCACGGCACTGATCGAGGGCGAGCGCAGCCTCAGCTACGCCGAGCTGGAGGCGGCCACCAACCAGTTCGCCCACTACCTGCTGGCGCAGGGCCTGCGCAACGGTGAGCGTGTGGGCATGCTGTGCAACAACTCCATCGAGATGATCGTCGCGCTGCTCGGCATCCAGAAGGCGGGGCTGGTGTGGGTGCCGATCAATACCGGGCTGGCGCCGGATGCGGTGCGCTACATCCTGGAGCACGCCGAAGTGGCGCGGCTGGTGGCGGACACCAGCGTGCTGGCACGCGCCGGCATCGGCGAGCTGCCGCAGGCGCTGGGCATCCCGGTGGTGGCGCTGCAGCAGCCCGGCGAGCCGGCGCCGCCGCCGGGCGCGGCCGCCTTCGCCGGCACGCTGGCGGGGCAGCCCGACAGCCTGCCCGCGGTGGAGATCGCCAGCGGGCAGCTGGCCCAGATCATGTACACCAGCGGCACCACCGGGCCGCAGAAGGGCGTGATGCACTCGCATGCCTCCGTGCATTCGGTGCTGGCGCCCAATCTGCTGGACATCGGCGGGCGTCCGGGCGCCGACGTCTACACCTGCTTGCTGCCGGTCTTCCACTGCGCCCAGCATGGCAACACCATGAGCGCGCTGCTGGGCGGCCACACCGTGGTGGTCACGCGCGGCTTCGATCCGGGGCAGGTGCTGGCGGCCATCGCCCGGCACCGCATCAGCGTGGTGGTGGGGCTGCCGATGATGTACCGCGCCATGCTGGAGCATCCCACCTTTGCCGCCACCGACCTGTCCAGCGTGCGCATGTGCATCTACGGCATGGCGCCGCTGCCCAAGACGCTGCTGCTCAGGCTGCTCGATGCCTTCTGCCCGAACTTCGCGCTGTGCTCGGGACAGACCGAGATGTACCCGGCCGCCACCATCTTCGAGCCGGAGGAGCAGCGCCGGCGCTTCGGCCCCTATTGGGGCGTGGGCACGGTGGTCAACGAAGTGGCCGTGATGGACGACGAGGGCCGGCTGCTCGGGCCGGGCCAGTCCGGCGAGATCGTCTTCCGCGGCCCCAATGTCATGCTCGGCTACTACAAGGACCCGGAGGCGACGCGCCGCGCCCAGCGCTTCGGCTGGCACCACACCGGCGACCTCGGCCAGATGGACGACGATGGCCAGCTGCTCTTCCTCGACCGCATCAAGGACATGATCAAGAGCGGCGGCGAGAACGTGCCCTCGATCAAGGTGGAGGAGGTGCTGCTGCGCCACGCCGCGGTGGCCAATGCGGCGGCGGTGGGGCTGGCCCACGAGCGCTGGGGCGAGGCGGTGACCGCCTTCGTCACCCTCAAGCCGGGCGCAGCGGTGGAGGAAGGCGAGCTCGACACGCATTGCCGCGCCCATCTGGGCGGCTTCGAGGTGCCCAAGGACATCGTGGTGCTGGCGGCACTGCCGATGACCTCGACCGGCAAGATCCAGAAGTTCGAGTTGCGCCAGCGCTTCCAGGCGCACTACGAGGGCTGATGCGCGGGGCCGGGCCCGATGGCCCGGCCGCTTCCCTTGTGACGAACCTGCGTGGCAGGGGAGGGGGAGGGTTTTCGATAGGACCGAAAAGTGTCGCTTGATACTCTTTCAGCCAACTGACGCAAGACAGGGCGAGCCGGCTCCGTTACATTGTCAGCGCAGCCCGCCGCCTGACCGGCCCATGCCGGCCGCGGCAGCCACGGCCCCCGCGAACGGGGCGCCGGAAGACGCGGCGCAGGCCACATCCGCACACGATGCAGCAGGATGCGGCCAGCCAGCGCCGGCTATCCGGAGGCGGTGCGCGAGGCTGCGCACAGGAGACGACGCATGCGTATCGACGTAGAGGCGATCCGGCGCCTGTCCGGCGGCCACGCGGCCGGCACTGCCGGCCGGGTCATGTGGCTCACGCGCAGCCGGCTGTTCTATGCCGGCCTGCTGGGCACGCCCTCGGCGCGCAATATGGGCGGGCTGACCATCTACGTGGCGGCGCGCGAGCCCTTGCGCATCCGGGTGGGTGACGGCGCCTGGCAGACCACCGACCTGGCGGTGGTGCCGCCCTATGTGCCGCACTGGATCGCCTGCGACGGCCGCATGATCACCGACATCGGGCTGGAGCCGGAGAGCATCGACATGGCGCGCCTGCCCGGCTTCCTGCGCGACGGCATGGGCGCGGTGCACGCGCCCGAGTTCGTGCGCCATGTGCAGCAGGCCCATGCCTACCTGGCCGCGCGCGGCCGCGAGCTGGACCTGCAGGCCGACAGCTTCGACCATCTGTTCTTCGGCGGCGCGCTGGCGCCGCGGCAACTCGATCCGCGCATCGCGATGGTGGTGCAGCGCATTGCCGAAGCGCCGTCGGCACCGCTCACGGCCGAAACCTGCGCGGCGGCTGTGCACCTGTCCTTCTCGCGCTTCCTGCACCTGTTCAAGCAGGAGGTGGGGGCACCCTTCCGCAGCTTCCGCACCTGGAAGCGCGCCCGCAGCATGCTGCACTACGTCACGCAGGACTCCAACCTGGCCGAGGTCGCGCTCGATATCGGCTATCCCGATTCCACCCATTTCAGCCATTCGATCCGCCAGATCTATGGCCTGAAGCCGAGCGACATCTTCGCCGGCTCGCGCCGGCTGGCGCTGATCGGCACGGCGGCGGCGGTGCCGGGCCGGCCGTCCTAGCTGTCACGTCCCACCGTGAGTGACCGCTTCGGAACTCTTACAGGCGCCTCCTGGTTTGTGAGCAAGGGCTCAAGCCTTCCTCTTCCATCCGCTATCGATGGATTCAACCGCTCAAGTGGTTGCTTTCATCAAGAAGGGGGGACGTCTACGCGAATCGGGAGTGGCGACGACGCTCAAATTCCGCGAGCTCGCAATGTGCCCTGTCACCGAAGCTAGGCACTACGAACCTCTCCTCGGGCAGCGCTCAATATGCTCGCGCGGGATCTCGATTCTTCCGCGCGACAGCGCAATGACTCCCGCTGCCGCGAGCCGGTTCAATTCGAGACCCACGCGATAGCGGGACCCGCCGATGGATCTTGCCAGATCCGCTTGCGTCACCTCGACACAGACTCTTGGGGTACTGGCTTGTCGGGACTGCAATGCCAGTTGAACCAGGCGGGCCCATATCTTGTCCGCCAGCGATTCGAAGGCCTGCGTGCCGAACATTTCCAGCACGTTATTCAGTCTGCAGCTGAGCATCATGGTGACGGCCAATGCTGTCGTCGGATCGCGCCTGAGATGCTCGAGGAGTCGCTCCCGCTGAATGTGCAGCACTTCGCTTTGACATTCGGCGACGATGTTGAAGTTGAAAGGCTGGTTGGCGATCACCGGTGCCAGCGCGCCGATCATGCCGGGCTCAAGCCAGGCCAGGATGTTCTCATTGCCGGCGGCGTCATGACTGCAGACGCGCAATAGTCCCTTCCGCACGGCGAGGATCGATTCGGCGTGATCGCCCGCCCAATGCAAGACCTGCCCTCGCCTCCATTGCCGCAGAACGCCGACTTCGCGCAAGGCGCGAAGGGAATGCTCGGGCAAGACCTCCAGGCTGTTGATATTTGGTGACGGGCGCCCGGAAAGCGGCCCGGCAGATACTTTCATGTCCGGCTCCGTCTAGGGGAAGGTACTAGTGGGCTGTGCCACCTAGGTGGCATTTCTCGCATGATACCTCGGCTAGATTGGCCACATCCCTTCGCCAGGAAGCGCGCCCAACGCGAACCTGTTCAAAGTGGCCCAATCAACCGGAACTCCCTGGATAGGCAAGATGATTGAGACTGATTTTCTTTCCCTCGCAGAACAATACTGGTGCGGTCAGGTCGATCTGCTTGACACAGACCACCCTGTTACCGGGACGTATCCCGGTGCCCAGGAACTTGCGCCCGGCCTCCTCTATTTCAAAGGGGTGGCGGCGATTACCGTGATTGACACCGGGGCGGGACTCATCATGCTGGATGCCGGTACCCGCAGCGATATGGACCGTGTTTACGAAACGGTCCGGAAGTGGCGCCCGGATACCCCGCTGGTTGCCGCCGTCTTCTCCCAGCACCATCTCGACCACATCTGGGCGACGCGCCGCTTCGACGAAGAAGCAGCACAGCGCGGCTGGGCCGCACCCGTCGTCTATGCACACACGCTATTGCCCCAGCATCTGGACCGATACCGGAAAACGGCAGGCTGGATCGACGCCGTCAAGGCGCGGCAGTTCAGCCGTCAACTCGGTCCGGCAAAAGGTCCCACGGACTTTCGCTATCCGGACGTGACGTTCGACCGCGCTCTGACTTTGAAGATCGGCGATCTGACGTTCGAACTGCGACACGCCCGGGGCGAAACGGACGACCATGTCTGGGTGTGGGTGCCGGAACGCCGTTGGCTGTTTCCCGGCGACTTGTTCATCTGGGCTGTTCCCAATGCGGGCAATCCCCAGAAGGTCCAGCGCTATTGCGAAGAGTGGGCAACTGCCTTGCGCGAGATGGCGGGATGCCAGCCTGACGCAATGATTTGCGGCCACGGCATGCCCATCTTCGGCTCGACGCGGGTCAAGGAGGCGCTACTCGACACGGCCGGGTATCTGGAGTCGATTGAACGCCAGACGCTTGCTCTGATGAATCAAGGCCTGCCATTGGATGACGTCATCCATCGCGTCGCGCCACCGGCGCACCTGGCAGGCAAGCCATATCTGCAACCAATTTACGACCATCCTCAGTTCCTGGTACGCAACGTCTGGCGTCGCTACGGCGGATGGTGGGATGGCGAGCCCGATAACCTGCTTCCCGCGCCACGGGTCCAGCAAGCCCGTGAATGGATCGCGTTGTCAGGCGGCGTGACCAGGGTTCTCGAGCGTGTTGCTGAACTCGAAGCCGAGGGCGATCTCCGGATGGCGTGTCATTTGGTGGAGTTGACCATTCTGGCGGAGCCCGGATCGGAGGCTGCACATCGGGCCCGGGCAAGAATCTACGCCGCACGTTCGGGCATTGAAGCCGCGACCATGACGCGGGGCATCTTCAACCATGTCGCCAGATCCAGCCAGGAACGGCGGCGCGATCTCCTGGTTGCCGAATATCCGGACGTCGTGCCCGGCAAGGAGATGCCGTGAATCAAGATCTCGATACTGCGATTTCCGATGCGTTTGCCTACGGCTTCCCCCTGTACGAGGTGGCTAGAACACGCTATCGGGACATGACGGGTTGGATGGAGCAACCCCGGCTTGCGCCAAACACCATTTGCCACGACCGCAAGCTTGCTGACAATCAGTGCCGCTGGATTACGACGCCGAACAACGACACGCTGTATTCGCGCGCATGGATTGACTTGACGGGCGGTCCGGTCCAGGTCGCCGTGGATGCACTTCCCCCCGATCGTTATTGGTCGATCGCGTTCATGGATGCATTCACGAACAACTTTGCGCTGCTCGGCCAGCACCTGGATGCACCCGGGCCCGTGGTGGTCACGCTAGCAGGTCCCGCCGATCACGCCAGACCGATCGCCGGGCGCGTGATCCGTGCGCCCGGCAATGATGTCTGGCTGCTTGCGAGGTGGATTGTCAGTGGTGATGGCGATCTCGCGGCAGCCCATGCGATGCAGGAATGCCTGTCGCTGGCCCCGTGCAAGCCTGTTCGCAGCCCGGCGGTTGAACCGACGAATTCGATGGATCCGGCCAACTTCCTGGCTGTCGTTGCCGAGCAGCTTGGACGCAATCCGCCACCTGCGGAGGATGCGTCCATGCTGTCGAGAATCGCGGTGGCCGGGATGGTGCCGGGCGCTTGCGATCCATGGGCCTGTTTGCCTGACGCGACCAGGCATGCGTGGCAAACGGGCATTGAGGCCGCCCATCGCCGTATCCGAAGCGCCTTCACCAGCCGGCGCCGCAAGGTTCAGGGGTGGTGGGTAGTCGATGACCTGGAAGACTCCGAGGCACGCTACGAGTGGCGGGCCACTGTCGCTCTCGGAGGCCTGGGGGCGTTGCCGCCGGCCGAGGCCACTTACATCGGCAGGGCAAGCGACGAGGACGGACAGGCGCTGCATGGCTCGAAGAACTACTGCCTGACTATCCCCAGCCAGGGGATTCCGACGGAGGCATTCTGGTCGCTGTCCCTCTATGAGCCGACTCCGGATGGTCGAAGATTCTTCGTGGAGAACCCCATTGACCGTTACTCGATCGGAGACCGGACGGCGCGGCTTCACTACGAACCGGACAACTCACTGCGCATCTACATCCAGCACCGAATGCCGGAGGAGCCGACCCGCAGGGCGAACTGGCTGCCGGCACCGTCCGGTCTCTTCCAACTGACCCTTCGAGCCTATCGGCCACGTCGGGAGCTCCGGGCATTTGAGGTGCCGTTGCCCATCCTGAGTCATGAGTAGCCTTCGGCTCATTCGATAGAGGGATTCAGCAATCCCCTTGCAAAGCCACATGTGTGCAATTGATTCACGGCGGAGACAGAAAGATGAATCGCAGAGTCATCACCAGAACCTGCAAGCATTTGACTTGCGCCCTCTTCATGGCGTTCGGGGCGAAAGGCGCGTTCGCGTGGACCGACAAGCCGGTGCGCATGATCGTTCCCGCCCCGCCCGGCGGTACCATTGATACGGTTGCCAGAATCGTGGCGAACGAACTGTCTGCCCAGATCGGCCAAGCCGTGGTGGTGGACAACAAGCCGGGTGCGGGCGGCGCCATTGCCGTCAAGTCAATGCTTTCGTCGCCGCCGGACGGGAGGACGATCCTTCTGGCGGCCAGCAACGTATTGACGGAGGTGCCGCTGGTGCTCAATGTCGGCTTCGATCCGCTGAAGGATGTGAAGCCCGTCGTCGCACTGGCGCGCGGCGTCATGGTGTTCGTGGGATCGCCGGGCGTACCAGCCAAGGACGTGAAGGGCGTAGTCGCCTGGGTGAAGGCGAATCCAGGGAAACTGAGCTACGCATCCTATAGCGCCGGCACCGCTTCCCAATACGCTGGTGCCATGTTCAACAAGGACGCAGGCCTGGATCTGACGCATGTGCCGTTCCCCGGGTCAGTGCCGGCACTGACCCAGGTCATGGGAGGGCAGGTCCCCCTCATGTTTGATGGCATCGTGACATCCAAACCTCTCATTGCCGCGGGCAAGATCAAGGTATTCGGCGTGGCGTCGAAAACGCGGTGGCCTCAGTTGCCGAATGTACCGACGCTCGCGGAGCAGGGCTACCCCGATATCGAGTTCAGGAACTGGACCGGGGTCGTGGTTTCTGCAAAGGTTTCTCCTGAACTGACAGAGAAGATCCATGCGGCGGTGAGCAAGGCCGCAGCAACGCCAAACGTTCATGACCGCTTGATTTCCGTGGGCTTTGAACCCATGCCGGATCAGCCCGCAGCGCAACTGGCGAATGAGCTGCGCGTCGAGTACGAGCGCAACGCAAAGATCGTCAAATCGTTTGATATCAAGGCGGACTGATATTTGCATGCCGTATCGTCTCACCAAGTGCTACGTAAGTCATTGATTCGTAGGTGGTCGGCATCCCATTAATTTTGAGGCGGGATACTAGCGCCTTCGGTGCCACGGGCGCCGGGCGAGGGCGGGGCACGCGCTGCCCGCGCCAGGCGCCCGCGACTGCCTCAGTCGGATGCGGCCCGCAGCGCCGCCTTGTGGATCTTGCCGGCCGGCGTCATCGGCAGATCGTCTCGCATGACGACCTGCCTCGGCACCTTGTAGTCGGCCAGGTGTTCGCTGCAATAGGCACGAATGTCCTCGGCGCGCAACGCGCTGCCTGGCCGCGGCACGATGTAGTAGCGTCCCACCTCGCCCAGCACCGGGTCCGGCACGCCGATACCGGCCACCATCAGCACGTCGGGGTGGCGCGCGATGACGCCCTCGACCTCGGCCGGGTAGACGTTGAAGCCACCCTGGATATACATGTCCTTCATGCGGCCCTTGAGGAAAATGTAGCCGCGCGCGTCCAGGTAGCCGAGGTCGCCGCTGTGCAGCCAGCCGTCGCCATCGAAGCCGGCGGCAGCGGCGGCAGCGCCGACATAGCCGGGCGCAACGCCCGGTCCCCGGAACCACAGCTCGCCCACCTCGCCCGGCGCCGCCGGCTCGCCGTGGGGCGCAACCACGCGCACTTCGCAGCCGTCGAAGACGCGGCCGATGGATGCCATCACATCCTCGCGCGCCGCCTGCCAGGGCGTCATCACGATCGCGCCCGAGGATTCGGACAAGCCATAGAGGTTCATCACGGTGGCCTGCGGCATGCGCTGCTGCAACTGTTCCAGCAGGACGCTGTCGACTGTAGAGCCGCCTACCACCACCAGCCGCACGCGGCTGAGGTCGACGCCGGCCGAAGCAGGGTGGTTCAGCAGCAGCGTGGCCATGGTCGGCACGCCGGAGAACAGCGTCGGCGGATGCCGCCGCATCAATTCCAGCACCAGATCGGCCTTGAAGACCGGCACCAGTTCGAGCGTGCCGCCGCCGAGCAGGAAGTTCAGCACGCCGCAGGTGATGCCACCGACATGGTTCAGCGGCATCGCCAGCTGCAGGTGGTCGCCGGGCACCGTGCGCACGTGCGCCACCTGCGCGCCGGCCGAGGCCAGCAGTGAGCGGTGGGTCAGGCCCGCGCCCTTGGGTTTGCCGGTGGTGCCCGAGGTGTAGATCACCATGGCCAGGTCATCGGGGCTGACGTCGGCCGCGGCCCGGGTCAGCCGGCCCGGCTGCGGCGCGGTGCGCGCCAGCGCCGACAGCGTGACGCGCCCGGCCGGCGCCGCGACGTCTCGGCTGTCCGCTGCGTCCGGCGCGTCCAGTATCGCCACATGCTGCAGCGTCGGCAGCTGCGGAGCGAGGCGCTCTAGCATGCCGATGAAATCGAAACCTTCCAGGTCAGGCACGGTGAAGACCGCCTTGACGCCGCTGTCGGCCACCATGTGCGCGATCTCGTTATCGCGGTAGCGCACGCTCAGGCCCACCACCACCACGCCGATGCGCGCGGCGGCAAAGAACAGCAGCAGCCATTCGACATGGTTGAGCCCGATCACGCCGATGCGATCGCCGCGCGCCAGGCCCATGTCCAGCAGGCCTTCGGCGATACGGTCCGCGCTGGCACCGACCGCTTCGAAGGTCCAGTGCCGCCCGCGGCAAAGATAGGCGTCACGCTCTGGCCACTGCTGCCGCGCGCGCGTCAGCGCCGCGCCGATCGTGCCCGGCCTGGAGACGGCGTTCATATCGGTTTCCCCCTGTTCGGTTGCGCCCGGCGCACGTTGCCCGGGAGTCGCGAGGCTAGGTTAGCGGCCGCTTGCTGCTGCGGCTTGCGCGAACTGGCTGTCGGGGGAGGCGGCGCGGGGCGAAAGAGGGTGAAAGAGGGTGAAAGAGGGTGAAAGAGGGTGAAAGAGGGGCGAAGTGCGGTGACGCGGCCCGCCGCGACCACTTCGCGCAAGACAGGGCGGTGCGGCGGGCCGTATGGTGCATTGCATCCCGCCTTCCCCATCCGCCTACGAGACCACCGATGGACCTGATCGAACTGCCGCCGTCGCCGCACTACTTCACCCCGGAACACGAGGCCTTCCGCCACGCGCTGCGCACCTTCGTGAACAATGAGATCGTGCCGCACGTCAACGACTGGGACGAGGCCGGCACCTTTCCGCGCGAGCTGTACCGGCGCGCCGCCGAGATGGGCCTGCTGGGCCTCGGCTACGACGAGGCGTACGGTGGCACGCCCTGCGACATCTTCCACCACCTGGTGCTGGCCGAGGAGTTCGCCCGGGCCGGCTCCGGCGGGGTGCAGGCCTCGCTGTTCTCGCATTCGATCGGCATGCCGCCGGTGGCTGCCGCGGGCAGCGCCGCGCTCAAGCAGAGAGTGCTGCCGGCGGTGATCGCCGGCCACAAGATCGCCGCCCTCGCCATCACCGAGCCCGGCGGCGGTTCCGATGTGGCCAGCCTGCGCACGACGGCCGTGCGCGATGGCGATCACTACATCGTCAACGGCGAGAAGACCTTCATCACCTCGGGCGTGCGCGCCGACTTTCTCACCGTGGCGGTCCGCACCGATCCGTCCAACAAGGGGGCGGGCGGCGTGTCGCTGCTGCTGGTCGACGGTGACACGGCAGGGCTGACGCGCACCCCGCTGCGCAAGATGGGCTGGCTGGCCTCCGACACCGCACACCTGCATTTCGACAACTGCCGCGTGCCGGCGGCCAACCTGGTGGGCGAGGAGAACCGCGGCTTCCCGCTGATCATGCGCAACTTCAACGCCGAGCGCCTCAGTATGAGCGCGCTGGCCTATGGCTACGCCGCCTGCTGCCTGGAAGAGGCGCTGGCCTGGGCGCGCGAGCGGCGCACCTTCGGCGAGCCGCTGTCGCAGCGCCAGGTGATCCGCCACAAGCTGGTCGACATGGCTCTGCGCGTGCAGACCGCGCGCAACCTGGTCTACGACCTCGCCTGGCGCTTGCAGCACCAGTGCGGCGACACCGCGCAGCTGGTGGCGCTGACCTGCATGGCCAAGGTCGAAGCGACGCGCGCGATGCAGTTCTGCGCCGACCAGGCCGTGCAGATCCTGGGCGGCATGGGCTTCATGCGCGGTACCTGCAGCGAGCGCATCTACCGCGAGGTCAAGGTGATGATGATAGGCGGCGGCTCGGAGGAGATCATGAAGGACCTGGCGGCGCGGCAGCTTGGGATCTGAGCGGGGAATTGACGAACGGGGCGCTGCGGGCAGTGGCAATCCGCAGGGCAGTGCGTGGGCCCTCGATCTGCGCTCTGTTCGCTCCCCTCTCCCGCTTGCGGGAGAGGGGCCGGGGGAGAGGGCGGGCGCTGGCTGCGGCGACGGGCAGAATAAGACCGACGGCTTCGTCTTTGTGGTGACGCGCTGGACAACACCGGCGGCTTCGTCTTTGCGGCGACGTGCTGGTGTGGTGGTCAAGTAATCTTGGTCACTTTTTCAGGCAGCCCTTCGTTTGAAAGCCTCGTACTCGGCCGGCGGCATGTTCATCGCCGCCGAGTGCAATCGCTGCTGGTTGTAGAAGAACAGCACGTAGTCCGTGATGTCCGCCTGGGCCTGAGCATGGTCGCGGTAGGCCCGGTCCCGTATGCGTTCGCCCTTCAGTGAGCAGAAAAACCGCTCCACCACTGCGTTGACGCTCCTATGTCAAGTGGCGCAGGCTGAATCGGCTAGGTCGGCCAGAATGAGCGGGTACAGCTCCCTGACGATATAGCGTTTCAGACAGCGATGAATTTCCTTGTTCGACATGCCTTCCTTGGTCCGCCGCTCGACGTACGCCCGTGTTCGTGGATCGCTGCGCATGCGTACCATGGCAATGGTCCATAAGGCGTTGTTTGCAGCGCGGTCGCCACCACGATTCAGGCGATGCCGGACCGTTTTTCCAGAGGATGCCTGCAATGGGCTCGTGCCGCAAAGCGCCGCGAGCGCTGCCTCGCTTTTCAGGCGTTCGGGATTGTCGCCCGCAACGGCAACAAGTACTGCCGCCGTTTGAGGTCCAACGCCGAATCGGTCACGAAGCCGCCTGGCATGCTGGAGGGTTAGGCGTTCGAGCATGGTATCAAGCGTCTTGAGCTCTTCCACCAGCGCGAGATAGCGCTTTGCCAGCAAGCGCAGCGTGGTCGCCAGCGTTTGCAACATCGGTGTGTCGCCCAACGAGCGTAGCCGTGCACAGCTCGCAACGCATTCCGCCGTCTTCGTCTTCAGAAGACGTTCTCGGATGTCCTGCGGCGCGCTCACGAGCAATGCCCGCAACTGATTGATTGCCTGCGTCTTGGCTTTGACGGCGCTGCGACGAGCAACAGAGACCGCTCGCATCGCTTCGGCTGCTCCGGACTGCTCTTTGGGAATCGCCGATGCTTTCCCGGCGAGGACCGCTCGCGCGGCATTTTCCGCGTCGGTGGGATCAGACTTCCCGCGAGATCGGCGCGCCGCCCGGTCAGGACGATTGACTTCCAGTACCTCGATCTCATGATCGCGTAGCACGCGGGCCAGGCCAGCCCCATAGGTGCCGGTCCCTTCGACTCCAGCGCGGCACAAGCGTCCGAACGAGCTCGCCCAGGTGAGAAGATTGAGATAGCCATTGGTGTCGGCCGATACCGACTGCGTGCCGAGGAGCTTGCCCGTGCCGCTGATCACCGCCCCAACATGCTTATCCAAATGCGTGTCGACACCCAGAATCACTTCGTCTTGTTCCATGCGTGTTTTCCGTTGTAGTGGGCACATCGCCAACCCCACTCGCAGGACAGGACACTCACGGTGCAGGACAAGGCTCCTATCAGGTCACAAACGTTGGGCCCGGCAATGCTCGGGGAACGCCGGAACCCGATCGACAGGTCAACGCCAAGGCAGTTCGGCCAATCCCAGCACGGGTCAGATCGGTCCGACGTTCGAAGCGTATTTTGGATTGAGTATCCCAGCAGTTGCCGGCTCGGCTCATGCTGGGGGTAATGCCCTCGTCGTGCAGCATCGCCTGGAATGCGAGACTGGAGTACTGACTGCCCTGATCCGAGTGGAACATGAGCCCTTTGTCGGGGCGTCGGCTCTCCAGCGCCAGCCTCAGCGCCCGACTCACCAGGCGCGTGTCAGCCGAAGACGAAAAGGCCCAGCCCACCACGCGCCGTGAGTACAGGTCAATCACAACGGCAAGGTAGAGCCAGCCTTGCTGGGTCCAGATAAATGTCACATCCCCAGCCCAGACCCGATTGGGCCGAGCCACCTCGAACTGGCGATTGAGCCGGTTTGGCGCGATGGCCGACGATGTGCCGCCCTTGCTGTAGTAATGCCGGCGCCGAGCGCGTACGACGACCTCGGCTTCCTTCATCAGCCCGCGCGCCCGGTGCCGGCCGATGTCGTGGCCGCGTCGCCGCAGCTCCTGCGCCATCCGACGACTACCGTAGCTTTGCCCGCTGGCTTGATGGATCACCCTGACCTCGTGCACCAGCGCCTGACGCTGGGCACGCGGTCGATCCCTTCTGGCCTTCCACGCGTAGTAGCTGCTACGCGGCATTCCCAGCAGCGTGCACATCACTGCGACCGGCCACGCCTTCTCCATCAGCCAAATCACTTCGTATGGCGATCGAGTTCCTTGACGAAGAAGGCCGTGGACTTTTTTAGGATGTCACGCTCCCGCTCCAACTGCGCCACCTGCTGCTCCAACTCCCGGATGCGGCGCTGCTCCGGGGTCAGATCACTCGTGACCTGGCTCTGCGCCGGTTTGGCCTTGGCTTGCCGCTGGCCCAGCCAGCGGCGCAGTGCCGTCTCGCCAATGCCTAGCGCCTGCGCGGCCTTACTGACGCTGTAGCCCTGCTCCAAGACCAGATTGACCGCATCTGACTTGAACTCGTCCGAGAAATCTTTACGTCCCATTTACACCTCACTGGTTGACCGAAAGTCTACCTTTTGAGGTGTCCAAGATCATTGGACCACTACATGGACAACACCGATGGCTTCGTTGTTCGTGGCGCCTTGCTAGACCACCCCTCTCCCCAACCCTCTCCCCGTGAGGGGAGAGGGAGCCAGGACACTATGCTTGGCCGAAGGTGTTGGCGCATCCCCGCGGTTCCAGCGCGCTACACTACGCGCTTTTCACGTTTGCGCTGCCTGTCGGCAGCAGGCAAGGACACCCCGGAATGAGCATGGAACTACGGATCGAAGACCTGCAGGCAGGCGAGGGCAAGGCGGTGGTCAAGGGTGCCTTGATCACCACGCAGTACCAGGGCACGCTGGAGGACGGCACCGTGTTCGATTCCTCCTACTCTCGCGGCAAGCCGTTCCAGTGCGTGATCGGCACCGGCCGCGTGATCAAGGGCTGGGACCTGGGCCTGATGGGCATGAAGGTCGGCGGCAAGCGCCGCCTGTTCGTGCCGGCGCACCTGGCCTACGGGGAGCGCCAGGTCGGCGAGCATATCCGCCCCAACTCGAACCTGATCTTCGAGATCGAGCTGCTGGAAGTGCTGACGCGGGACGACTGACCGCCCGCTCCTGGATTAGCTTGGACTGGCCAGGCTCAGAGCGTCTTCAGCCGCGCCAGCGCCAGCGCCAGCGTTTCTTCCTTCTTGGCGAAGCAGAAACGCACCACGCCGGATTCGCGCGGCTGGGAGTAGAAGGCGGAGACCGGGATGGCCGCCACGCCGATCTCGCCCGTCAGCCACATGGCGAAGTCCGCCTCGCTCATATCGGAGATGGCGCTGTAGTCCACGCACTGGAAATAGGTGCCGTCCGAGGGCAGCAGCTTGAAGCGGGTGCCGGCCAGCCCGGCGCGGAAGAGGTCGCGCTTGGCCTGGTAGAAGGCGGACAGTTCCAGGTAGGGCGCCGGATCGGCCATGTAGGCGGCGAGGCCGTACTGCATCGGCGTGTTGACCGTGAACACGTTGAACTGGTGCACCTTGCGGAACTCGGCGGAGAGCGCGCGCGGCGCCGCTACATAGCCCACCTTCCAGCCGGTCACGTGATAGGTCTTGCCGAAGCTGGAGACGACGAAGCTGCGCCGCGCCAGTTCGGGATGACGTGCCACCGACTGGTGCACCTGGCCGTCGTAGACCATGTGCTCGTAGACCTCGTCGGACAGCAGCAGGATGTCGGTGCCGGCCAGCAGTTCGGCCAGCCGGTCCATGTCGCGCGCGCGCCAGATCGTGCCGGTCGGGTTGTGCGGCGTGTTGATCAGGATCATCCGCGTGCGCGGCGTGATGGCGGCGGCCAGCCGGTCGAAGGGGATGGCGAAGTCGGGCGCCTCCAGCGTGACCGGCACCACCTTGCCGCCGGCCAGCTCGATGGCGGGAATATAGCTGTCGTAGCAGGGCTCGAGCACGATCACCTCGTCGCCCGGGTGTACCGCGCACAGGATGGCCGTCAGCAGGCCCTGGGTGGCGCCGGCGGTTACGGTGATCTCGCTGTCCCAGTCGTAGGCGTGGCCGTATAGCTTGCCGATCTTGGCGGCGATAGCCTGGCGCAGTGCGGGCACGCCCGCCATCGGCGGATACTGGTTCCAGCCCGCGCGCATGGCCTGGGTGACGGCGTCGACGATGCGCGGGTCGCAGTCGAAGTCGGGGAAGCCCTGGCCCAGGTTGACGGCGTTCTTCTCGGCGGCCAGCGCCGACATCACGGTGAAGATCGTGGTGCCGACCTGCGGCAGTCGGGAGGGCGGCGGGGCCAGCGGAGGCAGCGGCGTCGGCGGGATCAGGCTCGGGTCGGCGGACATGGTGGCGCGGGTCGTTGAGAAGGTGGCCGCGAGGCGGTTGCCGCAGCGGCGCCCGCCCTGGTGGCGGCGGGCCGTTGACCCGACATTCTAGCGGGGATCGGTGCAGCCTTCCCAACCGGCCAGCCAGGCCGGGAAGGCCGGCGGCGCCAGCACCTGGACCTGGCTGATGCGGCGCAGTCGGCTCGCCAGCTTCAGCACCGCCTTGTCCTTCGAGACCAGGCAGGCCGCCCCGGCGAAATGGGCCAGCTCGATGAACTTCTGGTCGTCGCCGTCCTTGCAGCGCGGCAGCTTCACGGCGCCCGCGGCTTCCGCTTCCGGCTGGGGCAGCAGCGTGGCGAAGCCATCGACCACCGCCAGCGCGGCGGCGTTGTCGACCGCGAAGCGGGTGAATTGCGGATAGTGCAGCACCCGGCGCAGTTCCTCACGGCAGTCGGCGCGGATCACCGTCGCAATGGTGCCGCGCTCCAGCGCCTGGCGGATGGGTTCGACTCTAGGGTCGCGGAAGACCAGCAGGTCAACCCAGATATTCGAATCGAGCACCACGCGGGGTGCGGTTGCAGACACTTCCGGGGTGTCGGGGGCGGCGGTGAGGACGCTTGGCATTCGCTACAATCGGGACTTTGTGTTCGGGCTGCAATCAGCCCACAGCCGCGATTTTGCCATGCTCATCGTCTTGTCTCCCGCCAAGTCCCTCGATTACGAGACGCCGGCGCGCCTGAAAACCCATACCTTGCCGCGCTTTATCGAGCGTTCGGCGCAATTGATCGAGCGGCTGCGCAAGCTGGCGCCGCAGGATATCGGTGCGTTGATGGACATCTCCGACAAGCTGGCCGTGCTCAACGCCACCCGCTACGCGGAGTGGTCGCCGGCATTCACCGCGGACAACAGCAAGCAGGCGGTGCTGGCCTTCAACGGCGACGTCTACGAGGGTTTCGACGCCGCCAGCCTGAGCGACGAGGACCTGGCCTTCGCGCAGAAGCATGTGCGCATCCTGTCGGGCCTGTACGGCCTGCTGCGGCCGCTCGACCGGATGCAGCCCTACCGGCTGGAAATGGGCACGCGGCTGGACAATGCGGCGGGCAAGGATCTCTACACCTTCTGGGGCGACGACATCACCGAGATGCTGAATGCCGACATGCGCGCGCTCAAGCACGAGGGGGCGCCGGTGCTGGTGAACCTGGCCTCCGAGGAGTACTTCAAGTCTGTGCGCCCGAAGGTGCTGGCCGCGAAGGTGGTGACGCCGGTGTTCGAGGACTGGAAGGGCGGCCGCTACAAGATCATTTCCTTCCACGCCAAACGGGCGCGCGGCACCATGGCGCGCTTCGCGGTGACGCATCGGGTGACGGAGGCGGCTAAGCTGAAGACATTCGCCGAGGATGGCTACGCCTTCGAGCCGGCGGCCTCGGACGATGTCCGTTGGGTGTTCCGCCGACGCATCGAGGCGTGATGCGACGGGCGCCGCGCGAGCGGGGCCCGATCCAATGCAATCCAGCCCAGACAGGTGCGCGCACTCTCAAGGAAGGCCATGACCCAAGCCCTGCATATCTCCTCCAACTTCGACTCGGGTGCGATCGAAGTCGAGTCGCTGGACAGCGCCGACGATATCCGGCTGCGCATCCGGTCCGATTCGCACGCCGAGTTTCGCCAGTGGTTCCACTTCCGGCTGCAGGGCGCGGCCGGGCAGGCGTGCACGCTGCGCCTGCTCAATGCCGGCGACTGCACCTATCCCGGGGGCTGGAGCGATTACCACGCGGTGGCCTCGTATGACCGCGCCAACTGGTTCCGCGTGCCTACCCGCTATCAGGACGGCGAACTGGTGATCGAATTCACGCCGGCGCACGACAGCGTCTGGCTGGCCTACTTCGAGCCCTATCCGGAAGAGCGCCACCTGGCGCTGGTGGCCAGTTGCCAGCGTTCGCCGCAGGCGCGGCTGCGCCACCTCGGCAGCAGCGTGGAGGGGCGCGACATGACGCTGGTGACGGTCGGCGCGCCGGGGCCGGGCAAGAAGACCATCTGGATGATCGCGCGCCAGCACCCCGGCGAGACCATGGCCGAGTGGTTCTGTGAAGGCGTGCTGCAGCGGCTGACCGGCACCGGCCAGTGGGCGGGGGATCCCGTGGCGCGGGAACTGCTGGCCCGCGCGGTCTTCCACATCGTGCCGAACATGAACCCGGACGGCGCCGCGCGCGGCAACCTGCGCACCAATGCCGCCGGCGCCAACCTGAACCGCGAGTGGATGGCCCCCAGCCTGGAGGACAGTCCCGAGGTCTACCGCGTGCTGCGCGCCATCGAGGCAAGCGGCTGCGATATGTTCTTCGACATCCATGGCGACGAGGTGCTGCCCTATAACTTCGTCGCCGGCAGCGAGATGTTGCCGAGCTTCAGCGAGGCGCAGCGCCAGGCGCAGGCGCGCTTCATCGCCGAGTTCAAGCGTGCCTCGCCGGATTTCCAGGACGCGCACGGCTACCCGGCAGGCAAGTACAACGCCGATGCCCTCAAGCTGGCCTCGAAATACATCGGCCATACCTTCGGCTGCCTGTCGCTGACCTTGGAAATGCCCTTCAAGGACAATGCCGACCTGCCCGACGCCGTGACCGGCTGGAATGGCGCGCGCAGCGCGCTGCTGGGCGCGGCCATGCTGCAGGCCGTGCTGGCGCAACTCGGCTGAAGCGCGGGCCGGGGGCCGGCGGCCAGAGCCGGCCGGGGCCCCGGCATCCCGCCGGCCGGTACTGCGGCCCGTATTGCGGCCGGCATTGCGGCGGTTACTGCGCCTTCTTCTTGCTCGACTTGCTCTTGGCAGTGCCGCCGCTGTTGGCGGACGACTTGGTGCTGGACTTGGCGGTCGATGACTTGGTGGACTTCGATGCGCTTGCCTTCGAGTTGGCCGCCTTCCCGCCGCGATGGGCATGGTGACGTCCTGAACTCGCCGCCGATGCCGCCGGCGCCGCGCCGGCATCGGCAATGGCCGTGCCGCTGCTGTCCAGCAGCTCGTAGGCCAGCATCATGCCGTCGGCATAGCCGCAGCGCACCTTGACCGACTCCCAATCTTCCCCGCGACTGCGCTTGTGGGCCGTGGCCTGGAAGGTCACGACCGAGGTCACGGGCACGGCCTGCTTGCCCTGGGAGAAGCGGCCGGTCCAGGGCTCGGTGGTGGCCTGGTCGGCGCCGAGCGCACCGGTGGGGATCTTCAGTGCGTCGAAGCGGGTCGAGCGCGGCACGACCCAGCTTGCGTGCGCCGCGCAGTCGGCCACGTCGGGCGCGGCGTTCTCGCTCTTCATCAGCTGGTCGCGCATCTGCGCGCGGTACTCGGCCAGGCTGACGTGGCCGCGCTCGGGCAGGGTAATGGTCTTGGTCGGTTCGGTCTGCGCTTTCGCGGCCGCCGTAGCGGGGCTTCCGTTGGCGGGGCTCGCGCTGGCTGCAGCCGTGCGGGCATTCTGCGTGGGGACGGCGCCGCTGGTGCTGGCGGCCTGGTCTGCGGCCGCGGCATTCTGGTCCGGCGGCACTGCACAGCCCACCAGGGCAATGGCGCCTGCCACTGCCGCGGCCAGCGTGGAAAGCCGGCCGCCGATCAACTGGGAAATTCGTCGGATCACGGGATCGTCTTGCTCGTTTGGCAAAGGGGGGGTTGGCAAAGGAATGCCATGATAGAGGAAAGCACGGCGGCAAAGTTCCTGAATTTGCGTCAAGGCGTAACGCCGTCTTCGATGCTGCGATCGTCACATGCGGGCAAGCGCGAGGGTGCGCGGTCGCATGCCGCGGCCGGTAGCCGGGCCGTCAAGATGCGTTTGCCTTCGTGCGGAGCGTGCCGCAGGCGGCAAGGCGGAGAGGGGAGGAGCGGCGCCGCCGGAGCGCCGCGGACCACCCATCGCTGGCGCCGCGCGGTGGGTGCGCGGGCAGCGGATGGGCGGCTGGTGCGGCTGGTGCCTTAGCCCAGCACGCGCGAGGGCGCAGCCTTGACGAAGCGCAGCAGTTCGTCGAGCAGGGTGTTCAGATCGCGCTTGAGCTTGTCGAAGCCCTCGTTCGGTACCAGGCCGACTTCGTCCATGTACAGCTTGCGGTTGATCTCGAGCTGCAGGCTGTGGCGGCCGGCCTGCGGCTGGCCGACCACGCGCACGATTTCCACGCCCTTGTAGGGGTGGTTGCGCCAGACGTCATAGCCCATGTCCTTCAGCACGCCTTCCACGCGGTCGGTGAAGCGGGTGTCGCAGGTGGTGCCGTCGCGGTCGCCGACCACGAAGTCGGGGTGTTGCAGGCCCGGGTGCTCGGTGGCGTACTGCGCGGCCTGGCTCGGCATCGAGTGGCAATTGATGTGCCATGCGCTGCCGTGGCTGGCCACTGCATGTTCCGACAGCTTCTGCAGCTGCGCATAGTAGGGCAGGTAGCAGTGCTCGATGCGTGCCTGCACTTCGGCCACGCTCAGCTTGCGGTCGTAGATCGCTTCGCCGGTGTCGAGCACGCGCCAGACCAGGCCCTTGCCCAGCCGGGTCTTCGAGGTTTCCTGCTTCGGGCCGGGCCACGGCGCGTCGAGCAGGACCTCGTCGATCTCCTCGACGCTGCGGTTGGCATCCAGGTAGCTGCGCGGGAAGCCCGCGCACAGCAGCGGGATGCCGCGCGCCGGGGCGTCGGCGTAGAGCTGGTCGACGAAGGTGTCCTCGGCCTGGCGCAGCAGCGGCAGGGGCAGCCCGGCGGCGGGCCGGAAGTCCGCCGGGTAGGTGGTGGCGCTATGCGGTGAATCGAGAAAGAGCGGACTGCTCTGTCCTTCCGGCAGGTGCAGGAAGTAGGGGCTGTCCGCGTTCTTTCGGTCTGCTTCGGTCATGATGCGGCGTGGCTTAGTCCAGGGAGATCTTGGCGGTGGCGGCGATGCGCTTGTTCTTGGCCACTTCGTTCTTGATCTGGGTGGCGAACTGCGCCGGCGTATTGCCTACCGCCGTAGCGCCTAGTTTCTCCAGCTTAGCCTTCACTTCAGGCATTGCCAGCACCTTGATGGTGGCGGCGCTCAACTTGTTCTGCAGATCGGCCGGCAGGTTGGCCGGGGCGATCAGGCCGAACCAGGCGGCGTCGTTGACTTCCGGCAGGCCGAGTTCGGCGAAGGTCGGCACATTGGGCAGGGCGGACACGCGCTTGGGCGAGGCCACGGCCAGGGCGCGCAGCTTGCCGCCTTCGATGAAGGGCAGCGAGGAGGGCAGGTTGTCGAACAGCACCTGGACCTGGTTGGCCAGGGCGTCGTTCAGCGCCGGGCCGACGCCCTTGTACGGCACGTGCAGCAGCTGCGTCTTGCTGCTCATCATGAACAGTTCGCCCATCATGTGCGAGACGCTGCCATTGCCGGCGGAGCCGAAGGCGATCTTGCCGGGCTGCGACTGGGCCAGCGCGATGAAGGACTTCATGTCGGTGGCCTTGACCGCCGGATTGATGCTCATCACGTTGGGCACCGAGGCCAGGTTGGTGATGGTGGTGAAGTCCTTGGTGGCGTCGTAGGAGAGGCGCGGATAGACGGCCGGGTTGATGCCGTGCGTCGAGGCGGTGGCGATGCCCAGCGTGTAGCCGTCCGGCGCCGCCTTGGCCAGGTAGGCCGTACCGATGCTGCCGCCGGCGCCGCCGCGGTTATCCACCACCACGGCCTGGCCGAGCTGCTGGCCGAGCTTGTCGGCGACGATGCGCGCCACGATGTCGGTGGTGCCGCCGGCCGGGAAGGGCACGACCAGCGTGATCGGGTGGGTCGGGTAGCCTTGCGCGGCGGCGGACAGCGACACGCCGGCGGCGAGCGCGGCCGAGGCAGTGGCGAGGAGGCGGAGCATGTGGCGGCGTTGCATACGGATCCTTGGTCAGTAAAAGGGGGTTGTTTCGGATTCTGCTTGGCGCTGCAAGATGCATGCAAACGAAATAAAATCCCAGGCTCATTCCATTTGGTGGTGAAGTAGGCGGAGTTATGCGGCGTGTATGTCCCTCGCTGACCGAACTGCTGGCCTTCGAGGCGGCGGCGCGACACAGCAGTTTCACCTTGGCGGCGAAAGACCTGCACGTCACCCAGGGAGCGATCAGCAAGCAGGTGCGCAGCCTGGAGCACTTCCTGGGTGTCGAACTGTTCGAGCGCGTGCGCCAGCGCCTGGTGCTGACCGACGCCGGGCGGCGTTACCTGGAGCGCGTGCTGCCCAGCCTGAACGAAATCGAAGCCGCCAGTGTCGAGCTGATGGCCCGGCAGGGCCGGGGCGGCACGCTGCATATCGCCAGCCTGCCCACGCTGGGCGCGAAATGGCTGATTCCACGGCTGCCGCAGTTCTTTGCGCGCCACCCCGAGGTCACGCTGGAGTTCGTGCCCCATGTCCAGGGCTACGATTTCTCGCGGCCCGACCTGGACGCGGCGATCCGCTTCGGCGATGGCATCTGGCCGGGCAGCCTGGCCGACTACATGATCGGCCGCGAGGTGCTGCCGGTGTGCCGGCCCGGCCTGCTGGCCGGCGAGCCGGGCGGCGTGGCGGGCTTGCCCGCGACGCTGCTGCGCTATCCCTTGCTCCACCACACCACGGTGCCGGAGGCCTGGTCCGACTGGCTCTCGGCGCTTGGGGTCGACTCTCGCGGGGCCTGGAGCGGGGCCCGCTTCGACCAGTTCTCCCTGCTGACACAGGCGGCCGTATCGGGCCTGGGCATCGCGCTGATTCCGCGCTGCCTGATCGAGGAGGAACTGGCCGTCGGGGCGCTGGTGGTGGCGCATCCCGCCCGCGTGCTGAGCAAGAAGGGCTACTACCTGTGCTACCCGGAGCAGAAGCAGCACCTGCCGGCACTGCAGACCTTCCGCCAGTGGGTCATGGAAGGAGTGGACGTGGTGGCCTGAGGCACCACTCGCCGGCGAGGACGCCGCTGCCGGCCACCGTCTAATTTCCCCTTACAAATTCGCGATCGTTTTAACGCCTCGGGTATCCGCCGTAGCGCTGCCTGGCGCGTTTAATGAAGCACAGCGGCTACCGCGCGGGACATCATGCCCGGCGCGTCGCCTTGTTCTGCTGACACGCAGCGCCACGGCGCGGGGAGCCTCACAGATGATGGAAAGCGCCGCCAGGGCCGGCATTGCCCTCAACCGTTTCGGGCTGGGTGCGCGCCCGGACGACGCGCCGCCCGCCGATCCCCAGGGCTGGCTGCTGGAACAGCTCGAGCGCTTCGAGCCGCGCCCGCAGGCGTGGACGACACAGCCCGGCAGCGCCGCGCTGGCCGCCCGCTACGCGCAGCAGCAGCGCGATGTGCGCGCGGCCGAGGGCGACGCCAAGGCGGCGGCACGCCAGGCCTTGCAGCAGGGCCTGCGCGAGTCCTACCGCAGCGCCGTCGACGCGCGCGTGGCAGCGGCGCTGGTCACGCCGGCGCCCTTTGCCGAGCGGCTGGTGCATTTCTGGTCCAACCATTTCGCGGTGTCGGTGGAAAAACCGGCGGTGGCGGCGCTGGCCGGCGCCTTCGAGGCCGAGGCGATCCGCCCCCACGTGCTGGGCCGCTTCGAGGACATACTGGTGGCCGTGGAGCAGCATCCCGCCATGCAGCTCTTTCTCGACCAGGTGCGCTCGGCCGGCCCCGACAGTGCCGCGGCGATGCAGGCCCAGCGGCGCAATGCGGAGCGGGTACCCGGCCTAAACGAGAACCTGGCGCGCGAAATCCTCGAGCTGCATACGCTGGGCGTGCGCAGCGGCTACCAGCAGGGCGACGTGACCGAATTCGCACGCGCGCTGACCGGCTGGAGCGTCGCAGGGCTGGGGCCGCGCGACGACGGGGATCCGGGCGCCTTCGTGTTCCGCGCGCGCCTGCATGAGCCCGGCGTGCGCGTGATCCTGGGCAGGCAGTACGCGCAGCCCGGCGAGGGCCAGGCGCACGCCGTGCTGCGCGACCTGGCGCTGGCGCCGGCCACCGCCAGCCATCTGGCGGCCAAGCTCGCCCGCCACTTCGTCGCCGACAATCCGCCGCCTGCGCTGGTGGCGCGCCTGGCCGACGCCTATCAGCGCAGCGGCGGCATGCTGCCCGCGATGTATCGAGAACTGGTGCGCGCCCCCGAGGCCTGGTCGCCCGCGCCGGCGAAGTTCAAGACCCCCTGGGACTGGACGCTGTCCGCGCTGCGCGCGCTTGGCCTGCGCGAGCCGGGCACGCAACGGTTCGCGCCGCTGCTGACCCAGCTCGGGCAGCCTGTCTGGCGCCCAGGTTCGCCAGCCGGCTACGACGACATCGCGGCGAGCTGGGCCGCGCCCGATGCGCTGGTGCGGCGGGTGGAGCTGGCGCAGCGTTTCGCGGCCCGCGTGGGCGACCGGCTCGACGCGCGCCAACTGGCACCGCTGCTGCTGCCCGGCACGCTGTCGCCCGCCACCAGCGAGGCCGTTGCGCGTGCCGAAAGCCCAGCCACCGCGCTGGCCCTGTTGCTGGTCTCACCTGATTTCCTGCGGAGATGAAGCCATGCTGACACGCCGACAATTTCTCTGCGTCGCCGGCACCGGCGCGGGCGCGCTGCTGGTGGCGCCGCATATGGCCTTCGCCCGTGTGGAATCGGAGCGCCGCTTCGTCTTCGTGATCCAGCGCGGCGCGGCTGACGGACTGGACACGGTGATTCCCTACGCCGATCCCGGCTATGCCCGGCTGCGCGGCGCGCTGGCGATCGATGCCACGCAGGCCGCGCGGCTGGACGGCACCTTCGCCCTGCACCCCGCGCTGGCCGAGACCGCCAGGATGTACGCGGCCGGGCAGGCCTTGCTCCTGCATGCGGTGGCGTCGCCCTACCGCGACCGATCGCATTTCGATGGCCAGAACGTACTGGAAACGGGCGGCAGCGCGCCTTACCAGGTCAAGGATGGCTGGCTGAACCGGCTGGCCGGCATGCTGCCGCGCCGCGACGACGATGCCATCGCCTTTGCGCCGACCGTGCCGGCGGCATTGCGCGGCCCGGCGCCGGTCAGTTCCTACGCGCCGTCGGCCTTGCCGGCCGCGCCCGATGACCTGCTGCTGCGCGTGTCGCAGCTCTACGCGCGCGATGCCGAGTTGCATCCCTTGTGGCAGGCCGCGATGCAGGCACGCGGCCTGGCCGGCGACGCCGGCGCGCGCCAGGACCCGGCCAGCCTCGGGCGGCTGGCAGCCTCCTTTCTTGCCAGGCCGGACGGTCCGCGCATCGCCATGATCGAGACCGGCGGCTGGGATACCCACAGCGCCCAGGCGCAGCGGCTGGCCGCGCGCCTGAAGGCGCTCGATGCCATGGTGGCGGCCTTGCGTGACGGTCTGGGCGTGGCCTGGGAGCGGACTACCGTGCTGGTGGCCACCGAGTTCGGCCGCACGGCGGCGGCCAATGGCACCGGCGGGACCGACCACGGCACTGGCGCGGCGGCCATGCTGCTGGGTGGTGCGGTACGTGGTGGACGGGTGCTGGCGGATTGGCCCGGGCTGGAGCAGGGGGCGCTTTACCAGGGGCGCGATCTGCGGCCGACCGCCTCGCTGGATGCGGTGATCGCTGCTGCGGCGGCTGAGAGCTTTGGTCTCGATGCTGAGCGCGTGGCGCGGACGCTGTTCGCGCAAGGGCCGGGTGGGGGGCTGCCGGAGGGGTTGTTGCGCGGGTGAGGGGGGCGAGCGCTGGTTGCCACGATTTGCTGCCTTTTGCTGATATCGCGTGATGCGCCAAGTCACGCGATATCAGCAAACGCAAATCTCTATGGAGAGAGGGAACCAAGACCTCACGCCTCGCGACGGGGCATGGCACCCCCAGAAAACTACTTCGACAACGTCCTCATCGCCTGCTCCAACCCCGCCAACGTAACCGGATACATCCGCGACTTCATCAACTGATTGATCACCGAGATCGACTGGCGATACTGCCACAGCCCCTCCGGCTCCGGATTCAGCCAGACAAAGCGCGGAAACTGCTCGATCATCCGGTTCAGCCAGACGGCACCGGCTTCCGCGTTGTTGTACTCGACCGAGCCGCCGGGCTGCAGGATCTCGTACGGGCTCATAGTGGCGTCGCCGACGAAGATCACCTTGTAGTCGGGCGTGTACTTGTGGATCAGGTCCCAGGTGGCGATCTTCTCGGCGTGGCGGCGCCGGTTGTTCTTCCACACGTAGTCATACAGGCAGTTGTGGAAGTAGTAGTACTCCAGGTGCTTGAACTCGCTCTTGGTCGCGGAGAACAGTTCCTCCACGCGCTTGATGTGGTCGTCCATCGAGCCGCCCACGTCCAGCAGCATCAGCACCTTGACCTTGTTGTGGCGCTCGGGCCGCAGCTTGATGTCGAGCAGGCCGGCATTGGCCGCGGTGGAGTGGATGGTGTCGTCCAGATCCAGTTCGGTATCGGCGCCTTCACGTGCGAAGCGGCGCAGCCGGCGCAGCGCCACCTTGATATTGCGTGTGCCCAGCTCGACCTGGTCGTCATAGTCCTTGTAGGCGCGCGTCTCCCACACCTTGATGGCGGTGCGGTTGCCCTTGGACGGGCCGCCGATGCGGATGCCCTCGGGGTTGTAGCCGCCGTGGCCGAAGGGCGAGGTGCCGCCGGTGCCGATCCACTTGTTGCCGCCCTCGTGCTTTTCCTTCTGCTCCTCGAGCAGTTGCTTGAGGCGTTCCATCAGCTTGTCGAGGCCACCCATGGCCTCGATCTTGGCCTTTTCCTCGTCGGAGAGCTCGCGTTCCAGCGTCTTCTGCAGCCAGTCGAGCGGGATGTCGGACTTCCAGTCGACCAGGCTCTCCACGCCCTTGAAGTAGGCCGCGAAAGTCTGGTCGAACTTGTCGAAGTGCTTCTCGTCCTTGACCAGCGTCATGCGCGACAGGTAGTAGAAGTCGTCGATGGACGGCGAGATGACCTCGGCCTTGAGCGCCTCCAGCATGGTCAGGTACTCCTTGACCGAGACGGGCAGCTTGGCGTGGCGCAGCGAGAAGAAGAAATCGATCAGCATGGTGGTGCTCTCGGTTGTCTCTGGGGGCGGCCGCGGGCTAGCGCGGCAGCTCCAGCCGGTACTGCAGGTGGCGCTTCACGGTCAGCCATTCGCTGGCGATGATGGAGAACACCACGGTGTCGCGCAGCGAGCCGTCCGGCATGCGCTGGTGGCTGCGCAGCACGCCGTCCTGCTTGGCACCCAGGCGGGCGATGGCGGCGCGGCTCTGGTGGTTCATCCAGTGCGTGCGGAACTCCACCGCGATGCACTGCAGGTGCTCGAAGGCATGGGTGAGCAGCAGCAGCTTGCACTCGGTATTGATGGCGGTACGCTGCACGCGCTGCGCATGCCAGGTGTGGCCGATCTCGAGCCGGCGGTTGACCGGGTCGACATTGAAGAAGCGGGTCGCGCCCACCACCGCGCCGGGCCGGCCGTCGACGATCTGGCGGATCACGAAGGGCATTGCGTCCAGTCGGTCGCGCATGTCGAGCGCGGTGTCGATCCAGGCGCGGGTCTGCTCGGGCGCGGGCACCGAGGTGTACCAGAGCTTCCACAGCTCGCCGTCGGCGGCGGCCGCCTTCACCTCGTCCTCGTGGGCGTGGGTGAGCGGCTCCAGCATGGCGTGCCGGCCGGCGAGCGTGACGGGTTCGATGAAGCGTGTCATGGCCAGGGCGGGGTGGGGTGGGCGGATGGCGCGCGCGGCGCGCTTCAGCGGTTGGCGCGGTTCATGAACACCAGGCGCTCGAACAGGTGCACGTCCTGCTCGTTCTTCAGCAGCGCGCCGTGCAGCGGCGGGATCGCGGCCTTCTTGTCCGGGCTGTGCAGCGCCTCGGGCGGGATGTCCTCGGCCATCAGCAGCTTGAGCCAGTCGATCAGCTCGGAGGTGGACGGCTTCTTCTTCAGGCCCGGCAGGTTGCGCATCTCGTAGAAGGCCTGCAGCGCGGCGGCAACCAGCTCGCGCTTGATGCCCGGGTAGTGCACGTCGACGATGCGCTGCATGGTGTCGGCGTCCGGGAACTTGATGTAGTGGAAGAAGCAGCGGCGCAGGAAGGCGTCGGGCAGCTCCTTCTCGTTGTTGGAGGTGATGATCACCAGCGGGCGCTTCTTGGCACGCACCAGTTCGCGCGTCTCGTAGACGTAGAACTCCATGCGGTCGAGCTCGCGCAGCAGGTCGTTGGGGAACTCGATGTCGGCCTTGTCGATCTCGTCGATCAGCAGCACCACCTGCTCGTCGGCATCGAAGGCCTGCCACAGCACGCCCTTGACGATGTAGTTGCGGATGTCGTGCACGCGGTCGTCGCCGAGTTGGGAGTCGCGCAGGCGCGACACCGCATCGTATTCGTACAGGCCCTGCTGCGCCTTGGTGGTCGACTTGATATGCCACTGCAGCAGCGGCAGGCCCAGCGCCGCCGCCACCTCTTCGGCCAGCATGGTCTTGCCGGTGCCGGGCTCGCCCTTGATCAGCAGCGGACGCTGCAGCGTGCGCGCGGCGTTGACGGCCAGCTTCAGGTCATCGGTGGCGACATAGTGTTCACTGCCCTCGAAACGGGCCGACTGTGACGGATTGGCTTGGGTTTGGGTCATGTGGCAAAGAGAGGCAAGAAGTGGCTCGGGTACCGCGATCGGCAGGCGGACGGGGTCCGCGGCTGCCGCATTCGTCGGACGATTCGTCAGACGGGAATGGGCCAGTATAAAAGAGCTTTTCCATTCGCGTATGGCGCTTGGCGCGCGCTGGACGCTCGGGTGCAGGCTGCTGTACAATGCGGCGGTTTGACGCGCCCCCACGTCCAGTGTTACGCGCCCCGGCTGCCCGCGAGCGGTACTAACTTTGCGGCCTCTACCGGGACGCGACGATCAAGAAATAGAAATGGTTCCAGAGCAGCCGCGAGCGCGCCAGCGCCCGAGGCAAGCTGCCTGGCAATCCGCCGCGTTCACGCAGGAGACAAGGAACACGGCAGGCAGGGCAGTGTTCAGGAGCCGCTTCAGGCCGGTCGGGCAGGTGTCACGCACAGTTAACACTTCCATTCGGTACGAAAATGAAAAAGCTCCTCACGGTGGTGGTGCTGGGCGCTACCGCAATGGCGGCGCAGGCCCAGGAAGTCAAGGGCAATGTGGACGCCGCCAAGAACAAGGTCGCAATGTGCATCGGCTGCCATGGCATTCCCGGCTACCGTACGTCCTTCCCCGAAGTGTATGAGGTGCCGTTTCTGGGGGGACAAGGCGCCAAGTACATCGAGAACGCGCTGAAGGAATACCAGAAGGGCGACCGCAAGCACCCGACCATGCGTGGCATCGCCGCGACGCTGAGCGACCAGGACATCGCCGATGTGGCGGCCTACTACGCCCAGCAGAAGCTCGACACCCACGACAACACGCAGAAGTGAGAGGACTCCGGATCATGAAGCTGTTCAAGACGCTCTCGCTCTCGCTGCTGCTGGCCGCCGCGGGTACTGCCGCTGCTGCCGGCGACATTGCCGCCGGCAAGGTCCTGGTCGAGAAGGGCAATTGCGCCGCCTGCCATGGCGCGGACCTGAAGTCCCCCATCAGCCCCGACTATCCCAAGCTGGCCGGCCAGCATGCCAGCTACCTGTTCCACGCGCTGATGGCCTACCAGGTGACCAACAACCCGGTGGTCGGGCGCTCCAACGCCATCATGGCCGGACAGGTCAATGCCAACCCCGCCGTGATGGACAAGGCCGGCAAGCCGCGTCCCTTCACGCACAAGGAACTGCAGGACATCGCTGCCTACATCGAGTCGCTGCCCGGCGATTTCGTGCTGAAGAAGTAAGCCGCCTTCCGGCCTTCAGGGTGTGCCCTGGCGCGCCGCGAAGGCCGCGGACAAGCAAAAAAGCCGCCACGCGAATCCGCGCGGCGGCTTTTTTGCTTCCGGGCAGGTGCATGCCGTCCGGACCGCGCCGGCGGGCCGCCCGTCTGCGCGGGCGCCCCGCCGGCGGCGGCGTCAGTTGCCGCTGCCCGTTGCCAGGCGGCGTGCCTTGACGGCGTTGGCCAGCGTCTCCAGCACCTTGACGGAGTCTTCCCAGCCGATGCAGGCATCGGTGATCGACTGGCCGTAGGTCAGGTTCTCCATCGGCGTGCCCTGGACGTGGTCCTGGCGGCCGGCGATCAGGTGGGACTCCACCATCACGCCCACGATGCGCTCGTCGCCGGCGCCAAGCTGGCCGCCGATGTCCTCGCACACCGCAATCTGGTTCTGGTGCTTCTTGCTGCTGTTGGCGTGAGAAGCATCGATCATCAGGCGCGCAGCCAAGCCGGACTTGGCGATCGCCTCGCAGGCTTCCTGCACGCTGGCGGCATCGTAGTTCGGCGCCTTGCCGCCGCGCAGGATGAT
This sequence comes from Cupriavidus sp. 09_S30, assembly GCF_056930435.1. NCBI lineage: Bacteria > Pseudomonadati > Pseudomonadota > Betaproteobacteria > Burkholderiales > Burkholderiaceae > Cupriavidus > Cupriavidus sp. 09_S30. The sequence continues at coordinate 2,527,495 of NZ_JBXOWI010000001.1, read as the reverse complement.
GTGGCAGTCCTCGTTGCCCGCGGTGGAGACGATCGCCGAGTGGCCGCCCTTGGTCACCGAGAGGAAATGGTGCGGCTGCGAAGCCGCCTTGATCGCATCCACGGCGATCTTGACGTTGCCGTCGGTGCCGTTCTTGAAGCCGACCGGGCAGGACAGTCCCGAGGCCAGCTCGCGGTGTACCTGCGACTCGGTCGTGCGCGCGCCGATGGCGCCCCAGCTCACCAGGTCGGCGATGTACTGCGGGCTGATCATGTCGAGGTATTCGGTGCCCGCCGGCAGGCCCATTTCACTGATGTTCAGCAGCAGCTCGCGCGCGATGCGCAGGCCGTCGTTGATCTTGAAGCTGCCATCCATGTGCGGGTCGTTGATCAGGCCCTTCCAGCCAACCGTGGTGCGCGGCTTCTCGAAGTACACGCGCATCACCACCTCCAGCTCGCCGGCGAAGCGGTCGCGCTGCTCCTTGAGCAGCTTGGCGTATTCCAGCGCGGCGCGGGTGTCGTGGATGGAGCAGGGGCCGATGATGACGATCAGCCGGTCGTCCATGCCGTGCAGGATGCGGTGCATGGCCTGACGCGCGCCGTAGATCACGTCCGAGGCCTTTTCCGAGCAGGCGAACTCACGGATCAGGTGCGCGGGCGGCAGCAGTTCCTTGAGTTCGCGAATGCGCAGGTCGTCGGTGTTCTTCAACATGATGGCTCCGGGTTTTGTAGGGTCTGGGATATCGGGGTTCAGGGCAAGGCGGGATAAAAAAAGCCGCCAGGTTCGCTGGCGGCTTTTTTTGAATTCTGGAGACGCTTACAAGCTTCCCTCTCCTTCCGCCAGCGGTGCGAGATCGCTAAAAAAGTAAAAGTAAAACTTGGCGGACATGACGGAAATGCGGGTCAGCTTGCGTTGTCAGAAGGCTTAGGTGAAGCATTAAATTGCGCCGTTGCTGCGAAAACTACCGGCAGGAGCGGTTTTATGCGAAGCAACGAAGCATCTTTATAGCGCGTTTTCAGGAACTTGGCAAGCGTGCCCTGCATCGGCCATCGCCGCGCGCGCATGCCCTGCAAGGGGCGGAAAGAAAAAGGCGGGCCATCCGGCCCGCCTTTTCGCCGCAGCACGCGGCTCAGGCCGTGCCGCCGACGGTCATGTTCTCGATGCGCAGCGTGGGCTGGCCCACGCCGACAGGCACGCTCTGGCCGTCCTTGCCGCAGACGCCGACGCCCGAGTCGAGCCGCATGTCGTTGCCGATCATGGTGACGTCCTTCAGCGATTCCGGACCGTTGCCCACCAGCGTCGCGCCCTTGACCGGGGCGGTGATCTTGCCGTCCTCGATCAGGTAGGCCTCGCTGGCCGAGAAGACGAACCTGCCGTTGGTGATATCGACCTGGCCGCCGCCGAAGTTGACCGCGTACAGGCCGCGCTTGACGCTGGCGATGATCTCCTGCGGATCGCGGTTGCCATTGAGCATGTAGGTGTTGGTCATGCGCGGCATCGGCAGCGCGGCATAGCTTTCGCGGCGGGCATTGCCGGTCACGGGCATCTTCATCAGCCGCGCATTGAGCGTGTCCTGCATATAGCCGCGCAGGATGCCGTCCTCGATCAGCGTGGTGCACTGGGTGGGGTTGCCCTCGTCGTCCAGGTTCAGCGAACCGCGGCGGTTGGCCAGCGTGCCGTCGTCGACCACGGTGACGCCCTTGGCTGCCACGCGCTCACCCATGCGGCCGGCGAAGGCGGACGAGCCCTTGCGGTTGAAGTCGCCTTCCAGGCCGTGGCCCACGGCCTCGTGCAGCAACACGCCGGGCCAGCCCGGGCCCAGCACCACGGTCATGGCGCCGGCCGGCGCGGGGCGCGCTTCCAGATTGACCAGGGCCGAGGAGACGGCTTCGTCGACGTACTTTTCCAGCAGCGCATCGGTGAAGTAGCCGTACGCGTAGCGGCCGCCGCCGCCGGACGAGCCGATCTCGCGGCGTCCGTTGTGCTCGGCGATCACGGTGACGGACACGCGCACCAGCGGCCGCACGTCGGCAGCGATCACGCCGTCGCCGCGTGCCACCAGCACCACGTCATACTCGCCCGCCAGGCCGGCCATCACCTGCACCACGCGCGGGTCCTTGGCGCGCGCCATGCGTTCGATACGCTCGAGCAGGGCCACTTTGTCGGCAGCGCTCATCGAGTCGAGCGGGTCATTGGGCGTATAAAGGTCGCGCCCGCCCTGCGAGGACAGCGCGCCCGCTACCTTGACGCGGCCGTTGCCGGCGCGGCCGATGGTGCGCGTGGCCGCCGCCGCCTGGTTCAGCGCTGGCAGGCTGATCTCGTCGGAGTAAGCGAAGGCGGTCTTGTCGCCCGACACGGCACGCACGCCCACGCCCTGGTCGATGCTGAAGCTGCCCGACTTGACGATGCCTTCCTCCAGGCTCCAGGCCTCATTGCGGGTGTACTGGAAGTACAGGTCGGCATAGTCGACCTTGTGCGTGAAGATGTCGGCCAGCACGCGCTGCAGCTTGGCTTCGTCGAGGCCGTAGGGCGTCAGCAGCAGTTGCTGCGCGGTGGCGAGGTTGCGGATTCCGAGATCGCCGGCGGTCATGGTGTTCCTTTGTTTCGTCATCGCGCGCCGGACTGCCGGCGCGTCGGATACGGAAGAAGTGTGGGTCGGATGACTGGGTTCCAATGCTACAGCACCCGGTGGCGCAGCGCTGGCAGGTTCTGCCGGATCTCGCCCAGCCGTGCCGGGTCGATGGTGCCGCTGATGATGCCTTCGCCCTCCGGCAGCATGGCAAGCACCTCGCCCCAGGGATCGACCAGCATCGAGTGCCCCCAGGTGCGCCGTCCGTTCTCGTGGCGCCCGCCTTGGGCCGCGGCCAGCACATAGCACTGGTTCTCGATGGCGCGCGCGCGCAGCAGGATCTCCCAATGGGCCTGTCCCGTCGTATAGGTGAAGGCCGCAGGCATCAGGATCAGGTTGGCGCCGCCCTCCCGGGCCAGCGCACGGTACAGCTCGGGGAAGCGCAGGTCATAGCAGACCGACATGGCGACCGCGCCGCACGGTGCTTCGAAGCGCACCGGCTGCGTGCCGGCCTGGATGGTGCGCGCCTCGTCATAGCTTTCGCTGCCGCGGGTGAAGCCGAACAGGTGGATCTTGTCGTAGCGCGCCACGCGCTCGCCGCGCGGATCGAAGGCGAGCGAGGTGTTGTAGACCCGCGCCGGATCCTCGCACCAGAGCGGCAGCGTGCCGCCGACCAGCCAGATGCCGTGCCGCCGCGCGGCGTCGGCCAGGAAGCGCTGGATCGGGCCGTCGCCATCCTGCTCGCGCACCGCCACCTTGTCGGTTTCGCGCTGGCCCATCATGCAGAAGTACTCCGGCAGCAGCACCAGCTCGGCACCGCTGCGCGCGGCCTCGTCGATCAGCGCGCCGGCGCGTGCCAGGTTGGCTTCCAGCGAAATGCCGCTCACCATCTGCACGGCGGCGACGCGGAAGAGGGCGGGAGTGCTCATCGGTCGGTTTCCTGGAAGGGGATGCCGCGGCGCCCGGAAGCTAGCGCGCCTCCGGGCGGTCGGACGGTTTGTGGTATGGAGCCCGATTCTGCTCCACTTTCTCGATCTGCGGGTTCGCCCAGCTTCCGCTGATATGGTAATGCTGCGTAAAGGCCTTGGAGAACTCGTCGGCGAACAGCAGTTGCGCGGCCAGCGTGCCGATGCCTAGCGCCGGGTTGATAAAGGCCGCCGCGACCGAGGTGGAGGTGGCATTGATGCGGGGCACCACGGCCACGCGCAGGTCCTGCGTCTCGCGCAGCAGGTCGGCGGAGCCCGTCATGGTCGCGTTCAGCTGCGCGCCCTTGAAGTAGAAGTCGTGAATGGTGCCCACGCCGCTCTCGATGGTGCCATCGCCGGCGATCTTGTCGAACACGGTGCCCTGGCCGGCCAGGCTGCGGAAGTCGAGCGTGGCGATGCGCAGCAGGCCTTGCAGGCTGAGCACGCCGAGCAGCCGCGCGGCACCGGGTTCGACCGACAGGATCTGGCCGTTCTCCAGCTGCAGCGACAGCTTGCCCGAGAGGCTGGGGTAGTCCATCGAAATCGGCGAGCCGCGCCAGGCCACGCGGCCTTCCAGCTTGCCGTGGCCATCGCGCACCGTGTGGGGCAGGCCCATGCGCTCGAGCAGTTGCCCGGCGTTGCGGATGTCCAGTTCGAAGCTCAACTGCGTGCGGCGGGCGGCCTGGTCGTCGCCGCGCAGCCGACGCGGCAGGCGCCAGCTGCCGCGCCCGGTCAGCGTGGCGGCGGGTTGCTCGATCTTCAGGTTCTCCAGCGTCCAGACCGGCTCGCCATCGGCGTTGCCGCTCTGGGCCTTCATTTCCAGCTTGCCGAAATCGCGCCCGCGCAACTCGAAATGGTCGGCGACCATGTCGATCGCCGGCAGCTCGGCGATATTGGCGGCGATCGCGTCGGCCGCCTTGCCGGCGTCGGCCGCGTCGGGAATGTTCAGCCGCGTCAGGCGCATGCGCAGCGCGCCCACCGTGCTGCCCGGGCGCGGCCGCCAGCCCATGGTGCCGGCGATCTGGCGGGAATCGACCTGGAAGTCCCAGCCGTCGTCCTGGCGGCTGATATCGAGCGAGACTTCCTCCAGGTCGCGGCTCAGGATGTGCAGCGTGCGTGTGCGCACCGCGATGCGATCGGGCAGGAAGCCGGACGGTGCGTCCCCGGGAGCGTCGCCGCCGCCGATTTCGCCCAGCGCGGCGCGCCAGGCGTCGAGGTCGAAGCGCTCCAGCGTCAAGGTAGCGGCGACGCCCCTGGCCGGCAAGGGCGCCGGCTCCTGCGTGCCGATGGCGCCGGACTGCACGGCCAGCGCGCCGTTGGCATCACGCTTGAGCAGGTAGCGCGCGTTGAGCACGCCGCCGTACTGCAGCAGCATTTCCTGCTGGTCGGCGCGGCCCGCGCCGGTGGCGGGCCGCAGTTCAAAGCGCAGCGGCACCGCCTGCGCCGCGTTCTTGGCCAGGGGGGCAGGCAGCCCGAGCGCCATGCCGGTGAGATCGGAGCTGATCTGCACCTGCGTCTGGTGCTCGTGCACGCCCACGGTGGCGTTGTAAGCGGTACTGCCTTCGAGGGTGCCGGCCAGGCTGGCCAGCGCGGTCCCGGCCAGCGCGTCGCGGATGCCGGCCGCGTTGGCGGTGCCGCTGACGCTCACGCGCGTGGAGCCGTCAGGCTGGGTGCCGCCGCCGGCGCGCACCTCGCCGCCAAGCATGCGGCCGCGCACATTGACGAGCTGGAAACCCTTCTCGCTGAAGGCGATCGTGCCGCTGGCGCCCGACAGTGGGGGCAGCGCGGCTGCCAGCACCACGTCGTTGCCAGGCAGGCGGAACTGCCCGTCGACCTTGGAATTGCTGGCGTCGGTCAGGGGCAGGTCCAGCTTCAGCTTCAGTTCGCCGTTGCCCTGGGCGCGGGAGTCGGCCATCACCTGGCCGGTCCAGCCGTGCACCGGGCTGGCGGCGATAAAGCGCAGGAAGGATTGCATCGGGCCTTGCGCGGCGCCTTCCAGCAGCAGATGGCCGTGGTCGTCCAGGTCGGCGATATGGCCGGTGACGTCGCGCAGCACGATGCCGGGCATGCCCTGTACCGCAGCGCGCTCGGCGACGAAGGAGAGGGCGCCGCGCTCGAACAGCAGTTGGCCGGCGATGTCGGTGAAGAGCGGCCAGGCGGGGCCGCCGCCCGCTGCGGACTCGTGCGGCGCGATCTGGTAGCTCATGCGCTGGACGGGCACTTCGACGCGGAAATCCCCCGTTTTGTCGTGCTGTGCGCCGTGGAAGGGGAAGTGGCTGAGGTCACCGCGCAGCAGGAACTTGACGTTGGCCGCTTCGCCGCCGGCGAGGGCACCGGCCAGGTAGTGGCGCGTGTCGGCCGGCAGCCCGAGCGGCAGGTAGCGGGGCACCCGTGCGACCTGTGCGCGGGAGAGTTCGCCGGAGATGTCGGCGATGCCCGCCTTGCTTTCGCCGCCGGCCTGCCAGCTGCCGCGCACGGTACCCGCCGCATCGGCGTTGGCGAAGCGCACGCCGCTCGTGCGCACCTGCAGGCCGCCGTCGGCGTGTGTCCAGCGGAATTCCCCGCTCAGCTCGTCGAAGGGCAGGTTGGGGTCCTCGAATACGCCGGGCAGGGTCAGTGTCGCACCGTTGCCTTCGAGGCGCGCGCTGCCCTGGCGCTCGTCGAAGCTGAAGCTGCCGGACAGGTGGGCGAAGCCGGGCACGCCGGTGGCGTGGCTGCCAGCGGGCTGGGCGGCGGGCTGGGCGCGCACCGAGACGTCACGCAACGTGCCCTGTACCGCATAGTGGGTGCCGGCGGCGCGCCGGCTCAGCAGCCCGGGGTGCTCGCGGCTCCAGTTGATATCGAGGTTGTCGATGTGTCCCGCCGGCTGCAGCGCGCGCAACTGGCGCAGCACGCCGCTGTCGAGCGGCAGGGTGGTGGCAAGCGTGCGGATGGCGTTGAGGTCGAAGCTGGGCGCCTTGAGCGAGAACTTGCGCAGCCCGCCCTTGCCGTCGTAGGCCCAGCCTACCGTCACCTTGCGCATGCCTTCGCGCCAGGCCGTGTCGGCGCCGGCCTGCGGCGGCCCTTCCACGGCGGCGGGCTGCCACAGCAAGGTATCGACGGTAAGCTGCTGATTGCCCTGGCGGTCGGCCCGGTGCACCAGGAAGGCCTGCGCATTGGCCAGGCGCAGCGGCTCGGGCGCGCCGGCCAGCTGCAGGTCGACGGCGCTGGCGCGCAGGCGGGCCTGGCTGCGCACGATCGTGCCGGCGCGGAACTCGACCGTCCCGTCGGTGCTGAAGGTGCCGCTGTTGACGTTGCGGAAGAGGCTCAGGTAACGCTGGGCCACAGGCAGTTGCAGCTTGGCGAGGTCCCAGCTGGCCTGGCCGTACCAGGTATGCCAGTCGCCGGCCCGGTGCAGGTATTCGTGGCGGACATCGGCCTGCAGCACCAGGGGCTGCGGCGACAAGGCAGCGGAGCGCGCCTCCAGCCGGAGCAGGTGGCGGACGCCGTCGCGCTTGACGCTCAGGTGGATGTCGGCAACCTCCAGCTGGGGCAGGTGCGCCATGTCGTCCAGCCAGCGCAGCTTGCCGCTGTCGAGCTCGATGCGGCCCTGGCCCATCAGCCAGTCGAGGAAGCGATTGTCGTTGGAGCGATTGCTGGCGGGGTCGATCGGCATGCCGGCCACCAGCAGCTTGCCGGCCGGCGTGCGCCGCACCAGCAGGTCGGTCTGCGTGGCGGCCACGCGCACGAAGCGCAGGTCCATGCTGAACAGCGAGCGCCAGGACAGCGCGCCGTCGATGGCGCCGGCCGCGACCAGCACATGGCGCTCGTCGTCGACCACCCGCAGGTTCCTTGCGCGGAAGGCGGGGTGCCAGCCATCCCAGTAGGTGTCGAGCGCGCCGATGGTGACGTGGGCGGCGACGGTGGCCGAGGCCCGGCCCTCCAGCCATTGCCGCGCGGCGGATGCCTGCGGCCACAGCACGAAGCGGATCAGCAGCCCCAGCACCATGGCGACCAGCGCCAGCACCGCAGCCAGGCGCAGCAGTGCGCGCCCCAGGCCAGGCCAGAGCGGGTGGTCGCGCAGCTCGGCCAGCAGGCGGCCGAGCGCGCGCGCGCCGGCGCGCGTGGCGCCGGCGCCGAGGCTGCCGTCGGGGAGGCTGGCCGCGGACTCAGGCCCGGCCGTGGCGCTGCCGCTGGCAGCGCGTTCTGCGGGTGGGGGCGTGCGGCTGGACATGCGCAAATTATCCGACAATACTAGCCGCTCTCCAATCCGGTGCCTGTCCGGCTTCTCGCAACACTACGGGCGGCGACCACACACGCATTTCTGACCACTGAATGACTGCTCCCGAATCGACGCGTTCCGAGCCTGCGCCCGCTGCAACCACGAACCCGGCCGCCGGGGGGCAGGTCCTGGTCGGCATGTCCGGCGGCGCTTTCGCCACAATGCCGTCGGTCGGGGTTTCCCTGTCCGGCAACGCTGAAACGGCATTGTACTCGTCCGCGTACTCGCATTATGTGCGCCGCGTCCTGCAGGCGCGCCCCGGCCTGGAAGCGGTGCTGCGCCAGGCGCTGTCGGAGCCGCTGACGCGCGGCTGGATGGAGTCGCGCCTGGCTGCGCTGCAGCAGCCAGCCGCCGACGTGGAGGAGGCCGCCAAGCAGGCCCTGCGCCGGCTGCGCGCCGAGGTGATGTGCGTAGTGATCGAACGCGACCTGCGCGGGGCTGCCACGCTGGCCGAGGTCACCGGCGCGATGTCGGACCTGGCCGAGCTCGCCGTCCAGCACGGGTTGGCCGTGCTCGGCGACGACATGGCCGCCACCTTCGGCCGCCCGGTGGGCGAGCAGAGCGGCGAGGTCCAGGAACTGATGGTGGTCGGCATGGGCAAGCTCGGCGGGCGCGAGCTCAACGTCTCGTCCGACATCGACCTGATCTTCCTCTATGACGAAGACGGCGAAACCCAGGGCGGCACCCGCAGCCTGTCCAACCACGAGTATTTCATCCGCCTGGGGCGGCGCCTGATCAACCTGCTGGCGGACGTGACCGCCGACGGCTACGTCTTCCGCGTCGACATGCGGCTGCGCCCCAATGGCGACGCCGGCCCGCTGGCCTGCAGCCTGGGCATGCTGGAGCAGTATCTGGTGGTGCAGGGACGCGAGTGGGAACGCTATGCCTGGATCAAGGGCCGGGTCGTGTCCGCGCTGGCGTCGCCGCATGCGCAGCGCAGCGCCAAGCTGCTGTCGCAGCTTACCTCGCCCTTTATCTTCCGCCGCTACCTGGACTACGGCGTGATCGCCGCGATCCGCTCGCTGCACGCCCAGATCCGCGCCGAGGCGGCCAAGCGCAGCGGCGGCCTGGCGGGGCACGGCGTCAACCAGCGCTCCTTCAATATCAAGCTCGGTCGCGGTGGCATCCGCGAGATCGAGTTCATGGCCCAGGTGTTCCAGCTGATCCGCGGGGGTCAGGACCCGGCGCTGCGCGTGCGGCCCACGCTGGAGGTGCTGGCCGTGGCGGTCGAGCGCGGGCTGCTGCCCGCGCACCAGGCCGAGCAACTGGCCGATGCCTACCGCTTCCTGCGCCAGCTCGAGCATCGGCTGCAGTATCGCGACGATGCCCAGACCCACCACCTGCCGACCACGCAGGAGGAGCAGCAGGCGGTGGCACAGATGATGGGCTGCGCCGGCTGGGATGCGCTGCTGGAACGCCTGCAGGCATTGCAGGAGCCGGTGGCGCAGCAGTTCGAGGCCACCTTTTCCGATCCCGACACGGCGCCCTGCGAGGCCCTGTGGCCGGCCCTGGTGCGCGACGAGGCCGACGGCACCGGGGGCGAGGAGGGCGGCGAGGAGTCGCCCTGCGCGCGCCTGCAGGCGGCCGGCTTCCGCGATTGCGGTGCGCTCTTCGACCGCCTGCGCGCGATCCTGGTGTCGCCGCGCTACCGAGCCCTGTCCGAGGCCAGCCGCGTACGCTTCGACCTGCTGGTGAACCGGGCGCTGGACCTCGCCGCCAAGCAGGACGACGCCGACAGCACCATCACGCGCTTCCTCGATTTCCTGGACGCCATCAGCCGGCGCGCCTCCTATCTTTCGCTGCTGTCCGAATACCCCCAGGCGATGGCTCGGGTGGCGCACACCTTGCACGCCTCGCGCTGGGCGGCCGAATACCTGACGCGCCATCCGCAACTGCTCGACGAGCTGCTCGACAGCGACGCGCTGGCGGACGCGCCCGACTGGGCCGCATTCCAGAAGCGGCTGGACGAGCGCCTGCTCGCCACCGACGGGCAGATCGAGGCCCAGATGGATATCCTGCGGCGCGAGCACCATGCCGAGACCTTCCGCATCCTGCTGCAGGACCTGCAGGGGCTGCTGACGGTGGAGCAGGTGGCCGACCGCCTTTCCGACCTGGCCGACGCCGTGCTCGAGGTGACGATGCGCACCGTGTGGCGCCAGCTCGCCACGCGCCATTGCGAGACGCCGCGCTTCGCCGTGATCGCCTACGGCCGGCTGGGCGGCAAGGAACTGGGCTATGCCTCGGACCTCGACATCATCTTCCTGTACGAGGACGATCACGAGCGCGCGCCCGAGGTCTACGCCGCCTTCGCGCGCCGGCTGATCACCTGGCTGACCAGCCATACCGCAGCCGGCATGCTGTACGACGTCGATACGCGGCTGCGGCCCAATGGCGCCTCCGGCCTGCTGGTGACCAGCTTTGACTCTTTCCGCCCGTACCAGCTGCGCGAGGGGGACAATGCGGCCTGGGTGTGGGAACACCAGGCCCTGACGCGGGCGCGCTTCTGCGCCGGCGACCGCCACATCGGCGAACGTTTCGAGCTACTGCGCAAGGAGGTGCTGCGCCAGCCGCGCGATGCCGCCGCGCTGGCGCGCGAGATCGTCGAGATGCGGGCCAAGGTGACCGAGGGCCATCCCAACCCCAGCGCGCTGTTCGACCTCAAGCATGACCGCGGCGGCATGGTCGACATCGAGTTCACGGTGCAGTACCTGGTGCTGCTGCACAGCAACGCCCACGCCGAGCTGACGCGCAACAGCGGCAATATCGCGCTGCTGCGCACCGCGGGCGAACTCGGCCTGATCGATGCCGGGCTGGCGCTGGAAGCGGGCGATGCCTATCGCCTGTTCCGTGCGCGCCAGCACCAGCTGCGGCTGGACGGCCATGCGCAGGCGCGCGTGGAGCCTGCTTCGGTGGCGGCGCAGACCGGCAGCGTGCGCACGCTGTGGCAGGCAGTCTTCGGCGCGGCCCTGGGCGACGGCTGAACGGCGATGCCACAGGGGGCCGGCAAGGACGGCGGCGCGGCAGCGGGGCCGCTGCTGGGTGCGGCGGCCGGCGTGGCCGCGCTGTCGGCCCTGTTCACCTTCATGCCATGGCTGCATGCCCACGGCCTTTACCTGCGCGATGCGGTGCTGGGTGGCCAATGGTGGCGCCTGGCCACGGCCATGTGGGTGCACCTCGGATGGCAGCACTGGCTGGCGGACGCGCTGGCGGCGGCGGGACTGCTGCTGCTTGCCGGCCGGGCCGCGCGCACGGGCGCGCTGCTGGGCGTGCTGGTCGCTTGCGGACTGGCCACGCAGCTGGCGCTGCTGCGTGTGCCCGGCATTGCCTGGTATGGCGGCTTGTCAGGCGCCCTGCACGGCCTGGCGCTATGGGGTGGGCTGCGTCTTTTGCGGGTGCCCGGCCTGTGGCGGGGCATCGGTGTCGGCCTTTGCCTGGGCGTGCTGGCCAAGGTCTGGCTGGAGCAGTCCTGGCTTTCGCCTGTGGTGTTCGAGACGGGCTGGGGTTTCAGCGTCGTGCGCGCGGCGCATGCGGCGGGCGCCCTGGCGGGGCTGGCGCTGTGGCTGGCCGGAGAGTGGCTGGGTGCACGGCGCGGAACGGACCGCTCGGCGCCTGGGGACTGAGCCTGCCCGGGTGGTGCGGTACAGCCGATGGCCGCGCGCGGTCGGCGCGGCCATCGGCTGGCCGGTTCAGCGCCGGCGCTGGGTGAGCAGGGAGAGTAGGCCGGCGGCCGCCAGCAGCGCAGCCATCCAGGGCGGTACCGCGCCGCCGCCACCACCACCGCCGCTCGATGGGGCCGGCGCCGGCGTGGCGGGCGTGGTCGGCGTGGTGCTTGCCACGGACAGCGCGCCGGCCGCGTCCAGCAGCCCGGCACCGCAGACGCCGCTGTTGTTGGCGCAGAACGTGCCCGCCGGGAAGGCGCGCGCCGAGCTCTTCAAGGCGCTGGCCACCTGCGCCGGCGTCAGCGAACCATTCACGGCGAGCATCAGCGACGCCACGCCGCTGACCATCGGCGCGGAAAAGCTGGTGCCGGCCGAGCCGACGAGGTCGAAGTTGCCGGCCGTGGTCTGGCCGTCGTTGGAGAGCGTCAGGATCAGCGAGGGCGAGGCGCAGTTACCGTTGGCGTCAGCCTTCGACACGCCGCAGCCGCCGCCCGGCGCACTCAGCGCCACCTGCGAACCCGTGCTGGCATAGCTGGCCTTCTCGCCGCTGTTGACGTGCGCCGTCACGGTGATCACGCCGCTGCAGTCGCCGGGCGCCTCGACCGCGCCGCCGGAATTGCCGGCGGCGGCAACCACCACCACGCCCTTGGCGGTGAGATCGTTGACCGCCTGCTGTTCGATGCTGCTGCAGCTGCCGCCGCCCAGGCTGATATTGATCACGCGTGCCGGCGTGGGGTTGTCGGGGACGCCCGGCACCGACAGGCCACCGGCCCAGCGCATGCCGTCCACGGTGTCCGACAACAGTCCGCCGCATTCCCCGGCCACGCGCACCGGCTGGATGCGGGCGTTCCAGTCGACACCGGCAATGCCCTGGCCGTTATTGGTGACCGCGCCGATCACGCTGGCCACGCGCGTGCCGTGCCAGGAGCTCGGCGTCAGCGTCGGGCTCGAGGTGGATTCGCCCGGGCATTGGAAGCCGGCCGGGATGTAATCGCCCTGGTCGGTGGCATTGGCGTCACGCCCATCGCCGTCACGGGCCGCGCTGGGATCGCTGATGAAGTCGTAGCCGGCGACGAGGCGCGCGGCCAGGTCGGGATGGGGCAGGTAGCCGGTGTCGACCACGGCGACCACGATGCTGTTGCTGCCTTGCGTCCGGTCCCAGGCCTTGGACAGGTTGGCGGCGCCCGGCGTCTGGGCAGGTGCGCCCATGTAGAGCGACTGCGGATACGGGCCGGAGGCGTAGTAGGGATCGTTCGGTACAGTGTCGTTCAGGTGCAGCCAGCGGTCGGGCACCACCTCGGCGATGCGCGGATCCTGGCGCAGCCGCGCGGCGGTGGCCTCGGGATCCGCATTGCCGCCGCTGACGCTCAGCAACTGGTAGTTGCCACCCATCTGGCGCTGGAGCGCGAGCCCCACGCCGGTGGCCTGCTGGATCTGCAGCATGCGCTGCGAGTTGGCCGTGGCGTTACCGTCGCGCCAGCGCACGATGAAGTTGCCGGTGTAGCGCACGGCGGTGGCCGGCGTGGCGCCCGTGGCCGCGCCGCCGTCCGCCGCCATGGCAGGCATCGACGCGGGCAGCAGGGCGGCCGCAGTCAGGGCCCATGCCGCGGCCAGGGCCCATGCCGGGAGCCGGCGTCCGCGCCAGGGCTGGCCGACGCAACGAATGATCCTCGAAGGGTGCCACGCTTCTCGCTGCATCTTCTTCTCCTTGTTGTCGTGCCAGGTACTGCGTGTTCCTCGCTTCGGCGTGACCCCGCCCGGGCATGTGGGCGCCGCCGGCTGGTTCTGCCCCCGGCGGCGCGATGCCTTCCGGCGGGACAGGATGCCATCGTATTGTGACAGGCGGATCAGCCCGGCGGCATATCGCGCGACGTGGGCATGCTGCGGTTGGGCTTCAGCAGGCGGTCAGGCTCGGCCACCTCGATCCGCGGCACTTCGCGCAGGATGCCGACAGCCTGGTTCAGCGTGGCATCGGGCTTGTCCGTGATGGCCGTGACCAGCCATACGCCGCCCGACATCGGGCGCTTGACCACAAAGCGCATGGGGCCCGGGATGGCGGCCAGCAAGCGGCCGGCCTCGATCGAATCATTCACGGCGGGTGCGCGGAAGCGCACCATGATGTCGCCGACCGCACGGTCGGCGCTGATGCCCCCAGGCGGCGGGGGGGCGGGCTGCGACTGGGCCTGGCAGCCCGTCAGGGCGCCCAGAGCCAGCGCCAGGGCCAAGCCCAGGGCGCCGGCGAGCAGCGGGCGCGCCAGCTTGCGAGTGGACATGGATCGGATCTCCTGAAAGGGGGGTAGGTGCAGGCGTCGGCAGCCTCAGCCGGCGACGCGTCGCGGCCGACGGCTTTCCTTGGCGCCGGCCGTGGTGTCGCGGGCGCCTTGGGCCAGCATCTCTTCGGCATGCTGCAGCGTGGTGGCCGTCACGGTGGCGCCGCCCAGCATGCGGGCGGTTTCCACGACGCGGCCGGCCGCGTCCAGCACGCGGATACGCGAGCGTGTCACCGCGCCGTCGGCGCCGGCCACGGTTTCCTTGCTGACCAGCAGATGGCTGCCGGCCTGGGCGGCGACCTGGGGCAGGTGGGTCACGCACAGGACCTGGCGGCTGCGCCCCAGCTCCTGCAGGCGGCGGCCCACCACTTCGGCGACCGCGCCGCCGATGCCGGCATCGACTTCGTCGAAGATCAGCGTCGGGGTCGGCGCGGCTTCACTGGTGATGACGGAGATGGCCAGGCTGATGCGGGCCAGCTCGCCGCCCGAGGCCACCTTGGCGAGCGCACGCGGGCTGACGCCGGCATGGCCGGCGACCAGGAACTCGATCTGTTCCAGGCCGTGGCTGAGGCCTTCCTCGAGCGAGTGCAGCGCCACCGCGAAACTGCCGCCGGCCATCGACAGGCCCTGCATGGCCTCGGTGACGGCGCTCGACAGCGCTTCGGCAGCGGCTTTGCGCGCCGCGCTCAGGTGGCGCGCAATGGTGAGGTAGGCGGCGCGCGCGGCCGCCTCGCGCGCCGTCACCTTGTTCAGGTCCTGGGCGGCCTGCAGGTCGTCGAGCTGCTGCCGGCGCGCCAGCAGTTCGTCGGGCAGCTGCTCGGGCGGCAGGCGGTACTTGCGCGCGGTGGTGTGCAGCGCCTGCATGCGCTCTTCCACCGCCTGCAGCCGCTCGGGATCCAGCTCCAGGCGGTCGACGTAGCGATTCAGAGAGTGGGCGGCTTCCTCGGCCTGCACCTGGGCCGGCTCCAGCGCCGCCAGCACGTCACGCAAGGCCGGGTCGATGTCGGCCAGCTGGCGCAGCCGCTGCACCACGGCGTTCAGGCCGGACAGCACCGAGCCGTCGGTCTCGGACAGCGCGTCTAGCGCGGCACGGCCGCCATCGATCAGGCCGGCGGCGTGCGACAGGCGGTTGTATTCGGACTGGATCTCGTCCCATTCGCCCGGCTGGGGCGCGAGCTTCTCCAGCTCGCCGACCTGCCATTCCAGGCGCTCGCGTTCGAGCTGCATCTCGCGCGATTGCTGCTCGACCGCTTCGCGCTGGCGCACGCAGGCGCGCCAGGTGCGCCAGGCCTCGGCCACCGCCGCGGCCTGCGCCGTCAGCCCGGCATGGGCGTCGAGCAGCAGGCGCTGGGCGTCCGGGCGCAGCAGCAGCTGGTGGGCGTGCTGGCCATGGATGTCGACCAGCAGGTCGCCGACCTCACGCAGCTGCGCCAGCGTGGCCGCCGCGCCGTTGATAAAGGCCTTGCCGCGGCCGCCCGCATCCACCGTGCGGCGCAGCAGCACGCTGCCGCGTTCATCGCCGTCGCCGGCCAGTTCGCGTTCAGCCAGCCAGGCATCCAGCGCGGAGTGGGTGGAGAAGGTGGCGCTGACGCTGGCGCGCGAGGCGCCCTCGCGCACCACGCCGGCGTCGGCCCGCTCGCCCAGCACCAGCGCCAGGGCGTCGATCAGGATCGACTTGCCGGCGCCGGTCTCGCCGGTGAAGACGGTGAAGCCGGCGGAAAAGTCGAGGTCGAGCGTGTCGACGATGACGAAGTCGCGGATGGACAGGCTGCGCAGCATCTTGGGTGGCGGATCAGAGGCGGTTGTCTTCGGACGGGTACTCGTGCCAGTGAAGCTTCTTGCGCAGCGTGGCGTAATAGTTGTAGCCCACCGGGTGCAGCAGCTTGATGGTCTTGTCCGAGCGGCGCACGACGATGCGGTCTCCCGGCAGCAGGGAGGTCAGCGACTGCATGTCGAAATTGACGCTGGCGTCGCGCGCCGTGGCCACTTCGATGGTGACCTCGGCATCGTGCGGCAGCACGATGGGCCGGTTGGACAGCGCGTGCGGGGCGATCGGCACCAGCACCAGGCCGGACAGCGTGGGGTGCAGGATCGGGCCGCCCGACGACAGCGCGTAGGCGGTCGAGCCGGTCGGCGTCGACACGATCAGGCCGTCCGAACGCTGGTTGTACATAAAGTAGCCGTCCACCGAGACCGCCAGCTCGACCATGCCCGAGATGCCGGAGCGGTTGACCACCACGTCGTTGAAGGCCAGCGCCGAGAAGATCTGCTCGTCGTCACGCACCACGCGCGACTCCAGCAGCATGCGGGTCTCGGCCTCGAACCGGCCGGCCAGCATGTCCGGCAGCACCGACTGCACGTCTTCCAGGGGGATGTCGGTCATGAAACCGAGACGACCGTGGTTGACCCCGATCAGCGGCACGTCGTGCCCGGCCAGCTGGCGGGCGATGCCCAGCAGGGTGCCGTCCCCGCCCAGCACCACGGCCACATCGGCATGGCGGCCGATTTCCTCGGGCGCCAGGGCGGGGTAGCCAGTCAGCCCGGTCGCGAGCGCGGTATCGCGCTCGAACACCACATCCTGGCCGTTCTTCAGGATGCAGGAGGCCAGTTCCTCGAGCCTCGCCTCGATGCCGGCCGTGGAGTAGCGGCCGACCAGGGCGACGGTGTGAAATGGGGCGCGGGCGGCGCCGGACTTGGGGTGTGCGGACATGCCCGGATTAGACCATACCGCCATGACCGTTGTCAGCATGGCGGGGGCGCCACTGCGGCGGCCTGTTGCGCCGTCCGCCCCATCGGGTAAAAGTTGCGTAAAATCGGGGCATTATGGATGAACGTTCGAAAACGCTGCTCAAGACCCTGATCGAGCGCTACATCGCCGAAGGGCAGCCGGTCGGCTCGCGGACCCTGTCGAAGTATTCGGGGCTGGACCTGTCACCGGCGACCATTCGCAATGTGATGTCCGATCTGGAGGAAATGGGCTTCATTTCCAGTCCGCACACCTCGGCCGGCCGGGTGCCGACGCCGCGCGGCTATCGTCTGTTCGTCGATTCCATCCTGACCACCAACGCGCCCGAGGGCGCGCCGGACCGGAGCGAGCTGGCCGAGCTGATCCACGACCAGCTCAGCGGCCAGCCGCTCGCGCCCCAGCGGATCCTGACCAGTGCGGCGCGCACGCTGTCCAACCTGTCGCATTTCGCCGGCGTGGTGATGACGCCGCGCCGTGCCCAGGCCTTCCGGCAGGTGGAATTCATGCGCTTGTCGGCCAAGCGCATCCTGCTGATCATCGTCACCCCCGAGGGCGACGTGCAGAACCGCATCATCCAGACCGAGCTGCCCTATACGCCGGCCCAGCTGGTCGAGGCCGCCAACTTCTTCAACTCCCACTACGCCGGCATGAGCTTCGACGCCGTGCGCGACCACCTCCGTGGCGAGCTGCAGGCGCTGCGGCTGGATATGTCGCAACTGATGCAGGCGGCGGTGGAGGCCGGCAGCGACGCCATGGCCGAGGAGGACGAGCAGGTCTTCATCTCGGGCGAGCGCAAGCTGCTGGAAGTGGAGGACCTGTCTTCCAGCATGGACAAGCTGCGCCGGCTGTTCGACGTGTTCGAGCACAAGACCAGCCTGCTGCAGCTGCTCGACGTGTCGAGCCATGCCGAGGGCGTGCAGATCTTCATCGGCGGCGAGAGCCGGCTGGTGCCGCTGGAGGACATGGCGGTGATCACGGCGCCCTATGGGGTCGACGGCCAGATCGTCGGCACGCTGGGCGTGATCGGCCCGACCCGGATGGCCTATGACCGCGTGATTCCCATCGTCGACATCACCGCGCGGCTCTTGTCCAGCGCGCTCAGCCACACTTGACGACCTTCCCGCGCGGGCCCGCGGCGCTGCCGCGGCCCGTCCGCCAGCACACGGCGCGCGCCGGCGCGCCATACCGGAAATGAGATGACATTTTCGCCAGAACCGGCCTACCAGCACGGCCAGCCGCCGCGCACCGCGATCCTGCTGATCAACCTGGGCACGCCGGATGCCCCCACGCCCAAGGCGGTGGGGCGCTACCTCAAAGAGTTCTTGTCCGATCCGCGCGTGGTGGAAATCCCGCGCATGGCCTGGCTGCCGATCCTGTACGGCGCGATCCTGCCGCTGCGTTCGCGCGCCTCGGCCATGAAATACGAATCGATCTGGCTGCGCGAGGCGCACATGACCGGCTCGCCCCTGCTGGTGCACAGCGAGCGCCAGGCCCACGGGCTGCAATTGTTGCTGAACCAGCACGGGCACGAGGTGACCGTGGCCTGCGCGATGCGCTACGGCAATCCGTCGATCGCTTCGGTGATGGAGGCGCTGCGGCGCCAGGGTACCGAGCGCCTGCTGGTGCTGCCGATGTATCCGCAGTACTCGGCCAGCACCACCGCGACCGCCTTCGACGAGGTATTCCGCGTGCTGGCGCAGTGGCGCAACCAGCCGGAGCTGCGCCTGGTCAAGCATTTCCACGACCATCCGGCCTATATCGGCGCGCTGCACCAGCAGGTCGGCGCCTACTGGGCCCAGCACGGCACGCCGGATTTCGCGCGCGGCGACAAGCTGATCCTGTCCTTCCACGGACTGCCGCGGCGCATGCTGGAACTGGGCGACCCCTACCACTGTGAATGTCTCAAGACCGGCCGCCTGCTGGGCGAGGCGCTGGGACTGCAGCCGGGGCAGTACCAGGTCACCTTCCAGTCCCGCTTCGGCCGGGCGGAGTGGCTGCAGCCCTATACGGCGCCGACGCTGCGCGAGCTGGGCAAGGTGGGCGCGGGCCGGGTCGACGTGTTCTGTCCGGGTTTTCCGGCGGACTGTATCGAGACGCTGGAGGAAATCGCCATGGAGGGGCAGTCGGAATTTCGCGTCGCGGGCGGCAATGCCTTCCACTTCATTCCCTGCCTGAACGATGCGCCGGCCTGGCTGACCGGCATGGCCGAGATCGGCCTGCAGCACCTGCAGGGCTGGCCACTGCGCGCCCCGCATCCGCACGAACTGGAGGCGCTGCGCACGCGTGCCCAGACCCGGGGAGCGGCGGCATGAACGTGAGCTTCGAGCCGGATGCCCGGCTGCGCATCGACAAATGGCTTTGGTGCGCGCGCTTCTTCAAAACCCGCTCGCTCGCCGCCGAGGCGGTCGAACGCGGGCGGGTGCAGGTCAACGGCCAGGCGTGCAAGAACTCGCGCGAAGTCCGGCCCGGCGACACGGTGGTACTGGAGGCGCACGCCCAGCGCTGGGAAGTGGTGGTGAAAGGTATCGCAGCCGCGCGCGGATCGGCGCCGGTGGCGCAGACGCTTTATGCCGAAACCGAAGAGAGTCAGGCTCGGCGGCGTGCCGAGGCGGAACGCCGCAGGCTGCATAACGAGCCGGCGGCGCAACTGCATGGCCGGCCGACCAAGCGCGACCGGCGGCGCATGGATGGACTCGGCAGTTGAACGGGGCGAACGGGTGCCTGCGGTGGGGGATCAGCGCAGGTAATGAATGATGTAGTGCTTGAAGATGGCCTTGCCGCTGCCGTATTCCGTATCGCGCGGGGTCAGGGCGCCGGACAGGCAGATGAAGGTCGTCATCGCCGACAATACGGCGATCAGGCAGAGCGCGATAACAGGCAGCTTATGCATGGCGAATCCTTCGACATGGACCCGTAGGTGATGCATTCACGCCCCCCGTTATTTTTATCACTTTGTTTAGAGTAATCTTAGTGGGTGCAGTGCAGCATAGCAATAAGCCGGCGCTTGCAATGGACGGCGCTTTGTAACGGTGTATTTCGGTGCCCCGCTGGTTTTACTCTTGAAAATCGATTGCCCGCCACCAGTTGCGGGTTAGACTCGCCGATTGACTCCCAACGGCCGCCTTTTGCGCGGGCCGTGCTTTATTTACGGATCGACATGGAAGAACAGAAGCAGACGCCATCCCCGACGACGCCAGCCGGCGAAGACACGAGCAACGCGGCACCGGCCCAGGCCGAAACCGCTGCCGTGGAGGATGTGGCGGCCCAGATCGCTGCGCTCGAGACCAAGGCGCGCGAGCACTACGACCTGTTCCTGCGCGCCACCGCCGAGGGCGAGAACATTCGCCGCCGCGCCCAGGACGACGTGGCCAAGGCCCACAAGTTCGCGATCGAGAACTTCGCCGACCACCTGCTGCCCGTGATGGACAGCCTGCAGGCGGCGCTGTCCGATGGCTCCGGCGACATTGCCAAGCTGCGCGAGGGCGTGGAACTGACGGCTCGCCAGCTCAGCAACGCCTTCGAGAAGGGCAAGATCCTCGAACTGAATCCGGTGGGCGAGAAGTTCGACCCGCATCGCCACCAGGCAATCTCCATGGTGCCCTCCGAGCAGGAGGCCAATACGGTGGTGGCCGTACTGCAGCGCGGCTACCTGATTGCCGACCGTGTGCTACGCCCGGCACTCGTGACCGTGTCGGCACCGAAGTAAGGCCGTCCGCGGCCAGTCGGCCGTTGTGCCATCCGGCGCAGGATTGCGCCGAACCGCGCCCGGTGCCGACAGGCCCCGGGCGTTTGTTTTTGTGCGCTGGTCCCGCAGCCTGCCGCCCGCCGGATCGCGGCAAGGCGAGGCGGCAGCGCAGGGGGAGGTGACAAGGATCGTTGCTTGTCAGGCAACCGTAAAGTCACGATAGTGCTGTCTCTCCGGCCGGCCGTTTGAATCCGCGTCGGGCATGCCCCGATGCCTTCATTCCACCATGAGACAACCGACATGACTTACTCATCGCAACGTCGAACCCTGTTGCTGGCTGCCGCGACGGCGCCGCTCGTCCTGACTCTCAACGCGTGCGCATCGTCGCAGGCCGCTGCGCCGGACGCGGCTGCCGCGTCGTTCGCCGCGCTCGAGCGCGACGCGGGCGGCCGCCTCGGCGTGTGCGCAATCGACAGCGCGACCGGCCGGCGCCTGCAGCATCGCGCCGACGAGCGCTTCCCGTTCTGCAGCACGTTCAAGGCGATGCTGGGCGCCGCGGTGCTCGCGCAGAGCGTCGAGCGCCCGGCGTTGCTGCAGCAGCGCGTGACGTACCTGCAGGCCGACCTCGTGAACTATTCGCCGGTCTCAGGGAAGCACATCGACACGGGGATGACGGTCGCCGAGCTGTGCGCGGCGGCGATCCAGTACAGCGACAACTCGGCTGCGAACCTGCTGATGAAGCTGATCGGCGGCCCGTCGGCCGTGACCGCGTTCGCGCGTTCGATCGGCGACGACACGTTCCGGCTCGATCGCTGGGAAACCGAGCTGAACACCGCGCTGCCGGGCGATCTGCGCGACACCACGACGCCCGCCGCGATGGCCGCGAGCCTGCAAGTGCTCGCGCTCGGCGACGCGCTGCCCGGCGCGCAGCGTGCGCAGCTCATCGACTGGCTGCGTGGCAACAAGGTGGGCGACAAGCGGATCCGCGCGGGCGTGCCGGCTGGGTGGCAGGTGGGCGACAAGACGGGCACCGGCGACTACGGCACGACGAACGATGCGGGTGTGGTGTGGCCGCCGTCGCGCGCGCCGATCGTGCTGGCCGTCTACTACACGCAGGCGCGCGCCGATGCGAAGGCGAAGGACGGCGTGATCGCGGGGGCGGCCCGCATCACGGCCGCGGCGTTCGGCTGATCCGGGTAGCGGACAAAGCCTTTCGGATCAACGCTTGATTGCGGTATGCGCAGGCCTATGACACACGATTCCAGCCAGACGGCCCATTCGGCCCAGCCCGGCAAGGCGGACCACCCGGACCACCGGGCCTTCGATCTCTTCGCCATGCAGGAGGTGGACGGCAGCACCATCGACGCCGCCATCGCCGGGGCCGGCGACAAACTGGTCTGCGTGTTCTTCTGGGGCGTGGACTGCTTCAACTGCGAGATGGCCAAGCAGGCCATGCTGGCCAATCCGGACCCGCTCCGCGATCTCGGCCTGCACTGGCTGCACGCCAACGTCTACGCGCATCCGGACTTGGGCCGGCGCTTCGGCCTGCATGGGATCCCCGTCTTCATGTTCTTCCAGCATGGCAAGAAGCTCGGGCGGGCCACCGGCTGGCATGGCAACGGCCAGTTTGCCGCCGCTGTCGCCAATGCGCGGCTGAAGGCCGGCGGCAAGCCGCTGGCCGGATGAGTGCGGCGCGCTGCCGCGGCTGTACGGCCGCGGCGGGCAATCAGCGCGACAGCGCGTAGCCGAAACGCAACTGCCAGGGCATCCTGTGGTTGTAATCCAGCAGGTCTTCGCCGTAGCCGATGAAGTACTGCGCCATCAGATAGCCGGCGGTGCCGGGGATCAGGCGCGCCAGCGGATAGGTGGCGCGCGCCTCCAGGCTGCCATAGTCGCTGCGCGTGCCTTTGCGCAGGATGCCGGCGAACTCCCAGCCATCGGGCTTGCCGTAAGCCACGTTCAGGTCGACATAGCCGCGATAGTGGGCGATGTCGGGGTTGTCGCTCTTCTCCAGGTAGAGATAGGCCTTCGGGGCGATGCGCCAGTGCCAGCTGGCCTGGTCGCCCAGGTAGAAAGTCGGCTTCACGAAAACCGTGTTGATGCTGCGCGATTCGGCGCCGTCGCGTCCGTTGGACTCATGCTCCAGGCCTGTCGCCAGCGACAGCCGTGAGAGATGCGGTCCTTTCACGCCTGTGTCTGACAGGTAGTAGAACAGGCTGGGGCGATAGCTGGTGTCGCGGAACGGGGCCGACGGCTTGGACAGGTCCCACAGCGAGGTCTGCGTGTAGGCGAAATACAGGTTGTCGATCAGGCTGCGCGAGGCCGGATCCTTGCCCTCGAAAATGCGGTACTTGAAACTGAGCTGGAATTTCGCGTTGGCGCCATCGTGCGCGCCAATGACGAAATACATCGGCTCGTTGAGGGTCAGCCGGCTGCTTTCGCGCAGGTCGGCTGGCGCCAGTGCCGCTTCGGTCTGGGTCGGCACGGGGGTAGGCTGGGCTGGCACCTTGGTGCCGGCGGCCCCGGCAACTGCGGCGGCTGCGGCGGTTCCTGCGGGAGCTGCGGTGGCAGCAGCCCCGCCGGCGGCGGCCACGGCCGGCGACGCGGCGGGTTCGCCGGGCTGGGTAGCGCGGTTCAGCGTGATCAGCACGGGCGCGGCGTCGATGCCGGCCACATCCAGCCGCACCTGGCCGCGCAGCTCGGGCGGCAGGGTGGTGGCATAGTCGATGGCGCGGATCTCGCCCTTGCGTAGCCGCAGCATGGCCGGCCCTGCGGTGACGCGGTGCAGCGTAAGCGGCTGCGGCGCCAGGAGTTCGGCCGCGGCCGTGACCTGCAGGGTCTGGGGAATCTCGTAGAGACGATTGCCTTGGTCGGCGCTGACCAGCAGCGTCAGGTGGAAAGGCTGAGTGCCGTCTACGACACGCGGTGGCTGAAGCAGGGCGACTGCCGCGCCGCTAGCCAGCGGCCACCCGCCGAGCAGCAGGGCGAACAGGGCGAGCAGGGAGGCTGGCGCGCCACGCGGCAGGGTGGTCCATCGGGATGCCTGCGGAACCTCGAAGCCTGATCTTGGGGTCATCGGTCGCATCCGCCATGCTTGGCCGGAGAGGATGCGCGGCCACGGCGGCAGGTGGTGATGGGCGAAAGCCTAACATGGCCACCCTGCCGGCCCGTGATGGATTTTGCGCTGCGATGGCGCGCCCCCGCCAGGGCTCAGCGGCCGGCGCGGCGCCGGATGCAGTCGACGTAGCGCTCGCCGTCGGGCGGCTGACCGGATCGCTGTGCTTCCCAGAGCATTTCTCCCAGGCACTCCATGATCTGGTGCTGGGCCTCGTGCGGCGAGTCGAGCCGCTGCGAGAGGGTTTCGTAGGCCTGCCGGATGCCGGGGGGCTGGTCGATGGACACCTGTTCGGAGATCGACAGGTGCATGGACAGGTGCAGGAAGGGATTGGTCTTGCCACGCTCCGGCGTGAACTGCTCGGCCAGCGCGCCTTCGGTATCGCCGAGCAGCTCGTGGTACTCGGGGTGCTGCTCGATCCAGTCGACTGCGATGGCTTCCAGCGGGGTCAGGATGTTGCCGTCGGTCTGCTTGCGCCAGGCGTCGCAAAAGAACCGGCGGACTTCTTCTCGGGAGGGATTGAACATGGTGGCGCTATTGTAGACGAGGGTCGCCCGGCGCGCCGCCGCCAAGCGCGCGGCGCACCGGTAGAATGCGGGATCGCGCCCGCGCAGGGCGTGGCCAGGGCTCCGCGGGATGCTGGCTGGTCACGCTCCCCAACCACCTGACACCGCCGCCGCGCCCATGCCTCGTTCCCCTTCTTCTCCGGCCGCGGCCGTGCCCCTGGGCGACAAGCTCGTCGGCGTGTTGCTGATCGCGCTCTCTGCCAGCGCCTTCGGCGCCATGGCCATCTTCGCGCGCTTCGCCTACGCGGCGGGGTCCGATGTCTATGGCCTGCTGGCGGTGCGCTTCAGCCTGGCGGCGGCTGCGTTGATCGTGGTGATGCGCGCGCGCCGCGTGGCGCTGCCGCCCTGGCGGCGCGTGGCGGGACTGGCAGCCATGGGCGGGATCGGCTATGTTGCCCAGTCTTTCTGCTTCTTCACCGCGCTCAACCATGCCCAGGCCAGCCTGGTGGCGCTGCTGCTCTATCTCTATCCGCTGTTCGTCACGCTGCTGGCCGCCGTCTTCCTCAAGGAGCGGCTCAGCACGGCCACCGTGCTGGCCTTGCTGCTGTGTTCTGCCGGCGCCGGGCTGACGGTGGGCGGCGGCCACGGCAGCGCGCTGGGCATCGGGCTGGGGCTGGCGGCGGCCCTGATCTACTCGGTCTACATCGTGGTCGGCGCGCGGCTGACGGCGGGCATCAATCCCCTGGCCACCACCACCGTGGTGTGCACGGCCGCCGCGCTCGTCTATGGCGCGGTGGGCCTGCTGCGCGCCAGTGCCGGCACGCCGCCGCAGTTTCCCGCCGAGGCGGGCGGCTGGCTTGCGCTGCTGGCGATTGCACTGCTGTCGACGGTCCTGGCCATTCTGACTTTCTTCGCCGGACTGCAGCGGCTGGGCGCGGCGCAGGCGTCCATGCTGTCGACGCTCGAGCCGGTGGTCACGGTAGTGCTGGCGGCGCTGGTGCTGGGCGAGGAAGTGGGCTGGACGCAGGCCGCTGGCGGCGCGCTGATCCTGGCTGGCGTGCTGTGGTTGACACGCCGCAATACGGCTGGCGGCGAGGGTCAACAGAATTGAACCCCTTGCTCAAAGCGGCTGTCGTGGCCGCCTGGGGCCTTGGGTACAATGCACGCTTTCCCTTTCCTACAGGAATCAGCGCATGAAGCGGATCGACCAGGGCGCACTGGCCCAACTCTTCACCGACGCCCGCACGCACAACGTGTGGCAGGACCGCAAAGTGGAAGACGCCGTGCTCCACGAGATCTACGAAGCCATGAAGTTCGGCCCGACCGCGGCCAACGGTTCGCCCGCGCGCGTCGTCTTCGTCAAGACCGCCGCCGAGAAGGCGCGCCTGGTCGAGTGCGTGTCGGCCGGCAACGTGGACAAGACCCGCTCGGCTCCCGTCACTGCCATCATCGCCTTCGACAATGCCTTCCACGACCAGCTGCCCAAGCTGTTCCCGCACGCCGATGCGCGCTCCTGGTATGAAGGCCAGCCGGAAAAGATCGCGCGCGACGCGCTGATGAACAGCTCGCTGCAGGGCGGCTACTTCATCCTCGCCGCCCGTGCCATGGGCCTGGACTGCGGCCCGATGGGCGGCTTCGACGCGGCCAAGGTCAATGCAGCCTTCTTCCCGGACGGCAAGTGGTCGGTCAACTTCCTGTGCAACCTCGGCTACGGCGAGGCGGACAAGCTGTTCCCGCGTGGTCCGCGCCTGTCCTTCGACGAAGCCTGCCGCATCGTCTGACGCCTCTGCTCAGGCACCGCAAATGAAAAAGACCCGCCACGAGCGGGTCTTTTTGTATCCGGGCGCGCGACCGGAGCCGCCTGTTCCTGACGACGGAGGTACGGAAGTCGCTGCCCCTGCGCTCACTCGAACCAAGAGCCCGATACTCGCCGGATGTTGAGTTCCGCGACTTTGGGCCCCTGGCTTGGCGTTCCGCGATCAATCAGCCCGGTGCGGCGTCAGGCGTAGGCGCCGTCAAGAAATGGATCCACACGGTGCGCCGGTTCCGACGAAACGCCAGCACGGTCCATACCGGCCAGGGTGCGTGCGCCGTCCGTGTACCGGTCACGCGTATCGCTCACCGAACGGGCACCGTCGGTGTACGGATCACGCGGATCACCCACCGAACGGGCACCGTCGGTGTAGGGATCTCGCGCGCCAGCGACCGAACGGGCACCGTCGGTGTACGGGTCTCGCGCGCCGGACAGTCCGGCCGCATGCGCACCGACGGTAGCGGCGACCAGGGCGGCGGCGAGTACAAGGCGCTTGGCGATGACTGTAGTCATGATCAATTTCCTAGAGAATTCGGGTTGGGTCGTGCCGGCAGGGGAGCGCATGTTTGCGGATTGCTGCCGGCTATGGAACGCATTTAAGTCGACCGATGTATCGCGCCCGTAGCGCGTGGGGCCGATTCAGTCGGATCACGTATCGGTGCGGTGGCGTGATACAAGCGCGTACAAAAATCCTGCGGGACGGGCGGTGCGGCTGTCTCGCCCTTCACATCGCTTTTAGCTGACTGCATGAACGCACCTCGTTCTATTCGCCGTAGAGAACCGCTCTGACCATGATGCCCTCGATGGTTGGCGGCTCGTCCGCAAGGAGCACAGCATCGATCAGTGCAAGGCCTGCGAACGCGAACGGTATGGTAAAAGCGGCGAGTAGAGCCCAATGGCGCAGAGTCGCGTTCATTTCGGATTTCCTTTCAGATATCAGGACGCACACAAGACGCGGCCACAACGCCTTCGGCTTTGCTGTCAACTCGCTGAGGCGCGACTTGTGATCGTTTCTTTAGGCGAAAGCCGTGCCAGGTTCCGGATAGCGGTTCCGGTCGAGGGGCAAGTCCTTGAAAATCCGGTGCTTTTTCGCCAGGGACGTTCAAGCCAAGGCACCGCATGCGCGACGCTCGTGCGTTGGCGCTCACGATATTTCGGGAGCGTCACGAAATATCGTGAGCCTGCGGCCCGGCAGCAGCCTTCGCGCCCCTTCCTCATTCCGAAAAGGGGATATCAGTCCTTGCGGATGATGGCGAGCCGCTTCATGCGCGACTCCAGGGTCGTGGGCCGGAGCCCAAGGAGTTCGGCTGCACCAGCCTTGCCGCTGACACGCCAGTCGGTCTGCTCGAGGACCTTGAGGATATGTGCCCGCTCCGCCTCTTCAAGGGTGACTGTCTGACAGGCCGCAGGCGTTGCGTCCCCGAACCAGTTGCCGAGCGCGAGCTGGCTGCCCCGCGTGAGGATGACCGCGCGCTCGATCACGTGCTGCAACTCCCGCACGTTGCCCGGCCACCGGTAGGCCCGCAGCACGCTTAGCTGCGCGTCTGCAACAGCATCGACGTGTTTTCCGTACTTCGTCGAGTAGTGGCGCACGAAATGCTCGACGAGCGGCCCGACATCTTCGGGCCGCTCGCGCAAGGGCGGCAGTTCGATCGGGAATACGTTGAGGCGGTAGTAGAGGTCCGCGCGAAAGCGGCCCGCCGATGCCTCCGCGGCCAGATTCCGGTTGGTGGCGGCGACGATTCGCACATCCGCCTTTTGCGTGCGAGTGCTACCGAGGCGTTCGAACTCGCCGTCCTGGAGCACGCGCAGCAGCTTCGCCTGCAGGTCCAGCGCCAGCTCGCCCACCTCATCGAGAAACAGCGTGCCATGGTCAGCCAGCTCAAAGCGGCCGGCCTTGCGCGTCAGCGCACCGGTGAATGCGCCTTTCTCGTGGCCGAACAATTCGCTTTCGATAAGGTTGGCCGGCAACGCTGCGCAGTTGAGCTTGACGAGCGGTTTGCCACTGCGCGCGCTTATGCGGTGGATCGCCTGTGCGATCAGGTCCTTGCCTGTGCCGGTTTCGCCCGTCACAAGCACCGAGGCGTCGGTACCAGCCACCTGACGCACCTGCTGCATCACAAGCTGCAGGCCGGCCGTGCCGACCAGGTTCGCGCCCGCCTCGGCTTCGAGCAATTCTTCCTCAAGGTAGCGGTTCAGGCCGCGCAATTGACCCACTTCCGCTTCCGCTTTTCTCCGTTCCTCGATATCGCGCATGAACAGGATGTAGATCGGCTGGTCGTCCGCCTCAGTGCATGACAGGCTCGCTTCGATCAGGAATGGCTCGCCGTCGGCGCGCACGGCGCTAAGCCCGTCCGGAAGCCAGATCGGCGCACGACGTTCACGGCTTTCCATGAAGCCACCGAGCAGTTCGCACAAGGGGGGTGAAAGGAACTGCCTGGATGGCTGCCCCACGGCGGCGCTGGACGGGCAGCGGAACACCCGCTCGGCAGCGCGATTGAACAGTGTGATATGGCCTTCGTGGTCAAGCGCAACGATGGCGTCCGTCGCCGATTCGATGATCCGTGAAAGACGGTCCTCGCTCGCCTGGAGCCGAAGCCTGAGCTGCTGCAACTCCAGATGCGTGCTGACGCGTGCGAGGACTTCCTCATGCTGGAACGGTTTGGTGATGTAATCGACGGCGCCGAGTTCGAAGGCTTTCAGCTTGTCGGCCGTGTCGGCAAGGCCGGTCATGAAGATCACTGGAATATCACGGGTCGCGGGGTTTGCCTTGAGTTGCCGGCAGGTCGCGAAGCCGTCGAGTCCCGGCATCATCACGTCGAGCAGGATCAGTTTCGGACACACATAGTTGACCTGCTCCAGCGCGCTTTCGCCGTCTTCGGCGACGGCAACAGCGAAACCTGCTCCGCTCAGCAGATCGAGCAGCATCGAGAGATTGGCCGGGAAGTCCTCGACGACGAGGATCTGCGGCCTGTCTGTGTCGGCCGGGCTCATGGCGTGCCTGCGAGACTCCTGAGCCATCGGCGAAGCTCCTTCATCTGGTAGGCCTCGCCCAGTGCTCTTACCCTGTCCGCGAATGGCTGGTAGGCCTGGTCTTGGGCTTCCAGTGCATTGGCTTCGCGCATCAGTTGCCTCACGTCGCCGCGCGAAGCCAGGTCAATGAACTTTTGCAGTTGACTGGCGGGCGGCGCCATCAACGGCGAAGGCTGCTCATGCGCGTCGCCCGCATTGTGAGGCGGGGCGCGAACGAGCTTGAGTCCGAGATGCTCGCAAAGCAGCTCCAGCAGCTTGTCCTGCCGGAACGGCTTCGGGATGAACTCGTTGGCCCCCGACGCGATGCAGCGTGCGCGGTCGTGTTCGAATGCGCTTGCCGAGATAGCGAAGATGACAGTGTCCGCGAGATCCGGCATCGCGCGAATCCGTGCAGTCGCGCCGAGGCCATCGAGCCGCGGCATGCGCATGTCCATCAGGATGGCGTCCGGCCTCAGGCTCGTGCCCGCCTGCACTGCCTCGAGACCATCCGCGGCCTCATGCACATCGAAGCCAAGCGGTGCCAGCAAGTCGCGCAGCAGGCTGCGCCCGTCCTCCTCGTCGTCCACGACCAGCACGCGGCGCCTTGCTCCCTCGACACCCGTAACGGGCCAGAAGGTGGGCACGGGCGTCGGCGCAGAAGCCGGACGCAGTGCCAGTTCGAACCAGAAGCGGCTGCCTTCGTGCGGCTTGCTGGCAACCTGCAGTTCGCCCCCCATCAGGTGCACGAGTCGCTTGCTGATGGCAAGCCCGAGCCCTGTACCCTCCACTGTCATGGATGGATCACGCACCTGGTGGAAGACGTCGAAGACCTCGGACAGGTGTTCTGGCCGGATACCGATACCCGTGTCCTCCACGGCAAAGCTGACTGAGCCCTCGCGCATCCCCGTTCTCAGCACGACCTCGCCGTGGCGCGTGTATTTGATCGCGTTATCGAGAAGATTCATCAGCACCTGGCGCAGGCGGCGCTCATCCGCGAAGACCACATCCGGCATGGCGGACCACTGCGCAAATCTGAACGCGAGGCCCTTGGACTGGGCGCGGCTGGACGCGAACTCCACGATGCTGTCCAGCAGCCGGCGCAGATTGAAGTTCTCTGCCACGATGTCCAGTGTGCCCGCTTCGATCTTGGCCATGTCGAGGATCTCGTCGATCAATCCCAGCAGATGCTCTCCGGATTGCTGGATGACGTTGAGCGCCTTGCGTTGCCGCTGCGAGAGTTCCTCCTCGCGCCGCAATAGCTGCGCGTAACCAAGTACGCTGTTAAGCGGCGTGCGCAACTCGTGGCTCATGTTGGCGAGAAATTCCGATTTGGCGCGGCTCGCCTTCTCCGCTGCCTCCTTGGCGTCGCGCAATTCTGCCTGCGTGCGCTTGTACTCCGTGATGTCGCGCACGGTAGCAGTGACGAGTTTGTGGCCGCCCAAGATCGGGGAAAGCGAAACTTCCACCGGGAATTCGGTGCCGTCGGAACGCAAGGCCTGCACCTCGATGCGTTGACCCAGGAGTGGACCCTCGCCGGTCCTGAGATAGCGTGCGAGCCCCTGGCGGTGCGCATCGCGCTTCGAGGGCGGGATGATGAGATCGGCCAGTTCATGCCCGATCACTTGCTCGCGCCGGTAGCCGAATGTCCGCTCGGAGGCAGGATTGAACTCAATGATCTGTCCGTGATGGTCGATGCTGATGATGCAATCCATTGACGCATCGAGGGTGCTCCGCATGCGCGCCTCGCTCTCCCGCAGCGCCGCCTCGGCACGCTTGCGCTCGCTGATGTCGATGATGCTGCCGCGCACCAGCCGTCTTGAGGCATCAGGCAGTCGCACCAGGCGGACTTCGCACGGAAAGAGCGTGCCGGCCCCGTTCACGTGCATCCACTCGAATACGGGCACGCCGCCATCGAGCGCTTCGAGAACCTTCTCGCGCGCCGCCTCGCCTGATAGACGGCCGTCGGGCTGACGCTCGGGGCTCAGCTCGACCGGCCCGAGGCGCAGCAACGTTGCACGATCGTATCCGTAAAGGCGTGCCGCCTGTTCGTTGGCCTCGACAAAGCGCAGCGAGTCGACGTCCAGCAGCGTGATCGCATCGGGCGAATAGGCCAGCATGGTGGACAGGCGCTGTTCGCTCGCCCGCAGCGCCTGCTCGGTGCGCTTGCGTTCGCCGATATCGATAATGCTGCCGCGGACAAGCCTGCGACTTGCGTGAGGCAGCCGAACCAGTCGAATTTCGCAGGGAATCTGGACGCCCGCGGCGTTCTCATGCACCCACTCGAATACGGGAGTGCCGCCGTTGAGTGCGATCTCGAGGTATGCAAGCCTTGCCTCGCTCGACAGGCGGCCATCCGGCTGCCTCTCGGGGCTGAGTCGGGTCGGGTCGATCTGCAGGAGCGCATCGCAGTCACGCCCGAACAGCGACGCGGCCTGATTGTTGACCTGGATGTAGCGGTCGGCGTCAACGTCGAAGACGAGAATGGCATCAGGCGCGTACGCGACGAGTGTGGCGAGGCGTTGCTCGCTTTCGCGCAGCGCTTCTTCAGCGCGTCTGCGTTCGTCGCGCTCGACGGCAAGCGCGATCAGATTGGCGAGCGCGGTACCGAACAGGCGATCTTCGGGCGTCCACGGCGTGGGCGGCCCGACCTGTTCGAGACACAGCACGCCGTCCACGCGGCCGTGCAGGTGAATCGGAACGTCCAGCAAGGCTGTGATGCCAAGTGGCCTCAGGTAGTCGCTGGAGAATTCCTGAACGCGAGGGGCCGTACCCGTATGAACGTCATCCGAGACGGCAACTTCACTCCTTATGTGTGCCTGAAAACAGGCCCGATAGTATTCAGCCTGGAGTTCGCTGCCGTCACTGTGGCTGCTGCGACTACTCTCGTAGAGATCGAGACAGCGAATCGCCGAACGTGTCTCCGTACAGCGCCACAGGCTGACACGTGCCACACCCATCAACCGTGCTGCCGTCTGTGTGATGAACTGCAGCCTCTGCTTGAGACTCTCGCCCTGATGCGCATCCATGCGGGTGAGTGCGGCCAGCGCCGCTTGCTGCTCGAGTAAGCGTTCGCGTCGGCCCGGAAGCGCCGATGGTCGCTCCGACGTCGTCACTTTGGTTACCCTCAGTTCTTGCACAGGGGCTTCGCAGAGGCCGGATTTGAAACGGGGGCTTGTTCGTTCTTTCGTGTGTTGCCAGCCCGTCATGGCGGCCTTTCGGGCACCCTGCTGTTCACTGTACACCGACGGTATTGGCTTTGACAGGTCGATGGTCGTTCTGCATCCGGGCGCGCGAGGCGGAATGCGGGCCCCGCCGGGGCTCAGCCCTTCGGCGCCTCGGTCTTCTCCCGGAATTCGCACAGCGGCTCGATCACGCAGTGCCAGCATTCCGGCTTGCGCGCCTTGCAGACATAGCGGCCGTGCAGGATCAGCCAGTGATGGGCGTCGTGCAGGAACTCGTGCGGCACGACCTTGAGCAGCTTCTGCTCGACCACGTCCACCGTCTTGCCGGGGGCGAGCCCGGTGCGGTTGGCCACGCGGAAGATATGCGTGTCGACGGCGATGGTAGGTTCGCCGAACGCCGTGTTGAGGACCACGTTGGCGGTCTTGCGGCCCACGCCGGGCAGCGCTTCCAGCGCGGCGCGGTCGGCCGGCACCTTGCCGCCGTGCTGCTCGACCAGGATGCGGCAGGTCTGGATCACGTGCTTGGCCTTGGTCTTGTACAGGCCGATGGTCTTGATGTAGTCCGACAGGCCTTCCTCGCCCAGCGCCAGCATCTGTTCCGGCGTGTGCGCGAGCGGGAACAGCCTGCGCGTGGCCTTGTTCACGCCCACGTCCGTTGCCTGGGCCGACAGCAACACGGCGATCAGCAGCTCGAACGGCGAGCTGTACTCCAGTTCCGTGGTCGGTGTGGGATTGGTCTCGCGCAGGGTCTCGAACAGGGCGCGGCACTTGACGGCGTTCATGGGGTCGTCTTCTTGTCGGTCTGGTCTTCGTTTCCGGCGGCGGACTCGGGCTCGGGCTGCGCCTGCGCAGCGGCACGGCGGGCGCGGCGGGCCTCGGCAGCGTCGATCTGGGCCTGCACGCCGGCCGAGACGTTCTCGGTATTGCGCGGCTTGGCCGCCTCTTGCTTCTCGCGCGCCCGCGCAATGGCGGCCTGGATGATGGCACGCTTGCGTTCCTGCGCGGCGCGCTCGGCCTCGTCCTGCGTGCTTTCCTGCGCCAGCGCCTCGAGCTTGGCAGCGGCCTTGGCCGCCAGGCGCGCCTCGTTTTCCTCGCGCTCGCGCACTTGCCGCACGCGCCGCGCCCGGTAGCGCGCCAGCGCCTGGTCGGCCTGCTGCTGCGACCAGGCGGCCCAGCCGGTGCGCTCGCCGGTAGCCGGCACCATGGCGATGCAGTCGACCGGGCAGGGTGCCACGCACAAGTCGCAGCCCGTGCACCAGTCGGGCAGCACGGTGTGCATCTGCTTAGGCGCGCCGACGATGGCGTCCACCGGGCAGGCCTGGATGCACAGGGTGCAGCCGATGCAGAGGTTCTCGTCGATCACCGCGAGCGCGCGGGCCTGCTCGGTGCCGTGCGCCGGATCGAGCGGCAGCACGGGCTTGTCCAGCGCCGCGGACAGCCGGCGGATGCCCTCGGCGCCGCCCGGCGGGCAGCGGTTGCAGTCTGCTTCGCCGCGTGCCATGGCCTCGGCATAGGGACGGCAGCCGTCGAATCCGCACTTGGTGCATTGGGTTTGCGGCAGCAAGGCCTCGAGGCGGTCGGCGAGGGTCGGGGTGATGCGGGTCACGGCGGCTTGTTGTGTTGCGGGGAGGTCTGGTCATCGGAGGCGGCCGGCCCGCCTTCTGGCGAGGCGGAAACGGCCGTTCTGCAGGGATTATCCCCGATTTCGCGGCGAGGCAGAAACGACGAAGATGCGCGCTTTGCGCGGCGGGCGGGCAATTGGCCTGTGCCATAATCCGCGCATCTAGCGATTTGGTGCGGCATGGCGAACGAGACTAGAACCAAGAGGGACCCGGAAGGAACGCGGCGGCGCATCCTGGCAGCGGCAACGGAGGAATTTGCCAAGGGCGGGCTGGCCGGCGCGCGCGTCGACCAGATCGCGCGTCGCGCCGAGACCAACGAGCGCATGCTGTACTACTACTACGGCAGCAAGGAAGGCCTCTTCCTGGCCGTGCTCGAACGGCAGTACGCCGAGTTTCGCGCGGCCGAGGAGGCGCTACACATCGAGGATGAAGACCCGGTGGCGGGCGTGCGCATCCTGGCCCGCTTCGTCTGGGACTGGTATTACGATCACCCCGACTTCATCCGGCTGGTCAACAGCGAGAACCTGCACGAGGCGCGCCACCTGAAGAAATCCGCGCAGCTGCACCAGCTGGTCAACCCGGTGGTCAATGTGCTGGAGCACATCGTCGCGCGCGGCCAGCGGCAGGGCTTGTTCCGCGAGCAGGTCGATGTCGCGCAGCTCTATCTCACCATCTCGGCGCTGGGCTACTACGTGCTGTCCAACCGCTACACCATCAGCGCCGTGATCGGCCGCGACGTCGCCTCGCTCGACGAGCATGAGCGCTTCATCGCGCTGCACACGGACATGTTGCTGGCCTACCTGATGCGCAAATGAAAACGCCCGCGCAAGGCGCGGGCGTGCGGCAGGCTGCGCGGCAGGGGACTCAGCGGTGCTTGCGGATGAAGTCGCGCAGTTCCGGATAGATGTTTTCGCGCCAGCGGCGTCCCGAGAAGATGCCGTAGTGACCGCACTTCTCTGCGGTGATGTGCTGCTTGCGCGCGGCTGGAATGCCGGCACACAGGTCATGCGCGGCAGCCGTCTGGCCGGCCCCCGAGATGTCGTCCAGTTCGCCCTCGATGGTCAGCAGCGCGGAGGTCTTGATGTCCTGCGGCTTCACCAGATCGCCCTTGATCTCCCAGCTGCCGTTGGCGAGCCGGAATTCCTGGAAGACTTCGCGGATGGTGTCCAGGTAGTACTCGGCGGCCATGTCCAGCACCGCGTTGTACTCGTCGTAGAAGCGCACGTGCGCCTCCGCGTCGTCGGCGTCGCCCTGGATCAGGCTCAGGTAGTAGTCGTAGTGCGACGTCACATGGCGATCCGGATTCATCGCGACGAAGCCGGCGTGCTGCAGGAAGCCCGGGTAGACGCGGCGGCCGTGGCCGGGGTAGTTGGCCGGCACGGTGTCGATCACATTGTTCTCGAACCACGAGAAGGACTTGTTGGTCGCCAGCGAATTGACCGCGGTCGGGCTGCGGCGCGCGTCGATCGGCCCGCCCATCATGGTCATGGTCAGCGGCGTGGCCTCGCCGGCCGAGGCCATCAGCGAGATGGCGGCCAGCACCGGGACGGTCGGCTGGCATACCGAGATCACATGCAGCTTATCCGCGCCGATGTGGCGGATGAACTCCTGGATGTAGGTGATGTAGTCGGCCAGGTGGAAGGGACCCTGGTCGATCGGCACCATGCGCGCATCGATCCAGTCGGTCACATACACCTTGTGGTCCTGCAGCAGGGTGCGCACGGTGTCACGCAGCAGCGTGGCGTGGTGGCCCGACAGCGGGGCGCATACCAGCACCACCGGCTCATCCTTGAGCAGCTTGATGGTCTCGGGATCGTCGGCGTAGCGCTTGAAGCGCACCAGCTTGCAGAACGGCTTCTCGACGATGGTCTGCTCGACGATGGGGATCTCGCGGCCGTTGGAGTGTACCGACTTGATATCGAATGCGGGTTTCTCGTAGGCCTTGCCGAGCCGGTACATCAGCTCGTAGCCGGCTGCCAGTCGGGTGGCGCCCGGCATCAGCGACATCGGGCTGAGCGGGTTGGTGAAGGTCTTGGCCGTTGCCTGCGCCCAGGCGGTCAGCGGGTGCAGCATCGAGCGCTGGAACTCGTGGAATTGATAGAGCATGCCGAATACCTGTCTGGCTTGGGGAGTATCTATGTCCGGGGGAGCGGAATCGCGCGGGTGGGCAGAAGATCTGGGCTGGTGCGGTGCAAAAAATCTGATGTGGGTGAAGCGATTATGCGCCCAAATGCACCATCGTGCGATGCAGCATATACCCTAGGGTAGGCTTGCGTCGCAAAAACGCAATAGGGCGGATGGACGAGGTCGAAGTGGAAAACGGATGAAGACTAAACGGGAATCGCGCTCGCATCAGCAAATAAATGCAAAAAAGGCGGCCGCGGCCGCCTTTCCCGTGTGCTCCCTGCCAGGCAGGGGAGTCGCTTAGATCACTGCTGCGATTGCGTCAACCACGGCATCGATATTGCGGCTGTTCAGCGCGGCCACGCAGATGCGGCCGGTGCCAACGGCGTAGATGCCGTGCTCGTTGCGCAGTCGGTCTACCTGGGCGCTGGTCAGGCCCGAGTAGGAGAACATGCCGCGCTGCTGCTTGACGAAGGAGAAGTCGCCCGGCACGCCCTTGGCGGCCAGCTTGTCGACCAGGGCGTGGCGCATCAGCTTGATGCGGTCGCGCATCTCGCCCAGTTCCTCTTCCCACATGGCGCGCAGCTCGGGGCTGTTCAGCACGTTGGCGACCACGGTGCCGCCGTGGGTCGGCGGGTTGGAGTAGTTGGTGCGGATCACGCGCTTGACCTGCGACAGCACGCGCTGGGCTTCTTCCTTGCCGGTGGTGACGATGGACAGCGCGCCGACGCGCTCGCCGTACAGCGAGAAGCTCTTGGAGAAAGAGCTGGACACGAAGAAGGGCAGGCCCGACTCGGCGAACAGGCGCACGGCCGCGCCGTCCGGCTCGATGCCCTCGGCAAAGCCTTGGTAGGCCATGTCCAGGAAGGGGATCAGCTGGCGTTCCTTGATCACCTCGACCACCTGCTTCCACTGCTCGGCCGACAGGTCGACACCGGTCGGGTTGTGGCAGCAGGCGTGCAGCACGACGATGGTGTTGGCCGGGTAGGACTTCAGCGAGTCGATCATGCCAGCGAAGTTCACGCCATGGCTGGCGGCATCGTAGTAGGCATAGTTGACCACGGTGAAGCCGGCGGCCTCGAACAGCGCGCGGTGGTTTTCCCAGCTCGGGTCGCTGATGGCCACCTTGGCGTCCGGGTAGAGGCGCTTCAGGAAGTCGGCGCCGATCTTCAGGGCGCCGGTGCCGCCGAGTGCCTGGGCGGTCACAACGCGGCCTTCCGCGATCAGCGGCGAGTCCTGGCCGAACAGCAGGGTCTGCACGGCCTGGTCATAGGCGGCAATCCCTTCGATGGGCAGGTAGCCGCGCGGCGTGGCGTTGGCCAGGCGCGCCTTTTCGGCTTCCTGCACCGCGCGCAGCAGGGGAATCTTCCCTTCGTCGGTGAAGTACACGCCAACGCCCAGGTTCACCTTGTTGGAACGGGTATCGGCGTTGAAGGCTTCGTTCAGGCCCAGGATCGGGTCACGCGGAGCCATCTCGACGGCAGAAAACAAACTCATTTGAGGTCTCTTGGTCAGCTATGGAAGAAAACGGGAAGGCGTAGAATGCTTCGGGCTGCGCTGCGGTCTTGAAACGGAGCCGCCAATCCCGAGATTCTAGCGTATTCGCCCATTTCCTGAGGTTTTCCGTCACCGCCTATGTCGAATCTTGCCGCGGTCGCACCCGCTCTGGATGAGGAGAAGTTCGTCACCTTCCCCGATTCCCCCTTCCAGCTCTACCAGCCCTTCCCGCCGGCCGGCGACCAGCCGGAGGCGATCCGCCAGCTGGTCGAGGGGGTCGGCGACGGGCTGTCCTACCAGACGCTGCTGGGCGTGACCGGCTCGGGCAAGACCTTCACCATGGCCAATGTGATCGCGCGGCTGGGGCGGCCGGCCATCGTGTTCGCGCCCAACAAGACGCTGGCCGCGCAGCTCTACTCGGAATTCCGCGAGTTCTTCCCGCGCAATGCCGTCGAGTACTTCGTCAGCTACTACGACTACTACCAGCCGGAGGCCTACGTACCGCAGCGCGACCTGTTCATCGAGAAGGATTCCTCGATCAACGAGCACATCGAGCAGATGCGGCTGTCGGCGACCAAGAGCCTGCTGGAGCGGCGCGACACCGTCATCGTGGCGACCGTGTCGGCCATCTACGGTATCGGCAACCCGAGCGAATACCACCAGATGATCCTGACGCTGCGCGCCGGGGACAAGATCAGCCAGCGGGATCTCATCGCCCGCCTGATCGCCATGCAGTACACGCGCAACGAAACCGATTTCCAGCGCGGCACCTTCCGCGTGCGCGGCGACACCATCGACATCTTCCCCGCCGAGCACGCCGAGATGGCGGTGCGCGTCGACATGTTCGACGACGAGGTCGATTCGCTGCAGTACTTCGATCCGCTCACCGGCCGCGTGCGGCAGAAGATCCCGCGCTTCACGGTCTACCCCTCCAGCCACTATGTGACGCCGCGCGAGACCGTGCTGCGCGCCATCGAGGACATCAAGGTCGAGCTGCGCGAGCGGCTGGATTTCTTCTACAAGGAGAACAAGCTGGTCGAGGCGCAGCGGCTCGAGCAGCGCACCCGCTTCGACCTGGAGATGCTGACCGAGCTGGGCTTCTGCAAGGGCATCGAGAACTACTCGCGCCACCTGTCGGGTGCCAAGCCGGGCGAGCCGCCGCCTACGCTGGTCGACTACCTGCCGCAGGACGCATTGATGTTCCTCGATGAATCGCACGTGCTGATCGGCCAGCTCAACGGCATGTACAACGGCGACCGCGCGCGCAAGACGACGCTCGTGGAATACGGCTTCCGCCTGCCCTCGGCGCTGGACAACCGCCCGCTCAAGTTCGACGAGTTCGAGCGCAAGATGCGCCAGATCATGTTCGTCTCCGCCACGCCGGCCCAGTACGAGCAGGAGCACGCCGGCCAAGTGGTGGAGCAGGTGGTGCGGCCGACCGGCCTGGTCGACCCGGTGATCCTGGTGCGGCCCGCCAGCACCCAGGTCGACGACCTGCTGTCCGAGATCCACCTGCGCGTCGGCGCCGGTGACCGCGTGCTGGTGACCACGCTGACCAAGCGCATGGCCGAGCAGCTGACCGAGTTCATGTCCGAGAACGGGGTCAAGGTGCGCTACCTGCACTCCGACATCGACACGGTCGAGCGGGTCGAGATCATCCGCGACCTGCGGCTGGGCACCTTCGACGTGCTGATCGGCATCAACCTGCTGCGCGAAGGCCTGGACATCCCCGAGGTGTCGCTGGTGGCCATCCTGGATGCCGACAAGGAAGGCTTCCTGCGCGCCGAGCGCTCGCTGATCCAGACCATCGGGCGCGCGGCGCGCAACGTCAATGGCACCGCTATTCTCTACGCGGACCACATGACGGACTCGATGAAGCGGGCCATCGGCGAGACCGAGCGCCGCCGCGCCAAGCAGATCGCCCACAACGAGGCGCACGGCATCACGCCGCGCGGCGTGGTCAAGCGCATCAAGGACATCATCGACGGCGTCTACGATGCCGGCGAAGTCCGTGCCGAGCTGCACGCGGCCGAGGAGCGTGCGCGCTACGAGGACATGAGCGAGAAGCAGGTCGCCAAGGAGATCAAGCGGCTGGAAAAGCAGATGCTCGACCATGCCAAGAACCTGGAGTTCGAGAAGGCGGCCCAGGTGCGCGACCAGCTGGCCGAACTCAAGCGCCAGGTCTTCGGCGCGAGCGGGGACGAGGAGGGGGTGCCGGCGGTGCGCTAGCCGGTGGCGCTACAATACGCCCCTCGCCGCCGGCCGGTGGCGGTCTCAGAATGTGCTGTTCCCGCCGCCAGCCGCCGGTGTGTAGTGTCTCGCACGACACACCGGCCGGGCTCTCCGCGAAGCAATTCCACTGCATTCCACCCCATTCCATCCAAGCCAGCCAATGAAGACCTACGCCATCCTGATGTGCTGCATGGGTAATATTTGTCGATCGCCGACAGCCGAAGGCGTGCTGCGCGCCAAGCTGCAGGCCGCCGGTTTCGCCGACCGGGTGACGCTGGATTCGGCCGGCACGCACGACTACCACGTCGGGCGCCCGCCCGATGCGCGTGCGCAGCGCCATGCGCTGGCGCGCGGCTACGACCTGTCGGCGCTGCGGGCGCGCCAGGCCGAGCCGGCCGATTTCCGCCGCTTCGACCTGCTGCTGGCGATGGACGAGGCCAATATGGCGGGCCTGCGCGCGATCTGCCCGCCCGGGGAAGAAGGCAGGCTGCGGCTGCTGATGAGCTTCGCCGGCCAGCATGACGCCACCGAGGTGCCCGATCCCTACTATGGCGGCGAGGCCGGCTTCGAGCGCGTGCTCGACTACATCGAGGACGCCTGCGACGGCGTCATCGCCATGCTGCGCCAGCAGCTCGACGCGTCCTGATCCAGCCCGAGCGCCGTCCTTTCCCTTCCTGCCGTTCCCCCAAGAGGTTTCATGCTTCGTTCCCTGTTCCGCAAATGGCGCGAGTCGCGCAATGCCAGCCTGCAATTGGATGCCATCCTGAGCGCGGCCAATCCTGAGGCGCCCCTGGCGGAACGCAATGAATGGCTGATCGAACTGGGCTACTGGATCCGGCGCGACGGACTGCCGGGCGCAGAGGATGGCAGGGCAGAGAGAGGCGGCAAGGAGGGCGGCGCGGACCGCAGCCGTCCCGAGCACGTGCGCCTGCGCTATCTGCTGCGCGCGCTGGAGCGCAATCCGGAATGGGCGCTGTCCTTTGCCTGCACGGTGCGCGCCATCCTGCGCGACAACGATCCGACCGCGCTGTTCTGCGACACCGGCGTGGCCTCGCACCCTGGCTTCTGGGGCGAGATGATGGATCGGCTGCAGGCGCGTTTCCTGCCGCCGCCGCCCAACCGCAGCGATATGGCGAGCCTGTTTGCGCTGCTGTTCGTCCAGGTGGACGATGCCGAATGGGTGGAGTCGATCGACGGCGACCTGCTCGACCGTCTGGCCCTGGTGTTGAGCCTGGGCGAGTCCGACGAGGCGGACGCCGCCGCGCGCCAGGATTTCACGCGCACGCTGTCGGCCAGCATCCAGGTGCTGGTCAGCCAGGTGCGTGCCACCGGCCTGAGCCAGGCGATTCGCCTGCGGCTCAAGGACCGTGTCGAGGACACGCCGTTCTTCCGACTCGCCAGCGCAGCGGAGGCCTTGTTCGACGAGGGGCTGGCACGCGAGGATGGCGCTTTCGGCCACCGGCTCAACTATTTCCGCGCCTTGCTGGACCGCTGCCTTGCCGCCGCCCAGCAGGTCTACGACGACCTCGAAGATAACGGCGTTTCGGTGGAGGTGGTGTTCCAGATCGAGCGGATGAAGGTGCGCCTGGCGCGCATCGAGTTGCTGCTCGACGTCTGGAGCGATCCGGAGCGCGGCAGTGCCCGCCAGCACCTGACGGCCCAGCTGATCCGCTCGACGCAGGCGCGGCGCAGCGTCAGCCACCTGGCCTCGACCTCCTTCGCGCAGCTTGCGCGCAAGGTGGTCGAGCGTTCCGCCGAGACCGGCGATCACTACATCACGCGCGACCGTCGCGAGTACGGCGAGCTGGTGCGGGCGGCGGCCGGCGGCGGCCTGATCACCGTGGTCACCGTCTACCTCAAGTTCCTGATCTACGGACTGCATCTGGACAAGTTCATCGAGGGCCTGCTGGCCTCGGTGAACTACGCGGGTAGCTTCCTCGCCATCCATTTCGCCCATTTCACGCTGGCCACCAAGCAGCCGGCGATGACCGGGCCCGCGCTGGCACACCGCCTGGACGGGGCGGGGCGGCCGGAAGGGCGCGAGATCTTCATCGATGACACCATCGCCATGATCCGCTCCAATGCCGCGGCCATCTTCGGCAACCTGGCGGCGGTCTTCCCCATCTCGCTGGCCGTGCAGTGGCTGGCCCACAAGGCCTTCGGGCTGAACCTGCTGACGCCGGCCAAGGCCATCTCCACCATCGAATCCTTCTCCATCCTGGGGCCGACGCCGATCTATGCGATCTTCACCGGCGTGCTGCTGTGGCTGTCGAGCCTGATCGCCGGCTGGGCGGATAACTGGTTCGCCCTGCACCGCGTGCATGACGTGATGGCCTACAACCGGCGCCTGCGCTACGTACTCGGCAAGAACGGCGCGCTGCGCCTGGCCGACTTCTGGCGGCGCAACCTGTCGGGCATCGCCGCCAACATCTCGCTGGGCCTGCTGCTGGGCCTGGGCCCGGAGATCCTGAGCTTCTTCGGCCCGCACATGGAGGTGCGCCACGTCACGCTGTCGACCGGCGCGGTGGGCGCGGCCATCGGGGTGCTGGGGCTGGACGCCCTGCGCATGCCTGCGCTGTGGCAGGCCGGTGCCGGCATCGCGGTGATGGGGATGCTGAATGTGGCCGTGAGCTTTGCTCTGGCCTTCAATATGGCCTTGCGCTCGCGCAATCTGCGCAGCGTGGACCGGCGTGAGTTGAGTGCCGCGGTGCGGCGGCGCATCCTGGAGCGCCCCCTTTCGCTGATCGTGCCGCCGCGCGGGGCAGAGGGGACGCCGCAAGCCGGCGGCAGCCAGGTTTGATGCGGCGCAGCAGGGGTACTTGACCGAAATAGTCGGGAAATTTATACTTGAGGAAATTGATCAAGTATTCCCACCCCATGAGACTGACGACCAAAGGCCGCTTCGCCGTGACAGCCATGATCGATCTGGCCATGCGCCAGGATCAGGGGCCGGTCACGCTTGCCGGTATCAGCCAGCGCCAGAAGATCTCCCTGTCTTATCTCGAGCAGCTGTTCGGCAAGCTGCGCCGGCATGAGATCG
Source organism: Cupriavidus sp. 09_S30 (assembly GCF_056930435.1). NCBI lineage: Bacteria > Pseudomonadati > Pseudomonadota > Betaproteobacteria > Burkholderiales > Burkholderiaceae > Cupriavidus > Cupriavidus sp. 09_S30. The sequence continues at coordinate 2,485,218 of NZ_JBXOWI010000001.1, read as the reverse complement.
TCGAAAGCGTGCGGGGGCCGGGCGGCGGCTACAGCCTTGCGCGCCGCGCGGAAGACGTGACGGTTGCCGACATCATCATCGCGGTCGACGAACCGCTCGATGCCACGCAATGCGGCGGCAAGGGCAATTGTAACGGAGATGACGGCACCGGGCGCTGCATGACCCACGAGCTGTGGGCCACGTTGAACCAGAAGATGGTCGAGTACCTGGATTCCGTTTCCCTGAAGAACCTGGTCGACCAGCAGCGCGCAAAGCAGCCGGCCGTGCTGCATGACATGCGCGAGGAGCCGGCCAAGCCGGCCAGCGCAGCGGCGCGCGGCAAGGCGGCGGAAAAGCCGGAGAGCCCACCGCCTGCGCGCATGGTGAATTCGGTCTTCAGCCTGGCGCAGTCCTGAGGCGTCCGGCGCAAGGCAGCAAGCGGCGGACGATAGGCAAGCAGATTTCCCGACCGGCAACGATTTGCGGTCCCTGATAGAGGCAGTCAAAACAATGAGCACCCCACATTTCCCGATCTACATGGATTACTCGGCCACCACCCCGGTGGACCCGCGCGTGGCGGACAAGATGATCCCCTACCTGCGCGAACAGTTCGGCAACCCGGCATCGCGCAGCCATGCCTATGGCTGGGAAGCGGAGCGCGCGGTCGAAGACGCGCGCGAGCAGGTGGCCGCGCTGGTCGGCGCCGATCCGCGCGAGATCGTGTGGACCTCGGGTGCGACTGAGTCGGACAACCTCGCCATCAAGGGCGCGGCACACTTCTATTCGGGCAAGGGCAAGCACATCATCACGGTCAAGACCGAGCACAAGGCCGTGCTGGACACCACCCGCGAGCTGGAGCGCCAGGGCTTCGAGGTGACCTACCTCGACGTGCAGGAAAACGGCCTGATCGACATGGAGGTGTTCAAGCAGGCGATCCGCCCCGACACCATCCTGGTCTCCGTGATGCTGGTCAACAATGAGATCGGCGTGATCCAGGATGTCGAGCAGATCGGCGAGATCTGCCGCGCCAAGGGCATCATCTTCCATTGCGACGCGGCCCAGGCCACCGGCAAGGTCACGATCGACCTGAACACGCTGAAGTGCGACCTGATGTCGTTCTCGGCCCACAAGACCTATGGCCCGAAGGGCATCGGCGCGCTGTACGTGCGCCGCAAGCCGCGCGTGCGCCTGGAAGCGCAGATGCACGGCGGCGGCCATGAGCGCGGCATGCGCTCGGGCACGCTGGCCACCCACCAGATCGTCGGCATGGGCGAGGCATTCCGCATCGCCCGCGAGGAAATGGGAACCGAGAACGAGCGCATCCGCATGCTGCGCGACCGCCTGTGGCGCGGCTTCTCCGACATGGAAGAGGTCTACCTGAACGGCGACCTGGAACATCGCGTGCCCCACAACCTCAACGTCAGCTTCAACTTCGTCGAGGGCGAGTCGCTGATCATGGCGATCAAGGACGTGGCGGTTTCGTCGGGCTCGGCCTGCACCTCCGCCTCGCTGGAGCCGTCCTACGTGCTGCGCGCGCTGGGCCGCAACGACGAACTGGCACACAGCTCGATCCGCTTCACCGTGGGCCGCTTCACCACCGAACAGGAGATCGACTACACCGTCGAACTGCTCAAGGCCAAGATCGGCAAGCTGCGCGAACTGTCGCCGCTGTGGGAGATGTTCAAGGACGGCGTGGACCTGAATTCCATCCAGTGGGCCGCGCACTGAGCGCAAGGCCCGCGCAAGACCCCATAAAATTCGCAAGAGGTAGCCAAAATGTCATACAGCACCAAGGTACTCGACCACTACGAAAACCCCCGCAACGTCGGTTCCTTCGACAAGAACGATGAGGCCGTGGGCACCGGCATGGTCGGCGCGCCGGCTTGCGGCGACGTGATGAAGCTGCAGATCAAGGTCAACGAGGCCGGCGTGATCGAGGACGCGAAGTTCAAGACCTACGGCTGCGGCTCGGCGATCGCCTCGTCGTCGCTGGTGACCGAGTGGGTCAAGGGCAAGACCGTGGACCAGGCGCTGGAGATCAAGAACACCCAGATCGCCGAGGAACTGGCGCTGCCGCCGGTGAAGATCCACTGCTCGATCCTGGCCGAAGACGCGATCAAGGCCGCCGTCGAGGACTACAAGAAGAAGCACCCGGGCGCAGCCGAACAGAAGGCCGCCTGAGTCTTTCGGGGATGATGCAGCGATGATCACACTGACCGAAAAGGCCGCCAAGCACGTGGCACGTTACCTGGAACGCCGTGGCAAGGGCGTGGGCCTGCGCCTTGGCGTGAAGACCACGGGCTGCTCGGGCCTGGCCTACAAGCTCGAGTATGTCGACGAACTGCTGCCGGAAGACAGTGTCTTCGAGTCGCACGGCATCAAGGTGATCGTCGACCCGAAGAGCCTGCCGTACATCGACGGCACGGAACTGGACTTCGCCCGCGAGGGCCTGAACGAGGGGTTCCGCTTCAACAACCCCAATGTGAAGGACGAGTGCGGCTGCGGCGAATCGTTCCGCGTCTGACGCGGCGCGCTGCATGAAGCGCTGCATTGTCGGCTTCCACCGCGACGAGGTGGGCGACTGGGTCGCCGAACTCGAATGCGGCCATGGCCAGCACGTGCGGCACGACCCGCCCTGGCAGTCTCGTCCGTGGACGCAGTCTGAGCAGGGCAGGGCAGCCATGCTGGGTGACAGCCTCGATTGCCGGAAATGCGAGCGCGGCGAGCCACCCGATGACTGGGCCCGGTGCGGATGAGACCGCCGGTGCGCAGCCCGGACAGGTTGGCCGGAGGACGAGGGGCGGCATGACCGCTCCTTTTTGTTGGGGAAGCTGTTGAAAGACGATTATTTCGCGCTGTTCGGACTGCCGGCGCAGTTCGCCATCGACGAGGCGGCACTGGATGCTGCCTACCGGACCGTGCAGTCGCAGGCGCATCCGGACCGCTTCGCGCACGCCGGCGACGCCGAGCGGCGCGTGGCGATGCAATGGGCGGCGCACGCCAATGAGGCCTATCGCACGCTGCGCCAGCCGCTCAAGCGCGCGATCTATCTACTGCACCTGCGCGGCGTGGACATCCAGGCCGAGAGCAACACGGCGATGGCGCCGGACTTCCTGATGCAGCAGATGGAGTGGCGCGAGGCGTTGCAGGACGCGGTGTCGGCGCGCGAGCTCGACCAGCTCGACTCTCTGCTGGCGCAGCTGCGCAGCGAGAAGCGCGAGCGCCATGCGGCACTGGGCGCGCTGCTCGATGCCGGCGGCGCCGACAACGATGCGGCCGCGGGCGCGGCGGCAAGGCAGCTGATGTTCATCGAGAAAATCGAACACGATACCAGCGAGGCAATCGACCGGCTGGAAGGGTAGAGGGTCGGGCACGTTTGCCGCGGGCGTGACACAATGGCGCCCCCGGCACGTTCCCCGCCGGCGCGGCACGCACGCAGCGCGCCGCACACAACGCGAAGAGTACGCGAAGAATCATCATGGCACTGCTCCAGATTTCCGAACCCGGCATGTCGCCGGCGCCCCATCAACGCCGGCTCGCCGTCGGCATCGACCTCGGCACCACCAATTCGCTGGTGGCGGCGGTGCGCAGCAGCATTCCCGAGGTGCTGACCGACGAGCGCGGCCGCGCGCTGCTGCCGTCCGTGGTGCGCTACCTGGCCGACAGGACCGCGCACATCGGCTACCGCGCGCAGGATGAGGCCGTGCGCGACCCCAAGAACACCATCGTCTCGGTCAAGCGCTTCATGGGCCGCGGGCTGCGCGACGTGGCGCATATCGAGCACAGCCCCTACGATTTCGTCGACGCGCCCGGCATGGTGCAGATCAAGACCGTGGCCGGCGTGAAGAGCCCGGTGGAGATCTCGGCCGAGATCCTGGCCACGCTGCGCCAGCGCGCGGAGGATTCCCTCGGCGACGACATCGTCGGCGCGGTGATCACCGTGCCCGCCTATTTCGACGACGCGCAGCGCCAGGCCACCAAGGACGCAGCGCGCCTGGCCGGCCTCGAGGTGCTGCGCCTGCTGAACGAGCCGACCGCGGCGGCGGTTGCCTACGGCCTGGACAACGGTGCCGAAGGCGTCTACGCGGTCTACGACCTGGGCGGCGGCACCTTCGATATCTCTATCCTGAGGCTGAGCAAGGGCGTGTTCGAGGTCATGGCCACCGGCGGCGATTCGGCCCTGGGCGGCGACGACTTCGACCAGCGGCTGATGTGCTGGATCGTCGAGCAGGCCGGCCTGCAGCCGCTCTCGGCCGAGGACACGCGCCTGCTGATGGTGCGCGCACGCGCCGCCAAGGAGGCGCTGTCCGAGAGCGACAGCACGGTGATCGATGCCGTGCTGACGACCGGCGAGATCGTGCACCTGCCCCTGTCCGCCGCGCAGTTCGAAGAGTTGACCGCCCACCTCGTGCAGAAGACGCTGACGCCGGTGCGCAAGTCTTTGCGCGATGCCGGCGTGGCAGCCGACGAGGTCAAGGGCGTGGTGCTGGTGGGCGGCGCGACGCGCATGCCGGCCATCCGCAAGGCCGTCGGCGGATTCTTCGGCCGCACGCCGCTGACCAATCTCGACCCGGACAAGGTGGTGGCGCTGGGCGCGGCGATGCAGGCCAACCTGCTGGCGGGCAACAGCGCGCCGGGCGAGGACTGGCTGCTGCTCGACGTGATCCCGCTGTCGCTGGGCGTCGAGACCATGGGCGGCCTGGTCGAGAAGATCATCCCGCGCAACAGCACGATTCCCGTGGCGCGCGCGCAGGAGTTCACCACCTTCAAGGACGGCCAGACGGCGATGGCCATCCACGTGCTGCAGGGCGAGCGCGAGCTGGCAAGCGACTGCCGTTCGCTGGCGCGCTTCGAACTGCGCGGCATCCCGCCGATGGTGGCCGGCGCCGCGCGCATCCGCGTGACCTACCAGGTCGATGCCGATGGATTGCTGTCGGTGTCGGCGCGCGAAACGCTGTCGGGCGTCGAGGCGTCGATCGCGGTCAAGCCGTCCTACGGCCTGGCCGACGACGAGATCGCCAGGATGCTGCAGGAGAGCTTCAGCGAGGCCGAGCACGACATGAAGAGCCGCGCGCTGGCCGAAGAGCGGGTCGAGGCCGAGCGTCTCATCGAAGCGACGCAACGTGCGCTGGAGACCGATGGCGACCTGCTGTCGGCAGAAGAGCGGGCCGCGGTCGAAGCGCTGGTCGCCTCGGTGCGTGAGATCGCCGCCGGCACCGACCACCTGGCCATCAAGGCTGCAGTGGAGACGCTTTCGCACGGCACCGACGAATTTGCCGCCCGCCGCATGGACCGCTCGATCAAGAGTGCGCTGGCCGGCCGCAAGGTGCAGGAGATCGGCTGAGGCGCGCCGTGCCGACGCATCGCCGTACCGTATCCCGCAATCAGGACCTTACATGACTCAAATCGTTGTTCTTCCCCACGTCGAGCACTGCCCCGAGGGTGCGGTGTTCGAGGCCAAGCCTGGCACCAGTATCTGCGACGCGTTGCTGAGCAACGGCATCGAGATCGAGCACGCCTGCGAGAAATCGTGCGCCTGCACCACCTGCCACGTCATCGTGCGTGAGGGCTTCGATTCGCTGAACGAGGCCGAGGAAAAAGAAGAGGACCTGCTCGACAAGGCCTGGGGCCTCGAGCCGAACTCGCGCCTCTCTTGCCAGGCCCTCGTCGCCGACGCGGACCTGACGGTCGAGATTCCCAAGTACACCATCAACCACGCCAAGGAAGGGCACTGAGCCCCCCACCTGCCAGGAGCACTCCCCCATGAAGTGGACCGATACCTACGCCATCGCGGCTGCCCTCTACGACAAGTACCCTGACGTGGATCCGCTGAGCGTGCGATTCACCGACCTGCGCCGCTGGGTGCTGGAGCTGGATGGTTTCAGCGATGTGCCCGAGCGCTCGGGTGAGAAGATCCTGGAGGCGATCCAGGCCGCCTGGATCGAGGAAGCGGAATAAGGCCGGGGCGGCCGCCGGACATCCGGCGGCCTGCCGGGCGTGCAATGTGCCGGGCTCGCATGCCCGGTTTTTCATGCCTGGGTCCACTGAATCACTGAAATCGGTCGGTGCCTGCCACGCCATGCGGGCTCATCGCGTCGTTGCAAATGCTCGCAATAGCCGTGCTATTGCTGCGCTTTGCCCTTGCAGGGCGCGCACGCGCTGGTGAGCGCGTGCCGCTGCGCAGGCGGATTGCTATGCAATCCGAATGCACTGCTCCGCCCTAGCGCTGACTCCCGCATGGCATGTCCTTCACCTCCCATTTCAATGATTCAGCGGACTAGAAGCGGTACCCGACGCCCGCCAGGAAGACGTCGGTATCGCGGTCGTAGCCCGTGACCACGCGGTTCCACGTGACGCGCGCGAGCCAGCGTTCGCCGAGGCGGTAGCTGGCCGACATCGAGATCATCGCCGAGAAGCGCGATGGGGTTTCCCCGCTGCCATCGGGCGGATGGTAGGTGTCAATCGCATAGTACGGTCCCACACCCACACTGAGCGCGAGCTTGTCCTGGAAGAAGGCGCGCGCTAGCCAGAGCTGCGCCGCCACGCCGTGGCGCCGCAGTGCCGAAGTTTCCCCCTCGTCCTGGTAGGTCAACGTGCCGTCGACATAGCGCGCCAGGCCGCGGCGGTATTCGACCGCCTTCGCCAGTGTGTGCTCCGAGCTGAAGCTGTTGACGATCGAGGGGCCGAGCATCACCGTCAGCTCATTGCCTGTCACCTTGTCATTGCGGCCTGGCGGCGGCACCACCGGGCCGGGCCGGTCGCCGCGGTCGAGCTGGTAGCCGATGCCAAGCATCAGGGAATCCGTCTTGAAGCTCGACCAGGCCTGCACGCGGTTATAGCGCGCCTGGATCATCCAGGGGCCGCCGTGGATGTACCAGGTTGCGGAAGCACTCGCGAGCACGGCCCAGCCGTGGTCGTCGTCATAGCGGCCGCCGGCGCCTGGATCGGTGGTATCGAAGTAGTAGTACGGCCCGGCACCGAGCGCCAGCGCCAGCTTGCGGTCGAAGGCCAGGTAGCGCCACCAGAGTTGCACGCCGTGGCCATCGCGGTGGTGGCCGGTCACGTGGCCTTCGTTCAGATAGGTGTAGCTGGCCAGCCAGTTTTCACCGAGGCTTTGCTGGTAGGAGTAGGCGTAGGCATCGTCCCGCTCACCGGGCGAATTCGTGTGCTGCACCCCTCCCATCAACAGCAATTCCTGCGCCTGGGCGCCGGCCGAGAGCAGCAAGGCCACCACGCTGGCGCATTGCAGCAGCCGGCGCGCGCGGCACGGGGCGCTCGGACGAACGGAAGGCATGGCTGTCGACCGGGGGCGAGGGATGCGATGCGTTAATCCTAGGCTTTCTCCACGTCGTCTTTCCGACCCGCCCGTTACGGCGTATTACAGGGTCGGCACGGATCGGACCCCGATCTGTGAAGCGCTTTCATTGAAAGCGATCGATCCTGCATCGCCGGTCCGCAAAAACAAAAACCCCAGCGGCATGCTGGGGTTTTCGACGGCGTGCGCAGCAGGCGTGTCAGTCTTCGCGGCGCAGATGCGGGAAGAGGATGACGTCGCGGATGTTGGGGCTGTCCGTCAGCAGCATCACCAGGCGGTCGATGCCGATGCCGCAGCCGCCCGTCGGGGGCATGCCGTACTCGAGCGCGCGGATGTAGTCGGCGTCGAAGTACATCGCTTCCTCATCGCCGGCGTCCTTCTGCTCCACCTGCTTGCGGAAGCGCTCGGCCTGGTCTTCGGCATCGTTGAGCTCAGAGAAGCCATTGGCGATCTCGCGGCCGGTGATGAACAGCTCGAAACGCTCCGTAATACCGGGAACGGCATCGGATGCGCGCGCCAGCGGCGACACCTCCACCGGGTAGTCGACGATATAGGTCGGCTCCCACAGCTGGCTCTCCGCGGTTTCCTCGAACAGCACCAGCTGCAGCGTACCCAGGCCCGCGTTGAGGAATTGCGGCGCATTGGTGTTGACGCCGAATTTCTTCAGCTCGGCGCGCAGGAAGTCGGCGTCGGCGAGTTGGGCGTCGGTGTACTGCGGTGCGTACTTCTGGATCGCCTGGGTGATGGTCAGGCGGTGGAAGGGCTTGGACAGGTCCAGTTCGCGGCCCTGGTAGGTCAGCACGGCACTGCCGCAGGCGTCGATGGCCGCCTGGCGGATCAGGTTTTCGGTGAAGTCCATCAGCCAGCGGTAGTCCGTGTAGGCTGCGTAGAACTCCATCATGGTGAACTCGGGGTTGTGGCGCGGGCTCACCCCCTCGTTGCGGAAGTTGCGGTTGATCTCGAACACCCGCTCGAAACCGCCCACCACCAGGCGCTTCAGGAACAGCTCGGGCGCGATGCGCAGGAACATCTGCATATCGAGCGCATTGTGGTGGGTGATGAAGGGCTTGGCCGCCGCGCCGCCCGGGATCGGGTGCAGCATCGGCGTCTCGACTTCCATGAAGTCGGCTGCTGCCATGTGCTTGCGCAGCGACGAGATGGCCTGGGTGCGGGCGCGGAAGGTGGCGCGCGTCTCGGGCGACACGATCAGGTCGACATAGCGCTGGCGGTACTTCTGCTCCTGGTCGGCCAGGCCGTAGTAGTCGCCCGGCAGCGGGCGCAGGCTCTTGGACAGCAGGCGCAGCTCGCTGACCAAGACCGACAGCTCACCGGTCTTGGTCTTCATCAGCGTGCCGCGTGCGGCCACGATGTCGCCCAGGTCCCACTTCTTGAAGCTGGCGTAGACGTCCTCGCCGATCGCATCGCGGCTGATATAGAACTGGATGCGGCCCGCGCTGTCCTGCACGGTGGCAAAGCTGGCCTTGCCCATCACGCGCTTGAGCATCATGCGGCCGGCGATGGCCACCTCGACCGGCTTGTCCTCCAGCGCGGCCTGCTCGATGGCATCGTATTGCGCGTGCAGGGCGGCGGACTGGTGGGTGGGGCGGAAGTCGTTGGGGAAGGCCACGCCTTGCTGGCGCAGCGCCTGCAGTTTCTCGCGCCGCTCCGCGATGATCTTGTTCTCGTCTGCGGCGGTGGCTGCCGTGTCGGCGGCGTCGGCGGTGGCGCGGTTTGGTTCGGTCATGATCTGGTGTGCTGCGCGCGGGCCTGGCCCGCGCGGTTTCGGAATAGGGGAATCGGCTTCAGTGGTTACGGATGTCGTCCAGCTCGGTGCTGCCGAAATCCGGGCGCTGCAAATAGGCTGCGATGCGGCGCGCGACGTCCTCCGGGCTGGCGAGCTGGTTCTGCGCCTTCAGGTCGCGGAAGCGCTGCACCTGGGCAAAGTCGGCGGAGCGGATGGTCGACTGCATGCCGGTGTCGACCACGCCGGGGGCCAGCGCCACGGCGCGCACTGCGCGCTCGGCCGGCGCCTGGGCATACTCGGTGTTGATCGAACGCATGAACATGTCGAGCCCGGCCTTGCCGGCGCAATAGGCGCTCCAGCCCTCGATGGGCCGGCGCGCCGCGCCCGAGGAGATGGCCAGCACCTTGCGCGGGCAGCCGAAGCGCTCGCTCGCCGCGAGGAAGGCGGCGGTCATCGTCATCGGTGTGGCCAGGTTGGTCAGCAGGTGCGGCACGAGAGTATCGGCGCGCAAGCCGGCGACCGGCGAGATCGGTTCGACCACGCCGGCATTCAGCACCAGCGTGGCCGACGTGGGAGTTGCACCGATGGCATCGAGCACCGCCGTCAGCCACTGCGCTGCCGCCTCGGGCTGCGACAGGTCCTGGCGGTGCCAGTCGAGCGTCACGCCGGCGGCGGCCGCCGCCCGTTCGAGCGCCGGGTTGTCGCCGCGCGCCACACAGACCAGCCGATTGCCCGGCGTGAGCAGGGCCTGTGCCAGCGCGGCACCGAGTCCGCGCGAGGCGCCGGTCACGATATAGAGGTGGTTCTCTGCGCTCATATTGGGTGGGTAGCGATTGGCGGTATCCGATTCACGATGGGCCGCGACCTGCCGCGGCGGAGGACGGGGCGCGGCGAACCGCGCCCCGCTGGCTGCCTTACAGGCCCTGCTTCAGGCTGGCCTCGATGAAGGGATCGAGGTCGCCGTCGAGCACCTTTTGCGTGTTCGACATTTCCACGTTGGTACGCAGATCCTTGATGCGGCTCTGGTCCAGCACGTAGGAGCGGATCTGGTGACCCCAGCCCACGTCGGTCTTGCTCGATTCCAGCTTGTCAGCCTCGGCCTGGCGCTTGCGCATCTCGTGCTCGTAGAGCCGGGATTTCAGCATCGACATGGCCTCGGCACGGTTGCGGTGCTGCGAGCGGTCGTTCTGGCACTGCACCACGATGCCGGTCGGGGCGTGCGTGATCCGCACTGCCGAGTCGGTCTTGTTGATGTGCTGGCCGCCGGCGCCCGAGGCGCGGTAGGTGTCCACGCGCAGGTCCGCCGGATTGATCTCGACCTCGAAGGAGTCGTCCACCTCGGGGTAGACGAAGACCGACGAGAACGAGGTGTGGCGGCCGCCCGACGAGTCGAACGGCGACTTGCGCACCAGCCGGTGCACGCCGGTCTCGGTACGCAGGTAGCCGAAGGCATACTCGCCCTCCACCTTGATGGTGGCGCTCTTGATGCCGGCCACGTCGCCTTCGGATTCTTCCAGCACCTCGGCCTTGAAGCCCTTGCGCTCGCAGTACTTCAAGTACTGGCGCAGCAGCATCGAGGCCCAGTCGCAGGCCTCGGTGCCGCCGGCGCCGGCCTGGATGTCGATGAAGGCGTTGGCCTGGTCCAGCTCGCCCGAGAACATGCGGCGGAACTCCATGTCCTCGACGATGGCCTGGAAGCCCTGCACGTCGGCCTCGATGGCCTGCAGCGTGTCGTCGTCACCTTCCTCGCGCGCGAGCTCGAACAGCTCGTCCGCGCCCTCGAGGTCAGAGGTGAGCTTGCCGAGGACGCCGACCACGCCCTCGAGCATCTTCTTTTCCTTGCCCAGGTCCTGGGCCCGCTTGGGGTTGTTCCAGACGTCCGGGTCTTCGAGCAAGCCGTTGACTTCGTCGAGACGGCCTAGTTTGACTTCGTAGTCAAAGATACCCCCGTAGATCTTCCGTCCGGGAACGGAGATCGGAGATGGCACCGGAGATGGCGTTGAGGCGTTCTGCTTCCATGATGTTCCTGCGCTTCCAAAACCTTGAATTATAGCGGAATGCGGCGGATTCTCCGCGGGCTTTGGGGCTGCCGCGGCGAACCAGGCGCATGACGGGCGGTCTACTTTGCGGGTGGCCGGCAGGCCACCGCGCCCAGTGCGCCGGCGTTACCGCGGTCCGTCGTGTGCGCGCTGCGGCGATAATAGACGGTCCGGTCCGGGATCGTATGGACGAGACGGCACTTCCGTGCCCAACCCCGAGAGCATGAAGCAGACGATACAAGACAAGAACGACACCATGGCGGCACGCCGCCGCCTTCTGGGACTGCTGGCCGTGGCCGCGGTCGCGCCGCTCGCCGCCTGCGGCACGGTGGGCGACGGCCCCGTGCCGGACGGCTACTACCGCGTGCAGAGCGGCGACACGCTGTACGCCATCGCCCGCAAGAACCGGCGCAGCGTGCGCGATCTGGTGCGCTGGAACAATCTGCCTAGCGCGGACCGCATCGAGGTGGGGCAGTTGATCCGCGTCGTGCCGGCGGCTGGCGGCGGCAGCACTGCCTCCGCCGGGGGCAGCGGGGCGCCGGCGGCCGTCAAGGACACCCCGCGCGTCGACAACAGCGCGCCCGCCCGCCCGCCGGCCAGCCGCATCCGCCTGCAGTGGCCGGCCGATGGCGCGGTCACGGCCGGCTATGCGCCGCCGGCCAGCAAGGGCCTGCGCATCGCCGTGCCGGCCGGCGGTGTGGTGCGCGCGGCGGCCGCCGGACGTGCCATTCACGTCGGCGACCTGCGCGGCTACGGCATGCTGGTGATCATCAAGCACGATGAGGACTGGCTGACCGTCTACGGCAACCTCGACAAGCCCTCGGTCAGCGAGGACAGCCAGGTGGCCGTCGGCCAGGAAGTGGGGCGCATGGGCGCCGCCGCCAGCGAGCTGCATTTCGAAGTGCGCGCCGGCGGCAAGCCAGTCGATCCGTCCGCCTACCTGCCGTCGCGCGGCTAGGGGCGGTCGAACGAGGCCATTCGGGGCCATCCGGGCGGAGCGCCGCCTGCCGGCCCGCCGCGCGGGCCGGGCCTTACTGGGCGTGCTCGATCACCATCTGCACGCGCGTGGTGCCGTTGAAGGTGTTGTTGTCGAGCCGGTACGCCACCAGCGCGCTGGCGCCGAGCGAATCGGCGTGGTTGAACCAGATCGCGTCGAAGCGGCGCGCGCCGCGGCCCAGCAGCAGCTTCAGGTGCTTGCCCTTGAGCACGGTCTGGCGCAGCACGTCGAACTCGCCGCAGAAGGTCGGTGCGGGGAAGCCCTGGCCCCAGACCTGCTGGTCCAGCAGGTTGACGAAGTCCGGCGAGAAGCAACCATCTTCGATGTCGCCGTCCGTCTCGATCACGCGGGCGAGCTGTTCCTCGTCCAGCCATTCCCGGCCCACCGCCTCGAAGGCCTCCATGAACTGGCCGAAGGTATCGGCGCGCAGGGTCAGGCCGGCCGCCATCGCGTGGCCGCCGAACTTGACCAGCAGGCCCGGATGGCGCTTGGACACCAGGTCGAGCGCGTCGCGCAGATGGAAGCCGGGGATGGAGCGGCCGGAGCCCTTGATGGTGGCGTCGTCGCCGGGTGCGAAGGTGATCGTGGGCCGGTGGAATTTCTCCTTCAGCCGCGAGGCCACGATGCCGATCACGCCCTGGTGCCAGGTATCGTTGAACACGCTGACGGTATAGCGCGAGGCGGGGTCCAGCCCGGCCATCGGCTGCTCGAGGATCTGCAGCGCTTCCTGCTGCATGCCGGCCTCGATGTCGCGCCGCTCGCGGTTCATGCCGTCCAGCTCCTGGGCGATCTCCCACGCGCGGTTGGCGTCGTCGGTCAGCAGGCATTCGATGCCGAGCGACATGTCGGCCAGCCGCCCGGCGGCATTCAGGCGCGGCCCCAGGCCGAAGCCCAGGTCGAAGGTGTTGGCGCGTGCCGCCTCGCGCCCGGCGGCGCGGAACAGGGCCGCCACGCCGGGGTGCATGCGGCCCGCGCGCATGCGCTTGAGGCCTTGTGCCACCAGGATGCGGTTATTGCTGTCGAGCTTGACCACGTCGGCCACCGTGCCCAGCGCGACCAGGTCGAGCAGCGCATCCAGCCGGGGCTGGGTGCGAGAGTCGAACACGCCGCGCGCGCGCAATTCGGCCCGCAGCGCCAGCAGTACGTAGAACATCACGCCCACGCCCGCCAGGTTCTTGCTGGGAAAGTCGCAGCCCGGCTGGTTGGGGTTGACGATGACCGCCGCCTCGGGCAGCGTCGCGCCGGGCAGGTGGTGGTCGGTCACCACCACGTCGATGCCGCGTGCATTGGCCGCCGCCACGCCGTCGACGCTGGCGATGCCGTTGTCCACCGTGACGATCACGTCGGGCTGCTGGCGTGCGGCCAGTTCGACGATCTCAGGCGTCAGGCCGTAGCCGTACTCGAAGCGGTTGGGGACGATGTACTCCACGCGCGCGCCCAGCATGCGCAGGCCGCGCACACCGACCGCGCAGGCGGTGGCGCCGTCGCAGTCGTAGTCCGCGACGATCAGCAGGCGGCGGCCCGCGGCGATCGCATCGGCCAGGTAGGTGGCCGCATGCGCGATGCCCTTCATCTCGCCCGGCGGCTCCAGGCCAGGCAGTTCGGTGGCCAGTTCGTCGGGCTGGCTGACGCCGCGCGCGGACAGGATGCGGGCAAGGGTGGGATGCAGGCCGGCGGCGGCCAGGGTGGCAGCGTGTTCGGCCGAATAGGAGCGGGTGGCGATGCGGGTCATGCGGCGAGCGAATGCGTTGGGTTGGCGCGGCGGGCGGAGCCGGTGCCGGCGGTACCGGCGGTGCGGACGGGCAGGTGCGGTGTGGCGCTCATGCCGCGTAGGCCAGGTCGGACAGCAGGGCGCGCCAGTCCCCGCGCGCGCCGAGGCCGCGCCAGAACTTGCGCAGGTCGCCGCGCGTGACGCTGAACTCGGCAAAGTGGTGCTCGCCGGCGAGCACCAGGGTCACGGCCTGGCAGTCGCCGCGCTCCAGCGCCGCCAGCGCCGGCGCGAACCAGGCAGCTTCCAGGCCATGCATTGCTTCCAGCCAGCGTCCCCAGTCCTCGCCGATATGGGCCTCGGCCGCAGAGTCGAGCATCGCTAGCACGCTGCCGTTGGCGGCCTGGGCCACCGCCGTCAGCCCCGCTGGCGGGGCTTGGCAGGTTGCGCCCGCGGCCAGCGCCAGCCCGGCGAGGAAGGCGTCGTCGGTCAAGACGGTATCGGCCAGGCGCGGCACCGCTTGCAGACGGCCGCCGCCGTGCAGCCAGACCGAGTTGATGCTCAACTCGCCGGCGGCTTCGCGGGCCTGGTTGACGGGGTGGTCGAACCACGTCATCTGGATCTCGTTCTGCACACGGCGCCAGTCGCGCGCGCGTTCGCCTTCCTGCATCCAGATGTCGATGTTGCGGCCGGTGGCGCGCAGCGGCGTGGTGGCGTCGAGCGGGCCGAATGCGGATTCGGGCAGATACCAGCGCGCCGGCCCGAGCGTTTCCAGCCGGATGCCGGATTCGTCGAGCAGGCCCGCCACGGCGGCGTGCAGCGCCTCGGCCTCTGCGGGGCGGATGCGCAGCTGGGCGGGGTTCACCAGCACGAGGTGGTCGCGCGCGGCGTGGAGATGGACCGGCTGCAGGCAGGTCCAGGCCTGCTCGTCGGCGCTGCCGCCGTCGGCCAGCCGCATAAAGGGCGCGCTCGGCACACGCCGGCTGTCCAGGCCGGCGCGGCCGGCCAGCCAGCGTTCGTGCGGCAGGGTGCGCAGATAGGGGTCATCGTGCCGCTCGCGCGCGCCGGGTGTGGCCCGCGTCAGCAACTTTCCGAGCGCCGGCAGCTCCAACTGGCGCAGCAGGGCACCGGGCATGACGCTGGCATCGGCGTCGTCGCCCGTGCCCGGCGGCACGGAAAAAGGCACAATCAGGGTCAGGTGCGTCATCATGATTGCCGAGATTGTAAACTTCCGGCTGGCCGGCGGCGACAAGACGTGATGGCACAGCCTCCGGGCCGCTGCTGATGGCGGTGCCGCAGGCCTTTACCCGAACAACAGGAATCCTCTTGAATTTTCCCTACGAGTGGCAGATCGGCTGGCGCTATACCCGCGCAGGCAAGCGCGCCAGCCGCAATTCCTTCATCTCGTTCATCTCGATGATCTCGATGTCCGGCATCGCGCTGGGCGTGGCGGCGCTGATCGTGGTGCTGTCCGTGATGAACGGTTTCCAGAAGGAGGTGCGCGACCGCATGCTGTCGGTGTTGTCGCATATCGAGGTCGTCTCGCCCGGTGCGTTGCCGGACTGGCAGCGCACCGCCACTGAGGCCATGCGCAACAAGGAAGTGATCGGCGCGGCACCCTATGTGGCGGCGCAGGCCATGCTGACCCGCGAGGACGTGGTGCGCGGCGTGCTGCTGCGCGGCGTCGATCCGGCGCAGGAGCCCAAGGTGTCGGACCTCGGCAAGCAATTCCGCGCCGGCGAGCTGGACCGGCTGCGGCCGGGCGAGTTCGGCATCGCGCTAGGCAATGAACTGGCCAATGCGCTGGGCGTGCAGCTGGGCGACAAGGTCACGCTGGTGGCGCCGCAGGGGACCATCACGCCGGCCGGCGTGCTGCCGCGGCTCAAGCAGTTCACCGTGGTCGGCGTCTTCTCGTCCGGGCATTTCGAGTTCGATAACGCCATGGCGCTGATCAACCTGCAGGATGCCGAGACGCTGTTCCGGCTGTCCGGGCCCAGCGGCGTGCGGCTCAAGCTGACGGACATGCAGCGCGCGCCGGAAGTGGCCAACCAGCTGGCCGGCACACTGTCCGGCGAACTCTATGTGCGCGACTGGTCGCAGCAGAACCGCAACTGGTTCGCCGCCGTGCAGACCGAGAAGCGCATGATGTTCATCATCCTGACGCTGATCATCGCCGTGGCCGCCTTCAACCTGGTGTCGACGCTGGTGATGACCGTCACCGACAAGCAGGCCGACATTGCCATCCTGCGCACCATGGGCGCGCAGCCCCGCTCGATCATGAAGATCTTTATCGTGCAGGGCGTGGCCATCGGCTTCATCGGCACGCTGCTGGGCGTGGCCGGCGGCACCCTGATCGCCACCAATATCGACGTGATCGTGCCCTTTATCGAGCGGCTGCTGCATGTGCAGTTCCTGCCGCGCGACATCTACTTCATCAGTGAACTGCCTTCGGATCCCCGTGTGAACGATATTGCTACCATCGGCATCATTTCCTTCGTGCTGGCCTCGCTGGCCACGCTCTACCCGAGCTGGCGCGCCGCTCGTGTCAACCCGGCGGAGGCGCTGCGCTATGAGTGAACAGAACGTAATGATCGCGGGGGCAGCCCGCACCGGCCAGCCGGGCGGCAGCGGCGGCGCGGGCAACGGCGCGCCGGTGCTGGCGGCAGAAGGCCTCACCAAGCGCTTCCGCCAGGGCGGGCTCGATGTCGAGGTGCTCAAGGGCGTGGACATCCGCATCGACTCCGGCGAGAAGGTCGCCATCGTCGGCGCGTCCGGCTCGGGCAAGAGCACGCTGCTGCATGTGCTCGGCGGGCTGGACAATCCCGACAGCGGGCGCGTGGCGCTGCAAGGCAAGCCCTTCACGGACCTGAGCGAACGCCAACGCAATACCGTGCGCAACCGCGCGCTGGGCTTCGTGTACCAATTCCACCACCTGCTGCCGGAGTTCACCGCACTGGACAACGTGGCGATGCCGCTGCGCATCCGCGGCCAGACGCAGGCCGAGGCGCGCGCGACGGCCCAGGCCATGCTCGAGCGCGTGGGCCTGGGCCGCCGCAGCGAGCACAGGCCTGGCGAGCTCTCGGGCGGCGAACGGCAGCGCGTGGCGATCGCGCGCGCGCTGGTGGGGCAGCCCGCCTGCGTGCTGGCCGACGAGCCCACCGGCAACCTTGACGACCATACCGCGGGCGGCGTCTACGACCTGATGCTGGACCTGTCACTCAGCTTCGGCACCAGCTTCGTCATCGTTACGCACGACATCGACCTGGCCAACCGTTGCGACCGCGTGCTGCGGCTGCGCGACGGCCACCTGCACCAGGAACGCTGAGCCGCCGGCCCGCGCCACGCACCATGTGGATCGACACTCACTGCCATCTCGACGCCGCCGAGTTCGACGCGGACCGCGATGCGGTCGCGTCGGCGGCCGGTGCGGCCGGGGTCAGCGGCATTGTGCTGCCGGCCGTGGCGACCTGGAACTTCGAGGCGGTGCGGGCCTTGTCGCAGCGGCATGCCGGCTGTGTCTACGCGCTCGGCATCCATCCGCTGTACTCACAGGACGCGGGCCAGCCTGAGCTGGACCGCCTGCGCGCGGAAGTGGCCGCCGCGATCGACGATCCGCGCTTTGTCGGCATCGGCGAGATCGGGCTCGATTTCTTCGCGCCGGGCCTGGATGCCGCGCACCAGACCTGGCTCTACGTCGAGCAGTTGAAGATCGCGCGCGAATTCGCCTTGCCTGTGCTGCTGCATGTGCGCAAGTCGCAGGACCAGGTCAGTGCCCAGCTGCGCCGTGTCGGCGTGCGCCAGGGCATCGCCCACGCCTTCAACGGCAGCCTCGCCCAGGCGCAGCGCTTCCTCGACCTGGGACTGAAGCTCGGCTTCGGCGGCAACCTGACCTTCTCGCGTGCGCGGCAGATCCGGCGGCTGGCGGCCGAGCTGCCGCTCGAGGCCATCGTGCTGGAAACCGATGCGCCCGATATCGCGCCGGCCTGGCTGTCCGATGACCAGTTCGGCGAGCAGCACAAGGCGCGCAACACCCCCGCCGAGGTGGCCGGCGTGGCGCGCGTGCTGGGCGAGCTGCGCGGCATCGCGCCGCAGACGCTGGCCGAAGCCATGTGGCGCAACTCGGTGGCGGCGCTGCCGCGGCTGGCCGCCTTCGCCGATATCATGGCGCCGTCCGGCGCCGTCACAGACTGACACTGCACTGAGACGGCCGCGGCCGTATAAGCAGGCTCACCGTCATCCGCGCCGTGCGCGGGGGAGCCGCGATGCGCCTGTTCCTGCTTGCCTTCGTCGTCGGTTGCTGGATGCTCCAGCAGCAGCCCGCGCTGCCCGGCGCCCGGGCTGCCTTCGTGCTTGCCGCCGTGGCGGTGCTGCTGTCGGCGGCCTGCTTTTACTGGGGGCGCCGCGCCCCGCTGGCGGCGTGCGGCGTGGCCTGCCTGCTGGGATTGCTGGCTGGATTCAGCTGGGCGGCGTGGCGCGCCGAGCAGCGGCTCGCCGACTGGCTGCCGGCCACGCTGGAGGGCAGAAGCATTGCTGTGCGCGGCGTGGTGGCCGGCCTGCCGGCGCAGGCCGAGCCGGGGCTGCGCTTTCTATTCGCCATCGAGCACGGCGACGCCGGCATGCCGCTGCCGCAGCACGTGCTGCTGAGCTGGCGCGAGGCGCCGGCGGACCTGCGCCCGGGCGAGCGGCGCGCCTTCGTCGTGCGGCTGCGGCGGCCGCGCGGCCTGGCCAATCCCTATGGCTTCGATTACGCGTACTGGCTGCTTGGGCAGGGCGTCGGCGCCACCGGCTACGTGCGCAGCGCGGACGAGGGCTTCGCCATTGCCGCCGGCGAGCGCTTCGCCTGGCGCATCGAGGCCTGGCGCCACGCGCTGCGTGCCCACATCCGTGCCAACCTGCCGCCGGACGCACGCTACGGCGCAGTGCTGGTGGCGCTGGTCGTGGGCGACCAGCGCGGCATCGCCGCGTACGACCGCGAGGTCTTCAACCGCACTGGCATCGGGCACCTGATCAGCATCTCCGGGCTGCACATCACCATGATCTCAGGCATGGCGGGGGCGCTGGCCGCCTGGGCCTGGCGCCATTCCTTCGGCCTGGGCGGGCGCCTGCGGCGGCCGCTGCCGCTACGGGTGCCGGCACGCAAGATCGGCCTGCTGGCTGCGGTGCCGGCCGGGCTAGGCTACGCCCTGGTGGCCGGCATGGAGGTGCCCGCACTGCGCACGGTGGCGATGCTGTCGGTGGCCGCAATCGCGCTCTGGAGCGGGCGCGCCGCACCGGGTTCGCTGGTGCTGGCCTGGGCCGGGCTGGCCGCGCTCGCCGTCGATCCCTGGGGCGTGATGTCGCCTGGATTCTGGCTGTCCTTCTGCGCCGTGGGCGTGATCTTCCTGGCGGCGGCGCGGCCCTCCATGGCGCCCGTGCAGGGGTGGGCGGCGCGCACCGGCGCGGCCCTGGCCCAGGCCGCGCGCACGCAATGGGCGGTGACGGTGGGGCTGGTGCCGCTTACCTTGCTGCTGTTCCAGCAGACCTCCGTCATCTCGCCGCTGGCCAACGCGGCAGCCATTCCCCTGGTGAGCTTTGTTGTGACGCCGCTGTCGCTGCTGGCCGCCATCCTGCCGGCACCCGTGGCCACGCCGTTGCTGGCGCTGGCGCACGGCTGCCTGTCCTGGCTGGCGGCCGGGCTCGAATGGCTGGCGGCGCCGTCCTGGGCGGTCTGGCGTGCCGCCGACGCGGGGCCCGCCGCGCTCGCGCTGGCGGCGCTGGGAGCGCTGTGGCTGGTGGCGCCGGCCGGTTTCGGGCTGCGTGTGCGCCTGCACGGACTGGTGCTGGCGCTGCCGATGCTGGTGGCAGGCCGCTCGCCGGTCCCGGCCGGAGTGTTCCGCGCCACCGCCTTCGATGTCGGCCAGGGCACGGCCGTGCTGGTCGAAACACGCCGGCACGTGATGCTGTATGACGCGGGGCCGGCCTATGGGACGGCTTCCAGCGCGGGCGACCGGGTCATCGTGCCGCACCTGCGCGCGGCGGGTGTCACGCGGCTGGACCTGCTGATGGTGAGTCACGAGGACGCGGACCATGCGGGCGGCGTCGCTGCCGTGCTGGGCGCCGTGCCAGTGGCGGCGCTGTCCACGGCGGCGCCGCCCGGGCACGCGCTGCTGGCCCAGCCGCCTGGGCGGCAGCCGCTGGCATGGGCGCCGTGCGCGGCCGGGCAGGGCTGGGAGTGGGACGGGGTGCGTTTCACGGTGCTGCATCCGCCCGCCGCGCAATCGCAATCAGCGGTCTACGAAAGCAATGCGCGCAGCTGCGTGCTGCGCGTCGCGGCGGCGTCGGGCGAGGGGGCAGAGGAGGGCGCTGGTGAGGGCGCAGACCAGGCGCCCCCGGCAAGCCTGCTGCTTACCGGCGACATCGGGCGCGCCGAGGAAGGCGCGCTGGTCGCGGCGCTGCCGCAGGAGGCGCTGCGCGCCACCGTGCTGGTGGTGCCGCACCATGGCAGCGGCACGTCTTCCAGTCCGGGCTTCCTGGCCGCGGTGGCGCCGCAGTCCGGAGTGTTCCAGCTCGGCCACGCCAACCGCTACCGCCATCCGCGCGCGGACGTGTGGGCGCGCTACGGCGCCTTGGGCATCGCGCGCTACCGCTCGGACGAGGCTGGCGCGATCGTGATGACATCCGAGGGCGCCGACGTTCACGTAGAGTCTTACCGGCAGCAGGTCCGGCGTTATTGGCGGGATTCTCCGGAGGTGCCGCGCTGATGCGCCTGTGGTGGTGCCCGTCGCAGCGCGGGATATGTCTGGGCTGGTCTTGCCCCGGCTTCGGGATGGCCCGGCGGCGAAGCCGGCACACAGTGCCGCCGGGCGGCCGCAGGTGCGGCCCCAAGTGCAGCCTCAGGCGGTCTTGCGCCGGCGCGGCTTGGCGGGTGCCGTGCCGCCGCCACGACGGACCTTGGCGGGCTGCACCGGCAGCGACGGCTCCGCGCCGGCGATGCGGCGTTCGCGCAGGTGGGCCTTGGCGCGCTGCAGGCCGGCGGCCACGGTATCGGCGCGCTCCAGCGCCACGCCGGTGGCCAGCACGTCGCCCAGCACCAGGTGGCAGATGCGCGAGGTCATGGGCGTGTAGACCTCGCTGTCCTCTTCGACGTCGGAGAAGACGCAGACATCGGCCAGCGCCGCCAGCGGCGAGCCGCTGTGGGTCAGCGCCAGCACGCTGGCGCCGCTGCCGCGCGCCAGCGTGGCGGCGGCCAGGATGTCCCAGGTGCGGCCGCTGTTGGAGACCAGCACCGCCACATCGCCGGGGCCGAGCAGGGCGGCCGACATATTGAAGACGTGGGGGTCGGAGTAGGCCGTGGTGGGAATGCCCAGGCGGAAGAACTTGTGCTGGATGTCCAGCGCCACGATGCCGGAATTGCCGCAGCCGTAGAACTCGATGCGGCGCGCGCCCGCCAGCAGCCGGATGCCATGCTCGATCTGGTCGGCCGACAAGGCGTTGCGCACCGTCATCAGCGTCGAAATGGTGCGGTCGAAGACCTTGCCGGCGATGTCAGCGGGCCGGTCCTCGGCGCTCACGTCCTGGTGGACGAAGGGGGTGCCGCCGCCCACATTCTGTGCGAACTGCAGCTTGAACTCGCGGAATCCGTCATAGCCCAGCGCGGCGCAGAAGCGCGCAATGGTGGGCTGGGATACGCCGGCGCGCTCGGCCAGTTCCGGCATCGACAAGCGGATGACGCTGGCACCGTGCCGCGCCACATAGTCCGCCAGGCGGCGTTCGGAAGGGCGGAGCGTGTCATAGACGGCGAGGATTCTGTCGCGCATGGGGCAGTGGATGAATTGGGTATGTAGATATTCTACAAAAAAAGCGCCGAATCATCGCCGGGAGGCGTTGCCCGCGCAGCTAGGGGTTTCCCTAGAGTGGCTAGGAATTGCGGGCCTTAGTGCATCTCGCGCAGCCGGCCCTGTTCGCTTCCACGCCCTGAGCCGATATAATGTAGAAAATCTACAGAGCCGGCGAGGCCGGCACACTGTGCCCCACTGACTACGGAGAGACCGTCCCGCCATGCCGCAATCCGTCCATGCCGAAGTCCAGGCCGTCACCGCGCGCGTGACCGAGCGCAGCCGCGCCAGCCGCGCCGCCTACCTGGCGCGCTGCGAACGCGCCCAGCGCGAACTGGGGCCCCAGCACGGCTTGTCCTGCGCCAACCTGGCGCACGGCTACGCTGCGCTGCCGGCCGCCGACAAGCTGCGGCTGCGCGTGGAGCACGCGCACAACCTGGGCATCGTCACCGCTTACAACGACATGCTGTCGGCGCACCAGCCCTACGAGCGCTATCCCGGCGTGATCCGCGAGGCCGCGCGCGCGGCGGGGGCGGTTGCGCAGGTGGCCGGCGGCGTGCCGGCCATGTGCGATGGCATCACGCAGGGCAACGCCGGCATGGAGCTGTCGCTGTTTTCGCGCGATGTGATCGCCATGAGCACGGCGGTGGCGCTGTCGCACAATACCTTCGATGCGGCGGTGATGCTCGGCGTATGCGACAAGATCGTGCCCGGCCTGCTGATGGGCGCGCTGCAGTTCGGCCACCTGCCGGTGGTGTTCGTGCCGGCCGGCCCGATGGCCAGCGGCCTGCCCAACAAGGAGAAGGCGAGAGTGCGGCAGCTTTACGCGACCGGCCAGGTCGGCCGCGACGCGCTGCTGCAGGCCGAATGCGAGGCCTATCATGGCGCCGGCACCTGCACCTTCTACGGCACCGCCAACAGCAACCAGTTCCTGATGGAGGTGATGGGCCTGCATCTGCCCGGCGCGGCCTTCGTCCACCCGGACACCGGCCTGCGCGATGCGCTGACGGCCGCCGCTGCGCAGCGTGCGCTGGCGCTGTCGGCGCGCGGCGGCGAATACCTGCCGCTAGCCCGCATCGTCGACGAGCGCGCGGTGGTCAATGCGATCGTCGGCCTGCTGGCCACGGGCGGCTCTACCAACCACAGCATCCATCTGGTGGCGATGGCGCGCGCGGCCGGCATCCTGATCGACTGGGACGATTTCGATCGCCTGTCGCGCGCCACGCCGCTGCTGGCGCGCGTGTATCCGAACGGCTCGGCCGACGTCAACCATTTCCACGCGGCCGGCGGCGTCGCCTTCGTGATCCGCGAACTGCTGGCGGCCGGCCTGCTGCACGAGGACGTGCAGACGGTGGCCGGCCCGGGCCTGTGGCGCTACACCCAGGAACCGGTGCTCGACGGCGGCGTGCTGCGCTGGCGCGATGGCCCGGCCGTGAGCGGCGACGCCCATGTGCTGGCCACTGCTGCCGCGCCGTTTGCGGCCGAGGGCGGCCTGCGCCTGATGCAGGGCAACCTCGGGCGCGGCGTGATCAAAATTTCGGCGGTGGCGCCGGAACACCGCGTAGTGGAGGCGGCGGCACGCGTATTCGACTCGCAGGAGGCGCTGCAGGCGGCCTTCGATGCGGGTGAGCTGGATTGCGACGTGGTGGCGGTGGTGCGCTTCCAGGGGCCTGCCGCCAATGGCATGCCGGAGCTGCACCGCCTGACGCCGGCGCTGGGTGCGCTGCAGGATGCGGGCCGCCGGGTGGCGCTGGTGACCGACGGGCGCATGTCCGGCGCGTCGGGCAAGGTGCCGGCGGTGATCCACGTCGGTCCGGAGGCCCTGGCCGGCGGCATGCTGGCGCGCGTGCGCGACGGCGACCGCATCCGCGTCGACGCCGAGGCGGGCACGCTGCAATGGCTAGGCGACGCGGCGGAACTGGCCGCGCGCGCGCCCGTCGCGGCGCCGGACGACGCCTTCGCCGGCTTCAGCGTCGGGCGTGGCCTGTTCGGCCTGTTCCGCCGACAGGCGCGTGGCGCCGAGGCAGGGGGCAGCGCGCTCGACCTGTCGGAGGTGGACGCCATGCCGGCGGACGCTGTCCAAGCCGGCGCGGCGGTCGCACAATAGGTTCCCAGGCCTGATCTCAGGCGCCACCCCTCCCGACCAGATGGCATGGCTTCCCGGCGGGGCAGGCCGCACGGGAGCCAGCGCGCGCCGCACGCCGGCGCGCCAGACGACAACCGGCAAGCGATAAGCGACAAGGATGGGCACACCATCCGAGCATGATCGATGGAGCAGACATGATCTATATCCTGATGGGCGTATCCGGCAGCGGCAAGACCACGGTCGGCCAGATGCTGGCGCAGCGGCTGCATTGCGGCTTCCACGACGCCGACGAATTCCACAGCGCGGCAAACAAGGCCAAGATGCACGCCGGCGTGCCGCTGACCGACGAAGACCGCTGGCCCTGGCTGGCGGCGATGCGCGCGGCCATCGACGCCGCCCGCGCCGAGGGGCGGACCCATGTGTTCACCTGCTCGGCGCTGCGCCAGGCCTATCGCGACCGGCTGTTGCCGCCCGACGGGGGCGTGACCTTCGTCTTCATGAAGGGCGACGCCGGGCTGATCGGCGAGCGCCTGTCGGCGCGCAGCGACCATTTCTTCAATCCGGCGCTGCTGCAGAGCCAGTTCGACACGCTCGAAGAGCCGGTCGGCGCGCTGGTGCTCGATATCCGCCAGGCGCCCGAGACCCTGGTGGACACGATCCTGGCGGCCAGGCCCGCCGGCTGCGGCGTCCGCGGCTAAGGTCGCGCCGCTCGCCGCGCCCCCTCCGGGCTGCCGGGCAGACCGTGTCCGGCCCTCTTCCTCCTTCAGTGCCCTGGCAGGCATCTTGCATGATGCTGACCGCGCCCCGGGAATGCCGCAGCTTGCGGCTTGCACGGGTGCGGGTATGCTGAAAGAGTCGGCAAGCGGCTCCTGGCAGGCGCTCGCGCAGCGGTTTTCCGCGCTGCGGGAGCGCAGCCGGGATCGCGAACCAGGCCACTAACAGGCGATCCGGGGGTTGGGACGCCCACCACATGGGGGAAGGGTGATCATGGCGGCGCGGTTTTTCGACGAGATGCTGGACCTGCGGGGCGATGCGGCCCAGGCCATCAAGGCGGGCGAGGACTTGCCGGCGGGCGTGGTGCGGCCGCACTACCGGCACTTCGCGGACTGGCTGGCAGGGCAGTCCGAGGCGATCATGGCCAACAAGCGCGCGGAGGCCGACCTGATCTTCCGGCGCGTGGGCATCACCTTTGCCGTCTACGGCGACAAGGACGAGTCCAACAGCGGCACCGAACGCACGATCCCGTTCGATGTGATCCCGCGCATCTTCCCGGCCAGCGAATGGGCGGTGCTGGACAAGGGCCTGCGCCAGCGCGTGGCGGCGCTGAACCGCTTCGTCCACGATATCTACCACGGGCAGGACATCATCCGCGCCGGCGTGATCCCGCCGGACCAGATCTACAACAACGCGCAGTACCGGCCGGAGATGCTGGGCATCGAGGTGCCGCAGGGCATCTATGCCCACGTCGCGGGCATCGACGTGGTGCGCGCCGGCGAGGGCGAGTTCTTCGTGCTGGAGGACAACCTGCGGGTGCCGTCCGGGGTGTCCTACATGCTGGAAAACCGCAAGATGATGATGCGGCTGTTCCCTGAGCTGTTCGCACGCAACCGCGTGGCGCCGGTGGCCCACTATCCGGACCTGCTGCTGGAGATGCTGCGCAGCGTGTCGCCGCAGGCCATCGCCGACCCCACCGTGGTGGTGCTGACACCCGGCATGTACAACTCCGCCTATTTCGAGCACGCCTTCCTGGCCCAGCAGATGGGCGTGGAGCTGGTCGAAGGCAGCGACCTGTTCGTGCAGGACGAACACCTCTATATGCGCACCACGCAGGGCCCGCAGCGCATCGACGTGATCTATCGCCGCGTCGACGACGACTTCCTCGATCCGCTGGCCTTCCGTCCCGACTCGGCGCTGGGCGCCGCGGGCCTGTTGTCGGTCTACCGGGCCGGCAACGTGACCATCTGCAATGCCATCGGCACCGGCGTGGCCGACGACAAGTCGATCTATCCCTATGTGCCGGACATGATCCGCTTCTACATGGGCGAGGAACCGCTGCTGGCCAACGTGCCGACCTATATGTGCCGGCGCCCGGACGACCTGCAATACGTGCTCGACCACATGGCCGAACTGGTGGTCAAGGAAACGCACGGCGCCGGCGGCTACGGCATGCTGGTCGGCCCGGCGGCCACGCGCGCGGAGATCGACACCTTCCGCGAGGTGGTCAAGGCGCGGCCCGCGCAGTACATCGCGCAGCCGACTCTAGCGCTGTCGACCTGCCCGACCTATGTGGAAGCCGGCATCGCGCCGCGCCACATCGACCTGCGGCCCTTCGTGCTGTCCGGGCGCGAGGTGCGCATGGTGCCGGGCGGCCTGACGCGCGTGGCACTGCGCGAGGGCTCGCTGGTGGTCAATTCCTCCCAGGGCGGGGGCACCAAGGACACCTGGGTGCTGGAGCGCTGAGCGGACGCCGGCGTGCGCGCCGGCCACGATGATTGCATTGCGAGGAGCCGAACCATGCTGAGCCGCACCGCCGACCATCTGTTCTGGATGGCGCGCTACACCGAGCGCGCGGAGAACACCGCGCGCATGCTCGACGTCAACTACCAGACCTCGCTGCTGCCGCAGTCGGCCGAGGTGGCCGAGCAGGGCTGGTGGGCCATGCTCGACATCTCCGAGCTGACCGGGGCCTTCGACAACAAGTATGGGCTGCTGTCGCGCGACGACGTGATCGATTTCATGGTGCGCGACATGACCAATGCCTCGTCGATCATGAGCTGCCTGCGCGCAGCGCGCGAGAACGCGCGGGCCGTGCGCGGCTCGCTGACCACCGAGGTCTGGGAGACCATCAACACGACCTGGCTGGAGGTGCAGCGGCTGATCGCCGATGGAGAGCTGCGGCAGGATCCGTCGCGCTTCTTCGAGTGGGTCAAGTTCCGCTCGCATCTGGCGCGCGGCGTCCAGTTCGGCACCATGCTCAAGGACGACGCCTTCCATTTCATGCGCCTGGGCACCTTCCTGGAGCGCGCCGACAACACCGCGCGCATCCTGGACGTGAAGTTCCAGTCGTCGGGCGGCGATGAGAGCGACCCGCAGCGGCTCGAGAACGACTTCTACCATTGGGCGGCGGTGCTGCGCTCCGTCTCGGGCTTCGAGGTCTACCGCAAGATCTACCGCACGGTGATCACGCCGGAAAGAGTGGCCGAGCTGCTGATCCTGCGCCCGGACATGCCGCGCTCGCTGGTATCGAGCATGGACGAAGTGGTGGCGATCCTGGCACAGGTGCGCAACCAGCAGTCCGGCGAGACCGAGCGCCAGGCTGGTAAACTCCACGCCGACCTGAAATACGCCCGCATCGAAGACATCTTCGCCGTCGGCCTGCACGCCTTCCTGACCAGTTTCCTGGAGCGCATCGGCGATCTCGGCAACGGCATCAGCGTCGATTTCCTCGTGCCGCCACTGGCCGCCTAGCCTTGGCGGGGCGGTCTGCAAGCCGCCCCGCGCCGGCCCTGTTTATCGTGAAATACAAGATTCGCCATCACACCGTCTATCACTATGCCGAGCCCGTCCGGCGCAGTGTCCACGAACTGCGCCTGGCGCCGCGCTCGGGCCCGCTGCAATCCGTCCATGACTGGAAGATCGAGGTCCCGGGCAAGCTGTCGGAGGCGCGCGATGGCTTCGGCAACATCGTGCATAACTTCACGCTGGGTGCGCCAAGCGACACCATCGGCATCACCGCCTGGGGCGAAGTAGAGGTACTCGGCGCCGAAGACGGCGTGCATGGGTGCTACCAGGACCTGGCGGGGGAGGGCGAGGTGCGTGTCTCGCCGCTCTATTTCCTCTCGGGCACGCCGCTGACTGTGGCCCCGCCGGAATTGCGCGCCTTCGCCGCGCCCTACCTGGCCGCGGGGCACGAGGCGCCTGCACTGCTGGCGCTGGCCGAAGCCATCGGCGGCCACGTGCGCTATCAGCCTAACGCGACCAGTGTGGAGACGACGGCCGCCGAGGCCTTCGCGCACGGCGTCGGCGTCTGCCAGGACCAGGCGCACGTGATGGTGGCGGCCTGCCGTGCCTTCGGCATCCCGGCGCGCTACGTCAGCGGCTACTTCTACGATCCCGAGGCGGTCGAACTGGCCAGCCATGCCTGGGCGGACATCTGCCTGGATGCCGGCAGCGCGCTGTGGTGCAGCATCGATGTCACGCACGGATGCCTGACCGACGCGCGCCATGTGCGCCTCGCCGTGGGGCCCGACTATCCGTCGGCTGCACCGATCCGGGGCATACGCGAGGGCGGGCGCGGCGAGACGCTGACGGTGGAGATCGAGATCCTGCCCGCGGCGGCCTGAGCCCGGCCTCCCGGCCCGTGGCGGGGGCCACAACCGAGCGCCGCCTCCACTGCGGGGACGGTGCCGGGCGCTAGAATGCCGGGAGAACCCGCCCGCGCCGCGCGCGCCGGGCAAGCGAATGCAAGACAACAAGACCGAAACATGACGTACTGCGTGGCCATGCGGCTCGATGCCGGCCTGGTGTTCCTGTCCGATTCCCGTACCAATGCCGGCGTCGATGCCGTCGCCACGGCGCGCAAGATGACCGTCTTCGAGGAGCCCGGCGACCGCGTGATGGTGCTGCTGACCGCGGGCAACCTGGCCATCAGCCAGGCCGTGCGCCAGATCCTGATGGAGGGGCGCGACGAGAAGCGCTCGCTGTGGAAGGCCCGCGACATGTTCGAGGCAGCTTCCATCGTCGGCGAGGCCGTGCGCCAGGTGCACAAGCGCGATGCCCATGCGCTGCGCGAGGCCGGCATCGACTTCAACGTCAGCCTGATCTTCGGCGGGCAGATCCGCGGCGAGCCAGTGCGGCTGTTCAATGTCTACGCGGCGGGCAACTTCGTCGAGGCCACGCCGGAGAACTGCTATTTCCAGATCGGCGAGGCCAAGTACGGCAAGCCCATCGTGGACCGCGTGGTGCAGCCTTCGATGCCGCTGGGCGAGGCGGCAAAATGCGCGCTGATCTCGATGGATTCGACGCTGAAATCGAATATTTCGGTGGGTTTGCCGCTGGATCTGCTGGTCTATGAAGCGGATGCGCTGCGCGTCACGCGCTTTGTCAGCATCGACGAGAAGAACGCCTACTTCCGCATGATCCGCGACACCTGGGGGCAGCGCCTGCGACAGGTCTTCGGCGAGATCAGCGACCCGCAATGGGACGCCTCGCAGCCGGCGGAATTTCCGCTGGCGCGCCAGGGCGAAGCCGACCGCTGGGGCCAGCCGGTGCGCGCGCGCCGCGCGCGGCCGGGCCCACAGCGCTGAGCGGGACGGGGGCGGCGATGCGCGAGATCGTGCACTTTTCCCATGCCAATGGCTTTCCCGTGTCCACCTACCGCAAGCTGTTCGGCCTGCTGGAGGATGACTTCGAGCTGCGCGCCGTCGAGCGCTACGGCCACGATCCGGACTACCCGGTCACGCCGGAGTGGCCGCACCTGGTCGAGCAACTGCTCGCCTCCATCGATGCGCGCTACCGCGAACCGGTCTGGCTGGTCGGCCATTCGCTGGGCGGCTTCCTGTCGCTGATGGCGGCGCTGCGCCGGCCCGAGCGGGTACGCGGCGTGCTGATGCTGGATTCGCCGGTCATCGCCGGCTGGCGCGCCTCGCTGCTGAAGGCGGCACAGGCGCTCGGCCTGGACGAGCGGCCGAGCCCGGCGGCGGCGACCAAGCGCCGCCGCACCCACTGGCCGGACGCCGAGGCGGTCTGGCAGCATTTCAAGTCCAAGCCGAATTTCGCCGTCTGGGACGAGGAAGTGCTGCGCGATTACGTCCACCTCGGCACCGAGGCCACCGGACGGGAGCAGGAGCGCCGCCTGCGCTTCGCGCGCGAGGTCGAGTACGACATCTACCGGACGCTGCCGACCAGCCTCGGGCGCAAGGTGGCGCGGGGCGCGCCGGTGCCGGTCGCCTTCATCGCGGGCACGCGCTCGCGCGAGGTCAGGCAATGCGGGCTGGGCGCCACGCGCCGGCTCGTGGGCGACCACCTGCGCTTCATCGAGGGCGGCCACCTCTATCCGATGGAGCGGCCCGACGAGACGGCCGCGCTGGTGCGCGAACTGCTTGGCGAGATGCGCGCGGCGGGGCGCTGACGGCCGGGCAGGGCAAGCCGGGCGCGGGGCGGCGGGCGAGGCGCGGGTGCAAGCGCTGCATGCGCCATTCTGGTGCCTGGCGGCGCCCGCTCCCGGAATTTCGGGGCCGCGCGCGGCGGGGTCTCATGTATAATCCCGATTTCCCCGGCAAGCTCGGTTTATGACCAAATTCGTCTTCGTCACCGGTGGCGTCGTCTCTTCCCTAGGCAAGGGCATCGCTGCTGCCTCGCTCGCGGCCATTCTCGAGTCGCGCGGTCTCAAAGTCACCCTCCTCAAGCTCGATCCCTACATCAACGTCGATCCCGGCACGATGAGCCCTTTCCAGCATGGTGAGGTGTTCGTGACCGAAGACGGTGCGGAAACCGACCTGGATCTCGGCCACTACGAGCGTTTCGTCTCGGCCAAGATGCGCAAGTCGAACAACTTCACCACCGGCCAGATCTACGAATCGGTGATCCGCAAGGAGCGCCGCGGCGAGTACCTGGGCAAGACGGTGCAGGTGATCCCCCACATCACCAACGAGATCCAGGCCTTCATCGAGCGTGGCGCCGCGGCCTCGCACGACGGCAAGGCCGACGTGGCGCTGGTCGAGATCGGCGGCACCGTGGGTGACATCGAGTCGCTGCCCTTCCTGGAAGCCGCGCGCCAGATGAGCCTGCGCATGGGCCGCAACCACTGCGCCTTCGTGCACCTGACGCTGGTTCCCTTCATCGCCAGCGCCGGCGAGCTGAAGACCAAGCCGACCCAGCACTCGGTGCAGAAGCTGCGCGAGATCGGCATCTCGCCCACCGCGCTGCTGTGCCGCGCCGACCGCCCGATCCCGGACGACGAGCGCGCCAAGATCTCCCTGTTCGCCAATATCCCGCAGGACGCGGTGATTTCGGTGTGGGACGCGGACAGCATCTACAAGATCCCGCAGATGCTCAACGAGCAGGGCCTGGACCGCCTGATCTGCGAGGAGCTGCGCCTGGATCCGAAGCCGGCCAATCTCGCCATGTGGCAGCGCCTGGTCAGCGCCCAGGAGAACCCCGAGCACGAGATCACCATCGGCATGGTCGGCAAGTACGTCGACCTGACCGAGTCCTACAAGTCGCTGATCGAGGCGCTGCGCCACGCGGGCATGCATACCGCGACGCGCGTCAACATCGAGTACATCGACTCGGAAGAGCTGGAATCCGGCCACCTCGAAGTGCTCAAGCCGCTGGACGCCATCCTGGTGCCGGGCGGTTTCGGCAAGCGCGGCACCGAAGGCAAGATCCGCGCGATCCAGTACGCCCGTGAGAACAAGGTGCCCTACCTGGGCATCTGCCTGGGCATGCAGCTGGCCGTGATCGAATTCGCTCGCCACGTGGCCGGCATGGCCGACGCCAACTCCACCGAGTTCAACCACGAGACCGAGCACCCGGTGGTCGCGCTGATCACCGAGTGGGTCGACCGTGAAGGCAAGGTCGAGCAGCGCAGCGCAGATTCCGACCTGGGCGGCACCATGCGCCTGGGCGCGCAGCGCGTGCCGGTTCCGGAAGGCACCAAGGCCCACCAGATCTACGGTGCCGAGGTCAATGAGCGCCACCGCCACCGCTACGAGGTCAACAACCACTACGTGCCGCAGCTCGAGCAGGCCGGCATGGTGATCTCCGCACGTACCCCGACGGAGAACCTGCCCGAGATGATGGAGCTGCCCGAGAGCCTGCACCCCTGGTTCGTCGGCGTGCAGTTCCACCCGGAATTCACCTCGACCCCGCGCGATGGCCACCCGCTGTTCAAGGCCTACGTCGAGGCGGCGCTGGCCAGCCAGCAACGCAAGGCCGGCTGACGGCCGAGGCTAGCAGGAGAGACAGCGATGAAACTCTGCGGATTCGAAGCCGGGCTCGACCAGCCCTTCTTCCTGATTGCCGGGCCCTGCGTGATCGAGTCGCAGCAGATGGCCCTGGACACTGCCGGTGCGCTCAAGGAGATCACCGGCGAGCTGGGCATTCCCTTTATCTACAAGTCCTCGTTCGACAAGGCCAACCGCTCGTCGGGCAAGTCCTTCCGCGGGCTGGGCATGGAGAAGGGACTGGAGATCCTGGCCACCGTCAAGCGCGAGATCGGCGTGCCGGTGCTGACCGACGTGCATGAGATCGAAGAGATCAAGCCGGTCGCGGCCGTGGTCGACGTGCTGCAGACGCCGGCCTTCCTGTGCCGGCAGACCGATTTCATCCGCGCCTGCGCGCAGAGCGGCAAGCCCGTCAACATCAAGAAGGGCCAGTTCCTCGCGCCGCACGACATGAAGAACGTCATCGACAAGGCGCGCGAGGCTGCCCGCGAGGCCGGCCTGCCCGATGACAACTTCATGGCCTGCGAGCGTGGCGTGTCCTTCGGCTACAACAACCTGGTCTCCGACATGCGCTCCCTGGCGATCATGCGCGAGACCGGCGCCCCGGTGGTGTTCGACGCCACCCACTCGGTGCAGTTGCCGGGCGGGCAGGGCACCAGCTCGGGCGGCCAGCGCGAGTTCGTGCCGGTGCTGTCGCGTGCCGCCGTGGCGACCGGCGTGGCCGGGCTGTTCATGGAAACGCATCCGGACCCGGCCAAGGCGCTGTCGGACGGCCCCAATGCCGTGCCGCTGTCGCGCATGAAGGAACTGCTGTCGGTGCTCAGGGACCTGGATGCGCTGACCAAGCGCGCCGGTTTCCTGGAAGACAACTTCGGCTGGCCCGCCTGCGCCTGACAGGCGGCGCCCCGTCCCGCCGGCCAGTGCGCCGGCGGTGACGCCAGGTATCGAAAGACAATACGAAATCTTCGGAGATAGACCATGGCCGCAGGCTATATCATCGCCTACGTCGACGTCACGGACCCCCAGCAGTACGAGGAATACAAGGTGCTCTCCAGCCACGCCATGAAGGTGCACGGCGCCGAGGTGCTGGTGCGCGGCGGCAAGACCGAGCCGCTCGAAGGGCAGTGGGCGCCGACGCGCGTGGTGGTGCTGAAGTTCCCCAGCTACGAGGCGGCCAAGTCCTTCCACGACAGCGAGGAGTACCGCGCGGCCCGCAAGGCGCGCGAGCATGCCGCGCGCATGAACATGATCGTGGTCGAGGGCGCCTGATCTGCGTCTGAATCGCGCCTGAACCGCGCCCGTCCCGCTTTCGCAGCAAGCAGTACAAAGAATCCAAAGTCAAAGAGGAATCCATGAGTGCAATCGTAGATATCATCGGTCGCGAGGTCCTGGACTCGCGCGGCAATCCCACGGTGGAATGCGACGTCCTGCTCGAGTCGGGCGTGATGGGCCGCGCGGCGGTGCCGTCGGGCGCGTCCACCGGTTCGCGCGAGGCCATCGAGCTGCGTGACGGCGACAAGTCGCGCTACCTGGGCAAGGGCGTGCTGAAGGCCGTCGAGCACATCAACACCGAGATCTCCGAGGCCATCATGGGCCTGGACGCCTCCGAGCAGGCCTTCCTGGACCGCACCCTGATCGACCTGGACGGCACCGAGAACAAGAGCCGCCTGGGCGCCAACGCCATGCTGGCCGTCTCGATGGCCGTGGCCAAGGCTGCCGCCGAGGAAGCCGGCCTGCCGCTGTACCGCTACTTCGGCGGCTCGGGCGCGATGCAGATGCCGGTGCCGATGATGAACATCGTCAACGGTGGCGCGCACGCCAACAACAGCCTGGACATCCAGGAATTCATGATCATGCCGGTGTCGCAGACGAGCTTCCGTGAAGCCCTGCGCTGCGGCGCCGAGGTCTTCCACGCGCTGAAGAAGATCCTGGCCGACAAGGGCATGTCCACCGCGGTGGGCGACGAAGGCGGCTTCGCGCCCAACTTCGCCTCCAACGAAGAGTGCCTGAGCACCATCGTGCAGGCGGTCGAGAAGGCCGGCTACCGCATGGGCGAAGACGTGCTGCTGGCGCTGGACTGCGCCGCCAGCGAGTTCTACCGCGAGGGCGAGGACGTGTACCACCTGGAAGGCGAAGGCCTGAAGCTGACCTCGACCCAGTTTGCCGACTACCTGGCCAACCTGTGCGACAAGTTCCCGATCGTCTCGATCGAGGACGGCATGGCCGAAGGCGACTGGGAAGGCTGGAAGACCCTGACCGACAAGCTGGGCAAGCGCGTGCAGCTGGTGGGCGACGACCTGTTCGTCACCAACACCAAGATCCTGAAGGAAGGCATCGAGAAGGGCGTCGGCAACTCGATCCTGATCAAGATCAATCAGATCGGCACCCTGACCGAGACCTTCGCCGCCATCGAGATGGCCAAGCGTGCCGGCTACACCGCCGTGATCTCGCACCGCTCGGGCGAGACCGAGGACAGCACCATCGCCGACATCGCCGTGGGCACCAACGCCGGCCAGATCAAGACCGGCTCGCTGTCGCGCTCGGATCGTATCTCGAAGTACAACCAGCTGCTGCGCATCGAGGAAGATCTCGGCGACGTGGCCAGCTACCCCGGCAAGAGCGCGTTCTACAATCTGCGCTAAGCTTAGGGGGAGCCGCCGCCGGCCGCATCATGCAGCCGGCGGCGGCTCGCTCCGGATCATCCGCTGTTCGCCCGGCTCGCGCCGGGCCGCGGCGACCAACCTCGCGCCCAACGCTCCATGCGCCTGATTTCGCTGCTCTTGTTCGTGTTGCTGCTCGCTGTCCAGTACCCGCTTTGGCTGGGCAAGGGTGGCTGGCTACGTGTCTGGGACCTGAACAAGCAGGTGGAGGAGCAGAGCACGCGTAACCAATCGCTCAAGCTGCGCAATGCCAAGCTGGAAGGGGAAGTGAAGGACCTCCAGGATGGCACCGGCGCCATCGAGGAGCGCGCCCGCTATGAGCTGGGCATGGTCAAGGACGGCGAGGTCTTTGTGCAGTTCGTCGCGCCGGCGCCCAAGGTCAGCGCCACGCCGCCGCTGCCGCCGCCACCCAATTCACCGGCCGCTACCGGCCGCCACTGAGCCGCTCTGAGCTGCCGCTGAGCCAGCTTGCGGGCATTGCCCGGCCGCCGCTCCATCCGTATCGCCTGTCTCGCGGAGTCCGACCGGATCCCGCCCCCGCTGCCGTCGGGATTGCCTCCAGGATGCCGCCATCGGCCGTTCCGCGAGGCGTTGCCCGCATCCCTTCCTACCCGCCAATCCCGCTGTTACCACCAGTAAGGGTAGCCGCCCCAGCCCCAGCCGGGCGAGCTGATGCCGACGCTGCCGCCCCAGTGCCCGCCGCCCCAGCCGCCGTAGAAGACGCTCCAGGACGGCGACGGATAGTAGTAGGCCCGCGCCATCGCCTCGGCCTGCAGGTCACGTGCCATTGCGGCATCCGTCTCGCGCAGGATCTGCTGGTTCAGTGCGTCGAGCCGCTGTCTTTGCTGTTCCGTGAGCGGTGCGGACGGCGCCGTGTCAGGCGCCAGCCGGTAGGTGGGGGGCGTGCCATTGCTATCGCGCGGCAGTTCCGCGCAGCCGGCCGCCAGCAGGGCGGCACCCAGCACAAGTCCGGCCCCGCCGGCGCGCAGGCGCGCGAGCGGCAGCGATACCGGCGAAGCAGCTTGGGTATGGCGCATAGGCATGGCCGTTCCTTTCAATGCACGGGCTGAGTGTTGGACCATGCGCGCCCCGCCGCGGTTTCCGCCGGCGCCTGGCGTTGGCGCCGCGGGGTTCAGTGCTGCTGGTGCGCGCCGGCGCCAGCGCCGGTTGCCACATGGGCGGGCACGAACAGCTGCGCGCAGTCGACGGCGTCGAAGCGGTACTGCTGACCGCAGAAATCGCAGCGGACATCGGCCGCACCGCGTTCGGCCAGCAGGCCTTCGATTTCGTCGCGGCCCAGCGACTGCAGCATGCCCGCCACCTTGGCGCGCGAGCAGGAGCAGCGGAAGTGCGGCCGCATGGGTTCGAAGACACGCAGGCCGGCGGCCTGCAGGTCTTCCCAGAACAGCCGCCGCAGCAGTGTCTCGGGCGACTCGGCGAGCAGTTCAGGCGCCTTCAGTGTGGCGCCGAGCTGGCAGGCGCGGTCCCAGGTGTCGAGATCCTGCGCCCGGCCGACGCCGTCGATCGCGCCACCGGTCTCGCCTACCACCGCGGCGTCACGGCCGTGGCCCGTCTCCAGCGTGCCGCCGTAGGAAGGCAGCTTCTGCAGCAGCATGCCGGCCGCGACGTGGTCGTCGGCGGCCAGCCAGAGCCGCGTGTCGAGCTGCTCGGAACTGTGCATATAGTGTTCGAGCACCTCGCTCATCGTCGCCAGCGGGCCGTTTTCGTCGGCCAGCGGCACGATGCCTTGGTAGGGCTGCTGGCCCGGTTTCTTGTCCTGCGGGTCCAGGGTGATGGCGAAGCGCCCACGGCCCGTCGCGTTGACCAGTTCGGCAAGGCTGGCGTCGTCGGCGAGCACGGCATCCTCGGCGAGCTTGGCCGTGGCGCGCAGGCTCAGGTCGGACAGGCACTCGACCACCAGCATGCGCACCGGACCGTCGCCGTGCAACTGCATCACCAGCGCCCCGTTGAACTTGAGATTGGCCGACAGCAGCGCGGCGGCAGCCATCATCTCACCCAGCAGGCGGCGCACCGGAGCGGGGTAGTGCTGGCGCTCCAGCACCTCCCGCCAGGTGGATTCGAGCCGGACCAGTTCGCCGCGCACGGGGGCCGCGTCGAAGAGGAATTTCTGCAGGGTGTCTGGGGTACTGGTATCGGTCACAATCGGTCTTCGGTCAAACGGGGTTAGGGCAGCGGTCCGGATTCAGTCCAGGCGCTTGAGCTGTGTCTTGTATACGGCCTGGCGCTCGGCGTAGGTCGCGGCATTGCGGTACAGGTTGGCGACTTCCTCGTCATTCAGCTCGCGTACCACCTTGGCGGGCGCGCCGAGGATCAGGCTGCGGTCGGGGAAGGTCTTGCCTTCGGTCACCACGGCGCCCGCGCCGACCAGGCAGTTCTTGCCGATCACCACGCGGTTGAGCACCACCGCCTGGATGCCGATCAGCGAGCCTTCGCCGATGGTGCAGCCGTGCAGCATGGCCTGGTGTCCGATCGTCACATTGTCGGCGATCTCCAGCGGGCAGCCCGGATCGGTATGCAGCACCGAGCCTTCCTGCACGTTGCTGCCTTCGCCGACGGTGATCGGCTCGTTGTCGCCACGGATGACCACGCTCGGCCAGGCGCTCGCGCGAGCCTTCATGATCACATTGCCGATCACGGTGGCTTCCGCCGCCACATAGGCTTCGGGGTCGATCTTCGGGGCGATGTCGCCGAGCTGGTAAAGCGCCATGGAGTCTCCTGGGCAATGGTTATTGGTATATGGGGGTCGCCGCGAGCCTTTAAAGAGCCTCGGCATGGGCCGCCGGAGCCGCACGCCAGCGTGGCCGGCCCTACAATGGCGGCAGCCAGGATTTTACGCTGATGCCAGAAAAGCTTTCCAATGACCTGCGCGCCGTGGGCGCGCCCAATCCAGAACCCGTAACTCCGGCCACTACCCCGGCCGCGCCCGGCACGCTCTCGCTGCGGCAACAGGCGCTCAACGTGCTGCGTATGACCGACTCCCGCGCCAAGGCCGCCGCGGCGCGCGATCTGTACAAGTGCGCATGTGCGCAGGACGACGCTGCGCTCGGCTGTGCGCAAGCGCTGACCGCCGCCGACGGCGTGCCGGGGCGGCCGGCCCGTCCCGAACTGGTGCCGCCGCGCGAGGTCGGGCCGCGCCGCTCGCCCCATACCGAGCTGGGCCGCGCCACCCTGATCCACGCGCTGTGCCACATCGAGTTCAACGCCATCAACCTGGCACTCGACGCAGTCTGGCGCTTCGCCGGCATGCCGCCCGCCTATTACCGCGACTGGCTGCGCGTGGCCGATGAGGAGGCCTTGCACTTCACGCTGCTGGCCGACCACCTGGCCACGCTCGGGCATGCCTATGGCGACTTCCCTGCCCACAACAGCTTGTGGGAAATGGCGGACAAGACCGCCGGGGACGTGCTGGCGCGCATGGCCCTGGTGCCGCGCACACTGGAGGCGCGCGGGCTCGACGCCTCGCCGGCCGTGCGTGCGCGTCTGGCGGCGGCCGGCGACCATGCCGCCGCCGCCATTCTCGACATCATCCTGCGCGATGAGGTGGGTCACGTGGCCATCGGCAACCGCTGGTTCCGCTGGCTGTGCGAGACACGCGGCCAGGAGCCGGTCTCCAGCTACGCCACGCTGGCCGCACGCCATGGTGCACCGCGCCTGAAGCCCCCCTTCAACCTGCCGGCGCGCCGTGCCGCCGGCTTCGACGAGGACGAACTGGCCTGGCTTGCCGGCGGCCAGCAAGGCTAGCGCGCCGCTGCTTCCGCTGTGTGGCAGCCTCAGGCCTCAGTGCGCGGCGGCGCGCTCCTGCTCCAGCAGCCGCAACACGCGCCGCTGGATCTTGCCGGTGGTGGTCATCGGCAATTGCTCGATGAACTCGATTGCCTTCGGATACTCGTAGGGGGCGAGTTGGCCGCGCACGTGCTGCTGCAGCTCGGCGATCAGCGCGGCATCGGCCTGCGGCGAACGCGCCACGCCGGGACTGAGCACGATAAAGGCTTTGACGACCGCGCCACGCTCGGGGTCGGGCGAGGGCACCACCGCACAGTTCGATACGGCCGGATGCTTGAGCAGGCAGTTCTCGATCTCGTTCGGGCCGATGCGGTAGCCTGAGGACTTGAAGACGTCGTCGGCCCGGCCCTCGTACCACAGGTAGTCAGAGTCGTCGAAGCGTGCCAGGTCCCCGGTGCGGAACCAGCGCAGCCCGTCGTGCGCCGCGTACTTGGCTTCGGTGGCGGCCTCGTTGCGCCAGTAGCCGAGGAAGATCACGGGGTCGGGGTGGCCGGCGCGGTCGGTGGCGCAGACCGCCACTTCGCCGATCTCGCCCTGGGGGCAGGGACGCCCCTCGTCGTCGATCACCGCCACGCGGTGGCCGGGGTAGGGGCGGCCCATCGAGCCCGCGCGCGCCGGCCAGCCAAGGCGGCCCTCGTCGTACTGCGCCGCGCAGTTGCCGACCACGTAATTGATCTCGGTCTGCCCGAACATCTCGTTGACGATGATGCCGAAGGCTTCGCGGCACCAGTCGAAGACGGTGTCGCCCACCGCCTCGCCCGCGCTCATCAGCGCGCGCAGCTGCAGCCGGTAGCGTTCGGCGGGGCGCGGGCAGGCCTTCATCATCTGCTTGAGCGCGGTGGGAAAGAGGAAGGTATTGGTGACCTGGTAGCGCTCCAGCAGGGCAAAGGCGGTGTCGGCCGAGAAGCGGCCCTGGTAGCCGACGATCGGCTTGCCGAAATAGAGCGCCGGCATCAGGGCATCCCACAGCCCGCCGGTCCAGGCCCAGTCGGCAGGGCTCCAGAACACGTCGTCCTCCTGCGGGTACCAGTTCTGCGAGCAGACGAAGCCGGGCAGGTTGCCCAGCAGCGCCCGGTGCGGCAGCAGCGCGCCCTTGGGCGGGCCGGTGGTGCCGCTGGTGTAGATCAGTACCGCGCCCTCGTCGGCCTTGGTCTGCTCGGCGGTGAAGCTGGCCGGCTGCGCGGCCAGCAGCGCATCCCAGTGGTGGTCGGCCCGTGCGTCGTCGGTGTCCACACTGATCACGGCTTCCAGCGCCGGGCATTCTGCGCGCGCGGCCAGCAGGCTGTCGAGCGCGCTGCCATCGGCCAGGGCGACCCGCGCCCCGCCGTGTTCGAGCCGGTAGGCCAGCGCCTCCGGCCCGAACAGCATCGACAGGGGCATGGCGATGGCCGCGAGCTGGTAGATCGCCATGTGCGCCACCACGGTCTCGATCCGTTGCGGCAGCACGATGGCGACGCGATCGCCGCGGCCGACGCCGAGCGCGCGCAGCGCATGCGAGAGCCGGTTGGCCGCGGCCTGGATGTCGGCGTAGCTGTAGGCCGCGCGGCGCCCGTCCTCGTGCTCCGTGTAGACGGCAATGCGCCCGGCGCTGGCCGGGTCGCGTGCCCAGCGGCCGCAGCAGGCCTCGGCCAGGTTGAAGTATTCGGGCACGTCCCAGCGGAAGGACTCATGCAGCGCGGCGTAGTCGTCGCGCCGGCTGAGCGGCAGGGCGGCGGTGCGCATCGGGTGTCTCCTGTCGATTGGAATGCCGTCGGCCCGCATTTCACGGTGCACGGTGGCGACTCGTCGTTATAATGGCCGTAAAAGAACGACCGTTCTATTTTGGTTTCTGCGTCGATCCGGCGGCGGGCCCCTTGGGGCTCGCGCAGACGGCCAGGGCCGCAAGGGTAGACGCCATGACGATAAGAGAAACCTCGCGATCGGAATTTATCACGCTGCGCGGTCTGCGGTACCACGTGCGCCACTGGGGCGCGCCGGACGCACCCAGGCTGTTCCTGCTGCACGGCTGGATGGATGTCTCAGCCTCCTTCCAGTTCCTCGTCGACGCCTTCGAGCGCGACTGGCAGGTGATCGCGCCGGACTGGCGCGGTTTCGGCCTGAGCGACTGGCCGGCCCGCTATCCGGGTACGCGCTCGTACTGGTTCCCGGACTACGTGGCCGACCTGGAGGCCTTGCTCGACCACTACCAGCCCGAGGGGCAGGTGGATCTGGTCGGGCACAGCATGGGCGCCAACGTCGCCTGCCTGTACGCCGGCATCCGTCCGCAACGGGTGCGGCGCCTGGTGGACCTCGAAGGCTTCGGCATGACGGCCACGCACGCCGGCCAAGCGCCGCGCCGCTATGCGCGCTGGCTGGATGAGCTGCGCGCGCAGCCGCAGATGCGCAGCTATGACAGTGTCGAGGGGGTCGCTGCGCGCCTGCAGAAGACCAATCCGCGCCTGCCGGACGACCGTGCCGCCTTCCTGGCCGAGCACTGGTCGCGCCGCAACGACGAGGGCCGCTGGGAGATCCTTGGCGATCCCGCGCACAAGCTGGTCAATCCCGTGCTGTACCGTCTCGACGAGGTCATGGCGATCTGGGCGGAGGTCAGCGCGCCGGTGCTGCATGTGGAGGCACGCGACTCGGAGACGCTGCGCCACATCGCGCACAAGCAGGAGATCGCCGAGTTCAAGCAGCGCTTCGCGGCTTTTCCGGATTTCCGCGAAGCGATGGTCGACGACGCCGGCCACATGCTGCACCACGACCAGCCGCGCGCAGTGGCCCGCCTGATCGAGGATTTCCTTGGCTGAGTTGGCTGAGTTGGCTGAGTTGGCTGAGTTGGCTGAGTTGGCTGAGTTGGCTGAGTTGGCTGAGTTGGCTGAGTTGGCTGAGTTGGCTGAGTTGGCTGAGTTGGCTGAGTTGGCTGAAGCGGCTGGTGCCGCGCCGGCCTCAGCCGTGCGTGAGCTTCTCCTTGAGCGCGGCATTGTTGCTGGTGTGCACGTGCACAAACGCCTTCTCGGGGAAGACGTAGTGATAGGCGCGCCGCAGCGCCAGCGCGGCTTCGTGGAAGCCGGACAGGATCAGCTTCTGCTTGTTGGGGTAGTAGGCGATGTCGCCGGCAGCGAAGATGCCGCGGCGCGAGCTTTCGTAGGTGGAGGTGTCGACCAGCACCCGGCCGGCACGCATGTCCAGGTCCCATTGCGCGATCGGGCCGGGCTCCGTCACCAGGCCGAACAGCGCCACCAGTTCGTCCGTGGGCAGCGTCAGCAGTGCTTCGCGCGTACGGATTTCCACTGCCGCCAGCCGTTCGCCGTCCGGGCCGGCCTCAGTCTTCAGCGCACCCAGCATGCCGACCACGAAGTCCATCTCGCCCGCGGCCACCGCCGCGTGCATCTCGGCCACGCTGGCGTCCGCCGCGCGGAAGCCGTCGCGCCGGTGCAGCAGGGTGACGCGCTCGGCGACCTTGCGCAGCGCCAGCGCCCAGTCCAGCGCCGAGTCGCCGCCGCCGGCGATCACCACGCGCTTGCCGGCGAAGTGCGCGACCTCGCGCACGGCGTAATGGACATGCCTGCCTTCGAGCGCGACGGCCTCCGGCAGCGCGACCCGCTGCGGCGCGAAGGCGCCGACACCGGCGCAGATCAGCACGGCCGCCACGTCGAACTGCTTGCCGCCGTCGGTGCTCACCAGCAGGCGCGGATGGGTCTCGTGCGGGACTTCCTCCACGCTGCTGGCACGCTGGCCGAAGTGCATCGGGAAGGCGAACGGCGCGCACTGTTCCATCAGCCGGTCGACCAGGTCCTGCGCCAGGCAGCCGGGCACGGCCGGGATGTCGTAGATCGGCTTCTCCGGATAGAGTTCGGTGCACTGTCCGCCAGGGCGGTCGAGCACGTCGATCAGTTCGCATTGCAGACCGAGCACGCCCGCCTGGAAGGCGGCGAACAGGCCCACCGGGCCGGCGCCGACGATCAGCACATCGGTGCGCACGGGCGCGGCGGGAGCGGAAGAGGTATCAGGCATGGCATGGGGGCCGGCGC
Organism: Cupriavidus sp. 09_S30; assembly: GCF_056930435.1. Classification (NCBI taxonomy): domain Bacteria; kingdom Pseudomonadati; phylum Pseudomonadota; class Betaproteobacteria; order Burkholderiales; family Burkholderiaceae; genus Cupriavidus; species Cupriavidus sp. 09_S30. Next base: position 2,443,113 of record NZ_JBXOWI010000001.1, on the reverse strand, counting down.
GTGGCGCGGTCCTGGGGAAGGTTGCGGGCCGGAGCCCGATCAAGACCAACTATACCCCGCGATCCTGCCGGGTCCGCTTACGCCAGCGTTGCGGACAGGGCTATCAGGCCGTTGCCGCGCATCAGCGCCGTCGACGCCATCGACGAGTGCGGCGCATGCCACCGCGCGACTGTCACAGGAGTAGAATAGAAAAATGCTGAATCCCAATGCCCTCAACGCCGATCTGCACTGCCATTCGACTGTCTCGGATGGCACGCTGGCGCCCAGCGTGGTGGCCGAGCGGGCTCACGCGGGCGGCGTGACACTGTGGTCGCTGACCGACCACGACGAGGTCGGCGGGCAGGCCGAGGCGCGTGCCGCGGCCGAGGCGCTGGGCATGCGCTATGTCTCTGGGGTGGAAATCTCGGTGACGTGGGCCCGGCAGACGGTGCATATCGTCGGCCTGCAGATCGACCCGGCTTGCCGTGAGCTGATCGACGGCCTGCACGACACCCGTTCGGGCCGCGCGCGCCGCGCGCGCGACATGGGCGACGCGCTGGCCGCCATCGGCATCGCCGGCGCCTACGAAGGTGCGCGGCGCTTTGTGGGCAATCCCGACCTGATCTCGCGCACGCACTTTGCGCGCTGGCTGGTCGACCAGGGCTACTGCGCCGACATTGGCGAGGTCTTCGACAAGTACCTGGCGGAAGGGCGCCCGGGTTATGTGGGCCACCGCTGGGCGAGCCTGTCGGATGCGCTGCGCTGGATCCGTGCCGCCGGCGGGATTGCGGTGATGGCCCACCCGGGCCGCTATCACTACACGGACCTGGAGCACGACGCGCTGTTCGACGAGTTCAAGCAGCTTGGCGGCGGTGCCGTCGAGGTCGTCACCGGCAGCCACACGCCGGACCAGTATCGCCGCTACGCCGAAGTCGCGCGCCGCTACGGCCTGCTGGCCTCGCGCGGCTCGGATTTCCACGGGCCGGGCGAAGGGCGCGTCGAACTGGGCGCGCTGCCGCCGCTGCCTCCCACGGTCACCCCGGTCTGGCACGACTGGTAAGCACCGCGGCCACGCTGCGCACCCGTCGCCACGAGACATTGCCCCATGTCCCAATTCTTCGACATTCATCCGCTCAATCCGCAGCCCAGGCTCGTCAAGCAGGCGGCGCAGATCATCGCCCAGGGTGGGCTGATCGCGCTGCCCACCGATTCCAGCTACGCGCTGGCCAGCCGGCTCGATGACAAGGCGGCGGTGGAACGTCTGCGGCGCCTGCGCGGCATCGACGACAAGCACCACCTGACACTGATGTGCCGCGACCTGTCCGAACTGGGCAACTTCGCCCGCGTCGACAACCGCCAGTACCGCTGGATCAAGGGCGCCACGCCGGGCCCTTACGTGTTCATCCTGGAGGCAACCAAGGAGGTGCCGCGCCGGCTCTCGCACCCGGCGCGCAAGACCATCGGCGTGCGCGTGCCCGATAACGCCATTGCCCAGGCGCTGCTTGCCGATACGGGGGAGCCGCTGCTGTCCGCCACGCTGCAGCTGCCCGGCGACGAGACGCCGATGAACGACCCGGCGCAGATCCGCGCGCGCCTGGAGAAGCTGCTCGACCTCGTCATCTGCGGCGGTCCGGCGCCGGCCCAGCCTACCACCGTGATCGACCTGACCAGCGGCGAGCCGGCGCTGGTGCGGGCCGGGCGTGGCGACACGGCGCGTTTCGGCCTGTGAGCCTGCCATCCCGCCGCGCCGCCGCGGCGACGCGGAATTCCTGCTCGGCCTGCCCGGTACAATAGCGCTCCATGGACTCCTCCCTCATCCAGACCTTCGCGGTCTACGCCCTGCCGGTATTGTTCGCCATTACGCTGCATGAAGCCGCGCACGGCTATGTCGCCATGCATTTCGGCGACAACACCGCGTATGTGCTCGGCCGCGTCAGCCTCAATCCGATCCGCCACGTCGACCCGATCGGCACCATTGCGGTGCCGCTGCTGCTGTATTTCCTGACCAACGGCCAGTTCGTCTTCGGCTATGCCAAGCCGGTGCCGGTCGACTTCAACCGTCTGCGCAACCCGCGCTGGCATGGCATGTGGGTGGCGCTTGCCGGGCCTGGCAGCAACGTGGCGCAGGCCTTCGTCTGGGCGCTGATGGCGCTGGTCCTGCTGCTCGTCCATGTGCAGGAACCTTTCCTCATCCAGATGGCGCGTGCCGGTGTGCTGGTCAACCTGGTGGTGGCCGCCTTCAACCTGTTCCCGATTCCGCCGCTCGACGGCGGCCGCGTGCTGACCGCGTTGCTGCCGCGGCGCATCGCCTACGCGGTCGCGCGCATCGAGCCCTATGGCATCTTCATCGTGCTGGCCCTGGTAGCCGCCGGTGTCATCACCCAGGTCTGGATGCGTCCCGTGGTCAACCTGCTCAGCGCACTGGTCGAGCTGATGCTGCGCCCGGTGCTCGCCCTGATTCACTGAGCCTTTCCCGCTTTCCCGCTTTCCCGCTTTCTCGAATAACTGCTTCCCCACAACAATCATGACGTTACCCGATCGCGTTCTCTCCGGCATGCGGCCCACCGGCGCCCTGCACCTGGGCCACTACCACGGCGTGCTGAAGAACTGGGTCCAGCTGCAGGCCCAGCACCCCTGCTTTTTCTTCGTCGCTGACTGGCACGCGCTGACCACGCACTACGAGTCGCCCGAAGTGATCGGCGAGTCGGTCTGGGAAATGCTGATCGACTGGCTGGCCGCCGGAGTCGATCCCGAGCAGGCCACGCTGTTCATCCAGAGCCGCGTGCCCGAGCACGCCGAGCTGTTCACGCTGCTGGCGATGGGCACGCCGTTGGGCTGGCTGGAGCGGGTGCCGACCTACAAGGACCAGATCGAGAAGCTCAAGGACAAGGATCTGGCCACCTATGGCTTCCTCGGCTATCCGCTGCTGCAGGCGGCCGACATCCTGATCTACAAGGCGGCATGGGTGCCGGTGGGCGAGGATCAGGTACCCCATGTCGAAATCACCCGCGAGATCGCGCGGCGCTTCAACTACCTCTACGGCCGCCAGCCCGGCTTCGAGGAAATGGCGCAGGAAGCTGCCAAGAAGCTCGGCGGCAAGCGCACCAAGGCCTTCCTGGAACTGCGCAAGGCCTACCAGGAGCAAGGCGCAGCGGAATCGCTGGAAGAGGGGCGCGCACTGGTGGCGCAATCGCAGAGCCTGTCTGCACCCGATCGCGAACTGCTGCTCGGTTACCTGGCCGGGTCGCGGCGCACCATCCTCATCGAGCCGCAGGCACTGCTGACGGCCGCTTCGCGCATGCCGGGCCTGGACGGGCAGAAGATGTCCAAGTCCTACGGCAACACGATCCGCATGCGCGAGTCCAAGGATGCGGTCGAGAAGAAAGTGCGCACCATGCCGACCGATCCGGCCCGCGTGCGCCGCTCCGACGCGGGCGAGCCGGCGCGCTGCCCGGTGTGGCAACTGCACCAGGTCTACTCCGACGAGCCGACGCGCGAGTGGGTGGAGAAGGGCTGTCGCAGCGCCGGCATCGGCTGCCTCGAATGCAAGCAGCCGGTGATCGAAGGCATCCTGCGCGAGCAGCAGCCGATGCTCGAGCGCGCGCAGAAGTACATGGACAGCCCGGCACTGCTGCGCGACATCGTCGCCAACGGCTGCGACAAGGCCAGCCACGTGGCGCGCGAGACCATGCGCGAAGTGCGCGAGGTCATGGGCCTCGGTTACCGCTGAGCGTCCGCGTGTCGATGCCAGCGTGCCCCGGCGCCGCGACCGCCGCCCATCTGCTGCAGGGCGAGCCCTCGCCGTGGGTGGTGCGGTGGTCTCACCTCGTCCGCCCCGGCGGGCGCGTGCTGGACCTGGCCTGTGGCGGCGGCCGACATGCGCGCTGGTTCGCAAAGCACGGCCATGCGGTGCTGGCAGTCGATCGCGATCCGCAGGCCGTGGCCAGCCTGCCGGCCGGCGTGGTCGGGAGAGTGGCGGACCTGGAGCAGGGCGCCTGGCCACTGGCTGATGTGGCGCCGTTCGATGCCATCGTGGTCACCAACTATCTGCACCGGCCGCTGTGGCCGCACCTGCTGGATGCGCTGGCGCCGGGCGGCGTGCTGCTCTACGAAACCTTCGCCAGCGGTAACGAGACGGTGGGCAGGCCGTCCAACCCGGATTTCCTGCTGCGCCCCGGCGAACTGCTCGATGCGGTACATGGCCGCCTGCGCGTGATCGGCTACGAGGACGGCATGTTGCAAGTGCCGAAAGCGGCGTTCGTGCAGCGTCTGTGTGCCGTAAACGAGGCGGATTCCGCGCTGGGGGCGGCGGCGCCGCCACGCTATCCCTTGTCAGCCTGACAGGCTGTGCCCCCGGCGCAGCAGGGCAGGAAACTACCTAGCAGGCGGGCGGCCTAAGCGGCGGTCGGCGGCGCGGTGGTATCCGGTACAATTGCGAAATTCGTATCTCCAACAACCCATTCCTATGAATCAGATTACCGGCAGCATCGTGGCGATCGTCACCCCGATGCAGGAGGACGGCAGCCTCGACTACCCGGCGCTGCGCGCGCTGGTCGACTGGCACGTGGCCGAAGGCACGGACGCCATCGTCATCGTGGGCACCACGGGCGAGTCGCCCACCGTCAACGTGGAAGAGCATTGCGAGCTGATCCGCGTGGCCGTGGAGCAGGCCGGCAAGCGCATCCCCATCATCGCCGGTACCGGCGGCAACTCGACCCAGGAAGCGATCGAACTGACCGCCTTCGCCAAGCAGGTCGGTGCCGACGCATCGCTGCAGGTCGTGCCGTACTACAACAAGCCGACCCAGGAGGGTATGTACCGGCATTTCCGCACCATCGCGGAAGCCGTGGACCTGCCTGTGCTGCTGTACAACGTGCCCGGCCGCACCGTTGCCGACATGAGCAACGAGACCATCCTGCGCCTGGCGCAGGTGCCCGGCATCGTCGGCGTCAAGGAAGCGACGGGCAATATCGACCGCGCGGCGCAACTGATTCACGAAGCGCCGGCCGGTTTCTCCATCTACAGCGGTGACGACCCGACGGCCGTCGCGCTGATCCTGCTGGGCGGACAGGGCAATATCTCCGTGACAGCCAACGTGGCCCCGCGCAAGATGCACGAGATGTGCGTCGCCGCGCTGAAGGGCGATGTGCTGACCGCGCGCCGCCTGCACATGGAACTGATCGCCCTGAACAAGGCGATGTTCGTCGAAGCCAATCCGATCCCCGTCAAGTGGGCACTCCAGCAGATGGGTCGGATGCAGGGCGGCATCCGCCTGCCGCTCACGCCGCTGTCGCCGCAGTATCACGACGTCGTACGCAAAGCGCTGTCCGCGGCCGGCCTGCTGGACTGAGCAAGCGGAGTCTCGCCGTCATTCCCTCAATTAGGATTGCGTGTCAATGAAACTGAAGCTTAAGCGTGGCGCGCTGCCCGCGCGCCACGTCACCCTGGTCGTGCCCCTGCTGGTCATGGGCGCGCTTTCCGGCTGCAGCAGCATCAACGATATGATGCAGCCCGACAAGATCGACTATAAGTCCGCCGTCAGCAAGCGCTCGCCGACGCTGGACGTGCCGCCCGACCTGACCAAGCTCGAGGGCGACCGCCGCTACTCGGTGCCTGGCGCCGCCACCACGGAGGGCAACTCGTCGACCCTGTCGGACTACAAGCAGGCCACCCAGGTGCAGGAGCAGGCGCCGTCCAACAACGTGCTGCCGGTGGCCGATGGCATCCGCATGGAGCGTGACGGCAACCAGCGCTGGCTGGTGATCAGCAATGGCACGCGTCCGGACCAGCTGTGGGAAACGCTGCGCAGCTTCTGGCAGGAGAATGGCTTCCTGCTGGTGCAGGATTCGCCAGAGACCGGCGTGATGGAGACGGACTGGGCGGAGAACCGCGCCAAGATTCCGCAGGACTTCATCCGCAATACCATCGGCAAGGTCTTCGACGGCCTGTATTCCACTTCCGAGCGCGACAAGTTCCGCACCCGCGTCGAGCGCGGTGCCAAGGGCACGCTCGAGGTCTACATCAGCCACCGTGGCGCGCAGGAGCAGCTCACCGGCATCGACAAGTCCAACACCGTGTGGACACCGCGTCCGGCCGATCCTGAACTCGAGGCGGCCTTCCTCGCCCGCCTGGCGCAGCGCCTTGGCGTGCAGAAGGAACAGGCCCAGGCCATGGCCAAGAAGACCACGGGCCCTGAGGCCGCGAAGGCCGAGGTCAACGTGCCGGGCTCGGGCGGCAAGTCGCTGCTGACCCAGGTCAACGGCGTGCAGGCGCTGCAGATGAGCGAGCCGTTCGACCGCGCATGGCGCGCGGTCGGCCTGGCGCTCGACCGCGTCAACTTCACCGTGGAAGATCGCGACCGCTCGCAGGGCCTGTACTACGTGCGCTACGTGGATACGCGTGACACGGTGGACAACCGCGGCTTCTTCTCCAAGCTGTTCACCAAGCCGAATGACGGCAAGACCGCGAAGAAGTATCGCGTCTCGCTCAAGGGCGACGGCACCGGCACCACGATCACGGTGCTGAACGACGCCGGCCAGCCCGAGTCTTCCGACATCGGCAAGCGCATCCTGTCGCTGCTCGACGAGCAGCTTCGCTAAGGACGACGTGCCCGCGCGGCAAGAGACAGGCCGGCATCGTCAGGTGCCGGCATGATGCGCTTCGGCTTTCTCGGTAGCGGCAGCGAGGGCAACTCGCTGCTGATCGAGGCGCGCGCGGGTGCCACCGTCACGCGCGTGCTGCTCGACTGCGGCTTCGGCATCCGCGAAACCGCGCGGCGGCTGGAGCGGCTGGGCGTGCTTCCGGAAGAGCTCGATGGTGTGCTGGTCACCCACGAACATGGGGACCACGTCGGCTCGGCCTACGCCTTCGCCGCACGCCATGGCCTGACGGTCCATACCAGCCACGGTACGTGGCTCGCTACCTCGCACATGCGTGGGGCCGCCAATGCGGACGTGCGCGTCTGCTGCGCGGATCGGCCCTTCGCCATCGGCGACCTGCAGATTCATCCCTATACCGTGCCGCACGATGCGCGCGAACCCCTGCAGTTCGTGCTCAGCGACGGTGATGCGCGGCTCGGCGTGCTGACCGATGCCGGCATGTTTACGCCATACGTGACGGCACGCCTCGCCGGCGTGCATGCGCTGGTGCTGGAGTGCAATCACGATCGCGAGATGTTGCGCAATTCCGCCTACCCGGCGTCGCTGAAGCGGCGCATCGGTGGGGACTTCGGCCATCTTGCCAATGAGGTCGCTGCCGAGATCCTGGCCTGCGTAGCGCATCCGGGACTGGAGCGCGTGGTGGCCGCACACCTGAGCAAGCAGAACAATACGCGCGAACTGGCCACCGGGGCCCTGGCGCGGGTGCTGGGTGAGGCTGGGGCGGAAATCCTGGTGGCGGACCAGGAGGCGGGGCTGGACTGGCAGCCCGTGCGCGCCTGAGGCGATGCGCGCATGCTGCGCCGTGGTGGCGCGGCCATGAAAAAAGCCGGCCTTGCGGCCGGCTTTCTCTTTTCGGCTGGAAGCCGAAAATTACTTGTTCTCGGCAGCGGGAGCCGAAGCAGCGTCAGCAGCAGCAGCCGGAGCCGAAGCTTCAGCAGCCGGAGCCGAAGCTTCAGCAGCAGCGGCGGGAGCCGATGCTTCAGCGGGGGCAGCAGCAGCGGGAGCCGAGGCTTCGGGAGCCGGGGCGGCAGCTTCTTCCTTCTTGCCGCAAGCGGCGAGGGCCACGGCGGCCAGCAGCGAAGCGATCAGGAGAGACTTCTTCATTGTTCGTCCTTTAACTTTGTAATGACGGAAAACAACCAGGCGATCAATAATTACCGGTAATTATCGCTCTTGTACTGCAAAATAGAGGCCCTCCCGGGTGCCAACAAATGCAGTGGTACACAGTACTAGCCAGCCGACGATTATATCCGCGTTTCCCCGCCTTGTGTAGCCGCGAAATTTCGGGATTCCGGTGTTACGCATTATTACAGTGTGGAGGGCGCGAGAAGCAGCCAACCGTCCTCCGCCCAATGGTGAAACGTCTCCATCAGGTCGGGCAGCTCTGCACACGCGGTGACTTCAGTTGCGGTGAGACAGCGCCTGTCGGCAAGCTTCTTCAGCCAGCGCGCCAGGTCGGCGGGCGGCTCGTAAGCCTCGCCATTGAGGAAGAAGTTCTTGCGGTCGTAGAGCGCAATCGAGGCGGGAGCGAGCACGATACCGTGGGTTTGTGCCAGTTTTTCGAATTTTCGCTGCGAGATCGACGGCGGCTCGGCGAACTCGACACTGGGCTTCGGTTCCGACAGGTGCGTGCCGAGGAACTCTGACACATCGGCTTCGGACCAGCGCATCGCCTTGAGCCGCTCGCTGACTGCGCGTACCAGGTCGGCCGGCATTTGCGCAGGGTGCAAGGTGGCGTTTTGTCCAGGGTCACTGTAGCGCCCCGACAACGCCTCGTTGTCCTCGACGGTTTCCGATAACCAGGCCAGGAAGTGCCCGGCGAGTTCGCGGTAGGCCGGCGCGCGGAATCCGATCGAGCACGTCATGCATTCGCCTTCCGCCACGCCGTCGTGCGCGTACTGCGGCGGCAGATAGAGCATGTCACCCGGCTCCAGTACCCACTCCTGCTCGGCGCTGAAGTCGGACAGGATTTTCAGCGGCAGTCCGGGCACCAGATCCAGCGACGTCTGCGAAGAGATGCGCCAGCGGCGGCGCCCCGACACCTGCAGCAGGAACACGTCGTAGGAATCGAAGTGCGGGCCCACGCCGCCGCCGTCGGTGGCGTAGCTGATCATCAGGTCATCGAGGCGCGCGTCGGGGGCGAATCGAAATTGCGACAGCAACTCGGCGGCTGCATTATTGTGGAGGTTGACGCCCTGCACGAGCAGCGTCCACTGGCGCGCCTTGCGCGATGGCAGGTTGTCTGCCGCGAAGGGACCGTGATCGAGTTTCCAGCGGTTGCGGAAGTGCGTGACGAGGCGTGATTCAACCTCATCGCGATCGGCGAGCTCGAAAAGAGACGCAGCCGATACCGGGGGCACGATTCCGGGCACGGCTTGTCGAATCAGTAGCGGTTTGCGTTGCCAGATGTCACGCATGAAGGCGGCGGGCGTCATGCCGCCCAGCAGGCCCAGCGGCTCGTCCGGGTCGATGGGGCCGAGCGGCAAGGCCTGCGCGTATAATGCGGAATCGTTCATGGAGTCAAGAATTGAAAATCGCAAAGAACACGGTGGTGTCCGTGGTGTACAAGCTGTCGGACGCGCAGGGCAATCTGATTGAAGAGTCGGACGAGCCCATGGTCTATTTGCACGGCGGCTATGATGGCACGTTCCCCAAGATCGAGGAAGCGCTGGACGGCCATGATGCCGGCTTCGAGACCCAGCTGCAGCTCGAGCCCGAAGATGCCTTTGGCGATTACGATGCAGAGCTGGTCAAGGTGGAACCGCGCAACCGTTTCCCCGAGCCGCTCGAAGTGGGCATGCAGTTCGAAGGCGTGCCTGAGGATGGCGACGAGGACGAATCCATCATCTACACCGTGACCGATGTGGCCGAGGACAAGGTGGTCCTCGATGGCAATCACCCGCTGGCCGGCATGGCGCTGCGCTTCTGGCTCAAGGTCTCCGAGGTGCGCGAGGCGACTGCCGACGAGGTGGAGCACGGCCACGCGCACGGCGCGTCCGGTGTCGAGGTGGTCGACGAAGACGAGGATGACGACGAGGCTGGCGGCCACACGCTGCACTGATTCCGCTGCCAGGCGGAGGGTTGGAAAGAGGCCGGCGCTACGCCGGCTTTTTTCTTGACACACGCATCCGCACGACGCAACTGCCACCATTGCGCAGGCTTAGTTGTTCTCTTCCGGGGCGCCGCCCGGCGCATCCTTCAGGTTGACGCTGTACAGCGCGGTCGCGCCGGGCGTGATCTCCAGCTCCACCCATTGCCCCGCCGTGCCGGGCGGCAGCGTGACTCTCGTGAAGTTGCGCAACGGCTTGCCGCTGTTATCGCGCAGCGGGGTGTCGATGTCAAAGCCCTTCAGGCTCGCGTGGACCAGCAGCACCTGGCCGCGAAAGCGCGCCGTCAGGTCGCGCAACTGCCGCTTGAACTCGATATAGCCGTCGCGCTTGCGCCGGCTGACGAAGGCGTCGAACAGGCTGGGCCTGCCGCGATGCTCCCAGCCGTTGCCGAATTGCGGATCGCCGTGCACGATCAGCACGATGCCTTGCAGGTCCTGCTGCCGCGCCAATGAGAAGGCGCGCGCCAGCCACTGATGATTTGCTTCGCGCCTGTCCTCGAACTCGCCGTTGCGGCCGCCTTCGGCAAGATAGTGGTTGTTGTCGCCGGGCAGGTTCAGGCCCACGAACATGACCGGGCCGCTCCGCCAGCGTACGTTCTCGCGGAAGCTGCGGAAGGTGGCCTGGTCGGACTGCCGCGTCAGCGGCATCGTGCGCTGGCCGAGCGAGGCGTCGCTGGCGTAGAAGAGTTCGCGCAGGCGGTTGAGACGTTCGAGCGGGTCGAAGCTGCCGCTGGCCGCATGCTGGCATTCGGCCCATTCGGCCTCGCCGGGCACATAGACGAGAGGCAGAGGCGAGGTATCCAGCAGCCGTTCGCGCGCGCCCAGAAGTGCATCCGAACAGTTCTCGGTGTCGCCCTTGATGCCGCCGGCATGGATGACGAAGTCGAGCCGACGCTCACCGAAACTTGTGAGCAGGCGGCTCGTGGCCAGTTCCGCGGCGGGCCACTGCGGCTGGTCGGCAAACACCGCCACGCGCACGATCGGGGCCGGTGCCGCCGGCGTGGCGGCGGCGCTGTGCGGGGCGCCCTGGCCGCTGCCTGGCAGCAGCGCGGCGGACAGTGCGAGCGCACCCAGCATGCGGGCGGCCGCGCGCCGCACGGCCGCGTGGCGGCGCGCACCCGGACCGAACTGCGGCATCCGCGCAATCGCGGCAGGCGTCATGCGCCGGCTGCCGCCGTGTCTGCCAGCGCCTTGAGCCGGTACAGCGCATCGAGCGCGTCACGCGGCGACAGGCTGTCGGGATCGACGCCGGCCATGGCGTCCAGCAGCGCCCGCGTGGCGGCCGAGTCCGCCGCCGGTGCGGTGAATTCGGCTGCATCGGCGTCATCGTCCTGCTCGGCGGGCGCAGGCGGGGCGGCGAAGAGGTCGAGTTGGGGTGTCGGCGTGGCATCGGCCGACTGTTGCTCCAGCCAGGCCAGGTGCTTGCGCGCCGCGCGGATCACCGGCTGCGGCACGCCTGCGAGCTGGGCTACCTGCAGGCCGTAGCTCTGGCTGGCCGGGCCGTCCTGCACCGCGTGCAGGAAGACGATGCCGTCGCCGTGCTCGACCGCCGACAGGTGGACGTTGGCCGCTTGCGGAAACTCCTGCGGCAGCTGGGTCAGCTCGAAATAGTGTGTGGCGAACAGCGTGTGGCTGCGGTTGTGCGACAGCAGGTGGCGTGCGATCGCCCAGGCTAGCGCTAGGCCGTCGAAGGTCGAGGTGCCGCGCCCGATCTCGTCCATCAGCACCAGGCTGGCCGGCGTGGCGTGGTGCAGGATGCCGGCCGCCTCGGTCATCTCCACCATAAAGGTGGAGCGGCCGCCGGCAAGGTCGTCGGCCGCGCCGATGCGGGTGAAGATGCGGTCGATCGGGCCGATCACGGCGCGGCGCGCCGGCACATAGGCGCCCACGCAGGCCAGCAGGGTGATCAGCGCGGTCTGGCGCATGAAGGTCGACTTACCGCCCATGTTCGGGCCGGTGATCAGCAGCAGCTTGCGCGCCTCATTGAGCTGGCAGTCGTTGGCGATGAAGGGCACCGATTCGGCGGCAAGCTGGCCCTCCACCACGGGATGACGGCCTTGCACGATGTCGATCACGTTTTCGGCCACGCGTTCCGGGCAGGTCCAGTCCAGCGTCTGCGCGCGCTCGGCCAGCGCAGCCAGCACGTCGAGGCGGGCCAGCGCGCCGGCCACCCGCTTGAGCTCGCCGATATGCGGCAGCAGCAGCTGGAGCAGGGTGTCATACAGCTGCTTCTCGCGTGCCAGTGCACGGTCCTGCGCCGACAGCGCCTTGTCCTCGAAGGCCTTCAGTTCAGGCGTGATGTAGCGTTCCGCATTCTTCAGGGTCTGGCGGCGCCGATAGTCGTCCGGCACCTTGTCCGCCTGGCCGTTGGTCACCTCGATATAGAAGCCGTGCACGCGGTTGTACTCGACGCGAAGGTTGGCAATGCCGGTGCGCGTGCGTTCGCGCGTCTCCAGGTCGATCAGGAACTGGCCACAGTTCTCGGAGATGTCGCGCAGTTCATCGAGCGCAGCATCGTAGCCGCGCGCGATGACGCCGCCGTCACGCACCACCGTCGCGGGTTCCTCGGCCACGGCGGCGGCCAGCAGGTCCAGGCAGGCCTGCGGCACCGCAAGCTCTTCGACCGTCTGCGCCAGCAGCGGCGCGGCGCCGTCGAGCGACACGCAGGCCTGCACCTCGGGCAAGGCCCGCAGTGTATCGCGCAGCGATGACAGGTCGCGCGGGCGGGCATTCAGCAGCGCCAGCCGCGCGGTGATGCGCTCCACGTCGGCCAGGCGGCGCAGGGCCGGTCGCAACGTGTCGATGCCTTGCTCGATCAGCGCGCCGATCGCCTGTTGGCGCGCGCGCGGCAGCGCCGGGTCGCGCAGCGGATGATGCAGCCAATGACGCAGCAGCCGGCTGCCCATGGTCGTGGCGCAGGTGTCCAGCAGCGAGAACAGCGTCGGCCCTTCGCCGCCGCGCAGGGTCTCGGTCAGCTCCAGGTTGCGCCGCGTGGCGGTATCCAGGCCGACGAACTCGGACTCGCGCTCCACCTGCACGCCCTGCACGTGGCGCAGCGACTGCCCCTGCGTGCTGGCGGCATAGTTCAGCAGCGCGCCAGCCGCGCCCAGCGCGGCGCCGAGCCCCGCGCAGCCGAAGGGGTCCAGGCTGGCCACGCCGAGCTGCTCGCGCAGCCGTCGCGTACCAGCCTCCTGGTCGAAGTGCCACTCGGGCAGGCGCGTGCGGGCACCGATGGCGACAGGCAGGTCGATGCCGTCGGCGAAGAGGAGTTCCGCCGGCCGGATCCGCTCCAGCTCGCGGGCCAGCAGGCCCTGCTCGCACTCCATCAGGCGCAGTTCGCCGCTGGCCAGGTTCAGCCAGGCCAGGCCGATCTTGCTGACACCGCGCCGCGTGGTCTGCTGATGCACCGCCATCAGGAAGGTATCGGACTTGTCAGGCAGCAGCGCCGCGTCCGTCAGCGTGCCCGGGGTGACGATGCGCACGACCTTGCGTTCCACCGGCCCCTTGCTGGTGGCTGGATCGCCGATCTGTTCGCAGATCGCCACCGATTCCCCCAGCTTGACCAGCCGCGCGAGGTACTGATCGGCCGAGTGGAAGGGGATGCCCGCCATGCGGATCGGCACACCATTGGAGGCGCCGCGCGAGGTCAGCGTGATGTCGAGCAGCCTCGCGGCCTTCTCTGCATCGTCATGGAAGAGCTCATAGAAGTCGCCCATGCGGTAGAAGAGGAGGGTGTCGGGGTGGTCCGCTTTGATGCGTAGATACTGCTGCATCATTGGGGTGTGACTGTCTTTGGCCGGTTTCTTAACTGCTTGATCCACGTTGGCTTTTTCCTGCATTCCCTTGTCTAGCATGGCTTTTGAGGGAGTTTCGACGAAGTTCGATGGGATTCGCATCTACCATCTGCACCCGCCGTCACTCTCGTGCACTCATGCTTCCGGCGTAGCTTTTTCGCATCTGGTCCTTGGAAACCCACACGGCCTGCGTCCGGTCTTGTTCCAGAAAAGCTATGCTGCGAAAACCTACACCATGTAATCCGATGCCCGAGCTGCGTAGCGGCTGCAACAAGCGAACACCTGGTGATCGCTGGTTGTCCAGGCCTTAGGCTGGAGGCCTGTGCCTCGCGGCGCGCCTGGATCTACCGCTGCAGGTCCCGCGTCGACGGGCGTCTACGCCAGATCAAGATCGGCGCTTGGCCGGCCATGTCGCCAGCGGCCGCGATCGTCGAACGGGGGCGGTTACGGGCCGCGCGCGATGCCGGCGCGGATCCCGCTGCGGAGGCGCGTGCTGCACGTGCCGCAGCTCAAGGCAAAACAGCCGACAGTTTACCCCAGGCCGCTGACTACACGGTCGATCGGCTACGCGATGACTACCTCGCTGGATGCATCGAGCTGGCCTGACCCTTGAGGAGTGCCGCGCTCAGGAAGCGCGGCGTGGCGGAGGTTGTCCCGCGGTGATCGCGGGCACATCCACTCGGCCGGGTTCGGGTCGGGTGCAGGCAAGGCGCAGTGGATGACCTGCCTGCTCTAAATCTTGGAACTCAAATTACCTAGTTGGTCCCGAATCCCCGCTAGTTTGACATAGAGCGTGCTCCTCGAAATTCCCAGCGTGCGCGCAGCCATAGACATATTTCCATGGGAATTCGCTATTGCGCTAAGTATTGCTTGCCGCTCCATTGTCTCAAGTCGTCCCGGCGAGGCGGACTCTGATTTCGAGGGTGGGATGGGAAGCGGATTCTTGACCATCGGTGCGATGGCGGGGGGCAGCAGGGAGCTGTCGATAATGTCGCCTTCACAGAGCGCAAACATCACCTCGAAGGCATTTTGCAGTTCGCGTATGTTCCCCGGCCAACGATAGCTCAGAAGGGCCTGTTGCACAGCTGGGTCTAGCCGTTTGGGCGCACAGCCATACTTGACTGCAAGCTTGCTGTTGAGATGCTCGACGATTGCATCGATGTCGCCAGGCCTCTCGCGCAGCGCGGGTAACTCTAGGGTGACCGCACAAAGGCGGTGGTACAGGTCTTCGCGAAAATGTCTGGCTGCGATTTCGCTCTGCATATCACGGTTGGTGGCAGCAATGACACGCACCGAGACGCGCCGCTCGCGGGTATCGCCGAGGCGGACCACAACGCCATCCTGCAGCACGCGCAACAAGTGGGGTTGCATGTCTAGCGGCATTTCGCCGATCTCGTCCAAGAACAGTGTGCCGCCCTCGGCTTGCTCGAACTTGCCTGGAAGGCCCCCACGTCGGGCCCCAGTAAAGGCGCCCTCAATATAGCCAAAGAGTTCGCTGGCCAGGAGTTCGCGGTTCAGGGCGCCGCAATTGACGGCAACAAACGGTCCTTGCGCGCGGTTACTTGCCCGATGCAACGCCCGGGCGAAGAGTTCTTTACCAGCTCCCGTCTCGCCCAAGAGCAGGACAGGGAGATCGAGTGGCGCGATGCGGCGAGCGCGGGCCTTGGTTGCTTCCAAAACCTCACTTTGGCCAATGATCTCGCGGAAAGCATCATTTTCAGCCAGTGGTGTCGGAGTCGCGGGCAGAGATATAGTGGTCCGAGTCTGTCGCGCCGCAAGTGGAATCACAAGCATCGTACCCAGCGAACCTTCATGGTCCTTCACCGGGTGCAGCCATTCGGCGCGTAGCCACGGCGGGCGCTGGCAGCACTGATCGACATCCGATAGTGCCAGATCGAGGCCTGGCATTTGACTGCCAATTCCTATGGGCAAGCTCACGCCATGCATCTCGAGCACGGCCTGCGCATTTCCGTTAGCGCGAACAATGCGCCCCCGCGCGTCGACGAGCACGACGTAATCATTAGCGTACCGGATGAAACTGTCGATGGCCCTGGTCAGGAGCCGCTCGTGGAGAGCACTGTCGCGGCGGGCTAGTTCCCCCTCGAT
This sequence comes from Cupriavidus sp. 09_S30, assembly GCF_056930435.1. Lineage (NCBI taxonomy): Bacteria > Pseudomonadati > Pseudomonadota > Betaproteobacteria > Burkholderiales > Burkholderiaceae > Cupriavidus > Cupriavidus sp. 09_S30. Next base: position 2,427,466 of record NZ_JBXOWI010000001.1, on the reverse strand, counting down.
CTGCTTGGCCGCAGCCAGCACCAGACCCAGCGTGTGGCCATGAAGCGTTTCCTTGACACCGGAGACATCGACTACGCCGAGCAAAGTGCCACTAAGGGGGTCAACAATGGGGGCTGCAGCACACGTCCAGCGCTTGACGTCCAGGCAGAAATGCTCGTCGGCATGAATTTGAACCGGAGCGCGGGCAGCGATCGCGGTGCCAATGGCATTGGTGCCAATGACTTCCTCGTTCCAGCAGCCGCCGGTGGCCAGGTTGATCCCCTCGCCTGCGGTGCGGACCCTGCTGCCGCCATTGACCTGGAGAATGGTGCCGCCTGCGTCAGAGAGCATGATCAGGGTGCCACATTCACGCAGGACATCGCGTAGGCCCTCGAGTGCCGGGCGCGCGGCATCGCAAAAATCCCGGTTCTGACGCTGCAACTGGCGAACGCGTTCGACGGCTGCCCCCGGCGCGGAGTGCCTGGCAGGGTCAACGGCCTCAGAACGACACCGCTGCCACGACGCCAGGACGACGCTGCGCACCCCTGCCGCATCTAGCGGCTGGTCCTGCACAAAACGCTCCCAAGCCGAGGCAACGAGCGGTTCGTCGCCGATGCGGGGAATCAGGGTGCCGCAACGAGAAAACGGCATGGGACGATCACGGTTAATTGACTGAGCTAACCGTAGCGCCGTGCTAGGGCCAAGTCAATAATTCTCTTTCAAATCAATTATTTGTGCTCTGCAGCAAAGGCCGCTGACGATGTCCGAAAATCGGACAGTGCCGCCTAATGGTCCCGCCTAATCGTCCGGAATTCGGACAGTGAAACGAAGCACTCAGGACGTCTGCTGCATCGGATTCAGGAGCCCATTCCAAGCTTGTGGATCCGCTTGAAGCACGGAAGGGGGGAATAGAAGAGCCCTAGGTAAAGGCGATCGCAGGGTGGGTGGCGCAACAGACTTATCGCAGCCATTGAAGTGCAGCCGGGGCGTCACCGATGGAAGATTGCCTATCAAGCGTTTGGGCCGAAGAGGGCACGGGCCCCTACCGTGCCGCTTGCTTGTGGCGATGGCACGCCGTATGCGGTCTCTCTTTGCGAGAGAAAGCGGAACGCGGTGCAGGCCATGAAGAATTCAGAGGGGACACGGCTCCTGATTGTCGAAGCGGTAGCGGACGTGGGCTTGACGATCGGAAGCCATCTGGTTACCGAACGTCTTGGTTACACGCATCATGGCGTTTATGCGGGAGCCGGCAGGGTGGTGCACTACGCAGGACTGTCGCGGTCACTGCGTCGCGGCCCGGTGCAGGAAGTCGCGCTCTCAGAGTTTGCAGATGGGCACGCCGTCTGGGTCAGGCAAAGCCCGGGCGCCAAGTTCGATGGCACTGAAGCTGTCCGCCGAGCCTACTCCCGCCTGGGCGAGGATCGCTATCGGCTGATCTCCAACAACTGCGAGCACTTCTGTATGTGGTGCTTGTATGGCGAAAGCCGCAGTGATCAGATCGATGGCTGGAAGTCGTGGGCAATTGATGTATTGGGTGCCGGGGTCAAAGCCATCAGGCGGCTGATGGCCACGACTTCCAAGGGTCTGTCCATGACACGACCAGTTTCGCAATTCTAGTTCGCATACGCCGATCAGCGTCCCATCGACTGGTGGCGAGTGCCATGTCAGCGGCAGTACTCCTGCCCGATTTCCTGCGCCGTGTGGCTGCGCAGGCCGAGCCCATCCTTGGGCGCACCATCGATCAACTTCGGCATTCCTAGGCGCTGGTGAGCCGCCGTTGGCGCTCGAGCACACGCCCCGACAGTTCGTTGGAATAGCTCCAGACGCAGTTCACCTCAGCGCCTGGGAGTCGCGTCAGCGCGCACGCTTGTCCTTTGACCCTGGGCGGAAGCGAAGGACTCGGGTGAGGGTATAGACAGGACTGGCATACGGCGTCCATGGACGCGGCTCTAGCTTTCACAACGCACCTGTAGCCGGTCAATAGATTGTGTTCCGCAGCAAGCAGGCCAGGAGGTGTCCGAGTTCTGGACAGCGCTGCGAGGGCGTCGGAAATCCGGACACCTACGGCGGACACTGTGCGACTGGCGCCGCGACCAAAGAATGCCTGCAAGGTATTGATTTCATTCTCATTTCAAGCCTGGTGCCCGGCGCCGTCCAGCGATGGCACGCCCCTTGCCATGTAGTGGGTGTGGGAGATCCCACGACGACTACATCAATGACAGGAGGCAATATGCAACCCCAGTCCACCGTACAGGTGATGGGCATCGATGCCGGTGGCACGATGACCGATACATTCTTTGTGCGCTCGGATGGCCGTTTCGTGGTCGGCAAGGCGCAGAGCAATCCCGGTGACGAATCCCTTGCCATCTACAACTCGTCCGAAGATGCCCTCGCCCACTGGGGCCGGACCGTGGACGACGTCTATCCGGAGCTGATGACCTGCGTCTATTCCGGTACGGCCATGCTCAACCGCATCCTGATGCGCAAGGGCCTTGATGTCGGCCTCATCTGCAACCGGGGCTTCGAGCAGATCCATTCGATGGGCCGCGCGCTGCAGAGCTACCTGGGCTATGCGCTGGAAGACCGCATCCACCTGAACACACACCGCTACGATGAACCGCTGGTGCCCGTCTCGCGCACCCGCGGCGTTACCGAGCGTACTGACGTCCAGGGTAAGGTGGTCATCCCCCTGCGTGAAGACGAGGTCCGCCAGGCTACCCGGGAACTGGTGGAGGCCGGCTCGCAAGCGATCGTCATTTGCCTGCTGCAATCCCACAAGAACGAATCGAGCGAGCAACGCGCCCGCGACATCGTGCGCGAGGAGTTGAAGAAGCTGAAATCGGATATCCCGGTCTTTGCCTCGGTAGACTACTACCCGTCGCGCAAGGAGAGCCACAGGATGAACACCACCATCCTGGAGGCCTACGGTGCTGAACCTTCGCGCCAGACATTGAAGAAGGTCAGCGACCGCTTCCAGAAGCACGGGGCCAAGTTCGACCTGCGCGTGATGGCGACGCACGGCGGCACCATCAGCTGGAAGGCCAAGGAACTCGCGCGAACAATCGTTTCCGGCCCGATCGGCGGCGTGATCGGCTCCAAGCTGCTCGGTGAGGCCCTGGGCGACGAGAACATCGCCTGTTCCGATATCGGTGGCACCAGCTTCGACGTGGCGTTGATCACCAAGGGCAACTTCGCCATCAAGTCTGACCCGGACATGGCCAGACTGGTCCTCTCGCTGCCCCTGGTAGCCATGGATTCCGTCGGTGCGGGCGCCGGCAGCTTCGTGCGCCTGGACCCCTACAGCAAGTCCATCAAGCTTGGCCCCGACAGCGCCGGCTACCGCGTCGGCACCTGCTGGCCGGAAAGCGGACTCGACACCGTTTCCGTCTCCGACTGCCACGTGGTGCTGGGCTACCTGAATCCTCAGAACTTCCTCGGTGGCGCCATCAAGCTCGATGTGGAACGCGCCCGCCAGCACATCAAGGCCCAGATCGCCGATCCGCTCGGCCTGTCGGTGGAAGATGCCGCTGCCGGCGTCATCGAGTTGCTGGACCTGACGCTGTCCGAATACCTGCGCGCCAATATCAGCGCCAAGGGCTACAACCCGGCGGAGTTCACGTGCTTCTCCTACGGTGGCGCCGGCCCCGTGCATACCTACGGCTATACCGAGGGTGTGGGTTTCAAGGACGTGGTCGTGCCCGCCTGGGCGGCCGGCTTCTCGGCGTTCGGCTGCGCCTGCGCCGACTTCGAATATCGCTACGACAAGTCGGTGGACCTCGGTGTCGCCCAGTTCGCGCCGGACGCCGTAAAGGCTACTGCCTGCAAGACCTTGCAGGAAGCCTGGTCCGAACTGGCCCTCAAGGTGATCGACGAGTTTGTCCTCAACGGCTACAAGCCCGAAGACGTCCTGCTGATCCCCGGCTACAAGATGCAGTACATGGGCCAACTGAACGACCTCGAGATCGTCTCGCCGGTCACCAGCGCAGCGACTGCCGCCGACTGGGACCAGATCGTTGAGACCTTCGAGAGCACCTACGGCCGTGTTTACGCCAGTTCCGCGCGCTCGCCGGAACTGGGCTTCTCGATCACCGGCGCGATCTTGCGCGGCACCGTCGTGACCCAGAAGCCGGTGCTGCCGGAAGACCCCGATGCAGGCCCGACGCCGCCCAAGGAAGCCTATCTCGGTACCCGCCCCTTCTATCGCCACAAGAGGTGGGTAGATGCCGCGCTCTGGAAGATGGAATCGCTCAAGGCCGGCAACCACATCGTGGGCCCCGCCATCATCGAATCCGATGCCACGACCTTCGTCGTGCCGGATGGCTTCGAGACGACGGTCGATAAGCACCGCCTGTTCCACCTCAAGGAAGTGAAATAAGGAGACACGCCATGAACATGATGAGCAACAAGGAAGTGGGCCTTGGCCACCTGCTGCAGAGCGGTGAGACCCTCAAGCAATTCCGCGACGGAATCATCGCTCGTACGCAGGCTACCGGCCACTACAACGGCCTCGACAAGCTGGAGTTCCGCGACAGCGACCCCATCGGCTATGAGAAGCTGTTCTCCAAGCTGCGCGGCGGCCTGGTGCATGCCCGCGAGACCGCGAAGAAGATTGCCGCCAGCCCGATCGTCGAGCAGGAAGGCGAACTCTGCTTCACGCTCTACAACGCCGTGGGCGACTGCGTGCTGACCTCGACCGGCATCATCATCCACGTCGGCACCATGGGCGCAGCGATCAAGTACATGATCGAGAATAACTGGGAGGCCAACCCTGGCATCAATCCCGGTGACATGTTCACCAACAACGACTGCTCCATCGGCAACGTGCACCCCTGCGACATCGCCACCATCGTGCCGATCTTCTGGGAGGGCAAGCTGATCGGCTGGGTGGGCGGCGTCACCCACGTGATCGACACCGGCTCGGTGACGCCGGGCTCCATGTCGACTGGCCAGACGCAACGCTTCGGCGACGGCTACATGATCACCTGCCGCAAGACCGGCGTGAACGACGAGCCGCTGCGCGACTGGCTGCACGAGTCGCAGCGCTCGGTGCGCACGCCGAAATATTGGATCCTCGACGAGAAAACCCGGATCGCCGGCTGCCACATGATCCGCGAACTGGTCGAAGAAGTGATCCGTGCCGACGGCCTCGAGGCCTACGAGAAGTTTGCCTACGAGGTCATCGAAGAAGGCCGCCGTGGACTGCAGAGCCGCATCAAGGCCATGACCCTGCCAGGCAAGTACCGCAAGGTGTCCTTCGTCGACGTGCCCTTCAAGCACGACGACGTGCAAGTCTCCAACGCCTTCGCCAAGCTCGACTCGATCATGCACTCGCCCTGCGAGATGACGATCAAGCCAGACGGCAAGTGGCGCCTGGACTTCGAGGGCGCAAGCCGCTGGGGCTGGCACACCTTCAACGCCCATCAGGTCGCATTTACTTCCGGAATCTGGGTGATGATGTGCCAGACCCTGGTGCCCACCCAGCGCATCAACGATGGCGCCTACTTCGCCACCGAGTTCCGCCTGCCCAAGGGCACGTGGTGCAACCCAGATGACCGCCGCACCGGCCATGCCTATGCCTGGCACTTCCTGGTCTCCGGCTGGGCAGCCCTATGGCGCGGCCTGTCGCAGTCGTACTTCAGCCGCGGCTACCTGGAAGAGGTCAACGCCGGCAACGCCAACACCTCCAACTGGCTGCAGGGCGGCGGCATCAATCAGGACGGAGAGATCCACGCGGTCAACAGCTTCGAGGCCAGTTCCTGCGGCACCGGCGCCTGCGCCGTCAAGGATGGCCTCAACCACGCTGCCGCGATCTGGAACCCCGAAGGCGACATGGGCGACATCGAGATCTGGGAGATGGCCGAGCCACTGCTCTACCTCGGCCGCAACGTCAAGGCCAACTCCGGCGGCTACGGCAAGTACCGCGGTGGCAACGGCTTCGAGACGCTGCGCATGGTGTGGAACGCCCAGGACTGGACCATGTTCTTCATGGGCAACGGCTACATGAACAGCGACTGGGGCATGATGGGCGGCTATCCATCCGCCACCGGCTACCGCTTCGAGGCGCACAAGACGGGCCTCGACGAGCGCATCGCCATCGGCGACTCCCTGCCGCTGGGCGGCGACATCGACCCGGGCAACCCCGACTTCGAGCGCCACATCGACGCCACCGCCGTGGTCAAGCGCGACAAGCAGTGTGTCACGACCGAGGACTGCTACGCCAACCATGATCTGTACCTGAACTACCTGCGCGGCGGCCCCGGCTTTGGTGACCCGCTTGACCGGGACCCGAAGGCCATCGAAGCGGACCTCAACCAGAAGTTCCTGCTGCCGGAATATGCGCAGAAGGTCTATGGCGCCGTCTTCACCCAGGATGGCAAGGGCGTGTTCACGGTGGATGTCGCCAGGACCCAGGCACGCCGTGCCGAAGTTCGCAAGGAACGCCTGGCCCGGGCCCTGCCGACGCGCGAATGGATGAAGGAAGAGCGCGAACGCATTCTCAACAAGCACGCGTCCGTCCAGGTGCAGCACATGTTCGCCACCAGCTTCGCCCTGTCTGAGAAGTTCACGCGGGAGTTCAAGCAGTTCTGGAACCTGCCCGCCGACTGGCTGGTGCGTGAAGAAGAACTGGGCGTGCCGTCTTACGGCGCCAAGCACCGCATGGACCTTTCCCTGCTGCCCGACGTCACCACCGTCGTCCAGGTCGAAGAGTAATCACCGCATCCAGGAGTTGAACAATGTCAACCTATACCAATGAACAGGTCGCCCACCTCGTCGAGGGCTCCCTTGACTGGGAAACCACCTTCCGCATGCTCTCGATGCCCAAGGACGAGAGCCGGTTCGCGCAGTACCTTGCGGCCCTGCAGGCCAAGGTCAGCTTCCCTGACCGCATCGTGCTTCCGCTCAGCCCGCACATGTTCATCGTGCAATCGGCCAAGAGCAAGAAGTGGGTGGTCAAGTGCGACTGCGGTCACGAGTTCTGCGACTACCGCGAGAACTGGAAGCTGCATGCCTCGATCTACGTGCGCGACACCGAGGAAGCGATGACCGAGGTCTATCCGAAGCTGATGGCTCCCGACACCCAGTGGCAGGTGTATCGCGAATACTACTGCCCATCGTGCGGCACCATGCACGACGTTGAGGCGCCTACCCCGTGGTATCCCGTGATCCACGACTTTGAGCCGGACATCGAGGCATTCTATAAGGAATGGGTGAATCTCCCGGTGCCGGAGCGCGCCCCCGACTGAGCGCCGTTTGCGGCAGAGGGCAGGCGAGGCTGCCCTCTGAGCTAACGCGGCGAGCCGGCGCCGCATGGCGCCGGCGGGTGCGGTTAATCTTCGCTGGTCCACTCCACCTGCGCGCCAAGGCTGCGCAGGTTTTCGACGAAACGCGGATGGGCCCGGCGGATCGGCGTGGCGTTGCGGATCTCGGAGCGGCCATCGATGCTGGCGGCCACCATGAAGAGGGCGATCGCCACGCGGATGATGTAAGGGCTCTCCACCACGGCGGGCGTCAGCGGATTGCCGCCGAAGGTGATGAGACGGTGCGGGTCGGAGGAGAACACATGGGCGCCGAACTTCGACAGCTCTCCCGTCCAGCCCAGGGCGCCGTCGTAGACCTTGTTCCAGAACATGGCATTGCCCTGCGCACGCACGCCCAGGGCGATGAAGATCGGCAGCAGGTCGACCGGGAAATAGGGCCAGGGCGCTGCCTCGACCTTGGTCAGCACATTGCTGGTGAAGGGCGTCTGCACCTGCAGCGGGCCGGAGCGCGTTGCGCGCGACCAGCCGTCCTCGTGCGCGATCTTGACGCCGAACTTGGCAAAGGTGCGGTCGAGCAGCGGGAAGTTCTCCGGTGCGCTGTTGCGCACCACGATATCGCCGCCGGTGATGGCGCCCAGTGCCAGGAAGGTCGTGATCTCATGGAAGTCCTCGTCGAAGCGGAACTCGCCGCCGCCGAGCGTATTGCCTCCGTGCACCGTCAGGCGCGACGTGCCGATGCCCTCGATGCGCACGCCCAGCATCGTCATGAAGCGGCAGAACTCCTGCACGTGCGGCTCCGAAGCGGCGTTGGTCAGCGTTGAGGTGCCGCTTGCGGCGGCCGCACACAGCACGAAGTTCTCGGTGGTGGTGACCGAGGCATAGTCGAGCCAGTGGTCCGTGGTCGTCAGTGAGCCAGCGCAGCGCACGAGCAGCGAGCCCTCGGCGCGTGTCACCTCGCCACCGAAGGAGCGGAAGATGTCGACGTGCGGGTCGATCTCACGCACGCCCAGCGTGCAGCCCTTGACGTTGTCCTCCAGCCGGGCGACGCCGAAGCGCGCCAGCAGCGGAGGCACCAGCATGATCGACGAACGCATCTCCTCAGGCAGCCGGTGGCGCTGCGCGTCGAAGGTGGTGGCGCGATGGTGCAGGTCAAGCGTGCCAGTCTCGCGGTTCCAGTTCACGTCGCTGCCCAGCGTGCCGAAGATCTCCAGGATCTTGCGCACATCGGTGATGTCGGGCACGCCATGGAGCCGTAGCGGGGCATCGGTGAGCAGGGTGGCGCAAAGCACGGGCAGGACCGCGTTCTTGTTTGCCGAGGGGACGATGCGGCCGCGAAGCGGGGCGCCGCCGTGCACGATGAGATTGGACATGGGTCGGGGATGTGGCGAAACGGGGAGGGGGGCGATCTAGAGCGGTCCGTATTGTACTTGCCTACTTTCGCAGTGGGGGCACGTTCCCGCGCTGACGTCCCGGCGCGACAGGCCCGCCGGCCGGGCACGGCATGAAGTGCAGCGGCGGGCGCACGCGGGGTGCACGTCGGGTGCACGTCGGGCCGAGGGCTGCCGCGCCGCCGAGCGGAAAGGTCAGCCGGGCGGAAAGGCCAAGTCTTGATCGCCGGACATCCGGATTCCCGCTTGCCTGATGCCACCCACAGCCTTTTTCTTGGCTTGCGCTCCGCCCATACTGATAAGAGGTGGGCGGATTGTGACGGGGGACGAGCATGGGCGATGCCGCATGGTGGCGGATGCGAGGCACGGGGGCGCTCGGGCCCATCTGCCTGTACTTGGCGGGTGTGCTGGTCCTGGCCGCAGGCCTGGTCGGGGCGGCCATGGTGTATTCCATGCCCTGGCGCGATGAGAGCTGGCAGCTGGCCGGCGCGACGCCGGACACCAAGCTCTATGAGACCCGGCTGGAGAGCATCGGCGGGCGGGCAACCTTCCTCGCAGCGGAACTGACCCGCTGGCTGGGCGGTTTCTGGCACGGCGGGCCGTTGGCCATCGGGCTGCTGATCCTGTGCACGCTGATCGCACTTGGCTGTTTCGTGGCGGCGCATCGCCTGATGCAGGCGCAGCGCGCGAGTGGCGCCGACGGCAGGCGGTGATCCGCGCGGACGCACAGCACTGCGCCACGCCCGGGCGCGCTTGATGCTTGTCAATTTTGCGCAAAATGCCGCTGCTATCCTCCTGCTCAAAATAGGAGGCCAGCATGCAAGAACGGACACATCGCTACAAGGGCTTCACCATCCGGCTCGCCGTGCCCGACACCATCGACGCGGGCGAGCGCCATGGCTGGGTGCGCATCTCCGGTCCGGATACCAGTGTCGGTGTGCGCTTCACGCCAGACTGGATGCAGTTGTCCGCCACGGTTGCGCAGACCGAGGCCTGCCTGCTCGCTTACGCCACCGGCTTGATCGACTGCGAAGTGGCCGGCGGCTTCGGCGTGGACCTGGAACTGGCTTAGTCCACTGAATCACTGAAATCGGTCGGTGCCTGCCACGCCATGCGGGCCGGGTTGACGCAGCGGCGTCGTTGCAAATGCTCGCAATAGCCATGCTATTGCTGCGCTTTGCCCTTGCAGGGCGCGCACGCGCTGGCAAGCGCGTGCCGCTACGCAGGCGGATTGCTGTGCCATCCGAATGCACTGCTCCGCCCTAGCGCTGATTCCCGCATGGCATGTCCTTCACCTCCCATTTCAGTGATTCAGCGGACTGGGCGCCAGGCTGGCGGGCGAGTTCGTCGATCACGCGGGCCAGGCGGCGCACCGTTGCTTCCATGGCTTCGGCAGGCGTGCCCGCATAGCCGAAGACGAAGCCGTTGTACTGCGCTTGCGGCGTGCCGGGCAGCAGATAGCGGCTCAGCGGGCGCAGCGCCATGCCGTGGGCGGCCGCTGACGCGCAGACGGCGGTATCGGACAGCGGCAGATCCAGGCGGGCGCTCAGGTGCATGCCGCCGGCGCTGCCGGATACCGTCAGCCGGCCGCCGAGGTGGCGCGCCAGCGCGTCCTGCAGTGCGTCGCGCCGCTGCGCGTAGAGGCGTCGCATACGCCGCAGGTGGGCGGCGAAGCGTCCGCTGTCGATGAATTCGGCCAGCGCCAGCTGTTCGGCGACGTGGCCGCGCGGCGCAATCTCGCCGACGGTGTCCGCCATGTCCTCGCAAAGGCGGCGGGGCACCACCATGAATCCCAGCCTGAGCGCCGGGAACATGGTCTTGCTGAAGGTGCCGAGGTAGACCACGGGAGAGTCCGGCTCCAGGCCCTGAACAGCGGGTACCGGCATGCCGTCGCGGCGGAATTCGCTGTCGTAGTCATCCTCGATGATCCAGGCGCCGGCGGCGCGCGCCGACCCGATCAACGCCAGCCTGCGCTCCAGGCTCAGGACCGAGCCGAGCGGGTACTGGTGCGAGGGCGTGATATAGACCAGGCGGGGCGGCACCCGCTGCCAATGCCCCGGCGGGGGCGCGATGCCGTCGGCGTCGACCGGGATCGGTTCCAGCCGAAGGCTGGCTGACTGGAAGGCGGCGCGCGCGCCCGCGTAGCCGGGATTTTCCACCCAGGCGGTGTCGCCGGCATCGGCCAGCATACGCGCGCAGAGGTCCAGGGCGGACTGCGTGCCATCGGTGACGAAGACTTGCTCAGCCTCGCAGCGCACGCCGCGCGCCACGCGCAGGTACTCTGCGATGGCGTGGCGCAGCGCGGGCTGGCCGCCGGCTCTGCCATAGCCAAGGTGGTGTGGTGACAAGGCGCGCCAGGCGCGCTCGACGCAGCGGCGCCAGTGGGCCAGCGGAAACGCCTCCAGGGCCGGCACGCCGGGTTTGAACGGCAGCAGGTCGTAGGTGCGCGGATCGTCGCGCCCCAGCCCGCTGACGCGGCGGGAGAGGCCGGGTCCGGCGGCGGTGTCGCCCGATGGCGCGAGGTGTGCAGCCGCGCCCGCCGCGCCCGCCGCGGCCGGCGGCCGCAGGCCGAGCCGCGCCACCGTGGTGCCGTGCCGCCCGCTCTTGACATAGCCTTCCGAGGCCAGCCGTTCATAGGCGTACAGCACGGAATTGCGCGCCATGCCCAGTTCGGTCGCGAGCGCGCGCGAGGCTGTCAGCCGCGTCCCCTGGACAATGCGCCCGTCGAGGATGGCGGCGCGCAGGCTCTCATAGAGCAGCCGCTGCGCGGGCATGCGCTGGGGCTGGCTGGCGCGGTAGGCGGCAAGCAACAGGCCGTAGTCCATCTGGTGGCTCCAAAATTACACCTCGATCTGGCTCTACCAATGGTGCCATGTAATCCCTAATCTGGCGATCCTATCCACCTCCCTTGAAGGAATGCGCATGGCATCCGCAGACTCCACCGTCCCGTCCCTGTCTGAAGACGATCCGACCCTCCTGGCGCCATCGGCGCGCACGCGGATCCGCCGGATGCCGGCGCGCGGCAGCTATGACCCCGCAGACCTGCATGCCATTCTCGATGGGGCCTATCTTTGCCACGTGGCCTTCGCGGACGAGTCCGGCACGCACTGCATTCCCACCGCCTGCTGGCGCGAGGGCGATCACCTGTACATTCATGGCTCCAACGGCAGCCGCATGCTGAAGGTGGCCGCGGCCGGTGGCCAGGTCTGCGTCACCGTTACACATCTGGACGGGCTGGTGCTGGCACGCTCGGCCTTCCACCATTCGATGAACTACCGCTCGGCGATGATCTACGGTGTGTTCGAAGCGGTCGAGGGGGCGGCCAAGGCGGCTGCGATGGACGCCTTCGTCGAGCACATCGCGCAGGGCCGTTCGCGCGAAGCCCGGCCTGGCGACCGCAATGAGCTGGCGGCCACCACCGTGCTGCGGCTGGCGTTGGACGAGGCCGTCACCAAGTCGCGCACGGGCGGCCCCAAGGACGATGAGGAAGACATGGCGCAGCCGGTCTGGGCGGGCGTGCTGCCGCTGGCGTTGAGCGGCGGCGCCCCGCAGCCCGACGGCGCGCAGGCGTTGCAGCCCGGCTATGTGCGCGACTGGGAGGGCGGCCCGGCGCCGCGGGTGTCGGCCCCGGGCGCCGTGGCCGTGCCGGCCGCGCTAAAGGCCTAGAACAGGCCTAGAACAGACCTAGAACAGGCCTAGAGCGCGGGCCGCTCGCCGATCGACAGCTGCAGCTGCACGGCCGCCGCGGCCAGGTCGGCGCGTGCCTGCAGGTAGGCCTGGTAGGTGTCGTCGGCCGAGCGCTGCGCGTCCAGTACCTCCAGCAGCGAGGCGGAGCCGTGCCGATAGGCGCGGCGCTTGCCATCCAGAACGCGGTCGGCGTCCGGCAGCACCGATGCGCGGTATTGCTCGGCATTCTCGCGTGCGGCGAGATAAGTGGCATGCGCGCTGCGCACCTCCGTCGTCGCCGCCAGTTCCGCACCGCGCAGATCCAGCATGGCCTGCGTGATGTGGGACTCGGCCTGCAGCAGCTCGCCGCGCTGCAGGCGCGAGAAGGGTATCGGGATCGATACCGATACGCTCAGCATGCGCGAGCGCGGCACCCCGTCGCCCTGGGGCAGGCCGTCGTCTCCCACCGTGCCGTTCACGCCGGACGTCACGTCGAGTCCGATGCTCACGCTGGGATCGACCCAGCGGTTGGCACGGGCCAGCGCGAGGTTGTCGTAGGCGTTGTCCAGTGCCGCGCGCGCGATGCGCACCGCGTCGCGCCGCTCCAGCGCCTGCGCCAGCAGCGTGTCGATGCCCGGGGGCTCGGGCGGCAGGTGCTCGCAGGCCAGCGGCATGTCGCCGAAGGCCTCGGCCATCGGCTTGCCCAGCGGAATGGCCAGCCGGATCTGCGCACTGCTGGCCGCGGCGCGGGCGGTCTTGACCTCGGCGGCAAAGCGGTCGCGCTCCACGCGCGACTGCGCCAGCTCAAGCCCGCCCACGTCGCCGGTGCGGTTGCGCACCGCATTGGCCCGCGCGATCTCCGACAGGGCCGCCAGCGACGACTCCTGCCGCACCAGCGCCGCGCGGCTGCGGCAGGCTTCGACGAAGGCCGCGGCAGCCTCGCTGTAGAGTTCGTTGCGGAAGCCCTGCACGGTGACCTCGGTCAGGCGCAGGTTGGACTTGGCCGCCTGGATGCGGCGGCCGCGCTTGCCGCCGAGCTCAATCGGGATCTCCAGGCCGATCTGCTGGGTGCGGGGCGGCTTGGGCGACACCGCGCGGCTCAACTCGATGCTGCTGACGCCATAGCTGATGGAGGGGTCGGGCCGCACGCCGGCGATGCTGATCTCGGCCTCGGCGCTGTGGATGGTCTCCTGCTGTGCGGCGAGCCCGGGATTGTGCTGCTCGACCGCGTCGAGATAGTCCGCGAAGCGCAGCGTGGCTGCGGACGCGGATGCACTGGCGATGGCCGATGTCGCTGCGGCCGGCGGCGTGGCGCCGGCTGCCGGCGTGCTGCCGGGCACGGCGGCCTCGGCGCGGGCGTCGCCCGCAGTGGATGCCAGCAGCGCCAGCGCGAATGGAGCCAGGGCGGCCAGGGCGCCCGGGAACCTGCCTTGCGGCAGCAATGGAATGATGTGGAACATGGGTTCTCCTCAGGCGCGGGGCGGCATCGCCGCCGTTTCATCGCTTGCGCCGGATGGCTCGTCCGCCGCGGCTGCCGCCAGGGCGCGGCGTTCGGCGCGGGCCTCGATCAGGTAGTACAGGGCCGGCAGCAGGGCCAGCGTTAACAGCGTGGCCGTGCACAGGCCGCCCACCACCACGGTGGCAAGCGGCCGCTGCACATCGCTGCCCAGGCCGGTGGCGAGCATGGCCGGGGTCAGGCCCAGCGCGGCCACGGTGGCGGTCATCAGCACGGGGCGCATCCGGCTGGCCGCGCCCTCGAGCACCGCCGCGCGCAGCGTGCTGCCCTGCTGCGCGCGCAGGCGGTTGATCTGCGCGATCATCAGCACGCCATTGAGGACCGCCACGCCGAACAGCGCGATGAAGCCGACCGCACTGGACACGTTCAGCGTCATGCCGCGCAGGTGCAGTGCCGCCAGGCCGCCCAGCATGGCCAGGGGCACGGCCAGCAGCACCAGCGCCGGCTGGCGCAGGTTGCGGAACTCGGCGAACAGCAGTACGAACATCAAGGCCAGCGTCATGGGCAGGATCAGCGCAAGACGGGCCTGCGCGCGGTGCAGGTTCTCGAACTGCCCGCCCCATTCGACCTGCACGCGGCGGCCGTCGGCCGGCACGGCCTGCGCGATCGCCGCCTGCGCTTCGCGCAGGAAGCCGGACAGGTCGCGGTCGCGCACATTGAGCCGCACGATGATGTGGCGCCGGCCCATCTCGCGCACGATCACGCTCTCGCCCGAGGTGGTGCGGATCTTCGCCACCTCGGCCAGCGGGATCTTGGCGCCGTTGGCGGCGCTGAGCATCAGCTCGCCGATGGCCTCGGGGCGGCTGCGCGCGTCGGGCGGGAAGCGCACCGTCATGTCGTAGCTCTTCTCGCCCACATAGAGCTGGCCGATCGGCGCGCCGCCGATGCCGGTGGAGATCAGCTCGGCCACGTCGGCGGCATTGATGCCATGGCGGGAGGCCGCGGCGCGGTCCAGCTCGATGCGCAGGTTGGGCAGGGGCGGCTCGACGTCGACCGCGACGTCCGCCGCGCCGGGCACGCCGCGCAGGGTGGCGGCGACCTGCGTGGCCACGCCGCGCGCCTCGGCGAGGTCGTCGCCGTACACCTTGACCACCAGGTCGCTGTGGGCGCCCGACAGCTTGTCCTGCACGCCGTCGATCATCGGCTGCATGAAGGCCACCGAGTAGCCAGGCATCTGCGCATAGCGCGCCGACAGCTGCGCGATCAGCTTCTGCTTGTCCATGCCCGACGGCCATTCGTGGTAGGGCTTGAGGCCCACGCTGGCTTCGATGTGCGATGGCGTCCAGTAGTCGGTGCCGTCATCATTGCGGCCGGTCTGCGTCACCATGTAGGACACCTCGGGAAACTCGAGGGTGACATGGCGCAGCTCGTCGGCCATGGCGGCCGCGCGATCGAGCGTGATGCCGGGCGGCATCTGCACCTGCAGCCACAGCGAGCCCTCGTCCAGGTAGGGCAGGAAGTCGCGGCCGATGGTCAGGCCCAGCGCCAGCAGGCCGGCCAGCGAGGCGGCGCAGGCCGCCGCCACCCAGCGCGTGCCGCCTACGCTGCGCGCGAGGAAGGCCTGATAGTGCTGCCCCAGCCAGCCGAGCACCGGATTGTGGAAGACCGGCCGCGGCTTGCGGAAGGCCAGCCAGGCCAGGCCCGGGATCAGGGTCAGCGCCACCAGCAGGGCGCCGACCAGCGCCGCGCCGACCGCATAGGCCATCGGCGAGAACAGCTTGTACTCGATGCGCTCGAACGAGAACAGCGGCAGGTAGGCCGCCACGATCACCAGCATGCCAAAGCACATCGGGCGCGCTACCTGCAGCGTGGCCCCGATCGCGTCCAGTGGCGTCAGCGGCCGCTGCTGCAGCTGCTCGCGCCGGCGCAGCATGTTCTCCACCAGCACCACGGCGCCGTCGACCAGGATGCCGAAGTCGATCGCGCCGAGGCTGAGCAGGTTGGCCGGGACGTGGAAGTGATGCATGAAGATGAAGGCGATCAGCAGCGCCAGCGGGATCGTCAGCGCCACGATCAGGGCGGCGCGCGGGCTGCCCAGGAAGAGCAGCAGCACCACGGCCACCAGCAGCATGCCCTCGGTCAGGGTCATGCCGACCGTGTGCATGGTGTGCTCGATCAGGTTGGTGCGGTCCAGGTAGGGCACCAGCTTGACGTCGGACGGCAGCAGCCTATCGTTCAGATCCTGCACGGCGGCATGGATGCCGTCGAGCGCCTGCGCGGCGTTGTAGTCCTTGAGCAGCAGCACGATGCCGGAGACGGTGTCGGACTTGCCGTCCTTGCCCAGGATGCCGCGCCGCTCGACGTTGCCATAGCGCAGCTTGCCGAGGTCCTTGACCAGCACCGGCGTGCCGTCCTTGCTGGTGACCACGACATTGCCCATGTCATCGAGCGAGCGCAGCAGGCCCACGCCGCGCACCACGTAGGACTGTTCCCCGCGGTCGAGCACGCCGCCGCCGGAATTGGCGTTGTTGGCGTTGAGCGCCTCGGTCACCTGGGCCAGGGTCAGGTGGTACTGGTTGAGCTTGGTCGGGTCGAGCTCGAGCATGAACTGCGTGGTCAGGCCGCCGAAGTTGGTCACATCGACCACGCCCGCGACCTTCTTCAGGCGCGGGATGACGGTCCAGAACTGCAGGTCGGACAGCTCGCGCAGGTCGCGCGTCGGCGATTCCAGCGTGTAGCGGTAGACCTCGCCGATCGGCGAGGTGTAGGGATCCAGGCCGGGTTTGGCGTCGTAGGGCAGGTCGACCTCGGCCAGGCGCTCCTGCAGCCGCTGGCGCGCCCAATAGCCTTCGGTGCCGTCCTCGAACACCACCGTGACCAGGGACAGCGCGAACAGGCTGCGCGTGCGCAGCACGTGCATGCCGGGCGTGGCCAGCAGGGCGCGCTCGAGCGGGATGGTGATCTGCTGCTCGACTTCCTCGGCGGCCAGGCCGGGTACCTGGGTGACGATCTGCGAGGTGACGTCGGCGATGTCGGGATAGGCTTCCACGGGCAGCTGCCGCCAGCTGTGCACGCCGTACAGGGCGACCAGCGCGAACACCAGCCAGACGATGCCGCGGCGGTGGAAGCAGAGGGTGACGAGTCGGTCAATCATTGAGAAGTACTCCGTTCTTGACCACGACACGCTCGCCGGCCCGCAGGCCCTCGAGGACCTCGGCCATGCCGTCGACCACATCGCCGGTGCGCACCGGGCGCGCTGCGTAGCGGAACTCGCCGCGTTCCACCATCACCTTGGTGTACAGGCCGTCCTGCAGCAGCGCCGACACGGGTACCACCAGCGCGGTGCGCGGCTTTCCGGTGAAGATCACGCGGGCGAACATGCCGGGACGCAGCCGGCCTTCGCCATTGCGCATCGCGACCCGGACCTTGACGGTGCGGGTGTCGGGGTCCAGGGTCTCGCCCACATAGCGCACCTCGCCCATGACCGGCTCGCCGGGATAGGCGTTCAGGTCGATGCGCGCGCGCTGGCCGACGAAGACGGCCGAGAGGTCCTTCTCCGGCACGTTCGCGGCCAGGTAGACGGTCGACAGGTCGGCCACGGTCATGACCGGTGCATTGGTGTCGTTCCAGTACGTGCCCGCCGCGCCGTCGAGCGCGATCACGCGACCGCTGATCGGCGCGCGCATCACCAGGTGGCGCCGCGCCAGCGGATCATTGCCGCCGCTGGCGCCGAGCTGGGCCAGGTGAGACGCGGCGGCCTCCGCTTCGTGGCTGGCCTGGGCATGGGCCATTTCGGCCTGTTCCAGGTCCTTGCGCGCGGCGATCTCCTCGGCGTACAGCGTGCGCTGCCGCTCCAGTTCCAGTTGCGTCTCGCGCAGCGCGGCGCGCGCCTTGCCGGCTTCGGCCTGCGCCGTGCTCAGCTCGGCCGAGTCGAACGTGATGAGCGGTTCTCCCTTGCGCACGGCGTCGCCCAGGTCGGCGTGCAGGCGCACGATGCGCCCGGACAGCGGCGGCGCGATGCGCACCAGGCGGGCCGGATCGGCCTCGATGACGCCGGGCACCGGAATGGGCCGCGCGACATCCTGCTCTTGCACGGCCTCGACGACGAGCCGGCTGCGCAGCGGCGAGCCCTGCGGCAGCGCGATCAGGCCGCCTTCGCGCAGCTTGTCGGTGGCTGCCGCGCCGGCGCCCTGGGGCTTGGGGCTGTCCACAGTCTTGGCCTGGGCTGGGCGCGAGGGCTCGCAAGCGCTCAGCAGCCAGGGCGCGGCGCAGGCGATGGCCAGGGCCAGCAGGCGCTGCCTGTGCGGGATCGGGTTGGACATGGTTTCTCCTCTGCGCGACGGACGAGCGCCGCCGCACATCGCGTTCATCGTGTGATGTGTTGTTGTGGTGGTGCGCGGCAGCGTGTGCGGGCGGCGAAAACGCCGCTTTTGGCACTAGGGACGAGCGCAATCCCCAGCGGGCCGGCGGCCAATGGCCGGACGGGTCTCTGGTGGGAGAGGGCTGTCGTGCTGTGCGCTACGCGGGGTTGGGGCGCGGCGCCGAAGGGCGGGGGATTCCGTGTCGCGCGGGCCGCGGCGTGCGTTGCTGCGGTCGGGCGGGAATGGCCGTGCGGGTCCGGGTTTGCCGATCCGCCGACATCAAGGGATGGTAGGAGGGATCAGGCGGAGACGGACACGCAGCACCTTCGGCGCATGCGTTGGCAACTAGGGTCGGGGTCCATGGACTCTCCTTGTCGGTTGCAATGTGCCGCCGGCATCAGGCCGGGGCGCATCGGCTCAGTGGGCGGTGGCAGCCAGTGCGCGCTCGGGTTGCGGCACGGTTTCCCAGCGCACGGAGCGCACCTGTGGCGTGAAGCCCAGGCCCTGCACCAGCCGCACCATGGCGGCGCGGGCGTCCTGGGGGCATAGCAGCAGGACGCGAACCTCGGTCAGTTCGCGCTGCTCGAGGCTGCGCGCGTGCAGGCTGCGCAGCGTCATCTGGTTGGCCTCGAGCTCGTCCATGATCTGCTGCGCGATGCGGCGCTCGCCGGCATCGCGGCAGATCACCACGACCTGGAACAGTTGCGACACGGGCATGGCGACCGGTGGCGGGCAGGCGGCAGCGGCGGTGCCGGGCATCAGCTTGTGGAGGAAGCGCATGGCGGACTCCTTGTTTTTTACTGCGTGGCGGCTTGCACGGGCGCCGTCGAACGGCGCGCGTGCTACAGGCGCTTTTCGGTCCCGGAGGGATGCGCGGGATGCTGTCCGCATGGCGCCATGGCTACCGCGCGCGGGGGCACGCAGCAACGGTGCGCAGCCTGTGGCTGCGCTGAGGCAGGCGCGTCTGACCGGCCTTCAGGCTGGCGGACACGGACAAAGAGACGGTATTCGAAGCAGGAGGCCGGCCATGCGGGCCAGCCGGAAGACACCGCTACCTGGGGGAGTCAGGCGCGGAAAAGAAAGGAGATTCCGTACCTGTCAGGCAGCGATGCCGATGCGCGATCGACTACTGTCACTGGAAGCAGAGCCCACGGAGATTCCTCTGGATGAAAAAGACGGGCGGAGTGTAAGAGTCAGGCGGCGCAGTGTCAACCCGGATGGCACACTTTGTTGCAGATCGGTGCCATTGGGCGCAAGTTGCCGCGCATTGGCGGCGCCCCGCACGCCGGCGGCGCCTGTTGCAGGCGCCGCCGTTGCATGGAGCGCGCGGCCGGTCAGGCGGCCGGCTTGGCGTTGTCCAGCGAGAAGGGCGACAGCAGGCGCACCATCTGGGCGAAGGCCTTGGGATTACCGGCCAGCACCTCGCCCTGTTCCATATGGCGCGACTCGCCGGCATAGTTGCCGACCAGGCCGCCGGCCTCGGTGATCAGCAGCATGCCGGCTGCCATGTCCCACGGCTTGAGGCCGGTCTCGAAGAAGCCGTCCAGGCGGCCGCAGGCCACATAGGCTAGGTCCAGCGCGGCCGCGCCCGGGCGGCGCAGGCCGGCGCAGCTGCGCGTCATCAGCGAGAAGATCTCCAGGTATTCGTCCAGGCCTTCCATGTCGCGGAAGGGGAAGCCGGTGCCGATCAGGCAGTCGGCCAGCTTGTCGCGGCGGGTCACGCGGATGCGGCGGTTGTTGAGGAAGGCGCCGGCGCCCTTGGTGGCGGTGAAGAGTTCGTCGCGGGCCGGGTCGTAGACCACTGCCTGGGCCGGCACGCCCTTGTGCAGCTGGGCGATGGAGACGGCGTACTGCGGGAAGCCGTGAATGAAGTTGGTGGTGCCGTCGAGCGGGTCGATGACCCAGGTGAATTCGCTGGTTTCCTCGCCGTCGGTCCAGGACTGGCCCGACTCTTCCGCTAGAATGTTGTGTTCCGGGTAGGCTGTGCGGATGACCTCGATGATCGCGGCTTCCGCCGCGCGGTCCACTTCGGTGACGAAATCGTTGTGCTGTTTGCGCGAGACCCGCAGCAAGTCGACGTCCATCGACGCACGGTTGATGATGGTGCCCGCCTTGCGGGCCGCCTTGACGGCGATATTGAGCATCGGATGCATGAATCTCTCCAGGCCGACGCAGGGCTGGGCGCATTGAGGCGCGCTGCCCGGCTGGCGGCTGACAACACAACGGATTGTAGAAGAACGGGGGTGCCGATCCGGTCGGCCCGGGCAGCCCGGGTGCAGGATAGGACGCAGCATAGGCGTCGCCCCATGACGCACATGGGCGACGGATATGACGGCACACCAAAAGGAATCTGACATTGTATAGCAAGCCGGCAAATCAGACGAGCCAGTCAAACGATCCCGCTGTGCCGCAGGATGCCTTCGCGCAGGTGCGCTTCGTGCTGGTCGAGACCAGCCATCCCGGCAACGTGGGGTCGGTGGCGCGTGCGCTCAAGACCATGGGCTTCGGCGCGGCCCCCGGCAGCCTGGTGCTGGTGGCGCCGCGCGAAGCGGCGGTGCGCACGCATCCCGAGGCGGTGGCGATGGCCAGTGGCGCCGACGACGTGCTGGCCGGCGCCAGCATTGTCGATGACGTGGAGCAGGCGCTGGCCGGAACCGCCTACGCCGTGGCCATGACCGCGCGCCAGCGCGAGTTCGGGCCGCCGCGCCTGCTGCCGCGCGAGGCAGCGGCGCAAGGGCGCCAGCGCCTGGTTGACGCCGCGGGCGCCTCGGTTGCCTTCGTCTTCGGCAATGAGCGCTTCGGCCTGCCGAACGAGGTGGTGGAGCGCTGCTCGGCCGTGACCCATATTCCTGCCAATCCCGCCTATACCTCGCTCAACCTGGCCCAGGCGGTGCAACTGGTCGCCTACGAGATGCGGCTGGCGCTGCTGGAGGGCCTGCCGGCGCCAGGAGCCGAGATCGGATATGCTGGAGAACCCGCCACTGCAGAGCAGGTCGAGGCGATGTTCGGCCACCTGCAATCGGGGCTGGAGGCCATCGGCTTTCTCGATCCCGCCCACCCGCGCAAGCTGATGACGCGGCTGCGGCGCCTGCTGGCGCGCACCGGGCTGGAGCGCGAGGAAGTAAACATCCTGCGCGGCATCGCCAAGCATATGCTGCTGGCCGCTCAGGGGCATGGCGGCCGTCCTGCGGATGGTGGCGGACAGGATGACAAGACGAAGTGAACGATCAAACGACCGACAGGAGCGGTGAGCGGTGACGGAGATTCCGGCCTACTACATGCGAGGCGGCGCCAGCAAGGCAGTGCTCTTCCTGGCGGATGACCTGCCGGCGGATCCGGGCGCGCGCGACGCCGTGCTGCTGCGGGTGCTGGGCTTGCCCGAAGCCGGCGCAACGCCAGCCGATGGCCTGGGCTGCGCCGCCGCTGGCCTCGGCAGGGTAGCCCTGGTGCGCGCCTCGCATCGCGCTGGCTGCGACGTGGACTACCAGTTCGGCGTGGCCGCCGTGGTTGCCAATGGCACGCCGCGCATCGACTGGTCGGGCGATGGCGGTGACCTGCCGGCGGCGGTGGGAGCGTTTGCGATCTGGCGCGGCTTCGTGCCGGCGCGCGAGAGCATCACCACGGTGCGGATGTGGCATGAGAACACCGCACGACTGATCGTCGCGCACGTGCCCTGCCGCAATGGTCATCCGCTCGAAGCGGTGGGCGCGGGCGAGGAAGCGGCGCCGCATTCCGCTGCGAGCATCGCCCTCGATTTTCCGGAGCAGGCGCCGGCCGGACGGGCGCGGCGCGTCGACGTGAGCCGGGGCGCGCGCCGCCTGATGACCGGACTGGTGCACGTGCCGGAGCGATGTTGACGGCGCGTACCGTCAATGTCCATGACGGCATCAGGGCAGCAAATCTCTTACACTCCTGATCCCGTTCCCACCGGCCAATGACCATGCTGGCGATCGCGCGCACTGCAGGGCGGATGCGCGGCGGCGCACGGCATGGCAACACGATACAGCAAGATGTTCACTCGTCTGAAGGAAGATATCGACGCCATCATGCGGCGCGACCCCGCTGCGCGCAGCCGTCTGGAAGTCCTCACCTGCTATCCCGGCCTGCACGCCGTGATGTTCCATCGCGTCGCGCATGGTTGCTGGCATTCCGGCCTGCGCTGGCTGGGGCGCTGGATCTCGCACTGGTCCCGTTTCCTCACCGGAATCGAGATCCATCCCGGTGCCACCATCGGCCGGCGCGTCTTCATCGACCATGGCATGGGCGTCGTCATCGGCGAGACCGCCGAGGTGGGCGATGACTGCACCATCTACCAGGGCGTGACGCTGGGCGGCACCTCGCTCTACAAGGGCCAGAAGCGCCATCCGACGCTGGGCGCGAACGTGGTCATCAGCGCCGGCGCCAAGGTGCTGGGCGGCTTCACCGTGGGCGACGGCGCGCGCGTGGGCTCCAATGCGGTGGTGCTCAAGCCGGTGCCGCCGGGCGCGACAGCGGTCGGCGTGCCGGCCCGCATCATCCTGCCCGACGCGCCACCGCAGCAGCAGGGTGCCAAGCAGGAGTTCTCGGCCTACGGCATCACGCCCAATGCCGACGATCCGGTGTCGCTGGCACTGAAGAGCCTGATCGACAACGCCGCCCAGCAGCATGAGCGCATCGAGGCGGTACTGGCCGCACTGGATCGGCTTGGCGAGCATCTCGAGAAGACGCCAAACGACCGCTTCGACGCCAGCGACCTGCGCAAGTTGCTGAAGTAAAGCGAGGGCGCCCGGCACGCGCGGCGGGAGAGCGCTGGCGGAGAGTGCGGTAGCGGGCTGCCCCGCAGCCGCACCGGCCCGCCGCGCTAAGATGTGGTCTCCGGTTCGCGAGCCGATGCGAGCCCCGCACAGGAGCCTTGCCATGCCATCTCCCGCCAGATACTGGTTTCGCGCCAAGCGCTACGGGTGGGGCTGGGGCATGCCCAACTGCTGGCAGGGCTGGCTGGTGTACGCGGCCTTCTTCGCGCTGGTGGGGGCGACCATCGTGCGCTATCCGCCCCATCGCCATCCGGTGGCGTTCACGATCTGCCAGGCGGTGCTCTGCCTGCTGCTGTTGGCGGTGTGCTGGCGCAAGGGCGAGCCGCCGCGCTGGCGCTGGGGCGGGGATTGAGCCACGGGGATTGAGCCAGGTAGGCGGCCACAGGCGCCGCGGGGTGCCCGTGTCAGCCGAGCAGTGGCAGCACCTGGAAACCGGATTCGTCCAACTGCAGCACGGCCGCCCGAGGTGGGCCGCCGTGGGCGCCATCGAGGTCCCAGTCAGTGAGTACCCAGCGCTCGCCTGCGCCGACTCGATGGCGCGCAGGCCGGTGCGTGTGGCCGTGCACCAGCAGGGTCGCATCGTTTGCGCGCATCAGCGCTGACACGGCCTGCGGCGCCACGTCGCCATAGTCGCGCGGCCGCTCGGGGCGGGCGCGGCCGGCCTCGCTGTCGGCGCGCAGGCGCCGCGCCACCGACAGGCGTGCCGCCAGCGGCAGCGCGAGAAACAGGCGTTGCACCCAGCGCTTGCGCGTCCAGCGACGAAAGCGCATATAGCGGGCATCGTCCGTGCACAACATGTCGCCATGGCTGAGCAGCACGCGCTGGCCAGCGCAGCGGATCACGGTGGGGTCGGGCAGCAGCGTGGCTCCTGCCGCGGCGGCAAAGCGCGCGCCGAGCAGGAAGTCGCGATTGCCATGCATCAGGTAGACGGCCACGCCGCGCGCGGCGAGCGCGCGCAGGGCTGCCGCGACGCCGGCCGCGAAGGGCGCGTCGGCCTCCTCATCGCCTACCCAGAATTCGAAGAAATCGCCCAGGATGAACAGGGCGCGCGCCTGCTGCGCCGCGCGTTCCAGCGTGCGCTCGAATGCCGCCAGCGTATGCGGCATGCCTGGCGTCAGGTGCAGGTCGGAAATGAACCACGCCGGCGCGGGCGCCTGGATCTCAGGCGCGCCGCTCGCCGGCGCGGATGGGGTCGCGGTCATGGTCGCAGGGTGCGCGTGGCCGCAAGCGGCTCGCGGGAGCCCGCGGCCCCCGCAAGCGCATGGGGCATTACTCGACGATAACGGCCTTCTCGATGACCACGTCCTCGAGCGGCACGTCCTGGTGGAAGCCGGAGCTGCCGGTGCGCACGCCCTTGATCTTCTCGACGACGTCGCTGCCTTCGACCACCTTGCCGAACACGGCATAGCCGAAGCCTTGCGGGGTCGGCGAGGTGAAGTTCAGGAAGTCGTTGTCGACCACGTTGATGAAGAACTGCGCGGTGGCCGAGTGCGGCGCGTTGGTGCGCGCCATGGCGATGGTGTAGCGGTCGTTCTTCAGGCCGTTGGCGGCCTCGTTCTCGATCGGCGCGTCGGTGCCTTTCTGCTTCATGCCGGGCTCGAAACCGCCGCCCTGGATCATGAAGTTCTTGATGACGCGGTGGAAGATCGTGTTGTCGTAGTGGCCCTTGCGCACGTACGACAGGAAGTTCTCCACCGACTTGGGAGCCTTCTCGGCATCGAGTTCGAGCGTGATCACGCCTTCGCTGGTATGGAGCTGAACCTTGGACATCTGCTTTCCTTTCTTTGAGTCAATGCCTACTGGACGATGGTTGCCGACTCGATCACGATCGGCGTGGCCGGCACATTGCGCATCGGGCCGTAGGCGGTGGTCGGGGAGACCTTGATGCGATCGATGGTATCCATGCCTTCCACCACCTTGCCGAACACAGCGTAGCCGTTGCCATCCGGCGCCGGGTAGTCGAGGTTGGGATTATCTACCACATTGATGAAGAACTGCGCGGTCGCCGAATTCGGATCGTTGGTGCGCGCCATGGCGAGCGTGCCGGCCTTGTTCTTCAGGCCATTGCGCGACTCCAGCGGGATCGGCGCGCGCGTCGGCTTCTCTTTCATCTCGCGGTCGAAGCCGCCACCCTGGATCATGAAGCCGTTGATCACGCGATGGAAGATGGTGCCCGTGTAAAAGCCGCTTTTCACGTATTCGTTGAAGTTTGCCACGGTCTTCGGCGCGGCGTCGGGGTAGACCTCGACGGTGAACTTGCCTGCGCTGGTGACGAATTGCACACGTTCTGCCTTCTGCGTGGCCGCCGGAGCGGACTGTGCCACGGCGGCGAGCGGACCCAGGGCAATGGCGCCGGCCAGCATGCCGGCAATGGCGAGGCGTCGGGAAATGGTCATGGCGGTCTCCTTCGGAGGTGGGGCAGGGCGAGGCAGGCATTACCGGCGTTGGCCGGGGGCCTGCCTCGCCCGTGCGATTCGGGATTCAGCGTGCGGCAGGCTGGGATGCCGGGGCCGCGGTGACGCCCGGCTTGGCCGAGCCGGCCGGGGCGGCGATTGGGGCCGGCGCCTTCACCGGTCCATTTGCCGGGCGCAGTTGCTTCAGGGCCGCAGCGGCGCGCGCATCGCCAGGTGCACGGCGCAGCGCGTCCGTATAGGACTGTTCGGCCAGGCGGCGGTAGACATCGCCGAGATTGGTGTAGGCCAAGGCGAAGGCGGGATTGACCTCGATCGCCATCAGCAGCTCGGACTCGGCGCGCTTCAGGTCGCCGCGCTTCGCGTACAGCAGGGCGAGGTTGTTGTGCGGTTCCGGCAGTTCGGGGAAGTCCTGCACCATCGCGGCGAAGGCCTGGATGGCGTCATCCTCGCGGCCCGCCTGCGCCAGCGCCCAGGCGCGCTCGAAACGGGCCTGGGCATTGCGCGGATTGGCGGCGAGAACGCGGTCGAACTGCTCGACGGCCTTGTCGTAGTGCTTCTCCTTCGCGGCTTTTTCGGCGTCGGCCATGCCCGGGTCTGCCGAATGCACGGGGCTTGGCGCCGCCGGCAAGGCCAGCGACAAGGGCATCTGGGCGTGGGCAAGGCAGGGCACGGCGGCCAGCAGGGCGATGGCGGCGGCGCGCGCGGCGCCGCGGCGGGCCCGAAGCGACGCGGCTGCGAGGTCGAGGGAGGGCAGGAGCAGGCTCATTATCGGGCGGTCCGTTATACTCGGCGGCATTCTAGCAAAGCGCGGGCTGCGACACCCGGGTGCGGGGCTGCGAGTTGCGGCGCGGCGCCCGCGGTCTGCGCTTCCGGTAAGATATGGGGCGCGCCAGCCTTGCGCTGGAGCAAGCGCCGGCTCGGCTGGAAGTGCTTCAATATGAGCTGTGCCGCGCCCGGCCTTGCGGCACGCCGGCGGCGTGCTTCCCTCTTCATTCGCTTCGTTTCATGCATTCATTGAATATCTACAACACGCTCGCGCGTGCCAAGCAGCCCTTCGTGCCGATCGAGCCCGGCAAAGTCCGCATGTATGTGTGCGGCATGACCGTGTACGACTACTGCCACGTGGGCCATGCGCGGGCCATGGTGATATTCGACATGGTGCAGCGCTGGCTGCGCACCATCGGCTACGAAGTGACCTATGTCCAGAATATTACGGACATCGATGACAAGATCATCCGGCGGGCGGCCGAAAACGGCGAAACCATCGGGGCGCTGACCGAGCGCTTCATCGGCGCCCTGCATGAGGACGCCGCCGCACTCGGCGTGCAGCCTCCCGATCACGAGCCGCGCGCCACGCAATACGTGCCGCAGATGCTCAACCTGATCGACAAGCTGTCGGAGAACGGCCTGGTCTACCAGGCCGGGGACGGCGACGTGAATTTTTCGGTACGTAAGTTCCCTGGCTACGGCAAGCTGTCGGGCAAGTCCATCGAGGACCTGCGCGCCGGCGAGCGGGTCAGCGCCAATGAGGCCAAGCAGGATCCGCTCGACTTCGTGCTGTGGAAATCGGCCAAGGCCAGCGAACCCGACGAAAGCAAGTGGGACTCGCGCTGGGGCCGCGGCCGGCCGGGCTGGCACATCGAGTGCTCCGCAATGAGCTGCGCGCTGCTGGGCGAACATTTCGACATCCATGGCGGCGGCGCAGACCTGCAGTTCCCGCACCACGAGAACGAGATCGCGCAGTCCGAGGGCGCCAGCGGCAAGCCCTTCGTCAACTACTGGATGCACAACGGCCACGTGCGCGTGAATGACGAGAAGATGTCGAAGTCGCTCGGCAACTTCTTCACCATCCGCGACGTGCTGAAGGAATACGACGCGGAGGTGGTGCGTTTCTTCATCCTGCGCGCCCACTACCGCAGCCCGCTGAACTACGGCGAAGCCCATCTCGAAGACGCACGCCATGCGCTCACGAGGCTCTACACGGCGCTCAAGGACGTGCAGCCCGACGGCGAGCCGCTCGACTGGGACGAGGCCCATGCGCGGCGCTTCAGCGAGGCGATGGGCGATGACTTCAACACCCCGATCGCGGTCTCGGTGCTGTTCGACCTGGCCGGCGAGGTCAACCGCAGCGGCTCGCCCGCGGCGGCCCGCCAGCTCAAGGGCCTGGCCGGCACGCTCGGCCTGCTGCAGCGCGACCCGCACGCCTTCCTGCAAGGCGGGCAGGCGCCCGCCGGCCTGGACGCGGAGCGCATCGAAGCCTGCATCGCCGCACGCAAGGCCGCCAAGGCCGAGCGCAACTTTGCCGAAGCCGACCGCATCCGCGCCGAGCTGCTGGCCACCGGCGTGGTGCTGGAGGACAAGCCGGGCGGCGTGACCGAATGGAGGCGTGCTTGAACGCTGCCGCGCGCAAGCCGCCTGCCGCTGTCGCATCGACCGTCGCTGCCAAGGGCGCGCCGGCCCGCGCCGGCAAGGCCCAGGGCGTGGCCAAGGCGGACGGCAAGGCGGTGCGCACAGCCAAGCCGGTGCTGCCCGAGGCCAGCGCCGTGCCACTGCCGGTCGAGACGGTCACCGACGTGGTCAGGCCTGCCTACTGGGATGAGGCCTGCGCCGACCTGATGAAGCGCGACCGCATCCTGCGCAAGATGATCCCGACCTACGGACCGGCACACCTGGTCTCGCGGGGGGATCCCTTCATCACGCTGGCGCGCTCGGTGGTGGGGCAGCAGATCTCGGTCAAGTCCGCGCAGGCAGCGTGGGAACGGCTCGCGGCGGCCTGTCCCAAGCTGACGCCCGCGCAGCTGCTCAAGGCCGGCACGGAAAAGCTGGCCGCCTGCGGCCTGTCGCGGCGCAAGGCGGAGTACATCCTCGACCTGGCCGAGCACTTCAAGGCGGGGCGCGTGCACGTGGACCTGTGGGCCGAGATGGACGACGAAGCGGTCATCGCCGAGCTCACGCAGATCCGCGGCATCGGGCGCTGGACCGCGGAGATGTTCCTGATGTTCAATCTGATGCGGCCCAATGTGCTGCCGCTGGATGACATCGGGCTGATCAATGCGATCTCGGCGAACTACTTCAGTGGCGAGCCGGTCACACGCAGCGAGGCACGCGAGGTCGCTGCCAACTGGGAGCCGTGGCGGACTGTGGCCACCTGGTATATGTGGCGCAGCCTGGACCCGCTTCCCGTGACGTATTAGTTTCTTCTCGCGTGAATTTTGCGAGAAAGTGGTGCCGGCGATCTATGCTGGCCAATAAGAACGGGGGCAATTTCCGGTAGAATGCGCCCCCTCACAGACAGGTACGTGTGCCTTCATGAAAACCACTTTCCTGGATTTTGAACAGCCGATCGCCGAACTCGAGGCAAAGATCGAGGAACTGCGCTTCGTGCAGGACGACTCGGCTGTCGATATTTCCGAAGAGATTTCGCGGCTGGCCGGCAAGAGCCAGCAGCTCACCAAGGATATCTACGCCAACCTCAGCCCCTGGCAGGTTGCGCAGATCGCCCGCCACCCGCAGCGTCCCTACACCCTGGACTACGTGCGGGAGATCTTCACCGACTTCCACGAACTGCACGGCGACCGTGCCTTCGCGGACGACCTGTCCATCGTCGGCGGCCTGGCCCGCTTCAATGGGCAGGCCTGCATGGTGATCGGTCACCAGAAGGGCCGCGACACCAAGGAGCGCGCCCTGCGC
The DNA here is from genome assembly GCF_056930435.1 of Cupriavidus sp. 09_S30. Lineage (NCBI taxonomy): Bacteria > Pseudomonadati > Pseudomonadota > Betaproteobacteria > Burkholderiales > Burkholderiaceae > Cupriavidus > Cupriavidus sp. 09_S30. The sequence continues at coordinate 2,398,460 of NZ_JBXOWI010000001.1, read as the reverse complement.
AACTTCGGCATGTCCAAGCCCGAGGGCTATCGCAAGGCCAAGCGCCTGATGGAACTGGCCGACAAGTTCGGCCTGCCCATCTTCACCTTCGTCGACACCCCGGGCGCATTCCCGGGCATCGACGCCGAGGAGCGCGGCCAGTCCGAGGCCATCGGCCACAACCTCTACGTGATGGCCGGCCTGAAGGTGCCCCTGATCGCCACCATCATCGGTGAAGGCGGTTCCGGCGGCGCGCTGGCCATCGCCGTGGGCGACGTGGTGCAGATGTTGCAGTTCGCCACCTACGCGGTGATCTCGCCCGAGGGCTGCGCCTCCATCCTGTGGAAGACCGCGGAGAAGGCGCCTGAGGCCGCCGAGGCGCTGGGCCTGACCGCGCATCGCCTGAAGGCGCTGGGCCTGATCGACAAGATCGTCAACGAGCCGCTGGGCGGCGCCCACCGCGACGCGAAGGGCATGGCTGCCATGCTCAAGCGCTCGCTGGCCGATGCGCTGCGCCAGTTCCAGGGCATGAGCGTGAAGGAACTGCAGGCACGCCGTCACGAGCGCCTGCTGGCCTATGGCAAGTTCAAGGAAACCGGCGCCCAGGAGTGATCCTGCCGCGCGCCTGACCGACAAGGTCGCACAGTCCCTGCGGGGCGGTGCGGCCTTTGTCGTTTCTGGCGGCGTGGTGGCGGTGGCGCTGTCGGGCGGGCGCGATTCGGTCGCACTGCTGCACGCGGCGCGTGCGGCCCTGGAGGACGGCGCGCTGCCGGCGCGGCTGGTGGCCCTGCACGTCCACCACGGCCTGCAGGCGCAGGCCGACGCCTGGGATGCCTTCTGCGCCGACCTGTGCAACCGCTGGCAGGTCGGCTACTTCGTGCGCCGCGTGAGCGTGCGGCCGCAAGCCGGCGAAGGGCTCGAGGCCGCCGCTCGCCGTGCGCGCTACGAGGCGCTGGCCGCCATGTGCCGCGATGCCGGCGCCGGGCTGCTGCTGTTCGCCCACCATCTGGACGACCAGGTCGAGACCGTGCTGCTGCGCCTGTTCCGCGGCGCCGGCGTGGCCGGCATGGCCGGCATGCCCGCCGCGCGGCGGCTTGCGCCCGATGCGGATGTGCTGCTGCTGCGGCCGTGGCTGGACGAAGGGCGCGAAACCATCGACGCCTATTGCGCAGCCCACGCGCTGCCCTGGATCGAAGATCCGTCGAACGCGGATCCTCGTTTCGCGCGCAACGCGCTGCGCGCGCTGATGCCGGGATTGCGCGATGCGTTCCCGGCGCTGCGCTCCAATGTGTCGCAGGCCGCCGCCCACTTCGCCCAGGCTGGCGCGATGCTCGACCAGTTCGCTGCCGAGCGTCTGGCGGGCCTGGCCGCGCCGGGGCGGGATGCCGATACGCTGGCTGAACTGGACCTGGCCGGCCTGCGCGCCTTGCCGGCCCCACAGGCCGATGCCGTGCTGCGCCTGTGGCTGCGGGACCTGGGCGCGCACGCGCCGTCGACCGCGCGCCTGGCCGCCATGCGTGAGCAACTGCTCGACCACAGCGGCGGCGAGCCCGCCATCCACCACGAACGCCTGGTGCTGCGCCGCTTCCAGGGCAGGGTCCTCGCATGCCGTGAACGCCCGCGTGCCGAGCCAACCATCGTGCCGCTGCAGTGGCATGGCGAGACGCGCATCATCGTGCCGGCCTGGGAAGGCGAGCTGCACTTCACCCGCGATGACACCTTCGGCGTGCCGGAGCCCGTACTGCGCCAAGCGCTGCAGCTCGCGCCCCGCAGCGGTGGCGAGCGCATCGTGCTGCGGCCCGGCGGCCCGGCGCGCGCGCTCAAGCAGGCCTACCAGGAGGCCGGCGTGCCGGCGTGGCGCCGCGCCGCATTGCCGCTGCTCTGGGCAGGCGACTCCCTTGTGCTGGCAGCCGGGCTCGGCATGCACCGGCGCTGGCCGGAGAGCGGGCCGGGGCCGCGCTGGCGGGTGGAGTGGGTGGAGCGGGGCGGCCCTTGCGCCGCAAGCTAGCGGGAGGGCGTGCGGCCCGCGCGCGCGGGCACTATCCTGTGCAAAGGCATGCGCAACGGCGGGTGCCGAGCGCGGCGCCGCGCAGCACCCCCTATCGCTCGGATGGGCACTCGAATCCCATCCGCTGCGTGCGCTGATCGGCCCTCCGCCTTGCCTGGCACGGGCTCTTCGTGTATTTTCATTTGTTTTGCACAATCGCTGGCGTCGACAAGAAGATGGCTCTCATCGTTCACAAATACGGCGGCACTTCGATGGGTTCCACGGAACGCATCAAGAACGTCGCTAAGCGCGTGGCCAAGTGGCACCGCGCCGGTCACCGCGTAGTCGTGGTGCCTTCGGCCATGTCAGGCGAGACCAATCGCCTGCTGGGCCTGGCCAAGGAGATCTCGGCGCAGCCGAGCCCGCGCGAGCTGGACATGCTCGCCTCCACCGGGGAACAGGCCAGCGTAGCGCTGCTGGCCATCGCCCTGCACGGTGAGAACATCGACGCTGTCAGCTACACCGGCTGGCAAGTGCCGGTGAAGACCGATTCGTCCTACACCAAGGCCCGCATCGAGTCGATCGACGACGAGCGCATCCTGGGCGACCTCGACGCCGGGCGCGTCGTCGTGATCACCGGCTTCCAGGGCATCGACGACGACGGCAACATCACCACGCTGGGCCGTGGCGGTTCCGATACCTCGGCCGTGGCCATCGCCGCCGCCATCGAGGCCGATGAATGCCTGATCTACACGGACGTCGACGGCGTCTACACCACCGATCCGCGCGTGGTGGAAGACGCCCGCCGGCTGGACCGCGTCACCTTCGAGGAAATGCTGGAAATGGCCAGCCTGGGCTCCAAGGTGCTGCAGATCCGCTCGGTGGAGTTCGCCGGCAAGTACCGCGTGAAGACCCGCGTGCTGTCGTCGCTGACCGACCCCCTGATGCCGCTCGAGCAGGAAATGCATTCGGGCACGCTGATCACTTTTGAGGAAGAGTCTGACATGGAAGCAGCCGTCATCTCCGGCATCGCCTTTGCCCGTGACGAGGCCAAGATCACCGTTCTGGGCGTGCCCGACAAGCCTGGTATCGCCTACCAGATCCTGGGCCCGATCGCCGACGCCAACATCGACGTCGACATGATCATCCAGAACCAGTCGGTGGACGGCAAGACCGACTTCACCTTCACCGTGCCGCGCGGCGACTACCAGCGCGCACTGGGCATCCTGAACGACAGCGTCAAGGGCCACATCGGCGCCGCCACCGTGCTGGGCGACCCGAAGGTGTCGAAGGTCTCGGTGGTGGGCGTGGGCATGCGCTCGCACGTCGGCATCGCCAGCAAGATGTTCCGCACGCTGTCGGAAGAGGGCATCAACATCCAGATGATCTCCACCTCGGAAATCAAGATCTCGGTGCTGATCGACGAGAAGTACATGGAACTCGCCGTGCGTTGCCTGCACAAGGCGTTCGAGCTGGAACAGGCGTAAGCTTTTTACCTGCGTTCTGGCGGGGTACGAAAAAAAAGTGCAGTTGTCAGCGAATTACCATTGACCAACTGATTCGGCCTCGCTAGAATGCGTGCTTCGTTGTGCAGCCTCCCTGGCACAACGCAGATTTGGGAGACGTGGCCGAGAGGTCGAAGGCACTCCCCTGCTAAGGGAGCATCCGGGCCAAAACCTGGATCGAGGGTTCGAATCCCTCCGTCTCCGCCAGTAATGGCGGCGAAACCCCGGAAGATCGCGGTCTTCCGGGGTTTTGTTTTTTCTGGGGTCTGTCCTGACCTCTGTTCCGTGGTCGCGCTCTCGCTGCGTCCTCGCGTCCCTCAAAAGTCCCGCGCGGTCTCGCCTTCATTGCATCAACAGGGTGTATCCGTCGGCTGGGGATTTGATAACGGCCTGGCTCCAATCATGCCGTTGCCTTCCCCTTTGTTCTCGATCACGACGGATTGCCCGAGCACGTCCCAAGGCGCATGCGCCTTGGCTGGAACAGGCAGCGGCCCATGCGGCCAGGATCGGCGAGGGGGCTGCGTGGGAACCGCCTGCCTAGATGGAGGCGTAGCGTGACGCCGTGACGAGCGCCAGCGTAAAACTCGAATGCGGCCGGCCTGTGTAGCGTGCCACGCAGCCCAGAGCGCGCGCACTGCATCCGCGTCGAGCAATTCCACTTCATCCGTGTAGGGATGCTCCCTCGCAGACTGAGCACAAGACCGAAAGAACCAACGTAGCCGCACAGCGGCATGCCGTGCGGGTCGCGGACCGTCGCCATATCGAGTTCGACGGGACCGAAGGGCGGTCTTGCCAATGCCTTTGCGATCCGTTACGGCGACGGGCCGTTGTGTGACGTGGAGGTGGTGCGAGAGATGGTCGATCTCAGCGGCGGGTTGTTGTACGAACGGGCGGAGGCAGTTATGCGGACCCGCCGTCGCGGGGTAGCAGAGACGCTACCTTCGTGTAGCGCGCTTTTGCGGTCCATGGCATCAGGCTCCTGGCTGCGTGGACGTCGGAGCGAACGCCTCCGCCGGCTTCTCGCCGGTCAGCAGGTAGCGGATCAGATTCGCCACGGGCCGGATCGATTCGCCGAATGGCAGCGAGCCCTTGCCGCGAAAGAATAGGCCGCGCTCCACATCGCCGCGCACCGCCTGGGCTAGCTTCAGGTCGATGCAGAACTGGCCGATGCGGCCAAGGCCGTCGCGCAGGCCGCAGGCCTGCAGGCAGTCGAAGCCCTCCAGGCACTCGCGGACTTTGGCGCGATGCTGTAAGCGGGCTTCACTGGAAAGGTAGCGACTTAGCCACGGCGTGAGCACGGCACGCGCGGGCAATCCCGCGACGCTCGTGAATTCGCGCAGCGATTCCGGTCGAGCGGTTGCCAACACCTGCTTGAAAGCAGGATGGGCATCGCACTCTTCCGTCACAGCAAAGGCCGTGCCCAGCTGCACTGCCGCCGCGCCCTGCTTGAGCCAGTGGCGCACCTTTGTATGGCTGTTGATGCCGCCGGCCAGGATCAGGGGAACGCTGCCCCAGGCCAGCCCGAGCGAGGCGAACAATTCGCGACATTCTGCGAGCACGCGTGAGAATGAGAAGCGCGGCTCGCTCAGGTCCTGGACGGACGGGGCACCAAGATGTCCGCCTGCATGATCGGGATGCTCGACCACGATCGCATCCGGCAGCCGGCCCTTTTTCATCCATTTGCGCAGGATCAGCGCAATGCCGCGCGATTCGGAAAGAATGGGAATCAGCGCAACTCCGGGGTAGTCGGCGGTCAGTTCGGGCAGGTCCAGCGGCAGGCCTGCGCCCATGACGATGGCATCCGCCCCGCTTTCGCAGGACTGGCGCACCAGTGCCGCATGCGAGCTGACGGCCTTCATCACGTTGACGGCAATCATCCCGCGGCCGCCGGAAAGCTCACGTGCGGCCTTGATCTCGCGGTCCAGCGCGACCAGGTTGACCGCTTCGATGCGGAGCTTGTCACGCGTGCCTCGCGTCTGCGCAAGCAAGTCAGGGTGATGGTGGCGCAAGTCGATGCTCGCGATGGTGCCCATACCGTTCTGGCCGGCTACAGCGCCTGCCAACCGATGCGCGGAAATGCCGATGCCCATGCCACCCTGTACAACTGGTACCAGCTGGCGCCCGCCCAGCTTCAGCCAATGTTCTTTCATTTCGACCTCGCTCAATTCGCGTCGCCGCGTGTAGACAACTTGCGAAGCGTGGCACAGCCGCGGAGCATGGCTTTTGCTGCAGGTCAATGCTGCGCGAGCCGGCATCCGGCTGTCCGCGCCGATCCGTGTTTCCTCGCCTTCCGCGCGGTCGCGGGCATGGATGGCCAGGCATAGCCCTTCCCTTTCAAGGGGCTTTGGTGTTCCAACCGTAATGCCGAGGGATGGCACGAGGCTGGCAATGGCGCAACCGACCTGGCCACGCTTTTCGCGCCTGACGCAACCTGCGCGGCCGAACCTGCGGAGGCACCGACCAATGCGCCCGGCGCGAAGGCTTAACTCACATCAAGCGCGCGGAGCCGCGTGGCTGTCGCCGTAGCTTCTTCATGGCCCCAGACTCGACCGGCGAGTTCCACATCGAACCCCGAGAACTGGTCCGACGAGACCATGAGCGCCGACGCCGCGGGCATCGTGGCCTGCCTCTACACCTGCTGCCTGCTGTCGTTCCGGCCCGGCCTGGCCAACATCGGAGACAAGTTCCACCAACTGTGGTCGAGATCTGCGGGGTGCCGCCGCGGCGCCGGTTGCTGCCGGCTGCGTCTGACAGCTCGGCGGGCGCAAGTGCTCGATCGGGGGGGGGCAGGGCGGCCAGGTTGGGTTTCAAGCTCTGTGCCTACGACCGCGCTGGGTTCTGGTTGTTGGTGAAACGGCTTGCGCAGGACCGCTTCACATGGCTCGATGCGGCGGCGCTGCGGACGGTGACTGTCGAGCAGCTTCACTGGCTGGTCGACGGCATCGACCTGTCGCGCTTATCCCCGTTCGCTGTCGTGTGTTGATGTGGCGCGCGCCAAAGTGCCCTGCGTCGCGGTCAGCACGGCCGGGACCCAGTCTTCAAGCCAGGCTAGGGCAGGCTCGTCGGGAAAGGATGTCCTGGAAGCATCGATCTCCAGGCGGCTTCCAATTCGAATGGCGCCTTTCGACGCCAGCGCCTCGTCGATCCTGCGACCTCCTCCGCAGAAAGTCTCTGCGTAGGTTCGGTCGCCAAGTGCGATCACGCCATAACGCACGTGGCCTAGTTCAATGGTGGCGGCCAGCAACTGTGCGTAGAAGGTGCGAATGGGATCTGGCACATCGCCCGCACCGTGGGTGGAGCAACAGACGAGCAGGGCAGAGGTCTGGCCGAGGATGAGGGGCGTGTCCTGCTGAGGGTCGGCGAAGCGGCTGGCCAGGCCGAACTCCTGCAGCCGCTCCGCGGCGAGGTCGGCGACGAGGGAAGCGTTGCCGGATTGAGAGCCTACAAGGATGAGAACGCCTGCCATGGGTGAGGTTCCGTAGTTCACTGAGTTCTTGCAATGTAATACAAAAACATCTAATGTTGAACTTAAATTTGTATTACACGATCGAGTCGACCGATTGGTGGAGGCAGATGAAATCTCGAGGTCTTCATGCGTTGAGCGATCTCGGGGTCTGCGACGAACGGCACGGGAAGTGCCGTGGCTGAATTGCCCGCTAACGCATTGAGAAAGGAGCATGCACCTGTGTTGAAAGAAATCCTGGATGGGGTGGCTATCGTCGAGTTGGAAAATCCATCGATGAACAGTCTCAACGTTGCATTGAGGCGCCGGCTGATCGAAACGATCGGGCGAATCGGCAGCATGCCGGAGGTGTCGGCAATCGTGCTGGTTGGTGCGAGAGACGTGTTCAGTGCCGGTGCGGATATCAGCGAGTTCAATACTCAGCAGGGGTTCGCTGAGCCGTCGATCCATGCGGTGATGGCGGCTGTCGAGTTCAGTACCAAGCCCGTGATAGCGGGTATTGAAGGGCTGGCCATGGGCGGTGGACTGGAACTCGCCCTAGCCGCGCACTACCGGGTGGCGATAGCGAGTAGCCGTATCGCCCTGCCGGAGATCAAGCTTGGTCTGATTCCCGGTGCTGGCGGCACGCAACGCCTTCCGCGTGCGATTGGCCTTGAGGCGGCAGCCCGGATGATCTGCAGCGGCGATCCCGTCAGGGCCGATGCGCCGAGCCTGGCCGGCTTGTTCGATCTGGTGGTCGAGCAGAATCTGCTGGAGGCTTGCCTGGGCCTGGCGCACCGCATCGTGCGCGAGGGCATGAAAGCGTCTTTGCTGCGCGACCGCGCCATGCCGGTGCCGGAATCGCTGCTGTTCTTTCAGGAACTGGAGCAGCGAGCTGGCAGCAAAAAAGGACAGTGGCCCACTGCCGTGAGCGCGTGTATCGCCTGCCTGCGGGCGGCGGCGACCTTGCCAGTGGATGCTGGTCTGGCGTTCGAGCGTGAAGCGTTCATGAAGCTGTTCGACAGCCCGGCTTCCGGCGCCCTCAGGCATGCGTTCCTCGCCGAGCGGACGGCTGCGAAGATAGCCGGCCTGCCGGCGCAGGCCGAGACCCGCCCGCTCCGAGCGGCAGCCGTCGTGGGCGCTGGCACCATGGGCGCGGGTATTGCCATGACGTTTGCCAATGCCGGCATTCCGGTTCGTTTGCTGGAGATGAAGAGCGACGCGCTGGAGCGCGGGTTGGCGGTGATCCGTGCGAACTACGAAGGGTCGGTACGGCGCGGCAAGCTCTCGCAGGCGGATTGCGACAAGCGCCTGGCGCTGATCCAGCCCACGCTGTCTTACGGAGAACTGCGCGATGCCGACGTGGTGGTGGAAGCGGTCTACGAAGACATGGATGCGAAAGCCGGTGTCTTCCGGAACCTGGACATTGTCTGCAAGCCCGGTGCCATTCTTGCCAGCAATACTTCAACGCTGGACCTCGACAAGATCGCCGCGGTAACGGCCCGGCCCGCCGACGTGGTCGGCATGCACTTCTTCGTGCCGGCGAACGTGATGCCCTTGTTGGAGGTGGTCAGGGCAAGGGAGACCTCGCCGGAAGTCCTCCTGACGGTGATGGAGCTTGCCAAGCGTCTGAAGAAGACAGGTGTCGTGTCTGGCGTCTGCGACGGCTTTATTGGCAACCGGATGATCGATCCGTATCTTCGCCAAGCCTATTTTTTGCTGGAAGAAGGGGCGCTGCCCGAGCAGATAGACCGTGCGCTCGAAGCCTGGGGGATGGCAATGGGACCGTTCCGCGCAGGTGACTTGACGGGATTGGACGTCCTGTGGAGCGTACGCAAGCGCCGCTATGTCGAGGCGCCCGACGTGGTGTATTCCGGCTTGCCGGATCGTCTTTGCGAGCTAGGGCGTTTCGGCCAGAAGACTGGGGCCGGCTACTACCGCTACGAGCCGGGTATCCGGGAAGGCAAGCCGGACGACGCTGTCCGCGACCTGATCGAGGGCTATTCCGCCGAGATCGGCAGGACCCGCCGGCAGATCTCCGACGAGGAGATCGTGTCGCGTTGCATGCTTGCGCTCGTCAATGAAGGCGCGGCGATCCTGGACGAGCGCATCGCGCAACGGGCTTCGGACATCGATGCCGTCTATCTGCTCGGATACGGATTCCCGGCATTCCGCGGTGGCCCCATGTACTACGCGAACACGCAGGGCCTGCGCAAAGTCGTCGCATCGATGGAGCGATTTCGGGAACATGCCAGCTCGGACCCGGCGTTCTGGCAGCCGCACCGCTTGCTGCTCGAATTGGCCGATACCAACGGCACTTTTAACTAAACGAAGGGAGACAGAAGATATGAAGGATGCAGTGATCGTTTCGACCGCACGCACGGGCTGGGGAAAGGCATGGCGCGGCGCTTTCAATATGACGCACGGCGCGACCATGGGCGGGCACGTGGTCAGGCACGCGGTGGAGCGCGCGGGTCTCGACCCGGAGGAAGTCGAGGACCTGATTCTCGGATGTGGCAATCCGGAGGCGGCAAACGGCCTCAATATCGCACGGCAAAGCGCGCTGCGCGCGGGCTTGCCGGTCACGGCGAGCGGCGTCACGGTCAACCGCTTCTGTTCCTCTGGCTTGCAGGCGATTGCGATGGCTGCGCAGAGCATCGTTACCGATGGAGTACCGGTGATCGTTGCAGGGGGCGTCGAATCGATCTCCTGCGTGCAGAACCAGTTGAATACGCACATGCTGCACGAAGCGTGGATCGCAGAGCACAGACCGTCGGCCTATCTCTCCATGCTGCAGACCGCCGAGATCGTGGCGAAGCGATACAGCATCTCGCGCCAGCGCCAGGACGAGTATGGCGTCAGCAGCCAGATCCGTGCTGCTGCCGCGCAGCGGGCTGGCAAGTTTGCCGACGAGATCGTCCCGATGACAACCGTAAAGCAGCTGACCAACAAGGACACCGGAGAAACGGTGCAAGAGTCGGTCACGATCTCTGCCGACGAGGGCATTCGTCCGGATACCACATACGCCAGCGTTTCGAGCATCAAGCCGGCCTTCGAGGGAGGCGTTGTGGCCGCAGGTAACGCTAGCCAGTTTTCCGATGGCGCCTCAGCGTGCGTGATGATGGACGGCTTGCTGGCACAGAGAAAAGGCCTTGAACCGCTGGGTATTTACCGCGGCTTTGCGGTCGCGGGGTGCGAACCTGACGAAATGGGCATCGGGCCAGTATTCGCAGTGCCACGCCTGCTCCAGCGCGCGGGCCTCAAGATGGATGACATCGGCTTGTGGGAGTTGAATGAAGCGTTTGCGGTTCAGGTGCTGTATTGCCAGGATCGCCTTGGCATTCCGGCGGAGCGCCTGAACGTCAATGGCGGCTCGATCGCCATTGGCCACCCCTATGGCGCCACGGGCGCGCGTCAGGTTGGACATGCATTGATCGAAGGAAAGCGACGCGGCGTGAAGTATGTCGTCGTCACGATGTGCGTTGGCATGGGCATGGGTGCCGCGGGTCTGTTCGAAGTCTGCTGAGCCCGTGGCGCAAGGCACCGGGCCGGGTTTAGCACAGGAAGCGTGGAGGCCACCGTCGGATGCTCGGACGGAATGGCCCCCGCAATCCAAAGTGGAATGACGAGCCGCGGTAATGACGGATTGCCGGCTCGCACCTCTTGGAAGCGGGGGCATTACGTTGCGGGTGGTCTCATGGCTTCATGAGAGTGGGAATAAGTAAAAGAGGAGACATCGAAAATGGAACAGAATGCCTGGAACAGGTACTACCCAGCCGGCGCCCTGGCGTCCTATCGGGAGGAACCAGGGTCGCCGGTGACATTGTTCACCCGTTCGGCAAGCCGGTATCCCGAGCGGAACTGCCTGAGCTTTGGCAGCCTCAAGCTAAGCTATGCGCAAACACTGGATCTAGTGCAGCGCGCAGCAGCAGGCCTGCAAGCGCATGGCCTGCGCAAGTCCGACCGGATCGCGCTGCTCCTGCCCAATCATCCGGGTTTTGTGATCGGTTACTACGCCGCGCTTCAGATGGGGGCGGTGGCCGTAGCGATCAACCCGCTTTATCCCACGCTCATGATCGCGACGCAGCTCCGCAATAGCGGCGCGCGCGTCCTGGTCGTGGCGGATCTTCCCGGCTTGCTCGACACGGCTTCGGCGTGTCTGGAGCAGGGCGTGGTCGAATCGGTGATCGTTGTCCGCATGGATGCTTCGGATCTGCTGCCCGGTGCCGATACCCCAGCGCCCGCCTTGGCGCCGCGCATGGTCCCGCTGGCCTCGATTCTGGCAAACGCGGGCTATCCGCAAGCCGTTGAGATTGATCCGCTGGAAGATCTTGCTGCCTTGCAGGCAACCGGAGGCACTACCGGAACGCCAAAGTTCGCGATGCTGACCCACAACAATTTCTGGATCAACACGCAGCAGGCCAGGCTGATGATGAACGGGCTGAAGGAGGGAAGGGAGGTCTTTCTTGTTCCGCTCCCTCTATTTCATATCACGGGGACGACATTGCTGATGCATCTCGGCCTCGCGGTTGCCGCGGAGCTGGTGCTGATGCCGAAGTTCGACATCGGCGCGGCCATCACGCTATGCATCGAGTGCGGCGTGACCAACCTCGCGGCCGTCCCGACCATTTATACGGCTTTCCTCAATCACCCCGATGCGGAGAAGGTCAACTGGCGCGGGATGACCCAGGTAATGGCGGGCGGCGGCCCGCTGCCGCCAGAAACGGTCGTGCGGTTCAATGACCGCTTCGGCGTGCGTATCCGCCAGGGCTACGGCTTGAGCGAATGCAGTCCAGGCCTGACTATGATGCCTGACTTCGCAGAGGGCCCGGCGAACTCCATCGGGATTCCGATTCCAGGCACGCAGATCCAGATCCGCGATCCCGCCAATCCGGCGCTCGTCCTGCCGGCCGGAGAAGCGGGGGAGATCTGTGCCAAGGGGCCACAAGTGATGAAAGGCTACTGGAATCGTCCGGCGGACACGCAGGCCGTGATGACCCAGGACGGCTTCCTGCGCACAGGCGACATCGGCAGGATGGATGCCAATGGATTTATCGAGATTGTCGACCGGTTGAAGGATGTCATCATCGCCAGCGGCTACAAGCTGTTTCCTACCGCAATTGAGGCCGCGGTCTGCGAGCATCCGGCGGTAAGCGAGGTGGCTGTGATCGGCATTCCCGATCCCTATCGTGGCGAAACCGCAAAGGCATTCTATAGCTTGCGTCCCGGGATGACGCTGGATGTCGATGAGCTGCGTATCTTCCTGGCCAGCCGGCTGTCGCCGATGGAAATGCCGAAGCTCTTCGAGATGCGGGAGGTGTTGCCGAAGACCGCCGCGGGAAAGATCTCCCGTCTTGCCCTGCGCGAGGAGGAGAGGGAGAGGGCCGGGTAAGCAGGTTGCCCGCCAAGTGCAAAATCAGGCAGGCGGCGACGGCGCGTTGTCGCTTGCTTTCCACATTCAATTCATTGAGCGAAGGCTATGGGAGTCAATGGGATGCCAGGCAGCGGCACGGTCATCATGACCACGGATTTGCGGATCAAGGAAAACGAAGAACAGGCAGCCATCGAGATACTCGATGCGCTCGTAGCGAGAAGCCGAGCGGAACAAGGCTGCGTAAGCTACTGCTATTACCAGGCCAAAGGCGACAAGATGGCCTATTTCCTCCTTGAGAAGTGGGAGGGCAAGGCCGCTTTCGCCAGTCATCGCGAATCCGCGCACCTGCGCAGCGGGCTAGATGCTCTGGCCGCGCTCTGGGAGGTGCCACCGGTATTCAAGGCCTGGATCGAAGCCTGAACAGGAGCAGGGTTACAACTCGAGCTTTCTCCCTGGCGCCCGCAGGCATCGCTTTCGGGCGCCAACCAGCCACGGATCAGCAATCATGGCTTTGCCACTATCCGACCGCGGCCGCGTGCTGCGGCATACGCGGTCGATCAGCATCGAGGTATTCCGGCGCCAGGATGGCAATTGGGAGATCGATGCCTCCCTCCAGGATGTCAAGACCCACGATGTGCTCGCGCCAAACGGCGTGCATGTAGCCGGAAGGCCGATACATCGCATGATGGTTCGCCTGGTCTTGGACGGAGATTTCAATATCCTCGCAGCAGGTGCAGTTTCCGACCGCGTGCCTTACCCGGGAAGCTGTGAATCGGCAGCCGATGTCTACGAACTGCTGACCGGGTTAAACGTGCTCAAGCAGTTCCGCCGCGGGCTCGCCGAACGGACCGGCGGGATCAAAGGCTGCACGCATTTGAACGAACTGGCGGCAATGCTGCCGACGGCAATCATTCAGGGCATGGCGGAGGAAAGCTTTAGCTTCCAGACTGCAGACGTACGCCCGTTTCCCATTGATCAATGTCATTCCCTGCGTGCCGATGGCGACGTCGTGAAGACGTATTTTCCCAAGTGGCACGTCTCCTCCTCAATCAAATGACGAGGATTGGTTGGCTGGTGCCACAGAGGATCAAATCCGGAGCCGGCACGCTTGCCGTATGCCGGTAATGGCCACAGCGAGGGCTACGCCGAGCAACTCGGGTAGCCTCCTTGCTGTCAGAATTGGTGCTTGATACCGGCGTAGAACATGCGCACCCGTGCGCCGGCGTCCTGCAAGGGCAACGGCGATGAGGCGATGAGCCCGCCCAGCCAGAAGTTGTAACGGCCATTGCTCTGGTTGCGCAGCTCAACCGCTGACACATCCAGCCAGGTGCGCTTGCTCAGGCTGTATTGATAGCTGACCGACAACATGCGCGCGCCGGTATCGGCCAATGTGCTGCCGTTCTGGTGCATCGGCAGCGCCTGTCCGTATGTTACGGAGAACAGATGCGGACCCGTCGCGTAGCTTAGCGGAACGGAGAAGGCGATGCGATCCTGTCTGCTGCCGGTCGCTCTATCGTCGACGCGATTGCGATCCACTACGGCCCCGAGGCGCAAGCCGTTGTATGTGTAGCCAATGGCGAACTTGTCGGCCATCTGGTCGAGCGATCCTACCGTTTGCAAGGGCAGGATGCCCTGGCTGTTTCGTTGCATATGGTAGAAGCCAATACTCAAAGGGCCATTGGTGTAGCTGGGGCTGAGGTACCAAGTACGATTGCGGCCCGCGCCGGGCTGCTCGGCATCGAAAGAGTACGATGCCATTACCGCGAAGCCGCTGAAAATCGGCGTTTCGTAGCGCACGGTGTTGTTGAGGTAGTTACCCGCGAAATTGGCGCCATTGATGGAACCGATCACATTCAATGAGTTGGCGGCGCTGGGCGCCGCGTCGAATGCGCCGTGCGTGTCGGTAATAAACCAGTGATGGCTGAAGTACACGCTCTGCCGGCCCAACTGCAGGCGCCCGAACGTTGCACTATCGACTCCAACATAGAAGGCCCGGCCTGCGCCCTGCGCGCCGGTGTCGGCGGAGAAGTCCCATTCGAGATGGTAGAGGGCCTTCGTGCCGTTGCTGAGATCTTCCTTTCCGTCGAGAAAGAAGAAGCTGGTTTGGTTACTTAGCCGGGATACGTGCGACGCCGTTCCGCCGGGATTCGTCGCTCCGCTTACCGATGAGGCATCTAGCCCCAATTTGATCTGACCGCCAAGCAGGACATTCTGGGCGTAGGCAAGGGCAGGGGTGCACAGCGCGGCTGACGCGCAGATCTGTGCAATGGTTCTCATGTTCTCCTCCGCTATTTATGTGATTGATTTTTGGTCAGGCTTGCATGACTTGGTACAACGCGTGCACTCCCTTGATAGGAAGAGGGTCGCCATGAGTCTGTGCTGATCCTTCGCCTGATTGGCGCATGCGTTGGCGGGCACCCGGAAGGCAGTCCGGTACGCCAGCAGATCGGCTATTCCCTTGTTGCGAACGGGCGTGTCTGCATAGCGATCGCATCGCAGTGGACACATGGCATGACAAGCGTCGGCGGACCGCCGCGGGTGCTGCCCAGTAGAGCAGGCCCTCGCGTGCCGAGTTGCGCCGTGTTACGACACCAGAGCAATCGCGCCGGCGAGGTACAGGGAAATCGCGAGCAAGATGCCGATCAGTGGCGTACGAAACCAGTAGCGCTTCGCGACGACGGCGTAGGCGGCCAATGCCAATGCGCCGACAAGCTGGAGAAACAAGGATGCCGTCAGCAGCCCAGGAGCAGCTTGCGCCAGGTACAAGTAAAAGAGCCCGAACAGGATCGCGCCGAAGCTATGGCTGGCGTTGAAGCCGATCCACGCATCCCACATAGTTGTCCGGCCGGAAATGACCGGAGAGGAAGCCTGCATCAGAACGGCTGTGTTCTGGTCTTTGGGGTGGAGTTTGCGTGAGGCGAAGGTGTATGCCAGGTGCACGGCGCCGAGCGCTAGCATGATCGATGCACTGGCAGAGATCAGGATTTCTCCCAAGATGTCTCCTTTCAATGAATGGCTGGATTGCCGCGGTGCGGATCTGGCGCCACGCTGGAGGGCTTCGGCAGCGGAGCCCCATATGCGCATGTCGCGCTAGGCAGTGCGGACGCGCTGTTGAAATGCGCGAAATCTCTCCTGTGCTTCCGCGCTTGTCATCAGGCGCTGGAATTCCTTTGCTTCGGCGGCGAGGGCTGCTTTGACAGCTGGCGCGGCATGGTTTCTCAATAGCTTCTTGGTGGCCATGGCGGCTTGCAACGGGAGCGACGCCAGCCTGGCGGCCAATGCCTTCGCGGCTCCGAGCAAGGCGTCATCGTCCACGACCTTGTAAACCAAACCGGCTTCGGCCAGCTGCGCGGCGGACATGCTCTCTCCGAGAAGAAAGCTCGCCATTGCGCGCTGGTGCCCGAGCAATGCGGGCAGCAAATAGCTGGAGGCGGCTTCGGGGCAAAGGCCAAGCTGGACAAAGGGCACGCTTGCCCGTATCGAGGGCGCGGCCAGCACCAGGTCGCAATGCAGCAGGAAGGTCATGCCAACGCCAATCACGTGTCCCTGCGCCGCGGCCAGTAGTGGCTTTGGAAACGTGGCGATGGCATCCAGGAAGGCAAGCGCGGGGGAGGTGGACAGGTCTTCCGGCGCGTCGATAAAGTCGGCGAGGTCATTGCCGACAGAGAATGAGGTGCCGGCGCCTGTCACGAGCACCGCAGCTATCTCCGCGCTGTTTGCCGCGTGCTCCAGATGCTCCGCAATAGCGATGTACATCTGCCTTGTCATCGCATTCTTTTTTTCCGGGCGATTCAAGGTGATGTGCATGATCCGGTCCGATACCGCAACTGCGATGTGAGATGTTTCGACTTCCATGATTGCTGGCTCACCTTTGATGTTTGACTGCTGGGACCCGTATCCCTTCGGGTCGTTTCAGGAGGAAATACCTTCTCAGGTTTGCTGCGCCATCTGTCCGCGTTGCCATGCATCTGGGGGCGCGGAGGACGATCAAGCCGGCGCAAAGGGTATGCTTGGCGCACAGTCCCAGTGTAATACGGATTACGCTTTTTCAAGCAACTTATTTGTATTACATCGGGGCGGTATGAACCACGCCACCTGGAACGAACAAGGACGTCGGCAACAGCTGGCGCGCTTCGGCTACCGCACCGATGCGCAGACGCAGGCGCCACTCGCTTTCGACGCTGAATGGTCGTGGCCGATCTCAAGCTGCGACTGCAATGGCTCGGCTTCGGGTCGTTCGCGCGCGCGGCAAAGGCTCGTTCGACGTAGCGCATGGCGCCACCAGCGCGGCCCATGCGCGGGCCGCACTGTCGTCGATCCGGTCTGGTGCCGAAGGCTTGTCAAGCGTCTTGTGCCAGCAGCCGGCGGAGCGCGGCATGATACTCAGCCTGCAGTTGCGCAACGATCCGGGCTGCCGGCTGAATGTCATCCATCAACCCAACGCCCTGTCCAGCCCCCCAGATATCCTTCCACGCCTTGACCTTGCTCGCGCCGCCGGAGAGATCCATCTTGCTCTTGTCGGATAGCGGCAGGTTATCCGGGTCCAGCCCTGCGTTCAGGATGCTCTGCCGCATATAGTTGCCGTGTACACCGGAGAACAGGTTGGTGTAGACGATATCGGCTGCATTGGCCTGTACGATGGCCTGCTTGTAGCCCTCTGCGGCATTGCTCTCCTCCGAGGCAATGAAGCGCGTGCCAATGTACGCGAGATCGGCACCCATCGCGCGCGCGGCGAGGATGGCCTCACCATTGGCAATCGCGCCCGACAGCACTAGCGGACCGTCGAAGAATTTTCGGACCTCGCCGACTAGCGCGAAGGGGGACAGGGTCCCCGCATGGCCGCCGGCGCCGGCAGCTACCACAATGAGCCCATCCACTCCAGCTTCCAGCGCCTTGCGCGCATGGCGCACGCTGATGACATCGTGCAGGACGATGCCCCCGTAGCTGTGCACCGCGTCAAGGATCTCCTTTACCGGCGCCTGCAAGCTGGTGATGAATATCGGCACTTTGTGATCTAAGCAGACGCGCACGTCACGCTCCAGCCTGGTATTCGACTGGTGCACGATCTGGTTGACTGCCAGCGGCCCGACAGGCTGGCCAGGGTTCGCCACCCTGAAGGCGCTCAGTTCCTCGGCGATGCGGGTCAGCCACTCGTCAAGCAACTCCGGGTGGCGTGCGTTAAGGGTCGGAAAGGCGCCGACGATGCCAGCCTTGCATTGCGCGAGGACCAGCTCCGGATAGCTGACGATGAACATGGGCGAAGCCATCACGGGCAACGCCAGATTCTGCAAAATTGAGGGGAGGGCCATGTGTTTCGTTTCCTTGGGGGAGTTCGATATCAACGACTTTGAGGCTGGAGGTTTGCCGCGGTCGGCCTCATGCTGCTGGGGCATCCTCAAAGAGGAAGCCTGCATCGGTCACGCTCGCGCCGGCATGAATGACTGCCGAGCTCAGGCCATCAACCTGACTCAGCTTCCAGTCGGCAAAGTAGGAAGAACAGGCTTCCAACTCGTCGGCCAGCGAGGGTGAGCACCGAAACGCAACCGCGCCGCCTCGGGCGAGGGACGCGGCATGAAGCAGGCGCCAGCCACCGAAGAGCCTGCCGCAGGCCTCGAGATAGGTTTCGGCCACCGCGAGCACGCTCTCGATCCGATCCTCGCCCTGCCTGACGATCCAGTCCGTGGCCGCGGAAACCTGCGAGAGCGCCGCGGCAAGCTGGGCGCCGGCGCGGCACAGGCGCGGCGCTGGTGAAGCTTGCAGGCGCAAGGCGGTATCCATGACTTTCTTGGCCATCAGTGCGAAGACCGCTCCCTTGTCTCCTATCACCTTGCGGTGCACCAGGTCGTTCGCCTGTATGGTGGTGGTCCCTTCGTAGATTGTGGTGATGCGTGCATCGCGTACAAGCTGCGCTACGCCGGTCTCCTCGATGTATCCGGCGCCGCCGAAGATCTGCAGCGCGGCATTGGTTGAATCGACCGCCATTTCCGAAACCCAGCCCTTTACGATGGGTGTCAGGAAACTGAGCAAGCGTTGTGCCTCCTGCCGTTCAGCGTCTGGCGCGCACGAGCCGAGCACATCAATTAGCGACGCGCTGTAGTAGGTCAGATTGCGTGCAGCATGGGTATTGGCCTTCAGATTTAGCAGCGCGCGCCTGACCCCCGGATGCCGGATGATCGCGACCGCTTTCCCGCCGGATGCAGTGTGGCGCCCCTGGATGCGGTTGGCAGCGTAGGAAAACGCCGCCTGGCAGGCACGTTCGGCTATGCCCGTGCCCTGCAGGCCGAGACTGAAGCGCGCCAGATTCATCATCACGAACATCGCATTGAGGCCCTGATTCTCCTGGCCGATCAACAGGCCGCTGGCCCCGCCCATCTCGCCGTAGACCATCACTGCTGTCGGGCTGCCGTGAATGCCGAGCTTGTTCTCTAGCGCCACGCACTTGACATCGTTTCGCTCGCCGATCTTCCCGTCGCTGCCGACCAGGAACTTCGGCACGAGGAACAAGGATAGGCCTTTTACACCTGCAGGCGCATCCGGCAATCGGGCAAGCACCAGGTGGACGATGTTCTCGGCGAGATCGTGCTCGCCAAATGTGATGAAGATCTTCTGCCCGAAAATCTTGTAATGCCCGGGTCCCTGGCCAGCGTCCGGGATGGCTCTCGCGCGGATCAGCGATAGATCCGAGCCCGCTTGAGGTTCGGTGATATTCATTGTGCCAGGCCATGTTCCCGCCACCATCTTCGGCACATACCGTTCGATGATCCCGGCCGGTGCGGAGGCGAGCAGTGCGTCGATCGCGCCAACGTTGCCCACAGGGCACAGCGCGAAGGCGGGATTGGCCGCATTCCACATTTCTGCAAGAGGCGCCCATGCCAGGCGCGTAAGTCCCAATCCGCCAAGCTCAACGGGCAGAGGAACGCCCGGCCAGCCACCGTCGATGAACTGCTTGTACGCGCTACGCGCCGCTTCGGAGGTGGTGACCTCGCCATCGGCGTGCAGTACCGGATGCGTCGTGTCCGCATGGCGGCTCAACGGTAGCAAGATCTCTTCGGTCAGGCGGGCGTTTGCCGCAAGGATGCCTTGGAATGTCTCCCAATCCAGGTCTTCCTTTACTGCCAGCCGTAAGCCGCCGTCCGCCGCGGCGGCAACAGCAAATGCGAGGGCTTCAAGCGGGCTTACATAGGGTGTCATTGCGTTCTTCATTCTTCTCATCCTAGGTTGACTCGGCGGACCAGCCTCAGCGCTGTCCAGCTTGCAAAGCAGGACTGGGTGCCTGCGACGATGCGGATGCCCGCCAGAAGTGAGATTTCCTCGTTCACTGATCTCTTGCAATGTAATACAAAAACATCTATTGTGCATCTAAAGTTTGTATTAGAAAGTCGAGAGCATCGATGGAGGAGACAAGTGAAACCACGAGGACTCGTTGTACTGTGGCTCGCGTTCTGCGCATTGCTTCCATGCGTCGGGATGGCGCATGTAAGAGGTGTGTCGGACAAGGAGATCGTGCTGGGCAGCTACAGCGACCTCAGCGGCATCGGCGCATCCTGGGGAAGCGCCAGCGTGAATGCCATGCGTCTGCGCTTCGATGAGGTTCGGCAGGTGGCGTGCGCTCCGAGATCGTGGCGTCTTCGGGAAGACGCCAGAGCGTCCGAGCCTGGCGCCAATCTGCTCTTCCCCTGGCCCGAATCCACGTTGTCAATCCGATAGACAACGCGCAGCGGATCTGCGATCTGCCCCCCTTTTCAACAGGAGAACAAGATGAAGTACTACGACAAGGGAGATACCCTTCCTTCCGACTACAGGAAGGCCTTGATCCATTTGCTCAGCTTCCAGGCGGATTCCGAGTATGCCGGCGCCCAGCGGGTCGGCGAGAACCTCTGCTTCGCGCCGCGGCCGGAGGAGGCCTATCGGCTCGCCAAGAAGACAATGGAGGAATACGGTCATGCCTTCTATTTGTGGACCGTGCTGGAAGACCTAGGTATCGACGTAAAGCCCAGGCTTGCCGAATTGCGCGACCATCCGGAGAACCCCGACCCGGCGCTGGTCAACGTGATCAACGGGTTTCGCCGCTCCTACTGGCGCGACCAGTTCCAGTGCTGGGAAGACGTGGCGATGATGTCGTGCGTCGCAACGCCTGGCGCGGTGATCTTCCTGGGGCAGTACACCAAATGCTCTTACCTCCCATGGGCCCGTGCCTCGGAACGGATCGCACGTGAGGAGGTGGGGCACATGGGCTTTGGCCTTTGGGCCGCCAAGCGGGCGATCGAATTCGGCGGCTCGCAAGCGTGGGAGCGGCTGCAACGGCGTGTTCCAAAGTTCCTCGCGATGGGGATGGGCATGTACGGCCGTCCTTCCGTGGCGGGGGAAACGCAGTCCGCCAACTTCGAGCGTTACTACGAGATGGGCCTGAAGATCCTGCGGCCCGAGGCGTGCCAGGCACAGTACCTTGAACTCGTCAGGAAACGCATTCTGGAAGCTGGCCTTGAATGGGTCGACGGCGTTCAACCGGACTATGACCAGCGCATGGGCTACGCGATGGACGATCAGGAACTCGATTCACGGCTTGCCGCCGAGTAAGAGAAAAAAACCCAGGAGGAGCAAAGATGTCGTTGGTATTGTCTGAACGAATCGGACGCGTCGGGCTGGTCACGTTAGACCGGCCCGAAGCAAAGAACGCGCTGAACGAAGCGCTGGTTCTCGAGCTTAGCCGCATTGTGAGCGCGCTCGACGAAGACCCGGAAATCGGTGCGATCGTCGTGACGGGCGGCGAATCCTGCTTTAGCGTGGGCGCCGATATCAAGGAGATGACCGAGAAGACGTTCGCCGAAGCCTATGTGCGGAACTTCATCAGCCGTGATTGGGAAGTGCTGTCATATTGCCGCAAGCCCGTCATCGCGGCGGTTGCCGGCTACGCCATTGGCGGCGGTTGCGAGTTTGCGCTGATGAGCGATATTGTGGTGGCCGACGCTAGCGCCCGCTTCGGACAGCCGGAAGTTTCGGTTGGCACCATTCCCGGCGGCGGCGGCACGCAGCGCCTGGCCCGCTCCATTGGCAAGGCGAAAGCGATGGAGTTCTGCCTGACAGGGCGACTGATTGGCGCGGAGGAGGCGGAGCGCATCGGCATCGTCTCGATCGTAGTTCCGGCCGGCGACCATATCCGGACAGCCGTGGAAATGGCAGCGCGTATCGCCGGATACTCGCTACCCATTGTCGAGATGATCAAGGAAAGCGTGAACGCCGCCTTCGATACGGGCCTAAGTGGTGGCCTTCGCTTCGAGCGCCGCCTTCTGCACGCGACCTTTGCGCTGGATGACCAAAAGGAAGCCATGCGCGCTTTCGCCGACCGGCGCAAACCTGTCTTTCTTCATCGCTGAACATGATGCGAAATCGGGAGTGGCGCCTGGAGCGCCGGCCAGAAGGAGCGGTCTCATCCGCGGACCTTGTGCTTCATGACAGCCAGATCGACATGCCTGGCCGGGGGCAGTTTCTTGTTCGCGTGACCACCGTGTCGATTGATCCTGCCATGCGAGGATGGATGAGCCCACTGCGCTCCTACATCCCGCCGGTCGCGCTCGGCGAGCCGATGCGGGCGATCGCGGCCGGCGTGGTAATCGCATCTCGCTGCGCGGATTTCCCGGAAGGCACACGGGTTAGCGGCCTGTTCGGCTTGCGCGAGCATGCTCTGTCGGATGGGTTCACGGAGGGTGTCGGCGTGCGCCGCATTCCAGACGATATCCCGGATGAGGTCGCGCTCGGCACTTGCGGCCTGGCGGGAATTACCGCGTATTTCGGCTTGTTCGACGTTGGCCGGCCGGCCCCCGGGGATACGCTTGTGGTGTCGGCAGCGGCGGGTTCGGTGGGCTCCGCCGTCGTGCAGTTGGGGCGCTTGGCAGGATGCCACGTGATTGGTGTGGCGAGTTCCAGGCGCCGCGAAGCGGTGCTTGGCGACGGCGCTCATGAGATGATCGACTACACAGGCGGCGATGTCGACCAGCGGCTGAAGGCCATGTGCGGGCAGGGCATCGATATCTACTTCGACAACGTCGGCGGCGCGGTGCTCGACGCGGCGCTGAAGCGGATCAATACTGGTGGACGCATCGTGCTTTGCGGTGGCATTTCGCAATACAACGCACGCAAGCCGGTTGGGCCAGCCAACTACCTTGCGCTGATCGGGCAGCGCGCCACCATGCGCGGCTTCGTCTATTTCGACTACGAGCCTCAGTTTGCCACGGCGGAGCAGCGACTGTGGGACTGGCATCGTTCCGGAGCGCTACGCCAGCGTGTCGATATCGTCGACGGGATCGAGCATGCGCTGCAGGCGATCGCACGCGTGTTCGAGGGCCGCAACGACGGCAAGCAACTGCTGCGGCTGCATGCCGAGAAAGGGAGAGAGGCGTGAGAATCCTCAGACGGTATTCCTCTGCGCTTACAGTGCCGGCAGCGCGCCTGGAGGCGCTGCGGGTGCGCTTGCGCGCCACCGGCTGGCCGGCGGCCAGCCCAGGTGCGGGGTGGTCTTTCGGCGTGGACCAGGAATGGTTGCGCGTTCTGTGTGCCCGGTGGGAAGCCGGGGACGGCTTCGCCCTGCTGGAAAAGGCGCTGAACGCTGTGCCTTCCGTGTTCTTCGAAGTGGAGACGGAAGGATTCGGCACGCTGCATGTCCATGCGTTCGTTGCCGCCGGAACCGGCAATGCCCGGCCCATTCTATTGACGCATGGCTGGCCAAGCCTGTCCGTCGAGTACGTCTCGGTCATCGAGCAGTTGCGGGCGCGGGGGCGCCACACCGGCAACGGGGGAAGCCCTACGCTGGTGGCGCCCTCGCTGCCCGGGTTCGGCTGGTCGTCGGCGCCGTCCAGGCCGATGCATGCCCGGGATATCGCTCGCCTGTGGCGGCTGCTGATCGACGAAGGGCTTGAACTGCGCCCCGTGATTGCTCACGGCGGCGACTGGGGCGCCGTGGTCTCCAGCTGGCTGGCGGTCGATGCACCGGAGCGGGTTGCAGGCCTGCACTTGACGATGATGGGGTTGAAGCCGGGCATCGACGTGTCAGACCCGCTTGACGACGCCGAGCGCTCCTGGATTCGCAACACCCAGAAGCGGCTCGCCGTGGATGGAGGTTACCGCGAACTCCAGGCCAGCCGGCCATCCACGCTGTCAGTGGGGCTGGCCGACTCGCCCGCATTCGTGCTGGCATGGATCGCCGAAAAGCTGCACCAGTGGTCCGGCCCGGCCGCGCTGCAGGATCCCGAGCGGCTTCAGTCGGCGATCCTGATCCTGGCATCCAGCTACTGGCTAACCGGCAGCCTGGGCTCCGCCGCGTGGATCTACTGGGCCGATCGCCACGAGCCGCAGGGGCTGGCTGGCGGCGAACGCTGCGCGGTCCCTACTGGATTCTCTGGCTTCGGCGGCGGCTTCTTCCCGCCTCCGCCCAGCCGCTGGATTGAACGGGCTCACCGGCTGATCTATCGCAACGAGCATCCAGTTGGCGGGCACTTTCCGGGGTGGATGGCAAGCGCGGCACTGGCGGATGAGCTCCAGCGATTTACTATTGCGCTGAATACCTGACCGTTGCGACTTACCAGCTACGCCGGACGAGCCTTTGTCGCGCGGCGCCGGCTTTGCAATGCCGGCGCTGCGGACGGTGCGCCGCCAAAGCGCCGCAAGACCTCGTCCGAGACGGGGGCGAGAGTGCCTTCGCTGGTCTGCACCGTCTCGGCGAGAAACACCTCGGAAGGCGGCAGGAGCTGGAAATACAGTGCCCGGCACAGCGCATAGGCTTCGGTGCCGGCCCACGAGGGGGGCAGCAGCTGCAGCGGCAACTTGGGGTCCTGCAAGACGATGCGGCGATAGGCCAGCACCAGCAGGGTGCGCACCTGGAAGGCGGCTTCCGGAGGGATCTCGCTGTCCGATAGCGCCGCCTGCACCGGCGCGAACAACGCGATGAAGTCTCGGTACCCGGCCTCCACCGCGTCCAGGCTCCAGGCCTTGCGGATGGTGGCCTGCATCGGCGCCTGCGCCATCTGGCTTGCCGGCGTCGCGCTCAGTATCTGCACCTTGCCCTCGATCTTCAGCTCACGCACCAGGTGCTGGCAGGCGCCGGGGTCGTTGCCCGGCGCCGCGTAAAGATTGGACGCGAACGGCCCGAAGCCGAGCCATTGCAGTCGCAGCTTGAGATCGGCCACGACACGCTTGTCGAAGTTGTCGGGCTCGAACAGCACGATCTGCCAGCTGCCGTCCCAGACGGACCTGGGCTCACCATAGACGCGTTCGAAGTAGTCCCGAGAATTCTCGAACGTTTCCTTGCTGAGCGAGTAGTAGCTGTACTTGCCACTGCGCACCGCATCCAGCCAGCCGTCGTACACCAGCCTGAGCGCGGCGGTGCGCACGTGGGATGCTTCCAGCCCGAACGCGCTCACCAGTTGCACGATGCTGCTCAGCCATACCGACCCGCGGCCGGGCGAGAGCATATCGCCGAACACTGTGCTGATGATCGCCTTCGGCGAGAAAGGAACCTGCCCGGCTAGCCCTGCGCTCAGCTTTTCCCAGCTGACTTGCCGGGCCTTGGTCGTTGCCGCCTTCGCCATCACGAATTCTCCTTGGATGCGCGGATTATATCGGTCGTCGCTGAGGAGTCATGCGTGTCACTGGCTTGGGCCGCCGCGGCCAGCGCCAGTTGCAGTTGGCCGCGCAGCGCGCCGAAGCGCTCGACCGCATCCTCGAAAGCGTCGCGCGCGCTCGCGTAGCGTTCGATGACGGCCGGGCGCGGGCCCAGAGCAACGATGTCGGCATGGATCGCGTCGCATTGGTTGAGCAGGCTGTCGAGCTGGATCCGGTCGCGCATGTACTGCCTGGCGAGTTGAGCGGCGACGGCATCGAGGGCCGCGTAGGCGGGCACGTGGCGGCCAGGGGCGCACGGGAAGTCCGCTTGCAGGCGGCTCCATTCAGCGTCGAAAGCGAAGGGCGCCTGCGTCTGCGCATCGGTGCGGTAGCCGAAGCGCGCTAGCTGTTGCCGACGTCCTTGTTCATTCCAGGTGGGGTGGTTCATACCGTCTCCATGTAATACAAATAAGTTGTGTTGAAAAACGATGTTTGTATTATACTGGGTCTGCGCGCCAAGCAATACAGAAAACGACAGAGACGGGCGTGTAGCGAAAGGAGGCAAGGATGTCATGGCGAGGGAAGGCAGGAGGTGGAAACGCAGGAAGATCTGGAGATAGCGAATGAGCACGCTCACCCTAATCCCCGGCGAGGGAACTCCGGGGACGCAGTGGCAGGACCACAGCTTCCAGAAGGTGGAGTTGCGTCAGGATCCGGAAGTCGGGTTGACTGTTGCCACGATGTTCCAGGCTTTGGTTGAAAAGTGGGGCGATCGCGTAGCGTTGCGCCGCAAGCAGTTCGGGATCTGGGAGGACATAAGCTGGCGGCAATTCGGCGACACCGCACGCCAGGTGGCGGCGTCCCTTGCTGCTAGCGGATTCCGTGGCGGCGAGTCTGCCTGCATTCTCAGCAGCACGCGTCCGGAATGGATGTACTGCGACATGGGGCTGCTTGGCATTGGGATGGTGGTCGCGGGCATCTATCCGACAGATTCCAGCGGCCAGGTGGCCTATCTGGCGGGAGACTGCAAGGCCTCCATCATCTTTGTCGAGAATGACGGGCAGCTCGACAAGCTACTGGCGATAAGGGGGACGCTGCCCGCGTTAAGGCTCATTGTTGTCTTCGACATGAAAGGGCTGCGCGACGTCGACGACGACATGGTTTGCACCTTCGCCGATTTCCTGCTCCGTGGCTCCGCGTTGTTGCGTGCCCAGCCAGACTGGTCCGCGCTCCAGGAAGGGAGGGTCCTTCCGGATTCACTGGCAATTCTGGTGTACACCTCGGGCACCACAGGTCCGCCGAAAGGGGCAATGGTCAGCCACGCCAATCTGGTGTTCCAGGTGGTAAACAACGCGCCGCTCTGGGATATGCATGAGGGTGACGACCGTCCCGCATTCCTTCCCCTATGCCATATCGCAGAGCGGTATTTCACCTATTTTTCCATGTACCGCGGTGTCGTCTCCAATTTTGTGGAGAATCCTGCGACGGTGCTTGAAGATATCCGTGAAGTACAGCCGGAATTCATGCTGGCGGTTCCGCGCATCTGGGAGAAGCTGTACTCACAGGTAGACATGCAGTTGAAGGAGGGCACGCGCTTTCAGCGTTGGGCTTTTCGTTGTGCGATGGCGCTCGGTATGCGTCGGGAAAGGCTGGCCGCAGAGGGGCTCTTGCCACCAGTGTGGCTAGTCCTTGCGCTCTCCATTGCTGATCCGGTGGTCCTGCGCAAGGTACGTACCAGCATGGGGCTTGAGCGGGCGCGCTCGATTGCCAGCGGTGGCGCGCCCATCTCGCCGGAGCTTGTGCAATGGTACGGGGCGCTTGGCCTGGTCTTGCTCGAGCTTTATGGCATGACCGAATGCGGCACTATTTCG
This sequence comes from Cupriavidus sp. 09_S30, assembly GCF_056930435.1. Lineage (NCBI taxonomy): Bacteria > Pseudomonadati > Pseudomonadota > Betaproteobacteria > Burkholderiales > Burkholderiaceae > Cupriavidus > Cupriavidus sp. 09_S30. The sequence continues at coordinate 2,371,708 of NZ_JBXOWI010000001.1, read as the reverse complement.
GCGAACCTGCGGGATGCCAGGCGCCTGGGCTCGGTGGGCCGCCCCGCGGCTTCCTGCCAGGTTCGCATTGCTGAAAATGGCGAGATTCTGGTGCGCGGGGACAATGTCTTTGTGGGCTATCTCAATCAGGAAGGAAAGACAGCCGAAGTGCTACGCGATGGCTGGCTGCATACAGGTGATGTGGGCCGCTTCGATGACGATGGCTATCTCTATATTACCGATCGTCTCAAGGACATCCTGATCACATCCGGTGGCAAGAATATTACGCCAAGCGAAATACAGAACGCACTCAAGTTCTCGCCGTATATCAGCGATGCGCTGGTGATTGGTGACCGGCGGAAGTACCTGACGGCCATCATCATGATCGATCGAGAGAACGTCGAGAAATTTGCGCAAGAGGCGCAGCTTGCATATACGGATTTCGCCAGTCTTGTGGCCGTGCCCCAGATCCGCATGCTCATCGGCAAGGTGGTCGAAGCCGCCAATTCAAAATTTGCCCGCGTTGAGTCAATCAAGGATTTTCGCATCCTGCCGGTCGAACTGACGCCGCAGGATGAAGAGGTAACGCCCACCATGAAGCTCAAGCGGCGCGTGATCGAGCGGAAGTGGGAATCTCTGATAGAGAGCATGTACGGAGAAGCGTCATCGTGAACGAGCTGAAAGTTGTCGACGTCAATGGGGTACTGAGCATTACCCTGGCCCGTCCCGCCAAGCGCAACGCACTGACTACGCAAATGGTGCGGGCGCTGCGCACAGTTCTTGAGGATGCCGGCCAGAGCCGCGCCGTGAGAACGTTGTTGCTGCGCGCGGAGGGCGCCGCGTTTTGCGCAGGGCGTGATCTTTCGGACGCCGTAGCGGGCGAGGATGCTGCTGCCATATTGCACGAAGAGATCAATCCGCTGATCGAGTCGTTGAGTAAAGTACCGCAGCCGACTATCGCCGCAGTGGGCGGTGCGGCGATGGGCGTGGGCCTCGGCCTGGCCCTCGCTTGTGATCTTGTGATGGCCAGTCCGTCCGCGGCCTTCGCTTCGCCATTCGCTCGCCTTGGCGGCATTCTGGATTCCGGTGGGCATTGGCTTCTGGCTCGGCGCATCGGTGGGAGCCGTACGTTTCGCATGATTGCGACTGCCGAGCAGGTTGGCGGGAAAGATGCCTATGACTGGGGGCTGGCCGATCTGCTCGTGCCCGACGAGGAGCTCGATACGCGCGCGCGCGCGTTGGCTGAGGTGCTCGCCGATGGGCCGCAGGACGCGCTACGCGAGGAGAAAAGGCTGCTTTCAGCAGCGATGAATTCGACGCTGGCGCAAACGCTGGCGGTCGAGGCTACGTCCCAAGGCTGGGCGGCGGGTACTTCCGATTATCGCGAGGGGATCGCTGCATTCAAGGAGAGGCGCCGACCGGTATTTCGTTTGGAGCGGCCATGAGTTATGCGGTAACGATGGAGCCGGGCGGGGCCGTGTTTTACGCGGATGCCGGAGAAATGTTGCTCGATGCCGCCCTGCGGCAGGGTGTGGCACTTGCGCACAGTTGCCGCCAGGGCATATGCGGTGCTTGCCGAGTCCAATTGATTTCCGGGCAGATCGATCGAGGTGCGGGCGAGCCCGCGGCAATGGACGGCGTGGAGTCCGGCGAGGTCCTGTGCTGCAGGGCAAGCGCGCGCAGCGACCTGGTGCTGTCGACCACATTACCCGCTGCCAGGCAGCTACTGCCAGTTCGCAAGATGCTCGGTCGCGTTGCCGAGATTCGCCGGACTGGGGCGGCGGATGTACTGCTCCTTACCATCAAGCTTCCTCGCCAGGCGGAATTTGATTTCCGCCCAGGGCAGTATGTCGATTTGACGACCCGGGCGGGCGTGCGCCGTAGCTATTCCATCGCGCAAGCTTCAAGCGGAGGGAATTGCCTGGAGTTTCACATCCGGCATTGCCCTGGGGGCCGCTTTACCGATGGCTTGTTCGATGAGCGAGAGCCCTTGCCCGGCGCAGGCCATGTCGTGCAGGTGGAGGGACCGTACGGCAATACGTGGTTGCGAGAGTCGGATGCGCCCATCATCCTGTTGGCAAGTGGCACCGGTTTCGCCCCGATCAAAGCCATGGTCGAGGAGGCCATGCGTCTTGGTATCCGCCGCCCGATGCGCCTGTATTGGGGGGGGCGTCGACCTGCTGACCTGTACATGGATGCCCTTTGCCGGCACTGGGCGGCGGTCTGGGACGATTTTGCCTATATCCCCGTGGTGTCGGACGCTTGCGATGCGGATGCCTGGGAGGGGCGCACCGGATGGGTCCACCGCGCCGTGATGGAGGATATCGGCGATCTGGCAGCCTACCATGTCTATGCTTGCGGTGCGCCGGTAGTGGTGGAGAGCGCCCGGCAGGACTTCTGCGGTCTCTGCGGCTTGCCGGATGGCGCGTTCTTTGCCGATGCGTTCGTTGCGGCAAAGGATCTGTTGCCCGGGGTATGCGCCGCCGCTTGACGGACAGCTCTCTGGAGCAGACGTCTGCCAGCGTACAGGCGCGGTAAGGCGATGAAATGGAAAGTGGTGAACCCGCTCCGGTCGGCCGGGGTGCCACCATGTCAGACCCGACTCCATCTGTGGGGTAAGCCGCCGCCGCGCGGTGCTCCCCCACACAGTGTCAGATGTCCAGCTTGGTAATCTTGCTGCCTTCCAGGCTAAGCCCCGCCATCAGGCCGGCATTGGTCATCACGAAGCCTACGACGGGGTGCTGCGCCGTGTTGGTGTCGAGCACACCATTCGCGCCGACGGTTGCCAGCGCCACCGTGGCGTCCACGCCGGCGGTCCAGCCGCTGCTGTGCAAGAACTTTTCGTAGGCGTCCTGCGTCAGGAACATCAGGATGATGGACTTGGACTGCGCGCCGACCTGCCAGCCGACCGAACCCGCGACGATGCGGTAGTAGCCGTGCGTGGCACCGCCCGAGCGCAGCGCGCCATCGCCGTATTCGCCGCCGACGATGAAACCGGCCGTCAGTGTCTTTGGGAAGACCAGGATGCCGCGCGCCTTGGCGGCAAGCTCGCGCGAGCCGCCCACGCTGCTGTACAGGCGGTTGAGCGTGCCATCCACCGCTGAGTCCAGTTCACGCCGCTGTGCCGCCTTGTCGGTCGTCGCACTAGAGCCAGTGGTGGTGCAGGCGCCCAATGTCAGGCCGCTCAGCGCAAGGCCGGCGCCCGCGGTAAGGAAGGTTCGGCGTTTCATGGCGTCTCCTAAAAAGTGTTGCGAATTTGCAGTGCAGGCCTGTGTCTACCCGCCCGGATAGAGCACGCATCGTTGGCTGGCTAGGGGGAGTGCGACGACGCAGGGTTGGCCTGGTGCTGTCCGCCTGGCGGGCGTTTCAGGGCCTGCTGGACCTGTTTCGCCTGCTGCGCCGCGCCGGGCTGCCCGGGCTTGCGCAGTTCGGCAGCGACGGCGCTGGCAGCACCCGGGGCCTGCGGATCCCGGTAGGCCTTGCCCGGCGAGGGAGCCGTCGGCTTCTTGTCCAGGTCTGCCAGCAGACTGGCGCACCGGCTGCTCTGTCCGGGAGAAGTCAGGTCCACCAGCGGCACAACCGCAGTTGCCACCGGTGCCAGCAGGGCTAGCGTCACTGCACCGCCGGCACGCAGCGCCAGCACACCCATATCGGGGCTCACGCGCGGCTGCTTCAGCGTGCCGCCCACATACAGTGGCGAGCGCAGCGAAAGGACCCGCAAGCCCCTGGAGTCCGGGTGGATGGTTATGGCCAGCTTCTCGCTGCCCAGGTCGACCGCGCCTTCGGCATGGATTTCAGCGTCCTGCGTGTCGAGCACGAAGGTCCGCGCGCGGGCGATGCCGTTGGTGAACGCAAAATCGCTGACACCGCAATGGATCTGCACCGGCTTGTCGCCGAACAGCTTGGAGATGACCACGCTGCCGACGTTCAGGCCCATCGCTTCGAGCAGGAACTTGCTGATGGTGCCGTTTTCCACCAGCAGCCTGGCCTCACCGTTGGCACTGCCCAGCAGCGCCGCCACCGAGTTGCCCGTCGCCGACAGCCGGGCGCTGCCATTTACCTCGCCCACGCTGGCTCGCATCTGGTTCACGGTCGGGAACAGCTGCTCGAGCTTCATGCGCCGTGCGTTCATGTCGATCATGGCGCCCATCGGCTTGCGCTTGCCATCCAGCCGCACGGTGGATACCAGGTTGCCGCCGGCCACGCCGAAGTTGAGCGGAACCAGCAGCAGCACCCCGTCCTGCAGCTTCAGGTGCGCAACCAGGTCGGTGACCGGCAGATTCTCGTCGCGGATGATCCGCTTGCCGGTGAACCTGACGTCAGCGTCGATGCTGTCCCAACGCTCGGTGCGGAACGGCGCCACTGGCAGCACCTTGTCGGCCGGCTGCGGCACCGGGCTGTCCGGCGCGGCCTTGCCCGACCGGGCGCTGGCGCCGATCAGCGGGGCCAGGTCGGCAAAGCGCAGCTCGTTCGACACCAGTTCGCCGGTCAGCAGCGGCCGGGTCGAGCGCTGCGCGAACACAAGCGTGCCGCTCAGGTCGCTGCCGCCGACGCGGCCGGTGAACTTGCGGTACTCGAAGACCGACTCGCCTTTCCTGATTGTCGCCAGCAGGCGCCCGTGCGTCGCATAAGGTGGCGTGGATGGCAGCACGATGCCGGTCAGCGCATACAGCTTGGCCATGCTGTCGCCCTGCAGGTGCAGATTGACGTCCAGCGCGCCCAGGTGGGCCGGGTTGGTCAGTGTGCCCTCAATGACCGCACGCGTGGATCCGACCCGCACGTCGGCCCGCAACGGGAATGGGTCATTGGCGTCGCGCAGGCTCAGGACAGTGCCGGCCTTGCCGCTGGCGTTGATTGTGGCCTCTTTGTAGTGCCCGGTGGCCTTCCAGCGCAGCCCGTAGCGGTGGTTGCCGGATGCGGCCGTGGCGGGCGGTCCGGACAAAGGCGTGGAGGCAACGGTGCCGCCGGCGTGCGCCGGCGAGGACGCCGGTACCGTGCCCGAGGCTTCCGGGGTGGCTGGTGCCCCGTCGTGCGCCTTGTCATCGAGCGCGTTGTCGCCGATGGTGTCGAGCGTGGCCTGCAGTTCCACCTTCTGGGCCTGGTCAGACAGCGCCAGGCTTGCGCGCGCAAGCGCCACTTCGCCGATATCCAGGCTCCACTTCGACGCCCCGGTGCTGGGACCGGTCTCGAAGGTCCAGTTGTTGCGGTTGTCGGCCAGCCTTTCCAGCCAGACCGCGGGACTGTCGATCACAATGGCGGGCACGGCGATCTGGTGAGCCAGCAGCGGCAGCGGGCGCAGCACGAAGATCAGCTCGCGCACGGTGGCGAGATTCGGTAGCTTTGCCCAATTGGGGTTGCCGATGGTGATGTCGCGCGCCGACAGGCGCGGCCATGGCACCAGCGTATGCCAGCCGGTCTCTCCCTCGCCGCTGCGCCAGGTGACTGTGAGATCGCCGTTGATGGCAAACGGGCGGCCGATGGCCTCGGATACCCGGTCATTGAGCCAGGGCTTGAGGTGGTTCCAGTCGAAGGTCAGGATCGCTGCCACGAACAGGGTGATCAGCAGGACTGGCGTGAGCACTGTCCAGACGACTACCTTGTGGAGCACCGGCATGGATTGGCTCCTGTGGGAGGCGTGCGCCCGCCGCCCGGATCGCGCGGCAAACGGACCGGTATGTTCATTGTATGGCTGCGCGCTCGGCTTATCTGTCGGGTGACAGCTGACAAGGTGGCGTGCGTGGCATGTGCCGCGGCGAATCGCTACGCCTATCTCAAGCACGTCCCGCACTGTTGCCAACGCAGCCCGTGAGTCTTCCCCGCGGGGCTGCCACATCGCCGGCAACTCACGTCGAGCAATCGTGCGGCGCTGTCGTTAAGACGGGACCGCCGCGCGCGCTTACAGCACGACACTTGGCCAGGGGATACACGGGTCTGCGCCGCGCAGCCGATCAACGCGCCATCGCTTCGTGGGAACAACTCCGAAGACACCTTGGCTAAGGCCTTTCGGATGCCTTGTCGTCCCTCAGTCGTGCGTTCGCCAATGGCGGACTCGGCGAAGACGTGATGCTTCAGGTGCCGCTAGCTCAGGCAAAGTTGAGCCTTCGCGCCACGGTACCATCCTTATCGTGCACATACAGCAGCGCACCAGATTGCGCCGCCAGGAACGTAGCAACGTCAAGCGCACGGGTGTACGTGATCCCGACTTCAACTCGGCCTTCACCCTCAAGTGCGATCGCCCAGTGTGCGCCGTCGTAGACGACATGAAAGTTTCTGTTTGAGGTACCCATAGGTCCTCTGTGTTGATTGCAGGAATTGAAACCGCGCCGCGCTTTGCGATTCGGTTCCCTTTTATTGTAGGAGTCAGGCCGTAGCGCTGCTACCAGATCCAGGACTTGTCCCCGCTGATACGCGGCGGGGTCTACGATTCACGCAGTAGCAAGGCCACCGGCAGCAGGAGCAAGATCTTGCCCAAGGGCAGCGTACCGTTTGCCGCTGACAGGCGATGCCCGGTGAGTACATCCATCCATTGGCTGCGCTGCGGCACGCACACGTCGAGCGTGGTCTGCGTCCAGCAGGCGGGCGGAATCCGCGGCAGTTCGGGATCGATCAGCCGCGCTGACAGCCTGGTGGCCACAGTGACGACATGGCAGTCGCTTGTCGTGCGCGCGAATGCGAGCACCTGCCGCGCCAGCGGTCCTTCAGCCGCCAACGGCCAATAGGCACCTTCCGCAAATACCGTTGAGTGTTCACGCCTGGCTGCCAGCACCTGGCGGATCAATTGCTGCTTGATGCGGCCGTCCTCACGCCAATGACTGAGCCAATGCGCCCAGCCTGCCGCGCACCCTAGCTGTGCCTGCAGGCGGGGGAAGTCCGGCATGCGGCGGTTGTCGGGATCCACCAGGCTGAGATCCCAGTCTTCGCCTCCCTGGTATCGGTCGGGTACGCCTGGCGCGGTGAGCTGGACCACGGTCTGTGCCAGGCTATTCAGGGCACCAGCGGAGGCCACGCGCCGAACGAAGTGCCCGATGCCGACCAATACCCCTGATGCAGGCCAGTTGACCGCCAAGCCGTGGAGGAAGGCATCGCATACCGATTCATAGCTGAGGTCCGGCCATGTCCAGTTACCGTGCAGCTTCGCTTCGCGGATGGCTTTGCGCTGCCATTCGCCGATGCGGTGCAGGAAGGCGCCAAGCTCGCCATCGCGCGCCAGGGTGTCTGCCTGCATCGGCCAGGCGCCAACCAAGGTCTGGTAGAGCATCAGCCGGTCGGCCGGTTCTGGTTCGCGTGGCAGCGCCGCGCGCAGCGGTTCGCACTCGCGCTCCCATTCGCCCACGGCGTTCGCCCACTCGGGAGCCAGTTCGCTTAGCACTGCCAGCCGCATACGGGCGTCCTCGCCTCGCTTGTGGTCATGGGTGGCGGTTGCCAGCATCGCACGCGGGAAAGCGCGCTGTCGCACTGCCATGTCTGCATGAAAATGCGCGGGCCCGATGGCCAGCGTTGCGGGGTAGCTGCCGACTTCATTGCGCGACAGCAGCCGTCCGTAGCGGTAATACGCCGTGTCTTCCCCTGCCTTGGCAGCCAGCGCGGGCATCAGCTGCTGCAGCCGCTTGCGGATCTGCGCGGCTGCGCTGCCATCGTCCTGAGGCGTGCGCATGCAACAGAGAATGAGGTCCAGCGCAGCCGTTTCGTCCGGCGCCAGCATGGCGCGCGCGGCGCACGCTGCCTTGCACAGCATCGCCGCTTCCCTAGCGGCAGTTCCGGCATCTCGTTCTCCCGGATGGTCATCCAGATAACTGCGATAGACGGGCACGGCCTCCAGGAAGGCGAACAGTGCCTGTCCAAGCGCGGCGCCGGTCAGGTCGCGGGTGGCGGGACTGGATGACGCGCAGGCAAGCAGCCGGGCTCGCATGGCTTCGTACTCGGCGATCAGGTGGTGCGTCAGAATCTGCCGGCGCGCAGCGGCCACTACGTGCGTGTAGTCTTCCCGGCCGCACGCGGTGCGCCGCCACAGGCCGCTGAGCGGCCTTTCTCCGGCGGGATCGTGCAGCACGGCGGCGACCTGGTCCATGAAGTCATAGCCGGTGGTGCCATCCACCTGCCAGTCCGGCGGCAGCATCTCGCCGGGCGCCAGGATCTTTTCCACTACCAGCCAGGGTTGGCTCAGTGGCTTCGCTGCGGGGCGCTGCGCGGCATGGGCGGACAGTTGCTCGCGCAGGCGGCGGCAATATGCGGCCGGATCGGACAGCCCGTCGACATGGTCGACACGCACCCCATCGATCAAGCCCTCGCGCAGCAGCCGCAAGGCCAGCGCATGCGTGGCATCAAATACTGGAGCGTGCTCCTGGCGCAGGCCCACGAGGTCGCTGATCTCGAAGAAGCGCCGCCAGTTCAGGGCCGCTGCGGCCGTGCGCCACCATGCCAGGCGATAGTGCTGGCGTTCAAGCAGCGCATGCAGGTGTTCGATGCCGCTTACATGCGCGGCATCGAACCAGGCCGGATCCGCGGCCGCGCGGGCGTCAATGCTGCCGGGCGCCAACGGCAGCCTGTGGTCGAGATAGCGCAGGCAAGCCGCACCGCCTGCGCCTGCCGGCAACAGCTCCAGGTCACCCTGTGCCAGCGACTCCCAGTAGGGATGTTGCAGGATCGGCATCAGCACCTTCCCGTGCAGGCCTGGATCCGCGGGCTTCCAGTCGATATCGAAGAACGCCGCGAATGCGCTTTCGGTACCGTGGGCCAGCACGTCGCGCCACCATGCATTGTGTGTCGCATCCGCCGCCATGTGGTTGGGGACGATGTCCAGGATCAAGCCCAGGCCAGCCGCCTGCGCGCTGCGCGCCAACGCTGCCAGCGCTGCTTCCCCGCCGAGTTCCTCGCGCACGCGGGTATAGTCGGTGACGTCATAGCCATGCGTCGACCCTGGTCGCGCCCCGAACACCGGGGACAGGTAGAGATGGCTCACGCCGAGCGCCGCATAGTAGCCGACGACCCCGGCGGCATCGTTGAGCGTGAATCCCGGCTGCAGCTGCAGGCGACCCGTGGCGCGCGGCAGGCTTCCTGCGCCGCGCGAGGCGGGAGTGGCAGAAGGATCAAGCCGTGCCGGCGCCGCGTTCATGGTCTTGCGCCGCCTCCTGCGCGGACAGCAGCGCGATGCAGCAGCGGGACATCAAGGCGCCATGCGCGAGCGCTGCCGCCGCTCCGGCGCTGCTTTCGTGCAGCGTGGCCGCTGCGGAGGGTGGCGGGCCGCAGTGTAGCGCCTGGTCGCCAAGGTTCAGCCATAGCGCGAGGCACGCACCGTCGCCCAGCCGCCACCGAGCGCAAAGGGCGCCCGTGCCGAGAATGCCGACACCAGCGCTGCGGCATCCCGGAAGCCGGGGCAGGATGTGCCTGTGCCGGATGGAAAGGAGGGTCCGGTAGTAGCGTGTCCAGTCGTTTTCGACGTCCAGCACGGGGCGCGACATCTCGAAGGTGGCGGGGGCATTCGGATCCGGAATCGCGCCGGCGTGCGCGTCGTCGCGGAAGGCCGCGCTTGCGGCGAACTCGCGCCGGCGGCCCGCACGCACCGCTTCGGCCAGTCGCGGCGGATGATCGGTGAAGTAGAGGAAGGGCGTGTCCGCCCCGCATTCCTCGCCCATGAAGACCAGAGGAATCTGCGGGCACAACAACTGCAGCGCCACCACGGCGCGCAGCACATCCGCATCGACCAGCGCTGTCAGCCGTTCGCCCAGCGCTCGATTTCCGATCTGGTCGTGGTTCTGCAAGAAGCAGACAAAGGTGGTGGGCGGCAGGTGCGCGCTGGGCTGGCCCCGCCGTACTAGCCGTACTGTGCCGTCCGCCTGGTCGCCGTGCGCCCGGGTGCGGTAGGGCGATACTTCGCCCTGCCAGGCGAAGCCCTCGGCAAGCACGCGCGCCAGGTGCCGCAGCGGCGGGCTGTCGGTGTCGGGCGCGTGGCAATCCCCGAGCGGGCGCGCGCCGCCGGTCTCCGCGTAGTCGCGGTAGTAACCATCTCGTTCGCCGGTCAACAGGACATGGAGGGCATGGTGGGCATCGTCATTCCACTGTGCGTCATAGCCGGTGCCCAGCAGCCCGGCATCGTTGTGGTCGTTCTCCAGGATCAGGTGAACGTGGCGGTCCGCATCGTAAGCGCCTTCCCTGCTCGTACGCAGTTCGCCCGGCAGGCCGGCCAGCCAGCCTTCGTCCTCGATTGCGTGTACGGCATCCAGGCGCAGGCCGTCGAAACGGAATTCGTTCAGCCAGTAACGCGCGTTCTCGGTAAAGAACCGCCGTACCTCGCTTTGCCTGAAATCGATGGCGGGGCCCCATGGGGTCTGCCGGTCCGCGCGGAAGAAGGGGCTGGCATAGCGCGGAAGGTAGTTCCCTTCAGGGCCGAAATGGTTGTAGACGACGTCGAGCAGCACCATCAGCCCCAGGCAATGCGCCCGGTCCACCAGGGCGCGCAGCGCATCCGGCGTGCCATAGCTCGATTGGGGAGCGAACGGCAGGACGCCGTCGTAGCCCCAGTTGCGCTTCCCGGGAAACTCGGCCAGAGGCATCAGTTCCACAGCGGTGAAGCCCATCGCGGCCAGGCGGTCCAGTTGTGCCGTGGCCCCTGCGTAACCGCCGCACAGACCGACATGCATTTCGTAGACGATGGCTTCATGCCAAGGCCGTCCGCGCCAATCCGGGCAACGCCATGGATAGGCACTGAAAGCCGCGGGCTGGCAGGCGACACTCGGGCCGTGCACGCCGTCGGGCTGCCAGCGGGAAGCCGGGTCCGGCACCAGGGAACCGTCGTCCAGCCGGAACCGGTAACGCGTGCCGTCGCAGCAGGGCACCACGACGCGGAACCATCCGTCATCGCTCGGCGTCATGCGGACCTGCTTCCCGTCGGCGATCTCCAGCCGCACAGCCTGGCCCCGGCGTAGCACATCGGGTGCCCATAGGCGGAAGAGCACGAGGCCGTCGGGCAGCCACGCAGGGCCGAAAACGTAGTCGTGCGGGTCGATAGCAGCAGGGGTGTCGGTATTGTCTCGCGGCCCCGGTTGGGGCGGCGATCCCGTCATGCCGTCTGAGATGAAGGAACCAGGGTTCAAGGTTGCCTCCCATGCAGCATGATGCCGCCCCGGCAGAAGCGGCCAGGGGGTAGCCGGAACGCCTTGCGCATCGCGCATGGCGTGGCGGCCGGTGACACGCCCGGCAAACCTTGATGAGATCTGCCGATGGAAAAGCGCCGGTGGCGCCGCTGGCACAAGGAGTCCATCATGAGCCGGCCTTCCTGCCGGAGTGTGCCCTGGCCTCGGCGTGCCCTGGTGCGCCGCTGGCACGATGCAACAGTCGCACCGGTACCGCCTTCACCCTCCAGATTCGTTCGGCGTATTCCCGGATGGCACGATCCGAGGAGAACTGCCCCGACCGTGCACATGAAAGCACCGACATGCGCTGCCAGTTCGCCGGCTTGCGGAAGTCCGTACTGACCCGCTGCTGGCAATCCACGTACGAGGCGAAGTCCGCAAGCAGGAAGTAGGGATCGTGCCGCAGGTGTTCGTCAAAGAGCGGGTGGAACAGGCCCGCGTCCCCATGCGAGAAGAACCCTTGCTGGACGAGGTCCACCACCGCACGCAACTCTGCATTGCTGCGGTAGTAGGCGGCGGGATCGTAGCCGGTTTCGCACAGAGAATGCACTTCCGGCACCGAGAGGCCGAAGTGGAAGAAGTTCTCAGCGCCGACGGCCTCGCGAAGCTCGATGTTGGCGCCGTCCATGGTGCCGATGATGAGCGCGCCATTCATGGCGAACTTCATGTTGCCGGTGCCTGAGGCCTCCTTGCCGGCCAACGAGATCTGCTCCGACAGGTCGGCGGCCGGGTAGATGCGCTGTCCATAGGTGACGTTGAAGTTTGGCAGGAACACGACCTTGAGCCGGTCACGTACCTGCGGGTCGCGATTGACCACGTCGGCCACGCCTGTGATCAAGCGGATCATCCGCTTGGCCTGCTCGTAGCCGGGCGCGGCCTTGCCGCCGAAGATGAAGGTGCGCGGTACGATGTCGGCATCCGGATCGCACTTGATGCGGTGGTAGAGTGCAATGACATACAGCACGGCCAGATGCTGGCGCTTGTATTCGTGGATGCGCTTGACCATCACGTCGAACATCGATGCCGGATCCACCACCACGCCGGTGCATTCGCGTACCAGCCGTGCCAGGTCCAGCTTGTTGTCGTGGCGCACTGCCTGCCATTGATGGCAGAATCCGGCGTCCGTGGCGAAGGGCTCCAGCGCGCGCAAGTGCTCCATGTCCGAGACCCAGCCGGCGCCGATGGCCTCGGTCACCAAGCGCGACAGGCGCGGGTTGGAGAGCGCCAGCCAGCGCCGCGGCGTGACACCGTTGGTGATGCTGGTAAATTTCTCCGGCCACATGTCGTAGAAGTCCTTCAGCACCTGCTCGCGCATCAGGCGCGAATGCAACTCCGCCACGCCATTGATGGCATGGCTGCCCGCGCAGGCCAGGTTTGCCATGCGCACGTACCGCTCGCCGTGCTCGTCGATCAGGGATAGCCGCGCCAGGCGTGCTGTGTCTCCGTAAAAGCGCAGCCGTACCTCGTCGAGGAAGCGGGCGTTGATCTCGTAGATGATCTCCAGGTGGCGTGGCAGCACGCGAGAGAACAGGGGCAGTGGCCACTGTTCCAGCGCTTCCGGCAGCAGCGTGTGATTGGTGTAGGCAAAGGCCTGGCGGGTGATGGCCCAGGCTTCATCCCATGGCAGATCCTGTTCGTCCACCAGCAGCCGCATCAGTTCAGCGATGCCGATCGCCGGATGCGTGTCGTTGAGCTGCACGGCGAACTTCTCGTGAAAGCGCGTCACCGGCATGCCGTCGGCCGCCAGCAGGCGTAGCATGTCCCGCAGCGAACACGCCACGAAGAAATACTGCTGCTCCAGGCGCAGCTCCTTGCCCTGTTCGGTCTCGTCATTGGGGTAGAGCACCTTGGTCAGGTTCTCCGAGGTCACCTTCTTGCTGACCGCGCCCAGGTAGTCGCCACGATTGAAGGTGGGGAAGTCGAATGCCTCGGTGGCCTCCGCGCGCCAAAGGCGCAGTGTGTTCGCTGTGTTGACGCGGTAGCCGAGGATCGGGAGGTCGAAAGGCACGCCGACCACCGTCTTGGCGGGGACCCAACGCACGCGATAGCATCCGCGATCGTCCGCATAGTGTTCGGTATGGCCGCCCAAGCGCACTTCCACAGCCCATTCCGCGCGCTGGATCTCCCATGGGTTGCCGCGGCGCAGCCAACTGTCGGTCTGCTCGACTTGCATGCCATCGACGATGGTCTGCTGGAAGATCCCGTACTCGTAGCGGATGCCATAGCCCAGCGCAGGGATCTCCAGCGTGGCCAGCGAGTCCATGAAGCACGCTGCGAGGCGGCCCAGGCCGCCGTTTCCCAGGCCTGGTTCATCCTCCTGCGCAAGGATGCGCTCCAGGTCCAGCCCGAGCGATTGCATGGCCGCCTGTACCTCGTCGTAGATGCCGAGGTTGACGAGATTGTTGCCCAGGTGCGGGCCCACCAGGAACTCTGCCGACAGGTAGGCCACGGTGCGCGAGGGCTGGTCGAGATAGGCCGCCGTCGTGCTGATCCAGCGCTGCACCAAGCGATCGCGCACGGTATGGGCAAGCGCTTGATAGAGGTCGTTCTGGCTGGCGTGCCCGGGCAGCTTGCCTTGGGTATGGAAGACGTGATCGAGGAAGGCGCGCCGGATGATGGCCGCAGACATGGCGGTGCGGGTGTCATCCGCTTGTTCGTGCCGGGAGGCTTCCGTCATGGTCTGGCTCCGGTTGGTCAGGATCAGGGATGCCGCCGGCGCTGCGCGGGCACGCGGCCGCTGCGCAGCGCCTCGGCACGCGCGCGGATGACGGGTGCGTCGAACAGATGACGCACGTCCGCCTCCAGCCGACGCTGCCAATTGGGATGGCCGCTCGTGGTACCGGGCAGATTGGGCTGTTCGACCGCGCCCAGCATATCTTCCAGCGGTGCGATTCGCAGCGGCGCCGGTGTGCGTCCCAGCCACGCCAGCACCGTCTCCAGCGGTGCCTCTTCCGGCGCCGGCTCGGTACCTCCGGCCAGGCCCGCCGCGCACAGCGCTTGCCACAGCGCGGTGCGTTCCAGCGCGCGGATCCCTTGTGCTGCCGGCAGCGATTCGCCTTCGGCGAGCAGGCCAAGCTGCGCGCGCCACGCGAGGTCGCGCCCACACCACCAGCCTGCCACCGTGGGCAGGTCATGCGTGGTCGTGGTGGCAACCGCGTGGCGCGGCCACAGGGCAGGGGGAAGGAAGGCCGAGGCGGCGACCGGCGCCGTGCCGGCCCCCCGCGAGTCCGCTTGCGAGGCAGCTTGCGAGGGGGTGCGTTCGAACCAGAGGATGCCGATCCCAAGCACGCCTCGCGCCGACAGCCGTGCATTGAAATCGGCCGGCACCGTGCCCAGGTTCTCGCCGATGATGATGGCGCGGTGCCGCCATGACTCCAGCGCCACCAGCCGCAGCAGGTCCGGCAGCGGAAAACCGAGGTAGGCGCCCTCCGTAGCCGGCACGCCCGTTGGCACCAGCCACATGCGGGCGAGCCCGAGCACATGATCGATACGCAGGCCGCCGGCCCCGGCCAGGTTGGCACGCAGCATCTCGATGAAGGCATCATAGCCGTGGCGGCGCAGGCCGCGCGGAGAAAACACCGCAACACCCCAGTCCTGCCCCAGCGGGTTATAGATGTCGGGTGGCGCGCCGGCGTGGAATCCGGCCAATATCTCTTGCTGGCGCGACCAGGCATGGCTGCCGCCGGGATCTGTGCCGACCGGCAGGTCGGCGATGACGCCGATGGCCATGCCTGCCTGGCGCGCCGCTTGCTGGGCGCGCGCCAGGCCGTCACTGGTCAGCCACTGCAGGAAGGTGTGGTAGCCGATCTCCTCCGCGTGCATCGTGGCAAGGGCGGTCACGGCGGAGCCTGCTGGCGAGCGTAGCGTCATCGGCCAGCGCCGCCAGTCGCGCCAGTCGGCCGCTTCGCCGGCGTGCACGGTGCCGACGGCTTCGGCCAGCCGCAGCGCCTGGATCGTCTCATAGCAGGCATGGGCGTGCAGGGCGCTGCCGCCGCGCGCGCGGAAGGCCGCGCAGGCCTCAAGCAAGTCGGCGCCGAGCAGTCGTTCCCGATGCTGCCACAGCCAGCGCAGCACCGCATAGCGCAGCGGCGACAGCGCGGTCCAGTCGATTTCGGCGCGGGCCTCTTGCAGCGCCAATGCCGGGCCGATGCCGAGCGCAGATACCGCACTGTCCACGGCGGATTGTTCGAATACGGCGGCCGGGTCCACATAGAGTGGGTTGTGGAACAGGCGGCTGGAGGGCGCGTACGGGCTGTAGCGCTCCGGCTGCGCGGCAAAGCCCGCGTGCAGGGGGTTGATGGCCACCGCATCCGCGTGCTCGCGCGCAGCGGCCTGGCAGCATTGTGCAAGCGCAGTGAGGTCGCCCATTCCCGTCGGCAACCCGCGGCGCAGGCTGTAGAGCTGCAAGGATAGTCCCCATGGGTTCTTCGCGCGGCGCCCGGCAGCACGCCATGCGTCCTCCGGACCGTAGCAGCGAGGCGGGGCCACCGCCAGTGTCGTTTCCGCGTCGCCGATGAGCAGGCGGTGATAGCCGCAGGTTCCGACCGATGGCAGCTTCAGCATGCCATCGTGGCCGCGTGCGCAAGGGCCGGCCATATGGCTGCCGTCCTCGAGTTCCAGCCGGTAGCTCGGAGCGGGGCCAGGTGGCCATGGCAGGCAGACCGGCGCGCCCTGGTCCGCGGTAAGCAGCGGCGGCAGCGGTTGGGCGGCATCCTCGGCATCCAGCCACGCGCGCGACGCCTCGCACTGGGCATCGCTTGCGCACGGCAGCCCCAGTTGCTGCAGCACGAGGCGCAGGGCATCGTCCGAGACGGTGCATTGCCGATCCCACGCATCCTTCCAGACCGCTTGCACGCCGGCCCTCAGCGCCAGTGCCTGCAGGGGAGGCAGTGACGAGATGGAACCGTTTCGGGCGGCGCCGCCAGAAGTGTCACTCATTTCGAATGCTCCTGTGCGGCCGCGCGCGGCGTCATGCTGGACCAGGGTAGCCGTGGGGACTCGGCCAGCGCTTCAAGGAGTACCAGCGAATGGGCTGGCACCGCCTGCAGCGCCGTGTCGGGGAGGAGCCTGGCTGCCGCAGTTGCGTCCGGGCGGCTGCTGTCGAACAGCAACTCCCAGGCCAGCGCGGGCTCCGGCAGGTGGAAGACCGCGTCTGTATTGGCGGCGTTGAGCAACAGCAGCGTCACCTGTACGGGACTGCCGTTGGGTGCCAGCATGGACTGGCGTACCTGCTCGGGCCGTTCGGGCTGGGGCGGGGCGGCGGTGCGGCGCAGCGCCAATGTGCGGATGTCGGGATTCGCCCAGGACTCGGGGCTGGGCGCGCTACCGTCGGCGTCAAACCACGCAATGTCCGCCAGCCCGGGCGCCAGTAGCAGCTTGCCGTGGGCAAAGCCGTTGGCGGTAAGGGCGTACAGGTGTCGGCGCAGCGTCAGCAGGTATTTCACCATGTGCAGCAGCGGTTGCGCGCCGGCGCTCTGCGCCTGCTTCCAGTCCAGCCATGAGATCGCATTGTCCTGGCAATAGGCGTTGTTATTGCCTTTCTGGCTGCGGCCCCATTCATCACCGGCGGTCAGCATTGGCGTGCCCTGTGCCAGCAGCAGCGTGGCCATCAGGGCCTGTGCCACGCGGGCGCGCCGCGCCAAGATGAGGGGGTCGTCGGTAGCGCCTTCGATGCTGCCGTCGGGGCTCCAGTTTGCGCTGGCGTTGTCGTCGGTGCCATCGCGGTTGTCTTCGCCGTTGGCCTCATTGTGCTTGCTGATGTAGCTGACCAGATCCGTCAGCGTGAATCCGTCGTGCGCGGTGATGTAGTTGACGCTTGCCCACGGGCGCCGGTGGCGATGATCGAACACGTCGGCCGAGCCGGACAGCCTCGCCGCCAGTTCGCCGCGCTGGCCGGCATCGCCGCGCCAGAACCGGCGTACCGTGTCCCGGAACTTGTCGTTCCATTCGGCGAAGCCAGGCGGATGGTTGCCCAGCTGGTATCCGTCAGGACCCAGGTCCCACGGTTCCGTGATCAGCTTGACTCTCCCCAGTACCGGGTCCTGCAGCAGCGCATCGAAGAAAGCGGCGCCCGGGTCGAAGCCGTCGTGCTCGCGTCCGAGCGTGGTGCCCAGGTCGAAGCGGAAACCGTCCACGTGGCAGCGTTCGACCCAGTAGCGCAGCGAGTCCAGTACCATCTGCAGCACCCGCGGATGCGACAGGGCAAGCGTATTGCCGCAGCCGCTGTGGTTGACGTAGTGACGCGCGTCGCCGGGTACCAGGCGATAGTAGGAGGCATTGTCCAGCCCGCGCCAGGACACCGTAGGCCCCAGCTCATTGCCTTCACAGGTGTGGTTGTAGACCACATCCAGGATGACTTCGATGCCAACGGCATGCAGGCGCCGCACCGCGACCTTCAGCTCCTGCAGTTGGTCGGTGCCGAGGTAGGACGGCTCCGGCGCGAAGTACGCCAGCGTGTTGTAGCCCCAGTAGTTGCGCAATCCCCGCTCCAGCAGGAGGCGGTCCTGCAGGATGGCATGCATCGGCAGCAGCTCCACCGCGGTCACGCCCAGGCGCAGCAGGTGGTCCAGGAGGCGCGGGTCGCACAGCGCCGCGAACGTGCCGCGCAGGTGCGGCAACACATCTTCGCGCAGCATCGACAGCCCGCGCAGGTGTGCTTCGTAGATGACCGTCTCGGACCATGGCACGTCGGGCGGCCGGTCGTTGCCCCAATGGAAACTCTCATCCACCACGACGGCCTTGGGCATCATCGGGGCGCTGTCGCGCCGATCCGGGGTCAGGTCGGCGCGCGCACTCTGCAGCCGGTAGCCAAAGAGGGCGTCGGACCAGCGTACCGGGCCGCTAAGCTGGCGCGCATACGGATCCAGGAGCAGCTTATGCGGGTTGAAGCGGTGGCCGCGCGCTGGATCGTAAGGGCCGAAGGCGCGAAATCCATATAGCGTGCCAAGTGCGACGTCGGGCAAGTAACCGTGCCAGATCTCGTCGGTGCATTCCGGCAGGGGTAGGCGCGCCAGTTCCTTGCGCCCGTTCGGCGAAAACAGGCACACGTCGATGCGTGAGGCATTGGCCGAAAACACCGCGAAGTTGACACCCAGCCCGTCCCAATGGGCTCCGAGCGGATAGGGCTTGCCGGGCAAGAGGCGGTTGGCGAACTGCAATGGCATGCTCAAACGTGCCGGCCGGCGTACTGCAACACCAGAGTGGCCAGTGGCGGCAGAGTCAGGGCGAGCGACGCCGCGTGTCCGTGCGAAGGCTGGGCGTCGCTCCTCACCATACCACCGTTGCCGACGTTGCTGCCACCGTAGCAGGCTGCGTCGGTGTTCAACCGTTCGCGCCAGCAGCCAGCGAACGGCACGCCCACCCGATAGCCGCGGCGAGGCACGGGTGTCATGTTGACCACCACCAGCACCACCTCCTCGCTGTCCGGTGCGGCACGGCGCAGCCAGGCGAATACGCTGTTCTGGTGATCATCTCCGACCACCCACTGGAAACCTTCAGGACGGTGGTCCTGCGCGTGCAAGGCGGGCAATTCACGGTACAAGGCGTTGAGGTCCCTCACCAGCGCGTGCACGCCGCGGTGCATGGGCTGGTCGAGCAGCGTCCAGTCGAGTTCACTGTCGTGGTCCCATTCCTGCCACTGCGCCAACTCGCCGCCCATGAACAGGAGCTTCTTCCCCGGATGCATCCACATAAAGCCGTAGTAGGCACGCAGGCCGGCAAAACGCTGCCAGTCGTCTCCCGGACATTTGCCGATCAAGGAGCCCTTGCCGTGCACGACTTCATCATGCGACAGCGGCAAGACGAAGGCCTCGGACCACGCATAGATCAGGCCGAATGTCATGTCCTGGTGGTGCCAGGCGCGGTGTATCGGATCGTGAGCCAGGTAGCGCAGGGTGTCGTGCATCCAGCCCATGTTCCACTTGAAGTCGAAGCCCAGCCCGCCGCTCGCGGTGCTGGTGGTCACGCCCTGCCAGGCAGTGGATTCTTCCGCGATGGTCAGCGTACCGGGGCAACGCTCGTGGACCACGGTGTTGAGCTCGCGCAGGAAGGCCACTGCCTCCAGGTTCTCGCGCCCGCCGAAGCGGTTGGGTACCCATTGGCCGGGGCCACGGCTGTAGTCGCGGTACAGCATCGATGCCACCGCATCCACGCGCAGCCCGTCGGCGTGGAAGTGCTCCAGCCAGTGCAGCGCACCCGCAAGCAGGAAGCCGCGCACCTCGTGGCGGCCCAGGTTGTAGATCAGAGTGTTCCAGTCCTGGTGGAAGCCTTCGCGCGGATCCTGGTGCTCGTACAGCGCGGTACCGTCGAAGTGGCCCAGCCCGTGCGGATCGGTCGGGAAGTGCGCCGGCACCCAGTCCAGGATCACGCCGATGCCGGCCTGGTGGCAACGGTCGATGAAGGCGGCGAAGGCTTGCGGTGGCCCGAAACGGGCGGTGGGCGCGTAGAGCGACAAGGGCTGGTAGCCCCAGGAACCGCCGAAGGGGTGCTCAGTCACCGGCAGGAACTCGATATGGGTGAAGCCCAACGCCGCCACATAAGGGATCAGGCGCTCAGCCAGCAGTTGCCATCCGTGCACTGGGTCGTTGGCGGCGCGCAGCCAGGAACCGGCATGGACCTCGTAGACGGACATCGGCATGGCGTAGATGTCGGCCGCCTCGCGCCGGCGCATCCAGTCGTCGTCGTGCCATGAGAAGCGCGGTGCCGAGATGCCAGGCGCGGCTACCATGGATGCGGTGGCCGGTGGCGCCTCGGTCGCGAGCGCCACAGGGTCTGCCTTGTCCGGCAGTTCTCCTCCAGTCGAATCGAGCAGGTCGAACTTGTACCGGCAGCCAGGCCGCGCACCCATGTCAGCCGGGATGAACAGTTCCCAGACGCCGCTCGGGTGGCGCAGCCGCATCGGGTGCCGCGCCGGTTGCCAGCCATTGAAGTCGCCGATCACCGACACGCGGCGCGCATTCGGTGCCCACACCGCGAAACGCACGCCCTCTACACCTTCCACTGGCCGCCACTGCGCGCCAAGGCAGCTGCCTAATTCGAGATGGCGGCCCTCTGCGATCAGGTGGAGGTCCAGCTCGCCCAGCAGCATCCCGAAGGCATAGGGATCCAAGCCGCACTGCTCGCTGCCGTCCGGCCAGCGGATCCGCAATCGATAGCCGGAGGCGCCGGCGGGCAGCCGCCCGGCGAAGACGCCGCCCGCGTGCAAGCGCTCCATGGGTGTCAGCTGGGCGCCCTCGGCATCGGCCAGCGCTGCGGAGACCGCGCCCGGCAGGCAGGCCCGCACCACCAGCCCCTCGCCGCCATCGGGATGCGGTCCGAGTACGGCGAAGGGATCGGGATGGCGCGCAGACAGCAGCGCCCGCAGCTCGCCTTCCGGAAGCGTGGCTCCGCGGCGTCCATCGGTCCTGTCTTCGGCGGGCTTCATTGCGCCTCCTTCATTGCGCCTTCCTCATTCCGGCTCCGGATCGGCCGCCAGCAGCTTGCTCACCAGGCGTGCCAGTCCGCTGGTGGGCAGGTCGATCCACGCCACGCGATTGGCGGCCTCGTACGCCACTTCGTAGGCTGCCCGCTCCAGCAGGAACAGATCCAGCAGCGGTTGTAGCTGGTCGGGTTGGACCCATGGCGTGGTGCAGGCTTCCAGCTGCTGCTGGTAGGCGCCGAGGAAGGCTGCTGCGGCGGTGGTGCGGAAGCGCTCCAGCAACGCTTCGCGGCGCTGCGCCATCGCCGGGGAAAGCTCGGCGTGGGTCCGCTCCTGCCGGTCGGTGCCGACGGTGGCTGCGGCGTAGTCGAGCGAGCGCAGCAGGCCGGCAACGTCGCGCAACGGCGACGTCTTGCGCCGTCGCCATGTCAGCGGCTGGCCGGGTTCGCCTTCGAAGTCCACCAGGTAGGTGTCATTCTGGGCGATCAGCACCTGGCCGAGATGGAAGTCGCCGTGAAAACGGGTTTGCAGGCAGCCGGGCGCCGCGCTGGCGAGTTGGGCTACCAGCCCGGTCAAGGCCGGGCGGGCCTCCAGCAGTACCCGCACGTCGTCGCCAAAACGGGCTTGCGCGGGGTCGGATGCATCGATCGGGAACGTTTCCAGCAGATCCAGTGCGCGCTTCAGCCAGACCATGGCTTGCTCAGCCCAAAGCCCGGTCTCGGCCGCGGTGGCAGGCTCGGGCGCGAAGGCGGCGTCCTCGGTAGGCCGTGCGAGCACCGCGTGGAGTTCCGCCAGCCGCCGGCCCAGCGTGCCGACCATGGTGGCGTAGCCGGACATGGCCTCGTCGAACTCGTCCTCACTCTCCTCCGCAGGCAGAGCGTCGTCGATGGCGCGGCCCAGGTAGTCCAGGGTCCAGTCCCAGCCATTGCCCTGGTTGGGGATATAGCCCTGCAGCAGCATCAGGGTGCGTGGCTCGCCGTCGGCGTCGGTGCGCACGACCTCGCCGAGCAGCGGGGCGCAATGGGGGTAGCCCTGGCTGGTCAGGTACCGGGTCATTTCCGCCTCGGGATGGAGGCCGCCCGACAGGCGGCGCACCAGTTTGAGCACGGCTGCGTTATCGAAGGCGAGCGAGCT
The DNA here is from genome assembly GCF_056930435.1 of Cupriavidus sp. 09_S30. Taxonomy (NCBI): domain Bacteria; kingdom Pseudomonadati; phylum Pseudomonadota; class Betaproteobacteria; order Burkholderiales; family Burkholderiaceae; genus Cupriavidus; species Cupriavidus sp. 09_S30. The sequence continues at coordinate 2,350,051 of NZ_JBXOWI010000001.1, read as the reverse complement.
GTTGGACTGCTCGGCAGACATCCACTGGATCTTCTCCTGCTCCGGCATGACAGCCGCCAGGCCAGGCTCTGCCAGGAAGCGGATGGTTTCCCGCGGGCCGCGCAGCTCGGTGCCGGCTCGCAGGGCTCGAACCACTTCGCGCGCAAACAGTTCCAGCGCGAAGCCGTCGGTTGCCAGTCCGATCCGGCTGCCCTGCCGCACGCGCGCCATCGACAGGCCGTGGGCAAGTTGCGATATGCCGTCGGGGTTCTCGCGGTCCCACAACAGGCCGACAGGTAGCTGGTAGTGCTCCGTGCGCCCGCTGGCAAGCTGCACTTCAATCTCGCCCAGGTAGATATCCTCGCCGGAATCGCCTCGCGCAAGGGGGAGCATGTAGGCCAGCGACGCACGGCGGATGCCTTCATCCTTGGCGCCGAACCAGCGGCGGCGGCCGATGTAGGGAGGGAGCACCTCGTCGTTGAACAGGCGGCGCGAGGCTTCGGTCAGCTCGGCGTGCCCCTTGTACTGCAGCACCAGTGTGATCTGGTCCGGCATCTGCTCGGGTGCTTCCACATGCCAGGAGGGCGGCTGTGCATCTTCGCTCAGCAAGAACCAGTAGAAGCCGAAGGGCGGCAGGGTGAGCAGGTAGGTCAGCGTGCCAATGGCGGGAAATGGCGTCGCCCCCATCATCTCCACCGGCACCCGGCCATTGAAGGCGGACAGATCCAGCTCCACCGCCTGTGGCGCACGCGCGAGGTTGGCCACGCACAGGATGTGCTCGTCGTCATACTCGCGCAGGTAGGCCAGGATCTTGCGGTTGCCGGGGAAGATGAAGCGCAGTGTGCCGCGGCCGAAGGCGCGGTGCTTGCGGCGCAATGCCAGCATCCGACGCATCCAGTTCAGAAGCGAATGCGGGTCGCGCGTCTGCGCCTCCACGTTGACCGCTTCATAGCCGTACAGCGGTCCCTGCAAGGGGGGCAGGACCAGGCGCTCGGGGTCGGCGCGCGAGAAGCCGCCGTTACGGTCCGGAGACCATTGCATGGGCGTGCGCACGCCGTCCCGATCCCCCAGGTGAATGTTGTCGCCCATGCCGATCTCGTCCCCGTAGTAGATCACCGGCGTGCCTGGCATGGAAAACAGCAGGCTGTTCATCAGTTCGATGCGTCGGCGGTCCCGCTCCATCAGCGGCGCGAGGCGGCGTCGGATGCCGAGATTGATGCGGGCGCGGCGCTCCGAAGCATAGACTTCCCACAGGTAGTCGCGCTCGCTGCTGGTGACCATCTCGAGGGTGAGCTCGTCGTGGTTGCGCAGGAAGATTGCCCACTGGCAGCCATCGGGCGCCTCCGGGGTCTGACGCATGATGTCGGTGATGGGAAAGCGGTCTTCGCGCGCGATGGCCATGTACATGCGCGGCATCAGCGGGAAGTGGAAGGCCATGTGGCATTCGTCGCCGCGATCGTCCGCCGGGTCGGTTCCGAGTCCGAAGTACTGCTGCGCGTCCTCGGGCCACATATTGGCTTCGGCCAGCAGCATCCGCCCTTGGTAGCGCGAGTCCAGGTGGGCACGGATCCGGCGAATGATGGCATGCGTCTCCGGCAGGTTCTCGTTGCTGGTGCCTTCGCGCTCCACGAGATAAGGTACCGCGTCCAGCCGCAGCCCATCCACGCCCATGTCCAGCCAGAATCGCATAACGGACAGTACCGAGTCGAGCACGTGCGGATTGTCGAAGTTGAGATCCGGCTGGTGGGAATAGAATCTGTGCCAGAAGTACGCGCCGGCCTGCGGGTCCCAGCTCCAGTTTGATTTCTCGGTATCGCAGAAGATGATGCGCGTGCCTGCGTAGGCCTGGTCGTGGTCGGACCACACATAGTAGTTGCGCGCGGCCGAGCCGGGCTTGGCTCTGCGCGCCCGCTGGAACCAGGGATGCTGGTCCGACGTATGGTTGATGACCAGTTCGGTGATGACGCGCATGCCTCGGGCATGGGCGGCACTGATGAAGCGCCGCGCGTCGGCGAGGGATCCGTAGTCGGGATGCACGTTTCGATAATCGGCAATGTCATAGCCGTCATCGAGGCGTGGCGAAGGGTAGAAGGGCAGCAGCCAGATCGTGTCGACGCCGAGGTCGGCCAGGTAGTCCAGCTTGTCCAGCAGGCCTGCAAAGTCGCCCACACCGTCGCCGTTGGCGTCGTAGAACGACTTGATATGCAACTGGTAGATGACCGCGTCCTTGTACCAGAGCGGGTCGGCATTCAGTAAGGCGACGTTCGCGTGTTCGCCGAGTCGCTTCATTCCTGTCTCCTTGTCCCTGTCCTTGTGCCGGTCGCGTGCTGGCCCCTCGTTCTCCCGTCACGCTCCATGGTGTTCCGCGAACGCGCCTGCACGAGGCGAGGCAGCGCGGCGGTTGCCACCGATTGGCACGACGTGCCAGACCGAGAACGGCAGTTGCGCCGGATCCAGGCGGATGTGCTGATGCTTGCCGTGCAGTTCGAAGCGGTGGCCGTCCATCAGGTCTTGTGCAGCGATGCCGCCGTGGTCGGGCAGGCCCCATTCCCACAGAGGGATTTCTATGTGGGCTGCCTGTGCATGCCGCGGATCGACGTTGACGGCAATCAGCAATACGTCATCACCGAAGCCGTTTTCCTGGTCGCGCAGGAAGCGCGCGAAATACAGGATGGCGTCATTGTCGGCACGGTAGAAGCGCAGCCCCAGGTGGTTCTGCAGGGCAGGGTGATCCAGGCGTATCCGGTTCAACCGCGCGATCTCCGCGACAATGTTGCCGGGCTGGTGCCAATTACGGGGGCGCAACTGATACTTCTCGGAATCCAGATATTCCTCCCGCACCTGGCCATCCAGCACAAGCGGCGCGGACTCACACAGTTCAAAACCGCTGTACATGCCCCAAAGGCCGGACAGTAGCGAGGCCAGTGCGGCACGGATCAGGAAAGCGGGCCGGCCGCCGTCGTGCAGGAAATAGGGGTTGATGTCCGGTGTATTGACGAAGAAGTGCGGACGGAAGAACTCACGCAGCGGACTTTGCGTCAACTCGGTCAAGTATGCCTCGAACTCGGCCTTGGTGTTGCGCCAGGTAAAGTAGGTGTAGGACTGGCTGAAGCCCAGCTTGGCAAGGCGCGCCATCATCTTTGGCCGCGTGAAGGCCTCGGCGAGGAAAATCGCGTCTGGGTGGCGGGTGCGGATATCCGCGATCATCCACTCCCAGAACGGCAGCGGCTTGGTGTGGGGGTTGTCCACGCGGAAGATGCGCACGCCTTGTTCCACCCAGAACATCACGACATCGCGCAGGGCCTGCCACAACGCGGCCGCCGCGGGTGCCGCGGCGTAGAAATCCACGTTCACGATATCCTCATACTTCTTGGGCGGGTTTTCCGCATAGCGAAGCGAGCCGTCCGGGCGCCGCGTGAACCATTCCGGATGCGCTTTCAGCCAGGGATGATCCAGCGAGCACTGGATAGCGAAATCCAGCGCCAGTTCCAGCCCCGCCGCGGCTGCGGCGTCGCGCAGGCGGCGAAAGTCCTCAAAGGTGCCGAGTTCCCGATGCAGGGCATCGTGGCCGCCGTCCTCGGCACCGATCGCATAGGGGCTGCCGGGGTCGCCCGGCCCGCACCGCAGGCTGTTGTTACGCCCCTTGCGATGTGTCCTGCCGATGGGATGGATGGGTGGGAAGTAAAGCACGTCGAAGCCCATGGCGCGAATGGCGGGCAGGCGCGCGATGACATCGTCGAAGGTGCCGTGGCGCCGGGCGTCTCCGCTCTCCGAGCGCGGGAACAGCTCATACCAGCTGGCGAAGCGGGTGGCCAGTCGCTCGGCTTCGACCGGCATGGGCGTCGGGTAGCGGCTGGCGAAAGGCCGCCCCGAGGGAATCTGCATGGCCTCGTGCATCGCTGCCGCGGTACGTGGCTCGAGCAGGATTTCAAGCCTCCGGGCGTCATTGCCGGCGCAGGCGGTCAGTTCATCGACGATGCTGTCGAGGCCGCCGTCCGCTGGCAGCGCTTCGCAGTCGGCTGGCAACAGGGCATCGGCCACCAGGCGCGCGCCTTCTTCGATCTCGAGCGAAATGTCCACCCCGACGGCGAGCTTCTTGCCAACTTCGTCGAGCCAGCTGGCAAACGGGTCCCGCCAGGCTTCCACCGTGAACTCGTGGCGGCCGAGCGCCGCCAGCGGAAAGCTGCCCTGCCAGCGGTCGTTGACCACATGATGCATCGGCGCCTCGTGCCAGTCCTCCTCATCGGGGCCGCGCCACAGGACGGCCGCGGCAAGCTTGTCGTGCCCGTCCATCCAGATATCGGCACTGACCTCGACGCGTTCGCCCACCAGGCGGCGTACGGCAAATCGTCCAGCATCGCAGGACGGCTCCAGCTGCTCGATGGCGACTCTTGGCGCTTCCAGCGCAGCCACCACGCTGCCCAGGCCCGAGGCGCTGATGGCTTCGCCCGGGTGCGCTGTGCGGACCGCAGGACCGTGTATCGGCGCAGGCACTACGCGGTACAGGCGAAGGTCTGCCGGAGCCAGAGTGATGCTGGCCTGGGCATCCAGCTGGACAGCGGCGAGTTCGCCTCCCGGTCCGCCGGGAGACAGCTCCAAGCGTGCAGCCGGACATGGGAGGCTGGCCAGGACGTGGTCGGCACCCAGGACCCCCCGGTCGATCGTGCTTGGGTTGACCACCACCGCGAGTGTGTCCTCGGGCGCGGCCGCAGCCTCGCTGACGCATGGCTGGGGCAGGCGCGCCAACACAGTGAGCGGTGCGTCGTACCCCGTCAGCAGCCGCAGCGACAAGGCTGGCGCGGCGGCGCCGCGCGCCTCCAGCCAATGGTTCGCTTCCATGACTTCATGGGTGATGTCATAGGGCGCGCCGCCGTACGATCCACTGTCCTGTCCCAATGCATCGCTGTCCCCGAGGCCCCCTGTCTCGAACCCGGCCGGCACCAGAAGGCCGTCGCCGATGGCCGCCGCCGCCCATAGTGCACGCCGGGCCGATAGCGCGTCCTGGCAGGTGGGCCCAAGCGATGGCGCGGCAAGTACGCGGCCGAAGCTGCGCAACCGTGCCATCTCCTCCATCAGCCAGGTACTGCGGAAGTCCCACCATGGAAGAGAACAGAATGCCCCATCGAAATGCCCTTGCGCCAGGTCTTCAAGCTGCGCCGGCGACATGCCTGGGGTCCAGGCGAGAAGCAGCGGGACCTGTGCAGAGGATGAATCGCCGCGCAGCGCGGTAGTCAGCTGTGCCCAGTGGCGGCCGGGCACCCGGCCCGGCGCGCGCAGGCAGAACCCCGCCGCACCGGCTGCCACCACAGCATCGAGTCGGGTCGCCCACCACGCCGCCAACGCCGCGGCGATATCCGGGTCGTGCCACCGCAGGCGGACACCCGGGAGATGGCTGTCGGTCTCATGCGGGGCAAGTGCCGTCGCAGAATGGTCGATCCAGCCGGGATCCATGTTCACGCCATGCGCCGGGTAGCGGTCCAGCGAAACGTCCAGCAAGGAGGCCAGGCCGTTTCGCTCGCTGATGGCACAAATTTCAGCAAGAGCGGCCAGCGCCTGATGGTCACCCGGCGCCTGCGCTGCCCAAGCGCTGAGCAGAACATGGTCGAAGCCGAGCGCTGCAATACGCTCGAGCGTCTCATTCAGTGTTTCCGGCGCGGTGACGGGAGGTAGATTGAGTTGGCAGATCCGCAAGAGAGTCGTTCTCCTATTCCTTCTTGACGGACGGCGGTGCCATGCAGTCATCTGCACCGAATAGGCGTACAGAGATCCCTTCGCCATTGGACGAATGCGGCAGGCCTTGCGACTGCCATGACGGATTGCACTCTGCCGAAAGGACCGGTGATGGGCGGCGTCTATCGTATGTCTTGATTTTTAGGGTGTGCTGCGGGATTGTGCTATCGGCTAGCGTCCTACTTTCGCGAATCGCGAAAGGCGAAGCGCGCAAAGAAGCACGGCAGGTAGGGAAGTGCTTGGTGCGCGGCCTGCTCGCCGAGGCGTCAGCTGCTGCGAGGTGGACTGCGAATTACTGGCACCTGCGGCCGCGCGCATGACGTCCATGCCGAGATGGTGTTCACGCGCAATGTTTACCGCGTGGAGGGCGAGCCAGTCGGCTCGAATGGCGAAGACATCCATGCGCCAGTTGTGAGGTCGGGCGAGATTCAGGCGCACGATATCCAGGCGCATGTGATTGAGGCGGACGCCCTCTATGTTCACGACCTTCATGTGGACCGTTGACCGTACGCGGTCTGCAATCCGCACTGACGGGCCGCAGGCTGAGGTCGATGACGTCGCATCGGGTGACGCAAAGCCGGGCGACCTGGCGTGCCGTCAGCCCTCGCTTGCGCCTGCCACGTCCACCAGTGCGTTCCTGCTCACTGATTGCGTCGCCGCAAAGGGAAGAGTGCGTCAAGTGTTGGTGTAGCGGGCAGACGTGTTGGAACGTAACACCCGTATCCATCTGCAACCGAAACACGGCTTGGCTGGAACTCGATGCGTGAGGGCGGTCTGTTTGTTAGTGGGGGTCAAGGGGCGTGGATGTGGAGTGACTGCGCATTCGCGATTCGTTAGCCCATACGATAAGGAGGCTGTGATGAAATCCGTCGAAAAGCTATGCGTAGCAACGTTCGTCGGTTTGGTTGCCTTGACAGGGGGTGCCAAGTCTTTGTCTGGTAATGGCACGCTGATTGCGGCCGCGGGTGATGTACCGCCTGCGACTGGCGGGCCAGGCACGTCCGTCTATGACAGCGGCAAGGCGATGCAGAAGGAGGAAAGGAGCGCTACTTCGCCGGCCATGCCGGCGGCTCCGGGTACGCCCGCAGCCGAATCAAGCAAGGGAATAACAATAACAACTGACGGCGCGATTACCAAGAAGGTGGAAGCCCAGCTACTCGTGACGAAGGACCTCAATGCCACTGGCATCAAGGTCACCACCAAGAACGGCGTGGTGCATCTTGGCGGCCATGTGAAAAACGACAGCGAGCGTCTGTCTGCGCTTAACGCCGCCAGAGCCGTGCAGGGAGTCAGCGGAGTGGAAGACGAGATGCACGTCAGCAAGTAAGTTGGCCGTCGCGATGTTGCCTGAACAGGCGTTTTGAGTGAGGCAGCGATGCCGGCATGAGGCGCTTCTTTCAGCTTGCTCCATCCGGCGGCAGCACGACCTGCACGGCCGCCACGCCGATTCAAGCCGACGGGCTACGCAGCGCGTGCAAGGGTTCGTGTCATCGCAAAACGGCGCAGCATATGGAGTTGAAGACGCAAAAATCTTCCAAAGGGCGTCTGAAACGAAGTGGGAGACTGCGTCCGCTTACACTCAGTGCAGATGTCCGCCAAACAGTCCTAGCAAGCCGATGACGATAAGATAAATGGCGACAATGTAGTTAAGCAGCCGCGGTATGAGAAGAATCAGGATCCCAGCGATCAGCGAAATGAGAGGGCCAACGCTGGTGATGATGGTCACGATGACTCCCTGGAATTGGCGTGCTCGGGTGGTAACAATGCCGATGGCTATAGTCGCCTGCTTGCTGATTATCCACCGTACGCCAACGTATGTGGGGATTGCAATACGACAGCGGATGGAAGGCGGGGAAGGGGGCGCGTTGATGCTCGCCGGGCTGCGTCACCAATAGCCAGCCAAAGTTGCTGGGTCGGCAATTCGCTGCCCTACAATGAAGTTCGGCGAGCGTCCCGAATTCGATCTCAACTCTGCCGCCTGCCTACCGAAGGGGAGGTGCGCACCGGGCGATACCGGTTTGACGGTCGTGGCCGGCTGGCTTCTATTGTCGGTCGACCGCGCTGCCATTTGACTCGGCCCTGGCGCAGGGCATTTTTGATCATTTTTTGCAAATCTGTCGCCACTTCAATGCCCGCGCGGATGGTGAACCCAGGACCATAGCGCATGTTTTTTGCTTGACGAAGGCTGCTTATCGCAAGATCGATAGGCAGGCTGGCGACAAGCTCGCCGCACGAGGGCATCTCCCCGGCCAATTCGCGGTGGAGGAGCGATGAAAAGAAGCAATGACAAGGTACGTGCTGCAGTTCTTGCCGTCGTGATTTCACTGCTTACCGCATGCGGAGGGGGCGGAGGCGGCTCGAGCGGCACGACTTCCCCATCGGGTGGCATTCATCTGCAAATAGTCTCGTTCGGTGACAGTCTGTCAGACGTCGGGACCTATGCGCCGATCGCCAGCGCGGTCGGCGGAGGGCGTTTCACGACCAATCCGGGGCAAGTTTGGACTCAGGATGTTGCCCAATACTATGGCGATACGCTCACTGCAGCGTTTACGATCGACGTGACTCATCAGTTGAGTGCACAAGGCGGCCTCGGCTATGCGGAAGGCGGAGCCACAGTGGCGACGCCGGCAAACCTGTACGATTTTCTTACCGATGTGATCGGCAATGTCGAAATGCCAGTCAATCAACAGGTTTCGTCCTATCTGACCACGCATGGGAGCTTCAACGCCAATCAACTGGTGCTGGTCTTCGCTGGCTCGAACGACGTACTTCGCGCCGGGGCGTTGCCGGCCGCAGCGCAGACCGTGCAGACGGCGGCAACCACCCTGGCTCAGGTGGTCGCGCAGATCGTCCAGAATGGCGCTGCGCATGTCGTAGTGGTCAATGTCCCGAATATCGGGGTATCGCCCAAAGGCATCGCTTCGCCCGACGGTGGGGCAAATCTCACGCAGCTATCGCAAATGTTCAACGATAGCTTGAACGCCGCCCTGCAGGCCGATGGCCTGCAGGGCAAGGTCATCCAGGTCGATTCCTATACATGGGAGAACGGGATCATTGCGAACTTTCAGGCCAATGGCTTCGCGGTGTCAAACACCGGCGTTGCCTGCGACCCTGCGAAGACGCCTAAGGACACGGCCTTGTTTTGCTCGCCGGCTACCTACGTGACAGCCAATGCCGATCAGACATACATGTTTGCCGATGACCTTCATCCGACAACGCGTCTGCATGCCCTGTTCGCCCAGTTCGTGGAGCAGCAGATTGCAAGTAGCGGTCTCGGTCACTGAGCCCGCGAATAGATTGGCTCATAAGCAGAATCGTCGACTTCTCACACGTTTGGTCTGATCTCGCCTTGCCACCGGGCGCCTCCATCATTCGCCTCTTTGTGGCCGGCTTGATGCGTGCAAATCACGTTTTCCTGGGCTGCTTCGGCGCAAGTACGGGAGCCGCCGAGTGCTCACCTCAATGCCGTCGCTTCCGGCCCGGCCATTGCTTTGCCGTCGCCTGCGGGGCTAGCACTTCGTAGAGAGTTGAGCCCTATCCTGTTGGAGAGCCCATGCAACTCTATAGTGGATAGAGTCAACCGTGCTATTCGGTGTGCTGTGGTGATTTCGTAAGCAGGAGGGCAAGATGAACGACATTCAGTCCGATTATTTGAAGCATAGGGAAGCATTGGCGCGCGACGTCAATGCACTGCTCGCGGACTTGCAGGCGCTGCTGCGGGACGTCGCGAATGAAGCCGGCACGGAGGCCGTGCAAGCGGGCACGGAAGTCAGCGCCCGGCTACGCGAACTGCAGGCGCGGCTGGACTCACTACGTCAGACGGGCCTGGAGCGCGTTTATCGATGGGCTGACACTACCGATGACTACGTCCATGAGCATCCGTGGCAATCCATGGGCACCGTTGCCGCCATTGCGGCGGCCACCGGTGCAATCGTAGCGCTGGCGCTCCAACGGCGGTAGTCGGTGCGGCTTTCCCGCCAGAAGGTGAAACACGGTTGGCAGCGGCATGATAAGCCAGCATGGATCCGGTCACGCTTGCCGCCGATCCTACTGCTAAGGGAAAGCTGCAGCCAGGCGTTCCTTCACGTATGTCATTCGAGTCACCAGATCATTGACCTGGTGCCATGCCATCGTCATGCAATGAAGTTTGATCTGTTATAGGCCCGTGTTTCGGCATCGGGTTGTCGCTCGACGTTTGGCAATGCGCGGCCACAATGCAGTCCATCCGCAACGGTTCGGGGTGGAGGTGCCGCAACATCGGGAAATACAAGCTCGGTGAGCAACATAGTGTAAAGCTCGAAGGCTCTTCTAGCGCTCCATTGCTATCGTGGAACTACTCATTGGAAATTACTCATTGGATTGCTGGGGAATTCCGAATGCGAAGTTTCAGGAGGATAGATGAGGCAATCGTATGATCATTTTATTGCAACGTATCCACTCTTGTCCGGCGAGAACCACTTGGTAGAAGTGTTTGGAGTCGCCATGTGGGAATTCGGTCCATTCGACTCGCTTGGTCGGTGCATTGAGGTGGCGAGCACGATCTTTCCTGGATTGCGGCTCTTCTGCCTGCCAATGCAAACGCGCGAACTGGACGTCGACGCTCTGCACATCTTGGTCAACGCTCGCATCCTGAGCGGCGCGTCGAGGCCGACGTAGCGTCAAAAATTGAAGATTGCTTGCCGCCATCGGGCGGCGTTTTTGTTCTTTCCATCACGCGCGGTAGACCAACTCGATCGAAGCCATCTGATGCAGCAGCGCTACCTTTATGCGGAGCGATGTCCGTTGCGGTCTGCAATCTGCACTGGCGGTCCGCAGGCTGAGGTGCTTGACGTTGGTGAGCGTGGGGCCGGGCGAAGCTGTTCAGCGACAGCTCACGCCACGCTCGCGCCTGTCGGGCGCACCAGGCACCAAGCGGAGCGCCCGGAATGGGGGCAAGCCCGCAGGTGTGAGATGCCTGGGTCGGGCTTCTGGACAGGCGCGACAGGCTTGAATTTCCGATCGCCGAAGACCCAAAGCGGAATGCACCCGGCTGTGGGCCGTTTGATCATTCCGCCCCTGATGCATTAAGGGGGCAATCCGCAGTTCCCGCCGCTTGGACCGACCCGGGCTCGGCCTTGGATCGGCGCGGGGGAGCAGGGTGAATCCGTTGGTCATCTTTGTGCCGTAACCGCCGCGTGAGCGTGGCCTCGGGAATTGCGTCGCGCTCGGGGTGCCAAGTGACGGGAGGCCGCCCAGAAGTGTAAAATTTCGGACACAGACCCTGAGCCGGGAAGGTTCTTCATGCCGTCGACGTTTATCTATTCGAATAGCGCGCCGGACATGGACACACTCGAGCGCCAGTTGCGAGTCGCCGACCGTGCGGGTTACACGGTTGACCTGCGGCGCGCGGTCTGGGAATGTGTGCCGCCTTTGGTTTGCGCGCTCGAGCGCCCGCAATTGGGTGCACTGGTGCAGCGCATGGCACCCGGAGATGCAGTTGTCGCCATGTACCTGTCCTGCCTGGGGCGGAGCGTTCAGGATATCCTTTCGACCATCATGAAATTCCGCAAGCTCAGGGTTGCGCTGTACTGCGTGCAGGTGGGCCGCGCGAACCTCGCCCGGAAGTCCCCGCCGGCCGCTGTGGGGCTGTTGCGTGCCATTGCAGCGCTTGACGAAGCGACCCGCAGCGAGCGTATGCGCGAAAGCGCCGCGCAAGCCAAGGCGAGGGGCAAGCAGCTGGGGCGGCGTCCTGCGCTGGCGCAGCCGGAGCAGCAAAGAATCCTGCAAACGTTGGCGGACGGGGCCTCGGTGAGCGAAACGGCCCGGCGCTTCGGGACTTCCCGCCAGACCGTGCTGCGCATACGCACGGCCCACGCCGGCAACCCGTCCGAGCCAGTCAGCAATGCGCCGGGGGAGCTCGTTGCGGTAGCCTTGACGCCTCCTGAGCGGCAGGGCCGGACATAGCCGCGCCTCAGCCAGGCTCCTGCGACGGCGGCAAGCGACCGTGCCATCGAACACGCTTCTCTGCAAGAATCCACATGTCAACGTCCATCAGTAAAGGGCTGTCCAGCAGCCTCGATTTTCCAGTGATCGGCCTCGGTGCGTCCGCAGGCGGTACCGAGGCGCTGCTCAGCTTCTTCCAGGAGATGCCTGCCGACAATGGCATGGCCTTTGTCATCGTGCTGCACCTCGCACCGGAAGAGAGCAGCCACCTTGCCGGCATTCTGCAGAATGTGACATCGATGCCGGTACAGCAAGTCACGGCGGCGACAGCGCTTGAAAAGAATCACGTCTATGTCATCGCACCGTCGTCAGAGCTGCAAGTGGTCGACGACTATCTGTGCGTAACCAAGCCGGCAAAGCGCATTGGACCGCAGGTCGCGATCGATCTGTTCTTCCGCTCCCTCGCGGAATCGCATCGCGAACGCGCGATCAGCATCATTCTGTCCGGGGTCGGCAGCGACGGCTCCATCGGGCTGGCGCACGTCAAGGAGATGGGCGGGGTGACGCTCGCGCAGAATCCGGAAGACGCCAAGTTCGATGGCATGCCGACCAGCGCGATTGCAACCGGCAAGGTTGACATCGTGCTGCCCGCGGCTGAAATGCCGCAGCGCCTGCTTGAGCTGCGTGACAACGCGCGCGCGATCCGTCTGCCGTTGGCCACGGAGCCCGAGCTTGAAAGTCCGGTCGGTGTCGGGTCCCCACCCCCCAGTCTGCACGACGGCGAGAAGGCCCTGCAGGACATCATGATCATGCTGCGCACGCGCACTTCGCATGATTTCCGGCGCTACAAGCGGGCGACGGTCCTCAGGCGGCTTGAGCGGCGGCTGCAGGTCAATGGCATCCCGGACCTGGCGGCCTACCGTGAATTCCTGCAGCTGCATCCTGAGGAAACGCGCTTGTTGCTGGAGGACATGCTGATCAGCGTCACGCATTTTTTCCGTGACAAGGAAGCCTTCGAGGCGCTGCAGCGCGAGGTGATGCCCGCCTTGTTCGCCGATCGGCGGGAAGAGGGGGAACACATCCGGGTCTGGGCGCCCGGGGTGGCCACTGGCGAAGAAGCTTACTCACTGGCGATGATCCTGGATGAGGCCTCCGCAGCAAGCCCGGCCCAGACGCCGTTCCAACTGTTTGCTACCGACATCGACGAAAAGGCAATTGCTGTGGCCAGAGCCGGGATCTACCCGGAAACCATTGTTTCCGATGTATCGCCGGAGCGGATCAGGCAGTTCTTCAACAGGGACCAGGCGCACTTCCGCGTCAAGAAGAAGCTGCGCGAAAGAGTGCTGTTCGCCCTGCAAAATGTCCTGAGCGATCCGCCGTTCTCCAAGCTTGATCTGGTGTGTTGCCGCAACCTGATGATCTATCTGGACCGGGAAGCGCAGGCGGAGGCCCTGCGCACCTTTCATTTTGCGCTGCGCCCGGGCGGCTACCTCTTCCTGGGGAGTTCGGAATCCGCCGACATGGTGGGCAAGTTCTTCACCGTCGTCGACAAGAAGCATCGCATCTATCGGACCAGCACGACGCCTCGCATCGGCGGCATACCTGCGCTCCATACCGCCGAGTTGCCGGGTCCGCGGCCGATTGCCACCACCGTCGAGCCGGGCGGCAAGCGAAAGTTCTCCTACGGCGATGTTCATCAGCGCCTGCTCGAGCAGTTCGCGCCACCCAGCGTGCTGATCAGTCGCGAATCGGAAATCGTTCACCTGTCGGACCGGGCGGGCCGATTCCTGCACTATGCAGGCGGCGAGCCTTCGCACAATATCGTTTCGGTGGTGCATCCCGAGCTCAGGCTTGAACTGCGCACGGCGATCTTCCAGGCCTTGCAGGGCAATGGCAGCGTCGAGTCGCGGCGCGTTCGCCTGATACGGGACGGCCGTCCCTATTACGTCAAGATGACGGCGCGCCCGGTGCATGACCCCGATGCCGCCGACGATTTTGTGCTGGTGCTCTTTGACGAAGTCGAAGACACCATGGATGGCGAAGGCGGCGCGCGGCGCGAGGGCAGGAAGGATCCAGTGACGGCCCAGCTCGAGCGGGAACTGCAGCGTACGCGCGACCAGTTGCAGGCCACCATCGAGCAATCGGAGACGTCCACCGAAGAGCTGACTGCCTCGAACGAGGAACTGCAGGCCATCAACGAAGAGCTGCGCTCGGCCACGGAAGAACTCGAGACGAGCAAGGAGGAACTCCAGTCCATCAATGAAGAGCTGGTCACGGTCAATGCCGAGCTGAAAGCCAAGGTTGACGAGACCGCGAAGATCAACGATGACCTGCAGAACCTGATCACGGCCAATGATATCGGCACCATCTTCGTTGACCGCGCCATGCGCATCAAGCGCTTCACCCCACGCGCGGCCGATGTGTTCAGCATCATTGCGTCGGACGTGGGCCGATCATTATTCGATATCACTCACCGCCTCGAATACGACGGGCTTGCTACCGATACCGCGGAGGCATTCAGTTCCCTTCGCATGATCGAGCGGGAAGTGAGGAGTACCCACGGACACTGGTACATCGCACGCTTCATGCCCTACCGGACCGCGGAGGATCGCATCGACGGCGCCGTTCTGACATTTATCGACATCACCGCGCGACGCGAAGCCGAAGAGCGCCTGCACGAGGGCGAAAGACGCCTGCGCCTCGTGGCGGAGAGCACGAGGGAGTACGCCATCGTCACCATCGACGACGCCGGGCTGATCGTGACCTGGAACGCAGGCGCATTGCGCATGTTCGGCTTCGAGGAGAGCGAGGCCATCGGGCAGCGCTTCGATTCGCTCTATTCCCGGGAGGAGCGCGAGCAGGGCGTGCCGCAACAAGTCATGCAGAGCGCCCGGGAGGAAGGGCGAGTCGAGGAGGATTGCTGGTACGTACGCAAGGACGATTCGCGCGTGCATTGCAGCCGTGTGCTGATGCGTCTGGACGACGATGGCCTGCGCGGGTTCGCCATCATCGCGCGTGAGGTCGACGTGGGGGAGGCCGAGCGCAAGCGCGACGAGTTCCTCGCCGCAGTGTCGCACAAGCTGAAGAGCCCGCTCAATCTCATCTACGCCAACGCGGAGTTGCTGGCGCGCTCGCCCGAGGCGCGCAGGAGCCTGCAGGTTTCGCGGGCGTCCGACACGATCCGGCGCAGCGCCATGAGCCAGGCAAGGATGATCGATGACCTGCTGGATATGTCGCGTCTTCGCACCGGCGAGTTGACGATCAATTGCACGGCAGTGGACTGGGGCGAGATTGTCAATCGAATCTGCGATGCCCTGGATGAGGAGGCGCGCGACAAGGGTGTCACACTCGAGCGGAACCTGCCGGAGAACCCGATCATCATCCAGGCCGACCTGGCACGCATGGAACAGGTGGTGTGGAATCTGGTCGGCAATGCGCTCAAGTCGCCAGGAGCAGGTCAGGTAAGCGTGAGCCTGGCCGAGGGGGGAAATGACGCGACCCTGCTGATCGACCATGACGGCCGCGGCATTGATGCAGCTCTGTTGCCGCATGTCTTCGACGTGGCCGAGCGCGAACGCCCCTCAACGGGGCGCGACGAGGGGCTTGGCATTGGGCTCTTCCTGGTCAAGGAACTGGTGAGCCTGCACGGTGGGACGATCAAGGCGGAGTCGGCCGGCATCGCATCCGGCGCCCGGTACACCGTGGCCTTGCCGCTGCGCCGTGACATGACCGGAGAGGCCGCCGACGCGCAGGGAAAGGCCTCACCGCTTCAGGGGCTGCATATCCTCCTGGCGGGCGAGGACGCGCCGGAGAACGAAGCATTTCAGGTCTTGCTCGAAGCCGAAGGCGCGACGGTGGCTTGCGCCGATAGCGGCAAGGATGCGGCCCAGGCGGTCGAGAGCGGCACCGTTGACGTTGTACTGTCCGGACTGAACCTGAGTGGAAATGAGCATGACGAATTCCTCTCAGCCCTGCGCGCGAGTTCAGGCAATGCGCGTCTGCCGGTCATCGCGCTCAGCGGGGTCGTACGGCACGGTGACGAGCAGCGCGCGTTGCAGGCCGGATACTCGGCGTATCTGACCAAACCGGTGGTGCTGGACGAATTGCTGGCTGCGATTGCCCACGTTCGCACGGCAACGAATACTTGAGCTCGCCATAGCGCTGGATGATTGTGGACTGTCGGAGAGACCTCTTCTGCAGTGCCCGAGCCTGTACTGTTAAGCGCGGCGGCTGGTCTGGGCGTTCGGTTTTCCGCGATTGAGAGTGAAGCGGTTAAACAGCCCGGAAAGCCGGCACGCAACGAGGTATCGTCTCCGTAACTACGAAATGAGAGCCGCCGCTTTGTCTGGGTTCGCGACCTGGCGGCCAAGCCGGTCGCGACGAACATCTCGCGATTCTTGCGCGGCCTGATTCTGCCATTCACGGGAAGCCTCGAGCTGGTGGCGCACGTGCGTGATGGCACTGTTCTCCTGCCATCGCAGCGTATCTGGGGTGTCCATAAAGCTAGGGTTGCGCACACCAAACTGACAAAGTTGCGTCCGAATTGTCGCCCTAAACTGGTCTTGGGGCAGGCGCCCGCATTTCGCTTTCTCCCATGCTTACCTTTCACACCATGCTTGTCGGAGGCAAGGCCGGCGAGACAATACGCTTTGAGGCAAGCGGCAAGTACGCTCAGTGCCGCTTGCGTGCCTATTACCGTGGTCAAGTCCTCGAGGCGACCGCAATAGACTTCTTTGATGCACTGTGTCAAATCCGGGACAGACTGACATCAGAGGGGCTGTGTCCGCTCTGCCATGGCGCGAGTCTCGACGTGCATCCGATCGGCCATCCACACAAACTGAATAGCGGATTGCTGGCCTACCGCCTCTCTATGGGCCAGCCAGTGTCGGAGTTCGATGTCGTGGAAACGTTTGGCTGCGAGACTGCGATAAAGCTTTCAACGGTGGCAGAGCAACGCGACTACTATGCCCAATGGCTCCAGTCCACCGGGTGATGCGGCCAATCAAGGGGATTTGCAATGACCTACCTGACGGTGCCATTGAGTGGAGGCGAGGAGGCGGAACTGATACGGTTTGAAGCGAGCGAGGAACCCGAGGTCTTTCGGCTGTGCGCGACCTATCGCGATCAGGTCATTGACGTGATGGCTGCGAATTACTTTGATGCTCTGTGCCGAGTCCGCGAAATCATGGCGTTATCCGGGTTCAGCCCCGTGTGCTACGGAGCGAGCTTGGATGTGTATTATCCTCATGGCGCCGCGGAGCTCGGCAAGGGCTTGTATGTGTACCAACTCACCATGGGACAGCAAGTCACCCTGGTCGACACAGTGGAGACCTTTGCCACTGGCCCTGACGTCTGCCCGACGTCGGTGGTGGAGCAGAAGAAATACTACCAACAATGGCTCTTGAGCTTGAAAGGATAGCGATCTTATCTAGGTTGCAACATCCAGGTGGCGCTTTCCAATGGCGCTGCAACGACTTCCGAGCGGGCTACTTCGACTATATCGTCCACCTCCAAGCCTTCGGCATAGGGAACCGATTCCTCGCCGCGTGCGATATAGAAAATCGTTCCGCGCCAGCTCCCCGGCGTGGCCCCAGGACCAGTCAAGCGGATACTAAAAGTCACGTCCTGACCAAGCGCAAAAACGGTGACTGAGTCCCCGACTTCAAGGCTTGTGTCGTCATCGCACTCTCTGGTTTCGACCACGACTGGCCGCTGGGTATAGCCTCTGGCAAACACTGATAGCATTTTTCACCCCCACTGAGCTTTCCGCGAGCTGAAAAAAGATTGAAACGTTCACGGCAACAGTCGTGGACGGCTTGTTACGTGCGCGTTGACTTCAATGCGTCGAACTCGTTGCGCTGGAATGGCAAAGTGCAGGATGCCGGGAATGAGAAGGGGAAGGCCATCCACAAGCGCGAAGTCCTGCGTGTGCCGTGCAATGGATGTTTGGGATAGCTACGACGTGGCGCTCATCGCGGTCAGCGTGCAACAGCTTGCTTAAGCATAGGCGCAAAAAGCAGAAGCGCTAGCGTGGTGCGCGTTTCCCCCAGAGCGGTGCGCTTCGTTCCCTGCCATTGGACTGCGGCAACCGTTCTCGCCTGAGCAGATACAGTCCATCGTCGCCGCAACGGCGAAGTACAGGGACACCGAGCTCGTCAAGTACTGGGTCCCCGGCTAGGCCATCTCACGCGCGTGCGACACGTCAGAGGCGGGTTTTCGAGGGAGGCGACCTCGCCCTTCAGGTTGCGGTGCCAGTTCAACGACGTCAAGAGCCGGCGCGCCCGTCGACCGCGGGCCCCAGCAGCCAGTCTTCACAAGAAGACTTGATATATAGATTCGATAGCATATCATATGCATCAATATCAAATGGGCGGGAGACAACACAATGCATCGTCGATCATTGGTGGCACTTGCCATGCTGTTTGGCATGGCTGGCTTAGCCCACGGGCAGCAGGATCCGGCTTCCTATCCCACCAGGCCGATCCATTTCGTCATTCCCACCCCGCCCGGTGGTCCCAACGACGTAATAGGGCGCCTGATCGCGGATAGGCTCTCGCGGTCTCTCGGGCAGCCGGTGATCGTCGAGAACAAGCCGGGAGCGTCGCAGACCCTGGGCACGGCATTCGTCGCCAAGGCTAAGCCTGATGGCTACACCCTGCTTTTTACCTCCAGCACGCCGATCGTGATGGCGCCTTTCACCACCAAGAAGCTGCCATATGACTCTACTCGCGACCTAGTGGTGATATCTCATGTGGGTACCACGCCGCTTGTGCTGTATGCGAATGCCGCAACCGGCGCAAGGTCGATCAAAGACGTGATCAGGCTTGCCAAGGCGCAACCCGATGCGATCAGCTATGGATCCTATGGCAACGGGTCGGCCGCGCATCTATTGGGTGAGTACTTCAGCCGGCAGGCGGGCCTCAGGCTGGTCCACGTCCCTTACAAGGGCGTAGCGCCAGAGATCGCCGACCTCGTCGGGGGACAGGTCAACCTCGGCGTCGCTGACATTGGCGTGCCGGCGCCCTTCGTCAAGGCCGGCAAGCTGCGTGCCGTGGCCGTGGCGGGCGCCAGGCGTTCGGCGGTGCTGCCAGAGGTGCCGACATTCGCCGAGCAGGGTATCGCTGGCATGGAGCCGTTTACGGCTTGGTGGGGCATGTTTGCTCCCCATGGCACTCCCGCGCCGATTGTCGAAAGGCTGGCGGCGGAGGTAAGCAGGATCGTCAAGTCTCCTGATTTCGCTGCCCGGATGACCAGCTTTGGCGGGGAGCCAACCGGCCTTTCTGGCGGGGCTGCCGATGCCATCCTGCGTGAGGAGCTGTCGCACTGGCAGAAGATCGTCGCTGACCTGCCGGACATCAAGTTCGACTGAACGGTGGGCTCACATTCGTACCGCTGTCCTGCCAGGGCTGCGGGCATCCATGCTGGTGCGCGGGCCAAGCCATGCGCGCCTTCCATTTCCTCCCTTCGCCAAGAGCAAGCCAAGCCCATGTCCCATTCGCATCCTTCCTCTGCCCAACCGTCCCCGATCAATGCGCCGCTGCGCTCGCTGCTCTTCGTGCCTGGAGACAGCGAGCGCAAGCTGGCCAAGGCTGCCGATTCCCCCGCTGATGCACTGATCCTGGACCTCGAGGACGCGGTGGCGCCCTCTCGTACGGAGGTGGCGCGCGGCATGGTACTGGAATACCTGAAGAGCCGCCGTGACCGTTCGCGCCAGAAGTTGTGGGTGCGGATCAACCCGCTTGAAAGCGCCGCTGCGATGGCGGATCTAAAGGTGGTTGGCGGTGCGCCTGACGGCATCCTGCTGCCCAAGGTCGTGGGCCCGGCCGATGTCGCGCGGCTGTCGTACTGCCTGGATGCGCTGGAGGCGCGCGAAGGGCTGGAACCCGGTTCGATCAGGATCATGCCGGTGGCCACCGAGACGCCGCAGTCGCTGTTTGCTCTGGGGGGCTATGCCGGCTGTAGTGCCAGGCTCCACGGCCTGACGTGGGGCGCAGAGGACCTTGCCGCGGCACTGGGTGCCAGTGCCAATCGCGGCGAGCACGGTGAGTACGACACGGCTTACGCGCTGGCCAAGACGCTGTGCCTCGCGGGGGCCGCAGCGGCCAATGTCCAGCCTGTTGACACCATCTGGGCGAACTATGCCGACGATAGCGGCCTCGAGGCCGAAGCCCGGCAATCGCGCAGGGCCGGCTTCACCGGAAAGATCGCGATCCATCCCGGACAGGTGGAGACCATCAACCGTGCCTTCTTCCCGAGCGAGCAGGAGCTTGCCTGGTCCCGTCGCGTGGTGGAGCTGTTTGCATCGAACCCGGGACTGGGCACGGTCGGGCTCGACGGAAAGATGCTGGACATGCCGCACTTGAAACAAGCCCAGCGCGTACTGGAATTGGCCGCGCGCCTTGGGAGCCGGTGATGCCAAGACTGCACGAATGGGCGCAGCGCCAGCCCGGGAAGACGGCGATCCAGATGGCCGACGGCAGTGCCGCCGTGAGCTACCGCGAACTCGACGAACGGGCCGATCGCGCTGCACAGTGGCTGCTATCCCTGGGGCTGGAGCCTGGCGACACGGTGGCGCTGCTGCTGGAGAACCATGTCCGCAGTTTCGAACTTTGGTGGGCGGTCCGGCGCACCGGACTCTACTACGTCCCGATCAGCGTCCATCTTACCGCGCCGGAGGTCGCCTATATCCTGCGCGACAGCGGCGCCAAGGTCCTGGTGGCCAGCATGCAGACGCATTGGCTCGCGCTTCAGGCTGCCGGAATGCTATCGGCAACCGAGGTGCCGCACCGCTTGCTGGTGGACGGGGAGGGCGCGGGCTTTGCCTCATACGAGCAAGGGCTCGATGCCCCTCAATGCGTGTCGTCGCTCCCGCAGCGCCCCTGCGGCAGGGAGTTCATGTACTCGTCGGGCACCACGGGCTTTCCCAAGGGTATCCGCCGACCGCTGACGCCGTTCGACAAGCGCTTCGACCTGCCGCCGCTGGAAGTGCAACTGCGCACCATCTTTCACTTCGACCAGCGCTCGGTCTACCTCTCGGTGTCGCCGCTCTACCATGCGGTGGGGCGCTTCAACATCCGTGCGCTGGAATGTGGCGGCACCTGTGTCATCGTCGGCAAGTTCGATCCGGAGCAGGTACTGGCGGCCATCGAGCGCTACGGCGTCACGCACTCGCACTGGGTACCGACCATGCTGGTACGCATGCTGGCACTGCCGGAGGCGGTCCGGCAACGCTACGATGTGTCGACCATGGAGTGCGCAATCCACGCCGCGGCGCCATGCCCGGCACACGTCAAGCGCGCGATGATCGACTGGTGGGGGCCGGTCATCGAGGAGTACTACGGCGGATCCGAGAACGTCGGCGTCACGCATATCGGCACCCGGGATTGGCTGACCCATCCCGGCTCGGTGGGCCGTCCGATCTGCGGGGAGGTGCACATCATGTCGGAGGCGGATCCGGACGCCGAGTTGCCGCCGGGCGAGATCGGGCTGATCTTCTTCGAGGGCGGCGTCGGCTTCGCGTACCACAATGATGACGGCAAGACCCGCTCGGCCTTCAATGGGCAAGGCTGGGGTACTTACGGCGATCTTGGTCACGTCGATCAGGACGGCTATCTGTACATCAGCGATCGGCGTACGGACCTGATCATATCGGGCGGCGTCAACATCTATCCACGCGAGGTCGAGGACGTGCTGGCGACCCATCCGGCGGTTGCCGAATCGGCCGTTGTCGGCGTTCCCCATGCGGAGTTCGGACAGGAGGTCAGGGCCGTGATCCAGTTGAGGCAGCCAGAGCGCGCCGGGCCCGCGCTGGCCGATGAACTGATCAAGCTGTGCCGCAGGCACTTGTCCCACATCAAGTGCCCGCGCAGCGTCGACTTCGTCGTGGCGCTGCCGCGCAATGAGAATGGGAAGCTGCTTAAACGCGTGCTTCGCGACGGCTACGCGGCCATGAATGCGCAGCCGTCTGGTGGCTGAAGGCTGAGGGCGGCCGGCAACTTCCGGCCGGACATCGCCACCGTCCCGGTCCACGCCGGGACGGCGGTCCTTCCGCGGAGCCTATCCGGCATCCCGGAACTTGACGGTTCCCGACGCAGCCATCGTGTCGATCTCCAGCGCACTGTAACCGGCCTCCTGCAGGATTTCCCTTCCGTGCTGGCCTTGCAGCGGCGGCGGGCGGCGCAGCGTCGCACGCTCGCCGGCGAAGCGCAGCGGCTGCGCCACGGCCTTCAGCTCTCCGAGTTGCGGATGGCGATATTGGTACACCATCTGGCTGGCCATCGTATGCGGATGTTCCGACAATTCCCCCAGCGTATGCAGCGCAGAGCAGGGAATGCCCTCTGCGCCCAGGTCGTGCAGCCAGGCATCGCGGCCGCGTCTGGCGAGGACTTCCCTGACCACAGCGACGGTTTCGGCACGATGTGCCACACGGTCCGCGTTGGTTCGGAAGCGCGGGTCATCAGCCAGCGCGCCTAGGCCCGTCACCCGGCAGAATGCTTGCCACAGCGCATCGTTGGCGACGCCGAGGATCAAGGGGCGGTCCGCGGTGTCGAATGCCTCGTAGGGGCAGAGCGACTCATGCCCGGAGCCGGGCTTTTGCGGCTCGGTTCCGCGTTCCCAGTACCCCTGCAGGAAGTAGCCCAGAAAGGCCGTGGCGGAGTCGAACAGCGAGGCCTCTACGACCATGCCCGCGCCAGTGCGCACCCGCTCCAGCAACGCCGCCTGGATGCCGATGAGCGCATGCAGCCCGGTGGCTTGGTCGACGGGTGAAAAGGGGCTGCGTACCGGCGGGCCGCCGGGCTCGCCTGTCAGCGACAGCATGCCGCAGAAGGCCTGCAGGATGACGTCATAACCCTTGCCTTCGCGCATCGGGCCGACGGTGCCATATCCGGAAATATTGCAGTAGATGAGGCGCGGATTGATCGCGCGCAGGGCGGCGGCATCGACACCCAGGCGCTCCGCCACGCCGGGGCCGAAGCTGCAGATGGCCACGTCCGCGTCGCTGGCGAGCTTGTACACGATGGCTCGGCCCTCGGGGCGGCGCAGGTCCAGCGAGATGCTGCGCTTGTTACGGTTCGCACTGAGAAAGACGGTGCCAGTGGCGTCGTCGCCGTCACTGCTGCAGCGGAATGGCGGCCAGCCCCGCGTCTCGTCGCCGTCGTGCGTCTCCACCTTGATGACATCCGCGCCCATATCGCCCAGGTATTGGGCACACAATGGGCCTGCCAATACCTTGGACAAGTCCAAGACCTTCAATCCTTGCAGGGGTGTCACACTCATTGGGGCCGTCTCCGTTTTCGCTATGGTTGCCGAGGCGTGCCGCAAAGCTGCTACCGCCCGCAACCGCTATTCTTGTGTTCGATAATGAAGTATAAAATATGTATCAATACCAAATGGTCATGCGTGCGGAGTCCGCAGGTGCTGGTTCCGCAGCGGTCTACTAGATCCGCTGCGGTCTACTAGACGGATTCGGACGGTCCGTCGCCGTCGAATCCCTCTTCCCTCTTGATCGTCAGAAGATTGCGCTTGACCAGCATGAGCATGTCCGCCAGCGCATGCCGCTCCTTGTGGCTGAGGCCGTCGAGCATGCGCTCGCTCATTTCATTGCTCTTTACGCGCATTTCCGTGATGAGCCGAGTGCCCTTCGCGGAAAGATAGACGCGCTTGGCCCGCCGGTCGATCTCATCAGGCCGCCGCTCGATGAGGCCCGAGTTCTCGAGACGGTCCACCAGGCCGCCAAGGGCAGCCTTGCCAAGTTCCAGGACATTGGCCAGGTCGCTCTGGATCATGCCGTCATGGCGGGAAAGGTGGGCCAGCACCCACCACTGGGACCGCGTCACGCCAAGCGGCTTCATGAACTCATCGAAGACGTGGCGCCGCAGCCGCGAGACATCGTGCATCAGGAAGCCTAGGCGCTGGTCCCAGTTGTTGGCTTCCTTGGATCGGGCTGTCCGCGCAGTGTCGTTCCTGACGACTGCTGCCTCTTTGGCATGGTCCTCGCTGCCGTGCGGCGAGGAGGCTGCGGGGGCGGTCTTGCGCGCACGGCTGGCAGGCCTGGTGGCGGTTTGGAGGGCGGTCTTGCCCGGTGTCGTCTTCACAGCGATGCTCCAATCTGGCGTCGCCCCGCGCCCGGTCGGTGGCAAGCCGTTCGTTGACGCTTTGCGAGCGTTGATATGATGTGCAAGCATATCATATGTATTCGGGCGCATGGCGGCCCTCACCATCTTGGAACTGGGATCCCGGTCGTGGCCCCCTGTTGGCTGTCGACAAGAGACCACAGGCATTTAGAAGGCGACTTCGCGAGCCCCCTTCAACGCCAGGATTTCCCGCGCTTCATTGGGGGTCGCGATCTGCAGCCCGAGTCCTTCGAGGATCTCCCGCACTTTCTGCACCTGCTCGGCATTGGTCTTCGCCAACTGTCCGGCAGCGATCCAGAGGCTGTCCTCCAGGCCCACGCGGACGTGGCCACCCATCGATGCAGCCATTGCCGCGACCTTCATCTGATTGCGCCCTGCGCCCAGGACGGACCATCGGTAGTCTTTGCCGAAGAGGCGGTCGGCGGTCCGCTTCATGTGCATCACGTCTTCCGGATGCGCCCCGATTCCCCCCAGGATGCCGAATACTGTCTGTACGAAGAACGGTGGCTTCACCAGGCCGCGGTCGATGAAGTGCGCCAGGTTGTACAGGTGCGAAGTGTCGTAGCACTCGAACTCGTATCGCGTGCCACTGGCCGACAGGTCATGCAACGCGGTCTCGATGTCGCCGTAGGTGTTGCGGAAGATCAGGTCCTTGCTGCCTTCCAGATAGGGGCGCTCCCAATCGTGCTTGAATGACTGGTAGCGTTCAAGCATCGGGAACAGGCCGAAGTTCATCGAGCCCATGTTCATGGACGCCACCTCCGGCTGGAACACGAGCGCAGGCTGGATGCGCTCCTGCACGGGCATGTAGGGCGATCCACCGGTGGTCAGGTTGATCACGGCGTCGCAGCCTTGCTTGATGCGTGACAGGAAGGGCTGGAAGGCCTCCGGGCGCTGGTCCGGCTTGCCCGTTGCCGGGTCCCGTGCATGCAGGTGGATGATGGCGGCGCCAGCGTTCGCGGCGGCAATCGAGGACTGCGCGATCTCCTCCGGCGTGATCGGCAGATGGGGCGACATCGACGGCGTGTGGATGGCGCCGGTCACGGCGCAACTGATGATGACCTTCTGTTGATGCGGCATGCTGGTCTCCTGGATGAGTCGGGAAGGGTTGCGTCTGTCAAGCGTCCGGCGGCATTTCGCTCGATCCTCAATAGGACTTGGGCAAGCCAAGCACTTTTTCGGCGATGAAGCACAGGATCAGCTGCGGCGAGATCGGCGCAATGCGCGGCAGCATTGCCTCGCGCAGATAGCGCTCAACGTGATATTCCTTTGCATAGCCCATGCCGCCGTGGGTCAGCACGGCCGTCTCGCAGGCGCGGAAGCCGGCTTCCGCGCAGAAGAATTTGGCGGCATTGGCCTCGGCCCCGCAGGATTTGCCCTCGTCGTAGAGCCAGGCTGCGCGCTGGTAGAGCAGGGTGCCCGCCTCCAGTTCGACCCAGCGCTGTGCGAGCGGATGCTGCACCCCCTGGTTCTGGCCGATCGCCCGGTCGAATACCACTCGCTCGGAGGCATAGGTAGTTGCTCGCCGCAAGGCAGCCCGTCCCAGGCCGGTGGCTTCCGCCGCCAGCAGTACCCGTTCGGGGTTGAGTCCATGCAGGATGTATTCGAATCCGCGCCCTTCCTCGCCAATGCGGTCCTCCACCGGAATCTCGAGGCCATCGATGAACAATTGGTTGGAGTCCACTGCCTTGCGCCCCAGCTTCTCGATTTCGCGCACTTCGACCTTGCTGCGATCGAGATCGGTGTAAAAGAGGCTGAGTCCCTGGGAGGGTGATTTGACCTCCTCAATGGGGGTGGTCCGCGCCAGCAGCATGATCTTGTGCGCCACCTGGGCGGTGGATATCCATACCTTCTGGCCGTTCACCACATAGCGGTCGCCCTTGCGCACGGCCATGGTCTTGAGCTTGAGCGTGTTCAGCCCCGTATTGGGCTCGGTCACGCCGAAACAGGCCTTGGTCCGGCCTTCGATGATGGGCGGCAGCCAGCGCTTCCTCTGTTCATCGGTGCCGTGCACGACTACCGGGTGCAGCCCGAAGACATTCATATGGATGGCCGAGGCGCCGGACAGGCCAGCTCCGCATGCGGAAACCGTCTCCATCATCAGTGCGGCTTCGCTGATGCCCAGGCCGGCACCGCCGTACTCGGGCGGCATAGCCACGCCCAGCCATCCGGCCTTTGCCATGGCGGAATAGAAGTCCTCCGGGAAGCCGCCTTCGCGGTCCTTCCTTAGCCAGTATTCATCGTCGTACGGTCTGCAGATTTCTTCGACTGCCGAGCGGATGGCCAGCTTGATCATCGGTGAGAGAAAAGTTCATGGTTCGCCTTGCATGGGAGCTCGATGCGCGCTACGCACCGATGGAAGCGGTTCCGGCCGTCAGCTGGCGCGAGCCGCGAGCCGCGGTACAGTCGCGCGCCGCGCACTGCGCCGTACGGAGTTTCAGGAAGCAGTGATCTCGGCGCAGCCGTTGTTCAGGACGATCACATCCCGTTCGACCACCCGGGCGCGGAAGCTCACGACATTGCCGTCGCGCCAGTAGTCGGTCGCGATGGTCTCGCCGGGGTAGACCGGTGAGGAAAAGCGCAGGCGCAGGGATTTCAGCCGCTCCGGCTGGTCATCGCAGGCGGCCTGCAGTACGGCGCGCGTGGCGACGCCCAGCGAGCACAAGCCATGCAGGATCGGTCCCTCGAAGCCGGCCTTGCGCGCCATGGCAGGGTCTGCGTGAATGGGGTTGTAGTCGCCTGACAGCCGGTAGATCAGGGCCGCCTGGGGCAGCGTGGGCAGCACGCATTGACCGTCCGGTGCGCGCTCCGGCAGCGCATGCGGCACAGGTGCTGCAGTGGTGGTGCCGCCGCAGCCGCCATCGCCCCTTAGGAAATAGGTGGACGTGACCACGCTGACGAGCTCGGCTTTGCCTCGCTCGCGCAACTCTTTGCGCAGGAACAGCAGCGCGCCCTTGCCCGGTCCCTTGTCGACCACATCGATGATCTGGAACGTGCCGATGTAGGTCTTGTTCGCTTCGAGTTGCGCATGCATCTCGAAGCACTGCTCGCCGTGCAGCAACCTGACCCAGTCCACCTCCAGCTCGCGGTCCTGGATCCAGCCGCCCGGATGGGCGATGACATTGGCGAAGGCGGGAAAGACCTTGAGGCCCTGTTCATAGAGGTACTGCAGCTCGCGCGGGTCCTGGGGCCGGCTGCCCGCACCGATGCCGAGCGCGTAGAGGATGCAGTCGCGCGGGGTAAGCGTGTGCTCGATCGGCGCGAACTTGTGCGCCAGCAATTTTTCTAGGTTCACGGTATTGCCCTTCAAGCAGTGGTGGGTGTCGATTCGGTGGACGATGCGCCAGGCAAGCGGATCAGGCGCTTGCCGCTGTTCTGTCCGCGATAGAGGTCCGCAATGGAGCCGGGCGCATGCTCGATACCGTCGATGATTTCCTCGCGGTAGCGCAGGCTGCCGTCGCGCACCCAGCCGGCAAGGCGCGCCACCGCCTCCTCATAGCGATGTTCGTAGTCCCATACCAGGAAGCCCTGCATGCTCGCCGCCTTGTTAAGCAGGTGCCGCTCCGCCCTGGGGCCGACGGGCCAGGGGTCCCAGCTGCTGACCGAGGCGGTGCCGCACACCACGATGCGCGCTCCCTTGTTGACGAGCGCAAGCACTGCATCGGTGATGGGGCCGGCCGTGTTGTCATGGTAGATATCGACCCCGCGCGGGCACGCCGCAGCCAGTTGCGCCGTAAAGTCCGGCGCCTTGTAGTCGACGGCGGCATCGAAGCCGAATGTATCCAGGCAGGTCCTGACCTTCCCGGCACCGCCGGCAATGCCGACGGTCCTGCATCCGGCAAGTCTTGCGATTTGCCCCACAGCCGAGCCGACCGCGCCGGCGGCGGTGGACACCACCACGGTGTCGCCGGGGCGGGGCCGGCCGATCTCGGTCAGGGCGAAGTAGGCGGTGACGCCATTGATGCCGAGGACGCCGAGCGAAAGGGAGAGCGGCAGGTCCTTCTCCACCACCTTGCGGCGGATGGCGGCGGCAGTGGTCACGCTGTATTCCTGCCATCCCAGCATCCCCATCACCTTGTCGCCGACGGCGTAGCCGGGGTGGCGCGACACGACAACCTCGCCGGCGGCAAAGGCACGCATGACCTCGCCGATCTTCACGGCGTCGGAATAATTGGCTGCGGCATTGGCCCAGCCGCGCATGGCGGGTTCCACTGAGAGGTACGCATTCCGTACCAGGAGATCGCCAGGTGCCAATTCGGGTACGGGGCACTCGACGATTTCGAAATGCTCGGCCTGTGGGATGCCGTGCGGCCGGGATTTCAGCAAGACCTGCCGATTGACGAGAGGGGATTGGAACATGGTGTGTGGGCTCCGCTTCGCTGCATGTCGGCTTCAGGCGCGTGTGTTCCTGAACAGGTCGCGCGCGATGATCTGCTTCATGATCTCCATGGCGCCGCCCGCAATCTTGACGATGCGGGCATCCGCGTAGGCGCGGCATACCGGGAACTCCCACATATAGCCCCAGCCACCGTAAAGTTGCAGGCATTCGTCGACAACGCGGCAGTGCAGTTCGGAGAGCTGCATCTTGGCCGCCGCCGCGGTTACAGGATCCAGTTCACCACGCACCTGCAGTTCGATGCAGCGGTCGACGAAGACGCGTGCGGCGAGAGTGGCCGCGTGCAGTTCCGCCAGCTTGAACTGCGTGTTCTGAAAGTCAGCAAGCGTCTTGCCGAAGGCCCGGCGGCCGGCGGTGTACTCGACGGTTTGCGCGATGGTGACTTCCGCCACCACGCAGCTGCGCACCGCCTGCACCAGGCGCTCATGCGCCAGGTTGGCGGTGAGGTACTGGAACGCGGCATGTTCTTCGCCGATCCGGTTGGACACCGGCACCCGTACGTCATCGAGGAAGAGCTCGGAGGTATCCTGCGCGTGCAGTCCCAGCTTCTTCAGATTGCGTCCGCGCTTGAAGCCGGGGCGGTCGGTCTCGACCAGGATCAAGCTCAGCGCCTCGCGCGGGCGCTGCGGATCGCTTTTCACCGCCAACACGACGATGTCGCTGGTCTGGCCGTTTGAGATGTAAGTCTTCTGGCCATTGATGACGTATTCGTCGTTCTCGCGCCGAGCGCTCGTGCGGATGCCGCGCACGTCGCTGCCGGCGCCGGGTTCCGTGATACCCAGCGAGCCGATCACCTCCCCGGTGATCATCTTCGGCAACCACTTGCGCTTCAATTCCTCGCTGGCGAAGCGCTCGATGTAGGTTGCAACCATATCCGAGTGGATGTTGAAGCCAGGGCCGGTGATGCCGGCGCGCGCCATCTCCTCGATCACCACGCAGTTGAACAGGAAGTCGGACCCGGACCCGCCGTAGGCTTCGGCGACGTTGCAGCACAGTAGGCCGGCGTCCCCGGCCTTGCGCCACACGTTCCGTGGGACCAGGCCGGTTTCTTCCCAC
Organism: Cupriavidus sp. 09_S30; assembly: GCF_056930435.1. NCBI lineage: Bacteria > Pseudomonadati > Pseudomonadota > Betaproteobacteria > Burkholderiales > Burkholderiaceae > Cupriavidus > Cupriavidus sp. 09_S30. The sequence continues at coordinate 2,320,834 of NZ_JBXOWI010000001.1, read as the reverse complement.
TCGGCGTGGTGGGGCTTGAGTTCGGTTTCGACGAAGCGCCGGACTGAATCGCGAAACAGCGCATGTTCTGCCGAAAAGAGGGTGCGTGGAATGGCCATCTTGTCTCCTGGTGCGGCCAGCGCGGCCGCAACTCAATTAGTGTTGGAAGGGATGGATGTGCGCGGCGCGCGCATCCATCTTTTGCTACCGTGTCGCTCATTCCCGCCGACCCGGGTTTGCGTAGCGACGCCGCAGCTCGCCCTTGACGACCTTGCCGGTGGAGTTGCGCGGTAAGGCATCGACGAAGTCGATCGATTTGGGTAGCTTGTAGCCACCGATGCGCTGGCGGGCCCAGCCGATCAGCTCGACCTCGGTGGCTTGCTGCCCCGGGCGAAGTTCGACAATGGCCTTGACGGCCTGACCCCACTTCTCTGAGGGAACGCCGATCACCGCCACATCGGAGACGGCGGGATGGCCGTAGAGGGCGTTTTCTACCTCGGCTGGATAGACGTTCTCGCCTCCGGTGATGATCATTTCCTTGAGCCGGTCGTGCACATAGAGATAGCCGTTCTCGTCCAGATGGCCGGCGTCGCCCGTGCGCAGCCAGCCGTCGGTGTCCAGCACCGCGGCGGTCTCATCGGGCAGGTTCGCGTAACCGGCCATGTTGGAGCTTGAGCGCGTGACGATCTCGCCTACCACGCCAGCCGGAGCACGCTGGCCGCTTGCGTCGAGAATGATGAGTTCCACGCCCGGCAGGGGCTTGCCGGCTGATTTCATGTGCGGTACCTCATCGAGCACGTGGTCATGCGGCGGCAGGGCGACGATCGCGCTGGTCGTCTCGGTCTGGCCGTAGGACTGGATGAAGCCGCAGCGCAGCGTCTGCATGGCTTGGCGCAGCAGATCGGATGGGATCGGCGAGGCGCCATAGTAGACGTAGGCAAGTGTGCTGAAATCCGCGCTGGTGGCGAACGGGTCTTGCAGCATCATCCGCAGAGCCGACGGCACCAGCGCGGTGCGCGAAACGCCGTGCGCCTGGATGGCTTCGATCGCCTCGGCCGGGGAGAACTCCCGCAGCACGACCTGCTTGCACCCCGGGAACAGTCCGCGCACGGCCTGCCCCATGCCGCCGATATGGAAAAGCGGGGTGGTGATCAGGGAGACGTCGTCTCGCGACCAGCGGTTCCACGCTGGCCAGTCGGCTGCCTCCAGCCCGGGAAGGCTGCGCAGATTGCGGTGCGTCAGCATGACGCCTTTGGGGCGGCCGGTGGTGCCCGACGTGTAGATCTGCAGTGCAACGTCCGAGGCACGGGCCGCGCGCGGCGGAGCGTCCGCCGGCTGGCCGTTGCGCCATGCGACGTAGTCCACCCAACCGGCGGGTGCATCGCCGTCCAGGCACAAGCGTGCGTGCAGGGACGGCACCTGATCCGCGAAGGACTGGACCAGACCGATGTATTCCGCGTCGGCAAGGATGATGGTCGTGGCGCAATCCCGCAGCATGAACGCGATCTCGGGCGGGGCCAGGCGCCAGTTGAGCGGCGTGAAGATCGCGCCAGCCCGTATGGTGCCGACGGCGGCCTCCAAGACCGTGTTGCTGTTCTTGCCGAGATAGGCCACCCGGGCGCCAGGTGTGATGCCTATTGCAGTAAGGCCGGCCGCTACGCGGCGGGCGCGCTCGTCCAGTTCGGCAAATGTGAGCGTCGAGGCGCCGCAAACGAAGGCGCTCGCCTCAGGTCGCGTGCGGGCGTGGTGCGCGACGGCATCCGCAAGCGTCAACATGTGCTCCGTGTCTGTCATGGTTGCCGCCTTCGCTTATTCCGGTTGTATGCCAAGGGCGCGCGCCGTCTCGGCCCACTTCGTGGTTTCACGCCGCACCCGCGCCGCCAGCTCCTCGGGCGTGGAACTGGCAGGCTCTGCGCCGATCCCGCGCAGCTTGGCCAGCACTATGGGGTCGCGCAGCGCAGCCGCCACCGCACTGTTTAGGCGGTTGATGACGGTTCTGGGCGTGCCGGCGGGTGCCATCAGTCCGCTCCACGCGATGGCGTCATAGCCGGGCAGGCCCGCTTCGGCCATCGTCGGCACGTCCGGGAGGATCGATGCCCGTCGCGGCATGGCGACCGCGAGCGCGCGGAAAGTGCCGTTTCTGATGTAAGGCCCCGCGGTGGGATAACCATCGAAGTTGATCTGCAGGCGGCCGCCGACCATATCGGTGAGCGCTTGCGCGGAGCCCTTGTAAGGAACGTGGACCGGCTCGGTGTGCGTCATCGCCTTGAACTGCTCCATCTGGAAATGGGTGATGCTGCCGGTTCCCACCGAGCCGTAGTTGATCTTGCCCGGCTTTGCCTTCAGGTAGGCAACCAGCTCTGCTACGGAGTGCACCGGCAGGTCGGCACGGACCACCAGGAAGATGGCCAGGTCCAGCACCTGCGAGATCGGCGCAAAGTCCTTGACCGGGTCGTAGTTGACCTTTGCGATCGCGGGCAGCATGGTGAAGGAGGAGCCAGCGAACAGCAGCGTATAGCCATCCGCAGGCGTCTTCGACACATAGTCCGAGGCGATCCCGGTGCCGGCGCCAGGCTTGTTCTCGATGATGATCGGCTGGCCGAGCTCGGTGCGCATCCTGTCGGCGAGCGTGCGCAGCGTGATGTCGGAGGACCCGCCCGGCGGGTAAGGGGCGATGATCCGTATCGGCTTCGTGGGGAAATCCTGCGCGGGCGCGCTGCCCGTCGCAATAGCTAGCGCGCACAGGAGCAGGAAGTGAGAGCGGCACTTCCACATGGCTGTCTCCTTTCTTTCGTAAGCGCTGGCACTGGAGCGGCTGCCGCGCCTGGACGTGTCGTCGGCCCGCCGCGGGGAAGGGGCGGGCAGATCCTTCTGCGAAGGCTCTCCTTCCTATACGTCGAGCCAGGTATCGCGATCGATGCCGGCGTTCTTCTTCGACGCCTGCGCGATCTCCGTGATCGGCCCGGCGAGTCCGGTCGGGTCCTTCGACGCCGGCGCCATGGCGCCGTGCTGCCAACTTTCCGCGACCGTATAGCCGAAGCCCCAGGCCTCGAAGACGCGCCCGCTGATGTGCCGCGATTGCGGGCTTGCCAGCCAGGTCACCAGTGCCGCGATCCACTCGGGATCGCGCCGCTCGAGTTCCTCCGGCGTCCAATCCCTCAAGCCGTCGGTCATGCGGGTGGTGGCGCGGGGCGCGATGGCGTTCACAGTGACACCGTAGCGCTGCAGCTCGCGGGCTGCCACCAGCGAGAAGCTGGCAATGCCGGCCTTGGCAGCCGCATAGTTGGCCTGCCCGACGTTGCAGAACAAGCCGGAATGCGAGGTGGTATTGATGACCCGCGCGTCGACTTCCTTGCCAATCTTGTTCAGTTGGCGCCAGTAGTTGGCGGCGTGGTGAGTGGGCGCGAACGTGCCCTTCAAGTGCACGTTGATTACGGAATCCCATTCCTGCTCTGTCATGTTGACCAGCATGCGGTCGCGCAGGATGCCCGCGTTGTTGATCAGGATATCCAGCCCGCCAAAGGTCTCGACGGCCTTGTCGATGACCGCCTTCGCCCCTTCCCAGGTGGCGACGTTCGAGGCATCCATCACGGCTTCTCCGCCGGCGGCCCGGATGGCTGACACGACCTCCTCGGCTGGCGTGGCATCGCGGCCAATGCCGTCCGCCGATGAGCCCAGGTCATTGACCACGACCTTGGCGCCGTGCCTTGCGAGCATCAGAGCATGGGCGCGGCCAAGCCCGCGTCCGGCGCCGGTCACCACTGCAATGCGGCCTTCGCAGAGTTTCATGCTTCATCCTTCTTGAATGAGAAATGGCTCAGCCTTGCAGGCCGAAGATCGAGATCGCCGCGATGCCCAGATAGGGCACGCCGCCAAGGTTGTGGGTGAGTCCGATCGACGGATTCGGCAATTGCCGTTCACCGGCCCGCCCCAGCAACTGGTTGTAGACTTCGTAAGCCATCCGCAGGCCGGACGCGCCGATCGGATGGCCGAAGCACTTCAGGCCACCATCGACCTGACATGGGACGCGGCCGCTGCGGTCGTAGAAGCCGTCGAGCACGTCATTGACGGCCCGGCCTTCCGGGGAAACGAAGAGGTCCTCCATGGTGACCAGCTCGGTGATGGAAAAGCAGTCATGCACTTCCATCAGGTCGAGCTGTTCCCGCGGGTTGGTGATGCCGGCCTCGGCGTATGCGCGTGTGGCCGCGGCACGTGTGGTGCGCACGCTGGCACCGTCCCACTGCGTAGTGGACGACTCGACGCCGGAGCCGATGGAAAGCTGGATTGCCTTGATCGTTACCCTGTCTTTCTTTCCCAGGGCACGGGCGATCTCCGGTGTGGTCACGATGGCGGCGGCCGCACCGTCGCTCACCCCGCAGCAGTCGAACAGACCAAGCGGCTCCGCGATCATCGGTGCGTTGAGGATCTGGTCCATGCTCAGCCGCTTGCGCAGATGCGCCTTGGGGCTCAGCACGCCGTTCTCGTGGCTCTTCCAGGACACATGTGCCAGCGCCTTCTTGAGCCTGTCCTTGGAAATGCCGTGCTTGGTGCGATAGCCGGCGGCGAGCTGGGCAAAGCCGGCGGGAGCCGACCCCAGCGGCATCCAAAGATCATTGAAGGTGCCCTTGAAGCCGGGCGGCAGGCCGCCGTAGCCGGTGTCCTTGAGCTTCTCCGCGCCAATGGCCAGCGCGATGTCCACCGCGCCCGCCGCCACGGCATAGACCGCACCGCGCAAGGCTTCGGTGCCTGTCGCGCACATGTTTTCCACGCGGCTGAAGGGGATGCCGTCCAGGCGCAGCGCAGTCGATGCCGGGATAGCGGAATTGCCGACATTGACGGCGTCCATGCAGGAGCCATACCACGCCGCCTCGATCTGCTTGCGCTCGATGCCCGCGTCGGCCAATGCCTCTTCGAAGGCTTCCGCCAGCAACTGGGGCGTTCCAGCTTCCCAGCGTTCGCCAAAGCGGGAACAGCCCATGCCGAGGATGGCGACCTTGTCCTTGATGCCTGTTGCCATGATGTGTTTCCTGAACGGGTGTGCTGGTCACGCCTGAACTGGCGTGGTCTTCCAGAAATAGCGCGGATACTGGCGCGCCTTGTCCGCGTCCTTGATGCGGAACACCACCCTCAGCGGCGTTCCCACCTCGAGGCCGGCCGGGCCGACGTCCACCGTCTCCATCAGCACACGCGCGCCGTTCTCGAACTGGACGAAGCCGACGTACAGCGGCGGGGAAGGGTGGTAGGACAGCCAGTCGGCAGTGTGGGTCATCACCTGCGCTGGCTGGTCGACCAATGAGTGCTGCTCGAACTGCTCAGCCGGGGCATTGCAGCCGGGGCTGACGCAGAAGGGCAACTGCGGGAACTGCAGGGTGCCGCAGGCGCGGCATCTTCCGGCCATGAAGCTGCCAAGTTGGGCGTTGGAGCGGTATTGCTCGGAGAAAGCAGTCTTCACTGCTTTCTCGGCCCGCATGCCCCATTCGAGTTCTATCCCGTCGTCATAGGACAGCATGCGCAGGTAGGAGTCGTCGCACAGGGCGTCGTCCAGTGCGCCGCTGACGCCGCGGCGCGGCCGGAAGCCGGTGATCGCATCGGTGACGCGCAGCACCAGCGCGTCGCAGCCCTGGCCGAAACCGACTACCAGCACATGGTCGCCGGGAGCCGCCTTTTCCAGGACATGGGCGAGCATCGACAGCCCGTGCGCGGCGCCCGCGTAGCCGCAGCGATCGAACAGGCCATCGGCCTCAGCCCGTGCCGGGATGCCCGCCCGCGCAGCCACGGACCCGGCAATGCCCTTGAAGCTGGATGGCAGCACGAAGTGCCGTACCTGCGCCGCGCCGATTCCAGCCTGCGACAGAGCGGCCTCGATGGCCGGCAGCACCAGTTTCAGGTAGCCCTCGTCGCGGATCCAGCGTTCCTCCCAGAAGTAGTCGTACTTGCCATCGGCCGGGCGGAAATGGTCGACAAATGGAACAGTACTGCTGGCGGACCCCAGGAGCACGGCGAGAACGTCTTCACCGCCCAGCGCGAATGCCGCTGCCCCCGCACCGTAGGTAATCTCCTGGGTGCTGGCAGGCTTGCCGCGCGGCCGGTCACTGGCCACCAGCAGGGCAGGCCCGGATGTATCTGACAACGCTGTCAGCAGGCCACTGGTGCCGGCGCGCTGCGAGTGGCCGATGTCCAGCGTGCGGGCGTGGGCCGGCAGTCCTAAGGCGTTGGCGACCACGGTGGCGTTCTGCAGGTCGGCGAACGGCATCGTGGTCGAAGCAAACAGCACCCTTGCCAGGTCGCCGCGGGAGCGCCGCGACAGCGCATCGCGTGCCGCTTCCACACCCATCGTGATGCTGTCTTCGTCCCAACCGCAGAATGCGCGCTGTCCTCTGGCGATGCCAGAGAGGGCGGGAGCCATCCACTTGTGGGCCGCCGCAATGGCGGACCGCTCCATGCGCAGCCTTGGGACATAGCCGCCAAAAGCCGTGATGCCGTAGGTAGTCGTTCTGGACACGTTCTCCGCCTCTTATTGAAATAGTGCATGCATATGGTATGCATGCGTACATTATACGGAGGAGCGAGCGACGTCAAGCGGGTTCCGACCTATTGAATGCCCGCTCGCCCAGCAGGTTTGCTCGGAAAGGGCTACCTACGTGGCTTTAGTTGTCGTGAGCGCAAAGTTTATATAGTATGGTTGCATACCATATTGGGAGGTGAAAGATGGCCGGCTTATATTTTGAGGAGTTCCAGGTGGGGCAGATGTTCCGACATGAGATTCGGCGCACCGTGACGGAAACAGACAACCTGCTGTTCAGCACGATGACGCACAATCCTGCCGCGATTCATATCGATGCCGAATACTCGAAGGGAACGGAGTTCGGCAAGCCATTGATGAACAGCGCGTTCACCCTGGGACTGATGGTGGGGATCTCGGTCGCCGATACCACTCTGGGCACCACGGTCGGCAACCTGGGCTGGGATGAGGTGCGCTTTCCGCGACCGGTGTTCGCAGGGGACACGCTGCACGTCGAGACAACGGTCCTGGAGAAGCGCGAAAGCAAGTCGAGGCCGGACAACGGCATCGTCGTCTTTCAGCATACGGCGTTCAACCAGCGTGGTGAGATCGTCGCCAGCTGCAAGCGGAGCGGATTGATGTACCGTTTGGCGGCGGCCAGGAAAGCCTGACCGCACGCTCTCTCCAACAGGGCGCGCCGCCGCACTCTGCCGGCGGCGAAGGGGCGCAACCTTATTCGGGCTGGATCCCTGACTCGTGGACCTTGCGGCCCCAGACGTCCAACTGCCGTTTCATGTATGCCGCGAACTCCGCCGCATTTGCTGGCGCCGCTTCCGCGCCCATCTTCGCCAGCTTTTCGATGGTTTCCTTGCGCGCAAGGAACTGGCCTATCCGGCTGCTCAGCTTGTCACGGATGCTGTCCGGCAGGCCTGCGGGGGCGAGCACGCCGACCCAGGCTGCCAGGTCGAATCCCGGTAGTGAGGCGGAACTGGCAATTGTCGGTAGTTGTGGCGCGAGCGCGCTTGGCTGCTCCGTGGAGACTGCCAGCGCGCGTAACCGCCCGGCCTTCAGCTGAGCTTGGCTGGAAGCGAGATCGCTGAAGGTGTACGTGATTTGCCCACCGACGAGATCCACCAGTGCTTGCGGCGAACTCTTGTAGGGGACCGCTGTCGCATTGAGTCTTGCCAGCGAATTGAAGGCGGCCCCTGCGACTTGTCCGGTGCTGTTCCCATAGCCGTAATTGACCATCCGGCCCTTGTCGTGCGTGTAGGCCAGGAACTCGCTGACCGATTTCACGGGGAGATCCGCGTTGACCGCCAGCACAAAGGGGAAATAGCAGACGCGGGCGATCGCGGTAAAGTCCTTGATCGGATCGTAAGGCAGCTTCTTGAACAGGTAGGGATTGGCAGAATGGGCCGTGTTGGTGGACAGGAAGAGGGTGTAGCCGTCAGGCGCGGACTTCGCTACTGTCTCCGCGGCCAGTATGCCAGAGGCGCCAGGCTTGTTCTCGACGATGAACGGCTGTCCGAATTCGCTCTGGAGATCCGCCGCGATCAGCCGCGCCACGATGTCGCTGGCGCTGCCTGCTCCGAACGCCGTCACGAGGCGCACCGGCTTGGCTGGCCAGGTTTGCGCCACCGCCGCCGATGGCGCTAAGGCGATGGCAATCAGGCCGATGCCAGCCCACTTGATGAATCGATGGTGCATACGTGTCTCCTGAGTATTTGTAGTGTCGATGTAATATAGATACATACGGTACGCTAGGCAACCAAACCGGCGGCAAGCGAGGCGAAATCCCTGGCGGACGTGGTGTCAGGTCCGCTGCCGTGCAGGAGCGCGGTACTTTTCGCGCAGGGCCTGCTTGTAGAGCTTCCCGGTGGGCAGGCGCGGCATGTGGTCGATGAAGTCCACTGAGCGGGGCACCATGTACCTGGCGACCTTTTCGCGTAGGTATTCGATCAGTTCCCGGGCAAGAGCTTCGGACGGTGCCACGCCTGCCGCGGGTTCGATGATGGCCTTGACCTCCTCGCCCATCTCCTCGTTGGGCACGCCGATCACCGCGGCGTCGCCCACGTGCGGGTGCATGGCCAAAGCGTCTTCGATTGCCTGCGGATAGATATTGACGCCGCCGGAGATGATCATGAAGCTCTTGCGGTCGGTCAGGTAGAGGTAGCCTGCTTCGTCCACGTAGCCGACATCGCCCACGGCCGTCCAGTTCGGATGATGTGGGTGTTGGGCGCTGCGCGTCTTCTCGGGATCGTTGTGATAGTGGAATGGCAGCCGGCTCTGCTCAAAGTAGACCAGCCCGCTCTCCATCGGCGGCAACTCCCGTCCATCGTCATCGCAGATGTGGAGGATGCCGTGGAACGGGCGGCCCACCGAGCCGGGGTGCGAGAGCCATTCCTGGCTGTCGATTGTGGTCAGCCCATTGCCTTCGGTCGTGCCGTAGTATTCATACAGGATCGGTCCCCACCAATCGATCATCTTCCGCTTGACGTCGATCGGGCAGGGCGCTGCCGCATGGATGGCCACGCGCAGGCTGGAGAGATCATGTGTGCGGCGCTGTTCAGTCGGCAGCTTGAGCATGCGCACGAACATGGTCGGCACCCACTGACTGTGGGTGATGCGGTAGCGCTCGATCAGTGCAAGCGCCTGCGCTGCATCGAACTTGTCCATCAGTACCAGCGTGCCGCCGGCGCACTGGGTCTGTACACCATATGTCAGTGGTGCGGAGTGGTACAGCGGCGCAGTGGCGAGGTAGACCATATCCTGACCGAACTGGTAGTGGCCAAGCAATTCGCGGCGATTCGGGTCGACCACCTCTGCGACATTCTCCGTCCATGGGGCGCGCAGGATGCCCTTGGGACGGCCAGTGGTGCCGGAGCTGTACATCATCAGCACGCCAAGGCTTTCCTGGCCTAGCGGCGTGCCAGGCAGGTCCGCGCAGGCCGCCTCATAGCTGTCCCAGCCATCGATCACGCCATCGATCATGAGACGCTGCCTGCATCCCGGCGTGCGCGGGGTCAGTCCCCCTGCGAGATCGCGCATGGCGTGGGAGCTGATCGCCACCTGGGCGCCGCAGTCAGCAATGATGTACGCGGCCTCGTCCGGCGTGAGGAAGCGGTTGACCGGGGTGAGGACGAGGCCGGAGCGCAGCGCAGCCCAGACGATCTCGAAGTAGCGGATATTGTTTTCCAGCACCACCGCGATGTGGTCACCGCGGCGCAGGCCGAGCGCGTACAGGTAATGCGCGAAGCGGTTGGAGCGTTCGTCCAGATCGCGGTAGCTCAGCGTGGCGCCGCTGGCCGCGTGAATGATCGCCGCCTTGTCAGGCGCGCGGCGCGCCTGAGCACCGACATAGGAGTATGCGTTCATTGGTGTTTCCTTCTGGACTGGACTGGCCGCGTGGCCCGCGCGGCGCGCGCGGCGCGCGATGGGGAAGCCGTGCTCTGCATCGGCGGCCCGCCGCAAGGCATAAGGCAAGAGGGCCGGCCGACGCCTGAGACTTCAGACGGGATCCCAGGTAAAGACGTCGCGCGAGCGATCGAGCGGGAAGAAGGAGCCCTGGAGCATCGGGATAGCGCGTTCGATGCACGATTCCACGGTCCATCCGTCACCGGCGTGCGCGGTACGAATCGGCCGCGGCTGCGAGAATAGATAAATCTCATTGTTGCGCACACCGAAGATCTGGCCGCTCACATGGCGGCTACCGTCGCTGAGCAGTGCTAGCGCAAACGGTGCGATCTTCGCGGCCTCCAGGCGCATATTGATCTTCATCCGCTCGGCGCCCTCAGGGGTGTCCGTGGGGATGGTGCCTACCATGCGCGTGAAGGCGAAGGGCGCGATGCAGTTCGAGCGCACCTTGAAGCGCTCCATGTCGAGTGCAATGGCCTTGGACATGCCGACGATGCCCATCTTGGCGGCACAGTAGTTGGCCTGGCCGAAATTGCCGATCAGGCCGGATGTCGACGTCATGTGCACATAGGCACCGCTTTCCTGGGATTTGAAGTGCGGTGCGACCGCCCGCGAAACATTCCAGCTGCCCTTGAGATGAACGCGGACCACGGCATCGAATTCTTCCTCGCTCATCTTGTGGAAGATGATATCGCGCAGATTTCCCGCGTTGTTGACCACGCCGTCGATACGTCCATGCAGATCGAGCGCTTGCTGGGCGATCTTCTGCGCGGAATTCCAGTCCGCCACGCTCTCGGTATTGGCAGCAGCCTCGCCGCCCGCAGCCTTGATTTCGTCAACTGTCTGCTGCGCCGGGCCGACGCTGCCGCCCGAGCCGTCGATATTCACGCCGAGATCGTTGACGATCACCTTGGCCCCCTGGCGAGCGGCCTCCAGGGCGATGGCCTTGCCAACACCGGCACCGGCGCCGGTCACAATCATGACTTTCCCTTCAAGCAGTCGCATGTTTGAAACTCCAGTAAATGTCAGTGTGGAAACGCCGTTCAGAGGCGAGAGGCGATTGCCCGCCAGGCTTCGGACAATGCGTCGCGGAACTCGGGTGCCGCCACCTCGATCAATGCATGCGCGCGCTCGTGGACGCTGGCGCCGCGAAGCGTGGCCACGCCGAACTCAGTGACGACGTAGTCCACGTCGAAGCGGGGCAGGGTGACGGCGGTTTGTTCCAGGAATGGAACGATGCGCGACCCATGCCTGTGGGTCGCGTGCAAGGCCACGATGCTGTGGCCTCCACGGGAGAGTCGGCTGGCGCGCGCGAAGTCCGGTGCGCCGCCGGCGCCGCTGACCACGCGGCCATTGCTATGTTCGAGGTTGCATTGACCGAACAGATCGACTTCCAGGGCCGAGTTCACCGCGACGAATCGGTCCAGCCCGGCCAATGTGCGCGTGTCGTGCGTCACCTCGCAGCCCACAATCCGTAGCGGGGCGAACGCAGGCATCCTGTCGTAGAAGTCTTCGCTGCCAACGAGCACACAGGTGGTGTGCGCGAAATCCATGTCCAGAGCCCCGGCGTCGCTCAGGGCCAGCGCGCCGTCTGACAGCATGCCGGAATGCAACCGCAGCTTGCGGCGGTCTCGCAATCGGTGCATGAGGGCGGTCGGCACTTTGCCCAGCCCCGCCTGAAGCACGCAACCGTCTTCGACGAGGGGAGCGATGTACCGGGCGATCGCTTCAGTTTCGGCGTCTGTGCCGGGGTGATAGACGGGCAACGGCATATCGACTTCACAGAAGTAGTCGAAGTCGTTTAATGGAACCGATATGGATCCTGGTATCCGAGGGGTTTGCCGATTGATCAGCGCGAGGCGCCGCCGACTCTTGCGCAGCGCGATTGGTGTGAACTCGACGGCCGGCCCAAGTGAGCAGAGACCTCTGGCATCCGGTTCCGAGACCTGCACGACGGCCAGATCGATATCGACCTGATCCTGCAGGTGCCGGACAAAGCCGGCATAGGTGATCGGCAGTGCTCGGAAGCGCCGGTCGCTTTGCGCCTCGGTCAGGCCTGGCTGGCTGAACAATCCCGTGATCTCGATCGACGGATGTAGCTTGGCGACCGACAGTTCGTTGATGCCCGGCACATAAGTAGTCAAGATGCGGGCGTCGCGCGTGGCGTCTGGCGCGAGGAAAAGTTGCTCCATGAATGCGGTGGGCTCGCCGCTCGATCCGGGCAGATAGACCACTTCGCCTGGCCGAACAAGGCGGGAAAGCGCAGCCGGGGCGAGCTTGCGTTGGCGATCGCAATGGATCGCCGGGGCGACGCCGACGTCGTGCTTGTCCTCAATCAGACCGGCATTGGAATCCACGGCACTCTTCTCAATGGTGAAGTCTGCGGATGTAGCGCGCTGCGATGACCAGCTAAAGTTCGCTGCGCGCTAAAACGTATGTACGCATACGATATACATGGATTCTAGTTAGGTCAAGCCGCACTACGACTGGCTAGCAAAGCGGATCCACAAGCCTCGGCGTAGGGGAGAGCAATGCCAAATGGGTATCGATGCGACCTCCGGCATACCGAAGGTCGCGGCACGCCAGACCAGCGCGTGCGCGCGCAGCAAGGGCAAAGCGCGGTAATAGCACGGCTATTGCGAGCATTTGCAACGAAGCCATCAGCCCGCATGGCGTGGCAGGCACCGACCGATTTCAGCGATTCAGGGGACTATCAAACGCCGCAGCCGATATCGCCGTCCGCACGATACAGCCCGACAATCCGGACTTGCAGACACGACCGCTCGCGCATGGGGCTTCCCGAGGCTGCCCTTTCGTATGAAAGCCTAGACCATGACCGGCGGGATCAGGGCGGCATCAGGGCGGAATCAGCCCTTCTGGCGCGTCGGTCCCGGCAGGCTGGCCAGGAAATCCAGAAATGCGGCAATCCGACGCGACCCGCGCTGGTTAGGCAGGTACAGCGCAAAGATTGCCGAGCTGGCCTGATCGGGATTGACCGACCACTCGCCGAACAACGCCGTCAGGCGGCCGCTGGCGACATCCGCGTCGACCAGCCAGTCCGGCAACAAACCGATGCCGCCACCGGTCAACGCGATGTCATGCAGCACTTCGACGTTGTTGCTGCGGAAGTGGCCGTTCACGGGGACTCTGATCTCGCTGTCTCCCTTGCGGAAGTTCCAGACCTGATCCCGGGCCCCGTAGCTGAAACGCAGGCAACGGTGATTGACCAGGTCGAACGGCTCGCTTGGCGTGCCTTGGCTGTCCAGATAGGCAGGGCTGGCAACCACGTGGCGGCGGAAGCGGCCGATCTCGCGGCCCACGATATTGTCATAGGCTGCGGGACTACCGAGCCGCACGGCAAGGTCGACGCGCTCACTGAGCAGATCGACGATTTCATCCGTCAGCGTGATTTCGACTTCCAACTGGGGATACCTGGCGATCCAGTTACCCAGGTATGGCGCGATGCAGCGCCGGCCGAAGGCCGCGGGCAGCGAGACGCGCAGTTGCCCGGTGGGTACTTCGCCCCTGTCCGCGACGAGTGCATCGGCTTCTTCGATCGCATCGAGGATCTTGCGGACCTGCTGGTAGTAGGCCGCGCCGGTTTCGGTGACGGTGACGAGCCGCGTGGACCGGTTCAGCAGAACGGCGCCAAGGGAGTCCTCGAGTGCGTCGAGTGCCCGCGTGACCGACGAGGTGGCCAGGTTCATGCGCCGTGCTGCCGCGGAGAAGCCCTTTGCATCCACGGTTTCAACGAACATCTTCAACGCCAGCAGCTTGTCCATCGTCGTGCTATTTCCTGTTGCTGCGCATCTTGCGCATAGCTGCGGGTGCGCCTTGCAGGAAGATTTCGACCTTCTGGCGGATCACCGCTTCCATGTCGGTCGGCACCTTCAGCCCGTAGACCCATTTGCGCACGCCCAGATAAAAGATGGCCGCGTGCAGGCCCCAGATCATCTCGATCTCAGCTTCGGTTTGGGGGGCATTGCGCGGAGCATCGATGCCGAAAGCCTCGCGCACCTCGGCCAGCACGGGCATGAAGACCTTGCTGCGCAGCTTGCTCAGGTACTTTTTGTTGATGCCCTCGTGGGTCAGCCCGGCGAAGATGACTGCCATCATCGCTGGCCGGTGTGCTGCTTGACCCCATGAGGTTCCCCCTGACTATCGACTATCGCGGTGCGGGTGATGTCCAGGGATTCTATCAAGTTGCTGATCGGGCGATAAATTGCGTCGCAGGGCAGAGCACGCCCGCCCTCCCGCCAGGGGCGAGCGTGCAACACGGTCAGGCTCGCCCCCTCGGCGCCGACTGCTTGATAGCCGCATGCGCGCGATCGGTGCTTTGCCGCCGCTGCGGGCATGAACTGCCCAGCACGCGGCGAGTCGGGCTTGCCGCGGAGCCCGCTCCACGGCTCAGCTTCCATCGAAAGGCAATCGTTCCAGGGGCGGGTAGTCGGTATAGCCGACTTCGTTGCCGCCGAAGAATGAGGCCGGATCCGGCGCATTGAGCGGCGCGGACGTCCGCAGGCGCACGGGAAGGTCCGGGTTGGCGATGAAGGGCCGTCCGAAGGCGATGATGTCGGCGCGGCTTTCGGATAGCGCCTTCTCGGCAGAGGCGGCATCGTAGCCACCGGCGAGCATCAGCACCCCTTCGTAGGCCTCGCGCATCGAGCGGATCATCACGTTCCAGCGTGGATCCACGTCCTCGTCCTTGACCGTTCCCACCATGGCCGGCTCGACAAGGTGCAGATACGCCAGGGGCCATCGGTTCAGGTGCCTGGCGATGGTGTTGAATGTCTCCTCGGGCGTCGCGTCTCCCATGCCCATGAAACGGCCCATCGGCGTCAGCCGCACGCCCACTCTCGCCGCGCCGATCTCGGCGGCCACCGCAGCGACCACTTCAAGCAGAAATCGGGCACGGTTCTCGATGCTGCCGCCATAGGCGTCGGTGCGGCGATTGCTCACCGAATTGATGAACTGGTCGAGCAGATAGCCATTGCCCGCGTGGATCTCGACGCCGTCCATGCCGGCCGAGATGGCATTGCGCGCCGCTTTCCGGTAGTCCTCGACAATCGCCGCGATGCCTTCGACCGTGAGCGCCTGCGGCACCGGAATCTCGCCCCAGATGCCATTGCCGTTCTCGTCGACGATGAATGTCTTTCCTGGCACGGGCAGTGCGCTCGGTGCCACGGGTAGGGCGCCGCCGGGCTGGAACAGCGGATGGGAAACGCGCCCCACGTGCCAGAGCTGCAGGAACATCCTGCCGCCGGCGGTGTGTACCGACTCCGCCACGGCGCGCCAGCCCTCTACCTGTTCGTCAGTGTGAATGCCGGGCGTCCAGGCATAGCCCTGGCCCTGCTGGGAGATCTGCGTGGCCTCTGAGATGATCAGCGCCGCGGATGCGCGTTGGCGGTAGTACTCGACGTTCAGCGAGGTGGGGACATTGCCCGGCTGGCCGGCGCGGGAGCGGGTCAGCGGGGCCATGACGACGCGATGGTCAAGCCGGAGCGAGCCGACCGAAATCGGGGAAAAGAGCCGGGGTTCCATGATAGCGATGCCTTCAGGATTGAGTCTGTCCAAGGGGAGGGAATTCACCGACGCGATGCCAGCGCCAGAGCCGCAAGCGAGAGCAGCGCGAGGCCGCTGCCGGTAGCGACGACACCATGCCAGCCGACCTGCGTGTACAGCGTGCTGGCAATCGCCGAGCCCAGCGCGCCGCCTGCGAAGATCGACGTCATGTAGAGCGCGTTGAGCCGCGCGCGGCTGGCAGCGTCGAGCGCATAGATCGCGCGCTGGCCCAGCACCATATTCATCTGCACGGCGAAGTCGAGCACGATGCCGGTCAGTGCCAGTCCATAGAGCGCCGCACGGCCTTCGACCAGTCCGGGCAGGAAGCTGGCAGCCGCGGCGGCCATCGCTGCGTACGAGGCAATGCGCGTGTGTCCGGCATCTGCCAGCCGGCCGGCGATCGGTGCGGCGACGGCGCCAAGCGCGCCGACCAGCGCAAAGATGCCGATCTGCGATTGCGACAGGCCCTGGCGGCCCGCCAGTTCCAGCGGGGCGGCGGTCCAGAACAGGCTGAAGGCGGCAAACAGCAGGCCCTGGAAGAGCGCACGCTGGCGCAGGACGGGGTAGCGAGTGAACAGATGCCAGAGCGATGCGATCAGGCTCGCGTAGCTGGCGCGATGCTGCGGCACGCGGCGGGGAAGGGTCATGGCGATGATGGCCATGGTGGCCAGCGTCATCCCGGCGGCGACGAAGAACACGGTGCGCCAGCCGAGGAACTGGGCCAGCATGCTCGACAGCGGTCGCGACAGCAGGATGCCCGAGAGCAGGCCGCCCATGATCGTGCCGACCGTGCGTCCGCGCATCGCTTCGGGGGCGAGATGCGCAGCCAGCGGAATCAGGATCTGTACGCTGACGGAGCTCAGCCCGAGCAGCAGTGAAACGAGCAGGAACGGGCCCGGTTGCGAGGCGAGCGCGGCGCCGACCAGGCTGATCGCGGCGGCACCGCCGCTGATCATCAGTAGCCGGCGGTTCTCATGGAGATCGGCCAGCGGCACCAGGAAGAACAGGCCGATCGCATAGCCGATCTGCGTCAGCGACACGATGACGCTGGCACCTTGGGCGGAGAGACCGACCTCCGGCGCGATCAGTTCGATGATCGGCTGCGCGTAGTAGAGATTGGCCACCAGCACGCCGGCGCACAGGGAAAACAGTGCAACCAGTGCCGCGGACATCGGCGCAGCTGGATGTCGGGAGTCGTTGAGGACGGGAGACGTTGTGGTTTCCATGGCTTCAGGACGTTGGGTTGGGATGTGCCGAAGCTTAGGAGCCGTCAGGCGCCATTTGAATCACAACGCAGTGCAACTCAGCATTGCGCGCACGGCAATGCTGGCTCGGTCCTGCCGGCTTGCCCTGAAGGTCGGCGTTTCCTAGTCTTTCGATAATTAACGGGCCGCCACGGTGCGGGCAAGCGGTTCAGGCCATCCGGGACCCTGTGTCCGGGTAGATGATGTCCGGCCGAGTCGTGATCCTGGGCGATGCCGCGTCGATACCTTGCCCCCACACAGCGACAGGCACGTCGAAGGCGGCTGCCAACGCGCTGGATCTTGCCGCGCTAGGCTGGCGCGTACGTCAGTCAGCATGCCGGGGCAATCCGCAGCGAGCGACAGGCTGGGGCAACCTCCGTCCCGGCAGGCTTGCTGGTCAGTCATCTCGTGCGACTTTGTCCAGGCACGCCAGTGACATCACCTCCGTCTCGCGCGGCGTCAGCGTCTCGAAGCGCCTGCGCAGCGCGTGCGCGCGGCGGCTGGTCTCGCGGCGGCGGCGGTCCTTCTCTCTATTTGTGTCTATTTGTGCTGCGCTTTGCCTGTTAGTACGTTTTTTTATCGCGTACGAGGAAATTGCGTGCTCCTGCCATAGCCGCCATTGGCCCGGCCGCTGCCCAAAAGCGCACAATCTTCATTCAAAAAAATTGAATAAGTTATCCTGAACGGCCTTCATTGCGTCACTGAGTCAGCTTCTATAGTTCTGCACATGAACGGCGCGCAACGAAAACGCGATGTTCTGCAAAACTCAACGAATATAGAAACTGGAGAGAGTCATGACCAAGGCCACCACCTTCAAGATCGCTTCCACCCTGCTGCTGTCGCTGGCCGCCTTCGGCGCGGCGCAAACCGCCGGCGCCGGTGAACTGACAGCTGCCGACAAGTACGGCTACACGTTCCGCAGCTACAACGTTTATGCCGACGGCGCCCGCAGCGGCAAGCTGGATACCTTCACCGAGGGCACCCGCAGCGGCAGGTTGGACACCTTTACCGAGGGCACCCGTGGCAAGGTCGATCTGTTCACCGAAGGCGCCCGCGTCGCAGGCCTGGATCGCAGCGGCGTCTCTGCCGCGCCCGCCCGCAGCTTCGACCCGCACAGCGACGGCGCCCGCAGCGGCAAGCTGGACCCCTTCAGCGAAGGCGCCAACGCTTGAGCCGATGCTGGCAGGCGGCGCGCCACCTGGCCGCTTGCCGCGCCGCACCACGCCGGCTGGGCGCGTCGGCGAGCGTGGCACCCGCCGCCCACACTTCGGCGGCAAGCAAGTAGTACGAACGGACGATGGCCGCAGCGACCCGCGGGTTTAGCCTTCAGTCGGGTTGCTCGAGCAAGCGTCTAACGTGCATCACCGCGCCGCGCGCCGCATGGCGGCAGCGGCCGGACCATGCAGCAACCGGCCCGCGCCGGCCGTCAGGTGCCGTCCGGCGCCAAGGCGGCGCGGGTTCCACCCCCTAACTTCAGTGATTCAGGAAGACGTCATGACCAAAGCCAAGCTCGAAGTGTTGACCCCGCAGAACAGCCAGCTGATCTTCATCGACCAGCAGCCGCAAATGGCCTTCGGCGTGCAGTCGATCGATCGCCAGACATTGAAGAACAATGTCGTTGGACTGGCCAAGGCGGCCAAGATCTTTAATATCCCGACCACCATCACCACGGTGGAGAGCGAGTCCTTCTCGGGCTTCACCTACCCCGAGCTGCTCGACGTCTTCCCCAACCAGAAGACCCTGGAGCGCAGCTCCATGAATTCCTGGGATGACCAGAAGGTGCGCGACTCTCTGGCCGCCAACGGGCGCAAGAAGATTGTCGTCTCCGGCCTGTGGACCGAGGTCTGCAACCTCACCTTTGCCCTGTCGGCCATGCACGATACCGACTACGAGATCTACATGGTGGCCGACGCCTCCGGCGGCACCAGCAAGGAAGCCCATGACTACGCCATGCAGCGCATGATCCAGGCGGGCGTCGTGCCCGTGACCTGGCAGCAGGTGCTGCTCGAATGGCAGCGCGACTGGGCTCATCGTGACACGTATGACGCGGTGATGAAGCTGGTCAAGGAGCATTCGGGCGCCTACGGCATGGGTGTCGACTACGCCTACACCATGGTCCACAAGGCTGCCCAGCGCACCGCCACCCCGCACGAGTCCATCGCGCCGGTGCCTGCGCGCTGAACGGCACTCGTCCAACCCCATCACTCTCAGCCGGAAGACAAGGGTCTATCCGGGCGGATCGCACGGCATGTGCGTGGTCGAGGCCGACAAGGTGAATGCCGACCTGCTGGCGTTCCTGAATACTTGACCGGCATGCCGTCCTATGGCTCCAAGGCGGGCCGGGACGGCCTGCCATGCCGGACTGGTCGCCGGTGCGCCACTTTCCTGGCCAACCGCTTCTGGGCGGCCCCGCCCGCCGAGCAGTTCATGCTGCCCAACGCCTTCTTCGAGCACCTCGGGCTGGTTCGGCATGCGGCACAACTTCTAGTCCGCTGAATCCTGGCAATCGGAGGGGAAGGGCATGCCATGCGGGAGTCTGTGGCGCGCGATTGTCACTTGAACAGCCAGTGTGCAACGAGCCGTGTATAGCGCGGCATCACCACATAGACCATCAGAAACACGATTGCCGCCGCTACGACCGCTTTGGCCATGAATGAATCATGGGCGAGACCGAGGTGCGTGAGCGTCGGCACGACGGCCCATGGGACGACGATGCTGAGGGGAAAAATGGCGCTCCATGTGATGAGCCACTGCTTCCACGCGGTCGGCACCTTGACCGGCGCGCTCTTCGGCGTGAACCAGAAATCGAGGCCAGTCTTGATCTCGTAGCGGTCGCCTTGCCGCAGCCACGGCCGCATTTTCTCGATATGTTGGCGGCGCACATCGGATTGCATCCATGCGTTGAGACTGCTGAAGCCGTCGAAGCGAATGATGGTCGCATATTCGCGGCTCATGCCGACGGGACGGATCACGTCGGTGCTCAGGTAGCCGGGAAACCTGGAGCATGCGGCGCGGATGTCGGCGAGCCACGCTTCGTACTGCGCGACGGCGTCGGGCTCGACCTCGTGGACAATGATGCTTGTGACGATTTCCTGCGGGTTGAGGGTGGTCGGGTTCATCGCGCTTCCGGTTGATGGCGGCGACCGCCGACGATGCGCACGCGAATGGCTTTGGCATGCATGGCGGAGGCACGGTGGCTGGACATCACGATGCTACGCGGGATGCAGTCGCGCGACAGCAAATTCGTGGTGGGGGCGCGATGTCTGCGTTCGGCGCGTGCGTCTTCCCGCGTCCCGGATGGCCACGCCGGCCACGAGGGGCAGTTCTTGGCCGTGCGGAACCGCGCCTCGGCGGCATGGACCGTGGTGAACAAAACCAGGTCGACCGCGTTACGGTCTCGTAATGTCAGTGCTGTCGATGGAGTTGCTTGATGCTGCCCTTTGCGCCCTACACGTTGCTTCTACTCGGCCTGCGCCGTCAAGCGGGCAACGATTCCCGCGCGGCGCCCAGGTCCTTGAAGCCGACGATTTTCGCCTCGCAGGCGCGGGCCAATGCCGGGTCATGGGTCGAGAACAGGACCAGACGATCGCGACCGAGCCGCTTGAACAACGCGATGAGTTCGCCGCGCGCGGAGGAGTCGAGTCCGTTGCCCGGCTCGTCGGCAAGGATCACGGAAGGCCTGCCCAGCGCCGTCGCCGTCAGAAATACCTTCCTGCGCGTGCCCAGCGACATTTCTTCAAAGCGCTTGTCGATGAACGGATCAAGCCCGAAGCGGTGTGCGAGATCGAGTGAGGCGGCATCGACCTTGATCCCGCGCGTCGATGCGACAAGTTCGAGCAAGCCGCGTCCCGTCATGAACGGGTAGGCCATGCAATCGTCGGGGACATAGGCGAGTGCGGTCTTGGCCTGTTGTGGCGCCGTGCGCAGTGAATGTCCGTCGAGCCAGACGTCCCCGTCAAAGCTGTCGATCGTGCCGGCGAGGATGCCAAGCAGGGTGGACTTGCCGCTTCCGTTCTCGTCGCACAGCGCAACGCATCCCGTCTCGAACTGATGGTGCAGATCGCTGAACAGGACGTGGTCGCCGAAGCGTTTTCCGAGGTTTTCAAAACGAAGCATTGCGATATCCGTCAAACAAAGAGTTGCCAGGTGCCGACGACCCAGAGCGTGGCCAGGATCGTGCCCAGCAGCACCGATTGCCGCGGCGCGAAGCGCTGCGGCGCGTAGAGCAGTACCAGCAGCGGCGCACCGGAAGCCACGATCGCCACGGCGGTCCAGGCCGAGATGATGCCATGCGCGCTCAGCAGCCACGGTGCGACGGCGGCAAACGGCAGCCACAGGACGCCAACGGTCAGCAGGTCGGCGACCGTCAATGTGGCGCGGGACAGCGGCAGCGAGCGCATGAAGTGAGCCGCCCGCAGATGGGCGGCACGCAAATCGCGGAAGGTCGTGGCGACGATCAGGGCCAGTGCGGCGTGCGAGATCAGCGTCAGCGGCACTGCACGGACGTCGAAGTCCCACAGGTGGAAGAGGGCGTCGGTGCACGCCGTGAGCGCGCTCATCATCACGACACGCGCTAACACTTTCGCACTGCGATAGCGGAGGATGCCGGCTTCGAGCAAGGCAAGCGGCGGCGGTGCGAGCTGAGCGGCCGTGCGCGCGACGCCGGCCGGGACATGCGGCCGCAGGTGCCGGCGCGCATGCGCCGGTGGCATGGTGGCAGGCGGGCGTGCGAGAACAAATAGCGCCAGCAGCAAGGGCACCGCCAGCAGCACCGGTTTTAGCGGATGGTCGAATTGCGCCGCACCGACGAGCACGCCATTGGCCAGGAACAACATCCCGACGTGGCGGGCGTTGCGGGCGAGCGCGGCAAGCTGCAAGCCCAGCGTAATGAACGTCAGGGCGAGAATGAAGAGGTAGTTGGCGCTCCTGTTCGGCAGGAAGGCGACGGCAACCGCCGCGGCCAGAACCGTGAGCAGCAGCGGCGTGTTTGCGAGTGAGACAACGGCCACGTCCACGGCGCGGCGGCGTCCCTCGGATGTCGGCAAGGACTTGAGGTAGCCGCCGAATGGTCCGCCGGTAATCGCGCTACGCTGCATCAAGACCCAGAGCACGGCCGCGGCTTCGAGCAGGTGGACCCAGACAAAGCGCCACTCGACACTGTGCGTGGGCGCCAACGCCGCGAGCACCGGCGCGCCCAGTATCCGCGATTGCGCGAACACCGGCATGGCCGGCAGCAGCAGGAAGACGGACAGGCACAGCGCCTGCCAGTGTCTGCGCAGGGCGCGGGACGTCTCCAGGACGTACCAGCGCAGTCGACAGGACAGCAGCATTCCCGGATTCTCACAAACGTTGACGGGGGAATTCGCTATATTGCCACCGCCACCTGTCGCTCACAACCGCACGCCTCAGGCGCGGTGGAGCAGCAGCCGGCTTGCTTCTCCAACTCATTGCCACTAGGACCTCCGTGCGAAACTGACAGCCACTTCGATCGAATCAGCGCTGGGCGGCAATCGGCTCTGGCGGCTTGACCTGGGCGATCACGACGAGGATCACGGCTGCGTTACCCGGCTGCTGCGACTGCGAGTAGGCCGCGCGGGCATGGCCTGCCTTTTCGCCCAGCACATCGGCGAAGAAATCGGACGCGCCGTCGAGCACGGCGGCTTGCTGCAGCCAGCCCGGGGCACTGGTAATGTGGCCCTCGACGCGGACGATATGATCCAGTCGCTCGAAGCCGTTCAGATGCGCATGAATCTGCGCCAGCACGTTGAGCGCGGCCAGCTCCGCCGCGCGCTTGCCTTGCTCCAGTGTCAGCTCCTTGCCGACCTGGCCCTGCCAGACCACTTTCCCGTCCGCCAGCGGCAATTGCCCTGACACGAACAACAGGTCGCCTGCCTGGCTCACCGCGGTGTAGCTGCCCAGAGGCTGCGGGGGATTGGGCAGCACCAGGCCACGCGCTGCAAGTCTTTCCTGGACTGACATATTGGCTCCTCGGTTCCGATGGTCGTGGTTCATGGAGAGCACTCTAGTTGCCCGTCCTTGGTGGATAAAGCCACGACAGGGAACATCAATGCATACACCAGGGAATCAATCGCTGGCCCGGCGGCAGGATGTCGGGCCGGTGGCGCCGGCCGCACGCAGGAATGCGCCACATGCATTCGCGGCGCGGGCTCGGCTGGGGGCTTAAGCACACGTGAAGACGCGCTTCCGCAATGGCTGATTGTGCTGCGGGCCGCCAGGCGTGACCATGCAGGCCATGGCCTCGCTGGCTTGAGCCCGCGGTTGAACGGATCCGCTTCCGTGCAACCGGGATCGCCGCAATCTCCCAGGAACTGAACCGCGAGGGCTTGCACCGCGAGCCCCCGATGTCTCGAATCGCCAATACGTCGTACGCCTCCATGATCGAACAGACCCAATCCAACAACTACCAGGAAATCCGCGACGCCGTGCGCGCGCTGTGCGCCGAGTTCCCCGACGAGTACTTCCGCAAGGTGGACGAACAGCGGGCCTATCCCGAGGCCTTCGTCAACGCGCTCACCAAGGCCGGCTGGCTGGCGGCGCTGATCCCGCAGGAGTACGGCGGCTCGGGCCTGGGGCTGACCGAGGCCTCGGTCATCATGGAAGAGATCAACCGCTCCGGCGGCAATTCCGGCGCCTGCCACGGCCAGATGTACAACATGGGCACGCTGCTGCGCCATGGCTCCCAGGCGCAGAAGGAGAAGTACCTGCCGAAGATCGCCTCGGGGGAATGGCGCCTGCAATCCATGGGCGTGACCGAGCCGACCACGGGTACCGACACCACCAAGATCAAGACCAAGGCGGAGAAGAAGGACGGGCGCTACGTCGTCAACGGCCAGAAGGTGTGGATCAGCCGCATCCAGCATAGCGACTTCATGATCCTGCTGGCGCGCACCACGCCGCTGGCCGAGGTGAAGAAGAAGAGCGAGGGGATGTCCATTTTCATGGTGGACCTGCACGAGGCACAGAAGAAGGGGCTCGTCGTGCGGCCCATCCCCAATATGGTCAACCACGAGACCAACGAGCTGTTCTTCGAGGACCTGGAGATTCCGGAAGAGAACCTGATCGGCGAGGAAGGCAAGGGCTTCAAGTACATCCTCGACGGCCTGAACGCCGAGCGCACGCTGATCGCGGCGGAATGCATCGGCGACGGCTACTGGTTCATGGACCGCGTGACCAAGTACGTCAAGGAACGCCAGGTCTTCGGCCGTCCCATCGGGCAGAACCAGGGGGTGCAGTTCCCGATCGCGGAGTCCTTCATCGAACTGGAGGCAGCCAACCTCATGCGCTGGAAGGCCTGCGAACTGTTCGATGCGCACGAGCCGATGGGCGCCCAGGCCAATATGGCCAAGTATCTGGCGGCCAAGGCGAGCTGGGAAGCGGGCAATGCCTGCCTGCAGTTCCACGGCGGCTTCGGCTTCGCGTGCGAATACGACATCGAGCGCAAGTTCCGCGAGACGCGTCTGTACCAGGTGGCGCCGATCTCCACCAACCTGATCTACTCGTACGTGGCCGAGCACATCCTGGGCCTGCCGCGCTCGTTCTGAGCGCAGTTGCTGCACGATCGACGGCGCGGGCCGCTTCCGGCCAGGCAGGAGCGGCCCGCGCGGTACGACTGGCTCAGACCTTGATGTCGATGTTCTGGCCGAGATGCGGCGGGTTGCTGCCGCTCACGCCGACTGCGGGCATGGATTGCAGCAACTGGGCGACACCTTGTGCCCGCAGGTCGAGTGACTTGCGCAGCATCAGGAGCGCGGCAGGGTCGTCGCCCGGCGAGGTGGCGCTGAGCGAATTGATCAGAGCGGTGTTCATGAGTCTTCCATGAGGGTTGAGAGACGCGGCATGCCCTTTTACCCGCCTAAACGGGGGAACGGGAAAGCGGGCTGTCGATCAGGCATCCCGCCTCTGTGTTTTCGGCCGCGACCGCCACAACTTGAGCGCCGGGGGACCGCGCGGCCGCTCAACCCTCCCGCTCGCCAGCCGCCCGATGGATCGCCGCCCGGATGCGCGGATAGGTACCGCAGCGGCACAGATTGCCTGACATGGCCGCGTCGATATCGGCGTCGGTGGGCTTGGGCGTCTGCTTCAGCAGGGCGCAGGCCGACATGAGCTGTCCGCTCTGGCAATAGCCGCACTGCACCACATCCAGTTCGGTCCAGGCCGCCCTCAGGGCCTGCGCCTCGGGGCCTCGCAGTCCTTCGATGGTGGTGATCTCCTGCTCGCCGGCGGCGGCGAGCGGTGTGACGCAGGAGCGCACCGGCTTGCCGTTCAGGTGGACGGTGCAGGCGCCGCACAGCGCCATGCCGCAGCCGAACTTGGTGCCGGTCATCTTGAGTTCGCCGCGCAGGACCCAGAGCAGCGGGGTATCGGGCTCGGCCTGCACTTGCACGGCCTTGCCGTTGATCTTGAGTGTGGGCATGTCAGTCTCCGGACAGGTTGGGCGCGGCTCAGGCCAGCCGCAGCGGCAGCGCGCGCAGGCGTTGGCCGGTGAGGGCGAACAGGGCGTTGGCGACGGCGGGGGCGATGGGCGGCGTGCCCGGCTCGCCCACGCCTTCGGGGTGGGCCTGGCTGGGCATGATCTCGGTTTCGATGAGCGGGCACTCAGGGATGCGCAGCACGGGGTAATCGTGGAAGTTGCTCTGCTGCACCTGGCCATTGACGACGTGGATCTCGCTATACAGTGCCGCCGACAGGCCGAAGATCACGGCGCTTTCCATCTGCTGGCGGATCAGGTTGGGGTTGACCGGCGTACCGCAGTCGATCACGCAGATCACGCGATGCACGCGGATGCGCTTGTCCGGTGCCATCGATACCTCGGCCACCTGGGCGACGGTCGAGCCAAAGGACTGGTGCAGCGCCACGCCACGCGCGCGCTTGGCACCGTCGGCCGCGGGCGCGAGTGGCTTGCCCCAGTCCGCCAGCGCCGCCGCCCTTTGCAGCACGGCCAGCTGCCGCGGATGGTGTGCCAGCAGGCTCGCGCGGAAGGCGACCGGGTCCTTGCCGGCGGCCGCCGCCACTTCGTCGACGAAGCTCTCCTTGAAGAAGGCCTGGTGCGAGTGGCCGACCGAGCGCCAGAAGCCGACCGGCACGGGCAGGTCGACGATCTCGTGGGCGATGCGCGCATTCGGCCATTCATAGGGTTGGTCGAAGGCGCCCTCGGACGTGGTTTTGTCGGGCCCGGCGCCTGGCAGGCCGAAGCTGCGCGCCAGCACATTGGGCATGATGGCCTGGCCGGCCGAGGTGTTGCGCCAGGCGACCAGCGCGCCGGCGCTGTCCAGCCCGGCCTGGAAGCGGGAAACGCAGGCGGGTCGGTAGAAGTCGTGGCGGATGTCTTCCTCGCGCGACCAGATCGTCTGCACCGGCCGGCCCGGCACTTCTCGTGCGATCGCAGCGGCCTGTGCGATGTAGTCAGCCTCCAGGCGCCGGCCGAAGCCGCCGCCGAGCAACTGCACCTTGAGGTCGACCTTTTCCGCCGGAAGGCCCAGCACCTTGGCGGCCTGGTCGCGCGCGATGCGGGGCACCTGCGTGGATGCCCACACCGTGGCCGCGCCGTCCTGGAGCCATACCGTGCAGTTGGCGGGCTCGAGCGCGGCATGTGCCAGGTAGGGCGCGCGGTATTCCGCGCTGACCGTCTTCGCGGCGGAGGAGAGCGCAGAGTCGACGTCGCCCTGGCTGAAATAGGCGTGGCCGTGGGCCTTGTCCAGGGTTTCAGATAGCTGGCGGTAGATGGCGTCGCTGGAGATGCCGGCGGCCGCGCCATGGTCCCACTGCACGCTGACCTGCTTGAGCGCGCGCATGGCATGGTAGGGCGTGTCGGCGATGACCGCCACGCCACCGCTGCCGCCGTTGTGCGCATCGAACACGACTACCTTGACGACGCCCGGCAGGCCGGCGGCAGCCGCGCTGTCCACGCGGGCTGCCTTGCCGCCCAGCGTCGGGCACATGGCGACGCTGGCGTAGAGCAGGCCGTCAGGCGTGACATCGATGCCGAAGCGCGCCGAGCCGTCGAGCTTGGCGGCGGCCTCGATGCGGTGCACCGGCTGGCCGATCAGCTTGAAGCGGGACGGATCCTTGAGCGTCACCTTGTCGGGCCGCGGCTGCTGCGCGGCGAGCGCGGCCAGCTCGCCGAAGCTGGCGCTGCGGCCCGAGGCGTGCAGCACCTTGCCCGCCTCGGCGCGGCACTCGCTCGCGGGCACCTGCCATTGCGCGGCGGCGGCGCTGACCAGCATGGCGCGCGCCGAGGCACCTGCCTCGCGCATGGGCAGCCACAGGTCCTTGATGCTGGACGAGCCGCCCGTCATCATGGTGCCGATCTCGCGCATCAGCTTGCCGGTCATCCAGCCCGCCACGTGCTTGAGGGTGCCGTCGTTGTCGGGGTGGAAGGGCAGGCCGTCGACTGTCGCCGCGAGGTTGTTGTAGATCTTGTCGATCGGCGACTGCTCGACCCTGACCCGGGACCAGTCGGCGTCGAGCTCCTCGGCCAGCAGCATGGCCAGGCCGGTGTACACGCCCTGGCCCATCTCCGACTTGGCGATCACCACCGTGACGGTGTCGTCGCTTGCGATCTTGACCCAGCCGTTCAGGCCCGCCTGCGCCGGGCCCAGCGGCAGCGGATCCGCGGTGAGCAGGCGCTGGCGAGGGGGCATCACCGACCAGCCGATCACCAGTGCGCCGAGCGCTCCGGCGACGCCTGCGCTGCGGCGCAGGAAGGATCTTCGACTCAGCATGGAAGTCTCCAGATGCCGGGAGCCGTCCCGGCCAATGATGAGCGGGCGCCGCGCCGCTGGCGCGCACCCGGGAATCGCCGGCCCCGGCAGGGACCGCCTGGCTGAGGCGGTGTAGTGCTATCCGGGGCTTCCAATGTTGTCAGTGGAAACATAAACTAGCAATAGATGTAATCGCTGTCAACATCGCGCTGTCAACATCGCGCTGTCAACATCGAGCAATGACGGCTAACCCAGACCATGAGGACCCGATGACACGCCCAGCCAAGCGCGCCGCGGCGGCGCGCTACCACCACGGTGACCTGCAGGCCGCCCTGAGAGACGAGGCCGAGCGCATCCTCAAGACGCGCGGCGTGGCGGAAGTCAGCCTGCGCGAAGTGGCGCGCGCGGTCGGCGTCTCGCATGCCGCGCCCTACCGCCACTACGCGAATCGTGAGGCCTTGCTGGCCGACGTGGCCGCGCGCGGCTTCGAACGCCTGCATGCCCGCTTCGAGGCGTTGCCGAAGCGCCCGAAGCCGGCGTCGCGCTTCGCCGACCTGCTGCGCGCCTATCTCGAGTTCGCGGCGGCGGAGCCGGCCATCTACCGCCTGATGTTCGGCCCCGAGCTGCGCAAGGCCGACCATCCGCAGATGGCGCAGGCGGGTTTCCGCGCGCTGGATGCGGTGCGCAAGGCAATCGAGGCGCTGGACATTGCGATGCCGGCGACGGCGGAAGCCATGGCGGCGTGGAGCCTGGCGCACGGACTGGCGCTGCTGATCCTTGACCGGCGCATCGAGTTCGAGCCGGGCGTGGACGAGCCCATCGACCATCTGGCCCTTGCCGAGCGGGCAGGCGACATCTTTCTGGCGGGCCTGCAGGCCCGTGCCGCGACGGCGGCGCCGCGCCGCCGAGCGCGGGCGTAGTGCCACGCAGGCGGCCGCCGGGCGGCGTGCGGAGCAGGGCGGCGCAGGGCGTGGCAGTTAGCGCCCGGGGCAGCGCCCCTCAGCCCGCGCCGTCTCCTTTCGACTTGTGGCGCGAGGCCATCTGGTCCTGTTGCCCCGGCGGCACGGGGTCATAGTGGCTGAACTGGATGGTGTAGCTGCCGTGGCCGCCGGTGAGGCTGTTCAGGCGGGTCTGGTAGTCGTTGAGTTCGGCAAGCGGTACCTTGCCCATGACGATCACGCTGTGGCTGACCCCGGAGCGCGTGCCGCGCACCTGGCCGCGCTTGGCCGAAAGATCGCCGATGATGTCGCCCATCGCCGTCTCGGGCGTGACCACCTCGATATCGACAATCGGCTCGAGCACGCTCGGGCGGGCCTTGAGCACGGCGTCGATGAAGGCCTTGCGCCCAGCCGTGGCGAAGGCCACCTCCTTGGAGTCGACCGGGTGGCTCTTGCCGTCGTATACGGTGACGCGCACGTCCTGCATCGGAAAGCCGGCCAGCGGTCCGCACTCCAGCACCTGGCGGATGCCCTTCTCGACGGCGGGAATGAACTGGCCGGGAATCGCGCCGCCCTTGACCGCATCGACGAACTCGAAGCCCATGCCGCGGCCGAGCGGCTCCACGCGCAGCATGACCTCGCCGAACTGGCCGGCGCCGCCGGTCTGCTTCTTGTGGCGGTGCTGGCCTTCGGCCTTGCCGCCGATGGTTTCGCGGTAGGCGATCTTCGGCGGGCGCGTCACCACTTCCAGCTTGTACTGTTCCGTGAGCCGCTCCAGCAGGCAGCGCAGGTGGAACTCGCCCAGGCCCAGCACGACGGTCTCATTGGTGTCAGCCGGATGCTCGACACGCAGGCAGGGGTCTTCCGCGCCGAGCTTCTGCATGACCTCGGCCAAGCGCTGTTCCTGTCCGCGCCGCGCCGGCTCGATCGCCAGCCCGTAGATGGGGGTGGGAAAGTCGAGCGGCACCAGGTGAATGTCGCCGTCTTCGCCGGCGTCGTGCAGCACGGCGTCGAAGGTGATCTCGTCGATCTTGGCCACGGCGCAGATGTCTCCCGGCCCGGCACGCGGCACTTCGACGTGCTCCTTGCCCTGCAGCACGAGCAGGTGGGCCACCTTGAACGGCTGGCGCCCCGTGCCGATGTAAAGCTGGCTGTCGCGAGTGATGGTGCCCTGGTGGATGCGGAACACGGCAAGTTTGCCGATGTAGGGATCCATCACGATCTTGAACACATGGGCCAGCACATGCTTGTCCGGCACGGGCTCGGCTTGCACGGGGACGCGCTTGCCATTGGATTCGCGATAGAACAGCGGCGGGTTGCCTTCGGCCGGGTTTGGCAGCAGCCGCGCGAACACCTCCAGCAGCTCGGGGATGCCGGCGCCAGTGGCCGCGGACGTGAAGCAGATCGGCACCAGATGGCCCTCGCGCAGGGCACGCTCGAAGGGCGCGTGCAACTGCTCTGGCGTGATGGCCTGGCCCTGCTCGAGGTAGCGCTCCATCAGTTCGGGATCGATCTCGATCACCTGGTCCACCAGCGCGTCGTGCGCGGCTGACACCGACAGGAAGTCCGCCTCGCCGGCCGGATTGAAGAAGCAGTCGACCACCTTGCCGGCATTGGCGGCCGGGAGGTTGATCGGCAGGCATTCCTTGCCGAAGGCTTCCTGGATGTCGGCCAGCAGGGCGGGCAGGTTGACCTTCTCGCCATCGATGCCGTTGATGACGATGAGCCGGCACAGCTTGCGCGCCTCGGCCCAGGCCATCATGTGCCGTGTGGTCATCTCGACACCCGTCTGGGCATTGATCACGATGACCGCCGTCTCGACCGCCGGCAGGGCGCTCAGTGAGAGGCCGAAGAAGTCGGGGTAGCCCGGCGTGTCGATCAGGTAGAGGCGGGTGTCGCGGTGGTCGAGGTGGGTGACAGCGGAGGTGAGGGAGTGGTGGTACTTGCGCTCCAGCGGGTCGTAGTCGCACACCGTGGTGCCGCGTTCGACGCTCCCGGGCGCGTGCAGCGCCCCCCCCTGGTGCAGCAGCGCTTCGATCAGCGAGGTCTTGCCACCCCCCGCATGCCCCAGCAGGGCAATCGTACGAATCGCGTCGGGACTGCGCGGCATGGTCGCCCCCCTCGTCCAGCAATGGCAGTGAGCCAATTATTGACCATATTCGCCGCCGCGCCAAATGTTCGGCGTGGCAGGCATGGGCGGCGGACTGTCCGGCCTGCGCAACAGTGTTTTGCGGTTTTAAGGGTTTTCCCTGACATGGGCCTTGCGCTACATTGCTCCATACCGTTGCTGCGGTGCAAGAAAAGCCGCCGCAGCCAGCGGTGGAACCGGCCGTGCCCCCCACCGGCAAGGCAAGCCTTGCCGCGTTCCGTCGGCCAGTCATCCTCGAAGTCAACCGGAAGCCAAGCCATGACCACCACGATCGAAGCCCTCTTTCCCGGCCACCGGCACGATGCGGACAGCGTCGTCAGCGCGCTCAATCACCAGCAGATCGTCGTCGCGCTGTCCGCGCTGGTGGCGGCCCAGCGCATCGCGGTGCTGCACATGCTATATCCGCGCAGCGATGCGCGCACGCACCGCAGCCTGGATGCGCTTGTCGCCGCCTTGCACGGACATGGCCTGCACGAGGTCGCGACGCTGATTGAGCAGGAGGCCCACTACCTCGTGTTCAAGGATCCCGTGAAAGCTTGGAAGGCCTTCCAGGAGATCCGCCACGACTCGCTGGCGATCGGCGTGCACCTGTACTACAAGGGCGAGTCGGGCGACGCCGCCGAGCGCGAACTCGACGCCGACGCCCATCGCAAGGCCTGAGACGACCGGCTGCGCGGCCCCTGCGCGACCTCTGTGCGGGCGCGTGCCGGCCGGGCGGACCCAGCCGACCCAGCCACTCAAGCGGCCGATGCGAGCGGGCCGCCCTGTTGCGCCGGCGGCATCCAGCGCGGCAGCGGCGTGCCGTCGACGAGCGCGTCGACGTGGCGATGCGCCAGCGCGGGACCGACGCTCATGCCGATGCCGCTGTGCATCAGCGCCACCGTGGTGCGTGCGTCGACTCTCGTCACCGAAAACGCGCCGCTATCCGGCAGCCGGGTCTTGGCCCCGTACACGCCTTGCCAGCGCTCGACCACGCGCACCTCGGTGGCGAGCGTGTCGCGCGCGAGATCGAGCATCAGCGTATCGACGCTCTCGGCATTGAAGGGGCGCGCATCCTGCCCGTAGTCGTGCGAGTCGCCGACGATCCAGTCGCCGTACGGCGTGGGGCTGACCAGCAGATGGATGCCGTGGCGTTGCAGTTCGGGCCGCTGCTGGGCGATCCGGGTGGCCAGGGCCTGCGCCGTGGGCAGGTCGGAGAAGGCGCCGTAGTGCGTGCAGGACAGACCGCTCAACACCACGTGCTCCAGCGCGAAGCCGTCCAGCGGCGCCACGCGCAGCATCTGCAGCCGGCATACCTGCGGCTGCAGCGCGCGCAGTTGCTCGGCGCACAGCGTCTGGTAGTCGTGGCCGCTGCAGACGATGACTCTCTGCGCGCGGCAGGGGCCGGCGGTGGTGTCGAGGCGGCCGTCTTCCACGTGGCGCACCAGCGTGCCGAAGTGGAAGCGCACGCCCTGGCTGGCCAGCCATTGCGCCAGTGCCGGCACGGCTTCACGCGAGTAGAGTTGCAGGTCGTCGAAGCCTCGCAGCGCCGCGCGGTGCCGTGCGAAGCGGCCGTCGTAAAGCCCCGCCAGCGCCGCACCGCGCAGCAGCTGCGCGCGATAGCCGAAGGCCTCGGCGCGGGTGGCCATGAACTCCTCCAGCACCGCCTCTTCCAGTGCGTCGCGGGCGAACAGCAGGGCGCCGTTGGCGCGCACCGCCAGGCCGGCGCGCTCGGCCCAGCCGAGGTAGAGAGCGCGGCTCTCACGCGCCAGGTCGAGCATGATGCCGGGCGGTTGCCCGGTTACCAGCATCTGCCCGAAGTTGCGGATGGAGGCGCCCACCGCGATGTCGCTGCGCTCGAACACGGTCACGCGCAGGCCGCGGCTTAGCGCCGCGGCTGCGTGTGCTAGTCCGAGAATGCCGGCGCCGACGATGGCGACATCGGTTTCGCCATCGAGTTGCGGCGCGGAATCGGACTGCATCGTCATTTACTTCTTCTCCGACTTGCCGTCGTAGCGCTTGGTCCATTCGGCCAGCACGCGGTCGCGGTTGGCGCTGGCCCAGGTGAAGTCGTTCTTGATCAGGCGCTTCTCATAGTCGGCCGGCAGCAGCGCGTCGGGCTTGGCGACGCCCGGCATGGCCGTGACCGCGAAGTTCTTCTCGTACAGCGCCATGGCCGCCGGGCTGGCGGAGAAGTCAGCCAGCTTCTTCGCCGCTTCCAGGTTCTTCGTGCCCTTGACGATGGCGGTGGCCTCGATGTCCCAGCCCAGGCCTTCGGACGGCAGCACGATGTCAATCGGCGCGCCTTCCTTCTTGGTCTTCACAGCACGGTACTCGAAGGAGATGCCGATCGGGAACTCACCGGTGGCGGCCATCTTGCAGGGCTTGGAGCCGGAGTGCGTGTACTGGCCGATGTTCTGGTGCAGCGCGTCCATATAGGCCCAGCCCTTCTGCTCGCCCATCATCTGCAGCCAGGCGCTCACGTCGAGATAGCCGGTGCCCGAGGAGGCCGGGTTGGGCATCACGATCTTGCCGGCGTAGACCGGCTTGGCCAGGTCGGCCCACGACGTCGGCTTGGGCAGCTTCTGCTTTTGCGCTTCGACGGTGTTGAAGCAGATCGCCGCGCCCCACACGTCCATGCCCACCCAGGCCGGCGGGTTGGCGCCGCTGCGGTAGCGGGCATCGATCTGCGCCAGCGAGGCCGGCGCATAGGGCGTCAGCATGCCTTCCTTGTCCAGGATGGACAGGCTGGAGGCGGCCAGGCCCCAGATCGCGTCGGCGTGCGGATTGTTCTTCTCGGCCAGCAGCTTGGCCGTCACGATGCCGGTGGAGTCGCGCACCCACTTGATCTCGATGTCCGGGTTGGCCTTCTCGAAGGCGGCCTTGTAGGCGGCCACCTGATCGGCCTCCAGCGCGGTGTAGACGGTCAGCGTGGTGGCGGCGTGGACGGGGCCGGCCAGCAGCAGGGCGGCGGCCGCGGCCATGGCGGCCGGCAGGGCGAGACGTGCGGTCATGGGAACTCTCCTTGGTTGTGTTCCGATTTGCAGCGACAAAGGGGTGAGGCGGAAAACGGGGTCGGGGCGGTGGCGCGATGGGCCGCTCATTGGCTCTGCGGACGCTCGCCGCGCGCCAGGCGCGCGTTGATGTCGGCTACCACAGCCGGCAGGTCGGCGATGGTGTCGATCTCGTAGTGCGGGCGGCAGGCGGCGAAGCCGGCCGAAATCGCGATGCGGTGGCGTGCGCGTTCTGCGGCATCCAGCGCGGCGTACTGCGGGTAGGTCAGGCCGAGCGCATTGCCCGACATCAGCAGGGCTACAGTCCACATGCCGGCGCGCCGGCCTTCCTCGATGCCGGGCACGGTGTCATCCACCTTGACGCAGGCGGCGACATCACCGATGCCGAGCTCGACCACGTTGCGCAGGGCCTGCGCAGGCCAGGGCCGCCCGCGCGGCACCTCGTCGGAAGCCACCACGCAGTCGGGGCGGTATCCGGCCTGGGCCGCCTGCGCGACCACGGGTGCCATGACGGCGGCGGGATAGCCCGAGCAGGTGCCGATCTTCAGGCCGGCTTCGCGCAGCGCGGCGATGGTCTCCAGCGCGCCCGGAATCAGCGCTGAATGCTCCCCCACCTTTTCGATCTGCAGCGGCATGAAGCGCTCGTAGATGGCGGTCACGTCGTCGTTGGTCGGGGCATGGCCTTGGGCGAGGGCAAAGCGCGCGGCGATCGCCTCGTCGTTGCACAGCGCGCGGATGTGGTCCCACTTGCCCATGCCCATCGGGCCGCGCGCTTCTTCCAGCGTGATAGCGACGCCGAACTCGGCGAAGGCTTCGACGAAGATCTGCGTCGGCGCGAACGAGCCGAAGTCGATCACGGTGCCGGCCCAGTCCAGGATCGCGGCTTCCAGCCGCAGCGGCGCGGCGGGTGCGGTGGCATTGCGGCGCGCCATCGGCGTGCTTGCTTGTTCCATATTCGGTTCTCTCTTCCTTCTTCGAAGCGGACAGTCAGTAGTCGTAGTCGTGGTCTTGTTTTGCGGGCCGCCGTTCAGTGCGGCGTGGCGCTGCGCCATGCCTGCGTGCGCCGCACCACGCGGTGCGTGAGTGCCGCCAGCAGCAGCGTGGCGACGATGGAGGTGAGCAGGATCAGCGTGGACATCGCGGCGGCCGGACCGATGTCGCCGGCGTCATCCATGTTCAGCACGGCGACCGAGGCCAGCACGGTATCGGGGCTGTAGAGGAAGATCACCGCCGAGACCGTGGTCATGGCCGAGACGAACAGATAGCGCGCATTGGCCAGTACGGCGGGCAGGCACATCGGCAGCGTCACGCGCCAGTAGGTGCGCAGCGCGCTGACCTTGAGCGAGTCGGAGACGGCTTCGAAGACCGGGTCGAGCTGGCCGAGCGCCGACACCGAGGTCAGGTGCGCGGTGGTGGCGCCGTGCATGATGGTGCAGAGCACGAGCAGCGCCATGCTGCCGTACAGCGGGTGCAGCGGATTGGCCGGGTGGTTGAAGAAGAAGACGTAGCCGAGGCCCAGGACCAGACCCGGTACCGCCATCGGCAGCAGGATGGAGAGCCGGATCAGCGGGTGGGTCCAGGCCGTGAGGCGGCCGGCGCGC
This sequence comes from Cupriavidus sp. 09_S30, assembly GCF_056930435.1. Lineage (NCBI taxonomy): Bacteria > Pseudomonadati > Pseudomonadota > Betaproteobacteria > Burkholderiales > Burkholderiaceae > Cupriavidus > Cupriavidus sp. 09_S30. The sequence continues at coordinate 2,285,731 of NZ_JBXOWI010000001.1, read as the reverse complement.
GTCTTCTCCAGCAGCCAGGCGCCGGTGAAGATCAGCGCGGTGCCGAACAGCGCGGTCAGCGTGGCCAGCTTCAGGCTGTTGCGGTAGGCCAGCCAGCCGCCGCCGTCCATATTGTCGAAATCGTAGTGGCGCAGCGTCAGTTCGAGGTTGTAGGGCCACAGCTTGACCAGCGAGGCGCCGACCGCGGTGGCCAGGATCAACAGGATCCAGCCCACCACCAGCAGCGCGAGCAGCAGGAAGGCGGCGTCGCGCAGTCGATTCCGGCCCGGCGCGTAGGGCTGGGCGCGGCTGGCCATCTGCGCGTGCTGGCGGCGCTGCACCAGCCGCTCGAGGCCGAAGGCGAGCAGGGCCGGCACCAGCAGCAACAGGCCGATCACCGCGCCGCGCGCGAACTGCTGCTGGCCCACCACGGCTTTGTAGGCTTCCACCGCCAGCACCTGGTAGCTGCCGCCCACCACCGTGGGCACGCCGAAATCGGTCGCCACCAGCGTGAAGACCAGCGCGAACGCGCCGAACAGGCCATAGCGCGCGCCCGGCAGCGTGACCGTGCGGAAGGTGCGCCACGGCCCGGCGCCCATCGCGCGCGCGGCGTCGTACAGGCGCCCGTCGGCCAGCGTCAGCGTGGCAAGCAGTGGCATCAGCGCATAGGGGAAAGTGTAGAACGCCTCGCCCAGCACGATGCCCCAGAAGCCGTAGACGCTGCCGCCGACCCAGTCCTTGAACAGTCCCTGGTTGCCGAACAGGTAGACCAGGGCGATGCCGGGCAGCAGCGAGGGCGCGAACAGCGGCAGCATGGCCAGCGCGCGGAGGGCGCCGCGAAAAGGCAGGCGTGTGCGCTGCATGGCATAGGCGAAGGCAAAGGCCAGCGGCACCGCGATGGCGGCGACCGTGGCCGAGACCGCCAGGCTGCGGCCCACCATGGGCAGGAAGTTGGCGTCGCCCACCACGTGTGCGACCAGTGCGATGCCGTGCTCGCCGCCGCGCGCGCCGGTGATAAGGCCGGTGGCCTGCAACAGCATGGCGGCCAGCGGCAGCAGCAGGCCGAGCAGCAGCAGCGCCAGCCAGACCAGCTTCATGGTGCCCAGCGCGGCGGCGTCGCCGGGCTTGCGGCGACGCCGCGCGTGCGGCGTGGTCGACGGGATGGCGGGCATATCGTGCGGGAGTGTGGTCATTGCGGCCTCACTCGTAGATGCGCAGGCCGCCGCGCTGCAGCGCGATCCACAACTTGCTGTGGCCTGCGTCGGCAGGCATCGCGCCGGAGGGCACCTCCGCCACCACTGGCGTGTCGGGCAGGCCGTCCAATGCCAGGGTCAGGCGGGTGCGGCTGCCCAGGTAGGTGCGGTCGATGATGCGGGCGAGGTGGCGGTTGGGCAGGCTCGCTTCGGCGTGCAGCGTGATCGACTCGGGACGGCAGAACAGCTTGCCGCGCGCGGGTGCCGGGGCTTGCGCGGGGTCCAGCAGCAGCGGCTGGCCGGCCAGGGTGAGCGCGCCGCCGCCGCTACGCTCGAGCGGGAGCCAGTTGGCCTGGCCGACGAAGCCGGCGACGAAGCCGGTCGCCGGCGCTGCGTAGATCTCCAGCGGTGTGCCGGTCTGCTCGATGCGCCCGTTGGACATCACGGCGATGCGGTCGGCCATCGCCATGGCCTCGTCCTGGTCGTGCGTGACCATCAGCGTGGTCACGTTCAACTTGCGCTGCAGGCGCCGCAATTCGACGCGCAGGTGTTCGCGTACCTGCGCATCCAGGGCCGACATCGGCTCATCGAGCAGCAGCAGGGAAGGCGCCGGGGCCAGCGCGCGGGCCAGCGCCACACGTTGCTGCTGTCCGCCCGATAGCTGGGACGGGTACTTCTCCTCACTGCCCGCCAGCCCGACCAGTGCCAGCATTTCGGACACGCGGGCACGCTTGCGGGCGCTGCCGGCGCTGCCCGCGTCGAGCCCATAGGCGACGTTGCGCGCCACGGTGAGGTTGGGAAAGAGGGCGTAGGACTGGAAGACGATGCCGTAGTCACGCTCGCGCGGCGGAGAGTCCGAGATATCGCGCCCGCCTGCCAGGATGCTTCCGGCGTCGCGCCGTTCCAGCCCGGCGACGATGCGCAGCAAGGTCGTCTTGCCGCAGCCCGACGGGCCCAGCAAACAGACGAACTCGCCTTGCGCCACATCCAGCGAGACACCGTCGAGCGCGGTGAATGCACCGAAACGGCGCGAGATCCCGCGCATGGACAGGAAGGGCGTGCTGGCGGCACCCGGAAGCTGGGTGGTGGGGGGCTGGGGCATCGGCGCAAACGTGGTGGATGACGTCATGCACTGTAGCCAGCCGAGATGTAGGCCGCGTGGCAGTTATCGCAAAAACGCCAATGCGCTCATTGCCGGATTTGTGAAGCATCGCGTGCGCTGCGGCGCACTGGGCGAGCACCTGCGCGCGCCGGGCAGCTGCGCGGCCTGGCGGGCAGATGCAGCCCGTGGGGCGGGGTGCGCCGGTCCCGGGAACGCGGCGCAGTGGCGCAGTGGCGCTTCAGGCGGTAGCGGGGCGTACCAGGGACAGGAAGGCGGCGATCAAGCGGGCCTCGCGCCGGTCCTGCAGGCAGTAGAGGTACTCGCTCAGCTCGGGAGTGGCGCCGGCGAAGGGAACGACGCGCAGGTCGGGATGATCCGGCACCTCGTGGCGCGCGATCACGCTCACGCCCAGGTTGCGCAGTATGGCTTCGCGGATGGCCTCGCGGCTGCCGATCTCCAGCGTCTCCTTCGCGCTGACGCCGGCCTGCGCCAGCATGGTCTCCGTCATGGCGCGCGTGATCGAGCCGGCCTCCCGCACCAGCAGGCGGCAGTCGGCCAGTACCTGCACAGGCACAGCCTCGCGCCCGGCCAGCGTGTGGCGGCGGTGCACCACGAGCACCAGCGGGTCGCGCGCGAGTTCGATGCGCAGGAAGCGGGCATCATCGGCACGGTGCGACGACAGCGCCACGTCGACTCTGTACTCCTGCAGTGCTTCCAGCATCTGCACCGAATTGCCGATCTCGATGCTGACGTCGATGCCGGGATGGCTGCGGCAGAAGCGGTCGACGATGTCGAGCACATAGTAGGGCGCGGTAGCACCGATGCGCAGGTGGCCCGAGCCCAGGTCCCCGGAATTGCGCAGCACGAAGTCGATCTCGGTTTCCTGCCGCACCAGCTCGTCGACCAGCGGCATCAGGCGCACCCCGGCATCGGACAGCGCCAGCCGCCGACCGCCGCGGTGGAACAGCTCGACGCCATAGGCCTCTTCCAGCGCGCGGATCTGCGAGGTCACGGTGGGCTGGCTCAGGCCGAGCTGCTTGGCGGCCAGTGTGATGCTGCCCAGGCGGGCGACCATGAAGAAGGACTTGAGCTGGGCAACGAGCATGCAGGATGGCGGGGGAGGTGCAAGGGGGCCGGCGCACAGCGCGCGGCGCGGCCCATTTTAGCCCACAGCGTCCGTCGCAATGTCTCAGTTGCAGCCCGCCTCCGGGCACTTTGCCCGGAGGCGGCTTCCGACGGAGTGGCTAGACAGTGGTTAGCGGCAGGCGATGCCCGCGCGCTTAAAGCTGCGTGGTATCGACGGCGATGCCCAGCTCGCCCGCCATCCGCTCGATCAGCGCCTGCAGGCGGGCCACCTTGTCGGTCAAGGCTTCATGCTCGGCGCGCAGCGCGGCGAAGTCGGCCGCCGACACGCCCGCCAGGCCGGGTTCGTCCCGAACCGACTGGCCGGCCTGGCCCGCTTCGAAGGACTCGACGGCGACCTCGCCGCACAGCAGGTGCATCCAGCGGCTCTCGCGCTCGCCCGCCATGCGCGGCAGCTTGATCACGCGCGGCGGGTCGCTCTCGGCAAGTTCATCGAGGAAGGCCTCGACCGACGAGGTGTCGGCGAAGGCATGCAGGCGCGCGGCGTTCAGGCGCAGTTCGGCCGCGGTCTGCGCGCCGCGCAGCAAGAGCACGGCCAGAAGCGCGGCGGACTGGCTGGGAATGCCGAGCACGCGGGTCATATTGTGTTCAAAGCGGGTCACGCGGCTGCTGCTGCCTTCCATCGCCAGGCTCAGTTGCTTCAGGCCTTCGATGGCAAGCAGCACGTCGCTCTCGCTCGCATTCATCACCGGGGAGCGGGCCGTCTTCTGGTTGCAGCCGGCCGTGAGGGCGTTCAGCGACAGCGGGTAGGTGTCGGGCACGGTGTGCTGCTTTTCCAGCAGCACGGCCAGCACGCGTCCTTCCAGGGGCGTCAGCGCCCGCATGGCTGGCCGCGCGGGGGAGGGGGAATCGGTGTTCATGGTTTGCTCTGCTTGTGTCGTTCTCGTTCGGATCGGTGGCGCGCGGCGCGCGGCTGTCCCATGGGAGGGAGCGGCGGACGGTGCCCCTCGGCGAGCCACATGATAGCTGCGTGCGGGCCCGGTGTTCACGGCGGTGGACTAGGTGTGCCCGCGATGGCGCGAGAAGTAGCGGGCGGGAGAGTCGCCGAAAGCCTTGCGGAACATGGCGATGAAGTTGCTCGGGGTGGCGTAGCCGAGCGCATCGGCCACGTCGTTGACCGCGTCGCCACTGGCGAGCCGTTCCAGCGCCAGCGTCAGCCGCGCCTGCTGGCGCCACTGCTGCAGGCTCATGCCGGTCTCGGCGGTGAAGAGCCTGCGCAAGGTGCGTTCGGACAGCCCGGCCTCGCGCGCCAGCTCGGCCAGGGTACGGTCGTCGTCCGGACGCGCCAGCAGCGCGGTCGCAACGCGCTGCAGCCGGCGGTCCACTGGCATCGGCAGGTGCAGGGGCTCGCGCGGCGCCTGGCGCATCTCATCGAGCAGCACCGCCACCAACCGCTCCTGTTCGGGCTGCAGCGATTCGGCCTCGGCCCAGGTGGTGGCGCGCCGCACCAGCGCGCGCAGCAGCTCGCTGACGCCGGTCACGCAGGGTTCCTGCGGCAGCCCGGCACAGGCGGCGGGCGTCAGCATCACGCCCCAGCCGCTGAGCGCCCCGCTGATGCTGACCTTGTGGTCGATGCCGGGCGGCAGCCAGCCCGCGCGGTGCGGCGGCAGCATCCAGGAGCCCTGCCGCGTGCGCACGTGCACCAGGCCGTTCTCGATGCAGAACAGCTGGCCGCGCGCATGCCGGTGCCAGTCGTACTCGCGGGTACCCAGGCGGAACGCGCTTTCAGGGGCTTCGGTGCCCCAGAAGGCGACCAGGGAAGGGCCGTCGGCACGGTCGCTGAGGTCCCGCATGGTGGTGATGGTCTCGGTTTCTTCGTACATGGCCTTTTGAAAGGTAGGTGCCGGAAGGTAGCCGCCGCTTTGGCCGATTTGCATTAATTATCGTCCGGATACCGTTATCGAGATACCCCGCCGGCGCGCTACCTTGTTGCCAGGGTGGAACGGCAGGGGTCGTTCCCGAGCACAGGATGAGCAAGCTATGAAGGGTTTCCACGTCTCCATCATCGGTGCCGGCCTCGGCGGCCTGTGCCTGGCCCAAGGCCTGCAGCGCGCGGGCATCGACTTCGACGTCTTTGAGCGCGATGCGGCACCGGACAGCCGCCCCCAGGGCTACCGGATCCGCATCGACGCGGACGGGCAGCGCGCCCTGTCGGCATGCTTGCCGCCGGGCCTGGACCTGTTGTTCCGGCAGAGCTGTGCGGTGGCCACCTCGGCGGGCCGCTTTCTTGACCACAGCATGGCGCCGACGCAGGGGCGGCCTGCGCAGAACTGGAGCCCGTCGGCGCAGGACGACTGCATGGACGAAGATGACGGCGATCTCAGCGCAAACCGTCAGACGCTGCGCGAGATCCTGCTGTGCGGCATCGAGCGGCGGGTGCATTTCGGCAAGGCCTACGGGCGCCATATGGCGACGGCGAACGGCGGCCTGCGCGTGGACTTCGAGGACGGTTCGTCGGTCTCGACTAGCCTGCTGGTCGGCGCGGACGGCGTGAGCTCGCAGGTGCGCCGGAGGCTGGCGCCGGGTGCCGAACCGGTGGATACCGGCGCGGTCTGCCTCTACGGCAAGACCATTGCCACGCGCGAGGTGCGGCAGGAGGTTGGCGATGCCCTGTGCGACGGCACCTCGGTGATCTTCGCCGACGGCTTCACCGCCATCCTCGATGCCATGTGTTTCCGCGCAGCGCTGCCGTCGCTCGCGATGCGGCTGGCGCCTGGTTGCCGGTTGAGCGCCGTCGACGACTATCTCTACTGGGCCCTCATCGGCCCCGGCTCGCGACTCGGGCTCAACGCCTCGATGACGCCGGCGCCGGCCCGGCTGGCGGCGCACGTGGCCGAGCTGGTGCAGGACTGGCATCCCCGGCTGCAAGCGGTGTTTCGCCACGGCGACGCGCGCAGCATCGCCATGCTGCCGGTGCGCAGCGCGCGCCTGCAAGCATCGTGGCCGGCGGGTTTGGTGACCTTGCTGGGCGATGCGGTGTATGTCATGAGCCCGGCCGGCGGCGTCGGGGCCAACACTGCCTTGCAGGATGCTGCCGACCTGGCCGAGTGCCTGGCCAGGGTGGCCGACGGGCGCGCCGCCCCGATGGATGCCCTGAGCGGCTACGAGTCACAAATGCGCACGCGCGCGGCGCGGGCGATACGCGCGTCCGAGGAAGGGGCGCTCCGGCTGTCCGGCGGCGTATCGATGCCCACGCCGGCAGCGGCCGGTGTGGCTTGAATGGCTTGAATGGCTTGAATGAATTGAACGGAGGACAGGCAATGGAACTCGAACTCGACAACTTCATCGTGCATGATATCGCGGGCTTTCCGCTGGTCTGGTCGCGCCGCGACGCGGTCCGTCCGGGCTATGCGCCGCAATGGGAGCGCGAGATGGACGCGCTGCTGCGCAGGGAGGCGCCTTTCGTGATCATCATGCAGGATCGGCAGCCCGAAGAGGAGCATGCGGATCGCAAGGCCAGAGGGCTCTGGCTCAAACGCAATAAGCACTTGCTGGGCATCTACTGCAAGGCCGTGATCGCGATCGAGCCGGACGCATTGAGACGCGTGGCGCTGAATGCGCAGACAGCGTTGGCGGTCAAGGCCTTCGGTGTGCCGATGAGCGTCGCCGCTTCGGAAGAGGCTGCACGTTCGCTGGCGGTCGAGCGCTTGCGTGGATAGGGGCCGAGAGCCGCAGGGAGTCGCGCGGTTCCGCGCGAGGGCGGGCGACGGGGCGCGTCGACGACATGCTCCGGCGCCGACAAAGTGCCCCTTGCCTTGCCGGCATCACACCCCGCCACAGGCTGCGCCGTGTTACAAAGCCCCGCGCGCCGACCCCTCCGCCAGGGCCTATCCTTGTTTCATCGGAATTCCTCAAGCGAAAGGAGCAGCCGATGACGAAGATCTGGACCGTAATCGCCGATAGCAGCCGGGCGCGGGTCTTCCAGACCAACGGAGCCGGCAGGGACTTCGAAGAGATCCAGGATATGTTGAATCCGCTGGGCCGCGCCAGGGACCACGACCTGCGGACGGATGCGCAAGGGCGTTTCGCGGGCAAGGGCGAGCCCGGTCATTCGATGTCGTCGCGCACAGAGCCGATGGACAAGGAGCACGACGCGTTTGCGCGCTCCCTCGGTCTCTACCTGGACCAGGCGCGGATGGAGCATCGCTTCGACAAGCTGCGGCTGGCCGCTGCACCCCGCTTCCTGGGGCGCCTGCGTGGCCACCTGTGCAAGGAAGTCCGCGACATGGTGTTCGAGGAGATCAACGAAGACCTGTGCAGGCTCGCCATGCCCGAAGTGCGCAGCCGGCTGGGCGTGCGCTGAGCACCACCCGGTTCTTGCGCGGTCCCTGCCTCCCGCCCCGGCCTCCATAAAGACCGGGCACGCGCCGTCATGTGGCATGACGGCGCGGCTTTGGGGATGGGGATATCGGTTGACCGGCCGCTGCCCCTCCACCTTCCCGCTGACTATCTCGCTGCCCCTCCCGTATCCCGCCTGATGCGCGATGCGCTGCTCAGGGGCGACCAGCCACGGCCCTGGCGCCCGGCTGGCCCGCACTTTGCAGCGTGGGTCCGCGCGCGGCGTCGAGCCGCTCGACCGCCGCGACGGCGGCGGCGCGTGCATCGGGGTTCAGTGTGAGGCCCACGTGTCCGCTGCCAGGCACCAGCGTGACGGGGATGTCCGGCCGGCCCGCATCGGCGAAAACCTGGGCGAACTTGTCCGCGAGGAAGACCTCGTCATCCTGGCCGACCAGCACCGCGGCCGGCTTGCGGATATTGCGGATGTCTTCCAGGTAGGCCTCGTCGGGCTGGAAGTTGCTCACCAATGCGTAGGAATATGAGGACACCAGCCCGGCACGCGGGGCGTCATTGACGGCGAATGCCACCGCGGGCAGATGGTTGTAGCGGGTGATGCCGACGCGGTTGAGCAGCGTCAACGCCACCACTCTTGGCACGCCCACCGAGACCCAGCCGCCCGCGTTGGGGCGGAAGCTCGCGGCGCGGCGGTTCGTGTAGGGGGCCATGAACAGGTAGTTGTCGAACAGCGCCTGGTGCGCGCCGCCGGCAATGCGGATGGCGAAGCCGCCGCCGGAAGAGAAGCCCGCCAGCGTGCTGGGGCGTGGCGGCTTGACAGTGTGCATGAAGTCTTCCAGATCATCGTCGAGCTGCCCGATATAAGCGATGTCGCCGTGGCGGCCGGAGTCGCCATGGCCGCGGATGTCGAGCGCATAGACCGCGAAACCGGCTCTTGCGAGGCTTTGCGCAAGGGGATGGACGCTCTGGCTGTTGGCGGATGAGCCGTGCACCAGCACGACACTGCCGCGCGCGGCCGCACCGGCGGCCGGCGCATAGCGCCGATAGGCCAGTTGCGCACCATCCCGCGCGGCGTAGTGGGAAAGCGGCGGCAGCGCGCTGTAGTCGACGTCCTTGAAGGGGTTGCCGATGCTGAGCATCGGCTTGGGCCGCGTCGGGCCGCCGAAGGCTATGGCGGCGGCTACCACCATGAGCAGCAGGAGAACGATGGCGGCGCAGGCCGCGAAGACGGTTCGCAGTTTCACTTTGGCTTCTTGGGAGTCCAGTTGCTGCGCAAGACAAGCGAAGAACGCAGCCCATCGGGAAGGGTGAGCCGGCCAGATTCGCACACTAGGGGTTTTCGGCCGATTCGGCAATAGAGGCGGCGTTGGATTCGGCGATAGGCAACAGATGACTTGCATCGCGTGGTGCAGGCGTGCTGCTGGCGTGCTGCGTGGGGACCGTTCGGAGGCGCACGAGGACACCCGTCCCGACTCCCGTGCCGACGGCTGCGTCGGCAAGCGGGGCGAGCGGTGGGTCAGGGCTGGGCGCGGCGCAGCGGCCCAGGGCGGCGGGGCGCTTCCGCGGCGGCCGGTGGCGGGCCGACAGGTGGGCCGACATAGCGGGCGCGCGGCCGTATCAGGTGACCGGTCTGCGCCTGCTCGATCGCGTGCGCCAGCCATCCGGCGCAGCGGGCCAAGGCGAACAGCGTGAAGGGGGCGGAACGCGGCAGCCGCTTGCTTGCGGCCAGGGCCGCGAGCGCGAAATCGACATTGGGGCGCTCACCCGTGGCTGACTCCACGCAGGCGGCGAGTTCCGCGTAGAGCGGCAGCGGCGGCTGGTTGGCGAGCAAGGCCGCAGCGCGCACGTCGCCATCCGGATAGAGCGGGTGGCCGAAGGCCGCGAAGATCTGCCCCTGTGTCAACCAATCGCGTACCGCGCGCTGTACGCCGTGGCGCGCCGCCAGGGTGGCCAGGGCGCGTACCGACGCCGGCGCACCGCCATGCAGAGGCCCCGTCAGCGTGGCCAGGCCGGACAATACGCCGGCGGAAAGCGAGGCGCCGGTGGAGATCGCGACACGCGTCGCGAAGGTGGAGGCGTTCAGTTCGTGGTCGGCCAGCAGCACGAGGACGCGCCGGATGGTGTCTTCCAGTCCAGGGCGTCGCCAAGCGCAGGCGAGGCGTGCGCTCAGCGGGCGCCCCGGACCCGGTGCGCCGTCTCCCAGCATGGCGGCGGCGAGCGTTTCCATCACGCTCGCGGCGTCCCGCCGCAGCACGTCGGCCGATCGGCCTTGCGAAGGCAGGTCGTCCACGCTGCGTGCGGCCAGGGCGAGGAGGCCGTCCCGCAGCGGATCGCCGGTACGGGACGGCGCGCGTGCCAGTCTCTGCGGCGCGGGCGATGTCGCCGATTCCTCCGTTTTCGCCGCGCCCCACAGCAGCCCGGCGACTTCCTCGAACGTGGCGGTTTCGGCAAGCTGCACCGCATCCTGCCCGCGATACCACAGGCGGCCGTCGATGACGGTGGAGATGGCCGAGGGCAGGACCGGGTCGCCCCATTCGATCGCCTGCGCCGCCACCGCCTCCACCTTGCGCCGTCCCTTCGCGCGGCGCGCCATCTCGAGCACGTCGCCCCGATGGTAGAGGCTGCGCCGCGGATCGCTGCGATCCGGCCGGGCGCGGATCCTCCCGCGGCTGACATTCGCATACAGCGTCTGCGGCAGGACATCGAGCACCGCCAGTGCTTCCGCCGCCGTCATCCAGGTCATGCGCGCCTCATATTGATCCGTGACATCAAGATTGACATCCACTATGAAAAGGCTAGCACGACTCCTGCAACTGCCAATTGTGCCGGCGGCAGAGGCGACCAGAACAAAGGGATTAGAATCCTGGCTCTGGCCGAATCCGGCGCCGCGCGGCATCCGCGCCGGCGCCAGCGGCGCAACCCGGGCATCCAACGTGACCATCCGCAGCTTCCAGGGCAAGACCCCGCAATTCGGCGACCGCGTGTTCGTCGACCCCAGCGCCGTGGTGATCGGCGACGTCGAGATCGGCGAGGACAGTTCCGTCTGGCCGCTGGTGACGATCCGCGGCGACATGCACCGCATCCGCATCGGCGCGCGCACCAGCATCCAGGATGGCAGCGTGCTCCATATCACGCACGCCGGCCCCTTCAATCCGGACGGCTTCCCGCTGACCATTGGCGACGAAGTGACCGTCGGCCACAAGGTGCTGCTGCACGGTTGCACGATCGGCAGCCGCGTGCTGGTGGGCATGGGGTCCATCGTGATGGACGGCGCGGTCATTGGCGAGGAGGTGATTCTCGGCGCAGGCAGCGTGGTGCCGCCGGGCAAGGTGCTGGAGGGCGGCCACCTTTACGTGGGCAGCCCGGCCAGGCCGGTGCGGCCGCTGAGCGAGAAGGAGCGCAGCTTCTTCAGCTATACGGCGGGGAACTACGTGAAATTGAAAGACCAGCACCGGGCGGAGCTGGCCGTCTGAATGGGCGCTGCCGCAGGCAGCCGCGGCTCGGGCCGGGCTGCCTGCGGCGCGGGCCGGAGCCCGCTGGCGTGCGCTTTAGAACTTGTGGCGGACGCCGACCACAGCGCCGAACTGGTGGCGCTTGCTGTCGCTGCCGGTGAACGAATTCTCGCCGAAGCCCCCGACGCCCAGATTGGACGCCATACCCAGGCCGCCGTCGGTGCGGTTCAGCGCGTAGGCGACATTGAAGTAGGCGTCGGTACGCTTGGACAGGGCGTAGTCAGCCGAGGCCACGAACAGCCACGGGTCCGCCTTGGTCCGGTTGAAGTCCTGGTAGGAGACGGAGCCCGTCAGCGACAGTGCCGGGGTCAGCTGGTAGCCCAGGCCGGCCCACCACAGGTTGGAGCGGGAGGCAATGGGGTTGATGCCGTCGCCCGACAGCCTGGCCCAGCGGTAGCCCACATAGGCCTTGGCAGGACCGAAGGCGTAGGTGCCGGCGATCGCGGCGCGCTGCAGCTTGACATCACCCGCGCCGGACTTGGCGGTGTCTACCTGGCGCTGGTCGTAGACCGCGCCCACGCCGAACGGGCCGCTGGCGTAATCCAGGCCGAACGCGTACTCGCGGCCCTTGCGTGCATCACCAGGGATCTCGCCGTTGCCATCGTAGCCGAAGCTGTACAGCGCCGAGGCCGTCAGGCCGCCGAAGGTGCCGCGGTACTTGATCGCATTGTCGGCGCGTCCGGCAAGGCCGGCGTCCTGCGACAGCAGCGAGTAGCGGGGGGCCATGGCCATCGGGTCATAGTTCAGCGTGAAGTCGTAAAGCGGCGTCTGCTGGCGGCCCAGGGTCAACTCGCCGAAGCCGCCCTGCAGGCCGACAAAGGCCTGGCGGCCAAACAGGCGGCTGTCCACGGTCTTGCCGTCGTCGATGGTGAAGCCGCTTTCCAGCACGAAGACGCCCTTCAGGCCCTGGCCGAGATCCTCGACGCCACGCAGGCCCCAGCGCGAGCCCGACATATTGCCCGACTGCATGCGCGCGACGCCGCCGCGATCGCCGGTACCCTTGCCCGTGACGGGCGCATTGTTGACATATTCGATGCCGACATCGGCAACACCGTAGAGCGTCACGCTGGACTGGGCGTGGACACCGGCGGACGCGAGTGCCGCAGCGGAAATGGCGAGAAGTTTGAGCTTCATGAATATCCTCAGGATTAATGCGGAATGATTAATTCGCAGTCGCTTCCTGCGACGTGAGGATTATGTGGCGTGCAAACCAGTGGGCTCAATATCGTGGGGCGCCGATGTTGTTTTGTTGGTCTTGGTTGATTGTTTGAATTACCCTTATAAATCAACGGCTTGTGTTTTTATATTATTGATTTGGGAAAATTCTTTGAGAAAGATGGAAAATCCCCAAGCCTGGGTCGGCTGGCGGAAATTATTCTGCTGGCGAGAGATTCGACACCTCTCGTTAACTGATTGAAGCTGACTGATTGGGCCGCGTGATCGCGGCCCTCTTTTTTTGATGCAACGGACAGAGGAGTCCGTGCTATGGCCGGGGGGGTTACAGCACCTTGCCAGGGTTCATCAGCCCGAGCGGATCCAGCGCCTGCTTGATCGCGCGCATCATGGCCAGCTCGACCTCGCTCTTGTAGCGCCGGTTCTCCTCGCGCTTGAGCTGGCCTAGGCCGTGTTCCGCCGAGATTGAGCCCTGGTAGGCGTGCACGCTGTCATGGACGATCTGGTTGACGGCGGCCTGGTTGGCCAGGAACACGTCATGGTCGCCGCCTTCGGGCGGTGACACGTTGTAGTGCAGGTTGCCGTCGCCCAGATGGCCGAAGGTGACCATGCGCGCGCCGGGGAAGGCCTGCTGCAGCAGCGCATCGGTGGATTCGATGAAATCGCCGATGCGGGAGATGGGCAGGGCGATGTCGTGCTTGATGTTCTTGCCTTCCTCGACCTGCGCCAATGGAATGTGCTCACGCAGGTTCCAGAAATCGCGGGATTGCTGCACCGACTCGGCCACCACGGCGTCTTCCACCACGCCGGCTTCGATGGCGTCCTGCATCATCGATTCGAAAACGGCGCGCGCGTGGTCCTCGCTTTCGCTGTCGGACAGCTCCAGCAGCACCAGCTGCGGTTGGGGCTGGGCAAACGGGTAGCGCAACTGCGGGAAGTGGCGGGTCACCAGGGTCATGCACAGGGCGGACATCAGCTCGAAGCCGGTCAGCAGCGCGCCGGCGTGCGCCTGCGCGATCGCCAGCAGCGCGAGCGCGGCACGGGGGCTGGCTACGGCCGCCAGCGCGGTGACGCGGGCGCGCGGCAGCGGGTGGAGCTTCATGACCGCGGCGGTGATGATGCCGAGCGTGCCTTCCGCGCCGATGAAGAGATCGCGCAGATCGTAGCCGGTGTTGTCCTTGCGCAGACCGCGCAGCCCATCCCAGAGCTCGCCGGAGGGTGTGACGACTTCCAGCCCGAGGCATAGCTCGCGCGTGTTGCCATAGCGCAGCACCGCGGTGCCGCCGGCATTCGTGCCCAGGTTGCCGCCGATGGTGCAGCTGCCTTCCGCGGCGAGGCTCAGCGGAAACAGGCGGCCGTGTTCGCGCGCGATGTCCTGCAGATGCTGCAGCACCACGCCGGCTTCCACCGTCACGGTGTTGTTGAGCGGGTCGACCTGGCGCACGCGCCTGAGCCGCTGCAGCAAGATCACCACGGTGGGCTGGCCGCCGCCGGCCGCGGGAGTGGCGCCGCCGCACAGGCCGGTGTTGCCGCCCTGCGGCACCATGGCCACGCGCTGCGCGTGGCAGGCATGCACGACCGCCGCCACCTCTTCGGCGCTGCCGGGGCGCAGCACCGCGATCGCCTCGCCCGTATAGCGCTTGCGCTGGTCGGTCAGGTAGGGCGCCTTGTCGTCGTCGGCGGTCAGCACGTTCTGCGGGCCGACGGCAGCGCGGCACAGGTCGAGGAAGGAGTCTTGGTGGAAGGCAGTGGTCATGGCGGTCGGCAGTCCGGTTGGGCGGGGGTCAGCGGCCGCGCGCGCGGCGCCTGGCGCTTTGCTTGAACGGGCGCAGGTAAAGAATGGTGCTGACGAAGAACAGCAGTACCAGCGCCACCTCGACCCATGCGTAGGCGGCGGACGGCTGGCGGTCGCTGGTGGCGCGCACGATGCCTTCGGTGAAGAAGAGCAGGATCAGCATCGACGACCACTGCATGGTGTAGCGGTCGCGGCGCAGCACACCGCGCAGCGGCAGCAGCAGCGGCAGGAACTTCAACACCAGCCACGAGCCGCCTGGGCGCAGCGGGGCAAGGAACCACTCCCAGCCGATGCAGAGCAGCATCAGCGCGACCAGGCTGCCGGCCGACAGCGCGTGCAACAGGGGGCTGTGCAGTTCGCGCTCAGCGGTGGAGCTGGCGGCGGTGCTCATAGCCGCGTCCCTGCGCCCAGGCGCAGCGCCGTTTCGGCGAGGCGGCGGCCCATGGCACGCGCCAGCGCGGCCTCATCCTCGGTGACCGGGCCGCTGTTATCCACGTGTGCGTAGTGGCTCGGGCCGTAGGGCGTGCCGCCGGAGCGCGTGGTCATCAGCGAGCTTTCGGAGTAGGGCAGGCCCAGCAGCAGCATGCCGTGGTGCAAGAGCGGCAGCATCATCGACAGCAGCGTGCTTTCCTGGCCGCCGTGCAGGCTGCCGGTCGCCGTGAAGACGCAGGCGGGCTTGCCTGTGAGCGCACCGGAGAGCCACTGGGCGACGGTGCCATCGAGGAAGTACTTCATCGGCGCAGCCATGTTGCCGAAGCGGGTGGGGCTGCCGAGCGCCAGGCCGGCGCATTCTTCGAGGTCCCGCAATTCGGCGAAGGGCGGCCCGTTGTCGGGGATGTCGGGCGCGGTGGCTTCGCTGACTGTGGAGACGGGCGGCACGGTGCGCAGCCTGGCGTGGGCGCCGGGCACGCTGTCGATCCCGGTGGCGATCAGTTCGGCCAGCCGGCGGGTGCTGCCATGGCGGCTGTAGTACAGGACGAGGATGTCGATCATGAAGGAAGGAGGCGGGCGGGTTGCGGGCTCGCGGCCATGCGGCCCGCGACTGGCGGGCCGGCAATAGCGGGTATTATAGATGTGGCCCCGGCGCCAGCTCTGGCCGCGCGGGCATCGACACTGGAGTAGGAGTATTTCATCGAATGTTTTCCGTCCGCCTGAATCGCCTGCGCCGTGGTTGGAACCTGCAGAAGCTGCGCGCGCTGATGCGCTATGTGCTGCGCCGCGCCAGCGAGGACCAGTTGCCGCAGGTGGCGGCCAGCCTGACCTTCACCACCTTCCTGTCGGTGGTGCCGGTGCTGACGGTGGCCTTTGCGCTGCTTGCCGCCTTCCCGGTTTTCCGCGACTTCCGCGCGCAGATCGAGGCCTTCCTGTTCCAGAACCTGATACCAGGCAACGTCAGCGATTCGATCTCGAGCTACCTCGCGCAGTTCTCCAAGAGCGCGCGCGGCCTGACGGCGATGGGCCTGGGCGGCCTGATGGTGACGTCCGTGCTGACCATGCTGACCGTGGAGAACGCCCTCAATGCCATCTGGCGCGTGCAAAGGCGCCGGCCGCTGGCGCAGCGGGTGCTGGTGTTCTGGGCTGCGCTGACCTTGGGGCCGGTGCTGATCGGTGCCAGCCTGTCGATCAGCTCCTACCTGATCTCGGTCTCGGCCGGCTACGTCGGCACCGTGCCGTTCGGCGTCGGCCTAGTGGTGGGCTTGGCGCCGGTGTTGCTGTCGGCGCTGGCCTTCGCCTTTCTCTACATCACGGTGCCCAACGCCTACGTGGACTGGCGCGATGCCATCGCCGCGGGCCTGGTGGCAGCTCTGGCGTTCGAACTGGCCAAGCGCGGCTTCGGCTATTTCATCACCCACATCCCCACCTATACGGCGGTCTACGGCACCTTCGCGGCGCTGCCGCTCTTTCTGTTGTGGATCTACCTGAGCTGGCTGGTGACGCTGCTGGGCGCCACCATTGCCGCCAATCTGCCGGTGATCCGGCTGGGCCATTGGCGCCGGCGCACGTTCGCCGGCAGCGAGTTCTTCGATGCGCTGGGGGTGCTTTACCTGCTGTACAAGGCGCGCGACGAGATGCCGCGCAGCATCGGCGAGCTGGACCTCGGGCGCAAGCTGCGCGTGGAGGCCGACTACCTGGCGGGCTTGCTCGGCAAGCTCAAGGCCATGCACTTGATCGGGCGCCTGCAGCAGGAGCGCGGGCAAGCGCACTGGGCACTGCTGTGCGACCCGGCGCAGGTGACGCTGCGCACGCTGCACAACCGGCTGGTGCTCAACCTGCCGCGGCTGGCCCGTTCGGCGCTGGCGCAGCAGTTGCATGGCGGGGACGAGCTGAAGGCCCTGCTCGACAATCCGCAGCTCGACCGCTCGCTGGAGTCGGTGTTCAGGCAGGCGGAACACCCCGCGGCTGGCGCTGGTACCGATGGCGCCGGTGGCGGAGACGGCGATGGCGGCGGTCGGCGCCGGCCGCTGGAGGTGGTGCCGCCGGGCTGGCACGGGCAGGTCTGAAACGGGGGCGCGGATACGGCGGCGGCGCCTGCGCTTCCCCTTCAGAACGGGATGCGTCCCCGCAGGATATCCGCGTACATGACCCAGTCGCCCATCAGGCTGTATATCGGGTGGCGGAAAGTGGCAGGCCGGTTCTTCTCGAAGGCGAAGTGCCCGACCCAGGCGAAGGCATAGCCGGATACCGCCGCTGCGAGCAACCACCAGGCATTGCCGGTGAGCGCCAGGGCGCCGAGGCACAGCAGCGCGACGGTCGACCCGGCGAAATGCAGCCGGCGGCAGGTGCGGTTGCGGTGCTCGTTCAGGTAGAAGGGATAGAAGGCGGCGAAGCTGTCGAATTCGCGCGTGGATGCCGGGCGCATGGCGGTCTCCTGTTCTCTTTCTGATACATCCGGAGGACAGTGTAGCGCGCCGCCGTGCGCCGGGCATGCTGCGGTGCGGCCGGCGTCAGGCCGCCACGCGTAGCCCATCGACGCGTTTCGGCCTCAGCCGGCCGCCACCACCTGGCGCGCGAAGCCGGCCAGCGCGTCCAGCACCTCATCGGGCTTCTCGCCCATCATCGCGTGGCCGCAGTCGACCGTGACCACGCTGGCCGATGCCATCTTGGCTGCCAGGGCGCGTGCGGCCTTGGGCGAGGTCATCATGTCCTTGCTGCCGCAGATGAACAGCATCGGGCCGCGCACGGCGGCCGCGGCTTCCTCGCCGTGGGCGTAGGCATTGCAGGCCGAGAAGTCGGTATGGAAGACATGGGCGCCGGGATTGCGCTGCGATACGCGCTCCATCAGCCGCTGGTTGCCGCCGTGCATCCACGAGCCCGGGCCGGGCGAGGAGGGCTTGTTGGCCAGGCTCGACAGCGACCAGTTGGTGACCATGGCGATGGCATCGCCCTCGCGCTCCAGCGAGGCCTGCAGCAGCGCATCGGACACCTTCATCGGATAGGCGGTGGCCAGCAGCGCGGCGGCGCGCACCGCCTCGGGATGGCGTGCGGCGCATTCCAGCGCGATCAGCGAGCCCATGCTGTGGCCGAAGACGAAGGCGGGCGCCTGCACGCCGGCGGCGCGCGCCAGTTCGATGACCCAGTCGGCCATGGCCTCGACCGTCGCGAGCGGTTCGCCCTCGCTGCGGTTATGGCCGGGCAGGTCCACTGCCAGCACCGAGAACCCGTGGTTGGCGAACCAGCGCGTCTGCAAGGCCCAGACGCTGTGGTCGTTCTGGGCGCCGTGCACGAAAATCGCGCAGGGCAGGGCGGGATCGAAGGGTTTGCCGCCGGTATAGGCGTAGGCCTTGCGGCCGGAAACGGTCAGTTCCATCAGGCTTGCCCTCCCTTGCCGCTCATGGATTTCTCGGCCGCCTTGAGGCCGCGCTTGAGGTCGTCGATCAGGTCGTCCGGGTCTTCCAGGCCCACCGACAGGCGGATGGTGCCCTCGCTGATGCCGGCCGACTTCAGCGCCGCGGCGTCCATGCGGAAGTGTGTGGTCGAGGCCGGGTGGATCACCAGCGAGCGGGCGTCGCCGACGTTGGCCAGGTGGGAGAACAGCGTCAGGCTTTCGATGAAACGCTGGCCGGCGACACGGTCGCCCTTCAGGTTGAAGCTGAACACCGCGCCGCAGCCGCGCGGCAGCAGCCGCTTGGCCAGTTCGTAGTCGGGGTGCGACTCCAGCTCCGGATAGGCCACCGAATCCACCATCGGATGCGACACCAGGAACTGCACCACGCGGCGGGCGTTGTCCACGTGCCGCTGCATGCGCAGCGGCAGGGTCTCGATGCCTTGCAGCAGTTGCCAGGCCGCCATCGGGTTCATGCAGGCGCCGAAGTCGCGCAGGCCCTCGCGGCGCGCGCGCAGCAGGAAGGGCGCCACCGTGCTTTCCTCGGTGAACACCATGTTGTGGAAGCCCTCGTAGGGCTCGGACAGCTCGGGAAAGCGGCCGGACGCCTGGAAATCGAAGGTGCCGCCCTCAACCAGCACACCGCCGATGGTGGTGCCATGGCCGCCCAGGAACTTGGTGGCCGAATGGTAGAGCAGGCCGGCGCCGTGGTCGAAGGGCTTGAGCAGGTAGGGGGTGGTGAAGGTGGAGTCCACCAGCAGCGGGATCTTGTGCTCCTGGCCAAGCTGGGCCAGCGTCGGGATATCGAGCACGTCGAGCCCCGGATTGCCCAGCGTTTCGCCGAACAGCAGCTTGGTTTCGGGGCGGATGGCCGCGCGCCAGGCGTCGATGTCGCGTGCCTTGACGAAGGTGGTCTCGATGCCGAAGCGGCGCAGCGTGTAGTGCAGCAGGTTGTGCGAGCCGCCGTACAGCGCGCTCGAGGCCACGATGTGCGAGCCCGCGCCCATCAGCGTGGCGACGGCCAGGTGCAGCGCGGCCTGGCCGGAGGCCACGCCGATGGCACCGACGCCATTCTCCAGCGCTGCCACGCGCTCCTCGAAGACCGCCACGGTCGGGTTCGAGATGCGCGAATAGACATGGCCCGCGCGCTCCATATTGAACAGGGAAGCGGCGTGCTCGCTGTCGCGGAAGACGAAGGAGGTGCTCAGGTGGATGGGGGTGGCGCGCGCCCCGGTGGCGGGGTCGGGCGCGGCGCCGGCATGCAGCGCCAAGGTGTCGAATCGGGTACCGGACATGATGAGGCGGGCTGAAGTGGATTCCGGCGTGCATCGTAGCACCGCGCGCCGCCTCCGGCACCCCCGGGCGTCTTTCAAGCCGCTCGCGCTTTACTTGGGCGGCCCGTTTCGGCTAGGATCGGCGCATGAGGCTGTGCAGCGCTCCTGGCGCCAGGCCAACAAATCGACTACCAATACCGGCTATCCCACAAGCTTCCTGCACGAGCTTCCAGCCAGACCCAGCGGAGACCAACATGAAAGTCAGCGACATCCTGCATGTCAAGGGCAATACGCTCTTCACCGTGAAGCCGGACACGTCACTGCTGCAGGCCATCCACACCATGGCAGAGCACGACATCGGCTCGCTGGTGGTGATGGAGTACGGCGACCTCGTCGGCATGCTGACCTTCCGCGAGATCATCCAGACCCTGGCCGCCAACAACGGCACCGTGGGCACCGCCAGCATCCGCAAGGTGATGGACGATGCGCCCCTGACCTGCACCATGGAGACCGACGTCGATGAGGTGCGCCGGATGATGCTGGCGCGGCACACGCGCTACCTGCCCGTGATGGACAACCGCACCCTGATGGGCGTGATTTCGTTCTATGACGTGGCCAAGGCGGTGGTCGAGGAGCAGAGCTTCGAGAACCGCATGCTCAAGGCCTACATCCGCGACTGGCCCGAGGAACGGGCCGACTGAGCCAGGGCGCGGCAGGCGGGCGCGTCCTGCGCGCCCGCGCGCAAGCGGCGCGTTCACGCAGCACCCCCGCTCGTGACGGGTCAATCCTTGCGTCTACATGAGCCAACAAAGCCAATTCAAGCTGCTTTCCGCGCGCCGCTTCGCCCCCTTTTTCTGGACACAGTTCCTGGGGGCGATGAACGACAACGTCTTCAAGGTGGCCTTCACCTCGCTGGTCACCTACCACGTCGCCCTGTTCGAAGGCGTGGATCCGCATAGCGCGCCCTTCCTGATCTCGGCCGTCTTCATCGCGCCCTTCGTGCTGTTCTCGGCCACCAGCGGGCAGATCGCCGACAAGATCGAAAAGTCGCGGCTGATCCGGATGGTGAAGTCGCTGGAGATCGTCATCATGACGCTGGCGCTGGCCGGCTTCGTGTGGCACAGCGCAGCGGCGCTCTACACCTGTACCTTCCTGATGGGCCTGCACTCCACGCTGTTCGGCCCGGTCAAGTACGCCTACCTGCCGCAGCACCTCGACGAATCGGAGCTGGTCGGCGGCAACGGCCTGGTGGAGATGGGTACCTTCGTCGCCATCCTGATCGGCACGCTGGTGGGTGGCGAACTGGCCGGCCTGAGCCGCGGCGGCGAAGTGGTGGGCCCCCTCTATGTGGGCGTTGCCTGCCTGGGGCTGGCGGTGGCCGGCCGGATCGTGTCGGCTCGCGTCCCCCATTCGCCGGCCCCCCAGCCGGCACTGCGCATCAACTGGAATCCGCTGACCGAGACCTGGCGCAACCTGATGCTGGCGCGCCAGAACCGCACCGTCTTCCTGAGCCTGCTGGGCATCTCGTGGCTGTGGTTCCTGGGCGCCACCATGCTGACTTCCTTCTTCGGCTTCGCCAAGGAGGTGCTTGGCGGCGACCAGAACGTGGTGACGCTGCTGCTGGCCGTGTTCTCCCTTGGCATCGGCACCGGCTCGCTGCTGTGCGAGCGCTTGTCGGGGCGCCACGTGGAGATCGGCCTGGTGCCGTTCGGCTCGATCGGCATGAGCGTGTTCGCCATCGAGCTGTACTTCGCCAGCCACGGCGAGCACCACACCGGGCTATCCGGGATCGAGGCCTTCCTGCAGGACCCGCGCCACTGGCGCGTGCTGGCCGACCTCTTCCTGCTGGCCATGTTCGGCGGCTTCTACAGTGTGCCGCTGTATGCGCTGATCCAGAGCCGCAGTGCGCCTACCCATCGCGCCCGCATCATTGCGGCCAACAACATCCTCAACAGCCTGTTCATGATCGGCGCCTCGCTGCTGGGCGTGGCGATGACGCAGGCGGGCTACACCATTCCGCAGCTCTTCCTGGTGGTCGGCGTGCTCAATGCCGCGGTGGCGGTCTACGTCTATTCGCTGGTGCCGGAATTCCTGCTGCGCTTCATCGCCTGGATCCTGGTGCACACCGTGTACCGGTTGCGCCGGATCAACCCGGAGCGCATCCCGGCCGAGGGGGCGGCGGTGCTCGTGTGCAACCACGTCAGCTTTGCCGACGCCGTGGTGCTGATGGCGGCCAGCCCGCGTCCGGTGCGCTTCGTGATGGACCACCGCATCTTCAAGGTGCCCTTGCTGTCCTGGTTCTTCAGGCAGGCGGGCGCCATTCCCATCGCGCCGGCGCACGAGGATGCCGGCCTGCTCTCGCATGCCTACGACCAGGTGGCCGAGGCGCTGGCCGAGGGCGATCTCGTCTGCATCTTCCCAGAGGGCAAGATCACGGCCGACGGCGAGGTCAACGCCTTCAAGCAGGGCGTGCAGCAGATCATCGAACGCACGCCGGTGCCGGTGGTGCCCATGGCGCTGCGCGGCCTCTGGGGCAGCTTTTTCTCACGCAAGGGCGGCGCGGCGATGTCGCGCCCATTCCGGCGCGGCGTGCTGAGCCGGCTGGAGCTGGTGGTGGGCGAGCCCATCGCGCCGGAGGCGGTGACGCCCGAAGGGCTGCGCCAGATCGTGCTGGACCTGCGCGGAGATTGGCAATAGCGCAGGTAGCGCACGGCAGCGGGGCAATCATTCTTCCAGGGAGCAGGCGCCGATGATCGTCCTCTACACCTTCGGTCCGGCCTTCGGCCTGCCCGATGCCAGTCCTTTCGTCACCAAGGCGGAGATGCTGCTCAAGCTCGCCGGCCTGCCGTACCGCACCGAGCGTGGCAGCTTGCGCCACGCGCCGAAGGGCAAGCTGCCTTACCTGGATGATATGGGGCGCATGGTGGCGGACTCCACGCTGATCCGCTGGCATATCGAGAAGACCTACCACATCGACTTCGACGAGGGCTTGAGCGCGGCGGAGCGCGGCATTACCTGGGCCGTCGAGAAGCTGATGGAGGACAACCTGTACTGGGCCATCGCGCGGGAGCGCTGGCTGGATGCCGACAACTTCGCCAAGGGACCCTCGCAGTTCTTCCAGGCCGTGCCAAGCCCCTTGCGGCGCATGGTGGGGGCCCTGGTGCGGCGCAAGGTCAAGCAGACGCTGTGGGCGCAGGGCCTGGGCCGGCATGCGCCGGAGGAGCTGGTGGCGCTTGCGGCCAAGGGCATTGCCTCGATCGCCGACATCCTCGGCGACAAGCCCTACTTGATGGGGGAGCGCCCATGTGGCGCGGACGCCACGCTTTTCGCTTTCGCCATGGGTGCGCTCTGCCCCTTGTTCGAGTCGCCGATCCGTACGGCGGCGGAGTCGCACGCCAACCTGGTGGCCTATGTGGACCGGATGCGCTGCCAGTACTATCCGGATCTGGCCGTCCCGGGAGCGGCGCCGGCGCTGCCGGCGCGGGCCGCCTGAGCCAGGCCTGCCCGCCGTGCGCGGTATCCGGCGGGCTGCGCGGCGTGTTCCGCGCAATTGCAGGAGAACGGCACAGCAGCAAAGCGGCAAAGCGGCAAAGCGGCACAAAGGCCTTACAATGTAGGCCGTCCCATCTTTCTGTGCGGTTTCCATCATGTCCGGCAATACCTTCGGCCTGCTCTTCACTGTCACCACCTTCGGCGAATCGCACGGCCCGGCCATCGGCGCAGTGATCGACGGCTGCCCTCCGGGCATGGCGCTGACCGAGGCCGATATCCAGGTCGAGCTGGACCGGCGCAAGCCCGGCACCTCGCGCCACGTGACGCAGCGCCAGGAGGCCGATCTGGTGGAGATCCTGTCCGGCGTGTTCGAGGGCAAGACCACCGGTACCCCGATCTGCCTGCTGATCCGCAATACCGACCAGCGCAGCAAGGATTACGGCAATATTGCCGAGACCTTCCGTCCGGGCCATGCCGACTACACCTACTGGCAGAAGTACGGCATCCGCGATTACCGCGGCGGCGGCCGCTCGTCGGCGCGCCTGACGGCACCCGTGGTGGCGGCCGGCGCGGTGGCCAAGAAGTGGCTGCGCGAGCAGTACGGCACCGAGATCCGCGGCTACCTGTCGCAGCTGGGCGAGATCGAAGTGCCCTTCATCGACTGGTCGCATGTCGGCGAGAACCCGTTCTTCGTGCCCAATGCGGATATCGTGCCGGAACTGGAAACCTATATGGATGCGCTGCGCCGCGACGGCGACTCGGTCGGCGCGCGCATCGAGGTGGTGGCCACCCATGTTCCGGTCGGCCTGGGCGAGCCGCTGTTCGACAAGCTGGATGCCGACATCGCGTACGCGCTGATGGGCATCAACGCGGTCAAGGGCGTGCAGATCGGCGCCGGCTTCGACAGCGTCTCGCAGCGCGGGAGCGGGCATGGCGACGAAATGACGGCCGCGGGCTTCCGCAGCAACAACGCGGGCGGCGTGCTGGGCGGCATTTCCACCGGGCAGGACATCACGGCCTCGCTGGCGATCAAGCCGACCTCCAGCATCCGCACCCCGCGCGAGTCGATCGACAAGTCCGGCCAGCCGGCCACCGTCGAGACCTTCGGGCGTCATGATCCCTGCGTGGGTATCCGCGCCACGCCGATCGCCGAGGCCATGCTGGCCCTGGTGCTGATCGACCACGCGCTGCGCCACCGCGCGCAGTGCGGCGATGTGCGCGTGGACACGCCGCGTATCGCCGCCCAAGCGCCCACCCAGACTCCGCCACAGGGCTGAGTTGCTGCCGGCAGCCCAGACCGCGGCCGCGCGCGTGCCGCTGACGCGCTTCGGCCTGTTCTACCTGGGCTATTACGGTTACGTGGGCGTGGTATCGCCCTACGTCAGCCTGTTCTTTGCCGGCCGAGGCTTCTCTGCGCTGCAGATCGGCGTGCTGATGGCCTGTTTCCAGGTCACCCGCATCGGCGGGCCGTACCTGTGGGGCTGGCTGTCCGATGTGACCCACACGCGGGTGCGCATCCTGCGGCTGACCGCGGTAGGCGCGCTGCTCATCTGCCTGGCTGTGCCCGCCGTGCGCGGCTATGGCGGCATGATGGCCATCATGCTCGCCCTGAACCTGGTCACCAGTGCCATGTCGCCGCTGGGCGATGCGCTGACCATCTCCACCTTGCGGCGCTACGGCGCCTTCGACCAGCGCTACGGCCGCATCCGTATGTTCGGCTCGGCCGGCTTCATCGCCTCGGTGCTGGTTGGCGGCGCCTTGTTCGAGCGTGTCGGCATCGATGCCTTTCCCTGGCTGGCGAGTGCCACGCTGGCGCTGTTCGCGCTGGTGGTGGCAGGGATGCGGGACGCGCCGGAGGATGGGCCGCGCACCCGGCCGCCGCCGGCCGTGCCCTTGCTGCTGCGCGCCGACGTTGCGTGGTTCCTGGCGGCGTCCTTCCTGATGATGTTTGCGCACGCGGCGCTCTATGTCTTCTACTCGCTCTACCTGGAGCAGCTTGGCTACAGCAAGTTCGCGATCGGTGTGATGTGGACCATCGGCGTGGTCGCGGAGATCGTGTTCTTCTTCTACCAGGGCCGGCTGTTCGCGCGCATTCCGCTGCGCCTGATCCTGGCCGGCACCTTCGTGCTCGCGGCCCTGCGCTTCGGCCTGACCGGCTACCTGGCGCAGGTAGCGTGGCTGATGGCTGCCGTGCAGGTCTTGCACGCCGCGACCTTCGCCGCCCACCACAGCGCCAGCCTCAAGCGGCTGCAGCACTGGTTTGCCGGCCCCCTGCAGGGTCGCGGCCAGGCTCTCTACACAGGGATTTCCTACGGCCTGGGCGGGACCCTGGGCGGGCTGGCGATGGGCTGGACATGGAAGACGCTCGCGCCTGAGCACACCTTCGGCCTTGCCGCGCTGGCGGCGCTTGTGGGCGCCTTGTGCGCATGGGCGAGCTTCGCGGGGGAGCCCGGGTCCGAAAGGCCGGCCGCTCCCTAGACCAGGCCGGCAGTGCGCCGCCGCGGGCCGCGGCGGGGTGCGTGTAGCTCAGGCCAGCAAGGCCGCCACTTGTTCGCCGATGGCCAGCGAGGCGGTCAGTCCCGGCGACTCGATGCCGAACAGGTTGACCAGCCCCGGCACGCCGTGCGTGGCAGGCCCGTCGATGCGGAAGTCGGCCGCGGTCTCGGCCGGGCCGCTGATCTTCGGGCGGATGCCGGCATAGCCGGGTTGCAGCGCGCCGTCCGCCAGGCCGGGCCAGTAGCGCCGCACCTCGTCGTAGAAGCTGTCGGCATCGGACGGATCCACGCTGTATTCGATCTCGTCGATCCAGCGCACATTGGGGCCGAAGCGTGCCTGCCCGCCCAGGTCCAGCGTCAGGTGCACGCCGAGGCCAGCGGCCTCGGGCACGGGGTAGATCAGCCGCGTGAACGGCGCCCGGCCGGCCAGCGTGAAATAGCAGCCCTTGGCGTAATACTGCGGCGGGATGTGGGCGGCGGGCATGCCGGCAATGCGCCGGGCCAGCGCCGGCGCGGTCAATCCGGCGGCGTTGACGACGGTGCGCGCCAGCAGCGTGGTGTTGCCGTCTTCGGCGCCGACCTCGAGCCGGATGCCGTTATCGCCGATCGCTCCGGACAGCACGGGCGATTGCACCGCCAGCATGGCGCCGGCGTTTTCGGCGTCGCCCAGCAGCGCGGTCATCAGGCCGTGGCTGTCGATGATGCCGGTGGACGGCGATAGCAGCGCGGCCCGGCATTCCAGTTGGGGCTCCAGGCTGCGGGCTTCGTCGCGCGTGAGCAGGCGCAGGTCGTCGACACCGTTGCCCGCGGCCTTGGCGCGGATGCCGTCCAGCGTGGCGACCTGTGCCTCGCTGGTCGCCACGATCAGCTTGCCGCAGCGCTGGTGGCTGACGTGGTGGGAAGCGCAGAAGTCGTACAGCATGGACTTGCCGCGCACGCATAGCTGCGCCTTGAGCGAGCCGGCCGGGTAGTAGATGCCGGCATGGATCACCTCGCTGTTGCGCGCGCTGGTGATGGTGCCGAAGGCATTCTCCGCTTCCAGGATGATCACCTCGCGGCCCTGCATCGCCAGCGCCCGGGCGACCGCCAGGCCGACCACGCCGGCACCTACCACCACGCAATCCACTTGTTCCATCGTGCTTCCTCGTTGTTTCTCGTCGTTTTTTGTAGTCGGCAGGGCGCCGCCGCGCCGCTGCTTCCTGTTGATGGTGCTGCTCCGCCTGCGCAGCCCGATCCCGCTGCTCAGCCGACCTCCAGCCCCATGCGCCGTGCCGCCGCCATCAGGTGGCGCCGCGCCGCCTGCCGCGCCGCGGCAGGGTTGCCGGCGGCGATCGCGTGGACCAGCGCCGCGTGTTCGGCGTCGGCCGCGCGGTAGCCGCCGCGAAAGCGCGCCGCGTTCTCCCATGCCGTCTGCCGCGCGTGCAGCAGATGCTGTCCGACCAGGTCGGTCAGGCTGGTGAAGCAGGGGTTGTGCGCGGCGGCGGCGATGGCGTGGTGGAAGGCCACGTCGGCCGCGGCGGCGCGGGCAAAATCCTCGGCCTGCGTGCGCATGGCCTCCAGCGCCGCGCGGATGGCGGCAAGGTCGGCCTCGGTGCGCCGGGTGGCGGCCATTTCGGCGCAAGCCGCCTCGACCACCATGCGCAGTTCGAACAGCTGGGCCGGTGTGGGCCCGCCATCGGGCGCGCTGTTCACGCGCCAGACCTGCCCGCCCGGCGTGTCGGAGACATAGGCCCCCGAGCCCTTGCGCGTCACCAGCACGCCATCCGCCTTGAGCAGGGCGATGGCCTCGCGCACGATCGGCCGGCTGACGCCAAAGGCATCGGCGAGCGCGGATTCCGCGGGAAGCCGGGCGCCGGCGGCAAAGCGACCGCCGACGATATCCGCACGCAGTGTGTCGGCGATGCGGCTGGCAAGCGAAGCAGGGCGGGGCAGCGTGTTCATGGCGATTCTTGGATTTGTCAGGCTGTCTGACAGCATTTGGCGTATTCTGCGGACGCGGGCTGCCGCCGTCAAGGTGCCGGACGACGCTGCCCGGCCCGCGCAGGCGGCGCCAGCCGATTCTCACGCTGCTTTGTCACGCGGATTTAACTTTTCGGCGGGCCGGCCGATAGCAAGCGAATCAGGTGGCGGACGCCGCACGGCGCCATCCGTGCCCGCATCCGCCTGCCACGTTTCCTGCTGAGGCTTTGTCGCGCATGCACTTGATTCCGCTCTCTCCAACCGATCTCCCCGTGGGGCAGCCCTTGCCCTGGACGCTGCTCGACGATGCGGGCAATTGCGTGCTCGGCAGTGGCAACGTCATCCACGACGCACGCGACGTCGATCTGGTCTTCCGCCACGGCGGGCTCAGCCGCCATGAGACCGAGCCGGCGCAGGGCGGTGCGGAGGAGGGCCGCGCCAGCAGCGGCCCGCTCGGCCTGCCGGTGGGGACCTTGCTGCATGTGAAGGTGCCGGGCGGGTCCGAGCGCGCCGCGGCCAGCCGGCTGATCGGCTTCATCGAACAGGCTCTGTTCATTTCCTGGCCGCAGCTCGGTGGCCGGGAGCAGCCCATCGAGGCGGGCGAGACGCTGTTGCTGCGGGGCTTCTCCGGGCAGGCGATCTATAGCTTCCGCTCGACCATCACGGCCGTCTGCCGCAGCCCTTTCCGCTACCTCGTGCTGTCGGCACCCACGCAGTCGGAGCAGTTGCCCGTGCGCAAGGCCGCGAGAGTGCCGACGCGGCTGGCTGCCTTCCTGTACGAGGAGGAGGGCGAGGCCGAAACCATGCAGGGCGCGCAGGCCGCTGCGCAGGCGCAGGCGAAAGACGGCGAGCGGCTGGTCGTGCTGTCCGACCTGAGCCTGGGCGGTGCGCTGCTGCAGGCCGTGGGCCCGGCGCCGCGGCCGGACAGCCGCGTGTGGCTGCGCTTTCAGCTGCGTACCGCTGCCTTCGACTGCGAAGTCAATATTCCCGCCTGGGTGCGCAATGTGCCGGCGGAGGCGGGCGACGAGAACTTTCCGGCCTTCAGCGTGGCCTTTGACAGCCTGGGCGAGCGAGAATTGACGCTGCTGCACTGCTTTATCTACGAGCAGCTGCTGTCCGGCTCGCGCCTGCCCCTGTAGGAGAAGGGTGTGGCGCGGCCGCGATCAGCACGCCGCGCCGAACAGCGAGAAGAGTCCCAGGCCGGTGCGCACCTCGTCCAGCGTGTGCTGCGTCACGGCGCGGGCGCGCGCTGTGCCCTCGCGCAGCACCTCCATCAGGTAGGCCGGGTCGCGCGCCAGTTGCGCGCGCCGTTCGCGGATGGGGGCGATCAAGGCCTGCAGCTTCTCGTCCAGGCGACGCTTGAGCACCATGTCGCCGAGGCCGCCGGCGCGGTAGGCTGCCTTGAGCCGCTCGACTTCGGCATGGTCCTCGTCGAAGGCATCGAGGTAGGTGAAGACCACGTTGCCCTCGACCTTGCCGGGGTCGGAGGCGCGCAGGTGGCCGGAGTCGGTGTACATGCGCTTGACGGCAGCCTGGATTTCATCTGGCGTCGAGGACAGCGGAATGGCATTGCCCTGGGACTTGCTCATCTTGGCCTTGCCGTCGACGCCGGGCAGGCGGCCCATGGCGGGGATCAGGGCCTGCGCTTCCAGCAGTACCGGCCGCCCCGCCTGGCGGTTGATCCGGCGCACGATTTCATTGGTCTGCTCGATCAGCGGTGCCTGATCCTCGCCCACCGGCACCACGCTGGCCTGGAAGGCCGTGATATCGGCGGCCTGCGCCACGGGATAGCACAGGAAGCCGGCCGGGATGTCGCGGCCGAAGCCACGCGCCTGGATTTCTTCCTTGATGGTCGGATTGCGCTCGAACCGGGCCACCGTGACGAAGTTCATGTACAGCAGCGTGAGTTCCGCCAGTGCGGGCAGGCCGGACTGCAGCGCGATGGTGCTCTTGGCCGGATCGATGCCGACCGCCAGGTAGTCGAGCACGACTTCCAGCACATTGCGCCGTACCTTGTCGGGATCGTCGGCGTTGTCTGTCATCGCCTGCGTGTCGGCCACCAGCAGGGTCTGCTGATGCGTGTCCTGCAGTGTAAGGCGGGTCTTCAGCGAGCCCACGTAGTGGCCGAGGTGCAGCGCGCCGGTCGGCCGGTCGCCGGTCAGGACATTGAGACGGGTCGGGTCAGGGGTATCTTGCTTGTCTTGCATTGCCGGGTTCCGTTGGAATCCGCCGCAGGACGAGCGAGGCAAGAAGATGACGCGATGCCGGCCAGACTGCGGCGGACATGGTCAGGGGAATGGATGTGACGATGCCGCTCCTTCAGGAGCGCCACCAGGTGCAAAGCGGGAAAGACATCGTCGTGTGCATTGCACAAGAATGCCACAGCCGGGGGCTGCTGACAATGCCGGGTGCCGGCTGCCCGGCTGGCCCGACGTGCCCATCTTCGTTGCCGGGCGGGGCGCGCGGGTCCGCGCGCAACCCCTGCCTTCACTCGTGGGCCGGTCCCTCGCCGGTGTCCACGGCCACCAGCACGCTGCAGGACACCTTGTCGAGCAGCAGGCCGTGCCCCTGTCCGGCCCACCACCGCGCCAGCAGGCCGCAGCGCTTGTGTCCCACCACGATCAGGTCGGCACGGATCCGGTCGGCCATGCGCGCGATCTGGTCGATCGGGCTGCCGGTGGCGAAGTGCCCGGTCGCGCTGATGCCGCGCGCCTCCAGTTTCTCGACGCCTTCACGCAGGATTTCCCGCGCCGACTGTTCCTCGACCAGCGTGGCTTCCATCACTGCGGCGTCATAGCCCCGGATCCAATAGGCATTGTCGAGGACAGCCAGCAGGTGGGTCTCGGCGCCCACGCGTTGCGCCAGTTCCGCGCCCAGGCGCAGGGCCCGGCGCCCTTCGCGCGAGCCGTCATAGCAGAGCAGGATCCGAGAGAACAATTCCATCGCACCACCTCCTCCATGTTGGCGGAGCGCCACACGCCGCCCGGAAGGCGGCCGGCGAACCATGGAAAAAGTATAGATGGCGCTACAAAAAAAACGGCAGCGCGCCGGCTGCCGTTTTCCCTAACCGCTTCGCCGCGCGTGTGTCCGCGGCGCGCCTCTTACATGCCCACGTAGTTCGGGCCGCCGCCACCTTCCGGCGTGACCCAGACGATGTTCTGGGTCGGGTCCTTGATGTCGCAGGTCTTGCAGTGCACGCAGTTCTGCGCGTTGATCTGCAGGCGTTCCTTGCCATCGTCGCCTTGCACGAACTCGTACACGCCGGCCGGGCAGTAGCGGCTCTCGGGGCCCGCGTACTTGTCCCAGTTGATCTTGACCGGCACGGTCGCATCCTTCAGCGTCAGGTGCGCGGGCTGGTTTTCCTCGTGGTTGGTGTTGCTGATGAAGACCGAGGACAGGCGGTCGAAGGTCAGCTTGCCGTCCGGCTTCGGATACGCGATCTTCGGGCACTCCGCCGCCGGCTTGAGCGCCTGGTTATCCTTCTTCGTGCCGTGCAGCGTCCAGGGCGGGCTGGCGACGCCGATCTTGGGCAGCAGCCATTGCTCGACGCCGGTCATGATCTTGCCCAGCGTCGGGCTCTTCTTGAACCACAACTTGAAGTTGCGCGACTGGTCCAGTTCTTCCTTCAGCCAGCTCTGCTCGAAGGCGGCCGGGTAGGCGGACAGTTCATCCGCCGAACGGCCGGCGGTGACGGCCTCATACACGGCGTCACCGCACATCATCCCGCTCTTGATGGCCGCATGGCTACCCTTGATACGCGCGGCGTTCAGGTAGCCGGCGTCACAGCCGACCAGCGCGCCGCCCGGGAACACCGTCTTGGGCAGGGCCTGCGGCGTACCGTTGTTGATCGCACGGGCGCCGTAGCCAATGCGCTTGCCGCCTTCGATATGCGCGCGGATGGCCGGGTGGGTCTTCCAGCGCTGCATTTCCTCGAACGGGTTCAGCCACGGGTTCTGGTAGTCCAGGCCGATGACGAAGCCGAGCGTGACCTTGTTGTCTTCCAGGTGGTACAGGAAGCCGCCGCCGAAAGTGTCGTCCTGCATCGGCCAGCCGGCCGTATGCACCACCAGGCCTGGCTTGGCCTTGGCCGGGTCGATTTCCCACAATTCCTTGATGCCGATGGCGAAGGTCTGCGGGTCCTTGCCAGCGGTCAGCTTGTACTTCTCCAGCAGTTGACGGCCCAGGTGGCCGCGCGCGCCTTCGGCGAAGATCGTGTACTTGCCCAGCAGTTCCATGCCGAGCTGGAAGTTCTCGGTCGGCTCGCCGTCCTTGCTGATACCCATGTTGCCGGTGGCGACGCCGCGCACCGCGCCCTTGTCGTCGTACAGTACCTCGGCTGCCGCAAAGCCCGGGAAAATCTCCACGCCCAGCGCCTCGGCCTGCGTCGCCATCCACTTGACGACATTGGACAGCGAGATGACGTAGCAGCCGTGGTTATGGAAGTTGCGCGGCACCAGCCAGTCGGGCGTGCGCTTGACGCCGGTCTCGCTCAGGAACAGCACGTCGTCGCCGGTCACGGGCTGGTTGAGCGGGGCACCGTCCTGCTTCCAGTTGGGCAGCAGCTCGTCGATTGCGCGCGGATCCATCACCGCGCCGGACAGGATGTGGGCGCCGGCCTCGGAGCCTTTTTCCAGCACGCAGACGCTGACGTCGTTGCCCTTCTCCTGCGCGAGCTGCTTCACCCGGATGGCGGTCGCCAGGCCCGCGGGGCCGCCGCCGACGATGACGACGTCATACTCCATGGCCTCGCGGGGGCCGAACTGCTCCAGGAGCTGTTGCTGATCCATTTGTCTCTAACCCTCTGTTTTCTTTGCAGCGTGCGCGGGATGGCATCCAGGCTCCGCCGCTTTCGCGTGCGGGACTCGGGGCATTATCCTTTGCAATTTGTGGGATATGCGGTGATCGGTCTTCATGCAAACCGGGCAGTGGGATTTTTCCCTCTTTCCCTTTGCCTGCCAAGTTCTTAGAATCTCCGGCATTGTCCGGGACTCGCCACCCGCAGGCAAGGATTTTTTTTGAACGATCGTTCGTTTTTTTGGTATGCTGCCTTTCGCCACACCTGGCCCTGCGGGCCGGGGCCGGCGGCAGCATGCGAGATCCAGGCAGGAAGGGACGGAAAGCGCGCGCCCTGGGGCGGGTGCCTGGCTCCTTCCGCAAACAGAGGTCATCATGGGTTTGTCGATTAATCTGGAAGGCAAGGTCGCAATGGTGACCGGTGCCTCGAGTGGTCTGGGCAAGCGCTTTTCTCACGTGCTGGCAGCGGCCGGCGCCAAGGTGGTACTGGCTTCGCGCCGTACCGAGCGGCTCAAGGAGTTGCGCGCGGCCATCGAGGCCGAGGGCGGCAACGCCCACGTCGTGCGGCTGGATGTCACCGATCCCGACAGCATCCGCGCGGCCGTCGCCCACGCCGAGACCGAGGCTGGCGCCATCGATATCCTGGTCAACAATTCGGGCGTGTCGACCACGCAGAAGCTGACCGACGTCAGCCCCGACGACTTCGATTTCGTCTTCGACACCAATACCCGCGGCGCCTTCTTCGTGGCGCAGGAAGTGGCCAAGCGCATGATCGCGCGGGCCAAGGGCGCGGAGAAGACGGGCAACCCGCTGCCGCAGTCGCGCATCGTCAACATCGCCTCGGTAGCGGGGCTGAAGGTGCTGTCGCAGATCGGCGTCTACTGCATGAGCAAGGCCGCGGTGGTGCACATGACCCGCGCCATGGCGCTGGAATGGGCGCGCCACGGCATCAATGTCAATGCCATCTGCCCGGGCTATATCGACACCGATATCAACCACCACCACTGGGACACCGAGGCGGGCCAGAAGCTGATCCAGATGCTGCCGCGCAAGCGCCTGGGCAAGCCCGAGGACCTCGATGGCCTGCTGCTGCTGCTGTCCTCGGACCAGTCGCAGTTCATCAACGGTGCCGTGATCACCGCCGACGACGGCATGGTGTAAGCGGCCTGGCGCCGGATGGTGTCATCCGGCGCAAATCGGAGGCAAGCCAGGGCCCCGGCCGGCGCCACAAGCGCGCGGCGGCGGGGTCTGTCGCTTTCGGTCAAGGGCGTATCCGGTCCCCTTTGGCCATGGCCTTGGTCGCCTCCTCGAATGCCGCCACTAGCCGGGCGCGCAAGAAATCCTGGTGGACAGGGCGCCACTCTTGGCATAATCGCCATGTATTCCGATTAAGTCTTTACATAATTCAAAATTCAAAACCGCCGCGACCGCCATGGTCCGCGCGGACCGGACCGGAGGCCGGGGAGGATGGAGCAACAACGGGAGGCGCGGCGCGAGCCCGTGCCGCAGCATGTCGTCGATTCGACGGTCATTCCGCAGGCGGCCGACGAAGCCGTCGAGGCAGAATTCCGTGTCTCGCCGCGCATCGAGGACTGGATCGCCGTGATCGTCATGGTGCTGCTGGTGGGCATCACCTTCGCCAACGTGGTGGTGCGCTATTTCACCGACGAGTCCTTCGCCTGGACCGAGGAGTTCTCGGTCTTCCTGATGATCGTGCTGGCGCTGGTGGCCGGCAGCGCGGCGGTGGCGCGCGACCGCAATATCCGCATCGAGTACTTCTTCGACCGTGGCAGCGAAGCCCGGCAGAAGCGCCTGGGCGTCCTGTCCGCGCTGGCCGTTGCGCTGATGTTCCTGGCGCTGGCGGTGCTTGGTGCGCGCATCACCTGGGATGAGTACACCTTCGGCGAGACCTCGCCCGGCATCGGCGTGCCGAGCTGGTGGTATTCGGTCTGGCTGCCGCTGTTCTCGCTGGCCATCGTGCTGCGCGCGCTGGGGCTGGCGCTGCGCAATGTGCGCGCGCTCAAGGCGCTGCATGCCGCGCGCCAGGGCGCGGCCGCCGGTGCGACCGATGCGGGAGGCGCGCAATGACGCTGATCGCCATCATCCTGTTCGTCGTCTTCATCGGCCTGATGCTGCTGGGCGTGCCGATCGGCGTCTCGTTGGGCTTGGGCGGACTGGTCGCCATCGGCCTGTCCAACCTTGATACGCAGATGTTCGGCCTGCTGGCCGTGCCGCAGAACTTCTACGCCGGCCTCGCCAAGTACCCGCTGCTGGCCATCCCGATGTTCGTGCTGGTCGGATCCATCTTCGACCGCTCGGGCGTGGCGCAGCGCCTGGTGACCTTCGCCATCGCCATCGTCGGGCGCGGCCCCGGTATGCTGCCGCTGGTGGCTATCCTGGTGGCCATGTTCCTGGGCGGCATCTCCGGTTCGGGCCCGGCCAACGCGGCCGCGGTGGGCGGGGTGATGATCGCGGCCATGTCGCGCGCCGGCTATCCGGGCGCCTACAGCGCTGCGGTGGTGGGCGCGGCCGCGGCCACCGACATCCTGATTCCGCCGTCGGTCGCCTTCATCATCTACAGCGTGCTGGTGCCGGGCGCCTCGGTGCCCGCGCTGTTCGCCGCCGGCATGGTGCCTGGCGTGCTGGCCGGCGTGGCGCTGATCGTGCCGGCGGTGTGGCTGGCCCGCAAGCACAATATGGGCGCCATCGAGGCCGCGCTGCCGCGGCCGCCGTTCTGGAAGAGCCTGCGCGAGGCGGCCTGGGGCCTGGTCGCGCCCTTCCTGATCCTGGGCGGCATGCGCGCGGGCTGGTTCACGCCGACCGAGGCGGCGGTGGTGGCGGTGGTCTACGGCCTGTTCGTCGGCATGGTGGTCTACCGCAGTATCGGCCTGCGCGACCTCTTCGTGATCTTCCAGGAGGCGGCCGAGACCTCGGCGGTGATCCTGCTGGTGGTGGCGCTGGCGGGCATCTTCGCCTATGCGCTGTCCACGCTGGGCGTGATCGACCCGCTGGCCGACGCCATCGCTCATTCGGGCCTCGGCGAGTACGGTGTGCTGGCCCTGATCGTGCTGCTGCTGATGACGGTGGGGATGTTTCTGGACGGCATCTCGATCTTCCTGATCTTCGTGCCGCTGCTGCTGCCCATCGCCAACGCCTTCCACTGGAACCCGGTCTGGTTCGGCGTGGTGCTGACGCTCAAGGTGGCGCTGGGCCAGTTCACGCCGCCGCTGGCGGTGAACCTGATGGTGTCCTGCCGCATCGCGCGCGTGCGCATGGAGGAGACCGTGCCCTGGGTGATCTGGATGCTGCTGGCGATGTTCATCGCCATGCTGATGGTGCTGGCCTATCCGCCGCTGGCGACCTGGCTGCCCGAACGGCTCGGCTACTGATGCCGGGACCGACCACGATGATGAAGAACTGAATAACGATTCCCGAGAGGAGAGGAAACCGATGAAACGCCGTGCCCTGATGCTGTCCGCCGCCGCCGCGATTGCCGCCGCCGCCTTCGCGCCCGCCGGCGCCATGGCCCAGAACTACAAGGCCGAGTACAAGATGTCGCTGGTGCTCGGCCCCGCCTTTCCCTGGGGCAAGGGCGGCGAGATCTGGGCCGACCTGGTGCGTCAGCGCACCAACGGCCGCATCAACATCAAGCTGTACCCCGGCACCTCGCTGGTGGCGGGCGACCAGACCCGCGAATTCTCTGCGATCCGCCAGGGCGTGATCGACATGGCGGTGGGCTCGACCATCAACTGGTCGCCGCAGGTCAAGGAGCTGAACCTGTTCTCGCTGCCGTTCCTGATGCCCGACTACAAGGCGCTGGACGCGCTCACGCAGGGCGAGGTGGGCAAGTCGATCTTCGCCACGCTGGAGAAGTCCGGCGTGGTGCCGCTGGCCTGGGGCGAGAACGGCTTCCGCGAGGTGTCCAACTCGAAGCACGAGATCCGCAAGCCGGAAGACCTGAAGGGCTTGAAGCTGCGCGTGGTCGGTTCGCCGCTGTACATCGAGACCTTCAATGCGCTGGGTGCCAACCCGACGCAGATGAGCTGGGCCGACGCCCAGCCCGCGATGGCCTCGGGCGCCGTCGACGGCCAGGAGAATCCGCAGTCCGTGTTCGCGGCGGCCAAGCTGTACACGGTGGGCCAGAAGTTCGTCACGACCTGGGGCTACGTGGCCGACCCGCTGATCTTCGTCGTCAACAAGCAGATCTGGGAAAGCTGGACGCCGGCTGACCGCGATATCGTCAAGCAGGCCGCCATCGACGCCGGCAAGCAAGAGACCGCGCTGGCCCGCAAGGGCCTGGCCGAGCCGGGCACGCCGGCCTGGAAGGACATGGAAGCGCACGGCGTCAAGGTGAGCCAGCTCACGCCGGCCGAGCACGATGCCTTCCGCAAGGCGACCGCCAAGGTCTACGACAAGTGGAAGAAGCAGATCGGCGTGGAACTGGTGGGCAAGGCTGAGGCTTCCATCGCCAAACGCTGAGCGATAGCGAGCTGATGACGACGGGCGGTGCCGCGGGGCACCGCCCGTTTCTTTATCCGCTTCACGTAGCGGGGTTTCGGATCGGTCAAATACGGATTCAGACTGGTCTGATACCGCAGAAGCAGGGCGGTCGCTAGACTTGGCGGTCTTTTCCAGTCCGATGCCATGCGTTCGAGCCTGATTCGTCCACGCCGGATCTTCCCGGCCGCCCTGCGGAGCGCCGTATTGCTTGCGGGTGCCGTCGTTGCCGCCGCAGCCGTGGCGGCGGAGCCGGTGGCTGCCGCCCCGGGCGGCAGCGATGCCCCGGTGCCTGCCGAAGCGTCGCAAGGCCTGCTCGGCGAACTCGACACCCGCATGCGTGAGGGGAGGGTACGCGAGCTGCGCACCAGCTACGACGGCGACTACGGCGCCAGCCTGCTGGTCGCCGATGACACCGTGGTGTGCTATCTGGCGCTGCTGCATCACCGCAAGCTGTGGCGCGTGTTCCGCTTCGACGATTTCTCTTCCGCCGAGAAGGCCTACTTGCGGCTTGCGCAGCAGAACGCCGCATGGGCACGCGAAGCCATCCTTGGCGAGGTGCTGACGGCCCAGCAGCGAGAGTTGGCACGGCTCACGCAGGAGAGCGAGGCACGGGCCGGTGCGCTCGACCGGGATGTGCGCATCATGCAAGCCCAGCGCCGGCAGATGCTGGAGGAGCAGCAGGCCACGCGCGAACAGGTGCAGGCAGCACACGTCGAGAACCGCGCGGCGCGCATCCGCCTCGAGCAGCTGCACAAGCGTATCCGTGGCCTGGAGACCGATCTGTCCGACGCCGCGGCGATCGCCCCGGCGCCCCTTGCCCGTTGAGCAGCGGACACGGCTGGCAATGCCACCTTCGGGTGCCGCATTTGCCGAAGTTTCGCGGGCCGCGCGCGGCCTCCCTTTGCTAGCATCCGGCCATCTCGGTATGCGGGCCGAGACCGTCGCGGCGTCGCCCGTCATCCTTTGAGCAGGCGCATCCCATGATCAATGCTTTCCCACCCGACAAGTACCCGGGCATCCTCGTGCCGCCGCCCTTCGGCACCCGCTTCGACGTACGCGAGGCCATCGCGGCCATGCGTGCGGAGGCGGTGGCCAGCTATGTGGCGCAAGCGTCGGGCGGCCTGCTGCGCTCGCGGCAGCGCGCGTTCCGGCGTGGCGTGGTGGGCGGCCTGCTCGCGGGGCTGGTGCTGGGACTGGCTGGCGGCGGCCTGACCTGGTGGCTGTACACGTTGCAGCAGCCGGGGCAGGTGCAGGCCGCGCGCACGGTGCCAGTCCGGCCGCCGCCGGAGGTCGCGGCACAGGCAGCGCCGCCGGCCGTTGTCGCCGCGCAGCCCGCGCCGGCGACGAAGTCCCCGCCGGCCGCAGCCCCGGCCGCGCCTTCAAACACGATTGCGGCTGATGTGCCGCGGCCATCCCAAGCGAACCCAAGTCCCCCGGCGCATACGCTGACGAGGGCACCCGCCTCGCATCCCGGCAACGTGGCGACGGCGGGTGGTGGACGCCAAGTGGCTGCCGGCCGCGTCGGCGGCGCGGCGGCTCCAGCCTGGGTGGAGCGACAGGAAGGGGCGCCGGCGCGGGGCATCCCGGCGCGACGGCCGGCGGTGGTGGCTACGGCGCCGCACCGGGTGTCGGTGTCCGGGGCCGGCAGGGCTGCGGCCGAAGACGCTTCATGGCGGCCCGTCATGGTCGCGTACGTCGCGCAAGACCATTCAGGCTCGTCAGGCACCTCGTTCGCCTTGAGGCAGCACGCGCCGCTGCTCGGCGACTAGCTGACAGCGTGCATCGGCGTGCACAGGCGATGGCGTGAATGGCCACGCCGATGTAGGCTAGCTGCCATGAAACCCGTCTACACCCTCCCGATGCCCATCCGTTGGGGCGACATGGACGCCATGGGCCATGTCAACAACACCGTCTATTTCCGCTATATGGAACAGGCGCGCATTTCCTGGTTCGAATCGCTCGGCCACGGCGGCAAGGATGCCGATGGCCGCGGGCCGGTCGTCATCAACGCGCACATGACCTTCCTGCGCCAGCTGCGCTACCCGGGCGATATCGAATGCCGCCTGTATGCGGGCGCGCCGGGGCGCAGCAGCTTCGAGACGCGCGTCGAGATCCGCCGCATCGACGAGCCGGACGTCGTCTACGCCGAGGGCGGCGCCAAGGTGGTCTGGAGCGACTACGAGGCGGAAAAATCGGTGCCGCTGCCCGACGCCATCCGGGCGCTGATCTCGGGCTAGGGCGGCGCGCCGTCTGCCGGGCAGCGCCGGCCGGCTAGTCCACTGAATCATTGAAATGGGAGGTGAAGGACATGCCATGCGGGAATCAGCGCTAGGCGCAAAGCGCAGCAATAGCACGGCTATTGCGAGCATTTGCAACGACGCGATGAGCCCGCATGGCGTGGCAGGCACCGACCGATTTCAGTGATTCAGTGGACTAGTGATTGACCAGCCGCTGCACCAGGTCCACCGCGGTGCTCGCGCCGTACTTCTTCATCAACCGTGCCCGGTAGATGTCGACGGTGCGCGGGCTGATCGCCAGCAGCTTGCCGATCTGCTTGCTGGTCTTGCCGTCCACCAGCTGGGCGGCGACGTCGCGTTCGCGCGCGGTCAGCTCGGCGGTGACGGGGCGCTTCTGCGACAGGTCCTCGAAGGTCCAGATGCCGGCGCCCAGCGGATCCTTGCGGTCCAGCGCCCGGCCGGTCACGTGGCACCAGAACAGTTCGCCGGCGGCGCGCTTCATGATGCGCTCGTCCGAGTACATGCCGCGCGTGTTCATGATCGGCACGATGCGTGCGCCGATGCGCTCGAATTCGTCGGCGCTCGGGTAGAGCACCTGGAAGGACTGGCCGACCAGCGCCTGCCGGGTGGTGCCGAAGATGCGGCAGACCTCGTCGTTGCAGTCCTCGATGATGCGCTCGCGTGACAGGACCAGGCCCACGGGGGCGAGCTGGAAGGCGGTCTGGTAGTCGATTGCGGGCATTTCCTTATGTATTTTTACGTAATGGCCTAGCAAGTGCCGCATCGCGTATGCTGTCGGTTGGTCGACATGGCGGCGCTTGCCGCCCGATTGTACCGTTACAATTTCCCCGCGTCGCCCGCCGCCGGCCAGACCGGCGGCTCCACGCGAACGGGAACCACCGAGGAAGGAGCAAAGCATGAACAAGGTCTACGCCAGCGCCGCCGAGGCGCTTGCAGGCGTCGTCCGTGACGGCCAGACCATCGCGGTCGGCGGTTTCGGTCTGTGCGGCATTCCCGAGGCGCTGATCGAAGCGCTGCGCGACAGCGGTGCCAAGCAGCTCACCTGCATCTCGAACAATGCAGGCGTCGACGGCTTCGGTCTCGGCCTGCTGCTGACCACGCGCCAGATCCGCAAGATGATCTCGTCCTACGTGGGCGAGAACAAGGAGTTCGAGCGCCAGTACCTGGCCGGCGAACTGGAGCTGGAGTTCACGCCCCAGGGCACGCTGGCCGAGAAGCTGCGCGCCGGCGGCGCGGGCATCCCGGCCTTCTTCACCAAGACCGGCGTGGGCACGCTGGTGGCCGAAGGCAAGGAGATCCGCGAGTTCGACGGCCACCAGTACGTGATGGAGCGTTCGCTGACCGCCGATGTGGCGCTGGTCAAGGCCTGGAAGGCCGATCGCGCCGGCAACCTGATCTACCGCCGCACCGCCCGCAACTTCAACCCGATGTGCGCGATGGCGGGCAAGGTGACCGTGGCCGAGGTCGAGGAGATCGTCGAGACCGGCACGCTGGACCCGGACGAGATCCACACGCCCGGCATCTTCGTGCAGCGCATCGTGCTGAACACCAACCCCGAGAAACGCATCGAGCAGCGCACCGTGCGTGCCGCAGCCTAAGGAGACGCATCATGGCATGGACACGTGAGGAAATGGCGGCGCGCGCCGCCACCGAGCTGCAGGACGGCTTCTATGTGAACCTCGGCATCGGCCTGCCGACCCTGGTCGCCAACGCCGTTCCGGAAGGCATGGAAGTGTGGCTGCAATCGGAGAACGGCCTGCTCGGCATCGGCCCGTTCCCGACCGAGGACGAAGTCGATCCCGACATGATCAATGCCGGCAAGCAGACCGTGACGACGCTGCCGGGCTCGTCGATCTTCTCGTCGGCCGATTCCTTCGCGATGATCCGCGGCGGCCACATCAACCTGGCCATTCTCGGCGCCATGCAGGTCAGCGAGCAGGGCGACCTGGCCAACTGGATGATCCCGGGCAAGATGGTCAAGGGCATGGGCGGCGCGATGGACCTGGTGGCCGGCGTCGGCCGCGTGGTCGTGCTGATGGAGCACACCGCCAAGAAGAAGGACGGCGGCGAGGACCTGAAGATCCTGAAGTCCTGCACGCTGCCGCTGACCGGCGTGGGCGTGGTCAACCGCATCATCACCGACCTGGGCGTGATCGACGTGACCGAAGCCGGCCTGAAGCTGGTGGAAACCGCGCCGGGCGTCAGCCGCGAAGAGATCCAGGCGAAGACGGGCGCGCCGCTGCTGTAAGCGCTGCCTGCGCCGGGGCTGGGCGTCTGAGCCTGCCTGGCGGTCTTGATCGTGAAAGCAGAAGGCCCCGCCGGGTGAACCGGTGGGGCCTTCTTGTTTTTCGGCGGCGGCCTGGTTCCTGCGAGCGCGCCGGCGGCCGGAATCGGGTCGGTCCCAGCCGCTCTCAGGCCGGAACGGCCGCCACGCCCGGCAACTGCAGCCCGGCCAGCACGCCGGCGCCCAGCCAGTGCCCGGCTTCGCGCTCCGCCACCGTCCACTGGACGAACTGCAGGGCATTGCCGAAGGGGTCCAGCACCACGGCCTGCAGTCCGGCGCCGCAGTCCTGCGGCCAGTCCTCCAGGTCGGCGCCCGCCGCCAGCGCCCGTTCGACGGCGCACTCGAGGTCGGGCACGAGCCAGTCGACCCGGGCCGGAGCCATGCGCCGCGCATTGCGCCGCGGCAGGGCCAGCAAGATCTGCACGCCCGGCCCTGCGTGCATTGCCACCGTTGCGGTATCCGGCCGGCAGGACCCGGGGCGCAGGCCCAGGGCATCCCGGTAGAACGCGATGCCGTGGGCGAGATCGTCGACCTCGATTCGGATCAGCAATTGCATCACAGCCTCCATTGCGTACGCGCGCCCGTGTGGCGCAA
Organism: Cupriavidus sp. 09_S30; assembly: GCF_056930435.1. NCBI lineage: Bacteria > Pseudomonadati > Pseudomonadota > Betaproteobacteria > Burkholderiales > Burkholderiaceae > Cupriavidus > Cupriavidus sp. 09_S30. The sequence continues at coordinate 2,244,068 of NZ_JBXOWI010000001.1, read as the reverse complement.
TGTCGGCATTGTGCGGAAGGGCTCCTGACAACCCCTGTCAGGAGCCTGCGCGCGCCCGGCGGCGCGGCCCGGTAAGGTCGGCGCTAGACTGGGCGCGCCAGCAGCGGGGCGACCACGTCTGCCAAGGCATCGCCCAGCGCGACGTGGGCGTCGGCATCCAGGTGCACCCCGTCGACCTCGCTGCTGCGGATCACGGTGCCGGCATCGAACACCGGGCAGCCCAGCATGCCGCAGACCTCGCGGTAGGCCTCGGCCAGCCCTGCGCACTTGTGCTCGCCGCCGGCGAACTTGGGCGCGAGCGGGCCGCGCGGGGTGCGGATCGGCGGCGGCGTCACCACCAGCACCGGCGGCACCGGCATGCCGGGTTCGATCGGCGCGCCGCGGATGGCCTGGACCAGGGCGGCAATGCCCTGGGCGGCATGCCAGGCATTGTGCGGATGCATGGACTGGAAATCGTTGCTGCCCAGCATCAGGATCACCAAGGCCAGCGGCGAGTGCATTTCGATGCGCTGCTGCAGGCCATCCAGGCCCCGCCGGCCGGGTTTGAAGGGGTCGTCCCAGACCGTGCGCCGTCCGTTCAGGCAGTCCTCCAGCACCCGCACCGGCGCACCGGCGCAGGGCCCGCCGGGGCCGTTCAGCGCGCCCTCCAGCCGTCCAGGCCAGCGCACGGGGAAGGGCAGGCGGCGCCGTGTGCCCGGCACGATGCCCCAGGACAGGGAATCGGCGTAGACCAGGATCTGGCGCGGGTCGGGTGTGCCGTCGGGCGCGCTGTCATGCGGATGGTGGCCGCTATGCGTTGGCTGGGTGTCGGGCATGGCAATCTCCGGCAGACAGGGGCGGAATCAAGAAATGATGCGGCTTGGTACACGGTGCCGTCATAATATCGATTACATCCCAATCTGGAGAAACAAGTTGCGCTTCGAGCATCTGGTAGAGATCAATGACCCGGCCGACCCGCGGCTGGCGCCGCTTACGCCGGAGCAGCTCTGGCAGGGGCTGGTGCTGCGTGCCATGGAACCCGAGCTGTTCATGCTCGGGCTGGACCGGGCCGAGATCGTCGCGCGCGGCGACAACTGGATGGAGCGGGTGCTGCATTTCGGCGAGGCCGCCGTGCGCGACCGCGTGGTGCTGGAGCCGCGGCGCGCCCTGCGCTACGAGAGCGCGGCCACGGCCGAGCACGCTGGCGGCACCCTCACCATGATGATCGAGACGCCGGTCGAGGGCGCGCTGCTGCTGCGCTTCATCTACGAGACCACGATGCCTGCTGTCGATGAGACCGGCAACGATCGCTACGCCGAGATCGTCAAGTCGGCCTATCACGAGGCAGACCTCGACACCGTGCGCAAGATCCGCGAACTGGCCGACGGCGGACGGCTCGGGTGAGCGAGCAGCCGTCGACGGCACAGGCCGCCGCACCCCGAGGGGCGCCGACGCGCGCCTCGTTGCGCGCGCGCTACGGCGAGCGGGCGCGCTGGCGCGTGCTGTTCACGCTGATGCTGGGCACGGTCTCCTCGATCGTCTCGTCCACCATCGTCAACGTCGCCATTCCCGACCTGAGCCGCCACTTCGGCCTCGGGCAGGAGCGCGCCCAATGGGTGGCAGCCAGCTTCATGATCGCCATGACGCTGTCGCTGCTGCTGACGCCCTGGCTGCTCAACCGCTTCGGACTGCGGCGCACCTTCATCGGCTGCCTGGCGCTGCTCGGCTGCGGCGGCTTCATCGGCGGCTTCTCGCCCACCTATGGCGTGATGATCGCCATGCGGGTGGCCGAGGGCGTGGCGGCGGGCATCCTGCAGCCGCTGCCCAATATCCTGATCCTGCGCGTTTTCGAGGAGCGAGAGCAAGGCAAGGCGATCAGCCTGTTCGGCTTCGGCGTGGTGCTGGCGCCGGCGCTGGGGCCCAGCCTGGGCGGCTTCCTGGTCGAGGCCTTCGGCTGGCGTTCGATCTTCTTCGTGGTAGTGCCCTTGACGCTGGCGGCATGGTGGATGGCGCGCCGCTATATGGCGGTGGATTCGGCGATGATGGGCGAACGCAAGCCGCTGGACTGGCGGGGGCTCGGCCTGGCCGGCATCGCGACCGTCAGCCTGCTGAACGGCGTGGTGGCCATGCGCGGCGAGCTGGCCGGCGGCCTGGCGCTGGTGGGCCTGGGGCTGCTGATGCTGCTGGCCTTCGTGCTGTGGCAGCTGCGTGCGCCGCATCCGCTGATGAACATGCGCCTGTACAGCTATCGGCAGTTCGCCGCCGGCGCGCTGGTGGCCTTCATCTACGGCGCCGGCTTGTTCGGCTCCACCTACCTGCTGCCGGTCTATATGCAGATGGCGCTGGGCTACACGCCGTCGCGCGCGGGCGTGGTGCTGCTGCCGGCCGGGCTGGTGCTGGCCGTCACCATCGCGGTGGCGGGCCGGTTTACGCACCGTGTCCCGCCGCACCGGCAGGTTTCCCTCGGGCTGGCCCTGCTGGCCCTGTCCTTCCTGCTGATGGCGACGGGTTCCCAGTCCACGCCCTACCTGCTGCTGATCCTGTGGGCGATCATGGGCCGCATCGGATTGGGCTGCATCCTGCCCTCGCTGACGCTGGGCGCGATGCGCGGCGTGGACTATTCGCTGATCCCGCAGGGATCCAGCTGCATCAACTTCCTGCGCCAGCTGGGCGGCGCGATCGGCGTGAGCCTGGCCGGGGTCGGCCTGCAGTGGCGCCTGGCCGAGCACGGTGCGGTGCTGGGCGCGACGGCGGCGGGCGATGCCGTGGCCGCCGCGGCGCGCATCCGCGCGTTCGACGAAACCTTCCTGGCAGTGGGCGTGGTCATCGCCAGCGCCATTCTCGCCGCCTGGCGCATCCGGGCGCGGCCCGAGCCGCCGGCGGCCCAGGCCTGAGCGGGGCGCCCGGCCTCAGGACGCGCTGCCGCTGCGCAACTCCTCGACCAGCGCGATGTACTTTTCCTTCGCCTCGTCCCGGCCGGTGCCCTTCAACGTTTCCCAGGCCTCGAACTTGTAGCGCCCGACGAAGTCGGTCATGCCCGGCTTGTCGCCATGGGCGTCGCCTTCGCTGCCCTGCTTGAACAGCGCATACAGGCGCAGCAGCGTCATATTGCTCGGACGCTCGTCGAGTTGCTTGACGTCGATCTGGGCCTGGTCGAAGCGGGCCTGCAGTTCGCTCATGGTGTTCTCCTGTGTCAATCGTTGGGTAATCGTTGGAAGGGCGATGATAGCCCCGGCGCCTGTGCGCCGGCCTAGAAAAAAATCGAGGAAGCGCTCGGTTGCGCGGAGCGGCCTGCTTGTTCGGCCTGACGGTGCGGCCGGATGGTGCGGGCGGAGACGGTGCGGCGTGCGCGCGGATGCGGCAAGCGGGCCGACAGCGGATACAATCCCGCCATGTCCTGGATCCTTGCAGTTGAAACCTCCACTGAGTGGTGCTCGGTGGCCCTCGGCCACCTCGCCGCGGACGGCACGCTGGAGTGCCTGTCCCGCCACGAACACACCGGCGCACGCTCCTCTTCGCGCGTGCTGCCCGCCGCCGGCGAACTGCTGGCCGAGGCCGGCATCGCGCTGGCCGATTGCGCAGCCATTGCCTTCGGTGCCGGCCCCGGTTCCTTCACCGGACTGCGCACCGCTTGCGGCGTGGCGCAGGGCCTGGCCTTCGGCGCCGGGCTGCCGGTGGTACCCGTCAACACCCTGATGGCCTGCGCCGAGCGCGCCCGGCGCGAAGGGCCGCCGCTGCCGGCCGGCACGGCCGTGCTGGTCGCGCTCGATGCCCGCATGGACGAGGTCTATGCCGGTGCCTTCACCTGGCACGACGAGCGCTGGCAGGCGCAGACCGCAATGCAGGTCGGCCCGCCCGAAACGGTGGCGCTGCCCGCCGGGCCGTACTGGCTGGCCGGCAATGCAGCCGAGGTGTTCGGCGAGCGCCTGGCCGGCCTTGCCGGCGCAGCACGGGTGGCGCCGGATGCGATGCCGGACGCGCGCGCCGTCGCGGCGCTTGCCTTCGGCGCGCTGGCCCGCGGCGAGGCGGTCGATGCGGCAGAGGCCATGCCGATCTACCTGCGCGACAAGGTCGCGCAGACCATCGCCGAGCGCGAGGCCGTGGCCGCGCAGCGTGCGGCGGCGGCCGGCGGAGACAAGCCATGAGCGGCGCTTTGCCAGAGGGCGCCGGCGGCTGGCCGGAGTTGCCCGAGATGCCAGCCATGCCGGCGGGTTGGGCGCTGGCCCGCATGACTGCGCTCGACGTGGAAGCCGTGGCCGAGATCGAAGCGCGTGCCTATAGCCATCCGTGGACCCGCGGCAACTTCGAGAACTCGGTCAAGGCCGGCCATCTCGGCCTGACACTTCGCGACGCGGCAGGCGCCCTGGCCGGCTATGCGGTGCTGATGCCGGTAGTCGACGAGATGCACCTGCTGAACATCACGGTGGACCCGGCCCGTCAGCGGCAGGGTCTGGGCCGGCTGCTGCTGGCGGCGGCGCTGGCCACGGCCGAGGTCCATCACCTGCATACAATGCTGCTGGAAGTGCGGCCGTCCAATGGGGGCGCGCTGGCGCTCTATCGCGAGGCGGGATTCGTCGAGATCGGCCGGCGCAAGGGCTACTACCCGGCGGTGGGCAAGGGCCGCGAGGACGCGCTGGTGCTGCGGCGCGCCTGGACGGGAGGGCAGGCGGCATGACGGACAGGCGCGCACGTTTCCTCGAGGTCCTGGGCATCGCCCACGAATGGCTGCCGCGCACCTTGCCGCCGGCGGCCGAGGATCCCGGCGCCGGGGGCGCGACCGACGAGGCCGTGCCGCCGGCGACCGCCGCGGCCTTGCAGGCGCAGCATGCGCCAGTGGCTCCGGCAGTTCCGCCAGCGTCGGAGGCGCCGGCCGCACCGGTGGCGCCGATGGTGCAGGCCCGATCCGCACAATCGGCACAATCGGCGCAATCGGACTCCAGCCCGGCAAGGCAGCCCGTGGCCGAGGCGCCGCCCGCACCGGTGGCGGAAGCCTCACCCGAGCGGCCGGTGCGCGTGCCGGCACCGACGGAGCCTGCCAGCGCAACCGCGCCCGAAGGGGCGCTGTCCGCACGCGCGGCGGGCATTGCCGCGCTCGACTGGTCGGCGCTGGAGACCCAGGTATCGGCCTGCACGGCGTGCAAGCTGTGCAGCACGCGCACGCAGACAGTCTTTGGCGTGGGCGATCGGCAGGCCGAGTGGATGCTGGTCGGCGAGGCGCCCGGCGAGAACGAAGACAAGCAAGGCGAGCCCTTCGTCGGCCAGGCGGGCAAGCTGCTGGACAATATGCTGGCCTCGCTGGGGCTGGCGCGCGGGCGCAATGTCTTCATCGCCAATGTGCTCAAGTGCCGCCCGCCGGGCAACCGCAATCCGGAGCCCGATGAAGTGGTGCAGTGCGAACCCTACCTCAAGCGCCAGATCGCCCTGGTGCGGCCTCGCCTGATCGTGGTGCTCGGCCGCATTGCCGCGCAGAGCCTGCTGCGCACCACCGCGCCCATCAGCAAGCTGCGCGGCAGTGTGCACAGCTACGAGGGCATTCCCGTGGTGGTGACCTACCACCCCGCCTACCTGCTGCGCACGCCCGCCGATAAGGCGCGCGCCTGGGACGACCTCTGCCTGGCGCGCGAGGTACACGGCCATGCGGGAGCCGAGGGTTGACGCGCCGCTAGCCGCCGGCGGCACGCCTGCGCGCGCGCCGCTGTGGCGCGCAGCCGCCTCGCAGCGGCTGCGCGACCTGGCCTGGTGCACGCTGTCGCCCCCCTTGCTGGCAAGGCTGCCGGCCGCCAGCATCGCGCCGGGGAATCCGGCCGGCGCCGTGCCCGCGCGTTGGCCTGCCCGGTCGCAGGCAGCCTGGGAACACTGGCTGCAGGCCGCCGACCCGGACGGTCTCCCACCCACCGTCGACGAACTGGCTGCCGGCGAACGCGATGGCCGCAGCCTGCGGCTGGGCCGCCATGCCGAGCGTCTGCTCCACTTCGCGCTGGAACGCTGCGCGGGCCTGGAGCTGATCGCGGCCAACCTGCCGGTACGCCGCACCTCGCCGCGCGGCGTGCAGACGCTGGGGGAGCTGGACTTCGTCTGGCGCGACCTGTCCGACGGCGCCTTGGTCCACTGGGAGATGGCGGCAAAGTTCTACCTGCTGGTGGAGCCGGCTGCGCCGCAAAGCGGCGCCGGCGGCGTGGGCGCGGAAGCCCGCGAGGCGGCCCGCCTGCGCAGCTTCGTCGGCCCGAACCTGGTCGACCGTCTGGCCGACAAGCTCGACCATATCGTGCGCCGCCAGTTGCCGCTCGGCCACTCGCCGGAGGCGCTGGGGCTGCTCGGGCAGTCGCCGGCGCGCAGCGAGGCCTACCTGCTGGGCTGGCTGTTCTACCGCGACGGTCGGCAGCCAGACTGGCTGGAGGGCGCGGGTTTCGCCCCGGACCACCAGCGCGGCTGGTGGTCGACGCTGCCGTCGTGGTCGGCGTGGGCAGCGGGTCGCGGCGGTGTGCGCTGGTGTCGCCTGCCACGCTCGCGCTGGCTGTCGGGTGCCCTGGTCCCGGCGCAGCAGACCGAGGACGCGGCCACGCTGCAGGCCGGGCTGGCCGCACGCTTCGCCGATCCGCGCGATGACCGGCACTGGCGGCGCGAATCGCCCGTCATGGTGTGTGAGATGGAGCCGGCCGGACCGGGGGCGCCCGGGATGTGGCGCGAAGTGTCACGGGGATTTGTAGTGCCGCCCGACTGGGAGCAGCGCGCCAGGGTGCGCACAGGCGAAGCGCAAGGCTCGCAGGGCACCCAGGGTACAAATGGCGGGGAGGCTGCCGAAGAGGCGGAGGGCGACAACGGCAACGGCAACTGCAACGGCACCAGCGGTGTCTTGGCTGCCGATGTCGCGCCATCGGACTGAGCGGGACTGAGCGCCCACGCCGCGGCAGGCCGGCCTGCCGCAGACCCGGCCGGGGCGGATCGCCCCGCGCGGATCAGTGGCGCGACTCAGTGATGCTGCTCAGTGGTGCTTGTCTTCCCAGATCATCGCCAGGGAGTCGAACGTACGCACATTGTATTGGTGCAGCCGCATCACCAGCAGCATGGTGGCGCAGACGAAGGTGCCGAAAGCGATGATGACCACGCCGATGGGCACATTGAATTTGACCAGCAGGGCGTACAGGCACAGCATCAGCAGCACCGACACATTCTCATTGAAGTTCTGCACGGCGATCGAATGGCCTGCCGACAGCAGTACGTGCCCGCGGTGCTGCAGCAGGGCGTTCATCGGTACGACGAAATAGCCCGACATGCCACCGACCACCATCAGGAACACATAGGCGATCAGCATGTGCAGCGGCATGTGCATGCCCGCCAGGCTGAGGGTGAGGGCCGGCACTGCGTCCTTGGTGTAGAACGCCATCAGCATCAGCACCGCTCCCATCGCCACGCCGAAGGGCAGCACCGACAGCGATTTGCGCAGCGGTATGCGCACCGCGGCCAGAATGGCACCAGCGGCCACGCCAACGGCCACCACCGCCTGCAGCAGGGCCCCTTGCGACAGGTTCAGCCCGAGTGACTTTTCTGCCCACTTCAGTACGATGAACTGCAGCGTCGCGCCCGCTCCCCAGAACAGCGTGGTCACCGCCAGGCTGATCTGGCCCAGCTTGTCGCGCCACAGGGTGGTGAAGCAGTCGCCGAACTCGGCGATCAGCTTGATCGGATTCTTTTCCTGTTGGGGGTAGCGCGCGCCGGTGTCCGGGATGAAGAGGTTGAAGATGGTGGCGACCACGTAGAACAGCATGATCACCACCATGGCGGCCTCGGCCGGCGTGGTGATGCCGGTGTCGATGAAGGGGATGTCGATGCTCAGCAGCAGGCGCGACACGTGCACCGAGATCAGTGCGCCGCCGACCACCGTGCCGAGGATGATGGAGCCCACCGTCAGGCCCTCGATCCAGCCGTTGGCCGCGACCAGTTTCTCGGCCGGCAGCAGTTCGGTCAGGATGCCGTACTTGGCGGGCGAATACGCCGCGGCGCCGAAGCCGACGATGCCGTAAGCCAGCAGCGGGTGCAGGCCGGACATCATGATCGCGCAGCCCACGATCTTGATCGCGTTGGTGATGAACATCACCCGGCCCTTGGGCATGGAGTCGGCGAAGGCGCCGACGAAGGCAGCCAGCACGACATAGGACAGCACGAAGAACAGCTTGAGCAGCGGCGTCATCCACTGCGGCGAGTGGAGTTCGGCAAGAAGGGCAATGGCGGCGATCAGCAGTGCGTTGTCGGCCAGCGAAGAGAAGAACTGCGCGGCCATGATGGTGTAAAAACCCTTCTTCATACTGTGGACTGTGTCTCCATGGCTGCTCTCGCTTTCTTTCGCTATCCCGCTTACGCCGCTTGCCGGCGCCCCCGCGACAATCGGTGCCGCCGGCAGGGAACCCGGCGACACCGGCGTGTCAAAGTGATGCGTGTGTACGGCGGCTGGCCGCCGCCGTTGTGTCCGTCTTGTCGTCATCGACTTTGCATCAGAAGTGAAACATGGCCGGAGCGTCCGGCTTTATATCATGAAAATAAGACATTTCGGCGCATCGGCACGAGGCCAGTTGGACCACGCGATTGCAATTCGATTCCCGGTGCTGTGCCCTGGATGTGTTCAAATATCGCCTGTGAACGCCCGAGAGGCGTTGCGCGCCGACCGGGTATTCCCCGATCTGGTGCATGGCCGGACGCCATCTGGTCGCAGTGAGATCACAAAGGCGGCAGTTTGTGCCGCCTTCTCCGCTTGAGTAGCCCGATTCCATGCCAAGACCCATTCACGCAGTCATCCATCAACCTGCGCTTGCCAACAATCTCGAGGTGGTGCGCCGCAGCGCGCCCACTTCGCGCCTCTGGGCGGTGGTCAAGGCCAACGCCTACGGCCACGGCATCCGCCGCGCCTTCGCCGGCCTGCGTGCCGCCGACGGCTTCGGCCTGCTGGACCTGGATGAGGCCGTGCTGCTGCGCGACCTCGGCTGGCAGGGCCCCATCCTGCTGCTAGAGGGAATCTTCCAGCCGCAGGATGTGCCGCTGCTGGAGCAGTACCGCCTGACTTCCGTCGTGCATTGCGAAGAACAGATGCGCATGCTGGAGCTGGCCCGGCCCAAGGGACCGCTGGCGGTGCACCTGAAGCTCAACACCGGCATGAACCGGCTGGGCTTCCTGCCCGACCAGTACCGCGGGGCCTGGGAACGCGCGCGTACGCTGTCGGGCGTGGGCACCATCGTCCATATGACGCATTTCTCCGACGCCGACGGCCCGCGCGGCATCGAGCACCAGCTGGCCGTCTTCGACGCCACCACCGCCAACCTGCCCGGCGAGGCCAGCTTGTCCAACTCGGCCGCCACGCTGTGGCATCCGAAGGCGCACCGTGCCTGGGTGCGCCCGGGTGTGGTGCTGTACGGCGGCTCGCCGACGGGCCGCGAGGCCGACGTCGCGAGCTTGGGCCTGCAGCCAGCCATGTCCCTGCAAAGCGAGCTGATCGCGGTGCAGGACCTGCAGCCCGGCGATACGGTGGGCTATGGCTCGCTGTACACGGCCGAGAAGCCGATGCGCATCGGCGTGGTGGCTTGCGGCTATGCCGACGGCTATCCGCGCCACGCTGCAGGTTGGGGCGACAAGCCGGCGCCCGTGCTGGTCGACGGCGTGCGCACGCGGCTGGTCGGCCGCGTTTCCATGGACATGATGAGCGTCGACCTGACCCCCTGTCCCAAGGCAAGAGTCGGCTCGCCGGTCACGTTGTGGGGCCAGGGGCTGCCGATCGACGACGTGGCGGAAGCCAGCGGTACGATCGGCTATGAGCTGATGTGCGCACTCGCCCCGCGCGTGCCGACCACGGTTGCCATGCTGACCGCGCCGGCCGAGGACGCCGCCGCCGCGGGCTGAGCGCCGCCGGCCACGCGCCGGCTGCCATCCAACGATCACTGATTGACTGCCGGCCGCGCCAGCCTGTCGCACCTGCCGGCCCGGGCCGCCGCCCGTGCGGCCGGTCTGCCGCGCGGCCGCACGCTACAGCAAGGACTGCCGATTTGGCCAAGATCAAGACCGTCTATACCTGCACCGAATGCGGCGGCACCGCGCCGCGCTGGCAGGGCCAGTGCCCGCACTGCCAGCAATGGAACACGCTGGTGGAGAGCGTGGCGGAAAGCCCGGCCGCCAAGCGCTTCCAGCCGCTGGCCGTCTCGGCCCAGGTGCGCAAGCTCGCCGACATCGAGGCGGCCGACGTGCCGCGCTTCTCCAGCGGCATCGACGAATTCGACCGCGTGCTCGGCGGCGGCCTGGTGGCCGGCGGCGTGGTGCTGATCGGCGGCGATCCCGGCATCGGCAAGTCGACCCTGCTGCTGCAGGCGCTGGCCAATCTCGCCGCGCAGCGGCCCGTGCTCTATGTGAGCGGCGAAGAGTCGGGCGCCCAGATCGCGCTGCGCGCGCAGCGGCTGGGCGTGGAGAGCCCGGCGCTCGGCCTGCTGGCCGAGATCCAGCTGGAGAAGATCCAGGCCACACTGGAGGCGGAGCGGCCCGAGGTGGCGGTGATCGACTCCATCCAGACCCTGTATTCCGAGGCCCTGACCTCGGCGCCGGGCTCGGTGGCCCAGGTGCGCGAGTGCGCGGCGCAGCTCACGCGCATCGCCAAGAGCAGCGGCACCACCATCATCCTGGTGGGCCACGTGACCAAGGAGGGCAGCCTGGCGGGGCCGAGAGTGCTGGAGCACATCGTCGATACCGTGCTCTATTTCGAGGGCGATACCCATTCCTCGCACCGCCTGATCCGTGCCTTCAAGAACCGCTTCGGCGCGGTCAACGAGCTGGGCGTGTTCGCCATGACCGAGCGCGGCCTGCGCGGGGTCAGCAATCCGTCGGCGCTGTTCCTGTCGCAGCATGAGCAGACCGTGCCCGGCTCCTGTGTGCTGGTGACGCAGGAGGGCACGCGGCCGCTGCTGGTCGAGATCCAGGCGCTGGTCGATACCGCGCACGTGCCCAACCCGCGCCGGCTGGCGGTGGGGCTGGAGCAGAACCGGCTGGCGCTGCTGCTGGCGGTGCTGCACCGGCACGCCGGCATCGCCTGCTTCGACCAGGACGTGTTCCTGAACGCCGTAGGCGGGGTCAAGATCACCGAGCCGGCGGCCGACCTGGCCGTGCTGCTGTCCATCCATTCCTCGATGCGCAACAAGCCGCTGCCGCGCGGCCTGGTGGTGTTCGGGGAAGTCGGCCTGGCCGGCGAGATCCGGCCCAGCCCGCGCGGGCAGGAGCGGCTCAAGGAGGCCGCCAAGCTCGGCTTCACCCAGGCCGTGATTCCCAAGGCCAACGCGCCGCGCCAGGCGATCGACGGCCTCGAGGTGATCGCGGTGGAGCGCATCGAGCAGGCCATCGACCGCGTGCGCCATCTGGAATGAGCGGGGAAGCTGCCGGGTCCTTCGCCGTCCCCGTGCTGCCGGCGCTGCTCGAGCCGCAGAGCGAGCGGCTGCGGCTGCGGCAGTGGCGCGACGGCGACGCTGCCCCCTTTGCCGCGCTCAATGCCGACCCCGAGGTGATGCGGTACTTCCCGGCGCCGCTGACACGCGCGGCCAGCGATGCCATGCTGGCGCGCTGCCGCGACCTGATCGCCGCACGGGGCTGGGGCTTCTGGGCGGTGGAGCGGCGCGAAGACGGCGCCTTCGTCGGCATGGTCGGCCTGCACGTGCCGGCGCCCGAACTGCCGTGCTCACCCTGCGTGGAAGTAGGCTGGCGCCTGTCGCGCCCCCACTGGGGTCAAGGCTATGCCAGCGAGGCCGCGGGCGTTGCGTTGCAGGCGGGATTCGACATGCTTGGCCTCGACCGCATCGTCTCTTTCACGGTGCTGGCCAACCTGCGCTCGCGCCAGGTGATGCGGCGTATCGGCATGACGGATAGCGGCGAGGATTTCGATCATCCGGCGCTGGCCGAGGGCAGCCCGCTGCGGCGGCATTGTCTTTACCGCATCACGCGCGGCGAATGGATGGAGTGGATGGCGGGGCAGGGCGCCGCGCCGGACGGGGGTGCAGGAGCACGCCGGGCCGGGCCTTGATGCTGGTAACGCGCGGTAGCGTCGGCAAGGCCGGTTGCCGCGCCGGCTCGCGCACGCACCGCGGCATGGGTGCCGCCTGCGTCGATCCACTGCAAGCCAGACTTGCACACTGTGCAATGGCGGCGGCGTCGCGTCACGAAAATCGGTAATAATGCGCTTGATGCGCATGCGGCCGGTTCGGCCCGCGCGGCCCGCTTGGCTCGATTCACGCGCCTTGTTTGATTTCCTCTTTATTTTCCATGCAAGCCAATTCTCGCGCCTACTTCCTGCTGATCGCCGCGATTTCCTTCGGGCTGGTCGGCTATGCGCTGTACCTGCAGCACGTCGATGGTTACCAGCCCTGTCCGCTGTGCGTGATGCAGCGATTCGCCTTCGTTGGCATCGGCTGCTTCTCGCTGCTTGCCGCGGCGGCGCAGAACACGCGCACGCTGTGGCAGGGGCTGGGCATGCTGTCGGGCGTGGCCGGCATCGCGGTGGCCGGTTACCACGTCTCGCTGCTGCTCAATCCCAAGGCTACCTGCGGCATCGATCCGCTGGAGAACTGGGTCAATGCGCTGCCCACTGCCAAGCTGCTGCCGCAGGTGTTCTACTCGGACGGCCTGTGCACGGCGCCGCTGCCGCCCATCCTCGGGCTGTCGATCCCGGCATGGTCTCTGATCTGGCTGTTCGTGCTGACGCTGACGCTGGCGGTCGGGCTGATCCGCCGGGAGAAGAATTTCCGCTGAACTTCCGCTGACTCTCCCGCCGCTCCAGCGCGGGTCCTGCGCCGGGCGGCGCCCCCCGCGCGGCGAGCGGGCCCCGACGCCGCCCGCGCCTGCGGTCAGGCAATCTGCTCGATCTGCTCCTGCAGTTCCAGCCAGCGCTCCTCGAGCGTGCCGAGTTCGCCCTCGACCTCGCTCTGGCGCTTGAGCATCGTCATCAACTGCGGCTTGTTGGCTTCCGCATAGCTGTTTTCGTCGGCCATGAAGCCGTCGATCTCCACCTTGGCCTGCTGCAGTTCGGCCATGCGTTTCTCAACCTTCTCCAGTTCCTTGGTCAGCGGCTTGCGCAATTGCGCCAGGCGTTGGCGTTCGTCGGCTTCGGCGCGGCGCTGGTCCTTGCGGTTCAGCGCGGCGGGCGCGGCCTCGCCCTCGGCCGCCTGGCGCTCGGGCAGGGCGGCGTTGCGCTTGGCGGCGGCCTGCTGCAGCAGCCAGTCGCGGTAGTCGTCGAGGTCGCCGTCGAAGGGCTTGAGCGTGCCCTCGGCGACCAGCATGAACTGGTCGGTGGTGGCGCGCAGCAGGTGCCGGTCGTGCGAGACCACGATCAGCGTGCCCTCGAACTGCGCCAGCGCTAGAGTCAGCGCCTCGCGGGTGTCCAGGTCCAGGTGGTTGGTCGGTTCGTCGAGCAGCAGCAGATTGGGCTTCTGCCAGACGATCAGCGCCAGCGCCAGCCGCGCCTTCTCGCCGCCGGAGAATGGTTCGATCGGCGCAGTGGCCATGTCGCCACGGAAATTGAAGCTGCCGAGGAAGTCGCGCAGCTCCTGCTCGCGCGTGTCCGGCGCCAGGCGGGCCAGGTGCTGCAGCGGCGAGTCGTGGTCGCGCAGGGTCTCTAGCTGGTGCTGGGCGAAGTAGCCGATCTGCAGCCCCTTGCCCAGCCGCAGCGTGCCCGCCAGCGCCTCCTGGCTGCCGGCCAGCGTCTTGACCAGGGTGGACTTGCCCTGGCCATTGGCGCCCAGCAGGCCGATGCGCTGGCCGTTCTGGATCGACAGCATCAGCCTGCGCAGGATGACCTTGGGCGTATCGCTGCCGTCTGCCGGCGGGTAGCCGCAGTCCACCGTGTCCAGCACCATCATCGGATTGGGTGCGGAATCCGGCTCGCGGAACTCGAAGGAGAAGCCCGCCGCGGCATGCACCGGCGCCAGCCGCTCCATCTTTTCCAGCGCCTTGACCCGGCTCTGCGCCTGGCGCGCCTTGGTGGCCTTGGCCTTGAAGCGGGTGATGAAGGACTCGAGGTGGGCGATCTGCTTCTGCTGGCGCGCATAGGCGGCCTGCTGCTGCGCCATCTGCTGCAGGCGCTGCGTCTCGAAGAAGGTGTAGTTGCCGCCGTAGCGCTTGAGCTGCTGGCTCTCGATGTGCACGGTGACGTTGCAGATCGCGTCGAGGAATTCGCGGTCGTGCGAGATCATCACCAGCGTGCCCGGGTAGCGCGCCAGCCAGTCTTCGAGCCAGACGATGGCGTCCAGGTCCAGGTGGTTGGTCGGTTCGTCGAGCAGCAGCAGGTCGGACGGGCACATCAGCGCCTGCGCCAGGTTCAGGCGCATGCGCCAGCCGCCGGAGAAGTCGGCCACCGGCTGGGTGACCTGGGCCAGTGTGAAGCCCAGGCCGAGCAGCAGGGTCTCGGCGCGCGCGGCGGCGGTATAGCCGTCGGCGTCGGCATAGGCGGCGTGCCCTTCCGCTTCGGCGGAGCCGTCGCCGCTCGCCTGCGCCGCCGCGATGCGCGCTTCGATCTCGCGCAGGCGGGTGTCGCCGTCGATGGTGTAGTCCAGCGCGCTGCGCTGCACCGCGGGCGTTTCCTGTGCGACGTGGGCGATGCGCCAGGTGGGCGGGATGGCCAGCTCGCCGCCGTCGGGGTGCAGTTCCCCGCGCAGCAGCGCGAACAGCGTGGACTTGCCGCTGCCGTTGGCGCCGACCAGGCCGGCGCGTTCGCCGGGGTTCAGGGTCACGCTGCTATGGTCGAACAGCACCTTGGTGCCGCGCTGGAGGACTAGCTGGTCGATTCGGATCACGACAGGATGCAATGCAAGGGCCCCGCGGCAGGCGCGCCGCGCGGCCTGGGGGCGTTTGGGGAAGTGCGCAGGTGCGCACGCCAGTGCCGAGGCCGGCCGCTGGCAGGGATAACCCGGCATTGTAGCCGCTGCGGGCCGGAGCCTGGGCATCGCTGCTGCGGCGGGCTGCGGTGGGCTGGGGCGTTGAGGGGGGCGATGCTGGGGAATACCCGCCCTCTCGTAAAACTCTATTTTCTGGCGCGCATCTTGTGTGTAAATTCATTTACATCGATGCGGGCCTCGTGAACCACTCCACGGCGCTGTCGCGTCTGCATAGCCATGCACGCATGTCCGACGAGACACCAAGCCAGCCAGGTCAGCCAGGCCAGTCGAGCCCCAGTCCCGGGCCAGACGGCGCCGGCGGTCCCAACATCGCCGCGCGCATCGCGCGCGCCCTGCCTGCGTTGACGCCGGCGCACCGGCGCATGGCCAGCTACGTGCAGGCCAATCCGTTTCGGGCTGCCACCATGCGGATCGACGAATTCGCGGATGCCGTGGCGGTTTCGGTGGCCACCGCGAACCGATTCGCCCGGGCGCTGGGCTTCGAGGGCTATCCGCAGTTCCGCGCCGAACTGGTGCGCGGCTTCGAGGCGACCCTGGCCCCGGTCGAGAGCCTGCGCACTGAACTGGAGCGGCCGGCCACGGCCGCGGAGGTGTTCGCTGCTTCGCTGGAGGCCGACATGCGCAACCTGGAAGCGACCCGCCGCACGCTCGATGCCGAGGCCTGCGAGCGCGCGGTGCAGGCCATCGTCGGGGCCGAGCGCATATTCGTGGTCGGCTTCGGTGCCAGCGGCTTCCTCGCCGGCCTGCTGCAGCACGGGCTCGACGTGTCCTGCCGCACGGTGATCTCGGTGTCGGGCGCGGGGGGCGCGTCGACGGCCGCGCGCCAGTTGTACAAGCTGAACCGGCAGGACCTGTTGATCGTGAT
Source organism: Cupriavidus sp. 09_S30 (assembly GCF_056930435.1). Classification (NCBI taxonomy): domain Bacteria; kingdom Pseudomonadati; phylum Pseudomonadota; class Betaproteobacteria; order Burkholderiales; family Burkholderiaceae; genus Cupriavidus; species Cupriavidus sp. 09_S30. The sequence goes on along the minus strand of NZ_JBXOWI010000001.1, from coordinate 2,228,318 downwards.
CGGCTTCCCGCGCTATGTGGCGGATACCGTCGCCATCGCCCGCCGCGCGCACGCCCAGGGCTGCCGAATCCTGGCGCTCACCGACGGGCCCACCTCGCCGCTGGCACCTCTGGCGGACATCGCTCTCTACGCGCAGACCGGCCGCCAGTTGTCGGCCAACTCCGACGCCGCCGTGCTGGCCCTGGTCGAGGCGCTGTGCGGCGCCGTCGCCCATCGCGCCGAGCACACGGTCAAGTCGGCCGCGGACATGACCGAATTCCTGCTGCCGTGGCTGCACGGTGCGCCCGCCGGTTCCGGCGGCGACACACGCAATGGCGTTGAGCCTGGCACCACTGCCGCACGTACGGCGGGCACGGCGGGGGCGGCTGAGCCGGCCGGCATCCGCGTGCGCCGCAAGAAACCATCTCCGGACGCATCGTGAACCGAATGACCACTCCCGTGATCGCCATCCACGGCGGGGCCGGCACCATCAGCCGTGCCGCCATGGATCCGGCCAAGGAAGCCGAATATACCGCCGCGTTGCACGGTGTGCTGCAGGCCGGCCAGCGCGTGCTGGCCGCGGGCGGCAGCGCGCTCGACGCCGCCACGGAGGCCGTGCGCCTGCTTGAGGACTGCCCCTTGTTCAACGCCGGGCACGGTTCGGTGCTGACTCACGCTGGCACCTATGAACTGGACGCCGCCGTCATGGACGGTGCCACCCTGGGCGCTGGCGCGGTGGCCTGTGTCAGGCGGGTGCGCAACCCTGTGCTGGCCGCGCGCGCGGTGATGGAGAAGAGCGAGCATGTGCTGTTCGCCGGCGATGGCGCGGAGGCCTTTGCCGAGGCACAGGGCCTGGAACTGGTCGGCCCCGAGTATTACTACACGCAGGCGCGCTATGAGCAATGGCAGCGCGCGCTGGCCGGCACCGGCATGACCCCGGGGATGGCGCCGGGCCGCGTGCTGCTGGATCACGACGCCGCGGCACTGGCCGCGGAATCTGTCGCTGCACCGGCCGCAGCACCGATCGATCCGGACACCAAGTTCGGTACCGTCGGCGCGGTCGCCTGCGATGCGCAGGGCCGGCTGGCTGCGGCCACGTCCACCGGCGGCATGACCAACAAGCAGGCCGGAAGAGTCGGCGACTCGCCGATCATCGGTGCCGGCTGCTATGCCGACGACCTGGTCGCCGTGTCGACCACGGGGACCGGCGAGATGTTCATCCGTGCCGTGGCCGCGTACGACGTGTCCGCGCGCATGCGCTACGCAGGACTGTCGCTGGAAGAAGCGGCGCGCCGGGTGGTGATGGAGAAGCTGCCGGCCATCCAGGGCCGTGGCGGACTGGTCGCGGTGGATCGTGCGGGCAATGTCACCTTGCCCTTCAACACCGAGGGCATGTACCGCGGCTTCGCCCGCCCAGGCGAGCCTGCCAACGTATGGATCTACGGCTAGCGTCGCATTCCGATCCGGCATCGCCCGGGAATCTGCCGGCGACAACCCAGTATTGAGGGCTACCATGGCTGCAACCCCCTCCCACAACCCGCCCGCTGCCATCGCGCTGCCGCCGCAGCGCGTGGTGGACGTGCAAGGCCTGACCGTGCGCTTCTCCACCTCGGAACGCACCGTGGAGGCCGTGCGCAACCTGTCTTTCCACGTCGACCGGGGCGAGACCCTGGCGGTGGTGGGCGAGTCCGGCTCGGGCAAGTCAGTGACCTCGCTGGCGGTGATGCGGCTGGTGGAGCATGGCGGCGGCAAGATCGTCGGCGGCAGCATCGCACTGCGCAGGCGCAACGGCCAGGTCCTGGAACTTGCGAGCGCCGGCGCCGATGCCATGCGCGGCGTGCGCGGCGCGGACGTGGCGATGATCTTCCAGGAGCCGATGACCTCGCTCAACCCGGTGTTCCCCGTTGGCGAGCAGATCGCCGAGTCGATCCGCCTGCACCAGGGCAAGGGCCGCGCGGCCGCGCGCGCCGAGGCGCTGCACATGCTGGAGAGGGTGCGCATCCCCGAGGCGCGCCGCGTGCTGGACCGCTATCCGCACCAGCTTTCCGGCGGCATGCGCCAGCGCGTGATGATTGCCATGGCGCTGTCGTGCAAGCCCGCGCTGCTGATCGCCGACGAGCCCACCACCGCGCTGGACGTCACCATCCAGGCGGAGATCCTGCAGCTGATCCGCAAGCTACAGGACGAGATGAACATGGCGGTGGTCTTCATCACCCACGATATGGGCGTGGTGGCCGAGGTGGCCGACCGCGTGCTGGTCATGTACCGCGGCGAGAAGGTCGAGGAAGGCACCTCGGAGCAGGTCTTCGCCGCTCCGGCGCACCCCTATACCCGCGCGCTGCTGTCGGCCGTGCCCCGGCTCGGCGCGATGCACGGAACGGACTGCCCCGCCAAGTTTCCGCTAGTGCAGCTGGACCAGGACACCAGGCCGGTCGAGCCGGCGCCGCAGGATACGGTGCCCGCCGGGGCCCGCCCGATCCTGCGGGTGCGCGACCTGGTGACGCGCTTCGACGTGCCGGGCGGCATCCTCGGCCGCGTGCAGCGCCGCGTGCATGCCGTGGAGAAGGTCAGCTTCGATCTCTACCCAGGCGAGACGCTGGCCCTGGTGGGCGAATCCGGCTGCGGCAAGTCCACCACCGGCCGCTCGCTGCTGCGCCTGGTCGAAAGCCAGAGCGGCAGCATCGAGTTCGATGGCCAGGACATCAGCAGCCTGCGCGGCGGTGCGCTGCAGGCTCTGCGCCGGAATATCCAGTTCATCTTCCAGGACCCGTTCGCCTCGCTGGATCCGCGCGTCCCGATCGGCTATTCGATCATGGAACCGCTCCTGGTGCACAAGGCCGCGAGCGGCAAGGAAGCCGAGCAGCGCGTGGCGTGGCTGCTGGAGAAGGTGGGCCTGCCCGCCGACCATGCGGCGCGTTATCCGCACGAGTTCTCGGGCGGGCAGCGGCAACGCATCTGCATCGCGCGCGCGCTGGCGCTGAACCCCAAGGTGGCGGTCGCCGACGAGTCGGTGTCGGCGCTGGACGTCTCCATCCAGGCCCAGATCGTCAACCTGATGCTGGACCTGCAGCGCGAGATGGGCATCGCCTTCCTGTTCATTTCCCACGACATGGCCGTGGTGGAGCGGGTCAGCCATCGCGTGGCCGTGATGTACCTGGGCCAGATCGTCGAGATCGGCCCGCGCCGCGCCATTTTCGAGAACCCGCAGCACCCCTATACGAAGAAGCTGATGGCCGCTGTGCCGGTCGCGGACCCGGCGCGCCGCCACCTCAAACGTGAGCCGCTGACCGAGGAAATTCCAAGCCCCATCCGCGCGCTCGGCGATGAGCCGCGGGTGGAGCCCCTGGTCGCGGTGGGCGATGCCGCCTCGCGCCATTTCGTCGCCCGCCATGCGATCGGCGGTGCCTATTGATGCTGCCTTACCCATGCCACAGCCCCGGGCCGCTGCACCGTCCTGTTACCGGCGCACTGCCCAGCGTATCCACCAAGGAGAGTCCATGAACATGATCCGACTGGCCCCGTCCGGGCTCATCAGCGGCGGCCTGGCGCTGGCCGCGCTGGCTGCGTTTGGTGCAGGCCCGGCCTTTGCCGCCAAGGATGCCGTGATGGCGGTGAGTTCCACCTTCACCACGCTCGACCCGTACGATGCCAACGACACTCTGTCCCAGGCTGCGGCCAAGTCCTTCTACCAGGGCCTGTTCGGCTTCGACAAGGACATGAAGCTGGTCAACGTGCTGGCCGATGGCTACGAGGTCAGCAAGGACGGCCTGACCTACACCATCAAGCTGAAGAAGGGCATCAAGTTCCATGACGGCACCACCTTCGACGCGGCCGCGGTCAAGGCCAACCTGGACCGGGTGACCAACCCCGCCAACAAGCTGAAGCGCTACACGCTGTTCAACCGGGTCGCCAAGACCGAGGTGATCGATCCGAGCACGGTGAAGGTCACGCTGAAGGAGCCGTTCTCGCCCTTCATCAACGTGCTGGCCCACCCCTCGGCGGTCATGATCTCGCCCGCGGCGCTGCACAAGTACGGCAAGGAGATCGCCTTCCATCCGGTCGGCACGGGCCCGTTCGAGTTCGTCGAGTGGAAGCAGACCGACTACCTGAAGGGCAAGAAATTCGCCGGCTACTGGCGCACCGGCTACCCCAAGATCGACACCATCACCTGGAAGCCGGTGGTCGACAACAATACCCGCGCGGCGGTCATGCAGACCGGTGAGGCGGACTTTGCCTTCAGCATTCCCTTCGAGCAGGCCGATGTGCTGAAGAACAGCGCCAAGGTCGACCTGATCGCCGCGCCGTCCATCATCCAGCGCTACCTGAGCCTGAACACCATGGTCAAGCCGTTCAATGATCCCAAGGTGCGCCAGGCGATCAACTACGCGATCAACAAGGACGCGCTGGCCAAGGTGGCCTTCGCCGGCTATGCCGTGCCGTCCGACGGCGTGGTGCCGCACGGCGTCGACTATGCCGAGAAGCTGGGCCCGTGGCCCTATGACCCGACCAAGGCGCGCGCCTTGCTGAAGGAAGCCGGCTATCCGAACGGCTTCGAGACCACGCTGTGGTCAGCCTACAACCACACCACCGCGCAGAAGGTGATCCAGTTCGTGCAGCAGCAGCTGCAGCAGGTCGGCATCAAGGCGCAGGTGCAGGCTCTCGAGGCCGGCCAGCGCGTGGAGCGCGTGGAGAGCGTGCAGAAGCCGGAAGACGCCGGCGTGCGCATCTACTACACCGGCTGGTCCTCGTCGACCGGCGAATCCGACTGGGCGCTGCGCCCGCTGCTGGCCTCGGAGTCGATGCCGCCCAAGCTGCTGAACACCGCCTACTACAAGAACGCGCAGGTCGACGACGATATCGCCGCCGCACTGCGCACCACGGACCGCGGCGAAAAGTCCAAGCTGTACAAGGACGCGCAGGAGCGCATCTGGAAGGACGCGCCCTGGGCCTTCCTGGTGACGGAGAAGGTGTTGTACGCGCGCGCCAAGCGCTTGTCGGGCGCCTACGTGATGCCCGATGGCTCGTTCAACTTCGATGAGATCGACATCAAGCACTGATGCCGTGCGCGCCGCCGGCCGCGGGGCCGGCGCGGCGCGCGGCCTGACTTGCACGGCCCGAGGCCTTTTCCTTGCGGTGTTGCCATGCTGAACTACTTCCTCAAACGATTGCTGGGCGTGATCCCGACCTTGCTGATCGTGGCCTCGCTGGTATTCCTGTTCGTGCACCTGCTGCCGGGTGACCCGGCACGGCTCGCGGCCGGCCCCGAGGCGGACCAGGACACGGTGGAGCTGGTGCGGCGCGATCTCGGCCTGGACAAGCCACTGCCACAGCAGTTCGTGCAGTTCTTCTCGCACGCCCTGCGCTGGGAATTCGGCAATTCGCTGCGCAGCAAGCGGCCGGTCAGCGATGAGATCGCCGAGCGCTTCATGCCCACCCTGTACCTGACCCTGGCTTCGATGGTGTGGGCGGTCGTGTTCGGCATGGTGATCGGGATCTCCTCGGCGGTATGGCGCAACCGATGGCCGGACCGCCTCGGCATGACGCTGGCGGTGTCGGGCATCTCCTTCCCGGCCTTCGCACTGGGCATGCTGCTGATGGAAGTGTTCTCGGTGCAACTGGGCTGGCTGCCGTCGATCGGCGCCGATAGCTGGCGGCATTACATCCTGCCGTCCATCACGCTGGGGGCGGCCGTGGCGGCGGTGATGGCGCGCTTCACCCGGGCCTCCTTCGTCGAGGTGCTGCACGAGGATTTCGTGCGCACCGCGCGTGCCAAAGGCGTGGGCGAGTGGGTGGTGGTGGCCAAGCACTGCCTGCGCAACGCCATGATCCCGGTGGTGACCATGATGGGCCTGCAGTTCGGCTTCCTGCTGGGCGGCTCCATCGTGGTGGAGAAGGTCTTCAACTGGCCCGGCCTGGGCCGGCTCCTGGTCGATGCCGTCGAGATGCGCGACTACCCGGTGATCCAGGCCGAAGTGCTGCTGTTCTCGCTCGAGTTCATTCTCATCAACCTGGTGGTCGACGTGCTCTACACCATCATCAATCCTGCCATCCGCTACAAGTAAGAGAGGCCGGCATGAACCAGTCTTCCACGCCCGCCGGCGGCAGCGCCGCCACGCTCGACTCTTCCCGGGAGCCCGTGCGCACCCCTTGGTCGGAGTTCTGGCGCAAATTCCGCAAGCAGCACCTGGCCCTCGGGGCGGGGGTGTTCGTGCTGCTGCTGGTGGCGGTGGCGATTCTCGCGCCGCACCTGGTGCCCTTCGATCCGGAGAACTACTTCGACTACGACGCGCTCAATGCCGGCCCCTCCGCCGCGCACTGGTTCGGCGTCGATTCGCTCGGGCGCGATATCTTCAGCCGCATCCTGGCGGGCTCCCGCATTTCGCTGGCGGCGGGCTTCTTCTCGGTCGTCATCGGCGCGGTGATCGGCACGGTGCTGGGCCTCTTCGCCGGCTACTACGAAGGCTGGTGGGACCGCATCGTGATGCGCATCTGCGACGTGCTGTTCGCCTTTCCGGGCATCCTGCTGGCGATCGGCATCGTCGCCATCCTCGGCAACGGCATGGCCAACGTGATCTTCGCCGTGGCCATCTTCAGCATCCCGGCCTTTGCCCGGCTGGTGCGCGGCAATACGCTGATGCTCAAGCACCTGACCTATGTCGAGGCCGCGCGCAGCATCGGCGCCTCCGACTGGACCATCCTGATGCGCCATATCCTACCCGGCACGATCTCGTCCATCGTGGTCTATTTCTCTATGCGCATCGGCACCTCGATCATCACTGCCGCGAGCCTGTCCTTTCTCGGCCTGGGCGCGCAGCCGCCCACGCCGGAGTGGGGGGCGATGCTCAACGAGGCGCGTGCCGACATGGCCACCGCGCCGCATGTGGCGCTCTTCCCCAGCCTGGCCATCTTCCTGACCGTGCTGGCCTTCAACCTGCTGGGCGACGGGCTGCGCGACGCGCTCGACCCGAAGATCGACCGCCGATGATGTCCGCCCTGCAGAACGGCGATGCGCTGTGCCACGTCGGCACGCTGCCGGCGGGCGCGCTCGACAGCATCGCCGACGTGCCGGGCGTGGCCGTCGGGCATTGCACGCTGGCCGACGGTAGCGTCCAGAGCGGTGTCACCGTGGTGCAGCCGCACAGCGGCAATCTCTATACCGACAAGGTGCCCGCTGCCGCCACGGTGCTCAACGGCTTCGGCAAGAGCGTCGGGCTGGTCCAGCTCGACGAACTGGGCGTGCTGGAAACGCCGATCTCGCTGTCCAATACCTTTGCGGTGGGGGCGCTGGCCCAGGCGCAGATACGCGCCGCCATCGCCGCCAACCCCGAGATCGGCCGCGCTTGGCCGACCGTCAATCCGCTGGTGTTCGAATGCAACGATGGCTACCTGAATGACATCCAGGCAATGCCCGTGCAGGCAGCCCATTACGCTGAGGCTTGCGCCGCGGCCGGCACAGGGTTTGTCCAGGGGGCGGTGGGGGCGGGGCGCGGCGTATCCGCATTCGGCATCAAGGGCGGCATCGGCTCGGCGTCGCGCCGGGTCGGCGGCTATCACCTGGGGGCATTGGTGCAGGCGAACTTCGGCACGTTGCCGTCGCTGTGCATCGACGGCTTGCGCGTTGGCGAGGCGCTCGCGCTGCGCCTGCAGGCGCGGGCCGGCGACGTTGCGAAGGGGCCGGAGAGTACGTCTGCGAGCGGGCCGGAGAAGGGATCCATCATCATGGTGCTCGCCACCGACGCGCCGCTCGATGCGCGCCAGCTGCGCCGCCTGTCCCTGCGTGCCGGCGCAGGACTGGCGCGCACAGGCTCGGTGTTCGGGCACGGCTCGGGCGACATCGCGCTGGCCTTCACCACCGCCTACACCGTGCCGCACGACGCGCAAGCGCCGATGCCCGCGGTGGCCATGCTGCACGAGACGCGGCTCGACCCGCTGTTCCAGGCCGCCGCCGATGCGGTGGAGCAGGCCATCCTGCATGCGCTGTGGCGCGCCGAGGATGTCAGCGGGCGCGACGGCCACCGCCGCCTGGCGCTGCGCACGCTGATGCCTGAACTGCCGCTGCGCTTGCATGCGCGGCATGGATAGATCGCATGAAGATCCTGGTTTCCACCGATATCGAGGGCGTGGCGGGCGTATTCCACGCGGAGCAGACCCGTCCCGGCAACGGCGAATACGAGCGTGCGCGCGCCTGGATGACCGGCGAGGCCAATGCCGCCGTGCAGGGCGCCTTCGCCGGCGGCGCCACGGAGGTGCTGGTCAACGATTCGCATGGCGGCTTCCGCAACCTGCTGCCGGACCAGCTCGATCCGCGCGCCCGGCTGGTGCTGGGCAAGCCGCGCTACCTGGGCATGATGTCGGGCCTCGAGCAGGGCTGCGATGGTGTCCTTATGGTCGGCTACCACGGCCGGGCGCAGGGGCGGGGCATCCTGGCGCACACCATCAACAGCAGCGCCTTTGCGCGCGTGTGGCTGGGCGGCCAGGAACTGGGCGAAGCGGGCCTGTACGGCGCGCTGGCCGGTGAACTCGGCGTGCCTGTACTGATGGCCAGCGGCGACGACGTGTTCGTGGCCGAGACTCTTGCGCTGATGCCCTGGGTCCGCTATGTGCAGACCAAGGTGGCGCAGGGACAGGGCAGCGGCACGACCTTGTCGCCCGCGGCGGCGCGCACGGCCATTGCGGAAGGCGCCGAGGCGGCGGTGCGGCTGGCCGGCACGGCGACGCAGCGCGAGGCGCGTCCGTGGCGGCTGGCCGGGCCGCTGCGGTGCCGGCTGCAGACCCAGACGCCCGCGCATGCGGACCTGTTCTGCCAATGGCCCGCGCTGGAGCGCGAGGACGGCGTGACGCTCTCGTTCGAGGCGGATTCGGCGCAGTCGGCCGTGCGCATGCTCAATTGCCTGTCCGCGATGTCCTTCATGCTGAAGTAGGCGATGACGTAGGCGATGAAGTAGGCGGTTCGGCGCCCCGATGGTGGAAAATAGCGGCTTGGCGTGCGGCCGGCGCGGTCCGGCACGTCCGCGCTACCGGTATCACCCGCAATACGTGCACCACCCCGAACCATGAATGCAGTCAAAGCAGGCGGCTGGACCGCCGTGCGCAAGGATTTCGTCGACCCGGCCACGCGCTGCCACGAGCACACCGCACAGGCGGAGCACCACGGCTTCGGCAACGGCCAGGCCTATATCCTGTGCGATGAGCAGGGCCTCGAACACCCCTTCGGCGAGGCCTGCGCGCGTGCAGTACTGGCCGATCCTGCCGCGTTGATGCTGGTGCCGGACTATACCGAGCGGGACGCCGGCCGGCAGCCGGCTACGCTGCTGCCGGAGGCGGCCGGGCCTGGAACGGGCGGCGGTGGCCTGGCGCCGGCCGCCGGGGCGCCGCGCGCGCGGGCCAGGGCGGCTTCCCGGACCGCTTTGCAGGAGGAGGCGCGCCGCCACGCGCTCGCCTTGCGCTACCTGGTGCTGCGCGTGGAAAAAGTGGCGGCGGTGCCGAGAGTGCAGCCGACGGTACGCTTTGCGCCGCTCGAAGAGTTGTATGCCGCCTACCAGCGCAGCGGCCGGCTCACGGCGGCGCAGGTCGGCCGCATCCTTGCCATCGAGAGCAGTCCTACCACGCCGTACAAGCTGAAGAGCGTCAACCTGCTGGATGTCTACACCGCGCATACCAAGCTGCTGTGGCGCATGGCGCAATCGCGCAGCCTTTCGGAGCAGCGCTTCCTGCGCGGGCTGGAGGACTGGCTGGCGCGCCACCTGATGCTGACACCAGCGCAGATCGAGAGCGGCGGGCTGGCGCTGCACCCGGCCGCCTTCCTCGCTCCTGAACCGCGCGCCGCGCAAGCCCGGCTGCCGGATTTCTGACGGCGCCCGCGCGGCGCGCAATGCCCGGGCCGGCCCCGCAGGCCGGAGGTGCGGGGGGAAGGGGGCGCGGTGGAATCGGCGTCTGAATTGGCGTCTAATGAAGCGTTCCCACTCGCCCGCCGACACCATGTCAGCCTTCTCGCGCAGCTATGCCGAAGCCCGGCAGAAGTTCCTCGACGCCGCGCGGGATGCCGGCGCACAGGTGTCGACCTTTCCGCACCCGACGCGGATCGGTGCCGAGGGCGAGGACCTGGCCATCGATGCGGCCTGGGCCGGCGCTGAGTCGGCGCGGCACTGCCTGCTGGTGACATCGGGCATGCACGGGGTGGAAGGCTTCTGTGGATCGGGCGCGCAGATCGCCCTGCTGCGCGACGCCGCGCTGCTAGCGCAGGTGCGTGCGGCGGATGCGGCGCTGCTGCTGGTGCATGCGCTCAATCCCTACGGCTTTTCGCACCTGCGCAGAGTCAACGAGGACAACGTCGACCTGAATCGCAACTTCATGGATTTCAGCAAGCCGTTGCCCGACAACGCAGCCTATGCGGAATTGGCGCCCCTGCTGTTGCCGGCGCGCTGGCCCGCCTCGCAGGAGGACGAATGCAGGCTGCTGAAGACGGTGGCCGAGAAGGGGCTGGCCTGGTACCAGGCCGCCGTCAGCGCCGGGCAGTACGCATTTCCGGACGGCTTGTTCTTCGGCGGGCAGAAGGCTAGCTGGAGCAACTACACCTTGCGCCGGCTGCTGGCACGCTTCGGCGCCGGCCGCGACAGCCTGCGCTGGCTGGACATCCATACCGGGCTCGGTCCCTGGGGCTACGGCGAGCCGATCTACATGGGACCGGACCAGGCGCGCCAGCTTGCACGGACCCAGGCCATCTGGGGCAGCGCGGTGACCTCGATCTACGACGGCTCCTCGACGTCCGCCAGCCTCACGGGCATGGCCTGGCTGGCCGTGCCCGAAACCCTGCCCGCCATCGACTTCGCCGGCATCGCGCTGGAGTTCGGCACGCTGCCGGTCGGCGACGTGCTGGATGCCCTGCGCGGAGACCACTGGCTGCACCAGCATCCGGAAGCCGACGAGGGGCAGCGCCAGCTGATCCACCAGGCCATGTGGCGCGCCTTCTACGGCGATACCGACGAATGGCGCGAGGGCGTGCTCGAACAGGTGCGCGAGGCCGCGGTCAAGGCGCTGGCCGGCTGGTGACCGGCGCAGCGCGGGCCATGGGCCCCGGGGCCCCGCTGGGCCGCCGGCTCAGTCCGGCAGCGCGTCGTAGGTGAGCAGGAAAACCTGGTCATCGCCGGCGCTGACTGGCAGCCAGACGATCTCCAGATCTGGGAACGCGGCCTCCACGTTGGCGTGCTCGTTGCCGATCTCGATCACCAGCACGCCGCCCGGGTTCAGGCGCGCCTTCGCGCCGGCGATGATGCGGCGCACCACGTCCATGCCGTCGTCCCCGCCTGCCAGCGCGATGCGCGGCTCGGCCAGGTATTCGGCCGGCAGCGCCTGCATCGAGGTTTCGTTGACGTAGGGCGGGTTGCTCAGGATCACGTCGTAGGTGGCGCCGTGTGGCAGCGGGGCGTAGAGGTCGCCCTCGAACAGATGGATGCGCTCGCCCATCTTGTAGTCGGCCACATTGCGCCGGGCCACCGCCAGCGCGTCGGGCGAGATGTCGACCGCATCGATCTTCGCCTGCGGCCAGACGTGCGCGGCGAGGATGGGCAGGCAGCCCGAACCGGTGCACAGCTCCAGCACCGGGCCGATCCCGGCGATGTCGCCCAGCCAGGGCTCCAGGCCTTCCTGCAGCAGTTCGCCGATGAAGCTGCGCGGCACGATCACGCGCGAGTCAACATAGAAGCGCAGGCCGTGCATATAGGCCTCATGCGTGATGTAGGCGGCCGGCACGCGTTCCTTGACGCGGCGCTCGATCACAGCCAGCACGGCCTCGATTTCCTCGGGCAGCAGGCGTGCGTCGAGAAAGGGGTCCAGGGTGTCGAGCGGCAGGCGCAGCGTGTGCAGCACCAGATAGGCCGCCTCGTCATAGGCGTTGGCGCTGCCGTGGCCGAAGGAAAGCTGGGCCGCGGTGAAGCGGGACACGGCCAGGCGCAGCAGGTCGCGCACAGTGCGCAGCGGGGAAGGGGTTGGCATGGGTTTGGTTCTCGGTTGAACGCGCGATGTGGTCAGTGGGACGGGAGCCGCGCTCAGGCGACCAGGCGTTCCAGCACGCCGCGGTAGATGTTCTTCAGCGGCTCGATAAAGCGCACCTCGACGTGCTCGTCGATCTTGTGGATGCTGGCATTGGGCGGGCCGAATTCCACCACCTGCGGGCAGATCTTGGCGATGAAGCGGCCATCCGAGGTGCCGCCGGTGGTCGACAGCTCGGTGGTGACGCCGGTCTCGGTGGCGATGGCTGCGGCCATCGCGTCGGAGAGCTCGCCGCGCGGGGTCAGGAAGGGCTCGCCGCCGAGGGTCCAGGCCAGGTCGAAGTCCAGGCCGTGGCGGTAGAGGATGGCTTGCACGCGTGCCTTCAGGCCTTCGGGCGTGCTGGCCGTCGAGAAGCGGAAGTTGAAATCGATGGTGATGTGGCCGGGGATCACATTGGTCGCGCCGGTGCCGCCGTGGATGTTCGACATCTGCCAGGTGGTGGGCGGGAAGTACTCATTGCCCTCGTCCCAGCGCTCCGCCACCAGTTCGGCCAGCGCCGGCGCGGCCAGGTGAATAGGATTGCGGGCCAGGTGCGGGTAGGCGATATGGCCCTGCACGCCCTTGACCACCAGCTTGCCCGACAGCGAGCCGCGGCGGCCGTTCTTGACCGTGTCACCCAGCGTGTCGACCGAGGTCGGTTCGCCCACCACGCAGTAGTCGAGGCGTTCGCCGCGCGCGGCCAGCGCTTCCACCACCTTGACGGTGCCGTCGTGTGCCGGGCCTTCTTCGTCGCTGGTGATCAGGAAGGCGATCGAGCCGGCGTGGTTGGGGTGGGCCTGGATGAATTCCTCGACCGCGACGACGAAACCGGCGATCGAGGTCTTCATGTCGGCCGCGCCGCGGCCATAGAGCTTGCCATCACGATGCGTGGGCGCGAAGGGGTCCGAATGCCATTGTTCGAGCGGACCGGTCGGCACCACGTCGGTGTGGCCGGCGAACACCAGCAGCTTGCCTTCCTTGCCCTTGGCGCCGCGGCGCACTGCCCACAGGTTGGTGACGCGGAATTCGTCGGGGCCGCTGACAATGGATTCGCAGGTGAAGCCCAGCGCCTTCAGGCGGGTCTCCAGCACGGCCTGGCAGCCTTCGTCGGCCGGCGTAACGGAGCGGCGGCGGATCAGGTCTTCGGTGAGGGCGAGGGTGGTGGTCATGGGGTAAATCGCTTGGCTAGTTGCGCCCGGGCCGCGAAGCGCGGCGGGCGCGGGGGCATATTGGGCGGTAGTTTACGCCTTTGTGCCGCGCCGCCCGTGGCGGCGGCGCGCTTGCTTCAGGCTGGCTTCAGAACAGGGCCGCGTAGCTGTCGGCAGAGAATCCCACCGCGACCTTGCCGGCTTGCTCCAGCACGGGGCGCTTGATCAGCGAGGGGCTCTGCTGCATCAGCGCGATGGCGCCGGCCTCGTCCTCGGCACGTGCCTTGTCTGCATCCGACAAGGCACGCCACGTGGTGCCCTTGCGGTTGAGCAGCGTGGCCAGCGGCACATGCGCGAGCCAGCCGCGCAGCAGCGCTTCACTGACGCCTTGCTTCTTGAAATCGTGGAAGGTGTAGGCGACGCCGTTGCTGTCGAGCCAGGTGCGGGCCTTCTTGACGGTGTCGCAGTTGGGAATGCCGTAGAGCAGGACGGTCATGGAGCTTGCCTCAGCTTACGCTGCGTGTGGTGCTTGTGCGGGGAGGGCCGGCCCTGCGGGCGGCCCGCGATCGGGAAAGCGGGGAATGCGGGAAATCCGGGCGTGCCGCGCTCAGCGCAGCAGCAGGTTCAGCGAGACGACCAGGGCGCCGATGCCGAGTGCCACGCCGGCCATTGCCACCGCCGTCATCAGGCGCAGCCGGCGATCCAGCCGTGCGGCTTCCTTGCGCAGCGCCTCGATGGTGATAGCGTGCTGCTCGGCCAGCAGCTTGACGGCTTCGGCCTGCTGCATGGCAGCGGATTCCAGCTCGGCGATGCGCGCGGCCGGGTCGCGCGCGCCGGCGCCTGTCCCGCCGTCATCCTCGCGGCGGCGCCCCTTCTTGATCTTCTCGATGGTCTTGTTGGCCTGCTCGAGAATGGTCGGCAGCAGCGAAAGGACGGTGCTGACGGTGGCGGGATCCAGGGCCATGATGCGCTTGCGTAGGGAGGACACGATCATCTCGCGCGGCGCCCGCCGCGCCGCCCTTCGGGGCGGTGGCGGGCGTGTCGCGCGCCGTCGCTCAGTCGCCGCGCAGCAGGTCGTTCAGGCTGGTCTTGGCGCGCGTCTGCGCGTCGACCTTCTTGACGATGACAGCGCAGTACAGGCTGTACTTGCCGTCCTTGGAGGGCAGGTTGCCCGCCACCACCACCGAGCCCGCCGGCACGCGGCCGTAGTGGATCTCGCCGGTTTCGCGGTCGTAGATCTTGGTCGACTGGCCCAGGTAGACGCCCATCGAGATCACCGAGTTCTCTTCGACGATCACGCCTTCCACCACCTCGGAGCGCGCGCCGATGAAGCAGTTGTCCTCGATGATGACCGGGTTGGCCTGCAGCGGCTCCAGCACGCCGCCGATGCCGACGCCGCCGGACAGGTGCACGTTCTTGCCGATCTGCGCGCAGGAGCCGACGGTGGCCCAGGTGTCGACCATGGTGCCTTCATCGACGTAGGCGCCGATGTTGACGTAGGAGGGCATCAGCACTGCGTTGCGGGCGATGAAGGAGCCGCGGCGCGCCACGGCCGGGGGCACCACGCGGAAGCCACCCTTGGCGAAGTCGTCGGCGCTCCAGTCGGCGAACTTGCTCGGCACCTTGTCATAGAACTGGGTGAAGCCGCCGGCGGCCATCGGCGCGTTGTCTTCCAGGCGGAAGGACAGCAGCACGGCCTTCTTGATCCACTGGTTGACGATCCAGTCCTTGCCCTGCTTCTCGGCCACGCGCAGCGTGCCGGCATCGAGCTGGCCGATGACGCTGGCCACTGCTTCGCGGATATCGTTGGGGGCGGACTTCGGCGACAGGCTGGCGCGGTCTTCCCAGGCCTGGTCGATCAGGGCTTGCAGTGCTTGCGTCATATGCGTTTCTTGATGGTTAAGCGTTGTCTACAACAGTCTCTGGTCTCTGGACGAGCCGGGCGGTCAGCCCAGCGCCTTGCAGAATTCCACGATGCGGCGGGCACCTTCGAGGCATTCCTCGGGGGTGGCCACCAGGGCCATGCGCACGCGCCCGGCGCCCGGGTTGATGCCGCCGGCCTCGCGTGCCAGGTAGCTGCCGGGCAGCACGGTGACATTCTGCTCGGCCAGCAGGCGCGCGGCGAATTCGGTATCGGCGAGGCCGGTGCGCGACACATCGGCCCACAGGTAGAAGCCGGCATCGGGCAGCGCCACGTCGAGCACCTCGGCGAGCATCGGCGTCACTTCGTTGAACTTGCGCACATAGGCGGCGCGGTTGTCGCGCACGTGCGCCTCGTCGTTCCAGGCCGCCACGCTGGCCGCCTGCACCGCCGGGTTCATGGCGCCGCCATGGTAGGTGCGGTAGAGCAGGAATTTCTTCAGCAGCGCGGCGTCGCCGGCCACGAAGCCCGAGCGCAGGCCGGGCACGTTGGAGCGCTTGGACAGGCTGGAGAACATCACCAGGCGCTCGAAGCCGCGGCCCAGCTTGTGGGCGGCCTCCAGCGCGCCCAGCGGTGCGCGGCCTTCGTCGAAGTAGATCTCGGAATAGCACTCGTCCGAGGCGATCACGAAGCCATGGCGATCGGACAGCGCGAACAGCTGCTTCCAGTCTTCCAGCGACAGCACCGCGCCGGTCGGATTGCCCGGCGAGCACACATAGGCGAGCTGCACGCGCGACCAGCTGGCGTCATCGAGGCGGTCGAAGGCGGGCGCGAAGTTGCGCGCCGGGTCGCTGTTGGCGAGCAACGGCGTGGCGCCGGCCAGCAGGGCCGCGCCTTCGTAGATCTGGTAGAAGGGGTTCGGGCACAGCACCAGCGCGCCGGGCTTGCTGCCGTCGACCACGGTCTGGGCGAAGGCGAACAGCGCCTCGCGCGAGCCGGTCACCGGCAGTACCTCGCTGGCCGGGTCGACCTTGGGCAGGCTGTAGCGGCGCTCCAGCCAGGCGGCGATGGCCTGGCGCAGCGCGTCGGAGCCTGCCGTTGTGGGATAATTCGCCAGTCCCGCCAGCGACTGGGCCAGCGCCGTCTTGATGAACTCAGGCGTCGGGTGCTTGGGTTCGCCGATGCCGAAGCTGATTGCCGGCTTCGCGGCATTGGGCTTCACGTCCGCGAAGAGCACCCGCAGTTTCTCAAACGGGTAGGGCTGGAGCAGGTCGAGGCGCGGATTCACGTTCTGGTTCAGGGCCGGTTGAAACCGAGCATTATAGAGGAACAGGGCGCGTTGCCGCGTACCGCGCGGGGCTTTCGGCGCGCCCCGGGTGCGCCGGGGCCCATGCCAGTGCCGATGCCGGTGCCTGCTGCGCGCTGCGTGGCGGGCGGCGATCACGACCGTGCCCGCTCATGCCCGTGCTCGCCTGCGCCCGGTCCGGCCTGTTCACGCAGTTTTTGCCCTGTTCGCCCCTATCCCTTGCCTTCGGGTCCGATGAGCGCCTCTTCCATTGCATTGCAGCACGACGCTGCCGACCTCAACCCGGTCAAATCCTCCCTGTCCATCCTGCTGGGCGCCTCGGTCTGGGGCATCGCCTGGTTTCCCTACCGCGTGCTGGCCGGCTGGGGGCTGGGCGGCCTGCGTGCCGCGGCGCTGGTGAGCCTGATCGCCGCGCTGATCGCGCTGCTGGCCTTCCGCCGCCACCTGGGCGGCCTGCGCCGCTCCTGGCTTTTCCTGGCGATCGGGCTGGCCGCAGGCATCACCAATGCCGGCTTCGTCTGGGGCAGCGTCAACGGCCACGTCATGCGGGTCTTGCTGCTCTTCTACCTGACCCCGGTCTGGACCGCACTGTTCGCCCGGCTGTGGCTGGGCGAGCGCCTGTCGGCCATGGGCCTGGCGCTGGTGGCGCTGGCGCTGGGCGGCGCGGGCCTGATGCTGTGGTCGCCCGAGGCCGGCCTGCCGGTGCCGGCCAACCTCGCGGAATGGGCGGGGCTGGTCGCCGGCATGGGCTTCGCCGTCAATAATGTGCTGTCCCGCCACGCCGGCCAGCGCCTGCCGCAGGTTGACGCGCGCGTGCGCACGGTCGCCGTCTTCCTGGGCAGCGTGGCCGTCAGCGCGCCCTGCGCCTTGTGGCTGGAGCCCGCGCTGGCGGGGCCGGCCGCCGGCCGCGACGGCGCCGTGCTGCTGCTGGCGGTGGCGCTGGCGGGCACCCTGGTGCTGGGCAATGCCGTGGTCCAGTACGGGCTGCAGCGCCTGCCGGCCAACCGGGTGTCGCTGCTGATGCTGTTCGAGATCGTGGTGGCGGCCTTGTCGTCCTGGTGGCTGGCGGCGGAGACGCTGAGCTGGAAGGAGGGGGCGGGCGGCTTGTGCATCGTGGCGGCCGGCGCGCTGTCGGGGCTGGTGCACCGTGCGCGGCCGCGTGCACCCGGACGGGCTGCCGAGACGGCGAGAGCGGCGGGGGCGGCGGGGGCGGCGGGGGCGGCGGGGGACAGCCCCGCTCAGTGAAGCATCGCGCGTGACACCAGCGCGATCAGGGGGCGGTGGAGGGTGCGCTCTACGCCGCTGTGCAGGCGCAGGGGGCGCAACAGCATCTTGACTGCCATATCGACCGGCAGGTGGCGCCGCACAATGCCGCTGACTCTCGAGTGCAAGGTCCGTACCTCGCGCTCGGACACGGCCTCGATGCCCCGCTCCACGCGCAGGACGTTGCGCAGGGCAATCTCGGCATCCTCGTTCTTGATCTCGGCCAGGCGCCGTACCAGCGCACCCAGCACGCGGGTGCGGCCGACGCCCTCGCGGCCGCGGAAATCATTGAAATAGCGGTAGAAATGCTTGTAGTGGCGCACTTCGTCGTCGGCAATGCGGCGGCTCAGCTTGCGCAGCACCGGTTCGTCCGAGGCCTGCTCGATGGCGCGGTACAGCGCCGCGGTGCCGGTTTCCACCACGCAGCGTGCCGCCATCTCCAGCGCAAGAGTCCGTTCGAAATTGTCGATGGAGCAGGTGGCGCGGTATTCGTCGAAAAAGCGCGCGAATCCGCGTTCCCAGTCGAACTCGGGCCACACGCGCTCCACGTAGTGCCGCAGGGCGAGGCCGTGCTGCAGTTCCTCGGCTTCCCAGTGCTCGGTCAGCCAGGTCGCGGTTTCCGGCGCGTCGACATAGTAGGTGGCCAGGTTGCCTGCGTAGGTGTCGGAGCCGCTTTCAATGAAGGACGACGCCGTCAACAGGTAGAACAGCAGGCGGTTGGGACGCATCCGCCCGATGTCGATGGCGCCGTAGTCGATCTCGTCGACGGACCACGGCAGGCGGGGCGGAGATGATGCGGTCATGCTCGATCCTCCCAGGAAAGGACGCGAAAACGCTTCGCATGGGTTCCGGCCAGGGGTGGGCATAAGGGGTCACGCTGTCATTCAGAGACTAGCATCAACCCTGATAAGTTTCTCGTTCACCTTGTATCGGGCTGTGTCGGGCGGGGGAGCGCGGCGGCAGCTTCTGCGCAGCTTGTGAGAAAGTGCTTGCAACCACGCCTGTAAACGGCGGATCTTGCAGCGAAAGTGATGCCTGGCCTGCGCGAAAAGGCGGCCGGATGCGGGATGGGCGATGGTATGATTAGCGCCAGCCATCGGGCACGCCAGGGCTGCGGGAGGCGCAAGGAGCACTTGAGTGCGGCGCCGCACCACTCGCCAGCGGCTCGGCGACTGCCCGTTTCCTCGAACGCTTTCCTACGCCGATTCCACACGACCAACCGTGCGACTGTCCTCGATCAAACTGGCGGGCTTCAAGTCCTTCGTCGATCCCACCAATTTTCAAGTGCCTGGCCAACTGGTCGGCATTGTCGGTCCCAACGGCTGCGGCAAATCGAACATCATCGACGCGGTGCGCTGGGTGCTGGGCGAGTCACGCGCCTCGGAGCTGCGCGGCGAGTCCATGCAGGACGTCATCTTCAACGGCTCGACTGCGCGCAAGCAGGCGGGCCGCGCCAGCGTGGAGCTGGTATTCGACAATGCCGAAGGGCGCGCCAACGGCCAGTGGAGCCAATACGCCGAGGTTGCGGTCAAGCGCGTGCTGACGCGCGACGGCACCTCGTCCTACTACATCAATAACCAGCCGGTGCGCCGGCGCGACATCCAGGACATCTTCCTGGGCACGGGCCTGGGCCCGCGCGCCTACGCCATCATCGGCCAGGGCATGATCTCGCGCATCATCGAGGCCAAGCCCGAGGACCTGCGCATCTTCCTGGAGGAAGCCGCCGGCGTCTCCAAGTACAAGGAACGACGCCGCGAGACCGAAAACCGTCTTTCCGACACCCGCGAGAACCTGACCCGCGTCGAGGACATCCTGCGCGAGCTGGGCAATAACCTCGAGAAGCTCGAAGGCCAGGCCGAAGTGGCGCAGCGCTACAAGGCGCTGCAGTCCGACGGCGAAGAGAAGCAGCACCTGCTGTGGATGCTGCGCAAGCGCGAGGCGCTGGCCGAGCAGGAACGCCACCAGCGCGCCATCGAGCAGGCCCAGATCGACCTGGAGGCCCAGACGGCCCAGTTGCGCCACGTCGAGGCGGAGCTGGAGACCATGCGCGCCGCGCACTATGGCGCCTCTGACAATATGCACGCCGCGCAAGGCGCGCTGTATGAGGCCAACGCCGAGGTCAGCAAGCTGGAGGCCGAGATCCGCTACGTGGTGGAATCGCGCAACCGGGTGCAGGCGCAGATCGCCGCACTGACCACCCAGGGCGAGCAGTGGCGCGACAAGGCCGAGCAGGCTTCGGATGACTTGGCACAGGCGGAGGAAGAACTCGCGCTGGCCGAGGGCCGCAATATCGAGGCGCAGGATACGCTGGCCCAGCGCAGCGAGGAGCTACCCGCGCTCGAAGGGCAGTGGCGCGAGGCGCAGCAGCTGCTCAACGAGCAGCGCGCCGGCATCATCCAGGCCGAGCAGGCGCTCAAGCTGGAGGCCGCGCAGCAGCGCAGCGCCGATCAGATGCTGCAGCAGCTCGAACAGCGCCGCGAGCGCCTGGCCGGCGAAGAAAAAGGGCTGGATCGCCCCGATGACGTCCGCCTGGAAGAACTGCGCGCCGAACTGGCCGAGCAGGAAGCCATGCTGGAGGAATCCCAGGCGGCCCTGGGCGAGGCCGAGGAAAGCGTGCCCCGCCTGGATGCCGAGCGCCGCGCCGCGCAGGAGCGCGTGCAGGGCGAGGCCGCCGCCATCGCCACGCTGGAGGCGCGCCTGTCGGCGCTCAAGCAGCTCCAGGACAGCGTGCAGACCGAGGGCAAGGTGCAGCCCTGGCTGGCCCAGCACGACCTGGCCGAGCTGCCGCGGCTGTGGAAGAAGATTCATATCGAACCCGGCTGGGAGAACGCGCTGGAGTCTGTGCTGCGCGAGAAGCTGGCCGCGCTCGAAGTCTCCAACCTGGACTGGGTCAAGGCCTTCCTCTCCGATGCGCCGCCGGCCAAGCTGGCCTTCTATGCGCCGCCCGTGGCTGCGCGGCCGCAAGAGACCCCGCCCGGCCTGCGCCCGCTGATGGCGCTGGTGCAGATTGCCGAGCCGGGCATCCGCGCGGTGATGCAGGACTGGCTGGCCAATGTCTATACCGCCGCCGACATGGCCACCGCCCTGGCAGGCCGCGCCGCGCTGCCCGAGGGCGCCACCTTCGTGGTGGCAGAGGGTCACCTGGTCGGCCGCAATGCCGTGCAGCTGTACGCGGCGGATTCCGAGCAGGCCGGCATGCTGGCGCGCGCGCAGGAGATCGAGAACCTGCAGAAGCAGGTGCGCGCGCAGACCCTGCTGGCCGACGAGGCCAAGACGCAATCGGTACGCGTGGAGACGGCCTACACCCATGCCAGCCGCGTGCTGATCGAGGCGCGCACGCGCAGCGAGCAGGCCACGCGGCGCGTGCACGCGCTGCAGATGGACGTGCTCAAGCTGTCGCAGGCGATGGAGCGTTACGCCGCGCGCAGCGGCCAGATCCGCGAAGAGCTCGAGGAGATCGCGGCGCAGGTCGAGGAGCAGCGCGCCATCCGCGCGGAATCCGAGGCCAGCTTCGAGCAGCACGACGCCACGCTGGCCGACCAGCAGGCCGCCCACGAGGCCCATCAGGGCGCCTTCGAGGCGCTCGACGGCCGCCTGGCAGCGGCCCGCCAGCAATTGCGCGAACTGGAGCGTGGCGCACAGGAAGCCGTGTTTTCCGAGCGCAACCTGGGCAACCGCATCGAGGAACTGCGCCGCAATATCCAGGTGGCCGCCGACCAAAGCGAGCGCATCGCCGAATCGCTGGAGAATGCGCGCGCCGAGCTGGAGACCATCAACGAGCAGACCGCGCACACGGGGCTGCAGGAAGCGCTCGAAGTGCGCGCCGGCAAGGAAGAGAAGCTCAATGCCGCGCGCATCGAGCTCGATACGCTGTCGGCCCAGCTGCGCCAGTTCGACGAACAGCGCCTGGCCGCCGAGCGCAGCCTGCAGCCGCTGCGCGACCGCATCACGGAGTGTCAGCTCAAGGAGCAGGCCGCGCGCCTGAACCAGGAGCAGTTTGCCGAGCAGCTCACCGCTGCCGAGGTCGACGAGGCGGCGCTGGCCGGCAAGCTGAGCGCCGACCTGAAGCCGTCCTGGCTGCAGGGCGAGGTCACGCGCATCAACAACGCCATCAACGCGTTGGGCCCCGTCAATATGGCGGCGCTCGACGAACTGGCGGCGGCGCGCGAGCGCAAGACCTTCCTCGATGCGCAATCGGCCGATCTGAACGATGCGATCCAGACGCTGGAAGACGCCATCAGCAAGATCGACCAGGAAACCCGCACGCTGCTGCAGGGCACCTTCGACCACGTCAATATGCACTTCGGCGAGCTGTTCCCGCAGCTGTTCGGCGGTGGCCAGGCGCGGCTGATCATGACCGGCGAGGAGATCCTCGATGCCGGCGTGCAGGTCATGGCGCAGCCGCCGGGCAAGAAGAACTCGACCATCCACCTGCTGTCGGGCGGGGAGAAGGCGCTGACCGCGATCGCCCTGGTGTTCGCCATGTTCCAGCTCAACCCGGCGCCGTTCTGCCTGCTGGACGAGGTCGACGCACCGCTGGACGACGCCAACACCGACCGCTACGCCAAGATGGTGGCGCGCATGTCGGACAAGACGCAGTTTGTCTTCATCTCGCACAACAAGATCGCGATGGAGATCGCCCAGCAACTGATCGGCGTGACGATGCAGGAGCAGGGCGTGTCGCGCATCGTCGCGGTGGACATGGACGCCGCGATGTCGATGGTGGAAGAAGCGGCCTGATCATCGTCCGACCCGGCGCATGCCGGCCGGGTCGGAGCTAGAATTCTTAGAATCAATGAACAACAACATCCACAAGGGAGCCGCAGCATAAATGGACCTGCAAACCGCTCTGATCGTCGCCGGTCTCGTCCTGCTGCTGCTGGTGGTGGCCTATAACCAGTGGCAGATCCGCAAGGCCCGCCGGCCGCATGCGCTGCAACCCGACGACGGCCTGCCGCCGATGCGCGAACCGGGCCTTGAACTGCCGCCCGGCGCCGACTATCCCGACCATTCCGAACACCCCCAGTCCGGCGAGCCCGCCGGGCAGGGCCAGTCCGCTCACGCGCAGCCGGCGGTGAAGCCGGTGCCCGCCAAGGCCAAGGTGCCGGCCCCGGCCCCAGCCCCCACACCGGCGGCCGCCCCGGCAGCGCTGCGGCGCGAGCCGACCTTGTCGGCCTCGCCGCTGGACGCGGCGGCGGCCATCGGTGCGGCCGCGTCGACCGATGCCGACCAGGCGCTCGCCGACGAGGTGGCGGTGGCGGCCAGCGTGGCCGAAGAGGATGTTCAGCAAGCCGCTGCCGATGCCCAGCCCGAGGCCGAAACCCCGGAGCAGGAAGCGGCCCCGACCGAGCCGCCCAGCCACGATGAAGGCATGAGGCCGGAAGTCCTCGAAGGCCAGCCGATGCCCGCGCTCATCGATCCGCTGATCGACTGCATCGTGCCGATGCATCTGGAGCGCAAGGCCTCCGGCGATCGCATCCTGCCCTTGACCGGACGGCTGCGCCGCGCCGGCACCAAGCAGGTCCATATCGAAGGCCTGCGTGTCGAGGCCAACGCCTGGGAGGCGGTCACCGCCGGCCACCAGTACGATGACCTGCAGGTCGCGGTGCAGATCGCCAACCGCGGCGGCCCGCTCAATGCGCTGGAATTCTCCGAGTTCGTCAACGCCGTGGAAGGCCTGGCCGAGGCGCTGGATGCCTCGGCGGACCTGCCCGACATGAGCGAGAACGTGGCCAACGGCCGCGAGCTGGACAGTTTCGCCGCCGCTTGCGACGTGCAGCTCGGCGTCAACGTGATCTCCGACGGCGCGCCCTGGTCGGCCGCCTACGTGCAAACCGTGGCGACCCAGGACGGCCTCGTGCTGTCGCGCGACGGCACGCGCTTCACGCGCTACCAGGCCGGCGCGGACGGCGTGCAGCGCGCGCTGTTCACGCTGCAGTTCGGCGACACCAACTTCCTGCGCGATGACCTGACAGTCAAGGCCGGCCGCCAGATCACGCTGCTGCTCGACGTGCCGCAGGTGGCGCGCGCCACCAAGCCGTTCAAGACCGTCTGCGAATATGGCCACAGCCTGGCGCAACGCATGGGCGCGCGGCTGGTCGACGACAATATGCACCCGCTGACTGAGGCGTCCTTCATCGCCATCTTCGGCCAGCTCGAAGTGCTGTACGACAAGCTGGAGGCGCGCGGCATGCCTGCGGGCTCGCCGGTGGCGCTGCGCCTGTTCAGCATCTAGTCCGGAGCCCCATCATGACCGGATCCCAACCCGGCGCGCAGGCCCAGGCCTCCGCGCCCGAGGGCGCTTCGCCTGCCGCACGCGCGCAGTGGCTGCACGAGACGCTGGAGCGCTACAACCACGAGTACTACGTGCTGGACGCGCCCACCGTGCCCGATGCCGAGTACGATGCCCTGTTCCGCGAGCTGCAGCAGATCGAGGCCGCGCATCCCGAACTGCAGACTCCCGACTCGCCCACGCAGCGCGTGGGCGGCGCGCCGCTGCCGGCCTTCGCCACGGTGCGCCATGCCATTCCGATGCTGTCGCTGAACAACGGCTTCGAGGACGGGGATGTGACCGCCTTCGACCGCCGCTGCGCCCAGGGCCTGGGCCTGGAAGCTGCCGGCGAGGGCGCGCTCGACCTGTTCTCGGCCGCGGCGGCCGTCGAGTATGCCTGCGAGCTGAAGTTCGACGGCCTGGCGATGTCGCTGCGCTATGAGAACGGACGGCTGGTGCAGGCCGCCACGCGCGGCGACGGCGAATCGGGCGAGGACGTCACCGCCAATGTGCGCACCATCAAGAGCATCCCGCTGCGGCTGAAGGCCGGCGCGCCGGCGGTGCTGGAGGTGCGCGGCGAGGTGCTGATGTTCCGCGCCGATTTCGACAAGATGAACGCACGCCAGGCCGAGGCCGGCGAGAAGACCTTCGTCAACCCGCGCAACGCAGCCGCCGGCAGCCTGCGCCAGCTCGACCCGCGCATCACCGCGCGCCGGCCGCTGTCCTTCTTCGCCTATGGCATGGGCGAGCTGCAGGGCGCGGAGCGCCCGGCCACGCATAGCGCGCTGCTCGACGGCCTCGCCGCGCTGGGCCTGCCGGTGTGCAAGGAGCGCGCGGTCGTGAAGGGCGCGCAAGGGCTGCTGGGGTTCTACCGGGACGTCGGCGCGCGGCGCGAGCAGCTTCCGTACGACATCGACGGCGTGGTCTACAAGGTCAACTCTCTGGCTGAGCAGGAGCGGCTGGGCTTTGTCTCGCGCGCGCCGCGCTTTGCGCTGGCACACAAGTTCCCGGCGCAGGAAATGAGCACGGTGGTGGAAGACATCGAGGTGCAGGTCGGGCGCACCGGTGCCATCACGCCGGTGGCGCGGCTGGCGCCGGTCTTTGTCGGCGGGGTCACGGTGACCAATGCCACGCTGCACAATGAGGACGAAGTGCGGCGCAAGGACGTGCATATCGGCGACACGGTGATCGTGCGCCGCGCCGGCGACGTGATTCCCGAGGTGGTGTCCGTGGTGCTGGAGCGCCGGCCCGCCGATGCGCGCGCCTTCGTCATGCCTGTCGCCTGCCCGGTGTGCGGCTCGCACATCGAGCGGCTGGAAGGAGAGGCGATCGCCCGCTGCACCGGCGGCCTGATCTGCGCCGCGCAGCGCAAGCAGGCATTGCTGCATTTCGCCCAGCGCCGCGCCATGGATATCGAAGGCCTGGGCGACAAAGTGGTGGAGCAGCTGGTGGACCAGGGCATCGTGCGCACCCCGGCTGACCTGTTCAAGCTGGGCGTGGCCAAGCTGGCGGCGCTGGAGCGCATGGCCGACAAGTCGGCCACCAACCTGGTGGCGGCCGTCGACGCCGCGCGCCGGACCACGCTGAACCGCTTCATCTTCGCACTGGGCATTCGCCATGTGGGCGAGGCGACGGCCAAGGATCTGGCGCGGCACTTCGGCTCGCTCGATGGGCTGATGGCGGCCGACGAGGCGGCGCTGCTCGAGGTCAACGATGTGGGGCCGGTGGTGGCGCAGTCCATCGTCAATTTCTTTGCCGAGGCGCACAATGTCGAGGTAATCGAGCAATTGCGCGCCGCGGGGGTCCATTGGGCTGAGAGCGAGCCGCAGGCGCGCGCGCCTGCGCCGCTGGCCGGCAAGACCTTTGTGCTGACGGGCACGCTGCCCACGCTGTCACGCGATCAAGCCAAGGAACGGCTGGAAGCCGCCGGCGCCAAGGTGGCCGGCTCGGTCTCCAAGAAGACCGATTACGTGGTGGCTGGTACCGAAGCCGGCAGCAAGCTGGAGAAGGCCCAGGCGCTGGGCGTGGCGGTGCTCGACGAGGCCGGCATGCTGGCCTTGCTGGCCGATGCACAACCCGATGCACAACCCGATTCCGGAGAACAGGCATGATCCAGGAAATCCTCAGGATGGGCGATCCGCGCCTGCTGCAGGTGGCGCAACCGGTGGCTCATTTCAATACACCGGAGCTGCGTGCGCTGGTCGAGGACATGTTCGAGACCATGGACCATGCCAATGGCGCCGGCCTGGCAGCCCCGCAGATCGGCGTGGGGCTGCAGGTGGTGATCTTCGGCTTCGAGCGAAATCCGCGCTATCCGGACGCGCCCACCGTGCCCAAGACGGTGCTGATCAATCCCGAGCTGATGCCGCTGTCGGACGAGCAGGAAGATGGCTGGGAAGGCTGCCTGTCGGTGCCGGGGCTGCGCGGCGTGGTGCCGCGCTACACGCGGATGAAATACGCTGGCTACGACCTGGAGGGCAAGCGTATCGAGCGTGAGGTCGAAGGCTTCCACGCTCGTGTGGTGCAGCATGAATGCGACCACCTGCAGGGCATTCTCTATCCGATGCGCATACGCGACTTCTCGCGCTTCGGCTTCACCGATGTGCTGTTCCCCGACCTGCCGTCTGGCGAGGAAGACTGAGTCCGTCGCAGCGCACCCGGCGCCGGGCGGGCGCCCGGCCCGGCGGCACCCCGATGGGTATCGCTGCGGAAACGGACACATGTTCAGCAGGCGCCGGTTCGCGTAGCCAGGCAAGGGCGGCGCGGCCGCTGGCCTCGTGTCTGCATCACATCCGCTCCACCGCCGATTCGCGTTGAACCCCGGGCTTCGTGCCGCGCCCTGCACACCGGCGCCGGCCATCGGACTCCACTATGGCGGATGCGATACCCGGCGCGATCCCCCTGCGGGCGCGGATGATTGCCTATCCCGGTTCGCCTCCCGAAGCCGCCGGCGCCGCCTGATCATTCCATCCTCACGGCGACACGCCATGCACTATCTTTAGGGGAAATGTCGGGCTCACATGGTCCGGCTCCGGTCGCCCCGAAGAAGGGCGCAGTGATGCAAAGGGGGCACGCCATGGCGGCGCTGGCTTCGACCGAGGTGCCCGGAAGCGAGCCGCGCTGGCATATCGCGGACGGCACGGCGCGCCTCGAGGGTCAGTGGACCTATGCCCGCCTGCGTTCCCGGCGCTCCACCGTGGAGCGGGAACTCGCCCAGGCCCGGCCCGAGCGCTGGGATATCAGCAGCGTGGAGCGCTTCGACACGGCGGGGCTTTGTGTGCTGGTCCGGCGCTGGAACCGTGTGCTGCCGGCCGACCTTGTCTGTACCGAGACCCAGCGCGCCTTGCTCGAACAGATCGTTGCCGTGGGCGATGCCCCATCCCCGCCGGCGCGGCATGTCCTTGTCGAAACGCTGATCGGCATCGGCGAGGCCTTGCTCAGCCCGCTTGCCCAGGTCGGCAATTTCATCCGCCTGCTTGGCGGCTACCTGCTCGCGACGCTCGTCATCGTCTTCTGGCCGCCGCTGCTGCCCTGGCGAGAATTGTCGGCGGAGACCTACCGGGCCGGGGTGACCGCTCTGGGCATCACGGCGCTGGTCGGCTTCCTGATCGGCATGGTGCTGAGCTACCTCTCCTCGCAGCAGTTGCAGCAGTACGGCGCCAATATCTTCATCGTCGATTTCCTGGGGATCGCCATCCTGCGGGAGCTCGGGCCGCTGCTGTGCGCGATCCTGGTCGCCGGGCGCTCGGGCTCGGCCCTGACCGCAAGGCTCGGTGCGATGAAGCTGAGCCAGGAGCTGGATGCCATGAGCGTGCATGGCATTTCGCAGAGGCTGCGGCTGCATTGGCCAATGATCACCTCGCTTGCCCTGGCGGTCCCGCTGCTGACGCTGTGGACAAATCTGTTCGCGCTCGCCGGCGGCGCGGTGGCAGCGTCCATGCAACTGGAGATCCCGCTCCCACTGTTCATCGACCGCTTCCGCGACGTGGTGCCCGCGCGGAACCTGTTCATCGGGCTTGGCAAGGGCCTGCTGTTCGGCCTGACTGTAGGCATGGTGGGGTGCTACTTCGGCATCAATGTCAAGCCGGACAGCACCAGCGTGGGCACGTCGACGACCAAGTCGGTGGTCGCGGCGATCACGCTGGTGATCGTGCTGGATGCCATCGTTGCGGTCGCGCTTTCACTGGCAGGCAAGTAGACATGGCAGATCCGGCGCCCTTTCCCGTCCGCATGACCGGCATCTGGACCCAGTTCGGCGACAAGGTGATCCACCGAGATCTGGATCTCGATGTGAAACCCGGCGAAGTCGTCGCCCTGGTCGGCGGTTCCGGCAGCGGCAAGACAACGCTGCTGCAGCACATGATGGGGCTGACCGAACCGTCCAGAGGCACCGTGGAGATCTTCGGCGAACAGATCCTCGCCAGCAGGTTCTTGCGCCAGCGCGGCCTGCGCGAACGCTGGGGCGTCCTGTTCCAGTTCGGCGCGCTGTTCAGCGCCTTGTCGGTGCTGGAGAACATCATGGTGCCGATGCAGGAGCGCGGCGGCATGACGCGAACCGAGATGCGCGACGTCGCCTACCTCAAGCTGGCGCAGGTGGGCCTGATGCCGGGCGACGCCGACAAGCTGCCCTCGGAGCTGTCCGGCGGCATGATCAAACGTGCCGCGCTGGCCCGGGCCATTGCCCTCGATCCGGAACTGCTGTTCCTCGATGAGCCGACCTCCGGACTCGACCCGGTCGCGGCAAGCGAGTTCGTCGACCTGATCCTGGCGATGCGCCGCCTGCTCGGCCTGGCCGCCGTCGTCGTGACCCACGAGATCTTCCGGCTGGAGCCGATGATCGACCGGGTGGCGGTGCTGGCGGACCAGCATCTGATCGCCAATGGCCCGCTGGAAGCGGTGCGCAAGGTCGATCACCCCTTCATCCGCAGGTACTTTTTCACCGACAAGACGTAAGCGGCGCGCCGGCCGGCGCGCCAGTTCCACCAGCGGGAGGCGTCATGGAAAGCAAGACCTATGCACTCTTTACCGGGATCTTCTTCCTGGTGCTGCTGGCCATCGGTGGCGCGCTCGCGGTATGGATGACGCGCGATCGCGCGGCCTACGGGCAGGACCTGACGCTGGTTTCCTCGGAGTCGGTGAGCGGGCTGAACCGCGAAGCGCCGGTCCTGTACCGCGGCATCCCGGTGGGCAAGGTGGCCGACCTGCGCATCAATCCTGAGAACCAGAAGCAGGTTGTCATCACCGCGCGGCTCACGCAGCCGCTCAAGCTGAGCACGGCCACCAGGGCGCAGCTGGTCAGCCAGGGCATCACCGGCCTGAGCAATATCGAACTCCAGGACGAGGGCGGCAGCGGCGAGCTGGATCCGGAGCGCGCCCAGATTCCGCTCGAGCAATCGTCGTTGCAGCGCGTCGGGGCGACTTTGCCGGAGGCGTTGGACGAGTTGCGCCGCCTCACGGCGACCCTGGCCGATACCTTCAGCCCGGCCATGCGCGAGGACCTGCACACCACGATGCACAATGTCAGCCAGGCTTCCGCCGAGTTTCCCGACCTGGTCCGGTCGGCGCACGGCAGCATTGGCAATATCGACAAGCTGGCGCACGACCTGCGCGTTCTGACGGCGGATGTGCGGGGCCAGGTGCGCAGCCTGCAGGCCCAGGCCAACGGCGCGCTTACCGGCATCAAGGACGTGGCGGGGAACCTGGATCGATCCGCCGCCCGAGTCGACCGCTACGTGCTGCCCCAACTTGAGCAATCGCTGGAAGGTGTCGACGAACTGATCAGCACACTGAATGAAGTGGCTGTGCAGCAACGGGACGATCCCCGCCAGCTTCTGTTCGGCAAGAAGCCCGGCAAGGCCGGCCCCGGTGAAAACGGATCCGGAGGATGAACATGCTGACTTCGATAAGACGCATCGCCGGCGCACGCCTGCTGGCGGCGGCGCTGATGCTCTGGCTGCTTGCGGGCTGCGCCAGTGCGCCGACGCAGCCCGCCCGCTGGTCCATTGTCGGTGGCGAACGCGCCACCACCGCCGCCAGCGGCCTGCCGCCCGGCTTGCAGATCCGCGTGACGTCGGCGCCCTGGATCAATCAGACCGGCTTCCTCTATTCGCTCGACTACCAGGCCGGCCGGACGGTCGAGAGCTACGCCCAGAACCAGTGGGTGGACCGGCCTCCCATCCTGGTCGAGGACCTGATGCGGCTGGCCTATGCAAGCGGGCAGGCGCCGTCGAGTCCCGCGGCGGACGACCCTGGTGCAAGCGTGCAGCACGCGGCGGCGCTCAGTGTCCGGCTCGTCGATTTTTCGCAGCACTTCCGCAGCCCTGGCGTCAGCGAGGCGAGGATCGCCGCCGTGGTTACCGTCAGTGAAGTGAACCCGGGCCGGGTCCGCAGCGCGGTGATCGAGGCCAGCGCACCGGCGCCCAGTGCCGACGCTGCCGGCGGCGCCCAGGCCTTTGGCGATGCCAGTGACAAGCTGATCGAACAGATCTTCAACTGGGTGGCGAAGCGATGAAGGCTCAGGCGAAGCGCTCGGTCATGATCTGCGCGGTGAGTTCGCGGTTCTTCCAGAACATGTGGTGGATGCGCTCCGCATACTTGCGCAGGGCTTCCGGGGCCGCGCCGTTGTAGGTCAGCATCACGGCCGGCCGCGAGCCGTCGCCAGGCATCTGCTCGATGGTGTCGCAAGGCGGCAAGCCATATTTTCCGAGGAAGGCACGGATTTCATCGTCCGAGGTGCCCGGCGCGAGGTTCGTCAAGAGCATGCGTGACATGATTTCAATTCCGCCTGCAGGGGCCGGCTCCCGCCACTGGACTACTGACAAGCCGGCCGTTCGCTGGCGGGCGATGCCTTTGGAGCGCCATCGAAGCAGAGTCTAGGCACTCGGCATGCGAATGCACAGAAAAAGTTCAGGAGGAGCACATGATGGACAGTGCCGCGCAAAAGGACGACCCCCGCGTGACGATCCGGCCCCGCTACGCGATCAGCGAATTCTCCAGAATACTCTGGCACTTGCGTGCGGTAATGGGCACGCTGCTTCTGGTCTTCGCGCTGCTTTGCGTCGTCATGTTCTATTTCGGAGGAGCCGTCGACATTGCGGCGGGCAAACCGGCATCCGCGGGGAGAGTCGCCTATCTCTGTGCCATCACGGCGCTGACCATCGGCTATGGAGACGTGGTGCCGACGACCGAAGTCGGCCGGATCATTGCCATTCTCCTGGGTCTGCAGGGCTTGCTGATCAACGGCATAGTCACCGCCGCCGCGGTGTACGGGGTGCAGGCGGCGGCGCACCGCGCGGGAATTCTGCCGCGCTAGCGTGACGCCGGGCCGTGGGCCCGCCGGATTCGTTTCACGGCCGAGCGCAAGCGGCTCGGCGGCCATGCAGCGAAATGCTGTGGGCGGCGTTCGCCGATGCGTACAATGCGGGGTTTCTTTCCTTTCCCCGCAGAGATAGCACCATGGCGATGAAGAAGACTGACCTTGAGAAGAACAAGGCGCTCAAGCTCACTAACAAGATGAACCAGGCTTCGGCCGATCGCTTCGGCAAGACGGCGCAGCCGGTGCTCGACCGCCGCGAGCAGCGCAAGCTCGACCAGGCCAAGGGGCTGGTGCCGTTCGCCTGCAAGCTGGACCGCGAACTGGTCGCGCAGCTGAACACGCTGGCGGAGGCGCATCCCGAAGGCATGACCGGATTGCTCACGGAAGTGGTCCAGCGCGGCCTGGCGCAGGCTTCCTGAAAGCCGATTTGAGGATGGCCTTCCTATAGCGGGCCTCCCCTCTGGCCGTCCCCGCAATGATGGGGACCCGGCGCACGCAAGGTTTTCCGCAAAGGGCGGGCCCGGCCGCTGCCTGCCGCCTATACTGGCAGGAGGCTCCTTCCCTTGATCCGCGAGGAACCACCATGAGGCTGCGTGCAGGCCCGGCCGCCGAGCTCGGGACCAATCTTCTGCTCCCCTGGCTCGCTTACCGCCTGGCGCTGCCCCACTGGGGAATGGTGGGGGCGCTCTATGCATCGGCGGCGCCGCCGCTGGCGTGGAGCGTGCTCGAGTTCGCCAGGTCGCGCCGCGTCGATGCCGTCAGCGCGCTGGTGCTGCTCGGGATCGGCCTTTCCGTTGTTGCGACTGTCCTGGGCGGCAGCCCGCGCCTGCTGTTGTTGCGCGAGTCTCTGGTGTCGGGCGTCGTCGGCGTGGTCTTCCTGGGTTCGCTCATCCTGCGCCGGCCGCTCATCTTCTACCTGGCGCGCGCTACCTTTGCGCGCGAGGGCGAGAGCAGCCAGGCGCGCTTCGAGGCGCTGTGGCACGAACGCGACGGCCTGCGCGCGTCGCTGCGCCTGCTGACGCTGGTCTGGGGCCTGGGCCTGACCGCCGAGAACCTGCTGCGCGCCTGGCTCGCATGGCATTGGCCGATCGAGCGCTACCTGGTGGTGTCGCCGATGATCGGCTATGCCATCTATGGCGGCCTGATCGCGTGGACCTTCTGGTGCCGCGAGGGGATGCGCAAGCGCGGCGAAATCTTCGTCATCGGCGGGACGCCTCCCGCGGGCTAGCGGACGCGGGGCCGCGCGGCCGCCAGTTGTCGAGCTAGTTGTCGAGTACCAGCTCCGGGCGACCGGCGCTGGCGGCGGCCTGCCCGCCACCTGCGGCGGCGTCGCCGAGTCCCTTGGTCAGCTCGAGTGCCTGGCGTTCAAACAGCCGCCGGTACAGGCCGTGCTCGCGCCGGATCAGCGAGTCGTGGCTGCCTTCCTCGATGATCCTGCCCTTGTCCATGACCAGCAGCCGGTCCAGCGCGCGCACCGTCGACAGCCGATGCGCCACTACCAGCGTGGTGCGGCCCTCCATCAGCCGCTCCATCGCCTGCTGGATCAGCACTTCGCTCTCGCTATCGAGGCTGGATGTCGCTTCGTCGAGGATCAGGATGGGCGCGTCGGCGAGGAAGGCCCGTGCGATCGCCACGCGCTGGCGCTCCCCGCCCGACAGCTTGACGCCCCGCTCGCCCACCAGCGTGTCATAGCCTTTCGGCAGCGCCATGATGAAGTCGTGCGCGCTCGCCAGCCTTGCCGCGCGCTCGATCTCGGCCGCCGTCGCCCCCGGCCGGGCGTAGGCGATGTTCTCCGCCAGGGTGCGGTGGAACAGCAGCGGCTCTTGCTGCACGATGGCGATCTGGCTGCGCAGCGAGGCCTGCTGCACCGTGGCGATGTCCTGGCCGTCGATGGTGATGCGCCCGCCGCCGACATCGTAGAGCCGCTGGATCAGCTTGATGAAGGTGGTCTTGCCCGAGCCGGAATGGCCGACCAGCCCGACACGCTCGCCGGGGGCGATGCGCACCGAGAAGTCGGCATAGAGCGACGCCTCGTGTGCGCCGTAGCGGAAGGAGACACGCTCGAAGCGGATTCCGCCGGCGCGGATCGCGATGGGGCCGGCGCCGGGGCGGTCTTCCACGCCGAGAGACTGGGCTTCCAGGGCGACCAGTTCCTCCATGTCGTTGACCGAGCGCTGCAGGTTGCGGATGTGCATGCCGACATCGCGCAGATAGCCCTTCAGCATGAAGAACATGGTCAGCGCAAAGGTGATGTCGCCCACGCTGGCCCGCCCGCGCGCCCACAGCAGCAGTGCGACGCCCACGATGGCGGCCTGCATGGCCGTCAGCATCGCGCCCTGCACGCCGCCGTTGACGGTGCCGCGCACCCAGGTGCGCCGCGTGCGCTGCCGCCATTTGTCGATCACCCGGGCCAGCCGCGCTTCCTCGCGCGTCTCGGCGCCGAAGGCCTTGACCACCGCATTGCAACTGACGGCGTCGGCCAGGGCGCCGCCCATGCGCGTATCCCAGGCATTGCCCAGGCGAGCCGCTGGCGCGACGAAGCCGAGTGAGAGGGCCACCGTCACTGCGATGTAGAGCAGCGAACCCAGGCCCACCACCGCACCCATCACCGGCCATTGGATGCCAAGCAGCACGGTGGCGCCGACAAGCATGGTCAGCGAGGGCAGCAGCGCGATCAGCAGC
This sequence comes from Cupriavidus sp. 09_S30, assembly GCF_056930435.1. Classification (NCBI taxonomy): domain Bacteria; kingdom Pseudomonadati; phylum Pseudomonadota; class Betaproteobacteria; order Burkholderiales; family Burkholderiaceae; genus Cupriavidus; species Cupriavidus sp. 09_S30. The sequence continues at coordinate 2,194,466 of NZ_JBXOWI010000001.1, read as the reverse complement.
GTGTCGTTGAGCAGGTCGAGCGCCCACATGCCCCGCGTGATCTTGCGCACGGTGGAGCCAGCGAAGCTGTTGGCGTGCCAGTCCGTTGAGAAGCGCTGCACGCGGTGGAAGGCGTTGGCGGCGATCTGGCTCATCATCTTGAGCGTGAGCGCGATGATGTTCTGGAATACCGCCTGGCGCAGCAGCGTGCCGCCGACGCCCAGCGCCACCAGCAGCCAGAAGGCAGTCATGGCGGCGCTCCAGGCGGCGGCGTTGCCGGCGGTGCCGCCAGCCAGCGCGTCGATCAGTCGTCCGGCGTAGAGCGGCGTCAGCACATCGGCGAAGGCCGACAGCAGCGCCAGCAGCGCGATGACGGCGATGCGCCAGGGCTGCCTGCCCCAGTGGCGGAAGGAGAAGAGCAGGACATCCTTGAAGGCTTGTCCGCGGAAGTCGGGTTTCTTGCGAGCCATTTGCGTCGGCCCGGCGGGGATGCGCCGGGATGGTCGGACAGGAGTCGAACGGAGACGGCCGGATTGCCAGCAACGCTGGCGGTGAAGCAAGGGGGCTGTCTGGAACGGGCGCGGCGGCGCGCAGCAGGCCTGGGCCTGTCGGCGGGGCCGCGCGGACGGCGACCTAGCGGTGCCGGGGCGTTACGCGCGGGACGGCGCTGTGCGGTACGGACATCGGACGCCTCCCTGTGAGTGTTGCGTGGAAAAAACGAAGCGCGCGATACGCGCGCCGGGTAAAACGATTCTAGCAGGCTGTGCCGGCGCCCGGCAACACACAGGCGCCGCATGGGCTTGCGGCGCTGCCCGTGGATGCCCGACGTGCGGCAGCGCTACACTGACTGGTCTGCCCGATCGCGCCATCGCTGCCATCGCCATGCCTTCGATTCCCGGCACCACCGGCTACGACGCCCAGGCCGAGGCGCTTGCCCAGCGCTTCGAAAGCGTCAGTTTTGAAGCGGTCCACCGCGAGGTGCTGCATCTTTTCCCGTCGCGCCCATGCCGGGTGCTAGACATCGGCGCGGGTTCCGGCCGCGACGCCGCCGCCCTGGCACAGCGCGGGCACCAGGTGCTGGCAGTCGAGCCGACCGCCGGCCTGCGCGAGCAAGGCATGCGCCTGCACGGCGGGCTGCCGATCGAATGGCTTGACGATCATCTGCCGGCGCTGGCGCGCGTGCATGCCGCCGGCCCCGAGGCGCGGCGATTCGACCTGATCCTGTGCATCGCCGTCTGGATGCATCTCGACGAGGCGGAACGTGCGCCTGCGATGCGCGCGGTGGCGGAACTGCTGGCGCCCGGCGGCCTGCTGGTGCTGACACTGCGGCACGGACCGGTGCCGCCGGAGCGCCGCATGTTCGAGGTGAGCGCGGAGGAAACCATCGCGCTGGCGCAGCGCTGCGGTCTCCTGCTGCGCCATCATGGCGCGCGCGCCAGCCTGTTCCAGGACGGCGTCAATTGGAGTGTGCTGGCCTTTGCCCGGCCGGACGCCGCATAGCCGGCGCCGTCCCGTTGCCCGCCCACCATCACAGTTTTAAAATGCAACTATTTGGCCCCGGGAGCGGCGTGCGAGGCAGTTTGCCGTTGGCGCGCCCCCGTTCGGCCAGCAGGAGAGGAGCATGGTCAAACGGACCAGCCACAAGGAAGCACGCTGCCCGGTCGCGCGGCCGCTCGATGCCATCGGCGACTGGTGGTCGCTGCTGATCGTGCGCGACGCTTTCGAGGGCTTGCGCCGATTCGGCGAATTCCAGCGCAGCCTTGGCCTGGCCAAGAACATCCTGTCGGCGCGGCTGCGCAACCTGGTCGAGCACGGCATCCTGGAGATCGCACCGGCCTCGGACGGCAGCGCCTATCACGAGTACGTGCTGACCGCGAAGGGGCAGGGCCTGTTCCCGGTGCTGGTGGCGCTGCGGCAGTGGGGCGAGGCATATTTTTTCGATGGCGAAAGGCAAGGCGTGCACCTGGTGGATCGCCTGCACGGCCAGCCGGTGCGCCGTCTCGAATTGCACGCGCAGGATGGACGCCTGCTGGGCCCGGCGGACACGGTGGTAGTCAAGGAGGACGTGCCGGCGTAGTGCCTGCCCGTGCCTGCCTGTGCCTGCCCGTGCCGGCACGCGCCGGCACGCGCCGTGCGCGGCGGTGCCTCAGTGTTTCAGTGCCTTCTGGCCGCCCGGCTGAACAGGTAGACCCCCACGGCCAGCGCCACCAGGACCACGGCCGACAGGAAGATGGCAGCATAGGTCCGCGAGACGGCCCAGCCGTTCCGGTGGCCGTGGTCGGCGATCAGGCCGAAGGCCGAGGACGCCACGGCGGAGCCGAGGAAGACGAAGGTGTTCAGCAGGCCGAGCCCGCGGCCGCGGGCGGCGGGCGGGATCATGCCTCGGCCCTGCGCCATCACCAGCGGATGCAGCATGCCGATGGTGGAAAGCAGGGCCATCAGGCCCACGCCGGTGGCCACCCCGAACGCGGGCCATAGCGCCAACAGGGCGCCACCCGCCAGCGACAGGCAGGACCAGCCCGCGACGGTCGTCCTGAGCGAGCTGCGCCACACCAGCACCGGCAGCATGAAGGCGGTCAGGAAGCCGGCGAGGCTGACGAGCGTGAGCGCGATACCGCGGTGAACGGCATCCAGGCCGAAGACGTCTGCCAGATAGGGGCCGCCCCAGGCGTTGCGGAAGGTCGTGCCTGCGGCCATGGCCACGCACATCGGGATCAGGGCCCACAAGGGCCGCAATGCCAGCAGGCGCGCGCTTTGGGCCAGCATGGCACCCAGCGGTGCGTGGCGGGCGTCGGCGTGCCCTTCATCGCGGACAAAGCGCCAGACGCCGTAGCAGGCGGCGACCATGCCGATGGCGGCGAACGACATCGCCACGCGCCAGCCGAGCCGTTCGGAGGCCCAGCCCAACGGCGCCGTCGCGCACAATGCGCCGATCATGCCGGTGGCATTGGAACGGCTGACGACCTTGGTGTACCGCGTCTCGGGCAGCTGCTCCGAGGCAAAGTGCATCAGCCCCATGAAGACCGGCGCGCAGGCGAGGCCCAGGCCGATCTGCGCCAGCATGGCAGCGGCCCCGCTCGGCGCGCCGGCAAAGAGAAAGGACGAAACCGCCCCGACCGCAAGCAGGCTGGCGGTTGGCCTGCCCACGCCATAGCGGTCGAAGGCGATGCCGATGGGAATCTGCGCGGCGGCGAAGGCCAGGAAGAAGCAGGAAGACAAGGTGCCGAAGCCAGCGGCGGACAAGCCGAAGTCATGCTGCAGCTCGGGCGCCATCACAGCCAGGCAGCTCCGGTAGAACTGGCTCAGGGCAAAGGCGAAGGTCAGCAGGGCGATGCCGTGGGAGGCGCGCCTGGTGCGGTCGTCAGGCAAGGTATGCCCCCTGGCGCCGCGGGCCGGGCGCAAGCCGGCCGGTAGATGCAAAGCGAATTGTCGTCACGATAGCGGGACCCCGGAAGCGGCGGGCCTGCCATGACATGCGCACAAGCGCGGCAGGCACGGGGCCGGGCCAGGGCGATGCGAGGGGAGTGGAGGTTGTTGTTGTCGTTCTGTTCGGCGAGCCGACATTCTACGCGCGCTTGGCCGCGGGCGGCACGCCAGACGCGCGTTAGAACAGCACTAGAACAGCGTCAGTTGCCGGCTGACCACCTTGTCGAAGCTGTCGCCGGTGAAGGGCAGGATGGCGTCGGCCACCGGCTGCAGTTGCCGGCTCAGGTAGTGCTCGTAGTCGATGGCGGAGCGCCGCAGCTCGAGCGGTTCGGGGCCCGCCACGGTCATCACGTAGCTGATCCACCCCCCATTCTGATACTGCGGCGGGCGGCCCTGGCGGCGATTGTAGTCATCGGCGATGCGCGCGGCGCGAACGTGCGGCGGCACGTTGCGCTGGTAGTCGCCAAGCTGGCGTCGCAGCCGTTTGCGATACACCAGTTGCCCATCGAGCTCGCCGGCCAGCGTGCGGCGGACGTAGTCGCGCACATAGTCGCGATACGGCTCGCGGCGGAAGATGCGCCGGTAGAGTTCCTGCTGGAAGGACTGCGCCAGCGGCGACCAGTCGGTGCGCACCGTCTCGAGCCCCTTGAAGATGATCTCCTCGCTGCCATCCGCACGGCGTACCAGGCCGGCGTAACGCTTCTTGCTGCCCAGCTCGGCGCCGCGGATGGTCGGCATCAGGAAGCGGTGGTAATGGGTCTCGAACTGCAGCTCCAGCGCGCTTTCCAGCCCGAATGCCTGGGCCAGGTGCTCACGCCACCACTGGTTCACATGCGCCACCAGCGCGCGTCCGATGTGCGCGGCGTCTTCCTCCGCATGTTCACGCTTGAGCCAGACGAAGGTGGAGTCGGTATCGCCGTAGATCACGGTGTAGCCCTTTGCCTCCACCAGTGCCCGGGTCTGCCGCATGATCTCGTGGCCGCGCATGGTGATGGACGATGCCAGGCGCGGATCGAAGAAGCGGCAGCCGCTGGAGCCCAGCACGCCGTAGAACGAATTCATGATGATCTTCAGCGCCTGCGACAGCGGCTTGTTCTGCTCGCGCTTGGCAGCCTCGCGTCCCTGCCAGACCTGGTCGACGATGGCGGGCAGGCAATGCCTGTCGCGCGAGAAGCGCGCGCCGAGGAATCCCGGCACCGTCCCGGCGGCATCGGCAGCCTGCATGCCTTCAATGAGGCCGACCGGATCGATCAGGAAGGTGCGGATGATGGACGGATAGAGGCTCTTGTAGTCGAGCACCAGGACCGAGTCGTACAGGCCTGGGCGCGAATCCATCACGAAGCCGCCCGGGCTGGCCGCGGCAGGCAGCTCGCCCAGGTTCGGTGCCACATAGCCCAGCCGGTGCATGCGCGGCATGTACAGATGGGTGAATGCTGCCACCGAACCACCGCTGCGGTCGGCCGCGAGGCCGGTCACGGTGGCGCGTTCCAGCAGGAAGGGCAGCAGTTCCGTCTTGTCGAAGATGCGCGTGACGAGTTCGCAGTCCTTCAGGTTGTAGCGCGCCAGCGCCGGCTTGTCCTTGGCGAACATGCGGTCGATGGCATCCATCCGGTCGTAAGGGTTGTCGATGGCCTTGCCCTCGCCGAGCAGGGCCTGCGCGACGAATTCCAGGCTGAACGAGGCGAAATTCCAGGTGGCCGAGCGCAGCGCCTCGATGCCGTCGATGATCAGCCGTCCGGCCGCGCCGGCGAACAGATGGCCTTGCCTGAGCCGGTGCTCGCGCCATTCGAGCACGCTGCCGTCGCGTCCCAGCCGCAGCGGTACCCGGTAGCGTTCGGCGTGGGCGTGGAGCACGCGCAGGTCGAACTGCACGATGTTCCAGCCGATGATGGCGTCCGGGTCATGGCGGGCGAACCACTGGTTCAGCCGCGCCAGCATCTCGGGGTGGTCGGCGCAGTAGTCGAGGTCGAAGTCGCATGCCGCTGCCGCGGCGGCGTCATCGGGCGCCTGCCCGAGCATGAAGACCTGGCGCTGTCCGCAGCCGTGCAGCGCGATGGAGTACAGCTCGCCGTCGGCGCTGGTCTCGATGTCCATCGACACGCATTGCAGACGAGGGCGGTAGTCCGGCGCGGGTTTGAGCTGGCAGTCGAGCAGCGGCCCTTCGCCCGCGGGCTCCCCTGTGAACCAGACCGGTGCGGTGATGAAGCGCTCCATCAGGTAGCGCTCGGGTGGCCGGATATCGGCCTCGTAGACGTCGATGCCGCCGTCGCGCAGCAGCCGCTCGAGCCGGATCAACTGATTGTGCTGCTGGCAGTAGAGGCCGCATACCGGCCGCTGGTGGAAATCGCGCAGCGGCAGCTCACGCAGTTCGAACTGCCGCTCGGCGCTCAGCAACTGTTCGGCGCGCGCCGATTGCTCGGCGGGGATAAAGGCCACCGAGGGCTGCGGCGGCAGCCGGACGTGGCGCGGCCCCGCGTCGGTGGCCAGCCAGAATTCCACGTCTGTGCCGGATGGCGTGTCGCGCCAATGCCGCGTGAGGATGAAGCCCGGTTGTGGGGGGAGCAAGGCGCAGTCGAGTGAAGCGGGGCAAAGCACGATTTTACTGCCTGGCGCCGGCACGGGCGCTGGCCCGGTGCGCCGGCGAGCGTTCATCCTGACAGGTCTTGTCAGGATGCCGCCGCCGCGGCCCGCGGGGTCTCAGCCCGCGCGGGCGGCGACGCCGGTGATCTGCTCGATGGTGGCCTGCAGGTCCGCCTGCAGCCGGGCAATGGCGTCAGCCTGGCCCGACAGGTGCTTGAGCAGGGCCTGCTGGAACAGTCCGTCGAACAATGCGTAGATCACCGCCGGCGATGGGCGTAGCGGCACGCCGGCCAGTTCGGCGAAGCGGCACATGATGCGCCAGACCATGTCCTCGAGCTGCTTGTCGATCTCGGCCACATCCGCGCGGAAGGCCTCCTCGAACAGTGCCTGCGCGCGCAGGTCGTACCACAGCCGGTGCATGTGCGCCTCATGGCGCAGCGTCTCGCCCAGCACCGCCAGAAAGGCCGGCATAAAGGCGTCGTAACTGCTTGCCGAAGCCGTGACCTCGTCATAGCGGGTGACGCAGCGCGCCTTGTACTGGCGCACGCTGCAGACGATCAGGTCGGTCTTGTCGCGGAAGTAGTAGTGCAGCACCCCGTGCGAGAACTCGGAGTTCTGCGCGATCTCGCGCAGGCTGGTGCGTGCATAGCCCAGGGTGGCCAGCGTCTGCAGGGCGGCCTCGCCCAGCTCGGCGCGGCGCTCGGCGAACTTGTCCACGCTGGAGCGCGGCGCGCCGGCGGGGCGCCGCGGCGTTTTCGGCAGGACTGACGTCATCTTGGCAAGGCTGGCGGCCCGGTGCGGGCCGTTGTCCGGCGGTTGGATCACAGCTGGATTCTAGCTGCTGCGCAAAATCTTGACGAGTGCCCAGGAAAATCTTGACGGCTGTCATAAATAATCTTGACACCTGTCAAGTCGATTCCTAGCATGAACCTCGTTCATCAACGCACAAACCAATAAAGGAGACATTGATGACACCCTTCCAGCTGAGCGGCCGCAAGGCCCTGGTGACGGGCTCCGCGCGCGGGATCGGCGCTGGCATCGCGCAGGCGCTGGCGCAGGCCGGTGCCGCGGTGATGATCAGCGACGTGCTGGTCGACGCCGGCGAGAGCACCGCCGCGCGCCTGCGCGACAACGGCGCCAGGGCGGCCTTCGTGCCGCTGGACGTCACGCGCGACGATGCCTGGGCCGAAGCCGTTGGTGCCACCGTGGCCGAGTTCGGCGGCTTCGACATCCTCGTCAACAATGCCGGCATCGAGATCTCGTCCCTGGTGATCGACCAGGATGCGGCGGACCTGCGGCGCATGCTGGACGTCAACGTGGTGGGCACCCTGCTGGGCCTCAAGCACGCCTTCGCGGCGATGCGCCCCGGCGGCCGGGCCGGGCAGGGCGGGGCCGTCGTCAATATTTCCTCGGTGGCGGCCACCATCGCCTTTCCGGCCATCGCCGGCTATTCCGCCACCAAGTCGGCGGTGGACAGGCTGACCCGTGTCGGCGCGCTGGAGTCCGGCAAGCTCGGCTATGGCGTGCGGGTCAACTGCATCTATCCGGGCCTGGTGCCGACCGATATGGGAATGCGGCTCGCCAGCGACGTGGTGGAGGCCGGGCTGTGGCCGGACACCGCGGCCGCCATCGGCGAGGTGGTCGGCCAGACGCCGCTGGGGCGCCTGGGCGAAGTGCGCGACATGGCCGACGTCACGGTCTTCCTGTGCTCCGACGCAGCGCGCTTCATCACCGGCGCGGGCGTGCCGGTCGATGGCGGCATGGGCATGTAGGCGCGGGCCACCGGCTCGACCGCAGCATCGGAGCATCGGGGCATCGGGGCATCGGAGCATCTGAGCATCTGAGCATCGGAGCATTCCAGGAGAACCAGGATGAGCAAGAAGAAACCCGTCGTTGTCTACGGCGCCTCGGGCTATACCGGGCGGCTCGTGTGCGAGTACCTGCGCGAATTCAATATCCCTTTCATTGCCGCGGGCCGCGATGCCGCCCGCGTGCAGTCGGTGATGGACAGGATCCCCGGCATCGAGACGGCGGATTACGAGGTCGTCGGCGTCGAGCACAAGGCAGAGGCGCTGGCCGAGCTGTTCAACGGCGCCAGCGTCGTCAGCAATATGGTGGGCCCCTTCGTCAAGTACGGGCATGAGGTGGCGCAGGCCTGCCTGGCGGCCGGCTGCCATTACCTCGATACCACCGGCGAGCAGGACTGGGTGCTCGAGGCGCAGGCGCGCTGGGGTGCCAAGTTCGCGGAGAAGGGACTGCTGCTGTCGCCCGGCGTGGCACAGATGTACACCACCGGCGAGATCGCGGCCAACCTGTGCCTGGAGACGCCCGGCGTGGACACGCTGGACATCCTGGTGCTGTGGAAGGGCTTTCCCACCTTTGCATCCACCCAGACCATCTTCACCATCCTGAAGGCGAAGTGGTACTACCTGGAGCAGAACAATTATGTGGAATGGGCGCCGGGGGCGGCCTTCGAGGTTAGCGTGCCTGGCCAGCACGCGCTGGCGCTGGCGCTGCCCTGGGGCGGCACCAGCCATCCGGTCTGGTTCAAGGACGACCCGCGTGTGTCGAACTGCAAGGTCGTCGGCGGCGTGTTTTCGCGCGAGGTGATGGAAGGGGTGATCGCCACGCAGAAAATGTTCGAGGAGAAGATCAAGCCCTTGCCGCCCGAGCAGCAGGAGGCCGCGCTGGCCGAGGTTGCCGCATCGGTGCAGGCCGGCATGCCGCCACGGGAGAATCCGCGCGTGAACATCTCGCTGGACTCGGTTCATGCAACGGGCCCGCTGGCGCGCGTGCACTGCGTGATCCACGGCAACTGCAACTACAAGCAGACCGGACTGCTGCAGGCCTATGCGGCGCATTCACTGCTGCAGCAGAAGCCCCGGCGGGTGGGCCTGGCATCGGCCTGCCAGGCCTTCGGCCACCGCGAGCTGCTGGGCACGCTCAGGAGCTTCGGCCTGGTGATGGATCCCGTGCTGACCGTCCAGCGCTGAGACCCGGGGCCACCGCCGGGCGCTGTCCGGCGGCATCCTGCGGGCATGGGCGTGCGCCTGTGCCCGCGCCATGCGGAGCAAGACATGCGTTTGACCGATTACCTGGACAAGGGAGCCACGCTGGGAGCGGCCGCGCCCTGCCTGGCCATGGGCGACACCGAGCTGAGCTATGCGCAGGTGCAGCAGTTCAGTTACCAGCTGGCCCGCGCCCTGCAGGCCGCCGGCATCCAGCCCGGCGACAAGGTGGCGATCCTTGCGGGCAACGATCCCCACGCCTTCGCCTGCGTATTCGGCATCGCGCGCGCGGCGGCAGTGTGGTGCCCGATCAATCCGCGCAACGAGGCCGCCGAGAACCGTTACGTGCTCGATGCCTTCGATTGCCGCTGCCTGCTGTTCCACAGCGACTACGCCGGACTGGTGGAGCGCATCCGCCCGGACCTGCCCAAGCTCGCGGCGCTGATCTGCCTCGACCAGGCGCTGCCGTTCGCGCCCGCGCTGCGGGACTGCCTGGCGCCGCACAGCGATGCGCCGCTGGAGGTGCCCGCCGTGAACGATGTGGCGATGATCGCCGGCACTGGCGGCACCACGGGCAAGCCAAAGGGCGTGATGCTCTCGGGCCGCAACCTGGAGTGCATGACGGCGCTGACCTTGATGGGCTATCCCTTCGCGGGGCGTCCGCGCTACCTGGCCATGGCGCCGCTGACGCATGCCGCGGGCGTGCTGTGCCTGCCGGTGATGACGCTGGGCGGGTGCATCGTGATCGTGCCGCGGCCCGACCCTGCCGAGTTCCTGCGGCTGATCGCGGCGCAGCAGATCACCCACACCTTCCTGCCGCCGACGCTGATCTACATGCTGCTGCAGCATCCGGCGCTGCCGTCGACGCGGCTGGATTCGCTGCAGTGCTTCTGGTATGGGGCAGCCCCGATTGCCGTGGCCCGGCTGGAGGAGGCGCTGCACAAGATCGGACCGGTGATGGCGCAGCTGTTCGGGCAGACCGAGGCGCCGATGATGATCTCAAGCCTGCCGCCGCGCGAGCATTTCCTCGCAGATGGCAGCATCGCGCACGCGCGCCTGGCCAGCGCCGGCCGGCCGGGGCCGCTGGTGCAGGTGGGTGTCATGGATGACGCGGGACGGATGCTGCCGCCGGGCGAGACCGGTGAGGTCGTGGTGCGGGGCTCGCTGGTGATGCTGGGCTACTACAAGGATGAGGCGGCCACGCGCGAGGCGTCCCGCCATGGCTGGCACCATACCGGTGACATCGGCTACCTGGATGCCGACGGCTACCTCTACATCGTCGACCGCGCCAAGGACATGATCATCAGCGGCGGCTTCAACGTCTATTCGGTCGAGGTCGAGCAGGCCCTGATGCAGCATCCGGCCGTGCAGGACAGCGCGGTGGTGGGGCTGCCCGATGACAAGTGGGGCGAGCGCGTCGTCGCGGTGCTGCAGTTGCATGCCGGGCAGCAGTGCTCCGCTGACGAGATCCAGGCTTTCGTCAAGGCGCGCCTGGGCAGCGTCAAGACACCCAAGCAGGTGGACATCTGGCCCGACCTGCCGCGCTCCAAGGTGGGCAAGGTGCTGAAGAAGGAGATCCGCGCGGCGCTGCTGGCGCGCGGCAAGGAAGCGGGTTCCTGAGGAGCGGGCCGCCGCGAGCGGCCCGCTGGCCCGGGGCAGCGTTTAGAACTTCTCGAACGGCCCCAGGAAGCGCCACTGGCCGGCCGGCAGGTCGCCCAGCACGATGCGGCCCATGCGCACGCGCTTGAGGCCGACCACTTCCAGGCCGACCTGCTCGCACATGCGGCGGATCTGGCGCTTGCGGCCTTCGCGCAGCACGAAGCGCAGCTGTTCCTCGTTCTGCCAGCTGACCTTGGCCGGCTTGAGCTCGACGCCGTCCAGCGACAGGCCGTGGCGCAGCTTGTCGAGCGCGTCGGCGGGGAACACCTCGGCGACGTTGCGCTCGACTCTTCCTTGCGGCGAGTGCCACACCACGCGCACCAGGTATTCCTTTTCGATGGTCGAGTCATCGCCGATCAGCTGGCGCGCCACTCTACCGTCCTGGGTCAGCACCAACAGGCCGGTGGAGTCGATGTCCAGGCGGCCGGCGGGCGCCAGGTTCTTGCGCTGCCAGGGGGCGAAGCGCTTGCGGGTCGGATCGTCCTGCCAGTGATTTTCTTCGGTGAACAGCACGGCTGCCGGCTCGTAACCGTCCTCCGCCTGTCCCGATACAAAGCCGACCGGCTTGTGCAGCAGCACGGTTACGCGCTCGCCCTGCTCGGAGCGTGCCGCCTGCAGGATCTCGATCTCGGCGTCCGGGCGCACGCGCGTGCCGAGTTCGGTCACCGGCTCGCCGTCGACCAGTACCCAGCCGCGCGGGATCCACTCATCGGCCTCGCGGCGCGAGCACAGGCCCAGTTCGGACATGCGCTTGGAGAGACGGACCAGGCCGCTGGCGTCCGTGGCGGCCGTGTCGGAGGCGCTTGCTGGTGCGGGCGCGGCGGCACGTACGCGTTTGGCACGGTCGGCGCTGTCGCTGAAGCGGCGCGCGCGGGTTTCGCTGGCCGCATCGCGCGGGCGGGCCGGAGCGTCGCCGAAGCGGCGCGGGCGTGCGCCAGACTCGGCTTCGCTACGGCGCGGCGCGGCGCCGGGGCGGCGGCCTTCGCCGTAAGCGCGGCCGCCGGCTTCCTCACTGCCGGCGCGGCGTGGGCGCGGCGCGCGCTCGCCGCTGTCGCGCCGGTCGCCCCGGTCTCCATAGGCGGGGCGGCGTGGCGCCGCGGCGTCATCGCTGCCGAAGCGGCGCGGGCCGGGCTGGCGTGCTTGCTCGCCGCGATACTCGCCCGGTGCGGGGCGGCGTCGCTCGCCTTGCGGGCGCTGGGCGCGCTCGTCGTCGCCGAAGCGGCGCGGACGCGAGGCACGCTCGTCATCGCCGAAACGGCGCGGAGGCGAGGCACGCTCGTCATCGCCGAAACGACGCGGGCGCTGGGCGCGCTCGTCGTCGCTGAAACGGCGCGGAGGCGAGGCACGCTCGTCGTCGCCGAAGCGGCGCGGGCGCTGGGCGCGCTCGTCGTCGCCGAAACGGCGCGGGCGCTGGGCGCGCTCGTCGTCGCCGAAACGGCGCGGAGGCGAGGCACGCTCGTCGTCGCCGAAACGGCGAGGCCGGGTGTCGCGCCTGTCTTCGCCGCTGCGCCGGTCTTCCGCCGGCCGCGGCGGGCGGCCGCCTGCGGTGGCGGCGCGCTGGGGTCTTGCCGTGCCGGCGGCCCTGTCGGCCTCACCGGCCGGTTTGCGAGGCTTGGCGGCTTCCTTTGCCTCGCGGACACGCTTGATGCCCTCGGCCACCTCGCGCACGCGCTGGCGGTTCAGGTCGGAGATGCGCACAGGGCGGTTGCCGCCAGGCTTGCGCGGGGCGGCTTGGGCGCCGTCGGCGCCCGTGGATTTCAGGCCCAGCGTCTTGCGCTTGGGCGAATGGCTATCGGTCATGGGGTGGGTGCCTGTGGCAGCGTTCAGACGGCGAGCGCTGCCAGCAGGTCCTTTTCAAGCTGTAACTGCAATTTGTTGTCGGCGGTGAGACGGCTGCCGTCGACCAGGAACATGTCTTCGACACGCTCGCCGAGGGTGTTGATGCGTGCGGTATGGACCGACACGCGGTGCTGCGCCAGCACGCGCGCAATGGCGTAGAGGAGGCCGGTGCGGTCGTTGGCGGACAGCGCCAGCAGGTAGTACTGGCCGCGTTCGTCCGGGCGCAGATCCACGCGCGGCTTGATCGGGAAGCTGCGCGACTGGCGCGACAACCGTCCCTGTGTCGGCTCCGGCAGAGCCGTCAGCGTATGCAGGCGCTCCGTAAGCTCGTGCTCGACCAGCGTGGCGATGTCGCGGTAGCCCTGGCCGCCGGCGTGCTGGCCCGCCTGCGTGCCCGCGATGCGCGGGTCGATCAACTGGAAGGTGTCGAGCGCGTAGCCGTGGCGCGTCGTGTGGATCTTGGCGTCCTGGATGGAAAAGGCCCTGCGCTCGAAGTAGCCGCAGATGCGCGCGAACAGGTCGGGCTGGTCCTTGACGTAGACCGCCACCTGCAGGCCCTCGCCGGCAGGGGAGATGCGTGCCTTCACCACCGGCACGTCGCTGTCGACCTTGTTGTACAGGTGGCGGGTGAGCCAGGCGATGTCGCGCGCGTCATGGCGCAGGAAGAAGGCCACGTCGAGCTGGGCCCAAAGCGGCTTGCGCAGTTCGGGGTCGAAGGCCATCAGGCGCAGTTGCGCGATCGTTTCGTCCTGGCGCTGCGACCACAGCGAGTGCGGATCGACGCGAGCGCCGCCCAGCACGCGCAGCGTGATGCGGTACAGGTCTTCGAGCAGCTTGCCCTTCCAGGCATTCCACACCTTGGGGCTGGTGCCGCGGATATCGGCCACGGTCAGCAGGTAGAGCGCGGTCAGGTAGCGTTCGCTGCCGACAGTGCGCGCGAAGGCGTGCACCACCTCCGGATCGGTCAGGTCCTGCTTCTGCGCCACATGGCTCATCGTGAGATGGTGCTCGACCAGCCAGACGATCAGGTCGGCGTCCTCGCGCGCGATGCCGTGCTGCTTGCAGAAGCGGCGCGCATCGACCCCGCCGAGCGCGGAGTGGTCGCCGCCACGGCCCTTGGCGATGTCATGGAACAGCGCCGCCACCCACAGCACCCAGGGCCGGTCGAAGCTCGCCATGAGCTGGCTGCAGAAGGGGAACTCGTGCGTGTGCTCGACGATGGCGAAGCGGCGCATATTGCGCACGACCATCAGGATGTGCTGGTCCACGGTGTAGACGTGGAACAGGTCGTGCTGCATCTGGCCGACGATGCGGCGGAAATTGATCAGGTAGCGGCCCAGCACGCTGGTCTGGTTCATCAGCCGCAGCGCGTGGGTGATGCCGTTGGGCTCCTGCACGATGGCCAGGAACTGGCGCCGGTTTTCGGGGTCGGTGCGCCAGCGCGCGTTCATCACCGTGCGGGCGTTGTAGAGGCCGCGCAGGGTGCGTGGCGACAGGCCCTTGATGCCGGGCGTGCGCTCGTACAGCAGGAAGGTCTCGAGGATGGCGCGCGGCTCGCGCTCGTAAAGGTCGTCGCTGGTGATCTCCAGCATGCCCTGGCGTTCCTCGAAACGCTCGTTGAACACGCGCGTCACCTTCGATTCGCTGGGGAACAGCATGGCCTCGATATTGAGCAGCAGCACGCTGTTGAGCTGGGTCACTGCCTTGGCAGCCCAGTAGTAGCGCCGCATCAGCTGCTCGCTGGCACGCTTGTTGGCGTTCTGGCGATAGCCGAAGGCCTCGGCCAGCGCGGTCTGCAGGTCGAACACCAGCACGTCCTGGCGCCGGCCGGCGACCAGGTGCAGGCGCGCGCGGATGGTCTTGAGCAGGCGTTCGTTGTGCGCCAGCTCCTGCGCCTCGCGCTGGGTCAGCAGCCCCTTCTGGAACAGCTCCTTCCAGCTGTCGCCGAGCCCGGCCGCCTTGGTCATCCACAGGATCACCTGCAGGTCGCGCAGGCCGCCGGGGCTTTCCTTGCAGTTCGGCTCCAGCGAGTACGGCGTGTCCTGGTACTTGGCGTGGCGCTGCCGCATCTCCAGCAACTTGGCCTGGAAGAAGGCGGCCGCATCGAGCTCGGGCCGGTAGCGCGCCTGCAGTGCCGCAAAGAGCTGCCGGTCGCCGGTCAGCAGGCGCGCTTCGAGCAGCGACGTCTGGATGGTGATGTCCTGGCTGGCCTCGCGGATGCAGTCGTCCACCGTGCGCACGGACGAGCCGATCTCCAGGCCGAGATCCCAGCACAGCCCGATGAAGCGTTCCAGCCGTCCGATGGTATCGGCATCCGGTTCGTGCGGCAGCAGCAGCAATACGTCGACGTCGGAGTGCGGAAACAGCTCACCGCGCCCGTAGCCGCCCACGGCGACCAGCGCCGCAGCCTTGGGCAGCGCCAGGCCGCGCCAGGCGGCCACCAGCGCGGCGTCGACGGCGCGGCGCAGCTGCGTGAGCAGCGGGCCGACGTGGCCGCCGGCCGTGAAGGCGTCGAACAGGACCTGCTTGTCAGCCTTGAGCTTGTCGCGTACCTGCGCGGCGAGCTGCGCTTCAGGCTGAGCGGCCATCGGGGTGGGAAGGGCGTTGGCGGACACGGCGGGCGGGAAGGGATGTAAGAAGGGCGCCGCTCCGGCGCCCGCTGCATCGATCAGACGGCCAGGGATTCCGTGACGAAGGCCGGCGGGGCCTGCGTGCCGGCGGAGACCGTCAGCACATCGAAGCCGGTCTCGGTCACCAGCACCGTGTGCTCCCATTGCGCCGAGAGGCTGCGGTCGCGCGTCTTGACGGTCCAGTGGTCGGGCATGGTGCGGATGTCGCGCTTGCCGGCGTTGATCATCGGCTCGACGGTGAAGATCATGCCCGTCTTGATTTCCATGCCGGTGCCCGGACGGCCATAATGCAGGATCTGCGGGTCCTCGTGGAAGTTCTTGCCGATGCCGTGGCCGCAGTACTCGCGCACCACGCTGTAGCCGGCGGCTTCCGCATGCACCTGGATGGCGTGGCCGATGTCGCCCAACCGGGCGCCGTTGCGCACCTGGGCAATGCCCTTCCACATGCATTCGAAGGTGACCTGGGCCAGGCGCTTGGCCAGGATCGAGCCTTCACCGGCGATGAACATGCGGCTGGTGTCGCCGTAATAGCCTTCCTTGGTGATGACCGTGATGTCGAGGTTCACCGCGTCGCCGCTCTTGAGCACGCGCTCACCGGGAATGCCGTGGCAGATCACGTCGTTGACCGAGGTGCAGATGGCGGCGGGGAAGGGCGGGTAGCCGGGCGGCGCATAGTTCAGCGGCGCGGGAACCGTGCCTTGCACGTCACGCATATAGGCGTGGCAGAGGCGGTCCAGTTCGCCAGTGGTGACGCCGGGCTTGACGAAGGGGGTGATGTAGTCGAGGACTTCCGATGCGAGGCGGCAGGCCACCCGCATTTGCGCGATGTCTTCGGCGGAGTTCAGTGTGATGCTCATGCTGGGGCGCCAAAAAAATGTGACGGCGAAGGCATGGCCTGCGCCGTTGTGATCGATTCGTAAAGGTGAATTATCGCACCTTCGGCGGCCAACCGCAGCCTGGCGACCAGTAAATGGCGCCGGAAGGTGCGCCAGAAGGGGCGCCGCAAGGCCGGCTCGCGGCCAGGGCGGACATTGTTCTCCTGCGCTCTCTCTTGCCCCTTTCGTACCCCACTTTCGCACCATTGGCGCTACTTGAGCGCTGCCCCGGTTGTTGCTACAATGTTGGGCTGTCCTGATGGTGTTCGCGCAGTGCTTCCTGCCTCATTTCCAGTGAGGGTGCGGTGGTTGAGGCGGCGCAAGATGCACGTCAGGGCAGTCAATTGTAAATCGGTAAATCACGAGTCCGTCCATCCGGGGTGTTCCTGTTGAGGAATGTCGGGGCGGACTTCAGACCCAACCCTTATGGAGAATCACATGTCCGTCACCATGCGCGAAATGCTGGAAGCCGGTTGCCACTTTGGCCACCAGACCCGCTTCTGGAACCCGAAGATGGCCCCCTACATCTTCGGTCATCGCAACAAGATCCACATTATCAACCTCGAAAAGACCCTGCCGATGTTCCAGGACGCGCTGAAGTACGTGCGTCAGCTGGCAGCGAACCGCGGCACCATTCTTTTCGTGGGCACCAAGCGCCAGTCGCGCGAGATCCTGGCTGAGGAAGCCGGCCGCGCAGGCATGCCCTACGTCGACGCCCGCTGGCTCGGCGGCATGCTGACCAACTTCAAGACGGTCAAGATCTCGATCAAGCGCCTGAAGGACATGGAAGCCGCCAAGGAAGCCGGCGCGCTGGAAACCATGAGCAAGAAGGAAGCGCTGATGTTCGAGCGCGAGATGGAAAAGCTGGAAAAGTCCATCGGCGGCATCAAGGACATGAACGGCATTCCTGACGCCATCTTCGTGGTCGACGTCGGCTACCACAAGATCGCCGTGACCGAAGCCAAGAAGCTGGGCATCCCCGTGATCGGCGTGGTCGACACGAACCACTCGCCCGAAGGCATCGACTACGTGGTCCCGGGTAACGATGACTCCAGCAAGGCTGTCGCACTGTACGTGCGCGGCGTGGCTGACGCCATCCTGGAAGGCCGCGCCAACGCGGTGCAGGAAGTGGTGGAAGCCGTGCGCGAAGGCGACGAGTTCGTCGAGGTTCACGAAGGCTGAACCCCTTTCGCCGCGCGGGCCCTGGAGGGACCGCGCAGCGGCTGGCGATGACGGGAACTCGTTTGCTGCCGGCCGCAAGGCTGGCGCGCTGCGCGAAGCCGGGATACGCCGGCGGCCAGTGGCGCCAAGAGAGCAGGGCGATAAAAAGGGGGCACACAAGGCCCCCTTTTTTTGAATTGTTGTCATCCGCCGCAGGCATCATCTGCCGCGGGTGAGTAGGTAAGCATCCCGGACCGGCCGGACGCCAGCACGATGGCGGCCGGGCCGGCGAGAACCAATCAAGGAGTGACAAATGGCGGCAATTACCGCAAGCATGGTGGCTGAACTGCGCGCGAAGACCGACGCGCCGATGATGGAATGCAAGAAGGCCCTGACCGAGGCCGAAGGCAACATGGAGAAGGCCGAGGAACTGCTGCGCGTGAAGCTGGGCAACAAGGCCAGCAAGGCCGCGTCGCGCGTCACGGCTGAAGGCGTGGTTGCTTCCTTCATCGACGGCAGCACTGGCGCGCTGGTCGAAATGAACTGCGAGACCGATTTCGTATCGAAGAACGACGACTTCCTGGCCTTCTCGGCCAAGATCGCCGAACTGGTCGCCAAGCAGAACCCGGCCGACGTGGCCGCCCTGTCGGCGCTGGAAATCGACGGCGTGAGCGTGGAAGCCACCCGCATGGCCCTGATCGGCAAGATCGGCGAGAACCTGGCGATCCGCCGCTTCGTGCGCTACGCGGATGGCGGCAAGCTGGTTTCGTACCTGCACGGCACCCGCATCGGCGTGATGGTCCAGTTCGACGGCGACGAAACCGCCGCCAAGGACGTGGCCATGCACATTGCCGCGATGAAGCCGGTGTCGCTGTCGTCCGCCGAAGTGCCCGCCGACCTGATCGCCAAGGAGCGCAGCATCGCCGAGCAGAAGGCTGCCGAGTCGGGCAAGCCGGCCGAGATCGCCGCCAAGATGGTGGAAGGCTCGGTGCAGAAGTACCTGAAGGAAGTGTCGCTGCTGAACCAGCCGTTCGTGAAGAACGACAAGCAGACCGTCGAGCAGATGCTCAAGGCTGCCAACACCACGGTCAAGGGTTTCACCCTGTACGTGGTTGGTGAAGGCATCGAGAAGAAGCAAGACGACTTCGCTGCTGAAGTGGCTGCCCAAGTGGCCGCTGCCCAGAAGGGCTGAGTCGGAACGGGCTGCCGCCAGCCTCGGAAATGAGGCAGGGCGGCCCCGTATAATGCCGAGAGGGGCGCCGTAAGGTGCCCCTCTGCACAAATGTGACTTGGGCGCATCATGCGTCGGGGTCGCCACAGACGGCTTCCGCCGTCGCCTGCGCGGACGGTACCACCGTGCGCGGGGCAGACGACGGCGAAAACCGGTCTTTCTTGCGCGGCGGCGCGCCGATCCGCGCCGCGCGCTTTCAAACATCCGTTCGAACTAGCGTTCCGAACCAGCCCCGAGGGTGAATATGCCAGCCTATAAGCGCGTCCTATTGAAACTGTCCGGTGAGGCCCTGATGGGCGACGATGCCTTCGGCATCAACCGTGCCACCATCGAGGGCATGGTGAATGACATCGCCGAGATCGTAAGGCTCGGCGTGCAGGTGGCAGTGGTCATCGGCGGCGGCAATATCTTCCGTGGCGTCGCCGGCGGCGCCGCGGGCATGGACCGCGCCACGGCGGACTACATGGGCATGCTGGCCACCATGATGAACGCGCTGGCCCTGCAGGACGCCATGCGCCACGCCAATATCGAGGGCCGCGTGCAGTCCGCGCTGCGCATGGACCAGGTGGTCGAGCCCTACATCCGCCCCCGCGCCATCCGCCAGCTCGAAGAGGGCAAGGTGGTGATCTTCGCCGCCGGCACTGGCAATCCCTTCTTCACGACCGATACGGCCGCCGCGCTGCGCGGCTCGGAAATCGGCGCGGAGATCGTGCTCAAGGCCACCAAGGTGGACGGCGTGTACACGGCCGACCCGAAGAAGGACCCGAGCGCCACGCGCTACACGACGATCACCTTCGACGAGGCGATCTCGCGCAATCTGCAGGTGATGGACGCCACCGCCTTCGCGCTGTGCCGCGACCAGAAGCTGCCGATCAAGGTGTTCTCCATCGTCAAGCCGGGCGCGCTCAAGCGCGTGATCCTGGGCGAGGACGAAGGCACGCTGGTACACGTGTAAAGTGCTGGCGCGGCGCCCGAAGTGGCGCGCGTGCCGGCAAAGAGTAGAATGATTCATTTTCGGCCCCGCTGGGCGGGGCCTTGATTGGCATTTGGAGGTAATGATGAGCGTCGCCGACATCAAGAAAAGCGTCGAGCAGAAGATGCAGAAATCGATCGAGGCATTCAAGGCCGACCTGGCCAAGATCCGCACCGGTCGCGCGCATACCGGTCTGCTCGACCACATCCAGGTCGACTACTACGGCTCCATGGTGCCCGTTAACCAGGTTGCCAACGTGGGCCTGGCCGACGCCCGCACCATCAGCGTGCAGCCGTTTGAAAAGAAGATGGTCGGTGCGGTGGAAAAGGCCATCCGCGACTCCGACCTGGGTCTGAATCCCTCGACCATGGGCGACGTGATCCGCGTGCCGATGCCCGCGCTGACCGAGGAGCGCCGCAAGGAACTTACCAAGGTGGTCAAGTCAGAAGGCGAGAGCGCTAAGGTGGCCGTGCGCAACCTGCGCCGCGATGCCAACGAGCAGTTCAAGAAGCTGGTCAAGGACAAGACCATCTCCGAGGACGATGATCGCCGCGGCCAGGACGAGGTGCAGAAGCTGACGGACAAGTACGTGGCCGAGATCGACAAGATGGTTGCTGAAAAGGACAAGGAGATCATGACGGTCTGAACCGGGTGCCGGCGGCATGCCGCCGGCACCGCGGACGACCGTCCCACATCATGCAGCACATCAGTTCCACGCTTGGCGTACCCGATACCGGCTATGTGCCCCGGCATGTCGCCATCATCATGGATGGCAACGGCCGCTGGGCGACCCAGCGGTTCCTGCCGCGCGTCGCCGGCCACACGCGGGGCCTGGAGGCCGTGCGGGCGATTGTCGAGGCCTGCGCCGCGCGTGGCGTGCGGTACCTGACGCTGTTCGCCTTCAGTTCGGAGAACTGGCGCCGGCCGGCCGACGAGGTCTCCTTCCTGATGCGGCTGTTCATGTCCGCCTTGCGCCGCGAGGTGGTCAAGATGCATGCCAACAACATCCGGCTCAAGGTGGTTGGGGACCTGGATCGCTTCAGCCCCCGCATCCAGCAGCTGATCCAGGACGCTGAGGCGCGCACCGCGGCCAATACCGGGCTGACGGTGACCATCGCCGCCAACTACGGCGGCCGCTGGGACCTGCTGCAGGCCATGCGCAAGATGCTGGCACACTCGCCCATGCTCGATCCCGAAGCGATCAGCGAGGACTTGCTGGCGCCGCACCTGGCGATGGCCTATGCGCCCGAGCCGGACCTGTTCATCCGCACCGGCGGAGAGCAGCGCATCAGCAATTTCCTGCTGTGGCAGCTGGCTTACTCCGAACTGTATTTCACCGACATTTTCTGGCCCGACTTCGACGCCGCGGAGCTGGACAAGGCCTTCGCCTCGTACCGGCAGCGCGAGCGCCGCTTCGGACGTACCAGTGCGCAGGTAGTGGCGCCTTCGGGCCTGTCCGGCACGGCCTGAGGGCCGGCCGTCGCCAACCACGCCTCGCACTGAAACCGCTCTTCGGGAACCCGCGGTACATGCTCATCACCCGTGTTATCACCGCGCTGTGCCTGCTGCTGGTGCTCCTGCCCATCCTGTTCCTGGCGCCACCGGCGGCGCTGGGGGGGCTGGTGGCCGTGATCGTGCTGCTCGCCGGCTGGGAGTTCGGCCGGCTGATCGGGCTGCACGGGGCCTGGTCGTGGGGCTATGGTGCGGCCTGCCTGCTGGCGCTGTTCGGCTGGCAGGCCTTGTCGGACCCCGCGCTGATGGCGCGGCTGCTGCAGGCCGCCGTGGTGTGCTGGGGCGTGGCCCTGGTGCTGCTCGCGCGCGGCGTGCGACGTGCCACGCCCGGGTTCACCGCCCTTGGTGCGGTGCTCGGACTGGTCATGCTGCCAGCCTTCGGCGAGGCCACCATGCTGCTGCGCCATGCCGGCATCGGCGTGCTGCTGTCGGTGGCGGTCCTGGTCTGGGCTGCGGACATCGGCGCGTATTTCGTCGGCAAGGCGCTCGGCCGGCGCAAGCTGGCGCCTACCATCAGCCCGGGCAAGTCCTGGGAGGGGGCGCTGGGCGGCTGGCTGCTGGCCTCGCTGATAGCGCTGTGGCTCGCCGTCAGCCATGTGTTGGCCCCGACCTGGTTTTCGCGCGGTGCCGATGCCTTGGGCCTGTTGCCGGTGGCGCTTCTGGTCACGCTGCTGGTGGCGGCCAGCGTGATCGGTGACCTCTTCGAGTCGCTGCTCAAGCGCCAGGTCGGCATGAAGGACAGCAGTGGCCTGCTGCCTGGCCACGGCGGCGTGCTCGACCGCATCGACGCGCTGCTTCCCGTTTTTCCGCTGGCCGCGCTGCTGGCGACTTTCTTCTGAACCAAGCTGATATGCAACGCCTTACCATCCTCGGGGCCACAGGCTCGATCGGCGACAGTACGCTGGACGTCGTCAGGCGCCATCCCGACCGCTACACCGTCCATGCCTTGTCCGCGCACCGCCAGGTCGAGAAGCTGGCGGCGCAGTGCGTCGAGTTCCGGCCCGAGCGGGCCGTGATGGGGTCGGCCGAGGCCGCGCAGGAGCTGGAAGGGCGCCTGCGTGCCGCCGGCCTCAAGACGGTGGTGGAATGGGGCGAGGCCGCGCTGGAGTCGATCGCCGCCGACGCTGCCACGGACGCCGTGATGGCCGCCATCGTCGGCGCGGCGGGGCTGCGCCCCTCGCTCGCCGCGGCGCGGGCCGGCAAGCGCGTGCTGCTGGCCAACAAGGAAGCGCTGGTGATGTCGGGCAACATCTTCATGGACGCGGTGCGCGAGCACGGCGCCACGCTGCTGCCCATCGACAGCGAGCACAACGCGATCTTCCAATGCCTGCCGGCCGATGACCCGCGCTACCGCGCCGGGGTGTCCAAGGTGCTGCTGACCGCCTCGGGCGGTCCGTTCCGCACGCGCGATCCGCACACCCTGCACGACGTGACGCCGGACCAGGCCTGCGCCCATCCCAATTGGTCGATGGGCCGAAAGATTTCGGTCGATTCGGCGACCATGATGAACAAGGGCCTGGAGGTGATCGAGGCGCACTGGCTGTTTGGCGCGCCCGCCGACCGCATCGAGGTGCTGATCCACCCGCAGAGCATCGTGCACTCGATGGTGGCCTATGCCGACGGTTCGGTGCTGGCGCAGTTGGGCAACCCTGACATGCGTACGCCGATCGCCTACGGCCTGGCCTACCCGGAGCGGATCGATTCCGGCGTGTCGCCGCTGGATCTGACCCGCGCGGGCGCCCTGGTGTTCGAGCATCCTGACCTGGAGCGCTTCCCCTGCCTGGCGCTGGCCTTCGACGCACTGCGCGCCGGCGGCGTCG
The DNA here is from genome assembly GCF_056930435.1 of Cupriavidus sp. 09_S30. Taxonomy (NCBI): domain Bacteria; kingdom Pseudomonadati; phylum Pseudomonadota; class Betaproteobacteria; order Burkholderiales; family Burkholderiaceae; genus Cupriavidus; species Cupriavidus sp. 09_S30. Next base: position 2,171,773 of record NZ_JBXOWI010000001.1, on the reverse strand, counting down.
CGCCTGCCGTGCTGAATGCGGCCAACGAGGTGGCGGTCGAGGCCTTCCTGCAAGGAGCGATCCGCTTCACCGATATCGCCCGCGTCGTCGCCCGCGTGCTCGAGCGTCCAGCCGATGGCGAGGCCGGCTCTCTGGCCGGCGTGATGGCTGCCGATGCCGGCGCGCGCCGCGACGCGCGCGAGCTGTTGGGCACAGTGGCGGCCTGATCGGCAGGCGCGCCGCGTGCTTCTGCCACAATAGCGCCATGGATGCCGCGCTGGCGGCATCTGAGACGCGCAACCACGTGACGAGCCGCAGCCCATGCAGACCGTAATCGCCTTCCTCATCGCCCTGGGCGTGCTGATCTTCGTGCACGAGATGGGGCACTATCTCGCGGCCCGCGCCTGCGGCGTCAAGGTGCTGCGTTTCTCGATCGGCTTCGGCCGGCCTTTGCTGCGCTGGGTCGCCAAGGGGCGCGACCGGACCGAATGGAGCATCGCGGCAATTCCGCTTGGCGGCTACGTCAAGATGCTCGACGAGCGCGAACTGGAGCCCGGGCGAGAGGCCGACATCGATCCTGCGGAGCTGCCGCGTGCTTTCAACCGGCAGCCGGTGGGCAAGCGCTTTGCCATTGTCGCGGCCGGCCCGGTGGCGAACTTCGTGCTGGCCATCGCCCTGTATTTCCTGCTCTTCGCCGGCGGCATGCGCGAGGCGTCGCCCGTCATCGCCGCGCCCGCGGCCGGGACCGTGGCCGCCCAGGCCGGGCTGCGCGCGGGCGACCGCGTGCTGTCGCTGACGGCCAACGGCAGCACGGAGATGGTGCGCTCCTGGGGTGACCTGCGCATGGCGGTCTTCGCCGAGGGCTTCGGCGGCGCGCGCGCCGTGCTGCGGGTGCGCGGCACCGACGGGGTCGAGCGCGATGCCGTGCTGCCGCGCCTGCCCGATACCGGGCGTGATCCCGAGCAGGATCCGCTGGCCACGCTGGGGCTGGCCTTGCAGGGTGGTCCCGTGACGATCAGCGCAGTGCTGCCGGATACCGCTGCCCAGCGCGCCGGACTGCGGGCCGGCGATCAGATCGTGTCCGTGCAGGGGCGCGCGCTCAGCCAGGCCGGCGAGCTGATCCGCGAAGTCCGTGGCCATCCGGGGCAGGCGGTGCAGCTCGGCATTGTGCGTGAAGGCCGCCGGCTCGATGTGGCCGTGACATTGGATACGACAGCCGGGGCCCAGGGCGCGGCGCCGAGCGGCAAGCTCGGGGCGGCCTTGAGCCAGTCGGTGGCCATGGAGACGGTGCGCTACCGGCCGGACCAGGCGCTGGCGCGTGCGGCGGCGCAGGTCTGGTCTACCAGTGCGCTGTCGCTCAAGCTGCTGGGCAAGATGCTGATCGGCCAGGCTTCGCTGCAGAATCTGAGCGGCCCATTGACCGTCGCGGACTATGCGGGACGCGCCGCGAGCATGGGCTGGCAAGCCTTCATCGGCTTCCTGGCGCTGGTCAGTGTGAGCCTGGGTGTACTGAATTTGTTACCTATTCCGGTACTGGATGGGGGGCATTTGCTGTATTATTGCGTGGAATTTTTGACCGGCAGGCCAGTACCAGACCATTGGCAGGCAGTGCTGCAGAAGGTCGGCATCGCCTGCATCTTGCTCCTGACCTCACTCGCCCTGTTCAATGACGTCAGCCGGCTGTTGTTCGAGCACGGCTAGAAAATGAACGGGCGACGGTGCGGCGCTGCTGCCGCCGACCGCGTCAGGCATGCCAATGCCCGGGCGCATGCCCGGGGAAGCATCCGAGCCAATCCTGCATGGAACCAAAGAGGGGATCAAGATTGATCAGACATAAGCGCATCTCGCTGAGCGTTCTGGCTAGCGCCATGATTGCCGCCTGGACGCCAGCGGGTTGGGCCGCGGAGCCTTTCGTCGTCAAGGACATCCGTGTCGAAGGGCTGCAGCGCGTCGAACCGGGCACCGTGTTCGGCTACCTGCCGGTGCGCGTCGGCGAGACCTTCACCGACGAAAAGGGCGCCGACGCGATCCGCGCACTGTACAACACCGGCTTCTTCAAGGATGTGCAGATCCGTTCCGAAGAAGGCGTGCTGGTCGTCAGGGTGGAGGAGCGTCCCGCCATTTCGCAGCTTGAGTTCGTCGGCATCAAGGAATTCGACAAGGATACGCTGCGCCGCTCGCTGCGTGCCGTCGGCGTGGCCGAGGCGCGCTACTACGACAAGGCGCTGATCGACAAGGCCGAGCAGGAACTGAAGCGCCAGTACGTCTCGCGCGGCTACTACGCGGCCGACGTGCAGACCACGATCACGCCGGTGGACCGCAACCGCGTGTCGGTGGTGTTCAATGTCGACGAGGGCCCGGTCGCCAAGATCCGCCAGATCAATATCGTTGGCAACAAGGCGTTCAAGGAAGGCACGCTGCGCGACGAAATGCAGCTGTCCACGCCGAACTGGCTGTCGTGGTACACGAAGAACGACCTCTACTCCAAGCAGAAGCTGACGGCTGACCTGGAAGCGCTGCGCTCGTTCTACCTGAACCGCGGCTACCTGGAGTTCGCCATCGAATCGACCCAGGTGTCGATCACGCCGGACAAGAAGGACATCTTCCTGACGCTCAACATCAAGGAAGGCGAGCAATACAAGGTCTCGGACATCCGCCTGGCCGGTGAAATGCTCGGCAAGCAGGAAGAGATGGAGAAGCTGCTGACGCTGCACAAGGGCGATGTGTTCTCCTCGGAGAAGCTGACGCAGAGCACGAAGGCCATCACCGACCTGCTGGGCACCTACGGCTACGCCTTTACCACCATCAACCCGCAGCCGCAGATCGACCGCGAGAAGCGCGAGGTCGCGCTGACGCTGATGGTCGATCCGGGCCGCCGCGTCTACGTGCGCCGCGTCAATGTGATCGGCAACAGCAAGACGCGCGACGAGGTGGTGCGCCGTGAAATGCGCCAGATGGAAAGCTCCTGGTTCGACAGCGAGAAGCTCACGCAGTCGCAGGCGCGCATCAACCGCACCGGCTACTTCACCGACACCAACATCACCACCGAGGACGTGCCGGGCGCGCCCGACCAGGTCGATGTCAACGTCAACGTGACTGAAAAGCCGACCGGGCAGATCAGCCTCGGCCTGGGCTTCTCGTCCACCGACAAGCTGGTGCTGCAGGCCGGCCTGCGCCAGGACAACGTGTTCGGTTCGGGTACCAGCCTGGGCCTGGACGTGAACACCGCCAAGTCCTTCCGCACCATCTCGCTGACGCAGTACGACCCGTACTTCACGGTCGACGGCATCAGCCGCACCACGGACGTCTACTACCGTACCTCGCGGCCGCTGTACTACACCGGCGACACGGACTACAAGATCGTGTCGACGGGCGGCAGCTTCAAGTTCGGCATTCCGTTCTCGGAAGTCGACACGGTGTTCTTCGGCATTGGCTACGAGCGCACCCAGGTCTACACCGACGTCAACACGCCGTCGCAGTACATCGCCTGGATGAACAAGATCGGCAAGAGCAGTGGCGATCCGATCAACAACTTCCCGTTCACCATCGGCTGGGCGCGCGACCGCCGCGACAGTGCGCTGGTGCCGACCAAGGGCCCCTACACCCAGGCCAACCTGGAAGTCGGCATGCCGGGCGGTGATACGCAGTACTATCGCGCCAGCGTGCAGCAGCAGTACTTCTATCCGATCTCGAAGTCGTTCACCCTGGCGCTGAACGGTGAAGTTGCCTACGGCCATGGCTACGGCAGCACCCCGTTCCCGGTGTTCAAGTACTTCTATGCCGGTGGTATCGGCTCGGTGCGCGGCTACCAGACCAGCACGCTGGGTCCGAAGGACCAGAACGGCAACCCGGTGGGCGGCGCCTCGAAGATGATCGGCAACGTCGAATTCATCTTCCCGCTGCCCGGCACGGGCGTGGATCGCACGCTGCGCCTGTTCACGTTCTTCGACTTCGGTAACGTGTACCAGGAGGGTGCGCCGCTGAGCTTCGGCCAGCTGAAGTACTCGACCGGTTTCGGTATGTCGTGGCTGTCGCCGATCGGCCCGCTGAAGATCAGCATGGGCTTCCCGCTGCGACTGGCACCTGAGGACAAGACCCAACGCTTCCAATTCCAGATGGGTACGGCATTCTGATGAAGGGATACAGCTATATGAAAACCACTTCCCCATTGATCAAATCCCTGAGCGCGCTGGCACTGGCTGCCGCTGCCCTGGCCGCGGTCCCGGCCTCGGCCCAGGAGGCGCGTATCGCCGCCGTGAATTCCGAGCGCATCCTGCGCGATTCGCAACCCGCGAAGCAGGCGCAGGTCAAGCTCGAGCAAGAGTTTTCCAAGCGTGACCGCGAACTGCAGGACATGGCCCAGAAGATCAAGGGCATGGCAGACAAGCTCGACAAGGACACGGCCGTGCTGGCCGACTCCGACCGCCAGCGTCGCCAGCGCGAGGTGGCCGATCTCGACCGCGAGTTCCAGCGCAAGCAGCGCGAGTTCCGCGAAGACCTGAACCAGCGCCGCAACGAGGAACTGGCCCAGGTGCTGGAGCGCGCCAATCGCGTGATCCGCCAGCTGGCCGAGCAGCGTAAGTACGACCTGATCGTGCAGGAGGCGGTGTACGTGAATCCGCGCATCGACATCACCGACGATGTGATGAAGTCGCTCAACGCTGGTGGCGGCAACGCTGGCAGCAAGTAAGCCGCTCGCGTTCGTTTTTTTCTCGGGAAGTACTGCCATGAATACGCCCACACTGGGTCAGCTCGCCACGGAGCACGGCGCGCAGGTTGTGGGTGACCCCGACCTGCCCGTGCGCGGCCTCGCGCCGCTCGACCAGGCCGGCCCTGACCAGCTCTCCTTCCTTTCCAATCCGCTCTATCTGGCCCAGGCCGCTGCCAGCGGCGCTGCTGCTGTGATCGTGTCGGCGGCAGACCTCGAGCGCCTGCGCGCTGAGGGGCACGCCGACGGGCGCAACTGGATCGTCGCGCGCAATCCCTATGTGACCTTTGCCCGCATCGCCCAGCGATTCGATCGCGAGGCGAATGCGGACACGCGTACCGGTATCGATCCGCACGCCAGTGTGGCGGCGGACGCGGTCGTGCCGGCCTCCTGCTTTATCGGTCCCAATGTCGTGATCGAAAGCGGGGCGCAGCTGGGCGAGCGCGTGCGCATCCTGGCCAACAGCGTGGTCGGCGCCGGCGCGCAAGTAGGTGACGACACGCTCGTCTATGCCAATGTATCCATCTACCACGGCTGTGTGGTCGGCGCGCGCTGCATCCTGCATAGCGGCGTGGTGATCGGCGCGGACGGCTTCGGTTTCGCGCCGGATATCGGCCCGGCCGGGGTCGAGTACGTCAAGATCCCGCAGACGGGCAGGGCAGTGCTCGGCAACGACGTCGAGGTGGGCGCGAATACCGCCATCGACCGCGGCGCCATGGCCGACACCGTGATCGAGGACGGCTGCAAGCTCGACAACCAGGTGCAGATCGCGCACAACGTGCGCGTCGGCGCCCATACCGTGATCGCGGGCTGCGCGGCCATCGCCGGCAGCACCCGCGTGGGCCGCTTCTGCGTGATCGGGGGCTCGGCCAATTTCGCCGGCCACCTGAATATCGCCGACCGCACCACGGTGTCGGGCGGCACCTCCATCACCAAATCCATCACAAAACCCGGCGGACACTACACCAGCGTATTCCCCTTCTTGCCGCACGGCGAGTGGGAGCGCAATGCCGCCATTGTGCGCGGGCTTTCCAAGCTGCGCGAGCGCGTCATGCAGATCGAGAAGCGCCTGCGTGGACAAGAAGGCGCCGGGACCCAACATAGCCAAGAAATCCAAGGGAAATCATCATGACCGCAGCCGATATCGATATCCGCAAGATTCTCAAGCTGCTGCCGCACCGCTACCCCTTCCTGCTGGTGGACCGGGTGCTCGAGTTCGATCCGGGCAAGCGCATCAAGGCGCTGAAGAACGTCACTATCAACGAGCCTTACTTCACGGGCCACTTCCCCGAGCAGCCTGTGATGCCCGGCGTGCTGATCCTGGAAGCGCTGGCGCAGTCGGCCGGGCTGCTGACCTTCGGCGCCGACATGGAACGCAAGGAAGGCGCGCTGTACTACTTCGTCGGCATCGACGGTGCCCGCTTCAAGCAGGTGGTATACCCGGGCGACCAGCTGCATCTGAACGTGACCGTGGAGCGCTATATCCGCGGCATCTGGAAGTTCAAGGCGTTCGCCACGGTCGACGAAAAGGTCGCCTGCGAAGCCGAGCTGATGTGTACCGTCAAGCAGGCCGACGCCTGATGGGCAGGCGTGGGCGGCAGCCGCGAACGGACGCCGCGCACACCTGGTTGTATCGCTTTACCAGACCATAGGACAGGACGCATGACGCAGATTCACCCCACCGCGCTGATCGATCCGAAGGCCGAGCTGGCGGACGACGTGAGCGTCGGTCCGTTCTCGATCGTCGGCGCCAATGTGCGCATCGGGCGCGGCACGCGCATCGGTTCGCACACCACCGTCGAAGGCCACACCACCGTGGGTGCCGACAACCGCATCGGGCCCTATGCCTCGATCGGCGGCGTGCCCCAGGACATGAAGTACCGCGACGAGCCCACCCGGCTGGAGATCGGTGACCGCAATACCATCCGCGAATTCACCACCATCCACACGGGCACGGTGCAGGACCAGGGCCTGACCAGCATCGGCAACGATAACTGGATCATGGCGTACGTCCATATCGCGCATGACTGCCGCGTCGGGAACCACACGGTGTTTTCCAGCAATGCGCAGATCGCCGGCCATGTGCAGGTGGGCGACTGGGCCATCATCGGCGGCATGAGCGGTGTGCACCAGTTCGTGCGCATCGGCGAACACGCCATGCTGGGCGGCGCCTCCGCCCTGGTGCAGGACGTGCCGCCGTACGTGATCGCGGCCAGCGACAAGAGTGGCAACAAGGCGGCGCCGCATGGCATCAACGTCGAAGGCCTGCGCCGCCGCGGCTTCGACGCAGCGCAGATCGCCGCGCTGCGCCAGGCCTACAAGCTGCTGTACAAGTCTGACCTGAGCTTCGACCAGGCGCGCGCCGAGATCTCCGATCTCGCGGCCCAGACCGAGGCGGCCGCGGCCAAGCCGCTGCACACCTTCCTTGCCTTCATCGCCGCCACGCAACGCGGCATCGTGCGCTAAGGCGGCCCGCGTGACGGTCGCAGGCGCAATGCACGCCGCCGGGCAGACGCCCGGCAAACGAGGCACCATCGCCATGGTGGCGGGCGAGGCGTCGGGCGACCTGCTCGCCTCGCAGCTGCTCGGCGGGCTGAAGGCGCGGCTGGGCGACGCGGTGGACTACACCGGCATCGGCGGGCGGCGCATGATGGCCGAGGGTTTCCGCTCGCAATGGCCGATGGAAACGCTGTCGGTGAACGGCTACGTGGAGGTGCTGGGCTCGCTGCGCGAGATCCTGGCCACGCGGCGTGCGGTGCGCGAGACGCTGCTGGCGCAGCCGCCGCTGTGCTTCATCGGCGTGGATGCCCCGGACTTCAATTTCGGGCTGGAAGTGCCGCTGCGCCGTGCCGGCATTCCGGTGGTGCATTTCGTCAGCCCGTCGATCTGGGCCTGGCGCGGCGGCCGCATCCGCACCATCGCGCGCGCTGTCGACCACATCCTTTGCCTGTTCCCCTTCGAGCCCGAGATCTACGCGCGTGCCGGCATACCCGCAACCTATGTGGGACATCCGCTGGCCGACGTGATCCCGATGGTGCCCGACGTGGCCGGGGCCCGGGCCAAGCTCGGCCTGCCAGCGGGGCGGCGCGTGGTGGCCGTGCTGCCTGGCAGCCGGCGCTCCGAAGTGCGCAACCTGGGTGCGACCTTTTTTGCGGCGATGGCACGCATGCAGGCCATGGACCCGGGGCTGGCCTTTGTGTTGCCGGCCGCGAGCGAGCCGCTGCGCGCCATCGTCGAGGAACTGCATGGGCAGTACCCGGACCTGGCGCTGACGGTGGTGGACGGCCAGTCGCACCTGGCGATGGAGGCCGCCGACGTGGTGCTGCTCGCCAGCGGCACCGCGACGCTGGAAGCCGCGCTGTACAAGAAGCCGATGGTCATCTCCTACAAGGTGCCCTGGCTGACCGCGCAGCTCATGAAGCGGCAGGGCTACCTGCCCTATGTCGGCCTGCCCAATATCCTTTCGGGCCGCTTCGTCGTGCCCGAGTTGCTGCAGGACGACGCCACGCCCGAGGCGTTGGCGCGCGAGACGCTGCTGCAGCTCAACGACGAAGGCAATATCGCCTTCCTGCGGGAGCACTTCACCAAGATGCATGAGACGCTGCGCCGGAATACGGCAGAGATCGCCAGCGATGTCGTGGTGAAGCTGATGCACGAGCGGGGAGAAGCCTGATGGCCCGCCGCAGCAAGGCCGCGGAGGCGGAAGCCGCGCCGCAACTCGAACTGGGCTGGCAGGCGCCGGCCGGCCGCCTGTGCGGGGTCGACGAAGCCGGGCGGGGACCGCTGGCGGGGCCGGTCTATGCCGCTGCCGTGGTGCTCGATCCCGAGCGGCCGATCGATGGGCTGGCCGACTCCAAGGTCCTGACCGCCCGCCGCCGCGATGCGCTGTACGAGCAGATCCGTGAACGGGCCCTGGGCTGGCATATCGCGTTCGCGACGGTCGAGGAGATCGATCGCATCAACATCCTGCATGCCTCCATGCTGGCCATGCAGCGCGCGGTGCAGGGGCTGGCCGCCAGCGGCGTCTTGCCTGACCTGGTGCAGGTCGATGGCAACCGTTGCCCGCAGGTGCCGTTCCCGGTGGAGGCCGTGGTGAAGGGCGATGCCAAGGTGCAGGCGATTTCCGCCGCCTCCATCCTGGCCAAAGTGGCGCGCGATCGCGAGCTGCTGGCGCTGCATGCGGAATTCCCGCAGTACGGCTTCGACGTCCACGCCGGCTACCCGACGCCGCAGCACCTGGCGGCCCTCGCGCGCTTCGGTGCCACGGTGCATCATCGCCGCACTTTCGCACCCGTGCGCAAGGTTCTGGAAGCCGGTACAGGTGCGGCCGGGGCGGCGGCCTGATGGCCCTCCTGCCGGCCCGCCTGCCAGGCTGAACCCGCCGCCGCGCCATTCCCCCTCAGCGCCGAACCCGTCGAATTCCGGAGAATCCGCCGTGAAGCATGTCACCTCGCGCGACAACGCGCTATTCAAGCACCTCAAGGCGCTGGCCACCTCCACCCACCAGCGCCGCAAGGCGGGGCAGTCGGTGCTGGATGGCGTGCACCTGGCCCAAGCCTACCTCGATGCGCTCGGCCAGCCGGTCAGTTGCGTCGTTTCCGAGCGCCATTTCGAACATGCGGAGGTGGCGCCGCTGCTGCGCCGTGTGCCCGACGACCGCGTGGTGGTACTGGCGGACGCCCTGTTCGCGCAGATCACCGGCGTGGTGAACGGCATCGATCTGCTGCTGGTCATCGAGACCCCGGGGGGCAAGCTGCCCGCGCGCGTGGAGACCGATTGCATCATCCTGGACGGCGTGCAGGACGCGGGCAATGTGGGCTCGATCCTGCGCAGCGCATCCGCGGCAGGCGTCCAGCATGCCTTCCTCGCCACCGGCTGTGCCTTTGCCTGGTCGACCAAGACGCTGCGTGCGGCGATGGGCGCCAATTTCCACCTGAACATCGTGGAGCATTGCACGCCGTCAATGGTGCTGCCGCGCCTGGCGGTGCCGCTGCTGGCCACCTCTTCGCATGCCGATGCCGATCTGTATGACACGGACCTGCGCGGGCCGGTCGCCTGGGTGGTGGGCAATGAAGGTGCGGGTGTGGGGGCGGAGTGGATGGACGCTGTGACCCGTACGGTTGGGATTCCGCAGCCTGGCGGGCTGGAGTCGCTTAATGTGGGGGCGGCGACGGCGATTTGTTTGTTTGAGGCGGTGAGGCAGAGGAGGGGGTAGGGCTTGGCGGGGTGCCCTTGGGGACAGCGAGCGTTTGCGCGTGGATGCGGGCGGCGCTGGTTGGCGAGGCAGCAGCCTGGAGCTGGCTTTTGGGTTTTGATTAGCCGTGTGGGTTGACTAGGCCAAAGGCCTGTTTCGACTCCCCTGCGGGGAGCCGACCTACTTTCTTGTCTTGCCAAGAAAGTAGGCAAAGAAGGCGCGCCGGATGCGGCTCAAAACCCCCTCGCGGGCTGGCCGAAAGAGCGGCCGGGCCCCAACTCACATCGCCTTACGGCGATGCTCAGACAGGGGGCCCTCTTTTCCGCTCTTTCGGCCAGCCCGCGAGGCGCCGCATACGGCAGGGTAAAGACGCCACGCCTCGCTTCGCTTCGGGTGGCAGGTGAAGCGCCAGCTTTACTGTCGCTTCACGGCAAAGGCAGACCTCAGCAAGATCGGCAGCATCGGGAACACTTGCCAACCGATGGTTTGGCCGTTCCCTCCCGTTGTGCGGCGCCTCGCGATTTGCCGTGGCCGCCGATGAAGCCCGTCCGCTGTCTGAGCGGCCGCAGGCCGCGAGTTCGGACGGGCGCGGCGGCCACGGCAAATCGCGAGGGGCTTTCGCCGCACCCGGGTCGCCTTTCTTTGCCTACTTTCTTGGCGAGACAAAGAAAGTAGGTCGGCTCCCCCGCAGGGGGAGTCGAAATAGGCCTTTGCCACGATTAACCCACGCCGCTACAGCAAAGCCCCCAGACCCCCACATCCATCTCAATACCCGTTATCCCTCTCCACCTTAATCTCCTGCAAGATCGTCGTAGCAATCTCCTCAATCGACTTGTGCGTAGAGGACAGCCACTTGATCCCCTCACGCCGCATCATCAACTCAGCCTCGTTGACCTCATAGCGGCAGTTTTCCAGCGCTGCATACTTGCTGCCAGGGCGGCGTTCATTGCGAATCTCGGTCAGCCGCTGCGGATCGATCGACAGGCCGAAGATCTTGCCCTTGTAAGCGTGGAGTGCCGACGGCAGGCGGCCGCGCTCGAAGTCGTCGGGGATGAGCGGGTAATTGGCCGCCTTCAGCCCATACTGCATGGCCAGGTAGAGACTGGTGGGCGTCTTGCCGCTGCGCGACACGCCGACCAGGATCACGTCGGCCTCGGCCAGGTTCTTGTGCGACTGTCCGTCATCGTGTGCCAGCGAAAAGTTGATCGCCTCGATGCGGTTCTTGTAGGCTTCCGTATCGGCGTTCTGGTGGAAGCGGCCGATCGCATGCGTCGACTTGATGCCGAGTTCTTTCTCCAGCGGCTCGATGAAGGTCTGGAACATGTCCAGGATCATCGCCTTGGCCCGGCGCAGCGCCTTGTTGGACTCCGGATTCACCAGGGTGGTGAAGACGATGGGCGGCACGCCCTCGGCATAGAAGGCCTCGTTGATCTTCCCCACCGCGATATGCGCCTTGTCCGGCGTGTCGACAAAGGGCATGCGCACCTTGCGGAAGCGCATCTCGAACTGTGCGAGTATCGAGTGGCTGAAAGTCTCCGCGGTGATGCCGGTACCATCGGATACGATGAAGACGGTGCGGACGGCGGGCCGCCCATTGGCGGTCTCGGCCGGCATGGGCGTTTGCGGCACTTCAGGCTCGGACATGTCTGAACAATTATTTGGATACGGCATCCGCGAAAGTGCGGTGCGGCACGGTAGAATAGCGGCGATCTTTTCGCTAAGCAATTCCGCAAGGCAAGCCGGGGCAACGATTACCGGCCGGATTGTCGGCAATGTGCGCTGCAGCATGCTGCAGCGGCGGGGTGGTTTAGCAAAGCGATCGGTTCGGGAGCAGAACACTAAGAATATGCCGAACACGCAACAGGTTTCTTACTTTGTTTTGAGGCTTTTATGACCAACCAGGCAAAAGACGGCGCCTACGTGCTGCCGTTCGAACAGCTGCGCATGGCTGACGTGGAAATCGTCGGCGGCAAGAATTCGTCGCTGGGCGAGATGATCTCCCAGCTGGCCGAGGCCGGCGTGCGCGTGCCGGGTGGCTTCGCCACCACGGCGCTGGCCTTTCGCGATTTCCTCGCCCACAACAACCTGACCGAGCGTATCTCGGAGCGCCTGAAGACCCTGGACGTCGATGACGTCAAGGCCCTGGCCGAAGCCGGTGCGCAGATCCGCGAGTGGGTGGCTACCGCCCCGTTCCAGCCGCGCCTCGAACAAGAGGTCCGCGAGCACTATGCACGTGTGTCGGCCCGCGAGGGTGCCGAGGCGTCCTTCGCCGTGCGCTCTTCCGCCACCGCCGAAGACCTGCCCGATGCGTCCTTTGCCGGCCAGCAGGAGTCCTACCTGAACGTCAGCGGCATCGACGACGTGCTCGACAAGATCAAGCACGTGTTCGCCTCGCTGTACAACGACCGCGCCATCTCCTACCGCGTGCACAAGGGCTTTGCCCACGACGTGGTGGCGCTGTCGGCCGGCGTGCAGCGCATGGTGCGCTCCGACCTGGCGTCTTCCGGCGTGATGTTCACCATCGACACCGAGTCGGGCTTCCAGGACGTGGTCTTCATCACGTCCAGCTACGGCCTGGGCGAGACGGTGGTGCAGGGCGCCGTCAACCCGGACGAGTTCTACGTGTTCAAGCCCACGCTGCGCGAGGGCAAGTACCCGATCATCCGCCGCTCGATCGGCTCCAAGCTGATCAAGATGGAATTCACCGCGCCTGGCGAAGCCGGCCGCGTGAAGACGGTCGACGTGCCCATCGAGCAGCGCAACCGCTACTCGATCAGCGACGCGGACGTGACCGAGCTGGCCCAGTACGCGATGATCATCGAGAAGCACTACGGCCGCCCGATGGACATCGAGTGGGGTAAGGACGGCAAGGATGGCAAGATCTACATCCTGCAGGCCCGCCCGGAGACCGTGAAGAGCCAGGCCGTCGGCAAGGCCGAGCTGCGCTTCAAACTCAAGGGCACTGCCCCGGTGCTGACCAGCGGCCGCGCCATCGGCCAGAAGATCGGCACGGGCCCGGTGCGCGTGATCAACGATCCGTCCGAGATGGAGCGCGTGCAGCCCGGCGACGTGCTGGTTGCCGACATGACCGACCCGAACTGGGAGCCGGTGATGAAGCGTGCCTCGGCCATCGTGACCAACCGTGGCGGCCGTACCTGCCACGCGGCCATCATCGCGCGTGAACTGGGCGTGCCGGCCGTGGTGGGCTGCGGCGATGCGACCGACCTGCTGAAGGACGGCACGCTGGTGACCGTGTCCTGCGCCGAGGGCGATGAAGGCCGCATCTACGATGGCCTGCTCGAGACCGAGGTGACCGAGGTCCAGCGCGGCGAGATGCCGGCGATCGACGTCAAGATCATGATGAACGTGGGCAACCCGCAGCTGGCCTTCGACTTCAGCCAGATCCCGAACGGCGGCGTGGGCCTGGCCCGTCTCGAGTTCATCATCAACAACAACATCGGCGTGCACCCGAAGGCGATCCTCGACTATCCGCAGGTCGATGCCGACCTGAAGAAGGCGGTCGAAAGCGTGGCCCGCGGCCATGCCAGCCCGCGCGCCTTCTACGTCGACAAGCTCGCCGAAGGCGTGGCCACCATCGGTGCGGCCTTCTACCCGAAGCCCGTGATCGTGCGCCTGTCGGACTTCAAGTCCAACGAGTACAAGAAGCTGATCGGCGGCTCGCGCTACGAGCCGGACGAGGAAAACCCGATGCTGGGCTTCCGCGGCGCCTCGCGCTACATCGCCGAAGACTTCGCCGAAGCCTTCGAGATGGAGTGCAAGGCCCTGAAGCGTGTGCGCGACGAGATGGGTCTGACCAACGTCGAGATCATGGTGCCCTTCGTGCGTACGCTGGGCCAGGCCGAGAAGGTCATCGAACTGCTGGCCAAGCACGGCCTGAGGCGCGGTGAGAACGGCCTGCGCATCATCATGATGTGCGAAGTGCCGTCCAACGCCATCCTGGCCGAGGAGTTCCTGCAGTTCTTCGACGGCTTCTCGATCGGCTCGAACGACCTGACCCAGCTCACGCTGGGCCTGGACCGCGACTCGGGCATGGAGCTGCTGGCCAAGGACTTCGACGAACGCGATCCGGCGGTGCGTTTCATGCTGTCGCGCGCCATTTCGACCGCGCTGCGCCTGAACAAGTACATCGGCATCTGCGGCCAAGGCCCTTCCGATCACCCGGACTTCGCCGCCTGGCTGGCCAAGGAAGGCATCAAGTCGATCTCGCTGAACCCCGACTCCGTCGTGGAGACCTGGCAGAAGCTGGCTTCCTGAGGCATTTCGCGTCACAATACGACTGTTGCCGGCGCCACGCGCGCCGGCACGCACCGGCCCTGCGTCAGGTGTGATACGGCCCCCGCAGGCGCCTTTGGCGCGGCGGGGGTTTTTTCTTTGCGAGGGGGGCGCGATGACAAGCGAGTACGCCTGGTTCGTGGCGGCCGGCCTGCTGGCGATCGCGGAGCTGGCAGTCGGCACGTTCTACCTGCTGATGGTGGCGCTGGGCCTGCTGGTCGGCGGGCTGAGCGGCCTCGTCGGCCTGGCTCCCGGCGCGCAGGCCATCGTGAGTGCGGTGGTGGTGGTCGCGGGCATCGTCGTGTTGCGGCGCAGCCGCTTCGGGCGGGTCAGGCGGCGTCCCGCCGGCACCGATCCGAACACCAACCTGGACATCGGTCAGGAGCTTGATGTGGCCGCCTGGGATGCCTATGGCCACGCGCGAGCCGCCTACCGCGGCGCAGACTGGTCGGTACAGCTCGCGCCGGATCATGTGGTCGCACCGGGCCGTTTCCGCATTGTCGAGGTGCGCGGTACCACGCTGGTGGTGGCGCCGTGCGCAGCGCCCGGCGAACAGCCCGGGTCCCGGTCCTAGGGCCGCCGGCCCGGATGCCTCCGCTTTCGCTGTCGCCCCATCCTCGTATCCCCGCAGTTCGGCAATTCACTACGGAGTCTCTCTATGCTCGATTTCCAGCTTGGTCTGCTGCCCTTGGTCATTCTCATCTTCGCGATCGTGCTGATCGCGCAGGCCATCAAGATCGTGCCGCAGCAGCATGCCTGGGTGCTCGAGCGGCTTGGGCGCTATCACGCCACGCTGACCCCGGGCCTGTCCGTCGTGGTGCCGTTCGTCGATCGCGTGGCCTACAAGCACGTGCTCAAGGAGATCCCGCTCGACGTGCCCAGCCAGGTCTGCATCACCAAGGACAATACCCAGCTCCAGGTCGACGGGGTGCTGTACTTCCAGGTCACCGACCCGATGAAGGCGTCCTACGGATCGAGCAATTTCGTGGTGGCCATCACCCAGCTGTCGCAGACCACACTGCGCTCGGTGATCGGCAAGCTGGAACTGGACAAGACCTTCGAGGAGCGCGAGTTCATCAACCACAGCGTGGTCAATGCCTTGGATGAGGCCGCCTCCAACTGGGGCGTGAAGGTGCTGCGCTACGAGATCAAGGACCTGACGCCGCCCAAGGAGATCCTGCACGCGATGCAGGCGCAGATCACCGCCGAGCGCGAGAAGCGGGCCTTGATTGCCGCTTCGGAGGGCAAGCGCCAGGAGCAGATCAACCTGGCCTCCGGTGCGCGCGAAGCGGCCATCCAGAAATCGGAAGGCGAACGGCAGGCCGCGATCAACAAGGCGCAGGGCGAAGCGGCCGCCATCCTCGCGGTGGCCGAGGCCAATGCCCAGGCGATCGAGAAGATCGGCCGCGCCATCCGCGCGGAGGGCGGCATGGAGGCGGTCAACCTGAAGGTGGCGGAGGAATATGTCGGCGCCTTCGGCAATCTGGCCAAGCAGGGCAATACCCTGATCGTGCCAGGCAACCTGGGCGAGATGAGCGGGATGATCGCCTCGGCGCTGCAGATCGTGAAGGGGCAGCAGAAGGGCGCCTGAGGCAGGGCGGGGCAGTGCGGCAGGCGTGCGTCTGCCGCTGCCTTACTCCGCTGTCTTACTCTTTCCCGCCGTCCTTCAGCAGGCGTGCCTTCTCGCGTTGCCAGTCGCGGTTCTTCTCGGTCTCGCGCTTGTCGAACAGCTTCTTGCCCTTGGCCAGGCCGATCTCGCACTTCACGCGGCCGCGCGTGTAGTGCAGGTTCAGCGGCACCAGCGTGTAGCCGCGCTGCTCCACCTTGCCGATCAGCTTCTTGATCTCGTCGGCCTTCAGCAGCAGCTTGCGGGTGCGGACCGGGTCGGGCTTGACGTGCGTGGAGGCGCTCAGCAGCGGGCTGATATGGGCGCCGATCAGGAACATCTCGGCATCGCGCACGACCACATAGCCCTCCTTGATCTGCGCGCGTCCCGCGCGGATTGCCTTGACTTCCCAGCCTTCGAGCACGATGCCGGCTTCGTATCGTTCCTCGATGAAGTAGTCAAAGAAGGCTTTCTTGTTGTCTGCAATGGTCATGCGGATCCGGATTGAGCGGGGTGGCCGGCCTGGCGTGCGGCGGCACAAATTGCTGCACAGCGGCGCGCAGGGCTACCGGTGAGGTGCCGTGACGGCGCGCGTCGGCTAAAATTGCAATTCTAACAAACCGGCCCGGCACCGGTTCATGGCCGGCGCCGAGCGCCGGCCGGCCAATGCGCACCGGGTGCCCCCTGCAATTCCCCATCAATGGCAGACGTCCATAAATCCGTCCTGCTCGGTTACTCCGCCGCGCAAATGTATGACCTGGTCACGTGCGTCGAAGACTATCCCAAGTTCCTCCCCTGGTGTGGCGGCGTGGAAGTGTTCGAGCAGACCGAAACCCTGCTCGACGCCAAGCTCCATATCCACTTCAACGGCATCAAGCAGTACTTCCATACGCGCAACACGCAGCAGCGCCCCACTCAGATCGATATGACCTTCGCCGATGGGCCCTTCAAGGTGTTCAATGGCTCGTGGCGCTTCACGCCGCTGCGCGAGGATGCCTGCAAGATCGATTTCCACCTGCACTACGAGTTCTCGAGCTTTCTGCTGGAAAAGCTGATCGGGCCGGTCTTCAGCATGATCGCCAATACCTTCGTCGATGCGTTCGTCAAACGGGCCGAGGTGGTCTATGGCGGTGAATGATCCGATTGCCGCGCAGGACGCGGACCCGCCGGTAGTGCACGCCCTGGTCTGCTATGCCCGGCCGGGCGATATTTTCCTGCGCGAGGTCGTCTTGCCTGCGGGGGCCACCATTGCGCAGGCGATCGATGCGGCGGGACTGGTGCAAGCTTGTCCCGGGGTCGATCCGTCGGCGCTGCGCGTCGGCATCTTCGGCAAGCTCAAGACCCTGGACACCGTGGTGCGCGAAGGCGACCGCGTGGAGATCTACCGCGGGCTGATCGCCGATCCGAAATCCGCGCGCCGCCGCCGGGTGCAGCAGGTTCGCCAGGCCGGCTCGCGCGAGGGACAGAAGTGGCGGGGTGGGGGACAGTAGCGGCCGTCTTGTTCGCCAGGCTGCAATTCGTGGCCCGGCGTGCCGGTAGCGGTCGCCGGTGCGTGCGTTGCAACGCTCAGGTGCAGTCCTGCGCGATGCTGGCCGTGGTGCGGTCCAGTTCTGCCTGCCGCTGGTCGCCGTTCAGGCGTTGGGCCGAGCCGTCCGGTGCAAGTGTGGCGACCCGGGTGCCCTGCTGCAGCCCATTGGCGTAATTGCGCATCTGGGCGCAGCGAGCCTGTCGCTCCTGCTCGTTACTGTCTTTCAGTGCTTGTTCGGCCTCCTGCTTCATATGCGCTACACGACGCTTCTGGAAGGCTTCCTCCTCGGTGGCCAATCCGGCGGCGGAGGTCGGGCGCGCGTCGGGCTTGGCTGCCGGCAGGGCCGCCGGCGCACTGGCGTCCAGCACGCGGAAGCTGCCGGCAAAGCGGCCTGGTGCCTTGATCACGCTGCCGCCTGGCACGCTGGGTGGCGGTGGCACGTCGCTGTAGACCATGCGGCCGTTGCCGTCGCGCCACTGCCATTGGGAAAACGCGGTGGCCGGAATCAGCAGGCAGGCGGCGAGCAGGCACAGCGCAGGCGATCGTTTCATGGCAAGGCAGAGCGGTTGGGTTGGCGGAATGGCGGGGCGCCACTTGCGCCGGCGGTGGGCGGCGTGCGCGCCACACATTGTCCGGTCGCTAGTTTAGGCAGACTTGTCGCTGGCGTGCAACCGTACCGACCAGGCGACGCCGGCCATCAGCAACACGATGGCCGCGAGTTCCAGCGGCCGGGGCCAGCGGTGGTCGAAGACGAAACCGTAGGCCAGCGCGAACAGGGTCTCGAAGACGATCATCTGTCCCGATAGCGTCAGCGGCAGCCGGCGGCTGGAGATGTTCCACAGATTGTTGCCGATCAGCGACGCTCCCAGGGCGACGGCGGCATTGACCATCCAGAACCATTGCCAGTCGCGCGCCACGCCGGGTGCGCTCAGCGCGCTGCCAGCCAGCAGCCAGCCGATCACGGCCAGCACCACCGACACAGCGCCGGTCGACATGCCGTACAGCGCGGACCATTCGTTGCCGCTGTAGTGAGGATTGCGCTGCAGGTGGCGCGCGTTGTCCACCGCGTACAGCGTCCAGCAGATCAGTGCGCCCACGGCGCACAGCACCCCCGCCAGCTTCTGCCAGACTGTGTGCGCCGCCGCGCTGGCCGCAGCGGCGTGCGCGCCCGGGCCCCCGCCGAACAGGTCGAGATTGATGCAGGCGATGCCGGCCGCCACCACCAGCAGCGGCCAGATCAAGCGCGCCATCGGCACTGCGCCCTGGTCGCGCCGGCCCATGATGGTGACCGTGATGGGCAGGATGCCGATGATCAGCGAGGTGGGGCCGACGCCGGCCAGCTGCACGCCGAAGGCCAGCAGCACGTAGTAGAGCAGGTTGCCGGTGAAGGCCTGGCGCAGCAGGGCGACGCAGTCGGCGCGCGTCAGCTTGCGGGCGATGCGGCGCATCAGCGGGAGCGAGGCGATGGCCGCCACCAGGCCATAGGCCAGGTAGCGCCCAATTGCCAGTTCCCAGGGGGAAAAGGCCGGCAGCAGCTTGGGGGCGATGAACACCATGCCCCAGAACGCACCGGCCAGCAGGCCGCACAGAACCCCGATTCCCATCGCCACGATGCCGCGGGCGTCGCACCGCGGATAAAAGGAATCGAGCATAGCAGACGGCGTGCGGGGACACATCTGCGAAAGCAAGGTTCCTGTATAATTCGGTTTTGCGCCTAGAGGAATTGCTATGCGTCTTGTCCAGAAAGCACTCACCTTCGATGACGTGCTGCTCGTCCCGGCCTACTCGGCCGTCCTTCCCCGGGATGTCTCCCTCCGCACCCGCCTGACCCGCTCGATCGAGCTGAACATGCCGCTCGTGTCTGCCGCCATGGACACCGTGACGGAAGCGCGCCTGGCGATCGCGATGGCGCAGGCCGGCGGCATCGGCATCGTCCACAAAAACCTGAAGCCGGCCGACCAGGCCCGCGAAGTGGCGCGCGTCAAGCGCTATGAGTCGGGTGTGCTGCGTGATCCAATCACCATTTCGCCCGACATGAAGATCCGCGATGTGATCGCGCTGTCGCAGCAGCACGGCATCTCGGGCTTCCCTGTGCTGGAAGGCAAGGTCGTGGTCGGCATCATCACCAACCGCGACCTGCGCTTCGAGGAAGAGCTGGACGCGCCGGCGCGGGCCAAGATGACCCCGCGCGAGAAGCTGGTAACGGTTGCCGAGGGCGCGAGCCTGGAAGAAGCCAAGCGCCTGATGAACCGCCACCGCCTCGAGCGCGTGCTGGTGGTCAACTCGGCCTTCGAGCTGCGCGGCCTGATCACCGTGAAGGATATCCAGAAGGCGGTCGAGCACCCGCTGGCGAGCAAGGACGACCACGGCCAGCTGCGCGTAGGCGCCGCAGTGGGCGTGGGTCCGGACAACGATGAGCGTGTCGAGCTGCTGGTCAAGGCCGGCGTGGACGTGATCGTGGTCGATACCGCCCACGGCCACAGCCAGGGCGTGCTGGACCGGGTGCGCTGGGTCAAGCAGAACTTCCCGCAGGTGCAGGTCATCGGCGGCAACATCGCTACCGGCGACGCGGCGCGCGCGCTGGTCGAGTATGGCGCGGACGGCGTCAAGGTGGGCATCGGCCCGGGCTCGATCTGCACCACGCGGATCGTGGCCGGCGTGGGCGTGCCGCAGATCACCGCGGTGTCCAACGTGGCCGAGGCCCTGCAGGGTACCGGCGTACCGCTGGTGGCCGACGGTGGCGTGCGCTACTCGGGTGACATCGCCAAGGCGCTGGCTGCGGGCGCGCATACCGTGATGATGGGCGGCATGTTCTCCGGCACCGAAGAGGCGCCGGGCGAAGTGTTCCTGTTCCAGGGCCGCTCGTTCAAGAGCTACCGCGGCATGGGCTCGGTCGGCGCGATGAAGGATGGCGCGGCGGACCGCTACTTCCAGGAAGACAACACCGCCAACGTCGACAAGCTGGTGCCGGAAGGCATCGAAGGCCGCGTAGCCTACAAGGGCTCGGTGACGGCCATCATCCACCAGCTGTGCGGCGGCGTGCGTGCCTCGATGGGGTATTGCGGCAGCAAGTCGATCGCCGACTGGCACGAAAGCGCCCAGTTCGTGCAGATCACCGCGGCCGGCATGCGCGAGTCGCACGTGCACGACGTGCAGATCACGAAGGAAGCGCCGAACTACCACATCGACTAAGCCCACGGCGGTATCCGGCCGGCACCCGCGCGAAGCGGTCCCGGTCGGCGCCGCGCAGGCGCACGGGCACGCGGGCAGTTCCGGCCGCCGCCCGGCGTCCGGTATTGCCACCCGGGTTGCAGTACACCGGGCCCGCCCAGGAAACCAAGCGGAGGACTTGTGATGAAGGTGTTGCTGCGAGGGGTGCTGTTTCTCGATGCCCTGCTCGATGTGCTGCTAGGCCTGGTGCTGCTGCTATCTCCCTCGGCCACGCTCTACAGCGCCCTCCAGTTGCCGCAACCCCAGCCGGCCTTCTTTGGCCAGTTGCTCGGTGTCGCCCTGATCGGGCTGGCCTGGCTGCTGTGGCAGGCCACGGTCAACGGGCAGCTGACGGTAGCGGTGGCGCGCACGGTCGGCCAGGTCAACCTGGCGAGCGCGGTGATCATCGCCGTCTGGACCCTGCTCCTCGACGTCCCGCTGCAGCCGGCCGGCAAGATCTGGCTGCTTGCGCTGGCGGTGGTGCTGGCCTTCTTCGCGGTGGTGCAGATTCCCGCGGCCAAGAAGGTGCGGCTGCGCGAGCGGGAGCAGCGCGAGCTAGGCAAGGAAGCGCAGTCCGCCAAGGATTCCGGCAAGAACATCAACGGCGCGCCTGCCGCGCGCCAGACGCAGACATACGAACCCCGGCGCGAGCCGGTCATCACGCCGCCGCCAGGCTACGGCCCGGGCACCGAGGTGACGACCGACAGCGTCCCAGAAGATACGCCACCGGCCAATCATGCACGACAAAATCCTCATCCTTGATTTCGGCTCGCAGGTTACGCAGCTGATCGCACGCCGCGTCCGCGAAGCGCACGTTTACTGCGAGATTCATCCGAACGACGTGTCGGACGAGTTCGTGCGCCAGTACAACCCGAAGGGCATCATCCTTTCCGGCAGCCACGCCAGCACCTATGAAGACCACCAGCTGCGCGCGCCGCAGGCGGTGTGGGATCTCGGCGTGCCCGTGCTCGGCATCTGCTACGGCATGCAGACCATGGCCGTACAGCTGGGCGGCAAGGTGGAGTGGAGCGACCAGCGCGAGTTCGGCTACGCCGAGATGCGCGCGCACGGCCACACCGCGCTGCTCAAGGATATCCAGGACTTCGCCACGCCCGAGGGCCACGGCATGCTCAAGGTCTGGATGAGCCACGGCGACAAGGTCACTGCGCTGCCGGAAGGCTTCAAGCTGATGGCCTCCACGCCGAGCTGCCCGATTGCAGGCATGGCCGACGAAGCGCGCGGCTACTACGGCGTGCAGTTCCACCCGGAAGTCACTCACACGGCCAAGGGTCGCGAGCTGATCGAGCGCTTCGTGCTCGGCATCGCCGGCGCCCGCGCCGACTGGGTGATGCGCGACCACATCGCCGAAGCCGTGGCCAAGATCCGCGAGCAGGTGGGCGACGAGGAAGTGATCCTGGGCCTGTCCGGCGGCGTGGACTCCTCCGTCGCTGCGGCGCTGATCCATCGCGCCATCGGCGACCAGCTCACCTGCGTCTTCGTCGACCATGGCCTGCTGCGTCTGGACGAAGGCAAGATGGTGATGGACATGTTCGCCGGCCGCTTGCACGCCAAGGTCGTGCACATCGATGCCTCCGAGCAGTTCCTCGGCCACCTGGCCGGCGTGACCGATCCCGAGCAGAAGCGCAAGATCATCGGCCGTGAATTCGTCGAGGTGTTCCAGGCCGAGGCCAAGAAGCTGAGCAATGCCAAATGGCTGGCGCAGGGCACGATCTACCCGGACGTGGTGGAATCGGGCGGCACCAAGACCAAGAAGGCCACCACCATCAAGAGCCACCACAACGTCGGCGGCCTGCCCGAGACGCTGGGCCTGAAGCTGCTCGAGCCGCTGCGCGACCTGTTCAAGGACGAAGTGCGCGAACTCGGCGTGGAACTGGGCCTGCCCCCGGAGATGGTCTACCGCCACCCCTTCCCGGGCCCGGGCCTGGGCGTGCGCATTCTGGGCGAGGTCAAGCGCGAGTACGCCGAGCTGCTGCGCCGCGCCGACGCCATCTTCATCGAGGAACTGCGCAAGACGATCGCCACCGAGCAGGACGCCGCCGCCGGCCTGTGCGAGCCGCAGCAAGTAGGCAAGAGCTGGTACGACCTGACCAGCCAGGCCTTCGCCGTCTTCCTGCCGGTCAAGTCGGTCGGTGTGATGGGCGACGGCCGTACCTACGACTACGTGGTGGCGCTGCGCGCGGTACAGACCACGGACTTCATGACCGCGCACTGGGCGCACCTGCCGTATGCGCTGCTGGGCCGTGCTTCGAACCGCATCATCAATGAAGTGCGGGGCCTGAACCGCGTCGTGTATGACGTGTCGGGCAAGCCGCCGGCGACGATCGAGTGGGAGTGATTTGGTAACCTTCTCTAGCTATCGCTAGCTATTGAAAATCACCCGGAAACCCGCGCAGTTGCGCGGGTTTTTGCTTTTGTGCGCCCAGCATGGGCGCACTCTTGTGGGTCGGGTGGTGTGGCAGGGGCGCAGCCTGTTGGCTGCCCCCTATGCCGATTTGGCTTCCCCCGATGCCTTCCAGCTTCGGCTACGGAGGGACGGGCTATCGTCGGATACCTAGTCGCGCCCTCTCAGGCGGTTAAGTTGGGGAAGGAATACCCCGCTGAAGCGGAGTTTAAGCGTGACCAGAACATTCCGTATTGCGATTTGGGTTCCACAACACCATTGAAGGGAAATGCAGCTAGCTCAATTCGCAAAGGACGTAGTCCGCATTATTGGCATACTCGGAGGCGGCGCGGCGCTTCTCTTTGGACTAGGAGTCGCAGTTCTCGTTAGTGTGCCTGGTGGGATTGCCATCGGCGTAGTCGTAGTTGGATGTGCACTGGTCTGGTGGATCGTGTCCTGGGAGCGGAAGGAATATCTGGCTTACGTTGCCAAGCTGAACCGTGAGACAGGCTTCAATTTTGCCGAGGGCTTCGGAAGCCGCTTTACAACGATGCGAATCGATCCAGATGCAAGAAAGCTGGCGCTGATGACGAACGGCGGCGCGAAGCACGTTCTGTTTGATTTTTCAGAGATCGATGATTGGCAACTACGGTGGACGGAAGTCTCGGGCAACGTTTCGCTGACTTACCGCGACATGCATTTGAGTTTCCGCACAACGCGCCTTGAAATGCCAGTCTTCATTGTGCCAATGAGCGGAAAGGCAAACGGAGAAGCATGGAGCCAGAAACTCCGTATTCTGCTCTCCTAGTGGTTAGCTGTTGATGGTTTTGGGGCCGCCTGCTGGCGGCCTTTTTCATGCCTGCCTCGCGCGGGTTTTTTCACATCCGATCCGTGACTCGAATTGCTCCTGTGGCTCGTCCGTTGGTGATAAGGGCGCGCAATTGGTTGCGCTGGTAGGGGCGGTCGCGCCCGGACAGGTAGGCTGCCATGCTTTCGACCAAGCGATGCGAGGCGCCAGTGGCGGCACGCAGCGGCGGCGCATGCAGCATGGTTAGGGCGAGTAGTGCGGCGGCCAGCGGCGCCACACTCCGCGGTAGCACATCGCGACCGGACCAGATCAGGAAGGCCACGCTGGCGAGCAGCCCCAAGGCCAGCCCAGACACAACCTCGGATGGCGAGTGCGCGTGCAAGACCAGGCGCGACCAGCCAATCAGCAGTGCCAGGCCGATGCCGCAGACTGCGGTGAACCGTGCCAGGCCAGGGCGCGAAGTCGGTATGCACAGATAGAGCAGCACTGGTAGAACGACCGCAGACATCGCGCTATGGCCGGAGAAGCCAGTGAAGTCGAGCGCGGGAATGCCAACGCCCCATCCCATGAAGGCAAGCTTGGATATAAGGGTTAGGCCCGCAGTAACGGCGACGACCACTAGCCATCGCAGGGCGTTGCCTTGCGCGCGGTGGTAGCAGAGGCACAGCGCGATCATGATCGCGCTGGGCAATAGATAGGTGCTCTCACCCAAACAGGTGACAAGATTCCAGAATTGCATGAGGCCGGGATGGCGCTAAGCGGTTTGAGAAGGCGCAACATACCACGGTCACGAGTCGTGCCTGTGGTGTACCCATCCTAGCTCGAATTGCTCCCCACCCCGTAGCATTCCCTTCAACCCACAGCAGCGCAGGGTCAGGTTGAGGCGACGCGGGAACTCACTGCGGCGCTCCATTGCGTAGATTGTCGTCTCGGCCAAGGGAGCGATCTGCCGCAGTTCTTGACGGCGGATGGTGCGCCGGAAGCGAGGGGGGCTCAGCTTCGGAAACTGCAGTAGTTCGTCGCGGGCGTCCGAGCCGGGCAGGGGCGACGGTAGGGGGCGTGGAGAGAAGTGACTCCTCAGCCGCTGATGAAGTGGCGCGACGAGCCCAAAGTCAAGTGCGAACCTGCCGTGGCAGTGCACATTCGCGGAAAATCGTTCTGGCGGTCTTCCGGCATGCGTAAAATCGCTGTGACCGTGACCTGCAAGGGCTTCCTGCCCGGCCGTCGCCCCGCTAACCTCGCTTGCCAGGTAGTGCCAGTCATCCGATGAAACGCATCCTCATCGTCAAGATCACCTCGCTCGGCGACATGGTATTCACGCAGCCGCTGGTGGCAGACCTCAAGCGCGCGTTCCCCGGCGTGCGTATCGATTGGATCGCGGATGAATACTGCGCAGAGGTGCCGCGCTGGAATGCCGATATCGATCGCGTGATCAGTCCGCCCTTGCGACGTTACAAGCAGATGCGCCAGTGGTCGGACCTGCGCGCCATCTTCCGCGCGCTACGCGAGCTGCGCAGGGAAAAATACGATGTGGTCATCGACGTTCACGGGGTATACAAAAGCGCCATCGTGACCTTCCTGGCGCGGGCACGGCACCGCTTCGGCTTCCCGACCAACGAGCTGGGTGAGCGCGGCGCGGCGTTCGCCTATACCGACATCTTCGACCCAAGCGCTGCGCCCCACCTCGTTACGGCGAGGCACCGCATCCGGCTTTGCGTCAGCAAGGCGCTCGGCTACCCGCTACATGCCGATCCCGACTACGGCCTGCGCGTTCCGCCGGGCCTGCCCGCCTTTGCCGCCGGCCGCCCGTTCGCCGTGATGTTCCATGGCACTTCGTGCGAGACCAAGAAGTGGCCGCGCGAGAACTGGGTCGGCGTGGGCCGCGAACTGAGCGGCCGTGGACTGCGGCTGCTGATAGCGTGGGGTTCCCAGGCCGAGCGTGAAGAAGCCGAGGCGATTGTCGCCGGCATTCCGGGCGCGATGCTGGCGCCACGCACGTCCGTGACCGACTGGGCCCGTGTGGTCAATCACGCAACCCTGGTGATCGGCACGGATACCGGCCTGGTCCATATCGCTGACGCCCTCAGACGGCCCGCCGTGATGATTTTCACGCGCACCTCGCGCGAGCATTTCGGTATCGACGCACCGGGTCGCTCCGTTTCGCTGGGCGGCCACGGCGTGGTTCCCAGCGTCAGCGAGGTGATCGACGCCATCGACTCGGTTCAGCCTAGCGTGAGCCCAGCGTGCCAGGCGGTTGCCGCCTAGGCTGTCGCCGCCGGCAAATGCCCGGTAGGCGCGGTATGCGCGGTCGCAGAAATACGTCTCGCCGGATGGACAGGGGCTGCGGCGGCCTTTTCGCGGAATGCGGCGCGGCTCAGGTGGTTTCGACGGCAAAGCCTGCCGCCTTCCACTCGGGAAAGCCGTCCTCCAGGCGGCGGATCCGATAGCCTTTGGCGCGCGGGGCGGCCACGGCTTCGCTGGACAGAAGGCAATAAGTCCCTCGGCACTAGCCACTGGGCGATGAGTCCGAGCAACTCGAGGCGATGTTCATGGTCCATCGCCTTCGCGATCTCGGCCAGGTTCTCGTGAATCACGCGCCTGGGATTTGTGCTTGACATGAGCAGTTCTTCACTTAATCATTCTATCATTCGTTGGAATGATGGATGAATAACACGGAGCCTGCGAGCCAGGATAGGTACGCCGATCGCGTGGACTTCAACGGGCATGCGGGGCACGCGGAGGCTCAACAAAGAACCAAAAGGACTTCAATGCTGAAGAACACCATGCACCGCCAGGTGCTGATCCTGGCAAGCGCGCAGGCCCTGTTCCAGATCGTCTCCGTCATGGTCATGACCGTCGGCGGGTTGGCAGGCGGTCAGATGGCGGAGTCTCCGCGCTGGGCCACCTTGCCCGTCGCCACGATGTTTCTGGGGACGGCGATCATGATGTTCCCGGCCTCGATGTGGATGGCTCGAGTCGGTCGCCGCGCCGGCTTCCTGTGCGGCACCTTCCTGGGAGTGGCCGGTGGCCTTGTGTCCGCCTTCGGCATCTCCAGCGCTTCGCTTCCGACGCTTGCGTTCGGCACCTTCCTCGTCGGCAACTATCAGGCGTTCGCCCAGTTCTACCGCTTCGCGGCCAGCGAGGTAGCCGACGAGGCGTTCCGTCCGCGTGCGATCTCACTGGTCATGGCTGGTGGTGTGGTCGCTGCACTGGCCGGCCCCACGCTGGCACGGCTCGGCGGCGCTCTCCTGCGGCCCGAGTACCTGGGCTCGTTCCTGATCTTGGCCGTCGTGTCGCTGCTTGCCACGGGCGTCCTGCTGGGCCTGCAGGCCCCGGCGCCGGCGCCCGCCGCGACCGAACACGGCAAGGGGCGGCCGTGGCAGGAGATCGTCGCGCAGCCCGCTTACCTGGTCGCGCTGTTCGGCGCCGCCACGGGCTACGGCATCATGATTCTGGCGATGACCGCCACGCCGATCGCGATGCTCCATCACGATCACGTGCTCGGCACCGCTGCTACCGTCATCCAGCTTCACGTGCTGGGCATGTTCCTGCCGTCGTTCTTCACCGGCTCGTTGATCGCCCGCTTCGGCGTGCTGCGCATCATGTTGACAGGGGTGGTGCTGTTCGTCGGCCACGTCCTGATGACCTTGACCGGCACGGGCTTCGGCTCGTTCGCAGGTGCGCTGATCCTGCTCGGCGTGGGTTGGAACTTCATGTACATCGGCGGCACGACGCTGCTGACCAGCACCTACACCCCGGCCGAGAAGGCGCGGGCGCAGGCCATCAACGACATGACGATCTTCGCCATCGGGCTGGCGTGCTCGTTCAGCGCAGGCGGCCTGCTCGAAGCCTTCGGCTGGCAAACGATGAACCTTGCGCTCCTTCCCTGGCTTGCGCTGGCCGCAGCGTCGCTGGTATGGCTTGGCGTGAATCGGCGCACGCAGTTGAGTGAGAGCGGGGCGAGATGAAGATGCCCGCGTGTACAGGCCAGGCGACACGAGTCCGTTCGACCGCCGCCGCTGCCGGCTGACCAGAACCCCGGGCCGGACATGAGACGGCGCATGCTACCTTCAATTCGCCACCGCGCCCTCGCGGCGCAGAAGGGCGCTGGTGGTGTCGACAAGCGCGGCCAGTACGAGCATGGCGAAGATCACCGTGCAAGCCTGCGGCAGATGGAAGAGAGAGAGCTCGTAATACAGCATTTGCCCGAGCCCGCCGGCGCCGACGAAGCCCAGGATTGCCGCCATGCGGATGTTCGTTTCCCAGCGGTACAGGCTGTAGGAGAGGAACTGCGGACGCACGCAGGGCAGCGTGCCATAGACGAAGGCCAGCGCGGGCGGGGTCCCGGCTTCGGCCAGCGCGCGTGCGGGTGCGACCGGCGCATTCTCCAGCGCTTCGGCGAACAGGCGGCCCAGCACGCCAGCGGTATGCAGCGCCAGCGCAAGGGTGCCGGCGAACGGGCCGAGGCCTGTGGCAAGCACGGTCAGGGTCGCCCACACAAGTTCGGGGATCGAGCGCAGCAGGTTCAACAGGAAGCGCGCCAGCGCGCGCGGCGCCGTGCCATACAGGCCGGAAGCCGGCAGCGCCAGGGCGAAGCCGAGGATTGCGGCGCATAGTGTGCCGACGGCGGAGACCGCGAAGGTTTCCAGCATGCTGCTGCCCGTCCGGACGAGGAAGGCGGGCGACAGCTCGGGTGGAAAGAAGGACAGCAGGAAGCGCAGCATCTGGCCGGCCGCGTCGGCGGAGAAGAGCCGGCCGAGATCGAGCGACAGATAGGCGAAACTGAGCGAGATCGCGACGGCGACGGCGATCATGGTGAGCAGGCAGCTCAGGCAGATCTGGACGGCTTTGGCTTGGTTCGCCATGGTTCAGGCCAGTAGTTTGCGCAGCCGGGCGCTGAGCGCGTCCGCCAGCAGGACCAGCAGCAGGAAGACCAGCAGGATGGTCGCGGTCTGGCCGCCATCGAGCATCTTCATGGCCTGATCCATCAGCTGGCCGAGCCCGCCGGCACCGACGAAGCCCATGACCACCGAGGCGCGCACCGCGCACTCCCAGCGATAGACGGTGTACGACACCAGCTCCTGGGCCGCATTCGGCAGCAGCCCGTAGAACAGCGCCGGCAGGCGCCCGCTGCCGCCGACGAGCAGCGCGTCCACCGCGCGCTTGTCGCCGGACTCGAGGATTTCCGCATAGACCTTTGCCAGCATGCCGCCGTAGGTGACCGCCAGGGCCAGCACGCCGGCCGTTGCGCCCAGGCCCAAGGCGCGCACGAAGAGCAGCGCCCACACCAGTTCCGGCACCCCACGCAGCAGCAGCACCAGGCCACGTATGCCGACGCGCAATGCCGAACGCACCTTGTGCCCGCGGCCGGGACCGATGCGGGAGACCGAGAGGCTGCCGGTCATCGCCGCGGCCAGCGGTGCGGCAACGACGAAGGCCAGGGCGATGCCCGCGGTGGCGATCGCGAGCGTCTCCAGCGTTGCCTTGGCGAGATAGCCGAGAAACTCCGCCGAGACATCCGGCGGGAAGAAATTGCGCAGAAAGCCGCCCATCACCTTCAGGTTGCCGGGCTCGAACAAGGACGCCGGGCGAAACTGCGACAGCCTCAACAGGGGCCACAGCAGCACGAACGCCAGAAGCAGGCCGCCGGCCCGCCGCAGCACTTGCGGATCGCGAGGATGGGCGATCATCGGCAAGCGGCCCTGGGCCGGGCGCCGCCAGGCGCGACA
Organism: Cupriavidus sp. 09_S30; assembly: GCF_056930435.1. NCBI lineage: Bacteria > Pseudomonadati > Pseudomonadota > Betaproteobacteria > Burkholderiales > Burkholderiaceae > Cupriavidus > Cupriavidus sp. 09_S30. The sequence goes on along the minus strand of NZ_JBXOWI010000001.1, from coordinate 2,142,317 downwards.
AGGGGAAGGTCCTCCTTGCCCTGCACCGGCGGCGACTCGCTCTCGGAGGCGTAGAGCTCGCGCAGCAGCGCGTCGCTGACTCTCTCTGCCGGCAGATCGAACGCGATCTCGCCGGACTTCAGGCCGACGATGCGGGGAAACCAGCGCAGCGCAAGATCCACCGCATGCAGGCTGGCGACCAGCGTCACGGAGCGCGTAGCGGCCTCCCGGCATAGTTCGCCCAGGGCGAGATTGGCCAGGGCGGGATCCATTGCCGAGACCGGCTCATCCGCCAGGATCAGCTCCGGGCTCTGGTACAGCACGCGCGCGATACCCACACGCTGTAGCTGGCCGCCTGACAACTGGTCGCAGCGGTCGAACAGGCGGTCGGCCAGCTCGAGGCGGGCGAGCTGCTCGCTGGCGCCGGCAATGTCCGCCGGGTAGATCAGCGAGAGAAGCGATTTCCAGCCAGGCCAGACGCCGAGGCGGCCGGCAAGGATGGCGGTAACCACGCGCTGGCGCGGCGGCATCGGCGGCACCTGGTGCACCATGCCGATGCGGCAGCGCAACTTCCGCAGGCCCGCTGCGGACAGCGCCCAGGGGCTGCGCCCCAGAACCTCGACACGACCCTCGCCTGGACGCAGCGACGTTGCCAGCAAGCGCAGCATGGTGGTCTTGCCGGCGCCCGACGGCCCGATCAGGGCGATGCGCTCGCCGCTGGCCGCCGACAAGGCGATCTGGCTGAGCGCCCGCTGCCCGTTGGCGTAGCTGACGCTGGTGGCGTCGAGTCGGAAACTCACTTGATCAGGCCTGCTGCGCGGGCCGCAGCCTCGATGCCGTTGTAATTTTCCGGCGTGGTGGGGATGTATTTGACGGTCCGCTGCAATGCCATGATCTGGCGCTGCTCGGGGTTGCTCGGATCGAGGCGGAGAAATGCCTCGGTCAGTGTCTTGCGCAAGGCCGGGTCGAGCCCGCCGCGCACGGTCCAGTTGTAGTCGTGGTAGGGCGGCGTGACGGCAAACACGCGGACCTTGGCAGGATCCACCTTGTGCTGCTCCACCAGCTTGTCCCAGACCGAGGCATTGAGCACGCCGGCGTCGGCCCTGCCGGCCTGGACGAAGGCAGCCGTCGCATCGTGCGCGCCTGAATAAGCGATGGTCTTGAAGTCCTTGTCCGGATTGATGCCGGCCTGCAGCAGGAAGTAGCGCGGCATCAGGTGGCCGGAAGTCGAGGACGGGGCGCCGAAAACGAATGTGCGGCCCTTGAGATCGGACAGGGACTTGATCTTGGGATCGGCGGTAATGAACTTGCTGGTGAACGCCGCATCTTCCTGCCGCTGGACGATGGGTATGGTGGCGCCGTTCGTCCGGATCTTGCTTTGCACGTAGGTAAAGCCGCCCAGCCAGGCCATGTCGATCTTGCCGGTCGCCAGCGACTCGACCACCGCAGCGTAGTCCGTGACCGGCACGAACTCCACCTTCATCCCGGTTTCCTTCTCCAGATACTTGCCGAGCGGCGCGAACTTGCGCTGCAGTTCGGTCGGCGCTTCATCGGGGATGGCGGAGACTCTCAGGACGGCTTGCGTCGCCTGTGCGGACGGGAGACAGGCAAGACCGAGCAGGACAACTGCTGCGAGGCGCTGGAGCCTGCGTGTGATGTTGTTGAGGAGCATGGCTGGCAATCTCGGGAGTCGGGTGTATGAAGCGGGTAACGGATGCCTGTGCTGGCGAGTGCCACAGCGAAGGCCCGCGATTATGTCGTTTGCAGGACTTCGGCGACAAGTTTAATCACTTCCGCGTGCTCTCGCGCCGGGGCGAACAGCGGCGCCCGGATCGCGCACTGCTGCCGCAGGCGTTCGAGGAAAGCCGCATCGCGGCTGGCGCGCTCGAGCAACAGCGCAAGCTGCGCGGCGTCGCCTGGCGGGAAGTAGCCGTCGTAGTCCCTGCCCAGCATGCCGACGTTACCCGGGACGCGGCTGGCCAGCACCGGCACGCCGCTCGTGACGGCCTCAATGATCACATTGGCCCCGCCTTCCATCACGCTGGAGATGACCATGACTTGCGCTTGCCCGATGCGTCGCCGCGTTTCGGCATGGGGCAGGTTCTCCAGCCAGACATAGCGCCGCACCCCTGGCCAGTCCTGTGCCTGCAGTGCCTGTGCCGCCCGCAGGTACTCGTCGTCCAGCGCGCTGCCGATGTGGGTCAGGCGCACTCGCGAATCGTCGGGAAGCAGGGCGAGGGCGCGCATCGGCGTCAGCGGGTCCTTCTCCGCCCGCATATGGCCAACCAGCACGACCTCAAAGAGGGCGTCCTGAGGCACCGTTGTCGAGTGGAATGCCGGAGCGGACTGGTAGATCACCCGGCACTTTGCGCGCTGCGCCGCGGAAAGCTCGGCCGGCCCCTCGTCCTGCAGCACCACCAGGTGGGTCGCGAGTTCGAGGGAGCGCTGGGCGCAGGCATCGCTGCGGATGTCGCGGTACAGATCGGTGCCGGTCAGCACCACCACCAGCGGGCGTTCCGGGCAGGCCTCGGCAAAGCGGGCGATGGAAGCGGCGGAGCGGCGGGCGTGCAGGGCGATCAGGCACGCCGGTGGGGAGCCAACCTGGCTGTCCGCCGTCCATTCCGCGGCCAGCATGACCTGGTAGTCCTTCTGCAGGAAGCGGGACCAGCGATGGGCGGTTTGCCAATTGCCATTGTTGGCTTTGCGCAGCGCCGGGCTGATAATCGCAACGGTGGCCTTGGGAGGATGCATGACGATCGGGTCTGAGGGGTTTGCAGCAAGAAGGATAAATAAGTTTGGGCTGCGCGCGGCATTTTCCGACTCGCACCGGCGCACCTGGGCCATCCTCGAGAACCTGTCGCCGTTCCAATGGCAGGTCCGCTACGATCCGGGAATCAACCCGCCCTTGTGGGAGTATGCCCACGTCGCGTGGTTCACGGAGCACTGGGTGCTGAGGGCGCCGCGTCCTGGCCAGGACGGCCGCCTGACCGCCACCCTGCCTTCGATGCTGGCGGACGCCGATCGCCTGTTCGATTCCATGCGCGTGGCGCACCAGGATCGCTGGCATCTTGCGCTGCCCCCGCTCGCCAAGGTGCGCGACTATGTCTCAGCCGTCCTGGAACGCGTTCTCGCCGCGCTCGCCTCTTCGGAAGACACCGACGAGGCCCTCTATTTCTTCCGGCTCGCCTTGTTCCACGAGGACATGCACGCCGAAGCGCTGACCTATATGCGCCAGACCCTCGACTACTCGACGCATGTCCCGCTCGGCATACCCGCCGTCCGGCCGGGCGCCGGATCGAAACAGGTGGGGGGCGAAACCTTCCTGATGGGATCGCCGGCCGGTGGCGGCTTCGTCTTCGACAACGAGAAGTGGGCGCATCCGGTCCGGGTCCCGCCTTTCCAGATCGACGTGGAGTGCGTCGGCAATGCCGCCTTCGCGGAATTCGTGGCGGACGGCGGCTACCGCGACCGGCAGTGGTGGTCCGAGGCCGGCCTCGCCTGGCTGCAGCAGAGCGGGCTCGCCCATCCGGCGCGCTGGCGCGCGGCCGACGGCATCCCGAGTCAGTGGGAATGGCGCTGGTTCGGCCAGTGGGTGCCGCTGCCGCTCGACAGGCCGGTGTGCCACGTCAATGCTTACGAGGCGGAGGCCTATTGCCGCTGGGCCGGCAAGCGCCTACCGACGGAAGCCGAATGGGAGTACGCGGCAACCCATGGCTTGATCCATTGGGGCGGCGCGGTGTGGGAGTGGACAGCCGATCCGTTCGAGCCCTATGCGGGATTCTCGCCCGACCCTTACCAGGAATATTCAGCACCCTGGTTCGGCGCACATCGTTCGGTACGCGGTGGATCACTCGCCACGCGCAGCCGCATGCAGCATCCTCGCTACCGGAATTTCTACCTGCCTCACCGCAACGACCTGTTCGTCGGATTCCGCTGCTGCGATTAACTGTCAGTGCCCTGACTTGCGTGGCTGCCACAAGCCGATCGACAGGGCCACGATGAGGGCCGCGCCCGCCGTGTCCATGATCGCCGGCAATCCTGAGCGGCTCAATATCCAGGCGCCCAGCATCGCGCCGCATCCGCTCGAGACATTGAAGATCGCAGTGTAGATGGCCGAGGCCTGCATGGCCGCGTCGCCCGCCGCGCGGAGGACCCAGGTCTGCAGGCCCACCATCAGCACGGAAAAGGTCACGCCCCAGAGAAACTGCGCAATAGGGCAGGCTGAGGGAAGGCCGGGGGAAAGGGAAGAGGGAGGGAAGAAGTTCTGCGTTCCCCGCCGTTCGAGGCGCCGGCCACACAGGAAGACGGAGCCCGGCAACACTTCACGTCGTGAGGTATCGCATCCGTGCCGTCCAATCACGTGGTCATGAATACTTGTACCGACTTGTGTCGCGATTGAGGGGGAATCTGCTGAGATTCGCGCCGGAGCAGGTTTTTTTTGCCTCTATCGGCTTATTTTTCTGCGGTACCCAGCACCGGCGGGGTTAATTTCTTGCAATGGCTGCCGTTAGCGCGCCCCAAGCTACTCGCTAGCGATCGATCGTGATGGCCCATAGGGAGAAATGCATGCGCAACAATCAGCCAGTAACACAGCATGAATATGAACTGCCCGACAACGCAACGTTGATGTCCACCACGGATACGCAGAGCTATATCGCTTACGCCAACGCCGCCTTCGTGGAGGTGAGCGGCTTCACACGCGAGGAGATACAGGGGCAACCCCACAATATCGTTCGCCATCCGGACATGCCGCCTGAAGCCTTCGCGGACATGTGGGCCACGCTGAAACGCGGCGAACCCTGGACCGCGCTCGTCAAGAACCGGCGCAAGAACGGTGATCACTACTGGGTTCGGGCGAACGCGACACCGGTCGTGCGCAACGGTCGCGCCGCGGGCTATATGTCGGTACGCACCAAGGCGTCGCGGGAGGAGATCGCGGCGGCGGATGCGCTCTATCGCGATTTCCGCGAAGGCAGGGCGCGCGGACGCCGCTTCTACAAGGGGCTGCTCATCCGCGGGGGCTGGCTCGGCTGGATGTCGATCTTGCGCACCATGCCCGTGCGCTGGCGCATCCGCTGCGGGCTGCTCGGCGTGCTGCCTGCCTGCTTGGCAGGTGCCGTCGCGCTCGGGGTGTCGGGTGGGGCGCTCTACGGCATGGGCGCCGTCCTTGCCCTGTCGCTGCTGGTGGCGTCACTCTGGCTTGAGGCGCAGATTTCGCGGCCGCTCGAACGCATGTTGGAGCAAGCGCTGCGCGTTGCCTCCGGCGAAAGCCAGAAGGTGGATCACATGGATCGGGTGGACGAGATCGGCATGTCTCTGCGCACCATCAGCCAGCTCGGCCTGATGTTCCGATGGCTCATCGATGACGTCAGCGAGCAGGTCCTGAGCGTGCAGAGCGCAAGCGGGGAGATTGCCCAGCGCAACGGCGACCTGAGTGCGCGGACGGAGCGGGCCACCGCCAGCGTGCACGATACGGTGTCGTCCATGGCGCAGGTAACCGAGGCGGTCCGCAACAATGCCGAGACGGCGTCCCAGGCGAACTCGATCTCGGGGGAGGCCAGCATGGCGGCGGAAAAGGGTGGCCAGGCCATGTCGGAAGTCGTGTCGACGATGGACGCCATCTCGGGCAGTTCCACGCGCATCTCCGACATCATCGGCGTGATCGACGGCATTGCCTTCCAGACCAATATCCTGGCGCTGAATGCCGCGGTCGAAGCCGCGCGTGCCGGCGGACAGGGGCGCGGGTTTGCGGTGGTGGCGGGGGAGGTGAGAAGCCTTGCGCAACGCAGCGCCAGCGCGGCAAAGGAAATCAAGGCACTGATCGATGCCAGCGTCGGCAGGGTGGAGCAGGGCGCGAGGATCGTCAACGACGCCGGCGCGACGATGGACGATATCGTCAAGCAGGTGCAGCGGGTTTCCGATCTCATCGCGCAGATCAGCGCCTCCACCGCAGAGCAGGCTTCAGGGGTGGGCCGGGTCGACGATGCCATCGGCAACATCGATCAGATCACGCAGCAGAATGCGGATCTTGTGGGGCAGAGCGCGGCCGCTGCCGAAGCGCTGCGGCAGCAGGCAAACCGGCTGGCGGAGGCAGTGGGCGTGTTTCGCTGAGCGCGCGCATCTTTGCGCCTCGGGTTTGCGCATGGTGCGTGCCGGTCCCGGCCTGGCGGATGCAGCCGGGGGAGGTTCTCAGCGTCCGCGGCGGTGATTGGTCGAAGGCGTTGCACAATCCCGCCGCAACTTTCAGCAACCGGGTCCGCACCCGTGTCTACAGTATCGCCTTGCCCTATCGCCACCCGTGTGTCACCGATGCGACCACCGATGCGGCCACTCTATGCAAGGAGACCACGATGCTGTCCGCCCTCACGTTTGGCCTGCTGCCCCTGGCCGCCGCGGTTGCGCTCGGTGCGGAGCGGGCCGGCCGCAGCGTCTGGCTGCAGGCGGCCTGGCTGGTGGCGCTGGCCTGCGGCGGGGTGAGCGCGCAGAATGGCGATCTGCCGCGGCGCGCCTACCTGCCCGGCCTGGGTGAGTTGCTGGCCGTCTGGGGCCCGCTTGCGTTTGCGGGCCTGCTTGGCTGGATCTGGCGTGCCAAGCGTAGGCTATGATCCGGGCTGGCGCCCCCAAAGCCGCGCCCCAGCGCGGCTTGCGAACCGGCCGCACGACATTGCCATGAAGCAGATTCCACCTATTCCGCTGCTGCTCGCCTTTGATGCCGTGGCCCGGCTGCGCAGCTTCCACAAGGCCGCCGAGGCGCTCAGTCTTGCCCACAGCACGGTGAGCCATCGCATCCGGGAGCTGGAAGAGCAGTGCGGCGTCGCGCTCTTCGTCCGCACGACGCGCACGGTCACGCCCACCGCCGAGGCAGAGCGCCTGCTGGGACCGGTACGCGAGGCCCTGGCCACGCTGGGCGCGGCATTCGGCGCGGCCCGCGACACCCGCACCGTGCGCGTCAGTGTGCTGCCCTCGTTTGCGCGCTTTCGCGTGGTGCCGGCCCTGGCGGAGTTCCAGCGACGCCATCCGCAGATTGCCATCGCCCTCGATCCGACCAGCCAGATGATCGTGCCGCGTCATGGCGATGCCGATGTCGCCCTACGCTTCACGCGCGCCAAGCCGGTCGAGCCGCACCTGGACCTGGGCCACGACGAATGGTTTCCGGTGGCCGCGCCGGGCTATCTGGCCACGCTGTCCCGGCGCGCGATGCCAGGCGTGTTCGGCGAGGCGATGCTGCTTTCGCACAGCCGCCACGCCTGGGAGCCGTGGTTCCGCACGGCCGGGCTCGCCATGCCGCGCAGCCGGCGCGTGACGACGTTCACCGACACCGGGCTGATGCTCGATGCCGCGATCCGTGGCCAGGGGATTGCCTATGGGCGCCGCTCCCTGCTGCTGCACTTGCTCGCCTCGGGCCAACTGGTGCGCCTGTCGCCGATTGGCTTGGCGTCGGCGCATTCGTACTACCTGATGGTGTCGGAGCGCATCGAGACATCGCCCGAGATCCGCATCGTGCATGACTGGATCCGGCAATTGGTGGAAGAGGACGCGGTGGGGCGGGCGGCGTAGGCGTCAGCCGGCGACCAGCCTCGGCCGGGAGAGTGTCGCCAGGCTCCATTGCCGGTCCGGTCGCGAGTCAGCGGCGGCAAGTTGCGGTGCGGCGGAGGCGCGATGCCGTCAAGGGTTGTCGTCGTCGACGCCGAGGGCCGTGGTGTCGATCACCTCGGTCCTGCCGTCCTGGCGTACTTCCGTGCGCAGCACGAAGGACTCGCTCGGACAATACCACTCGGTGACGTGCATGGTGGCGGGCTCCAGCTTGAAGATCTGGTCGCCGATCGTCAGCGGCCCCAGCGATGCCAATTTCTCGTAGGTGATCGGCAGGCACTCGCGCCGGCCGAGCACGGTCGAGATGGTCTGCTTGCGGCCGACGGTGCGCGCGCTGATGACCACCGAGGCGGCGGGCGCCTTGATGGTGGTGATTTTTTCACCCGTCGACAGGCTGTGCACTTCCAGGTCAAAGCTGGAGTTCAGCGTCTCGCCGGGGATGACCTTGCCCTCGCGGATGTCGAGGCCGGCATAGCCCAGCATGCCGTTTCCCTGGAAGGACGCCTCCCCGAACAGCCGCGTGTAGCTTGCCTGGGCATTGATGGTGGCACGCTTGCTGCTGATGCCCGCCCCGGTATCCGACGCCGCTGTCTGGAAATCCATCTTGTGGACCTGGTCCATGACGACCGGCGGGCCCATCAAGGCGGCGAGCGCGGATTTGGAGTGAATGCTGATCCAGGCGCTGCATCCCGTTGCCGTGGGCGACGGGTGCCGGATCTCCATGGTGATGGACATCGGCATGTCGCCGGCCGCCTCGAGTTGCGCCCGAGCGCGAGGCCGGAACCACGGCGCGCTGCAGATCGACTGCGAGGGTCGATGGACACTGGCGGTGAGGTAATTGTCCTGTGGGGCGGACTGGGCATGCACCATGCATGGCAGGGTCAGGCCCGTCGCAAGCTGCAGCGCCCGCACAAGGCACCTTGAGAGGAAGCGCATCAGATCGTTCCGGCCAACCAGGAGCCCTCCATCCGCGCGTTGGCCAGCATTGTCAGGTCGATTCGTTAGCATATTGCACGATCCCGAGGCGCACCGGATTTTTTTGACCCGCGACAGGGAACGCCAGTGAGGGAGGGCGCCGGCAGGTCCAGCGGGGGCATGGCGGGCATGGATGGATGCGGCGCCGAATGCAGTGGGATGCGCCTGGGCGATGCGCGGACGCACAAAAAAAGACGCCCCGGTCGCTGACTGGGGCGGTTCGACTAGGGAATTTGGGGCAAAGGTGATAGCCCCGGGGGTGATCCTAAGGGGCTTGCGGTGACCTTGCCATCATCCTGATGGCTATCCTACCGAAGTTGGAGAAGCGGGCGCGGGCGGCCTGTGCTGCCCGTGGAGCCGCAGCCTCGGCGGCCGGGCCGCCCGGGCCCTTATCAGCTTGATGCGGACAGGCGAGAATGCGGCGGAAGGCATATGGTTAACGCCACACACGCCACAGCCCGGCCCGCCGTCGGGGCACGGCGCGTGCATGGCTGCCCGTGGCCGGTGCAATGCAGGCAGACGATGGCGCGGTCAGGTGACGCAGAGGGAGCCTAGGATGTGCTATTCCGCGATGATCCGTGCCGAGCACCGCCGGTACGAACGAGAGTATGGGGTGCATGTCAGCTTGCGCCGCTATGTCGAGCTGTTCTGGGAGAAGCGCAGGGATGGCGGCTGGATGCGCATTCCCAAGGCGATGCGCGGGGACTTCACCGACCCGCGCGATGCGGACGAGCGCGAACTGGCTGCCATCGTCGCCGAGGGCGATCGGGAGCAGGCCAACGCGTTCGAGGCGGAACTGTTCCGCCAGAAGACGCGCCTCGCCGATGCCGAGCGCGCACTGGGCGCGCGGCGGACCAAGAAGGCCGAGGAAGACCAGCGCATCGCCGCCGACAAGATCGCCCGGGCGCAGCGCAATCTGGCGGACCTGCAGCGCAGCCACCTCGCAGCGCCCGACTCCCGCATCTTTCCTGGCCACTATGCGCCCGTCATCGTGATGCAGGACGGCCGGCGCGTACTGATGCCGATGCGCTACCAGTGCCGCCTGCCGGGCTGGACCGCGGCCGACGAACGGCGGCGGCCGGGTACCTACAATGCGCGGCGCGACAATCTCGAACACGCCTGGCGCAAGCTCTTCGGCCATCACCACGCCGTCCTCGTCGTGACCGCCTTCTACGAAAACGTGGCGCGCCACAAGCTGGAGCAGCGCGGCCTGCACGCTGGCGAAGCGGAGGAGAACGTGGTGCTGGAATTCAGCCCGCAGCCGCCGATGGACATGCTGGTGGCGTGCCTGTGGTCGTTCAGCAAGGGCGCGGGCGGCGAGCCGGACCTGTACTCCTTTGCCGCCATCACGGACGAGCCGCCGCCGGAGATCGCGGCGGCCGGGCACGACCGCTGCATCATCCCCATCCGGCCGGAAAACCTGGATGCCTGGCTCAATCCGGATCCGAACGACCTGGGCGCCCTCCAGGCCATCCTGGATGACCGCGCGCCCACCTATTTCGCGCACCGGCAGGCGGCGTGAGGGGGCAGGGCACGCCGCGGCGCGTCCCTATGCCGCTCAGGTGCCGCTCAGGTGCCGCTCAGGTGCCGCTCAGGTGCCGCTCAGCAGGTCGTGCGCGTTGAGGATGGCGTAGGCAATCTCCGGGCATTTCTCCATGCTGCGGCGGATGGCTGCGGGAATGGACTGGCGGGTCTTGCGGCACAGGCCTGGCTGCTCGGCGATCCGGATCGCGATGCCGCGCGTGGTGCGCACCTCATTGGCGCTGGGCGTGATGGTGAGCACGATGCCGAGTTGCTCGTGCAGGCGCTTTTCCATGTGCTGCAGTTCGGCCAGGCTGGTCAGGCTCTCGAGCCGGGCGATCAGCCGCTTTTCCTCCTCCTGGGTCAGCCGCAGCACGCGGATGTCGGCCTGTGGGTCGTCCAGCAACGCCTCGCGCCCGCAGATGCAGGCGCCCGGGGGGCATTCCTTGCGGATCGGGAACGGTGCGTTCATATCGTTCGAGGGGGGCGGTGGAAGGCGCGACGCGCCGTCGGCGGGGGCCTGGGCTGCCTATCTTAAATCAGGCTGGCAGCAGCCCGCCGACAGCATGCGGCAATAGAGGGTACGAAGGCGTGCCGATGGCGGCCAGCTCACCCGTCCACGCCGATGATCACGCTGGATGCCTTGAAGATAGCCACGGCGGGTTTGCCGATTGCCAGCCCCAGGCGATCGACGCTGGCGTTCGTGATGATCGCGCAGACGGCCGGTCCGCCGGCAGCCGTGATGGTCACATCGGCGTTGACCGCCCCCTTCGTCAGCGCCGACACGTTGCCGCTGATGGCGTTGCGGGCAGAGACCTTGCTCACGTCCACGTCGACCATGATGATCACTGAGCTGGCCTTCACCATGGCGAGGGCCTGCCTGCCTTTGGCCAGGCCCATCCCGGCCACGCTTTCGTGGGTGACGGTCGCGACGATCTGCTGTCCGCTAGGGAGCTGGACCACGATCTCGTCATTGACAGCGCCGGTCCTGACTTCGACGACTTCCCCTGGGAACTGGTTGCGCGCGCTGGTGAGCATGGCTGTCTCCTGATCGATGCCGGCTGTGGTTGTCTGATTTGGGCCTGGCAGCCTAGTGTAGCGTCGCTGCCGCGGCATGGCGCGGGTGTTTGGCACCGAGGCGGTGTGCTGGCGGGTGACGTGCACGTGACGATTTGCCGCTGCCGCTGGATGTACCCGGGTTTACGCCGATGTTGGGTCGTTTTGCTTCGCTCTTATTATTTGTTCCTGAATAGAACTTGAGTTCTAAAAGCGAACAAACGCCGAGCCGCCCGGCAACGCGCAAGCAGGCGGCTCCTCGAGCCGTGTTCGCTCAGCCAGGAGACATGATGAAAGAAGGTGCAGCGTCGCACGTCGTCGATGTGCAGGCATTTATCGATGGCCAGCGCTTCTCTGGCTACCAGTGGCTGGTTCTCGTCCTGTGCTTCCTGATCGTGGCGGTGGATGGCTTCGATACCGCGGCGATCGGTTATATCGCGCCCTCGCTGGTTCAGGAGTGGGGGATAGACAAGGCGTCGCTGGGGCCGGTCATGAGCGCAGCGCTGTTCGGCCTGGCCGGCGGCGCCTTGTTTGCCGGCCCGCTGGCCGACCGGGTCGGCCGCAAGACGGTGCTGGTGCTTTCGGTCTTCTTCTTTGGCGCATGGAGCCTGGCCACGGCGTTCGCCAACTCGCTGGAAGCGCTGACGGCGATGCGTTTCCTGACCGGCCTGGGCCTCGGTGCCGCCATGCCCAATGCGGTGACCTTGATGTCCGAATTCGCGCCTTCGCGGCGGCGTGCCGTGCTGGTCAACACCATGTTCTGCGGTTTCCCGCTGGGTTCGGCGGCGGGCGGCTTCGTCGCGGCCTGGATGATCCCGCACTACGGCTGGCACAGCGTGCTGGTGCTGGGCGGCGTGGTGCCGCTGGCCTTGGCCGTGATGCTCACCACGCTGCTGCCGGAATCGGTGCGCTATCTGGTGGTGCGTGAGCAGCCGGCAGAACGGGTTCGGCGCGTGCTGGCGCGCATCACCGGCGTGGCGATCGATCCGGCGGTGCGCTTCACGCTGGGCGAAGCGGCGCCGCGCACCGGTTCGGCCATCGGCACGGTGCTGTCGCGCCGCTACCGGCTTGGCACGCTCATGCTGTGGCTGACCTACTTCATGGGCCTGGTGATCTTCTACCTGCTGACAAGCTGGATGCCGACCCTGATGAAGGATGCCGGCTTCAGCATCGAGCGCGCCGCCTTCCTGACCGCACTGTTCCCGCTGGGCGGAGGCGTCGGCACGATCGTGGCGGGCTGGCTGATGGACCGGATGAACCCCAACAAGGTGATCGCCTTCACCTATGCGCTGACGGGGGTGCTGATCTACGCCGTCGGCCAGGGCAGCGGCGGGCCGCTGCTGCTGCTGGGCGTGCTGATCTTCCTGGCTGGGACGGCGATGAACGGCGCCCAGTCGTCGATGCCTTCGCTGGCCGCGGGTTTCTACCCGACCAAGGGACGCGCCACCGGGGTGGCCTGGATGCTGGGCATCGGCCGTTTCGGCGGCATCGCCGGCGCCTTGCTGGGGGCGGAACTGATGCGCCGGCACTTGAGTTTCGATGCCATCTTTACCCTGCTGGCAGTGCCCGCGCTGCTGGCTGCCGGTGCCTTGACCGTCAAGTTCCTGGGCGAGGCCGGCCGCCCGCCGGCGCAAGACGAGGACGGCGGCGCGGCCGGCGCGGGCATGGTGTCGGGCCACTGAGGCGCCCCCGCGCGGCACGCTCATGCCGATTTTGCATGAGATGGGAAGCTGCCCTGTGGAAGAATGAAATGGCTGGCTTCGGCCGCCTTTCCTTCCCCTCAGTCACAGTCCTGCAGCGCCCCGGGCGTTGCTCCCATCGAATATGCACGACGCCATCGTCTACCTGAACGGCGCATTCACGCCGCTGTCCGAAGCCCGCATTTCCGTCCTCGACCGCGGATTCATCTTCGGGGACGGCATCTACGAAGTCATTCCCATCTACGGCGGCCGGCCCTTCCGCGCGGCGCAGCACCTGGCGCGCCTCGCGCGCAGCCTGTCGGCCATCGGTATGCGCAATCCGCATGACGAGGCCGGCTGGATGGCGCTGATCGGGCAGGTGGCCGAGGCCAACAGCCCTGTGGACCAGATGATCTATATCCAGGTCACGCGCGGCGTCGCCAGGCGCGCCCACGCGTTTCCGCGCGATGTGGAGCCGACTGTCTTCATCATGAGCAGCCCGATGGCGCTGCCTTCGGCCCAGGCGCGGGAGCGCGGCGTTGCTTGCGTGACGATGGAGGATAGTCGCTGGCTGCACTGCGACATCAAGTCGACGTCCTTGCTGGGCAATGTGCTGGCGGCCCAGTATGCCGCCGAGCACGATGTCACGGAGGCCATCCAGTTCCGCGATGGCTGGCTGACGGAGGCCTCATCCTCCAATGTGTGGATCGTCAAGGACGGCACGGTCAGCGCGCCGCCCAAGGACGCGCTGATCCTGGAAGGCATCCGCTATGCCTTGATCGAGTCGCTGTGCGAGGCTGCCGGAATTCCCCTGCAGTCGCGCCGCATTGCCCGCGAGGAGGTCTTCGCCGCGGACGAGGTGCTGCTGTCCTCGGCCAGCAAGGAGATCCTGCCGGTGGTATCCATCGACGGCAGGGCAGTCGGCCAGGGGGTGCCGGGACCGGTGTTCGCCCGGCTGTACGCCGGCTACCAGGCGGCGAAGGCGGCCTCGGCGGCGCCCTAGCCGCGGCCGCTGCGCACAGCAGGCAGGAAGCCGGCGGGAAGTCCGCCGGCCTGCGGGCAGGCGGCGCGCCGGCGCGATCCGGTCTATGCTTGCGGGGCGGACTCCGGCTTCATCGCCTGGGCGGGCCGGGGCGCGTTCCCGTCACGACAGGCACAAGGATCTCCCATGTCTCTTTCGATGTACGACGTCTCCATCCCGCTCTTCATCCGGGCCTTCCACAACCTGAGCGTGATTCTCGACAAGGGCGTGGCCCATGCGGATGCCAACGGATTCAATTCGGCGGAATTGCTGCAGACCCGCCTCCATGCCGACATGTACCCGCTGCTGGCGCAGGTCCAGCGCGCCAGCGATACCGCCAAGGGCTGTGCCGCGCGGCTGGCCGGCATCGCGCCGCCCGTGTTGCCGGATACCGAAGAGAGCTTCCATCAACTGCGCGAGCGCATCGCCAAGACCGTGGCCTTCCTGGAAAGCATCAAGCCGGCCCAGCTGGAAGGCAGCGAGGACCGCGTCATCGAGTTGAAGATGCGGTCGGAAACCGTGCGCTTCACCGGGAAATCCTATCTGCTCGAATTCGCCCTGCCGAACTTCTATTTCCACGTGACCACGGCCTACGACATCCTGCGCCATCGCGGCGTGCCGATCGGCAAGCGCGACTTTATCGGCGAGCGCTAGGCCACCCCGCCTTGCCCCGGCCAGGCCGGACGCGGCGTGCAGTATCGTCCACGCCTTCCTAGGGCCACGCGCAAGCCGTCCCGGCGAAGCGGCACGAGGGCATGTGCAGGCGGCTTACCGGCCCCTCTGGTATACTTGAAGTCTTCGCAGCGGCCGGTGCCGACCGGCATTTGCCGCCACAAGGCGCCGCCGGCAGGCCTTGTGTGTGCCGCGCTGCCATTCTCCGACGATCACCAAGGACTGCCGCCGAAGGCGCCGGTCGCTGAAACCACGTGACGGCCTCGCGGGCCGCAAAGCATGACTTACGCTGTCAAGGAAATCTTCTATACGCTGCAAGGCGAGGGTGCCAACGCGGGCCGCGCGGCAGTGTTCTGCCGTTTCGCGGGCTGCAACCTGTGGAGCGGCCGCGAGGAAGACCGTGACAATGCGGTTTGCCAGTTCTGCGATACCGACTTCGTCGGTACCGACGGCACGCTTGGCGGCAAATACCGCGACGCGCAGGCGCTGGCCGCGGCCGTCGCATCCGAATGGCCGCAAGGCGCCGGCGGCCAGCCCCTGGTGGTCTGCACCGGCGGTGAGCCGCTGCTGCAGCTCGACGCACCGCTGATCGCCGCTTTCCACGCGCAGGGCTTCGAGATCGCCATCGAGACCAATGGCACCATTCCCGTGCCCGAGGGCATAGACTGGGTTTGCGTCAGCCCGAAGATGGGTGCCGAACTGGCCGTGACGCGCGGCGACGAGCTCAAGGTGGTGATTCCGCAGCCCGGCCAGGATTTCGCGGCATACGAGCGGCTGGATTTCCGGCATTTCCTGGTGCAGCCCATGGATGGTCCGCTGGCGCGGGAAAATACGGCCGCCGCCGTGGCGTTCTGCCAGAACCATCCGCGCTGGCGCCTGTCACTGCAAACGCATAAGCTGCTCGGCATCCGCTGAACGTCGTCCCCGGTGCGCGCAGGTCGCGCGACAACCGGGACGCGGCCATGGCCCAGGAACACATGAACAAGCAAGTCTCGATCACCCGCCGGCTGGAGTTCGACTCCGGCCATCGCATCCCCAATCATTGCGGCCAATGCCGCAATATCCACGGGCACCGCTATCGTCTCGACCTGACGCTCTCGGGCGAGGTGCTGCATCGCGAAGGCGCGTCGGACGAAGGCATGATCCTGGACTTCGGTGACATCAAGACGCTGGCCACCGAGCACCTGGTCTCCAAGTGGGACCATGCCTTCCTGATCTACCGCGGCGACACCGCCTTGCTGAACTTCCTGCAATCGATGGAAGGGCACAAGACCGTGGTGCTGGATGCCATTCCGACCGTGGAGAACCTGGCCCAGATCGCCTTCGACATCCTGGCTCCGTTATTCAAGGACTGCTTCGGGCACCATCTGCAGTTGACCCGCCTGGTGCTGTTCGAAACGCCGAACTGCTGGGCCGAGGTCAGCGCACCGGCCAGCCTGCCGGCTCAGGATTGAAGGCGCAGCGGCGATGAGCGACGCAGCCCTGACGGCTGGGCCCGACGCCGATGCCGAGCGCGACCGCCGCTACATGCGGGCCGCGCTCGAAGAGGCGCGCCTGGCGGAAGCCGCCGGCGAGGTGCCGGTGGGCGCCGTGGTGGTGTGGAACGACACCATCATCGCGCGCGGCCACAACCTGCCGATCCGTTCGGTGGACCCGTCCGCCCACGCTGAGATGCAGGCACTGCGCGCCGCAGCCAAGGTGCTGGGGAACTACCGCATGCCCGAGTGCGAGCTGTATGTCACGCTGGAGCCCTGCGCCATGTGCAGCGGCGCCATCATGCATGCCCGCCTGCGGCACGTGGTGTACGGCGCCAGCGATCCGAAGACCGGCGCCGCCGGCAGCGTGGTCAATCTCTTCGAGCAGGCGCAGTTGAACCACCAGACCACCGTGACGCGGGGCGTGCTGGCCGAGGAATGCGGTGGCATGTTGAAGGCATTCTTCGGTGCGCGCCGCCGCGCGCAAAAGGCCGCACAACAGGCCGCGCAGAAGGAGCACCAGGCCGGCGTCTTGCCTGAGCCGACCGACTTGGCCGATCCGACTACTCCATCCGAACCCCTACAAGACGCATGAGTTCGCCCGCCGTTTCGCAGCACACCGAAGTCCGGCTGATCGCATCCTCGGGATATCCGCATGACGTGGCCATCGCTGCGCGCGGCTGTGCCTGGCTCAAGGCCCACGGCTACCACGTAGGCAACCCGGACATTCTGGCGCGGCGCTACCTGCGCTTCGGCGGCACCGACGATGAGCGGCTTGCCGACCTGCATGCCATCGGCACCGGTGCCGCCGGCGAGCTGACCCTGGCGGTGCGCGGTGGCTACGGCATCGCGCGCCTGCTCGACCGCGTGGACTTTGAACGTATTGCCGGGCAGGCGAACGCGAGCGGCACGCCCATTGTCGGCCACAGCGATTTCACCGCCTTCCAGTTGGGCTACCTCGCCCGCACCGGGGGTGTCACCTTTGCCGGCCCGATGCTGCTGGCCGACTTCGGTGTGGAGAAGGTCGACACCTTCATGTGGGAGCACTTCGAAGGCGTGTTGCGCAACCCCGCGTACCGAATCGAGGTGCCGTCGCCGCAACAGGGTGGGCAGCCGTTCACGGACACTTTGTCCGGCATGCTGTGGGGCGGCAACCTGGCCATGCTGTGCAGCTTGCTGGGCACGCCCTATATGCCGGTGGTCGAGGGGGGCATCCTGTTCCTGGAGGATGTGAACGAGCCGCCGTACCGCGTCGAACGCATGCTGGTGCAGCTGATGCAGGCCGGCGTGCTGGGTACCCAGCGCGCCATCCTGCTGGGCGACTTTTCCAACTACCGCGTGACCGACTACGACAACGGCTATGACATGGCCTCCGTGGTGTCCTATCTGCGCGAGCGGCTGGCGCTGCCCGTGCTGACGGGGCTGCCCTTCGGACACTGCGCGCGCAAGCTCACCTTGCCCGTGGGCGGCCAGGCAAGCCTGGATGCAACTGCCGACGGTTTCTCGTTGTCGCTGTCCGCCTATCCGACACTGGCGCCGCGCGCCTGAGGCTATGCCCGTGACGGGCGCCTCGCATCTGCGCAGGCCGCCCGTCAATGGTAGAATTATCAGTTGATCTCCGAAATGCCGGCATCCGCCGGGCCAGGTTGCTAAACCGGCCCATCCGGCAGATGCGGCCACCGGCAGCGCGTGCCATGCGGCAGCCAGCCGGACCGGCAAGGCAAACCAGGCGCCGCGCGCCATCTCTCCCTACAAGGTTCCAGACGTGCTTTCTACCGCAAACATCACCATGCAGTTCGGCCCCAAGCCATTGTTCGAGAATATCTCGGTCAAGTTCGGCGAAGGCAACCGATACGGCCTGATCGGCGCGAACGGTTGCGGCAAGTCCACCTTCATGAAGATCCTGGGCAGCGATCTCGAGCCCAGCTCGGGCAATGTCATGCTCGAGCCCGGCATCCGCCTGGGCAAGCTGCGCCAGGACCAGTTCGCCTATGAAGACATGCGCGTGCTGGACGTGGTGATGATGGGCCACACCGAGATGTGGGCGGCCGCGCAGGAGCGCGATGCCATCTACGCCAATCCGGAAGCGACTGACGAAGACTATATGAAGGCCGCCGAGCTGGAGTCCAAGTACGCCGAGTACGACGGCTACACCGCCGAGGCGCGCGCGGGCGAGCTGCTGCTGGGCGTGGGCATCCCGACCGAGCAGCACCAGGGCTCGATGAGCGGGGTCGCGCCGGGCTGGAAGCTGCGCGTGCTGCTGGCGCAGGCGCTGTTCTCGAACCCGGACGTGCTGCTGCTCGACGAACCGACCAACAACCTGGACATCAACACGATCCGCTGGCTGGAGACCGTGCTCAATGAGCGCAACTCCACCATGATCATCATCTCCCACGATCGCCACTTCCTGAATTCGGTCTGCACCCACATGGCCGACATGGACTACGGCACGCTCAAGGTCTACCCGGGCAACTACGACGACTACATGGAAGCGTCGATGCAGGCCCGCGAGCGCCAGATGGCCGCCAACGCGCGTGCCAAGGAGCGCATCAGCGAACTGCAGGACTTCGTGCGCCGCTTCTCGGCCAACAAATCCAAGGCCCGCCAGGCGACCTCGCGTGCCAAGCAGATCGAGAAGATCAAGGTCGAGGACATCAAGCCGTCGTCGCGCCAGAACCCGTACATCCGCTTCGAGTTCGAGAAGAAGCTGCACAACCTGGCCGTAGAGGCGGAAGGCGTCACCAAGACTTACGACCGCAAGATCATCAACAACCTGTCGATGGCGATCCAGGCCGGCGAGCGCGTGGCCATCATCGGCGAGAACGGCGCAGGCAAGACCACGCTGCTGCGCAGCCTGCTGAACGGCGCCGTTCAGACCGGCGTGCAGCGCGGCGTCGAGGTTGACCGCGGCGCGATCAAGTGGGCCGAGAACGCCAACGTGGGCTACATGCCGCAGGACACCTACGAGGAATTCCCCGCTGACCGCGACGTGATGGACTGGATGAGCCAGTGGACCCAGGCCGGCGATGACGAAACCTCGCTGCGCGGCACGCTTGGCCGACTGTTGTTCTCGGCCGACGACATCAAGAAGAACGTCAAGGTCCTGTCCGGTGGCGAGAAGGGACGCATGATCTGGGGCAAGCTGATGCTGGGCCGCCACAATGTGCTGGCGCTGGACGAGCCGACCAACCACATGGACATGGAATCGATCGAGTCGATGCAGATTGCGCTGGACAAGTACCAGGGCACGCTGATCTTCGTCTCCCACGACCGCGAGTTCGTCTCCGGCCTGGCCACGCGCGTCATCGAAGTACGCACCGACGGCACGCTGACCGACTACCTGGGTACGTATGACGAGTACCTGGAGTCGCAGGGGATCGACGGCTGATCTCTGTTTAGTCTGTCAATAAAGGGCCGCCATTGCGCGGCCTTTTTTGTTGCCGAGCCTTCAGGTGATCGGGAGTTCCCCCAATCCTGATGTGCCCAATTTGTACCCAGGCTGTCCCATTTTGGACAAATTTTGGACTGTTGGTGTTGGTCCGGATGTCATGTGTCTTCGTCTCCATGGAGCATAGCGAGGGCGCGTGGGATCCCGGATGGGCACATACCGGGCATGCAGCGTTCCACGATATCTTGGGTGCGACATTTCTTTCCAAGATTGGCCGAGCAGCAACAAGGAAGGGGGGAATACACCAGGACTGCCTACGGGCGTTTGCAAGCCTGCTTGCACGACAGTCACCGTTCGAGCGCGTGCTAAAGTGACTGCTCTCCGTGAGAGGCGGATAGCGAGACAATTCTATGAGGGACGATTGTGGAACGTTTGATCTTTTCTCAATAGTGTTTCTCGTAGAGGTGGAGTAGCGCTGCCATAAGTTTTATGAGGGATGATGATTTTTCCTGGGAATGGTGCGGAGTTTTCAGGTGCCGTAGACTCTCTGATTGGAAAAATCTTCGCGCACCATTAACGGTGGCGGAAGCTTGCGAAATATGAGTTCTGCGGCGCATAATTTCCCGTCATTCGATTTCAACGTAAGCGCTGATGGAAAATAGATCGTGAGCTCGGCTGTTGTTGCAATCCTGTCTTCCATTGATTTTTGGAGATTTGCCGTTCCTCTATCGGGGGCCGTCGTGGCATGGTTCGTCAACGAGTGGCGTAAGCGCCTTGCAGATCAGTATCAGAGAAAAGAGGCAAACTACAAGGAATTATTGCGTTCGTTGCGAGGATTCTACCAGGGGGTAGAAAATTCTGATGCGCTGAGGCACTGGAGTTTCTGAATCAGCTTAACACCGCGTGGTTATATTGCCCGGATGAGGTAATAAAAAGAGGTTATGTTTTTCTTGGTAGTGTACACGACAAGTCAAGCGGCGCTGATAGTGAGATAGCGCTCGGTGAGTTTGTGGTGGCTATAAGGAAGGATCTTTTGAGTCGAAAGTTGGTGCGCATCACTAGGCTTTCCGCGGAGAATTTCAAGCACTTTGGTGTCAATAATAAATAGGTTTTGCTGGGCTCGGGATGGAGTAGGATTTTTTATGGAGTGAGATGATTTTTATGAAGGGGAAGGTACTGGCGCTCGGGATATCTGAGATGGGGTTCATCGTGCACGACCACGAATTCCTTAGCGGCCTGACCATGCGCGTCATCGAAGTGCGCATCGATGGCACGCTGACCGACTACCTGGGTACGTATGACGAGTACCTGGAGTCGCAGGGCATCAACGGCTGATTGCCAGTTCCGACCACCTCATTCATAATTGATCGGAGCTGCCTTCGGGCAGCCTTTTTTTGTTCCGCTACCGGGAAATCCGCGTAGTAGAGCGGTTTTCTCCGTTTTCCCTGAATACATACAACTTCAGAAGCAACCGATTGCCGAACAGAATTGGCCGCCGGTACCGGCACTCATTGACTGCGATAGTGGTCGAGCCAGCAAGAGAGCATCTGCCCATAGTAATGTAGGGCTTGAATCGCGCAAGTGGTTGGGTCGTTCCTCTCAAGTTGAAGGCCATTGTGAGACATAGGTACGGGCACTATTGCATACGTTGTCCGGTTGTCCTTACTGCCGATCCGCTCCTTTATGGGAACCAGAGCCGTAACAGCATCAGTGAAATTCAGGGAGAGGGTCGGCAAGACCGCTGCCGCATAGCGGGTTCGGTCGCGAACTATGTAGCTTGCTCCCCGCTGAATTGTCACTCCAGCGCCATCTGGCTTCGGTCCATGCCCCGAGTGCCACAGTACCCCTTGCCTATGAGACAGTTGGTCACGAGCGACTTTGATGTAGCGGATGAGCGGGTCTTTTCTTCTGTCCCTCCTTGACGCCATAAGGTGGGCATCATTTTGGAATTCGTCTTCAAATTGGTGATGAAGCTCATAGACCGCTTTCTCCCAGGCGCTGTTGACGTACCGAATGAACTGATCGAAGTGTTCCTCATAATCATGGATGCCCAAGCTCTCATTTTTTAGGGCCTTGGCGTGATTCTCTGCGCGGTCGAGGTCAATGAATGCGTCTTCAAGAAGAATCTTCATCTGTTAGTCTCTATTGACCAATTGCAAGGCAGGTGATGGTATCAAGCTGGTACATTGCTCTAGCGGCAACCCGCTAGAGGTGGGGTGTTGGGTTCAAGCAATGCAGTGCGCGACCTTGTCGGATAGATTTGCAGGTGGCGCGAGCTACGGTTCGCGGGAGCGTCGCGGACCAGAAAGGATGGGGATAATGGGTCGAAGGAAAAAGGAGCCGTCGCTAAGCGAAGCGTTGCTGGACGCGCCGTGGTGGGTATCGGCTGCCCTGGCGGTGGGAGCCTACATAGTGTTCCGTGGTCTGTTGCCCGCTGCATTCGCATCGAATTCATTTCTGACTGGAATTGCCATGATGAGTCGGTCGATGGCATGGGTTCCAACGGCGATGTTCGGCTTCCTTGCCGTGCTGTCATACATCCGTGAGCGACGACAGCGGGGAGGGGGTGACAAGCAGCAACAACCCAAGCCACGGACACAACGGCCCGGCGTCAGCCGGTCCAAGTCGCAACCGAGTCCAAGCCCATCGGATGTTCCGAGACAAGCCGGTATGCCTATCGAATCAAAGGTAGTCAGTAGACCGGCACCGAAGGCAACGGAAATCGGGAAGCCTGAGATCAATAGCTGGACGCTGGACGCGCTCAAGCTCTTAGAGTGGAAGCGGTTCGAACTGCTCTGCGTGGGGTATTACGAGGCGATGGGATTTAGGGTGGCGACTGTCCCTCACGGCCCGGACGGCGGGATTGACGCCACTCTGTACAAGGCGGGGCTAGATGTCCCTGTGGCTGTCGTCCAGTGCAAAGCTTGGGGCAAGCCTGTGAAGGTGGAGCAGGTGCGGGCGCTGGCCGGCGTTATGTATGAATGCAAGGTACGTAGGGGCGTCTTCTGGTCACTGTCTGGCTATGTCGGACGACCTGTGCAGGAATCGGCGGAGCGGGCCGGCATTCAATTGCTTGACGGGGCGGCCATTGTCGACAGGATTCGCGCACTGGACCAGTACAAGCAAGCGACGCTGCTGGCGCAGGCGTTTAAGGGCGACTACCGAACGCCTACATGCGCCGCCTGTGGAGTCAAGATGGTTGAGCGGGAAGGCAAGGCCGGACCGTTTTGGGGTTGCATAAACTATCCCCCTTGCAGGGTCAGGCTGCCTCGCGCCGTATAACCGCTGAATCAGTCCAACTTGCGAGACAAGTCGCTGACTTGCAGATGCGAGTACCTGGAGTCGCAGGGCATCAACGGCTGAGGCCGGAGCGGGAGCATCCGCCGCCGGTCGGACGGATCGCCGCAACAAGGAAAAGGGTCGCCTCAAGCGGCCTTTCTTTCATGGCTTGGCTACAATCGCGGGCATGCCCGCCACCCCCTCGGCGTGCCCGATCC
This sequence comes from Cupriavidus sp. 09_S30, assembly GCF_056930435.1. Taxonomy (NCBI): domain Bacteria; kingdom Pseudomonadati; phylum Pseudomonadota; class Betaproteobacteria; order Burkholderiales; family Burkholderiaceae; genus Cupriavidus; species Cupriavidus sp. 09_S30. The sequence continues at coordinate 2,119,461 of NZ_JBXOWI010000001.1, read as the reverse complement.
GGACGAGATAGACCATGCACCAGCCCCGCGAACTGTTGACCGCCGCTGAGATCGGCGCGATGGAACCGGACTGTTCGGTTCATCCCCTGAACGCGAACGCCGTGCGCCTGAAGAAGTCGCTGGGAGACATGGCCGGCCTGACGCAGTTCGGCTTCCACCTGATGACCTTGATGCCGGGCCGGGAGTCGACCGAGTACCACCGGCATCTCCATGCCGAGGAGTGTGTCTACATTCTCTCCGGCAGCGGGGAGGCGGTCATCGACGGCAAGGCCTATACGGTCAATCCCGGGGATTTCATGGGGTTCCCGCGCAATGGGGCGGCCCATGCGATGCGCAATGCCGGCGCCGAGCCGCTGGTCTACCTCGTCGCCGGCGACCGCGGCGAATACGATGTCTGCGATTATCCGCGGCAGCGCAAGCGCCTGTACAAGGCCGGATCCAACAAGGTGTTCGTCGACCTCGACCAGTAGGCGGCACTGCGCCGAGGCGGCGCGGCCCGCAGCGCCTTGCCCAGTTCCCGCGCCGGCTGCGGGACAGCGGCGCGGGACAGACCGGGGCGGGGATGCGTTCAGCGTGTCGCTTGCTTCGTTTGCGATTGACGTCCCGCTCTGCTTTGCGACGAGGCATCTGGAACCAATGCTGCGTAATGGTAACCCCTAGTTTGCGCTAAAAAATGACGTACGCTACCATTCATCCGTGCCATGAGATGAGCCAAGTTAGCTTCCAGGGTTTGGCAGAAAATAGGGGGATAACCGGCGGCTAGCGAATCATCGTTTGATGTTCTTTTGGTCATAATTTACGCTAAAATGCAAACGCTATCATCGAGTTGTGGCTGTATCAATACTGCAGGACAGCGGATTTCTACTTGGCGTCATCGTTACCGCACCCTGGGCGCGCTTGCCATCGCCATCGCCATCGGTGGTCGGAGGTGTGGACGATGACTTCCCATTTCTTCCGTGTCTGCGCACGGGCGATGGTGTGAGCGTCTCAATGCGCCGGGCACAAGGTGCATTCGTACGGTGCTGGTCGCGGGAGGGGCAGCGTTGCAGTTATCCACGAGGCGGGATAAGGCAGTTTGCCGCTGTTAGTGGTGGGCGCCTTGGGTCTGGTATTACCAGCATCCGCCGACATTGAATGCAGATAGCGCAACGGCCGAATGAATCAAGACAACAAAGGCGAAAACCTAACGCCTTGAATAATAGGAGACCGTGGATGCAATACCCCCTTCCGTCAGGCAGGCGATCCAATATACGCTGGCAGGTTGCAGCGCTGATGGGGATAGCTATCGCCATCAACTATCTCGACCGTGCGGTCTTGTCAGTGGTGGCGCCGCAGTTGCAAAAAGAATTCGATCTGAGTTCGGTGCAGATGGGCTTCATCATGTCTGCATTCTTCTTCTCCTACGCCTTTCTTCAATTGCCGTCCGGGATTATCGCGGACCGCCTGGGGCCGAAAAAGCTGCTGGGTATCTCGGTGCTGTCGTGGTCACTGGCCACGGCGATGACCGGGTTTGCGACGGGATTCAAGTCATTGATCGCACTCCGGGTCGCCCTGGGAATAGGCGAGGCAGGGACTTACCCGAGCAACGCGGGCGTGATGTCCCGGTGGTTCCCTCAGAATGAGCGGGGTACCGTCGCGGCGATCTTCGACTGTGGACTGAAAGTCGGCGGCACCATGGCGATTCCGCTGGTCGCCTGGGTTCTGGTTTCGTTCAGCTGGAAGATGACTTTTGTCGCAGCCGGAGGATTGGGGATCATCTGGTTCCTGGCCTGGACTATCGTTGCCAGGGATTCGCCGGCGAACCATCCGCGCGTGAATGCCGCGGAGCTTCAGCACATTCAAGGGGGCTTGCCATCACCGGAATCAACGGCCAATGCCGGGATGAAATGGTATCGCCTGCTGGCCTATCGCAATATCTGGGCCATGTGCATCGGCCATTTCATTATCAACTATAACGCCTACTTCTTTATCACCTGGATGCCCACGTATCTTGTGAAAGAGCGCGGCATGAGTTTCACGGAAATGGGTTGGATGACCTCGCTGACCCTGGCCGTGGCGTTGGTATTTGAATTTGCTTCCGCGCGGATACTCGATCGCTTATACGAGTCCCGTATTTTGTCTCTGACCGCCACAAGGAAGCTCGGGCTTGTCGTCGGTCTTGTGCTGGCAGCAAGCATCGGTCTGGCGCCACTCGCCGACTCGGCGGTCATGGCAGTGGTATTGCTCGGCATCACGAAAACCGGACTCGGCATCGCTGCCTGCCAATTGTGGGCCTTGCCCGCAGATGTCGCACCGGCCAACACGGCTTCGACGGTCGCGGGCGTCCAGAACACCGTGGCCAATTTGGGTGGGGCCCTTGGTCCGATCGTTACCGGCGCCATCGTCAGTGCGACCGGGTCATTCGGACTGGCCTTGGTGTTTTCAGCCGTGCTCGTTGGGATTGGCATTTTTAACTACGTCTTCCTTTTGAGCAGGGTGGAGCCTCTTGCTGTCCCGCGCGAAACCGCACATCTGGGTCGGCAAGACGCTCTGAACACGGTGTCCAGCCTCTAGTGCGCCGCGTGCTTCGAGCGTTCTCGAACAGGCGGAATATGAACGCACGCAAATGACTTCAATTCGGGATTTAAAACGCTGTTGGAACGGTTGCCATCAGGCGACCAAATAGAACCTGGAAGGAGATTTCTCATGTCTGTGATTGATTCGATTGAGCTGTACCTCGTGCAGTCGCCGTTGCCGGCTCCCTTTTCCCCATCGTGGGTGGTCAAGGGGACGCGTTCGACGACCAACTTCTACCTGGTGCGCCTGCGCACCGATGACGGTGTCGAAGGCTTCAGTGCGTTCTCGGCGACGTCGCGCGAGCGCGCCGGCATGGGCGATGCACTGGCATCGCTGCTGCTCGGGAAAGACATTCACGACCAGGAGCACCTCATGGAGATGCTCCGAATTCCGGCGTACGGAGGCTTTCGCAACTTCTGGATCGAGCCGGCCTTCTGGGACATCCGCGGCAAGCTTGCCGGCAAGCCCGTCTACGAACTGCTTGGAGGCAAGGCGCAGACGTTGACGCTGTACGCATCGGCTGGCGAGGTCAAGGAGCCGGCCGAGCGCATCGAGGAAGCGCACGCTCGCTACGAGGAAGGCTTCCGCTTGATGAAGATGCGCGTCCACGACTTCGATGAGGCAGTCGATATCCGGCATATCCAGGAGCCAGCCGCTGCCCTGGAAGGCAAGATGAAGTTCGCGGTGGACTGCAATCAGGCCTTTTGGTACACGGGCGCCGGTCCCGGGCCCAAATGGGACCTGGCGCGCGCAAAACGATTCTGCGACGCGGCGGCCGAGGCCGGGCTCGCATGGGTGGAGGAGCCGCTGTTCATGGAGTGGCACGACCAGATGGCTGAGCTGACCGCGTACTCGCGCGTGCCCGTCTCCGGCGGCGAACTGCATACCGGCGGGCTGGTCGAGCTGCGCGCGATGATCGAAAAGAAGTGCTACCACATCTACCAGCCGGATGCGATGTGGACCGGTGGTATCGAGCAGACGTTGGCCATCGCTCGGCTGGCGCGCGCTGCCGGTGCGAAGTTCACCACGCACACCTGGAGCAACGGCATTGGCTTCGCGGTCAATCTGAACGTGATGCTGGCGAGTGGTTTTGCCGGCGAGGTCGAGTTCGAGTATCCGCTGAACCCGCCGGGCTGGACGCCTGAAGCCCGCGATGCTGTGCTCATGAAGCCGTGGCTCCACGAACGCGGCAAGCTCGCGGCGCCTACGGAACCAGGCCTGGGTTTTGAGATCGACGAGTCTGCGCTCGCACGTTATGGGCGCTGCTTCTTCCGTGCCAACCGCAAGGCGGTCTCGTGGATGCCCGAGGCTCTCGCCAACCTGCAAGCACCCACGCAACGCTGAGGAGGCTGGCCATGGCAGGCAAGTACGAATACTCGTCGATCGTGGCTGGATCGCAGCGCGCGGCGCAGGCGCACGTCTTCCAGACGATCAATCCAGCGGCCCCCGGTGAGGTGGTTGGCGTCTACCGCTCCGCCGGCGCGGTAGACGTGGCTGACGCCGTGTCGTCGGCACAATCGGCTCAGCGGGAATGGGCGCGGGTGCCGGGCCTGGAGCGCCAGGTCCGCGTCGAGGCCTTCCTGGCACGGCTGGAATCCAGCCTTGCCGAGATCGCTGAGGCCATTACGCTGGAGATGGGCAAGCCCCTCGCCGAGGCGCGGGGTGAGATCGAATGGTCGATGCTCGAGGCACGCCATATGGCGGCCGAATGTGCCCGCCCGATTGGCGAGGTCATGCCATCGCGGCGACCGGCCATGCGCAATCTGGTACTGCGGCGCCCGCGCGGCGTGATCGCTGCGATCACGCCCTGGAACTATCCGTTCCTGACACCCATGCGGAAGATCGTTCCGGCGCTGGTGTATGGCAATGGCATCGTCCTCAAGCCATCCGAGTTCACTCCCGCGACGGCGTGCAAGATTGCCGAGGCCGCGGAAGGCATCCTGCCTGCCGGCCTGCTTAATGTCGTGCTCGGGCATGCGGAGACGGCGCAGGCGCTCGTTTCGGATCGGCGTGTCAAGGGCATTACCTTCACCGGTTCCGTACCTACCGGACGCAAGATCGCGGAAGCCGCGGCGAGAAATCTCGCCGAAGTCTCGCTTGAACTCGGTGGCAAGAACGCCGTCGTCCTCGTTGATGTCGACGACATGGATCGCTGCCTGGACGAGGTGCTGGCCGGTGCCCTGGCCAATGCTGGCCAGCGCTGCACGGCAGTGAGCCGGGTTCTGGTACAGCGCAACCTGGTGGCCAAGGTCGAGGATGGGCTTGCCGCGCGCATGGGCGCCGTGAAGGTCGGCCCGGGCATGGCGGCAACCACGCGCATGGGACCCGTGGCGAACGAGGCCCAGCATCGCAAGGTCAAGGAGATGATCGAATCCGCGTGCAATGCGGGAGCCAGGCTCCTTGCGGGCGGGGCCATGCATCCTTCCCCGGGCGATGGTCTGTTTGTCCGGCCGACCCTGCTGGGCGTCTCGCCGCAGATGCGTGCGGCACGGGAGGAGATCTTTGGTCCGGTGCTCTCGCTGCTCGCGTTTGATTCGGTCGATGAAGCGCTCTCCATGGCAAACGATGTCGACTACGGGCTGGCCGCTTCGCTGTTCTCGAACGACAACCGCGTGATTCAACGTTTCGTGGACGAGTGCGAGGCAGGCATGCTGCACATCAACCACCAGACCGCTACGGATCCCAATATGCCCTTCATCGGTGTCAAGGACTCCGGCGTAGGTGCTGGCTCTGTTGGGCGTTCGGCAAGCGCCTTCTACACCACCGAACATTCGGTCTATCTGCGCTATGGCAACTGAAAACGGCGAGCTTCTGGATGCCCACTGCGATTTCATCATCATTGGTGCGGGGTCGGCCGGCTGCGTGCTTGCCGATCGCTTGAGTGCGAATGGCCGCTGGAAGGTGATCGTGCTGGAGGCCGGCGGGGAGCATGATCGGCTCTTTGTACGCATGCCGCTCGGGTATGGGAAGCTGTTCAACGACCCTAGCCTCAACTGGTGCTACGAGACGGAGCCCGACCCGCGTCTGGGCGGTCGGTCAGATTTCTGGCCGCGCGGGAAGATCCTTGGCGGTTCAAGTTCGATCAACGCCATGGTTTACATCCGTGGCCAGCGGGAGGATTTCGATGGCTGGGGGGCGCTAGGAAATTCGGGCTGGGATTTCGCTTCCGTATTGCCCTATTTCCGAAGATCGGAGGACAACGACCTCGGTTCCGGGCCGCTGCACGGCACTGGTGGACCCTTGTCGATCTCCAGCATCGATGGTCAGGCCCATCCGACGATCCGCGCAATGATCGACGCGGGGGTGAATCTCGGCTTCCCGCTCAATCACGACTTCAATGGACAGTCGCAGGAGGGAGTCGGGCTCTATCAGTTCGCATTCCGTCATGGCCGTCGTAGCAGCAATGCTGTGGCCTTCCTCGAGCGGGCGCGCGGGCGAGCCAATGTGGAAGTCTGGACAAATACACTCGTTGATCGCATCACTTTCCAAGACCGATCCGCCGACGCGGTTGAATTGCTGCGCGATGGCCGCCGCATCCGTTTGCGTGCGACGAAGGAGATTCTGCTGTGTGCTGGCGCGATCGGCTCGCCGGCCATCCTGGAACGCTCCGGCGTCGGCGACGGTGAGCTACTGCGCAAACGTGGGGTGCCGGTTGTTCACCACAATCCCCAAGTCGGCGCGAACCTGCAAGACCACACCCAGTGCGGTATGGCCTGGAAGGCGGCGGTGCCGACCGTGAACAACCTGTTGGATACCTTCCCAAAGCAGGTGGTGGCCGGCATCCAGTACGTATTCGCCCGCAGCGGTCCACTTTCCCTGAGTATCAACCAGGGGGGCGCCTTCCTGCGTACGCGTCCGGAGCTCGGCAGGCCGGACACCCAGCTGTACTTCGTACCGATGAGTTTCAATCCGGACCCGGCCAAGCCGAAGATGTCGCCAGACGCGTTCCCAGGTGTATTGATGACGGTCAGTCCTTGCCGGCCAACGAGCCGCGGCAGCGTGCACATCAAAGACCCGGAGCCTGCAACCGCTCCCGCCATCATGCCCAATGTGCTGAGTACGGATGAGGACATGCGTGTCATGGTCGACAGCTTGAAGATCCTGCTGCAGCTCGCGGATACGCGCCCGCTCGCGGAGCTGCTGGTGGAGCGCATCCGCCCCGGCGGGTCACTGGCTACCGATGATGATCTTGCGCGCCACGCGCTGGCCACGTGCAAGACGACATACCACGCATCGGGGACTTGTGCGATGGGCCCCGATGCAGGGATGGCGGTGGTCGATCCGGCTCTGCGGGTCCACGGCCTTCGCAAGCTGCGCGTCATCGACGCCTCGGTCATGCCGACGGTGGTGTCAGGCAATACCAATGCCGCTACCACCATGATCGGAGAAAAGGGAGCCGATCTCATACTGGAGACCCATCAATGAGCAATGTGACACTGGCCGCTAACGATCACGTGGCCTTCGGCGCGCCCGGGCGCTACCTGCAGGGTCCCGGGCTTCTCGCCGCGCTAGGCGATGTCGTGCAAACGCTCGGTCGTCGACCGCTGGTCCTGGTCGACCAAGGCTTGCTGGGTGCGCTGCACGGCGATCTGCAGGCCGGCCTGGGCAGTATTGGCGCTGCGGCCCGCATCGAGCCCTTCGCCGGAGAGTGTACGGAGGCAGCGATCGCCGCTGCCGCGGAAGCAGGCCGAAGCGCGGGCTGTGACGTGATCGTTGGCATCGGCGGCGGCAAGACAATCGACACAGCCAAGGGAGCGCGTATCGCGCTGGATTGTCCCATGGTTGTCGTTCCCACAGCCGCGTCCAACGACGCGCCAACCAGCCGTCTTGTCGTCATCTATGACGAGCAGCACGTTCTGGTCGGTACGCGCCTGATGTCCTCCAGCCCTGATGTTGTGCTGGTGGACACCGAGATCATCGCACGCGCCCCTGCACGCTTCCTGCGGGCCGGAATCGGCGACGCCATATCCAAGCGATTCGAGGCAAGTGAGGCCGTAGCTGCGCGCGGCCGCAATTTCTTCGGCGGCCGCGGTGGCAGCACTGCGCTGGCGATCGCGCGCAACTGCTATTGGATCATCCGCGCCGATGCAGAGGCCGCGCTAGCCGATGTGGCTGCCCAGCGCTGTTCGGATGCGCTGGAGCGCCTGGTCGAGGCGTGCGTGTTGGGAAGCGGCCTGGGGTTCGAGAGCGGTGGCCTCTCCATTGCGCATTCGCTGTTGCGCGGCTTCTCGCTGGTGCCCTCTCTCGCGACCGCCCTGCATGGCGAACAGGTCGCCGTCGGCCTGCTCGTGCAGTTGCACGCCGCACCTTCGCCTGGCGTGGACGTGGCGGACCTGATTCGCTTTTATCGACGCATCGGTTTGCCCTGTACGTTGCAAGACCTGGGTTGCACCGAACGCCTGGAGGACGTTGTTCCGCGTATCGTCGAACGAACGGTGCGTACGTCCCCCTATATTGGCAATTTCGGGAGCAAGGTCACGGAAGCCGATCTCGCTTCAGCGATCCTGCGCGCGCACGAAGCTGTCGGGCACATCGAAGATTGAGCCGGGCTACAACCCCACCTGGCCTGACGCAGGCTCGTCGTCATCGCCGCCCGGCCTGAAATTCCCGTGCTGCAGATCGGCTATCATGCCGGCAGCAGAACTCATTTGAATGCCGGAATGGCTCAAGACATACTCGCGGCAAAGCCGCGCCGCCGCCGCTCGGGGGGGAGCGTGCGCATCGAGCAGGTTGCGAAAGTGGCCGGCGTGTCGACGAGCACGATCTCGCGCGTGCTGAACACACCGGCCACGGTGTCCGAGCGGACGCGGGCCCAGGTATGGGCCGCTATCGAGGCCACCGGCTACGTACCGAACCGGCTGGCCGGCAGCCTGGCGACCAGCCGCGCCCGCTCGGTCGGCCTGATCATTCCGCACATCATGAGCTCGGTATTCTCCGAGCTGGTACGTGGCCTGGCTGACAAGCTTGCCGCTGCAAACTACGAACTGATGCTTGGCCTGAGTGGCTATTCCTCCGCGCGAGAACTGGAACATGTAAGAGCCTTCCTCGGTCAACGTGTTGCCGGTCTGGTGATGGTCGGCTTCTCGCGCGCCCCCGAGACGCGTGAGCTGCTCAAGGAGGCCGGGATTCCGGTGGTCGAGACTTCGGATCTCGGCCGCGAAGCCATCGACATGACAGTCGGATTTTCGAATCGGGATGCTGCGCGCGCCATGGTCGAGTTTCTCGCCAGTTGTGGCTACCGGCGCATCGCCTTGGTCTCGCAGTCCACAATGGACAACGATCGCGAGCTATCACGCCGGGAGGGCTACCTGAGTGCAATGGAGGCGCTCAATGCCCAGCCGCTGGTCGTCGAGGCCTCCAACAGCTTGGCCGGCGGGACCGAAGCGTTCGGGAATGTGCTCGCGCTCGCCCCGGACGTCGAGGCCATTTTCTGCACCAACGATATGCTGGCGGCCGGCTGCATCCTGGAGGCCGAGCGTCGTAACATCCGGGTACCTGATGACGTCGGGGTGGCTGGCTTCGGCGATATTGACCTGGCCCAGGAGTTCGTTCCGGCCCTGACCACCGTGCGCGTGCGACGGTACGAGGTTGGCGCTGAAGCGGGGTCACTGCTTCTCGACCGCATTGGCGGGCGGACGCCCGAGGCGACAGTATTGGATCTGGGGTTCGACCTGATTCCGCGAGGCTCGACCCGGCGACTTCGCAGATCTCAGTAGGCCGCAGCGGTGGCACTTCGCGTTGACCCACGCGCCACGATTTCGAAACCAAGGTCTACAGTTCGGGCCGGGCGGCTCGGGTCTTCCAGGCGCTCCAGCAGCAGGCGCGCCGCGGTGGCGCCGATTTCGTAGCGCGGGATCTTGACGGTCGTAAGTCCTGGCACGAACTCCTGAGCAAGATCGATATCGTCGAACCCGGCGATACCGATGTCGTCCGGAACGGCGATGGAGCGTCGCCGCGCCTCCAGCATGCAGCCAATGGCCAGAATGTCGTTCGTACACATGACCGCGTCCAGATTCGGGTACTGGGACATCAGCTGAACGAAGGCTCGGGCCCCTCCGGCGAGACTGGAATCGATCTCGGTGATGAGGCTTGGGTCATCGGCCAGTCCCAGCGCGCGGACCGCCGCACTGTAGCCGGACTGGCGTCCCGCCGAGCGGTCGTTGTGGGCGGCCGGGGTGGAGATGAGGCCGATGCGGCGATAGCCGCATTTGGCGAGGTGTTCGACCATTGCATAGGCGGCCTTCTCGTTCGAGTATCCGACGCACATGTCGATTGCCGAGGCGTCGACGGTGGACGTCTCGACGATGGGGATGCCGGCCTGCTTCAACAGCGCGTGTACCCGCTCCGCATGCACCGCGCCCGTCAAGGAAAGCCCCGCCACCCGCTGGCCGAGAAAGGAGATGACGTGGCGCAGCTCGGCCTCAGGAGAGTAGCCGCTAAGCGCGAGCAAGAGATTGTAGCCGGCAGGGACCAACACTTCGGTCATGCCTTGCACTCGTTCGGCAAACGACGAATTCCCGATATGAGGCAGGATCAGTCCAATCGTGCGCGACCGGTTGGAGGCCAGGCCACCAGCCAGCCGATTGGGGATGTAGCCGGTCTTCTCGATGGCGGCCTGAATGATCGCACGTGTGGCCGGCGAAACGGTCTCGGGCTTGTTGATAGCCCGCGATACGGTCATCGGTGCCACACCCGCCACGCGAGCTACGTCTTCGAGGCTGTGCGTCCTGCCGGGCGCGCGGCGTGCGCCCGGCAGGGGAGGCGGCTTGGTCATGATGGCTTAACCGTGAAGGGTCATAACAGTATGACTCGATGCTGGAAATCGTGTATCGGGGCCAGACACGCGCAAGCGCGCCCATTCGGCCGTATTCCCAGGATTCCGAGTACCTGGCGCCATCCAGGCTTCAGGATGCAGCCCGAATGAGCAAGGAAGGCCACGTATTCTAACTTCACAGCTGGCGCGGAGGGCGAACAGAGCTACTCCCCGTCAGTGATGTCGCCCACGACGCAGGCAACGGCCGCCCTGGCGGAGCGAAGCCGTTCGCATGCGCCCCTGGAATCGGAAGGATCCCGGTCTGATGGGTGCACGCCTTCCATCAGACCGGGATCGATGTATTCTCCATCAGCGTTTCGTGGGCCCGGCCGCCTCGGCCACCCTCGCCAGCCCGTGATGGATGGGCGCGAGCGCGGCCTGCGTCTGCTTGTATAGTTGGAACAGCTCATCGTAGATAGCGCGGCGACCCGGGTCGGGTGAAAGCACCTCGACCACGCGGGCACAGCGGCGTGCCGCCTCGACTTCGCTTGCGAAGGCACCGATCCCGACGCCTGCGAGCAGCGCCGCGCCGAACGATGCGTCGGTGACGGCGGGCAGCCTGATCTGTACTCCCAACACGTCGGCCACGATCTGCCGCCAGGTGGCGCTGCGAGCGCCGCCGCCAATGATTCGCGCCGACTCGAAAGTCATGCCTTGTGCGGTGAACTGTTCCTGCACCTCACGCAATGAAAAGGCGATGCCTTCGTAGAGGGCGCGGACCAGGTGACCGCGATCATGCCGGAACGTCAAGCCGACGAAGCTCGCGCGCAGCAGCGGATCCCAGTGGGGCGCGCGCTCTCCCTGCAAGTAGGGGTGAAACAGCAGGCCGTCGGCGCCCACGCCCGCGTTCGCTGCCATGCGTTCCATGTCATCGAAGGCCTCCCGGCCGCTCCGGCCGTCCTCCATGAAGAATCGATCTCGCAGCCAGCGATGGGCGGATGCACAGCTATTGGTTCCTGTGATCGTGTACCAGCTATCCGGGATGGCGAACGGGTAATTGATCAGCGTGAGGTGCACCGCCGGCGAGCGGCCGACGATGCTGACGGTGCCGGCCGTGGCGAGCTTGACAGTTCCATCACCGGGCTCGACCGAACCTGCGCCGAACACCTCGGCAGAGGTGTCCGACGTGCCGCATACCACCGGCGTGCCAGCCGCCAAACCGCACTCGGCCGCTGCCCGTGCGCTCACCGTGCCCACCACCGTAGTCGGGCTGACCAAGGGGGGCAACGTGTCCCGGTCCCAGCCGATCATGCCGCACAGCTCCTCGGACCAACCGTGATGCAGCGGGTCGAACAGCAGCGTGCCGGCCGCCTCGGTCTCGTCGGTCTCCCACGTCCCGGTCAGTCGAGAGCGCAGCCAGTCCTTGGCGACATAGACCCGACGCGTCGCCGCGACGACGTCCGGCTCGTGCTTGGCGAGCCACTTGAACTGCGGCAGCGTCCAGGTCGGTGTGGCGCGGTTCAGGCCGAGTTCGAGGATGCGGGCCCCATGCTCGCGTTCGAGTTCGGCCGCTTCCGCGCCGCTGCGCTGGTCGCTCCAGAGGATGGCCGGTCTCAGAACCCGGCCGCTCGCGTCCTCGAGCACGGGCGTGTGTGCGCCGGCACTGAAGGAGACTGCCGCGATCTCATCCGCCTTGGCGCCGGCCTCCGCCAGCGCACGTGGCACCGTGTTGCAGATGGCGTACCACCAGTCGGCGGGATTCTGTTCGCTCCAGCGCGGCTTCGGGGAGTACGTCTTGACGTCGAGCGAGGCGCTGCCGCGCACCCGGCCCGTCGTGTCGATGATCATCGTCTTGAGACTGCCGGCGCCGAGGTCGATACCCATCAGGAGGCTCATTGACGTACCTCCACTTCGACACCGTGTTCGATTTCAATCGCGCTCTCCGCATCGCGCGGCGCCACCATGTCGAGGGTGAGCGGGATCCTCGGATCGAGGCCGTTCTTGAGCATTTGCAGTTTGTCCATGCCAGTGTTCGGTTCGCGGCGCAGCCGCGGGTTGCGGAGTACACCGCACGCCGTGGCGGCGTGCGGTGGTACAGGCCAGGGAGGCGGGAAGGGCTGCCATTCAACCCTTCATCGCGCCCCCCGAAAGGCCTTGGATAAAGAAGCGGTTGAGGAAAACGTAGGCCGCAAGCAGCGGTAGTACGATCATCACGGCGGAAGCCATCATCAGGCCCCATGCGCTGGCGAACGAACCCTGTAGCGATGCGACGCCGAGTGGCAACGTCTTCACGCTATCCGAGGTGATCATCACCAGAGCGTGTATGAAGTCGTTCCAGGAGATCAGGAAGGTGAAGATCCCAACCGTGATGAGGCCAGGCACGGCAAGGGGCAGGATGACCCGCACGAACGCACCCAGGCGAGAGCAGCCGTCGATCATGGCAGCCTCCTCCAACTCAAAGGGCAGCGTTGAGAAGAAGCCCCACAGCATCCAGATTCCCAAAGGCATTGTCACGGACAGGTGGGAAATGATCAGCGCCAGCCGCGTGTCGGCCAGGCCGGCCTGCACCATTAGCACATAGAGTGGGATCAGTGTGAGCAGGGGAGGGAACATGTAGGAAAACAGCATGCCGATCACCAGCATCCTGCGCCCCCTGAAGCGCCGCCGCGCGACGGCGTAGGCGACAAAGGAGGCCAGCACCAGGGTGATGACCGTGGTCGCGGCTGCGACGATGGCCGAGTTCGCGTACTGCCGGTCAAAGGCATAGACCTCGAAGAGCTTGCGGTACTGATCCAGCGTCAGATCGCTCGGCAACAGCGAGATCGATTCCGCGATCACGTCGTCGCTGCGCAGGCTGGTCAGCACCGCCCAGTACACCGGAAACACCGAGTAGGCAACGAGCGCGAGAATGGCCAGCCACATCAGCAGCCGTGCCGGGCTGAGCCGGCGAGAAGTTTCGGTCTTCATGCGTGCTCCCATGGCGGCGAGATCCGGCCACCCGTCGCCTCGTCGAACAGGTGCAGATCGTGGGCCTGCACGCTCAGCGGGATCTGCTCGCCCGCGGATGCCGAGGTTCTCTTGGTGAGTACTTGAAGTCGCTGGCCCGCGCACTGTCCGACAATCAGCGTCGTGCTGCCCAACTGCTCCACGACGTCGACCCGCAGGTCCAGGCGGGATTCGCCTTCACCGGTCGTGTCGGAGACGCGGATGTGCTCCGGGCGAATACCGACCCGCAGTGCCGCCCCAGTTGCCAGCCCGATCGAACCCGGCAGCCGGATGCCCGCATTGCCGATCTGCAGCTCCAACTCGCCCGCCGTGGCGCGCAGCAGGTTCATCTCGGGAGAGCCGATGAACCCCGCGACAAACAGGGTCTGCGGACGGTCGAAGATCTCGAGCGGCGTGCCGACCTGCTCGATGCGCCCCTCGTGCATGACCACGACTTTCTGCGCCAGGGTCATCGCTTCGACCTGGTCGTGCGTCACATAGATCATCGGCTTCTCGATGCGCCGATGCAGCTTCCAGATTTCCTCGCGCATCTGTACCCGCAGCTTGGCGTCGAGATTGGAAAGCGGCTCGTCGAGCAGGAACAGGCGGGCGTCGCGCACCAGGGCGCGGCCGAGCGCGACGCGCTGCATCTGCCCGCCCGACAGCTGTCTGGGCTTGCGCTGCAGCAAGTTCTTCAGTCCGAGAAGGTCCGAAGCATTGTCGACGCGCCGGGTGATCTCGTCGGCAGCGACGTTCCTCATGCGCAGCCCAAATGCCAGGTTCTGGGCTACGGTCTTGTGCGGATACAGCGCATAGTTCTGGAAGACCATCGCGATATCACGATCCTTCGGATCCAGGTCGGTGACATCGTGATCGCCAATGAGAATGCGCCCGCTGGTGGCGGTCTCCAGCCCGGCGATCATGCGCAGGGTGGTAGTCTTGCCGCATCCCGATGGGCCGAGGAAAACGCAGAGTTCCGCGTCTTCCAGCGTGAGGGTGGCGCCGCGGACGATCTCCACGTCGCCGAAGCGCTTGCGCAGGTTGTCGAGTCTGAGTGCAGTCACGGTGCAGGAAGGTGAGGGGGATGAGATGGGGGGCTTGTGCTAGCGCTCGTTCTGCCGGTCGATGGGCAGGACTTTCATCGCAACTACCACAACGAGCAGCAATAGCAGGAAGGAGGTGGTGGCAACGGCTGCCCCGCCACCAAGGTCGAACTGAAGGAATGCCTTTCGGTACGACAGCAGTGGCAAGGTTTCGGTGGCACCTAGCGGTCCCCCCTTGGTTGCAAGCCAGATGACGTCGAAGTTGTTGAATACCCAGATCATGCGTAGCAGCACGATGATCGAAAGCACCTCGGCCAACTGGGGCAATGTGATGTGAATGAACTGCCGCAGCCTGTTTGCGCCATCCACCCGTGCCGCCTCGTAGAGCGATAACGGAATGTTCTGCAGCGCGGCCAGGATCGAGACGACCATGAACGGCGTCCATAGCCAGAAGCCAAGGAAGACCACCTGTGCCATGGCGGGGCCAGGTTGCTCTCCCCAGGCAATCAACGGCAGCCCGACGGCGCGCATCAGTATCGTCACGATTCCGATCGAGCCATCGGTCATCCAGCGGAAGATCGTGACGGCGACGATGGCTGGCATCAGCATCGGCAGCACGACGGCGGCACGCACCGCCGTTCGGCCACGGAACTGCTGGTTCAGAAGCAGCGCAACGCCCAGGGCGAAGGCGACCTGAACCGTGACAGACGACACGGCGAACGAGGCGCCATTGAGCGCCGCGTTGTATAGGTCAGGATCCTTCAGCACCTGCGCAAAGTTCTCCCAACCGGCGAAGCTGGGCGTGCCGCCGAAGGCGAATGACTGCACCTTGTAGAGCGCCAGGGCTCCGCCCATGATGAGCGGCACCACAATGATCAGTACGGTGATCAGGGCCGAAACCCCAACCATGCCGTTGAGCATGGCTTCCGCTGGCGAACGCAGCCACCGCCGCCTGGTCCGGACGGACCGCTGCGCTGGCTTGTCTAGTGTGGAAATGGTGAGCATGGTCAGTTTCCCGGATCAAGCGGCGACAGCCTGGCGCAGGATCTTGGCGCCAATGTCGACGCATTGGGCCGACGGCGTGTTGCGCAGCAGCCGCTCCTGCATCATCCTTGGCAGCGCCCAGGACTCGAATGCCCTGCCGGCACGCATATCAATGGCCGGCCCTTCGGTGTCGACGGAGCGCAAGGTCACGTTGTCGCGCTCCGCCAGCGAGCGCATGAAGGCCACTTCGTCCGGAGCGGCGAGCACCATCGGGCTGCTCTTGTAGCGCGGGTCGTCATAGACATCGAGCCGCGGCGGCTGGAAATGCAGCGGCCGGGTCAGGATGTAGTCGACATAGGCGTTCTGTGCGAACCACTCCATGAATCGCATGGCGTTGTCGGAATTGCGCGACTTCATCACCATGAAGCCGTCGTAGCCGTGATTGACTGCGGAGGACTTGCCGTCGCTGCTCGGGTAGGCGGCCAAGCCGAACTTGCCGGCCAGCCGGCTCTTGTCGCGGATGGCGCCCTCGATGATCGCGCCGGAGAAGCCGGTGTGGCCGACATTGCCGCTCATCAGGGCCTGCAGCGGCTCCAGATAGCCGGCCTGCGAGACGCCGGGCGGCATGGTCGGGTAGAGCTCGGCGAGGAAGTCCAGCACGCGCATCGCGCGGGGCTTGATGTCGGCGCTGTCGAGGACCACGTTCCACCTGTCGTCGAACAGGCGCACCCCTTCCGCCCAGAAGAACGGCGCGGTGATCCACTGTGCCGCGCCGCCGTTGCCGATCGGGAAGATGCTGCCGAACTTGCCCTTGCCGTCGGTCATCGCACGACTGATCGTCAGGAAATCCTGCTGCGAGATGGGTGGCTTCCAGCCCCGCTCGGCATAGATGTCCTTGCGGTAGTGGAGCATCGAAAAGTTGTAGTCATAGGGGTACCACCACACTTCGCCCGCGATCGGGAAGAGGATGTTCCGCCCCCACTTGTGCTTTGCCGTGAGGCTGGTCAGCGGCATCAGCGCCCCCTGCTTCTGCAGTAGCGATACATGCGCGATGAAGCCAGTCTGCGCGATGTCGTAGGGGTTGCCGGCCCGGATCGAGGCCAGCAGTTTCGGCCACATCTCGTCCAGTGAGTTCGTGTCGATCTCTACCTCGATGCCGGTTTCCTGGGTGAAGCGGGCGCCGGCCTGCTTCAGCGCACGCAATGAGTCGACCTGTGACTCGACGTTCAGTATGCGCACCTTTTTCGGCGCCTGCGCGCGAGCGAAAGGGACGATGGTGGATGCCGCGGCTGCGGCAGCCATGCCGAGAACCCGGCGGCGGGAATGAAGGGAAGTGGTGTTTGTCATCGTGTCTCCTCTGGGGATCAAGACGATCCCTCTGTTTGCTGGGGATGTTAGACAGGACCCAAATGAAATGCAAGCGCTATCATTTTCCTTTAATCGGGGATTTCCCTAGGAAAAATGGATTTTTGTGCAGAGGCTTGCTGGAATCTTAATCGCGCTTGATTGCCTAATATGAATGACGCTACCATTGCCGATCACAAGACACGGCGAGGAGAGTCAGAATGATCAGCAAGGAAGCAATCAAGCGTGGTTACAACCGGGGCAACTACACAGTAGGCGCGCCCACGCAGCCGGCATGGGCCGGCACGGCCGGGCCGGCCGGTGCCGAGGCCGGGCTGCAGCGCGCGCCCGTGCGCCTCACGCGGCAGCAGGTCGATGCGCTGTGGGAACTTGCCGATGACGTCCTGGAGGCGGACCGGGACGTGGTTGACGGCACCCGTGACTGGTGGGCGGGCTCGATGATCGCGGAGACTGGCGGCAAGGCCGCCACCCCGCACGCGGTGATCGTGCGTGTCTCCACGGTAAAGCAGGTGCAGGAGGTGATGCGCCTTGCGCACGCCTGGGCGATTCCGGTGACGCCCTCGGCCGGCCGCAGCAACGTCACCGGCGCCGCGCTGCCCTTGCGTGGGGGCATCGTGCTGGACGTCTGCGGCCTGAACCGGTTGCTGGGGTTCGACCGCCAAAGCCAGATCGTCGAAGTCGAGGCGGGCATGTTTGGTGACATCTTCGAGGAAACGATCCAGCGTGACTTCGGCATGACGATGGGCCACTGGCCTTCGTCCTACGCGATCAGCACCGTGGGCGGCTGGGTGGCCTGCCGCGGGGCGGGGCAACTCTCCACCCGCTACGGCAAGATCGAGGACATGGTGCACGGCATGGATGTCGTGCTCGCGGATGGGCGCCTTGTCTCGCTGGGAGGCTATGCGCGCGCCGCAGTCGGCCCTGATCTTCAGCAGCTATTTATCGGCTCGGAAGGCACGCTCGGGGTCATCGTGCGCGTGCGCCTGAAGTTGCACCGCCTGCCCGAGTACGGCCGGGCGATCGCCTACGGCTTCAGTTCATTTGCGAAGGGACTGGAGGCTTGCCGCGAGATTCTGCAGGAAGGTGCCAACCCGGCGGCGTTGCGGCTCTACGACGAACTCGAAAGCGGCCTGCAGTTCGGCCTGCCGGAGACGAACGTCCTGCTCGTGGCGGATGAGGGGCCGCGTGAGATCGTCGATGCGGTGCTTGCCATCAGTGAGCGTGTGTGCGAGGGGCTCGGTGAGCAGCTCGACGAAGGCGTGATCTTCGAGAAGTGGCTCGACACACGCTACCTGACAGGCAAGGCTTCGGAGGGGTTCAAGCGCAACCCTGGTTTCGTGGCCGACACACTTGAGATGATCGGGCCGTGGAAGGACCTCGCTGCCATCTACGACGATGTAGTGAGGGCGATCAATGCGGTACCCGGCACGCTTGCCGGTTCCGCGCACCAGTCGCATGCCTATGTGGACGGCGCCTGCCTGTACTTCTCACTGCGCGGCGAGGTCGAGGTGGAGAGGCGCGCGGAGTGGTATCGCGCGGCCTGGGATGCCGCGAACCGCGTGATCATCGAACATAACGCGACACTGAGCCATCACCACGGCGTGGGATTGCTGCGTGCGCCTTACATGCAAGCGTCGCTCGGCAGCGCCTTCCCTGTCCTAGAGGTGATCAAGCGCTCCTTGGACCCGAAGAACCTGCTCAATCCCGGCAAGCTAGGTTTCTCCGACAGGCTCGATCAGGATGAAAAGTAGCAGGCATACGGACGTGTCACACGGAGCCCATCTGCTCAGGCACCCGCTCATCATCCGCTTTCACGGCAGATTGGATATTGCGCATACACGTCCGCAGGCCCGACTACTCCGTTTCCGACTCGCCCGCACCCAGGATGCTCAACGAGGAAGCGGCGATCAGCGGTGATGGACAAGGGAATATGCAATTGCTAACCACCGTGCGCAGCAACCGGAAGGTGTGTGCCGCGGCTACTTGTGGAGGTGTGAGATGGTTGTAGATTCGCCTGTGCGGAAGGGTGTTGCTGTGGTGACGGGAGGAGGAACAGGAATTGGTCGTGCCGTGGCGGAACTGATGGCGCAGACCTGCAGGGTCGTTTGCGTGGGCATCGATGCGGACGCGGATCTGCCAGGATCGATCTCATTTCGTAAGGCAGACGTGACGTCGATGCAGGAGGTCACGCATTCTCTCGCCGATCTCGATGAAATCGACTACTTGGTGAATTGCGCGGGCATCGTTCTTCACGAAGGCCGCGAGTTCACGCCGGAAGGTTTCCAGCGCGTGGTCGATGTGAACCTGAGCGGGTCGCAGATTCTCATCGAGGCGACTCGCGAGCGTCTCGCACGTCGCCGCGGCGCGGTCGTCAACGTTGCTTCGATGTGGAGTTATTTCGGTTCGAAGTTCAATCCGGGTTACGCTGCGAGCAAGGCCGGTGTTGTGGGGCTGACCCGTTCCTACGCGGTGGCACTCGCCGGACACGGTGTGCGCGTGAATGCAGTCGCTCCGGGCTGGATCAAGACGCGGCTGGCATCTGGCGCGCTCGAGAATCCTGAGCGCAAGGCCGGGATCATGGCACGGCTGCCACTTGGCCGGATGGGCGAGCCGCTGGACGTTGCGCGGGTGGTGGGGTTCCTTTGTTCACCGGCAGCAGAGTATGTCACCGGCGTGGTGTTGCCCGTCGATGGTGGTTTCAGTATCGCCTGACCGTGGTTCGAGGTACATCGTGCGTCGTCGCATAAGGTGACGACGGCCCCCAACCGGGTATGTCTTTGCTACGCGGTTGGGGGGCATATCACGGGGGGGCTCTCACCTCTTGGAAGAGGGGGCACCATGCCTCTTGAGAAGCCACAACAGCCCCAGGCCGATCAGTGCCGTGGCCGCCTCGATGCCAAGCAGCGTTCGCACGACATCATTTGGAGAACCGTCGGCGGAAATGCTGACCAGCCGCCCAAGCACCAGGCCGCCCGTGAACACGACATTGATCCAGATGGAAGGCTTGCGCCAGCCCTTCGAGAACAACCCAAGGGACAGCAGCAGGCTGATACCCAGGTGCATGCCACCATAGTTGGCTCGGATCTCATTGAAGGCATTGACCGTGTGCGGCTGCATATCGAGGCCTGCCATCGCGGCAACGGGATCGTGAAAGGTGTTCAAACCAATCAGCAGAAAGGCTAGCGCGGAAATGGACAAATAGATCTGAGAGAGTCGATGCATGTGCTCATTCCTCAACGCAACGGACGTTGGCTCGCCGCCATGGGGCTCGACCCGGTCTACCGTCCACGTATGAATGGGATCATGGCCAGGGCGCTCCCATTCTGGCGGTCGCCATAGGTGTTGCAGTCGTTGCCAGACGGAACCCGGCGACATCACGTCGCGCCACATGTCGACGAATTCATGGAAATTCAGCACCAGGAAATTGTAGGACTTGATCTGTTGCACGATGCCATATCGCACCTTCTCCCGTTCTTCTTCGAACGTGCCAAACATGCGATCGAAAATGATCAACATGCCCCCATAGTTCTTGTCGATGTACTGGGGGTTTCGGCCGTGATGGGCGCGGTGATGGGATGGCGTATTGAAGATGTACTCGATCCAGCCAGGAAAACGGCGTATCAGCTCGGTATGAATGAAATACTGATAGGACAGGTTCACGGCCAGAATGAACATGACCACGGCCGGCGGTACTCCGATGATCACGGGAGGAAGGAAGAAGATGAAAGTCCCGGCGACGACGTTGAGCATCGATTGACGAGCCGCGATCGTGAAGTTCATGCTCTCGCCGGTGTGATGCACAACGTGCGCCGTCCAGAACCAGCGGATCCGATGGCTGGCGCGGTGAAACCAGTAGTAGCAGAACTCGACGAACAGAAAGATCGGGAAAATGGTCCAGCCGTTTACTGGGAAGTCAAACAAGCGCTCTGAGTATGCCCACGAATATATGGAACCCGTCACGAGAGCCCAGGCCACTGGTTCCATGATCTGGTATGTGGTGCCCAACGTGATGTTAGCCAACACCTCTTTCCAGTCGAGAGGCGATGCGGATCCGCGCCTCCGGTTCATCAAGATCTCGAGGTTGAATGCGATGACGAAAAGAGGAAGCATGCTGAGCAGGAAAACCTGTTTCCAATCCACCGCATGGCCAAAAATCGAACGTAGCCAATTCATCAATTCGGGCGGCACCGTAGACTCCTATTTTGTTTATTGGATCGTCCACAGTTTGGTCGGAACGCTGAGGCGCGGTATTGACAGTCCTCGACACTTTTTTGACACTTTGCGACAACGTTGAGCGATGCCCGATGTCCGTGCCTTCCGCTTACTACTCCAGCACCTACGTGAACCTGCTGTTCGATTATCTGCGGGAGCAGGGGCTGGACGCCCTGCATGTGCTGGGAGAATCCGGACCCGGCTACCAGGAAGTGCGACTCTACGGGCTAGCTCACTGGCGGCGGCTGCTGGAGCGTGCCGCCCGGGCGTGCAACGATCCGCTCCTCAGCTTGCACCTCGGTCAACGCATTGCGCCTGCGCATCTCGGCGTGCTTGGATACGCACTGGGAGCTTGCCCCGACATCGGGGCCCTGTTGCGACGTTGGCAGCAATACGAACGCGTGGTGGCAAACGTGACGCCCGTGGATCTGAGGGTCGAAGCGCAATCCGTGGTATTGACTTGGCGCTGTTCGCCGGAATCGACGGGGCCACTCGTCGACGAGACCGCATTCGCGGCGATGACGCAATTCGCGCGAAACATGGCAGATGGCGATGCCAGGCTGGATGAGGTGCGTTTCACCCATGCAGCGCCTCAGGACATCTCACCTTATCTTGCATACTTCGGTTGCCCGGTGAAGTTCGGGCAACCGGCGACCAGTCTGCGCTTCCCTGCAGCGCACCTGCGGTTGCCACTGCGCCAACCTGATGAAACGCTACTGCGAATCATGGAACAGCAGGTTCAGGTGCTGCTGCCTGCCATGCCAAAGATGGACGACCTGGAGCATGCCATCAGACAAGCCGTCGCCGGGTTTGCCCGCCAGGGCGAGGTGAGTCTTCCAAGGGTAGCCTCGGACATGCACATGACAGCCCGGACCTTGCAGCGGCGACTCGACAAGCTTGGATTGACGTTCCGAGAGCTACGGGATGATACGAGGCGCCGGATCGCCGAGGCGCATCTCAAGGATCCACGGCTTTCGCTCGCAGAGGTGGCGTGGATGCTTGGGTACTCCGAGCAGAGCGCATTCACTCGTGCATTCCGGAGATGGGCATCGCAGACCCCACAGGCTTGGCGGCGCAGTCGTTCCTCCAAGATGACGTGAACAAGACCTGCAGCAGGTAGCCGCGCAGGCCCAATTGCTGGCCGATCGTTTCGGTATCGCTACTTCAGGCTCCCGGACAGGAAGCGGGCCAGGCGCTCGCTGCGCGGCCGTGCCAGCACCTCCTGCGGGTGCCCGGCTTCCTCGACCCTGCCCTGGTGCAGGAACAGCACGTGGTTCGAAACCTCGCGTGCGAACCCCATCTCGTGCGTGACGACGACCATCGTGCGCCCCTCGTCCGCCAGTGCTCGCATCACGCGCAGCACCTCGCCGACCAGTTCCGGATCGAGGGCCGAGGTCGGCTCGTCGAACAGCAGCACGTCGGGTTCCATCGCCAGCGCGCGAGCGATCGCCACGCGCTGCTGCTGGCCGCCCGAGAGCTGGGACGGATAGCGGGCGTCGACCTTGCCATCCAGGCCCACCTTGGCCAGGTAGTGGCGCGCGCGCTCGCGTGCTTCGTGCCGGCGCACGCCGAGCACGCTGGCGGGCGCCTCGACCACGTTCTCCAGCACTGTCATATGCGACCACAGGTTGAAATGCTGGAACACCATGGCCAGCCGGGTGCGGACGGCGCGCAGCTGCTTCTCGCTAGCGACGCGCAACGCTCCTTGGCGATCGCGCATCGTGCGGATCGCTTCGCCGTTGACCGCGATGGTGCCCTCGCTGGGATGCTCGAGAAAGTTGATGCAGCGCAGGAAGGTGCTCTTGCCGGAGCCGCTGGAGCCGATCAGGCTGATGACATCGCCGGCCTTGGCGTGCATGGAGACGCCCTTGAGCACCTCGTGCTCGCCGTAGCGCTTGTGCACGTTGTCGGCGGCCAGTTTGTAGATGTTCGGAGCAGACATGTTCGCCACCGTTCAATGGGCGCGGCCGGGGGCCGCGGGTTTCAGATAAGCCAGCCAGCGCGCTTCCAGCTTGCGGAAGATCCACACCAGCGTGAAGGCCACTGCTGCGTACAGGCAGGCCGCAATGCCGAATGCCGAGAACGAGGCGTAGGTCGCCGAGTTGATGTCGCGCGTAACCTTCATCAGGTCGGGTACGGTGGCGGTGAAGGCCAGCGACGTCGAATGCAGCATCAGGATCGCTTCGTTGCTGTACATCGGTAGGGCGCGGCGCAGGGCGGATGGCAGAACGATGCGCCGGTACAGCGTGAAGGCCGACATGCCGTAGGCGCGCCCGGCCTCGATCTCGCCGGGGGCGGTTGCGCGGATGGCGCCGGCCAGGATCTCGGTCGTGTAGGCGCATTCGTTCAGCGCGAAGGCGAGCAGCGTGCAGTTCACCGCATCGCGGAAGAAATCGCTGAGCAAGGCGTGCGACTGCACGACTTGCAGGCCGTAGAGCCCGCTGTAGCAGAGCAGCAATTGCACGTAGAGCGGTGTGCCCCGGAACACGTAGGTGTAGAACCACACGGGACCCGACAGCCAGCGCTTCGGCGAAGCGCGCGCGATCGCCAGCGGCAGCGCGAGCAGGAAGCCGAGCAGGAGCGAAGCGGCAAGCAGCCACAGCGTGACGACGAGCCCGGTGCTCTGGTAGCCGTCGGAGAAGAGCAGGGTCTGCCAGTACTGGCGAAGGATGTCGATCATGTCGTGCGCCGTCCGGTTCCCGCCGCGTAGCGCTTGTCCAGCCAGGCGAGGAGCGCGTGCGAAACGGTCGTGATCGCGAGGTAGATCGCGCCCGCGGCCACCATGAAGAAGAAAAATCGCTGTGTCGCGCGGCCCGCGTCCTGCGCGGTCTTCACCACGTCGGACAGGCCGATGATGGATACCAGCGCCGTCGCCTTCACGATGACCTGCCAGTTGTTGCCGATCCCTGGCAGCGCCAGCCGCATCATCTGCGGAAACAGGATCCGGCGGAATACCTGCCAGCGCGACATCCCGAATGCGGCGGCTGCTTCCAGCTGGCCGCGCGGCACGCCCAGGCAGGCGCCGCGGAAGGTCTCGGTGAAGTAGGCGCCGTAGATGAAGCCGATCGCCAGCACCCCCGCGGCGAACGGGTCGATGTCGATCTGTGCGATGCCGAGCGCGTCGGTGATGCGGTTCAGCAGCATCTGGGTGCTGAAGAACAGGAGCAGCATCAGCACCAGGTCGGGCACCGAGCGGATCAGCGTCGTATAGGCTGACCCGAGATGGGTCAGCGCCGGGTGGCGGGACAGCTTTGCGGCCGCGCCTGCGAGGCCCAGCACGAAGGCCAGCGCGAGCGACAGCACTGCGAGCTTGGCCGTCGCCCATGTGCCGGCCCAAAGTGCGGGGCCGAATCCTTCAAACGTCATGACTGTGTCTTCCTCCATGAAGCGCGATGCCGGCCATGCCTGCCGCGTGACCGCGTGAGCGCCTGGCCGAGGGAGGCGGCAGGCCGGGCAGGCATGGGGCAGGGGCGGTGCGCCCTACTTTGCGCCGTAGATGTCGAAGTCGAAGTACTTCTGGTTGATGCGCGCGTAGGTGCCGTTGGCGAGGATGGCCGCGAGCGCCTGGTTGAATGCGTCGCGCAGCGCGGTGTCTTCCTTGCGCAGGCCGAGGCCGTCGCCCTGGCCGAAGTACTTCGCATCCTCCACCGGCGGGCCGGCGAAGGCGAAGTCCCGGCCGTCGGGCTTCTTCAGGAAGCCGTCGCTGGCCGCGATCGATGCCTGGAACGACGCGTCCAGCCGCCCGGACAGCAGATCGGCGTACACCAGCTCCTGGTTCTGGTACGACACGATCTGCACGCCCGCCGGCCGCCAGTTCGCCATCGCGTAGTCCGCCTGGCTGGAGCCTTGCTCCACGCCGACGCGCTTGCCTTTGAGCGAGGCCGCGCTAGGCACCAGGGGCGATCCACGCCGCGCGACCAGCCGGGCCGGTGCGTTCGAGATCTTGTCGGTGAAGGCGATCCGCTCCATCCGCTTCGGCGTGATCGTCATCGACGAGGAGATGACGTCGAACTTGCGCGCAAGCAGTCCGGGAATCATGCCGTCGAAGCTCGTCTCGACCCAGACGCAGCGCGCGCGCAGCTGGGCGCACAGCGCGTCGGCGATGTCGACGGCGAACCCCGTCAGCTTGCCGTCCGGCGTCTTGTATTCGAGCGGAGGGTAGGTCGGGTCGACGGCCAGGCGGATCTCCTTGCCGGCCAGGTCCGTCGCGTGCGTGGCGGCCGAGCCGGCCATCAGCGCCAGGCAAAGCGCCGCGATCCACTGTTTCATCATTGTCTCCTTCGTTGGTTCGAATATGGATCCGGCGCGCCGCGGGCTGCGGTGGCCGGAAGCCGGACCGCCGCGATGCAGCCCGGCACGAGCGCGGCGCGGCAGGGCGCGCCGCGCGGCTTAATCCAGGAAACGCTCCGCCAGCGTGACCCAGTAGCTCGCCCCGATCTCGAGGCAGGCGTCGT
Organism: Cupriavidus sp. 09_S30; assembly: GCF_056930435.1. NCBI lineage: Bacteria > Pseudomonadati > Pseudomonadota > Betaproteobacteria > Burkholderiales > Burkholderiaceae > Cupriavidus > Cupriavidus sp. 09_S30. The sequence continues at coordinate 2,094,109 of NZ_JBXOWI010000001.1, read as the reverse complement.
TGAAGTCGTATCCGGGGTTGTGCAAGGCGCAGCCGTGCGCACCCTCGCCGTTGCCGATCGACAGGTAGCTGCCGGGGCAGCGCTCGAGCATGAAGGCGAAATCCTCGCTCGCGGTGAGCGGACCGAAATCGTCGAGCACGGCGTCCGGTCCCGCCCATTCGTGCGCGACCTGGCGCGCGAAGCGGGTTTCCTCCGGGTGATTGACGAGCACCGGATAGCAGTGCTGGTAGTCGATTTCCGCATCGGCGCCGAAGCTGGCCGCCTGGCCGTGCACGGTCTCGCGGATGCGCCGCTCCAGCAGGGCGCGCACATCCGGCGCGAGCGCGCGCACGCTGAGGCGCATCTCCGCGCTGGGCGGGATCACATTGGAAGCCGTGCCGGCATGGATCGCCCCGACCGTCACGATGGCCGCCGCCTGCGGATCCACATTGCGCGACACGATGCTTTGCAGCGCCATCACGATCGCGGCGCACACCACGATGGGGTCGACGGCCTTGTGCGGCACGGCGCCGTGCCCGCCGCGGCCGACGATGCGGATCACCACCTCGTCGGCTGAGGCCATGAAGGGCCCGCTGTAGAAGCCGAGCTTGCCGGCCGGATAGCCCGGCACGTTGTGCATGGCGAACACCGCATCGCAGGGGAAGCGTTCGAACAGGCCGTCCTCGATCATCTTGCGCGCGCCGCCGAGCCCTTCCTCCGCGGGCTGGAAGATCAGGTGCAGGGTGCCGCTGAAGCGGGCGCGCTCGGCCAGGCAGCGGGCGGCGCCGAGCAGCATCGCGGTATGGCCGTCGTGGCCGCAGGCGTGCATCACGCCGTCGCAGCGGCTGGCGTAGGGCAGGCCGGTGCGCTCGTGGATCGGCAGTGCGTCCATGTCCGCACGCAGGCCGAGCGCGCGGCCCGCGCCGCGCTTGAGCGTGCCGACCACGCCTGTGCCGGCGAGGCCGCGCGTGACCTGGTAGCCCCAGGCGGCCAGGCGCCCGGCCACCAGCTCGCTGGTCGCCTCCTCGCGGTAGCCGAGTTCCGGGTGTGCATGGATACAGTGGCGCAGCGCGACCAATTCGTCGCGCATGGCTGCCACCTCGGGTAAGACGCAATCGCTTATCACGCCGGCTCTCCTCCTTGGAATGCTTCCGGACCACCGGGCCGGAACGGCCGCGTCATCCCGGGCAGGCATGCCGGCATGCGCGGCGGCATATCGTGGGCAGGATCGTATGTAGTGGCGGCGCGAGGGAGAAGCCGCTGTTTTGTTATGATGACAACTATTGGTTGTCGGGTATGTTGCCTATTCCATGATGAAGCTCCATCAACTACAGGCGCTGGTCGCGAGCGCCGACGCCGGCAGCATCCGCGGCGCGGCGCGCGTGCTCGGCATCTCGCAGGCGGCCGTGACGCGCGCGCTGCGCGAGCTGGAGGCGGGCGAGCGCCTGCCGCTGCTGATCCGCGCGCCGGAGGGCATCGGCTTCACCGACTATGGCAAGGCGCTCCTCACGCATGCGCGGCTGGTGCTCAACCAGCTCGACCATGCACGCAACGATCTCGCTCAGATGCGCGGGCGTGCCGAAGGGCGCCTCAGCGTCGGCATTACGCCGTGGATCACGATGAGCTTCCTCGCCGAGGCGGTGCTGTCGTTCCGCAAGCGGATGCCGGAGGTACGCCTCGAACTGTTCGAAAGCCTGATGGCGGTGGCGCAGCCGCTGCTGCGCGCGGGCGACATGGATTTCGCCATCGGCCAGCTCCACCCGTCGGCCGAGGGGCAGGAGTTCGCCTGCGAGCCGCTGATGTCCTACGAGACCGCGGTGATGGTGCGCGAAGGCCATCCGCGCCAGCACGCGCGTTCGATCCACGAGTTGCTGGACCAGGACTGGGTGCTGAACTTCGCGCCGGACGGGCAGACCGGCCTGATCGACTACCTGTTCACGCGGCATGGCGCGCACATTGACGAGAGCCGCGTAGTGCGCGCGCAGTCTGTGGTGATGCTGCAGACCATGCTCGAACAGGCGGATATGTGCACATGGTGCCCGACCGTGCTGAGCCGGGTGCCACCGTTCGGGTCGCGGCTGCGTGCGCTGGCGCTGGAGGAGGTGTTCGAGCCGCGGCAACTGGGCATCGTCACGCGCCGCAATGGCACGCTGAGCAGCGCGGCGCTGTGTTTCATCGAATGCCTGTTGCAGGTGATCCGGCGGCATGCGCGCTCGGCGAGGAAGGACGATCTCGCCTTGTTCCAGACCGTGACGCTGCTGATCTAGTCTGGACCAGAGGATCTTTCAGGTGCTCAGAGACAGGCTACTTGCGTGAAGCTGGTTCTCCGCGGCCCGCCAGCAGCCGGTCTAGCTCGGCTACCAGGGCGAGCGCCGCCGGAGCGCCGCGTGCTTTCTCCAGCGCGGCATGCAAGGGATCGCGCAAGGCGGCGAGTTCCTGCGCGGTCCCGGCCTTCTCCACCTTGACCTGCAGCAGGTACCCGCGCAGGCCGAGCTGCTGGCCGATCGTTTCCGTATAGAAGTGATAGAGCTGCTGGTAGGCGTCCGCGGCCCGGGAGGCGGTGTCTCCGGCGGGCGGGATTTCCACCTTGGCCGTTGAATCGGCGGTAAAGAACGTATTCCCGTGGGCAGCCCCAGTGCCGGCGGTATCGGCGATTTCCTCAGCGGTGGCCACGTCCGGCGCCGGGCTGGTGTCGGATGCCGGCGCAATCAGGCCGCTTTCCAGCAGCGCCGTGATCGCGTGGTCGTCGATCCCCAATGCCCCCAGTTGCTCCAGCAGCGCGCTGCGCGGGCGCTCGCCGTTCACAAGCAGTAGCAGGGCGCGCAGCTTATGCTCCAGCTTGCGAGCGCGAGTGCGGATCTCGTCATGCCCCGCTTCGGTCTTGAAATAGACCGGATCACCCATGCTGGTGTCCCCCCAATATTGTGCCGGTGATGCGATTCCGGCCGCACAGGCCCGTACGGGCGTGGCTCCCGAACTGTCGTTCGATTATCGGCCGAGAAACTTCATAAGAGTGGCGTTATGTTATCTTTTATTGCGCCTCGGCCGAGAAAACCGAACGGCTTTCCGGCCTACAATGAGGTGCACCATAAAAGTAACAAAGATTGCGATCGCCGATTCACTCATCTGATAACTGTGGCCATGCAACAACGAGACAAACTCTTCATCAACGGCAAATGGGTAGCCCCGCACGGCGCGGGTCAGATCGATGTCATCCACTCCACCACCGAAGAGGTGATGGGGCAGATTCCTGAAGGCAGCGCGCGCGATTCCGAGGAAGCCATCCTGGCGGCCCGCGCGGCCTTCGATGGCTGGGCCGCAACGCCGCCGGCCGTTCGCGCCGAATACATCCGCAAGATCGCCGAGGGCCTGAAGGCTCGCAGCGAGGAGCTGGCGCAGATGATCGCGGGCGAGGTCGGTATGCCGATCAAGATGGCGCGTGCCATCCAGGTCGGCGGCCCGGTTTACAACTGGGGCCAGGCTGCCAAGCTGCTGGAAAGCTTCCACTTCGAGGAAGAAGTAGGCAATTCGCTGGTGGTACGCGAGCCGGTGGGCGTGGTGGCTGCCATCACCCCGTGGAACTATCCGCTGAACCAGATCACGCTGAAGGTGGCGCCGGCGCTGGCGGCCGGCTGCACCGTGGTGCTCAAGCCGTCCGAGGTGGCGCCGCTGAACGCCTTCGTGCTCGCCGAGGTGATCGAGGCCGCCGGCCTCCCGCCGGGTGTCTTCAACCTGGTCACGGGCTACGGCCCGGTGGTCGGCGAAGTGCTGGCGAGCCACCCCGATGTCGATATGGTGTCCTTCACCGGCTCCACGCGTGCCGGCAAGCGCGTGTCGGAGCTGGCCGCGCAGACCGTCAAGCGGGTGGCCCTGGAGCTGGGCGGCAAGTCTGCCTCGATCATCCTGGACGATGCCGACCTGGCTGCGGCGGTCAAGGGCAGCATCAGCGCGTGCTTCCTGAACTCCGGCCAGACCTGCTCGGCGCACACCCGCATGCTGGTGCCGCGCGCGCGCTACGACGAGGTCAAGGCCATCGCCAAGCAGGTGGCCGAAGGCTTTACCGTCGGCGATCCGCTGCAGGAGACCAGCAAGCTCGGCCCGCTGATCTCGGCCACGCAGAAGGAGCGCGTGACGGGCTACATCCGGCGCGGCGTCAACGAGGGCGCGGAGCTGGTCACCGGCGGTCCGGACGCACCGGCCGGCCTGGACAAGGGTTTCTTCGTCAAGCCGACGGTGCTGGGCAACGTCGACCCGAAGGCCACGGTGGCGCAGGAGGAGATCTTCGGCCCGGTGCTGTCGATCATCTGCTATGACACCGAGGAAGACGCGGTGCGCATCGCCAACGACAGCGTCTACGGACTGGGCGGTGGCGTGTGGTCGGGCGATGAGGCGCGCGCGGTGCGCGTGGCACGCCGCATCCGCACTGGTCAGGTCGACATCAATGGCGGCCCGTTCAATATGGCGGCGCCGTTCGGCGGCTACAAGCAGTCGGGCAACGGCCGCGAGGCCGGCAAGTATGGACTGGAGGAATTCCTCGAGTACAAGGCGCTGCAGTTCAAGAAGCCCGCGGCCTGATTCTGACCGCGTAAGCATGAAAATGCCCGGCCTGTCCGGGCATTTTTCGTTTCATGCTCAGGCGGCCGCCGGCCTTGCACGGGGTGTGCGCTGGGCGATAATGCGCCATCACGGCAGGCGCCGGACCGGGGAGGCGGGGCGATGCGCTGGTTGAGACGGCTTGGCTGGCTGATGCTGACGGTGGTGGCGCTTGCGCTGGTCGGCGCGGTCTGCGCCTATGTCTGGTACCGGCAGGCCTCGCAGCCGCAGATCGCCGGCACGCTGCGTGTGCCGGGGCTGCGCGATACCGTGACCATCGTGCGCGACCGCAACGGCGTGCCGCACATCGACGCGGCCAACGCGCTCGATGCCTACTTCGGGCTTGGCTACGCGCATGCACAGGACCGGCTTTGGCAGATGCAGATGAGCAAGCGCATCGTGGCCGGCCGCCTGGCCGAGGTGCTGGGGCCTTCGGCGCTGGATACCGACCGTTTTCTGCGCACCCTCGGCGTGCGGCGCAACGCCGAGGCCATCCTGGCGCAAAGCTCCCCGCAGACGCGCGCCGCACTGCAGGCCTATGCCGACGGCGTCAACGCCGGCATCGACCGGCGCAGCGGGCCGCTGCCCCCCGAATTCCTGATCCTGCGCACCCGGCCCGAGCACTGGGAGCCGGCAGACACGCTCGGCTGGCTGACCATGATGGCCTGGGACCTGGGCGGCAACTGGACGCAGGAGGTGCAGCGCATGGGTTTGGCGCAGGCGCTGCCGGTCTCGCGCATCAGCGAGCTGCTGGCGCCGTATCCCGGCGATGCGCCGCTGCGCACCCTCGACTATGGCGCGCTCTACCGCAAGCTGGCGCCCCTGCAGACGGCGATGGCGGCAGTCGTTTCGCGCGCGCCGGCCGGCTTCGTCGAAGGGATGGGCTCGAACAACTGGGTGGTGTCCGGCGCCCACACGCGCTCGGGCAAGCCGCTGCTGGCCAACGATCTCCATCTCGGGCTGCAGGCGCCGGCCCAGTGGTACCTGGCGCATCTGCGCGCACCGGGCATGGAGGTGAGCGGGGCCACCCTGCCGGGCGTGCCGGCGGTGGTGCTGGGCCACAACCAGCGCATTGCCTGGGGTTTCACCAATACCGCGCCCGATGTGCAGGACCTGTACATCGAGCACGTGCAGCCGGGCAATGCGGATCGCTACCGGACCCCGTCCGGGTGGGCGGACTTCGACAAGCGGGTAGAGACCATCCACGTCAAGGGGGCGCCCGATGTCGTCCTGACGGTGCGCAGCACGCGGCACGGGCCGGTCATCTCGGACGTCGCCGAGCCGGTCGCCAGCGCGGCTGCGTCGCTCGGCGCGCAGTTTGTGGTCGCCCTGCAATGGACCGCGCTACGCGCGGATGACCGCACGCTGCAGGCCGGGCTTGCGCTCAACGCTGCCAGTGACTGGAGCAGCTTCGTCAATGCGCTGCGCGACTTCCACTCGCCTCAGCAGAACATCGTCTATGCCGACGTGGACGGCAACATCGGTTTCATGGCGCCGGGCAGGGTGCCGATCCGGCGCCGGGACAATGACCTGCATGGCCTCGCGCCGGCGCCGGGATGGGATCCGCGCTATGACTGGGTCGGCTTCATTCCCTTCGACAAACTGCCGCGCAGCTACAACCCGCCCGACGGCGTGATCGTCACTGCGAACCAGAAGATCGTCGACAAGGACTATCCCTATTTCCTGACCAGCGAGTGGACGGTGCCCTACCGGGCGCAGCGCATCCGCACGCTGCTCGATGCCACGGCGCGGCACACGCCGGACAGCTTCGCGGCCATCCAGAAGGACGAGGTCTCGCTGGCGGTGCGCGATGCCTTGCCCTTGCTGCTGGCGTCGCGCGCCGCCACCGATGCCTGGCGGCCGGCGCGTGAGCGTGCGCTGCTGGATGCGCTGCGCAAGTGGGACGGCGATATGCAGGCGGGCCGCGCCGAGCCGCTGGTGGTGACGGCTTGGCTGCGGGAGCTATCGCGCCTGCTGTTCGAGGACAAAGTGGGCGAGCCCCTGTTCCGCCGCCTGTGGGAGCAGCGCAATGTGCAGCAGCCTATGCTGAACATCCTGCGGGACCCGCAAGGGCTCGGTGTCTTCTGGTGTGAAGCGGTCGCCAGCACGCAGACGCAATCCTGCGACGATGCCATCTCCACGGCCTGGAAGCGGGCCCTGGCGGATCTCGACCAGCGCTATGGCAACAAGCCGGAGCGCTGGAAATGGGGCGTGGCTCACGCAGCGCGTGCCGAGCACAAGCCGTTCGGCAAGGATCCGTACCTGGCGGGGCTGTTCAACATCAAGGTGCCGACAGGCGGCGACACCTACACCGTCAACGCCGGCCGGCACAATCTGCGCGACGAGGCCGCGCCGTTCGAGAGCGTGCATGCTGCGAGCCTGCGCGCCATCTACGACCTGTCCGACCTGCCGGCGTCGCGCTTCATCCACTCGACCGGACAGTCCGGCAATGTCCTGTCGCCTCACTACCGCGACTGGACCGACAAGTGGGTGGCGGTGCAATACATCTCGCTGGATCAGCGCCAGATCAAGCGCGGCAGCGAGGCCTTCGACACCCTGATCCTGAAGCCCGAGGGGCGCCGCTAGCCTGGCCGCCGCCGTCCCGCTAGCCCCTGGGCAGGTCCACGGTGCCCGCATGCAGGCGCGGGCGCCGGTCGCGCCACGGCATCGCTACCTCCAGCGCGGCGGCCACCTGTAGCAGCGTGGCCTCGTCGCACATCGGCGCAGCGAACTGCACGCCCAGCGGCAGATCGCCCGACATGCCGAGCGGCAGCGACAGCGCCGGCGTACCGGTGACATTGAACAGCGGCGTGAAGGGGCAGTAGTCGAAGACCTTGTCGCACCAGCCGCGCGCATCGAGCGAGGCATCGTCCTGGTTCAGGTAGCCGAGCGGGGCGGTGGGCATGCGCGTGACCGGCGTGACCAGCAGGTCGAAGCGTTCGAAGAAGCGGCCGACCGCCCGCGACACCGCATTCATGTCGGCCAGGGCCAGCTCCAGGTCGAGCGCCTTCAAGGAGAGCCCGTGCGCGATGCAGGCGCGCGTGCAGGCTTCCACGTCCTTGCCGTCGTAGGGTCGCCCGATCGCCTGGCTGGCACCGAGCGCGGCGGCGGCAAGGAAGGAGGTCCAGGCGGTCAGGTTGGCGCGGGCGAAGGAGGTCGCGCAGTATTCGGGGCTGGCGAATTCGACATGGTGGCCCATCGCCTCCAGCGTGCGCCCCGCTTGGAGCGTGGCGTCGACGCAATCCGGATGCGTTTCGGCGGCGCCCGGGAAACGGGTCGAGACGGCGATGCGCAGGCGGCGTAGCGGCGCCGCGATGGCGCTGGTGTAGGACTGCGCCGGCGGTGCGATCTGGAAGGGCGCGCCCGCATCCGGGCCGGCGACCGCATCCAGGATGGCGGCGCAGTCGCGCACGGTGCGCGTCAGCGCGAACTCGATGCCCAGGCCCAGCAGGGGCATGCCGTAGTCAGGCCCGGCGGGCGTCCGCCCGCGCGAGGGTTTGAGGCCGACCAGCCCGCAGGCGGCCGCAGGGATGCGGATCGAACCGCCGCCGTCGTTGGCGTGCGCGACCGGCACGATGCCGGCGGCCACGGCCGCCGCCGCACCGCCGCTGGAACCGCCGGGGCTGTGCTCCGGCTGCCAGGGGTTGCGCGTGGGCCCGTGCAGCAGGCACTCGGTGCTGGCGTTGAAGCCGAACTCGGGCGTGGTGGTGCGGCCGAAAGTGGCGAAGCCCGCGCGGCGGAAACGCGCCATCAGCTCGGAGTCGGCCGCCGGCGCGCCGTGGCCTGCGGTCAGCCGCGAACCGTTGTCGCAGGGCACGCCGCGCGCGTGCAGCACCAGGTCCTTGAGCAGGAAGGGAACGCCGGCGAAGGGACCGTCGGCCGCATGTTCCAGCGGCGCGGGGAAGGTGTCGATCAGCGCGTTGAGCGTGGGATTGAGCTGCCGGGCCGCGGCGCGGGCGGCTTCCAGCACTTCATTTGGGGAGAGGTGTCCGGCTCGGATCTGCTGCGCAAGCGCGGTCGCGTCGTGGCATGCGTATTCGCTGACATGCATTCTGTGTCGCCTCCAATTTTGATGCGGGCCGGGATCGGCTCCGCGGCGCCGCCTTGGACGGCCGCCGCATGCATTGGAGCAGCGGGGCGCGCCGGCGCAAACCGTTCAATTGGAGGATGGCGGGAGCCGCCTGGCCCCCGCGCCCGCTGTCGAGATTCACTTAACTCTGAATTTTGTTCGCTCATCTCTGAACCTGATCCGCCAGCGATCCGGTGGATGCTACTCGCCGTCAAAGGGAGAACGGCAATGCTGCAGCTCGTGTGGCTGTCGACCGGCGCAGTTCGGCCGCTATGGGACGCTCGTCACGAATCTCGCAAAGGCACTTGAACGTCAGCTGATCGCGACTGTCTCGCCGAGGTCTTCAGTTTGCAGAAAATTGCTCCGGCCCTGCTGGCCCATCTGCCGCGCTGCCTGTAAAATAATATACAGCGTATATATATTGGATTCAGGATGACCACCGCACACGTCTTCATCGCTACCAGCCTGGATGGCTTCATCGCCCGGCCCGACGGCGACATCGGCTGGCTGTTGCAGCGCGATGAGCCCGCCGAGGACCACGGCTACGCCGCCTTCATCGCCGACAAAGACATGATCGTGATGGGGCGCGGCTGCTATGAAAAGATTCAGACCTTCGACGCCTGGCCTTATGAGCAGCCGGTCCTGGTGCTGTCCAGACAGTTGGCCGATACGCCGGTACCTCAAGCGCTGCGAGGGAAGCTGCGCTTTTCAAACCTTGCGCCCAAGTCCGCAATGGAAGAATTGTCGCGCCAAGGCGTGCGCCGGGTTTACGTCGACGGTGGGCAACTCGTGCAGTCCTTTCTGCGCGATGGGCTGATCGCCGATATGGTCATCACCACGGTGCCCGTATTGATCGGGTCGGGACGCCCGCTCTTCGGCCCCCTGCTGCAAGACATTGATCTGAAGTTGGTATCCAGTCGCAGCTTTGCTTCAGGCCTGGTGCAGTCCACCTATCGGCTCGCGCCATGACGCGCCCGCGCGGGCGTCCGGTGCAAGGCACGGGCGTGTCGCGGGACGATATCCTGACCGCGGCGCTGGCGCTGTTGGATGAAGGCGGCGGGCAAGGCTTGACGATGCGCGCGCTGGCCAAGCGGCTGGGCGTTACCGCGATGAGCCTTTATCACCATGTGGGCGACCATGACGGGCTGCTGCGCGCGCTGTCAGATCGCGTCTATGCAGAAGTGCTGGAGGGGGCCGACGTGCTATCGGATCCTGGGGCTGAAATTCGGGCGCTGCTGACCCGTTATCACCACGCAGTTGGCAAGCATCCGCCACTGACGTTGGCGATCTTCGCCACGCCGGAAGCCTTTGCCGGCGTCGTCCGCCATATCACCGATCGTCTGACGGCGTTGCTGGCGGAGCTGACGGACGAGCCGCTGCTATGGCGCGATATTCTGGTTGACCATGCCCACGGCAGCGGCTTGGCGCTTGTCTCGGCTCAAGGCAAGCAGATGCAGGTCCAACAGTTGGAGGCGCAGTATCAGCAGGCGCTGGATCGTCTGCTCGAGTGTCTGGCAAATCGATGATCGATATCGCGACTTGGTCGAGGAGGCTGATAGCCGGAGTCCCCTGCCGCGCGAGCGGATCAGCCCTATGTGCGATCAGGGGACCTTCTGCAGTTGATAAGGAGTGTCCGCTCCGGGTCGACCAGAGACCCTCACGCATCCTCGTGCCAGCGGCCCACACGTGGGCGTGTAGGCCGCACCGCAAAGCCGCAAGGTTCAAAGTTGAGTGAACCGAGCCCCGGATAATTCAAGCTTAGAAGAACCGTGGGTTCAACGTCCGTTGGACGGGGTGGCCGCAAAGACTCAGATTGTTCGTGTGCGCTGTGCAGCGTCATGCGCAGCGTAATGTGAACAGCGACACCCGCCTGTCGGCGGAGGCCTCAGTCCAGCAGGCGCGCGGCGAGCGCGCCCTTGTCCGACACGCCCAGCTTGGCATAGGCCTGGCGCAGCTGATGGCGTACCGTGGTGGGCGCGACGCCGAGGCGCCTGGCCACTTCCTTGTGCGACAGCCCGCTGCCGAACAGGCGCGCGGCGGCCAGTTCGCGCGGGGCAAGCAGGTCGGAAGCCGCGGGCGGGCCGGTGCGCAGCAGCAGCAGGCTGCCTTCCGGCTCCCAGCTCAGCTTGAGGCGGGCGGTGACGAGCTGGCCGCGCGGCGCCTGCCGCAGGCGGACCCGCACCGCCTCGGGCAAGGCCTGTCCTTGCCATGACGGCCACGCCTGCCGCAGCCGTTCGCCGAAGTCCGCGTCGGCATGCAGCAGCATGCCGGCCGCATCGCTCAGCGCGGCCGCGGTCCCGTCCCGGCCGGGCACTGCTGGCGCCGTCTCGCGCAGCGCGCGCATGCGGCACACACGGTTCTGGTCGAGGGCCGCGTCCAGGTGGCCGATCACGCAGGCCATCAGCCGGACATCCCGTTCGGCATAGGCGCGGCGGCGCGGCGTGCGGTAGAGGGACAGGTGGGTGGCGCGATGGGCGGGCAGCGCCACCTGGGCGCTGCACAGCACGTGGCCGATGCCCTGCCGCTCGCACAGGGCACGCATCGGCAGGGCGAGGGGCTCGCGGCGCACGGAAAGGGCGACGGCATGGCCGGAGCGCCCGGCCGCGAGCGCGACCAGCGGGTCGCAGGCCTTGTGACGTTCCCATTCAGCAAGGAAGTCGGGGGCGGTATCGAGGGTCTGGCTGCAGTGCAGTTGGGGGCCGAGCGGCGTGAGGGTCGAGCGGCCCAGCCAGGCACTGTCGAAATCCACGAACTCGCGCAGCAGCGCCAGGGCCCGCTGTTCGAACACGCCGACCGGTTCGTCCAGCGCGAAACGGTAGAGCGGCAGCAGCAGGCGGCTTACGCTTTCGGCGAGCCGGTGCTCGTGCGATGCCATGGCCGCGGCCATGCCAACGGGGTGCTGGATCATCAGTGTCTCCCGCCGGCACCCTGGCGGTGCCGTTGTCGTTGTTATCCCGCGCGACCTCGCGCGGCTTGGGACGAAGCCGCGTCCCAGTGGTGCCATGCGGTCTAGAATACCGCTCCCTAATCCTTCTCAACTATGCGGGCCATCCCGGCGCGTCATCCGCCGGTACCGTCCAGGAGCTTGCACATGTCTTTCACGATCGTTCCCATTCTGCCGCATCCCGAGAGCGCATATGGTGCCGCTAGCAGCGATGCGGTGCTAGCAGGTGCCGGCGCACCGGAGGCAGGGCTGTGAGCGGCGGCGCCATGATGGCCGCGGCGGGCACGCGGGTTGATGCAGTGCTGCTCGGGCAGGTGCGGCCATTCGGCCCCAAGGGCGTGCCCAGCGGGATCGACAAGCACGCGGTCGACGTGCCGGTATGGATCGGCGAAACGGGCTTGCGCGGAGACGGGCAGGGCGATCCGAAGCATCATGGCGGCACGGAGAAGGCTGTCCACCACTACGCCTTCGACCACTATGCCGCGTGGCGCGAGGAATTGGCCGGCGTGTCGCCGCAGGCCGCCCAGGTGCTCGCCCGCCCCGGCGCCTTCGGCGAGAACCTGAGCACCGTCGGCCTGACCGAAGCCGATGTGATGATCGGCGACCAGTTCCGGCTGGGCACCGCGCTGCTGGAGGTCTCGCAGGCGCGCCAGCCGTGCTGGAAGCTGAACCATCGCTTTGGCCACGCCGGCATGGCACGCGCCGTGCAGCACAGCCTGCGCACAGGCTGGTATTACCGCGTGCTGGAGCCGGGCGAGTGCCGGGCCGGCGACCGGCTCATGCTGGAAGCCCGTCCGTACCCCACGTGGAGCCTGCGCCGGCTGTTGCAGGCGCTCTATGTCGACCGGCTGGACTATGCCGTCCTGGCTGAGATCGCAGTGCTGCCGGTGCTGGCCGACAACTGGCGCCAGCTCGCGCAGCGGCGCCTGGAGCGGCAGGAAGTGGAAGACATGGAACGGCGGCTGGTCGGCAGCTGACTGCCGCCGGTGCCGCAGGGGGGCGGCTCAGCCACGGCGGAAGCGGCGCGCCGTGCCCTCGCGCGTGATGCGCTCCCAGACCACCTGTTTTTCCTCGTGGCTGAGGAAGACCCAGTTGCTGACCTCGGCGGCCGTGCGCCCGCAGCCCTGGCAAATCTCGTCGAACAGGGTCGAGCAGATGCCGATGCACGGGCTGTCCGGCCTGTCGAACAAGTGCTCGTCGCCAGCCACGGCCGGCGCGACAGGGGAAAGCAGGGAGTTGGCGTGCGAATCGGACGGCATACGACGGTGGGAGGGCTGGGCACCGGAGTGGATCGGCCGCACATTATACGACCCCCCGGCTGCGCCCCTCGGCACAGCGGCCCTTGGCCGGGCGGGAGGGCGGCCGGTATGCGCCGGGATTGCGCGGCAACATGCGCGACGCGGGAAAGGCGAGGTCGTGCCAGCGGGCGCCGGGCAGCAACGATCTCGCGCGGAAGCCAAAGACGCCGCGCCGCCGAGGGCGGCCGCTTAGACTTGACTACCTGGCGCGTAATTGAGCCGGCGCGGGGCAGGGCATAGTCTGATCGCATGTCCATTGCGGCCAGCCTGGGAGACCTCCATGACCCTGAATCAAGTCGAACCGCTTGCCTCAGCCGCCGCGCACCGTGCGGCGCAGAATGACACGCACGTCGATCCGCGCATCGTCTGCATGGTGGAAGTGGTGCTGCTGGGCTCGCCCGTGGCGCGCGCGCTGGGTGTGCAACTGCGCCGGCTGGCGGTGGACCGCGTGGAACTGCTGCTGCCTTTCCGTGCGGAGAACGTGACCCACGGCGATACCGTGCATGGCGGCGTGATCGCCACCCTGATCGACATCGCCGGTGCGGCAGCGGCGGGTTCCGGGGCCGATGCGCAAGCGCTCCAGGGTGGGGCGACCAGTTCGCTGACGGTGCAGTACCTGGCGCCGGCCCGCGGCACGGCGCTGCTGGCGGTGGCGGAGGTGGTCCGGCGCGGACGCAAGCAGGTAGCCACCGACGTATCCGTGTTCGCCCAGGACCCTGACGGCGGCGTCGATGTGCTGGTCGGCAAGGCGCTGATGAGCAGCGTGTTGTTCTAGCACCAGCCGCGGGAGCGTCCTGGGAAATCAACCGCCTCGCCGCTCATTTCGCAGGGTCTCCTTCTCAAACTCGCCTTCTTCGCGCAGCCCCTGGAGGTCGCGGTGAATCAGTGCAACGGCGACCTTTCTGCCCTCACAGCTGTAGGTGATGGTGCAATCGCGCTCGTCGAGACTCAACTTGCCGTTCACCACAACCTTGTCCCAGCGTACGGAATAGCCGACGTATGTGAGTCCGAAGTCGTACTGCTCGGTCCAGAAGAAGGGAACGGCGTCAAAGCGCTCGCGCCGTCCCAGCATGTTGCGCGCAGCAGTTTGGCCCTGACGCTCGGCGACCACCCAGTGCTCGACGCGCAGTCGCTCGCCGGTATAGGGATCGGGCCAGCGTGCGATGTCGCCTGCGGCGAACACGCCCGGCACGCTGGTTTCGAGGTATTCGTTCACGTCGATCCCACCGTCTCCGGCGATGCCGGCCTGGCGCGCGAGCGCCACAGTCGGCCGCACGCCGATGCCTGCGATGACCAAATCCGCTGGCAAGATTTCGCCGCTTTTCAGAGTGACGGCGGCGGCCGAGATCGTGCTTGCTTCGGTGCCGAAATGGAAGTTGACGCCGTGCGCTTCGTGCAGCGCACGCAGGAAGCCACCCACCTCCGGTCCAAGGGTATGCTCCATGGGGACCGAATCGCGCGCGACCACGTCTACTGCCACGTTACGCTGGCGCAGTGATGCGGCCACTTCAAGGCCGATGAAACTCGATCCGATCACGACGGCGCGGCAGGGCGCGCGTACCTTGTCGATAATCGCATTGCAGTCCGCGAGTGTGCGCAGGTAGTGAACGTGAGCAAGATCGCTGCCGGGAATCTGTAGCCGCACGGGCTCGGCTCCGGTCGCCAGAAGGAGCGCGTCGTAGCCCAAGCGGCTGCCATCGCCGAGACTGACTTCGCGGCTGCCCGTGTCGATTGCCGCAACACGGGTGCGCAGCCTCAGGTCGATGTCGTGCGACTCGTAGAACTCCATCGGGCGCAGCGGAACCCACTCGTACGGTGCGGTGCCCGCGAGGTAACCCTTGGACAGGTTCGGCCGATCGCAAGGTAGGGCGTCGTCCGCGCTCACCAGCGTGAGCGGGCCGGAGTAGCCTTCGCGGCGCAGCGTTTCCGCCGCCGCGTTGCCGGCCGCACCGCCGCCGACAATGATGATCGAAGCCGGTTGTGCCGGGAGCAGCGTCGATTGCCGCTTCGGGATCGTGCGCTTCTCGCACACATAGGCTTTCCCGTCGCGCTGCTCGACGCGCCAGCACGGCACATCGTTGAGCGCTGGCGCGCGCAGGGCTTCACCTGTGCGCAGGTCAAAACAGGCGTGATGCCACGGGCAGCGTACGCTTTCGTCGACGATAAGCCCCTCGGCGAGCGAGGCACCGTAATGGCTGCAGATCGCGCCGATCGCGTAGAGCGCGCTTCCACGGCGCACGAGGATCGCGGCCTCGCCCTCGGCATGACCGAGGAGCATCGCGCCGTCGCTGAGCTCGGATAACGGGACGCCCTGAGTGAGATCCGGTCCCGCGAGCTGAGTTGTTTCGCTCATGGCAAGTCCTCCTCCATGGGAGCGGTACGGAAACGGCAGGGGACTGGCGCATACCGCTTCGATGCTAGTCGGTGAATCAAGTCCGGCCGGGGGCCGGGCGCTTGCCCCGGGCCCAGAGCCGAAATGCGGCAAAGGCTGTGAAGAGTTTGACTCTTAAGGCTGGCGCGCAGGCATAACGCGACCGTACTTCAACACAAGCATAGCCTGTCCGGACTGTCACCTTTTTTCGAACTTCCCATGTCCCGAGCGGCTGCCATCCGTCGCGGGTATAAACGCAATTAACGGCCAAGTTTTTTGTGAACCGAGCAGGCTACGCATCGTCTTCAGGAATGAGGGGGGAGGTCCTGCCTGGCCGGCGGGACTCGAGCATGCGGCGGCGGGAGGCAGGCAGGCTGAGCGCACCCACCTCCTGCCGGACGGGCGCCGTGCCTGCCCGTCGCTCAGGCGCAGCGCTGATCGGGCATCCGTACGATCGATCAGTAGTTCCACAGGATCTTCGGCGCTTGCCTTACAGGCAGCAGATCGGCGGAGGCTGAACCTATAGGGGGCCATACCGACTGCGTCGATTCCGCCATCTCTCGGGTTTTCCCGGATCGCCGATGCGGTCCCGCGCCGCCCAACATGAGCCGAGGCGGCAGACTGCTTGCCAATTCCGAGGAGGAGTGACCATGACGGAAACGCATTTCCGGCTGGCGCGGCCGGCTGATCTCGAGGACTTGTTGGCGCTCTATCGCGAGCTGCGGCCGGACGATCCGGCCTTCGATGGCGAGCCGGCGGCGCAGGCACTGGCGCGTGTGCTGGGCGATGCGTCGATCCGGCTGGTGGTGGCCGAGAGCGAGTGTCGGCTGGCCGCTACCTGCATGCTGGCCGTGATTCCCAGCCTGCCCTTGCGTGGCCGGCCGATCGGCCTGCTCGAACACGTGGTGACCGCTGCCGCCTGGCGCGGCCGGGGCGTCGGGTTGGCGATACTGCGCCATGCGCTGGCGCTGGCCTGGGCTGCCGGCTGCTGCAAGGTGATGTTGCTGTCGGGCGCCCAGCGTGAGCCGGCGCATCGGCTCTACCTGGCAGCCGGCTTCGACGGCGACCGCGAGCGCGGCTTCGTCATCAAGGCGCCCGGCGGCGCCTGAGGCCGGAAAGCAGCGCGGCCCGGTCTGTGCCGGGCCGCGCTGTCATGCCTGTGCGGCAGGAGGGGGAAGGGCAGATTGGCCGAAGCCCGCTCAGAAGGCGTCGCCCGGCACGCGCACCCAGCCTTCCATCAGCACCCGCGCGCTGCGGCTCATGATGGCCTTGGTGACGGTCCACTCGCCGTCGACCTGCTTGGCTTCCGCGCCGACGCGCAGCGTGCCCGACGGATGGCCGAAGCGCACCGCGTTGCGTTCGCCGCCGCCGGCGGCCAGGTTGACCAGCGTGCCGGGGATGGCCGCCGCGGTGCCGATGGCGACGGCCGCCGTGCCCATCATGGCGTGGTGCAGCTTGCCCATCGACAGCGCGCGCACCAGCAGGTCAACATCGCCGGCGCCGACGCGCTTGCCGCTGGAGGCGGTGTAGTCGGCCGGCTTGGCGACGAAGGCAACCTTGGGCGTGTGCTGCCGCTTGGCCGCTTCGCTGATGTCCTTGATCAGGCCCATGCGCACCGCGCCGTAGGCGCGGATGGTCTCGAACATCGCCAGCGCCTTGGCGTCGCCGTTGATGTCGTCCTGCAGTTCCGTGCCCTTGTAGCCGATGGCCTCCGCATCGACGAAGATGGTCGGGATGCCGGCGTTGATCATGGTGGCCTTGAACGTGCCCACGCCAGGCACTTCGAGGTCATCGACCAGGTTGCCGGTGGGGAACATGGCGCCGCCGGCGCCTTCTTCCTCGGCGGCCGGGTCCATGAATTCGAGCTGCACTTCGGCGGCGGGGAAGGTCACGCCGTCCAGCTCGAAATCACCGGTTTCCTGCACGGCGCCATCGGTGATGGGCACGTGGCCGATGATGGTCTTGCCGATATTGGCCTGCCAGATGCGCACGGTGGCCACGCCGTTGCGCGGGACGCGGGCGGGGTCGACCAGGCCGGCGCTGATGGCGAAGGGGCCGACCGCGGCCGACAGGTTGCCGCAGTTGCCGCTCCAGTCGACGAAGGGCTGGTCGATCGAGACCTGGCCGAACAGATAGTCGACGTCATGATCGGGCCGGGTGCTCTTGGAGACGATCACCGTCTTGCTGGTGCTCGAGGTGGCGGCGCCCATGCCGTCGATCTGCTTGCCGTAGGGGTCGGGGCTGCCGATCACGCGCATCAGCAGCTTGTCGCGCGCCGCGCCGGGCACCCGTGCTACCTCGGGCAGGTCCTGCAGGCGGAAGAACACGCCCTTGCTGGTGCCGCCACGGATGTAGGTGGCGGGAATCTTGATCTGGGGTACGTGGGCCATGGATTGAATGTCCTGGAAAAACGGGCGGTGCGTTGCCGCACCGCCCGGATAGCTTACGCCTTTACGTCGGCGATGCCCTTAAGCGCTGTTATGCCGCGGCCTTCGACGACTCGAGGAAGTCCTGCGCGAAGCGCTGCAGCACGCCGCCGGCTTCGTAGATCGAGACTTCTTCGTCGCTGTCCAGGCGGCAGGTCACCGGCACTTCCACGCGCTCGCCGTTCTTGCGGTGGATGACCAGGGTCAGGTCCGCGCGCGGCTGGCGCTCGCCGATCACGTCGTAGGCCTCGGTGCCGTCGATGCCAAGCGACAGGCGGTTCACGCCCGGCTTGAACTCCAGCGGCAGCACGCCCATGCCGATCAGGTTGGTACGGTGGATGCGCTCGAAGCCTTCGGCCACGATGGCTTCCACGCCGGCCAGGCGCACGCCCTTGGCGGCCCAGTCGCGCGAGGAGCCCTGGCCGTAGTCCGCACCGGCGATGATGATCAGCGGCTGCTTGCGGTCCATATAGGTCTCGATCGCTTCCCACATGCGCACCACCTTGCCTTCCGGCTCGACTCTCGCCAGCGAACCCTTCTTCACCTGGCCGTCGACCACCGCCATCTCGTTGATCAGGGTCGGGTTGGCGAAGGTCGCGCGCTGCGCGGTGAGGTGGTCGCCGCGGTGGGTCGCGTAGGAGTTGAAGTCCTCCTCCGGCAGGCCCATCTTGGCGAGGTACTCGCCGGCCGCGCTGTTCAGCAGGATGGCGTTGGACGGCGACAGGTGGTCGGTGGTGATGTTGTCGCCCAGCACCGCCAGCGGACGCAGGCCGCGCAGCGTGCGCTCGCCGGCCAGCGCGCCTTCCCAGTAGGGCGGACGGCGGATGTAGGTGCTCTGCGGACGCCAGTCGTACAGCGGGCTGGTCTGCGCGCTGTTGTCGACGGCGAAGCTGAACATCGGGTCGTAGACCTTGCGGAACTGCTCGGGCTTCACGCTCTTGGCCACGATGGCGTCGATTTCCTCGTCGCTCGGCCAGATGTCCTTCAGGTAGACCGGCTTGCCGTCCTTGTCCGTGCCCAGCACGTCCTGCTCGATGTCGAAGCGGATGGTGCCGGCGATGGCGTAGGCCACCACCAGCGGCGGCGAGGCCAGGAAGGCCTGCTTGGCGTAGGGGTGGATGCGGCCGTCGAAGTTGCGGTTGCCCGAGAGCACCGCGGTGGCGTACAGGTCGCGGTCGATGATTTCCTGCTGGATCTTCGGATCCAGCGCGCCCGACATGCCGTTGCAGGTGGTGCAGGCGAAGGCGACGATGCCGAAGCCGAGCTGTTCCAGATCGGGCAGCAGATTGGCCTCTTCCAGATAGAGCTCCACCGCCTTCGAGCCGGGCGCCAGCGAGCTCTTGACCCAGGGCTTGCGCGCCAGGCCGCGCGCATTGGCGTTGCGCGCCAGCAGGGCGGCGGCGATCACGTTGCGCGGGTTGCTGGTGTTGGTGCAGTCTCGTGATGGCGGCGATGATCACAGCGCCATCGGGCATCTTGCCAGGGACTTCCTCCCACTTGCCGGCGATGCCGCGTGCGGCCAGGTCGGAGGTCGGCAGGCGCTTGTGCGGGTTCGACGGGCCGGCCATATTGCGCACCACGGTCGACAGGTCGAACGTCAGCACGCGCTCGTACTCGGCGTGCTTCAGCGTGTCGGCCCACAGGCCGGCGGTCTTGGCATAGGTCTCGACCAGCTTGACCTGTTCCTCGTCGCGGCCGGTCAGGCGCAGGTAGTCGAGGGTCTGGCCGTCGATGAAGAACATCGCCGCGGTGGCACCGTACTCGGGCGCCATGTTGGAGATGGTGGCGCGGTCGCCCAGGGTCAGGCTGGATGCGCCTTCGCCGCGGAATTCGAGGTAGGCGCCGACCACCTTTTCCTTGCGCAGGAATTCGGTCAGGGCCAGCACGACGTCGGTGGCGGTGATGCCGGGCTGGCGGCGGCCGGTCAACTCGACGCCGACGATGTCGGGCAGGCGCATCCACGAGGCGCGGCCCAGCATGACGTTCTCGGCCTCCAGGCCGCCCACGCCGATGGCGATCACGCCCAGCGCGTCGACGTGCGGCGTATGGCTGTCGGTGCCGACGCAGGTGTCGGGGTAGGCCACGCCGTTGTTCGCCTGGATCACCGGCGACATCTTCTCCAGATTGATCTGGTGCATGATGCCGTTGCCCGGCGGGATCACGTCGACGTTCTTGAAGGCCAGCTTGGTCCAGTTGATGAAGTCGAAGCGGTCTTCGTTGCGCCGGTCTTCGATGGCGCGGTTCTTGGCGAAGGCATCGGGATCGAAGCCGCCGCACTCGACGGCCAGCGAGTGGTCGACGATGAGTTGCACCGGTACTACCGGGTTGACCTTGGCGGGGTCGCCGCCCTGGTCGGCGATGGCATCGCGCAGGCCGGCCAGGTCGACCAGCGCGGTCTGGCCGAGGATGTCATGGCAGACCACGCGGGCGGGGAACCAGGGGAAGTCAAGGTCGCGCTTGCGCTCGATCAGTTGCTTGAGCGAGTCGGTCAGCGTGGCCGGGTCGCAGCGGCGCACGAGGTTCTCGGCCAGCACGCGCGACGTGTAGGGCAGTTTGTCGTAGGCACCCGGCTGGATTGCCTCGACCGCGGCGCGCGCGTCGAAGTAGTCCAGCTTGGTGCCCGGCAGAGGTTTGCGGTTTGCTGTGTTCATGGCGTGGGGAGAATAGAGTGCAAAGCCCGGAAAATGGGGCCGGCGGGGCTTGTGCCGGCCGGCCCCGCGGCCGGTCAGCGCTTCTCGATCGGCACGAATTTCAGATTATCCGGCCCGGTGTAGTTGGCGCTGGGGCGGATGATCTTGTTGTCGATGCGCTGCTCGATGATGTGCGCGGCCCAGCCCGAGGTGCGCGCGATGACGAACAGCGGGGTGAACATGGCAGTGGGCACGCCCATCATGTGGTAGCTGACCGCGCTGAACCAGTCCAGGTTGGGGAACATCTTCTTGATGTCCGCCATCACCGTTTCCAGGCGCTCGGCGATGTCGAACATCTTCATCGAGCCGGCGTCCTTGGACAGATTGCGTGCCACTTCCTTGATCACCTTGTTGCGCGGGTCGCTGATGGTGTACACGGGGTGGCCGAAGCCGATCACCACTTCCTTGTTCTCGACGCGGCGCGTGATGTCGGCCTGGGCCTCATCGGGGGTGTCGTAGCGCTTCTGGATCTCGAAGGCCACCTCGTTGGCGCCGCCGTGCTTGGGGCCGCGCAGCGCGCCGATGGCGCCGCAGATGGACGAGTACATGTCCGAGCCGGTGCCGGCGATGACGCGGCCGGCGAAGGTCGAGGCGTTGAACTCGTGCTCCGCGTACAGGATCAGCGAGGTGTGCATGGCACGCTCCCACAGCGCCGACGGCTTCTCGCCGTGCAGCAGGTGCAGGAAGTGCGCGCCGATGGACTCGTCGTCGGTCTCGACCTCGATGCGCCGTCCGTTGTGGCTGTAGTGGTACCAGTACAGCAGCATCGAGCCGAGGCAGGCCATCAGGCGGTCGGCGATGTCGCGCGCGTCGGGGGTGTTGTGGTCATCCTTCTCGGGCAGCACGGTGCCCAGCACCGACACGCCGGTGCGCATCACGTCCATCGGGTGGGCGCTGGCGGGCACCCACTCCAGGGCGGCCTTGACGTTGGCGGGCAGGCCGCGCAGGGCCTTGAGCTTGGCCTTGTAGGCGCGCAGCTCGGCCACGGTGGGCAGCTTGCCGTGCACCAGCAGGTGGGCGATCTCCTCGAATTCGCAGGCGTCGGCGATGTCGAGGATGTCGTAGCCGCGGTAGTGCAGGTCGTTGCCGCTGCGGCCGACCGTGCACAGCGCGGTGTTGCCGGCGGTCACGCCGGACAGGGCCACGGATTTCTTGGGCTTCGGAGCGACTTGCGGTTGCGCTTCGGACATATTGGGTCTCCTTGTTTTCCTGGTGCGGGAATCGGGCCCGCCACGCGGGCCCGGCAATGGGGTGCGGTATTAGGGTGCGGAAAGCTTATTTGGACTTGCCTTGTGCGAACAGCGCGTCGAGCTTCTGCTCGAAGGCATGGTAGCCGATGCTCTCATACAGTTCGGCGCGCGTCTGCATGGTATCGACCACGTTCTTCTGGGTGCCGTCGCGGCGGATCGCCAGGAACACATTCTCGGCCGCCTTGTTCATGGCACGGAAGGCCGACAGCGGGTAGAGCGCCATGGCGATGCCGACGCCGCGCAGGTCTTCCGTGGTGAACAGCGGCGTGGCGCCGAACTCGGTCAGGTTGGCCAGCACCGGCACCTTCACCGCGTCGACGAACTTGCGGTACATGCTGAGCTCAGTCATGGCTTCGGGGAAGATGGCGTCGGCGCCGGCTTCCACGCAGGCGACCGCGCGCTCGATGGCCTTGTCCAGGCCCTCGACGGCGAGCGCGTCGGTACGTGCCATGATGACGAAGTTCGGGTCGGTGCGGGCATCGACCGCCGCCTTGATGCGGTCGACCATCTCGCCCTGGCTGACGATTTCCTTGTTCGGGCGGTGGCCGCAGCGCTTGGCGCCGACCTGGTCTTCGATGTGCATGGCGCCAGCGCCGGCCTTGATCAGCGAGCGGGTGGTGCGGGCCACGTTGAAGGCCGACGAGCCGAAGCCGGTGTCCACGTCGACCAGCAGCGGCGTGTCGCACACGTCGGTGATGCGGCGCACGTCGGTCAGCACGTCGTCCAGGCCGGAGATGCCGAGGTCGGGCAAACCCAGCGAACCCGCGGCCACGCCGCCGCCCGACAGGTAGATGGCGCGATAGCCTGCGCGCTTGGCCAGCAGCGCATGGTTCGCGTTGATGGTGCCGACGATCTGCAGCGGCTGTTCGTCCGCCAGGGCCTGGCGGAAGCGGGCGCCGGCGGAGCGGGCCAGTTCGGAAGCGGTGAAGGTCATGGGACTGTAGCCTAGTGGGACAAAACATCCCGGTAGCGCAAGGCCTGTGCCAGCCTTGCCCGCCGTGCCGGGGTGTCGCCTGCCAGCCCTTGCCGGGACTGGGCTGGCGGGCTTGGCGCGGGCACCGGGCAGGGCATCCGGCAGCCGCCGATACCCGTCATTGCATTTCAAGGATGGAAATATGGATTTCAATATTGAAATGCCGGGGAGGGCGGTGCACAATGCGGGAAAGTCGCAGCCCTTCGGCACGCCCTTCGTAACGCCTTTCGTCACACCATGAGCAGTATTCCTCCCTCGACCGCCCGCCCGCGCATCTGGGCCATCGGCATCAGCCGACTCTCGCGCGCCTTCGCCGACCTCATCCCCGCCTATGCCGGCCGTGCCGAATTCCGCATCGTGGGCAAGGGCTACGAGGCCGCCGCCAGCGCCATCGCACGGGAGGCCCGTGAAGGCCGGCTCGACGCGGTGGTGGCGGGTGGCTCCAACGGCGCCTACCTGCGCCAGCACGTCGATGTTCCCGTCGTGCTGGTGAAGGTGACGGGCTTCGATGTGATGAGTGCGCTGGCCACGGCCCGCCGCATCTCGCCGAAGGTGGCGCTGGTGACGCACGCTTCCACCTATGCCGAGGTGGACGAGTTCGTGCGCGCTTTTTCGCTGTCGATCCCGGCCTACACCTACCTGACCGAGGATGACGCCACGGCGCGCGTCAAGGCGCTGCGCCAGGAGGGGGTGAAGGTGGTGGTCGGGCCCGGGCTGGTCACCGACCTGGCCGACAAGCACGGGCTGGTCGGCGTGTTCCTGTATTCGGGGGTGTCGGTGCGCGCGGCGCTGGAAGATGCCATCGAGGCCGCGCGGCTGCGCCGCATCGAGGCGGCGCGGCGCGACTACGTCAACACCATCCTGGCGCACCTGAACGAGGGCGTGGCTGCGGTCGATGTCGAGGGTCGCGTCCAGGCCTTCAACCCGGCGATGGAGCGTTTTCTCGGCACGCCCGCGGCCAGCGCGGTGGGCCGCAAGCTGCAACTGCTGGCGCCGGGCCTGTCGCTGGACGGCGTGATGCACAGCGGAGAAAAGGAGCTGGAGGCGATCCACAAGCTCGGCGACAAGATGGTGGTGGTCAATCGCATCCCGATTTCCGGCGAGGCCGGCGTGGCCGGCGCGGTGCTGACCATCCAGGATGCGAACGCGATCCACCGTGTCGACCGCAACTTGCGCTCGCGCAACCGCACGCGGCCGGCCGGTGTGCGCTACAGCCTGGATGACCTGGCCGGCGCCTCGCCGGTCATGCAGAACCTGCGTGAGCTGGCGCGCCGCTATGCTTGCGTCGACTCCACCGTGCTGATCGGCGGCGAGAGCGGTACCGGCAAGGAGGTGCTGGCCCAAGGCATGCACGATGCCAGCCCGCGCCGGGCCTTTCCCTTCGTCGCGGTCAATTGCGCAGCCTTTCCGGAGACCCTGCTGGAGAGCGAACTGTTCGGCTACGAGGAAGGCGCCTTCACCGGCGCCAGGCGTGGCGGCAAAGCCGGCCTGTTCGAATCGGCCCACAACGGCACGCTCTTCCTCGACGAGGTCGGCGATATGCCGCCCGCGTTGCAGACGCGCCTGCTGCGCGTGCTCCAGGAAAAGCAGGTGCTGCCGATCGGCGGACTGGAGCCGGTGCCCGTCAATGTGCGTGTCATCGCGGCCACCCACCGCGACCTGGCGGCGCTGGTCCGCGCAGGCGGCTTCCGGCAGGACCTGTACTATCGCCTCAACATCCTGCGCATCGAGATGCCGCCGCTGCGCGGGCGCGCCGGCGACCTGTCGGATCTGGCAGAAATGCTGTACCGGCGCGCGCAGGAGCGCCTGGGCGTGGACCAGCCGCTTGCCTTGCCGGCGCCCGTGCGCGCGCGCCTGGCCAGCTACGCCTGGCCGGGCAATATCCGCGAGCTGGAGAACGTGACGGAGCGGATTGCCGTGCTGGTCGGCGGGCGCCGGATGGGGCCTGCCGAGCTGCTGCACGAACTGGAGGGTGCGGCCCCCGAACTGTTCGCACAGGATGGGCAGCCGGGCGGGCAGCGCGCTACCGGATTCGCGCCTGCCGCGCGAATGGTCGGAAGCCCGGCGCAGATTGCCTTATCGCCTGCCGACGAGCCGGCCGCGCCGCAGTCGCTGGCCGGCGTGTCGCGCGCGAGCCAGGCGGAGCATATCCGCCAGGTGTTGGCAAGCTGTGGGGGCAACCGCGCTCAGGCCTGCCACCTGCTCGGCATCAGTCCGACCACCTTGTGGCGCCGGCTGAAGGCGGCGGACGCCCAGGCAGGCGAAGGCGGGCCGCAGCCATCGACGCTGTCCGCGCCTGCGGCGCGCGGGCCGGACGACATGCGTGAGACGGCGCCCGAGGACGCCTGAAGCCACCTGACCACCCCTGCGAACGCCGGCGCGCCCCAAGGCGGGACGTCAGCATTCTTCGTCGGGCTGGCCGCGCTCGGGCGGCGCCAGCCCCTTCTCGGCCAGCCAGTCGGCGTTGAACAGCCGGCCGAGGTACAGGTCGCCGCGGTCGCACAGCAGCGTCACGATGGTGTGGCCGGGCCCCATCTCGCGCGCCAGCGCTACGGCCGCCCCGACGTTGATGCCGGACGAGCCGCCGACGAACAAACCCTCCTCGTGCAGCAGCCGGTAGACCATCTCGACGCAGGTCCGGTCGTCGACCTGTATTGCATCGTCGATGGGCGTGCCCTCAAGGTTGGCCGTGACGCGGCTGGAGCCGATGCCTTCGGTGATCGAATTGCCCTCGACCTTGATCTGGTGGTGCTTGACGAAGTGGTAGAGCCCACTGCCGTGGGGGTCTGCCAGTACGGTGCGCACGTGCGGGCTGCGCTCTTTCAGGTAGCGCGCCACGCCGGCCAGCGTGCCACCGGTGCCGGTGGCGCAGACGAAGGCGTGAAGGTGGCCGGCGGTGGCCTGCCAGATCTCCGGACCGGTGGTTTCGTAGTGGGCCTGCCGGTTGGCCAGATTGTCGAACTGGTTGGCCCAGATGGCATTCTCGGTCTGCGCGGCCAGGCGTCCGGCAATCTTCTGGTAGTTGTCGGGATCCGCATAGGGCTTGGCCGGCACGGGCCGGACCTCGGCGCCGAGCAGCCGCAGCCGCTCCATCTTCTCCGGCGACTGGGTATCGGGGATCACGACCACGCAGCGGTAGCCGCGCGCGGCGCAGATATGGGCCAGGCCAATGCCGGTATTGCCCGCCGTGCCTTCGATGACGGTGCCGCCCGGCCTTAGCACGCCGCGGTGTTCGGCGTCGCGGATGATATAGAGCGCGGCACGGTCCTTGACCGAACCGCCCGGATTGAGGAATTCGGCCTTGCCGAGGATCTCGCAGCCGGTTTCCGCGCTCAGGCTCGCCAGCCGGATCAGCGGCGTATTGCCGATGGTGCCGACGAAGCCATCCCTGACACTCATGATGCACTCCTGGCGCGCCTGATGCGCGTACCTCAGTGAGTGATATAGGCGGCTGGCCGGGCAAAGACAAGCGCCTGCGGCGCCAGGGGGGATGCGGGAGGCTCGGCCTCAGGCGGCCTGCAGCCAGCGGAAATTGATCTCGCCTTCCAGGTAGTCGTTGCGCATGGCGTGGAAGTCACGCACATACTCGCTGTTCAGGTGGGATTCGAGCGCACGCTTGGAATCCCAGACCATGTAGAGCACGAACACCTCGCGGTCCTCGGCATCCTGGCCGACGTGGTAGCGCAGGCAGCCCGGCTCGTTGGCGCCGCGCGTACGCATTGCAGTGAGCTTGTCGATCAGCCGGTCACGGCGGTTGGTCTTGGCACGAGCGATACCGACGAGCGTATACGTTTCGGACATGGTGGACCAGCGTGCTTATGCAAACTCAGGGCGCGCCATTGTAGCGCTGCCGCGGCGCGCCGTCGCGAATGCCCGAGACCGGCGGGCGGAAATTGCCGGCCGCCTTGACAAGCCGGCCGGCCAGGGTTCCCGGGAGGGCGGGGGCTCAGTCGACAGTGATGCCTGCCTGCTTTCCAGCCGCGCGACGCCGCTAAAGTCGGCGCGCGCGCGTCCGATATCCGAAACCGGCACACTGAAACAATGGCTCAGCCATGGGGGAGAGCGCATGCTGAAGCGGATCGGGGCGGAACAATTGCGGATCGGGATGTTTGTCGCCAGGCTGGGCGGTCCTTGGCTCAATCATCCGTTCTGGCGCTCGCGCTTCCTGATCACGGAGGAAGATCAGATCCGGCAGATCGTCGAGGCGCGCGTGGGTGAGGTCTGGATCGATATCCTCAAGGGCCGCAACGTCGCGATGCCCGAAACATCGCAGCCGCAGCCCGCTGCGCCGACCGCCGCGGAGGTGCGCCAGTCGGTGCCCCTGGAAACGGAGCTGGTCCTTGCACGCGAGGTCCTGGCCAACGGCAGATCGGTGGTGGGATCGATGTTCTCCGCGGCCCGCATGGGCAAGGCACTGGATATGGGGGGCGCGCTGCTGCTGGTGGATTCGGCGTCCAGCTCGCTGTCTCGCCATGCCCAGGCCTTGATCGCGCTCGCCAGGCTCAAGACCCGGCAGGACTACACCTACCTGCACGCCTTTGCTGTCTGCGCACTGATGATCGCCACCGGCCGCGTGCTCGGGCTGCCGGATGCAGAGGTGCGCCAGCTTGGACTGGGCGGCCTGGTGCACGATATCGGCAAGGTTGCCATTCCCGACGCCGTGCTGAACAAAGCCGCCGCAATGACGACGGCCGAAGCGGAGGCGATGCGGCGCCATCCGTCGGCCGGGTACCGCATCCTCAACGAGGCGCGGCTCTATACGCATATTCCGCTCGATGTCTGCATGCATCACCACGAGCGCATCGACGGGCGCGGCTATCCCTTCGGCCTGGCGGGGCATGAGATCAGCCTCCACGCCAAGATTGCTGCCGTGTGCGACACCTATGATTCCCTGACCTCCAACCACCCGGGTCATCAGGCGTGGTCGCCGGCGCGCGCCATGGAGTACATCGCCGTGCGGGTGGACACCCTGTTCGACCGCACGGTCTTCCAGGCGTTTTCGCGGTCGCTCGGGATCTATCCGCTCGGCACGGTGCTGCGGCTGCGCTCGAACCGCCTCGCGGTGGTGTGCGAGCAGAATCCCGAGGCGCCGCTGCAGCCGGGCGCCATCGCCTTCCACTCGATCGCCGACGCCGCGCCGGTCGTTCCGGTGCGTGTCGACCTCGACGAGGAAAACGACAGCGTGGTGGCCTTCGAGAACGCACGCGACTGGGGCTATTCGGATGAACAGCTTCTGGCGCTGTGCGCCGATTCGAATCCCGCCGCCGGCGGCGCGCTGTCTTTCGACCCGGGCGAGGCCGCCGCGCAAGGCTAGGGGCGCGGCCCTGCGACCGGAGGCCAGCGGCGCCGCTCGCGGGGCTTGCCCGTCTAGGCATTGATCGCATTGGTCGGAGTCAGGACGCAGCAATGTGCTGCGTTTCTCATAATCCGTGCAATGGGATAACCCCATTTGAACCTTCCCTACCAAAGCGTGGCACCCACTGAAGCGGGGTAACGTCGACTCGCCCTCCCATTCAATAATCCACTCCAGCAAGCGTTGACCCCTTGCTACTTCCCGGTAGGGTGTAGGCACTCCCCGCGCCTACACCCTCTTTTTCTTGGTGGCGGTATTGGTGTCGGCAACGGCGCCGGTAATGATCGCTCCAGCAGACAATACCGGGAGCCCCTGCCAAACGATGGGAAAGGGGATTACTCAAGAAATTCCCTCCGGCTGTTTATCCTACGCCAGAGGAAAACGCTCACCGATGCTGTTCCCCCAAAAGAGGGGAGCGATGGAATGATTTCTCGCGGAGAATCATCGGCCGGCGAGCAAGTGTGTCGCGCAAGCGCTATCAGCCGATTCGGATTCTGGCCAGGTCAATGCGGCTGCCGGAGGCCGCGGGACCAGGTTTCCGTGGGATCCACTGATCCGGCTTGACAGGCTCCACGCTGTTCTCAGCGCGGGCGAAGGAACATCGGGCCTGGCCAAGCGCTGCCCCGCCAAGGCGCGGGCGGATGGCGCGGACATTGGGATTGCCGGTGTATTGCTGCTCCTCGTTGTCGTCTTTCTACCGATAGTTGTACCGATGCATTTGCGGGTCTCTCACCGCCCGCGATACGGCTTGTGGCAAACCACCTCGATGCGTGGGCATCTCATATTCCACCAAGCGGTAAAGGTATGGAAATAGAACAAAAAACAATATTTACAGGTGAGCAGCTGGATACGTATTTCGCCTCTTACATCGGAATGGAGGGCGGAAATCCCGCATCGGCAGTGTGGTTTTGCGACAATTCTCCGCATCCCTGGAGGGAATCGCTTCTGGCGCCGCTGGCGCCGCAGCGGCATCCCCGTTCATGGGATAAAGCCTTTCGCCAGGCAAATCGCGAAGCGATGGGCCGCTGGCAATCGCATCAGAAGGTGGCACGCATCATGGCGGCCGCCTGCGCCGAAACCTGCGGGCATTCGCTGGCACACTGCGACTGGCAGGACTATTACGCAAATCATTTGTACGCGCCGGGCGGTGCGGAATTCAAGATGAGCCTGTTTCCGCTGCCAGCGCATATGATCGGCGACATGCCCTGGTCAAAGGCATTGCGCGGCCAGCCGCAGCTGGTACCCAAGCAGAACTACCTGGAGCGTTGCCGAAATGGGCCGCGCTTCCGCTTCATCGCCCATATCCGGAAGTACTGGAAGCCGAAGCTCGTCGTCTGCCTGGGCGAGCGCCACAGTGAGGACTATATCCGGGCCTTCGGCCTGGAACGGGCAAGGGCCCGGGAATACGTGCTGCAACCGGCCGACCTGCCCAAGACGCTGCAACTGCTGGAAACGGACGATACGACCTGGGTCATCTGCCCGGCACTGGCAGGCGCCAGCGGCCTGACCTCGGACGTGCTGCTCGAGGCGATGGGACGTTACCTGGCGCGCTGGCTGGAGCCGGAGGACTTCCCGCACGGACGGGCGCAGTCCGCCCCGCAGTAGGCAGCGCCGTCCCCGCCGCGGCCCCTGCGGTCAGGCGGGGGAGTGCGGGGTGCCAAGGCGCCCCGCGATGGGGATCAGTCCTTGGCCTCGCTGCGGATCAGCAGCACGGGCTTGTTGCTCTTGTGAATCACGCCCTCCGCCACGCTGCCCATGACCAGGCGCTTCACGCCGCGCCGGCCGTGGGTGCCCAGCACGAGCAGGTCGGCATTCCAGCGATCGGCCTCGGCCATGATGGTGTCGGAAATCAGGCCGGGCCCGACCGGCTTGTCGATCAGCTTGGTCGTGTGGCGCACGCCTTCGGCGGCAAGGCGCGATGCAGCCGCGGAGAGCGCCTCGTTACCGGCCGCCATGATGCTCTCAATGATCTTGGACGGATCGAAATAGCCGACGCTGAAGAACAGGTCGCTGTTGTCGGCGATGAAGACGGCTTCCACCTCCGCGCCGGTGGCTTTGGCGACCGCGATGGCCTGGCTCAGGGCCAGATCGGAAGAACGGCTGCCGTCGAT
The DNA here is from genome assembly GCF_056930435.1 of Cupriavidus sp. 09_S30. NCBI lineage: Bacteria > Pseudomonadati > Pseudomonadota > Betaproteobacteria > Burkholderiales > Burkholderiaceae > Cupriavidus > Cupriavidus sp. 09_S30. The sequence continues at coordinate 2,064,052 of NZ_JBXOWI010000001.1, read as the reverse complement.
GGCGAGCAGGATGCGCTGGTACATGGCGTGTCTCCGGGAAGCGATAGGTAAGGGGATGGGGGAACCGGGCGACCGTGCGCCCGGGCCGGAAGGTGAAAGTGCTTCCAGCCTATGTGATTGCGCGGCCGCCGCCTTGATTCGGATCAAGGCCCTTCAAGACGGCGGGCGCCCGGTGCCGCGCGGGCGGCATGCGCTGCTTACTGCATGTGCTGGCCGCCATTGATCGCGATATTCGCCCCGGTGACGAATGCGGCGTCGTTCGAGCACAGATAGGCGATCAGTGCGGCCACTTCGTCCGGCCGGCCCAGGCGTCCGACCGGTATCTGCGGCAGGATCTTGGTCTGGAGGATGTCGGCCGGCACATCGGTGACCATCTTCGTGGCCAGGTAGCCGGGCGAAACCGTGTTGACGGTGACTCCCTTGCTCGCGAGTTCCAGCGCCAGTGCCTTGGTGAAACCGTGCATCCCGGCCTTCGCCGCCGCATAGTTGGCCTGGCCGAAGGCGCCCTTGGAGCCGTTGACCGAGGAAATATTGATGATCCGTCCCCAGCCGCGCGCGCTCATGCTTTCGGCGAAGGGCTTGGTCATATTGAAGACCGAGTCCAGGTCGGTGCGCAGCACCTCGTCCCAATCGTGCTTTTCCATCCGCTTGAAGGTGCGGTCGCGCGTGATGCCGGCATTGTTGATCAGGATGTCGACCGGGCCGACCTGATCCACGATCCGCGCCGCGCAGTGCTGGCAAGAGTCGAAGTCAGCCACGTCGACGCCGAAGGCAGCGAACTCGCGGCCCTGGGCCCGCTGCCCGTCCAACCAGGCCTGCACGTGGTCGTTGCCCGGTGAATGTGTGACCGCGACGCGATGGCCCGCCGCGTGCAGGCGTGCGGCGATTGCCTCGCCCAGTCCGCCCATGCCTCCCGTGACAAGGGCAATGCGCTCATTCGCCACGCCGGGTCCTCCCTCGCTCGGTAGACTGCGCAGCAGACGCATCGTGCGTGCCGGCCGCCTTGGCGCCGCCGCCCATCGGTGCCAGGAAGGCATTGGCCAGCACCGAGTTGAACTGGCCGAAGCGATCGAAGAGTTCCTGCATCGAGGGCGGCGTCACACCCTGCACGCCGGCGCCGCTTGCCGCGGCATTGCCCTGCAGCTTCTGCCAAGTCTCGCCTGCCTCGCGCATCTGCTCCGCAAGCGCCGTCTGGTTGTGGCTCGCCATCGCGGTGCAGGCTTCGCACAGGCGGGTGTACTGCTCGGTCTGCTGGCGCAGCAGCGCGGCCGGCAAGGCTGCCAGGTCGACCATGCTGCTGGCATGGGCCACCTCGCTGAAGATCTCCTTGGTGCCGGCAACGGCCTGGTCGACCGCCTTGAGCTGCATCGACAACAAGCGCTGCTGGCGCTCGAGCATCAACATGGTGCCGCGCAGCGCGGCTTCCATGCCGGCGCGGAATACTTCCAGGGGGATGTCGTTGGGATTTGCCATGGAATGCCTCCTTGTTTGCGGGGGGCCGGCCGGTCGTGCCGCGGCGCCACGCGTACCGGCAAGGCCGGGGACGGGCACCGCTGCGATGGCGCGGGCAATGCGATGTAGGAATGAATCATTCTAGGCACTGGCTGCCGCAATGGCTTGATGCGGGTCAAGTTCGAGGCCGCCGGCGGGCAGGAATCAGCGCCTGATCGAGCGTTTGATCGGGCGTCTGTGCGGCAGCGCACAGAAGAGGGCGCCGAACCGGCGCAGATTGAGCGGCGTACAAGGTCCCTCGCGGAGACCCCAATGCGCGCCCACCTTTCCGTCCCGCTCCTCGTCGCGGCATGCCTGGCCGCCGGCTGCAACACGGCGCCGATTCCGCCTGGCAAGCCAGTCGATATTCCCACGGCTTTGGCGCAGGTGGCCGAAGGCCTGTGCGTGTTCAAGCGGGATCTGGCGGAGAAGAAGCAATACCAGGGCATTGCGCTTGATTCGATCACCGTGGAGCTTGAATTGACCGTCGACGGTGCCAGGAACCCACCGGTAGCCGTTGCGCCGGACATCCAGTTCATGCCGACCGTTTCCTACGGGCAAACCATCACGACGACCAAGGGAAGCAGGCTTCGCTTGACGCTGAAGAACGCCGGTGCGCCAGGCGCGCTGGCCATCAGTGGATGCGACACCTCCAGATCGACCAGTCAGCCGGCAAATCCAGCGAGCAGTACACGGCCCCCCGCCCAGTGAGTCAGCGAGGAAGAGCCGTATGACCTTCCCGCGACACCTCAGTGTGCAACAGGGCGATCAAGCCCCGATGCCAAGCGCAAGAGCAGTAGCCCTCGCCGTGTTCAGGTCGCGGAGAAGCGGGTGTCGTACAGCCAGCGCCGGACCTTGGTCCACTTCAAGGCTGCGGCATCCGGGTGGGTGGGGTTGACGAGGACATTGCATTCCTCGGGGACGACGATGGACGGTACCAAGAGCAATGCCGAGGTGCCGGAGGCCAACCACGCCTCTCCCGCGTCGAGGCTGGCCTTGCCTGCAGGGACCGCGTCCCAGCCCACCGGCGCCGAGGCCGCCGAATAATACCGCTGCGCGGCCTCCCAGACGTCCTCCGGAATGTCGAGTCGCACCAGGTAGCGATTCAGCGGCAGGCCGCCAGCGCCGAGGTGCACCAGGGTCTCGAGGCAGGCAAGGGCGATGGTCGAGGCCGCATAGACCACCGGCGTGCCTTTCCGATTCCATCGCCCCCCGGTAATCTTGGCGCCGGAACCACTGGCATCGTCCGCCGCATAGGTCGGCGTGTCCGTCCCTATGCGCCAAGCCGTCCTCACACGTAGGCTCCGCTTTCCATCTTGGCAACCAACTCGGCGACGACCTGCTGCCCGGCGACCGTGTCCATCAAGTCCGCCGGCCGCTGCCCGCCGAGGGCCGGCGCGGGCTGCGACAGCCAATGCGCGACCCATTGCGCGGCGTTGAATCCGGCCGGATCTCCAGACCGCTCGACGAGCGCCTGCACCTGGCCGACCAGCTTGGCCATGCCGATGACGCGCTCGCTTTGCTCGCTGGACAGATTCTCGTCGGCCTTCGCCTTGCGATCGACTGTGGCGCGCGGCAACTGCAGCGTGCGCATCAGCGTCTCTTTCGTCAGGCCCATGCGGTCGGCGAGCACCGCGATGGCGGCGGCCGGCACTCCCTTGCGAATCAGCGTGATCACCCGCAGCGTGCCGGCGGTCGACTGCGACTCCTCATAGAAGCCGCGAAAATCCTGGATGCCGTGGATCTCGTGCCGCTTCGCTGAGCGCCCGCCGGTGTGGTCCGGACGCTCCGCGCGGGGCCGGGCGGGCACGCGGCTCGGCTTCGCATCGGTGGTGGCTTGCATCGAAGTCTCCCATTTGAGGATTCAGTATAGCTCATATGGGCTTCGCTGGCCGGCCTGCTTGCCTGGGCGGCCAGGGCGATCGAAGCGGGTTCCGATCGACCGGCCTCGCGGTATTCGACTCAGCTTCCCCACATAAGAACCGGCACACCGGCCAGCCACGTGTGAAACTGAAATGCAATCAGCGCCCAGCTCGCGATTCCGATAACGACAACGGCGGCATCGCGCCCGAGCGTCCCGGCCGGATAGCGCGTGCCCGCCACCCGGTCGCGCCGGCGCGCCGACGCGAAATCCGTGATCGACCAGATCAGGAAGCTCCCGAACAACAGGACCGCAGGCAGGGTGCCATTGGCGAGCAAGTGAGCCAATGCCCATAGTTGGGTGCCCGCGACCATCGGATGCCCGAGTGTGGCCTTGAAGCGGTTGCCCGGCACATACGCTGCCGCGATGAGAATAAAGGCCGGGATGTTGATCAGCGCCGCGATAGGGCGCGTCCAGGCTGGCGGCGTCCACAAGATCATCGGCTGCCCGCGGGCCAGCCCGTAGCCCCAGACGATGAGTGCCACGCCAAGAATCGAAAGCAGGGAGTACAAGCCTTTCCAGCCGTTCTGGCCCAGGCGTGCAATCAGCGCAGTACGCCATGGTTCCGCGATGATGCGAATGGAGTGCACGGCCAGAAAGATCAACAACCCTAGGATGAGGACTTTCATGTAGACGCTCGCTATGTCAACGGATTGCGACGAGACTGCAAAAGAGCTAACGATCCAAGCTGTTCAGCACTGCCTCTATGTGATGAAGCGCCCCTGTTTTGTCTGTGCGTGCTGGAGCAACGGTGCGAACGCGTGCAATTCTCGTGGCGCGATGTCGAAGGCGCGACGGAATGCACGTGTAAAGCTCGATGCATCATTGAAACCCAGCCCCGAGGCAATGTCCTTTACCTCCATATGCGGAAAGCGCACAAGCTCATCTGCCGCCGCTCGCAGCCTGCGGTTGCGGATATAAGCGGCCAGTCCACCTTCATGGTCAAACATGCGGTACACGCTGGCGCGTGAGAGATGCAGCGATGCCAATACGCTGTCAGGCGACAGATTCGGATCATGCAGATTTGTCTCGACATGCCGCCGCACTTGCCCGTAGACAGCAGCGCGTACCGCTGCGCGAGTATTGCCGGCAAGACCCGCTTGACGGCTGAATGCTGCAACGATCAGCTCTACCGCGGTGAGAAAGGACTGGTGCGCTGCCTCCTTGCTCAGTCCGACGATTCGTTGCCTTAGCGCCACCACATGCTCAATCAGTATGCGCGTCAGAGGGGTGGTGGCGTGAATCCAGCGGCCATGCAGCGAGGCAGCATCAGGGAATGCCCTTTCCGCCAGAGCGCGCGGTACAAAAAGGAGAAGTATCCGACCTTGAAAACTCCGGACTGTGCACGGCTGATCCATGTCCAGCGCGAGGATACTCGGCACTTTCGGTATGGGCTGCGCGTCGGACCGCGGCTTGCCGCCCAGGAACTGCGCCGGTGGCCCTTCAAGGAATACGCTGAACGTGATGTCGCGAACGCTCTCGGTCGAAACCCGACCCAGTGATCGCACGGCCAGGCACGGCCCGGTGCGAAAGTCGAAGATACTTAGATCGTCGATCGTGTAACGGGACAGCGATGCATCGAACGTATCCTCAGCCTGCTTTGAAGAAGGCCGCATGTCGTAGACGGGACTCATACGCTCCTGCCAGGCCAGGAAGCTTTGACGCGCGTCGCCCTGAACGCTGAAATTGCTGTGCGCGATGCCGGGCGCGAGCGTCGGCGGCTGCAGCGGCAACAACAAGCGGCCTAGCGGTATCGCAGTGTGTAGTCCGTCATCATTCAATGCAGTGCTCATCGCTGATTTTCGCCCAGTTTTCATCCGTCCCGCGCGGCTGAATTCCATACTGAGCCGATGTCCCGCACGGAATGCGCTAATGCCGCATGCCCGAGCATACCAGTACGTGCTTTTCCGGAGCGCAGTTTATTGTCGACGATCGCATTTTGATCCACTTCCGATAGCCGGCCGTAGATCGTGTAGGGCAGGGCAGCGCCAATCGACCACGGCACGATCCTGCCCGTCCGGGTAATGATAGACATCGATATAGCGACCGGCGAGCTTTCGATGCTCGGGTGACTATTCTGGGAAACTCTGGCAAAGCGCGCATTGCAGTCGAGGCGTTGGCGGCCTAGACAACGCTACGTGCACGCAGAGCCTCGATGTCACTCGCCGTCAAGCCGAGCAGGCTCTTCAACATAGTGGCGGTATCGGAGCCAAGAGACCCACCGAGGTGCCGCAACTGCGTCTTTGCGCGGCTCAGTCGCGGCACTGGCGCTGCCACTACCACGGTTTGACCTCTCGCATCCCGCGCTTCTAGTAGATCGCCCCGAGCCATGTACTGTGGATCCCGGAAGATCTCGTCGATCGACAGGATCGGTCCGCATGGGACGCCAGCAGCGTCGCATCGATCCAGAACCGTTGCCAGCGGCTGTGCCCCGATCCAGTCCGCTATGAGTTTGTTGACAGTCTGTCGTCCGGCAAGGCGCTGCGCATTCGTTGCAAACATGCCGTCTTCCGCGAGTTCCGGCCGCTCCATCAGTACCGCGAGTCGTGCGAAGATCTTATCGCTCGAGCATGCGAGAGCGACCCACTTCCCATCTGCAGTCTTCCAGTGACCGTGCGGGACAACATGCGGAACATCCGCGCCATGGCGTCCGCGGATCTCCCCGAACTTTCCATATGCCGGAGCAAGTTCATCCAGGAGGCGGAAAACTGACTCATAGAGCGAGACATCGATGACTTGCCCCCTGCCGCTCCTTTCCGCTTCTCGTATTGCCATCAGTACGCCGATTGCCCCCCACATACCGGAAATATAGTCCGCCAGAGAGGTTGAGCCGGGCACTACCGGGGGGCCGTCCTGCATTCCCGCGAGATGGGACAGCCCGCCAAATCCATGGGCCACCCGTGCAAATCCCGGTTTCTCCCGATAAGGGCCTGTCTGACCATAGGCGCTCACCCTAAGCAGGACAATGCGCGGGTTGATGGCTTCCAGTACGTCGTACCCAAGCCCCCACTTCTCCAGCGTACCCGGCCTGAAATTCTCCAGAACAACATCGGACTGCGCGACCAGCTTCAGGAAGACATCCTTTCCTTCCGGCTTGCGCAGATCCAGTGTCATAAAGGACTTGTTTCTCGCCTCGCTCAGCCAGACCAAGGTATCGCCGCCCTCGGTCGGCGTGCCGAACCGGCGAAGCGGATCGCCAACTCCCGGTTGCTCGATCTTGATGACTTCTGCCCCAAAGTCCGCCATGATGGTGCCGGCGAACGGTGCCGCGAGAAACGTCGCGATATCCAGCACACGGATCCCTTCGAGCGGCAGGTGTGCAGCCTGATGATGAGTGGAGTCCGAAATCATCCCGCTCTCCCTTTCCCTGTTGCCTGCTCGATCGCACGCTGCCGCTCCAAGATGCCCTTGGCAAGCTTTGCGTGCGCGAGGTCGATCAGAATGCCATCACTGGCGAATGCGCCATTGCCTTCCTTAGCGTGTCGCTCTAACGCGGCGTCGATCCTGGCGGCCCACTCCAGCTGCTGGGTCGTCGGCGCGTAGATGGTGTTCGCCAGCTCGATCTGGCTTGGATGGATGGCCCACTTGCCTTCGAAGCCGAGCGCGGCCGAGCGCTGGGCCGCGGCGTGATATCCCTCCGGGTCATTGAATTGCGTGAAAGGCCCATCGATGGCTCGCATGCCATTTGCACGACAGGCATTGGCAATCCGTGCCAGCGCGAAATGCCATTGATCGTTCCAGTGTCGTACACGCGAGCCTGGCTGATCACCATGGGTCAGAATCGCATAGCCCGGATTCGGCACCCCGAAGACAGTATCCCCGGTACGCATATCAACGGTGTAATCCCCAACCCCGAAGATCATGGCCTCCAGCCGCTGGGACGATGCGGCGATCTCTTCGACGTTGGCAAGCCCAAGCGCGGTTTCAATCAGCACTTCAATGCCGACACGCTTTGTTCTCCCAAGCTGGCGTTCGATCAGTGTCAGGATCTGCTCGACAAAGCGCACATCGAATGCCGTGCCGGCCTTTGGCAACAGCACCATGTCCAGCCGCGGACATTGTGTGACGACGTCGACCAGATCGTTCAAGGCCCACGGTGTGTCCAGTCCGTTTACGCGCACTGCAACGGATTTCCCGCCCCAGTCCAGGCCGTTGATGGCCTCGATGGCTTTCGCACGGCCTTCATCTTTCAGGCGAGTGGCAACGGCGTCCTCGAGATCGAAGAACACCACGTCGGCAGCGCTGTCGCGTGCCTTCTGGAAGAAGTGATCGGACGTTGCCGGGACGGCGAGCTCACTTCGCTGAAGCCGTTGCGTGCGTGGAGGAATAATGGTTGCGGACATAGTGTCGGTCTATAGACGAAAGGAGTGGTTGATTTGCGCTTGTTCTTCTCTGCGGCCGCTACTAGATTGTGATTTTGCTGGCCGCGATCACGTTGTCCCATTTGGGGATCTCGGCTCTGACAAAACTGCCCCATGCCTCGGCTCCGCGTGTGTCTGGAATCGCGCCGCGCTGCGTAAGCTCGGCTTGAAACTCCGGGGCCGTCATCACCACATGGACCGCGCGCTCGATGGTTGTGACGACATTCCTAGGCGTCTTCGCGGGAACGATCAGACCTGCCCACCCCAATGCCTCGAAGCCGGGATAGCCAGATTCAGCGACCGTACGCAATTCAGGCAACACGGCGACCCGCTGGCTAGACGTGATTGCGAGTGGCTTCAGGTGGCCCGATCTGATATAAGAGATCGCCGCCGAAATCGTATCGATACCCAGCTGAATTTGCCCGCCAAGCAGGTCGGTCAGCATCGGCCCGCTGCCTCGGTATGGGACGGACACGATGTCCACCTTCGCGGTTGCCTTGATGAGCTCCGCGGCCAGGTGAGGAGACGTTGCCAGGCCTGCGACTCCCCACTTTTGCTCGCCTGGCGCCCGGCGTGCCGCTGTGACCACGTCTGCCAGGGAATTGAACTTCGTATTCGGATGTGCCAGTACCACCAGCGGTGCAATGAAGAGGCCATGAACCGGGGCAAAGTCCCGCAAGGCGTCGTACGGTAGCTTCTCTCGATAAAGACCCGGATTCACGCCCAGTGGGCCGCTCCCACCGATCGTGATGGTGTATCCGTCGGGTGGAGAATCACGTCCTGCCAACATGCCGGGAATGCTCGCGCCTCCTCCCTTGTTCTCGACGTAGATCTGCTGTCCCCAAGCTCTGCTTAGCGAGTTGGCAAGCAAGCGGCCAAACACGTCGGCGGATTGTCCGCTTGCGTAGGGAATGATCATGCGAACCGGTTTGTTCGGGTACGTTTCCTGCGCATGGCTTGGTATGGCAACAGTGGCAGCAGATGCAGCTATCGCCCGCAGAACGGTCCTTCTCTCCATCTTGCGTCTCCCATATTCTTGTTGCCTTGCGGCGTTTCTTGCCTTCGATTGCGCCGCCTAGGCCGTTTCACCCTGTCGCAGGCCGCCAAACTCTCCACGAAAATAGACGAGTGGTTCCGCTGCCAAGTCTGCCGACCAGCTTCTGACCTGACCAATGAAGACAGAATGTGTGTCGTGGTCATAGACGTTCACCAGATCGCACTCCAGGCTGGCGAGTGCCGATTGCAAAACTGGTGCGCCCATGGGCCCGGCGCTCCATTGATCATCGAAGCGCTGTTCACCCTTGAGGCCAGTCTGTCCGGAAAAACTCAGTGCGACGCCTTTCTGGTCGTCACGCAGCAGGTTCACCGAGAAGACTTTCGTCTGCCAGATCTGCGGATGCGCACTTGCATTCTTGTTCACGCAGGCCAATACGGTCGGCGGGTTGTCGGAAAGCGAGCAGAAGGCGGTTGCCGTCAGTCCCGTCCGGAACCCCGGCAAACCCGTGGCAATCACAACCGGTGCGCCGACATGGTTGCGCATCAAATGGCGGTAGTCGATGGATTCCATGATCATCTCCACTGTGAACTCAGTTCCGGCCATACATCCGCTTCCACTCGTCTGCCGCCGGCTTCGGCAAACCGAGGTTCTGCCGCAGCGTTGTGCCTTCGTAGTCCTCGTGGAAGAGTCCGCGCTTCTGCAGTTCGGGAACTACCAGGCGGACAAACTCTTCATATGACCCGGGCATGTGGGTTGCTGCCAGCACAAAGCCATCACAGGCACCACCCTTGAACCACGCCTCCATCTGGTCCGCGACGTCCGTCTTGCTACCTACGAACGTCGCCAGTTCGTTTGCGGTGCCCCGCCGGCTATGACGCAGGAAGTCGGAGAGCGTCGGACGCTCGGTTCCGCTCGCAGTGATGACGCGATCCAGGATTGCCCGCAGGCCGCTGACCTCCCTGAGTTCGTCCTCCGTGAAGGGATCATCCGGCCGCTTGCGCGAAAAATCGAAGTTCAGGGCTTCGGAAAGCAGCGAAAGCGAGTCGATCGGTTTAACGAGTGCATCGATTTCCGCCTTCTTCTCCTCGGCCTCGGCGCGGCTTTCACCTGTCACCACGTACGCCGCAGGCGCGACGCGCACTGTGGCCGGATCCCTGCCTGCGGCTGCAACCTTTTCCTTGAAGCTCGCATAGGATCGGCGCCCGGCTTCATAGTCTGGGTAGATGACAAAGACCAGCTCGCCCCAGCGGGCCGCAAAGTCACTGCCGCGTCCGCTCTGGCCAGCCTGAATGAGTACCGGATGCCCTTGTTCCGAGCGAGGCACCGTGAAGGGGCCTTTGGATCGAAACCACTTACCAGCGTGATCGAGTCGATGCACCTTGCTGGAATCCGCAAAGCGGCCGGTCGACTTGTCCGCAAGAATCGCCCCGTCTTCCCAAGTGCCCCAGTGGCCCAATACGGTCTCCAGAAACTCATCAGCACGGTCGTAGCGAAGATCATGTGCGAGGTGTTCTGTACGACCGAAATTCAAAGCCTCTGAATCATTCAACGAGGTCACGACATTCCATGCGACGCGGCCACCGGTCAGCATGTCCATCGTCGCGAATACCCGAGCGACGTGGAATGGCTCGTGGTACGTGGTGGAATACGTTGCGCCCAGGCCCAGCCGCGTAGTTGCGAGACCCATCGCCATGAGAACGGGGACGGGATCGAACTTGACGACGCGGACACCATTTTCCACCGCCTCTTCATGGGTTTCGCCAAACCTGTCTGGCATCGCGAGCCGGTCGTCAAAGAATGCCATCTGAAACTTCCCGCGCTCCAGAATTCGCGCGATATTCTGGTAGTACTCTGCGCTGCTATAGCTAGGGTCTGTAAGCGGATGGCGCCAGGAGGCCACCAGATTCGAGCAGTTTTGCGCCTGCAGAAAGGCGACCAGCGTCATCTTGGCAGGTTGTTTTTGATTCGACATGGTCAGTTCCCTCGGTTGGTTGCCTCCATCGTAGGAACGTCGATTCCTTATCACAAGCTAGATATTCTTAGCTATTATTCAAGCTCGTTGAACAGTTCCAAGGTGCCCTGGTGTTCGCCTTGTAGCCTCCATAAAGTCCGGTCAGCGCGAATCCACATCGTCGACATGATGAACGTCAACTTCAAATTGCTCTCAGCCTTCCTTGCCGTGGCGAAGCACGGAAGCTTTCGCAAGGCAGCCGAGGAGACCAACCGCTCTCTGGCGGCGGTAAGCATGCAGGTCAAGCAACTCGAGGCGCAGCTCGGCGTCATGCTCTTTCATCGGACGACGCGGAAAGTCGAACTGACCTATGAGGGCGAGCAGTTGATGGTCAGCGTCAGCCGGGCGCAAGCGGAGCTGGAATCCGGCTTCACCGCACTCCGACAGACTGTCCAGATGCAAATCGGAAGACTCTCGTTTGCGTGCGTTCCCACGGTCGCGGGGACGAGGCTTCCTGCCATCCTGACCGCCTTCGCGGCAAAATACCCAGCCGTTCACGTACAAGTTCGCGAACTCGCCAATCAGGATTTGTTGGAGGCTGTGCGCCGGCGCGATGTGGATTTCGCCATTGGCCCAGAGCAGGATGGCAACTCGGAGCTGGTGTTTGATCCGATCTTCGTAGACGAGTACTGCGCGCTTTTCCCGGAAGGCTCGCCGCTCGGCAACAGAAGAAGCGTTTCGGTCGACCAGCTGACAAAGGGAAAGCCGCTGCTCAAGCTGTGGAGCTCAACCGCGTTTCGCGACCATGTCGACCGAGTACTGGCTGGAATGGAGCTGACGATCAATACGAACTACGAGTTCATGCAGGCTTCCACGGTGGTCGCTATGACGGAGGCAGGATTGGGAGTTGCGTTGCTGCCCAGGATCGCCGTGCCACTAGGCGCTAGGGTGTCAGTCGTGCCGCTGAACCCACGCCTGAGCCGCACGATTGCCATTGTGACGGTGAAAGGATATCGGCTCTCTCCTGCTGCTAGAAACTTCGTCGAACTATTTCGTTCGGAAATGGCTCGAGCAAAAAAATAGCGAAGCGGCCGAAATCTTCCACCGCCTGGAGATGGCTTGTGCGGGCGCGGCGGCGCCCCCGGCAATGCGCGTGATGGCCCGGCCTGGCGCCGATTCAATACGCTGAAAGTGGCCGCGCATCGACTCCTCTGAGCCGAGACCTGCCAGCCCGGCGATGCGGGGCCTCCGCCGTGGCGTCTACCGCGCCGGATTCGTGTGCGTAGTCGGCCAATTCGCGCCGATTCGACTTTCCCGTCTGTGCAAGCAAACGAGACACGTGATGCTCGACGGTGCGCTCGGAGCGCGACATGGCAGCCGCGATCTGCGCGTTGCTGTATCCGGCCGCGATCAGGTGGAGAATCTGCATCTGGCGCGATGTCAGGCCAAACGGATTGGCACGCGCGGCAGCATAGCGCCCGCGCTTGACGCCCCGAATGCCCAAGCGGTGCGCTTCGGCGCGCGCCATGCGTTCCGCGGGGCGCGCCTCGATCTGCGCAAACAGGTTGATCGCGCGCCGGATGCCATCGGCGCCGCAGTGCATCAGACAGCAAGCCTGCTCGAATGGCGCACCCAGCCGCTGCCAACTGGCGGCGGCGCTCTCGTAGTCACCGTTTATTTCGTCGCGAAAGGGGGGCGCGGGTTCGTGGCGCGCGCCATCGCCGGGATCGAGCTGCACGCCGAGGCGTGCTGCCCAGACGAGCAGCTGGCCGGTCTCCCAACTGCTGGCGTCGCTCGCGCGTTGTTTCCACGTTCTCACGAGCAATTCACGGGCTTCCTCGAAGCGCCGCGCGAAGGCCAGATGCTCGATCAATGCGGTCGCTGCCGAAAACACATACCAGGGGGCCCGCGTTGCGAGGCCAATCTCGTGGGCCTCGCGCAACTGCGCCTCCGCGCCTTCGGCGCCCGATCGGCTGCGCGCGAGCCCCGATGCGTAAAGAAGCCCCGCCTGCATGAGCGTCGGCTTGATTTCCAGCCGCTCGAGCGTCTCTGCGGCGTATGCGATGGCTAGCTGCAATTCGCCGCGTTGCATCGCAATCTGCGCCCGCAGGCCAAGAAAGTAATGCTGGATAAAGCCGGTCTCCTCGAACCGCCTCAACGCATCCGTGCAGTGATCGGCGGCTTGTTCGAGGCGATATTGCCGGGAGAGACACTCGCACAGATAAACATACGCGAGCACAAGCGAGCCCAGCTCTTCGCTGGTATTCATATACGTGGTGCGGCATTCCAGCAACATCGGCAAACCGTCCTCGTCCCCCCGCCGCAGCAGTGCTGCGCCCATTGCGGCAAGCGCCCCTACATAAGCCTGCTTCACGCCAAGCGACTCACTCAACAACAGCGCTTTGCGGCCCCATTCCAGCGCAGCCTCTGTGTTCGCTTCCTCCATGTGAAAATGCGCGCACTTGCTGTAGCACTCGGCGAGTGCCGCCGTGGGCTGGATTGTCTGAAGCAGCTCGATGGCGTTCATCAACTCGCGCATGGCGCGCTCGCGTTGCCACGTGGCATGCAACATCGAAGCGAGTCTGAGCAACGCGGCGCCGTGTCGTTCGACTTCACCGAGGGCGCGCCAGTGATCAATAGCCTGCTCCATGGCGTTGATCGCGCGCGCATCCGGATAGCCTGTTACACAAAGCGCGAGCGCCCAGCCTTCGAGCAGGCGGGCCTTCACTGGTCTCGGCGCATGATCGAGGAAGCGCATCGCGCTGGCATAGTGTGCGGTTGCTTCCCGGTGCGCGCCAAGCCGCGTCGCTTCCAACGCCGCCACGGGCGCCACGTCGAGGACGATCTCTGCCATGTCCGCGTTGGCACCGTGATGCACCAGCCGCGCCTTCGACGCATCGGACCTCGCGCGCAGCCAGTGCAGAACCATCCCGTGCAGTGCCTGCTTGCGCCCGGGCAGCAGGGCTTCCTCCACAGCCAGCCGTACCAGTTCATGCCGGAAACGCAGGCCGCCTTCGTGTACCTGCAGTGCACCAAAGCGCAGACATTGGTCGACTGGAGACTCATTGTCCGTGTGCTTCAAATCGGGCAGCGCGTGGAGAATCAGTTCGAGTTCGGCCGTGCCAGGAATCACGCTGATGAGCTCGCACACGGCGCGAGCCTGTTTCGAGAGCGATCGCACACGTGAGAGCGCCGTATCCCGCACGGACGGTGGAACCTTCTCGTCAGGGCTCGCCAGCACCTCCGCGAGATAAAACGGATTACCTCTCGTCAAGGCATGCAATGCAACGGCCGGACGGCGATCCTGTCGCGCGAGGCGTGCAACGGCGGCGGGCGACAGCGGCCCCAGCTCCAGGCGCGTGGTGCTCGCCGCGGGGAGTTCACCCAAGGCGTGCGAGAGCATTCCGTCTGCACCCGCCGACTCGTTCCGGTAGGTCACGACGAGCAGTGTGCAGCTATGTGCGATACGCCGCCCAAGGTACTTGATGAGATCGAGTGTCGCGTGATCGGCCCAATGCGCGTCCTCGATGACGATCAGCGTGGTCGCTCGTTGCGCGGCCAGGTCGCCCAGCAGCGCCGAGAAAATCCTGAACGGCCGATCGTGGTCCCGCAATGCGTCGTTCACGGCGCTGCCGAGTTGAGACGCCATATCGAAGAGCGGCCCGAGCGGACGCGGCGTGGACAGCGCATCGCAGCCACCTCGCAACACGCGGTCCTCTACTGCATGGTCGCGCACGAAGCGTTCGACCAGCGTCGTTTTGCCAATCCCCGCTTCACCCGCCACGAGGACGACGTTTCCCGCGCCCGAGCGTGCGCTTCCCAGCGCGTTGGCGAGATGCTCAATCGCGCTGTCGCGCTCCAGCATGAGGTCCATTGTTATTCCCTTCATGTCACGCTCTTGTTCGGAGTCGTCGGGTGCGCCCAGATCGCTGGGGGAGAATCGATATCGATACCCTGGCGCTCCAGGATCGGACTACGGCTGGTGAATGCGTTCCGTGCGCTTGCGCACAGAAAAACGTGACCTTGCCACCTGCATCCGGATGCCAAGCCCGATAAAGAGTGCGCCGAAGCAGAACTTGATGGACTCCACGTAGCCGCGAGCGAGCACATGCGCTCTGGTTGATCGCTGCAAGCCGATCATAGGTGGTGTAGGGCAGGGCGGCGCCATCGAACCCTACAGGCCACTGCGCAGGGAAAATCGCCTGCAAAGGCAGGTTCAACCCAATGAACCCACTCACCGATCCATGACGCATAGCGCAAGGTGCCCCTGCGCTATGCGGATCCGGCGACACAGCGTCATTTCTTTCGGGGATCATCGGCCGGGTTGATGTAGGTGATACCCCACGGCCCGGTTACGTTGACCTGAATGACGGTTTCCTCCTTGGTCCAGCCAAAATGGTGCATCTTGGGCGGCATGATAACCATGCTGCCCGGGACGAGAGGCGTGGTCTTCTCGGGATCCAGCTTGTCACCCATGCCCAAATTGAACGTGCCGGAAAGGATCGTCGTCCGCTCGACCCCGGGGTGAAAATGTGCGGGAACCTTTGTGTCGGCCGGAAATTTGATCCGGAACGTGAGTGGCCCCTTCTTATCCATTTTTCCTTCGATGACGGCGAGTTTGGCGTTGGCGTATCCGGGCAGATCCACCCACTGAATTTTGTCAGGAGTGACCACGAGTGCCTGCTCCACTGGCGCACTCGACGCCGCCGACATGTTCAGGCATACGCCCGTGAGCAAGATCGCAATTGCGCAAGACTTGTTCTTCATATACGGCTCCTTCCTATTGAAATGACCAATCTGACCAAGGGGCACCGCATGCGGTCCTAGCAGCGGTGGACGAACGCCATGCGCCGGCACTGCATCGCGCAAATGAAACACCATGCAAGTAGTGCGCCAGGCGCCGGAGCAGGCCGCGTGGCTGGTGCCAGCCATCGGCGTTGCCCAGCAAAGGTCAGTGAAACCGCGGGAAATGCTTCAGTCGTGAAACAGTTCTGCAGTGGGAAAGGCAATTGACGCTGGGTGGACAATCGCCAAGAAGTAGCCATTCGTGTTTGGGCGCGGCAAGCGGCTTTTCGAAGCCGGCCCGAAGCCCGGCGCGCTGCGGCTCGTCGCTTCGCAAACCTCGGCCACCGGCGTCGTGATGAGCACCTACGTGCCGGCCGGGGACGTCCAGCTCGGATCATTTGCGCAGACCGAGCCCAGCGCGAAGGAAGTGGAAAGGCGCGCGAAGCTGGCGGGCGAGGCGGACTGACGCGGTTCCCTACGAGTTTCTCGCTCCCACGCGCGCTCCGTCTTCATCTGCATGAGCGCGGCATTTGCCCTGGCTGTCCGCTAAGGGTCGGGCTGACAACGTGCATCCTCTGCCAGCTTTTCGGCCAGCGCCTCGCACATCAATGCGATGGGCCGCACAAGGCGTCCGGGCAGCGCGCCGTGCACAAGCCAAACGTTCAGGCCGCTTCGAAAGTCCGGCGCGTCGACGATCTGCAACAACTCGCGATGCGGACTGCAGGCCACCACTTCCGGCGCCGCAATCCCCACGCCCAGACCGCGCGCTACCAGCGACAACTGCAATTCCGAGCCAAACGCCTCGACGGCGACGTTGAACGGCAGTCCCGCTGCGGACATCGCGCGGCTCAGCGCCGAACGCATCCCGCAGCCGTCCTGGTTCAGTACCCACGGATGACGCGACAATTCGGCGAGCGTCGTGGGCTGGTCGGAGAAGCCGAACGAGCGAGGAGCAACGACAACGGTCGGCTTGTACGCGAGCAACGTCGACGTCAGCGCTTCGGGCACGGGGACACCTTCCGGCAGCAACACGACGGCGGCGTCCACCGTGGCCCGCTCAACGCCCTCCAAAAGCCCCGGCGACCAGCCCGCCGTCACGCGCAACGTCAGCTTCGGAAAGGTGCTGCGCAGGCGGTCGATGGGCTGCTCCAGCGCCAGTTCGGAGAGGAACGGCGGCACGCCGAACCTCAGTTCGCCCGTGGGCTCGCTGTCGGGCGACGCCACGGCCATCAGATCGTCGACCGCGCACAAGACCGTGCGCGCAAGACCATACACCTCGTTGCCCGCCGCCGTCGGCTTGAGCGGCTTGCTCTGCCGGTCGAGCAACTCGACGCCAAGCGTCATCTCCAGGTTCTGCACGCGGCGCGTGAGGCCCGGTTGCGTCAGAAACAGTTTCTCCGACGCCCGCACCATTGATCCGCTTTCGACCACCGCCACGAATGCCTGCAAGTCACGTGTGTTCATAACAGTCTCGCATAAACATTATCGCGATAATTCAATTGTCGCATAACGTCGCTCTCCCTACGATGGACCTGGCAGAAATCTTCCGGAGTTCACCGATGAACAGACCCGCCGACACCTGTCCGCGCACCGTTACCACGTCGCCCTCGTCGTCGCCAGCACGATCGTCCGCGCCACAGGCCGCCGCCTTGAACATGCCGTTGACGCTACTTTTCGCCGCAGCCGTCGGCGTCATCGTCGTGAATCTGTCGGCGGCCCAGCCGTTGACGGGGCCCATCAGCCTCGCGCTGAACCTGCCGCCCGAGTTGGCTGGCTTGATCGCGATGCTGCCGCAAGTCGGCTACGCGGCCGGCTTGTTACTGCTCGTGCCGCTGTCCGACCTGCTCGAAAACCGTTGGCTGATTTTCTGGACGCTGACATGCTGTGCTGTGTTCCTCGCGCTCTCAGCGCTCGCTCGGTCCGGCTGGCTGTTTCTGGCGTCGGTGTTACTTGCGGGCGCGACGTCGAGCGTGATTCAGATGCTCGTGCCAATGGCGGCGTCGATGGTGCCGGAAAGCCGACGCGGGCGTGCGATCGGCAACGTGATGAGCGGTGTGATGGTCGGGATTCTGCTGTCGCGCCCGCTGGCCAGCGTGATCGCAGGATCATTTGGCTGGCGAGCGTTCTACGGCATCGGGGCCGCCGCCGACGCGATCCTCGCCCTCGTGCTGTACATCCAGTTGCCGCGTCATACTCCGCTCTCCCAAGCGCGCTATCCGGCTTTGTTGCGCTCGCTTTGGACGCTGCTGCGCACGGAATCCGTCCTGCAGCGGCGCGCCACCTTGGCCGCCCTTGCGCTCGGGGCGTACAGCGCGTTCTGGACCGCAATTGCGTTGTTGCTCGCGCAACCGCCGTTTTCGCTTGGCATGAAGGGTATCGCCGCCTTCGCGCTGGCCGCAGCGTCTGGCGCGGTCGTCACGCCGCTCGCCGGTTATCTCGGCGATCGCGGCGCTGGACGCGCGACGCAGATCGTTTCGCATCTGGTGATGATCGCCGCCGTCCTCGTGATAGGCGTGGCAGGCGCGGGCTGGGGCGGATTCTCACCGGCGGCGCACCCCGTTGCGGCGCTCGCGTTACTGGTCGCGGGCGCGGCAGCCCTCGACGCCGGTGTGATTGCCGATCAGACGCTCGGACGACGCGCGATCAATCTCATCAACCCGGCTGCACGTGGTCGCTTGAACGCGCTCTTCGTTGGAATTTTCTTTGTCGGCGGAGCGATCGGCGCCGTGCTGGCTGGCGCGGCGTGGGCGTGGGCCGGATGGAGCAGTGTGTGCGCAGTCGCGCTGGGATTCTCAATCGCCGTGTTGCTGTACGGCTTTGTCGACCGCGCCGCTCAGCCGCTCGCGCATTGAGGATCGATTGGGCCGCCGCGCCAAGTTCTGGTATCTGGTGCGAAGATCGCGCCGGAGAGCTATGAGGCCCTCGGGAGGCGTGACACATGGCTTTGCACCTGCACAAGCTCGGGCAGGGTCTGATCAATAGGGTAGAAAGCGATTTTCGGGCGTTGCCGGGAGGGTTGCGGTTTGCGAGATGGCCTTGCCGCCTAGGCTGAACGGCGCAATCGATAAACTGGCGACAGCCAGGCTCGACGTCACTGTCTTGGCATTGCAATATCGCGCACCCTCGTCTCATCCACGCCCAGCCGCTCGCGTAGCTCTTGCCAGCCCTTGGGCGTCACCAGGATCGCGCGCGACGCCTGCGAGCGCTGCAGCCAGCCGGCTGCGCAAAGTTGGCGCAGGAGGTGTGCGCCCAGTGGCCCGGCCAGATGATGCATGCGCTCGGTCCAATCCAAGCATTGCCGCGCCAGGCCGCGCCGCGTCGGTCGGATGGCGCGCACATCCAGACCGATCCCGGCGAACCAGTCCCTCCCGGCAGGGGTGATTTCGTACTGCTTCTCCGCCACGGGCACCAAGTAACCGTACGACTCCAGCGCCTGCGTGACGGCCACGCCAACTTGGCCGGCCAGATGGTCATAGCAGCAGCGGCAGAAGCAAAGCTCGCGCGCTCGCGGGCTCAGGGCCGGGCGGTGCACGGCGCGCAAAGGCCCAATGGCGGCCAGATGCTCAAGCGCTTGCGCGACATGCGCGCCGGCCAGCCGGTAATAGCGATGCCGGCCTTCAGTTTCCAGCGACAGCAAGCCGCCTTCGAGCAGCTTGGCCAGATGTGTGCTGGCCGTCGGCGCAGTGACGCCAGCGGCACGTGCCAATTCGCCCGCGGGCAGCGCGCGCCCATCCAGAAGCGCGGTAAGCATAGCGGCACGCGTCTGGTCGGCAATCAGGAAGGCGGTACCGGAAAAGTTGCTGGGTAACGACATGGCGCACTCCTCGTCATGCTGACCATTGTAGGAATTGCCCGGTCGCTATGCTTCGACACGCATCGAAACGTCGCACCCGCCCGCATGGCTACATTGGTAATCATCCTCTTTCAAGGAGCTTGAAAAAATGGATGCCATGACGTTGCAGCCCGGCTGCACTGCCCGCACGAGATATCCCGGCCTGTTGCTGTGTGCGCTGTCGATGGCCGTGCTGGTCGCGCAGATCGACACGGTAGTGGTCAACCTCGCGATGCGGCCGATCGGGCTGTTCTTTCATTCCGAACTCGGGGCGCTTCAATGGGTGATCGACGCCTACAACCTTGCCTACGCGGCGCTGTTGCTGACAGGCGGGCTGTTGGCCGACCTTTATGGGCGGCGACGGGCATTCGTGTGCGGAGCGCTGCTGTTCACGATGGCATCGGTGCTGTGCGCGCTGGCGCCGTCGATCGGCTGGCTCATCGATGCGCGCGCGCTTGCGGGTGTGGGCGCGGCGCTGCTGCTGCCGGCCTCGCTGGCCATCCTGCGCGTGGTCTGGCGCGATCCGGTTGAGCGTGGGCGCGCGCTGGGCGTGTGGGCAGCGTGCAATGGCCTGTCAATGGCAATCGGCCCGACCGTCGGTAGCCTCTTGGTGACCCACTTCGGCTGGCGCGCTGTGTTCTGGATCGTCGTGCCGGTGAGCCTGGCGGCCATGGCGCTCGCGCTGCGCGTGGTGCCTGAGTCGGCGGATGCCGCGGGGCGCCGCTTCGACGCACTGGCCCAGGTGCTGGGTGCGGCTGGACTGAGCGGCATGGCCTTCGCCGCCATCGAGGCGCAGCATGCGCCGTATGTCGCACTGGCTGTGCTGCTGGTGGCGCTGGTTGCCATCGCCTGTTTCATCCGCGTCGAAGCACGCCACGGTGCCGCTGCGCTGGTGCCGCTGGACTTGTTCCGCATCCGCGCGTTCCGTGGCGCGATCGTCGCCACGCTCGGCATGACGTTCGGCATGTACGGCGTGCTCTTCCTGCTGCCGCTGATGTGGCAGAGCACGGGGCGCTTGTCCATCACCGGCGCAGGCTTTGCGTTGATGCCGATGGCTTTGGTATTTACGGTGGTGTCGCCAGTCTCTGGTGCGGCTGTGCGGCGCTGGGGCACATGGGCGGCGACGATAGGCGGGTTGCTTATCATCGCCTGCGGGCTGGTGGTGCTGGGTAGCCTTGCGGACAGCGCTTCGATGCTGCCAGCTGCCATCGGGCTGGCGCTTACGGGGCTCGGCATGGGGCTTGCGACAGGCCCTCTGATGGGCGCGGCGATCGGTGCGGTAGGGCCGGAGCGGTCGGGTACAGCCTCCGCCCTGGTCAACGTGGCGCGCATGACAGGCGCAGCCCTGGGTGTGGCGATGATGGGTGCGGTCTATGCCCTATATACGGAGGGCGCGTCCGGTCTGCGCGCGGCCCTATTGGTGGGCAGCGCGGTGCAGTTGGCCTGCGCCGCAATCGCCTGGAAGCAAGGCACGCGGCGCAGCAGGTGAGACGATGAAGTGGTGGCGTCGAGCGTCGTCGCCTCAGCTAAGCGCCCTTGGCCGCTCTCGGGACGCGGCAATCGGCCAGTAGCAGGCTAATGTTCCTTGCCGGCCACCAGCGGTCGTCGAGCGCTTTTTCTGGGCTTTCTCCAAACCGGGCACTGATGCGGATTTACTGCCCTCATTGGTGTCCGCTACATTAACCGTAGTATCGAGACAGCTCGGAAAGGACTCGCCGTGAAAACAAAAGCCTACGAGCGACAAAATCTGTCCCTACTAATAGGCATGTCCGGACGCCGGCGTCCGTTGATTGCCTGTTAGGCGTCTAAATGGAGGCAAGCGATGGCACGAGTTCGCGTTGAGGGCTTCACCATCTCGCTCGACGGATACGGAGCAGGTCCGAATCAAGACATCAACAATCCGCTCGGCGCTGGCGGGACGGAACTGCACCAGTGGCTAGTCCCAACACGCACGTTCCAGCGGGCCTTGTTCGGCAAGGAGGGCGGTACGACCGGGGTTGACGATGATTTTGCTGCCCGTGGCTTTCAGAATGTTGGGGCCTGGATTCTTGGGAGGAACATGTTCGGCCCCATTCGTGGGGACTGGCCGGACACGAACTGGAAAGGCTGGTGGGGAGATAATCCACCGTATCACGTTCCAGTCTTTATCTTGACCCATCATGCTCGTCCCCCCATCGAGATGGAAGGCGGCACGACGTTCCACTTCATAACAGGAGGCATTCGCGAGGCGCTCGACCGTGCACGCGAGGCCGCCGCCGGAATGGACGTGCGGATCGGCGGTGGGCCGAACACAATCCGGCAGTATCTTCGCGAGGGCCTCATCGATGAACTGCACCTTGCTATCGCGCCGGTCCTACTTGGCCGGGGAGAATCGCTGTTCGAAGGGGTTGACTTGCGGGCTCTGGGATACGAATGCGTTGAATTCGTAGCGTCGGAGAAGGCCACGCATGTCGTCCTACGGCGCCAAGGGCAGACGGACGCCTAAGCACTCGCTGAAGGCCGCCGTCCTTGACGGGCCGCGGCCTTGGCTCGGGCGTCAGTGTCAGCTGATGGGGGGTAGGGCGGTGGTGCTGGCCGGGGGCGGCAGCGGCCAGCTCAGGACAGGGCTCATGCAATGAAGGGCGGCAGCGACGGATGAGTCCGCAGCCAATTTCGACCTTGAGCGATGGCACGTTGGGACGCGTGGTATCGATCCGCTAAGCACTTCCAGCGGCAAGATCCAATTGGCGTAGACGGCAGTTGGGGGGAACGATGTTTGTTGCACATCGTTCACTGGATGGAAATAGCGGTGCGCCGTAGCAGGTTGATCCGGTCGGAGTAACACGGCAACCCTATGCGCCCCCGGTCAACAGGAGCCCGCGATCAGTTCAATTGCACCAGGCGCGACATAGCCTGACGAACGAAGCCAAGCAGTGCCGCATCTGACCACGTTCCGATCATGAGATCAGGCTCATTTTCCAGCGCCTTGCGGAATTTGAGCTGCGTACCTGGGTCATCTCCTGCGTAGCTTCTGAAGAGATCGAGCCAGCGCCGCGCAAGCTCAGCCCCTTGCGGCGAATCAGGCGCGATGCCAGCATCGATCGCATCTCGAACGTCGGCCATCAATTGGGGCCACTCCATCGCCCGCTTGCCGTAATTCGCGCGCATGAAGCGGATCTCGTCAGGCGACAGGTATTTTTCGTAGATCAGCATTTTTGATTCCGAGAATGCCCGAAGCACGTAGTCGCGCAGCGCCAAAGAGATCCCGATATGAGCCTGCAGCGACGGTTCGTTGTCGTGCATATGGTTTAGCTTTGCGGCCAACCGTGGATCGCCATTTGTGTCGCGTACAAGCATCGTCATCCATCGGATCGCCAACTCGCGGGGCTTTTCGTGCTCGGGTGGCGTCCCACTTTCCATCAGCGCCCGTACCTGCTCAACAAGATTGCCCCATCCCGCTTCCGCTGCCGGGTCATTGCGGTACATAGGCAGGCGGTCAAGTTCATCCTGAGAAAAGTACTTTTCGTACATGGTCATCAACTCCAACGTAGTGAGCCAATCGGCTAGCTCCGGCTCCTCTCCGTCCATCAGCGTGCCCCGTAACCGCTTCAGATGATCGCGCAGACGCGCAGCGTGCTCGATCTGCTGATCAAGGGTTGCTATTTGCCGTTCGACGATGGATGTGAGTGGGATATCCGGTTGGTCCAAACAAGCGCCGATTTCGGTGAGCGAGAGACCAAAACTACGCAATGCCAGGATCAGGTGAAGCCGGGCAACGTCGTGGCGGTCATACAGGCGGTAGCCGTTATCGGCGCGCGCCGAAGGCGTGAGAAGACCGACTGCGTCGTAGTGGTGCAGCGTACGAACCGTGAGTCCACTGCGTTTCGCCAGTTCTCCCACTTTCAAAAACATGCAAGCCTCCGTTCAATTGCGCACGTTGGAAGCTAAGACCTTACGCTACGTGAGGGTCAAGAGGAAAGAGCTTTGCCTCCCTACGGCCGACCATTTAGCGTCTTCCATCCCATCTCGAATCCTTCTTCACCGGATTCAATGGCTACGTCAGTCATTGGCATGGCGCATTTCGGGATGGAGGCTAGGCGTAGTGGGTGAGGCTAGCCCTCACGCAGACTCCGGCGTCACGCCGAGGTGAGAGCCAGTTCTGCCAGTGACTTCAGGATGACCGCAGTGACGCCCCAGATGTCGTAGTCCTGATCCGCCCAGTACCAAGATCCGGCTCGCTCTCCCTCAAGGTACTGCCGCGGCAGGTCCGGAGTCAGCAGCGTGGCGAACGGAAACTCAAATATTTCCTCGACTTCCGCAGGTGCCGCCTCCCAGCCGGCTGCGCCCGACACGATGCCGATGACGGGAAAGATCGCGTGATTGCGCTTTCTTGTCCGATGGATCGGCAAGCAGCCAACTAGCCGGACCGCGCCGGGATCAAGGCGAATTTCTTCGAAGGCTTCACGCAGTGCCGTGGCGCCGACGTTGTTGTCGGATTCTGCGGGACGTCCGCCGGGGAAACTCACATGCGACGAATACTCGCTGAGTCCAGCGGAACGCTTTGTCAGTAAGATCGCGGGCGTGTCCCGCGCGATGATCGCCACCAATACCGCAGAGAACTTCCACAGTCCATCGTTGTCGGCAAGACATCGTTGCGCTGTGGGCCAATCCATGGAGGCGGGGAGCCGAAGACCTTCCACGCCGCGCACGATCGCTTCCAGGGCGACCTGCTGTGGCCC
Source organism: Cupriavidus sp. 09_S30 (assembly GCF_056930435.1). Taxonomy (NCBI): domain Bacteria; kingdom Pseudomonadati; phylum Pseudomonadota; class Betaproteobacteria; order Burkholderiales; family Burkholderiaceae; genus Cupriavidus; species Cupriavidus sp. 09_S30. Next base: position 2,039,996 of record NZ_JBXOWI010000001.1, on the reverse strand, counting down.
GGCATCCGGATTGGTATCCAAGGCTTTCCTGTCGATTCCCACGTCTTCCTCCTTCATGCACGAGCCCGCTGAGCGTCGTGGCACACCATGGTCGAGGTATCGCTCCACAGGCCGCCACAAGTCATGATCGTGGCGACGTGCGGACAGGAGCGACCGAAATACTGCAGCGCAAGCTGATCGCAGAAGATCTGCTTGAAAGGAGGGCCTGTTTCTGGCGCACAGGCATGCGGTGAACCGCTTTTGTGTATGGCGACGTCGGTGCTCGGGGGATTCTACCAACGCTCTGGGTTCTCTGCTGATGTGGGAAGGATCCGTCCGCGCACGCGGGGTGCGACAGGATCGGCGGCGGATGAAGCGGCTTAAAACCCGAACCGCGGGACTGGTCAGGACTCCCGCCGCGATCCGCTGATTCAGGCGCTCGCACGAAGGATCTCGATGGTCGATCCGCGCCTGGCCCGGTTGTCGGAACCCGAGGCCGCGCTTGCAACGGCTATCTCTTGACCCGGCAGCGAAGTCCGAGTACGGCCAGAGGCGGTTATTCGTGATTTCAGCCGTTGAAGCCCCAAAATCTGCGATCACACGGATCAATACGAGGGGATAATCCCTATCCGTTGGAGAACGGCTCTTGGGCGGGAGTCGGTGTTCGGCTCTGCCGCAGGGCAAGGAAAACTATCGCCGTCGGGCGCCGTATGCATCTACAAAAACACCTTAGGATTGCGGTTCTCATTCATGGCCTAGTGGCTGCCGGAATGTCTTTCGCCCAAGGCGCTGGCGCAGCCGCCCCCTGGATTCTCAGTCCGCCAGACCTGCAGCATGTCGACCTGGCGATTCTCAAGAGGCGTATCCATCTTGCGAGGTCTGCTGAGGCCTACGTTGCCCCGCTCGATAAATGGTTCCTTCGTGCACTCGACGAGAGCCGCCTTCGTGCCGAAGCATGCAGGCTCTCGACCGACGACCCGGCCCGCGTGGCAGACCTTGTCAAGATTCTGGATGAGTCGGATCTGCAATCGGCGTCGTTCGCGCCCTCCGGCTTCGATCCGCGAGAGCTAATCTACCTCCGACTCAGCAACGGGGAGACGATGAAGATCCTCCTTCAGCGTGCCGGAGCTCCCCAATCGACTACCAGGACCATCGATTACAAGCAGATATCGGTCAGCACCAAAACTGTGGAAGATCTTTACCGGTGGGTGGCTGACTCCTCGACTAGTAGTGGCTGCAGCCCTTCTAAGGCTTCGGTGCATGTCGGGGTTCCGCTGGGTGCACGGCGGAAGCCGCCCTCCAGCCGGGGCCGCCCGGCGTCCGCTATCGAACGGCAAGCGGCCAACTAGGGCTGGGGCGTGCCCTTGATCGCCCGCGTTGCAAATCAGAAAAGCTGAGCTTGTAGGCGGAACATGCGTACATCGAGATTGGAATCTTTCAGTGACGGCGTTTTCGCCGTGCTCCTGACAATTATGGTGCTCGACTTGAAGGCACCGGCGCATGTGACGGCCACAAGCCTCTCCACGCTGGCGCCGACATTTTTGAGTTACCTGCTGAGTTATGTGATGGTTGCGATCATCTGGACTAACCACCATAACGTGCTGTCCATGATCGAGCGGGCCGACACGCGCATCCTGTGGCTGAACAATCATCTGCTCATTTGGGTGTCCTTCACCCCATTTATGACATCGCTGGTCGGACAAGACCATCAATCTGCGCTGGCCGCCGCGCTGTATGGCGCCGTCATGTGCGGAAGTGCTGCGGCGTTCGCGCTGTTTCGATGGGCAATTGCGCGGCGATCTGGGGGCGACGCGGGGCTGGAAGCTCTGCATTCTGTTGCCCACCGGCGAAACCTCTGTGCTGTGCTGATCTACGGAGCTTCAGTTCCGCTGGCCTTTCTCTCGCCGCTCGTTTCCTACGCGATCTTCGTTGCACTGGCGCTCTGGTTCTTTGTTCCCAGGATCGCATCACCAGATAGGGAATCAACCGCCGCGGATTCGGCTGAGTGATCTTCGCCTGTGACGTACGGGCTTGCGTGCGCGCGGTCCTCGAACCACGCGTGGTCGCTGCCATCGATCTGCACCAGCTTGCCCAGGCAGGCGCGGCGGTTCCTCGGCTGGTGGACCTTGGGTGAGCGCTGCTTGCGGGGCACCCAGAAACCGGCGTCGATCATGATCCGGCGCACCGTCTCCTTAGCCAGATCGATGCCATGGCGTTCCAGCAGCCTTCTGAGTTGCCGATCCGTGATCTCCAACCGCTCGGCGGCCAAACCGGGCCGCAATTCACCATCTACGACCGCCTGGACGGTCTTGAGCCTGTCTAACTCGCGCATGCTGACTGTAATGAACTCGGGTCTAGCCATCGCTAGGCATCTCCATTGCATCTAACCGGGCAGGCTGGATACCATGGCTCGTCGCTCAAGCGGACATTTCTGCTTTGCTAGAACCGGACATTACAGCGTTGCTGCTACAAATTTTGTCCACCCCGGATTCAACTGTCGCGGCGCGGGCTACATTGAAATGTCGGCACGGGCGTGCTTTTTGTGCGGGGTTGGCGTTTTTTGCGGGGTTGCCGTAACGCAGTCGAGCTGGCCGGTGGCGCCAGCGCCAGCGCAGGGTGGGGCGGTCGTGCCCGCGATGGCCCGCTCCAGATCGAGCCGGTTGATCAGCCGCTGCCGCTTGGTCTGCGGCGCGGCCTGCGATGGCCGTGGCGGCTCACCCAGCAGCGTGCGTGAGGGCCCGGCCTGATGGCGGCCGTCTCGCATCGCTTGGACTTGCGCCGCGATCGCCAGCACGTGCCCCAGTCGCTTGTTCTCGACGATCGCGCCCTGGTCGATCGCTGAAAGCCGGTCATAGGTGGTGTAGGGCAGGGCCGCGCCATCGGCCCACAGCTCGACCCGGCCATCCGGATACTCGGCCACCTCGAGGTAGCGATGAATGAGCTTGCGGTGCTCGGGCCGGTCCGCCAGCAGGTACATCACCTTGTCGTATTGCAGCGTGAGGCTCTGTGACACCTTGCGCCACTCGCGCCAGCTGAAGATGCGCGCCAGATCCTCGTCGCCGCGCAGGGGCCGGTGGGCGTTGAAGTCGCTCTTCGGCACCTTGGCAAAGCGCGCGTTGAAGTCCGCCATGAAGGTGGGCGCGTAGGCGTTGGCGGCATCCATCGAGCTGATCCCACGCAGCCGCAGCTCCTTGACCAGGCGGTCCTGCAGCGTGCCGTTCATCCGCTCCACGCGGCCCTTGGCGGGGCTCGAATTGGCGCACAGGATGTCGATGTTCAGCTCGAACAGCGCGCGCCCGAACTGCGTGTAGCCGCGCCCCTCGGCGCTGTTCTTCGCGTTGACGCGGAAGATGCCGGCCTTGTCCGAATAGAACGTCAACGGCTTGCCGTGGCGCTCGACATAGGCCCGCGTGGCGGTGAAATAGGCCGGCGTCGACTCGCTCGGCACGAACAGCAGCTGCATCAGCCGGCCGGTCGCGTCGTCCACGTACACCAGCAGCGTGCAGGCGGGCGCGCGGTCCTCGAACCAGGCGTGGTCGCTGCCGTCCATCTGCACCAGCTCGCCCAGGCACGCGCGGCGGTTCCTCGGCTGGTGGACCTTGGGTGGGCGCTGCCTGCGGGGCACCCAGAAACCGGCGTCGATCATGATCCGGCGCACCGTTTCCTTGGCCAGCTCGATGCCATGGCGCTCGCGCAGCTTCTCGGCGGCCAGGGTCGGGCCGAAATCGGCATAGCTGTCGCGGATCAGGCCCCGGACGCGCGATTCCAGCCCAGGCGGCAGCTGGCGATTGCTGGGGCGATCGCGTTTGCGCGAGCCCAGGCCGCTCGGTCCGTCCTCGCGGTACCGCAGGACCAGGCGTTCCACCTGACGCCGAGACAGCCCGAGCTTTTCGGCCGCGCGCCACACTGCGAGCCCATGGTCAACCACGGCCTGAATCACCTTGAGCCGGTCCAGTTCGCGCATCGTCATGGTCAGGGTCTCGGGCTTGCCCATGGCGGCCTCCAGTCTCGGACGGACGGAAAGCCGCCAGCTTGCCAGGGCCGGCAAGGGGCTGCGACATTTCTAATTGGCCCAAGTACGACAATACTAATTGGCCGTGACAAATTTGTTGCGCATAATGAAGATTATGTTAAATCGTATTGAGGGGCGGAAAACCCTTGCTCGACTAGCGTTGGTTTGCACAAATTTGTTCCGGTTTTTTGCAAGATTTTGTTCCCTGCCCTTGGGCCTAGACTTACGCAGCAAGGTTTTTTCGGACAATGTAACGGGACATCGGCACTTCGTCGGCGATGCGCTTTCCGTGGGGCAGCGTCAGCAAGCATCAAGCTTAATCAACATTTCCGTCCGATCACGTCCATGCAAATGCCGCGCTGATTTGGCGCGCCCGTTTCGCCTCGTCGGTGTTCAGATAGATCGACGTGGTCGAGATCGACGCGTGCCGCAGATTGTCTCGCACCGTCATCAGTTCCGCGCCACGCGCCAGCGCGTGCGTCGCGTGGGTGTGCCGCATCCAGTGCGGACTGGCCTGCCGTAGCGTCGTCGCTGATCGCTGGCGTCGGCACGGGCAGCGTGCGCAGCAGCTCGATGGCCCGGTCCGCGGCCCTGCCCTGCTTCTTGCGCTCGGCCGCTGGGAATTCGAACAGCACCGCCAGGTCCTCGCGCTGCAGATCCCACCTCGCGCCGGAGGCATCCATGGGCGCCCGCGAGGTTGAAGCTGCGCTGCTGAAACGCTGCGCTGCAGTGGCACGGGAGGCGGATCTTGCAGCGACGGACCAGCGCGAGGCGAACGTCTTTCGGTTGGCCGCTATGGTGGTCCAGTCCCGGTTTCCGCATGAAGCCACTCGCCCGATGGAAGCTAGCAAGCGGTACTTCGCCACGCATCCGACCGAGCAGCTAGGTTCCGTCGAGGTGATCAGAAGAGGCTGGGTGACGGATCTGCCCCGCCTGCGAGATAGGCCAAGTCGCGAATTGCGGTAGCGGTGACAGCATGACGGCGAAGAGCCACACGCTTCGGAAACGGGAGTCCGTCCGCCCAGATTGAGTCAGTCGTCCAGGAGTATTCGATGACCGAGCCGACCGACTCTCTGTCGTTCGAGGGCGCGAAACTTACGTCAGCTTTTGGCTCGGTAAGGGTCGTCCGTCCCGACTCAATCATCATGGCGTTGGTCGGCGTATTCTGGCGCTCCTGGCTAACGAAACAACTCAGCGTAGGATAGGATGCCGCGGCCAATGCCGCCGGCAACGAGCACCGTGCCGTCCTGCAGCAGCGTGGCCGTGTGTTGCTCCCGCGCCTGCTGAAGACTGCCGGTTTGGGCCCACGTCCCGCTCGCCGGATCGTACAATTCGCTCAAGTACAAGTCGTTGCCGTCAGTGCCACCCGCCACAAGCACGCGGCCCTTCACCAGCGTTGCGGTATGGAAATCACGTGCCTGCCGCAGACTGCCGGTCGGCGACCACGTTCCTGTCGCCGGCTCGTAAAGCTCGGCGGAGGCGAGCGCATTCGTACCGTCCGTTCCTCCGACGGCGAGTACCCTGCCGTCGGCGAGTTGCGCGGCGGCGTAGGCATTGCGGACCTGGCTCATGCTGCCGGTTGGGGACCAGGTTCCATTCGCAGGATCGTACAGTTCAGCCGAGGCCAGCGCGGCGCCACCAGGTGCCTCGCCGCCGGCTACAAGTACCCTGCCGTCAGGCAGCAGCGTCGCGGTGTGTTGCTCACGCGCTTGACCGAGGCTACCGGTCTGCGCCCAGACGCCAGTAGCCGGGTCGTAGAGTTCCGCGGAAGCCAGCCCCCCTTGACTGCTGCCCTGACCTTCCCCGCCCGCCACTAGCACACGGCCATCCGGGAGCAGCGTGGCGGTGTGGCTGTCACGTGCCTGGTTCATGCTGCCTGTTGGCGACCACCTGCCGGTAGCCGGGTCAAACAGTTCGGCCGAGTTGAGCGCGTTGCCGCCGCCGGTGGCAAATCCCCCAGCCACGAGGACACGGCCGTCGGCCAGTAGCGTGGCGGAGTGCGCCTGACGGCTCCGCCCAAGGCGCCCCGTTTGCGCCCAGTCTCCCTGTGGACGGGTCAAACAGTTCGGCGGAGGACAGTGCCTGCTTGCGCTTGCCGGCAGCCACCAGGACGCGCCCGTCCCGGAGCAAGGTGGCCGTATGCCGGAAGCGCCCTTCGTTCATGGCATCGGCAGGCAGCCATCCGCCGACCTGGACGGTGACCACCGAGAGGGTGATCTGCACCGTCGCGCTGCCGGCGCTGTTGCTGGCCGTAATGGTGAATACCGTCGGGGGCGATTCCGCTGTCGGCGTGCCACTGATCTCGCCGGTCAGCGAGTTGAGGCTCAATCCTGCCGGCAAGCCAGGTGATATCGAGAACAGCGTGGCTTCGCCGCCGGAGTACACGGGCTCGTCGTACACCACCGGTACGCCGACGGTGTATTCGGGTTGCGAGTCCAGGTACGCAAGTCCTGCCGGTGGCACGACTTGCGCGGTTACTTCGATCGTCAACAGGGCCTGGACGCTGTCCACGCTGTTGGCGCCCGTCACCGTGTAGACCGCCGATGGGGTAACGGCCGTCGGCGTGCCGGTGATGATGCCAGTCTGCGGATCGATGACGAGGCCGGCTGGGAGTGCTGGCGACACGCTGTATTGCGTGATCTCGCCACCCGTGCTGATCGATGTATTGGGCGTGATCGGCGTATTGGCGACGTAGACGACAGACCTGTTCAGGTAGTCCAGTTCGTCAGGCGGGATGGGGGCGTCCTTGACTTCAATTTCGACCCGGGTCGTGGCACTACCGGCCGCGTTGCTAGCGGTGATGGTGTACACGGTGGCGTGGCTAACGTCAGTAGGCGTACCGGTAATCGTGCAGGTCTGCGGATCGAGCGTCAGTCCGGGAGCAAGGGGCGGCGAGACCGTGCACTGCGTGATGGCGCCACCGCCATTGCTGACCGTATCCGGAACGACTGTGACGCCAACCGCATAAATCGGCGATTCGTCGCGCTCAACGAGGCCGGCCGGCGGCGCCAGGGCCCCCGCCCCCCCGTTGCCGCAGCCTGACACTATGACCGTCAAGGGCACAAGCAGGAGCGCCGGCCAACGCAGGATCGACATGTCGGACTCCGGCCAGTTCCTTAATTTGAGTAGGATAGGACACGGTGATGGCACACGGTGCCACGGCGCAGTGAGGGAACTGGGGAGGGATAACAATGGCCATCCGTACCACGCGCGACGCGCTGTCGCGCATTTTCTATCAGCGCTGCTTCTGGCTGTTCTTCGTGCTGCTCACGCTCATCGGTGCGGTGTCGTTTGTCTCGGCGAGCGACAGCGGCCGCCTTCTCCTGAACGTCGTTAATATGTTCCTGCTCATAGCGACCGTGGCAGCGGTCGGCCGCACGACCCTGTCGTTCGTGATCGCGCTGCTATTGGCCGTGCCGGCCATGTGGTTCCAGTACCGGGGTCTGTGGTTCGACGATGACATTAGCCTCGCGGTATCGTGGATGTTCAGCGCCGCGCTCTATTTCATTACGACTGTTTATCTTCTTCGCTACGTTTTTCAACCGAGGATCATGACGCCGGACAAGCTCTTTGGCGCAGCGGCGGCGTATTTGCTGATCGGCGTCCTGTGGGCATATGTATATGCAAGTATCGGGTTCTTCTATCCGCAGTCGTACATGGTCGTCGGGCAGCCAGGCCGGCTCATCTACGCTGACGCGCTTTACTTCAGTATCACCGTGCTCACGAGCACGGGCTTCGGTGACATTGCGCCCCTCACGCGTCCGGCGCGCGGCATGTGCATGTTGGAACAGATCACCGGCAGCCTGTTCGTCGCGATCCTGATCGCCCGCCTCGCTGGCGTTTACCCGCCTCGAGAGAGTTATATCGACGACAAATCCGAGAAAGTCCCGAAGCCTTAGGGCAATTCCGTACCTTGGGGATTGCGGACCTCCGCCGCAGCGGTCAGCATGTTCAATGGTTTTGTCAGCCGCGTCTATGCAAGCGCATAGGCGTCCCTAGTCGCAGCGTGCAACGCCCAGGCTTGTTCCCAGTCTACGAGCCCCTGTATTGGGTCACCACGGATTCGGCGCACAGCCTGCCGGCGGCACCGAATCTGCTGGACTGCGCTCTGACGCAGCATCTGAGCGCAAAGGCGACCGGCCGAGGATGGGCTGGCCACGACCATCGCCCAGTGCCGGTTGAAAGGCGGCATTTCGGCCAACCCAGCCCTTCGGGCCTGCACAGTCGAATGCCTCAGAAGGGTCCGACAAGCGCCGATCGCTTCCTTCCCACCGCCGGCTGGAGTTGGCTGGGAAGTGACCTCGGCACGCCACTACTTGGACGTCTCTACCCGACCCTGAACTGCCCTTCGACCCGCGGCCGGCCTCTTCCACAACCAAGTCCTCGATGAAGCGGGCACGCGTCACGTTCGAGGCGCGGCAAGAACGCGTGAATTGCGGATCCATGTCCCTGCGATGTCGCCAGCCCTCGTCCGTGTGCCCATAAGCTAACGACGACAGGCGAGCTATTTCTAACGTCCTGGCAAAGGCCGCACGCGCACGGGAAATGTGTCGTCTTCGGTTAGGTTCACATCCCGCCGGAACTGATGCGCCCCGTTCCCTTGAGACGTCGCGTCACCATCACTGACTTCGCATTTTCCGAACCAATCCTCCTTGATATTTCCGTTTATTTCGCGCCGCCGGCTGCGCACACTACGAGTTCTTTCAACGCACGCTAGCCAGGCACCACATGCGCACCTATCCCGGTAACAGCCCTGAAGCTGCAGCCCGAATTGTCGCGTTGGTCTTGAGCCGCGACTGGAGCTTCATCGTCGGTTTGCTGCCGCCGAGTTCCAGGACCGGAACCAAGCGTCAGTCCAAGGCGCTCAACGCGCCATCACTTTCAACCCCTAGGCGGGTCGGCTCTCCGCAAGGGGCCTTCGTCTAACCATTCACAGGAGCCATGCTCATGACGATGACTTTTACGACCACCCTGTACGACGGGGACATCGAGATAGGCCGCGAGACGTTTCGGACCTTCGACGAAGCCAGGCGCTGCGGCGAGCGTCACAACCTCGCGTGCTGCGACAGCGGCGACCTTGGCCCAGATGAAGGTCCGTCCTACTGCATCGTGGACGCCAGCGGCAACTACGTGTGAGGTGCCATGCCAGAACATCGTTCCGTCTTGGATCCCTTACCCAAAGAGGTACCAAATACACTTGGCACGGCATGAGAAAGCAATGGCGACGAGCTGCTACAGAACCTATGCAATCAGGTGGAAAAGCCAGCGCGCGCCCGTGCCCGGAGCGTGGCGCCGAGGCCAAAGAAGGCGAATCGCGCCGTGAATTGGCTGAAGTTCATGCAGCACATAAGGCAACCCCCGACAAGGCTGCCGAGTTGCTGCCGCGGCTCAGGTCGAACTCTGGGAGCTGCGAGTGCGGCTGGAGGCCGAAGTCGAGCGCCGGCTTCAGGCGACCGCGTCGCGGCCTAGACCCTGGACGTCCCGCTGCACGGGCAAAACCGCCTTCCTTCACGACCACCTAGAAATAGTGCAGGCGACGATAGCTCTGCATTTCCTCCCTCGGTTCGTCAAAACCGAACTTACAGTCAGCCTACTGTTGATTTTTCCGAGCGACAAGGCCATCGATCATGACCTACCAGCAGGAATACGCTGCGGTGAGTCGCAATGTGTCTGACAGAAGACTTGTGTGTTCTCTTCGTTAGAACACGATCGTGGATCCAAGCTGATTGAACAAGCCCCCCCGCCAAACCATACTGCTCCCGAGCCCTCAAGCAGCCTTGCCGCAAACAGTTTCCAGCACCTGGCTCACTTAGAGGTAGCTGGCAAATGCCGGTGGTGGATCTGCCACCACATCGTGTCATTCAAGACATCCAGATAGACTTGATCGGAGTGTAGTAATGGAACAATCGAAAGCAGGAACCCTGATCGGCGTATTTGCCGAGTTCTTCCCAAGCGCGGCGGAGATCGGTTCGTATGTCGGCGGCAGGCTTGTCCCGGGCACGGGTCAAGAGATCCAGCTGTTCGATCCGGCAACTGGCGAGAAGAGCGTGAGCTATCGTGACGCCGGCGCAGAGGTTGCACAGCAGGCCTGCGTCGCCGCGCGAGAAGCACAAAAGAAATGGTGGGGTCTGACGCACGCCGCCCGCGGCCGCATCCTGTACGCGGTCGCAGCCAAAGTGCGGGAGCACAATGAACCGCTCGCTCTGCTTGAAACGATGTCACAAGGCAAGCCCATCCGCGACAGCCGCCGCGAGGTCGAGATGGTGGCGGAAATGTTTGAGTTCTACGCGGGCTGGGCGGACAAGTTCTATGGCCATGTCATCCCCGTCCCCACCACGCATCTGAACTACACTCGTCGCGAGCCCTTCGGCACGATCCTGCACATTGCGCCCTGGAACATCCCCATCCTTTCGTTTGGCTGGCAGGTAGCCCCCACGGTTGCGGTCGGAAATGCCGTATTGCTCAAGCCTTCCGAGCTGACCCCGTTCACTTCCCTGGCGGTGGCATCGCTGGCCGAACAGGCCGGCGTACCCGTCGGCCTGATCAATGTGCTCGCGGGCTATGGCCACACCACCGCCCAAGCGGCCATCTCCGACGATGTGGTGAAGAAGGTCGTCTTCGTGGGATCGCCCGCAACCGGCGCAAGGATCGCCGAAGCGGCTGCCAAGCGCGTCATTCCCTGCATCCTGGAGCTGGGAGGAAAGTCCGCCAATATCGTTTTCGACGACGCCAACCTTGATCTCGCCGCGGTCGGGGCCCAGGCGGCGGTCTTCTCTGGCGCCGGCCAGAGCTGCACCGCCGGTTCACGCCTGCTGATCCAGCGAAAGGTCTATGACCAGCTCGTCGACAAGGTTGCCGACGGCGCATGCAAGCTGCGCGTTGGTCACCCGCTCGAGCCGGCCACCGAGATCGGCCCGATCAACAACCGGAACCAGTACGAACACATCAAGCGGATGATTGCCCGCGGCGTCGAAGAAGGGGCGCGACTCGCAGCCGGCACGACCAGCTTTGGTGACGGCGGCTACTTTGTCCCGCCGACACTCTTCGCCGATGTCTCCAACCAGATGGACATCGCCCGCATGGAGGTGTTCGGCCCGGTCATTGCGGCGATTCCCTTCGAGACCGAGGACGAGGCCATCGCCATTGCCAACGACAACGAGTTCGGCCTGGCCGGCGCGGTGTGGACCAATGACGTCGGGCGCGCACACCGCGTTGCCGCGCAGGTGGAGGCCGGCACGTTCTGGATCAATGGCTACCGGGCCATCCATGTTGGCTCGCCATTTGGCGGCTACAAGAACAGCGGCTACGGACGTACGAGCGGTATTGAGGCGCTTTACGAGTACACGCAGACCAAGAGTGTCTGGGTTCAGACCGCAGATTCGCCAGTCACTGCGATCGGCCGCGCCTGACAGCACACAGGCAAGCGCATACGCCGCCGGATGAACCGCTGGCGGCGCCCTTTCCATCCAGATATGCCCAGACGTCAACGCTGGCCTCTTCGCCCCAGGGTCGCGCTGGGCGGCAATCCGCCCGCCGATGGCGTGAAGGTAAGCACGGCTGAGCCACTCATGATCATGGAACATACCGAGACTTTTGACTACGTGGTGATTGGCGCCGGCTCGTCCGGCGCGACCCTGGCTACCCGCCTGGCCGAGCGCAATGCCGGAAGCGTCTTGCTGCTCGAGGCCGGCGCGCCGCGCGAACGGGACTTCTGGGTCACCGTTCCGATCGGGGTAGCCAAGATCTTGCAGAACGGCAAGTATGTCTGGCAATTCTCCACCGAGCCGCAACCGCAACTCGCCAACCAGACGATTTACTGGCCCAGGGGACGCATGCCCGGCGGCTCCAGCTCGGTCAACGGCATGATCTACGTGCGCGGCGAGCCCGCCGAGTTCGATCACTGGGCCGAGCTGGGCAATCGCGGGTGGGACTATGCGTCGCTGCTCCCCTACTTCAGGCGTTTGGAGTCGGTTGCATTCGGTGAGGAGGCATATCGCGGCCGCAACGGGCCGATCCAGGTGTCCTCGGTGTCCCAGGCATGCCCCAACCCGCTGAGCAATGCCTTTATCGGCGCCTGCCAGGACGCCGGCATCCCATCCACCGAGGACTACAACGGCGCGGCCTACGAAGGCGTCAGTTACCTTCAGCTCTCCACGGGAGGCGGGCGGCGCTGCAGCACTGCGGTCGGCTATCTGCGCGGCCGCCCGCAGCGGAACCTGCACCTTGCCACTGAGGCACTGGCGACCCGCCTGCTCTTTGACGGCAAGCGGGTGACCGGCGTCGAGTACATGCAAGGAGGCCGGATACGGCGCGCCATGGCTGCACGCGAGGTGATTGTTAGCGCAGGCCCGATCAAGTCACCGCAGCTGCTGGAACTGTCTGGCATCGGCGATGCGCAGCGGCTGCAATCACTGGGCATTCCAGTCCGTCTGCATCTGCCAGGCGTCGGCGAGAACCTGATCGATCACCTCCAGTCACGTATCACCTACGAGTGCAAGCGTCCGGTCACGCTGAACGAGATCATGCACAGCCCGTTGCGACAGGGCTGGATGGGGCTGCGCTACCTGCTGACCGGCCGTGGCCTGATGGCGACACCCTCGGTTTCGGCCCACGCGCTGGCACGCTCGGGGCCCGGTGATCAGCGCCCAAGCGTCAAGATTCAGATTGCGCACCTCAGCGGCGCCGATCGATACGCGGGCAAAGGCTTCGGCCTTGACGCCTTCCCGGGCTTCAACCTTGGCTTCTTCCAGTTGCGCCCCGAGTCACGCGGTCATCTGCATATCCGCAGCAGCGATCCCCAGGACGCGCCTGTCATCGAGCCGCGCTATCTGAGCAGCGACACCGACATCCAGGTCATGCTGGAAGCCCTGCACATGACGCGCAAGATCGCCCGGCAACCGAGCATGGCCGATTTCATGGCGCGCGAGACGCGCCCCGGCATCGATGTGCAGGATGACCGGGCCCTGCTCGAGTACATCAAGAAGTCCGGCCAGACCAGCTGGCATCCGATCGGCACCTGCAAGATGGGGGTGGACGCGATGGCGGTGGTGGATCCGGAGCTGAAGGTCCGGGGCCTCAGCGGCCTGCGCGTGGTGGACTCTTCGGTGATGCCGACGATGTGCTCACCCAATACCAATGCCGCTTCGATCATGATCGGCGAAAAGGCTGCCGATCTTGTGCTGGCCTCATAGCGGGCCATGACGACCTGACCCGCACGTCGGATCAGATGTCAACGCGAAGTTCCTTCTGATCGCATATACCAATTGTAGCTAAGACAGCGTGTTGCAGCCGGCAGGATAGCCGGCGCGACGCGCAAGAGGAGACACCATGGATCAACTGAATCAGCCGCCAATCGGCCGGTGGACGTATATTGCAATAGTGCTCGGCGCGGCGCTGGGCATGTTTGCCGGCCTGACGCCGTCGTTTCATGCCGCGGGCGGCATCTTCGTGCGAGCGGTGGGGACGGAATTCGGGTGGGGCCGCTCGGTCGCGTCGCTTTCCTACTCGGCCTCAATGCTGGGCCTGACGCTCGGCAGCCCGCTGGTTGGCATGCTGATGGATCGCTTCGGCATCCGTCGCGTCATTGTCTTTCTCGGCCTCGCGTACGCGTTTGCCGTGATCGGCATGTCGCAGCAGAACGGCAGCATTGCACTCTGGGTCGGACTGTCCGGCCTGGTCGGCATCTTTGGCGCAGCGGTTTCCGTGGTCGGCTACCTTGCAGTGATGCCACAGTGGTTCGACCGGCGCCTCGGCCTGGCGCTGGCCCTGGCCATGGGTGGTCTCGGCATCGGCACCATGATCATGCCGCCCTTCGCTCAGTATCTAGTGTCCAATTATGGCTGGCGCGCTGCCTACACCCTCCTCGGGGCCGGATCCATTCCGCTGACGCTGCTGGCTTGTCTGCTGATCAAGGAGCGCAAGCTGGTGCAACGGACCGGGCAGGCCGGTCGTAGCGCACCCGCCGACGGCGTGCCGCTGGCAGAGGCTGTTAAGACCTATCGCCTGTGGGCCATCTGGCTGATCTTCCTGGTCGGGTCGTCGTGTACGCTCGCTCTGGTCCCGCAACTGCCAACCATGCTCGCCGATCGCGGTTTCACTGCGGCCGACGCCGCACGTGGTGCCTCGGTGTTGGGTATTGGCTTGCTGGCAGGCCGCCTGCTGACTGGCGTGCTACTCGACCGCATCCACGCTCCCTTTGTCACCTGCGTGTTCCTGGTGGCTGGAGCGTGCGGCATTTTCCTGCTGCGCGCATCGCACGACTTCTCGGCACTCCTTTGTGCTGCGGCGTTGATCGGGCTGACCATCGGGGCGGAGGGAGACCTCATTTCCTACCTGGTGCGGTCGTACTTCGGGTTGCGTTCCTTTGGGACGCTCTATGGCCTGTGCTTCTCCGGCTACGGCCTCGGTGCCGTGATCGGACCCGTGGCAATCGGTGCCTACTTTGACCGGTACGGCAACTATGAGCAGGCACTGATCATCCTGCCGTGCTTGTTGCTGGCCGCCTGCGTATTGACCCTGACGCTCGGACGTTATCGGAATGTCGGGCAACGTCTTGGCGACGTCAAGACTTCCCTGAACGGGGCCTGACCAGGAATCCGATCGGGCGGACGGTCAATCAGCTGGCGGCGGGCCTGTCCGCTATTCAAATGGGTAAGCCGCACGTTGCCTCACCTCTGCGCCAACGTTCTGGCCGAAAAGCGGCTCCCGAGTCTGGTACGGCTCACGACGGAACACGGATCAACGATGGATCACCCCCTGCGCGCCCCCCTTGCCAATGAACTGCACGCGCGGCCTTTTCTGCGCATCAGCGGTTCAGTGTCCCTCACACACTTTGCGATCTACGCCGAGGGCGACGCGGCCATTCACGAAGCCCTGCTGAGGTCCTTGTGCCGACGTACCGGCCTGGCCGAGCCGCCCGCCGACGCCAAGCACTACTCAGGGCTATGGGGCCCCGGCAAGCAACTCAAGTGGGAGCGGCACACTGAGTTCTCCACCTTCACCTTTGTCGCCAGCCGGCACGATCACGATTACTTCTCCGCGCTGGCCACGGAACACGTTCCGGCGGAATGGTTTCAAGCGCTGGCAGGCAAGCGATTCGTCGCGGTCCGGATAGAGCTCGTGTCGGGAGAGTCTGCGGCAACAGCCGGCGAGAACGTACGAGAGTGGATCGACGGGTCGGCGATGGTGGGCAGCCGCGTCCTCGGCAGTGCGCAGGTCTTCTGCGACTGGACCATCAAGGAGGATGGTTTCTCGCGCTTCCTGGTGATTGACGGCGGCCTGCGCGAAGTCCAGAGCGGGCGGCTTCTGCAGCGCCTCTACGAGATAGAGACGTACCGGATGATGGCCCTGCTCGCCCTGCCGGTCGCGCGCGGCCTGGGCAAGACCCTGGACGAACTGCAGCATTCCCTTGCTCCGCTGATGCATGACATGGATATGAGCCAGGGAGGGCGCCGTGACTCAGACTTGCTGGTCCAACTGACCCACCTTGCGGTGCGCAGTGAGGCGCTGGCTGACTTCGCTTCCCGCTTCAGCGCGTCGCGTGCCTATGAGGGGCTGGTGCAAGCCCGCATTCACGAGCTGCGGGAAGAACGGGTCGAAGGCATGCCAACCATTGCAGAGTTCATGGAGCGCCGGTTTGGCCCTGCCATGCAGACCTGCAAGGCGGTGTGGGCCCGGCAGGAGCAATTTGCGCAGCGCATTGCGAGGGTGGTTGACCTGCTTCGCACCCGAGTCAGTGTCGCCCAGGAAGAAGATACGACCCGTCTTCTGCAGGGGATGAACCAGACCGCCCGTAGCCAATTGAGGCTTCAGCACGCGGTCGAGGGCCTGTCCGTTGCCGCTATTTCCTACTACGTGCTGTCATTGTCCTCGGCAGCGCTCAGGTCGCTGCATGCCGCGGACCTGCTTCTCAATCCGGAGCTCATCGAAGGGATCCTGGTTGCTCCCGTCGTCCTGGCTGTCCTGCTCATCATGCGGCGCACAAAGCGCGCTGGACGACACTCAGCGGATACGGTCCAGGCCGTTGCGGATTGACGCCGCCCCCCGGCATGCTGCGTCGGCAAGCGCAGGAAGCGGCTCGCTTCATGCTGGATGGGCGGTGATAGCCCGATGACCGAAACGCCCGTTCTGACCCGGCACTGACATTGCACTCTTGTGAACATGAGTGCGAGAATCCGTCATCGGCCATCAACGGCTTTGGTCTGATCGGGGATAACAGAATGGCAGGCCAGATCAACGAGAGCCGCATCGGCTATCTGTATGAGGCCGTACGGTGTGGCACGGTGCGAGCGGCAGCCGACTATCTTGATGTGGCACCCTCCGCCGTCAGCAGACAGATTGCCTTGCTGGAAGAGGAGCTTGCGACCCAGCTTGTGGAGCGCAACAAGCGGGGCGTCAGGCCGACCGAAGCCGGCGCGCTCCTCATCGAGTATTTTCGCCAGCAGCGTTCCCATCAGGCGGACCTGATTGCCAAGCTCCAGGAAATCCGCGGACTGCGCCGCGGCTTGATCGCCCTGGTGATGGGCGAGGGCTTTGCCTCCACCATGGTCAGCGGCCCCATCAAGCAGTTCTGCGAAACCTACCCCGAGATCTCGATTACGCTGGATCTTTGCAGCACGAACGAGGTGATGCGAAGAGTGTCGGAAGATGAAGCCGACATCGGCCTGGTCTTCAATCCATCATCCGACAGCAGGATCGTGAGCCGGGTGGGATCGCGCCAGCCCATGCATGCGATCGTTTCCCCGTCGTTTCCGCTGGTTGGCAAAGTCCAGTCTGTCACCCTCCACGACCTGCTTCCTTACCCGCTGGCACTCACACATCCGGAGCATGGCACGCGGCGGCTTGTCGACGCCGCGATGCTGCTCGACAAGGTCAGGTTTACGCCTGCGATTACGACCAATTCGGCATCCGTCCTCAAGCTCTTTGCAAAGAGCAACCTCGGATTCGCCCTGCTCACTCCTATCTCGATCGCTGCGGAACTGGAGGCCGGAGAACTGGTAGCGATCCCGGTGGAAAATCGCTTGCTCCAGAGCCCCGAGGCGCACCTGGTCACGCGTGCTGGTCGCCAGCTCTCGCCCGCGGCCAACCGGCTGCTTCAACGGCTGACTGCCCAGATGAATAAGTATCGTCAATACGGGGAGGCCTCCTGAACCAATTGGCCGTTGTGCACTGACTGGCGTAGGGGGCGCGCACAGATATCTGCCCGCCGGGACTGCCAGGACATCCTGGAAAGCCCAGGTACTTGAACAGGCTCCACGTGCCACCGATCGAATCGCGCCCTTCCAGGAGCGCGAACGTCGTGCGGGGTCGGTGCATGCCGATGAAGCGGTCGGCGCGGCTGGTCACGGCGGCCAGCTTGGTGATCGAGATCGACGAGGTGTTCGACGCCACGATCACGTCCGGGCCGACGACGCTGTCGATCTGCTTGGAAGATAAGGCGCCAGCCGTCGGGCTCAGAACTGCGCCTCGGGGAATGTATTCACGGGGGGCGCGCCACCTACGACGGCATCATGCAGCGCAGACGCCTGCGACAACATGTGCTCTGCGAAGAAGTGCGCCGTCGCGATCTTGGCATCATGGAAGCCCGGATCCTCAGCACGCTTCACATCCGCGGCCAGCATCGCCCGGCCAAGCTGCCAGCCCGAGAAGACGATGCCGCACAGCTTCAGGTACGGCACGCTGCCAGCGAACACGGCGTTCGGGTCCGATTTGGTATTGGCGACGACAAACTCCACCACCGCTTCCAGCGCGGCACGGCCCTTCGCCAGTTGCGCCTGCACTGCCCTGAACGCGGCGCCCTCATGCTTGCCGAGCGCGGCTTCGGTTTCGGCGATCCGGGCGCAGATCGCGCGCGCGACCGCGCCACCATCGCGTACGGTCTTGCGGCCGACCAAATCATTCGCCTGGATGGCGGTGGTGCCTTCGTAGATGGACAGGATGCGTGCATCGCGGTAATGCTGGGCCGCTCCGGTTTCTTCAATGAAGCCCATGCCGCCGTGCACCTGCACGCCAAGGCTGGTGACGTCGATCGACAATTCGGTGCTCCAGCCCTTCACGACCGGCACCAGGAACTCGTAGACCGCCTGGTTCTGCTGGCGCACCGCCGCGTCCGGATGCTGGTGCGCGGCGTCGCTGGCCGCTGCGGCCACGTAGGCAACGGCGCGCGCACCTTCGGTCAGCGCGCGCATCGTCAGCAGCATGCGCTTCACGTCGGGGTGATGGATGATCGTCACGGCCTCGCGCGCGGAACCGTCGACCGGGCGGCTCTGCACGCGCTCGCGTGCATAACCCACGGCTTGCTGGTAGGCACGCTCGGACACGGCGATGCCTTGCATGCCAACGGCGAAACGCGCCGAGTTCATCATGATGAACATGTACTCGAGGCCGCGGTTCTCTTCACCCACCAGCGTGCCAATGGCGCCGCCGTGGTCGCCAAACTGCAGCACCGCGGTCGGGCTGGCCTTGATGCCCAGCTTGTGCTCGATCGACACGCAATGCACGTCATTGCGCGCGCCGGTGGAGCCGTCCGTGTTGACCAGGAACTTGGGTACGATGAAGAGCGAAATGCCCTTCACGCCTTCCGGCGCATTCGGCGTACGCGCCAGCACGAGATGGACGATGTTGTCCGCCATGTCGTGCTCGCCGTAGGTGATGAAAATCTTGGTGCCGAAGACCTTGTAGGTGCCATCGCCCTGCGGCTCTGCGCGCGTGCGCACCGCGGCCAGGTCCGAACCGGCCTGCGGCTCGGTCAGATTCATAGTGCCAGTCCACTCGCCCGAGATCAGCTTGGGCAGGAAGGTGGCCTTTTGTTCGTCCGAGCCTGCAGTCAACAGTGCCTCGATGGCGCCGTCCGTCAGCATAGGGCACAGCGCGAACGAGAGGTTGGCACTATGCAACATCTCGATGCATGCCGTGGCAATCAGCTTGGGCAGGCCCTGCCCGTCGAATTCCTGCGGATGGAGCACGCCTTGCCAGCCGCCCTCGCCGAACTGGCGGAATGCGTCCTTGAAGCCCGACGTAGTGGTGACCAAGCCATCCTTCCAGCTGCTGGGGTCGAGGTCGCCCTTACAGTTCAGCGGTGCCACCACCTGCTCGTTGAACTTGGCAGCTTCTTCCAGCACGGCCTGCGCCGTCTCCGGCGTGGCTTCCTCAAAGCCCGGCAACTGGCTTACGGCTTCCAGCCCTGCCAGTTCGTTCATCACGAACAGCATGTCCTTGAGCGGTGCGCGGTAGGTCATCGATATCTCCGTACTCTCTATATTTAAGTCAAACTCTTAGCCGGCGTAGCGGGCAGCGGGTTGCAACTGCCCTGCCCCGCCAATGCAGACCTGACGCGGATTCCCCATCTGGCCAACTGGCGATGTCAACCCACGCGCTGGGCCTGCGCCCAGGCCAGGTCCGCCACCCGGGCGAAGCGCTCGCCCATGGCATGCGCCTCGGCACTCGACGCGGTGCCGCGTGCGGCGCGGCCCTTGACGCCGTGCAGGATCGCCGCGAAGCGGAACATGTTGAAGGCGATGTAGAAGTCGAGGTTGCCGATGCTGTCGCGACCGGTGCGGCGGCAATAAGCCTCGACGTACGCCGCCTCGTCCGGCAAGCCCGCCGCCGCGAGGTCGCGCCCGGCGATGCCGCCCAGGATATCGGGCGGCATGCGGAACATCATCGCGTGGTAGGCGAAATCGGCCAGCGGATCGCCGAGCGTCGACAGCTCCCAGTCCAGCACGGCGAGCACGCGCGGCTCGGTCGGATGGAAGATCAGGTTGTCGGCCCGGAAGTCGCCGTGGGTAATGGCCACGTCGTCGGTGGCGGGCAGTTGCTTCGGCAGCCACTCGACCAGCCGATCCATCGCCGGGTGCCGGCCGGCCAGCTCGTCGTTCAGGTACTGCCCCGACCAGCGTGCGACCTGGCGGGCAACATAGCCGCCCGCCTTGCCATAGTCACCCAGCCCGATCGCGTTGGGATCGATGGTGTGCAGCGAGGCCAGCGTCGCGTTCATCGCGTCCATGTAGGCCGCGCGGTCGTCCCTCGGTACATCGGTGAAGCCGGCATCCCAGAAGATGCGGCCTTCGACGAGGTCCATCACGAAGAACCAGCTGCCGATCACCGAGTCGTCGGTACAAAGCCCATGGATCCGGGGTACGGGAAAGCCCGCCTGCCCCAGCGCCGCCATCACCCGGGCTTCGCGTTCCACCGCATGGGCGCCCTTGAGCAGTTTGCCGGGCGGCTTGCGCCGCAGCACATAGCTGTGCCCCGGCGTGCGCAGGCGGTAGGTCGGGTTGGACTGGCCGCCCTTGAACTGGTCGATCGTCAGCGGCCCGGCATATCCCTCGACGTGCTGCACCATCCAGCGCTCCAGGGCTGCCTGATCGAAGCGGTGCTGTTCGCGCACCGGCACCGTGCCGGCGAAATCGTGTACCTCAGCCATGGCTCCCCTCTCCGCTCAGGGTCTTGCGCTTGATCATCTTCGCGAGCGACCACTTGTGGACTTCGGTGGGGCCGTCGTAGATGCGGAAGGCGCGCACTTCGCGGAACACCTGCTCGACGATCGTGTCGCGCGACACGCCCGTACCGCCCATGACCTGCACGCAGCGGTCGGCGACGCGGTACACGGCCTCGGACACCGCCACCTTGGCCATCGAGCTTTCGTTGGTGCCGAGTACGCCGCCGTCGAGCACGCCCGCGCACCAGTCGATCATCAGCGCCGCCTGCTGCAGGTCGATCAGGTTCTCGGCCAGCATGAAGCCCACGGCTTCGTGGTCGATCAGCAGCTTGCCGAACGCCTTGCGCCGGGTCGCGTAGGCCGTGGCGATTTCATGCGCGCGCGTGGCGCAGCCGTGCCAGCGCATGCAATGCGACAGCCGCGCCGGCGAGAGCCGTACCTGCGCATAGCGGAAGCCTTCGTTGACTTCGCCGAGCACCTGGCTGGCCGGCACGCGCAGGTTGTCGATGACGATCAGCGCGTGGCCGCCCGGCATCGAATTGTCGATGGTGTCGAGTACGCGTTCGATGCGGATGGCCGGGTCCGGCAGGTCCACCAGGAACATGGTCGACTGGACCTTGTCGCCGCTGCCGGTGCGGGCCATCACGATGCCGACCGAAGCGCCTTCCGCGCCGGTGATGAACATCTTGCGGCCGTTGATGATCCAGTGGTCGCCCTGCTGCACGGCGACGGTCTGCAGCATCGACGGGTCGGACCCGGCGCCGCCTTCCTCGGCCGGCTCGGTCATGAAGAAGGCCGAGCGCGCGTCGCCGCTCACGAGCTTGTCGAGGAACCGCCGCTTCTGTTCCGGCGTGGCGACCTTGCCGAGCAGGTACATGTTGCCCTCGTCCGGGGCCATTGTATTGACGGCCACGGGGCCCAGCGGCGACAGCGCGGAGCGCTTGAGCACTGCCGCCGTCTCCAGCTGTGTCAGGTGGTCGCCGTCAGGCAGGATGTGCGGCGTCATGACGCCCGCTTCGCGGGCCTTGGCGCGCAGTTCGCGGACCAGGTCCTCGGTCGGGCCGTGGCCGGCGTTGCGGGGATCGCGCTCGTAAGGCGCGACAACCTCGCGCACGAAGGCCTCGACGCAGTCGGCGATGGCGCGGCTGCGCTCGGTGGGGCACGGAGTGAACATGGGAAAACCTCTTAAAGCGAGTTGATCGAGTGCCCGCCGTCAACGGGCAGGACCGTGCCGGTCATGAAGTCCGAGGCATCCGAGGCCAGCAGCAGCAGCGCGCCATCTAGCTGGCGCGGCTGCCCGAGCCGGCGCTGGGGGATGCGCCGGATCAGGGCCTGCCCGCTTTCGGTCTCGAAGAAGCTGCGGTTGATCTCGGTCTCGAAGTAGCCGGGCGCCAGCGCATTCACCCGGATGTTGTGGCGCGCCCATTCCAGGGCAAGCGAGCGCGTCAGGTGGATCAGCCCGGCCTTGGCCGCGGTGTAGGCGGGCACCTGCTGGGCGACGCGCAGGCCCAGGATGGAAGCAATATTGACAATGCTGCCGCCAGTCGCGGCGTCACGCATCATCCGCGCGGCGCATTGCGCCACCCGCCATGCGCCATTCAGGTTGGTGTCGATCACGCTTTGCCACTCCGCTTCGGTCACGTCCATCGCCGCACCGGTGGTGGCGATGCCGGCGCTGTTGATGACGATCTGCACGGGGCCGAGTTCGCGCCGCGTCGCCTCGAACGCCGCGCTTACCGAGGCCGGATCCCTCACATCGAGCGCGACCACGCAGCCCTGCCCGCCTTGCTTGCGCAGCTCTGCCAGCAAGGCCTCGCCTTCGCCGACACGCCGGCCGGCCAAGGCCACCCGGCAGCCGGCGCGTGCCAGGGTCTGCGCAAAATGCAGGCCCAGGCCGCCAAAGGCGCCGGTCACCAGCGCAACCTTGCCTTCGAGATCCGCGAACGGATTGAGAGCGGAGTTGGAGGCGGGGTTGGAGTTGCTAAGGCCTTGGTTCATTGCCATGTCTCCCTAGATGTCTGACGACGCGGCTCAGGCCGCCTTGACCATGTCTTCGACCACCTTCTTGGCGTCGCCGAACACCATCATGGTCTTGTCCATGTAGAACAGTTCATTGTCCAGGCCGGCATAGCCGGAGGCCATCGAACGCTTGTTGACGATGATGGTCTTGGCCTTGTACGCCTCCAGGATCGGCATGCCGGCGATCGGCGACTTCGGGTCGGTCTTGGCCGCCGGGTTCACCACGTCATTGGCGCCCAGCACCAGCACCACGTCGGCCTGGCCGAACTCGCTGTTGATGTCTTCCATTTCGAAGACCTGGTCGTACGGCACCTCGGCCTCGGCCAGCAGCACGTTCATGTGGCCCGGCATGCGGCCGGCGACCGGGTGGATCGCATACTTCACGGTCACGCCCTTCTCGGTGAGCTTCTCGGTCAGTTCCTTGAGCGCATGCTGGGCGCGCGCCACCGCCAGGCCGTAGCCCGGCACGATGACCACGGTCTCGGCATTGCCCATCACGAACGCGGCGTCATCGGCTGAGCCGGACTTCACGTTGCGCTGGGTCTGCGCGCCAGTAGCGCCGGCAGAGGCCGTATCCCCGCCGAAGCCGCCCAGGATCACGTTGAAGAAGGAGCGGTTCATGGCGCGGCACATGATGTACGAGAGGATGGCACCGCTCGATCCCACCAGCGAGCCGGCGATGATCAGCATCGGGTTGTTCAGCGAGAAACCGATGCCTGCCGCCGCCCAGCCCGAGTACGAGTTCAGCATCGATACCACCACCGGCATGTCCGCGCCGCCGATCGGGATGATGATCAGCACGCCCAGCACGAAGGCAATCGCCAGCATGACCAGGAACGGCAGCCAGGCCTGGGTCAGGAAGAAGGCAATGCCAAAACCGATCATGGCGACGGCCAGCAGCAGGTTCAGCATGTGCTGACCCGCAAACGCCACCGGCGCGCCCTGGAACAGGCGGAACTTGTAGCGCCCGGCCAGCTTGCCGAAGGCGATCACCGAACCGGAGAAGGTGATGGCGCCCACAAAGCAGCCGATGAACAGCTCGACGCGGTTGCCCATCGGGATCTCGTGCGAGCCTGCCGGCGCGATGCCGAAGGCGGCCGGCTCGGCCACCGCCGCCACTGCAATGAAGACCGCGGCCAGGCCGATCAGCGAGTGCATTGCCGCCACCAGTTCTGGCATCTTGGTCATCTCGACCTTCTTCGCCACGTAGGCGCCGATACCGCCGCCGACCACCAGCGCAGCCAGGATCAGCGCCACTCCGGTGCCGACTGACGACTGCACCGCGCCGGCGGCCAGGAACTCGCTCTTGAGCTTGGCGATCAGCGCCACGGTCGTCAGCGCCGCGAGTGCCATGCCGATGATGCCGAAGGCATTGCCCTTGCGCGCCGAAGCCGGGTGCGACAGGCCCTTGAGCGCCTGGATGAAGCAGACCGAGGCGCCCAGGTAGGCCAGGGTCACTGTGTTCATGGACAGACCGTTCATTGCGGACCCCCAAGCAGAATGCCATCAACGGGACCTTCAGCGGGCGCCTGCGCCTTGGCCGCAGGCGCAGCCTTCGGCGCCTTCTTCCTGAACATCTCCAGCATGCGCTGGGTGACCAGGAAGCCGCCGAACACGTTCACAGCCGCCAGCGCCACGGCCAGCGTACCCATCGCGCGTCCGACACCGCCTTCGGTCAGGCCGGCGGCCAGCATGGCGCCGACGATGATGATGGCCGAGATCGCATTGGTCACCGCCATCAGCGGGGTGTGCAGCGCGGGCGTCACCGTCCAGACCACGTGGTAGCCCACGTAGATCGCCAGCACGAAGATGATCAGGTTGATCACCGTGTGGTTCACCATTTCCATGGTTGTCTCCTTGATTGCCGCATTACTGCGCCATTACTGACTGGCTAGCCAGCCTTTGCCAACTCGTCGCGCCGCGTCATCAGGCACGCCGCGACGATGTCGTCTTCGAGGTCGATCACGAGCTTGCCTTCCTTGTCGATGACCAGCTTGAGGAAATCCAGCACATTGCGCGCGTAGAGCGCCGAGGCGTCCGCCGCCACCATGCTGGCCAGGTTGGTGTGGCCGACCAGGGTCACGCCATGGCGCTCGACCACCTCGTCGGCCACCGTCAGCGGACAGTTGCCGCCCTGCGCGGCGGCAAGGTCCACCACCACCGAGCCCGGCTTCATCTGCTGCACGGTGGCTTCGGACAGCAGCACCGGTGCCTTGCGGCCAGGGATCAGCGCCGTGGTGATGACGATGTCGGCCTGAATGGCGCGCTGGTGCACGAGTTCGGCCTGCCGCTTCATCCAGTCCGGCGGCATCGGCCGCGCATAGCCGCCCACGCCCTGGGCGATCTCGCGCTCCTCGTCGGTCAGGAACGGCACATCCAGGAACTTGGCGCCCAGCGACTCGATCTGTTCCTTGACTGCGGGGCGCACATCGGAGGCCTCGATCACCGCGCCCAGCCGCTTGGCCGTGGCGATGGCCTGCAGGCCCGCGACGCCGGCGCCAAGGATCAGTATGCGTGCCGCCTTCACGGTGCCGGCCGCCGTCATCAGCATGGGCATGAAGCGCTGGTAGTGGTGCGCGGCCTCCAGCACGGCCTTGTAGCCGGCGATATTGGCCTGTGAGGACAGCACGTCCATGCTCTGCGCCCGGGTGGTGCGCGGCGCGGCTTCGAGCGCGAAGGCGATGATGCCGGCCGCCGTCATGCGCGCGTTGTTCTCGGCGTCAAAAGGATTGAGCATGCCGACCAGGACCGCGCCCGGTTTCACCTGCGCGAGTTCGGCAGCATCCGGTGCGCGCACCTTCAGCACCAGCGCGGCGCCCAGCGCTTCGGCGGCGGTGCCGATCCGTGCGCCCGCTGCCTCATAGGCGGCATCGGGCTGGCTGGCGCGCACGCCGGCACCGGCCTGCACCAGCACCTGGTGGCCCTGCGCCACATACTTCTTGACGGTCTCCGGCGTAGCGGCAACACGCGCCTCCCCCGCCCGAGTCTCAGTCGGGATCCCTATCTGCATTGTTCAGTCTCCTTTGAACCCTCGCGCCTTGCGCTGCCGGCGCCATGGTGTTGCCGCTTAGCAGGGCACTTCGCCTTCCAGCGTCACACGGTTCAGCACGCGCTCGGCGGTGCCATAGTCATGCACGGCGTAGTGCATGGTGCAGCGGTTGTCCCACATCAGGACATCGCCTTCCTGCCACATGTGGCGGTAAACGTTGTCGGGCGTGGTCGAGTGCTCGTACAGGAAGTCGAGCAGTGGCCGGCTTTCGGCTTCGGTCATGCCCTCGATGCATAGCGCGGTGTCCGGATGGCCGACGTACAGCGCCTTGCGGCCAGTCTCAGGGTGCGTGCGTACGATCGGGTGCACCGCCGAAGGCACCTTGTCGGAGCCGGTCATCTTGGCCAGGCGGCCACCGCTGAAGCGAGCGCGCAGGCCCTCGATCACGCGTTGCATGGTCGGAGACAGGCGCTCGTATGACAGGTACTGGTTGCACCACATGGTGTCGCCGCCGACCGGGATCGTGACACCCGACAGGATCGAGATCTTGGGCGGCACCGGGGTGTAGATGGAGTCGGAGTGCCAGGCCTCGGTCGAGGCGGTCTCCTTCGGAATCTTGGTGACCTGGAACAGCTCCGGGAACTCCGCCAGCCCCTTGAGCAGCGGGTTGCCCTGCACCGGCGTGCCCCACAGGCGGGCGAAGGCCACCTGGGCAGCCGGCTGCAAGAACTGGCCGCGGAAAATGAGCACGCCGTGCTCGAGGAAGGCCTGGTGCAGGACCTCGAAGGTGGCGGCATTGATCGGCGCGTTCAGGTCGACGCCGGTCACGGATGCGCCGACCGAACCGGTCAGCGGCTTGATCTGGATGGTCATGGATGTCTCCTTGGGGATGTCTGGCTTGTTAGTCGACGGTCAGCACGATCTTGCCGACATGCTGATCCTGTTTCATATAGGCATGCGCGGTGTGGATGTCCGTCATGGCAAAGGTGCGGTCGATGGGCAGGCGCACGCGGCCGGCCCGCAGGAAGGGCAGCATGTCGCGCGCGCAGGCCTGGATGCACTCGAGGCGCTCCTGCTCAGTACGGGTGCGGAAGGTCACGCCGATCAATTGCAGGCGCTTGAGCCACAACTGCGTCAGGTCGATCTGTGCGGTGGCCGAACCGAGGCGCGCAATATTCACCAAGCGACCCTTGACCGCGAGGCTCTTCATGTTCGCTTCGAACACGGGGCCGCCGACGGTATCGATGATGATGTCGACGCCACGGTTGTCGGTGGCGGCCATCACCGCCGCGACCTGGTCGTCCTTCGACGCGTCGATGCCGACGTCGACGCCGTACTGGCGGATCTTGTCGAGCTTGGCCGCCGAGCGCGAGGTGGCGATGACCGGCTTCGCGCCCATCAGCGATGCAATCTGGATGGCGGCCATCGCCACCCCGCCCGAGGCGCCGTTGACCAGCACCGATTCGCCGGCCTTGAACTGGCCGTTCGTCACCAGCGCGTCGTGCGCCGTGATGAACACGTTGGGGAAGGCCGCGGCGTCGATCCACGACAGCCCGTCGGGCACCGCGATCAGCGCCAGGGGATCAGCAACCACGTACTCGGCCTGGCAACCCTTGCCGTGCCCCATGACCCGGTCGCCCTTGCGCCAGCTGCTCACGCCTTCACCGACTTCGGCCACCTCGCCCGCGAACTCGACGCCGGTGGTGATGGTGTTCCCCGTGCGCAGCTCCTTCGCCTGATTGATCTCGCCGCGGTTCAGGCCACTGGCGCGGACCCTGACCAGCACCTGCCCCGGCCCCGCCACGGGCGCCGGGATGTCCTGCACTTCCACCGTGCCGCCCTCGGGGCCCGGGATTACTCGAACTGCCTTCATTGTTGCCTCCTAGTCTCTTGGGATGTCTGTCTGTGGTTCAAGCGCTCGCTCGAGCGCGTTCGCTCAGGCGTGCTGCGCCTGGGTGGCGAATGGGAGGTCCAGTTGCCGGCCGAGTGCGCCCAGCTCCTGGGCGATGGCGTCCGGCAGCACGATGCCGTGTTCGCGGCTTTCACGCTCAAGCGCGTCGCCGCGGTGGCCGGGCAGGCGTGCCTCTTCGCCGCCGGCGGCAAGATAGGTGTCGGTCCAGTGACGCATGTAGCCGCCAAAGAACTCCTGGCCGGCGAAGGCCTGCGGCTTCACCAGCCAGACAAAGCCGCCCTGCCGGCCGACCGCGCCGCCGCTTTTGACGTCATTGCGCTGCGGCTCAAGGGCGTCAGCCGTCGCCGCCAGGGCACCGGCCAGGCACTCGACCATCATGGCTATGCCAATGCCCTTGTGCCCGCCGGTGGGCAGCAGCGCGCCACCGAGCGCGCGTTGCGCGTCCGTGGTCGGCACGCCGTTGGCGTCCAGTGCCCACCCTTCAGGGATCGGCTTGCCCTCGCGTGCGGCCAGCAGGATGTGGCCGCGGGCGGCGACGCTGCAAGCGACGTCGAACACGATCGGCGCGCCACCCGGCAAGGGGCAGCCGAAGGCAATGGGGTTGTGCCCGATGGCCGGGCCGGAGAAGCCTTCCATGGCCAGCACCGGCGGCGTACGCTGCCCGACCATGCAGAAGGCGCCCGCCTCGGCGGCCAGCAGTGCATGCACGCCGAGCGCGCCCAGATGGCCGCACGACTGCACGGCGATCAGCACGGAGGCACTCGATTCCAGCGCTTCGAGCCCGAGCCGCACAGCATGCGGGCCGGCGACCTGGCCCATGGCGCCATCGGCATCCAGCACGATGCCGCCGGGAAAGCTGCGGTGCGTCATGGCCGCGTGCGGGTTGAAGTCCCCCGCGCGCAGGCGCTCGACGTACGACGGCACGCGCGTCATGCCATGCGTCTTGTAACCGCGCAGCTCGCTGCGCACCAGCACGGCGGCAGCTTCCAGCGCGTGGTCAGGGGCCACGCCGCAGGATTCGAAAACCTTTGCCGTCCAGCGCTCCAGCGCCTGGGGGCTCCAACGGATTGTCATGCTACTTCTCCCGCACGATCATCAGCCGCTCCGAGAACGGGGCGGCGTAGACCGACTGGTAGTAGAGCGGCTGATCACGCAGGGTGTAGCCGCGCATTTCCATGATGAATGCCGGTGCATCCGGCTCGAGACCCAGCTCGCGCGCGGCTGTCGCGGGCGGCGCGCCGAAGCGGACCCACTGGTCCACGCGCAGCGTCGGCAGCGACAGCCGCTGGCCGATCAGCTCGCGCAGGTTCTTCTCCAGCGCCTCGCGGTCCAGGCCGCCCAGCTGGGCGAAGTCTTCCTCGCGCAGCCAGAACTCGCTGTACAGGTCAAAGCGGCCGCCGACCGTGATCACGCGCTCGATGCGCACGTAGCCGTCGCCGGCAAGAAACTCCGACCACGGCCCCTTGCGCTTGATGCGCTTGACCGAGCGCGCATGGACATAGGACGGCAGCTCGTTGCCCTCTTCGTCGCGGAAGCGCAGGTAGCGCACGTCAGCGGGCGCCACTCGCGTGCCCGAGACGAAGGTGCCACGTCCCTGCTCGCGTGTGATCAGTCCGGAGTGCGTCAGCCGAGTGAGCGCCTTCTGGATGGTGCCCACGCTCACACCGTGCAGGGTGGCCAGCTCGCCCTCGGAGGGCAGGCGGTCGCCTTCGCGCAGTGTGCCGGATTCGATCGAATGAATGATCGCGTCGGAGACGCTGTTGA
Organism: Cupriavidus sp. 09_S30; assembly: GCF_056930435.1. Taxonomy (NCBI): domain Bacteria; kingdom Pseudomonadati; phylum Pseudomonadota; class Betaproteobacteria; order Burkholderiales; family Burkholderiaceae; genus Cupriavidus; species Cupriavidus sp. 09_S30. Next base: position 2,010,883 of record NZ_JBXOWI010000001.1, on the reverse strand, counting down.
GCTTTGTCATGGTTGCTCAGGGGCTCAGGGGCTCAGAGGCTCAGTGCGAAGCGACTGATCGCGGTCTCACGGATATCGAGCACCTCGCTGGTCAGCCGCGTGCCGGACGCCACGTCCATGGCGTAGGCAAACAGCCGCTCGCCAACATCGGAGATCTTCTCTCCGCGCTCCAGGATTCCGCTCACGTCGAAATCGATGTTGTCGGCCATGGTGTCGAGCGTGTTGACGTTGCCGCACACCTTGACCGTCGGTGCCACCATGCTGCCGATCGGATTACCCACTCCGGTACCGAAGAAGGTGAGCTGGCACCCGCCGGCGGCCAGCGCAGTGAGGTTTTCCACGGCTGCCGCCGGGGCATCCATGAAATGCAGGCCCTTCTGCTGCGGTGCCTCGCCATAGCGCAGCACACCCACCAGCGGGCTCTTGCCGGCCTTGGCCATGGCGCCCAGCGCTTTTTCTTCCACCGTGGTCAGGCCGCCACGCTTGTTGTCAGGCGAGGGCTGGTCCTCACGCATGTCGACGCCGCGTGCGATGGCCAGGTTCTCCATATTGCGCACAGCGGTGACAAAGGCCTCGCGCACGCGGGCATCCACGGCGCGCTCGGCAAACAGGTGGTCAGCGCCGATGAACTCCGAAGTCTCGGAAATGATGACGGTGCCGCCCTCGGCAATGATCTGGTCAGCCATGCGGCCGATGGCCGGGTTGCAGCTCAGGCCCGAGGTGGTATCCGAGCCACCGCATTCCACGCCGATCACCAGCGAGGAGACCGGACAGGGCACGCGGCGCGCACGCGATGCGGCCAGCGACAGGCGCGCGGCCTTACGCGTGCCGTCGGCGATGCACTGCACCGTGCCGTGCGGCTGCAAGTGGACCCGCTCCACGGGCTTGCCGGTGGCCTCGATGCGACGCGCGACTTCCGCCGTGGACGACGGCTCCAGGCCAACCAACAGCACCGCACCGATATTGGGATTGCGCCCGAGGCCCGCCAGCGACTCGAAGGCGAAATCGAGATCCGCGCCGAACTGTCCGCGCACGAACAGCGTGGTCACCGGAATGCAGCCGTTCACGGTGCGGGCGATGGTCCGCGTCACCGGGTTGCAGTTGTCCATCACGGAGATCACCGCGACCCAGTTGCGCACGCCGACGGTGCCGTTTTCGCGCGGGTAGCCAAGGAAGGTGGTTGCCATCTGTCTTACCTCTTTTGCAGGTCGCCGCGAGCGCGCGCCGACTCGATGTTGTGGACATGCATGTGTTCACCAGCGCTGACCGGCTGGCTCGCGCGGCCGATGATCTGGCCGTACTTCAGGATTTCGACGCCTTGCGAGGTGGGTGCGATGCAGACCTTGTGCCCGAACGGGACGTCTTGCAGCAGCACCAGTTGCCCCGACGCCTCTCCTTGCAGCTCGCAGGATTCGCCGGCACGGCCGGCGCCCAGCAGGGTGGCCACGTTGTCGGCCGGGTTGAGTACGATGGCTCTGAGCATTTGATCAACTCCTGTATAGGTGTTGAGTGCAATGTATGGAATCGACAGGCAGATAGTCAAGGAAAATCAAGGCAACCCCCGAGAAAACCACTACTCCCCCCATGAAAGTCCTATATAGAAGTTCGTTGACATCGTCGTGGGCAGTGTCTATCGTCTTCACAACGGTGCTTGTCGCAAATTGCGCCGAGTGATCAAGGAGGGACTACGTAAAGGTCGCGCCCCCCTGGAGAAGATTGCGGATCACTCGCTGTTCGTGCGCGACAACCATCCGGGTGGCGAACACGCCGCCAGAGAACCCGAGGCCCGGCAGGTGCCGTCGCCCCGCCTTCAGATACCACTGGCTAATTCCGTCCTATGAACGCCCCTCTTCTCCCCAACGACGCCCGCAAGGCCATGGAAGCCGTCTCGATCGACGACAAGTACGCGCTGGAATCCGGCCGAGCCTTCATGAGCGGCGTGCAGGCGCTGGTGCGCCTGCCGTTGCTGCAGCGCAAGCGCGATGCCATGGCCGGCCACAACACCGCCGCGTTCATCTCCGGCTACCGCGGCTCGCCGCTGGGCAGCTATGACCAGGCCATGTGGCAAGCCAAGAAGTACCTGGCCGACAACCATGTGGTCTTCAAGCCCGGCGTCAACGAGGAACTGGGCGTGACCGCGGTGTGGGGATCACAGCAGCTGGAGTTCGATGCCGCCAGCAAGAAGTACGACGGCGTGTTCGGCATCTGGTATGGCAAGGGCCCGGGCGTGGACCGCAGCGGCGACGCGCTCAAGCACGCCAACCTGGCCGGCACCGCGCCGCTGGGCGGCGTGATCGCGCTGGCCGGCGACGACCATGTCTCCAAGAGCAGCACCTTGGCGCACCAGAGCGACCATACCTTCATGGCGTGCGGGCTGCCGGAGTTCTTTCCTTCCAGTGTCCAGGACATCCTGGACCTGGGCGTGCATGCCTTCGCCATGAGCCGCTTCAGCGGTCTGTGGGCCGGCATGAAGACGGTGCAGGAAGTGGTCGAATCCGGATCCTCGGTGGTGACCGACGCCGACCGCGTGCGCATCGTGCTGCCCGAGGACTTCGCCATGCCCGAAGGCGGCCTGCATATCCGCTGGCCGGATGACCCGCTGGGGGCCGAGGCGCGCATGATGGAGTACAAGTGGCCGGCGGCGCTGGCCTATGTGCGCGCCAACCGGCTCAACCGGAACGTGGTGGAAGGCCCGAACGACCGCCTGGGCATCATTGCCAGCGGCAAGGCCTACGCGGACACACGCCAGGCGCTGCTCGACCTGGGCCTGGACGACGCCATGTGCCGCAGCCTGGGCATCCGCGTGCACAAGGTCAGCGTGGTGTGGCCGCTGGAGCCGGCCGGCGTGCGCGAGTTCGCGCAGGGTCTGCGCGAAGTGCTGGTGGTCGAGGAAAAGCGCCCCATCATCGAGCAGCAGCTCAAGGACGAGCTGTACCACTGTCGCCCCGAGGCACGGCCGGCTGTGTTCGGCAAGTACGACCACAGCGAGGGCGCCGGCGGCGAATGGAGCCACGGCCAGCCCCGCGAGGACTGGCTGCTGCGCGCCAAGGCGGACCTGTCGCCGGCCCTGGTGGCCAAGGCAATCGCGCGCCGGCTCAAGGTGCTGGGCGTGCCGGCCGACGTGGCCGCTCGCATGGATGTGCGCTTGAAGGAGATCGAGGCGAAGGAGCGTGCGACCGCCCAGGGCGATGCGCGCGGCACCGACCGCCTGCCGTGGTTCTGCCCCGGCTGCCCGCACAACACCAGCACCAAGGTGCCGGAAGGCTCGATTGCCATGGCCGGCATCGGCTGCCACGGCATGGTGACGTGGATGGACCGTTCGACCACGTCGTGGTCGCAGATGGGTGGCGAAGGCGTGCACTGGATGGGACAGTCGTCGTTCAGCAAGCGCTCCCACATGTTCGCCAACCTCGGCGACGGCACCTACAACCACTCCGGCCTGCTGGCCGTGCGCCAGTCGATCCACGCCGGCGTCAACCTCACCTACAAGATCCTGTTCAACAGCGCCGTGGCCATGACCGGCGGCCAGCCGGTGGACGGGCAGCTCGACGTGCCCGCCATGACGCGTGAGCTTGCCGCCGAAGGCGCCAGGCAGATCGTGGTGGTGACCGACGAGCCGGGCAAGTACGCGGCGGTCAACAACCTGGCCCAGGGGGTCACGGTGCGCCATCGCGACGAACTCGATACCGTGCAGCGCGAGCTGCGCGAAGTGGCCGGCGTCACCGTCATCATCTACGACCAGACCTGCGCCACCAAGAAGCGCCGCGAGCGCAAGCGCGGCACCATGGCCGATCCGGACAAGCGCGTGGTCATCAACGAGCTGGTCTGCGAAGGCTGCGGCGACTGTTCCGTAGAGAGCAACTGCCTGGCGGTGCAGCCGGTCGAGACCGAGTTCGGGCGCAAGCGCACGGTCAACCAGAACACCTGCAACAAGGATTTCTCCTGCACCAAGGGCTTCTGCCCGAGCTTTGTCACCGTCGAGGGCGGCCAACTGAAGAAGCCTGCCGCCTCCGGCAAGGGCCAGCTTCCCGCTCCCGGGGCCATTCCTGCGCCGACGCTGCCTGATGCCGGCACGCCGCGGCGCATCGTGGTGGCCGGCATCGGCGGCACGGGCATCGTCACCATCGGCGGCGTGCTCGGCATGGCCGCGCACCTGGAAGGCAAGGGCGTGATCACCCAGGATGCGACCGGCATGGCGCAGATGGGCGGCGCCACCTGGAGCCATATCCAGATCGCGGCGAGCCCCGAGGCACTGCACGCGAGCCGCGTCGATATTGCCATGGCGGACCTGGTGATCGCCTGCGATACGGTGGTGGCCGCCAGCAAGACGACGCTGGCGACGATGTCGCCCGAGCGGACCTACGTGGTGCTGAACAGCCACCTCACGCCGACCGCCGCCTTCGTGAACAACCCGGACTGGCAGCCCGAGGCCGAGCAGGCCGTGGGCCGGATCACGCAGGCCATCGGGCCGGGCCAGCTCGGCACCTTCGATGCCGAGAAGGTGGCCACGCAACTGCTCGGCCAGTCGATCTTCGCCAACCTGCTGATGCTTGGCTACGCCTGGCAGAAGGGCACGGTGCCGCTGTCGCACGAGGCACTGATGCGCGCCATCGAACTCAACGGCGTGCAGGTGGAAAGCAACAAGGCTGCGTTCGAATGGGGGCGCCTGTGCGCGCACGACCTGAGCCAGGTGCCGGTGCGCTCTGCCGACGCCCAGGTGATCCAGTTCGCCCGCAAGCCGTCGGTGGAGGATCTCATGCGCAAGCACGCGGAGTTCCTGACCGGCTACCAGAACCGCGCCTACGCCGCGCAGTACGAGGCGTTTGTCGGCAAGGTCAAGACGGCCGAGCAAGCCATCGGCGGCAGCCGGCTCACGGAAGCGGTGGCCCGCTCCTTGTTCAAGCTGATGGCCTACAAGGATGAGTACGAAGTCGCGCGCCTGCATACCGGCGCCGCCTTCCGCAAGCAGATTGAAGAGATGTTCGAAGGCAATGTTCGCCTGGTGCATCACCTTGCGCCGCCGCTGTTCGCCAAGAAGAACGAGAAGGGCGAACTCGTCAAGGGAACGTATGGCCCGTGGATGCGCACTGCCTTCGGCGTGCTGGCCAGGTTCAAGGGCCTGCGCGGCACGGCGTTCGACCCGTTCGGCTACACCGCCGAGCGCAAGGAAGAGCGCGCGCTCATCGGCGAATACCGCCGCTGCGTCGAGGAACTGCTGCATGCGCTGTCGAAGCAGAAGCTGGACCTGGCCCTGGAAATCGCCAAGCTCCCGCAGGAAATCCGCGGCTTCGGCCACGTCCGGGCCCGCAACCTGGCCGCCACGCGCACCAGGTGGGAACGACTGGTGGCGCAGTGGCGCAACCCGCAGGAACAGTGCGAGGAGAGTAAGCCGAGCGTGGCGGCATGAATGCCACATGAACGACCGGGCCGCCATATGGATGTGCCCGGCCCCGTAGCAGATCTATAAATACATAGATGGCAAAGCGGAATACCAGAAGGAGTCCGCGGCGCCAGGAGACAAACATGCCCATCGATCCCACGACCATGGTCGCGCCACCCAACGTGCCCGCGCAAACCAAGGACAAGGCCAAGCCAATGTCCAAGGCATCCGCGATCACGGCCATCACCATCGGCGGCGCCCTGGAGCTGTATGACTCAGGGGTGTACAACTTCTTTGCCACCCTGATCATTCCGCTGTACTTCCCCGTGGGGAATCCGCTCGGCCAGCTGTTGCTGTCCTTCGGCACCTTCGGCGCGGGCTACCTGATGCGCCCGCTCGGCGGGCTGGTGATCGGTGCCTATGCCGACCGCCGCGGCCGCAAGCCGGCTGTGCTGCTCTCGATGTGGCTGATGGCCCTCAGTGCGCTGATCCTGGTGGTCACGCCGCCGTATGCGCAGCTTGGCATCATCGCGCCCGTGCTGATGATCGTGGCGCGCCTGGTCCAGGGCTTTGCGATCGGCGGCGAGATGGGCTCTGCCAGCGCCATGCTGCTGGAATACGCCGATGAGCGGTCGCGCGGCTTCTACACCAGCTGGCAGACGGCCAGCCAGGGCGTCGCCGCGGTATTCGCGGCACTGGTGGCGCTTGCGCTCAGCCATTCGCTTTCCCCTTCCGCGCTCGAGTCCTGGGGCTGGCGCATTGCCTTCCTGATCGGCATCCTGGTGATCCCCATCGGGCAGATCATCCGTCGCCGCCTGGAGGAAACCCTGACCCCGGCCCCGCGTGGCAAGAAGGCGGCATCAGCAGGATGGCAGCTGATGCGCCAGCACCGGCGCGAGCTGGCCGCCAGCGTGCTGCTGATGACCGGCCTGGCCGCGGCCGTGCACCTGATCGCCTACTACCTGCCCAACTATGCTTCGTTCCAGTTGGGAATCCCGCGCGGTGACGCGGTCTGGGCCGGCTTCGTGGCCGCTGCGATGATGGTGGTGTTCGGCCCCATCGCCGGCTGGATGAGCGACCGGATTGGCCGCCGCAAGATGGTGTGGTGGACGCGTATCGCGCTGCTGCTGATGGCCTACCCGGCGTTTGCGCTGCTCAACGCCTTCCCCTCCCTGCCCTGCCTGCTGGTGGTGGTCGCCTGCCTCGCCATTCCGATGGGGATGACGTCTCCCGCTACGCTGGTGCTGGTGAGCGAGGTGCTGCCGCAGCGCCTGCGCGCCACCGGCATGGCCGTGACTTACTACGTGGCCATCGCGGTATTCGGCGGCTTCGCCCAGCTGTTCTCTACCGTGCTGATCCACCTGACGGGCAGCCCCAATGCACCGGCGTTCTACCTGATGGGCTGTGGACTGGTTTCGCTGCTCGGGCTGGCGATGGTGCCTGAAACGCTTGGCCGGAAACTATCGTAGTGGCCGCATCCCCGAAGTATCCCCGAAGTATCTCCTGGACCATTAGTAGCGTCCGATGTGTCCGGTACTGTCTTCCTGCAATGACCAGCTTTCTGTAGAGGAATAGAGATGACCCCATCCGAAGTGACAGCCACGCTATCGTTCTCCGATGGTTCCCCCAGCGTCGAGCTGCCGATCTACAAGGGCACCGTAGGCCCGGACGTGATCGATATTCGCAAACTGTACGGCCAGACCGGCAAGTTCACTTACGACCCCGGTTTCATGTCGACGGCTTCGTGCAATTCGAAGATCACCTACATCGACGGCGACAAGGGCGAGCTCCTGTACCGTGGCTACCCGATCGAGCAACTGGCCACCAAGTGCGACCACCTCGAGACCTGCTACCTGCTGCTGAAGGGCGAGCTGCCCAACGCCAAGCAGAAGGAAGAGTTCGTCAACTCGGTGATGAACCACACCATGGTTCACGAGCAGATGCAGTTCTTCCTTCGCGGCTTCCGCCGCGATGCCCACCCGATGGCCGTGCTGACGGGCCTGGTGGGCGCCATGAGCGCGTTCTACCACGACGCCATGGACATCGATGACCCGCACCAGCGCGAAATCTCCGCGATCCGCCTGATCGCCAAGATGCCGACCCTGGTCGCGATGGCATACAAGTACAACATCGGCCAGCCGTACATCTACCCGCAGAACGACCTGTCCTACTCGGGCAACTTCATGCAGATGATGTTCGCCACGCCGTGCGCGCCGTACAAGGTCAATCCGGTGCTGGAGCGCGCGCTGGACCGTATCTTCATCCTGCACGCCGACCACGAGCAGAACGCCTCCACCTCGACCGTGCGCCTGGCCGGCTCGTCGGGTACCAACCCGTTCGCCGCCATCGCCGCCGGCGTGGCCTGCCTGTGGGGTCCGGCTCACGGCGGCGCCAACGAGGCCGCGCTGAAGATGCTGGAAGAGATCGGCAGCGTCGACAACATCGGCGAGTTCATCAAGCAGGTCAAGGACAAGAACTCGGGCGTGCGCCTGATGGGCTTCGGCCACCGCGTGTACAAGAACTACGACCCGCGCGCCAAGCTGATGCGCGAGACCTGCCACGAGGTGCTGGAAGAGCTGGGCCTGCACAATGACCCGCTGTTCAAGCTGGCCATGGAGCTGGAAAAGATCGCGCTGGAAGACGAATACTTCGTCAGCCGCAAGCTGTACCCGAACGTCGACTTCTACTCGGGCATCGTGCAGCGCGCGCTGGGCATCCCGACCTCGCTGTTCACCTGCATCTTCGCCCTGGCGCGTACCCCGGGCTGGATCTCGCAGTGGGAAGAGATGATCACCGATCCGGAGTACAAGATCGGCCGTCCGCGCCAGCTGTTCAATGGCGCAGCTTCGCGCCAACAGAAACATTGGTGAGGGCTGCGAGGCGCGTGCTGCGGCTCAGCGCCCGCCGTTGATTCGTGCTAACACCTTCCGATTCAGCTTCTTCACAGCCGGAGGTCATCCCTGCGGCGTTTTTCCATGAGCAACCTCAACCAGCAATCCGTACTTTCCGTCCACCACTGGACTGACACGCTGTTCAGCTTCACCTGCACGCGCGATCCGGGCTTCCGCTTCGAGAATGGCCAGTTCGCCATGGTCGGCCTGGAAGTCAACGGCCGCCCGCTACTGCGAGCGTACAGCATTGCCAGCGCCAACTACGAAGAAACTCTGGAGTTCTTCAGCATCAAGGTGCCGGACGGCCCGCTGACCTCACGCCTGCAGCATCTGCGCGAAGGCGACCAGATTTTTGTCGGCAAGAAGCCGACCGGCACGCTGCTAGTCGACAACCTGCTGCCCGGCAAAACCCTGTGGCTGCTCGCCACCGGCACCGGTCTCGCGCCGTTCCTGTCGATTATCCGCGATCCCGAAGTGTATGAGCGCTACGACAAGATCGTGCTAACCCATACCTGCCGCTTTGTGGAAGAACTGGCCTACCGCGAACTGATTTTGGAACACCTGCCGCAGCACGAACACCTGGGCGAACTGGTGCGAGAGAAGCTAGTCTATTTCCCCACGGTCACCCGCGAGGACTTCCATACCCGCGGCCGTATTACAGAGCTGATCGAGACCCGCGAACTGTTCGAGCGGCTGGATGTTCCCGAGTTCTCGACGGAAAACGACCGAGTCATGCTGTGCGGCAGCCCAGACATGCTCAAGGAAGTCCGCACCATGCTCGAAGCGCGCGGCTTTATCGAAGGCAATATGAGCCATCCCGGCCATTTTGTTCTGGAAAAGGCCTTTGTTGATTAAAAGTGAGCGCACTGGCAGCAGCACTGAGGGCCTAGAGGACGTCGTCCAACACAATCGAAACACACATGAGACAACCAGATGAACCAACTCAACGGTTATGACTACGAAGACCTCGAACCCGGCATGAGCGCTTCCTTCGCGAAGACCATCACCGAAGCCGACATCATGCTGTTCGCTGCCGCCTCGGGCGACAACAACGCCATCCATATCAACGAGGAGTTCGCGCGCAGCACCCAGTTCAACGGGCGCATTGCCCACGGCATGCTGACCGCCAGCGTGATCTCCGCGGCGATCGCCGGGCGCTTGCCGGGCCCAGGCACAATCTACCTGGGGCAGAACCTTCGCTTCAAGGCACCCGTCAAGCCGGGCGACACGGTGCACGCGACCGTGACGGTCAGGGAGATGCTTCCGGAAAGGCGGCGCGTTTTGCTGAACACTGTGTGCACGGTCAACGGCAAAGTCGTCATCGAGGGCGACGCCACGGTCATGCCGACTTCAGCAAGGGAGCACCAGAAGTAGCTCATTCATCACCAAACAGGCACGGGTTTAAGCAAGCAGAGCTTTCTTGTTTCTTAATATGCGCGGGTGAGAGCTCGGCTGGCAGCGAGCGAGGCACCGCTACACAAGGTGATGTCGCTGCGCCAAGTGCGCTGGCCTGGCCCGGAAACGATCGCGCCAACTATTCCTGCGGCCCTCCATGGCTGTTTCATAATGTAGGAAGACGTCTTGGGCCAATTGTGGTCGCCACGGCGTCCGTCCTCTTTCCGCGATGAGGGTCGGTGTGGTGCAAAGCGGAAGTACCAGCTACGAGGAAGCACTCGGCCTTCTGTTCGAGGGCTGGATGCGCAGCCCCTGCCAGCGACAGCAAATCGTGAACTTTGCGTCGGCCGCGGAACTGGGCGTGCCCTTAGGGCATCACCGCGAGTTTCGGTGACTCGAGCAGTATGGGATTACAACGGGGAAAATCGAGCAGAAATTCCCAGACACTGTGGTGCGAAGCCAGCCCGGACATCAATTCCTGCACTCAGTTGTGCCGAAGCACTGATGCTCCTCCGGTCAGTAGCGAGGTGGCGCTCGCTACCGAGCTTGGCCCTGTCCTCGGATTGGCGCCGGCGTGCGACCCCGGGGGCTGGCCACCATGCATCTGGGATCCTCGTCGGCTGACGCTGCCCCACTTTCACGCCCAACGGATGTAGTTCCGCGCCATGCAGACCGCTGGCTATCCTAGTAGGAAGCCGATCCAGTCCCCGATGGCCCGCGATCATGCCGTTGATGCCACGGACGCCGCGCCTGCTTGCCCCGCCTCCATGAGCAGCACCGCGTCGCGCTTGTCCAGCAAGTGTTGGCGAAGAATCGCCGCCAGGCGTTTGCCGTCCCTTGCTTCCAGCGCCACGAGCATTTCGTCGTGGTCTCGGATGGCACTGTCCCACTTTACCTTCTGGAAGTTCGAGCGGAATCGCAGGGCCTGTAGCTTGCGGTTCACCGCCAGGTAGGTCTGGCGAAGCGCGGTGTTCCGTGCGGCCTGGTTGATGCGGTCATGAATCTGCCGGTTGTAGTTGTAGTAGCCGGAAAGATCCTCCTGGGCGCGGCAGGCCAGCATCGCGTAGTGCAAGGCCTTGATCTCGGCGAACTCCACGGCCGTGATGCGCTCGCAGGCCAGTTCGCCCGAGAACGCTTCCAGGCCGCTCATCAACTCGAAGACATCCCGGATCTCCGTTGCCGACAGGCTGGCGACCGTGGCCCCTCGATTGGGCGAGATGTCAATCAGCCCTTCCGCCGCGAGTACCTTCAGCGCCTCACGTAGTGGTGTGCGCGAGATGCCAAGCGTTTCGCACAGCTCCCGCTCGTTGAGCTTTGTGCCGGACGGCAGTACGCCCTCCACGATGAAGTTGCGCAGATGGTCCACCACCGTGTCATGCAGGCGTTGCCGCTCAAGCTTTGGGAGGGCGGATGTGGGGGAGTTCTCACCTGAAGAGATGGAATCTTGCATACAAAGTCCAACGACGGTGGTTTCCGCAAATTCTAGCAGACACGTAGCACATGACCGTCAATACGCAAGAAGCCTTCCGCTTGGGGTAAACACCGCACATTCTTCCTGTCCCGCCCTCTTCCCTTACCGCTCCGATTTGATAAAGTATTTTGAATGCAAAATTCAACAGGAGGAGAACATGCTGAAACTCGACTTCCATCCCGCCGGCCGACATTTCCTGCAGATCCCTGGACCCAGCCCGGTTCCGGACCGCATTCTGCGAGCCATCAGCTATCCGACCATTGACCATCGCGGCCCCGAATTCGGTGCCCTGGGCCTGAAGGTGTTAGCCGGCATCGGCAAGATCTTCAAGACCGAGCACCCTGTTGTGATTTATCCGGCATCCGGAACCGGCGCATGGGAGGCCGCGTTATCGAACACGCTGAGTCCTGGCGACGCGGTGCTGATGTTCGAAACCGGCCACTTCGCCACCCTCTGGAAGAAGATGGCCGAGAAACTTGGCCTGCGTCCGGAATTCCTCGGTCTGCCGGGCATCGAGGGCTGGCGCCGCGGTGTCCAGGCCGACATGATCGAGGCTCGCCTGCGCCAGGACACCGGCCATGCCATCAAGGCGGTCTGCGTGGTGCACAACGAAACCTCGACCGGAGTCACCTCGGACATCGCCGCGGTGCGAAAGGCCATCGATGCGGCACGACATCCGGCCGTGCTGATGGTCGATACGATTTCCGGTCTGGGGTCCGCTGACTATCGCCACGACGAGTGGGGAGTGGACGTGACGGTCTCCGGCTCGCAGAAGGGCCTGATGTTGCCGCCGGGCATCAGTTTCAACGCCGTCTCTCCCAAGGCCATCGAAGCCTCCCGCACCGCCCGGCTACCACGCAGCTTCTGGGACTGGGAAGAGATCATTGCGATGAACAAGACCGGCTACTGGCCCTACACGCCCAGCACGAACCTGCTCTATGGCCTGTCGGAGGCGCTGGACATGATCTTCGAGGAAGGGCTCGATAACGTCTTTGCACGCCACCAGCGCCTGGCCGAGGCTTGCCGCCGCGCGGTGCGAGCCTGGGGCCTCGAGATCCAGTGCGCGGACCCGGCCGTCTACAGCCCGGTGCTGACGGGCGTGATGGTGCCCGAAGGCATCGATGCGGACGCCGTGCGCCGGGTCATCTACGAACGCTTCAACATGTCGCTCGGCGCGGCCCTCGGCAAGATGAAGGGCCGGATGTTCCGCATCGGCCATCTCGGCGACTGCAACGACCTTACGCTGATGGCCACGCTTTCCGGATGCGAGATGGGACTGAAGATCTCGGGCGTTCCCGTCGCCTCCAGCGGAACCGCCGCGGCCATGGACTACCTCGCGGCCCACGCTATCCCCCTGCCCCTCCGGGCTGCCGCCTGACGAGAGGCCGCCGGGCTACTGCGAGCGCGCCGGGCGTGCCAGTTCGATCAGCAAGGCTGGGGAGGGCCTTGCCGCGAACTGGCCGCCCCACCAGGGCAAGCGCGCTTCACAGGCTCGGACGGCCCAGGCCCGCTCCACGCAGCACTGATCGCAATCAGGATCCGCACAGCAGCACAGCCGTAGCTGACAACACAAAGGAGACGCCGTGGAAACTACCCTGCAGGCCGGGGCAAAGGTGAGTTCGTATGAGGACGCGGTTTATCGCAAGGTAAGCTGGCGCCTCGTGCCGTTCCTGATGCTTTGCTTCCTCATTGCCTATCTCGACCGAGTCAACGTCGGCTTTGCCAAGCTCCAGATGTCCCAGGACCTTGGCTTCAGCGAGACCGTCTACGGCCTTGGCGCCGGCATTTTCTTCATCGGATACTTTCTGTTCGAGGTGCCCAGCAACCTTGCGCTCCATCGGTTCGGCGCCAAGATCTGGATCGGCCGCATCATGGTGACGTGGGGCCTGCTATCCGCCTGTTTCGCGTTTGTTGAAACCCCTGCCAGCTTCTACACGCTGCGATTCCTGCTGGGCTTGGCCGAAGCGGGCTTCACGCCTGGCATCGTCTACTACCTTTCCTGCTGGTATCCGTCTCACCGGCGCGCCAAGATCATGGCGATCTACTGCATGGGTTCCCCACTGTCCGGCATCATCGGCAATCCGCTGTCCGGGTTCCTGATGGGCAGCATGGGCGGCATCGCGGGCTGGGCGGGCTGGCAATGGATGTTCTTCATCGAAGCCGTGCCCGCTGTGCTGTTGGGCATCATCTGCTTCTTTTACCTCGACAACTCAATCGGCAAGGCCAAATGGCTCAGCGACGACGAGAAGCGGGTACTTGAATCGGCCAAGGCGTCGGACAACCAGGCCGCTGGCCCCGAGGCCCACGCAGGCAAGGTCTTCACCGACCCGCGCGTATGGCTGATCAGCCTGATCTGCTTTTGCTACGTCACCGGCCAGTATGGCATCACACTCTGGCTGCCGACGTTCATCAAGTCGACAGGCGTTTCCGACCCGCTGCACATCGGCCTGCTGAGCGCGATCCCGTACGTGGCCGCGATTTTCACCATGTACGTCTTCGGCAAGAGCGCCGACAAGCATCGCGAACGGCGCTGGCACCTGATCGTGCCCTGCATGATGGGGGCCGTCGGTTTCCTGGCCCTGCCCTGGATCATGCACAGTACGGCGCTGTCGCTGGTCTTCCTGTCGATTGCCGCTGCCGGCATCCTCACCTGTACCCCGCTGTTCTGGTCGCTTCCCACGGCATTCCTCAGTGGCGCCGCGGCAGCCACGGCCATTGCCATGAGCAACTCGATTGGCAACCTCGCCGGCTTTACCAGCGGCTACATGATCGGATACCTCCGAGATGTGACCCAGAGCGGAAGCAGCGCGTACTACATGATCGCGGGCATGCTCGTGATCGGCGCATTCGCCATCTGGACCTTGCCGGCAAAGCTGGTCAACCGGTAATGCCAGTGGGGAGCGGCGCCCCGCTCCTCGAAGATTCGTCCAGCTTCAATCCCTCAGCGCTCCACCACGGGGCGCATGGCAGATACTCATGGAACATTCCAACGAAACCGGCCTCGACGTCATGGAAGCCACCGTGTCCGGCGTGCATGCCGCCATGCGTGAAGGCCGGCTGACTGCGCGTCAACTGGTCCAATGCTACCTGGACCGGATTGCGGCCTTCGACCAGCACGGCCCCCGCATCAACAGCGTTTTACGCTTCAATGCCGAAGCCCTGGCGGAGGCCGACCGGCTCGATGCACGCGCAGCCGCAAGCCCCTCCTCCGCCCTGGCGCCATTGCACGGCATCCCCGTGCTGATCAAGGACAACATCGCGTGCGCCGGCATCGAGACCACCGCAGGCGCGCGTTGCCTCCAGGACAATCTGGCCGTGGAGGATGCCTTCATTGTGCGCAAGCTGCGCGAGGCAGGCGCCATCGTACTGGCCAAGACCAACCTGCACGAACTTGCCTCGGGCGGCGAAACCGTCAGCACCCTTGGGGGGCAGACACTGAACCCCTATGACCTGACCCGTACGCCGGGGGGGTCCAGTGGCGGTACCGGCGCCGGCATCGCGGCCAACTTCGGCCTGTTGGGAATCGGCACCGATGGCATCAACTCGATCCGTTCCCCGGCTTCGGCGAACAACCTCGTTGGCCTGCGCCCCACCATGGGACTGGTAAGCCGTGCCGGGCTGGTCCCCTGTGGGCTGACGCAGGACACCATCGGGCCTATCACGCGAACCGTGGCGGATGCCGCGATGCTCCTCGACGTGATGGCCGGCTATGACCCGGCCGATCCGGTGACCAGCCAGGGAGCTTCGCATATCCCGCCCAGCTACACGGACGGACTGGACCCCGACGGTCTCAGGGGCGCACGCATCGGCGTGCTGAGCACATTCTTCGGTGACGCGGATGAGAATCACGCCGTCAACGCCGTCATGCGACACGCGCTCGCCGCCATCCAGGCACAGGGAGCAGAACTGGTCGAGATCGACGAACAGATCCGCCCGGACGCCCTCCTAGAAGACACACTGGTGCATCTCTACGAAATGAAGGCCGATCTCGACGCCTACCTTGCCAGCGTGCCATCAGGCGTCCCAGTGCGCTCGCTGGAGGACATCATTGCTTCGGCAAGCGTGCATCCTGGCGTTGCCGGGACGCTGCGCCGCGCCATCGCGCTGGCGGACAACGAGGGGGAATACCGCGAACGGCTGCAACGTCAGCAGGCCCTGCGCGAGCGCATCCTGGCGCTGATGGCGATGCACCGTCTCGATGCCCTGGCGTTCCCGCACCAGCGCCGCCTGGTCGTGCCCGTGGGCGAAGCCCAGGCCGAACGCAATGGCGTCCTGGCATCTGCAACGGGCTTCCCGGCCATTGTCATCCCGGCTGGCTTTTCCGAACCGGACGCTAACGCCCCACTGGGCGTGCCTGTCGGCCTGGAGTTTTTTGGCCGGCCGTTTTCGGAAGCGACGTTGTTGCGGCTGGCCTATGCGGCCGAGCAAGCGCTGCGCGCGCGCCGGCCGCCTCTCACCGCACCGGCGCTGACGTAGCGCCGCGTCGCAGACGCACTTTCTTTGCTGCTCTACCAAGAGCCGGCCGACGATGCCGGCGAAAAGTTTGCGGATCCACCGTGACTGACCTCATTCCGAGGAGGAGACAATATGGGCGCAGAAGTGAATGTTCAAACGTCGCGTTCCCCCCAGCAGCACGAACTCGACGAGGCAATGGATGGCATAGGTGTTACCGCTGCACACAAGAAGATCATCTTTCTGATCATGCTGGGCGTGATGTTCGATGTCTTCGAGCAGAACGCCGTCGGCCTGGTGGGCCCCATCCTGCGCGAGCAATGGGGCATATCGATCGCGCACATTGGCTTTCTTAATACCTTGACCTTCAGCGCAGCCGCGCTGGGACGGGTTGGATCGGGCTATATCGCCGACCGCTACGGTCGTCGGGCCATGCTGAACGCGAATCTGCTGCTGTTCACGCTGGGTGCCATCATCTGCGCGCTCGCCCCCGACTACACGGTGCTGTCGGCAGGCCGTTTCATCGTCGGCATCGGGTTGGGCGGCGAAATCTCCGTCGCCGTGACGATCCTTGCCGAGCTGTGCTCCACCCGCTTCCGCGGCACCGCGGTTGGCATGGTCAGCGTAGGCAGTGGCGGCCTGGGCAACATGCTGGCGCCTGCCTTCGGACTGGCCGTGTTCGCCATGTTTCCCGGACCGGACAGCTGGCGCTGGTTATTCGGCTGCCTGGTGATACCTGCCATCTTCGTGGTGTTCTACCGTCGCTATATTCCGGAGACGCCCCGCTTCCTGCTGTCCAAGGGGCGCGTGGACGAGGCGAACCGCGTGCTCTCCGGTCTTGCTTCCGGACGCCTGGGTGCGCTGCGTGGAGAGCCGACGCCTTACATCAAGGAGGCCATCCAGGACGAATCGCCCCGTGCCAAGGTGCGGCTGCGGGATGTCTTCCGGGGCCGGCTGGGCCGGCGAACAGTGGCGTTGGGCGTCGCGGTGTCGATGACGTACGGTGCGCAGATATCGGTGCTGACGCTGATGCCGACCATCCTGATTTCACAGGGTTACACGATCTCCAAGAGCCTGCTGTTCACGATGGTGATGCAGAGCGGCAGCCTGTTCGGAGCGCTGGCAGCGTCGTACTGCGGTTATCACTTCCCGCGCAAGCGCGTGTTGACCTTCGGCGCCGGGCTGGCCTGCGCAGCGGGGCTGAGTTTTGGCTTCCTGACGTTCAACGTCGGCCTGGTGCTGCTGTTCGGCGCCTGCTTCACCTTCTGCGTCGTGCTGTTGAACACCTCGATCTGGATCTTTGCCCCCGAGCAGTATCCAACCGATGTCCGCGCGTTCGGCACGTCCCTGATTCTTGCGCTCGGCACCTTGGCTGGCGCGCTGACACCGCTGGTGAGCGGCCGCGTGTTCGAGGTCTACGGCGTCGGCGGCATGTTCAGCATGCTGGCCGCGATGTACGCCGTGTTCGCGCTCAGCGTACAGTTCGCACCAGAGACGTTTGGCCGGCCCATGGGTGAACCCGAAGTCGAGGACGCGCCGGAGCCGGCAGTCGGCACGGGTGCGGCCAGCGTCAGCCGATCCTGATTCCCGAAGTGAAATGAACTCAATCCTGCTGATCAACCCGAATACATCGCAGGCGACCACGCAGATGATGCTGGGGATTGCGCGGTCCAGTCTTGACGGGCGAGCGGAAATCCGGGGCCTGACCATGGAAGCCGGCGTGCCAATGATCGTCGAGGAGAGCGATCTCCGCGCGGCGGCAAGCGTGGTCGGCGCACTGGACGTGGGCAACGTCCACGGTGTCATCGTCGGAGCCTTTGGCGATCCTGGGGCCGAGATGCTTCGGCGCAGGCTGACGGTGCCAGTGGTGGGCATTGGGGAGGCGGCCATGCGCGAGGCAGCGCAGCATGGCCGGTTCGGCATCGCCACCACCACGCCTGCGCTGGACTCCTCGATCAGAATGAAAGTCCGCGAGCTCGGGCTGGAAGCGGCCTTTACCGGTGTTCGCTTCACGCCCGGCGACCCTTGGCAGCTTGGACTGGATCCTGAGGCCCTGGAGGCTGCGTTGGCCGCGGCTGTCCAGGCATGCATCGAGAGGGATGGCGCTCAAGTCGTGGTGATCGGCGGTGGACCGCTTGGAAACGCAGCGCAGGCGCTTGGCTCGCGCTTCGGAATCCCGGTCGTGGGTCCCATACCGGCGGCCTGCCGAGCCATCCTGCGCGCCCTTGCCGGCCACTGAATGCCGGTCAGGAATCTACACCCCCTATTCGCTATCAAGGATTTACCCCAGACATGAACACGAACCAGATTGATGCAGTCGCGCAGTCCCTGATCCAGGCACGGCGCGCCCGCCGCTGCGCAGATGCGCAGCCTTTTGCCACGGCGCTTGCAACCCCTGAGGAGGCCTATGCCGTGCAAGCGGCGGTCGCCGCTTCGATGGACTGGCATGCACCCGGCGCGAGCTACTGGAAGTCCGGCGGGCCTTCACGGCAGGCGCCGATGACGCACGCGCAATTGCCTGCGGAGGGCGTCTGGCAAAGCCCGGCGCAAGCCGGGAGCTGGAATTTCACCTGGCGCGGTATCGAGGCCGAGATCGCCTTGCGGCTTGGGCGCTCGGTGAATGCCGAAGAAGCCGCCGCACTCGTTGGCGACAATGCCGCCTCATTGGTGGATGGCATGGCGATCTCGATCGAGGTTGTCGATTCGCGCTGGCAGCAATACATTGAAACGCCTTCGCTGTTGAAGCTTGCCGACCTGCAGGCTCATGGCGCGCTCGTGCTCGGTGAGTGGCAGCCCTACCAGCCTCGCGACTGGGCTGCGCAACGCTGCCATGTTCAGATTGGCACGCAGAGCTTCGAGCACCGAGGCACCCATGCCTTGGGCGACCCTGCCTATGGACTGGTGGCTTGGCTGCGTCACGCCACACGCAACGGCGGGCGCGTGGAGGCCGGCTCGGTTGTCACGACGGGCACCTGGGTCGGAATCCTGCCCGCCTCGGCAGGCGACCTGGTAACGGTGAAATTCGATGGCATTGGCCACGCTTCCATTCAGTTCTGAGCGAGGCAAGCTGGGCGTCGGCTACAGCTCGAACCGCCGCCGACCACGCTTCACTTAAGGAACGGGCGCTAATCGACGCGCGGCGCAGCCGCTTGTACCGGCTGGCCGTCGCTGCGGCCTCCGAAGCCGCGGTGAAGAGACCAGTCAGCCAGTGACTGATTTCATTGTGATTTCCGCAGGGCGCCACCCGAAAACCGCATGGGGTCTAGGGGTGGCTACCCCGGTAAATTGCAGTGAAATCAAAAGAGACCCCTACAGGGGTAATTTTGGTCGTAACGGTGCGCAGCCTATGCAAGGAGCTTCGCCCGCAGCCGGTTATGTTCCTCCTCCGTAATGGCTCCTGTTGACCTCAGGCGACTCAGTTTCTCAAGCTCGTCAGCAACGCTGAAGCCGACGACCTGACGAAGTTCGTTGCGAGCCTGCCTTGCACGTTCTTGATTGCGCTCAGCCATGCCGAGGCCCTGCGTGAGGATATAGACGAATACACCAATGTAAGGCAGCACAATCAGCAGAATCACCCATAACACCTTGGCAAAACCAGATACGTCGTGGCGCCGGAACAGGTCGCCGGATACGGTGATGAGCAGCCAGAACCACAATATGAACAGAAAGACGCAAAAGACATCGACTACAAAGTTGGTGAATGAAAATCCTTCTTGAAATAGCATTTTCGCTCTCCATCAATTGTGGTTTCTATAACGGCGCATCTCTCTATATATAGCAGGGGAAGCAACGCTCCATCCAGGCCGCGAGGATTCCCCTGCTCCATCTGCGTGTGATACCGGTCGAGTTGCAGGCGCAGGTTCGGTAAGCCGATTTCCTCCATCAGCGCCACGGCCTCTTCAACACGCGTGAGCGAGTAGTCAGGCAGCATGGCGCGCGCCAATGGCTCGAGCAGCACGGTGATGCCGTAAGGCTCGAAGTAGCGCATCGCCCGCTCGATATTGCGCAACAGCCTGGTGCGCACGTTCGCCAGGCTCTGCCCTGTCCCCAGGTTGCGCGTCAGCAGATGCACGCGCTCGCAGCCAAGGCCATAGCAGGGTAGGCAGCCGAACTGCCCGTCCAGCCAGCGCCTGCAGGCCCCGCGTTCGACTGGTGGCAGGTATCATCCGCGGCTGGCCAGTCGATGACCGACCGACCAGAACTGATCAACTGCCCAACTGCCCGATTCCCCAAGGTAAGGGGGATTTACTAAGTCATGCCTCGAATATTCCTTTTTTGTTGGGTTTCAGCGCTCATGCTGCAACCTCTTACTGCCGCATCTGCCTCATACCGGGAGGAGTGGCTCAGCCCGCAACAAGCTGAGCAACTGAGGGGGAGATCCACGGAAAAAAGTCGAAGCATCGCGGACCGGAAAGGCGCTACCGGTACTGCCACGCAGCCCAAAGCAGAACCACTCGGCCTGAGAGCAGTGACTCGAAAGCAGGCGACTCACGAAGACCCTATCGCTGCAATCGCCAGACACGATGCGCATCGAGCAAGGAATCGTCCCACCAGCCACTTGCGGCAACAGCCTGCGGCAAAGCGTTCACCTGGTGGCAGATCTCATAGGCTGCTGGCCACGCGAAGAACGACGGCTCGCGAGCTGATCCCGCCGCCTGCCCCAGCAGGGCATGGCGGCCGAAGGGCGCACCCTGACGCGTAGCCTGATCGCGAACTCCTTTGCGGACGCCGCGCGTTCATGGTGTCGCCGCGCTTCGATTCCTGAACGGTTTTGCGTAGCCGGTCCGACGTGGGAGAAACCCGGTCACACCGCTGCATCCGGCTCCGGCACCCGGGCGCGGATCTCTTGCCGGGCCGTGTCGCGCAGCCTCAGCAGCGACTGCCAGTCGTCGCCGGCGGCGCTCACAGCGTTTCCTGCCACCACCGCCAGCGGCGCCCTGCTTGGCCACCAGCGCCCGTCCCTGAGCAAGGAGCGGGTGCCGATCAGGGCGATGGGCACCACCGGCACATGCGCGCGGGCGGCGCACAGGAAGGCGCCCAGGCGGAACGGCATCAGGCCTGGCTCGCGCCGGAGGGTCCCTTCCGGAAAGAAGACGAGCGACTCGCCGGCCCGCACGCGCTGCTCCAGGACACCGGTGTCTTCCACTCCGCGCGCGGCATCGAAGCGCTCGACGAAGGCACAGTCGAGGCGGCGCAGCAGCAAGGCCAGCGGCGGGTTTCGCAGCAGTTCCTGCTTGGCCACGAAGGTGAAATGGGCTGGGAGCACTGCCGTCATCACCACCACGTCGGTGTAGCTGGCGTGATTGGCGACGACCACCACCGGGCTGCGGCGATCGAGCATCGGCAGCGATTCGATGCGCGGAAAGAGGCCCGTGAGCGCCAGGCCCAGGCGGGCACCGCCGCGCGCGATGCCCCGGCACAGGGGGCGCCACGGCGACAGCAGGATCAGCGTGCAGGCCGGCAAGGCGATCAGGCTGAACACCAGCCATGCCCAGGCGCCCCAGACCCAGGAGCCCGCCTGGTGCAGGCGGCGCGCGAGCCGGATGCGCGCCCCCGCGAGCGTGAGCCGCAGCAACTGGCGCCATGGCGCAAGCGGTCCGCTCCCCATCTCGCCCCGCTCGTACAACTCGCGGCAAGCGGCGCGGCGCAGTTTGCCGCTGGAGGTCTTGAGCACCGTGCGTGGCGGCACCAGCAGGATTTCATCGGCCGGCATGCCCATCAGGTCGCTGGCCAAATGGCCGATGTCGGCGCGTATCCGCTCGCGCGCCGCCTCGTTCTGCTCGCGCGTCTCCGCCAGTACGACCAGGCGCTCGGTGCCACTGCGCACGTCGGAGGCCGGGAACACGGCAACGCCGCCCTTGCGCACGCCCCCTACGTGGCTGATCGCTTCTTCCAGTTCCTGCGGGAAAAAGTGCTGGCCGGCACGAATGATGATGTCCTTCAGCCGCCCCGTGAGGTACAGCTCGCCCTCGGCCATATAGCCCATGTCACCGGTCTTGAGCCAGGGGCCGTCGAACAGGCCAGCCGTCGCCTCGGGATTGCGGAAATAGCCGGCCGTGGCCGACGGTCCGCGGAACTCCACATGTCCGAGCGAGCGCTCGGGCAGTTCACGACCCGCGGCATCGGCGATGCGGATCTGGTGGCCCGGCAGCGGCAGGCCGCCGGAGACCACCCGCAGCGCGCTGCGCCCCGCCTGTGCGGGCGGACGGGCGATGCCCTGCCGCGCCAATGCATCCCGGTCGATCTCGTCGATGCGTGGCCCGCGCCCGGGCGGCGGGAAGGCCAGCCCGAGCGAGCATTCGGCCAGCCCGTAGACCGGGGTCATGGCGGCGCGGTCGAAGCCGAAGCGGGCAAAGCGCGCGGAGAATTTCTCCAGGGTCTCGGGGCTGACAGGCTCGGCGCCGTTGTAGGCCAGCCGCCAGGTGCGGAGGTCCAGCCCGGCCAGGGCCGCCTCGGCGATCCGGCTCGCGCACAGCTCATAGGCAAAGTTCGGTGCCGCCGACAGCGTGCCGCGATGCTGGTGGATAGCCCGCAGCCATGCCGCGGGGCGCGCCAGGAAGTCGGTTGGCGACAGCAGCACGAGGCGGAATCCTACCGACAGGCTCCCCATGCACGCGCCGATCAGCCCCATGTCGTGATACAGCGGGAGCCACGACACGAAGACGTCGGCCGCGGTGACCCGCGCGGTGCGCTCCATCACGCGCAGGTTGGCGAGCAGATTGGCGTGCGTCAGCACCACCCCCTTGGGATTGCCGGTACTGCCCGAGGTGTACTGCAGGAAGGCGATATCGTTCGGTCCGCGCATTGCGGGGCTGGCCGGAGCGCCGTCGGCATGGAGCTCCGCGGGTGTCAGGATCTGGCGCAGCGAGACGCATTGCGCGCGCAGCAGGCGCAGCAACGGCTTGGCCGGCGGCACGGTCACCAGGATCGCCGCCTCGGCATTGGCCAGGATGCCGGCGCTGCGCCGCATGTGATCCTCGATCTGTGAGAGGCGCGCGGGCGGGTACAGCGGCACGGGAATGCAGCCCGCGTAGAGTGCGCCGTAGAAGACGTCGAAGAACTCACGCCCGGTCGGCAGCATCAATGCGACCCGCTCGCCCGCGGCAAGCCCCAGCCGCGCGAGGCCGGCGGCCACCGCGAGCGCGCCTGCGTGCATCGACCGGTAGCTGAGCTCGCCGGCCCCTGGGAAGATGGCGTAGCTCTGGTCGCCATGCGCCGCTACGTGCCAGTCGATCAGATCCGTCAGCGTGGCCACGCTGTCCGGCGGCCGGTTGGCTGCCGCCGTCCTTGCCGCGCCGGGGGTGGCAAGCGCCGCCGCCACGGCGGCCATGGCGGGCACTGCCTCTTGGCCCGCCAGTCGTAACAGTTCGCGCGGGGTCTCGGCAGCCATCAGTGCCTGTTCATCGACCCTGGCGCCGCAGGCTTGCTCGATGCGCACCAGCAGCTCCGTACGCGCGAGGCTGTCGAGGCCGAAATCGCGCTCGAGCGAGTGATCGAGGCCCAGCGTGCCGAGCTCCGGCGTGCCGGGCCGCAGCTCGGCTGCCAGCTCGCGCACGATGGCCAGCAGGGCTGGCTCGTCGGACAGCACCGGCTCCCCTGCCCCACGGCGCGCTGGATCTTGCCTGCCATTCATCTGCCTCTCCTGCGGCGCTGACGCAGCAGCCCGGTGGTTGAGCCTGCCGGCACGCTCGGTGGATAGTGCGCCAGCCGGGTGGCTGCCAGACCGGGCCCCAGCGGATTGCAATGCGCCACCATACTGCCTATCGCTTCGATCCTCCCAGCCTGGCTCTCCGTACGGGCCATGGACGGCACGCGCGAGATGCGTCCGCCCTATCCCACCGTGGCAGCCCGCACGGCAGCGATGCCGTGCCCCGAAACCCAGTTGCTATTGCGCGCTAAGCGGGTACATGCGCGCGTCGATCCTGGCCAGAATCAACAGCGTCCCCGGCTTGTCCGCCCGCGCCGCCGTTACGCCTTGCGCGACAGCCGGCACCCGCGCATGGCGGGGAAAGGCGCAATCCGAACGGGGAAGGAGTAGATGGCAGAATTTCGCAGGAGCCGCCTCACGGCAAATGCTCGACTCGCCCAGGCATGCCATGCTCCCATCGTAGCCAATAAATGTAACGGTGCCAGCGGAAGGCGCCGCGCCTGCATCGTCTTCGGCACCCGGAGCATGGTGGCGCGGCCCGCGCAAGCGTCCGGGTGGGGCGCCGTCATTTGACCCGAGTCATGCCTGGCTGCCGGCACCTCCCTATAGTGAGAGTGCGACCGGTGCAACGGCATACGCTGTTGCCGGATCTCCAACAGAGGGGGCGACATGGACGATCAGGAATCCGAGCGAAGGGCACAGAAAGATGCTTTGATCCGCGATACCAGCATGCTGCTTGCCGATGTTCAGGCATTGCTGACCAGAATCGCGGCGCAAGCGGGCGCGGAAGGTGACGATGCACAGGCAGAACTGGTGGCGCGTGCACGGGCGCTTCGCACGCGCCTGGAGTTGCTGCGCGGAGCGGCAAGGCATCGCATTTCGCGCTGGGCCGAGGGAACCGAACACTACGTCCAGCAGCACCCCTGGTCTTGCCTGGCTACCGTAGCCGCCATCGCTGCGCTCGCGGGGGTGATCGTGGGGTGGGCAGCCAGGCGCCGCTGATGCGCAAGCGTGGATGGTGCAGCCAGCCAAGGGACAGCTCGTGTTGGAGCTGACTTCAGGAGAGAGCTCATGGAAGGACTGACACGGCGGGAAATGGCACAGCTCTCCGCTCAACTCGATGCGGACGAAAGGCGCATTCATGCGGTGGCCGGCTCGGCCGATACCCCGCTGGCAGCGCCCGTTCAGCGCGAGGCGCAGGACGAAGTCGATCAGGCGGACGAGGAAATCATGCAGCGCGTGGACGATGCGGTACTCGAGCACTATCGGATGGAGCTGGCCGATATCGCCGCGGCCCGCACACGAATGTCTAGCGGGAAGTACGGCGTCTGCTTCGACTGCAGGCAGCCCATTGCCTTCCCCCGGCTGCAGGCGCACCCGACGGCCAAGCGTTGCACGGCATGCCAGGGTCGTCACGAGCACCTGTTTGCACGGGAGGCCCCCGATTCGCCGCAGGCCGCCATCGGTGCCGGCCCGTCGAAAACCGGGGTACCAAAATAGCGGTTGCCGGTGTTGCCCGGCCTGTACCGGCAACCGAGGCGGCCTTGGACTGCTGGCCGTTGCCCGAAGCCCGCCGCGCCCTCCTCGGCGCAATGCGCCCTCCGTCATTTCTTCTGCGGCGTACCCAGGTGCTGCGAGAACCAGAGGGCCGCCCGCCCCGCCACGTCTTCCAATGCGCCCGGCTCTTCGAACAGATGCGAAGCCCCCGGCACCAGATCGAGCCGGCAGTCACATTGCATGTAGCCGGATGCAAGCTGGTTGAGTTTCACCACCTGGACATCGTCCGCACCGACGATCATCAGCGTCGGTGCGGCCAGCCGCTGCAAAGCCTCGAGCCCCGCGAGGTCGACACGTCCGCCACGGCACACCAGCGCCTCGATCGGAGATGACAACTGCGGATCCGCGGCCGCACGGATGGCGGCGGCGGCACCGGTGCTGGCGCCAAAGTACCCGATCCGCAGCCCACGCAGACGCGCATAATCCTCTACCCAGCGCGTGGCCGCCAGCAGCCGCGCAGCCAGCAGGACGATATTGAAGCGGTTCGACATGCCCACGTCTTCCTGCGGGGCCAGCAGGTCGAACAACAGGGTCGCGATGCCCGCCTCATGCAGCACGCTGGCCACATAGCGGTTGCGCGGGCTCCGGTGCGAACTGCCGCTGCCGTGGGCGAAGAGCACCAGGCCGCATGCCTCGGCCGGACAGATGCGCTCTCCCGCCAAGATTGCTTCCCCGGTGTCGATGCTGACCATCTCGCTCACCGTTCCCGACTCTGTCTTGCGCATGTCGCTCACCTTTTCCTGCCGGCTCGAAACGTTCGGCCATGAACGACCATAGAACCGCTGTAGAAGCCGCCCGGCATCGTAGGTTGGACCAGATCAAGAAATGGACGTGCCATCGGCACGGAGCGCCCGCGCCTTCACCGGGCGGCCAGCCGTCATTGCTTGCCCGCGAGAGCGGCGACCACGCTTTCGTCGCTGACCTGCAGGAACGAAACGTAGTACGCCCCCACCGCATGAAAGCCGGGGGGCGCTAGCAGGCAGACGACCTCGTCGGCATGCGTGTGTATCAGCTGCAGGCCTTCTGGCGAGGCGACCGGCAACGCGCATACCAGCCGGCTGGGCGCTTGCTCGCGCACCGCGTGCAAGGCGGTGAGCATCGTGGCGCCGGTTGCCAGGCCGTCGTCGACGACAATGGTCAGGCGGCCGGCGGCCGAGGCAGAGGTCCGCCCGGGCGTGTACATGCTGCGCCGCTCCTGGATCCGTTCCAGTTCCTCTTCCCTTACGCTCTCGACGTAGGGGCTGTCGGCGGCAACCGCTTCCGCATAGGGGGCAACGTAGGTCCAGCCATCTTCCGCAACGGCGCCGATGGCGAACTCGGGATTTCCGGGGGCGCCGATCTTGCGCACCAGCACCACGTCGAGGTCGGCGTCCAAGGCATCGGCCAGCACGCGTCCAATGGGGACGCCGCCGCGCGGCAGCGCCAGAACCAGCGCATGCATTCCCTTGTACTGTTCAAGCGCCTTGGCAAGCTGCCTGCCCGCTTCCTTTCTGTCGGCGAATGGCATCGTTTTCTCCTCTTCGTTCACGGCTCCCTGCCGAGGACGCGATCAAGACTGTGCCGACGTCCTGGCGGGAGCGGCACTGGCGTCGAACTTGGGGCGCAGCCGCCGCTTCCGGCGTGGCGTGGAGGCTGCCAGCCCCACCGCGCACAACAGGCCTGGTGCGAATGAGGTTACGCCCATAAGGCTCTCCTCGGGCTCTCCTCGGGCTCTCCTCGGGCTCTCCTCGGGCTTTCCTTGTTGAGAACGATAATGAAAGTAGCTGCGCCGCGGACACGCGCCGCAGGATCTTGAATGTTCCGCCTTGCTGCCTACGAGACTAGGCAATGGATGGCGGCGGGCCTTGGCCTGGATCAAGATCGCCTGGATTAGCACCCGGCCCGAGAAGCTTGCGCGGAACCGAGCCCCCGGCTGCCCCCGCACCTATCGTGGAGACGGAAGCCAGGACGCGGCGCCGCATCAGGAGCGCGAAGTATGGACACCCATGACCTTGCCGACAGTCCTCTGCTGACGGACATGTACGAACTGACCATGATGCAGGCGTACTTCGACCTCGGCATGAACGATCTGGCCAGCTTCGAGTTTTTCGTGCGCAAGCTGCCGCCGGGAAGGAATTTCCTGGTGGCCGCCGGCCTGGAGCAGGTACTGGCCTACCTCGAATCCTTGCGCTTCAGTCGTGCTGACCTCGACCTGCTTGCCCGCGATGGTCGCTTCAGCGGCGCATTCCTGCAATCCCTGAAGACCTTTCACTTCTCGGGCGATGTGCATGCCGTGCCAGAAGGCACAGTGTTCTTCGCCGACGAACCCATCCTGCGGATCACCGCGCCATTGCCCGAGGCGCAACTGGTGGAGAGCCGGGTGATGAACCTGCTGCATTACGAATCGCTGGTGGCAAGCAAGGCCGCCCGGGTGGCGCTTGCGGCGTCGGGGCTGCTGCTGGTCGATTTCGGCCTGCGGCGGGCGCACGGCGCCGAGGCCGGCATGCTGTCGGCCCGCGCTTCGTACCTGGCCGGCTTCTCCGGCACCGCCACGCTGCTGGCCGGGCTGCAATACGGCATCCCGGTCTATGGCACGATGGCGCACTCCTACGTGCAGGCGCACCGGAGCGAAGAAGAAGCCTTCGAGGCCTTCGCCCACTCGCAACCCGGCAATGCCACCCTGCTGATCGATACCTACGATACCGAAACCGCTGCGCGCAAGGTGGCCGCCCTGGCGCCCCGGTTGCGTGCCAAGGGCATCGTCATCAAGGCTGTGCGGATCGACAGCGGCGACCTCGGCGAGCATGCGCGCCGGGTCCGTGCCATCCTTGACGGCGCGGGGCTGCGGGAGATCGGCATCTTCGCCAGCGGCAATCTGGACGAGTACCGCATACGCGACCTGCTGGCCGGGGGCGCCCCCATCGACGGATTCGGCGTGGGCACGCGGATGAACACTTCCGCGGACGCCCCCTACTTCGATTGCGCCTACAAGCTGACCGAGTACGCCGGCCTACCGCAGCGCAAGCGCTCGGAGGGAAAGGCCACCTGGCCGGGACGCAAGCAGTGGTACCGGCGCCATGATGCCGCCGGCGTCATCTGCGGCGACACCCTCACCATCGAGGGCGACCGCCAGGACGGCACGCCACTGATGCAGCCCGTCATGACCGCGGGCCAGCGCCTTGGCCCTCCGGTAGGACTCGACGACGCGCGCACCAACGCCGCTGTACAGCTGACGGCGCTGCCGAGCGCCCTGCGCGCGCTCGATCCGGCACCGCCGTATCCGGTGACGGTAAGCGCGGCACTGATGGAGCTTGCAAGAGTCGCTGACGCGCTTTCCGGTCGGGCCGCGAGGCGTTAGGAGCATCAGTCTGCCGGCGTTCCCCTTTCGTTTTGGATCTGGCCGTCTAGGCCCCCTTGCGTTACGTCAAGCCGCGTGTCGCGACGGCGTCTATATTGCCGTTCAGGGGCGTTGTCACCCTCGGGTGAGCCCCCTAGTCCACTGAATCACTGAAATCGGTCGGTGCCTGTCATGCCATGTCCTTCACCTCCTATTTCAATGATTCAGCGGACTGGAGGCATGCAGGAACGTGAGGAAAGCAAATGAAGACCGATCTTGAGATCAGGCAGCATGTGCTGGCCGAACTGGAGTGGGAACCGGCGCTCAATGCCGCGGCGGTCGGCGTCGAGGTCAACAAGGGCATTGTGACGCTGAGCGGCCATCTGCGCAGCCACGCGGAGAAGCTGGTTGCCGAGCGCGCGGCCGAGCGCGTGTCGGGCGTGCGCGGCGTGGTGATAGCGCTCGACGTGCGGCCCGACGAGGCCGTCGGCGACGAGGCCATCGCCGAGGCGGCGTATTCGGCGCTGCGCTGGAATGCCAGCCTGGCGGCGGCCGCAGTCAAGGTGCGCGTCGAGAAAGGCTGGGTGACGCTGTCCGGCGAAGTCGAGTGGAGCTACCAGCGCACCCTCGCCGAACACGCAGTAGGCAATTTGCGGGGGATCGCGGGCGTGCACAACTATCTCACCATCAAGTCACGGACGGCACCGCCCGATGTCATCCAGCGCATCGAGGCGGCCTTGTGCCGCCATGCGAAGCGCGAAGCGCATCGTATCGACGTGCGCATCGAACGGGGCGTGGTCACGCTGAGCGGGCACGTCGACTCCCTGGCCGAACGCAAGGCGACCGTAGGGGCTGCCTGGTCGGCGCCGGGTGTGGTGAACGTGATCGACGAACTGCGGGTGGACCAGGACTAGCAAGCGAGTGTCGCCAGAGGCGCGGACGCGCTGCGCCACGCGACCGTGTGCAGCGCCTCCAATCAGTCCGTCTCCAGGGAATGCGCGGTTCGAAGCCGGTTCGAAGCCGGTTCGTTTCGCGCCCCTACACCCGCAATCTGGCGGCGCCAAGCCAGCGCAACTTCATTGCTACCTGTCCACGGGAACGGACCGTGAGCGGCATCACCACAGCGTCGCCATCGGAACTTGCAACGATGCGATAGCGGCCAGGCTGCAGGCGGACAAGCAGCAGCGGCCCGTCGGACACGACGTGGAAGACAAGGCGGCCGTTCGGCCTGTATATGCGCGTGTCCACGCCGGCAAGCCCGGCGCCTGCACGGTTGAGATAGGCCAGGCAGAGGCTGTAGCCGCGCGCCGCGCCCACGAGCGCCGCGCGGTCCTCCTTGTCGGTGCCGACGGTCAGGTACCAGACGTCGCCATAGCGTCTTGCCACCGGGCCCTCGAGCCCGCCCGGCCGGCCGCTTCTCGCGTCACCTTCCCCCGGCCCGGCCACGGGGAGCGCGGGGGTTTCCCGGGCCAAGGAGGTCGGGAAGCCACAAGTACGCCAGGAACCACTGACGACCCGCACCACGGGCGCGCCACGGCGCGTCGGCGCTGCGGCGCCGTGGCCGTGCTTGCTGCGAGCCGAAGCGCGCTCGATCGATTGCGAAAAGCCAGGATCGTCCCCCGGGAACCAGGCTGCATCCCGTGCCAGCGCAAGCGGCGGAACGGAGAATCCCGCCAGACACGCCAGGCACAGCGCGCAGAACCGGCCGATCGCGATCTTCCAAAATACCATCGCCTGCTTTCTCCCTTCAGGCTCTTCCTCTTCAAGCGGGTAGCTCCGGATTCCCTTCCATCCGGATGGCCCAGTCTTCCATAGCGTGCTCGCTTCCCCGGCCAATCGTCAACTGCAGTCTTGTCGGCCTCTGACTCCCGAATTGCCCACAGCCCCAGCGCAATCCGCAGGAAACGCAATATTCGCTGCCCACTCTTGGACTATAGGGAAGATTGCGCGCGGGAACTTGGGCAGATGTAAGGCCGCGTCCAGTCACGTCGGGCGATTCGCATCGATCGTGCTCTGGCTAACGCATATTGCAATGCAGCAATTGCTCTGACCAAGATGGCCGACAAATAATGAGTCCTACTGTGCTGTGCTGTGCTGTGCTGTGCTGTGCTGTGCTGAGATGCTGCGGATCGATTGCCAATGCGTGTGATAACCGATTATCCGGCCGTGGTTTTCGTGCTTTCGTTTGCCATTCTATGGCTGGCAACGCGGGCCGGGCTCGCCATTGCCGGCAGGCGTGTGGCACTGAGCGAGGGTGAGCATCAGGACTTTGCCATTGTCCAGGGCGCCACCCTTACCTTGCTTGGCCTGATTATCGGCTTCAGTTTCTCGATGGCCATCAGCCGCTACGACCAGCGCAAGAATTACGAAGAGGAAGAGGCAAACGCGATCGGCACGGAATATGTCCGGGCCGATCTGTTGCCAGCCGACGATGCGGAAAGGGTGCGGTTGCTCCTGGTCAAGTACCTTGAGCAGCGCATCCTCTTTTATGAGGTTCGCGACGGCCAGCGGCTCCAGCAGGTTGATGACGATACTGCACGGCTGCAAGCCGAGCTCTGGGCCGCGGTGCGCACCCCTGCCGCCGTGCACCCCACGCCCGTCGTGGCCTTGGTGGTTGCCGGCATGAACGATGTGCTGAACACCCAGGGCTATACGCAAGCGTCATGGCGCAACAGGATACCGCTGGCAGCGTGGGCCATGATGGCTGCCATCGCCGTATGCGGCAGCCTGCTGATCGGCTATGGCGCGCATGGCACCAGACTGGGCGTGGCGCTCAATCCGATGCTGCCCCTGGTCGTCGCGATCTCGATGATGCTGATCGCGGATATCGACAGCCCGCGTGGCGGGCTGATCCACGTGTCCGCACAGAATCTGGAGAGCCTTGCCGGCTCCCTGCACGGACAGTGAAGCGCCGCCGCGTCAAGCTACGTAAAACGCTCCGAGAAAATGACGGCATTAAGCTTCCGGTTCTTCCAATAGATGTTGTGGACTCGCGGCAGCAACCGACGCAGCGCCTCTTCATCGAGCGTGTTGAACGTGATCGTGGCTCCCGGCCGGGTCCCGTCGCCGGGAACCTGCTCGATGGCATCGAAGGCCGGAAATCCATATTTGACGAGGAATGCCTGGATTTCGTCATCCGACGTTCCAGGCTCGAAGTTCACCAACCATAGACGGATCATGCTCTACTCCTTCCACCGCAGCATTGCGGTGAATGGTGCCGGGTTGCCCATTGCCCGCCAGACGCGGCGTTCGATGTCCCGGACGGGGGGCTGACGGGGGCCTACTCCTTGACCGGTCTTCCCTTCCATTGCCCGCTCGCCTGCTTGCAGTACCAGCCCTCCCATTTCTCGCTGCGCTGTTCTTGCCGCATCTCGCTGCGCATCTTCCGGCACTGCTGGCTTCCATCCATCTTGGATTGCACGACCGTCAAGGTTCCTTCCGTCGCCTTGCCCCGCTTGTCGGCTGGCAGCGAGAAGGCAACGCTCTCGCCGTCCGGCGCGTGTGCCAGCGTATCCCTGAAGGTCTTGGCAAAGGCCGACGACTGTTCCTTACTCAGCGAACCGATGATCGTTCCATGCAGGTAGTAGTCGAAGTAGGCGTGCGCCGGCGTCATGGCGGCCAGCACTGTCACTGCCGCCGCCGCTGCTCTCGCCGCGCTCGCGAGACTTGTGGTGCGTTTCATGGCAATTCCCTCTGCGGTCGCGTGTCAGCTGCATCCCCGTGGAATCGCTGAGGTTCCATGGCATATCGGATGCCGTAGTGCATCAAGCGGGGCCTGGCCCGGATGCGGTGGCCGGTCCCCGCTCATGCAGCGTGCCCGCGCTACTGCTTTACGCCCGGCTCGACGGAAATCGCCAGTGCTTCCGTGTACACAGCCTGGACCTTGTCACCCTTCTTGATCCCCTTGAGCTGATCCGGGTCTTCGACCGTCAGGTCGATGGTATTCCCTTTCGGTCCCTTCAACGTGACTTTCTTGGACTTGCTGTTCACACCAACGACGTCCGCCATGACAGTCACCTCGCGGCCGATCGTGCCGCCTGGCTTGGCGCCCGGATCGGAGCGGCTGATCGTTTCTCGCTCATTCACCGACGGGGGGCCGCCTTCTTTCTTGAGGCTCAGGGAGAGCGCTTCCTTGTAATGTGCGACAACCACGTCTCCGACCTTGAGCTGGTCAAAGTTCCGGGCTTCTTCGCCGACCGTCAATTGCATGACCTTGCCCTTCGGGTTCTTCAGGGTCACTGTCCTGTTCGGCGCGTCGATCGCGACAACGGTCGCGCGCACCGTGACGGTGCCCGTCGCCATGGCCTGGCCGGGCGCGGTCGTCACCTCGACCTTCTCTGAGGGTTGCGCCGGTTGCGCCATTGCCGCTTGCCCCATCGCCAGGATCGCCGCCACGGCAAGAACCTCGATGCGTCTCATCATGCTCTCCCTCGCTAGTCCGGTTGGTCTGCCACCTTTCCCGCCAGGGGCACCCGCCCTACCCTGTTGCGCGAACCCGCCTCCCCGGCTTTTCCTCATGTGTGTGTTCTCATGGCTACCCGCCCTCGGGGGGCGATGGCTGCGGGCCTGCCGCACCGGGTGGTGTCGCACCCCCCTCCGCCTTGCCTGGCTCCTTGCGCTGCGAAAGCACCTCAAGACCCCAGTAGAACAGCGGGATGAAGAAGATCGCTATGACCGTTGCGCCGAGCATGCCGCCGATGACCCCGGTGCCCAAGGACTGTCGGCTGGCAGCGGAAGCGCCGCTTGCGATCGCCAAGGGTACGCAACCCAGGATAAAGGCCAGCGACGTCATCACGATCGGGCGCAGGCGCAGCTTGGAGGCCTCGATGGCGGCATCGTATGCACTGAGATGCTGCTTATGGCGCAGTTCGACGGCGAACTCGAAGATCAGGATTGCGTTCTTCGCGGCCAGCGCGATCAGCACGGTCAAGCCGATCTGGAAGTAGACATCGTTCTCCATGCCGCGCATGACGATGGCGAGCAGCGCACCGAACAGCGCGAACGGCACAGCCAGCAGGACGCCGAACGGCAGCGACCAGCGCTCATACTGCGCGGCCAGGATGAGAAAGACCATCAGCAAGGCGAAGGCGAACACCAGCACGGCCGTCGAGCCCGCCTTCTTCTCCTCGAACGCTTGTCCGCTCCATGCGTAGCTGTAGCCCTCCCCCAAGACCTCCTTGGCCACGTCCTCCATCGCGGCGAGTGCTTGTCCGGAGCTGTATCCCGGCGCGGCGTCGCCGGTGATCTTGGCGGCAGGGAAGTTGTTGAACCGCGTCACGATGTCGGCGCCAGGAACGTAGCGCGAGGTGGTTACCGCCTTGATCGGGACCATGTCGCCCTTGACGTTGCGCACATAGACCTTGTCCAGGTCCTCCGGGCGCGAGCGGAATTCCGGCTCGGCCTGCAGGATGACCTGGAACAGCCGGCTGTTCTTCGGGAACTGGCTGACATACAAGGAGCCGAACATCGTCTGCAGCGCCGAATAGATGTCCTGGACCGGAACGCCCTGGGTTTCCGCGCGTTCCCGGTCCACATCCACCAGCAGTTGCCGGGATCGCGTATTGATGGTGGAAGTGACCCCGCGCAACTCGGGCCGCTGCCGTGCCTTGGCGATGAAGGCGCGGACCCTGTCCTCGAGCTGCTGATAGGTCCCGTCGCCGGTGCTCTGCAGCCAGAATTCAAAGCCGCCCGTGGTTCCCAGGCCCGGGATGGACGGTGGATTGACCGGAACCACCAGTCCCTCCTGGAACGTCGAGAATTCCTTGGTCGCCTTCGCGATCAGGTTTTCCGCGCTTTCCCCCTTCTTCCGCTCGTGGAACCCCTTCAGCGTGATAAACAGCGTGCCGGCGTTTGTCTTGTTCTGCGAGTCGATCAGGCTGTAGCCATCGGGTGCGGCCACGGACTTCACCTCGGGCTGCTGCTCGAGCCACGCTTCGGCCCGCTTGGACAGCGCCGTGGTCCTGTCGAGGCTCGCCGCATCCGGCAGGATCACCGCGCCGAACAAATAGCCCTGGTCTTCTACCGGCAGGAACGAGTTCGGCACCCGCGCGAACATCAGCACGCTCACCACCAGCATCGCGGCTACCAGGCCCAGGGAGACCACCACTCGCTTGATCAATATCTGCACGGATCGGCCATAGCCTTGTACCGTACGATCGAAGGTGGCATTGAACCAGCGGAAGAAGCGGTTCTTTTCGTGCTCGCCTGGCTTCAGCAGCAGGGCTGCCAGCGCCGGCGAAAGCGTCAGCGCCACCACGCCGGACAGCAATACGGAGATGGCCAGCGTAATGGCAAACTGCTTGTAGAGCTGGCCGGTGATGCCCGAGAGGAACGCCACCGGGACGAACACGGCGAGCAGCACCAGCACGATTGCGATCACCGGCCCGCCGACTTCATCCATGGCGGCCTTTGCCGCCTCCCTCGGCGGCATCTTGTGCTCCACCATATTGCGTTCGACGTTTTCGATCACGACGATCGCATCGTCCACCACGATACCGATCGCCAGCACCATCCCGAACAGGGTGAGCATATTGACGGAGAACCCGAACGCCGACATGGCCGAAAAGGCCCCGATGATGGAGACGGGTACCGCCAGGATCGGAACCAGCGTGGCGCGGAAGCTCTGCAGGAACAGGTAGACCACGAGGATCACGAGGATCACGGCATCCCTTAGCGTATGGATGACTTCGTTGATCGACTCTTGGACGAACTCAGTCGTATCCAGGGCGATTTCGTACTGGATGCCGGGGAAGCTCTTCTTTGCCTCCTCCAGCGTCTTGCGCACGGCCGCCGAGACGGCCAGCGCATTCGCGCCGGGCTGCTGGTACACGGCCAGCAAGGTGGCGGTCTTCCCCTTGAAGCGGCTGCGCAGGGAGTAGTCCTTGGATCCCAGTTCGGCCCGGCCGATATCCTTCAGGCGGACGATCTGCGCGCCTTCCGAAGCCGCGCGCAGGATGATGTTTTCGAACTCCTCGGGCTCGGTCATGCGGCCCTTCGTGGCGATCGGAAAGGTCTGCTTGACCGGCCCCGCCGTGGGCGCCTGGCCGATCCGCCCGGCGGAGAATTGCTCGTTCTGCGCGGAAACGGCGTTCTTCACGTCCTCGGCCGTGATGCCGAGCCGCGCCATCTTGTCCGGCCGCAGCCAGATCCGCATCGCATAGTCCGGCGTGCCGAAGATCGATGCCTGGTTGGCGCCGGGGATGCGCTTCAGGGCATCGAGGACGTAGATGTTCGTGTAGTTGTCGACGAAGGTCTGCGGATAGCTATTGTCCGGTGAGTAGACCGCAATCACCATCATGAAGGCCGCCGAGCGCTTCTGCACGGAAACGCCCTGCTTCGTCACGGCATCCGGGAGGGTGGGCAGCGCCAGGTTCACGCGGTTCTGCACATCGACCTGCGCCAGCGACGGATCGGTCCCGATCTCGAAGTAGATCGTCAGGTTCATGTTGCCGGTGGAAGAACTGGCAGACGACATATAGATCATCCGGTCCGCGCCGTTGACCTGCTGCTCGATCGGCGCTGCCACGTTCTGCCCGACCACCTCGGAGTTCGCGCCGGGGTAAGTGGTGGACACCGTGATGGTTGGCGGTGTGATATCCGGGAACTGCGCCACCGGCAAGTTGAACATGGCCACCAGGCCGGCCACGACCAGGATGATCGAGAGGACCGATGCGAAGATCGGCCGGTCGATGAAGAAGTGGGATATCTTCATGGCTTCCGGTCCTCGCGGGCTGCGGCTGCATCAGAGACGGCAGCGCGTATATTGCTGGTCGGACTGGCCTCGGGCCTGCTGGCCGGGCCTGCCGCCTGCGCGCCCGACGCCGCCCCGCTCGCGGCCGGGATGGGCTTCACGGGGGCGCCGGGAGCGAGCCGGAGGGCGCCGCTGACGATGACCTGATCGCCCGGGCGCAGCCCAGATCGCACGACCCACTCTCCGCCGGTCCATTCCCCGACCTCGATCACCCTTGGCTGTGCCTTGCCATCCTTGTCGACCGTCCATACCGTCTCGCCGCGCTGGCCCTGCACCACGGCCTCCTGCGGCACGGCCACGGCGTTGGTCCGCATCGCGCCGATCAGCTTGACCCGGACGAACTGTCCGGGGCGCAGCACGCTGTCCGGATTCTTCATCTCAGCCCGGACGAGATAGGTTCCGGTCTGCGAGTTGAAGGAGGCATCGGCGAATGCGATCCTGCCTCGGCTGGGGTACACCGTGCCGTCCGCCAGGATGATCTCCACCTCGAGCGCGCCGCGCGGCGGCAGCTTCAAGGTGCCCGCTTCCTGCTGTGACCGCGACTGGAGCACCTCGTTCTCCGACAGGCTGAAATTGACCCACATCGGGTCCAGCTTGGCCACATAGGTCAGCAGGCTGTTGGTCGTGTCGATGTAGGTGCCGACCTGCCTCTTGGCGAAGCTCGACAAGCCGCTCACCGGGGTGGTGATGGTCGTGTAGCCCAGGTTCAGCTTGGCGGTGATCACATTGGCCTTCGCCTCCTCCACCGCGGCGGCGGCCGCCTTCTCCTGCCCGATCGAGTCGTCGAGGTCCTTCTGGCTCAGGGCGTTTCTCGCCGCCAGGGGCCGCACGCGATTGAGGTTGGCCTGGGCCGTGGAGAGCCTTGCCTGCTGCAGCGCTAGCGCTGCATTCGCTGCCTCCAGGGCCGCACGGAACGGTTTCGGGTCCATCCGGAACAGGACCTCGCCGGCCTTGACCACAGACCCCTCGGTATAGACCCGCTGCTCGAGGAAGCCATTGACTCTCGACCGGATCTCGACCTGCTGCGAGCTTTCCGTCTCGCCGACGAACTCGAAGACGATCGGCACATCGCGCAAGGCGACGGTGATCACCCCGACCTCGGCGGCCCGCGCCGCCGGCGGCGCAGGCTTTTCGCGCTGGCACCCGGCGGCGAGAAGCGCCACAAGCATGAGGGAAGGTACACCTGATCGTAGACCCCAGCGCTTGATTCGCATCACGACACCCCCTCGCTCGTGCCAATGAATATCCCGCGTCTTGTCCTGCCCACGCAGCCCGGCGATCCGGCGCCACCCGATCGTATGCCGACCGCGACCTCCCTTGAACGATTCACGGCACCGTTGTCATGTTCCATCCAGAGTAGTCTGCGGCGACCGGATTGCGGTACGGCGGCATGGTCCGCTTGCCGATTTTCCCGGCCTTCGCGGTGAAGCCGGGCTGTCGGCCGGCGGGAAGCGCGAGCCGTAGCCGCAACGCGAGGCAGCCCGCAATTCCGGGCTTGCCCCTGGGTGGCGCATTCCCGTTGGCAGCGCGCATGCCGTCGCCCCCGTCCGGAAACGGAGGCCGGCCGCGTTGAAGGGTGCGGAGGGCGAACGAGCAGGCTCCCACCTGCCGGAACGATAGGCGCGAGTACTGCGGCAAGCTGGTGGTAAGCTGCTCGATCCGTTTTCCAGAAGCCATGATCGTGACTCAGGGATGCTTCCCGGACCTCTCGTGGAACGCACCTCGATCGGAGCGGGCGCGCGCTCTGCCCCGATGGTAGACATCGTCATTGAGGCTAGATTGTGTTCTCTTGCAAGGAAAGACAATTGGGCCATGGTCCAATTGACGTGGGCTCTCGCAGGGCGGCGAGCAGGCGGGAGCCTGCCAGCACCGGACGCATGCCCCTGCTCCCGCGCGGTGGCTGGCATCACGGCCTCGGCGCAGGCCTGGTCGAGCCCACTGCGGCCTGAATCTGTTCCAGCAGATGCGCCTCTTGGAACGGCTTGCGCAGGCATGCCAGCGCGCCTGCGGCCCTGGCCTCTTCTCCCAGTTGCGGCGCATCGCTCGCTGTGATGAACAGGATGGGCAGGTTTCGGCCGGCCAGGCGCCGCTGGAGTTCGAAGCCGTCGATCTCCGGCATGAAGATGTCGGTCACCACGCAGTCCGGCCGATACGCTGCGTCCGCATGCAGGCGGGCCAGGAAGTCAGTGGCATTGGTATATGCCTCGACGATCATGCCGGCCGCGCGCAGCAGCCGCGTGATCGAGCGGGTTACCGACGCATCGTCGTCCACGACAACGACGAAAGGCTTCCTCTTCTTCATTTGGCGGCACCATGTTCCAGCGATCCCCGCGGAAAGCGTTCTCACTTCACACATGTAGCCTAGGCCGAGCCTGTGCCTTCGCGCGATTGGACCATGGTCCTATCCGTCAGAGGGAGTCGGGCTGGCGCGCGGAGTCCTGCGGCGTGCTGGGGGAGACGTGGTGGCCGCTTATGTCCGGCAGCATGCCGACCTTGTCGGCAATCCGCACCAGGTCCGCCAGTGATGAAACCTCCATCTTCTGCATCACGCGGGCGCGGTGGGCCTTGATCGTCTTCTCGACGGTCCCGAGCTCGCTTGCCACCTGCTTGTTGAGGCGCCCGGTGACGACCCAGGCCATGACCTCGCGCTCACGCGGGGTCAGCCGCGCCAGGTGGTCCCGCAGGATGGCCATCTCGCGGCGTTGCTGGTGGGCCAGCACGGCAATCTCGCAAGCGCGGTCGATGGCTGCCAGCAGCACATCGTCGAGCACGGGCTTCTCGAGGAAATCGACGGCGCCCGCCTTCATCGCCGTTACCGTGCTGAGTACGTCGGCATGCCCGGTCAGGAAGACGATGGGGATTTCCCCCTTGAGTTCGCGCTGTACCGCGATGCCGTCGGTGTCCGGTATGCAGAGATCCAGGACGAGACAAGCCGGGGCGCCGTCCAGGTCGGCTTGGTGCAGGAATGCCGCGGCCGAATCGAACACGGCAACGTGATGTCCCCCTGCGGCGATCAGGCGAGCCAGTGCCTTGCGTACCGCTGCGTCGTCGTCCAGCACGTACACCGTCGGCTCGGGTGCGCTCATCCAACGCCCTCCCCTTTCGATGTGGCCGCCGGGCTCGCCTGCCCCATTTCCTGCGCCGCATAAGGCAAGCTGAACACGAAGGTCATGCCGGCATCCGCATTCCGGCGCGCTTCCAGGGTCCCGCCGTGCTGCGCGACGATCGTCCTGCAGATCGAAAGCCCGAGCCCGAGGCCGTTCGGCTTGGATGTCATGAACGGCTCGAAGACACTCGCAAGATCCGCCTCTGGGATGCCACAGCCCCAGTCGCGCACCGCGATCCAGGCCATCCCGGCGTGCTCGCAAGCATGCACGACGATCCGGCGGTCGTTCGGCAGGCGCGCCGCGGGCGCATTCGCCCTGCCAGCCGCGCTCGTTGCATCGATGGCATTCAGCAGCAGGTTCAGCAGCACCTGCTGCACTTGCACCCTGTCTCCGGTGACCGCCGGCATGCCCTCGTCTATCTGGCAAATCAACCGAATGCCTTGCGTCATGGCCTTCGTGCCCATGATCGCCATGGCTTCCTCCATGGCTTCGCGCAGATCGATGGGCGCGTAGCACGTGGGTTCCCGCCGGATCAAGGCACGTATCCGACGCACGGTGGCACTTGCCCGGCAAGCGTCCTTGGCCACGTCGATGAGGATCTCGCGCAACTCCTGCAGGTCCGGCGGTGTTGCGCGCAGATACCTGCTCGCCGCCTGGGTGTTGCTGACGATCGCGGTCAGCGGCTGGTTCAGTTCATGCGCCAGCGATCCCGCGAGTTCGCCCAGGCTGGATACACGCGCCAGGTGAAGCAGCGTCTCCCTGTCCTCTTCACGCTGCCGGTCCTGGGCGGCATCCTGGAAGTAGACGAGATACCACAGATGCCGTCCGGCTGGCAGCGCATGTACGCTGTACGCCACGGCGGATTCCTGGCTACCTTGCGCCCGACGCGCGGGATGGCTCGGAACTGCGAGGCGAGCCAAGTCCGGGCAAAGCGCATCGGCCGAAGTGCCGGCCAGCGTGCCGGCGGGGTTGCCGAAGCGCGATTCCGCCGCCGCGTTCGCGAAGACGATGCGCCGGTCTGCCGTCGGCGATCAGGATGGCCATGGGCAACGGCGAAAGCACCTGGCGCAACAGGGCCAGCGCGCCATCCTGCGGATCCCGCAAGCCCGCGCCGGGTTCGATCGCATGTGATGGTGCCTCCTCGAGCGCGAGGTGTGCTCCCGGAGAGGCTTCGAAGCGCGGAGCCGCGGGCGCTACCCGATCACTTTGCATGGCACTGGCGCTCGGGGCAACGCACAAGGCGGGAGAGTCCGCACTTGCGTCAGACGTCGCTCCGCCGGGCACGCCAAGGCCGGCGCGCGCTGGCCGCCGCTTCGCCAGCCTGCATACGCCATACCAGAAAACGCCAAGGACCAGGAGCAACGCCGAGGCGATCCCCCCCGGCCCGACCGGAATTGCCGTGACGAGCGTCATGGTGTTCCCTCGCCGGCCAGGCGACCGCATTGCAGGGGCCGCCTGGCCGGCATCTGGATTATTGGTTTTATCCACTAATGGATATAGTGCATGCGCGCGCGGTTCTCCAATAAGCCGTGCGAGTAAGTGACAAGCTGGTTTTCCCTGCGGGGCCGATTTCCCTTGACCGTAACGTGGCGGCGCGGCCTGCCTGCTTGGCCTGGCAATCACGGCCCGCACTGAGCGCCAACGCACCATGCAATGTTCATGAGGCATCGGGCGGCGCGCCATATGAGCAGCCTCGCAGGCAATTCACCCATTTGCGGGTCGCGATGCCGCGCGCAAGCGCATGCGCGCCGAGCGTCCCAGGCAGGCCCTGCGCAGCGGAATGCGAACGCCAATGAATCGAATTCCGCTGCTTTGCCCGCGGATCAGCCTGCCCGTCGTTGTCGCGACCGCCCGCTTTCATTCGCCGATGCTAGCTGTGCGTTCTGCGATCACCGCAGCGCCAGGGCGGCACCGCCTCCGCTGTCTCGCCTGTCTTGTCGTTGTACGTGGACGGCTACGGCTTGCCAAGAAACAGATAGAAGCTGTAGCTGCCCCCGGCCGCCCGCCCGTAGCCCAGGTAGAACGGCCCAACCGGCGTATCCAGCGCGAGGAACACGGAAGCTGACTTGAGCAGGCCGGTCGGGCTTCCCGGCACGAGCGGTGCGCCCATGCGTCCCGCTTCCAGCGAGAACCCGCCATAAATGCCTTCCAGCAGCGATTGCCTGGCCAGCTTGTTGTAATAGACCGCGCGCACGAATTGCAGGT
The DNA here is from genome assembly GCF_056930435.1 of Cupriavidus sp. 09_S30. NCBI lineage: Bacteria > Pseudomonadati > Pseudomonadota > Betaproteobacteria > Burkholderiales > Burkholderiaceae > Cupriavidus > Cupriavidus sp. 09_S30. The sequence continues at coordinate 1,969,711 of NZ_JBXOWI010000001.1, read as the reverse complement.
TGCCCCCGAGCAGTTGCCCCGTGCTGTAGCCGGACTGCTGCAGGAAGCCGCCCCATTGGAACAGATCGTTGCGCGGCAGCGGATTGCCGCCGACATTGGTGCCGGCCTTGAATCCCAGGTTGAGGGTATGCCTGCCGCTCGACCAGGCATAGGTGCCATCGGCATCGGCCTTGACATAGCTCTGGTCGGCGCCCAGCCCCGGCTCGGAGGCGTAGACGCGCATGGTTGCGGCATAGCCGGAGCGCGGGAAGCTGGCGCTGTCGAGCTGGTCGAACAGCAGCCGCGCAGTGACAGCGCCGCGCTGGAAGCTCTCCAGCGGGGGGGCGAGGAAGGCGGGGCCGGTGCTGAGCGAAATGTTCTCGTGGCCGGTCAGCAAGCCGATCCGTGCCTCGCCGTACTTGGTGAAGCGGCTGCCGAAGTCGAGCTCGAAATCGACGCGCCGCAGGTCGTAGGTCGCGATCCGGTTGGATCCTTGGAAGACATTGATGGGCCTGCGTTCCAGCTCGACTCTTGGCGCGACGAAGATGGACTGCCGCGTGTTCAGCGGCTGGTAGAACTCGCTCACCAGGCTGCTGGTCTGCCCTGCCTGGAGGTCGGTGCGCCATTCGGCCCCGAACGAATTGATCCAGGTCCGTCGATAGCTCGCCAGCAGATTGAACAGGGCATCACCCTTGAAATCGCTGCTCAGGCCGAAGCCGAAGCGCAGGTAGCTGGGGCCGTAGGACTTCTCGACGGCGTCGATCGCCAGGATGCGCTTGCCCGGCTCTTCGAGAAGCGAGTAGTTGACGTGCTCGAAGTCACCGGTGCCGAAGAGCCGGCTCATGTCCTCATCCAGCTTCGCCTGATCGATCGCTTGTCCCGGCTTGGTCTCCAGGTTGGCCATGGCGAACTCAGGATTCACCCGCTCAAGCGGTGCCAGGCGGATCTCGTCGATCGGACGGTTTTCCGGTGGGGGCAAGGTCTCCTGGCGTTGCCGCAGCGCCGCGTACTCCTGCGGCGACAGGGCAAGCGGCTTCAGCCGATCCTCCACCTTGCGCGCGGCCGCCTCCCCGATCGGGATGGTCTTCGGCAAGTTGTCGAAATCCCCCGCGGAGAAACCACCCAGCTCGGGCTCGATCAGGATGTCCTGCGGCCGGAGTTGCCCCAAGGACCTGCGTACGTTCTGCTCGGTCAGAATATTCAGCATCTGGCCCGCCACGCCGATCAGCGAGGTCAATTCTTCACGGCGCATCAGCGGGGTGCCGAGGTTGACGGCGATGATGATGTCCGCGCCCATGGAGAGGGCCACGTCGACGGGCAGATTGTTCGTCAAGCCGCCATCGACGAGCAGGTGTCCTTGATATTCCGTTGGCGCCACCACGCCGGGAACGGACATGCTGGCGCGCATGACGTTCGCCAGTTCGCCCCGGCTGAAGACGACGGGGGCGCCGGTCACCAGGTCGGTGGCCACCGCGCGGTACGGTATCGGGAGGTGGTCGAAGTCCTGGTAGCCTGGCGCGCGGGCCAGGGTGCGCAAGACCTTTTCGAGCTGCACCCCGGTCACGGCGCCCTTTGGCGGGATGAGCTTTCCATCCTTGAGGCCGATCTCGGGGGTGAACAGGTTGGTCCGGTCCTCCAGCTTCCGGCGGATTGCCAGGTCCTGCCGGGGGGGACGCTCGTTGAACAGTGCACGCGTCGACAAGCCGGCGACCAGCCTCTCCATCTCGTCTGGTTGAATGCCCGTCGCATAGGCGGCGCCCACCAGCGATCCCATGCTGGTTCCCGCAATGCAGTCGACCGGCACGCGCAGTTCCTCCAGAACCTTCAGCACGCCGATATGGGCTGCCCCGCGCGCACCGCCGCCGGAGAGCACCAGGCAGATGCGTGGCCGGCCCACTGGGGCTGCCGGTGCCGCCGGTGCCGCGCGTGGGGCGGTCCCGCCCGCCTCTTCCGCTGGCGTTGCCACGGCGGCTGGTGCAAGGGGTGCAGTCGGCGCGGCCGGGACCGGCTCGTCGGGTTGCGCGAGCGCATGCAGGGGAAGCATGGCCGCCAATGCCGCCATCGCCAGCAGCCACGCCAGCAGCCGCGTCCGCATGTAGGCGGCAAGGCTGCGCCAGGGCGACGCCCCCTCTCCGGTGCCGCGCCGCGCTTGAGGCTGTCTCCAGCTTGAAGTCGCCGCGACATTCATGGGGCCGCTCTCAAGGGGGACACGTCCATCCAGACTAGTGCCGCGGCGAGTGCGGCGATATTGGACTAAAGATCCATTGCACACGCCTGTAAAGCGGGGCATATTCAATCGGGGCAGGCCGCTCGCGCAAGCTTGTCTTTCCGCTTTCGGAAGTGATGTTCGTGCACGCGATCCGGCGTGATGCCTGACTGCTGACGTCCGGCGTCACGCATTGCCGTGGCGTCGGCCCGTGGCCGAACGGCAAGCTGCCGGCATGCCGCCAGGAGGAAGGCAAATGGCAAAGAAGGCGAAGAAGACAAAGAAGGCGCCTGGCGTCCAGGACGATCAGGCCCGGCTGGAAACGGAAGGCGCCGAGGGAAAGGGCCGCATGCGCAACAAGGAGTACCTGGAGGCCCTGTTCGGGCTGCATGTCGAACTGGTCAAGCTGCAGGACTGGGTGCAAGCCACTGGCAGCAAGATCTGCATCGTCTTCGAGGGCCGGGACGGTGCCGGCAAGGGCGGCACCATCAAGGCCATCACCGAACGGGTCAGCCCGCGCGTGTTCCGCGTGGTGGCGCTGCCGGCGCCAACCGAACGCGAGAAGTCCCAGATGTACGTCCAGCGGTACATACGGCACCTGCCAGCGGCAGGCGAGATCGTGATCTTCGACCGTAGCTGGTACAACCGGGCCGGCGTGGAGCGCGTGATGGGGTTCTGCACGAGCGAGCAGGCTGATGCCTTCCTGCGCGATGTGCCGCCGGTCGAGAAGGCCATCATCGACTCCGGCGTGATCCTGCTCAAGTACTGGCTGGAGGTCAGCCAGGAGGAACAGACCCGCCGCCTGAAAGCGCGCATCGACGACGGCCGCAAGACGTGGAAGCTCTCCGCGATGGATCTCAAGTCGTACAGCCGATGGTATGACTACTCACGCGCGCGCGATGCGATGTTCCTCGCGACGGACACGGACAAGGCGCCATGGCTCGTGGTCGACTCCAATGACAAGCGCCGCGCCCGCCTCAACGTGATCAGCGATCTGCTCGCCAGGATTCCGTATGAAGTCATCCCGCACAAGAAGGTGACGCTGCCGGCGCGGCAGAAGGCCGGCGGCTACGAAGAACCGGACCGCCCGCGCCGATACATCGCGGCACGGTTCTAGCAACGGGCGCCTGGCCTGCAGGCGGCGCGAGCTGCCGTGCCAGATGTGGGCCGCCCCCTCCCCCGATATCGCGCGACGAAGCCAGAAACCATGCCAGCACCGGAACCGTCCCAACACGGGCTGCCTGTCCGCAAGCAACTGCGCGGCGATCGCCGTGTGATGCTGCGCGAGATCCGCGCGGAGGACAAGGACGCCTTGCGCTCGGCATTCGACAGGCTCTCCCCCGAGGCACGCTACGCGCGCTTCATGGCCTTCATGCACGAACTCCCGGAGGGCATGCTCGATGCGGCGACGCACCCGATACCGGGACGCGAATTTGCGCTGGTGGCCGTCGCGGAGGACAGTGAAGGTGAATCGATAGCCGAAACGATCGTAGGCGGTGCCCGTTACGCTGCCGCGCCCGGCAGCGACGAATGCGAATTCGCCGTCGCGATCGTTGACGGCTGGCGCGGCGCCGGCCTTGCCCGGCATCTGATGCAGGAACTGATCGCCATAGCCGGCGCGCATGGCTATCGACGCATGCTAGGCTACGTCCTCGCCTCGAATAGTGCGATGCGCGGCCTGGCGCGCCGGCTCGGCTTCCGGGACGTGCGCGATCCGGACGATCCCGCCTTGCGCCTGGTCACCCTCGATCTTGGCAGGCAAGGCAAGGAGATGGCGGAGAGCGGCGTGCCAGGGGGAACGCAGGGAGCCTGATCGCGGGCCGCGAAGCTGCGTGGGCGCGCGAGCGGCAGATCCGGCCGCCGCAGGCCCTGCCTCTGTCTCGGTCCATTCGGCCCAGTAAGGAGAGCCTCGATGCAACGCGACGACCCGACATCCGGCGCTGGCAATGCCGCAAGCGAGCCGGGGGATTGGTTACGCTGGGTGCCGGGTCTCCTGATGCTGAAACAGTACCGCGCAGCCTGGCTGCCGAACGACCTGGCGGCCGGCCTTGTGCTCACCACCATGCTGGTGCCCGTCGGCATCGCCTATGCGCAGGCTTCCGGCGTTCCGGGCATCTACGGCTTGTATGCCACGATCGTCCCCTTGCTGGCCTACGCCGTGTTCGGGCCCAGCCGGATACTGGTGATCGGGCCAGACTCCTCGCTCGCGGCGCCGATACTCGCCGTCGTCGTGCAGACGGCGGCAGGCGATCCGGCGCGCGCCGTGGTCGTCGCCGGCATGATGGCGGTGGTTTCGGGGCTCGTCTGTATCGGCGCGGGCCTGTTCCGTCTGGGCTTCGTCACCGAACTGCTGTCCAAGCCGATCCGCTACGGCTATATGAACGGCATCGCGCTGACTGTGCTGACCAGCCAGTTGCCCAAGCTGTTCGGCATCAAGATCGAGGACACCGGGCCCTTGCGCGAAATCGTGAACCTTGTGCGCGCCATCCTCGACGGCCAGGCGAACTGGTACAGCTTTGCCGTAGGCGGCGCCAGTCTGGCGGTGATCCTGCTCTTCCGGCGTTTTAAACGGGTTCCCGTCATCCTGCTCGCCGTCGTCCTGGCCACCCTGTGCGTCCGCGTGTTCGAGCTGGACACCCTCGGCGTGAAGGTGTTGGGCAAGCTGCCCCAGGGCTTGCCCGCCTTCTCCCTGCCCTGGATGAGCGGCTTGGACCTGACGAAAGTCATTCTCGGCGGCGTCGCCGTGGCGCTGGTCGCCTTTGCCGACACGAGCGTGCTGTCCCGGACCTACGCCGCACGCAGTCGCAGCCCGGTCGACCCGAACCAGGAAATGGTGGGGCTGGGCGTCGCCAACCTGGCGGCCGGGCTGTTCCAGGGCTTTCCGATCAGCAGCAGTTCGTCGCGCACGCCGGTGGCCGAAGCCGCTGGCTCCCGCACCCAGCTCACCGGCGTGTTCGGCGCGCTGGCGGTGTCCTTGCTGCTGCTGTTCGCCCCCGACTTGATGCGCCTCATGCCCAGCAGCGCGCTGGCCGCGGTGGTGATCGCGGCAGCGATCGGGCTGTTCGAGCTGACCGACTTGAAGCGGATCTATCGGATCCAGCAATGGGAGTTCTGGCTATCGTTCGGCTGTTTCGCGGGTGTCGCGGTGTTCGGCGCGATCCCGGGCATCCTCCTGGCCGTCGGGGCCGCCATCATCGAATTCCTGTGGGACGGCTGGCGCCCCCATTTCGCCATCCTCGGGCGCGTGGCGGGCGTCAGGGGCTACCACGACGTGCGACGCTATCCGCAAGCCAGGCGCGTGCCGGGCCTGCTACTGTTCCGCTGGGATGCGCCACTGTTCTTCGCCAATGCGGAGCTTTTCCAGCAGCGCGTGCTGGAATCGATCGAGCAGGCACCGACAGCCATCCGCCGCGTGGTGGTGGCCGCCGAACCGGTGACGAGTGTCGACGTCACCTCCGCCGACATGCTGAGCGAGCTATGCCAGAACCTGCGCGAACGCGGCATCGAACTGCATTTCGCCGAGATGAAGGATCCGGTCCGGGACAAGCTCAAGCGCTTCGAGCTGATGCCACTGCTAGGCGAGCAGAGCTTTCAGCCGACCGTCAGTGCCGCCGTGGACGCCTACCTAGTCGACCATGCGGTCGATTGGTCCGATACGTTGGACGACGAGGGTGAGTGAGGCGTGCCGGCCCTTGGCGCAGACCTTTCGCTCACAGGTACCGCTCGGCCGTTTCTAGCGCGTTGCGCGGGGGCGGTGCGTCCCCACGCTGGAGCTGCACCAGAAGAAAGGCGCGGTCGCGTGGCGGATCGCCCGGAATCCTGGCGAGCTGCAGTTCGACCGGCCGGACTGCCGGCTCACTGCGCCACCGCGCGCGCCTCCCCCTGCATGCCGGCGGCCTGCACCTCTTCCGGCACGGCAGGCCAGCCGCCACCCAGCGATTTGTAAAGCGCAGCCGTGCCGGTCAAGACGTCCACCTGTCCCTGGATCGCCGCCAGCTGGGCGGTGAACAGCTTCTCCTTGGCATCCGTCACCTCGAGGTAGCTGGTATAGCCCCCCTCATAGCGCGCGCTCGCCTGGTCGGCGTAAACCGTCAGGCTCTTCTCCTGCTGTACCAGGCTGCGCAGCCGGTTGCGTGTCTCCACGCCGTTCGACAAGGCAGTGTTGACATCGGCGAGCGCTGCCAGGACGACCCCTTGGTAGGCCAGCATTGCTTCGTTGCGCTGCGCTGACGCCGTCTTCACCTGGCCGCGGATGGCCCCGCCCTGGAAGATCGGCTGCGTGATGCCGGCACCGAAACTCCACGCCTGCGATGCGCTGTGCCACAGTGCGCCGGGCGTGGTGGCGACGGCGCCGAACAGCCCGCTCAGGTTGACTGCGGGCAGGTAGAGGGCCTCCGACGCGCCGAACAGGGCATTGGCGGAGACGGCCGCCTGCTCGGCCTGCAGTACGTCGGGCCGGCGCGACAGCAAGGCAGCCGGCAGGTCCGCCCCGACGGGCGGCGGCTGCAGTTCGTTGATCGGCTTGCCGCGCTCGATCGGGCCCGGCTCGCGCGCCAGCAGCACCGATAGCGCATTCTCGGCCTGGGCGATGGCGGTCCGCAGCGGGGGAATGGTTGCCTCGGCGGAGTAATAATCGTTCTCGGCTTGCGACAGTTCGACCTGCGATATGACCCCGCCCTCATAGCGTTGCCGGAAGATATCCAGGCTGCTTGCCCTGGCCGCCAGCGTCTGGGTGGCCACGTCGAGCTGCGCATCCAGCCCGCGCAAGGTGGCATAGCCCTGCACCACCGACGCCGCCAAGGCCAGCACGACCCCGCGCCGGGCATACTCGGCGTTCCACAGATTGGCTTCGGCCGCTTCCGCCTGGCGACGGATGCGACCCCACAGGTCGAGTTCCCAGTTCGCACTGAATTGCCACTGATAGATGTTGCGCGGCGTATCCAAGGACGCCAGCGGCGTGCCATTGAACGTACCGATGCGCTGGCGGGCCGCCGAGGCCGACAGGTTGACCTGTGGGAAGAAGCCGGCGCGCGCGACGGCCAGTTGCCCCCGGAATTGCTCGATGCGCTCCGCCGCAATCCGTACATCGTAGTTATTGCGTAACGCGGCATAAACCAGGGCATCCAGCACCGGATCGCCAAAGCCATCCCACCACGCACTGTCCGCCGCGATCGTCAGCGCCCCTGCGTCGACGCGGTACTGCGGTACATCGGGTGTTTCGGGCCGCTTGTAGTCGGGACCGATTGCACATCCGGCGAGACACGCGGCAATGCAGGGAACCAAGAAGCGATGGCCAGCGATCATGGCGATTCTCCCGTTGATTTCTCTGAGTATCGCCAATTCTCCGGGTATCGCCAGTTTTTGACGCAATCCCTGGCAGGCATTGCGTGCGTGGCCGCCGCCGCAGCGATGCTGGCGACCCGTGCGGTCAGCAAAAACCGGAGCGGCCTTGTCGCAACATCCAGAGAGATCGACCTGCCTGTTAGGACACCCCGCCCCGCCCTCGGCCGGGCCCGGATTCGACGCCGCGCAGATTCGACCCTGCTGGCTGTCCTATTGAATTTTGTTGAATTGCACTAGCTTGAATGCAGAGAGAATCGCCGCGCGCCCGGCGCGACGCTGTCGGCGACTAGTACGCCGCAGTGCGATCGGCCATCTGGCCAACAAGCGATGCGAGGCTATGCTGCGGCGCGAAAGCCCGACGCGATTCACGGTGCCGCGCCGCTTGCCTTCGATGCGCCTGAAAGGAAAAGGGGGAAGTGGGGCGCAAGTCAGCAAGTCAGTCAGGAAGCAGGTAAGAAGCAGGTAAGAAGGGGCCCGTTCCCGCGCGTTGCAGAAGCTTGCGCAAAGGCGTCCAGGGGAGCGATCCGGCCCAGCGTGTAAGGTATGCCATGTCGATCGTTCGTTTGCTCTTGACCTGGATGGCCCTCCTCGTGGCCTGCCATCCAGCGCTGGGCGCTCCGCCCGCGCCTCCCTCCCCGCCCGCCGCTTCCATGCCCGCCGCATCCACGCCGGCGGCGCCTGCCGCGGCAGGGGTCCGCCAACTCAACCTGAGCAACAAGCCATGGCGCGGCGATTTCAACGCGATGATGGAACGCCGGGCGATCCGCGTGCTCGTCCCGTACAGCCGCACCTTGTACTTCAACGACCGCGGCCACGAGCGCGGGGTCACCGCCGATACGGTTCGCGACTTCGAACGCTACGTCAACAAGATGTACAGGGACCGCCTCGGTAAGCGGCCGCTGACCGTCGTGATCATTCCAGTCACCCGTGACCGGCTGCTGCCCGACCTGGAGGCCGGCCTGGGCGATATCGCGGCAGGCAACCTGACCGTGACCGACGAGCGGCTGAAAGAGGCCGACTTCGTGGTGGCGAAAGACGCCAAGCCCACGCGGGAACTGGTCATCACCGGGCCCAAGTCGCCTGCGCTTGCGAAGGTTGACGACCTCAGCGGCAAGACCGTGCATGTGCGGCGCAACAGCAGCTACTACAGCAGCCTGACCAGCCTCAACCAGCGCTTCCGGCAGCAGGGAAAGCCGGAGATCCGGGTGGTGCTCCTGCCGGACGCCCTGGAAGACGAAGACGCACTCGAGATGCTCAATGCCGGCCTCCTCCAGATCCTGGTGGTGGACGACTGGAAGGCACGCATCTGGGCCCAGGTCCTGCCGAACATCAAGGTGCACGAGGATATCGCCGTGCGCGAGGGCGGGCGTGTCGGGTGGGCCTTCCGCAAGGGGAGCCCGGAGTTGCAGGCGGTGCTGACGGATTTCTACGTGAACTTCATCAAGAAGCAAGGCATTGCCGCGTACCGGCTCAAGCAATATAGCGTGCGCATCAAGCAGATCCACGACAACACGGACTCGGCCGACATCAAGCGCTTCCAGCAGACAGTGGCCCTCTTCGAGAAGTATGGCACGCAGTATCGCTTCGACCCGCTGATGCTGGCGGCGCAAGGATTCCAGGAATCGAGGCTGGACCAGAAGGCCCGCAGCCACGTCGGCGCCATCGGCATCATGCAGCTCATGCCGGCCACCGGCAAGGAGCTCAACGTGGGCGACATCGCCATCGCCGAGTCGAATATCCATGCCGGCGCGAAGTACCTGGATCGGCTGATGTCGAAGTACTTCGGGCAAGCGCATTTTTCCGACACGGATCGCTCGCTGTTCGCCTTCGCGAGCTATAACGCTGGTCCCGCAAACATCGCCAAGATGCGAGCCGAGGCGAAGAAGCGCGGGCTCGATCCGGACAAATGGTTCAATAACGTGGAGATCGTGGTGGCGGAGAAGATCGGGATCGAGACCACCACCTATGTGCGCAACATCTATAAGTACTATGTTGCCTACCGGCTGATCGAGGAGGTGAACGCTGCCCGCACCCGCGCCATCGAGACGCTGCGCAAGTAGCGACCGCCATTTTCTGGATTCCTTTACCTGTCCAGCGGCACCATGCCCGTCCAGAATGACAAACGCGATTCGGATGCAGAGCCCCGAGAGCCCGTGCTGGATACCGTGGAGCGCGTCTCGGAGATGTGCTTCGGCCTCTTCATGGCGCTGACCTTCGTCGGCGCCGTGTCGGCCGCGACTGCCGGCGAGGACGCAGGCAGGAAGATGATGTACGCAGCCCTTGGCTGTAACCTGGCCTGGGGCCTGGTCGATGCGGTCATGTACCTGGTGCGCGCGGTGATCACCCGGGGCGAGCGGCACACGCTCGCGCTCGCGGTGCAGCAGGACACCGATCCCGCACTGGCCGTGGGCAGACTCCGTGGTGCGCTCTCCAGGGCCATGCGGACGCTGGTGGCGGATGCCGAGCTGGAGCAGATCCGCGCCCGACTCGTCGCGGCGCACCGCCTGCCGCTGCAGCCGGGGCTCGCCCGGAGCGATTTCGTCGGCGCGCTGGGGATCTTCCTGATCGTCGTCCTCTCGACGTTTCCTGTGGCCCTGCCCTTCGTTGTGCTGGACGACATGCACGCGGCTCTGATTGTTTCGCGCGTCTTGAGCCTGGCGATGCTGTTCGGCGCCGGTGTCGCGCTCGGGCGCCATGCAGGCGTCAGCGCCTGGAAGGCCGGGCTCGGCATGGTTTCCGTCGGGGTGCTTCTCACCATGGCGGTCATCGCCCTCGGCGGCTAGGCCAGCGCGGCCGATCCGATTTGGACAAGGCGCGTACCGTCCTGTTATATTCCGAGCACCGGTTCCGAACCCGTGGTACGAAGGCGAGCTACCCATGATCCCTGCACTGCCGAGGCCCCGCACCGAGCACGCGCTGCGCGCCGATGTGCCTCGTCCAGGCCGGATCGGCTCGCGCGGTGTCGGCCGCGGTGTCGGCTGCGGTGTCGGCATTTCCCTGCCCGATTCCGTCGTACCGCCCTGCAGCGGCCGCCCCGAGCAGGCAGCGGACTTCCCCTGAGCGCCGCGACATGGCAGATCGATCGACCCCGCGTCTTTCCTCCCGCGTGCCGGTCATGGCCGCGCTGGGCGCTTCTCTCCAGGGCTGTGCCCTGCGCGGTGCGCCCTCCTATGAGCTGTTCGGCGCCTATTTTCCGCTCTGGCTGCTGAGCGGGCTGATCGGCATCCTCAGTGCCATCGTCGCCCATCGCGTGTTCGTCGCCACCGGATGGGCGGAGGCGGTGCCATTCCAGTTGTTCGTCAACACGGCAATCGGCGTGGCGATCGCCGTGCTCGTCTGGATGCTGGGAACGGGGCAGATTCTATGAAAATGGCCGGCGTGCGCAAACGCTCCCTGGGTGGCAAGCTGATCGCGGGGGCGATCATCGTGGTGGCCATGCTGCTGGCCTTCTACGCGTATCGCTTCAGCGTGCGCTTTCCGTCCACGGACGATGCCACGCTCGACGCCGACGTGGTGCACGTGGCGTCGCCGGTGGGCGGGCGGATCGCCAGGATCTGGGTCACGGACAACCAGCAGGTCGCCAAGGGCGATCCCCTGTTCGAGATCGACCCCGTGCCCTACCGGCTGGCCCTCGCACAGGCGCGGGCGGACCTCGAGCTGGCGCAGGCAGCCCTGGGCACGCGGCGCAGGACGATCACCAGCGAGCAGGCGGTGGCCTCAGTCGCCTCGGAGCAGACCAGCCGGGCCGCGCAGAACTATGCCTTGACCGCGCGCACGGTGGAGCGCCTGCGTCCCCTTGCGGCCGACGGCTATGTTCCCACCCAGCAACTCGACCAGGCTCAGGTGGCGCAGCGCGACGCGGCGATCTCGCTCAAGCAGGCACACGTGCAGCGGGCCGCGACGGCCCAGGCGGTCGGCAACGATGCCGATGCCATCGCGGCGGTGCATGCGCGCGAAGCCGCGCTCGCCATCGCGCAGCGCGCGCTGGACGATACCCTGGTGCGCGCCCCGCACGAGGGGCGGGTCACCGGCCTGACCGTGCTGTCCGGTGAAGTCGTCATTCCCAACCAGTCGCTCTTCGTGCTCATCCACACTGGCGAATGGTTCGCGGTGGCCAACTTCCGCGAGACGGCGCTGGCCAACATCAACGTCGGCGATTGCGCCACGGTCCATTCGATGATCGACCGCAGCCAGGCCATCCGCGGCACCGTGACCGGCATCGGCGCGGGCGTGCTCGACACTGATCGGGTGAACCTGCCGCGCTCGCTGCCGTACGTGCAGCAGTCAGTGAACTGGGTGCGCGTTGCCCAGCGCTTCCCAGTACGGCTCCAGCTCGCGTCCCCGCCCGACAAGCTGGTCAGGATCGGCGCCAGCGCCACCGTGGAGATCCGGCATGGCGCGGCTTGCCGCTGACCGCGCCTGGCCCGCAACGGGCGACATCCTGCGCCTGCTCGCACCCTTTCCGGGTCGTGCGCAGGTGGCCGCGCGCATCGCGCTGGCCTGCGCGCTGACGGTGCTGGTGACCTCCATGTACCAGACGCCCGAGGCCGCCATTTCTGCCTACGTCATCTTTTTCCTGAACCGCGCCGACCGCACCAGCAGTGTGCTGATCAGCATCGCCATGCTGGTGATCATCACGCTGGTCATCGGGCTGGTCCTGCTCGTCGCCATCGCCAGCATCGACGTACCGCTATGGCGGGTGGTGTGGATGGTGGTGCTGTCGGTCGCCCTGCTGTTCTTGACGTCGGCCAGCAAGCTGCGACCGGTGGGCGCCATCGTGGCCATGATCACCGGATACGGACTCGACGTACTCGGCCTCGTTCCCATCGGGGAGCTGGCGACGAGGGGTCTGCTCTACGCGTGGCTGATGGTGGCCATCCCCATCGGCGTGAACGTGGTGGTCAACCTGCTGCTGGCCCCCTCCCCGCGCCGCCTGGCCGGCCAGCGGCTCGGGGCATGCCTGCGGCTCGCCGCGCAGGCGCTGCGGGCGCCTCCGGCCGCCCCGTCCGCGCTGGCCACCAGCCTGCGGGAAACTGTCGAGACCGTCCCGGCCTGGCTGAAGCTGTCGAAGATCGAGGCCAGCGCATCGGCCGCCGACCTGGCAGCGCTGGGTCAAGCCTTGTCCTCCGTCACGTCGATCCTGCTGGCCGTGGAACTTGCCTGCCGCGAACCGGCGGCGCGCCTGCCGGCGGCGCTCGCGGTGCCGGTCGCCGACACGCTGGATCGCATGGCGCGCATGCTGGAGGACGGCGGCTATCCGGTCGAGATCGCGCCGCCCCTGCCGGCCGTTGACGAGATTGAAGGGCTGGCGCCGCTGGCCCGGGTGGTTGCCACGGAACTGCAGTCGGCCATCGTCGGGTTCGCGGAGGCCGGACCTGCGGCGCAACCCGCGGCCTCCGGCGAGGCGGCCGAAGGTGCTGAAGGCGCTGAAGGCGGTGGCTTTTTCCTGCCGGATGCCTTTTCGAATCCGGGTCACATCCGCTACGCGCTGAAGACGACTGCCGCTGCGATGTTCTGCTACTTCCTTTACATTCAGCTCGACTGGACCGGCATCCACACCTGCTTCATCACCTGCTATATCGTTTCCCTGGGCACGACCGCCGAGACGGTGGAAAAGCTGACGCTGCGCATCGCCGGCTGCGCCATCGGCGCTCTGCTCGGTACGGCGGCGATCGTGTTCGTCACCCCCTCGCTCACTTCGATCGCCGGCCTGATGGCACTGGTGTTCGCCGGCGCCTGGGCATCGGCCTGGATTGCACAAGGCTCGCCCCGGATCTCCTATGCAGGATTCCAGGTCGCCTTCGCCTTCTTCCTGTGCGTGCTGCAGGGCCCGGCACCGGGCTTCGACCTGACCATCGCGCGCGACCGCACGATCGGGATCCTGCTTGGCAACGTAGCCGTCTATCTCGTGTTCACGCGGATCTGGCCGGTGAGCATCGCCGGCGCGATCGACGCGGCGCTGGCGGACCTGCGGCGCCGGTGGGAAGGCCTGGTGCGGGCGCCCGACACCGCTTCGCGCCGCGCGCAGGCAGGCGCCGCCCTGGCAGAGCAGGATGCCATCGCACAGAACCTGGCCCTTGCGCACTACGAGCCTGCCAGGATCCGACCCGCACCCGCGTGGCTCGCCGCGCGCCACCTTGCCCTGGCCCGGCTGGGTGCGATGGCGGGGCCGCTGTTCCTGCTGACCGAACGCTGGCCCGGCGACCCCGAGGCCCGCAAACAGTTGCGGCGCGCGTCGGATGACGGGGTCTTCGGTGCCGCCGACGCGACGCCGGACCTCGCAGTCGCGCCCGCGCCCACAGCCGATGGGCGGGATGCCGTCGTACGCACGAGCCTGCTTGGATTGATCGACGAGCGCCTGGCCGGCATCGGCCCGCCGGCACCGCACACCAACTCAGGAGAATCGTCCGTCCATGCGCCAACTTAGCCTGCCGGCTGCGTCCGTGATCCTGGCCGTGGCGGGAGCGAGCGGATGCGCAACCTCGTCGCTGGACATGGCGCCCCCGAGCCCGGATCGTCCCTGGCAGCCGGAGACGACGGCGACCGGCGAAATCGTGCCGGGCCCGCCGAAAGGCGCCGCCGCTGCGGCTGCGGCCGGCCACGTGCTCCCCGCGAATACGGCGCTGGCCACCATCGCCCCGGCACCGGAACTGGATGCCGCCCACGACTACACCTTGCCGGAACTGATCGACCTGGCGGAATCCACCAACCCGCTCACGCGCATTGCCTGGAACGACGCGCGCAATGCGGCGCTGGCTGCCGGCATCGCCAAGACCTCGTATCTTCCCCATATTTCCGCCAGCGCCCTGGGCGGCTACCAGTCCGGCCATGGCACGCTCTCCACTCCCCTGGGACAGGCATCGGGCAGCGGGTCGGGGCAGGGCGCGGTGTCAGTGCTGGCGCTGCAGTGGCTGCTGTTCGACTTCGGCGAGCGTTCCGGGCTGGTGGAGGCTGCCGAGCAGGATTCCGTGGTGGCCAATATCGGTTTCACGGCGGTCCATCAGCGTGTCATCCACGAGGTGAGCGTGGCCTTCTACGCCTACCAGGCCGCACGCGCGCGCGCCGCCACGGCGCAGCAGGCGCTGGACAATGCCGATGCCGTTCTGGTGGCGGCACAGTCCCGCTTCCGCCGGGGCATTGGTACCGTCGTGGAGGTGGCACAGGCCACGCAGAACCGTGCGCAGGCCAATCTGGTGCTGGTGCAGGCCGACGGCGCGGAAAAGGATACCTACCTGGGCCTGGTCACGGCGATCGGGATCTCGCCACTGGCCAAGCCGAAGATCGCCGAGATGCCGCTTCGCCCGCTGTCGGCGGCACTGCAAACCCCTGTTGAGCAGATTGTCGACACGGCCATCGCCAGCCGACCCGACGTGCTGGGCGCCTATGCGCTCGAAAAGGCCAGCCAGGCCAGGATCAGGGCGGCCGAGGCGGAGTTCCTGCCCAAGGTCTTCCTGTCGGCCTTTACCTCGTACGCGTCCGGCAGCACCACCATCACTGCCATCCCGGCCGTGGGGCAGCAAGCGCCGACTGTCAACCTCAGCAACAACCGCTATGGTGGCAGTGTCTTCCTTGGGGTCACGATCCCGCTCTACGATGGCGGCCTGCGTTCGGCCGTGCTGGCGCAGGCCCGCAACAATGCCGACAGTGCGTCAGCCAGGCTGACGCGGGCAAAGGAAGAGGCGGTGCGCCAGATCGTGGTCAGCCAGAATGCGCTGGCGTCGAGCCTGGCGGCCCATGACGCGGCGAAGGCGCTGGCGGCCGCCGCGCAGACCACGTACGACGCGGCCTTCGCCGCTTACCGGCGTGGCGTCGGCTCGATCACTGACACCATGCTGGCGCAGAACCAGCTGATCATTGCGCGGAACGCGTCGGCCGACGCCTATAGCGGTGCCTTGTCGGCGGCCGCCACGCTGGCACTGGCCACCGGGTCCATCGGCGCCATGCGCGACGGACCCGGCAGGTAGCCCGGCCGCGCAACTACCGCGTCGGGCCGCCCCCCCGGCTCAATTGAGGCTGCTCGGGTCCTTCTGCTTGGCTTTCTCCTTGGTCATCAAGGCCCAGTAGCCGCCGATCTGCCGCTGAGTGACATAGCCCTTCTTCTTGGTATCCATCTGATCGAAGTGCTTGTAGACTTCCGGCCAGCCGGCCTTGGCTTCCTCGCGGGTCAGCTTGCCGTCATGGTTGGTGTCGGCCGCCTTGAAGCGTTCGATGGCCTTCGCCTTGGCTTCCTTCGCGTTCATCGGCTGTTGCGTTTGCGGAGCTTGCGCTTGAGGCTGGGCTTGCGCGTCTTGCGGCTGGGCTGGCGCGTCTTGTGGCTGCTGCGCGCCGGCACTCGCACAAGCGAGCGCCGCCACGAGTACCAGGCCAGCAGCGGGCAACATACGCAGGGTCATTTCCGTCTCCTTGAACACTTCCGTGGTGGGGCCGTTCCGGTCGATGCCCGCCGCAAGCGGCGGGCGGGCGAGGGGCACGCATCGATTAGACAATTGGACTGCATGGGAAATACCGGGCATAGCGCGAGCGGCGCCGGATCGCCGGCGTGGGGTGCGCAAGGCCCCCTGCATTTCCAGCCGCCATTCTGCTACTGCCGTGAAGTCCCACGAATTGAATTTTCCTTTGACCTGATCTGCACTTTTTCCCTTCCGGGCGCCTTCAGGGCTCCATCTGGAGGATGCCCAGGCATGGTGAACGTGGCGCGTGCCACGGCCAGGCCGCGGCAGCGGGCCGCCTCCGACCATCCGCCGGGCCTAGCCGAGGATGGCTACTTTGCCGCGCGCCTTGCCAGCAACGGCTCGCTGACACCCTGCACACCCACCAGCGAGAGCACGGTGGTCAGGCCGATCTGGGCGCCTTCCCAGGCGTTGGCCGGATCGAACCACTCGTCGCGCGAATGGGCGCCGCCGCTCTTGCCGCCGCTGCCCAGGATGATGGCCGGGATGCCGAGCGACATCGGCACGTTGGCGTCGGTGCTGGCGCCGCGCAGGCTGGGCTGCGACTTGCCGTGGCCCAGGATCGCGCGCACCGCGGCCTGGACGATGACGGCATCGGCCGGCGTGTGGCCAGCGGGCCGGTCGCCGATGAGCCGCACCTGGTAGGTGATCTTGTCCGAGTTCCAACGCTGGTTTTCCTCGGCGACGCCGGCGGCGATGGCAGCCATGATCTGCTTCTCGGTTTCCAGCAGCGTGGGCATCGCGTTCGAGCGGATGTCGATATTCATGCGCGCGTCGCCGGCAATGGCGTTGACCGAGGTGCCCCCGCTGACGGTACCGACCGTGAAGGTGGTCTTGGGGTCGGCGGGTGGCCGCACGTCGTCGATCTTGGCAATCGCCCGGCCCATGGCGTGGATGGCGCTCGGCAGGCCGAACGCGCCGAAGCTGTGGCCGCCGGGGCCGCGGAAGGTCACCTCGTAGCGGTGGCTGCCCGTGCCCAGCGTGAGCACCCGGTCGCCCTCGCCCGGCTCCAGGCCGACCATGCCGTCGATGTCCCGGTGCTCGCGGAACACGGCCTTCATGCCGCGCAGATTGCCTAGCTCTTCCTCGCCCACGTTGCCCACGAAGATCAGGTCGCCCACGGTGTGGACATGGTTGTCGTTGAGGACCTTGAGCCAGGACAGCAGTACCGCCAGCCCGCGGGTGTCGTCCGAGATGCCGGGCGCATACAGCTTGCCGTCGCGCGGCTTGACGGTGACGTCGGTGCCGGCGGGGAAGACCGTGTCGAGGTGGGCCGAGACCAGCAGCTTCGGGCCCTTGCCGCTGCCCTTGCGCACGCCGATCACATTGCCCTCGGCATCGATGCGGGCATCGGCCAGTCCGAGCGCCTTGAACTGTCCCAGAAAGTACTCGGCGCGCGCGTGCTCCTTGAACGGCGGCGCCGGGATCTCGGTCATGGTGGTCAGCTCGCGCAGCGTGCGCGCATCATCGGCCTTCACGTCGGCCAGCAGCGTCTTGAGCAGCGGGGATGACGCCAGACTGGTGTAGGCGTGGTCCACCGCGGGCGATACCGGCGCCAGCGCAATGGTCTGCGCTTGGACCGGGCTGGCCAGCGCCAGCGCGGCGAGCACGGCGGGCGCGGCAGGCAGGACGTGGATCAGGAAGGCAGGCAGGCGGGCACGGGCTTGCATGATGACGGGACGGCTCCAGGAAAGAGGCGCGAGGGATCGGGGGAAATCGCCCCCGGCCGCCATGGCCGGGGCGTCCCTATTCTGCCAGCAGAGCCCGCGTTGTAGCACCCCGTCCCGTGCCGGGGCACCGGCTCAGCTTGCCGCGGGCGGCGGCGCCAGCGGGCGCGGCATGGTCAGCTGGCGGTAGCGCGTCAACGCCCACAGCGGGAAGTAGCCGGTGTAGCCGTGGTACTTCAGGTAGTAGATGCGCGGGAAGCCCGGCGCGTTGTGCGACGGGTGCCACCAGAGCCCGGCTTCCTCCTGGCAACCGAGCAGGTAGTCGATGCCCCGGCGCGCGGCGGGAGAGCCCGCCTCGCCCACCGCGTACAGCGCCAGCAGCGCCCAAGCGGTACAGTTCGGCGTGCTTTCGCCACCAAAGGTGCCGGCCAGCGACGGATCGAAATACGTGTCGTTGGTCTCGCCCCATCCACCATCGGGGTTCTGGACGCGCAGCAGCCAGTCGACCGCCTTGCGGATATAGGGCTGGCGCACGTCCTCCCCCACCAGCGCAAGGCCCGCCAGCACGCTCCAGGTGCCGTAGATATAGTTGGTGCCCCAGCGGCCCCACCAGGCGCCATCGGCGCACTGGGTCTTGCGCAGATAGGCCACGCAGCGCGCGACGGCATCCGCGTACGCTTCGCGCTTGCCGCTCAGTCCGATGGCGAGCAGCACGCGGCCGGAAACGTCCTCGGTTGGCGGGTCCAGCAAGGCACCGTGGTCGGCGAAGGGGATGCGGTTCAGGTACTCGCGGTCGCAGTTGGCGTCGAAGGCTGCAAAGCCGCCGTTGCGCGATTGCAGGCCCAGCATCCACTGCATTGCCCGGCTGACTGTCTTCTCGTAGCGCTGCGGCTGGCCGAGGCGCCGCCCGTGCACCGCCAGCATGGCCGCCACGACCGCGCTGTCGTCGATGTCCGGGTAGTACGCGTTGGCATACTGGAAGGCCCAGCCGCCCGGCGGCACGGTGGCCGGCACGTGCTCGGCCCAGTCGCCGCGCAGGTCCAGCACCTGCCGCGGCTCGAGCCAGTCGTAGGCGCGCTGCACCGCCTGCTGCGTGCGCGCATCGGTGCCGGCATGCTGCAGGGCCATGATGCTCCAGGCCGTATCCCACACCGGCGACAGGCAGGGCTGGCAGTACGTCATGCCGTCGGGGCGGTGCACCACCAGCTTGCGCAGCGCGGCCAGGCACGTCTCACGCATCGGGTGGGTCTTGGGGAAGCCCAGCAAGACCATCATCTCGTACCAGTACACCATGGGCGGGAAGATGCCGCCCAGGCCGTCCTCGCCGTTCATGCGCTCGGCGCACCAGGCCTGCGCGCGGTCGATGGCCCGCTGCCGCAGCGACGCCGGAATCAGCGGCTCGAGGCAGCGCGCGACCTTGTCCACCGCCAGGAAGGCCTTGCGCAGCAGGCCCTGGCTGGAAAAGTAGTGGCGCTCCTGTTCGGGCGGCGTGACGAACAGCTCGCGGATGCTGACGCGATGCGGATTGACCGCCTTGGCCCGCAGCGAGCACAGCACCATCAGCGGCACCAGCGTCGAGCGCGCCCAGTAGGCCATCTTGTCCAGGTGCACCGGCGCCCAGCGCGGGAACAGGATGAGTTCGACCGGCACGAAGGGCGTGGCACGCCACGGCACCTGCTCGAAGGTCGCGAGCAGGATGCGGGTGAAGACATTGGACTTGGCCGCGCCGCCCGCGGCCAGGATGGCCTGGCGCGCCTGCACCATATGCGGCGCGTCGGCACTGTCGCCGGCGGCCTTCAGGGCGAAGTAGGCCTTGACGCTGCACGAAACGTCGAGCGCGCCGCCGTGGTACTGGTCCCAGCCACCGTGGCGGTCGCGCCGCTGGATGCTGCGCAGGTAGGCGGCCATCGACGCCTGCAGCGAAGGGTCGATCTCGTCGGCGAAATGCATCATCAGGATGTACTCGGCCGTGATGGTCGCGTCCGATTCCAGCTCGAAGCACCAATGGCCGTCTGGATGCTGCTGGCGCAGCAGGGCCTCGCGCGCGGCGTCGATGGCCGCATCGAGCCTGGCGTCGGCACGTGGCGCGGCGGTGTCGCGCGCGGGCTGCGGCGCGGGATGTGGCGCCGCGTGCGGCCGTTCCGGCGCCAGGGCCGTCGTCGATTCGAGCGCCGCGTTCATTGGGCCCCTCCCCGCGTCATCAGGTCGAGCTGGCGCAGGACTTCCGCCCGCAATGCGGGCGACATCGACTGGTTGCCGAGCAGGTCGGAAAGCCACAGGCCGTCGGCCGCGAGGCGGCAGATCATCAGCCGCGCCGCCTCCGCCTCGGGCAGCGGGTCAGGCTGTGTGATCTCCGCAATCCGCGGACTCCAGCGCTCGCGCGTGTCCGCATCGGTCAGCATCAGCGCGAGCAGCAGGTGAAGATAGCTGGCGGTACCTTCCTTCTTCTGGTCGCGCAGGGTGGCATGGATATAGGCGCGGGCCGCGCGCCCTTCCTCCAGCGGATCGGCGGCGGCAGCAGCGGCGACATCCTGGTTGAAGGTATCGACGGCGGCGTCGAACAGCGCGTCCAGCAATGCTTGCTTGCTGCGGAAGTGGTGCTGCAGGCCGCCCTTGCTGACGCCGGCGTGCGCCGCCACGGCATCGAGGGTGACGGCACGCAGCCCAGCCTCCAGAGCCAGTTGCGCGGCGGACTGCAGCAGTTGCGGGCGCAGCACATCCGGCTGCTTCTTTCTGCGGTGGGCATTGGTCATGGGCGCGATCATACCATCCGGCCGGATTGTTTTGCGCGCAGGAGATCCATGCGGCACAAAGCGGTTCGGGCGCCTGTGGCGGCGGCCCGGTCGGCACGAGGGAAATCGCCCTTCCCGGTCGGCTAACGCTTCTTCGAATCGGGGTAGATCCGGTCCCAGTCCTGCTTCATGCTGATCACCACCCAGCCCCGGGATCCGGCGGCGTCCAGTGCCTTGTCGAGCTTGCCCACCTTCGACTGGCGATCGTAGGCGAACTCGCGTTCGGCATCGTCGTGATGCACCAGCATGCCCAGCCGCGGCCCCGCCCCGCCGGTGGTGTACTCCAGCATCTGCAGATCGCCGTCAGAGTTGCCCACGGCCAGGATGGGGCGGCGGCCGATCTGCCGGTAGATGCCGATCGGCTTGCCCGGGCCGACGTCGACGAAATCCATTCTCGGTTCGCGCACCAGTTCGGGCTTGCCGTCGTGCACGACGTAGCGCACGGCCTGGCTGGAACCGATCACGTTCTCCGGCGGGATGCCGTAGACCTGCTCCGTCCACGTCCGCATGAACTCGAGGCTGCCGCCCGAGACAATATAGATGCGGAAGCCGTTGGCGCGCAGATAGCTGAGCAGTTCCAGCTGGGGCTGGTAGACCAGCTCGGTGAACGGGCGGTTGAACTTCGGATGCCGCGCCGTGGCCAGCCAGGCGCGAATGGTCTTGTCGTAGTCCTCGACGGACATGCCGCTGTTGGCCGCGAGCAGCAGCGGAGCCAATTCCATTTCGTGCTCGGCCAGGGCCGTCATGTCATTGGCCGCCACCGCCTGGAATGCAGGGTTGTTCGCCCATTCCGGATGCTGCGGCGCGGCGGCCTTGATCTGCTCGAACAGGAAGAAGTACTGGGTGTACAGAGGCTGCTCACCCCACAGCGTGCCGTCGTTGTCGAACACGGCAACGCGGTCTTGCGGCGGCACGAAGTCCGGCGATCCCACCTGCGTCACGGCCGCCACAAACTTTACGATGGCCTGGCGGGCGGGGCCGTCGCGCCAGGAAGGCAGCCAGTCGACTGCGGCGGCGGCCGACGGCGGCACGGACTTCGGCACATTCTGCGATGCCGCGCCGCCGCTGGGCGGGGCCGCACAGCCGCCCAGGCCGGCGGCGGCCAGCATCATGGCCAGCGCGATTGCCGCGGCGGCGGCAGAAAAACGGGCGAGGCTGCGCGCGATCGGGGACGGGGGCATCATGATTCGCGCTCCATGAGTCTGGCAGCGGACGCACCAGGTCGGGCGATATCCGCCCATGTTCTTCATCGTTGCAGAACGGGCGGCGATGCGGAATTGAAAGTTTCCGTGACGGCGAGTTGAAGCTTTTGCAGTGCGTGGGCGGGCGGGGTCTGGCCGGCTCGGAGGGCATGCCGTCTGCGCGACGCAGCGCAGCAAGGGCCGGCGGTGACGTGCTGGCTGCGCTTGCCGGAAACCCTTGCCCGACCCCGGCCGTGTTCAGCCGCGCAGTACGTGATCAGGCGTGATCAGGCCGCCGGCACGGCATCCTTGCGACGGAACGAGGCCTGCGCCGTGGCGATCAGCCGGCCCTGCCCGTCGGTCAGCTCCGCATTCGAAAAGAAGACCCGTCGGCCACCGCCGATGCGCCGGCCGACTACCTGCATCGGCTCGACATGCGCGGATGCCACATAGTTGACGTTCAGCGAGATCGTGGTGGCCGCGCGGCGCTGTCCGTTCTCCGGGTACAGGCCCGCGTAGCCGGCCGCTGCATCCAGCAGCGTCGCCAGGATGCCGCCCTGCACCACCCCGGTATTGTTGATGTGGCTCGCCTGCGGCGTGAACGACATGCGGACCATGTCCGGCTGCCAGTCGACGATGGCGACGTCGAGCGATTCGAGGTAGGGATTTTCCAGGGCGTGGGCTTGGCTTGCGGGGCGTTGGTCGGACATGACTTCGAACTGCGGGCAGCAGATGGGTGGCGGATTGGTAGCGATGGGGAGCCCTGATGGGGAGCCCCGATGGGAGCCCGTATGATAGCCGTGTGTGCCGATTCTGGTCGGTTGTCGCGAACGGGTCAGGCGGACCGGTCCTAGCGCGCGCCCTGCCCCGGCACGATGGCGGCGACCCGTGCTGCGCCGTGCAGCGCGCCGCGCGGCCCCGGCCCGCCCGGGCCACCCGGTCCAGCAGGCGGGCGACCACCGGGCGGCGGCGGTCCCTCGCCCGGGACCGGCGGACGATCGATTGCCGGGCTGGCCGACGGGTCCACCACCAGCGCCAGGCCGGCCTGGTAGCGGTCGGCCTGCTGGCGCACCGCGCCAAGCACGGTGTCGCCGGCCGTCAACGCGATGCCATCGCTGCTGTTCAGCGTGTCGCGCGTCAGCCGGCGTGCATAAGCCGGCAATTGCGTGTAGAGATACTCGCTGAGCGCGTCGGGCAGGAAGAACTGCGAGGTCAGGATGGCGCGCGCGCCGCTGAGGACCTTGACGTGGATATGGGTCGTGCGCCCCGCATACCAGCCTGGATAGATGGTGCGGAAGACGACGGCACCGCTCTCCCCCGTCGTCTGGCTGCCACGCAGGAAAGTCTTGCCCTTCGCGGAGATGTCCCGCTCGTCGCCCTGGCCCGCGTAGCCGGAATACGTGCCGGCGGCATTGCAGTGCCAGATGTCCACGCGCATCCCCGGGAGGGGCTTGCCTTGCACGTCGCACACCGTGAGGCGGACATCGAGCGGCACGCCTGCCTGCCCCTCGGTGATATCCGACCGCTCGCGCCGGGCATCGAAGTAGTAAGGTCCCTCGGTGGTCTGGGCCGTCAGCGGCAGCAAGGCCTGTCCGGCCGTGGCGGCGTGCAGCGGCTTCGCTTCGCCCAGGCCGGCCAGCCCGGCGCCACCGAGTCCTGCCGCCAGCACATGGCGCCGCTGGCGCGAGAACCGTGCGCTGTCGTCGATCGACATGCTCGTCTCCAATGTCTTGATGCTTTGAGTCTAGTCCCGGCCTGTGTGCGGCGTATTTCCGCCATGTGTCGAAGTCGATCTATTCGGGCCGCCCTATTCTGCGGACCGCCCTATACCGACCGCCTAATCGAGCACCTATTCCCGTCTTTGCCGAGCGGCCTGCTCACCGGGCATGCACTGATCACCGCTAAGCCGCTGCAGCGTGCGTATGAAAATCCCGCAAGAGAAAGGCTGCGCGGTCGAAAAAATTCAGAATTGAATATTCTATTCTTTGCTCATCGTGGATTCTATGAGTTCAGCAGCTTTCTCGCCGATCATCAATGTCGTTGCATGAATATTCCCCGCAATCATGCGCGGAAAAATGGAGGCGTCAGCGACCCACAGCCGTTTGACGCCGCGCACACGCAAATCCGGTGACACGACAGCCGAGGAGTCAGCCCCCATTCTGCAAGTGCCCGCGGGATGATAAAATGGGCGCGTGTTGTTGCGTAGGTATTTGATTTCTACTTCTTCACCCGCATCCGCTGCAGGCAAATCGAACACTTTAAGGATATTTTTACAGAAAGGCGGAGTGCTGGCTATACGGCGGATCCAGCTTAATCCATGTCGCAAGGAGGCCAAATCGTCCTCATGCGACAGCATTCTGGGGTGAATGGCGATGGGGGTCGTCGGTTCCGCATCGCACAATGATAGATAACCTTTGCTGGCAGGATAGTTTGCCGTCAGTAACATCGTGATCAGATTCTTGCGGGGGATGACACTGCGTGTTCCGAGAGCTTGGCTACCCCACCTGTTCCCAAATGCAAAAAATAGAATCTGAAGATCGGGCAGGGGATGGTTGTGGCGAGACCTGCAAAATGCAGCCACTTGAGCAGTCGCCGCACTTAGGGGCCCAGTTCGAAAAAATAGGTAACGAAGTACCTGAACAGGAATCTGCCACGGGGTTACGTAATAATTGATCGTCGGAATATTCATCTCGGCGTGAATCCGCACGCCGGCGTGCTCCATGAGATTGCGTCCTACCTCTGGGCTTTCCGCAATCTGATCGATCCCCACGCGCGCCAACTCCGCTCTGGGACCTATCCCCGAAAGCATGAGCAAATGCGGCGAATTGATCGCCCCTGCACACAAAATGACACCTGAGCGAGCGCGCAGCTTAATTCGAGTGCCATTCGCACCATTGTCGCGGACGACAACACCAGTTGCTCGATTGTCTTCGAAAACCACGCGCTCCACGAATAAATCTTCACGTACCATCAAATTTGACCTGTGCAGATTGGGGGCGATGTAAGCATCATAAGTCGAGTGGCGGCGACCATTGAGGATGTTTCCCTGGACCCAGCCGATGCCCTCGTGACTGGCGCCGTTCAAATCATCATTGAACGGGATGCCGGCCGCGACGGCGGAGTCAATGAACATCTTGGACAACGGATGGCTCCAGCGGGGAAAGGAGACCCGTAATGGTCCTTGGCGCCCCCGCATAGGGCCACATATCGAATCGGCGTCTTCCATGCGTTGAAACAGCGGTAAAACCGAGTTCCAATCCCATCCTGTATTCCCAAGTTCGGCCCAGGCATCATAGTCGGCGGGGGCACCGCGGACAAAAACCATTCCGTTTATTCCGGATGATCCCCCCAGCATGCGTCCACGAGGCCACAACTCGGATAGTCCCTCTCTGGAAGGGTCCGGTTCCGATTTGTAGCACCAATCATATTGGCTTCTACCAATCGTGTAGAGTTGGGATGCAGGTATCCGCGTAATTCCAAGCCGGTCCTTCTTCCCTGATTCGATCAGCAACACAGAAGTGTCTGAATTTTCCGTAAGCCGTGATGCTACGATGCAGCCAGCACTACCTGCACCCACCACAATATAGTCAGCTTCGAATTTCTGGTTATCCTGTCGCATGGCATGCACTTTCCGTCAGAAGAATGGATGGAGGTTGCCGTCTCGGAAAAAACGCCTTCAAGCCTAGTGGCATCAAGGATTGAAACTTCGGGGAAGAACAGCGGAGCGCGCCGGGATTGACTTCAGGATTGCTAGAAAGTCCTCCGATGTCCATGTGTGAATGGTGAAAGACACTGACGTATCTTCGGGGATAAGTGCGCTAGCGGCGCCCACGTATTCCCCCCTTGCTCCAAAGCGACAAGACTTGATACAAGTTCGGGCTTGATCGATTGGAGTGCTGAGAATAACGTCCGCAATCGAATTGCATTGAATACTTCGTGCATCGATAGTGAATCCACAACCGACCGCCTTAACATAGCTTTCCTTTAGCGTCCATAGGGCATAGAAATGTTCTACGAATTCATTTTCTGCGATTTTTGACTGCAGAATGCGCAACTCTGCCTCCGAGCAGAATGAACGAGCCGCAGGAAATGAAGCCAGCCGAGCATCTTGTTCCTCGATGTCAACCCCAATTTGAATTTGCGGCGGGCAAAGAGCAACTACGGCGAAATGCTTCGAATGCGAGATATTGAATGAGCATCGCTGCGCAGGTGCGACAGCAGCCAAGCAAGGCTTGCCAAGTTGCCCTTTTTCGAAGCGCCATTGCGACGGATGCATTTCATACTGGCTGCTCAGGAGGGAGCGCAACAACCCATGAGCGGCCGCATAGGTGCACTTGTCACGGGATTGGACGAATCTTTCGAATTTCTGCATTTCCTCCCTGCTTAATATCGTCAGGCAAGCATCGATGACAACCCCTGGCAATTGTCTGCTATCGAGCACATGGATCCGGGCCGAGCAATGTCGCGCGAACAAAAACATTCGAGATGAAATGTCTTTACTGCAGTCTAGTGAGGCAAAAGACTCGCCTCATTTATTCGGCTCGTTCTGGGGTTTTTTACGTTCCGCGCGAGTAAATACTATTACTCCTGTCACGACCAGAGTTGCACCAATCGCGATCCAGATGGTGAATGGCTCATTCAAAATGAAAACACCTAGTAATATGGTTGCGACCGGGCCGATCATGCCAATCTGAGAAGACATGGCTGGACCGATTCGCTCAATAGCCATCATGACGGACAGGACGGGGACCGCCGTACACAGTGTTGCGTTCAGGATCGATAACAAAATGACTTGCGGAGCCACCGTCAAAGCATCATGCAGCGGTCTGAGAGCGATGAATTGTGCAATCGCGAAAATGCAAGCCACGCTCGCAGCCAGGCCAACCAGCCGCAGTGATCCTAAGCGCTTGACGAAATCGCCACTCCATAACAGATATGTGGCATAGCTGACAGTACTCAAAAAGACCAGGCCGCCGCCCAGAGGCACCGATTTGATACGGCCTTGCAGCGCCTCCTGTCCGAAGGCGACGAGGACACCACAGTAACTCACTGCAATGCCAATTACATGGCTACGCAAGATGGGACGCTTGAATATCAGCCAGCTGAGCAGCAGCACCAAGGTGGGCTGCAGACATAATATCAGCCTCTCCAAACTGGCACTGATATACGCAAGACCAGCAAAATCCAACGCGCTCGCCAGATAAAAACCGGTAAATCCCAGCCCTATTACACTGAGCCAGTCATGCCCTGTCAGTGCCGGGCGGCTTCTCCCCGCCCACCACGCCATTGCCATGAAAATGGGAAGTGCGAACAACATTCTTAGCATCAGTAGGATTACCGCATCGGCTCCATAGCGGTATCCAAGTTTGACGATGATGCCTTTGCCACTGAACGTAGTCGCACCGACGATTGCGAGCACGAACCCTGTCGTGAGTGCTTTTGAGAGAGGTACTGTCCTCTCTGCAATTGCGGAAGCGTCGGCATTTTTGGAAATTTGACTGCTTGTCATGTTCTGCCCTACGGTGTTGAGCGACGACCTTGCTGGGAATGCCAACTAGCGCAATGCGGAGAAGTCTGCGTCATTTGACCATGGCATATATCCCGGCATTGGATATTTTTCGCAGAGTCGATGCACCTGATTTCTCACGTCGACCTTAACGATGGGATCCAACGTATATTCTCGGTCATTCTTGATCTTGATATTTTCCAATACTCTGACTATCGCAAGACAAGTCTCCTCGATGCCATCTACGGTCATGCGTCGAGCGGCGGCGCTGTTTGTTCCCAATCTGACTCCACTGGCGACGGTTACCGCCTTGCAGTCATTGACGATCCTGTTCTTGTTGACGATGATGTCGCACTCTTCCAGAGCCCGCTGGGCCACGATACCGGTAATACCGAACGTACTTAATACATCAAGGATTACAATGTGATTGTCCGTTCCACCGAACTGGACCTTTACACCTAGCGATTGAAACTTCGAGGCCGCCGATCGCGCGAGCGATTTGACATTTGCCACGACGCTTCGGAATTCCTGGGTGGAAGCGTTCGCAAGTGCGCGAGCCTTGGCTGCAATCTTGTTTGGGCTGGGGGCACCTTGGTACAGAGGGAATATTCCACGGTCCAGTTTCTGGGAAAGAGTAGTTTCTGTCCTAGTGTCAACAACGAGATCATGATCCCTGCCACACAAGATCAGGCCGCCCCGCGGACCGTACAATTGTTTATGCGTACACATCGTAGTGACATGCGCGATATTGATCGGCGAAGGGTGCTCACCAGCGGCGACAAGACCCGCGATATGCGTGATGTCTGCGAGTAGGTAAGCTCCTGCCTCATCGGCAATCGCGCGAAAACGGGCAAAATCCAGAGTTCGCGGGTAGGCGGTAGTGCCCGCGATGATCAACTTTGGGCCATGTCGCTTTGCGAGGTCGTGCACGGCGTCGAAGTCGATATGCCCGTCTGCCGTCAGACCGTATGCAATCGCATTGAAGTGCTTTCCTGAAATATTCACCCGCGATCCATGACTCAGGTGACCTCCAGCGTCGAGATCCATGCCGAGAAGCGTGTCTCCAGGTTGGATCAGCGAGGCGATCACGACCTGGTTGGCAATGCTCGCGGAGAGTGGTTGTACATTCGCATAGCGCGCGCCGAAAGCCTCGCGCGCACGTTGAATCGCCAGGCGCTCGACCTTGTCGATTACCTCGCAACCGGCGTGGTAGCGTGCGCCGGGATATCCCTCAGCCGTGACATTGTCCAGAAACAGTCCTTCGCAAGCCAATACGCTGATGTCGGAGATACTGCAAGAGGCCACCAATGCTAGAGTCCGATGTTGCCTGTGCAACTCTTCCGTCAACAACGCGTGAAGTTCCGGATCGGTACTCCGAAGATTCGACTGCGCGGCAACTGAGATGCTCTCGAGAAAGTTCATGGTCATGGCTCGCTGGTCGAGGAAAATCGTCCCCGCATCGTGAGGTATAAAAAAAGTGCATGAAAAACGGAGTTCGAAGGACTATGCCACTGATATACCGATTTTGATTACCTAGGGATGAAGCTGCGATGGAGCGAGCTCACCCGAGCCAACTGCATTACCCAGAAAGTCCTTCGGCTACGATTTGCGCGACTGAAGCCGGTGCCGTGCTGATGAAATAGTGACCACCAGGGATACTATGAATATGCACATCGTGGGATAATCCGCCCCAGATTTCAGAATGTTGCATATGTCCTTCAGTCAGGGGATCGTCATCTCCCATCAGAATCACGAGTGCCGTGGATAATGGAAGCCGTGGGTAACTCAGGATCCGCGAAAGATGCTCGCGCACGAGCCTGCTGTCTCGCTGAAAATCCGCCACCATGATCTGCCAGTCGGCGGCATTGCCACTTTCCTCGGTTCCGCCCAGCACTGCGACGAACTCGACGATCTCCTGCGCCGTCTCACGCGGCTTCTTGAAGGGCGTGGGCACGCCTGGAGGCATGGCTGCCGCCAGGTAAAGCCTGCGAACACTGCGGCCACGCTGTTCCAACAGATAGGCCAGCGCGGTGGCCAAGGCCGTGCCAGCGCAATGTCCGTACAAGGCAAGGCTGGCAATTTCGTGCTCTGATAACTCATGCAGACACTGCTCCGCGATACTCTCGAGCGTGATGCGGGAATCCACGCACTCCTGCGGCGATGGCATGCAGACCACGGCAAGTGCCACGTCATCCGGCAAGTATTTCGTGAGACCGATGAAGATGATTGGACTGCCGCCTGCATAGGGTACGCAGAGCAGCGTGATCCGAGGGTTCCCACCCGCCCTGGGTGGGAAGCGAAAGATCCGTGACTCCACCGGTCGATCCTCTTGGGCTAAGAGATCGGCCTGTCGGCGTATGGTGCTGTAGCGCATAAACTCGACTAACGACAGTTTGCGCGGAATCTTGTTCACGATGAGCGCCGCCTGCAAAGACGTGCCACCCAGATCGAAAAAATCGTGATCAATACCAAAACCTTCTATACCGAGCGCAGATGCCCAGAGCGTATGCAACGTACGCTCCATGATGGTTTTTGGCTCGACCCATGCGACTTCTTCCATCGAGTCGGCACCAGGAGCAGGCAGCCCGGTGCGCAATACTTTGCCGTTTGGCGACAATGGCAGTCGATCTAGAAGCATATGCTGACGAGGGACCATGTAGGCTGGCAATCGTTCGAATAGTCTGCTGCGTATCTGTTCCCAATCGAATCCGCCCTCTTGTGCAACGATGTAGCTGACCAATCTCGGCGGGGCATCCGTAGGGCGATACAGCGTCGTCACGCAGGCTTTCACTTCCTCGAAGGTCGAAAGCGTCGAGTCGATTTCACCCAGTTCGATGCGAACGCCGTTGATCTTCACTTGGAAGTCTGCACGTCCCAATAGCTCCAGAGTTCCCGCGTTGGTCCAGCGTGCGATGTCGCCGGTACGGTATATCCGCTCTCCAGGGGTGCGAGCGTAGGGATTTGGCACGAACCTTGTCGCCGTCAGACCAGGCCGACGGAAATAGCCCCACCCAACACCGACGCCGCCTAGGTAAAGCTCGCCGGCCACGCCCACGGGAGCCAGATGCATCCGTTCGTCCAGCACGAAAGCCGTTTGATTGGCCATGGCGACGCCGTACGGAATGCTATTCCAGTCCGGGTTACGCTCCCCCACGATGTGGATGGTCGAATCCATCGAAACCTCGGTGGCACCGCCCAGGCTGACCACAGTGACCCGCGGCCCGGCGTAGCGTCGTAGATCGTCAGGCATGGAAAGCGGAATCCAGTCCCCTCCCAGTAGCGCGAGCCTCAAGGAAGGAGCGTGCTCGATACGGCCCTGCAGGAACTGTTCTAGTAATTTGTCGAGCAACGCGGGCGGGGAGTGCCAGATGGTCACCTTGCACTCGCAGATGAGCACAGCCCAATCATGCGGATCGGTCCTTGATGCCAGTACGATCGAGCCACCGGACATTAGGGTGCCGAACACATCGTAGGCACACATGTCGAAGCTGAGAGACGCGACCGCCAATAAGTGGTCACCTGGACCAATGCTGAAGCGCTGATTAAAGTCGTGGAAATTGTTCAGACGCCCGCGTTGGTCCAGCATCACTCCCTTGGGCACCCCCGTGGATCCGGACGTATAGATCAGATAGAAGAGATCTTCTGGCGATGCTTCGGTTTCGAGGTTCGTCGCCGGGTATGCAACGAGCTTATCCGCCGCCTGATCCACACAAAGCAGATCGACGGAACTTCCGCAGTCCTCGAATTTATGAGATTGACTGCTTTGCGTGACCACAAGGCGCGCTTGCGAATCGGATACGATGAAGCGCGTCCGATCCAACGGATAGTTCGTATCGATCGGCACATAGGCCGCTCCGCACTTCACGATGGCCACAAGGGCGACCACCATCGAGGGTGTACGTTCAAGGCAAATACCAACGACATCGCCTCGGCGAATGCCCAGTTCCTGCAATCGTCGCGCAAGTCTGTTGGCGTCCCTGTTCAAATCCCCATAGGACAGCACCGTATCATCGGTCTCGACAGCGGGGGCATCCGGTTGCTCGGCTACCCAGTCTTCGATCAGTCGTTGCACACAACGCTCGGCGGGGAAAGCGGAAGGCGTGCAATTGAGGTCGAGGATGGCGTCAACCTGGACGGGAGGCAGGAACGATAGATCGTCGATCAGTGCCTCTGGCTGTTTCAAAAGCACGCTCAGCACATGGACAAATTGTTCGCACAAGCGCTTTGCCGTCGAGTCATCGAAGAGGTCGACGCTGTACTCCAGTCTGCCCTGGATTTCGTGGTCTATGGGGTTCAAGCGCAATAGCAGGTCATACTGCGCAATCAATTTGTCGGCCATCAATTGCCGCATCTGTAGACCCGATAACGAGTAGTCGTCCTGACCCTCGTTGTGGTAGACGATCATGACTTGCGCCAGCGGGTTGTAGCTCAAGTCACGCTCGGGAGACATGGCCGTCACCAGGCGTTCGAAGGGCAGGTCCTGATGAGCGAAGGCATCGGAAGAGGCTTCACTGACTTGGCGTACTAGATCCCCGCAAGTGAGGGATTTCGAGAATCTCGCGCGAAGCAGCAGAACGTTGACGAAGCAACCCAGCAGGTTCTCGATTTCCTTGTGATTTCGTGTCGCAATGCCATTCCCCAGAATGATGTCTGGTTGCCGGGTCAATCGATGCAACATGATGAACAAGGCCGATGCCATGACGACAAAGGTAGTGACCCCCATTCGCCGGGCGAAATCATTGAGCTCGGAAGCCACCTGGCTGTCCAGCATAAAGTAGCTCGTTTTGCCACGAAAACTCTGGACGGGGGGCCGAGGGCGATCGGTTGGCAGTGCAAGAAAGGTGGGAGCGTCTAGAAGGTTTCGCACCCACCACTTGAGTTCCTCGTTCAGCTTCTGCTCCGTGTCCCTCGAACGCTGCCACCTGGCATAGTCTGCGTACTGAATGGCCAGGGGCAGAGGGGGTGTTCCTTGACCAGTATTGGCCGCATACCATGCAGCCAGCTCTCTCAGGAAGATCGTTCGGGAAACGCCGTCAAATACAATGTGGTGAACAAGTACGACAAGCCGCCAGCATTGTTCGTCGAGCTTTATCAGGCTTGCATGAAAAATCGGCCCATCCGATAGATTCATCGGGGTCCGCACAGCTTTTTCCGTCGATGCCCGTGCTACTTGATGACGCTCTTCGAAGGGTAGATATGTCAAGTCCTCGATTGGCAATGGTATGGCGTGAAACGGTATCGTTATCTGGGAAGGCTCGCCATCAATGATACGAAAAACCGTGCGAAGAATGTCATGGCGCTCTACTATTTGATTAATAGCCTGGTTCAACGTGGATGTCTGGAGGTCGCCATTGATTTCGACGACTATGGGTGTGTTGTAGAGTGCGCTGTTGGGATGCAGTTGTTCGTGATACCAAAGACGCCATTGGACAAATGACAACGGCGCACTCCCGTCGTCGTTAGATCGTGGAATGGTCTTGTGGTTTTTGGTTGCAAGACCTCGCTTTTGCAGGAGGCTAAGAGCCAACTGTTGTCTCTCTTGAGACATAAAAAGTTTTTCCATAGACGACCTCATTCCGGGAAATTGGCTTCATGAGCCTTCAAGGAGGATGAGCCTGGCTGCATGTCGAGCCACGCGGAATCGATGTATTCCAGGCAATCGGTCAACGGCCCGCTCATATTCAACCGACTCCAGCCGTTTGGGATCTGGAAATCCATAGGCCAGACTGAGTACTGCCCGATTTGATTCACGACCACGGAAAAATTCGTTTCAGGATCTTCAAAAATAGATAACATCGCCTTGCCCCCACGGTTAACTTAGATTTAGCGCTGCCCTGCCTCGTCCGTGTTGGTCGGTGAAGTAAATTCTGCGTCGGGCATCTCGATCACTTCACGTATTACCGCTGCAATCTCTTCGATCCTTACTTCGCTTTTTTGTGCGACTGCGATCAAGGCTTTTGCTATTTTTAAAATGGTTGGATTTTCGAAATGAACATTGATCGGAACCTCGATTTGCAAAAGTGCCTTGATTTCTGAGTTGATGCGCACGGCCAACAGAGAATGACCACCCAGATCGAAGAAATTTTCCTCCAACCCAACGTGATCGAGGTCCAGCATTTCACACCATATGGCTTGAATGATGAACTCGACGTCAGTGGCGGGGCGCTGCGAAGATGCTCCAACAGCGATAGTCTCGGTTTCGTGCTCGACCCCTTTGACAGGATTTTCAACCAATTGCCTTACTTCCCACATCGCTTCCAGTGTCGAACTTCGGGCATCCCGCATATCATTCGCATGCTGGCTGAGCTGCACGACGGTCACGGCTGAGAGATTTGACTTGACTAAGCTCCCCAGTCCGTTCTGTGGGCCGATGTCGATAAACAACGGATTCGTTTCCCGCGTCATCTCGCGCACGGCCTCTTCGAATCGGACGGGATTACGTGTGTGGTTGCACCAGTAGGACGCATCGACGACCCTATCTAGCGGTTGCCAGCACGCGGTGAAGGTCGACATCCAGGGAATTTTCGGCGCCCGCAGTGACAGCTCTTTTAGGAAGGCTTCAAATCTTGGCAATATAGGCTCGATTAAACTGCTATGTGAGGCGACATTGAAACGGATTCGACGAAATGATATGGCTTCCGCTTCCAGACATTGCGCCAACTCATTGATCGTCTTGAGCGGGCCTGCGACACCAAAGGATTTGGGACCGTTGAGTGCGGATACAGCCACTTCCCTGGGTAAGTAATGGGCGACTTCCGCATAAGGCTCAGCGATCAATAGCATGGCGCCGGGCACTTCCAAGCTCTCCATCAGCGTGCCGCGCAGGTATACCAGCTTCAGCGCATCCGCAAGCGTCAGAGCGTCTGCCGCGACCGCCGCTGCATATTCGCCCATGCTGTATCCCAGGACTTCATCCGGGAAGATGTTCTCACTCGCAAGCAATTGCAATATTGCATACTGATAGACGAATATGCAGACATTGCCGCGACTTGGCGCGTGCAGCGTCACTGAGATGTTCTTGTCATTCGTCGGCGCGAGGAATACATCGCGAACGTCGAACGCACACAAACTATCTAGAATTAATCGGCAGCTTTCGACGGCATTTCTGAATGCGGGCTCATGCAAATACAATTCACGGCCCATGCCGGGGTACTGGACGCCACTGCCGGCAAACAGAAACACGAGGCGTCGCCTAGCGCTGTTCCTTCCTTCAACTGATGATTGCTGTGTGAGTTGCGTGTTCGGAACCGGCCAAAATTCCGGTTTGCGACCCAAGGCAAAATGAACATCCTTCATGTTTCCACCCTCACCAGTATTTGCTGCAATGCTGGCGCACCACCGGCATTGAGGCAACCGGTTTCAGAAAATAGCGCATGACAAGTTATTAATAGATTGGGTGTAAGTCTGTTTCAAGTTAGGTTAAACCCTTGACTCAACCCGCTTGCTAGAAATGTCCTTGTAAAATCCCAGAAAAATCCTATTAAAATCCCGGGAAAGTTTTAAATTTGGGATAAAAATTAATCGCATCAGCGATGATGATTCTGAGTTTTGGAGGTCTTGCGAGCCGTCTCTGGTAGGTGACAGGTGGCATGGCGCTAGCCGCAAATGACTCGAGCCGTCCGACTATGGCATTCGCCTTGGTCACCTACAGTGCAATCGTTGTGGACCGATGGCGACAACGCGCCTGCTACTTTCGCCCGTTGCGGATCCTGTACGCCGCGGCCGCACGCTGTCCGGCACTTCCAGGCCATCACGATGTTGGCCGGCAAGTGGCGGACATTCTGTGAGTCGATCGGGGTTGTTCTACGTAATGCGTGGTCAGTACTTCGAGCTGTGCGTGTTCCACCAGTTGAGGCAGGGGGATGAATTCCGGCGGCCTCTACGTCGAAGGCAGCGATTCGCTTTGATGACTTCCGCGTGCATCAGATTTCGCCGAAGGAATCCCAGTAGGAGGCCGCGTATCTCCCTGGCGACGGTATCGATCAGGCTCGCCAAAATGACGCCGTCGACCATCGTTCAGTGGACGTCTCGCTCGGTCAAGGAACTGCATGAGAAGGGACATCCCGTTGATGCCGAGGTGCTGGAGGCGCTCTGCCTCACCGGCGCGAGCAAATCAACCGGCTGGGGGACCATCTGGTGGACCTCCAAAGATGGGATCGGCCACTCGATCCGACGATCGACTTCCTATTCAAATCAGCGGCTTAGCGGAGATGTGGCAGATCTTTACGAATAGCGGCCAACCCTACTGAGGGCTGAGGCCGCCACCGCTTTCATCCCGAGCCGTTGGAAGGGCCGGCCGCCTATGCCGCCCCGGACTTGCCGCCCGGCCCCTCGCTGCGCCGGGGACCGCCACGCGCAGGCCGCCGTGCCGGAGCGCGCCTGAACTGCTGCACCAGCCTGCGTGTCACCGCAGCCTCCGCCTCCGCCTTCTCGACGCGCCGCACGATGGCATCCAGCGCCTGCCGGGCGGCGGCCAGTTCTCCATCCAGCCGGCTGCGCTCCTGCTCTGCCGCGCGGCAGCGGTCGTTGAGTTGCTGCGTCTCGGCCGCGTGGCGCGCTGTTGCGTCCTCGTGACGGGCCTGGATTTCGCGCATCGACGCCTGTGCGGCCAGCAGCTCCCCGCGCTGCGCCTCGAGCTGCCGCTCGGCCTTCTGCCGCAGGGTCCGCTCCTGGTCGACTTCGCGCAGCGCGCGCCGCTCGCTCGCGGCCATGCGTTCTTCGGCCACCACCAGTTGCTGCCTGACGCTTTCCAGGTCCGCCGAGAAGCGCTCACGCCCTTCCGCGAGCTGGCGCTCCCCGGCCTGCACTTGCGCGCGGGCCTCCTGCAAGCGGGCCTCAGTGGCGGCATGCACCTCGCGTTCACGCGCCGCGGCCTCCTGCGCTTCGGCCAGAGCGCGCCGCGTCTGTGCCAGCTCCGCCCGCACCGTGGCGGCCTCTGCGCGCGCGGCTTCGCCGAAAGCCTCGGCCTGCTGCAACCGTGCCCTGGCGGCTTCCACCTGCTGTCGGGCCGCTTCCTGTTGCGTGGCGAGTTGCCCCGCTGCCGTCGCGGTGGCCGCTTCCCAGATCCCGAAGATGGATTCGGCGGCCAATTGCCTGAGCGGCTCGGGCAGCCCGGGGTGCTCGATCCGGACGCGGCTCTTGTCGCGCAGTTCCTGCCAGAACTGCTGCAGCACTTCCGCCGGCGTCCCCATGCTGCCTTTGCGCACCAGGCCGTAGAGCTTGTTGGCGGTGGGCGTGACCCCGTAGCGGAAGAACAGCAGGCCGCAAACCTCGCGGTAGAGCGTGCGAGTCTCGGGGAAGCGTTCGCGCAGCGCGGCAATATCGGCCTGCAGCGCTTGCTGGGAAAGCAGGATTTCGGGGTCAGCGGACATCTGGATGGCTCGTGGCGGTGCGTATTCCAAAATATTACTACGTAATACGTAATAAAACTTGAATCACAACACAAAGTTTAGACATAATTGTGCTTATGTCTAGATTTGAGACCGCAATGACGGATCGGCATATGGAAGATGGTGAGATGGCGGCAAGCCCGTCCATCGCGGGAATGCCCAGGCTTGCTCTCGCACCCACCCTGCCCGCGCTACCCATCGAACGACTGCACCTGCCTGATGCCTTGTCCGGCAAGCTCGGCAGCAACCGGGTCCGGGGCGGCCGCTCGCGCATCGCCGCCAATGACGACCTGAGCGCCGTCACCGCATGGCTGGCGCGCTATGCCGACACGCCCGCCACGCTGCAGACCTACCGCCGCGAGGCAGAACGACTGCTGCTGTGGGCCGCGCTGCAGTGCGGCAAGCCGCTGTCTTCGCTGGGCCACGAAGACCTGCTCGCCTACCAGCGCTTCCTGGCCGATCCGCAGCCAGCCTGGCGCTGGGTGATGGCCTCGCGCAAGAAGCTGGCCCGTCACGATCCGCAGTGGCGGCCCTTTGCCGGGCCGTTGTCGGCCAGCAGCACGCGGCACGCCATGGTCGTGCTGAACGCGCTGTTTTCCTGGCTGGTGGAAGCCGGCTACCTGGCCGGCAATCCGCTTGCGCTGGCGCGCCGGCGCCGGCCCGCGCAGGCGCCGCGCATCACGCGCTACCTCAGCCACGAACTGTGGGACGCGGTCAAGGAGGCGATCGAAGACATGCCGCGCGATACCGAACGCGCCGGCCTGCACGCGGCCCGCTGCCGCTGGCTCGTGTCCCTGCTCTACCTGGGCGGGTTGCGGGCGGCCGAGGCCACCGGCACACGGATGGATGCCTTCTTCTGCCGCCGCGATGCCACTGGTATCGAGCGCTGGTGGCTGGAGGTCACCGGCAAGGGTGCGCGGACGCGGCTGGTGCCGGCCACCGGTGAACTGATGGATGAACTGGCACGCTACCGGCTGGCCAACGGCCTGCCGGCGCTGCCGGTGCCGGGCGACGAGCGCCCGCTGGTGCTACCGGTGATCGGCCAGGACCGCCCGCTGTCGCGCGGGGCGCTGCACCTGATCCTGAAGGAGATCTTCCGCGCCGCCGCCACGCGCCTGCGCGCGCGGGGACCGGAATGGGAAGCGCGTGCCGACCTGCTGGCAGGCGCCTCGGCACACTGGCTGCGGCACACGGCCGGCTCTCATATGAGCGACCGGCAAGTCGATCTGCGCTTCGTCCGCGACAACCTCGGCCATACCTCGATCGCCGTGACCAACGCCTACCTGCACACGGAGGACGACGCACGCCACGAGGCGACCGAGCAACGTCACCGCATCGGTTGGCGGTGATATGAGCTGCGACAGACGCCGGGCCGGCGTGGTCCTGCGGAGGTCTTCCTTTGAGGTCTTCCCATCCTGCATGCCGTCACAGCCAAGGTGCGGCCGTGCAATGAACCGCTCGCCCTGCTTGAAGCGATAAAATCAATGAACAATTTCACAATAGCAAGCGAGCGCTAGAGGCGCCTTTGCGCTTTACGCTAAGTTGCTCACCGAGCTTGCATTGCCGGATGTCGCCGCGTTTCCGAGGCGAGGCACACCTTGTCCTGTTGCCGGCTGCCGGTCCTCGATAACGTATTCTGAGAGGCCTTAGCCAAGGTGCCTGCCGACGCGGACCAGGACGCCAAGGTACGGGTCCCGCCGTCAGGCGCCATGCTGGCTTACCATGTGGCTGCCAATCATGATTCGCCTTGTGGCAGGAAAACCGCACCGACTACCGCCCATCGAGCGACAGTGTGACGATTGCACCAGTGGCCGCCGCAATGGCGGCAACGGTGCCCATGCATTGCCACGGATTCTCGTGGACGTAGTGATCGGTAGTATCAGCCCATCTGGAAACGCGCTCCAGACCCGCCTCGCGTAGCGAGTCCAGCCGCATCCGGAGCTCGCGTAGTCTGGTGCCGACATCCGTGCCCGTTTGCTCAGCCTCCGTGCCGGCTTCATTCGCGACGTCCCGCAGCAGCGCGCGCACGTCCGCGATCAGTGTATCGACGTCGCGCGTCAGTGCGTCCCTATGCATCAAATGATTGGCCTGGATGTCGTTCATCTTGCTCTCCTGTTTAGCCTTTCGGCGGATTTCATCACAGTCTCCTTATCGTATTGGGCTAACGAATCGCGAATGTGCAGTCGCTCCACATCCGCGCCCCTTGGCCTCTAAGACAGACCACCCTCACGCATCGAATTAAAGCTAAGCCGCAGTTGGGTTGGAGATGGATATGGGCTTACGTTCCAACACGTCTGCCCGTAACACCTTTACTCCGTGACACACTTGTCCCCTTCGCAGCGATGCAATCAGTGAGCGGTAAATGCTGCCCGCAGACCCGCAGCGCCGACATCGCGATGAATTCGTCTGCGTGCCCCGATACTGCGCTCCTTTGACTCAATTGCATTCGCTTCACATTTACCCCACCTTCGGCATGCAAGTGAAGCCTTCTCGATGCGACTGCATCAATAGAGTTTTCATTTTGATCTTAGAAGAGGGCGACTCACGTCCCTGTGAGCATTTGTAAGTTGGCCTGGATATTGGAGCCAGTGGCAAAAGTTTCCACCGTATCGACCAAAGTGAGTTTGTATCCAGTGCAACCGGTCGTCGCCGAGTGGGGCAACGGTCATCCCCCAATCAATCCCATCACTGCCGTGACCACGGCGACGATCAGGAAGATAAAGAACAGGATCTTCGCGATTTCCAGCGCGCTGGCAGCAATGCCCCCAAAGCCCAAGACCGCGGCGATCAGGGCGATGATAAAAAATATGAGTGCATAGTGCAGCATGACCAATCTCCCTGGAATGTGTTCGCAACGGAACGTATGCGTTCGAAGCAGGACGCCGTAAGTGGTCCCTACTTTGCGAGTTCCCGCCACTGACCACCCAGATCTCATAAGATCATGTTAGAAAGCAAAACCGCCCGCAGGCACCGACGGCCTACTGAAGCCCCTGTCAGCCGATTTTTACGGTAACGGCTGCCCGTGGAGCCGCAATAGCGGCAGCACAGCAGCACGCCGGTGCGCGGTACCCCTCAGCATCACAACGCCACCCTTCCTCTTGACGTGAATGCCGGTCGACTCTAGGGATCTTGGGTGATCAGCAGAACTGGCGTGAGCACTATCCAGACGACTACGTTGCCGAGCACCGGCATGGATTGGCTCCTGTGGGAGGCGTGCGCCCGCCGCCCGGATCGAGCCAGTAGGTACCAGTCTGTTGAACTTGCAGGTCTCATCCGGGATTTCCAGCTCCGATAGGCCCGCGCATACCACCTCGGCCTCGATTGCGTTAAGCGTACGCGACAGCGTGCCCGGGTCGCCGCCGCCCAAGTGCGCGCCGCTTGCGCACTGAGACCGCGCGCCGGAAGCGCGTCGCGGGGGGCGGCTCCGCGTCTCCAGCCTCGGCCAGCACGGTGGCGCGGAACTCGAGCTGGTAACGCGTGGTGGCCGCCAGCTCTCCCCGGCTGCTGCAACGACTGACTGCGCAGATGAACAAGTACGGTCAATACGGGTCGGTGTCCTGAGGACCTGACGCGGACTTCCTATCTGGCACGCGCGACGTCAACCCACGCGCTGCGCCTGCGTCCAGGCGAGGTCAGCCACCCGCGCAAACCGCTCGCCCATGGCGTGCGCGTCGGCGCTGGATGCCGTGCCGCGCGCCGCCCGGCCCTTGATGCCATGGAGGATCGCAGCGAAGCGGAACATGTTGAAGGCGATATAGAAGTCCAGGTTGCCGATACCGGCGCGGCCGGTTCGGCGGCAATAGGCATCGACATACACGGCCTCGTCCGGCAATCCCGCTGCCGCCAGATCCCGCCCTGCGATGCCACCCAGGATATCGGGCGGCATGCGGAACATCATCGCGTGGTAGGCAAAGTCGGCAAGCGGATCGCCCAATGTCGACAGTTCCCAGTCCAGCACGGCCAGCACCCGCGCTTCGGTGGGGTGGAAGATCACGTTGTCAGCCCGGAAGTCGCCGTGGGTGATGGCAACCTCATCGGCGGAGGGCAGATGCCGTGGCAACCAGTCGACCAGCCGGTCCATCGACGGATGCCGGCCGGCCAGCTCGTCGCTCAGGTACTGCCCCGACCAGCGCGCCACCTGACGAGCGACATAGCCGCCCGCCTTGCCGTAATCGCCCAGGCCGATCGCCGCGGGATCGATCGTATGCAGCCTGGCCAGCGTCGCGTTCATCGCGTCCATGTAGGCCGCGCGCTCGTCATGTGCCACATCGGAGAAACTGGCATCCCAGAAGATCCGCCCCTCGACGAGGTCCATGACGAAGAACCAGCTGCCGATCACAGAGTCATCGGTACAAAGCCCATGAATCCGGGGTACGGGAAATCCCACCCGCCCCAGCGCCGCCATCACCCGTGCTTCGCGTTCCACGGCATGGGCGCCCTTGAGCAGCTCGCCAGGAGGCTTTCGCCGCAGCACATAGCTGCGTCCGGGCGTATGCAAGCGATAGGTGGGATTGGACTGGCCGCCCTTGAACTGGTCGATCGTCAACGGTCCGGCATATCCCTCCACGTTCTGCGCCATCCAGCGCTCCAGGGCCGCCTGGTCGAACCGGTGCTGCTCGCGCACCGGCACCGTACCGGCGAAGTCGTGTCCGCTAGCCATGGCTCGCCTCGTTGTTCAGGGTCCAGCGCCTGTTCACCTTCGCCAGAGACAAGGGGTTGGGGGCGAGGTTGGGGGCGGGGTTGGAGTCGCTAAGGCCTTGCTTCATTGCCATCTCTCCCTTCAGGTCTTGCGGCGCCGCTCAGGCGGCCTTGACCATGTCTTCGACCACCTTCTTGGCGTCGCCGAACACCATCATGGTCTTGTCCATATAGAACAGTTCGTTGTCCAGGCCGGCATAGCCGGAGGCCATCGAACGCTTGTTGACGATGATGGTCTTGGCCTTGTAGGCCTCCAGGATCGGCATGCCGGCGATCGGCGATTTCGGATCGGTCTTGGCCGCCGGGTTCACCACGTCGTTGGCGCCCAGCACCAGCACCACATCGGCCTGGCCGAACTCGCTGTTGATGTCTTCCATCTCGAAGACCTGGTCGTAGGGTACCTCCGCCTCGGCCAGCAGCACGTTCATGTGGCCCGGCATGCGGCCGGCCACCGGGTGGATCGCATACTTCACGGTCACGCCCTTCTCGGTGAGCTTCTCGGTCAGTTCCTTGAGCGCATGCTGGGCGCGCGCCACGGCCAGGCCGTAGCCCGGCACGATGACCACGGTCTCGGCATTGCCCATTACGAACGCGGCGTCATCGGCGGAGCCGGACTTCACGTTGCGCTGGGCCTGCGCGCCTGTGACGCCGGCAGAGGCAGTATCCCCGCCGAAGCCGCCCAGGATCACGTTGAAGAAGGAGCGGTTCATCGCGCGGCACATGATGTACGAGAGGATGGCGCCGCTGGAACCCACCAGCGAGCCGGCGATGATCAGCATCGGATTGTTCAACGAGAAGCCGATGCCTGCCGCCGCCCAGCCCGAGTAGGAGTTCAGCATCGACACCACCACCGGCATGTCGGCGCCACCGATGGGGATGATGATCAGCACGCCCAGCACGAAGGCAATCGCCAGCATGACCAGGAACGGCAGCCAGGCCTGGGTCAGGAAGAAGGCAATGCCAAAACCG
This sequence comes from Cupriavidus sp. 09_S30, assembly GCF_056930435.1. Classification (NCBI taxonomy): domain Bacteria; kingdom Pseudomonadati; phylum Pseudomonadota; class Betaproteobacteria; order Burkholderiales; family Burkholderiaceae; genus Cupriavidus; species Cupriavidus sp. 09_S30. The sequence goes on along the minus strand of NZ_JBXOWI010000001.1, from coordinate 1,927,531 downwards.
ATCATGGCGACGGCCAGCAGCAGGTTCAGCAGGTGCTGGCCCGCAAACGCCACTGGCGCGCCCTGGAACAGGCGGAACTTGTAGCGCCCGGCCAGCTTCCCGAAGGCGATCACGGAACCGGAGAAGGTGATGGCACCGACGAAGCAGCCGATAAACAGCTCGACCCGGTTGCCCAGCGGGATCTCGTGCGAGCCCGCCGGCGCGATGCCGAAGGCGGCCGGCTCGGCCACCGCCGCCACCGCGATAAAGACCGCGGCCAGGCCGATCAGCGAGTGCATTGCCGCCACCAGTTCTGGCATCTTGGTCATCTCGACCTTCTTCGCCACGTAGGCGCCGATACCGCCGCCGACCACCAGCGCGGCCAGGATCAGCGCCACTCCGGTGCCGACTGACGACTGCACCGCGCCGGCGGCCAGGAACTCGCTCTTGAGCTTGGCGATCAGCGCCACGGTGGTGAGCGCCGCGAGCGCCATGCCGATGATGCCGAAGGCATTGCCCTTGCGCGCCGAAGCCGGGTGCGACAGGCCCTTGAGCGCCTGGATGAAGCAGACCGAGGCGCCCAGGTAGGCCAGGGTCACTGTGTTCATGGACAGACCGTTCATTGCGGACCTCCGACCAGAACGCCGTCAATGGGACCTTCAGCGGGCGCCTGCGCCTTGGCCGCAGGCGCAGCCTTCGGCGCCTTCTTCCTGAACATCTCCAGCATGCGCTGGGTGACCAGGAAGCCGCCGAACACGTTCACGGCCGCCAGCGCCACGGCCAGCGTACCCATCGCGCGTCCGACACCGCCTTCGGTCAGGCCGGCGGCCAGCATGGCGCCGACGATGATGATGGCCGAGATCGCATTGGTCACCGCCATCAGCGGGGTGTGCAGCGCAGGGGTTACCGTCCAGACCACGTGGTAGCCCACGTAGATCGCCAGCACGAAGATGATCAGGTTGATCACCGTGTGGTTCACCATTTCCATGGTTGTCTCCTTGATTGCCGTGTCTGATTGCCGTGTCAACCGGCCTTGGCCAGTTCTTCGCGCCGTGTCATCAGGCACGCCACGACAATGTCGTCTTCCTGGTCGATCACGAGCTTGCCTTCCTTGTCGATGACCAGCTTGAGGAAATCCAGCACATTGCGCGCGTAGAGCGCCGAGGCGTCCGCCGCCACCATGCTGGCCAGGTTGGTGTGGCCGACCAGGGTCACGCCATGGCGCTCGACCACCTCGTCGGCCACCGTCAGCGGGCAGTTGCCGCCCTGCGCGGCCGCCAGGTCCACCACCACCGAGCCCGGCTTCATCTGCTGCACGGTGGCTTCGGACAGCAGCACCGGCGCCTTGCGGCCCGGAATCAACGCGGTGGTGATGACGATGTCGGCCTGAATGGCGCGCTGGTGCACGAGTTCGGCCTGCCGCTTCATCCAGTCCGGCGGCATCGGCCGCGCATAGCCGCCCACGCCCTGGGCAATCTCGCGCTCCTCGTCGGTCAGGAACGGCACATCCAGGAACTTGGCGCCCAGCGATTCGATCTGTTCCTTGACCGCGGGGCGCACGTCAGAGGCTTCGATCACCGCGCCCAACCGCTTGGCGGTGGCGATGGCCTGCAGGCCCGCCACGCCGGCGCCGAGGATCAGTATGCGTGCCGCCTTCACGGTGCCAGCCGCCGTCATCAGCATCGGCATGAAGCGCTGGTAGTGGTGCGCGGCCTCCAGCACGGCCTTGTAGCCTGCGATATTGGCCTGCGAGGAAAGCACGTCCATGCTCTGCGCCCGCGTGGTGCGCGGCGCGGCTTCGAGCGCGAAGGCGATGATGCCGGCCGCCGTCATGCGCGCGTTGTTCTCGGCGTCAAAAGGATTGAGCATGCCGACCAGGACCGCGCCCGGTTTCATCAGCGCGAGTTCGGCAGCATCCGGTGCGCGCACCTTCAGCACCAGCGCGGCGCCCAGCGCTTCGGCGGCGGTGCCGATCCGTGCGCCCGCTGCCTCATAGGCGGCATCGGGCTGGCTGGCGCGCACGCCGGCACCGGCCTGCACGAGCACCTGGTGGCCCTGCGCCACATACTTCTTGACGGTCTCCGGCGTAGCGGCGACACGCGCCTCCCCCGCCCGAGTCTCAGTCGGGATCCCTATCTGCATTGTTCAGTCTCCTTTGAACCCTCGCGCCTTGCGCTGCCGGCGCACCGGGCGCCCCATGCTCCGCCTGGGCGGGGATGCGGTGCCAGTGCCATGGTGTTGCCGCTTAGCAGGGCACTTCGCCTTCCAGCGTCACGCGGTTCAGCACGCGCTCGGCGGTGCCATAGTCATGCACGGCGTAGTGCATGGTGCAGCGGTTGTCCCACATCAGGACATCGCCTTCCTGCCACATGTGGCGGTATACGTTGTCGGGCGTGGTCGAGTGCTCGTACAGGAAGTCGAGCAGCGGCCGGCTTTCGGCTTCGGTCATGCCCTCGATGCATTGCGCGGTGTCCGGATGGCCGACGTACAGCGCCTTGCGGCCGGTCTCAGGGTGCGTGCGTACGATCGGGTGCACTGCTGAAGGCACCTTGTCGGAGCCGGTCATCCTGGCCAGGCGGCCGCCGCTGAAGCGAGCACGCAGGCCCTCGATCATGCGCTGCATGGCCGGCGACAGGCGCTCGTACGACAGGTACTGGTTGCACCACATGGTGTCGCCGCCGACCGGGATCGTGACGGCCGACAGGATCGAGATCTTGGGCGGCACCGCGGTATAGATGGAGTCGGAGTGCCAGGCCTCGGTCGAGGCGGTCTCCTTCGGAATCTTGGTGACCTGGAACAATTCCGGGAACTCCGCCAGCCCTTTGAGCAGGGGGTTGCCCTGCACCGGCGTGCCCCACAGGCGGGCGAAGGCAACCTGGGCAGCCGGCTGCAGGAACTGGCCGCGGAAGACGAGCACGCCGTGCTCGAGGAAGGCCTGGTGCAGGACCTCGAAGGTGGCAGCATTGATCGGCGCGTTCAGGTCGACGCCGGTCACGGATGCGCCGACCGAACCGGTCAGCGGCCTGATTTGAATCGTCATCTTTGTCTCCTCGTGATTGCCCTGGTTTTCAGTCGACGGTCAGCACGATCTTGCCGACGTGCTGATCCTGCTTCATATAGGCATGCGCGGTGTGGATGTCCGTCATGGCAAAGGTGCGGTCGATCGGCAGGCGCACGCGGCCGGCCCGCAGGAAGGGCAGCATGTCGCGCGCGCACGCCTGGATGCACTCCAGGCGCTCCTGCTCGGTGCGGGTGCGGAAGGTCACGCCGATCAGATGCAGGCGCTTGAGCCACAGCTGCGTCAGGTCGATCTGCGCGGTGGCCGAACCGAGGCGCGCGATATTCACCAGGCGTCCCTTGACCGCGAGGCTCTTCATATTCGCCTCGAACACGGGGCCGCCGACGGTATCGATGATGATGTCGACGCCACGGTTGTCGGTGGCGGCCATCACCGCCGCGACCTGGTCGTCCTTCGACGCGTCGATTCCGACGTCGACGCCGTACTGGCTGATCTTGTCCAGCTTGGCCGCCGAGCGCGAGGTGGCGATGACCGGCTTGGCCCCCATCAGCGAGGCAATCTGGATGGCTGCCATGGCCACACCGCCCGACGCGCCGTTGATCAGCACCGATTCCCCGGCCTTGAGCTGGCCGTTGGTCACCAGCGCGTCGTGGGCCGTGATGAACACATTGGGGAAGGCCGCGGCGTCGATCCACGACAGCCCGTCAGGCACCGCGATCAGCGCCATGGGGTCAGAGACCACATACTCGGCCTGGCAGCCTTTGCCATGCCCCATGACCCGGTCACCCTTGCGCCAGCCGCTCACGCCTTCGCCGACCGCTGCGACCTCGCCCGCGAACTCGACACCCGCGGTGATGGTGTTCCCCGTGCGCAGCTCCTTCGCCTGATTGATTTCTCCGCGGTTCAGGCCCGTTGCGTGGACCCTTACCAGCACCTGCCCGGGTCCCGCCACGGGCGCCGGAATATCCTGCACTTCTACCGTGCCGCCTTCCGGGCCCGGAATCACTCGCACTGCTTTCACTGTTGCCTCCTGGTCTGTTGCGATGTCTGTCTGTCGTTCAAGCGCTGGCCAGTGCCGCCGCCCGGATCTGCGAGAGCAGCGCGAGCGCGCGTTCGGCGGCGTGTTCGCCACCCGGATGGTTGCCCCGCACGAACGGCGGGCGCGCATCCTCGATGGCCGCCAGCGCCTGCAGCGGCTTTTCAGCGGCCACGGCCAGCCGCCGGAATTCGTTCACGGTCAAAAGGTAGGTATGGAACACGTCCTGCCGCGAAGGGGTGGTTGCCAGCCGGTGCAGCAATACGTTCAGCCAGTGCGTGCCGGCCAGCATGGCGGCCTCGATCTTCATCTCGTAGTCGGATGCCGTGCACTTCTGCAGCGAAGCCTCGATGCGCCGCGCAATGGCGATGTGCTGGTCAATTTCCATGTGATGCTTCCTTGGTGCGGCGCTCAAGCTGGTCCAGGCAACGGCGCAGCGCGTCGTCGCAGGTCTGCGCAATCTCGGCAGTCGGCGCCAGGCCCTCGCGCAGGCAGGGGTCCCGGTAGTGCTCGATGCGCTCCATCTCTTCCATCATGTCCGCGATATCGGCGGGAACCGGCGCCTCCACCTTGGGGCGGCCCACGTGCAGCACGTCCCCAAGCGACCGGAAGGCCGGCTGCAGCCCGCCGTCCTGCTGCGGCACGAGATAGACACCGGGTTGCGTCGGGAACACATCATCATCCGCAGTGACGCCGGCCTGGTGCAGCGCTGCATTGACCGCGTGCGTGCCGGCAGTCATGCCGGCCCAGAACCACAGCTCAAAGTCCTCGAGAGGATCGAGCCGCGCCCGCAGGGCCTGCAGCTTCGCGATCTTCTCCAGATGGGACACCGCCTTCATGCCAGTTTCTCCTCTCTCATCCGCCGCAACTCGCAGCGCCGTTGTGATGACGATAGACATGGCGTACGGCGATGTCAACAAACTTCTATATAGGACTTTCATGGAAGGAGTAGTGGTTTTCTCTAGGGTTACCTCAATTCATCTTGACTAGTAGCCCGTCGATTCCCTACATTGCATTCAACACCTATACAGGAGTTGATCAAATGCTCAGAGCCATCGTACTCAACCCGGCCGACAACGTGGCCACCCTGCTGGACGCCGGCCGTGCCGGCGAAGCCTGCGAGCTGCAAGGAGAGGCGTCGGGGCAGCTGGTGCTGCTGCAAGACGTGCCGTTCGGGCACAAGGTCTGCATCGCACACACCTCCCAGGGCGCCGACATCCTGAAGTACGGCCAGATCATCGGCCGCGCCAGCCAGCCGGTCAGCGCTGGTGAACACATGCATGTCCACAACATCGAGTCGGCGCGCGCTCGCGGCGACCTGCAAAAGAGGTAAGACAGATGGCAACCACCTTCCTTGGCTACCCGCGTGAGAACGGCACCGTCGGCGTGCGCAACTGGGTCGCGGTGATCTCCGTCATGGATAACTGCAACCCGGTGACGCGCACCATCGCCCGCACCGTGAACGGCTGCATTCCGGTGACCACGCTGTTCGTGCGCGGACAGTTCGGCGCGGATCTCGATTTCGCCTTCGAGTCGCTGGCCGGCCTGGGGCGCAACCCCAATATCGGCGCCGTGCTGCTGGTCGGCCTGGAGCCGTCGTCCACGGAAGAAGTGGCGCGCCGCATCCAGGCCACCGGCAAGCCCGTGGAGCGCGTCCATCTCCAGCCGCACGGCACGGTGCAGTGCATCGCCGACGGCACGCGCAAGGCCGCGCGCCTGTCGCTGGCCGCATCGCGTGCGCGCCGCGTGCCCTGCCCGGTCTCCTCGCTGGTGATTGGCGTGGAATGCGGCGGCTCGGATACCACCTCGGGCCTGAGCTGCAACCCGGCCATCGGCCGCATGGCCGACCTGGTGGTGGCCGAGGGCGGCACCGTCATCATTTCCGAGACCTCCGAATTCATCGGCGCAGACCACCTCTTTGCCGAGCGCGCCACGGACGCCCGCGTGCGCGAGGCCTTCGTCACCGCCGTGCGCAATATGGAGAACCTGGCCATCGCGCGCGGCGTCGACATGCGTGAGGACCAGCCCTCGCCCGACAACAAGCGCGGCGGCCTGACCACGGTGGAAGAAAAGGCGCTGGGCGCCATGGCCAAGGCCGGCAAGAGCCCGCTGGTGGGCGTGCTGCGCTATGGCGAAGCGCCGCAGCAGAAGGGCCTGCATTTCATGGACGCACCGGCCGCGGCAGTGGAAAATCTGACCGCGCTTGCTGCCGGCGGGTGCCAGCTCACCTTCTTCGGTACCGGAGTGGGCAATCCGATCGGCAGCATGGTGGCACCGACGGTCAAGGTATGCGGCAACGTCAATACGCTGCAGACCATGGCCGACAACATCGATTTCGACGTGAGCGGAATCCTGGAGCACGGAGAGAAGATCTCCGATGTCGGCGAGCGGCTGTTTGCCTACGCCATGGACGTGGCGTCCGGCACGCGGCTGACCAGCGAGGTGCTCGATATCCGGGAGACTGCGATCAGTCGCTTCGCACTGAGCCTCTGAGCTCCTGAGCAACCATGACAAAACTTCGCAGCGTCTCCGACGCGATCATCCGTTCCATCGAATCCGGCGCACTGCGCGAAGGCGACCGCCTGCCCTCCGAGGGCGAGCTGGCCACCCTGCACGGCGTGAGCGTGGGCACCATCCAGAAGGCGCTCACCCACCTGACGCACTCCGGACTGATCACGCGCGAACAGGGACGTGGCACCTTTGTCTCGGGCACCCGCGTGGCGCCCGCTGACGTGCGCTACCTGCGCTTCCGCGATGAAGCGGGTAACGAACTGCCGTCCTATGTGCACGCGCGTTCGGTCAAGCGCATCAAGCGCAAGGGGCCGTGGTCGGAGTTTCTTGCCGGCGACGGCTACGTGCGCATCGAACGTGTGATCACGGTCGGCGGCCGCTTTGACCTGTACAGCGAGTTCTGGCTGCGCGAAGAGGACTTCGCCCAGCTGGGTGGCCTGGATCGCGAGGCCCTGGAAAAGAACCTGCGTGAACTGATCGGCCAGCGGCTGTCGCTGCCTACGCTGCGCGTGGACCAGTGGATCCGCTTCGGCCCTGCGCCCGCGGCAGCCGCGCGCGAGCTGGGCCTGGAGCCCGAAGCACCGGCGTTCATCATGGAATTGCGCGGCTACACCTTGCGTGACCAGCCGCTCTACTACCAGTCGGTCTACGCCGCCCCGTTCTCGGAACGGCTGATGATCGTGCGGGAGAAATAGCATGGGTATCCGCTGGAGTCCCCAGGCGCTCGAGCGTTGGACCGCACAGGTCTTCGAATCCTGTGGCGTTGCGCAGGACTGCGCGGCGGAAGCTGCCGCGGTGCTGATGCGCAGCGAGCTGCGCGGCTACAAAACGCATGGCATGACGCGCGTGCCGTCTTACGTCGAGCGCCTGCGCGCGGGTGACTTCAACCCGCACGCGGCCATGACGCACCGCAGCTTTCCCGGTGGCATCGTGCTCGATGCCGATGGCGCCATGGGCCAGGTCGCCGGCCCGCATGCTGTGCGGCTCGGGCTGGAAGCGCTGGAATCGAGCGCCTCCGTGCTGATCGCCGTGCAGTCGTGCGGCCATCTCGGCGCGCTCGGCATCCATGCCCTGCTGGCCGCGGAAGCGGGCGCCTTCTGCATGGTCGGGCAGCGCACGCCGCCGGTGCTGGCCATGGAAGGATTCTCGGGCCCGGCGATCGGGCACAACCCGATCGCCTTCGGCTGCCCCTTGCCGGGTGGCGCCCCGATCGTCTTCGACGTCGCTTGCAGCGTCGCCGCGCGCGGCCACATCCTGCTGGCCGCGCGCGAGGGCAAGCCGATCCCGGCCGGCTGGGCGCTGGACGCCGACGGCGTGCCGACCACGGACGCGCAACGCGCGCTCGGTGGCGCGCTGCTGCCCACCGGCGGGCACAAGGGCATTGGCATCGCCATGATGGTCGAGTGCCTGGCCGGTGCGCTGGCGGCGACGGCTGACGCCCTTGAGCCGCAGCGCAATGATGTCAAGAGCGGCGGCGCGGTCGGCAGGCAGGGCGGCTTTGTCTGGCTGGTCAAACCACAGGCCTTCGCCGGCCAGGACCTCTTTGCCGGCTACATGGCGCAGTGGACCGACACCTATCTTGCCGCGGGCGGCGAAGCGGCACGGCTGCCCGGCCACCGCGGCGATGCCCTCGAGCAGGAAGGCCGCGAGCACGGCATCGCCCTGCCGGACGCCATCGCGCAGGAACTGAGCGCACTCGGCCGGCAGTTGGACATCCCATTCCCGACCCCGGCGCAAAGCGCTGGGGCGAACAGATAACCCGGGTGCCCGGCTGGTACCGACCGCCCCGCCTACAGACCTAAAGGCTAACTCCGTCCTATGAACGCCCCTCTTCTCCCCGACGACGCCCGGAAGGCGATGGAAGCCGTCTCGATCGATGACAAGTACGCGCTGGAGTCCGGCCGTGCCTTCATGAGCGGCGTTCAGGCGCTGGTCCGCCTGCCTTTGCTCCAACGCAAGCGCGATGCCATGGCCGGCCACAACACCGCTGCGTTCATCTCCGGCTACCGCGGCTCGCCGCTGGGCAGCTATGACCAGGCGATGTGGCAGGCCAAGAAGTACCTGGCCGACAACCATGTGGTCTTCAAGCCCGGCGTCAACGAGGAACTGGGCGTGACGGCGGTGTGGGGGTCGCAGCAACTGGAGTTCGATGCCGCCAGCAAGAAGTACGACGGCGTGTTCGGCATCTGGTATGGCAAGGGCCCGGGCGTGGACCGCAGCGGTGACGCGCTCAAGCACGCCAACCTGGCCGGCACCGCGCCGCTGGGCGGCGTGATCGCGCTGGCCGGCGACGACCATGTTTCCAAGAGCAGCACGCTGGCGCACCAGAGCGACCATACCTTCATGGCGTGCGGGCTGCCGGTATTCATTCCCTCCAGTGTCCAGGACATCCTGGACCTGGGCGTGCATGCCTTCGCCATGAGCCGCTTCAGCGGGCTGTGGGCCGGCATGAAGACGGTGCAGGAAGTGGTCGAATCAGGCGCTTCGGTGGTGACCGACGCCGACCGCGTGCGCATCGTGCTGCCCGAGGACTTCGCCATGCCGGAAGGCGGCCTGCATATCCGCTGGCCCGATGACCCGTTGGGGGCCGAGGCACGCATGATGGAGTACAAGTGGCCGGCGGCGCTGGCGTATGTGCGCGCCAACCGGCTCAACCGGAACGTGGTGGAAGGCCCGAACGACCGCCTGGGCATCATTGCCAGCGGCAAGGCGTACGCCGACACGCGCCAGGCGCTGCTCGACCTGGGCCTGGACGACGCCATGTGCCGCAGCCTGGGCATCCGCGTGCACAAGGTCAGCGTGGTGTGGCCGCTGGAGCCGGCCAGCGTGCGCGAGTTCGCGCAGGGTCTGCGCGAAGTGCTGGTGGTCGAGGAAAAGCGCCCCATCATCGAGCAGCAACTCAAGGACGAGCTGTACCACTGTCGCCCCGAGGCACGGCCGGCTGTGTTCGGCAAGTACGACCACAGCGAGGGCGCCGGCGGCGAATGGAGCCACGCCAAGCCCGCCGCAGACTGGCTGCTGCGCGCCAAGGCGGACCTGTCGCCGGCCCTGGTGGCCAAGGCAATCGCGCGCCGGCTCAAGGTGCTGGGCGTGCCGCCGGAGGTGGCCGCGCGCATGGATGTGCGCTTGAAGGAGATCGAGGCGAAGGAGCGTGCGACCGCCCAGGGCGATGCGCGCGGCACCGACCGCCTGCCGTGGTTCTGCCCCGGCTGCCCGCACAACACCAGCACCAAGGTGCCGGAAGGCTCGATTGCCATGGCCGGCATCGGCTGCCACGGCATGGTGACGTGGATGGACCGTTCGACCACGTCGTGGTCGCAGATGGGTGGCGAAGGCGTGCACTGGATGGGACAGTCGTCGTTCAGCAAGCGCTCCCACATGTTCGCCAACCTCGGCGACGGCACCTACAACCACTCCGGCCTGCTGGCCGTGCGCCAGTCGATCCACGCCGGCGTCAACCTCACCTACAAGATCCTGTTCAACAGCGCCGTGGCCATGACCGGCGGCCAGCCGGTGGACGGGCAGCTCGACGTGCCCGCCATGACGCGTGAGCTTGCCGCCGAAGGCGCCAGGCAGATCGTGGTGGTGACCGACGAGCCGGGCAAGTACGCGGCGGTCAACAACCTGGCCCAGGGGGTCACGGTGCGCCATCGCGACGAACTCGATACCGTGCAGCGCGAGCTGCGCGAAGTGGCCGGCGTCACCGTCATCATCTACGACCAGACCTGCGCCACCAAGAAGCGCCGCGAGCGCAAGCGCGGCACCATGGCCGATCCGGACAAGCGCGTGGTCATCAACGAGCTGGTCTGCGAAGGCTGCGGCGACTGTTCTGTAGAGAGCAACTGCCTGGCGGTGCAGCCGGTGGAGACCGAGTTCGGGCGCAAGCGCACGGTCAACCAGAACACCTGCAACAAGGACTTCTCCTGCACCAAGGGCTTCTGCCCGAGCTTTGTCACCGTCGAGGGCGGCCAACTGAAGAAGCCTGCCGCCTCCGGCAAGGGCCAGCTTCCCGCTCCCGGGGCCATTCCTGCGCCGACGCTGCCTGATGCCGGCACGCCGCGGCGCATCGTGGTGGCCGGCATCGGCGGCACGGGCATCGTCACCATCGGCGGCGTGCTCGGCATGGCCGCGCACCTGGAAGGCAAGGGCGTGATCACCCAGGATGCGACCGGCATGGCGCAGATGGGCGGCGCCACCTGGAGCCACATCCAGATCGCGGCGAGCCCCGAGGCACTGCACGCCAGCCGCGTCGATATTGCCATGGCGGACCTGGTGATCGCCTGCGATACGGTGGTGGCCGCCAGCAAGACGACGCTGGCGACGATGTCGCCAGAGCGGACCTACGTGGTGCTGAACAGCCACCTCACGCCGACCGCCGCCTTCGTGAACAACCCGGACTGGCAGCCCGAGGCCGAGCAGGCCGTGGGCCGGATCACGCAGGCCATCGGGACTGACCAGCTCGGCACCTTCGATGCCGAGAAGGTGGCGACGCAGTTGCTCGGCCAGTCGATCTTCGCCAACCTGCTGATGCTTGGCTACGCCTGGCAGAAGGGCACGGTGCCGCTGTCGCACGAGGCACTGATGCGCGCTATTGAACTCAACGGCGTGCAGGTGGAAAGCAACAAGGCTGCGTTCGAATGGGGGCGCCTGTGCGCGCACGACCTGAGCCAGGTGCCGGTGCGCTCTGCCGACGCCCAGGTGATCCAGTTCGCCCGCAAGCCGTCGGTGGAGGATCTCATGCGCAAGCACGCGGAGTTCCTGACCGGCTACCAGAACCGCGCCTACGCCGCGCAGTACGAGGCGTTTGTCGGCAAGGTCAAGACGGCTGAGAAAGCCATCGGCGGCAGCCGGCTCACGGAAGCGGTGGCCCGCTCCTTGTTCAAGCTGATGGCATACAAGGATGAGTACGAGGTCGCGCGCCTGCATACCGGCGCCGCCTTCCGCAAGCAGATTGAAGAGATGTTCGAAGGCAATGTTCGCCTGGTGCATCACCTTGCGCCGCCGCTGTTCGCGAAGAAGAACGAGAAGGGCGAACTCGTCAAGGGAACGTATGGCCCGTGGATGCGCACTGCCTTCGGCGTGCTGGCCAGGTTCAAGGGCCTGCGCGGCACGGCGTTCGACCCGTTCGGCTACACCGCCGAGCGCAAGGAAGAGCGCGCGCTCATCGGCGAATACCGCCGCTGCGTCGAGGAACTGCTGCGCTCTGTCTCAAAGCAGAACCTGGACCAGGCCCTGGAGATCGCCAGGCTTCCGCAGGAAATCCGCGGCTTCGGCCACGTCAGGGCGCGCAACCTGGCCGCCACGCGCACCAGGTGGGAACGGCTGATGTCGCAATGGCGCAGGCAGGAAGTGCAGTGCGACGCCCGGAAGCCAAACGTGGCGGCTTGAAGTACAGGAAGCAGACGGCGTAGCGAAGACCCCGGGGCATCCACCGGGGAACGCAAGGAGACACAAGATGAAATCCGTACTGCACCGCGTTGGGCAGGCCGTGGGCGCCATTACGCTCGCAATGTGCGCTGCTGGCGCACTCGCCCAGGGCGCATACCCGAACCACCCCATCCGCATCATCGTCCCCTGGCCAGGAGGCGGCAGCGTGGACATTGCCACGCGTGTCGTTGCCGAGCAGTTGTCTGCCAGGCTGGGGCAGCCTGTGGTGGTGGAGAACCGCCCCGGCGCATCCGGCAATATCGGCGCGGCGGCTGCCGCAAAGGCGACCCCGGATGGGTACACGCTGCTGGTGGCCACCCCGCCGATGATCGTCAATCGCAGCCTTTACAGCAGCCTGCCGTTCGACCTGCAGAAGGATTTCGTGCCGGTCAGCATGCTGGTCAATGTCAGCTATGTCCTGGTGGCGAATCCATCCGTGGCCAGTTCGGTCCAGGATCTGGTCGCGAAGGCCAAGGCAAGGCCCGGACAGATGAGCTATGCGTCCTCGGGTCCCGGCACGCCACTCCATCTGATCGGCGAAGCCTTCAAAAGGCAGGCCGGCGTCAACATCGTGCACACACCCTACAAGGGCGCACCGCCGGCGCTGGCAGATGTGATCGGAGGCCACGTCCAGATGATGTTCCCGGGCCTTCCGGTGGTTGAGCCTCTCATCAAGTCGGGCCATGTCAAGGCATTGGCGGTAGTAAGCAAGCATCGGCTGGCCCTGCTGCCGGATGTCCCGACGCTGGACGAAGCCGGCGTCCCGGGCATTGAAGAAACCGACTGGTATGGGCTGGTGGCGCCCAGAGGCACGCCTGCGAACGTCGTAGCCAGGCTGAACGAAGAAATCGTGAAGGTCATGAAGGCGCCGGGTGTTCGCCAGTCCCTGGCGAGCCGGGGCTTTGAACCAACTGGAAGCACACCCCAGGAGTTTGCCGCCCTGATCGAGGTTGAACAGCGCAAGTGGCCTGACGTGGTGAGGCAGGCAGGGCTCAAGCCCGAATAGCAGAACAGAAAAGCCATGCCCACCCCGATTCCGGAGGCGATACAAGCAAGACGAGACCATCTGTAAAGGCGCACAGCTTCCGGTGCCGACCCGCATGACACGGACGGCGCCCGCAGCCCCAGTCAGACTTGGACCAATACGCGCGGCGGCCGTGCACTCCACCTACAACATCGCCGCGCCAGGAGACAGCAATGCCCATCGAACCCACCACCATGGTCGCACCGCCACAGGCGCCAGCGCCGGCCGATCGCCAGGCCAAGCCTATGTCCAAGGCGTCCGCCATCACGGCCATCACCATCGGCGGCGCCCTGGAGTTGTATGACTCAGGGGTGTACAACTTCTTTGCCACCCTGATCATTCCGCTGTACTTCCCCGTGGGGAATCCGCTCGGCCAGCTGTTGCTATCCTTCGGCACCTTCGGCGCGGGTTATCTGATGCGCCCGCTCGGCGGGCTGGTGATCGGCGCGTATGCTGACCGCCGCGGCCGCAAGCCGGCTGTGCTGCTCTCGATGTGGCTGATGGCCCTCAGTGCGCTGATCCTGGTGGTCACGCCGCCGTATGCGCAGCTTGGCATCGTCGCGCCCGTGCTGATGATCGTGGCGCGCCTGGTCCAGGGCTTTGCGATCGGCGGCGAGATGGGCTCTGCCAGCGCCATGCTGCTGGAATACGCCGATGAGCGGTCGCGCGGCTTCTACACCAGCTGGCAGACGGCCAGCCAGGGCGTCGCCGCGGTATTCGCGGCACTGGTGGCGCTTGCGCTCAGCCATTCGCTTTCCCCTTCCGCGCTCGAGTCCTGGGGCTGGCGCATTGCCTTCCTGATCGGCATCCTGGTGATCCCCATCGGGCAGATCATCCGTCGCCGCCTGGAGGAAACCCTGACCCCGGCCCCGCGTGGCAAGAAGGCGGCGTCAGCAGGATGGCAGCTGATGCGTCAGCACCGGCGCGAGCTGGCCGCCAGCGTGCTGCTGATGACCGGCCTGGCCGCGGCCGTGCACCTGATTGCCTACTACCTGCCCAACTATGCTTCGTTCCAGTTGGGAATCCCGCGCGGTGACGCGGTCTGGGCCGGCTTCGTGGCCGCTGCGATGATGGTGGTGTTCGGCCCCATCGCCGGCTGGATGAGCGACCGGATTGGCCGCCGCAAGATGGTGTGGTGGACGCGTATCGCGCTGCTGCTGATGGCCTACCCGGCGTTTGCGCTGCTCAACGCCTTCCCCTCCCTGCCCTGCCTGCTGGTGGTGGTCGCCTGCCTCGCCATTCCGATGGGGATGACGTCTCCCGCTACGCTGGTGCTGGTGAGCGAGGTGCTGCCGCAGCGCCTGCGCGCCACCGGCATGGCCGTGACTTACTACGTGGCCATCGCGGTATTCGGCGGCTTCGCCCAGCTGTTCTCTACCGTGCTGATCCACCTGACGGGCAGCCCCAATGCACCGGCGTTCTACCTGATGGGCTGTGGACTAGTTTCGCTGCTCGGGCTCGCCATGGTGCCTGAGACCCTTGGCCGACGCCTGTCGTGATTGCAATACCCCGAATACCGGCGGCGCCTCCAACAGAAAGCTGCCCCGCACAGGAGACCTCGCCGGGCGCTTGCCGGGTCCGGGAACGGTCTACCTGGGGCAGAACGTGCGCTTCAAGGCGCCGGTCAAGCCCGGCGACACGGTGCGCGCGACCGTGACAGTCAGGGAGATGTTCCCCGAAAAGCGCCGCGTCTTGCTGAACACAGTGTGCACGGTCAACGGCAAAGTCGTCATCGAGGGCGACGCCACGGTCATGCCGACTTCAGCAAGGGACCACCAGAAGTAGCTCATTCACCACCAAACAGGCACAGGTTTAAGCAAGCAGAGCTTTCTTGTTTCTTAATATGCACGGGTGAGAGCTCGGCTGGCAGCGAGCAAGGCACGGCTATGCAAGGTGATGTCGCTGCGCCAAGTGCGCTGGCCTGGCCTGGAAACCGATCGCGCCAACTATTCCTGCGGCCCTCCATGGCTGTTTCATAATGTAGGAAGACGTCTTGGGCCAATTGTGGTCGCCACGGCGTCCGTCCTCTTTCCGCGATGAGGGTCGGAGATTCGGAACTTGGAATCGCGCGGCTAACTGAATGCTTCCAGGCGGAAATGCCCGCTTCGATGAGATGACGCCAGGCCTTTGCCTGCGCCGATTTGCCCTGTGCCGTCGCCTCGCCTAGGCATTGCAGACCCCATTGCCATCCCCAAGGAGAGTGAAATGAACCGCGATCAACAGATCCAGGCTCTGCAAAAGGATTGGGACACCAATCCCCGCTGGAAGGGCATCAAGCGCAACTACACCGCGGAAGACGTGGTGCGCCTGCGCGGTTCGGTCCAGGTCGAGCATACGCTGGCCCGCCGTGGCTCCGAGAAGCTGTGGAACCTGCTGAACACCGAGCCTTTCGTCAACTCGCTCGGCGCGCTGACCGGCAACCAGGCCATGCAGCAGGTCAAGGCCGGCCTGAAGGCCATCTACCTGTCCGGCTGGCAAGTTGCCGGCGACGCCAACCTGGCCGGTGAAATGTATCCCGACCAGTCGCTGTATCCGGCCAACTCGGTGCCGATGGTGGTCAAGCGCATCAACAACACCTTCCAGCGCGCCGACCAGATCCAGTGGAGCGAAGGCAAGGGCGACACCGACTTCTTCGCACCCATCGTGGCCGACGCCGAAGCCGGCTTCGGCGGCGTGCTGAACGCCTTCGAACTGATGAAGTCCATGATCGAAGCGGGCGCCGCTGGCGTGCACTTCGAAGACCAGCTCGCTTCGGTGAAGAAGTGCGGCCACATGGGCGGCAAGGTGCTGGTGCCGACCCGCGAAGCCGTCGCCAAGCTGACCGCAGCCCGCCTGGCCGCCGACGTCTCGGGCGTGCCGACCCTGGTGATCGCCCGTACCGACGCTGAGGCCGCCGACCTGCTGACCTCCGACGTGGACGACAACGATAAGCCGTTCTGCACCGGCGAGCGTACCGTGGAAGGCTTCTACCGCGTGCGCATTGGCCTGGAGCAGTCGATCTCGCGCGCCCTGGCCTACGCGGAAGTGGCTGACCTGGTGTGGTGCGAAACCGGCAAGCCGGACCTCGAGTTCGCCAAGAAGTTTGCCGAAGCCGTGCACGCCAAGTTCCCGGGCAAGATGCTGGCCTACAACTGCTCGCCCTCATTCAACTGGAAGAAGAACCTCGACGACGACACCATCGCCAAGTTCCAAAAGGAACTGGGCGCCATGGGCTACAAGTTCCAGTTCATCACGCTGGCCGGCTTCCACTCGCTGAACTACTCGATGTTCAACCTGGCCTACGGCTATGCCCGTAACCAGATGCGCGCGTTCGTGGAACTGCAGGAGGCCGAGTTCAAGGCCGCCGAGAAAGGCTTCACCGCTGTGAAGCACCAACGTGAAGTCGGCACAGGCTATTTCGACGCCGTCACCCAGACCATCGAAGGTGGGATGTCGTCGACAACGGCACTGAAGGGCTCGACCGAAGACGAGCAGTTCTTCGAAGACGATTAAGCTTGGTGCGGGTCGGGGCGCGCGATGGGCGTCGCCCCACCCCTATGCTCGGCGCATCTTCGGTCGGTCGCCAATATCTCGTGCCGCGCCGTGCGCGACGGCAGCGACCGGGTCATCACCGCCAGCAAGTACTGGTGCACCTGCCGACCAGCCCGACTTCATCCTGGTGATCTGCCGCACCGGCCCGGTCATCGACCCGAAGGCGCGCCACAAGGGCCTGCCCGCCTAAGCGGAGGCATTCCACCATCCCACGCTGTCACGTACGCAATCCTCGCCCGATCATGTCTGTCAGAGTTCGCCTAATGCCATCGATCGTTGTATTTCCCGTCGGAAAGAGAAACTGAGCAGAAACTCCACGCATGGCCCCAATGATGGCTGCGGCTTCAGCGCAAGGGTCAATGTCAGGACGAATGGTGCCGTCCGCGATACCCCGGCGGAGATGGTCCTCCACAATACGGACCGACTCCGCGTTGAGACGCTCCAATGCTTCCGTGACGGGACCGGGCGATGCAAGACGTTCCGACAGCAGCACATGGAAGGCGCGCAAGGTGGTGTCGTAGGAGGGATCTCGCCCGAGATAGAAGCCGACGATGTTCACTACGGTGTCCAATCCCGGCTGCTCTTGCGCGATGGCATTTCTTGCATACCGCATATCCATGCCGATCTGCTCGACTATGGCGACCAACAGCCCTTCCTTGTCACCAAAGCGGTGTGCGGCAAGTCCTCGACTGTAACCAGCGCGCTCCCCCGCGTCGGTCAAGGTTAGGCCGGCCACGCCCTTTTCGCACAGGAGCGCCATGGCGCTGTCCATGATGCGGCGCGCCGCTTCCTCGCGGCGTTCCTTCTGTGTGCGCCTGGCACGAGGCTGCGGCATTTCGGTCGAGGCGGTGTCTTCGATGGCCATCCCAAAAAACTCCTGAACTGGGCGAAATGATACCAGCGACGTACTGGGCACATCGCAAGCCAATCCTCGGGAATACACTTATTTGTTCCCGTACAAACAAATAATATTCTTCGCACATCGGTTGCGACGTAGTGAATTGCACGCCGAACGAAAAGGAGACAGCCGTGAAGAGATTGCATCGAGTACTTGGTATCGCGAGTTCCGTCATGTGTCTTATGCTGCCCTACATGCGAGCATCGGCGGCTGAAGACACTGTCGGCACCTTTCCCCGAAAGCCCGTTCATTTGATCGTGCCAAGTGCTCCTGGCGCGGGTGCCGATTACATTGCCCGGCTCGTCGCCGACAAGCTCAGCAAGCTATGGGGACAGCCGGTCGTCGTGGAGAACAAACCCGGTGCTAGCAGTGTGATTGGAACAACGGCGGTGGTGCGTTCTCAGCCTGACGGATACACGCTTTTGTTCACGTGGACCGCCCTGATTCAATCGGCGGTGCAAAAGACCCGCCCGCCTTACGATGTTTTTGTTGACCTTGCACCGGTTTGCGAGGTGGCACGTTCGAGCTTCGTCCTGATGGCAACCAGTTCGCTTCCGGCCAACAACGCCAAGGAACTCGTTGCGCTGGCGAAACAACGTCCCGGCGGGCTCAGCTATGGTTCCTATGGCACCGGGACTTCATCGCATATTCTGGCTGAGCTCTTCAAACAGACGACCGGCATCAACATGCTCCATGTCCCTTACAAGGGCGGCGGGCCTTTGCTGGCAGACCTGCAGGCGGGGCACGTTCCAGTGGGATTCTTCGACTTCGCCAGCGCGCGCACGGCTGCCGGAAACGGACGCCTCAAGCTGCTCGCGATCACCAGCAGCGAACGCTCACCCTATTTCAAATCGACGCCAACATTCAGCGAACTTGGCATCCAAGGACTGGATCTCGAAGGCTGGTTCGGCATCCTTGCACCACGCAAGACTGATGCGCGCCTCGTGCAGAAGATAGGCCAGGACGCCGCCAAAGCCATTCGCGACCCGGACGTCATGCGAAAGCTCGAAGACCTCGGCGTAACGGTCGTGGCAAGTGGTCCCGATGCGTTTGAGGCCAAGCTGCGCCGAGACGAGGCCAAATGGAGAAAGATCATTACCCAGGCGTCGATTCAGGCTGAGTAAGCCAGACGATGGTGCCACATACTATAAAACCTGCACTATGACGATCCAGCAAACTTGTTCTTTCTTCACGCTGACTCTCGCCGCCTTGCGGCGTTACCCCGATCGCATTGCGTTTAAATGGGCTGGAGGCGAGATGACTTACCGCCAGGCACTTTGGCACATTGGTCGGGTGCAGGCGTCGTTGCATCGGCACGGCATCGGATCGGGCATGCGCGTGGGATTGCTGTCGTCCAATCGGGCCGATATGTGGTGTGCGGGCATCGCTGTGCAAGGGCTGGGGGCCACCGCATCCTGGCTGCACCCGAAGGGCTCGCTGGAGGCGCACTGTTACCAGTTGGAGGATGCCGAAGTTGCAGCCGTGATTGTCGATGCTGACCATTACGGTCAACGCTGCAGCGAATTCGCCTCGCGCGTTCCCGATGTGCTTGTGCTGACGATGGCCAAAGCAGATGGCAGCGCCGAATTGCTGTCGTCGTTGGACGGCACGTCGCCCGAGCCCATCGACCTTTCCGTTGCAGCGGATATCGCAACGCTTTCCTACACCGGAGGCACCACGGGGCGGCAAAAAGGCGTAGCCAAGACCGGTGCAGCGGGAACACATGTCGCCCTGCAACTGCAGGGTTGCTTCGACATGCCCACCGCCCCGCGTTACCTGGCTGTGGCACCAATCAGCCACGTAACGGGAACCAATGTGGTGCCGACCTTATTGCGGGGCGGTACTGTGCATCTGCTGGCCAGCTTCGATGTTGATGAGGTTCTAGCGACTATTGTCCGCGAACGCATCAATACGATGATGATGGTACCGACGATGATCTATGGTCTGTTGGATCATCCGAGTTTCGACGCGTTCGACTTGTCGTCACTGGAACTCCTGCTATATGCCGGTGCCCCCATTTCCCAACCGCGCCTGCAAGAGGGCCTGGAGCGGCTCGGGCCAGTGTTTTGCCAGCTCTATGGGCAATCCGAATGCTCTCCTATCGCGGCCCTCCGCAAAGGCGATCACGACCTGGGCAAGCCAGAGCGACTCGAGGCATGCGGCTTTCCCGTGACGGGTACCGAGGTACGTTTGCTCGACGACGACAATCGCGAGGTTCCGCCTTGCGAGCCAGGCGAGATTTGCGTGCGCAGCCCAGCAGCCATGAGCGGCTATTGGCGCCAGCCTGAACTTACTGCGCAGGCCTTCGCTGGTGGCTGGCTACGCACCGGGGATATTGCGCGGGCCGACGAGACGGGCCTGTTGTATATCGTCGATCGCAAAAAGGACATGATCGTCAGCGGGGGATTCAACGTTTATCCGCGCGAAGTTGAGGATGCGCTAGAGACTCATCCCGCCGTCCGCATGGGCGCCGTCATTGGCGTGCCCGATCCGAAATGGGGGGAGGCAGTCACCGCCTACATCGTGTTGCGTGCCGGAAGGACCGCAACAGAGGAAGAGCTGATCCGCCATGTAAAAGCGCTCAAAGGCAGTATCAACGCGCCGAAGCATATCGAGTTCGTGGAGAACTTGCCGCTCACTGCGCTCGGCAAACTGGACAAGAAGGCGATTCGTGCCAAGCACTGGCAAGGCCAGTCCCGCAATGTCGGATGACACCTGTCTCATGACTCAATCAAGATATTCCATGCGCAACTTGCCCTCCTTTCCCTCCCGCCTGCCGGATGCCATTACCCGTCGGCTTGCACTGCCATTGATCGCTGCCCCGATGTTTCGCGTTTCGGGACCGGATCTCGTCACGGCAGCGTGCCGCGCCGGGGTAATTGGCGCCTTTCCGACCGCCAATTGCCGTTCGACGGCGGAACTCGACGCATGGCTAGAACATTTCAATGAGGCGCTGCAGCCCAGTGACGCTCCGTTCTGCCCAAACTTGATCATGCGACGGGAGTCGCTACACGATGAACTGGATTGCCTGCTGCGGCACCGGGTTGAGATGGTGATCACTAGCGTCGGCGCGCCCGACCCTGTCATCGGGCCCCTCCATGAAATCGGCTGCCTGGTATTCGCCGACGTCGCGTCGGTACGCCATGCCCGCAAGGCCGTGGCGGCCGGCGCGGACGGACTCATCCTGCTGACCGCCGGCGCGGGTGGGCAGACCGGCTGGGCCAATGGCTTCGCCTTTTTGCGCGCCGTGCGCAGCTTCTTCGATGGGCCCGTCGTACTGGCTGGCGGAATCTCGGACGGCGTCGGTTTGCTCTCCGCTCAAGTACTTGGCTGCGACTTGGCCTATATGGGTACCAAGTTCATCGCCACGCGGGAAAGTATGGCAGTGGAGGGATACAAGGAGATGTTGGTATCAAGCGAGCTCGACGATGTGCTGCTTTCTCGAGCGTTCACCGGCCTCGAGACCAATACCCTGAAGCCATCCATCATCGCCAGCGGATTGGATCCGAAAAATTTGCCTTCTGATATGACGAAAGAGCGAGCCGACGCGCTTTACGGCAGCCAAGGCACGGAGGGGATCAAGCGCTGGCGCGATATCTGGAGCGCAGGTCATTCCGTTTCAGGGGTAGACCGGATAGAGACGGTGCGCGGGCTCGTCGCACGCACATGCGATGAATACCAGGCAGCATGCGAGGCAACCTCGCGGGCCCTATGCGGCGCCACGCCAGTAGCCTAGGAGCAGGAGTCGCGAAAAATCTACCAGTCGCACTAATGCTGTCACTCGACAACAGGTGTCGGAAGACATAAATATTGAATTACACGTTACTGATCAATTGGCGATTTTTATCTTTTTATGTCGCTTGAGTCGAGGTGACGCGACAGAATTCCAGCTCAAATCTAGCAGCTGAGACACAATTGTCGGAATTTCTCGGAATCTAGACTGCAGGACTTTCTCTATCATGCCTGTTGCCCACCTCCGTTTCGTCGATCAGAAGATTCACCTGCCTTGCAATCTCTGGCGTCAGGCATTTTGACGCTGCCACCAGGAAGGAGTGAAAACTAATGGTGCTCAATGTGGTCGCCGGCCTATCTTTTTCAACAACCCATGGGTAGGTTAGCGCTGCTTCGGCGAGGTGTTTTCGAAATCGCTTTGGCCAATCGATAAGCGCGTCTCTGACCACGCTACTAATAAAGGGATTCGGAGGCTCGCCAAGCAGCGAATGGAGATCCACGACCATCTCTATCGCGTCGACGATACCTAAAGACCGAATCCAAAGCGGCAATGACCGCCGATTGCTCTCGACTTTCCGTCTAATTGTAACGCTCTTGAAATAGGATCCGAGTATCAACTCCCATACCGCGGAATCTGCGCGAACGCTTATCACCGGTGTTTCCCTAACATCAAATCCACAAGCACATTGGTGACAAAGAACCATAGCTGGCTGTACTAGTCGGCCACAAGCATGGCATTTATGAAGCAATGGCTCCAAATGAACTGGGCATATAAGGCATTCATAATAATCTACTATCCACAATTGGTAGCCAAACTCCTTAGCGCACCCACAACAATATTTAACATAGCGATTCTCAAATTTTCTTCCCGGAGCGCGTTGATATTTATCTGTTTCGATGAACGGAACTTCATGGTACGCCAAATCATTCAACCTACCCATGACACCAAACCATTGGCGGATACGCCAGCGCTCAAAGAATGGAATTCGCGGCCGATGACCGTTCGCACAATACACGCGATGGATGTACATCCGTACGCTTTCGTCAAGCCTCGCTGGTGGTCTGAGTGGGAAATCGCATAGTGCGAATCCTGTGCGCGTCTTCATATCACCCGTCCCTTATAAACGGTCGATAAGACTTGGCGCCGAAACCTTCTTGGCAATGGGTGGTTCGTAGAATGGCTCCCCGTAGCTATTTAGCATTCGCCCACAGAAATTCTTCGAGAAGGGATTGTTTTCAGCGACACCCTCATACCAGATCTCCACTTTGAAAGCTTGCTCCAGAAGGGTGTTATCGATGACACAAAGATCATTCTTGTGAGCCAATAGCAGCGCACGGGCTAGCAGACTCGCGAGATACCCTACCCTTCCATCTGTCGCGTAATAGAACTTCCTCAGGTCGTCCGCGGATGCATCCGGCCGCAATGCGCAACGCAGCGGCATACTATCAAGGAATGACACAACAACCCCGGCAAATTCATTGACATCGGCTTCGGCTTCTTCATCAAGATCGAACCGCCCCAGGTACAAAGTTGCGCTAAATCGCCTCCGTAACTGCTCATTAGCATTGACTAGATGCTGAGTACGTGGCAACCCGACCAACATTATCGGACATCCGACTATATTAGTTAAGGATTTAATCCAGTCCGCAACCTTCGAAATGGTCAGGATTTTTCCGCGATCATGAACATGCTGCATCTCGTCCAGAATAATCAGCAACACACCACACCCCCTCGCCAAACAACCCAATCGATCTGTTTTTTCGATAACTGTTCCGACCCTAGGCCCAGGATCCCCAAGAATATTCAGCAACCCCTCGACTAGCGCGCTAATTGTCGCAAGAGCGGGAATTTCCATATATAGGATCGGAACAATGTTGCGCTCACGCTCCCTTCTACCTTTATTTGTCGAGACGATCAGCTTGCACAAGGTAGACTTCCCACAACCCGACGAACCCAGGACAAGATGGTTTTCTGCAATCCCGACAGTCCGATAAAGCTCAATTGCCTGACAAATCTGGTCGTATGCATTTTTGAAGCGCGGGAACATGAATACATTACTCTTCATGGAGGCGATCGCCTTCAAAAATTCCTGCGGCAATATTTTTCCCATGGTTCGTCTCCGTAGCTAACGAATCCGCATTCTTGGAAAAGGTTTGATCCCGCACAGCGTGGGGTTTTTGCTCACCCCCCGCCGTTGAGATTCCCGGCCATTGGTATGTGCTTCATCTGGAAGGAGTCTCTTGGCCGGTCTGAGCACTATTGGCACCATGAATGCGCGCAAACTTCTTGCGTGAGCGTAGGCTTCGGTTGCTCATGAGATCGCGCATTGCTTGAGCCAATTCCGACTTGGCATACAAGAGCGACGACTCGCGCTGTTCGTCCATCCGGTGCTCCCTGACAATCGCGCGAATCAACCTGTGTTGGATCAACGTGAGGCCGTCGGCGTAGTCGACCCAAACTGCAGGTGCAACGAACGGGGCGTTTTCGCCGGGCGCCCATACCAGAATCTTGCCGAGATCCTCTGGGTCATACACCACGCGAACACTGACGCCTTCACGGAAGCGCTGCATGATCGAAATCAACGCGTCAGCGCTGTACCGGAGACCTGCCAGCGTAACGCCGTCATGTCGGACATGGCGTGTCGTGGGAATTCCAAGCGCAGGCATCAAGTGGATGGCTTCCTGCGGCAAGCGAGGAGGATTTGCTGCCGCCGACGCCTCCCAGACTTGGTACGGAGCCGCGTCAAGACTCCTATGCGGCGTTTGCGCGTACACGTCGAGCAGCCACTTCTCCAAGACGTGCTTAAGTTCGCCTAGCGTCAGGATGGCGTGTTTAAGGGGATCGTAGTCCCCTCGCTGCGTGAAATGAGCCAGGCTTGTGCCGGGCAGACAATGCGCGAAGCCATAGTTCAACGTTTTGAGAAAGCGCTCGATGGTCCCCTTGAAACGAGGCTGTCGTACTGGGCAATACGACACATCCATATTCAATTCGAAGCCCGCTCTTTCCAGCGCGTCGCTATGAAACTCCAAGCCATTGTCCACTACCAGGCGGTGGATCAAGCCATAGCAAGGCCACTGATGATTCACATGCAGACCCGGAATGACACTCGCTGCAGGTCGCTTTGGGAGAATCGCATGTCGAAGTGCTTTCAGCACCGCGTTCGTCGATGGTCCACCGAAACTCAAGTAGTAGCCTGTCGGCATGCGGCTGTAGTGATCAATGAGCATTGTCAACAGCGGCCTTCCCCAGGGCAGAAGGGTCTTGTCGTCAACAACGAATACGTCCATCGGCGTATGGTCAATCTCCACCCGTTCTAGTATTCCCTTCGTCCTCACGCTATGACTGGTCAGTTTGATCTTGCGACGCCCATGGCCGGCGCCTGCCTCGCTGCTGGTCAAACCATATTCCTCAAGACGAGGCGCGATTCGATACAGCGTGCGACGAGTCGGCATCTTCAGCTGCTGTTGTACCGGCCGCCCGTAGTTCTCTTGTTCGATTAGCACACGCAGTTCCGCCTCGACATCTGCCATGCTGCTGCGCTGCATAGTCTTGGACGTTTGATCAAGCGCCTGCGCAAACAGTGCGAGGACCTCGGCGCTGGTATGCGGCTTGGTGGGCCCACGTCGGTGGTATTGCGGGACCAGCGCGCGTACGTCATTGGCGAGCAAAAGGCGGCGGTGCCAGCGGTAAAGCGTGCTGACAGCGGGCGGCTTGCTATCCCGAAACACCTCGGCGGCAGCCCGGATCAGCTCGCCCATCTGCGCGCTACTCCAGGGAACCCCTCCCGCTTCAGCGAGATAGTCCAGATACCGCTTTCGCTTGAATGCTTCCGCCTTGACCGCGTCAGGCAAGTCGTCAAGAGGCCGCTCGTATCTGACCGGTTTCACAGAATGCGCTGGGGCCACATCGCATCCAACAAGCTTCCCCGTCAAGTACTGATCCAGCAGGTCCTCTGTGCTACATGTGTAGGCGCGGCCGGTCCGTAGGTCTTCTAAGACAACCGCACCGTCTGTGGCAATTCGCACGATCCTGACCGGAGCTTGTTCTCGCTCAAACACTGTGCCCTTCCGAATTGAGAATCCAGCCATGATGTCCTCCATTGCATGTCCGATCTGGGTGTCAGCGGACATCGTCGAATCAAAGGAGTACGACGCATCACCGACAACGAGCGACGGATGCAAATCGAGGCCTGCTTGCGCCGACCGATGGATGTCGTACTTCGCTCCACGAAAGGCGAACGAAGACCTCACCACGACCCTTTTTGGTCTAGCGTGCAGACGATCTCTAACGGTAAACGGGGGGAGGGCTTGACGCCCGGGTGGGACACGTTCAGACTGGAGTTGCCGAAACTCGAGGTTTCAACGTAAATCTCGACCCAAGCGCCGCAAGCCTCCGGCCTGTGGCGCTTTTTTGTTACATGGCGCCTCCTTCTGCCGCGGACAGCTGGGCTGGCGTTGGACGACTTGCCCGACGCGCGTCGTTCCAAGTGTCCACAATGGACAGCAACATCTGGGCTTCGCGATCAGTCAGTTGCGGAACTTCCTCCAGCAGCTTGCGTATGACCACAATCTTGGCGGGCGAAATCGCATGCGCGAGCCGAAACGTCCGCTGGGAAAGGTCGGCCGCCAACCGTAGGGCCCGAACTTCGTCTGCTGACAAATCAAGCGCAATCGCAAGCGCGCCGAGCAATACCGACCCATTTGGGATCTTCTTACCGACCTCAATCGCGCTGATATAGGTCGCGTCGACTCCCACACGACAAGCCAGTTGTGATTGGGTCATCGCTTTCCCTACACGATGCCGCCGGACAAAGTCACCGAGCTCGGACATAGCAGGCGTCGACCCAAACTTCGCCAGCAATGCACCAAAGATTCTTTGCAGCATTTACTGTCGGCCTCGACCCAATTGAGCCTAGCCCCTGCTCACGTTTCTGTCATCCAACAATTGTGGGCATTCATAGACAACAAAGTAATGCTCGACTGACTAACCTGCATCTGAAATTCATCTTCTCTGACAAGGTCACCTCACTGCTGTTTTGTACTTGTTTTGGTAAGCAGGAAAATGTGCTCAGTTGGGCTAGTTCTAACGACTTGAGGCGTCAACGCGCGGCAAAGGCGCCGCTCAGCTGCCGCGCACGCTTGACGTCATCGCCATGGAGATAGATCGACGTGGTTGAGATAGAGGCGTGTCGCAGGTTATCGCGCACCGTGGTCAGTTCCACGCCACGCGCTAGCGCGTGGCTCGCATGGGTGTGACGCATCCAGTGTGGACTGGCCTTTCGCAGCTTGTCAGCCAGCGTGGGATGATCGCCCTCGATAGTGCCAGCGGTCGTCCAGAAAAACCTCCTGACCACTCCCCACAGCCGCGTCCCCGTGATGCCACTGTGCGCATCCAGCCCAAGCCCACCAATCAGCAGCGTGTTGGGATTCCAGCGTCCCCGCGTCACGGGTAACCCCCGCTCGACCAGATAACGATCGAGTGCGGCCCGGGCCAGTGGTGGCAGCGCGACCTTACCGGCGCGACCGCCCTTGCCTACCAGCCTGAGCCAATGGTCGCCCTGCCCGTCGGTCTCGATGTCACCCAGCTTCGCGGAAACGAGTTCGCTGGCCCGCAGCCCGGTCGCATAGCCGAAGTCGAGCAAGAATCGCAGCCGCTGCGCCGCCGACGCGTCCCA
Source organism: Cupriavidus sp. 09_S30 (assembly GCF_056930435.1). Taxonomy (NCBI): domain Bacteria; kingdom Pseudomonadati; phylum Pseudomonadota; class Betaproteobacteria; order Burkholderiales; family Burkholderiaceae; genus Cupriavidus; species Cupriavidus sp. 09_S30. The sequence goes on along the minus strand of NZ_JBXOWI010000001.1, from coordinate 1,900,699 downwards.
GCCATACGACCACTCCAGGCCGTCGGCAATGGTGCGGGCCAACTCCCATTCGCCTTCGGTGAACGCGTGGGAGCTGTCCAGGGCAACCGTCCGCCCACCTCCCCGGACTTTGATCCCGGCGAACGGATTGGCCAGCACATAGCGTTGCTGGATCAGCCAGCGGAACATCGCCCCCAATATCGACAGCGCATGGGCAGTCGAGCGCGCCGACAGGCCGCCCGTGAACGGACGCCATTCGACGGACGTGCGCGAGCGTGCCGGACCGACCCAGCGCTCGCGGGGCGTCGGTCTGCGCAGGAAGCCCCGGTAGGCGACGGCGTCCTCGGTAGTCAAAGAAGACAGCGGGCGGCCGCGCTCGATGATTGCCCACAGGATCAGGCGCTCCGCTTCCTTGCGGTAGGCCCGCTGCGTTGCGGACGATTCGTGCAGCGATAGCCAAGCCTGCACCGCCTCGTAGTCGTTGTCGGCCGTGAGGACGCAGCTGTCACGTGGCGCACGAAACTGCCCTTGCGAGCCGTCGACTTCATGCGGCAGGCGCAACTGCTCCCATGGCACCACCACGCCACGGGCTTGTTCCGCGATCAGCGCTCGGGCGCGTTCGGTGAGTTGCGGATGCCGGGCGAAGAAGGCTTCGACCTGCCGGGCGCCGGCGGAGCCAAGGCCAGGAATGACGGCCCACCAGCGGCGCCGGCGCGGCACACGCACCGTCAGCGCGGCTAGTGTGTCAATGCCCTGTGCCCGCAGTGCGGCAACCGTCCGCGGCGCCAGCCACAGCGCGATGTCGTCGCTGATTGCTGGCATCGGTGCCGGCAGCGCGCGCAACCATTCGATGGCTTGGTCTGCGGCCCTGCCCTTCCCGGCCCGCTCGGCCGCGGAGATTTCAAACAGCTGGGCTAGGTCTTCGCGCTGGCGCGTGCGCGCGTACGCGGCAAGCTGGCGGCGGATGCGCCCGAGGATGCCGCGCGACGACTGCCCCTGCGCTCGCTCCTCGCCCAGGTACCGGGCGACGGCCTCCCGGGTCGCCAGCCCGGCATGCCAGGCGCGCAATGCGGCCAGCGAGGCGGCATCCGGGAAGGCGGACGGTGGGGGCGGCGTTTCGGCGTTCAGGGCGGGACAGCTTTTCATGCCGCCAGTTTAGCGCATCAACACTGCTATTATGATAAGAAGAGTTATCGCAATGGCACTGAATGGCTAACTGCTTAACGAGCTCCTGGGTTTCGATAAACTGTCGCTCGCACCATGCGTCGCTCACGGGGGAGACGTCCACGAGCTGAGTCTTCGGTTGGTTCAGGCCGGCTAGCCGATCGCCCAGTGGGTTGCGCTGGCCGCTCCACCGGCGCACCCGCATTTCGAGGCGCATGTGAACGGTGTGCCACGCAATCCGAACTGGCCCCTAGAAGCTGCCGCTGCTACCGGCGACGGCTGTTGCCGCGGGGCCGGTGGAGGATTGAACCTTCCCGCGTCGGCTCGATCTACGTTGAGGAATGCAGTTTTGTCAAAGCCTGCCGGTAAGCTGACCGCGACCCCGGCGCTCGGCGTCTTGCTCGCTTAGCCTCCAGTCTGGTTCCGCGCAGGTGAAAGCAATCGATGATCACGGGCCTTCTGAAGAAAGTCTTCGGCAGCCGCAATGAGCGGCTGATCAAACAATATCGCCGGGCCGTCGCGCAGATTAATGCGCTGGAGCCCCAGTTCGAGAAGCTGACGGACGATGAGTTGCGGGGCATGACCGAGACTTTCCGCCAGCGCCACGCGGCCGGCGAGTCGTTGGAAGCCTTGCTGCCCGAAGCCTTCGCGGTGTGCCGCGAGGCCAGCAAGCGCGTGATGAAGATGCGCCACTTCGACGTGCAGCTGATCGGCGGCATGGTGCTCAACGACAACAAGATCGCCGAAATGCGCACCGGCGAGGGCAAGACGCTGACCGCCACGCTGGCGGTCTACCTGAACGCCATCACCGGCAAGGGCGTGCACGTGGTCACGGTCAACGACTACCTGGCCCAGCGCGATGCCGAGTGGATGGGGCGTCTGTACAACTTCCTGGGCCTGTCGGTGGGCGTGAACCTGTCGCAGATGGCGCACGACCAGAAGCAGGCTGCGTACAACGCCGACATCACCTACGGCACGAACAACGAGTTCGGCTTCGACTACCTGCGCGACAACATGGTCTATGACCCGTCGCAGCGCGTGCAGCGCCCGCTGCACTACGCTATCGTCGACGAAGTGGACTCCATCCTGATCGATGAGGCGCGCACGCCGCTGATCATCTCGGGCCAGGCGGAGAACCAGACCGACCTGTACCAGCGCATGAACGGCATTCCCAAGCTGCTGGAGCGCCAGATCGGCGAAGAGAAGGCCGACGGCACCGGCGTGGAGAAGCCCGGTGACTACTACGTCGACGAGAAGGGCCACCAGGTCTACCTGACCGAGTCCGGCCACGAGAAGGCCGAGGTCGTCTTGTCCGAGATGGGCCTGATCGGCGAGGGCGAGTCGCTCTACGCGCCGCAGAACATCACGCTGATGCACCACCTGTACGCTGCCCTGCGCGCCTACAGCCTGTTCCACCGCGACCAGCACTACGTGGTGCAGAACGACGAGGTCATCATCGTCGACGAATTCACCGGCCGCCTGATGACGGGCCGCCGCTGGTCCGACGGCCTGCACCAGGCGGTCGAGGCCAAGGAAGGCGTGACCGTCCAGCAGGAAAACCAGACGCTGGCCACCATCACCTTCCAGAATTACTTCCGCATGTACGAGAAGCTGGCCGGCATGACCGGCACGGCCGACACGGAAGCCTATGAATTCCAGGAGATCTACGGCCTGGAAGTGGTGGTGATCCCGACCAACCGCCCGGCTCAGCGCAAGGACCTGCAGGACCAGATCTACAAGACGTCCAAGGAGCGCTACGACGCCGTGGTGCGCGACATCCGCGACTGCCACGAGCGCGGCCAGCCGGTGCTGGTGGGCACCACCTCGATCGAGACCTCGGAATACCTGTCCGACCTGCTGAACAAGGAAAAGCTGCCGCACCAGGTGCTCAACGCCAAGCAGCACGCGCGCGAGGCCGAGATCGTCGCGCAGGCCGGCCGACCCAAGATGATCACCATCGCCACCAATATGGCGGGCCGCGGCACCGACATCGTGCTGGGCGGCAACGTGGAGAAGCAGGCCGGCTTCATCGAGGCCGACGAGAGCCTGTCCGATGCCGCGAAGTCGGCGCGCATCACCACGCTGAAGGACGAATGGAAGTCGCTGCACGAGCAGGTCAAGGCCTCCGGCGGCCTGCACATCGTGGGTACCGAGCGCCATGAGTCGCGCCGCATCGACAACCAGCTGCGCGGCCGTGCCGGCCGCCAGGGCGACCCGGGCTCCTCGCGCTTCTACCTGTCGCTGGACGACCAGCTGCTGCGCATCTTCGCCGGCGACCGCGTGCGCGCGATCATGGAGCGCCTGAAGATGCCCGAGGGCGAGCCCATCGAGGCCGGCATCGTGACCCGCTCGATCGAGTCGGCGCAGCGCAAGGTGGAAGGCCGCAACTTCGACATCCGCAAGCAACTGCTGCAGTACGACGACGTCGCCAACGACCAGCGCAAGGAAATCTACAAGCTGCGCAACGAGGTGCTCGAGGCCAATGACGTCGGCGAAATGGTGAAGAACCTGCGCGAGAGCGTGCTGGAAGAGATGTTCCGCGAGCACGTGCCGGCCGACACCATGGAAGAGCAGTGGGACATCGGCGGCCTGGAGGCCAAGCTGCGCGACGAATGGGGCCTGCCGTTGCCGCTGGCTTCGACCATCGAGGCGGCGCAGAGCATCGAGGACGAGCAGCTGCTGACCATGATCATGGGCGCCGCCAACGAGCGCTACGACGGCAAGGTCGCCCAGGTCGGGCGCGAGTCGTTCTCGGGCTTCGAGCGCTCGGTCATGCTGCAGAGCATCGACACGCACTGGCGCGAGCACCTGGCCGCGCTCGACCACCTGCGCCAGGGCATCCACCTGCGCGGCTATGCGCAGAAGGATCCCAAGCAGGAATACAAGCGCGAATCGTTCGAGCTGTTCGCGCGCCTGCTGGACGTGATCAAGAACGAGGTCACGCGCGTCATCTTCAACGTGCAGATCCAGACGTCGGAAGAGCTGGAGCAGGCATCCGAGCAGATCGAGGAAGGTCTGTCGCACCTGGAGAACGTGCAGTACAAGCACGACGAGCTGGATGAGGGCGGCGAGCCAATGGAGGAGGTGCAGCCGGCGCGCACGGCGATCGCCGCCGGCGCCGCGGCTGCGGCGGGCCTGCCCAAGGTGGGCCGGAACGACCCCTGCCCGTGCGGCTCGGGCAAGAAGTTCAAGCAGTGCCACGGCAAGCTCAGCTGAGCCCGGGCACACCTGCGCGGGAAAGACCAGGAGGTAACGACGTGTGTCATTTCCGGCTTTATCCCGGCATGCCCCCTATAGCGCAATATAGCGCGATTTCTGTCGCCCAGGTCTGCGGCCCACTCTGTCAGTGTCTGAACAAGCGAGAACCTGGCTGGAAACGGGACGCATAGCGCGCGCCGGGCCAGTCTGCCTCATCACCGCAACTATTGGGGATGATGGTTGTAGGCGGTTCTGCCGCCTACTCGCCAACCTGCAACTCATCTTCCACTGTGCTGACCCCCGTCACCGATATGGCCGCCTTGAGTGCCGTCAGGTGATCGCTATCACTCTTCACTTTGCCGCCAAGATGCACCACACCATTGTTGGTGCTGACCATGATGCCAGTGGAATTGAGGCCCTTCGCTGCGAGAAGCTCAGCTCTTACCTTCATGGTAATCGCGGTGTCATTCAGCAGTCTTTGGACTGGTTTCATCTCGGTCTCCTCTAACGGACCGTCAATGCGCAACACGGTAGCTCTCGGGCCACCTGCTCGCCGCATCCGCCCACCCTTACGTATTGAGTTCCAGCTAAGCCGTACTGCGTTACACGTGCTTACAGGCCTTACTAGAGTGGAGCAGCTTCTGGCATGCAGCATATCGAAGGGGCATACGCCCTTGGGATGCGCCCGCGCGGTACTAGGCAGACTCTCGCGAACGCACTGTCGTGCCCGCCGCGGATGCTTAGCCTGCTGTTGTTCCACTGCGCAAGCGGAGATCGCTGATCACACGCCCCGAAATACGCGCTCCGCCTGTCGCGCATACAGACGCTCGCGCCGCCTCTGGCAGTCTGCACAACGCTTGGCGGTCGAGTATGCCTGCAGGCGTGAGAATGGGATGTCCTCCCCGCAATCGACGCAGGTGCCATACTCGCCATGCTGCATCCGCGCCCGGGCGGCGTCGATGTCGGCGAGACGCATGCGGTAATGGTCCCGCATCGCGTCATCCTTCCGCTGCATGACCTCTTCGTTGGCCAGATCACCCTCGTCCCTCGGCTCGTACTGCGCCACTGGGGCCATTGGGGTGTTGGAGGAGCCGACGGCGCGTACTTGCGCTTCTTCCGCGTCAAGCTGGGCCGCTACCGAAGCGAGTTCCTGCACTGTAAGCTTGCTCATAATGGATCTCCTGAACTCGGTGAACCCTGCAGTGCGTGTTGGATTCCGGTTGCCAGAGACTGCTCCACCGCCTGGCAGGGGGCCGCGGCAGCGTTCACCATCCGTTGGGTCTCCTCTTCGCTAAGACCCGAGTTGAACTTGAGGGTGCCAAATCGACGCCCCCAATGCTGAGGGATTGGTGTCCCAGTCGACGTCATCGAACGTGAGCTTGGCATATCTGCAGATCGCTTCCTTGTTCTGGCAAGCAGGAGAGCGATAGCGGCGTTGCGCAGTGATTGCAGCGTACTGCCCGGGCCTGCCGGCACCGGCCGCGGTTCGGCGCAAACCTGCGCCGCATGGCACATCGGCCGGCTGACCGCGGACGGCCTCACTTCGGTGCCGCCACGGTCACGAGTGCCGGGCGCAGCACGCGGTCGGCAATCAGGTAGCCGCGCTGCAGCACGGCCACCACCGTATTGGCCTCCTGCTCGGAGGGCACCATCGAGATCGCCTGGTGGCGATGCGGGTCGAACTTCTCACCCACCGGATTCAGCTCGAGGATCTTGCCCTTCTCGAAGGCGCTGCTGAGCTGGCGGGCCGTCAGTTCCACGCCTTCGCGCAGCTTGGCGATGTCACCGGAATCATCTGCCAGCGCCGCCTGCAGGCTATCCATGACGGGCAACAGGTGACCGGCGAAGTTCTCGATCGCGAACTTGTGGGTCTTGGCCACGTCTTCCTGGGCGCGGCGGAGAATGTTCTCGCCCTCGGCTGTGGCGCGCAGGAACAGGTCATAGTACTCGCGTGCCTTGGTCTCGAGTGCGGCGATCTGGGCTGCCACATCCTCCACGGCGTCGGTTTCGGCCTGGGCCGGTGCCGCCTTGCTCGTGTCTTCGCCGGCTGGCGTCGTCGGGGATGGTGTCTGCTTCTGTTCTTCCATGTCGATACGCAACCAAAAGCACGGCCCGCGCAAAACGCGGCCGTTGGGAGTCAACCGGCAAATCTAACCCGCAACTGGAGGCGGGCAGTCGAATTGCCAGAGTAAGAAGCTCCAGATATCCGGTGGTAGAGCCCAGCAGCAATCTGCAAGCGGTCAGGGCCACATGGGTAAGGTTCAGCCACGTCATCCACCCTTCATACTTGTCTGCGGTCGCGCGAAGCTACTGCAACAGTTGTCGGGAACTCGGCGAGCGGCACGAAGCGTCGTGTCGCTCCGTCGAGCGCATCGATGCTGCCCGTCTCGATGTCATAGACCCAACCGTGCAGAGTCATGCGTCCCTGTTCGAGCGCGAGTGCCACCGACGGATGCGTGCGCAGGTTCGCGAGTTGCGCGATCACGTTTTCACGCACGAGGCCGTCGAGCTTGGCGCGAGGCGTATCGAACTGATGCACCGCATTTATCGCTTTCGCAGCATCCGCATGGCGCAACCAGTTTGCGACCGCAGGCAGGTGATCAAGACACGTGCAACGCGAAATCGCGCCCATCGCGCCACAGTCCGAGTGCCCGCAGATCACGATGTCCTGCACGCCCAGGACCGCGACCGCATATTCGACTGTGGCCGATACGCCGCCAGGTTCTGGGCCGTACGATGGCACGATGTTGCCTGCGTTGCGAATCACGAACAGTTCACCCGGCTCGCGCTGGGTGAGGAGCTCGGGCACAACGCGGCTGTCAGAGCAAGTGACAAACAGCGCCTTCGGGTTTTGTGTCGTCGCGAGCTGCTTGAATAGCTCGACGCGTTGCGGATAGACTTCGCGCTGAAAGCGCAAGAAGCCGTCGATGATGTCGCGCATGGCGCCCTCCAGGTTCGAATGCCGAATGCCGGCATGAGCGTTCGCGACGCCCCTGTGCCGGTGCGGCAGTCATTATTGCCGATATCAAACGTTGGCCTAAAATTGGCCGCGTCTTAACGAATTCATCATCGCCACACCATCGGTGCTGTCGACTCGAACGGGCGAAGCCAGCATGTGTGTGGGCTATGAAGCCCGTATGAATGATCGAACCGGTGCCAGCCTGCTTACCACGGATCTACTGCAATATCTGCTAAGGGGGCTACCGTGGATGGCCTGGCGAATCGAAATCAGGAAACTCGTCGTCAAGTACTTCGAATACCTCCTCCGCCTTTCCCCCCAGGGTACGTTCAAAGCTGCGATATGGCTGATCGTCGGACCGCAACCATTGGTAGGCGCGTTGCACATCCTCAATGGTCGGCTCGATCTCGAGAATCCGTGCGATCAACTCGTCATCAGTTGGGCCGATAATCTCGCGAATCTGACTCGCGCTCGCACGCCGCGAAGCGATTATGGTATTGCGCATGGCATTGCCTCCAACTGTGTGCCTAGAGCCTACGGAAGTCCTCCCGTGTTTAGGACACCCAGAGGTCCAGTACGAGTGAGCCGTCGGCTGGCTCACCGTTTGGGGTTCACATCTTTGAACTCAACATCCGTCACGTCTTCGCTTTCCCTCTCGTTGCCCGCCTCTTGTGCGCTCGATGAAGGGTCCGAGCCGGTGGCTCCTGCGGCCTGCACGTCCGCGTAGATCTTTTCACCAAGTGCTAGAGAGGCCGAGCTCAGCGCCTGCGCCTTGGCGTCCATTTCGGCTTTATCGGAGGTTTTCAGGGCGGCCTCGAGATCCTTGATTGCGGATTCGATCCTCGCCTTCTCAGCTGGTGTCAACTTCTCGCCATACTCGGCCAGCGCCTTACGCGTGGTGTGCAGCAGGGCGTCACCGCTATTGCGGGCATCGACCAGTTCCCTTTGCCGGCGGTCTTCGTCAGCATGAGCCTCGGCGTCCTTCACCATGCGCTGGATCTCACCTTCAGACAGTCCGGAGTTGGCCTTGATGGTGATCCGGTTTTCCTTGCCGGTGGCCTTGTCCTTTGCCGAGACGTGCAGGATGCCATTGGCATCAATGTCGAACGTCACCTCGATCTGCGGCATGCCACGCGGCGCCGGCGCAATGCCCTCCAAGTTGAACTCGCCGAGCAGCTTGTTGCCAGCGACGATCTCTCGCTCGCCTTGGTAGACCTTGATGGTCACCGCCGCCTGGTTGTCATCGGCTGTGGAGAAGAACTGTGCGAACTTGGTCGGAATGGTGGTGTTCTTGGTGATCATCTTGCTCATCACACCACCTAGGGTCTCGATGCCCAGCGACAGCGGGGTGACGTCAAGCAGCAGCACGTCCTTGCGGTCACCGGCGAGCACCGCGCCCTGGATCGCCGCCCCCACCGCCACCGCTTCATCGGGGTTGACATCCTTGCGCGGCTCGCGGCCGAAGAACGCTCTGACCTTCTCCTGTACTCTGGGCATACGGGTCATGCCACCCACCAGAATGACGTCGTCGATCTTTTCCACCGATACACCGGCGTCCTTGATCGCGATGTGGCACGGCTCCATCGTGCGCTCGACCAAGTCTTCGACCAGGGCTTCGAGCTTGGCACGCGTAAGCTTCAGGTTCAGATGCCGCGGCCCGCCGGCGTCGGCCGTGATGTACGGTAGGCTGATCTCCGTCTGCAGACTCGACGAGAGTTCGATCTTGGCCTTCTCTGCGGATTCCTTCAGACGTTGCAGCGCCAGCACGTCCCGCGACAAATCGACCCCCTGATCTTTCTTGAATTCGCCAATCATGTAGTCGATGATGCGCTGATCGAAGTCTTCCCCGCCAAGGAAGGTGTCGCCGTTCGTCGACAGCACTTCGAATTGCTTCTCGCCTTGCACGTCAGCGATCTCGATGATGGAGATGTCGAAGGTGCCGCCGCCGAGGTCGAACACGGCGATCTTGCGGTCGCGGCTTTCCTTCTTATCCAGGCCGAACGCGAGCGCGGCCGCGGTCGGCTCGTTAATGATCCGCTTGACATCTAGGCCGGCAATGCGGCCGGCATCCTTCGTCGCCTGGCGCTGGCTGTCGTTGAAGTAGGCGGGGACTGTAATGACGGCTTCGGTGACGGACTCACCGAGATAGTCTTCGGCGGTCTTCTTCATCTTGCGTAGTACTTCGGCCGAGACTTGCGGCGGGGCGAGCTTCTGGCCTTGCGCTTCGACCCATGCGTCGTCGTTGTCAGCCTTCAAGATCGTGAAGGGCATCAGGCCAATGTCCTTCTGCACTTCCTTTTCCTCGTAGCGGCGGCCGATCAGCCGCTTGACGGCAAACAGCGTGTTCTTTGGATTCGTGACGGCCTGCCGCTTGGCGGGTGCACCGACGAGGATCTCGCCGTCATTCATATAGGCGACGATCGACGGGGTCGTGCGCGAGCCTTCGGAGTTCTCGATCACTTTGACCTGGTTACCTTCCATCAGCGCCACACACGAGTTCGTGGTGCCGAGGTCAATCCCGATGATCTTGCTCATGATGTTCAAGCGCCTGGCGCTGTCCTGGTTTGGTGCTCCCTGTTACGCGAAAGCCGTCTGCGACCGGCCGCACGCCTTGCGTGTTTCGTCAATACGCCAGCTCCGGTGACAGCGCAGCGGCTTTGCCATGGTCTTTCGGCAAGTCCACCACGGTCGCGTCCGTGGTCAGAATCAGCCCAGCGACCGATGCAGCGTTCTGTAGTGCGGTGCGAGTCACCTTGGTCGGGTCAATCACGCCCATCTCGAACTGATCGCCGTATTCACCGGTGGCCGCATTCCAGCCGAAGTTGCCGTCATGTCCGAGTACCCGGCTAAGCACCACCGACGCTTCCTCGCCAGCATTGGCGGCGATCTGCCGCAGCGGCTCCTCCAGGGCACGCAGCACGATTCGGATGCCGGCTTCCTGGTCGGCGTTAGCGCCAAGGAGCGGCGCAAGCTGCGCGCGGGCGCGCAGCAGTGCGACGCCGCCGCCCGCCACGATGCCTTCTTCGACTGCGGCCCGCGTGGCGTGCAGAGCGTCTTCGACGCGCGCCTTCTTCTCCTTCATTTCCACCTCAGTGGCGGCGCCAACCCGAATCACCGCCACGCCACCTGACAGCTTGGCGATCCGCTCCTGCAACTTCTCCTTGTCGTAGTCGCTGGTGGCCTCGTCGATCTGCCGCCGGATGGCCTTGATACGAGATTCGACTGCCGTGCGCTCGCCCGCGCCGCCGACAAGAGTCGTATTCTCTTTCTCAATTTCCACGCGCTTGGCGTGCCCCAGATCCTCCAGCACGACACTCTTGAGCTGCTTGCCCGTCTGTTCCTCGATCAGCGTGCCGCCGGTCAGGATGGCAATGTCTTCCAGCATAGCCTTGCGCCGGTCGCCGAAGCCTGGCGCCTTCACCGCGGCGGCCTTGAAGGTGCCGCGCAGAGTGTTGACGACCAGGGTCGCGAGCGCCTCGCCTTCCACGTCTTCGGCCACGACGAGCAACGGCTTGCCGGTCTTGGCCACGGCCTCAAGCAGTGGCAGCAGATCGTGAATCGCCGCAATTTTCTTGTCATGCAGCAGGATATACGGCTCTTCGAGCATGACGGTTTGCTTCTCGGGCTGGTTGATGAAGTATGAGGAAAGATAGCCGCGATCGAACTGCATGCCTTCCACCACCTCCAGTTCGCTCTCCAGTGACTTGCCGTCTTCAATCGTGATGGCCCCGTCCTTGCCGACCTTAGCCATCGCATCAGCAATGATCTTGCCGATCGCCTCATCGGCGTTGGCTGAGATTGCGCCGATCTGGCCGATCTCCTTGCTCGTGGTGCAGGGCCGACTCAGCTTGCGTAGCGCCTCGACGACCGCGCCCACGGCCAGGTCCATGCCGCGCTTCAGATCGATCGGGTTGAGGCCCGCCACCACGTCCTTCATGCCTTCCTGAACCATCGCCTGAGCCAGCACGGTGGCGGTTGTGGTGCCGTCACCGGCCACGTCGGAAGTCTTGGCCGCAACCTGCTTGAGCAACTGGGCCCCCATGTTCTCGAACTTGTCGCGCAGCTCGATTTCCTTGGCGACCGACACCCCATCCTTGGTGATCAGTGGGGCCCCGAACGATCGCTCGAGGATCACATTGCGCCCCTTGGGACCGAGCGTGACCTTGACCGCGTTGGCCAGCAAGTTGACTCCCGCCACGATGCGGCGGCGCGCGGACTCCTGAAACTGGATCTCCTTGGCTGCCATGATGAGACTCCTTGCGAGACTCTAGCCTTCTGTTCCTTGCTCTACTCGACGACGCACAGAATGTCCTCGTCACGCATGACCAGCACCTCCTTTCCCTCGAGCTTGACGGTGGTGCCCGTATACTTGCCAAAGAGCACGCGCTCGCCGATCTTCACGCTCGGCGCACTGACACGGCCATCGCCAAGACGCTTCCCGGGGCCGACAGCCAAGACTTCGCCCTGGTCCGGCTTTTCGGCGGCGGTATCGGGGATGACAATACCGCCGGCCGTCTTGTGTTCTGCGTTAAGGCGTCTGACGATAACGCGATCATGTAGTGGACGGATGTTCATTGCCTTGCTCCTCATCCAATCACTGTGATCATGAGTTTGTCCGGCCGACGAGTCCGGGTCGCCGTTCAGGGCATTCACGTGTCAACGCCGGTATCTGGATTCAAAGCACAAGCGCTATTGCCCAGGAAGCCCGATCCTGGCGCTTCACTGAATGGGCGGCACGGTGCCGAACTTCTCTGCCAGCATCCGCTCATATACGCCAATATGCACATCCACTTCAGCCTGACTGACGACGACAACGTCAATCGTGACCTGCTCGGGCGGCAATCCGAACATCGCGGCCAGCGCCACTTCCAGTAGGGGGGCCGCCGCTCCGTCCTTTTCGAACGTCGTGCCGATGCTAATCACGTAAGAATCGCCTTGCGCCGTGACGTCCACCAAGCGGGCCTGCGTGCTGAGGTTGTTATCAATCGCGACTGTGGCCAACTCCGCCACACGACGCGTCCGCTCGGTAGGAAAGCCGCGCGTGCACTTGAGCCGGACCCGATGCCTGCCTAGTGTCACCCACTCAGAATCGAATTCCATTGAAGTTTCCATCTCGAAAGTGTTTGCTGCCGAAATAGAGGCCAGCCCGGCGACTTGAAGACCTCAGCATCGCACGTGGAGTCGCTGCTGGGCCGCAAGCCAGCACCGCGCACTCCGGGCGCCACCTATGCCGGAAGACACGCCACCTTGCATTGCCAGCGGGAATATCCCCCCTGAGGGCAACAGGCTCAAGCGCGTCATCTTCAACTCACTTTACCTCGATCTTCCTCACCGGGGATTGCGAAGAGCCGGTCTTGGGTAGACGCAACGTCAATACGCCTCGATCGAATTTCGCATCGACGTGATCGAGGTCGACGCCATCCGGCAGCGGAATACTGCGCATGAATGCGCCGTATGCCCGCTCCAGACGGTAGCAGCCGTTTTCCTCGGTCCGAATGTCCTGCTTCTTCTCACCCCGCAATACCAGCGCGCCATCCTCGATGGTGGTCTGCAGGTCCTCGCGATCCATGCCGGGCAGCTCCGCCGTAATCCTCAGGGCCGTGCCATCATCGACCACATCGATTCGTGGCTGAAAGCGCGAAGAACTGAAGTCGCCGAACCATCGATCCAATCCCCCGAAGCCGCCGAAGGGTTCGTGCAGAAACTCGCCCATCGCACGCCAGGGATCGCTTGAAAACAGCCGCGAAACGTCCGGCCAGTCCGGTGTCCAGTGCCTTGGCGCGGGAACGTTCGACGACTCGGCAGTCGGTTGCCTGTCCTCTGTCGATTTGCGTAGGAACTTGAAAGGGTTCCATTTTCCCAGGTCTGTTTTCATCTTGTCCTCCTGATGGTGACGACGCATCATTCGATGCCAGGGAACGCCATGAAAAAAGCTCACCAAGACGATGGGTCTGTCAGTCGCCCCCCATTTCGGGAGGCAATCGTGGCGCCCAGCCGGACGCCACCATGCCTTTTCGAGTGCGTGCCCCAGTAGGCGCGACACGTTACCCGGTCGTCACGGCAATGCGACGCGGCCTCGCTTCATCGCGGCGCGGGATCGTGAGTTTTAGCACGCCATCTTCCAAATGCGCGTCAATCTTCGACGTATCGAACTCCGGACTCAACGCAAATGCACGGGCGAAGTGCGGCTCGCGGACTTCCGCGTGCTGCACCCGCAGGTTCGCCGGCGTCGGTACGACGGCCTGCGCCTCGATATGGAGGTTGCCATCATGGACATTGACATTGAGGTTGTCCTTGGTGACGCCCGGCAGGTCTGCCCAGAGGGTGACGCCGTTGCTGTCCTCGAAGATGTCGACCGCAGGCAGCAATGTGAGCCTGGTCGATGGGCTGTCTTCCTGGCGTTGCGCCACCGCACCTTGGTCGCGCTCAACCATTTGGGTAGTTTCGCTCATGGTTCTCTCCTCACGTTACTGGACGGTGATCGCGCGAGGCTTCGACGATTCATGTTTGCCGACGCTGATCGACAGGCAGCCGTTGGCATAGCGCGCCTGCACCTTGTCGGGGTCAGCGTTCTGCGGCAGCTCAACGACCCGTCGGAAAGTGCCGACGAAACGCTCCTGCGCGTATGGCCGGACATCCGGGTCATCCGCCGACTGAGCCGCGTCGCGCTCGCCGCTGATCGTCAGCAGGCCCTTATCGATCGACACGTCGAGCTTGTCTTGTTTGATCCCGGGTGCGAACGCGACGATTTCGATCGAATCGTCTGTGGTGCCAATGTTGAGGGCTGGGAACGCACCGAAGCGGCCGGAGCGGATACTGGACGGGAAGCCGCCGAACAAGCTCGCCATCTGCCGCTGCAGACGATCGAACTCACTGAACAGGTCGGTTCCGAAAAAGAGATCACTCATGGTCGTATCCTCCTTCGATGCAGCAAGGAGGCGAAGGGGCAACGCGCTCCCATTCACCTGCCAAGCCGCTGGCAAACAAACAGAAACACGCAGCGCGCAACGTCGCGACTGCCTGAGCGAAAATAAGATAGCAATCTGGCGGCCAAATTTCAAGGGCGATAGCCAGTACCCATTTGCGCGAGAACCCCGGCCGGCCACTTTAGGTCACGAATCGGACCGACGCAGCAATCAAGGACAGCCTCGACGTCGCTCGGCCGGAGCTGCTCGACATACTTCTGCGGCATGTGGAGCTGGATTTGCACAAGGTCTCCGCCGCTGCATATCAGTGAGGGCAATCATCGAGCGCCGGGCGAGCTGGTCGAATAGGCGCTGCCCTTTCTGTGGAGATACGCCACGCAGTCATGACGCGTAAGGTCGGGTCCTGGCTGGCGGCGCGTTGGAACAGGTCGTCGCTCATCTTGCTGCCAGCCACGTCGCGTACGGAGATTGCGCCGGTCCGGGACTCCAACCCGGGATCGGCGAGTATTGCGACCTGTTCGAGTCGTTATTGACCCGATAAACGTGTCTTGTACAGCACGTCAGATTGCCGCGCCGGTTCTCACCGCCGGCGCAACCGTCGCGGAGTCGCCGAAGGAGGAGTGCGCACCACCGATGCCTGAATAGGGGACATAAGGACGGCGATCGGTGACTGCAGGCGTGGTTTTGCTCGTTCGGGCGGGCCCACTGTGTGGGCCACTTTTCGCTCGCGTCGGGACGACAGAACAGATCGTGCACAGATGGCGTTTGGCCTCGGCGGTTCGTCCCCGATGGCGGCGCCAAGGACTAGTCATGCCCGCACGTGGTCGCGGCCTTCACCAGCCGTTCCCGTGTGTTGGGGCCGGCAAACTGCCCGTCCACCAGGAGGTGAAAATTCCAAGGCTGGTCGGTCTCGCACCTGGCGTTTTGATTGAGCAGGATTGCGGTGCGGTGCACCACCTCTTGCCAGTCGCGGCTGACGAAGATGCTGTGCTCACTCCTATTGGTAGCGCCATCGGGACGGTACGTGACCAGAGTGTAGGTAAGGGTGTTCATGCTCCCTCCCCCTTGGTTGCAATCGTAGTCGCGGCTGACCCCGGCCCATCGCATTTGGCCCGCCGGCGAGCCTGGAAGTTTGCCATGCCCCGGGGTCACTGCTCCGCCGATCGGCGTACCCCTCAAGCACACGCGAGTAACCTGATCCTGATTCGAGGACACGAATGGCTACGCTGGACGCGACTTCGGTTATGCCGGCAGACTTTCAAGCCAGTACTAAAGATGTAGCGTCTGCTCCACCGCATTCGAGGGGCAAACGTCGCGCTAGCGCGAATGCGCCAAGGCTGCGAAGCACACTTTGTTCCAATAGCGTTCAGGTCTGGGAGTGGTCCCCAGTGACTTGCCACATTGGGCCGTGTTTCCGGCTGGGAACGTATCTGCGTGATCCATGTTGTGCGGGCGTTCTCGGCCTCCTCGTCGTCGCTGCGTGTACCCAGACGGCCATGATGAGGCATGCTCCGCGCCGAGCTACCCTGGTTTCTTTGTCTGGGTTCGTGTCAACAGTTCGCTGTGGACGGCCTTGATACCGGGGCAGTTGCGAGCCTCCGTTTCCAGGACCTCGCGCGTTGCGGCGTCGTTCACCGTGCCTCGCAATGTCACGACGCCTTCATGTGCTTCGACACACACGGTACCCGGGTCGACCGTCTGCGCGAAGCGCTCTTCGATCACTGCAACGAGCTGTGTGTCGGACCGAGGAGGCACCGTGCTGCTGAAGTCGTTCCCCACATTCTGCCCCAAGGCCGCCGGCCCCGGCGCCGACAGTCCCTCATATTCCGGTGCCCGAACTCTGCTGCTTGGGCCCATGCCGTACATGCCATAGCGCTCTACCCCGTCGGGCTGCTTGCCGCCGAACTGTACGTGATATGGGTGCAACAAAGTGTTTGTGTGTGACAGCCCGGTTTGAAGATAATTCACTACGTCCGTGCCCCGTTCCACGCCGCAATGGCTACCGTACCGAAAGTCAGTCAGCGGCGCATGCTCCTGGGTACAGCTGGCCTCACGCTGATCGTCCGAAGTTCCCTGCTCGCGGCGCTGGAGGCGCTGGAACTCGGTCGGCGACGACAATGATGGATTTTGGGACATAGCGCCCTCTCCTTAGCGAGGGGCAGCAATCAAGCCACTGCCTGCGACAGCACGTCGCGGCCGATGACAGTCGCGGCGACCATCCGCACGACCCATCAGCCATAGCGGCCAGTTCGACGACCAGAAAGACCACTCCGACGGCGAATTGCGGCACGCCAATCCGGCATTCACCGCGCTAAGTGGTGCGAATGCCTGTGGAGTTTCATAACGCCGTCCTGCACGTGCGGCTGCTTCCATCTCTCATTCTAGGAAATGGGCCAACTGGCGTAGGTCCGACCGTGTTCAGACTCCACTTCTCTTCCACCGGCCGCCAGCCCTCGCTGCCATTGAATCTGGGGCATACGCGGGAGCAGGCTGTTGATGTGCTGCAGCGGCTCCAGGTTGAACGACGGGCCGTCCAGGAAGTGCTCGTCAGCGCTTGTCCGCCGACCTGATTGCTGAGGGCGTCGTTGTGCGGTCATAGCCAAACGCGGCATCTGGCGCCAGACCAGCGCTGGCGCGCACGTGGTCGATCACGATGAGGGGAATACTGCCCAGGTTAGGAAAGTAATGCAATTGCTGGAAGACCTTCAGCAGCACCAACAAGCCAAGTCGCGGACCTTGTCCACGGGTCGAACGGGTGGCCCACTCCAATTCCTCGGCACCCGGCGTGTAGCACGCCTGTAGCTCCTTGGCGGAGAAAACCTTCGGGAAACGCGGGTAAGCGGTACGCTCGACGGTGGCCATACAGGATCTCGGCAATCGCTGAAGGGCCAGCCAGTCTAGCCGAGGACGCTGGCAAAATTCCAGACTAGCGTTATAACAGACAGGAATGGCTCTTTCCGTCTATATAACCAGAAGAATTATGATAGTTGATTGCCCGTATCTTGGCGTAACCCGATATCGCCGGGCGCTGGCACGCGCATAGATCACTGCAATTTCACGCGCGATTGGCGAGCACTTCGGGCTCCATGAAGTCATCCAGCACGTCATCACGCAATGCAATGAAACGCGGATCGCTGCGGTGGCGTGGGCGCGGCAGATCGATGTTGATGATGCGGCGAATGCGCCCCGGGTGCGGCTCCATCACCACCACCTGATCGCCAAGGAAGACGGCTTCTTCAACATCGTGCGTGACGAGCAGCATGGTGATGCGCTCTTTCTGCCAGATGCGTTGCAACTCGTTCTGCAGGCGTGCACGGGTGAGTGCATCGAGCGCGCCAAAGGGCTCATCGAGCAGCAGCACGCGCGGGCGATTCACAAGGCCGCGTGCAATGGCTACGCGCTGCGCCATGCCACCAGAGATCTGATTGGGCCACGATTGCTCAAAGCCCCGCAGACCCACGAGCGCCACATGCTCCGCCACGCGTTCGCGCTTTTCAGCAAGAGAGAGCGGCGCGTTGCGCAGGCCCACGGCGATGTTCTGCTCTACGGTGAGCCAAGGAAACAGGCGGTGATCCTGAAACACAATGCCGCGTTCCGGCCCAGTGCCGTGGATGGCTTGGCCGCCCAGTTCGATGCGCCCGTCGTATTCATCATCAAGTCCCAGCACCAGTCGCAGCAGCGTGGATTTACCGCAGCCACTCGCGCCCACGATGGACACAAAACTGCCAGCCTCCACATGCAGATTGATATTGCGAAGCACCTCCAGCTGGCCGCCTGCGGCTTGTGTGCTCGCATAGCGTTTGCCAAGTTGCTGGATGCGCAGATCGTTGTTTGAATGAACCGGATTCGTCATAAGTCACTCCACAAATTGTGCGTTTACGCGCGGCCTGACCAGCGCATCAACCGGCGTTCAACCCACCGTGCGGATGCATTGAGCACCCACCCCACCAGACCGATCACCAACATGCCGAAGAGCACCAGATCCATGCGGAAATGCTCGCTTCCTTCGATCAGCGTATTGCCGATGCCAACACCCGCCACCAGCAGATACTCCGCACCAATCGTTGCAAGCCATGAGTAGATCAGCGCCAGATAGATGCCCGTGAAGATGCTGGGCAACGCGGCAGGCAACACAACTTGCGTGATCGCCTGCCAGCGCGTGAAGCCGAACACGCGTGCCACTTCCAGCAGCGTGGGCGGTGTGGTGCGTATGCCGTCGCAGGTGTTCACCACCACGGGCACCAGTGCGGCGAGCGAAAGAAACACCACCTTCGCCATATCACCCAAGCCAAACCACACCGAGATGAGCGGAATCCATGCAAACAGCGAGATCTGCTTGAAGGTATTGAAGCTCGGCCCCACCAGACGGTTGAACCATGTGGAGAGGCCAAGGAATGCGCCCAGCACCAGGCCACCCAGCGTGCCAATCACAAAGCCGGTGAATTCACGCGCAAGGCTTGCGCTGAGCGAGCGCACAAGTCGCCCGCTCTCGATCTGCTCCCACGCGGTGGCGAGCACTTTTTCTGGCGACACCAGTAGTGCGGAATTCACCAGATTCAAGCGCGAAGCAATCCACCATAGCGCGACGGCGGCCAACGGAAGTACCCAGCCCCGCCAGCGACCCGTACTTCGCGTGCGCAGCGGTTGCAGTGTGGTCACCTCCGCGCTGTCAACGCGTGCGGATGAAGGAGTTGCTGCAACGGTACTCATCGCACACGCCTCACGCGGCGCTCGGCCACGTCCAACAGTTTGTCGATTGCATAGCCGATGGCGCCCACCACCAGCACTGCGGCCATCACCTGATCAAGCTGGAACAACTGGCGCCCATAGACGATGAGGTAGCCCAGCCCTTCGCTCGATGCCACCAGCTCCACCACCACCAACGACAGCCACGCCTTGGTAAAGCCCAGACGCAGCCCGGTGAAGAGCGTGGGGATCGCATGCGGCAGCACGATCTCCAGCACCTGCTGGCGCGGCGTGTAGCCATACACCGCGCCCACTTCGCGCAACGACTGCGGCGTCTGCCTGAAGCCCTGCAAGGTGTTGATGGCCGCAGGCACCAGCGCGGCCTTGGCGATGAGGATGTATTTGAGCGGCTCGCCAATACCCACGAGCAGCAGCATGAACGGCAGCCAGCCGAGCACCGGTATCTGCACGAGAGCATTGAATGTGGGCAGCAGATAAGCCTCCACACGCCGCGAGAGGCCCATGGCCGTGCCGAGTGCCAGGCCAATCAGCGAGCCCACTGCAAAGCCGACGAGCACGCGTTGCAGGCTTGCGCTCACGTGCATCCACAGTTCGCCGCTGGTGGCGAGGTCGCGCAACGTGTCCCATACCTGCGCGGGCGCGGGAAGCACTTGCGGCGCGATCCAGCCTTGTTCTGCGCCCAAGCTCCACAACGCGAGAAGCACCAGCGGCAGCAACCAAGGCGCGGCGATCCATGCAACCCGCCGCAGTTTGGGGGCGATGCTGGATGCAATGCTTTGATTGCGTGCTTGAGCGCGCGGCGCGGGCGCGCACACCGGTACCCTCACCGTCGAGGTGTTCAGCGTCGGCGCATTCAAAGTTGTCGCGCGCTGTGACAACGTAAGGCTTGATTTGGATTGCATGCTCGCTTGCTCCTTGTGCGCCCTCAGCGCGATGCGACCGACGCGCCCGCAGCCACGGGCTTGCCAGCCGCGTCATACGGCGCCCAGTGTCCTTCAAGGCCCTGGCTCTTGAGGGCAGCGCGCAGGTACTTGGGCTCGATCCAGTCATTCACCGCCACGCTCTTGCGGATCAGCTTGAGCTTGAGTGCGTCGCCGAGAACCGCCTTGTAACGACTCACCACAAACTCATCGAGCAACGGCGAATTGCGCACGGCAAGCGACTGCCCTTCAAAGTCCGCCGCCCACGAGGCAACGGGGATGCCGCCCTTGGCCCATGTCTCAAACAACGCGCTGCGGTTCCTTTCGTCCGATGCCCACTGCGCGGCGCGCACGAACACGTCGACCACGCGCTGCACTTCCTGCGGATGCGCCTGCTCGAACTCCGTGCGCACCACGAGGCCCGCTTGTCGCGTGAAGGCGGAGTCTTTGCCTTGCGTGGAGTACACGATCTTGGCGAGGCCCTGATCGCGCACCTTGAACCATTCAAGCCCGCCAAACGCAGCGTCCACACCGTTCGACACAAGCGCAGCCTGCGAACTGCCGGAGTCGAGATTCACGCCCTTCACATCGCGCTCCGTGAGCCCATTAGCCGCGAGCAGATTGATCACCACGATATGGCCGTTGGTGCCGCGAAAGATCGATACCTTGCGGCCCTTGAGATCGGCGATGGAGTGAATGTCGGACTTGGGCGGCGTCACCAGATAGAGGTTGCTGCGCGTGCCGCTGGCGAGCAGCAATTTGGTGTCGAGACCATTCGCGCGGCCCACGAGCGATGGCAGGTCGCCCTGATACGCAAAGTCGATCTGCTTGTTGGACAGCGCCTCGTTCACCGCCGGGCCCGCGCCTTTGAAGAACAGCCACTCCACCTTCACGCCGCTGGATTTGAGCGCGTCTTCCAGCCAGTGCTGATTGCGCACCACGCCACCGGGCGAGCCACCCCAGGTGATGGGATCGCCACCACCGGCCTGCGCCACGCCGATGCGGATGGTCTCCGGCGGCGCGGCGTGCGCTGCCAACGCAATGCCCAGCACTGAGAGTGCCAACGCTGCGCGCCAGCGTCGAATTGTGGATGTGAATGTCTGCTTCATAACGCGTGCCCCTCGATGTCTGCCCGGTTACGCCGCAGCGGCCTTGGCCGCGAGCTTTGCGCCCACCTGCGTGCCTTCAAAGAAGCGCGGATTGGCTTCGGTGTAGAACTTGTGCGGGTTGCTGAACACCAGTGCCTTGAAGTCCTGCTGCGAGATCACGCCCTGCTCCACGAGGTCCCATGTTTCTGCGAGCGGCTCGGTGAATTCCGGCACGTCCCAGTGGCCCACGTCGGAAGACCAGATCGCGTTGATCTTCACCTTGCCGGGGTTGACGCGATCGTTGAATGCAGCGGCCACGGTGCGGTCATCGGCCTCGGAGCCGAAGAAGAACGGATCGACCCAGCGCGCACGGATGTCTTCCGCCTTCTCGATGCCTGCGAGCGCGAAATCGTCGATCTCATCCGCATTCGGCTCTCGGCTGTGCGCGAGTGCCGAGATGCCAAGGCTGTCGCGCACCAGCGAGCTTTTATCGACGCTGCGGCCCTGCAGCAGTTCACCGCCATGCTGCTCGAACAGCGCAGCGAGCAGGTCGACATCGACCTCTGCCGGGTTGTAGTTCTGCACCGCGTCGCGGTTGCGCTTTTCCCAGCGGTCCACCAGATGCGTGTAGACGTGCGATCCCCAATCAGCGCCGCCCTCCAGCAAGCCCACGCGCAGGTTTGGAAAACGCCGCGTCACGCCACCAAAGAACAGCGCCTTGGCGAAGGCCTGCGAGCCATCGGCAAAGTGGCCGATGTGGTTGTTCATGTAGTTGGAAATCGAGCTGCGGCCCGTCCAGCCCTGGCTGCCGTAGTGCGTGGTGATCGGCACGCCCAGCTCCACCACCTTGGCCCAGAAGGGGTCGTAGTCATAGGGGCTGTCGATGCCGTAGAAGTCGATGTAGCCCACGTGCTTGGCGATCTCGGGATGCTGCTCGCGTGGGTACTTCTCGGCAATCGCAGGAATCGGGCGACGCACGCCGCCGGGGATGTTGATGACCTTGAGCCCCAGCGTGTTGATGGCAAAGTCCAGCTCCTCAATCGCCTCTTGCGGCGTGTGCATGGGAATACCCGCCACGGGCGTGAGACGGTCCGCGTATTTGCGGTACTGGTCGGCGTGGAAGTGATTCAGCGCGCGATGCAGCGGCTGGCGGAATTCCGAGCCCGCAGCGGCGGGCGACAGCACATCGTTGGGGAACAGGATGGAGTAGTCGGAGCCCTGCTCCTCAAGGCGCTCATGCAGCAGCGAGGGGATGGTGTAGGTCGCCAGATCGTAGGTATTGCGCGTGACGCGCGCCCACCATGGCGCACGCAGCGTGCGGTTGTGCGCGCGCTCTGCGGGCGTCTGCTGATACCAGTCCTTGCCACCGCCATCACGCGTCACAAAGCGACCACCGAGTGCCTTGCGCAAGGCATCGACGAGCTTGTTGCCACCGTATTGCGCGATGTAGTCTTCAAGCACCGGCTGGTAATCATTCACGTGCACATCGGTGTCGATCACGGGGTGATCAAGACGTGCCTTGACAGCTGCTGAACGAGAAGCCTTGAGGGGGTTGAGGCGGGTATTCATGCGTGAGCTCCGTTGGGTTGGTTGGCTGGTTCTGATTGATTCATGGTGCGTTTTGAGCGCCGCTTCGGCAACGAATCATTCCTGATTTGTATATTTGTCCTTCGATCCGCGTCGCGAATTCAACGAGCGCATGTGTCATGCAGAGCGTTTCATCGAGCACTTTGCCGATCGCTTCGGCCGTGGTGGGCGCGGTGGTGGCGAAGGAGGTGGCGAAGGAGGCGGTTCGCCAGTGGTGGCGCGTGGTGACACATTTAATGTCGCTCGGCGCCCCCCAACCGCCCAC
The DNA here is from genome assembly GCF_056930435.1 of Cupriavidus sp. 09_S30. NCBI lineage: Bacteria > Pseudomonadati > Pseudomonadota > Betaproteobacteria > Burkholderiales > Burkholderiaceae > Cupriavidus > Cupriavidus sp. 09_S30. The sequence goes on along the minus strand of NZ_JBXOWI010000001.1, from coordinate 1,877,906 downwards.
GCCAACGATACGCTGCAGCTGGGAGCCAACGTCGGCGATGGGGATCCGCCAGTTGGATCAGCAGGATGTACCGAGGCACGTACATCCATGTCATCGCATTTCCGCTTATCGAAATGGGTGAAGAAATCCGCCCACCTGGGCAGAAGTGGGGATACCTGATCGCCGTCACGGAGACTCGCAGCGCGGACCCTGGACAGGCTCTCGCGTGCGGGCCAGCCGGTGATGGGTGCGACTATTTCACGTCCGGTGCAGCCGAGCAGGCGGCACTCCACTACGCACGATTGGCGGTCGACATCGGATTGGAACTGGGCTGAGGTCATGCCGCAGTCTTTCGGCCCCGGGGTTGCGCAGGTCAGGCCCCGGCGTCTCGTTGGACGGCCAAACGTTTCCACAGATCGACACGTGGCAACAGTCCAAAACGAAGATTACGTAAGCCAATCGTGGAACGGACGATGACCCGGCACGAGCCCGGGCTCGCCGCAATCGTCAAGGCCTGACAGTGCTGGGGCCACTGCCCGGAGGATTTGCAAAGGTCTGCTCGACAAACTCTCGCAGCTGGCTCAGATCGGTCCGGGCGTACGCGGCCGTGGTCTGCACCGAGGCGTGGCCGAGCAGCGCCTGCGCGGCGGGCAGCGGCACTTGGTGATCGACCACCAGCGTGCGTGCGTATGCGTGACGCAGCCAGTGAGGCGAGGCCTTACGCAGCAACATCTGCAAGGGATCGTTGTCCGGCAGGCCGACTGCCACACCAGCCAGCAACGCCTTGATCTCGCGGTACAGCCCTGCGGCCTGCAGCGCCTCGCCCTTGTTGCCATGAATGAGCGGCAGCACCTCGTGCGCCGGGGGCTCAGCCGGCAGACCGCGCGCGAGCCGGTAGGCGCGCACGGTGGCGACGCAGGTCGACGGCAACGGAATGGCGCGCGTCTTGTCGCCCTTGCCGCGCACGTAGAGGGTCCAGCGCCTCGGCCGCCAGGCGCGGCAGCCCCGTGTCGGCCGACCACGTCAACTCCGCCAGGCGGACGCCGGCATAGCGGAACAACGCCCAGATGGCCCGCTGGCGCCGCGCAGCCAGCGCGTCGTCCGCGTCCGTCACAGGCGACGCGCACCACGCATCGCAGGCGGCCAGCAGCGCTGGCGGCAACAGCCGGGTCGGCGCGAAGTCGGCGCGGGCTGCTGCAACGCGTGGCGGTAGGCGAGCAACTGCTGGCGAGTCAGGTCGGACAGCGGCCCGAGCCCGCGCGCCTCGCACCAGCCGATCACGCGGCGCAACTCCGCACCATAGGCACGCCGCGTATGCGCGGAACGCCCGGCCCGGTCGCGCAGGAAGAGCGCCAGCGCCTGCGCGTCGTCGCTGGCGCCCAGCGTGTTGGTGGCGGCGTGCGGCTGTGCAAAGCGTCCCGCGCGCGCCAGCCACGCTCGCGTGCGCGCGTCCTCGGTCGCGAGCCACAGGCTGGCCGCGGCCGGCGAGGAGGTCACAGTGCATGGCGCAGTCGAGGCCGAGGTCTGTTGGAAGCGGCGCCGGTGGGTGTGCAGCAGCCGCGCCAGTACCGTATCCGGGCCCGGTGCCTCTTCGGCGGGGACCGTGCGCAGGCGGCCGCGCTCCCAGTATTCGACTGCGGCGTCGTGCGCGAGCAGCAGCTTCAGCACCGCCGGCTGTGCGGCCTTGGCTTCGGCCAGCGACCCGTAGCGGCGCTTGACGCGCGCAAGCGTCCAGTGGATGTAGGCCGGGTGGCCGAGCGCTTCAGCCAGGTAAGCCAACGCCGCGTCGACGGTCGGTGGCAGGTGTGGCGGCGGCACGGTCGCCGTGTCGACCCACTCGGCGGGGTTCATGCCCGGCTCCCGCGCTTGGTCGTGGGTTTAGCCCGGTGCGTCTTCGTCGGGGGTGCCGCGGCCGCCAGCGTCGCGCGCAGCAGCTCATCGAGCTGAGCGCGCTGGCTGGCATTGACCGCCTTGAGCGCGCTCGCCTCGCCGACAGCGGTCTGGCGCGCGGCACGCTCGCCGGCGAGTTCCGCCTCGAGCCGGCTGCGCTCCTGCTCGAGCGCCGCGCCGCGCCGCTCGGCGAACTTGAGCTGCGAGGCGTGCTGGCCGCGCTCGGCCGACAGCGCGTCGCGCTGGTGCGCGGTTTCCTGCAGCAGCTGCTTGGACAGGGCCTCGTAACGTGCCTGCGCGATGGCGACGGCCTCAGCCTGCGCGCGCTCGCCGGCCGCGAGGCGTTCCTGCGCGGCGGCCAGCCCCGCTTCTCGTTCGCCGAGTTGCGCGGCCAGCTGTGCGGCGCGGGCATGTTCGGTGGCCAGAGTCGCGCGGGCCTCTGCCAGCTCCGTGTCGCGCGCCGTCAATTGCGCACGGACTTCGGTCAGTTCGTCACGCAACAGTTCGACCCGCAGCTCGGCCTCGGCGCGTGCGGCCTCGGCCGCCTCGATCCTGGCTTGGCCGTCGCGCTTGAGGCGCACCACGTCGTCGAGCTGCACCGCGACCGCGGCGTGCCACAGCGCGCGCATTTGTTCGGCGATCTCGGGCGGGAGCTCCGGCAGCGCCAAGTCCGCGAGGCCTGCGCGCACCACCTCGGCCTCGATCGCGTTGAGCGTGCGCGAGAGCGTGCCCGGGTCGCCGCCACCGAGCCGTGCGCGCAGCTTTCGCACCGACACCGCGCGGCGGAAGCGCGCCGCGGTGGGCGGCTCCGCGTCGCCCGCCTCGGCCAGCATGGTCAGCACGGTGGCGCGGATCTGTTCGGGCGTGGCGGCAGGACGGGGCATCGTGGCATCCAGAGCGGAATTCAGACCAATCTAACATACGTTGCTAACGTTAGAATGGCAAACAAAACGTGGAAGTGACTGATTTCATTGTGGTTTCAGTGGGGCGACACCCGGAAACCCGCACGGGACCTAGGGGTTGCTACCCCGGTAAATTGCAAGGGAATCAAGGCGACCCCATTGTTGCGATCAACAAAGACGCCGAAGCCAATATTTTCAATGTTGCCCAAGCAGGCGCCGTGGCAGAGTGGCAAGCCCTGGTGCCGGCCCTGATCGAGGCATTGGACGACAAGGGAAACAAGATAAATCCGATTATCTGACTAAAACGAGCCGCGAAACGCCGCTGACGCGGTAGGCGGTCCGCCAAGGCTCAGGAACGCGGGGAAAAGACGGGGAAGAGACCAGTCAACACGCCAGGCTCCTGAATCGCCGGCGGCCGCTAGATGGATCACACGCACCTATAACGAGACGGAGACAACACTATGCGCACGCAACAAGCCCCCAGGCGCAATACCTTGCGCAAACTGGCCGCATCCTTAGCCCTGCTTCCCATGACCGTCGCCTTGCCCGCCATGGCCGGCGGCTACCCCGAAAAGCCCATCCACCTGATCGTGGGTTATCCGCCCGGCGGCTCCAATGACATCGCGGCGCGCATCATCGCCCCCGAGCTCGGCCAAGTCCTGGGCACCTCAGTCATCGTCGACAACCGCCCCGGCGCCGACGGCATCATCGGCGCGGGCTTTGTGGCCAAGACCGATCCCGACGGCTACACACTGCTGCTGTCGCAGCATGAGCCCCGTAGTGCTTTCGCCGCAAACCTTGAAGAAACCGCCCTTCCACACGCCCACGGACTTCGCGGCGATCAACACCGTAGCCATGACCCCCGAAGCCATTGCCGTGGGCCCGCGGCTCAAGAATGTGAAGAACCTGCAGGACCTGCTCGACCTGGCCAAGACGCGCCAGGTGACGCTCTCGTCCTCGGGCACCGGCGGGCTGCCACACCTGACCATTGAGTTGCTCAAGAAGGTGCGGCCCAACATCGCGCACGTGCCTTATCGCGGCGCGGGCCCGGCGCTTACCGACACCGTAGGCGGCCACGTCGACGGCATCGTGATGGACCTGCCGCCGCTCTACAGCCTCATCAAGGAAAACCGCCTTACCGGCCTGGCAGTCACCAGCGCCAAGCGCGTGGAGTTTCTCCCGCAACTGCCCACCGCCCAGGAAGTCCTACCCGGCTTCGACGTGGTGAACTGGGTCGGCATCTTCGCACCGGCCAAGGTTCCGGCCGATGTCGTTGCCAAGCTGGACCAGGCCCTGCACAAGGTCGTCGCCAGCGCCAAGGTCAAGGGCCTGCTCGAAGCCACCGCGCTCACGCCCTCGATCATGGATAAGCCTGCCGATTTCCAGAAGCGCCTAGTCGGCGACTATGCCCGCTGGGGCAAGGTCATCCAAGATGCCGGCGTTACGCTTTCGGACTGAGCGGGCGCGCAGGTCCGGCTCGGTCCGCCGGGCGCGCGCACCTGCTGTGCCAGAAGACATCCCTACGCCCGGTTGAGGCACCGAGCCAGGACGCACATCGAGTCGGACAGCAGATCCAGGTATCAGCGCGACGCGGCCGGCACGGGTCCGTGCCGTGCCAGTGCCACCACGCTGCGCTCGTCGCCCCGTGGTGCTGACCTGGGGTATTCGGGCCGCTGCCCGGTCGCCACCGACGTAAATGAAATCGCGCAGGAGCTCGAGATTCGCGTTGTAGTGTGCCAGGCCGGCATCCAGGCGCGCCCCCTGGTCCTCGCCCTAAGGGGGTAATCGTCCTTTCCTTCAGATTGATACGGTTATTAATCAGCCCCGAGTCCTTTGTTGATGTGGGTTGCAGCCCATTCGCTTGACCATATTGCGGCCATCCGAGCACTTGTCGTACAGTTTTGTCCCGAACGGCACGCCAGAAAGTGTAGATCTCACCACCGCACGGTTGCGCACCGAACGCGTCCAAGGTTGCCCCCCCGGCTGGAGACGATCTTCGGGCCGGGAGGGCGCGGATCGAAACCCGTTTGTCAGCGCCTACGCGAAGCGATTAGTCCGCCAGGAAATCCAGCGCTATGCGGTTGAACTTTTCCGCGTGCTCCCATTGGGCCCAGTGACCACAACGGCTGAAGGCGTGCAGTTCGGCATTCGGCAGGTTCCACAGCAAACGCAGGCCCGCGTCGAACGGCACGAAGCGGTCGTCGCGGCCCCAGATCAACAGCGTCGGTGCCGTCACCTCCGACAGGCGCGGACCGTAATCGTTGAATGGCCTGGGGTTCGCTGCGAGGCTGTTGGTCCAGTTCTCGAGGTGATCAGGACGCGCCAGCATGTTGTTCACGCGCATTTGCAGCAGGTCGTCCGTAAGTGCGGCTGGATCGAAAACGAAGACGCTCATCATGCGCTTGACGTTCTCAAGCGTCGGCTCACGATACACCTGGTTCATCATCTTGATGCCCTCGGTCGGCAGCGGCACAGACTGGCTTATGCCGGCGGTACCGCCCCCCATCAGCACTAGCTTTTTAACACGATCCGGGTTCGCGAGAGCGAAAGCCGTAGTGCTGTGGGCACCCATCGAGTTGCCGATCACATGTGCGCGCTCGACGCCCAGGTGGTCGAGCACCCCTTTGACAATCCGGGCGTTGAATTCCCCACGCGACCCGCTGGTGATCAGGACCGCATCACTCTTGCCCCATCCCGGGAAGTCGACCAGGATGAGCCGGTAGCCTGCCGCAGTGAACGGGCCGACGTTGCGGTGAAAATTCGCCCAACCCGTAGCGCCCGGACCCGAACCGTGCAACATCACGACGACCTGGCCGTCGGCCGGACCGGCGTCGTTGTAGTGCACATTGAATTCGGTGTCGCCGTCGCGCACCTTCGCGAACCGGCTCGTATCTGCTTCGGTGTACATACCTTTACCAATGCTCATATCTGCGTATCCTCGGTGTAAATCGTCTTTCTGAAGTCCGAAACTCCGTCGCCGCGACGGAGATCCTCCCTACTCAAGCCGCTGTCTGCGCATGCATGAACGCGAACCCGGCAATCCATTCGGGAATCGCGCGGTAGTAATCCACATGCGCATCGTATTTACCGAACGCGGAAAGTGCGCCGAATGCAGCGACCCAGGTGCGGATTTCATGCGCCGACTTGCCACCGTCTCGCGCGATCTCGTCGTTGTTCATCTCATCGACCGACAGCAAATCGTTCTGCAGGCGCGCGAGGAACGCCTGGTCCCATTCAGGATTCAGCGCTCGCATATTGGGGGCCTCTCCGGCCGTAAAAGCCCTGGCAGCGCTGATCACGCGCTCCTGACGCAGCGCACGGGCCTCGGGCGTCAGGTTGCGGCCGGCGATCAGGAGTTCCGCGACTTCCTTCGGTGCACCGACCAGTTCCGGCACCGGCGGTTCATGCGAGATGCCGCCCGAACCGATCACCAGCACACGCTTGCCCGTCTGCCGGAGGAAATGCCCGATTGCCTCACCAAAGAGACGCGATCGGCGCAGCGTCCCCATCGGCGGCGCGGCAGCATTGATAAAGACCGGCACCACGGGGTAGGTATCGAGCCCGCCTATGAGCAGTTCCAGCGCCTGGGCCGCACCGTGGTCTACCTGCATGCGATAGGAGATCGATACGTCGACGTCGGCCGCCAGCACGCTTTCGACCATCCTCCTCGCGACATTGGCCGGCACTGGCAAGTCGCCGGCCGGGGTCCCGTAATCACCGATCGCGCTCGCCGCGGCGCCAACGCAGAACGGTGGCATCAGGTCGTAAAAGAAGCCGTTGTAGTGGTCCGGTGCGAACACCACCACCAGTTCCGGATTGAAGGCACGCACGCGCTCGCATGCTGCGGCCGTCACATCTCGAACTTCGGCCACGATTTCTGGCGTAGGATCGAAATGGCCCTGCAGCGGGGTATGAGACAAACATTCAACAAGAATCGACATCAAGAATCTCCTGCCATCTCAGCGATGGCTTGCGGTTGAACAGCAGTCTTAGCGGACGCGAGGCATGCCGGCTAACGATCACGAAACGTCATTGGCCGATAAAGCTGGCAGGCCGCCGCTCGGCGGTGGACTTCACGCCCTCGGTGAAATCTTGCGTGGCCATGAGGCGCTCCTGCTCCGCCTGTTCGCGGCTGACTGCCGCGCGCACACGCCCGGCGAGCCCCGAGCGCAAGGTTTCCCGGGTGGCAAGCACACCCAGTGGCCCACACGCGGCAATTTCCTCAGCCAGCGCCACAGCTCGCTCGCGCACATTAGCCTGCTCTACCAGTTCGTTGACGAGGCCAATCGCAAAAGCCTCCTCGCCATCGATGCGACGACTGGTATAGAGCAACAGCTCGGCCCGATTGCCCCCAATGAGTTCCAGGAAGGTCACCGAAAGACCAAAACCAGGATGGATAGCAAGGCGCGTGAAATTTACAGAAAACCGTGCCTCCGGACAGGAGACCCGGAAGTCAGCCGCGACACCCAGTCTGCCGCCGATAGCAGGTCCCTGAATCGCCGCCACGATCGGTTTGCGGCAGTCAAAGATGCGCAGCGCCTGTTCGTAAAGGCACCTCCCTTCGGCACTCCCGGATGCACCGGATTGCGACCCGAAAAACTTCACACCGGCACAGAAGGCTTTTCCATCGGAAGCCAGGACAACGCTGCGTACCTGTGCATCCTGATCGAATTGCTCGAGTGCGTCGGCTATATCGCGGATTAGCTCGATGTCGAAGAAGTTATGCGGCGGACACTGAATCACGATCATGCCGACATGATCCGAGCGAGTAACTGTGATGTCGCTCATGAGTGTTAGCTCCTGCGAGGAAAATCGTTAGCGCAGATCCAGACCCCGCGCGATGATGCCGCGCAGGATCTCGGTCGTACCGCCCTGGATGGTCAGCTTGGGCGCAATATGCAGCTCGTGCGACAGCTGTCGCTGCAGAGCTTGCACCCCCGGCCGTGTTTCATCGAGGAACGCCGCCAGATCGCGCACGCGATGCGGCAGCTCCTGCTCCCAGACCGTCCCGAGGTCCTTGACGATCGCGGCCTCGACGACGGGCTCCCTGCCAGACTCCAGCATGCCGGCCACCGACACCGACATGCGGCGCAAGGTATGCAGCTGGCTCACGAGTCGTCCCACGCCCACGGCGAGACGCGCATCGCCTTCGGCATCGTCGACGGCATCCACGAGAGCATCGAGTGCACCGAAAGTATCCAGGAAACGCTCTGGTCCACTGCGCTCATAGGCCAGTTCGCTCGTGGCCTGCTTCCATGCGCCGTCGATTTCGCCGATCAGATGCGAAGCCGGAACGAAGACATCCTCAAACACCACCTCATTGAACTCCTTCGCTCCACCGATCTGGGCAATGGGGTTGCAGGTAATGCCTGCGGTCTTCATGTCGATGAGCAACGAGGTCAGACCGTGACGCCGGTTTTCCCTGGTGGGCGCAGCGGTCCGGAACAGGCCGATCATGTAGTCGGCCTGATGCGCCAAAGTGGTCCAGATCTTCGTCCCGTTCAGCAGCCTGCCGCCCTCGACCGGGGTTGCTCTCGCCTTCGCGGCAAAGAGATCCGATCCGGAATCTGGTTCGCTCATACCGATACAGAAACACAACTCGCCCCGCACGATGCGCGGCAGGATGTCCTGTTTGATGGATTCGCTCGCATACCGGATCAGGGTCGGGCCGCTTTGACGATCGGCCACGAAAAAGTGGCGCGTTGGCGCTCTCGCCACGAGCATTTCCTCGGTCACCACGTAGCGCTCGAGAAAGCTGCGCTCCTGTCCACCATAGGCCTTCGGCCAGGTCATGCCGATCCAGCCTCTCGCAGCCACCTTCTTCGCGAAGAGCGCACTGTTGGTTTCGTCGACACCAGGATTTTCCGGATCGAAAGTGCCCGCCTCGATTTCTTCGGCCAGAAACGTGCGAACTTCCTCGCGCAGCGCCTGGCAGTGCGCAGGCAAACGTACGGGATCGAATCGCAAGGTCATGTCTGTCTCCTCATTCTCACCGGGCCGCAAGCAGGCGCCACAGATCGGTACCCGTGCCGCAGCTCACGAGTGCGCCGAGGCGCCTCGCCCAGACCGGCTCACTCCCGTAATCGTCACGCCACGACAGGGCTCGCAAGGTAAAACGATGCAGGATGTGCTCTTCCGTAAAGCCGATCGCGCCCAGCACCTGATGTGCGATGCGGCTGCCAGTCTCGGCGGCTTCTGCGCAGCGCACCCTGGCCGAGGCGACCTCGAGCAGGCGCTCCGCCGCTGACAGGCCGGACTGCGTCAGCGCATCCGCAGCCGATTCCGACACGGCCACCGCCGCTGCGACTTCATCACTGAGCCGAGCCAGGTTTTGCTGTACGGCCTGGAACTTCGCGATGTTTTTCTCAAACGCCACGCGTTCCTTCGCATAGGCCACACTGATATCGAGCACCGCCTGCAACGCGCCCGCGATCTGCAATGCGCGACACGTCGCGATCAGGGACAAGGACTGCTCCGCCGAAAGACCGGGTACCCACGCACTGGCATTGGAGTCGGAGACGATTCGCACCTCATCTGCGGCGTCCCCCGCGAGATTCGTTCCAGCAACGATCTCGCACGCGCTCGCGGGCACCACCGCGACGCGAGCGGCCTCGCCGTCGTCAACGACCACGACGAAAGACTGCGCCTCGCGTGCAAACGGAACATGCGTTGCATGCAACGCGAGTTTTCCTGTGCCGTCCAGTTGGACCGACGCGCGGCTGCCCGCCACGATCACCACGGCGGCGCCCGATGGCAAGGACAAACCAGCCTGACCGGCAATCCAACCGGCCGCCATCGTGTCCACGAGCGGAATGGCCAGCGCGGCCCGGCCTGCGGCTCGTACTACGGCAAAACCCTCTGCCAGGGGAAGACCATATCCGCCGGACGTTTCCGGCAGCCACGCCTGCGGCAGACCCATCTCATTCAGTGCCTGCCACAACGGAGCTTTCCAGTCATCCGAACCGATCCGAAGGATGGTCTGCGGTTCCGCCAGATCCGCAAAGATGCGTTCGGCCGCGTTCAGTACCAGGGCGTTTTCTTCTGCCAAGGGAACGTCGTTCATTCAATTCTCTGCAGTTGCGCAAGCCGTGCCAGCGGCAGCCAGTTCGGACTGGGGGCCGAACACCCCTGCCGCCTGCCACGCAAGGAACTCGTCCGCACCGACGCCCAGCACCGAAGTCATGACTTCGCGCGTGTGCGCGCCAAGGCGCGCGGAAGCTGCGGCCGGCAAATGGTCGGCCCCGTGCAGGCGCAACGGGCTGTCCGCGACGGCGACCCGGCCATATTGCGGGTGGTCGATCCATTCAAGGAAACCACGTTCATGCATATGCGGGTCGTTGGTGACTTCGACCGCATTGCGCACCGGCGCATGCGGCACCTTGTGTGCCTCAAGCACGGCGCAGGCTTCGTCTCGCGTGAGCGTGCCGACCCAGGCCGAAACGAGCGCATCGGTCTCCTCCATATGGCGCACGCGCTCGACATTGCTGGCAAAGCGCGAATCCCCGGCCAGATGCTCGAGGCCCATCGCCTTGCGCAGACTGCTCCAGTGCCCTTCAGTCACGCCAATGATGGCGACGTGGCCATCCTGGGCTGCATACACGTTATAAGGCGCAGCCGAACGTCCGCCGTGCTCATTGCCGGTGCGGGGCGGAATCTCACCGAAGTCATAGTAAAAGCTCAGATTCGACGCCAGCGTGGGGTAGACCGTCTCCTGCATGGCGACTTCGACCAGACGCCCTTCACCGGTGAAATGCCGTTCGTACAAAGCGGTCAGCACACCCGCATACAGGTGGATACCGCTCAGGAAATCGACCATTGCCGGTCCTGCCTTGACCGGTGGACCATCCGGAAAGCCCGTCACGCTCATCATGCCGGACGCCGCCTGGATGGTGATGTCCATGGCCTGTTTGTGCCGGTCCGGGCCAGACAGGCCGTAACCCGAACCCGACGCGTACACGAGACGCGGATTGATCTCGTGCAGCACCGACCATCCCACCCCGAGCCTGTCCATGACGCCCGGCGCAAAGTTTTCGAGCAGCACGTCGGCCTTTTCTGCCAGGCGCTTCAGTATGGCCCTGCCCTGCTCATGTTTGAGATCGAGCGTGATGCACTGCTTATGTCCGTTCAGGAGTGCAAATGGAACCCCGGAGCCCTTGCTGACCGCTTCACGTTGCCGTACCGGCTCACCACCCGGCGGCTCGACCTTGATGACGGTCGCACCGGCTTTGGCCATCAGGTACGTCGCGTACGGCCCCTGATAGACCTGCCCCAGATCCAGCACCATGAGGCCATCGATCGGACGATTTCTTCTCGACATTTCCCGCTCCTTATTGCGCAGCCATACCTTGAGCGGGCAACTCGCGGCGGCGCGGTTCCCTGATCCACAGCGCGGCCACGATCAGTCCCAGCAGGGCGGTGCCCAGAGCTATCTTCACGATCACAGAAATCCCCGCGTTCACAGCAAGACCGCCCGTCACGACCGGCGTCACCACGCCGCCAATCAGTTCCGCAACACCGACGATGACACCGGTCGCAGTCGCGCCAAGCCCGTGCGGCACCGACTCGGACGCCAGAGGTCCGATCGTGGTGCCGATGACGCCCGCGACGAACAGCGCGATCGCGGTCAGTGCGAAGAACAGCGGAAGCGGAGCGGCGCCGATATTCATGAACACCCAGATTGCAATACACTCGCCCAGCAGCGCCCCCACGATCACCGGCCTGCGGCCCAGCCGGTCGGACAGCGCCGGCAGTGCAACAAGGCCGATGCTAGCGCCGACGCCGAGGCCAGCCAGCACTGTCCCCATCGAATCGCGATCCAGCTTCAGATAATCGGTCAGATAGTGCGGCAGGAATGCAGACAGCACCACGAGACCCGACATGGAACAGCACTGGAGCAGCATGGCGGGCAGCACGTTGCCGTGGCGCATCACGTCTCGCCACGTATATTTCGTTGCGTGTCCGACGGTCTGACCAGGCTGGGGGGAGCGCAGTACCTTCACGAGCAGCGCCGCGACGATCAGGCCCGGCGGGACGACGGCCACAAAGACCCAGTGCCAACTCGGCAACACTTTGAGCGCCCAGACAACGAACACCGGGCAGAACGCCATGCCGATGAGCGGTCCCGACATCTGCTGGAGGCCCACGTTCCGGCCAAGCCGGCCTGGCTTCGACGCCTCCACCGTGGCGGCGACGCCGGCGGTCTGATAAGCCCCTTCGGCAACGCCGAGCAGGCCGCGCATCACTGCTAGGCTCACCATTCCACTAGCGAAACCGCCGAAACCGACCAGCAGCGAAAACAGGACCACGGCCGGCACAAGCACCCGCTTGGTACCGAACTTGTCGGCCAGACGACCCGACGACATCGCCGATATGCCCCAGCATAGAGACAGACTCGCGGAAATCATCCCGAGATCGCGATACTTCAGACCTAGATCCTTTGCGATCGTAGGAAACAGCGGATAGATGAGATTCCGGTCCAGCGTGACCAGGGCAAAGCCCAAGGCCAGTAGAAGCACAGCCTTAATTTCGTACTTCAAATCCCAGTTTTCGCCAGAATTGTTTGTTCGCATGGTGATTCGTCTCCGATATTTTTTGTGTTCTTGCAGATGAACAACCTTTGCACGCGGCAAGATGGGCACACGCGTCCCATCTTGCCGCGTGCCTTATTGTGGCGAGGGATCACGCGAGAACAGCATCGGTGGCAGCAGCTCGCCGAGCAGATAACCCCCGAGGATGCCGGCGGTGTCGTCAGCGTTCTGCGTAATGTGATTTGAGGCCGCGATGACGTCGCGCAGAATACGCTGCAGCGGATTGTCGAGATAGATGCCTCGGGCCGACGTGGCCTTGAACAGCAGCATGACAGCCTCTTCGCACTCGCGGCCTACGCGGGCAATATCAAGACTGATGGCGACGCGTTCGCTGAGCGGCACCAGTTGCCGGGATTCAACATAGCGAGTCGTCTCCTGCGTGATGTGCAGGATCCTGGCCCGCGACGAGCGCACGCGCGCTTGCGCATTGCCGAGGCGGTCCTTCACATACGGGCTCAGTGCCGCCCTGACGCCGTTGCTGGAGTTGACGCGGGTGCGCATCTGGCGGATGAACTCATCCACCGCACCCTGGGCCATGCCGATGATGGCCGACGACACCGCGGAATAAAAAACCTGCTGGAACGAATACAGGTACATGTCGCCCCGATCGCTCAGCCGGTAATCGGGCGTGCTGTGGGTCCGGTATTCCGGAACGAACGCGTCCTTCACTTCCACACTCTTGCTGCCTGTGCCGGCTAGGCCAAACACGTGCCAGTCGTCGATGATCTTGTAGTCGGAGCGCGGCACCAGCATCGCAATCCGATCGATCTGCGTGCCGTCCTCAGCCTTCAACGTCATCCCCAGGAACGCCCACTGGCCGTGATCCGTACCGCTCGAGGTCGGCCAGCGGCCACTGACGATGTAGCCTCCGTCCACCTTGCGATAGGTACCGACTGGCGGATACGAGGACGCCACGATCACGGAATCGTCCTTGCCCCATACGTCCTCGCACGCACGCGGATCGAGCAGGCCAAACTCCCAGGTGTGGACCCCGAGAATCATCGCGTTCCACGCACTGCTGCTGCAGCCCCGGCCCAGTTCCATCAGCACCTTGTAGAACACCGACGGGTTCATCTCATACCCGCCCCAGCGCGCCGGCTGAAGGATGCGGAAGAAACCCGCCTCCCTGAAAGACGCGATGATGTCGGCAGGCACCGCGCGGTTCTTTTCAATCTCTGCCGCACGTTCACGCAGCATCGGCACGAATGCTTTCGCGCGTTCGACCAGAGTCTCTTCGGTCGGGATGTCCTTCTGGGTGTCCTGCTTGATCGCTGTACTCACATCTATCTCCTCGATATTAGGAATTCTTGATTTTTGCCTGCTCTAGCCGAGAGAAATTCCCGTCGAAATACACCAGCGGAAAGGTACTCTCCGCCTCGCAGCGGACTTCGACGACATCGCACAGGAACACCGTGTGCGATGTCGCCTCGATCTGCTCCACCACCTTGCAGCCAAACGAAACGAGCGTGCCATCGAGGATCGGAATCCCGAATTTGCCCTCGCGCCAATTGCCCGCGCCACGAAAGCGATCCTCGCCGCCGACATTGGTGACCATGCCCGCAAAGCGCCGTGCGACGTCTACCTGATGCGCAGCCAGGATGTTCACGCTCAACCGGCCGGATTCAACGATGACCGTGTGCGCCGACACCGATTTGTTCACGCACACGAGGAGCCGTGCCGGCTCAGCACTAACGGAACAGACTGCGGTTGCGGTCAAGCCCGCCTTGCCCGACGCTCCGCGCGAGGCAATTACCGTGCATGCGCCGGCCAGTCGGCGCATGCCCGCGCGAAACAACGACGGATCGACACATTCGACAGCATCGCCAGTTGTCTTCAACTGATAATCCGAGTAAGGCATTCCCATCACACGTCTCCGCTTATCCGAAAGCCATGCAGCAGATCCATCAGTGCCATTCGTTGCGGGCACATCCATGTTTTCGTGCATGGCACTTCCTATAGGCAAAGTGCGTGCCAGGCGTCGCGACAGTGCCGACATTTGCCGAATCCAAGGCGCTTTCCAGTTTTCCTATCCGGAATACCCCGGAGACTCGACGGAGCATGTCACGCGTCCGCAATTCAGAAATTCATGATTCGGCGCACGCGAATGTCGCCATCGGGTCGGGATTTCATGAACTTCCGCGTCCCCATCTCTTTTTGTATAGTGAGGGGAATTGCCACGATTACGCTTTAACCGACATTCAATGACTGCCTCCCCCGCCGACAGCCAGACCAGCAGCAGGTCATCACCCGAACTGCAACCGCTCGATGCGATGGACTTCACCGACATCCTCGAGCACCTGCACTTCAATCCGGTGGAAGGCCGCATCTGGCTGCGCGACCGCAGAATGCTCCTGCTTCCGACCGAGAGTCTCGGTGTGCTGCGGCGAGAGCTGATCGACGTCCTCGGTCAGAAGGCCGCCCGACACTTGCTCACGCGGCTGGGCTATGCCACCGGCTCGCGCGATGCCGAACTCGCCTGGAAGGTGCGCAATCATTTGTCCCAGCGGGACATCATCTCCGCCGGCGTGCAGTTACATGCGCTGGAAGGCTATGTGAAGGCGGAACCCGTTCATGTTGAGGTCGACAGCACGGGGGGCTATTGCTATTCGGAGTTCTTCTGGAGCGACAGCGTCGAGGACGAAATCCACCTGGCCAATTATGGTCAGGACCACGAGCCAGCCTGCTGGATGAGCATTGGCTATACGTCTGGATTCCTCAGCAAGATCATGGGCAAGCGCATCCTCGCCCGTGAAGTCGAATGCCGCGCGATGGGTCAGAGCAAGTGCCGCATCATTGCGCAGCCGGCGGAAAACTGGGATAACTCCGAGGAAGATCTGCATTACCTGAGCGCCGAGCCCAATCGCGCGACGCGCACGTCCATTGCGCCTCAATTCGGCGCCGAACCCACCAGCGAGGCAGCGCAAGACGGCGGCACCCGCGAGCCCGATCGGCTGGTGGGCTCGTCCGTCAGCTTCACTTCGGCGCTGCACAAGGTGCATCGTGTGGCGAGCACGCAGGCCACCGTGCTGCTGCTCGGAGAAAGCGGCGTCGGGAAAAGCGAGGTCGCGCGGGAAACCCACCGTTGGAGTAAGCGCGCCAACGCACCCTTCGTGGAGGTCAACTGCGCGGCGATTCCCGAATTGTTACTCGAGTCGGAATTGTTCGGCGTGGAGCGCGGTGCTTATTCAGGTGCGGCCGAATCCCGGCCAGGGCGCTTCGAAGCTGCCAACGGCGGCACCCTGTTTCTGGATGAAATTGGCATTCTGAGTTTCAGCGCGCAAGGCAAACTGTTACGCGTTCTACAAAGCGGCGAGTTCGAACGACTCGGTTCCAACAAGACGATCAAGCTCGACGTGCGCGTGGTGGCCGCCACCAACGAGAATCTGCCCCAAGCCGTCAAGGAAGGACGGTTTCGCGAAGACCTGTTTTACCGGATCAACGTGTTTCCAATTCGCATTCCGCCCCTGCGCGATCGGCGCGACGACTTGCCTCTGCTGCTCGAGCATTTCATCAAGCGGCTGTCAACGTTGCATGGCCGTCGCATTCCGGGCATCACGCCGCGCGCACTTCAGGCAGTGCTGAACTATCAGTGGCCGGGCAATATCCGTGAGTTCGAGAACGTGATCGAGCGCGGAATCATCGTCGCGAACGATGGCGAATCACTCGATCTGCGGCATCTGTTCAGCGTTGATACCAGCCTCGGCAATGCCAGCCTGATGCGGCTGACCGAGCTCGGTCACCTGGCCGGACGGCAGGCATTAAATGCGGGTGACGAATCGCTGCGTGCCGATCCGGTGGAAGCCTTCAGACCACCACCCGACCTCAACCAGTGGGCCCGCAGCGCGATTCAGCAGCAGACGGCGAGGCTTACCGAGGTCGAAAACGCGCTGATCGAAGCCGCCATGGCTGAAACCGGCGGCAATGTCTCGAGAGCTGCAACCTTGCTTGGCCTGACACGCGCCCAGCTCGATTACCGCCTCAAGTACCGGGGACGCGCGCAAGCTGTGTCGCAGTGAGAGACGAGCGGTGAAATTCAGGCGATACAAAGTCGCGGATGGCAAGTAATCAGAAGACCTGCTCCAAACAAGGAGAGCCCCGCGAGTCAACCGCCCCCTGTCGGAGCTTCAGGACTGTCCGCACCTCCAGTGGCTATCGGCGTACATGGGGTAATCGTCTTTTTGCGTGCAAAATGATACGGCAAGGCTCAAAAAAGCCCTCTGCGACAACAATGACTTGGAGCGATCCGCTCCGTGCCGCACATAGTCCTTTCTATGCAGATTGGTACGCCTGGTGCCCCGGCGTGCCAATCTGTGGCAGATTTTGCTCTGCGGCGTTTAACGCTTCAGTCATGCTGTAGCCTCTCGGCCTGCTTGGCGGCGGCTTTGGAGTAGCGTGTCCATGTAGCGCTCGACACCGAAGCTTAGGATCCCGCGGAAGTTGATGTGGCCGAAGTGCCCCGGCCCATGTGGCGCAGCCAAGCGTCCTCGATGTTCGTGCCCCGTTTGCGAAGTCGCTCGACGACTTCGTTCATGCGGTACGTGTTCCACGCCAGTACGATGTTGGTTAGAAGGTAAGCGCGAAATTGCCCCCACGAACCCATTCGCCGGCATCAAGGTGCGCGGCAGCGCGCGGGCCGCGCCGCTGGACACGTCGCACGCCTTCACGGAGGGGGAATGGCTGCTGATCCGCACCCTGGCCAACGGGCTGGAATGGTCCCATGGCTGGGAGGCACCGGCTGCGCAGCGTTTGCGCTTCGTGCTCGACTTCGCTTACGCCACTGGACTGCGCGCCAGTGAGCTGGTCGGCGCCACGCTCGGCGGTATCGAAGTTGATCCCCATGGCGACCAGTGGCTCAAGCTGGTGGGCAAAGGCGCCAAGGCGGGCAAGGTGGCATTGCCCCCGCTGGCACGCACCGCCCTTGATCGATATCTGGTGGAGCGCGGCCTACCGGTCACGCCGGCACGCTGGAACCCGAAGACGCCCCTGATTGGTGGCCTCGGTCAGGAGCCGGCCAACGGCATCACCAGCATGCGGCTGTGGGGCGTGCTGCGGCGGTTCTTCACCCAAGCTGCAGACTTGATCCAGGCCGATAGTCCAGCGGCGGCCGAGAAGCTGCGGCAAGCCAGCCCGCACTGGATGCGGCACACTCATGCCACGCACGCCCTGGCGCGCGGCGCGGAACTGACGACAGTACGCGACAACCTGCGGCACGCCTCGATCGCGACCACCTCGATCTACCTGCACGGCGACGAGGTCAAACGGGCGCGGCAGATCGGCGCCGCGTTTAGTTCCTGAGCACTTGTTCGGCCGTTCAGGGGAAGTGCTGGTGATTTCGCTATTCTTTATATCAAATCCGATCTAACTGACGCCACCACAATAACCGCAGGGCTTATGGTCGCGGATTGGCCGTATCTTGGCAGGATCCCATATAGCCGAAGAATGGCAGACGCAAGGTCTGTCCAATCAGCATGTTCTGCGGATTGCCGATCAAGGTGGCCGCGGAGCCGATATTGGCCGAGCAGGCCAGACCCAGGAGATAGGGCACCGGATCCAGGCGCCGCCGTTGACAGGCTTCAATGAGTACCGGCGTAACCGCCAGGCAAACGATATCGTTGCTGAATACCGCAGATAGTGCCGCGACACCGAGCATCAGCGCTGCGAGCAAACCGGCTGGCCGATAAGGCCACGAAGCGAATCGGTGCGTGGCCCAGTCGTAAAAGCCACCGAGGCGCATCTGGGCGGACACCACCATAAAGGAGAAAAGCAAAATGATGGTCGGCAGATGAATGGAGCCCGCTGCCGCCTCCAGGGGCACTGCGTCGACGCTGATCAAGGCAATCGCGCCAAGCATTGCCACGCCCGTCCGATCCAGTTGCAAGAACGGCAGCCCGCCGAGAATCATCCCCAGGTAGACAACCAGAAAGATCCCTACGATGGTGGCAGTCATTTGGCAATGCACATCATGCTTCCGGGTGCAATCGCTGCAGAGGCTGAAGCGGGCTTGCGGACCGAGCGGGCTGGTCCGCCGGAGAGGCTATCGCGAATCCAAGCCGCTGGCAACCACAACAAGGCCGCTGCCCTGCCCGGCCAGGTGCTGGGCTTCTGGACCCGCGGCGTGACGCTCAAAGGCCGTGGCGATGCAGACGCGACTGTGTATCATGCACGTCGCCGGCTACCCATGTTCTGAGCCCTCGACCGACGGGCCGGCTCCCGGCTCTGCAGATCCCAACGAGATTCCCATCTCTTCTGCCATCCGCGCCTGCCACACTCTGCGCGGCTCGAAGCCAGGCAGCGCGCGCGTGCTCCTCGATCCGGCGCATCAGAGTGTCGTCCGGCACGGCGAAGTCCAGCGGCACCCGCATCGGCTGGCTAACGTACCACGGCGTGTCCACGAACCGTTCCAGGCGAATGTCCTCCGGGTCGCGCGTGTAGACCGAGACGGCGTTGCCGTGGGTGATCGGCTGGATGTCGGTGGCGCCTGCACCTGCCAGGCGGCCGTAGGGGCCACGCAACGTCGCCGGGCTGTCGGCGCGCAGCGAAATCTGCTTGATGACGTTGAACGGAAATTGCTTGGAACGACCGGTCCTGTTCACTATGGGTTCGCTGATGGAGCGGGTGTCACGTCCCAGCACCTGTATCTCAAGCTGGCACGCCAGCTTACGAGCAGGCTAACAATGGATCATAGCCATTCCACAAATCAACTGCGCACCGGTACGATGCTGAACCGGGAGACCCCCTCCGTTGCAGCCATCTCGGCCGCCAGTCCTGCCGGCGATAGCGCGCGCGCCTTGTCCGGTGCGACCAGGCCGACTCTCCACACGGCCTGGTGGTCAGCATACGTGATGGTCAGGCTGTCGTGCAGCACGCGATAGCCGCGAGACTTTGCCCTGTCGATCAGCAAGTCGAAGTCAGGCGCTTCGCCGCGTTGGAACGTCAGCGACAAATCAAGCGTCATGCGCCCCGGAAGCCTGGACTCCAGACGGTGCAACAGGGACATCGACCCCACGCTCAACACGGCGAGCAGCAAGGCGGCAGCATAGAAGCCAACGCCGAGTAAGACGCCTATGGCCGAGGCAGCCCAGATGGATGCCGCAGTCGTGAGGCCGCGGATGCTCATGCCGTCCTTCATGATGACCCCGGCGCAAAGGAAGCCGATGCCGGTGACCACGCCTTGGATGGTATGGGTCGGGTCTGCCTGGACGTTCACTGTGGCGCCGCCGTACCAGAGCGACGCGTGACCAACGAACACCGTCAGCGCCGTCGACGCCATGCACACGAGGCCGTAGGTGCGCATGCCGGCGGCACGGCCGTTGTATGAGCGTTCATAGCCAACCACCATGCCGAGCAGCAGCGCGCCCACCAGGTTCAACCCGATGAACGCGTTGGCGGCAAGAAAGGGACCGCTCCAATAGTGCTGCAGATCTCCGAGCATAGGGTTTCGTGATTAGGATGCCAGCCAGGCATTCAGCGAACGCAGGGTTTCCTCGCTCAATTCTCCCGTGGCGGCGGCGAGCCGCAGACGGCCAAGGAGGTAATCCAGGCGTGCCTGAACGAGGTCGAGCTCGGCGGCGAAGACGCGCTGCTGCGCGTCGAGCACGTCGGGTTCAGTACGGGTGCCAACGTCCCGGCCAAGCGTCGTCGCCGCGAGCGCGCTACGCGCCGAAGTCAGCGACTGCTCAAGTGCGGCGACGCGTGAGACGCCCGTTTTCACCGACAGGAATCCGTCCTGCACATTCAAGCGCACGTCTCGCCGGGCGGCAGCAAGCTCCTGCTCCGCCTGGCTCTTTCTCGCAACGGACTCCCGCTCGCGCGAATCCAGTCCGCCGCCCGCGTACAGCGGTATGTTGAGCTGCAAGCCAATTGTCGCGCTTCTAGTGTTGCTGGCCGCAATCCAGGGCGCCAGGTTGCCGGTTTGCCCTTGCGCGCCATAACCCGCGACGAGCGCGACGGTCGGGCGACTGCTGACGCGGTACTTGTCGATCTCCGCGCCAGCAATGTCTAGCTCAGATTGCTTGGTCTTGACGAGGTAGCTCTGATTCTCGCCCTTTGCCTGCCACGACATGAGATTGTCCGGTTCCGGCGGTCGCGGCGTAAAGTTGGGCGCCAGCCCGCTGAGCTGATCGGGCGGCATGCCGACGGTCTCCTGGAATCGCGTGCGTCGCTGTTCGAGTGCAGATTGCGCCGTGACTTCGCGACTCTCTACCCCATCCAGCCGCGCCTGGGCTTCATGAAGATCGGTGATCTTGCCTTGGCCGATGTCGAAGCGCGCTTTCGCGCGGTCGCGTTGCTGGCGCAATGCCGCTTTCTCGGCCTGCACCACGCGCAGCGTTTCCTCGCCCAACACCACGCCGAAGTATGCCTCGGCCACCCGCAAGGCCAGATCCTGGCGAGACTGGTCGAACTGCGTTTGCGCCAGGTTAGATTGCTCGTGCAGCTGCTTCCTCGTAGCCACCGCACCCTTGTCGTACAGCGGCTGCACGAGCATCACACCGGCTTGCCGCGCAGTGCCCGAACTATCGGCCGAGACCAACGGCGCGAGCTCGGCAGGTGGGTTGCCGGAAGAGCGATTGTTGATCCGGTTCAGTGCTGCCTGCATGCTTACACGCGGACGCAGCAAGGCGTCGCCCTGCACGGCCTTCTCGCGTCCCGCCGTGAGCGCATCATTTGCGGCAAGGCTCGTCGGATCATGCGCCAATGCCTGCTGATAGGCCCCCACGAGATCGATAGCGCCTGACTCTCCAGCGCTCAGAAGAAGCATGCAGCCCAAGGCCACCTGCCCGGCCCGCAGGGCCATACTCAATCTTTTCATCGAAATTACTCTTAACGTCACATTTGCGATCAGACGGTCGCGGGGCGCTTGGCCCGGTACCAGGTCGCATACAGAGCGGGAAGGAAGACGAGCGTCAGCACCGTGGCAACGGCGAGCCCTCCCATAATTGCCCACGCCATGGGGCCCCAGAACACGGAATGGGTAAGAGGCACCATCGCCAGAATCGCCGCCAGGGCAGTCAGTGCGATCGGACGCAGCCGCCGCACTGCCGCCTCGACGATAGCCGTCCACAGTGGGACGCCAGCGCCCACGTCCTGATCGATCTGTACGACCAGGATCACCGAGTTGCGGATAATCATTCCAGCGAGGGCGATGACGCCCAACATGGCGACAAAACCGAACGGAATCTGGAACGCGGCCATGATCGCGCTCACACCGATCAGCCCGAGCGGCGCGGTCATCAGAACCATCGCCATCTTCTTCATGTCCTGCAGCTGAATCATCAGCAGCACGAGCACCGCGATGATCGTCACAGGCATCACAGCAAAAACGGAACGCTGGGCCTTCGCACTCGATTCGTAAGCGCCGCCGATTTCGATGCCATAGCCGAGCGGGAGGTCCTTCTCCAGCGCGTCGATCTTCGGCTGCAGCACACGTGTGACATCAGGCGCCTGCGCCCCCGCGATATCGGCACGAACGGTCAGCGTTGGCACGCGGTTGCGCCGCCACAGTTCACTGTCCTCACTGTCAAGCGTGAGCCGGGCCACCTGCGAGACCGGCACGGACTTGCCGTCGCGCACATAGATCTTGGCGTCCTTCAGGTTGTTCAGGTCCGTCCGTTCCGCCGCGACGAGGCGAGAGACCACGTCGATGCCCTGGTCTTCCTCGCGGAACTGCGTGATTGGCGTGCCCGACAGCGAAGCCTCAAGGGTTTCCTTGATCTGGCCTGAGCTAATGCCCAGTGCACGCGCCTTGTCCTGATCGACGTCGACCTGCACCCGCTTGATGCGCTCGCCCCAATCCTGGTTGACCTGGCGAACGTGCGGCTCTCCACGCATGATGTCCGCCACCTGCTGCCCGATTGCACGAACTTTGGCGTTGTCCTGCCCGTACACACGGAACTGCACCGGGTAACCGACAGGCGGACCGTTCTCCAGTCGATTGACGCGGCCACGCACATTCGGGAATTTTTCGTCGAACAGCTTCTCGAGCTTTTCCTTCGCCCGCTCCCGTGCCTCACCGCCCTTCGTCATCACCAGCATCTCACCCAGGTTCAGATTGGGCGTCTGCACATCGAGCGGCAGATAGAAGCGTGGCGCACCGTTGCCAACAAAGCTGGTCACCGCTGCAATGTCCGGATCGCCCTTGAGCAGACGCTCCAACTCCTGGACCTCGCGCTGACTCGCTTCGAAGGTTGAGGCCTTCGGCATCCACAGGTCAACAATCAGTTCGGCCCGGTCAGATGCCGGAAAGAACTGCTGGGGTACTGCCTTGAACAGCACCAGTGCTCCCACGAACGCGGCGAGCGTGATGCCGATCACCCACACGCGCTGCTTCAGGCAGAAGTCGATGAAGTGGCGGAACTTGACATAGAAGCCGCGTTGGTAGACCGCTTCCTCGTCATGCGACGCGTGCGCATGCTCCTTCAATAGCTTGAAGCCGATGTAAGGCGTAAAGAGGACGGCCACGATCCATGACAAAATCAGCGAAATGCCCACCACCTCGAATAGCGAGTACACATACTCGCCCGTACCTGACTTGGCAAAGCCGACCGGAAGAAATCCCGCCGCCGTGATCAACGTGCCGGTGAGCATCGGAAAGGCGGTGGCCGTGTAGGCGTAGGTGGCGGCGCGGAACTTGTCCCAGCCCTGCTCCAGCTTCAGTGCCATCATCTCGACGGCAATAATGGCGTCGTCCACCAACAGTCCGAGCGCAATGATCAGCGCACCCAGTGAGATGCGCTGCAAGTCGATGCCCATCACGTACATGGCCAGGAACGTCATCGCCAGCACGAGCGGGATACTGAGCGCGACGACCAGTCCGGTCCGCAAGCCCAGCGACAGGAAGCTGACAACGAGCACAATGATCACTGCCTCGGCCAGACTCTTCTTGAACTCGAATACGGAGTGCTCGACGACATGCGGCTGGTCGCTGACCGCGTGGATCTGTACGCCCACCGGCAAGTTGGACTCGATGCGCTTGAGCGTTTCGTCCAGCTTTGTGCCAAGCCGGATCACGTCACCGCCCTTGCGCATGCTCACTGCCAATCCAATCGCCTCATTGCCGTTGAAGCGCATCCTCGAGATAGCCGGCTCCACAAAGCCGCGACGAACGTCTGCGATATCGCCAAGACGGAAGGTACGCTGGCCGGCGCGGATGCCGATGGCGCGAATTCCTTCGACTGAGTCAAATTCACCACTGACAGCCAACCGCACCTGTTCCGCGGTGGTTTGCACCGTCCCGCCCGATGTCACGACATTGGTTTGCGCGAGCGTCGACGCGATCAGTGCCGGGTCGATCCCCAGCGAGGCGAGCTTGGCGGTGGAAACTTCCACATAGATCTTCTGTTCCTGCTTGCCCACCAGATCGACCTTGTTGACGTCATCGACACGCAGAAACTCGTTACGTGCAGCGTCCGCAATTCGTCGCAGATCGTCATAGTCAAAGCCGTCGCCTGTAATGGCGTAGAGGTTACCGAAGGTGTCCCCGAACTCGTCATTGAAGAACGGGCCCTGCGTGCCCTGTGGCAGGGTCTGCTTGATGTCCCCCATCTTCTTGCGGACCTGGTACCACACATCCGGCACGGCGCGTGGAGGTACGTCCTCGCGCAGGTTGACCTTGACCTGCGTTTCACCCGGCTTCACATAGGTGGACGTATAGTCGATCTCCGCCACCTCTTGCAGCTTGCGCTCGATCTTGTCGGTGACTTGATCGGCCATCTGCTGCGCGGAACTTCCCGGCCAGTACGCCTGCACGACCATGGTCTTGATCGTGAACTCGGGGTCTTCCTTCTGACCCAGGCTGCTGTAGGCCAGCACGCCGGCCACGGACAGCAGCAACAGCAGGAATGCGATCATCTGCTGATGCTTCAACGCCCATTCGGACAGGTTGATGCTCTTCACTTCACACCTCCCGCCTTGGCGACGGACACCGCCTCAGCCACTTTCACCTGCTGGCCAGCCTGCAACATATGCACGCCGGCACTCACCACGGTCTCGCCGCCCATCAGCCCCCCAATCACGATGACGCTGTCGTTCTGTGCGGCACCCAGCTTGACCTCACGCGCAATCACCCGCGACGTCTTCGGGTCAACCACCCACACCTGCCGACTGCGTTCATGATCGACAATGGCAGTCAGTGGCACCCGGACCACGCCACTACCGTCCACGTCGGGTGCGACGACAGACGCTGTCATGCCTAATCGCAGGAGGTCCGGATCAGCGTCCTGGATGGAAATGCGTGCGGAGTAGGTGCGGGTGACGCTGTCCGCGTCTGGCGCAAGCTCCCGGAGCTTGCCCGTCCAGGATTTGCCTGGATGCGCCCACACCGTGATCGTCAGCGTCTGCGCTTTGCGCAGTTCGTCGACTCGCGACTCGGGAATACTGATCGAGACCTCGCGTTCACCGTCAGCCGCAACGGTAGCGATCGACTGCCCGGCCGCGACCACCTGCCCGGCTTCCGCGTTGATTGCGCTGACCACGCCATCGCGGTCGGCCACAAGCGTGGTAAATCCGCGCAGGTTGGCATTCAGTTGCTGGCGTGCCTGGGCAGAACGCAGTTGTGCTTCCGCCTGGTTGAGTGCAAGCCGCTGCTGGTCTAGCTCGGCTTGCGAGGCGAAGTTCTGCGCGAGGAGTTGCTCGGTACGCTGAACGTCCACTCGCGCCTGAGCTACCCGGCTCCTTGCAGCATCAGCCTCCGCACCCGCCGCGGCGACTTGCAGCGTTTCCTGGGTCGGATCGAGCTGGAACAGCGACTGGCCGCGCTTGACATGGCTACCCACTTCCACCATGCGCGCGACGATCTTGCCAGCTGTACGGAATCCCAGCTGACTTTCGTAACGCGCACGAATCTCGCCTGAGTAGGCCGCGCCGACCGACCCGGGGGTATGTCCCGCGACCACTGTCCGCACTGGCCTTACGTCCTCGTGTTTGGATGCGGGGCCTGGTGTACACGCGGCAAGCAGGTGCGCTGCGATGATGGTAAGAGCCGCCGCTCGATGATTCCCGTTCAATTTCTGCCCTCCAGTAAGTTCCGTCGCTCGCCTGCGAGTCATCAGCAGGTGACGCTACAGAGTCAGCTCCACGGACTCGTGCGGCATCAGTGACGGCAGGCCTGGTCGGGCTTTTGCCCTTCCCAATAGGCCGGAATATACATCATACTGACGTATGTGTCATGATGACGTATAATTTATTCTAAGCGCGATCGGACTGTGATGCGTTGGACACCGAATGAGGCTAATAAGGCGTGCGACCGCGAGTCGGAACGCGCAAGAACAAGCGCTATACGCGGAGTGATGTGGATCGAAGACGCAGGGAGGCCGGCGTGCGCGCTACGTCGAACTGATGACCATGAGGAGAGAGCAGATCAATGACCCCGAAACAGAGGAGGTTCGCAATTGAAAAGGAACCGTGGGAAGCTATTGACCACCGTCAGCGCGTTGCGGCAAAGCGGCGGCAGCGTATGCGTTCGCTGTTGCTGAACAGCGCGCTGCGTTTGTTGGTCGAGAATAGCGCCGCCTCGCCTTCCATCGACGACATCATTTCGGCTGCGCGGGTGTCACGGGGCACGTTCTACAAGTACTTCCCATCGTCTGACGCGATTCTGAGGGAGCTTGTTGAGAAGATTGCTGAACAGTGGGTGCAGGTGGCTGACCCTATTGTGTGTGGCCATGCCGATCCGGCCGAGCACATCGCCAGGGGGATCCGGCTGGCATCGATACTTGCGATACACCAGCCCGCCGTGGCTGGAATTCTTGGTCGGCTTGGCTGGGCTGGCTACCAGGCACCCAATATGCTGGAATTTGTCCGCAGGGACATAGAGGAAGGCGTTCGACGCAATCGCTTCAAGCGCATGCCGATCGCCCTAGGGTTCAATATCGTTGCCGGCGCCGCAATGAGTGCAATGCACCGCATGCTTGAAACCGAATGTCGCGATGATTTTTCGGAGCTCGCCGCTGCCGTGGCTTTGCGCGCCTTGGGCGTAGAGGAGGCGGCGGCCGATGCGATATCCAGGTCGCCGCTGGATGCGAGCGAAATGCTGTTCGACGATTTGCTCGCCGAAGTGATCGGAGATCTGCCGTAGCGTTACCGAAGCTCAGGAGGGCTCGGCCCTGGCGGCGAGCTTCTCCTGTGCCTTTTCGAGCAGTGATTCAGGCGAAGCTACCAGCTTTGGCAAAGGCGAAGAGGTCAACTTTGTGGCACGCGATTCAGACACGCCGAGCGACCGCAACAACGCTCGGACGATCCGTTCGGGGTAGTCCTTCGTCGTTCTTCCCATGGCCATACGGTGAACGGCAATTAAACCAGCGCCAGTCACCAGGTCCAATGCAACATCGGCCGAAGCCTCGTCAAACGTGCCCGTCTTCAGGCCTTCCTTGATATCCGTGGGCAGGTACTCGTACACGGCACTCCTCTTGCCGACCAGGCTCAGGCCCGTACCGGAAAGAAACTGCGCCACCACAGGATAGGATCGTGCAAGGTGCAGGTACAAGCGAATACCCGTCGCAACACGCAACGCCGGGTCTTCGATATCTCCGACCACGCTCTCGATCATTTGCACCATGTCGTGACTGAGCGCTTCGCTGACAGCCGCCAGCAGGTCGTCGTTAGTACGGAAGTAGTTGTAGAAGGAACCTTGTGAGACGCCAGCTGCCGCGATGACTTCAGGGATCACGCTGACGCCGATACCCCTTTGCGCAAAGACGATCATCGCGCTTTCAATGAGGCGCATGCGCATTCGTGCACGCCGTTCAGCGGCAACGCGAGGGCGGTGGTCTTTGGGATCAGTATCGGCAGGCATCTTTAACTAGAGAACCTTAGGTGACGAGGCGATTATATCAATCCGCCGCTACAGCGCCGACAACATGGCATAGGCCATAAACATCGCGCCCTCCTTGATACGGACAAGCTCCGCGCCGTCCGTAACCGGCATTGAGTGCTCAGCGTCGCGCAGTGTCCCCGCCACGACAAGCAGGCGTTCGGTCCGCTCCGAGGACGCCATGGGGCAGGCCTTCGCGAATTTCGACTTCGCAGACTCCTTTCATGGATTGCGTTTTGCGGAGAAAAGTCCCGCATGCCGCATGCCGCATGCGGCACGGCGTAGCGGCAAAGCAGGCGCTTCGTGGCAGCGGTGCCCGTCGCAGTCATTATAAGATACATATTGTCATGATGACATACAAGTCAATATGATGCAGAATGCCGGAATCTTGAAAGATTCCGGTGCGCTCATGCACTGCCTGCCTCCCGCAGCGAGGCCGACGATCATCCCAGGACACTTCGTGTATCAGAACAACTTCCCGCCGCCAGCTCAGCCACAGGATTCGCACCGGCTGGTCGCATGCGAGTATTGCGACGCACTCCATACGCGCGTGGCACTGATTCCAGCCGAACGTGCTGCCTGCCTGCGCTGCGGCGGCGCGCTTTATCGCGACAGTTCGCGTGCCTATCGTCGCCTGCTGCCGCTCGTGGTGACCGCCCTGATCCTGTTTTTGATCTCCAACGCGTACCCAATAGTCGCTATGGAACTCAAGGGATCGCGTATGGAGACCACGCTATGGGGCGCTGTACAGGCACTCTGGGCGGACGACATGGCGCTGGTTGCGATGCTTGTGTTCGCCACAACGATCCTGCTTCCGGTGGTGGAGTTACTCATGATGTGCTATCTGCTCGTGCCGATGGCGCAGCACCGCATACCACCCGGGTTCGACCGCATCGTGCGCGGCATTCGCCAGACGCGGCCGTGGGGCATGATCGAAGTGTTCATGATCGGCGTGCTGGTCACGGTGGTGAAGCTGTCCACCATCGCGCAGGTGCTGCCCGGCGCCGCCCTCTGGTCGTTCGGCGCCCTTGTGGTCGTACTTGCCAGCATCCTGTCCTTCGATCCGCGTGAACTGTGGCACTACCTGGACGCGTACGGAATCGGTGACTTACCGCCTTGTTCTCCGGATGCCGCATCGTGACCACGGCTCGATCGCCTTACGCTACGGCCACGTCGCGCGGGCTGCTGTCATGCCACGCTTGCGACCTGCTCAGTCCGATGACGGCCGAGGCCGAACCGTGTCCGCGCTGCGGCGCCGTACTGCATCATCGCAAGCCGGCCAGCGTGACGCGCGCCTGGGCCTTTCTGCTGGCAGCCTACCTCCTGTATATCCCGGCCAATCTGCTGCCGATTATGGTGACGCAGTCAATCTTCGGCGCGCAGCGCGACACCATCATGTCCGGCGTGGTCTATCTGTGGCTGTCCGGCTCGCACATGCTCTCCCTCGTCGTGCTGATCGCCAGCATCGTCGTGCCGCTGCTGAAGATGATGATCCTGACATTGTTGCTGCTATCGGTGCGCCGCAGGTCGACCTGGCGCATCCGCGAGCGGACCCGGCTCTACGCGCTGGTCGAAGTCATCGGCCGATGGTCCATGCTCGATATCTTTGTAGTGGCAATGCTGGCTTCGCTGGTGCGGGTCGGTGCGCTGGCCACGATCACGCCAGGGGCCGGGGCCCTGGCCTTTGCCTCCGTTGTCGTACTAACCATGCTCGCGTCAAGGAGCTTTGATCCCCGCCTGCTGTGGGATGCGCTCGAGACTTCGCCTTCCTCCATCGAATTTCCGCACTCCGACCATGCCAGAACTCATTGACCATCTCCCGCCTCACGGGCTACCGCAGCCTGAACGCAAGCCTCCCGCGCGCTGGCTACCCTCGCTCGTCTGGCTGATTCCTATCGTTGCGGCGGTGGTGGGACTCTCGCTGCTGATCAACACGCTTGCGTCCCGCGGGCCCGAGATCACCGTTACATTCCGCACCGCCGAAGGCCTGACGCCGGGGAAGACTCCCGTACGCTACAAGGACGTCGATATCGGACTGGTCAAGACGGCACGACTGGCGGCGGACCGTTCGCATGTGATCGCGACGATCGCGCTGACAAAGGATGCCGCGGGCTTCGCAGTGGCCGACACACGCTTCTGGGTGGTAAGGCCACGCTTCGCCATGAGCGGCGTGTCGGGGCTGGAGACGCTGCTATCTGGTGCATATATCGGCGTGGATGCAGGAAAATCCGCGGAGACGACACACAGCTTCACCGGGCTCGAAGTCCCGCCCGCCATCACCACCGATGCCTCGGGCAGGCAGTTCGTGCTTCGTGCGCAAGACCTGGGCTCGCTCGACATCGGGTCACCGGTCTATTATCGCCGCGTGCAGGTTGGCCATGTTGTGGCCTACCAACTCGAACCGAACGGCCGAGACATCACGCTGCGGGTCTTTGTCAACAAGCCCTACGACAAGCTCGTCACCCCCGATACGCGCTTCTGGCACGCCAGCGGCGTCGACCTCAAGCTCGACGCCAACGGGCTGAAATTGTCCACGCAGTCGCTGGTCACCGTGATGCTTGGCGGCGTAGCCTTCCAGGCCCCGGAGCACTCCGTCGCACAAGCCACGGCCGCCGAGAACACCGAGTTCCTGCTGGCGGCGGACCAGTCCGAAGCGATGAAGGAACCGGAGGAGCTCGCCCCCGCACTGGCAGTGCTGAACTTCGATCAGTCGGTACGCGGCCTGTCTCCAGGTGCGCCGGTCGATTTCCGCGGCGTGACTGTTGGGCAGGTGCGCTCAATCGGTATCGAATACCAACGCGACAAGAAGGCCTTCCGCATGCCCGTGGTGGTGGAGCTTTATCCGTCCCGCATGGGGCTGCTCGAGAAGGACGTGGCTGATGACACGCGCAAGCTCGCCATCGTGCATAGCATGGTACAGCGCGGCATGCGTGCGCAGTTGCGCACCGGAAACCTGCTGACCGGCCAGCTGTATGTGGCACTCGATTTCTTTCCCAAGGCGCCTCTGCCGGCTGATCTGGACCTGAACGCGTCGCCTCCACAACTTCCGACCACGCCGGGCACCTTCGACGAACTGCAAGCCAAGCTCGGTGACATCGTGACCAAGATCGGCAAAGTCCCGTTCGACCAGATCGGGCAGGATGCGCGCACGGCGATGGTGTCGATGAACAAGATGCTCGTCAACGCGGACAAGTTAGTAGCACAGGTCAATGGCGACGTGGCACCAGAGGTGGTGGCGGCGCTGCAGGATGCACGCCGCACGCTCGCAACGGCCAATGGCGCGCTGGCGCCCGACGCATCACTGCAGCAGGACACAAGGCGGATGATGCAGGAGCTCACACGAACGGCCGCTTCGCTACGCACGCTCACCGACTATCTCGAGCGACACCCGGAAGCCCTTCTTCGCGGCAAAAGGGAAGAGGAATGATGAAACCACTGACGATACTGTTTCCGCTGGCCGTCGCGGCCACGGCGTTGATGAACGGCTGCGCGTCGCCCGAGCCGCGCTACTACACGCTGGCTTCCAGTCCCGCAGACGCCGCGAAGGCCGTGGCCGGACGAGCCAGCCGGACCGGGGGGCCGCTATGGATCGAGGTCACGCCGGTGCGTGTGCCGGAACGCCTGAATCGTACTCAGTTGGTGGTGCGTGACGGGGCCAGCGGTGGCGTCAAGGTGTTCGATACATCGCGCTGGACGTCTCCATTGCCCGACGAACTACGCGATGCGCTGTCGCAGCAACTGCAATCGAATCTAGACGCCGTGGATCTCTACCAGAACGGCCTGTCGCCGACGCAGCCGGCGTTCCGCGTGACGACCGAGGTGGTAAGTCTCGACGCCGATGTAGGCAAGCGGGCCGCGGCGACCATCACTTGGTCCGTACGGCGCCTGCCGGACGGCAAGGTCCTGAGCGGCCGCACTGAAACAGAAGTGCCGGCACCGGGGCAGGTGGATGGCGTGGTGAATGCATATCGGCAGATCCTCGCCGCAACCGCGGCCGACATCGCAGCTGGTCTGCAGTCCCTTGACCGCTAGACGTGAAACACCTCGCACATTGTGCACGGCGAAGCGGGCGACCAGCCCGCTTTTTTTTCGCACCGTCTAGGTGTTAACGACATATCCGTCATCCTGACACATATACTATTATTAGATCCGTGAACGACGTGGCCTGCCCCCACATGCCGACGTCGCAAGCGCCGTGGCCCCTCTCCGGCGGCACCAGACACGACGCCAATCCAAAACAATGACAAATGGACCGCATAGCGGTTGGAGACCTCATGCCAGGAGACGCCATGACCCGTCCGTCCCGCAGCGTGCTACGCACACCGCCGGCCTTTCCCGAAAGCGCGCTGCCTGCCTTCGTCCAAAAACTCGAACGACCCGAGGCCTTGGTTAAGGCCCAAGCGCTTGCCTTTCTGATGTTCGAGAAGCGCGACCTGTTTGCAACAGAGACGTTCCTGACGGATTTCGGCATGCGCTGCGTGTTGCGCACCGACGGTCAACTGCTCATGCGCGGCACCGGCTCCCAGCCTTGCTTGCTAATGGTGCGGCAAGGCCGGCGTCCGCGCTACCTTGGCGCGGCCTTTACAGTGGGCAGCGAGAATGATCTGGCCCGCCTTGAGGCTACGGCCAACGCGCGTCGACTGCCGCCCGACTCGATTCCAGGCGGCGGAGCCGGCGTCGAACTGATCGACCCTGCCGGGAACCTTCTATGGTTGGTGACCGGTCAGCAGCCGGTCGACCCGCGGCCGTTGCGGGATTCGTTGCATGCGCTCACCAACGGCCCGGGAAAACTCCGGCGCGTGAACGCAACCGTTCGGCCTCCGCTGGAGCCCGCCGCAGTGGTCAAGCTCGGCCACGTGGTACTCCAGACCATCGATTTTCCCCGAATGGCGCGCTGGTATATGCGCCATCTCGGCTTGATCCCGACCGATGTTCAGTATCTGGAAGACGGGTCGCCCAATCTCTGCTTTTTCCGCCTGGACCTTGGCAGCACACCTTCGGATCATCACGCCTTTGTTCTCGCCGGTGGCATCGAGGAGAAGTACGAGCACAGCGCATATGAAGTGCTCGACCTCGATGCGCTCGGGCAGGGCCATAACGTACTGCGCGCGAACGGTCACCGCCATATGTGGGGCATTGGCCGCCATGTACTCGGCAGCCAACTGTTCGATTACTGGTTCGATCCCGACGGCATGGAATTCGAGCATTACACCGACGGCGATGTCTTCACTGCTGACCATGAAACCCACTACGTGCCCCTGGAAATGTCTGGCATCTGGGCGTGGGGCAACGACGTGCCCGCCAGCATGGGCGTCAAGCGCAATCTCACCACTGTGCTTCGAATCATCCGACTCCTGCGCTACGGCCTGCTGTCCGCCGCGCGGCTGAAGCTGCTCGGACGCGCGATGACCCAGGCACGTCCCTGGCTCTAAGTCCGGGCTCCCTATCCCGTACGAATTTCACACCTCAAGGAGAGCAAATGGCTATCAAAGTCGTTCGATATTTCCACGGCGGCGAGCCCCGATGGGGCGTGGTCCACGACCGTCGCATCGCGCCCCTGTCCTGCGGCGCCGACAGTACCGCTGACTTCGTCACGAGCGGCCTCGAAGCCGCGTGGCGCAGCTCGCCCGATCAGGCCACGCTGCCGCTCGAGAGCGTCACGCTCTTGCCGACGATCACGCCCGACCGCCAGTTCCTGTGTCAGGGCATCAACTACGCCAGCCATGTGCGCGAATCCGGCATGGACCCGGACAAGATCGGCTTCAACATGCTGTTTACCAAGGCTCCGTCCTGCCTTGCCCCCGCCGACTCGGAGGTGGTGCGACCAGCGCATGTGCGCCTGCTTGACTACGAGATCGAGCTGGGACTGGTGGTGCGGAGGCCGCTGACCGATTCGGTCCGCGTCGGGCCGGACCAACTGCACGAGTTCCTCGCCGGCGTAACCATCGTCAACGACATTTCCGCTCGCGACATCCAGCTGCCGCAGGCCCAGTTCTACAAGGGCAAGAGCTACCGCAGCTTTGGCCCGGTGGGCCCTTACCTGGTGCTGCTGAACGCCGAAGAATGGCGGCGCTGGCCCGAGCTTCACATGCGACTCCATGTCAACGGACAGCCACGCCAGGACGCCTATTGCGGCGACATGATCTTCAAGCCGCACCAGACGCTCACCGAGCTGTCCGACTTGCACAATCTGCAACCCGGCGACCTGATTGCAACCGGCACGCCGGCTGGCTGCGCCTCCCGGGCACCGGGCAAGTTGGCCATGTGGGTGTCTCGGCATGTGATGTCCGAGACCGCGAAATGGCGCGCCTTCATCAAGAAGGGCCTGTCGAACCCGGCTTACCTGCAGCCGGGCGACATCATGACGGCCTCAATCCGTACCGACGACGGCGCCATCGACCTTGGTGAGCAGCGCAACCAGGTGGCGGCAGCATGAGTACCGCCTGTCTCGCCACCATCAACCGCTTTGGCGATACCTTCGCGCTGGCGCTGCGCCCGGCACCTTGCCCAGCGCCTGGTTCTGGCGAGATCGTAGTGCAGGTGGAGGCTGCAGCGATCAATCCCATCGACGTGCGCCGCCGCGATGGTTACGGCAGGACGCTTTTCTCGCTGATGGGCGCGGCACGCATGCCACTCGTGCTCGGCAACGATTTTGCCGGCACGGTATGCGCAGTGGGGCCGGGCGTGACTGGGCTGCGCGAAGGCGATGCAGTGTTCGGCGCCAAGCCACCGTCGAGCGCGGGTACGCATGCCACCCATGTGACGGTGCGCGCAGAGCATGTCTGCCTCAGCCCGCCGGCCGTTCCGGCCGCAGCCCTGGCGACGCTGCCGTACAACTTCCTGACCGTGACGCGCGCGCTAGCCGACGCCGGCATCTCCCGCGATACCGTAAAGGGACGTCACGTACTCGTACATGGCGAGACCGGCGGCCTGGGCCAGGTTGCAGTCCGGTTGCTGCACGGGCTGGGCGCGATTGTTACCGCCGTTGGCGGATGCGATGGGCTTGAGGCTTGTCGGGTCGGGGGTGCCGCGGAGTTGGTCGATCGACAACGTCAATCGCTGGCGACCCTGCCGCGGCATTTCGCCGCCACCTTGAATTTCGCCAGCTGGGATGATGAAGCGGACCTGCTGCGGCTGCTCGCACCCGATGCAGCCGGCCACGCAACCACGGTTCATCCGCTGCTCAGCAATTTTGACCGGCTGGGCCTGCTGGCAGGCGCCGTGGCCACGTTGATTGGCAAGCGTGGCAAACGCCGCATGACACCGAACAGTGCGCGCTATGCGTGGACGACATTCCGCCCGAATCCTTCGGCATTGCGGGCGCTGCCCCATTGCGCAGCCGCGCTGACGCCGCCCTCGGTGAAGACCTTCGCGCTCGCGCAGGCCGAGCAAGCGTACCTGCACGTCAGACAGCGGCGGCCCGGGCGGGCCGTCCTGCTGCCCGGACAACTCTGACAAAAACAAGGCCACATATGGAGACAAGCATGCCCGATTCGACCTACGGCCCCGGGACGTATCCCGGCGGCATCCAGACCCAGGCCGATATCGATGCCTTCGAACGCACGCCCTGGCAGGACAAGTTGCCCGCCCAGAATACTTACGAACTGCTGTGCCGTGCCTGCGACCGCCATCCGGACAGAACCGCGCTGCGCTTCATCATGACCGGGGAACCGGGCGCGCCCGCGTTCGCGGTTGACTACGCGACCCTCAAGGCGCGCGTGACGCAGGCGGCCAACACCTTCCACCGCGCCGGCGTCACCGCCGGCACCGCGGTGACGCTGCTGTTGCCCAATCTGCCACAGACCCACTACTCCCTGCTCGGCGCGCAGGCTGCAGGCATCGCAAGCCCCATCAATCCGATGCTGGAGGTGGACCATATCGTCTCCATTGTCAACGAGACCGGGGCGCAGGCGCTGGTCGCCTTCGCCCCTCTCGCGGACAGCGCGCTCTGGGACAAGGCCGTCGCCGTGGCAGACCGTTGCCAGTCGGTGCGAACGCTGTTCGCTGTCAGTGCCGCGCCGTACCTTCCCGCGGCAGAGCGCGCGCAGCTCGACGCAGTCTTCGACGCCGCGTCAAGGCCATGCCGCCGGGACGTGAACATCGTCGACTTCGACCAGGCGCTGGCGGCCGAGCCTTCGGACACGCTGGTGTCGCAGCGCCGCATCCTGGCGACCGACATCTGCTCGTACTTCCACACCGGCGGCACCACCGGCCTGCCGAAAGTCGCGACGCACTCGCATCTCAACGAAGCCTTCGTCGCGTCGATGCTCGATGCGCTGATCCCATCGCCCAACACGATCCTGTGCGGGCTCCCGCTGTTCCACGTGAATGGCGCGATGGTCACCGGCTTGGCCGCGTTCACGAGTGGCGGGGAGGTCGTGATGCTCACGCCCGCCGGATATCGCGGCCAGGGTGTGATGCCGAACTTTTGGAAACTGGTCGAGCGGTTCCGCGCCACCAGTTTCAGCGGCGTGCCGACGATCTATGCCGCTCTGGCCGATCTGCCGCGTGACGGCGCTGACATTGCCTCGCTGCGCTTCGCCTTCTGCGGCGCTGCACCGCTGCCGGCGGAGGTCGCGCGGCGCTTCGAAGCCGCCGCTGGCATCCCCCTGTACGAGGGCTACGGGCTTACCGAAGGCGCGTGCGTCTCGGCCCTCAACCCGCCGCAGGGCGAACGCCGCCTCGGCACGGTTGGCCTGCGTCTGCCCCACCAGGCGATCGGCGTTTGGAAGGTCGACGGCACCGGCCATGCTACGGAGCCGTGCGCGCCGGGCGAAAACGGCGTCATCGGCATCAGCGGTCCCAATGTGTTTCCCGGCTACCTGCGCGAGCCGGACAATCGCGACATCTGGCTCAAGCCGGGTTGGCTCGATACCGGTGATCTCGGTCACCTCGATACGGACGGCTACTTGCATCTGACCGGCCGTGCCAAGGAGCTGATCATCCGCGGAGGCCACAACATCGATCCGGCAATGATCGAGGACGCGTTGCTGCGGCATCCGGCCGTGGCGATGGCCGCCGCAGTCGGCCAGCCGGATG
Organism: Cupriavidus sp. 09_S30; assembly: GCF_056930435.1. Taxonomy (NCBI): domain Bacteria; kingdom Pseudomonadati; phylum Pseudomonadota; class Betaproteobacteria; order Burkholderiales; family Burkholderiaceae; genus Cupriavidus; species Cupriavidus sp. 09_S30. The sequence goes on along the minus strand of NZ_JBXOWI010000001.1, from coordinate 1,841,703 downwards.
CGCACGCGGGAGAATTGCCCGTCGCTTATGTCACGCTCAAGGCGGGATGCGACCTCGCTACCGCCGAACTCCTTGCGGCGGCGCGCGATCTCATGCCGGAACGCGCCGCCATGCCGGTGCGCATCGACATCCTAAAGGAGATGCCGCTTACCTCGATCGGTAAGGTGGCCCGGGCGGAGCTGCGCATGCGCGCGACCGAGAAAGTGTTTTGCGAGCTTCTGACCCAGGCCGGCATGGCCGCCAGCGTGCGTGTGGGGCCGGATCTCCGGCGCGGGACCATCGCCGTCGTTCAGTGCGCCGCCGCGGACGAGGCGCGCGTGCAAGACCTGCTTGGACGGTTCCCGTTCCCCCTCGACTTTAGACGCCCGGCGTAAAGCGGGGCGCCCCTCCAGTGGAGGAAGACGCTCATGAATACCACATTGATGAACACAACATTACCCGAGCAGGTCGATGTCCTGCTGGTGGGCCTCGGTCCGGTCGGTGCCACCGCCGCCAACCTGCTGGGACGCTATGGCGTCCGCACCCTGGTCATTGACAAGGCTGCGGATATCTTCACGGCCCCCCGAGCCATCGCGCTCGATAACGAAGCGTTGCGCATTCTGCAGCTAGCGGGACTTGAGGACGGCGCGTTCGAAACGCTGGCGATTGCCAAGGTTCAGATGCATTCGCCGCTGTTTGGCAGATATGCGCGCGCCAACACCGCGGGCACCATCGATGGTCACCCGCGCCTGGTCACGTTTTACCAGCCCGATCTTGAACGTGCCTTACGGTCCCGCTTGAGCCGCTATCCCTGCGTGAGCATCGCACTAGGCGCCGAACTCACGGGTTTCACTGACGACGGCGAGGCGGTGCGGGCCACTGTGCACCGACCCGATGGTGATGCGGCCACCGTGCGCGCGCGTTACATCGTCGGCGCGGACGGCGCCAATTCCTTTGTGCGGCGCCACGCCGGTCTTGGCTTCGAAGGAAAGACCTTTACGCAGGATTGGCTGATCATCGACGCCCTGAATGTGCCGAACCCGATCGACCATGTCGAATTCCTGTGCAACCCGAGACGGCCCACGCCGCACATGGTTGCCCCGGGCGGTAGGCAACGATGGGAGTTCATGCTACAGCCCGGCGAGACGCGCGAACAGATGGAAACGCCGGAGAAGATTCGCGATCTGCTCGCCCCCTGGTGCAAGCCGGAAGACATTTCGATCGAGCGCACGGCCGTCTACCGTTTCCACGCACGTATCGTGGATCGCTTCTCCAAGGGGCGGGCCTTCCTGGTGGGCGACGCGGCGCATATCACGCCGCCATTCGTTGGCCAAGGACTCGTTGCTGGGCTGCGCGATGTAGCAAACCTGTGCTGGAAGCTTGCCTGGGTCGTGCAGGAAAGGGCGGCGCCGGCCATTCTCGACAGCTACGACACTGAGCGGCGTCCGCATGCCCGTTCAATTGTCAACCTCGCACTGATGATGGGGAAGCTGGTGATGCCGCGGAACCGGCTGACCGCGCTCGGTGTCCATGGCGCCATGGCGTTGATGCAACGCATGCCCTGGGCCCGAGCCTTCTTTGAGGACCTGAAGATTAAGCCGCCTGCTCGCTTCAAGCGCGGCCTATTCCAGCTCGGCAAGACGCGTGCCAGGCTGGTGCGCGGCGGTGCATTGCCGCAAGGCCTGGTGCGCCGCGCCCCAGGCGCGCCCATCGTGCCCAGCGACGAGGCGCTGGGTGCGCGACTGGTGCTCGCGGGATTCGGCTGTGATCCGTCGCCACTGCTCGGCCGCGGCCTTCTCGCGGCTTGGCGGCAGGCCGGCGGCGACATCATTCAACTGCGCCATTGCGGGCAAGCCGCGCACCGACCTCAGGAGGCGAACGAAGGGCAAGGTGGACATTCGTGGGAAGACATGTCCGATCAACTTGTGCCGGGCGCCGCGCCTGTCGGCTGGATTGCGGTCGTACGCCCTGATCGCACCGTGCTTCACGATGGCCCCCTCGAAGCGCTTGACGACATCGTGCGCGAGTCGCTTGCGCTACTGGGAGTGGGCAGCCAGCTGCCAGAAGGCTTGCGTCCGGCGTTGGACACCTCCGGCTGACATCAACTTGCCGGATCACTCCGGGCTCCGACTATCAACGCATTACAACTACTACATTGGGAGACAAGAAAGTGAGAATTCGTTCAGTCATGTCCGCGGTACTCGCGCTAGGCGCAGTACCCGCATCGGCGCAGTCCAGTGTTACGCTATACGGTGTAGTTGATACCAACGTCGAGTATGTCAATCGGGTCGGCACGGTGCCGTTGCCGACGAACCTTTACAACTCAGGGCAAGGACATAGCGTTGTCCGCATGAACTCTGGCGGCGTTGCTGGCTCACGTTGGGGGCTACGGGGGGAGGAAGATCTGGGTGGGGGGCTGAAGTCGCTTTTCGTACTAGAGAGCGGGTTCCAGGCCGATACCGGCGCCTTGGAGTTGCCGAGCACACTCTTTGATCGACAGGCCTACGTCGGGCTGCGCAGCAATCGTTTCGGCCAACTAACCTTCGGGCGACAGTACACGTCCCTCTTCTTGGGATTGGCTAATTTCATGCCTGCGGGCTACGCAGTTCAGTATGAACCGATCGCAGTCATAGCCGGTCCGAACTTCCGGGAGAACAATACAGTCCAGTACGCGGCCGCAGCAGGACCATTGACAGCGATTGCTCATTGGTCCTTCGGTGTTGGCTTATCTTTGCCTCCTACGAGTCCGTTTGCACAGCAAGTCATGGTCGGTGGCAATGGCGAGATGCCGGGGCGGTTCCGCGATGACACTGGGTATGGTGCAGCACTGATATATATGCCTGGCGCTTTCGGCTTCACTGTGGACTACGATCAGTACAACCCGTCGATCGCTCAGGGCAGTGGTACCAATAAGCGCGCAGCGGCCGCGGCCAGCTATACGTTCGATGGCAAGGCTAAGGTAATGGGTGGGTATCGTTGGGGGCAAAACAAGGATCAGAATGGCTTGACAGTCCTGCGCGATGACTACTACTGGTTGGGCGCAAATTACCAATTGACTCCAGTCGTCGAGCTGACGCTTGAGTATGACTACGAGAAAGTCCGGACCCTGAACGGCAATGCTGCCGTCGCGAATCCATGGCAACTGATTTTCATGACGAGATATAGCTTGGGCAAGAGGACGGATCTGTATCTGTCCACGGCTTATGCGCGGAACGCCGGATTGATGCTCGAATCAGCGGCGTCTGGCTTTGCGGCAAGCCTTTTTCTGAATAATAGTTACGCGCCAGGGGTCGGGCAGACGTCGATGGTCGGCGTTGCAGCAGGGATTCGCCATATCTTCTGATACGTCTCGACGCTGAGAGCCGAATGTTCCGACTTCCGGTGCCTGTCCGAGTCGCTTTTGACTTTTGTGATGAAGGGGCCATGGTGAAACCAGCGTGGCTATCCCTTACGCCTTCATCATGAGCCCGGGTGCAGGTGTGCGACGATATGCATCCGTTGTCAGTGCCCGAGCTCGATGATCGATAGATTGCGGGGCGTGCGGGCCGAAAGCGCATCGAGGGGGAGCGGCATACGATGCGATCCGTGGACGCGCGTGTATCCGAGGCATCCGTCCTCACGACGATTCTTCCGAATGTTCGAATGGGGAAGAAGAAGCCAGTGCATCGGGTTACGGACACACCGCCAGCGGTGGCCGCTCGGCCGTCGCGTAACGCCGGGCAGCGTCGGCTTCGACGCCGATTCCGCGCAGCACCGGCTCGGCGGTATCGCTGCCCGTCCCGCCAGGTCCGATGCCCTCCTAGCACCAAGAAGGTCGAAGCCTGTACGGCGCCCGCGATGAGGGCGATCGCCGAGGGCTCGGACGGCACTGATTCTGCGCAAGGCCGCCACGCACGTCACGCATGGTCGGGCCCGTCCACATGTCATGCAACGCCTGGTGGCTGATGGCAAAGGGGCAGAGGAAGCGCCTCCCAGTGGGGCTCGTCATGGGCGCGGATGCCGTTGGCCAGGCGCTGTGCGGGGTCAGTTACATTTGCGAAGCTCGCGACTACGCGCCCATGAATTTCTTCTGTCATCCGTGCAGCGACGCTCTCAAATAGCGCCTCGGGCGATGGGACGTTGTTATAGACCGTTTCGCGCGCGATGTTGGCCGCCTGCGCAAGCGCCTGCCTCTTACCCGTCTCGGCGAACAACTCAAATGCGGCCCGCTGGACGCGGGAATTGATCGTAAGAGTGGCTCCATGGCTGAAATCCTTCGTGTGAAGCCCTCAACTGAACACCATTGCTCAAATGGCATCAATTGGCCACTATGCGCCCGAGAATACGGCCGTCCATGGCTTTCCTGGTTGGAGAATCGATTTGTCTACGGCCGCCTCTTGCCGTACAGCTTTTCCTCCGGGCAGTGGAACACCTCCAGCGACCAAAAATTCGAGGCGGTAGCCAACTGCCGCGCACAGGTCATTCGCGTCACCGCCTACATGGCTAGCGAGCAAGCAGCTGAACTAGTGGACAGACTTGCGAACGGCGATGACATCAAGACGATCAGCCGCTCGCTTGGGCTCGCGCTGTCAGATTCGCTCGATAAACGTATCGGCGTCATGACGGTGGTGGTGGTGCTCCTGGGCTGGCGCGCCGGAATCATTGTCGGGACCATCGTGCCGCTGACCATCCTGAGCGGAAATATTCGCTATTTGTGTCACGACTTTTCACGAATTCTGTCGCCAGTCGCAGGAATTGTGTCACTCGACAACAGGGGCCTTGAAATCCGCCGCGTACTGTATATATTTACAGGTACTGTATGGATATACATGTGCGAGGCTGTCATGGAACACCTGGTCCGCGTGCAGAACGAGTACGACCGTCAAGTCCTGGCCTGGCTGCGCCAGCGCATCGGTGACGCCGCGCTGGCGGACGCAGCGCGGCGGCTGGCGGGCGAAGGCAAGCCCAAGCCCTATCTGTCCAGCATCTGCCGCGCGCTCTCCATCCGCCCGCCCTCCCGCGTGGCCATGCGCGCCGAGGCGCGCCGCGCGGACCGTGCCGTGGGCGACCGCTATCTGGCCCGCATCCGCCTGATCCTCAATAGCCACGAACGCCCGGCCCACTGAGTGCCAGCCGGGCGCTGCCATTCAGCCCGGCAGCGATTCCACCGCGCGCAGGGCCTGTTCGACGGCCGCCACCAGCGACGGACTGCCGGCACTGTCCGCCCCGGCGATGGCGACATTGCCAGCGCTGGCGCGCGCCGCGGCCAGCGCCGCTGCCGCGCCTGCGGCGTCATCGTCGATGTCCGAGGACCGGTAGCTGTAGCCATGCGACCAGCGGTTGACGGTAATGGCGCGGATCAGCCGCTCTGAGTCGGCACCGGCCGGCGCGAGCAGGCGGTCGAGCTGCGTGCGGATGCCGCGCTCCAGTTCGGCGAACGGCGTGCCCAGCAGCAGCGCCCGGCCCGCGCGGAAGCGCTCGCGTGCATGCATGCCGCTATCGGGCACGGTGGGCACATACAGCATGTGCAACACCACCGGGTCGTCGGCGCGCGCGCCCTCGCCGGCTTCCAGCCACAGGTCGCTGTAGGCCATGGTCGGCGCGTGGATGCGGCCGGCGCCCAGGGTCTCGAAGGCGCGCCAGTTGTCCAGCGCCACCTTGGTGTAGATCAGCGGCGCCTTCACCTCGTCGCGCAGCGCCTGCCGCTGGGCCTGCGGCAGGCCCGGCATCAGGAACGGCACCATCATGTTGTAGCCGGCCAGCACGACGTGGCGGGCCTCCACGCGGTGCAGGTTGCCGCGCCAGCCGTAGGTAACCCGCGCGATGTGCGGGCCGGGCTCGACGGCAACCGCCGTGCTGTTCAGGCGCAGCCGCACGCGGGCGCCGTCGCGGTCGAGCTGGGCGTAGTCGAAGCGGGCCTGCCCGCCTGCGCCGGCGGGCGTTGCCGACTGCCCCGCCCGATCCACGGCCGGGATCAGCATCTGCACCAGCCGCCGCGCGAGGGTGGCATTGCCATCGGCGAAGCGCAGCAACGAGGCCGGCGACTTGCCCAGGCGTGGATCGAGCGGGACGGGCGGCATGCCTGCGCCGGCCGGCAGCCCGATGGCGATGGCGTCCCATACCGAAATGCCGTCGGCGTCCAGCGCATAGCTGTCATTGCTGCGGCTGCGCAGGAAGCGCACGCCCGCCAGCCCCAGGCCGGCCTTGTCGCGCAGGAACACCGCATAGCGGGTGCGCCGCAGGTAGGCGGCGCGCGCCTGCGCGTCCATGCCCGCCAGGTAGTCCGTGTTGCCCTGGGCCAGCTTCGCCAGCGCCTCGCGTTCGGCGGCGGGCAGCGGAGCCGCGGCCAGGAAGCGGCGCACGGCCTCGGGCGACGGCGCGCGCCCGGCGCCCAGGGATCCACCGAGGGACTCCCCGAAGGGGTCGCCAGGGACGAGGCGGTCGGTGCCGAAATGCTCGCGGTCGAAGAAGACTGCCCGTCCGAGCCCGGGGGCGCCATGGGAGGGCGCGGCCGGCGAGCCGCGCTCCGCCAGCCCGATGCCGTCCAGCAGCGTGCGCAGCGGCGCGCTGTCCGCCGCCCCGGCCGGCATCTCGGCGCTGCCGCCGTAGGTGACGAGCTTGCGGCCACGCACGGTGAATTCATTGCGACGGGCGTGGCCGCCGAAGTCGTCGTGGTTGTCGAGGATGAGGATGCGCGCCTCGCGGCCGTAGCGGCGCTGGTAGAACCACGCCGCGGCCAGTCCGCTGATGCCGCTGCCTACCACCACCAGGTCGAACGCCTCGCGCGCCATCACGCTGGGATATTGCACGCCTTCGCGGGCCAGGCTGTGCGCCAGCGTGTAGCTGCCTGGCTGGTTGCCGCGCAGCCCGGTCAGCGCCGGTGGGTAGATGGCGCCGGCCGTCGCCTGTCCTGCCTCCGCCGCGCGCAGCCAGCCGGGGGTCAGGCTCGCGCCCACCGCGAGCGCGGCGCCGTTGAGGAAGTCTCTTCGTGTAATGGTCATGGATCGGCGCCCGGTTCAGCGACTGGCCTCGGCTTCCAGGCGGATGCCCATCGCCGCGCGGCGCGCCGCGACATCGCTGTCGCGCACGGCGGCGGCGCGGTTGCCCCAGCCGCCGCGCACGAAGCTCAAGACGTCCGCCAGTTCCTGGTCGTTCAGGGCCCAGCCGTAGCCGGGCATGTGATAGTCGGTCGCCGCGGTGTCGACAGCCGCAGTCACGGCGCCGCCCAGCAGCAGGTTGATCAGCGAGGCCGGATCGGGGTCAAGCACCGCGGGGTTGCCCGCCAGCGGCGGGAACACACGGGCAAAGCCCTTGCCGCCCGCGCCATGGCACGGCATGCAGTACTGCGCGTAGAGCCGCGCACCCACCGCGTCGAAGCGACCCAGCTGCAATTGCTGCGCCGTGGCTGCGTCGTAGCGGAACGCCGAGGCCTCGCCGCGCGCGGGCGCCAGGCTCTTCAGATAGGCCGCCACCGCGTCCAGGTCCTGCGGGGTCATGAATTGCGTGGAGGCGGCGATCACGCCCGACATCGGGCCGAAGGACGTCGCATGCACGTTGCGGCCGGTGCGCAGGTACTCCGCCACCTCGGCACGCGACCAGTTGCCCAGCCCGGTGAGCTTGTCGCCGCTGAGATTGCCGGCCGACCAGCCCTCCACATTGGCCCCCGAGAGGAAGAGCGGACTGCGCTCGTCGCTAGCCCTCTCGGCGAACAGCGCGCTGCGCGGCGTGTGGCAGGCGCCGCAGTGCCCCACGGCCTGCACGAGGTAGGCGCCGCGCCGCCATTGCGCATCGCCGCTAGGGTCGGCGCGTGACGGCGCACCAGCCGGCGCGTCGAGGAAGAACAGGTTCCACACGGATAGCAGCGGGCGCATGCCGAAAGGCCAGCGCATCTGCGGCTCCGGTTGGCGCTGGCGCACCGGCTTCACCTCGGCGCGCAGGTAGGCGTAGAGCGCGGCCACGTCCTCCGCCGTCATGCGCGCATAGGAGGGGTACGGCATGGCCGGGTAAAGCCGCTTGCCGCCGCGCGCCACGCCCTGGCGCAGCGCGCGGTCGAATTCCGCCAGCGTGTAGGCGCCGATGCCGCTGTCCGGCTCAGGCGTGATATTGGTCGAATGGATGGTGCCCACCGCGGTGCGGATCGGCACGCCGCCGGCGAACGCTGCGCCGCCCGGCGCGGTATGGCAGGCCGCGCAGTTGGCGATGCGGGCGAGGTAGCGGCCGCGCGCCACGGTATCCGCCTTGCCATTGCTGCCGGCGTCCTGCGCCGCCTGCGCCTGCGGGGCGGCCAGCAACAGCGCGAGCAACAGCACCAGCAGTGCGTCCGGCAGGCGTGCCCGCACGAACGCCCCGAGCGGCGGCCAGCGCCGCGATCGATGAGGCATGGGCTTGTCTCTCTCCGTCTTATCGTTCTTGTCTTTTTATCTTATTGTCTTGCCGTGCGCCCCGCGGGGCTCAGGCATGCGTCACGGCCCAGCGCGCCGCCATCAGCAGGCACAGCACCAGGACGGCGGCCAGCAGGACGCCGGTCACGATCAACTGCACCGGCTTGAGGTTCTGCAGGTCGCGCATATGCTCGTCGCCACGCCGCAAGCCGAAGAATCCCCACAATACCGCGCTCATCAGTCTCAGTGGATGCATCGCACTTCTCCTTCCGAAACGGCCGGCCCTGCCCGCCTCGCGCCATTCTGCCGGCATACGGCCGCGGGGAACAGCATCAGTTCTGCCATAATTTTCCGTATCAGTTTGAAGGCCGGCCGGCGGGCGCGGTCTCCCCCGGTCTCCGTTAGGCAAATGGCGCAGAAAGCGCACGCATGCGCTACCCTTTCCTGCCTTTCGCCCGAACCGAATCGACACAGCGCGCAAACCATGAAGCGATACGAGGAACTGGCCGAGATTCTCGCCCGCGACATCCGCTCCGGCAACCTGCCGCCCGGCACGCGGATGCCGTCGATCCGCAAGACCGTGGCCCACTATGGCGTGAGCCCGTCCACCGCCTTCCAGGCCTACTACCGGCTGGAGGAACGCGGCCTGGTGCGCGCGCGCGAGCGCTCCGGCTATTACGTGGCCGGCGCCGCCGGCCTGCCGCTGCCCCGGCCGGCGGCGCGGCGCACGCGCCAGGTCTCGACCGAGGTCGACATCTCCAAGCTGGTGTTTTCCGTGCTCGAGGCCGCGCGGGACCAGCGCCTGGTGCAGTTCGGCTCGGCCTTCCCCGCGCCCGAGCTGTTTCCCTGGGACCGCCTCGGCAAGTCGCTGACGCGTGCCGGACGCGAACTCGATCCCTGGCAGTCGGTCGACGACCTGCCGCCCGGCAACGCGGCGCTGCGCCAGCAGATCGCGCTGCGCTACCTGGGCGCCGGCGTGCCGCAGGCGGCCGAGGACATCATTGTCACCAACGGTGCGCTGGAGGCGCTCAACCTCTGCCTGATGGCGGTGACCAGCCCCGGCGACGTCGTCGCCATCGAGTCGCCCGGCTTCTATGCCGCCCTGCAGGCGCTGGAGCGGCTGCGCCTGAAGGCGGTGGAGATTCCCGTGCACCCGCAGGAAGGCATCGACCTGGCCGCGCTGGATGCCGCGCTGCGGCGCCATCCGATCCGCGCCTGCTGGTTCATGACGCAGTTCCAGAATCCGATGGGCGCCAGCATGGACGAGGCGCGCAAGCGCGAGCTGGTCGAACTGCTGGCGCGCCACAAGGTGCCGCTGATCGAGGACGACGTCTACGGCGAGCTCTACTACGGCAGCCGCTGCCCGCTGCCGGCCAAGGCGTTCGACCGCCAGGGCCTGGTGATGCACTGCAGCTCCTTCTCCAAGACACTGGCGCCGGGCTTCCGCATCGGCTGGGTCGCGCCCGGGCGTTTCGGCGAGGCCATCCAGCGCATGAAACTGATGACCACCCTGTCGGCGGCCGTGCCAGCCCAGGCGGCACTGGCCGAATACCTGCAGCACGGCGGCTATGACAAGCACCTGCGCCGGCTGCGGCACGTGATGGAAATGCAGCAGGGCCAGCTGCGCCAGGCCATCGCACGCCATTTCCCGGCCTCGGTGCGCGTCTCGCGGCCGGATGGCGGCTATTTCCTGTGGGTGGAGTTCGCCCCCGGCTTCGATGCGCTGGCCTTGCACCGCGCCGCGCTGGAGCACGGCATCGGCATCGCGCCGGGGCCGATCTTCTCCGCGCGCCAGGGCCACCGCCATTGCGTGCGGCTGAACTACGGCCAGATGTGGACGGCGGAAAGCGAGGCGGCGATCGCCACGCTAGGCCGTCTGGCCAGCGCGCAATAAGGGGACCCTACATCGAGGTGGCCGAATACCCGGACGGGCGCGTGGAACTCCGGGCTGACGGCACTTCCCGGCCCGGACGCGACTGCCGGAGCACAGTTGGCAGCATCCCCACTTATCTTGTCTGGAATTGGCCGCAATGACTGCTGGTACGGAAGGCATCGTCTTCCCATAATTCCCTGCCATGAATGCGTTGCCATGGGGCTGCGCACCATGCGTGGAGAACACAGATGACAGCAGTACAGGCAACGGAAGCGGAACGAGTCGGCCCATCCTTCTCTGTCGATGGGATGCTGCAAGCACGAGCAAGAGCGCGGCAGGCGATTCGAGAAATCTCCGCTCGAATTCGACCTGGTATGGTTGAAGAGGACGCCGTGGCTATGGCCAAGCAGGTGCTCACCGATTCGGGCCTCTCCTTGACTTGGCACCCGACTCGCGTTCGCTTCGGAACAAATACGACTCGGGCGATGAAACAGCAGTCGGAAGCAGGCATCGTTCTCGACGAGAACGATATCTTCTTCATCGACATGGCTCCGCGCTTCGACGCATGGGAGGGCGACGGTGGCGCAACTTTTACGGTCGGCAACAACGAAGAGCATGCGCGCTGTGCAAGGGACGCCGAGTCCCTCTTCCACGACGTCCGCCGCTACTGGGAAGCGACAAAGGCAACAGGCCGAGCCTTGTATGCCTATGCAGAGAAGCGCGCCCGGGAAATGGGGTGGGAACTCAACTTTGACCTTCCTGGCCATCGCGTCTCTGATTTCCCGCACGCGGCAATCCACACCGGCGCCCTGGCAGACGCGGATTTCACGCCATCTCCGATGCGCTGGATTCTTGAAATCCACATCCGTCACCCTCAGAAGCCCTTCGGTGCTTTCTACGAGGACCTCCTTTTGGCCGACGAGTATTACCCGAGCCAACGGTAAGAAGGTCCAGTCAGCGGTTCCCCTTTGCTTCTAACGGCGCAGGCTGAATTTTGACCAACTTTGGCTCAATCCTGCGCTGACAGCGGGTCGGCGTGTCGGTATGCTGGGCATAGAGGCTACTTTTGCCGTGGGTAGCCACATCGACTAGGACTTACCGACCTCTGGCGCCCCAACATGAAACTGGCACTGCTCTCCGACCTTCATCTATCCGTGCATCCCATGCCAATGCCGGACACGAACGCTGATGTTCTAGTACTTGCGGGGGACATCTGGCGACCAGCCGAAGCAATTGCGTGGGCGAAGCAAAGTGCGATTCCGTCCATCTATGTGGCCGGAAACCACGAGTTCTATGGCGGCGACCTGGTTTCGACAATGAAGGACCTACGAGGCTTAGCACGAGAAAGCAGCATCCGTGTTCTTGAACAGGACGAATGGCACTATCAAGGTGTTCGGTTCCTGGGATGCACCTTATGGTCAGACTATCGCTTGTTCGACTCGGAGGAACAACGCCTGGACGGATTGGCCGAGGCCCAAGAGATGGTGCGCGACTTCTCCCGCATTCGCATCTCCCCGGATTTTGCAGACAGGTTCACTCCTGCTGTCTCACAGATGCTCTTCGATTCGAGCGTGGCCTGGCTCGACCAACGCTTCCGCGAACCGCATGAAGGTCCAACTGTTGTGGTCACGCATTTCGCACCGAACCGCAAGAGCATTAGTCACAAGTTCAAAGGCTCGCCGCTGAACGCCTGCTTCGTCTCTGCCCTGGAGGAACGCATCCAACACTGGCAACCAGAACTTTGGTTGCATGGCCATACTCATGACAGTTTTGACTATGTGATTGGGCAGACCCGCATTGTTTGCAACCCCCGTGGTTATGCACGCGGCGGCGTAGTCGAGAACCCGTCGTTCAATCCTCAACTCCTTATCAACCTGGACGAGACCCTCGCCTCAAAGAAAGCGGCCGAGGGCGGCGCCTGCACCAATTGAACACAACGGCCTTGCCGACGAACCACATGGACAGGCTCAGGCTGCGGTGCGGAACCGACTGCGATAGTCGGTGGGCGACACGCCAAGTCGGCGCATGAATGCGCGCCTGAGGCTATTGGGGTCTCCAAAACCTGACATGGCGGCAACTCGCTTCAGCGGATTCCGGGTCTCCTCGAGGAGGCGCCGTGCAGCATCGAGACGCGCCCCTTCCACGAAGTCGGCCGGCGTCATGGTGCATTCCCGCTTGAAGAGCCTGGCAAAGTTGCGCGTGCTCATGCCGGCGTGAGCCGCTAAAGCGTCTACTGAGAGCCGCTTGTTCAGATTCTCGAGTACCCAGTTCTGGACGTCCCGAATCGCGCTCTTCTCCGCGGTCTGGGCAGCGAGATGGGCGCTGAACTGGGACTGCCCTCCCGGGCGCTTCAGGAACATGACGAACTCTCGAGCTACCTTCAGGGCCGTCGCACGCCCGAAATCCTCTTCGACCATTGCCAACGCCAGGTCCAGCCCCGCCGTGACGCCGGCGGATGTATAGATGTTTCCATCCTTCACGTAAATCATGTCGGGCTCGACTGTGACGTTTGGGAACATCCTGGACAGCCGCGCCGTCGAGTTCCAGTGCGTCGTCACTCTTCTGCCATCCAACAGTCCGGTATGAGCGAGAAGCAGTGCGCCAGTGCAAACTGAACCCATTCGGCGTACCGTCTTCGCGTACTTGAGAATCCAATCCTTGATGGCCACGTCATTCTCGACGAGGTTGACCCTCGGGCTTCCCGCAATCAGCAGGGTGTCGATATCGGGGCTACTTGTTTCGAGCGTCGCATCGGGTGTGATTTTCATCCCGTTAGATGCTGTAAGCGGCCCCCTGGTCTCCGACACAATCTCGAACTTGTATGCATCCGGACTGCCGGCTTGCCTGGCGGCTTCGTGAAACACGTCGATAGGTCCGGCAACGTCGAGCATCTGGACGTTGGGGAACACGAGCACGGCGACTTTCATGGCACATCACGTCTGGGGAAACCTGGCCGAAGTTTAGGCAATCCGCGAATTTGTGCCATCGTCTTGGCAGAGAACGTAGCCAAAATGGCCGACTCTGCTGCTCGGCGCCACCGACAGCCAGCACCCCAGATCGTGTTCTCCGCACTTCTGGAGCCAGCGCAGGGATAGGGAACCACCTCGCACCCGGCTGGGATGGCAGAGAAGTGCCGGATGTTGGCGCGTTTTGCACGTACGCACTCTTTGATGTCGAGTCACCAATGATCGACAATTTGGCAAACGCGAGCGCCATCAAGGCTGCCTCTCACGTTCGCATACCTTGCTTTGACCTTGGGCGCCTTACCGCTTCAAGCTACTCCGAAGGACGTGGCGGTCGTTAGTCGCCCATCCTTACTGGAGATGGATGTTGTCCTGGACCCTACTCGCAATCGCTGGCTTCCTGGAGATTGCTTTCGCATTCGGTATGAAATGGTCTGCTGGCTTCAGCCGCCTCTGGCCAAGCGTCTATGCGGTTGCGACCGGCTTGTCCAGCATTGTGCTGCTGACAATTTCATTGCGAGCACTGCCGGTTGGTACCGCCTATGCAGTGTGGACAGGGATTGGCGCTGCAGGCACCGCAGTTGTGGGGATGCTGTTTCTCGGAGAGTCTGCGTCTCCCAGCAGAATTGCCTGCATTGTCCTCATTCTGTGCGGTGTCATTGGCCTGAAGTTCGCCGCCGGCGAGAGCACCTAATCTAGTTGCGGCGACAACCAGCTTCAGCCCGTCCAACTTCAAGACCGATCTCGGTCAAGCTTGGCAAGCGAGTGAATCAGTTCATCGAATATCAGCCGCACTCGGGGCGCAACAGGCCCTCGTTGCGGCCGGTAGACATAGAGATCCCATGGATTCGGCTCGATATGCTGCAGCACCCGCACCAGCCTGCCGGCCGTAACGTGGCCTTCGGCCAAAAAGCCGGCAATTTGACCAAACGCCAGTCCGGATAGCACTGCATCGAGTTCTGCTTCGGAATCGTTGCTGGAAAATGTTGGTGTCGAAGGCGTGTATTTGTGGCCTTGGGCAAAGAACCAAGGCCAAGGGCGGCCAGTCAATGGGTCGTACATCACCGTGGTCGGCAACGCCTCAAGATCATGGATCTGCGTTGGTATCCCCTTGCGGGCGATCAGGCTCGGAGCGGCGACGACATAGAATGCATGGGTGTTTACCTTGCGGGCAATAAAACGGTTGTCTCGCACCGGCCCGAATCGCACGCCAATATCGATTCGTTCGTCAACGACGTCGGCGGGTGTGTCGCTCAGGCTCAGGTCGATGCGCAGACCCGAGTGTGCGATGGCCAGCTTCGAAAGCGTGGGCAGCAATCCGATTCGTCCCAATGCTTTCGGCGCGGTAATGCGGACGATGCCAGCGTAGTCCTCCTCCTTGCCGGCTTCGCTCGGGGTGAACATCGCGTCGATCAACGCCAGACGTTCTCGCGCCGTCTCGGCAAGCTGTTCACCAAACGCCGTGATGCGGATCTGGCGGGTGGTTCTGTGAAAAAGCAGATCCCCCTGCAGGCGCTCCAACTCCTGGATCGCCCGTGTCACGGCCTGCGGCGAGATCCCTAGACGAATTGCCGCATCCTTGAAACTGCCAGCGTCCGCGGCAGCCACGAAGATGCGCAGCATTTCCAATCGATTCAACATCTCCACGATTCCTGTTTTTGGAATTGTGAAATCTTATCTTTTCCATTTTCTGAAATACAGGCCCCACCGATACTTCCTCTACCGCCTCAGCTTTTTATCGCAAAGGAGATGACATGAGCGCACATATCGAAGGGAAAGTCGTTGTGATCACCGGTGCCAGCAGTGGGCTTGGCGAGGCCACGGCACGGCATTTGGCGGCACGGGGAGCCACGATCGTTTTGGCTGCGCGCCGCGAGGATAGATTGAATGCCATTGCGGAGGAGATACGCGCGGCAGGTGGCAGGGTTGCGGTGGTCCAGACCGACGTGACCAAACGAGATGACGTGCGCAAATTGATCGAGAGCGCCGTGCACGCGTTCGGCAGGATCGATGTGCTCGTCAATAATGCCGGCTTGATGTCGATCGCCCCGCTTAGCGAGACCAAGGTTGATGAATGGGATCGCATGATCGACATCAACATCAAGGGCGTTCTCTACGGCATCGCCGCGGCACTTCCTGTCTTTCAGCAACAAGGCAGCGGCCACTTCATCAACATTGCCTCGGTCGCCGGCCTTAAAGTGTTCAGCCCGGGCGGCACCGTCTACAGCGGCACCAAGTTCGCAGTTCGAGCGATATCCGAAGGGCTGCGCCATGAAGTCGGTGGCGCGATCCGCACCACGACGATTGAACCTGGCGCGGTCGACTCTGAGCTGAAGTTCGGCAGCAGCCATGACGAGAGCGCTGCATTCGTGAAGGAATTCTACAAGCTTGCCATCTCACCTGAAGCTGTCGCCCGCGCTATTGCCTACGCCATCGAACAGCCGGATGACGTTGACATTAACGAGATCGTCCTGCGCCCGACGCAGCAGGAATTCTAAGCGCGGGCCTCTTGAGACCATTTGGGGCGCGGGACTGCAGGGCCCGTGGAACAGGGGTATCCCACGGCCAATCCGCTGCGCCACCCATGACGCCGTGGTCTACCCCCGCCTCGCCGGCATCCTGCGCTGAAGCCGCCGCTCCACCCATTCGAAGGCGCCTTGCAGGACCAGCGCCAGCACCGCGGCGGGAATCGCGCCGGCCAGCAGCAGAACCGGGTCGTTGAGCGCCAGCCCGGTGACGATGCGCTCGCCGTAGCCGCCGGCACCCACGAAGGCAGCGATGGTGGCCGTGCCCACGCTGATGATGGCGGCGGTCTTGACGCCCGCCAGCAGCACCGGCATCGCCAGCGGCAACTCCACATAGCGCAGCCGCTGCGCGGGCGTGAAGCCCAGCGCCATTGCGGCCTCCGACATGCCGGCCGGCACCTGCTGCAGGCCGGTGCAGGTATTGCGCACGATGGGCAGCAGCGCATAGAGGAAAAGCGCGACCAGCGCTGGCCACAGGCCGATGCGGCCCAGCAGCGGGATCAGCATGGCCAGCAAGGCGAGCGAGGGCACCGTCTGCAGCATGCCCACGGCCGCCAGCACTGCCTGCCCCAGGCGCCTGCGCCGCGCCGCCACGATGCCCAGCGGCACGCCCAGCGCCACCGCGGCGCCCACGGCACCGGCGACCAGCGCCAGATGGCGTTGCGTGAGCCGCAGGGTGTCGGCGCCCAGCAGCGTGCCCGCCAGCCCGTCGCGCGTGGGTGGGCCGGACGGTGCGGTGGCCTGGCCGGGCGCTGCCGCCAGGAAACCATGCGCGATGGCGGCGAAGGACTGGCCGTCCAGCTCCGCCTCCGCGTTCATGGCGATCATCCGCTGAGAGTCGATGCGCCCCGCCAGTCCTTGCAGGGCCTGCCACGCCTGCGGGAAGCGGCGCGGCACATCGAGGCGGTACAGCACCACGGCCTCATAGCGCGGAAAGTAGCCAAGCTCGTCGCGCAGCACGCGCAGGCCGTACTTGCGGATCTTGGCGTCGGTCGAGTAGATGTCGATGACGTCGACCTGCCCGCTCGCCAGCGCTTCGTAGGCCACGCCATGGTCCAGGCCGACCGGCTTCTGCGGCAGGCCGTAGCGCCGTGCGAGCCCTGGCCAGCCATCGGCCCGGCCCAGGAACTCGTGCGTGAGCCCGAGCCGCAGCGCGGGCTGGCGCGCCAGGTCGCCGAGCTGGCGCAGGCCCAGGCGCTCGGCCACCGGCTCGCGCACCGCCAGCGCGTAGCCGTCCTCGAAGCCCAGGGGAATGGCCGCGCCCAGGCCGCGCGGTGCCAGCGCCTGGTTGATCTGGTCGAGGCTGGCATCCGGCGGCAGTCCGAGGATCTCCACGGCGACCGTGCCGGTGTAGTCGGGATAGAGGTCGATGCGCCCGGATGCCAGCGCGGCGAAGACGATGGCGGTATTGCCCAGCCCGGCCACGTGTTCGGCGGGACCGTGCGCGGCGGCAGTCTGCGCCAGGATCTCGCCGAGGATGTAGGACTCGGTGAAGCGCTTGGAGCCGACGCGCAGCGTCTCCGCCATGGCCCCCGTGCACAGCAGCAGCCCGCACAGCCAGGCGGCGAAGGTCGCCCGGCGCATGCGGCGGAACCGGTCACCCACGCTGGGCGCCGGACTTCGCGATCGGAAGTTCAAGCAAGGTATCTCCAGAACCGGGCGGGCCGCCACGCTGCCTCTTTTGCGCGCTGACAGCGCGCTTGCCGCCCATCTTGTGGATGATATGCCGCCACGGACCGGCATGTGCACCGGGAGTCGTGCGGATCGCATGAGTACATGCCGAAATAGTATTTGCATTACGCATGCTAGCAGGTACAGAATCCGTAAAACGAATATAACAGTCCGGCAGGCCCCAGCAGGCAGGAGCGCGCCCGGCGAAACGGGATAAGACAAGGCGACGGGATGGAGATCCGGCAACTGGAGGCGTTTGCGGCAGTGATGACGACCGGCAGCGTGACCGCGGCCGGCCGCCTGCTGGGCCGCTCCCAGCCGGCCATCACCCGCCTGATCCAGGAACTGGAGGGCGAGCTTGGCTTCGCCCTGTTCGCCCGCAGCGGACCGAGAGTCAGCCCCACCGAGCGGGGCTTCCTGCTCTATGAGGAAGTCGAGCAGGCGCTGACCGGCCTGCAGCAGGTGCGCGCCCGCGCGGCGGAACTGGCCCTGGAGGCGCGCCGTTCGCTGCGGGTGGCGGCTACACCGGCGCTGGCCGCCGGCCTGCTGCCGGCCGCGCTGGCCGAGGGCGAAGCGCCGGGCCAGGTGCACCTGCGCAGTGTCTCGCCGGAAAAGGTGGTGCACGCGGTGCTGACCGGCGCCGCCGAGGTCGGCGTCACCAGCCTGCCGCTGGAACACCGCGGCGTGACCGTGCACTGGATTGGCGAGGCCGCCTGCGTGCTCGCGCTGCGGGCCGACGACCCGCTTGCGGCGCTCGACACCGTGCCACTGGCAGCCTGCTCGGGGCGGCGCATCGTCACCATGCACAACCCCTACCGGCTGCGCCGCCGGCTCGACGAAGCCTTCGCGCGCGCCGGCGTGGTGCCGGCCGCGCTGATCGACACCAATTCCTCGCTCAACGCGCTCAGCGCGGTGCGCGCCGGCCTGGGCATTGCCGTGCTGGAACCGGTGACCGCGCGCGGCGTGCCGCTGGCGGACATCGTGGTGCGCCCCATCGATGCCGCCATCCCCTTCTACTTCGGCGTCATCACGCCGCAGGCCCGACCTGCCGACGCCGCCGCGCAAGCGCTGATCGCGCGGCTGGCGGAGGCGGCGCACAGGCTGTTGCCCGACTTCATCCTGCGCGGCCCGGAACAGCATGGCGCGCTGCTGCAAAGCCTCTACGGCGACGGCGGCACGTCCGGCGACGCCACCCCCAATCCATCTGACTCGGAACCGACCGACCCATGACCCAGACAAGCGCCGACGATTTTCCGCAGGCCGCGGACGCCACCGGCCTGGCCGCCCTGGAAGCCAGGCTGCGCCAGGACCTGTCCTGGCTGGAACTGCCCGCCAAGCGCTGGACTGTGCCGCGCCTGCAGGACGGGGCGGAAGTGCTCGACGTCGCCGTGATCGGCGGCGGAATGGCCGGGTTGGCGGCGGCGACGACGCTCAAGCACCTCGGCATGACGGCACGCATCTTCGACCGCTCGCCCGAGGGCTTTGAAGGCCCCTGGGCCACCACGGCGCGCATGGAGACCCTGCGCTCGCCCAAGCAGCTCACCGGCCCCGCGCTGGGGCTGCCGGCGCTGACCTTCCGCGCCTGGTACGAGGCGCAGTTCGGCAGCGCCGCCTGGGAAGCGCTGGACAAGATCCCGCGCCTGCAATGGATGGACTACCTGCGCTGGTACCGCGACGTGCTGGCGCTCGAGGTGCGCAACCGGCACGAGGTGCTGGCGGTGCAGCCGCGCCGGGACGGGCTGGTGGCGCTGCCGATGCGCACCCCGCAGGGCGAGACCACGGTGCTGGCGCGCCGGGTGGTGCTGGCCACCGGCCGCGACGGCCTGGGCGGCGCCCATGTGCCGCCCTTCGTCCAGGCGCTGCCGCGCGCGCGCTGGGCGCACTCGTCCGATGAAATGGACTACGGCAGGCTGCGCGGCAAGCGCGTCGGCGTGGTGGGCGCGGGCGCCTCGGCCATGGACAGCGCGGCGACCGCGCTGGAAGCCGGCGCCGCCAGCGTCGACCTGCTGATCCGCCGCACCGACATCCCGCGCATCAACAAAGGCAAGGGCGCGGGCAATCCCGGCCTGACGCACGGTCATCCCGGCCTGTCCGACGAATGGAAATGGCGCATCCGCCATTACATCAACGCCCAGCAGGTGCCGCCGCCGCGCGGCAGCACCTTGCGCGTGTCGCGCCACGCGAACGCCCGCTTCAACCTTAGCTGCCCGATCGAGCGCATCGACGCGAGCGATGACGGCCTGCGCGTGCAGACGCCCAAGGGCAGCTTCGCGCTCGACTTCCTGGTGTTCTCCACGGGCTTCCGCATCGCGCTGGAAACACGCCCCGAGTTCGCCGCGATCGCGCCGCACATCCGCTTCTGGCGCGACCGCTACACGCCCCGCCCCGGCCAGGAAGACCAGGAACTGTCCGACTCGCCCGACCTGGGCCCGGCCTTCGAATTCCTGGAGAAGACGCCGGGCGCCTGCCCCGGCCTGTCGCGCATCCATTGCTTCTGCTACCCGGCGGCGCTGTCGCACGGCACCGTCTCGGGCGACATCCCGGCCATCAGCGAGGGCGCGCGCCGGCTCGGCCAGGGCATCGCCGCCCTGCTCTACCAGGAAGACATCGAGACGCACTACGCCGCGATGGAGGCCTTCGCCGAGCCCGAGGTGTTCGGCGATGAATGGACGCCGGCGCCCGCGCCGGGCGCCGCGGAGCAGGTCTCGTGAGCCGCTGGCTCGCGCGCCGGCTGGTGCAGGCCGTGCTGGTGGTGCTGGCGATGACGGTGATCGTCTTCGCCGGGCTGCATGCCATCGGCAATCCGGTCGACATCCTGATCGGCCAGGATGCCGACCAGGCCGACCGTGCCCGCATCATCGCCCAGCTCGGGCTGGACCAGCCGCTGTGGCGCCAGTACCTGGCCTTCCTCTGGGGCGCGCTGCACGGCAACCTGGGCAACAGCTTCGTCTATAGCGTGCCGGCGGTGGAGCTGATCCTGCAGCGGCTTCCGGCCACCTTCGAGCTGGCGGTGGCGGCGCTGCTGCTGGCGGTGGTGGTGGGCGTGCCGCTCGGCCTCTTCGCCGGCCTGTACCCGCAGCACCCGCTGTCGCGGCTGCTGATGGCGGGCAGCATCGTCGGCTTCTCGCTGCCCACCTTCTGGGTCGGGCTGATGCTGATCATGGCCTTCAGCGTCAAGCTGGGCTGGCTGCCTTCGGGCGGGCGCGGCGAGACCGCGCAGTGGCTGGGGGTGCAGTGGTCCTGGCTGACCGCCGACGGCCTGCGCCACCTGTTGCTGCCGGCGCTGAACCTGGCGCTGTTCAAGGTCTCGCTGGTGCTGCGCCTGACCTGCGCCGGCGTGCGCGAAGTGCTGCCGCAGGAATGGGTGCGCTTCGCCCGCGCCAAGGGCCTGTCGCCGCTGCGCGTGGTGCTGGGCCACGTGCTGCGCAACACCCTGATCCCGCTGGTGACGGTGCTGGGGCTGGAGTTCGGCTCCACCATCGCCTTCGCCGTGGTCACCGAGAACATCTTCGCCTGGCCCGGCGCCGGCAAGCTGATCCTGGACAGCATCAATGCCCTGGACCGCCCCGTGATCGTTTCCTACCTGATGGTGGTGGTGTGCCTGTTCGTGGCGCTCAACCTGATCGTCGACATCCTCTACAAGCTGCTCGACCCGCGCGTGCGGCTGGAGCCTACGCCATGAGCGCGCCCAAGCCCCTGACCTCACCCGCCGCCACCGCGCCCACCGTGCGTGCGGTGGCGCCCGCGCAGCGGCAATCGCCCTGGCGCCGCGTGGCCGCGGACTTCTTCGGCTCGCGCCTGGCGGTGGCGGGCCTGGTGCTGCTGGCCGCGCTGCTGCTGGCCGCGCTGGCCGCGCCGCTGCTGTCGCCGCAGAACCCCTACGACCTGCTGCAGCTCGACGTGCTCGACGCCCGCCTGGCGCCCGGCACGCCGAACGGCGCGGGCACCTATACCTACTGGCTCGGCACCGACGGCCAGGGCCGCGACCTGTGGTCGGGCATCCTCTACGGCCTGCGCATCAGCCTGATCGTGGGCGTGGGCTCGGCCGCCATCGCCGGCGTGCTCGGCACCCTGCTCGGCCTGCTGGCGGCCTATGCGGGTGGCAGAGTCGACAGCCTGATCATGCGCACCGTTGACCTGCTGCTGTCCTTCCCCGCCATCCTGGTGGCCATGATGATGCTGGCCTTCCTCGGCAAGGGCGTGGGCAATGTGGTGCTGACCCTGGTGGTGCTGGAATGGGCCTATTATGCGCGCACCGCACGCGGCCAGGCGCTGGTGGAAAGCCGGCGCGAGTACGTGGAGGCGGCGCGCGGCCAGGGCATCCCGGGCTGGCGCATCGTCACCGGCCACATCCTGCCCAACTGCCTGCCGCCGCTGATCGTGATCGGCTCGCTGCAGGTGGCGCGCGCCATCACGCTGGAAGCCACCCTGTCCTTCCTCGGCCTGGGCGTGCCGGTGACCGAGCCCTCGCTCGGCCTGTTGATCGCCAACGGCTACCAGTTCATGCTGTCCGATGCCTACTGGATCAGCTTCTTCCCCGGCATCGCGCTGCTGCTGACGGTGGTGGCCATCAACCTGGTGGCCGACCGCCTGCGCGAGGTGCTCAACCCGAGGTGGCAGAAATGAGCGCCGCAACCCTGCAGACCACGGCCGCCGCGCCTTCCGCCCCCACCCTGGAGGTGCGCGGGCTGTGCACCCATTTCGAGACGCGCGCCGGCGTGGTGCCGGCGGTCAACGGCGTGTCCTTCACGCTCGGGCGCGGGCGCATCCTCGGCCTGGTCGGCGAGTCCGGCTCGGGCAAGTCGGTGACGGGCTTCTCCATCATGGGCCTGGTGGATGCGCCCGGCCGCGTGGTCGGCGGCCAGATCCGCTTCCAGGGCCGCGAGCTGGTGGGCATGCCGGCGGCCGAGCTGCGCCGCCTGCAAGGCAAGCGCATCGCCATGATCTTCCAGGACCCGATGATGACGCTGAACCCGGTGATGCGGGTCGATGCGCAGATGATCGAGGCGGTACGTGCGCACAGCAAGGCCAGCCGCGCCCAGGCGCGCGAGCTGGCGCGCGACACGCTCGGGCTGATGGGCATTCCCAGCCCCGAGGAGCGGCTGCGCGCCTATCCGCACCAGCTGTCCGGCGGCATGCGCCAGCGCGTGGCCATCGCCATCGCGCTGCTGCACCGCCCCGACCTGATCATCGCCGACGAGCCCACCACCGCGCTGGACGTCACCATCCAGGCCCAGATCCTGTCCGAGGTGCAGCGTCTGGTGCGCCAGCACGGCACCTCGCTGATCTGGATCACGCATGACCTGTCGGTGGTGGCGGGACTGGCCGACGAAGTGGCGGTGATGTATGCCGGCCGCATCGTCGAGCACGGCCCTGTGGATGCCGTGCTTGACCGGCCGCTGCATCCCTACACGGCCGGCCTGATCGGCAGCCTGCCCAGCCTGAACCGGGAGCGCCGGCGCCTGCGCCAGATCCCCGGCATGACGCCCGACCTGCTGGCGCTGCCGCCTGGCTGCGCCTTCGCCGCACGCTGCCCGCGGGTATCGGCCGCCTGCAGCCGCATGCCGGCGCTGGAGGCTGCCGGCACCGCCGAGGAGGCGCGCCAGGTGCGCTGTTTCCACGCAGGGCAACCCGCGCCGGTGGAGTTCGCATGAGCGCAGCAATGGAAACCCGCATGGAAACAACGAGGTCTGCCGACACCGCACAAGCCGGGCGGAACGCGCCGGCCGACGGCGCAGTGCAGCCGGACGGCGACGCGCTGCTGCAGATGAACGGCATCGGCAAGCGCTTCGGCGAGCGCCGCGCCGGTCCGCTCGAACGCTGGCTGCAGCGCGCGGGCTGGTCCACGCCGGCACCGGTGACCCATGCCGTCGACGGCGTAGACCTGATGATCCGGCGCGGCGAGGTGGTCGGCCTGGTCGGCGAGTCCGGCTGCGGCAAGTCGACGCTGGGCCGCATGGCGGCAGGCCTGCTGCCGCCCTCCACCGGCGAGATCCGCTACCAGGGCCGGCCGGTGGCGTCGCTCGACGCCGCTGCGCGGCGCGCGCTGCGCCTCAAGGTGCAGATGATCTTCCAGGACCCCTATGCCAGCCTCAATCCGCGCCTGCGCGTGGACCGCATCGTCGGCGAGGGCGCGCGCCTGCACGGCCTGGTCGATGCGGCCGGCTTCGACGACTACGTCAGCGCCCAGCTCGAACGCGCGGGGCTGGACCCCGCGCTGCGCCAGCGCTACCCGCACCAGTTCAGCGGCGGCCAGCGCCAACGCATCGGCATCGCCCGCGCGCTGGCGGTGCAGCCCGAGCTGCTGGTCTGCGACGAGGCCGTGGCGGCGCTGGACGTCTCCATCCAGGCGCAGATCCTGAACCTCTTCCTCGACCTGCGTGAGCAGCTCGGCCTGACCTACCTGTTCATCAGCCACGACCTCGGCGTGGTCGAGCATATGTCGGACCGCGTGGTCATCATGTACCTGGGCCGGGTGGTGGAGAGCGCGCCGGCGCGCGAGATCTTTGCGCGCGCCAACCACCCGTACACGCAGGCCCTGCTGGCCGAGGTGCCGCGGCTGGACGCGCGCCGCAAGACCTTCGCCGCCATCCGCGGCGAGATCCCGAGCCCGCTCGCGCCGCCCTCGGGCTGCCATTTCCATCCGCGCTGCCCGCACGCGATGCCGCGCTGCCGGGAGGAGGTGCCGCGCCTGCGCGGCATCGCCGTGCAGCACCTGTCCGCCTGCCATCTCAACGACGCCGCCTGATGCCGACATCCCGCCCGGCGCCGACGGCGCCCCTCGCCCCCGCTAGTCTCGATAGACCCAGTAGACCCGATATAAGGAGCCTGCCCATGAACCGCCTGCTGCGCGCCACTTCCGCGTTTGCCACCGTGGCCGCCCTGCTCTGTGCCGGCGCCGCCGGTGCCCAGTCGCTGTCGATCGGCTTTGCCGATCCGCTATCCTCGCTTGACCCTCAACTGAACAACCACGCGGGCGACCGCTCGGTCGACCTGCATTTCTGGGACCTGCTGATCGAGAACCGCGACAACAAGCTGCAGCCTGGCCTGGCCCAGTCGTGGAAGGCGCTGGACGACAAGACCTGGGAATTCAAGCTGCGCCGCGACGTGAAGTGGCAGGACGGCAAGCCCTTCACCGCCGAGGACGTGGTCTTCTCCTACCAGCGCGCGCGCAGTGTGCCCGGCAGCGTGGCCCCCTTCGCGGGCTACCTGCGCACGGTCGAATCGGTCAGCGCCGCCGATCCGTACACGCTGCGCATCCGCACCCGCACGCCCAATCCCGATCTGCCGCTGAACCTGGCCTCGGTACACATCGTCAGCAAGCACGGGGGCGAAAAGGCCGCTACTGAGGACTACAATGCCGGCCGCGCCATGGTCGGCTCGGGCCCGTACAAGTACATGTCCTACGTGCCCGGCGAGCGTGTCATGATGGTGCGCAACGACGGCTACTGGGGCGCCAAGCCGCTGTGGCAACAGGTCAACTACCGCTATATCAACAACGGCGCGGCGCGCACCGCGGCCCTGCTGTCGGGCGACGTCGACGTAATCGACAAGGTTTCCGTGGCCGACCTGGCCAAGCTGAAGCAGTCGCCCAACGTCAGCGTCTACGCCTACCCGGGCCTGCGCGTGATGCTGCTGCAGCCCAGCTTCCGGCCCGGCCCCAACCCTTATATCACCGACAACGCCGGCAAGCCGCTGGACAAGAACCCGCTGACCGACGCGCGCGTGCGCCAGGCGCTGTCGCTCGCCATCAACCGCAAGGCCGTGGTGGACCGCATCCTGCAGGGCACCGCCACGGTGGCCAACCAGTGGATGCCGGCCAGTACCTTCGGCTACAACCCCGAGATCAAGGACATCGCCTACGATCCGGCGCGGGCCAAGGCGCTGCTGGCCGAGGCCGGCTTCAAGGACGGCTTCAAGCTGACCATCCACGCCCCCAACGACCGCTATCCGCAGGGCCCCGAGACCGCGCAGGCGGTCGCGCAGTTCTGGACCCGCATCGGCGTCAAGACGCAGGTGGAAGTGGTGCCCTGGTCGGTCTACTCTGGCCGCGCCAACAAGAACGAGTACGCCGTCAGCATGCTGGCCTGGGGCAACGGCACCGGCGAGGCCAGCTACGCCATGGTCAATGTGCTGGCCACCGTGGACGCCGCCAAGGGCCTGGGCGCATCCAACTGGGGCCACTACAGCAACGCCGCCGTGGACAAGGCGCTGGAGGCGTCCACCGCCGAATTCGACGCGGCGAAGCGCGAGGCCATCCTGCGCGGCGCGGCCAAGGTGGTCAGCGACGATGCCGGCGTGCTGCCGCTCTACCACTACCAGAACATCTGGGCTGCCAAGAAGGGCCTGAAGGTGGCGCCGATGACCAGCGACCGCACCGTGGCCATGATGGTCACCCGCAGCGGAGGCACAGGCAAATGAGAAGCGGAGGCATGCACGAACCGGTGCTGGACATTGCGCCGGCCGACGCGCTGATCGACGAGGCGCGCCGCATCACCGTGCGGGGACTGCGCCCCGGCGAGATCGTTACGCTGACCACGCAGACGCCGCGCGGCCGCGGCGTGCTGTGGGCCAGCCAGGCGGCCTTCGCCGCCGATGCCGACGGCACGGTGGACCTGGGCCGCGACTCTCCCGTCTCGGGCAGCTATGAAGGCGCCTCGCCGATGGGCCTGCTGTGGTCGCAGTGCCCGGTCGACGTGCCCAGCCGCGAGCTGTTCCACGCCGATGCCACCCAGCCATTGCGCACGCAAGTGGTGGTGGAAGCCGGCGGCGGCGAAGCCAGGGCCGAGCTGGTGCAGCGCCTGGCCGCGCCCGGCGTGACGCGGCGCGAGCTGCGCGAGGACGGCCTGGTGGGCACGCTCTACCTGCCGCCCGGCCCAGGCCCGCACCCCGCGGTGATGGTGCTCAACGGCTCCGGCGGCGGCATCAACGAAGCGCGCGCCGCCCTCTACGCCTCGCGCGGCTTCGCGGCGCTGGCACTGGGCTATTTCAAGGCGCCCGGCCTGTCGGACTACATCTCCAATACCCCGCTGGAGTATTTCGAGCGCGGCCTGCGCTGGATGCATGCGAACCTGCAACCGGCACACGGCTTCGTGGCCCTGTCCGGACAGTCGCGCGGTGGCGAGCTGGTGTTGCTGCTGGGCGCGACCTTCCCCGAACTGGTATCGGCCGTGATCGGCTACGTCCCCGGTGCGGTGGTGCACAGCGCGCAGAACGCCGCCGACCCGGCCATCGGCCGCGAGGGGCCGGCCTGGCTGCTGGGCGGCAAGCCGCTGCCGCACGTGTGGGAGAACAATCGCACGGCAAGCTGGGCGCCCTTCGACGAAGGCCCGGCGCCGCACCGGCATGAGCGCGCCATCCTGACCGCGCTGCAGGACCCCGACGCGGTCGCGCGCGCCCGCATCCTGGTCGAGCGCATCCGCGGGCCGGTGATGCTGCTGTCCGGCAGCGACGACGGTTCCTGGCCCTCCAGCCTCTATTCGCGCATGGTGGCGGACAAGCTGGCCGAATGCGGCCATCCGCATGAGGTGGCCCATCTCGACTTCGAGGCGGCCGGCCACGCCATCCTGTTCCCCTATGTGCCGACCACCCAGATGGTGTACGCACACCCGGTATCGGGACGCATCAGCACGACCGGGGGCACGCCGACGGCCAACGCCATAGCGGACGAGCAATCCTGGGCCGGCGTGCGCGCATTCCTGGAGCGCGCCGTGGCGGCAAGGACCGCAATGGCCGCTGCCGCACCCTGACCCCGACACCGGGCCCGGCCCCGCGCCCGCCCATACCAAGATCCGCACCGGACCAACGAGACCCGACCATGAGCCAACTTCCCGAATCCGCCGACGTCGTCGACCAGCTGGCCGGCCTTGCGCCGGGCAGCGCTACGCACACCCTGCGCCACGCGCGCGCCAAGGTGGTGGACGCCACCCAGGGCAGCTACGCCGGCCTGTTCGATCCGGCCCTGCCCGGCCTGACTCTAGCCGAGCGCCTGCTGGTGGCGCTGTACGCGGCGCGGCTGACGCCCAACGCCGAACTCGTCGCCCACTATCGCGCACGGCTGCAGCAGGCCGGCGCCGATGCCGCGCTGGTACAGGCCGTGGCCGAGGGCGATGCCTCCGCGGCGGCGGACGGCCGGCTGGCCGCCATGCTGGCCTTCACGCGCAAGCTGATCGAAGACCCGGTCGAGGGCGATGCCGCCGCGCTGCGCACCCTGCCGGCCGCGGGCCTGTCCACGCCCGAGGTGGTCACGCTGGCTCAGTTGGTCGCCTTCCTGTCCTACCAGGTGCGCCTGGTGGCCGGTCTGAAGGCTTTGAAGGCGCTGCAGGGCCTGGATGGCCGCGAGCTGGCGCCGGCCGCCGCATCCGCCGCGGCGGCACCGGCCCCCGCCAGCGTTCCCGGCCAGATCATCAAACTGCACGGCTTCACCAACGAGGTGCTGGACTGGAAGGCCTGGTTGGATGTAGTGGCGCTGGATCGCGCCACGCCCGAGCAGCTCGCGGTGCTGGAGGAAAGCCATCCCAAGGCCAAGGTCTCCGACTACTACCTGTTCCTGGTCCACCAGCCCGAGATCCTGCGCCAGCGCTCGACCGCCTTCAACGCCATCATGTACGCACCGGGCGGCATGCCGCGCGCCGAGCGCGAGCTGGCCAGCACTGTGGTGTCACGCCTGAACGGCTGCGTGTACTGCGCCTCGGTCCACGCCCAGCGTTTCGAGCAACTCGCCAAGCGCAACGACGCCATCATCCAGGTCTTCGAGAATCCGCGCAACGCGGGCACCAATGCGCGCGAACAGGCCATCTGCGCCTTCTCGGTCGCGCTGACCGAGAAGCCTGAGCGCATCACCGCCGAGGACCTGCTGCCGCTGCACCAGGCCGGCGTCAGCGAGGCGGAGATGCTCGACCTGGTCCATTCCATCGCCATCTTCGCCTGGGCCAACCGGCTGATGCTGAACCTGGGCGAGCCGGTGTTCCCGGCGCCGGCGAACTGAGGCGGGCGCAGCGACAGGCTGGGTCACCGCGCCGCGCGGGCCGGCCGACGTGGCCGGTCTTGCCTTCATCGACCCGGCCGGCCAGGCCGCGCAGTTCCCGCCCGCTCAGCCGGCGCCGTAGTGCACCGCCAGCCAGACCGTCGGCCGGCCGGCATCGGTCCACGCCACCCGGTGCCGGCAGTGCGCGGGGAGGTGCAGCCAGGCGCCCGGCTGCAGCAGGCGCGGCGCGGCTTCCCCTTCGATCTGCACCGCCGCGCTGCCTTCCAGCAGCAGCACCCACTCCTCCTGGGCGCTGTCGTACCAGAAGCCGGGCGGGCTGGACTGCCCGTTGGAGACGATGCGCTCGATCTTCAGCCCAGGGCGCTCCAGCAGCGCGGTGAAGACCTCCTCGGCGGCGCCGGCAGGCACGCCGGCGAACAGGTTGCCCTGGTTCTCATCCATCGCTTGCCTCCCATGCACCGCCGCGGTGGCCGGCGCTCAATCACTGCTCAATCGCCGCCGCCCGGTGCGATCACGTCGCGCGCGCCGTTGCGGCCCATCGGCGAGACCAGGCCCGCCACTTCCATCTGCTCGATCAGGCGCGCCGCGCGGTTGTAGCCGATGCGCAGCTGCCGCTGCACCGCCGAGATCGATGCGCGGCGCGAGGTCAGCACGAAGGATGCGGCCTCGTCATAGAGCGGATCGCTCTCGCCGTCGCCGCCCTGCCCGCCCTCGCCGAACAGGTCGGCCGCGCCCTCGGGCGCATCGCCTGCGAGGATGCTCTCGTCGTAGTCCGGCTCGCCGAACTGCTTCCAGTGCTCCACCACGCGGTGCACCTCGTCGTCGGCAACGAAGGCGCCATGCACGCGCTGCGGGTAGCCGGTGCCGGGCGGCAGGAACAGCATGTCGCCCTGGCCCAGCAGCGTCTCGGCCCCCATCTGGTCGAGGATGGTGCGCGAATCGATCTTGGACGACACCTGGAAGGCCACGCGCGTCGGGATATTGGCCTTGATCAGGCCGGTGATCACGTCCACCGAGGGACGCTGGGTGGCCAGGATCAGGTGGATGCCGGCCGCGCGCGCCTTCTGTGCCAGCCGTGCGATCAGTTCCTCGATCTTCTTGCCCGCCACCATCATCAGGTCGGCCAGCTCGTCGATCACCACCACGATCAGCGGCAGCGGATTGAGCGGCTCCGGCGCGTCGGGCGTCAGCGAGAAGGGATTGGGCACCTTCTCGCCGGCGGCGGCGGCCGCACGGATCTTCTGGTTGTAGCCGGCCAGGTTGCGCACGCCCAGCGCCGACATCAGCCGGTAGCGCTTTTCCATCTCGCCCACGCACCAGTTGAGCGCGTGCGCAGCCTGCTTCATGTCGGTGACCACCGGCGCCAGCAGATGCGGGATGCCTTCGTAGACCGACAGCTCCAGCATCTTCGGGTCGATCATGATCAGGCGCACATCTTCCGGCGTGGCCTTGTACAGCATCGACAGGATCATGGCGTTGACCGCCACCGACTTGCCCGAGCCCGTGGTGCCCGCCACCAGCAGGTGGGGCGCGCGCGCCAGGTCGGTCACCACCGGGTTGCCGGTGATGTCCTTGCCCATGGCCAGCACCAGGCGCGAAGCATGCGACTGGAAGGAAGCGGCGCGCACGACCTCCGACAGCCGGATCATCTGCCGCTTGGCGTTGGGCAGCTCCAGACCCATGCAGGTCTTGCCGGGAATGGTCTCCACCACGCGGATCGAAGTCACGCCCAGCGCGCGCGCCAGGTCCTTCATCAGGCCGACCACCTGCGCGCCGCGCACGCCCAGCGCCGGTTCCACCTCGAAGCGCGTGATGACCGGGCCCGCCGAAGCGCCCACCACCGCCACCGGCACCTTGAACTCGGCCAGGCGCTGTTCGATCAGACTTCCGGTCTCGTCCAGGCGCTGCTGGGGAACGTGCTCGACGTCGTCGCCGGCGGCTTCGAGCAGCTCGGTGCCAGGCAGGCGGTAATCGACGATGCGCGGCGGCGCGGCGGGAGCCGGTGGTGCGGGCGGCGGCTGCAGCGACACCACGCGTCCCACCACCGCCTGCAACACGATGCGCGGTTTGGGGGCCGGCGCACTGCTTTGTTCGAGCAAGGCATTGGCGTCCACCGGCTCGGCATCTTCTTCGGGCACGTCGGCCTCATCGCCCGCTGCCTCGGTGGCCGCGTCCACGAACACGGCCGGCTCTGTTTCCGGCGCTTGTCCAGCCTGGTTACCGGCCGTGGAATCCTGCGGCGCGATATCGCTGCCATCCGCCGCAGGCACCGCTGTGCCAGCTTCCGTCAGCGGCGACGCGGCGTCTGCCGTATCGGCCGCGCGCTCCGCCACGTCTTCGGACAGGTCCTCGATCGCAAATTCGGGCGCCCACTGCGCCGCGCCTGCTTCCTCCGCTTCGCATGTCGGTCCGGTTGCAGCAGCCTGCGGCTCGATACCATCGTCCGGGAGCGCGACAGCCTCCGCGGGCGCCGGGCCTTGATTCTCTGCCACTGACAGCGTTGCGCTAGGCTCGGCCGCCTCGGCAGTCTCGGCAGTCTCGATAGCTTCCACTGCTGCTGAGGCCAGATCGACCTCGGCAAAGGGGGCGCCAGGCTTACCTGGTTCAGCCGGGTCCGTCGTTCCGCTGTCTTCGATCACGACATCCCCGGCAGACGCTTCCTGCGGGATACCGGACACGCCGTCCGCCGGCACCACGGACTCGTCCTGTGCGCCAGCCGAAGCCGTTGCCACACTCGCCGGGGCGGCCGCTTCAGACTGGTCGGATGCAGGCGCCTCAGCCACTTCAGCCACTTCAGCCACTTCAGCTACTTCAGCCACTTCAGCCACTTCAGCCACTTCAGCTACTTCAGCTACTTCAGCTACTTCAGCCACTTCAGCCACCCTGGCTACTTCAGCTACCTTGGCTACTTCAGCCACCTCGGCTACCGCGGCCACTTCAGCTGTTTCGGCCACCTCGGCTACTTCAACCACCTCGGCTATTTCAGCTACCTCAGCTGCTTCGGCCACCTCGGCTACCTCAGTCGCTTCAGCCACCTCGGCCACTTCAGCCACCTCACCTGCGCCGGCCTGTGCCAGTCCCTGTCCGGCCTCCTGCTGCCCCTCACCTTCCGCGACGAGCGACGGCACGTCGCTGACGGCCGGCGGCGCGATCGGCGCAGCGGCGGGCGCCTGCGGGTCTGACGCACGGTCTGGCTCGCCCAGGGCTGCCGAGGCCGCTGCGGCGGTCGGCGGTACCAAGGCCGCAGCGGCCTGCCGGCCGCTTGCCGCCAGCGAACGCAGCTCCGCCAGCAGGGCATGCGCTTCCTGCCGGATCGATTCGAGAGCCTCGTGATCCCCCGTGGCATCGGCAAGGTCGGCCGCGGCCGCTTCGACCGGTTCGGCCGCTTCCGGCGCGCTGACCGCTTCGGCCACGTCGGCCACGTCGGCCGCCCCGGCCATATCGGCCGGACCCGCAGCATCGACACCGCCAGCCGCCGGCAGCGCGGGGCCTTCCGCTGGGGCCGGCATCGCGCCAGGCGCGGGACTGCCTGGCTCATTGACAGATGCCGCAGGCGCGGCGCTAGCTGCCTCGACCGATGTCTCGGCGACCGGCGTTGCCTGCGTGGCCTCGGCAGCAGGCATGCTCGCGGTGGCATCCGACTGCGCCGACGGCATGGAAGCAGCCGGCAGTTCCGCTGGAACCGGCGCTGCCTGCGCGGTAGTCATGGCAAGCCCGGCCGCTCCTGCGGATATCGCTGCCACTGCCGCCGGCTTGGCAGCACCCGTGTCAGCCGTCCCCGCCGTCGCATTGGCCGGCTTGCCGGCCGCGTTCGTGTTTCCGTTGGCGCCCGGCAAGGTGGTGGCGCGGCGCTGCAGGCCAGGCTGTGGCTGGCGGATCGGGCTGCTGGCTACCGCGCCCCGTGCGGCGACCGTGGCGGGCCGGGCGGCTTGCGCCGGCTGGGTCTGCGGGGCCGCTTGCGCGGACTGGGGGGATGGGCGTGCCGCGCGTGCCTGGGCCTGCGGCACCGTTCCCCTACCGGACGGCATGCCGCGCTGCGGCGGCGTGGTGGGCGTGATGGGCGTGGTGGGAGCAGCAGGCGTAGCAGGCTTCAGCCGCGTGGCGGTACGGACCGGCGCGGCCCCCACCGGGCTCGCCGCGCCTGCGGCAGCGGCAGACGTGGCCGCGGCGCGTGCCCCGGTGGGCTGGGCCGGTCCGGGCGGCGGTGCTTGGTGCAGCCAGATTTCGCCTGGCTGTGGCGGCGAGTTGCGCGTGCGCGGCGGCGGTTGCCAGGCTGGCTGACGACTCGCCGACACGGCATCGAAGCTCTTGTGGCGTGGCGTCGGCTCGTTCCAGCCGGGCGCGCGGTCGCCCGCGGACGGCGTAAATGTGCCAACACCAGCGGATTCACGGGCTTCCGGCTCGCGTGCCGGCGGTGCTGCGCGTTCGGGGGCGTCCGGCCTGGCCGGCTTGGGCTGGCGCAGGAAGAGGCCGCGCCAGCTTTCGCCGAACACCATCGGTGCCGCCAGCGCGAGCACGCCGAGCATCAGCAGCAGCGAACCGGTCCAGCCGATGGCGTGGCTGGCCAATGCCGCCAGTGCGCGCCCGGCGGAGCCGCCCGCCGTCGTGCTGCCCTCGGCTGCCGTCAGGGCTTCGAGCGAAGCGCCGGCGCACAGAACGACAAGCGTACCCAGCAAGACGCGCACCGTACCAGGACCGAAGACGCGCCGTTCGCCCGCCAGCGCCCGTGCCGCCAGGCGCCAGAGCAGCGGCAGCAGCCACAGGGTGGAAAATCCGAACCAGCCGAAAAACATTGTTGCCTTGTATTCATCTGAACCACGGGCAGCGATTGTAGCGGGTATGGCCGAACGGTATCTCGGTGGTTGCAAATGCTAACGGTGAAATACTGCAGAATGTCAGACATACGGCGGGTGCCCCGGCCTTGGCCCGCCCTTGGTCCGCACTTGCCTGCCCGGTTTTCTCCGCGCCATCGCATATCGAACGCTCGCCCAATCATGCCGACCCTGCCCGCCCCATCCGTTCCTTCCGCGCCATCCGCTCGCTACGCTGCCCTCACCGTCCTGGTGGTCGACGACCATCCCTTCCAGCGCGCGGCCGCCGAGCAACTGCTGCACCGTCTGGGCGTAAGCAAGGTCCGCTGCGCGGCCGACGGCCACGAGGCCGCGCAACTGCTTGCCGCCACGCCCTTCGATCTGGTGTTGTGCGACATCGACATGCCGGGCCTCAACGGGCCCCAGCTGATGAGCGAGCTGAGCCAGCGTGGCGCCCAGGCCTTCGCCGGCCCGCCGCCGGCCTGGTTGTGGGTGAGCGCGCTGGACGAGGCCATCCTGGCGTCGCATCTCGACCTGGCCGATGCGATCGGACTGCCGCAGGTGCATGCCTTGCACAAACCCCTGTGCGCCGAGGCGCTGGAGACGATCCTGCGCGATGCGATGGCGCTTCACCACCAGGGTGCCGCGCGGCCCGTGGCGCCGTTGCCCGACGACCAGCGGCTGCTCGCCGCACTGGAGGCTGGCGACGAGTTCTTCGTCGAGCTGCAGCCCCAGATGCGCATCGACAGCGGCACGGTGGCCGGGGCCGAGGCCCTGTGCCGCTGGCGAGATCCCGCGCAAGGCCTGATCTCGCCCGAGCACTTCATCGCCCGGCTGGAGGCCTTGGGCGAGGCCGACGCCATCTTCTTCCTGGTCGCCCAGCGCTGCCTGGCGGTGCTGCAGCGGCTGCAGGCCGCGTCGGCCAGCGTCCCGCTGAGCATCAATGCGTCGGCGCAGACCCTGTGCCGCGCAGGCGTGCTGGAGCGCTTTGACTCTTTGGTGGCAGCCAGCGGCATCCCGCGCGGCCTGTTCACGATCGAGCTGACCGAGTCGTTTCCGGTCGCCGATCCCGTTTCCCTGTCGGTCGCGCTCAACCGCCTGCGGCTGATGGGCTATGGCGTGGCCATGGACGACTTCGGTGTCGGCATCGCCACGCTTAAGCTGCTGGCCGACCTGCCGGTCACGCAGGTGAAGCTGGACCGCTCCTTCGTTGCCAGCGTGGATGGCAACAACCAGCGCGGGCTGATCTGCCGCAGCATGATCGGACTGGCACGCGACCTGAAGCTGGAATGCGTCGCGGAAGGCGTGGAAACCGAGGCCCAGCGCGAGGTCCTGCTGACGCTGGGTTGCACCCTGGGCCAAGGCTATCTGTGGTCCAAGCCGATGTCGGAAGACGAGTTCATCGACTACGTGCTGGCCCGCCGGCCGAGCTAGTTCCAGCGGCCGGCCGCCCCGCCGATGCTGAGGCGGCCCGCGCCCAGCAAGGCCACCGCCAGCGCGCCGGCCAGGTACATGCCCTGCAGCTCAAGCGCCCAGCCGCCGGTGGAAGACATCTCGCCGAATTGATGGAGGTGGACCAGGCCGAGCGCGAACAGCATGTTGATGACCACGATCAGGCCCGCCAGCCGTGCCCAGATACCCAGGATCAGCAGCACCGGCGCCACCACCTCACCGATGTAGACCAGGTAGGTAAGCGACTGCGGCAGGTCCGCCTGCTGCACCATCTGCGCGACGAAACCCGGTCCGTGGATCAGCTTGCTGATGCCGTGGCACAGGACCAGCGCCCCCAGCACGATGCGCAGCACCGCCTTGCCAAGGTCCTGGGAAACTTGGGAACCGCTCATGGCCATCTCTCCTTGTCCGCGCTAGGCGGCGATGGGCCGGGATGGGCCGCGCCGGAATGCGCCCCGGGCGACACACTGCCGGCGCTTTTGTACCTTAGTGCGGCCGGGCGTGAAGGTAAAGGCGCAGACAGCCGCGGCGCTTGCCGGGCCGTGGCTCCCGCGAGACACCTCAGCGGCCTACCGGCCGGTGCATGCCGGGCTCGCTCACCGGCTGCATACCCACCCGGCGCGCTGTTTCCGGCAAGACCTCGGTAAGAAAATCCAGGAATCGCCGCAGGGCGGGCGTCATCCCCTTGCGCGACGGGAAGACCGCGTGCAGCGTGCCCACCGGCATCGCCCACTGCGGCAGCAGTAGTTCCAGCTCGCCCTTGTCGATCGCGTCGCGGCAGTACATGCGCGGGAGCATGGCGACGCCCACGCCGGCAATGGCCGCCTCCAGCAGCACGGCGAACTCGTCGGTAACCAGGCGCGGGTCGTAGCTGATATGGATCGGCTGGGCGCCTTGGCAGGCCAGGGTCCAGACATGCTTGCCATCGTGCGGCTGCTGCGCCACGCCTGGCACGCCATTCAGCGCCTCGGGCGTGCGCGGCCGCCCGATGGCGTCGAGCAGCCGGGGATTGGCCACCAGCACCACCGGGCTTTCGCCGAAGGTGCGCACCACCAGGCTGGAATCCTCGATGACCTCGCGCACCCGCAAGGACAGATCGAAGCCCTCGCCGATCACGTCGACGCGCCGGTTGGTGGTCTCCAGCTCGATGCGCACTGCCGGGTTGGCCTGCATGAAGCGCCCGATGGCGGGCGCCAGCAGACTCTGCGCCACGCCTACGGGACAGCTGACGCGCAACGTGCCGCCGGGCTGGTCGCGCGCGAGTTCGATGACTTCGCTTGCCGCTTCCGCCTCCCTGAGCATCGCACTGCAGCGCTCATAGTAGGCCTCTCCCACGGGCGTGACCCGTACCTGGCGCGTGGTGCGGCGCAGCAGCTGCACCCCGAGCTCGCGCTCGAGCTGGGCGATGCGCCGGCTCAAACGCGACTTCGGCACGCCCGTGGCCCGGCTGGCCGCGGAAAAGCTGCCGTGGCGCACCACCTGGGCAAACAACGAGAGATCGTTCAGGTCCTGCATCGGTCGGCTCCTGGTCCCGCCGGCGGAGCATCCGCCAGCGCGTTCCATGTGTAGAACAATAATTCCCATTTTGCCTCACTACCGGCATCAATGGTCAACCGCTATCTTTCACACATCGAAACCCGATCACCTTCCGGAGCAACATGATGAACATCCTGCAAATCGATACCAGCGTCCTTGGCGACAACTCCGTTTCGCGCAGCCTGACCGCCAAGGTGGTGGCCGACCTGCGTGCACGCCACCCGGACGCCAAGGTCACGGTGCGTGACCTGGACCAGGACGCGCCCGCCCACCTGTCCGGCGCCCTGCTGCCCGTGCTGGGTGGCCCCAAGGACGGCCTGAATGCGGTGCAGCAAGCCGAACTGGCCCGCACCGAAGCCTGGCTGGCCGAGTTCCTTGCCGCCGACGTGCTGGTGATCGGCGTGCCGCAGTACAACTTCAGCATTCCCAGCCAGCTCAAGGCCTGGATTGACCGCATCGCACAAGCGGGCCGCACCTTCCGCTACACCGAGAACGGCCCGGTCGGCCTGGCCGGCGGCAAGCGCGTGATCGTGGTGTCGTCGCGTGGCGGCGTGCGCCAGGACGCCGCGCAACTCGACCTGCATGAGCAGACCGTCGACGTCGTGCTGCGCTTCCTCGGCATCACCGACATCACCTATGTGCGTGCCCACGGCCTGGCCTTCGGCCCGGAAAAGCGCGAGGCCAGCATCGCCGCCGCGCGCAGCGAACTGGCGGCACTGAACGACGCCGGCGCGCTGGCCGCCTGACCCGCATCCCCTCTGCGCCGCCAGGCGCCGCTCCGATCCCCCCGCCGCCGCGCCTCGCGGTCGCGGGGGATCGCGTCTATGATGGAGCCGTGAGACAGCGGCGCGGTCCGCCCCCCTTCCGGCGCCAGCCTCGCGCGCCGGGACCAGGAAGCCCCGCCCCGCCCAGGCAATCCAGTTCTTTTCCATTTCAGGCGCGCCACCCCCGCGGGTGCAAGCGCCGGCTGCCCTTTCGCGGCGCCATCGCGCGCTTGGCTTTCGCTTGTGCCGTTTGCCCTGTCCGACTCCGGGAGCCCGCATGTCTTCAGCCCTGTTGCCCGCCAACGTCGTCCATCCGCCGCACGAGGCAACGCTGCTCACGCGCTACCGCCACGTGCGGGCCGCCACCGAAGCGCTGGCAGCCGACCTGAGCGATGCCGACGCAACGGTGCAGTCCATGGAGGACGCCAGCCCGGCCAAATGGCATCTGGCCCATA
The DNA here is from genome assembly GCF_056930435.1 of Cupriavidus sp. 09_S30. Taxonomy (NCBI): domain Bacteria; kingdom Pseudomonadati; phylum Pseudomonadota; class Betaproteobacteria; order Burkholderiales; family Burkholderiaceae; genus Cupriavidus; species Cupriavidus sp. 09_S30. The sequence continues at coordinate 1,804,327 of NZ_JBXOWI010000001.1, read as the reverse complement.
CCGCCTGGTACTTCGAGGAGTTCGTGCTGGCCGCGCGCGTGCCCGGTTACGAACCCTACGACGAACGTTTCCGCTACCTGTTCAATTCCTACTACGAATCGGTCGGCCCACGCCACCCGCGCCCGCGCCGGGGCCTGCTGACGCGGCCGTCGCTGGACGAGGTGCTGGCCTACCGCGAGGCGGTGGACGACGCCATGGCGCCGCTGCTGGCCGCGGCACAGACCGATGCCGAGGCGGCACTGATCGAACTGGGGCTGAACCATGAACAGCAGCACCAGGAACTGCTGCTGACCGACATCCTGCACCTGTTCGCGCAGAACCCGCTGCGCCCCGCCTACGCGCATGAGTTGGTCGCGGCCGTGATGACCGACCCGCGCCCCGTTCCGGAGTGGGTCGCCTTTGCCGGCGGCGTGGCTGCCATCGGGCACGCCGGCGACGACTTCGCCTTCGACTGCGAGGAGCCGCGCCACGAGGTGCTGCTGCAACCCTATCTGCTCTGCTCGCATCCGGTCAGTAACCAGCAATGGTGCGAGTTCATCGACGATGGCGGCTACCAGAGCGCGGGGCTGTGGCTGTCCGATGGCTGGCGCTGGGTCAGCGAGCAAGGCGTGCAGGCGCCGCTGTACTGGGAGGAGCGCGATGGCGCCTGGTGGCAGATGAGCCTGCGGGGCATGCATCCGGTCGACCCGGACAGCCCGGTCACCCACATCAGCTTCTACGAGGCGGATGCCTTCGCGCGCTGGGCCGAGCGACGGCTGCCGACCGAGGCGGAGTGGGAACATGCGGCGCAGAAGCTGCCGGCCACCGGCAACTTCGTCGAGGGGCAGGCGCTGCGCCCGCTGCCCGACCGCCAGAACACCGCGGGCGCCTTGCGCCAGATGTTCGGCGATGTCTGGGAGTGGACCGCCAGCGCCTTCCTGCCTTATCCGGGCTATCGCCCGCAGCCGGGCGCGCTGGGTGAGTACAACGGCAAGTTCATGAGCAGCCAGATGGTGCTGCGCGGCGGATCCTGCGTCACGCCCGAATCGCATATCCGCGCCAGCTACCGCAATTACTTCTATCCCCACCAGCGCTGGCAGTTCACCGGCTTGCGGCTGGCGGACGACGCCTGAGCCCCTGCCAAGGGCGGCGCAGGAGCCGGCGCAGGAAGCGGGCCGACGTGGCCGCCTCCCGCTGGATGGCCCTTGGCCCTTACTTCTGGCCGCCCGCCGCGGCGCCGGCCTTGGCCGGCGCCGTCATCGGCAGGTCCGGATAAAGCTTCTTCCAGCGGGCTTTCAACCCCGTGGCGATCTCGTCCTGGTGATAGCGCTCGGCGAAATCGATCACGGTCATGTTTTGCTGGTTACGCAGGCGCATATCGGCGCCCTCGTCGAGCAGCAGCTTGACTGTATCGATATGGCCGCCGCGCGCGGCCATCATCAGCGGCGTGGTGGCGTTCGGGCTTTCCGCATCGACATACGCGGAATGGTCCAGCAGGTACTTGACGATCTCAATGTTGCCGTTGGTGGCCGCGTAGTGCAGCGGCGTCCAGCCGGTCTTGTTGATCTCCACCTCGTACTTCTCGACCATCAGCTTGACCACGTCCGGCTCGTTGAGCAGGCAGGCCATCATCAGCGGCGTCTCGCCGGCAGCGTTCGTCTTGTCGAAATCGATGTTCTTGTCCGCGGACAGGACCTTGATCACCTTGGCCGATTTCTCGCGCACCGCCACCAGCAGCATGGGGTCGCCCTTGCTGTCGACGAGGTTGGGATCGGTGCCGCGCGCCAGCATCTTCTGCACGGTGTTGCCGTCGTCGAAGACCACGGCCTTGCGCATATCGTCGACGGTGCCGGCCCAGGCCAGGGCCGAGCCGGCCAGCAGGGCCACCGCGGCGGCGCGCCGGAAAATCTTCATGTCAGGCATCAACTTTCCTCTCTATATGCTTGAATAAGCGGAAGAAGTTCTCGGTCGTCTGCTCCGCCACCTGCTCCACCGGCACGCCGCGCAGCTTGGCGATGAACTCGCCCACATGGCGCACCCAGGCCGGCTCATTGGTCTTGCCGCGATACGGCACCGGGGCCAGGTAGGGAGAGTCGGTCTCGATCAGCATGCGGTCCAGCGGCACCTTGCGCGCGGTCTCCTGCAGATCGGCCGCGCTCTTGAAGGTGACGATGCCCGAGAACGAGATATGGAAGCCTTGATCCAGCGCCTGGCGGGCGATGTCCCAGGATTCCGTGAAGCAGTGCATCACGCCCCCGACCGCGCCGGCGTCTTCCTCGCGCATCAGGCGCAAGGTGTCGTCGGCCGACGAGCGGGTATGGATGATCAGCGGCTTGCCGGTCTGGCGCGCCGCGCGGATATGGGTGCGGAAGCGCTCGCGCTGCCATTCCATGTCGGCGATGCTGCGGCCGTTGAGCCGGTAGTAGTCGAGGCCGGTCTCGCCGGTGCCGACCACGCGCGGATGGGCCGACAGCGTGACCAACCGCTCCAGCGTCGGCTCCTCGCCTTCCTCGTAGTCGGGGTGCACGCCGACCGAGGCATAGAGGTTGGGATGCTGCTCCGCCAGCGCGAGCACCCGGGGAAAATCCTCCAGCGTGACGGAAATGCACAGGGCATGCGAGACCTGGTTGGCCCGCATATTGTCCAGCAGTTCGGGCAGGCGGGCGGCCAGGTCGGGAAAATCGATATGGCAGTGGGAATCGACAAACATGATAGATGACAGCAGATCAGTCAGCCTGCAGGCGGCGGCCCAGGATGACCAGGTCGCGCTCGACGCCATCGAGCACGGCGACTCTCGGCAGATTGCCCCAGCGCTCGAAGCCGAGGGCGGCGAACAGGCCCAGGCTGGGCGCGTTGTGGCCGAAGATGAAGCCCAGCAGCGTGTTCACGCCGATCTCCGGTGCGCGTGCGATCGCCTGCTCCAGCAGCCAGCGCCCCAGGCCCTGGCCGCGGCGGCCGGCGTCGAGGTAGATCGAGATCTCGGCGGTGGCGCCATAGGCGGGCCGGCCATAGAAATCGGAATAGCTGAGCCAGCCGGCCATGCGGCCATCGGCGTCCTCGGCCACCCAGAGCGGACGGCGCTCGGGCTGGTGCGCCTCGAACCAGGCCTGGCGCGAAGCCACGCTGACCGGTTCGGTATCGGCGGTGACCATGCGCGACGGCACGGTGCTGTTGTAGATCTCGACGATGGCCGGCAGGTCTTCCTGTCGCGCCACGCGCAGCTTGAATTCAGTTTTTTCCATATATGACAGACAGTTAAGCCGCAACCCTCATTTGGTTCATAAGGTCTGCGTGGGGCGCCCGGCGGCAATCGCCTTGCCCAGGATTTCCTCGATCGCGCGCCGCAGGTTGCGCCCGTTGTCGTCGTCGGGGAAATGAATACCGACCCCGGGTGTCTTCAGCGGCGTGCCCGGCGGCGTGAGCCATGCCACTTGGCCGGCGATCTGGTAGCGCTGCGGCCGATCGAGCAGCGACAGGACCAGGAACACCGTTTCCTCCAGCCGGAACGGCTTGCTGCTCGGCACGAAGATGCCGCCACGTGCCAGGAACGGCATGTAGGCGGCATGCAGCCCCGCCTGGTCCTTGATCGACAACGACAGCACATTGGGGCGTGTCGACGCCCCGACTCCGGTGGACACGCCCTCCGGCGTGGCCGCCGCGGCAGCCATGTTCATGATTGACCCCTTGTTCATGCTGGCCCCTTTTTCTCCGGGGCCTTATTGGAATAGCTGGCGATAGTCGAGAAATACCGCCTCCATCACCAGCCTGGTGGCCAGCGGATGGTTTTCGCTGCGGCGATGGCTGGCCAGGCGCGCCACGAATCCCTGCAGCCGCTGCGCGTCGGTCGCCGCCGCGCAGCGTGCGAGCGCCGCCGCCTCCTTGGGGAAGTAGCGTGCGCCGCCCTGTGCCAGCCGCTGACTGAGCAGATCGTACGTCCAGCGCTGCACGATGCCAAGCATGGCCGGCACCGGCAGCTTCTGCAGGTGGTCGGCGGCACCGAGCGCGTCGAAGGCGGCGCCGGCCGCAAGCTGGCTGACCAGCCAGCGTTGCAGCGGCATATCCTCCGACTCGGCCGCGTGCAGCGCGGTGAGCGGCGCACCGCCCGACAGCGCCAGTTGCGCCTGCGCATCGGGCACACCCTGGGCGCCCAGCCAGGCCAGCGCCTCGGCAGGCTTCGGCCGCTGCGCGGCGAACTGGCGGCAGCGCGACAGGATGGTCGGCAGCACCCGGTCCAGGCGGTCTGTGACCAGCAGGAACAAGGTGGACGGAGGCGGCTCTTCCAGCGTCTTGAGCAGGGCGTTGGCGCCCTCGGTCTGCAAGGCGTCGAGCGGATAGATCAGCGCTACCCGCATGCCAGCACGGTGCGTGCCGACGCCGACCGCGTCGATCAGGGCGCGCACCTGTTCCATGCGGATGATCTTGCTGGGTGCCTTCTTGCGCCCACCTTCCTCGGCCTCGCCCTCGGCGCCGCCTTCCAGCGCCTCCGGCCGCACGACACTGAAGTCCGGGTGGTTGCCCTGGCTGAACCAATGGCAGGCCGCGCAGGTGCCGCAGGGCTGGCCATCCGCCTTCGGGGTCTCGCACAACAGGCCCTGGGCGAAATGCAGGGCCAGGTCGCGCTTGCCGATGCCTTGCTGGCCGTGGATCAGCAGGGCCTGCGGCAACTGGCCGCGCAGCGCGGCCAGTTGCTTCCAGTCATCGGTCTGCCAGGGATAAAGCATGAAGATCAAACCCTTGGAAGGTAAAGCTCAAGTGGATTCTCCGCCCTGCAACATGCAATGGCGGCAATGACGGCGGCGGTCGTGGCGGGCAACCATATCACGGATGCTTATATTCCTTGCCGATCAAAGCGTTGCGATGATCTGCTCGAACTCCACGCGAATCTCGTCGATGCTGCGGGTGGAGTCGATCACGCGGAAGCGCCCGGGCGACTGGCTCGCCCGGCGCAAGTAGGCGTCGCGGGTGCGTGCGAAGAAGGCGCGCGACTCGGCCTCGAACTTGTCGGGCTCGCGCGCGCCTGCCAGCCGCTCGGCCGCGGTTTCCAGCGGTACGTCGAACAGCAGGGTCAGGTCGGGCTGCAGGCTGCCCTGCACCCATTGCTCCAGCACCTCCAGCCGCTCGGCCGGCATGCCGCGGCCGCCCCCCTGGTAGGCGAAGGTGGCGTCGGTGAAGCGGTCCGACAGCACCCAGTCGCCGCGCGCCAGTGCCGGTTCGATGACCTCGGCGATGTGCTCGCGGCGCGCCGCGAACATCAGCAGGGCCTCGGTTTCCAGGTGCATCTTGCGGTGCAGCAGCAACTGGCGCAGATCCTCGCCCAGCGGGGTGCCGCCCGGCTCGCGGGTGGCGACCACCTTCGCGCCGGCGGGCAGGCGGGCGGCGATGCGCTCGGCCAGCCAGGGGATATGGGTGCTCTTGCCGGCACCATCGATGCCTTCGAAGGTAATGAATTTTCCGCGCATGTCTGCGATGTTCAGCGATTCTTGCCGCGCTGGTACTTGTCGACCGCGCGGTTGTGTTCGGGAAGCGAGCTGGAGAACTGGCTGCTGCCGTCGCCGCGGGCGACGAAGTAGAGCGCGTCCGATTGCGCCGGCGTCGTCGCCGCTGCCAGCGAGGCAAGGCTGGGCAAGGAGATCGGCGTGGGCGGCAGGCCGCTCCGCGTGTACGTATTGTAAGGGGTGTCGGCCTGCAGATCGCGCTTGTGCAGGTTGCCGTCGAAGCCTTCGCCGATGCCGTAGATCACGGTCGGGTCGGTCTGCAGCAGCATATTCTTGCGCAGGCGGTTGATGAAGACGGCGGCGATCATCGGGCGATCGACCGACTGGCCGGTTTCCTTTTCCACGATGGAGGCCATGATCAGCGCCTCATAGGGTGTCTTGTAGGGCAGCCCCGGCGCACGCGCGACCCAGGCATCGTTCAGCCGCCGCTGCATGACCCGGTAGGCATGCTTGTACAGTTCGAGGTCGCTGCTGCCGCGCGTGAACAGGTAGGTGTCGGGAAAGAACAGGCCCTCGGGCGCGCTTTCCGTCGCCCCGATCGCGCGCATCAGATCGGCGTCCGACATGCCGCGCGTATCGTGCTTGAGGGCGGGACTGGCATCGATGGCCGCGCGCATCTTGCGGAACTCCCAGCCCTCGATCACCGTGACCACGTAGTGCGTGACCTCGCCGCGCGCGATCTTGTCGAGCACGGACAATGGCGTCGCCCCCTGCTCGAAGGTATAGCCGCCCGCCTTCAGCTCGGCGGCACGGCCCGTCAGCCGGGCCAGCAGGACGAACAGGCGCGGGTCGATGCCCACGCCGCCGCGCGCGATCTGCCGGCCCACGCTGGCCACGCTGGAATTGGGCTGGATGACCACTTCCAGCGGCGAACTGCTCAAGCCGAGCGGGTGCCTGGCCCACCAGGCGAAGGCGCCGGTGGCGGCGAGCGCAAAGACCACGCCGGCCAGGACCAGGCGTACAAGAAGACGTTTCATGTGAGGAAAACAGGCGGCGCCGAGGCCGCACGGCCGGCCGCCCCATCCGCTGGAGGGGTACCGGCCAAAATGGCGACAGCCTCATATAATACCGGGTGCCCTGCTCCGCCACGAGTCCGGCCGGTTTCCGTCCGTGCGGCGGGGAGCCTGACCGGCAGTCCGCCGTCTGCCTCCGCGCTGGCATGCGTACCGGCCCGCTCAAGCGGACCAGCCCCTGATTCCACACCCGCGCGCGGCCGCACCGTCTGCCGCCCGGGCCACGCCTACGTCTCATGCAAACTCCTACCCTGGACATCGCCGACCTCGCCCACCAGTACGACGCACTGCGCCAGCGCGGCATCGTCTGTGCACCGGCCGGCCTGGGCCTGATCCGTGCCACGGGCGACGATGCCGCCGCCTTCCTGCACACCCAGCTCACCAATGCGGTGGAGGACCTCGCGGCCGGCGAGGCGCGCCTGGCTGGCTACTGTTCGCCCAAGGGCCGCCTGCTGGCGACCATGCTGATGTGGCGCGACGCCGAAGGCATCGTGCTTCAGCTCGCCAGCGACATTGCCGCGCCCGTCCTGAAGCGGCTGTCGATGTTCGTACTGCGCGCCAAGGCCAAGCTCGGCGATGCCGGCCAGGCCCTGGCTGTCTTCGGCGTGGCCGGTCCTGATGCGGCGGCCGCGCTGGCTGGCGCCGGCCTGCCCGTGCCGGCGGGCGAATGGGCGACGGCGGCGGGTGCCGACGGCGCCACCGTGATCCGCCTGCCCGACGCCGCCGGCCAGCCACGCTGGCAAGTGGCGGCGGCTGCCGCCCAGGCCGAGGCCGTGCACGCCAGGCTGGCCGAGAAGCTGGCCCCGGCCGGCGCCGCGCTGTGGGACTGGCTCGACGTCCGCGCGGGGGTGCCGCGCATTGCGGCAGCCACCCAGGAACAGTTCGTGCCGCAGATGGTCAATCTGGAACTGATCGGCGGCGTCAACTTCCGCAAAGGCTGCTATCCGGGCCAGGAGATCGTCGCGCGCAGCCAGTACCGCGGCACGCTCAAGCGCCGCATGTGGCTGGTGCACGGCGACGGCGAACCGGCTGCCGCCGGCACCGAAGTGTTCCGCCCCGAAGACCCCGAGCAGCCCTGCGGCATGATCGTCAACGCGGCAGCCTCGCCCGAGGGCGGCTGGGACGCGTTGGCCGAACTGAAGATCGACGCGGCTAGCGCGGCGCTGCACGCCGGCCAGGTGGATGGCCCGGCGCTGGCGGTCCAGCCCCTGCCGTATGCCGTGCCGCTGTCCGGCGCGGAGCAGGCTGCGGGCTGAGGACGGATTGCGCCGCTGCATGCGCCGGTGCATGCATCAGTGAATGCGCCAGTTGAGGCACGCAACAGGGAGCCCGCCATGAGCGACCATCTTTACGTCTACTTCCGCGTCGCCGACGAGCAGGCCGCCGCCGCCCTGCCGCACTGGCACCGCTGGATGGAAACCGTTGCGGAGGCGACCGGGATTGGTGGTACGCTGATGCGCAGGCCGGAAACCCGCGCCGGCCTGCAGACCTGGATGGAATACTATGCCGACGTGCCGCCCGCCTTCGGCGAGACGCTGGCCGGGTTGTGGCAGCAAAGCGGCCTGCAGCAGTGGCTAAGCGGCGAGCGCCAGGTCGAGCATTTCATCGATCTGGACCGGCTCTGACGCGCGTGGCGCGCGCGCGCCGAGCAGAAAGGAAGTGATATGTGCCTGATAGTGGTGGCCTGGCAATCCCATCCCGACTATGCCCTGGTGGTGGCCGGCAACCGTGACGAATTCTATGCACGCCCCGCCGCCCCCGCGCAGTGGTGGAAGGACGCGCCCCAGCTGCTGGCCGGGCGCGACCTCGCCGAGGTGATCGGCGAGTCCGGCACCTGGATGGGCATGACCGCAGGCGCCCGCTTCGCGGCGCTGACGAATTACCGCGCCCCTTCCGAAAAGCGCACGGACGCCCGCTCGCGGGGCGAACTGGTGGCCGGCTTCCTGCGCGGCGATGCCACGCCGCACGACTACCTGGATACCGTTTCACGCGACCAAGGCGCGTATAACGGCTTCAACCTGCTGGCCTGCGACCTGCGCGAATTGTGGTGGTACAGCAACCGCGGCAGCGCGCGCCGCCCGCAACGGCTCGCTCCCGGGCTCTATGGCGTGTCCAACGCCTTGCTGGACACGCCCTGGCCCAAGCTGCGCAGCCGCGTCGGCGCGCTCGCCGAAGCCCTGGCGGCCGACCGTGGCCTGCCGGGCACCAGTATCACACCATACCTGGATCTGCTGGCGGACGAGCGGCAGGCAGCCGACTTCGAACTGCCGCAGACCGGCGTGTCGCCGGAATGGGAGAAGCTGCTCTCCTCGGCGTTCATCCGCTCACCCGCCTACGGCACGCGTGCCAGCACCGTGCTGCGCGTGCGCCATGACGGCCGTTTCGACCTGTGCGAGCGCAGCTTCGACGCCAGCGGCTGCATCGGTGAAGTGGCCTACCAGGGCCGCATGATGCTGCCCCACGACGCCGGCACGGAACCGGCACCGCGCTGACGGCTCAGGGGCGCGGCAAAGCCGCGCCGCCGGCCGGCGCTCACCCCTGCAGGCGCTTGCGCATCTCCACGTGGGGGATGCCGGCCTCCTCGAATTCCTCGCCCGCCTGGACGAAGCCGGCACGCGCGTAGAACGGCGCAGCATGTGTCTGCGCGTTAAGCACCAGCTCGGGATAGCCGAGTTCAGCCGCCTTGTCCATCAGCGCGGCGAGCACGCGCGCGCCCACGCCGGTGCCGCGTGCGGCCGGCAACACCGCCATGCGGCCGATATGGCCATCCGGCAGCAGCCGGCCGGTCGCCAGCGGCGTGCCGTCTGCGGCCAGTGCCAGCGCATGCCAGCTCGGCTCATCCCATTCGTCCCATTCCAGCTCGACCGGCACGCCCTGTTCCTCGACGAAAACGGTGTAGCGGATGGCACGTGCGCGTTCGCGCGCTTCGGCCCAGGTGCAGAGCTGGATGGTGACAGTCATGATGGTGCGGCAGGAAGGCAGGGATCGGCGTTAATTGCGTGCAGCGCCCGTATGCGGGCACAGGCGCCATGATAGGGGCTCATCCGGCGAATTGGGAGAGCCGATTGGATCTGGGTGGGCAGCGAACGGCGCAGCGGCGCAAAACAAGACCGGAATGCTGCTGCGGACATGACCGGAATCCCCGACAATCCCGCCTGCGCCGCCGGCTTCCCTCGCTTGCCCTGCAATGGCTTGGCCACCGCCCGTGGCATCGAGATAGCAGGTGGCCAATGCGCGTGACCGGTCGGTCCGCGAAAAAAACCGAAAAAACCACAAGACTTGGAGAAGTCATGAGCCTTTCCCGCTTCCCTTCCCGCACGCTGCGCAGCATGCTCGGCCGCCTGGCTGCTGCCTTCGGGCTGGCGCTGGCCGCCGCAGGCCCCGCCGCTGCCGCCGGGCAGGTATTCGCCGATGCCGCCCCCTCGCCCGCGCTCGGCCGCAACGTGAAGTTCACCGTCTACCTGCCGGATGGCTACCAGTCGGGCACGGCCGCCTACCCTGTGATCTACCTGCTGCACGGCGCCGACGAAGACGAAAATACCTGGCGCATCAAGGGTGGCGCCATCGAAACCATGGACGGCCTGATCGCCCGCGGCCAGTTGCGCCCCTCGATCGTGATCATGCCGAGCGAGGGGCCCGCCTCCTGGTGGACGGACGGCGTCGCCGAGAAAGGCGACACGGCGCTGATGAAGGACCTGCTGCCGTACGTGGAAGCGCACTACCGGGTGCAGAAGGAACGCCGCGCCCGCTCGGTAGCCGGCCTGTCGATGGGCGGCTACGGCGCGATCAATCTGTCGCTGCGCCATCCCGAGATGTTCTGCGGCGCGGCCATCATCAGCCCCGCCTCCTACGATCCGCTGCCGCCGGAAACCTCGGCAGCACGCCGTGCGCCGCAGTTCGTGCGCAATGGCCAGTTCGACGAGCAAGCCTGGAAGGCGCTGAACTACACCGGCCAGCTCGATGCCTACAAGGCCGGCAAGATCCGTGTGCCGATGTGGATCGCCTCGGGCGACCATGACCGCCTGGGCATCGCCGTGGTCTCCTCGATGATGTACTGGCGCCTGCACCAGATCCAGCCCAAGCAGGTGGAATTGCGCATCATGGATGGCGACCATGAGTGGATGCTGTTCCGCGACGCGCTGCCCGATGCGCTGCGCTATGTCGACCAGCAGTGCACCAAGGCCTGAGCGGCGCATGGCATCATGACGGCCTGCCCCGCCGCAGGCCGGTGCCGGCCTGGGCCGGCGCGGTGCCAGCCCGGGCCGGCGCGGCGCCGGGAAACGCAAACGGAGACAACCCAGATGCCGCGCTTTGCCGCCAATCTCTCGCTGATGTACCAGGAGCATGCGTTCCCGGACCGCTTCGCCGCCGCGGCGGCGGACGGCTTCCGTGCCGTGGAATTCCTCTTCCCCTATGACTATCCGGCCGCCGAGCTGCGGGCGCGGCTCGACGCCAACGGCCTGGCGCAGGCCCTGTTCAACGCGCCGCCCGGCGACTGGGCCGGCGGCGAGCGCGGCCTGGCCGCCCTGCCGGGGCGCGAGGCAGAGTTCCGCGGCGCCTTCGGCCGCGCGCTGGAATATGCCGCGGTGCTCGGCAACGACCGCGTGCACGTGATGGCCGGCCTGCAGCCGGCCGGCACCGAGCGCACGCGCTGCCGCGCCACCTATCTGGAAAATCTCGCCCACGCGGCCCAGGCAGCTGCCTCGCAGGGCCTGACCGTGCTGATCGAGCCGATCAACACGCGCGACATGCCCGGCTACTTCCTGAACCGCCAGGACGAGGCACAGGCCATCTGCCGCGAGGTGGGCGCCGCCAACCTGAAGGTGCAGTTCGACTGCTACCACTGCCAGATCGTGGAAGGCGACGTCGCCATGAAGCTGCGGCGCGACATGGCAGGCATCGGGCACATCCAGATTGCCGGCGTGCCGGAGCGGCACGAGCCGGATACCGGCGAGCTGCACTACGCCTATCTGTTCGACGTCATCGACTCTCTCGGCTACGCGGGCTGGATCGGCTGCGAGTACCGGCCGCGCGCCGGCACCTCCGCCGGCCTCGGCTGGCTGCAACCCTACCTCGGACGCTGCGCGCCTCGCCTGCCCCGGCCCGGGCGGCCGGCCGGCCAGCGTCAGGCCGCCGGCTTCACCACCTCGTAGGCTTCAATGATCTCGCGCACCGGGCCCGGGATGGACGTCGACTTCTGCGTCGACGGGTCGGCACAGACATAGACGATCTCGCCGGTGATGAGGTGCTCTTCGCCGCGGAAGATCTCCACGCGGAACAGCATGCTGGAGCGGCCCAGCCGGGCCATGCGGCCGCGCACATCGAGCTCGTCGTCGAAGCGCGCCGAAGCGTGGTACTCCAGCGTGGACTTGGCGACGAAGATGTCGACGCCGTGCGCCCCGAGCACGTCCTCCGGGTAGCGGATGCCGAGCGTGCGCCAGTACTCGGTCACGCAGATATCGCAGTAGGTCAGGTAGTGCGCGTTGAAGACGATGGACTGCGGATCCACCTCGGCCCAGCGCACGCGCAGCGGCACGCTGTGGCGGAAATCGGTCTTTGCCATTGCCGGCTTTCTCCTGTGTGGCGCGGCCGCCAGCGGCGGCCGCGTGCCGGGATGGATGCCCGGCTCTGTGGACTGCTCGCTTACCGGCTTACTGGGGCTTGTTCAGCCCGAGCTTCTCGATAATGGCCTTTTCCTTCTTCACCGTCTCGGCGGCGAACTGGGCGTACTGCTCGCTGCTCATGTAGTACGGCTCCATGTCGAACTTGGCCAGTTCCTGGCGGTAGTTCGGCATTTCCATCGCCTTCTTGAAGGCGTCATGCAGCTTCTTGACGATCTTCGGGTCGGTGCCCTTGGGCGCGACCAGCCCGAACGGCGAGGTCTGCACGATGCCGTAGCCCAGTTCCTTCAGCGTCGGCGCGTTGGGGAAGCGCGTGGAGCGCTTGTCGCCCCAGGTCGACAGCAGGCGCAGCTTGCCGCTTTCCACGTACTGCGCCCAGCCCGGCGTGTCGGCCACCGACATCACGTGGCCGCCCAGCAGCGCCTGCAGCGATTCCGCGTTGCCCTTGTAGGGCACGTGGGTGAACTGCACGTTCTGCTTCATCGCCAACTCCTCCATGGTCAGGTGCAGCGTGGTCATCGAGCCCGGCGAGCCGTAGGTCAGCTTGCCCGGATTGGCCCGCGCGTAGGCGATGTACTCCTGCATGGTCTTGATCGGCGAATCCACCGGCACCACCACGCCGAAGGAATAGCCGGCCAGGTTGATCACGTAGCTCAGGTCCTTGACCGGATCCCAGTTGATCTTGGTGGTGTACGGCAGGCGGTAGACCGGCATTGCCACCTGGGCCAGCGTGTAGCCGTCGGGCGCGGTGGCCTGCATCATCTGCGCGGGCAACACGCCGCCCGCGCCGGGCTTGTTCTCGACGATCACCGGCTGCCCCAGGATCTTGGCGGCGTTCTCGGCGAGCACGCGGAACGGGATGTCGGTGGAGCCGCCTGCCGTGTAGCCGATCACCAGACGGATCGGACGTTGCGGGAACTTGTCTGCGGCGGACTGCGCCTGGGCCGGCACGGCGGCGAAGCCGAAGGCGGTGGCGGCGGCGAGTGCGCTGGCGCGGACGATGAAATGGCGGCGTTGCATTGCTTCTGTCTCCTTGTACTACGGGCTGCGAAAAAATTCCGGATCGGCCCGTCTTGCCTGCGGGCTCGATGTGGCTCGATGGGGCTTGCTGGGGCTGGCCGCTCAGTCGCTGCCGAAGGCGCCGCGCAGGGCGGCCACCGCGTCGTCGTGGGCCTTGCCCACGGCCGGCACGAAACGGCCGAGCTTGAAGAAATCGTGGATCATGTCCGGGTACTCGGCCAGCACGGCGGGCACGCCAGCCGCGCGCAACTTGGACGCGTAGGCCACGCCCTCGTCGTGCAGCGGATCGTAGCCGGCCACGGCGATCCAGGCGGGGCAGCAGCCGGCCACATCCGCGCCGCCGCCACCGCCGTCGAGCGGCGCAAAGCGCCAGTCATCACGGCTGGCCTCGCTGTCCAGGTATTGCGAGAAGAACCACTGGATCATCTCGGCGGTCAGCAGATAGCCCTCGGCCAGCGCGCGGTGCGAGGGCGTGTCCTGCCGCGCGCAGGTGCCGGGATAGATCAGCATCTGCAGCACCGGCGCCAGCCCCAGGCGGCGCGCCTCGATGGCGCAGGCCGTGGCCAGCGTGCCGCCGGCGCTGTCGCCGCCCAGCGCGATGCGCGCGGGATCGGCGCCCAGCATGGCGGCCTCGGCAAAGACCCAGTCGAGCACGTCGAAGGCATCGTTGGCGGCGGTGGGAAAGCGCCATTGCGGGCCCAGCCGGTAGTCCACCGACAGCACCATGCACTCGGCGCGCACGCTCAGCAGCCGGCACAGCGGATCGTGCGAAGCCGGGCTGCCGACGGTGAAGCCGCCGCCGTGGAAATAGACCAGCAGCGGCAGCGGCTCGGCCCAGCTCGCCTCGCGCGGGGCATACAGCCGCGCGCCGATGGCATGGCCGTCGCGCGCCGGCACGGTCAGCGCCTGCACGCTGTGCACCGGCATCGGCGCAATGTCGAGGATCGGCGCGCTCTTCTCATAGGCGATCTTCGCGTCGAGCGGATCCAGCGCATTGATGGGCGGGCGCTTGGCGCGTGCGATCAGTTCCAGCAGCGCGGCCACCTGCGGGTCCAGCGCGGTCGCCGGCCTGCCGGACGGGGTCTGCGGCGAGCCGGCGGGCGGTTGGGACGATGCGGAGGAAACAGGTGGTGCGATGGACATGAGGCAGAGGATAACGCACGCCCAAGGCACGCCCCGGGCGGATGGCAAACGAAAGATCAAATTATGAACGATCGTTCTTTTTTTGCATGATGCCAGCGATTGGCCTCAGGGGCATCGCGAGATAACCCCATGCGGCCGCGCGGCCACGAAATACTGCGCGATGATCGCACAAGCGGCACGGCAACCGGCTCAACAGCCGGCACATCGGGAAGCGATTGCCTCGCCCGCGCGCCGGTCTTCGTGCGGGACTTCCCTCCCCACGCCAGCAAGGACCGCGCCGCCACGCGCGCCCGCCCGGCCACGCGCCCCGGCCTCCAGCCCTGCCGGAACGGACTCAGGCAGTCGGAGCAGGGAGCCTAGCCGCCTCGCCGCGCGGGCCCGGGCGTCCTGAATCCTGCCTTGGCAATCTCCTCCAGCACGAGGCCTGCTACCCATGTCCGCCTGGTCTTGCTCATGCGGGCCAGCACTGTGGCCACACTCAGCGCCGCGTAGTTGCCCTGGGTGATCTCGAAGGCGGCACCGACGCCGCCCGCCCCGGCCGTGACCAGGTTCTCGCTCTCCGAATAGCCGCTGCGGCGCGTCCGCCCGACCAGCTCACCGAGTTGCAGCCGCGTCAGCCCCATCGCGTCGTAGTCGGCACGGTGGCGCTTGTAGAGCGCATCGATGTCCGCGTCCGGCAGCGTGGCCAGCAAGGCCAGGCCGGCCGTGCCCACGCCGAGCAGGCGCAGATTGCCCACCATCAGCGTGTGCGCCTTGATCGGATAGCTGCCCTCTTCCATATGCAGGCAGTGTCCGTAGTCGCCGTTCCGGATCACCAGGAAAACGGTGTCCTCGGTAAGCCGAGCCAGTGAATGCAGCATCGGACGGCAGCGCTCGAGCAGCGGTGAGCGGCTCATTGCGGTCAGGCCGAGCTGCATGGACTCGATGCCGAGCCGGTACTTCCTGCCGTCGGTCTCCCGTTCGACGAAGCCGGCCTGCACCAGGCCCGAGATCAGGCGATACGCCGTGCTGCGATCCAGCCCGGTCTCTTCGAGCAGTTCCGCCAGTTCTATCCCTCGCGCATGTGCGGCCGCGATCAGCTTGAGCAGCCTGAGCGCGCGCGACAGGCTCTGGGTCCCAGCCACTTCCCCGCTTGCGTTGTTCATATTGTGATCATCTCAATCTAAAGCGCTTGTATTGTAATCAGCCATCCGATGAAATCCAAACGCATACGGCACCGCCGCACGCCGGATAGCGCGTGGCGGCTGGGCGAAGCCGGGTCAGCAGAGAGGAGACGATGAGATGAGCGAATACAAGTACGTGCACGCGCCACACGCGCGGCCGGTGGAGGGCGAGGGTGAGGGCAAGCAACGCTGGCGCTTCCGGCCAGCGCAGTCGAACTGGGGCGATTTTGGCGCCGACGACCAGCTCGGGCGGCTGAACCTGATCACCGCCGAGAAGGTCCGCCAGGGCGCTGCCGAGGTCAGGGAAGGATTGCGCTTTTGCCTGAGCCTGCCACTGGACTTTCCCGGCGGCAATGCGCTCAATCCGCGCCGGCATCCTCCGGTGATCAAGCCGACGCCGCGCCCGCTCGGCGCGGGGATGAACTTCGCGCTGGCACGCGAGAATCCCGACTTCACCGACGTGGTCTGCGACGACTACGTGCAACTCTTCCTGCAGTACTCCACGCAGTGGGACGCGCTGTCGCACGTCGGCGGACACTTCGACGTGGACGGCGACGGCGTCAAGGAGATGGTCTACTACAACGGCTATCGAGCGGGCACCGACGTGCTGGCACCGGACGACGATCCTGCGCTGCAAGGCCAGTCGCGCGCGCTGGCGTTGGGCATCGAGAAGATCGCCGAGCACGGCGTGCAGGGTCGCGCGGTGATGGTCGATCTGCACGCGCACGTGGGCGATGCGCACCGCCTGATCGGCTATCGCGAGCTGATGGAGATCATGCGCGCGGACAAGGTCAGCGTGGAGCCGGGAGACATCCTCTGCCTGCATACGCGCTTCGCGCAGCTCTTGCTCGAGCGCAACAAGCAGCCCGAGCCCGATATGGCCGAGCGCTTCGGCGCCGCGCTGGACGGGCGTGATGCCGAACTCCACCAATGGATCATCGATAGCGGCATTGCCGCCATCGTGGCCGACAACTATGGGGTGGAGTCCGTGCCGGCGCGTGCGCAGGCCGGCCCCTGCGCCTTCCTGCCGCTGCATGAGCTGTGCCTGTTCAAGCTCGGCATGCCCTTCGGCGAGCTGTGGTACCTGACGCCGCTGGCGCAGTGGCTGCGCGAACATGGCCGTTCGCGCTTCCTGCTGACCGCACCGCCGCTGCGCCTGCCCGGCGCGGTGGGCTCCCCGGTCACGCCGATCGGCACGGTCTGAAGGGAACTCGCCATGGCGGATAGCCCCTTGTTTTCCTTGCTGGAGCAGGCGCCGCGCGGATCGGCCTGCCTCGTCTTCGAGGGCCGGACCATGACCTTCGGGGCGGTGCGCGAACGTGCCTTGCGCATTGCTGCCGGACTGCAGCGCCAAGGCATCGGCCGCGGCGACGTGGTGGCGCTCTGGCTGCCCAACACCCCGGACTGGATCTGCGTTGCCTTCGCCTGCGCTCGCCTCGGCGCCTGCGTGCTGAGCCTGAACCTGCGCTATGGGCCGAAGGAGGTGGCCGACTTCATGGCCAGGTCGGACTGCAAGGCCCTGGTCTACGTGCCGGCGTATCGCGGCCGCCGCTACGACGACCTGCTGCAGCAGGTCGCTGCCGGGGGGCTGCCGGCACTGCGCCTGGCGATCCATGCCGGCGCCGAGGCAGCAGCCGTTCCCGGCCTGACGCAGCAATCGCTGGAGGCGCTGGCCGAGGCGCCACCCGTAGCGCCGGCGCTGGGCGGCCCTGAGGATCCCTGCATCATCCTGTCCTCCTCCGGCACCACCAGCCGGCCGAAGCTGATCGTCCACGGGCAACTGCGTGTGGCGCGCCATTGCGCCGATGTCGCCGCGGCCTTCGACATCACCCGCGACAGCGCGCGCATGCTGCTGGCCATCCCCTTCTGCGGCGCCTTCGGCTACACGGTGGCCATGACGGCGCTGTGCGCACAGGCACCCTTGACCGTGATGGAGAATTTCGAGCCGGCCCAGGCCGCCCACTTGCTCGCCACGCAGGGCATCACCCACATGTTCGGCACCAACGACATGGTCGACAAGATGCTGGACGCGGCGACCCCTGACTGGACGGCACCGGCCTTGCAGATGTTCGGGCATGCCAATTTCACGCCCGGATTGGCCGACCTGCCCGCCCGCGCCGGACAGCGAGGGATCCGCATGCGCGGCTGCTACGGGCTGAGCGAGACCCTGGCCCTGTTCGCCAGCCAGCGCGCCGACGCGCCCCTGGAACGGCGCCAGCAGTCTGGCGGCATACCGCTGGCGCCGGCGGCGCGGGTCCGCGTGCGCAGCCTGGACACGGGCCAGTGCCTGCCCCCCGACGCCAGCGGCGAACTCGAGATCCTGACGCCCGACGTGATGCTCGGCTACCTCGGCGATGACGAGGCCACCGCACGCGCCTTCACCGCGGACGGCTATCTGCGCACCGGCGACCTTGCCTACCTGAACGGCGACGGTGGCTTCACGCACCTGTCGCGCATCGGCGACGTGCTGCGCATCGGCGGCTACCTGGTCAATCCCCTGGAGATCGAGGAGGTGGTGCTGCAGGCCTCGGGCGCGCGCGCCAGCCAGGTGGTGGCCGTGGAGGCGCAGGGCAGCGCCCGGCCGGTTGCCTTCGTGGTCGGGGATGGCGCCTACGTGCACGACGAGGCGGCGATCCTGCGGGCCTGCCGCGCGCAGCTGGCGGTATTCAAGCTGCCGCTGCGGGTGTTCGCGGTCGAGTCCTTTCCGGTCACCGCCAGCCCGAACGGCGAGAAGGTCAAGAAGAACACGCTGCGCGAGCTGGCGCAGCAACTGCTGGATGAGGAGAACGCATGAAGACGCACGCGTGGAGTCACTGGGACCTGCCCTTCTTCGAGCCGCGCCATGCGGCGCTGGCCGAAAGGCTGCAAGCCTGGCAGGCCGCATACGAACGGCGCGAGGCCGAGCTCGAGGCCTTGCCGCTGGCCGAGCAATGCCGCGCGCTGCTGCATGACCTGGGCGCATCCGGCCTGCTGCAGTTCGCCGTGCCGCCCGCCGTGCCGCCATCAGGTACCGCGCAGGCGCAGGCGGTCGACCTGCGCTCGGTCTGCCTGATCCGGGAGGCCCTCTCCTATCGCTCGGCGCTGGCGGATTTCGTCTTTTCGATGCAGGGCATCGGCACGGCGCCGCTCTGGCTCTATGGCAGCGATGCGATGCAGGCGCGCTATCTGGATGCTTGCCGGGCCGGGCGGGCCATCGCCGCCCTGGCCCTGACCGAGCCGGACGGCGGCTCGGATGTCGCGTCGATCGCGACACGGGCGGAGCGCCAGGGCGACACCTATGTGCTGAACGGTGCCAAGGCCTATATCTCCAATGGCGGCATCGCGGACTACTACGTGGTCGTGGCGCGCTCGGAAACCGCGCCGGGCGCCAAGGGCCTGTCCGCCTTCCTCGTCGACGCCGGGACGCCGGGCCTGCACGCCAGCGCCAACGTCGACATCGTCGCACCGCATCCGCTGGCCGTCCTGCATTTCGAGGACTGCCGGATCCCTGCCGCCAATCTGCTGGGCAAGCCCGGCGAGGGCTTCAAGGTCGCCATGTCGGTGCTCGACATCTTCCGCTCGTCCGTCGGCGGCGGGGCCGTGGGACTGTCGCGGCGCGCGCTGGACGAGACCGTCACGCGCATGAACGCCCGCGTGCTCTTCGGCAAGGCGATGGCGGAGATGGACACGGTGCGCAGCCGCGTCGCCGACATGGCGCTGGACATCGAGGCCGCCGCCTTGCTGGTCTACCGTGCGGCATGGCTGCGTGACGTGCGCGGCGCCACCATCACCCGCGAAGCGGCCATGGCCAAGCTGGGCGGCACCGAGGCGGCCTTTCGCGTCGTCGACAGCGCGGTGCAACTGTTCGGCGCCCTGGGTGTGACACAGGGCTGCGTGATCGAACGGCTGTTCCGCGACGTGCGCCCGATGCGCATCTACGAGGGCGCCTCCGAGATCCAGAAGCTGATCATCGGCCGCAAGGTGCTGGCCGGCACGCCGGCCTGAAGCGCAATCCGCGCAAGTACCGGCCGCACCGCCCCCACCGCAACGTGCCGGCACGGCCGGCACGGCGCAGGCGTGCTGCCCGCAACCAGGAAAGGACAGGAGCGACATGACAAGCAAGGAAGAGAAGAAACGCGTGCTGGTGACCGGTGCCAGCAAGGGCATCGGGCGGGCCGTGCTGCGCCGCTTGCACGAGGACGGCTATCGCGCCACCGGCGTGGCAAGAACGCGTCCGCGCGACCTCGCCCCCGGCGAGGAATTCCACTGCTGCGATCTCAACGACCTCAACGCCACGCGCAAGCTGCTCGAGGAGCTGGCCGCGCAAGCGCCCTTCTACGCGCTGGTCAACAACGCGGCAATGGCGCCGACCACCTCGCTTGACGACACCTCGCTCGCCGACATGGACGCCGCGGTGCGGCTCAACCTCAACGCCACGCTGGTGTGCACACAGGCACTGCTGCCCGGCATGCGCGCGCTGGGTGCGGGCCGCATCGTCAACCTGTCCTCGCGCGCGGCGCTGGGCAAGATCAACCGTACCGCCTACAGCGCGACCAAGGCCGCGGTGATCGGCATGAGCCGTACCTGGGCGCTGGAGCTCGCCGCATCCGCCATCACCGTCAACGTGATCGCGCCGGGGCCGATCGCCACCGAGCTGTTTCGCACCGCCAGCCCACCGGACGACCCGCGCACGCGCGCGCTGATGGCGGCCGTGCCCTTGCAACGGGTCGGCGCGCCGGAGGAGATCGCGCATGCGGTGGCCTTCCTGCTCGATGCGCGCGCCGGCTTCATGACCGGGCAGACGCTGCATATCGACGGCGGCCTCACGATCAGCGCCGTGCGCATCTGACTGCGGCGCGCCCGCAACCACGGCAGGATGGGAAAGGAGGAGACAAAAATGAAGAAGCTCGCTTGGTCGAAGCACCCGGCATGCGGTGCGCGCATGAGCGCTCATGGCCGCCGTGCGGCGCTGCGGCAGCTCGCCGCAGGCCTGCTGCTGCCGGGCCTGGCCCGCGCTGCCGCGGGCACGGACTATCCGGACCGGCCCTTGCGCCTGGTCGTGCCCTTCGCGGCCGGTGGCGCCACCGATATCCTCGGACGCCTGCTCGGCCGTGCCATGGAGCCTGCGCTGGGGCAGACCATGGTCGTGGAGAACCGCGTGGGCGCCGCCGGCGCGATCGGCGCCACCGTGGTGGCCAAGGGAGCGGCCGATGGCTATGGCGTGCTGCTCGGTGGCGTCGGCACGAACATCGTGCTGGCCTACACCCAGCCCGCCCTGCCCTATGACCCGGTGCGCGACCTGACCCCGGTCGCCTACCTCTGCAATGTCGACTACGTGCTGACTGTGGCGGCCGGCAGCCCGTACCGCACGCTGGACGACCTGATCGCCGCCGCGCGGCGGCGCCCGCGCGCCGTCTCCTACATGTCGACCGGGGCGCTCGGCCCCTTGCACGTCGCGCTCGAGTACCTGAGCCAGCGCGCCGGGGTCTCCATGGTGCACGTACCGTACAAGGGGGAAAGCCCGGCACTGGGCGACCTGCTCGAAGGGCGTATCGATGTCGCCGTGATGACGGTGCCGTTCACCAAGCCGCTGGTGCAGCAGGGCAAGCTGCGCACGCTGGCCACCATCAGCGGCGAGCGCGTGGCCAGCATGCCGGAGGTGCCGACCGTCGCCGAGCTCGGCTATCCGGGCTACGCGATCCCGATCTGGAACGGCCTGTTCGTGCCGGCCGGCACGCCCGCCGGCGCCATCGACAAGCTGCACCAGGCCGCGGCCGGCGCCGTGTCCGACCCCGCGCTGCGCAAGCGCATGCACGACCTCGGCGTGACCCCGACCGGCGGCTCGCTGGCCGCGTATGAAGCCTTCCTCGAAGCCGAGCGGCGGCGCTGGGTCACGATGGTCCGCGCAACCGGCCTTGGGCACGGGTAGGCGAACCTGAGAAAACCCGAAGAAAACACGAAGAGAACCCGGAAGCCACGTCCGGACAGAGCCCGCTCCTCCGGGGCGGCAAGGAGACAAGCATGATGCATGGAATGAGCAAAGCCGCGCGCCTGCTGCGCGGCCTGCGTGCGGCAGCGTTCGCGGGCGCCTGCTGGATGGGCGTAGCCAACGCGGCGCCGGATTCGGTCAAGATCGGCCTGATCCTCGACATGAGCGGCGTCTACGCCGATATCTCCGGCAAGGGCAGCGCGACCGCGGCCCAGCTGGCAATCGACGATTTCGGCGGCAAGGTGCTGGGCCGCAAGGTCGAGCTGCTGGTCGCCGACCACCAGGGCCGCGCCGACCTCGCCGCGACGCGCGCTCGTGAATGGTTCGATGTGCAGAAGGTCGACGCCATCCACGACGTGACCGGCTCGGCGACTGCCCTCGCGGTGCTGAACGTGGCGCGCGAGAAGGACAAGATCCTGGTGCTGAGCGGCCCCGCCTCGGACCGGCTGACGGGCGACCTGTGCTCGCCCGTCTCGGTCCACTACGCCTACGACTCCTACTCGCTGGCCAACACCGTGGCCCGCGCCGTGGTGCGCCAGGGCGGCAAGAAGTGGTACTTCATCACGGCCGACTACGCGGGCGGACGCGACATCGTCGATGCCGCGCGTGCGGCGCTGGCGCAAGAAGGCGGCACCGTGGTCGGCGAAGTGCGGCATCCGCTCAGCGCCACGGATTTCTCCTCGGTAGTGGTGCGGGCCCAGGGCAGCGGCGCCTCGGTGATCGGGCTCGCCAGCTTCGGCGGCGACCTGGTCAACGTGATCAAGTCCGCGCGCGAGTTCGGCATCCACGCCGGCGGGCCGCAACGGCTGGCGAGCCTGCTGATGTACATCAACGACGTGCATGCGATCGGCCTCGGCGTGGCCCAGGGCATGGTGCTTTCCGAGGCCTTCTACTGGGACATGGATGCGCAGACCCGGGCCTTCTCCAGGCGCTACTTCGAGCGGGTCAAGGCCATGCCGAATATGAGCCAGGCCGCCGTCTACTCCTCGGTGCTGCACTACCTGAAGGCGGTGCAGGCGGCGAACACCACCGAGACCGCCGCCGTGATGCGGAAGATGCGCGAACTGCCGGTCGAGGACTTCTTCGCCAGGCACGGCAGGATTCGCGAGGACGGCCTGATGGTGCATGACATGTACCTCTTCCAGGTCAAGCGCCCCGATGAATCGAAGTATCCGTGGGACTACTACAAGCTGCTCGCCACCATCCCCGGCGACCAGGCCTTCAAACCCTTGGCGGCCGCCGGCTGCCCGCTGGTCAAGCACTAGTCCGCTGAATCATTGAAATGGGAGGTGAAGGACATGCCGTGCGGGATACAGCGCTAGGGCGAAGCAGTGCATTCGGATGGCATAGCAATCCGAATGCGCAGCGGCACGCGCTTGCCAGCGCGTGCGCGCCCTGCAAGGGCAAAGCGCAGCAATAGCACGGCTATTGCGAGCAATTGCAACGACGCCGCTGCGTCAACCCGGCCCGCATGGCGTGGCAGGCACCGACCGATTTCAGTGATTCAGTGGACTAACCCCTCCATCCAAGCAAGCGGGAGACGAAGATGAACTCAAGATGGGCATGGCGCGTGGTTGCCCTGGCGCTGGCCACCTGCCTGGGCAGCGCGTATGCGGGCAGCTTTCCCGAACGACCGGTCACCTTGATCGTGCCCGGCCCGCCCGGCGGCAGCGGCGACATCACCGCGCGCATCGTTGCCAATCTGCTGAGCACGGCGTGGTCGCAGCCGGTCGTGGTGGAAAACCGGGCGGGGGGCGGCGGCATCGTCGGCGCGCAGTTCCTGCTGAAGGCGCCCGCCGACGGCTATACGCTGATGATGGGCAATACGGGCGTCAATGCGATCAACTACAGCCTCTACCGCAACCTGCCTTACCAGGCGGCGGACTTCGTGGGCATCACCGATGTGCTGGTGTTCTCCAATGTCCTCGTAGTGAAGGGCGACTCGCCGCTGCACTCTGTCGGCGATCTGGTGCGCCAGGCGAAAGCGCATCCGGGACACCTGTCGTTCAGCTCCTCGGGGATCGGGCAGACCACGCATCTGTCGGGTGAGCTGTTCAAGCTGCGCACCGGCATCGATGCCCTGCACGTTCCCTACAAGGGCGCGAACCTGGGCCTGTCGGCGGTCATGTCGGGCGAGGTCGATTTCATGTTCGACAACCTGCCCGCAGCGCAGGGCCAGATCAGCGCGGGCACGGTGCGCGCGCTTGCCGTGACCGGCAACGCGCGAGTGCCGGCACTGCCGGGCACGCCGACCATGGCGCAGGCCGGCGTCGATCGCTTCGTCGTGACTGGCTGGTTCGGCCTGGTGGCGCGCGCCGGCACGCCGCCGGCCGTGATCGATGCCGTCTACAAGGCGCTGTCGACCGCGCTGAAGCGGCCGGACGTGGTCGAGCGTTTCAGCCAGCTAGGCGGGCGGCCGGGCGGACTGCCACCCGCGGCCTTCGAGGGCTTCATGCGCGATGAGCGCGCGCAGTGGGCCGATGCGGTGCGGGCATCGGGCGCGACGGCGCCATAGCACGCCCGCTGCCGCCGTCGTCGAGCGGCGCGAATCGCCAGTCATCGCGGCTGGCCTCGCAATCCAGGTATTGTGAGAAGAACCACTGGAGCACCTCGGCCGTCAGCGATGCCCGCGATCGGCAGCGCGGGCATCGCAGAATTATCCCCATCTACCCTGCTGAAGCCGCCTTCTTGCACCATGATCGCGCATCCTGCGCCGACATGGCGCGACACACGCTTTGCCGGTCCGCTCGCGCACCAGGCCAGACGGCAAAGTTTCCTTGGCTTTCCCTCGGTAACGTGATCTGATCACGCCTTTTGCCGATAGCCCGGCGGCAAGCCGGCACGGCGTGTGCGGCCTATGCGAGGCACGCATCGCGCGCCGCGTCCTTCGTCTGTCCCAGCCTGGATCGCCGACCCGCGACGCCGCAGCAGGGCCTGACACGAATCGCATCGGCCCGCCCCATGTCCCCGACTATCATGACGTATATGCGCCAGTTCTCTCGCTTCGCCCTCCTGCTTCCGGTGCTGCTGGCGAGCCAGGCCCTCTTCGCCCAGTCTTACGTCGAGTGCAAGCGCCTCGACCAGGCGCAACTCAGCGCAGCCTCCAAGGAAGCCCTGCTCTCGCTTCGCTGCCGGGCGAGGCAGACCTCGTACGAGGCGCGCAGCCTCAAGGGCAAGTCGCAGAAGTTCAAGGATGATCTGATGTTCGCGTGCCTGGATGCGGTGGATGACGCGGAGCACCAACTGCGCGTCGCCTACGGCTTCACCCGGGAAGCGCTGGACAGACAGCCTTGCGCCTACGGCCGCATGTAGTCGTGTTCTTGCCGCGCACCCGGCCCGTCTGCGCGGCAATCGGCGGCGCTTCCAAAAAAATCGGCCGACATGGCTGTCGGCCGAGCTTCCTTGACCCAGTGACAAGTCAAGGTCGATATGCGCTGCGACCGGCACGCAATCCAGGCGTGCCGCGTGCCGCGACGAGGTGGCTCAGAAGCGGTGACGCACACCGACCATGGCGCCGGTCTGGTTTTGGCCCGGCAGGGTATTGGCCGTGCCGGTCACGCCGAAGGTGGCAGTGCTACGGTTGATCACGTAGCCGACCAGCAGGTAGGCATCGGTGCGCTTGGACAAGGCATAGTCGGCATTGAGTACGATCAACAGCGAGTCCTTGTCGTCGGTGCGGGCATCCGTGAAATAGCCCGCGCCAGTCACGCTGAGCGCCGGCGTGACGCTGTACTGAGCACCCGCCCAGTACAGATTCTCTTGCCGGCCCTTGCCCGTCGTGACTTCATCGCGCATCCAGCGATAGCCGGCAAACAGCTTTGCCGGACCGAAGGCATAGGACGTACCAATGGCGGCGCGCTTGGCGGTCAGATCGGCCGACGCCAGCGTGCTTCCCTGATACTGGTCATAGGCCACGCCCACCGAGAAGGGGCCATTTGCGTAGGCCAGGCCGCCACCAAAGTTCTTGCCGACCTTGAAGGCGCCAGGCACTTCGCCGCCGAGCCCGGAAGTGACGTCGCGGCCGAAGCTGTAGAAGGCCGTCGCGGTCAGGCCGCTGAAGTTGCCGGTGTACTTGATCGCGTTGTCGGCCCGGCCGTTGAACTGGTTGTCTACCGCGTTGAGCGAATAGCTGGGGCCGACGGCCATCGGATCGTAGGCGGCGAACAGGTCATACAGCGAATTCTGCTGGCGGCCGAACGTGACGGCACCATACTGGCTCTGCAGGCCGACGTAGGCCTGGCGGCCGAACAGCCGGTTACCCTGGCCGGAATTGCCCGTATCGATGTCGAAGCCGCTTTCCAGCACGACGACGCCCTTCAGGTTGTTGCCGAGGTCCTCCACCCCGCGCAGCCCCCAGCGGGAACCGGAAAGGCCACCGGAACTCACGGCATAGACGGAACCGCCCTGGCCGGATGCGCTCTGCACGTGGCTCTGATAGCTGATGCCCGCGTCGGCGACACCATAGAGCGTCACGCTGGACGATTGAGCAAACGCTGCACCCGAAGCGGCGCAAGTCACGGCCGTCACTGCAAGGAGGTTTTTCTTCATTTTCAATCCGGAGTGTCGTTGCGAATGGGTCCCTGCCGTCAGGCCGCGCGGACACCGATGTCAAGGCCCCGGGGCTCCGCTCCCTGCCGCGAAAATCCGGCTCGCCACATTGCCCAGCGGCGCAAAAAGGGAGAAAAGCGCACATTGAAGGCATATAGTACCTGACGCGCATCCCGCTGGGTGGCGGCACAGGCACCCCGCTCAAGTCGGGATTGGCGCGCGCCGGCTTCGTCACGATCAAGGGCGCGGTGGCCGCCAGTGTGAGCGGTCGGGCCGCCGCCCCGCTCGAATTCGGGTGTGCTGGCCTGTCTCCGCGCGCCCCTCCTGCGCTCACACGAAGCACATCGACGTCGTCCCCCGATGCAAGCCGCGCACCGCCGCGACTTGCTAGACTGCAGAGCACCGGCCGGGATCCGGCACCCCGCTGCGGAGACCCGGCTCCTCACGTTGCCCCGCAACGCAGAAAAGGAGACAGCGCACATGGCCTTCATCTACTACCTGACCCACATCCACCTCGAATTCGGCGCAGTCAGCCTGCTCAAGTCCGAATGCGAGCGGGTCGGCATCCGGCGGCCGCTGCTGGTCACCGACAAGGGCGTGATGGCGGCCGGCGTGGCCGGCCAGGCCCTCGACGCGCTGGCCGGGCTGCCGGTGGCGGTGTTCGACGAAACGCCGTCCAACCCCACCGAAGCCATGGTGCGCAAGGCGACCGAGCAATACCGCGCGGCCGGCTGCGATGGCCTGGTCGCGGTGGGCGGCGGCTCGTCGATCGACCTGGCCAAGGGCATCGCCATCCTGGCCACCCACCCAGGCGAACTGACCACCTACGCCACCATCGAAGGCGGCAGCGCGAAGATCACCGAAGGCGCAGCGCCGCTGATCGCCGTGCCCACCACCGCGGGCACCGGCAGCGAGGTGGCACGCGGCGCCATCATCATCCTGGAAGACGGCCGCAAGCTGGGTTTCCACTCCTGGCACCTGCTGCCCAAGTCCGCCATCTGCGACCCGGGTCTCACGCTGGGCCTGCCCTCGGCGCTGACCGCCGCCACCGGCATGGACGCCATCGCCCACTGCATCGAGACCTTCCTCGCGCCTGCCTTCAACCCGCCCGCCGACGGCATCGCGCTCGATGGCCTGGAACGCGGCTGGGCCCATATCGAACGGGCCACGCAGGACGGCCTGGACCGCGAGGCGCGGCTGAACATGATGAGCGCCTCCATGCAGGGCGCGATGGCATTCCAGAAGGGCCTGGGCTGCGTGCATTCGCTGTCGCACCCGCTCGGTGGCCTGAAGATCGACGGCAGGACCGGCCTGCACCACGGCACGCTCAACGCCGTGGTGATGCCCGCCGTGCTGCGCTTCAATGCCGACGCGCCCAGCGTGGTGCGCGAACACCGCTTCGCCCGCCTGCGCCGCGCCATGCATCTGTCCGACGGAGCCGACGTGGCCCAGGCGGTGCACGAAATGACGGCGCGCCTGGGCCTGCCGACCGGGCTGGGCCAGATGGGCGTGACCGAGGCCATGTTCGACAAGGTGATCGCCGGCGCGCTGGCCGACCACTGCCACAAGACCAATCCGAAAGAAGCCAGCGCCGACGATTATCGGCGTATGCTGGAGGCGTCGATGTAGCGCGGTCCCGCGCACATCGCCGCAGTGCGCCGACGCGACGCGGCCGCCGGCGCCCGACCTACCGACCTAGACGGACAGACACGGAGACAGCGAGATGCCTGGTGAACACTTGCAGGTCGTGCACGGCGACATCACCCGGATGGAGGTGGACGCCATCGTCAATGCCGCGAACAGCGGCCTGCTGGGCGGCGGCGGCGTCGATGGCGCCATCCACGGCGCGGGCGGACCGGCCATCATGGCGGCCTGCCGCGCAATTCGCGATTCTCAGGGCGGTTGCCCGACCGGCGAAGCCGTGATCACCACGGGCGGCTTGCTGCCGGCCCCCTATGTGATCCACGCGGTCGGTCCGGTCTGGCGCGGCGGCGGCGACAACGAGGACGCCCTGCTCGCCTCGGCCTACCGCAACAGCGTCCGGCTTGCCGCCGAGAAAGGGCTGCGCACCCTCGCCTTCCCCAATATCAGCACCGGCATCTACGGCTTCCCGCGCGAGCGCGCGGTGGACATCGCCATCGCGGCGGTACGCGAGGCGCTGCGCACCGCGCCATCGATCGAACAGGTCACCTTCGTCTGCTTCGACGATGAGAACTACCGGCTGTACCGCGAGCGGCTAGTCTAGTTTCAGTGATTAAGTGATTCGGTGGACAAATCACCCGCACCCGCGCCGCCGGCCAGCGCGGCCTCCACCGCTGCCAACGCGTGCAGCCGCGTGGTGTCGAACGTGGGTAGCGCCACATCATCCGGGCCGATCAGCAGCGTGATCTCGGTGCAGCCCAGGATCACGCCGCCGGCGCCCCGCTCGGCCAGTTCGGCGATCACCTGCCGGTAGACGTCGCGCGACGCCTCGCTGATGACACCGTGGCAAAGCTCGTCGTAGATGATCTCGTGCACGCGCCGGCGGCCTGCCTCGTCCGGCACCAGTGTGTCGATGCCGTGGCGTTCGGCCATGCGGGCGCGATAGAAGTCCTGCTCCATCGTGAAACGGGTGCCCAACAGGCCCACGCGACCGATGCCGGCTGCACGCAACGCATGGGCCGTGGGATCGACGATGTGCAGCAGAGGAATGGACAAGGCGGCCTCGATGGCCGGCGCCACGCGGTGCATGGTGTTGGTACACAGCAGCACGAAGTCGGCGCCACCCTGCTCGACCTGGCGCGCCGCCTGCTGCATGCGCGCGGCCAGTTCGTCCCAGCGGCCCGCGTGCTGAAGCGCCTGGATCTCCTCGAAGCAAACCGTGACCATCACGCTGCGGGCATTGGCGTGGCCGCCCAGCCGTGTCTTCATGCCCTGGTTGACCAGGCGGTAGTACTCCGCCGAGGACTCCCAGCTCATCCCGCCGATCAGGCCGATGGTCTTCATGTCTTCCCTCCGTTCATGACGCCCCGCCCTTGCGGGGCCAGCCGGAGAATCTAGCCGCGGCGGCGACGCGCGGCCAGGGACAGTTGCGCGCAATCGCGCCCGGCCAGCCAGGGCGTGCCCGCCGTGGCGGGCCGCCGGCGGCGGCCGGTACGGTCATCACGGGAAGCGGGCCCGGCTTCAGCCCAGGAAGCCGCGGATCAACAGATTGACCCGCTCGGGCTGCTCGTGCACCACCCAATGCGTGCCCTCGGGAATGCGCTCCAGCCGCATGCCTGGCACGAACTGGTCCAGTCCTTCCACGAGCGACTTGGGCAGCGCGGTGTCGCGCTCGCCCCAAATCACCAGCGTGGGTACACGCACCATGAAGTCCTTCGGGTCCAACCGGGACACATCGGGCACGGCTTCGCCCGGCGCCGGCGGGTGCATCGGCGAAGCGCGATAGTAGTTGACGCCGCCGGTGAGCGGATGCGAGCCATCGGCGCCCGGCTGCGACCAGGCTGCATGGTACCTGGCGCGGGTATCGTCGGTGAACCATGTTGCACGCTGCTCGCCCTTGCCAGCCAGCATGCCGTCGAGCAGCGCGAAGTCGTCGGCCGCCAGCGCCTGCTCCGAGCCCGGCTTGCGCAGCCAGTTCATATAGGCCGAGGCGGCCTGCTGGGCCGGGTCGCGAGCCAGCGCCTGGGCGAACAGATAGGGGTGCGGCGCGTTGATGATCACCAGCCGCTCGATCAGGCCGGGATGCTGCAGGGCCAGGTTCCAGCAGATCGCGCCGCCCCAGTCATGCGCCACCACCACGGCACGCTCGTAGCCGAGCGCGCCGATCAGCTGCACCAGGTCCTCGACGATATGGCGCGGCTTGTAGGCATCCACCTCGGCCGGCTTGCTCGACAGGTTGAAGCCGCGCAGGTCGGGCGCCACGGCGTAATGCGTCTGCCCGAACTCGGCCAGCTGCGACTCCCACTCGTACCAGAACTCCGGAAAGCCGTGCACGAACAGCATCAACGGCTTGCCGGGCTCCCCGGCGCTGGCGTAGTGCAGGCGGGTGCCGTTGGGCAGGTCGGCGAACTGCAGGTGACGGATCACGGCGGCAGTGGTCATGACGTTCTCCCTGGTGGTGGATCGGTTGGATTTGTTAGGCGGCCTGCCGGATCAGCCGCGCATGGCCTTGGACAGCTCCTCGCGCATGCCCGGCTTGTCGGCAAACGGGTCGCCCGGGTTGCGTTGCGCGATCAGGGCCTCGAAGCGCTGCTGGACAGGCGCCAGCGACTGCGGATGCGAGTAGATGTAGAAGCGGTCCTCGCGGATGGCGTCGAAGGTCATCTCGGCCACCTGCTGGGCGCTGACCTTGCCCGAGCTGACGGCCTTGTCCGACAACGCCTGCGACACCAGCTGCGAGCGCGTGGGCGGCGCATCGTTGGCCAGATCGGCGGGCCGGTTGCGCTGCGACTGCGAGATGCCGGTGGGCACGAAGTACGGGCACAGCACCGAGCAATGCACCTGTTCCGAGACCAGGCTGAGGTCCTGGTACAGCGACTCGCTCAAGGACACCACGGCGTGCTTGGACACGTTGTAGACCCCCATCGCCGGCGGGTTCAGCAGGCCGGCCATCGAGGCGGTATTGACGATGTGGCCGCGGTAGGACGGATCACGCGCGGCGCTGGCCAGCATCAGCGGCGTGAAGATGCGCACGCCGTGGATCACGCCATACAGGTTGACGCCCAGCACCCATTCCCAGTCGCGCTCGGTGTTCTCCCAGAGCAATCCGCCTGCTCCCACGCCGGCGTTGTTGAACAGCAGGTTGACCTCGCCGAAGGCCGCCATCGCGGCATCGGCCAGCGCCTGCACCTGCTCGGCCTTGGACACGTCGGTGCGCACGCCGATCGCCTGCGCGCCCTGCGCCTTGCACTCGGCCACGGCGGCGTCCAGCGCCTCTTGCTGAACGTCGGCCAGCACCAGCTTCATGCCTAGCGCCGTGCCGATCCTGGCGAATTCCCGGCCGAAACCCGAGCCGCCGCCCGTGATGACCGCGACCTTGCCTTCGAATTGATTCATCTTTGTCTCCCGTTGCTGAATATCGGTGGATCGTTGGCGCAGCGGCCTCCGGCCGCCTGCCTGTCAGGCCCGCACGGGCGGGGTGATGTGAGTGGATGCTGCCCGCCGGCCGCCTGCGGCCTCAGCCCGCGCGCTGGACGTGGAAGCCCATGCGCGGGAAATGCACGTTGAGCGCGCCGGCGCGCGGATCCTGCCGACGCAGCGTCACCGTACGGTCATTGAGCGCAACCAGGGTGCCGGCTACCGGGTCGCGCGCGTAGTCGGTGGGCGTGACAGTGACCCCGTCGCCTGCCGCAAACCCGCTGTCCGCCGAGACTTCGGCTGACACCGCCCGCGGCACCGCTGCCTGGGCGGCGGCGATGGCCGCGCCGCTGTCGATCACGCTCGCGCTGCCGTGGCCCAGGGCCCGCATCCGCGCATACCACGACGCGAGGGCCGGGTAGCCGTCCAGCCAGGCCGTCTGGATGGGGGCGCGCTTGAGGAACCAGAGGTTGTGGTACAGCGAGAAATCCGCCAGCGACAGCTCGGAGCCGGCCACGTGCGATGCGCCGCCGGCAAGCTGCGGCTCCAGCCTGGCGCAGGTGTCGCGCAGCAGCGCGCTGGCCTCGCCCAGCGGCATGCCCAGCGCATTGCTGTCGCCACGCATGGCCTTGCGGTCCGCGCGGAATGCCTGCACCTGTTCCGCCGACATGCGGCCCAGAATCTCCTGCGCGGCGGCGGTCTGGAACAGGTAGGACGCCACCGCGCCGAACAGCACCGTGTCGAACCAGCTTGCAGCGATGCGCGCCGAGCCCGCCTGCGCGGCGGGGTACAGCGCCGGAGACGGCGCCAGTTCGTCGATCACGTCGCAGACCAGCGCCGTGTCGCAATAGATGTCGGCCCCGATCTGCAGCACCGGCGTGCGGCGGTAGCCGCCCGTCAGGGCCATCACATCGGGCTTGGGCAGGATCGCGGGGATCTCCACCGCCTGCCAGGACAGGCCCTTGGCGCCCAGCAGCAGCCGGACTTTCTCGGAGAACGGGGATGTCGCGTATTGATGCAGGATCAGCTCAGCCATGCCGTCTTTCCTCGTTTCGCAATCCAGTGCGGCGACGGACTTGCCGTCGCGTCCGCCGCCAACCAAGGCGCAGGCCGCCAGCCGCACATTGTGCGCGGGCCGCCTGCGCCGCTTACCGCCCTGCTTGCTTGAGCGCGCGCAAGGCCATGCGGTCGACCAGCCCCGGCGCCAACAGCTTGATCCAGAGCCCGAGCCGCCCCTTGGCGGTCATCACCAGCTCGCGCTTGCGCGCGGCCATGGCGGCCAGCATCTGCCGGGCGCATTCCTGCGCGCTCATCGCATCGTCCTCACGCAGCCGGCTCTCGCCCAGGGGCTTGCCGTCGGGGCCGAAACCGGCCACGCGGGTGGCGGTGGCCACCACGCCGGGGAAGACCACGCAGACATCGACGCCGCTGCCCTGCAGCTCGCAGCGCAGCGCCTCGCAGAAGCCCGCCAGCGCGAACTTGCTGGCCGAGTAGGCGGTGCGGCCGGGCACGCCCATCTTGCCGGCCAGGCTCGATACCGCCACGACCAGTCCGCCGCGTTGCCGCAGATGAGGCAGCGCCTCCCGCGTGCACCACATCGCGCCGAAGTAGTTCACGCGCATCACGGTCTCGTAGTAGCTGAAGTCGGTCACCTGCTCGAAATAGCCGTGAGCCGACACGCCCGCGTTGTTGACCAGCACGTCGAGCCCGCCGAAATGCGCTGCCACGTCGGCCACCAGCTGGCGGCAGGCTTCCTCGCTGGAAACGTCGGCACGCCACGCCACCGCGTCGGCCGCGGGATGCTCGCGGCGGATGCGCGCCACCAGGTCGTCCAGCCGCTCCAGCCGGCGCGCCGCCAGCGCCAGGCGCGCGCCCTGCTGCGCCAGCAGCAGGGCCAGTTCCGCGCCGATGCCGTCCGAGGCGCCGGTGATCAGCACCACCTTCCCGGTAAAGGGCGCCACGGCTCAGTCCAGCAGGTCCGGCTGTTCCTTGACGATGCGCGCGTACAGCGGCTGGAACTGGAACCAGCCGGCCTGCGCCGTGCCCACGATGGAATAGGCCTGGCGTGCGGCCGCATCGGAGATGATCTTCAGCGGCGCATTGGTGCGCGCGGCGGCGGCTTCGGCCAGCAGCTGCACCTGGCAGGAGCGCTCCATGGTGATAAACCACCAGGCCGCCTCGTCCACCGTCTTGCCCACGGTCAGCAGGCCATGGTTCTGCAGGATGGCGGCCTTGTTGGCGCCCAGCGCGTTGGCGATGCGCTGGCCTTCGTCCAGTTCCACCACCACGCCGCCGAAGTCGTCGTAGACAGCATGGTCGTTATAGAAGGCGCATACGTCCTGCGTCAGCGCATCGAGCGGCCTGCCCAGCGTCGACCAGGCGCGGCCGTAGGTGCTGTGCGAGTGCGCGGCGGCCACCGCGTCGGGGCGGGTCTGGTGCACGCGCGAGTGGATGGCGAAGGCGGCGGCATTGACCGGGTAATCGCCTTCAACCACATTGCCGTTGTGATCGCAGCGGATCAGGTTGGACACCTTGACCTGGCTGAAATGCACGCCGAAGGGGTTGACCCAGAAGGTGTCCGGGAATTCGGGATCGCGCGCGGTGATATGGCCCGCCACGCCCTCGTCGAAGCCGAAGCGGGAAAACAGGCGGAAGGCCGCAGCCAGGCGCTGCTTGCGGTGCAGGCGCTCCTCGGCCGGGGTGGCGAACTGCGGCGGACGCGGCAGCACGCGATAGCGCGCCTTGATTTCCTCCGGCAGGCCGGCGGCCATCTCGTCGTCTTGCGCTGCGGGCATTGCTGGTGCATTCATGGGGTGTCTCCTCCTTTTGTCCGGGCCGCGTGCGCGGCCTCGCTTGCCCGAAAATAACGGGGCGGCCGCGCCGCCCCGCTACCGGCTTAGACCAGCTTGACCAGTTGCTTGCCGAAGTTCTTGCCCTTGAGCAGGCCCATGAAGGCCTCGGGCGCGCTGGCCAGGCCCTGCGCCACGCTCTCGCGGAACTTGATCTTGCCTTGCGCCACGGCCGCGCCCAGTTCCTGCAGTGCCTGCGGCCAGAACTCCATGTGCTCCGAAACGATGAAGCCTTCCACCGTCAGCCGCGAGACCAGGATCAGCTGCGGATTCTTCAGCGGCAGCGGCTGGCCGTCGTAGCCGGCGATCATGCCGCATACGGCGATGCGTCCGAACGCGTTCATGCGCGACAGCACCGCGTCGAGCACGTCGCCGCCGACGTTCTCGAAGTAGCCGTCGATGCCGTCGGGCGTGGCCTCCTTCAGCATCGCGTACAGTTCCTTGGCGTCCTTGGCCGCCTTGTAGTCGATGCAGGCATCGAAGCCCAGCTCATTGACCACGTAGTCGCACTTGTCCTTGCCGCCCGCCACGCCGACCGCGCGGCAGCCCTTGAGCTTGGCAAGCTGGCCCACCACGCTGCCGACCGCGCCCGAGGCGGCGCTGACCACCACGGTCTGGCCGGCCTTGGGCTTGATGATCTGGTTCAGCCCGTACCAGCCCGTCACGCCCGGCATGCCTACCGAGCCCAGGTAGGCCGACAGCGGGATGTGGGTGGTGTCGACCTTCTGTATGCCGGTGCCGTCGCTGACGCCCATCTCCTGCCAGCCGAACATGCCGACCACCTTGTCGCCCACGGCGAACTTCGGGTTCTTGCTGGCCACCACCTCGCCCACCGTGCCGCCGATCATCACTTCGTTTAGCGGCTGCGGCACCGCGTAGGACTTGCTCTCGTTCATGCGTCCGCGCATATACGGGTCGAGCGACAGGTAGTGGTTGCGCACCAGCACCTGGCCATCGGCCAGTTCGGGGACCGGCACCGTCTCCAGGCGGAAGTTGTCCGGCGTCACGGGGCCGCTCGGACGGGAAGCCAGCACGATGCGTTGGAAAGTCTGCGACATGGTCATTTCCTTCTTTCAAGGGAATAGACAGGATAGGACACCGGCAGGCCGCCGAGCCCCGCTCCTGCCGGCAATTCACTGCTGTTTCATCAGTTCCTGCGCCAGGGCGCGGAACGCGGGCAAGGTCACGGGGTCATTGGCGCCGTTCGCCGCGATCGGGTGCGAGGCATAGCGCACAACGGTCATCTCGGCCTTGGGATCGACATAGATCGCCTGGCCGTGGATGCCACGCGCCTCGAACACGCCGTGATCGTCATTGGCCACCCACCACATATTGCGGTAGCTCCAGCCCGGCAGCGTCGCATAGCCCGCCTTGGCGAACTTGGCCGGGTCACCACCGCGGCGGATATCCGCCACCACCGCGGCCGGAATGACCTGCTTGCCGTTGAAACGGCCATCGTTGCGCATGGTCTCGCCGAAGCGGGCGAGGTCACGCAGGGCGGTGTTCAGGCCGCCGCCGCCGGACTCGTTGCCGATGCTGTCGACGGTGAAGTAGGCGTCCTGCTCGGCGCCCATCGGCTGCCAGATCCGCTCCGACAGCGCGGTGGACAGGCTCTGCCCGGTCACCCGCTTGACGATCCAGGCCAGCAGCTCGGCATTGACCGTCTTGTAGGCGAAAGCGGTGTCATGCTCGCCTTCCTTCTGCAGCGTCTTCAGGAAGGCGTAGAAGTCCTGCGGCCCGGCATAGCCGGCCGGCCGCGCGGCCATGCCGCCGGCGCGGGCATAGTCCCAGATCTCCGCCTTGGGATCCGCGTAGTTCTCGGAATACTTGACGCCTATCGTCATATCCATGACCTGGCGCACAGTGGCGTCGCCGTAGGCCGTGCCGGCCATCTCCGGCAGGTAGCGCGTGACCGGCGACGCCGGATCGAGCTTGCCCTCGGCCGCCAGCATGGCCGCCAGCGTGCCGACGAAGGACTTGGTGACCGACATCGCGATGTGCGGCGTGTGGTCATTCAGTACGCCGAAGTACTTCTCGTAGACCACCTTGCCTTTGTGCATCACCAGGATGCCGTCGGTATAGGTCAGCGCCAGCATGTCGGCGAAGGTGCGGCGCTGGCCCGTAGCATCGGTGTACGGGACCTCGGCGATATCGCGCGGCGCGGCCGGCAGTGCGCTGGCCGCGCCGCGGCCGCGCCAGACCGCCGCGGTCGGCACCAGTTGCCGGATGTGCGAGAAGCTCCAGCGGTTGACCGGAAAGCGGTTACTGGCCGCATCGAAGCGCACGATCTTGTCGGGCGGCGGCGGGAAGCCCTGCATCCAGCCCAGCTTGAGGGGGTCGGAATCGGCCGCGCTGGCGAAGCTCGGTGCCGCGGCGGGTTGGCTGGCGCCCTGGGCGGCATTCTGCGCCTGCACCGGCTGGTTCATGGCAATCACTCCCGCGCCGGCCAGGGCCAGCGCGCTCAGCTTTGAAATGGTACGACCGTTGTGGCGGTTCTTCGGCATGCTGTCTCCTTCTTGCGTGGGTTGTTCTGCTTCTTGTTCTGCTTTTTGTTCTGCTTTCCTTTCTTCCCTGCCCGTCC
Organism: Cupriavidus sp. 09_S30; assembly: GCF_056930435.1. Taxonomy (NCBI): domain Bacteria; kingdom Pseudomonadati; phylum Pseudomonadota; class Betaproteobacteria; order Burkholderiales; family Burkholderiaceae; genus Cupriavidus; species Cupriavidus sp. 09_S30. The sequence goes on along the minus strand of NZ_JBXOWI010000001.1, from coordinate 1,767,889 downwards.
GCGCTGCCTGGATGGTCTTGCCCGGCCCGCGTCAGCCGTCGCCGCCCGGCTCCTCGGCGCGCGGCCGCTGGGGCGGCTTGCGCTTGATGTACTTGAAGGTGCCGGAGCCGCGCGCGACGGTCTTGCCCTCGCCATCGACGATCTCGGCCTCGCAGAAGGCCATCGTCGCGGTGCGGTGCACGCACAGGCCGCGTGCGATCAGCCTGCCGCGCCCCGGCGCCATGAAGCTGGTCTTCATTTCGATGGTCACCACGCCGCGGTCCTCGGTATCGGCGGAGCGCCCGGCCATCGCCATGGCCACGTCGAGCAGCGTCATCAGCACGCCGCCGTGTGCCATTTCCAGGCTGTTCTCGTGGTGCGGACGCAGGTCGAGCTCGATTTCACTGCGTCCCTCGCCGAACTGGTTGCACAGCACACCGAGCGAGGCAAGGAAGGGAATCTGGATGGGAAAACCGTTCTTCTGGGTCATGGTCTGACAAATTGCAAAAAACAGGGGTGCGCCGAGGCGCACCGCCATTAGACCACCGGAATCCGCTTGCGCGGAATTCAAACGGCGCTGACGCCGCCGTCTACCGCCAGGATCTGCCCGGTGATGTGCTTGCCGGCCTGGCTGGCGAACAGCAGGGCCGCACCCTTCAGGTCGTCGTCGTCGCCGAACCGGTGCAGCGGCACGCCCGCGCACATGGCGTCCACGCCCAGGCGCTCCAGCGAGCCCTTGGTCATCTTGGACGGGAAGAAGCCCGGTGCCAGCGCATTGACCGTGATGTTGTGCTCGCCCCATTCTCCGGCCAGGGTGCGGGTGAAGTTGACCACCGCCCCCTTGGAGGTGTTGTAGGCGATGGTCTCCATCGAGCCCGGCGGGTTGCCGGCCAGGCCGGCGATGGACGCCACGTTGATGATGCGGCCGTGGCGGCGCGGGATCATCGACAGCTTGCCGATGCGCTGGGTCAGCAGGAACAGGCCGCGAATGTTCAGGTTCATCACCTTGTCCCAGGCCTCGATGGGGTGGTCTTCCGCAGGCGCGCCCCAGGTGGCGCCAGCGTTGTTGACCAGGATGTCGACGTGGCCCAGCCGCGCCAGCGTCTCGTCGGCCAGACGTGCGATATCGGCTTCCTGCGCGCCGTCTGCCGCAATCCAGTCAGCCTCGATGCCACGCGCCTTCAGGTGGGCCTGCGCAGCCTGCAGCTCGTCGGTCTTGCGCGCCGACAGCACCAGGCGTGCGCCCTGCTCGCCCAGCGCCTCGGCGATCTGCAGCCCGAGGCCGCGCGAGCCGCCGGTGATCAGGGCGGTGCGGCCGCTCAGGTCGAACAGTTCCTTGACGGTACTCATGATCTTGTCTCCAGTCGTTGCATGTGCGCACGCTCGCGTGCGCGGTGTCGTTCGGTCTGCGTCGGTCCGTGCGCCGCGGCGTCAGAACCAGGCGTCCTGCATGTCCAGCGTGGTACGGTCCAGCGAAGCCAGCAGGTCGAACTGCGGCTCCACCTTGGGCAGTTCCCACTGGGAAAAGTAGGTGGCCGCGGCCAGCTTGCCACGGTAGAAATCCAGCTCCTGCGCGCTGGCGCCGGCAGACAGGGCCGCCTGTGCGATCAGCGCCTGCTCCAGCCAGATCCAGGCCATCACCACGTGCCCGAAGGCTTCCAGGTAGATCGAGGCATTGGCCAGCGTCACATTGGGATCGCCCGCGGCCCACAGCACCTGGGTCACCTCGGCCAGCCGCGCCGCGGCCTTGCCGAGCGCCTTGCCCTGGGCCGCCAGCGCGGCATCGCCGCTGGCCAGCGCACGGCCGATGGTCGCGTGCAGTTCCTCGCCGAGCGCCCGCAGCGCTGCACCGTCCTTCATCACCACCTTGCGGCCCAGCAGGTCCAGGCCCTGGATGCCGTGCGTGCCCTCATGGATGGGGTTGAGGCGGTTGTCGCGGTAGAACTGCTCGACGTTGTATTCGCGCGTGTAGCCGTAGCCGCCGTGCACCTGGATGGCGAGGCTGTTCGCCTCCAGGCACCACTGCGAGGGCCAGCTCTTGGCGATCGGGGTCAGGATGTCCAGCAGCAGCGCCACGCGTTCATGCGCGGCGGCATCGCCCGCGGCCGCCGCGGCACGCTCGCGGTCGACCAGCTGGGCGCAGTACAGGTTCAGCGCCAGCCCGCCCTCGACATAACTCTTCTGCGCCAGCAGCATGCGTCGGATGTCGGCATGCTCGACCAGCCTGACCTGCGGGCTGGCCGGATCCTTGCCGCCGGGGCCGACCGGACGGCCTTGCGGGCGGTTGCGCGCATAGTCCAGTGCGTGCAGGTAGCCGGTGTAGCCGAGCATCACCGCGCCCAGGCCCACGCCGATGCGGGCCTCGTTCATCATGTGGAACATGCAGGCCAGGCCCTTGTGCGCCTCGCCGACCAGGTAGCCGATGGCGCCGGCCTTGCCGCCCGGGCGGTACTTGGTGCCCTCGCCGAAGTTGAGCAGGCAGTTGGTGGTGCCGCGGTAGCCCATCTTGTGGTTCAGGCCGGCCAGCGCCACGTCGTTGTGCTCGCCCAGCGAGCCGTCTTCATTGACCAGGTACTTCGGCACGATGAACAGCGAGATGCCCTTCACGCCTGGGACCAGCTTGCCGTCCGGGCCGGGGATCTTGGCCAGCACCAGGTGCACGATATTGTCGGAGAGCTCGTGCTCGCCGGCCGAGATCCACATCTTGTTGCCGCGCAGCCGGTACTGCGCGCCCAGCGGCGACTCGCCCTCGTAGTCAGCACGCGTGGTGATGTCCGACAGCGAAGAGCCGGCCTGCGGCTCGGACAGGCACATGGTGCCGAAGAAGCGCCCTTCCAGCTCGGGCTTGACGAAGGTGTCGACCTGGGCCGGCGTACCATGCGCCAGCAGCAGGTTGGCATTGCCGATGGTCAGGAAGGGATAGGAACTGGTGCCGACGTTGGCGCCCTTGAAATAGGCGAAGCCGGCCTTCTCCACCACCACGGGCAGCTGCATGCCGCCCAGCTCGAAGTCCTGGCCGGCGGCCATCAGGCCGGCCTCGCAGAAGGCCTTCAGCGCGGTGGACACCTCGGGGATGATGGTGACCTTGTCGCCATCGAATTCGGGCTCCTGCTGGTCGTTCTTCTTGTTGTGCGGCGCGAACAGGTCGGTGGCGATCTTCTCGCAGGTGTCCAGCGCGGCATCGAAGGTCTCGCGGCTGTGCTCGGCATAGCGCCGAATGCGATTCAGTTCCTCGACCCGCAGCCACTCGTACAGCAGGAAGTTCAGGTCTCGGCGGGATAGGATCAGCGACATGGCAGGATACGGCTCCCAGACAGATGGGTTGGGAATGGCGAACGCGTCGCGCCCCAGCGCGCCGCGCAAGTCTCCGGACCGGCGTGCCGCGCTGGCGCACCGGTTCTCTGTTCTCTGTTGTTTCTCTTGTTCTGCGTTCGGGGGTGCTGCAGTGGAAAAAAGGCGCTCGCGCGCCCTTCTTCCGTCTCGATCAAGCCGCCTCGCCCAGCCTGGCGATGGTGCCCTGCGCGACCGCGCAGAGCTTTTCCTCGCCATCCTTGACGACGAACACGTCACAGCGCACCACCGCCTGCTGGCGGCCATGGCTGACGCATTCGGCCCGTGCGATCAGCAGCTCGCCGATCGCGGGACGTACGTAGTTGATCTTGTACTCCGAGGTCACCACCGGGGCCGCCATGGCCGCGCCGCCCGCGTAGGTCAGCGCGTTGTCGGCCAGGTAGCTGACCACGCCGCCGTGGGCGAAGCCGTCCTGCTGGCGCATCGCCTCGCGCAGCGGCAGGCGCAGCTCGGCCCGTTCCGGCGACAGCGCCGCCAGTTCGGCGCCGAGCAGCACCGAGAAGGGCTGGCCTGCCAGCACTTCCCGGCCCCAGGCCAGCATCCGATCTGCGGCGCCGGACGGCATCAGAGCACTTCGAACAGGCCGGCCGCGCCCTGGCCGCCGCCGATGCACATGGTCACCACCACGTACTTGACGCCGCGGCGCTTGCCTTCGATCAGCGCATGGCCGACCAGGCGGGCGCCCGACACACCGTAGGGGTGGCCCACCGCGATGGCGCCGCCGTTGACGTTCAGGCGGTCCATCGGGATGCCCAGCTTGTCGGCGCAGTACAGCACCTGCACGGCGAAGGCTTCGTTCAGCTCCCACAGGCCGATGTCCTCGACCTTCAGGCCTGCCTTCTTCAGCAGCTTGGGCACCGCGAAGACCGGGCCGATGCCCATTTCATCGGGCTCGCAGCCGGCCACGGCAAAGCCGCGGAACACGCCCAGCGGCTGCAGGCCCTTGGCCGCCGCCACCTTGGCGTTCATCACCACGACCGCCGAGGCGCCGTCCGAGAACTGCGAAGCGTTGCCGGCGGTGACCACACCACCGGGCACGGCGGTGCGGATCTTGGCCACGCCTTCCAGCGTGGTATCGCCGCGGATGCCCTCGTCGGCCGAGATGGTGACTTCCTTGGTGACCAGCTGGCCGGTGGCCTTGTCGGCCACGCCGGCGAGCACGGTCATCGGCACGATCTCATCGTTGAACTTGCCGGCCTCCAGCGCTGCGAAAGCACGCTGCTGGCTGCGCACGCCGTATTCGTCCTGGCGCTCCTTCGAGATGTTGTAGCGCTTGGCCACGTTCTCGGCGGTCTGCAGCATGTTCCAGTAGATTTCCGGCTTGTTCTTGGTCAGCCAGCTTTCCTGAACCATGTGGCGGTTCATTTCCTGCTGCACGCAGGAGATGCTCTCCACGCCACCGGCGACGTAGATGTCGCCTTCATCGGCGATCACGCGCTGCGCGGCCATGGCGATGGTCTGCAGGCCGGACGAGCAGAAGCGGTTGACGGTGGCACCCGGCACGGTCACTGGGCAGCCGGCGCGCAGTGCGATCTGGCGGGCGATGTTGGCGCCGGTGGCACCTTCCGGGTTGGCGCAGCCCATCAGCACGTCTTCCACCTCGCCGGCCTCGATCTTGGCGCGCGCGATGGCGTGCTGGACAGCGTGGCCGCCCAGGGTGGCGCCGTGGGTCATGTTGAAGGCGCCTTTCCAGCTCTTGGCCAGGGCGGTCCGTGCGGTCGAAACGATCACTGCCTCGTTCATGTCTTGCTCCTCGGTATCTCTTGGTGTCTTGCGGTATCGGTGGTAGCGCGTCGGCGGCGGCGATGGGCGTCCAGGCGGGGCTAGGCGGGCTGCGGCAAGGCGTCGGACTGCACGCGTACAACGCCGGCAGCGGACATCTGCTGCCAGGCGTGCGCCAGCGATCCCTGCAGGTCGATGGCGCGGCAGGCGTCCTCGACGACGGCCGCCTCGAAGCCGGCGGCACGCGCGTCGAGCGCGCTCCATCCCACGCAGTAGTCGGTGGCCAGTCCCACGCAGAACACGCGCCGCACGCCCTGCTCGCGCAGGTAGCCGGCCAGGCCGGTGTGGGTGGCGCGGTCCGCCTCCAGGAAGGCGGAGTAGCTGTCCACCTCGCGGTGGTGACCTTTGCGGATCACCAGCCGCGCGTGCGGTATCGCCAGTCCTGCATGCAGCGCGGCGCCCGGCGTGTCCTGCACGCAGTGCACCGGCCACATCACCTGCTCGCCATACGGCAGCGCCAGCGTCTGGAACGGCTGCGTGCCGGCGTGGTTGGCCGCGAACGACACGTGGTCGGCCGGATGCCAGTCCTGCGTCAGCACCACATGCGCGAAACGGCGCGCCAGCCGGTTGATCCCGGGCACGACCTCATCGCCATGCGGCACGGCGAGCGCGCCGCCCGGCATGAAGTCATTCTGCACGTCGATCACCAGCAGGCAATCCTCGGGGCCGTATTCGAAGCCCGTCGCGGTATCCATTTCGCTGCCCTTCCTTGCCGCCTGCTGCCCGGCGCGCGCGGGTCATCCGCGCGCGGCCGGACGCGCCAGCCGCGTTAGTCGTTGAAGCCCTTGCCTTCGGCCGCCAGCTTCTTCAGCAGCGGTGCCGCTTCCCACGCTTCGCCGTGGTAACCCTTGGCGTAGCGGGCCATCGCCAGCGCGACGTTGTACAGGCCGACCTGGTCGGCGTACAGCATCGGGCCGCCGCGGAACAGCGGGAAGCCGTAGCCGGTCAGGTAGACCATGTCGATGTCGGAGGCCTTGGAGGCGATGCCCTCTTCCAGGATCTTGGCGCCTTCGTTGACCAGCGCGAACACCAGGCGCTCGACGATCTCCTCATCCGAGATCTTGCGGCGCGTGACACCGATGTCCTTGGAATGCTGCACGATCATGTCGTTGACCTGCTGGTTCGGGTACGGCTTGCGGTCGCCCGCCTTGTAGTCGTACCAGCCCGCGCCGGTCTTCTGGCCGTAGCGGCCCATCTCGCACAGCAGGTCGGCGGTCTTGGAGTACTGGATGTCCGGCTTGTCCACCGCGCGGCGCTTGCGGATGGCCCAGCCGATATCGTTGCCGGCCAGGTCGCCCATGCGGAACGGGCCCATGGCGAAGCCGAACTTCTCGATGGCCTTGTCCACCTGCTCAGGCAGCGCACCTTCGTCCAGCAGGTAGCCGGCCTGGCGGCTGTACTGCTCGATCATGCGGTTGCCGATGAAGCCGTCGCACACGCCGGAGACCACCGCGGTCTTCTTGATCTTCTTGGCGATCTGCATCACCGTGGCCAGCACGTCCTTGCCGGTCTTCTCGCCGCGCACCACTTCCAGCAGCTTCATCACGTTGGCCGGGCTGAAGAAGTGCATGCCGACCACGTCCTGCGGACGCTTGGTGAAGGAAGCGATCTTGTTGACGTCCAGCGTGGAGGTGTTGGAGGCCAGGATGGCGCCCTGCTTGACGACCTCGTCCAGCTTCTTGAATACCGTCTCCTTGACGCCCATTTCCTCGAACACGGCCTCGATCACGAGGTCGGCGTCCTTGATGTCGTCATAGGACAGCGTGGTGGTCAGCAGGCCCATGCGCTGCTCGACCTTCTCTTGCGTCAGCTTGCCCTTCTTGGCGCTGTTCTCGTAGTTGCGGCGGATGGTGGCCACGCCGCGCTCCAGCGCGTCCGGCTTCATCTCCAGCATGATCACGGGAACGCCGGCGTTCAGGAAGTTCATGGTGATGCCGCCGCCCATGGTGCCGGCGCCGATCACCGCGACCTTCTCAATCTTGCGCACCGGGGTGTCCGCAGCCACGTCGGGAATCTTGCTGGCGGCGCGCTCGCCGAAGAAGGCATGGCGCAACGCGCGCGACTCGGGCGTGCCGACCAGGAACATGAAGCCTTCGCGCTCGGCCTTCAGGCCGGCATCGAAGGGCTTGAGCGAGGCCGCCACCGCTTCCAGGCACTTCAGCGGCGCTGGGAAGTTCTTGGCCATCGCGGCCACGGTGTTGCGGGCGAAGCCCAGGTAGCCTTCGGCGTTCTCGTGGCGGACCTTCAGGTCGCGCACCTTCGGGTACGGACCGGGAGCGGCAGCCGCGTTCTTGGCGAACTGGACGGCAGCGGGCAGCACATCGCCATCGACGATCTCATCGAACAGCTTGGTGCCGGCGAACTTCTCGCTGGGCACGGCGGTGCCGGAGACGATCATATTGGCCGCAGCCTCCAGGCCGATCACACGCGGCAGGCGCTGCGTGCCGCCAGCGCCGGGCAGCAGGCCCAGCTTCACTTCCGGCAGCGCGATCTGGGCGCCCTTCGAGGCCACGCGGTAGTTACAGCCCAGGGCCAGTTCCAGGCCGCCGCCCATGGCGACGGAGTGGACCGCGGCGACCACCGGCTTGGACGAGCCTTCGATAACCTTGATCACGGAGTGCAGGGTCGGCTCCTGCGTCGCCTTCGGCGTATTGAACTCGCGGATGTCCGCGCCGCCCGAGAAGGCCTTGCCGGCGCCAGTGATGACGATGGCCTTGACGGCCGCATCATCCAGCGCACGGGTCATGCCTTCCACGATACCGAGCCGGGTGCTGTAGCCCAGGCCGTTGACGGGGGGATTGTCGAGCGTGATGACGGCTACGCCGTCCTGAACCTGATACTGCGCTGTCATGCTGGTTCCTTTGGTGTCTTGAAGGTTGTCTCGGGATTCGAATTCTCGAATTATTGTTTTGCTGCCTGCCGCCCGTGCCGGCGCGCTGCGCGCATGCCTCGCAAGTCCGCTGCCGGGTGGCCTCCCATCGTCCCTCAGGACGGCGGGCGAGACAAGCATACACAAAATAGCACGGTCGTTCAATTTCATTTTCCGGCAGGTGGGAAGCCGCTATTCGCTGGGCTCATAGCCGCCCGCGCCCCCATGCATAGCGGGCCGGCAAACCCGCCTGGCACGGCCCCGCGAATGCCCGATCAGGCACCTACCGGGAACCGGAATGAAATTTGAAGCCGGCCTCTAACGCGTTCGCCACAATTCCGCCGCCGCTGACGCGCCGCGCCGGCCCCTACTTCCACCCGCCACGCCTCGGCCCGTTCACCGCGACGGATCCATCGCCCCGAGCCAGTCGCGCATGTCGTCGACCACGCGCGCCAACTGGCTGGCGCCGTCCTCGCTTTGCATGCCATGGTCCAGGCCCGGATAGGCCTTGTAGTGGACGTTGCTGCGCCCGCTCCGCCGCAGTTGCGTGATCATGCCTGTCACTGCAGCGGGCGACACCGACGCGTCGGCCTCGCCCTGCATGATCAGTACCGGAACCTTGGCCTTGCGCAACACGGCCAGTTGATCGAGCCGAATCACTTCCTGCCACCAGGGTGCGCCATGCCCGCTGACCACCAGATCCGCCTCAGGTGCGGCCTCAGGTGCCGTCATGATGTGTTTTGCGAATGCCCTGAAGCCCTGGACGGATTCCTCCCGGGCGGCCGGGCTCAGCGACGGGTCAAGCCGGATGCTGTGCAGCGCATCGTCCAGAAAGAACCTCCCGCCGCCATTGAAGGCAATGACCGCGTGGATGGGTCCGCCGCTGTCCGCCAGCATATTGGCGACCACGGCGCCTTCGCTGCCGCCGATCACCGCCACCTTCCGATAACCATTCGCCTGCGACAGGTGGGAGATCACCGCCTTCAGATCGGCCACGCGCTGGCTCAGGCGATCATGCTGCAGATAGGCTGCCGGACAATCCGTACGGTCGACATCGGTGTTGTAGGGCAAGCCCGCGTCGATACCGTACTTCTCCACGGTGAGCAGGTCCGACTGCGGCAGGGCACGGGCAACTTGCTCAATCCTGTCGATCTTGGTGACGCTGTTGCAGTCCGAACCCTGCACCACCACCAATAAGCTGTCCGACGGGCGCTCAGCATCGGCCTGGCGCAGGTAATAGCCGATGCTGGAACCATCGCGCCGGTCCAGGTGTTGCACCTGAGGCGGCGCCGCGGCGACGCTGACGGATGCCAATACCGCCGACGCAGCCAAGGCCAGGCGCAGCAAGATCGATGGGCTCCACTTCGATGTCATCCCCTGATTTCTCCAATCCAAGACGGATATCGATGCTGGGGCACGCACTGCTTGAGCGGTCTGGGAAGGCTCCCCAAGTTCGCCCGCGGCATCCTCTCAATCGAACGGCTTGAGCAGGAAGTCGGCCGGACTGAGTATCTCGACCCCATGAAAGGGGTGCAGTTCCAGCAGGTCCTGGTCCCCGGTCAGGATGAGCTGCGCCTCGCCGCTGAGGGCCACATCGAGAAACTTGTCGTCTTTCGGGTCTCGACACGCCGCGATCCGCTGGGTGATGGGAACCACCCGAACGATGCCGCCGAGCAGGCGCAAGAAGTGCTGCCGGTCCTCGCGCGAGACATAGCAGTCGAACTTGGGCCGGGCAAGAACGTCGCTCAACTCCGCGAGCGTCTGCTCAGACATCAAGGGGATGCCCCAAGCGAGTCCGTGGTCGACAGCCCGGGCCGCCACTCCGCCGGGCATCAGCAGGCGGCTGACCCACAGATTGGTGTCGAGCACCAGCTTGCGGTCAGCCCTCACGGTTCAGCATTCCCTGCAGTACCTCTTCCGTCATGCCAGCTTCCTGGGCCTTGGCGCCTACGCGATCGCTGAAGCGCTGGAATTCAGCGACGTTCAGGTTGACCAGCCGTTCGTACTCATCCATCGACATCACCACCGCCACGTTCCGCTTCTGGCGCTGGATTACCACAGGCTCACGGCGGGCGGCCTCGATGATTTCCGACAGGCCCTGCCGGGCTTCGCTCGCTGTCACGGTACGCATATCCTCACCCCCAATATCACCTGTACATATTGTACAAAACTTACAAGACAAATCCAGAAGCCCATGCAAGGACGCAGTGAGACTGCGCCATATCGGCAAGCAGGCGCCCGACCTGCTCGTCGAACATGCTGGTAACGGCATCCGCATTTCTTACAGCGTCCGCTGCGGCACCACTGCCGGCTGTGCCAGTCGGGCACCCGCCGGGCATCGGCACGGCACGGGACGGCGGCCTATACAACACTCGCCCCGATATTTGCCGCCACCGGCACCGATAGCCAGCCCAGGCGGCCGCGGACAATGTAGACTCGCGCCTTTGCGAACTTTCGACCTGCCCGCGCCCGGCCCACGAAGCCTGCCCGCCGTGCAGCGGCAGCCACCCGATGCTTTCCAGCAGTTCCTCCAGCACCACACCCACCAACGCGGCCTCGCACGGCCCAGAAGACCACCTCCAGCGCACCCTGAAGGCCCGCCACCTCACCATGATCGCCCTGGGCGGCGCCATCGGCACCGGCCTGTTCGTCGCCTCCGGCGCCTCCATCGCCCAGGCCGGCCCGGGCGGCGCGCTGCTGATGTACGGCCTGATCGGCCTGATGGTCTATTGCCTGATGACCAGCCTGGGCGAGATGGCGGTGCACATGCCGGTGGCTGGTTCCTTCGTCACCTACAGCGCGCTCTATGTCGAAGAGGGCTTCGGCTTTGCGCTGGGCTGGAACTACTGGTTCAACCTCGCGGTGACCATCGCGGTGGAACTGGCCGCGGCCCAGTTGGTGATGCAGTACTGGTTCCCCAACGTCCCAGGCATAGCGTGGAGCGCCGGCTTCCTGGTGCTGATGCTGGTGCTCAACGCCTTCTCCGCGCGCAACTTCGGTGAGGCCGAGTACTGGTTCGCGCTCATCAAGGTGGCGACCGTGGTGATCTTCCTGGCCATCGGCACGTTGATGATCTTCGGCATCATGCAGGGCGGCCCGCAATCGGGCTGGCACAACTTCACCATGGGCGACGCCCCCTTCGTCGGTGGCATGCCAGCCATGTTCGGCGTGGCGATGATTGCCGGCTTCTCCTTCCAGGGCACCGAAACGGTGGCCGTGGCGGCAGGCGAAGCGACCGACCCGGCGCGCACCATCCCGCGCGCGATCCGCCAGACCTTCTGGCGCATCCTGTTGTTCTACGTGCTCGCCATCCTGATCATCGGCGTGCTGATCCCCTACACCGATCCCAGCCTGCTGCGCAACGACGTGACCGACATCGGCGTCAGCCCCTTCGCGCTGGTGTTCGGCCGCGCCGGCCTGGCCTTTGCCGCCGGCGTGATGAACGCGGTGGTGCTGACGGCGCTGCTGTCGTCGGGTACGTCCAGCATGTACGCCTCCACCCGCATCCTGTACGGCCTGGCCATCAGCGGCCGCGCCCCGCGGGCCCTGGCCCGGCTCACCGCGAACGGCGTGCCGCGCAATGCGCTGCTGGCCACCACCGCAGTGGGCGCCCTGTGCTTCCTGAGTTCGCTGTTCGGCGACAAGGTCGTCTATATGTGGCTGCTGAATACCTCGGGCATGACGGGCTTCTTTGCGTGGCTGGGCATTGCCGTCAGCCACTACCGCTTCCGCCGCGGCCTGGTGCGCCAGGGCTATGAGCTGGGCCAGCTCGCCTACCGCTCACCGCTCTTCCCCTTCGGCCCGCTGTTCGCCGGCGCGCTCTGCCTGGTCATCGTGCTGGGGCAGAATTACCAGGCCTTCGCCGACGTGCGCGCGCACTGGGGCGAGATCGTGGCCACCTATATCGGCGTGCCCATCTTCCTGGCGCTGTGGCTGGGCTACCGCATGCTGCGCAAGACGCGGCTGGTGCCCTACGAGGACATGGTCTTCCATCTGCCGCCGCCGCGCGGCGCGCAGCAGGCAGCGGCCGGCCGACAGCCGGCCGAAGGCGCGGCCGCCTAGCAGCCCAGCATGCCGCGCTTTGCGGCGCGGATCGGCGCCGGCTGACCGGTGTCTCGCGTCGCCGGCATGGCCGCAGCACGTAGTTGACGCGCTGCCCACCGCCAGGGAGAGCAGGAACAGGCCTCTCGCTAATGCGAAGCGTGGGGCCGGCTCTGCCTTCCCAGACGCGCCGCCTTTCAGCGTTTTGCTTTCCTCTCAACGAATGTTCCTACTCCTCGCGCTCCGGTGCAGGGGCATGATCCTGGCCTGAGAGTGAATATGGACGGGGTGAGAGCCTGCCTCGATCAGCGCGAGATGCGAGAAATGGAGGGATCCGGCTTTGAATCTGCCCAGAAGTGTTTCTGCCCCACCCCAGCCGGGCCGCAGCGGCTTAGCCGTGCCTCGCGCCCTCGGCTCCCCACCTTCCCCCGCGAACAGAATCTCTGCCTTTGCCATCGCGTTCGCCTTGACCAATAGCGCTGTCGCCACCGAGGCACTTACGCCTGGCATTTATCAGATCGATGGCGACGCCTACCGATCGGCTGCCGCGACAATACGCGAGCGCCCAGACGAAAAGTACGTGGAGAATTTCGAGCACGCCGTCCCTCAAGCAGCGAAGCTTACTTATGCGGTGGTATCGCGCGCAACGCCGCCCTTGCCCTATGACGTCCCGGAGCACAAGCTTCTCTTTCTCGTGGACAAGGAGTACCGATACGACGCCAATACCGCAAACCGGCTATGCCAGGCCTATGCGTTCCCTGGCTGGAATTTCCAGTCCGATACCCAGCCATTCTGCCGGACCGGCATAGGCGATAGTCGTTTCGAGGCCGTGATCAAATGGACGGAAACGGCGTTCACCACCAGTTTCTCGGCGACCAAGACACCGCTTCGCTACGAATTCGTCAAGCCGCAGCGCAAGCCGACCGCGGCGGATGTCGGCGCCTGCGCAATGGGCGTTTGTAACCCGGAGGCATACGGTTACGGCATCAATCATTACACGCTCACCCATCGGAGCGATCGCTTTACACTGAAGACGCAACGGCCTTACCAGGACATCGTCTACCTGACGAAGGCGGTGCCGCTGTATGCGCAGGCCGACCATGGATCTGCCCACGCAGATATCGAGGCGGGATCTTACGTGGCCGTCTTGACGACCGATCCTGCGTGGTACGAGGTCGACCGCTTCTCAACGGATGGAACGTGGACCCACGGCTGGATCGATCGCGACGATATGGTCGATGTCGAATGGGTCATGCAGCAGGCCGCGACAAAGGACCACCGCTTTCGCGTCGCCTTTCACAAGGACGACGATGACCAGGATGCCGCGTGGGCGGTCGCGATCGATGTCCTTGACCGCAAGACCGGAAAGCGTACCCAGGTCATCCGCGATTTCCCTTCCGATATGCGTGGCGCCAGCGATTCCGCGCTGCAAGTCGTCGACGCCAACTTCGATGGCCACCCCGATATTTCCATTTTTGGAAATTCCGGTGGCGCCGGACCGAACAGCACCGAGAATATCTTCCTGTTCGATCCGGTTTCTCGCCAATTCGTGTTCAACAGCGAGTTGTCGGAATTGTCCCAGTTATCGATCAACCCTCGGAACAAGACGATCACCGCCGCGCAACGCAATAGTTGCTGCAGTCACTCATCGCAAACCTATAAGTTCATCGGCAAGAAGCTGACGATGGTCGCCAGCTGGGATGAAAGCCTGTCAGCGGATGGCAATTGGCTGGAAACGACCACCGGTCGGCTGATCAACGGAAAAATGCGCTACCGAACGAAGCGGGCCAAAGCGCCGGCGGACTGACTTCACCCGCAAGCCTTCGCCAACTGGCAGCGATCCCCACGCATGACCTGCCGCTGTCCGGACACAGGACCGGACAGGTCGCCGTTGACAATAGCGCCGGCGGCGGTTTCGCGCATTCGCAGATGGCGCGTGAAGCGCATAAAATGTCACGCACGCGTCACATATAACGGGCATCGTAGCGGTCTTTCCACTGCTTCGATGCCACCATGCGCCTGCTTTCGCTTTCCGCCGCCGTCATCGCGCTGACCGCCACGGCCTGGTCCGTGGCCGCCCCGGCGCAGACTCCCGCCCCAGCCTATCCCGCCACGCTCGCCGGCCACGCCGTGCTGCCGGCCCAGAGCTATGTCCCGGCGCCCAAGGATGCGCCCGCCGACCTGCAGGTCAGTGGCAAGTTCACCACCGGCGCCCGCGTGGAGAAGGTCGGCAGCGTTGAGGGCCAGTCCAACGGCCGCCCCACCGGCGTCTTCCTGCCCTTCAAGGGCCAGCCCCTGCAAGGCCACTCCGGCATCAAGCACATGCCCGACGGCAGCTTCTGGGTGCTGACCGACAACGGCGCTGGCAGCAAGGCCAACTCGCCGGACTTCATGCTCTACCTGAACCACTACAAGGTGGACTTCCAGAGCGGCAAGTTGCAGCGGCTTGCCACCGTCTTCCTGCATGACCCGGACAAGAAGGTGCCCTTCCGCATCGTCCACGAAGGCAGCAAGCAGCGCTACCTGACCGGCTCGGACTTCGACACCGAGAGCTTCCAGTTCGCCGGCGGCTCGCTGTGGATCGGCGACGAGTTCGGCCCCTTCCTGATCCAGGCCGACATGCAGGGCAAGGTGCTGGCCGTCTACGACACCCTGGTCGACGGCAAGCCGGTGCGCTCGCCAGACCATCCCGCCCTGACCACGCCGGGCGCGCCCGGCGGCACGGTGGACTTCCAGGTCAAGCGCTCAAAGGGCTTTGAGGGCATGGCCTCGTCGCCGGACGGCAGCCGCCTGTACGCGCTGCTGGAAGGCCCGCTGTGGAAGGCCGAGGCCAAGGACTACGAACGCCTCGACGGCAAGGAGGCCCTGCGCATCCTGGAGTTCGACACCCAGGCGCGCAAGTGGACCGGCCGCTCCTGGCTGTATCCGCTGGAGGCCAACGGCCACGCCATCGGCGACTTCAATATGATCGATGCTGGCACCGGCCTGATCATCGAGCGCGACAACGGCGAAGGCACGGCCGACAAGGCCTGCCCGGAGGGCCAGAAGCGCAATGACTGCTTCTCCGACATCGCCCGCTTCAAGCGCGTCTACAAGATCGCGCTGGACGACAGCAATGCCGGCGGTGCGGTGCGCAAGATCGGCTACATCGACCTGCTCAACATCGCCGATCCGCACAAGCTGGCGCGCAAGCCGCTGAACGACGGCGTGCTGAAGTTCCCCTTCTTCACCATCGAGAACGTGGACGTGGTCGACGCCAGCCACATCGTGGTGGGCAACGACAACAACCTGCCCTTCTCCACCAGCCGCGAGCCCAACAAGGCGGACGACAATGAGCTGGTGCTGCTGGAGGTCGGGGAGTTCCTGAAGGCGAAGTAAGGCGGGGTACGCCAACACCGCCGCCCAAGCACGAGGTCTTGGCTCCCTCTCCCCTCATGGGGAGAGGGTTGGGGAGAGGGGTGGTCTAGCAAGGCGCCACGCACAGACGAAGCCGTCGGGGTGGTCCAACACGTCAAAGCCAAAACGAAGCCGATGGTGTAATCCAGCGCGTCGCCGCTTGCTAGCGCCTGCCCTCTCCCCCGGCCCCTCTCCCGCAAGCGGGAGAGGGGAGCAAACACCAGCCGAAGGCCACAAGATGCGCCAACACCGTTGGCCAAGCATAGTGTCTTGACCCCCTCTCCCCTCATGGGTGTATGGACCGGGGTGAGGGGTGGTCTAGCAAGGCGCCACGTACAGGCGAAGCCGTCGGTGTGGTCCAGCACGCCAAGCTAAAACGAAGCCGATGGTGTTGTCCAGCACGTCGCCGCTTGCCAGCGCCCGCCCTCTCCCCCGGCCCCTCTCCCGCAAGCGGGAGAGGGGAGCAAACCGCCGGCCGCCCTCACACCTCCAGCCACTCCTTACGCACCTGCACATTGGCCTTCAACTCGGCGGGCGATCCCTCGAACACGATGTGCCCGTGCCCCATCACGTAGACTCTCTGCGAGATGTCCAGCGCGATGGCCAGCTTCTGCTCGATCAGCAGCACCGACACGCCGCGCTCCTTGAGTGCCTTCAGGTACTCGCCCACCAGCGTCACGATCATCGGCGCCAGGCCTTCCGTGGGCTCGTCGATCAGCACCAGGTCCGGGTCGCCCATCAAGGTGCGGCACAGCGTCAGCATCTGCTGCTCGCCGCCCGACAGCACGCCGGCCGCGGTGTTCTCGCGCTCCTTGAGGCGGGGAAACAGCCGGTACATATCGTCGATCGACCAGCGCGGCTTCGGCTGGCGCGGATTGCGCTTCTCGCCCAGCAGCAGGTTCTGCCGCACCGTCAGCGTGGGGAAGATGTCGCGGTTCTCCGGCACGTAGCCGACGCCCAGGTGGGCGATCTCGAAGGTGCGCTTGCCCAGGATCTCTTCATCGCGAAAGCGCACCGAGCCCTCGGCCCTGACCATGCCCAGGATGGCCTTGGCCAAGGTGGAGCGCCCCACCCCGTTGCGGCCCAGCAGCGCCACGATCTCGCCTTCGTCGACGTGCACGTCGACGCCATGCAGGATATGGCTCTTGCCGTAGTAGGCGTGCAGGCCCTGCACGTTCAGCATGCGCTTGGCCATCAGTGCGCTCCTTCGGTGGCGTGCTCATCGAGCGTGGTGCCCAGGTAGGCTTCCTTGACCTTGCGGTTGTTGCGGATGGCCTCGGGCGTGTCGGTGGCGATCACCTCGCCGTACACCAGCACCGAAATGCGGTCGGCCAGGCCGAACACGACGCTCATGTCGTGCTCGACCATCACCAGCGTCTTGCCCACCGTGACCTTGCGGATCAGCTCCACAGCGTGGTCCGATTCCGAGCGGCTCATGCCGGCCGTGGGTTCGTCCAGCAGGATCACCTCGGCGCCACCGGCGATGGTGATGCCGATCTCCAGCGCGCGCTGCTCGGCGTAGGTCAGCATGCCGGCCTGCGAATCGCGCCGGTGATGCAGGCCGATCAGCTCCAGCACCTCTTCCGCGCGCTGGCGCGCGTCGCGCAGTTCTGACAGCCGGTGCCAGAACGAGTATTTGTAGCCCAGCGCCCACAGCACGGCGCAGCGCAGGTTCTCGAACACCGACAGCCGATGGAAGATGTTCGTGATCTGGAAGCTGCGCGACAGCCCCATGCGGTTGATGACGAAAGGCTGCAGCCCGCCGATCTCCTGGCCGTTGAGCTTGACCGAGCCGGAGTTCGGCGCGAACCGCCCCGAGATCAGGTTGAAGGTGGTCGACTTGCCCGCACCATTGGGCCCGATCAGCGCATGGCGCTCGCCCTTCGGGATACTCAGGTTGACGCCGCGGATGATCTCCGTCTGGCCGAACTTCTTGCGCACATCGCGCAACTCGAGTGCCGCCGTCATGCCTTGCCCCCTGCGATTTCCATCTGTACCTTGTCCCAGGCGCGGCGCACCTTGGCCGTAGCTACCCGCCAGGACAGCGCGCCCACCAGCCAGATCGCCGCCGCCGCCACCCAGGGCGCGAACGACGCCGCGTCGAAGCCGATGCCGGCCAGCGTCATGTCGGTGCCGTTGGCGCTGTCCACCTGCAGCTTGTAGACCAGTTCCACGGTCAGGATCAGCGCCACCAGCAGCACCGCGCCGGCGCCGGCGGCCGCCGCATAGGACGGCAGCATGCGGCGCAGCTTGCCCTTGGCCAGCAGCGGCATCTGCATCGCCAGCAGGCTGGCGATGCCGCCCGGCACGAACATCACCATCAGCACGAAGAACAGGCCGAGGTAAAGCAGCCAGGCCTTGGTCAGGTCCGACAGCGCCACCGCGAACAGCACGAAGGCGATGGCGCCGATGATGGGCCCGAAGAACACGCCCGCGCCGCCGATGAAGGTGGCCAGGAGCACGCCGCCCGAGCGCACCGCGCTGACGTTCTCCGCCGACACGATCTCGAAGTTGATCACCGACAGCCCACCCGCGATGCCGGCAAAGAAGGCAGACAGGATCACCACCAGGTAACGCACCCGCTGCGTGTTGTAGCCGATGAACTCGGCCCGCTCGGGGTTGTCGCGCACCGCGTTGGCGATGCGGCCCAGCGGCGTCTGCGTCCACGCGTACATGGCCGCCATCGACAGCAGGCACCACACCGCGATCAGGTAGTAGACCTGGCGCCCGGGGCCGTAGGTGATGCCGAGCACCGCCTCGCCCACCACGCGGTTGGTCGACACGCCGCCCTCGCCGCCGAAGAATTCGGGGAACATCAGCGAGCTGGCGAACACCATCTCGCCGATGCCCATGGTGATCATGGCGAAGGTGGTGCCGGACTTCTTCGTGATCACGTAGCCGAACAGCACGCCGAAGAAGGCGCCCGCCACACCGCCCACCAGCGGCAGCAGCGAGACCGGCAGCCACAGCCTGCCGTCGCCGACCATATTGAGCACGTGCACGGCGATGAAGGCGCCCAGGCCCGCATAGACTGCGTGGCCGAAGGACAGCATGCCGCACTGGCCCAGCAGCATGTTGTACGACAGCGCGAAGATGATCATGATCCCCATCTGCGACAGCAGCGTGATAGCGAAGCCGCCGGGAAAGATCAGCGGCATCACCGCCATCACCAGCGCGGTCAGGCTCCAGAGGATCCACCGCGCCAGGTTGAGGGGACGGTAGCGCAGGGTGCGGCCGGTCTTGGCCGGCTCACGGCGTTGTTGCATCGTCGACTCCATGGCTCAGCTCTCCCGGGTTCCCATCAGACCACGCGGGCGGACGATCAGCATCACCACCAGCAAGACATAAGGCAGCACCGGCGCCACTTGCGACACCGTGAGCTTCCACAAGGAATAGAACGGCGTGCTGCTCGTCACCTCCAGGCCGAACGAGCCGAACAGGCCGGCCAGCGAGGCGTCGATGGTGACCGCGAAGGTCTGCAGCAGCCCGATCAGGATCGACGCGATAAAGGCCCCGACAAGGGAACCCATGCCCCCCACCACGGCCACCACGAACACGATCGAGCCTACCGCCGCGGCCATTGACGGCTCGGTGACGAAGGCATTGCCGCCGATCACGCCGGCCAGCCCGGCCAGCGCGGCACCGCCGCCGAACACCATCATGAACACCCGCGGCACATTGTGGCCCAGCGCCTCCACCATCTCCGGATGGGTCAGCGCGGCCTGGATCACCAGGCCGATGCGGGTGCGCGTGAGCACCAGGTAGATCGCCACCAGCATCGACAGCGACACCAGCATCATGAATGCGCGGTACTTCGGGAAGGACGAGGTGAACACCGTGAACAGCGGCCCGTCCAGCTCGGCCGGAATGCGGTACGGCACGGCCGCCAGGCCCCAGACCAGCTTGACGCCCTCCTCGATCAGGTAGGCCAGGCCGAAGGTGAACAGCAGCTCGGCCACGTGCCCGTACTTGTGCACCGTGCGCAGGCCGAAGCGCTCCACCAGCGCGCCGGCACCTGCCACCAGCAGCGGCGCGAAGATCAGCGCCGGCCAGAAGCCCACCTTGCTCGCGACGGTGTAGGCGAAATAGGCGCCGAGCATGTAGAAGCTGGCGTGCGCGAAATTGAGCACGCCCATCATGCTGAAGATCAGGGTCAGCCCTGACGACAGCATGAACAGCAGCAGCCCGTAGCTGATGCCGTTCAACAGGGAGATGATGAAGAATTCCACAACCAGTCCTTCCTTCTTGCGCCAGCGGCGCGCAAGCGGCCGGCTGGCGATGGGAAACGAGCGGGCGAGCGCCGCCCCGCGCGGGCAGCCGATGCCCGGCCGGCCCGCGTTGCAAGGTCCACAGTATGCAGGATGGGGGCGGCCGGCAAGATGGCGCCGCCCCCTTGCGCCGTCGTTACGGGCGCTTCATCTGGCAGGAGGTCGGTTGGGCCGCGACGAACTGGTCGAGCGCGGCATCCGTCTTCCAGCCGTAGCCCGTGTTCTCCTGGTCGAACTTGATGTCCTTGCCGTTGACCTTGGTCCAGGTGGCGACCACCAGCGGCTGCTGGGCCTGGTGGTCGGCGGCACGCATTTCGACCATGCCGACCGGCGTGTCGACCTTCATGCCTTCCAGCGCCTTGGCCACCTTGACCGGATCGGTCGAGCCCGTGTCCTTGAACGCCTTGCCCAGCATGCTGATGCCGGTGTAGGCAGCCATCACGTAGAGATCGTCGTTGTACTTCTTCTTGAAGCCCTCGATCAAGTCACCGCCCTTGAAGCCGGGGTTGTTGGCGTTGTAGTAGCCGACGTACTTGACGCGCTCGGCGCCCGCCGCCCCCATTGCCGTCGGCACGCCGGTGGTGGCGGCGTAGTAGGTGTAGTAGTTGGCGTTCAGGCCGGCGTCCTTGCCCGCCTTGATCAGCAGGGCCAGGTCGCTGCCCCAGTTGCCGGTGATCACGGTATCGGCACCCGAGGCCTTGATCTTGGCCGCATAGGGAGCGAAGTCCTTGACCTGGGCCAGCGGATGGAAGTCATCGCCGACGATCTGGATGTCCGGGCGCTTGCGCTTCAGGTAGTCCTTGGCGGCACGCTCCACCTGGTGGCCGAAGGAATAGTCCTGGTTGATCAGATAGACCTTCTTGACATTCGGATTCTTCGCCAGGTACGTGGTCAGCGCCTCCATCTTCATGTCGGAGTTGGCGTCGAGCCGGAAATGCCAGTAGTTGCACTTGCTGTTGGTCATGTCCGGATCCACCGCGGCGTAGTTCAGGTAGATGATCTCCTTGCCCGGATTGCGCGCGTTGTGCTTGGATACGGCCTCCTCCAGCGCCATGCCGACGGACGAACCGTTGCCCTGCACGATGTAGCGGATGCCCTGGTCGACGGCCTGGTTGAGGATGGTCAGGCTTTCCTGCGGAGACAGCTTGTTGTCGAAGCCAACCACCTCGAACTTGTGCGCACCGCCCCAGCCCCTCTGGTTGGCGACATCGGCGATGTACTGCCAGCTCTTGAGCTGGTTCTGGCCGACCGGCGCCATCAGCCCCGAAAGCGGATCGATGAAGGCAATCTTCACCGTGTCGGCACTCGCCGCGCCGGCCCCCAGGGCGGCAAAGAGGGCACTGGCGGCCACGAGCGGACGCATCTTGATCATCTTGGTCTCCTAAGTCTTTTTTTCGTTGGCTTTGTTGGTCCGGGCGGCAAGCGTGCATCCGCTGGCACATGCCTGCCGCCCTCGCCGGCGCCGGCCCGCTGCGCGGGCCTGACGGCTCGGACGGGCTTCCGCGCCCCGCCTCAGGCGGTGGGCAGGCGGTAGTCCTTGTACTGTTCGCGCAGCTTCAGCTTCTGCATCTTGCCGGTGGCCGTGAGCGGGATCTCGGTGGCGAACACCACGTCGTCCGGAACCCACCATTTGGCCACCTTGCCCTCGAAGAAGCCCAGCAGTTCCTCGCGGCTGACTTCGGTGCCGGGCTTCCTGACCACCACCAGCAGCGGGCGCTCGTCCCACTTCGGATGGTGGGCCGAGATGCAGGCCGCCATGTGCACGGCCGGATGGGCCGCCGCCACGTTCTCGATGTCGATCGATGAGATCCACTCGCCGCCGGACTTGATCACGTCCTTGCTGCGGTCGGTGATCTGCATATAGCCGTCCGCATCGATGGTGGCGACGTCGCCGGTCGGGAACCAGCCATCCACCAGCGCCGGGGCGTCGACGCGGAAGTAGTGGTCGATGACCCAGGGCCCGCGCACGTACAGGTCGCCGAAGGCCTGGCCGTCCCAGGGCAGTTCCTTGCCCTCGCCGTCCACGATCTTCATGTCAACGCCGAACACCACGCGGCCCTGCTTCTCCAGGATCTTGTGCTTTTCCTCATCGGGCAGCGCGTCATGCTTGGCCATCAGCCGGCCGGCGGTGCCCAGCGGCGACATCTCGGTCATGCCCCAGGCGTGCACCACGTCGACATCGAGCGCCTCCAGCGCGCGGATCATCGCCGGCGGCGCGGCCGAGCCGCCGATCACGGTGCGGCGAAAGCTGGAGAACTTCAGCTTGTTGGCCTGCACGTGCTGCAGCAGGCCCAGCCACACCGTCGGCACGCCGGCCGAGAAGGTGACCTGCTCCTGCTCGAACAGCTCATAGAGCGAGGCGCCGTCCAGCTTCGCGCCGGGGAACACCAGCTTGGCGCCCACCAGTGGCACCGAGTACGGCAGGCCCCAGGCGTTGACGTGGAACATGGGCACGACCGGCAGGATCACGTCGCGCGCCGAGCAGTTCAGCACGTCGGGCAGCGCCGAGCCGTAGGAGTGCAGCACCGTGGAGCGGTGCGAATAGAGTGCCCCCTTCGGGTTGCCGGTGGTGCCCGAGGTGTAGCACAGGCTGGAAGCGGTGTTCTCGTCGAACTCCGGCCAGGTGTAGTTGCCGTCCTGGCCGTCGATCAGGTCTTCGTAGCACAGCAGCGGCGCCTTGGATTCAGCCGGCATGTGCGCGCGGTCGCTCATCAGCACCCAGCCCTTGACCTTGGGGCAATGCGCCGCCACGCCCTCCACCAGCGGCAGGAAGGTCAGGTCGAAGAAGACGTAGCCGTCTTCGGCATGGTTGATGATGTAGGCGATCTGCTCGGGGAACAGGCGCGGGTTGATGGTGTGGCAGACCGCCCCCATGCCCGACACGCCATAATAGATTTCCAGGTGGCGGTAGCCGTTCCAGGCCAGCGTGCCGACGCGGTCGCTCTGTTGCACGCCGAGCGCGGCCAGGGCTTGCGCGAGCTTGCGGGCGCGCAGCTCGCACTCACGATAGTTGTAGCGATGGATATCGCCCTCGGTGCGCCGCGAGACGATTTCGGTGTCACCGTAATACCGTGCAGCGTGCTTGATGATGGAGGAAATGAGCAGCGGCGCATTCATCATTTGACCCATCAATGCCATGAAATCGTCTCCTGTCTTGTCATAGTGTTTGCCGGGGCACCCGTCAAAAAAGCGAACAATCGTGCTATTTTTTTGCGATTCTTCCCATCCGTTGCTGAACATCAACTGAACGTCAACGGGATACCAATGTGCGCTCCCAACTTGCGTTGGCAACTTCGGCCGGCGACCGCGCCCTTGCGACCCTGCCGCTCCGATGGTGATTCGCCGCGCGTCCCTTGCTGCCGGGACGAGAGAGCGAGCCGATCGGAACAAGCTGTCAGACAAAAACCGGTTGTCGGCGTGCAAGTACAATACTGCGAGGCATGTTGCGCCTCAACATGTCGTTTTCCCTAGCCTGCAAGCGCAATTTCGGACATCCGGCGGCCTCATACCGCTGCGCCGCCCCCAAGAGAGACCATGGCCCAAGACCTGAGCGCCCCTTCCATCGACACCGCCGGCTGCGACCTTCCGCCACTGCGCACCGAGGCAGGCTTTGCCGCACTGGGCCCGCGCTTCTTCACGCGGCTCGCCCCCACCCCGCTGCCCTCGCCCTACCTGGTAGGGGTAGCGCCGGCCGCCGCGGCACTGCTCGGCTGGGATCCGGCCGTGGCGAAGCAGCCCGGCTTCATCGAGACCTTCGTCGGCAACCGCGTGCCGGACTGGGCCGACCCGCTGGCCACCGTGTATTCGGGACACCAGTTCGGGGTCTGGGCCGGCCAGCTCGGCGACGGCCGCGCCATCCGGCTGGCCGAGGCGGTCACCGACAGCGGCCCGTGGGAGATCCAGATCAAGGGCGCCGGCATGACGCCCTATTCGCGCATGGCCGACGGCCGCGCGGTGCTGCGTTCGTCGATCCGCGAATACCTGTGCTCGGAGGCCATGGCGGCGCTGGGCATCCCGACCACGCGCGCGCTCACCATCATCGGCTCCGACGCCCCGGTGCGCCGCGAGACCATCGAGACGGCGGCCGTGGTGACGCGGATGTCGCCCAGCTTTATCCGCTTCGGCCATTTCGAGCACTTCGCCGCGCACGACGACGTTGCTGCGCTGCGGCAACTTGCCGACTTCGTGATCGACCGCTTCCTGCCGGAATGCCGCGACGACGCCCAGCCCTACCAGGCGCTGCTGCGCGAGGTCTCGCTGCGCACCGCCGACCTGGTCGCCCAGTGGCAGGCGGTGGGCTTCTGCCACGGCGTGATGAACACTGACAATATGTCCATCCTCGGGCTGACCATCGACTACGGTCCCTTCGGCTTCCTGGACGCCTTCGACGCCAACCACATCTGCAACCACTCCGACACCCAGGGCCGCTATGCCTACAGCCAGCAGCCGCAGGTGGCCTTCTGGAACCTGCACTGCCTGGCCCAGGCGCTGCTGCCACTGTGGCGCGATGCCGAAGGCGGCGAGGCCGGCAAGGACACCGCCATCGCGGCCGCGCGGGCGGCCCTGGACCCCTTCCGCGCGCGCTACGCCAGCGCCTTCTTCCGCCTCTACCGCGACAAGCTGGGGCTGCGCAAGCTCGGCGAGCGCGACGAGGACGACGAGCCGCTGCTGACCAGCCTGTTCCAGCTGCTGCACGAACAGCGGGTCGACTACACCCTGTTCTGGCGCAATCTCGGCCGCATCGCCTCGGCGGACGGCAGCCTCGACGCCCCGGTGTGCGACCTCTTCCTGGACCGCGCCGCCTGGGATGCCTGGGCTGAGCAGTATCGCGCGCGCCTGCGCGCCGAGCAGTCGGACGATGCCGCGCGTGCCATCGCCATGGCGGCCGTCAATCCCAAGTATGTGCTGCGCAATCACCTGGCCGAGACCGCCATCCAGCGCGCCCGCGACAAGGACTTCAGCGAAGTCGAGCGACTGCTGGCGGTGCTGTCCCGCCCCTTCGACGAGCAGCCCGAGGCGCAAGGCTACGCGGCGCTGCCGCCCGACTGGGCGGCCGGACTGGAGGTAAGCTGTTCCTCCTGAGCGCAGGGCACCACCGCCGTGCCCGCGCGGGATCGCTTGCGCGGGCACTCGCCGACACGTTCGCCGGCACTGTAAGGCCGGCGTCCGCTGCACGACCAATGCGCTCCCCCAATCCACCAGGCAAGAACGGAGCGGCCCCGCCGGCCCTCCAGGAGAAAGGATCATGACAGTCAAGAAAACCGACGCCGAATGGCGCCAGCAGCTCTCCGAGATCGAATACCGCGTGACGCGCGAGGCCGCCACCGAGCGCCCCTTCACCGGCCGCTACTGGGACCACTGGGAATCCGGCATCTACAACTGTGTCGCCTGCGGCACGCCGCTGTTCGAGTCGGGCACCAAGTTCGACGCCGGCTGTGGCTGGCCGAGCTACTTCCGCCCCATCAATGGCGAGGTGATCGCCGAGCACACGGATCATTCCCACGGCATGGTGCGGGTGGAAGTGCGATGCAAGGAATGCGGCAGCCACCTCGGCCATGTCTTCGAGGATGGCCCGGCGCCGACGGGGCTGCGCTACTGCATCAACTCGGCTGCGTTAAAATTCGACGATCGCGATCCGGCAGAGCGCGCGGCCGATGAGGCCAATAAGGCCGATGGGGCCAAAGACCGATAAGGCCACGTCCACGCTGCCGGACGCCTCACGCTGAGCCCGCCGCCGGGGCATGACCCCGGCCGGTGCCCATTCTCAACCCAAGCCAGCCTGCATGAAATTCCTGTTCGACCTGTTCCCGGTCATCCTGTTCTTCATCGCCTTCAAGTTCCAGGGCATCTACGCAGCCACCGGCGTGGCGATCGCCGCCACCGTGGTGCAGATCGCCTGGACCTTCGCGCGCCATCGCAAGGTCGAGCCGATGCAGTGGATCAGCCTGCTGATCATCGCGGTATTCGGCGGTGCCACCCTGCTGCTGCACAACGAGACCTTCATCAAGTGGAAGCCGACCGTGCTCTACTGGCTGTTCGCCGTGGCCCTGCTGGGCTCGGTGATCGGCTGGCGCAAGAACCTGATCCGCGCCATGATGGAAAAGCAGGTGACGCTGCCCGAGGCCATGTGGGCCCGTCTCAACGCCGCCTGGGCCGGATTCTTCGCCGCCATGGGCGTGCTCAACCTCTACGTGGCCTATACCTTCTCCACCGATACCTGGGTCAACTTCAAGCTGTTCGGCAGCATGGGGCTGATGCTGGTGTTCATCGTGCTGCAAAGCATCTGGCTGTCGCGCCACATCCAGGAAAACAACCAGGACAAAGCGCCGGACTGACCGGCCGCAAGGAATCCCGACCATGGCAGCCGATCCCGCTACCATCGACGCGCTGCTGCGCGCCGCCCTCGCCCCCACCGAAGTCGCCGTGCGCGACGACAGCGCCCTGCACGCCGGCCACGCCGGCGCCGCCTCGGGCGGGGGCCACTACCACGTCACTATCGTCAGCGAATGCTTTACCGGCCAGAACCGCGTAGCGCGACACCGCATGGTGTATGATGCGCTGCGCAGTCTGTTCCCGGCGCAGATCCACGCGCTGGCCGTGACCGCATACACCGAACAAGAATACCGATCCCGCGAATCTTCCCGCGATCCTTCTCGCAACTCTCCGACCTGATTCCATGAAGACCTCCGTCCTCTCGTTCAGCCTGGCGGCTGTGCTTGCCGCTGGCAGCCTGCCCGCCGTTGCCCAGAACGCCGCCGTCGTGAATGGCAAGGCCATCCCCTCGGCCAAGGTGGACAAGCTGATCTCCAGCACCGGCCAGCCGGCCAGCGCCGAACTGCGCGACCGCGCCCGCAATATGCTGATCGACCGGGAACTGCTGCTGCAGGAAGCCAACAAGCGTGGCGTGACCCAGCGCGACGACGTGCAGGAACAGCTGGAACAGGCCAAGCTCAACGTGCTGGCCGGCGCCGTGTTCGAGGACTACGTGAAGACCCACGGTGCGAGCGACACCGAGCTGCGCAAGCAATACGACAAGATCAAGTCGCAGTTTGGCAACGGCAAGGAATACCACGTGCGCCACATCCTGGTGGGCAGCGAGGCGGACGCCAAGGCCATCATTGCCAAGATCAAGGCCGGCGCCAAGTTCGAAGACCTGGCCAAGGCCTCGTCCAAGGACCCGGGCTCGGCGGCCAACGGCGGCGATCTCGACTGGGCCAACAGCAACAGCTACGTGCCCGAGTTCTCGGCCGCGATGACCAGCCTGAAGAAGGGCCAGATGACCGACACCCCGGTGAAGACCCAGTTCGGCTGGCACGTCATCGAGCTGCTGGATACGCGCGACGCCAAGGTCCCGACCTACGAGGAAGTGAAGCCCCAGCTCGAACAGATGCTGATGGGCGACCAGAACTGGCAGCGCGAGCAGTTCCAGGCCATGATGAAGTCGCTGCGCGACAAGGCCAAGATCCAGTAAGCGGCGGCTTGCCGGCCGCCGCCTCCGCGCGGCGGTGGCTGCCACGGCGCCGCGGCGCAATCGAAAGGGTGCATGCGCACCCTTTTTTGTTATCCCGCTCTTCCGCACAGGCGCGGCGTCATGCCCCTGGCGGCAACGGTCGCGCAGCCTGGCCGCCCAGCCCCTGATCAGATTTATCTGTCCAAGACCGTAGAAATATCACCATCTGGATCGGAACCGTCCAATAGAAAGGGCAGGTCATTCCAGGGAATATAAGCGTATATTCACTGGCCCCCTTTCAGCATGCAAAACACCACGACTTCCCCGGTCGGAAGCCGCGCCACCGGATGGCATGCCGGCGGACCCGGTCCGCACCCCGACCTCGACGATATCCAGCGCGGACTCGCCGCCGCTGAGTTCGAAGCCTACTACCAGCCCCAGTTCCGCCTGCAGGACGGCAGCCTGTTCGCTGCCGAAGTCCTGGCGCGCTGGAACCATCCGCAATGGGGCGTGCTCGCGCCCGACCGCTTCCTGCCCGCCATGGAAGCCAGCCACGACGCAGACTTGCTGTGCGGGCAATTGCTCGATCTGATGCTGGCCCAGGGCCTGTCCCTGCAGCGTGAACTGGCAAGCCGTTCGCTGCGGCTCGAACTGGCTTTCAACGGCCCGCCGACCTTGCTCGCAGCGCCCGATTTCGCTACCCGCATCGGCCGGGCGGTGGCCGATGCCGGCCTGCCCGCCGAAGGGCTCACCTTCGAGCTCACCGAGCGCGGCGGCATCGACGATCCGCGCATGGACCGCATCCTCGATACCATCCTGCGGCTGCGCATGATGGGCTGCGGCGTGGCCATGGACGATTTCGGCCAGGGGCATTCGTCGCTGGCGCGCCTGTGCCAGTTTCCGTTCAGCCAGATCAAGCTGGACGGGGCCTTCGTGCGCGGGCTCGATCATTGCCGGGCCAGCCGCGCCGTCGCCACCGCCGCGCTCGCGCTGGCGCAGGAACTTGGCGCCGACCTGGTCGCCGAAGGGGTGGAAACCCCCTCGCAGCGCCGCCGCCTGATCGCCATGGGCTGCCAGATCGGCCAGGGCTTCGGCTTGTCGCCGCCCCTGAATCAGGCGGACCTGCTGCGCCGAATGACGGAAGACGGCATGGCCGCCGCGCCCTGCTGACCCCGCCCCCCGCCTTCCGCCCTTCCCATCCCGCCAGACGGCCGCCCCGCGCCGTCCGGCCAACTCCATAGGATCCGAGCCATGCGAGATCTCTGCGCACTGCTGCGCCGTGCGCTGGTGGCCTGCGCCCTCGCGGCGCTCGCGACCAGCGCCTGGGCGCAGGCCGGCGGAACCTCCGCGCGCCTGCAACTGCTGAGCCACCTGCCTGTGGAAAGCCGGGTGGTGCCCCTGTCCGAGGAGGACTGGGCCTGGCTGCGCGACAAGCGCACACTCCTGCTCGGCGTGCCTGCGCCCGGCCTGCCGCCGGTGGATGTCGTCTTCGACGGCGGCTTCGAAGGCATCACCGCCGACGTCACGGCCTTGCTGCAGCAGCAGCTCGGCATCGACATCGAGGTGCGCTACTACCCGGACCGCGCCCAGGCCATCCGCGCGCTCGAGAACGGCGGCATCGACCTGCTGGCCAGCGCCAACAGCTTCGAGGGCAACAGGCGGCCGCTCGCCCTCAGCCGCCCCTATGCGGACGACCAGCCATCACTGTTCCGGCGCCAGGGCGACGCGCGCAGCCAGCCGGACGACCTGGACGGCGTGACCGTCGCTATCCCTCAAGACTACCTGCCGGGCGCGGCGCTGCAGCAACGCTATCCGCGCGCCCGCTTCGTGCGCTACCGCTCGAACGCGCAGGCCATGGCAGCGCTCGCCTTCGGCCAGGCCGACGCCTACCTTGGCGATACGCTCTCCGCCTCCCTGCTGCTCAACCAGAGCTTCTTCGGCTTCGTCCGCTTCGAGCGCTTCCTGCCGCTCGCCTCGGATGGCTTCGGCTTTGCCATGCGCCGCGACGGCACGCCGCTGCCGCACATCATCGACACCGCCCTCGCCTCGCTCGGCCAGGGCAAACTCGATCGCATCGCCAAGCGCTGGGCCAGCGAAAACCTGATGCTGCCCGACGAGCGGCTCGACCTGGACGCCCAGGAACGGCGCTGGATCGCGCGGCACCCGGTGGTCAAGCTGACCATCAACGACGACTCGGCACCCATTGCCTTCTTCGATGCCGCCGGCAACTTCAACGGCATCGCCGCCGATCTGCTCCAGCGCATCACCCAGCGCACCGGCCTGCGCTTCGAGGTACAGCGCACCGGCAGCTTCGGCAATCTCCAGCAGGACGTGGTCAGCGGCAAGGCCGATCTCACCATGCTGGTGCCCAGCCCCGAGCGCGAAGACAAGCTGCGCTTCACGCGGCCCTTCGTGTCGAGCTATTTCGTGCTGGTGGCGCGCAAGGGCGCGCCGGTCACGCCCCAAGACCTGCAGCAGACGCCCGCCAAGCGCGTGGCCATTGCCCGCGGCCATGCCGCCGCGTGGAGAGTCAGCGCCGAGTACCCGCTGGCACAGGTGGTCACGCCCTCCACCGCGCTCGATGCCTTGCGCATGGTGGCTGACGGCGAGGCCGACGTTGCCGTGGCCTCCCTGACCACCGCGCGCTATTACATCGCGCGTCTCTATGGGGACAAGCTGGCCGTCAGCGGCATGATCGGCAACAACAGCGTGTCGCTCGGCTTCGCCATGCGCCGCGGCGACACCGAGCTGCAATCGATCCTGAACAAGGCGATCCAGGCGTCCAGCCCGCTCGAGCTGCGCGCCATCGTCAACCGCTGGCGTCCCAATGCGGCCATGACGGGCCAGACCTGGCGCGACTACCGCCAGACCATCGGCCTCATCGTCGGCACCGCGGTGGCCCTGCTGGCGCTGTTCGCCGCCTGGATCTTCCACCTGCGCCGCCAGATCCGGCAGCGCATGCGCGCCGAGCGCGCCCTGGGCGACCAGCTCCAGTTCATGCGCACCTTCACCGACGGCCTTCCCGACCCGGTCTACGTGCGCGACGGCGAGGGCCGCATGCTGTCCTGCAACCGGCGCTACCAGGAACTGCTCGGCATCGACGCCGGCCAGGCCCTGGGCAAGACCGCGTGCGAGCTGCCACCTGAGCTGTTCAAGTCCGCCCCCGCCTTCCACAAGTGCTACCTGCGCGCGCTCGCCGACGGCAAGCCGGTGCGGCACCAGCAGCAGGTGAACATCCGCGGCGAGGCGCGCTGGATCGACCACTGGGTCCAGCCCTTCTGCGATGCCTCCGGCAAGACCAAGGGCGTGATCTGCGGCTGGCGCGACATCACCGACGAGCACCGCCTGATCGAAGAACTGGAGCAGGCCAAGAACCTGGCCGACCAGGCCAGCCGCGCCAAGACCACCTTCCTCGCCACCATGAGCCATGAAATCCGTACGCCGATGAACGCCGTGATCGGCACCCTCGAGCTCGCCCTGCGGCGCGCCGAGGCGGGCGTGTTCGAGCACGCCGCCATCGAGACCGCCTATACCTCGGCCAACAGCCTGCTGGCCCTGATCGGCGACATCCTGGACATCGTGCGCATCGAGTCCGGCCACCTGAGCCTCGCCCCCACGCGCGCCGGGCTGCGCGAGCTGGCCGAGTCGGTGAGCCGCGTGTTCGACGGCCCGGCCCGGCAGAAGGGGCTGGCGCTGACGCTGGAGATGGATTCCAGCGTCAACGTCGACGTCCTGGTCGATCCGATGCGCTTCAAGCAGATCCTGTCCAACCTCGTCAGCAATGCCATCAAGTTCACCGAGCGCGGCTTCGTCCGGATCCGGCTCGGCTGCACGCCCGTCGGCAAGGATCAGGTGGAGGTCGCGCTGTCGGTGCAGGACAGCGGCGCCGGCATCTCCGCGGCAGACCAGCCGCAACTGTTCCGCCCCTTCTCCCAGGGACGCGAGGGGCAGCAGGCGGGCCAGGGCGGCACCGGCCTGGGCCTGGCCATCTGCCGCTCGCTATGCGAGATGATGGGCGGCACCCTGGCACTGCACAGTACCGAAGGTGTCGGCACCCAGGTGGACGTGACGCTCAGGCTCAACGTCATGCCGGCGGAGCACGCGCCCCGCAATGGCGACGCCCCGGCCAGCGCGCCCGCCTCTGCCGCGCCGAACGCGGACGGCGCCGCCTTGCCCTCCCCCGCGCGGCAACTGCAGGTGCTGGTGGTCGACGACAACCCGGTCAATCGCCTGCTGCTGTGCCAGCAGGTCGACTTCCTCGGCCACCGCGCCACTGCTGCTGAAGACGGCGCCCAGGCGCTGCAGCGCTGGCGCGACCAGGCCTTCGACGTGATCATCACCGACCGGCACATGCCGGCCATGAACGGCGAGGAACTGGCGCGCGCGATCCGCAGCGAAGAAGCCCGGCGTAGCCTGGCGCCCTGCCTGATCCTCGGCTTGACGGCCGACGCGCGCAAGGAAGCCATTGCCGACTGCCTGGCCGCCGGCATGAACGATTGCCTGATCAAGCCGGTCGGCCTGGATGCGCTGCAGTCTCTGCTGGCGACGGCGGCGGGCGCCGTGCCCACCCCCACGCCTGTTTTTGCGCCCGCCCCCGCCCCTGCACCGGCCGGAGCAGCGGACGAGGAAGTCACGCTGTCCGCGCTGATGCAACTCGCCAACGGCAGCCCGGCCCTGGCCCGCCTGCTCATCGATACCATGCTGCATGCCAATGCCGAAGACCGCCTGGTATTGGAGCGTGGCATGCAGACGCAGGATGCCGCCGCCCTGGCATCGTGCGCCCATCACATCAAGGGCGCGGCCCAATTGCTGAAGGCCGACGCACTGGTGCAAGCCTGCGCACAGCTGCAGGTGCTCGGCCAGGATCCCGCCACAGGGGTGGCGCGGCTGCGCGAGGCGGTCGAGACGGTAGCGGCCGCGCTCGCCACCCTGGATGACACGCTGCGCCGCCACCGCGCAGCCCTGCCCGCCGCCGAGAGCGGCGAGGCCGCGGCTGTGGCGGCAGATAGTTGAGTTTTGGCTGTTTTCGCGGCGACGCCGCAGGAGCCACCATCATCTCCTGCGCAGGCAGCATTGCCCCAGAACTGGCGTGCGCTCTGTCTGACGCAGCCGGCTAGCTCACCCCATGGCGCTTGGCTAGCTCGACCAGCGCCACCAGGTTGGCCACGCCGAGCTTGCGCATCAGCCGGATGCGGTAAGTACTGACGGTCTTGTGGCTGATCAGCAGGTCCGCGGCGATTTCCTGATTGCCCATGCCGCGCACCAGCAGCCTGAGCACGGAGAGTTCGCGATCGGTCAGGCTGGCCATCGGCGTCTCCTCTTCGCCGGCGGGCTGCCCGATGTCCTGCAAGGCGACCAGCGCGCTCTCGGGGAAAAAGGTGTAGCCGGACAGCACGGCGCGCACCGCGCTCACCAGCTCGTCGAGATTGTCGTCCTTGCTGATGTAGCCGGAGGCGCCGGCCTGCAGGCAGCGCGCGCCGAAATTGCGCGCGTCGCTGGAGGTCAGCACCAGGGTCTTGACCCGGATGCCGGAGGCCTTCAGGTGGGCGATCACGGCGAACCCGTCCAGCTTGGGAATGGACAGGTCCAGGATGAGCAGGTCGGGCGCCAGGTCACGCACGGCCTGGATGCACTCCGTGCCGCTTTCGCACTCCGCCACGATCTCGTGGCCTTCCTTCTCCAGCATCGTGCGCACGGCGAGGAGGATCAGCGGATGATCGTCCACGACGATGATTCGGCTCATGTTCTTGGCTTCCTGTTCCTCGGGCCGGCGGGAATGGCGGCACGGCTTAGGAAGAGTCCTCAGACGATCACCGAAATTCCCCCGGAATTTCACCGACGAAGCTTAGCACACGCCTCTCCCTGCACATCCCCACACATGCTCGCACGAGCCTAGACACGGGCCACCGCCGCCGCGATCCGCGCGACCAGCGCTTGCAGCGGCGCATCCGCGGCCAGCAGCGTGCCATCCGGCAGCGCCCGCTCCAGCTCGCGGCAGGCGACCACCAAGGCGTCGCCTCGCGCCACCGCCAATGCGCCGCGCATGCGATGCAGGAGCTGCCGCACCTGCGCCGCATCGTCGCGGCCGATAGCAGCCTGGATCGCTTCGAGATCCTCACGCATCGTGGACACGAAGAGCGCGCGCAGGCTTGCCGGCACTTCCAGCATATCGGCATCCGGCGTCAGGCCGGCTGCCACTCCATCGGCTCCCGCCGCTGCCTTCGCCCCACCGCCGGCGCCTTCGGCCTGCCCGGGACCTGCGGCCGTCTCCCTGCCTGGCGCGCCACGCCCCCCGGCCGCCTGGCGCAACCGGGCGTACAGCGTCTGCAGGCTCATGGGCTTGGTCAGCCAGGCATTCATGCCCGCGGCAAGGCAGCGCTCGCCTTCGTCCCGCATGGCATTGGCGGTCACGCCGATGATGGGCAGCGCCGCAGCGCGCGCACGCAGGGCGCGGGCCAGCGCGTAGCCGTCCATCACGGGCATGTTGACATCGGTCAGCACCACGTCGCAGGCATCCGCCTGCCACCGGCGCAAGGCTTCCTCGCCGTTGGCCGCCACCGCCACCGTGCAGCCCAGTTCCTCAAGTTGCGCCTGCAGCAGCATGCGATTGACCGGATTGTCCTCGGCCACCAGCACGCGCAGGCCGAGGGCCCGCCATGCCGGCGCCGGCGCTTCGTCGTCGCCGGCCGCTACCAGCCCACCCGCGAGCCCGCCCGCGGCCGCGGCCAATGCCTGGGCGATCCCCGCGCGGTTGTACAGACTCACCTGCCAGCCCCCGCTACCGGGCTGCGGCTCGAGCGGGGCATCTTGCCTGGCCTGCACGCGCACGCCGGCCCAGTCCAGCGGCGGCAGCCACGCCGGCAGCAGTTCCAGCAGCACGCCGGCAGGGTTCGCCTGCGCTGCCCGCTGCGCCGCGCCCTCGGCCAGTCCCGCCGCGAGCGCGACCGCCTCGGCGCCCATTGCCTCCAGCCAGCGGCAGACACTGTCGGCCAGCTCGGGCACAGGCGCACGAACGTGCACGGTGTGGCGCTCCAGCAGCGCTGCCGCCTGCGGTGCCACCGTCTCCTGCGGCGGCAGGCCGAGCGTCACGCCAAAGGTGAACTGGCTGCCCAGGCCCGGCACGCTGGCCACATCGAGGCTGCCGTCCATCATCTGGCACAGGCGCCAGCAGATCGAGAGCCCCAGCCCGGTTCCACCAACGGGCGGGCGGCCCTCTTCGACCTGGTAGAAGGGCTCGAACAAGCGCTCCTGCTGCTCCCGGGTCATGCCGGCGCCGGTGTCGGCCACCTCCCAGCGCAGCGCCACCTGCTCCGGCTGTGCCGCCTGCCGGACGGCAGACAGGCGCAGCACCACGTGGCCGGCGTCGGTGAACTTGATCGCGTTGTTGACGAGATTGCCCAGCACCTGGCGGATACGCATGCCGTCGCCGACCGCCCATGCGGGCACGTCGGTGTCGATGCAGCCATAGAGTTGCAGCCCCTTTTCCTGTGCCCGCGCCGCATAGCTGCGCAGGATCTCCTCGCTCACGTCCAACGGGCTGAACGACTCAATTTCGAGCGGCATCTGGCCCGCCTCGATCTTGGAGACATCCAGGATGTCGCTGATCAGCTGCAAGAGGATGTCGGAAGAGCTGTGGATGGTCTGCACATAGCCCTGCTGCCGGGCATCGAGCGGCGTCAGCCCGAGCAGTTCGAGCGTGCTGACCACGCCATACAGCGGGGTGCGGATCTCATGGCTCATGGTGGCCAGGAAGCGGCTCTTGGCGTCATTGGCCGCGTCGGCGGCGGCGCGCGCCCCCCGCAGCGCCGACTCGGCCTCGCGGTGGGCGGTGATGTCGTTGAAGGCGCACAGCAGCACGTTCTCGCCCTGATACTGCGCGGGCGCATAGCGTGCGTGCAGGGACAGCGGGCCGGCCACCACGCAGGCCTCGCCGGCCGCCGGCCGATCATCGTCGAACAGGTGCCAATCGCGCATCAGCGCCATGATTGCCTCGGGCCCGCCCAGCCACGCTTGCGCCAGCGCGTTCTGGGTGACCACCTCGCGCCCGCCCTTGCCCAGGACGCACAGCGCCACCGGCGCCGTCTGGATGATGGCGCGGTTGAAGGCATGGCTCTCCTGCAGCGCGCGATGGGTCTCGCTCGCCGGCGCCACCACCCTGCGCCGGTACCAGCGCATCAGCATCCAGCCGGCGGCCAGCATCCCCCCAAGCCACAGCAGCCACGTCAGGATGGTCCCGCGCCCGTCGCGGAACACCTGCCCGTAGTCGACCAGATAGGCGGCCTGCCAGCCTCGGCCGCCTGCCTCGCCGCGCCGGATCAGCACGCCTTGCGGGGTCAGGTGGACACCCTCGTCGTATTGCTTGACCCAGTTGCCGGTGCCGCTCAAGACCTGGCCGTCAGGACCGACCAGGTCCACCGACCCGGGGGGCGGCATGTACACCACCCGATCGGTGTCGCCCAGGTCCAGCACCGCCGCGGCCACCATGCGACGCGGCGCGGCGCCGGCCCACCAGAGTTCATCAGGCACATTGTCCGAGATAAAGGCCAGCAACTCGGGCTGCGCCCCGCTGGCGAGGCCGGCGCCGCTCAGCCACTGTACTTTCAGCACGCCGGGCGACGGCGGATTGGCCCGAATCCGCTCGCGCATGGCCTGGAGCACGCGCAGGAAACCCTCGCGGCCCTGCGTGCCCACGCCAGTGCGCGCGTCGATCGACGGCACGGCCACGCCGGCCGTACTGTCCAGGTCGACCAGCACTATCTGCGGCGCCGGATAGCGCGCCCGGCTCCAATAGCTGCTGTAGAAGCTCGAGGCGATGATGCCCAGGCCGAGCTGCCGCTCGCGCGCCTCGGCTGTGAGCGGGCCCAGGCGCTGCCCGGGCAAGGCGAGCGAGAACAGCGGGGAGAAGGAAAACTGCTGACCTTCGTAGATGTCCACATCGCCGCGCGGCATCACGCGCAGCCTGGCCAGGTCCACGTGCAGTCGCGGCGGCGCGGTCCGCGAGTAAAATTGCGACGCCGGCTCGGTGGCGTGGATGAACTCCAGTAGAAAGCTCTCGTATTCGTGGACATTGCCCACCAGCCGCGCGAAATGCAGATTGACCTTCTGCTGCTCGAAATGCACCAGGCGGGACAAACCCCAGTAGGTGGTGCCGAGCAGCATGCCCGCAAGGGTGACGGCGGCCAGCAGGCCCACGTTCAGCTGCAGCGCGCTGCGCGCCAGTTTTTGGACGTTCGATCCTCGACCTTGTTCCATGGGCAGGGGGTGCAAGCGCGTACGTCGCGCTGGTTGCGCCGGTGCGCCCCCAGGCGCCCCGCGCCCCCGGTCCGACGCCGCCGACAGCAGGATTGTAGCCGCCACGCCAAGGCGCGGCCCTCCTGCGGGGCACTAGCGATAGCGCATGGGCATGATCGCCACACGTCCACCGAGCCGCCCCTGAACCGGGCTGCGCCTGGACCTATCGCGGCAGGAGCAATGTCCGCACTCCCGTTGCCGATTTAACCCGACGCGGCGAGGTGATTGCAGTTGAAACTCACCGATTCGCCAGTGAGAGTGGAAACCTGGCTATGCAGCACCGCTCCGAGCGGAGCGTCAGGGTCGATCGGTGCGGTATAGCTGGGAATTTCAAAGGTGGTCAGCCACTTGGTCCCGGCCATCGGACTGCATTGGTCGTCGGCCCCTCAGGCAGCCAGCGGCAAGCTCGCTCCCAGCAGCAGTAGCGAGGCGTTGACCGGCCTCGCCCGGCTGCCTGTGGCGCGCCGCTTGGCGAGTGGCTTCGGAGGATTGCGGAGGATATCGGACTGCACGAAAACTCCTTGCATCAAGTTCGCAATCGGCCTGACTCCCATTCCAAGGTCAAGGCGCAACGCCGCGACGCTCAGTTGTACTCAATGATGAAGTTCATCGTCGCATCGGCCCGCCCAGGCTTCATTGGGGAGGTAAGCGACATGGGTATATACGTGGCCGTGGCCGAGAAGCGGTAGACCTCCCCCTCCGCGCTGGAGCGGCTCCAGTCCATCGCCAGCGCCCTGCCCGGCGTGAACGGCAGCCAGGCGCCCTTGTCACTTTGCAGCATAATGCCGATGTTGGACGCCACGCCCTCCGTCCCGTGCCCGGCTAGACGCAACTTGCCATCCCTCTCGCTGTCGCCCTCGAAATACACCTTCACCGGCAGCGGATTGCCCGGCTTGTTGGTGCCGCAGACGACTTCAAGCGAGAAGGCATGCCTCGGCGCCTCGACCCACCGGATCCGTTCGATGAGTTCCTTGCCCATCCGCACGTTGATGGCTGGCGTCGTCGTCGAGCAGCCGCCGTAGTAGACGTCGTTGATGATCTCAGTCGTGCCCTCGGAGCTGATCTGGTAGCGGTTGACATTGCCCTTATAGTCCTTGTCCGCATCGAAGATGGCGGCAAAGGCCACCGAGACGGTGCCGGCTGTTGCCACGCTCTTCTCGGTTCTGACCAACTCCACAACCGCCTTGACGGGTACACGGTTGTGGAGGCCGTCCATATCGATGCCGGTCCATGGCGGGGTGTACTTGAGGTAGTCATATTGGTCGAGGAATACGAATCGCACGCCGATACCCTGCAGGTTGGTCTTGTACACACCTTTGTAGCCGGGAACCAGTTCCCCGCCAGGAACGGTGATCGAGAACGTGGGCACGGTACCCTTCCGGCATACCGCGTCGCTTAGATCGTCGGCGAACTTGAACTCGGCACGAGCCATCACGCCGCCTACGGGGGCGCCCGAGACATTCAGCGCCGCGGGAAAGTTCACATTGAAGGTGCGCTGGTTCCAGTTGGTAGGCTCGCAATAGCCGAACGCGGCTCCCGACCAGATCAACGGCAAGAGCGCAAGAACCGCCCGCGTCCAGCGGCGGCTTCCATTTATCAAGTGATTCATCTCAATCCCCTAATCAATAGTTGTCTTGTGATTCCCGTCGGCAACGCCTCGGCCTTGCCTCTTCGGGCATTGCGCCATGCATGTGGGAATCGGCCCTGATATCAGGCCGCCGGCTTGTGGCAAGTCAGCGGCACGCGCTCGTACGTCAGCTCCTTGTTCTGCGGCGGCAGCCAGTAGCTGACCGCGCAGCTATCGTTGCCCCAGCGCACGTCGATGCGGCCCTGCTCCGGGATGCCGAACACCAGCAGGCGCGACTGGTTGTCCACCATGCCCACCTGCTTGCCCTGCGCGTCGTAGGCCTGGGCGCCGAAGGGCACCTTGCCGGCCTGCTCCAGGCTGAGCTCGAACTGCACGCGCCGGCCCGTTTCGGCCTCGAAGCGGGCCTTGACCACCGCGCCGCGGGTGGGCACCACCATCTTGGCGTTTTCGGTGATCTCAGTATCGGCCCCGGCACTCGACATATCGAGGTTCAGCCAGTTCTGCCGGTAAGGCTGCAGATAAGGCACGACGGCATAGCCGCGGCGGTCGGTGCGGATCGACTGCGAGCCGCCCAGCGCAACATCAGGCACCTTCGGCACCTCGACCACGGCGAAGGTCTCGCCCAGCGGCTGGCCCAGCGTGACGCCGCCGCCGTGCACCACCACCGAACCCGAGGCCCCGGCGTCCACGTGGCTGCCGGCGCGGCTCTGGTTGAAGTTGCCCGTCAGCTTGGCCGTGGGCGTATCCCAGCCGAGGCTGACGCCGCCCGAGCCGCCGCCGTCGCGGCTGTAGCCGGCCTGCACGCCGTAGTTGACGGTATTGGCGTCGTTCAGGTAGCCCGACACACCAGATTGCAGGTTGTAGTCACCGCGCGACGACGACACCGCGTTGGCGTAGGCGCGGTGCGTGGTTCCACGCTTGCCCAGCGGAATGCTGAGCGACACGCTGAACTGTGTCTCCGGGCGGGCGCCGTAGCCGGATTCCCGCGTATGCGACACCGCCAGGCTGTAGCTGATTTCCTTGTAGCTGCCGCTGTAGCCCAGCTGCACGCGCTGGCTGCGGCCGCCGCTGTTCCAGTAGCTGGTGTCGCCCAGGCCCAGGTACATCGACCCGCGCGCCAGCGGCTGGTTGATATTGACGTCCAGCCGGCTCTTTTGCCGCCGGAAACCCCACCCATCGGGGCGATCCTTCTCGTCCACGTGCTGGCTCAAGGTGCGGTAGCCGTCCGTGGAGTAGCGGTAGCCCGCCATGGTGAAGGTGGTGTTGGTGGGATAGACCGTCTTCGAATACAGGAAGCGGACACTCTGCCCTTGCTTGGTGCCATTGGGCGTGCGCGAGCGGCTGTGCGTCACGTCCAGCGACACGCCGCCGATGCGCGTGTTCATGCCGACGCCAAGGTTGGCCGCCGCGTAGTCTTCCGCTGCCTGGATGCCGCCATAGCCGGTGAAGTCGTCGGACACGCCGTAGACCATGGTGCCTTGCAGGAACTTCGGACGCGATGAGTCATTGCTGCCGCTGCGGTACTGGCCGCCGGCCAGCGCATAGCGCAGGCTGCCGTGGCGCACCATCACCGGCAGGAAGGAGTACGGCTGCGTGAAACGGCGTACGCGTCCGTCAGCCTCGGTGATCCGGATTTCGAGGTCGCCGTTGGAGCCGCTCGGATAGATGTCCTTGATCTCGAACGCGCCGGGCGGCACCGCCGTCGAATAGATGACGTAGCCGTTCTGGCGCACCTCGACCACCGCATTGCTCTCGGCAATGCCGCGCACGGTCGGCGCGAAGCCCATCTCGCCGTCGGGCAGCATGGCCAGATCGGTGCCGACCTGCGCGCCCAGGAAGCGCACGCTATCGAAGATCTCGCCCGGCGTGTACAGCTCGCCCGCCGACGCCTTGCCGCGCAGGCTGGCGAAGTTGCGCTCCACGTAGCTGCGGTTGCTGGTGAAGCGACTCCCAGCGCCGGTGGAGCCCGTCAGCGCCGATTCGTTGCGGAAGCGCCAGCCGCCGATATTGAAGCCGCTGCGCAGGCCGAGGTAGTAGTACTCGCTGTGTTGGCCGCTGCCGTCGTTGCGGCTGTAGGTCGCCTGGTAATCCGTGTAGAGGGCCGGCACGCCGTCATCCCACAGCGACGGATCCACATAGCCGCGCGACGTCCGCATGACATAGGCCTGCGGAATGCTGAGGTAGAGCGACAGCGTGTTGGACTCGAAGTCCGCCGCGGCACCATCGGCCAGAGCGACCAGGTCAACGGTCGTGCCGTCGTCGGTGCCGGGCGCAATGCGCCCTTCCTTCTCCAGCCGCGCCACGTCGACGCCGATCGCACGCAGCAAGCCGACCGGAATGACGGGCCGCACGATGCCCTCGGCGTCGGGGCTGAACAGCACCGTATGGCGCTTGGCCAGCGACTGGTTCAGGTAGACGTCGACGTCATAGCTACCGGGCAGCACCTGGCTGCCATTCTCGAAATAGTGCAGCGCGACCGGCCCATCGCCCTTGCGCAGGAAGGACTCGTTGAATTCCACGGCATGGCCCGCCGAGGGCAGCACCAGACCGAGCAGGACCAGGCACGGCACGCCGATCTGCGCGACGGTGCCGAGTTCACTGGACTGCCTGATGACTTCCTTCCTGACGATGACCATAGCCGTTTCTCCTGTGATTTGCCCCCAGGCCCGCTCCGCAGGCGGGCGCAAAGCGCCCCCCTTCCCCTGGCCTTGGGCGGGGACGGCGAAGACGAAACTCGGAGCGGCGTGTTAGGCGGCAGCCTTAGCTGCCGGCGGAGCCTTCGTGCGACTGGACAGCGCCGTAGTCGTTGATTGATTCGAAGTGAACCTTGCCGCCCGCACTGGCGGCGCCGGCCTGCAGACCCTTCACTTCGAGCCGGCGTGCGCCGGCCGGCGGTACCATTTCGGCAGCAACCTCGTAGTCCCGGCCACCGCTCTGCAGCTTGACCGTGGCCAGCGAGACATGGAAAGCCGTGGGATTGCTCACTTCGAGTCCCGCCTTGCCCTCGTGCGCGACCACGCGCCAGCGCAGTTGCGCGGGGGCCTTCGACGGCTCGCCGGGCAGGCCGGCAGGCCGATAGAAGAGCTTGATGCGCTGGCGCAGCGCGATCTGCAGCGTGTTTTCGTCCTTGGGCTTCTGCGGGATCTCCTGCACGCTGAGCCAGAAGACTGATTCGCGGTCTGTGGGAAGCCCCTGCCCGTAGTAGAGAATGCGCAGTGTCTGCTGCTTCTCCGCGCCCAGGCGGCTGAGCGTCGGCGTGACGGCGAACGGCACGTCCGCCTTGTCGTCGGCACCGTCGATCCAGGCCTGGACCATGATGTCGGCCGGCGCGCGGTTGCGCACCAGCACGGACGCCTCCTTGCTCGGCGCGGCCAGCACGACGCGGGTTCCGTCGAGCGTGATGGCGGCGAGCGAGGCGCCCGAAGACAGCAGCAGCGAGCCGGCCAGGGCCAGCCCAGCAATGTGGAAGCGTTTCATATTGGATTCCGTAGTGCCCGGGCGGGCGGGGAGCCGGAGCCCCCCCGCCCAGCCCGGAGGGGGGAGGGGTTACTCGTAGGTCAGCGTAAAGGGCAGCTGGCCGTTGGCCTGGCCGGCCGTGACGGCGCTGCCACTCTTCACATAGCCCGCGCGCAGCGCCAGCTTGGCCGAGTACGTCGCGGTATCGCCATCGCCCACCTTGACCAGATCGCCCTGGATCACGTCGTTGCCGCTCAGGTTCAGCAGCACGTTCTGGTCGTTGTAGAGGCCGATGCCCACGCCCGTGGCCTTGTCGCCCTCCGGGCCGGTGGTTGCGAGCAGCTTGTTGTTGTTCGGGTCAATGCCCGAGCCGGAGGTCGGGTCGAAGTGGACCTTGACCTTGTTCAGGCCTTCGGCGGAGTTGTCGCAGTTCAGTTCCAGGTTGATCGCGGTGCCGCCGACAATGCTGCCGCCGGCGGTGCCGTCGAGCGAGTCGGTGGTGACCTTGCCGAGCTTGACGTCGACGATCTGATCACCCTTGCTGCCGCTCACGTTGGTACCGCTGCCGCCCGTGAGGGTGCATGAGGCCGCGACGATGCTGCCAGTGAAGTTGATGGTGCCGTCGGCGGCCATGGCCGAGCCGGCCATCAAGCCGATTGCCGCTGCCACGAGAACCTTTTGGATATGCTTGGACATATTGTGCTCCAGTGAAATTGAGGAAATGACGCCCCTTCGGAAGAGACCCCCATTTTCTCGGCTGAAGCACATTCAGATAAAGCGGCCGAATCCTAAGACATTATCAGAAGTATCTGACTAGACCCAGGATTCATCCTTTTCCTATTACAACACAGTCACGAATGAGTGTTGAGCGGGCAGTCTACGTTAGAGTTGAGGACACCACCAGATTTTCGTGCGAAAAGGACTCTACTGAATTATGAAATTCCTCTTTGGATGGCTCACGCGAACGCAATCCACCAACAGCGCCAAGCCAGGGGCCGGCCCTGCGAGCGAACCCGCACGCGCGCAGCCGGAAGACAAGGCCAAGACGGCCCCACCTGAACCCTGGCAGATCTGGTCGCTGCAATCTGCTGGCTGGGGCTATTGCGCCTTGGCCACCGCCACGCCCAGCCTGCCACCGGGCATGGCGACCTGGCACCACTACCTGCCGCGACGCGATCGCTACGGCGAAGCCAAGACGGCACGCCTGGCCTGGATCGCGCTGCAGATGCGCAGGCTGGAGGCGCCCGTTGGCGGCGGCGCCAAGCGCCCGTTGCGCTGCATCTACCAGCCGTGGAGCCTCCAGTTCCAGGGACAGTGAGGAATTGCGTGCGGTCCGGGGTCATTGGCCAGGGATTCCGGCGATACCTCCCCCTCTCGTTATAGCGAGCGTTCCATAACCGGAAAAGGTGGATTTGGTCAGGGCTTTGGGGATATTCACGATACCTCCGTCGTCTGCAATCGGAGACAGAATTCTCTGCGCGAAAACGAGCACGGTCTTGAAATGGATACTCACAGCGTATCGCGCCATTTGTCCGTCGCATTCTGTGGCATGCCCTCACTAATCCTTAGCTTCATCAGTGGATTGAAATACCTTCGCCGCGCACGAGCGAGCGAGCGAGGAATATCAGGCCGCCCCGCCCTACTTCACCGCACCCACGGTGAAGCCGGCCACGAAGCGGTCGAGAAACAGGTTGTACAGCACCGCCACCGGCAGGCTCACGATCAGGCAGGCTCCCATCAGCGAGCCCCAGAAATAGACGTCGCCACGCACCAGGAAGGTGGGCACGCCGACGCTGACGGTGTACTGCGACGAGCTGGTGATAAAGGTCAGCGCGTAGACGAACTCCTGCATCACCAGCGTCATGGTGAAGATGACCACGGTCAGCATGCCGGCCG
This sequence comes from Cupriavidus sp. 09_S30, assembly GCF_056930435.1. Lineage (NCBI taxonomy): Bacteria > Pseudomonadati > Pseudomonadota > Betaproteobacteria > Burkholderiales > Burkholderiaceae > Cupriavidus > Cupriavidus sp. 09_S30. Next base: position 1,724,522 of record NZ_JBXOWI010000001.1, on the reverse strand, counting down.
AGGAGATCGGCACCACCACCTTGAGAAAGGCGCCGAAGCGGCTCAGCCCGTCGATCATCGCGGCTTCCTCGATCTCCGGCGGCACCGCCTTGAAGAAGCCCATCATCAGCCAGCTGCAGAAGGGCACGGTGAAGCTGGGGTAGACGAGCACCAGCGACCACAGCGAGTCCTGCAGGCCGAGCGTGCCGACGATGCGCGAGAACGGGATGAAGAGGATGGTCGGCGGTATCAGGTAGGTCAGGAAGATCGCGATGGCGAGGCCGCGGCCGCGCCGCCCCGCCAGCCGGGCCAGGCTGTAGCCTGCCGGCACTGCCAGCACCAGCGTCACCGCCGTCACCGCCAGCCCCACCAGCAGCGTGTTGCCGAGCCAGCGCAGGTACTGGGTACTGCCGAACAAGATGCGCAGGTTGTCCAGCGTGGGCGGCAGGTTGAACAGGAAGGGGTTGTTGGCGGTGTCGATCAGGTCGTGGACGTCCTTGAAGGTGGTGATCAGCATCCACGCGAAGGGAAAGGCGCAGAAGGACGCGAAGGCCGCCAGCACGGCCAAGGCACCGGCCTGCGCCAGGCGCCGGCGCGCGCCCGCCGGAATGTAGGCTCCATCCGCCGTGCGCCACATTTCAGGTCACCTCCGCGCGCTGCGCTATCGTCAGCAGCAGCGCAACGACCGCCACCAGCAGCGGGAACAGGGCCAGCGAGATGGCCGCGCCGGCGGCCAGGTCGCCGCCCTGGATGCCGGTGAAGAAGGCCAGGCTTGCCAGCACCTGCGTGGTGTCATAGGGCCCGCCGCGCGTCAGCACATAGATGACGATCATGTCGGTCAGCGTGAAGACGATGCCGAACAGCAGCGCCACCAGCATCACTGGCATCAGCAGCGGGATATCGATGCGCAACAGCCGGCGCCAGAAGCCGGCGCCGTCCATCGCCGCCGCATCGTGCAGATCCTGCGGGATGCCGTTCATGCCTGCGAGGATGATGATGGTGGCCAGCGGCAGCAGCCGCCACACGTCGACCACGATCACCGAGGCCATGGCCAGGTCGGGCTGGCCCAGCCAGATCGGCCAGACATCGGGGCCGAACACGCCGAGCGCGCGCAGCGTCCAGTTGATGACGCTGTAGACGGGGTCGAAGATCCACAGCCAGCCGATCGCCCCCAGCGAGATGGGCGCTACCCAGGGCAGCAGGATCAGCAGCCGCACCAGCCACTTGCCGGGGAATTCCCGCGCCAGGGCCAGCGCCAGGATCTTGGCCAGCACCACCACCGCTGCCTGTGAAACCAGCGTGAACACCAGCGCATTGCGCAGCGAGCGCCAGAAGACCGGATCCTGCATCACGCGCCGGTAGTTCTCCAGGCCGATGAAATGCGGCGCCTGGCTGCCCACGGTGGCATCCGTCAGGCTGTACCAGATCGACAGCGCGAAGGGAAAGCCCACCAGCAGCGCGATATAGGCCAGCGCCGGCGCCAGCATCAGCGCCCCGAGCCAGCGCTCGGGCACGGCCTTGGCGGCGGGACTCGGCACGGTGCGCAGGCGGGACGGATGGGCGTTCATGACTGGTCGGGAGCGCTGCCGCCTGGCGGCGTCATGTTCGCGCCGGAGCGCTGGTCGAAGCGGTGCACATGGATGCGCCGCACGGCGAACTGCTGGCGCGAGCCGGCCTCCAGGGCGATGTCGAGCGTGCAGGGGATGCGCGACACCACCTTGACCTGCGGGCTGGGCGCCTCGAGCACGCCGTAGACCAGGCGCTCGGCACCCAAGTCTTCGACTCTCGTGACATTGAGCCAGAAGGATTCCAGCGCCTGCGCATCGTCGCGGGCATCAAAGGCGGCGCGTGGCAGGAAATGCTCGGGGCGAAAGCCCAGCTCAGCGTCTTCGCCCATGACCAGGTTCATCGGCGGCGAGCCGACGAAGGTGGCGACAAAGCGATCGGCCGGCCGCAGGTACACCTGCAGCGGCGTGCCCACCTGGTGCACGCGCCCATGGTCCAGCACGGCCACACGATCGCCCAGCGCCAGCGCCTCGACCTGGTCGTGGGTCACGTACAAGGTGGTGGTGGACAAGCGGCGCTGCAGTTGCTGGAGCTCATCGCGCGCCGCGGTACGCAGCTTGGCGTCGAGGTTGGACAGCGGCTCGTCGAGCAGGAAGGCCACCGGGTTGCGCACCACGGCGCGCGCCAACGCCACCCGCTGCCGCTCGCCGCCGGAAAGCTGGCGCGGCTTGCGTGCCAGCAGGTGGCCGATGCCGAACAGCTCGGCGGCCCAGCTCACCTTGGCGGCGACCGCCTCGCGCGGCATGCGCTGCGCCTCCAGCGGGAAGGCGATATTGCCGGCCACGGTCAGGTGCGGATAGAGCGCGTAGCTCTGGAACACCATGGCCATATTGTGCGCGCGCGGCGGCATCCCGGTGACGACCCGCCCGCCCACCAGCACATCGCCGGAGGTCGGCAGTTCCAGCCCGGCAATCAGCCGCAGCAAGGTGGTCTTGCCCGAGCCCGACGGCCCCAGCAGCACCATGAATTCGCTCTCGCGCACGGCCAGGTCGATACCGTCCACCGCGCTCGTTCCATCGTAGCGCTTGGTGAGCGAGCGGGCTTCCAACGTGGCCATGGCATACCGGCGGGCGGGCTGCCGCGGGGCGGCGCTACGCCCGTCCGTGCTCCGTCACACCAGCCCCCGGGCGTGCCATTTGGCAAAGATGCGCTTGCAGGCAGCGTCGCCGTCGCGCATCGCGTCCTCAGGCGAGGCATCGCCGGTGGCAGCCCTGGCGAACATGGTGTTCAGCACCCAGGTGTTGAAGATCTCGTCGATCGCGGCGTTCGCGTTGCCGGGGTATCCGACGTTGGTGGCCTGCCCCACCAGCTTGCCGAGCACGCGGTACTTGTCTGCGGGAACGGCTTGCGCATCGTGGTCGATCAGCGTCTTCAGGTCGGGCACGGTGCTCGGGAAGCAGGGGAAGTTATAGAACTTGCTGCCGAGGAAGCCTTGGCGGAAATTGTCGATATAGTCCACCAGGAACTTCTTCGCTCCATCGATGTTCTGGGCAAATTTCCAGATCACGTAGCAGTCCATCACGTGCTCCAGGCAGATCCGGCGCACCGGTCCGCGCAACGCCTCGGTAAGCCAGATGTTCGGGGTGACCGGTATCTTCTTGTCTTCGCCCTCGCGCGTGATGGAAATCGCGTTCAGGCACAGCGAGATCTTGCCCGCCAGCATGGCGCGGTTGTTCGAGGAGGGATCCCAGGCCAGCACCTCGGACGTCATGGTGTCGCGGTAGAGCGCGCGGACGTACTTGATCGCATCCAGCGTGTGCTGCGAACTCAGTATCACGTGCCCTTCCTCGTCCTGCACCGAGCCGCCGAAAGCGAACAGGATGGTGCGCATCGCCATCGCGGTGTCGAACTCCGCCGACAGGCCGATGCCGACCGGCACGCCCCGCGCCTGCTTGATCTTGCGGCCCGCGGTGAGCACATCGTCCCAGCTGTCCGGCGGCGCCATGCCGATCGCATCCCACAGGTCCTTGCGATAGTTGACCGGGTCCGGCACGAAGCTGTCGGAGAAGGCGAAGTACTTTTTCGTCTTGGGGTTGTAGGTGCTGCGCACCGCCAACTCCACCGGCTTGCCGTGATGACGCTGGCACTCCTCATAGACCTCACGGTGGTCGATCACCTGCTCCTCATAGACCGGCGGCGGCGACAGGAACATGAACAGGTCGTGCCCCTTCTGCGCCGATACCTCGGCGGCGGCGCGCGTGGCCAAGGCGGGGATGCCCACGTGGTCGACGATGACCTGGGTATCGTTGCGCTCGCCCCACTCCTTCACGTAGGTATTGTCGAACCACGTGTCATAGGCGGGAACGAAGTGGTTCCACTGCAGGATCTTGAGGGTGCGCTTGGCGGCGTGTGCCGGGCGCGTCAGCAAGGGCGTGGTGCTAGTCACCAGCGTTGCGGCGGCCGCCTGGAGCAGGCGCCGACGGCGCCGGTTGACCAGATCGCTGACAGTGGTGCGGGCCCTGAGATAGTGGTACCTGGCGATTCTTGCTTCTATGTTCATGGCCGCCTCCGCATGGAAGAAGGAGGCCGTATGCGCTCCGTGCACGAACCGGTGTTGGGGCGCACATGGTCGCCGATGTCTCTGTTAATGATTCTAGAATTCCTCGCTGATAAGGCAATGCACACTGCACACATGGAGGCCCGGCGCCATCGATCGGCAAGCAATCGGCACCGTGAAACCGGCACCAAAGCCGGCGCGCGCGAGGCGGACCGTTGCCATCAGCCGGTCGTCGTGCCCGACCGGCCGACCGGCAGGTACCGCCTCCGATACCCGGATCGGCCCTGCCCTTGCCGGCTCGGCATCAGAGGAACATGCCGCCCGAGGCCTCGATGCGCTGCGCGGTGATCCAGCCGTTCTCCGGTGCCAGCAGCGAGGCCACCACGCCGCCGATATCATCCGGCTGGCCCACCCGCCCCAGCGCGGTCTGCGCGGCGAGCTGGGCATTCATTTCGGCGTTGTCGCGCACCACGCCGCCGCTGAAGTCGGTCTCGATGGCGCCCGGCGCCACCACATTGACGGCGATGCCGCGCGGGCCCAGTTCCTTGGCCAGGTAGCGCGACAGCACTTCCACCGCGCCCTTCATGGCGGCGTAGACGCTGCAGCCCGGGATGGCGAAGCGCGTCAGGCCGGTGGAGATATTGACGATGCGCCCGCCATCGGCCAGCAGCGGCAGCAGGGCCTGCGTCAGAAAGAACATGCCCTTGAAATGAACCTGCATCAGCGTGTCGAACTGCGCCTCGGTGGTGTCGGTCACGCTGGCATGGATGCCAACGCCGGCGTTGTTGACCAGCGCATTGACGTGCGCACGTCCCCAGCCGGCCAGCGTCTCGCGCACCCGGTCGGCGAAGGCGGGAAAGCTCGCGGTGTCGGCCACATCGAGTTGCAAGGCGGCCGCGCGACGGCCCGTGGCCTGCACCTCGGCAAGCAGCGCCTGCGCTTCGGCGGCGTTTCCGCGATAGGTAAAGATCACGTCAGTGCCGCGAGCGGCCAGCTTCTGGACCATGCTCCGGCCAAGACCCCGGTTGCCGCCGGTGATGATGGCGACGGGGGCTGCAGCGATGGTGGACGAGGCGGCGGCGGTAGAAACCGTAGAGGTGGATGCGGACATGCTGTTCTCCAGTCAGTCAATGGGTAAGAGGAATGCTATTGCCTTGTCACCGGAGAATAAATGTCGATAATTCAATCTATCTGTTCTCCATGGAATAACAATTGATCCGCCCCGACAGCCTGAGCCGCAACAACCAGATCGACGCCATGCGGATCTTCGTGCGCGTGGCGGAGCTGTCCAGCTTCACCCGTGCCGCCGAGAGCCTGGGCATCGCCAAACCCGCCGCCTCGGTCGCCGTGCAGCAACTCGAGAACCTGCTGGGCACGCGCCTGCTGCACCGGACCACGCGCCGGGTGCAGCTCACCCAGGATGGCCAGGCCTGCTACGAGCGCTGCCAGGACCTGCTGGCCGACCTGGACGAGTTCCAGTCCCAGTTCCGCCAGACCCCGCAGGCACTGCGCGGCCGCCTGCGCGTGGACATGCCGGCCGGCGTGGCGCGCGACCTCGTCATCCCCGCCCTGCCCGCCTTCCTCGACGCGCATCCACAACTGGAGGTGGAGCTGAGCAGCACGGACCGCCGCGTCGACCTGGTGCGCGAAGGCTTCGACTGCGTGCTGCGTGTCGGCGCGCTGGCCGACAGCAGCCTGATCGCGCGGCCACTCGGCGCGCTGCGGCAGATCAACTGCGCCAGCCCGGCCTACGTGGCCCGCCACGGCACGCCGCGCACGCTCGCTGACCTCGCCGCCCACCGCGTGGTGCACTACGTGCAAGCGCTGGGCGGCAAGGTGCCGGGCTGGGAGTACCAGGACGAGAGCGGCCCCGCCACGCTGCCGATGGCCGGCGCCGTGACGGTGAGCTCGGCCGAGAGCTACGAAGCCGCCTGCCGCGCCGGGCTGGGCCTGATCCAGGCACCCGCGCTGGGGTTGGCGCCGCTGGCGGCGGCGGGCGTGCTGGTGGAGGTCCTGCCCGACTACCCCGCCCCGCCGTTGCCGGTTTCCCTGCTCTATGCCAACCGGCGCAACTTGCCGCTGCGCGTGCGCGTGTTCATGGACTGGCTGGCCGAGCAACTGGCGCCGTATCTCGATCCTGCCTGACCGTCGACATGGCGAGGCACCGCAGTCTCCACCGCACCCCGGCCCGCAGGACGTGCGCCAGTTCGTCGCATCAAATGAGAGCCTGGAGAACGGCCTCCGCCTGGTCGGCCTCTGCTTGTGAGTCCAAGGCCACGTAGGCGACAAACTGCGGGCCGATCACCGCGGCGGAGAAGCCACGCAGATTGATTCCCGCCTCGGCAAGCTCTTCCGCCAGTGCGGCAGCGATACCCCGCTGATTGCGGCCGAGCACGCGGACGCAGTGCTGCTTATGCGTGACGTTGAAGCCCGCCATGGCGGCCGCCACCATTTCCCTATCCTCTTCCAATGGAGTCACCAGGACGACGCCTTCGCCAGGCCTCTCCGGGCTGCGCCGCGCGATGATCAGTTCCAGGTCGGCCCCCACATCGCGCAGTGACGCCAAGACCGCCGCCAGGCCGCCCGGCTTGTCCGGAATGCCCGCCGCCCACACCTCCACCTGCTCCACCTGAAGATCCATGTTCGACTCCCCTTGTCTCATCCGGTCGGCAGCACCGGGGGCTGCGCCGCCGCCCGATGCGTGGTCCTGCACCCGCGCGCCCGCATGGATGCCATGCCTCTAACGGTAGACGAGAACGGGGATCTTGCAGTGAGTCAGTACCTTCAGTGTTTCGCTTCCGATCAGGAGCGCTTGCACGCCGCGCCGTCCATGCGATGCCATGACGATCAGGTCGCAGCCCTGCTCTTCGGCCGTCTTGAGGATGGCCTCATAAGGGTGGTCGTTGACCACGTAGGCCGTCTTGCACTCCACGCCGGCTGCACTGGCCTCGCTCGCGAGACCGGCCAGGTATCGCGTCGCCTCTTCCCACGCCGCTTTCACGTACTCTTCGCGGGTGTCCGTCAGCATTTCGACTTGATAGGTCAGCACGTGGTAGCTCGGACTGACCCGCACCGCGGTGACACGAGCATTCATTTCGCGCGCCAGTGCAATCGCCTTGTGGAAGGCCGATTCGGCCAAGGGCGACCCGTCGACCGCCAGCAGGAGATGTTTGAACATGGTGTTCTCCATGCCTGCTCTGTGTTCTATGTTCTCTGCTCTTGCGCGAGAGAGCGAAAGGCCGCTCGGCGCGGCAGGCAATGAGGACCAAGCAGCGGAACGCGGGCGCAAGGGCTATCGAAGCCTTCCAGACACCCCGGCCTGAAATCAATGTAGTTGTTGAAAGGCGCCGTCAGTTGACGGAAATCAAGGGCGTATGACCATTGCGTCGGAGAAGAGGCGCCCGCATTCCGTGGCCATGCCGAGTGGACGTTTCTGCACCGCTTGACACCTCGGCAAGCCCTCCGCCACGGACGCTTGTCGACAGTTGTGCTCCAGGGCGACGGCGCCTCCGTGACCTCTCCTGGGCTGGGCTTCCGCGCCTGCGTCCATCCCTGACGCTCTCGCCAATCGGCAAGATCGGCATTCCGATTCGCATTCGCGACGGATCACGACGTGGACCGCCATGAATGGCCGTGGAGACATCGTGAAACGAGCCACCCAGTCGTTTCTTCCCGAGCCGTTGCTGCCGGTCGTGCCGCCAGAGGCGCAGCGGCAGGTATCAGAGCGCAACGGACGCCCGAATGGCCGAGTGATGCCACAAGCGAACGACGCTTCAGGCCGATGAGGGACTTCGGCCAACGGCTGCCCGGTTGAGTCTGCAGCCCCTAACCGACGTTCGCGGAACGCGATTCGAGAGCAGCACATCATTGAACAACTTTCCTCAGGGAATGCCTGCAGAAGTTCAAGCTGGTTTCAAAAAAGCTCTCGATCTAATGCTCGACCGAAGACTCGACGACGCTCGGGGGACTGCGCCGCGTTGGGCGCGACTCCAGCAGCCGATGCAGCATCAATCCGAGCGCTGCCCCGACACACTGGGAGATGACGAAGGCCGGGACGTTTGCTGGCGCGATACCAGAAAATGTGTCGCTGAACATGCGACCAAAGGCCGCCGCCGGATTGGCGAACGAGGTGGATGCCGTGAACCAGTATGCCGCGCCGATATAGGCCGCCACCATGGAAGAAGCACGTCCGCTTGGCGCCCGAAGGATCACCAGCAGCAGGCCCGCAGTCGCCACGGCCTCGGCAATCCATTGCCCCGTGCCGGTGCGGACCTTTGTGGAAAACTGCAGGAGGGGCATGTCGAACATGGCATGTGCCAGCCACGCGCCCAACACCGCGCCCGCCAGTTGGGCCGCGATATATGGGACCAGCGCTGAGCCCGGCAGTTCGCCCCGCGCCGCCATCACCGCGCTGACCGCCGGATTCAAATGCGCACCGCTGATCGGGCCGAAGACCTCGATCAGGATGTACAGGCCGCCCACGGTGGCCGCCGTGTTGGCGAGAAGCACAAGCGCTGTGTTCCCGCCCGCCAGCCGCTCGGCCATGATGCCGGAGCCGATGACAATGGCCAGCAGCATGGCGGTCCCCAGCGCTTCGGCGAGGAGCCGGTTTCGCAGATCAGCCATGACTTTCAGCTTTGCGCGATGCGATCGAGATGGCTCTGCAGCTCGGCGTTGCCCAGCGTATCGAGCGGCAGCATCAAGAGTTGCAGCATGCGGTAGCCAATGGCCTGGCGCGTCAGCGCGAAGGCCTGGCGCTTGCCCGCGTCGCCGCCCCGAGCGTTGGATGGGTCGGCGTAGCCCCAATGTACCTTGACGGGACTACCCGGCCAGTACGGGCAAGGCTCGGCGGCGGCGCTGTCGCACACGGTGATGACGATGCGCATCTGTGGCGCGCCGTCGGCGACGAACTCGTCCCAGCTCTTGCTGTGGTAGCCCGTAGTGTCAACGCCGGCATCGGCGAGGGATTCCAATGCAAACGGGTTGAGGCGGCCGCTGGGCGTACTACCGGCGCTGTAGGCGCGCACGTCCTTGCCAAGCAGCAGAGCCCAATGGTTCAGCATGCCTTCGCTCAGCACGCTGCGCGCGGAGTTGTGGGTGCAGAGGATCAGTACGTTGATGGTCACGACGGCCTTCCTAGCAGCACGAAGAGCCCAACGGCTTCACGGCGATACCGATCGGCTTGCCACGCGGCGCACAGCAGGCCGCGCCTTCGACCTTCACGTCTTCCTGCTTGCCTTCGCTGAACACCGGGATGTTGCCCAGCGAGTGGAAGTGCTCCCATGCAATGCCCTGCGGGTCGATGATCCAGTGCTTGTCGCTGCGAGCGTAGCAGCAGGTGGTTTCGCCCTGGTCGACCAGCGCCATGTCGGCAGCCCCGGCACGCGCCTTCAGCTCGGTCAACGCTGCGGCATCGTCCACCTGGAAGCCCAGGTGGTCCACGCCGACCTTGCTGCCGCGCGTGGAAATTGCGAAGTTGATGCGCGGATCGTCCAGCATCCACTTGGCATAGTCGCCCTCCACCCGCGTGGGCTCGGCGGCAAACAACTTGGAGTAGAAAGCGATGCTCTTGCCGAGATCGTCAACGTGGACATGTACGTGGAAGCGTTTCATGGGATTCTCCCTCAGCATTTGCAGGCGGTGGCGCCAGGTTCGAGGCATGGCTCGCCCTGGCAGCAGTTCTCGGTCAGGAAGCCTAGCAGCCCCCCCATGTGATCAAACGCGGCGCGGTAGATCAGGTTGCGGCCGTCGCGCTCCTGCGTCACGAGCTGTGCGTTCATCAGTTCCTTGAGGTGGAACGATAGCGTCGCGCCGGGCACGTCGAGCTGTTCAGCAATCGCACCGGGCGTGAGGCCCGCTTGGCCGGCGACCACCAGCATCCGGAAGACCCGGAGACGCAGGTTGTGGGCAAGGGCAGCTAAGGAGCGGATAACTTCATTTTCTTCCATATTTCCAATATAGTGGAAACATGGAAGAGATACAAGTGACCGAAACTCCCGAAACTCGCCGGTTGCGGCCCTTCCACTTGATGCGTCGAACGGCAGTTCATCGGCCAGCTCGGTCATTGCAGATCTGAGGTCGACTGTCTCAAACTAGCCGGTAAGCCCCCCGACGTGCCTCAAGCGGCGCAAAAGGGCTACCGATGGCTTCCAGACGCCCTCATGCACGGGCAGCTATGTATTCGCTACCAGCAGCGCCTCTCCTTGTGGCGGGCGCAGATCATCTGTCCTGCCCACAAAGTAGCGCCGGGTAAGGTCGACCGCCGAGACATGCCGCGCCTCTCTAAAGCCGGCTTCGTGTGCCAGCCTCACGATCTCTTGCGGGGTGAAAAAGCTGAGGAAAGGTGTCCCGCTCGCCCGCGCTCCCTTCTCTGCCATCTCAAACGCCGGACGTACCTCCGGATCCGCTAGCTCCAGCGGAAGCAGGAACGTCATGGCGAGCGTCGAACCTGGGGCGAGAGCCGCGACCTCGCGCAGCGTGACGGCATTTGCCTCTTTGGTCAGATACATGCTGACGCCCGTGGAAACCACCACGGCTGGCTTGCTGTCGTCGAAGCCAGCAGTCACGAGCCTCTCCCGCCAGGACTCCCCCGCCTCGAAATCGACCGGCACAAAGCGCAGCCATCCGGGGACGCCGAAGCCCAGCTCGATCAGGCGCTGGCGCTTCCACGCCTGAGGGCCTGGCTGGTCGATCTCGAACACGCTGAGGCGGGACGCGATCTCCGGCCTCCGCTGTGCGAAGCTGTCAAGGCCAGCGCCGAGGATGACATACTGACTGAGCCCGCGGCCAGCCTGTTCCGCGACCAGATCCTCAATGAAGCGAGCACGAGCCACAATCGAGGCACGGAAGGGTCGTGTGAACTGCGGGTCCATGTCCCCGCGACGTCGCCAGCCCTCATCCGGGGCCAACAGCTTCAGGCCGATTTCGTCTTCCAGCACGTGCGGCGCTGCATCCGCCTCGACATGCAGAGCTCGCCATAAGGCGACCCGCGCTGCGGTGCTGTCTGGCGCGACATTGCGCTTGTCGTTCATGGCTTTCAATCCTGTGTGTTCGTCGTTTCCGCACCGCCATGACACCTCTACAAGACGATGGTGCGTGGCAGGCTGAGGCGGCAGGCGCTGGAGGCAGGCCGAGGCCAGAGCCTAGAGCATCCGTGCGGCTTCTTCCAACAGCGCCATCTGCGAAAGCATGCCACTGCGCCTGAAACTGACCTGCGAGAACCAGCGCACCAGCGGCGGATCGCCGGGAATATGCGCACACAGCAGCTCAATGTCGTCACCCGGCGTGGTACTGTCCGGCGGCAGCACCACGTTCATCCGGCTCAGGCGCAGCCGGTGCCGCTCGACCCGGAAGCGCGAGGCCGCCTCGCCGAGCACCTGGGCCATGCATTCAAGCTGCCGATCCAGGGCGCCACCCTCTGCCCCGAGCGCCTCGAGTTCGCGATCGTTCGTTTCGATCTGCTCGCGCAACCGCCCGAGCGCCGCTGCATCCGGTGCGGTCGCTCCGACAACGGAGCGCAGCCCCGCACCCTGGCGCTCCAGCAAGAGAACGCGCGTCTTGAGCAATGCAAGTTCGCGTTCGAGCACGTCGCGCCGCCCCTGGCTCGAAGCAGAGAGCGCCAGTCCCTCGATGGCAAGCTGGTCCAGCATCCTGCCTTCGATTTCCGTGCGCAATGCAGCTTCGGATTCCGCGCAGATCCGGATGCGGTGGTCACTGAAACAGACCGTGGTCCGCGGGACATCCGTGTGCATGACCTCGCCTTGCAGCTCCACCCCCAGGGTCCGCTTCTCGGTCATGTCCATGCCGAGCACGACAAAGGCCTCTTCAACCTGCGTGCGACTGAAGAATTCACGCAGGTCGGAAGAGCGGCTGAATACGCGCTCGATATCGTCGGCCGCGCCGAAGAAGGCATGGATGCAGGGATCCGTCGCCCAGGCCTGCGCATTGGCCGGGCGTGCTGCGGGCACCCCTGCCACAATGGCGCGGATCACCTCGCTGGCCGAGCCAACGCCCGGCGCCAGCCGCTTTACATAGCCCGAGACCAGCCGCAGCCGTGGACTGAGCGCCGTCACACGTTCCACCATCGCCTCTGTGGCCTTGCGGTCGCCGGCGCGGCGCTCACGCCCGCCTCGTCCGTCCTTTCCGCCCCGTCCGCCCCTTCTATTCAACCAACGCAGGAATCCCATCGCCGACGCCTCCGTTATCCGTTACCGTTAGAAGTCAACTTTCGTTATGCGGGACGGTCACGCGGCGACGGGTGCGGGCGGCAACGTCGTACGTGTTGAAGTCATTCATCGCTCTGCCATAAAGGTGCAAGCTGACCGCACGGGACCGCTCGGTTGGAACGCCGGTCATGTGAATATGATCGGGATTGGGTACGAAACTGGTCACGGACCCGCGTCGCAGTAAAACGACGCCCCCACGCGCCAGGTCGATCTCTTCGTCAGCGCCACGATCTGACGACAGTCTCACATAACTACGTTCCTCCAGGACGCCTTCGACAACGCCGACGACGCCCCAACTTCCATGATCGTGTACTGGCGTCCATTGACCCGGAAGCCAGACGAGCGCGTACAGTGACAGGTCTTTGTCCGGGGCCTCGTAGATGAGGTTCCGGGTATAGCCCGCGTCGCTGCTCCGATAATGATGAGGCTCCAGGAAAGTACCGGCATGATCGATCAGATCGAGCATCAGCGGTGCCAGGGCGAGCACGCAGTCGGCCGGCTCTGACTGTAGATGGCTTCGAGCGGAGGATTGGGCGATGAAGCCTTCGAGAGCGAGGGAGGTCATGGGTGAATCGTGCCTCTGGCCGGCTCGGCGACAACCCGCGACGCCTGGCAGTTAACGGGACAACATCCAATGGATGATATGCGAAGTGAAGGTAGCGACAAGGATTTCCGGGGGCGCGTGAAACCGTACTGAAGGTCGGGGTTACCTGGATCACGGAATAGAGCGTGCAATCCGGGAAGCACTTCTAGACGGTTGCCAGAATTAGACGCGCTGGCGTTGCACTGATGTGCAATCCATCCGCGCGGTTCGCAAGATAGCGTCGGTTCAACTCGTCCGGAGTCCAGGTGTTGCTGCTGCTGAAGCCCAGCGCGGTCAGCATCTCGGCCAGGGCGGCCGGTTCGAAGAAGCTCTTCCACGGTTCGCCACGCTCGGCGAATTGCGCCGTCAATTGCTCCATTGCGATGCGCATGATCGGGGGCAAGCTCGACAGCGGCATCACATATTCGAGCAGCACTGCGCTACCTTTGGCGCAGCCGGCGATGAAGCGCAGGGTTTCGATGACTGCGGCCTCGTCGAGGTACATCGTCACGCCAAGCCAACTGAACATAGCGGGCGCGCTGGCATCGAAACCGGCACGCGCAAGGCCCTCGGCGAGGCCAACGCTCTCAAAGTCGACCGGCACGAAATGCAGCGACGGCGGCGCGGCAATACCGCTCTCACGCAGGCGTGCCAGCTTCCACTCCTGCGTAGACGGCAGGTCGACCTCGAAGATACGACCCCGTGTATCGGGATGCCTGTACGCGCTGGTATCAAGTCCCGCGCCGAGTACCACATACTGGCGAATGCCGCGTTCGACAGCCCCGGCCCACACGTCGTCGGCGAGCCGGCTGCGCACGACCACCGAGCTACGCATGCCCACCGAGGTCGGATGGCGGAACCTGTCGATGTCGTCACGCAATGCCTGTGCTTCGGCCGCGCCGAGAACGGTCAGTGCGATCGGATCGTCAAGCACCAGCGGCCGGTCAAGCAGCTGGTGAGCGGCCCGCTGCGTTGCCACCATCAACGCGCTCGGCTTGGGCCCGGCGTTGACCGGTGCCCTGTCGTGGCCGACGATATGCGCCTTGTGCAGATAGGCCAACAGTGAATCGTCGAGGCCGACGCCCAGTTGCAGATCCGGTTCGCGCATCAAGGCATCGCGCACGCGCGCCTCCAAGACCGCGTCGTCTCCGCAGAAGCTGTCGCGAAATAGTTGCTGCCAGCGCTTGACGATCGCCTGCACCGGTGCGGCGCCGGCGTCGACGCCCGCCTCCATGAGTGCCCTCAGTTCGACCACCAGCGCCGGCCATGCGCGACTATTCGCGGTGGCGAACTGGCGGCGCCGCACCTCGTCAGCCTGTGCCGAGCTGAGGTACTTGGCGAACAGCGCACAGCGCGCGTGCGTGAACGCTTCGTCGATCCATGCCAACATCTCCACCGTAATGCCGACGATTTGCTGGGCGCGCGGCTCGCCAAGCTGCATCTTCATCAACTTGGTAGCAAGCGCCGGGTCGTTGCGGGTCATGCGAATCACGAGCCGGATCCAGCGCCAGGCCAGCGCCTGGGCGGCGTCGCTTTCGGCCGGCAGCGCTTGCTGCACCGCACGGTGAACCTCGTCGATGAGCTCGACCCACGACGGGTCCCTTGGCGCGACAGTATCCGGCCGGGATGCAAGCAGCACATCGAGTTCGTCGTCATTCAGGTGTTTTTGGTACATATTCATTAGCTCCAGAGTGCTCAGCCAGTCGGTCGCCGTGGTCTCGCTGCCGGCAGCGATCATGTCGACGATGTGTTGCAAGTGACGACTAAGGCGCTGCGCGCGCAATGCCTGCGCGTTGAGCTCTGTGATCTGGCGCTGCAGAATCTGTAGCGGTGCGCCGGCCAGCTGGCCATCGAGGCTGGCCTTGATGTCTGGAAGCGAATACCCGAACCGTTTCAGCGCCTCGATACGATGCAGCCGGACCAGATCGTCGCGCCCATACAGGCGCGCGCCACCATCGGTGCGCTTCGACGGTGACAGCAACCCGATTGCGTCATAGTGATGTAGTGCCCGAACGCTCAGTCCTGCCTTCTTCGCCAGCTCGCCGATTTTTAGTTGCATTGCCTTCCTAGTCGTTGGCGTCAACCATAGAACCTGACGTAGTGTCAGGTGCAAGCGAAATTGACGCATTCGTGGGCGCGCGGAGGGGCACGCTATTCGTGGCTGTCTTCCGGACTTTTATGCAGACCTTGCCGCTGATGTTAGCCGCTGAACGTCTTGGGTCATCGAATGACCGAAACTGGCCGGAAAGGACCTCCGACGCGCCGCAAGCCGATCGCGATTTCGGTGCGTGTATTTATGACCTCAGGCATCTCGTTCATCGCACATTTAATGGTTTGCGCGGTCACGGCGCCGTAGGCGTGCTCCATTCCGATTTCAATGATGATACCCCTGGGTTCGAACGACCCCATGCGTGAATGAACTCATTTAAATGCAGCCGGACCCATCGCAATACAATTTAATAGTATTCCTGCGCAGCGCCACTCGCACTGAATAGACTTCGGCTGGTCCGAGAATACGAATCTCTTTTTTGAACGGCAGTCGGCAAACGGGCACAGCCAATAATATCGAAGAGAGCGCCACTATCCATGGACCGGCAGGAGGGCAAGCGCGAGGAGGCTCACGACCTGTTCGACGACTTCCGCCGCTCTGCCATGAACAGCAGCCCGGTGCGGGCCTGGCCGTGCGCAAGTACGTATTGACGTATTGCTATTGATGCGACGGAGCATCCTGTCGTCGGCCGCGCAACGCAAGCCCGCCGCTGTGCTGACTCCCACGGCGAAGAGCGAGGTAGATCATCTACGGCCAGACTGGCGCGTGTTGATTCGCGCGCGGCTCGGCTTGTGGGCTTTTGCGGGCACGGATGCCACTGACAACCTTCCCTGGTGCACCGTCGCACGCCGCGTTTTGCCGCAACTGAGTAACGGTGGGCCCTTTCTCTTTAGGGCCTCGACACTCAGTTGCAGCGCATGGTTTTCTTCGCCACCCTCATGAAGGGTGTCGATATCACAGCTCCAATCGTCGTATGCGCGCACCATTCAGCGATACGTCGACCATCAAACCGGCGTTCGTCTGCGAGAACGCAATGATGGGTTGACGCATCGTAAGGGTATCGATGGTTCCGTTGGCGCCAATTCGCGCAACCGCGACACTGGCGTCGGCACCGATTGTCCAGGTGTTGCTGGCTACGAAGCTGTCATAGGCGGATTGTGTCATCAACATGATGATGATCGAGCGCGACTGGGCGCCGGCCGTCGCGCCGAACGACGCGGAGGTGGTTCGGAAGTAGCCCGAAGTCCCGCTCTTGGTCACCAGTGCGCCATCTCCCGATTCGCCGCCCACAATAAAGCCTGCGCCAAGGACGCGGGGGAAGACCAGGATTCCCTGCGCGCGTGAACCCAGCTCCCGGGCGCTCGGCACCGACTCGTAAAGCCGGTTCAGTGCGCCTTGCACGCCCGCGTCCAGCTCCGCGCGGCGCGCGGCCGTGTCCTGGGAGGCACTCGGGCCGGTGCTCGTGCATCCACTGATCCCCACGAGGGCAGCCGCTAGCGCGATACGAGTGTTGGTCTTGATGAAAGTTCGACGGTGCATCTTTCCATCCTCCGCTAACCTATTGCATGTTGATCTTCTACCGCAGCGAGATTCAGTGTAGGCGCTGATGTTGCGGTCGGGGTCCCCAGTCTTGTCTGCCACCCAGCGGTGCGCTTCAACGCGTCAGTCTCGCGAGTCCACTCGCAGGTAATGGGCACCGCCCCAACCCAACGCGTGCCGGCTTTGGCTTTGGCGGGACGACGCCCCGTTGCGAACCTCATCCAGCCCTGGTTCGTTCGAACTCTCTCAAATATATATAGGCAGAATCTGCTTAAGTGGCGTCTTAGCCGTGATGAAAATTTTCTACAAGGACTGTCGCCATGTCTTTCAAATGCTCTGGCGCGCCTGGGCGGACACGGTAAGCGGATCGAAAAATCAGCGTAGAAGCGACATATAATCCAACGGAAACATCAACGGAATAGCGGAAAATGTGCATGAACATGCACGTTTCCCTTGGCGGAGAATGCCCGGTTCGGCAATGAAGGCCCCACCTTCGTGAGCTTGGGTCAATGGAATCCAGAGCTACCTGAGACGCCTGCCGTCGCGCGAGCTGGCCGGGGCGCTGATGGCCGGTCTGCATAGACAGAGGTGTCTTCCGAATGGATCGGCGGCGAAAACGCTGAAGTTTGTCCGGCAAGCGGCCGGCGTGATGGAGCAACCCGCTATCTCCGCTGCCCAACACGCCTTTGCACGCGGCCTATGCTGTAGACATTCGCTTCACCACGCTTGATTGATCCGGACTGCCATTGGACTGGGGACGATCCGGAAAGCAATGCACCCGCCAGTGAGGAATGTCATGGAGCTTAGGGCATTGACTACCGCGGTCATCGTCATGGTCGCGATCGTTCTTGGGTGGGCGCTCCATGTCGGCAAGGGTGTCATTGTGCCGATCGTCTGCGCATTCGGCATTGCCTATGTGGTCTACGGCCTGACCATGCTGCTGCACAAGGTGTCCATTGCGCGAAGGCGGTTGCCGGTACCCGCCTGTTACCTGGTGTCGATCCTGCTGATCGGTGCGGTACTGGCATTCGCCGTCGAGATGCTGGCCCTCAATGCCGACGCCATATTGCGCGTGGCGCCTCGCTTGCAGGAGGCCGCATTGGCCTTGGCCAGGGCGATCTCAACCTGGATGCACTTCGAGGACGAGCCGACCTGGGAGTCTCTGCGTCGCGACGTGATCGCGGCCGTCAACTTCCAGTCGCTGATCACCACGACGATCTATTCGCTGTCGTCGGTCGTCGTCAACCTGTTTCTGGTCGTGCTGTATGCCGCGTTTCTGCTGCTGGAGCGGCGCGTGCTCAATCGCAAGATCGAACTGATGTTCGGCGGTGCGTCGGGTCTGCGCGTGCGCGCCATGTTGGACGAGGTGAACGGTCGCATCGGCCAATACCTTGCCCTGAAGACGCTTCTAAGTGTGCTGCTGGGGGGTGTCAGCTGGGCGATCATGGCGTGGTATGGCTTGCAGCTGGCGGAGCTTTGGGCACTGCTGATCGGTGTCACCAACTTCATCCCCTACGTCGGATCGGTGGTTGGTGTGGCAATGCCCGTGCTGATGGCGGTGCTGCAGTTCGGCAGTTTCGGTGACGTACTGTTCCTCTCGGTTGCGTTGATTTCGATCCAGTTCGTGATCGGCAACATCCTCGATCCATACGTTATGGGAAATTCGCTTAACCTGAGCCCGCTGGCCATCCTTGCCAGCATAGCGGTATGGTCGGCGCTGTGGGGCATGTCGGGAGCGTTCCTTGCTGTGCCGCTGACCGTCTCGCTCGTCATCGCGCTGGCCGAGTTCGAACATACGCGGCCGATTGCAATCCTGCTCTCGAAGAATGGATTGCCTGGGTAAGCTGCCGCGCCGGAGAGTGCGACTCGCGACCAGGCAAGCTTGTCGCCTTGGGGCGCTGGTCATTCCAATCACAATGCATTCCTGACTGGATTTCGTAGATATGGCCCGCTCACTATGGCGTTCATTCAGTTCGATCCTCCTGGCAGTCGCAGGCGTGCTCTGCATCGTCGTGCCATGGATCACGACTTCCTTGATCGGCACGCTGTTTATCGGAAGGATGCTGATCTTCTGCAGCTTTGCCAACTTGCTGCGGCTGCTTTCAGCACCATGGGGTACGTGGGAGTTCGTGCGAAAGATTCCGCCAGTTGTCATCCCCTTGTTGATCGGAGCGCTGATGCTGCTGGGCGAGCGGCCGAAGCTTGGAATCGCGCCGATGCTGATGATCTTCTTCGTGCTCGACGGATGTGCAAAGATCATCTCGACGCTCGAAGCGAGTTCGATGCGTATCGATGTAATGGGGCTGGTCAGCGCAGGACTATCCTTCTTCCTGGCCGTCTTTCTGGCGGCAATCTTCCCCAATGCTCCCATTCAGTTGCTGACATTGTTCCTGGGACTCGATCTGATTTCGATGGCTGTCGTACGCAAGAGAAGGTCATCTGCGCGGCCTTAGAAGCCCGTTCAAAAATGGGGCTCCGTCCCCCAGATGGCCCGTCGACGGCAGCTTGGCCTCACCGCCTTGACTTCTTTAGTCAGGCGCTCCCGCGGCGCCACACTAAGCACGCCGCTACGCTTCAGCCGACCTCCTCTCCATCCTTGTGCCCTGCGGCCAGCTCGCACAGAACCCACCTGGTGACAGACGGTCTCGCGCCGCGCGTTAAAGGCTGAGGTCGCACGATTCGCGTACAATCGCGCCCATGCGAACGCAAGCCGAACGAAGTGCGTCCACACGGGAGATGCTGATCCATGCCGCAGTCACACTGCTGAACGAGCAGGGCTACGCGGCGTTTGGAGAAGCGCGGGTATGTGAAATGGCCGGAATCAGCCGGGGCGCGCTGCGTTATCACTTTCCGGCTGGGCGTTACGACCTGCTGCCGGCCATGGTGGCGCTCCTGATCGACAGAGAAGCGGCACGGCTGGAAGCGCTAGGGCCAATGTCGGCCACTATCAGGTTTCACGTGGCGCTGCACGCCCTGCTGCAGCATGGCCGGGGCCACGCGCCCCTGGCAATGTTCGAAGTCTGGATGGCGACGCGCGGCGACGCCCGCTTGAGCCAAGCCATTGAGCCGCTACTCGCCACGGTACCCAAGCGCCTGTATGGAATGGACCCGCATGGTCCCGCCGACCCTGAACTTCTGGCTTTGCAGTTATTGCTTCAGGGCCTGGCGGTGCATTGTTCCTCGGCTCGCTACGATCGTCACCAAGCGGCCAGTGCTGTGGAATGGCTGTTGAGCAAATTGAGACCACCCAAGGAATTGCCTGCGGTGCTGGCCCGCATGGGGTCTCTATAACCCACGTGCGTGGGTTGTGGTTGGCCTGCGCCTCGCGCAGGCTGGGCTCGCCAAGCAGGTCACTGCCCCACCTGGCGAGCGGCGACGTGCTGGATCACACCGTCGGCCTCGTCGTAGCCATGTCGTGCTGGACCACACCGACGGCTTCGTCTTTGCCTGGCTCCTTGCTAAACCACCCCTCACCCCGGCCCTCTCCCCATGCGGGGAGAGGGGGTCAAGACACTATGCTTGGCCAGCGGCGTTGGCGTATCCGGCCGGCTTCGGCTGACGCGATGGGTTTAGCGCTGCGGTGGTTTGCTCCCCTCTCCCGCCTGCGGGAGAGGGGCCGGGGGAGAGGGCAGGCGCTGGCGAGCGGCGACGTGCTGGATCACACCAGCGACTTCGTATTGGCCTTGTCGTGCTGGATCACACCGACGGCTTCGTCTTTGCGTGGCGCCTTGCTAGACCACCCCTCTCCCCATGAGGGGAGAGGGAGCCAAGACCTCGTGCTTGGCACTCAGTATTGGCGCACCCTGCCGGCTCCGGCAGAATGCGCCCTACTCCCGCCTGCTTACCCCACCCACTTCCGCGCGTTGCGGAACATGCGCATCCAGGGGCTGCCGCCGTCGGCCACCTGCTTCCAGGCGTCCGGCGCCCAGCTCATGGTGGCAGCGCGGAACACGCGCTCCGGGTGCGGCATCAGCACGGTGAAGCGGCCGTCGGTGGTGGTCACCGAGGTGATGCCGTCGGGCGAGCCGTTCGGGTTGAGCGGATAGGTCTGCGTGACCGCGCCGCGGTTGTCGACGAAGCGCAGCGCCACGTCGACCTTGGCCTTGTCGCCCTGCTGCGAGAAGTCGGCGAAGCCTTCGCCGTGCGCGACCACGATGGGGATGCGGCTGCCTTCCATGCCGGCGAAGAAGATCGACGGCGAGGACTGCACTTCCACCGTGACGAAGCGCGCTTCGTACTGCTCCGACTGGTTGCGCGTGAACTTGGGCCAGGCGCCGGCGCCCGGGATGATCGGGGCCAGGTTGCTCATCATCTGGCAGCCGTTGCACACGCCCAGCGCGAAGGTGTCCTGGCGGTTGAAGAAGGCCGCGAACTGCTCGGCCATCTGGCCGTTGAACAGGATGGTCTTGGCCCAGCCCTCACCCGCGCCCAGCACGTCGCCGTAGCTGAAGCCGCCGCAAGCGACGAAGCCGGTGAAGTCCGACAGCTTGGCGCGGCCTGCGATCAGGTCGCTCATGTGGACGTCGTAGGCGTCGAAGCCGGCACGGTCCATGCTGTACGCCATCTCGATCTGCGAGTTCACGCCCTGCTCGCGCAGGATGGCCACGCGCGGACGCGCGCCAGTGCCGATGAAGGGCGCGGCGATGTCCTCGGCCGGGTCGAAGCTCAGCACCGGCGCGATGCCGGGGTCGGCCGCGTCGAGCAGGCGCTCGTATTCGCTGTCGGCGCAGGCGGGATTGTCGCGCAGGCGCGCGATGCGCCAGCTCACCTCGCTCCAGGTGCGCTGCAGCTCGCCGCGCGCCACGCTGAAGACCTTCTTGGCGTCGCGGAAGATCTCGAACTGGTCGCTCGTGTTGGTCTTGCCGACCACGTGGCTGCAGGCCGACAGGCCGACTTCGCGCAGCACGGCGAAGACCGCGTCGCGCTCTTCGCGGCGCACCTGGATCACGGCGCCCAGCTCTTCCGAGAACAGCGCGCGCAGGGTCTGGTCGTTGCGGCGCTCGGCGATCTGCTGCGCCCAGTTCTTGGCGTCGCCGTAGTCCTGCTCCTGGCCCGGCTCCAGCGTCAGCATATCGACGTTGAGCGACACACCGGTGTGGCCGGCGAAGGCCATCTCGGCCAGCGTGGCCAGGAAGCCGCCGTCGGAGCGGTCATGGTAGGCCAGCAGCTTGCCTTCGCGGTTCAGGCGCTGGATCACATTGAAGAACTGCTTCAGGTCCTCGGCGTTGTCCACGTCCGGCACGGTGTCGCCCACCTGCTGGGTCACCTGCGCCAGGATGCTGCCGCCCATGCGGTTCTTGCCGCGGCCCAGGTCGATCGCGATCAGCGTGGTCTCGCCCAGGTCGGTGCGCAGTTGCGGGGTCAGCGTGCGGTCGGTGTCGTCGACGGCGGCGAAGGCCGAGATGATCAGCGAGACCGGCGCCACCACTTCCTTGTCCACGCCTTCGTCCTGCCACTTGGTGCGCATGGACAGCGAATCCTTGCCCACCGGGATGCTGATGCCCAGTTCCGGGCACAGTTCCATGCCGACGGCCTTGACGGTGTCGTACAGCTTGGCGTCTTCGCCGGCCACGCCGCAGGCGGCCATCCAGTTGGCCGACAGCTTGACCTTGCCCAGGTCCTTGACCGGCGCGGCGGCCAGGTTGGTCAGCGCCTCGCCGATGGCCATGCGGCCCGAGGCGGCAGCGTCGATCACGGCCAGCGGGGTGCGCTCGCCCATGGTCATGGCTTCGCCGGCGCGGCCCTGGTAGTCGAGCGTGGTCACGGCCACGTCGGCCACCGGCACCTGCCAGGGGCCGACGAACTGGTCGCGCGCGTTCATGCCGCCCACGGTGCGGTCGCCGATGGTGATCAGGAAGGACTTGCTGGCCACGGTGGGGTGGCGCAGCACGTCGCGCACGGCCTGCTCCAGCGCGACACCGGTCACGTCGACCGGCGGCAGTTCCTGCTCGACGCGGGTGACGTCACGGTGCATGCGCGGCGGCTTGCCCAGCAGCACGTCCATCGGCATATCGACGGTGTAGTGCTCCTTGAGCGCGGCGTCGACGCTGGCGTCGACCAGCTGCAGCTGCTTTTCCTCGGTGGCCACGCCGACCACAGCGAAGGGAGCGCGCTCGCGCTCGCACATGGCCTGGAACAGCGGGAAGGATTCCGGGGCGATCGCCATCACATAGCGTTCCTGCGACTCGTTGCACCAGATCTCGGCCGGGCTCATGCCCGACTCTTCCAGGTGCACCTGGCGCAGGTCGAAGCGCGCGCCGCGGCCGGCGCCGTCGACGATCTCGGGGAAGGCATTGGAGATGCCGCCCGCGCCCACGTCATGGATGGACAGGATGGGGTTGGCGTCGCCGAGCTGCCAGCAGGCGTTGATGACTTCCTGCGCGCGCCGTTCCATCTCGGGGTTGCCGCGCTGCACGGAGTCGAAGTCCAGGTCAGCGGTGTTGGTGCCGGTGGCCATCGAGCTGGCGGCGCCGCCGCCCATGCCGATGCGCATGCCGGGGCCGCCGAGCTGGATCAGCAGCGAGCCGGCCGGCACCGCGTCCTTGTGCGTGTGGCTGGCATCGATATTGCCGATGCCGCCGGCGATCATGATGGGCTTGTGGTAGCCGCGCACGGTGCCGCCCACGTTCTGCTCGTAGACGCGGAAGTAGCCGCCCAGGTTGGCGCGGCCGAATTCATTGTTGAAGGCGGCGCCGCCCAGCGGGCCGTCGATCATGATCTGCAGCGGCGAGGCGATGCGCTCGGGCTTGCCGGTCACGCCCGGCTTGTCGTCCGGGTTGCGGTGCGCCAGCGGCTGGGCCGCGTCGCGGTCGTTCTCCCACGCTTGCACCGCGTCGGGCAGCATCAGGTTGGACACGGTGAAGCCGGTCAGGCCCGCCTTGGGCTTGGCGCCGCGGCCGGTCGCGCCCTCGTCGCGGATCTCGCCGCCGGCGCCGGTGGAGGCGCCCGGGAAGGGCGAGATGGCGGTCGGGTGGTTGTGCGTCTCCACCTTCATCAGCGTGTGCGTCAGCGCCTGGTGGCGGCCGTACTGCTGCTCGCTGCCGCGCGGGAACCAGCGCTCGGCCACGTCGCCTTCCATCACGGCCGAGTTGTCCGAGTAGGCCACGATCGAGCCCTGCGGATTGAGCTGGTGCGTGTTGCGGATCATCGCGAACAGCGACTTGTCCTGCTGCACGCCGTCGATGGTCCAGGTGGCGTTGAAGATCTTGTGGCGGCAGTGCTCGCTGTTGGCCTGCGCGAACATCATCAACTCGACGTCGGTCGGGTTGCGGCCGAGCTTGGCGTAGGCGTCGATCAGGTAGTCAATCTCGTCTTCCGATAGTGCCAGGCCCATCTCCACGTTGGCTTGCGCCAGCGCCGGGCGGCCGCCCGCGATGTCGATAAAGCGCAGCGGCTTTTCGGGCAGCTCCTCGAACAGGCCGGCGGCCTCCTCGCGCGTGGCCACCACGATCTCGGTCATGCGGTCGAACAGGTGGGCAGCCACGGCGGCGCGCATGCCCGCGTCCAGCGTCTTGCGGCCGCGCAGCAGGCCTTTCTTGCAGACCACGGTGATCTCGATGCCGCGCTCGATGCGGTGCACGTGCGTCAGGCCGCAGTTGTGCGCGATGTCGGTGGCCTTGCTGGCCCACGGCGAGATGGTGCCGAAACGCGGAATCACGACGAAGCGGTCACCCTCGGGCTGGGCAGCGAACGGTGCGCCGTAGGTGAGCAGCGCGCCGATGCGGCCGCTGTCTTCGGCCGAGAGCGGCGCGGTGCTGTCGACGAAGTGCAGGAACTGGCCGTGCACCGATTCGATGTCGGCGTCGACTTGCTTGAGGGCCGTGAGCAGGCGTTGCTGGCGGAAGGCGGAAAGCGCCAAAGCGCCGGGGAAGCACGAAAAATGCGCCATGATCTGAGCGGTCGGGAGGCGTAGGAGGAGTGGACTGCGGCCGGCGGGCGCCGCTGAGTGGGGCGTCCGGCAACGAAAGCATGGAATTATACCTTAGCGGGGGGTGTTTCCCGCAGTGCGGCAGGCGATGGCCGGGCCCGCCGCCGGCCGCGCCGGCAGCGCCACGGCGCGCCGTGGCGAGCGGCGGCGCAATGTACGGCGCAGGCCACATTGCTGGGCGTCCGCCATGCGGCCGCGGCCGCGTGCTGCCAGCCGGGAAAGTGCGGCTACATCGACCTGACCATGGCGACCAGCTGATCGAGCGCCTTGCCCCAGCCCTCGTGGAAGCCCATCTGCTCGTGCTTGTCGCGCCCGGCCTGGTCGCCGTGGATGACGAGAGCGGTATAGCGCGTGCCCTGCCCCTCCGGCGCAAGCGAGACCACCGCGGTGAAAGCGAACGCGCCGCAGTGGTCGCCGGGCGCCTCGAGCGCGGGACGGAATCCGGGCAGCAGCGCATTGGTCCAAACCAGGCGCCGGTTCGGCACCACCTCCAGGTAGCAGCCGATGTTCGGGAAGTCCTGGCCTTCGGGCGAGCGCATCACGGTGCGGAAAATGCCGCCGGGACGCAGGTCGATCTCGGCGTCCACAGTGGCCCACGGCGCCGGCGTGAACCACTTCTTCAACTGCTCGGGCTGCGTCCACGCCGCCCAGACCCGCTCCGGCGATACGTCGACGACACGCTCCATCACGAGATCGAGCCGGGGGTCGGGCTGGTAGGGCTGGTAGTCCTGTGTCATGGTTCCTGCTCCTTGGTCTGCACGAGAAAGCTGTCAAGCTGATCCAGCCGCAGCGCCCAGTTGGCGCGCTGCGCCTCCATCCACTGCCCGGCGGCCTGCAGCGGCTGCGGCGCCAGCGTGTAGGTGCGCACCCGGCCGGCCTTGTGGGACGACACCAGGCCGCACCGCTCCAGCACGTCGAGGTGCTGGATGAAGGACGGCAGCGCCATCTGGAACGGGTGCGCCAATTCGCTCACCGTGGCCGGGCCGCCGCTGAGGCGCTCGACGACGGCGCGCCGCGTCGGATCGGCCAGGGCCTGGAAGATGCGGTCTAGCGGGATGGATTGCTTAGGCATTTACCTAACTTTAGGCAGAGCCGTAGCGCGGGTCAAGCGCCGGATCGGGCGGGCCGGACGCGCCAGCAAGGCGGAATCGCCTCGGCCGGCGCGCGGGCGCCGGACATCAAGCGCAAGGCAAGGCGGCACGGCGCGCCGTCCGTCAAGGCAGCGGATGGCAACGTCGGCGCGCTGACGGGTGCCGCGCGGCAGCTACAGCGAAGTGGCCGAGCGCGCTGCCTGCTCGTACAGGCCGGTCAGCACGCGCAGCAGGCGCGCCAGTTCGCCGATCTCCGCATTCTCCGCACTGCCCGGCGTCATATTGCTGGTCAGGCATTGCTCGCGGATCTCCCGGTAGCGCGCGCAGGCTTCCGCGCCGCTGGCCGTGGTCAGGTAGGTCGCCTCCTTGCCGACGCGCTCGCCGGCCACCAGGCCCAGCCCTTGCAGTTTCTTCAGGGCATAGGTGACGAGATGGGTGTCTTCCACATTCAGCACGAAGCAGATGTCGGCCAGGCGCTTGGCGCGCCCGCGGTGGTTGACGTGGTGCAGCACGAGCACGTCGAGGAAGGTCAGGTCGTGCACGCCGGCGGCCCCCATGCAGCGCACCACCCAGCGGCTGTAGGCGTTGTACGCGGTGTTCAGGCCGAACTCGAACTCCGAGAGCTCGGGACTGCGGGCCGACACCAGGTGGGCCGAAGAGACGATGGTGGGACCGGCCGCGTGCGGCTGCAGATCTGCAGCGGGATCGTCGGCATTGGCCGGGTCGGCCTGGGCTGGCTTGCGAGCCATCGGGATACTCCTGAAATATCGGGACTGCGGCCGCACCTCGGTCGATGCCGGCGGCCCCGGGGGCGGCCCGGCGGGCGCGGTTTTTCTTGAGAGTTTATTGGCAATTTGCCCACATGACCACCGCTCCGGCGCACGCTCCCGCCCTCGCGCCCGCTTCCTGCCTGGCCCTGGCGGCGCACCCCGTCCTGCGCGCGGTTGCGCACGCTGGCGCACCTCGCTAGACTCGACCGGTCCCCTCGGATGCCCCGCCAACCCGTCTGCCGACACTCCTTGCCATGATGCTGCCCGACCTCGATACCCTGCACGCCGGTTTCCGCGCCGGCACCAACAGCCGCGCCGCCATCGTCGAAGCCGCCCAGGCCGCGGCGGCCGACGCCTCCGCGCGCTCGGTGTTCCTGCAGACCAGCTTCGATGACGCCCTGCGCGTGGCGCGCGCCGCCGACGCCGCCGCGCTCGCCGGCAAGGCGCTGCATCCGCTGGCCGGCCTGCCGGTTTCCACCAAGGACCTATTCGACATTGCCGGCGAAGTCACACGCGCGGCCGCCATCGCGCGCGACGATGCCGCGCCCGCCGCGGCGGATGCCGCCGTGATCGCCCGCCTGCGCAGCGTCGGCGCCGCGCTGGTGGGACGCACCAATATGAGCGAGTTCGCCTTTTCCGGCGTCGGCATCAATCCGCATTTCGGCACGCCGCACAATCCGTGCGATGCGGCCGTGGCACGCATTCCCGGTGGCTCGTCTTCCGGTGCCGCGGTGTCGGTGGCGCTGGGCCTGGCCGTGGCCGGCCTGGGCAGCGACACCGGGGGCTCCATCCGCATTCCGGCCGCCCTGTGCGGCCTGACCGGCTTCAAGCCGACCACGCGCCGCGTGCCGCTCGCCGGCGCCTTCCCGCTGTCCTACACGCTGGACACCGCCTGCGCCATGGCGCGCGACGTCAGCACCTGCATGCTGGTGGATAGCGTCATCGCCGACAACGCGCTTACGCCGGCCGGCAAGGCCCCCGCGGGGCTGCGCCTCGCCGTGGCGCGCCAGTATCTGCAGGACGACCTGGAGCCGGTGGTGGCGCACGCCTTCGACCGCGCGCTCGGCCGGCTCTCGGCCGCGGGCGTGCGCATCGAACATATCGACCTGCCCGAACTGGAGGAACTGCCGGGCCTCAATGCGGCAGGCGGCTTCACCGCGGCCGAGGCGTGGTCCATCCACCGCCACCTGCTGGCCGGGCGGCGCGAGCAATACGATCCGCGCGTGGCCATGCGCATCGAGCGCGGCGCGGCGATGAGCGCGGCCGACTATGTCGACCTGACGCGCGCCCGCCTCGACTGGATCGCGCGCGTGCAGGCGCGCCTGGAGGGCTACGACGCGGTGGCCTGCCCGACCGTGCCGATGGTGGCGCCGCCGCTGCAGCCGCTGGTCGCTGACGACGCCCTGTTCTTCCGCACCAATGCACTGCTGCTGCGCAACACCTCTGCCTTCAACTTCCTCGACGGCTGCTCAATCTCCCTGCCCTGCCATGCGGCCGACGAACTGCCGGTCGGGCTGATGCTGTCGCACGGCCCCATGCGCGACGCCGGGCTGCTCGGTGCCGCGCTGTCGCTGGAAGCCATCCTGCGCCCGGCGGCCTGAGCGGGAAGACGACATGTCCAGCCAGCCCGCCAGTGCAGACTGGTTCGCGCTCGATGCGGCGAGCACCACCAGCATCCCCCTGCTCGACACCGCTGGCATCCGCGCCATCGAAAGTGCGGCCCTGGCGGCGCTGCCGGCCTTCACGCTGATGGCGCGCGCGGGTGCGGCCGCCGCCGGCTGGCTCGCCCATCATGCGCCGCCCGGTCCGCTGCTTTGCCTGGCGGGGCCGGGCAACAACGGCGGAGACGCCCTGGTCGCGGCCACCCTGCTGCACCGGGCCGGCAGGCCGGTCCGGGTCTGGCTGCTCGGCGACCCGCAGCGCCTGCCCGCGGACGCCGCGCGAGCCTGGCAAGAGGCATGCGCCGCAGGCGTCCCGATGCGGCAGTTCGACGACGCCGCGAGCACGCTGCCCGACTGGCCCGCCGATACAGTGGCCCTGGTGGACGGCCTGCTGGGCATCGGCCTGAATCGTCCCGCCGATGGCCGCATCGGCGCATGGATCGCGCACCTGAATGGCGCCGGCCTGCCGGTCTACTCGCTCGACATTCCCAGCGGCCTGTTTGCCGACACCGGCGCGGGCAAGCCGGCGGTACGGGCCGTGCGCACGCTCACCTTCCTGTGCGCCAAGCCGGGACTGCTGACGCTCGACGGACGCGATTGCGCGGGCGCGGTCGATATCGCACCGCTCGGGCTCGCCTATCCGCCGGCAGCAGCGCCGAGCGCCTGCGTCAATGTGCCCGCCGTCTTCCGCGCTGCGCTGCCGGCGCGCCGGCATGACAGCAACAAGGGCAGCTTTGGCTCGCTGGCCGTGATCGGCGGCAGCCTGGGCATGGTGGGCGCGCCGCTGCTGGGCGCGCGCGCGGCCCAGTTCCTCGGGGCCGGCCGGGTCCATATCGGCTTCCTGGCCACCTCCGCACCGGTGCTCGACCCCGTGCACCCGGAATTGATGCTGCACCCGCTTGCCGAGGTCGACCTGGCCGCCATGTCGGCGCTGGTGATCGGCCCGGGCATGGGCGCCAGCGCGGCATCGCGCAAGCATTTCGTGCATCTGCTCCAAATCCTCGCGGGCAAGCAGACCGCGCTGGTGCTGGACGCCGACGCCCTCAATATGCTGGCCGCGGATGCCGACGCCGCGCACGGCCTGCGCGCGCTCGCCTCCCCTCGCGTGCTGACCCCGCACCCGCTCGAAGCGGCGCGCCTGCTCGGCACCAGCGTGGACATGGTGCAGCGCGACCGCCTCGCCGCGGCGCGCGCGCTGGCCGCGCAATGGCAGGCCACGGTGGTGCTCAAGGGTTCGGGCAGCGTGATCGCCAGCGCCGACGGCGCCGCGCCGGCCATCAACCCCACCGGCAGCGCGGCCCTGGCCAGCGCCGGCACCGGCGACGTCCTGGCCGGGATGATCGGCGCCCTGCTGGCCCAGGGCATGCCAGCGGCACAGGCGGCCTGCGCTGGCGCATGGATACACGGCCGCGCCGCCGACCGACTGACCGCCGCCGGCGAGGGTCCCGCGGGCCTGACGGCCAGCGAGCTCTACCTGCCGGCGCGCGCGGTGCTCAACTCGCTCCGCCCTGACGCCCAGCCATGAGCCGGCCCGCGGAACTCGCTCTCGGCGGAGCGGACCGGCGCCAGCTGCTGACCGGCATTGCGCTGCTGGTCATCGGCCAGTGGGTGCTGAGCCTGCTCGACGCCACCAGCAAGACCCTGACACAGCAGGGCCTGCCCGTGATGGCCGTGGCCTGGGTACGCTATGTCGGCCACGTTGCCGCCGTCTTCCTCTTGCTCGGCCCCGCCGGCTGGCGCCGCCAGTGGCGGCCCGCCCGCCCCGGCCTGCAGTGGCTGCGCGGCGGCCTGATGCTGGTTTCGACCATCGTCTTCTTCAGCGTGCTCAAGCTGATGCCGCTGGCCCAGGCGACGGCGCTGAACTTCTGCGCCCCGCTCTTCGTGGTGGCCCTGTCGCCCTGGCTGCTGGGCGAGCGACCTGGGCTGCATGCGCGCTGGAGTCGCTGGGCCGGCGTCGCCGTGGGCTTCGCCGGCATGTTGGTGGTGGTACGCCCCGGCGGGGAGTTGAGCCCTACCGGCATCGCGCTCGGCTTGTTCTCGGCCTTGGTGTTCGCGCTGATGCAGATGCTGACCCGGCGCATCGCGGCGCATGACGCGCCGCTGACCACCCTGATCTGGAGCGGCGTGACCGGTGCCTGCCTGACCTCGCTGCTGGTGCCGGCCTTCTGGTTCGAAAACATGCCGACGCCCGCGCAGTGCGCGCTGCTGCTGTCGGCGGGGCTGACGGGCTCGCTCGGCCACTATTTCGTGATCCGCGCCTTCCAGTATGCCGACGCGTCCTTCCTGAGCCCCTTCCTCTACTTGCAGATCCTGTCGGCCACGGCCATCGGCTATCTGGCCTTCGAACAGCTGCCGGACTGGACCACCGCGCTGGGCATCGCGGTGATCTGCGCGGGTGGCCTGTGCGTGGCGGGTGGCGAACCGCTGCTGCGGACCGTATCGGCACGCCTATCAGGAAAAACGTAACGGCATGCTACCCCGCGCCCGTCGGGTGCGGTACGGCACACTCCGCGCCGCGCCGCGCAGCGTGCGCACGTTATACTTACCTCTCACCCGTCGCAGCCGGACGCAGCGGGTCCGAAGCCATTGAATGCCACGCATGCCCATAAATCTTCACGCCTGGGACGCTCTCCAACAGCATCATGAAGACGTCCGCGAGCAACGGATGCGCGATTGGTTCGACGTAGCCGACGCCGGCCGCCGCGTTGCGCAGTTCTCGCTGGAAGCTGCCGGGCTCTATCTTGACTACGCCAAGAACCGCATCACGCCGCAGACCTTCGCGCTGCTGATGCAGCTGGCCGACGAGGCCGGGGTCGATGCGCGCCGTGCATCCATGTTCGCCGGCGACCAGATCAATGCCACCGAACATCGCGCCGCGCTGCACATGGCACTGCGCGCGCTGCCCGACGCCCCCTACTACGTCAACGGCAAGCCGGTGATGCCCGCCGTGCAAGCCGTGCGCGAGCGCATGCGTGAATTCTCCGAGCGCGTGCGCAGCGGCCAGTGGACGGGCGCCACCGGCAAGCGCATCACCGATGTGGTCAACATCGGCATCGGCGGCTCTGACCTGGGCCCGCGCATGGTCTGCCGCGCACTGGCGCACCTGCCGAGCAACGGCCCGCGCCTGCACTTCGTCTCGAACGTGGACGGCACCGAGCTGGCCGAAACGCTGGCGCGGGTGTCGCCCGAGCAGACGCTGGTGATCATCTGCTCCAAGACCTTCACCACGCTGGAGACCATGGCCAACGCGGGCAGCGCGCGCCGCTGGTTCCTCGACCATGGCGTGCCGGAAGACCGGCTCGCCAGGCATTTCGTCGCGGTCTCGACCAATCTGGAAGCGGTGCGCGCGTTCGGCATCGATCCGGCCAATATGTTCGAGTTCTGGGACTGGGTGGGCGGACGCTTCTCGCTGTGGTCCTCGGTGGGACTGTCGATCGCGCTGGCGCTCGGCTTCGACGCCTTCTCGGCGCTGCTGGCCGGCGGCCGCGCCATGGACGAGCACTTCCGCAGCGCCCCGCTGGCCGCCAATATGCCGGTGGTGCTGGCCATGCTGGGCATCTGGAACCGCAACTTCTTCGGCATGCCGACCAGTTGCGTCGCGCCCTATTCCACCTCCCTAGAACTGTTCCCTGCCTTCCTGCAGCAGCTCGAGATGGAGAGCAACGGCAAGTCGATCCGGCTCGACGGCCAGCGTGTGCATGCGCATACCTCGCCGGTGGTGTGGGGCTCCGCGGGCACCAATGGCCAGCACGCCTACTTCCAGATGATCCACCAGGGCTCGCAGATCGTGCCGGTGGACTTCATCGCGCCGCTGCGGCCGCCACGCGCCCTGCCCGGCCATCATGCCAAGCTGCTGGCGAACTGCTTCGCGCAGGCTGAGGCGCTGATGCGCGGGCGCAGCGCCGACGAGGTGCGTGCCAACGGCACGGCTGACGAAGCCTGCATCGCGCATATGGTGTTCGACGGCAACCGCCCCAGCAACACGCTGCTGATGCAGGAGGTGACACCGCAGACGCTGGGCGCGCTGATCGCCCTCTATGAGCACCGCACCTTCGTGCAGGGCGTGGTCTGGAACATCAACTCGTTCGACCAGTGGGGCGTGGAACTCGGCAAGCTGCTGGCACGCCCCATCGAGGCGGAACTGACCGGCGGCAACAGCGTGCCGCACGACGCCTCCACAGCAGCCTTGATCGCACGGGCGCGCGCGGCGCTGGGCGACGCCTAAGCGGCGAAGCCGGCAGTACCCACGGGGCGACGGACGCACGGGCCCGGCAACAGCCGCCTATCCCGGCCGCCTTCGCCCGCCCTTGCCGCTAGACCTCGGCCGCCATCCACTCGTCGCTGGCCACGCGCCCCGCGTCGATCGTCAGGATGCGACCGCAGCGCGCTGCCACCGAGCGGTCATGCGTGACCAGCACCAGCGTGGAACCTGCGTCGCGGTTCAGCTCGAACATCAGCGCGATGACGGCCTCGCCGGTCGCGGTGTCGAGGCTACCCGTAGGTTCGTCGGCAAACAGGATCTCCGGCCGCGTCACGAAGGCACGCGCCAGTGCCACGCGCTGCTGCTCGCCGCCCGACAAGGTGCGCGGGTAGTGGTTCAGGCGCGCGGAGAGGCCCACCCTGGACAGCATGTCGCGCGCCCGTTCGCGCACTCCATCGCGTTCGCCTCGCAGCTCCAGCGGCAGCATCACGTTCTCCAGCGCGGTCAGGTGGCCGACGAGCTGGAAAGACTGGAAGACAAAGCCTACATAGCGGCCGCGCAGCGCGGCGCGCTGGTCTTCGTCCAGCGCGAACAGGTCCTCGCCGTGCAAGCGCACGGAGCCCGTGCTCGGCAGGTCCAGCCCGGCCAGCAGGCCGAGCAGCGTCGACTTGCCCGATCCCGAGGCCCCGACGATGGCCAGCGTCTCGCCCGGCGTGACGGAAAACGTGACGTCGTGCAGAATCGTCAGAGAACCCGTGGCATCGGCCACGGTCTTTCCTAGCGAATCGATGGCAAGAATGGGTAAGGACATGGGCAACTCTATCTGGAGACGGCTGCGCTGGATCGCGCTGGCGGCAAGCGTGGGACTGGCGACGCTGGCCGCCTCCTTCGGCGCGGCCGCGGCAACGCCGTCATTGCTGGTACTCGGAGACAGCCTGTCGGCGGAGTACGGCATTGCGCGCGGCACCGGCTGGGTAAAGCTGCTCGAAGCCAGGCTGCGGACGGAACGCCTCGATTATAACGTCGTCAATGCCAGCGTCAGCGGCGAAACCACGGTGGGTGGCAAGACGCGCCTGCCCGCCCTGCTGGCCCGCGAACGGCCGGCCGTGGTGGTGGTCGAGCTGGGCGCCAACGATGCGCTGCGCGGCCTGCCGGTGCAGAGCACTGAGGCCAATCTTCGCGCCATCGTCACCAGCGCGCAGCAGGCCGGCGCCCGCGTGCTGCTGGTCGGCATGCGCATTCCGCCCAACTACGGCCCGGACTATGCGGAACGCTTCCATGCCGTCTATCCCAAGCTGGCGACCGAGTGCCGCGTGGCGCTGGTGCCGTTCCTGCTGGAAAAGGTGGTCGACCGGCCGGACTGGTTCCAGCCGGATCGCCTGCATCCGACCGCCGCAGCGCAGCCCGCGCTGCTCGACACAGTCTGGCCCCAGCTTGCGCCGCTGCTGCAGCAAGGCGCGCACGGCGTGAAGGCATCCACACTGCGCTGATACCCGTGCGCAGGCGGCAGGTGCGGCAATACGGAATGCTGCACCGGCCTTGCCCCGCACACTGCAATCCCACAAAGAAAAACCCCCGCCGGACTCGCTCCAGCGGGGGTTTTTTCTTGTCAGGCAGCGCGCCGGCCGGGCCGGCGCGGTGTGTCATCAGTTGCCGCTGTTGCCGCTGTCGCCGCCGTCGGTATCGCGCGTGCCGGCAGGATGCAGGACCTTGACCTTCGAGCGCGCCTTCAGCGCTTCGTAGTAGGCACCCAGATCCGCCTGCCCGATCACCTGTGCGAGCTGCTGCGAGGCAGCCTGCAGTTGCGCCGGATCCGGCTTGGCCGGCTCGCTAACCTTGGTGATGCGGAAGATCGCATAGCCTTGCTCTCCCAGGTCCACGCCGGTGAAGGCGGGCAGCTTCGAGGCATCGGCACGCATCACGGCCTCCAGGGCCTTGGGCGGGATCCCGTCGGACTTGCTGCGCGAGACCGTGCTGACCGGGCTGAAGCCGTCGGCGCTGCCGCTCTTGCGCACTTCGGCCAGGCGGGCCTCGCCGGCCTTGCGCGCCAATTCGGCGGCCTGCTGGGCGATATAGTCCTCACGCACCTTGGCCTGCACGTCATCGAACTTGCGCACCGTGACCGGCTGGTAGTCGACGATGCGCGCCGACACCAGCGTGTTCGGCCCGATCTGCACCGCCTCGGTATTGCGCTTGCTCTTGATCGAGTCCTGGCTGAACAGCGCCTTGAGCAGCTTCTCGTTGTTCAGCGGATTGTCCGCACCCAGCGCCGGGTTCGGCTGGCGCGTCACGTTGTCAGCGGTCTGGACGGTGAGCTGGAACTTGTCGGCGGCCGGCTTGAGGCTGTCGGACTGTTCATAGACCAGGTTGCCGAACGCATCGGCCACCTCGGCATACTTCTTCGCCGCCAGCTGCTTGCGCAGTTCGGCCTCCAGTTCCGGCTTGACGGCTTCCAGCGGCTTGGTCACCGCGGGCTTGATGCCGGTCAGCTTGATGATGTGGTAACCGTAGTCGGTTTCCACCACATTGCTGATCTCGCCGTCCTTGAGCGCGTACATGGCGTCTTCGAAAGGCTTGACCATGGTGCCGTGGCCAACGAAGCCGAGGTCGCCGCCATTGGCCGCGGAACCCGGATCCTGAGATTCCTTGCGCGCCACGTCGGCGAAGGTCTCCGGATGCTTGCGCAGCGCTTCCAGCAGCTTGTCGGCCTTCTCCTTGGCTGCCTGGCGCTGCGCGGCGGGCGCGTCCTTGGGTGCGGCGATCAGGATGTGGCTGGCGCGGCGCTGCTCATCCGTGCGGAAGCGTGCGATATTGCTTTCGTAATACGACTTCAGCTCGTCCGCGGACACCTGCTGCGCAGCGGCCATGGCATCGGCCGACAGCACGAGGTACTCGACCTTGGCACGCTCGGGGAGCGAGTAGGCGCTCTGATGCGCCTCGTAGTAGGTCTTCAGCGCCGCGGCATCGGCGTTGACCTTGGCCGTGAAGTCGGTCGGCTTGAGCACCAGTGCCTGCACCTCACGCTGCTGGTCACGGATGGCCAGCAGATGCTCGAGCAGCGACTTCGGCACGAAGGCCGTGGCACCCACTGCCCCGCTGAGCTGCTGGGTGGCCAGGTCGAATCGCATGCGCGCATCGAACTGGTCCGGCGTCATGCCCTGCATGGCCAGCAGCTGCAGATAGGCCTTGTCGTCCATGGAGCCGTCGGCCTTCTTGGGAAGCTGCGCGATGGCGGGAATGCTGCTGATCGCCTCGACCAGGCGCGCGTTGGAGACGGTCAGGTTTTCGCGCGCCACCTCTTCAGCCACCACGCGCTGCAGGATCAGTTGGTCGAGCACCTGCTTGCGTGCCTGCGGCCCTTCGAACATGCGCGCATCGTAGTTGGCGCCAAGGGCCTCCCGCATGCGCTCGCTCTGCTCGCGCACGGCGTTGTCCAGCTCCTGCACGCTGATGGTGCGGCCGCCCACCTTGGCGGCATCGTGCGAGCTGTCCATGAAGCGCGAATAGCTCTCCACGCCGAAGAAGACAAACGACGGGAAGACAAGCACCAGCAGCAGCAAAAGCATCAGGCGCCGGTTGTTGCGTACGAAATCAAGCATGCTCAATCGGGGATATCGGGAATAGGGTTGGCTCGAGAGACAAGAGAGACAAACTCTGGGATTCTATCAGGAGTGTCAGGCCGCAAGTCATTCAAGGGCCACCGGCGTGCTTCCGGCGCCCCGCGCGAATGGCCCCGCACGGATGTCGTTGCACGTTCGCGAGCGTACTGCCCGGCGATGCCGGGCGCCTCGGCAACGCTCAGGAAGCGGATGTGGCAATCTTGAGGCCAACGATGCCGGTCACGATCAGCGCCACGCAAGCCAGCTTGGCCACGCTGGCCGACTCCCCGAACACCAGGATGCCGAAGATCACCGTGCCGACGGTGCCGATGCCGGTCCAGATCGCATAAGCGCTGCCCAGCGGCAGTGTGCGCAATGCCATGCCGAGCAGCACGAGGCTGAGGATCATGGACAAGGCGGTGAGAGCACTGGGAATGGGGCGCGAAAAGCCCTCGGTATATTTGAGGCCGACGGCCCAGCCGACTTCCGTCAGGCCGGCGAAGAAGAGGTAGAACCAAGCCACTAGACCACTCCATTGGCAGGTCGCCCGGCTCGGGGTGCGCGGGCGGATCGCGAGGTCGTCCACGCACGAAGGAAGGATGGCGGTGCTGCCGCCTCCGCTGCAAGGTCGTCCTTGCAGCACAGCGATTTTACCGCAGATGCGCCGCCGGCCCGACTTCGAAGGGACAGAGGCAGCAGCCGAAGTCCCAAAAGAAAAAACCCCTGAAGACAGGCATCTTCAGGGGTTTTCCTTACATCTGGCGGAGCGGACGGGACTCGCCTACATCCTGCAGGCCGCGGATGCGCGTGCACGCGCATCCCTTCGAGTCCCGCCGGAAGCCGCGCAGGCGGCTTCCTCCGCTCCGCAGCTACGCGCCCGCTAGCGGGCGCAACAAAAAGACCACAAACGAAAATGCCCGCACAAGGCGGGCATTTTCGTTTGTTTGGCGGAGCGGACGGGACTCGAACCCGCGACCCCCGGCGTGACAGGCCGGTATTCTAACCGACTGAACTACCGCTCCTTGTCGGTGCAACATTTTATCCTTGCGGATCAAGCGCTGCAAAACTTGACGACCTTCGGGGACCTCGCCGCGCACTTACCGCGATGCGGCTGTGACTCAGGACGGCGGTGCCAACCCTTGGAAAAACTTGGTGGAGATAAGCGGGATCGAACCGCTGACCTCTTGCATGCCATGCAAGCGCTCTCCCAGCTGAGCTATACCCCCAAATGTAATCCTTTTGCGCAACGAAGGACTGGTGGGTGCTGAGGGGTTCGAACCCCCGACCTACGCCTTGTAAGGGCGCCGCTCTACCAGCTGAGCTAAGCACCCAATCGTTCGTTGCAAGCAGTGGATCTGCTGGCTTCGCCGCGCACATATCGGAGCAGTTACCGCTGTTTGCGTTGCGAGGCCGCAAGTGTAATACAGACCTTTGCGCTTTGCCAAGCCCGAATTGTTGCAGCATCGAAAAAAAACGCCGCGGGCTGGCCCGCGGCGTTTTCATGCCTGTGCACAATGCCGATGCGCAATGCACCGGCGCCGGCTCAATGATGGATCATCTCCACCTTGGCGGCGGCCTTGTCGGCCACCTCGGCCGGCTTGGCCACCTCTTCCGGCAGCGGCTCGGGCTTGCGCTCCAGCGCCAGTTCCAGCACCTTGTCGATCCAGCGGACCGGCACGATCTCGATGCTGTTCTTGACGTTGTCCGGAATGTCCGCCAGGTCCTTGACGTTCTCTTCCGGAATCAGCACCAGCTTGATACCGCCGCGGTGCGCTGCCAGCAGCTTTTCCTTCAGGCCGCCGATCGGCAGCACCTCGCCGCGCAGCGTGATCTCGCCGGTCATGGCGACATCCGCGCGCACCGGGATGCCGGTCAGCACCGACACCAGGGCCGTGGTCATGGCACCGCCCGCCGACGGGCCGTCCTTGGGCGTGGCGCCTTCGGGCACGTGGATGTGGATGTCGCGCTTCTCGAACATCTCATCCGCGATGCCCAGGCGGCGTGCGCGCGAACGCACCACCGAACGGGCCGCCTCGACCGACTCCTTCATCACGTCGCCCAGCGAGCCGGTGCGGGTGATGTTGCCCTTGCCAGGCATGATCGCCGCCTCGATGGTCAGCAGGTCGCCGCCCACCTCGGTCCACGCCAGGCCGGTCACCTGGCCCACCTGGTTCTCCTTGCCGGCCAGGCCGAAGTCGTACTTGCGCACGCCCAGGAACTTGTCGAGGTTGGCCGATTCGACCTTGACCGTGCCCGACTCCTTCTTCAGCAGCAGCAGCTTGACCACCTTGCGCGCGATCTTGGAGATCTCGCGCTCCAGCGAACGCACGCCGGCTTCACGCGTGAAGTAGCGGATGATGTCGCGGATAGCGTCTTCCGCGACCTCGATCTCGCCCACCTTCAGGCCATTGTTCTTGATCTGCTTGGGCAGCAGGTAGCGCTGGGCGATGTTGACCTTCTCGTCCTCGGTGTAGCCCGACAGGCGAATCACTTCCATCCGGTCCAGCAGCGGCGGCGGGATGTTCAGCGAGTTCGAGGTCGCCACGAACATCACGTCGGACAGGTCGAAATCGACCTCCACGTAGTGGTCCTGGAAGGTGTGGTTCTGTTCTGGGTCCAGCACCTCGAGCAGCGCCGACGACGGATCGCCGCGGAAATCCATGCCCATCTTGTCGATCTCGTCGAGCAGGAAGAGCGGATTGCGCACGCCGACCTTGGACAGGCTCTGCAGGATCTTGCCCGGCATCGAACCGATATAGGTACGGCGGTGGCCGCGGATCTCGGCCTCATCGCGCACGCCACCCAGCGCCATGCGCACGAACTTGCGGTTCGTGGCGCGCGCCACCGACTGGCCGAGCGAGGTCTTGCCCACGCCGGGAGGCCCGACCAGGCACAGGATCGGCGCCTTCACCTTGTCCACGCGCTGTTGCACCGCGAGGTACTCGAGAATGCGTTCCTTGACCTTCTCCAGGCCATAGTGGTCTTCGTCGAGCACGCGCTCGGCGTTGGCGAGGTCGTTGTTGACCTTGCTCTTCTTGCGCCACGGCAGGTTGACCAGCGTGTCGATGTAGTTGCGTACGACGGTGGCCTCGGCCGACATCGGCGACATCAGCTTGAGCTTCTTGAATTCGGCGTCGGCCTTCTTCTTGGCTTCCTTCGGCATGCGCGCAGCCTTGATGCGCTTGTCGAGCTCTTCCAGGTCGGCGCCTT
The DNA here is from genome assembly GCF_056930435.1 of Cupriavidus sp. 09_S30. Classification (NCBI taxonomy): domain Bacteria; kingdom Pseudomonadati; phylum Pseudomonadota; class Betaproteobacteria; order Burkholderiales; family Burkholderiaceae; genus Cupriavidus; species Cupriavidus sp. 09_S30. The sequence goes on along the minus strand of NZ_JBXOWI010000001.1, from coordinate 1,685,624 downwards.
CTTCGCCCTCGCCCAGTTCCTTCTGGATAGCCTTGACCTGCTCGTTCAGGTAGTACTCGCGCTGGCTCTTCTCCATCTGGCGCTTGACGCGGCCACGGATGCGCTTTTCCACCTGCAGGATGTCGATCTCGCCCTCGAGCTGCGACAGCAGGCTCTCCAGGCGCTCGGTCACGTTGACCATCTCCAGGATCTTCTGCTTCTGCTCGAGCTTGATCGGCAGGTGCGCGGCGATGGTGTCGGCCAGGCGGCCCGGCTCGTCGATGCCCGACAGCGAGGTCAGGATCTCGGGCGGGATCTTCTTGTTCAGCTTCACGTACTGGTCGAACTGCGACACGATCGCGCGGCGCAGGGCCTCGGTCTCGGCGCTTTCGACCGGCGCGGGCGGCACGGGCACGGCTTCGCACATGAAGTGCGATTCGTCCTCGCTCACCTCGCGGATGTTTGCGCGCTGCGTGCCTTCGACCAGCACCTTCACGGTACCGTCGGGCAGCTTCAGCATCTGCAGGATGTTGGCGATGCAGCCGACCTCGTACAGGTCGTCCGCGGTCGGCTCGTCCTTCGCCGCCGTCTTCTGGGCCACGAGCATAATGCTCTTGCCCGACTCCATCGCAGTCTCAAGCGCCTTGATGGACTTCGGGCGTCCCACGAACAGCGGGATCACCATGTGCGGAAACACCACCACGTCGCGCAGCGGCAACAGTGGCAGGCGAATCGGCTCAGCCGGGAGGAGTTGTGTTCCGGACATCATTATCCCCAGTCAGTCATTTAAGGCGTAAATTGGGCCGCATGAATCGATTACAAGATGCTGGGCAATCGATTCCGTATCGTTTCCGATACTGCACGCAAATGCTTCTCCACGCACTTGCTAGCCCCCCTTTTGAAACAGCATACCTGCGTTTCCTCCCCCTTGTCGGGTGAAATAAAGAAAAAAAGCCGCTCGCTTCTCGCGAGCGGCCTCTTGGGCGCTGGCCGGCCGGACTCTCGCAACGTGCCGGCCATCGCATCATCAATTGGAGCCCGCCACCTTGGGTTGCTGCTCCTCGTACATCAGCAGCGGCGGCGCATCGCCGGTGATGGTGTTCTCATCGATCACCACCTTCTGCACGCCCTTGTAGTTGGGCAGATCGTACATCACGTCCATCAGCGACTGCTCCAGGATGGAGCGCAGGCCGCGCGCGCCGGTCTTGCGGCGGATGGCCTTGCGTGCGATGGCGGTCAGCGCGCCGGGACGGATCTCCAGCTCGACGCCTTCCATCGCCAGCAGCTTCTGGTACTGCTTGACCAGCGCGTTCTTGGGCTCGACCAGGATCTGCACCAGCGCGGTCTCGTCCAGCTTGGCCAGCGTGGCCACGACCGGCAGGCGGCCGATCAGCTCGGGGATCAGGCCGAACTTGATCAGGTCCTCAGGCTCGGTCTGCGGCAGCACCTCGGAGGCTTCGCGCTCTTCCTTGCTCTGCACCTGGGCGCCGAAACCGATGCCCGTCTTGTCCGAGCGCTGCATGATGACCTTCTCCAGGCCATCGAAGGCGCCGCCGCAGATGAACAGGATGTTGGTCGTGTCCACCTGCAGGAAGTCCTGGTTCGGATGCTTGCGGCCGCCCTGCGGCGGCACCGAGGCCATCGTGCCCTCGACCAGCTTCAGCAGCGCCTGCTGCACACCCTCGCCGGAGACGTCGCGCGTAATCGACGGGTTGTCGGACTTGCGCGAGATCTTGTCGATCTCATCGATGTAGACGATGCCGCGCTGCGCCTTCTCGACTTCGTAATTGCAGTTCTGCAGCAGCTTCTGGATGATGTTCTCGACATCCTCGCCGACATAGCCGGCTTCCGTCAGCGTGGTTGCATCGGCAATCACGAACGGCACGTTGAGCAGGCGGGCCAGCGTCTGCGCCAGCAAGGTCTTGCCGGAGCCGGTAGGCCCGATCAGCAGGATATTGCTCTTGGAGAGTTCGACGTCGTCCTTCTTGCCCAGGTGCTTCAGACGCTTGTAGTGGTTGTACACCGCCACTGCCAGGATCTTCTTGGCCTGTTCCTGCCCGATCACGTACTGGTCCAGGCTTTCGCGGATCTCGTGGGGCGTGGGCAGATCGGAACGCGTGGCGGCCGCGGCCTCCTTTTCGGATGCCGTCGCCTCGTCACGGATGATCTCGTTGCACAGGTCGATGCATTCGTCGCAAATGAACACCGACGGGCCCGCGATCAGCTTCTTCACCTCGTGCTGGCTCTTGCCGCAGAACGAGCAATAGAGAAGCTTCTCGCTGGATGAACCTTTTTTATCCGCCATAGGAATCAGTCACATTAGCAGTGTGCGTGCCGCGGCAGCGGACCGCCGCGGGGAATACGCTTCAAACGCATCATACGCCAAAAAATTTGGCGCAGCCGTTGGAACCCCAACCTTGTGGGGCGAACACAAAAAACGAGGCACAAGGCCTCGTTCCGGTGTAGCCTTCGCCATTTCGGGATCAGCCGGCCTGGCGCCGCCGTCACGCGGCAGCCGCCAGGGCCTGCCTGGTCAGCCGCGGCGGGTAATGACCTTGTCGATCAGACCGTAGTCCATCGCCTGCTCGCCGCTCATGAAGTTGTCGCGATCCGTATCGCGCGCAATCTTCTCGATCGGCTGGCCGGTCACTTCCGACAAGATGCTGTTCAGGCGTTCACGCAGGTACAGGATCTCGCGCGCCTGGATCTCGATATCCGAGGCCTGACCGCGCGCGCCGCCCAGCGGCTGGTGGATCATGATGCGCGAGTTGGGCAGCGCCGAACGCTTGCCCTTGGCACCCGACGCCAGCAGGAAGGCGCCCATGCTGGCCGCCATGCCCATGCAGAGCGTGGCCACATCGGGCTTGATGAACTGCATGGTGTCGTAGATGGCCAGGCCCGCCGACACCGACCCGCCCGGCGAGTTGATGTACAGCGAGATGTCCTTGTCCGGGTTCTCGCTCTCCAGGAACAGCAGCTGCGCCACCACGAGGTTCGCGGTCTGGTCGTTGACTTCGCCGACCATGAACACCAGGCGCTCCTTCAGCAGGCGCGAGTAGATGTCGTAGGCGCGCTCGCCGCGGCCGGACTGCTCGACCACCATCGGCACCAGCCCGAGGCCCTGGGTTTCCAGGGCGGAGGCCTGCGTGGTGGCGAGACGATCAAGCAAATCATTGCGGGTCATGCAAGTTCTCCTGGTATTCGGTGATAGTCAGTCGGTCAGCACTGACCGATGACGCCGGCCGGACAGCGCCCCGCGGGGCGCCACCCGGCTGGCTTGCGCCGGACTCAGGCCTGCTGCTGGCCGCCTTCGGCCGTCAGCTCTTCGAAGGTCACCTTCTTGTCGGTGATCTTGGCCTTGTCGCACACAAAATTTACCACGTTGTTTTCGAGCACGTAGGCTTCCATTTCGGCCAGGCGCTGCTGGTCACCGTAGTACCAGCGCATCACTTCCTTCGGATCCTCGTAGCTCTTGGCGAAGTCTTCGATTTCCGCCTTGATCTGCTCGGGCTTGGCTTCCAGGCTGTTGGCCTTGACGATTTCCGCCAGGATCAGGCCCAGCTTGACGCGACGCTCGGCTTGCTGCGCGAACATCTCGGCCGGGATCGGCATGGCCTTGGCGTTCGGCATGCCACGCTGCTCCAGGTCACGGCGGGCCATCTCGACCAGGCGCTCCTGGTCCTGCTCGATCAGGGCCTTGGGCACGTCCAGCTCGCTGACCTTGATCAGGGCTTCCATGACCTGGTCCTTCAGCATCGAGTGGGTGCGGCGCTTGACTTCACGCTCGAGGTTCTCGCGGATGTCCGAGCGCATCTTGTCCAGGCTGCCGTCGGCGATGCCCAGCGACTTGGCGAAGGCTTCGTCCACTTCCGGCAGGTGGGCCCACTCGATCTTCTTCATCGAGATGGTGAACTCGGCGGTCTTGCCGGCAACTTCCTTGCCGTGGTAGTCGGCCGGGAAGGCCAGCGGGAAAGCCTTGCTCTCGCCAAGCTTCAGGCCCAGCGCAGCCTGCTCGAATTCGGGCAGCATGCGGCCTTCGCCCAGCACGAAGACGAAGTCCTCGGCCTTGCCGCCGGCGAATTCCTCGCCCTCGATCTTGCCGACGAAATCGACAGTCACGCGGTCGCCGTTCTTGGCTTCCACGCTGCCGCCGTCACCGTGCTCGCCGGCTTCGCCGCGCACGTGGTAGTGCACGCGCTGCTTGCGCAGGATGTCGACGGTCTTGTCGATCTCGCCGTCGGTCACGTCGGTGCTCGTGCGGGTAACCTCGGCGCCAGCCAGGTCGCCCAGCTTGACTTCCGGGTACACCTCGAAGGTCGCGTCGAACGCGACTTCGTCGTCAGACACGCCCTCGGTCTTGACCTCGAACTTCGGCTGGCCAGCGACCTTGACGTCCTGTTCCTTGGTGATGTCGAAGAACTTGCGGGCGGCCTTGTCGAAGCGGACTTCGAACTCGACCTGTTGGCCGTACTGCTTCTCGACCATCTTCATCGGCACCTTGCCCGGGCGGAAGCCGGACATCTTCACCGTCTTCGACAGGCGAACGAGCCGGTCCTGCTTTTCCTTCTCGACTTCGGCCTTGGGAATGGCCAGGGTCACCTTGCGGTCCAGTTTGCCGAGGTTTTCAATGACATTCGACATGGTCGTCAATCCAATCCAGAAATGAGTTTGTTCGTAAGCACATCCGCTTGCGCGCCAGTCCGTGCGGCGCACCGGCAAAAAGCGTCAGCCACGGCGCGCCGGCACGCAAAAACATCTGGCACCGGCAAGCACTCGCGAACTGCAAACTCTCCGCGCAAACGGAAAACGGAGATTATCGCACGGTTTTGATTCGCTTCCGGCAGTTTTTACCCTGATAGGGGCATAGCACCCCCAAGCTGCCCGTGACGCAGTGCCCGCAACAGCAGGCGTGCAGGGTCCAGCGCGTCCACGAGATCGCTTTCCAGCGGCAGCGGCTCGCCCTCGATCTGGCTTGCCAGCAGCTCGGCACCGAGCGCCGCCCAGGTCAGCCCGCGCGAGGCATAGGCCAGTGCCGCGTAGAGGCCCGGCCTGCGCGGCAGGTCGCGCAGATGGGCACCGCGCAGCGCCTCTGACTGCTGCGCGGCGGCCGCCTCGTCGGCCACCTGGCCGATCAGCGGCAGACGGTTGTGCGAGACGGTGCGCACGCCGACATAGCCTTGCAAGCCGGCCGCATCGAGCGACTGCACCGCCCCCGCCATGCCGGGCAGCATGGCCGCCAGCTTCGCCAGGTTCGCCGCATGGGTTTCGGGCCGCTCGACGAGAGGGCCGATGTCCTCCTCGTAGCTGGAGCCGACGCGGGTGCACCCGTCCTCGGCGCGCGGCAGCAGGTAGCCCGCGCCGGTGACCACGCAATCCGGCCAGCCGCCCAGCGTGGCCAAGGCCTGCGCCGGCAAGGTGGTGAGCTGCCCACGCACACGGCGCAGCGGCATCAAGGTCTGTGGCAGCAGCCGCTGCGCCTCATGCGCATTGGCCAGCACCAGCACCGGCGCCTCGGCCAGCACCTCCCCGGCTGCGTCCAGCGCACGCCAGGCCCTGCCATCGTGCGCGAGCGAAGCGACGCGGCAAGCGAAGCGGGCGCGCACGGCGTCGCCGGCACGTGCGAGTTGGGCACGGCAGATATCGGGGGGCGCCACCCATCCACCTTGCGCAAACCACAAGCCGCCCCGCGCGACGGCCGCGCCATGCGCTGAGGCCGCTTCGTCCGGCAGCATCCAGCGCACATAGTCCTCGGGAAAGCCGAGCGCATCGAGCGCGCCGCGCAGCATGGCCGACTCCTTGTCATCGGCGCCCGTCTGCAATACGCCGCAGCCGTGCCAGCCGACCGGGTACCCCGCCTCCGCCAACGCCCGCCAGGCGCGCAGCGCGTACAGGTTGCCCGCGCGCGACAGCCGCGACAACAAGCTGTCGTCGGCCGAGATATGCGCATGCATGGCTGCGGCACGATGCGCGGAGGTCTGCTGTGCAGGTCCGGCGTGCGTGTCGAACAGCGTGATGCGCCAGCCGCGCGCCGCCAGCCGCTCGCTGACAGCGCAGCCGGCCAGCCCGGCGCCGATCACGATGGCATGGCGCTCCGGCCAATGGCCCGGCATGGTGGGCGGGCGGCGCCGGTTGCGCCATGCGGTGCGCATGCTGGCCACCGTCATATCGCGCTTGCCGGCGAAGCCCGGCGCCTTGTCCACCTCGAAGCCCGCGGCCTGCAACCCGCGCCGCACGAAGCCGGCCGCGGTGTAGGTGGCCAGCGTGGCGCCCGGGCGTGCCAGCCGCGCCAATCCCTTCATCACCTCCGGCGCCCACATGTCGGCATTGCGTGCCGGTGAGAAACCGTCCAGGTAGAAAGCATCGGCCCCCAGCGCAAGCTTGGGCAGCAGTGTCTCGACATCGCCCAGCGCCAGCGTCAGCACCACGGCGCCGCCCTCGAAGGCCAGGCGGTGCAGGCCCGGCAGCGCCAGCGGCCAGCTCGCCTGCAACTGCTGCGCCAGGGGCAGCAGCGCGTCGTCCAGGCCGGCGTGCAGTTCGGCCAGGCCCGCGCGCGCAAATGGATGCTTCTCGATCGACACGAAGTGCAGGCGCTCGCAGCGCGCGGGATCGTCGCGCCAGGCCTGCCAGGTGGCGAGGAAGTTCAGCCCCTGCCCGAATCCGGTCTCGACGATCACGAACTGCTCGCGCCCCTGCCAGGCCTGGGGCACGCGGTTCCCGCCGAGAAAGACGTGGCGCGCCTGGGCCAGCCCTCCCTGGCTGCTGTGGTAGACGTCGCCATAGCGTGGCGAATAGGGTGTGCCTTCGGGCGAGAGAATGGGTTCGGCGGGTTCGAGTGCTCGGGACATGGAGCGGCGGGACGGGCGGACGGCAGATGCCGGCCACGCAAGGATAGGCGGAAAGCGGCCGGATGGTAGCATAGCGCCCTTCCCCAGCATTCCATCGCGCCAGCAGCGCAGGCGCCCCGCTCCATGCTCAGCTACCGACACGCATTCCACGCCGGCAACCATGCCGACGTCCTCAAGCACGCCACCGTGGTGCAATTGCTCGAGCACCTGACCCAGAAAGACAAGGCCTTCTGGTACATCGACACCCACGCGGGCGCCGGCCTCTACGCGCTGGAGCACGCCTATGCCCAGAAGAAGGCCGAGTACGAAACCGGCATTTCCCGCGTCTGGCAGGCAGCGGCCGACGGCACAGCGCTGCCCGCACTGCTCGAGGACTATCTGGCGCAGGTCCGCCTCCTGAACCCCGACGGCAAGCTGCGGCATTATCCCGGCTCGCCCTGGCTGGCATGGCAGATGGTGCGCGAGGCGGACCGGCTGCGCCTGTTCGAACTGCACAGCACCGAGATCCAGGTACTGCGTGACAACTTCCGCGGCGCCGGGCGCCGCGTGATGCTCTATGACGGCGACGGCTTCGGCGGCATCAAGGCCATCCTGCCCCCGCCGCCGCGGCGCGCACTGGTACTGATCGACCCGTCCTACGAGGACAAGCAGGACTACGCCCGCACCCTCCAGACCCTGAAGGACGGGCTGGAGCGCTTCGCCACCGGTGTCTATGCGATCTGGTATCCGCAGGTGCAGCGGCGCGAATCGCTGCAATTGCCCGTCCAGCTGAAACAGCTACCGCTCAAGAGCTGGCTGCACGTGTCACTGACGGTAAAGCGCCCCGTGGAAGGCGGCCTGGGGCTGCACGGCAGCGGCATGTTCATCGTCAACCCGCCCTGGCGGCTCGAGGCAACCCTGCGCGAGGCCATGCCGTCGTTGAGCAGCATGCTCGCGCAGGACGACGGCGCCGGCTACGTGCTGGAATCGCACGAAGCCTGACGCCTGGCGCGCCGTACCGTGCACGCTGGCCATGCCCTGCTGGCCAGCTCACATGCGGCCGGCTCACATTGACCGGCTCAGCGGCCGAGCCGCAGCACGCGCGCAACGGGCCAGTGCAGCAGGCAACCCGCGAGCAGCCCGCTTGCATCGGCCAGCAGATCCCACCCATCTGCCGACCGATAGGGCGTGAAAGACTGCAGGATCTCGATCAGGCCGCCGAAGGCGAACAGGCCCAGCCATACCAGCCAGGGCCGGCGCGGATAGGCGCGCCAGCCTGCCACCATCAGCACCGTGAACGCCAGCATGTGATTGGCCTTGTCCCAGCCCGTGGTAGGCACATAGGGCTCGGGCGGGACCAGGGACAACACCAGTACAGCCAGCACCGCGGGCCAGAAGAGATAGCGCCACGTCCGAGGCGCGCGCAGGGCGGAGATCATCGGGATTCGTCTTTTCCTGAGGAACGGATCGCCGCCGATTGTAGCGGCAACGCCACCTCAGAACGACACGCGCGATGGCGGCCCTCGCGCCGGCCATCTATCGCAGCATGAAGCGATCCGGCTTCACGGACGGCCAGTGTCCGGATATACTGTATATCCATACAGTACACATCCACCGCCGCAGGACCCCCGACCCAGGAAAGCCATGCGACCCGAACCCGCCAACTGCCCGCTCTGCAAGTCCGCCGCCGAACGCACGCGCAAACGCGCTCCGAACGGCTTCGTCTATACCTGCCCGGTCTGCGGCAGTTTCGAGATGGGCAATGCTGCGCTGAGCCAGGCGGCCAGCCTTGGCGGCGCCGTCCGGGCCGACCTGCGCCGCCTGCGCGAATACGGCTACCGGCCGCGGATCGATTTCAACAGCCGGGACGGGATGCGCATCGGCCCGGCGGATACATCACGGAGCTGAGCATGATGCACTTCGCCGTCGAGGCAATCTCTCTTGAATCCAGCTGTATTGGCGGCGGTGCCGAGGCCCTTCACCTGCCCTGCGAAACCGTCAGTGTGGCAGGCGGCATGATCCTCGTCAGCGGCCTGCGCGCGGGAGACCTGCGGCACCTGCCCTGGACGCCCGACTACCTGTCCTTCGAGGCCGGCAGTGAACGCCACCGCTATCCCGTCGCCCGCCCGGCCATCACGGGCCCACTGGCCGCCCGCTTCCCGATCCTTTGAGAGCCTCCTAGAGCGTCTGAGAGCGCCATACGGCGTTCGGCCGGCGGTGCGCCCTCAGGCGTTGCCGCATCGAGCCGGTCCACCCGGCAGCCGGGTCAGTCCGCCAGCGGATAGCCGAAGACGTCCTGCACCAGATCGCGCTCGAACGCTGCAGCCCATGCCACGCCGTTGCCGGCGGCGTAGGTGCGCAGGTCGCCCCCGGCCACCCGCGCCACCGTGATCTTCCTGCCAGGCCCGGGAGAGCCGCCCGACTCCAGCTGCTCGCTGCGGATTTCGAAGTCCTCCGGCACGAAACCGTGCCGGGCGCAGGCAGAGGCAAAGTCCTCTCGCTCATCATCCGAGAGCGCTAATTCCTGGTGCTGCTTCCGGATCATGGCAATCTCCGAGGGAAGCCGGCGATTCGGGCACACCCACAGTGCGCGGGCGCGCATTGGAGGTCCACCGGCCATCGGGCATGCCCGCCTCGGCCGTTTGGACAAGCGGAAAAATCCTAGCATGGAAGCCCGGGCTGGACGTGGCCGCGGCGAGCCGCCCGCAAGTCTCGCCGATGATGGCCGGCCTTAGCGCGCCCGGCGCCTGACGCCCCGCGGCCCGGCCGGATGCGTACCGCGGCGCTCAGCCCAGATCCCGGATGACGTCGATCGCCGCCCTCGCGAAGGCCTGCGCTGCGTGCACGGCTTCCTCCCGCGAGCGGTAAGCGCTACGGCCGCTGGGCGGCCCGTACTCCATCTCCGCCTCGCCGCCCTCGACGGCCCGGATGGCGACGACATAGCCCCACTTTGCCGCCTGTTGCGCGCCTTCGATGCCGGCATCAACCACTTCGAACGCCAAGGCGTCGATACGCGTTCCCCGGTAGATCTCCGAAATCCACTGCAAAGGCTCATCCATGCGCGTCCCCATCCCTCTTTGTCTTGACACCCATTTGGGGTATGGAATGAGCATATCGGCTAGCCCTGCGCGATACTGTAAGGAATCGTCAAATTGGGCGGATACCCTGGCGCCGTTCGGTAGAACGTTGAAAAAATGCGTGGAAGCTCGTTGGCCTTCGTCTCCGCGCCGGCGGGGACTCAGGGGGCGCACTGGAACCAAGGCGGAAAAGATGCTGGGTTGCAGACTGGCGCTCGCCCAGCGGACATGGTTCCGCCAGCGCGGGAACAACAGCCTCGGCTGAACTGGATGGAATAGAACGGCAGCAGAGCCGCGCCTTCCCTTTTGCCGGACGATCTGCCACCATAGCGCCCCCTCGGACCAACTACGCGGCGCAACACCCATGGCCTCCACCAAAGCGCACCATGCCACGGGATGGGCCGCCGGCCTCATTGCCGCTGCGCTGGTCGCCCACGCCGGCACCACCGGTCCGCACGGCCTCTGGGCCGGCCTGGCCTTTGCGGCGGCGCTTGCGGGCAGCACCGCCCCTGACTGGCTCGAGGTTGCGTGGTGGTCGCGCTCGCGCCGGCTATGGATCACACACCGTACCCTGACCCACTGGGGCATCGGCTGGATCGGCGCGCTCTGCGCCGCCTACCGCTATCTTGGCGTCCACCCCGTCACTGCCCTCGCCTTCGGCTTCGCCTGCGGCGGGCTGATGCACCTGCTGGCCGATTGGCCCAATCCCCGGGGCGTGCCCTGGATCTACGGCAGGCATTCACTGAATCTCTGGAACAGCGGGCGCTGTGACATCCTGATCGTGGGCGCATCCTGGCTGGCCGCCGCGGCTGTGGCCGACCACGTCTGGTTCGATGGCATTCACGGCCGCTGGCTGGTCCACTACATGCGCGCGGGCCACTGGCAATCCTGAGCCGCCGCGATCGGGGCATCGAGCCCGCTGCTCCGGCCGAGCGGCCCGCCGGGTTGCAAGCCGCTTTTGCATCAGTCGCCGGCCCCCGTTGTCGGCACGGCGCACCGTGACGAAGCTGATGGCGGCTCAAAACCCGCGGATTACCCGGCGAATTCGGCGGTCAGCTTTTCCCAGAGAACCCGTGCCGCAGAGCCCGGGGCCCGGCAGTCGCCTTGCAGATCGGCCTGGTGAACGCCGTCCCCGACCCGCATCCTGAAGACTTGCGGGTTAGGCAGCACCGTCAATGCGACGACGATGCCGTGCCGGGCCAGCAATGTCCGATTGTGAACCGCCGACAGCCCGATGCCGAAACGCAGCGTGTCACCTCCCTGGAAGTCGTTGAGGGACGCGGGGTTGACGGCATCGCCACCAGGGTTGTCGGAGGCAGTCAAGCCGAGCAGCGCGCCATCGTCGTTGGGCTCGCCCGTCAATTCGCGCAGGCTAGCCACGAGCCTGGCCGCGGCAGCCTGGAGATCCCTTCCGTTGGTACGGCGCCCCTCGCGTGCCTGCGCTACGGCTTCTCGATACGACTCAACCCATTCGGTATATTGCGACATATCTGCTCCCCGGGAAAAAGGGAAGCATACAGAGATCAGAAATATCCGAACCGAGAAAAAGCGGCCGGATTGGATTTCATTTCCGCCTGGCCACGACCTCCCGCGGTGCGCCAACACCCCACTTAAGAAGTAGGGGTCTAACCCTTAAAATCCGGCGATTCTTTTCTCGCACAATATGCGCTGCTCGCGCGAACTTTGCCCGGGCATCCCGCGTCGGGACCAGCGGTCATGTTTCGGCCTGGCGGGGCTGCGGTACGATAGCGCAACACTTCTTCAGGAAAACCATGCGCTATCTCAAAGCCGCCCTCATTCTGCTTGTCTGTATTGTGCTTTCCGGCCTGCTGATCCACCAATTCCCGCAGTTCGAGCAAGGATTCGTCGTCGCCGGCATGGCGATCGGCGTCGTGCTGGCCCGCCGCGAAATCCGCCGCGGCTGAGCCAGTCCGCCGCAGCGTGCCGCGAGGAATCGGTAGCGGCTGGCAGCGGCCTTCGCAACAGACGACTGGGGTATCCGCCAGGGCCAGCCTAAGGTGGTTGCTGGCCCCGTGCGCAAGCGGGATACCCGAAGTTATTTTGCGGAGGTATGCATGGCAGTCATCCTCAAATACTGGTCAGAAGACGGTGATGTTGCGGCAGTCGATGTGCCGGCCTCTGAACTGGCAACCCAATTGAATCCCCTGCCGCCGAAGGAAGCTGCGCCGCCAGCGGTGCCGAGCAAGGCGCCGCGTGAGTCCTGGACCATGCCGGACGATCCGGACCATTTCGGCGATTTCGCCTAGGACGAAACCCCTTTTCAGTGTGTGCGCCATCCTCTGCGATCGCGCCATCGCCTCGCTACGAAGGCCAAGCCAGAAATGCAGCCGGCCCGCGTCTGCGGGCCATCGCAGAGCGCCACCATCTCGCGGCCACGGGCCACAGGCTGTCCACACAAACCGCCCGGCCTACCCCACACGCGCGTACAGGCCAGCCCGGTTCGTCACGTCCGGCTTGCCGGCCTTTCACGCATCCGCCAAGCGCGCTGCGAATTTGCGATCGATCGATTCCACGCCGAGATCGCGCAGCAGCGCTTCGTCGCTGTTGGCATCGATGGTTGCTACGCCGACCAGGCGGAACGTCAGGGCCGTCATCGTGTACTTCTGCCGGTAGACGTCGCAATAGGCTTTCATTTGATGCAGCGCGTCGTTGAGCGGCAGCGCCGTCGCGTAGGCCACGAGCCGCGCACGCGAGCTGACAAAGGTACTCGCATTGGGCTCCGTCCGGGTCGCCAGCACTTCCTCAACGGTCAGCAGCAACATTGCAGCCTCACTTGCCCGTGCGCTTGCCGGGCGTTGGAATGGAAAGCGTCGGACACCTGATGCCTGGCACCAGGCCGGCGACCGCCGTGCGCAGTACGCCAGTGTAGCGTGGCAAGCCGCTTTGGCAAGGCCGCGCGGCCCATCCAGGGCAGCCGATGCGCCGCCGCGGGCGCGATGCCGCGGATCGGCCATGCCGTGGCGGCAAGCGCGCATCCGGCCAAGGCGCAGAGAAAGCGATGAACTGTATCCGGCTGGCACGACTTGCGCAGACACAAGCAGAACCTTCCGCCAGCACGCTGCCCCTTGCAAGATGGTGTAATGGACGAGGCCCAAACGTATCTGTACGGATACCAAGCTCCCACGCAGTCGAAATGCGCGGAACAAGCTCCACCACTATGCTGGGGGCTCTGATTTTCCGTGCGATGCGAGCACGGATTTCCCGCCAGCCGGCCCCTTGTGGGCCGGTTTTTTTCGCCTCCGCTTCGGGAATGCCGCCGACCGAGCATGAAGCTCTCAAACGGAGAGCTGCCTGAAAAAGTGCCCGAGATTACTTGACCACCGCACGCGCACAACTTTGCATCGGCTTGCGCTGGATCATGACCCCTTTTCAGCGAAGGTCAAGAATAGCTACTGACACCCTTATGAAAAGCGGCAGAACGTAGAAAGAGGACACCATGCAAGCAAATGTTGGAACCGTCGATCGGATGCTTCGGATACTGGTTGGGCTCGTGCTGATCGGGCTGGCGGCAACGGGACGCGTCGGCGCCTGGGGCTGGATCGGCGTCCTGCCACTTGTCACGGGCCTGGTACGCGTCTGCCCCGCTTACAGCGTGCTTGGTGTCAAGACGTGCCGTACACCAAGGTAAGCGGCCAAGGCGGCCGGAAGGACACACGGCCGCCGGCACCGCTGGAATCATGAACGGGAAGCAGGAGAGAAAGATGGCAGCATTCGCGAAGTTCCAACTCGCCAGCCAGGGGACCGAGACGACGCCGGAGGGACTGACCGCCCTCCTGTACCACGTCACCCACGCCGCCAGTCAGAACCTGATCGATCCGCAATTTGCCCCGAAGCTCGGCAAACAGATCGAGGCCGAGTATGAGTTGCTGAGGAGCCAGGACACTTCCGCGCCACGTGACTTCAGCACAGTGGAGGAAGCCATGGAGCGCTTTCAATCCGCTGTGCTTGCGGAACAAGGCTGCCGGCTCACCCAGGCATTGACGCTTCTGAGAGACGCTGGCGCCAATGGGCTAGGCGGATAGGCCCGCCCCCGACGGCGTGTGCGAGCGGCCCCGTCCGCCATCGGGACATTGCCGACCCGCTCAACTACGACCTGTGCAGGACGGTCAGCAGTTGCCCTTCTTCGCTTGCCCAGGCGGGCAGAACGACTGGTTTCCGTACGGGTCGACCCGGCAATTCCCCTTCTTTGCCTGACCGGGAGGACAGCCGGGACCACCCTGGTAACCTTCGTCATAGGGAACGACGGCACAGCCGCCCAGCAAGGCACTGCAGGCAATCAGGAGGGCCAGTCCTCGGCGCATGGTTCTTTCCTGTCGTATTAGTTCATTTGCTGGCAAGGATATCGGACCGCGGCCTGCCCGCATGTAACGAATCGTAAACATGACGTGATCGATCGCGCGAGGCGCTCTGATCGGACCCTGATTGTTGTGCACAATGAGAAAGCCGCCCGAAGGCGGCGTATTAGAGACTCGTTCGTGCGTCAAATAGCGACGGTCACGTCTCTAACAATTTGTGCTGAAGCCAAAATTCGCAAGGCTTCCACATCTGGCTCGCGTGATTGCGCTGGAAGGCAAATGAGCCGTAACTGAGGGAATAACTCCGCCGCTATCTCACGGCAGCGAGAAATTGTGTCAAAAAACCCAAAGTCCCATGCAAACGAACCACACACTTCAACCAAGCGACTTTCCCCGGTCGGCCGCTGATAAGTCACGATAAAGTGATCAGTATGCCAAACCATTGAACCTCCAAGTGACGCGAAGGCGCCTATCCCCGCCCGAGGGGATATTTTCACAATAGGAGATTCACCCGGAAAGCCTGATTATTCTTACACTCCTTACACTCAGTTTCGCTCCCGTCCTTGACTTTTTGGCGTGTCAAAAAGGCCACCGGTCTTCAATCGTCGGAACACCATCAGCGGTGCTGGCGAGCGGTGAGCCAACTCATAGGTGCACCTTTGGGAGGCGAAGATGCTAGTCGTCCCCATCAGCGGCAACATGGTCGACCTCACGCCGCGCTGCCGCGAGAGCCTCATCGATCGCCGCCGCTTCGGTAGGCGCAAGCTCTCCTGTGTTCTGCTTATGACCATGTCCGCGAACGACATACGACCAGTCCCAATGACCGTTCGCACCCTGTCTGGCATGAATCAGGATTTCACGGCCTCGATAGCGAAATTCCATGGCAGGCCCTCCGAAGTCAGAAGAATCCTAGCATGAAGACATTGCGCGGCCAGACCCTCGCCGGCAAGGCGGGCGCCATTTTTTCGGACTGCGAGCAGTACCGCTACCGCCTCTGGCGCGAGTGGGACCGCAGCCTGCCGGCACTGGGCTTCATCATGCTCAATCCGTCCACCGCCGACCACCAGTTCGACGACCCGACCATCACGCGCTGCCTGCACCGCGCGATCGCCGGCAAGTATGGGCGCCTCGAAGTGGTGAACCTGTACCCGCTGCGCTCGACCGACCCAGACGGTCTGCTTGCGCACCCGGCGCCGCTGGGCGACCTCCCCGCCGTGAACGACGCCGCCATCATGGATGCGATCGACCGCTGCGCAATAGTGATCTGCGCTTGGGGCGCACACAAGGCGGCGCCGGCGCGCGCGGCCGAAGTGCTGCGGATCATCCAGATGTGCGGCCGCAGCGCCCTGCTCTACCACCTCGGGCTGAACCGGGACGGCAGCCCGAAGCATCCCCTCTACGTCGCGGCCAAGACGCTGCCGCGGCCCTTTCAGCTATGGCTGAAGCAGTAGAACGTATGAATGGGGTAGCCAAGCTGCGTGTAGTACATCACCCCATCCCCCATCAACCAGGCGCGAGCAATGTCTGACCGAGAGCAAGCCAGAGCTGGCCAGCTGGCGGCACGCCAGGCCAAGGAGCGGAGGACAGAAGGACTAAATGTCGTAGTGCGCCTGCAGATTGCGCATGAAGGCGAGTATTTCCTCTCGGCAGGCGTATTCATCATGATCCGCCCCAGAGTGATGCCATCCTCTGGTCGCCCAGTTGGCACCGTGTGTACGGTGCGGATCGGGGATGATGCTTGTGATATGTAGATTCTGGCAGGCATCCAGCGACGCCAGGTGGTCGTTGATGATCGCCAGCAGCCTGACCGGCTCGATGATTTGACGTGCCATTTCAGCCTCCGATCACTATGCAGAAATCGTAGCACGGGGACCACACCGCAACCCTTATCAGACTAGGCAAACCCACGCATCTATGCGGCGCTCAGCCGGCAAGCACCCGACGTAGGTTACCAAGCAGATGGGGCCATGCCGACTGGACTTTCGCCGGCCTCACTTACTGCGAGTGCTGCGGAATCGACTGCATACAGCTCAGATATAGCATTCGCCGAACCGCCCAGTCGTCCTGGGGGGCTTTCCTCTCAGAGGCCAGAGAGGGTCGCCCTGCGCGGCCGGCGGGACCAGCTCCGCCCAAATATTGCCTCTACCGCTCCATGCCCCATTCGAAACATTTGTTTTTCCAATAAGAGACCAAATGCGGCCACACTTCCCCGACTAGAGAACGCGGCGCCTAGCGTAGGATGCGCCAGAAATTCAAATTCGGGGAAGTACATGAAATACCTCAAAGCCGCAGCGATTCTGATTGTCTGCATGGTGCTCAGCCTCGTTGTCGCGGACAAATATCCGACCTATGACGATGCTCTGGCGCTGTTTGGAATCGCAGCCGGCCTGGGCCTCGCGGGGTTCTCGTTCGTTCGTGGCTCGCGCAAAGCCAGCTAGCTGGAAACTAACTCGGCCGCGCCCCCACTGTCTTCCGTTGGCGCGCCGCGCAGTCTCCCCCCGGCACCGGCCCCCATCACCCAGGCCTGCCAGGTAGCACATCATCGGCAGCCGCAGGTGCAGCCCGCACATCGCACCGCAGCCAACTCGCTATCGAGCGGCGGCGGCTTGCTTGGCAACGTCGACGGCGCTTGAGAGCAAGCGCACCCGGCCAGCATCAGGCCGGCAGTCAGCGGGCGAAGGCTACACATGCTTCCGTCCCTTCGGGATGGCATCGAGCCGGATGCCAAGCGTCGACTGGATGCAACGTTACTCGCCAGCCCGAGCGCGAATGTCGGCGCCGGCAGTGCCTCCGATGGCCCTGGATGCGGCCGCGCCGACGGCCGCTACTGCGGCACCGCTGCCAATCGGTTCGGACATGCCCCCCCAGAAATGAAAAGCCCACTCTTGGCGGGCTTGCGTGGTTGGCCGGGTCGCGTGTCGAATGCATGGCACACACTCCTCGCCTTTTACTACCAGAGAGCTATTGAAGCGCGGGCGCTGCCGTGCGATTTTTCCTGTCGTCAGCTCAGAGCGAGATAGGGCGCCAACGGCTACGAAGTCTTGTGTAGCGACATCGCCTCAAGCTGATGCGCTGTGGGCGCGCCCTCACTGCCAAGTTTCTGATTCGCCAACGACGCCCCAACTTCCGCAATGATGCAAGTTGCATACAAGTACGATAGCATCGCCGGACACAACAATCGGGTCACTCCTTTATACCGCTCAGGGAAGACAGCGGCAGACGCAAGCGAGACAAGAATGCGATGCCCTCTGCAATTATTCCCTACACCCATCGATCTCCGCTCCAATAAGATGCTTAGAATAATCGCCGCAGCCTCAATCCTCGCCATGATCAGTGGCTGCGCAAGCCAGGCGAAGCCGAATTTTATAAATGGACGGTATTTTATGGGAGGAGACGATATCTGCTCCTCATACCGGATGCTGTCGCCCACCAGAATCATGTGTATAGACTCTGGGGGGCGTGAGAGAGGATACAGGGATGCCATGACAAACCAAGAATTGCTGGCGTATCAATACAATCAGCAATTGGAAATCCAGCAGATGCAGCAGTTCACGCAGCAATTGCAGGCGCAGCAAGTCCAACAACCGAATTATCTGCAACAGATTCCGCAATACCAAGCCCCTGCAGCTGCACCCGTGACGCGACCCGGCGGAAATCAGGTCAGGTGCATCACGGCCGGCATATACACAAACTGCAGGTATTAAGGCGAGCTGCAGCGCCCAAACGACCGTCTGAACGCAGGTTGTCCATGCCCTCCCGCCTCTGCGCGGCGTGGCCATGTACAGGATCGGCATGGTTCCCATTCTTGCAATAGCGGCGCCGGAACCCCTTTTGCGACTTAGTACCCGGTGGAATCATCGTCAGGAAGCTGACCGGTTTCGATGAGCAAAAGAAATTGAGGTTCTGAGACGATATACGCATGTTGCCGTCTGGCCCTCTCAACCTTCGTCGGCCCCGCGTTCGGTCCAGCACAAAGAAAGGTCAGATTCTTGGTAACAGACTTGCAAACCCTTAGGTCGACGTCAGCTGCCTTCGCCTCAAGCTCTGCACGCAACACCGATGGGAAGCCCGTAAACAGAATCTGGGCACGCCTGTCCGATGGTCCGTTCGAACCGCGTCGGATAGGTGGAGGCCCTTCGGCGTATGGCTCAACCAAGAGTGCATCGCTGTTCCGTAGATACTCGATCACGCGGTCTTTTCGGAAAGTCCGCGGTGCTTGAGCCCTAGTACAGATGCCGCGAATGTAGTGCCCGACCTCGGCCCAATTCGTCACGACATATTCCTTCGTGTCGCCCTTCTGACTCTTGTAGATGAACGCCAAGTCAACCATGCCCGCCTCCTATCCTGTGGTGACGCTCCTAAGCAGCCCTGAAACCAGGGGAGCCTAGCGTGGGCGGCCCGCTGCATGCATCAGGGAAGTCCCAACGCCATTTAGACCTTTTGATCTCAGATATGCATAACGCTTGAATCATCGACCCCAATGAAAATAGTCCGCACGCCGCGGGCCATTCGCAATGTCACTTGGGCAGGTTACTTCTGTTCCTTCTTACTAATGTCGATGAGTAAAAAGCGCCGTTACATTACCTGCAGCGCTCGACGGCCGTGGTCATGGAGCGGGTGGCTGGTGGGTCAGCGTCGTAGGACGGCATCTGCAGGAGCCCCACCGCGCGCGTCGACAACGGCACGTCGCGCGCGCCGCCATTCTCGGTCAGCGGCAGGTGAGCCACGCGAGCCTCCAGATCCACGGTATCGCCGGTTTGGGGGCTCCGTGGGGGAATCCTGGGGCAGAGCACCGATTATATGTGTCTCAAAGCGTGCTTTTGCGGCGTGCCTGAAGAAGGTGAAAATTCCCCAAAGCCTTGCTGGACAAGGGATTGCGGGGTTTTGTCGGGGGAAGTGAGAAAGTGCCTTAAAAGGCTGGTGGTGCGAGGGAGGGGACTCGAACCCCTACACCATTGCTGGCGTCAGGACCTAAACCTGGTGCGTCTACCAATTTCGCCACCCTCGCGGTCCATGCGTGCCGGCCCGGGCGGGCCGTCGCTTGCTCGTTTCTGGCCGTGGCGGCGGTGGCAAATAAAAAAGGCGGCTGGAACTGCCCGCCCTTCTTTTCGCGCGGCCCGGTGTGTAGCCCGGGCGGCCGACGTGCCGTGCGCTGGTAGCGCAACGAGGCAGCGGATTGTAGCGCAAGCGGGCGGCCGAATCCAGCCCCCCGTCCTGCGGGGCGCCTGTGCTAGGCGGCCGCGCTGGATGCAGGCGACGGCCTGCAGCGTGGCGCTGGCTTCGGAACCGAGGCCGATCTGGGGGGGCGTCTTCGCCCACCGGAGCACGAAACCGGTCTGGCAGGAGGAGGCGGCGCGCGGCACAAAGCGCGGCACGGTTCTTTGCGTTGCGAGCATCGACTGGAACGGGGGTGGAGGCAGCCGACGTGCGGCGCGTGGGATACCCCGCTGATGCGCTTCACGGCACGGCGATCCTCATATTTTACCCGGATGTTATTGACGCGTTATTTTGCCCGGGTAATAATTGCGGAATCGGAACTTGCCAGCGATGGCGCAAAGGATGCGAGGCCCCACCCTGCTCAACCTCACGCGCTATCACACGCGCGTCCGAGCGATGGTCAACCCATCACGATGCGGAACGACTCAAGGATTGACGATGACCGACAAACGCGAACTGAAGCGACAGTATCTCGAGACCACAACACGCGCGGGCGTGTACGCGATCCGCAACCTGGTCACTGGCAGGGTGCTGGTCAAAGGCAGCACCAATGCGCAGGGAGCACTCAACCGGCACCGATTCGAGCTGAAGCATGGCGCCCATGCCAATGCGCTGCTGCGCAAGGACTGGGCCGAACACGGCGAGTCGAGCTTTGTCTTCGAAGTGCTCGACATGGTCAAGCCTCGCGAAGAGCCTGGCTTTGATGTAGCGCGGGAGCTGGAAACACTGGTTGAACTATGGCGCCAGGAGACGCAGCGCGAGGGCGGATCGGGATACGAAGAAGAGAGGCATACGGCATGAACACGTCCGGACTGGCTCTATGCATGGCCATTCAGCAAGCCCATGCCAGCTTCCGCCTCAAGATCGACGACGAACTGGGCAGGCGCCACGGCATCGACTTCAGTGATTTCGTGCTTCTGGACCGGCTGGCCCGCAGCGAGGGCGGCCGGGCCAGCCTCCAGGAATGCGTACGGCCGCTTGGACTGCAACGCTCGGCTATCCTGAAACGCCTGCTGGCCCTGGAAAAGATCGGCCTCGTCGAGCGCAGCGACGTGGATGGTGATCGGCGGGTCGTCCTTCGCCCTGCCGGGAGAGCGCTCGTGAACACCGCGAGAGAGACCGTCAGCTGGGTTAGCGAAGAGGCCATTGCCGATATCGGGATCGCCCCCTCTTCCGCTGCGTCGATGCAAGCGTCGCTGAGCACGCTGGCCGATGCACCAGCGCTGGCATTGTTCTGACGCTGGCGACCTCTGCCAGCGCGGCGGCTTGAGCGTCTAAACCTGCCCGGGCACCTTCCCTCACTCAGCCCGCAAATACGCGCAAACCGCCCGCGTCAGCTCCCCATCCATCGCCTCGTCCTCCAGCCCCAAGGGGCCGGGATTGTTGACCACGGCGTTGTTCAGCGTGGCGAACAGCAGCTGGAAGCCGAAGCGGATGCGCAGTTCGCGGCCGGGCCCGGCCGGCAGGCCGCGCATGCGCGCTACCCTGGGCACCATGGCGTCGACGTAATCGCGCCCGAGCTGCTTGATCGCATCCCAGCTGCGCGGATCACGGCTGCGCTGCATTTGCGAGGCGCGCACCACGCCCTCGTGCCGGCAGTACCAGCCGCGCATCGAACGGACAATCAGCGCGATGCCTTCGTCCAGTTCCCACTCGCGAGAGTCGAGCTGCTCCGCTACGGGGCCGCGCTCCACCTGCGAGGCCTCAATGGTCAGTGCCTGCAGCGCCTGGAAGAAGGCGTCCTTGCTCTCGAAGCGGCGGTAGAAGGCGCCGGTGGTGACGTGGGCGCCGGCGCACAGCTCCTCCACCGTCATGCCGTCCAGGCTGCGCGTGCGCAGCAGCTGCCGCCCCGATTCCAGCAAGGCGTCCGCCGTGCGCCTGCCGCGCGTGTAGCGCGGCGGCGTGAAGCCTGCCTGGCCGTCGAGCGGCGCCAGGCCGTCCGGCTCGGTCAGCGCTTTCGTCATGGTTTTCCCTTCCCGATCTTGTCTTGACCGAACAAATGGTATTCCATACTATCAATTGAAAAGATAACGACGACTACCAATTTATGCCGCAGCCCTGCCTCCCCGCAGTCCGGCGGCAGAGCAGGACAACCCGTCACACGGAGACCAGCAGACCATGAGCAACGCAGCCCCCCTGGCGCAGCCGACCCAGGCCACCGCGCCGTCCGTCGTGCGCGCAGGCGCCCTCAAGACCTCCTTCACCGTCACGCCGGTCACGCCGGTGATCGGCGCCGAAATCGGCAACATCGACCTGAGCGTGACGCCGGACGACGCCACCTGCACGGCGCTGCGCGAAGCGCTGGTGCGGCACAAGGTGCTGGTCTTCCGCGAACAGGACATCAGCCCCGCGGCCCATGTGGCGCTGGCACGCCGCTTCGGTGAACTGGAAGTGCATCCGGTGTTTCCGCACCACGCGGACCATCCGGAACTGGTGCTGCTGGGCGGCAGCGAGAGCAGCCGGGCGCGCGAAAACATCTATCACAGCGATGTCTCATGGCGTGAGATTCCCTCGATGGCGTCGATGTTGCGCTGTGTGGAGTGCCCCGCGGCCGGCGGCGACACGCTGTGGGTGAACATGGCCCATGCCTATGCGCAGCTGCCTGAAGAGGTGAAGACGCTGCTCGACGGCCTGTACGCCGCGCACGACATCATGCCGGCCTTCGGCTCGCGCATGACGCCCGAACAACGCGAAGAAAGCCGCAGGAAGTTCCCGCCCGCGCTGCATCCGGTCGTGCGCACCCACCCCGAGAGCGGCGAGAAGATTCTCTACGTGAACGAGGCCTTCACCACCCACCTGGTCAACTACGGCGAGAAGGCCCGCGTGCGCGTGGGCTTCGACTTCCGCCTCGGCGAGATGGACCTGCTGCAGTACCTGTTCCGGCAGGCGGCCATTCCCGAGTACCAGATGCGCCTGCGCTGGCGCCCAAACACCATCGCCTTCTGGGACAACCGCGCCACGCAGCACTACGCCATCCAGGACTACTTCCCCGCGGTGCGCCGCATGATGCGGGCCACGATCATCGGCGACAAGCCGTTCTGAGCCACGCCCCTGCGCGGCGGCTGCTCTCCTCAGGGGCGGCACGCCTGCTGCGCAGGCTCATGCCTGATCCGCCTCAGGCCCGCGCAGGCTCCCCATCGGGCTCGTCGCCCGGGCGCGCGGCCTGCGCCGCCGGCACCGCACGCGCGCCTTCAACCTCCGGCCGCTTCACGCGGAACCACGCCGCGTACAGCGCGGGAAGGAACAGCAGCGTCAGCACGGTGGCCACGATCAGCCCGCCCATGATGGCCACCGCCATCGGGCCCCAGAATCCCGAGCGCGAGAGCGGAATCATGGCCAGCACGGCAGCGGCGGCCGTCAGCACGATGGGCCGGCAGCGGCGCACGGCCGATTCGACGATGGCGTTCCAGGCCGGCACGCCCGCCTTGCGATCCTGCTCGATCTGGTCGACCAGGATCACCGAGTTGCGGATGATCATGCCCAGCAGCGCGGTGATGCCCAGCTGCGCCACAAACCCCATCGGCGCGCGCAGCATCAGCAGCGTGGCGGCCGCGCCGATCAGGCCGAGCGGGCCGGTCAGGAAGACCATCAGCGCGCGCGAGAAGCTGTGCAGCTGCAGCATCAGCAGCGTGAAGATCAGGAACAGGCAAAGTGGCATCTGCGCAACGATGGAGCCCACTGCCTTGCCGCTTTCCTCCTCGGCGCCGGCCACGTCGATGCGGTAGCCCGGCGGCAACTGCGCGCGCAGCTTGTCCATGCCGGCCTTGAGCTGGGCGGTCACGGTCGGCCCCTGGATGCCGTCCGCCACGTCGGCCTGCACCGTCACGCCGAAGTCGCGGTTCTCGCGCCACAGCACGCCGGGCTCGGAGCGCAGCGTGATGCGCGCCAGTTGCGTGAGCGGCACCACGCGCCCGCTGGCCGTGGGCACCAGTGCATTGTTCAGGTCCGACATGGCATCGCGTTCGTCGCGCGCGGCGCGCATCACGATGTCGATCAGCTTGTCGCCGTCGCGGTACTGCCCCACCGGCACGCCGGTCAGCACCGTCTGCATGGCCCGCGCGATGGCGCTGCTCGTCACGCCGAGCGCGCGCGCCTTGTCCTGGTCGATCTCCAGGCGCAGCATCTTGACGCTCTCGTTCCAGTTATCGTTGACGCCGACCGTATTGGGATTGGCCTCCATCAGCGTGCGTACCTCGTCGGCGAAGCGCCGCACCCCGGCCGCTTCCGGCCCGATCACGCGGAACTGCACCGGGTACGCCACCGGCGGCCCGTTGGGCAGCAGCTTGACTCTTCCGCGCAGTTGCGCAAAGTCGGTGGCCAGCAGGCGCTGCAGGCGCGCGCGCATGGCGTCGCGCTCGGCCAGGCTGGTGGGCATCACGATCAGCTGGGCCACATTGCTCTGCGGGAAGATCTGGTCCAGCGGCAGGTAGAAGCGCGGGCTGCCGGAGCCCACGAAGGTGGTCACGCTCTGCACCTGCGCGTCGCCGCGCAGCGCCCGCTCGAAGCGTTTGGCCTCGGCTTCGGTCTGGGCAAAGCTGGCCCCCTCGGGCAGCCACAGCTCCACCATCAGTTCGGGCCGGCTGGAGTCGGGGAAGAACTGCCGCTCGACGAATTGGAAGGCATAGATGCCGAGTGCGAACAGCGCCAGCGTGACCACGATCACCGACTTGCGCCAGGTGACGCACCAGTCGACCATGCGCCTGAAGCGCGCATAGAACGGCGTGTCGAAGACCTCGTGCGCGCCCCCGGCCGCCTGCCCTCCTTCAGCGCCTTCCGCGCGCGTTTTCAGCAGCAGATAGCCGAGGTAAGGCGTGAAGTACACCGCCGCCAGCCAGGACAGCACCAGCGCCAGCGCGGTCACCGCGAAGATGGCGAAGGTGTATTCGCCTACCGTCGAACGCGCCAGCCCCACCGGCAGGAAGCCGGCGGCGGTGATCAGCGTGCCGGTCAGCATCGGCATCGCGGTGGAGGTGTAGGCATAGGTGGCGGCGTCCATCTTGGACAGGCCCTCCTCCAGCTTGCGCACCATCATCTCGACCGCGATGATGGCGTCGTCCACCAGCAGCCCCAGCGCGACGATCAGCGCACCGAGCGAGATCTTGTGCAGGCCGATGCCGAAGATCGCCATGAAGAGGAAGGTCACGGCCAACACCAGCGGGATGGTCAGCGCCACCACCAGGCCCGGGCGCGGATCCAGCCGCAGCGGGCGCCGATGCAGGCCCAGCGACAGGAAGCTCACGCCCAGCACCACCACCACGGCCTCGATCAGCACCTGCACGAACTCGCCCACCGAATGCTGCACGGCCTCGGGCTGGTCCTGCACCTGGCTGATCTCCACGCCCACCGGCAGCTGGGTGCGCAGTGTGTCCATGGTGCGGCGCAGGTCCTTGCCCAGCGCGATGATGTCACCGCCCTTGGCCATCGAGATGCCCAGGCCGATGACTTCCTTGCCGTTGAAGCGCATCTTGCTCTGCGGCGGGTCGACATAGCCGCGGTAGACGCGCGCGATGTCGCCCAGGCGGATGTTGGCCACGCCGTCGGGGCCGCGCAGCACCAGCTTTTCCAGGTCGGCCACGTTGGCGAATTGGCCGGAGACGCGCACCTGCAGATTGTCGGTGGGCGTCACCAGCACGCCGCTGCCGCTCAGGTTGTTCTGCTGGCCGATCTGGTCGGCGATGGCGTTGATGTCCAGCCCGAGCTGCGCCATGCGCGCCTGGTGGAACTCGATGTAGACCTTCTCGTCCTGCAGGCCCAACAGGGAAACCTTGGCCACCGAAGGCACGCGCAGCAGCTGCTGGCGCACCAGGTCGGCATACTCGCGCAGCTCCTTGTAGCTGAAGCCGTCGGACGACAGCGCGTAGATCGAGCCGTAGACATCGCCGAACTCATCGTTGAAGAACGGCCCGCGCACGCCGGCCGGCAGCGTCGCGGCGATATCGCCCACCTTCTTGCGCACGGTGTACCAGATGCGGGCGGTATCGGCCGCCGGCGAGGTGTCCTTGAGCTGGAAGATGATGGTGGTCTCGCCCGGCTTGGAGAAGCTGCGAATCTTGTCCGCGTAGGGCACTTCCTGCAGCTGGCGCTCGATCTTGTCGGTCACCTGCACCGCGATCTGCTCGGCGGTGGCACCCGGCCAGAAGGCTTGCACCACCATCAGGCGGAAGGTGAAGGGCGGGTCCTCGTCCTGCCCCAGGCGGAAGAAGGCCAGCGCGCCGGCGACCAGCAGCACCACCAGCAGGTAGCGCGTCAGCGGCTGGTGCTCCAGCGCCCAGCGCGACAGGTTGAAGCGGGCTCGTTCCATTGCGCCGCCCTCAGCCGCGGGCCGCGGCCGGCACAGAGGCCGGCACCGCGCCTTGCAGCGGCTTGACCTTCTGGCCTGGCTTGAGCAGGTGCACGCCGGCCGTGACCACGCGCTGGCCTGGCGACAGGCCCTGGCTCACCACGACCTCGTTGCCCACCGGTGCGCCCAGCGTCACCGCCACCGGCCGCACGGTGCCGGCGCCATCCTTGCCGGCCTCGTAAAGCCAGACCTGGTCCCGCCCGCGCACCTGGTGCAGCGCGCTCAAGGGCACGCGGATGGACGGCGCCGAGCCGCCGCGCGTGAAGGTGACGGCGGCCGTCATGCCGATCTTCAGGCCGGGCGGCGGCGCGGGAATGCTGACGCGGGTGGCATAGGTGCGCGTGACCGGATCGGCAGCGCCGGCGATCTCGCGCACGCGGCCGGGCATGATCCGGCCCGGCTCGGCCCAGGTGTGGATGGTGACGTCGGTGATGCCGCGCAGCGCGTCCACCTGGTCTTCCGGCAGGCCGATCGCCACCTCTTTCTCGGCGGTCTGCGCCACGCGGATCACCGACTGGCCGGCGCTGACCACCTGCCCCACCTCGGCGTCGACGGCAGTGACCACGCCATCGGCGTCGGCATGCAGCACGCCGTAGCCGGTCTGGTTGGCCTGGCCGCGCAGGTTCGCCTCGGCCTGGCGCAGCTTGGATTCGGCCGCGTCGAGGGTGGCGCGGCGACGGTGCTGCTCGGCCGCGCTGATGAAGCCCTTGGCGAACAGTTCGTCGTAGCGCTTCATGTCGGATGCGGCCAGGTCGCGGTCGGTCTTGGCGGCGTCGTATTGTGCCCGCGCGCCGGCCTCGGCCAGGCTCAGGTCGGCCACGTCCAGCCTGGCCAGCGGCTGGCCGCGGCGCACCGTGGCGCCGGCATCGACCAGCCTCGCCGCAATCTTGCCGCCGACGCGGAAACCGAGGCGGGATTCCACACGCGGCCGTACCTCGCCCGAGAAGGACAGCGCCGTGCCGCCCGCGTCAGCCTGCACCTGCATCAGGCGCACCGGGCGCACGATCTCGACCGGCTCCGGCGTCTTGCCGCAGCCGGCGGCCAGCAGCGCCAGGCCGAGCGCAGCGGCCAGCCGCGGCCATGGCCGCATGATGATGCGGGAGGCGGCGCCCGGCGCCGCCAGCAGGGGGCGATCGGGACAAAACTGGACTGCGGCCGCGGCTTCCGGCCGGAGACATGGCACAGGCATGGGTGAGCTTCAGATCCGAGACGGGTGTTGCAAAGGCGTCTTGCAAAGGCCCGGTTGGCCACGGCAAATGCCGCGCAGGACAAGGCCGGCGAAGGGGCCGGCCTGCATAAATAACTTTTTGGTCAGCAATATAACGACCCCGGCCGGGTGCGTCAAACGACAGATGCGCGGCAGACTGCCACACAGCGGCGCCGCCCACGCAAGCGCGGCGGAAGCGCAACCCAAGCGACCTGCGTCCCCTCCCCGGCCGGCGTGCCGGCGATGCTACAATCCGGCCCGCCGCTGGCGCCACCGCGCGCTCGCTGCATGCGCCCGGCCCGGCCCCGCGCAAGGCGCCGCCGGCACCGCGGGGAGCTGCTGCCCCAGCGCCCGTTCCGCCGGCCTGCGCCGACGCCCCCACACCACCGACACGAGAACGGCGTGACGCCCGACCAGTATTGCCAAGACAAGGCCGCCCAGAGCGGCTCCAGCTTCTATTACAGCTTCCTGTTCCTGCCGCCCGAGCGGCGCCGCGCCATCACCGCGCTCTACGCCTGGTGCCGCGAGGTCGACGATGTGGTTGATGACAGCCATGATGCCGCCCTGGCCCACCAGCGCCTGGACTGGTGGCGCGCGGAATTGGCACGGCTGTTCGACGGCAAGCCCACCCATCCCGTCACCCAGGCGCTGCAGCCGCACCTGGCGGCCTGCGGCATGCAGGCCTCGGAGCTGGGCGAGGTGCTGGACGGCATGGAAATGGACCTGACGCAGACGCGCTACCTCGACGAGATCGGCCTGACGCGGTATTGCCACTGCGTGGCTGGCGTGGTCGGCGTGATGAGCGCGCGCATCTTCGGCTACAGCGACCCGCGCACGCTGGAGTTCGCCGAGAAGCTCGGCCAGTCGCTGCAACTCGTCAATATCCTGCGCGATGTGGGCGAAGACGCGCGGCGCGGCCGCATCTACCTGCCGGTCAATACGCTGCAGCGCTTCGAGGTGCCGGCCGCCGAGATCCTGAAGGGCACCGACTCCGACCGCTTCGTCGCCCTGATGCGCTACCACACTGAGCGCGCACGCACGCTGTACCGCGAGGCGCTGGAGCTGCTGCCCCACGCCGATCGCCGTGCCCAGCGCGCCGGCCTGGTGATGGGGGCGATCTACCACACCCTGCTCGACGAGATCGAGGGCAGCGACTTCCAGGTGCTGAACCAGCGCATCGGCCTGACGCCGCTGCGCAAGCTGTGGATCGCCTGGAAGACCTGGCTGGGCAACCGCTGAACCTGCGCCACCAGGGCTGATGGCGCCCCGCGGGACGCCATCGCTGGCAAAATGGCCGCTTCCGCGCCGGCCCCGGCCAGCCGCCCTGATGTCTTCCCTCCGCACCTGACATAGCGATAGCCGCCATGCAACAGATCACGCCCGCCCTGGGCCAAGCCATCCTCGACCGCGCCGACCATCTCGCCCGCCACTCCGACATGGAAGGCGGCCTCACCTGCGCCTTCCTCACCCCCGCCCACCGCGCCGCCCAGGCCCAGCTTGCCCAGTGGATGGAAGCGGCCGGCATGGAGGTACGCATCGATGCCATCGGCAACGTGATCGGACGCTATGCGGCGGAGCAGGCCGCCGGCCCCGATGCGCGCGTGCTGATGACCGGCTCGCACTTCGACACCGTGCGCAACGGCGGCCGCTACGACGGCCGCCTCGGCATCCTGCTGCCGATCGCCGTGGTCGACGCGCTCAACCGCGCCGGCATCCGCCTGCCGTATCACTTCGACGTGGTCGCCTTCGCCGAGGAAGAAGGGCTGCGCTTCAAGACCAGCTTCCTCGCCAGCAGCGTCCTGGCGGGCCGCTTCGATCCCGCCCTGCTGGCACGGCGCGACGCCGACGGCATCTCGCTGGGCGATGCGCTGGCCGCCTCCGGCCTGCCGGGCGGCGGTGATGCAGCAGCCTTGGCCGCAGCGGCGGTCGATGCCGCGAGCCTGCTGGGCTTCATCGAAGTGCACATCGAACAGGGTCCGGTGCTGCTGCACCACGGCCTGCCGCTGGGCGTGGTGACCCAGATCGCCGGCAGCAGCCGCTTCCAGGTGCGCCTGACCGGCGTGGCCAGCCATGCCGGTACCACGCCGATGACCATGCGCACCGACGCCGCGGCCGCCGCCGCCGAAATGGTGCTGCTGGTGGAACAGCGCTGCGGCGAGGTGCCGACGCTGGTGGGCACCGTGGGCCAGCTCGAGGTGCCCAACGGGTCGAGCAATGTGATCCCGGGCGCCTGCAACTTTTCGATGGACATCCGCGCCGGCGAGGACGGCATCCGCGAGGCGGCCATCGCCGACATCCTGGCGGGCATCGAACGCATCGCCGCGCGGCGCGGCGTGACGGCCCAGGTCGAGCGCGTGACGCCGGTCAACAACGCGCCTTGCGCGCGCTGGCTGATGGACCGGTTCCGCGCGGTGCTGGCCAAGCGCGGGCTGGAGCCCTTCGAACTGCCCTCGGGTGCCGGCCACGACGCCATGATGATGCAGCGGATCACCGACGTGGCCATGCTGTTCGTACGCTGCGGCAATGGCGGCATCAGCCATAACCCGCTGGAGACCATCACGGCCGAGGACGCGCAGCTTGCTGCCGAAGTGCTGGTGGATTTCCTGCGCCACTTCCAGCCGCGCGCCTGATCGGCCCTGCGGGGGCATGGGGCGTGGCGGCGGGTGGCCTGGGTAAGGACGAACGGCGGGGAGGGCGGCGCTCAGCCGCCGCCGTACATCTCGCGGCCCAGGTCGTAGAGGCTCTGCCGCAACCGACGGCGCTCGTCCGGCGAAAGCCGGTCGCCGTGCGCGCTACGCTCGCTGCCTTCGCGCTCCGCGCGGTGCCGTTCCCGATCCCTGTCGCCATGGCGCCTGCTGTCATGCTGCCGGGACCGTTCGGCGCTGAACTCGCCGCCGTGCATCAGGCGCCCGATGCCGGCCGATTGCGCCTGCACGGCGGGGCTGCCAAGCAGCGCCGTCGCGGCCAGGACGAGGCACAAGTGCGCGCCAGCGGCGCGACACAGGGTATGCCCGGGCCGGATGCGGTTCACTTTCATCGATAATGGCGGTTTTGGCTTGGCATAATGAAGGCATAATCGCCGCCGCAAGCCGGGAATCCCGTCTCCCCTGCGCGCGAGTGACACGTGGTGCGTGAACACGATGCAGCATGGCGCGCACCATCGCGCCAGGGGCGCGGGAGCGGTATGCGCAGTGTAAAGGCGGTGCGCCTGCACGCTGCCAAACCGCAGGGTAAAGTATGTAACGTTTTGTTAAGCCATTTTGAGCGAAAGCGATAGTCGCTAAGATACCGCCATGGAAAATACCAGCCACAAGATTCTTGTCGTGGACGACGATCCGCGTCTGCGCGATCTGCTGCGCCGCTACCTGGGCGAGCAGGGCTTCACGGTGCTGGTGGCGGAAAACGCCACCGCCATGAACAAGCTCTGGCTGCGCGAACGCTTCGACCTGCTGGTGCTCGACCTGATGATGCCGGGCGAGGACGGCCTGTCGATCTGCCGCCGCCTGCGCGGCGCCAACGACCAGACGCCCATCATCATGCTGACCGCCAAGGGCGAGGACGTCGACCGCATCGTCGGCCTGGAAATGGGCGCCGACGACTACCTGCCCAAGCCGTTCAACCCGCGCGAGCTGATCGCGCGCATCCACGCCGTACTGCGCCGCAAGGGCCCCGCCGAAGTGCCGGGCGCGCCGTCCGAAACGCCGGAGACCTTCGCCTTCGGCGACTTCGTGCTGAACCTGGCCACGCGCACGCTGACCAAGAACGACGAGGAAATCACGCTGACCACCGGCGAGTTCTCGGTGCTCAAGGTGTTCGCCCGCCATCCGCGCGCGCCGCTGTCGCGCGAGAAGCTGATGGAAATGGCGCGCGGCCGCGAGTACGAGGTATTCGACCGCAGCCTGGACGTGCAGATCTCGCGCCTGCGCAAGCTGATCGAGCCGGATCCGGGCAACCCGCGCTTCATCCAGACGGTCTGGGGCCTGGGTTACGTGTTCATTCCCGACGGCGTCAAGTAAGCACCCTTCCCAGCCTCCTCGATCGTGCCGACTGCACTCAGCCGCACGGCCACGCGCTTTTTCGGTTCGCTGTTCTGGCGGACCTTCATGCTGATCGCCCTGCTGCTGGCGATCTCGCTGGGCATCTGGTTCCAGAGCTATCGGCTCTTCGAACGCGCACCGCGCGCCCAGCAGGTCGCCATGCAGGTCGTCAGCGTGGTCAAGCTCACGCGCGCGGCACTGCTCTATTCCGACCCTGCGCGGCGTCGCTTCCTGCTGCTCGACCTGGTGCAGAACGAAGGCATCAAGGTCTATCCGCGCGAGCGGGAAGATGACTTCAAGGCGCCGACGGCCAACCCATTCCTGACCCAGCTCGTACAGCAGGAGATCCGCAACCGGCTGGGCGAGGAAACCGTCATCGCCACCACCGTCAACGACATCCCCGGCATCTGGGTCAGCTTCGAGATCGAGGGCGACGACTACTGGGTGGCCATCAGCCCCGAGCGCTTCGAGAGAGTCACCGGCGTGCAGTGGCTGTGGTGGAGCGTGGCCGCGCTGCTGCTGTCCATCTTCGGCGCGGCCTTCATCACGGCGCGCGTCAACTACCCGCTCAAGCGCCTGGCCGATGCCGCGCGCGCCATCGGCGCCGCAGGAGACCCGCCGATGCTGCCCGAGCACGGCGCCAGCGAGGTCGCGCAGGCCAATCACAGCTTCAACCAGATGGTGCGCGACCTGCGTCAGCTAGACGATGACCGCGCCGTGATGCTGGCCGGCATCTCGCACGACCTGCGCACGCCGCTCACGCGACTGCGCCTGGAGACCGAGCTGTCGCCCGCCGACGAGGCCACGCGCGACGCCATGATCGCCGACATCGAGCAGATGGACGCCATCATCGGCCAGTTCCTGAACTACGCGCGGCCGCCGCAGGAAACGTCCGAACCCGTCGACCTGTCGGCACTGGTGCAGGACGCCATCAGCGTCTATGCCGCGCATGACGACGTGCGGGTGCGCGTGCGCGCGAACGAACCGGTGATGGCGGTGGCCAACCGCATGGAGATCCAGCGCATTCTCGACAACCTGGTGGAGAACGCGCGCCGCTATGGCAAGGACGAAGACAGCGGCATGGCCGAGGTGGAGATCACCACCCGCGTCGATGACAAGGAAGCCGTGCTGACCGTGGCCGACCACGGCATCGGCGTGCCCGAATCCCAGCTCGCACTGCTAACGCGCCCCTTCTACCGGCTCGACAGCGCGCGCAGCGAGGCCAAGGGAACGGGCTTGGGCATGTCCATCGTCAACCGCATCCTGCAGCGCAACGGTGGGCGGCTGCTGCTGGCGAACCGGCCGCCGCCGGCAACCGGGCTGGTGGTCAGCGCCTGCTTCCGGCGCGCCTGAGGCAGCGCATCCGGCGCTGCCGGCCCGACACCACCTCTCCCCCTTCACCACGCGCCGGCACGCACCGGCGCGCCTCTGAAAGCACCCGCAATGCGCAGCATGCCGCCAAGCATCGCTTGGCGCACAGGCTGACAGGTTTTCGACAGCCTATGATAGGTATCTGAAAGGGCTTTGACAGCGATTTGACAGCGACTCGGCGCACACTTGACGCACTTGTGCAGCGGGCGCCGAAAGCACGCCTCCAACGGCCCTGACCACGCCCGCCGCACGATTCGCGCGGCCCGCCGCGCGCCTCACAAAACAGGCAGCCGGACCCCACCGGCCGCGTCAGAGAGACAAACATGTCAGCTACGCCCGCTCATAGTCAATCCGGGTTCCGCACGGTGTTCCGCGTCGTCAGCGGCAACTTCCTGGAAATGTACGACTTCATGGTGTACGGCTTCTATGCCGCCGCCATTGCCAAGGCCTTCTTCCCCACCCACAGTGAGTTCGCCTCGCTGATGCTGTCGCTGGCCACCTTCGGCGCCGGCTTCCTGATGCGCCCGCTGGGTGCCATCCTGCTGGGCGCCTACATCGACCACCACGGCCGCCGCAAGGGCCTGATCGTGACGCTAGCGCTGATGGCCATGGGCACGCTGCTGATCGCGCTGGTGCCGGGCTACGCCTCCATCGGCATCGCTGCGCCGCTGCTTGTGTTGTTCGGCCGCCTGCTGCAAGGCTTCTCCGCCGGCGTCGAGCTGGGCGGCGT
This sequence comes from Cupriavidus sp. 09_S30, assembly GCF_056930435.1. Classification (NCBI taxonomy): domain Bacteria; kingdom Pseudomonadati; phylum Pseudomonadota; class Betaproteobacteria; order Burkholderiales; family Burkholderiaceae; genus Cupriavidus; species Cupriavidus sp. 09_S30. Next base: position 1,652,526 of record NZ_JBXOWI010000001.1, on the reverse strand, counting down.
CTCGGTCTACCTGTCCGAGATCGCCAAGCCGGGCCAGAAGGGCTTCTACGTGGCCTGGCAGTCGGCCAGCCAGCAAGTCGCGGTGATCTTCGCCGGACTGCTGGGCGTGCTGCTGCATTCCACGCTGGCGCCTGAGCAGATGAGCGACTGGGGCTGGCGCGTGCCCTTCCTGATCGGCTGCATGATCGTGCCCTTCCTCTTCCTGATCCGTCGCTCGCTGGAGGAAACCGAAGAGTTCAAGCAGCGCAAGCACCGTCCGAGCGTGAGCGAGATCTACCGCTCGATGATGGAGAACTGGGGCATCATCCTGGCCGGCTGCATGCTGGTGGTGATGACCACGGTGTCCTTCTACATGATCACCGCCTACACGCCGACCTTCGGCAAGACCGTGCTCAAGCTGGACGACGTCGACAACCTGCTGGTGACGATGTGCGTGGGCCTGTCCAACTTCATCTGGCTGCCGCTGATGGGCGCGGTCTCGGACCGCGTGGGCCGCAAGCCGTTGTTGGTCTTCTTCACGGCCGCCACGCTGCTGACCGCCTATCCCGCGATGTCGTGGCTGGTCAGCGCGCCCTCCTTCAGCCACCTGCTGATGGTGCAACTGTGGCTGTCCTTCCTGTACGGCAGCTATAACGGCGCCATGGTGGTCACGCTGACCGAGGTGATGCCCCCGGCCGTGCGCACCGCTGGCTTCTCGCTGGCCTACAGCCTGGCCACTGCGCTGTTCGGCGGCTTCACCCCGGCCATCTCGACCTACCTGATCCACGCCACCGGCAACAAGGCCGCGCCCGGCCTGTGGCTGACGTTTGCCGCGCTGTGCGGGCTGGTGGCCACGGTGGTCATCTTCCGCCGCGGGCGCCAGCCTGCGGCGCTGCAGACGGCCTGAGGGGCGCGTATGGGAGCGTTCGCGCCGCGTTGGTTTGCTCCACTCTCCCGCTTGCGGGAGAGGGGCTGGGGGTGAGGGCAGGCGCTTGCTGGCGGCGACGGGCTGGACAACGCCGACAGTTTCGTCTTGCCTTGGCGTGCTGGACAACACCGACGGCTTCGTTGTTCGTGGCGCCTTGCTAGACCACCCCTCTCCCCAACCCTCTCCCCATGAGGGGAGAGGGAGCCAAGACACTAAGCTTGGCGATTGGCGTTGGCGCATCCAGTCGGCTTCGGCAAGTGCCATGACTTTCGACCCGCGCCGGTTTGCTCCCCTCTCCCGCTTGCGGGAGAGGGGCCGGGGGAGAGGGCAGGCACCCGCAGCCACGTCACCGCATCAAATGCGCTAAGATCCCCCTGTCGCACCTCACCTCCTCAACGGCGGCCTGCGTGCTCCCTCGCCCGCTTTCCCCCCTGCAGTTCCCCCGGATTCCCCCGCTGTCACACGCCTGCCTATCGGCCTAGTTGAGAATATCAATTAGCCCAGTCAGCCCAGATGACGGATAATGTTCTTTCGTTGCGATGCAGCATCCTGCGGTTCGTCCGCGCCAGGCTGCGCATTGCGTGCGTTTCTTCAACCCAATCAGGAGAAGTCTATGAAGACCGTTGGTGACAAGCTCGAAGCTTTCCACGTCGTTGGTGTCAAGCCCGGTTTCAACAACCATGAAGAAAATGGTGTGTCGGCCTTCGAAGACATCACCGAGAAGTCGTTCGAAGGCAAGTGGAAGGTGATCTACTTCTACCCGAAGGACTTCACTTTCGTGTGCCCGACCGAGATCGTCGCCTTCGCCAAGCTGAACGAAGACTTCGCTGACCGCGACGCCATCGTGCTGGGCGGCTCGACCGACAACGAATTCGTGAAGCTGGCATGGCGCCGCGAACACAAGGACCTGAACAAGCTGAACCAGTGGTCGTTCGCTGACGTGACCGGTTCGCTGATCGACCAGCTGGGCGTGCGTGACCAGGCTGCTGGCGTTGCCCTGCGCGCCACCTTCATCGTCGACCCCGACAACGTCATCCAGCATGTTTCGGTGAACAACCTGAACGTCGGCCGCAACCCGGACGAAGTCCTGCGCCTGCTGGACGGTCTGCAGACCGACGAGCTGTGCCCGTGCAACCGCGCGGTCGGCGGCGCCACGCTGTAATCAGCCCGGCGATGCCGCGTACGCTGCCGGCGCTCTGGCCCGGACAGCTGCGTGCAGCGCTTGCGTGGGGTCCGCCCCACGCAGCCAAACCCGCGAATGCGGGTTTTTTGAGCCCCGAACGATAGGAGAATTTTATGGAATTCCTCGCTACGATCAAAAGCCTTATCCCCGACTACGCCAAGGACATCCGCCTGAACGTGGACGGCACCATCGCCCGTTCCTCGCTCGAAGGCAACGACGCGGCCGGTGTGGCGCTGGCGGCTGCCTTTGCGGCCAAGAGCAAGGTCATCGTGGACGCCATCCGCAATGGCGGCGTGCTGTCGCCCGAGGAAACCAACGCCGCGCTGACCGCCGCGGCGCTGATGGGCATGAACAATGTCTGGTACCCCTTCGTCGAGATGGCTGACGATCCGGACCTGTCGAGCCAGCCGGCCGGCCTGCGCATGAACGCGTACGCCACCCATGGCGGCGTGGACAAGCGCCGTTTCGAGATGTATGCGCTGGCCGCCTCCATCGTCGGCAAGTGCCACTTCTGCATCCAGTCGCACTACAAGCTGCTCAAGGACGAGCAGGGCATGACCGCCCAGCAGCTGCGTGACGTCGGCCGCATCGCCGCCGTGGTCGCAGCGGCGGCCAATGTGATCGCCGCGGAATAAGCCCGCGCCGCTCGCACTGAGCCGGTCCCTGGCGCGCGCTCCCTCTGCGGGAGCGCGCTGGCATACACATGCTGGGGGGGCCGGCGGACGGCTTTCCTGCGTTCGCGCACTGGAAAGCCTACAATCCATGGCAGGAGACCGCGCCAGCCCGGCGCCACATAGAGATTGCCGCCATGAGCATCCTGCCCTCACACACCTCCCCCCGCTTCCGCTATCGACTCGCCACCGTGACGGACTGGGGCGATATCGCGGCCATTACGCAGCAGGCGTATTCGCAATACCAGCTAGAGATCATGGAGGACTGCCGCGCCTCGTTCCAGCGCGGCATGCAATCGGTGCTGGCCGCATCGAGCGCGGACATGGAATGGTGGGTGGCAGAGACCGACCACGGCATCAGCGGCGCCGTGCTGTTCTGTCACCCGGGCGCGACACTGCCTGCGCTGGACGGCAGCACCGTCACGCTGAGCCTGCCGGAGGCACGCTTATTGGCGGTCAGCCGCGAGGCGCGCGGCCTGGGACTCGGCCATACGCTGATGCAGGTCTGCATCCAGCGCGCACGCGATATTGGCGCCCCGTCGCTGCTGGTACGCGCCATGCCCGAGATGCGCTCGGCCATACAGCTATGCGAGCGCATGGGCTTCGAGCGGCGCCACGAGGCTGGCGCGCGCAGCGGTGCGCTGGCGCGTGTGATCGATTTCAGCTATCCGCTGCAGCAGGCGCAGGCCAAATCCGCCGCCACCGCCACACCCTGACGGCAGGCGCTCAGCAACGCGGCCGGCCGCCCCGCGCGGGGGCGGCACAAGCTGCCTGCGGTGCCGGCGTCAGTCCTGTGCGGTGGCCAGCGCGCCGCGCCACAACAGCACCGCGGCCTGCGCCACGATGCCTTCCTGCTTGCCTTCGAAGCCCAGCTTCTCGTTGGTCTTGGCCTTGACGTTGCAGCGCCCCGGCGCCAGGTCCAGGTCTGCCGCCAGGTTGGCCACCATCGCGCCGATGTGCGGCGCGAGCTTGGGCGCCTGCGCAATCACCGTGGCATCCACATTGCCGATCTCATAGCCGGCCGCACGCACGCGGCGCGCCGCCTCGCGCAGCAGCACGCGGCTGTCGGCGCCGGCGAACTGCGGGTCGGTGTCGGGGAAATGGCGGCCGATGTCGCCCAGGCCGGCCGCGCCGAACAGGGCATCGGTGATGGCGTGCAGCAGCGCGTCGGCGTCGGAATGGCCCAGCAGGCCGCGGTCGTGCGGAATCTCCACGCCGCCCAGGATCAGCTTGCGTCCGGGCACCAGGGCGTGCACGTCATAGCCCTGGCCTACGCGAATGTCGAACGGTGTCATGCGTCGCTCGCTCCTTGATGAGAATCACGAGAATCAGAATCACGGGAATCGCCAGCCGCCGGGCCGCCAAGCAGCACCTCGGCCAGCGCGAAATCTTCGGGGTAAGTGACTTTGAAATTGCGCAGCGAGCCATTGACCAGCCGCGGCCTGAGCCCCAGCCGCTCGATGGCGCTGGCCTCGTCGGTCACCACCGCACCCTCGGCCAGTGCCTCCTCCAATGCCTGGCGCAGCACACCCACGCGGAACATCTGCGGCGTCTGTGCCTGCCACAAGCCTTCGCGCGACACGGTGGCGCCGATGCGTGCATCGTCGGCCGCCCGCTTGAGCGTGTCCGGCACCGGCACCGCCAGGATGCCGCCAATGGCCGCAGTGGGGCCGTCCTCCTCCACCGCGCGGATCAGCGTGTGGATCATGGCGGGCGTCAGCCCCGGCCGGGCCGCATCGTGCACCAGCACCCAGTCGCTGTCGGTGGCACCGAGCTGGGCCAGATGGTGCAGCCCCGCCAGCACGGAGGCGTGGCGCGAGTCGCCGCCCACGAACGCGGTATCGAAGCGCAGCCCGGCGAACGCCGCGGCGCCGAAGCGTGATTCCAGCGGCATATCATCCGGCGCCAGCACCAGCGCGGTAGCGCTGATGGCATCGCAGGCGGAGAAGGCGGCCAAGGCATACCAGAGCATGGGATGACCCGCGATGGTCTGGTACTGCTTGGGCAGAGGACCGCCGGCGCGGCTGCCGGTACCGGCACAGGGAATCAGGGCAAAGTGGCGGTCGGACACAACAGGGCTATCGGAGTGGCAAAGGATGGTGGATTCGGCCCCCGCATGTGCGGCGCCGGCTTGCCGGCCCGGCACGACGGCGATTGCTTTGGCCAGCGCGGGGTCGACGCGCATTCTATAATACGGCCCTTGCCTGCCGCTACGCCGGCGTGCGCCGGAACCCGCCTGACTCCCGCCGGCTTGCCACGCACGCCCCGCGCGCCTGGCAAGCCGCCGTGGCACGCCATGTGCGGTTGCCGCACCCCGCCCCGGACCGTTGGCGGGGTGTTTGCGTTGAATTCGCCGTCTCCCTTGCGCCACACCGTTCGCCGCCCGTCACAACGACCTTAGCCGCCTCCTGTCACGCCGCAGCCCTTCGCCCGCATCGCGCAGCCGAAGCCCGCCGCCCGCCACGACCCGGCCGCCTCCGCCACCATCCATGCCCGACGCACCGTCCCTTCCGCTCCCCGTCAACCTGCCGCTGCTCAAGCCCGGCCAGCGCCATACCGTGGCCGGCCTGCACGGCTCCGCCGACGCGCTGGCGCTGGCCGCCTACGCCCGCCAGTTGCGGGGGCAGGCGCCGATGCTGGCCGTGGTCTGCGCCAGTGCGGTCGACGCCCAGCGCCTGGCCGAGGAGATCCCCTGGTTCGCGCCGGAGCTGCGCGTGCGCCTGCTGCCCGACTGGGAAACGCTGCCCTACGACAGCTTCTCGCCGCACCAGGACCTGGTCTCCGAACGCCTGGCCACGCTGCACGACATCCAGGGCGGCCAGTGCGACGTGATGCTCGTGCCGGCCACCACCGCGCTCTACCGCCTGGCGCCGCCGTCCTTCCTGGCCGCCTACACTTTCTTCTTCAAGCAGGGTGAGCGGCTGGACGAGGCCGCGCTCAAGGCGCAGTTCACGCTGGCCGGCTACGAGCACGTCAGCGCCGTGATGCGCCCGGGCGAATACAGCGTGCGCGGCGGCCTGATCGACCTCTACCCGATGGGTTCGGCCCTGCCCTACCGCATCGACCTGTTCGGTGACGAGATCGAGACCATCCGCGCCTTCGACCCCGACACCCAGCGCAGCCTCTATCCGGTCAAGGACGTGCGCCTGCTGCCCGGGCGCGAATTCCCGCTCGACGAGGCCGCGCGCACCGCCTTCCGCGGCCGCTGGCGCGAAATCTTCGAAGGCGACCCGACCAAGTCGCCGATCTACAAGGACATCGGCAACGGCGTGCCCTCGGCCGGCATCGAGTACTACCTGCCGCTGTTCTTCGAGCACACCGCCACCGTCTTCGACTACCTGCCGGCCGACTCCCAGCTCGCCTTCATCGGCGAGATCGACGAGGCCGTGCGCCGCTTCTGGGCCGACACCACGCAGCGCTACAACTTCATGCGGCACGACCGCGAGCGCCCGCTGCTGCCGCCGGCCGACCTGTTCCTGTCGGACGAGGCCTTCTTCATCGCCGCCAAGCCCTACGCGCGCCTGGTGCTGCAAGCCGGCGACGGCCGCGGCGAGGCCTTCAGCGCCGCCCTGCCCGACGTCTCGGTCAACCGCCGCGCCGAAGACCCGCTGGTCAACCTGGAAGCGATGCTGCTGGACAAGCAGCGCCGCGTGCTGATGTGCGCCGACTCCGCCGGCCGGCGCGAGACGCTGCTGCAACTCTTTGCCGAAAGCGGCCTGCGCCCGCTGCCGGTGGACGACTGCGCCGCCTTCCTGGCTGGCGACAGCCACTTCTCCATCGTGGTGGCACCGCTGCAGAGCGGCTTCGCCCTGCCCGACGCAGCCGGCGCGCCCGCCTTCGTCACCGAGGCCGAGCTCTACGCCGGCACCGCGCGCCGCGCCGGCCGGCGCAAGCAGGAACAGGCCAGCGCCGTCGACTCCATGGTGCGCGACCTGGCCGAGCTGAAGATCGGCGACCCGGTCGTGCACAGCGAGCATGGCATCGGCCGCTACCAGGGCCTGATCTCGATGGACATGGGCAACGGCGAGGAAGAATTCCTGCACCTCGACTACGAGAAAGGCGCGCGGCTCTACGTGCCGGTGCACCAGCTCCACGTGATCTCGCGCTACTCTGGCGCCGATCCGGAGACCGCGCCGCTGCACCAGCTTGGCTCCGGCCAGTGGGACCGCGCCAAGCGCAAGGCAGCGCAGCAGATCCGCGACACCGCCGCCGAGCTGCTCAACCTCTACGCCCGCCGCGCCGCGCGCGAAGGCTTCGCCTTCCCGCTCTCGCCCAAGGACTACGAGGCCTTCGCCGAGAGCTTCGGCTTCGAGGAAACCCCCGACCAGGCCGCGGCCATCGCCGCCGTCATCGCCGACATGACCTCGGGCAAGCCGATGGACCGCCTGGTCTGCGGCGACGTCGGCTTCGGCAAGACCGAGGTGGCGCTGCGCGCCGCCTTCGTCGCCGTGCTGGGCGGCAAGCAGGTGGCCATGCTGGCGCCCACCACGCTCTTGGCCGAGCAGCACTTCCAGAACCTGTCGGACCGTTTCGCCGACTGGCCGGTGCGCATCGTCGAGCTGTCGCGCTTCAAGACCAAGAAGGAGATCGACGCCGCCGTCAAGCAGATCAACGAAGGCGCCGCCGACATCGTCATCGGCACCCACAAGATGCTGTCCGACGACGTCAAGTTCCAGCGCCTGGGCCTGGTCATCATCGACGAGGAACACCGCTTCGGCGTGCGCCAGAAGGAAGCGCTCAAGACCCTGCGCGCCGAGGTGGACGTGCTCACGCTCACCGCCACCCCCATCCCGCGCACGCTGGGCATGGCGCTGGAAGGCCTGCGCGACTTCTCCGTGATCGCCACCGCGCCGCAGAAGCGCCTGGCCATCAAGACCTTCGTGCGGCGCGAGGAAGACAGCGTGATCCGCGAGGCCATCCTGCGAGAGCTCAAGCGCGGCGGCCAGGTCTACTTCCTGCACAACGAGGTCGAGACCATCGAGAACAAGCGCGCCAAGCTGGCCGAGCTGGTGCCCGAGGCGCGCATCGCGGTGGCGCACGGCCAGATGCACGAGCGCGAGCTGGAACGCGTGATGCGTGACTTCGTCGCGCGGCGCGACAACATCCTGCTGTGCACCACCATCATCGAGACCGGCATCGACGTGCCGACCGCCAACACCATCCTGATCCACCGCTCGGACAAGTTCGGCCTGGCCCAGCTGCACCAGCTGCGCGGGCGCGTCGGCCGCTCGCACCACCAGGCCTATGCCTACCTGCTGGTGCATGATCCGGAAGGCCTGAGCAAGCAGGCCAACCGCCGCCTCGAAGCCATCCAGCAGATGGAGGAACTGGGCTCGGGCTTCTACCTGGCCATGCACGACCTGGAAATCCGCGGCGCGGGTGAGGTGCTGGGCGACAAGCAGTCGGGCGAGATCCACGAGATCGGCTTCCAGCTCTACACCGACATGCTCAACGCCGCGGTGAAATCCCTCAAGGCGGGCAAGGAGCCCGACCTGATGGCCCCGCTGTCGGCCACCACCGAGATCAACCTCGGCACCCCGGCCCTGCTGCCCAACGACTACTGCGCCGACGTGCACGAACGGCTGTCGCTCTACAAGCGCCTGGCCAACTGCGAAGCCGCGGACGCCGTGGACAACATCCAGGAAGAACTGGTCGACCGCTTCGGCCGCCTGCCGCCGCAGGCGCTGGCCCTGATCGAAACCCACCGCCTGCGCATCGCCGCCGTGCCGCTGGGCGTGCGCAAGATCGACGCCGGCGAAGCCTCGCTGGCGCTGCAGTTCGTGCCCAACCCGCCCATTGACGCCATGCGCATCATCGACCTGGTGCAGAAGAACCGGCACATCAAGCTGGCGGGGCAGGACAAGCTGCGGGTGGAGGCAAAGATGCCGGACGTGGCAGCGCGGGCGTTGCAGATCAAGCAGACGTTGCGGCAATTGGGGGCTTGAGGGGGGCGGGGCGGGCGCTGGCGGCAGCTTGGCTGGTCTTCGCTCCAGCGGGCGCCCGCCCTCTCCCCCGTCCCCTCTCCCGCACGCGGGAGAGGGGAGCAAACCGGCGCGACGCGAAACCCGTCGCGCCAGCCGAAGTCGGCGGGTGCGCCAATGCCGTTGGCCAAGCACAGTGTCTTGGCTCCCTCTCCCCTCATGGGGAGAGGGCTGGGGAGAGGGGTGGTCTAGCAAGGCGCCACGCAATGACGAAGCCGCCGGTGTTGTCCAGCACGTCAAGGCAAAACGAAGCCATTGGTCCATGTCCAGCCCTTCACCGCTGGCAAGCGCCCGCCCTCTCCCCCAGCCCCTCTCCCGCACGTGGGAGAGGGGAGCAAACCGGCGCGGCGCGAAACCCGTCGCGCCAGCCGAAGTCGGCGGGTGCGCCAATGCCGTTGGCCAAGCACAGTGTCTTGGCTCCCTCTCCCCTCATGGGGAGAGGGCTGGGGAGAGGGGTGGTCTAGCAAGGCGCCACGTAAAGACGAAGCCACCGGTGTTGTCCAGCGCGTCAAGGCAAAGACGAAGCCATTGGTCTATGTCCAGCCCGTCGCCGCTGGCAAGCGCCCGCCCTCTCCCCCTCTCCCGCACGCGGGAGAGGGGAGCATGGCGGTGGTCGATCATGTGGCGGTGCATCGTCAATCCCCCAAGCCCTACCCTCCGCATTTTGAAGTGCCAAGGCCCTGCGCTGCCCCAAAAGACACCGCCGGTGTGCTCCCCTCTCCCGCTTGCGGGAGAGGGGCCGGGGGTGAGGGCCGGCATCCGCAGCCACGACGCACCATCACAACCCGCAACTGTAGTGGTCCAATGATCTTGGACACCTCAAAAGGTAGACTTTCGGTCAACCAGTGAGGTGTAAATGGGACGTAAAGATTTCTCGGACGAGTTCAAGTCAGATGCGGTCAATCTGGTCTTGGAGCAGGGCTACAGCGTCAGTAAGGCCGCGCAGGCGCTAGGCATTGGCGAGACGGCACTGCGCCGCTGGCTGGGCCAGCGGCAAGCCAAGGCCAAACCGGCGCAGAGCCAGGTCACGAGTGATCTGACCCCGGAGCAGCGCCGCATCCGGGAGTTGGAGCAGCAGGTGGCGCAGTTGGAGCGGGAGCGTGACATCCTAAAAAAGTCCACGGCCTTCTTCGTCAAGGAACTCGATCGCCATACGAAGTGATTTGGCTGATGGAGAAGGCGTGGCCGGTCGCAGTGATGTGCACGCTGCTGGGAATGCCGCGTAGCAGCTACTACGCGTGGAAGGCCAGAAGGGATCGACCGCGTGCCCAGCGTCAGGCGCTGGTGCACGAGGTCAGGGTGATCCATCAAGCCAGCGGGCAAAGCTACGGTAGTCGTCGGATGGCGCAGGAGCTGCGGCGACGCGGCCACGACATCGGCCGGCACCGGGCGCGCGGGCTGATGAAGGAAGCCGAGGTCGTCGTACGCGCTCGGCGCCGGCATTACTACAGCAAGGGCGGCACATCGTCGGCCATCGCGCCAAACCGGCTCAATCGCCAGTTCGAGGTGGCTCGGCCCAATCGGGTCTGGGCTGGGGATGTGACATTTATCTGGACCCAGCAAGGCTGGCTCTACCTTGCCGTTGTGATTGACCTGTACTCACGGCGCGTGGTGGGCTGGGCCTTTTCGTCTTCGGCTGACACGCGCCTGGTGAGTCGGGCGCTGAGGCTGGCGCTGGAGAGCCGACGCCCCGACAAAGGGCTCATGTTCCACTCGGATCAGGGCAGTCAGTACTCCAGTCTCGCATTCCAGGCGATGCTGCACGACGAGGGCATTACCCCCAGCATGAGCCGAGCCGGCAACTGCTGGGATACTCAATCCAAAATACGCTTCGAACGTCGGACCGATCTGACCCGTGCTGGGATTGGCCGAACTGCCTTGGCGTTGACCTGTCGATCGGGTTCCGGCGTTCCCCGAGCATTGCCGGGCCCAACGTTTGTGACCTGATAGGAGCCTTGTCCTGCACCGTGAGTGTCCTGTCCTGCGAGTGGGGTTGGCGATGTGCCCACTACAACGGAAAACACGCATGGAACAAGACGAAGTGATTCTGGGTGTCGACACGCATTTGGATAAGCATGTTGGGGCGGTGATCAGCGGCACGGGCAAGCTCCTCGGCACGCAGTCGGTATCGGCCGACACCAATGGCTATCTCAATCTTCTCACCTGGGCGAGCTCGTTCGGACGCTTGTGCCGCGCTGGAGTCGAAGGGACCGGCACCTATGGGGCTGGCCTGGCCCGCGTGCTACGCGATCATGAGATCGAGGTACTGGAAGTCAATCGTCCTGACCGGGCGGCGCGCCGATCTCGCGGGAAGTCTGATCCCACCGACGCGGAAAATGCCGCGCGAGCGGTCCTCGCCGGGAAAGCATCGGCGATTCCCAAAGAGCAGTCCGGAGCAGCCGAAGCGATGCGAGCGGTCTCTGTTGCTCGTCGCAGCGCCGTCAAAGCCAAGACGCAGGCAATCAATCAGTTGCGGGCATTGCTCGTGAGCGCGCCGCAGGACATCCGAGAACGTCTTCTGAAGACGAAGACGGCGGAATGCGTTGCGAGCTGTGCACGGCTACGCTCGTTGGGCGACACACCGATGTTGCAAACGCTGGCGACCACGCTGCGCTTGCTGGCAAAGCGCTATCTCGCGCTGGTGGAAGAACTCAAGACGCTTGATACCATGCTCGAACGCCTAACCCTCCAGCATGCCAGGCGGCTTCGTGACCGATTCGGCGTTGGACCTCAAACGGCGGCAGTACTTGTTGCCGTTGCGGGCGACAATCCCGAACGCCTGAAAAGCGAGGCAGCGCTCGCGGCGCTTTGCGGCACGAGCCCATTGCAGGCATCCTCTGGAAAAACGGTCCGGCATCGCCTGAATCGTGGTGGCGACCGCGCTGCAAACAACGCCTTATGGACCATTGCCATGGTACGCATGCGCAGCGATCCACGAACACGGGCGTACGTCGAGCGGCGGACCAAGGAAGGCATGTCGAACAAGGAAATTCATCGCTGTCTGAAACGCTATATCGTCAGGGAGCTGTACCCGCTCATTCTGGCCGACCTAGCCGATTCAGCCTGCGCCACTTGACATAGGAGCGTCAACGCAGTGGTGGAGCGGTTTTTCTGCTCACTGAAGGGCGAACGCATACGGGACCGGGCCTACCGCGACCATGCTCAGGCCCAGGCGGACATCACGGACTACGTGCTGTTCTTCTACAACCAGCAGCGATTGCACTCGGCGGCGATGAACATGCCGCCGGCCGAGTACGAGGCTTTCAAACGAAGGGCTGCCTGAAAAAGTGTCCAAGATTACTTGACCACCACAAACCCCCTACCGCACCGCCACGCCAATAGGCTATCGTTGCCCCAGGCACCCATCACCCTCGCATCCCCCAAGAGGCAGCAGAGGAGACACCCCCCAAGCCCCCACCGACAGCACACCCGCATGGACCACCCGGCCCCCTAAGGTGTAGCATCGGCTCCTTAACTAGTTAGTCATGTCAACGATGCAAGCCGATACCTCGAAACAGCCCGCCGCCGATTCCGCACCGCACAAAGGCAGCGCGCTCGACTGGACCCAGCGCCTGGTCTCCTACGACACCACCAGCCGCCACTCCAATCTCGGCCTGATCGAGGCCGTGCGCGACCATTTCCTGGCCAAGGGCCTGCGCCCCCACCTCAGCTACAACCCGCAGCAGGACAAAGCCAACCTCTTCGTCACCGTGCCCGCCGCCGACGGCAGCACCGATGGCGGCATCGTCCTCTCCGGCCACACCGACGTGGTGCCGGTGGACGGCCAGAACTGGACCACCGACCCGTTCAAGCCCGTGATCCGCGACGGCAAGCTGTACGGCCGCGGCACCTGCGACATGAAGGGCTTCATCGGCACCAGCCTGTCGCTGCTGCCCACCATCCTGCAGGCCAAGCTGCGCGAGCCGGTGCACTACGCCCTCTCCTTCGACGAAGAGATCGGCTGCATGGGCGCGCCCTACCTGCTGGCCGAGCTGCGCGAACGCGGCGTGCATCCCTCGGGCTGCATCGTCGGCGAGCCCACCAGCATGCGCGTGATCGTGGCGCACAAGGGCATCAACGCCTATCGCTGCTGCGTCAAAGGCTTCGCCGCCCACTCCTCGCTGACGCCGCGCGGCGTCAATGCCATCGAATACGCGGCGCGCCTGATCTGCTTCATCCGCGACATCGCCGACGAGTTCAAGGCCAACGGCCCCTACGACCAGGCCTTCGACGTGCCCTATACCACCGCGCAGACCGGCACCATCCAGGGCGGCATCGCACTCAACACCATTCCGGCGCTGTGCGAATTCATCTTCGAATTCCGCAACCTGCCCGGCGTGGATCCGGAGGCCCTGTTCCAGCGCATCCAGTCGCACGCCCATGACGTGCTGCTGCCGCGCATGCGCGCCGAGCACCCGGACGCCGACATGGTGATCAGCAAGATCGCCGCCGCGCCCTCGCTGGACGCCGCCGAGCAGGAAGCCATCACCCAGCTCGTGCGCGCCCTCACCGGCGACCGCGACGTCAACAAGGTGGCCTACGGCACCGAGGCCGGCCTGTTCCAGCGGGCAGGCATTCCCGCCGTGGTCTGCGGCCCCGGCGATATCCAGCAGGCCCACAAGCCGGACGAGTTCGTCACGCTGGAGCAGCTCGCCGAATGCGAGCGCTTCCTCGGCAAGGTGATCGACAGCCTGCGCGTGCAGTAAGCAGGGCCCGCCAGCCCGATGCAGTAAGCCCCGTCTACCGTAGTACCCGGGCCGCCCGCCACCAGCGGCGGCCCGGCCTTTGCGTCATGTCCCACAACAATACGAGGAGACAGCATGACAGCAGTATCGGCAGGCAATACCCAGGCCAACGAGGCCACGGAGGCCCACGCAAGCGCCATCGCCCCGGCCTCGCGCCACCCCTGGCGCGCGGTCATCTCCGCCTCCATCGGCAACGCGCTGGAATGGTTCGACCTGGTGGTCTACGGCTTCTTCGCCGTCACCATCTCCAAGCTTTTCTTCCCCACCCAAGACGAAACCACCTCGCTGCTGCTGACGCTGGGCACCTTCGGCGTGTCCTTCTTCATGCGGCCGCTTGGCGCCATCGTCATCGGCGTCTACGCCGACCGCCGCGGCCGCCGCGCCGCGCTCACGCTGTCCATCCTGCTGATGATGATCGGCACGCTGATCATCGCCGTGCTGCCCACCTACGCATCCATCGGCGTGCTGGCACCGCTGGGCATCGTAGTCGCGCGCATGATCCAGGGCTTCTCCGCCGGCGGCGAGTTCGGCAGCGCCACCGCCTTCCTGGCCGAGCACGCACCGCACCGGCGCGGCTTCTACGCCAGCTTCCAGGTCGCCAGCCAGGGCCTCACCACGTTGCTGGCCGCCGGCTTCGGCGCCGTGCTCACCGCCACCCTCACACCCGAGCAGATGCAGAGCTGGGGCTGGCGCGTGCCCTTCCTGTTCGGCCTGGCCATCGGCCCGGTGGCCTACTACATCCGCCGCCACGTCGACGAAACCCCCGAATTCCTGCACAGCGAAGGCACCCAGACCCCGCTGCGTGACACCCTCGGCCACCAGAAAGAACGGCTGCTGCTGGCCATGGGCGTGGTCATCGTCGCCACCGTGTCCACCTATCTGGTGCTGTACATGCCCACCTATGCCGTCAAGCAGCTCGGCCTGCCGCCCTCGGCCGCCTTCGCCGCCACGCTCGCCACCGGCGTAGTGCAGATGGTGTTCGCCCCGCTGGTGGGCCACTGGTCCGACCGCATCGGCCGCATCCCGCTGATGCAGCTCGCCGCCGCCCTGCTGCTGGCCACCATCTGGCCCGTGTTCTGGCTGCTCAGCACCTACCCCAGCTTCGGCATGATGCTGGCCGTGCAGATCGTCCTGGGCCTGATGATGACGCTCTACTTCGGCGCCATGCCCGCGCTGGCCTCCGAGATCTTCCCGGTGCAGACGCGCACCACCGGGCTCTCGCTCAGCTACAACATCGCGGTCACCATCTTTGGCGGCTTTGCGCCGTTTATCTTGACGTGGCTGATCGGGGCCACTGGCAGCAAGCTGGCGCCTAGCTTTTACTTGATCGCGTGTGCGGTGATCAGTTTGTTTGCGCTGATGCGGACGCGGGATCGGTTGGGGATTCGCTAGCGCCGACCGCATCCATTCTCAAGGCGCCGTGCCGGGCGCCTCCCCCCAACAACACAACAATCGGCACAACAAGACGCAAACAGAGGAGAACCATCCCATGGCAGCACGCCGTTCCGCACGCTCCCACCATTCCGCCCGCCTCGCCCTCGGCACCCTCGCCCTGGCCGCTGGCCTGCTGATGCAACCGGCCGCCCAGGCCCAGACCGCCACCGCGCCGCAAGCAGCCACCGCCACCCCAGCCGCCGCCGACCTGCACACCCAGATCGAAACCCGCGCCAAGGCCATCGAAGCCCAACTGATCGCCTGGCGGCGCGACATCCACCAGCACCCCGAACTGGGCAACTACGAAGTCCGCACGTCCAAGCTGGTGGCAGACCACCTGCGCAAGCTCGGTATGGAAGTAAAGACCGGCGTGGCCAAGACCGGCGTGGTCGGCCTGCTCAAGGGCGCAAAGCCCGGCCCCGTTGTCGCCCTGCGCGCCGACATGGACGCCCTGCCCGTCAAGGAACGCGTGGACGTGCCCTTCGCCTCCAAGGCCAAGGGCCAATACCTGGGCAAGGAAGTGGACGTGATGCACGCCTGCGGCCACGACACCCACGTCGCCATCCTGATGGCCACCGCCGAAGTGCTGGCCGGCATGAAGGACCAGCTCCCCGGCAGCGTCAAGTTCATCTTCCAGCCCGCCGAAGAAAGCCCCGCCGACTTCGAACCCAACGGCAGCAATATGTGGGGCGCCAAGCAGATGGTCGCCGAAGGCGTGCTGGACAACCCCAAGGTAGACGCCATCTTCGGCCTGCACGTCAGCAGCGGCCTCGAATCCGGCAAGCTCGGCTGGCGTAGCGGCCCCTCCATGGCCGCCGCCGACCAGTTCTGGATCGACGTCAAAGGCCGCCAGACCCACGGCGCCCGCCCCTGGGCCGGCATCGACCCCGTCGTCGTCGCCTCCCAGATCGTGCTCGGCCTGCAGACCATCCAAAGCCGCCAGGTCAACGCCATGCTGGAACCCTCGGTCATCACCGTCGGCACCATCCACGGCGGCAACCGCATGAACATCGTGCCCGAGAAGGTAGAGATGATGGGCACCATCCGCACCTATGACGAAGGCATGAAGAAAGACATCCATGCCCGCATGAAGCGCACCACCGAAGCGATTGCCTCCAGCTCCGGGGCCGAAGCCACCTTCAAGGTGGTGGAGCTGTACAACGCCACCGTCAACCAGCCTGCGCTGACGGAGAAGATGGCGCCCACGCTGATGCGCGTGGCGGGCAATGGGAACTGGATGATCGTGCCGAAGGCTACGGCTTCGGAGGACTTCTCGTTTTATCAGGAGAAGGTGCCGGGGCTGTTCTTCAACCTGGGCGTGACGCCCAAGGGGACGGACCTGGCCAAGGCGGCCTCCAACCATTCGCCGGAGTTCTATGTGGATGAGCCGGCCTTGGTGAATGGGGTGCGGGCTTTGTCCAATTTGACGGTGGACTATATGGTGATGGCGCAGCGGTAATCGAGGCGACCGGGCGGGTGGGTTGTAGTCAGCCTCCCCCGCCCGTCGCTCATCAAAATCAGCGTAGCGGAGATTGACTCCAGCAGACACCAGCTCGCTTCCTCGCAGCGCTGACACCGCAAACCATCACAGCCGAAGCCGCTCCCAACCACCAAACCGGCCCGCGGCCATCTCCTACTTCACGACACAAGCCATGCAAATTCGTCCGATCCGCCCCGAAGACTACGCCATGTGGAAACCCCTATGGGACGGCTATAACGCCTTCTACGGGCGCTCCGGCTCCACGGCCCTGCCTGATGACATCACCCAGGCGACATGGCAACGATTCTTCAACCCCATCGAGCCGGTATTTGCGCTGGTCGCAGAGCAAGACGGCAAGCTGATCGGCCTGGTGCACTATCTCTTCCATCGCAGCACAACCCGGATTGAACCCGTCTGCTACCTGCAGGATCTCTTCACGGATCAAGGCGCGCGTGGGCGGGGTTGTGGGCGGGCGCTGATTGAAGGGGTCTATGCGCAGGCCAAGCTGGCGGGGGCTCGGCGGGTTTATTGGCAGACGCAGGTGGGGAATACGGCTGGGCGGGCGCTGTATGACAAGGTGGCGGAACACAAGGGGTTTATTGTGTATGCGCACGAAATGCAGAGTTGAGCGGCAACTGCTTATGGAGAACCGACGAGCAGCAATCCGACATCGCCACAACTGCGTGAGCTGACGGTCTGCTTTCGAAAGTGGCCATTCGTATCAGTCGGAATAGACGAACAGTCCGAATTCGACCGATACTCCTCCGGTTGCTGCCACCCCAGCAACCGGGATTGGAAGCCCGAAAACCAGGCGGACCGCGCCACCGGTTGGCGCTCAATCTGACAGGAGACCGCGTCATGCGCCTCTGTGCCTTCGCCCGTCCAGGCTTCCAATCGGCGTGCCGAGCACGCCCAAATCCATCTGACCTCCGCTATCAAGCGCTCGCAAAGCACAAGGAGGCCGCCAATGGATAACCCCCGCCAGCACACCCGCTACGGCCTCACCGCCGAGTACCGCAACGCGGATATCCATCTCCACTCGCGCGCGCTCTGCGAGACACCGCTGACCCTCGCCGCCGAGAAATCGGCGCAGCTCTATGCCCTGCTCTTCCTGGCCCGTGACTGCGCGGAGTCGGGCACGTTCGGCGATCTGAACGCGGAGATTCAGACCCGCGTGCTCACGTTGGCCGCTGGGTTGGCGCATGAGACGCTGGTGTTGAGTGAGTTGGCGGCGCAGTACGAAGTTGACTCGACTACTGCATAACCCTTGAGGCGAGGCCGGCTTGATTGGGGCGTAGCCGAGCCAGTCGCCCACTCGCAGATGCAAACGTTCCGCGGTGTCTACCTCAGCCAGCTGCGAGCGTGAAAGAAAGGCGCCTTCGAGGCCAGATAGTACAATCTACGACATCAATTTCCGAGCCGTTGGGCTCGATCGCGACCGCCGACAGGAAAAATGAATACTAACAGTCACAATAGTTGGGGTGCGCTGCTATGCGACGGGCGCCGAAAGCATGATGAGCGCACTTCGGCTCCGAAAGAGGTCTCGCCAACGGATGCGGATGGTAAGACTCCCAAGACTGGCGAACTGCGAACAGAGATCGAGCGAGATCACGACCGAATTCTTTTTTGCACTCCAGTCCGGCGCATGGCCGACAAGACGCAAGTTTTTCCGCTCGACCGTAACGATAGCGTACGTAACCGGCTCACTCATTCCCACGAAGTGTCAAACCTAGCCCGGAGTCTGGGTGTTGTCTTGGTGCATAGCTCCAAAGTGGCGACGGACGTACGGGATGCTGCACGGAACATTCCCGCGTTACTCGCAGCTGTCGGGCTTGTTCACGATCTAGGTAACCCCCCTTTCGGCCACCAAGGCGAGGCGGCCATTCAGAGTTGGTTTAAAGACAACGAGGAAGATGTCGCCGGAGACAAAAATAATCGGATTCTTACAAAAGCGCAATATCAAGACTTTTTGAAGTTTGAAGGTAACGCGCAGACCTTCCGTCTTGTCACACGCTTGCAGTTGCTGAATGACAACTTTGGCTTAGATTTGACGTATGCCACGCTCGCCGCGATGATGAAATATCCCGTCGGATCAGGGCAGACAGAAGCTAAATCACACGTTGGCAAAAAGAAACATGGCTTCTTCGAATCTGAACGAGAAATTGCAGAGAGCGTTCTAAAAAAAGTTGGACTGCGCCTGGCCACGCGCCATCCCATGGCGTACGTCATGGAAGCGTGTGACGATATTGCATATGCTGTGCTCGACATCGAAGATGCTGTGAAGAAAGGGCTGGCATCGTTCTCCGATTTGATGGCATATCTTAGTCACCAAGCGGCTGAAGACGTCGTCGTTAAGGAGCTGGTTAAACAAAGCGAGGAGAAGCACAAGGAGTACCGTGAAGCAAACCTGTCCCCAGCGGAGCTCAATGACGTCTCGATGCAGCGTTTTCGTGTGTTCGCGATCGGCGCCATGGTGCAAGCTGTAACCGATGCTTTTTTTGAACATCAGGCCTCGCTGATTTCTGGAGAGCAACCGAAGGCTTTGCTCGAACTCTCCCGCGCACATCTTCTTCGAAAACTGCTCGGCAGTTTTGCTCGAACATACGCATTCCAGCATCGCTCGGTACTTGAGATCGAATTGCGAGGCTATAATACGATTCGTGGGCTAATGGATATTTTCTGGAATGCCATCGCAGACACCAATCCAGTTGAAGGAAAGTTGCTGCCGGACAATCCATACGACCGCTATGTCTACACGCGCATCTCAGAGAACTATCGACGGGTTTATAATGACCCAGCCAGAGAGGTGAAAGCTCTTCCGCTCCGATATCGACAGTGCCTGCTATTGACGGACATGATTTCTGGCATGACTGACTCTTATGCCATCAATTTGCTCGCCGAGCTAATCTCATTCAAAAGTAGGCACTGAGAGAGTACCGTGACAGTGACTCACACCCGGAGCAGGCTAGTGCAATATCTCACCAATGGAGGTGAGAGGCGCGCCCCGCTGCGTCGGTTCCTGCAAACTCTTGCAACCGAACTCTCCGATAGCGCCATTTTCGGCGGCATGATTAGGGACTTTGGATTGGGGTATGCTCGCTCATTCCGTTCGGATATAGATATTGTTTCGATGTCGTCGGCGAACGAGATCTACGCGCTTATAAAACCATTCGATCCCGTCCGCAACAAATTTGGTGGCTTTCGTTTTTCCGCAGCCGGGATGCTTTTCGACGTATGGTCATTCGCTGACACTTGGGCAATCAGAGAAGGAATTGTCCAAGGGCGCAAGCTCGAAGATCTTTGCAAAACGACATTTTTTTCCCTTGATGCAGCTATTTTTCGGCTGCAAGAGCGGAGTTTGGCGGCAGCGCAAGACTACGAAGAAAATTTATCTCGGCGCGTTTTGGGAATCAATCTCATCCATCATCCATTTCCCGAGCAAATAGCAAAGCGTGCCATACGCATGACTATTGCGAAAGACCTTTCAATGACTCCCGAACTTTGCGAGTTCATCGTTCGCACGCTTGCTCCGGGGATGGCCGAGGGTAATTACGAGTACTTTGTGACTCGGCTGCGACGTCATCTAAATTCATCACCGGAGCTGCACTTCAGATGCGGTGTGCAATTGCCGATTTGGCCTCGTGGAGAAATGCACGCAAGCTCGCCTGCCGATACCCATTAGGACAGCAGCCCTATTAAACCCTTCGCTCAGAGTACATTGTATCAAGCAAGAATTGGCCAGCGATGATCCGGAAGGGCTAGCGGACATGCCAATACCGATATCCGAATGACGACTTCGGCGCAGGACTTACTGGCCATCGAGAAGGTATGGATGATCGGTGAACCTTGGCAGTTGCCATTGGAGCGAAGCGGGATTTTGTGGCAGTTTCGGTCGAAGGCGCTATTTGTACCAGTCCGATCCTTTGTGCGAGACACTCAGCGAGTGTCAAATGCGACACCAAAGTGACCTCCCGTCGCAGAATCGGCGCGTGGCTATGTCCGGTCCTTCTTCGCACTCGACTCCGTAGCGCCCAGGCGCCTTGCACGGAGATCCAGAGGCCCATACTCACGCCGCTGACATCGCCATCGAGAAATCGGTGTGGCTCTCTGCCCCGCTCTTCCTGGCCCGCGGCTGCGCGGAATCGGGTACCTTCGGCGACTTGAACGCGGAGATCCAGAACCGCGTGCTCACGCTGGCCGCGGGACTGGCGCATGATACGTTGGTTTTGAGTGAGTTGGTGGCGCAGGACGAAACCGACTCGGCCACTGTGTAACCCTTCGAAGCGAGGCCGGCTTGATGCCGGCCTCGGCGGGTCTCAGTGCACAAATGCCACGACCAACCCATCCTTCGCAGCCAGCCCAACTGATCGCAGCTACGAAAGCTGCCGGCCAGGATCTACCCTTCGTGACCCGCGCTTACGTGTCTTTTTGCCCCAATTGGCGGTCAGTGTGAGGCCACTCTTCGTCTTACTGACACTTCGCGAAGCATTGCTTCTGTTGCTGCTGATAGGCATTCGGACCGTCATGGACCTGCATGCGGAAGACCTGGATGTCCTCTCTGCTCGCAAAGAACTGTTCTAGATTGATGGAGCCACGGAGTCGTCCGGCCTCTGCTGCCGCTACCATGCTGCCCATGACTCAGCGCAGAGACATAAATTGGCGACAGAGTCCTCTCGCTAGCGATATCACCCACCGAATTCGGCGAGCGAGACTGGACTTGCGTTGCCCCTCTTCGGCTTCGAACAACAGCGGCGTTACCCCCGATGTAGGCGTTGATTGCTGACATGTGTGGTCTCTGAGCTCGTTCTTCTATTTGTCGTTCCGAAAGAGGCTCGATCGCTGTATGGCGGCAGTTCGATTCGCGCCTTTTGGGGTTTTTCCGACATCCGGTCACGCACCTTACCAACGGGCTCACCGTGCGACGCGTCTGCTTGGGTGTCGTATGCAATTCGTATGGCTTCTGGAGGCCAGCACTCATAATCGAATAACTGCTTGCATCAGCAACTTGTTGTGCTGTTGATTTATACAGTATTTCCGGTCCCGCCAATTTCAGCGAGACTATGGTGTCCCATCGGGGAAGCGTATGAGTGAGCGAGACCAGAAACCAGAAGTAGATAAGCCAATCAATACCAACGCGGCACCGACCATCGTTGCGTTCACGTTCCAATTTGAACGCGCACTGTATTCGCTGTTCTCGGGCCATGCGAAACGGACGCAAGTCGGCATCGAGACGCTCGACGACGTGGCGGAGTTGACTTGGAATGCCGATGGCACAGTGGATGCGCGGCTTGAGCAGGATGCGAACACGATCCAATCCACAGGCCAACCCTTTCAGGATAGCAGCTACAAGCTGTGGCACACGCTTCGCGTCTGGTTGAGCCATGTCAAGGCGCTACGAGAGAAGTATGCTGAAGTCCGTTTTTGTTTGGTCACGAACGCGAGCGTTCCCGCGAACGCTTTGGCGCGCGTGCTTGCCGATGCAACGTCGGATGAGCAAGTAGAGGGCGCGGTATCTGCGCTACGCGCTCATGCTGAGGCCATCGCGGCGAAGGGAAAAAACGCCTCAAAGGAAGAGTCCGCAGCGAAGGCAAAGTCCGCGACCAAAGCGAAGTCCACTCCGAAGAAGGGAACTTCGGCGAAGACAGAGGCAGAAGCAGTCCTCAAACACGATGACGCTGATTTGAGCTACCTCGTACGTGGGCTGGAGTTGTTGGATCGAGGCGGGACCGATTCAGGTGTGCCGCCGCAGGAAGCGACAATCCAGATTTTCCAGTTGCCTTCGGCGCTTGTCGACCAGGGCGAAGAAATCTACCGATACCTTCTCGGCATAGCCGTCGATACGTGCCGCAAAGCGTGGTCTGATGGAGAAAGTGTCTGGCTATCGCCTCAGACATTTAGAGACCATTTGCACAAAGAGTTTGGCCGTCGTTTCCTCAACAAGTATCTCGACCGTCCGATGGTACACATAGATTTCAAGCATCTTGTTGAGCGGGGTGGGCGGGACTTTTTCTTTCTAAAGCAGCTCTCTCGCCTCGATATTCCAGCGAGAATCATCGACAGACATCTGGACAAATACTGGGCCTTCTATATCGAGCGCGTACGGCTCGAGAAGGAGGGTTTTAATCACGTCGACTGGGAGGCACGCGAGGATACGCTTCACCAGCGATGGCAAGACTGCCGCGACAATGCAGAGATGGAACTGATGACGCGAGCCGACAACTCGCCAGAGAAAATTGGAGTGCTAACGCTCACGAAGACTTTGGACGAGAATTTCAAGGCCGCGCTTGGACGGTACGAAACCGGCAACTCGTACTTCACGCACGGGCACTACCATCACATGGCGAATAAGCCAGACGACCGCTATTTTGTATATTGGCATCCAGTATACGACACGGAGAAGGACGCCGACGACGAGGAGAAGCCTTGATGGCAGGCTACACCGACCGCTCACTCATCCACAATAGCGCGATGGCATGCTTCCTTCTAGCGAGCTTCACCAAGGAATATCAGGCCCGCACTGCGAACACTCGCCATCCGTCCTTTGAGAAGCTGCTGCTCGTCCTGCCACTCGTCTGGCACGGCCCAAGCCGTCGTAGCATTGAGAACCGAAACTTCTCGACGCCCATGCACGCAGTCATTGCCGATGAACCTCGCATCACGGAGCGTTTGGCCGAAAGAGTCGCAGCCCATGCGCCTGTGTCGTCGCAAGGTCTTAATATTGCGTGTGCAACTGGCCTTCTCGTCAAACGTTTCGATGGAGGCGAGAGAGAGTTCGCATTTGGCCCTCCGAGGTGGCCAACCGGGAGTCGTCCAACGAGCATCGATAGCGATATGTCTGGAACCGTTCTACGCCTAGCCAACTGGTTCAAAGACGTCACCACGGCAGAACTCTTCGCAATTCTCGGCCTTCATTGATATGCAATTCTTCATTTCAGAGCTGATTCTCTGGCCTATAAATAAACGCTTCAAGATTCAATCACTAAAGTTCGCGGAAGATAAGGTCAACGTCATCCACGGGCGAAGTCGCACGGGGAAGTCGTCCATTATTGCCATCATTGACTATTGTCTGGGTGCCAAGCGATGCACGATTCCCGTCGGCGAAATCCGCCAGAAGACTGATTGGTTTGGTCTCAAGGTGCGAATCCGTGGCACATGGGTTCTGATCGGGCGTCGTACACCATCAAGTAGTTTTGGGAGCGGTGAGTTCTTCTTTTTGACATTGGACGGACGAGACGCACCCATACCAACCCGCGTCGAAGCGACGCACACACGCACCCAGTATAAGGACGCATTCAACAGGATTGCACGCGTCACCAACATGTCATTGGTCGACGATGAGGACGCTGAAAATTCAGAGAATCGACCATCCTATCGCGACTTGGCTGCATTCAACTTCCTTCCACAGCATATCGTCGCCAATCCGAACGTCCTGTTCTACAAGGCCGACACATACGAACATAAGGACAAGCTAAAGCGCGTCTTACCGTACGCACTCGGTATTGTCGATGCGGAATATCTGAAGAATTCTCGCGAGCGCACGCGTCTTCTGAAGGCTCTCGATTCGCTGCATAAAGTACGGCGAACCCGTGAGACTGCGTTCGCGTCATGGCAAGCAGAGGTCAGGACACTATGGAACGAGTCGGTCGAATTGGGATTGGCCGACGAGCATGATGGCACGTCCCTTGAAGCTTGCGTTCTGTCTCTGAAAGCGTTGAACAACGCGTACATCGAAGGGCGCCTCGCGCAGCGCCTTCGAGCCCCGCAATACGGGTTTTCAAACAGACTCTTTAGGGACGCGACTGAGCAAGAGGAGGCCATCCAGAGAGAGGTCGATGACCTTGTGCAGGAGTTGCGTGACTACCGGGGGCTGTCAGACCGCGCGAAAGAGTTGTCGGGAGCAGTGGAAGGCGAGAGGACTCGCGTAGTGAACCTCGACTGGCTCCAGCGTAGCTTGGTTCGAGATGAGACATGTGTGGTCTGCGGTCTCAACAAGCAATCACAACCATGATGTATTAAATGGTCTTGAGGAAAAGCTTGGCAACGTGACTCGCCTATCGGATGCGCTTCTCGCAGGCCCGATTGTCGACAGGCAACTGGCCGCACTCGAGAAGGATCTTTCGGAAGCCCAAAACAAGCTGCATGCGGCGCGGATGTACCGACTGAGTCTTGAGTCCAAGGAGGCGCTGCCAATGGAATCCTTGGGGCGAGCGTATGTGCTTCTCGGAAGATTGCAGGCTCTTCTCATGGCCCTGGCGACATTGGAAGGCGAGGGAGACTTGGGCGACCGTATTCGTGAGACGGAGGGGGCACTTGCAAAACTCGAGAAATATTTCCTGACGTGCGGTCGCGAGGAACGAGAGAGGGCGGTCGCCAAAAAGCTCGATGAGTACATCAGAGGATATGCAAAGTGGTTTGGCCTCCGGTCGAGAGCAACCGTCGAATTGGACCAGCAAGAGTTGACTTTGAGCTTTTCGAGTGGTGCCGGAGCGCATAAGGACTTTCTGTGGGAAATCGGCAGCGGTGCCAATTGGATGGCGTATCACGTATCAACATTCCTGTCATTGCACGAATTCTTCGTAAAGCCGGAGCGTATAGATGGCCCTGTTTTCAGTTTCCTCGCGATTGACCAGCCAAGCCAAGTATTTTTCCCTAGCGCGGACTCGGGCGACAATCTCCTCGACGAGCATGACGAACAGGCCAAGAGTTTGCGTGGCTCCAGAGACGCCGACATCGAGGACACGCGCCGTATCTTTCGAGCCTTGGCACGTGGAATCGAACGCGCGGAGTTCAAGTATCAAATTATCGTCGTTGAGCATGCCGACAAGTCGATTTGGGGCAGCGTGGACTACATGAATCAGGTTGCCGCGTGGAAGAACGAAGGAGACGGGCTCATTCCGCGCGAGTGGTTCGGCCGGTGATGGGCGATAGCACGTCATTACACGCTGTGTCGGCGCTAGATGCCCATCCATCTTGGCCCATATCAGATCGCCTTCGGGCTGTGAAACGCCGCTTACCCTGGCCGCCGAGAAGTCGGCGCAGCGCTATGCCCTGCTCTTCCTGGCCCGCGACTGCGCGGAGTCAGGCACTTACGGGAATCTGAACGCGAGAATCCAGAGCCGGTGCTCACGCTGGCCGCTGGGCTGGCGCTTTTGGTGCTGGTGTTGAGTGAGTTGGCGCACAGTCACGGGGCCGCGATGCTATTGGAGATCAAGAGCGCCAAGTTCGAAGAAACCGCAGCGTCGCGCTTGTCTGGGTTCTCTTTGGCCCATACCGCAGTCACCGAGTCCGCCTGGTGCAGACGCCCGCTCCCGAGGCATGTCATCAGGTATCGCAAGCGACCGCTTCTGGCTACCGAAGCAGCCATCAACATTCTTCAGATTGATCTTCCGCTCGCGTGAGCCAGTGCTGTTCGTTCCAGGGGCCGTAGCCCCTACTTGGACGGCTTCCACTGGCCCGCCCGGAGATCGAAGTATTCAAAGGCCGAGAGCCGGGCGAGCACGACTTGCTCCACGATATAGTCGACGAGCAGTTGCACATGCCAAACGTGAGTTCGGTCGATTGTTGAAGTCGATCGCAGACACACGCGAAGCTGGCGAGCGTCGGCCAGACCCATCGCGCAATGTCACTGCAGCCGCCGCAACTCAACGTCTGATGATCGGGTAGTATTGCTCCAAACAACTGAGCAGTTTGGAGTCATGAGCGAGGTCATATTGATTTTGGATGAGTCCGGCGCAAAGGGATTCTCCACCAACCAAGAGCAGTCAGCCGGCGAGTTTGGCGTTATGGGAGGCTACTTTGTCCGATCCCGTCATCTGGAGAGGGTTCGAATCGACTTCGACGCCATTCGCAGCAAGTACGGAGTGGAAGGGAAGATTCATATCACAGACCTTCCGCATGATCGACAGCAGGAATTGCGCAACGAAATATTTTTGTATTTTGATGATAGGGAGATGGGCCTCATCTACGAAGCAATCTACGTCGAAGGCTTCAAGAACTACTTTGATGAGGTAAATGCGCAGACGAAAAAGGCTCACAGTGAACGGGATTCGAGCATTAGGATCCCCTACCGGCAGGACCGACAGCGGCTGCAGTCAGCGCTGTTCCAAGGCGTTTTCGGTAAGTCTGCTGCGTATTGTGTGGATTATTTTGGTCGTAGGACTTCGATGACCATCATTACCGACTCGACAGACGATGGAATACTGAAGGAGTTCTCGGCGGGCGCCGACGAGTTCTTGGATGCTGGAAAGCCTAAAGCCCTGGAGTCACGTGGCTACGACACGGAGGCAGAAAAAGTTGTAAGTTTCAAGGGGCTGATGTCAATCGCTGGGGCTGAGGAGGCAATGGGTGACTTTTCTGGAATCACCTATCGCATTTCCTGCGAAGATTCCGGCCTTACGCTGGCTGCCGATGTACTGGTAAACAGTCTTCATCATCACCTGCGAACGAAGCGAGCAGCCGACCCGAAATTGGAACTGAATTCGACGCAAGCTATCGCTGGACATCGTCTGAGTTCATATTTCTACGGTATGGCAGATGGCAAGACACTCGACGGATTCTTCGATAAGTTGTATGCCCATCCGGTCATGAAGGCATGAATCAGTTGTGATTTTGTAAGCGACCTTGTGTTCCGTTATATTGGGTAAGCAATTTGATACCGCCTTGAGCGAGACGGCACCCGGAAGGGTGTCTGCGCTCTGCCTAAGAGCCCGCCCAGAGCGGGCTTTAGCACATCCGGCCTACGAAAAAGGTGTTGAGATGAAAAAGGGATGGAGATATCGCCCGGCGCAGATTGCCAGGTTGCAAGCAAAACGTCGTCAGTACTATAAGGGCACACGAGATGAGCGTGAGCTCGGTCGCTGGATTTGGACTGCAACCATATGCAGTTGCTGGATGTGCGGCAATCCGCGGTGATTTAGCGGTGAGCAGACCCTGCAAGAGCGTCGAGAGTGTCAGTGGCAGTTGGTAGGAGGTGACAGCTATGATCGACGACTTACCAAATGACATGCCATGCGTATCGGGCGCCCACGGTAAGAAGCTGACGCTGAACAGACTCAGCGACCGCTGTGCAGCTTTCTTCTTGTAGCCCCCCCGGCCCAAGTCTGAAGAGTTCCTCGTCCACTTCGGCATGCCGGCCGCCGGGCTCGCCCTACTACCTGCTACTGGCCAGTTCAGCCGGTCACCTCGGCAGCATGTAGTGAGACTCGCGTAGGCGCGCAGCGCGTCATTGATGCGCGTCTGCCAGCCGTCGCCGGTCGCCTTGAAGGCTTCCACCACGTCGCGGTCGGCCCGCATGTTGAGCGTCACCTTGCGCTGGTCCGCCGGCAGTGCGGGCCGGCCGCGCGGCTTGAACAACGCCTTGGCGCCTTCTTGCCGACCTGTTCAGGCAGCGCCTCGCGCGCCGGGCGCATCCGCGCGAGCTGAGCGTCCGTGAGCGGCGGATTGTCAGGGTCCGCCTCCGCGGCTCGGGTTAGAGCCCGGTCTTCGTCGTCGGGAATGAGGATCTTACGCGTCGCCGACATATTTCAGCACCTCGCGGCGGTTAGCCTTGCTCGGGCAATGTCGGCCGCGGCCTACGCAGCAACAACGCCACGGAACCGCCGCCACGCCCTAGCCGACATTTGCTGGCGCCCGCTGAAGCAGATTGACGCAGGCAGCGACTCCCAGAAGAACCGGCGATACCCAGAAACCGGCTGCGATACTTCCTGTCGCATCGGAAATGGCGCCTGCCAGGATCGGTCCAACTGTCTGGCCGAAAGCAAAGCCCACGGTCAGGAGCGAAATGGCCGCCGTCCATGACGACGGATTCAGCTGCCGCTGCGCCACGATGGTAATTGCGGTCGGGCCGGCCATGAAACTACCGCCGAATACGATCGCCGACGGAAACGTGGATACGGGGCCGGGATAGAGAAGTACCGGAAGCGTGCCTATCATCGACGTCGCGAACACAAGGGCGGGGCCGCGGCCATCGCTGAATGCGCCGAGAGCTCTCCCCCACAGCAGATTGGACACCGTGGACACAAGCCCCAGGACAAACCAGAACCACATCATTTGTTCGCTGCTTCCGCCCTGGTTCTGAAGCAGCGCCATGATGAAGGTCATGTACCCCACGTAGCCCGCCCCGAAGATGCCGTAGCCCAGCAAGGTCGGCGCCAATTGGCGGAGTTCCCGCATATCCAGCGTCGCCGAGTTGGCGCCGCTAGGTTCCGGTACATTGCGAGCCGCCCACGAAGCAGCCGGCAGACCTGCCGCGCCGAGGATGCCAAGGGCTATCCAGCCTTTTGGCCAATGCTGCACGTTTCCGTCCAGCAAGAGGGGGATTGCAGCGCCTGCGACCAACACGCCCAGACTGACGCCGGCAACGTAGATCCCGACCAGCGCTCCGCGCCGCTTGGGTGTGGCGCCTGGGCAGATTGCAGAGGTCAGGCCTGCGCCTAGGATGAACGTGATGGCTGTCGATACGCCGCCGACGGTACGCAAGGCGATCAGCAGATAAAAGCGGTCGGTGGTCGCCGTAAGCAAGAGTACGAGCACGCTCACTGCGAAAGCGATGATGAAACTCCGTGCTGCGCGCCATTGCCTGGCGGCCCATGCCGCAAGCAAGGCGCCCGCGATATAGCCAGCGCCATTGGCGGTGTTCAGGGCACCAGCTTCGACATAGCTCCATCCCAAATCCGCGCGCATGGGTGGCAGGAGCAATCCATAGGCAAACCGGGACAAGCCCAAGGCGACAGCGGCCCCGGTCGAAAGGCCGAGGGCAATCAGCACTTCCCGCGAAGTGTCGCTCTTGCGCTCGCTGGCGCTCTCCAGGACGTCCATTTCCATCGTCTGCGCTCCAGTACTTGATGACTGCCTGCTGCACAACCATGAGGCTTTCCGCCCAACTCTTTAAGGCGGCTCGACTTCCAGGAAACCTAGTCGGACATTATCGCCAAGGCCCTCTCGCCTTGAGATGCGGCTCTTTCTTCTTTTTTAGTAACTGAGATGCAACTGGCTTGCCAGCCGGCTTCGGGTGCCGACGCGAAGCACAAGGCGCCATACAATACGCGCTGCCAACCTCTGACCGCAGCAAAACACATGCGCTTCGTCGTCATCGGAACCAGCGGATCAGGAAAATCCAGCTTCGCCAGCGCCCTGGCGGCATCTGCAGGCTGCCCGTATATCGAACTCGATCAGTTCTATTGGGGCCCCAACTGGGCGGCCGTCCCGCCTGAAGACTTCGAGAAGGCCGTGCTTGCCGCCACGGCGGGAGACCGCTGGGTGGCCGACGGGAACTACAGCGCCGTGCGGGACGTGCTGTGGTCTAGAGCAACGCATATTGTCTGGCTGAACTTCGGCCGGTGGACGGTGTTCTCGCGCGTGCTCTGGCGCACGGTCAGCCGCGGCGTCATGCGGACAGAACTCTCTCATGGCAATCGCGAATCCCTGCGGATGGCATTTTGCTCCAGGGATTCGATTCTGCTGTGGTCCTACACGACGTTCGCCAAGAATCGCCTCAAGTTCGCCAGCCTGCGCGATGATCCCAAGTACGCCCATCTCCAGTGGACCGAGATCACCAAGCCACGGCACACCAATGCGTTCATCGAGCGGCATGCCGGCACCAAGGGCTGACGTACGATCCTGAAGGCAGCCACTGCTCACCTTCCACCCGATCCCGCTTCGCATCCCTTCTCGGCTCGCAATCACGCCGAGTGGGGCGCCTTCTGTGACCTGAGCGCCGAGATCTTGAGCCGCGTGCTCACACCGGTCACCGGTCTGTTGCTTGTGGTGCTGGCGTCGAGTGAGTTGGCGGCACAGTCACGGAGCCGCGATGCTCTTGGAGATCAAGAGCGCCGAGTTCGAAGAATCCGCAGCGCCGCGCTTGTCGAGGTTCGCTTTGGCCCATACGCAGTCATGGAGTCCGCCTGGCACAGAGGCCCGCTCCCGACAAGGAGCAACTGTTCAGCGTCTGCAGCGCGAGTGCTACGCTAGGCGTCCGTGCTGCGATAATCCCCCCAGTTCCACACTCTGATTGAGCCGATGAATGCCATCTACAGCGAGGCGTATATAGACCAACTGGTTGATAGTCGAAGCTATGACGCTATGGCGATGCTGAGCACCTATGTGGAAGCGGTTTCGCCCGAGCCCGAAGAGGCGGGACGTGGATTGCCGATACAGCTATTCGTATTCATTGAAGCCTTGGCATGGTTTGCGCAAGCGGTCTCGATCCGGCGTCTGGACCTACTTCGAAGCGACATCCCCGTTGCGGCAGGAAGCAATGCGAGCGAGCCTTGTACGGCTACGCTGTGATTCGCTTGCGCAGCATTACGCCTTCGGTATGCTTCATTGGAAGGATCCTGCGTTGATGCAGCAGTTGGACCGAGCGCTCGAAGAGGGCGAGAAAGAGAATGAATCCTGGCTCGTGAGCTTGTTGGATTCGCAACGCGTTCAGCTGAGACAACTGCTGCGCAAAACGAGCGAGTGGAAAGGCGACTGACGAGCCTACCATCGCTTTGGGTCCGGCAGCGGTCTGGCCGCCGGCGGTTGCGCGACGGTCGCAATGAGCCCCCAAGCGGACTTGGTCGCCATGCCGGCCGATTCACCCCCCCCACCCTGCGCTGGCCTCTGCCGGGACAGGCCCACGCCACCGCCCTACGGCACCCCATCAAGAGAATCACCCATCTCAAAAAGCACGCCCGTGCCGACATTTCAGAATGGCGGGCGGAACGACAATTGAGCTCGGCGTGGGCGCGGGAGACGATAGCATCACAATTCGATGTTATTCTCCGTGGTACGGTCATTCTCGATACCCGACTACAGCAAATCAAGACCAATGCCGTAAGTGCTTGTAGCGGTGCCGAAGCATTTGCCAGCCAATGGCGCTGTAGTAGAGGCAGCAACTCGTTCGGCAAGGTGTCCTAATGCGGATCGCGGACATTCACAGGGGAGCGTTTCAGATGTCAGGCAAGTGCAAATACTGCGGAGCGACCACTACCGCAGGTGGCGGTTGCTCGAAGAGCCCTACCAAGACGCACGTCGTCTACGTGGCCGGGAAGTGCGTGTATTGCGGCGCCACTGCCACCGCAGGTGGAGGATGCACAAAAAGCCCTCACAAGACTCACATGGTCGACGCGGGCCCAAAGAAATGCATCTATTGCTCAGCTACCGCTAGTGCTGGTGGCGGCTGTTCGAAGAGCCCTTCCCGAGGTCATGTCCTCGGTGGCGGCATGCTGTAAATCCAGGAGAAAACCATGGCACTGTCGGCTGACGACAAAAAACAGATTGCAAAACTCGTAAAGGAGGGAAAGAAAATCTCGGAAATTCGACGGGACAACTTCCCCAAATACACGTACAGCGAGATCTATTCCGCCGCCCACGAGAAAACGGACGGCAGTTCTCTCGGCCTCAAGAAGAAGATCACCTACCGGCTGAAAAGCCTGGCCGCCTCTAATTCGAAATCTGAAAAGGACGCGTATGCCAAAGAGATTCAAGATCTGGTGAATGCTCTTTATAAGCAGCATAAAGAGATGTCCGCGAAGTTGGCAGAAATGCGCGAAGTACTAGAGTGATCGATTGAATCAATCGGCGCCCCCATCAACCGCTTAGGAAATTTTAAGAAATGGCATACTCCAACGCCGTATATCGTGTCCAGTATCGGATTAACAACTCCGGCAGCTCTACGCAGAACGTAACCGGGTGCTTTAGTGAGGCAGAGGCGGCGGACAAGGTCAAGCGCTCCTTCGGCAGCGCTACCAAAATTGAAATTATCTCCGTTGTGAAGATTAAATAATCTTCCTTCGCCTTCGCCTTCGCATCGGAGAGATCCTCACCTGGGGACCTCTCCAAAGGCCATATCTGAAAATCAAAGTAGCAGGCGCCAGCCTGGACCCTTGGTGGCAAACTTTTAATACATGAAAGGGAATTCCGTGCTCTAACGAAGCGCGGCAATGCAGGTGACCACTGCGCTCATCTATCACGTCGACCGACCGTTCCTGGCCGAGGTTGTGTGAAAACACTAGTGCATCGCCTAGACTGAAGCAACTTGTCAGCGCGGGACGGCCCATGAAGCGATTCATCGAAGGCGAAGATCGACAGCAGGTAACTCTGCTACCAGAGTGTCTTGATGACTATATCGGTGAAGACAATCCTGTTCGCGTCATCGATGCCTTTGTTGATGAGCTTGATCTGCATAGGCTTGGCTTTAAAGGCGCCGCTCCTGCGGCCACCGGTCGACCGGCGTATCACCCGTCGGTCTTGCTGAAGATTTATATCTATGGCTACCTCAATCGCATCCAGTCGAGCCGCCGCCTGGAGCGCGAGACTCAGCGCAACGTCGAATTGATGTGGTTGACCGGACGGCTTGCACCGGATTTCAAAACCATTGCGGACTTCCGTCACGACAACGGCGTGGGGATTCGGAACGTTTGCCGGCGCTTCGTCGCACTGTGCCGGGACTTGAAGCTGTTCTCTCAGGCAACCGTGGCGATCGATAGCAGCAAGTTCAAAGCAGTCAACAGTCGGGACCGCAATTTCACGTCGGGCAAGATCGACAAGCGCCAGCAGCAAATTGAGCAGAGCATCCAGCGCTATCTCGACGCCCTGGAGACCGCCGACCGAACCCAGCCGGCTGAAGTCGAAGCAAAGACGACGAGGCTGCAGGAAAAGATCAAGAAACTGCGCCAGCAGATGCGGGAGTTGGATCGCATCAAGGAAGAGTTGAAGAGTGAGCCCGATGAGCAGCTATCACTCACGGATCCTGACGCGCGCTCGATGATCTCACAAGCCAAGGGAACGGGGGTTGTAGGGTACAACGTTCAGGCGGCCGTTGATGCCAAGCACCACCTGATTGTGGAGCATGAGGTCACAAACATCGGCAGCGACCGTGCGCAACTAAGCAAGATAGCCAACGCTGCGCGTGAAGCGATGGGCCGGAAGAGACTGCAGGCCTTTGCTGATCGTGGGTACTTCAATGGACCGGAGATCAAAGCATGTGAAGACGCCGGCGTCACGCCCTTCGTGCCGAAGCCGATGACGTCGAACGCGAAGGCTGACGGACGGTTTAGCAAAGCAGACTTTATCTACGTGGCAAGGGATGACGAATACCAATGCCCGGCAGGCGAGAGAGCGATCCATAGGTTCACCACGGTCGAGCACAACCTAAAGCTGCATGTGTACTGGAGCAGCGCCTGCCCCAGGTGCCCAATGCGCGATCAATGCACGATCACGGACTACCGGCGCATTCGCCGATGGGAGCATGAGGTGGTGCTTGAGCGGATGCAGCAGCGGCTCGACCGCAGGCCCGATGCCATGACACTGCGAAGACGCACCATTGAGCACGTGTTTGGCACGCTTAAACACTGGATGGGCTCGACGCACTTCCTGACGAAGAAGCTAGAGCATGTGAGCACTGAAATGAGCCTGCACGTGCTTGCATACAATCTCAAGCGGGTAATTAGGGTGCTCGGGATCGCCAGAATGATGAAGGTGGTGAAGCTAGCGGGGGCGTAAGCCTTTTTGGCGATGTTTTAACGCTCGCGTGGGGTGCCTCAAAGCCAATTAGGAAGGCATTGCCGCCATTCGGTGTCGCATCGGCACTGAATTGACCGAAGAAGTGGAAAGCCCAGCGCGACCTACATATATGGACGCGCGCACGGCGGCCCACTGAGCGTTTCCACACGGCCTCGGCCGTGAGCGGCCCTTCTTCCCAAACAGACTCAGTACCCGCTGTGCAGCCTTCTTCTGCTAGCCCCCCGGCCCATCTCTGTAGAGTTCCGCGTCCACGTTGGCATGCCGGCCGCCGGGCTCGTCCTGCTGCACGCTAGTGGCTAGGTCAGCCGGTCACCTCGGCAGCATACGGTGAGACTTCGCGTAGGCGCGCAGCGCGTCATTGATACGCGTCTGCCAGCCGTCACCGGTCGCCCTGAAGGCTTCCACCACGTCGCGGTCGGCCCGCATGTTGAGCGTCACCTTGCGCTGGTCCGCCGGCAGTGCGGGCCGTCCGCGCGGCTTGAGCAACGCCTTGGCCGCCTTCTCGCCGACCAGCTCGGGCAGCGCGTCGCGCGCCGGGCGCATCCGCGCGAACTGCTCGTCCGTGAGCGGCGGATTGTCAGGGTCCGCCTCCGCGGCCCGGGTCAGGGCCCGGTCTTCGTCGTCGTTGGGAATGTGGATCTTACGCTTCGTCGACATATTTCAGCACCTCGCGGCGGTTAGCCTTGCGCAGGCTGATGACGCGCATCGCTTCGCTGTGAACACCAGCACATGGACACGTTCGCCAATCAGGCCGGTGGCGATTGAGCGCGCTTCGCCGTAGGGGAAGCGGTCATCCTCCACGATTGTGGCCGTGTCCATCTCGAACGATTCGGCCGCCGTCAACGACATGCCGTGCTTGGCTTGGTTGATCTCGTCTTTGGCGGGGTCGAACTCGATTTCCATGCAATTATTGCATGGGCATTAAATGCCAAGCGCAAGCATTTTTTGCCTACACAAAATATAGCAGATGCAGATCTCGCACGGCGCCCTACTCGCCGGCGTCGGCGCCACTTTCTGGATGGATGCCATGGTCGGCCGCGGGGATTCCGCGGGGGAAGTCTCGGGGAGAGCCGGCCGATTATATGTGCCAGAAAGCGCGCTTTTGCGGGGTACCGGAAGAAGATGAAATTTCCCACATAGCCTTGCTGGACAAGGGATTGCGGAATTTTATGGGAAGAAGTACGGACGTGCCTTATCAGGCTTGAGACGTTGCCTCGCCCCCGTCGGTCTATGCAGCAACGCCACGAAACGGCCGCCCCGCGCTAGCCGATATATGCTGGCGCCCGGATCTCCCCCGAGAGCGCCGACGGCGCAGCGGGCGTGGATGCCACACCCTGATGCCGTTTCATGCGGTGACCCCCGCTCCAAGCCGTGCCGCACGATCTGCCCCTTGTTGTAGTGCCCCAGTGAATTCGACTCCAAAACGCCTTCCCACATCTGCCGGGATTCGGCTGCAGCCATCAAGGACGTGTTGACCGGGCGCTTACCCTACGACAACAGTCGGTCCCCCTTCAACCTATGCGCCCGGCGGCAGGCTCAGGCCAAGGTTCAGGAGTTGCGTCAGGATTCTTTCGTCCGACGTTGACGATAGACGGTCACGCCGTCCTCTTCGCGCGCGGCCAGCGCATTGCGCGCGCCGCAGATCGGGCAGCGGAACAGTGGGCCTTGGCCCTCGTTGACGACAACCACTTCGGTGGACTCCCAGCGGGTTCCACAGGATTGGTTCTGGCAGGTGTAGTAGATGGGCTTTTTCATTGGCGCGGATCGTAGCACGAGATGAGGAGCTTGCCGGGATTCGGGGCCAACGCCGATCAAGCACTTCCAGCACGGCGTCGATCAGCCGATTTCGCAGCGCGTCCTTAGCGAAAGCACTGTCTCATGCCGACTGTGGAGCGGACGCTCGTCTCCCAGATGTCGCCCCTCAGTTCCACCTTCATGCCCACAACCCTCCCCGCGTTGCCATCAGCGTTTGCGCGAGCTTACGCAGGTTCCGCCAGATCTCAGACGGCTTGCGGTTCTGCCTGGCGGCCACTTCGGCCACGACCTTGGTTACCAGCTGGAGCGGCGCCTCATCGAGGACCTGGGCCAGATGGGGGCGGAATTCCGCCGGGGCCTCGCCC
Source organism: Cupriavidus sp. 09_S30 (assembly GCF_056930435.1). Taxonomy (NCBI): domain Bacteria; kingdom Pseudomonadati; phylum Pseudomonadota; class Betaproteobacteria; order Burkholderiales; family Burkholderiaceae; genus Cupriavidus; species Cupriavidus sp. 09_S30. Next base: position 1,616,500 of record NZ_JBXOWI010000001.1, on the reverse strand, counting down.
GAGACCAGCGCCTGTTCCAACGTTTCAGGTTTCAATTCACCCACATAGCTGACGCTGGCCCCTTTAGCAGCCATCCACAGGGCACGTATCGGCCGACCTTCGGCTTTCCGATCCGCTTCGGGGTCACCGATCTCCAGGGAGAGACCAAGCACGTCCAGGAGTCGCTCCAAGGTATCGAGCGTGGCGTTGACGTGGCCATGCTCGATGCCGTTTAGAGACTGCCGCGACACATTGGCCATCAGCGCCAATTGCTGTTGCGTGAGCCCCAAATCACCCCGCTTGCGCTGGATGACGCCGCCGAGCGTTGCTGCGTTCATCTTGCCCCCCATTTTTGTCAAGTATAGACGACAAAAATGGACAAATTCATGCTGACTTGAACATCCGAAGCCAAGTGATTCGCCAAGCTGACGAGCGTGCGAAGGCGTGACGCGCCATGGATTACCCGGAACCATGAGCGACGGCGTCGAACCTAGTACGTCGCCCCGGGCAAACCGGCCTGGCATCCGCCCACCGGTGGGCCCTTCCGCTAAAATGCCGCCCTTTCCACCTCGTCCGGCGCGCTCGCCATGCAACTCGCCTCCCCCGCCCAACCCGCCTCCCACGGCGCCGATGACGCAGACGCGTCCCGCGACCTCGTCTACGGCCCCGACGACCGGCCCTCGCCGATGATCGCTTTCGTCGCCGCGCTGCAACACCTGCTGGCTATCATCGTGCCGATCGTTACGCCCGGCCTGCTGATCTGCCAGGCGCTGGGCGTGTCCAGCCGCGATACGACCCTGATTGTGTCGATGTCGCTGGTGATCTCCGGCATTGCGACTTTCCTTCAGTGCAAGCGTTTCGGCCCGCTCGGCGCCGGGCTGCTGATCGTTCAGGGCACGAGCTTCAACTTCGTCGGCCCGCTGATTGCCGGCGGCAGCCTGATGGTCAAGCAGGGCACGCCGGTCGAGAGCGTGATGGCCGCGATCTTCGGCGTCGTCATCGCCGGTTCGTTTGTCGAGATGGGCGTATCGCGCATCCTGCCGTTCGTGAAGCGCCTGATTACGCCGCTCGTCACCGGCATCGTCGTGCTGCTGATTGGCCTCACGTTGATTAAGGTCGGCCTCATCAGCATGGGCGGCGGCTTTGGCGCGATGGCCAACCACACGTTCGCGAGCGCCGAGAACCTGACCCTGTCATGCCTCGTGCTCGGCACGATCATCCTGCTGAATCGCGTGCCGATCGTCTGGGTGCGCAGCACCGCGCTCGTCATTGCGCTCGTGATCGGCTATCTCGCGGCCGCGTTCCTCGGCCGCCTCGATTTCACCGGCATGCAGCAGGCCGCGCTGTTCCAGATTCCGACGCCGCTGCACTTCGGCATCGGCTTCTCGTGGTCGCTGTTCGTACCGATGCTGATCATCTATCTCGTCACGTCGCTCGAAGCGATCGGCGACGTCACGGCCACCAGCAAGATCTCGAAGGAGCCGGTCGAAGGGCCGGTGTGGATGCAGCGGATCAAGGGCGGCGTGCTCGTCAACGGCGCGAACTCGCTGCTGGCCGGCGTGTTCAACACGTTCCCGAGCTCCGTGTTCGCGCAGAACAATGGCGTGATCCAGATTACCGGCGTCGCCAGCCGCTACGTCGGCATCTGGATCGCCGGGATGCTCGTGGTGCTCGGCCTGTTCCCGGTCGTGGCCGGCGCGCTGCAGGCCGTGCCGGAGCCGGTGCTGGGCGGCGCGGCGATGGTGATGTTCGGCGCGGTGGCCGCGTCGGGCATCAACATTCTCTCGGGCATCCAGCTCGACCGCCGCGCGCTGCTGATCATTGCGGTGTCGCTGGCGCTGGGGCTCGGCGTATCGCAGGTGCCGGAGATTCTCAACAGCCTGCCGCATGCGCTGAAGAACGTGCTGGAATCGGGCGTCGCGACCGGCGGGATCTGTGCGCTCGTGATGAACTGGTTTTTGCCGGAGAAGAAGTAACGCTCAGGAAGGCAGCCCGGATTCCGGGCGGCCTGTCTTGTCGAAGGGAGCCATCCCGGCACGGGCGCGGCGATCCCGCGCCAGATAAGGCGGGAGCCGCGCAACGCGCGGCGCTACGCGCGCTTCGCGCCTCTATCGCCCGCTCCACGGCCGCCATGTCCTTGTTACCGTGGCCCAGCCTGACCGTCTCCGTGTACAGGTTTACGCACACGTCGAGCAGCCGCGACGCGAGGTTCGCGTTGCGCGCAGCCTCGGCCGCAAGCCGGTTGTTCTTCAGCACGTCGACGATCGACGCCTGCACCTTGAAATCCTCGCTCACGAGCTTGCCGACCTTCACGCGCGACACATTGCTCGCCATCGGTTCCGCGTCGAGCACGGCCTGGAACTGTTTCATGTCGAGTCCGTAGCAGCCAGCAATCGGCACTTCTCAACCGTGCGGTATATTCAGTTCTTCGACAACACGCTCAAGCAATCGGCATGGCCAAGAAATCTATTCGCGTATCGCATGTTGGGATACCCGGTGACCTGAGTGTCCTGAAACTGAAGGGCTATCTGAGATCTGCCCTGGCTGAAGTGGCGGAAGGTAGCGGAGACGACGAAATCCTGCTGGTTAAGGTGCTGGTACCACGGCCACTGGGCCTGCGAGCCGGTGAAAAATTCTTCGACAAGGTCTTGCAAGGGATCGTGGACAAGGATCCACGCGTGTATCGGGTATCGGTCGAGTTTATCGACGGTGAAGTTACGCCCGAAAAGATCTCGGAAAGCCAGGCGCGAACGCAGAAGGAAATTGACGCGTACGGGCACTTGCTCAACGAATCGACGGACGACGAGCAACCCGACTGATCATCCAGAGGTGGCCACTTCGGGTTGCCCTGATTAACTTGTGACTAATCTCGACCAGCTTCGATGATTTTCTCAGCAAGTCCGTCTGGATTGGTGAAAATAACTTCGTGGCTGCCCGACATTTGCACCAACCTGAACAGGCCAAGTCGACTGGACATACGCGGATGCCAGCCCCATTCTCCGTGCGGTAGCGCCGTATCTTCCGTGCAATTCAAATAGCTCTTGGGAATTTGCAAAGCGTAGAATTTCTTGAGATCCAGCTTGTCGGCAAGCGGCTGGAACGGCTCGGAGGAAAGTCTCGCATATGCACTACGCGCTTGCTCTTCGGTCGCATCGTTCATAAACGCCTCCCGCCAAACGGGCCACGGCAACATAACGGTATTGTCGTCGGATGCTGCGGCGAGACTGCTAAACATGTCTCTATAGTTGGGAGGGGCCTCATCTAGAAGTGCGTTTCCGTCCTGAGGAACGAAGGCATTCCAGAACACTAAGCGGCGAATTCGGTCGGGAATTGCTTCCGCTATCTTCGCAATGACTGTTCCGCCGAAACTATGGCCAACCAGCACGAAGTCGCGTAGATCGTTATTCACTACGTAATCGACCATGGACAGTGTGCATTGCGCATGGTTGACGTCTTTGGGTACGCCGATACCATGTCCCGCCATCGTCGGCGCATGTGCGGTGTGGCCCAGACTTACAAGTCTGCGAACGACGGCGTCCCATGTTGAGCCATCGTGCCAAGATCCATGAACCAGAACAAATGTCGTCATGTCTTCTCCACTAAAAAATGATGCGATGACAAAGCCGCAAGGCCGGCTGGCCGGTACGGCTTTCCGCATCTCAGCGAGCGCTTGTCGCAAGGGCAATCCGGTCTTTCTACGTCAATCGCATTCGGCTGAGGTTGGGAATCGTCGGTAAATCATGCCGAGCGGGCCAAGGCCGCTTTTGGACATCCCCGAGGTCCAAGAGGTAGGATCCCGAAGGCCCACACGCTTCAGGAGCGCTCATGTTTGACCACGTCAAATTCGGAGTCAGCGATTACGCAGCGAGCAAGGCGTTTTTCCTCAAGGCACTCGAACCGCTCGGTGTAGCGCTTGTCTCGGAGGGGCCGCCGACGTACGGTGTCGAGCTTAGCCCGAAAGGCAAGGCTTCGCTCTGCCTGTTCCAAACCAAGGAAAAGCCTGCGCATCTTCACCTGGCGTTCAGGGCTGAGAATCGCCAGCAGGTCGAAGCTTTCTATCGCGCGGCCCTGGAGGCGGGCGGCATAGACAATGGTGCGCCAGGTCTGCGCCCGCACTACCATGCGAGCTACTATGCGGCGTTCGTCATTGGGCCTGACGGGCACAACATCGAAGTGGTTTGCCACGACCCCGCTGCCCTGACGTAATGGATCCCGCAGAACCCGCTGGAGAAGTTGGACTGCGATGGGGCTGGGAGTTGGCGGCGCAGTGCGAGGTTGACTCGGCCACTTCATAACCCCCCCGGGGTGAGGCCGCCTTGATGCCGGCCTCGACGCGTTCAACTGAGGCGTAGCCGACCCATCGTCCTCGACTACGCCAGTTGCTCACGGCGATGGCTGCTGCCAGCCGAGTCTGTGGAGAAACCCAGTCCCGCCCGAACAATCGTCAGTCATCAAACCCCATGAACCGCGCAGCCTCATCCACGGATTTCCTGTGCGAGACCACCGCATTGGCCGGAAACGACTCGTCTGGCCACCCCATTGCAATGCAGGTCTGGATGACTTGATCATCCGGGATGGCCGCTTCCGCGCGGACCACCGGGGATTGCATGATGCCCTGGCTATTGATGACGCACCCCAGGCCGCGGGACCAGGCGACATTGACGATGGCGTTGACGACGCCACCGCAGTCGAATGGCGCGACATCGCTGCCGTGGATAGACCGGTCATAGGTCACGATAATGGAGACCGGCGCGTCGAACTGGCGAAAGCCACGCAGCACCCATTCGCGCCGCCCGTCCTGATCTTCGCGTGCAATGCCCATCGCAGCAAACAGTTGCTTGGCGACGCCGATCTGACGCTCCCTGTGGACGCTGTCATAGCCCGGCCCGATGCGGAATTCCCGTGAATCCGGTACGCCGGCAAGGTTGCGCTCCACATTGCCTTGGCGGATGCGGTCCAGGACATTGCCGGCGACAACGTAGAAGTTCCAAGGCTGCGTGTTGTATGACGTGGGGGCGCGCATCGCCAACGTCAGAATCTCCCGAATCAACTCTTTCGGAACGGGCTTGTTCAAGTAGCCTCGGATACTGCGGCGTTGCTGAATCACCTCATCGAATTTCATGGTTCTCTCGCTGATTGATATCGGTAGCCTGGGGTGTTGCCGCAAGGTGCGGGCGATGTGAAGACCCGAATCCAAGCTTCCATCGCCCTGGATTCCACGCGCGCTCCTTCGCTGGCGGGACCGGGCAGACCGCTCGCCCTGCTTCCCGGGTGGAGCCAGTCCGGCGCGCAGCTTGTATGAACGGCAAGGCCGCCCGAACGGTGAAACGTCTCGGGGCGGCCTTTCTGTGGGCAGGCGGTCAGTGCGTTGCGTTGCTCAGCATTCGCCCTTCTTCGCGTGTCCCGGCGGGCAGTGGTAGCCGCCGTGGCCGTGATGACGCTGCTCGTCTTCCCACTCGCGACGTTGCCAGTAGCGGCGGCCGTCCCAGTAGCGGTCGCCGTGCCAGCCGATGACGATGGCGGGCGCGACCACGACCGGCGCGGGTGCGACCACGACGGGCGCAGGCGCGACGAGGACCGGCGCGGGCACGCCGATGTTCACGTTGACGTCCACGGCATGGGCGAGGCCCGACAGCGAGAGGCCAACGCTGGCGAATGCAAGGGCGATCAGTGAGCGTTTCATGTTGTTTTCCCGAGTAGTGTAGAAGCGCGGCGCGGCGAGGCGGAGCGTGCGAGGCCGAGAGCCTGTTCCGTACCGCGACGCGGCGCAATTGGATCGCAGTGTGCCGCCATGGAGGCAGGAAGGCGAGCGAATTTTGTTACAGCGGATTGATGGTGCAGTGGCGGCGCAGGTGCATATCGCGCACCGATCTGACAATGCCGCGCCGCAATGCGTCATTTGTCGCGGCGCAGCATGTGCGGAACGGCGGCCGGATTTGACGTCTTCAAACCGGCCGCCATAACGTGACCCTAAGCCGGGGTTACAAAATGCCGCGCGGCGCGCAGTGGGCCGGCGCACATTCGGAGCGCGCGCGGCGCAGTACCCGGACCACGCCATGACAGCTAGAACATACAGTAACGAGTCATCTGAATCTCACAGGACCGCCGTGATCCTGGCCTGGGCCGGACCGTTTCCGTAGCGGACCCAGTGGCTGAACGGCTGTGCGTGGCAGGCGTAGAACAAACCAATGCTTTCCGTGAAGAGCCCTGCTCGATCATCGTCGATTGCACGGGCTCGTAAGTTCTCTTCCCGAAGGAGGCGAAAATGACGATCGAGTGCTTTGCCGAGATCAACCCGGGTACATGTGGCTTGCCGCGCTCGCTGGCAACGAAGGCAGGCGGCTTTGTGTTTGTGTCCGGTCAAGTCGCCAGGGACGAAGACGGGCACATCATCACGGGGGGGATAGAGGCTCATGCCCGCCAGACCTTGAAGAACGTCGCACAGGTGCTCGCGCTGGCAGGTTGCGTGCTTGAGGATGTTGTAAAGGTAACTGTCTGGCTCGAAGACGCCCATGACTTCACTGAATTCAATCGCGTCTACGGCGATTTTTTTCCTCACCACAAGCCATCGCGCTCGACTCTGCAGACGAAGAATATGGTCGGGAGCAAGGTAGAAATCGAGGCCATTGCCTATAAGGCATGAAGCCGGAGCGTGCCCGACCGTAGGGATTCTTGGCTGTCAGCTCCGATTTCCACCGCGTGGTCGCTCAGCGTCGGCCAGGATCGACGCACACTTTCACCGCCCCACGGTGAGAAGCCGCATGGGCATGCGCATGGGCATGCGGCCCTGGCCCACACGCGCCCGCGCTACCCGAACCTCCACCACCGGCGTTCCGCACGGCGTGCCGGTGGTGGCCCGAGAGGCGGCGCGCTCAGTCCAGCCGCTCGACGGCCGGCACGCGCGCGCGGCCATCGCGCAGTTCGGCCTTGGGCTCGTAGGCGCGCAGCACCAGGGCGAAGTCGCCGGCCGGGGTGGGCAGCCAGTTGGCGCGCTGGGCCGGGTCGGCCGGCGCATCGCGCTGCATCACGATATCGATCGCGCCATCCGGGCCGGTCTTGAGGCCGGCGGTGCGGTCGCCGATGGCGTAGCGTCCGATCGGGTTGGGCGTGAAGAACAGCTTGCCGTCCGACTCCACCTCGTACATCGACAGCGACCAGAACGCGTTGACCGGCAGCGCGCCCGCCGGCAGGTGCAGGCGATACCGATGGGCGCCGGAGAGCTTCTGCTGCTGTTGATCGGCGAAGCTGACCGGATACATTGCTTCGACGGTCTTGAGCGCCAGCAGGCCGCCCAGGGCGACTTGCGCGCGGTACGCATAGTCGGTGCCGAAATCGCCGAGGTTGTCCTTCGAATAGGACCAGCCCTCGCTCTTGGCGCCGGTGGCGGACAGCCCGCCCTTGAGCGAGGCCAGCATGGCCGGCAACTGCCGCGCCCACAGCGTCTTGACCTCCGGCGACAGCGCATCCCAACGGCAAGCCGCACCGCAGATGCCGACCGAGGCCAGACGCTGGACCAACGCGTCTTCATAGCGCGGCGCGGGGTTGCGCGCCAGCATCAGGTTGGCCATGTCGACGAAGGCCTGCGGGCTCTGCTCGACCGGCGGCGCCGCCTGCCACAGGGGCGGCGTCTTGCCCGCGTCCAGCGGCTGCACCTTGAACTGGTCTTGCAAAGCCGTCACGGCGGGCATGTCGGCGTCACCGTTGACGAGAATGCGCGCCAGCACGAGCACGTCGTTGGCCGGCGCGCGGATCACCTGAACATTGGGCGGCAGCGGCTGCGTCGTGTCCGGCCCGACCACGACAAAGGTGCCGCCGCGCGTGCCGTTGGCGCGCCGGCCGAGCAGCTCGAAATTGTTCGTCGCCATGTCGAGGAAGGCGAGCGAGTAGTAGCGGCCGGCCATGTCCGGAACCGACAGGGCCACGGGCCCTTGTCGCAGGTCCAGCCACAACGTGGAATACGCCGTGTCGTTGTTGGGCGTGGTCACCCAGCGGTCATCCGGGCCAGACAGCTTGTGTTGGTGCAGCCACGTGTTCAGCCGCGAGGCGCCAGGCTTGGCATCCGCGCCCAGCATGCGGGCGCGCAGGCGCCCCATGGCGACCAGCGGAAAGGCATAGTCGAAGGCCTGGTGCAGCGTGGCTTCCTGCGACGGCGCGGCAGGCGTCGGGCTCCAATCTGGTGCGGCCGCGGCGGCAAGATTCGCGCTCAGGCATGCGGCGGTGAAGGCAAGCAGGCGTTTGGCCAAGGCGGGGCGTCGCTGGCTGGGTGACATCGGTCTCCTCCTTTTGTAGTTCGATTGGTGCCGATAATATGAGCATTACTCACATCCTGCCACTCGCGTTCCATGGCCTCGCAATCGAAGGAAAAACCCCATACAGATCAGTCACTTGCCAGACGTCGGCCGCGCCAGGCCCGCTCGCGCGAGAAGGTCGAACTCATCTTGGAGGCGACGCAGCAGATCCTCGACCAGGAAGGACTGGATGCCCTGACGACCAACCGTATTGCCGAGGTGGCCGGCATCAGCATCGGCACGCTCTACCAGTATTTCCCCAACAAGCGGCAGGTACTGGATGAACTGGCGCAGCGCGAAAGCGATCGCCTGACGACGGAACTGCTGGCGGTCCTGACCGAGCCAGATGTACAGACACCGGACCAACGGCTCCGGCAGGTCATCCGCACCTTGCTTGGCGCATTCGGCGGACGGCACCGGGTACGCCGCATCGTGCTCGAACAGGCCATCGCGAGCGGAGGCAATCCGCTGGTCACGCCCGGGCATGTGTCGACCTTCCTGAGCTCGGCAGGAATCCGCGACGCCGGCGGGCGAGTCGTGGCGCTCTCCCCCATCCAGGCCTTCGTGCTCACCCGCTCCATCATGGGTGCCATCGGCAGCGCGCTGTCGTACGACGAGCAATGGCTTGCCAGCGCGGCTTTCGAAGACAGCCTGTTCACATTGGTACGTGGCTTCCTGCGCGAGTGCGCCCGCGAGGCGGCGAGCCGGACCTGAACACGTTGCGCGCGTTCGAGATTCCCGTCGGCAAGGGCCTATGCATGCGGCCGAACATCCGGCAAGCGACCCGTGTGGCGGACCAGGAGGCCACCTGCCTGATGTTGACACGCCCATCGACGACTTATGACCCCGTCGCGCATCTGAAGACGGGCGCGCCTGCTTGCGAAAGTGTCATTCGCACGATCAACCCGGCTCGACTTCAGAAAGCTTGAATCCGTGGACTGGGGGCGTGAGACGCGTCAGCGAACGGAAACTACGGGCCGTGAGTATCCCGTTCGACGACGATCTACTTGTTACAGCGTCGGAGTACCCTTCACGGACAGATCTTGTCGCTGCTGCGGTCAAGCTTGCGCGACAGCGCTATGGCATTGGGTCGGCTTGCCGTACGGTTTCCATCGGAGACGGGCGTTGGGACCTTGAAGTCGCCGAGTATCTCGGTCTCGAATTCGTTGGCGTCGGCACTCCTCCGAAAGCGGACATCCTGATTGCGCGTGGCGCTATTGTCTTTCCGGATCTAAAGCAAGCCTTGCCTTTCCTATTGGGCTAGCGCGAGTCGACCGGTGTTGCATCCACCGGTTGAATCCACAGTCGCGCGTGGCCGCCAGCGCCTGCTCCATCCTGAGCAGGCTGTTCCAGATCTCCGACGGCTTGCGCTGCTGCTTGGCGGCGACTTCCGCCACGACCTTGGTCACGAGTTGGCACGGAGCTTCGTCAAGGACCTCACGGAGTCCGCCTGGCGCAGACGCCCGCTCCCGGCCCAGATGAGACGGTCACCGTTCTCCAAAGCCGACGCTCTAGGCCGGATATGGAACATGTCTGATGCAACATGAGCGCCCATCCTAACCGGTTACCGACGCCCAGCCGCACTCGCTCAGTAGATCGCCGGCTCCCCCTCGGGCCGGTTCTTGAAGCGGCGATGTACCCAGTAGTACTGCTCGGGCATTCGCTGGATCTGCATTTCGAGGAAGGCATTCATCATCCGTGCGTCCGTCTCCGTGCAATCCGATGGGAAGCTGGGCAGGGGCGAAAACACGCGAAGCTTATATCCGCGGTAGTCGGGTAGCACTTCGGTGGTGAATGGCACGACCCGCGCCCCGGTGAGCTTGGCGAGCCGCGATACCGACGTCAGTGTGCAGGCCGGGGTCCCGAAGAACGGTACAAAGACAGAGTCCTTGAGGCCAAAGTCCATGTCAGCCGCCAACATGACGGGCACGCCGCCGCGCAAAGACTGGATAACCTGCTTCGCACTGTTGTTCCGCGGCACCATGACCGCATGAAAGCGTTCGCGCTGCGTCTTGGCGATGGCTTCGAGCGCCCGGTTCTTCATCCGCGTATAGAGCGACGTCACGGGATGCCCCATAGAATAGAACATGCATCCGGCCTCTATCGCCACGAAATGGAAGCCTAGAAAGATGGTCGGCGTCTCGGCGCAGGACGCCAGGTCGATCTGGGATTCCAACTCCGTCAAATCATGGAGCTTGCGGCCATCGCCAAACCATTGCACGCCCCGTTCGATGTAGCCGCGCATCACGTGCTGGAAGTGCGTCCGGGCAAGATTACGCCGGCCCACCTCGTCCAGTTCCGGGAAACAGAGGGACAGATTGATATGCACGATATCTCGCCTGCGGCTGGGTATGCAGTAGAGCAATGATCCAAGTGTCGCACCGAATCGTGCAGACCATCCATAGGGGAAGGCCGCGAAGGCCTTGAGCATAAGGACAAACAGAGCAGCGTTGAGCCGAGAGATCATCACATCCTTGATGGCGCAGAGGCCTTGATGGCACAGAGGGGAATCTACAGATGTGACAGGCCTGGCACAACTGGCTATTGCTGCTGGAGCGGGACTATGGACTTCTCCGCGGCCAGTCCGTCGATAATCTCTTCTGCGTAGCGAAGCGCACCACGTCGTGCCGCACCCACGTTCTACCATGGTACGGCATTGAGGCGGTAGGTGCGTGCCTCCTCGCCTTGGGGATGCAGTCCCTCACGACAGATCACCACTGCGGCCTCGAAGGACCTGTCTGGCCCGCGCGTTGCGGACGGCTTGTCGGTGCCAAGCGCGGCGTCTACGCGCCAGAACTGTTTAAGTGGCGGGCAGGAAAACCAATGCACGTAATCCTCCCTGCTCGCGTAGCTGAAGATCGAGCCTGCCCCCATGCTGCAACGCGATCCGCTCGGCAATTGCGAGCCCGAGGCCTGTGCCCCGTTTGTCTTTGGCGTTCGAACCACGTCGAAACGGCTGCTTTATCAGTGGCAAAGTCGCCTCCGGAACGCCAGGTCCGCGATCCTCGACCGATACAACGATCCATCTACCCTCGTGCCGAGTTTCCACCGACAACCCAGTGCGACCATAGTTCACGGCGTTCTGCATCAGATTCATCAGCAATCGCTGAATGCTGATCGGGCGAAACGATAGCGGAGGCAACGGAGCCAGCAAGAGACTGAATGAATGTCCAAGACCGGCGTAGTCCGCGGCAAGCTGCTCGATCAGTGCGTTCAGGTCGCCTGGGACGGCCGTTTCGCTATCGCCGCCGCGCGCAAAATCCACAAACTGCTGGATGATCACGTCGATTTCCTCGACGAAACGTTCCGCGCTGATCATCGGTGCGTCGAATGCTTCTGGCGCGGCGATGGCCATCCGCAACTTGGTTAGCGGCGTGCGGAGATCGTGTGAGATGCCCGCCAGCATCTCTGCCCGAGTCGCCTCCATTTCGCTGAGCACGCTGATCATCCGGTTGAATGCCTCGGCGACAACAGCCACCTCGAGCGGACCTTTGACCGATACGGCGTCCGGCCAGACCCCACGCTCAATGCTGCTCGCAGCTCTCGTGAGTCGCCGCAGCGGGCCTTCGATATTCCTGTGAATGAGATAGGCCCCGAGCGCCGGGATTGTCGCCAGCATCAGTAGCAGCCCGATCGTGCTCCACGGGACACTGTGATTCACAACTGGGATAGGTGGGAGCCTTATCCAGCGATACGCTCCGCCAACACTCATGCGGACCCAGAATCGGTGTTGCGGCGACTTTTCCCAACGGACCAGGAGGTCCGCTGGCAGCTTGGCTGCCAAGCGCATCATGAACCGGCGTGCCACATAGCTACGCGGCAGCTCCGAATGGGTTGCAGGCGGAAACGCGTCGCCCGGCATCGCCCCCATCTGTGTCAGCCTTTCTTGCCGTTGCAAATTCGGCAGTTCCGACAGGACGTTGCCTAGGAGCATAATCTGTGCTGCCTCGAGCGATGCCGCGTCCTCTATCCTCGGATCTTGGACGAACACCACAAGGATCGCGATCGTGCAGATCTGGCTGACGGCTACCAATGTGAACAATATGACGAGGTTTCGTCCCAGCAGAGATCGAGGCCACACACGCATCACCGATCGAACTCCGCGACAAGCATATAGCCCAGTCCCCAAACGGTACGGATATGCCGTGGTTCTGACGCATCTGCTTCCACAGCCTGTCTCAATCTCAGCACCTGGACGTCAACGCTGCGCTCATTCGCTTCGTATCCCCGCCCATGCGCCCGTTCTATCAGGTGAGCCCGGCTGACAGCCCGGTTGGGCGTCGCGGCGAGCGCGCATAGCAGCCGCATCTCCGTAAAACCGAGACTGACAGGCTCGCCATTTCGCGACAATTCTTCACGACACAGGTCCAGTCGCAAGGAGCCGAAGCGAAGCGCGCCAACCTCCGATTGCGGCAAGAGTTCACCGCGCAACGTCTGGTCACGGACAAGAAATTGCCGGCGACGCAACATTGCACGAACGCGTGCGGCGAGCTCGTTCGGCAGGAAAGGCTTGGAAAGATAGTCGTCCGCGCCCATTTCCAGGCCCACCACCTTGTCGATAGCGTCGCCACGGGCGGTAAGCATCAGGATCGGTATTGCATGACCGTGTGCGCGCAGTCTCCGGCAAATCGATAAGCCGTCTTCGCCGGGCATCATCAGGTCGAGAATCAACAAATCGTGTGGCTGGCGTTCGAGGAGGGCATCGAGTTGTGCGCCGTTCGCCACGGCGCGTACTTCAAAACCTTGCGCGACAAGGTAACGCTGCAGCATTCCACGAATTTCGGGTTCATCGTCGAGCACAATGATCCGGCCCGCCTGGATTTCCTTTTGCGTGTGAGCGGGTATCGACATGAACCAGTACTGAGCGACTTGCGGGGAAAGGATTGGACTGAGCGCTCTAGCGCCTGTACTGGGCCACGAATCGGGTGAGCCAGCGAGGCGCCAGTCTAAGCGAGAGATCACCTTCCGTTTGTAACACTTCATTTCAACTTATGTCATCGCAATCCAGCGCCGCCGGATCCGGGCGCTGAAATTACCTGACATAACTTTCCAACAGACTGCGCCGGTTCACTCCTCTACATTGCGCGCATCACGTTCCGACGGTCGGCGTGATGCGAACAATCGAGACGTCCCTTGAAACTGCGGTCCCTATTCTTGAGCTTCGCCAGCAGCATGCTGCTTGGCGTCACCACAACCAACGCATTCGCTGGCGTCGCTATTGGCGTCAGCGTGCCTGCTCCGGTCGCCGTGGCGCCGGCTGTGCCCGCGCTCCCTGCAGCCCCAACCTATGTGGCCTCGCCCGCGTTTGTGGCAGCACCCATCGTTGTCGCTCCGCCAGCTTATGTCGTGGCGTCGCCGCCCGCCGTCGTGACCATGTGAGCCCGCTATAGGGCAATACCGCGGCACGCCTTCGTGGTGGTCCGCTGATCTGGTCGGCCGTCCTCTCCAGAGGCGCAACGGCGCAAGCCGTTGCGGTGCGCCGCGTTACCGATAGAGCCAATTATCAAATGCTGGAAAGAATCTCATCGTCCGAAGCCTTCGGTCCCATTCGCCGTTGTCGTTTCCTCGTCGCCGCGGCAGTCGCAGGTGCCGCTACGATCTGTGGCCCGACGGCATCTGCCCAACAGTCCCAAGCAGACAGCATCGGTCTTGCCGCTGGCTTTCAACCGAAGTACGGAGGTGCAAAGGCGTATCGAGCGCTACCGCTACCGTACCTCTCTCTTTCGCAGGGAATCTTCTTCGTCGATGGTCTCAGCGCGGGTGTCGCCTATCCGCTCACGTCGAACATATCTGTTGGGCCGATTATCGCGATCGGCCTCGGTCGCAAGGAGGGCGATGCCGCCCGCTTGAGCGGTACAGGCGACATCGCAAGAAACCTCCAATACGGAGCCTTTATGCGCTGGCACGAAGGCCCTGCTAGCGCAAGCATCAAATTCTTGCAGTCCGCGCATGGAGGTTATGGCGGCCATGTCCATCTGGACCTGGCCTATGCGGTCATCGACACGGGCAAGGATCGCGTATCCATTGGTGCCGGAACCGAATGGTCAAATTCGTCGGCCGCGCAGACTTACTTCGGCATTAACAGCCAGCAAGCCGCGAACAGCACGCAAGGCCTTCCCGAGTACCACCCGTCCGCAGGTTTCACCAGCATTAACGCCAAGGCATCCTGGGAACACCGCTTCGACAATAGTTGGTCGATGCGAAGCACGCTCGGCGTCGGTTCCCTGCTGGGCGACGCAGCGAACAGCCCAATCGTCGAGCGGCGCACGAGCATGTTCGGCTCGGTCGGCCTCGCGTACCGCTTCTAGCCGGCGAGTAGGACGACTTGTGACCGAACCTGGGCACGGGGGCTGCCACCGCAGCGGAGGCGGTTTTTGCCTCGCTAGCGGCCATTCGTTCTGCTCAGGTGGCTGTCGGCTTTTCGGTCAACTTGGTCATCTAGGATCTGCGGGCGATTGACTCAAACTGGCCGGAAGCGGCCGCCATCGATGGGTCCGAGCGTCGCAATGACACTCCTGCTACATTGGACGGTAGCCTAGGTGGTAGCTCGCCCACTACAAGTGGGATTATTCTCTCGCTAGGGAGAAACCCGGCTCAACCGGCACCCAACCATGACACCGGTCATCCAACCCATCCGCGCCGTCGTCTTCGACGCCCTTGGCACGCTCAGCGATAGAAATCCCACCACTGATCGAGCAATGACCGGCAACGAGCCGCCCGTGTGGCTGTCCAATTGGACGATCGAACCCATCTCCCGGACTGCAGTTCACAAGTCCGGCGCTACCGTGCGCCTCACGCGCAGTGACAACCGCGCACTGCAGGACACCTTGTCAATTGAGCGGCTCGCCAAAGCGGCCGAGGATGGATGGTTTGTCGAGGAGATCATCCTGCAGGCAGAGATGCTGCTTAAGGAAGGTCGTCTCTGAGTGCGCGGACCGAAGAGCCTGCCTGACGCGCCGGTCCGACATACCTTCGACCTCACCGGTCAAGCATCAGCTTGACCGGATTTCCGATCATTACGGAGTATCTGCCCATGGCAAATCGAACAGTCATCATCGCAGGCGCCACCGGCTTGGTTGGTAGAGAGATTCTTAATGGCTTGTTGGCCGACGAAACGGTGGCCAAGGTACACAGCCTCGGCCGCACGCCGCCAGGGATTCAACATCCCAAACTGACAGCCCATGTCGTCGACTTTGCCGCCCTACCTTCCCTGCCGGCTGCAGACGAGTTGTACCTGGCGCTTGGGACCACAATCAAAGTCGCCGGCAGCCAAGCTCAATTCCGCGCCATCGACTACGATGCCAATCTGGCGGTGGCGAAGGCGGCATTGATCGCTGGCGTCAGGAAATTGGGCTTGGTGAGCGCGATGGGAGCCGACTCCAACTCGAAAGTTTTCTATAGCCGCGTGAAGGGGGATCTCGAGAACGCGTTGACGCCAATGCCGTTTGAAGGGCTGGTTATTGCGCGTCCATCTCTTCTTGTTGGGGATCGGGCGATTGTGGGGAAGCCGAATCGGCGGGGCGAGCAGCTTGGATTTGCGTTCAGCAAAGCAGTCGGCTTCCTCATTCCCTCGAACTACAAGCCAATCGTGGCTGCTGACGTCGCAAAAGCTTTGCTGATTGCGGTGCCTCGAGCTACGGGCAAGACAGTTATGCTGTCCGGGTCGATGCGCGCCACGAAGTGATTTTCCGCTTTGCGTCCGGTATGGAAGCAACATCTCGCAGCTTGACTAGACCGAACGGCTGGCTTGGCCGAATTGCAGTCTTTCGATTCTGCATGACGACCGGCGGGTGAGCACTCAGAAGCTGTCATCCGCAGTAGACGGAAGCTGGCATGCGCGCGCCTTCAGGGTATTGAGCCAGCAACGCCTTGCGCCATGTCGCCGCGCTGTACACTCTGGCCGCCTCACATGGCCAAAGCCGCACCGTGATGCACTGCGGGAGTTCCTGATTCACGCCTGCGACGGCTAGTTCGGCAACGGCCAGTCAGTCAGGAGGATGCCATCGGCATCGCAATACAGATGGTTGCCGGGGAGGAATTGCATTCCTGCAAAATCGACCGGGCATCCCCGCTCGCCAGTCCCTGCGTGGTTGCCGCGCAGCGGAACAGCCCCCAGCGCAAGCACGCCGAAATCCAGTTCCGCCAGCGCGTCGCAATCGCGTACCGCGCCATGCAGGACGATGCCCGCCCAGCCGTTCTGCATGCCCAGGCGCGCCATGTTGTCGCCCAGCACGGCCACGCGACGCGATCCGCCGGCATCGACAACCAGGACGCGGCCCGCGCCTGGCTGGGACAGGCATAGCCGGATAAGCTGCGCATCTTCGAAGGTACGGACGGTTTCCACGGCGCCGGCGAAGGCCTTGCGGCCCCCATAGCTGATGAGAGAACTGGAATGACCGCGTACCAGACCAGGATGCCGGTCGGCGAGATCGCTTGTGCGGTTTTGCATCATGGATCAGGGGAATGTGGTGGATCGCCAGCCGATGTTCAGTTCAGCGCGGCGCCGGCCTGCTTCACGATGCGGGCATGTTTTTCAAGCTCGCTCTTCAGGAACGGCGCTGCTTCCTCCGGCCCGCTGCCGAGAATGACCACCCCCTGGGCGGCAAGACTGTCACGGATCGCCGGTTCTCCCAGCGTGGCCTTGATCTTCTTTTGCAGGTCCGCCACGTCTTGCGCGGGCATGCCCGCCGGACCGATGATCGCCAGCCACGCATCGAAGCTGTACTGTGGCAGTCCGGATTCGGCCAGTGTGGGGATGCCAGGCAGGCCGGGCACACGCTGGGGCGTGGAGACGGCAATCGCCTTGAGCTTGCCGGCCTTGAGCAGCGGCTGGACGGCCGGGACCGTCAGGAATCCCATCTGCACCTGCCCGCCAAGCAGGTCCGTCGTGTAGGTTCCGGCGCCCTTGTACGGGACATGCCGCACGTCCACCTTCGCCTGGCTGACGAACAACTGGCCAGCCAGGTGCAGCACCGTGCCATTGCCCGACGAGCCATAGTTCAGCTCTCCTGGCTTGCTCCTGAGCAGCGCAATCAGCTCCTTCGTATTGCTTGCGGGGACCGAAGGATTCACTACCAGCACGAGTGGCACGGTTCCGATCACCGTGATGGGCGTGATGTCCTTCAGGCTGTCATACGGCAGGCGCTTGTAGATGAACGGATTGATGACATGGTTCGACGAGATCAGGCCCAGCGTGGAGCCGTCCCTGGGTGCCCGCACGATCTGCTGCGTGCCCGGCACGCCGCCGGCCCCGGCGATGTTCTCGACCACCACGGGATGACCGAGATTCCTGCCCAATGTCTGGCTCATCACGCGGGCGACAGCATCGGCTTGCGAGCCTGATTGGGTCGGGACGATCAGCCGGACCGGCCTTCCGTCAATGGGCTGCGCCTGCACGGGCAGGGCCCCGGCGGCAACAAGGAGTGTCAGTGCGCCCAGGGCGTTCCGGGCCCGCGCGGTCAGCGAGATTGGCATATCGTTGTCTCCAGTCTTGGTGTGGGCATTGCCTGCCGAATGCCTTGTCGAGCGAGTCTAGACCCGCCCGCCGACCGGAGAAGCATGCTAATGCGTCGGACCCGGTATCTCAGCCGGGCATAGCCTCCTTTGTCCGCAAGGCGGCGAGCAAGGACGAGATGGCCCGCAGCCGCGGCGACTTGTACGGCGCGTAGACGAGGAGCTGGCGCTCCCGCCATGGTTCGTCCAGCGGGATGCGCACGAAGCGCCGAGTGCCGGCGTAGGCCGCACTCGCGCTCTCCGGCAGCACCGCGATGCCCAGGCCTGCCTCGACCATCCGGCAACCGGCCTCAAAGCTGGACACGGCCACGCACTGGTTGATCGGCAGCCGCAGGTTCGCCGCCTGCTCGCGCAACTCCTGGTCCAGCGCGCCGCCCGATTGCACCACGACCAGTGGATGCGCCAGGACTTCCGCAAAATGCAGCCGCTTGCGCCTGGCCAGCGGATGGGCCGAGGGCAGCACGACATTCAGCGGATCACTGGCGAAATGCCATGACTCCAGGCCGGCCGGCGTCCGTGTCGCCACGCCGATGCCGATATCGGCGCGATCGTCCAGGCACGCGCGCAGCGTTTCTGCCGTAGACCGTTCATACAGCGCTATCTCCACGCGCGGGTGCGCTTTCTGAAACGCATGCAGGCGTTCCGGCAGAAAGCCGATGATGGCCGACGGACTCGCCGACAGCCGTACCACGCCGGCCACCTTGTCCCCGAAGTCCTGCACCTCACGGGCGAACGCGGCGATGTCGTCATTCAGCTTCCTGCCGAGTTCCATTGCGCGGGCGCCGGCGTCGGTCAGCTCGACCCCCGACGGCGAGCGGATGAACAGCGCCACGCCCAGGCTGCGCTCCAGCTCCGCAATGCGCCGGCTCAACGCGGATTGGGCGATATGCTCGACTTCCGCGGCGCGTTTGATGGATCCCTCGCGGGCTGCGGCCAGGAACAACTGGATACTGATCGGATCGATGCGGGGCATGGGGGACGGTATCGGTCGACTGAATGGACGGAGTGTCGTCCGGACTCTGCATCCGGACAATAGCGCTGCTGGTGGCATGGGGGTATACCCGGATATCCCGCCTGGCGATAGCCGGATTGCCGGATGAGCGCTTGGCCCGGCGCGGCTTGCGGCCATAGAGTCGGGGGGTATTGTTCAGGAGACGCGCATGAACGTGTTCAGGCCGACTGGCCGCATTCTGTTCCTTACCGATTCCATGGCGCTGATGGAACGCCAGCTCAAGGGGGAAAGGCTTGAGGCGGACGAGGCCGGTCCGCTGCGGGACGATGTGTCGACCGACGAGATCACTCCAGTGCCGATCCTGACCCACTATGACGAGGCGTTGGGAAAGTATCCCTACACCGGCTTCAAGGTCGATGGGTACTTGCCCATTGGCGTGGATGCCATCCGCAGCGGCGGGTTCAGCGTCACGGTCGCCGGCAATCGCTATGGCAAGGGCTCGTCCCGCGAGCACAGCCCCGCGGCGGAAAAGCTTGCGGGCATCCGGCTGGTCATCGCGAAGAGCTTCGAGCGTATCTATCGGCAGAATGCGGACAACATCGGCCTGCTCACCTCGACAGACTTCAGCCTGATCCCCCGGCTGATGGCGGGCGAGGAGATTCCTCTGGATACGCTGATGGCCGGACGGGACGTGCTTGCCGGGTCGATCCTGCGGGCGGGCGGCCTGCTGGCGTTCGGGCAGGCGCATCTGCAAGGGGTCGGCGCGGCACCCACCGACCTGGGCGACCGGCCACGCACCATCTTCGAGAAGATCGTCTCCCGCCACACCCTCGCCACGCCGGTGACCCCGTCAGATCCATCTGCCGGAGACGGCATCTTCGTACGTGCGGACTGGCGCTTCATTCATGAGTACTACACCGGCATGTGCGCCCACATGCTGCATGCCGCGTTCGGCAAGCCGGTATCGTTGAAGGATGCGGACCGGATCGTCGTATTCGAAGACCACACGTCGTACGTGACTGAGAGTCCGGCGCACGTGCGTGGTGGCCTGGTGCGCAACGTGATGGCGATGCGCGGGGCCCAGCGCGAGTTTGTCGGTGACTATGGCCTGCGCTTTCATCGCACCCTGACCGAGGAAGAGTCCCATAACGATGACGGCAGCAACGTCGCGGGCATCTCCCATGCAATGATGGCCGAGCACTATGCACTGCCGGGCCAGGTCGTGGTGGGGACCGACTCGCATACGCCGCATGGCGGCGCACTGGGTTGCGTCGCCTTTGGCGTCGGGACCACCGACATGGCCAATGCCTTCGTGACGGGGGCCGTGCGGATGACGATGCCGGAGTCCATCCTCGTCCGTCTGGACGGCACGCTGGCTGCGGGCGTGACGGCCAAGGACGTGGTCCTGCACATTCTCGCGCGCCATGACATCCGCGCCGGGGCGGGTGTGGGCAAGGTATTCGAATTCTCCGGGCCGGTCATCGCCGCCATGTCCATCGATGAGCGCGCGACGCTGACCAATATGTGTGCCGAACTCGGCGGCTTTACCGGCATTGTCGCCCCGGACGAGCAGACGGTGCGCTTCCTCAAGGAACGGCGCGGCATCAGCTTTGTGGTCGAGCCCTGGATGCGAAGCGATGCCAACGCCCGCTATGCCTTGACGCTCGATATCGACTGCTGCACGCTGAGCCCGATGGTCGCGCGGCCGGGCGACCCCGGAAACAGCCTGCCGCTGGCAGCGCTGGCCGAGCGCGCAACCGTGGACATCGCCTACGGCGGCTCGTGCACGGCAGGCAAGCGCGAGGATTTCGACCAGTACCACGCCGTCCTCCGCTGGGCCGCGGAGCACGGGATGAGGGTCCCGCCGAACGTGACACTCTACCTGCAGTTCGGCACGACCGCCGTGCGCGACTATTGCATCGCGAAAGGCTATATGCCGGCCTTCGAGGCTGTCGGCGCGAGGATACTCCAGCCATCCTGCGGAGCGTGCGCAAACTGCGGACCGGGATCATCGACCAACGATGGCCAGGTAACCGTGAGTTCCATCAACCGCAATTTCCCGGGGCGTTCCGGCCCCGGCCAAGTGTGGCTGGCAAGCCCGCCGACGGTCGCCGCAAGTGCAATCGCCGGACGCCTTGTGTCCTTTAAAGAGTTGCGAGAACAAGAGCGAGCCGATCCTCGCACCAGTGAGCCTTCAGTAGGCTGCCCGGTGGCAGAGTCGCAGGTTAGCGACCGTGTGGAAAATTCCTGACACTCGCCCCGGCCACGAGCGATCAACTGCCGAGTCGACCAATGAGCGAACAGCCCGGCATTGGCTAAGGTCCGGTGTCCGCTCATGAGCGGCCATCCAGAACGCAGGAGCGATAGTCTTTTCATCGACCATCGCGGTCATCGAAGGTCTGGGGCCGACTGACTCAAACTGGCCGGACCCGGCCCTAGTGCCCGGGTAGCGGACCGCAGTTCGCCCTACTCCCGCCAGCGCTAGCTAGAACGCCGTCAGGACGCTATCGCCTTATGGGAAGCTGCTGAGAGTTCATTTCCTGCTCCAGCCATGCTTCAAAGGTCTGCTCAAGTTGGTCGAATTCTTTGTGGTACATCCGGATGCCCCGCTCCAAATAGAAGGTGGCGTAACCAGATTCTGTTTGTACCAACCAATAGCCTTCAGCTCTTGGCTTTGCGGTAACAAAGCAGTCCAAACCTCGGCGCCGGGCTTCCGCAACGATATCGGGAAACAAAGCAGTCCAACACGTCGGCAGGTGGCTCCAGGCGCCATCACAGTAACGATGGACTAGGTTCCACACACGCCCCGAAAGTATTGCGTCAATTTGCTCGAACTCTGGGATCGTCACCCTCGTCTCCGTGGCACCGGACCGTCCGGCAGCGGGAAATTTTCAACGAATTTTAAGCGGGTGTCGATGAGTGCTTCTGGCCGGACTCCGACACCGGCCGGCTCCCGGGCGGGGTCGTGTAAGCTTTGGCCTGCCTGACGCGCCGTCCCTGAATCGAGCGCGCGACCGACGCTCACCCACCTGACGAAAACCACAGCCCGCCCGAACGGCGGGCCGGACCCCCAACCATGAACAGCAGACAACGCCGCGCGGCATGCCGCGCGAGCCTGTACAAGCCCGGCACCAGTTGGGTATTTCGCGGCAAGCGCCTGACCGTTACCCGCGTCGTGAGCCCGACCGAGGTACGCGTGGAATGGCCAGACGGGGCCCGCACCTACGTCTCCACCCGAGTGCTTGACGTAAGCGGCAAGCGCGCGTGACGGATTCAGGCAACTACCCCAAGGGCCGCTTCTGGCCGAACTGAGCCGGTCGACAACCACGCGAGCGGCAACATTGCCGCTGCCTTTGACGGCAAGAGGCGCCCGCCCTCCGGATCGCTGACGAACCAGGTTCAGAGTTGAGCGAACAAAGTTCAGAGTTAAGTGAACCTCGACACCTGCACCGGCGTGTTGCTTTCGATGGAGACGCCGTTCCCGATGGGCGTTCGGCGAACCCGCACGGATGCCATGGCTTTACCGGTACACCAACACGGGGATCTTGCTGTGGGTCAGGACCTTCTGCGTTTCGCTCCCGATGAGGAGCCCCTGCACGCCGCGCCGTCCGTGCGACGCCATCACAATCAGGTCGCAGTCCTGGTCTTCGGCCGTCTTGATGATGGCTTCGTAGGGGTGGTCGTTGACGGCGAAGGTCGTTTGACAATTTACCCCAGCGGCATTGGCCTCGCTTGCGAGCCCGCTCAGGTACCGGGTCGCCTCTTCGCGTGCCCCCTTCACGTACTCCTCGCGGCTCTCGGTCGGCATTTCGATTTCACGGGCCCGCACGTCCACGTGGAAGTTCGGCCAGACCCGCACCGCCGTGACGCGGGCATTCATCTCGCGTGCAAGCGCGATCGCTTTATGAAAGGCCGCTTCGGCCAAAGGCGAGCCGTCAACCGCCAGCAGCACATGTTTGAACATCATGTCCTCCTCGGGCTCATTGCGCTCGTGCGAGTAACCGCTCATCGTATCAAGCCAGGGGCCAAGGCATCGCCACTCATTGCACAAACGCCTATTACCTGACTGAGTATAGGTGCAGAAAGCCTCACGGCAATCGAGGAGCCATCACACGGCAAAGGGCATCGCGATGGCTCAGGTGTCGCTGTTCAAATAACGCTGCACAGCGCACACGAACAATCTGAGTCTTTGCGGGCAACCCGTTCAACGGACGTTGAACCCACGGTTCTTCTAAGCTTGAATCATCCGGGGCTCGGTTCACTTAACTTTGAACCGAGCGGCTTTGCGGTGCAGCCTACACGCCCACGTGTGGGCCGGCACGAGGGTGCGTGAGAGTCTCTGATCGACCCTGAGCAGACGGACGCATTTTCCCAAAACGGTCATTCAATGCGCCAAATAACGTCATTCCGTTTCGTCTGGTCCAGGGACGAATCGCTGCCAAATTGCGGGCATTCGTTGGATAGTAGTTCCGTCTACCTTGAAGATCTCGATTTCTCGGCAAACTCCATCAGCGACATGCAGGAGAACGCTGATTTGAACCCCATCAACATCAGGACCATATAACTCAGTTGGAACACGATGTAACACTGGTGCCGCGATCGGGTCTGAAGGAACGCCTATTTCAAGGCTACCGTCCTCATCGATCAGTCGGACGACACACTGCTGAAGTTGCTTGACCACTTCCGCTCGCCCGGGGAACTCGGAAGCAGTCAATTCGGAGATCAGGTCTCTTTCGGCCGCCGATGGTGAGCGAAAATTATGGATGTCTGAACTACTATACATCGCATCCTCCTGCTGAAGAGGCAGTTGTCCGCTAACGACCGAAGCGGACGCTGATGGTAAGTGCGTCTCGGCGTGTTCGGGCCTATGGCAAAAGATCGGGATTCTTAAGCCCCCATTCACTGAGCGACGTCGCTAATTCATCAACACGCTCCATGGACCTCACGCCCTCTTCCCCCATGAGGCAATAGTCTTTGGTTCCGATCTGCCGGAACTCGTACTTTCCGCAATCGGCGCGCCCGCAGTATTCGTAGGTGTGGATGAAAGGGTAACGAAGATTCTCGTCTTCGTAATAGATATCAAAATATACTCGGCCTACGAGCAACTCATCTGGCTCTACCATTCACCGGCTCCTGTGAGTAATCCGTGGGAATTTTGACTACCCATTACAAACGGGTGAGCTGAGCAAGAGCGCCAAGAGCCATTCCGTATGCTAGTCCGTCCGCGAGGTCGGCCTACAAATCGGGCGACAGTCAGCTACGGATCGTGCTTCAATCACTCAGTTCATCGTCGCTTCATAGTCCTAAACATTAACAATGGCCGGCCGGCTTGTGCGTGCGCTGGAAAACACAGATAACCAGGCGATGCAGGCCGTGGGATGCCGCGAGTGATCTAATACGCAAGGCGAAGTGCGTAGTCGCCTTCAAACGGCGGCTTTGGGGTGTACTTCGGGCGTCTGAACGTCCTAGTAAAGGGGCGACCGAACGACTCCTCATGGCCGATCTAGGACGTCCGGAGGGCCTGGCCGCCGACGCCCGAAATCGGCCAGAAACAGCCACGCCTCGGCACTGTCCGGGTCATGCAGAGGTCGCACGGCTGCATGGGCGGCACTTTGCGACGCAGCGGCCCGCGGTGGAGGTATCAGTGCACAATTATGGATCCCAGAATTCCAATAATAACTAAAATACCCAGGGTGGCCATGAATATAAATACCCTTCGATACTTTCTCGGGCATTCCTCATATCGAACTAGCCCGCCCCTAGTCTGAACTGGAATCTTCTTCAAATAATTATCCGCGAGAACGAGATAATATGCCGCTACCCAAAATAGGCCTCCCGCCTCCACCAAGGGTAGGGAGGTTGGTGAAAAAAATAGTCGCAATAGGAACAAAAGAAGACCTATCAGAAACGCCATCAGCGAAGCAAGCAAAACTGGTTTTCGTGGCCGATGTTTTAATTTCATTTGATCCGCTACCAGCAGGTAATGCCAGGAAACATCATGTCACCTTCCGTCAGCCTTCCGAGTAGGATTTCGCGATCAATCACGAGTGATCTCCGAAAATGGATTCACGGAGCAAAGCCCTGGTGATGGCGCAAAGTCGCCTCCGCGTAGCACCCGCAGAGTGCATTTGGAGACCGAGCCAGTCGGCTGGGCCCAAGTCGGTAGGAAAAAGTGAGCCAAAGTAGATAGGGTCATCGTCGCGAGATGATTTCTGCGGGCCTCAACTCGTGGTAGGTTTCGCAAGTGCAAAGGCATCAGTTGGACCATCCAGTTGCGACGCCATTATGACCAATGACAACGAAACCGCGAAAATCTCGATCGGCCATGTGGATCTCGCCTTCGCCCCAGTGCGCGGCAGAAAATGCAACGGCTTCATTCTTGCAGAGGTAGTCGCCGAGCTTTCGATGTACTTCAATGAGGACGTGCTCGGCCGGAATGAACTCGTCCAGTAGGGACAGTAGTTCCTGTTCTCGAAGGCCTTCGGGCCCAACAATGTGTATCCAATCTCTTGACGCTGCGTTAACAGGCGGAAAATGTTGACACATAAGTTCGTGAACGCGTCGGGGATTCATGACACCTCCCAAGACAGCTCTCGATGTATCGGCAAGCAGAATTTTCATAATAGTGCTCGCCTTCAGGGCGAACAACCCACAAGCGCAGGGCCGTCAACTACGTTCACGAAATGCCAACGGCCGCTCATGGCCGGACTCCGACACCGGCCGGCCCCCGGGCGGGGTCGTGTAAGCTTTGGCCTGCGTGACGCGCCGTCCCTGAGTCGAGCGCGCGACCGACGCGTCACCCACCTGACGAAAACCACAGCCCGCCCGAACGGCGGGCCGGACCCCCAACCATGAACAGCAGACAACGCCGCGCGGCATGCCGCGCGAGCCTGTACAAGCCCGGCACCAGTTGGGTATTTCGCGGCAAGCGCCTGACCGTTACCCGCGTCGTGAGCCCGACCGAGGTACGCGTGGAATGGCCAGATGGGGCCCGCACCTACGTTTCCACCCGAGTGCTTGACGTAAGCGGCCAGCGCGCGTGACGGATTCAGGCAACTACCCCAAGGGCCGCTTCTGGCCGGATTCGGACGCCGGCGAGCAGGTCTACGAGCCGGCCGCTGGCCAGGTGCGAAAGAAGGGGCCGTTCCACAGCGGTGCCGCTGCCGTGCCGTAGTGCCAGAAGTAGAGGATGCGGTCCGGCGCCATGCCGATCACGGCGCTCAGTCCCAGCAGCGTCATCAGCACCTCGATCTGCACCGCGCGCTTGGGGCCCAGCGCAGCGTCGTGCGCCGCTAGCTCGGGCGGCACGTGCCAGTGCAATCTGCCTCGTGGTAGGCGGACCAGACGAGCTTCGGCCACGGCGGTGGCCGGCAGCAGCGGCCGGGCAGTTGGTCTTCCGCCATTCCCTGCCCCCCTTGCGGAATGCTGCCGTCTCGGAGGTATCGCCCACGGCAACTCCGGGGCTCGTCATGAATGACATCGTCGCGCCGCGGTCGCGCCCCACATTCGTCGCTTCCGACGATGCTGGCCCTGACGAAATCTCCAGAATCACGTGGATGGCCAAACTGATGACCGTCGACGGAAGCCCGATTGTCGCATTGACCGGGATGAATCCGCGCGCTCTTGTCTCCCGGATCACCCTCGCATGGGCTTACCGCCGAGCGCCCCCGGCCACGGCGGCAGTACCCGGTTCTTACGCCTAAGGGTCGTGGCACTGGGGATGTATAGCCGATGGCATCTCCCTGGGGCCCGCCTGCACAAATTCTGCACACCAGCCGGTCGTGTACCGGCCCATCACCACTGACAACAATTAAAGGGAACCTGCAATGAACGAAGTTGGCACTTTCGACGTCGTCGACGGCATTGGCGTTATCACCATCGACAACCCTCCCGTGAATGCGTTGGGAGTCAAGGCGCGCGTTGCCCTGGACGAGGGTTTTCGGAAATTTGCGATCGACGATAACGTGAACGGCATCGTATTGATGTGCGGCGGCCGCACGTTCTTTGCGGGTGCGGACATCTCCGAATTTGGCAAGCCGCCCCAGAATCCCGACCTTCGTCAGGTGCTGGACCTGATCGAAAACATCAAAAAGCCTGTGGTCGCCGCCATTCACGGAACGGCACTCGGCGGTGGTTACGAACTCGCTCTGGTTTGCCATTACAGGATCGCCGTTCCCTCTGCCCAGGTAGGTTTGCCGGAAGTGAATCTTGGCTTGCTGCCGGGTGCGGGCGGCACGCAACGCCTGCCACGAATCGTTGGCGTCCCGACCGCGCTTGACATCATGACCGGCGGTAAGCCGGTGCGTGCCGGCAAAGCGCTTGAACTTGGGATGATCGATGCCATCGCAGCCGAAGGACGACTGCGCGAAGACGCAATCGCCTTCGCGCTCAAGCTTGTCGGGGAAGGCAAGCCGCTCGTTCGGGTCCGCGATCGGCAGGACAAGGTCGAACTGCATCGCGGGAATGCTAAGTTCTTCGAGGAGTATCTCGCTCGCAACGGCAAAGCGTTCCGCGGCCTGAAGGCACCGGTCAACATCGCACGCGCAGTCCAGGCTGCCGCAGACTTGCCTTTTGATCAAGGCATCAAGCGCGAGCGCGAACTGTTTATGGAGCTGGTTAGCGGAACGCAAAGCGCAGCCTTGCGCTACTACTTCTTCGCAGAGCGTCAGACCAGCAAGATTCCGGACATCGAGGCGACTACCGCCACGCTGCCGTTGAAGCGCGTCGGTGTCATCGGTGCGGGGACCATGGGTGGCGGCATCACCATGAATTTCCTCAATGCCGGTATCCCGGTAACGCTGGTCGAGACCTCCCAGGAAGCGCTTGACCGCGGGCTTGGCATCATTCGCCGCAATTACGAGGCAACGGCAGCCAAGGGCCGCATGACGTCACAGCAGGTGGAAGACCGCATGGGCCTGATTTCCCCCTCCCTGGAGATGAACTCGCTGGCCAATGTCGATTTGGTGATCGAAGCCGTGTTCGAGGAGATGGCGCTCAAGAAGGATATCTTCACCAAACTTGACAAGATCGCGAGACCGGGAACGATCCTGGCTTCCAACACCTCTTTCCTCGATTTGAACGAGATTGCCTCTGCCACCTCGCGACCCGAGTGGGTCGTTGGCCTGCACTTTTTCTCGCCCGCGAACGTCATGCGCCTGCTCGAAGTCGTGCGGGGTGCCAGGACCTCCAAAACGGTGATCGCGACTGTGATGGCGCTTAGCAAGACCATCGGCAAAGTTCCCGTCCTTGCGGGCGTCTGCCACGGCTTCATTGCCAATCGCGTGATGGCGCAGCGCGGGGTCCATGCAACGGATCTCGTGCTGCGTGGTCCGAGTCCCCAGGATATTGATCGAGCCATGTATGACTACGGGTTCGCCATGGGGCCGTTCCGTATGGTCGACCTGGTCGGTCTCGATGTTATCGGACGCGGTGCGACTGAGCGGACCGTCAATGGCGACCTGGTCGCCCTGGGACGTCTGGGGCAGAAGAAGAACGGCGGCTACTACGACTATGATGAAAATCGAAACGCCTCGCCGAGTCCTGTCGCAGCCGAAGTCATCTCGGCGGTCGCGGCACACAAGGGGATTAAGCGCGGCGGTCCGTCGCTGTCCGATGAGGAAATCGTTGGTCGCCTGTTGTTCCCGGTGGTCAACGAAGGCGCGAAGCTGCTCGAGGAAGGCATCGCGCTTCGTGCCAGTGACATCGACGTCGCGTGCATTCTGGGATACAACTGGCCGATCTTCACTGGTGGCCCGATGTGCTGGGCCGACACCGTAGGTCTGCAAAAGGTGGTCATCGGCTTGCGCGCGATGGGTATCGAACCCGCTCGCTTCCTCGTCGACAAAGCGGAATCGGGCGGCAAGCTGGCGGAATAATTGCCGGCTCGACGGGCGACTGAATCATCTTGGGCGGCCGTTCCGTCGGCCGTTTCGGTCTTCACCGATCCGTGACCGGCTGACTCAAAATGGCCGGTAGGAGACCTCGGCCCGCTTTGCCTACCCGGCTGTCCCTTCGCGACCCACTTCGGCCCTATTGACCCTACGCGATCTCAACGGCAGCTTCCACGTTTGACTTAGAAGACTCAAGTTCGAGAGGCTGATTTGGTCCCTGCAGCGGGCACTCAGGCGAACTGGCACTACGAGTACTGATCTGGACATTGCTGCGGGGGGCCTCGGAGTGCTATGACGACGAAGACGACGCGGACGAGGCGCACTGAGACCGCCACCACGCCGCGCCGGCCGCGCCGCGCTCACGCGAACCTTACCGGCGTTTTAGCCGCGCGGCCTGAGGACCAGTTGGTCCGCCACGCGGGCGAACTGCCAGTCCCGGACCTTGATGAGATCGAACTTGTGGTCGCTCGCAGGGCAGGCGATGGTCACCGTGCCATTCTCGGCCAAGGGGGTCCCCTTGGGCGGCTGAAAGTCCAGCACGCGGAATGGCCCGGGGGGCTGGCGCTGCTCGAACCCGAGGGTGAGGCCGCTCGCCTTGGCCAGCGTGCGACAGGCATCGGCCGTCGCGCACTCGCTGAAGTCGGGCACCTCGACCAGCTTGCCGCCGATCGGCACCGGCATCGGCGTGGGGAAGCTCGCCTTGGGGAAGACCTTGCCGTGTTGCGCGGCATAGTCGGTCGGCATAACGGCCTGATCCGGATGATTGATCGCCTGGCTCGCGCACGCGGCGACCGTATCGAGATCGGCCTGGAAGTCTTGGATCGCGGCGCGCACCGCGTCCCACGTGGCGCCATTGCTCAGGTCGTATTTGGGCTTGTTGTCGTTGATGAAATCGAGCAGGTTGAGCTGGTCCAGGATGCCGCTGCGCCGCTTGGCGCAGTACAAGAGAATGTCCTGCGCGTGCTCGATCTGCGCGGCGTTGGGCGGCGGCGTGCCGTTGGCGATCGAGATCGGCGCCAGTGCCACCGAGAGGGGCACCGCCATGGCATTGCCATTGTCGCGAAAGCTCTTCAGGAACAGGTTCGCATTGCGCAGCAGCTGCATCGGATCGGTTGGATCGTCCAGCGTCAGGTCCACCGGGCCGCCCTCGTGATACATGCGCACGCGCACCTCGGCTTGGTAGGTCTTCTTGACGTCGCTGAGCCTGGTCTCCAGCTGCGCGGAAAAGAGCCCATAGCTGCCGCCCAGCGCGGCCGAGACCTGCGTGGCCTCGTCTTCATTGCGCGTGTTGATCTGGACCACACCGATGAACAGGCCCCCGCGTCGCAGGCCACGCACGAACATATTGCCGTAGCGCGTGGCAAACAGCTCGTAGTTGCCGACGGTGGCGTCCGCCTCCGCGTCCAGCTTGACCTTGTCGATGGACAGCGCGCCCAGTTCCACCTTGACAGTGATGGTCATGAAGAGCGAGTTTGTCTGGATCTTGGAGCTCTGCGCGAAATTGAAGCGCGCCGACACGCCGCCGAAGCAGCCGCAGCCGTAGCTGGCCTCCGCGCTGATGCCAAGCGACCGTTCAAGGTCCTCGGTGGACTGGATGCGCTGCACGAACAGGTCCACCATCGCCCCTTGGGCGTTGTCGACGCCATCGGCGACCCCGTCGACGACCTTGTTCATCGGGCTGCCCGAGGCCAAGTCCACGCCGACCCCGACGTCATAGCTCAGCTTCCACGGCACTTCGATCTGATGTAAAGCCATGATCCCCTCCCGCAGGGCGCGCGGATGCGCGCGTCAGGCGTTGGTCGCGTCGCCGGCGGCTTCCGCCACGGCGAGCACTACGTAATCGGACACGAGCTGCGCATCCATGGCGACCGCCTGCGCCATTTGCAGCAGCTCGGCAGTGAACTCGATCGGGCCGGCCGTCAGGGAGATCCCGGTGCAGTTCTCGGCCATGAATTCGAGCGACGATTCGGCCACGCCTCCATCTTGCGTGCGCTGCGCGGTCAGGCGGATATGCGCGATGCCGCCATCCCTTATGAACTTGTTGGTCTGGATCTGGAAGCGCACCAGCCCGCCGTGCAGCTTGGTGAAGACCTGCTGGCGCTCAGCGTCGATGTTGCCGATGTCGACGTCCTTGGTTTCGAGCAGCACATAGCCGAGGCCGCCCAGATCGTTGGTGGCGCTCGTGAAGCCACGGCCGTCAACCCACAGCGACACCAGACCGAGGCCCATGGTGAGTGGGGTCTTGGGGATGCCGACGTTCTCGCCAAACAGCACAAGCTTGATTTGCATGGCGCCCTCCCGAGGCAAAGCAGCGCGCCGGCAGTGGCGCGACGTGCTGCAAGGTTAGGTGGCGCGCGCAGGAAGGCAATTAAAGAAAGTTCACCACAGATGTCATGAATATTTATGGTGATACTTTTCTCAAAGAGGGCGTGGCGCTGCTGGTGAGATTGCCATCATGCTTCAACTGTGCAGTCGCTGAAGTCGCGATAGGCAGCGAACTTCGAAGTCTTTCCGATGCCGGGATTGAAGCAATTGCACGGGTCCAGCCTCTCATAGAACGCAGCGAGCTGCGGCTTGGCCTCGTACAGGTGTCCCACGTTGTGCTCGGCGGGATACTCGGCGCCGCGGGTCTCGAGCAGCTCAAGCATCTCGTGTTCGAGTGCGAGGCAGTTGTTGCCCTTGGCGACGATGTAGTCCTGGTGAAAGACATGACAGAGGAAGTGCCCGTAATACAGCTTCAGCACGATCGCACGTTCGATCTTGTGCGGCAGCTGCTCGAACCAGTCGCGGTCGTTGCGTCGTAGCGCGATATCGAGCGCAACGATATCCTCGACCTCGCGATGATGGACCGCGCGGTATCGAACGGCCGCGCTTGCTGCCGCGAAGCGGTGCAGGAATGCCTTGCGGCCTTCTTCTTCGGTGCATTCGAAATACGCACCGCCGGATTGCGCGAAACGTTTCGACAGGAAAGCGCGCGCTTCGTCGATGCCCGCCGCCGGCACCTTCAGCATCAGATGATGCTCGTACTCATCGCGGTACGCCTTCAGCCGCGCAGGCAGATGATCCGGCAAACGCTCGCTGATCCATTGCAGTACGCGATCGGACAAATGCTTCGGCATGAAGCCGAGGCGCTCGAACAACGCATCGCAGCGCGTTTTCAGATTGAAGAACATCGGCAGCCGGTTCGTGCCGAACTTGTCGATGATGACGAACAGATCCTTGCCGTACTTGCGCGCAACATCAAACGCATCGCGATGCAGATATTCGCCCGCAATCGGCAGGTGCGCGAAATTCGCGAGCGCGTGACGTCGGATGTCGGTCAGCACGGACGAATCGTTCGTGCCGATGTAGAACACCTTCGCGCCCTGCTCTGCCGCGAACGTGTCGAGACGCACTGCGAATACCATCAGCTTGCCGGCGCATCCGGACGCTTCGAACAGGCGCCGTGGATCGGCGTTGAAGCGCGCAGGCGTGGGCGCATCGATATCGCGGACATGGGTCGCATAATCGTGATCCGAAGCCGCCACACCGCTACGAATGTCCGTGTCGGTGAACGTGCCGTTTTCCACGCGCGACAGAATCTCTTCCGGCGTGCTGCCGAGCTCGATACCCAGATGGTTGATGAGCCGCAGCGTGCCCGATGCATCGACGGCGGCGAACATCGCCATCTCCGTATAAGCCGGTCCGCGATGCACGAGCGAGCCGCCCGAATTGTTGCTGACGCCGCCCAGTACCGACGCGCCGATGCACGACGAGCCGATCACCGAATGCGGCTCCCGTCCGAGCGGCTTCAGCGTGCGTTCGAGTTGATCGAGCGTCGTGCCGCCGATGCAGACCACCTGATGCCCGTTGCCGATCAGATGCACGCGGCGGATGCGCGTGGTGCTGACGATGACAACGTCGCGGTCGTAGTCGTCGCCATCGGGCGTCGACCCCCCGGTCAGTCCGGTATTCGACGCCTGTGTGATGACGATCGCGCGCGCGGCGACGCATGCGGCGAGCACCTGCCATTGTTCGACCAGCGTGCCGGGGCGCACGACTGCCAGCACGCGGCCCGCCCCGAAACGGTAGCCAGTGCGGTAGCGGCGCGTTTTCGCATCGCTGGTAAGCACGTTGCGCGCGCCAACGATATCGCCGAGTGAGGCGAGCAACGTTCTACGCGTATCCCCGAGGGGGATGGCGGTAATGGCGGAATAAGCTGTATCTGACATGGCGACCTTCGATCACGTATCAACGCAAGCGCCGCTTCAAGCCCGGCTCGGCATCGACGCCGCCGCCGATGCCGACGTCGCGCGCTGCGTCAGCGTCAGCGCCGCGCCGACCAACAGCGCCGCCGCGACGACGACGAGACCGGCGTTCGTGCTATGCGTCACGTCCTTCATCCATCCGATGATCGACGGGCTGACGAAGCCGGCGAGATTGCCGATCGAATTAATCATCGCGATGCCGGCAGCGGCGGCCGTGCCCGTCAGCACGCTGCTCGGATACGTCCAGAAGACGGGCATCATCGACAACACACCAGCGGTGCCGAGCGACAGCGTAAACAATGCGAGCGCGAGATTCCCCGAATTGAGTGTGCTTGCGTAAAAGCCCGCTGCGGCGACGACGCCCGCCATCGCGAGATGCCAGCGGCGCTCATTGCGACGGTCGGAACTGCGCGCGACCAGGATCATCGACACGATCGCGACCGCATAAGGCACCGCGGTCAGCAAGCCGACATCCAGTGTGTCCTTGACGCCCGCCGCCTTGATCAGCGTGGGCAAGTAGAAGCTCACGCCGTAGAGACCCATCATGCAGCAGAAGTAGATCGCCGCGAGCCGCCAGACACGCCCATTCGACACGATGCTGCGCAGCGACGCCTCCGCGCCCACAACTCCGTCGCGGGCGATGTTGTTCTCGAGAAGCTGCTTTTGCCGCTCGTCGAGCCACGCCGCGGCGCGGATGCCGTTCGGCAGCACGAACAGCGTGACGATGCCCAGCACCAGCGACGGAATCGCTTCAAGCAGGAATAGCCATTGCCAGTTCGACAGACCCCGCACGCCGTTGAATGCCTGCATGATCCAGCCTGACAGCGGGCCGCCGAGCACGCCCGCAACAGGAATGCCGATCATGAACAGCGCGTTCATGCGGCCACGGCGCGCCGACGGATACCAGTACGTCAGATACAGCACAATACCCGGAAAGAACCCTGCCTCCGCGACGCCGAGGAGAAAACGCAGCGCATAGAACATGGCCGGCGTCTTCACGAATAGCGACGCTGCCGACACCAGCGCCCATGTCACCATGATGCGGCTGATCCACACGCGCGCACCCACGCGATGCAGCAAGATGTTGCTCGGCACCTCGAAAACGAAATAGCCGATGAAGAAAATCCCCGCACCAAGCCCATACACCGACTCGCTGAACCGCAGGTCGCTGAGCATTTGCAGCTTGGCAAATCCGACGTTGACGCGATCCAGATAGGCCGCGACATAGCAGATGAAAAGAAACGGCAGCAGACGCCAAGTCACTTTCGCGTAAGTCGCATTTTCGAATGCGGTCGTTGCAACTGGAGCGTGGGTACGGGATCTGCCAGAGGCGGGCCGGGCGGACGCGCCTGTCGGGTCGTGCGGGGTCATCGCGAGTCTCCTGATTCGTGTGCGGCTTGCCACCGCAACTGAGTTTGCTAGCGCGCATTGTTCCGCGCCAGTAGGAGACTGTCGAGACGTTATGGCACTGGTCCGACCAGTAATTTTTGTCGTGCCAGGCGCGGTTTCCCGCGCAAATCAATGCCGACGCGGGCGTCCGGGACGGACGCATGCTCGTGCTCCTGCTCGCGTCATGCCCATCCCTTGAGCCGCAGTGTCGCCCGCACCAGACGCTGCTCCTCCGCTTCGATTTCTCTCAAACTGGCGATCGTGGTGGCGATATGCGTACTGGCAGCCTTGCGCGCCTGCTCCGGCTGCTTGCCGATCACGGCCTTGAAGAGACGGGCGTGCTGCCTGTCGATCACACGCTTTTCCGCCTCGCGATGGTAGAGGTTGTTGACCGAGGCGAAGACCGAACTCAACAACAAATCGGTGAGCGAACTCAGCGTATGCACGAGCACCGGATTGTGCGATGCCTCGCAGATCGCAAGATGGAAGGCATAGTCAAGCCGCGCGCGCGTCGACTCGCCGACGTCGCTTTCATTCGCGGCGAGCATCTCCTCGTAGCGGCGGGTAATCAGCGCGAAATCCGCCTGCGTGCCCCGAAGCGCAGCAAGACGCGCCGATTCGGCCTCGAGCATCTCGCGTACTTCGAAGATGTCGTATAGGGTTCTCGGCTGTGAGCCGAGGAGATGCATCATCGGCGTGAGCGCCGGTTGCGACGTAAGCGCCGCGACGAATGAGCCGCGTCCGTGCGCGGTTTCGATGATTCCGCGCGTCCGCAACACCTGCAGCCCCTCCCGCACGGCGGACCGCGACACGCCCAGTTTGACGGTCAGGCGTCGCTCGGAAGGCAGCGGCTGCCCCGGCTTCAGGACGCCGTCGACGATCAGGCTTTCTATGCGTCCGGCGACCATATCCGCGACCTGCGACGCGTATTCCGGGTTGTCTTTTTGCATGGCATGTCTCACTGGTCCGACCACTTCGAAATGACTTTCGCTTATGCCGATGCTAGCACTATTGCCGCAAGGCGTTCCTTGCAACGAGGACTCAGAGGCAGCAAATCCGGGGCGCCGAACGCCGGCAATCCAACGAGCACGCTAGAAACGCAGGTGACCAGTTTTCAAGTGGAGCAGCCGTTTGAATGACGGTGAGGCGCGAAAGCGAACGGCAGCAACTGGCGCAGAAGACGGCCCAAAGCAGACCATCAACGTTCAATCTGCACGCGCATCGACCGCGCGTCTGGCAAACCCAAGGCTTCCGCCGCAGCGTAAGAGAGATCGATAATCCGACCTTTGACGTATGGCCCGCGATCGTTGATGCGAACGACAACCGACTTTCCAGTAGCCAGCGATCTGACGCGCACATGGCTGCCGAGCGGTAATGTTCGATGGGCGGCAGTCAAGGCGCCGCTATCGTAGCGCTCTCCGTTTGCGGTAAGACGCCCCTGGAACGTTGCCGAATACCATGACGCCTCGCCGGATTGCAACATCTCGTGCTCGTGCCGAGGGCGACAGGAATCAGACTCTGCACGCAGCATGCTTGGTCGGAATCTCTCCGCACGCAGTGAACAAAGCGCAGATTCCCAAGACTCCCAAATAGCGAAGTGATCGCACCATAGACCACCCGTCAGTTATTGAGACGTGGTTCTAACGGTCTCCAAAAGTTCGCGTTGGCAGCGTAGTCGGGTTACGCAACACCTTGATAATATTTTAGGAGACAGGCAACGCCCCTGAAGGTCCGACCTAACGACAGGCTGGTTTCTGGACGAACGGTCGCATGTGCTCCAATGGTTTCGCATTTTGCCCGGAGTTGCGAAAATGTGTTCGGCCTACGCCTTGTCTGCACTCATTCCCCTTGGTCTCAGCGACGCGACGCTCGCGGCCAACCCTAACGTCACCGCGGCCATGCGACCATAGTCGAGCGTGGTGGGGACATCTCGCGCGGTATGGTAGTTCGGATTGCGCAGATAGGCGGTGTCCGTCACCATGATGGCCGGATAGCCTTGGCGCCAGAAGGAGGAGTGATCGCTCGAGGCGACACCGGGTACCCACCACGGAAGCGCCGCTGCTTCGATCGGAAAACTGGATGAGGCCTGGAACGCATTGACCAGCCATCGCAGGCGACGCCACGAGCGAAGATTGGAAACGAAGGCGATAAAGTTGCCACTTCCTGGATAGAAATAGCGTAGCAGCGGCGGATAGCTTTGGGTGCCAGGTTCGTCCAGGTAGTAACCCAGCATCTCAAGCGAAAGCATCACGTGAATGCGATCCCCGCGCAGCCGCGCGGCTCTTGCATACCTCAGGCTGCCCATGTCCTTGTGGAAGAAAAACGGCGCTTCCTCGTTCACGAACGCAACGCAGCGCACAGTGTGCCGGGGCGAGAGGGCCTGAAGCAGGGTCGCGATCTCGATCAGCGCGGCGACACCGCTGGCGTTGTCATCGGCCCCTGGGCTGTTCCGCACCGTGTCATAGTGCGCGCCCAGCACAATGATTTCGTCTGCCTGAATGCAGTCCGCGAGCGCAACCTCGATATTGGCGCAGGAGACGCCTCGTACTTGATACTCCTGACGCATCACCGCAAAACCACGCTTGGCCCATTCCTGTGCGATATAGTCGGCTGCCGCATGCAGCGCGTCCGGCCGAAACACGTTGCGTTCGCCGATGTCTCCAGCAAGGACCTTTACATGACGCTCCAACGCGCCAGCCAAGTCGGGGTCGTGCGCAGTCAGCATGGAGTTCAATCGCCCTTCGTATAAAAGTGTGAGACGGCGATGCTTCGGACCGAACGCCCCTTTCGCGACCCCGACCATCAGTGGCTGCACGAGTACATCGCGGGGCGTGATCCGAGGCTTTACCGATGTCCGTCCATTGACTCTAATGAATCAGGAATCAACATTTCGGAGGTTGCTGTCAATGTTCCTGCGGAGGTACCTATGCGCTATGAAGCCTTTTCTTTTGGATACATCTGCATTGATGGCGTGACTTATACGCATGACGTGATAATCGACCACGGAACGGTCCGCAAGCGCAGGAAGAAGCCGTCGAAGGCGTTTCGCGAGGCCTTCGGCCACACACCGCTGTCGATCAAGGAGGACATCCCTTGGGATTGCCGCCTGCTGGTGATCGGTACCGGTACCGGAGCTTTGCCAGTGATGGACGAGGTGAAGCAAGAAGCCCGGCATCGCCACGTCAAACTTGTCATCCTGCCGACCGCCGAAGCCATCGCGAAGCTGGAGGAACAACCTCGCGATGTCAATGCGATCCTACACCTCACTTGTTAGTTTGCGGTTGCCGTACGCACCCGCGCAAATCAATCATCGAGTGGCGACATACTCACGCGTTGCCAAGGGATGACCTTTCTCCAGTGCTTCGGCCTGTGCTCAAAAACAAGCGCCCCTCCGAAGGCACGCGGGACGTCGCATAACCACAAGAGGACACCGTCGGCCACAGAAAAGTAGTGCACCTTGGGCTACCGACAAGCGCCCTGCCCCAAACTGCAACAGAGCTCCTTGTGGGCTCTGTTTGCATTGCGATGCAAACTCGCCGGCAAACCTATCATCCATGCGAGCTACCGCCCTAATCGCTCCCGCAGGAACTCAATGAAGCGCTGCGTTTTCGCCGGCAGCAACCGGGTTTCGGTGATGGCATAGACAGGCGTCGGCGTGCCGTGCCATGCCGGCATGATGCGCCGCAGCTTCCCGCTGGCCAGATCATCGGCGGCGATTTCCTCAGGCATCAGGATCACGCCCATATCGAGCGTCGCCAGCCGGCGGATCATGCCAACGTTGTTGGCCGTGAACCGGCCACCCACCGACACCGTAACGGTCCGTTTCCCGTCCTGCAGCGTCCACGATCCCGCCTTCAGCATGCCCAAGCACTCATGCCTTGCCAGGTCGGAGGGCTTGGCTGGCTCGCCCGAGCGTTCGAGGTAGCCAGGCGAGGCATAGAGGTAAGGCGTGAGCGAGGCCAACGTGCGTGCGATCAGTTGCGAGCTGTCGGACTCCCCGATGCGGATCGCCACGTCAAACGGTTCGCTGACCAGGTCGACCCGTCGCGCCGCCAGGTCGAAATCGAAGGTGATGCCGGGATAGCGGCCGGCAAACTCCGCGATCAAGGGCGCCAGGTAGGTCACGGAGAAATCCACCGGCAACGATGCGCGCAGCACGCCGCTCGGCTGGGCCAGCATTTCGCCGAGCTGCTCGTGTGCCAGCCGGGCTTCATCGACGATGCGCTTGCAACGCTCGAAATAAATCTGACCCGCCTCGGTCAGTTCGATCTTCCGTGTCGTGCGATGCAGCAAGCGCAGCCCGATCGCCTTCTCCAATCCGCTGATCCGACGCGACAGTGTCGAGTTCGGCATTTCCATCGCCTCCGCGGCACTGCGAAAGCCCTTGGCTTTGACGACCTCGACGAACAAGGCCATGTCATTCAGCAGTTCCATGCAAATTGCTCCATGAAGGGATCAATATTATCCAAATTACCATATTTATCCCGCACATGGATCGCGCGATGATGCTCTCGTCCCTCCCAATCAAGGAAGTTCATCGTGAGCAAACTGTTCGATCCCATCCGCGTCGGCCGCTACACCCTGCAGAACCGTCTGGTGATGGCCCCAATGACTCGCAGCCGTGCCCAGCACGACGGCACGCCGGGAGAACTGGCCGCCGAGTACTACGCTCAGCGCGCCAGCATTGGCCTGATTGTTACTGAAGGCGCCCAGCCCTCAGATGATGGGCAGGGTTACTTGACCACGCCTGGCATTTACACCGACGCGCATGTCGCCGGATGGAAGAAGACTACCGATGCCGTGCATGCCAGGGGCGGCCGCCTCTTTATCCAGTTCATGCATGCCGGGCGCATGTTCCACCCCGACAACACACCGCATCATCGCCAAGGCGTCGCGCCGTCGGCGATCGCGCCGGGCGCATCGATGTTCACGGCCAAGGGCATGCAGGAGATTCCCGCGCCACGCGCCCTGTCGACCGAGGAGGTGCGCCAGACCGTCCAGGATTTCCGCTACGCGGCCCGCCGCGCGATCGAGGCCGGAGCCGATGGCGTCGAAATCCATGGCGCCAACGCCTACCTGGTCCATCAGTTCTTCGCCCCGAGCGCGAACGCACGCACCGATGAATACGGTGGTTCGATCGAGAACCGCGCCCGCTTCGCCATCGAAGTCGCCAGCGCGATTGCTGAAGAGATCGGCGCGGACCGCACCGCAATCCGGCTCTCGCCGGGCACGACGATCTGGGGCATCGACGAAGGTGCCGAAGGGCCGGACCTGTACCGCTACCTGGTCGCCGAACTCGACAAGCTGGGGCTGGCCTACCTGCACGTCATGCACCAAGGCAACGAAGCGCTGCTGGCCGACATCCGCAAGCTCTGGCAGGGCACGCTGATTCTGAACCGGCCGGGCCGCCCGCGTGAGCAAGTTGGGGCCGACCTGGCGACGGGGCTGGCCGACCTGGAGGCCTATGGCCAGATGATCCTTGCGAACCCGGACTTCGTCGCCCGCCTGAAGAGCAGCGCGCCGATGAACGAGGCGGACCGCAACGCCTTCTACGGCGGTACGGCGCAGGGCTACACAGACTATCCGACCCTGAGCGAAGCCCAGGGTGCCTGAGACGAACGTCATGCCTGTCATTGCCCCGCTGCAGCGCGCCCACCACGGCAGCCACTTCCCCGCTTATGGCCTGCAGCGGCGTGGCAGAGGTCAGCAAGACTGTCCATTCGCTGCAGATCTTCGTCAACCTTGCTCGGAAGCGACAGAACATCGCGCCGTTTGCACTGATGCTTGAGCCGCAGGACGTTGGCCGACGAGCGCCTTCCGGGCGAGGTCGTCGTTGGCGCGTTGCGACCTAAATAATCTGTCCCGCTTGCTGCCCAATATTGGTCCTCTAATCCGACCGATCCAAACCGTTTCACAGATCGAACATCGCAATCACTTGACGCAAAACAAAATCCAAGGTTTGCCGAGACCATATCCTCAGAGCATCAATGGCACCATCGCACCCCGGGAGGATCAATCATGGCAACCAGATACAAAGCTGCCGTCAAACTGCTGGCTGTAGCTGGATTAATGCTCTGCGTGTCGTTTCCGACGGCGCCCGCCTTCTCCGCGGCGGGGGCGCCTGCAAAATCGGCCGGTGACCTCGGCCCGCCGCAGGGCGCACCAATCAAGGCACAACTCACCAGCCCACCTTTCGTTCCGCCCCCAATCACCCGTAAATATCCCGCGAAGGTGATCGTTGATCTTGAAGTGGTCGAAAAGGTGATGCCGATATCGGAAGGTGTGAACTACACCTTCTGGACATTCGGCGGCACTGTACCCGGTAGCTTCATTCGGGTGCGTCAGGGCGATACGGTCGAGTTCCACCTGAAGAACGATCCGACCAGCAAGATGCCGCACAACATCGACCTGCACGGGGTGACCGGCCCGGGCGGCGGCGCCGCGTCGAGCTTCACCGCGCCTGGCCACGAATCCCAGTTCACCTTCAAGGCGCTCAATGAGGGCCTGTATGTCTATCACTGCGCCACCGCGCCGGTGGGCATGCACGTCGCCAACGGCATGTACGGGCTGATCCTGGTCGAGCCGCCGCAAGGCTTGCCAAAGGTGGATCGCGAATACTACGTCATGCAGGGTGATTTCTATACGACGGGCAAGTACCGGGAAAAGGGTAACCAGCCGTTCGACATGGAAAAGGCGATCGATGAGAAGCCCACCTACGTGGTCTTCAATGGCGCGGAGGGCGCTCTCGCTGGCGATAAAGCCCTCAAGGCTAATACCAATGAGAAGATCCGGCTTTTCGTCGGCAATGGCGGCCCGAATCTGGTATCCAGCTTCCATGTGATCGGGGCCATCTTCGATAAGGTGCGCTTCGAGGGCGGCACGCATATGCAGGAGAATGTGCAAACCACACTCATCCCGGCCGGCGGCGCTGCCATCATCGAATTCAAGACCAAGGTGCCGGGCAGCTATCCGCTGGTCGATCACTCGATCTTCCGTGCTTTCAACAAGGGGGCACTGGCGATCATGAAAGTCGACGGCCCGGAGGACAAGGCGATCTATTCCGGCAAAGAGCTTGACTCGGTGTACCTGGGAGATCGCGCCCAACCGAACCTTGCCGCCGTAGCAGTCGCCGCAAAGGCTGCCGCCGCCGGTGAGCTTACAGTTGCAGAACAGGTCAAGGCCG
This sequence comes from Cupriavidus sp. 09_S30, assembly GCF_056930435.1. Taxonomy (NCBI): domain Bacteria; kingdom Pseudomonadati; phylum Pseudomonadota; class Betaproteobacteria; order Burkholderiales; family Burkholderiaceae; genus Cupriavidus; species Cupriavidus sp. 09_S30. Next base: position 1,575,059 of record NZ_JBXOWI010000001.1, on the reverse strand, counting down.
GTGGGGCACTGTTCCTTGGCACGTGCTCGGTCTGCCACCAAGGCAATGGCGAAGGTCTGCCGGGTGTATTTCCCCCACTTGCCAAGTCTGACTTCCTGAACGCTGACCACGCTCGCGCCATTGACGTCGTGTTGCGCGGCTTGTCTGGCAAGGTGGCTGTCAACGGCACGGAATATAACTCGGTCATGCCGGCGATGAACCAGCTCAATGACGACGAGGTCGCCAACATCCTGACCTATGTCCTGAACAGTTGGGACAACAAGGGTGGCCGCATCAAGGCCGAAGAGGTCAAGGCATCTCGCGCCAAGGCTGCGCCAGCGGTTGCAGTGGGCCACTGACATAGGACGCACCCAGTATATGAACGTCCCCCGCATCAAGGCGTCGGCATTGCTGCTGCTCTCCGTAGCGATCGGCAATGCTCAAGCCGCCAGCTATGTGCCAGTTCCGGCGGGGGCGTTCATCAGCGTGTTGGACAAAGGCGCCAACCTGCCGCAGACAAGGGTGGCGTCATTCGCGTTGCGAGAAACGCCAGTCACCAACGATGAATTCCGTGCCTTTGTCGCAGCCCATCCGGAATGGCAACGTGGTCGCGCACCGGCAGCTTTCGTGGATCCCAGCTATCTTCACCAGTGGCAGTCCCCCTCTTCCCCCGGACCGGCCCTCGCCAGTAAGCAGCCCGTGACCAGTGTCAGTTGGTTCGCGGCACAGGCATTCTGTGAAAGCGAAGGAGCACGTCTGCCAACCTGGGAGGAATGGGAGTTTGTCGCGGCTGCTGATGAAACCCATGCGGATGCCCGACGGGATCCGGAATGGCGGGCTCGCATACTCGCCTGGTACGCCCAGTCCTCCAGCGCCCCGCTACCCCCTGTCGGTGGCCCGGCAAACTACTACGGCGTGCGCGATATGCACGGGTTGGTATGGGAATGGGTCGACGATTTCAACGCCCTGATGGTATCGGCAGATAGCCGCAATCAGGGCGATCCGGACAAGCTGCAGTTCTGCGGCGCAGGAGCGATCAGCCTCCAGGACCGCGAGAACTATGCGGTGCTCATGCGCATTGCACTGCTATCTTCGCTCAACGCGGTGGACACCACCAACAACCTCGGGTTCCGCTGCGCGCGCCCCATATCAGGAGCAAACAAATGATGTTGCCAATGAAACGATATGCTTCGGTGGCGCTTCTTCTGGCACTCCTTGGCGTTGCCTCGTTGCATCCGGCCGAAGCCGCCAGCCCGAAAGCTGACAGCCCGGCCACCGCGGCGAATGCGCTTCCGAGCCAGTCCATCTACCATCTGCCGGTCTCCTTCGTTGACCAGGACGGCAACACCTTCGACCTGGCCTCGCGGCGAGGCAAGCCGATGGTCGTCAGCATGTTCTACACATCATGCCAGTTCGTGTGTCCAATGCTGATCGAAACCGTCCAGCTCATCGGCCAAAAGCTGACGGCAGAGGAACGCGCCCAGTTGAAGACGCTCCTGGTCACCTTCGATCCGGCACATGACAACGTCGCGGCACTGAAGGGGATTGCGGACAAGCGCAATCTGGACGGCGCTCATTGGACGCTCGCTCGAACAGATGCATCCAGCGTGAGAAAGCTGGCGGCGTCCCTGGGAATTCAGTATCGCCAGTTACCGGATGGGGATTTCAATCACAGCACAGTGCTCATCCTGCTCGATGAGCAAGGGCGCATCGTTGGCCGAACGAACAAGATGGGAGGCATCGATCCCGCTTTCGTGACGCTGGTAAAGAAGACGCTGCGCGAGCAGAATCACGGTTCCTGAGCGATCAAGTTGGCACGCCAACTGTTCTGTTCTCCTCTCCATCCGCAAAAGCGCGAACAGATCACCAGGCCGCTCATGATGGAGCAGAAGCGCCTCATTCTGCGAATCGTGGGCGCATTTTCCCCGCGCCGTGCTGCTCCCCCGGAGCGGCCAGGTCTTCTTTCCGGTGGGCCGCGGTATCCACTGGCGTTCGTCTGATCGCCGCGACGCCGCCCCTTTTAAAGCGACAGGCAAACTTTGCCGAAATGCTTGCCAGCCGCCTGGTGGCGGAACGCGTCGGCAATCTCTTCAAGCGGATACGTGCGGTCGATCACAGGCTTGATCCCGTTTGCGTCGATCGCACGGATCATGTCAACCTGATGCCTGCGACTGCCGACAATCAGCCCCTGCAGTTTCTGCTGACGACGCATCAGTTCACCCGTCGGCACCTGCCCGGCAATGCCGGTCAATACGCCGATCAGCGCGATATGGCCACCGATCCGGCAGGCCCGAATCGACTGGCCGAGCGTGTCCGGACCGCCGACCTCGACAACGTTGTCGACACCGCGACCGTTCGTGATCTCGAGTACCTTCGCGGCCCAGTCGGTATCGCGCTTATAGTTGATCAAGTGATCGGCCCCGAGCGCGCGCGCCTTCGCCAGTTTCTCGTCGGACGACGATGTCGCAATCACCGTCGCACCCATCTGCTTTGCGAACTGCAGGGCAAAGATCGAGACACCACCCGTGCCCTGAACGAGCACGGTATCGCCGGCCTTCAGCGCATCGTCGACAACTAGTGCACGCCACGCCGTCAGGCCCGCCGTGGTCAACGTCGCAGCCTCTGCGTGGCTGTAGCCTCGCGGCGCGTGCGTGAACCATTGCGCGGGGCGCACGACGATCTCGCGAGCGTACCCATCGACACCGTCGCCCGGAGTCGTAGAAAAATCGGCGAGCGTTGGGCCGCCATCGAGCCAATATGGGAAGAACGTCGATACGACTGCGTCGCCGACCTTGAATTCGGTCACACCGTCGCCGATCGCTTCGACAACGCCTGCGCCATCCGACATCGGAATGCGACCGTCATCGGTGATCAAGCGTCCCATGACGACGCCCAAGTCATGGAAGTTGAGCGAGCTCGCGTGGATGCGCACGCGGATTTCGCCCGGCGCTGGCGCACCGGGATCGGCGAGATTCACGAGTTCGAGGTGTTCCAATCCGGCGGGCCGGCGCAAGGTGATGGCTTTCATCGAAGCAACTCCTGATGGTCGATTGACGGACGCATGATGTGCGATGTCGCATCGGCGTCGCGAACGCCATCGCGCCCATTGGTCCGTGCGTGAGGTCACGGAAGGTCCGCAACCACACCGTGATTGTCCGATCGTGCATCGATAATCGCAAGAAGGTACAATTAAAGCCGGTACTATCAATTATGTAGGTATAGATGCCATGCGACCCAAGCGCCTGGACAGCAAGAGCGGCTGCGCTGTCGAAGTCACGCTCTCCGTAATCGGCGGCTTATGGAAGCCGGTGATCCTCTTTCATCTGTTGCGTGAGAAAAAGCGATTCATGGAACTCACACGACTGATGCCGAACACGACGCAACGCATGCTGACCCTGCAATTGCGCGAACTGGAGGCGGACGGCATCGTTGCGCGCCATGTCTACCCCCAAGTCCCACCCAAGGTCGAATACGAGCTAACGCCCTTCGGCGAGACGCTCGCACCGGTGCTGATTAGCCTCAGGGAATGGGGCGAGTCCTATCAGGCGCGCCGGGCGAAAGCCGTCGCGCCGGGCGAGGTAGTGTCGAAGACAGCGGGGACTCGCCGACGTCGTACGAACGCAACCGAACAAGCCGCCTGAGCGGGCGCAAACTGGTCGGGGTCAACGTTGACCGATTGCATTGCCTGCAAACCGCTGGTCGGTCTCGACTACAGTCCGCCGAGCAATGCCGGCGATCAGCGATGGCGAGCACGTTTTCGAGTTCGATGCGCGTGCTTGCAACTTAGGCTACGAAGGCACCTGCGCGTCGAACGTCAAGCGCTCGATTTCGCTTGTAGTCAACCGTGTGACACATCAAAACCCGGGCGCTCGAGAAAGTAAGCGCTGCCCATCAGCATCGAAGGCGTCTTGTAACCTCTGGGGCCAGGGTCCGTCAGGCAGTGATTGGCGATTGCCAACGCTGTGTCTGCCGTCATCGCGTAGACATTGGGTGCCGACAACTTCATCATGATCGTCTTCCCCTGGGCATTGGCTGCCTCGGCCCAGAACGCGGTTCGCTGGGTGTCACGTGCTTCGGCATTCGGCCCCCCAGCGAAGAGCCGCTCCGCCAGCCGGTCGAGCGCTCTGGAAACGAATGGAACGGCAAAGAGCCGGCGCATGAAGTTGGTGACCCGCATCGTCAATCCGAGCCAGAGTGGCAACGCGCAGTACACGAGCCCGTCCGGCACGCCCGTCGACACACCCGCGGTGTACACATCGCCCCACGGAATCGAGACGCCCCAGCGCGCGCCTCCCGGAAACGGAATGCGTCGAATGCGATAGGCATTGGGGACTTGAACGAGATGGTGATCCCGTCGGACAAGGCCCCCGCTCGCAGCGGACTCCAGGATGGTTTTCGCCGTACCGATGCTCGGCTTTGTTCCGAAGGAAAACGCGATATCGATCCGGCGTGCGTCAGGCAGGTGCTCCTTGAGCGCGGCCGCAAGGCTGTCGGTGGGAACAATGTCGAAACCCGCGCCTGGACAGAGAACGACACCCGCCTTGGCCGCGCGCGCGTCCTGCGCATGACAGAACTGGAAGACGGGGATTTCGCCCGTGATGTCCACATAATGAACACCCGAACCGATGCAGGCTGCCACGAAGGCGGTTGCGGTCGTGGAGAATGGCCCCGCGCAGTTCAGGACGACCGCAATGTCTTGCAGGTTTCCTTTCGCCTGAGTCACCTCGAACGCTCTCGCCTCCAGGCCGAACGCGTCGGCCAGTGGCTTGAGTTTCCTGCCATCTCTCCCGGCAATGATCGGCCGCATACCCTGGCGTACCGCTTCACGGACGACCAGTTCGCCCGTGTAGCCATACGCACCGTAGATCATCAACTTCTTGCTCACTCTTTCCTCTGATATCGATTGCTCCACTCTTCCCCCATTGCGGCACCTGCTGCAAGCTTGCGATGGCGCTCGCGTGCGGCACCTATGTGATCACCGCACGCCCGGACGACGGACCGCTAAATGTTCAACGCCCGCTTCTGCACCGCAAGCGCAGCCTCGCGCATGACTTCGGATAGCGACGGGTGCGGGTGGCTGATCATGCCGATGTCTTCCGACGCTGCCTTGAACTCGAGCGCAGCCACGGCTTCGGCGATCAGCTCCGCGGCATTGGCCGAGATGATATGGACCCCCAGCAGCTCGTCGGTCTTTGCATCAGCGATCATCTTGATGAAGCCGTCCGGGCGGCCGATGCCGAGTGCGCGGCCGTTGGCCATCATCGGGAACTGGCCCGTTCGGACCTCCCGGCCTTCGGCCTTTAACTGGGCCTCCGATTTGCCGACCCAGGCGATTTCGGGCTCGGTGTAGATCACCCATGGAATGCAGTTGTAGTCGATGTGCGGCTTCTGTCCGGCGATGATCTCAGCCGCCATGACGCCTTCGTCCTCGGCCTTGTGGGCCAGCATCGGGCCGCGTACGACATCGCCGATTGCATAGATGCCCGCCGCCGCCGTGCGGCAATGGTCATCGACAGGAATGAAGCCGCGCGCATCGGGCGAGAGGCCAATGGCGTCCAGTCCGAGATTGTCGGTATTGGGCACGCGGCCGATCGACACGATCAATCGGTCCGCCTCAAGCTTCTGGTCGGCGCCGTCCTTGTCCTTGTAGGCGATGCTGACGCCCGTGGCCGTGGTATCAATCTTGCCGATATCAATGCCCAGATGGATCGTCAGCCCCTGTTTCTTGAACTGCTTGGCCGCCTCCCTCGCCACGGCTTCGTCGAGGGCGCCAAGAAAGGTCGGCAGCGCTTCGAGCAAAGTCACCTCGGCGCCGAGCCGCCGCCAGACCGAACCGAGCTCAAGGCCGATCACGCCGGCGCCGATCACCGCGAGTTTCTTCGGCACGGAGTCGAACGCCAGTGCGCCTTCGTTATCGGACACGATCTTGTTGTCGACCGGAACGGTCGGCAGATGACGGGCCTTGGAACCCGTGGCAATGATGACGTTGCGTGCGGTGTATGCCTTGGCCTCGCCGCCTTCGGTCGCTTCCACGGTGATGACGCCGTCGGCACCACGCCCCTTGAACTTGCCGTGACCCTTGATCCAGGTCACCTTGTTCTTGCGGAACAGGAGCTCGACGCCGCCCGTGAATTTATCGACGATGGCGGCCTTGCGCTTGAGCATCTGGGGCAGGTCCAGCGTCACCCCCTTGACCTGCACCCCATGCTCGGCCAGCCCGTGCTGTGCATGCGCGAAGTATTCGGACGATGCCAGCAGCGCCTTGCTCGGGATGCACCCGACGTTCAGGCAGGTGCCGCCGAGCAGTGGCTTGCCGGCTTCGTTCTTCCACTCCTCGATACAGGCCACGGTCATGCCCAACTGGGCCGCGCGGATCGCCGCAATATAGCCGCCCGGGCCCGAGCCGATCACGATGACGTCGAAATCGGCCTTGGCCGTAGCAGTTGCGCCGCCACCAATTGGTGCGATGACCGGCGCGGTGGCCGGTGCGGTGGCCGGCGCAGGCGCTGCTGCAGGTGCGGCAGCGGCCGGGGCCGCCGCGGTGGCCTTGCCTTCGGTATCGACCAGCGCGATCACGTCGTCGGCATGCACCGTGGCGCCGTCTGGCTGCACGATTTTCGCCAGCACGCCATCTGCCGGGCAGGGCACTTCGAGCGTTACCTTGTCCGTTTCCAGTTCCACCAGGATCTCGTCGCGCTTGACGGTCTCACCGGCCTTCCTTTTCCATTGAATCAGCGTGGCTTCCGAAACCGATTCAGAGAGTTGAGGCACTTTCACTTCGATCGCGGCCATGGGCTCTTCCTTTGGATGTTGCGTGGCGAAGATTTTGAGTCTAGGTGAGCTCACGTGCGAACGACCAATTCAGTGGATAAGGGGCTACCGTTGCGGTGCTTTGTGCCTCTATCGACACTCATGGGGTAACGGAGCAGACCGTACCGGGACAAAGCGGTCGATGCAGACATGCCTTCTTAAAAATGCGATCTGAAGCGCGATGTTCTGCTGGCAGATTGCTTCGTCTTCCAGGTGCTTCCTGGAGATCCCGTTCTATAGCCCGGTTTGCGCCGCCCATCGCGTAAAGGCGCCACCGCTCATCGTTGCCGGCCGACGCGACACGGTCACGCCGGCCCCTGCGGCATATCGCGCAGCGATTCGCCTCCCGGACGGTGAATTTCACCTTCTGGATGGAAACCACTTCGGGAACAGCATCTTGTTTTCCCACTTTGCTCCCGCCGGAAGCAAGCTTGCGTAGCCTTCCCAGCACTCGGCACTCGTGAGCGCTGCCGCGTCGCCGGGGCGTCCGACGATCGGACGATACGCTGCGTCAAATCGCAGAAGATTACATTTTCGGAATTTCGGCGCCGCCCAAGGCAGCATTTCCGATCGCGTTCGCCAGGTGCTGCGGCAGACGATGAGCACTTCGAGTTGCGACAAAGCCAGTGTCGCATCGCTGCTTGCGCTGCATCCAAGAACGCTGCAACGCCGCCTCGCGGAAGAGAACACAAGTTTTGAGGCCCTTAAGGAAGAGGTCCGCAAGAACCTCGCGCTGCATTACCTGCGAGACACCAAACTGGCGATCGGCCAGATTTCGGTGATGCTCGGCTTTCCCGCGCAATCTGCGTTGTCGCGCGCATGCCGCCAGTGGTTTGCGCTCACACCTTCGGAAATTCGCGGCAGCAAACATCGAGAGCGCGGTCCATTCGATGGCATGACCGAGGACTTGGCATAGCGCGATATTTCATGACGTAGAGCCTGATCTCGTATCGCGTTTGTTCTCGATTTGAGTGAGCGCTTTCCAAGGCATCCGTTGCGCCCCGTCATAGCTAGCCAGCCCTCTCCGCTGCATGAATACCCTCGAGCCAGCCAACGATGTTTGCGACCGTATCCCGATAGAACGTTTCATAGAGCCCCCTGCTCACGTAGCCAATATGCGGGGTAGCAAGAACGTTCGGCAGGATCCGGAACGGATGATCCGCGGGCAGCGGTTCCTGGTCATAGACATCAATGGCCGCACCCGCAATCGCTCCGCGCCTGAGCGCGTCGATCAGTTCCGTCTCCACAACGATTGGCCCCCGCGATGTGTTGACCAGCCGTGCAGTCGGCTTCATCAGCGACAGCTCGTGCGCGCCGATCAGGCCGCGAGTCCGGTGGCTGAGGATCAAGTGGATCGAGACAATGTCCGAGGACGAGAACAATGCCTCTTTGGAAACAAACTCGGCGCCGCTGGCGGCCGCTCTTTCGGAAGTCAGGTTCTGACTCCATGCCAACACGCGCATGCCGAACGCCAGGCCGATCCGGGCTACCTCGGAACCGATGTTGCCAAGCCCGACGAGACCCAGCGTCTTGCCCTTCAGGTCTTCCCCCACGCCGATTTGCCACCCGCCTTTGCGCAACGACGCATTCTCACTTGCGATATTCCGCATGCTTGCGAGAATCATGGCCCACGTGAATTCGATCGTAGGCGTCGACGTATAGCCCGTATGAACGACTTCAATGCCCAGCGCCTGCGCGGCATCCACGTCAATGGCCGCGTTCCTCATGCCAGTCGAGGCAATGAGCTTCAGCTTGGGGAGTTGTTCCATCAGGGATCGCCTGAATGGCGTGCGCTCCCGCATGACGCACACCACGTCGAACTCCCGGAGTCGATCGACAAGCGCCGCTTCCTCTTCGATGTGATCGCTGAAAGCCACCACATCCGCTCGCTCGGTCACCGGCGACCAGTCGGCTACCTTGAGGGCCACCCCCTGGTAGTCGTCGAGGATGGCAATTCTCTTCTTAGTCGTCATCATTGCATCTCCCATCCGGATACGACTCACATGTGACCACAGTAGATAGAGAACTTCAATGTAGCAACAGCCGGCACGATCCCCCGCAACGGTTCCGGCAGATCGGCCCAGCTACCGCCGGGCAACCTTGTGCTCACCCAGCGACCAGCGAGTCATTGAACTCCTTGACCCACGCGTGCTCGTTCGGTCCCGGCTTGGCACGCATGGCCACCGCGGGGCCGACCAGTATTTCGTTGGCATCGGTACTCAATTGTCCGATCACGCCGGCGATGAATTCGTCAAGCGGCATCGCGCGCGGTTCCTCGGTGCTGTTCAGCAGTTCCGTGCGGACCCAGGGTGGCGCGATCTCGATGACCGAGACCTTGCTGTCGCGAAGCTGATAGCGCTGCGAAAGCGTGTACGAATGCAATGCCGCCTTGGTCGCGCTGTACACCGCCGAAAACGCCATGGGTACGAAGCCGAGCACCGAGCTGACGTTGGCCACGACGGCACTTTCTTTCGTTTTCAGATGCTCGATCAGCGCCGAGGTCATCCGAATCGTCCCGAGCAGGTTCGTTTCAACGGTCGACGTCAGCAAGTCATCATCGATCGGGCCGGCAGCATCATCGAGCAGCATGATGCCGGCGTTGTTGATCAGCACGTTCAAACTGGGATGGTCGACGATCAGTTTTCCAGCGACCTTCTTGATGTCCGCCGGATCGGTAATATCGAGCGATACCGCCTGCATGCCGGGGTTCGCGTCGATCGTCGCCTGCAGACGCTCCGCGCGCCGGCCGGAAATAATGACCTGGTTACCGAGCTTGTGGAGCGCTTCGGCAAGGCCGCGGCCGATGCCAGAGCCGCCGCCGGTGATGAATACGGTGCTACCTGTGAGTTTCATGATGCCTCCTTGGGCGATGAAGGTTGGACTCAGCGGGACTCAGTGCGGGAAACTGTTGCCGAACATCGGCAGGCCACTCTTCGATTCGGCCGCCGTGGCCTCGTCCTGCAGCACGTCCCAATGCTCGGCGAGCACGCCGTCCTCGATGCGCAGGATGTCTGCGGCAATCCATGCGGCGGGACGCCCGTGGCCGGAAAAGCGGCCGTGGATGATCACGTAGTCGCCGTCCGCCACGATCACGCCCGGCTCATAGCGCAAGGCCGGCGGCAACGCCTTGATGAGGTTGAACAGGCCGTCACGGCCCGGTTCGATATGCGCGCTGTGCTGGATGTAGTCGGGTGACCAGAATTGCGCGGCGGCGGCGTAGTCGCGTTGGTTGAACAGCGTGTCAAACGCTTCGAGCACGAGGGCCTTGTTTGCGGCTTGGGCGGTGGTAGTCATGCTGGTTCTCCTGAGAGCCTGTATGGGCGCGGTGGCACGTCATGTCGGCAGCTCATGCCGGCACGGCCTGAATGGCGGGATAGTCGACATAGCCCTCGGCCGTCGGGCCGTAGACCTTGGTCCAGTCGATGTCGGCAAGCGGCGCGTCAATGGCGAAGCGCATTGGCAGGTCCGGATTGGCAATGAACGGGCGGCCGAAGGCGACCATATCGGCCAGTCCGGCCCCGATCAGCGCGTTGCCCCGTTCCTGGTCGATGCCGACATTGGCGATGATGTTGCCGCGATAGAGCTTGCGGAAATGGCGGAACATTCCGTCTCCGCCCAGCGAGGCCAGCGGCGTTGCCGACACGTCGGCCATCGCTCCCATCAGCAGCAGATGGGAGAGGCCGAAATCGTTGAGCCGGCCAATCACGTATTCGGCGGTGGCAAGCGTTTCGTCAGTGGAGATGAACGCCCCGGTTTCTGAGGTTGCCGGCCCCGTCTTGATTCCGGTCCGGTGCGCCCCGGCAACCTCGGCCACCGTTCCACGACCTCGAACAGGAAACGGGCCCGGTTCTCCGTCGAGCCACCGTAAGCGTCCGTGCGCAGATTGGTACGGACATTGAGGAACTGGTTGAACAGGTAGTGATAGCCACCCTGGATCTGCACGCCGTCAAACCCTGCCGCGATCGCGTTGCGCGCTGCCCTCCCGAAATCGGCGACCGTGCGGCGGATGTCGTCCTTGTTCATGGGCCGCGGGACGACGGTGTCCTTCTTGCCAGTCTTCGTCACGCTCTGCTGCCCGGGGTTGACCGCTGACGCCGAAAGCGGAGCCTTGCCCGGGTGGAAATCCGGGTGCCCCAGTGAACCGGCATGCCAGAGCTGCGCAACGATCCGCCCGCCCGCGCGGTGCACGGCGTTGGTCACCGCGCGCCAGCCACGCACCTGCACGTCGCTCCAGAGTCCGGGCACGTCTGCCCAGCCGACTGCCTCGGGGCTCACAAATACGCCTTCGCTGACGATCAGCCCGGCCGAGGCCCGTTGGGCGTAGTAGTCGGCATGCAAAGCGGTCGGGGCAAGATCAGGATTCGCCGCACGCATCCGCGTCAGCGGCGCCATGACGACACGATTAGGCAACTCCAGGTCCCCGAGTCGGAACGGGTTGAGCAAGGGCTGGTGACGTTCGATGTCCATAGAGGTACCCGCGCTGTGAGGTCGAAACACGATGGTGATTAACATTGAGTTTTGTCCACCGATGCCGGAATGTCAAGGTCGATCACCATTGTCTTTTCATCGGAGGCGCTATACTTGAGATGACAACCGCACAAAGGCAAAGGAGTACTGGGCGATGGGCGTTTCGAAGCAGCAGGCGGTGGAGAACCGCAAGGCCATCGTTGCGGCGTCGGAGAAGCTGTTCCGCGCGCACGGAATCGATGGTGTCGGCCTCAGCGCGCTGATGAAGGCGGCAGGCTTTACCCAGGGTGGTTTCTACAACCACTTCGAATCGAAGGAGGCGCTGGCGGCCGAAGTCGTGGCGACGGCCATGAGCAAGGCCAATCACGACCTGAATGAAGCCATCGCCGCGCCAATCGGGCCGGACGGCAACCGTTTGCGGCGACAGATCGACTACTACCTGTCAGGAACGCATTGCAGCGATATCGAGCATGGTTGCGCCGTTGCCGGCCTCACTTCGGACGTGCGCCGGCTGGGCCATGAGGCGCAGGTGCACTTCGCGAAGGGTCTGCGGGAAATGTTCGACACCCTGACGGCACTCGTTGCGGAACAGCGCGCGGGGCGCGGCGACGGCGACGGCGACGAAACGCGCCGGGAGGCCATCGCGTTCTACAACGAGATGGTTGGCGCGGTCATCCTGTCGCGCTCCGTGGCCAGCGCGGATCCCCAACTCGCGGAAGAAATCCTGCGCGCGAGCCAGCAGATGCTGATCAAGGATTTCGCGCTGGACGCGGCAGCAGACAAGCGGTGAGCGACCGGATCGGAGGTGACGGTAGCCTAGACAAATCTATTCGGCTGAGAGGCTCTTGTCCAAATCGGCAACGAAGTGCTTGAGAGCGGAGGATAAGGCTAGCGCCAAGGATTGTGCGTAGGATTCACTAGTCATCGCAATGGCTAATCCTGCCGAACCCTCCCCTGCATAGTGCTTGTTGAAGAGTTCTTTTCCGCCTTTGCTGACCCTGGCAATGAGAGAAACCTGGCCCGTATAACTGAAATACATATCGCAATATACGTTCAAAATCTCACCCGAAACCACTACGCTCTGGCTTGTCGAGTTGTCTTCAGATGTTCCGCTGCTGACCGTGTAGCCGTTATTCTGTAGCTCCATCTTAATGGCCTGCAGAACCCAGTCTGGAACACTATTTGTCGGAATGACATCAGCCGTGTGCATTCCGAAGGTATTTCTCACGGTGCCCACAACCCTCTTGTCTGTACGCTGGTCGGTAAACGGATTGAGAACGATTTGAATGTTCTTCGAGGAAGGTTTCGGCGCCGCGTGAGCAACGGAGGTTTCACCGGAGTCGCTCGCGGGGGGATAAATCAGCGTCGGCTGTCGGGTTCCGAGCGCGCATCCCATGAGGCAGAGGGCAGAGACAAGCGTGACTGGGATGCCTATGCCTCGAACTATTCCAATCATGGCTTTCTCCGCTTTGTCGACGCGTGTTGGATAGACGCTGCCGCCGGGCTACACCAACTATAGGACGACAGGTGGAAAAGGCGAGATCAACCGCGCGGCAACGGCCTCGGCAAGACTCGCTGAATCATCGAACGAACCATCGCCTGGCTGCACAACTTCAAGCGTTTGCGTGTTCGCTTCGAACGACTTGTCACGATTCATGAAGCCTTCCTGAAAATGGCTTGCCGCATCATCTGCTGGCACCATCTCAGGGAATCATCTTGTTAGGACGTCTAAGACTCAATATCAGGAATCGGACTTCCACCGGCCGCTTCCTCAAGCAACCAATCCCGAAAGGCGACCAATCTCGGAAGATTGGAACACTCGCTGCGATAGACGACGAAATAGGCAAGAGGCGACGCAAAGCTGATTTCCGGGAACAAGCGCACAAGCCGCCCGCTTGCCAGGTCGTCGCGCACCATGACGCTGCGAGCAAGCGCGACGCCCTGCCCTTCAGCCGCGGCCTGCAAGACAGCCGCGGAGTTGTTGATCTTCATGCCACGAGTCGTGACGGCTTCCTTGATACCCGCCTTGCGCAGCCACGCATCCCAAGACGGAAAGCCCGCGTGGCCCTCCATCGACAGATCGTGGATCAACACCTCTCCCGCCAGGTCATCCGGCCGTTTCACACTGCGCTGGCGCAGTAATTTGGGCGAGCACACCGGATAGACCTCCTCGCCCATGAGCTTCTCGGCCGTCAGGCCAGGCCATACTCCCGTGCCGTAGCGCACGCCGATATCTATGCCCTGTGCAAGGAAATCGACTGGCTTGAGACTGGTCTCCAGGCGTACGTCCATATCAGGCCATGCAGCCTGAAACCTGTCGACGCGCGGCAACAGCCATTTGGCAGCAAAGGCCGGACTGACGGTCACCGTGAGCACCCCGCTTGTCGCCCCCTCCTTCAGTCGATCCAGGCCCAGCGCGAGCCTGTCAAAGCCGGCCCGGATGTCCGGCAACGCCCGTTCTGCCGCTTCGGTAGGAATCAGCCGAATTCGCCCGCTTGAAGCCCGATGGAATAGCGGCACCCCAAGCCATTCCTCCAGCGTACGGACGAGCTGACCGACCGCAGCGGGCGTGACGTGGAGTTCGGCCGCCGCAGCGGAAAAACTCTGGTGCCGGGCGCTGGCTTCGAAAGCGCGCAGTGCGTTCAGATGTACAGGCGATTTCATCACTAAAGATTTTCTTTCAATACGAGAGAGTTTATCTCGTTTGTCAGCCAGGAAAGGATAGCCAAGAATCCATCTCATAGCGCTTGCCGATCGCAAGCGCGCACCAAGGTGGGCATCGAGCAGGAAGCTTGACTCAACAGATTTTCTTTCTCGCTCGTCGTCCACCGGACAGAGAGATGAAGGATGAACAAGCAATTCAAAGGCAGGAAGCTGCTGGTGGTCGGCGGCACCAGCGGTATGGGTCTGCAGACGGCCCGGAATGTGCTGGCCGAAGGTGGCAGTGCGGTGATCGTGGGAAACCGGCCGGACAAGGCCGAAGAAGCCCGCAAGGAACTGGCCGCACTCGGCCAGGTCACTGCGCTGGCCGCAGACTTGTCCAGCAGCGAAGGGCTTGCCACGCTGCTCAAGGCAATCGACGAGCAGCACACGGACATCGACCTGCTAGTCAATGCGGCCGGTGTGTTCTTCCCGAAGCCCTTCCTGGAACACCAGGACGCCGACTACGACCAGTACATGTTGCTGAACAAGGCGCTCTTTTTCATTACGCAAAAGGTCGCCGCAAACCTGGTCGCGGCAAATCGTCCGGGCGCGATCGTCAACATCGGATCAATGTGGGCCAGGCAGGCAATCGCGGCTACGCCTTCTTCAGCGTACTCCATGGCCAAGGCCGGCCTGCATTCGCTGACCCAGCACCTGGCCATGGAGTTGGCACCGATGCGCATCCGCGTCAATGCCGTCTCGCCAGCGGTCGTGCAGACGCCGATCTACGAAGGCTTTATCCCGAAGGACGAGGTCGCCAGCGCGCTTCAGGGCTTCAACAGCTTCCATCCGCTTGGCAGAGTCGGCACGCCGCAGGATGTGGCCGAAGCGGTCACCTTCCTGCTGTCCGAAAAGGCGAGCTGGGTCACCGGCGCTATCTGGGACGTCGATGGCGGCGTCATGGCTGGCCGCAACTGATTTCCAACGCCAAGCATCCATCGCTAACAAGGAGAAACACCATGGTCTATCTGCAGATCACGCTCAGGATCCACCAGGACAACCGGGCCGCCGCGGCAGGCATCTATCAGCAGTACAAGGCGCCATTCCTCAACACCATCAAGGGAGCCGCATCCAAGCAACTGCTGGTCCGTGACGACGACGTGCAAGTCCTGCACGGCTTTGACACTGCGGAGAACGCAAACGCCTATCTGCACAGCGAGTTGTTCACTGCCGACGTGGTCAGCGGACTCAGGCCGCTGCTCGAAGCCGCGCCCGACGTACGCATTTACGAGGTTGCGTAATCGCTCATGGCCAGGCGCAAGCATGGGCGCCCTGGCCTTTTCCCTCCTCTGCGAGATAGCGCAATGCTGCTGGAGCGGGCGGCTGAAGCGTACCAGCGCCTGAAGCATGGCGACGTCAAGTTCCGGATGGTGCTGACCATGACCCCGCGCGCAACCTGACCCAATTCCCCCGCATCCCATGTATTCGAATTCGTCTGTCGCCCGGCTCGCCATCGCGCAGGCCCTAGCAGGAGCCAACTCAACGGTGGTCTATGCCACTGGCGCCATCATCGGCAATATGCTGTCGCCGCGGCCAGAGCTTGCCACCTTGCCGATCTCGCTGTTCGTAGTAGGCATGGCACTGTCGACGCTGCCGGCTGGCGCGCTGGCTCGCCGCTTCGGCAGGCCCGTCACCTTTCTTGCCGGGAATGCCTGCGGTGTCCTCGTCGGACTGCTGGCGGCTGCCGCGCTGGTGGCGCAATCCTTCACGCTGTACTGCATCTCTATGCTCTTCGGCGGTGCCTATGCGGCCGTGGTGCTGACCTTCCGCTTCGCTGCCGCCGAATGCGTCAGCCACGAAGACAAACCACGCGCGCTATCGCTGGTGCTCGCCGGTGGTGTCGCGGCCGGGATCCTGGGCCCCCAACTGGTTTCCGCCACCATGAACCTCTGGCCACCCTATGCCTATGCGGTGACGTATCTGGCTTCCGCCGGCATTGCAGCCGCGTCTGCGCTCGTGCTGCGGGGCATCCGGTTCCAGGCAGCGCCGGCCGGATCGCGCCACAAGGCGGGCCGGCCGATTCGCGAGATCCTTCGTCAGCCAAGACTGGTGGTCGCCATGCTTTGCGGCGTGGTCAGCTACATGATGATGAACTTCATGATGACATCCGCGCCGCTTGCGATGGAGTTGTGCGGCATTCCGCGCCTCTATTCGAACTACGGCATCGAGATGCATGTCATCGCGATGTATGCACCAAGCTTCTTCACGGGCCGCCTGATCGCCCGCTTCGGCGAATCCACGATCATCCTGGCCGGCCTGGTGTTGACCGCCCTGGCCGCCGTGATCGGCATGAGCGGCATGTCGGTCAGCCACTTCTGGATGGCGCTGGTTCTGCTCGGTTTTGGGTGGAACTTCGGCTTCCTCGGTGCGTCTGCGATGGTGCTGACCTGTCATACGGCGGAGGAAGGCGCCCGCGTGCAGTCGATCAACGACTTCGTCGTGTTTGGCGCCATGGTTGTAGGTTCGTTCGCCTCGGGCAGCCTGCTTGCCACATTCGGCTGGGGAACCGTGACGTCGCTGATCCTTCCGCCCGTTGCCCTCTCGGCCATCGCCCTGCTCTGGCTGCAATGGGTCGTGGCCGCGCCGTCACGCCAGCATTGATCGACGCCCACGCCGGACTTGCCCTGCGACGCTTATTTCACGGGCCAGCACTAAACGCCACAGACGTCCGGGAGCGTGTGAGGCCCGCTACACCCACCACGCAATATAGTTGAATTTTTCAACTATATGCCTATAATCGCCTCGCTGGGCACGCAAGGCGTGCCCCCGATCCTGGAGCAGCGGTGTACTCGGACTTCCTGACTTTCAAGCTCGATCTGACCAGCGCATTGCTGATGGATCGCGCCAATGTGGCCTACCGCGAGCGCTGGAATCTCGATGTGCGCGCGCTGCGCGTGCTGCGCCTCGTGTGCACTGAGCCGGACTCGACGCCCAAGGAGGTGTCGCAGCGTACGCTGGTCGAGAAAACGCTGCTCTCCAAGGTGCTTGCCGAGCTGGAAGCGCGGGACTTGATCAGCCGGAACACGCATCCGGTTGACCGGCGCAGTGTCATGCTGCGCGCGACGGCGCACGGTCTCGAGGTAGCGCGGGCGTCGGAGGTGTTGGGATTGGCGCTGGAGGTCGATCTGGCCAAGGCGCTGACGACTAGCGAGCGCAAAACACTGGAGCGACTGCTGGACAAGCTGTCGAACAACCTGATGAGCGGCGAGTCACCCGCCGCGCCCGATTGATTGTGTCGCCATGCAGCCCCGGTTGCAGCGTACACGGTAACGACAAGGAGCCGTCCATGTCGAATTGGATCGAAGCGATGGGAGGCGCGATCGACGCGCTTCTGCCGGAACTGGAGGCGATCTACAAGGATCTGCATCAGCATCCGGAGTTGTCCATGCAGGAGGTCCGCACGGCATCGATCGTGGCGGACTATGTCGCCAAGCTCGGCTACGAGGTGACACGCAACGTCGGCGTCACGGGCGTCGTTGCCGTGCTGCGCAATGGCGAGGGCCCCACAGTGATGCTGCGCGCCGACATGGATGCGCTGCCGATGGCGGAAGCCACCGGACTGCCCTATGCCAGCACGATCAGGATGACCGATGAGGATGGCATCGAGGTAGGCGTGGCGCATTCGTGCGGGCACGACCTGCACGTTACGTGGCTGATGGGCGTGGCGCGCCTCATGGCCGAGCATCGTGATGCATGGCACGGCACGCTGCTTGCCGTGTTCCAGCCCGGCGAGGAAGTGGGCCGCGGCGCGCGCAGCATGATCGATGATGGCATGATGTCGCGCTTTCCCAAGCCCGACGTCATCCTGGGCCAGCACGTGATGGTCGGCCCCGCGGGCACGGTAGGCTATCGCTCCGGCACGATCCTTTCGGCGGGCGACAGCCTGAAGGTCCGGCTGTTCGGTCGCGGCTCGCATGGCTCACAACCGCAGACGTCGATCGACCCAGTCATCATGGCTGCGTCAACCACCTTGCGCCTGCAGACGATCGTGTCGCGCGAGATCTCCCCGCGGCAGAGCGCGGTACTGACGGTCGGTGCGCTGCAGGCCGGCACGAAAGAGAACATCATTCCCGACGATGCGACCCTCAAGCTCAATATGCGCACCTTCGACGAGGACGTGCGCGAGTACATGCTGGGCGCGATCCGTCGCATCTGCTGCGCCGAGTGCATGGCGTCGAATGCGCCGCGCGAGCCGGAGTTCACGACGCTCAGCAGCTACCCCATGACGGTCAATGCCAGCGCCACCACGCAACGACTCCAAGTGGCGTTCGAAGAGTGGTTCGGCGAGCGGGCCTACGAGACACAACCTGCCGCCGCGAGCGAGGACTTCAGCGTGTTCGGCCGCGAATGGAACGTGCCATACGCCTTCTGGTTCGTCGGCGGCACCGACGCCGAGACCTATGCGAAGGCGAAAGCGGCGAAGACACTCAACAGAATCCCAAGCAACCACTCGCCCCAGTTCGCGCCGACGCTCGACCCGACACTGCGTACCGGCCTCGAAGCCATGCTGTGCGCAGCCGGCGCCTGGCTCGTCCACTGAGGCAGATCATCGTGAATTCCCACGCGGTCTACACCGTCCTCGACCTGATCGGCACCTTCGCCTTCGCCATCAGCGGTGCCGTTGCCGCGCGACAAAGGCGGCTTGACCTGTTCGGCATCGCCTCGATCGCGTTCATGGTGGCGTGCGGCGGCGGCATCGTGCGCGACGTCTGCATCGGTGCCATCCCGCCCGCCGGACTCTCGAACTGGCACTATCTGGCCACCTCGCTCGCTGCGTGCGTGGTCACGATTCTCGCGTATCCCCAGGTCCGCCGCCTGCGCCAGCCTGTGCTGCTCTTCGATGCGATCGGGCTTGGCCTGTTCGCCGTCTCGGGGGCGCAGAAGTCGCTCGCTTATGGCCATAGCGCGGAGTTCGCGATCCTGTTGGGCATCGTGAGCGCGGTCGGCGGCGGCGTTATGCGCGACGTGCTGCTCTCACGCGTGCCAGCCATACTCGAGCGCGAGATCTACGCGTCGGCCGCGCTGCTTGGCGCGGCGGTGCAGGTAGGGTTCTCCTACGCAGGCTGGACGGCCTGGTGGACACCGTGGTTCGCTACGCTCGCCTGCGTCGTCGTGCGGCTGGCATCGCTCTATTTCGGCTGGCGCCTGCCGGCGTTTCAAGGACGGCGAGCGACCTTGGCTCGTGATAATCAGTGACGGGAAGCTGGCTTGTTGCAGAGAAATGCGGGTTGTGAAGCGCCGCTGATCGTGGCCGCCGAGAATTCGGCGCAGCGCTATGCCCTGCCCTTTCTAAGCCAACGACTGCGCGGCGTCGGACGCCTTCGGGGACTTAAAGGCGGAGATATAGATTGGCCTGCCTTCGCTGGCGCTTGAAGCTTAAGCGAGTTAGCGGCGCAGTCACGAGGCCGCTATTGAAGATCAAAAGCGCCGAGTTCGAGAAAACCGCGGCGCGCTGATCGTAGAACTGGTGCCCAGAGCGGGACTCGAACCCGCACGCCTCGCGGCGCTACCCCCTCAAGATAGTGCGTCTACCAATTCCGCCATCTGGGCAAGAGGGTCGCCATTGTAACGGTTGAACGCTCTTTTGTGAACTGGCGCGTCCGGGAAATGGACGCGAGATGCACGATCGCCGCCACCTTCCCGGCGGCGCCGATCCTGGCCACAGCTGAGGGCGCCGCCCCGAGGAATCCTCGTCAACGCCTGTCGGCGTCGAGCACCGCCTGCGCAAACGCCGTGGGCGCTTCCTGCGGCAGGTTGTGGCCGATCCCGCCCGTCAGGTTGCGGTGCTCGTAGCGGCCGGTGAACTTGCTGGCATAGGCGCTGGGCTCCGGGTGCGGCGCACCGTTGGCATCGCCTTCCATGGTGATGGTGGGCACGCCGATGGTGGGCGCGGTGGCGAGGTGCTTCTCGATGTCGTCGAACCTGGCTTCGCCGGTGGCCAGACCCTGCCGCCAGCGGTAGTTGTGGATGGTGATCTCCACGTGGTCGGGATTGGTGAACGCGCCGGCGCTACGGTCGAACGTGGCATCGTCGAAATTCCATTTCGGCGATGCCAGTTTCCAGATCAGCTTGGCGAACTGGTGCGTGTACTTCTGATAGCCGGCGCGGCCACGGTCCGTGGCGAAATAGAACTGGTACCACCACTGGAGCTCGGCTTCGGGCGGCAGCGGCTGCTTGCCGGCCGCCTGGCTGCCGATGAGGTAGCCGCTGACCGAGACCAGCCCCCTGCAACGGTCCGGCCACAGCGCAGCCATGATGTTCGCGGTGCGCGCGCCCCAGTCGAAGCCGGCCACCACGGCGGTCCGGATCTTGAGTGCGTCCATCAGCGCGATCATGTCAGCGGCAATGGCCGAGGGCTGGCCGTTGCGCATGGTGTGGGCTGACAGGAAGGTCGTCGAACCGTAGCCACGCAGGTAGGGAATGATCACGCGATAGCCGCGATCCGCCAGCAGCGGTGCCACGTCGACGAAGCTGTGGATGTCGTAGGGCCAGCCGTGCAGCAGCAGCGCGACGGGCCCGTCGGCCGGGCCGGCTTCGGCGTAGCCGACGTTGAGCACACCCGCGTTGATGTGCTTGATCGGTGCGAAGGTCGTATGGGTGCCCGGCGTGGTCGAAGGCAGGGGTGCCGCCTTCGAGACGCCGCTTTGTGCCCGGGCGGCCTGCGTCAGGCCAAACTGCGCCGCCGCCAGCGTCATTGCCGCTGCGCCCAGAAAGCCACGACGAGGGAAATCGATTTGGTCCGACATTTTCTTCTCCTGTGTGCTGGATCAACCTGAGCACAAGTCTAGGAGGCCGGGGCAAGTGGCATGTGTCGGACTTCGGGACTTTTGTATTGCTGTGTATATGTCCAGGGTTGCCAAATGTGCTGATACAAAGACTGCCCGGCCGGAGACGGTTCGGAGCGTCTGGCGCCGCCCGGGGCCTGCTTGCCCGGTCGCAATGGCGCGTATGCGCAACCTCCCCCAACGGCAGCACGCAACGTAAAGGGGGCGCCCCGCCCCCCCTTGCCATGCCTTATGCGACGGCCGGGAAGTCCAGCGTCGTGTCGTTGACCCGATTCACCATGTTCGTAAAGAGAATCGCGCTTACCGCCTGGATCGCCTCGACGATCTGCCCGTCGCTGTAGCCAGCCAGGCGCACGGCCTCCAGGCTGGATGCCGGCAGCGTGCCGCGGGTGCCGACAAGTTCCACGGCAAAGCGCGTCAGCGCGTCGATCTTTGCATCGTCCGGATAGCTGCCCTGGCGCAGCTGGCGCGTCTGCGCTTCCGTGTAGCCAGCCAACTTGCCCGTCAGCGAATGCGCGGCCACGCAGTAGTCACAGCCGCTGTGCTCGCTCACGGAGAGGTTGATCGCTTCCAGTTCGCGGGCGGACAGCGAACCACTCTTCAGCACCTGGTTGGTCTGCAGGGCCTGGGCCAGCACCGCGGGGGCATTGCTGCCGATGGTGGCATAGGCGTTGGGCACCTTGCCGACGGCCTTGCGGATGGCGCCGAACAGTTCAGCGGCCTGGCCAGTGGCTTGCGCGACGGGGGTGGTATGCAGGCGGGTGGTCATGATCGATCTCCGGTTCATTCGAAGTTGAGGGGGAATCACCTGGGTTCGTGTGCGGCGTTTCCTTGGACTTCATGGTAGGGGTACCGCCGATCCGGAAAGGTTAGAATTCACTCATCTTTTTGCTTGATCGTCTCAGATCATGGACAGCCTGAGTCAACTGGTCCGCCTGCTGTCGCCCTCCGGCACGGTCGACCTGCGTTGCCGCGTGGCCGGCGCCTGGTCCGCGCACAATGCGCAGGCCGCTCCCGGCCATGTGCCGTACCACGTGATCCTCGACGGCAGCGCGGAGATCCTGGTGGGCAAGGAGGTATTGCGGGTCTCGGCCGGAGACGTCCTGCTATTCCCGCATGGGGCCGCGCACACCATCGTCGGCCTCCAGGGCGGCGCCGTGCGCGCGGCGGAGTCGCGCCGTTTCAACGGCATGGTCACGGAAGTCACGGTAGCCGGCGCGGCCGCGCCGCTGGACATCCTGTGCGGTACCTTCGTGCTCGGCAGTTCAGCAGACCTCCTGCTGCGCACCCTGCCCGAGGTATTGTGCGTGACGACGGCCGCCCAGCGCGCGGACACCGCCAGCCACGATGCCGACTGGCTGCGCGGACTGATCGGCATGATGAATGTGGAAGCAGACCGGCCCCAGCCGGGCGGCGCGGCCATCATCGCGGAACTCTCCACCGCGCTCTTCACCATCCTGCTGCGCACGCTGATCGCGCGCGGCGCGGTGGCGCGGGGACTGCTCGCCCTGATGGCGGATGCCCGCATGGCGAAAGCCGTCGATGCCGTGGTGCGCGCCCCGGAGCAGCCATGGAGCGTGGATAGCCTGGCCGCCCTCTGCAACGTCTCGCGCGCAACGCTGGCACGGCGCTTTGCGCAACTGGGAGGCACTACGCCGCTGGAACTGGTCACGACGCTGCGCATGGAGCGCGCCGCGCGGCTATTGCGGCAGGGCGAACTGTCTGCCGCTGCGGTGGGTGAGCGATGCGGCTACGCTTCGCAGGCGGCGTTTGGCCGCGTGTTCACGCAGCATTTCGGCGTGGGGCCGGGCACATACCGGCGCCAGCACCGCGAACAGCGGGGCGAGGCTGCCTGATATCTTGTCGAAAGAGTCAGCGGAGCGCTTGCCAGACTCCAAATGCAGCCAGAAACCACATGCTAGGCGAGCTGCGCCGCGAAGTGCGATAAGGCCGCCCGTCACACGATTCCCAGCCCAGGACCAATTGATCACGGTCAGGGTTGGATAGTGCTTACATATCCAACGCTATGGGGAACGGTAACGAACGGCCGTTTTTTTAATTTGGTGTCAGTTAGTTTCCAATGAACTTGACGCACTGCTGATGAATGGAAGCTATTTCAGACAGTGTGTCCTGATTCAGAACAACCGCCTTCAAGCCCGCTTGGGTTCTTACTCCTCCAGCCAAATCAACTTGGTAACCGGCTTGTACCGCGTTGCCAATAACGACGCTGCTACCGCTTGCCGACGTAAAAACGATGGTCTTCATCACGCCGTCAGTCTGAGGATTTGCTGCCGTGCCTGGGCACAAGGCCCGACTGAACTGACCACCTGCCAATTCCCCTAGCATCGTGTACCGGGTACGCCCGTTTGGATGCAAAGTATCGCGATCACAGCCGCAAAAATTACCAGTGTTCCCATCAAAAAAAGCATACTCGAGCGTCAAAGTCAACGGGGTGGGGTTGAGAAAGACAAACTCTGTATTGTCCGTCATGATCTGATTTGACGGGCTTTTGTGATCAGTAAATCTATCATTCATTTTCCAATGTCCGACCAGATAAGGCCCGGAATCGCCTGGCCCGGAATCGGCTGCCATCGCTAAACCTCCGTAAGCCAATGCCAGCATCAGTCCAACCACAATCGCGTTCTTCTTCATTTTTAGCCTCCATCGGAGAAGAAGTCAGACCCTTGATCCCGTGCCAGGACCTAAGGCGCCGGAGTTTGTCTGATCCATACGCTCGACTTGTGGAGGACTAGCATCGATACGGGAGTGACTGCCAACAATAAAGTTGAGCACATAACATCACTCCTGGAATGCAGCAGCTGATGATCAGTGCATAACGAGTAGTCGCATAAACGTTTGGCGACAGACTCCAACTCAAATGATAGGTTGCCGTGGCCGAGTTACGTCTGGAGAATCATCGAACTCCTACCGCTTCCAAGTAGCTCAGTTCCTCGACGCAAACCAGCAATAGCACCTCACGCTGCGTGAAAGGAAGGCGGTAGAGCATGCCCCAGAACAGTTTCACGATTGAAACAATTTCCGCGGTTTCACTGACCTTCGCTGGGCAACGCCGATGGCTGACATCAGCCACGCAGCCTGCTCCGGCGCCTGGCGCACTACCGGCGGGAAGGAGCGCGATCATACGGCTCGGCGTTGGCATTTCGGGACACCCCGACGCAATCGGATCAACGCTCAGCCAGGGAAAGCGAGGCGCCCTGCTCATAGCGCCCCGCGACGGTTGCATGCCGAACGCAACGACTCGCCGCTGACGGCCGAGTGCGTTACACCATTACCAGTGCCAGACCTGATCGAAGCGGTCGAACAGGGCAGGAATCTCGGCTCGCGCGAGCAGCGTCAGGCCGCCGATGACGTCTTCCTGCGACAGTCCACGGTCGCGCATGTCCTCGGTGACCGCATACACGGCAACCCTGGCGCCGATCATCTTCTCCAGATCCTTATCGAGCGCCGGCGGATGGGCTTGCCGGCGCGCGCCGAAAGCGAGACCGCTGGCATCCTGCCCGCGGACCGCGTAATTCACGGCGCTCCCGCACAGCAGCAGGCTGATGTCCGCGCCGGCGTTTTTCAGCACATGGTTCAGCCACAGGATGGTGTCATCCTGTTCTTCCAGGGTAGCCCGGTACGCCGTCTCAACAATGCTCAAAACTTTCATGGCGCGGCTCCTATTTCGTCGGGATTACCAGCACAGCATCGCTCTGCGTCGCGGCGTCGAGAAAATCCTTCGGACTGCCTCGGCGCGGCCCCTCGATCCAGTCGCCTGCGCCGCGTTCGTCCACACACAGGCCGCAGTTGATCCAATCGAGCTTGGCACCCTGCTGGCCCGCAAGTTGAAACAGGGCTGCCGCCCAGTCCCTGGTTGTGGGGTGATCCTCCTCCTCCACGGATGTACCCTTGACCGGATTGGGATGCGGAGCTTGCGCCTTCATGGTCAGGTTGACTGCGCCTTCGTAGGCGAACACCGTTACGTCGTGCCCCCGACGCAGTGCCGCATCGACAATGCGCAGCGCCGTGGTGCTCGCTGCCTTCTCATAAGGGGGATCCATCAGTGCCAGGGTCAATTTCTTACCGGTAGCCATCACGTTCTCCTTGCTTCAATGCCAAATGGCCTTGGTCCCAGCCACAAAAAGAAGATCCACCAGTTGACCGATGTCTGCCTTCTGGACACCTTCCGCCAGCCGTTCGATCGCCCGTTCGCGCAGGGAGAATTCATCGGCAAGGACCGTGATGCCGCTGCGCGTCAGATCCGCATATCGCTCACTGAATTTCGCCCCCGGGCGAGTGGAAAGCACGCCGTTCTGAACCAGGAACAGAGTGACCGTGTTGCCCCTCTGGCTTATGCCCCTCACCAGTTCATCGACGTGCTGGGTATCGCCGGCACCATATGGATCGCGCGATTCTACGAACAGGTAATTTGCCATGTCAGCCTCCTGCCAGCCTCCAGCCCGAAGAAGCGATTCCCACCGATGTGTTGCCCGGTGTCGCGCCCGTCGCGACGGGCACCGACTCGCCGTGCGGCGCGAGGGCCGCGCACCGCTCATGAGTTGGGTATAGCAGAATGGACAGACAGTCCAAATATAAGCACGTGTCATACCCCGGGGAGGCTGATGGTGCATTCACGCCGTCGCTGAAGCACGCCTCAAGCCGTACTGCGCAAGCAATGACCGCATCACAGACCTGCCATCAAGCGACTCACAAACACTTAAGTCATTGCTTGACTTTCCCTCAAGCCGCATCTAACTTAAGTGAATGGTTGAGTATTCAAAGCAGCTGGATCTAGCCTTCCACGCACTCGCGGACGCAACGCGCCGGGGGATTCTTGATCGCCTCTCGCAGGGGCCCGCCTCGGTGAGCGAGCTGGCCAAGCCTTA
Source organism: Cupriavidus sp. 09_S30 (assembly GCF_056930435.1). Taxonomy (NCBI): domain Bacteria; kingdom Pseudomonadati; phylum Pseudomonadota; class Betaproteobacteria; order Burkholderiales; family Burkholderiaceae; genus Cupriavidus; species Cupriavidus sp. 09_S30. Next base: position 1,549,429 of record NZ_JBXOWI010000001.1, on the reverse strand, counting down.
TGGCTCGTCGCTCGCTGCCATCCATCAGCATGTGCAGGTGCTCGAAGCGAGCGGGCTCATCGTGACGGAGAAACGCGGGCGCACGCGCGAATGCCGGATCTCCAGCGAGGCGGTCGAGCGAGTCGAACACTGGCTGAGCGAGCGTCGCCAGCTCTGGGAGAGCCGGTTCGATCGCCTCGGCGCCCTGCTCGAAAGCAGTGAAATCAAAGGAGACGAGCCATGACGGAAACACCCTTGTTCCACGGTACCTTCACCTTGAACCGCGTGTGGGCGGTCCGGCCCGAGCGGGTATTTGGCGCTTGGTCCGATCCGCTTATCAAGGCGCAGTGGTTCACCGGTCCCGCGGAGCGATGGAACCTGATTCGCCGGTCGATGGATTTTCGCGTGGGTGGCCTGGAGGTGCTGGAAGGCCGCTTCAATGAAAGCGGCATGGTGACGCTTTTCGAGGCCCGCTTTCACGCGATCGAACCGGGCCGGCGCCTCGTCTATGCCTATGATCTGCATCTGTCCGGACGCTTCCATTCGATCACCTTGTCGAGCCTGGAACTCGAACCGCAAGGCGACGGGACCCGCGTTTCCTATACCGAGCAGATCGTGTTCCTGGATGGCAAGGACGGCACCGCCGATCGCCGCCACGGGACCGGGCTCCAGTTCGACAAGATTGAAACCATCCTTTGATCCCGCGGAGCCACGCCATGACGCTTGCACTGTACGGGCATCCGTTCGCCTCCTTCGTCTGGAAACCGTTGATTGCGCTTTACGAGCGCGATGTGGCCTTCGCGTTCCGGATGGTCGATCCTGATCATCCAGAGAACCAGGCACGCATGACCGCGCTCTCCCCCACCGGGCAATTTCCGGCACTGGTCGACGGGGATCGGGAGATCACGCAAAGCAATGCCGTGATCGAGTATCTCGATCTGTTTCATGGCAGCGGCAGGCCGATGGTGCCGGCCGATCCGCGCGAGGCGCTGGGTGCGCGCATGATGGCGGATGTGTTCGACGATTACGTCAATGCACCGATGCAGCGGATTGTCGGCGATGCCTTGCGCGGCGAAGATGAACGGGACCCGCGCGGCGTCGCCGATTCGCAGGCCCTGCTCGATCGAAGCTACGCCTGGCTGGACTCACGCCTGCAGGGGAAGGAATGGGCGGCTTGTGGCCGCTTCACCATTGCCGATTGCGCGGCCGCTCCGGCGCTGTTCTATGCGGACTGGGTTCATCCGATTCCCGAACGTCATGCAGCGCTCGGCGCCTACCGGGCACGGCTGCTGTCCCGCCCTTCCGTGGCACGGGTCGTCGACGAGGCGCGCCCTTATCGGCAGTTCTTTCCGTTGGGAGCGCCCGACAGGGACTAGCGTTGGAAAGGTGCCGGCAATGCGCCGGCAGACCACATATGAACGCCATGAAAAGAAAGGGAATAAACTGAGCGCAATGGCTGCCTGACTCGGCATTGGATCCCGACACTGCGCGCTAGCCGATTCGGTCGCTATGCGCCCTCCTCATTGCAATGAACTCCCTTGAACTGAAGATCCCGCCACCGCTCGTGGCGCTGCTGGTCGGCTTGCTTATGTGGCTGGCATCCCCGTTGATTGCCCCGCTTGAAGTTCCGTTCTGGCTTCGCGCAGGAATCGCAGTGGCCATCGCTTGCATTGGCGCGCTTATCGCGATCGCAGCTACGGTTTCATTCCTGCGGGGGAAGACCACGGTGAACCCGGTCAAGCCCGATGCTGCGTCGTTGCTGGTCACCGGCGGGGTATTTGGCTTCACGCGCAATCCCATGTACCTGGGCATGCTGCTGTTCCTGTGCGCGTGGGCAGTGTACTTGTCGAACTGGCTGGCTCCGCTATTCCTGCCTCTGTTCGTGCTCTATATCAACCGGTTCCAGATCATGCCCGAGGAGCGCGCGCTGTCATCGCTCTTCGGTCCGCAGTACGCCGCATACAAGGAGAAAGTTCGCCGGTGGCTGTGATGCGCCCCCCCCAGCGAGCTGTCAGTTGCACGCGGGCTTCGCCCACTTGCAACTGCCGTTTGGAATTCGAGAGGAGTCGAGGCGCTGCCACGGAGATTGATGCCATGCCTAAATTCATAACGATCGGATACGGCGACCGCGCGGGGTACGATCGCACCGACGCGGCCGTTCGGGATGCGGCTCACGCGCACGACGCCCGGCTGCGCGAATCAGGCGTTCTGATGGGTATCGCGGGCACTCCCGTTCAGGTACGAAACCCCGATGCAGGCGGTGTCGAGACCAGGAGCAGTCCTTTCATGTCTTCCACATTGCCTGTAGCCGGCTTCGCAATCATTGAAGCCGCGACGCTGGAGGAGGCGGTGGAGATGGTGTCCAAGACCCCCTGTGCTGTCGCACACGGTGTGGTCGAGGTGTGGCCGCTCGAACAAGCAGGATAGGCGCACTGACGTACTGGCCTCGTTCTGGCGTGGAATTGGTGCGTGGAATTCGAATACCCGGCAGGCTAACGGACTATCAACATAGCGGATGCTGGCGAGTGACCGCAACGGGTCACCTGCGGAAGTTTGCCGTCAAGTCGTAGATCGTTATCAGTCTTCCAACGCGCCTCGCACAAAAGACCGTACCGCAGCCAGGATCCGCCTCGCTTCTGCCGGATCCTCCGCAGCACGCGCGAGGATCATTCCGCCGACCATCGCCGCGAGCGCACCCGTTGCCTCGCGCGCCCGCCCATTGCGCTGCTCGGCCTGGCTGCGCTGCCCGAACCATCGCAGATAGGCTCGGACGTTTTCACTAAAGGTTGCACGCACCGCCTCCTCGGCGCGCGCGAGTTCGGAGCCGCACGCAGCAACTGCGCAGCCCCGCTCGGGATGCGCGTAGTGGGGGAGGCTCAGGTAGGCGTCTGCGATGTCTGCCAGCCCGGGGGGCTGCTCGCCCGTCGCATCCGCGGCCGTGCGCTCAAGATAGGCGAGTGTTTCGGCCATGGCGTGCGAGAGCGCCTCGGCGATGAGCGCTTCTTTCGAAGCAAAATGCGCATAGAAGCCCCCGTGGGTCAGGCCAACACTTTTCATGATGGCCGCCACGCTGACGCCGTCTGGCCCGTGCTCGCGGATTGCGCTCGCGGCCGCCGCAATGATCCGCTCGCGGGTGGCTTGCTTGTGATCCTCGCTCCAAGGCATGAATCCCTCCTGGTTTCATTGACAAATTATGATGCGCATCATATTTTTGTCAATATGATGCTTGTCATATTGTTTGACGGAGGTGTGCCATGATCGACTTGATTGGGGCAGTTGCCTTGAGCGTGGCTTCAGCGCTCGTTGTTTTCGTCTACGTCTACTATCTCCCGCTGAGCAACAGGCGACGGGCAGCCGTCGCCAGCCTGTTTGCCGCGTGGTTCGCGCTGGTTGTGACGTGTGGCGCGACGGGCGCCTTGGACGCGGTGCATGGCATAGGGCCAGCGGGGATGGGCGTCGCCGTTATTGTCCCGTTTGCGGTGCTGACATACGCCAGCACGCGGGCCGGCACTCTGCGCGAAGCCCTTGGCGCCATTCCCTTGCCGGTGCTGATCGGCGTGCACGCGATTCGCTTGCTTGGTGTGTTCTTTGTGCTGCTCTATTCGGCCGGTCGCCTACCCGCGCCGTTTGCCCCCTCCGCAGGCTGGGGAGATGTGTTGATCGGCGCCACTGCATTGCCGGTCGCGTATCTGGCCGCAATGAGGGCGCCGGCTTGGCGCTTTGGGGTACTAGCCTGGAATGCACTGGGGCTGTTCGACCTGGTGGATGCTATTGCGCTAGGCGTAGTCTCCTCACCAGGGATTCCGTTTGCTCTCGGGCATCATGGCGCAAGCAGCAACTTGATGACGACGTTGCCGTGGATCCTCATCCCGTGCTTCCTCGTGCCGTTGCTCGCGCATCTGCATCTAGTGATCTTTCAGCAGTTGCGGCGTTCAGTCGTTGCCGGCGAGCAGATGCGGCACGTGCCTCGTCACTCATGATCATGAGGAAGGCCTATGTCTCTCGTTTAAAGCGCGCCTTCCATGCAGACCCAGGCCGTGGAGTCCTTGCCCGAGCACACAGCAGCCGCACGCGGCCTTCCGCGAGCGGCCGCCACATTGGAAAGCGGTCACCCGCCCATCACGCCTGATCTCCCATAGATTGCGCAGGCAAGATCATCCGGGAATCGCCCGCCAGGCGACTGCCCTTCCAGACCGGCATTGGTGAACGCGACGACGGTCAGGCCATTGGAACGGTCGACGAACCACGAATGCCCGTAGGCGCCGCCCAGACGCCACGTCCCCACGGGTTCGGGCGAGTTGGCGGCGACCGGATCGCGCAGCACCGTGAAGCCGAGGCCGAAGCCGCGGCCCGGCCATGGCAGGAGATCCATGCCCCGCGCCTGGTCCATCGCCATCGCCTCGACCTGAGACGCCGACAGCAGCGGCGCGCCGCCCTTGCGCAGGGTTTCGAGGAGGGCGAGAAGATCGCCGGCCGAGCCGATCATGCCCGCACCTCCCGAGGCGAAGACATGGTTCTCGAAGGCCCGCGCCAGCGACATGCGCATCCCGTCCGCGCCTTCGATGAAGGGCAGCGGAATGATTTCGAGGTCGGCCATGCGACGGGAGGCGCCGCCCTCATTGATATACCCGGCGGCGAGGCGTTTGGGATCGGCGACGGCAAAGCCTGTGTCCGCCAGACCCAGCGGCCCCGTTACCAGCGCCTGGATCGCCTTGGCCAGCGGCATGCCGGACGCCCTTTCGATCACGAACCCGAGCACATCCGTCGCAAGCGAGTAGTTCCAGGCAGTGCCCGGCGCGAACAGGAGCGGCACGGTGCCGATGCGCCGGACATTCTCTTCCAGCGTTAGGTCGACGATGTCCATCCCGTCGGACACGCCGGCGCGATGATACGGCCCGTCGGCAGGTTCGAGGAAGCCGTAGCCCAGACCCGCGGTATGGCTGAGCAAGTGGCGGATGGTGATGTCGGGGACGCTGCCGGCCGGCGACGCCGGCCGGAAATCGGGCAGCCATGTTGCGACCGGCGCATCGAGGCTGAGCCGCTCCTGCTCGATCAGCACGATTGCCGCGACCGATACATAGACCTTCGACACGGATGACAGGCGGAACAGCGTGTGCGGTGTCAGCGCACGACCGGCTTCGCGGTCGGCAAACCCGGCGGCACGCGAATAGATCGTCTCGCCCTCCTTGGCGATGAGGACGACGGCGCCCACCACGCGCTGTTCCGCAATGGCAGTGTCAACGACGGAATCGACGCGCTCGGTCAGGCCGGAAAGCGGCAGGATGGAGGGAAATGAGAGACGATTGGCCGAAGCATAGGGCATGGGAAGCTCCAGGGCGTTGAGGGAATCGGATCAGCGGGATGGGGCGGCAGGAAAGCCGTTTCGGCGCGCGGCCCAGGCCACGACAAAGGCCGGGACGAGCAGGCAGAGCGTGGCCGGGGCGAAGGCGCCGACGCCGGCCTTGTCGAGCAGCAGGCCACCGATGATGCCGCCACCCGCGATCGCCATGTTCCAGGCGGTAACGAGCATGGATTGGGCAACGTCCGCCGCGTCGCCGGCGGCCTTGGCAAGTGCGGTCTGGAAGAGCGTGGCGGCACCGCCGAAGGCGAGTCCCCACACGCCGACCGCGCCATAGATCGCGGCGGGGCGATCGCCCCAGACACCGAGCGCGAGCGCGGAAAGCGCAAACAGCAGCGTGCTGGCGAGGGTCAGCGCACGCAGATGGCGGTCGATCAAGACACCGATGATCCAGATGCCGATCAGCGAGGCGATGCCGAAAACCAGCAGGGCAAGGTCCGTCCGGTCGGCCATGCCGGCCACTGTCAGAAACGGCGCGATATAGGTGTAGAGGATGTTGTGCGCCAGCACGAAGGCCAGCACCACGAACAGGACGGCACGAATGCCTGGCAAGGTGAACACGCGCACGAGCGGCAGGCGCTTGCCCCTCGCCTGTCCGGCGAAGTCCGGCACCTTGGCCTGCACCCAGACCATCAGGACCAGCGCTAACAGGGTCATGATGCCGAAACAGGCGCGCCATCCCACGAGCGTGCCGAGAAAGGTGCCAGCAGGCACGCCCAGCGACAGCGCCAATGGCGTACCCACCATGGCGATCGCGATGGCCCGCCCCTTCTGATGCTCTGGCACCATGCGCGCGGCATACCCAGCCAGCAGCGCCCATAGTAGCCCCGCCGACACGCCAGCCAGGAACCGGGCCACCATCGTCACGGCATAGCTTGTCGAAAGCGTCGTGACCATGTTGGCGATGGCAAAGCCCGCGATGGCGACCAGCAACAAGGGCCTGCGCCGCACGCCCTGCGTGGTGGCGGTCAATGGAATCGCGGCAAGCAGGGAGCCGATCGCATAGATGGTCACGAGCTGGCCCGCGAGCGATTCCGACACCGCCAGCCCCGCACCGATCTGCCGCAGCAGGCCGGCCGGCAGCGCTTCGGTCAGGATGGTGACGAATCCTGCCAAGGCCAATGCCAGTAGGGACGCAATGGGAAGCCGGCCCGATCCTTCAGGGGCTTCGCCGTCATTGCCGAGAATTCCTGTTCCTGTCGAAGTTGTCATGGTTCACCTGTTCAGAGCGCCGACTGCACACGCACCACGCGCGCATGCAGAGCAGGCGATCACCTTAGGCTGATGGCGAACGCAAGACAATAATGCTAATGTTCAGAACATATCGGACAAAACTTCTTTAATTGGCGTGATATGGAATCGCTCAGCGGTATCGCGTTCTTCGTGCAGGCAGCGGAAACCCGCAGCTTTTCAGAGGCTGGGCGCAATCTCGGCGTGTCGTCCTCAGCGGTCGGGAAAAGCGTCGCCCGGCTTGAAGAGCGGCTGGGCGTCCGCCTGCTTCACCGCAGCACGCGCAGCATTACGCTGACTGCCGAAGGCACCTTGTTCCTGGAACGCTGCCGGCGCATCCTGTGCGAATTCGAGGCCGCCGAACTGGAGCTGTCCGAGACACGCCAGGCCCCACAGGGGCGGCTGCGCATCAGCCTGCCCCTGGTGTTCAGGTTGATCATGCCCGTCCTGAGCGCCTTCATGCATCGCTACCCGGCCATTGAGCTGGACGTGGATTTCTCGGATCGCCTGGTAGATGTCATCGAGGAAGGATTCGATGCCGTCGTGCGGACCGGCGAGCCCACGGACTCGCGCCTGATGTCACGTCCGCTCGGAACATATCGGCTGATACTGGTCGCATCGCCCGATTATCTGTCCCGCCACGGCAGGCCGCGGATTCCCGCCGATCTCGCCGCCCACGCCTGTCTGCAGCACAAGTTCCCCAGTACCGGCAAGCTTGAAGCCTGGCCGCTGAAGCGCACGGATGCGCAGCCGGACGTGGCGCTGCCTGTCACCATGGTCTGCAACACGTCCGAGGCACTGATGGATGTTGCCAAGGATGGCCTGGGTATCACTTGCCTGCCTGATTTCATGGTGCGCAAAGCGCTCGAACAGGGGGAACTGACCACCGTGTTGAACAAGCATGTCGAACACCAAGGCACCTTCCGCCTGCTTTGGCCCTCCAGCAAGCACCTGGCGCCGAAACTGCGCGTGTTCATTGACTTCATGGCCGAGCGCCTGTTTGCTGACCAAGGCTTTGGCATGCGGTAGTTCCGAAGATCAAGCCCCCCGCCCTGCGGACGCCGTTCCGCCCGCAGCCTTGTCAGCCGTGCCGGATTGGGGCAACTCTGCAGCCCGCGCCTGGTGGCGCCGCGCCGCTCGGCCGTGCTGGCCGACATCACCGCTGAGCGCTTGCTGCACGACGAGCACCGCGATGACTGGCGGCTGTGGTGCGAAGCCGCGCGGACGTGCACGGGCTGGATTGCGGCGGCGGCATCGTTTTCGTGGGCTCCAATGCCGCCATCGAGGCCGCGCTCGCCGGCCGCGGTGTCGCCCTCGTGCGGCGCTCCCTTGTGGAGCCGGAGTTGGCCTCGCGCCGGCTGCTGGCCGTGAAGGTGCCAGCGTTGCGCACGCCGCTGGCCTACCACCTTGTCTATCGGGCGGAGACGCTCGCTACCCCAGCGAGGCGCGCGTTCTTCGAGTGGATCCTGGCGCAGGCCGGGCAAGCGATAGAGAAAACGGGGCCATTGAAGCGCCTTGGCGCATAGCGTCGAGGCGCCTCAATGGTCCATCGGACAGCGCCGCCGCAGCGCGCCATCAGTTGCCGCCGGCATCGGCTGCGCGAGGGCGGTAGCGCAGCAGGTGGTCGGTGCCGGACTCGGACAACCAGACTTCTCCCGGCCGCCCCATCATCTGCCGCACGTTCGCATGCGGACGCGGCAGCGCAAGCACGTCGAAGCGCTCGGTGCGCGGATCGAAGCGCACCAGCGCGTTGGCGCTCCATTCGCTGAGCCAGACGATGTCCCGGTCGTCGACGAAGATCGCGTACGCGTGCGGTTCATGGCCGGGTAGCTTCCATTCGCGCCATTGATGCGTTGCCGGGTCGAACACGCCGACTTTCCCCGCGATCCATTCGCTGACCCAGACCCGCCCTTTGGAATCGGCCCATACCCGGCGTGCGCCCTGGTTCGGTGTCGGCGGCTCGATGACCTGGGCCGCGCCGCTGGCGGGATCGATGCGGCCGAGGTAGCTGCCGGCCAGTGAGGCGAAGTACAGGCTGCCGTCAGGGGTCACGCAGATGCCGTAGGGGCCGGGTCCGCGCGGCGCATTGAAGACGCGCATGCTGGCTCGCGCCGGGTCGAGTTCGCCGTAGATGCCGCCTTGCCCGGTAAACCACAGGTGCCCTCGCTTGTCGAAGACCGCGGTGTTCAGATTGGCGCTCGGCCGGTCCTTCGGTAAGGGAAAGCGCGTGACGGCAAGGGTCTTCGGGTCGACGCGCACGATCGCGTTCTGGCCGCCGTCCGTGATCCATGCCGCCCTGTCGGGACCAACGATCACGCCGTGCGGCGCCGACCCTTTGCCCAGCGGGACCTCGTCGATCTTGCCGCTGCGGGGGTCCAGCCTTCCGACCGCGCCCTGAGCCTGCGCGGTGTACCACACGGTGCCATCGGGCCCCGGCGCAACGTCGTGCGGCGCGCTGCCGGTGGGGACGGCAAAGGTCTCGAAGGACGCAGGCTCCGCCTGCGCCGAAGTCATGGCGAGCGCTACGCTGACCAAGGCCGATGCCAACGACAGGGTCAGCATGGATCCGAGAATCCTGCTCGTCGCTGCCAAAACCCTTCCCTTCTCTATGTTCAACATATCCGCCTCCGTGGTCCGGGATGCGTTGCAAAGGGTGCCGAGGGCTTGATTGTTGCACTGATCCGGACTGTGGGGCTTGTCCCGCCTGCGCGGGAACGGCGGGCATTTTCAAGCACCCTCCCCTGCAAAAGGCGGGTCAACTGCACCCTGCATGGCCTGAGATCCTGGAAGTGCAAAATATTTTGCAGGCGTGTCGAATTCGATGCCCCTCCTTCGTCGTCTTCACGAGGGCACCCGGCTTGCCGCACCATTCGACCACCACGACAGGAGATTTGCCATGAAGATGCAGAAGATCACCCCATTCCTCTGGTATTCCAAGGAAGCGGAGGAAGCCGCCACGCTCTATGCATCCATCTTTCCTGACTCACGCGTCACCCGCGTCACTTCGATGCCGAGCGAGTCGCCTAGCGGCCCGCCGGGCTCCGTGAAGATCGTCGAGTTCGTTCTCTTCGGACAGCCCTTTACCGCCATGAGCGCCGGGCCACTGGACCCGTTCAACCACGCGATCTCCTTCGTGGTCCATTGTGATGACCAGGCAGAAATCGACCGTTATTGGAACGCCCTGCTCGATGGCGGCTCGCCCGAGCAGTGTGGCTGGCTGAAAGACCGCTTCGGGCTCTCGTGGCAGATCGTCCCGACGGTTCTCGGCGAGCTGATGGCCGACCCTGATCGGGCCAAGGCGAAGCGGGCGGCCGAGGCCATGATGAAGATGGTCAAGCTCGACATCGCCGCGTTGAAGGCCGCACACGCGGGGACGGCAGATTGACGTAAGCGCCGCTGCGTCGTGCGCGCGATGGAGTGCCGGCCGGCTTCGCTGGCTTCGCGCCGACGCTCCTATCGCACCACATGGCGCATCTCGTCTGCTACGCCCGTTTTGCGATCAACAGCGCGCACCCGCTGATCAATGTCGCCGCCACCCGATTCACCAAGCGCATCTGGCGGGGTTCCGTGATCAGCCTGCGCGCCCTCAAGGCCGCGACCAGATAGAACAGCTGCATCGACAGGTCGATGGCGATGCCGATCGCAACAATCAACAAGGTTTCCGACATCGACAAGGCACGCAGATCAAAGGCTTGCGGCAAGACGGCGCCGAAGAACACGACGGCCTTGGGATTGCCCAAGGTCAGCAGGATGCCTGCCAGGAAGCCTTTGGACTGCGCTTCCTTCGCCTCGCCAGCGGGCGCTTCGGCATTCCACAGCTTCCAGGCCACGAACAGCAGGTAGATGACGCCCAGCCATTTGACGACGACGAACACCGACGCGAAGCGCAGCGCCAGCGCCGCCAGCCCGAAGATCGTCGCGATCAGCCAGACCGAATTGCCCGTCACCATGCCGACGACAAACGACAGCGCCGAGGATCTTCCCCGTGCGATGACGTGGGCGATCATCGATCCCTGGGCCGGCCCGGGCAAGGCCGATGCGACCAGGTAGGGAATGATGAAGAACCAGATGTTTGCCCAGGTCATTTGATCTTGTCTCCGATGGCGTTGTTGTGTTCGTTGTCATTTTGACCGGAGGAATCCTACCGCAATTCGGTCCGGTCGATCATCCCTTGGAGGACAGCGAATTTGCCCCACCCTTGCCAGGCCATCTGCCTCAATCTAGAAAAAAACTTCTAGACAACATCTTCTAGAAAGAATAGTCTACAAAGGCTGATCCACGCGCCGGGATCCATCGATCCCTGCATCGCATTTCACGTACCCTAGCCATGAGCCGTTCTCCCTCCCCGCCCGCCAAGCCCACCAGCGCCGAACTCGACATTCTGCAAGCCCTATGGGAAACGGGACCCGCTACGGTCAAGGTGGTCCACCAGGCCATGTCCGCCAGTCGGTCCGACCTGACCTACGCGAACGTGCTGCGGCTGATGCAGATCATGCACGCCAAGGGCTTGCTGGAGCGCGATGAAAGCGAGCGTTCCCACGTGTATGCGCCTGCCCAGAGCCAGAAGTCGATGCAGGCCAGCCTGGTGAGGGACCTGATCAGCAAGGCGTTCGCCGGGTCCGGCAAGGCGCTGGTGCTGGCGGCGCTGCGTGGTGGTCATGTGAGCAAGCTGGAGCGCGCCGAGATCGAGGATCTGCTGCGCGGAGACGGCAAGTGAGTGGCCCGTTGCCGGGGCTCGCCTGGGTAGCGGGCGAGACGCTGCTGGCCTTCTTGTGGCAGGGCCTGTGCATCCAGGCTGCCGCGGCTTGCCTGCTGTGGGTGTTTCGGCCAGCGGAGGCTCGGGCACGCTATGCGGTACTGTGCGCCGCGCTGTTCCTGTGTGTGGCGGTGCCTGCAATGGATGCGGCCGCCTACCTGGATGCCTGGCGGACCTCAGGTGTGTTGGCGGATGGTGCTGCCGGCATGGGCGCGATGCCTGGCGTGATATCGGACCTGATGCCCCTTCCGGGCGCACCCTGGCAAGCCTGGCTGGCGTCGGCCTGGCTGGCCGGCGTGCTGCTGATGACGCTCCGGATCCTGCTTGGCCTGGCCTGGCTGCGGCGCACTGTCCGTGCCAGCCGGCCCTGGACGGACACGGCGTGGGTGGCACGCGTGGCCGCGATGTCGCGCCGGCTGCGGCTGCCGCGCGGCGTGGCGCTGCGCGTGGTCGATGGCCTGTCCAGCCCGGTGACGGCGGGCTGGTGGCGGCCGGTGGTGCTGGTGCCCGCCGGCCTGGTGACGGGGATGCCGGCCGATCTGCTGGAGGCGCTGCTGGCCCATGAGCTCGCGCATGTCCGGCGCCTGGATTACCTGGTCAATCTCTTGCAGCGCGTGGTCGAGGCCCTGCTGTTCTTCCACCCGTCGGTCTGGTGGCTGTCCCGCCGCATCCGTGAGGAACGCGAGCACATCGCGGACGATCTTGCCGCGGACATCATCGGGGAGCCGCGCACGCTGGCGCTCGCGCTCGACGGCCTGAGCCGCTTCGCACAATACGAGGCCGCCGAGGCCGCCGGCCTCGGCCTGGCGCAGCAGGCGAGAGACGGAGAGTTGGTCCAGCGCATCCGTCGCCTGGTGCGCCCCGCACCGGCGCCCGCGCGTTCCGCGCTCGCCGTTCCATTGCTTGCCGTGGGGCTGCTGCTGGGGATCGCCGGCCTTGGCGCCTGGTCCGGCCTGGGCGCTACGGATGCGCCGCTCAAACCGGAGCTGGGCGCGGCGGCTGGCGCCCCGCCCGCCTTGTCGAGCATCGAAGCGCTGGTCAAGGCCAGCGGGGCCGCCCATGTCCTGGTGGTGGATTCGACGTCGGGCGCCAAGTTGATCGGACGCGCGGAGCACGAAGCTGTCCCCATCGCCTCGCTGACCAAGCTGATGACGGCCATGGTGGTGCTGGACGCCACGCCGGACCTGGCTCGGCGTGTCCGGATCGATGAACAGGATGCCGCGGCGACGCGGGGCAGCGTGTCGCAGTTGCCGGTAGGCGCCAGCACGACTCTAGGCACGCTGCTGCGCCTGGCGCTGATGTCCTCGGACAACCGGGCGGCCCATGCGCTGGCGCGCAGCTATCCCGGCGGCGCGCCAGCGTTTGCGCGCTCCTTGCGCAACAAGATGACGACACTCGGCCTGGAGCATACGACGCTGGAAGAGCCAACCGGCCTGTCCGCGGCGAATCGCTCGACGGCCACGGACGTGGAGCGCATCGTGGGCGCGGCCGCTCGTTATCCGGAGATTGCGCGCGACAGCACCCAACTCGCCGAGACGGTGGACCTCAAGGGCGGCCCCGTCCACTACCGCAATACCAACCCGCTGGTCGGCCGCCAGGGATGGGACATTCAGCTATCCAAGACGGGCATGTCCGCCTTGGCGGGCCGCTGCCTGGTCATGCGCGTGCGGGTGCAAGGACGCGACCTGACCCTGGTGCTGCTCAACGGGCGCCAGCAGCCAGCATAGCCTGCGCAGCTCCCACGGCGCCGTCTCGCAGGGCCGCGGCGCTGGTTTGTCCTCTCTGTTGTTCCGGTCCTGGCTTTCCACCACTTTCCCTCCGATATGAAACCAAGCCTGAACTGGGGCGGGATATCCGCCGCCCTGCTCCTGTGCGGACTGTGCGCGCTGCCGGCGTCCGCCCGTACGATCTGCACCGTGGTCGCCGACGCGACGGATGGCCGCACCCTGCTGCAGCAGGGCCAATGCGCCGACCGAGTTACGCCGGCCTCCTCCTTCAAGATCGCCCTCAGCCTGATGGGATTCGACGCGGGCATCCTGCAGGACGAACACGCACCCTCGTGGCAGTTCCAGCCCGGCTATCCGGATTGGGGCGGCGAGCCATGGCGCCAGCCCACGGACCCGGCGCGGTGGATCCGGTACTCGGTATTCTGGTACTCGCAGCAGATTGCTGGGCGCCTGGGCCAGGATCGCCTCCAGCAATACACCTCGGCCTTCGGCTACGGCAACCAGGACGTCTCGGGCGACCCCGGCAAGCACAACGGCACGCAGGGCGCCTGGTTCATCTCGTCGCTGCGGGTTTCGCCGCTGGAACAGGTCGTCTTCCTGCGCAAGATCGCCAACCGGCAGTTGCCCGTGAGCGCGCATGCCTACGACATGACCGAGCGCATCTTCCTGCAGGAGCAGGCGCCGGACGGCTGGCAGGTGTACGGCAAGACCGGCACAGGATCGCCCGGCACGAATGGCAAGTATGACCGCGACCATGCCTACGGCTGGTTCGTGGGCTGGGCGAAGAAAGGCGGTCGGAAACTGGTGTTCGCCCGCCTGACCCAGGACGAACGGGCCGCCACGCCGAACGCCGGCATGCGGACACGCGATGCCTTCCTCCGGGAGTTCCCCGGCCTGGTCAACGCCAACACGAAGGACTGACACTGCCGTGCACGCCGATCCGCGCAACGGGCGGATCGACATGCTGCGCGGCGTGTCGATCCTGCTGGTGCTGTTTCACCATTTCAATATCGCCTACCCGCTCAAGGACACCGCTTTGGCGGCAGTGCTGGGCTGGCCCGCCGTGCGTGCCGTGGCCCGCAATGGCAACTACGGCGTGACGATGTTCTTCGTCGTGTCCGGTTTCCTCATCACGTCCAACGCGCTCGGGCGCTGGGGCAGCCTGGACCGGATCCGGCTGCCGGACTTCTATGCGCTGCGGGCGGCGCGCATCCTGCCCACCCTGTTCCTGATGCTGCTGATGGTGGACGCCCTGGCCTTGGCAGGCGTGCGGATCTTCGACAACCGCGTGGGCGCGCCGGTGTCGCTGTGGACTGCCAACCTGGCGGGCGCGACCTTCTGGATCAATGTCCTCATCACGCAGCACGGCTGGATCAACTATCCGCTGGGCGTGCTGTGGTCGCTGTCGGTCGAGGTGGTGTTCTACCTGCTCTTCCCCCTGGCCTGCCTGTGGCTGCGGCGGCCATCGTACCTGCTGGCCCTCGCGCTGCTGGCAGTGTGCACAGGGCCACTGTACCGCTACGCGAACCCCGGGGAACACAGCGCATATCTCTACGCGTATCCGGCCTGCTTCGACGCCATCGTCATCGGCTGCGGCGCCGCCCTGCTGGCGCGGCGCAGGCCATTTCCTATGCTGCAGCGGCGCTCGGTCCGGGCGGGGATCATCGCCTCGATGACGCTGCTGTACCTGGCCTGGCCGATCGCGCAAAGCAATGTGCTGGGCGTGAGTGCGATGGCGCTGGCCACAGCCTTGCTGCTGCTGGGCAGCGGCCCCGCGCCATCGTCGAAGCCGGCCCTGGTGCTGGCAGCCTTTGGGCGCCGTAGCTACGAGATCTATCTCTTCCATCTGCTTGTGCTTGGCTTGATGCGCACGGCGATGCCTCCAGCCTTGACGGCCGGGGATGAGAAGATCGGCTTATTGATTGCCTACCTGGTGCTGTCGGGCGCGGTGGGCGTGTGCGTGGCGCGGCTGTGGTCGGATCCGCTCAATGCGGCGCTACGCCGGAGGGCGATTCGCGATCCGGCGTATGCGCTCAAGCCGTAAAGAGGGTTGCCAATGAATTCAGCGCAATTCCTGCGATTCGGTATTCGAAAGCACCCGGCGCGAGGACCAAGCCATGCTCACCCGGGCCAGAAGGTGCGACGCCAGAGACCGCGGGGGCGTGATCATGCAAGTCACCGCCTGCGTCCCTTCGGCCTGGATCTTGACGAATGCGTGGCACGGCAGGACGTGCTGGGCACCTTCCTCCAACTTGACGAAATAGGTAGGCGCGATGCTCAGGAACCAGTCCAGTGACCCGTCCCGATATTCCACGCATATGGCGCCGTCCTTCGCCACGAGAGTACTTCCGCGCTTCAAGATCAAGGCGTGGACCTGCCCCGGGTAACATTGCCGCTCGGTTGTTGTCATGGTGAGTTCTCCCGTTCCGTTTGCCCGACTTGCCAGTGGCGAACCTGCATCGGCACTGGCCCATGCCCGGAGTGCGCGCGGCCCGCTTCACAGCGGACTCGTTGCCTCAGCTCAATAGCGGAATTCGATGCGAAGCAAGGCTCAAGCTACATCGTGCAGGCGCAGCCATGCCACCAGCCGCCACAGCGACGGCGGCGCCATTGTCTTGGCCAGCATGAACCGCACGGCACCGTCGCCGGACAGCCAGAAGCGCCGGCCCTCGGCCAACTCGAACACCTGGCCCGGCTTTAGCCAGACGTCCCCGATGCGGCCTTCCTCGGTCACCCATAAGCGGCCTTCCATGACCTTCACGCTGTGTCCACAGCCGCCGTGCAAGCTCACGGGCGGGCTCGGCTCGTCCAGTTCGAACATCCGTAGTTCGCGCATTTCGCCACCCCTTTTTTACGTGGCGGGTCTGCCCGGTGACGGCGCGCTGCCTTGCACGCCTCACCGGCGCCCTCCACCACCCCTCATGGTCAGTCGCTTCACTCTTTTCCTTGTTCCGCCATTCAGGCGCGGAATCGAACGCCGCTGACTTACGGCGAGTGTAGGTGGCCGGATTGACCAGGTATTGGGTACTGGTACCTATTTTTCGAGTGGGCCGCGCGATGGATCGACTGCGCCGGATGTCTGCGCGTAGGCAGCCAGTTCGCGCCGGTTCTTCTTTCCTGTCTGGGCAAGCAGACGGGAGACATGGTGCTCGATCGTGCGTTCGGAGCGCGACACAGCGGCTGCGATCTGCGCATTGCTGTATCCGGCGGCAATCATGCGGAGGATATGCATCTGCCGTGAGGTCAGCCCGAGTGGATTCGCACGTGCTGCGGCATAGCTGCCACGCTTGACCCCCCGTACGCGCAGTCGATGTGCCTCGCTGCGCGCCATACGTTCAGCAGGGCGGGCCTCGGTCCGCGCAAACAACTCGATCGCACGCCGGATGCCGTCGGTGCCACAGTGCATCAGGCAGCAAGCCTGCTCGAACGGCGCGCCCAGCCGCTCCCAATGGGCCGCGGCGCTGCCGTAGTCGCCATCCAGTTCGGCCTGGAAAGGCGGCGCCGGCGCATAGAGTTGTCCCGCGCCGTGCCGCAGGCGCACGCCGAGGCGCGCCGCCCATACCAGATAGGGACCGATCGCCCAGCCGTCGGTCTCGCGGCCCCGATGCTCCCACGCCTGCGCAAGCAGCTCGCGCGCTTCATCGAAGCGTCGTGCGAAGGCCAGATGCTCGACCAAGGCAGCGCCGGCCGGCAACAGGTAAAAAGGCACCCCCGTCGCGAGATTGATCTCAAATGCTTGGCGCAGCAATGCCTCTGCGCCTTCGCCGCCAGCGCGGCTGCGCGCAAGCCCCGATGCGCAGAGCAGTGTCCACTGCATGACCGTCGGCGCAATCGTCAGGCGATCGAGCGTCTCGGCGGCCTTCGTGATCGCAAGCTGCAACGCTCCGCGCTGCAGCGCGAGCCGTGCACGCATGCCGAGGAAGTAATGCTGGATCATGCCGGTTTCCTCGAACGCCCCCAGCGCCGCCGCGCAGTAAGCCTCGGCCTCCGTCAAGCGATACTGCCGCGAGAGGCATTCGCACAGGTAGACGTACGCGATGACCCGCGTTCCGAAGTACTCGCTCGATTTCGCACGGGCGAGAGATTCATTCAGCATCGCTTCGCCTTCCGCATCGCCCCGCCGCAACAGCGCTGCGCCCATCGACGCCAGCGCCAGCGCATCGGCCTGGGCGACCCCGAGCGCTTCGCCCAATGCCAAGGCCTTGCGTCCCCACGCCAGCGCCGCGTCCGTGTCAGAGTCTTCCATGTGAAAATGCGCGCGCTTGCTGTAGACGTCCGCAAGCGTAGCGGTTGGCTCGATCGTGTGGAGAACCGCGATTGCCTCGTCCAGGTATCGCTTGCCGCGCTCGCGTTGCCACGTGCCATGACAGACCGAAGCAAGCTTGAACAAGGCAGCGCCCTGTCGCTCGACCTCGCCCAGCATGCGCCAATGCTCGATTGCCTGCTCGAACGCGCCGAAGACGCGCTCATCGGGCCAGCCGGTTACGCAAAACTCCACCGCCCAGCCTTCCAGCAAGTGCGCCTTGAGCGGCGCAGGCGCCCGGTCGAGAAAACGGATCGCGCTGGCATAGTGCGCAGCCGCTTCCCGGTGCGCGCCGAGCTGCGTGGCCTCGGCCGCCGCCGCTGGCGCCACGTCGAGCACGACCTCGGCCATTCCGGCTTGCGCTCCGTGATGCACCAGCCGGGCGTTCGATGCGTTTCCCTTCTGGCGAAGCCAGTGCAGCACCGTCTCGTGCAAGGCCTGCTTGCGCCCTGGCAGCAGGGCTTCCTCCACGGCGAGCCGTACCAGTTCATGGCGGAACCTCACGCCCTCTTCGTTCGTTTGCAGCGCGCCGAGGCGCAGGCATTCGTCAACGGGAGACTCGCCGTTCCCCCGTGTCGAATCGGCTAGCGCGTGGGAAATCAACTCATATTCGGCCGTCCCGGGAATCACGCTCACCAGCTCGCACAAGGCCCGCGCCTGAGCCGACAGCGCGCGCACCCGCGCTAGCGCTGCGTCTCGCACCGATGGCGGTACCGTATCTTCAGGGCTTGCCAGTAGCTCCGCGAGATAGAAGGGATTGCCTCTTGTCAGCTTGTGCAAGGCATCGGCTGAACGGCGATCGCTTCGCGCAAGCTGCGCCACGGCCTCGGGCGACAGCGCCTCCAACTCCATCCGTGCCGTGCTCGCGGCCGGGAGTTCGCCCAGCGCGCGCGACAGCATGCCGTCGCCGGCCGATGTCTCGCTACGGTAGGTGACGACGAGCAGCGTCCGGGTATGCGCGATTCGCCGTCCCAGATATTTGATGAGATCGAGTGTGCCGTGATCCGCCCAATGCGCGTCCTCGATCACGATCAGCGTGGACGCTCTTTGCGTTGTCAGATCGGCCAACAGCGCGGAGAAGATCCGGAACGGCCGACCGTGGTCCTGCAGCGCGTCGTTCACCGCGCTGTCGAGTTGAGGCGCCATATCGAAGATCGGCCCCAGCGGGCGCGGTGTGGAGAGCGCATCGCAGCCGCCGCGCAGCACGCGCTCCTGTCCGGCGTGATCGCAAATGAAGCGCTCGACCAGCGCCGTCTTGCCGATTCCCGCTTCGCCTGCCACGAGGATGACCTTCCCCACACCCGCGCGTGCACTCTCCAAGGCCTCCGCAAGCCGCCCAATCGCGCTGTCGCGCTCGAGCAGGCGTTCCGTTGTTCTCTTTTCCATATCGCGTTCTTCTTATTGGGAACTGCGGGATGAACCGATCAGGAGGTAGACGAAGGTCGTCGATACCCTCTGACGCTGGATGACCCCGGATGACCCCGGAACCGGGTTGCAGCCAGCAAAGTGATTCTAGGCGCCGGCACGTGATCGAGCACATCACGTCGTGCACGTCGGCTCGTCACTCTTTTGAAAGTAGAAGCGCGCGACCAGCGGAGTGGAACGGCCAGCATGGTCACGCCACACCCGAGCGGGTGAAGGCATTGGATGCGCCCCCCCCAAAAAGCGCCCTCAGCGAATCTTTTGCCAGCAGTGTTCCGATCTTTCTTGGCACAAGAGCCAGTGGAATCGAAAAACGCGTAGGTGTTAACACTGATTCTGACCACAAATTCTCATCACATGGGAATCGATTGTTGTGAATTTGAGAAGTTGCGCCTATTCTCCACCGCAACTCAAGGCCACAGAACTCTGCGATGACCGAAGCGAACCCAGCACAACCCAGCGCCGGCGCGGATCGCGTGCTGATGGTGCTCGCCACCATCGCTCGCCACGGCCGCCCGGTAGCCGCGCGTGAGTTGGTCGAGCTGACGGGCCTGCCACAGAGCACGCTGTACCGGCAGGTGGCATTGCTCAAGCGCTGGGGCTTCGTGCAGGAATCCGTCGGCACCTACGCGCCCGGCCCGATCAGCCTGCAGCTCGCGCTTGGCTTTGACCATGCCTCCCACCTGGTGGAGGAAGCGCGCATCGGCATGGCCAGGCTGGTGGCCGAGTCGGGCGAGTCGGTCGGGCTTGTGGTTGCGGTCAACGACCAGGCGGTGTGCCTGGAAATGGTCGACAGCCAGCAGTCGCTGCGCTGCTCGTTCGAAAAGGGGCGCGGCGTTCCTCTGCTGGCCGGCGCTTCCGCCAAGTCATTGCTCGCCTTTATGCCGCCCGCCGCTGCCCGCGCCATCCTCGCCGATCTGCTGGCCGGCGATCCCGAGCGGCAAGCCCTTCTGCAAACCGAACTCGCCGCGATTCGCGCGGCGGGCTATGCATTGTCCGAAGGCGAAGTCGATCCCGGCGTCTGGGGCGTGAGCGTGCCGGTGTTCCGGCTGCCGGGCCACGCGCTCGGCTCGATCACCCTGATGGCCCCAGCCACGCGCGTGCGCGGCAAAGAACAACGCCTGATCGACATGACGGTGGCCACCGCCGCGTCCATCTCGACCCGGTTGCAACACGCCTGATCCTTCTTCCACCCCAGATGCACACAAGGAGACCACTCATGAAAAACCGCCGTCGCTTTATGCTGGCCTGTGCCGCAGCACTGTGCGCCGCTACGACCTTTGCTCACGCGCAGAGCGGTCCGCTGCGCGTGGCAACCGACGCCACCTTCGCGCCGATGGAGTTCATCGAGAACGGTCATCGCACCGGCTTTGACGTGGAACTCATGGAAGCACTCGCCCGCGCCATGGGCCGCACCGTGGAGTGGACGGACATTGACTTCAAGGGCCTCGTGCCGGGCCTGGTGTCGCGCCGCTTCGACGCCGCCATCTCCGGCATCTACATCACCGATGAACGCAAGAAGGTGGTGGACTTCACGGTGCCCTACTACCACGGTGGCCTGGTCGCCCTGGTCAAGCAGAGCAACACCGGCGTCAAGACGCCGGCCGACCTGAAGGGCAAGAAGGTCAGCGTGCAGGTGGGCACCAAGTCGGTCAACTTCCTGAAGGAAAACTACCCGCAGGTCGAGCGTGTGGAAGTGGAGAAGAACCAGGAGATGTTCAGCCTGGTCGAGATCGGCCGCGCCGACGCGGCGGTGACCGGCCGCCCGGCTGCGCAGTTTTACGTGCGTGCCCGCCCGGGCCTGCGCATCGTCGAGCCGGCGCTGACCACCGAGGAATACGGTATTGCCGTGCGCCGCGACGAGCCGGAGCTGACCAAGGCCCTGAACGCCGCGCTGCAGAAGATCAAGAGCGACGGCACCTACGACCAGATCGTCAAGAAGTGGTTTGGCGCCGCCAAGTAATCGGCTGATCGGAAGGCTCTTATGGAACTCGATTTCTCTCCTGTCCTGGCCGGCTGGCCGGACATCCTGCGCGGGGGGCTCGTCACCGTTGAGGTGACGGCCGCCGCGCTGGTGCTCGGCTGCGTGTTGGGGCTGCTGGTCGGCATCGGGCGCTTGAATCCGCGGCGACGCTTCGTCTACGGCTTCTGCACCGCCTATGTGACGTTCATCCGCGGCACGCCCCTGCTGGTGCAGCTCTTTCTGCTGTTCTTCGGCTTGCCGCAGTTCGACATCCTGCTGCCCGCCTTCGTGTGCGGCGTGCTGGGGCTTGGCGTCTACTCGGGTGCCTACGTCTCGGAAGTGGTGCGCGGCGCGATCCAGTCGGTGGACCGCGGACAGATGGAGGCAGCGCGCTCGATCGGCATGTCATCGGGCCAGGCGATGCGTTCCATCATCCTGCCGCAGGCCGTGGTGCGGATGATCCCGCCGCTGGGCAACGAGTTCATCGCGCTGATCAAGAATTCGGCGCTGGTGTCGCTGCTCACCATCCACGACCTGATGCACGAAGGGCAGAAGATCATCAGCGTGTCCTACCGCTCGCTGGAGGTGTACCTGGCGATCGCACTGGTCTACCTGCTGCTCACCAGCGCCGCCAGCTACATGCTGCACAGACTTGAACGCAACATCCGTGCGGGAGGCATGGTGCAATGAACGCGAACCCGGCAAATCTGCACCCGGTGCGAGAGGCCCCGATCATCAAGATTCGCGGCCTGACCAAATCGTACGGGAACCACACCGTGCTCAAGGGCATCGACTTCGACGTGGCACCCTCGCAAGTGGTGGTCGTGATCGGCCCCAGCGGCTCGGGCAAGAGCACCTTCCTGCGCTGCTGCAACGGCCTGGAGACTGCCGAAGGCGGCACCATCGAGATCTGCGGCAAGCAGCTGATCGACCAAGGCAAGCTGCTGCCGGAGCACGACCTGAACCACCTGCGCATGCAGGTCGGCATGGTGTTCCAGTCGTTCAACCTGTTTCCGCATCTGTCGGTGCTGCATAACATCACCATCGGCCCCCGCATGCTGCGCGGCAAGACCAAGCATGAGGCCGAAGCCGCCGCGCGCGAACTGCTGCAGAAGGTGGGGATGGCGCACAAGGCGGACGCCATGCCCGCCAGCCTGTCCGGCGGGCAGAAGCAGCGCGTGGCAATCGCCCGCGCGCTGGCCATGGAACCGAAGGTGATGCTGTTCGACGAGCCGACCTCGGCACTGGACCCAGAGCTGGTCGGCGAGGTGCTGCAGGTGATGAAGCTGCTGGCCAAGGAAGGCATGACCATGCTGGTGGTCACGCACGAGATGGGCTTTGCGCGCGAGGTGGCCGACGTGGTGGTGGTGATGGACGGTGGCGGCATCGTCGAGGCCGGGCCGCCGTCGATCATCTTCGGTGAGCCGAAGGAAGTGCGCACGCGGTCCTTCTTGCAGGCGGTGTTGACCCGAGCATGACGATGACGTTTGACGCTTCCCTTTGGCAGGGCCGCCGCGACACTGGCGAGCGCGGCGATGTGACGCGCCTGTTCCAGGTCGTGCAGCCCGCCGATACCCTTGACCTGTCGGATGTGCCGGCCGTGCTCGGCTTTGCCTGCGATGCGGGCGTGGTGCGCAACCAGGGCCGCGCCGGCGCCGCCCTGGCCCCGCGCGAAATCCGCCGTGCGCTGGCGAGCCTGCCGGCACATGGCCTGGCGCGCCTCCTTGACGCCGGCGACGTGAGCTGCGAAGACGGCGACCTTGAGCGCGCGCAAACGGAGCTTGGCGAGGCGGTCCGCGGCCTGCTCCATGCCGGCGCGCATCCTGTCGTACTGGGCGGCGGCCATGAGGTCGCCTTCGGCACCTACCTGGGGCTGCGCCGCCACTGGCAGCAACAGGGGTGGCGCGGTCGCCTGGCCGTCGTCAACTTCGATGCGCACTTCGATCTGCGTACCAGCCGTCCAGGCAATTCCGGCACGCCGTTCGACCAGGTCGCAGAAGACTGCAACGCCCACGGCATCGACCTGACGTATTGCTGCCTGGGCGTCAGCCGCCTGTCCAACACGCCCGCGCTGTTCGACCGTGCCGACGCCTTGCATGCGCACTACGTGGAAGACGTGCACATGCAGGAGCGCCATCTCGACGCCCGCATGGCCGACCTGGACGCCTGGCTGGCAGATGCCGACCACATCTACCTGACCATCGACATGGACGTGCTGGCCGCCGCCGTGGCGCCCGGCGTGTCCGCGCCTGCCGCCTATGGGGTCACGCTGCCGGTGCTCGAAGAACTGGTGCGACACGTCTGCGCCAGCGGGAAAGTGCGTGTGGCGGACATCGCAGAAACCAACCCCGACTACGACCAGGACCGCCGCACGGTCCGCGTGGCCGCACGCCTGGCCTACCACCTGCTTCGGCGGCATGCGGCTGCTCGCGCCTGAAGCCATGCGCCGCATGCCGTGGAAGAACGGCGGCGGCGTCACCACCGAGATCGCCATTGCGCCGGCCGGCGCGACACTCGACGCATTCGACTGGCGCATCAGTGCCGCGCAGGTCGATGCCGCCGGGCCGTTCTCGCGCTTTGCCGGCGTCGACCGATCGCTGGCGGTGACCCAGGGCGGGCGTATGACATTGCATCGGGCCGACGGCAAGGCCATATCGCTCGCGACCGGCGAGCCACCCGCGCGCTTTCCCGGCGAGGTCGATATCCACGCCACCATCGCGGCGCCACTAACCGATTTCAACGTCATGACCCGACGTGATGCCTGGGCGCATGAAGTCGAGACGCTGGCCCTGGCAGCGCGCATGTGCCGCACGCTGCCGCTGCGACGGCGGGGCATGCAATGGCTGGTCTATTGCGTGCAGGGTGCGCTGTCGCTTGTTTCGCAAGACTGCGAAGCGTGCCAAGTGCAGCCGGGCGCCGCTGCCTGGCTGGACGCGCCTTCAGGCAACGAGACGCTGATCGCGCGCGAGGATGCGGTCGGCTACCTGGTCGCGCTCTGGCCGGTCACGTAACCCGCGGGGAGTTCTTCCTTATTTGCGCTACATGGCGATTGACGCCGTCAAAGACGGCCCATGTATGGCCTGATCTTGAATGCGTCGGCAAGTTGAAGCGCTGGTACTGGGCGACTGAATAGGTAGCCTTGCGCCTCCTGGCACCCGAGACGGCGCAAACTATCACGTTGTTCTTCGGTTTCGACCCCCTCGGCAATCGTCTCCAGGCCGAAGCTGCGCGCCATATCGATCAGCGCGCGGACGATGGAAGCATCCCGTTCGGATTCGAGCATGCCTTGCACGAAGGAACGGTCGATCTTGATCCGGCTCAGCGGAAAGCGTTTGAGCAGGCTGAGCGATGCGTACCCGGTCCCGAAATCGTCGAAGGCAATGCCCACGCCATGATTGCGCAAGCGCTGGAGCGATTTCAGCACCAGATCGTCGCCATCGAGCACGATGTTCTCGGTCACCTCAAGCTCGAGCACCTGCGGTGGCAGGCCATGCCGCTCCAGGGCTGAAAAGACCTGTGAAGCAATGTCGTTCGCGCGGACCTGTGCACCGAACAGGTTGACGCCGATTCGGAAATCCTTGGCGCCACTTCTGCGCCATAGCGCTGCCTGGGCACACGCTTCGTCAAGAATCCACGATCCTGCAATCACGGCTAGCGCTCCCTCTTCCAAGGCGGGCAAGAAAGCCGCCGGAGACAGAAGGCCATGCCGCGGATGCAGCCAGCGGATCAGTGCCTCGGTACCTGTGAGGGAACCATCGGCCAGGCGAACCTGTGGTTGATAGAAGAGCACGAACTCGCCTTCGCTGACGGCCCGATGCAACTCGATATTGTAGATTCGGCGCGCGACGGCTTCATTCCGCAACGCAGTAGCGAAGACAAACGATCGGCCATGGCCAATGCTTGCTGCCTTGAACAGGGCCAACTCCGCATTGCCGATCAGTTCCAGCGCTTCCTGTGCATGAGCCGGCGCGATGGCCACGCCGCAACTGACCGATAGCCGTACCTCATGTCCATCGATGACGATCGGCTCGGCCATGTGGGCGATCACGGCGTGAGCGACATCCTTGGCCTGTTCGGAAGCGTCACATTCCGGCTGCAGGATAGCGAACTCGTCCCCGCCGATCCGCGCGACCGTAGCGTTCGGTCCCACAGCTCTCTCCAGGCGGCGAGCCAGCTCGCAGAGAATCCTATCGCCTACCGCGTTGCCAAGGGTGGCGTTGACGTCCTTGAACCGATTAATGTCCACGATGACCACGGTTACCGGCAAGGCGAGCGTGAGTGCGTCTTCCACACGCCGGTAGAAGCACGCTCGGTTGGCGAGTCCGGTGAGCATGTCGACATTCGCAAGCCGTTGCAACGCCTGTTCCTCACGCCGCTGCGCTGTCAGATCCTGAAGATGCGCGTTGAAAGTACGGGCCGCGTCAGTACGCACGCAAGTCACGGATAACCTGAGAGGGAACTCCGTTCCGTCTTTGCGCAAGCCGTGCAGTTCCCCGAGCATGGGTGGCTTATCGACCGCGCCAGCCGCCGCACCCGTGACCAACTGGTGCAATCCAGCCCTGTCTCGCTCGGGGAACAGGCTGTCAACGGCCAGGCTTGGGCCCTCGCTCGGCTCGTACCCATACAGGGCAGCAGCCGTGTCGTTCCAGCTGACGACATCTCCTCGTTCATCGAACAGCACGACGGCAGTTGGCTGGCTGTCAGTCAGCGGCTCCGGGGAACGCCCTCGTACCTCCTGCGCACGAATTTCGATGCGGCGCAACTCCAGCCTGTCCGCTGCCATTTTGGCCAACTCGCGCAGACGCTCGCAGTCTTCCTCTGAGAAGTCGAGGTGCGGCTGTCCATCAATCACGCAGAGCGCCCCTAAGGCATGGCCATCAGGAGACATCAGGGGGACGCCGGCGTAGAAGCGCAGGTTGGCCGGCCCCGTGACCAATGGATTGTCGAAAAAGCGTTCGTCGACCGTGGCGTCCGGCACCACCATGACTTCGCTCTGGGTGATCGCATGCGCGCAGAAAGAAACGTCACGGCTCATGTCGACTTGTGCGCCTTCGAGACCAGTGCTTGCCGCAAAAAAGACATGATCGCTGCCGATCATGTTCACCGCTGCAACAGGCATCTTGAATACACGCGCGGCGATTCTGACCACCGGGTCCAGGCTGGGCAACGGTCTATCGCTTCCCAGCCCGTATCCTGACAGCGCCTCTAGCCGTTCTGCCTCGGTCTCCAATACTGGGGGACACTTCATGAGAGTTCTCCGGAGTTGTGCTCGCCGCAGGAATACTGAACTTCCTCAAATAATTGAGGCTGGCCATGCAATATATTTTCCAAACGCGCTACCCAGATTTCCGGGTATCAGAATAGATGAAAGTTAGATAAATGTAACCATCACCGGAACCCTCGATGTGGCAACTGGTAGGTGGCTGGTGGTCAAGGCAGCGAAAGCGGGGAGCGCTCCGTATGATGGTCGGCTTGGCCTCCACCGGGAGCTGAAGTCTTATTCCCGTCCTTTGGGGGGGCCATTTGCTCTAATTCGTCCGCCAGCTTCTCATGCAAGCGGACGCAATGTGGGACGCGAATGCGATCAATGGTCTGACGACAAGTATTCCAGATTGAAATATCGAGTTTCTGTATTTTGTCTGAGATGAGTAGCAAGACCCAGACATGCTCTGCATCGGTATCGACGCAGGGCCAGACATTCAAACTGGTATCGCCGCCCGCAAGAGGTAACGCTAGTTTTCGTACTAGCGTCGAATCAAATAAGCGCTGTTATTACCAGCGCCCTCCCCTACCTTGACCGAGGTCCGCCAGGCGGCGTCATGTTTGACGAGCGCACTGGAAAGCCTGCGATTGATGGAGGCGTTGGCGACTCCCGAGGCCCATCTCCTGCCTCTCACACCGGCGCAATCCCATAGCGGCAAGCAATCCGCAGCAGCAGATCATCCAGCTCCTGCAAGATAGGCCGATGGTCATCCACCCGCCGCACCAGAGCGGACGGCATGGCCGGCAAGTCGATCTCGACGAAGGCAATCTGCGGCGTCGCGTAGTAGCTGGCAGCCCGCTTGGTCATCATGAGCAGGCCTTGCTTGGTGCAGACCGCGGAGATGGCTTCGCGGATGGTGCGGATCACGGGCCCTTCCCCGATCGGCTTGCCTTGCGGCGTGTGGCGCGGAAAGTGGTAGTCCTGCCATTCCTGGTTGACCGAGCCCGGCACCATGCGCACCAGCCGCTCCTGCGACAGCAGTTCGGGGTCGAGCAGGCCGGCGCTGGCGAAGGGGTGGTCTCGTGGCACGCACAGCATGCGCTGGTCGCGCATGATGACGGGCCCGTGCAGCAGGCCGTCGACGCCCAGGGGCAGTCGGCAGAAGGCGGCGTCGACCGAGCCGTCGCTGACGGCGGCAAAGTGCGTCACATAGGTAAGCTCGACGAACTCGAGTTCGATCTCCGGGTGGGCAGCGGTGAACTCGGTGACGAGGGGCTGGTGCAGTTCGTAGAAGCCGCCGCCGAGAAAGCCGATCTTCAACTGGTGCGCCTTGCCGGCCGCCTGCCGCTTGCAGGCTTCGATCGAGGCCTTGAGCTGGATGACGGCGGGCGCCGCGCCGTGGCGCAGCGCTTCGCCGAGCGGGGTCAGGGCCACGCGGCGGCTGGTGCGGTCGAACAGTTGGCCGCCCAATGTGCGCTCCAGCGTCTTGATGGCCTCGGACACCGACGATTGGCTCATGTAGAGCGATTCCGCCGCGCGGCCGAAGTGCAGTTCGCGGGCAACCGCCAGAAAGCACTCGAGTTGTCTGAGATCCATAGCGGGCCCCACTGGATTGGCCATTGGCCCATCGGGATGTCCGATGGAAATCGCGGGATCATAGCACTGCGGCCAGGCCGGGGAAGGAGACGGCGAACGCCTGCCCGTTTCGCCATCCTGGTGGGGCCGAGAGGACTCAGCTTGGGGCTGGAATCATCGGCAGGGTCGATCGGCATGGCACCGGGCGGCAGAAGGCTGTCCCCGACCGACTTGCCGCTGTGGAAGTCAGGCGTGGATGATCCCGCCGTCGATCACCAGCGTATGCCCGGTGACGAAGGACGACATCGGACTGGCCAGGTAGAGCACCCCCATGGCGATTTCCTCGGGCCGGCCCAGGCGGCGCAGCGGCGTCTTGGCCAGGTATTCGGCACGGAGCGCGGGGTCCGCGTGCAT
This sequence comes from Cupriavidus sp. 09_S30, assembly GCF_056930435.1. Classification (NCBI taxonomy): domain Bacteria; kingdom Pseudomonadati; phylum Pseudomonadota; class Betaproteobacteria; order Burkholderiales; family Burkholderiaceae; genus Cupriavidus; species Cupriavidus sp. 09_S30. The sequence goes on along the minus strand of NZ_JBXOWI010000001.1, from coordinate 1,521,498 downwards.
CCAGCCGCTCATGGGCGTGTCGATATAGCCCGGTGCGATGCAGTTGACGCGGATGCCGAGCCCGCCGAACTCCACCGCCAGGCATTTCGTCGCGTGATCGACCCCGGCCTTGGCCGCGGCGTAGTCGATGCAGTTAGGGCGCGCCTTCAGTCCCGCATAGCTCGACAGGTTGACGATGGCGCCGCCGCCGTGCCTTGCCATTTCCCTTGCCGCGGCCTGGCAACCGAAGACAGTGGAACGCAGGTTCACGTGAAGCGAACGCTCCCAGGCCGCTTCGGTGAGCTCGCGCGCGTCCACTCTTTGCAGCATGCCGGCATTGTTGACCCAGATATCGAGCCCGCCGTAGGTGCCAGCCACCTCGGCCGCCACCGCCTGGATCGCCTCGGTGTCGGAGACGTCCAGCAGGCGGAAGTCGGGGTCCGGCTCGGCGGGCCGGTGCAGGTCCGTGCCGATCACGGTGGCGCCGTGCCGGCGCAGCGTGGCGACGATGGCCTGGCCGATGCCGCCGGCGGCGCCGGTGACGACGGCCACCTTCCCTGTCAGGTCGATCGGGTTAGTCATGTTTGGCATAGTGGTAGGTTGCATTGCTGGAGAACGATGTAGCGTGATCGGAGCCGGGGGCCTGGATGGCAGCGAGATCCAGGCCGGCGGTCTCGCGGATGACGAGGCCGGCGATGACGGCCACCAGGCCGAGCGCCATCACGTAGGCGGTGTAGAGATGCTCGTGGCCGCTGCCGGCCAGGTAGGTGTTCAGGTAAGGCGCGGTGCCGCCGAAGATCGCGACCGACAGCGACGAGACCAGCCCCACGCCTTGCGCCCGCGCTTGCGTCGGCACCTGTTCGGAGAGGATGGCCGGGAAGATCGAGGCCAGCAGCGCCCAAGCGCCGAGGCCCATGCCCTGCGCCAGGAACAGCGTGAGCGGCGCCTTCGTCACGATGCTCGAGATCGGGTAGGTCAGGACCATCACGGCGATGCCCCAGGCCACCACCATGGGCTTGCGGCCGAACCTGTCCGAGAGCCAGCCGCACACGGGCAGCCACAGGACGCACAGCAATTGCGCCAGCAGGCTGGCCTGGTAGGCGCCGGCGGGGTCCATGCCATGCGCGATCGCCGTGGCCGGCGCGAAGGTCACCCAGGTGTAGTAGGCCACGTTCGAGGCCGCCGCGACCATCACGATGTTCAGGCCGACGCGAAACATCTGGTAGCCGGTGAGCCGCTGCGCGGGCCTGGTTTCGGATCTCGTGTCCTCGAAGACATCGGATTCCTCCGCGCTGCGGCGCAGGAACAGTGCATAGAACCCGAGCAGGCCGCCGACACCGAAGCCGAGGCGCCAGCCATAGGCCTGCATGGCGTCCGGCCCGAGCCAGGACGACAGCGCCGCAGCGAGGGCTGTCGCCCCCATTACGCCGAGCGTGACGCTGACGAAGACCGAGCTGGACCACAGGCCACGGCGTTCCTTCGGCGCGATCTCCGCGACGTAGGTGTAGGAGACGCCGGACTCTCCGCCATGCGCCAGCCCTTGCACCAGGCGCAGGCAGAGCAGCAGCGCCGACGCGGCCACGCCGATCTGCCCGTAGGACGGGATGAGCGCGATGCCCACGCTGCTCGCGGCCAGCATGATCATGGTAACGATGAGGGTCGTCTTGCGCCCCAGCCGGTCGCTGAGCTTGCCGAAGAGCCAGCCGCCCACGGGGCGCGCCACGAAGCCGCCGGCGAAGACGGCAAGCGTGGCGAGCAGCGCCGACCTGGGGTCGGTGGTGTCGAAGAGGTTCCTGGCCAGGTAGATGGAGAAGGTCCCGTACAGGGTCCAGTCGAACCATTCGAGGGCATTGCCGGCGGCGGCGGCCCGCAGGGACCGGAGGCGCCCTTCCTGCGTCATGGGTGCGGAGTGCATTGCGCTGTCTCTTCCTGTGTCTTTTTGGGGTAGGTGTTTAGGGGTGAGTGTTATGCGAGATGCTGTTGGAACCAGTCCGCGGCCGCGGCGCTGGTCGCCGCGAAATGCTCGGTGTAGACGCCGTAGTGCCCGCCCGGCAGCAACATCAACCGCTTGGGCTCGTGCGCCAGGCGGAAGGCCTCCTGCTGCAGGTCGGCCGGTGTCAGGCCATCCCCGGTCGCCACGATCATCAGCAACGGCGTCGGCGCGATGCGCTGGATGTAGGCACCCGGCATATACGCGCGGGCCAGTTCCAGCGAGCGCAGCGTCACCTCGTTGACCCAGCTCGGGCAGCGCCGGGCTTGCCCGCCCATGTAGTCATAGGAATCTCGCCCCGGGTAGGCGACCGCGGCCTCCGGGTCGGCGTCGATCAGGCGCAGCGTGGCCGGCGGCTGGCCCGCGAAGCGTGCTTCCCGGTCACGCTCGAACGCGGCCTGGAGCGTTTGCGCCTTGTCATAGCGCAGGCGCCGCTGCCCCGCGGCGTAGCCGTCGATCGTCGGCACCTGGCTGACGACGCATTTCACGCGCTTGTCGATCGCGGCCACCACCAGGGCATGCCCGCCGCTGTAGCTCGAACCCCAGATGCCGATGCGCTCGCGGTCGACCTCGGGGCGACTGCGCACATAGGAGATGGCGGCGCGGAAATCCTCGATCTGCCAGGCCGGATCGATCTCCTGCCGCGGCAGCCCCTCGCTGCGGCCCAGGCGGCGAAAGTCAAAGGTCAGCGCCGCCATACCGGCCGCGACGACTGCGGCGGCGTAGTCCTCCAGGTCCCCGCCGGCGACCATCGACCAGCCATGCGCCAGCACCACGGCAGGCAGCGGCCCGGATGCGCCGGCCGGCAGGTAGAAGGTGCCGCGGATGCGGTCGCCCTGGAGCGTAAATTCGATCGGCTCTGCCAATCCATTGCGTGCTATGCCAAGCGGCCGGCCATGATTGGCCGGCGGCATCATTTCCTCGTTCATGCTTGCCCTCCAGGTTGGATGGAGGGGCAATTCTGGGCTAGGCCGGATAAGGGAACAAGCGGCAATATCGCGTGAATCAATCGGCAGATACGATCGATCAAACAATGCGGATGCGCTCAGAAGCGAGGCGCTTCGGGCAAAATGCCGAAGCCGGAATAAGGGAAATAGCGGTAGTAGCGACGCCAAGCGCAGGTGGTCGCGCCGGGCGCCCGGCGGCTCAAACGCGCCCGCGCAGCGGCTTCAACAGGTGACGCAGGCCGTTGTGATCCAGCTCATGCATCAGCGCGAGCAGACGGCCGGTCTCGCCGGGTGGAAATCCCTCCCGCGCGAACCAGTTCAGATAGTTGCCGGGCAGATCGGCGATCAGCGTCCCCTTGTACTTGCCAAAGTGCATCTGGCGTGAGACGAGCAACAGGAGGGATTCGCTGTCGGGAAGCATGGCAGGAACGCTAGGGGAAACGGTTGGACGGCATTGTAGCGTCGCGATGGCCTTGTGGCCGGGCTACATGCCGGCCTTGGGCGCGGTCAGGATCAAGCGCAAACCCAGCGCGGAAATGGCGCCGGCCGCAATCCGGTCCACCCATTTCTTGGCGCGCAGATACATCTCGCGCGGGCCCCGGCTGGAAAAACACAGCGCGACCATGGTGTACCACCCGCACTCGACCAGGAACACAAGCGGCGGCAGCACGAAATAGCACCAGAGAGGCGGATGCTGGGGCAGCAAGGCGGCGAAGATGCTGCCGTACCAGATAGCAGTCTTTGGGTTGCTCAGCTGCGTGGTGAGCCCCGCCCAGAAAGACTTGCGAGCACTGCTGGAGCGCGCGGCAAGCGCATCGTCAACGGTAACCGGCTGGTCGGCGCCTCGCCAGATCTTCGACGCCATGAAAATCAAATAAGCACCGCCCGCGATCTTGAGGCCGATATAGAGCCATTCGACTGCCTGCAGCAGGGTGTAGAGCCCGGCCAGGGCCACGCCGCCAAACACGATGCCGCCCACGCCCATGCCGAGCGCGGTGGCAAGCCCGTCGCTGCGCGACAGGCCGATGGCATTGCGCGCGACGAGCACGAAACTGGGCCCGGGAATCATCGCGCCCAGCCACAGCGCGACGAGAATGGCCAGAACGGCGGCGGATGCGGTCATCGGTTTCTCCCGGCTGTGGGGGGTGTTTGTGCGATTCTGCATTGTTGCATGAACACCGCAACCAATGCTTTAGCGCTCTAGTGCTCTAGCAAGACCCAGCGGGTACCGACGCACCGCCCGCCGCCCTCCCCGTCACAGCGCCTCGACCAGCCGCCTGTCACTGTTGTGGCAATACTCTGCACACGCCGCCCGCGCCGAGTTGGCGGCGCTGTGCACGAAGAGAGCCGCGTCGGCGCGCCGCGACATCGACACCACGATGGAGGGCGGCGCGGGCAGCAGCGGCAGCTCCACCACCTCCCCGCTCTCGATCAGCTTGTCGACGAACAAGCGCGGGATGGCGGCCACGCCGAAGCCGTCGCGCACGAGCTGGACGATGACGGCGATCGACGGCGATCCGGTGATGCGGGTTTCCGAGAGCGGCACGCCGTGCAGGCCGGCGAGCTTGGCCACGATGTCTTCCAGCGCCCGGTGCGGCGCGGTGCCGCGACCGAAGGTGAGGATGGGATGCTGCAGTACCTGGACGGCGAGCGAGCCGCGCGTGTGAGACAGCAGGCCGGCGCGCGCCACCCAGTGCACGGGATAGTTGGCGAGCGCATTGCACACGATATTGCTTTCGTCGCTGCCTTCGACGCGGATGATCAGATCGAGTTCGTCGGCAATCAACCTGCGCTGCAGCACCACGCTCACGTCGGCGGTCAGCTCGACTTCCAGCTGCGGGTAGTCGGCGGCCAGGCGCCGCATGTAGTTGGGCAGCCAGCTATGCACCACCGTCTCGATCACGCCCAGGCGCAGGCGGCCGCGGATCTTGCTGTCGCCCGAGGCGGCGGCCTGCAGCCGCCGCGCCGCCTCCACCACGCCCTTGGCGTAGCCGAGCAGATACTCGCCGTTGGGTGTCAGGCGGAACTCGCGGCTCTCCCGGTCGACCAGGGCCGTTTGCAGCTCGTCTTCCAGCGCCTTGATGCGTTGCGATATGGCCGCTGGTGTCGCATGCAGCGCGGTGGCTGTCGCACGAAAGCTTTGCAGTTTGGCCAGCGTGACGAAGGTTTCGAGGAAGCGCGTATTCATCGGACTGCGACGAAAATCACAGCAGAAGACATCAGGTTGCCAGATAGATCATGACAAATGGCGTGCGCACCGCGCTAGCAGCAGTGCAGTGCAGCTAAGGGAAAACCCGCAAAGTTGTTAAGCATTTCTTTACAGGTCCGCCAATAAAAACTCGTTGGCGATAGAAAATTTTACTCTCTATCGTTCAGGACAGACACGACGAAGTCATAACGATATGAGACCGCAAATGCCCGCAGACCTGAAGCCCTTCGACTTTCGCCAAGCCGTGCGCAGCGGCCAGTTCCGCGGCCCCACGGCCGGCCATTGCGGCGACTATGCCCAGGCCAACCTGGCCATCCTGCCGTCGGCGCACGCCAGCGATTTCCTGCGCTTCTGCCAGGCCAACCCCAGGCCGTGCCCCTTGCTGGGAGTCGGCGAGCCAGGGCAATGGCATGTGCCAGAGCTCGGGCGCGAGGTAGATATCCGCAACGACGTGCCGGCCTACAACGTCTATCGCAACGGGCGGCTGGCCGAAGAGACCGATTCGCTGGCCGAGCTGTGGCAGAACGACTTCGTGGTGTTCGCCATCGGCTGCTCCTTCTCCTTCGAGCAGATGCTGGCGCAGGAGGGCATTCCCCTGCGGCATGTCGAGGAAGGCCGCAACGTGCCGATGTATCGCACCAGGATCGCCAACCGGCGCGCGGGAGTGTTCGGCGGCCAACTGGTGGTCTCGATGCGGCCCATGCGCGGCGCCGAGGCGATCCGTGCCGTGCAGATCACCAGCCGTTTCCCCGCCGTCCATGGCGCGCCGATCCACATCGGCGACCCGGCCGAGCTGGGGATCGAAGACCTGGCCAGGCCGGATTTCGGCGACCCCGTCACGATCAAGCCGGGCGAGCTGCCGGTCTTCTGGGCCTGCGGCGTCACGCCCCAGACCGCGATCATGGCGGCGAAGCTGCCGCTGGCGATCGCGCACAAGCCCGGCCATATGCTGGTGACCGATATCAAGAACGCCTCGCTTGCCGTGTTCTAGCGCGAGCGCGCCGGCGCCACGCCACGCCACCCGTTTCCCGTTCTGTTGCTTCGTTTCCGTTGCTTCGTCGTTCCACCTCACGCACCCAGGAGCGCTTCATGGACCATAATCCCCCCGCAGCGGCGGCCGCCGCCGATCCCGCGATGGCCTCGCCTCTTGCGCCAACGGCCGCTGCCGACACCGGCGGCAACCTGTTCTCCTGGTACGGCGAGGCCTCGCCCCGCGAGAAGCGCGCCTTCTGGAGCTGCAAGGTCGGCTACATGCTCGACGGCATGGATACGCAGATGCTCTCCTTCGTCATTCCGACGCTGGTCGCCACCTGGGGCATCAGCCTGGCCGACGCGGGCTTCATCGGCACGCTCACCTTGCTGGCGTCGGCGCTGGGCGGCTGGGCCGCCGGCATCCTGTCAGACCGCATCGGCCGGGTGCGCACGCTGCAATTGACGGTGCTATGGTTCGCGGTCTTCACCGGCCTGTGCGGCCTGGCGCAGAACTACCACCAGTTGCTGGCCGCCCGCGCGCTGATGGGCTTCGGCTTCGGCGGGGAATGGACCGCCGGTGCGGTGCTGATCGGCGAAGTGATCCGCGCCAAGGATCGCGGCAAGGCCGTGGGCCTGGTGCAGTCGGGTTGGGCCATCGGCTGGGGGCTGACGGCCATCCTGTACGCCGCGCTGTTCTCGGTCCTGCCCGCCGAGCTGGCGTGGCGCGCACTGTTCCTGGTCGGCCTGCTGCCGGCGCTGCTGGTGGTCGTCATCCGCCGCTACGTGAAGGAGCCGGAGGTCTACGAAAAGGAGAAGTCGGCACAAGGCAAGGCGAGCGATCGCCCCAGCCTCACGGAGATCTTCAGCCCGAAGCTGCTGTCGACGACGGTACGCGCGGCGCTGCTGGCGACCGGCGCCCAAGGCGGGTACTACGCGATCACGACCTGGCTGCCGACCTACCTGAAGACCGAACGCCACCTGACCGTGATGGGAACGGGCGGCTACCTGGCCATGATCATCTTCGGCTCATGGGTCGGCTACCTCGTCAGCTCCTACCTGACCGACAGGCTCGGCCGCAAGCCCAACTTCATCCTGTTCGCGCTGGGCTCGATGACGGTCGCCTTCAGCTACACCATGCTGCCCTTGACCAACGGCGCCATGTTCTGGCTTGGCTTTCCGCTCGGCTTCTTCGCCTCGGGTATCTTCAGCGGCATGGGCGCCTTCCTGACGGAACTGTTCCCGACCCGGGTGCGTGGCTCCGGCCAGGGCTTCTGCTACAACTTCGGCCGGGCCGTCGGCGCCCTCTTCCCCTTCCTGATCGGCGCGCTGTCCAAGCAATACGGTCTCGGCACCAGCATCGGCATCTTCGCCGCTGCAGCCTATGGCGTGCTCATCCTCGCCGCGCTGACGCTGCCGGAAACCCGGGGCCGCGAGTTGGAGGCTGCGGGCGCGTAATCCCCTCGGCGGCCAGCACACCGACGCTGGCCGCCCCCACCCAATCAGCGCGCGCTGAACATCGGATGCCGCGCACAGGCCGACAGCACGATGCGTTCCGACTGCATCAGATAGTCATTGAGCACCGCCGCGCTCTCGGCCAGCTTGCCTGACTCGAACAATTGCAGGATGCGCTGGTTCATTTCGACGTAGGGGCCGTGCAGGAACTCGGGATCCCGCAGGATGCCGAAGGCCAGGCGCTGTTCGGCCAGCAGGTGGGAGAACATCATCTTCAGCCGCTCGCTGTCGGCCAGCTCGACGATGGCCATGTGGAACGCCATATTGGCCGTGCCCACGCCCTGCCAGTCGCCGCTCTCGCGGCAGCGCAGCCCCATGTCGACCGCCTCGCGCAAGTGCTTCACCGCCGGATGGCTGGGATAGGCCTGGGCCACGGCCTGGCACTCGATGAGCCGGCGCACGCGGTAAATGTCGATGATGTCCGCAATGCTGGGGATCGCCACGGAGACGCCGCGATTGGGCTCGTGCTTGAGCAGGCCTTCCATGGTCAGCACGCGGAAGATCTCGCGCAGGGTGTTGCGCGAGATCTGCAGGCTTTCGCTCAGCGCGGCTTCGGACAGGCGCTGGCCGGGCGAGAAATCCCCTTGCACGATCCGTTGGCGTATCTGTTCGGTGACCCGTTCGGCCAGGTTCTTGGTGTCAGGACTGGATGTCATGTGGTGTCGGCACTTGCATGGACGGGTCAGTTCCCCCTTGCCTTGCCGGTTCCGCTCGCCCGCTCCGGCCGGAGCGCCGCGGCAGCCCGGCTGCGGGCTTGCATGTTAGCGCACGTTGCTCTCGCAAACGCGCCAGTTTGGCGCAAATACAACCCATTTTGCCGTGCTAGGTGTATACCATGATCGTCAATCAATCCATATTGTTGAACAATCTTCTTCGTTAAGTTGAGTCATACGTAGTTCTGCATCAACCTGTGTGTGTTTTGCCAAGGCAAGGCACATGGAGCCGAGCGAGCCGGTGGGAAGGGCTGCGCTCTTCCCGGCACAGGCCCTGCCACTGGCAGCCCCTGTCTCTTAAGATGTGCCGCACCGCCCCCCTCCCCATTTGATCGCTTGCGGAGTTCGTCTTGCGTTTCCTACCCGTCTCTTTGAATGCGCTGCTGGTGGAACTGGCCGACCTGGACCAGACCCTGGCCCTGCTGGCCTCGCTGCAGCGTGATCCCCTGCCCGGCGTGGAGGAACTGGTGCCCGCCGCGCGCACCATCCTCGTGCGCTTCCGCCCGGCGGCCTGCGGCCTGGCGCAGCTGGTGCAGGCCATCGCCGCACGCGACCTGTCCCAGCGCGCCGAGCGCAGCGCCACCCTGGTGGAGATCCCCGTGCACTACCACGGCGAGGACCTGGCCGAGGTGGCGCAGCTGCTGGGCATCACGCCCGAGGAAGTGGTGCGACGCCACACGGACAGCGAGTACACCGTGGCCTTCACCGGCTTTGCACCCGGCTTTGCCTACCTCGCGGGCGGCCACCCCAGCTTCAACGTGCCGCGCCGCGCTACGCCGCGCACGCGCATTCCGGCCGGCGCCGTGGGCCTGGCCGGCACCTTCAGCGGCGTCTATCCGCAGGCCAGCCCCGGCGGCTGGCAGATCATCGGCGTGACACCGGTGGCCATGTGGGACCTGGGCCGCGCGCAGCCCGCGCTGCTGCAGCCGGGCTACCGCGTGCGCTTTGTCAATATCGCCACGCTGGGCGCCGAGGCCGCGGCGGCCTGGGAGAACGCCGGCGCCGCCGCAGACGCTTCCGCCGCCAATGACCGCACCCGTGACACGCTGGCTCCGGGCCAGGCGGCGCTGCGGGTCAAGGCCACCGGCCTGCTGACCGTATTCCAGGACCTGGGACGCCACGGCCAGGCCGGCCAAGGCGTATCGGCCTCGGGGGCGATGGACCAGGCCGCGCTCAAGGCGGCCAACCGCCTGGTGGGCAACCCCAGTGACTTTGCCGCGCTCGAGACCGTAGGCGGCGGCCTGCAACTGCAAAGCCTCGGCGAGACCGTGGTGGCCGTGACCGGTGCCGACTCTCCCCTGGCCGTGAAAGCCGCCGACGGCCGCCGCTGGACCGCGCCCGGCCACCAGGCCGTGGCCCTGGCCGATGGCGACGTGCTGAGCATCGGCCAGCCCGCGGCCGGCGCGCGCTGCTATGTGGCCGCGCGCGGCGGCTTTGCCGTAGCGCCGGTGCTGGGCAGCTGCGCCACCGACACCCTGGCCAAGGTGGGCCCCGCGCCGCTGGCGGTGGGCGATGTGCTGGCCCTGCGCCCGGCCCCTGCCGGCGCCGTGGTGGGCGAGCCCGAGCTGCCCGCAGCCGACCTGCCCACGCTGGAGCAGGAAGTGGTGCTGGACGTGGTCATGGGCCCGCGCACCGACTGGTTCACGCCCGAGGCCATAGAATGCCTGGCCGCGCAGCGCTGGCAGGTCACGCCCCAGTCCAACCGCGTGGGCCTACGCCTGGCGGGCGAGGTGCCGCTGGAGCGCGCCGTCGCCGGCGAGCTGCCCAGCGAAGGCACCGCCCTGGGCGCACTGCAGGTGCCGCCCAGCGGCCAGCCCGTGCTGTTCCTGGCCGACCATCCGCTCACCGGCGGCTACCCCGTGATCGCCACAGTGGCACCGCACCACCTCGACCGCGCCGGCCAGATTCCGGTGGGCGCCTGGCTGCGCTTCCACCCGATCCGCGTTTTTGAAGACCTCTCCCCAGCCGCCGCCCCGGGCGAGGCTGGCACCCTCTGAGACCTGCCATGAAGAAAGTCCTGGTTGCCAACCGCGGCGAGATCGCCGTCCGCATCATCCGCGCCTGTGCCGACTATGGCGTGCAGTCCGTGGCCGTCTATGCCAACGCCGACATCGACGCCCTGCACGCCCGCATGGCCGACGAGGCCTACGGCCTCGACGGCGACCGCCCGGTCGACACCTACCTGAACATCCCCAAACTGCTGGAGATCGCCCGCAAGAGCGGCGCCGACGCGGTGCACCCCGGCTATGGCTTCCTGTCGGAGAGCGAAGCCTTTGCCCAGGCCGTGATCGATGCCGGCCTGCGCTGGATCGGTCCCGCGCCCGCCACCATCGCCAAGCTGGGCGACAAGGTGGAGGCGCGCAAGATCGCCCTGCAGGTGGGCGCCCCGCTGGTGGCCGGCACGCCCGACCCCGTCAAGGATGCCGGCGAGGTGCTGGCCTTCGCCGAGCAGCATGGCCTGCCCATCATCATCAAGGCGGCCTTCGGCGGCGGCGGCCGGGGCATGAAGATCGCCTGGCGCATGGACGAGGTCGAAGAGCTCTACCACTCCGCCGTGCGCGAGGCCGTGACGGCCTTCGGCCGCGGCGAGTGCTTCGTCGAACAGTTCCTCGACAAGCCCCGCCACATCGAGGCCCAGGTGCTGGCCGACACCCACGGCAATGTGGTGGTGCTGGGCACGCGCGACTGCTCGCTGCAGCGGCGCAACCAGAAGCTGGTGGAAGAAGCGCCTGCGCCCTTCCTCAGCGACGCACAGCGCGAGCGCATCCACACCGCCGCGCGCGACATCTGCGCCGCCGCCGGCTACACCAGCGCGGGCACGGTGGAATTCCTGCTTAGCACCAGCGGCGCCATCTCCTTCCTGGAGGTGAACACCCGCCTGCAGGTGGAGCACCCTGTGACCGAGCAGACCACCGGCGTGGACCTGGTGGTGGAGCAACTGCGCGTGGCCGACGGCCTGCCGCTCTCCATCACGGAAACGCCCGCGCCGCTGGGCCATTCCATCGAGTTCCGCATCAACGCCGAGGACGTGGGCCGCGGCTTCCTGCCCACGCCCGGCCCGGTGCAACGTTTCGAAGCCCCCTCCGGCCCCGGCGTGCGGGTGGACGCAGGCGTGCAGTCGGGCTCGGTGGTGCCGGGCACCTTCGACTCGCTGATGGCCAAGCTCATCGTCAGCGGCGCCACGCGTGAACAGGCCCTGGCCCGCGCCCGCCGCGCGCTGCGCGAGTTCCATATCGAGGGCGTAGCCTCAGTGCTGCCCTTCCACCGCGCGGTGATCGACCACCCGGACTTCGTGGGTGCGGATGGCTTCCAGGTCCACACCCGCTGGATCGAGTCCGACTTTGCCGAGCCGCTGGCCGCCGCCGTGCGCGCCGTGCCTCAGCCCGACAACAGCCTGTTGCGCACCGTCATCGAGATCGACGGCCGCCGCGTGAGCCTGGGCGTGCCGGCGCAACTGATGCGGGGCCTGGCCGAAGCGCCGGCCGCCGGCTCCGCCACCACCGCCTCGGAAGTCGCCGCCACCTCCGAAGCCGACCTGCTGGCTCCCATCGCTGGCACCGTGCACGCCTGGAAGGTGGAAGCAGGCGCCGAGGTTGCGGAAGGCGAACTGGTCGCCGTCATGGAAGCCATGAAGATGGAGATGCAAGTCCACGCGCACCGCGCGGGTCGCATCACCCTGCATGCCGCCGCCGGCAGCGCCGTGGCGGCGGGCGCGCCGATCGCAACGATCGGCTGAGCGCTGGGCCTGGCTTGCGCCAGGCGTCGCTGGCAGGCCGGGGGATAAGCCCCCGGGCCTTGCTCAACGCTGCGGCTCCGCTCATCGAGCGTGCAGCAGCCGGGCACACATCCCGGCCCACCGATTGCGCCGGCGCGACGCGCCGCCCGGCACGGCGGGCACGATGCGCAAGGATCGCTGCAAGCCCCATCTCCGCCGCAGGCTTCGCCGCGCGGCAAGCGGTCTTCCGGTTAATCAGGCGGCGTGCCGCGAGGACGCTCTGAGCGCGTCGCGAAATCAGCGCAGCGAATCGGCACAGCCGGAAACACTGCAAGCTCTCCTCCCCTGCTAACTTGCCTCGCGCGGAACCCGCGGCCACGAGGACTCGATCCTCGCACAGCCGTCGGCCGCGGTAACGACCAAGGCAGAAACGAGCGCCAGCGATCGGACGCTTCTGGCGGCAACCTGCACGTTGTCAGTTGACAACCAAATACGATCTAACTATGCTGGAGATCGGATGGCCCGCACGTCCCACCCGAAGAAGGAAGTCGAAGCCGCGCTCCGCTATGCGGAGGCCAATGGCTGGCGCGTGGAACCGGGCGGCTCGCATGCCTGGGGCAAGATGTTCTGCCCCTACCGCGATCAGGACTGTCGTTGCGGCGAGTTCTGCATCGCTTGCGTATGGAGCACACCGAGAAGCCCCGGCAACCACGCCCGAGCCTTGAAACGGGTCGTCGACAATTGCACGGCACATCGCAAGCAGACCGAAGACTAGTTGCGCCATGGAATACACCTTCACGCTGAAGTACCGGGTACCCGAGCAGAAATGGGACGCTGACACGCTAGTTGAAGAGCTAGGCGCCGCCGGCTGCGACGACGCTCTCGTCGGCGTCGGCCAGCCTGGCCGCATCGCGCTGGAGTTCGCCCGCGAAGCCGAGTCCGCGGAAGTGGCACTCCTCAGCGCACTGGCTGACGTCAAGCGCGCCCTTCCCTCTGCCCAGCTGATCGAGGCGGCGCCCGATTTCGTCGGCCTGACGGACGTGGCCGAAGTGATCGGCGTCACCCGGCAGAATGTACGCAAGCTCATGCTGACGCATGCCGCGAGCTTTCCGCCTCCCGTGCACGAGGGGGCGGCAGCGATCTGGCATCTGGCGGATGTTCTCGCCTGGTTCCGCGCCAAGGGGACCTACCCACTGCAGGAAGAACTGGTCGAGCTTGCCGCTACCACGATGCAGATCAACCTGGCCCAGCAGGCGAGCAAGATGATTCCCCGGCTGCAACGAGAGGTGAAGGCACGCATCGGGTAGTCAATGGGAAGGCGCCAGCAGGAAGCCGATCGCCTCCCGCCACCAGCCATCGTCAACGTACCCAATCCAGTCGTTATGATCTGCCGCGCGCACGACCCGCAGTTGTCTCGGGCCGGCCAGCGCATCGTAGAGCGCCTTGCCGAAGCGAGCGGGGACGATGCTGTCCCGCTCCGCCACCACGACGAGGACGGGGCGGCCGTATGACGCCAGGTGCGCCACGCTGTCGTATCGATCGTGCAGCAGCCACTTCATCGGCAGCCACGGGTAGTGGAAAGCTGCGATGTGATCGAGGCGGTCCCATGGCGTGATAAGCAGCAGACCGGCGGTCTTGTCGTGCTCGCGCGAACCGGCCGATGCTGCCACGCCTGCCCCGAGCGATTCACCGATGACCAGCACCGGCGCGCCGTAGAGGCGATGTGCAAGTGCGATGGTCTGCTGGGCATCGGCCACCAGCTGCTGTTCCCCCGGCGTGCCGTCGCGCGGCCCGTAGCCCGGATACTCGGCGAGGATCACGCGCAGCCCCAGGCGAGTGAGCGTCGCGGCATAGATGGACCGGTGTCCTGCGTGCCCCGCATTGCCGTGGAAGACGATGGCCGTGCCACGCACCTGTCCGGCCGGCTCCGCCACGAGGCCTCGGAACGCTTCGGGTGTCGGCCAGGCGCGCAGCCCGCCGGAGGTCAGTTCCTCGATCGTGGCCTTCTCAGGGAAGTAGAGGAAACGGTCCTGCAGCAGGATGACACTTGCAAACATGGCCAGGCAGGCGATGGCGAAACCCAGCAGCAGCCCGGTGAACTTCATCGCCTGAAACCCGATCCATCGCTCTCACTTACAGTGCCGCGATGGCCTCGTGCCACGGTGTCGCTTGCAGGGTCTCGGTGGCGGCGTGCCCATAGGCTCGGATGATCAAGGCCGCCCGCTCGAGCTGTTTCAGATCGTTCGACTCGACAAGGTCCACGACATCGAAGCGCCCGAGTGTCAGATAGCTGTCCTTCCAGGTGACAGCAGGGCATTCGGTCTTGATCTTCTCAGCCACGGTGGCGGCGAGTTGCTTGAGGTCCTTGGGATCCTTGAACGCATCGGGCGAGAGACGGCTGAGGATGACGTAGGTGGCCATGGCATGCCTCCGTGCCAGAAATGGCTCCGCAAGCGGGCACGGCAGTCACACGGAAGCAAACGGCCGCGCATCGAGCGGAATCGTTGCTGCGCGTCTTGGCGGCGACGCAGTGTGAAGTCAGAACAGCCCCGGCGGATTGGGCCGGGGCTGTCACGTAGGTCAGTGGAGTTGTCGCTTCAGGTCCGAGAGTTCCGAATGCATCGAAGTGACTGCATCCTTGACCTTGGTGTCGAGACCGCCGGCCTGCTGGCAAGCGCGCTCGGCGCGATCGCCGATCCGTTCTAGATCATCGACCCACTGCCGGATCCGATCCTCGTCCTTGGAAGACATGACCTTCTTTCCTGATTTGCACTCCTTATCGATCTCATCCATCCAGTTCATCAGGTCTCTTGGAATCGAAGAGTCAGCGTGACAGGTCCGTGATGCCTCGCTGACGGTCTGCTGCAGATGCATAAAACGCTTTTGGATTTCGCTGGCTTGCAACATGATGTCCCCTACTTGCACATCAGTTCTGAATGAATTCAGGCAGCAATTGACGGTGTGTTGCCCGCGCCATCGCCATTCGCCCGCTTCAATCGATTGCCAGCCACGATGCCTTGCGTCGAAGCGGCACCTAAGCACGCGAAAGACGCGTTTTCAGTGTAGGCCATAATCTCTTGCCTGCTTCGATGTGTCCCCGAAGCCCGTGTGTCGGACTAGCAACGACCCGTTCCCAGTGGCCCCGGCTTCGGTCAGTGCAGCCCACTTCCGCTCGGGGGCCTGCAGTCGAATTCGGCGAGTTGGCAGGTCAAGCCGATACCCACACGCTGCGACGCTGGCCATCGGCAGCGCCCAAGGGGCGACAAAGAAGGATCTCGACGCCGCCTAGCGATCCGGCACAGTTAGCAACATTGCTGCCACGTCACTCACGCTATGGTCTGCGGAGTCGGCAGCCCTAGCCGGCCGGACCAGCGACGGCGCACGACGCGCCACGTTGATCGCGTTTGCCCCCTCACGAGCTCCCTGTTGTGATGCAAAGAGCCGGTTGCCTCCGCATGTTTATGTAACTACAATTACCTCTATCCATACGCATGGAGATCACGTTCGACCCCGATAAGGATCGGGCAAATATCGCCAAGCATGGCGAGTCGCTAGCACTCGCTGCTGAGATCGACTGGTCGGAAGTGCTCGTACGGCCCGACACCCGGTACGACTTCGGGGAGCTACGGGAGATCGGGTTCGGCTGGATTGGCGATCGCCTGTATTGCGTGGTATTCACGCAGCGTCATGATTTGCTCCGGATCATCAGCCTGCGCAAGGCCAGCCGGAAGGAGATCCGATATGTTCAAGAATCGTAAGATCGTCATGCCCACGCCGCAGGAGGACGAAGCGATCCAACGCGGCATTGCAGCCGACCCCGATAGCTACGAACTCAGCGCCGAGGAGATCCGCGAGATGAGGCCGGTCAACATCAGGAACCGAGGCGGACGGCCGCGGCTCGCCAACCCGAAGGAATCCGTCACCATTCGCTATGACGCGGAGATCCTGGCTGCCTTCCGCGCCAGCGGCGAAGGCTGGCAGACGCGGATGAACGATGCGCTGAAGGACTGGCTGCGCACGCATCGGCCGTAATGGGATGCGATGCCGGAGCGCCCGGCCGGAGCTTGCCGCCCCCTCAGCTCGCCCGATTCCCTGCGCCCATGGCGAGCCGATGGATCGCCGCACTCTCCGCTACACGGTTACCCTCCGCTCTGCGCACCGCCTCCAGCATGGCCTGCCCGATCTGCTCCGTATCGAGGATCTGGTCCGGCCACAGCTTGCGCAAACCCAGCAGCACCCACCCGAAGCACTGATAGAACCAGCGGTAGGCCCGTGTCTTCGAGCGAATCCCGTGCAGCGGCGCGATCAGCCCGGGGCGGAACAAGTAGACCGAGCGGAACCCAAGCCGCTGCAGTGCATTCTCCGTCTTGCCTTTGACCCGGGCCCACATCACGCGCCCGCGTTCCGTGGCATCGGTCCCGCTGCCAGAGACATAGAGGAAGGTCATGGCCGGATTGAGCTTGACCAGCGTACTCGCCACCGCCAGCGGCAGGTCATGGTTGAGGCGCACGTATCCGGCTTCGTCGACATCGCTAGCGGAGACGCCCAGGCAGAACAGGCAGGCGTCGTAGCCCCGCAGCTGGTCTTCCACGTCCCGATAGTCGAACAGGTCAGCGCGCACGAGCTGCCGCAGCTTGGGGTGGCGTTCCTCCACCGCGGTCCTGCCGACGACGAGGACCGTTTCCACATCCTGCGCCAACAGGCATTCGCGCAGCACGCCTTGCCCGACCATCCCGGTCGCGCCGAACAGGATCACTTTCATGGCGTCCCTTTCGTGTCTTCCCTGCTTTTCGATCTGTTGCCGGCTCAGAGGAAGGTCGGCTTGTCGCCCCATGGTAGGAATCACATTGTCTCTTCACAAGACCACAATCGAGACAGCGCGATGCTGCTAACCCACTGCGAACCCTGCCTTCCCGATAAGCCGCCGCCCCCTTCCCTGCTATCTGCATGGACGACAGGCCACTTCCCGGGGCGTAAGACCTTGCCGGAAATCCCGGCACACCGTTCTCCCGGGATACGCCGTTGTACACTTGCCGGCTTACAGGAGCGGTCGCGAACACTGCCGGACAAGCTCTACTGGTCGCCCTTGCCGCGAAAGCGAGCAGCCGTCGCGGTTGACGGCCCCTTGCTTGCGAGAAATCAGGCAGTCCGCCCCATCGCCACCGCGATGGCGGCATTGCAGGCCCCAACCGCCCGTTCGCACCGCCCTACCCCGTCAATCCTCCAGAAAACAGGACGCCTCTTGAATTTCCCCTACGAGTGGCAGATCGGCTGGCGCTATACCCGCGCGGGCAAGCGCGCCAGCAGCAATACCTTCATCTCGTTCATCTCGATGATCTCGATGTCCGGCATCGCGCTGGGCGTGGCGGCGCTGATCGTGGTGCTGTCCGTGATGAACGGTTTCGAAAAGGAAGTGCGCGACCGTATGCTGTCGGTGCTGTCGCATATCGAGCTCATCGCGCCAGGTGCGCTGCCGGATTGGCAGCGCACCGCCGCCGAGGCCATGCGCAACAAGGAAGTGATCGGCGCGGCGCCCTATGTGGCGGCGCAGGCCATGCTGACGCGCGAGGACAATGTGCGCGGGGTACTGCTGCGCGGAGTGGACCCGGCACAGGAGCCCAAGGTATCGGACCTGGGCAAGCAGTTCCGCGCCGGCGGACTGGACCAGCTGCGGCCCGGCGAGTCCGGCATCGCGCTGGGCAACGAACTGGCCAGCGCGATGGGCGTGCAGGTGGGCGACAAGGTCATGCTGGCGACCGCGCAGGGTGGCGACCGGGGTGGCGCCATCACGTCGGGCAACGCACTGCCGCAGCTCAAGCAGTTCACCGTGGTCGGCATCTTCTCGTCGGGGCATTTCCAGTTCGACAACGCCATGGCGCTGGTCCACCTGCAGGATGCCGAGACGCTGTTCCACCTGTCCGGGCCCAGCGGCGTGCGGCTCAAGCTGGCCGACATGCAGCGCGCGCCGGAAGTGGCCAACCAGCTGGCCGGCACACTGAGCGGCGAGCTCTACGTGCGCGACTGGACGCAGCAGAACCGCAACTGGTTCGCGGCCGTGCAGTCCCAGAAACGCATGATGTTCGTCATCCTGACGCTGATCATCGCGGTGGCCGCCTTCAACCTGGTGTCGACGCTGGTGATGACCGTCACCGACAAGCAGGCCGACATCGCCATCCTGCGCACCATGGGCGCGCAGCCCGGCTCGATCATGAAGATCTTTATCGTGCAGGGCGTGGCCATCGGCTTCATCGGCACGCTGCTGGGCGTGGCCGGTGGCACCCTCATCGCCACCAATATCGACGTGATCGTGCCCTTCATCGAGCGGCTGCTGCACGTGAAGTTCCTAGCGCGCGACATCTACTTCATCAGCGAACTGCCGTCCGACCCCAGCGCACACGACATCGCCACCATCGGCATCGTCTCCTTCGTGCTGTCCTCGCTGGCCACGCTCTACCCGAGCTGGCGCGCCGCCCGCGTCAACCCGGCGGAGGCGCTGCGCTACGAGTGAGCCTGACAGGATGGCGCCGGACTCGCCTGCACGCTGTGGAACCTCCCGGAAAGCCGACGCCTGGCATCTTCCTTCGAAAGCAGTGACGGCAATATCGTGAATCCGAACCTGCTCACGGCGCTGTTCATCCCGGCCGAAGCTAGGCCGGCGTGCACAGGTAGCGATGCATCATGGCCGACAAGCGCTCCTGCAGGCTCGCATCGCGCAAGCTCAGGCCTTGCGGCGCATCGAGGACCACGCACGTCAGCGCACTGACCATCACTTGGATGGTCGCGCGGATCTCGTCCTCGGGCCAGCGCGAGGCCCCTCCCGGAACCTGTCTGGCCAGGTGGGGAACCATGCGGTCGAGAATGCGCTGGTTGGCCTCCCGGATGGGGCGCCACAAGGGACTGCCGATGGACTCATGCCGCATGTAGGCGGCAAAGAGGCCGCTGTGCGCGCGGAACGTATCGATGTAGAACGCGACGATGCATTGGCACAGCGTGAGAGCCGGCCCGTCGTGCCATGCCGCCTCGCTTGCGATCCGGGCATCGAGCTCTGAGCAGATTTCAGCCAGCGTGTCCTCCAGCACCAGCGCGCAGAACGTCTCCTTGTCGGGGAAGCGCGTATAGAAGGCCCCCACCGAGACGGACGCCTCGCGCGTCAAGTCTGCCAGCGAGAATCCGGTCAGGCTGCCGGATGCATGGATCAGTGCCCTGCCCGCCGCCAGCAGCGCCTTGAGCGTTGCCTCGCTGCGCTGCTGGCGCGGTATGCGCCAGCCTTCCACGGCGGCAGGCATGATGGCTGCCCGGCTCATACGTCGTAGGTGATCGCCAGCGGCCGGTCCTGGTGTGGGTGGGCCTGGCAGGTCAGGATCCAGCCGGCTGCAAGTTCGGCGGCGTTGAAGACGTCATTGCGTGCGTGCGCGATCTCGCCTTCCAGGCATTTTGCCGCGCAGGATCCGCAATAGCCCTCCTCGCAGGCGTAGGGCACATCCAGCCCGATGGCGAGCGCCGCTTGCAGCAAGGTCTGGCCGCCCTCCACTCGCACCACGTGCTGCTTTCCCTTCGACGTCACCCGCGCCTCGCACGCGGCCTCCGCCCAGCGATCCGCCGGCGCGCCCGCCACCGCGCCGGCCGTCGCCGGCGCCGCCGGTGCCGCGTCGAAGCGCTCGAGGTGCACGCGCGCGGCCGGCACCCCCGCTGCGGCTGCGGCCTGTTGGACCGTCGCCATGAAGGGCGCCGGACCGCACAGGTAGAGTTGGATATCCCCGTCCTGCCGCAACAGCTTGTCGAGCGAGCCGGGATCCGGATAGCCGTGCTGGTCATCGTAGTGCATGCACACCGTCAGCCGCTGCGGATGCGACGCGGCCAGTTCCGCGATCGCCTGCCCGAAGATGACGCTGGCCCTGTCGCGGTTAGCGTAGAACAGCGTCATCCGCCGGCCGGAGGTGACCAGCGCGGAACGGATCATCGAGAGAATCGGGGTAATCCCGCTGCCTGCCGCGCAGAACACCATCGGCGCCGCGCCGTCGTCGCAGACGAAGCGGCCAGCGGGCTCGCTCACTTCCAGCGTCATGCCCGCTTGCACATTGGCGTGGAACCAGCGCGACACCCTCCCCTGGGCAACGCGCTTGACGGTGACCACCGGCAGGCCTCCCCCCTCGGGGCAGCTCGACAGGGAATAGCTGCGCATCAGCGCTTCCCCATCCACGTTTACCCGGAAAGTCAGGTGCTGCCCGGCCCGGTAGCAAAACGACGGCTGCAAGGCATCCGGCACGGAAAGCGCAAAGGAGCGCGCATCTTCGGTCTCCTCCACCACCTCTGCGACGGTCAAACGATGGAACTGCATGGAAGCCTCCTCCGTCCTGCGGACGTGTTTTCGTCCTTGCATTGCCTAGAAACAGAATTATGATTCTTTTTATAGCCGGTGGCCGATGCGAATACAAGGCCGATCCCTCGACTCCGGCAAAGCAGGGCCAGCGATCGGCACAAAAACCCCTGAGCCTAAGGAGACGACATGACATCGCTTCATCGCTACACACTGCCCGTGGTCCAGACGGGCTGGTCCATCAGCAGCCAGGTAGCCACCGAGTTCAACTGGGAGTACGACGAGGGATCGTCGAAGCTGCTACAGCTTTACGAAACCAGCAAGAAGCAGCAATGGAACGCGAGCGACCGCATCGACTGGTCACAGGAACTCGACCCCGAGAACCCACAAGAACTCGACGATCGCATGATCCCGATCTATGGCACGGCACTGTGGGACAAGCTCGGCCACAAGGACCGCATCGAGCTGCGGCTGCACCAGCAGGCGCATTCGCTGTCGCAATTCCTGCATGGCGAGCAAGGTGCGCTGATGGTGTCGGCGCGCATCGTGCAGATGGTGCCGGGCATGGACGCCAAGTTCTACGCGGCCACCCAGACCATGGACGAAGCGCGTCACGTCGAGGCCTACTCGCGCCTGCTGCACGAGAAGGTCGGTGTCCTCTATCCGATCACCCCGGGACTGAAATCCCTGCTCGAGACCACGCTCAGCGATTCACGCTGGGACTTCTGCTATCTCGGCATGCAGGTGCTGGTGGAAGGGCTGGCCCTGGCAGCCTTCCAGCGCATCCGTGATTACTCGAAAAACCCGCTGGCGGCCTCGATCAACGCCTATGTCATGCAGGACGAGGCGCGCCATGTCGCCTTCGGCCGCACCGCACTGCGCGGCTACTATCCGCAATTGACGCAAGCCGAGCAGCGCGAGCGGGAGGACTTCGTGATCGAAGCCTGCTACCTGATGCGCGAGCGCTTCGACCAGAAGGAGGTCTGGAGCCGCCTGGGCCTGCCCGGGGATGAATGCGCCAAAGCCGTGCTGGAGTCGGAAACCATGCGCATGTTCCGCCAGCGCCTGTTCAGCCGCATCGTGCCGACGGTCAAGGACATCGGCCTGTGGAGCAAGCGCGTACAGGAGGCCTTCGCGGACATGGGCGCCATCGAGTTTGCTGACGTCGATGTGGAAGCGCAATTCGCCAACGACCACAAGGTCGCTGAGGAATTCGATGCGCGCCGCCATGTGATGGAGACCATCGACCACGGGCGCGGCGCCACCGGCCACTGATTTGGGATCGCGCAGCCCGACCGGCGCGCGAGTGCCTGCCGGGCTTGCTTCATCGCCGGCGACGTCAGTGCTCTGGCAAAGATCGAAGCCACGAAAATCAAGCAGACGACCATTCCGCACACCCAATAACAGAACATCGATTCTGTTATTGAGCATTAAGCGGAAGAAGAGGCCCCCGCCCGGTGCGGACGGCCTCGCCGGGCGCTGGAGGCAACCTTTGGCGGGACCGCCCTACTTCGTACGGCGGCGGCCGCTGGCCGGCGCCCCACCGTCCAGCCCGAGATAGCGCTTGAGCATGCGGTTAAGGTGCACTTCCAGTTCGTCGCCATCCAGGCGCAGCGGGCCGGGGTCGTTCAGCAACAGGTTGGACAGCGTTCCCACCAGGAACTGCATGGCGGCGCGCACCTCGAAGGTGGCGGTGTCCTGCGGGCGCCCGGCAAGCTGGCTGGTAAGCCAGGGCATGACCAGGCGGGCGATGCGCCGGTTGGCGTCGCGCATCGGATTGTCGTCTGCGCCCCGCGAGGAGTAATGGCGCAAGAAGCCCCTGAACAGGCCGCGGTTTTCGCGAAACTGCCCGACATAGAGCTGCACGATGCGCTCGACAATGGCTTCGGCCGGACCGGACTGCCACACGGGATCTTCCGCCACCGAGCGCAGCGTGACTTCCTCCGCCTCTCGCAACGCCACATCGAGCACGTAGCCGAGGAAGGCCCCTTTGTCCTTGAAGCGGGCGTAGAAGGCGCCGATCGACGTCTTCGCAGTACCGACGATATCGTTCAGCGAGATCTCGTCCAGGTTGCCGCGCTGCTCTGCCAGCGCGCGGCATGCCGCCACCATCTTGCCCAGGTTTTGCTCACTGCGCGGCTGCAGCGGGGGCCGCACCATCTCCTGCGCCCGTCGGCTAGCGGCCGGCTGCTCCTCGGCGCGCTGCGAAGATGACCGGCCGCCCTCGGTAGCAGCGGACCGGTTCCTGGGCTTGGGTGGCGTGGGCATGGCAATCCTGCGGATCCTGACTAGACTGAGCGGGCATTATGCGGCATTTCCGCGCGGCCGCCGCCCTTCGCCCGGCCACGCAGGCCGGTCACACTAAGCTGCAATCCCTGCCGGGAAAACACGCGAATGCCCAAGCGATATCTGGTTGCCTATACTGCGATTGGATAAAGGCGCGTCCTTATCGCGGTTTCGCGGAAATGTCGTCACCCCGCTTTGACGGCAGTTCCGAACTTGGGTGGAACAATGAAAACAGTAAGCACCTCAAGCCTTGCTGCGAAACGAAGTGCACCAGCGACAGGTGACAGGTGCCTTCGTCATCTCATTCATCTCCCCAGTGGCATGCCATTCCCAGCCAGTGAAAAACGTGAGCTATGACTCGCCATGGGAGACGAAGCGGCGGTGACGCCTCCCACAGCGCGTCCGGCATGGTTGCCCCGTGAGCGGATTGCGACCGCGCGGGCCGAAGGAGTTAACCTCCCAGAAAGGCACACGACATGATGCCGACCACCCCGACCGATGCACCTGCGCGCCGCATGCCGCTCCTCAAAGGGCTGCTGCCGGTCAACCGCGCACAATTGCCTCACGATATCGTTGCCGGCATCACGCTCGCCGCCCTGGGGATCCCGGAAGTGATGGGGTACACCAAGATTGCCGGCACGCCGACCGTCACCGGCCTGTACACCATCTTGCTGCCGCTGGTGGCCTTTTCCCTGCTGGGGGCATCGCGCCACTTGGTCGTTGCCGCCGATTCAGCGACGGCAGCTATCCTCGCCGGCTCCCTGATAACTGTGGCAGCGCTGGGAAGCCCGCAGTATGTCGGCCTTACCAGTACCGTGGCCGTCGCTGTGGCCGTCATGCTGGTACTGGCACGCGTCTTCCGCCTGGGATTTCTTGCCGATTTCCTGTCGCGCAGCGCGCTGGTCGGCTTCCTGACCGGGGTCGGCATACAGGTCGCGGTGGGCGAGCTTGCCGGGCTGTTCGGGCTGGCCAAGCAAGGACACGGGCCGCTCTTTCAACTTATCTCGGTCTTTCAGCGCCTGGGCGAGGCAAGCTACATCACCGCTGGGCTATCTCTCTCCGTATTGGTGGTAATCCTGGGATTCAAGCGATTCCTGCCCCGGGCGCCCGGCGCACTGATTGCCGTGATCGGCGCCATTGCAGCCAGTGCGGCGTTCGATTTCGCTCAGCACGGCATCGAGGTCATCGGCAAGGTGCCAAGTGGATTGCCGTCGCTGTCGCTGCCGCCCTTGCATCTTGATATTGCGCAGATTGACCAGGTTCTGGCGACCGCCGCCTCGTGCTTCATCGTCATCATTGCGCAGAGCGCGGCAACCGCGCGGGCCTATGCCAATCGCTACAACGAGCGCGGCGACGACAACCAGGACATCGTCGGCCTTGCCGGTGCGAACGCAGTGGCCGCCCTGACCGGCACCTTCGTCGTCAACGGGAGCCCGACCAAGACCGAGATGGTCGACGACGCCGGCGGGCGAACGCAGTTCGCCCACCTGACCACCGCCGTCATCGTGCTGCTGGTGCTGCTTTTCCTGACCAGGCCGCTGAGTTTCCTGCCGGCCGCCGTGCTGTCGGCAATCGTCTTCATGATCGGCGTGAAACTGGTCGATGTGAAGGGCATGCGGGAGTTATACCGCTTGCAAAGGGATGAGTTTGTCGTCGCCCTGATCACGGCGGGCGTGGTGGTCTTCGTTGACGTCATGCACGGGATCCTTGCCGCCGTGCTGCTGTCGCTGATCGACCATACGCGCTACAGCTACCGGCTGCGCACGCGCGTGCTGACGCCCCATCCCAGCGGCGAGTGGAAAGCGCATGAGGTGGCACCGAACCTGTTCGCATCGCCAGGTATTGTCGCCTACCGTTTCGAGGCGGACATTTTCTATGCGAACGCCGGCCGCTTCATGGAGGAGATCCTGCGGCTGGTCGAGCAGGCGGGCCCCAAGGTGAACTGGGTGGTCGTCGACGCGTCGCAAATCTTCAACATCGACTATACGGCCGGCAAGACGCTCGTGCAGCTGGGCGCGGAACTGGACCGGCGCGGGGTTGGGATTGCTGCGGTTGCAATACCAGAGGGTGTGCTGAGAGAGATCGAGAACTATCACGCAGTTGGGGGGACACCAGGGAAGTTCGGGATATACGCGACCGTAGGCGAGGCAATCAAGGCCTTGTGCGAATTGCCCCCGCCGGCGCCGACTCCCGCGCCTGACACCAAGCCGACGTGAAATGGGATCAAGCCATTTGACCGCATGAGGGCATGCCATGCCAAAGATCGCCGAGACACAGCGCAGAGCAGCGCCAGCGGAACACGCGGAGCCACAGCCCGCGCCACTGCCGGAGAACCTTGAGGGGCTGTTTGCGGGCCGCGGCTCACGGGCATCACGCATCGCTGCCGGCAAGGCCGCGCGCCAGCGCGTGCCCCGCGCTCAGCTTGCAACGTGCACGGGAGTGGACCGGGACGCGATCGCCCTGCTCGAGGCATCCAATGCCGGCAGGCTGCCGAACCTGATACCTATCCGCTACGGCCGCATGCTGGCAAACCCGTTCGCCTTCTATCGCGGCGCCGCACCGCTGATGGCCTTTGACCTGTCCAGGCTGCCACGTACGGACATCATCGTGCAGCTAGGCGGAGATGCGCACCTGGCAAATTTCGGCCTGTTTGCGAGCCCGGAGCGCCGCATCCTGTTCGGGCCCAATGATTTCGATGAGACGCTGCCGGGCCCCTTTGACTGGGATGTACGCAGGCTCGCCGCTTCCTTCGTCATCGCCGCCCGCCAGCGCGGCCTCGGCACGCGCGAGCAGCGTGCCATCGTGCGCCGGCTGTGTGCGACGTTCCGCCAGTGCATGGCCGAATTCAGCACGATGGATACGCTCGACGTCTGGTATTACCAGTTCGCGGCCGAAGACATGCTGGCCATTGCCGACTCGGTCCAAGAAAGGGAGAAGGAGGCGGCAATCATCAGCAAGGCCCGGCAACAATCGTCCCGGCTTGTCCTGAGCCATGCCACAGAACTTGTCAATGGCAAGCTGCGCATCAAGGACGTGCCGCCGCTCGTTTACCACTTTCCCCTGAGAAAACGCAAGGAAGCGCAGCAGTTCCACAACACAGTGAGGCAGTTCTTCGCCGAGTACCGGCAGACTCTGCCTGTCGAGCGGCGGGCACTGTTCGATCGCTACGAGCTGGTCGATATGGCCGTGCGCGTGGTCGGGGTGGGGTCGGTTGGAACGCGCTGCTACGAGGCGCTGTTCATGGCCGATGGGAAGAGCCCACTGTTCCTGCAGGTCAAGGAGGCGCGCGCATCCGTGCTGGAGGACTACCTGCCGGCAAGCAAGTTTGCCAACCACGGCCAGCGGGTAGCGACCGGGCAGCGCCTGCTGCAATCGGCCACCGACATTTTCCTCGGCTGGTCCAAGATGCGAGCAACAGGCAATGACTTTTACGTGCGTCAGCTGCGCGACATGAAGGGCGCGTTCGACATCAATACCTTCGACGCAGAGGATCTGAGCGAGTACGCAGTGTCATGCGGACACGCGCTGGCCCGTTCGATGGCAAAAGCCGGCGATCCCGCGCTGATCCTGGGGTATGTCGGCAAATCGGACGCTTTCGACGAGGCTATCCAGCAGTTTGCCCTCGCCTATGCCGAGCGCAATGAAGCGGACTGGGCGACCCTGAAGGCGGCGGTGAAATCGGGTCGGCTGCAGGCAACGGGAGAATGAGAATCGGCAGCATCGTCGCCTCTGCTACGGGAGAGGCTGAACGGGAAGGTTTGGCACAGAACCTTACAAACGCCGGGGGTCTGGCGGATGCCAGGGGAACGGAAGTGTCGTAGCCACCATCGAGCATGTGCAGCATGACAATCCCGGCCTAGTATGTAGACAGCAGCCCCATCTCAAGCAAAGTAAGGGGATGGAATGGCCGTCCTGGCTGCCTCAAGATGATGTGCTCGCATCAGTACTTTTCTCAGAAGGAGGTACCCATGAATCGACGCCATTTTGTTACCCGGATTGCCGGATCAGGACTTGTCGTCGCGACCGCGTTCGCAGCGGGCTGCACGACGACCAGCGGCAGTTCTTCGGACCCGGCAGCCAGGAGAAAGGAAATCGATGCGGGTGTCGATGGCGCGCTCAACCGCTTGTATTCGTCGGTGGGCGGTTCGCATGAATTGGCTCAGCGTGCGCAGGGCGTTCTGGTGTTCCCCCGCGTGCTCTCCGCCGGCTTCATCGTCGGCGCCGAGCATGGCGATGGGGCACTGCGCGCGCACGGTGGCACCGTGGGCTACTTCAGTACGACAAGTGGTTCCTTCGGGTTCACCGCCGGTGCACAGTCCAAGGCAATCTTCATCATGTTCATGACGCCAGATGCCTACCAGAAGTTCGTATCCAGCAGCGGCTGGACCGCGGGCGTCGATGCGAATGTGTCGATTGTGAAGGTTGGCGCCAACGGCCAGATCGACACCCTCACCAGCCAGCAGCCGGTGGTCGGCTTCGTGCAGACCAACGCGGGCCTGATGTTCGACGTCTCGCTGAACGGCACCAAGATCAACAGGCTCAGTATCTGAGGCGAGAGCGCGCGGCACGGCGCCTTTTCGATCCTCTCCTGCCCTTGCTGAACCATCCCGGCCCCCGCCGGGATGGATTCCGGCCGGCCTCACCCGTGCTTGCAGATTCGCGGCGTGCGGCTCAGGCCGGACAAGCCGCCCGCCGGTCCTGTCCTGACCACGCAGCCCGCACCTCGGCAGCGAGCGCTTCGCCGCGGCCATGGTAGCGGGGCGAGAAATGAAACGGCGTGACGGCCCTGGCACCCGCCCGGCGCGCGATCCAGCCCGCCTGGGCGGCAGTCAGATGGTGCTTGCGCAGCGCGTGCGCCCCGTCCCGGTCCAGGAACATGCTTTCGATGAAGAACTGGTCCACCCCTTGCATCAGTTGCGCCACGGCCTGCACGTTCGCCTCCGTATAGCGCAGATCGGTGGCGTAGCCGATGCGCCGGCCCGCCTCGGCGTCGAGGATGAACTCGCTCAACTCGCCGACCTGGCGGGTCACGGCATGGTCGCCCTGCCGGTCTCGCCACTGCACCAGGATGGGCGCGTCGTCGGCCGCGCCGCTCAGGACGGCATGCTTCAGCTCGCGCAGCCAGGCGCCGGTCGTCAGGCCCGATGCGGCCAGCCGCTCCTTGTGGATGCCGAGCCTTACCTTCTCCTCCAGCAGATAGGCCAGGCAGGGGATGCCGTGGTCGACAAAGCAGGCGCGCACCCGGAAGGCGGCTTCGTCATGGACGATATCGCCGTTGCGTGCGATGGAAGCCCCGGCCTGCCTGGCGAAGCCTTGGCGGCTCGAAAAGCAGGCGCTGTGCATCTGCCCATCGAGGCAAAGCTCGCGTGCCTCGACCACCAGTTCCATATCGTAGCGATCGACCACATTCCACGAATAGGCCCGCAGCTTGTGCTCGACCTGTGCCGCGAATCCCGGCCCGCCGACCAGCACGATGCGCGGCTTGCGCCCGAGCAGTACGCGCAGCAGGTGGTCGAAGCCGGAAAAATGGTCCATGTGCGCGTGGGTGACGAACACATGCGACAAGCGCATCAACTGGCGCGGCATCAGCCCGGTGATATCACCAAGGTCGAACAGCAGCGCGCGCCGCTCCTCAAGGAAGTCCACCAGCAGACCCGGATCGCCGAAGGTGTCGTTGACCAGGCGGGCTTCCAGCAAGTGGCGCATGATCGCTCAGATCGCTCAGATCGCTCAAATCGCTTACGGCGCGGCGAAGACCGTGAGCACCCCGGTGTAGCCATACAGGTGGTCCCGGGCAATCTCGCCACCGGCGAAGAATCCCGCCAGGGGCAGATCGCCCAGTGCGCGGCGCACGGTCTCCAGTTCGGCATTCGGGGCGCCGAAATGTGGCCCGCCCCGGCCCGAGCAACTGATGTAGAGCGCGCCGGCGGCCCGCCCTGCCGTTCCGCGCTCGATCTCGGTGCGGATCTCGCTCGCCATGCGGATGATGTCCGCGAGCGCGGCTTCCGGATTGCGCGTGCAGAACGCCAGCCGCATGCCGGGCTCGGCCATGTCGGCCAGCGCCAGTACCCGGTGCTGCACGTCCACGCCGATCACATGGCGCACCACTGTGTCGGCACCGAACGTTCCTGGCAGGTGCGGCGCGTCGTCCTCGCCCGTGCCCAATCCTGCCAGCGTGGTGGACAGGGCGTCGGACACTTCTTCGACCGGCGCGTCGTGCGCCAGGCCGAGATCCTGCAGCACACAATCCAGGGCAGGCTTGCCATCCAGCGTGAAGAGCAGATTGCGGTCGGCGCGGGTCACGGTGCGCGTCGGCCCGATCGGCTGGCAACCCTGCGTCACGCGCGAGATCAGGCCGACCTCGGGGCCGAACAGGACGCCGGACAGGCCGCCAGTCAGGACGTCATCGGCAATATGGAACGCCTGGTCGCGAGCCGACGACAGGCCGCCGAACAGGTAGCCGGTGGCGGTGCGGCTGCTCAGTTCCCGCAGCAGATCCTGGATATCCGGGGTGCTGCCATCGGCGTGCACCAGCGCGGTATGGGCGGTGAAGCCGGATGCCGTGCCTGGCAGCGGCCGGCGCCCGGAGAACAGCCGGAAGGTGCCGCGCGGCAGAGGCGCCACCATCAGGACCATGGCCGGCTCGTCGATGTACTCGGTGCCGCAGGCGCATACCCCCACGGCATCCATACCGACCCAGGCGATGCCGGGCCAGTTCTGTTGCAGCGCGGCCAGGATCGCATCGGCCGACGCGGCGTAGTAGTCGCTCAGATAGCACCAGCCGAGCGTGAGCGGCGCTGCCGCGCCTTCCCGCGCCTGGCGCAGCGCAGCCTGGGTGTCCAGTTGCCGCTGGCACTCGGCCAGCGCTTCCTGCCACTGGCCGTGGGCGGCGTGCGCAGATAGGAAGGAAACGTCTGTCATGGCAGCGCCTCCGCGACGTGGCCTGCGACATAGCTTGGACACCGTCCCTGGGACCGGCGTTCGGACAAAGGCGCGCGGCCGTCATCGCACCTTCATCGCCCCTTCATCGCCCGGTCAGCACGCGCAGCAACTCCTGTACGATGCGCTCGTGCTGCTCCAGCGCCGCATCCAGCGTCGGGGCGCCGTAGCTTTCGCCCTGACTCTCGCCAGCGCCCGCGGGCAGTCCCGTCACGCGCGTGATGAACAAGGGCGTGTCCTTCGGCGCGGCTTCCGACACGCCGCGAAAGCGCGTCGTCACCGTGCAGCCGGACTGCTCCAGCAAGGTGCGGCGGAAGACCAGGTCGTTCTCCGCCATCCAGCGCGACCAAGAATCGCGGTCGAATACCTGCACCGGCCGGTTCTTGTCATCCAGGATATAGAAGCGGCTCCACTTCGGGGAACCCTCGCGCGGCTGCATCGATTCTCACCCGGCCTGGCACCGGCCGTGTGCCATCACCTCGATCCATTTGGGCCGGCCCCTCATGCGGCCTGCCTGCGTACGGTGACCTCATGGATCGCCGCGCGCCTGAAATCAATGTAGCTCACAAGCGCGCGGTTTTCTTTCAAAGCGCAGCGATGGCCGTGGCCCGGGCCATCGCCGGGAAGAGTTGGCGCGGCCGCCGGCGGCGGCACCATCTCTTCGAACCGCTTCACTCCGTCAGCGTCACGCCGGGCAGGAATTCGATGCCGGTGCGCTTGACCAGTTCGCGGTACGTGATGGGGCGCTCGGCCCGGGCCGAGTCTGAGTTCGCGATCCAGTGCGCCCAGGCGCGATGCGTCGTCGGGTCGTAGACGAGCTTGAAGAGATACTGCGGCACCCATACCTGGCCGGGGCCGATCGTGCTGGGCGCTTGGCTGAATACCGGTCCCGTGATGACATAGACGTCGCCCTTGGCGCGCTTGATGTACTTGCGCGTCGCCTTCTCGATGCCGGCCCAGCTCTTGCGATTGTTCTGCGGGGCCTGCGGCACCATATTGGCCAGCGAGAAGCTCTGCGCCATCGCGGTGGCATTGGGCATGTCCCCGGCCGGCGCCATATGGCCCCGGTCATATCCGGAGCCCTTGTAATCATCCAGCTCCGCGCGCTCGGCGCGGGGCAGGCGCGCGTCGGCGAAGAACTTATTGGTCCGCTGCTCGTCCTGCGCATCCTCCACCTGCGCCGCATTCATCCGCTCGGCCACGTAGACGGGGGTCTTCGTGGTGCCCGAATGCAGGATCGCGAACGAGTCGAAACACAGCGCTCGCGGCTTCAGACTCTGGGTGTTGTGGACCTGTGGAATTGCCCCTTGGGCGAAGAACTGCTGGCAAGCTGCAAAATCAGCTGCCGCATGAGCGGCGGTGGTGATGCCGAGAAACAAGGCGGTAGACGCAACCAGCCTGAAAGCGCGATACATGAAATCCTTCCTGAAATGCTGTTATCCCCTCTCGACTGGCAGAAAGGGGCACGAAGGATAACATTGGCGGAAGCGCTGGTCAGCGTCGACGTAACGATTATCAGCGTTGTCCGAGCCGAAAGCGGTGAAAGCGCGCAATTGACCGCATCGGACCGCGTGGCGGCCTCATTGGCAGGCGGCTCACCGGGGCAAAGGGTGGCGGCCGGCGGCAAGGCTGGGCCGCCGATGCCACCAAGAGTGGCTTCCTTCACATCTGGATGCACCCGATCCGCAGATCCCCCATACAGGCGACAGGGTCATCGAAGCGCGTCAAGCAGGCCCGTTCGATGTATCGTAAATTTCCAATATAAATTTGAAGACTTCCCGATATATGGTTCGCAAGACAGCGAAACAAAGCGCCCCGGGCGCTGCCGGCGAGAAGCCCGCGCTGGACGTGGACGCAATCCACAAGGCGCTCGCGAATCCCGTGCGACGGAACATCCTGGCGTGGCTGCGCACGCCGGAGGCGTACTTCTCCGCACAGGAGTATCCGCTCGACCTGGGTGTCTGCGCGGGGCTGATCGATGCCTATGCAGGGCTGTCGCAATCGACGGTGTCCGCGCACCTGGCCACGCTGCAGCGCGCCGGGCTGGTGCGTGCCAAGCGCATCGGGCAATGGGTTTTCTTCAAGCGTGACGAGGAGACCATCCAGGCCTTCCTCGACCAACTCCACCAGGATCTTTGAGCCGCGCGGGCCATATGCCCACGGCGTCATGCCGTGGCAGCGGCCCGGTGTTTCTCCCACTCAACCGCCAAGGCAAACAACCATGTCCTCTCTCTTCGATCCCATCCGTGTCGGCGATCTCGAGACTGCCCAACCGCGTCGTCATGGCGCCACTGACGCGCTCCCGCGCGGTCGGCGGCCAGCGCGTGCCGAATGCCATGATGGCCGAGTACTACGTGCAGCGCGCGTCGGCCGGCCTGATCCTCTCCGAGGCTACCGCGGTCACGCCGCAGGGCGTCGGCTATGCCGACACCCCCGGCATCTGGTCCGACGCCCAGGTGGCCGGCTGGAAGCAGGTGACCGACGCAGTACACGCCGCCGGCGGCCGCATCTTCCTGCAGCTCTGGCACGTGGGCCGCATCTCCGACCCGGTGTTCCTGGACGGTGAGCTGCCGGTGGCGCCGAGCGCCATCCCCGCGCAGGGCAATGTCAGCCTGGTGCGTCCCAAGCGTGCCTATGTGACGCCGCGCGCGCTGGACACCGAGGAAATCCCCGGCATCGTCGCCGCCTTCCGCCACGGCGCGGAGAACGCCAAGAAGGCGGGCTTCGACGGCGTGGAAGTGCACGCCGCCAACGGCTACCTGATCGACCAGTTCCTGCAGGATTCCACCAACCAGCGCACCGACGCCTATGGCGGCCCGATCGAGAACCGTGCGCGGCTGCTGCTGGAAATCACCGACGCCTGCATTGCGGTGTGGGGTGCCGGCAGAGTCGGCGTGCACCTGGCGCCGCGCGGCGACGCGCACACCATGGGCGACTCCGACCCGGCGGCCACCTTTGGCTATGTGGCACGCGAACTCGGCAAGCGCGGCATCGCCTTCCTCTGCGCGCGCGAGGCGCTGGGCGAAGGCCGCCTCGGGCCGGCACTGAAGGCAGCCTTCGGCGGCGTCTACATCGCCAATGAGAAGATGACCAAGCAGAGCGCCCAGCAGGTGCTGGCCGCCGGCGAGGCCGATGCGGTCGCCTTCGGCCAGTTGTTCATCGCCAACCCCGACCTGCCGCACCGGCTGCGGCTGGATGCCGAGCTCAACGTGCCGCGCCCTGAGACCTACTATCACCCGGGCGCAGAAGGGTATATCGACTACCCTGCCCTGGCCTGACGCCAAAACAAAAGGACTCGCGCCCCGATACCGCTCGCCTGGCGTGTCGGCGTACGTATCGGCGGCGCGGATACCCCTCAGTGCGCCGGCTGCACGATTTTCCCCTCACTCCCAAGTGAGGGTCGTTTCTCTCAGCAGGTGTCCCGCCAGGATGTAGTCGCCATTCTGGATCGCTCGGGCCTCGAGTTCGCTCAGGCTCGGCTCCGGCAGGTCCATGAGGTCGAACATGCAGTAGAGATGCCGCTGCCGGAACGTGGATTTCGGCGCCCGCAGCCCGCGCACGAGCGCCTCCGGAGAACGCACGGCAACATGCTCGATGGTGCGGAATTGCACCGCGACCCCGTATTTCTCTCCAAGACTGCGAAGCTCCAGCGCGTCTTGCCAGGCGGTCTCGTAGTCGAGATCCACCGTTCCAACCAGGCGGGCATTGATATGCGCGATCGCGGTGGCGCGATCATGCGCAACGAAGACTGTCATGAGCGAACCTCGTCCGTGGCGTCTCGACAAGAAAATATATCGAGAACCCGCAGGATCCTGCAACGAAAAAACGTGTGGTGTGGCCTTTCTACAGGCGGGCCTTCCACTTGTCATCCCTGCGAAGGCGGGGAGCCTGCGTCCTTTCGCGGCGCCGGCACGCGACAAGACACTGGGCGCCCGCCTGGGCATGACGCGCATTTTCAAGCAGGCGCTGAGCGGTCCAATCCGAAAGCATTCTCTTTACTGCCCCGCTGCATCGCGCGAAGCGAAAGGGCACCCGCCTTTCGAACGGCTTACGCTTAGCGCAATTCGCAGCGCATGCATAACGCCATCGACGGAAACGCGGCATGCGTATCCGTCATGGCCTGCACCTCAGCAGGGGCGACCTCGATGGGAATATGCGAGAACCCCCAGCGCGCAAAATAGGCGGGAGCCGACGACGAGAGAAGAAACGCATGCCTCGCCTCCGTGCCGCGTGCGCGAACCAGCAGCAACTCCACCAGCCGGCTCGCAATCCCTCTGTCCCGATACGCGGGCGCCACGGCTACGGAGCGGATCACGATGGCCTGGCCGAGGCGCACGGCAGCCGCACAACCGATCAGGATGCCGTCGCACAGCGCAACGTGGAAGTTTTCCAGGATTCGCGTCAGGCCGGTCGTGGCAAGGCCGCATGTTTCCAGCAGGGAGGCAATCGCCAGCAGATCGGATGACGTGGCGGAACGGACCTGGGCGTAGGTCGACATATTGAAAGGTCTCCTGTCAGTGTCTAACGTGGCTGTGGCGAGCCCGTCGCACCTCTTTTAGTCACATCACAATGGCGACCGATCTTGCGCTGCCATTGCGGCGCCGGAAACTCTACTGCCTGCCGCGCGCCGTGACAAGAACAAGAGTGTGCCGCCTGCGAAACATGTCAGAAGGATGACAGCACGGCGGCCAGCCATTCCCGCATGCCAACCGGCCGATTGGCGATAGCATCTGCACGGATCACAGATATATCACGTCTTGATATATTGAACCGCGCATCGCCAACTGAACTGTAGCGGGAGGATAGGCGCGCATTAGAACAAGGCAGGAATCTCGGCAGAGACTCCCTCTTGTTTCATCGTTTCATCGCAATGTCGCGGATGACCCGCTCGCATTTCTTTGCGCAACGCGATGACAAGCATGCATCAGCCGGGCCGCCGCCGCA
Source organism: Cupriavidus sp. 09_S30 (assembly GCF_056930435.1). Taxonomy (NCBI): domain Bacteria; kingdom Pseudomonadati; phylum Pseudomonadota; class Betaproteobacteria; order Burkholderiales; family Burkholderiaceae; genus Cupriavidus; species Cupriavidus sp. 09_S30. The sequence continues at coordinate 1,486,975 of NZ_JBXOWI010000001.1, read as the reverse complement.
TTCCATCATCGCCCTCAGCCGCGGGCGTGCCGTTACGATCAGGCTCGTCGGACCGACAGCCGGCGTGTCAGGTCGAACGCCACCAGGTTGCCCGCCACCACGAGGACCAGCCCCAGCACCGCCAGCACGGACCATCGATAACCTTCGAACACCGTCGACAGTGCCAGCGCGACGATCGGGAACAGCACGGTGCAATACGCGGCGCGTTCCGGGCCGATCCGGCCGACCAATGTCAGGTATGCCGTGAATCCGATCACGGAGCCCGGCACGGCCAGGTAGATCAACGCGCCGATGTAGAGCGGGCTGGCCTCCAACCGGAATGGCAACCCGGCGAGCAGGCTGCCCACGGTCAGTACCGCGGCGCCGATCAGCATGGCCCAGGCGTTGGTCACCAGCGGGTGCAGGCCCATCGACTGCATCCGGCTGGACAGCAGGCTCCCCGTCGAAAAGCACATCGTGCCGGCGAAGGCGATTGCCAGCCCCTGCCAGAGGGCATGGTCGCCGATATGTCCCGCCATCTGCTGGTAGAACAGACAGCCGATGCCGACCAGGCCCAGCAGCGCGCCGAGGATGGCAGAAGGCTGCAGCGGGCGGCCCATGAAGAGGCGGCCATTGACAGCGTTGAGCAGCGGCGCGATGGAGAACACCACCGCCACCAGCCCGCTGGGCACGACCTGTTCGGCATAGTAGAAGCACAGGAAATTGAAACAGAAGAGCGCAATGCCTTGCGCGGCGAGAAAGCGCCATGCCGCGCGCGGCACGCGCACGGACCTGCGCATCAGGCGCAGCAGCGCGAACAGCACCGCGGCCGCGAGCCAGAAGCGCCAGGCGATCGACACCGGCGGCGGCACGGTGCCGAGCTGCCACTTGATGGCGATCCATGTGGTGCCCCAGATCAGCACCGTGAGGAGATAGAGGAAGGCGTTCATTGCAATTGGGTCATGAGGTGGCGGAACGGAGCCGCGCCGTCGACCCGATGATGCCGCCCCGCACCACCTGCGGATTGTCCAGAACTGCGGTTTTTCTGTAGCGGCCGGATCCCGCGCCCGCGGCGCCCCCGCGTCACCCTTATACTGGGCGCTATCATGCGCAACCGCCCCTATGCCCCCGCCGGCGACGGCCTGCCCTTGCCCGGTGCCGGTGCCGTTGCCGCCCCTGCCGGAGAGACCCCTTTCGGGCTGCAATCCGTCTGCCGCACGCTGCGCGAGGCCAATGCCACGCTGGAACGCTTTGCCTGGCTGGGCGACGGCCTGGCCATTGCCGAATGGACGCGCATCACCGAGGAAACCGAGACGACTTACGCGCAGCCCGGCCACCACACGCTCTCGTGCTACCTGGATGGCGGCTACCGTACCGAGCGCCAGAAGGTGCCCGGCTACGGCGCACCGAGCCGGCTCTGCGCGCTGCCGAGCGATCATGAGTCGCGCTGGTGGGTGCGTGGCGAAATGCACTTCCTGCATTTGTATTTCCTGCCCGAGCATTTCACACGCCGCGCGGTGCAGGAACTCGACCGCGAACCGCGCGAGCTGACGCTGGCGGACCGTACCTACTTCGAGGACGCGCGCATCGTGGAGCTCTGCCGGGCGCTCATGCTGGAGCGCTGGAACGATGCCGACGGCAGGCTGCGTGTCAACGAAGCCGCCCATGCCGTGCTGAGCCTGCTGCTGCGTGGGCAGAGCATGAACCGCGCCGACGCGCGCCTCAAGGGCGGCCTGTCTGCGACGGTACGGCGCCGCCTGCGCGACTACATCGACGCGCACCTCACCCAGCCGCTGACGGTCGGGGAACTGGCCGGGCTTGCTGCCCTGTCCGAATATCACTTCACGCGCATGTTCCGCGCCTCGTTCGGCCATGCGCCGCACGCCTGGATTGCCGAGCAGCGCCTGGCGCGGGCGCGTTCGCTGCTGAAGACGACCACGCTCCCGCTCGCCCAGGTCGCCGCGCAGTGCGGCTATGCGAACGCGGCCCACTTCAGCCACCGCTTTCGCGATGCGCACGGCGCACCGCCGAATGCGTACCGGCGCGCAATGCAGGCTGCCTAGGCAACGCAAGCCGCGTTGGCTGCTAGCCGTAGCGCGGCAGCCGCGTGGCCGGCGAGCGCTTCACGCGAAGCGCTTGGCCCCGGCAACGCACAGCACCACCGCCCCGGTGGCGACGATCATCGTCCATGCGACCGGCTCGCGCAGCAGGAGACCCGCCAGCAGCAGCCCGAGCAAGGGCTGCAGCAACTGCAGCTGCCCCACCCCGGCGATCCCTCCCAATGCCAGCCCGCGGTACCAGAAGATAAAGCCCACCAGCATGCTGAAGACGGACACATAGCCAAGCCCCAGCCAGGCCGCACCGCCGATGCCGTGCCAGGTGGCCGGCAAGGTGAACAGCGCCAGCGCGGCCATCATCGGCAGCGCGAGCAGCAGGGACCAGGAGATGACCTGCCAGCCGCCGAGCCGCCGCGACAACACGGCGCCTTCGGCGTAGCCAAGGCCGCACAGCACGACGGCGGCCACCATCAGCAGGTCGCCCGCGAGCGAGCCGGATCCTCCGTTGAGCATCGAGAAGCCTGCCACCGTGGCGGCACCGAGGCCCGAGAACAGCCAGAACACCGGCCTGGGCCGCTCACCGCCGCGCAGCACGCCGAAGATGGCAGTGGACAGCGGCAGCAGGCCGATGAAAACAATGGAGCGGGCCGAGGTGATGTGCTGGAGCGCCAGCGCCGTGAGCAAAGGGAAGCCCACCACCACACCAAGCGCAATGACGGCCAGCGAGGCAAGGTCCCGCCGTGCCGGCCGACCCTGCCGCAGCGCCGCCAGGAAGACCGCCCCCAGCAGCGCCGCGATGACGGCCCGCGCCGAGGTGAGAAACACCGGCGAGAAGCCACCGACGGCCACCCGCGTTGCCGGCAAGGATCCGCTGAAGATCACCACGCCCACCAGTCCGCTGCCCCACCCGCTGCCCAACCCGCTGACCAACCCTTTTGCCGTCCGCGCCATCTTCGTTCGCTCCTGAAAACAGGATGCTAGGCAATGGCGGCTGGCAGGGGTAGTGACACTCCCATACAATCTGGAAGAACTGTATGGATATGGTTAACCACACAATCCTCTTCCGCTGAGTGCGCATGCAGGACACAGACAACACACAAACCGGCAAGGTGATGGCGGCCATCCGCATGAAGGTGGCGAGCCGCGCACTGGTTTCCGGCGACCGCCTGCCTTCGATCCGGCGCTTCGCCGAAACCATGGGCGTATCGCCGTCCACGGTGGTGGAGGCCTACGACCGCCTGGCGGCGCAGGGGCTGATCCGGGCCCGGCGCGGCTCCGGTTTCTATGTCGCGGGTACCGGCCTGCCGCCGATGGCGCTGGCGGCCGCCGAACCCAGGCGCGACGGGGCCGTGGATCCATTCTGGGTGTCGCGGCAGTCTCTGGACGCCAACCCCTCGGCATTGAAGCCCGGCTGCGGCTGGCTGCCGGAGGACTGGATGCCGCACCCCGCCTTGCGCCGCGCCTTGCGCACGCTGGCACGGGCCGACGACGCGCTGCTGGCCGACTATGGCAGCACACGGGGCTCGCCGGCACTGCGGCGCCTGCTGCTGGGCCGCTTTGCCGAAGAGGGCCTGGACGCCGCGCCCGAGCAGCTCCTGCTGACGGGTTCGGGCACACAGGCGCTCGACTTGATCTGCCGCTTCCTACTGCGGCCCGGCGACGCCGTGCTGGTCGACGATCCTTGCTACTTCAATTTCCGGGCGCTGCTGCGCGCGCACCAGGCCAGGATTATCGGCGTACCCTACACGCCCGCCGGCCCCGATCTGGCCGCCTTCGAAGCGGCGCTGGCTGCAGAGCGGCCACGCCTTTACCTGACCAACTCCGCGCTGCACAACCCGACCGGCGCCACAATGTCGCCGCAGGCCGCCTACCGCATCCTGAGCGCGGCGGCGGCGCACGACCTGACCATCGTCGAGGACGACATCTTTGCCGACTTCGAGCCGGAACCGTCGCCGCGGCTGGCCGTGCTCGACGGGCTCGACCGCGTGATCCGGGTGGGCAGTTTCTCGAAAACGCTGTCGGCCTCGGTCCGCTGCGGCTACATCGCCGCGCGGCCGGACTGGATCGACGGGCTGGTCGACCTGCAGGTCGCGACCAGTTTCGGCGGCCCGAGCCCCGTGGCGGCCGAGCTGATCGCGCAGGTGCTGGTCAGTGGCGGCTACCGCAAGCATATGGAAGAACTGCGCCGCCGCCTGGCGCACGCCCGGCGCGACACGGCCGACCGGCTGGCGCCGCTGGGCATCCAGCCCTGGCTGATGCCGCGCGGCGGCTTCTACCTCTGGTGTCGCCTGCCGCCGGGGCAGGATTCCACCGCCCTGGCCCGCGTGGCCCTCGAGGACAATGTCGTGCTCGCGCCGGGCAATGTCTTCAGCGTGTCGCAGACGGCCTCGGGGTTCATGCGCTTCAACGTAGCGCAATCAGCCGATCCGCGCGTGCTGGCGGTGCTGCGGCGGGCCATGGCGCAAGCGCAGGCCTGAGCGGCAATGCCGTTCAGTTAAGCCTATGTCGTCGTCGCCGCGCCATCGGCCGATGGCCGCCGGCTACTCGAACGCGGCGATGCAATCCACTTCCACCCTGGCGCCCAGCGCCAGCCCGCTCGTGCCCAGCGCGCTGCGCGCGGGATACGGCTCCTGGAAGAACTCCTTGTAGACGTCGTTGAAGGCCTGCCATTCGCTGATGTCGGCCAACAGGATGGTGCACTTGGCAACGCGCTGAAGCGAAAGCCCGTGGGCCTCGAGCGTGATGCGGATATTCGTCAGGGTCTGCTTGGCTTCTTCGCGCATGCCGCCTGGCACGAGCCGCGTCGTGCCAGGCACGATGCCCATCTGTCCCGACAGAAATAGCAACTGGCCGACCCGCACGCATTCAGAGAATGGCAGTCCCGCCGGGAGGACCTTGCCGGAGTTGAGGAATTCCATGTCACGCCCTCCGCCTGGAACCGCGATGCCGGTACGCAAGGCAAGGCGCCATGTCTGCCGCTTTGCGCCTCGCACTGGGTAGAACTTGAGTTTAGGAAAAACCGGCGCAGCCTGGGGGGCAGGCGGACAAGACAAGGGGCGTGGCGCCCTGCCCGCCGCCCCTCCTCTCACCGCAGGCTGCCGCTCACGGCAACCGTCGGCTGGGCATCACGGCCCTGGCGGCGCAGGTTCTCCGTGGTCTCGCCCTTGCCATCGGCGCGCCAGCCCGGCGGCATGAACACGTAGCGGATCGCGGTCCAGAGGCTGCCGGCAGCGGCGATGTCGCGCGCCAGGCTGACCCAGTGCTCGAACTGGTTGACGATCGGGTTGCGGGTGTGCGACGGCGTCACCAGGCCATAGCGGCAGGGCTCGTCGGCGCGTTCTTCGACATAGGTGCCGAAGAGGCGGTCGAACACGATCAGCACGCCGCCATAGTTGGCATCGAGGTAGTCGATATTCGAGGCGTGGTGCACGCGGTGCGCCGACGGCGTGTTGAACACGTATTCGAACCAGCCCAGCTTGGGCATCCACGTGTTGTGCAGCCAGAACTGGTACAGGAGGTTGAAGCTCACGGTCGCGAGCACGACCTCGGGGCGCACGCCCAGGAACACGAGCGGCACGAAGAACATCGCGGTACCGGTCAGCTTGCCCGTCCAGCCAAGACGGTAGGCGGATGCCAGGGTCAGCTGGTTCGGCGAATGATGGACCGCGTGCGTCGACCAGAAGAAGCGGATGCGGTGCGACGCGCGGTGGTACCAGTAGTAGCAGAACTCTTGCCCGATAAAGAGCAGCAACACCATCAGCGCACTGTTGAGCGAGACAGTAAAGATGCGGTGTTCCCAGGCGAACTGGAAGATGGGGGTGGCCAGCGAAAGCGGCAGCAGCGCGAACAGCTTGCGGCCGGCCAGGTCACCCAGCGAGAGCCAGACCTCGGACCAGTCGAATGGCTTGCCGCCGCGGCGGGCCTTCCAGGTAAGGATGCAGGCCTCGACCAGCGAGACAGCAACGACGAACGATGTGACGTAGAGCGCGATTCTTCCGGTGGTAAGCATGATGTGCACTGCCTCTTCAAGATTGGACGCGCCGCTTTCGGTAGTGACCGCTGTCGCGTCGGGTGAGGGCAATGTAGGGGGCGGCGGCGGCAAGCGCCATGCGCAAACTATGTCGGCGCATGTCACGGCCGAGGCCGCTGTTCCCGTGTAACCGCGCGACATGTTTTCCAGGGCGACTTCCGTGCCCTGCCTGCCTATAGTCCGTCCCGTTGCCACGCCGCAGTGCGTGCACCCACCTTGAACGCGAAGGACTCCCCATGAACCCCCGACACGTGATTGCAGCCGCCAGCGCGCTGCTGATCTTTTCCAGCACTCCCGCCCTTGCGGCCTGGAGCGGCCACGGCACCGCCTACACGCCGCACGGCGTCTACAACGGCGCGCATGCCGGCGCATGCAGCGGCGGAAGCTGCTCGCACGCCGGTGGCGTGATCGGCCCCGACGGCCGCGTGGCGACGAACACCGGCACGGTGACGCGCACCGCACCCGGCCAGTTCTCGAACAGCGGCACGGCAACCGGGCCGAATGGGCGCGCCGTGGAGCACAACGGCAGTACCAGCTGCGCGAGCGGCACCTGTTCGCACACGGGCAACCTCACCGGCCCCGACGGCCAGACCGCCACCACCTCAGGCAGCGTGACGCGCGAGGCCCCGGGCCAGTACGCCTCCTCCGGCACGATCACCGGATCGAACGGCAACACCGTCAGCCATGCCGCATCGACCAGTTGCGCGGGCGGGACCTGCGACCGCTCAGGCACCGTGACCGGCACCAACGGCGGCACCGTCACCCACGCGGGCAGCGCAACGCGCGTCGCACCCGGCGTGGTGACCACGGGGAGCGGCACGATGGTGGTACATGGCAGCACGGTCGCGGCCGGCGGCACGGTGACCACGGTGAGCGGCACTGTCGCGGTCGGCACCGCACCGGTGACCGTGGCGGCAGTAACAGCGCCCATTGCCCCGCCCCCGCCGAGCACCACGACCGCCGTCTACGTTGCCCCGCCGCCGGCCAAGGTGACCTACGTCGCGCCGCCCCCGCCGCCGCCCAAGGTGGTGGTCGTTGCGCCGCCGCCCCCGCCGAAAGTTGTGTATGTCGCTGCGCCGCCGCCCCCGCCGGTCGCGGTCGTGGCAGCGCGCCCCGCGGCGGTGTATGTCGCCCCGCGCGCCGTCTACGTGGCGCCCGCCCGGCCTGCGGCAGTGTGGGTGCCGGGACACTGGGCCGGCCGCGTCTGGGTGCCTGCGCACTGGGCCTGACGGCAGCGGGCGTTGTCCGCCGGCCTGGCGCCGGGCCCTTGGCGCCGAGCCCCCCTAAATGACTCGACTGCGGGCTCGACTGTGGCCCTGCACCCCGACCAAACCCTGGAGAACCTCATGAAGAAGCACGTCGCGGCCCTTATCTTGTGTATTGTTTCTGTAGGCGCTTCCGCGCAGAGCCTGACGCCGCCGACGGGCGGCGGCGCGCGCATCGAGCACGCCATGCAGCAGCTGGAAACCCGCTTCGCCAATGCCAACACCACGCATGACGGCATGCTGACCCGGGAGCAGGCTGCAGCCGGCATGCCGATGGTGGCGCGGTACTTCGACGAGATCGACACGCAGCGGGCCGGATTCGTCACGCTGCCGCAGATCGCGGCGTTCATGCAGCAGAAGTCGATGGCCCGCTGATTGGCCCGCTGATGCCCGGCCGCCCTCCCCCGACCATTGCCGGAGACCCAGCATGGAACAGGAAAACAGGATCATCGTGCTCGACGACGAAGCCGAGCTGCGCAATATGCTGCAGCGCTTCCTGAGCGGACACGGTTTCCGCGTGCGCGTGGTCGGCGACGGCAAGCAGCTCGATCGCTACCTGCAACGCGAGCCCTATGACCTGCTCGTGCTGGACCTGATGATGGCGCCCGAGGACGGCCTCACCGTCTGCCGCCGCCTGCGCGCCGAAGGCCAGACGCTGCCGATCCTGATGCTGACCGCGAAGGGCGATCCGGTGGACAGGGTGACCGGGCTGGAGACGGGCGCCGACGACTATCTCGCCAAACCCTTCGTGCCGGACGAACTGGTGGCGCGCATCCGCGCGTTGCTGCGCCGGCAGAAGATGGCGGCAGGCGACCCGACCGTGACCACGCAGACCCTGCGCTTCGGCGAGTTCCAGTTCGATGTCGGCAAGCAAACCCTGCAGCGCCGCGGCGAGCCGGTCGAGATCCATTCGGCGCAGATGCTGTTGCTGCACGCCTTAGGGCTGTCACCGAACCGCGCAGTCAGCCGCGACAACCTGCTGGCGCGCGCGCGCGGCCGGGACCACGACGCACTCGACCGCAGCATCGACGTGCAGATCCTGCGGCTGCGCCAGATCATCGAAGACGATCCGTCGAAACCGCGCTTCATCAAGACCGTGTGGGGCATCGGCTACATGCTCGTGGCTGGCGTCGAACCGGCTGGCGTCGAACCGTGATGCGACCCGTGCTGCCCCGCTCGCTGCTGACGCGCAACATCGCCTTGCTGGTGGCGCTGGTGGCGCTTTCTCAGGCGTGCTCGCTGGCTGTGCTGCTGCATTTCGTGCAGCGCCCGCGCCTCGAACGCGCTGCCGAAGTCTTCGCCGGCTACGTGTTGACCCTGGACGCCATGCTGGCCGCCTTGCCGCCCGACGCGGCCATCGCCGAGGTCGCCCGCCTCGGCGCGCAGGCGCAGCCACCGCCGTCCGCCGAACCGGAGCCGCCGCCCAGCCTGCTGCGCTTCTTCCGCACCTATCAGCGCGACATCTTCATGGCCGTGCTGCGGCGCCGCCTGCCGCCCGACATCATGGTGCGCTGGCAGGCAGGAGGGGACGAGCGGCTGTGGATCCGCCTGCACGGGGCCGGCCGGCCCGGCTCGCCCGCCTGGCTGCCCCTGCCCGTGATCGAGGATGCGCGCGCGGGTGGCCTCACCGCCACCATCCTGCTGTCGGCGGCCCTTGCCCTCTTGGCCGCGCTGACGGGCTACCTGATCCATCTGCACATCAACCGCCCGTTGCAGGACCTGGCGCGCGCCGCGCGCGAGCTCAGCGCCGGCATGGAGCCGGTGCCGCTGCCCACTAACGGGCCGACGGAAATCGCCCAGGTCAGCACCGCGTTCAACCAGATGACGCAGGCCTTGCAGCAGGCCGAAACCACGCGCTCCCTGATGCTGGCCGGCGTGTCGCACGATATCCGCACGCCGCTCACCAAGCTGCGCCTGGCCATGGCGATGGCCATCCCGCGCGGCAGCGACGAAGCCTTCGTGGCATCCGTGGAAGGCTACCTGGACCAGATCGACACCATCCTGCAGCAGTTCATGGACTACGCCGGCAGCGGCGAGCGCGAACTACTGCAGGCCGGCGACCTGAATGCCCTGGTCAGCCAGCTGGCGGCGGATTTCGCCGGCCTCGGCCACGCGTTCGAGCTATCGCTCGGCGCGCTGCCGACGCTGCCGTTCCGGCCGGTCAGCCTGATGCGGCTGTTGATGAACCTGATGCAGAACGCCGTCGTCTATGGCAAGAGTGGCCTGGCCGTGCGCACCTGGCGTGAGGGCGACATGGCCTGCGTCGCCATCTGCGACCGGGGCAACACCATCAGCGCGCAGGAACTGGAGGCGCTCAAGGCACCCTTCAGCCGCGGCCGCAACGCCCAGAGCCACGCTGGCGGCACCGGCCTCGGCCTGGCCATCGTGGATCGCATCGCGCGCCTGCACGGCGGCTCGCTGCATTTCCGCCCGCGCGACGGCGGCGGCCTGGAAGCCGTGGTGGCCCTGCCGCTGCAGGTGTCTCCCGGCTAGCGCTTTCGTGCGCGTTTTCGACATCGCTGGTGCCTGGCTTTGCACAACGGCCAGCCGGCACACGCCGTGACGCGCTCGCATGCCGTCGCGCGCGGCAGCGCGCTCTTCGATGCCGGCGAGGCCCGCGAGGCCCGCGAGGCCCGCGAGGCCCGCGAGGCCCGCGAGGCCCGCGAGGCCGCAGAGGGCAGGCTGACATGCGGCGACATAATTGATCAATGGCGCCCGCCGCCGCTTTTTCCCATACTTTGCGCAGCGTTGCAGCGCAGGCCACAAGCCGTTACGCAGCACACGCTGGTGTGATCTCCGATGGTTTGTGATCCTGCGGATCGAAGGATTGTCGGTGACATCGTGTTTCTCATCGACAAGCAACGGCACCGACGTGCCCCTGACAGGATCGACATGCAAGCTACCCTCCACCCCCTGCGCTTCCTTGCCAACAACGCCTCGCGCCTGCTGCTCGCCGTTTTCGCGGCAGCATCGCTCCTGACAGCGGGCTGCGCTGAGGCCATCACCCAGGTGACGCCGGCCCAAGCCCGGCCGGTTGCGCGCGCGGACATCATCTACGTCTACCCCTTCGCGGCCAGCGCCGGCGAAGTAAAGCTGGACACGGGCATGGCCAGCCGCCTGAAGACGACGGCCAGCGGCGCGACGGATGCCGGCACGCAGGCCGACACGGCGCGCCAGGCGCAGGAGCAGCTGGCCGACGCCATCGTGCACAAGCTTCGGTCGATGGGCCTGCCCGCCGTGCGCGCGACCGGTCCCGTGCCCGCCGCTGCCAATGCACTGATCGTCGAGGGCGACCTGGAGAAGATCGATGAAGGCAGGCGCCGCCGCCGCATGCTGATCGGCCTGGGTGCGGGCAAGAGCGAAGTCGGTGCCCAGGTCCAGGTCCTGTACAAGCCCGCCGGCGGCGCGCCGATGCCGCTGCAGAGCTTCGCCGCCAACGCGGACAGCGGGCACATGCCCGGCATGGCGGAGACCGCCGGGGTGGGCACCGCGGTCGGCCACGTGGCGACGGCCGCCGCGGCAGGCGCCGGCTTGCACGGCGCGTCGGAACTGAAGCGTGACAGCATTCCCGCGCTGGCCGAGCGGCTGGGCGATTCGATCGCGCAGCAGGTGGCGCAGGCCAGTGCGGCCAATGGCTGGATGCCGGCCACCAGGATCTAGCCCCAATCCTGTTCAGATACGTAGCGCGGGGGTTGGCTGATCAAAGATGAGCACGACAAGCGCGAGCGCAACGATGCGCATCCGTCGAGCCAGGGTCGATCGGGCGTTCATGGCATGACAAAGGCCCCTATAGCGCTATAGCTTGCAGTATCGAAACGAGCGCACCACCTGATCAGGAAAGCGCTCAGACCTCTCGCATGGCGGCTCCCACCTCCTGAGCGGTCACAGATCCAGTCAATGCCGGGATGGACCGAATGATGAGTTTCTCGACCTCGACCACGAGGAAGAACAGCACTGCCCCGCCGACAAGCCAGGGCCAGTCCGAGAGGGGCAGCGCCTCGGTGTCGAAGACCGCATGGAAAGGCGGCGCGTAGGTGAACAGGATTTGCAGCGCAATCACAGCACCTATTCCGTACCAGAGATAGGGATTGCCCAGGTGGGCGCGCAGGGACAGCGAAGAATCGAGCAGGTAGCGGCTGTTCAGAAGATAGAAGACCTGGCCCAGCGTGATGGCGTTGACGGCGGCCGTGCGTGCCATCTGGTCCGATTCGCCCTGCGCCTTCATCCAGAAGAAGGCCGCGAGCGTGTAAAGCACGAGCGTCGCGCCGACAAAGAGGATGCGCCAGATCCCGAAGCTGGTGACGATAGGCCGGTCGATGGCGCGCGGCAGCCGACGCATGACGTCTGCCTCGTGGGGCTCAAACGAAATGGTAAGGCCGAGCGCGACGGAGGTGACCATGTTCACCCACAGGACCTGCGGCGCGGTGATCGGCAGCGTGAAGCCGAACAGGATCGCCATGGCGATCACGGCACCCTGTGCGACATTGGTCGGCAACATGAAGAGCATGGCCTTCTCGATGTTGTTGTAGACCGTGCGGCCCTCCTTCACCGCTGCGGAAATCGAGGCGAAATTGTCGTCGGCGAGGATCATGCCCGCCGCCTCCTTCGTCACCTCGGTGCCCTTGATACCCATTGCGACGCCGATGTCCGCCTTCTTGAGTGCCGGTGCATCGTTGACGCCATCGCCCGTCATGGCGACAACCTGCCGATTGGCCTGGATCGCCTTCACCAGCCTCAGCTTGTGCTCGGGGCTGGCGCGGGCGAAGACGTCGACGTCGCGCACGCATTCCTCCAGCGCCGCATCGTTCATCGCCTCGATCTCGGTTCCAGCCACGGCGGTCTTGCCGTCGCCAATGCCAAGCATGCCCGCGATGGCCGCGGCCGTGATCTTGTGGTCGCCCGTGATCATCGTCACGCGGATGCCGCCGCCGTGACATTCCCGCACGGCGTCGATGGCCTCCTTGCGCGGCGGGTCCATCAGGCCTACGAGTCCGAGAAGCACAAGGGTCTTCGGCAGGTCCTGCGGCCCGAGCCCGCCCGCCTCGAGGCCCGGGCTCGGCAGCCACGCCAGCCCCAGCACCCGTTCGCCCTGCGCGGCAAGCCGGTCGCCCTCCCTGGCGAAACGGTCACGATCGAGCGACGCCGGACCATTTGCCGTCTGCTGCCGGTCGCAGTGGTCAAGGATCACTTCCGGCGCGCCCTTGACCAGCAACATCTCTGCGTCCGCCGAGCGGTTCAGCGTTGCCATGAATTTGTGCTCCGACTCGAAGGGGATCGCGTCGATCCGCGGTGCGGCGGCCGCCTCGACGGCACGATCCATGCCGAGCTTGGCGGCAAATGGGTAGAGGGCACCTTCGGTCGGGTCACCCTCCACTTTCCATCTTCCTTCGTCCTCAAAGAGCTCGGCGTCGTTGCACAACAGGGACACACGGCCCATCAGCGCCAGCACTTCCGGCGGATTGCCAACCGGCTGCCCGCCCGCCCTGACCTCGCCTTCAGGTGCGTAGCCGTTGCCGCTTACCGCATAGGCGTTTTCGGCCGTCACGACCGAAGTCACCATCATCTCCATCAGGGTCAGCGTGCCGGTCTTGTCCGAGCAGATGCGCGAGACCGAGCCCAGTGTCTCGACCGCCGGCAGGCGGCGGATGATGGCGTTGCGCTGCGCCATGCGCTTCACGCCGATCGCAAGCGTGATGGTGATCAGCGCCGGCAGGCCTTCCGGGATGACCGATACCGCAATGCCGACGACGGCCTGGAACAGCTGTACGAAGGTCATGTGCCCGAACCAGTGCCCCCAGGAGAAGAGCAGCACGCTGATGCAGCCGATGGCCGCCGTAATGACGTAGCCGAACTTCTTGATCTGGCGCAGCAGCGGCGTCTCGAGCGCGCTGACCTCGCCGAGCATCTGGTTGATCCGGCCCAGTTCCGTCTGGCTCCCCGTCGCCACGACGACGCCGGTTGCGCGGCCGGACACGACCATGGTGCCGGAAAACGCCATGTTCTCGCGGTCTCCAACCGTGGCCTTGGCGGACACGGGAGCGGTGGTCTTCTCGGCGGGTACGGATTCGCCGGTCAGCGCCGCCTCCTCCGTGCGCAGGTTCTTGGCGTCGAGCAGGCGCAGGTCAGCCGGGATCTTGTCGCCCGATTCCAGCAGCACGATGTCGCCAGGAACAAGCTCCTCGGCGGGGATGAGGCGAACCGCCCCGCCACGCAGCACACGCGCCTCCGCGGACAGCATGTTGCGAATCGAGTCGAGCGCCTTCTCGGCACGGCCTTCCTGCAGGAAGCCCAGCAGCGAATTGAGGATGACGACGGCGAAGATGATCGAAGCATCGAGCCACAGGCTCAGCATCAGCTTGATGAACCCGGCTGCAAGCAGGACATAGATCAGGATATTGTTGAACTGGGCGAGGAACCGCGCCAGCGGCCCTTTCTTCTTGCCTTGGGGCAGCCGGTTCGGCCCGTAGGTGCCCAGCCGCGCGGCTGCATCCGCCGCATCGATGCCCTGCGCGGGATCGACGCTGAACCGCCGCTCCACCTCGTCGGTCGCCATGGCATGCCAAGGCGCCGCGTCCACTCCTGAAGCCATCGTCTCAGCTGAGCTCATCTTGGTCTCTCCAGGTTACGCCATTCAGCGCGCCGTTCGCCGGACCGGCCGGAACGGCAGTCAACGTTGGCACTCGCGTCGCGTCCCGCCTACCCTTCCGCCTCGAGCTCATCGCGCGCCACGGCGAGATCCTTCATCTGCTCCGGCGTGACTTGGGGGTACTGGAGATCGAGCTCCTCCACGGCCTCGACGATCGCAGCCGCGACGACAAGCCGCGTGAACCACTTGTTGTCGGCGGGCACGACGAACCACGGGGCCGCCTTGGAAGCGGTCGCGCGAATCGCCTCCTCGTAGACCTGCATGTAGTCGTTCCAGTGCCGGCGCTCGCGAACGTCCGACGCGGAAAACTTCCAGTTCTTTTCGGGCTTGTCGAGGCGCTTGAGGAAGCGCTTCTTCTGCTCCCCGTGCGACAGGTTCAGGTAGAACTTGAGGATGATTACGCCCTGGCGCGTGAGATAGTCTTCGAACCTGGCAATGTCGGCGAGCCGCTCGGCCCATACGTTCTTGCCGACGAGTTCCGGCGGGATCTTCTGCGCCTCGAGCAGTTGCTGATGCACCCGCACCACGAGCACTTCCTCGTAGTAGGAGCGGTTGAAAATGCCGATGCGCCCGCGCTGAGGCACCTTCGTAGAGTATCGCCAGAGGAAATCGTGGGAGAGCTCCTCAACCGAGGGCTGCTTGAACGAGACGACATCGCAGCCCTGCGGATTGACGCGTGACATGACGTGCTTGATCGTCCCGTCCTTGCCGGCTGCGTCCATTGCCTGGAAGACCAGGAGCAAGGACCAGGAATCCTGCGCGTAGAGAACTTCCTGCTCCATCGCGAGCCAGTCCGACCCGCGCTGGAGAAGTTGCGCCGCTTCCGCCTTGTTCATCTTCAGCCCCAGCGTGTCGCCGGGATCGAAGTCCTTCAGGCGGAAATCCGTGCCCTGGGTGACGCGGAATGGATCTGTATAGCTATGCAGGGTTTCAATTATTTCTTTTCGAGGCATCGCCCCCTCCCCAGCATCTGCTATCAGTTACATGATTCGCGGATGAAACCGGCGCATGCTTGCGGATCGTCGGCCATCAATGCGTACGTGTGGTCCAAGGTGATAATCGCCCGAGCACTTTACGTCGCGGCCATCGCTGAAGAATTCCTACCCGCGCGGTGGCCCTCCTCCGGAGGCCGTCCGCGAGAGATACCTGGCGTAGACCCAACCGCGCTGGCGACGCGCCTCAACGTTGCACCACCGGCGGTCCCGTGAGCATTGAAGGATACTTACCGGCGTCCTCGCCCGCAGAACCGTGATGACGCGGAACGATCGCCCCGGTCCCGTGCGCATATTGACATCGTGTAGCGTACGCGCGCTGAAAGCAAATGCCGACAGCGGCGGAAATAGCAGCAGCATCAGGATGACAAGGCATTGAACGACACGACGCGGGTTCATAAGAACCTCCTGCACTTGGTCTTCTCTTCTGGCAGCCTGGCTGCTCGCCCCCTCTTGTGGACTCTGCAAGCAACACCGCCTCGCCGTTGAAGTCAGTCGCATCGGGATAGGGCCCGACCGGCGAGCCTGCAGAAGCTCACTACTCGGCACAACAGCTGATTGGACTTTACTGGAATCTTAGGAAAAGCACCCGCAGGCGTCCACGCCTTAAGTCGCCGTTAATTAATCGCGGCTAGTCTTTCGAGACTCCGAGCTTTCCAGATTTGGCCAAACCCCATATGAATATCGCAAGACACTGGCGCCCCGTCGCAATCGCCTCCGTGGCCGCCGCGCTCGCTGGCGGCTACGTCGCCGAGTATCGTCACACCGGTGCCGCTAAGGAACCTGGCGCCGAATCACTGCTGCCAACCCCCGAGCCCGCCCCGGCGCCCACCAGCAACAAGGCCGCCGTCCCCGACTTCTCGCACATCGTCGCCAGCTACGGGCCTGCCGTCGTACACATCGATGCTCGACGCATGGCGACGGGCGAAGACGACTTCGGCCAGGACCGGCAAGGCGCCAGCATCGGCTCGGGCTTCATCATCAGCAACGATGGCTACATCCTGACCAACAACCACGTCGTCGAAGGCGCTGGCGCGGTCTCCGTCAAGCTGGCCGACGGCAGGCAGCTGCCGGCAACGGTCATCGGCACCGACCCGACGTTCGACGTGGCCGTGCTCAAGGTCGAAGGCAACGGCCTGCCGGCCGTGAAGATCGGCGATCCGTCGAAAAGCAAGGTCGGCGAATGGGTGGTGGCCATCGGCTCGCCCTATGGCCTGGACAACACGGTGACGTCGGGCATCATCAGCGCCAAGGCCCGCGCGCTGTCCGACGACGGTCCCGCGCGCTTCATCCAGACCGATGTCCCCGTGAATCCCGGCAACTCGGGAGGCCCGCTGTTCAACCTCGACGGCGAAGTCATCGGCATCAATTCAATGATCTATTCGCGCACGGGCGGCTACCAGGGGCTGTCCTTCGCGATTCCGATCGACCAGGCGATGCGCGTCAGGGAGCAACTGGCTGGCACGGGTAAGGCGGGACACGGCAACGGTGGTGGCGTCGCCGGGCGGGGATATATCGGTGTACATGTCCAGGCCGTCACACGAGGGTCGGGTTCCGACGCCCCGGGTGGCGCTCTAGTCGCTGACGTATCGCCCGGAAGTCCGGCAGCAGCGGCCGGCGTGGAGCCGGGCGACATCATCGTCGCGGTCAACGGGGCGCGTATCTCCGACCCGAACGAACTGAGTTCGCAAGTCGCGCAACTGCCGCCGGGACGTTCGGCGACCATCACCGTGTTCCGCGACGGCAGTGTCGGTACCCTGAAGATCGTGCCGGGCAGGCAGCCGGCTGCGCCTTCGCAGGCGGGCTAACCAGGGCTGGGCTTCTGCCAGCCGGCCCGCGGCTCCGCCTTGTGGGGGCAAAGCGCATGTGGATCCTTGCCCACTGCGAACGGGTGGTTCGCAGCCGGCACTGCAGTATTGGATCTAGCCCCGGGGGAGCAGGCGGCCACGCCGCCGCTGCCCCCCGGGCGCTACTGCATGATCAACCCCGCTTGAGCTGAGAGAGATCGCGCACGGCGCCGCGATCGGCCGAGGTGGCCAGCGCCGCGTAGGCGCGCAGCGCGGCCGAGACCACGCGCTCGCGGTTCTCCGGCTGCCAGGCACGCTCGCCGCGCGCTTCCATTGCGGCGCGGCGGCGGGCCAACTCTTCGTCGCTGACGTCCAGCTGGATCTTGCGGTTGGGGATGTCGATATGGATGGTGTCACCGTCGTTGACCAGCGCCACCGTGCCGCCTTCCGCCGCTTCCGGCGAAGCATGGCCGATCACCAGGCCCGACGAGCCGCCCGAGAAACGGCCGTCCGTGAACAGCGCGCAGGTCTTGCCCAGGCCCTTGGACTTCAGGTACGAGGTCGGGTAGAGCATTTCCTGCATGCCCGGGCCGCCCTTCGGGCCTTCATAGCGGATGATCACGACGTCACCGGCCTCGACCTTGTCGCCCAGGATGCCTTCCACGGCGTCGTCCTGGCTCTCGAACACGCGGGCGCGCCCGGTGAACACCCACTGCGACTCATCCACGCCCGCGGTCTTGACGATGCAGCCCTTCTCGGCCAGGTTGCCGTACAGCACGGCCAGGCCGCCATCCTTCGAATAGGCGTGTTCCTTGCTGCGGATGCAGCCGCTCTTGCGGTCCAGGTCCAGCGCGTCGAAGGTGGCTTCCTGGCTGAAGGCGACCTGGGTCGGGATACCGCCCGGTGCGGCACGGTAGAACTTGTGCGCGGCCTCGCCAGCGTCGCCGTTGACGTCCCAGCGCGCGATCGCCTCGCCCAGCGTGCCGCTGTGCACGTTGCCGCAGCTCGGGTCGAGCAGGTCGGCGCGCGCCAGCTCGCCCAGGATGCCCATGATGCCGCCGGCGCGGTGCACGTCCTCGATGTGGTACTTGTCGGTAGCAGGCGCGGCCTTGCACAGGCAAGGCACCTTGCGCGAAATGCGGTCGATATCGGACATGGTGAAGTCCACGCCCGCCTCCTGCGCCGCGGCCAGCAGGTGCAGCACGGTGTTGGTGGAGCCGCCCATGGCCACGTCCAGCGCCATGGCGTTCTCGAACGCGCGCTTGGTGGCGATGCTGCGCGGCAGGACCGAGGCGTCGTCTTCCTGATAGTAACGGCGGCACAGGTCGACGACGAGGCGGCCGGCCTGCTCGAACAAGCCCTTGCGCCAAGCATGCGTGGCCACGATGGTGCCGTTGCCCGGCAGCGCCAGGCCGATGGCCTCGGTCAGGCAGTTCATCGAGTTGGCGGTGAACATGCCGGAGCAAGAACCGCAGGTGGGGCAAGCGCTGCGCTCGACTTCCTCGGCCTCGGCGTCGCTCACCTTGGGATCGGCCGCCTTGATCATGGCGTCGATCAGGTCGATCTTGGCAATGACCTGGCCATCGGTGGGCGACTTGATCTTGCCGGCTTCCATCGGACCGCCGGAGACGAAGACCACCGGAATGTTCAGCCGCATGGCGGCCATCAGCATGCCCGGGGTGATCTTGTCGCAGTTGGAGATGCAGACCATGGCATCCGCGCAGTGCGCGTTGACCATGTATTCGACCGAATCCGCGATCAGTTCGCGCGAAGGCAGCGAGTACAGCATGCCGCCATGGCCCATAGCGATACCGTCGTCCACCGCGATGGTGTTGAACTCCTTGGCCACACCGCCGGCCGCCTCGATCTCGCGGGCCACCAGGGCACCGAGGTCGCGCAGGTGCACGTGGCCCGGCACGAATTGCGTGAAGGAGTTGACCACGGCGATGATGGGCTTGCCGAAGTCGCCATCCTTCATGCCGGTGGCGCGCCACAGGGCGCGGGCACCGGCCATGTTGCGGCCATGGGTGGAAGTACGGGAACGGTATTGCGGCATGGTCTGTCTCGAACGTATGTTGTGGGGCGCAAAACGTTGGATTATAAGGTGCGGGGCCGGACTGCCGCTTGGAATGCGCTTGCGCGCCGGAATCTGAAGGCACACGCACCCGGCAGAGACCCTCACCGCCCTCAACGACACGCGCCCAAGGAAAATTACTTCTGGGGGCTTGCAAAGCCCGAACACTTCTATATAATTCGCGGCTTCCCCAGCCCAGATGGCGGAATTGGTAGACGCACTAGGTTCAGGTCCTAGCGGTGGCAACACTGTGGAGGTTCGAGTCCTCTTCTGGGCACCAGATTGAAAGCAAATGGCCCGCAGCAATGCGGGCCATTTGCTTTTGGGCGGCTGCCGGGCGAGAAAAAGGGGGCGCGCAGCAAGTGCCGATTTCCGATTCCATCTAATCGCCGTCACGGCGATAGGTCATCCGGATGAAGCCATCGCCGTCCGGCTGCAACGCGGGCTGGAATCCGCAGCCCTGGAACAGCGCCAGGCTGCCCGGATTGTCGGGCTCGACATAAGCAACTAGGACTGGATAGCCCCGCCCTGCGCCGGCAAGGAACTGCGTGAGCACGATATGCCCGACGCCCCGACCCCAAAGGCCCGGCTCCACGGCCAATGCGATAGCGCCGCCCCTCTCCTTACCCCCGTCAACCTGGACCGCGCCGATCAGCTGGCTCGACGACATGACCGCCCAGCAGCGCGATGTATCGCGCCGGGTCACGTGCGCCAACCACGCATCCGTTGGATACGACAGCCGCCGCGCCAGTTCGCCATTCGTGAACCAGGACCGATACGCAGGCAAGTGCTGCGACCCGAAGCGGTAAAACGAGATCTGCATCCGAATTGCACCCTGGTGGGAATTGGTGCCCGCATCTGCACCGATGATCGCGACCGCCTGCCGAAGGTGGCCGTCGAATTCCTAAGAGAAGGATCATCCCACGTGCCCCTGCCAGCCTCGATAGGACGCATCGGAAACCGAAAACCGTCATCTCCGAAAATCCTGCACGGGGCCTCTTGATCCCTTGCGCAATTTCTGTATAATTCGCGGCTTCCCCAGCCCAGATGGCGGAATTGGTAGACGCACTAGGTTCAGGTCCTAGCGGTGGCAACACTGTGGAGGTTCGAGTCCTCTTCTGGGCACCAGATTGAAAGCAAATGGCCCGCAGCGATGCGGGCCATTTGCTTTTTGCGCCCCCGCTCCGGGCACACGTCCCACAGCCACTGACTGCCTGGGCCGCCAGAATCAGCGCGCGTGCTGCGCGCACCCGTGGCGCCGGTCAGGCGCCCTGCCGGTCACCCTGCCCGCCGCACGGCTACAATAGTCTTTGCGAAGCCCACATTTGCGGTTGCGCACTGCCGATAGGCTCCGGAAAAATACATGCCCGCGAAAACCCTCCGATACCCTCTTCTTGCCCTGATCGTCACCGCGCTTGCTGCCACAGCGTTGAGCCTGCCCGCCCGGGCAGACGTGCAGGAAGCGAAACAAGAGATCAAGGCGGACACCAAGCAGGCTGCCCACAAGACCGGCGAAGTGGCGCGCGAGGCCGGTCACGGCATCAAAAACGGTGCCAAGGCAGCTGGCCATGGCATCGCGGATGGCGCCAAGGCGGTCGGCCACGGCATCGCCAACATAGCGCGCGAGGGCTATCACGCGAC
This sequence comes from Cupriavidus sp. 09_S30, assembly GCF_056930435.1. Taxonomy (NCBI): domain Bacteria; kingdom Pseudomonadati; phylum Pseudomonadota; class Betaproteobacteria; order Burkholderiales; family Burkholderiaceae; genus Cupriavidus; species Cupriavidus sp. 09_S30. The sequence goes on along the minus strand of NZ_JBXOWI010000001.1, from coordinate 1,466,504 downwards.
CAAGCGTGCCTTTCATTCGGACTCGGAGTAATGCCGGGCAGCGCACATAAGGGCGCACATGAGGACACCGTGCCCGGCGGCACGCGGGCGGCATGACCCGCAGAGAACTGCATGCCTTCCTGACCTCCCGCTTCGGCCTGCTGACCGACCCGGGCGAACGCGGGGACGGGCAGACCTATTTCCTCGGGGCCGTTGAATGGCGGCCGGGCCGCACGACCCGCATCCTGCGCGCGCAATTGGCGGGCGACGAGGTGGCGCGCATCCGCCTGTGCGTTTCCTCGGACAACAATAACAGCGTCTTTGTGGCGATGCCCGCGGACCTGGAGCGCCTCGCGCGCGCCGTCAGCAAGGAAATTGCCCTGTTCGGTGCGCGCAGCAGCACGCCCTGAACCCGCCGGCGCCAGCCCACGCTATGGTGCGGCCCCCTCTGCCGTCCCTTCCCCGCCCATCACGAAACGATCGCGCCCGGCCCGCTTCGCCTGGTACATGGCGGCATCGGCCTTCTGCACCAGGGCCTCGAGCCGTGGCGTGGCGGGCCGCTCGCAGGCGGCCCCGATGCTGATGCTGACGAAGGGCTGAGCGAACGCTCCACCATGTGCGAGGCGCAACGCCCGCACCGACATGAGCAGCCGCTCTCCCACGGCCAGCGTCTCGGACGTGGAACTGCCAGGCAGCACCACGGCGAATTCCTCGCCGCCCAGCCGCGCGCAGAAACTGCCCGGCCGCGTCACGATGCCGGCGATCGCGCCGGCCACCTGCCGCAGGCAGGCGTCGCCGGCGACGTGCCCATGCCGGTCGTTGTACTGCTTGAAGTTGTCCACGTCGAGCACCAGCAGGCCGACCTGGGTGCCCTGCTCACAGGCCTTGGCCACGGCTGCCAGGCCCATTCGCTCGAAATAGCGCCGGTTGAACAGGGAGGTCAGCGCATCGTGCTCGAGGTCGGCGGCCATGCGCGACAGTTGTTCCTCGGTGGCATCGAGGCGCACCGTCAGGGCCTGCTCGCGGGAACGATAGCGGCTGACATCGCGCAGGAAGGCGAGCGTGCCGATGACCTTACCGTCCAGGCGCCGCACCGGCTCAACCGAAAGCTCGTACTCGTCGCTTTCCGCAGCGTGATGCGGGCCAGGCGCCGCCATCCTGCCCGCCTGGGCGATCAGTTCGGTCCACGCGCTGGGTACGGCATCGCCCAGGCGCAGTCCGGGCAGCATGCGCACGGCCGCCGGGTTGAGGTCGACCACGCGAAACTCTGTGCTGACGACCACGCAGCCCTCCCGCAGCGCGTCGAACACGCGCAGCCGGGCATAGTGGCCGATATCGTCCAGGTGCGTGCGCAGGGCGCAGAGCCAGACGAGCACCGCCATCAGCGAGAAGGTGGCAGGCGTCAGGTCGCCGCCCAGCGGTCCGGTCCAGCGCCACATATAGGCCAGGTGGGCGGCCAGCGGCAAGGCCAGGCTGCAGGCCAGCACCGCGCGCCCGGCGCGGGTCAGGCTGGTGTTCGGAACCCGTGCCGTGAGCAGGAAATAGAGACTGAGGAAGAGCAGCAGATACGTCCACGCGGCCGCCGCAAAGTAAGCGGGACCGTGCTCGAACACCGCCACTGGCAGCACACCGGCCGGCGTCAGCGTGATGCTGCTCCAGACGAGATGGTGGCGCTCGTTGGTGAACACCAGCGCCAGCGTCAGCAGGCTGACCAGCACTGGGACGGGCAGCAGCGACCAGGGAATGACGTAGCGCGGGCGACTGAGCTGGGCCGTGGCCCACAGCCAGGCGACGGGCACGGCAACGATGCCGATGTACTGCATCTTGGCCCAGAGGATACGGCTCGGCAGCTCGGCCGCGCTCAGTTCCATCAACCTGCCGCCGCTCCAGATGGCCGCGCCGCAGGTCAGGGCCAGGAAGGCCTTGACGGTCGGATCATCCCGGCGGGGCCACGCGGCCAGGCCGACGCCGAGGCTGCCGACGACCGAGAAAGCGAGGCACAGGACAAGTAGGTACGAGGGCATCCGACGAATTTGCAGGGCAGCGCGCAGCCGATCCAGGTCGGACGAAATTATATTCGGGCTGGCTGCGCGGAAACCGCGGCGCCGGCAGCGTCCCGCGTGGATGGCCGCGTCCGCCCCCCAAGGGGGCCGCGGCGATTACAATAACGCCTTTGCCGTCCTGCCGCGGCGCCCGGCCCGCTGCGCGCGGCCTGCCCGGCCCCCGATTGTCGCCCGCCATGCCCCTGATCCTCCAAAGCCTCGCCCCGCTCGCCCCCGCCGATCTCGACGCCGTCCGATCCCTCGCCCAGGCCCCGGCCCTGTCGCTGCGCAGCGAGACTGTAGGCACCGCCGACGAGAGCGCGCCGCTGACGCCCGCGCTGCGCGAGGCGCTCGACGCCTACTGCGGACCGCGCGCCATCGACTGGGCCGTGGTGCCGAGCGGCCGCAGGCTGTCGGACTTCAAGCTGGTGGCGATGGACATGGACTCCACGCTGATCACCATCGAGTGCATCGACGAGATCGCTGACTTCTGCGGCCTGAAGGCCGAGGTTTCGGCCATCACCGAGGCCGCCATGCGCGGCGAGATCACCGACTTCAACGAAAGCCTGCGCCGTCGCGTGGCGCTGCTCAAGGGCCTGGATGCGAGCGTGCTGGACCGCGTCTATGATGAGCGCCTGCGCCTGTCCCCGGGCGCCGAGCGCATGCTGCAGACGGTGCAGGCGCTGGGCCTGCGCACGCTGCTGGTATCGGGCGGCTTCGTGCACTTCACCGAGAAGCTCAAGGCAAGGCTGAAGCTGGACTTCACGCGCGCCAATACCCTGGAAATCGTCGACGGCAAGTTGACCGGCCAGGTTGTAGGCGAGATCGTCAATGCCGACGTCAAGGCGCGCACGGTACAGGAAGTGTGTGCGCAGATCGGCGCACAGCCGCTGCAGGCCATCGTCATGGGCGACGGCTCGAATGACCTGAAGATGATGGCCGTGGCCGGCTTGTCGGTGGCCTTCCGCGCCAAGCCGGTGGTGCGCGCGCAGGCCAGCGTCGCCTTCAACCACGTGGGCCTGGACGGGCTGCTGGAACTGTTCCCGCACTAAGCCACACGCCACCGCCGCGGCGGCGCCGCCGCTATCGGCGGCGATACGGCTTGCCGCAACGCGGGAGGGCGCCGACCCAGCCCCCCTCAGACCGCCAGCTTGGTGTCGAGTGCGTTGCGCAGGTCGGCGATCAGGTCGCGCGTGTCTTCCAGCCCGATGTAGAGGCGCACCAGTTCGCCGGCGTTCTGCCAGCCGGCGGGCGGCCAGCTGCCGGCCGGCCGCATCGTGGGCACATGGTAGGGCACGGCAAGGCTGTGCGCCCCGCCCCATGACCAGCCGATGGCAAAGCGCTGCAGCGACTCGACGAAGGCGTCCACCTGGGCGCGCGTGTAGCGCGCGTGCAGCACGACCGAGAACAGGCCGCTGGCACCGCTGAAGTCGCGCCGCCAGAATGCGTGCCCCGGGCAGTCGGGCAAGGCCGGATGCAGGACCTTGACCACCTCCGGCCGCTGGTGCAGCCACTCGGCGACCTCGCGCGCCGCGCGGTCGTGCGCGGCGAGCCTGACCGGCAGGCTGGTCAGGCCCCGCAGCACCAGGAAACAGTCGTCGGCGGACACGCCCCACCCCATCAGCATGCGGGTGCGCTTCAGGCGCGCATGCAGCGCTTCGTCGCGGCTCAGCACCGCGCCCATCAGCACGTCGCTGCCGCCGGACTGGTACTTGGTCAGTGCCTGCACGGAGATGTCGATGCCCTTGTCGAAGGGGCGGAAATACAGGCCCGCCGACCAGGTGTTGTCGATGGCCGTAAGCACGCCGCGCTCGCGCGCCGCCGCGACGATGGCATCGGTATCCGGCACCTCCATGGTCACCGAGCCGGGCGACTCCATCCAGATCAGCCGCGTATTGGGCCGGATCAGCGCGGCGATGCCGCCGCCGATCATCGGGTCGTAGTAGCGCACCGTCACGCCGAAATCGCGCGCCAGCCATTCGCCGTGCTCCCGGTTCGGCCCGTAGACGTTGTCGGGCACCAGCACGTCGTCGCCGCTGCGCAGCAGCGCGAAGTACACCAGCGAGATGGCCGCCAGGCCCGACGGCAGCAGCAGCGTGTCGTGCGCGCCTTCCAGCTTGGCCAGGTGCTGGCACAGCGCCTCGCTGGTGGGCGTGGCGTGCAGGCCATAGCGCCAGTAGGTGGTGGTGCCATCGCCATGGGCGCGCAGCTCGGCCAGGTTGCGGAAGATCACGGTGGAGCCGCGCCAGGTGGGCGGCGAGAAGGAACCGAATCCCGGCGGGATCTGCAGATCGGGCTGGACCGCGACGGTCTGCGGATAGGCGGACGCCTCGTCGGCGGCGGCTGCTGCTGCGGTTCGGTCGGTCGGCGTGGGATCGGACACGGCGGATTCCTTGTCTGGCGGGCGCCCTGCCCGGTCCGCCGCTCCGCCATCGCTGGGCACCCGCGAGGCGCCCGGGGAGCGGCCCGCCGCGGCGTGCCCTGTGCTCTAAGAGGCTTCGAGCTTACCAGCAAACTGGTCGCCCTACTCTTCGCACTTTAACTACCCTACCGCGATCGGAATATGGAAAGAGAAGCGCCGTATCCGGGCGCAGCGCCGCAAGTGGCTACTTCGAGGACTTGGGCGGCGGCGGCGCGTGGTTGACACCGCTGGAGGGCTGCATATCGAAGGGCGGGATCACCAGCGAGCCCAGGGGGCGGATCATGAAGGGCAACGCGATGGCGGAATTCAGCGCATCGGTCCAGGTACCACGCACCACGCCGGCGGCATCGATCGTGCCTTCCCAGTTGCCGGTGACATGGGTGCCATCGTCGGATTCCTCCATGAGGAAGCCGCCGTTCTCATATTCGCCGGCCAGTACGCGCACGCCCGGCTTGTTGCCGACGGTGTATTCGCCGCGCACGCTGTCGCGTTCGTCGGGCTTGGGCCCCAGACGCAGGCGCACCGGCTGGTCGCCGACCGTGCCGACGTAGACCGGCAGCCTGGCATATTCCGGGCGCGGCGCCAGCGGACTGCACCGCGCCATGGACCCGTCAGTGCCACGCCGGGCCTCGCCCTCGCGGATCGCCTGGTTCAGCCCCAGCGCGTCCGGCTCTGCCTGCGGCACTGCCGGTGCTGCCGGTCCTGCTGCAGCGGAGGCGGTCGACAGCTCGGTGCCTTCGGCCGCCCAGGCCGGCCCTGTGGCCAGGAGGCCGGCGCAAAGCGCGAGCACGGCAGGCGCGGCGCGGCCCGCCCGCCGGCCTGCCACCCTGCCGGGCGTAGCAAGCCGTGCGACGGACCAACGCTTCGCCACGCCGTGCATCATCCTCAGATGCGCTCGAAGATTGCGGCGATACCCTGGCCGCCGCCGATGCACATCGTCACCAGCGCGTAGCGGCCTTGCACGCGCTGCAGCTCGTACAGTGCCTTGACGGTGATCAGCGCGCCGGTGGCGCCGATGGGGTGACCCAGCGAGATGCCCGAGCCGTTCGGGTTGACCTTGGCCGGATCCAGGCCCAGGGCCTTGGTCACGGCGCAGGCCTGCGCGGCAAAGGCTTCGTTGGCCTCGATCACGTCCAGGTCGGACACCGACAGGCCGGCGCGCTCCAGGGCCTTGCGCGTGGCCGGCACCGGACCGATACCCATGGTCTTCGGATCGACGCCGGCGTGGGCGTACGACACCAGGCGGGCCAGCGGCTTGAGGCCGCGCTTCTCGGCTTCGGCGCGCTCCATCAGCACGACGGCGGCGGCGGCATCGTTCAGGCCCGAGGCATTGCCGGCGGTGACCGTGCCGTTCTCCTTGGCGAAGACCGGCTTGAGCTTGGTCATGTCATCCAGCGTGGCGTCGTGGCGCACATGCTCGTCGGTGTCGAACTGGATATCGCCCTTGCGCGACTTGACCGTGACCGGGACGATCTGGTCCTTGAAGTAGCCCGCCTTGATCGCGGCCGATGCACGGCGGTGCGATTCCAGCGCGGTCTCGTCCTGCTGGGCGCGCGAGATGTCGTATTCCTTGGCGACGTTCTCGGCAGTCACGCCCATGTGGATGCTGTGGAAGGGATCGTGCAGCGCGCCGAGCATCATGTCGAGCATCTTGGCGTCGCCCATGCGCGAGCCCCAGCGCGCGGCCGGCGCCAGGTAGGGGGCGCGGCTCATGCTTTCTGCGCCGCCGCCGATGGCCACGTCCGTATCGCCCAGCAGGATGCTCTGGGCTGCGCTGACGATGGCCTGCAGGCCAGAGCCGCACAGGCGGTTGACGGTCAGGGCCGGGGCGTCGATGGACACCCCGCCGTTGACGGCCGCCACGCGGGACAGGTACATGTCCTTAGGCTCGGTCTGGATGACGTTGCCGAACACCACGTGACCGACGTCGCTACCGTCCACCTTGGCGCGGGCCAGGGCCTCGCGCACCACCAGGGCGCCCAGTTCGGTCGGGGCCAGGTCCTTCAGGCTGCCGCCGAAGGTTCCGATCGCGGTGCGAGCACCGCTGACTACCACCACTTCACGCGTCATGACATTGTCTCCATGCAGGGTAATGTTGCGGTGCACAGTATAGCGCCGCCGCGGCGGAAACGAACGATCGTACTTTTACCTAATGGCCAATATCGGTCCGATGACGGGCCGATATTGGCAATCAGCCCCAAGAATCACATTTCGTGGGCGCCCCTGCCGCTCAGACCTCGCCCCACAGATCGTGGCCGTCGGCGCCGGTGATGCGCACGTCGACGAACTCTCCGACCCGGTAGCGCTGCGAGTGGCGCGTGGCCGGGGCGATATAGACCAGGCCGTCGATCTCGGGCGCATCGGCCGACGAGCGTCCGATGCCGCCGTCCTGGTTGACCTCGTCCACCAGCACCCGCAGCGTCTGGCCGACCTTGCGCTGCAGGCGCTGCGCCGACACCGCCTCGGCCACTTCCATGAAGCGCGCGCGGCGCTCTTCGCGCACCTCGTCGGGCAGCGCGCCCGGCAGTTCGTTAGCGGTGGCGCCCTCGACCGGCGAATAGGCGAAGCAGCCCACGCGGTCCAGCTCGGCTTCGGCGATGAAATCCAGCAGCGTCTGGAACTCGGCCTCGGTCTCGCCGGGGAAGCCCGCGATGAAGGTGCTGCGGATGGTCAGATCCGGGCATACCGCGCGCCAGGCGCGGATACGATCCAGCGTCTTTTCCGCGTTGGCCGGGCGCTTCATGCGCTTGAGCACGTCCGGATGGGCATGCTGCAGCGGCACGTCGAGGTAGGGCAGCACGCCCTCTTCCGCCATCAGCGGAATGATCTCGTCTACGTGCGGGTAGGGATACACATAATGCAGGCGCACCCAGGCGCCATACTGGCGAGCCAGCTCGCCCAGCGCCGCCACGAGCTCGGTCATCCGGGTCTTCAGCGGGCGGCCGTTCCAGAAACCGGTGCGGTACTTGACGTCGACGCCATAGGCGCTGGTGTCCTGCGAGATCACCAGCAGTTCCTTCACGCCCGACTTGAACAGGTTCTCCGCCTCCAGCATGACCTCGGCCACCGGACGCGACACCAGGTCACCACGCATGGACGGGATGATGCAGAAGGAGCAGCGGTGGTTGCAGCCTTCCGAGATCTTCAGGTAAGCGTAATGCTTGGGCGTGAGCTTGATGCCGGCCGGGGGCACCAGGTCGGTGAAGGGGTCATGCGGCTTGGGCAGGTGCGTGTGCACCGCCTGCATCACCTCACCCAGCGCATGCGGACCGGTCACGGCCAGCACCTTGGGATGCACGCTGGTGATGACGTCCTGCCCGGCGGCGTCCTTCTTCGCGCCCAGGCAGCCGGTCACGATGACCTTGCCGTTCTCGTTCAGTGCCTCGCCGATGGCGTCCAGGCTTTCCTGCACCGCCTCGTCGATGAAGCCGCAGGTGTTGACCACGACGAGGTCCGCGCCATCATAGGTGCCGCTGATGGCATAGCCCTCCGCACGCAGCTGGGTAATGATCTGTTCGGAGTCCACGAGCGCCTTGGGGCAGCCCAGACTGATCATGCCGATACGAGGCGCGCTCATGCCTGCCCCCCGAACGGCTTGTTGCGAGCGTGCTGGTTGCGAGCGCCCTCGGGGCAACCGAGGGACACGGTGACGATACGGAATTCCATGGATAGTTCTGAATGCAGGGCTTGGCAAAGACGAGAGTTTACAGCGATCTGCGCTTCCGCGACCAAAGCCAGGGGCCGCAAGCAGCACGGGCTGACAAAAAAGAAGTGCGGCCGGTCAGGCCGCCAGGCGGGAATGGCGCCGCGTGCTTCCCCCTTCGCTCCAGGATGCGGGCCGCTCGGCGTTTTCCCCGGCAAGCCGTGCGGCGCGGAGCGTTCAGGCTGCGCCCGCCGGAGATCGAGAATGGGCATCCGCCCGCCGGCCCAGCCGTGGACGACGGGTCACATGCAGGGTTCAAGGGTACGGAAGAGACCCTATCCCCTCGTAGCCGGCACCGGGGGCTCGGCGGATAGGCCGGCGCTGCGCTCAGCGTCCCATGCGGCGATCGTAGCTGCGGGAGACGCGGTCGAGCAGGCTGGGGTCGCGCGAATCGCTGGCATCGAACTGCACGCGGACCGAGCCGTCCGGCTGCCTGGCCACGATCGCGCGGACGGCAGTGCCGCCGGGATTATTCCCGACCACGGTCCCGTTCGTCCGGTCCTGGACGGTGATGGCCAGGCCCTGGTCGCGCATGGCTTCTGTCGCGGCATCGAAGGAGCGGTCATAGTTCGCCGGCACGGTGCCGGGCGGCGGCACGCCATAGTAGGTGCACCCCTGCAATGCCAGCAGGACGCTGCAGGCGAAGGCGGCGACAAGGCGGTTCATGGCAACACCTTGGGTGACACCTTGGCCCAGCCAGGCCCCGGATCGAAGGTCGTCATCGCGGCCGCCTTGGCCCCGCCATTGGGTCCGAGGTCACGCTCGAAGACTTCGCCCGCGTGGCTGACCATGAAGCTCTTCACGCCCGTATCGCCATAGCGCACCGGCCAGGCGATCACGGCGAAGCCGCCGAACAGCTTGCCATTCACCATGTAGTTGAATGCCCCACCCGGGGCATGCGGACCCTGCGCGGTCAGCAGCCTGTAGTGGTAGCCGTAATAGCCCTCGCTGCCGGCCTCGCCCTTGCCCTTGCCGGCAAGGAGAAAGGCCGCGCCCAGCGGGCTGGGCTTCGCCCCCGGGTCTGTCGGCCAGTACAGGCCATCCTGCTTGCCGGGCGAACTGGCGAGCCTGGCGGCGTAGGCCAGCACGCCGCTGCCATCATGGCTGGTCGAGGCATATTCAAGCTGCGCGTCGTAGACGGCCAGCATCGCCTGGATGACAGACAGTTCGTTGCGTCCGATGCGGCGCGCGCGTATTTCCTCGGCGCCGGCGACGGTGTCGAAGTGCCAGCCGTTGGCGGCTTTCACCAAGGGAATGGGCAGTGTCCAGCCGTCGTCGCCGACGGCGATACGGGCGTGCCCCTCATCCACCGGCTGCACGGCGTGCGAGGCATGCCATGCAGTCAGGAAACGGAAGCGGACATCGGCGCCGCCCGGCGGAATCAGTTTGCGGTAATTCTCGCCGAGCATCGATTTCAATGCCGCGTCGTCGCTGTGGGCGACAGCCGTGCCGAAGGCCGACATCGCGTCTTCCGCCGTCGGGAAACTTTTCTGGGCATGGACCGGGCCGACGATGCCGGCGACGAGGGCCAGCGCGACGGCGATCCGGCGGCACGTCACGGCAAATGACATGCGCGGCAACTGACGCGGTGTGATCATGGCCATTCTCCTCCCTTAGCGTCTGCCACCCCGGCCGCCGCCACCACCGCCCCGTGCACCACCACCACCACCGCTGAATCCGCCACCGCCGCCGCGTCCGCCGCCACCGCTGTATCCACCGCCGCCGCCTCCACGGGCGCCGCCACCGCCGCCACGCGAGGCCTGAGAGGTCTGCAGGCTGTTGCGGCCCCGGTCGTAGTCGCGCTGCGACGACGCGCCACCGCCACCGACCCCCTGGAAGGCATTGTCACGCCCGCCGCCGGCACCGCCCCGGTCGGCCGTCGACGCACGGTTTCCGCCACCGGCGCCACCACCGCCCCGATCGGCCGTCGCCGCGCGGTTTCCGCCGGCGGCCGCACCGCCACGATCCCCGCCGCCCGCCGCACCGCCACGGTTCCCGCCGCCGGCCGCGCCGCCGCGGTCGCCCCCTGCCGCACGGTCGGAGACGCCTGCGCGATTGCCCGCATTGCCGCGGTCCGCCACGTTCTGCCGACCACCCTCGCCACCGCGTCCGCGGAAGTCATTGCGGCCCTCCGCACCGGCGACGTTGCGGCCGTACTTCTCGCGCGACGCGTTGTCGCGGTACGCGACGCCCTTGCGGTGCGAAGCATCGTGCTGCCAGCCCCCTCCGCCCTTCACTTTGCTGCTATTGAAGCTCCGGTCGATATTGGCCGCCTTGTTGACGTTGATATTCACGTCGCCGTGGCCCCAGTTCGCGCTTCCGAAAATTGCCCCTGCGGCAGCCAGGCCGACGCCCCACGCGAAGCCGGTGGCCAGCGCCGCGCCCGGATAGTACGCCGGATAAGGCGGCCAGTAATACGGCGGGTAGGCCGGAGCGGGCCAGGCGCCATACACCACGGTCGGGTTGTAGGCCGGCACGTAGATGACCTCCGGGTTGGCCGGTTCGATCTTGACGATGGTCTGCCCGGGCTGGCCCGCGACCGTGCCGGTCTCCGTCGTCACCGTCTGCTGCTCATTCGACTTGAGGTTGCCGGACTGCTGGGCACGCGCGCGCAGTCGCTGTACCGCGGCAAGCACGTCCGCCTCCTGCGCGAGAAAAGCGTCACCAAGCTTCTGCGTCCACTCGAGTTTGTCGCTCATCGGCTCCAGGGCCTGCGGAAAGGCGACCATCGATTTCACGCTGACATCCCATGGCTGATCTTCAACCGCTTTGAGCGCGGCATCGCCTTTCACATTCGGATTGGCCTTGACCCAGCGCGCCGCTTGCACGATCTCAAGCGGATAGGTGGACGCCATCAGAACCTGGGTCAGTACCGAGTCGGGATAGAGGGCGATCGGTGCGACCAGCGCCTCGATTTCCTCCGGCTTGAAGGTGGGCGACGTAGGCGAGGCAGATGAAGTGGGCGAGGCGGGTGAAGGGGGCGAGGTGGCCGGCGCGGCCGGCGGGTTCTGCGCCATGGCTGCGCTCCGGCCGAATACCAGCCAGCACAGGAACAGTCTGCAGGCAGACAGGGCCGATCGCTTAACCCAAAGAGTCATCGCTTCCTCCCCAGTGCCGGCACTCACGCATCATCGTGGCCCCTGCGATTCCCGCTTTACCCCGAATTGACCATAGTGGAGCATCACATTTATTGCAACCTTTCTCCTCCCAACGCAATTTGCGTTGATATGCTGAATGGAGCAATGAATTGGAGACACGCACTGTCGTCGCTCTCCTTGCGCTGAAGCCATCGGATTGCGTCAAGAATGACTCTTGCAAGTGGCGGTTGAATGGCTTCCCTGGAGAACATAGTGCCGGGAAGCGCATGCGACGCGGGAGCAGTCAGATCGCTGGGCGGTTTTTCCTTCCGGTGATGCTGGTGTACCAACATGCCTGGGGCGCTTGCGCTTGCCCGCAGGCTTCGCGCTGGCCTGGCTTGCCGATGCGGAACCTTCGCGGCAAGGCTGCAAGGAGAAAACCAATGATGCCCACGCCCATCTCCGAGAAGAATCTGTCGCGCGGTCTGCTCGATGTCTTGATTCGAGCCGGCCTGATCGCCGTACTTGCGGTCTTCTGCTTCCGCATCTTCTACCCCTTCCTCAACCTCATCGCCTGGTCGCTGATCCTGGCGGTCACGCTCTACCCGCTGCATGTGAGGCTCAGGGACGGTGTGCTGAAGCGGGATGGCCTGGCTGCCAGCCTGATCGTGCTGATCGCCATCCTGATCATCATGGTGCCCGCCTACCTGCTAGGCACTGCGATCGCCGATTCAGCGGAGCACGCCATCCAGGCGGTGAAGAGCGGCAGCTTCGCGATTCCGCAGCCGCCGGATTCCGTTGCGGCCTGGCCGCTGGTGGGCCAGCCCCTGCATGACTTCTGGATGCAGGCCGCCACGGATCTGACCGGACTCGTGGAAAAACTCGCGCCACGGCTCAAAGACGTCAGCGTCTCGCTGCTGAACACGGTCGCGGGCGTTGGCATCGGGCTGCTGCTGTTCGTCGTCGCGCTGGTCATTGCGGGCATCGTCATGGCCTACGGTGAGGCAGGCAGCCGCAGCGCGGTCCGCATCGCCTCGCGGATCTCCGGTCCCGAAAAGGGGCCGCGCATCGCTGAACTGTGCACGGCCACGATCCGGGCCGTCGCGCAGGGTGTGGTCGGGATCGCGCTGATCCAGATGCTGCTGGTCGGCATCGGCTTCATCGTCATGGGCGTCCCGGGCGCCGGCCTGCTGGCCCTGGCGGTGCTGCTGCTGGGGATCATGCAGCTACCGGCCACGCTCGTCACCATCCCCGTGATCATCTTCGTGTTCGCCACCAGCGGGGTGAGCGTGGCGACCATCGTGTTCGCCATCTATGTTTTCGTTGCGGGGCTGGCGGATAACGTCCTCAAGCCCTTGCTGCTCGGCCGCGGCGTCGATGTGCCGATGCCGGTGGTGCTGGTCGGCGCCCTCGGCGGGATGGTCACCGGCGGTGTCATCGGCCTGTTCATGGGACCGGTCGCGCTCGCGGTGGGGTACCGGCTCTTCTGGCAGTGGGTCGACGACCAGCCTCCGGCGCCCGAAGCGGGCGACAGCGCACACACCTGAAGCGGCCGGCAAGGGCGATGTCACCCCTTTCCTCACTGGAGCGTCTCCTGCCGCTCGGCCTGCTGTGCCTGGGCGGCTGCGTCCGCCTGGGCCCGGATTTCCAGAGCCCGCGCGAGCCATGGAGCGAGCACTGGAGCAGCCCCGCCGTCGAGCAGGCCAGCGATCAGCGCCCGCAGCCGGACATGCGCCAATGGTGGCGCATCTTCGAGGACCCGGTTCTCGAACAGCTGATCGCCGAGGCCGATGCCAATGATGCCGGCCTGAAGATCGCCGGCCTGCGCGTCATGGAGGCCCGCGCCCAGCTTGGCATCGCCTTGAGCGGCCGCTACCCGCAGATGCAGCAGGTGAGTGCCGACGTGCTGTACGTGCATGCCCGAAATGCCTACGATGGTTTGACCGTCAGCAACCGTGTCTGGCAATACAGCGCGGGTTTCGATATTGGCTGGGAACTGGATTTCTGGGGTCGCTTCAGCCGTGCCATTGAATCGGCGGATGCCGCCTTCTTCGCCGCCAAGGCCAACCACGACGATGCGCTGGTGCTGCTGCACGCCCAACTGGCGGACAGCTACTTCGCGCTGCGCACCGCCCAGGCGCGCCTGCGCATCGCCCGCGAAAACGCCAAGCTGCAGCAACGCAGCCTGGAGATCACCGAAAAGCTGTTCAAGGGCGGCGAAAGCGATGAGCTGGACCTGCAGCAGGCCAGGACCCAGTACCTGGGCACGCTCAGCAGCATCCCGGAACTGGAGAACCAGATCATGCGGACCCGCAATGCTCTGGCCATCCTGGTCGGCCGCCCGCCGGGCCCGCTGCCGGAACTGGCGCAGGCGCAGAAGGAAGGGGTGGTGCCGCTGATCGACCGCGCAGTCCTGCAGGACGTGCCCGCCAAGCTGCTGCTGCGGCGGCCGGATATCCGCGCTGCCGAACTGCAGGTTGCCGCGCAATCGGCGCAGATCGGCGTCGCCAAGGCCGACCTCTACCCGTCCTTGACACTGCTGGGCAGCATCGGCTGGTCTGCCAGCTCGCTGCCGACCACGCCCAACGGCCTGGTCCTGCTGGGCGGCCCCAGCATCCGGTGGAATATCTTCGACTACGGGCACATCACCAATAATGTGCGCGTGCAGGACGCCCGCCTGCAGCAGTCGATCATCGCCTACCAGGACAGCGTGCGCAAGGCGGCCCGTGAGGCCGACGACGCGGCGACCGGGCTCGTCAAGGCGCTGGAGCGCGATGCGATCCTGCGCGAGGCGTCCGAGGCTGCCAACCGCTCGCTGACATTGGCCAACGCCCTGTTTCGCGAAGGCTACTCGGACTTCCAGCGCGTGCTCGATGCGCAACGCGCCCTGTTCGCCCAACAGGATGCCTATCTCGTCAATCGCGGCAATGCGGTCAGCGATCTGATCGCGCTGTACAAGGCCCTTGGCGGCGGCTGGTACACCGAACAGCCGCTGGTGGACCCGGCCACCCGTCAACAGATGCAGCAGCGCACGAACTGGGGCGACCTGCTGGAAGATGCGCAGCGCCGCCAGCACAGCAGCACCGATGCGCCACGCCCGGAGGGCAACTCTCCATGAGCGCCCCGCAGCAACCCTCCCCCGCGCCCGACGCGGATGCCGATGCCGGTGCCGATGCAGCCGCCCCGGACCCATCGAAGAAAGGCATCCGATGGGTCGTGGGCCTCATCGTTGTGAGCTTGCTCTGGTACCTGGTGGCCGACCGATACACGCCCTATACGCAGCAGGCGCGCGTGCAGGCCTTCGTCGTCCCCGTGGCCTCGGAAGTATCGGGAAGGGTCACCCGGGTGCTGGTGCACAACAACCAGAATGTCGAGGCCGGCACCGTCCTGTTCGAACTCGATCCGCAGCAGTTCCGCATTGCCGCCGACCGCGCCCGCGCGGACTTCGAATCGATGCGCCGCCAGATCGGCGCGAGCACTGCGGGGATCGAATCGGCGCAGGCCTCCCTGCGCGCGGCCAAGGCCAATGAGCTCAAGGCACGCCAGGACAGCGACCGCCTCGAACGCCTGTACGGGGACGATCCGGGCACCGTCTCGCTGCGTCGCCTGGAGGTCGCCCGGGCCACCCACGAACAGGCCAAGAGCCAGGTCGAGGCGGCCCGTGCCGAGGTGGAGCGCGCGCGGGAAACCCAGGGCGGCAGCGAGCAGGAAAACGCCAAGCTGCGCAGCGCCGCCGCGGCAGTGGAGAAAGCCGACCTTGACCTCGCCAATACCAAGGTACGCGCACGCACAGCGGGACTGATCACCGACCTGCGCACCGAGGCGGGCCAGTATGCCGCCGCCGGCAATCCGGTCATGACCCTGATCGCCATCCATGATGTGTGGGTCAGCGCGGATATGACGGAGAACAATCTCGCGCACGTGGTACCCGGCACGCGGGTCAGCATCGTGCTGGACGCCTACCCGGGCAAGATGCTGGCCGGCAAGGTGCGCAGCATCGGCTTCGGCGTCAGCGTGGGCCAGAGCACGCCGCCGGGCAGCCTGCCCACCATACAGAACAGCCGTGACTGGCTGCGCCCGGCGCAGCGTTTTCCGGTCCTCGTCGAGTTCGATCCGGGCGAGCTGGCCGGGCTGCGCGGCGTTCGTGTCGGCGGGCAGGCCGAAGTGATGGCGTTTCCGAGCGAGGGCAATCCCCTCAATCCGCTCGGCCGGCTCTTCCTTTACCTGATGAGCTGGCTTTCCTACGTCTACTGACAACGCCCATGGCCAACGACTCCGGGATCCGCGGCCGGCGTGCACTGCGCCTGGCCCTCGGCACGGCACTGTGCCTGGCGGCCAGCTTCGGCCTGGGCTGGCCGCTGCCGATGGTGGCGCCGGTGCTCGGCCTGATCCTGTTCGCCACGCTCGACCGTCCGCTGCCCCTCAAGGCCGGGCTGGGCCTGGCACTGATGGTCATGCTGACCACCGGCAGCGGCCTGCTGCTCATCCCCTTCCTGCGCCACTACAAGTTCAGCGGCGTACTCATGCTCAGCCTCTGCCTCTTCCTGGCGTTCCGCTATGGCTTGCGTGGCGGGAACAATCTTGTCGCCACCTTCCTGGCGGCCGGGCTGACCATGATCTCCGCGGCCGGCACCGCCGACTTCGGGCTGGCGGTCACGGTGATCACCGCCCTGGTCAAGGGACTCCTCGCCGGTGTCCTGGTATTGACGCTCGGGCACTGGCTGCTGCCCGAACCGGCTGGCGCGCGGGCACCGCCGCCCGCCGCGGCACTGCCCGAGGAAGACACCGCCCGCATGGCGCTGCGCGCCACCATGGTGGTGCTGCCAGCCTATCTGCTGGCCTTGAGCGACCCTGCCACCTATATGCCGATTGTGATGAAGTCCGTCACCCTCGGCCGGCAGAGCTGCACGATGGCCCGCCACGCCGCGCGCGAGTTGCTCGGCTCCACCCTGCTCGGCGGCGCGCTGGCCATCCTGTTCTGGTGCGCGCTCAGCCTGTTCGTGCACCTGTGGATGTTCTTCCTGTGGATGGTACTGTTCGGCCTGCTGGCGGCGCGCAAGCTCTACGCCATCTCGCCCACGTCCTACCGTGCCAGCTTCTGGCTCAACAGCCTCGTGACCATGATCATCCTGCTCGCGCAGTCGGTAGAGGACAGCGCCGCCGGCAAGGATGTCTATAGCGCCTTTGCGATCCGCATGGCATTGTTCGTCGCCATTACTTTGTATGCCTGCCTGATGCTGGCGCTGCTGGACCGGCGCCGCTGACCCGAGCCACGCCGCACATGGCCATCTCCCCTCTTCGACTGGACCGACGATGCTCCTCCCCTTGCTCACCGCCACGCCCGTGATGTTGCTCTGCCTCATGCTGCAGGGCATTGTCGTCGCCGCCTGCCTGCGCCGCTATGCGCGCTTCAGGCACAGCCGGCTCAAGCACGATTCGCTGTGGATCGATATCACGCTGCTCTCGCTGGTGATGCTGTTCACCCTGCTCTGCAATTTCGTGCAGATGGCCCTGTGGGCGGCGCTGTTCATGATCCTCGGCGAATTCCAGGATTTCGCCACCGCCCTCTATCATTCGGGGGTCAATTTCGCCACGCTGGGCTATGGCGATATCGTCATGTCGAAGACCTGGCGCATCCTCGGCCCGATCGAGGCGGCCAACGGCATCCTGATGTTCGGGCTGTCGACCGCCGTGATGACCGCCACGGTGCTGGACGTGATCAAGTACCACGCTGCCGCATGGCAGCAGGGCAACGTGGCTTAGCGGGGCTCTGTCGCTGCCGCCTCGATCCGGTCCCCGCAGCCGCGCACGCTGTCGCTTCCGGCCCGGAAGGAAGCGATGCGCGCGCGGCTAGGCGGATCGTCGGCGGCGGCCGACCGCGCCCCTTATCGCACAGTGCGCTTGAGCGCGTCCAGCGCCTCCGGCTTGAGCAGCTCCAGGCCACGCGCGGCGTTGTAGCCATGGATCTCCTTCACATCGAGCTTGCGCATGAATGCGATGGTCTCGGGAGTGATGACCTGCCCCGGCACCATGATCGGGAAGCCGGGCGGATACGGGATCACGAACTTCGCGGAAACCAGTTCGGGACCGTTCTTCAGGCGCTCATCGATGCGCGGGTCGTTCAGACGGATGCACTCGCAGGCGTGCGGGTTGTAGGCCAGGTAGTAGGCAGTGCGCATATCCCCTTCCGGCGTCGCGCTCTCGCTGCTTTCGCGCAGGGCATTGTGGAAGCGGCTGAAGTCGGGCAGTTCCGGCACGTCCTCCACCAGGCTCTTGACCCGCGCCGCGAAGCCCGCCCGCACCTCTTCGCCGCCTTCGGCCAGTTCCCGCTCGATGCCGCGCGAGATGTCGGCCAGCGCCTTCAGCAAGTGCGCCATGTCGCTGCGGGTATTGTTGATGTTGATCTGGACCAGCACGCTGTTGCGCGAGGTCTTGTTGATCTGGATATCGTAGCTCTCAGCGAGCAGCCCCTTGAACCGCGTGCCATCGTAGCCGGCGTTGCCGCACAGCAGCGTGATGCGGGTGGGGTCGAGAAAGAACTCGTCGTGGCGCAGGGCCTGCGTGGCGTCCGCAATGGTCGTGCCGGGTGAACCGTAATCGGTGTAGCCTGATTGCCGATAGGCTTCGGGGATCATCTCGGCGGGCGTGGCCGCGCGGAAATAGCAGGAAATCAGCGGGTGATTATTGATCTCCCGGCGGATCTCAATGGCGAGCTGGATGGCGCGCTGCACCAGCTCGAATCCCTCGAGCTCCATCTGCCGCCGCGCGACGTCGATCGA
Source organism: Cupriavidus sp. 09_S30 (assembly GCF_056930435.1). Taxonomy (NCBI): domain Bacteria; kingdom Pseudomonadati; phylum Pseudomonadota; class Betaproteobacteria; order Burkholderiales; family Burkholderiaceae; genus Cupriavidus; species Cupriavidus sp. 09_S30. Next base: position 1,448,502 of record NZ_JBXOWI010000001.1, on the reverse strand, counting down.
CGCGATGATCTGCAGATTGGGCGAGGTCGAGGTATGGGTGAAGAAGGCCTCCTTGAACTGCGCCTCGACGGTATGGAATTCCTGGTCCGCCACCACGATGATCGACCCTTGCCGCAGGGCCGACATCGATTTGTGGATCGAGTCGGTCTCATAGACGCGAATGCTGACCTTGTCGGGATCGGGCAGCAACGGCATGTCGAGCAGGCGCGGATCGGTTTCGCCGATGTTGCCGAGGGAGCTCTTGAACGCTTCATACTTATCGCGGTAGGCCGGATCGCGCATCAGTTCACGCAGCTTCACGGCAGCGCCCATTGCGGTGCGCATCCGCAGTATGGGCGAGAAGCGCGCATAGCCGAACCAGGCCTCGTCCCACAGGAAGATCAGGTCCGGCTTGATCGCCAGGCACTCCAGCATGGTCTGTTCGACATTGGCAATATGGCCGTCGAAGGTGCAGTTGGTCAGCACCAGCATCTTCGCACGATCGAGCTTGCCTTCGGCCTTCAGCGCCAGCAGCGCCTGCTTGATGGGGCGGATGGCCAGGCTGCCGTACATGGAGTACTGCGTCAGTGGATAGGCATCGATATAGAGCGGCCGCGCGCCGGCGAGCACGATACCGTAATGGTGCGATTTGTGGCAGTCGCGATCGATCAGCACGATGTCGCCGGGCGTCAGCAAGGCCTGGTGCACGATCTTGTTGGCCGTGGACGTGCCATTGGTGACGAAGAAGGAGCGGTCGCCACCCAGCGCGCGTGCCGCCTTGTCCTGTGCGAGCTTGATATTGCCGGTGGGTTCCAGCAGGCTGTCCAGCCCGCCGGTCGTCGCCGACGATTCGGCCAGGAACAGGTTCGCGCCATAGAACTCGCCCATGTCGCGGATCCAGTTCGACTTGAAGATCGACTTGCCGCGCGCGACGGGCAGCGCGTGGAAGGTCCCGATCGGCCGCGCAGCGTAGTTCTTCAGGTTGTCGAAATACGGCGTATCGTAGCGGTCCTTGATGCCATCGAGGACGGCAAGATGGACTTCCATCGGTTCCTCCGCGCCATAGAAGATGCGGCGCAGCGGCGCCGCCTCCTCCGAGCCGGCGAGCTGGGCGACATCGCGATCGCTCGACAGGAACACGTCGAGCTCGGGGCGCAGGCCACGGATCAGGCGCGCCAACGCGGTGCCCAGGTCTTCCAGGGAAGCGCCGGTCCCGGTCGGCGTATTGCGCGTGATGATGTCGCGCAGTGCGGGGGAGGTATATTGCGAAGCAAAGGTGAAGCCGTCGACGATCACCACCGACTGCAGGTTGTAGTTGAGGATGGTGGCAAGCAGCGCGTCCTCGAAGGTGCCGACCACGACGGTCTCGTAGATGAAGTTGTCATCGTCCCGACGCAGGCGGCGGAAAGTCTCCCGGATATCCGGCCACGTTGCGCGTTCTCCCGCGGATACCACCAGCACCTCGAAGTAGGGCTTGCGGCTTTGCCCGTGGCCGATGGACGGCGGCAGGAAATCGGGAAGATGAAGCTCGCCCTCCTCGTCGCCGTTCCAGGCTTCCATGTCGTCGCGGTAGCTGTTGGCCAGCAAAGCACCGCTGATGCGCCGCACCAGGCGTGACAGCCCTACCCAGTCGCCGCCGGCCAGCCGTTCGTGCACGGTCTCCATCAGATGGGGACCGGGGTAGGCATTCAGCTCCTCCAGCGGGTGCAGTTCCTCCAGTATCGCGCCGGCCTTCTGCCGCAACGTGGCGACATCGGGTTCGGGCTGCGTGGCAAGCGTCTGCGCGATCCGGTTGAGGATCCGCCAGCGGTCGACTCTCGCTTCCGACATCGAAAAGAACTGGTTGAGACCGAACTGCGGCGTGTGCTTGTCTTTGCCGTCCATGTGCTGCCTCCGGAAAAATCGAGGTCGCGTGCGAAGCGCGACGCTGGTGCACCGCGTAAATGCCGGCCATTGGCCGGTAATGGGCCGTAATGTGCCGCTCATGTATTTGGACTTGGACAATGCCGTGGCAGTACCGCCGCCGACGGCACATGGCTCCGCGCAGCCGGGCGTTGACCGCCCCGCCGTGGAAGCATTGCTTGCGTCCATTCAAGCTAGTGCAATTCCGGCCGAATAGCGGAATTTAGTGAAGATCGTCGCGGCAGGCCCGCGCGGATTCGCAACCCGGCGTCTTCTTGCGGGCGCGAGGCCTTTCCAACTTTCCAAGCGAATGGTTCAGAGAACCCGCGCCGGCGCTAGCTAATGTGTGCACTTCGCCCGGAAGGTGTCGATCAGGTCATCGCGCGAGCGGTCTCGCTCGATCCCCGATCCCACCCGGCCCTGGCTTGTCGTGATGGACGATCCCCCAGCCTGGTACGCACGCTTCGGCGTGGCGTTGAATTGCTCCAGCAATTCCTGGCATTCCGCGGAATTGATATTGCCCGCTGCCTGCGCTCCGGGCACGGGGCGATGCGGGCTGTGGCCGGCCTGCACCGCGTCGCTGATGGCATCGGCCGCGGCGGCATTGCCGTCCTGCCTCTGTGCGTGTGCAATCCCCGCTGCGCCGAGCGCGGCGCCGACGGCCAGGCTGCAGATCAAACGATGGAAATCCAGCATTCTGTCCACTCCATTGCTCTACTACCACGATCTTATGCCTTCGCTTTCCCCTTGCGTTGGTTCCGCATGTCTCTCATACAGCAGGGCGCGCTGCGATCGGACCGGCCTGTCCTGTACCTGACAAGATTAGGCGAAAAGGACGTTCGCAGCACCGGCTGCACCCGCCGCATCCGCCTGCACCACAACCCTCCGCACGCGCCGTCCCGGCAGCCGGCGATGGACCATGTGGTCCATGGTCCAATACCGTCGGCTCCGAGCGTCTCATATCTTGTTGGGAAGACCCCTGTCTAGCATCGTCCACGCGCGCCGCGCACTACGCGTGCCGGGCGTGGATACCCACGCACAACGTTCTGGAGGATATGCCATGGGCCAACGGGATATGTCGAAGCTGGCAAGCCTGTCTCCATTCGAGCTCAAGGACGAGCTCATCAAGCTGGCTGGCAGCACCTCGAACCGCTTGATGCTCAACGCCGGGCGGGGTAACCCCAACTTCCTCGCGACCGTGCCGCGGCATGGCTTCTGGCAGCTCGGGCTGTTTGCGATGATCGAATCGGAGCGGTCCTTCTCCTACCTGCCGGAGGGCGTGGGCGGCTTTCCGCGGCGCGCCGGGATCGAAGAGCGCTTCGATCTCTACGCACGCCAACACCGGGATGTGCCCGGGGTGAAGTTCCTCACCGGTGCGGTTTCCTTCGTGCGCGACCAGTTCGGCCTCGACGGCGGCGATTTTCTCTATGAGATGTGCCAAGGAATCCTGGCCTGCAACTACCCGGTACCCGACCGCATGCTCCGGTACAGCGAGAAGATCGTGAAGCAGTACATCCGCAAGGAGATGATCGGCGGACACCCCTTCGTCGGCGACTTCGATCTGTTCGCGGTGGAAGGCGGGACTGCCGCCATGGCATACCTGTTCAATTCGATGAGCATCAACCGCCTGCTCAAGCCTGGCGACACCATCGCGCTCGGCAAGCCCATCTTCACGCCGTATATCGAGATCCCGGAACTGAAGGAATACAGCCTGACCGAACTGGCGATCGACGCGGATCCCGCCGCTGGCTGGCAGTACTCCCACAAGGAACTGGACAAGCTGCGCGACCCGAAGGTCAAGGCCTTCTTCCTCGTCAATCCGAGCAACCCGCCATCGGTGCGGATGAGTGGCCCCAGCCTGGAATACCTGGCCTCGATCGTCGAGGAACGGCCTGACCTGATCATCCTGACCGACGATGTCTATGGCACCTTCGCCGACGACTTCGTCTCGCTGTTCGCCATGTGTCCGAGAAACACCATCCTGGTGTACTCGTTCTCCAAGTACTTCGGCGCCACCGGCTGGCGGCTGGGCGTCATCGCCACGCACAAGTCGAACCTGTTCGACGCCATGATCGCCAAGCTGCCCAAGGGCGATCGGGAAGTCCTGCATCACCGCTACTCGTCCATCACCACGGAGCCGGAGAAGCTGCCCTTCATCGACCGCATCGTGGCAGACAGCCGTGCCGTGGCGCTGAACCACACGGCGGGCCTGTCCACGCCGCAGCAGGTGCAGATGGTGCTCTTCTCGCTCTTCTCGCTGATGGACTCCGCCGAAAGCTACAAGAACGCGATGAAGCGCCTGATCCGCAGCCGCAAGGCCGCGCTGTACCGCGGCATGGGCACCAAGCTCGAGCCGGCCGACGCCAACGTAGTCGACTACTACACGCTGCTGGACGTGGAGCAGATGAGCCGCGAAGTGGGGGCGGATTTCGTCAAGTGGCTGCTGGAATCGATCCAGCCGCATGAACTGCTGTTCCGGCTGGCAGAGGAAGCCGGCGTTGTCCTACTGCCGGGCGGTGGCTTCGGTACCCGCCACCCGTCCGGGCGCGTGTCGCTGGCCAATCTCAATGAGGAAGACTACGTGAAGATCGGCCGTTCCGTGCGCAAGCTGCGCGACGAATACCTGGAGCGCTACCGCACGACCGGGGGGAAGCCTAGCAAGGGAAAGTAGGATCAACGAAGGCAGCGAAGGCAGTACGCCTACACGTAGCCACTGGAGGAGTCGCCGTGTCCTGGTTCGTAACAACACTAAAGGCCTATCCGGAGATCGCCATCTTCCTCGCGCTGGGAATCGGCTACTGGGTCGGCGGCAAAAGCTTCAAGGGCTTCAGTCTGGGCGCGGTGACCTCGACGCTGCTGGTGTCGATCGTCATCGGCATCCTTGGCGTGAAGATCTCGCCCAACGTGAAGTCCGTGTTTTTCCTGCTCTTCCTCTTTGCCGTCGGCTACGGCGTGGGGCCGCAGTTCGTGCGCGGCATCGCCAAGGATGGCGTGCCGCAGGCGGTCTTTGCCGCGGTGCTGGCGGTGCTGTCCCTGGCGGCGTCGGTCGGTGCGGCCATGCTGGCGGGATACGACCTCGGCTCGGCGGCCGGGCTGTTCGCCGGATCGCAGACGATCTCCGCCTCGATGGGCCTGGCCACCGACGCGATTAACCGGCTCGGACTGCCACCCGACGAGGCCAAGACGCTCCTCGATGCCATGCCGATCGCCTATGCCGTGACCTACATCTTCGGCACCGTCGGGTCGGCCATCATCCTGGCGCAGATCGGACCCAAGATGCTTGGCATCAACCTCGTCGAGGCCTGCAAGGCGTATGAGCGATCCCTCGGTGCCGGGGAGGAAGACGAAGGCGGCGTCAAGTGGCACCAGTTCGAACTGCGCGCCTACGCGCTGGCGCCCGACAGCCCGTATATCGGCAAGCGGGTCGGCGATATCGAGGCCGGCGTAGAGGAAGGCTACCGTGCCTTTGTCGAGCGCATCCGCCGCGATGGCAAGATCATCGAAGCGACTGTAGACACCACGCTGGCGGCCGGCGACATCGTCGCCATCGGCGGCAAGCGGAACCAGTTGATCGAGCGCCTGGGGCCGAGCGGCCGCGAGGTGGAAGACTCCGACCTGATCAACGTGCAGACCGAAGGCGTGGACATCTATATCACCAACAAGGAGGTCGACGGGCACTCGCTCCATGAACTGGCAAGCTGGCCCGGCGCGCGCGGCGTGTTCCTGAAGAAGATCAAGCGGGGACCCACGGAGACCGTGATCCCCGTCCTGCCGAAGACGAAGCTCTATCGCGGCGATGTCATCACCCTGGTCGGCCGTACCCAGGACATCAACGCCACCGCCAAGCAGCTCGGCTATATCGATCGCCCCACCACGGTCACGGACGTCGCCTTCATGTCGCTGGCGATCACCGTCGGCGCGCTGATCGGCGCCATCGTCATCAAGGCGGGCGGCATCCCGCTGACCATCTCCACGGCGGGCGGCGCGCTCATCGCCGGCATCATCTTCGGGTGGTACCGGGCCATCCACCCGACCTTCGGGCGGATCCCTGAGCCGACGGTCTGGTTCATGAACTCGGTAGGCCTCAATGTCTTCATCGCGGTGGTCGGCATCTCTGCCGGCCCAGGCTTCATCGCCGGCTTGCAGAAGCTCGGCATCAGCCTGTTCCTCTGGGGCATCTTCGCCACCTCGGTCCCGCTGTTCATCGGCATGCTGCTCGCCAAGTTCGTGTTCCGCTTCGATCCCGCGATCCTGCTCGGCGTCTGCGCGGGCGCGCGCACCACGACGGCCGCATTGGGCATGGTCTGCGAAGCGGCGCAAAGCCAGGTGCCCGGCCTCGGCTACACGGTGACCTACGCCGTGGGCAATACACTGCTGACCATCTGGGGGATGGTGGTGATCATGCTGATGTCCTGATCCCACCCCGGTGCCCTACGGCGTTGTTACGGCGTCACATGTCCAACGCCCGCCTGGAAGGCACCGGCTACCGGCGCCGCTCAGGCGCCCTCCCTGAGCCTTTCGCCCCGGCACGCGCTGCAGCGCAGTCCATGCCGGGGCACCGCTCAGCCTACTTTGCCGTTGTTGCCGGCTCCACCGCCACCGCCACCGCTTGCGTGTAGACCGCGTGCACACGATCTCCCTTCTTGATGGCCTTGAGCTGCTCGGGATCCTCCACCATCAGGTCGACCGTATTGCCGCGTGGCCCTTTCACCGTCACCGTCTTGGCATCGGCGTTCACCGCGACCACATCCGCCACCACGGTCACCTCACGCCCGATGGTACCGCCCGGCCTGGCGCCGGGTTGCGCGCGCTCGGAAATCTTGCGCTCATGCATGGAAAGCGGTCCGCCACCCTTCTTCAGGCTCACGGTCAGCGCTTCCTTGTAGGTCACGGTCACCGTGTCGCCCACCTTGAGCTGGTCGAAATTGCGAGCCTCCTCGCCGACCTCCAGTTCCACGATGCGGCCGTCGTCCGTCCTGAGCTTCACCGTCCGCTTGGCGGCGTCGAGCGAAACGATGATCGCCGTCGCGGTCAGGGTGCCGGTCGCCGTTACCTGCCCCGGCGCACGCATGACATCCACGTTCGTCGCCGGCTGGGCCTGAAGCGGTCCGCTGAATGCCAGCAGCGCGGCAATCGCCAGCAAGGTCTTTCTGTTCATATGACCTCCTTTAGGTCTTCTACCTCAAGCACAGCAGCGCGGAACCGGCCGGCTCACGGGGCCGGTTCCTGCGCGGTTCCTGGCCAGGCCTCTACCTGATGGTGTAGCCGCGCCCCTCCATGCAGGCGGAATAGGCCCGGTAATAGGTATCCATGGCACCCTGCGCCTGCCCCTGCTGCGCGGCCTGCGCGTTGCGCTGGTTCTGGCGCGCGCGCGAGCCGCCGACCATGGTGCCGGCCGCGGCGCCCACCGCGGCACCCTTGCCTGCGTCGCCAGCGATGCCACCGATCACCGCGCCGCCCACGGCACCACGCGCGGCACCGCCGACCCGCTCGCCCCCGCCCACCGCGGGGCCTGACGGTGGCGGCGGCGCAGCGGCCACGGCCGCCGGGTCGATGCCGGTATTGGTCTTCGCCCACGAATAGCAAGAGCCCTCGTCCTGCTGTTGCTGCTGCGGGCTTTGGCCCTTGGCCGGATAGGCGACCGGCTTCGATTGCGCGATCGCCCCGCAACAGATAAGGGCGGCGAGCGTGGCACCGCCAGCGCGCCAGACGTTCCGTGTTTCCATAGCGACTCCTTGCAGGTCTGCGCGGCACTCGGGCTATGGCGCTGCCCGGTACTTCGCGGCATGGACGCGGCCCATGCGCTGCCCGGGACTGAATGGCTTGCGCAGAAAGCCCAGGGTGCCGGCGGTCAGCGACCTCCCGCGTGCCTCGGGAATATCGTCGGCCGTGATCAACACGACGGGCAGTGCCTTCCCATCCAAGCGCCCTTGCCTCTCGAGTGCGCCGATCTCCAGCATGCACACGGCATGCACATGGCATGGTATGAGCCTATGCAACGGCCTTGCCCCCGGCTAGTGGACCATGGTCCATGCTCCCGCCGGCATGCGCGGGGGTTGCCGGCCGCCCACGCCGGCACGCTGCGCGATACCCCGGTGCCGGCCACCCCGGCCACTCCCGTGAACTCACCGGCGTACCGGCCGCCTTTCACCCGGGCTTCTGCCGTACCTTCATGCTGATGTGGCGCCGCCGCTGCGGCGCACGCCTTCCGGCCTCGCCGACAGGACCGAACGGATCGATGCGAGCATCGCCGCCTGCTCGTCGGTCGGTTTGACGCCCAGCAGACGCGTGTCGGTCTTCAGCCGCTCGGCGAGGTCCTGCAAGCGCTCCCGGTCGGCCGGGTCCTTGAGCAAGGCGGGCAGTGTCTCGACCGCCTGCGCTGGCGCATGCTTCGCGATGATCTGCTGCCGGCCGCGCACCGTACGCCATGCATCCAGGGACATGGTCGGCAGCAGCGCCGAATAGTCCGTCACCAGTTCCTTGCGCATCTCGAGCCGCGACAGTGGCAATGGCTCGCCCTCGCGATGCAGCAGGCAGGCCACGCGGGCAATCGCTTCGGCGTAGCCCCCCTCCGCGATCGAGGCCAGGGCCGCGATGACCTCCGGCATTTCATCCGGCGCCACCGCTGCCGGCATGCTCCCGCGCCCAGGCGCCTCGTCATGGAGATAGAAGGAGAACAGATTGGCATAGATGCCAAAGAAGCTTGCCTCCGTCATGGCGTCGCGCACCGCGCGGTACGCGTCCAGGCCGGCGCTGAGCATTTCGGCGCCCGCCTGCTCGCGCTGCCGCATGGGGTTGTCCGCATCCAGCGCCTGCCGGTTTGCCCTGACGGCCGTGGCGGCGGGGCCCAGCCACGCCAGCCATGGATTCATGTCGGAGAAGGCCCAGTGCTGGACCCGCAAGGGATGGAACTCACGCAGCATGCGCGCCGACATCTCGTTGGACATCGCCTGCACGAGCGGCTGGGCGAACAGCTCATAGGCGCGTTGATTGAAGTCGGACAAGGCGGCAACCGCCTCGAACGGCTTCTCGTCGACCCGCTGGAAGCGATTGAACCGCTCGGCGATCTCCTCGAGTTGGTGCTCGCGGAACTCGACCGTATAATCGACCCCGCCGTCCGCGCGCGCGGTCTCCTCGATGACCATGCCATAGAGTCCCGGCGGCAGCAGTTCGATGCTCTTGAGCACCGATACGATCTGCGCGTGCTCCTTCTGCGCCACCTTGCCGGAAACGAAGATGCCAAGGTGCCCGACACTCTGGTGCATCATCCCAACGATGACCTGCCCCCGGGCCTTGATTTCCTCGGTGCTGCCATAGAGATCCATCACCCAGTTGAAGGCTTGCTGCGGCGGGGTGATGTTGTCCCCCATCGAGGCGAACAGCACGATGGGAGAACGGATGTCACGCAGATCGAAGGCCTTGCCACCGGCACCCTTGACGCCGCCGCTCCAGAGCTTGTTGCCCACGAACAGGTTCCGCGTGATCCATTCGATTTCTTCGCGGTTCATCAGGTAGTAGCCACCCCACCAGCGCTCGAACTCCAGGAAGCGCGCCGGTTCCGTATCGATCTTGCGATACAGGTTGTAGTACTTGTCCCAGAAACTGTTGGCCGGGTTCAGGTTCTCGAAGTTCTGCACCAGCCAGGCGCCATCGAACTTGCCGTTGCCAAGGTCCGCGGTCAGCGAAGCCAGCCACGTGCCGCCCAGCAGGCCGCCCGAATAGCGCATCGGATTGTCGCCCTCGCCTTCGCTCCAGGCGCCGCTCCAGTAAGACATCGGCGCGCCGTTGATCACGATCGGCCCGGTGTCGTCGGGATGCGACGCCGCCAGCATCATGGCCGCCCAGCCTCCCTGGCAGTTGCCGATGATGGCAGGCTTCGGGCTATTCGGATGCAAGGCGCGCACCCGCTTGACGAATTGCTCCTCGGCTTCGCATACATCGAGCAGCGTCTGCCCCGGCTCGGGATCGCGAAAGAAGATGACGAAATAGACGGGATGGCCCGCCCGCAGTGCCACCCCGACCTGCGAATCGTCCTTGAAGCCGCCGATGCCCGGGCCATGGCCGGCGCGCGGGTCGATGATGATGTAGGGGCGCCGGTCGTCATCGACGCTCACCCCTTCCGGCGGCGTGATCTTCAACAGGGCGTAGTTGACGGGCCGCTTGGCGTGGCGACCATCAAGCACGATCTCATAGTCGAAATGCAGCACAGGCTTGAGCCCTTCGACCGCGTTCTCGACGAAGCCGTTGCCCCGTTGCCTGAGCGTGTCCCAGAACAGGATGGCGCGCTGCGCCGCGTCCGTTGCATAGGCATACCAGTTCAGCGGATTCGAATCGGCAATCCATCGGGCGGGGTCCGACATGCCATCGCCCAAGGCGCCCTGCGCCCGCTCGTTGAAGCTTTCCCGCGCATGCTCCAGCCGCTTGTGCAGCACCAGACCTGTCTTGACGCCCACTTCACGGGCGTGTACGAGCTGCTTTCCCGCATCCATGCTGACCTCCACGACAATGTTCAGAGTGCTTTCGGGCTACAAACGATTCACCTGGAAAAAACGCTATGACACGCATATGACATCACGGTGAACCATCCGGGAAAAACGGCACGTGAAGCCCCGACTCGCGCACGCGCCGTGCGCCGGTGCATGGCAACGTCATCGATGGCAGTCGTGTGCGGCTTCGCTCGATTGCGACCGCGCCATGCCTCGCCCGCCCAGTGATCTGCGTGGCGGCCCGCCGCGTGGCATGGTCGTGAGGTCAGTTTTAGGCCAAGGAGAGCCGATGTGCCAGACTGGATTGCCGCAGTGCATGATCGGCGGAATCCTGGCGCCCCCGACGTTCAGCCTGGCCATGATCTGGCTGGTTGAGCCGCTCTTGCCCGAAGCAGCAGTTTTGTGGTCGATACGATTCGTGAAGAGGCCTAATGGCGTGCGTCCCGCCGACCCTCGTGCCCCTGCGGAGGCGGCCCGATAAGCCCAAGCAACGCGCAAGGCCCATTCAGAGCGCTTGAGGAGCGTTCTCGGGGCGTGGAAGGTAAGTGGGAGTTCGCGATGAAGTTCGCGATGAAGTTCGCGGAAACCGGCGGCTGCGGGCGGGGGTTGCAGTTCCGGCAGCGCGCGGCCGGGAAGCCGCGCGCGTGAGGGCGGCGCGGATGACCGCCCTGCCGCTCACTTCTTGGTGCCGGTGTCAGGCGGCTGGTTGAACGGGAAGGCCCCGAACATGCTCTTGGCCTGGTTCTGCATCTGTTCCTGCATCTGCACGAACAGGTTCTTGCTCTGTTCGATGTAGTTGCTCATCATGCCCTGCATCATCGGTGCCTGCATGTTCATGAACTGCGACCACATATCGGGGCTGAACGCTTCACCGGAGTACAGGCCCTTGGAGTTCTCGGCCAGCTTGTTCTGGATGTCGATGAAGGCCTGGATATTCTTCTCCAGATAGGTGCCCATCATGCCCTGCATGGCGTGGCCGTAGAAGCGGATGATCTGCGACAGCATAGCGCTGGAGAACATCGGCACGCCGCCGGTTTCCTCTTCCAGGATGATCTGCAGCAGGATGCTGCGGGTCAGTTCCTCACCCGACTTGGCATCGACGACCTTGAAGTCTTCGGTATCCATCACCAGCTGCTTCACGTCCGCCAGCGTGATGTAGGTGCTGGTTTGCGTATCGTAGAGCCTGCGGTTGGGGTACTTCTTGATCAGTCGCTCTCCGCCCTTTTTAGTCGTGGCCATCGGTGCTCTATCCTTGTGTCGTCGCTGATGTGCGCTGCTGCACCGCATGCTGTGCGATGCGCAAACCCGTTATCGTCCGCGCCCCCGCGGGAAGTCGCACGCACAGCGGATGCGCCTTATTGGTGCCGGCTGTGCCGCTAAGTTAATTCTATGCCCAACAAAGCACTAAGAAAAGCGGCCCGGCTTAAGGAAAACCCGCAACAATAAACGATTTGCGGGCCGACAGGCCCGCAAATCGACATAAATCCGGCGCCGCGCGGACCTTGTGCAGTGCGCCGATTGCGCCGCAATAAGGTCCGCTGGCAACGCCCCCGGGGGGGCTCAGCCCATGTGCAGGCCGCCGTTCAGCGAGAAGTCCGCACCGGTCGAGAAACCGGACTCGTCAGAGGACAGCCACGCGCAGATCGAGGCGATTTCCTCGGGCGTGCCCAGGCGCTTGACGGGGATGGTGCCGACGATCTTGTCCAGCACATCCTGGCGGATGGCCTTGACCATGTCGGTGGCGATATAGCCCGGCGACACCGTGTTCACGGTCACGCCCTTGGTCGCCACCTCCTGCGCCAGCGACATGGTGAAGCCGTGCAGGCCTGCCTTGGCGGTGGAGTAGTTGGTCTGGCCGAACTGGCCCTTCTGGCCGTTGACCGACGAGATATTGACGATGCGACCCCAGCCGCGGTCGACCATGCCGTCGATGACCTGCTTGGTCACGTTGAACAGCGAGGTCAGGTTGGTGTCGATCACCGCGTCCCAATCGGCACGGGTCATCTTGCGGAACACCACGTCGCGCGTGATGCCTGCATTGTTGATCAGCACATCGATCTCGCCCACTTCGGCCTTGACCTTGTCGAAGGCGGCCTTGGTCGAATCCCAGTCGGCCACGTTGCCTTCCGATCCGGTGAAGTCGAAGCCGAGGGCCTTCTGCTGCTCGAGCCACTTCTCGCGGCGCGGCGAGTTGGGGCCGCAGCCGGCGACGACGCGGAAGCCTTCCTTGGCCAGACGCTGGCAGATAGCAGTTCCGATGCCGCCCATGCCGCCGGTCACATATGCAATGCGCTGAGACATATCCACTCCTAGTTGGCTCTTTTGTTATTGACGCCGGCACGCGGGAGAGCACCCGCGCGCCGGCACACCCCTCACGGACGCTCGACTGCGAGCGCTACGCCCATGCCGCCACCGATGCACAGCGAGGCCAGGCCCTTCTTCGCGCCGCGGCGCTTCATTTCATGCAGCAGCGTCACCAGAATGCGGCAGCCCGACGCACCGATCGGATGGCCGATGGCGATGGCACCGCCGTTGACGTTGACCTTGGAGGTGTCCCAGCCCATCTGCTGGTGCACCGCCAGCGCCTGCGCGGCGAAGGCTTCGTTGATCTCCATCAGGTCCAGGTCTTCCACGCCCCAGCCGGCGCGCGACAGGCAGCGCTTGGAGGCCGGCACCGGGCCCATGCCCATCACCTTCGGGTCGACGCCGGCATTGGAGTACGCCTTGATCGTGGCGAGCGGGGTCAGCCCCAGCTCCTTGGCCTTGGCAGCCGACATCACCACCACCGCCGCAGCGCCGTCGTTGAGGCCCGAGGCATTGGCGGCGGTCACGGTGCCGCTCTTGTCGAAGGCGGGCTTCAGCCCGGCCATGGCGTCCATCGTGGCGCCGTGGCGGACGTACTCGTCCTGGTCGAAGGCGATCGGCTCGCCCTTGCGCTGCGGGATCATGACCGGCGCGATTTCCTCGGCGAAGCGGCCGGCCTTCTGCGCGGCCTCCGCCTTGTTCTGCGAGGCCACGGCGAACTCGTCCTGCGCTTCGCGCGTGATGCCGTATTCCTTGGCCACGTTCTCGGCCGTCACGCCCATGTGGTACTGGTTGTACACATCCCACAGGCCGTCGACGATCATGGAGTCGACCAGCTTGGTGTCGCCCATGCGGAAGCCGTCACGCGAGCCCGGCAGCACGTGCGGCGCGGCGCTCATGTTCTCCTGGCCGCCGGCCACCACGATCTCGGCCTCGCCGGAAATGATGGAGTTGGCCGCCAGCATCACGGCCTTCAGACCCGAGCCGCACACCTTGTTGATGGTCATGGCCGGAATCGACGCCGGCAGCCCGGCCTTGATCGAGGCCTGGCGCGCCGGGTTCTGGCCCGACGCAGCGGTCAGGACCTGGCCCATGATCACCTCGCTGACCTGCTCGGGCTTGAGGCCGGCACGCTCCAGCGCGGCCTTGATGACGATCGCACCCAACTCGGGCGCGGGAATCTTGGCGAGCGAGCCGCCGAACTTGCCCACCGCGGTACGTGCCGCGGATACGATGACAACGTCGGTCATTTGGAGTCCTTTCGAAAGTTGTCCCGATACCGGGATAAACGGAATGATCGGAATAAACAATAGTCAGGTGTCAGGCAGCAAGGCGCACGCGGGCGCCCGTCATGCCTTGGCCTTGACGTAGCGGCCCGGCGCCGGCTCGATGGCCGGATAGTGTTGATTGCCGTAGCCCGGGGGCGCGGCCTTCTTGGCGCCGGCATGCTTGCCAAGCCATGCCATCCAGTCGGGCCACCAGCTGCCGGGATGTTCCTGCGCCCCGCTCAGCCAATCCTGCGAGGTCGCGGGCAGCTTGTCGTTGGTCCAGTAATGGCGCTTCTTCTTGGCCGGAGGATTGATCACGCCGGCGATATGGCCGGACGCGCCCAGCACGAAGCGCAGGTCATTGCTCAACAGTGCGGTGGACGCGAAGGCCGCCGTCCAAGGCACGATATGGTCCTCGCGCGAGCCGTAGATATAGGTCGGCACGTCGATGGCGCCCAGGTCCACCGGGGCATTGCAGACGGTCAGCTTGCCCGGCACCTTGAGTTCGTCCTGCAGGTAGGTATGGCGCAGGTACCAGCAGTACCACGGCCCCGGCAGGTTGGTGGCGTCGCCGTTCCAGAACAGCAGGTCGAAGGGCACCGGGGTGTTGCCCTTCAGGTAATTGTCGACCACGTAGTTCCAGACCAGGTCGTTGGGACGCAGGAAGGAGAAGGTGTTGGCCAGTTCCAGCCCGCGCAGCAGGCCGCACGGCGCGCCCGCGGTGCCGCCGATGGTGGCTTCGCGCAACTGGACGTGGGCCTCGTCGACGAAGACGTCGAGAATGCCGGTGTCGGCGAAGTCGAGCAGCGTGGTCAGCAGCGTCAGGCTGGCGGCCGGGCGCTCGCCGCGCGCAGCGAGCACGGCCAGCGCCGTGGCGATGATGGTGCCGCCGACGCAGAAGCCCAGTACGTTGATGGTGTCCTGCCCGCTGATCTCGCGCGCCACCTCGACGGCGCGGATGGCGCCATGCTCGATGTAGTCGTCCCAGGTGCGTTCAGCCATGCTGGCATCCGGATTCCGCCACGACACCAGGAACACGGTGTGGCCCTGCTCCACCGCGTGGCGCACCAGCGAACCCTCGGGCTGCAGGTCCAGGATGTAGTACTTGTTGATGCAGGGCGGCACCAGCAGCAGCGGCCGGGCGTAGACCTTGTCGCTCAGCGGCTTGTACTGCAGCAGCTGGAAGTACTCGTTTTCGTAGACCACCGCGCCTTCGCTGACGGCAACATTGTGGCCCACCTCGAAGGCGGTCTCATCGGTCTGCGAGATCTTGCCGCGCCCCAGGTCCTCCAGCATGTTGCGCACGCCGGCACGCAGCGATTCGCCGCCGGATTCGATCAGCTTCTGCTGCGCCTCGGGGTTGGTGACGAGGAAATTGGCCGGCGACATTGCATCGACCCACTGCGACACGGCGAAGCGGATGCGCTGCCGCGTCTTGGCATCGGCCTCCACCGCATCGGCCAGTTCGGTCATCGTGCGGGCGTTGAGCAGGTAGAAGGCCGCCGCGAAGCGGTAAGGCACGTTGCGGCGCCAGGCTTCGCCGGCAAAGCGCCGGTCCTTCAGCGGCACGCCGTGCTCGCCCTGTCCTTCGGACATGGCGCGCCACAGCATGCCGAAGTCATGCATGTAGCGCTGCTGGATCTCGGCCAGCTGCTCGGGAGCGATCTTCAGGCCGGACAGCGCCGGCCCTGCGATGCCGTCGAGGCCCGGGAAGCCCTGGGCCGATGCCATGCCATTGGCTTGCGCCTGGCGGGACCACGCCAGCCATGCGGCTGGATCGAATGGCCCCGGCGGAAGTGAAAATGGTCGGAACTGGTCTTCCTTTGTGGAAGCTGCCGCACCCTTGCCGGTCGCCATGATGTAGTCGTCTCTCTGCCGTTTTATTTACGAAGACGGACCGGATATCCCAATCCGGCCTGCTCTTGGACCGGCCCGCCTCGCGCCTCGGCTGTCAGCGTGATGCGGTATGCTTGCCGGCGGCTCCTGGGGCCTGCGCCGCGGCTCCAGGTGCCTGTCAAACCCATTGTTGCCTTGCAATGTCTGCCCTGTCAATGCGGATTATGTCGTGCAATGGAAGTGACACAATCGCGCTGCCGGGCGCCTCCAGGCCCCGCCACTGCGGCTTGCCCGGGGCCCCGGTGTTTAGTCTGCACGAGAAGGATGAAAATCTGATGTATATCGTTGCCATCGGCTGGCTGTACGTGGCCCTGATGATGGCCATCACCGAGGAAAACGTCGTCGCCGGCGTGGCGACCTTCGTCTTTTATGGCCTTGGGCCCGTGGCACTGCTGCTGTACATCCTGGGCACGCCGGCGCGCCGGCGCAGGCGCCGCGCGCTCGAGGCGGGCGAGGCGCCAGGAACAGCACCAGGAAAAGCACCAGAAAGCGCGCCAGGAACGACGCCAGAAGAGGCAGCACCCGCCACAGGCGCTCAAGTGCCGGTGGCTAAGCTACCAGCGGAGTCCGGCGGCGGGGAACCACCCGCCTGAGGGGTGCCGCGGCCGGCGGCCCGCTCAGGGCGCCAGCCAGACCAGGGTGGCCATGCGGCCGGTGACGCCGTCGCGCCGATAGGAGTAGAAACGGCGGGCGTCGGACACGGTACAGGCATCGCCGCCATAGACCTCGGTGCAGCCGGCGCGGGCCAGGCGCACGCGGGCCAGCGCGTAGATATCGGCAAGGTACTTGCCGGGCGCACCCGCACGGAAAGCCGCATCGACGCTGTCCTGCTCTCCCCTGCCAGCCGCGGCGGCCTCGGCCAGGAAGGCGTCGCGCACTTCCGCCCCGACCTCGAAGGCAGTGGGACCGATCGCCGGGCCCAGCCAGGCAAGCCAGCCGGAGCCAGCGCCCGTGCGGGCCGCCATGCGCGCCACCGTGGCCTCGATCACGCCGGCGCAAAGGCCGCGCCAGCCCGCATGCGCGGCGCCGACCACGGTGCCGGCGCGATCGCACAGCAGCACCGGCAGGCAATCCGCCGTCATCACCGCGCACACCTGTCCGGCTTCGGTGCTGATGCAGGCATCCGCGCGCGGCGGTGCAGCAGCACTGCCGTCCGTGCCCTCCGCGCCGTCTGCCTCGGCAGATCCCGCCGTGGCCACGCCGCAGCCGTGCACCTGGTCGAGCCAGCGCGGCGTGCCGGGCAGCGCCGCCGCCAGCCGTGCCCGGTTGGCAGCCACCGTCGCCGGGTCGTCGCCGACGTGCAACCCCAGGTTGAGCCCGCCCGCCGCACCGCCGGCCAGGCCATAGAGCCCGGCGCTTAGGCCGCCCTGGCGCGTGGTGGACAACGCCCGCACGCGCGCGGGCGCGGGCCAGTCGGGGAGCAGCCAGGCGGGATCAGGCGTCATCGTCATCCCACTCGCCTTCGTCACCATGGTCGCCATGGTCGCCGCCGTATTCGTAGTAGTCTTCGTCTTCGTCCTCCTCGCCAGGCTGGGCGAAATCGAGCACGTCGATCAGGGCCTGCAGGTCGGCGGGGGGCGGCGCCTGCCACGACATGCGCTTGCCGCTGACCGGATGGACCAGGCCGAGCTTGTAAGCATGCAGCGCCTGGCGCGTCAGTGGCACCGGCAGCGGCGCCTTGATCGCCGGGCGCTGCCCACGCTGCGTGGCCCGGTGATAGACCGGATCGGCCACCAGCGGGTGGCCGATCGATTCGAAATGCACGCGGATCTGGTGCGTGCGGCCGGTTTCCAGCTTGCACATCACCATCGACACGCTGGCGCGCCCCAACTGGGCCACGCCCAGCGTGCGGAAGTGGGTGCGCGAAGGCTTGCCGCTGTTGGTGCGCACGATGGCCATGCGCGTGCGCTCGCGCGGGTCGCGCCCGATCGGTGCATCGATGGTGCCCTCATCGGGCGTCTCGCCCCACACCAGGGCGATATAGGTCCGCTTGACCGTGCGCGCCTGCAACTGGCGCACCAGATCGGTCTGCGCGGTCAGGGTGCGCGCCACCACCATCAGGCCGGTGGTTTCCTTGTCGAGCCGGTGCACGATGCCCGCGCGCGGCAGAGTGCTCGCCGCCGGATAACGGTGCAGCAGCCCATTGAGCACCGTGCCGCTCCAGTTGCCGGCGGCGGGATGCACGACCAGCCCAGCGGGCTTGTCGATGACCAGCAGCGCTTCGTCCTCGTGGACCACGGACAGCGGCACGTCCTCGGCCGTGAAGGCCATGGTCTCGGGCGCGGCCTGGGGCCGCACCTCGATGCGCTGGCCGAGCTGCACCGCGGTACGCACGCGCGCCGGCGCGCCGTCGACCGTCACCGCGCCGCCTTCGATCCACTGCTGGATGCGGCTGCGCGAGAATTCGCTGAAATGGCGGGCCAGCAGCTTGTCGAGCCGTTCCCCGTGGTCCGCGCCGCTTACCTCGAGTTCCAGCGGCAGAAAGCCGCCATCGGCAGGCGCGGCTGCATCGACTGCGCCCTCCTCTTCAAGCGTCTCGAGATCTTCCGCTGCGCCCTGTTCGGCGGCCTGCTGCGTGACGCCCCCGTCACCGGCTTGCGGTTTGGGGCTTCGGCTATAATGCTTGACGCTATTTTTTTTCATCCGGGATACGTTGCCCATGCATTCGATGAGCATGAAACGCGCCAGTTGGCGCGCAAGAATTGGAGCGGTTCTGCTTGCAGGCGGCTGCGTCATGCTGTCGGCATGCGGCCTGCTCGCCGATCAACCCGACGAAACCGCCGGCTGGTCAGCGAACAAATTATATTCGGAAGCGAAGGATGCGCTGGATGGCGGCGACTTCACGCGCGCCGTCAAGCTGTATGAAAAGCTGGAGAGCCGCTATCCCTTCGGCCGCTACGCCCAGCAGGCGCAGATCGACACGGCCTACGCCAACTACAAGGATGGCGAGACCGCCGCTGCGCTGGCCGCGGTCGACCGCTTCATCCAACTGCACCCCAGCCACCCGAACATCGATTACGCCTACTACCTGAAGGGCCTGATCAACTTCAATGACAACCTGGGCTGGCTGGGCCGCTTCTCCGGCCAGGACCTGAGCGAACGCGATCCCAAGGCCGCGCGCGCCGCCTTCGACGCCTTCAATACGCTGGTCACGCAGTATCCGGCCAGCAAGTACACGCCCGATGCGCGCGCCCGCATGCAGTACATCGTCAACTCGCTGGCCGAGCACGAAGTCCACGCAGCCCGCTACTACTTCCGCCGCGGCGCCTACCTGGCGGCAGCCAACCGCGCGCAGCAGGCCCTGAAGGACTACGACGGCGCCCCCGCGAACGAGGAAGCGCTGTACATCATGGTGCGCTCCTACGACCTGCTTGGCCTGAAGGACCTGCGCGACGACTCGGCCCGCGTGCTGGAGAAGAACTACCCGAACAGCGACTTCATCAAGTACGGCGAGCGCCGCAAGGACAAGTCCTGGTGGGAGGTTTTCTGAGCCTCACCACGGCCAGCGAGCAGTAGCGTCAGACAAAAAGACCCGGCATTGCCGGGTCTTTTTTTGTCCTGGAAGGCGGCAGCGCGGGCCGGGGCCGGCCTCAGTCCGTTGCGGCGCCCTCGCCATCGTCCGACTCGCCGCCATCGTGCGGGCGTGCGCGCAGATCGGACAGGAAGCGCAACACGGTCTCCTGCTCGCGTGTGCGCGCAAACGGCGGCAGGCTCTGCCAGATCTGCCGGCCGTAGGGCTTCTCCACCAGGCGGGTATCGCAGATCACCAGCACACCGCGATCGGTCTCCGAGCGGATCAGGCGTCCCGCGCCTTGCTTCAGCGTAATGACCGCATGCGGCAACTGATGCACGGCAAAGGGGCTGAGCCCCTTCTTCTGCAGCACCTCCATGCGCGCGGCCAGCACCGGATCGTCCGGTGGCGCGAACGGCAGTTTGTCGATGATGACCAGCGACAGTGCCTCGCCGCGCACGTCCACGCCTTCCCAGAAACTCTGGCTGCCCACCAGCACCGCGTTGCCGAGTTCGCGGAAGCGGTCCAGCAGTTCGGTGCGGCTGGCCTGCCCCTGCACCAGGAGCGGCAGCGCGAGCCCGCGCTCGGCAAAGGCGTCATACAGCATGTCGGCCGCGCGCTGCACCGCGCGCAGCGTGGTGCACAGCAGGAAGGCACGGCCGCCTGCGGCTTCGATCAGTGGCAGCGCAGCCTCCACCACTGACTCGGTGAAGTTCGGCGCCTGCGGCGCAGGCAGGTTGCGCGGCACGTAGAGCAGGCCCTGCGAGGCGTAGTCGAAGGGGCTGGGCAGCGTCAGCGAGCGGTCCTTGTCCAGGCCCAGTTGCGCGGCATAGTGGCTGAAGTTGCCCTTTACCGACAGCGTGGCCGAGGTGAAGACCCAGGCGCGCGGCGGACCTTCGCGCTGGCGCGTGAAGATGGGCGCGATCGACAGCGGCGTGCGATGCAGCTGCACGGTCTGCGAAAACACCTCCACCCAGCGCACGGTATCGGGGCCGAAGGCATCGGCCTTAGCCGGCGGGCCTTCGCCGGCGGCCTCGTTGGCGGCCTTGCTCGCGGCTGGCTGCGCACCGTCCGGTTGCGCGCGCCAGGCCGCCAGGCGTTGCGACAGCTCGACCGCGCGCTTGTAGCACTGCTGCAGCGACTCGGCACGCTCAGCCTGGGATTCCAGCAGCTCGACAAACTCGGCCAGGGCCGCGTCCACCGCCTCCAGCGATTCGTTGAAGGCCGGCGCGATACGGGGATCGGCCTCGATCTGGCCCATCGCCATGCGCGTGTTGTCCTTGCTAAAGGCCAGCCGCAGGTCGCGCGCGGCGCGCTCGAGCGGCGCGCCGATGCGTACCCAGTCGACCGCATCGCGCGCATGCGACAGGCCTTCGGCCACGGTGTCGCGCGCGAGCTCCAGCAACTGGCTGGTCGACAGGGTCTCGCCGAAGAACAGCGTGGCCGTGTCGGGCAACTGGTGGGCTTCGTCGAAGATGACCGTGTTGGCGGCCGGCAGCAGTTCGGCCATGCCGGTGTCGCGCAGCACCACGTCGGCGAAGAACAGGTGGTGGTTGACCACCACCAGGTCGGCCTGCTGTGCCTCCTTGCGCGCCCGCATCACAAAGCATTCCTTGTAGTGCGGGCATTCGGTGCCGAGGCAGTTGTCGCGGGTGGACGTGACCAGCTGCCACACCGGCGCATTCTCGGGAACCACGGCCAGCTCGGCCTTGTCGCCGGTGGAGGTGGTCTTGGCGAAGCGGCCGATCTCGCGCAGCCAGGCGGCGTCCTGGCGCGACGCGAGCCGGCCCGCGGCCTCGGCCCGCTCCAGGTGGTAGTGGCACAGGTAGTTGGCGCGCCCCTTGAGCAGGGCTACCGAGATCGGCACATTGAGCGCGCGCCGCACCGTGGGAATGTCCCGCTGGAACAGCTGGTCCTGCAGGTTCTTGGTGCCGGTCGAGAGGATGACCTTGCCGCCCCACAGCATGGCGGGCACCAGGTAGGCAAAGGTCTTGCCCGTACCGGTCCCGGCCTCGACGATGACCGTGTCGCTGTCCTCGATGGCACCGGCCACGGCCTGCGCCATGCGCGCCTGCGAATCGCGCGGCCGATAGCCGGGAATGGCTTGCGCGAGCGTGCCGTCCGGGGCAAACACGACGTCGAGCGCGGCGGCATGGGCGGCCTTGGCCGCAGCGCGCGCGGCGCCCTCTTCCTGCGGCGAAGAAGTGGCGGTGGACGGTGCCGGCTCGGCGGCGGAAATCAGGTCTGGGGAATCGGACAAGGCTGCGGGCAATGGGCGCGGCGCCGCCGGGGGCGCCACACGGGGAAATCAGGCAGGTACATCGGGCTCCAGTTGCAACTGGAGTAGTGTGATGGCGTCTTTGAGCTTGAGCCGGCGCTTCTTCAAGCGCCGCAGCTGCAACTCGTCATGCGCCGCCTCCTGCACCATCCGGTCGATCAGGAAATCCAGGTCGCGGTGCTCGATCTGCAGCTCGATGATCTGCCGCTGCAGGGTATTCAGGTTCAGATCCATGGTCGCCCTCCCTCCTCCGCGGCACCCGGCACTCAGAAACCGAACGGGCGCGGCGTCGAAGCCTGGCCCTGCTGCTTCGCCTTGGCGCGCCGCTCTTCGAGCTCCTTCTGCCGCTGCGCGGCGTCGCGCTGCTTGGCCTCGTAGGCCTTGGCGTTCTCGGCGTGCTGCTGTGCCTTCTCGGCACCGTGCTGCTGCGCCTCCTTCATGCGGGCGTCGAAGTCCGACTGCTTTTTCTCGTAGGCCTGGGCATTGGCGGCGCGCTGCGGGGCTTGCCCCTGGCGCTCGGCATCGCGCAACTGCTGCTCCTGCTGCTTCTTCTCGAAGGCCTCACGGCTGGCCCGCTCGTCGGCCTCGCGCTGCGGGCGCTCGGCCTCCTCCTGCGCGCGCTGCAGGGCAAGGCGCTCGTCGCGCTGCTTTGCCTTGAAGGCACGCTCGGCGCTGCTCACCTCGAGATCGCGCTTGCGCAGCACCTCCAGTTCCTCGCGCTGTGCGTCCTTCGCCTTGTTGACGCAGTGGTTGACGAAGAAAGTGGAATAGCAGTCGTGTTCGGCCTTGGAGAACCGGTAGTTGGTCCATGCGCGCGAGTCGCTGATCGCCTTGCGCTCGGCGTCGAAGTCACGCGGCGGCGCTTCGGCAGCCGATGCCGGGACCGGGACCGCCGCCGGCGCAACCGGCGTCTGGGCGCGGACCTGGCCGCCGGACAGGCCGAATGCCAGCCAGGCCGCCATCATCGCCCCCAGCAGCCTCGGCGCACGCGTGCCGCGCCTGCGCAAGGCCGCGCCGGCCCTCGTTGCGACGGTGGCTGGCGGGGCAAGTGGCACGCCGGATTGCTTGGCCTGCATGGTGGCCGGATGTGGCTTGTCGATCATGGTGCGATTCTAGCATCCGGGCGGCCTGGGCCGGCAGCGCGGCGAGCGTGCCCGCGGCACGCGCACACGGGGTGCGCGCCGCCCCCGCCGCCACGGGATCCGCCCCAGGAGTCGCCCCACAAGTGGCGTTGGCCCCTCTACCTGCGGCAGCGGCGCGGGCTTGTGGCAAAATGCCCCGCTTTCGACTGACTGTATTCCGGATGTCCAACCTGCCCGCCCACGTTTCACAAAAGATCGTGTCGCTGATCGCGGCCGAGCTCTCGGTGCAACCCCGCCAGGTGGCCGCGGCCGTCGCGCTGCTGGACGAAGGCGCCACCGTGCCCTTCATCGCCCGCTACCGCAAGGAAGTCACCGACAACCTGGATGACACCCAACTTCGTACGCTGGAAGAGCGGCTGCTCTACCTGCGTGAGATGGAAGAGCGTCGCTTGGCCATCCTGGCCTCGATCGAGGAACAGGGCAAGCTGACCGACGCGCTGCGCACCGCCATCGAGGCAGCGCAGACCAAGCAGGCACTGGAAGACCTCTATCTGCCCTACAAGCCCAAGCGCCGCACCCGGGCCCAGATCGCGCGCGAGTGCGGGCTGGAGCCGCTGGCCCAGGCGCTGCTGGCCGATCCGACGCTCGACCCGCAGGCCGAGGCGGCCAAGTTCGTCAATGGCAAGCCCACCGCCGACGGCGGCGTGCCGGACGTCAAGGCCGCGCTGGACGGCGCCCGCGACATCCTGTCGGAACAATTCGGCGAGACCGCCGAGCTGCTGGGCAAGCTGCGCGACCACCTGTGGACCCAGGGCATCGTCAGCTCCACCGTGATGGAAGGCAAGGAAGGCGCGGAAGAAGAGAAGTTCCGCGACTACTACGCCTACAGCGAAGCGATCCGCACCGTGCCCTCGCACCGCGCGCTGGCCCTCTTCCGCGGCCGCAATGCGGGCGTGCTGATGGTCAAGCTGGGGCTGGGCGAGGAACAGGACGCGCTGGTGCCCCACCCTTGCGAAGGCATGATCGCCGGCCATTTCGGCATCCAGAACCGCAACCGCCCCGCCGACAAGTGGCTGGGCGACGTGTGCCGCTGGTGCTGGCGCGTCAAGGTGCAGCCGCACCTGGAGACCGAACTGCTGACGCAGCTGCGCGAAACCGCCGAAAGCGAAGCCATCAAGGTCTTCGGCCGCAATCTGCATGAACTGCTGCTGGCCGCGCCGGCCGGCCACAAGGCCGTGATGGGTGTCGACCCCGGCATCCGCACCGGCTGCAAGGTGGCGGTGGTGGACACCACCGGCAAGCTGCTGGAAACCGCCACCATCTACCCGCACGAGCCGCGCCGCGACTGGAACGGCTCGCTCGCCACGCTGGCGCGCCTGGCCAAGCAGCATGGCGTGGCCCTGGTCTCCATCGGCAACGGCACCGCCAGCCGCGAAACCGACAAGCTGGTGCAGGACCTGATGCGCCAGGCGCCCGACCTGAAGCTGACCAAGATCGTGGTCAGCGAAGCCGGCGCCTCGGTCTATTCCGCTTCGGAACTGGCTGCCAAGGAATTCCCGGATCTCGACGTGTCGCTGCGCGGCGCCGTGTCGATCGCGCGCCGCCTGCAGGATCCGCTGGCGGAACTGGTCAAGATCGACCCGAAATCGATCGGCGTGGGCCAGTACCAGCACGACGTCAACCAGCGCGAGCTGGCCCGGACGCTGGACGCCGTGGTCGAGGACTGCGTGAACGCGGTCGGCGTGGACGTGAACACCGCCTCGGCCCCGCTGCTGGCGCGTGTCTCTGGCCTGAACTCGGTGCTGGCGCGCAATATCGTCGACTTCCGCGACGCCAACGGCGCCTTCGCCAACCGCGATACCCTGAAGAAGGTGCCGCGCCTGGGCGACAAGACCTTCGAGCAGGCCGCCGGCTTCCTGCGCATCACCAACGGCGACAACCCGCTGGACCGCTCCTCGGTCCACCCGGAAGCCTATCCGGTGGTCAAGCGCATCCTCGACCATATCAAGAAGGACCTGTCCGCCGTGCTGGGCAACCGCGAGGCGCTGCGGGGCCTGTCGCCGACCCAGTTCACCGACGAGACCTTCGGCCTGCCGACGGTGCGCGACATCCTGACCGAACTGGAAAAGCCCGGCCGCGACCCCCGCCCCGAGTTCAAGACCGCCACCTTCCAGGAAGGCGTGGAAGAGGTCAAGGACCTGCAACCCGGCATGGTGCTCGAAGGCGTGGTCACCAACGTGGCGGCCTTCGGCGCCTTCGTCGATATCGGCGTGCACCAGGACGGTCTGGTCCACATCTCGGCGCTGTCGAGCAAGTTCGTCAAGGACGCGCATGAAGTGGTCAAGGCCGGCCAGATCGTCAAGGTCAAGGTGATGGAAGTGGACGTCAAGCGCAACCGCATCGGCCTATCGATGCGGCTGGACGATGAACCCGGCCAGACCTCGCGCCCCGCGGGCGGCGGCGACCGCAGTGACCGTGGCGGCCAGCGCAGCGGCGGCAAGGGCTCCGGCGGCGGCCGCCGCGAAGCGGAGCCGGCGGGCGCGATGGCCGCGGCCTTCGCCAAGCTCAAGCGCTGACACCACGGCAGGCGCACGCCTGCCGGACCCGGGAAAGCCAAAACGCCCCCGCATGCTTAGGCATGCGGGGGCGTTTTCTTACAGCCTTCCGGCGAGGTCTGCCGGGCCAAGGCCCGGTCGAACGGGCTTGGAGATACCGATCCGCTCGGGTGCGCCAGATCCCGCCTACTTCTTCAGCAAGCCGGACAGTGGCTTTTGCGACAGGAACATTGAACTCAACTCATCCTGTGTCAAGGCGCGATTCCACATCCCCAGGTCAGAGAAGGCCATTTGCATGGGCTTATCTGTCGTGGCGAGGGCGGGATTATAGGATCCGGCCTTCTGCCCGTTCTTGGCCATGTAGAACTTGCCAGTTCCATCCTCCCCCAACCCGAAGCCGATCTCGCTCGACTGGTTCACGCCGGCCAGGGCCGTGACAATCATTCCTGAGGCGAACGCCTTGGTCTGCGATTGGGTGCCCAGGACGGGATCGAACACATAGCCCGACATGGTCTTGGCGCCGACGTCGACCACCATGGCAAAGTACACCCACTGGTTCTCGCTGAACGGGATGTACGGGCTGTTGGTGTCAGTGCGGCGGGAGCCATCCGCGACGTTGAACTCCGCGCCGCATCCGAACATGCTGATGATGATGCCCGCGGTGGCGCCGCTGGTAGCGTAGCCGGTCTTGTTGCTGAAGATGGGCTCGCCGACTGTGTTGGTGCTGCACGCCGGGGCCTTGTACCAGAAGCCGATGGTGAAGGCGCCACCGCTGGCCACTGCGCTGTTCACCACGTCCTGCGAAGAGGACTGCGGCGTCAGCCGGTAACCGTCGTAGCCGGCGGCGTTCGCGATATAGGTATCGATGAACAGACCACGGCCGCCCAGCGGGTCGGCGGTCATGGCGCCGCCGTTGGCATCGGCCGCCCACGGCCCCATCGTGCTGTTCCCCAGCGCATCGACAGGAGCCGTCTGTTGCGGATCTTCACCGAAGGGGTAGTAGACCGTCAGCCCGTTGACCAAGGTGGTGGCGAGGGGGACCGGGGGCTGCGCCTTGATGTAGGAGATCTGGGGCGTGAGCACGGCGCGGGCCGCCGTGCCCGCGATGACGGTATAGCTGAACTGGTACTTGCCCGTCTGCAGTTCTGCCCGGTCGGCGAGCGGATCGGTATACGTGGTCGTGCCTGCGGGCAGCTTGGCGATTTCCGTGCCGTCGCGCATGAGAGTGATGGCCGCGCTCGCGGGCGCGCTCCACGTCAGCACGGGCCGGGCTCGCGTCGTGTTGTCCTCGGCAATCTGGACTGCAAGCGCGGGGGGTTGCGCGCCGATCAACTGGCCGCCGTCCATCGCGTAGTCCTGATTGGCCGGCGTCTTGTCCAGATAGGCCAGGATCGTAGGGGTCACGTCCGCGATGCTGGCATATTGGTACAGTCCCGCGACTGTCGCCGGCAGCGCGGGGGTCGATCCGCGCTGGCCATTGTTTTCCTCCTGGTTGACGGCGATGAACGCGGCCGACTGCGGCACCTGGGGCAGCCCGTCGGCGCGACCATTGGCGTTCAGGCCGTGGCTCGAGGCCACGACGACCAGCCACTTGCTATCCGGGTTCTTTGCGGTTTCCGACAGCAGCGTGCCGACGGCCGCGTCCAGTTGCGCAAGCTTCTGCGCGTACTGGGACGAGGCCAGGCCATCGTTCAGCGCCACCTCCTCGGCGGAATGGTACTGGGCCACGATGGTCGCGTAGTCGCCCTTGCCTATCATCTGGACGGCGTTGCGCGTGACGCAGTCGTCGGGGGTGGCGTCCTGGGAGCAGTCGGCCAGCGTGTCCAGCGCGCCCGCGGCATGATCGGAACTCAGCAGGGTCGCCAGAGGTGCCGAGGCGACCGTTGCCCCGGTCAGGTTTGTGCTGGATGCCTTGACCCTGCCGAACAGGGTCTGCACGGCGGGCTTCTGGCCGGACGTGATCGCGAAGATGCGATGCCGGCTCGCCCACGTGCCCGTCAACAGGGTCGTCCATCCGGGCGCGTCCAGGTTGGGCTGCTGGCTGACGTCGTTGAGAACGCCGCCGCTGTAGGCGAGCTGCGGCTGGAGCTTGGCGAGATTCGGCAGTTGGCCCGACGCGATGCCCTGGCGCAAGGCGTCGTAGGTGACACCGTCGAGGTCGACGAACAGCGTGCGCTTGGCCAAGGTTGTGGACGACGTGGGGGTGTCGGTGCCGGTGCTGGGCTGCGGCGTGTCGGCGGAGACGTTCCTGTCGTCACTGCTGCCGCAGCCGGTCAGGGCGCCACCCATCAGCCCGGCCAGGGCCAGGGTGCTGGCGAGCCTGGCCAGCGGCCAGCGCCGGTATTCCGGGCGTTGGCGCACGGTGGAGGCGCTATCGCGCGCCGAGGCCGACGGTAGCGGACTGCCGCCCGCCCGCAATGCGTTGCAATTGAGGATCATGTTGTGGAGTGCCTAATTTGGGAGGATGTTGCGACCTTGGGGTCTGCCGTGTCCCGCAAGGCCGGCCCGCCACGGTGTCGGCGGTGCGCCGGCCTTGCATCATCGCTATGCGCCCGCGCCCATCGCCGGGTCCGAGACGGAGTCCTTGCCAGTTTCGATACGGCCGGCGAAACGGCGCTTGAAGGTCGGCGATGCGCTGGTGCCGACGCTGAAGTCGTACCAGTTGCCGCTGTCGGCGACCGGCCAGCTCAGTTCGCCCACCGCGTTCGGCGCCACCGTGGTCGTCCACGGGCCGTCGGCGTGATACGCGTTCGCGGCGACGGTGAAGGTGCAGGCCTGGTTGCCCCGATTGTGTAGCTTGACGCTCACCGAAGCGTTGTCGCACGGTTGGTAGCAGACCTGGATTTCCGGATTCACCGCGCCCGTCGTCTCGTTCAGGTCGCCGACGAATTCGCGGTGGTAGCCATTGGGGCCGAGTACCCAGAGGTGATACTTGCCGTTGTCGGCGACGGGCAGCGTCCAGCTGCCGGTCAGCGACTTGTTGGCTTCCACCAGGTAGCGGCGCGGGATGAGGTCCAGGTGCAACTTGTCGTAGACATGGAACAGCGCGCCCACGCCGCTGGTGCTGGCGTTGACGAATTCCAGCGTGACCGCGCCCGCCTGTGCGTTCGGATGCATGGTGGTATGCAGTTCGTAGGGCAGCGCGCGCGACGGCCGCGTGCCGGTCGCCTGGGCGGGCAAGGCAGAACTGGTCGTGGCGCTAGGCACGGGAATGGCGGTCTTGGCACTCTGCGCGATCGCCAGGGCGTCCGCGCCAACCTTGCTTGTACGGCCGGGCAAGGCCGGCACCAGGGCGGCGTTCGGGTTCACAAAGTCGAAGCACGAGGTCAGGTCGCCGCAGACGGTACGGCGGTAGTTGCTGATCTGGGGCTCGACGACGCCAAAGCGCTTCTCGAGGAACATCAACGTCGACGTGTGATCGCAGACCTGCGAGTTGACGAAGCCGCCGCGGCTCCACGGAGAAATCACCAACATCGGCACGCGCGGGCCCGGGCCGTACGGCCGGCCATCTATCGCGGGCTGGTTGCTCGTGGCAGGCGTGTAGGTGTGGTACTCCGGTGCCATGTCGCTGTCCGAAAGTGTGCTGCCGCCGGCCAGCGTGCCGTCCGCATTGCGCGAGGGTGCGCATGGCGGGGGAAGGTGGTCGAAGAAGCCGTCGTTCTCGTCATAGTTGACCAGCAGCACGGTCTGGCTCCAGATCTCCGGATTCGCGGTCAGGGCGTCCAGAATCTGTTGCACGTACCAAGCGCCCTGCGCCGGGCTGGAGGGGCCTGGATGCTCGCTGTATTGCGATGGAGGAATGATCCAGGAGACTGACGGCAGCGTGCCGTTCTGGACATCGTTGCGGAACGTCTCGAGCAGGCCTTCCGGCATCGTGTTGCCAAAGCCCTTAGCCAGTGGGCTCAGCGCATCGTCGATATCCGGGTTGTAGGCCGGACCGGCGGCCGTCGGCGACTGCGCAAGACTTGTTGTCGCAACATACACGGGTCGGCGCGTGGAGGGCATCTGCTCGATGGCCTTGCGCCAATGGCGAAAGCCCATCATTTCATTGCAGCCGTAGTTGTCGATCAGGCTTTGATAGACCTTCCAGCTAACGCCCGCACGCTCCAGGCGGTCGGCATACGTGGTCCACGTCCATCCCAAGGTGGAGGCGCCGATATCGTTGCCGCCGTTGAATTCATTGTTCAGCGCAGCGACTGCAACGGGCGTGTTGGTGGCTGGGTCCAGCCCGTTCGGGCCGTTGGTGCCGGTCCAGTAGAACAGGCGGTTGGCGATCGTGCCGGTGTGCATTCCGCAGTGATAGGCATCGCACACCGTGAAGGCGTCGGCGAGCGCGCGCTGGAATGGCACTTCCGCCGTGTCGTAGTAGCCCATCGAGAGTGGCGTCTTCGCGTTCGGCCAGGCCGCCATCCGACCATGGTCCCAGGCGGCCTGCGCATCGTTCCACGTGTGCGGCGTGCCGCCGGCGCGCTGTGCATTGCCCGCGGTTCCGTCGAGGTGATACGGGATGAGCGTGCCGGCCCCGTAGGTCTGGTAGAAGATATTGCGGGTGTTCGCGGAGGGAACCGGGAAACGGTCCCCGTAGCCACGCATGCCCTTGTGCGTGCCGAAGTAGCCGTCGAACGAGCGGTTCTCCAGCATTACCATCACCACGTACTTGACGTCCTGAATGGTGCCGGTGGCGTTGTTAGCTCCGATGGCTAGCGCGCGCCGGATGCTCGGAGGGAAGGTGGAGAGCGTTGCGACAGCGGCAGCGGTGCCAAGGGAGGAACGCAGGAACTTGCGCTTGGAAGGATTGAAGGTCATACCGGATGAAGGATTGTGGGTGTCTTGGACAAGCTTGGGCATGCCTTAGTCAGGGCGCCGGCGCGCAGTGCACCGTGGTGCAGGCCTGTGCCGTAGTGCCGCCGGTGTTTCCGGAGTTGCCCGGGGTGGTCGGGGTGGTTGGCGTCGTCGCGTTGTCACCGCCACCGCAGCCGCCCAGCAACAACACGAGGCACAGCGCACCAATGCCCAGCATGGATCGGCCTGATTCTTGGTGTGTAGGGATCGGTCTAGTCATGAGATTGGTCTTTGCAGTCCGAGCACGAATCGTTGCGATGGGCATCGTGGTCAATCGAGCTGTCGCAATGCGCGAGCACTGCGACAACCGCGGGGCGTACCTGGAGCAGGCTCGGCTGCTAGGGAAAGACTGTTCCGGTATGCTTCATGAGGTTTATTACCGACGCGTCGCGAGAGCGTTTGCGTCTGCTATGTCGGGGTACGTCGGGCATGCCGAGACGCGAGTCGTCGATCGCGCCTGGCATGCCATGGCACTCAGCAAAGATGCATTTCCACGCCCGCGCGCTCGCATAGCGATTGCAGCTCGGCGGGGGCGTCGGCATCGGTGAAGAAGTGGTCGACCTGTTCGAGGCTCGCCACCCTGCAAGGCGCCTCGCGCAGAAACTTGCTACTGTCGGCAAGCAGCAGCCTGCGATGGCTATGCGTGAGGAGGACCTGCGACAGTTCCGCTTCGTCCGGCTGGAATTCGTAAAGCGTGCCGTCGGCACTCACGGCGCCTACGCCGCAGATGGCGAAGTGCGCGCGGAACTTGCGCAGGAAGTCGAGCGTGGTGCTGCCCATCACATCGCGGTCCGCTGGTCGCAGCTTGCCGCCAGCCACCCAGGTCTCTATCCCAGGTTTGTCGGCCAATACCCGTACGGCATCAAGGTTGTTCGTCACCACGCGTAGCGGCCGGTCTGGAGGAAGGGCGCGCGCGAATTCCGCGACCGTCGTGCCATAGCCAAGAAAGATCGTCGCGTCGTCCTGCATGAGACCGACGGCCGCCTGCGCGATACGGCGCTTGCGCTCGATCTGGACATTGCTTCTTTGCAGGAAACTCTTGTTGTGCTGGTTTGTCGGCAGGCTCAGCCCGCCGTGCACGCGCCTGACCAGGCCTTGTTCATCGAGATCGTTGATGTCGCGGCGGATCGTCTGGCTGCTCACGTTGAAGCGGACGGCCAGTTGCTCCGTGCTCAGTCGGTCGACGCCCTGCAAGCAGTCAAGGATGTCTCGTTGTCGGCGGCTCAGTCCCATTTGTTCATTCGCTCAAGATTTATGTTCGAATGAAAATCTACTTGGCGAATGTGACGATAAAATGATATTCGCAGCGAAAGCGTGGGCAGTTCACGTATCCTGCCCGCGCCGCGGGCAATCTTGTGACATCGCCGGGCGTTGGCCCCAGCGGAGCCTTTCAGCTCCTGCGAAAGAGAAGGTGTGACCGCGTGATGGCGAGGGTCAAGGGGATCAGGGCGCAGCCCCGTGAACGTATGCTCGACGCCATCCCTGAACAGGACAAATGGCTGCGCGCCAATGACCGCGCTGCACGAGGCAAGTTCCAGCGCGCCGCGCCGCAAGAAGGGCACACATCGCTGTTGCTCGCGGAATGCTGGAGGGGAAACCTGACACGCTCACTCAGCTCTGGCGTGGGCAATTTGCGGCTATTTGAGCCACGATCCCTCTTCTAACAGCTCGCCGCGCCGCGCGCCGGCCAGCCACGCTGCCCACCGGCCCAGCGGGATTTGCGCGAGATAGGTATCGCGAAAAAAAAGCCACCAAGGCAAGTCAATGGTGGCTTTTTTCGAGGTTAGCAGTAGTGCCTACCGACACCACATAACTCAGGAATGCGGGGGCGTTTTTCCTCAGAGCTCGCAAGCGGGGCCGCGTCCGGCGGGAGCGGCGCTCCCCCTTGCCGGCCGGCGGCCGCCGGCCGCCTTAGATTTCCACCTTGGTGCCCAACTCCACGACCCGGTTCGCCGGAATCGAGAAGAAGTCCGAAGGCTTCGCGCCGTTCTGATGCATCCAGGCGAACAAGCTCTCGCGCCACATCGACATGCCCGGCAGCTTGGACGGGATCACCGATTCGCGCGCGATGAAGAAAGAGGTTTCCATCAGCTCGAAGGCCATGCCGAGCTTGCGCTGCGCCAGGTCCAGCACCTTCTGCACGTCGGGCGTTTCCTTGAAGCCGTACTCCGAGCGCAGGATGTAGATGCCGCCGCCCAGGTCCTTGCAGGCGAGGCGCTGGTCGTCGTCCACGTAGGGAATGTCGCGCGTGACGAAGGTCAGGAAGACCACACGCTCATGCAGCACGCGGTTGTGCTTCAGGTTGTGCAGCAGCGAGACCGGCACGTACTCCGAGTTGCCGGTCAGGAAGACCGCCGTGCCTTCGACGCGGTGCGGCGGGTGCGCCAGCAGGCCGGCAATGAACGGCTCCAGCGGGATGCCGTCTTCCAGGCTGCGTGCGCGCAGCAGCTTGCGGCCGCTGTACCAGGTCATCAGCAGGAAGAAGGCGGTTCCGCCCAGCAGCAGCGGGAACCATCCGCCTTCGGCCACCTTGAGCAGGTTGGCGGAGAAGAAGGCCAGGTCCACCATGAGGAAGCCCAGGCCGATCAGCATGACCAGCACCGGATTCCACTTCCAGACGTTGCGCATCACCACCACCGCCAGGAAGGTGGTGATCACCATCGTCGTGGTCACGGCGATACCGTAGGCGGCGGCCAGGTTATCGGACTTCTTGAAGGACACCACCACGATGATCACCAGCACCAGCAGGATCCAGTTGATCACCGGCAGGTAGATCTGGCCGATTTCCGCAGCCGAGGTGTAGCGGATGCGCATGCGCGGCACGAAGCCGAGCTGGATGGCCTGGCTGGTCAGCGAGAAGGCGCCGGAGATGACCGCCTGCGAGGCGATCACGGTAGCCAAGGTGGCCAGCAGCACCATCGGCAGCTGCAGCATCTGCGGCACCATCAGGTAGAAGGGGTTCTCGATGGCGCTCGGGTTCTGCAGCAGCATCGCGCCCTGGCCGAAGTAGTTCAGCATCAGGCAGGGCATGACCACGGCGAACCAGCCATAGCGGATCGGGCGCGCGCCGAAGTGGCCCATGTCGGCATACAGCGCCTCGGCCCCCGTCAGCACCAGGAAGACCGAGCCCAGCACCACGAAGGCCTGCAGCGAATGCTCCATCAGGAAGTTGACCGCGTAGTACGGGCTGACCGCCATCAGGATGGCCGGCGCGTTGACCAGATGCAGCAGGCCCAGCGCGCCCAGCGCGACGAACCACACCAGCATCACCGGGCCGAACAGCTTGCCGACGGTTGAGGTACCGCTGCGCTGGATCAGGAAGAGCGCGCAGAGAATCACCAGCGTGATGGGAATCACAAAGTGGGACAGCCCGGGCGCGGCGATCTCCAGGCCCTCCACCGCCGACATCACGGAGATGGCTGGCGTGATCACCGCGTCGCCGTAGAACATGCAAGCGCCGAAGATGCCGAACATCATCAGCATCTTGGCCCGCTTCGATCGCGGCGTGGCAGTGCGCAGCGCCAGCGCCATCAGCGCCAGCACCCCACCCTCGCCGTCGTTGTCGGCCCGCATCACGAACAGCACGTACTTGAGCGAGACCACGATGATCATCGCCCAGAACAGCATCGAGATGATGCCCAGTACCGCGGCCTGGCTGAACGGGATCCCGTGCTCGGCGCTGAAGCACTCCTTGAGCGAGTAGAGGGGGCTGGTGCCGATATCGCCGAAGACGACGCCGATCGCACCGATCACCAAGGCACGCGTGCTTGGACTTTCGATGTAATAGTGGCTGGTTGCGGATTGGGTGGTCATGGATAGGGGTCTGGTTGACCGACTCTTGAACAGAGCGACGGGCCAGAGGCCGGACACGGCTCCGGTTCGCTATTGCATTGCACAAACGCGCGCCATTCTAGTGGAAGAGCCCGACTACGGCCACTGCGGGAGATACCGGGTGCGCCGTCCGGTTCGGCAAGCATGCGAGCGAAGCGCCATACGGTCAAGCCCTTGCGCCGCGGCGGCGGGGCGCCGGGGCGGCGGGCCCGCGTTGCATCCCCGCGACACTATGTATTAAAGATCATACATAAAGGCAATGCCGTGCTCAGTCGACGCTCAAGCGCATCTGGCGGGCCAATTCGCCAAAGCGCACGATGTCGCGATCGATCATCGACTGGAATTCCTGCGGTGTGCTGGTCGTGGTGTCGTAGCCCAGCGCACGCAGCTCGGCCGTCATGTCGGGGCGCCGCACAATGGCGGCGATGGCGGCATTGAGCTTGCGGATCACGGCGGGCGGCGTCGCGGCCGGCGCCAGCACGCCATGCCACTGATTGAGCGCATAGCCCGGCACGCCCTGCTCCGCTACCGTCGGCACGCCCGGCAGCAAGGGCGAGCGCTGCGGCGAGGTCACCGCCAGCGCGCGCAGCGTGCCGGCCTGGATAAAAGGCTGTGCGCTGGAAGCCGTGACCACGCCCAGTGCCACATTGCCGCCCAGCACGGCCTGCAGCGCGGGGCCGCAGCCGCGGTAAGGCACGTGCAGCCAGCTTGCGCCGGTGCGGCGGGCCAGCATCTCGCCGGCCAGTTGCTGGGGCGTGCCATTGCCGCAGGAAGCATAGGCGGGTGACGCCACGCCCTGCCCGCCACCGGCATCCAGCGCCTGGCGCAGGCTTTGCCAGGGCGACGCCGCCGCCGTCACCAGCACCGAGGGCACATAGGCGATATTGATCACGCCCCGCAGGTCGTCTTGCGGCGAAAAGCCGACATTGCGGTAAACGCCCGGGTTGATGGCATAGCTGCTGTTGACCATCAGCAAGGTGTAGCCATCAGGCCTGGCGTGCGCCACCAGTTGCGCGCCGATATTGCCGCTGGCGCCCGCCCGGTTCTCGACCACGACCGGCTGGCCCAGCTCGCCCTCCAGCCGCGCGGCGAGCTTGCGCGCGAGCAGGTCCGTGCCTCCGCCGGGCGGAAAGGTGACGATCAGTTCGATGGGCCGGCTCGGATATGGCGCGGCCGGACGCGGCGCGGCGCCCGCGGACGGTGCCGGTGCCGACAGGCAAGACACGGCCAGCATGAGCAGGGCGGTTTGCACGCTGCCAGGGCGGCGCGGCAATGCATTATTTATACTCATTTTGAGCATTATTTGTCTAAATAAACTAAGGCTTGGCCCCGTCCTCACCGCACCACCTTGCCCGAAGCTTCCGCAGGGTGCCGGTTTGCGCCGGGTCCTCCTCCTCCGTCAATTATGCTAGCAATGAGCATAATTAGCCGTCAAGCCCGGATGATCCGGCCACGAGCGGACGCGCCCGCCCGACTACCGCGCCAGCGGCAGCTTGCTGCCGGCGATGGCGCGCTCCAGCAGGACATCGCCACGGAATTGGAACAGCTTGGCAGGCCGCCCCGCCGTGCCTTGCGTCATGCGGCCGGTGTCCTCGACCAGCGCCTGCTGCTCGATAAAGCGGCGGAAGTTCTGCTTGTGCAGGCAGCGCCCCGCGACCGCCTCGAAGGCCTGCTGCAATTGCAGCAGCGTGAAGGTCGGCGGCATCAGCTCGAACACCACCGGCCGATAGCGCATCTTGGCCCGCAGCCGCGCCATGGCCGTCGCCAGGATGCGGCGATGGTCATGCAACATGGGCTCGCCCGGCAGCGCCACGCCGGCGCCTGCCGCCGCGCCCGCCACCGCCTCCGGAACCAGGCCCGCCTCGAACAGCAGCTCATAGCGCTGCAGCACCATTTCTTCGTTCCAGGACGCATCGTCCGGCCCGAAGGTGAAATCGATGCGCTGCTGCCGGCGGCGCCTGGACGCCGCATCGCCTGCCTGCTCGCTCCACTGGCGCAGCGCCGGCAGGATGCGCGCGGCCACCATCGCCGGACACCCC
The DNA here is from genome assembly GCF_056930435.1 of Cupriavidus sp. 09_S30. NCBI lineage: Bacteria > Pseudomonadati > Pseudomonadota > Betaproteobacteria > Burkholderiales > Burkholderiaceae > Cupriavidus > Cupriavidus sp. 09_S30. The sequence goes on along the minus strand of NZ_JBXOWI010000001.1, from coordinate 1,412,529 downwards.
TCGCGCCAGTCTTCCCACGGAAAGTAGCGGTACCAGTCCTGCCAGCCGCCGCCATCGATGGCGGCATCGGCCGCTTCGCGCGTGAGGCCCAGGTAGCTGACCGAGATGACGCGCTGCCCCTGCCGGTTGGCGCGGTCCCCATCGGCAAAGGTATAGAGCTGCTCGACATAGCCCAGCGGATGATGGGTCTGGGCCTCCACCCAGGCACGCAGGCCGGCCTGCAGCGAACGGTGCGACGATTCGAAGGGGCCGGCCGGCAAGGCATGCATGTGGTTGCGCGTCAGCACGCGGGGCTGGCCATGGCTGACCGCGACCAGCACCGCGACCAGCTCGGTCGCGACCGCGTCGGCTGGCAGGGCCGAGGAGGCGGACGGGGCGGACAAGTCGGGAGGGCGGGAGTGGGCGGATGACATGGCGGCGGCGAAAACCGACATTGTAGTGGCACGAATGTAGTGGCACGACGCCGCGCCAGCGCCCGCCCGGAATGCGCTGCGCGGGCGCGCCGCCCCGCCCCTCAAACGCCCAGGTAGCGGTCGAGCCGGGCGGGCGCAGCCGCCAGCGCCGAGGCCGCGCCGTCCAGCACCACCTGCCCCTTCTCCAGCACCACCGCGCGATCGGCATGCGCGAGCACCGCACGATAGTTGCGGTCGACCACCACGCAGGCGATGCCGGTGGCGCGGATGGTGGCGATGACCTGCCAGATCTCGCGCACGATGCGCGGCGCCAGCCCTTCGGTGGCTTCATCCAGGATCAGGCATTCCGGATTGGTCATCAGCGCGCGGCCGATCGACAGCATCTGCTGCTCGCCGCCGGACAATTCATGGCCGCCGTTCGACAACCGCTCCTTGAGCCGGGGGAACAGGTCGAGCACGCGCGCCTCGTCCCAGTCATGGCGTCCCGTGCAGCCCTTGCCGGCCGCCATCACCAGGTTCTCGCGTACCGACAGGTTGGGAAACACGCCCCGCCCTTCCGGCACGTAGGCCACGCCGAGGCGCGCCACCTCATGCGGCCGGGCGCGCGAGGCATCCCGCCCCGCCACGCGGATCTCGCCGCGCCGCTGGCGGACATGGCCCAGCAGCGTCCGCAGCAAGGTGCTCTTGCCCATGCCGTTGCGTCCCAGCAGGCCGACCGTTTCTCCCGGGGCCACGTGAAAGGCCACGCCGCGCAGCACATGGCTGCTGCCATACCAGGCATGCAGCTCGCTGGCCTGCAGCATGGGCACCGCACCCATCCGACCACCCTCCCCGCTCATGCCGCCCGCTCCCGCGTGCAGCCGGTGCCCATCGCCACAAGGCCCGCGCCGCCGGTCGGTTCCGCCTCCATCTCGTCTTCCCCCAGGTAAGCCAGCTGCACCTCACGGTTGGTGCGGATCGCGGCCGGCGCATCCGAGGCGATCACCGCGCCGTTGACCATCACGGTGATGCGGTCCGCCACGGCGAACACCGCCTCCATGTCGTGCTCCACCAGCAGCACGGCGTGCCCTTCGCGCAAGCCGCGCAACAAGTCGAGCATGCGCGCCGACTCTTCCGCCCCCATGCCGGCCAGCGGCTCGTCAAGCAGCAACACCAGCGGCTGCGTCGCCAGACACATCGCCACCTCGAGCTGGCGCTTCTGTCCGTGCGACAGCGCGCTGGCCGCAAGGCCGGCCACGCCGGCCAGCCCGGCCCGCTCGAGCGCCTCGTCGCCCAGCGCACGGCTGACGCGGCAGGCCTGCGCGCCTTCCCACAGGCGCCAGGCCCGCTGCGCGCGCGCCTGCGCCGCCAGCCGGCAGTTCTCGCGCACGGTCAGCGGCAGGAAGATGTTGTTGCGCTGGTAACTGCGTCCCACGCCATGCCGGGCCAGCCTTGGCTGGGTCCAGCCGGTGACGTCCTGGCCCTGCAAGCGCAGGCGGCCGCCGGAAGGCGCCAACTCGCCGGAGAGCATATTGATCAGCGTGGACTTGCCGGCCCCATTGGTGCCGATCACCGCATGCACCTGCCCCAGCGCCAGCGATAGGTCGACGCCGGCCACGGCCGTCAGCCCGCCGAAGCGCCGGCTCAATTGTTCTGCCTGCAGCACCGGCGCATTCATGCGACCTCCTTTGCGCCATGTTCGCCGCCGCGCCAGCCACCGCGGCGCAGGCGGGCCGCCGCGTCCGCCAGCCCGACCAGGCCGCGCGGCAGCAGGGCCACCGCCAGGATCACGAAACCGCCCATCAGCAGTTGCCAGTGCTTGGTCAGGCCGCTGAACAACTCCGCCAGCAGCACGAAGGAAAAGGCGCCGAGCACCGCGCCCGCCAGGCTGCCGACGCCACCCAGGATCACCATCAGCATCGCGTTGCCGGACTGGTGCCAGGAGCCAATCTCCGGATTCACGAAGCCGAACTGGATGGCGTACAGGTAGCCGGCCAGCCCCGCCAGCATGCCACCGGCGACGAAGGCGCCGAGCTGGTAGCGATAGGTGGCAAAGCCCGCCGCGCGCATGCGCTGCTCGTTATGCCGGATGCCCACCAGCGCGTGGCCGAAACGCGAGCGCAGCACCTGCGCCAGCAGGCCCAGCGTCACCGCCAGCGCCGCCAGCACGAGCCAGTAGAAAGGCCGGGCGCCGTCCACATTAAGGACCGTGCCCCCCGGCAGGCCGAACTCGGGCCGGAAGTAGATATAGGTACCGTCGCTGCCGCCCGCCAGCTTGGTATCGTGGAAGACAAAGTAGACCATCTGGGCGAAGGCCAGCGTGACCATGATGAAGTAGATGCCGCGCGTGCGCAGCACCAGCATGCCCACCAGCAGCGCCAGCAGCCCCGCGGCGCCCATGGCCGCGGCCATCAGCACCCAGCCGTTGCCCGGCCCCGCCTGCGGCGCCAGCAGCGCGGTAGCGTAGGCCGCCGCCGCGAAGTACGCCGCATGGCCCAGGCTGACCAGGCCGGTGTAGCCGATCAGCAACTGCAGGGACAGCGCGAAGATGGCCATCACCATGACCTTGCTCAGCAGCTCGATATAGAACTTGCCGGTCTCGCCCTCCAACAGCAGCGGCAGCCCCGCCAGCGCGCCCAGCGCCACGAACCAGGCCAGCACGGTAAGCCGCGTGTGCCCCGCGTGCCGCGCCTGCTGCCCTTCCCTCTCCATCCCTGCCCCCATCCAAGCCTCCTCGCCTGCGGCACGCCGCCGCGCGCCCTGTCCCGTTCCGCGGCCCCGCGCCTCAGCCGGCCTTGAACAAACCCTGCGGCTTCCATAGCAGGATGACCGCCATCAACAGATAGATCAGCACGCCTGCGGCGTCCTGCCAGAAGACCTTGCCGAAGGTATCGACGAAGCCCAGCAGCAGGGCCGCCACCAGCGCGCCCTTGACCGAGCCGATGCCGCCGATCACGACCACCACGAAGCAGACGATCAGCACCTGCGCACCCATGCCCGGATACACCGAAGACACCGGCGCTGCGATCATGCCGGCCAGCACCGCCAACGCCACGCCCAGCGCGAACACGAAGCGGTACAGCAGGGTGATGTTGATGCCGAGCGACTGCACCATCTCGCGATTGGTCGCGCCCGCGCGGATCATCATGCCCAGCCGCGTGCGCCGGATCACGAGGTACATCGCCCCCGCCACCGCCAGGCACACCGCCGAGATGAAGAGCCGGTACACCGGGTAGGTCATCTCGTTGCCGATCGGCAGCGCGCCGTCGAGCATGGCCGGCACCGGCACACCGTGCACATCGTCGCCGGCCAGGATGCTGCGCAGCTCCTCGAACACCAGGATCAGCCCATAGGTCATGAGCACCTGCTGCAGGTGGTCGCGCTCATAGAGGTAGCTGAAGAACAGCCACTCCAGCACATAGCCGAACGCCACCGCCAGCACGATGCCCAGCGGGATGGCGACGAACAGGCTGCCGGTCAGGCTGGCCAGCGTGAAGGCCAGGTAGGCGCCCAGCATGTAGAAGCTGCCGTGCGCGAGGTTGATCACGCCCATGATGCCGAAGATCAGCGTCAGGCCGCTCGCCACCAGGAACAGCAGCAGGCCGTACTGCACGCTGTTCAGGCATTGGATAAGAAAGGAAACGATGTCCATGCGCCGCGCATTTCGCCAGGTTCAGGAAAACGGCCAGGCCCGCACCGTCCGCCGCGGCAGGCGGGCGGACGGCGAGCCTGGCGGCGTCGTCAGCAGGTCAGAGGCGGCAGCCGCGCGCGGGGTCGGCCAGGCCCTTGACCGCGACGTTGCTGACCTTGTTCTCGCGGCCGTCGACCTTGCGCAGGTAGAAGTCCTGTACCGGGTTGTGCGCCTTGGACAGCGTGAAGGCGCCGCGCGGACTGTCGATGCGGGCGGCTTCGATGGCCTTGTACAGCTCGGCCTTGCGGCTCATGTCACCCTTGACCGCGCCGGTGCCGGCGGCCAGCATCTGCGCAGCGTCATAGCCCTGCACCGCGTAGACATCGGGCTGCAGCTTGTAGGACTTGGCATAGGCCAGCCGGAAGGCCTTGTCGCGAGAGTTGGCGAGCCCGTCGGCATAGTGCAGCGTGGTCTCCAGGCCCTGTGCGGCAGCGCCCTGCGCCTCCAGCGTGCCGTCGGTCAGGAAGCCCGACGCATAGAGCGGGATCTTGTCCTTGAGCCCCGCCGCCGCCCAGTCCTTGACGAACTTGACGGCGCCGCCGCCGGCGAAGAAGACGAAGACGGCATCGGGCTTAAGCGCGGCCACCTCGGTGATCAGCGCCTGGAACTCGACGTTGGGGAAAGGCAGGCTCATCTCCTTGATCACCTTGCCGCCCTTGGATTCGAAGGCTTCCTTGAAACCCTTGACCGACTGTTCGCCGGCCGCGTACTTCCAGGTCAGCGTGACCACCTTCTTGAGGCCGCGCTCGGCCAGCACGTGGCCCATCGCGTAGCCGGGCTGCCAGTTGGAAAAGGAAGAGCGGAAGATATTGGCGCCGCACAGCGGGCCGGTGGCTTCGTCCACGCCCGCATTGGGGATGATCAGCAGCGTGTTGTTTTCCTTGGCCACCTTGACCAGGCCCATCTGCACGCCGGAGTGCACCGTGCCCACCACCACGTCGACCTGGTCGCGCTTGATCAGCTTGGAAGCATTCTCGGGCGCCTTGGCCGGGTCGGACTCGTCGTCGACCTTGAAGTATTCGATCTCGCGGCCGCCCAGCTTGCCGCCCTGCTCCTGCACGTACATCTTGAAGCCGTTCTCGATGGCATTACCGAGCGCCGCATAGGTGCCGGTGTAGGGCAGCATGAAGCCGACCTTGATCTTGCCGCCCTGCCCGGCCTGGGCGAAGGCGCCCCCGCTGATGGCAAGGGATGCGGCAATGCAGGCGGGCACGAGCCTGCGCAATGGCGTGCGATGCATGGATGTCTCCTCCTGATACCCGGCTGTCCCGGGCGAACCCTGCCGTCGCCGCCTGGCGTGCGTGCCCGTCTGCCGGGCGCCGCCGCAGGCTGGCGCGGAATTTATTTTAGGCTTGAAGTATGTGAATTTATAAATGCGGCCACAGCATCCGTCAACCTCTGTGGCTGGTCACGGTGGGGCGAGTGGCCGCATCGCGGGAGTTTAAGCAGGACAGTCTGCGGCGCATGCTGGTGGATACCCTCGATCTGCGCCATCGTGCCGTATTCATCGTCCTCGCCCTGCACCGCCAGCACCGGGCAGCGCAGTTCGCCCAGCAGCGGCCGGATGTCCCAGCCGAGGAATTCCGGATTCAGCCAGATGTCGTTCCACCCCCAGAAGGCGGAGTCGACGTCGTCATGGTGGCGCGCCAGCTTGCTGCGCAGGTCGGTTTCGAGATAGGCGTGGCGCGTCTGCTCGATGCTGCGTACCGACAGGTCTTCCACGATGATGTGCGGCGCCGCTACGACGATGCCTTCCACCGCCTGCGGGAAACTGGCCGCATGGATAAGCGCGATGGAGGCGCCGTCGCTGTGCCCGAACAGCCAGGGCCGCCCGTGCGCGCGGCCAGGGCCGATGCCGAGCACCTCGAACAGCGCCGGCAGCGCCTCGCACGCCTGCCGGTGCATGAAGTCCACGCCCCACTTCTCCGCATGCGGGCGCGGCGTCGAGCGCCCGTAGCCATAGCGCGAGATCACCAGGCCGCGAAAATCGCCCGCCTCGCACAGCATGCGCGGATAGTCGCGCCATAGGCTGACCGAGCCCAGCCCCTCATGCAGGAACACCAGCAGCGGCCGCTGCGTGCGGTCCGGCCGCAGCCACTGCGTCTCGATGCGGATACGGCGTCCATCAAAGGCAATCTCTGCCCACTCCTCCTGTTGCATGCCCTGTCTTCCATGGTTGGGGGTTGCGGATTGCGGTGGCGGGGTTCTTCGACCGCCGCCGACACCGTGCCCGCTGGCCGCGCCCTGCTTGCTGGCGGTCTTGTTCCCTGTGCAGCCATTGATCTTCTGTTCGGTAGTGCATTTTATTGCATATCAACGATTAAGCAAGCACGCAAATGCAATATAACGCAGCACCGGCACGGCTTATAATGCCTACAGCCCAGGAACACAATGCCTTACCCGCCATGCGCCGTGAACCCGCCACCCTGCTTCCCACCGAATCCCGCACTGCGGGCGAACGCGACCCCTATCTGACACGCCTGGGCGAGCGCATCCGCTCACTGCGCGCGGCGCGCGGCATGTCGCGCAAGGATCTGGCCCGCGGCGCCGATGTCTCCGAACGCTACCTCGCGAACCTGGAGACCGGCACCGGCAATGCATCCGTGCTGCTGCTGCGCCAGGTGGCGCAAGCACTCAATGTCCCGTTGCCCGTGGTGCTGGCCGAGGTCGACGAACAGGGCGGCCCGCGCGCGGCCGAGTTCACCCAGCTCATGCAGTGGCTGGCGCAATTGCCGGCCGACGAGCTGGCGCGGGTGCGCGAAGCCTGCCGGCACGCGCTGGCCCCCGCCGACTCGCGCGACGCCCGCCACCGCCGGGTGGCCCTGATCGGCCTGCGCGGCGCCGGCAAGTCCACGCTGGGGCGCGGACTGGCGCAAGCGCTTGGCGTGCCCTTCGTGGAATTGAACCGCGCCATCGAGGAGGAAGCCGGCGCCAGCCTGTCGGAGATCCATTCGCTGTACGGCCAGGCCGCCTACCGCCGCTACGAGATGCGCGCGCTGGAACGCGTGCTGCGCGAGAACGAGCGCATGGTACTGGCCACGCCCGGCAGCCTGGTGTCGGAGCCCGCCACCTTCAACCTGCTGCTGGCGCATTGCTACACCGTCTGGGTGCGCACCTCGCCCGAAGAACACATGGCAAGAGTGGTGGCGCAGGGCGACATGCGGCCGATGCAGGGCAACAGCGAGGCCATGATCGACCTGCGCCGCATCCTGCAGGCACGCACGCCGCTGTACGCGCGCGCCGATGTCACCATCGATACCAGCGGCCAGGATCCGCAGGCCTCCCTGCAGGCACTGCGCGCGCAACTGCGCCTGGTCGGCGCCTGACGGCACCCCGCAATGCACAAAGACGCGCCCCGTACGCGGCCCGAACCTCGGCGGGCGCCGACGCTCTAATCTATATGCGCAGTGGCATTGCGCCGCGCAGTGGGGAAAATGAAATTTCCTGTTGCAATGCGCAAGCAATTGCCCTATACTGTTTTCTTCGACGGACGCGGGGTGGAGCAGTTGGCAGCTCGTCGGGCTCATAACCCGAAGGTCGCAGGTTCAAGTCCTGCCCCCGCAACCAACTACCGTCACAGGCGCAAGCCTGAATCAAACGAAGACGCCCAATCGGGCGTTTTTTGTTTTGTGCGCCACCATCGCGCAGCCCTATGCGCTATGCGTACCCCGCCAGCCGGGCACGGCGCCCGCGAATGGGGTGATACACTTTCGCCATTCCTCCCGGACGCCCCTCATGAAATTCTGCTCGAACTGCGGCCATGCGGTCGTGCTGCGCGTACCCGATGGCGACAGCCGTCCGCGCCATGTGTGCGACAACTGCGGCACCATCCACTACATCAACCCGCGCAACGTGGTCGGCACCATCCCGGTCTGGGAAGACAAGGTGCTGCTGTGCAAGCGCGCCATCGAGCCGCGCTACGGCTTCTGGACGCTGCCGGCCGGTTTCATGGAGATCGGCGAGACCACCGCACAGGGCGCGGCGCGCGAGACGCTGGAGGAAGCCGGCGCGCGCGTGCAGGTCGGCGAGCTGTTTTCCATCCTCAATGTGCCGCATGTGCATCAGGTGCACCTGTTCTATCTGGCCACGCTGGAAGACCTCGACATCGCCCCGGGCGAGGAAAGCCTGGAGGTCAAGCTGGTCGACGAGGCCGACGTGCCCTGGGACGAGCTTGCCTTCCCCACCGTGGTCCACACACTGCGCAGCTTCTACGCCGACCGCGCGGCCGGCCGGCTGCGCGACGGCAGCTTCCGCGTGCACAGCCTGGACATCGACAAGCCCATGCGCCCGCTGGCCAGCCGGGCCACGGTGGCGCCCTGACACGTCCGGCGCCGCGCGCCATTGCGCAGCATGATCGCCTGGCTGGAGCCGCACGACCCCTTCCCGCCGCTCGAGCGGGCGCTCGGTCCGGGAACCGATGCGCCCGGCCTGCTTGCGGCCAGCCGCGAGTTGTCGCCGCAGCGCCTGCTGCTGGCCTATCGGCAAGGCATCTTTCCCTGGTACTCGGAAGGCCAGCCGGTGCTGTGGTGGAGCACCGATCCGCGTATGGTACTGGTGCCGCAGGCCCTCAAGATTTCCAACACCTTCCGCAAGACGCTGCGCCGGGTGCAGCGTGAGCCCGACTGGCAGATCCGGGTCGACCAGGATTTCCTGGCCGTGATGCACGCCTGCGCCAACACCTGGCGCGAGGGCCAGCAGGGTACGTGGATCACGCCCGACATCGTCGCCGCCTATGGCGCGCTGCACCGCCAGGGCCTGGCCCACAGCGTCGAGACCTGGTATCGCGGACAGCGCGTGGGCGGCCTCTACGGCGTGGCGATCGGGCGCATGTTCTACGGCGAGTCCATGTTCGCGCACCGCGCCGATGCGTCCAAGATCGCGCTGGCAGCCCTGTGCGCCTTCCTCGGCAACCACGGCGTGGCGATGATAGACTGCCAGCAGGAAACCGACCATCTGGCTTCGCTCGGCGCACGCCCCATTGCTCGCGCCGAGTTCGTCGCCCATGTGCGCGGCGCCACCCAGCTACCGGCCATCGCGCCCTGGGACTTCGACAAGTCGGTGCTGGCGCGCTGGACGCAGCAGCCGGAATCCTGAACTGGCGGCGCGCGGCGGCCGTGGCCGATGCGCCATATCCCGTGCCTGGCCCGGCTCTCTGACCCGCATCAGACGAATCATGAGCAAGCTGAAGGAATTGCCCCTTTCCGCGCTGCAGTTCTATGCCACGGCGCCTTACGCTTGCAGCTACCTGGACGGCCGCATGGCCCGCTCGCAGGTGGCGACTCCCGCGCACCTGATCAATGCCGACGTCTACTCGCGGCTGGTACGCGCCGGCTTCCGCCGCAGCGGCATCTTCACTTACCGCCCCTATTGCGACGACTGCCAGGCCTGCACGCCGTGCCGCGTGCTGGTCGACGAATTCGCCCCCGACCGCAGCCAGCGCCGCGCCTGGCAGCGCCACCACGGACTGCGCGCGCTGGTGGCACCGCTGACCTATGTCGAGGAGCACTACGCGCTCTACCTCCTTTACCAGTCGATGCGCCATGCGGGCGGCGGCATGGACCAGGACAGCCGTGACCAGTACGAGCAGTTCCTGCTGCAAAGCCGGGTCAACTCGCGCCTGGTGGAATTCCGCGAGCCGCCGGAGTCCCCCGAGGCCGGCCGGCTGCGCATGGTCAGCATGATCGACGTGCTGGACGATGGCCTGTCCTCCGTCTACACGTTCTACGATCCGCTCCAGGTCCACGCCAGCTACGGCACCTACAACATCCTGTGGCAGATCCGGCAGACGCGCGAGCTCGGCCTGCCCCACCTCTATCTGGGTTACTGGATCGAGCAAAGCCGCAAGATGGCCTATAAGGCGCGCTTCCAGCCGATGCAGGTGCTGGTGGGCAACCAGTGGCAGCCCTTCGGGCAGGCCGCGGCCGGGACTGAACCTGGGACGGAAGCCGGCGACACGCCGGCGGGCGGCGCCAGCGGCGCCTGAGCCAAGGCCGGGCGCCCTGCGCCCGCGGCATGGCGCCCGCAGAGGACGGCCGGCATGGGGGGCGGCCGCCGGGCCGCGCCGAAACGCTACAATGCCGCCTTGTCCGTGCCGCGTTGTCCGCGGCACTTCGCCGCCGGTGTGCCGCCGGCACCCGTGAAGGTGCCGCCGCCATTGCCTCCCCTGTTCGCCAGTCTCCCGTTCGCCAACGTGCTCAACGCGCTCTATCCCCTGTTTCGCCCCGCCCTCTTCTCGATGGATGCGGAGGATGCCCACCACTTCACGCTGAACAATCTGCGCCGCGCCCAGCGCCTGGGCTTCGCCGGCTGCATCGGCGGCCGCGTGGCCGACGATCCGCGCACCGTGATGGGCGTGCGCTTCCCCAACCCCGTCGGGCTGGCGGCCGGTCTGGACAAGGACGGCGCCTACATCGACGGCCTGGCCGCGCTCGGCTTCGGCTTCATCGAGGTCGGCACGGTGACGCCGCGCGCCCAGCCCGGCAACCCGCGCCCGCGCATGTTCCGCCTGCCGCAGGCCGATGCACTGATCAACCGCATGGGCTTCAACAACGGCGGCGTCGACGCCTTCATCGCCAATGTGCAGGCCTCGCGCTGGAAGGCCGAAGGCGGCGTGCTGGGCCTGAACATCGGCAAGAACGCCGACACCCCGATCGAGCGCGCGGCCGACGACTACCTGTACTGCCTGGAGCGGGTCTACCCGCACGCCAGCTACGTCACCGTCAACATCTCCTCGCCCAACACCAAGAACCTGCGCCAGCTGCAGGGTGCGAGCGAACTGGACGGCCTGCTCTCCTCGCTCAAGGACGCGCAGCTGCGCCTGGCCGACAAGCACAAGCGCTACGTGCCGCTGACGCTGAAGATTGCGCCGGATCTCGACGCCGACCAGATCGGCAATATCGGCGACGCGCTGGTGCGTCACCGCATCGACGGCGTGATCGCCACCAACACCACCATCTCGCGCGAGGCGGTCAAGGGCCTGCCTCATGCCGAGGAAACGGGCGGCCTGTCGGGGCGGCCGGTATTCGCGCCATCGACGGCGGTGGTCAAGGCGCTGCGCGCGGTGGTGGGCGATGCGCTGCCCATCATCGGCGTGGGCGGCATCTTCGGCGGCGCCGAGGCGCGCGCCAAGATCGATGCCGGCGCGCAGCTGGTGCAGCTCTACAGCGGACTGATCTACCGCGGCCCGAGCCTGGTCGGCGAATGCGCCGCCGCGCTGCGCCGCTGATTCCACCGGCCCGCTGCCGGCGCTGACCGGCGGGCGGGCTGACCTTCACGCCTCACGGGGCGACGCACAAGGACACACGCGACATGGAAACCATCCGACTCGGCCGCAGCGACCTGCAGGTTTCGCGCATCTGCCTGGGCACCATGACCTTCGGCGAGCAGAACACCGAGGCCGAAGGCCACAGCCAGCTCGACTACGCGCTTTCGCGCGGCATCAACTTCATCGACGCGGCCGAGATGTACCCCGTCAAGCCGCGCGCCGAGACCTACGGCGAAACCGAGCGCATCATCGGCAAGTGGCTCAAGCGCCAGGCGCGCGATCGCGTGGTGCTGGCCACCAAGGTGGCCGGTCCCGCGCGCATGCCCTGGATCCGCAACGGCGGCGACCTGACGCCGGCCAGCATCCGCGAGGCCGTCGAAGGCTCGCTCGCGCGACTGCAGACCGACTACATCGACCTCTACCAGATCCACTGGCCGGCCCGCAACGCGCCCATCTTCGGCCAGAAGAGCTTCGACCCGGGCCGCGAGCGGGAATGCGCCTCGATCCAGGCCCAGCTCGAGGCCATGGGCGAGCTGGTGCGCGCGGGCAAGGTCCGCTATGTCGGCGTCTCCAACGAGACGCCCTGGGGCGTGGCCGAGTTCGTCAAGCAGGCCGAGCTGCACGGCCTGCCGCGCGTCGCCACCATCCAGAACCCCTACAACCTCGTCAACCGCAGCTTCGAGCAGGGCCTCGATGAAGCCTGCTACCGCAGCGAGGTCAGCCTGCTGGTCTACAGCCCGCTCGCCTTCGGCCAGCTCACCGGCAAGTACCTGTCGGGCAGCGCGGACGCGCCGGTCTTCAACCAGGCGGCGCAAGGCCGCCTGACCCGCTTCTCTGCCGACTGGAGCCCGCGCTATATGCGCGCCGAGACGCTGGCGGCATCGGCACGCTATGTGTCGCTGGCGCGCGAGGCGGGCCTGTCGCCGGCCACGCTGGCGCTGGCCTGGTGCTACTCGCGCTGGTTCGCCGCCAGCACCATCATCGGCGCCACGAGCCTGGCCCAGCTGCAGGAAGACATCGATGCCTGGCAGGTCCGGCTGCCGGAAGACGTGCTGGCCGCAATCGAACGAATCCACGCGGACATCCACAATCCTGCGCAATAATTGACTGCGCAAGCACAAGTTTCTGGTGTTTCTGGGGCATTTTTGCGCAGTGCAAGAGGCCCAAGGCTTCCGGAAATGGTATGCTCGCAGCCGCATCGTCGTCGTAACCGCTGCGACCACGCTCGCGCCCGCCTGCCGCCGGGCGCGCGGCGCCCGCGGCGGCCCGGCCATCCGCATCCGTGCGGCGCGCCAGGACGACAGACAAATGATCCATGCGGCGCTTACCACCCACGTGATGTAGGGGGAGATCAAACAATATGAAGAGCTACAAGTCGACCACGAAGACCATCCTTGGCGCTGCCGCCGCGCTGGCCGTGATGTACGGCGGTGCCGTCCAGGCCCAGAGCGTCAAGGTGCTGTCCATCGTCGATCACCCGGCCCTCGATGCCATCCGCGACGGCGTGCGCGCCGAACTGAAGACGGCTGGCTACGACGCCGACAAGAACCTGAAGTGGGAATTCCAGAGTGCCCAGGGCAATACCGGCACCGCCGCGCAGATCGCGCGCAAGTTCGTTGGCGACCAGCCCGACGTGATCGTGGCCATCGCCACCCCGTCGGCCCAAGCCGTCGTGGCCGCCACGAAGTCGGTACCGGTCGTCTACTCGGGCGTGACCGACCCGGTCGCCGCCCAGCTGGTCAAGGCCTGGACCGCGTCCGGCACCAACGTGACCGGCGTGTCGGACAAGCTGCCGCTGGACAAGCAGGTCGCCCTGATCAAGCGCGTCGTGCCCAAGGTCAAGAATGTCGGCATGGTGTACAACCCGGGCGAGGCGAACTCGGTCGTGGTGGTCAAGGAACTGAAGGGCCTGCTGGCCAAGGATGGCATCACGCTGAAGGAAGCCGCCGCACCGCGCACGGTTGACATCGGCCCGGCCGCCAAGAGCCTGATCGGCAAAGTCGACGTGATCTACACCAATACCGACAACAACGTGGTCTCGGCCTACGAGGCACTGGTCAAGGTAGCCAACGAGTCCAAGATCCCGCTGGTCGCGGCCGACACGGACAGCGTCAAGCGTGGCGCCGTCGCCGCCCTGGGCATCAACTACGGCGACCTGGGCCACCAGACCGGCAAGGTCGTGGTGCGCATCCTGAAGGGCGAAAAGCCGGGCACGATCGCCTCGCAGACCAGCGACAAGCTGGAACTGTTCGTCAACACGGGCGCCGCCGAGAAGCAAGGTGTCACCCTGTCGCAGGACCTGGTCAAGGAAGCGAAGGAAGTCATCAAGTAAATGCCGCCGCGCCCTGCCCGCGCCTCGGCGCCGGGCAGGCCAGCGCCCCCGGGCCTATCGGCCCATCCCGGCAGGCGGCGGCGCACGGCTTATCCAGGTGCTGCGCCACCGCCGGCCGGTTCCGGCCCAGCGCGCCGGAATTCGTCACAGGATTTCCCCAATGTCCCTCTTTTCCCTTCTGGGCGCCCTGGAGATCGGCCTGATCTTCAGCCTGGTCGCCCTCGGGGTGCTGATTTCATTCCGCATCCTCAACTTCCCCGACCTGACCGTCGACGGCAGCTTCCCGCTGGGCGGCGCCGTGGCCGCCACGCTGATCTCCGCCGGCCATGACCCCTTCATGTCCACCGTCGCGGCCATCGCCGCAGGCGCGGTCGCGGGCCTGATCACCGGCTGGCTCAATGTGCGCCTGAAGATCATGGATCTGCTCGCCAGTATCCTGATGATGATCGCGCTGTACTCGGTCAACCTGCGCATCATGGGCCGTCCCAATGTGCCGCTGATCACCGAGCCGACGGTCTTCACGATGCTGCAGCCCGACTGGCTGCCTGACTACGTGCTGCGCCCGGCGCTGCTGCTGGTCGTGGTGATCGTGGCCAAGGTCGGCCTGGACTGGTTCTTCTCCTCGCAGCTCGGCCTGGCCATGCGTGCCACCGGCGCCAACCCGCGCATGGCACGTTCCCAAGGCATCGCCACCGGCCGCGCCACGCTGGCCGGCATGGCGCTGTCCAACGGACTGGTGGCGCTGGCGGGCGCGCTGTTCGCGCAGACCCAGGGCGGCTCCGACATCTCGATGGGCATCGGCACCATCGTGATCGGCCTGGCCGCCGTGATCATCGGCGAAACCATCCTGCCGGCGCGCCGGCTGGTGCTGACCACGCTGGCCGTGGTGCTGGGCGCCATCCTGTACCGCTTCTTCATCGCGCTGGCGCTCAACAGCGACTTCATCGGCCTGAAGGCCCAGGACCTGAACCTGGTGACCGCCGCGCTGGTGACCTTCGCCCTGGTGCTGCCCGCCACCCGCAAGAAACTGTTCGGCCGCAAGAACGGAGGTGCCTGAGATGCTGCGCGCAAAAGACCTGAAGCTCACCTTCAATCCCGGCACCCCGATCGAGACGCGCGCCCTGCGCGGTCTCAACCTGGAGATTCCCGGCGGCCAGTTCGTGGCGGTGATCGGCTCCAACGGCGCCGGCAAGTCCACCTTCCTGAACGCCGTCAGCGGCGACCAGATGGTCGACTCGGGCAGCATCACCATCGACGGCAACGACGTCACGCGCCAGCCCGCCTGGGACCGCGCCCACCTGGTGGCACGCGTGTTCCAGGATCCGATGGCCGGCACCTGCGAGGCGCTGACCATTGAAGAAAACATGGCGCTGGCGATGGCGCGCGGCAGCAAGCGCGGCTTCCGCGCGGCGCTGAACCGCCAGTCGCGCGAGCTGTTCCGCGACAAGCTGCGCCTGCTCAACCTGGGGCTGGAGAACCGCCTGACCGACCGCATCGGCCTGCTGTCCGGCGGCCAGCGCCAGGCTGTGAGCCTGCTGATGGCATCGCTGCAGCCCTCGCGCATCCTGCTGCTCGATGAGCACACCGCGGCGCTGGACCCGAAGACCGCAGCCTTCGTGCTGGAACTGACCGCCCGCATCGTGGAGGAAAGCAAGCTGACCACCATGATGGTGACCCACAGCATGCGCCAGGCGCTGGACTACGGCCAGCGCACGGTGATGCTGCACCAGGGCCAGGTGGTACTGGACGTGTCCGGCGAGAAGCGCCGCGGCCTGGATGTGCCCGACCTGCTGCGCATGTTCGAGCAGACCCGCCACGAGCAGCTCGACGACGACGCCCTGCTGCTGGGCTGAGCGGCCGGCTCCGGACCGGCACATACTGCGCCCGCGCGGCTCCGGCCCGCGGGCGTTTTCACGTCCGGCACGGGATCCGCTCCGGATGCCTGGACGGCCGCGCAACTGATGCCGGCAGCAGCGTCCGCTGCCTGCCGGCGCTTATGACACTTACAGCGCTTACCGCCTACTGCTGCCCCGCCTTGTCGAGCCAGCGCTTTAGCTGATCAGTGACGGCGCTGCTGGAGAAGGAACAGCTGTCCTGCGCGAACACGGCCGACATCTCCAGCCGGCGCAGCAGCTCCTCCATCGCCTGGCCGAACATCGGCGGCAGGCTCAGGCCCGACGCCGCCTCGCGCCAGCCGCGCACCAGTCCGTCGGCGGCGAGGCTGCCGGACAGGTGCTGTTCCAGCGCGGCGCGCATGGTCGCCAATGCTGCCGCGTTGGCGGGGTTTCCAGTGGTGCCGCTCATGAGCGCGCCCTCCTTTCCTTGTACAGTTCGCGGAACGTGCGCCCGCTGGGCGCCGGCATGTCGCGCGTATCGGTCCAGCCGGCCCCGGCCAGCGGCAGGCTGGAGATCATCTTGCCGCTGCCGCCCATGCGCGCCAGCACACGCGCGCCGATACGCGTGGCCAGCGCATAGAGTGCCGGGCGGCGTGCGACGTAGGCCCAGGCCTGCAGCGCAACACGCTCCTGCCAGGGACGCAGGCCCCGCTCCATCTGCTTTTCGCGCAGCTTGCGCAGCAGGTCCGACAGGGGAATCGAGGCCGGGCATACACGGTTGCACTCGCCACACAGCGTGGCCGCCTGCGGCAGGTCCACGGCATTGGCAAGCCCCACGTAGCTCGGCGTCAGCACACTGCCCATCGGACCCGGGTAGACCCAGCCGTAGGCGTGGCCGCCGATCTTCTGGTAGACGGGGCAGTGGTTCATGCAGGCGCCGCATCGGATGCAGCGCAGCATCTCCTGGAACTCCCCGCCGATCAGTCCCGCGCGGCCGCCGTCGACCAGCACGAAGTACATGTGCTCGGGACCGTCGCGCTCGCCCTCGGCGCGCGGCCCGGTCAGCAGCGAGAAGTAGTTGGAGATGGCCTGGCCGGTGGCCGAGCGCGGCAGCAACCGCATCACCGTGGCCAGGTCCTCCAGCGTGGGCAGCACCTTCTCGATGCCGGTCACGGCCACGTGCACGCGCGGCATCACGGTGCACATGCCTTCGTTGCCTTCGTTGGTGACCACCGCCACCGAGCCGGTCTCGGCGATGATGAAGTTGCCGCCGGTCACGCCCATGTCGGCCGACAGGAACTCGGGGCGCAGCACCTCGCGCGCCTCGCGCGTCATGTCCGGAATCTCCGTCAGCCGCGGCTTGTGGTGGACCTTGGCGAACAGGTCGGCAATCTCGTCCTTGTCCTTGTGCACCACCGGCGCAATGATGTGCGAAGGCGGCTCCGAGTCATTGATCTGCAGGATGTACTCGCCCAGGTCGGTCTCGATGCTCTGTACGCCCATCTCGCCGAGCACCTGGTTCAGGCGCATTTCCTCGGTCACCATCGACTTGCTCTTGATGACCTTCTTGACGCCGTGCTTCTGCGCTATCTCCGCCACCAGGCGCGCGGCATCGGCGGTGGTTTCGGCGAACAGCACGGTGGCGCCGCGCCGCGTGGCGTTCTCCTCGAAGGTCGCCAGCCAGACGTCGAGGTTCTCCAGGGCGCGGTTGCGGCGCTCCTTGAGCGCGGCGCGCGTGGCGTCGAAATCGATGTCGTGGATGGCCTCGGCGCGCGCCGTGACGAACTTGGTGGAGAGCTTCTTCAGGTTCTGCTGCAGGCGCTGGTCAGCCAGCTTCTGGCCGGCGCGCGCCTTGAATTCCATGCTGTGTACTTGCATCGGGTGGTGGCCTCCGCTTCTTGCCTGTCTGGGTCCGCCGCCGTTCAGGCGTCGCCTGCCAGCACCTGGGCGATATGCAGCACGCGCGTGCGCGCGTCGCCGGTGCGCCGCAGGCGGCCTTCGATATTGAGCATGCAGCCCAGGTCGCCGAGCACGACGGCATCCGCGCCGCTGTCCTTGATGTTGGCGCACTTCTCGTCGACGATGGCCGTGGAGATGTTGCCGTACTTGACCGAGAAGGTGCCGCCGAAACCGCAGCAGGCCTCACAGTCCTTCATCTCGGTCAGCTGCACGCCAGGCAGCTTGCCCAGCAGCGCGCGCGGCTGGGCCTTGACCCCGAGCTCGCGCAGCCCGGAGCAGGAATCGTGATAGGTCACGCGGCCGGAGAAGGCAGAGTCCAGCGTCTCCAGCTTCACCACGTTGACCAGGAAATCGGTCAGTTCGTAGACCCTTTCGCGCAGCCGCTCGTAACGGCCGTTGAGCTCGGGGTCGTCGCGCAGCAGGTCGCCGTAGTGCTGGCGGATCATGCCGGCGCAGGAGCCCGAGGGCACCACCACGTAGTCGAACATCTCGAATTCGCGCAGGAACTTCTCGGCCAGGTCGCGCGCGCCGGCGCGCTCGCCCGAGTTGTAGGCCGGCTGGCCGCAGCAGGTCTGCGCCTCGGGCACCATCACCTCGCAGCCCGCCTTCTCCAGCAGCTTGAGCACCGAAAACCCGATCTCTGGGCGCATGAGATCCACCAGGCAGGTGGCGAACAGTCCGACTCGCATTGTTTCCCTTCTTCGAGACCCGAAACCCCGCAATTATGCGCTCATGCGCCTCGGCTGGCGCACATCCTCGCTGCGGCGCCCGCAGATGCCGGCCAGATGCCCGCAAGATAAGCCAGATTTGATGCAGTCGCGCAGAAATTGCATTTCACGTATTGAAATTTTCACGATGCGAGATAGAATCAGGCAGACGCTTAATTCGCCGCAGGGCAACATTTCCCCATGTCAGACGCCGACAAAGCACCTGGAAAGACCTCGATCCAGGTTATCGAACGCATGATGACCCTGCTGGACGCGCTCGCCCAGCACGCAGACCCGGTCAGCCTCAAGGAGCTGTCGCTGACCACCGGCCTGCACCCCTCCACCGCCCACCGCATCCTCAACGACATGGTGGCCTGCCGCTTTGTCGACCGCTCTGACCCCGGCAGCTACCGTCTCGGCATGCGGCTGCTGGAACTGGGCAACCTGGTCAAGGCCCGGCTCTCGGTGCGCGAAGCCGCGCTGGCGCCGATGCGCGCGCTGCATCGCGTGACCGGCCAGACCGTCAACCTGTCGGTACGCCAGGGCGACGAGATCGTCTATATCGAGCGCGCCTACAGCGAGCGCTCCGGCATGCAGGTGGTGCGCGCCATCGGCGGCCGCGCCCCGCTGCACCTGACCTCCGTCGGCAAGCTCTTCCTTGCCGCCGACGAGGCCACACGCGTGCGCAGCTATGCCACCCGCACGGGCCTGGCCGGACACACCCGCACCTCGATCACCGACCTGCCCAAGCTCGAACGCGAGCTGAACTGGGTGCGCAGCAACGGCTATGCGCGCGACAACGAGGAGCTGGAACTGGGCGTGCGCTGCATCGCCGCCGGCATCTACGACGACTCGCGCCGGCTGATCGCCGGGCTGTCGCTGTCGGCACCGGCCGACCGCCTGCAGGAAAGCTGGCTGCAGAACCTGAAGGACACCGCGCTGCAGATCTCGCGCGGCATGGGCTACACGGCGGAAGAAGCCGCCTGAGCGCCAGCGCCGGCGTCCGTCATATCCACCCGGTACAAGCAGAAGAACCCGTCCTCGACGAAGCGCCGGGCGAACTCGCCCGGCGGGAAGCCTGTGATCCGCTTGGTGGTGCGGCTCAGGTTGGCCTGGTCGGCGAGACCTTCCGCGCCTCGCTCTGCAAAACTAAGCATTTACCCTTAGTTTTCAGATAACCTTCAAAGCATATAATCGTTGGCATGCGTACACGAGCCGTCACCCTTACCGAACAGGTCGCCCAGCAACTGAGCGCGGAAATCGCGCGCGGCGACTATCCGATCGGCAGCAGGCTGCCCACCGGGCGGCAACTGGCGGAGCGTTTCGGCGTCAGTGCAGCGGTGATCCGCGAAGTCACCGAGCATCTGCGCTCCCAGGGCCTGGTCGAAAGCCGCCAGGGCCTGGGCAGCACGGTGCGCGCACGCACCGGCACCGCTGGGTTCCGGCTGCCAGCGCAACTCGCGGTGGACCGCGCGGAACTGACCAGCCTCTACGAACTGCGCCTGGAACTGGAAGGCGCGGCCGCCGCGCTGGCAGCCGCGCGCCGCACGCCACAGGACCTGGACACCCTGTCCGCCCTGCTGCAGCGCCTGCGCCAGCGGCTGCACGAGCCACAGCCTGCCGCCGATCTCGACACGGCCTTTCATATCGCCGTGGCCACGGCCACCCACAACAAGTACTACCAGCAGCTGCTGCAATACCTGAACGTGCAGTTGCACGAGGCCGTCCAGGCTGCCCGCAGCAACACCTTGCGCCAGGCCGGACTGGCTGAGCAGGTGCACGAGGAGCACGAGGCACTGTTCGCCGCCATCCTGGCCGGCGATGCCTGCCGCGCACGCGCCGCGGCCGAGGCCCATCTGCG
The DNA here is from genome assembly GCF_056930435.1 of Cupriavidus sp. 09_S30. Lineage (NCBI taxonomy): Bacteria > Pseudomonadati > Pseudomonadota > Betaproteobacteria > Burkholderiales > Burkholderiaceae > Cupriavidus > Cupriavidus sp. 09_S30. The sequence continues at coordinate 1,392,488 of NZ_JBXOWI010000001.1, read as the reverse complement.
CGGCGCGGCAGCCCGGCTCGGCCTGCACCTCGAAACCGTCGGCGGCCAGCCAGCCCCGGCACCGGCCGCCGGCTGAACCCCCGCGGGCGCCAATGGGCCCTGCCCGGCGCCTTCCTGACCGATTCTTCATTGCCACTGCCACACCATGCATCCTGACGACTTTCTCTCCCGCCTCGTCGAAACGCTCGGCCACGACGTGGTGGCGACCAATCCGGACGATATCGCTCCCTGGCTTGCCGACTGGCGAGGCCTCTACCGTGGCCAGGCCCAGGCGGTGGTGCGTCCCCGCCGCGTTGAGGAAGTCTCTCGCGCGCTCGCGCTATGCCAGCAGGCCGCCGTGCCGGTGGTGCCGCGCGGCGGCAACACAGGGCTGTGCGGCGGCGCCACACCCGATGGCGGTGCCCGCAACGTGGTGTTGAGCCTGGACCGCATGAACACCATCCGCTCGATCGACACCGTCGCCAACACCATGGTGGCGGAAGCCGGCTGCATCCTGGGCAACCTGCGCCGCGCCGCCGAAGCCGAGCATCGACTGCTGCCGCTGAGCCTGGCGGCGGAAGACTCCTGCCAGATCGGGGGCAACCTCGCCACCAACGCCGGCGGCGTCAACGTCGTGCGCTACGGCATGACACGCGAGCTGGTGCTCGGGGTGGAGGCGGTGCTGCCCACCGGCGAGGTCTTCCACGGCCTGCGCACCCTGCGCAAGGACAACACCGGCTATGACCTGAAGCAGCTGCTGATCGGATCGGAAGGTACGCTGGGCGTGATCACCGCCGCCGCGCTGCGCCTGCTGCCGCGCACCGACGTGCGCTGTGTGGTGCTGGCCGCCGTGGAGTCGCCGGCGCAGTCGCTGGCGCTGTTCGAACACCTCTACGCGCGCTGCGGTGCCCGGCTGCAGGCCTACGAATACTTCACCGGCGATTGCGTCGGCCTGGTGCTGACCCACGCCGAGGGTGTGCAGGAGCCGTTCGCGCAGCGCTATCCCGGCTATGTGCTGATGGAACTGGCGGACACGGCCGACGAGGCCGGCCTGAATGCCCTGCTCGAAGAGGTGATCGGCGCCGCGCTAGAGGACGGGCTGTGCCTGGATGCCGCCGTCTCGGCTTCGCTGGCGCAATTGCAGGCCCTGTGGAAGCTGCGCGAGGAGATTTCCGAGGCACAGCGCGCCGACGGCCCGCACCTGAAGCACGATGTCTCGCTGCCGATCGAGCAGATCCCAGCCTTCATGGACAGCATGGCGCAGCGCCTCGCCAGGCTGGACCCGAGCATCCGCCCCTTCGTCTTCGGCCACTTCGGCGACGGCAACCTGCACTACAACCTGTCGCGCCCCGCCGGCGCTCCCGCCGAATGGGCCGCCCGCCACGGCAAGGCGGTATCGGCAGAGGTGATCGACGAGGTCGTGCGCTACGGCGGCAGCATCAGCGCGGAACACGGCATCGGCCAGCTCAAGCGCGATGACTTCCTGCGCAGCAAGGACCCGCTGGAATTGCGCCTGATGCGCGAGATCAAGCGGGTCTTCGACCCCGCCGGCATCATGAATCCGGGCAAGCTGCTCTAATCAGGGCGGCAAGGCGGCGCCCTTCCGGCGCCGCCTTGCCGGCACGCGGGCCGCTCGGGCACGCCAAAATAAAAACGCGCCGGCATGCCGGCGCGTTCTTTTTTGATTCCGCCCGTTGGAATCCGACCCGGATCAGGTACCCCGCGGCTGCTGCGAGGCCAGGACGGCCTGCGGCGTAGTCGGGCCCTGGGTCAGATTGGGCGAGGCGGGAAAGGGGCGGGGCTGGCCCGAAGGAGAATGCTCCAGCCAATCGCGCACGCGGGTGGCATCGGCAAAGCGGGACAGCTTGCCGACCGAATCCAGGAACACCATGACGACATTGCGCCCATGCACGCGCGCCTGCATCACCAGGCACTGGCCGGCCTCGCTGATGAAGCCGGTCTTCTGCAGGCCGATCTCCCAGTTGCCGCCGCGCACCAGGCGGTTGGTGCTGACATAGTGCAGCGGGCGGCCCAGCACATTGACCTCGTGCTCGGTCTGGGTAGAGAACTCACGGATGGTCGGGTTGCGGTAGGCGGCATTGACCAGGCGAGCCAGGTCCATCGCGCTGGAGACATTGCTGCTCGACAGGCCGTTCGAATCGACATAGTGGGTGTCGTTCATGCCCAGTTCGCGCGCCTTGCGGTTCATCGCCTGCACGAAGGCCGGCAGGCCGCCCGGATAATTGCGGCCGAGCGCCGAGGCGGCGCGGTTCTCGGAAGACATCAGCGCCAGCAGCAGCATTTCCTGGCGGCTGAGCTGCGCACCGAAACGCAGCCGCGAGCCGCTGTGCTTCTCGGTATCGCGGTCTTCCTCGGTGATGGTCAGCATCTCATCCATCGGCTGGCGCGCATCCATCACCACCATCGCCGTCATCAGCTTGGTGATCGAGGCGATGGGCAGCACCGCGGAGGGGTTCTTCTGGAACAGGACCTCATTGGTATCCTGGTCCATCACCAGCGCCACGCTGGAGCGCAGGGCCAGGGCGTCGGCGGTGTCGCGCAGGCCGAGCGCCTCGCCCATCGAAGGCTTGGCCGGAATGAACGCGGCACGCACCGGGGCAGCATGGCGCTCCGCCACAACATGGCGCTTGCCATTCTTCAGCACGATCACCTTGCGTGACGTGGTTTCCGCTTTGGCGGTGGTTTTCTTCGCACTCTTGGCAGTCTTCTTGGCCGTCTTACTGGTCTTGCCGGACGTTCCTGCGTCGGCGGCTTGCACAACAGGCGCGGCAAGCAGAGACGCAGACACCATCACGGCAGTGGCGGCGGAAGAAAGCGAGGTGATGCCGAAGAATCTCAGCAATGGGGAATCAGACCGGGACATGATTCGTTCTGCGCGCATCAAGGATGGCGCCAGTTTAGGAAAAATTGAAATTGTTAGCAAGATTAGAGACTTACGTTCGCTCCTTAAAGTTCGGTTTGCAGACATTTCCACACTGCGGGAAGTGCTGCACACACGACACTTCAAGTACTTGCCGACCCACGCCGGCTCCCATCGGGTAGCCGCCGCGCCCCGTCATCGAACGGCGCCACAAACATAAATAGAGCGAGGAAGCCGACACGGTCTTCCCCGACCTTACTGCCCTCCCTACGGTCTCAACTGAGGAAACGCGCGAACCCGCTTACCGGTTCACGTTCCGTGCTGAGCTGATTTTCGGGCGCCACAGGATCAGCATAGCCAAGGGACATGCCGCATACCACCATCTCGTCGGTCGTCAGCCGAAGGTGGGAGTCGATGATGCGATGGAAGCGCGTGAACGCTGCTTGCGGGCAGGTATCCAGGCCTCGCGCGCGCGCCGCGATCATGATGCTCTGCAAGAACATGCCGTAATCCAGCCAGCTGCCCTGCTCCATGATGCGGTCGATGGTGAAGATCAGGCCGACCGGCGCGCCGAAGAAGAGGAAGTTGCGCGCGTGCTGCTCGTGCATGCGCGCCTTGTCCTCGCGGCTGATCTGCAGCAGCTTGTACAGGTCCCAGCCAACCTTGCGGCGGCGCTCGAGGTAGGGATCGGCCCACTCGCGCGGGTAATAGGGATACTCCTCGAAATACTTGCTGTCTCGCTCCGGGTCGTCATAAGCGGCCAGCAGGTCAGTGCACAGGCGCGCCTTGGCATCGCCGGTCAGCACGTAGACATGCCAGGGCTGCGTATTGGTGCCGGACGGCGAGCGGCTGGCGACGCCCAGGATATCCTCCACCATCTTGCGCGGCACGGGCGTATCGAGGAAGGCGCGCACCGAGCGCCGTGTCAGGATGGCCCGATCGACGACGGCCGCCTCATCCAGCGGGCGGGCCTGCGGATCCATGGACTTTGCTTCTTTCTTCACTGCTTGTTCACCTCATCGACCATCGCGTCTCCCCTGCCCCCCTGTCCGTTCGCGGGCACGCCCATTCATGCCAGCCCGACGGCCTCGGCCGGCCGGGCGTGCAAGGGTGCGAGCGCGCGGCGCAGCGCATCCGGCAGCGGGACCGGCCGGCGCGTATCCCGGTCGACGTAGACATGGACAAAGTGTCCTTGCGCGGCCGCCGTCTGTGCCTCGCCGCGGAACAGCCCGACCTCGTAGCGCACGCTGGTGTTGCCCAGCCGCGCCACCCGCAGGCCCGCAACCACCGTATCGGGAAAACTGAGCGAGTCGAAATAGTTGCATTGCGTCTCGATGACCAGGCCGATGGTCTCGCCGTCGGCCGGGTCCAGCACACCTTGTTCGATCAGGTAGCGGTTCACCACCGTGTCGAAGTAGCTGTAGTACACCACGTTGTTCACGTGGCCGTAGACGTCATTGTCCATCCAGCGCGTGGGGATGGAAAGGAAATGACGATAGGCGCTGCGGTGCTCGGCTTGCGGTTTCATGGATGGCGGGCTGAACGAATCGATGGCGGGTTCGGGAAGGCCTTTGGCAGGCGGCCGGACTGATGGCTGCGGGGGCGGCGAATGGATGTCAAGGGATTGCGGCCTAGCGCCGGATGACCAGGGCCACGCCGGCCGCCGCCAGCCCCATGCCCAGCGCCGCCAGCGGCGGGAACTGCTCGCCGAACAGCAGCCAGGCCATCACGGCGGTGGTGGGCGGCGTAAGGTACATCAGGCTGGACACCCGCGTAGCGGCGCCTTGCCGCAGCAGTACGAATAGCAGCGAGATGGCGCCGATCGACAACGCCAGCACCGACCACAGCAGCGCGCCGATCATGGCGCCGGTCCACTGCACCTCGCGGCTCTCGAACAGGAACATGAACGGCAGGCAAGCCAGCGCCGATGCGGCGAACTGGATCACCGAGCCGATGCGCAGGTCGAACACCGGGCAATGACGCTTCTGGTACAGCGTGCCCACCGTGATGCACAACAGGGCGCCGACCGCCAGCAGCAGGGCCGGCAGCGACATGCCGGCAACGCTCAGCTTGTTGGCCACGACCAAGCCAACGCCGACGATGCCGCACAACAGACCCAGCCACTGGCGCGCGCTGATGCGCTCGCCCAGGCGCGACGCGATCAGCGCGGTCAGCACCGGTTGCATGCCTACGATCAGCGCCGAAACCCCTGCCGGCATGCCCAGCTTGACTGCCGCCCAGACACCGCCCAGATAGCCCGCCTGCAGGAAAAGCCCGGCCAGGGCCAGGTGGCCCACCATGCGCCAGTCGGTGCGGCCGCCGCGCTGCGGCAGCGGCACGCGCGCCAGCGCGGCGAAGGGCAGCATGAAGACCAGCACGCCGACGAAGCGCAGGAACAGGAAGGTCATCGGCTCCGCGTAGGGCATGCCGTACTTGGCCACGATAAACCCTGTGCTCCAGATCAGCACGAACAGCCACGGCATGCACGCCACCCACAGACGGGCACGGGCGCCGCCCGCGCGCGCACTTGCGGTGCCGCCGGTCATGCCGGCACCGCCGTGGCCGGAGACTGCGCCGCCAGCCGCAAGCGCGGATGCCGCGCCTGGAACCGGGCGGCCAGCGCCACAGTCTGCGCATGCACGGCCACGGTGTCCTCGATCTGCCGGCCGTAGCCGCCGGCCATCGCCACCGCCACGGGCAAGCCGCGCGCGGCTGCGCTCTCGAACACCAGCGCGTCGCGCCGCGCCAGGCCCGCAAGGGTCAGCTTCAGCCGGCCGAGACGATCGCCCTCGTGCGGATCCGCCCCGGCCAGGTAGATGATCAGTTCGGGTGCAAAGCGGTGGAACAGGGTGTCGAGCGCATCCTGCAGCGCTTGTGCGTAGTCGTCGTCGCCACAGCCGTCAGGCAGGCCGACGTCCAGGTCGCTAGCCTCCTTGCGGAAGGGGTAGTTCTTTTCGCCGTGCAAGGAGAGCGTAAAGACGCTCGGGTCGTCCCGCAGGATGGACGCCGTGCCATTGCCCTGGTGCACGTCCAGATCGACCACGGCAACCCGCGCGACCCGCCCCTCGGCCTGCAGGGCGCGCGCCGCAACGGCCGCGTCGTTGAACACGCAGAAACCGCCCCCCTTATCCGCGTAGGCGTGGTGGGTGCCACCGGCCAGATTGACGGCGATGCCATCCGCCAGCGCAGCCCGGCAGGCGGCCATGGTGGCGCCGGCCGAACGCCGCGAGCGCTCCACCATGTCGACCGACCAGGGGAAGCCGATCTCGCGCTGTCGCGCCGCATCGAGCACGCCGTCCGACACCTGCCGTACATAGTCCGCCGTATGGGCCCGCAGCAGCGCCGTATCGTCCGCCCGCGGCGCCTCCCGCAGTTCCAAGCCGGGCACCGACGAGGCTACGGCTTCGCGCAGCAGGCTGTACTTGCGCATCGGAAAGCGGTGGCCCGGCGGCAGCGGCAGGACGAACTGGTCGGCGTAGTAGGCTAGCATGGGGCAGGGAGGGAGCGGCGTGGCGGGCGAAGTGCCAGATGGCGGGCACCGCCGCGCGAAGCCGTGATGGTATCACCCGTGCCCGAGACTCTACGGCCGGCCCATGGAAGATGACTTATGCGCCGCATCGAAGGAAGTCATCAACAATTTTTTGTGCGACGCACAAAAACCGCTTGACAGACCTTTAGCAAGCCCTAGAATGGGAATTGTTGCAGCGCATCATGCCAACAAAACCTGCTGGTGCGCTGATGACTTTCACGCCTGGGCTTGGCTTTCCGACAAGTTCTTTCCTGTCATGGCTCTGACATCTGGGCGGCCTAACGTTGCTTGATCCTGAACCCACCACTGGAGACTCAGCATGATCCTCACCCCGGAACAAATCGCAGCTGCACAAAAAGCCAACCTGGAGACCCTGTTCGGTCTGACCACCAAGGCATTCGAAGGCGTCGAAAAGCTGGTCGAACTGAACCTGCAGGTCGTCAAGACGACCTTCGCTGAAAACGTCGACAACGCCAAGAAGGCGCTGTCCGCCAAGGATGCGCAGGAACTGCTGGCCATCCAGGCTTCGCTGGTTCAGCCTGTTGCCGAGAAGGCCCTGGCCTACACCCGTCACCTGTATGAAATCGCCTCGGAAACCCAGGGCGAGTTCACCAAGGTCGCCGAAGCCCAGCTGGCCGAAGGCTCGAAGAATGTGCAAGCCCTGGTCGACAACTTCGCCAAGAACGCACCGGCCGGCTCGGAGTCGACCGTCGCCATCGTGAAGTCCGCCATCAGCGCCGCCAACAACGCCTACGAGTCGGTCCAGAAGGCCACCAAGCAGGCTGTTGAAATCGCTGAAAGCAACTTCCAGGCTGCCGCCACTGCCGCCAGCAAGGCTGCGCAGCAAGCCGGCGCCACGGCTCGCTCGGCCACCAAGAAGCCGGCGTCGGTCTAAGACCACGCCAGCCCCGCTGCCGGTTAGTGCCGGCAGCGGCAAGGCCGGCCTGCGCCGGCCCGTTGGCAAAGCGACGCTGTCCTGACAGTGCGCTTTGCCAACGGTGGTCCATCAGGACCCCTCCCCTTGTCTCCTCGGTATCCGTCTTGCGCAATGCAATGGTACCTTCAAGCCCGGCCGCGTGCCGGGTTTTTTTCGTCCTCTCTTCCTCTCTTCCTCTCTTCCTCTCTTCCTCTCTTCCTCTCTTCCTCTCTTCCTCTCTTCCTCTCTTCCTCTCTTCCTCTCTTCCTCTCTTCCTCTCTTCCTCTCTTCCTCTCTTCCTCTCTTCCCCCCTCCTCCTTGAACGCCTGAGCACTTGGTAACAGTCCGCAGCGCCCAAGCGTATCTGGCATCTGCGGTTTGGCACGGCCTGGCCGTTAATTGCCATATTGGAGAAGTGGTCGCAGCGCAGCGATCCGGCTCAGTCCGCCCCCTCGTCCGTACAGCAAAGCCCCTCCCCAGACAAGCACCACCTGCACGGCAGCGCGATTTGCCTGAAAGCGGACCTCCTCACTCCCCCAAGGGGCGGCCTTCCTCCTTTCCCAAGCCAGAAATTCCCGAGTTTCGGTCGCACCCCAATCGGACAATTCACTAAAGAAATCAAAAATAGAGAATTTTCCGGGCCAAAACCAAGAATATTTATCACTCACAGCGAAATATCTCCGCACACGACGACCGCCCCGCCAATATCGAACAATTACGATTGATATTTAGCATCATTACTAATCAATCCCAGCTTCACCCGCATTACATTACCGCCTGCAGACGCCCAGAACATCACGTTTTGGCTTATGCACATAGTCCACGCCGCCCCACTCTCTCAAACCGAGAGCAGGGGACCGCCAACGGACATTTTCCAACCCCATCCGCACGCCCTCGATTATCGGCATGGTGCCGGAGTGGTTTTTTCAATCTTCATTGCAAAGGACAAGAAAATGAAACGCGTAGCCTTCGCCTCGCTCGTCGCCCTGGCGGCCGGACTGCCCACGCTGTCGCACGCATTCGACGGCCAGATCCAGTTCTCCGGCAAGGTTTATGACACCACTTGCAAGATCAACGCTAACGACGTCAACAAAGTCGTGACGTTCAAGGAGGGTCTCAAGCCCTCCGACTTCGCGACCAACGGTCAGCCGGCAACCAACGCCGCCGCGGAAAAATTCTCCATCCGCCTCAGCAATTGTGCTTACGCAGGCAGCCCCGCCCCCGTCCCCAAGGCGAAAATCAAGTTCGACAACCTCAACCCCCTGCTCGACAAGGAAACCAACGGCCTCATGAATCAAAGCGGTGCGAATTACGCGGAGAACGTGCAGGTCAACATTTACAACGATGCCGCCGGCGCGAGCAAAATCCTGCTGAGCAGCACCGATGCCAACGAAACGCCGTTCACGATCGATGACGCCACGAAGGCGGTGACGCTGGAGTATTACGCCAACCTGGTCCGCCAGGACACGGCTGGTGCCGCCGGCGTCCGCCCGGGCATCTACAACTCGGCGATCCGCTATCAGATCGTTTACGAGTAAAGGGGCGCGACATGGTGCCGGCGATGCGCAGCATCCCCTTTCTTCTGGTCGCCGGCGCCTTCGCGCTGGCGCTGCCGTCGGCCCAGGCCAGCCTGGTGCTGCAGGGCACGCGCGTGGTCTTCCCTGGCGACAGCCGTGACGTGTCGGTGCAGGTGCAGAACAGCGGCAACGCGCCAGCGCTGATGCAGGCCTGGATCGACGACGGACGCGCCGATCTACCGCCCGATCGCGCGGCTTCGCCCTTCGTGGTGACTCCCGCAGTCAGCCGCGTGGAACCTGGCAGTGGCGCGGCGCTGCGCATTAGCCGGTTGCAGGACGACCTGCCCCAGGACCGCGAATCCGTCTACTGGCTCAACGTCGTCGACGTGCCGCCCAGCCCGAAGGACACGCGGCAGGATTACATGCTGTTGTCCTTCCGCACGCGCATCAAGCTCTTCTACCGCCCTGCGGCCCTGGCCACAGGGGAAGTCTCCGTCGCCGGCGACAGGCTCACCTGGAAGCTGCTACCCGCGCCGGCGAAGACTGCAGCCGTGGCCTCCACCCGTCCCGCGCAGCAGATCGAAGTCTCCAACCCCACGCCCTACTACGTCTCCTTCAGTTCGGTCGAGGCCAAGGTGGGGGACCGGTCGGTGGCCGCCGGCAGCGGCATGGTCGACCCTTTCGGCCAGATGCGCTTCGATCTCCAGGGCAGCCTGCCCAGCGCCGGGCAGCCGCCTGCGGTCCGCTACCACGTCATCAACGACTTTGGCGGCACGAACGCGATGGAAAAGTTCCTGGACGTCCCGCCCCCATCCGGGACTCTCCGCTAGGCCGGCAGCGGCTGCCCCCTTTCCCGGCCTGATCCGCCCCGCCGGCGGCGGGCACGGATGCGGCGCCGTCCACCCGTTTCCAGAGTTCCATGCGCAACCTGCCCACGCTTCCCACCCAGCCGCCCCAGCCACGCAAGCGCGGGCGGCCACGCGCCGCAGCACCCAGCCCGATCACGCTGGCCGTGAGCCTGATGCTGCCTTCGATGGCGCTGGGCGCCGGCCAGCCGGGCGCCGGGTTCGCGGCGACTTTGGAGCGGGAACTTTCGGGCGGTACCAAGTCCGGGCGGCCAGCGCGCGATATGGGCGCCGACACGCCACCCGCGGCTTCCCCTGCATCAGCTCCATCCACAGTCGGCGAAGCCGATACCACGGCACCTGCTGCCGTGCCGCTGCCACAGCCTGACCACACTGCGGCGTCGAGCGAGGCCGCAGGCGGGAAGGCTGCAGCCCGCCCGCTCCGCAGCGCGGAGACCGTTGTATTCGACAGCGCCTTTCTGGTGCAGGGTACCGACGGCGAGCGGATCGACACCGCGCGCTTTGCACGCGGCAACCCGGTCGAGCCTGGCGTGCACCGGCTCGACCTGATGGTCAACGGCCAGTGGCGTGGACTGGAAGACATCGAGTTCCGCCGCATGGACGAGCAGGCAGAGCCCCTGCCCTGTTTCAGCCGCGCGCTGCTGGCGCGCGCCGGCGTGGACCTGGACAAGGCCGCGCGCGGCCAGGACCAGCGCGGCAGCAATGCGATGCCGGAGGGCCCGATGTGCACCCCCTTGTCGCGCTATGTGGCCGGCGCCGAGGTCCGCCTCGACCTAGCCGAGCAGAAGCTCTACCTGACGGTGCCGCGCGTGTTCCTGCGCAGCGGGGCCACGCCCACCTACGTCTCCCCGGACAACTGGGACCGCGGCGTCCCCGCGGCGCGGCTCAATTACTACACCAATCTGTTCGCCACGCAAAGCAACGGGCATAGCCAGACCAACGGCTACGCCGGCCTGGACATGGGCGTGAACATCGGCAGCGTGCGCCTGCGCCACAGCGGTGCCGCCACCTGGTCGCCCCAGAGCGGCCTGGACTACCAGCGCGGCCTGACCTACGCGCAGACCGACGTGCCGGCCTGGCGCTCCCAATTGCTGGCCGGCGAAAGCACCACGGGCGCGGAGTTCTTCGACGCCGTCTCCTTCCGCGGAGTGCGCCTGAGCAGCGACGACCGCATGCTGCCGGACATCTACCGCTCCTACGCACCGGTGGTGCGCGGCACGGCCAATTCCAATGCGCGCGTCACCATCCACCAGCGCGGCTACCAGATCTACGAAACCACGGTGGCCCCCGGCCCTTTCGCCATCGATGACCTGCAGGCCGCCAGCTATGGCGGCGACCTGGAGGTACGCGTGACGGAGGCCAACGGGCAGGTGCATACCTTCACCGTGCCCTTCGCCACCGCGGTGCAGATGCTGCGGCCCGGCTCCAGCCGCTTCAGCGCCACCGTCGGCCAGACCAACGACCCCAACCTGCAGCGCCGGCAATACCTGCTGCAAGGCATTTACCAGTACGGCCTGGACAATGACCTCACCGTCTATGGCGGCGCCTCGCTGACCAACGGCTACCAGTCCGCGCTGGCGGGCGCCGCCGTCAATACGCCGGTAGGCGCCTTCGCCGGCGACGTCACGGTGTCGAACGCCACCCTTCCCGGGGGCGGCTCGCGCCGCGGCGCAAGCTACCGCCTGACCTACAGCAAGAACCTGCCGCAGGCCGGCACCAACTTCTCGCTGCTGGCCTACCGCTATGCCACGCCCGGCTACCTGGGCCTGTCCGATGCGGTCGCCCTGCGCGACCGCGCCGCGCGCGGCCTCGCCTTCGACAACATGGCACGCGTGCGCACCCGGCTCGACGCCAACATCAGCCAGCGCTTCGGCAGCACCGGCGGCAACGTGTTCCTGACCGGCTCTTCGATGCAGTACTGGAACCAGCCGGGCACCGTGCTGTCCTTCGCGGCCGGCTACAGCAACCAGTGGCGCGGCATCACCTACAGCATCTCCGCGCAGCGCCTGACGACCCAGTTCGGCGCCTGGCCCGGCGGCAGCCCGGGCGGCAACCGCACCAACACGGTCATCAGCTTCAATCTGAGCATCCCGCTGGGGCGTGAGGTGGGCGGCGCGCCGACGCTGAACCTGTTCGCCACCCACGACGACAGCGCCGGCGCGCAGGGTACGCTGAGCGCGAGCGATACCTTCGGCCAGCGCAGCCAGGGCTACTACAGCCTGGCGCTGTCGCGCGACAGCAGCTACAACGTCACGACCAAGAGCGCCAGCCTCAATTACCGGCTGCCCACCGCCGACGTCGGCGCCAGCGTGTCCTGGGGCTCGGGCTCGCGCCAGGGTTCACTGAGCGCATCCGGCGGTGTGGTCGCGCACCAGGGAGGTGTCACGCTGGCGCGCACGCTGGGAGAAACCATCGCCCTGGTGCATGCGCCGCATGCCGAAGGGGCACGGACGGGCTCGGAGACCCGCGTCGACGGGCGCGGCTATGCGGTGGTCACCGGGCTGTCGCCCTACCGCCTCAATACCATCGAGCTCGATCCTAGCGGCATGCCGCAGGACGTGGAGCTCAAGCTGAGCGCGCGCAGCGTGGCGCCCCGTGCAGGCGCCGTCGTCAGGCTCGACTACCCCACGCGCCGCGCCATCCCGATCCTGATCGACAGCCGACAGGCCGATGGCACCGTCCTGCCCTTCGCCGCCACTGCGGTCGACGCGCACAGCGGCACCGTGGTCGGTGCGGTGGGCCAAGGCAGCCGGCTGGTGATCCGCACCGAGCAGGAACGCGGCAGCATCCGCGTGCAGTGGGGCGGCCGGCAGTGCCAGATCGACTACGCGCTGCCCGCCGGCGAAGGCCACCGCTCGAGCGGCTTCCAACAACTCGACCTGCCTTGCCAGCCGGTCCCCGGGGCCTCGCCTCCTGCAGCAACTTCGCCGGTGGCGCCTGCCGCCGCGGCTCCCGCGACGCCGCAGCCTGCGCCCGCCCCTGCAACACTCCGCCGCACCTTCGGCGAACGGTCGGCGCAAGGGTGGCTGTTCACGCAGCCAGGCACATCGGTTTCCGCCTCATGGTGAACCTGACCTCCCCCGCGCGCGCGGCCAAGGCGCGTGCGCTCGCGCTGCTGACTCCGCTCCTGCTGCTGGCCGCGGGCAGCGCGCAGGCCGCCCTGACGGTGGTCGGCACCCGCTTCATCTATCCGGCCGGCACCACCTCGCAGACCATCCGCGTGGGCAATGGCGGCGAACAACCCGTGCTGCTGCAGACCTGGCTGGATCGCGGGGACCCCGATGCGGATCCGAGCACCCTGGCCGTGCCCTTCCTGCTCACCCCGCCGATCGCACGCATCGAGCCGCAGGGCAGCGTCGCACTGCAGCTCAGCCATAGCGGCGAGGCCATGCCCGCGGACCGCGAGTCGGTGTTCTGGATCAACTTCCTCGAGGTGCCGCCGCTTCCCGCCGGCGACGGCAAGCTGCTCAAGCTCACCGTGCGCCTGCGCATGAAGGTGCTGTACCGCCCATCCGGCCTGGCCGGCAGCGCCGAGCAGGCCATCGCTCGGCTGCGCTGGCGCCTGCGGCCCGGCGCACCAGGCGCCGTCCCCGCGCTGGAAGCCCGCAACGACACGCCCTACTTCGTCAGCCTGGCCGCGGTCATGCTGCCGCGCGCGTCCGTACCGCTGCAGCTCGGCGGTCTCACGGTGCCACCCTTCGCCAGCGCCGCGCTGGCACTGCCGAAGGGCACGGGCGTCCTGCCCGCCGGCACGGCGCTGCACTACCAGGCCGCCGGCGACAGTGGCGAAGCGATTCGCGGCGAGACCGCAGTCGAACAGGACATCGCACTCCCATCATGATCGAAACACGCTTTCCTCCCGCCCGCCACCCACATCCCGCGCTGTGCGCGGCGCGGGCCGGCCTGGCCGCGCTCGCCCTCCCCCTGGTGGCATGGGCCGCTCCCGTGCCCGACGCCGGCCGGTCGATGCGCGACATCGAATCGGTGCGCCCCGCGCTGCCGCCGGCGCCGGCGCCCGAACTGGACTTGCCATCCATGCCGCAGCCGGCCGCCCCTGCCGCCGCCGAGCCCGGCGGCGCCGACGCCGCGCGGCTCGAAGTCAGCAGCTTCCGCCTGGACGGCAATCAGGCCTTCGGCGACGACCTGCTGCTGCCCCTGCTCGACGACCTCAAGGGCAAGGCGCTGACCCTGACCGAGCTGCGCGCGGCCGCCGGGCGCCTCTCCGCCTTCTACCAGGAGCGCGGCTACCTGCTGGCGCGCGCCTATCTGCCGCCGCAGGATATCGAGCACGGCGTGGTCCTGATCCGCGTGCGGGAGGGCCGCTATGACGAAGTGGTATTGGACAACCGTTCGCGCACACTCGATGTGGCCATCCGCGCGCCGCTGTCGCGCCTGCATCCGGGCGATGCGGTGCAGGGCGACGTCCTGGAGCAGACCCTGCACCTGCTCGCTGACATGCCCGGCATCGCCGTACGCGGCACGCTGCGGCCTGGTACGCAGCCCGGTGCCACCGACCTGGTGGTGGAAGCCACCCCCGGGCCCCTGGTGGACGGCAGCCTCGAGGCGGACAACTACGGCAGCGTCTATACCGGCGAATACCGCCTGGGGGGCAGCCTCGGCATCAACAGCCCGCTGCGCCTGGGCGACCGCCTCGACCTGCGCCTGCTCTCCAGCGACACGCACCAACGCTACTACCGCGCCGGCTACCAGTTGCCGCTGGGCCCCTATGCCACCCGGCTGGGAGCGGCAAGCGCCCGCACCCGCTACAGCCTGGGCCGCGATTTCGCCGAGCTCGAGGCGCACGGCACGGCGGACGTGCACAGCGCCTTCCTCAGCCAGCCCCTGCTGCGCAGCAGCCGCCTCAACCTGAATGCGCAACTCCAGTACGACCACAAGCGGCTGCGCGACGACATGGACCTGTTCGAGGTCAGCTCGGCCAAACGGCTGGACGCATTGATTCTGTCCCTCAGCGGCAATGCCGACGACGGCTGGCTCGGCGGCGGCCGCAGCGTCTTCTACCTGGGCTATGCCAGCGGCCGGCTGCGCCTCGGCGCCCCCTACGACCAGGCACGCGACGCCTTCACCGCGCGCAGCGTCGGCCGCTTCCACAAGCTGAACCTGAGCGCCGCGCGGCTGCAGCAATTACCCGGGCGCTTCCATTTCTACGCCCAGTTCAACGCGCAACTGGCCTCGCGCAACCTGGACAGCGCCGAGAAGCTCGGCCTGGGCGGCCCCTACGGCGTGCGCGCCTACACCCTGGGCGCCGGCAGCGGCGACCAGGGCTGGCAAGCCAGCGCCGAGCTGCGTTACGCGCCGGCCCCCGGCTGGCTGCTGAGCGCCTTCATCGACGAGGGCGCCGTCGCCATCAACAAGCACCCCTGGACGCCGGCACGCAACACCCTCGCACTGGGTGCCGCCGGCCTCGGCCTGCGCTGGGCGGATGGGAGCCGCCAGTTCACTGCCGCGCTGGCCTGGCCGCTGGGCAAGCGCGAGTTGCACGAGGTGCCCCGGCGCGAACCGCGCCTCTGGCTGCAGGCCACACAGACCTTCTAGCCGCCATGTCGGCAGCTTCGTTACCCGTTCTGCTGGGGCTCAGCAGAGTCACACCAACCGTCATGAGGTATGAAAATGAACCGTAGTTACGCATTGGTCTGGAACACGGCCCAGGGATGCTGGAAGGTGGCGCACGAAGGCGTGCGCCGGCGCGGCAAGTCGGGCGGCCGGTCGCTGGTGGCGGCGGCCGTGGCACTGCTGGGCCTGGGCGGCTCCCTCTCCGCCTTCGCCTTGCCGAGCGCCCCGAACATTGTTGGCGGCGCCAATGCCGCCGACATCCTGACGGATGCAAACAACCGGCTGACGTCCATCAACCAGAAAGCCGGCAAGTTGATCATCAACTGGAATGACTTCAGCATCGGCCGTGGCGAGCGCGTCATCTTCAACCAGCCGAGCAGGGATGCCGTGGCGCTGAACCGGGTCGTCGGCAATAGCGGCAGCGATATCCAAGGACAGCTCCTTGCCAACGGCCGCGTCTTCCTGGTCAACCCCAACGGGGTCCTGTTCGGCAAGAATGCCCAGGTCAATGTAGGTGGCCTGGTGGCCACCACCCACAGCATCACGGATCAGCAGTTCCTGGCCCCGGGCAATAGCTACACCTTCACCTCCTCACACTCCCCCAACGCTGTCGTAAACCAAGGCACCCTCACCGCCGCCCAGAACGGCAGCATCGCCCTGCTGGGCGGCGAGGTGCGCAACGACGGCCTGATCCAGGCGCCGCTGGGCAGCGTGGCACTGGGCGCGGGCGGCGACACGATGGTACGCTTCGGCGCTGCCGGCGGCCTGCTCAATCTGGAGGTCAACGGTGCCACCGCGAATGCGCTGGCCCACAACGGCGGCCTGCTCAAGGCCGACGGCGGCCAGGTGCTGATGACGGCGCGCGGCAGCGACAACCTGCTGCAGGCGGTGGTGAACAACGTGGGCGCGATCGAGGCCAATACGCTGAACCGGCAGGCCGGCAAGATCACGCTCGACGGCGGCGATGCAGGCCGCACCTTCGTCGGCGGGCGGCTGAGCGCCAGCGCGCTGAATGCGGTGGGCAACGGCGGCGAGATCGTGACGCGTGGCCAGAATCTGGATGTGGGCCTGGGGCTGCTGGTGGACACCCGCGCCAACAACGGCATGCACGGCAACTGGACGCTGAGCGGCCCCACCCTGACCATCGGCCGCTATGCCAACGACAGCAGCGCCAACGCCTACAGCGGCACGCTGGCGCAGAACCTGGCCACCACCAATATCACCGCCAGGAGCGAGGCCGGCGACCTGGCCCTCAACGGGCCGGTGGCCTGGAGCACCGGCAACCGACTGACCCTGGATTCGGCCGGCAGCCTGGCCGTGAACGCGCCCATCACCGCCAGCGGCATCCGCGCGGGGCTGACGCTGAACGCCGCAGACCAGGTGAACGTCAACGACAAGCTCACCCTCAGCGGCACCGCCGGCGAGCTCGAGATCAATGCCCCCGGCGGGCGCAACTTCGGCGACAAGGGTTCGGTCACCCTGTCGGGCGCCAGCGCCGGCTTCACCGCCGACGGCATCCGCCACACGGTGATCCAGAACGCGGCGCAACTGCAGCAGATCGATGCCAATCTGTGGGGCCACTACGTGCTGGGCAACAACATCACGGGCGGGCGCCTGCTCTCCATCGGCGGGCCGAACGGCGTCTTCAGCGGCAGCTTCGATGGCCTGGGCAACACCATCAGCAGCCTCGTGATCACCGGGCGCGGCGCCAATGTCGGCCTGTTCTCCGAGTCGGCCGGCACCATCGGCAACCTCAAGCTGGCCAACCTCAGCGTGGCCGACAATGCCTATGGCCCCGTACCCGGCTCGGTGGGCGCGCTGGCAGGCGTGAACCGCGGCCTCATCCGCAATGTCAGCACCGAGCGCGTCACGGTCAGCAGCGCTACCGCTCGCCAAAGCGCGGTGGGCGGGCTGGTGGGCACCAATACCGGCACCATCGAGGGCGTCAGCACCGGCGGCACTGTCATCGGCGGCGTCAACGCCCGCGCGGTGGGGGGCGTGGTCGGCGAGAACATCAAAGGGGGCTTCACCAGCCCGGGCGCGATCCGGGACACGGTGTCGCGAGTCCAGGTATCGGGCGGCGTGCTGAACGACGCCAGTGGCGGCGTAGGCGGCCTGGCCGGGGTCAACAATGGCGGCACCCTCCAGGATGTGCGCAGCGAAGGTGTGGTCATGGCCAGCCGCGCAGGCGTCAACGCGGGCGGCCTGGCCGGCTTGAACGCAAACGGCGGCGAGATCCTGAACGCCGCCGCCAGCGGCCGCGTGCAGGGCAGCCTGCGCGGCAATGCCGGCGGCCTGGTCGGCCTGAACTCGGGCGCCTCCATCACGGCCTCGCAGGCAAACGGACAGGTCAGCGGCAGCAGCACCGCCAGCATCGGCGGCGTGGCCGGCCTCAACGCCAACGGCGGCAGCCTGGTCAACGTGGCGGCCACCGGCCCGGTCACCGATACCTACGGCGCCAGCGTGGGCGGCGTGGTCGGCAGCAACCTTTACGGCGGTACCCTCCTCAACGCCAAGGGCTATGGCGACGTCTTCGGCGGCATCAACAGCCTGACCGGGGGCGTGACCGGCTACAACCTCGGCACGCTGACCGCAGCCGAAGGCTACGGCAAGGTCAGCGCCGGCGACAACGCCAGCGTGGGCGGCGTAGCCGGCGCCAACCTCGGCACCATCCTCGGCAGCATCGGCCTGGGCGAGGTGACCGGCGGCGCCCGCAGCAGCGTGGGCGGCCTGGTGGGCGACAACCAGGGCAAGGTCTCGTACTCGCATGCGGCCGGCTCGGTGCGCGGCGGCGCCTATGCCGCGCTGGGTGGCCTGGTGGGCGTGAACCGCAGCGTGCTCGAGTACTCCACCGCCTCCACCCGCATCAACTACCTGACGGCGAACTACCAGCAGGTCTACGGCGGCCTGGCAGGCATCAACAGTGGCAGCATGATCGGCAACGTCGCCAGCGGTGAAGCTGCCTTGGTGCCGCCGGTGGGCTCGAACGGCGGCCTGTTCCAGTAACCATCACGGCGGGCCGACCAGCCTGCCGAGCCCGGATCCGCCGCCCGGTTCCGGGCATGGCTACCTCGCCCCGGCGGGGCGGCCATCTTCCCTGGGAAAACTCATGACCAGCCCCCCTTCACCAGATGGCGCGCGGCGCGCCTCACGCTACCGTCCCATCGCCTCCCTGATCGCCGCGCTGCTCGCCAGCTTACTGCCCACTGCCGCGGCGGCGACCAGCTACGTCACTGTGAACAAGTGCGAAGTTTCCAACAAACCGGTCGGGGGCGGTGGCTGGACAGGCCCCGGCATCACTGCCTCCACAATAGCGGGGGAAACCGTTCTCAAACGAACCGTCACCTTCTCCGTGAACTTCAACACAACCGGCCCGGCCAGGTCACCGCAAGTCCTGGCGGCCTTGGGAAATTGGCTGAATCCGGTCCAGCTCGTACAAGGCACCATCATGCCCGTGGTGATCCAGAACGATCCGACGCCGTTTATATCGAAGATCGGCATCCGTATGAGCCACAAAGACCAAGCCATCGATCGGGGACCACGGCAGCAGACAATCCTCAGCATCACGGAACTCACACCAGAGGATACGACCTACTCATTCGGCGTATTTCAAGAGCTCGTCCTGCTGGTCGATCCGAAAGACCTGCCCGCCGGAGATATCAAGATCACCGGCATCGTCAACAACGCGATGGTGGAGCTGTTCACGTACTCAGTGGACGCGAGCAAAGGCATTATCGGCACCAGTGTCGCGCCGCATCCGGGGGTGAATGCCTGCAGCAACAATCTGGCCAGCGGGGCACTGTACAGTGCCCTCCTTCCACGCGAAGCGATCCCCAATAAATGCAAGGTCGATGCCGCAACCTTTCCAGTGCATCTGGGAACGGTCTCCGCCGCAGAGGTGACGGCGAATCCGAACTGGAAGGGCCCCCCGTCGAGCCCCGTCACCCTGAAGCTCAGCGAGTGCGCCAGCGCAGCCAAGCCACAGGTCTGGTTCCGCGACGAGAACGAGACCAGCAATACCAGCGACACGCTCAGCGTCACCGGCGGCGCCCAGGGCATCGGTATCGCGATGTACAGCCTGCCGACGGGCGGAGCCGAAAAGCGCGTCAGGTACTCCAACACGGCTCCAGCCCCGGGCAGCACCGATTTGCACACGATGGAACGCAGCGCCACAGACGCCACGCTCACGCTTTACGGCCGCTATGTGCGCACCAGCGGACCCGTAAGGGCCGGCCAGGCGAACGGCCTGGCCAGCTACTTCGTCACCTTCCCTTAGACACGCCGACAAGGCAGGCCGCCGACGGACGGGCCTGCCGTCCCATGCTCTCCCCCTTGCTTTCACCAGCACTGCGGGAGGCACCCATACCAGCCACCTGCCACCCCGACCGGAGGAGACCGACCATGCCCACTGAGAGGATTCGCGTCATCGTCGCGGATGACCACCCTGCCATCTTGATCGGCATCCAGTACGAACTACAGAAGACAAAGTCCTTCCAGATCGTGGGGCACGCCGAGAATTCGACCGAGCTGATCAAGCTGCTCGAGCAATGCGAATGCGAAGTGCTGATCTCCGACTACGCCATGCCGGGCGGCAAGCACGGCGACGGCATTGCGCTGTTCTCGCTGTTGCGGCGCCACTATCCGGCCCTGCGCCTTGTCGTGCTGACAATGATGAGCAACCCCGGCCTGATCCGGGCGCTGCTGCGGCTAGGCATCAATTGCATCCTGAGCAAGTCCGACCGCATCGAGCACGTCACCGCAGCCACGCGCTGCGCCCTGCAGCACCAGCAATACTTCTCCCCTTCGATCAAGGACCAATTGATCGGCCACTCACTCTTCGCCAACAATACATTGACGGCGCGCGAAGCGGAAATCGTGCGCCTGTTCGGCACGGGCCTGACCATCTCCGAGATCGCCCGCCAGTGGAACCGCAGCGTGCAGACCATCAGCACGCAGAAGATCAACGCCATGCGCAAGCTAGGCATCACGCGGGACTCGGACCTGCTGCGCTATGCCAACGACTGGGAGCAACGGGAAGACTGAGCGTCGCCGCTGTCCACGCGGCGTCCCGCCTCCCGGCAGGCACGCAATCGGCATAGGGGGCAGCCATCGTGGCTGCGCCCCTGCCACACCACCCGGCGTGCGGGTCCGCACCGGGCGGTTCGAGAGGTTGAGGTTAGGCGAGGCGGGGCAGGCCCAGCCGGTCAAAGTAGGCGATATCCAGCACCCACTGCAGCGCGGCCCCACTGTTGCGCCACCAGCAACGGCTATTCGCCGCCACTCGTTGGGCCGTCTCGGACGTCGCGCCTAGGGCCCGCAGTTCCCGGTAGATAGTCGGGCCACGTCGCCACTGCTTGAGCTGAATTGCTCTCAGCCGGTGACGTATCCACTTGTCCAGCGTTCGCAAGACGTTGGGCGTTTGCGCCAGCCGGAAGTAAGCCATCCACCCCAGTACATACGGCCGCAACCGCTCCACCACCTCCAGTAGGCTCCGCCCCCCAGACCGGCGGGTCAGTTCGCGGATACGTTGCTTGAACGTCAGCAGCGGCTTGACTGCCACTTTACGCTTGGCCACACCACCAGCGGCCACCCAGAAGCTGTAGCCGAGGAATTTGCGGCCAAACACACTCGCCACCGCGCTCTTCGCCTCGTTGACCATCAGACGCAACTTGCCGTACAGCCGCCGCAACAGCGCCATCACCCGCTCGCCCGCCCGACGGCTGCGTACGTACACGTTCGCATCGTCGGCGTAGCGCACGAAGCAATGGCCTCGGCGCTCCAACGCCTTGTCCACCTCATCAAGCAGCACGTTGGCCAGCAACGGCGACAGCGGACCGCCTTGCGGCGTGCCCTCGTACCGTTGCAGCACAACCCCGCCATCCATCAGTCCGCTGTTCAGATACGCTCGGATCAACCGGATGACTCCGGGGTCTTCAATGCGTTTCTGTAGGCGATCAATCAGGATGTCGTGGTTAACCCGGTCAAAGAACTTTTCCAAGTCCACGTCCACCACTATTCGCCGACCCGATTGCACGTACGACTGTGCGGTTAGCACCGCATCGTGCGCGCGCCTGCCGGGACGGAAGCCGTAGCTATGCTCGCTGAAGGTGGGGTCCAGAATCGGCTGCAACACCTGCAACAGCGCCTGCTGGATCAGGCGATCCGTCACCGTCGGGATACCAAGCTCGCGCTCGCCTCCGTCCGGCTTCGGGATCGTTACCCGCCGTACCGGACTGGGCCGGTACGTCCCCTTGAGCAGTTGTTCGCGAAGCGTCGGCCACACTGACACCAGGTGATGCGCGGTCTGGTCTATGTCCAGCCCGTCTACCCCCGCGGCACCCTTGTTGGCCCGCACGCGCTTGAACGCTTGCTTCAGGTTCTCTCGCGCCAGCGCCGCTGCCAGCAGCGCCGACCCTGTGCTCTCCGATTCATGTCGCGGGCCACCGGCTTCGTCGCAGACGGGTTCGCGTCCGGCTTCACCGTCCGTTTCTCCCGCTCGCCCCACTCGCGCGGGCATCTGACGCAGTACCTGTTGCATCGACATGGCTTCGAACACTCCCTCTCGTTTGGTCCTTCGTCGGCGGCTTCGAGCCTTCCCGGCGCTACCGTCAACTACTATGACCTCTGCTGAGACCCCGCTCCGGTTCGACGCCGTCGCCCTTTCAGGCGCAAGACGGGGCGTCCCCAGGTAAGAACGCACTCCTTCACTGCACAACCGCCGGATTTACGTCACCGCCCTTTGAGCACAAGAACTTCGCGGTCCTTTGCCCGCTCGTCCTGGTCGGCACCGCCTTCTATCCGGTTCGTGTCCCTCGGCTCGCAGATTCGCTCCACGCTTCCTCCCCACGATCAGTCACCCTTTCGCAGTTGCGCTTCGCTTCGTTCGCTGTGATCAACTTACGGTGGGACTTGCACCCACAAGAGTGCGCCCATGCTGGGCGCACAAAGAAAAAGGGCAGGCCGCCGGCCTGCCCCTTGCGAGACGATCTGCCTCAGCGCTTGCGCGGCGGCGGCACGTCCGTGCACACACCCTCGTAGATCTCCGCTGCCATGCCGACCGACTCGCCCAGCGTCGGGTGCGGGTGGATGGTGCGGCCGATATCGACCGCGTCCGCGCCCATCTCGACGGCCAGGCAGATCTCGCTGATCAGGTCGCCGGCATGGGTGCCGACGATGCCGCCGCCGATGATGCGGTGGGTTTCCTCATCGAACAGCAGCTTGGTGAAGCCCTCGTCGCGGCCATTGGCGATGGCGCGGCCCGAGGCTGCCCACGGGAACATGCCCTTGCCGTACTTGATGCCCTGCGCCTTGCACTCGTCCTCGGTCAGGCCGGCCCAGGCCACTTCCGGATCGGTGAAGGCCACCGACGGAATCTGCTTGGCATCGAAGAAGGCCTTCTCGCCGTGCGCCGCCTCGGCCGCCACATGGCCTTCGTGCACCGCCTTGTGCGCCAGCATCGGCTGGCCGACGATGTCGCCGATGGCATAGATGTGCGGCACATTGGTGCGCATCTGCTTGTCCACGTCGATGAAGCCGCGCTCGGTCACGGCGACACCGGCCTTGTCGGCGCCGATGCGCTTGCCGTTGGGCGAGCGGCCCACCGACACCAGCACGAAGTCGTAGCGCTGCGGCTCGGCCGGCGCCTGCTCGCCTTCGAACTTGACGTAGATGCCGTCGGCCTTGGCTTCCACCCCGACCGTCTTGGTCTTGAGCATGACCTTGCCGAAGCGGTCCTTGTTCTTCTTTTCCCAGACCTTGACCAGGTCGCGGTCCGCGCCGTTCATCAAGCCGTCGAGCATTTCGACGACGTCGATCTCGGCGCCCAGCGTGCTGTACACCGTCGCCATTTCCAGGCCGATGATGCCGCCGCCGATGACCAGCATCTTGTTGGGCACCTCGGGCAGCTCAAGTGCGCCGGTGGAATCGACGATGCGCGGATCCTCGGGGATGAAGGGCAGCTTCACCGCCTGGCTGCCGGCAGCGATGATGGCCTTCTCGAAGCGGATCACGGTCTTCTTGCCGGTGGTGGCCTTGCCCTCACCCTCGGTCAGCTCGACCTCCAGGTGATGCGGGTCGAGGAAGCTGCCGATGCCGCGCACCACCTGCACCTTGCGTGCCTTGGCCATGCCGGCCAGGCCGCCGGTCAGCTTGCCGACCACCGAATCCTTGTAGTGGCGCAGGCCGTCCAGGTCGATCTTGGCTTCGCCGAACAGGATGCCGTGGGCCGCCAGCGCCTTGGCCTCGTCGATCACGGCGGCGTTGTGCAGCAGCGCCTTGGACGGAATGCAGCCCACGTTCAGGCAAACGCCGCCCAGGGTGGCGTAGCGTTCGACCAGCACGGTGCTCATGCCCAGGTCAGCCGCGCGGAAGGCGGCGGAGTAGCCGCCGGGGCCGGCGCCCAGCACCAGCATGTCGCACTGGATGTCGGCGCCGCCGCTGTGCGTGGCCGCCGCGGGCGCCGCTGCCGGGGCCGCGCCCGCAGGAGCCGCAGCAGGAGCCGCGGCGGGGGCAGGTGCCGGCGCGGCGGCCGGGCTAGCCGCCTGGGCCGCAGCGGCCTCGACCGTGCAGATCACCATGCCCTTGCTTACCTTGTCGCCGATATTGATGCGCACGTCGACCACCGTGCCCGCCACCGAGGACGGCACGTCCATGCTGGCCTTGTCCGATTCCAGCACGATCAGGGACTGTTCCACCTCGACCGGATCGCCCGGCTTGACCAGCACCTCGATCACTTCCACTGCGTCGAAATCGCCGATGTCCGGCACCTTGACCTCGATCACACTCATGCTTTGCTCCTCATTGCGCCGCCTGCTTCAGGTTCAGGCTGCGCCGTCGTTGTTGGGTGCCATGCCCGCCGCGCCGTCCGCCGCGCGCAGGCGCAGGACGTGCATCTCGACCGGGCCGGCCGAACTCTTGTCGAACTCCACGCCGGCCTCGACCCCGGTGCGCGCGATCCGTTCCGCATTGAACTCCGGGCGGTCGTAGACGGCATGCATCGCGCCGAGCGCGTAGTTGCGGCCCGAGCCGATGCCCCAGAAGCGGTCGAAGGCAAACACCTCGCGGTAGGAATACACGCCGAAGATGCCGTCCGGGTTGGCGATCAGGCAGACGATCTGCGACGACTCGTAGGGATCGTCCTCGTCTTCCTTGGTGTTGATGAAGTACTCGTTCTTGAGCTTCTCATGCACCTTCAGGAAGGTCCGGAACACGTCGTCGCGCGAGCCCAGCCGGCACTCCTCGCCCAGCCCCGACAGCAGGCTGCGCATCACCGGGAAATGCGCCGTGGTGCCGGCCAGCGCGATGAAGCTCTCGCCGACCGGGAACACCTTCTGGTTGCGCTCATAGGCACGCGACAGGCGCGTGTCCCCGAAGGTGACCAGCGCGTCGGCCGCGATCGCCACCACTCCGTCCTTCTTGACGACAACGCAGGTAGTCATGGCTCGCCTCGTCTTTGCAGTGCCACGGGCGCGGCGGCATCGCTGCCGACGCGCCCTGCCCGCTTACAGCAGGATGCGGCGGAAGTCGGCCAGCAGCTGCGCGAAGTAGACGTTGAAGCGCGCGGCTTCGGCGCCGTCGATCACGCGGTGGTCCCACGACAGCGACAGCGGCAGCGTCAGGCGCGGCACGAACTGCTTGCCGTCCCAGACCGGCTTCTGGTACGACTTGCACACGCCCATGATGGCCACTTCGGGCGCGTTGATGATCGGCGTGAAGTAGGTGCCGCCGATGCCGCCGAGCGAGGAGATCGAGAAGCAGCCGCCCTGCATCTGGTCCGGCTTGAGCTTGCCCTCGCGCGCCAGCTTGGCCAGCTCGCCCATCTCCTGGCCGATCTCCAGCACGCCCTTCTTGTCGGCGTCCTTGATCACCGGCACCACCAGGCCATTCGGCGTGTCAGCGGCGAAGCCGATGTTGAAGTACTTCTTCAGCACCAGGTTGTCGCCGTCGAGCGAGGCATTGAAGGTCGGGAACTTCTTCAGTGCCGCCACCGCCGCCTTGATCATGAAGGCCAGCATGGTGACCTTGACGCCCTGCTTCTCGTATTCCTTGTTGAGCTGCACGCGGAAGGCTTCCAGGTCGGTGATGTCCGCCTCGTCGCAGTTGGTGACGTGGGGAATCATCACCCAGTTGCGGTGCAGGTTCGCGCCGGAGAGCTTCTTGATGCGAGACAGCGCCTTGCTTTCCACCTCGCCGAAGCGGGTGAAGTCAACCTTGGGCCAGGGCAGCAGATTCAGCTCGCCACCGGTGCCGCCCGCGGCAGCAGCCTGGGCCGGCGCCGCGGCCTGGCCGCTCATCACGCCCTTGACGAAGGCCTGCACGTCTTCCTGGGTGATGCGGCCCTTGATGCCGGTGCCGGGCACGCGTGACACGTCCACGCCCAGCTCGCGCGCGAACTTGCGCACCGAGGGGCTGGCGTGGGCGGCCTTGCCGCTCACGCCGGCCGGAGCTGCAGGCGCTGCAGCGGCGGCGGGCGCCGCAGCGACCGGCGCGGGAGCCGGTGCGGCAGGCGCCGGCACGCTGGCGGCAACCGGGGCCGCTGCGCTGGCCGCGGCGGCGGGCGCAGCTACGGCAGCAGCGACAGCACCGGCGGCTTCCAGGATCAGCAGCAGCGTGCCTTCGGCCACTTCATCGCCGACCTTGACCTTGACTTCCTTGACGGTGCCGCCGACCGGCGACGGCACGTCCATCGTCGCCTTGTCGGATTCGAGCGTCACCACCGCGTCCTCGGCCTGGAGCACGTCGCCGGGCTTCACGTGGACCTCGATGACCGGCACGCCCTTGTAGTCGCCGATGTCGGGCACCTTGACCTCGATCGTGCCACCGGCGGCGGCGGGGGCGGCGGCCGGTGCGGCCGGCGCGGGCGCGGCGGCAGGCGCCGGAGCCGGCGCGGCTGCCGGAGCCGGTGCAGCGGCGGCCTGGGCCGGCGCGGGAGCCGGCGCGGCGGCGCCGGCGGGCTCCAGCATCACCAGCACCGAGCCTTCGGACACGTTGTCGCCCACCTTGATGCGGACTTCCTTGACCGTGCCGGCCTGCGGCGACGGCACATCCATGGTGGCCTTGTCGGATTCGAGGGTCACCAGGGCGTCTTCCGCCTGGATCACGTCGCCGGGCTTCACATGCACTTCGATGACGGGAACGGCGTCGTAGTCGCCGATGTCCGGCACCTTGATTTCAATCGCTTGACTCATTCAGTGTCTCCTGGACAGGCGCAAGGCGCGACAGGCACAAGCGGCGAGGTTACCCTCACCGCCGGCGTCTGTCACGCCGCCGCGCCGCAAGGCACCCGGACACAGCCGGGCGCCCCGCGGCGCGGCGCTTGCGCGCCTGCGGGGGTTCGTGCGGACAGCCCGATCAGACCGTGGTCGGATTCGGCTTGTTGGGATCGAGGTTGTACTTCTTGATCGCCTCGGCCACCTTGTCGCGGCCGATCGCGCCTTCGTCGGCCAGCGCCTTGAGCGCGGCCAGCGTGACCCAGTGACGATCCACCTCGAAGAAGTGGCGCAGCTTCTCGCGCGTATCGGAGCGGCCGAAGCCATCGGTGCCCAGCACCACGAAGCGGCGCGGCACGAAGGAACGGATCTGCTCGGCGAAGGCGCGCACGTAGTCGGTGGAAGCGATCACCGGGCCGCGCACGGACTTCAGGCTCTTGGCCACGTGCGACTCGCGCTGCGGCTCGGTCGGGTGCAGCAGGTTCCAGCGATCGACGTCCTGGCCTTCGCGGGCCAGCTCGGTGAAGCTCGGGCAGCTCCACAGGTCCGACTCCACGCCCCAGTCCTTCTTCAGCAGCTCGGCGGCGGCGATAACCTCACGGAAGATGGTGCCCGAGCCCAGCAGCTGCACGCGCGGCGCGTTGCTGTTCTCGACGCCCTTGCGGAACTGGTACATGCCCTTGACGATGTCGCGTTCCACGCCAGCCGGCATTTCCGGATGCTCGTAGTTCTCGTTCATCACCGACAGGTAGTAGTACACGTCTTCCTGCTCGGCGTACATGCGGCGCAGGCCGTCCTGCATGATCACGGCCAGCTCGTACTGGAAGGTCGGATCGTAGGAGATGCAGTTCGGGATGGCGGCATGGAACACGTGCGAATGGCCGTCCTCGTGCTGCAGGCCCTCGCCGTTCAGCGTGGTGCGGCCCGAGGTGCCGCCCAGCAGGAAGCCGCGCGAGCGCATGTCGGCCGCGGCCCAGCACAGGTCGCCGATACGCTGGATGCCGAACATCGAGTAGTAGATGTAGAAGGGGATCATCGCTACGCCGTGCGTCGAGTACGACGTGGCGGCGGCGATCCAGTCGCACATGGCGCCGGCTTCATTGATGCCTTCCTGCAGCACCTGGCCGGTCTGCGACTCCTTGTAGAACATCAGCTGGTCGTGGTCCTCGGGCACGTACTTCTGGCCTTGCTGGTTCCAGATGCCGATCTGGCGGAACAGGCCTTCCATGCCGAAGGTGCGCGACTCGTCCGGCACGATGGGCACCACGTGCTTGCCGATCTGCTTGTCCTTGAGCAGCGTGTTCAGGATGCGCACGAAGGCCATGGTGGTGGACACTTCGCGGCCTTCACCGGTGGCCTTGAGCAGCGCCTCGAAGGCCGACAGCGCGGGCACCGGCAGCGCCTCCGCCTTCTGGCGGCGGGCCGGCAGGTAGCCGCCCAGGTTCATGCGCGCCTGGCGCATGTATTCCAGCTCCTTCGAGCCTTCCTCGAAGGTGAGGTACGGCACTTCCTCGATCTTGTCGTCCGGTACCGGGAGGTTGAACTGGTCGCGGAAGCGGCGGATTGCCTCCACCGGCATCTTCTTCTGCTGGTGGGTGATGTTCATGGCCTGGCCGGCGTCGCCCATGCCATAGCCCTTGATGGTCTTGGCCAGGATCAGCGTGGGCTGGCCCGTGTGCTCGGTGGCGGCCTTGTAGGCCGCGTAGATCTTGTGCGGATCGTGGCCGCCGCGGTTCAGTCGCCAGATGTCCTCATCGGACCAGTCGGCCACCATGGCCTTCAGTTCAGGCGAATTGAAGAAGTGCTCGCGCACGTAGGCGCCGTCCTTGGCCTTGAAGGTCTGGTACTCGCCGTCCACGCATTCCATCATGCGCTTCATCAGCAGGCCCTTGGTGTCGCGCGCCAGCAGCGAATCCCAGCGGCTGCCCCACACCACCTTGATCACGTTCCAGCCGGCGCCGCGGAATTCCGACTCCAGTTCCTGGATGATCTTGCCGTTGCCGCGCACCGGGCCGTCCAGGCGCTGCAGGTTGCAGTTGATGACGAAGACCAGATTGTCGAGCTTCTCGCGGCCTGCCATGCCGATCGCGCCCAGCGATTCGGGTTCGTCGGTCTCGCCGTCGCCCAGGAAGGCCCACACCTTGCGGCCTTCGGTGCTGACCAGGCCGCGGCTGTGCAGGTACTTCATGAAGCGCGCCTGGTAGATGGCCATGATCGGGCCCAGGCCCATCGACACGGTCGGGAACTGCCAGAAGTCCGGCATCAGCCAGGGGTGCGGGTAGGACGAGATGCCCTTGCCGTCCACTTCCTGGCGGAAGCTGTCGAGCTGCTCGGTGCTCAGGCGGCCGAGCAGGAAGGCACGCGAGTAGATGCCGGGCGCCGAGTGGCCCTGGACGAAGACCAGGTCGCCGCCGTGCTGGTCGGACGGAGCGTGCCAGAAGTGGTTGTAGCCCACGTCATAGAGCGTGGCGGCCGAGGCGAAGGAGGAGATGTGGCCGCCGACGTTGGTGTGCTTGTTGGCGCGCAGCACCATCGCCATGGCATTCCAGCGGGTGTACGAGCGGATGCGGTGCTCGATTTCCTGGTCGCCGGGGATGCGCGCCTGGTGGTCGACCGGGATGGTGTTGATGTACTGGGTTTCCGCGTGGAAGGGCTGGGTGACGCCGTTCACGCGTGCGTATTCGATCTGCTTGTCGATCAGGAAGGCGGCACGTGCGGGGCCTTCGGCACCGATCACGCCCTGCAGGGCCTCGAGCCATTCCTGGGTTTCCTGGGGATCTGCGTCATTGGCGCTGCTGGCGCCGAGGATTTGCTCTGGTACGGCTGACATGACTGTCGTCTCCTGGTGAGTTCCAGCGTCCGTCCCCTGCTCGTGCCGGGGGCCGGACCTGACGGTGTGACTCGCGACGCGGCGGCAACTCACAATTCCGCCGCCACGCCGCCCTGCCTCGGGCTGCCGCGCGACAGCGCACGGCATTCCCGCCCTTGTTCTACGGTGCGACCGATTCTATGGAAGGCGCATGCGCAACACAAGCTAAATTTTCAAATTGCGATATCGTTTCTTATAATGTGAAATATTGTCGCAACGCACCAGAAATCCCCTCTAACCGGCCCCGAACGGTCCTATTCACCGCCGGCTCGAGGTCAGGCAGGGCCGGCGCACTGGCTGGCATATTCATAGGCGCTTTCCCCAAGCGACGCACTGCAATATTCCCGATACACTGGGCTGTCAGCTGTCAATCCCGTCATGTCGTTCCTCACCCGCCTTTTCCATGGCCTGCGCGCCGCCGCCCTTCCTCCATCCGCATCCGGCTCGGCCCAGGCACCATCCAGTGCGCCGCCACCGGCGGCCAGCGGGCTGACGCCGCTCGATTCCCTTGGCGGCGGCGACGAAGCCGCCGCCGTCAGCCTGCCGCCGCGCGGACTCTGGTGGCTGCGCTGGCGCAACCTGGTCGCGACCAGCTGGTTCATGTTCATCCCCCTGGTGGCCATCGTGCTGTTCACGGTGGCCATGGGCGTCATCCTGTGGTCGCTGCACGAGACCGAGCGCCAGCAGCAGCGCGACGCGCTGTACCGCGACGCGGCCTGGGCCCAGCAGCGCGTGCGCCTGTCGCTGCTGAGCAACCAGGACCAGCTCGCCTCGCTGGCGCGCGACATCGCCGCGGCCCAGCTCGACCAGGGCGCCTACCGCACCGCCGCCCAGGAGATCCTGCGCGAGAACCCCGAGGTCGTCTTCATCAACTGGCTGGACGCCACGCGGCGCAGCCGCTGGTCGCTGCCCTCCACCTCCGAATTCGCCAACCGGCTGCGCGAGACCCAGGACCAGCCGCTGGAGCCGGAAGTGCTCGACACCTTCGACGCCGCGCGCGAGACCCAGCGCGTGGTGTACTCGCGCCCGCTGGTCAATGAGCGCGGCGACAGCTTCATGCTGATGGAAGTGCCGATCGTGCGCGACAACGAGTTCCTCGGCACGCTCGGCGCGCTCTACTCCATCAACGGCATCCTGACCCACCTGCTGCCGCCGGAGCTGACCGAGCGCTACCGCTTCTCGCTGATCGACAAGAACAACCTGGTGCGGGCCAGCACCTCGCTGCGCCCGGTGCCGGGCAACGCGCTGTCCTACGAAGTCCTGCTCGACCCGCCCGGCCATTCGCTGTCGCTGCGGGCCGACGCCTACCCGCCGCCGTCCAACCTGCCCAACAATATGCTGCTGTGGCTGGTGGTGGGCCTGTCCTGCTTCCTGCTGTGGAGCCTGTGGAGCATGTGGCGGCATACCAGCCGCCGCTCAGAGGCGCAGCGCGCGCTGCTGGCCGAAACCTCGTTCCGCCGCGCGATGGAAAACTCGATGCTGATCGGGCTGCGCGCGCTGGACCTGAACGGCCGCATCACCTACGTCAACCCGGCCTTCTGCCGCATGACCGGCTGGCAGGAGAGCGACCTGGTCGGCCGCGTGCCGCCCTTCCCCTACTGGCCCGCCAACGACCGGCCCGAGATGCAGAAGCAGATCGACCTGACGCTGCAGGGCAAGTCCCCGGCCGGCGGCTACGAGATGCGCGTGATGCGGCGCGACGGCAGCAGCTTCTTCTCGCGCATGTACGTGTCCCCGCTGGTCGACAGCCGTGGCCGGCATACCGGCTGGATGAGCTCGATGACGGACATCACCGAGCCCAAGCGCGCGCGCGAGGAGCTGGCCGCCGCCCACGACCGCTTCACCACGGTGCTGGAAAGCCTGGACGCGGCCGTCTCGGTGCTGGCCACCGACCGGCCCGAGCTGCTGTTCGCCAACCGCTACTACCGCCAGCTGTTCGGCTGGGACGCCGACGGCCACCTCAAGCTGGCCGGCGACGAGGTGGACAAGGAACAGGTGTCGGGCGACCACACCGACTACGTCGACGGCTATGCCGGCCTGCCCGCCTCCGAATTGATGCCGTACAGTTCCGACGCGCGCGAGGTCTTCGTGCCGGCCATGCAGAAGTGGTTCGAGGTACGCCGCCGCTACATCCAGTGGGTGGACGGCCACCTGGCGCAGATGCAGATCGCCACCGACATCACGATGCGCAAGGCCGCCGAGGAACTGGCGCGCCAGCACGAGGAACGGCTGCAGTTCACCAGCCGCCTGACCACCATGGGCGAGATGGCCTCGTCGCTGGCGCACGAGCTGAACCAGCCGCTGGCGGCCATCAACAACTATTGCATGGGCGCGGTGGCACGGCTGCATTCCGGGCGCAGCACGCCGGAAGACCTGATTCCCATCCTGGAGAAGACCTCGGCCCAGGCGGTGCGCGCCGGCACCATCATCAGCCGCATCCGCGGCTTCGTGAAGCGCAGCCAGCCGCAGCGCCGCGAGGCGGCGCTGCACGAGATCGTGGCCGACGCCGTCGGCCTGGCCGACCTGGAGGCCACGCGCCGCCGCGTCACCATCCTGACCCGCCTGCCGCCGCCGCCCATGCTGCTCTTCGTGGATCCGGTGCTGATCGAACAGGTGCTGGTCAACCTGTTGAAGAACGCGGTGGAGGCCATGTCCGGCCTGCCGGCCATGCGCGCCACGGGCGTGGTGCGGCTGCACGCGCGCATCGAGAGCGGCGATCTCGGCCAGAACGTGCATATCGACGTGATCGACCAGGGACCGGGCGTGGACGAGTCCACCAAGGAACGCCTGTTCGAGCCCTTCTTCAGCACCAAGTCGGACGGCATGGGCATGGGCCTGAATATCTGCCGCTCGATCATCGAATCCCACCAGGGACGCCTCTGGGTCGAAAACAATGTGGACGGCATCGGATGTACGTTTAAAATCACGCTGCCGATGCACCCCGGGCTGACGGAGCAATAAGCCCCGCGAGGCCGCCGCTGTGCGCGCGGCGCGCCACCCGGCGCCAAGGGCGATTACACTTGGCAGCAATGACCTCGTTGTCCCAGGAGACTACATGACCGCAACGCCAAACCCCACCTCCCACCGCGGCGAGACCGTATTCATCGTCGACGACGATGAAGCGATGCGCGACTCGCTCACCTGGCTGCTGGAGGGCAATGGCTACCAGGTTCGCAGTTACAGCAGCGCTGAGCAGTTCCTGGCGGCCTACGATGCCGGCCAGGTCTCCTGCCTGATCCTCGACGTGCGCATGCCGGGCATGAGCGGCCCGGAGCTGCAGGAGCGGATGATCGCGGAGAACATCAATATTCCCATCGTCTTCATCACCGGCCACGGCGACGTGCCGATGGCGGTCTCGACGATGAAGAAGGGCGCGATCGATTTCATAGAGAAGCCCTTCGACGAGTCCGAGCTGCGCGCGCTGGTCGAGCGCATGCTGCAGAAGGCCCGCACCGACCACTCCGCCGCGCGCGAGCAGCGCGCCGCCAAGGACCTGCTGGGCAAGCTGACCACGCGCGAGCAGCAGGTGCTGGAGCGCATCGTGGCCGGACGCCTGAACAAGCAGATCGCCGACGACCTGGGCATCTCCATCAAGACGGTGGAGGCGCACCGCGCCAACATCATGGAAAAGCTCAACGTTAACACCGTGGCCGACCTGCTGCGCCTGGCCCTGTCGCGCAACAGCTGAGCCTTCCCCGCCGGGCCCCGCCCTCCGTGCGGCGGGGCGCCCGGCCGCTCAGTGTTCAGACTCGGCGCTAAAGCCTCAGCGCTTCAGATTCACCGGCTCAGATAGTCTTCGTCGCGGAAGGTCAGCACCCATTGCGGCCGGTAGACCACGAAGATCGCCACCAGCATCCCGGTCAGGAAGGCCTCGCCGAAGGCAAGCACCAGCAGCCCGGTCAGCAAGTCGGCGAGCGCCAGCACGCCGCGTTCCCCGCTCCAGTCCCGCCACAGCGCCTGCGCCACGCCGGCACCCAGCGCGGCCAGGCCGGCGCTGAAGTAGCCGTGCCCCAGGATGAAGACAAAGGGATGGTGCGGCAGCAGCCGGCGCATCCCCGCCTGCAGGGCCGCTGACAGCAGCGCGGGCACCAGCCCCATCCAGACGAAGCGCGGCCACAGCGCCGCCCAGCCGATGTCGCCCCAGCCGTGGCCGGCAATGAACGCCAGCCCCAGCAGCGAGATGACATCCACCGCAAACAGCGACAGCAACGCCAGCGGCAGCCCGAACAAGGTCACCATCAGCGTGGCGCCGAACAACTGCAATACCACTCCGCCCGGCAGCGTGGCCCGCACGGTCCATAACAGGGCGGTCAGCACCAGTGCGCCAAGCCAGCCATTCTGCAGGTCGTCTCGGCCGAGCACGCGCCAGGGCCTGCGCCAGACGGCCCAGGCGAGGCCGGCGAACGACAGGACGGGCAGCAGCAGTTGGGCGGTGGCGGGCATGGCGCCATCCTAACAGGGGTGGCGCCGGACAAACTTGCACCGGATCAAGCCTCGCTGCCGGCACCGGCCCGCCCGGGCCGCGGAGAGTTGCCTAACCGCCACGCCAGCCCGGCGCCGGGGCTCGACGGCCCCGCCTGCGTACTAGAATGAATCCATCGGAGATCCGCCTGGCATTCACCGGAGCCATGATGAAAACGCTATTCTCCAAGGAGCGGACGCACCGGCATCCCTCTGACCGGTCACTGAACCTCATCTCCGCACTCGTCGGCCTGGCCACGCTCGCCGCCGGTGTCGCCTGGCTCATCTACTCCTGGAGCGTCGATCTCGAAGTGCCGTTCTTCGAGATCCCCCTGGTCATCACCGTACCGGTGATCGCCGCCGCGGCGTTCCGCTGCCTCTGGGACTAGCGGCAACGCCGCCCCCCTGCCCCGCGCCGGCGCCTTACGGCGCCGCCCTTCTTTCTGCCTTTGCCTGCTCGGCCCTTGTGCGGACGTGCCCGACGAAGTGCCCACCAACGCGCCGGGCTGGCGCGGCCCGCGTGGGCCGGTCGTTTTGCCGCGCCGGCCTGCGCCCACCCCGTATAATTCCGCTTTAGCTCCGCTTTCAACTCCTCCCATCCCGACTCCCCCATGTCTGCCCAACTGATCGACGGCAACGCCCTTGCCAAACAAATCCGTTCCGAAGCCGCCGAGCGCGCCGCACGCCTGACCGCACGCGGCCACCGTCCCGGCCTGGCCGTGGTGCTGGTGGGCGAGGACCCGGCCAGCCAGGTCTACGTGCGCAACAAGGTCAAGGCCTGCGAGGACAACGGCTTCCACTCCTCGCTGGACCGCTATCCGGCGGACCTGTCCGAGGCCGAACTGCTGAACCGCATCGACCAGCTCAACCGCGACCCGCAGATCCACGGCATCCTGGTGCAGCTGCCGCTGCCCAAGCACATCGACAGCCACAAGGTGCTGGAGGCGATCGCGCCCGAGAAGGACGTGGATGGCTTCCACGTGGCCAACGCCGGCGCGCTGATGACGGGCGCCCCGCTGTTCCGCCCCTGCACCCCCTACGGCTGCATGAAGATGCTGGAGTCCATCGAGTACCCGCTGCGCGGCGCGCGCGCGGTGGTGGTGGGCGCCTCCAACATCGTCGGCAAGCCGATGGCCATGCTGCTGCTGCAGGCCGGTGCCACCGTGACCATCTGCAACAGCAAGACGCGCGACCTGGCCGCCCACACCCGCGAGGCGAACGTGATCGTGGCGGCCGTCGGCAGGCGCAACATCATCACGGCCGATATGGTCAAGCCGGGCGCGGTGGTGATCGACGTGGGCATGAATCGCGACGACAACGGCAAGCTGTGCGGCGATGTGGACTTCCAGGGCGTCAAGGAAGTCGCCGGCTACATCACGCCGGTGCCGGGCGGCGTCGGCCCGATGACCATCACCATGCTGCTGGTCAACACCCTGGAAGCGGCGGAACGCGCCGCG
The DNA here is from genome assembly GCF_056930435.1 of Cupriavidus sp. 09_S30. Taxonomy (NCBI): domain Bacteria; kingdom Pseudomonadati; phylum Pseudomonadota; class Betaproteobacteria; order Burkholderiales; family Burkholderiaceae; genus Cupriavidus; species Cupriavidus sp. 09_S30. Next base: position 1,357,235 of record NZ_JBXOWI010000001.1, on the reverse strand, counting down.
GGCTGAGCCCAAGGCACGCGCGCGACGCGTCCGCCCCACGCTACCCCACCCCGGCATGCCGGGGTGGAAATCCGGCGGTTCCGCCCCAATCTGACGGATACCGCCTGTCTCAAGGCCGCCAACAAGAGAACCGCCATGGACCAAGCCTCCCAAGCCAACGCCAACCCGCTGCTCGACTTCAGCGACCTGCCGCGCTTCGCCGAGATCCGCCCCGAGCATATCGGCCCAGCCCTGGACGTCCTGCTGGCCGCGGCCGAGGCCGCCGTGGCCCGTGCCGAGCACCCGGCCACGCCGGCCACCTGGGAGGAAGCCGTGACGGCCCTGGAGACCGCCACCGAGCCGCTGGGCCGCGCCTGGGGCGTGGTCGGCCACCTCAGCGCCGTGGCCGATTCTCCCGAACTGCGCCAGGCGCACGCCGAGAACCTGCCGCGCATGACCGAGTTCTGGTCCTCGCTGGGCCAGAGCCTGGCGCTGTTCGACAAGTACAAGGCCGTGTCGCAAAGCCCCGCGTTTGCGCAGATGAGCGCCGCGCGGCGCCAGCTGATGGAAAACGAGCTGCGCGGCTTCCGCCTCGGCGGCGCTGAGCTGCCCGAGGACAGGAAACCGCGTTTCGCCGAGATCCAGGAGGAACAGGCCAGGCTGTCCAAGGACTTCTCCGACCACGTGCTCGACGCCACCAATGCCTACGCGCTCTACGTCGAGGATGCCGGCAGCCTGTCCGGCCTGCCCGAGGACGTCCGCGAGGCGGGGCGCCTGGCGGCCGAGAAGGATGGCAAGGCAGGCTGCAAGTTCACGCTGCACTTCCCCTCCTACTTCCCGGTGCTGCAGTACGCGGATGACCGCACGCTGCGCCAGACGCTGTACGAGGCCAACGTTACGCGCGCCTCGGAACTGGGCCCGCAGCATGGCGATGGCCAGGCGCAGTGGGACAATACCGGCAATATGCGCCAGCAACTGGTGCTGCGCCGCGAGGAAGCCCATATGCTGGGCTACCAGAGCTACGGCGAAGTGTCGCTGGTGCCCAAGATGGCGCAGTCGCCCGCCGAGGTGCTGCGCTTCCTCGACGAACTGGCCGCCAAGGCCCGCCCCTTCGCCGAGCGCGACTGGGCCGAGCTGCAGGACTTCGCCGCCAAGGAGCTGGGCCTCGCCGCGCTGCAGCCCTGGGACGTGGCCTACGCCTCCGAGAAGCTGCGCCAGCAGCGCTATGCCTTTTCCGAGCACGAGGTCAAGCAATACCTGCCCGAGCACAAGGTGCTGCAGGGCCTGTTCGGCGTCGTGGAGAAGCTGTTCGGCGTGCGCATCGCGGCCGAGCAGGCGCAGACCTGGCACAAGGACGTGCGCTTCTTCCGCGTCACCTCGCCGCAGGGCGAGCTGCTGGCCCAGTTCTATATCGACCTGTACGCACGCGAAGGCAAGCGCGGCGGCGCCTGGATGGACGATGCGCGCGGGCGCAAGCTGCGCGCCGACGGCGGCGTGCAGACGCCGGTCGCCTACCTGACCTGCAACTTCTCCGCCCCGGTCGGCGACAAGCCGGCGCTGTTCACCCACGATGAGGTGATCACCCTGTTCCACGAGTTCGGCCACGGCCTGCACCATATGCTGACGCAGGTGGACGAACTCGGCGTGTCGGGCATCAACGGCGTCGAATGGGATGCGGTGGAGCTGCCCTCGCAGTTCATGGAGAACTTCTGCTGGGAGTACGAGGTGCTGGCCGGCATGAGCGCCCACGTGGAGACCGGCGCGGCGCTGCCGCGCGTGCTGTTCGAGCGCATGCTGGCGGCCAAGAACTTCCAGAACGGCATGATGACGCTGCGCCAGATCGTCTTCTCGTCCTTCGACATGCACCTGCACACCGACTACGACCCGCAGGGCGAACAGTCCGTGCTGGCGCTGTCGCGCGAGGTCAACGACCGCGTGCACGTGGTACCGCAGCACCCGCTGTCGCGCTGGCCGAACACCTTCAGCCACATCTTCGCCGGCGGCTACGCTGCAGGCTACTACAGCTACAAGTGGGCCGAGGTGCTGTCCGCCGATGTCTACGCCGCCTTCGAGGAAGCTGGCAATCTCTCCGGCAGCGTGCTCGACAATGAAACCGGTGCGCGCTACCGGCGCGAGATCCTGGCAGTGGGCGGCAGCCGCCCGGCGATGGAGTCCTTCGTCGCCTTCCGCGGCCGCGAGCCGCAGATCGACGCACTGCTGCGCCACGGCGGCATGGCGGCCTGAACGCCTGCGGCACGACCGGGCGGTCGCGCCTGATCGCGGCTAGCTGCGGTCAATCGCGATCAATCGCGACGAAGGGCGGCACCGGGTTCATCCCGGGCCGCCCTTCGCCTTTCGCCTTTCTCAAGCCGCCTGCTGCTGCGCTGGCGGCGGGGCTTCGAGCAACGCCAGGACCGCCGGATCATGCAGGGCGGCGAACATGGTTTCCTCGCGGGGAAAGTAACGCTCGCCATCCGAATCCGTCGCCATCGCAAAGGCATCGCCGAGCGGCAGGCCATCCAGCACCCGGCGCGCCACCACTTCGGCAACGATGCTGGCTTCGTGCGGCCATGCTTCGCGCCCCCACGACGCCGAGATGCGGCGCAGCACGGCCTGCGCGACCACGCTGGCGCGCAACAAGCGGGGCAGCCAGACGGCCAGCACCGATCCCATGCCGGGCTCGAGCGAGAGGGCGAAGCCCTCCCTGTACTGCGGCACCCCGGAGGCGCGCCTGGCCAGGCAAAGCAACTCATCACCCTCGAGATGGATCTCGTCCGGCGCAAAGGCCGCACGCGTATCCGAATTGCCGACCGCGCCCCAATAATCGAGGTCTGTCGCCTCGGGCGCTGCCGTCGCGACAATGCGCACGGCGCCCGGGGCATCTTCATTCTCGTTCGGCTCCATATCCGGATGCAGGTCGATGCCGATCCGCTCGCCGGTAATGGAGACTCCCGCCATGTACCGCCTAACTGTTGTCATGACAAGATCGCTCCAGGGTCTGTACGCAAGGGCGCTGCTTCCCTGCTGCGGAAGCTCGCCTTTATCTTAGTCCGGCTTGGTCGGGGTGGCCGACGCGCAGTGCGGATTGCGCCGCGGCAACGTCCGCCCAGGCCTGCGCACGGCACGAGGGCGCAGGCCGAGCGCAACGGGGAAAGATGCACTACACACCACACAGCGCACCACCCAGCGCACCATCCGCACCATGCGCTCGACCCGGCACGTGTCACGAGGGACTTCGGCGGCAATGGCATGCTGCCAGGTAGCCGCTGGTACACTCCGCCTCATCAAGATCGGGCCCCGCTCAAGTGGCATCACGGCCGAGAGCATCGAGGCGCCGATCCGCGGAACATCGCAGGCCAGGGGAAATGGATGGCCCGCTGGGTAGCCAGCATGTATTTTCCCCCAGGATCTACCCTGGAAGGCTTGCTGAATATAGGACTCGGAAAACCATGAGAATCGCGACTTGGAACGTTAACTCGCTCAAGGTGCGCCTGCCCCAGGTACTGCAGTGGCTGGCCGACCAGGAGCAGGCAGGGGCGCCCATCGATGCGCTGTGCCTGCAGGAACTGAAGCTGCCGGACGATAAGTACCCGCTCGCCGAGTTGGAACAGGCGGGCTACCAGAGCGTCTTCACGGGCCAGAAGACGTATAACGGCGTGGCCATCCTGACGCGTGCCGCCAGCATGCCGGCAGCGGACGGCACGCTGTTGAACATTCCCGGCTTCGAGGACGAGCAGAAGCGCGTGGTCACGGCCACCTATGGCGACCTGCGGCTGGTCTGCGCCTACTTCCCGAACGGCCAGTCGCCCGAGTCGGACAAGTTCATCTACAAGCTGAAGTGGCTCGAGGCACTGACGGGCTGGCTGAAGGAGGAGATGACGCGCCATCCCAGGCTGGCGCTGCTGGGCGATTTCAATATCGCGCCGGAAGACCGCGACGTGCACGACCCCGCCAAGTGGGAAGGCCAGAACCTGGTCTCGCCGCCGGAGCGCTCCGCCTTCCACGGCCTGCTCGAGCTGGGCCTGGCGGACGCCTTCCGGCAATTCGAGCAGCCGGAGAAGAGCTTCACCTGGTGGGACTACCGCATGCTCGGCTTCCGCCGCAATGCCGGCCTGCGGATCGACCATATCCTGCTGTCGCCGACGCTCGCCGCGCAATGCAGCGCCTGCGTGATCGACCGCGCGCCGCGCACCTGGGAACAGCCGTCGGACCACACGCCGGTCATTGCCACGCTGGCGGCCGGCTGAGGCAGCGCAGGCGCCACGGCCGGACGCCGCCGGCCCGCTGCGCTACACTGCCCGCAGAACAGGGCGCCTCGCGGCGCCACAACAACCTTTGCCAAATCCCAGGATGAAACCGGCCGCATTCCGCCATCGCAACCTTCCACACCTGCTGCTGAAGGCACGCGAAACCCTGATGGCGGGCTTCCGCCCGATCCTGCGCAAATACGGCGTGACCGAGCAGCAATGGCGCCTGATGCGCACGCTGAACGAGCAGGGCGAGATGGAGCCCAACCAGCTTGCCGATGCCTGCCTGATCCTCAGCCCGAGCCTGACACGCATGCTCAGCAGCATGGAAGAGGCCGGCCTGATCCATCGCTCGCGCTCGACCGTTGACCAGCGCCGCCAGTTGATCTCGCTGACCGATCAGTGCCGCGCCCTGGTCGCCGAGATGGAACCGCTGATCGACCGCCGCTATGGCGAACTCGAACGTCTGGTGGGCGCCGAGCGGCTGGCCAAGGTCTATGCCGCCGTCGACGAGATGCTGCTGTGCTTCGGCAATGAAGAAGCCGAGCAGGAATAAGCGTGCCGCCAGGCGCGCGCACGAAAAGTCAGCCCATGGCGCAGTGCTTGAAGCCGGCGGCGCGGGTGTGGCGGATTGCGGGAGCGGAAAGAGCGTTCTGGAAACGGCCGGCAGGTGAAGCGAAGTCAGCCTGGAATGCGGCCGCTACGGCGGGAAGACCCGGAGCGGAAAAACCGTTGCGTGCCTTGCGCGTGGTGGCGGATGTTTGAGAGGTGGGCGTCCGCGGCAGTCCGCGCGAATGGCGGTGATGCAGGCCGCGGCAGCGCCACCTCAGAGCGGTGCCACGTGGGCGCGCTTGACCACGATAGGCTGCGCAACGCCCTGTTCGATCAACACGACCGCGGCGCGCTCGATGGTCTCGCGCCCGGCGCGGAATGCTTCCTCGAGCGACAGCACCTGATCGGCGCTGAAGCCTTCCCATAGCGCTTCGCGGGTCACTACGCAGGTTACCTTTTCGCCATCGACAATGGCGTGGAACAGCAAGCCCTCGTTATTGATGTCGTACCGCTCTTGCTCTTGGAACTTGATATCCATGTGCAGCCCTCCATATGCAAGTGAGGAAACATCCTAACATGGCTCGATGCAAATCGTGAACGCAGGCCATGCGTCGTGCTCATCCGGGAAGACAAAGGAAGGTGGCGCAAGTTCCGTGCGGCGATGCGCGCGGGCGATGCGGGCCAACAAAAAAATTTAGCGAAAAAAATTGACAGGAAAAAATATGGTGCTAGAATCTCGTTCTTCTTCGGCGGGGCGTTAGCTCAGTTGGTAGAGCAGCGGACTCTTAATCCGTAGGTCGAGTGTTCGAGTCACTCACGCCCCACCACCGAATACCAGAAGAGCCGGAAGCAGCGATGCTTCCGGCTCTTTGCTTTTGCGCTCCCGGTTTCTGTGGCCCGGCCTCTGCGGCCCAGCCCGCGATGCGCCGGGTCAGGCACCGCCGTGGCGGGCGCGCTCAAACAGCGTGCGCGCCAGCACGCGGTGGCGCTCCAGCACCGGCGGCAACGCCACGGTCAGCAGCTCGCCATCGCGCACCACCACCCGCCCGTTGATCACACTGGTGGCCACCCTGCCCGGTGTGCAGAAGACCAGCGCCGCCACCGGATCGTGACCTGCGCCGGCATAGCCGACATCAGACATGTCGAAGGCGACGAAATCGGCCGACATGCCGGGCGCCAGCGCACCGATGTCGTCGCGGTTGAGCACGCGCGCGCCGCCCAGCGTGGCGATCTCCAAGGCCTCGCGCGCGCTCATGGCGGCCGGGCCGTATCCCACCCGCTGCAGCAGCATGGCCTGGCGCGCCTCGCCCAGCATGTGCGCACCATCGTTGGACGCGCTGCCGTCCACGCCCAGCCCCACCTTGACCCCGGCGTCGCGCATGGCGCGCACCGGCGCGATGCCTGAAGCCAGCCGCATGTTCGAGCAAGGACAGTGCGCCACGCCGGTGCCGGTGCGGGCGAACAGCGCGATGCCCTCCCCGTCCAGCTTCACGCAGTGCGCATGCCACACATCATGGCCGACCCACCCCAGGTCCTCGGCATACTGCGCCGGCGTCAGCCCGAACTTCTCGCGCGAATAGGCGATGTCATTGTCGTTCTCGGCCAGGTGCGTGTGCAGAGACACGCCGTACTGGCGGGCCAGCAGCGCCGAGTCGCGCATCAGCTCGCGCGATACCGAGAACGGCGAGCATGGCGCCAGCACCAAGCGCAGCATCGCGTGCCGCCCCGCGTCGTGATACTGCTCCACCAGCCGCTGGCTGTCGCGCAGGATCGATGCCTCGTCCTCCACCACGGCATCGGGCGGCAACCCGCCCTTGCTGCGCCCGACGCTCATCGATCCGCGCGCCGCATGGAAACGCATGCCCATTGCCTGCGCGGCGGCGATCGAGTCGTCCAGCCGCGCGCCGTTCGGGTAGAGGTAAAGGTGGTCGCTGGTGGTGGTACACCCCGACAGCATCAGCTCGGCCATCGCGGTGCGCGTGGACACATCGATCATCTCGGGCGTCAGGTGCGACCACAACATGTACAGGTTGCTCAGCCAGCCGAACAGTTCGGCGTCCTGGGCCGCGGGCACCGCGCGCGTCAGGCTCTGGTACATGTGGTGGTGGGTATTGACAAGGCCGGGGATCACCACATGGCCGCGCATGTCGAGCACCTGGGCCCCACCCTCCTCGATCTGCTGGCGGTAGGACAGCGGCAGGTCCTCGGTCGCCCCCACCCATTCGATGGCGGGCCCCTGCGCCACCAGCGCGCCTTGCGCGATTTCGCGGCGGCCCGCATCCATGGTGACAAGTACATCGGCGTTGATCAGGATGAGCGTCATGGGCGTGTCCGGCTTTGGAAGGATGGCAGGCTGCCCGCAGCGCGACGGGCGCGGCCGGGCGGGATTTCGTGGACCCCAGTCTAGGAGCCGATGGCTGCGCCCGCCAAGCGCAGAATTACGCCGACGCTGTCCACAAAATGTGGACGGCCGCCAAAGGCTCGAAAACATGAGCCGGCCGGAAGCCGGCCAGGGACGCGCGCCCCGCGGCGCTTCAGCGCAGTTCGGCGAAGCGTGCGGCCAGCCCCGCCTCGACCTCCGCCGCAAGCAATTCCGCCGCCGGCGCCGGCTCGCCTTGCCGGCGCGCCACCAGCGTCAGCGTCTGGCGCCTGAGATGAGCATCGCGCAGCGGCACGAAGACCAGCTCGCCACGCTGGCGCGCCTCGAGTACGTCGAGCGGGTTGAGCAGCGCCACGCCCGCCCCCATCGCCGCCAGCCGCTGGATCAAGGCCGTCGAGGTACTCTCCACGGCCGGCGCGGCCGCGATGCCGCCGCGCGCAAGCGCTTCGTCCAGGATGGCGCGGATCGACAGCGCCGGCGCAGGCAGGATCAGCGGATGGCCGACGCAATCGGCCAGCAGCAAGGAAGGCGCACCAGCCAGCGGATGCCCTGGCGCCACCACTGCGCCGATGCCCCAGTCGCTGCCGGCCAGCACACGCAGCGCGGCATGGTCCGGCAGGTCATAGCCCAGGCCGAGGTCCACGTCGCCCGCGGCCACTGCGGCGGCAATCGCTTCCACCGGCAAGTCGAGCAGTCGCACGACGATGCCGGGGTAGCGCGCACGGAAATCGCCAACCAGCGCCGGCATCAAGGAGGCCGCCAGCCCCGCGGTAGTCGCCAGCGCTACCTCGCCGCGGCGCACCCCCTTGAACTCTTCGATGCGGCCGCGCAGCGCCCCGTACTCGCGCAGGGTCTGCCGCACGTGGGCCAGCACCATCTCGCCCAGCGGCGTCAGCCGCAGGCGCTTGTTGATTCGCTCGAACAGCGGCGCACCCAGTTCCGCCTCCAGATCGAGGATCTGACGATTGATCGCGGTGGGTGCCACGTGCAAGGCCTCGGCCGCCTTGCGGATGGAACCGCGGCGGACCACTTCGTCGAGATAGCGCAGGACTCTGGCATGCATGGCGCTGGCAGATGGCGAAGGATAAAGGAGAGCAGGACGTGAAGCCTGCCCAAAGGCGGGACAATGCGAACCGCACGGCTGGCGCTGCATTGTAGCGGCCCATGCGGCCTTGTCCCTACGGCGCGCGCTCACTGTGAATCAGCCCACGTGCAGAAAAAAGCCAAGAAGCACTTGCGCGATCCGAATGGCCTTGCTATGATTTCGCTTCTTCGGGGGGCGTTAGCTCAGTTGGTAGAGCAGCGGACTCTTAATCCGTAGGTCGAGTGTTCGAGTCACTCACGCCCCACCACCGAATTCCTGAAAAGCCGGAAGCGCCAAGCTTCCGGCTTTTTGCTTTGGCGAGCTTTGGTGATCTCGCTGTGGCGTGCGTTTGCGTGCGCGGCAAGTTCGCCCTTCCTCATGATGCCCGCCACGGAGGCACGCCGGCCTCCCCCTCCGATACCCCAGGCGACGCCAGCTTTCAGGGCTCTCCAGCATTCAACTCCTGCGCGCAAGCCGGGTTGTTCCCAATATCGTTAGCAGCGCTTTCACGCTGCAATGGCGTCCCAGCCCATATTGCGAAACAGAGTTCCGCTTTACGGAACCAAAATAACCCAACGCAAATGCGGCTGCCTGTGTGGGCGCGCCAGCCTCGCCCGCGAACGAACGAAGTACAGTTGGAGGCATTCTTGAAAATCGCATCGATCACCGGCGCCGCCGCCGCGCTCATCGCCATCGGCCACACCGGCGCCGCGCTGGCGCAGTACCCCACCAAGCCGATCCGCCTGATCGTGCCATTTGCCGCGGGCGGCACCACCGACATCGTCGCGCGCTCGGTTGCCGACGGCATCGGCCGCGAACTGGGCCAGCCGGTCGTGGTCGAGAACCGCGGCGGCGGCGGCGGCGCGATCGGCGCCGACGCGCTGGCCAAGGCCGCGCCGGACGGCTACACGCTGGGCATCGCCACGGTCAGCACCATGGCCACCAACCCGGCCACCAATGCGCGCAACCCCTATGATCCGATCAAGGACTTCGCGCCGATCACCAACCTGGTCAACGTGCCGAACGTGTTGACGGTCAACCCCAAGGTGCCGGCCAAGAGCGTGCAGGAATTCGTCACGCTGCTGAAGACGAACCCCGGCAAGTACAGCTACGCCTCGGCTGGCAAGGGCAGCATCTCGCATCTGGACGGCGAACTGTTCAAGTACCTGACCAAGACCGACATGGTGCACATCCCCTACCGCGGATCGGGCCCGGCGCTGAACGATACGCTGGCCGGCCAGGTCAACGCGCAGTTCGACAACCTGCCCTCCTCCATGCCCTTCATCCAGGCGGGCAAGCTGCGCGCGCTGGCCGTGGCCGCGCCCAAGCGCGTGGAAGGCCTGCCTGACGTGCCGACCTTCTCCGAAGCGGGCATGAAGGACATGAACAATATGGCCTGGTACGGCCTGGTGGCACCGGCCAACACGCCTGCCGCCGTGATCGCGCGCGTGCACGATGCTGCGGTCAAGACGCTGCAGGATCCGGCCGTGAAGAAGCGGCTGGCCGACAGCGGCGCCTACACGGACGGCAACACGCCGCAGCAGTACGCGGCGCAGATCAAGCGCGAACTGGATGTGCGCAAGAAGATTGCGCACGACCAGAACATCACGCTCGAATAAGCGAAGTGCGCCACTCGCCAGCCGGCAAGCGCTTGCCGGCTGGCGCACCAGGCACTTGTCCGATTATCGCCATCGATTTTGATCTGGCGCAGTCTTCTGTCACGCAAGTAGGCGTTCAATAGGGACGACAGAAAGGGGAAGACAGAAAGTTTTACTGTGCGGCGCCCTTGTGGCCCGGTAGAGTAGCCCCGATATCCCTGTCAGCGCCGCGCGCATGACGCGCGAGGCCATCACTAGCGAGGTAGAAGATGTTGAAGAAGACCGTCTCGACCCTGGCCTTGGCCGCCCTTGCCTTCTCCGCCATGGTGCCCCTGGCCCATGCCCAGAAGAACTACACGGACGGCGGCGACCTCTACGGCGGCGCCCATAGCGCGCAGAAGAAGGCCAAGCCGAACCAGGCGCCCGCTCGCAGCGGCAAGTTCGACCCGTACTCCGAAGGGGCCAAGAAGTCGACCCAGGCGGACCTGAATCCGGCCGCCGCCGGCAAGGCTGACCCCTACACCGACGGCGCCAAGGCCGGCAAGTTCGATCCGTACTCCGATGGCGCCAAGGCCGGCAAGGCCGACCCGTACACCGACGGCGCCAAGGCTGGCAAGTTCGATCCGTACACGGACGGCGCCAAGAAGCAGTAATCGCTCAAGGCAATCGCCCGGCCGCCCGCGCTGCGGGCGGCCGTGGCCATCCGCCGCTATCCGCGGCAGAGGGCCCGCTTCGCGCTCAGGCGCAGGCGGGCTCTTTCTTTTGGGACGCCGCAGGCGCTACACCATCCTCGCGCATGGAGCCGTGATCGCGGTAGCGCAGGTGCCAGGCGAACGCTTCCTCGAGCAGGTGCGGGGTCTGGCCGCCGCGCACGCTGGCGGCACGCGTGACGTAGTCGCGCAGCGCATCGCGGTAGAGCGGATCGGCGCAGTGGGTGATGATCTCCCGCGCACGCTCGCGCGGCGCCAGGCCGCGCAGGTCGGCCAGGCCGTGCTCGGTGACGATGATGTCCACGTCGTGCTCGGTGTGGTCGACATGCGCCACCATCGGCACGATGCTCGAGATGTCCCCACCCTTGGCGATCGACTTGGTGACGAACACCGACATGTGCGCATTGCGGGCGAAATCGCCCGAGCCGCCGATGCCGTTCATCATGTGCGTGCCCAGCACGTGAGTGGAATTCACGTTGCCGTAGATGTCGCACTCCAGCGCCGTGTTGATGGTGATCAGCCCCAGGCGGCGAATGACCTCCGGATGGTTGCTGATCTCCTGCGGGCGCAACAGCACGCGCGAGCGGTAGTGGTCGAGCCGGTTCAGGAAACGCGCATACATATCGCGCGAGAGCGTGACCGAGGATGCCGAGGCAAAGCTGAGCCGGCCGGCATCGAGCAGTTCGATGGTGCTGTCCTGCAGCACTTCCGAGTACATCTTCAGGTCACGGAACGGCGAGTCGATCAGGCCGTGCAGCACCGCGTTGGAGATGGTGCCGATGCCCGCCTGCAGCGGCTGCAGCGAAGGCGCCAGGCGGCCGGCGCGGACCTCGCGGTCGAGGAACTCGATCAGGTGCCCGGCGATCTGCTGCGTGCCCTCGTCGGGCGGCAGGACGTTGGACGGGCTGTCGTCCTTCTCCGTGATCACGATGGCCGCGATCTTGGCCGGGTCGATGGGGATATACGGCAGGCCGATGCGCTGGTCCACCGCGATCAGCGGGATCGGCTGGCGATGGGGACGCTGCACGGGGAAGGCGATGTCGTGCAGGCCTTCGAGCGCCATCGGCATATTGAGGTTGATCTCGACGATCACCTTCTTGGCCAGCATGGCGAAGCTGGCCGAGTTGCCCACCGAGGTGGTCGGCACGATGCCGCCCTGCTCGGTGATGGCGGCGGCTTCCACCACCGCCACGTCGATCGGCGCGATCTGCCCGCCGCGCAGCTGCTCCACGGTCTCGGACAGATGCTGGTCGATGAACATGACCTCGCCCGCGTTGATCTTGCGGCGCAGGGTTTCGTCGGACTGGAAGGGCAGCCGGCGCCCGATCACGCCAGCCTGGGACAACACCTTGTCGATGTCGTTGCCCAGCGAGGCGCCGGTCATCAGGGTAATGCTCAGGGGCTCGCTGGCAGCGCGGCGCGCCAGCGCGAAGGGCACGGCCTTGCAATCGCCGGCACGTGTGAATCCGCTCATGCCCACCACCATGCCGTCTCGGATCAGGGTGGCGGCCTCGTCAGCCTCCATCACCTTGTCATGGAGCCGGGTCAGGCGGATACGTTCTTGGTACATCGAAGTGTCTCCTTCAGGCGGTAGCAACCGCCGCGGCCACTCGCCGCTGCCGCGCACCGCAAGTGCATGCAGAAGTGTACGAAGGCTTTCGCATTCCCGCGATGATTTAAAGTCATGAAAACAAGTCGCTTTTTTCATGCGCAGAAGGACAGGATGGAGCACTCTCCCGAGGCGCGGCCGCACGCTTGGCGGACACCGGCCGACATCGGCGCATCGAGGCGCGGCGCATGCCGCACCAAGCCCCCAAGCGGAAACGGGGCAAATTTGGCGTGCTGCATCGCAGCAGAACCTTTCTGCTAGGGTGTTGCACATAGCCATAGGAGATACGCACGCCCATGCCATCCAGAGCACTCCAAGCCAGCGAACCCCTTGTCCTTGCCCTGATCGACGCCGTCACTGCCTGGCAGCGCGCCCTCGAGCGCACCCTTTCCGGCAGCGGGCTCAACTACGTGAAATGGCTGCTGCTGCGCGCCATCGCCAAGGGCGAGTTCGTGCGCGGCGCCGCCATGTGCGGACCGGTGCTGATCGACGTGTCGTGGTCCGAGCGGCTGCTGCGGGAATTGCGTGATGACGGGTGGCTGGCCTTCACGGGCCAGGAACCGCCGTGCATTCCGGCCGAGGCGCACGAGCGCGTGCAGCGGGTCGGGCTGGCGGTCAAGGCGCTGCACTCGGTGTCGGTGGCGCCCTTCAATACACAGGAACGCGTGGCGCTGGGCTCGCTGCTCGAGCGCATGAAGGGCACCCTTCACGACCACACCCAGCGCCAGCGCCGGCGCGAGGCGGCGGAAGACGCCAGCGAGGCCGCGCCCGCCGGTTGAGGGAGTGCCGCGTGAAGCGGCTCACGCATTTTTGCCGCAACCGGACCGCGCTCGCTCCGCTTATTGCCTAAAGTGGGAGGCATGCACAAGCACCTCGCGCGGGAGGCACCATGCTGCCGGAGCAGGAAGACAAGGCCGCCCAACGGCTGGATGAACTGATCGAATACGCGCGGGCGCGTCTGCCGCAGGCCAACGCGCCCGCGGTCGAGCCCTTCCTGCGCCACTACTACGACCTGAGCGACACGGAGGATCTGCTGCAGCGCGATGTGGCCGACCTGTATGGCGCGGCCATGGCGCACTGGCAGACGGCGCAGAAGTTCGTTTCGGGCGCGGCCCGGCTACGCGTCTACAACCCGCGGCTGGAAGAACACGGCTGGCATTCCGACCACACCGTGGTCGAAATCGTCAATGACGACATGCCCTTCCTGGTCGACTCCGTCACGATGGAGATCAACCGCCGGGGCCTGGCCCTGCATTCGGCGCTGCACCCTGTGTTCCGTGTCTGGCGCGAGGCGCACGGCGCCATCGCCCGCGTCAGCCTGGGCAGCGCCGGCGTGGGCAGCGAGGCGAAAGACTCGCGCCTCGAATCATTCATCCATTTCGAGATCGACCGCTGCGCCGAAGCCTCCCAGCTCGAGGCGCTGCGCGCTGGCGTGGCCCGTGTCCTGGGCGACGTGCGCGCGGCGGTGGACGACTGGCCGCAGATGCAGGAAACCGCGCGCGCCACCATCGCCTCGATGGCCAGCGCCGCCGATGCGGCCGAGCCCGAATCCGCGGAAGCGCGCGCCTTCCTGCAGTGGATGATCGATGATCATTTCTGCTTCCTCGGCCAGCGCGACTACCAGTTGATCAGCCGGGACGGTCGCTTCTTCCTGCGTGGCGTACCGGAATCCGGCGCCGGCATCCTGCGCGCCAGCCTGCGCGACCCGGCGGCCGAGGAACTGACACCCCTGCCCGCGGCCGCCTCGACGATCATCGCCGGCAGCTCGCCAATCTTCCTCACAAAGGCCAACTCGCGCGCCACCGTGCACCGGCCCGGCTACCTCGACTACATCGGCGTCAAGCTGCTCGATGCCGACGGCAAGCTGTTCGGCGAGCGCCGCTTCGTCGGCCTCTACACCTCCACCGCCTATATGGTGTCGAGCAGCGAGATCCCGCTGGTGCGCCACAGGTGCGCCAATATCCTGGCCCGCACCGGCTTCCTGGCGCGCGGCCATCTGTACAAGTCGCTGGTCACCATCCTGGAGCAGTACCCGCGCGACGACCTGTTCCAGACCGACGAGGACGAGCTGTACACGATCACGCAGGGCATCCTGCGGCTGCAGGAACACCAGCGCGTGCGCCTGTTCGTACGGCGCGACCGCTTCGATCGTTTCGTTTCCTGCCTGGTGTTCGTGCCGCGCGAGAAGTACAACACCGACCTGCGCGAGCGCCTGCAGAAGCTGTTGATGAGCGCCTTCAACGGCCGCAGTTGCGAGTTCACGCCACAGTTGTCGGAGGCCCCGCTGGCGCGCATCCAGATCATCGTGCGCAGCGAGCCAGGCACCATGCCCGAGGTCGATACCGCCGAGCTGGAAGCCCGCATCGTGCAGGCCGCACGGCGCTGGCAGGACGACCTCGCGGAGGCCTTGCTCAGCGTCAACGGCGAGGCCGCCGGCAACCGGCTGCTGCACCGCTACGCCGAGGCGTTTCCGGCGGGCTACCGGGAAGACTACGCCGCACGCACCGCGGTGCGCGACATCGAACTGGCCGAGGCGGCCAGCCACGGCAACGGGCTGGCGATGAACCTGTACCGCCCCATCGAGGCACCGGCGGGCGTGCTGCGGCTCAAGGTCTACCATGCCGGCGCGCCGATCGCGCTGTCGAACAGCCTGCCGATGCTCGAACACCTCGGCGTACGCGTCAACGACGAGCGGCCCTACCGGATCGAACCCGCCGGCGAGCCGCCGGTGTGGATGCATGACTTCGGGCTGGAGGTCGCCGACGGCAGCGATAGCGGCGCCGAAGCCCTGGACCTGCGCATCGACCGCATCAAGGCGCTGTTCGAGGACGCCTTCGCCCAGGCCTGGGACGCGCGCATCGAGAGCGACGACCTGAACCGGCTGGTCCTGCGCGCCGAACTGGCCGCGCGCGATGTCACCATCCTGCGCGCCTACGCCAAGTACATGCGCCAGGCCGGCGCGCCGTTCAGCAACGCCTACATGGAACGCGCACTGACCGGCAATCCGGACATCGCCGCCAAGCTGGTCGCGCTCTTCCTCGCGCGCTTCGACCCGGCCCAGCCCGAGGCCGCGCGCAGCGCCCGCTGCGAGCAGCTGCTGCAGGCCATCGGCGTCGCCCTCGACCAGGTGCCGAGCCTGGACGAGGACCGCATCCTGCGGCTGTTCCTTGGCGCGATCGAAGCCACCGTGCGCACCAACCACTTCCAGCACGACGCCAGCGGCCAGCCGCACGCCTACCTGTCGTTCAAGCTGGATCCTTCGCGCGTGCCGGGGCTGCCCGAGCCGCGTCCGATGTTCGAGATCTGGGTCTATGCGCCGCGCGTGGAAGGCGTGCACCTGCGCGGCGGCCGCGTGGCGCGTGGCGGCCTGCGCTGGTCAGACCGGCGCGAGGATTTCCGCACCGAAGTGCTGGGCCTGATGAAGGCGCAGATGGTCAAGAATACGGTGATCGTGCCGGTCGGCTCGAAGGGCGGCTTCGTCGTCAAGCGCCCGCCGTCGCCGAGCGAGCGCGATGCCTGGCTGCAGGAAGGCGTGGCCTGCTACCAGCTCTTCCTGCGCGGCCTGCTCGACCTGACCGACAACCTGGTGAGCGGCGAACTGGTGCCGCCGCCCGAGGTGGTGCGGCTGGACGGCGACGACCCCTATCTGGTGGTGGCCGCCGACAAGGGCACCGCCAGCTTCTCCGACTATGCCAACGCCATCTCGGCAGAGTATGGCTTCTGGCTGGGTGACGCCTTTGCCTCGGGCGGCTCGGTGGGCTACGACCACAAGAAGATGGCCATCACCGCGCGCGGCGCCTGGGAATCGGTCAAGCGGCACTTCCGCGAAATCGGCATCGATACGCAAAGCACCGACTTCACCGTGGTCGGCATCGGCGACATGTCGGGCGACGTGTTCGGCAACGGCATGCTGCTGTCGCCCCACATCAAGCTGATCGCCGCCTTCGACCACCGCCATATCTTTCTCGACCCCAACCCCGACCCCGCAGCCAGCCTGCGCGAGCGCGAGCGCATGTTCGCCCTGCCGCGCTCGAGCTGGGCCGACTACGACACGAGCCTGATTTCGGCCGGCGGCGGCATCTTCCCGCGCAGCGCCAAGTCGATCGCACTGTCGAGCGAGGTACAGGCCGCACTCGGCACCAGCGCCGCCTCGTTGTCTCCCGCCGAGCTGATCCACGTCATCCTGCAGGCGCCGGTGGACCTGCTGTACAACGGCGGCATCGGCACCTACGTGAAGGCGAGCAGCGAAAGCCATCAGCAGGTGGGAGACCGCGCCAACGACGTGGTGCGCGTCAACGGTGCCGAGCTGCGCTGCAAGGTGGTAGGCGAAGGCGGCAATCTCGGCTTCACGCAACTGGGCCGCATCGAGTTCGCGCGCAAGGGCGGACGCATGAACACCGACGCCATCGACAACTCGGCTGGTGTCGACTGCTCCGACCATGAGGTCAACATCAAGATCCTGCTCGGCCTGGTGGTGGCCGAAGGCGAGATGACGGAAAAGCAGCGCAACAAGCTGCTGGCCGACATGACTGACGAGGTCGGGCTGCTGGTGCTGCAGGACAATTACTACCAGACCCAGGCCTTGTCGGTCGCAAGCCGCCATGCAAGCGATCTGCTGGCCGCCGAGACACGACTGATCCGCTCGCTCGAACGTGCCGGACGGCTCAACCGCGCACTGGAGTTCCTGCCGTCCGACGAGGAGATCGCGGAGCGCAAAGCGGCCGGCGAAGGGCTCACCACGCCAGAGCGGGCGATTCTGCTGGCGTATAGCAAGATGTGGCTGTACGACTCTCTGCTGGCATCGGACGTGCCGGACGACCCGCAGGCCGTCGGACTGCTGGTCGATTACTTCCCGCACCCGCTGCGCGAGCGCTACCGCGAAACCATGGCACGCCACCCGCTGCGGCGCGAGATCCTGTCCACTCACCTGACCAATATGCTGGTCAACCGCATCGGCGCCGTCTTCGTGCACTATGCGATGGAGCAAACCGACGCGCCTGCGGCCGACATCGTGCGCGCCTGCATGATCGCGCGCAGCGTGTTCGGCCTCGATCAGCTGTGGCAGGACATCGACGCCCTCGACAACCGCGTGCCCGATACGCTGCAGGTGCAGATGTTCGCGGCCGCGGTACGGCTGATGGCGCGGGCGGCGCTCTGGTTCCTGCGCCATCTTCGCACCGGCCCGGCCCTGCCGGCGGGCAGCGCCGAACGCTTTACCGAGGCAGCCAAGTGGCTCACGCCCCAGTTGCCCGCGCTTCTGGACGAAGCTGGCGCAACCGCGCTGGCAGAGCGGCGCCAGGCATTGCTGGACGCCGGCGTGGACGGCTCGCTCGCCTTGTCGGTGGCGGCCGGCGAGATCAGCGCCGCCGCGCTGGACATCGCGGAAGTGGCCTCGGCCTGCGGCCGCGACCTGGCGGTGGCCGCCGGCGTGTATTTCGCGCTGGATGCCTTGCTGAGTTTCGGCTGGCTGCGCGAGCGCGCGCTCGCGTTGCCGGTGGAGACGCGCTGGGACCTGCTCGCGCGCACGTCCGCGCTGGAGGACCTGGGGCGGCTCAGGCGGACGCTCACGGCCAGCGTGCTATCCCAGCCGCGCGACTTGGATGCGCCCGCCCCCTTGATCGCGGCCTGGCAGGCCTGCCGGCAAGGCCAGCTCGATCACTACGCGCATATGCTGGCAGAGCAGCGCGCCAGCGGCGCGGCCGGGCTGTCGGTACTGTCCGTGGCCGTGCGCGAGATCGGGCTGCTCGAACGGGGTTGAGCGCGGCGAAAGACCGGGCGGGCTCCTCAGTCCACCGCCCGGAGTTCGCGGGGGCGAAGCTCCAGGCCGAAGCGGATGAAGAGCTCGAAGGCATCGGCCAGCAAGTGCTGCTGGCGCGGCAGCAGGCTTGCATACGGCATGTCGTAGATGGACTGGTGCGCCCCGCGGTCCCCCTTGAACCCCTTGTCGCGGGCAATGTCCGAGAGCAAGGCAGCGAAGCCTGACAGGTCCTGCGCTTCCAGCGCAGCATTGAGCACCCGCGCGATCACCTGTGGCGAAGCGCCCGTCCAGCCAAGCAATTCAGCATTGGCGGCGCCGTCTTGAGAAAAGTCACTATGCTTCATGCCTCGGTTAACGTCGCGACCGGCAGACCCTTTAGTGGTTGTGACTGCTCTCTCTGCATCGTCTGCGTCGTCTGCGTCATCTGCGCTGGACGCAGCACCGCTAGTCGGCCTTGGCGCCCGAGCGCTTGACCAGCTCCGCCCAGCGCGGGATCTCCCGGCGCATCAGGGCCGCCAGTTCATCCGGACTGCTGCCGACCACCGCCATGCCGAGCTGCTGCGTGAGACGCTGGCGCACGGCCGGCTGCGCCAGCGCATCCACCACCGCCTGGTGCAGGCGCCGCACCACCTCGGGCGGCGTGCCGCGCGGCGCGTACAGGGCCTGCCAGGACACCATCTCGAAGCCGGGCACGCCTGCCTCGGCCATGGTCGGCACGTCGGGCGCCAGCGCCGAGCGCGCCGGCGAGGTCACGGCCAGCGGCCGCAGGCGGCCGGCCTTGATCAAGGCGTCCCCCGCCGTCAGCTGGTCGAAGAGAAAGGGCACCTGGCCGGCGGCCACATCCTGCAGTGCCTGTGGGCTGCCCTTGTAGGGCACGTGGGTCATCGGCACCTTGATCAGCTCGGCGAACAGTTCACCGGCCAGGTGGGTCGAGGTGCCGGCGCCCGACGATGCGAAGCTGAGCTTGCCCGGCTGCTTGCGCGCGTAGTCGATCAACTGCTGCACATTGCGCACAGGCAGCGCGGCATTGACCATCAGGACATTGGGCACGTAGGCGATCAGGCTGACGGGCACGAAGTCGCGCACCGGATCGTACGGCAGGCTCTTGTACAGGCTCGGATTGATCGCATGCGTGCTGATGGTGCCGCCCAGCAGCGTATAGCCGTCCGGGCGCGCACGCGCCACATAGCCCGCGCCGACGGCACCAGCCGCGCCCGGCCGGTTCTCCACCACCACCGGCTGGCCGAGCGAAGCGGATACCGCTTGCCCCACGATGCGCGCGACCATATCGGTCGACCCGCCCGCGGCAAAGGGCACCACCCAGGTCAGTGGGCGCGATGGCCAGTCCTGCGCCGCCGACGCCGTTGCCGGCACAAGGGAGGCGAGCACAAGGGAAGCGAGGATACCCAGCGCGGCGACGGCGCGCGCGACGGCCTGCTTGCAGCGTTTCATATTGTCTCCTGCGCGACCGGTGCATGCCGGCCGTCATCGATGGTCTTGCTGGTGTCCTGCCGGGGCCGGGCCCCGCTGCCGTTCAGCGGCCCCTGGCCGCGCGCCAGGCGGCGAAATCCGCGCGGGCGCTCTCCTCGGTGGGCGGATACAGCCCGATGATCGAGCGTCCGCGTGCCACCTCCTCGGTGACGAAGTCCTCGAAGGCGGTCATCTCGACCGCCTCGTGCGCGATCTCCTCCGCCAGATGGCGCGGAATCACCACCACGCCCTCGGCATCGCCGACGATCACGTCGCCCGGAAAGACCGCGACGTCGCCGCAGCCGATGGGCACATTGATGTCGATCGCCTGGTGCAGCGTCAGATTGGTCGGGGCCGAGGGGCGGTGATGGTAGGCGGGGATGCCGAGGCGGGCGATCTCGGGAGAATCGCGAAAGCCGCCATCGGTGACGATGCCGGCGCCGCCGCGCTGCATCAGGCGGCTGACCAGGATGGAGCCGGCCGAGGCCGCGCGCGCGTCCTTGCGGCTGTCGATCACCATCACCGCGCCCGGCGGGCACTGCTCGATGGCCTGGCGCTGCGGATGGTTGCGGTCCTGGAACACGGTGATCGGGTTCAGGTCCTCGCGCGCAGGGATGTAGCGCAGCGTGAACGCCTCGCCCACCATCGGCGCGGCATCGGGATTCAGGGGCCGCACGTCCTGGATGAACTGGTTGCGCAGGCCGCGCTTGAACAGCGCGGTGCACAGCGTGGCAGTGCTGACGGTCTTGAGTTGGTCGCTTAGGGTCTGGCTGAGCTGGCTCATGGCTTGAAGGTCGCTTGAAGGTCGCTGGAAGGTCGCTTGAAGGTCGCCGGAAGGGCGCCCGGCCCCCGCCGGCAGCAAGGCCGAAGGGCGCCGGCTCGCCGGGTGGTCAGTAGATGCTGGGCTCGCCGACCGGCGCGCCGAAGTCGGTCTGCAGGAAATCGAAGTCGCAGCCGTCGTTCGCCTGGCGGATATGGCGCGAGAACATCCAACCGTAACCGCGCTCGAAGCGCGGAGGCGGCGGCGTCCACTGCGCGCGCCGTCGCTCCAGCTCCTCGTCCGAGACCTCGAGGTGGATGCTGCGGCGCTCGATGTCCACCGAGATGCGGTCCCCTGTGCACACCAGCGCCAGCGGCCCGCCGACGTAGGACTCGGGAGCCACGTGCAGGATGCAGGCGCCGTAGCTTGTGCCGCTCATGCGCGCGTCAGACATGCGCAGCATGTCGCGCACGCCCTGCTTCACCAGCTTCTTCGGGATCGGCAGCATGCCCCACTCCGGCATGCCCGGGCCGCCCTGCGGGCCGGCATTGCGCAGGATCAGGATGTGGTCGGCGCTGACATCGAGGTCTTCGTCGTCGAGCGCGGCCTTCATCGAGGGATAGTCGTCGAACACCAGCGCCGGGCCGGTGTGGCGGAAGAAGCGGCGCTCGCACGCGCTCGGCTTGATCACGCAGCCGTCGGGCGCGATATTGCCCTTGAGCACCGCCAGCGCCCCCTCCTCGTACAGCGCCTTGTCGCGCGGGCGGATCACGTCGTCGTTGTAGACCTCGGCGCCGGCGATGTTCTCGCCCAGCGTGCGGCCGGTCACGGTCAGCGTGTCCAGGTTCAGGTCAGCGTGGATGCGGCTCATCAGCGCCGGCAGACCGCCGGCGTAGAAGAAGTCCTCCATCAGGTAGGTGTCGCCGCTCGGCCGGATATTGGCGATGACCGGCACGTGGCGGCTGGCGGCGTCGAAGTCGTCCAGGCCGATCTCGCAGCCGGCGCGGCGCGCCATCGCGATCACATGGATGATGGCGTTGGTGGAGCAGCCCATCGCCATGGCCACGGCGATCGCGTTCTGGAAGGCGGCGTACGTCTGGATGCGTAAGGGCACCAGGTCTTCCCACACCATGTCGACGATGCGCCGGCCCGATTCCGAGCACATGCGGATGTGGTTGGCGTCGGCTGCGGGAATCGAGGAAGCGCCCGGCAAGGTCATGCCGATGGCCTCGGCGATGGCCGTCATGGTGCTGGCGGTCCCCATCGTCATGCAGGTGCCGTGGCTGCGCGCGATGCCGCCCTCGATGCCGGTCCACTCCGCCTGGCTGATGTTGCCGGCGCGGCGTTCGTCCCAGAACTTCCAGGCATCCGAGCCCGAGCCCAGCACCTTGCCCTTCCAGTTGCCCCGCAGCATCGGGCCGGCCGGCACGTAGATGGCCGGCACGCCGGCACTGGTGGCCCCCATCAGCAAACCCGGCGTGGTCTTGTCGCAGCCACCCATCAGCACCACGCCATCGACGGGATGCGAGCGGATCAGTTCCTCCGCTTCGATCGCCAGCAGGTTGCGGTAGAGCATGGTGGTGGGCTTGACCGCGCTCTCCGACAGGGAGATGGCCGGCAGTTCCACCGGGAAGCCGCCGGCCTGCAGCACGCCGCGCTTGACGTCTTCCACGCGCTGCTTGAAGTGCCCGTGGCAGGGATTCAGGTCGGACCAGGTGTTGAGGATGGCGATGACGGGCCGGCCCATCCACTCTTCCGGCGCGTAGCCCATCTGCATGATGCGCGAGCGGTGGCCGAAGGAGCGCAGGTCATCTGGTGCAAACCAGCGCGCGCTGCGCAGCGTTTCGGGTGTCTTCTTGTGGGCGTTCTGGTGTGCGCTCTTGTGTCCGTCTTCGTGTGCGGTCATGTCTCCTCCGATGCGTTCGCCGCATGGGCGCAGCCGTACAGCAGGGGCCGCCGCAGGTCGCGACAACGACGGCACACGCAGTCCGTCGCCCGCACCTCCTCTGACCGCCCGGCCTCAGCTGGCTCAGGTCTTTGTGCCCAAGAATTAAAGCACTAATATATTAGTGTGTCAAACAGGGCGCCGTCGGCTAGAATCGGCGCGGGCGCGCAGCGCCGGCAGATCCCCTTCTCCCTCTATACATGGAAGCCCTTCAGTCACCGGCGCACGCCGCCTTCCAGTTCGACCGCACGCGGCACGCCGCGCCGCAGGTCTTCGAGCACATGCGCGAGATGATCATCTCGATGGCCCTGCCGCCGGGCACAGTCTTGTCGCGCGCCGAGCTCGCCACACAGTACGGCATCAGCCAGACGCCGGTGCGCGATGCGCTGATCCGGCTCAGCGAAGAAGGCCTGGTCGACGTCTTCCCGCAGCACGCCACCGTGGTCAGCCCGATCAGCGTGGCGCTGGCGCAGCAAGCGCACTTCCTGCGCCGCTCGATCGAGCTCGAGATCGTCCGCACGCTGGCGGAGCGGCGCGATCCGGCACTCGTGCAGCGGCTGCGCGCCAGCCTGGAGTACCAGCGCGCCATGCTGGCCGCGCAGGACTTCGCCGAGCTGTCGCAGACCGACCAGACCTTCCATCGCCAGCTCTACGAAGCAGCGGACGTGCCCGACCTGTGGCTGCTGGTGCGCCGCCAGAGCGGCCACCTGGACCGGCTGCGGCGCCTGCACCTGCCCATCGCCGGCAAGGCGCGCGCCGTGGTCGACGACCACATGGCGATCGTCGACGCGATCGCCGCCGGAGACCCCGAAACGGCGCAGGCGCGCCTGCGCCAGCACTTGTCCGGCACCCTCACCCACCTCGACGAAATCCGCGCGCGCTTCCAGGATTACTTGCGCTAGCGAAACGGCAAAAAGGCCGCGCGGACACTAGCCCATCGGCATTTGCGCTGCGTAAAATGGGCGCCCCGCCGATACGCTCAGACAGCCCAAGCACCATGCCCCTCTCGCCTGCCCTGTTCGACATGCTGGAAGACCAGGGCTGGGCCGTCTGCGACGACAGCATCGCGCCGGCGGTCAGCAGCCGCCTCTACCAGTCCAGCGAAACTGCATGGCAAGACGGCCGCTTCCGCCCTGCGCGCATCGGCCGCGGCGATGGCACGACGCGCGACGAGGCAGTGCGCGGCGACTCCATCTTCTGGCTGGAGCGCCGGCACGGCGACCCCGTCGTGCACGACTTCCTGGAGTGGGCGGCGCTGGTGCGCGCCGAGCTGAACCAGCGCTACTACCTCGGGCTGCGCCGCGAGGAATTCCACTTCTCGCACTATCCGGTCGGCACCGGCTACCGCAAGCATCTGGACCAGCATCGCGACAGCCCGCACCGCCGCGTCTCGCTGGTGCTCTACCTGAATCCGGAATGGGCGCAGGACGACGGTGGCGAACTGGCCATCTATGCGCCCGATGACGACACGCGGGAAGTCGCCCGCATCCTGCCGCGCGGCGGCCGCCTGGTGCTGTTCCGCAGCGAGCAGATCATGCATGCGGTGCTGCCCTGCCGGCGCCCGCGCCGCGCCCTGACTGGCTGGTTCCGCACCGACGACATGCCGCGCTGAACGCGCGGCATGCCGACGCTCCGCTGCGGCTGGCACGCGCCGGTCCGATGGCATATAACTAACGCGTATCAGTCAGGAGGCCGATCCATGGCGGCACCCAATATCCACGTCGTCCTCACCGCGCACAACGGTTGGGCCGTCGAGGTCGAAGGCACGGACGGCGCCACCTCGCACTATCCCTCGCAGGAAGAAGCCATTGCCGCCGGCGAGCGCAAGGCCAGGCTCGATGGCGCCATCCTGTTCATCCACGACGAGGATGGCGAGGTACGCAGGCGCGAGGACTTCGGCACGCGCGACTAGCGCCTGCCAGGCCCGGCGCCCAATGAAAAAACCCGCATGACGCAAGGTCGTGCGGGTTTTCTTTCTTTTCAGTGATTCAGTGGACTAGTCCCGGCCTTCGCTCATGCCGAGGCGGTACAGCGTCGCGCCGACTTCGGTCAGCAGCTCACGCTCCCTGCCCTCGATCGCCGGGTTGGCCAGCAGCACCGCCAGCCGCGCAATGGCGTCGTCCGCCGACAGTTCGACCTCTTCATCGAGCGCGAGGCGCTCGAACTCACGGATCACGTCATCTGGTTCCATCGATTTCCTCTCCTGTTGTGCCGGCCCGCAACGCGCACCAGCCATGAGTGTGACATCAAGCCGCACGCAATCCCGCCGTACCGTGCCCACACTTCGCATTGGCGCTGCAGCGCTGCGGCGCGGCAAATGAGACAAGGCCCGCGCAAACTCAACGATGCGCAGCCTCCTGGAGCGCTCGCGAAACGCGATTCGTGGCGGCATGTCGGACCGGCATTTTAATCCATGCAACCCTGCTCCCATGCGCATGCATGGAGCCAGGTTGCAAAGTGCGGCATCGCATACATTGACATCGAGCCGGCATGGCTCCCGCAGCGCGGCGCCTCTCCCAATCCCGAACGGACCAGGGACGGGAGCGCGCACTTGCATATCGATTTGCGCTATATTGCCGCTGCCACGCAGCAGCGTTGCACGCTGCCTGAAGGCGAGACCAGCTCCTGAGCTGAAGGCAAGATGCACCGGCGCACGACCGTGGTCGGGTAACGCATTTGGGATGACTTCGCTCAAGACTCGCCTGCTCTCCTTCCATCCGGGCAAACTCAGCTTGAATCAGCGGTTCCGGGCATCCGTGGCGCTTGCCACGGTGTGCTCGGTCGCCCTCGGCGCCTGGCTGATTGCGCGCAATGTCGAGCAACTCGACACCAGCCGCAACAACCTTGCCAAGCTCTCCGCCTTCCGCGCAGCGATGAACGCGGCCAATCGCATATCGGCCGAGAGAGGACCGACGAACCGTGTCCTGGGCGAGGAGCGCGAAGGCAACGGCGCCTCCCTCCGTCTCCTGCTCGCCTACCGTGCGAAGACGGATGCGGCCTTGGTGGAAGCTGCCGCAATACCCTCCCTGGCGCCGGGCATCTCTGCCCTGCGCGCGGCACTCGCGCGGGCACGGCAAGAGGCGGATGCACTGGCGGCGGCACCCAAGTCGATGCGCCACGCGGATGACATCGCGCGCGTGGTCAACGGTATGTTCGCCGCCTACGATGCCGCGCAGCCTCTCATCGATCGCGGCATGGCAGGCCTGCTGGATGAAAAGACGGATCTCGCAGGCCGCGCACAGGTCTTGCGGATGCTCAGCGAGCTGCGTGACTATGCCGGGCGCCTGGGCTCCTATCTGGTGATCCCGATGATCCGGCGCGAACCGATGGATCCAGAGCAGCGCCAGGCATTCGACCAGATGCAGGGACGGGTGCACATGTTGTGGAGCCTCATTGCGCAGTTCACCGCCAGCGACCGCGATCCCGCCGTCGTGCGCGCACGCGCGGCGGTGGTCACGCACTTCCTGGGCGAGGGCCAGCCTCTCATGATGGAGACGCTGGCCGCCAGCACCACCGGCCGCTACCCGACCAGCGTGACCGAGTTCACCGCCACCCTGGTGCCATCCTTCTCTCCCCTGGAGCAGCTGCGCGATGCCTTCATGGCGTCGACCATGGCCGAACTGAACGCCAAGGCAGAGGAAGCGCGGCGCTCGCTCATCGCCGTGACCGCGGTCACGCTCGTCGCGCTCACCCTGGAGTTGTCGCTGCTGCTGGCTGCGCAAGAGCTGCTGTTCCGCCCGCTTCTCGCGGCACGGCGGCGGATCATCCAGCTGGCCGAAGGCGAGATCGGCGAGACCATCGACCGCCCCCGCTTCAGCGGAGAAATACGCGAACTCTATCGGGCGCTCGACCGGCTGCGCGGCAAGCTGGTCGAACGCCAGATGCTGGACAAGGAGCGCACCGCCCTCACCCAACGGCTCAAATGGCAGGCCGAAACCGACGGGTTGACCGGCGCGCTCAACCGCCGGGCGATGGATGAGCTGGGTGAGCGCTTGAGCAAAACCGAGGACCGCGCAAAGGGGGTCCGCCTGATTCTTCTCGACATCGACCACTTCAAGCGCATCAATGACACCTTCGGCCATGGCGCGGGCGATGATGTCTTGAAAGAGGTCACGCGCCGGCTGCGGGGCTCGCTGCGAGACGGCGATGTCCTGGCCCGCTTCGGCGGCGAGGAGTTTGCCATCCTTGTGGGCGGCCAGGGCAGCCAGGCCATCGACATCGCGGAAAGGTTGAGGCAAGCGCTGCGCGGTGCGCCCTTTCACCTGGCGGGCGGCCAAACCCTCTGGGTCACCGCAAGCTTCGGCTCCGCCTCGATCGAACCCGGACCGGGCGCATGGTCCCGGCTCGTCACCGCCGCGGATCGCGCGCTCTATCAGGCGAAGGAAGCGGGAAGGGATTGCGTCGTGTCCAGGGACATCGCCTAGGAAGCGGCCGAGCACGAAGCCGCACCGCAAACCAGTCACCCGAAGCCGCACGGGATAGCATGGGATCGCAAAACCGCGCCGCTCGCAGCGCACCCAGCCGAATCGGCCAGCGCGGGCCATCGTGCCGCATCGCCTTGACGCCGCGCATAAGACGCGAAGTCCGTTCCTGACAGCCCTCGCGCTCGCTGACTACAATACAACGCGTCGGGATCTGCTCTGTATCGATGCCGAACCCCGAGGAAACGCGCCCCCTGCCCCTACAATTACAATAAGAGTCGAATGTCTCGCAGCATGTTTTCCCGGCTGGGCCTTGGCCATCTGGTCTTGTCTCTGGCCATCGTCGCTTCACTCGTTGCATTTGCAAATACCTTCTATTCGGCGTACCGGGTACAGCGCGACATCCTCATATCCAACGCCCTGGAAGCGAATCGCGTATATGCCGCCAAGCTGGCCGAGAGCACGGCCAACTTCGTCAAGGCAGCACAGCAGCAGTTGGCGGTCAGCGCTGCACTCATGCAAGAGCGAAGGCTCAGCCAGGCCGAACTGGAGTCCGAAGCCGACCGGCTGCTACGCCAGACCGACTCGTTCAATTCCGTCCTGATCGTCGATGCGCGCGGCATCGTGCGCGCCGCGTCCCCTGCCCGCCTGAAGCTGAACGGGAGGCACCTCATCAGCGAAGGCGCTCGGGAGGTGTTGAAAGCCAGGGCCCCCCATATCAGCCAGGCCTATCTTTCGACCGCCGGCAACCTGGTGGTCAACATTTCCCAGCCCATCCTCTCACGGGATGGCGAGTACCTCGGCTATGTCGCCGGCACGGTCTATCTGAAGGAAAAGAGCATCCTGCACGCGCTGCTGGGCGAGCACTACTATCGTGACGGCTCTTATCTCTACGTGGTCGACAACCACGGCCGCATCCTCTACCACCCCGATGCGAAACGGATCGGCGCCACTATCTCGAACAACCCGGCCATCCGTGCCGTCATCGCCGGCGAAGCCGGCTCGAAACACGTGTTGAACAGCGAGGGAATCGAGATGCTGACCGGCTACGCCCCGATTCCAGCCGCGGGCTGGGGTGTCGTGGCGCAGCGCCCCACCTCGGCAACGCTGGCCGAGATGGACAAGGTCACCCTGGCGGTACTGGAGAACACCGTGCCAGCCACCCTGCTGTCGCTGATTGCCATCTGGTTCCTCGCCAGACTGATCTCCGCGCCATTGCACCAGCTTGCCGAAGGCACGAAACAGAAGGACGCCGCCGCGGCCGCCAGGAGCATCGGGAAGATACGCCCCTGGTACTTCGAGGCCACGCAATTGAAACAGACGATCCTGGAGGGGCTCGCCCTCATCGAGCAGCAGTTCGGCACCCTCAACGAAGCTGCGATCACCGACCCGATGACCGGCCTGAACAATCGGCGCGGCCTCGCGACCAGGCTGCAGAACTGGAGCGCAGCCGGACAGCAGTTCTGCGTCATCGCACTGGACGTGGACCACTTCAAGCGCGTCAACGACACCTATGGCCATGACGCCGGCGACAAGGTGATCTGCCACATTGCCAAGTTGATGCGCGAGTGCTCGCGCGAAGGCGATTTCCTGTGCCGCACGGGAGGCGAGGAGTATCTGATGCTGCTGCCGAACTGCAGCACCTCCGCCGCCCATCAGATCGCAGAGCGCCTGCGCAGGCGGACCGAGACGACACCCACGCCCGGCGTCTGCGCCGTGACCATTTCGCTGGGCATAGCAAGCTGGCCCGACTCCAGCACGAACACGGAGAAGACCCTCGCGCTGGCTGATGCAGCCCTCTACGCCGCGAAGAACCAGGGACGCAATCGAATCGTGATGGACACCACGATTTCCGGGCGTTGCGACGCGCGTGCGCTGGAAGCGGCCGCGACCACAGAGTGATGCGCAGCGTCAGCAAGCGCTGCTCGACTTGGCCCTTCTTGATCGTCTGCTGCTGGCATGACGCACCGGCTGCGGCACGGCATATTAGGAATCTTCTAATACCCTCACGTACCACGCTGACGCCGGAAAGCAAAAAAGCCCGCACAATCGATTGATTGTGCGGGGATTTAAGATTGGTTCATGCAGGCGCCGAAGGGAATCGCAGCACTCTAGACATCACCCCATGCCTCGCCTATCACCCGTGCCGCGGCCTCCGGCACCGCCGGGCGGCTTCTCTCCCGATCCAGTCGGGCCAGATGACTATCGCTACTACGTGCTGGATGAGGCGGCACGTTCCGTGCGCATCTTTGACGCAAGTGAGTACACCCGCTGGGTCTGCCACGAGGGAAAGGGGTAAGAGATCGCTGATGACGTGCCCGGAGTGGGTGTCAGGGTCACCACGCACTTTCACAGCGCAATGGCGCCCAGATGCGACGACCCACCTCGATTCCGGACCTGCGTGAGGCACGGCACCGACCTGCGGATCTTCTACTCAGCGACCTGGGAGGAAGCGCAGGACAAGCACCGGCGCGTGCAGGAGAAGGCAGCGCACGTGCTACCGTATCGCAAGAAGCGGCCAGAGTAGTCCTCGCGGGAGACCCTCATGTGCACGAACTACGCCCCAGTGTGCAGCGCGATGTCTTCAGCGTCGAGCCGCCGGCGTCGATAACTATGCGTCATAACGGGCGCGTTCTGACGCACCAGATCGTCAGTTAGAATTACGCGCGCGCAAATACAAACAAAGACGTATGGAACGTAGTCTTCACCCGGGGCAGCAACCAATCACCCCTGCTGCCTCGTCGACTCGAATCGACAGTAGAGAATTCGCACATCCGAAGTATCGGCCGGACATTGACGGGCTGCGTGCTGTGGCCGTTCTTTCGGTCGTGATCTTTCATGCATTTCCGCATGTGCTGCGCGGTGGGTTCATCGGAGTGGACGTCTTTTTCGTGATTTCTGGCTTCTTGATCTCCACGATCATCTTCCAGAACTTAGATAAAGGCACTTTCAGCTTCTTCGAGTTCTACGCCCGGCGGATTAAACGGATTTTCCCTGCGCTTCTGATCGTCCTAGCCTGTTGCTATGCATTTGGATGGTTTTCCTTGCTGTCGGAGGAGTTCAAACAACTTGGAAAACACATCGCAGCCGGCGCTGGGTTCGTCTCGAATTTAGTTCTTTGGAGCGAGGCAGGCTATTTTGACAAGTCTGCCGACACAAAACCCCTGCTTCATCTTTGGAGCCTGGGTATCGAAGAACAGTTTTATATCGTCTGGCCACTTTTGCTCTGGGCAGCATGGAAGAGGAAATTTAACCTAGCAACGATCGCGACAATCGTCGCCATCGCATCTCTCTTCCTGAATCTGAAGGGCATAAAAAACGACGCAACAGCGACGTTTTATTCACCGCAGACACGGTTTTGGGAATTACTCTCTGGAAGCTTGCTGGCGTGGTTCGTTCTCTATAAGCGACAGGACTGTCAGCCGCTCGGCCTGCGCGTCGATCGTGCACTGGCGAGCATGATCTATTCGGTGAATCGAAAGAACGACGGGACAACGCTTGCCAACACCCTTTCGGTCGTAGGCATACTGCTGCTCTGCTTCGGGTTCTGGCACATCAACCAAGAGTTTAGCTTCCCCGGAAAATGGGCGATCATTCCCGTATTTGGGGCTGTCTTCGTTATTGCGGCTGGACCAAATGGCTGGACCAACAAGCACATTCTGTCCAATCCTGCTGCCGTCTGGGTTGGGCTGATCAGCTTTCCGCTCTATCTATGGCACTGGCCGCTGCTCTCGTTCGCGCGGATCGTCGAGGCCGGCGTGCCATCGCGAGGCATGCGAATTGGTGCGGTTCTGGCAGCTATGGCGCTGGCGTGGCTGACGGTTCAACTCATTGAGAAGCGCATGCGCCATGGAGGTTTCACGAAACTCAAAGTTCTCGTACTAGCTTCGCTGATGGCCGGCGTCGGATATATCGGCTATGACGCCTTTGAGCAAGATGGGTACAAGGATCGCTTCATCAACGTCATGAATGTTGGGGTAAACGAATCGCTGTCGTATAAATGGCTCCCCGGCTTCCGATACGGCGAATGCTTCCTTGACCCTGAGAATGATCCAGTCAAGGACTTCGCGAAGAATTGCGGATCCAACCGCGACAATCATAGGTCGCTGCTAATGGTGTGGGGTGACTCCCATGCTGCCTCCCTATATCGGGGATTCGCAAAAAATTCCACCTCTCACAATTTCAATGTAGCGCAATACACCGTTAGCGGCTGCCCGCCGATCCTAGGATTTAATGGCGGAGAAAAGAAGGATTGCGCACGCCTGAACGAGTTCACGATGGAACGAATTCGAGAACTCAAGCCCGACACGCTTGTCATGGGGGGATACTGGTCTCTATATGACGGCAGCAAATCCTGGCAGAAACTTGATACTGAAAAGCTGGCCGCGACCATTGATATGGTGAAGCAAGCCGGCGTCCGAAATATCGTCCTTATCGGCAGTCTGCCGGTCTATACGGTCAATCAACCTGAAATGCTAAAGCGTGCCCATGTGTGGAGCAAGATCGAGACGAGGACTTATAGAAACTTCAAGCAGGAGGCATTTTCAACAAACGATCAGATTCGCGCGGTTGCAGAACATGCGAAGGTGAAATTCATCAGCCCACTGACATATATGTGCGACAAGCAAGGCTGCCTGCTATCTCTGACCACTGACAAGGTGGTGCCGCTGTCCTACGACTACGGCCATCTCACAACGCTTGGCTCCGAATACCTTGTGGATCAATTCTTCCGGCACAACGACGTCCCGCTGCAATAAGCAAGCTGGCTGCACCGTTGCTTCACACTATCTAGGCCACACCCCTACCGTCTTCCGGTGCCGCGCTGCGCAGCCCCCAAGCGCGCCGGGCACCGGACCCATCACCCAAGCCTGCCAGGCGTCATAGTCATCCGCCACCGGAACGTCCCGCACCTCGCACTGCGCCACCAGCGTGCTGTCGAGCGGCGGCGGCTTGCTTGGCAGCGTCGACGGCGTTGGAGAGCATGCGCACCCGGCCAGCATCAGGCCGGCAGTCAGCAGGCAAAGGCTTCGCATTCTTCAGCTCCTTCTTGATGGCGTCGAGCCGAGTACCCAGCGCCGACTGGATGCTGTGGTACTCATCGGCGCGTACGCGATCGCGCCGGCGCGCGCTGAAGTTAAACAGCCATCGGCCCACGGCCCAGCCGGGCAGCCCGCACGCAATGACCAGCCCGAACAGCGCCACTAGGCCGATGTAGTCACCGACCCAGCCGTGCGGGCCGAAGTGCTGCACCACCGTCGTGCCGCCGCCTATGCTCGACACCAGCGTCGAGATCAGCGCGACGGCCCACTCCGCCGTCGTGCGCGGCCGCATCATGATCGCCACCACCACTGCGGCAAGGCCGCGTGCGCCAGCCGCCACGCCGGCAGTACCGCCGATGGCCTTGAACGCAGCCCCGCCGGCGGCCCCCGCTACGGCGCCGCCGCTGATTGGTTCGGACATATAACCCCCGGGGAAAGAAAAGAGCCCGCTCAGTGGCGAGCGCAAAAAAAAAGCCGCCTGGAGGCGGCTTGTGCGCTGGATTTACCCTTCGCGGATCTCGTAAGGGTGCTGCGTATAATCGCCGGCTAGATCATCCACAAAAGTAAAGCGTAGGCAACAAATTGGAAAAACGAGCCTTAGACTGGCTACAGGCACTGCGCGGCATCGCTGCCCTTCTGGTGGTCCTGACACACGCGCGCTACTTCCTGCACGGGACACCGAGCGAATCGCTCGCCGAGGCTCTCCTGCGGCCGGGCGCGATGGGTGTCGACCTATTCTTCTTGGTCAGTGGCTTCATCATGGTCTACACGACCACGGATTCAGATGGCTCGCTGCGCTACGCGACCACTTTCCTGATCAAGCGGTTCGCCAGGATCTGGCCCGTCTATGTCGTCGTCGCGCTTCTCGGCGTTCTCATCGAAAAGGGGCCGAGCTGGTTCCTCGCGCAGGATCACTTCGTCGCCATGGGCAAGGGCCTGCTTTTTCTGCCCGTCGATACGGCGAAGCCGCCGTACTACGATCTGCCCTTCGCTATCGGCTGGACACTGAATTTCGAAGCCTACTTCTACCTCGTATTCAGCGTCACGATGCTGCTCGGGCGCTTGCGATGGATCGCCTTCTTTGGCTGGCTATCGCTGACGCTGATCGCTTTGCCACTTGCCAAGACCGGGCTCGTGAGTCTCGATGTCCAGACCAACTACGGCTTCCATCTCGGCTATCTGAACCAGATGACCAACCCGATCATCTGGGACTTCGCCGCCGGCGTCATGGTCGGCCACATCTATCGTTCGCGCGTCACATTCTCCGGAGGGCTGGTGGCTACCAACGCTGCATTCCTCGCATTGGCGATCGCTATCTGGGGCATCTACTCGGGCATTGTCGACTTCCACGGGATGGCAAAGTGGGGCGCGCCGGCCGCTCTCGCAGTGCTCACCCTTGCGATCGTCAGCAAAGGGCGAGTGCTTCACGTCCCGAGAGTGCTGATGTGGCTTGGGGATATTTCGTTTTCACTCTACCTCGTCCACATCATCGGACTGGGCGTGACGACGAGCATCCTGAAGGCAATAGGACTGGAACCGCTGACGCACACTTGGTGGCACATCTTCCTAACAGCTTCAATATCGCTCTCTCTTGCCAGCCTCAGCCACCGCCTTCTGGAAAGAGGGCTCTCTGAGCAAGTGCGCAACTGGGCGCTGGCCAAGCTGGGCCGCCACGATCACTCGGAGCACCTCGGAGCGCAGGCCACGCGCTAGATCAACGGGCGCGGCGCAGGAGTGAGAAAGCCGCCAAGGAGGGCGGCTTCGTGGAAAGGATATCAGCCCGGTGCTTCAGTGACCGCCGGTGGCGAGGATTTGTCGTCCTTGCATGCCCACTCCCGGCAAGTGCCAAATGCTACAATATCTGCCATCTTTGCGGCATCCACATAGATAACAAAAATGATCAACGTCGAATCCGTACTTTCGTCGCTATCCCAGTTCAAGAAGCCGGCTCCCTTCCATCATTGCGTCATCGACGATTTCTTTGACATCGACGTTGCTAGAACGCTGGAGTCGCAGTTTCTGCCATACGATCACGCAAAATGGTTCTTCTATAACAATCCCATTGAGAACAAGAAGGCCCTCAATGACTGGAATCTTTTCCCATCGGACACTTACAAGGCATTTAAGTATCTGAATTCACGAGAGTTCATTTCTCTGCTGGAAGCTGCCGTCGGCGTGCCCCTCTTTGCCGATGATGGACTCCATGGCGGCGGCTGGCATATGCACGCCGCTGGTGGAAATCTGAACCCCCACCTGGATTACTCTATTCATCCGAAGCTCGGCCTGCAGCGCAAGCTCAACATCATCATCTACATGTCCGAAGACATGCGAGAGGATTTTGGCGGCCACCTCGGACTATGGAAGCACGATGAGAAGAGGCAGCAGCCCGGTCGGCTGATGACGGAGATCGCACCGAAATTCAACCGCGCCGTGCTGTTCGATACCACCCAGAACTCGTGGCATGGCATGTCACGACAACTCGTGCAGCCGGACAGCATCTATCGGAAGAGCCTCGCGGTGTACTACCTTTGCGAGCCCGTTGGAGATGTAGATCAGCGTGGCCGTGCACTCTTCGCGCCCCGAGAAGACCAGATCGGCGACAAGGAAGTGGATCGAATCATTGAACTCCGATCGCAGGTGTCGCAGTCTGCGAACGTCTACCGGACGCTGTAACTTCCACCTCGCCGCGGGGTGGCATAGCCAGCCCCGGAGACGACAGCTATGACCCTGAATTCTGAGCACGCGGACGCTGGCAGCATCGCCGCAATCGGTGCCTGCTATTACACGACCCCGCGTGAGATGACGAAGCTGTCGGCCCAGTTTCTCCGCGCTCTACTGCCCTCTGGGTATTCTGCCCAGACGCACCTGGTCGCCATGCGACCAACAGAAGACCTGCCGATCTCAGATGGCGCCTCAGTTTCCTGGGATCGCAGCGGTGGGAACTACCTAGACATATCGGCCTACTACACGGGTGCTCTGGCCACTGGCAAGCACGATGCCTACGTCCTGTTCAACGACACCCTTTTCACCAAGCATGCGTGGCGTCAGATGGGCGCACGCATGCGCCCGATGGTAGACAGCCTAAGCGCTGTGCGCGCCCCCGCAGCCGCTGGCGAAGTCCATCCGACAACGGACCTGATTCTCGAGGACTCGCGTAATCCGACTCGGCGCCATCTTTCGACTTTCGGCTGCATACTCAACGAAGAAGCATTCCAGCTGTTCAAGCAGATCGTCGCCACATTGCCAGCGAACGGATCCGACCAGGAAATGCGTGATTGGCTGGACGGCGAGGCGAACGCACATACACCGCTCAAGCACCTGCTCAACATTCACGTTTTCGGTCCGGTGAATCCATGGACTTGGAAGGGAAAGTTGAAGGGAGGCGCCCCAGAGAATCTGATGCTACGCAAGGCGATCGGCGTTGCCATCGAATATCTCTTCAGCGAACAAGTGCTCCGAAACGGCGGATTGATAATGCCTGTGAACAGCGGTCTAAAGTACCGGCTGCATTCAAAGGCAGCTGAGATCCGTGCGCGCCTGCGGAAGTAACTGGAAACTGGAGGCATGGCGCTCCGCCCACATTCTACGCCGTGGGATGACATAACAAACGGATTGGTCGGGGCGAGAGGATTTGAACCTCCGACCACCTGCACTCTATATATCCACACTATCCATACGAATCAAGCACTTACGCAGAACCCTCTAACTTGCCGCGTAAAATTTGAGCACGATTCCATGGGGGGTTGCAGGGCAGTTTATATGGCAAGTTTGACAGCCAATCGGCTAGAATCCAGCCGCCTAAACACGGAGAACGCCATGGGCATCATCACCAGGATATGGGACCTCCTTCTGCACTCGAGAAAGGGCGAGTCACAAGCCTCTCTCACAGGGCGCCGTACCTACTCGGAACGGGATGCGAAAAACCCGTACCCGTCGGATTCGAAAGAGGCAGCGGATTGGGAAGCCAGACGCCCTGACGAGATCGAGAAGCAGACGCTAGAACAACAGTGGCGAAGCAAGGGTGAAATGACAGGGACCGATAAATCTCGCAGCGCTGGCGCGGATCTGCTGAAGTTCATCGCCTCGATTCTGGTCGTAGGCATCCACGTCACCCCGGAGTACAAGGGTGGTCCGTTGGACAACGATATGGCTATAGGCACGCTCTTGGTCCAATCGCTGGTGCGCCTGGGGCTTCCCGTATTCTTCGTTGCGAGCGGATATTTCCTGCTCAACAAGCCTGTCCCCGCCTACCTTGCCTTCTACAAGAGCCGCATACCGAAGCTCGTTGTTCCCTTCTTCCTCTATGCGGCGTTATATGTGATCTCGAACATTGCGCTTGGTGACACTCCGAAAGGCGAGTGGGCTGGCAAGTTCGCAGAGATCCTGTACGCTCCGACACGCATTTCTGGGCACTTCTGGTTCATCGGGTCGATGCTCGGCATCTACCTGCTCACCCCGATGTTGAACGTGCTGTTCCGAGATCTGAGCGGCGAAGCGCTCAGCAAGGTATGCATATGCCTGATTGGCGTTTCGGTGTTCCAGACCTTCGCGCCAACAGCCTTCAATGGTGTGGCGCCGGTGCCGCCGGTTTCCATCCCCCACATTGATATATGGCTGCTCTACTTTGTGCTTGGGGGGGTCCTGGGGAGGATTGATGGCAGGCGCCATATCACGCAAGCGGCTGCCGTCTTCGTGCTTGGATATGCCATGACAGTGGCCTTCTACTACCTACGGCAGAACAAACTGTACGACTTCTATCCACACGATGGTGGCGTCAACATGGTTTTGCTTGCAACCTCGGCGACCTATTTGCTGATCGCAGCCGGCAACGCCATCAGCTCGCGCCTTGCGCTTGGCATCATCGACTTCGGATCGAAGTACAGCTTCGGTGTGTATCTCGTGCACCTGCTGGCAATGCAGTACCTGGGGCGAGAGGGATTTTTTGACTACATGTTGAGCATCGGCTTCTATATGGTCTGGCTCTCGATCCTCGTGACCTATGCGATCTCGCTATGCGTCACTTTTCTGATGGATGCTCTGATCGTCGGCCCTGTCATGAGGCTACTCTTCGACAGGCGCCAACCTCCGGAGCAGCTAGGTCTTCCGCGCTGAGCCGGCCGTATTTCACTTTGACCAAGGCTTCCACCCACAAACCTTGGCTCCTGCCCGGTTGTGAGCCAGGATCGCCTTGGCGGTCTCGTCGGTCAGCACGTCCGCCTTCTCCACATCGAGTGGCTTGGTCCAGTCGCAGGCGGTGTCCACAATCTTCGTCTGGACGACCACCTGCGGCTCCGGGGTACTACTTACCCCATTCGTCGTGCAGCACGCGGTTAGCGTCAGGCACAGCGGCAACATCAGCGTCTTCATTCTGTCTCACCTTTGCATTATCGGCTCCGGCGCGCGCTGAGTCTTTCCTCCTGCCTTGCGGCACTGCTCGCGCAGTGGTTCGATGGCATGCTCGTACTGACCATAGCCGGCGCTAGGCAGGCCAAAATGTTCCAGCACTTGGCCACAGCATCGCCGAAGCGCCCGGCGCGGATGTCAGCCATGGCGCGCTGCTCACGAATCTGCTGGATGGCGATCCGGTCCTGATTGATCGGGGTGAAATCCGTCAACCGCAGCAGCCGCGGCACCACATCTCTGGTATCGACGCGCCAAAGCAGCAGAAGCGCCCCGCAAGCGTCCGGAACTGGCATCTGACAGGAAGGCAGCATGATCGGCAGACGGAAGAAGGCGTCGCCCCTCCCCTCGCGCGTGTACGAAAAGAATGGCGCCTGGTACTTCGTGGACATCAATCGGAAGTGGCACAAGCTATGCCGCGTGAGCGATGCCTGACGAAGCTGTATTCCGAACTGGCTTCCTTCAACCGTGACGCCGACGAACGGCAGGAAGGCACGATGCCGGCGCTGGTCGATTCCTGGCTGCTGGCCAAGCTCCCCTCTGCCAAGACGCAGGAGGAATACCGGCGCATGGCCACGTTCATCAAATCCGAGTTCGACGCGCAATGGCGGGGGGGAAGATGTCGAGCCCAAGGGATGTGGCGCGGTTCCTCGACAAGCCCTTCGAGGCGAAGCCGAACGTCAGCAACAAGTACCCTGCGCTGATGTCGGTGATGTTCGCCTTCGCGGTGCGCAAGGGTCTCCGCAATGCCAACCCGGTGAGCGAGGTATCCGGCGCCACGGAAGGCAAGCGGGATCGGTACATCACGGACGCCGAACTCGACGAGGTGCGCGCAGCCGCCATGCTCGGCAACGATGACAAGTCGACGACTTCGGGCCCTCCGATTGTCGCACTGATCGATCTTGCCTATCAGACCGCCCAGCGCGTCGGCGATCTTCTGGCCCTGAACTGGTCCAACGTCTCAGACGAAGGAATCATGTTCCATCCGGCCAAGACCGTGAATAGCTCAGGCGTCCGCATGCTGATCGAGATGACGCCGGACCTAAAGGCCACGCTTGAGGGCGCGAAGGCCGGCAAGGTGAAGGAGATTGGGCCGGTGATCTGTCCCCAGGCTGGCGGCCGGTTCACCTACAGCGGCGCGCAGACGGCATGGAAACGGGCATGCCAGCGAGCACGACAGAGATACGAAAAGAGGTCCGCGGAGGGCGGGGAAACACCTGACCCACACTACCTGAAAGGAATGCACTTCCACGACTTGCGCGCGAAGGCTTTGACGGACGAACGGAGGCAGGAAGGCGCCGCGGCAACTCAAGCATTGGCGGGCCACCCCACGGCTGAAATGACTGCGCACTACACGAAAGCGCGCGAAGTTGAGCACGTCAGACCGGTTGCGTTGAAGCGCTCAAGTTAGACAACGCTACCCAAATAAGACAAAAGGCCCAGCGAGTAAAACCCGCTAGGCCTTATGAATACTGGTCGGGGCGAGAGGATTTGAACCTCCGACCACCTGCACCCCATGCAGCAAAGCCAGAGGCCGCCAAGCCAAGCCTGGCAACGGATTCCGGGAAGTCTGTCCAATATGATTGTGAAGATGACGTCACGGTAGCACGCGGGTTAGCGGGAAGCCGTGGCGTTCTTATTGGACATTTTTGAGGCACAGGAATGTGCCTAATACATACCTTTCGCGGGCCAGAGCGGTTCTGATTGGAACAAAAACGGCCCACCTCGGCGGGGAGCGTTGGCGGGCCGGAAGTTCAGCGGCACGCAGTCTACGTGACGCCGCTAATAGGTACCTGACCGAAAAGGCGCGGGTTCCCACCGCTGCTCTCATCAAGGTTCGTGGCCGCGCTATACTGTATATCCATACAGTACTCAGCAGGTGACGCATCATGGGCAATCCCAAGCTTCGCACTGGCGACGACTACCCGCGCGACCCGGGCGCCACCACCACCAACCCGGCCAACGGCATCCTGACTCGAGTCCCGGGCGACTATATTCACGAGGCGAGATTGTCACTTGGCCCTCCGGCCGCGGATGGCCGCACGCATGCAGAGGTGGTAATCGAGGCCGGCGACGCCGGGACCGTCCGGGTCTTTTTCGAGCGGAAAGAGGCTCGCCACCACAAGAGCTCCTACCACTACTGGATCGCCTACCGGGCCGAGCCGGTCACGCCTGAGACGGCGGGCGCCGATGCCGACCACGCGTAGGGGCAGCCCGCCCGCTCTGTCTCGTGCCGAGCTGCGCGCCCTCTATGAGCGCTGCCCTACCCCAGAGGTCCAGCGCCTGCTCTGGGAGATCGCGCGGCTGCAGGCGCTCGCCCAGCGCGCGCAGGACGTGGCCGACCTCCTTTCACCGACGCAGCTAGACCAGCTCAGAGTCGCCGACGTAGCACCGGAGTCCGCCATCGGGCCATACCTCACCGCCCTGCGCAACGCGCTCAGGCGCGAGGCCTGCGTCATGGCCGGCAAGATCGATGACCTCGGCGGCTCGTTCGATGCTCGGCCGCAGCCAGAGAGACTGCTGTCCCCCAGCGAGGCGAAGCGCGCGGCAGAGCGCGAGGCCCGGCGCCTTCGCGGCGGGTAGACTTACAGGGCGCGGTCCAGACACCGCGCCAACTGATCGGGAGGAATCGCCGATGTGCACGAACTACGCCCCTGTGCAGGCCCAGCTGCTGCGCGACGTCTTCGGCGTCGAGCCGCCGCCGTCGGTATGGAAGGCTGAGACCTGGCGCGACTACCTGGCACCCATCATTCGTGCAGATCAGGACGGCAACCGCGACAGCATCCTGGCTGGCTTCGGCATGATCCCACGCGCCGAAATCAAGCGGCGCAACGACGAGACCGAGCAGCGCACCGGCGCGCCGCCCAAGCTGAAGGACTACGACACCATGAATGCTCGAGCGGAGACGGTCGGCTCGAAGGCGTCCTTTGCTGGCCCGTGGAAGAAGGCCCAGCTTTGCCTGGTGCCAATGACCGCCTTCTACGAGCCGAACTACGAGCACGGGACCAAGTCTGTGCGGTACCGGATCTGGATGAAGGACGAGCCCGCTTTCGGCGTAGCCGGACTTTGGAGGGATTGGCCGGATGGGGCCTTCTCGTTCACCATGCTGACGGTGAACGCCGAGCACCACCCGGTGATGAAGCGCATGCACGCGCCAGGGAAGGAAAAGCGCGGCATCGTGATCGTGCCGCGCGGGCAGTGGGATGAATGGCTGACGTGCCGGGATACGGAGGTGGCGCGATCGTTTCTGACCCTGCCGCCGGCGGCGGAGGAGATAGCAACAGAAGCGGCACCGATCCGACGTAACTAGAGGCGGAACCCATTCTCCAGTTTATCGATTACCAGCAAATTCCCAATTCTCGTCTGGATATCCTGGTCATCGGCAACCGAATCAGCCCACTCATCCACGGCGTCCGCCATGTCTAGGCAAAAAATGTCAACCTGGAGTTGGAGCGTGCGGTCTTTTTGGTTGAGGTGAACATGCCACCCGGGCGGTGGATCGACGAAGCGAAACTTGTCCAACGCTTCCCTCACGCGATGGTTTGTCGTGTCGTCCATACCTTCGTGCAAATAGCTGCACCTCAGCGCGTAACAATCGGCGCCGTTGAGAAAGACGTGCGCAGATCGATCTGGACCTAATTGCCTCACGTACTTAGGCTGCATCCATTGATCGAACCACCTTGTATATCGAGGTCCGCTAGCCTTTTCCTGCGGCTCTACCAGCTTTCCGCACACGTCCGGCAGCGTTATTGACATCGCGAGCGCGGCATACCAGTTCTTGAGTTCAACCGCTTTTCGTATAGCGCCGGTGAATCGCTCCATGCCCCTCCCCCCTTGAAGTGGAGTGGCAAACTTACACCGACTTCCCCACCCGCAACACCCCCTAGCTGGGGGAAGTCCCCTTTGGCCACGCCTCCACCGTCTTTCGGTGCCGGGCCGCACAGTCACCAAGCGCACCCAGCACCGGCCCCATCACCCAGGCCTGCCAGACGTCATAGTCAGCGACCGCCGGCGCGTCCGGAACCTCGCATGGCGCAGCCAGCGCGCTATCGAGCGGCGGCTTGTTTGGCAGCGCCGACGGCGTCGGAGAGCATGCGCACCCGACCAGTATCAGGCCGACAGTCAGCAGGCAAAGGCTTCGCATTCTTCAGCTCCTTCTGGATGGCATCGAGCCTGGCGCCCAGCGCCGATTTGATGTCCTGGTACTCGCCGGCTCGCGCACGAATGTCAGCGCTGGCCGCGCGCAGCTCGGCCAGCGCCTGAGTGGCGGTTTCCACGTCCGCCTGGGCGCGCGCCGCGGCGAGCTCGGCCAGCTCGGCGTCCTTGCGCCAGCCGTTGGTGACCCAGCCGGCGGCGAACAGCCCGGCGGCCATGCTGACTGCCAGAACTGCGGCGCCGGCGGCGCGCCAGGGAATGGACTGCGGCAGCCCGATCATGCACGAACCCCACCGGCCTGGACATACACGCCGCGCAGGTAGTCGAGCGAGTGCTCGTTCTGCCCGTACCCGGCGCCAGGCAGGCTCGCCCAGATATTGCGCACGCGCGAGACCGCCTCGTCGAAGCGGCCCGTGGCGATCAGCTGCAGCGCCAGGCGCTCACGGATCTGCTGCACAGCGATCCGATCTTGGGCGGCCGGGCTAAAGTCGCGCAGGCCCAGCAGCCGCTTGTACGGGTCGTACCAGCGCGCCAGCAACTGGTAGCGGCCGGCGGCCGTAGACGACAGGCCGGGCCGCACTTGGATCAGCTGCCGCGGGTGATCGGCGTAGCTATGGAAGAGCTTTAGCGCCGCCGGCGTGCTGCCGACCAGCACGTTGTAGCCGTTGTCGGACT
This sequence comes from Cupriavidus sp. 09_S30, assembly GCF_056930435.1. Taxonomy (NCBI): domain Bacteria; kingdom Pseudomonadati; phylum Pseudomonadota; class Betaproteobacteria; order Burkholderiales; family Burkholderiaceae; genus Cupriavidus; species Cupriavidus sp. 09_S30. Next base: position 1,315,453 of record NZ_JBXOWI010000001.1, on the reverse strand, counting down.
TGGCCAGCAGCGCCCGTCCCAGCTCAGACACAGCCAGCATGTCGAGGAACGGACGGATGTTCGGGGTATCCATGTCATTCGGCATGCTTACCCCCCGCTACTGCGTCGCGTACGTCGTCGACCACATCAGCCAGGTCCTTGTCCCGGCGCCGCTCGATGAAGTTGAATAGCCACCGGACCACCGCCCAGCCGGGAAGCCCGCACGAGAAGTACACCCCGCCGAGCGCCATGGATCCGTTGAGGCTACCCATCCAGCCGACCAGGCCGAAGTGCTGGATCACCGCGGCGCCGCCGCACAGGCTCGCCACCACCGTGGCAATCAACGCCACCGCCAATTCGCGCCGCGTGCGCGGCGGCGTCATCACCATCACCACGATCGTTGCAAGCACGGTGGCGCCTCCTGCGACGGCGGCTGGGCCGCCGATGGCCTTGAATGCGGCCGCGCCGGCGGCCCCTGCTGCAGCGCTGCCGCTGATTGCTTCGGACATGTTGTGACCCCGGAAATGAGAAAGCCCGCTTGAGGCGGGCAAAAGATGAGCGCGACATGCTACGCCGCCAGCCTGTAGCTGGCGCCATGCCGCTCGGAACTAGTTCGACGTGGTGACTCGGTAGACCGCCTCCACGTACCACTTCTCGCCTACGGCGGTCTGGTGGTAGGGGCCGGCCTGGAGGATGTTTCCCGCCACGCTGTAGTAGAACTTGTTGTAGTAGTCCGCGTTGGCGATGTAGAAGCATCGGCTGGGATTACTCGGTGCCGCAACGATCTCGACCTCCGCCGAGATTCCCGTCGCCCCCCAGATCTGGCAGCGCGGCAGATCTCCCGCCGACACCTGCTGCGCGAATCCAGCGGCCGACACATCCTCCAGGTCGTAGAGCGGCGCCCGCACGGCCTTGCTGGTGATGCTGGCACCGGAGGTGTCATTGACCAGGCGCTTTATCGGCAGCATGGCCAGCATCGCCGCCTGCAGCGTCATCGCCACTGACCACTCGATTTGCTGGCGCGTCCGGATCTCACCGAACCGGAAGGTGACGTGCTTGACGTGCTGGCAGGCCGGCGTCTGGGTATTGCATCGGTACATCGTGGACTTCTGGACGAACTGCACCTGCTTGGCCACCAGCGTCGCCGCGGTCTCCATCGGCTGCTCGACACCGTCGACCAGCATGCGGATGCTGGCCAGCAGCTCGTCACCATGGATCCCACCGATGTAGTCTGGCTGCCCATTCTCCTTGATGGCGCACTCCCACTCGCCGCCATTGACGACCTGGCGCACGCGCGTGAAGTTGGTGGTCCCGGCCGCCAGCGTGCATTCGTAGGTGCCAACGATCCGCCACACATCGGCGTTGCCGCCGGCGTTCTGCCCAGTCGGGTCGAAAGCCGCCACCTCGTGGCCGTAGACATGCTCCAGGTAGTAATTGGAGTTGTGCTTGGAACCCTTGACGAAGAGGCTGACCGCCCCCGGCCCGGTGCGCACGATCACATCGTCATCCACAAAGCTGGTGCTGGCCGGCCCATTGATCGCCGTCGGCACAGGGAAGCCGCCTACCGGCCTGAAGTCCGCGGCGCCGTTGTAGGTGAAGAACGGCAGCTCGTTTGCCAGCCCCCCGAACTGTGGCGATCCGGTGTAGTACTGCCCGACCTTGACCACGTTGGCCGGCAGCGCGTCGCCACTGGTCGGCGCCAGGCTGAGGTCGATCCAGGCCGTCTGGAACGTCAGGTTCGGGAACACGACCGAGCCCGGAGCCAGCTTTATTCGGCCGCCGTAGCCGTTGATCGGGACGATCAGGTAGTTGTCCCAGGCCAGGGTGCGCGTAGACGCATCCCAGGTCACGTTGCAGGGCGACAGCTTGTGCCAGACCTGTCCCGTAAATGGACTCTGCTGGATCCGACCAGACAGGGGACCGCCCAGGCCGAGCGAGTCATTGGCCAGAAGGAGCATCATCTGGTCGTCGACGAAGTTGCCAGCGACCAGGCCGCCCCCAACAGACGTGTAGCCGCTGGTCGTCACCTGCGCCACCAGCTTGCCGTTGCCATTCACGGCTGAGGCCAGATCGACATACAGCGCCTGGCCGGAAGGGATAGACAGGTCGGTGCGCCCCTCGATCACCAGGCTGGTGGGACCGATCCCGCGCGAGACCCGCAGGTCGCTGAAGCTCACCACCAGGGTGGCGCCGTTCTTCGCCCACTTCGTGATGGTGCCCGCGACGTGCCAGCCCGGCCGGGCCGTGCGGTTCTTCATTACATCATCCAGATGCCCGGATGACACCAGGCCGGCCGCCAACGGGCCACCGATGCGCGTGATGTTGCCGTCGTTGCTGTTGAGGAACAGGTAGACGCGCGCATCGCTGACAAACGTCCCCTGCGAGCTCATGCCAGCGGTATAGCCCCCCGATGTGACCTGCGCGGTCAGGTAGCCATTGCTATCCACGGCGCCGTCCAAGTCGACATACAGCGCCTCATTGGTCGGCACCGTGACATCCGTCGCCGCTGCCACCGACTTGGAGGAGCGCCCAATGCCGCCGGTGATGAGAAGCCGGGGAAAGGACAGCTGGTAGGCATTGCCCGTGACCGGCAGGCACTTCGTCGGTCGCCCGACCACATGCCAGCCAACCCGGTCGGACTGCGTTTTCATGGCCGCCTCGAGCGCGTCGCGCGACACCGAGCCAGCCAAGGGATTCACCGTATTCGGGCTCGCGAGCCCGCCGAGGATGTTGTTCTTGCAGTAGAACAGGATCAGCCTTCTATCGTCGACGTAGGAGCCGACCGGGTTGCTCGCCGACTCCGGCGCCATCGTCGACACATGGACGACGTACTCGCCGCCCACCGCCGCCTCACTCAGGTCGACATAGGCCGCCTGGCCATTGGGCACCACCAGGTCGGTGACCGCCTGGATGGATTTCATGCCGCTGGTCGGGCCATCGAAGACGTAAAGGCGCCCCCAGGAGACCTTCCAGTCCGACGTGCCGGAAACCTGCGCCACCTTGTTGGCACGGCCGAGGACGCACCAGTTGCCGCGGCGCGCGATTCCCCTCACGGTATTCACGCCGGCTACCGACGGATAGGATCCGATCAGCTGCGAGGCGGCGGCGCTGATGCGACGGTATTCGAAGGCAGCAACATCGCCACTTCCCTGCACCTTGAATGCCTGTCCATCCGCTGCGGCTGCGCGGCCGGTTGGCTCGTCCACGGCTACACCAGCCTGGATCAGCGCTGCATCGCGCGCCGCCTCGGCGCCAACCCGTGCCGCTTGACCGGCGGCCGCCTGGGCATTTACCACCGGCACTGCTGCCGCTGCCGCGTTGATATTGGCTTGGTTCTCGGCAAGGAACTTCTGCAACGAATCGACCTGCTGACCACCAGTGGTCTTATAGGTGTCGGTAGGACCACCATTGGCGAAGGTCCTGACACGATCCGCATCTTCCTTGAACCCGTTCGTTGCGTCCGCAAGGCTGTCGTATGTCATGTCTCAGGCGAAATAAGGAAGCCGCCCAAAGGCGGCTTGTGTACGATGGCGGCGCGGCGTCAGTCCCAGACGACCGCCTGGCCAGCCTCAACGGTCTCTGCGGCGCGAACCTGTGCCTTGAGCTGCTGTAGCTTCTGAAATGCAGCCCATCCCTGGGCCAGCATCACAGCGTTTAGGCCCTTGAGATCGTCGAGTGTGAATGCGACTTGGGCGTTGTCGGCTGCGACCCAGTAGAACCCGTCAGGAACTGCGTTAGCGAGAATGTAGCCTTGCGTGGCCTGCATCAGCACGGTCTGGCTTGCGATGTCGGCCTGATACCACTGCGTGACACCACCGCTGCTGGTGTAGCTCACAGGCTGTTGGATCGCTTTCTGATATGCGTCCTGCAACGCGGTCAGCTGCGTGCGTTGGACTTCATCTCGCGTCGGCGCGGGCGACGGGCGAGGCGGTGGTTCCGACAGCGCCTCAGCCGGAGGTACTTCGCCAATACTGAATATCCGGTACTCGTAGCCATCCTCCAACCAGTACGTGGTGCCGCGGAAGTCAGCGGCAATTTGCCATTGCCCATCGATGATGACTGCAACCTGATGCTCCCCAACCGCGGGCCTGTTGGCGTCCGTTGCCAGCGTCGCTGCTGCTGCGATGGATTCGGCAGGAGAAGCTGGCAACGGCTGAATGTCCCACACCCCATTAGCGAATACAGCCTCTGCCGTCGACGGGTCGAACGTGGGCGGCGCGAGCAGCGTGCAATAGCTGGGCAGTAGATAGGCGCCCGGCTCCAACGGGTCTTCTTGAACGATGGTTTGGTCAATCAAGACGCCCTGCGAATCGCACTGGTAGGCAGTTACTGTTTTCGTCATTTGCGCCTCAGAACTTGATGATGAAATTCACAGCGATGTTCTTGCCGCGCGTCTCAGATCCACCCGAGCCCAGAATAGACACGCCGGTGCCCGATCCGTAGATGCCGATACCGGCACCACCGCCGGACAGCCAGATGCCCGTTGCCGAGGCTTGCGTGCGATTACCGGTCGTGCCGGGATACGCGCGATCGAAACCGCCGCCGCCGGTGCCGCTGGAGTTCGGCTGAAACCCGATGTCGTGCGAGTGGCCAGGATCGTTGACGCCATGACTATGCCCAGGATCGGCGACGCCGTGCGCGTGACCGGGATCGTTGATCGCGTGGTCATGTGCGGCGTAACTGTCGGCCTGATATGAGCCTAGGGTGCGGCCCGGATCAAGCCCGCGCCCGTTGTCCAGCCCGCGCGGAACCACGCCACGATAGTCCGGAAGGTTATAGGTCGTTGAACCATCACCGGCACCGTGGATCGTGCCAATCACCCCCAACAGATTGGCATATGCGATACGCGAAACGGCAGCGCCGTTGGCCAGTAGATACCCGCTGGGAATCACCCCACTGGGGAACAGAAGAATCGTTCCGACGGGAACAACGCCATATATGGCTGCCTTCAAATTGGCAAGCAGCGTGGCGATGGTCCCATCGTCCACTGCACTCTGACCGGTCTGATCAACGATGAGCTGGGCCAGCACCGCCGACATAATGCTCGCCTGCCGGAGAGCCTTGTTGACCTGGGCTGACTTCGCGATGCCGGATTGGAAGCCGAGCGTGCGCGCAGCCAGCGCAGCCCAATCCGCCTGAGAACTGACGTTTGCCCCGGCCCCGCCTGCAAACGGGAGGAAATCATTGGTAGGCATTGAACCCTCGATTGTTAAGCCAGAGCGTCTGGCAGCGTGATGTTGACCAGCACCCGAACGTCATTAGCCACGAAGCCGACGGCATTCGCGAGCTGCAGGTTGATAGCCGTCTCGAAGAGGTCGCCTGTTGCCCATGCGCCATGGTCAAAGCCGCCTATGTACTGATTGTCGACGTCGAATCCGAAGACGGGCGAGCCATACTCGGTTGTGACGAAGTAGCCGTTGACCCGGACCCCTTCTGGCTTGAGCGGGATATTGCCGCTGAAGAGAAGCGACAGAGAGACGATCGACGGGATCTCGCCTGCCACCACCACGTCGATCGACATGTCTTGGTTGTCGAGGATCAGGATCTGCGTCCCGCTGTCCGGCGGGAAGATGATCTTCATCACGTTGGCTGAGCCAGCCAACGTGCCATCCCAGTGGTTCGCAGCGATCTTTGCCCGGATCAGTAGCCTGTATGTCTCGTCGTCCAGCGACGTGATGCCGATGTCGGGGTCATAGGGTCCCTGCCACACCCCGACGTCGAAACCCAGGCCGTCGATGTCGAACGAGAAGTAGACATCGCTGAGAGGCGTCGCAACTTCGCGCGCGATGCCAACCCACTCCCCTACAGCATCCTCCTGCACGCCGACAGCATGGTCCAGATCAAACTTGCCCGGCATGCTGCCGAGTACGTTCATCAGGTCAACCATCGGCTGGGCTAGCGCCGCGACCACGGCCATGAACTTCGGCCGCTGGTTGTGCTCGGACGTGATCAACCCGGTGTAGTCGGTCAAGTCCGCCATATCAGGTCACGTTGAGGGTGATGTTGGTCGGCACGCACGAGGCCGCCTCGTTGAACAGCAGCGCGACGTCCGGCGCGCCGCCGCCGCGCGGCCCGCTCAGCGTCAGCCCCGACAGCTTGAAGGTGATGCCGCCGCCCACGCTGTTCGCTGCCGTAAGCGCATCACCCCATTCCACGCTGCCAGATAGGCCGCCGCCGATCGCCACGCTGTTGACGTAGTCGGCGATCGCCTCCTGGATGGCCCGCCCGGTCTGCGAGGTGTAGCCGGCGAGAGCCTTCAGGTTCACGGTCGCTGCGATCGGGGCATCAGTCGGCCGGAAGAACCGGATCGTGATCGGGCGCCCGTAGGCGTCCAGGACCACCACCGCCGTGGTGCCGTAGGTAGGAGACCCCGGGGTCTTCTTCCTGGCGATGGCACTGGCGATCGCCGTGGCGTCGCCCCCCTCAATCACCATCGACATCGAGTGCGACGGCAGGCCATTCGCGTCCGTAAGATCCGTGTCGTTCTCGTAGGCCGCATATCGCGAGACACCGGGAACGTCGGCCACGGCGCCGATGATGCCTTCCAGCACCGTCAGCGAGGGAATGGCCGTCGAGGTCTTCTGCCGCTGGCGCAGCGCTGCGTCGGACTCGACCGGGGCACCCGGCGCGGCGGCGGCAGGGTTCATCACCGTCTGCCAGCCGAGCGTCGGCGTCCCGATCTGGGTAATCGTGCCGGCGGCAGCTGCAACGGCGCCCAGCGCCTGGCAGGTCGCCGTGACCGTGATCTGCCCGGTCGGCGGGATGACCACAGAAGCCGGCAGTGCCCACTTGTTGCCGTTGCCGTCCTTGGCGATGCCGTTGGTGATGGTGGTGCCGGCCTGGCCGACGATGAGAAGGTCAGCCGTCGAATACGACGCCGACTTCTTGGCGATGCCGTTGATCTTGACGTTGCTGGCTAGCGCCGCGCCCTGCGCGCTGGCCGGGCTGAACGAGTTGTAGATGGCAATGGCCACCGCGTTGCCGTCGTTGATGCACGAGGCGAACACCGCGAGCAGCTGGCCGTCCTGGCTGTCCTCTTCCAGGTAGGTATCCTGGCCATAGATGGCTCGGTACTTCGTCTTCAGGTAGTCCAACACCTGGGCATAGGTCGGCGCGGTGATGCCGCTTGCGTCAATGGTCGGCGCGGTCGTCGTGATGGTCATTACAGCGTCGCCTGCACCGTGGTGGTGCCGTAGATGGTGGAGATCGTGACGGTCACGCTGAGCTTCCGAGTTTCGCTGTCCAGCGTGCTCGAGTAGGCGGTGATCTCCCGCACGCCCTGCGTGCCGAGGATGCGCTGCCGGATCGCCGCGTCATACGTGCCGCCGGTGTACTTGCCCAGCACCTGGTTCCATGGCGTGCCCGCCGTGGTATCCAGGAACCATTCCCCCTGCCGCAGGCGGAGCCGGGTCAGCACCGCCTGCCCGACGGCATCGGCGCTGTTCACGTAGAAGTCGGCCTGGTGCGCGCCGAAGACGTAGTCGCCGTCGGCGTCGAGCTTTCTGTATCGCATAGGGGTCCCTAGGCCACCGGGCCGGATGTGTCGGTACCGCGCTGTACGTTTGCGTGGCCGTGCGTGTCGTCGATCCGCTTGCCGTTGGCAAAGACTTGGCCGATGTACTGGATGACACCGTTAAGCACCGCGGCGGCGCCGCTCGCCGCGCTGCCAACCATGCCGCCGACGAAGGTCAACAGGCCGGTGATCGTCACGGACGCCGAGAACGTTGACAGCGGCGCGACGACGTCGAAGCCGCCAGGCGCGACGATCTTGACCTTCTGCAGCGTCGGGTTCATCTCGATGTAGGTGGCACCGTCGTCCGCTCGCAGCTGCGTGGCTACCGTGCTCAGACCGGCAAGCCGGCGCACCTGTGAACGCACGCCCACGAACGCGAACCCGTCGGACAGGTCGTGCATCCGCAGCTCGGCCTGTTCCTGCACGCCGCCGGACTGCCACCAGGCGTCGATGCAGCGGCTGGCGAATACCACCAGGCACTCGTCGCCGGGCTTGACCGGAAAGGTCAACGTGCAGCCGCCGCCGGCGGGGAAGTAGACCGGGCAGTCGACCAGCAGCGGCAGCGCGACGCTCGCGACTTTGCCGTCGGCGCTGCGCACCGGAATCCTGATCGCGGGCTGCACCTGGCACGTCAAGGCCGCCGGATCGAACGCCTGTACAATCCCAGGCATCGCCGTCCAAAGCCCCGCGCGCAGGCCGTCAAGGGCTTCGCGCAAGGCGATCTCAGGATCGTCTACCCGTTCTCGTCTATCCATGGTGTCACTATGAGGAAGCTGGTACTGCTTGCTGCGCTGGCCGTTTCGACGGGTGCCTTCGCCGAGGAAGCCTACGTGTATCCGTTCGCCGGCATGAAGGTCGGGGAAACGATCAGCAACCCCTTCCCGACGATCCTTTACCTAAAGAAGAAGTGCGAGCTTCCGCTGGTGCACGCAAAGGACATGCGCGCGTATGCCTCGTTCCGCGGCGTCTGGGACATCGGCTGCTGGGGCAAGGACATTGATGGCAATGCCATCATCGTGGTGCCGAAGATGCCAGCGAAATCGGTTTCGCTTAACGCGATGCCACTCGCTGACGTCCAGCCAGACCGCAACACCATGACGATCAAGGCCCTGCCGACCTACGGGCGCTAGCCGTACTTCTTGATGACCGTGGCGTCAGCCGGCGGCACGGCGGCCTTGTCCTTGTAGAAGTCAGGCAGCACCGTCACGTCTGCCGCCAGGCAGATCACCTCGGTGTAGTAGTCGTTCCCCAGCGTGTCGCCAGAGTGCTCGGCAATCATCACGTAGTAGAAGCCATCGTCTTGCAGCGCGGCCTGTTGCTCGACTCGCTCGTTTTGCGCCTGTTGCTGTGTATTTAGGCTGTACTCGTACCGCTGCACGCTGGCGTTGTCGATCTGGATCAGCCTGCTGATCTTGACGCTCGGGTTCAGCAGCATCTTGATCGTGATCCCGTTCTGCGTCTGCTCGGGCAGCCCGATCATCCCGGTCTCTGACGTGATCACCGGGATCTCGTCTGGCAAGTAGGAAGTCTCGGGGACCATCACAACCTTCCCATCCTGGATACTCCAGACGGTCTGGGTCGTCTTGGCCGTCGACCGCATGAAGTCCCGCGCCATGCCGAACATCACCTTGCCGCGGGGCAGCGGGTTCTGCGGCAGATCCGGCAGGTATCCCTGCGTCACCCCATACGGGTTCATGGCCGTGCATGCCGCCGCCACGTGGTCGGCCGCTGTCGATCCGGCCGCCAGCGTGGTGTTCACCACCGCGAAGTTGTACGCCGAGTCCCCGTCAGCGGCCGTGATGTCGAGATAGGTGTCCGTCTGGCTCTCGCGCCCCCGCCGCACCCGCTTGACCGTGCCGTCGAAGATGATCCCGAAGTTGCCCTGGTAGCCCGCCTGCAGAACGACGCGGGAGAATTCCTCCTTCACGCGCCGAGCGGTATCTCGCGCCAGGTTGTAGACCCGAATCCGGGCGGAATTCGGCGTCTGCAGGTCGCCACGCCGCACGTTGAAGACGAACCTCAGATCCGAGAGATCGAGAGCGTCGCCTGCGTCCTCCCCGATGATCAGCGAGACCTTGCGGCCGAATTGCTGCGTCATGCGTCCGTCACCCAGTAGAGATGCGACCCGACCCCCAGGTCATCGAAAGTCGGCACGTTGTCCGGATCGGCCGCGCCCTGCACCCAGAGCCTGCCGGCGAAGCCGAGGTGCCGATGCTGGGCCAGCAAGTCCGTCCCAGTCACCAGCGGGATGCCGGACACCAGGGGCACGTTCTTTGCGTCCGCGATGTCGAGCACCCAGCCGGCGCCCCCGGCCTGCCGGTACTGCACCGTCAGCCGGTAATCGACGCCACCCAGCGTGATGCTGAAGCGCTGCGGCTGCGGGGATAGCGGGATCTCGTAGAAGTTCGGCATTACATGCTCGTCGGAGGCACCGCGCCGCCAGGCGCCGGGGTGGCCGGTATCGCGGACTTGGCGCCGGTGTTCTCGGTCTCCGCCGTCGCCGCCGGGTTGGCCTGGTTCTCGCGCGCCGGCAGCGTCGTGGCGCGCGTCGAGACGATCCGCAGCTGCTTGAGCGTGGCGGTCACCATCAGCGCGGCGCCCGACTTCTGATCGCGCAGCACGGCCAAGCTCTTGATGAGCATGTTGTCGTACTGCCGCAGAGACGTCACCGCGGTGAACGGCTTGCGCGCTTCCTGCAGCGCCAGCAGCTGCGAGTAGACAGCGCCGACGTAGTCGGATGACGACACGAGACCGCCGGTGAATGTCGCCTGCCTGCCGCCCCAGATGGCCTCGATGTCCGCGTTACTCCACCCGCACTTGATCACCACCTCGGGCGAGCGCTTGAAGGCGTGATCGTTGACCTCGGCACCCTTCTCGACCGGGTGCTCGGTGATCTGGAGCTCGTCCTCGTAGGCCTCTTCGACCGTCACAGGGACGGTGATGGAGCCGATGCGCTTCGGCACCAGCGTGATCATGTCCAGAATCACGAGATCGCTCCTTGCAGGTTGCGCACCATATCGCTGTTCACGCGGCCCTGTTCGCCTGCCACGGCGCGCCCGGTTGCCGCAGGATCCTGCGCACCGCTGACGTAGATCTTGACGTCGTTCGAGAGCGCTACCGAGGACCGCCCGCGCTTCGCTGCCTCGGCGTCGGCCAATGCTGGCCGCTCGTAGTGCCGCGACACAATCTCGCCAGCCTGCTGGGCGTTCTGCGCGGCCCGCAGCAGCTGGCCGGCGCGCCGCTCAGCACCCTGCGTCAGCTCGTAGTTCACGAACTGCAGCTGCTCCATCAGGGTCGACTCGCGGATGTCCTTCCCTGCCCAGGCTTGGAAGTTGGCCTGACGATCCGGGTGCCACTGCCCCGCGCCGTAGGCCCGGCCGTTGTCGCCAACCGCGTGCGGGTTGAGGCCACTCTCGTGGCGGAGATTGGCGACAATCCCGACCGCTTGGTCCCGGCCCCATCCCATCCGCTGGAAGAAGGCGACGGCGTCGAACGCGGCCTGCTTGCCCGCTTGCGGCGTGGGGCCGCCGGCACCGTCCGAACTGCCGGACAGCGGCTGCCCGGCCGCCGCGCGCCGCCGATCCAGTTCTGCCTGCTCGCCGGTATTCAGGTCGCTGCTGTGCAACATCAGCGCCGCCGCACCGCCGACCCTGGACAGCCACGGCAGGAAGCGAGACAACCATCCGGCGGCAGCGCCAGCACCGGCCGCAGCACCACCGGCACCAGCAGCCCCTCCAGCGGCCGCCGCCGCTGCATTGGCCGCGCCCAGCGCACGCACAGCCGCAACCATCTTCCAGATGCCGGCGATGATCTGGAATCCGCCCAGCACCTTGAACACGCCCACCAGTAGCAAGAGTTGCGTCGACCAGCCGTTGGTGGCCTTGTCCAGCTCGATGAACTTGTCCGTGACCCACTTCAGCGGCGGTCCCATTGCGGCGGCCGCCGAGAGGACAGCGCTGGCAATGGCCGCCACACGGTCAGCAATCGCTGGCGAATTCTCTTCGAACCACTTCTTGAACTGCGTCAGCTGCGGGCCGATCTTGCGCAGCAACGCGCCCTCGACCCGGATGGCCATGTTCTCGAACGAGGTGCCCAGATCGCGCAGCGCGATCATGAATGCGTGCGAGTCCTTCGCCGCCTTGTCCAGCCCGTTGTTCCGGGACATGTCCCGGTACTGCTGCAGAAACTTGCCGAAGTCGCCGCTGCGCATCGCCAGCAGCATGTTCTCGTCGATGCCGAGAACGTTGCCGTACTGGCTCGCCATCCAGGTCGGCTTCTTGCCCAGCTCCGCGCCGAGATCCGCAAGGATGTCGACGGTGTCGCGCAGCTCACCGTTGGCCTTGCGGGTCTGTACCCCGATCGTGGCGAGGTAACCCTCGCCGGCCGGGTTGTTCCGTAGGAAGCGGGCGAGACTCTCGACCGAGCCGAAGGCGGCCTGCGACGACACGCCAAGATTGCGCGCGGCGTACTCGAGCGCTTTGAGGCTCGACGTCGTGGCGCCGGTGCGCTGCGATACGAAGTACAGGCTTTCCAGCTTGGACGCGAAGGCCGAGATACCGGCGCCGATCGACAGCGCGGCGCCCTGGATCGTGCCGACCAGGCGCACCACGCCCTTCGTGGCCTGGTCCACGCCGGTCGTGAAGTTCTTCAGGCCCTTCTCGTCGACCTTGAAGCCCAGCGCGACCAGAAACTCGCGGATGACGGTGCTATCGGCCATTCTTCTCTTCCAGCATGCGGCGGGCGGCCGCCTGGTTGTCGCCCCGCACCGCGATGGCGTCGTTCATCAGCGCGACGTCTTCCAGACCGAGCGTGCCATCCAGCAGGGATTCATACTTGCACCAGCCCTCGGCCACCGGCAGCAGCAGCCAGTCCTCGCCGCCCGGCAGGGACTTCACCCAGCCGGTACCGCCGATGCCGGGCTGCTCGCTTGGCTGGTAAGCAGCCCGCTGATAAAAGGGCCGAGGTTGGCGGTGATGACCTGAACAACCAGCGGCAGCATCACGCCCATGTCCATATCGTCGAACATGGCACCCCCAGCAGACCAGACCTTGGCCCAGCCGGTTGCCTGCTGACGCTGCACGACGGCCAGGCATGCGCCGATCACATACTCGGCGTCCTCGTCCTTCAGCGCGGCCAGCCCGTCCGCCAGCGGCTGCAGCGCCGCGGCCAGGCCCGCCAGGTCTTCGGTCAGCGACTTGCCGCTGGCGCGCATGCGCAGGAAGACAGGGATCAGGGTGGGCAGGATGGGCGCGATGCGGCGGCTCACGTGGAACTGCTGCATCGCGTTCAGGCGGCCGATAGCGTACTGGTTGCCGCCCAACTCGATCTCAGTGGCCATGGTCAGTAGGTCCCCAGGATCGTGTCGATCTTGATCGCGTCGAACACCCACTCCACGATGTCGCCGTCCTTGGCGTACTTCAGGTCCGGCTTCTTCTTGAAGGCGCACGAGCGGCATGCCGTCACGTCCTTGCTTGCCGAGTTCGTGACCGTGATGATGTTCTTGCCGTGCAACCTGCTGTCCAGCGTCTGCGCATCGTAGAGCGCTTGCAACAGTGCATTCGCCGGCGCCGTCTTGAGGTAACGCAGCGTAACCTGCCCGGACTTGTCGGCGTGCAGGCTGTGCATGCCCTCGCCGTCCGACCCGATGGTCATGGTGTTCTTGTCGTTGGCCGCCGTGATCGTGATGCCTTCCTCGGCCACCGCTTCCCCGTACCCCAGGGAGAACGCGCCGCCCGGCCCCACGAGGGTTGCCTGGACGTCCTGAAACGAATAGGTGCTCATATGCTTGCGCCCCGCTTATCGGTTGACGTTGACGAGAATGTCGACGGTGTGGATTGCGCCGGCTTCCTTGGCCGCGACCTGGAACGGCACGGACCTGCGCGCCTCGCGGTCCGCCTGCGACTGGCTCGCGATCGGCGGCGCGTAGACGTAGTAGCCCTTGGACAGGGTGTCGCCCTGCTTCAGCGCGCCGAAGCCGGCCGAGTTCCACACCCCGGGCGCCAGGTACCCGTTGTTCACCCCCGCCTCGCAGGCGGCCTCGATCGTCGCGGCGATCAGTGCATTGCCAGCGTCCGTCTGAGGGATCTTCGTCGGGCTCTGGTACAGCAGGTTGTAGACGTCCGTCTGGATGCGGTTGCGGAACCAGATCGCGTTGTAGACCGAGTCGATGAAGATGCCGCTCGACGTCACGCCGTACTGAACGATCGCGGTGTCGTTGCTGTACGCAACGAAGACGTTGCAGCGCTTTGCCTTCAGCGCGTCAGCCTGGCTGCTGGACAGGGTCTCGGGCACGATGCCCGGCTCCTGCTTGTGCATCAGGGTGATCGTCGTGTTGTTGCCGTTGAAGTCCGTCGTCAGCAGTCGGCCGAACAAGGACGCCGCAGCAAACGGGTTGCTGCTCGAGAACTGGGCGAACGAGTACTTCAGGCTCAGCGCAAGGAACGTCGACGCCAGGTCCGCGGAGCTGGTCGGATCGAGCGCCTGCGGCTCTTGCGTCGTCGCGCCATACAGGTGCGCCTGGTTTGCCTCGATCAGGCTGGCCACGGCCACGTGTTGCGCGTTCGTCAGGCTCGTGTCCGCGAACATCAGGCCGAGGAACTTGTTGGCGAACCTGTCCAGGAACAGCGCGGCCACCGCGTCAGGCGTTTCCTGCACGATGCCCTGCACCGGCGTGGACGCCAGCGCGCCGGTCAGGCCCAGCATCGCCGAGACGTCGGTGCCGGAGGTCGGCGCCGTGGCGTAGCCGACCGACGAGCTCGTGCCGGTGGTGCTCGACGTGACGACGAACTGCGAGCCATTCCAGGCGACGGTGGCGCCGGTCAGCGCAGTCTGGATGACCGAGGCGATACCGTTGAGGTTGGTCTGCGCGGAGAAATCCAGACCCGAGACCGACTTCACCGAGCCGTCGACAGCGATCTTGAATGCGCCCGTGGTGACCGCCTTCCAGGCAGCCATGTCCTTCTGCGCGGCAGACAGGACGGCGCCACGCAGCAGGCCCGACGTGGGGGTCTTGGCCCAGCGGCCGATGTAGAGCTGCGTGGGCTGCGGCACCTGCTCAAAGTACAGCAACGCCGCCAGACATTCCGGCGCGCTGGTACCGAAGTCGGCAGCCACCTCGTCGATCGTTCCGTACGAGCGCATCCGCTCGTTCGTGTCGATGACGGCCGACGGGCCCAGGAACAGCGCCGAGTTGAGGTTCGCCCCCTGGGCCGCCAGTTGCGCCAGATTGATGGAAACGTTGATCAGCCGCGATACCGGCAGTCCGTTGGACATGGTGATCTCCAAAAAAAAAGCCGCCTGAATTGGCGGCCGTTTTGCTTATAGAAAGGCTTCTAAGGGATAGCAAATCCCACTGGGTTAGCCTTGATGATGTCCAAGGCACAGGTAATCGCGTGCGTTACGATGATGCCTGTGTTGGCACGATGCACAAGATTCGTTATCGCATCACCATCGTAGAGCGGCTCTTCCGAATACCGATAGCCGCTGACTACCGCCGCCACCTGGAAATCGCTGGTACCAGGCGCCTTGAACACTACCGGCCCGCCGGAGAATCCGGGGTTATTGTGACCGTCCAAGTAAATCTCATGTTGCAGGGCCCCCGCTGCGAAGCATGAGACCAATGCCCGCTTCACGAACGGCAAGGGGTAATTGTTGTTTACCGCTCCAACATCCCCACGGTATCCAAAGGGAAATCCCAGAAAGAATACTTCCTGCCCATATGTCAGCCCTTCTTGTGACGGCTTCAGTTGCAGGTTCGGTCCAGCCACAAGCTGTTCTAATGCGAGAACAGAGACGTCAATTCCCGGCCCAGCGTGGCCGACAAGATTTGCCGCTACGTCGATCCACCCACCTTTGTGATAAATACCAATTTTTTGCCTGCCTTGGAACTGTTCCACCACGTGCTTCGCAGTGACCAAGTACTGTTTATTATCAAAATCCACAAGGAAGGCTGTTGCAAAGCCCTCGCCATACTTGACATGCAGGGTTCTGCCGACAACGTCACTAGGAATAGCCATTTATAGATAGTCCTTGATGGTTAATTTTATGGAGGACTATATCAGAACGTCATTCCAATCCCCTTTCTACGACACTAGGAGCCGACATCTACTTTGAACACGCCGTCGACCAAACTTAGTACCGGATAGGTCCGGGTGATCTTGCGGCGCAGCGTCACGGTCATGTCGTAGCGCCGCACCCACTGCTGGTTGACGAAGTCCGGTGCCGCGCGGATCTCGCCGGCCTCGACGAAGGCCATGTCGTTCAGACCGAGCTGCTCGCAGTTCTGCGGGATGGCCAGGCCATCCGCCAGGCGCTGGGCATACCCCTTGGCGCTGGGGCCATAGAAGGTACACAGCACTTTGATTTCTTGGTGCCGGAGGTAGATGTCGCTGCCCTCGCCAGTGCCGTCGTGAACGATCGCCGGGCCCGCGTCCGGTGTCTGCGTCGGCACGCCGAACGCACACCAGTTGACGCCCGGCTCCGGCTGTTTCGGGACCTTCGGCTGCCAGCGCGGCCGCACGAGGCCCGGTGGCAGCGCCGTGATGCCCGCGATCATGTCGTGCAGCAGATCGTCTAGGGCATCGTCCTCGGCCGGCGGCGTGGCCGCCATTGGCGGCAGGTAGCCGCCGGTCGAGCTGTCGTTCATGGGTTACCCCGAAAGTGGCTTCAGGTCACAGGTGGCAGCCACAAAGCCGCGCCCGAAGTGACTGTAGTCGTTGACGGCGACCACGGTGTAGGTCCGGCCCTGCCAGACCACCTCGTCGGCGTCCTGGCCGGCCGCGCCATCCGAGAGCCGGAACGGCGTATGCAGGGTGATCGAGCCGATGATCCGGCTGCCGTCGGCGTTCCGATGCAGCAGGTCACCCTTGTCGCTGGTCACCACCGCGGCGAAGGGCGTGGCCGTGACCGTATTCGTGGCGCGGCCGCGGTCGTCCACCGCCTGCGCCATCCGGTTGCACACCAGGCCGGTGTCCATGAAATCCGGGTCCAGCAGGACGTCGGTGACATCGAGCAGCGCCATGGCTTACCCCTTCTTGCGGATCACGTAGGTGATCGAGTTGCGCAGCTGGCCCGTGTCGATCAGCGGCACGGTGCCGGTGCGGCCGCGGCGCCGGCGCGCGGCCAGCGTCGAATCCTTGAGCTCGGGGTCGATGCCGCCGTTGATGCGCGCGCGCACCGAGTTCTGGGCGACCAGGCCTGCGGAGGCCATGCGCCGCTCGGCGCCGGCCAGATCACCGTCAAGCGCCGCCTCCACCCCCTTTTGCAGCTGGGGGGAGACCTTGTCGGTCGCGTCTGCCACCCCGGGCACCAGGAAGGGACGCGGCGGGATGTTGTTGACCGGCGAACCGGTCTCCTGGATGTAGCCAATGGCGGCGTTCCCGATCGGCACGTCGTCCTGGCGCTCGGGCGCGCTGTCCGGGATACCGACCAGGACCTGCTTCTGGGCGAGCCCGCTGATCGACTGCAGGACCTCCTTCAGCCGGTCCACCTTCATGACGCCCATGGGCTTCTCCCGATGGGCGCCGCGCTACAGCTGAATGGCGCCGGCGCCCATCATTCTGGCGAGGGTGAGATACCGCACGCCGTACGTTGTCAGGTTCCAGAATCCGCCGTTGTCGATGGTCGCCGCACCGGTGTCGTAGCTGGCGCTGACCTTGTCAACGGACTTCGAAGACTGCGGGCCCGTCATGGTGCCCGGGATGCCACCGACCGCAGCGGCCTGCGCGTCCCGGGCAGCCAGGACGAGGTGGTGCGCCGTGCAGAGCTCGATGCCCTGATCCGTCAGGGCGCCCCAGCGGCGCGGGTTGACCAGCGATTCCGCCACCGTCAGCCAGAAGGTGACGGTCTGGTCGGGGTACTTCGTCTCGTCGGCGAACTCGGGAAAGTCCTGTCGGAATTGGCTCGGTGTCATAGGCGGATGGATGATGCCCCTCGCGGGACATCATTCCCCTCACTTCGACTTCGCCGCCTTGGCCGCGTCGGCTGCGGCCTTGTCGGCCGCCTGCTCGCGCGCGGCGAGCGCTTCCTCGCGGGAGGCCAGATCGGTGCCCCGCTGTTCGAGCGCCTTCTCGCGCGCCGCCAGTTCGAGGTCGCGCTTGTCGGCAGCGTCCTCGCGCTCGGCTACGGCTTTCTCGCGCTCGGCCAGCTCTTCCTGCAGCTTTACGAGCTGCTCGGCCCGGCCTTCCAGCATCTGGGCTGCCGACTCGAGCGTCTTGCGTTGCTCGGCCAGGTCAGCTTCGACGTCGGTGCCGCCCGCCGGCTCGTCACCGATATGGGCCTTCACGTACCAGTGGTCAGCGATGTGTGCCGCCACGGTGTGGTTGCCCACCGGGAACTCGTGCTTCTCGCCCTCGTGCTGCAGCGTGAAGGCCTTCTTGACGTAGATCTTCGGCATGGTTCCCTCCCCTTTAGATGCCGTCGCGGTAGGCGATCGTTTCGGGGTAGACCACTTCGACGACGCCCAGGCGGCCGAAGTAGGTGGTCAGCTGGCGCAGGTCGCGGTACTCGAGCGGCGTGCGCTGCAGCGGCACCAACGGGAAGCGGATGCGTTCCTGATCCTTGGTGTACGCGACCATCCGGTTGGCGCCGGCGGCGCCGCGCCCGGTCAGCCACTTCGACGGGTAGATCTCGAGCGGGCGGCCATTCAGCGCGTTCGAAATGCTGTTCTCCTTCAAGTAGTTCAGCACGCTGATATTGCCAGCGCTGCTGACCTTGCGGCTCACCAGTCGAGAGAAGTTGAGCGGGTCCGTCAGAATCCGGTCCGGACACACTGCGAATGCCGACGCGGCGTATGCGCTGTTCAGCAGTTCGTTGACATCGTCCAGGACCTGATCCGGGTTCGCCGTGGCCCAGTTGCCTGTCTGCGCGTTCGAGACGTTGGCCACGGACACATGGTTGACCAGGCCGGTGACGCCCAGGACGCCATCGCCGATGTAGACCTGCTCGTCGACGTCCATGTTGTGCTTGAGCTGCATGCCGGCGAACTTCTGCTGGTCCACCGGGCGGCCGACCCTCTGGGCCGATTCCAGCTCGGGAATCGTCCAGCCGATCTGCATGCCCCACAGGGTCAGCGGGTTGGCCGTCTTGCCAATGTCCAGCGCGATGCCGGCGATGGCCGAGGCGTCCTTGCCGATCCAGGACTTGCCGTTGGGAGACGCGCCACCGGCCGCCGCAAAGGACGAATTGGTGAACGACGAGGTCTCGTCGGCGATCGACACGTCCTCGCGCAGGTCGATGTCGCGGGACCAGGTCACCGATGCCAGCGGCATGTGCAGCGTCTGGTCCAGGCGTTCCAGCTCGCCGATCAGGAAGGTGCCGGCGCTGTCGATCGTTCGGCTGTCGAACGTCATCATGCCGCTGTCGCGCGTGCGTGCGCGGATGACGGCCGGGGCCGACATGGCGATGCCGGCGGCGCTCGCCAGCAGCAGTTTCGAATGCTTGCTCATTCTGGGTGGCCCCTTAGATGTTGTACTCGATCTCGACGTTGCCGTTGGCATCGCCAGCGTTCTTGAAGACGGCGCCAGCTACGACAACGGTGTTCGCGCCGTCCGCGGCAGCCTCGATGCCGCCGATCGGCTTGCCAGCAGCGGCAGCGGCGACGCGCACATAGACGGCGCCCTGGTCCGCCGGCGTGCCGGCGTTGTTCCTCACCGTCATGTAGCCGCGGCGCATGAGATCGCCGACGCCGCTGGTCGGCGGGGTGGCCGTGCCCAGCGGTTCCGAGCCGGCGCCCCCGGTGGTCGGGTACGGCCGGACCAGGAAGCCGACGATGACGGATGCGGCGTCACCCGACGCGAGCGGGCGCATCTTGCCGCCCACCTTCTTCGCCGGGATGCCGTAGGAGGCAAACGGGAAGGCGGGATCGAAGATGGCCGGCTCGACGGTGGCCTGCGATTGGCGCGAGATGTCCCCCGGAATGCCCGAGGCCATGCGATACAGGATTGCGTTGCCCATGTTCGGGACTCCTTACTTGGCGGACCGGTCGGCCCAGTATTTGCGGTTGGCGGCGTTGATGTCGGCGACCGTGCGGGCTCGGCCGAAGTCCTTGGTGGTGATGCTCACCTTGACCGCGCCGTCGTTGTTCTTGGCCTTCACCAGCTCGCTGGCGCCCATGAACGCGGCGTGCACGATGCCGGCCGGCAGCTTCCCGAAGTCGGCCGTCAGGCCGCCCAGGAACGGCGCGATGGCCGCCTTGCCGGCGTCGGTCTGGTAGGCCAGGTCGAGCGCCTTGCGCTGGCACTTGCACAGCGCGGCCGCGCGGTCCTTGGTGGCCATCTTGGCGTCGAGGGTCGGCAGCTTGATGCCCGGCGCCAGGATCTCGGCGCGCGACGGGATGCTGGCCGCGGCGTCACCGGTGTAGAGGTCGACTTCGGACTGGCCCAGCGTGCAGGCGGTCTCGGCCTGGGTCAGGTCGCCGCCCTCGTCGTCGGTCTTCTTCTTGCCTTCTTCTTCCTCGTCCTCGTCGTCGGTCTTTTCCTTCTCCGAGTCCTTGGCCTTGCGCTTGCCCAGCGCGGCGATGGCGGCGTCCTGGGCGTCCATGCGCTTCAGGATCTTCTTGAGCAGGACAGACTGCGCGTCGCCGGTCTTCGAAGGCGGATCATCGTCTTCCTCTTCTTCGTCATCCGACGTCCCGTCGCCGGTCTTCTTCTCTTCTTCGATCTCGGACTCGGCGTCCTTCATCAGGGCGCGCAGCTTATCGAGGAAAGTGGGCTTCTTCTTTGCCATTTGGAATTCCTTATCGCCGATCGCGCAGCGCGGGCCGCACCGGCCGCGCTCGACGAGGGCTACGTGGTTGACAACGATGTTCCGCTGAACCCCGCGGCCGGGTGATACCTGTTCGTAGTCCGCCTCATAGCCGAGGCTGACTTCCTCGATGCCGTCCTTCTCGATGGCGTCGATCGCGGCCTGGTCAGTGACCAGCAGGTCGGCGATCAGCAGATCGTTCTCGATGCCGCCGCCGCGCCGCAAGTTCATCATCGAACCCTTGCCCAGCGCGGCGAAATTGGCCGGCGTCACGAAGTCTTCCGGGTGGTCGAGCGTCACCGGCTTGCCGATGCAGCTGGCCAGCGTCTCCGGCCGGAATACCTCGTCCGGCGTCCGGCTGATGCGGATCAGGCCATCCGGGCCAGGCTCGACGGGCACCTCGCCGGGGCCGTACAGCATCTCGCCGGTGCGCGCCACGGGCACTTCCTCGCACAGCAGGAAGCCTTCCGGCGTCAGCGAGCGCTTCGGGCCGAGCTTCTGGACGGTGTAGAAGCGCATTGCCATGGGTCAATCCTCGGGAATTACGGGTTCGGGGTAGCAGCGGCATCCGTAGATGCACCCAGCATGCGCGCGCCTGCCTGTGCGCTTGTCTGCGATCGGCGGGTCGTCCCACCTGATGAACTTGCCTTCCAGTTCCCGGTGGTCTTCTCGCACGTCAGAGTCGCCAGCCGTCCGCCAGAAGTAGCCGGGCGAGCCGATATGCAGCGCGCGCGCCTCTGTCAGCGTTGAGGCCGTACGGGAAACCTCTGTGCGCGCGATCAGGTCGGCGCGGCTCTTGGCCACGTCGCCGGACGCCTGGATGGCCTTGGAGATCTCGGATGCCCGGGTGCTGTCTTCCAGGCCCTCGATCGTCAGCCGGTGCACGCGCTCGGCAGCCTCCAGCGGGATGGACTTGATCAGCCCGACCTGCTCGGCCATCAGCGCGCGCATCGTGGCGCCGGTGGGCGCCTTCCGGATCTCCAGCTGCAGCGCCCGGGACATTTCTTTGGCCTGCGCCATCCAAGCCTGCTCATCGCGGCGGTTGACGTCGGCCAGCATGCGGGCTGCCGTTGCCTCGGCCCAGGGCGTCAGGGTCTCCGCATAGCGGCGCAGCAGCTGCTCAATGGTTGGTGCGTAGGCGGGATCGCCAGGCGGAAAGCCATTGACCAACGCGCCAACCTGCTTTGCGACCTCCCGGAGCTGCGTCCTTAGATACCGCTCGGGCCCGCTCAGCTTGACCGGGTTCTTCCGGCCCTTCTTGCGGTCGATCGTCAGGGTCAAGGCTCAACTCCGGTTCGGGTGGCAGCTCGTTCTCCGCTTCCTCGATCTGCTCGTCGGTGATGCTCGTGAACACGCCGGTCACGTGGCTCGACTGGCGCAGTTCCTTCATTCCGGTGGCCGGGCCCAGCAGGCCGGCGTCCAGGGCGCTGGTGACGGCGTCAGTGACCGTCTTCGCGACGTTGGCCTTTTCCGTGTCAGACAGCTGCCACAGCGACTTGAAGCCGTAGGCGAAGCCTTCCGGCAGCGCCCTGCCCAGCTCGGACCACGAAAGCACCGCCAGCAGCCGAGTCAGCGGGCTGCGAAGCTGGCGTTCCTGCTTCTGGTTGATGCCGTCGTAGTACGTCCGGATGTCGCTCTCGCCGGTGCTGTTGAGGCCGGCGGGCGACTGCCCGAACAGGCGGACCAGCGGGATCTGGGATGCCCCCGACAGCTGCTGACCGAACTGCATCAGGACGTTGTCCAGGCCGGAGAACTGGTAGGTGTCAGTCTTCAGCTCGTCGGCCGCATCGATCAGAGAGATGCCCTCGTTGCTCTGGAAGCGCCGGATCATGTCGACGTTCTTCAGCAGCGCCTCGAGCGCCGGCCCACCCATAGCGATGATCTCGCGCAGCTTCTCGATCTTCAGCGTGCGCAGGTGAGCCTTGTAGACCAGCTGCGCCGCGCCGATGGTGGTGCTGTCGAAGGCCACCAGCCGGTCGATCAGGCGCTCGATCACCGACTGACCCCACAGGTTCTCGGCGATCTTCTGCCAGTACGGCAGCTCCACGCCGTCGATCCGCAGCACGCGGCTGTAGTGGATGCGCTGGCGCGAGAGCGCCAGGCTGTCGGCCACCACGTCGTAGTAGCGCGGCATGCCCATATCCGGGCCCATCTCGGTGACCAGGTCGGTCAGCGAGGGCTGCATCATCCAGCGGTCCAGCACGAACAGACCCTTGAACTGGCCCTTCCCTACCGCCTCGGGCCGCAGCGGCGTGGCCGGGTTCTGGCCGTCGATCAGCATCACCGCGATCGCGCCGCCGTACAGCCGCCCCCACTTGATGGTGTCGCAGATGCGGTCCCACAGCGCCATGCGCTCGATGGCGGCGTTCAGCTTGTCCTTGTCGTCCGGGGCCAGGTCCGAGCCAATCTCAATGCCGGCGCGGGTCATGTCCTCGGCGACCACGTCCACGACCTGGCCGACCACCCAGGACGAACGGTACATGGCCTCCATCTGCACGCGGTTGCGCGAGATGAAGTCGAAGCCGTAGCTGTACTGGCTGGCCTGGTTGTTCGTGCCCAGGCCGAGCCGTGCCTCGAAGTTCTGGAAGCTGTCGCTAGTCCAGCGCTTGGCGCCGGCCGACGCGGCCATGTTGGCCTTGTGCGCCATCGCCGAGGCTTTGCGTTGTTTGCGGTTCATTGTGCGAGCCTTGCCCAGGTATCCAAGATCCGGCCGCCGGCCAGCATGTCGTTGATCGCGTCGACCATCGGGTCGATCTGATCGTCGTGCGCGTGCGTGTCGTCAGGCGTGAAGGCGTCGCATTCCTGCGTGAACTCGCTCACCCACGGCGCGGCCTCGGGGATGAACACCAGGCCGCTGTCGATGTAGCTGACCACGTCCATGACGCGGGTCAGCTTGTCCTTGTTCCGTTCGATGCCCTCGACCGGGATACTGCCGGACGCCTGGATGTCCTGGATCAGGCCGGTGCCGCTGGCCTTGTCCTCGATCATCATGCGCACCAGCGGCGCGCCGAAGTGGAAGTCGTGCGGCAGGTGCTTGTTCCAGAAGTCGATCGCCTTCTGGCGCAGCTCGGGCGCCGGCCACTTCCCGCGGATCTGGTCCAGCAGGTAGATCCGACCGTTCTTCCCGTGCCCCCAGCACTGGAACACGCTGTAGTCGTTGCGCTCGGCGGTCTTCTGCGCCGTGTCGGCGTAGATGACGCGCTTGTGCAGCTCCGGCACCACCGAGTAGCGCCCGAAGTTGGCGC
This sequence comes from Cupriavidus sp. 09_S30, assembly GCF_056930435.1. Taxonomy (NCBI): domain Bacteria; kingdom Pseudomonadati; phylum Pseudomonadota; class Betaproteobacteria; order Burkholderiales; family Burkholderiaceae; genus Cupriavidus; species Cupriavidus sp. 09_S30. The sequence goes on along the minus strand of NZ_JBXOWI010000001.1, from coordinate 1,291,975 downwards.
TGCGAATGATGCCGCCGCCCAGCGGGCTGGGCCGCTGCATGTACTGGCCGCTGAAGACGTACCGGTCGGCCTTCTCGCTAGCCAGCAGGTCGTCCAGCGGTTCCTTGTACGGCCAGTAGCTGAAGCGGCCGTCGTCGTCGGCCTCGCCCCGCTCGACCAGCGCGCGCACGCGCTCGGGCAGCTGCGCGACGTACTCGTCGGTGATCAGCGCCGGGATCTCAATGAATTCCCAGTCGCCCGGCACCTTCCCGGCCTTGATGAAGCCGGTCGGGTCTTCCTCGGCCAGCCGCTGCATGATCACGATGATCGGCGTGTCCGGGTTGGCCTTCCGGCTCTTCACCGTGGACAGCAGCTTGCGGTTCGCCTTGTCGCGGTTCGTCTTGCTGTAGGCGTCCTCGACCTTCAGCGGGTCGTCGATGATGATGGCGCCCTGCCAGCCTTCGGCCATGTGGCCGGCGCGGAAACCAGTGATCTGCCCGCCCAGCGACACCGCGTAGACGCCGCCGGCCTTCTTGCCATCGACCACGACGTTCCAGCGCTTCTTCGACTTCGCGTCGTCAGCAATGGCCAGCGGCCACAGCGCCTGGTACTCGTCGGACCCGACGATCTCTCGCGCCGTCTCGCTGTTGAGCAGCGCCAGGTCGTCCGAGTAGGAGATGTGCAGAAACCGCGCGCGCGGGTTCCGCGCCAGGCCACGGGCGATCAGATTGATCGCCACCAGCTCGGTCTTCGACGAGCCCGGCGGCACGTTGATGACGACGTTCTTAAGCTCGCCGTCGATCACGCGCTGCACGGTGTCCGCGATCAGCACATGGTGCCAGTTGACGCGGAACTTGATGCCCTGCCGGTGCTTGAAGAAGTACCGGCTGAAGAACAGGTGGTCGCGCTCGCACTTTGCCTTGAGCACGGCGCGCTCGACCGCAGGGTCAATACTCGCCCTCGAGCTTGGCGACGGCGGCTGCGACCTGTTTTTCATCGACGACGGTGGTGCGTTGTTCGACCGGCCCGCCGTCCTTCCCGGTCAGTTCGATGCCCTGCGCCGGCTCCTTCCAGCCGGCCTGGGTCTTCAGCCAGAAGATCGCCGCGGGCACGGCGCCCTTGCCGGTCCCGGTGGCCTGCTTGAACAGCGCCTGGGCGACGAGCGTGTTGGCTTGGTCCTTGCCGGTGGCCAACTCCCCCTTGAAATGCAAGCGCAGCGTCTTGGCCGTCAGCGGCTTTCCCGTCTGCGGATTGATGACGCGGCTCGCGATGTACTCGTGCGGCGCGCCGAAGCCGGCCAGGGACAGCACCAGGCGCCGGTCCTCGTCGGTCGGCACAAAGGGCTTGCGTCCTGCCATCGTCTTGCTCTCAGTCTTCGGCCTCCGGGAACAAGTCCTCGGAGATCTCCACATCACCGCAGGCCGCCACGGCCCGCTTCCAGTCGCCCTTCACGAACACCAGGACGTGCTGATGCGCGGCGCCCAGCTTCCGGCTGGCGCTGAACTGCTTGCCCGCGCGGATGGGCAGGCTTCCCAGGGCGGTCAGCAGCACCGCGTGGTTGTACAGCGCCATGCCGGCATCGAGGAATGCCTCGATCGTGTCCGACACGAAATTCCGGTACGGCCCGGTGCCGCGCTTCTCGCGCACATCGCCCACCACAAAGCAGGCGAACCGATCGGGCTTCAGCTGCCCCACCGAGCCCGCGATCACCTCGCGGTAGGCGGTCAGGAAGGCCGGGTAGTCCATCGTGGACAGGTCGGCCGGGTCGTCCGAGTAGCGTTCCAGGTCCGCGTACGGCGGGCACGAGAACACGAAGTCGGCTTCCAGGTCTGCCAGGCGCCGGCCGATCTGCCGGCTGTCGCCCACGTGCCAGGCCGGTGCCGGATCCTCGGCGCGCACCAGGCGAAGCTGGTCGCGGTTCGCTTCCACCTGCTCGGCACGCAACTCCATGCCGACGTACTGCCGGCCCAGGCGTGAGGCCACGAGGCCGCGCACGCTGCCGCCGGCGAAGGGGTCCAGCACCAGGCCACCTGGCGGGCTGAACCAGCTGTAGGCCAGTTCGCACAGGACCGGGTCGAAGATGCTGGTGCGGTGCTGTGGCGCCGCGCCGCGCTCGGCCTTCTGGTGCTCGGACGCCTTGGCGTAGGCCGGCGCGTCGCGGCCCAGCTCGGACTGGATGCCCAGTGCCAGCCAGGCCGCCTTGCGTTCCTGCCATGCCGCGTCGCGCGCGTTGAGCGTGCTGAACGGCGGCACCATGAACTGCTCGGCTAGCGACCGGCCGGTGCCGCCCGGCCCAGGCTCGCCTGGGTCCAGCAGCTCGGCCAGCTCGGTTTCGTCGAAGCCGATCAGTGACAGGTCGAAACCGACTTCGCGCAGGTCCGCCAGCTCGGAGGCCAGCAGGTCGGTGTCCCACCCGGCGTTCGCGGCCAGCTGGTTGTCGGCCAGGATGTAGGCCCGGCGCTCGTCGGCGTCCAGGTGCGACAGGTCAACCGTGGGCACCTCGCCCGCCACCGGGCAACTGTGGATGGTCTCGCCCGCCGCCCACATCTGCGTGGCGGCCTCCAGCCGGCCGTGCCCGGCCAGCAGCTCGTCGCCAGCGGTCAGCGCCGGGTTGGTCCAGCCAAAGCGTCGCAGCGAGGCCTTGATCTGCTCGATCTGCGCCGCGCTGTGCGTCCGCGCATTCCGCTCATACCGGACCAGGTCGCCCGCCGCGCGGTACACGACGGCGAGCTGGTCGGGCTTTTTCATAGGCGGTAAAAATGCGGGGACGCGGAAGAAAGAAGCCCGGCGGGTGGCCGGGCAATCCACTGCGGGGAGCGGTGGAGGAGACAGACGGTCGGAGGGGGATCACTCGTCGTAGTGCGGCCACCAGGACTCCACCCAGACACCGAACAGCAGGTACCAGTAGGTCGGCAGGAACATTGCGAGCTCCAATGCAAAAAGCCCGCGCGGCGGGCCGGCGGGCTTTCGAATTTGGTTGCGGGGGCAGGACTTGAACCTGCGACCTTCGGGTTATGAGCCCGACGAGCTGCCAACTGCTCCACCCCGCGGGGGCGGACTATACGCGGATTGGCAGCGCATTGCTACAGCAAAATGCAAAAAGCCCGCTTGCGCGGGCTTTGGACGTAATTCGCAGGTGTATCGAATTGACGCCATTTTTGTGCACGATCTGCACATTGTCAAGAAAAACTAGGTGAGACGGGCTACGCAACCTCTTCGATCTTCACCATGCCGGCGCCCTTCAGGCGGATGTCGATGGCCGTCCAGGCGACCTGCTCAACCCCAGGCGACGAGTTCAGGCCGCGCTTACCCCGCTCCCCTTCGATCCACAGCTTGAGCCGCTTGTTCTGCTCGCCGACCGTGTTCCGGTGCGCGCCACAGTCCTCGGCGATCTGCACCAAGTCGATCTTCACCCCGAAGATCTTCTCCAGGATCGAGCGGCGCACGCGGTAGTGCGAGAACGAGCCGGACAGCTGCTGCATGGCACGGTCCGTCAGCCAGACGATGGCTTCGGCCCACTCTGGATTCAGCCGCTTGCCCATGCAGCATGCCGACCGGCACTCGCACGGCAGCTCGCGCGGCGCGGCCCGGGCGGTCAGCACGCGCTGGTGCAGCTCGGGCAGCGTACCCAATTCTCGACGGATCATGCCCGCCTGCGCAGCGCCGTCTACGCCCACAAGCCCCTTCCCTGAGCCGATCGCCGGCGACATGGCCTTGTTCATCGCTGAGGCCTGGTACTGCTGGCCCGAGTAGCTGAACGCGAAGCGCAGCGCATCGTGCGAGCTTTCGAAGAGGCGTTCTTCCATCGTATTTTCCCCCGTCACGTTCAATCCTTCAAGCCGCCTGCAGCGGCAGTTGTTCCACGCTCACACGCACCCCGGGCGAGGCGCTGTAGCGCTTGCTGATGCGGTACTCGACCGCCTGTGCATCGTCGATCCACACGATGCCGTTCATGCCGTCCTTCACGGCCTTGAGCACGTTGTCCGCGTCGGGCTTCTTCGTCGCCGCGACCTGGCCGGCGATGGCGAGCTGCTGGCGCTTCTTGGACCAGCTGGCCGGGATCTGCAGCTCGATGTCCAGCCACAGCTCGACCGGACCCTCGAAAGGCGGCTGCCCGGCCATCGCCTGGGTCGCGGCCAGCTTGACCAGGTTTTCGTAGCGCGCCGTCGGCTCGGGCGTGTAGGTCCGGACGAAGCCGCCCTGGCGCGAGAACTTGGGCCGGCCCTTGGCCACCGGCTGGCCGGGCACGATGAACGCGACGCGACGCAGCTGCCGGGTGTGGTCGAAAAGGGATTGCGTCATGCCAGGACCTCATGCGGCGCCACGCCGCGGTAGAAGCGATGCACGGTCTCGTGCTCGTTCGGATTCATCCGCTCGGCCTTGCCGATCTCGCGGTCGATCAGCCGCTCGTCGCCGCTGGCCTTGATGACCCGGCGCCGGAACCAGATCGGGTGCTCGCCTTCGACCGGGCGCACCCCGTGCTTGTCGGCCATGGCCTGCAGCCCTTCGGGGGTCGCGTCCCAGTCCGTGGCCGGCGCACCGCCCTGCCGCTCTGCCAGCGCCTCGTCGAGGAAGGCATCGAGGAAAGCGGGGTTGACGGGGGATCCGTCCCCATCGGCTGCCCTTCGCGCGCACGCGAGGGCATGAGCCCGGAGCATCACCGGCATCGCGATGCGGCGCGCGGCAACCCGGAGCAACGCCTCGTGCGCGCGCGAGGCCGGCGCTGGCAGCGCGACGGACTTGCCCCGCTCGGCTTCCAGGCGCACCAGGGCTTCCCCGATCTCATCGGCGGAAAGCGGCGGCGGCGCGGCCGAGTTATCCACAGGGCCTACCACGTTCGAACTACCTACGCCGCCGCTTTTCTTTTCTTCTCTATCTCCCTCTCTATCTCTATTGCGATCGGGGGGCGAGTCGGGGGGCGATGATTCCTTTGATCGGGGGGCGATGCTTTTCCCATCGGGGGGCGAATCGGGTTGCGATCCCGATACGATGTCCCGAACCTGCTTCTTACGAAGGATCTCCGATTGGGGGGCGATCGCCTGGAGACGCTTCACGGCGTCGACGATCTGGGCCTTCACCGCGTCGGTGTCGACCTCGATGCCCCAGCGCTTGGCGTTGCCAGTGGATCCGGAAAGGCTGCTCAGTAGCTTGCCAATCCAGCCTTCCAGCGCCTTTTCCGCGACGACCGGGTGATACAGCCGGCCGTCTGAGCATTTCACCCACCCGCGCAGCGCGTGGTCCTTTACCTTCTTCCACTGCTTGGACTGCGACAGGTGAGCCAGCATTCGATCGTCAGCGGGCAGGCTGGCTGCCGGGATCTGATGCCAGCTCTCAAGCCACAAGGTGATCGCCGCGGCGCGCTCTTCCCCCGTCCCAAGGATCCACGTCTCGGAGGTCAGCATGCGCTTTACCTCCAGTGGCATGAACTGGTATTCGCGCAGGTTGCAGTCGTGTGGCGTCAGAGGGATTGGTGGCTCGCTCACGCCGGCACCTCCACGCCCTCTTCCGTTTCCACCGGCACGCAGCTGATCGGTCGCAGCAAGCTGTCCTTGATGCAGGCGGTCCCCACAGCGAGCGTGTCGGCATGCCCAGTCGGGCTGGCCACCAGCCGCGCCCCCGGCAATTCGACGAGCCACACCGGCTCGCCCAGCAGTTGGGACCATTTCGCGTGCAGCTCGACGACGCGCACCACGACGCCGTTCTCGGACGCCTTCAGGGAGCCCTCGATGCGGGCCTCGTCGTTCGGTTTGCACCTCATAGCCACATCCCCCAGACGATCGAGCCCACCACGATGCAGAGCATCACGGCCACGGCGCCTTCCATGATCAGCTGATCCATCAGGCCGCCTCCAATCCCTTGCGCGCCAGCGTGCGCAGCGCCTGGTATTCCTCGCGCGGCAGGCAGACCGTGCTGTCGTCGCCGGGCGCGACAACTTCCAGCTCGAGCACCGCGAACAGCTGGCAGAACTCGGCAAACGTCAGCCGGTGCCCGCTGTTGTTCAGGAACCGCGAGAAGTTGGTCGGCTCGACCCCGATGGCCTCGGCCACCTTCTTCTGGGTGAGCGGAGCAACACGCTTCAAGACCATGGATTCAAGGCTGGGCATGTGATGCTCCCCGGTTCGCGTTCGATTCCATACGATTCATTCCAACGAGACAGCAGAGCCGGCGCGCCGCCGCGGCGCCCGGCCAGAAAATGAAAAACATGGGAAACAGTTGCCACCACCAGCTGCAGCCGTCGGCTGCGGACCGGCCGGCGCGCGGGCGCATGGCGTGGTCATATGCGGATACCTGCTGCGTGCGCGGCATGGTGTGTTCCCCGGTTGGGCCCTTGCGGGCGCATTTGTCAAAGCGCAGGGAGATACCCCACGCGGCTACTACCTGGCGCACCCCCTCTGCCGTGAAACAATCGAGCGCTCTCACCTTCTCAACTGCCTACATCCGGGGGATGCATGGACTTCCAAGCCGAACTCGACAAAATCACGATGGCGCACCTGGTTGGGGTCGTCGAATCCCTGCGAACCCAGGTCGACGAGCTGCAGGCTCAAAACAAGGCGCTGCGCACCGGCTTCAACCTCTTGCTGGCTCGCTCGGACTTGTCCGAGGGTTCCATCCAAGACCTGTTCGAGACGCACTGGGTGCGCGATCAGCTCGCCGCGAAAGCTCGGCAGAGGGTCGCGGAGCTGCTCGACGAGCGGGCCGACCAGCCGAATCCCGAGTACGAGCAGTACCTGACGCTGGCGCTCGCCGCGCTGCTCGAGGCAGCAGGAGAGCCGCCGCGGCTCTGATCATCCGTAGGCGATTCATCACGCGGCCTCCGGGTGGGCGTCGCAGGCAGCCGCTTTGGGATTGGGCGGCTTCGCCTTCCTCAGCCGTTTTGCTGCAGCGTCGGGCATTGGCACCCCGCTCGATGCGCGCACGAAAGGCCAGTCGACCTTGTCGTTCAGCTCTTCGCACGTCACGGCGCCGCCGGTGATGCGTTCGATTGCTGGGCAGTGCTCAGCAGGAACCTGCCGGCCAGGGTCAGTCCACTGATGGACTGCGCCCTTCGTTACACCGAGAAGTTTCGCCAACGCCACATATCCGCCCACGTGGGCCGATGCGCGCTTTACAGGGTGATCGCACATGATCGGGACTCCGTCCTCATTTCCAAACAAGTATAGATTCTCTAGACTTGTAGGTAAAGAAATTCTAGACCTTCCTTGTTTAGATTCTCTGTACCATCGCGCGATGGATATGAAGCTCTGGATCCGCCTCGCCCGAAAGAAGGCTGGCCTCACACAGGAACAGCTTGCGGAGAAGCTCGGCCTCACCAAGGCCAACATCTCGGCCTGGGAGAATGGCCGGCACGAAGCCAGCTTCGCGCAGCTCGCTGCGATCTCTGAGATCAGTGGGCTGCCGCTCGAAGAGGAAGCGGCGCCGGTTGCAGCGACCAACGGCACCCTCGAGTCCTGGCAGATTGAAGACGCGGCGCGCCTGCGCGCACTCTTCGCCCAGAGCGCTGGCCGCATGGGGATGGACGAGTTCGGCGCGCGGCACGGCATACCAGGAACGGGCGCCGTGTCGGCCTTCATCAATGGCCGCAAGCCGTTGACGGCCAGCGCCGCCGCAGCTTTTGCGCATGGCCTCGGCGTAGAGGTGTCGGCGATCAGCCCCCGCCTTGCAACCGAGATCGCCAGGCAGGGAGAGGCCGACTCGGTGCCCACAATTGATGCGGCCACGGCATCCGGCGCCACCTCGGCAGACCGCGTACGCATCGTCATGGCGGAACAGCACCTCGACGTGACCGCTATGGCCAAGGTTCTCCGCATCGAGCCCGCCGTCGTGCGCTCGTGGCTTGTGGCGGGCGACGGGAAGCCTCAGCTGCACCACGCGGTGGCGCTTCAGGAGGCCTTCGGCTACAGCCCGAAGTGGCTCATAAACGGAAAGGGTCCAGCAAAGCTGGAAGCGCCGCATGAGCCAGAGCTCGACGAGCCTGGCTACTTCACGGATGAGGTGCCCCTGCCGCCGAGCGTGTTCAAGCGCATACCGATCAAAGGGACGGCTCAGTTGGGAGACAACGGACACTTTTGCGAGATCGAGTACCCGGTCGGGCACGGCGATGGGTACCTCTTCTTCCCTACCTCCGACCCGGATGCCTATGGTCTGCGCTGCGTCGGCGAATCAATGCGCCCGCGCGTCAAGCACGGCGAATTCGTTGTCATCGAACCGAACCACGCTGTGACGGCCGGCGACGAAGTCATGGTTTTCGCCCAGGACGGCCGGGTAATGATCAAGGAATACGCCTACGTCCGCGACGGCTTCGTTCACCTCTCTTCGGTCAACGAGCGCCACGGCATGCTGCGGATCGAGCAGGCTCAAATCGAGCGGATGCAGTATGTCGCCGGGATATTGAAGTCCTCGGCCCGCCGGCCGGACTGATCGCTGATCAGCCCTCATCCACTATGTAGCCCGCCACCCGGCGGGCTTTTTGTTGTCCGGCGACGACGCCAGCGCGCCGCAGAGCCCCACCACACCAGCCGCCCATGAGGCGGCTTTTTCGCATCCAGCGGCAGCAGTCTAGAGTTTCTGTACTTGTGTATAGTTTTTCTTGACTTACAAAGTACAGACTTTCTATACTTCATCCAGCCCGCTGACATCCACAGCGGTTCGCTGGAGACAGACATGCCAACCGCCCTTCCTTCTGCCGCTGCACACCGCTATGGCCACGTCGCGGCCGCCGCCCACCACCTGATCACCACCGCGCCGCGCCTGCCGCGCGCCGACGAAGCCAGCGCCGTCGTCCTGACCGCCGGCGAGTTCTGGTCGGTCATCGGCGAATTCACCACCCCGACGCCCGGCCGTGCGGCGGCCTTCGTCGCTACCAGCATCCGCCTGGTGCGCGAGGACGGCACCCAGGGTGAGGAGCTGATCGACTTCTTCACTCCTCTGTCGGTCGCGGAGTTTGAGCGGCTGGCGGTCGAGTTCCTGGTGGAAGGGAGGGCATGACCATGACCGCAGACCAGACGCATATCCGCCAGGCGGTGCTTGAGCACAGAAACGCCGAGCTGCTGCGCGAGCTACAGCACGCGCATCAGATCATTCGCAACGCACTGAATCTGATGACCGTCGACCAGAAGTTTGACTGGGGAAAGGCGAATGCTCGTGACGGCGTCGACGGTGATGGCATTACCCGCGCATTCGAGCGCGTGGCGGTCATCAACAAGGCCAAGGGAGTCCAGCCGTGACCCCGCACGACTACGAGCGCATCGCGCGCAACAACCGCCGGCTGAACGTGGCCGCCGTCGTGCTGATGCTGGCTATGGCCCTCGCCTACTTCTTCGCGAAGAACGACCCGGCCTCCCCCATCCGCCCCACCAAGTTCGTGAGGACCGTATGAACCCCGAAATCACCTGGGAGGCCTGGGTGCAGCTGCAGCGCGCCGCCGGCTTCCACGTCACCGGCCGCTGGCTCGCCAGCGGTGAACCCGAGCTGATCCGCATCCACTGAGGGACACCACCATGGACATCGTCACCATCCGCGCCAGCTCGCTGGCCGAACTCTTCGACTGCCCGGCACGCTGGGAAGCCAAGCACATCTTGGGCATGCGCATGCCGTCGAGCGGTGCCGCACACCTGGGCACTGCGGTGCACGCCGGCACCGCCGCCTTCGACCAGGCCGTACTGGACGGCGCGCCGATCAGCGCCGACGACGCGGCCAGCGCCCTGGTGGACTCGATCCACGATAAGAACGCCGAGGTCGACTGGGAAGAAAGCGACCCGGCCACCGCCGAGCGCATCGGCCTGGCGCTGCACGCCCGCTACTGCGCGGAGATCGCGCCGCGCCAGCACTACATCGGCGTCGAGATCCAGTGCGAGCGCCTGGAGATCCCCGAGCTGGGCCTGGCACTGACCGGCACCACCGACCGCGTGCGCACCACTGAGGCCGGCGCGGGCATTACCGACCTGAAGACCGGCGGGCGCGCTGTCGGCACCGATGGCGTGGCCGCCACCGCTGGCCACGGCCCGCAGCTGGGCGTCTACGAGCTGCTGGCCGAGCACGCCATGGGCATCCCCATCAGCGCGCCGGCGCAGATCGTCGGCCTGAACACCGGCAAGACTGCTGCCGCGCAGCGCGTGGGCACTGGCGAGATCGAGTCGCCGCGCGCGGCGCTGCTGGGCACCGAAGACCAGCCCGGCCTGCTGCAGCATGCCTCGCGCCTGATCCACTCCGGCGCCTTCTACGGCAACGGCAAGTCCGTCCTGTGCTCGGCGAAGTACTGCCCGCGGCACGCCACCTGCCCCTACAAATCCTGATTTCCCGCATCCAGACCGAGACCACCACCATGACCACCGCAACCGTCACCCTCGACCAAATGCGCGCGCCAGCCGTGCGCGAGCCGGCCCCCGTAATCACCATGGGCTTCGCCACCTCGCAGTCCTTCGAACTGATGCAGCGCGCCGCCAACCTGCTGGCCTCGTCCACCCTGGTGCCCGCCGCCTACCGGAAGGTGATCGAGAAGCTGGACAAGTTCGGCAATGTGAAGGAATCGCGCGAGAACCCGAACGCGCTGGCCAACGCCGTCGTGGCGCTCAACATGGCCCAGCGCATGGGCGCCGACCCGCTGATGGTCATGCAGAACCTCTACATCGTCGAGGGCCGTCCGTCCTGGTCGTCGCAGTGGATCATCGCCGCGGTGAACGGCTGCGGGCGCTTCTCGCCGCTTCGCTTCGACATCAAGGTGCTGGGCAAGAAGACGGTCGAGCGCACTGAGACGGTGTGGGAGAACGGCAACCGCAGCATGGTCACCAAGAAGGTCGACGTCGTCGACAAGGTGTGCGTCGCCTGGGCGATCGAGAAGGAAACGAAAGAGCGCCTGGAATCGCCCCCGGTGTCGATCGAGATGGCCGTCAAGGAAGGCTGGTACACGAAGACCGGCAGCAAGTGGCAGACCATGGACGAGGTCATGCTGCGCTACCGCACGGCCAGCTTCTTCGGCAAGCTCTACGCGCCCGAGCTGCTGATGGGCCTGCAGTCGGTCGAGGAAGCCCAGGACATCATCGACCTGAACCCCGATGGCTCGTACACGGTGCCCGCCGCGTCGGTCACCGAACTGCGCGGCGCCGCGCGCGCAGCAGCGGCCCAGCCGGCGCAGCCCGCCGAAGTGGTCGAGCCCGAGAGCACTGCCACCGCTGCCGGCGAGGACGGCCAGGACGCCGCCCCCGAAGCCGGCCAGCAAGACGACCTTCTGCCACCCGACGGCGACCAGGCCGACCAGGGCGCCGCTGACGTGCTCACCTTCCAAGCCGTGAACCGCGAGCTGCTGGCCGCGCAGACCGTCGAGGATCTGGACTTCGCGCGCAGCATGATCAAGCAGGTGCCCGACGAGAAGGAGAAGGCAGCGCTCAACCAGGTGGCCGCGCGCCGCATGCGCGAGCTGTCGCCGCCGCCGGCGGAAGCCCAGGCGGCCACCACCACCACCGCCCAGGCGGCACGCCGCGCGCGCGCCCCGATCAGCGCTGAGTGAGGCCCAGCACCATGGACAAGTTCCGATTCATGGGGCGCGCGACCATCCTGCACCTGAACACCAGGAAGGAAGGCCCCGAGGACGCGCAGGAGCTGGCGGTAGACCTGAAGCTGAAGGCGACGACGGACGTCATGATCACGCGCTTCTTCGACGAGCAGCTGGCCGCCTTCGTCTTCCTGTCGAACGGCGCCGTGCGCAACAAGGTCATGGGCCCCGTCACCTTCGCGCACGAGCTGGAGAGCTACCGCCTGGACATGGTCGGCAGCACCTTCACAGGCGTGCGCGTCAAGAAGTTCGCCCTGGAACCCAAGGACGGCTTCAAGGTGTGCGTGACGTTCTCGGTCTCGTTCAAGCCCAGCGGCGACGAGGTGGCGCGCGTCGCCGAGTTCCTCCAGGACGAGATCGAGCTGGACCTTACCCCGAGCGACAGCGAATTGGACTTCGGCGACAGCGGCGCGGCCCACAGCCACTTCTACGCCGAGGACGGTGCTGAAGACGAACTGTTCCCGGCCGCCCGCGAGCTGGTGGCCACGCACCGCCGCGCGTCCATCTCCCTGGTCCAGCGCCACCTTCGAATCGGCTACAACCGCGCCGCGCGCCTTCTGGAGGCGATGCAAGCGGCGGGCGACGTCTCGTTCCCGGATGCCGACGGCAACCGGACGGTCCTGATGACAGCAGAGGCAGCAGCATGAAAATCACCGCCATCCACATCCGCAACTTCCTGGGCATCCTGGCCGCCGACATCATCCCGGCCACGCCCGTGTCGCTCATCTGCGGCCCGAACGGCGCCGGCAAGTCCAGCATCCAGGAAGCCGTCCGCCTGGCCCTGACCGGCGAGAGCGTGCGCGTCGGCCTGAAGAAGGAGTATGGCCAGCTGCTGCACGACGGCGCCGAGTCGGGCTCGATCGTGGTGTCGGGCGGCCCGCAGGCCAACAGCGTCGCCCTCCCCTCCGGCAAGCTGACCGCTGGCCTGCAGGCAGACCCGCGGCTGCCCTACGTGCTCGACGCGCAGCGCTTCGCCCGTCTGGAAGTGAAAGAGCGCCGCGCGTTCCTGTTCGACCTGATGGGCCTGAAGCTCGGCACCAACCTGGTCCGCGAACGCCTGGTCGCCCGCGGCTGCGACGCCAAGAAGATCGAGGCGGTGCTGCCGCTGGTGCGCGCCGGCTTCGATGCGGCGGCCAAGGAATCCCAGACCAAGGCCACGGCGGCCAAGGGCGCCTGGCGCGCGCTGACCAGCGAGACCTACGGCGCCGTGAAGGCGGCCGACTGGACGGCACCGCTCGCCGCCGGTGGCCCGGCGCCCGAGGATCTGGCGGCCACCGTCGCCGAGCTGGAAGCTGAGATCGCGGAGGCCTCCGGCGAGGCCGGCGACCTGCAGCGCCAGTTAGGCGAGATCGACGCCGCGGTGCGCCAGCGCGCGCACCGCGCCAGGCAGGCCGACGAACTGGCCGCCAAGGCCGAACTGCTGCCCAAGGCCGAGGAATCGGTCGCGCGCGCCAAGGCCGAGCGGGATGCCTTCCTGCCCAAAGTCGAGGCCCTGCGCGCGGCCGCCGGCGGCAAGGTGGCGGGCATGGCCTGCACGTGCCCTGAGTGCGGCGCCCTGCTGCAGTACTTGGCCGGGCAACTGGCCCTGCGCGAGCCTACCCAGGCTGATCCGGAAGCCGCGGGCCGGCTGCCCGAGTACGAGCGCAGCCTGACGGTGCTGGAGAACGCCCTGAAGAGCCGCACCGCCGAGCTCGACGCCGCCCGCGCCGCCGCCAGCCAGCTGGCGCTGCTGCGCAAGGACGCCGCGGCGGACGCCGACGATGGCGACGAGGTGCGCTCCACGGTCGAGACCCAGCTGAAGAGCCTGCAGGACGCCATCGGCGCCGCCGGCAAGGAGCTGGCCGCCGCGCGCGACGCGCAGCGCGCCGTCGCCCAGGCGGGTGAGCTCACCGCCAAGGCCGCCCAGCACCACGCCGACGTGGTCGCCTGGGAAGCCCTGGCCGAGGCCCTGGGCCCCAGCGGCATCCCGGCGGACCTGCTGGGCGAGGCGCTGGGCCCGATCAACGAGCACCTGGCAGCGGCCGCCAACGAGTCGGAGTGGTTCCGCATCGGCATCGAGGCGGACATGGCTATCACCGCCGGCGACGGCCGGGCCTACGCCCTCCTGTCCGAGTCCGAGCAGTGGCGCGCCGACGCCATGATCGCCGCGGCCATCACGCGCCTTACTGGCCTGCGCCTGCTGGTGCTGGATCGTGCGGACGTGCTGATCGGCGCCGAACGCGACCGGCTGCTGTGGTGGCTTGACGACCTGGCCGCCGCCGGCGCGATCGACACGGCGCTGGTGTTCATGAGCCTGAAGGCCATGCCCAGCGCGCTACCTGAAGGCATCACCCCCTTCTGGATTCAGGACCACCAGGTGGGCACGGTCAAGGAGGCGGCGTGATGGTCAGCACCACCACCATGATCCAGCGCCTGGAAGGCCTGCTGGACACCACGGACATGAACGACTGGGAACAAGGCTTCGTGCGCACGCTTGCCGCGCGCATGCACGCCGGCGAGGTGACGAAGCTCAGCAGCGCCCAGGTCTACACGCTCGACGATCTCCACGGGAGGCACTTCGCATGAACGCCATCATTTTCGACACCGAGACCACCGGCATCAATGAGCCGGTCATCGTGGAAGCGGCCTGGCTGCGCCTGTATGACCCGTACACCTTGGCCATCGCCGAGGATTTCGAGCAGCGCTACAACCCGGGCAAGCCGATCGAGCTTGGCGCGCTGGCCACCCACCACATCCTCGACGAGGAACTGATCGACTGCCCGCCGGCCTCAGACTTCCAGCTGCCGGCGGGCGTTGACTACCTGATCGGCCACAACGTCGACTACGACTGGCGCGTCATCGGCGAGCCGCCGGTGAAGCGCATCTGCACGCTCGCCCTGTGCCGTCACCTGTTCCCTGAGGCGGACTCGCATACCCAGTCGGCCATGCTCTACCTGTTCGAGCGCGACAGCGCCCGCAAGCTGTTGCAGCGCGCGCACTCGGCCAAGCACGATGTCGCGAACTGCCGCATCGTCCTGGACTATGTGCTGAACAGGCTCGGCCTCACCGATTCATGGACGTGGGAAGACGTCTGGGAAGCGAGCGAAGCCGCGCGCATCCCGAAGGTCATGACCTTCGGCAAGCACAAGGGTATGCGCATCGCCGACGTCCCCGGCGACTACAAGGCGTGGCTACTGCGCCAGCCCGACGTCGATCCGTACGTCATCAAGGCCATTCGTGGAGAGCGCTCGTGACCGCTGCCGCTCTCCACCAATCGCGCGCAATACGAGCCAGGAAGGCGCCCGCCGCGCCCGCGCGAGCCTTCACCCGTGGCGCCGTACTGGCGCACCTAAAGGACCACGCCGGCCAGCGCTACACCCCGACGCAGATCGGAAACCTGTTCAAGCGGCCGACGGCCGATGCACGCGAGTTGCTGACCGAGATGTTCGAAGCCGGCCAGGTGCGCCGTGTCGTCGACGGCAAGAAGCGGATGTTCTTCGTACCGGGCCCCGAAGAGCTGCGCGCGCGACCTGCGCGCATTGTCGGCTGGGGCGAGCTGCAGGGCTGGGAGGCTGGCCTGCGCCGCTTCTCGGACCTGTGCATGACGGCGAGGGGCTGAGGATGAACCAGACCATGATCAACGACCTGCGCCAGCGCGCGGCCCGCGCAGAACGCGAGCGCGACGAGGCACAGCACCTGCTGGCGATCAACCGCGAGTCTGGCGTCGTCGTCGCGCACCGCATCCAGCGCCTGGAACAGCTGGCGCGCGCCATCAACCACGCCGCGGCGAAGAGCCCCTTCCAAGCGCTCAGCCGCTGGGTGAAGTTCGGGCCTGAGGCCGAGTTTCTGAAGCAAATCCGGGAGGCAGCATGAAAGCCCTATCCATCCGACAGCCCTGGGCGTGGCTGATCGTCAACGGCTTCAAGGACATCGAGAACCGGACTTGGCCGACCCGCTTCCGTGGCCGCGTGCTGATCCATGCCAGCAACGGAATGACGCGCGACGAGTACGCGGACGTGGAGCACTACCTGCGTGAGCTGTACGAGACTGGCTCGGTGGACTTCCCGCTCATCACCCTGCCGAAGATGAAGGAGTTGGAGCGCGGTGGCATCGTCGGCGTGGCCACTATCACCAACTGCGTGCGGCCCGAACAGCGCACGTCGTCGTGGCACATGGAGGATCAGTTCGGATTCCAGATCGCGGAGGCAAAGCCCTTGCCGTTCGTCCCGTGCAAAGGCGCCCTCGGCTTCTTTGACGTGCCCGCTGAGGTGGCGGCGCAGCTCCGGGTAATGCACTCGGGTGCTGCACAGCGCGAGGGAGGGGCGTGATGCGGGCCATCGACCTCTTCGCCGGCGCGGGCGGCTTCTCGACCGGCGCGAAGATGGCTGGCATCGATGTCGTGTGGGCGGCCAACCATTGGCCGGTTGCCGTGGAAACGCATGCCGCCAACCACCCGGGAGCGGTCCACGTCTGCCAGGATCTGCACCAGGCCGACTGGTCGCGCGTGCCGGCACACGACATCCTGCTCGCCTCGCCCTGCTGCCAAGGCCATAGCAAGGCCCGCGGCAAGGCGGCGAACAATCCGCAGCATGACGCCAGCCGTTCGACGGCATGGGCTGTTGTCTCGGCGCTGGAGTATCACCGGCCGGCGTTCGGCGTGGTCGAAAACGTGCGCGAGTTCATGGACTGGAATCTCTTTCCAGCATGGCGACTGGCACTACAGGCGCTTGGCTACCAGATTGCGCCGCACCTGGTTGATGCCGCCGATCACAGCGTACCGCAGCATCGCGAGCGGCTGTTCCTTGTCCTGAGCCGCAGCGAGCGGCCCATGATGCTGAATCTGTCGCAGCGGCAGCACGTGCCGGCGTCCAGCTTCATCGACTTCAGCGCCGGAAACTGGTCGGCCATCGAGAAGCCAGGCCGTGCAGCCTCGACGCTGGAGCGGGTGAGGAATGGCCGGCGAGCCTTTGGCGACCGCTTCGTGATGCCCTACTACGGCAGCGGGTCAGGCACTACTGGCCGCAGTCTGGATCGCCCGATTGGCACGATCACCACGCTTGACCGCTGGGCCGTGGTCGACGGCGGCCGCATGCGCATGCTGACGAAGGAAGAAAACCGGGACGCCATGTCGTTCCCCGGGCAATACATCCTGCCGAAGCAGCACAAGCTGGCAGTGCATCTGCTGGGTAATGCCGTGCCGCCCCTTATGGCGCGCGACATCATCACCGCGATCAAGGAGGCAGCGTGAATCAGCCTTTGAAGATGTACGGCCATGCCGCCACAAGCAGCGCAGCAAGCGAGATCAGTGCCGCAATCCCAGCCCAACGGGCTGACCGGCGAGCAGCCTCTGCCGAAATTTCCGCCGCCCGGACTGCTCGTTCCGCCCGTTCGTCTTCCTTCAGCTTTCCGTTGAGTGCGTCGCCGATCAATGCAGTCTCCCGTCCTTTCGAGGAATCGTAGCATGGCTGTTCAACCCCACCACCTCGCCCGCCAGCCGCTCCATCAACCGCTGGATGCGGCCAGCATTCGCACCCAGGCCACCGGCCCGGTGCTGCTGCGCCAGGTCAGCGCAGTCGAGCCTGGCGCGCGCCACCGCGCGGGCCAGCCCGGCCGCCGGGAGCGCCTCGGCCAGGGCTCGCACCATCAGATGCAGCGCGGCAATCTCCGCGCGCAGGTCGTCGTCGTTCGTGTCCATGCTGACCAGTCTATCGGTGGGGCCGGCGGCGGCTATGGGAGCCGTCTCAAAAGCAATAACGGATTTGTGAATTGACCGAAGCAGCAAAACGAATCATCGAATTGACCCGCCAAGCGTGGCGGATTGGAGAGAAGGATGGACGGCAGAGTAATGACTGAGCACGACATCCAGGACGTGACAGGGAAGAAGCGGCACAGTGCGCAGGTTTCGTGGTTCAAGCAGCATTTCGGCATCACGCCTGTGCAGCGCGCAGACGGGCGCATTATCCTGACATGGGCCGCTTTCGAAATCCTGCAGGCCAAGCGTGTCGGCATCACGATGGGCGACACGCCCGTGGCGCGCCCTGCCCTGCAGCCGCTTCGGAGAGCCGCGTGAACGCTCGCCGCAGAACCAAGGCCGATGGCCTTCCCAGCCGCGTCTATGTGCGCCGCAACAGTTTCTTCTGGGTGCGCCCTGGGGATGAGAAGTGGGTCAAACTGTGCCGCGTCGCCGAAGGCGAGACGCTGATGTACGAGCGCCTGGCGGCAGAGAAGCGTAAGGTCGAGGTGGATGGCAATGAGGGCAGCATGTCGCGGCTTGTCGCCATCTACATGGACAAGAACGCTACGACATACGCCGACACGTTCAGGGAGGAATGGCTGCGCCGCGGCGAGGACGTCCGCAAGGCGTTTAAGCACCACAGCATCGAGCAGGTGGACGCCGGATTGGTGGAGGACTTCCTGCTGCAGAACTGGGCCGACAAGCTGCCGACCCAGCGCGCCATGAAAGCGTGGCTGTCCAAGTTCTTCGCCTGGGCCATCCGTCGCCGCCACGCCCAGGTCAACCCCTGCCGTGAGGTCGAGGTCAAGAAGCCGAACGTGCGCGACGTCTACATCCCGCACGACCACTTCATGGCGATCCGCGCCGCGTTGGCAAGCTACAGCTACGAGAAGAAGATCAAGGGGAAAACGCAGGTTATCAGTGCCAGGGTCCCGACCGGGCCCGAAATGCAGATCTTCGTCGACCTGTGCTACCTGACCTGCCAGCGGTCAACCGAGATCCGGCTGCTGCGATGGTCCCAGGTGGACGAGCGCGCGGGCGTGATCCGGTTCAAGCCGACCAAGACGGAGAACAGCACCGGGCAGGCGGTGGACTGGCCGATCACCCCCGAGATCGCCGCCGTCTTCAGGCGCGCCCGGGCTCTACGGCGCGAGCTGAAGGTCCAGCCCCTCCATGACTACGTCATCACGGACCGGAAGGGGAAGCCGAAGAGTGCGGCAGCCTGCCGTGACGCATGGCGTGACGGACTGATCCGGGCGAAGCTGGGTGAGATGGACTACGTGGTGAAGGACATTCGCGCGAAGGCGCTCACCGACGCGAAGAAGGCGGGCTACCACATCGACGAGCTGCAGGTCGCCGGCGCGCATGCGGATCGGGCCACGACCGAGGACTACATCAAGCAGCGCGACGTACCGGTTTCAGTCGTGCGGCTGCATCTTCCTGCCGCGTGATATTGGACACTGTCCAATATTCGCCCATTTTTTCGCGGCGCAGAAAAGGGAAAAGCCTCTGTAACCGATTGATTACAGAGGCTTTAATTTGGTCGGGGCGAGAGGATTTGAACCTCCGACCACCTGCACCCCATGCAGGTCTGACTGATTTCCCTGTCACCCCCTGACAACCCGCAAAGCCTTGTGTAGTATAGCTTTAAGCGGTTCCCCCGGGGACAAACCATGACACGCCTAGCCCCCCTTTTCCGGACCAAACCCGGGGACGGAACCGCAAAAACCCGGGGATTCCCCGGGTTGTGACAGGTTCCCAATATGCAGGTTCCTAAGGGGTATGGCAGACCATGACCAAAGCACTGACCGCGAAAGAAATCGAAAACCTCAAACCGGGCGCAAAGCCCGTGACGAAGAAAGTCGAACCGGGCCTGTATATCCGCGTCGCGACGAATGGCACAAAGACGTTCTACGCGCGTTTTTCGGCAGGTAATAAGGACCGCGAAACCGTGATCGCGCAATATGGCCACGGTCCCGGTCAGATGACCCTCGCGCAAGCGCGCGAAGCCCTGCGCGCATTGATAGCGAAAGAACGCGGCGCTGATGTGCCGGACGAACAGATACCCGCCCGACATCGCGTCGTGCGCGACCTGCACGCCCGGACGTTTAAGGACCTGTTCGATACATGGCTGAAAGAAATTAGCGTCAAGCGGGCCGGCGAAGGACGCAAGGACGGCGGCGCGGATATTCAGAGTCGTTTCGACCTGCACGTTCTGCCTACCTTGGGGGACGTGAAACTGGCCGACCTGTCGAAAAAACAGGTCCGCGATTGTCTGCGCGCGATTTCGGACCAGACCAAAAAGGACGGCAGCAACAAAAACCGTCAGGCCGTGCTGATCTATCGCCTTATCATGCAAATGCTCAAGTGGGGCAATGGTGAGCGCGAATGGCGTCCGGCGCTGACCGATTGCGACGCGCACAAACTGAAAGCGACCGAAATTGTGGTGGGCGATTACGACCCGAAGCGGTCGAATATCGGAACGCGCTATCTGACCAGCGAGGAAATCATTGAACTTGAACAGCGACTGCCGAAGGCGAATATGCCAACGCGCGCCCGGTTCGGCATGTTGCTGACGCTGGCGACGGGAGTCCGTGCCTCGGAATTGGCGAGCGCGAAGTGGAAAGACGTTGATTTTGGTGCGCGCGTCTGGCGTTTGCCGGAGTACAAAAGCAAATTCGAAACGGTCCCGCCGTTTGATATCTATCTATCCGATTTCGCGCTGCAGCAGATGCGCGATTTGCAATGCCTAAAAGCAGGTCCCTATATCTTCCCGAATGCGCGCGACCCGCGCCAGCCGCAAAACCCGAAGACCTTAACGAAGCAGATCGGGGACCGGCAGCGTGGCAAGGAACAGGATACGCAGAAACGCAGCAAGAACGCGGATGCGCTGATTTTGTCCGGCGGCAAATTCACGCTGCAGGATTTGCGCCGGACGATGGCAACGGGTATGCAGGGCATCGGCATATCGGACCGCATCGCGGATCGCTGCCTAAACCATACGCAGGACGCGAAAGAAACCGGCCTAAGCAAAGCCGCCGGGCATTATCTCCACCATACGTTTGACGACCAGATGCGCGACGCTTGGCAGAAATGGGGAGAGCATCTAACGTGGCTGATCGGCGAGCGCAGTCGCAACGTGGTGCCGATCAAACGGCGCAGAAATCGCGCGGCGGATGATCAGATCGAAGCGGCACAATAATGAGAAATCCCGGAATCCTCCGGGCTTTCTCTATTCCTGGTCATGGATTTTCGTCAATAGCGCTCGAATTTCCTCCGCGCGCCACACCAGATGATTAGAACTTAGATAAATCGGTTTTGGATAAATGCCCGCCTTGACGCGCCGCTTCCATGTCCGCGCCGATATTGGCAGTTTTTTTAGAATCTGCGCCAGCGTCACGAATCCATCCTCGGGAAAATCTTCCGGAACTGCGATCGGCGGTGGCGCGTCGAAATCCGCCGCCGTTTCATGGGCGACCGCAGCCGCGACAGCTTGCGCCGCTGCTGCTGCCGCGCTGGCGGCGTTTAATGCCGCCTCAGCTGCTGCCTGCGCCGCCGCAGCGGCGATTTCGGCAGGCCGTCTGGTTTCCATTTTGGCGGGCATGATATTAAATGATGATGGGTTGAACTTCGCGCGTCTCTGGCTTGCAACCGTCCCTTCTGTCCATGTCCAATATAATACGCCGCGCAGTTTCGATAGGAAAATCCAAAAAGACAATGCCCTCGTGTGTGTGTTTCCGTACTTGGATACGTCGACCCAAACTAACAATGCAATATTCGGCCTCCACATCAAAACGGACACGAAATGCGCGCGCAATGGTTTTGCCATGACACCAGTCCGTGACAATGGCTTTGCCTTCACCATAGATCGCGCTCATGATCGTTTCCCCCTGCGTAACAGCACGTCCCGCAGCCGCAGCACGTCCACCAGATACCATTGCTTATCCTTCTGCGAAAACGCGACTGCCGGTTCGGGCAGGCGTTTGCGCTCGACATAGCGATGCAATACCCGCTGCGAACACCCTAGGATTGCCCGGACCTCGGGACCCGTGATTAACGTATCCGGCGGCAGACGGTCATAATCGACCGCTGTGGCGCTTCTCGCTGCCGCTTTGGGTTTCCCCCGCCCGGCACGCGGCAACCGGCGCGTGGCCGCTTTCTGGTCGCCTGCGGGGCCAGGTTCGGGCCTCGGCCAGTCGGTCATATCGGGGGCGCGATGCAATGCCCGCAGAATATAATCCTGCACACGCTCTACCCTTTCCGCTTCCTCACCCTTTCGGGTGCGCTTCGTCACTGCACGTTCCGACCAAGTCGCGCGTTTGCGCGCGCCTGCCGCCGCCCCTGGACGCGACAGTTGTTCTTTTTGCATGGGCACTACGCCGGCTGCTGGCCGGTGTCTCCGCTCGACGGCGGTTCCGGTCCGCTCGCCTGCGCAATGATCGCGCATCGCTCGCATAGACCGGACCGCTGCGTTTCAATCAGACCCGCCATTGTCCACACATTATCATGACCAAAACGTTCGCCGCATTTTAGGCAATGAATAAAGTGGATCAAGGTCACGGGCTCCCCCGGTTATGAATAGTAGCGGACGCCCACCCTATCACGGCACGCCGATCAGATTAATACCATTCGGCAACTGCAGATTAAGCACGGCCACGGGCTTGATTTGCAGAGGATAATAGGACGACAGCGTATCCGGCAGAATCGGACCCACTTCCGCTTCGGTCACGATTTGGGCGATGCGGTCATCGCGGTAATGGGCAAGGTTTTCGCGCTGGCGGACGTGGTAGGCGTGAAACCCGATCCAGTCGTCAATCGATGTCAACAGGGTATTGGCCGGGTCATAGCGCAGGACCGGGCGAATCCTGGTTCCGACCGTTTCCGGCTTGAGTGCATCCACAACATCGGGCGACAGGCCGCAG
The DNA here is from genome assembly GCF_056930435.1 of Cupriavidus sp. 09_S30. Classification (NCBI taxonomy): domain Bacteria; kingdom Pseudomonadati; phylum Pseudomonadota; class Betaproteobacteria; order Burkholderiales; family Burkholderiaceae; genus Cupriavidus; species Cupriavidus sp. 09_S30. The sequence continues at coordinate 1,269,813 of NZ_JBXOWI010000001.1, read as the reverse complement.
CCATTCGCATACGCGACCAGATAGCCGGGCCAGTCATCCGCCGGCACGCGGTCATGGATGACCTGCAGACCCGCCAGCAATTGCGCGTTCCGGCGCAGCATGGAATAGAAGCCGCCGACCTCGCCCCAACCCGCCCGGATTAGGCCGTCGACGCTGGTCCCTTCCATATTGGGCGAATAGACAGTGTCGGGAATCAGGCACCCGACCGCGCAGGCCGTGCCGTCGCTGCCGCGATAGGCGCAGATTATTTCCCGGTTATGCTCTCGCCGCGCCGGGCGTTGCTGGCGCAGCAGATGCGCCGCGACATAGTCGAAGACGTGTTGCGCCGTGAAGGCGCCCAAGGCTTCCTCAGTCGGATAGATCATGGTGACATACCTCCGGGGTGAAACGGCGCAGCAGCAGACGCGCGGTCTGCAGCGTCCCGACAAGCTGGCCGTGGGTATTGAGGACAAAGCCGGCGCGCTCGACCTCGCGAATCAGGTCCGCGCATTCGTCGCCGGTCAGCGGCAGCGGAAACAGGTAGGCGCGCAACGCCTCGATGGCTTCCGAACTGCCGCTGACCTGCATCCGGTTGGGCAAGGTCAGATTGCGCTCGCGGCGCTTCGCTTCGTCCGCCGCGATGATCTGGGCGGCGAACTCCTGCAGGGCGTCCGCGCTCGCCCAATCGCCGGGCGCTTCGATTTGGCAGGTCCGCGCGACCAGGATCGCCACGGCTGTCACGTCCTGCGCAGTCAATGGCATGGCGCCTCCCATTGCGTCGCGCGGTTTTCGTATTCGACCGCCGCGCGGATCGCGGCATCGGCGGATACGCGCGCGCCGTCCGCCGGCCTGACCTGCGCCGCCCGGAACACGGCGTTGATGGTCCGATGCCGGATCAGCCGGCATTCCGGGCAGAAAAGAACGGTCCGGTCCAGACGCTGCGTAAACCAGTCCCATGCCTGCGCGTCGCACGCGCTGTCGCGCCGCCCTTCGTGTCCGCACAGATCGCATTTCAGGAACATCGCCTGCCCCTATGGCGTTTCGCAAAAGCAATGCAGGACCAGATGCCCGTCTGGCAACTGGATTGTTCCAAGATAGCGCGCGATAGCGGAATGCAGCGCCTGCCCGGTGCCGCTCATGTAGACGCGCACGGGCGCGGTGCGCGATGCCATCGGATCGACGACCGCCCATAGGCACGGGTGCCCGTGCCGAACCTGCACGGTCAGCGGATAGGCAAACAGCGGCATTTCGACCTCCTGTTCGTCCGCCAGCCGCAGCGGAAATTTCCAGACCGCGCTTTTCATGACCGGCCCCCTTTCAATGACCGCTCGCGATTACTGGATCGCCGCTGTTGCTTCCGCGCCCGTCGCCGCTTTCATCGGGAACGGCCAATCCTCGCCCGTGCCCGGTTCCTGCGGCATTACCTCGACGGTCGCGCGCACTTCCTTGCCCGTGATCAGCGACAGCAGCCGCGCGGCTTCTTCCTCGTTCGGATAGAGCGCGATCCGGAATTCGTATAAGACCGTGCCGCCCTGCTGTTGCGTGAAATTCAATTTATCTAGGTACACGTCCTGAAAGATCAAATCGTTCTTGCCGCCGAAATGCAGCGTCAATTTCAGATGCTCCCATTTGCCGGACCAATGGAACGGTTGCTTGAAATCCTCGAAACGCAGCGCGGTAAAAGCCGGTTCCGTATTGGGCAGGCGCTTTTGCTTCGTCTCGGGCGGCACGTATAGCGCCGCGCGCAGGCCGGGCGCAAGATCGTCCAGCGTCTCGTTGTTCGCCTTCCACGCCAGATGCAGATCGAACGCCAGCTTCGATTCGTCGCCGTGGAACTCCGGGCGACCGTTCGCGCTGCGCACCTTGAGGGGGACATTAATTAGCGTCAGCATGATCCGTCTTCCTTTCAAATGATGACTTCCAGTCCAAGCAATAGGCGTCCGCTTCTGACATCAAGTCTTTCATTGCCTCAATGCACTCGAATGGATTTGCGTTGTCGTTCAATTCCGTCAGCGTGAAAATGACGCCTGCATAAAAGAATTGCCGCAGAATCTCGAGATTTTCCTCGGGCGTTTTCGGCGGTTGCTTGCGAGCAATTTCGCGCCATTGCCGGGCGATGCGATCCGGTACGTATGCGGTCATGCTTGGTCCCCCGATAGAGTCGCGCGCTTGCGCTTGTATGCCGCCCATTGTTCGATTCGGGCGTCGTCGTCTTTGATGAACTGGACTAGCTCGGCGCTCGCGTCCAATACCGCGATATCGTCCGTCGCCGTGAGGGACTTCGCGACCTGCGCGGGATCGATTTCGTCGTCGGGATTCCACGCCGGGCAATCGGACAGATCAATCTCGGGCTGCGCGGCCTGCGCCGGGTCCGGGCTCACCTTCGGTTGCGAATCGACAGCGGCGCGGCCTGCCTGTTTCTGCGCCTTGTACTCGTGCAGCGCGGCGTTAAAGAAGTCCTGCGCGACGCTCAAATCGGACGGATCGGTCAGCCGCTCGGCGAGCGCGCGCGCCTCGCTAAAGGCGGCGTTCGTCGCTGACTTCTTTGCCGCCGTGATCGCGGTCAACACCTGCTTGAGTGTCGGCGCGGCGCCTTCTGGCGTACCCGATTCTGCGGGCGCGTCCTCGCTCGCTGCGTCCGACTGGTCAGGGTTATCGGTGCCGGCGTCGCCCAGTCCTGCGGCCTCGGGCGCGTCGCCCTTGTCCTTGCCCTTGGGCACGTCCTGACCGCCTGCAGCGCCCGGCTTGTCCTCACCCTTGGGCTTGGCAGGGGGTGCGCCCTTGCGCTCGCGCATGGCCTGCTTTGCCGCTTCCGTGCGCGTGCCGGGCTTTGCCTCGGCTGCAGGATTCGCGCTGGCAGAGCCTGGACCTGCCGTGTCGCCGAACTCGCGCTCGGCGGTCGTCATGCCGTCCTGAATCGCGGCATAGATCGATTGCAGCGTGACGCCGATTTGCGGCGTCATCGCTTCCAGCTTGCGCTGAATGCGCTTTTCCAGCATGGCGCGCGTCACGCCGATTGCGCCGAATACTTCCAGCGTCTGGTTAATGAAGGCGTCATTAATCTCGCACTTCGCCGCGAGCGTCGCGCGCGTCTGATTCGCAGCGGCCTCGATCACGTCGCGCGGAATGATGGCTTCGAGACAGGCACGCAGGCGGCGCGCGGCGAAATTCGCCACGTGCTCGTAGATATCGCGCTCACTGGTCAGGCGCTGCCCGCCGTCGCTCTTGTCTCGGATATGCTGGACCGTGAAGCGGCGTTCGGATCGGCTGCGCGTCTCCAGATCAATCGCAAACACTTGAACCTCGGTCCAGTCATCGCCGCGCGACAGCTCGTGCGTGCCGAAGGACAGGTTGCCCCATAGCTGCGCGATGCTCTCCAACAGGCGAATGCTCGGGCCGGTAATGTCCTTGCCGCCGCGCGCGTACTGATACAGCGCCTTTTCGGCAAGGCTCAGACTCGCGCACGCATCGGTAATTGCGGCAAGCGCGCGCGCACGGTCGCGCGGGCTCGCCTGCGCCATCATGTAAAGCATCTGCGTTTCCGCGATCTGGCGTTGCATCTCCGCGCCCATCGATACGGACATGACGCCGCCGGGCAAAGCTACGCCCTGGTGAATGCCTGCATTCATCATGATTTACTCGCCTTTGGGGGTTTTCTTGAACCGGAAATCGACGTATTCGACGGCCTCGACCTCATACGCTTTCCGTGCGACGACCTTCCGGGTATAGCTGCCCGACTGGTCCGGCAGACGCGCCACAGCGGCCTCGCCCATCGCTGCCAGCATGTGCGCGCGGGCGGCGTCGCTGACGGCTTCGTATCGCTTCGTCAGCGCGTCCGCCTCCTGCTTGACCGTGTGCCAGTGCAGCATGTCCGCCGGGAAATCAATCGCCTCGCCATTGGTGCCCGGATATAGGCGGCGCAGCAGCGCGACGGTCGTCGGGTGCGCGTAATCGATGGCCGGCGGCATGTCCTGCTCGACCAGGGTCCAGAACTCGCACTCGGCATCGATCAGCAGATGCTCTAGCTCCGCGTCGCGCTGGACGCGGTAGATTTTCAGCGAATTGCCGCCGACGCACGCCGCCAGATACCACTCCGGATAGTCCAGAACCGCCATGTAGTGCGCGCACTGCCAGAAGTAGGCAAGCGGGATTTCGTCGGTCCCTTCGGTGCCCCAATCGCCCGCGCGGAACGCGAAGTAGTCGACGTTCTTGCATTCCAGACCGGCGCGGCGACCCTCGATCACGCGGTCCGGGTGCGCCAGCATGAAGGGGTGTTTCTTGTGCCGGATCGCGGCATTGCGCCGCCGGATTTTCTGCCCCGTGCGCCGGCTGTATTCGTCGGCAATCACGTCTTCGAGTAGCTGGCCGAACAGGGTCCGCTCGGTGTCGCCGGACGGCGCGGGCAGACGTGCGGTCTTTTCCAGCCATAGCTGATAGCCCGTCTTGTACGGACTCTGATTCAGCAGCGCGGCGACATCCGACCCGCCCAGGCCGGTCCGGCGCTCCGCAAGCAACGTGGCGCGATCCATTGACGCCCCCCGTATCGTGTGATGCAGCCGCTACGCTGCATTTTCCCGACCCCCTACCGGGAATGTCTCATCATTTACCGAATTGCGCGACATTTCCCAACCGATGAAAAACCAATACCCGGCCCTGCCGGCCTTTCATTACCCGGCTTTATGTTTCTCATTACCCGGATTTATTTGTCGTGACAACGTTTGAAACGCCCCGACTTGGGACGGTAGAGCACTATAAAAACGCGGCGCCGCTGACCAAGTCAATAAAGAATTTTTTAAATCTGATTGCAGCATTCCCGATGTTCGCCCGCCAGCCCTTGATATAGCGCGGTCGTGATACTGCCGGCCCCATCAAGGTGCGCCCCTCGCAAGTCGGTAGCTTAGGGCGGCACTCGCAAAAGAAAAGAACAATCTTCGGACCGCGCTAAACGGCTGATTTGGCACGAAATGGACAGGGGAAAGACCCCAAAATGGGTGGCGCAGCGCGCGTAAGTCATTGATTTGCCATCATCACGGGACTTTGATGCACTTTGCAACTATCACAGAGTATTTCAACGTATTACAGAAACGCGGTAGAAATCGTGTCGAAACGTTACGACTGGAAACAAAAAACCCGGCGCCGCTCTTGATTCGCGTTTGAGGCGCGCGCTTGCATTCTCCGGGCGGCGCCCTACAGTAACGGCATTGCCGGCCCCCCGTGCGTGGCTGCAAACCCGTTGCGCAGGACATGAGAACGATCACGGGCCATGCTTCCGGAAACCCTTGCGCTATTATGCGGAGACTGTCGGGAATTACTGCCGACGCTCGCGGATAACAGCATAGACGCGATCATTACCGATCCCCCTTATGAGATCGGTTTTCTGAATCACGCGTGGGACAAGTCCGGTATTGCCAACGACCCCATTATGTGGGCGCAATGCCTGCGAGTATTGAAGCCCGGCGCGCATCTGCTCGCATTCTCCAGCGCCCGCACTTACCATCGCATGACCTGCGCCATAGAGGACGCCGGGTTCGAAATCCGCGATCAAATCGTGTGGGTCTATGGCGAGGGGTTTCCGAAATCCCTCGATGTCAGTAAAGCGATTGACCGTGCCGCGGGCGCCGATCGCATCATTACGCGCGACGGCAATCCGGAACCGCGCGCGCCCGGCGGCAAGTTTGACCATAATGCCAGCTCGGACCGCATTCGCCGCGATCAGCCGGCGACCGATGCCGCCGCTAAATGGCAGGGATTCGGGACCGCCTTAAAACCCGCGCATGAACCGATCTGCCTCGCGCGCAAACCGCTCGACAGGACCGTGGCGAATACCGTCCTGTCCTTCGGCACGGGCGCGCTCAATATCGACGGCTGTCGCGTCGGCAATGAAGGCGGGACCCGGCTCGACACGCCCGGCAGCGTCGGTCAGACGCTCTACGGGGGCGGACTCAACAGCGGCGGGTTTAGTCCCCTGGTCGACGGCCTCGGGCGATTCCCGGCAAATCTGATCCATGACGGCAGCGCGCCAGTCATTCAAGCATTCCACGGCGACGGTGGGCGATTCTTCTACTGCGCGAAACCGACCCAAAGCGAGCGCGGCCAGGACAACGACCACGCGACAGTTAAACCGCTGGCGCTAATGGGCTATCTGATCCGATTGATTACGCCGCCGGGCGGACTGATTCTCGACCCGTTCGCCGGCTCTGGCTCGACAGGCATTGCGGCATGGCGCGAGGGGTGCCGCTTTATTGGTTTCGACATACTGCCCTCGCATGTCGCACTCGCCAAACTGCGCGTTATCCGCGAAACCCGGCAGGCGCGGTTGTTTACCCCCGATGATCCGGTTACTGCGTCCGTTTATAACGGCGCACAAACCGAATTGTTTGACCACGATTCGCCCGGCACATAACCGGGCGTTTTTCATTCACGAAAGGGTAAATCATGGCATGGATCAAGGTCGATTCAGACATTATTGACAAAACAGAAGTAATCCGGCTTGCGGTTTCACTCGGCATTAATCCGGCGCAGGCGGTCGGATATCTTGTGCGCTTCTGGACTTGGGCAGTCAAGCATACGGACAACGGATTTCTGTCACACGTGACGTCACGCGATATTGACAACATGACGTGTCCCGGATGCGCCGATGCACTACTAGAAAGCGGTCTGATGTGTGCCGCGACGCGCGGCGATACGCCCGGTTTCCTGCTGTCCGCTTTTGACGAATGGAACCCGCGAAGCGAGGCGCAGCGCGGGAAGGACCGCGAACGCCAGTCACGCAAACGCCAGCGCGACAAGGGAAAAAACGTCACCCGTGACAAGGGAGTGACTGTCACCCGTGACGATGGCGTGATGTCACGCCCTACCGGTCTCGCGCGCGCGAGAAGATAAAACCATTGGTTTACAATGGGTGTCAGGTGTTAATAATTCAAAAGGTATTTCAGCGTCTACTGACCTAAAGCCTTTGAATAACCCTAACCGCGCGCGCGAGGCGACCGCCGTCGACAAACCCGATAATAAAAATTCGACCGACAAAACCGCGCCACCTAAGCCCGACCCAAACGGCAGCGGCTGGGCGACACTGGACGACGAACCGCCCCTACTCGCCCAACCCGAAAACGGCGGCCTGCGCGCCGTCCAGCTAATGCCACACGATACGTGGCAACCTATAGGCGCAAAACTGCGCGGCATTGGTAATCGATCATGATCGACAAAACCGGCGCCTGCAAAGTGTACGGCTGCATTCTCCCGGCGGTCTACAAAACCGGAGTGGACTGGTTTTGCGCGGCGCATTTCGAATCCGGTCCGGTCGATTGGCCGAATATCACGACCGAGTTACGGAAGCGCCGCCAGCTATTCAAGGCGATTTATCGGGCGCAGCAGTTAACCGAACTCGAGTGGCATAACGGCGCGGCGCAAATGGCAGCAGATTACATGCATTCGCATCATCGCCCGGATTTAGCGCCTCGGCAAACCCGCATCGTGCATTGCCTGACCGAACCGCGTTCCGGCTATCGGCTATGCGCCGACCGCGACGAAAACCAGAATCTGCAGCTATGGGCGAATCGGGTTAATATGACGCTGATCAATGAAGCCAAACGCAAGGGGATTGACGCGAGTATATCCGCGCCAACCGCCGACCCTAATACGGTCGGATATGCAGCGGTCAGGGGCTAGCCATGCAAATCGCCTTTTTCATTCTCGGAGAACCCGCCAGCAAGGCGAATAGCCGCGAGCTAGGCGTGGTGGCGTATCGTGACGATGATGGCGATTTGCGCCGCCGCCCCATTATCCGCAAATCCGAGAAAGGACGGGGCTATGCCCGCGATGCGCTCAAGCAGATTCCGCCCAAATGCCGGGTGGGTCTGTCCGGTCCGGTGCGGGTCACGATCCGGATTTATTACGCCAGCGAACGCCCGGACCTGGACGAAAGCATCATCCTCGATGCCCTGCAGGACCAATACCAGGCCGTCCGCCGTAATGGCGAGCGGCAGCGCGAGCTAGTCCAGCGTGGCGTTTATCATAATGACCGGCAGGTCCGGGAGAAACATATCTATCATGGGATTGACCGGAATAAGCCGCGCGCAGAGATAATCGTGGAACCAATCCAGGCGCAACAACTGGACCTCGGGGAAATGGGATCATGACCCAAGCCGTCCGCGCGGCATGGCGACAGACGCTGCCGGCGCGCATCCTCGCAGAGCTAGACGCCGCCGGGCCGCTGACCGCTGGCGCACTCGCGCGCCGGCTGGCCGACGCATCGCGCCCGACCGTCGCCGCGCGGCTCGCCGATCTGGCCGGCGTCGGTCTGGTCGTCGCCAGTACCGGGCCGGGCCGGCGACGCTATGCCAGCGCCGCGCCCGATGCGGACCGCTGGCAGGCGCAAACGCTCGCCGCCTTTGCCTCGGGGTCAGGCCGGTACGCCGACGCCAACGTGGGCCGTCTGCTGGCGTCCTATGGGGCGTCGTCGGGGCCGTCGACGGACGCCGGGCAGACTGGCAACTCGGAACCAGGGTGGCAACTCCCGCGCGCCCGGTCCCGCCCGCCCGGAGCGTGACATGCCGCGCGCGCCCTTCCGCACCACGCCGGTCGCGATCTGGGTGTCGTTCCTGCTGCGCCGGGTGCCGGCGAATGCCGGCGCGAGCCTGCGCCGCTCCTTGCTGGCGATGATGGAAACCGCGCCCGACCTGAACGCGATGCAGCGGGCGTGGCTCGCCCGGCTCTATGGCGGACCGCCGTCCGAGTCGGTCAACTTCGCCGGGCTGTCGCCGCTGGAAATCCGGGCGCAAGGCGCCTATGTGCTGATGATCTGCACGCAGCGCCTACGCGGTGCGGAGCTAGCCGCCGTCCTCGCGGCCTACGCGGACGGACCGGAACGCCTGCAGGGAATCGCCGGGCTGGCCGACGACCTGTATCGCGTCCATATGACCGCGTCGCGGATCGCCTTCGCGAATCTGGTCGCGCGGCACTATCAGCGCGGACGCGAAACCGCCGACCTGACGATGTGGGCCATTGCCAAGCGGACGGGCCTGTCCCGTAAGGCGCTGTATCGCCTCGCGCTGATCGTCGCGGATCACTGCGATGAATGCGAGCGTGCCGCGATCCGCCGGCTGGAACGGCTATTCATTCCGGACCTAGTCGACGAGATCGCGGACCTGTAGCCGATCATTTTGGCTTCCAAAAGTGGGATACACCAAGCTCAGAAAGCATGACGGGGTCGGACGCGATCAGTGGGTCTCCGCGACCCAGCTCGAGTTCCAAGCAGATGACTTGACGCTCCAAGTCCGCCACTCGCCGCCGCAACTTGTCCTCAGTTCCGCCAATGACCACCAGGCCAATCTGCGCCAGGATGGTCAAGCCCAAAAGCGCGACCCATGCGACAACCGCGAACCAGAATCCGCCGTCATCCAGGGCACGGGCAAGGTAGGGCTGTAAATTGACGTGGAGGCGAGCGAACGTGAGCCAAAACAGTGCCAGCGAATACAGTATCGTTAGGACGCCGAGTCGCCGCGCCCACCTGCCACTCGTCTCCTCACGCATTGGGGCTGCAACGCAACGCGGCAAGGGCCAGCATGAAAAGGGAAGCGAGAGTCTTTTTCATGCGCGCCATGCTATCGCTGGCCGGCTCGCATCGTGCACCCCGCTAGAGTGGGGTGACACAGAGAAAACCAAGTGGACGCCTATGCTGTCCGCGAAGACACCTGAGCCTCCCTACATCGCCTCAGTTTAGGAAGACGGTGCTCGTCGGGCCGTTACGTCTAATGGCAATCCCTAGCCGGTTTTTGCACTTTCGGGAATTCTGACCTATGGTGGCGCTAGACGTGGCAAGGTGCCGCCGCGCCAAAGACAAAGCCCGGTCATGCCGGGCTTTTCGTTTGGATCAGGTCGCGGATCACGCCGGGCAATGCTCCGAGATCACGGGTGGGCAGTTTCGACGCTTGCTGGGACGCTACCGGCAGGACTTGTGCGACGCCGTACATTGCACCGACGCAGTACAAGCAGATTTAGGTTAGGCTAACTGTCTTCCTGTCTCGCCTATCAATCCATACGTCCAGTGGGGTGTCTCATGCCGTGGCTCAGCCAGGTCGCACTCGCCGCTCTCGGATTACTCTGCTTTGTTGTGTTCGCCTCGGTTGGATTGGTTTTCGACTTTCGTGAGCTCGTGCTCTACCGAGCTCCCCATGCAATTGCTCTGTGGTTGAGCATTGGCCTCGTATTCGCGCTCCCATTCTGGCTACCACTGATCGTCGCAAGAGCTTGGCCCAGCGCACTGGCAAAGACTCGACTTTTTTGCGCCGCAGCGCTTTGCCTGCCTCCACTCTCGGTAGTGTGGTTTACACTTTCTAGCGCTGCCCACACGCCACGCCATTTCCCAACTGCAGGCACGGCCATGATGGTTGTCCCTTTTTCTATTGCGCTCGTTATTCTGCTCTGGCCAGACTCTTGGCGGTGCTCCAAAGCACGACCGCAGAGCTAACTTCGATTTGTTCGGCGAGCCGAAGTATCAACCGCTTTGGCAATGCCTTGAGCCCTCTATGGCTCGGCATCACGCGGTAATATTGAGCGTCGAGAAGAGGGGCGGCTGAGGCCGACAATGACCGCCGCGAACTTGTCCCGCATCACAGCAGTCAAGCGTACCACTATGCTCGCGCCCGGACATTTAAACTTAGCCCGGACAGCCAAAAATTTCTTTGTCGGAGGGCCGCATGCCCGCGCTGCTTATGTTGGGTCACATCTGGCGGTACATACCGCACTCCTTGATCAAGTCTCTCTCGAAAAAATTACCTTCTCCTCGCGTCGCGATTTTTATATTATCGATACTTTACGCCTCATTTGCATTTCCGGCAGCAACAACCCCTCCGGGGGAATTTTATAATTTCACGATAGGTGACAGCCACCACGGCACGACTGCCTCTTTTAGTGTGCCAAAAGAATACAACCCGGAAATCAAGGATGAATATTTTAGAGTCCTTGTTCTTTATCCGTCGATGACGCCCACCTTGAAACCTTATCGATACACAAAAAGCAGTCGAATCCTGGATATTGTTGTAATGCCCTATCCGCCAAACGGAAACGAAGTCGATAACGTACTTAGCGGGCGATTCGGAGCCAAAAAATTCGGCTCGGAGAACGGCTTCGACCTCTATTCCGAACCAGTCGGAAAAAGCGGGCGATCACTAGCATATGGCTTCCGCTCCAAAACGCACGATTATGTGCTTGTGACGGATTTTGGTGATTGGAGTGTCAAGTATAAAATAGCGTTCTCGAAGAATAAAAAATATATTGTTAGATGTTTTTTTGGGAAGGAAATCGGCTCGTCTTTTCAGCAAGTCCAGGCAGCAGTCGCTAAATTTGTTGAAACACTCCAGTCGCAGAAATAGCGGCCGTCAAGATTGGAAGAGACGGGTGGCGGAGATGGGTCCCAAATCGCCGATCAGGTGCCGTGGGCAGACTGACCGCAATGGAGCGTGCAGCGGCCAAATGAGATGGAATGCCGGGAGCCTGCCTGTCGCTGCGGATGCGGGGCGGCAGGAAGGGTTCAGCCACCCCGCGCTGCCCCAGTCCATGAACTCCCCGGAATTCGGCGATGAACCAAAAAAAGGGGGGGCCCCATGATTGCCCTTGTCCTGCTGGTCATTTCGCTGATTCTGCTGGTCGCGGCGGCGCTCAATGTCGCCTCGCCTCACCTGAACCTGACCGCTGCCGGGCTGGCGTTCGCCCTCGGCGCGCAGATCGCGAGTCATTTCGCGGCGTAGGGTGTCCCGTGTCTCCCCTCCCAGACGATGCCGGGCCAGAAATTGATCCGGACCGCAGCGCGACGCGGCGAAGCATGGCGGCGTTCGATCTGGTCCCGTTCTGGCTGGTAGTGCTGACGTTTGTCGGGCTGGCCGTGATCGCCGGTTGGGTTGGCATTGTTTGCCTGATCTGGCGCGCGGCGCTCCGACCATGCGCGTGATGCTGCTATGGCTTCCGATATCAGCGTCCGCGCCGACATCAAAGCGATTACGCGCAGCCTGACCGCATTCGCGCGGCAGCAAATCCCGTTCGCGACCGCACAGGCGCTAAACGCCGTCGCCGTCAAGGTCCAGCAGGGCGAACAGCAGAACATGGCGGAAAAGCTCGACCGCCCTACGCCTTTCACGCTGCGCGGTGTCTCGGTCAAGAAAGCGACCAAGGCGAGCCAGACCGCGACCGTGTTTGTCAAAGACATCCAGGCGCGCTATCTGCAACCGTCAGAGAAAGGCGGACCGCAGGTGCTGCCGGGCTCTAGCCGCGCGATGCTGTCCCCTGTCGCGCGGCAGATGCTGAACCGTTACGGCAACATTCCGCGCGGCAAGATCGCGACGCTGCGCACGCGCCCGGACGTATTCATCGGCACGATCAAAACCGCGTCGGGCGAAATGATTAGCGGTGTCTGGCAGCGACCGTTCAAGCGCAAAAATCCGAAGATTCGCGGGCGCTCGAAAGTCGCGCGCGGGGCCAACACTTCGGGGCATCTGCGGTTACTGATTCGTTTCGGTGATCCGCGCCCGGTCACGCCTCGCCTTGAGTACGGCGCGAAGGCGAAACAGATCGTCAACGCCAGCCTACGGCGCGAGTTTGATAAGGCGATGGCGCGCGCGATGGAAACCGCGAAGAAATGAAGGGGCTTCGATCATCATGCAAAACCCTTACGTGGAAGCATTGGCCGATGTCGCGAGCGCGGCCTGGAACAAGCCAGCAAAGATATCCGCAACGCGCGCACGCCTGACCAATTGCAGATTGCGACCGACTGCGCGACGTTCTGGACGGCGAAGCTAGAGGAACGCGCGAAGCTCCTGACCTCGCGCGAAGCCATGACGCAGGCGCAGCTACCTGCATCGCTTGGGACCCCCCAAAGCGAAGACTACTAGGGACAGCCCTCCCCTACCGTCGCGGGTCCTTCCCAGCCCTCGAAGCATCGCGGGCACTTCGCGCGCGCGTTTTTCGTCCGGCTGTGGATTTGCAAATGACTTGCCAATTTGCAAAGGCGAAACCATGAAAGGGATTTCAGTCCGCGAGTTTGCGCGGCGCGACGGCTGCAGTCACACGCGCGTCCAGAACGCGATCAAGGCGGGCGATCTGGTCGCGCTGCCAGACGGCAGGCTCGATCCCGCTTTGGTCGGCACGGCATGGCGTCCGATGAATCAGCGCAAGCTGCGCGCCGAAGAACTGCCGAAGCCCGGCGCGGTCCTGCACTCGACGGCGGACGCGACCGGCGCTGCGATGCCTGGTGCGCGCGATGGCGCAGGCGATGCCGAAGCGTCGCGCGCGAGTCTCTACGCTGACGCGCTGTATCGCAAAGAAAACCATATCGCCGCGCTGCGAGAACTCGAGTTTCTTCGAAAGTCCGGCGCGGTCATCGCGCTCGATCTGGCCGAGCAGGTCCTCTTTGAAAACTTCCGCGCCGTGCGCGATAGCTGGCTGAACTGGCCGGCACGGATTGCGCCGCTACTCGCGGCGGACTTGGGCGTGGACGCTGATCTATTGACGCGCCGCCTGATCGATTATGTCCACGCCCATCTAACCGAATTGGGCGACCCCGATGCAAGTTTTGTTGAGCGGGAAAATTGACCGGCTGAACGCAGCCTGTCGACGCGCCCTGTCGCCGCCGCCGCGCGTCACGCTGCCCGAGTGGGCCGACCGCTATCGGTCCGTCGCGGCAGAGTCGGGCGCCATATCCGGGCGCTGGCATACGGACCGGGTAGAGATTGCGCGCGGGCCGATGCTCGCGGTCACAGAACCGGGCGTGCATACGATCACGGTCATGACCTGCACGCAGCTCCTAAAGACGGAATTTCTGATCAACGTCTTCGGGTACTTCGCGCACCTGGACCCGTGTCCGATCCTGCTACTGCAGCCGAAAGAGGACGCCGCCGAAGAATTCAGCAAGGAACGCATCGCGCCTAACGTGCGCGTGACCCCCGTCCTAAAGGCGCGGGTGGGTGCCGACCGTGCCCGGCGCAGCAAGGAAACGCTGCGTCATAAGTCCTTTCCCGGCGGGTTTCTGATCCTCGCCGGGGCCGGCAGCCCGGACAACCTCGCGCGCCGTCCGGTGCGCGTTGTACTGGCTGACGAAATCGACCGCTACCCGGTCACAAAGGAAGGGGACCCGATCACGCTCGCCGAAGAACGGACGGCCACGTATGGGCTCAATTGGCTATCGGTGCGCGCCGGGTCCCCGACCGTCGAAGACGAAAGCCGGATCGAGGCGTCCTACCTGGACAGCGACCAGCGCCGCGCCTCGCTCGCCTGTCCGCACTGCGGGCACAGGATGTTCCCCGAGTTTTTCCGGCACGTGCAGTGGGACAAGGACGGCGATCAACACCACCCGGAAACGGCGCGGATTTACTGCGAGGCGTGCGGCACGGGCTGGACCGAAGGCGACCGCCTGCGCGCGCTGCTATCGGCGCGCTGGCATCAAACGCGGGCGTTCTTCTGCTGCGAACGCTGGCACGTGCCGCTGGACGATTACGCCGCCGCATGGCGCGGGGATCAGGCCGCGCCCCTCGATGCCGTGTGGGACTGGTCCGAATCGGATCGACACGCGGTCTACCGGGCCAAATGCCCGGACTGCGGGCAATGGGGCGTCTCGAATGTCCATGCGGGCTTTCACGCGCGCAAGCTCTACAGTCCGTGGCAAAAGGACAAGCCTAGCGATATCGCCGCCAAATGGCTGAAAGCCAAGGACGACGAAGACCGCAAACAGGCGTGGTGGAACACGCAGGAAGGGCTGCCCTATCGCCCGCACGCTGGCAAGGAACTGCGCCTGGAAGCGATGCAGGCGCGCGGCGAACTCTGGGCCGCAGAAGTGCCGGACGGCGTCGCCGTGCTGACCGCTGGCGTCGACGTACAGGACGACCGGATCGAATGCGAGATTGCCGGCTGGGGCCGCAATGAGGAAAGCTGGTCAATCGCCTATACCGTGCTCGATGGCGATCCGCAGGACCCGGAAGTCTGGGACCGGCTCGACGCGCATCTACAGCGGACCTGGACCCGTGCCGATGGGCGACCCTTTGCGGTCCTCGCGGCCTGCATCGATTCCGGACACTGCACGCAAAAGGTCTATGAATTCTGCAAGGCGCGCATCGGTCGGCATGTCTGGGCGATCAAGGGCGAGTCAGCGCGCAGCGGACAGCGCAACCCGGTCTGGCCGACCAAGAAACCCAGCAAGCGCAGCAAATCGACCTATCGACCCGTGATCATCGGCGTCAATGCCGCGAAGGACACGATCCGCGCGCGCCTGCATATCGAATCGCCGGGCAGCGGATACATGCACTTTCCCGCCGACCGCGATATCGGGTACTACGCGCAACTGACTGCCGAAGTCGCGGTGGTCAAGGTTGTACAGGGGCAGCGTTTCCGCATCTGGGAATTGCCGCGCGGCAAGGCAAACGAGGCACTGGATTGCCGCGTCTACAACTATGCGGCGCTCTGCGGCCTGTTTCATTTCGGCCTGCAATTGAACCGGCGCGCGGAGCAAGTCGCCGCGCCGTATGACGGACTGCCGCCGGCAGAGCGTCCGACGCTCGCGGGCGCAGCGCCTGCCGAACCTGGTTCTGGATCGCCTGCGCCTGCGCCTGCCGCCATCGTGCCGCGCGGGCCGACCGTGACGCAGGTCGCCGCGAAATCTTGGGCGAATCGTCTCGCCTGACCTGCACACCTTGGGGGATTCGATCATGGCGAACTGCGATTGCTGCGCGCCGGTCAGCCTTTTCTCTGGCATGACGCCGGACCAGCTACAGGCCGCGCTCGGCGCCGCGCAACAGGCGTATCTCGATTACATGATGGGCGGCAAAGGGGTGTCCTTTTCGTACACGCAGGGCGACGGCGCGCGCGCCGTGACCTTTTCCGCGACCAGTCCGGCGCAACTGTCGGCGCTGATCCGCCAGCTACAACAGGCGCTCGGGCTGATCTGCAAGGCTCGCCGGCCTGTCTATCCGCTCTATCGATAGAGGGGGCATCATGCCTGCCGAAATCACGCTTCTGGACCAGGACGGTCACGCGATGACGCCCAATCGGCGCGCGCTGATGCTGGCCGGGGGCTCGAACACGCCCTATGACGCCGCCGACAATTACGGCGCGCATATGGCGGCGTGGCAACCGTACCTCGGATCGGCGGATACCGACCTGGACATGTACCGGGACCGCATTGTGTCCCGCGTGCGCGATCTGGTCCGCAATGATGGGTGGGCGTCGGGCGGCGTCACGCGCATCCTAGACAATGCCATCGGCGCGAACTTCCGCCCCATCGCGAAACCCGACTATCGGGCGCTCGCGGCGATGACCGGCAATCCCGCTTTCGATGCCAAGTGGGCCGATGAATTCGGGCGCGAAGTCGAAGCGGCGTGGCGCACATGGGCCAACGATCCGGGCCGCTATGCCGACACGCAGCGGGCGCTGACGCTGCCGCAAATGTTCCGCCTCGCCTTTCGGCACAAGCTGGTGGACGGCGACGCGCTCGCGATCCTGTACTGGCTACCGGGCCGCATGGGGCCGGGCCGCGCGCACTACGCGACCGCGATCCAGGTCGTGGACCCGGATCGCCTGTCGAATCCCTATCTGCAATTCGATCAGCGATACATGCGCGGGGGCGTCAAGATTGACGACTACGGCGCGGCAGTCGGCTACTACATTCGCCGGGCGCATGCGGGCGACTGGTACGCGGCAGCGGACAGCATGACGTGGGACCTGATCGCACGCGAAACCGAGTGGGGGCGCCCCATCGTCGTGCATGACTTCGATCACGACCGCGGCGGGCAACACAGGGGCGGCGCGGGCGTGCTGACGCCGATCCTGCAGCGGCTAAAAATGCTGGTGAAGTATGACGGCGTGGAACTCGATGCCGCAATCATCAATTCGATTTTTGGCGCGTATATCGAAAGCCCGTTCGATGCGTCCTTTGTCGAAGAATCGTTAGGCGACAAGGCGCAGGAACTGACCGCCTACCAGCAGGCGCGCGCGGACTTCCATTGTGACCGACGCATCGTGCTCGGCGAGGCGCGTATGCCGATCCTGTTTCCGGGCGAGAAGATCAACACGGTCACGGCGGAACGCCCCAGCTCGAACTTCCGCGAGTTTGAAGGCGCGGTTCTGCGCAATGCCGCCGCCAGTATGGGCATATCCGCGCAGCAACTGTCGCAGGACTGGTCAGACGTGAATTACAGCAGCGCGCGGGCCGCACTGCTCGAAGCCTGGAAGACCTTGACCCGTCGCCGGATCGAATTTGCAACCGGCTTCGCGGCGCCAGTCTATGCCGCGTTCCTTGAGGAAGTGTTCGATTCGGACCCGCTGCCGCTGCCCGATGATGCGCCGGACTTTCTCGAAGCGCGCACGGCCTACAGCCAATGCCAGTGGATCGGGCCGGGGCGCGGCTGGATTGACCCGGTCGCGGAGAAACAGGGCGCAGTGCTCGGCATGGATGCCGGCCTGTCGACCCTCGAAGCGGAATGCGCAGAACAGGGGCTCGATTATGAGGAAGTCCTAGACCAGCGCGCACGCGAAGTCGAAGGATTCAAGGAACGCGGCCTGCCCGTGCCGTCATGGGCCGGAATGCAGAGCGCGAACGAAGTCATCACGAAGCCGCAGGCGGTCTAACCATGCACGCAAACCGATTGCCCCATTTGGCGCAGCGCCTGTTCAACGTGCCGATTGCCATCCGCCCGGAGAAAGCCGAAGTCATCATGTGCGCGCTGGCCGAACGCCTCGGCGTCTCGCAGCTATTCCGCCTCGATGGCGCGGCGCTGATGCCGCTCGCATTCGACCAGGAAGACGAAGACGACCAATACACGCGACGCGGGCGCGAACCGCAGGTCGGTTATGACAACGTCGCGGGCGTCGCGGTCATCCAAATCGAAGGGACCCTAGTTCAGAAGCTCGGCAGCGTGCGCCCCTGGTCGGGCATGACGGGCTATGACGGCATCCGGCAAAACTTCCTGCAGGCGCTGACCGATCCGCAGATTTCCGCGATTGTCCTGGACATCGATTCGCCCGGCGGCGAAGTCGCGGGCGCGTTCGATTTGGTCGACACGATCTATCAAGCGCGCGGGACTAAACCGATCTGGGCAATCCTGAATGAAGGCGCGTATTCGGCGGGCTATGCCATCGCGAGCGCAGCGGACCGGATCACGGTCCCGCGCACGGGCGGCGCGGGCTCGATTGGCGTCCTGATGATGCATGTCGACTGGTCGCGTTCCCTAGCAGACGCCGGACTGGTCGTGACCTTCATTGCCTACGGCGAGCGCAAAACGGACGGCTATCCCGAACTGCCACTCGCTGACGAAGCCTTAGCGCGCTATCAGGCGGATATCGACACGATGGGCGACCTATTCGTGCAGACCGTCGCGCGCAATCGTGACCTTTCAGCCGATGCGGTTCGGGCGACGCAGGCGGCGACCTTTCTCGGCGCGGATGCCGTGCGTCGGGGACTCGCGGACGCGGTCGCATCGCCAGATGCGGCCTTCCGCGAACTCTTGCAATCGCTCGCCGCTTGAATTCTTAACGGAGATTGTCAGATATGAAAACGCTACAGATCGCCGCGAATGGTGCGGCACGCTTCGCGCATCTGCTGGGCCTGCCCGTCAAGGCGGCAAAAGCCGAAGACGATGAAGACGAAGACAAGAAGGACAAGGAAGCCAAGCGCGGCAGCGCCGAAGACCCGGAAAAAGACGACGACGACGACGAAACGAACGAGAACGCCGAATCGGAAGATCCGGACAAGGAAGACGAAGACGCCGAAGACGACGACCAGGACAAAAAGGACGACGACAAGGAAGGCAAAAAGGCGAAGGGCCGCGCGCAGGACGACGACGAAGAAAGCGCCGCCGCTGCCGCGATCACGCTTGCCGCCCGGCGCGCAGAGCGCGCACGCTGCGCCGCGATCTTTGGCTGTGCCGCCGCTGGCGTGCGTCCGGACCTTGCCGCGCATCTAGCCTTCCAGACGGGCATGTCACGCGCGAAGGCAATCCCGCTACTCGAAGCCGCCGCAGCGGGCGGACCTGTCAAGCGCGGCAGCGGTGCCGGCCTCGCGCTGCGCATGGCATCGGTACAGGTGCCCAACGTCGGCACGGAAGGCAAGCAAGGACCGCAGTCCGCCGCCGAACAGGTCGTCGCGGCCTACAACAAGGCGTTAGGCGTTAAAGCCTGATCGCTCTCCCCTCCCCCACTCACGGAGATTTCAATCATGGCGACTACTGTCACGCCGGTGGGCGATAACGCCTTTGCGCCGGGCATGGTGTCGGAAACCTATATCCCCGATCAACTGATCGCCGGGGACCTGAAACTGGTGACGCAGGGACAGGCGACGATCAGCGGCGGCGCGGCCTATGTTCGCGGAACCATCATGGGCATGATCACTGCGACGGGGAAATACGTCCCGTATAACTCGGCGGCGTCCGATGGCAGTCAGAACCCGTCCGCGATTCTGGTCGACAACGTCGACGCGACGGCGGGCGATGTCAATTCCGGTGTCTATCTGACGGGCGAATTTAACGGCAACTGCACGACGCCTGCGTTCCCGACGCTGACCGCTGCCGCCGTCGCCGCACTTCGCCCATTCGCGATTTTCATCAAAACGCCGGTCACGGCTACCGATCCCACCTAAACCAACCTCGCGCAAACCAAAGACAAGCCCGGCTCTGCCGGGCTTTTTTGTTTGCCTAACCTCTCAGGGAGTCTGCCGTGTCCGCCTTCGTTTATGACACTAATTTGCTGATTCAGATCGTCCCGAATCTGAAACTCGCGCAGCAATTCATGCTCGATCGTTTCTTTCCCAATGTCGTGACAGCGGATACGGAAACGGTATCGATCGACGTGGATGTCGGGATTCGCCGCATGGCGCCATTTGTCTCGCCCCTGGTCGAAGGCAAGCTGGTCGAACAACGCCGCTATCAGACGAACGAATTTAAGCCTGCGTATATCAAGGACAAGCGCGCGCCCGATCTGCGCAAGCCCGTTCGCCGCATGATCGGCGAGCGCATCGGCGGCAGCATGACCGGCGCGGAACGCGAACAAGCCAACCTGATGTTCGAAATGGCCGATCAGGTCGATATTCTGAACCGCCGCCTCGAATGGATGGCCGTGCAGACCATGCTCAACGGCAAGGTCACGATTGCCGGCGACGGCTTCCCGACTGCGGTCGTCGACTTCGGTCGCGATCCGTCGCTGACCGTCTCGAAGACTGGCACGGGCCAATGGACCGAAGCGAATATCAACGCCGGCACGGCACAGCCGGCGACCGATATCGATACATGGCAAAACCTGATTCTGAAAAAGTCAGGGGCCAAGGTGACGGACATCATTTTTACGGTGTCGTCCTTCGCCGCGTTCTGCCTTGATGCGCGCGTCAAGGGGGCCGTCTTTTATCCCGCGCTTGCGCCGTTCGGGAACGCCATCAATCCGGGCGCTGCCATCGAACAGGGCGCGGTCTATAAAGGGCGCTGGGGGCAATATGACCTCTGGATTTATAACGACTGGTATGTCGACGCCGCGACCAATGTCGAAACGCCGATGATCGTCGACGGCTCGGTCCTGATGTGCGGGCCGAACATGCTCGGCACGCGCGCGTTCGGCATGATCCTTGATCCCGCGTTCAACTATCAGTCCCTGCCCTACGCGCCGAAAACTTGGCTGATGGAAGACCCAGGCCAGCGTCTGATCATGATGCAGTCGGCACCGATCACGATCCCGTCGCGGGTCAATGCCTGCCTGTCCGCCAACGTCTGCCCGCCGGTCGTCAGCTAACCACCGCGCTCGCTGTTCTCCCTCCACTGTCCTGTCTCAACTCCAAAGGGGTTACATCATGGCTACGCAAAAAAGCGGCGGCGCTGTCGTCGCGCGTGGAAACACGGTCAACCATAACGGCGTGAATTTCGGACCGGGTCAAACGGTCCCCGATCTGCCTGCCGACGAAGTCAAGCGGTTGCAGGCGCTCGGCGCGCTGGAACCGGATGAGGATACGCCGCCCGTCAATGAGCGCAGCGGGCCGACCGTGTCATCGGAAGCCGGTCCGACTATCAGCAAGAAATAGGGGCGCTGCCGTGATCGATTGGGATGCGTGCGTCCTTGCGCCGAACTTCGCCGTGTTTGGCGAGCCTGCGCAATATCAGCCCGTGGCCGCCGGTTCGTCGTCCTTCCCGATAGACATCATTTTCGACCGGGCCTATACGCGGGAATTCCTGCTGGAAACGGGCCAGATCGGCGTGACGACTGTCAGCCCGACTGCCGGCGTCCGTCTTGCGCAATTCGACGCGCAGAGTGTGACGCCGCAACAGAACGACAAGCTCTATGTGCCGCGCCTCGATCTGACTTTCATCGTGCGCGAAGTCCGTCCGGATAGCCACGGCGGCGCGCGCCTGATGCTCAACCGGCTGTCGTCATGACAACGTCCGTCGATCTGGTCCAGCTCACGGTGGAAGCTCTCACGGGCCGCACCGATGCCGGGACCAATGTCTACGCGCCGCGCGACTGGCCGACATGGAACGGGGACTATCCCGTTCTGTTTGTCTCTGCGCCAGATGAGGAAGGGCAGTCGCTAGGCCGCAACGCGCCGCAATTCACGGTCACGACGACCCTACAAATTGAGGCACGTATGCAGGTCCCGGCGATGGCTGCAGACGCCGCAGCGGCGAACCTGATGGACCAGGCGCAGCGTTTCCGCGACGAAATCAAACAGGCGGTTATCAACTATCCGGACCTGATTTCGATCCTGCAGCAATACCCGTTTTTCCGGTCAAGCATCACGACCGATCCAAGCGGCGACGAACATCTAGCGCAATTGCTGATGCATATCGGGATGGAGTTTTACCAAGGGCCGGAAGACTTTTATCCATACCCCACCACGTCCGTCGACGACCTGCACGTCTACATGGATTCGATCAACGTCTACGACCCGAACGGGACGTATCCGAATCCGCCATTCCCCGACGCGGTCACGCCTGCGCCGCGCACGACCGGACCGGATGGGCGCAACGAAGGCGAGATTTCGATCAATCCGCAACAGCAAAAGGACAGCAAATCATGACCAAGGTAAAACCCGCGCCTGGAATGAAAATCCGCGATCCGGCAACCGGCCTGTTTATCAGCGATGACGGCCAGGACGTAGACGAAAAAAGCCTTTATTGGTTTCGACGCCTGCGCGATGGCGACGTGGTCGAAGCGGACGGCAGCAAGGCGGCAAAGGCGGATGCGCCCGACAAGCCGGCGCGCAAGTAAAGGGGAATTGTCATGACTATTCCGTTCAAAAACATTCCGGCGAATTTGCGCGTACCGCTGTTCTACGCCGAACTCGATAACAGTCACGCCAATTCCGGGCAGACGACCACGCGGGCGCTGGTGATTGGGCAGATGATCACGACAGGCAGCGGCGAGGGATCAGGCACGCCCAACGTGCCGCAGATTTCCGCAGGCGTCTCCGACGCGAAAGCGGTCGGCGGCGCGGGCTCGATGCTGGCGCTGATGACGCAGGGATACCGCAATGCGGATACCTTCGGCGAACTCTGGTATCTGCCGCTCGCTGATGATCCCGCCGCCGTGGCTGCCGCCGGCTCCGTGTCCTTCACTGCGCCGCCAACGGGTAACGGCGTGCTGTCGCTGTATATCGCGGGCACGCTGGTATCGATGACTGTCGCGCCGACGATGTCCACCGCGCAGTGTGCGACCAATCTCGCCGCGCTGATCAATCAAAACCTTGACCTGCCCGTGACGGCAACAGGCGCAACGAATGCCGTCAACCTGACCGCCAAGAACGCCGGGCTGGCCGGCAACGATATCGATCTGCGGTTCAACTATCGCGGATCGGCGGGCGGCGAAGTCATGCCGCCGGGGCTTGCCGCGACGATAACCGCGATGGCCGGCGGGCTCAAGAATCCCGATCTGACCGCTGGGCTTGCGGCGCTGTCCGATACGCCGTTCGATTACATCGCCTGCCCCTTCACGGATAGCGCGAGCCTGGACGCGATGAAATCGTTCCTGTCCAGCACAACCGGGCGCTGGTCATGGTCCATGCAGCTATACGGCGGCGCATATGCAGCGATGCGCGGCACGCTCGGCAGCCTGCAGACCTTCGGCAATGGTCGCAATGATGAGCATATGTCGATCATGGGTTTCGACGATTCGCCAACGCCCAACTTCGTGTGGGCCGCGACGATTACCGGGTCTGTCGCCGTCTCCGCGAGCGCCGATCCGGCCCTGCCGCTGCAGACAGTCGCACTGCCCGGCATCCTGCCGCCGCCACCGCAATCGCGCTTCGATATCACGGAGCGCAACACGCTGCTGTGGGACGGGATTTCCACCTTTGCAGTCGCGCAGGACGGGACCGTATCGATTGAAAACCTGATCACGACCTATCAGGTCAACGCGTTCGGTCAGCCCGATAACAGTTATCTGGAAGTCGAAACGCTGAACACGATTGCCTACGTCCTGCGGCAGCTCAAGATCGAATTAACCAGCAAGTTTGCGCGGATGAAACTTGCGGCGGATGGGACCCGCTTCGCGCCGGGCTCCGCGATTGTCACGCCCTCGATCATCAAAGCGGACCAGATCGCGAAATATCAGGAACTCGAATACAACGGCTACGTGCAGCAATCGGACGTGTTCGCGAAAGCGATCATTGTTGAAATCAACGCGCAGAACCCGAATCGCGTCGACGTCCTCTATCCCGCCGTGCTGATCAATCAACTGCGTATTTTCGCCCTGCTTTTCCAATTCACCCTGCAGTAACGCGCGCTCGCGTCATCGATATCGAACCGCCATTAGGGCGGTTTTTTTATTTCCGGAGCGGATCATGCCTGACTTTAGCAATCGCCTAGCCGGGACCGCCAATATCACGATTGACGGCCAAAACTACATGCTGGTGGGGGACTTCGAATATAACCCGTCGCAATTCACGCGCGAGTCCTTGACCGGCATGGACGGCGTACACGGGTACAGCGAGAAGCCGCGACCCGGCGGCATCAATGCGACGCTACGCGATGCGGGCGGGCTGTCCGTCGCCGCGATCAACGCGATGCGCAACAGCACGATTGTCTGCCAGTTAGCCAACGGCAAAACGGTCATCGGTCGAAACATGTGGACGATTGAAGATCAGACGGCGAAGGCGGCAGACGCGACTATCGAAGTCAAGTGGGAAGGGCTTTCAGTAACGGAAGCCTAAGCGACCTATGCCCGATCAACCCGAAGAACTCGTTCTGAAATTGCGCAAGGTCGTGACGCTTGGCAATGGGTCCGATGCCCTGGTCTATGAATCGCTGACCCTGCGCGAGCCAACCGCGGGCGAACTCGAAAAGGCGACGCGCGCCGATACGAATGTCGGCGTGGGCATCACGCTGATTTCGCTAGTCGCAGGCGTGCCGCGCGCTGCCGTCGAAAAGCTCACCAACCGCGATTTCAAGGACGCGAACGACTATCTCGGGGGTTTTACCTCGGATGGTCCCGAGACTGGTCCAGCGCCCTAGCCGAAGTGACCAAATTTTACGGATGGGGACCGTCCGAAGCATGGGCGCTGCCGCTGTCGCGCTTGCAATGGTGGCATGACCAAATGATCCGCATGATGAAGACCGCGCAGGGCTGACCGCAGGGCTGACCTATGGCAAACACTTTCACGATCACGATCAGCGCCGTCGACAAAGCGACGGCGACCGTTCGCAAGATCAACGACCAGATTGCCCGCATTACCGCGCCGGTCTCGAACCTTAAAAAGTCAGTCGGCGCTTTCAGCAAAGAAGCGGGATTCGACAAGGTCAGCGCGGGATTTAATCGCGTCACCAATTCGGCGCGGTCCTGCGTCTCTGCCGTCAGCAATCTGGTCCCGATCATGGGCACGCTGACCGGGATCGCGACAGTCGGCGGGATCGTCGCGCTGGCGAATAACTGGGGCCAGCTCGCGCAGCAGATCGCGAACACTTCGGCGGAACTCGGCATGTCGACCACGGAAGTGCAGGGATACCAGAACGCCGCCAAGCTGGCCGGCGTATCGTCCGAATCCATGACCGCCAGTCTGAAGGGACTCGGCGATGCGCTCGAAGATGCGACCTATGGGCGCAATGGTCAGGCGCTGGTCATGATGAATCAACTCGGCATCAGCATGACGCGCATGAAGACCGGCGCGGTCGATGTCGCGCGCGGGATGCGTCAAGTCGCCGAAGCGGTCGCGGCGCAGAAGGGCAACGTACAGGCGCAGCGTTTGATTTTGCGCACATTGCATATATCGGAAGACCTATTGCCGGCCCTCCAAGGCGGCGCAAAAGCGTGGGAAGCATACGTGGCCGCCGGGCGCAAAGCCACCATGTCAGAAGCCGAAATTAAACGCGGCGAAGCCTATCAGCAAAGCGTGGCACAACTGACGCTGACGCTGGACAAGCTCAAGAACACGATAGGCGGCGCGCTGAGTCCAGTCCTGCAACCCATGTTGGAGCAATTCGGCAAGTGGGTGGATAAGAACCGCGACCTGATCGCGACCAATGTCGCGGACGCGGTTAAAAGCATCGCGGGATGGATTCAGTCGGTCGACTGGAAAAAGGTCGGCGAGGATATCGGCAAGTTTGTCGACGCGCTCGGCGGCGTCAAAGGCGTGGCGCTTGCTATCGCGGGCATTTCGTTTGCCGGGCCGATTGCCGGGCTTGTCAGCCTGACGACCAGCCTTGTCAGTCTCGCAACGACGATCCTGCCGGCAGTCGCGCGTGGGATTCTCGGCGTCGGCGGCGCAGTGGCCGAAGCCGCGACAGTGGCCGGCGGTGCGGCGGCTGGCGGCGCAGTGGCAGGCGGCGCGGGTGGCGCTGCTGCAGGGGCCGGCGCGGGCTGGCTCGCGCGCATGGCGGGCTTGATTACGCCGTTGCGCCTTACCGGGGCGGGGCTGTTCGCGGGCTTGGCGCTCTATTCGCCGAATCTCAATACAGGCGAATCCGAAGAACTCGCGCGGCGTCGCGGCGAAAAAGTGGGACCGACCGCCAGTGCGAAGGACGCGGCAGCATTCTTTACCGCGCACGGCTGGACGAAGGAACAGGCCGCCGGCATCGTCGCGAATCTGAACCGCGAAAGCGCGCTGAATCCTGCAGCGGTCGGCGACAAGGGCGCCGCCTATGGCATCGCGCAATGGCATAAGGACCGCCAAGCCAATTTCGAGAAATGGGCCGGCAAGCCGATTGCGCAATCATCGCTTGCGGAACAACTCGCTTTCGTCAATTACGAATTGACCGAAGGGACCGAGAAGCGCGCCGGGACCGCGCTGCGCGGCGCGAAGTCCGCCGCCGAAGCTGGGGACATCGTGTCCCGCATGTATGAGCGCCCGGCACAGACCGCGATGGAAGCCGCAACCCGCGCAGGCGCCGCCACGGCGCTTGCGGGCGCAATGACGCCCGGTGCGCCGGTCGCGAGCGCCGCCGGGCCTGCAGGCGCGTCCGGGACCGTGCATGTTGACGTTTCCTTATCGGGTGCGCCTGCCGGGACCAAGGTCAACGCAAAGGCATCGGGCAATGTCACGACGCAGACCCGCGTTCGTGACTCGATGCTGACCGCGAACGCCGTGTAAGGGGCGATCATGGGCAGCGCACAAAGCAACACCTTAAATGTCATCGGCGCGATTGGCGGCGTGGCGAGCGCCGCGTCTGCACTGGCCGCGACAATCGGCGGCGTCGCGCCAGGACTGTGGCTGTCGCAGATTCGCCCGGCATCGTTTCGCGGCGTGCCCTTCGGTGTCCTTGAAGGCGAAACCCAATTCGGGCGCAAAACGTCCGTGCATCGCTACCCGCAGCGCGACGGGGTGTGGGTGGAAGACTTGGGCCGGCAAGCACGGCTCTATCATCTGACCGCATTCCTGCTCGAAAACAGTCTGCGCTATCAGCCTAGCGGCAGCGTGGTCGCGCAGCGTGCCGCCTTTATCGAAGCGTTTGAAACCGCAGGCGATGGCGAGTTAGTCCACCCGACCTTGGGGCGTTTGCTGGTGTCGGGCCTGCAGGCGCAATGTCACGAACGGTGGGATGCCGGGCGCTATTTCGAATTGTCGCTGACGTTTATCGAAGCCGGCGCGCGCCGTTATCCGCTCGCCGTGACCTCGACCGGCGATGCCCTGGACGCGGCAGTCTCCGCGCTCGGCGTCGCGTCCCTCGCCGCATTCATTCGCGACACGACGAACGCTATTCAATACGGCGCGGCAATCGTGCAGCAATCGGTGTCGACCGCCGTGGGCTGGTACACGGGCGCGGTCACGCTGGCCCATGACGTAAAGCGGTTTTTCGGCGCAGTGTCGACGCTGTCCGGATCGTTTAGCCGGTTCTTCGGGGGCGGCAATACGGGCTATTCGGCGGCAACCAATCCGATCCAGGCGCCGGCTACCGTGCAACAACTGATTGTGAATGACGCCGCCGCGCGGACCGCCGTCACGGAAGCCGGCAGCGATCTAGTCAGCGCGGCCAATGCGCCCGGCAACGCGCAGGGCATGAGCGATGCGGCGCAGGGACTGGCCGGCGCGCTGGCCGCATCCGCCGTCGCGCCTTCGGACCGGATGCGCCTGTCGCTGTCGCTGTCGCAAGTGCAATCGAACGATGCGACGACGGGGACCCCCATCGGGCAGGCGCAGGCCGCGATGCAGGCCGGATCGAACGCGCTCTATCGCCGCGCGGCGCTCGCCCAACTGGCGCAGGCCGCGAGCGCCTATCAACCGTCATCGGCGGATGACGCCGCCAACGTGACCGATCAGGTGACGGCGGCACTCGATGCGGAAATCGCCATCGCTGGCAATACCGGCGCGGACGATGTCTATCAGGCATTGACGACGCTGAAAAAAACGGTCGTCGCGGATTTGAAGGCGCGCGGCGGCGCGCTCGCACCAATCATGACGTTTCACTTTAACGCGAGCCTGCCGGCGCTGACGCTGGCGCAGCGCATCTATCGCGACGCGACGCGGTCCGACGATCTGGTTACGCAGGCGGACCCGATCCACCCGGCATTCATGCCGCAGGACTTTAGCGCCCTCGCATCATGACAAGCACGGTCGATCAGGTGACGCTGCTGGTCGGGGAAAACCAGTCGGCGCTAATGGGCTGGCAACAGGCGCGGATCACGCGCGGAATCGAACGCCTGCCGTCCGACTTCGCGGTCAGCATGACGGAGCGTTACCCCGATGCACAGGACGTGGTGGTTAGCGCCGGGGACCCGTTTCGCCTGCTGATCGGCGGCGATGTCGTCATGACCGGATACGTCGATACGGTCGTCGCGCAAATGGACGCGGAACAGCATTCGATCACGGTCGCGGGCCGCTCGCTGTGCGCCGATCTAGTCGACTGCGCGGCGGAATGGCCGGGCTGCCAGATCGCGAACAGCAATCTGCAGCAGATCGCGGCGCAACTCGTCCAGCCTTATGCGGGCCTCGGCGTCGTCTGCCAGATCGATGACCTGCCCGTCCTGCAATACATGCAAATCCTGTTGAGTGAAACGCCCTATTCGATTCTCGAACGGGTGTCGCGCTATAGCGCCGCGATGATCTATGACGATGTCAACGGGAATCTGGTCCTTGCGCGCGTCAGCGATGTTCAAGCGGCGGGCGGCTTCGTCGAAGGTATCAACGTTGAAGCGGCGCGCACCACGTTTTCGATGCTCGACCGCTTTTCCGAATATGTCGCTGTGCAACAGTCGCTCGATTCGCTGCGCGACGCCACGGGCGGCAGCATGAACACAATGGTTACGGTGTTTGATGGCGAAGTGAAACGGCACAGGCAGCGCGTAATCATCGCGGAAAGCATGACGATCAACGGCTTCGCGGTCTGTCGCCAGCGCGCCGTCTGGGAAATGAACCGCCGTGTCGCACGCGGCGCGGTCGTCAATCTGACCACGGATAACTGGCGCGACAGCGCCGGCACGCTCTGGACGCCTAACACACTCGCGCCTGTCAGCCTGCCGACGCTGAAAATCGCGGGCGCGGTGTTACTGATCGGGGAAGTGACCTATCGCCTTGATGACGAAGGTACGCATTGCGATCTGACCCTGATGCCGCCGGACGCCTTCGCGCCGCAACCGATTGATCTGATCCCGCAATTTTCGAACGTGGTCCCGACCGATGCCAGGGGGGTGCAATGATTCCCGCTGCATTAGAGGCGCTGGCCGCGCGCCTGCGCCTGGTTATCGGGCGCGGTCGTCTTCTGGTCGGCAACGATGCCGGCGCGATTCAGACGCATCAGGTCAAGCTCGGCGAGAACGAAACGGGCGACGACCGTCCGCGCGTCGCGGAATTTGGCTTTACCTCGATGCCGCCGGCAGGCTCGGACGCAATTCTGGTGTTTATCGCGGGCGACCGCTCGGCAGGCGTGATCCTCGGGACCGCGCACCAATCCAGCCGACCGCGCAACCTCCAGCCCGGCGAAACGCAGATTTACAGCGTCGACGGCAAATATGTCTATCTGGCCGGGGACCATATCGAAGTCAACGCCAACGGTCAGCCGGTCACGATCAAGAACGCCAGCACGGCGACGATTCAGGCGACGCAGATGGTCCTATGCGATACGCCGATCCTGAAATGCACGGGCGACATTCAGGACAACTGCAATACGAACGCCCGCACGATGGCAAACATGCGCACGATCTACAACGCGCACAACCACCCCGTGCCAAACGTGCAGGCGGGCAGCTCGACCGTCCAAAGCAATCCGCCTAATCAACCCATGCTCGACGCCGCCAAC
This sequence comes from Cupriavidus sp. 09_S30, assembly GCF_056930435.1. Lineage (NCBI taxonomy): Bacteria > Pseudomonadati > Pseudomonadota > Betaproteobacteria > Burkholderiales > Burkholderiaceae > Cupriavidus > Cupriavidus sp. 09_S30. Next base: position 1,240,159 of record NZ_JBXOWI010000001.1, on the reverse strand, counting down.
GATGCGAGCGCCGAACCTGGACCTGATCCCGCGCCTTGATTCCCGCATGAAGGGGGGCGAAATGTCCGACATCACGACCGTATGGGCGGTGGACCGTTGTCGCGGGGATTGGGTCCTGCAGGGCGCAGACCTGCTGTCCGGCGATGACCTCGCAACCGCGATCCTGATTTCGGTTTTTACGGACCGGACCGCGCTCCCGGATGACTTCATTCCGGATGGATCGGGCCACCCGCGCGGCTGGTGGGGTGACAGCGGCAGCGACAAGCCTATCGGCTCGCGTCTCTGGCTATTGGAGCGCGCGAAGCAAAACGACAACACGCTACAGCGCGCCTATGACTACCTGACCGAGTGCCTGCAATGGCTACTCGATGACGGCGTGGTCGCGCGTTTCGACATTCTCGTGGAATGGCAGCGGGCGAGTTTCTTAGGCGCGCAGATCGTTGCCTATCGCTCGGATGGTTCAACACAGACAACCGCCTTCACTTGGGCATGGCAGGAACTCATGACCTAGGAACGATCAAATGCCTTACGCCCGTCCGACACTCGCGCAGCTACGCGCGAACATCGCGGCGGATATCGCGTCGGCACTGCCCGGCGCGGATTCGTTGCTGCGATTCTCTAACCTTGGGGTCATGGGGGATGTTCAGGCAGGACTCGCAAACCTGCATTACGGTTATCTCGACTGGATTTCACGGCAGGCCGTCCCCTATACCGCAACAGACGAATATCTCGAAGCGTGGGGCGCGCTAAAGGGCGTCTATCGCAAGGACGCGACCGCCGCGCAAGGGACCGCGACCTTTGCCGGCAATCCGAATATCACAATCAACGCCGGCTCGAAAATTGTCCGGGGCGATGGCGAGTCCTACACGGTCCAGTCCAGCGTGACCAGTGACGCGAACGGCAATGCGACCGTGGCCGGGTTGGATGAAGTGCCCGGCGCGACGGGCAATTGCGTCGCCAATACGCAGTTTTCCCTAGCGGTCCCGATCAACGGCCTGCAGGGCTCTAGCACGGCCTCTAGCACCTTCACAGGCGGCGCGGATACCGAAGGCAATGACGCCTTCCGCGCGCGCGTCCTGACCGCCTTTCAGCAGCCGCCAGCGGGCGGCGATATCAACGACTATGTGAATTGGGCGCTCGCCGTGCCGGGTGTCACGCGCGCATGGTGTACGCCCAACGGGTACGGGACCGGGACGGTCGTCGTCTATGTGATGCTCGATCAGGCGAACGCGGCGAATGGCGGGTTCCCGATGGGGAACAATGGCTGCGCCGCGAACGAAACGCGCGGCACGGTCGCAACCGGCGATCAACTGACCGTCGCGAACGCGATCTATCCCGTGCAGCTTGTCACGGCGCTGGTCTATGTCGTCTCGCCCGTCGCGGCGGCGCAGAACTTCACGATCACGGGCCTGACCAACGCCAGCACGACGACGCGCGCCGCGATATCGCAGGCAATCAGCGATGTCTTTTTCCGCACGGGCAAGCCGGGCGGCACGGTCAACCTGTCCGACATCGATTCCGCGATAGCTGCCGTCCCTGGAACCGCCGGCTTCGTCATCACGTCGCCGACCGCGAACATCGTTTGCGCCACGGGCAATCTGCCGACGCTCGGCACGATCACCTATGCATAGGGGACCGCCATGCTTGCCCCTACCCTGCTTGCCGCCGATTTCCTGCGCGCTTTTCAGGCACTGATGCCGCGCGGTCGCGTCTGGTCCAAGGAACCAGGCGCAGTGCAGACCGCGACCGCTGACGGTCTGACACGCAATTACGAAAGCCAGACCGCGCGCAGCAATCATCTGTTGGTCGACGCATTCCCGGCGACGGCGGTTGAATTGCTACCCGAATGGGAAAAGACGCTAGGTCTGCCCGATCCCTGCACGGGACCCAACCCGACGATCCAGCAGCGGCAGGCGCAAGTGGTCGCGCGCCTGACCAACTCGGGCGGACAGTCCGCACAGTTTTATATCGATTACGCGGCGGCGCTCGGCTACACGGTCACGGTCACAAATTACGCGCCTTTCCGATGCGGTCAGTCCGACGCGGGCGATCCGCTTGGCACGTCTGACTGGTTTTACACATGGTCGGTCAACGCGCCGCAAAACACGATCACGCATTTCGCGGCGGGCGTCTCTGCTGCCGGCGAACCGCTTTCTACATGGGGCAATAGCGTGCTTGAGTGCGAAATCAGGGCACTTGCGCCTGCGCACACGATCGTCCAATTCCACTACGCATGAGGGTCCATCATGTATCAGATCGACAATGCGACCGCACAGCCAGTGCAACCGCCATCGACTGCGGCGGGCACTGCCGGCTTCTTTACCGATGGCAATCCCGCGACAGGTGTCGCCGCGACGATTGTGCCGGCGGAATGGCTTAACTCGATGATGATGGAGTTATGCAACGCCATCACGGGCGCAGGCATTGCGCTGGACAAAACGAAATTCAACCAACTATCGCAATGCTTCCAGCGCGTGACACAGGGCGGCGCGATGACCTTTGGCGTGGATACGGGCGCGGCGAATGCATACAACGTCGTCTATGCGCCTGTCATTACCGCGCTGACCGATGGCATGTTGCTATGGTTCAAGGCGAAGAACGCGAATACAGGCGCGTCTACCTTGAATGTCGGTCCTGGTGCGAAGCCGCTGGTGGGCGAAGGGCTTAACGCGCTGATTGGCGGCGAAATTGCCGCGAACCAATGGTGTCAGGTCCAGTACAGCACGATTCTTAGTTCGTGGGTCCTGATGCAAAGCGCGGGCGGCGCGATGCAATTGCCGGCGGGATCGTATGGCGCCACGCCTGCGCAATTCGACAACAGCACGAAAATAATTACCTCGCAGTTTCTGCAACGCGCGCTGGGGAATTACGCCGGGGTGGCAGGCATTACCGCAACGGGAACGCTCAATTCGACCGATGTCGGCAAGATGATCAACGTCGCTTGCGGGTCCGCAGGACAGACGATCAGCCTGCCCGCCGGCGCCTCGGTCCCAGCCGGTGCCGGGTACTTGCTTTCCAATCAAGGGCAACCCTATACGCTCTCCCGTTCGGGCTCGGATACGCTGTCCGCCGATGGCTCGGTCCACACGACCTACGCCATTCCAAACGGCGCGATGGCCGTTGCCGTGTCGTCCGGTGGCGGTCAATGGCTGGTCGGCGGTCCAGGGCTGTTGAGTGCGTCCGGCGATTTTGCCGTAAGCCTCTCGAATGTTGGCTATCAAAGACTCCCCGGTGGTTTGATCTTGCAATGGGGGGCGGGTACATTCGGCGGCCTGACGGCTGGCACATTCAATTATGCCAATGTCACCTTCCCGATTGCCTTTACGACCGCCATTTTTCAAGCCATGGCGACTTTACAGGGAAACAACGTCGGTGCCGGCGCTCAAGTTACTCTTGATTGTGAAATTTTCTCAACGACCGGCATGCGACTTGCGGCGACAAGCACTGTCACAACTTCCAATACGCAATATGCGGCCTATTGGGTGTTTGGCAAATAAAGGGGAAATAGCCATGAGCCAGAAATTCGCCACGGTCGACGCTGACGACTTCGTCACGGGCTTCTATGCCGACGATATCCATACGCCTGACCAGATTCCCAAGGGCGCGATTGAGATTACGAACGAAACATGGATCGCCTTACTTGATGGGCAATCCAAAGGCAAGCGCATGAAGGTGGATAAAAAAGGCAATGGCTCACTCATTGATCCCCCGCCCCCGCCGCCGCCTACGCGCGAGCAAGTGGAAGCTGCCCGCCTGCACGCCTATGCGGACCCGGTGACAGGCAGTGATCGCTATTTCATGGAAGCCGCGCGCATGAATGTGACAGGGCAGCCCGGCGCCGAAGACATGGCGCAGCAAGGCGCGGCACGCTATGAAGAAATCCGCGCCAGCCTGCCGTGGCCGGCAGATGCGCCAGCGCACGCGAAGGCGAAGAAATCGAAGGGCTGACCATGCGAGTCCTCGCGTTGATCCCTGCCGCGATGCTGGCCGCGTGTGCGACGCTGCCCGGTCAGCAGCGCCTGTCGCTCAACGCGCTGTTGCCGACCTGCTTTGTCTTTTGTTTCGCGTATGTCGCCGGGACCGAACGCCTGACGACCTTCGCGACGCCTGCCGACACGCCCGGCACGGTCCCGGCGACGCCGTCGCGCGAATCGGCGGCACCCTGAAAAGACAAAACCCCCCGCCACGCGGGCGGGTTCTGTCTCCCTGGTGGGCGCGCCGGGCCTCGGAAATGCAGGCACGCGGGGCACGTAGGGCGTACCCGCTTACCTGCCCGTGGCTGTCCTGGGCGTCATTGGGCGTTCGTCATTCCCGCCAGCATAGGCAAGTTGCGCCGGATCGCAAGTTTGCGCCGTATACGACGCAATCGCTACGGGCGGGCCAAATCGGGCCGCTGTTGCGTTTTCCCGCCCGGACGTGCTGACGGTCGTCCCCTCAATCTCGCGCCCAACCGCGTCGCGCTGCGCCAGCCACGCCGGGCAAAAAAAGGTTCATCGCCGCAGTTCGGTGGGGAAAGGTAGATAGTTCGCGAAGCGGTGAGAAGCTCGGCTCTGCCTGTATGACGTGCCCCCGGCCGGCTTTGAGCCGATGCGCACGGACGTGGCATGCATCTTGCATCGGTGAAAGATCGAGCATGGGCTCGCCTAAATGAGTCGATGCATCGTCCGGTAATGGGCTAAAGGTCGCACAAATGAAAGCCATAGTTCACCACTTTCATTCTCACCCGCCCCATCATGGGGGCCGCTACTACTGGGCATTGGCTGCCTGCCTTCTGATGCTGGGTGCGGCGTATCTTGCTTGGGCAGTGCTTACAGCGAATCCTAGCGGGCTGCTGACGCACTAGGCGAATGGAAACAATGCGCGCCGCGGGCGAACCACACCCATGGGGCCAACTTTGTAGCGGTGGCGTTCGCCCGAAGCATCGAAGGACACATATTCCGGCGCCCAACTGAGAGTCAGCAGGCGTCCTACCTCAACACCCTCGACGACGAGGCCGCCAGGTCCGATCGTCACACTGTCGCAATCCAGGCGATACTCGGACCTACCGCGAGCGCCCCGCGTCGATTCGAGAAGGATGGATGGCGGATGGTGCGTCATTGTCGGGTGGCAATTAAGGGGCGCGCGCGCCGCTTCCTGCCGACCTATGGGCGCGCCGCGCAACCACAATTTACGCTTTCCCTACGCGGTGTGTGCTAGTTGAGCATACCCGTTGTCGGGATGTTTCGGGCTTGCAGCGAAAGATCGTTCATAATAGCGCCCCTCGAGAGAAGTGAGGCGGGGTCGACTTGGAAACAGATCAATTGCATCGTGGTCCCGACGGGACCTGGACAGTTCCTCTCCCGGGTCACAAGCCCTATTCATTCGCGCGCTTGAGGTGCGGCTTCGACTCTCCCGACTCGCGTCACAAGGTGGTCATCGTCGATCTGAAAAGGCTACTCACTTGTGCAGATCGCGATACAACGGACTATGTCCTCCAGGCTGCGCAGTACTGGCATCCTGGAAAATTGCGTGGCATTCGCGAGTTCCTCGACCCCAGCCAAGAACGGATTCCAGAAATGCCATATGTGGCGTTCAGAGTTCGGCGCTGTCGTACGTTACTTGGGTTGATTGGCATAGACAGGGAAGGCGTAGCATCCTTTCGAAATGGCCAGCATCGCGCGCGTTATCTGGCGTTTGCTGGCGCAAGCTGCTTGCCCGTTGAGGTGCACGAGACTGAAGCGGACCTACTTGAGCGTTTTTGCGGGTGGAGTCGTGAGCCAACCACTTAACTCCCGCTGACGCTGCGCACGCTACTTTCGCCTGCATCGCCCCGCCCTCAGCGATGTGCCACTAGTCGTGTTCGGTCGCCCCATCCGGCGACGGCCTTCATCGGCTAGATGTCGTCCCCACTGCGGATGACTTCCTTGGTCTTGATTTTGAACAGTCGGTCAGCGTCTGCCTGCGCCAAAGCGCGTTCAGGACGTGTCTGATCGCACTGATACGTCTCGATCCGTTCCATGTTTGGGGCAGTGCGCAGCACCAGAGTGACGGCCCCCTTGAAGTGCTCACCCCGTCCGTTGTTCCAGCGGAGGGTGAACGCCTTGCCGCGAACAAGATTTGCTTCCATGACATCGGTTCCAGTAGCTAGATGTGACGACGCCAAGAAATATGAGACATATGCTTGGCGAACTGCGTGGTGGCTAGGTCAAGGGGTGGGACTTGTTCCGCTGCTTCGCCATCACCTGACGAGGCAATCCGTTTGAGCATCGCCTGTATAGCTGGTAGGCGGATGTCGGTTTGCTGGATCGATTTCTCAACCCTAGATCGGACCCGCATCGCCAGTATTTCTGCCACGACCATCGCCTCATCGTAGGCAGCAACTGGCTTCATGCCATCACAGATCAGTTCGTTCAGAGTGACATCGTCGTCATAGGCGATTACCAGCACGCCGGGCCGGAAAACTCCACTTGATACCACTTCCACCCGTGGAACCACGCGATAGCTGACGTACATGTCTCCCCCTTTCACCGTCTTGGCGGTGCTTGCAACTCTTGGTCACTCGCTCTTTGCCTTGCGCGCCGTCGCCTGCCGTGTCGCGTTTGCTGCCGTGCTGGCGGCGGTCCAATTGCGCTCGGCACTGTCGAAGGCTTGCATAGTGGCCTGTTGCATGGCGTCTATCAATGTCGTGCTCGCCGCAAGCGCCGTCTGCCACATCGCCATGGCCGGTGCCGACCTGCCACTCATGACGGTATCCATTGCCTCCTGCAGTTGGTGCTTGTTCGCTTCGAACTGCGACGCGACGACTTTCGCGAACTCGGCTCGCGTCGCCAAGGCAAGGCCAGATAGTTCCTCGCGGTACGCCTGCGTCCTTTGGGTGGCGTTTTGGAAGAGCGTGGCTTGCAATGCCAGCAATTGCGTCGGATGATCCCTGCTGACTGATACCTTGCGGGCGGCGTCCACCGATTCAGCCAAGGTCGCGTTCAGTGTCTCTGAATTCAGCTCCGCCAGCTTGCGAAGACAATCAATCGTCTGATTCGTCAAGCCGACCAAGACATCGAGATTGGTCGCCTGTATTGCTGCAAGTTGCTCGGGTGACAAGGTCGCCATGATGACACTCCTGAAAATCGGACTCGGCGCACTGGCGTCGAGTGCCGCCGACAAATGCCAGTTTCGCTACGGGTTAGGCCGGCGGCCTCGACTCGGTACCCGAAGCACATCCGGCCGTAGCATGGGACGCCTGTGCATGGTGGTATCGATCCATTGCCGCCCGGCTTGTCATTGTCGCTACAGGCAATACGGCACAGATGCCACAAGGACTACCTGACCCGGTCAACCGCCTTCAGCAAAGAACTCCCCCGATCAGTGATGCGTGGTCGCACTTGGCCGTATGGACAACTCTCCAGGGCGACGAGTTGATGCTGCATCAGTGTGTCGAGGTCCAGCGGGTCGAGGTCATACGGGGAACGAGCGTCCCTGACGAGGATCAGCGTGGCGATTTCATGTGGGCTCAGCATGGTCAACGCTCCTCGTTCACCCCGTACGTCTTGGATATCCCACGCCTCGCGCCTGCCGCGGCGCACTCTGCTTTGGCTTCGCCCACGATGGATCGACTGCGGCTCCGAGGAGGACTCTTCGGACTGAAGCAGCGGAACCATCAAGATATGACATGTCACATTTTTTCAACGTCTTTCTGATTCGCCTTAAGCCATCGCGGTCACTGCTCGATTCCGCAACGCAGCAGCGCAGTCGCGCTCGCTCGCGCGCCCGTCGCCTATCGCTTCCGGATGGCTCTGTGCAACTGCTCGTTCAGGGCGGTGCGATAGAGTGTCGCGCCAACCTCGGTGAGCAGTACCCGCTCCCTCCGTCCAAGTGCCGGATTGGTCAGCAGCATCGCCAAGCCAGCTAGAGCATCATCCACTTCCAGTTCCACGCCAGGGTCCAGCGCCAGACTTTCAAACCTGCGGACAACATTTTCTGGCTCCATCGTCTCCCTCGTCTTCTTAGTGCTCGATCGCGCCACCAACCCGTTGTTCAATGGCGTCGTTTGATGGTCAGAGAGTCTTTCTACGGCCGCATGCAGGGAAGCGTAGGCGCGGTGACCCCGCTGACACCGCGCCTCGTACCGAGCCGATGTGAGTCGCTCGCGAGTGGTGCAGCCGCAGTCGTGCTGTGCCAAGCTCGACGCACAGATTAGAGGAATAACTCTAATCTGTGCGGCTTTTCTGACTCCGTGGAAACCCGAGTCCAGCTTGACGACTGACGGCACGCTGGGGACCTTGTGTACGTCGGAGCCAAAATTCGTCCACCACGGCTGACCGCTTCTGGACGCGTTGCCGCCTTTCCGACAGCTAAGGAAAATGACCGGGAAGGGTCGTTCTGCGACCCTCAGTCGCCCCGCAGATCGGCGATGAACCTTTTTTATCCCATAGTCGCAAGTGACCGGGCACGGGCGCGGGTCTGAATTGCCGTTCCATCGCGAGCATGATCCCGCTCACGACATTGGCGCACGACTGCAGGTCTGCCGTCAGCGCGGCGGGCTCGTTTTCCAGCGCGTACAAGATCGCGCGATGCGTGCCCTCCGCGCCGCCATTGGTAGCGACGCAGTCATGACACAAGCAGTACGCGATATGTCCAGGCGCATTTTTCATGATGTGTCCCCTCCATTGGTGCCCGTGCCCTCAGTTCGTTAGGCGGCGCGCTTCGCCTGCCAAGCGTCCAGCGCCGCGCGCGTATAGACGTGGCGATTGCCCTCGCCCTCGGACAGCGGGCCTTTATGGTTCGTGCGCAAATTCTCGACGAGGCTGCAGCAATCCGCCGCGCCTGCGGTCGTATAGCGCCCATCGGGCAGCGTCAATTGCGGCTTGCGTCCACGCTTCGCCCCCTTCGCCGCGCCCTTCGCCGGCTTCGCACTGGTCGTCGCGGCATCGTCCTTGCGCGGGCGTCCGGGCTTGCGCTTGCGGGATGCCGGCGCGATCAGGCGCGGATCGGCACTCAGGCCGGCGCGCTCGACCTCGACCAGAAACGCCGCCGCGAACGCGGCCTTGAAATCGTCGCCGCCGCTCGGATCGATGGCAACGGCCACACGGTTCGCGAAATTGAATGCGGCAATATGCTGTTCTTTCATGGCTTACCCCCTTTCGAAATCCCTTGCGGGAAAAATGCGCGTATGTCGTCCATGACTACGTGCGTTGAAACTTGGGCACAGATGCGGATCGCCGCGACCTGAAACGGCAGATTGTTGAAGTACGGGACCGGCTTCGGATTCGGCGACGTCAGGTCGCACAACAGCGCGTCATCGTCCATGTTGAAATGCACGCGGCACGCCAGCGGGCGATGCGCATAAATCGAACATTCGCCGTCGCGCAGAAACACGCAGGGGTTGTGATAGCGGCGCCCCCTGACCTTGGACGGCTTGACGCCGATAGCGCGCCCGATCAGATACGCCTCGGGCTGCAGGACCGCGATCCCCGTATGGCAGCAGTGCACGCAGCCGCGCCGGCACGCTGCCGACTCGGCAACCGGCGCAGTCACGTCTGCCGCGAGCGCGCACAGCGCGCGGAAACGGTCATCCGTATTGCCCGGTCCCGAATGCAGCGCGTTGATCTGTCGCTGACACTCGGACCCGTGCGGCGCGAGTTTGGCATTCACGGCCTGCAGCTTGCGCTGCGCGATGTCGTCGACGACCGCGACGCGGCGCACGACCTGTTCAGCAGTGTCCACAGTAAGAATGTGTAATCTTGAATGTTTGTGACGATAGGCCGCGCGCCATTTTCAGGCGGCGCGGCATCCGGTAGCCTGACGGCACAAATAGAACCGCGATGCAGGGCCGATTAACGCCTGCATACTGCGGACCGGCGCGGGCCTATTCAGCCGACTCGCGCCGGTCCGGTCCTTTGCAAGTCGCGAATATCAGGCGAACCAGAAACCGCAATGCGTCAGGTCTGCCGGCGTCACGTCCGCAAAATCGGCTTCCTGCGTGCGGACCAGGAAGAAATCCCCCAGGATGGGATCGCCATTGGCAAGGGTCCGGTTGTGGGGGCTGCGTTTGATCTTGCCGTCTTCGTCGCAGACCAGATAAAGCCCGTCATCGGACAGGCGCAGGGCTTCGAGATAGCCGCCCACAAGGCGTTGCCAGACCTCGACGCGGTCGGCATGGGCTTCGATCACGGGCGGTTCGCCGACGCGAAAAACGATGACCTTAACGGTCCGGGGTGCGGTGGGATTATTCATGTTCTTGGTTCCCGGCGTAGGACAGCGGGACCGGCCTCGCTAAAAACCGCCGCCGCTGCAATCTGTTGTGATCAATGGACCGTCGCGGCGTACTGATCCAACGCCTTGCGGGTGTACAGCCATTTCCCGCCCTCGCGCTCATGTGCCGGGCCGGCGGATGCCTTGCCTAGCTGTTTGAGCGTATCGCCATCGATCCCGAGATATTGCGCCGCGCCTGCCAGCGTATAGCGCCCGTCCGGTGTCTGCAGGACCGGCGGACGACCTCGACGGCGAGCGCCATCATTAACCGCGCTGGCCGCACCATTACCCGGACTGACAGCGGCACGACTGGCGAACGATACTGCCGGCTTGCCGGGCTTGCCTCCGGGCTTTTTGGCTTCGGCCTGCACGGCGGCGCTGGCATCGATCAGGGTTTCGAGTTTCGGCGGACGGCCACGGCGCTTCGGCACGCCATTCGCGATAACCGGCGACGGGCTAGGCGTTTCAGCGCGCGCGGTTTTGGCTTGCGCGGTCAATGGCGCGGCATGATCGCCGGGCTTTGGCAGTCCGCCCGGTTTCACGCCATAACGCGCCAGCAGCGCCACGACAAAACTGGTCTTAAATTCGTCGCCATGCGTGCGGTCAACGTCCAGCGCGACCGCATTCGCAAGGTTGAAATTTTCCACTTGGGTTCGGGCCATTTTGCATCCCCTCGGATCGGGTTTCGTCTAGGCGGCATGGGAAGCGGCGGATGCATACACGCGCCGCCGGGCCTTGCCGTGAAACTCGATGCCCTCGGGATATTGCAACTGTTCGGGCTTACATTTGAAAAGTGAGCACAGCCGGTCGATCACGGCGGGCCGCAGATTTTCGCCTCGTTCGAAGGCATCGATATTGCGCGGCGAACAACCTAGTAAATCCGCCGCTTGGCTTTTATCGTAGCCTAAAAAGGTCCGCCATGCTTCGATTGGATGTTTGCCGTTCTGCATCTGCCGCATGACCTGCGGCGGATAATCGGTGTCGGCGGGCGAGAATTTCACAAATATGGTCCGCTTCGGATCGGCGTCCTGATCCGATTCGTCCGGCGTAGATTCGGGTACCTCGCCAGATGCGATACGCTCTGCCGCGTCGGCCTCCGCCATGATCTTTAGATAATGGCAGTCGGCGTCATCGCCGAACAGATCGCCGCAGTCCATTAACTGGCCCGGTTGGCAGTCCAGGGCATCGGCGTATCGCTTCGCGCTTTGCGCCGTCCATTTTGCCCCCTTGCGCCACGCGGAAACTTCCTGTTGCGTGATGGCGGCCGGCGTGACGCCGACTAGCTCGGCCACGTCGGATATGCCATAGCCGCGATAGACGCGCCAAGCGCGCAACGGGCTATTGCCTTCGCGGATCAGTTTCCAGACGGGCGCGGGAATCGCTTCCTTGAATGTCGGCAGACCGCGGGCGGGATATTCGCCTAGCCGCTTTTTTGCTGGCGCTTCGGATTCGCGCGCCAGGGTTTCGACCGGCAGGAACAGGGAATCCGCGCGCGCCCGTGCATCATTGACCGGCGGGGATTCTTTCCGTGGGGTGCCGGCTCTGACGGCTTCCAATATGGCGATTGAAACGGGCCGATCTGCCGCCGGTTCCGCATTACCCGGCGGCGTCACAGTAGCGAGACTAGACGAGATTCCCGTCCTGCCGGCTTTGCGCTCGATGTCCCGCGTTTGCGCCTGCCGACCTGCTATCCAGAACTCCACCAACTGCGCGAATAGCTTATAAGGTAATTCGACTTTCTCGCGTTCCCCTGACCACGTGGTCGTGACCTTCACATCCGACAAATCAAGTCCGTACATTATCGCTGTCCCCTACGGTTTTTTTGGATTTGTCCGGCACTGTCTGACAATGTATGCCGAACCTAGAGACATTTACAGCGTTCGCGTCGCTTCCGTTTAGGCGTTGCACCTAGGTTTAAGCGTGACGGCACAGGGATTATTAGTGGGGGATTCCGCGTCGCGCAAGGGAATTAAAAAAACCGTAACATTTCATCGATTTTTGTTACGTCTCACCCTTGGGTGGGGGCGGCGCGCGGCGCAATGCCGGCTAGGGGAAAGTGAGGCGCGGGGCAGTTTTCCCCGTGTCGGATGCGCGTCACGTTTGGTCTTCCCGGCGACGATCCCGGGGACGATCCCGGGGACAGGGTCCAAGCCGAACCCGTGGAAATCCCGGGGACGTTGTTTTTTTGCGACCGTCGAAAGAACCTGCACAGCAGGCAAGAAAAAACCCGCACAGCCTTACGCTGTGCGGGTTTTAGGGTTTGGTCGGGGCGAGAGGATTTGAACCTCCGACCACCTGCACCCCATGCAGGTACGCTACCAGGCTGCGCTACGCCCCGAAGAAAAAAATTATAGCAGAAGGCTTTTTGTCTTGGCTAGTGCCTTCTGCACTTTTTATTTACTCCATTCACTTCGCATCGTGGCGAGCGATCGTGCGCAGTTGCGCGAGCAGGTGCTGCACCTCGACCAGTTCGTTGCGCAGCGCGTTGAGGTCGACCGACATCAACGGCGCGTCCTCGACGATTGCCGATGATGGCGCCGCAGCTTCCGTTTCCTCGTGCCCGCTCGACGCAGGATGACGGCGCAGGTCGTCGAGACGGTTGCGCGCGCCATTGATGGTGAAGCCCTGCTCGTACAGCAGTTCGCGGATACGGCGGATCAGCAGCACTTCGTGGTGCTGGTAGTAGCGCCGGTTGCCACGCCGCTTGACGGGCTTGAGCTGCGTGAATTCCTGTTCCCAGTAGCGCAGCACGTGCGGCTTGACGGCGCACAGCTCGCTCACTTCACCAATGGTGAAGTAGCGCTTGGCGGGAATCGGCGGCAGCGCGACGCGATCGCTTGGTTTGTCCGACATGCGTTGAAGGGCCGGCAAGAGGCGCGGCCCGCTGGAATTTCGCTAGAGATTCGATGGACGTGGTGCGCAATGTGCGCACTGAAGGATACCGATTCCCGCCGTCGCGGGCAACGCGGCGGGCCGCTTCAGCCCGGCACTGCCAGACCGGCGCGTTCCTCGACCAGCGCCTTGAGCTTCTGGCTGGCGTGGAATGTAACCACGCGGCGCGCGGTGATGGGAATCACCTCACCGGTCTTGGGGTTGCGTCCCGGACGCTGCGGCTTGTCGCGTAGCTGGAAATTGCCGAAGCCGGACAACTTGACGCTGTCGCCCTGCTCCAGGGCTTCGCGAATCACGTCGAAGAATGCTTCGACCATGTCCTTCGATTCACGCTTGTTCAAGCCGACCTGATCGAACAGCATCTCCGCGAGCTCGGCCTTGGTGAGGGTGGGTACCTCGGCCGTACGTGCTTCCGGCATGTCGTCGTCGTGGGAGGCTGCTTGCCGGTCGCCTGCCTCACCTCGTGATGCAGCAGTCATGACATTCAGATGTCGATCATTCATATTGATCGTTCATTGTCGTTCAATCTGGCGATCCGCCCGGGCGCAGCGGCCCGGGCACTCCATGCCGTCGATGAGACGGCGTTCAACCGCGCAGCCGCGCCTGGAACGCCGTGCCCAGCGCGTCCACCATGCAGCGCACTGCGCTGTCCACGGTCTCGTCCTGGAGGGTCGACCCAGTATCTTGCAAGGTCACCCGGAACGCAAGGCTTTTCTCGTCCGCGCCGATGCTGCTGGACGCGGCCGCATTGGCCTTCGGACGGAACTCGTCGAACAGCACCAGGCTCTGGCAATAGCGGCCGTAGCCCGCCTTGTCGAGCGCGGCGCGCATGGCGTCGAGCAGGTCCTGCGCGAGTGCGGACTGCTTGACCACCACGGCGAGATCGCGCACCACGGCCGGGAACTTGGAGATCTCCGTGTACGAAGGCAGGCCGACTTCGCGCAGCGCCTGCAGCTCCAGTTCGAACAGCACCGGCGCGTGTGCGAGCTCGTATTCCTGCAGCCAGCGCGGATGCAGTTCGCCGACCACGCCTACCGGCTTGCCATCGAGCAGCACGCGCGCGGCGCGGCCTGGATGCAGCGCCGGATGCGCGACGGGTTCGAAGCGCAGCGCGCGCGGATGGAACAGCGACTCCACGTCGCCCTTCACGTCGAAGAAGTCGACCATGCGCGTGGGCACGCCCCACTGCTCATCGAAGGCCGGACCATAGGCGATGCCGGCGGCCATCATCGGCTGGCTGTAGCCTGCGACGGTCAGGCCGCCGTCGGCCACCGAGCCGTCGCGATGGAACACGCGGCCCACCTCGAACAGGCGCACGCGACCGGCCTTGCGGTTCAGGTTGTAGCGCACCTTGTCGAGCAGGCCGCCTATCAGCGTGGAGCGCATCACGGCGAGCTGGCTCGCGATCGGATTAAGCAGGCGGATCGGGTTTTCGTTGGCGGCGAAGTCACGCTCCCACTTCTCTTCCACGAAGGCGAAGTTGATCACCTCCTGGTAGTCGCGCGCGGCCACCGCGTGGCGCACCGCATGCTGCGAGAGGCGTGCCTCGTCGGTCGGACGCATCTCGCTCTCGGCCACGGGCGGGCGCGCGGGAATGCGCTCGAAGCCGTAGATGCGCGCCACTTCCTCGATCAGGTCTTCCTCGATCTCGATATCGAAGCGGTAGCTCGGCGGCGTCACCACGAAGACCTCGCCATCCGCGCCCTGCTCGCGCGCGAACGAAAGCTGCAGGCGCTGGAACACGTCGGCGATCTCCGCGCCCGACAGCTCGATGCCGAGCACGCGCTCTGCGCGCGCCACGCGCATGCGCACCGGCTTGCGCTCGGGCAGGTTGACGACGTGATCGTCGACCGGGCCGGCCTGGCCGCCGCAGATCTCCAGGATCAGCGCGCTGATGCGCTCGATGTGCTCCACCGTGGTGGCGTAGTCCACGCCGCGCTCGAAGCGGTGGCCGGCATCGGTGGAGAAGTTATAGCGGCGCGCGCGGCCCTGGATGGACTGCGGCCACCAGAAGGCGGCTTCCAGGTAGATGTTGGTGGTGTCCAGCGATACTGCCGTGCTGTCGCCGCCCATGATGCCGGCCAGGCTCTCGATCTCCTTGTCGTCCGAGATCACGCCGACCTGCTCGTCCACCTCGATGGTGTTGCCGTTCAGCAGCTTGATCTGCTCGCCCTTGCGGCCCCAGCGCACGTCGAGGCCGCCGTGGATCTTGTCCAGGTCGAACACGTGCGAAGGCCGGCCCAGTTCCAGCATCACGTAGTTGGAGATGTCCACCAGCGCCGAGATGCTGCGCTGGCCCGAGCGCTCCAGCCGCTGCACCATCCAGGCGGGCGTGGCCGCATGCGCGTTGACGCCGCGGATGACGCGACCGGAGAAGCGGCCGCACAGGTCGGGCGCCGACACCTTGACCGGCAGCCTCTCGTCCAGCGTCACCGCCACCGGCTTCATCTCCGGCAGCTGCAGCGCGGCACCGGTCAGCGCGGCGACTTCGCGCGCGACGCCGTGGATCGACAAGCAGTCTGCCTTGTTGGGCGTGAGCTTGATGACAAAGACCTGGTCATCCAGGTCGAGGTACTGGCGGATATTCTGGCCGACGGGTGCGTCCTCGGGCAGGATCAGCAGGCCCTCGTGGTCTTCCGAAAGCTTGAGCTCGCGCGCCGAGCACAGCATGCCGTGGCTGTCGACGCCGCGCAGCTTGCCGACCTTGATCTCGAAGGGCTTGCCGCCCGGCTCGGACGGCGGCAGCACCGCGCCGACCAGCGCGCACGGCACCAGGATGCCTGGCTTGACGTTGGGCGCGCCGCAGACGATCTGCAGCGTCTCGCCGGTACCGGCGTCGACCTGGCACACATTGAGGCGGTCGGCATTGGGATGGCGCTCGGTGGCGAGCACGCGCGCCACCACGATCTTTTCGAACGGCGGCGCGACGGGGCCGACCTCTTCCACTTCGAGCCCGGCCATGGTCAGGCGGTGCGAGAGCGCGTCGGTGGAGACCTTTTCAGGATTGACGAAACTGCGAAGCCAGGATTCCGAGAATTGCATGGCGCTTCTGATCCGGTAAGTATTCTGTGTGTCGGTGACGGGAGACGGCGGCGTGGGGCGCGGCGGGCCTCAGGCGAACTGGCGCAGGAAGCGCGCGTCGCCTTCGAAGAACAGCCGCAGGTCGTTGATGCCGTAGCGCAGCATGGTCAGCCGCTCCAGGCCGGAGCCGAAGGCAAAGCCGATGTAGCGCTCGGGATCGAGGCCCATATTGCGCAGCACGTTCGGGTGCACCTGGCCCGAGCCGGAGATCTCCAGCCACTTGCCGGCCAGCTTGCCTTCCTCGAAGGCCATGTCGATCTCGGCCGACGGCTCGGTGAACGGGAAGTACGAGGGGCGGAAGCGCACCTGGATGTCGTCGCGCTCGAAGAACTTGCGCAGGAAGTCGGTGTAGACGCCCTTGAGATCGGCGAAGCTGATGTCGTCGCCGATCCACAGGCCTTCCACCTGGTTGAACATCGGCGAGTGCGTGGCGTCACTGTCGACGCGATAGGTGCGGCCCGGGCAGATCACCTTGATCGGCGGCATGGCGCGGCCCTTGTACTTCTCCACGTGCATGCGCGCATAGCGCACCTGCATCGGGCTGGTGTGGGTGCGCAGCAGCAGCAGCTTGCCCTCGCTGTCACGGCCGTCCACATAGAAGGTGTCCTGCATCGAGCGCGCCGGATGGTTGTCCGGGTTGTTCAGCGCCGTGAAGTTCATCCAGTCGGTCTCGATCTCGGGACCGTCCGCCACATCGAAGCCGATCGAGCCGAAGATCTGCTCCACGCGCTCCCAGGTGCGCATCACGGGATGCAGGCTGCCGCGCGCTACGGCACGGCCCGGCAGCGTCACGTCGATGGCCTCTGCGGCCAGGCGCGCGTTCATCAGCGCGTCGGCCAGCGCCTGGCGGCGCGTGTTGAGCGCGGCCTCGACCTGCTGCTTGGCCTGGTTGATACGCGCCCCTTCGCTCTTGCGCACCTCGGGATCCAGCTTGCCCAGGCTCTTGAGCAGCTCGGTCAGCGCGCCGGTCTTGCCGAGGAAGCGGGCCTTTTCGTTTTCCAGCGTGGCGTTGTCGTTGGCGGCGGCGAAAGCGGCCTGGGCGTCGGCGACGATTTGATCCAGATCCAGGGACATGGCAGCGGTCGTGGAAGGTTTGGGCGCCAGGCGCGAACGCCATGGCGTGGGTTGGCACTACGTGCGGTGTTCGTTTCGGATGCCGTCTCGCAGCCGGCGGCGCCGGGCACTGCCCGCTGCGTTACGGCATTCGAAATGAAAACGGGGCCCATTCGGAGCCCCGTTTCAGCGGTCATGCCGGGTGGTCGTCGCAGCGTGCTGCGGAGGCCGCCCCGGCGGCCGCGGTCGACCTTGCGGTCGGTGCTTGCCCAGGCGCGCTTACGCGCGCCCGGCGCCGGCATCAGGCAACGGTGGCTTTCACCTGGTTGACGATGGCGGCAAAGGCAGGCTTGTCATGGATAGCCATGTCCGACAGCACCTTGCGGTCCAGTTCAATCGAAGCCTTCTTCAGGCCGTTCATGAACACGCTGTAGGTCATGCCATGCTCGCGCGTGGCAGCATTGATACGCGCAATCCACAGCGCGCGGAACACGCGCTTCTTGTTGCGGCGATCGCGGTATGCGTACTGGCCAGCACGCATGACCGCCTGCTTGGCGATGCGATAGACGTTATTGCGACGGCCGCGGTAACCCTTGGCAGCGTCGATGACTTTCTTGTGGCGGGCCCGCGCAGTGACCCCACGTTTGACTCGAGGCATGTAACTCTCCTTTCGTTCTCGTTAGGGTTATGCGTACGGCATCATTGCGCGCACCGACTTCAGGTTCGTCTCATGGACGTCCTGGGTACCGCGCAGTTGACGCTTGTTCTTGGTGGTCTTCTTCGTCAGGATGTGACGCTTGAAGGCCTGGCCGCGCTTGAACGAACCGTTCGGACGCGCAGTAAAGCGCTTGGAAGCGCTTTTCTTGGTCTTCATCTTCGGCATGAAAAACTCCAGCTCTCTGACATGCATGCAGGTGGACGGCTGACGCCGACGCTTGCAAAACCCGCATCCACTTGTTTTGCGCGTGGACCGCGAAACGGTCCGTCGCGCTGTTCGCGCCCCGCGCCGCGGTGCCTGGCACCGCGGTCGCGCCGCGCAAAACTCACTTCTTCTTCTTGGGGCCCAGCACCATCACCATCTGGCGGCCTTCCATCTTCGGCATCTGCTCGACCTGGCCGAATTCCTCCAGGTCAACCTTCAGGCGCTCGAGCATGCGTGCACCGATCTCCTGGTGCGCCATCTCACGGCCGCGGAAGCGCAGCGTGATCTTGGTCTTGTCGCCTTCCTCGAGGAAGCGCCGCAGGTTGCGCAGCTTGACGTTGTAGTCGCCGTCATCCGTGCCCGGCCGGAATTTTACTTCCTTGACCTGGATGATCTTCTGCTTCAGCTTGGCCTCGTGGGCACGCTTGGCTTCCTCGTACTTGAACTTGCCGTAGTCCATGATGCGGGCCACGGGCGGAGTCGCGTTCGGGGCGATCTCCACCAGATCCAAGTCCTTGTCCTCAGCCATGCGCAGCGCCTCGATGAACTTGACGATGCCGAGCTGCTCGTTATCAACCCCTACCAGTCGCAGTTCAGGTGCGCTGATCTCCCGGTTGATGCGATGACCTTTGTCTGTAGCGATGTTGCGTTACCTCAAGAAGAAGAAAAAAAGCCGTGCTCACCACCCTCAGGCTTTGCTGGCAACGTCCTGTTGCAGACGTTCCACGAACGCGGAAACGGGCATCACACCCAGATCCACATTGCCACGGGCACGCACGGCCACTTGATTGGCATCCCGCTCCTTGTCACCCACTACCAGCAGGTAAGGGATCTTCTGAAGGGAATGCTCGCGGATTTTATACGTAATTTTCTCATTACGCAAATCGGCCTTTGCCCTAAACCCTTGTTTTTGCAGGTGTTGCGCAATGCCTTCCGCGTATTCGGCCTGGGATTCGGCAATATTCATCACCACAACCTGCTCCGGCGCCAGCCAGGCGGGCAGCGCGCCGGCGTGGTTTTCCAGCAGGATGCCCAGGAAGCGCTCGAAAGAGCCCAGGATGGCGCGGTGCAGCATGACCGGGCGCTTGCGCGAGTTGTCTTCGGCGACGAACTCGGCACCCAGACGCTCCGGCAGCACCAGGTCGAGCTGCAGCGTACCGCACTGCCAGGAGCGGCCGATCGCATCCTTGATGTGGTATTCGACCTTGGGACCGTAGAAGGCGCCCTCGCCCGGAAGTTCTTCCCACTCCACACCGCAGGCACGCAGCGCCAGGCGTAGGCCCTCCTCGGCGTGGTCCCAGACCTCGTCCGAGCCGGCACGTTGCTCGGGGCGCAGCGACAGCTTGACCGCCACGTCCTTGAAGCCGAAGTCGTCATAGACCGAGAAGGCCAGCTCGTTGAAGGCCTTGGCCTCGGCCACGATCTGCTCTTCCGTGCAGAAGATGTGCGCATCGTCCTGCACGAAGCCGCGCACTCTCATCAGGCCATGCAGCGCGCCCGAGGGCTCGTTGCGGTGGCAGGAGCCGAACTCGGCCAGGCGCAGCGGCAGGTCGCGGTAGGAACGCAGGCCGTGGTTGAAGATCTGCACATGGCCCGGGCAGTTCATCGGCTTGATCGCGTAGTCGCGCTTCTCCGACTCCGTGACGAACATGTTCTCCTTGTAGTTCTGCCAGTGACCCGACTTCTCCCACAAGGAACGGTCCATGATCTGCGGCGTGCGCACTTCCTGGTAGCCGGCCGCGCCCAGGCGCACGCGCATGTATTGCTCCACCGCCTGCCAGATCTGCCAGCCCTTCGGGTGCCAGAACACCATGCCCGGCGCCTCTTCCTGCAGGTGGAACAGGTCGAGCGTCTTGCCCAGCTTGCGGTGGTCGCGCTTCTCGGCCTCTTCCAGCATATGCAGGTAGGCCTCCTGGTCTTCCTTCTTGGCCCAGGCCGTGCCGTAGATGCGCTGAAGCATCTCGTTGTTGGCGTCGCCGCGCCAGTAGGCGCCGGCCACCTTCATCAGCTTGAAGACCTTGAGCTTGCCCGTGGACGGCACGTGCGGGCCGCGGCACAGGTCGACGAACTTGCCTTCGCGGTACAGGCCGATCTCCTGGTCCGCCGGGATCGAACCGATGATCTCGGCCTTGTACTTCTCGCCCATGGACTCGAACAGCGCCACCGCCTCGTCGCGGTTCCAGACTTCGCGCACCACCTTCTCGTCCTTCTTGGACAGCTCAGCCATCTTCTTCTCGATGGCGACGAGGTCCTCGGGCGTGAAGGGACGCTTGTAGGCAAAGTCGTAGTAGAAGCCGTTCTCGATCACCGGCCCGATCGTCACCTGCGCCTCGGGATAGAGCTCCTTGACCGCATAGGCCAGCAAGTGGGCCGTGGAGTGGCGGATCACGTCGACGCCATCGGCATCCTTGTCCGTGACGATGGCAAGCGACGTGTCACGGTCGATCGTGAAGCTCGTGTCGACCAACTGGCCGTCCACCTTGCCAGCCAGGGCGGCCTTGGCCAGGCCCGAGCCGATGCTCTGCGCCACTTCGGCCACCGTCACCGGGCCGGGGAATTCGCGGCGGGAACCGTCCGGCAGCGTGATTGCGATCATCTTGCACCTCATCAGGAATCCGGCTGCCCGGCGCTCGCCGGCAGGCGGATGAAAAGCATCTCGTGGCGCCCAGCCCATGCTCTGGCATGCACCGGACTGCGGGGACTTCGCCCGACCCAACCGATCAGGCGGAAAGCGGGCAGCTTAGCAGTCAGCTGACAAGCGACAGACGAAAAAAAACGCAGCCAAGGCTGCGTTCTTTCTCGATTCAACTCCGGCATTACCGGAACGAAGGCGCACCTCGACTACTGTCGCTGATCAGCGGTCGTAGTTCGCGGTGTCATAACCATGATGCCTTTCCGTTCCTTGTCAGGTTGAAGCGGATATTGCTACTTGTACTGCAATTCGTTGGTAGGCTCGATTGGACTCGAACCAACGACCCCCACCATGTCAAGGTGGTGCTCTAACCAGCTGAGCTACGAGCCTATTGTACTGCTTGGTACTGCTTGCACTGCCTGTCTACTGCTTACCACCTACTACTACAACCACTTCTACTGCAATTCGTTGGTAGGCTCGATTGGACTCGAACCAACGACCCCCACCATGTCAAGGTGGTGCTCTAACCAGCTGAGCTACGAGCCTAGCGAAGCAAAAAGTATAGCATTACTTCCTTTTCGCTTGCAACACCCCCATCACATCTTCGATCAAAGCGAGTGCGCGCTGCAACTGCGTCGCCTCCGCCACCTCGGCCGTGAACTGCATCCGCGCCACGCCCTTGCTCGACAGCGTCTTGACGCCAGTGACATTGATCTTCTCGCGCGACAGCACCTCGGAGATGTCACGCAGCAGGCCCTGGCGGTCGATCGCCTCCACGTGGATGTCGACCGGATAGACCGCATCGCTCTTCTTGCCCCACTCGGTCTGGATCACGCGTTCCGGCGCGCGCGCCGAGAGCTGGGCGAAGGTTGGGCAGCTGCGCCGGTGGATGGAGACACCGCGCCCCCGCGTGACGAAGCCGACGATGTCATCCGGCGGCGCAGGCTTGCAGCACTTGGACATCTGCGTCATCAAGGAATCGACACCCACCACCAGCACGCCGCTCTTGGCGCCACGCGCCACGCTGGTCGCGCGGCTCTTCTTGGTGACGGCATCTTCCTCGCTGATGTGCGGCTGGGCCTCGCCCTCCGGATGGCGCAGCGCGTGCTCGACATGGCGCAGGCTGAACTCTTCCTTGGCGACGGCGGCGAACAGGTCGTCGGGCGCCTTGAAGCCCAGCCGCGCGGCGAGGTCGTCGAGGTTGACGGCAGTCTTGCCCTCGCGCTGCAGTGCCTTGTCGACCAGGGCGCGGCCCTGCGCGATGGTCTCCTGGGAATCCAGCGCGTTGAACCAGGCGCGGACCTTGGCGCGCGCCCGGCTGCTGGCGAGATACCCCAACTCCGTATTGAGCCAGTCGCGCGAGGGCCCGCCCTGCTTGACGGCGACCACCTCCACCGTCTGCCCATTCTTGAGCGGCGTGTTCAGCGGCACCATGGCGCCGTCCACGCGGGCACCGCGGCAGCGATGGCCCAGGTCGGTGTGCAGGTAGTAGGCGAAATCGACCGGCGTGGCGCCCTGCGGCAGCGCCACCACGCGCGCCTGCGGGGTCAGCACATAGATGTGGTCATCGATGGCCGCATGCTTGAGTTGCTCCCACGGCGAGTCCTCGTGGGCCACGCTGTGGTCGGCGTCGTCCTTCCAGGCCAGCAGCTGGCGCACCCAGGCTATCTTCTCGTCATAGCGCTCGCTGGCGGAGAACTGGCCGCCATAGCCCTTGCTGCCCGCCTCCTTGTAGCGCCAGTGCGCGGCCACGCCGTACTCGGCGAAGTGGTGCATCTCGTGCGTGCGGATCTGCACCTCGAAGGCGCGCCCGTCGTCGCCGATCACCACCGTGTGCAGCGACTTGTAGCCATTGGGCTTGGGCCGCGAGATGTAGTCGTCGAACTCACGCGGGATGGGCTGCCAGATATGGTGCACGATGCCGAGCACCGTGTAGCAGTCCTTGATGTCGTCGACGATGACGCGGAAGGCGCGCACATCGTATAGGTCGGCAAAGTCCAGCTCCTTGCCGCGCATCTTCTTCCAGATGCTGTAGATGTGCTTGGGCCGGCCGGAAACCTCGGCGCGGATGCCCGCCGCCGACAGCTCGTCCTGCAGCCGCCCGATGGCGCTGGCGATGTAGCCTTCGCGCTCGATGCGCTTCTCGTCGAGCAGGCGGGCGATGCGCTTGTAGGTATCGGGCTGCTCGAAGCGGAAGGCCAGGTCTTCCAGCTCCCACTTCATCTGCCAGATGCCCAGGCGGTTGGCCAGCGGCGCGTAGATATCGAGCGTCTCGCGCGCTACGCCCGGCAGCGGCGCACGCTTGGTCTGCGCCAGCCAGCGCAGCGTCTGCAGCCGGGAGGCCAGGCGTACCAGCACCACGCGGATATCCTGCGCGAAGGCCAGCAGCATCTTGCGCAGCGCCTCGACCTGCTCGTGGCGCGCCTCGCGCTCATCCTTGCCCGCGCTCCTGCCCAGTTCGGGCACCTCGGCCTGGCTGACCGCGATCGCGCCGATGCGCAGCAGCTGGCGCACGCCCTTGACCAGGCGCTCCACCTCCTCGCCGAAGCGCGGCGCGATCTCCGCCTCGCAATCGGGCACGAAGGCTGCGAGCGGGAACAGGCAGGCGGCGGCGCGCGCGGCGTCGTCCACTCTCAGCCCGTCGAGGATGCGCAGCATGCCTTCGGCATGGGACAGCACTGTCTCGCCGGTGGGCAGTTCAGCCTCGGCGCCGCGCGCGCGCGTGAATGCGAGCGCGCGCGCCACCAGGCCGGCATCCGGCGTGCCGGCGACCTGGCCTGGAAGTTCTGTCGGTGTCACCATTTCAACCGCACCGCCCTCACTTGAGCGCGGCGGTCACCACCACTTCGATCAGGTAATCGGGGTTAGCGAGCCGGGCTTCGACAGTGGCGCGCGGCGGGGTGTTGCCCTGCGCCACCCATTCGTCCCACATCTCGTTCATGGCGCCGATCTGGTCGACGTCCTTGAGGAAGATCTGGCACGACAGGATGCGTGTCTTGTCGCTGCCGGCCTCGGCCAGCAGGCGGTCGATATGGCCCAGCACCTCGCGCGTCTGGCCGCGGATGTCGGCCTTGGGGTCCACCTCCGGCACCTGGCCGGCCAGGTAGACCACGCCGTTGTAGACGGCATATTCGGACAGGCGCTTGCCCACGTGGGCGCGTTTCAATTCATCGGTGCTCATGTGTTTCTCAATGCTTCCAATCTGCGGCCGGCGCCGCCCGGCGGCGGACCGCGGTTTCAAACCGGCCCCGGCTCAGGCCAGGAAAAACGACCTGGCGATCTCGATCTGCGCCGGGTCGACAAAGGTGGGCGCGTGCCCCACGTCGGGCACTTCCACTGCGCTCGCCTGCTTGCCGCGCGCCACCATATCCGCCACCGTCTCACGCAGCAGCAGGTCGGACTGCGCGCCGCGCACCACCAGCACCGGAACGGGGATGGCCTCGAACATGCGCCACAGCGCGACCTCGCCGGCCTGCACCATTTCGGGGGTGGTCTCGCGGAAGGGCACGGCCAGCGCCGGATCGTAATGCAAGCCCCATTCCAGACCGTGGGCGCCCTGCACCGGCTTCAGGATGGCACTGTTCAGCTCGCGCCACTGCTCCGGCGTATGGCGCCCGAACGAGGCGCTGATGGTCTGCAGGTAGGCCAGCCCCTCCTCGAAGGTCTTGAAGCGCACGGGCAGGCCGAGATAGGCACCGATGCGCTCCATCGCCGACCCGGCCAGCCGCGGGCCGACATCGTTGAGCAGCAGCTTGCGCACCGGCGACTTCGGCAACCCGGCCAGCGCCATGCCGATCAGGCCGCCCATCGAGGTGCCGAACCAGTCCACCTGCCCGACATTCAGCCGCGCGATCAGCGTCACCATGTCGGACACGTACTGCGGCACCACGTAGCCGTGCGGGTCGGCCAGCCAGTCGGAGCGGCCGCGGCCTGCCACGTCGGGGCACACCACGCGGTAGTCGCCGCACAGCGCCTGCGCCAGCACGTCGAAATCGCGGCCGGTGCGGGTCAGGCCGTGCACGCACACCAGGACACGTGGATTGGCTGGGTCACCCCATTCGTGGTACGCCATGCGGTGCAGGCCCGAGGGGCTGATGCACTGGACGAAGCCGAGGCGTGGGCTGGCGGACATCTGGACTCCCTGGCAAGGCGGCCCACAGCGATTGCGGCACCGACGTTAGGCAAAACTGGATTGTACGCCCCAGCGGTTACAATGCCACAGCACTCGCAGCAGCAACCGATCCCGCGTTCCGGCCTGCCCGGCCGTGTCGCGATTTCTGACGGAGACATCCATGCTTCAAGGCAAGACAGCGCTGGTCACGGGTTCCACGAGCGGCATCGGACTGGGCATCGCCCAGGCGCTCGCGGCGCAAGGCGCCAACATCATCGTCAACGGCTTCGGCGACGCCGAGGCGGCCAAGCAGCAGATCGCCGCGGCCGGCAAAGGCATCCGCGTGGGCTACCACGGCGCCGACATGAGCAATTCGGCCGACATCGAGGAGATGATGCGCTACGCGCAGGCGGAGTTCGGCGGGACTGACATCCTCGTCAACAACGCCGGCATCCAGCACGTGGCCAATATCGAGGATTTCCCGCCCGAGCGCTGGGACGCCATCATCGCCATCAACCTGACCTCCGCCTTCCACACCACGCGCCTTGCCCTGCCGGGCATGAAGCAGAAGAACTGGGGCCGCGTGATCAATGTCGCCTCCGCCCACGGCATGGTGGCCTCGGCGCAGAAGTCGGCCTATGTCGCCGCCAAGCACGGCATCGTCGGCCTGACCAAGGTGACCGCGCTGGAAACCGCGCAGACCGGCGTTACCGCCAACGCGATCTGCCCCGGCTGGGTGCTGACGCCGCTGGTGCAGAAGCAGGTCGAGGCACGCGCCCAGCGCGACGGCGTCAGCGTGGAACAGGCCAAGCACGACCTGGTCATCGAGAAGCAGCCCTCGGGCCAGTTCGTCACGCCCGATGAGCTAGGCGCGCTGGCGGTCTTCCTGGCCAGCGAGGCGGCACGCCAGGTGCGCGGTGCGATCTGGAACATGGACGGCGGCTGGGTAGCGCAGTAAGGCGGAGGGCTGACACGGTGCAAACGCAGAGACGACGCCTGCTGCAAACCCTGGCGCTGGGCGCTGCCACGCTGAGTCCGCTGGCGGCGGCGCTGGCGCAGGGTCCGCGGCAAACCGCCATCACGGTCTACAAGAGCCCGCTGTGCGGCTGCTGCGAGGACTGGGTCAAGCATCTGCGCGACAACGGCTTTGCCGTCACGGCGCAGAACGTCGACGATACGGGCCCCTGGCGCGCGCGCCTCGGCATGCCGGAGCGCTTCGGCTCCTGCCACACCGGCATGGTCGCGGGCTACGCCATCGAGGGCCACGTGCCGGCGGGCGACATCCGGCGCCTGCTGGCTGCCCGGCCCAAGGCCGTCGGCCTGGCCGTGCCGGCAATGCCGCTGGGCTCGCCCGGCATGGAACAGGGCCCGCGCAAGGATCCCTACGACGTGCTGCTGGTCAAGGCGGATGGCGGCGCCACGGTATTCGCCAGCTACAACAAGCCCAAGGCCTGAGCCGGCCAGCAAAAAAAACCCCGCAGCTCACGCTGCGGGGTCTTTTTATTGGCTGCGCTCTGGCACGCCCCGCTCGCGCGGGGCGCCCTGCGCTCAGATTTCCTCGTACAGCGGCAGCGTCAGGAACTCGGCGAAATCCTCCGCAGTGGACATCTGCTCGAAGATCTGCGCGGCGCGGTCATAGGTCTTGGTGTCGCCACCGACCACTTCCTTGACCTTGGCCAGTTCCTCGGGGATGGCGGCGCGCACCATCTCGGCGGTCACCTTGCGGCCATCGTCCAGCTTGCCCTTGGACGAGCGGATCCACTGCCACACCTGGGAGCGCGAGATCTCGGCGGTCGCCGCGTCCTCCATCAGGTTGTGGATGGGCACGCAGCCGTTGCCGGCCAGCCAGGCGCCCAGGTAGTGGATGCCGACATTGATGTTCATGCGCAGGCCGGCTTCGGTGATCGGCGTTTCCGGCTGGAAGTCCAGCAGGTCGGCGGCCTTTACTTCCACGTCCGGGCGCTGCTTGTCGAACTGGTTCGGCTTGTCGCCCAGCACCGCCACGAACTCCTTCATGGCCGGCTCGACCAGGCCCGGGTGAGCCACCCAGCCGCCGTCGTAGCCGTCGGTGGCGTCGCGCTTCTTGTCGTTGATGATGCCCTGCATGGCGATGGCGTTCTTCTCCGGATCGTTCTTGATCGGGATCAGCGCGCTCATGCCGCCCATCGCGGGCGCACCGCGCTTGTGGCAGGTCTTGAGCAGCAGCAGCGCGTAGGCGCGCATGAACGGCGAGGTCATCGTCACCTTGGCGCGGTCGGCCAGGCAGAAGTCCTTGTCGTTCTTGAACTTCTTGATGCAGGAGAAGATGTAGTCCCAGCGGCCGGCGTTCAGGCCCGCGCTGTGCTCGCGCAGTTCGTACAGGATCTCGTCCATCTCGAAGGCGGCGAGGATGGTCTCGATCAGCACTGTGGCCTTGACGGTGCCCTGCGGCAGGCCGATCTCGTTCTGCGCCATCACGAAGACGTCATTCCACAGGCGCGCCTCGAGGTGGCTTTCCATCTTCGGCAGATAGAAGAAGGGGCCGGCGCCGCGTGCGATCTGCTCCTTGGCGTTATGGAAGAGGAAGAGCGCGAAGTCGAAGATGCCGCCCGAGACGCGTTGGCCGTCGATGGTGACGTGCTTCTCGTCCAGGTGCCAGCCGCGCGGACGCACCTGCAGCGTGGCGATCTTGTCGTTGAGCTTGTACTGCTTGCCGTTGGATTCCAGCGTCAGCGTGCGGCGCACGGCGGCCTTCAGGTTGACCTGGCCCTGCAGCTGGTTGTGCCAGTTCGGCGTGTTGGAATCCTCGAAGTCCGTCATATAGCTGTCGGCACCCGAGTTGAAGGCGTTGATCACCATCTTGGCCTCGACCGGGCCGGTGATCTCCACGCGGCGGCAATGCAGCGCGGGCGGCACCGGCGCGACCTTCCAGTCGCCTTCGCGGATGGACTTGGTTTCCGCCAGGAAGTCGGGGCGCTCGCCGGCGTCCAGGCGCTTGGCGCGCTCGACACGCGCGGCCAGCAGCTGCTGGCGGCGCGGCTCGAAGGCGCGGTGCAGCTTGTCCACCAGGGCCAGCGCTTCCGGCGTGAGGATGTCTTCGTAGGCCGGCAGGATCTCGCCGGTAATCTTCATGCCCGCGGGCAGCGTGATAGCCATCAGTGTTCTCCTGAGATCGATGGGTTGGGTGGAGTTGCCTGCTCTTACACCGCCACGCCGGCGGCGCGGACGTATGCGAGCAGGTCGTTCATATCGTGTCCGGTGCCGGAGGGCGATACATCCAGCCGCTCCGCCGGATGGCCGGCACGGTTGATCCAGAACGTGTTGTAGCCAAACCAGGTCGCGCCGCAGGCGTCCCAGCCGTTGGAAGAGACGAACAGCATCTCCTGCGCCGGCAGGCCGAAGGCCGCGGGCGCCAAGGCATAGGCGGCCGGCGCGTTCTTGTAGATGCGCACCGCCTCGACCGACAGCACGTGGTCGAACAGGCCCTGCATGCCCGCGCTCTTGACCGAGATGTCCAGCATCTGCGGATTGCCGTTGGACAGGATGCCCAGCGGCAGGCCCGCGGCACGCAGCCGCTTGAGCGCACCCAGGTTCTCCGGGAAGGCCGACAGGCAGGTGTATTCCTTCAACAGCTGTGCCTCGGCGGCCTCGTCCAGTGCCAGGCCGAGCCGTTCGGCTGCATAGCGCAGCGCGTCGACGGTGAGGCCCCAGAACGGCTTGTAGCGCGCGCCGTCGGGCGCGGCCAGGGTGCGGATGCGCGAGTAGTCGATCTGGCGGTCGCGCCACAGCAGCGCCAGCGCCTCGCCCTTGCCGGGAAAGAGCTGCTCGGCGCGCGCCGTGACCGAATACACGTCGAACAAGGTGCCGTAGGCATCGAAAATGACTGCGCGGATCTTGCTCATGGGTGGCGTCGACTGTCCTGTGTCGTGTGGTGCAGGTCATTGTATGAAAGCGCTGCACTGCGACAAAGACGCCGCGGGTCACTTGATCTTTTACTTTTGCGACACTAATCTGAGCGCGCGGGACCGATAATCCGCACCAAAAACTTCTCCACCGTCCGACAGCAACGCTCTCCAGGCGCCGCCGCCGGCACCCAACGGCAAGTTTCGTGGATCATTTCAAGCAATTGGAGACCTTTGTCTCGGTCGCCTCGCGCGGCAGCCTGTCGGCGGCGGCGGCGGCGGAAGGCGTGGCGCCGGCCATCATCGGGCGCCGCATCGATGCGCTGGAAGAGCGCCTGGGCGTGAAGCTGCTGATCCGCACCACGCGCAAGATCAGCCTGACCTTCGAGGGCTCCGCCTTTCTCGAGGACTGCCAGCGCATCCTGAACGACCTGCACAACGCCGAAGCCAGCGTTTCCGCTGGCGGCGTCAAGGCCAGCGGCCACCTGCGCGTGACGGCGCCGGCCGGCTTCGGCCGCAAGCACGTGGCACCGCTGGTGCCGCTGTTCATCGAATCCCACCCCGACGTCAGCATCACGCTGGACCTGTCCGACCGGCTCGTGGACCTGGTCAACGAGGGCTTCGACTGCGCCATCCGCCTCGGCGACCTGCCCGATTCCAGCCTGGTCTCGATCCGCCTGGCGGAGAACCGCCGCGTGGTGGTGGCCTCGCCCGACTACCTGGCCCGGCGCGGCCGGCCTGCGCAACCGGAGGACCTGGCTCGCCACAACTGCCTGTCTTTCGGCGCCAGCGCCAATGTGCAGCGCGGCTGGGTCTTCCAGCACAAGGGGCGCACCGTCACCATCAAGGTGGGCGGCACCATGGAGTGCACCGACGGCGCGGTGCTGCACAACTGGTGCCTGCAGGGCCACGGGCTGGCCTGGCGCTCTTGGTGGGAAGTGGGTGACGAGATCGCCAGCGGCCGGCTGGTGACCGTGCTCGACGAATTCCAGGCACCCCCGATCGGCATCCATGCCGTGTTCCCGCAGCGCAAGCACCTGCCACTGCGGGTACGGCTGTTCATCGACCATCTCAAGAACACCTACGGCAACCCCGCCTACTGGCGCCGCGCGGAACTGGCCGGCGGCGCGGCCCCCTCGCCCGCCGCGGCGCCGGTGATGGGCTGATGGCAGGCTGATGGCAGGCTGATGGCTGGCTGATGGCTGGCTGAAGGCGGAGGCCCCGGACGGGCCGGCGGCGGCATTGATCTAGCGCAATGCCCTACTCGCCACTCCGCCTACAATGGACGGTGAACAGGCGCCAGATGGCCCGCCCCCGTTCATTCGCCTCGACATTCGCCCCTAAGGAGCCCAGCATGTTCAAGCACATCCTGCTACCGACCGACGGTTCGGAACTCTCGAAGAAAGCTATCAACGGCGGCCTCGAACTGGCCAAGGCCATCGGTGCGCGCGTGACCGCCTATGTCTGCCTGGAGGAGTATCCGTACACGCCGTTCAGCGAGATCGTGGTAGAGGCGCCCCAGGCATTCAAGGACCGCATCGAGAACCAGGCGAGGCTCTATCTGAAGGAGGTGGAAACCGCTGCCGCGGCCGAAGGCATCGCCTTTGATTCCGACATGACCACCTTCGCGGTGCCCTACCTCGGCATCATCGATGCCGCCGAGCGTCACGGCTGCGACGTGATCCTGATGGCCTCGCACGGCCGCCGCGGCTTGTCCGGCCTGCTGCTGGGCAGCGAGACGCAGAAGGTGCTGACCCACAGCGAGATCCCGGTGATCGTCTATCGCTGAGCCGCGCCGCGCACGGCCCGCGGGGAATGCCGCGGACGGCGGAGAAATAAAAAGCCGCACCGTCGACCGGTGCGGCTTTTCTTTTAGCACTGCCTGCGCGCGCTGCCCGCCCCGGGGCGGGGCAGGCTCGCAAGCGGCGTTCAGCTGGCCTTGCTGATGCGGTCCTCGATATGCTTGGCGCGGTCGTCCGAGCCGGGGTGCGAGGAGAACATGCTCGACTTGCCGCCATCGAGCTTGGCCAGCTTCTGGAAGGCCGTGACCAGGCCGCGCGTATTGGCCTTGTTCTTGGTCAGCAGGTCGAAGGAATAGTCGTCGGCGGCGCTTTCCTGCGTCTGCGAGAACTGCGCGTTGACCAGCGCTTCACCGAGCTCGCCGAGCTGCGAGTTCGACAGCGCGGCGACCGCGCCATTGCCGGAGGCTGCCAGCGCGCCGCGCGCGGCCATCGCCGTGTACGCCACCTGCATCTTGTTCTTGGTGTGGCCCAGCGCCACGTGGCCGAGCTCGTGGCCCAGCACGCCGCGCACCTCGTCGTCGCTCATCATGTCCATCAGGCCGCTGTAGACACGGACGCAGCCGTTGGCCATGGCCCAGGCGTTGACATCCTTGGTGAGATAGACCTTGGCGTTGACGCCGGACACGTCCGAGCTGGCCAGGCCGGCCATGATCTTGGTCAGCCGCTTGTTGTAGGTGCTGTTGGCAGCCGCGATCTTGTTGGTCTTGTCGGATTCGGCGCAGGCCTGGTTGGACAGGCTCTTGACGTCGGCATCGCTCAGCGTTGCCGCCTTCATCAGCGCGCTGCCGGCGCCCACCATGCCGTTCACGTCGGTGCCGGCACAAGCGCTCAGCAGGGCTGCGGCAGCCGCCGCGACCAGG
Source organism: Cupriavidus sp. 09_S30 (assembly GCF_056930435.1). Lineage (NCBI taxonomy): Bacteria > Pseudomonadati > Pseudomonadota > Betaproteobacteria > Burkholderiales > Burkholderiaceae > Cupriavidus > Cupriavidus sp. 09_S30. The sequence goes on along the minus strand of NZ_JBXOWI010000001.1, from coordinate 1,208,698 downwards.
ATTACGGGAGTCTTCATTGTTCTTCGCCTTGATCGGTGCGGGTGGCCGCACCGTCTCCGGCGCAACACAGTCCGCTTATTAGAATGTGCGCAAATATGCGCATGAAGGATAAACCTCCCGCGGCGGAATGAAAACCCGGCACCCCCTGGATATTGCAAAGAATCACAATTGCCCGTCCGCACGCACGTTCCGGCAGCGGGCGCAAGCCTCCCCTGGCTCACCCGGGCCAGCCCGCCGGCAGCCCCACGCCGGCACGACCGCGCAATAAAAAACCGCGCCGTCCTGAGAGAGACACGGCGCGGCGCCCAAAGGAAGCGCGGGGAAGCGCGATGGTCGCGCGCTCCCTGGCGTGGCTGGCAGATGCGTCAGCGCATCCGGCCACTTAGTGGTGCTGACGGCTGAAGATCAGGCGACCTTCTTGCTGTCGAAGAACTGCTCGTCTTCGGTCGAGCCCTTCAGTGCGGTGGTCGACGACTGGCCGCCCTCGATGGTCTGGGTCACGGCATCGAAGTAGCCGGTACCGACTTCGCGCTGGTGCTTGACGGCGGTGAAGCCCTTCTCGGCAGCGGCGAACTCGTTTTCCTGCAGTTCGACGAAGGCGCTCATCTGGTTGCGGGCATAGCCGTAGGCCAGGTTGAACATCGAGTAGTTCAGCGAGTGGAAGCCGGCCAGCGTGATGAACTGGAACTTGTAGCCCATTGCGCCCAGTTCCTTCTGGAACTTGGCGATGGTGGCGTCGTCCAGGTTCTTCTTCCAGTTGAACGACGGCGAGCAGTTGTAGGCCAGCAGCTTGCCCGGGAACTTGGCGTGCACGGCTTCGGCGAACTTCTTGGCGAACTCCAGGTCCGGCTTGCCGGTTTCGCACCACACCAGGTCAGCCACTTCCGCGTAGGCCAGGGCGCGCGAGATCGACTGCTCCAGGCCATTGCGCACGCGGTAGAAGCCTTCCACGGTACGCTCGCCGGTGCAGAACGGCTTGTCGTTGTCGTCCACGTCGGAGGTCAACAGGTCGGCAGCCTCGGCGTCGGTACGGGCGATCACCAGGGTCGGCACGCCCGAGACGTCGGCGGCCAGGCGGGCTGCGGTCAGCTTGGCGACGGCTTCGCGGGTCGGCACCAGCACCTTGCCGCCCATGTGGCCGCACTTCTTCACCGAGGCGAGCTGGTCTTCGAAGTGCACGCCGGCGGCGCCCGCTTCGATCATGGACTTCATCAGTTCGAAGGCGTTCAGCACGCCGCCGAAGCCGGCTTCCGCGTCGGCCACGATGGGTGCGAAGAAGTCGGTGTCGCCCTTGCCTTCACTCCACTGGATCTGGTCGGCGCGCTGGAAGGTGTTGTTAATGCGCTTGACCACCATCGGCACCGAGTTGGCCGGATACAGCGACTGGTCGGGATACATTTCACCGGCCAGGTTGGCGTCGCCGGCGACCTGCCAGCCGGACAGGTAGATGGCCTTCAAGCCGGCCTTGACTTGCTGCATGGCCTGGTTGCCGGTCAGCGCGCCCAGCGTGTTGACGAAGGGCTCGGTGTTCAGCAGGTGCCACAGCTTCTCGGCACCGCGGCGGGCCAGGGTGTGCTCGATCTGCATGGAGCCGCGCAGGCGCACCACGTCCTCGGCGCTGAAGTTGCGCTTGATACCCTTCCAGCGGGGGTTGGTATCCCAATCCTTCTGCAGTTTCTGCGCTTCGAGTTCGCGGGTCATGATCACTCTCCAATGACGTTTGAGGGTATGGCAAAGAATCCGATGACCGGCTTGTGCTGCTCGCCTTCCAGGCCGCCACCCTGCCGGTCGACCCGTCGTCCGGGACAGCGTACCGGGGCTGGTAGCCCTCGGGCCACTGCTGTTTTCGGACGTCAGGTCATGCGTCTTATATAAGAGTGTAGAGAATCGTCCCGCGTCGCAACAAGCGAGCTATGTCGTTATTACACAGTTTTTTTATTCAATAAAATCACCACCTTATCGCGATCATTCCACGATACGGCAAGTGGTCTTCCATCATGAGAAACGCCCCTTGTGCCACGCATCCATGTTTTTTGCCGACAAAAACAGCCTTCCGCATCGTGAAAAATGAGGCATGAGGGGTCGCTCCCCACGCGGACTTCCGGTGCGGCCCGGAGGCCGGTCCGGCGGGGGAACGCGCCGGACCGCAGCCAGGAAGCACCCGGCCGGCATTCAAGCCTAGGCCTGGTCGCGCGCCTTGCGGTAGGTCACCCAATCGCCGCCCTCGATGCGGGGCAAGGACGCGACGGCGTTGGCGTCAACGGGATAGATCAGGCAGGACAAGGGCTCGCCGTCCGTGCGCGACACCGGCATCTCGGTGCGCACGAACAGCGTGGCTTGGCCGGGGTAGACCTCTTCGATCTCGTCGAGCACAGGCACCAGCGCCTCGTCGATCGCGTAGATGTCGCCCACTACCGGCCCTGCGCCGGCATCTGCGACCAGGCCGGGATAGCTGCCGAAGTCATAGAGCCGGCCGGCGACCGTGCCGCTGCCCAGCCATTGCGGCGCGGCGATGCCGTGCTTGCGCGCGGCCGTGTACAGGTCATTGACTTCGCCCGCGCGCAGCGTGCCATAGACGAAGACCAGCACCATCGTCAGGCCTCGGTCAGCCTGGTGTCGGACACCAGCACGCCATCGGCGTCGGCGTAGATCCAGTTGCCGGGGCGCACCACCGCGCCTGGCATCTGCACGACCACCTCGCGCTCGCCGACGTTGCGCTTCTGGCTCTTCTGCGGATGCACGGCCAGCGCGCGCACGCCCACCTCGCAGGCATTGAGCTCATCCGTGTCGCGCACGCAGCCATTGACGAGGATGCCGGCCCAGCCGTTCTTGTCGGCCAGCTGGCCCAGGTTGCCGCCGACCAGCGCGCAACGCAGCGAACCGCCGCCGTCGACCACCAGCACTCGGCCGTTGCCCGGCGTTTCGAGCGCTTCGCGCACCAGCGAGTTGTCCTCGAAGACCTTGAGCGTCGCGGCCGGCCCGGCGAAGGCGGTGCGCTTGCCCAGGTGGCGGGCGAACACGGGCGCCAGCACGCGCAGCGTGCCGGCGGCGATGGCCGGCTCGTTGGCATCGCACAGATCGGTGGTGGCAAACTTCATGAAATGCTCCTGGACAGGGGTTGAATGATTCGGGTGGCGGCTTGGCCGCTTATGCGTCGCTTGTTCGTCGCTTGTTCGTCGCTTGTTCGTCGCTTATACGTCGCCACGGCCGGCGGCGATGGCCTGCTCGCGGATGGCGGTCAGGGTCGTGCGCGGCGTGATCATGTCGGGATCGACGCGCAGCTCGATCAGCGCCGGACGCCCGGCCGCCAGCGCCTCGCGCAGCGCAGGCTCGAAGGCGGCCGTCTCCGTCACCAGCGCCCCGTGCGCGCCATAGGCGCGCGCCAGCGCCGCGAAGTCGGGATTGCGCAGCTCCGTGCCGCTGACGTGGGCCGGGTACTCGCGCTCCTGGTGCATGCGGATGGTGCCGTACATACCGTTGTTGACGACGATGAAGACCACCGCGGCGTCATACTGCACCGCCGTGGCCAGCTCCTGGCCATTCATCAGGAAGCAGCCGTCGCCGGCCAGCGCCACCACCGTCCGCTGCGGGAACGCGATCTTGGCGCCGATCGCGGCGGGCACGCCATAGCCCATCGCGCCGCTGGTCGGCGCGAGCTGGCCGCGGCCGCCGGCGCGCAAGGGACGGTAGCGGAAATAGCGATGCAGCCAGCTGGCGTAGTTGCCGGCGCCATTGGTCACCACGGCGTCCGCGGGCAGCACGCGGTCGAGCGTCTTCACCACCGCCGCCATGTCCACGCCCTGCCCCGCGCCAGGCGCGCCGGCCGGCGGCTCGAGGTAGCGCTCGTAGTCGGCGTGCGCCGCCTCGGTCCAGGCGCGCCAGCGTGGCGCGGCTTGTGGCTCGAGCCGGGCCAGGCGTGCGGCGATGGCGGGCATCGAGGCCTGCACCATCAGGTCGGCCTGGTAGACACTGCCCAGTTCCTCGGCGCCGGCATGGATGTGGACCAGGGTCTGCGCCGGGCGCGGCGCCTGGATCAGCGTATAGCCGCCGGTGGTCATCTCGCCCAGGCGCGGCCCCACTGCCAGCAGCAGGTCGGCATGGCGGATGCGTTCGGCCAGCGCCGGGTTGATGCCAATGCCCACGTCGCCCGCGTAGTTCGCGTGGCGGTTGTCGAACAGGTCCTGCCCGCGGAAGGCGCAGCCCACCGGCAAGGCGAAGCGCTCGGCGAACTGTTCCATCTGCGCGCAGGCTTCGGGCGTCCAGCCACTGCCGCCCACCAGCAGGAAGGGCCGCTCGGCGTCCGCCAGCAGGCTGGCCAGGCGCGCAAGCTCGGCCTCGCCCGGCCAGCTCATCACGCGCTGGTAGGGCGCGGGCGGCGCCACCGCGGCGTGTCCGGTCAGCATGTCCTCGGGCAGCGCCAGCACGACGGGCCCGGGCCGGCCGGCGGTCGCCGTCTGGTAGGCACGCGCCACGTACTCGGGAATGCGCTCAACACGGTCGATCTGCGCCACCCACTTGGCCATCTGGCCGAACATGCGACGGTAGTCGATCTCCTGGAAGGCCTCGCGGTCCATGAAATCGGTGCCGACCTGCCCGATGAACAGGATCATCGGGGTGGAATCCTGGAAGGCGGTGTGCACGCCAATGCTGGCATTGGTGGCACCCGGCCCGCGCGTGCAGAAGGCCAGCCCCGGCTGCCCGGTCAGCTTGCCGTAGGCCTCGGCCATCACCGCCGCACCGCCCTCCTGGCGGCAAACGATGAAGCGCATCCGGTCGCGGCGGCGATGGAAGCCATCGAGCACCGCCAGGTAGCTCTCGCCCGGCACACCGAAGGCCAGGCGCGCGCCCTGGGCCAGCAAGGCATCCACGAGCAGGTGGCCGCCAAGTTCGGCGGCGGGCGGATCGGCGGGTTGGGCGGAGGAGATGGGGGAGATGGGGGCGGAGGCTGGCTGCGGCTGGGACATGGTGGCGGGCGGCAACAGGCAGAAAGAGGAAATCCGAACGGGCCGCGTCCGGCAGGCCGCCGCGCGTCCCTGGGCCGGGCGGTGCGCGTGGCGCGCCGCCCAAGCTCCACATCATAGTGGAAAACCGCGCCGTTCAGTCCGGATCCGGCGCGCCGCACCCGCCGGCTAGCCCGCTAGCTACATCTGGCGGAACAAATGGGCGTACTGCCGCGCCACCGCCAGCGTCTCGTCGCGGTGGCGCAGCTTGAGGGTGACCCTTCCCAGCGACTGGTTAACGGCGCTGGTCACGCAGTCGATGTTGACCACCGTACCGCGGTGGATCTGCCAGAAGCGCGCCGGATCGAGCTGTTGCATGAGTTCCCGCAGGCTGGTGCGGATCAGCGCCTCGCCGCTGACCGCGACCACATTGACGTACTTGTCGGTGGCCTCCAGGTAGATCACCTCGTCAACGGGAATGATGCGCACCTCCTGGCCCACCAGCGCCTTGATGAAACGCAGGTACTGTCCCGCCTGGTGCCCCGGCTGCGGCTGCGGGCGCTCGAGCGACTCCAGCCGCTCCAGCAACTGCGCGATGCGCTTGCTGTCGACCGGCGCCAGCGGCGGCTCGGCCGCGCCCTGCCCGGCCAGGCGGGCCTTGAGCCGCGCCACAGTGGCGGCCAGGCGCTCTGTCTGGACCGGCTTGAGCACATAGTCGACGGCGGCACGCTCGAAGGCTTCCACCGCGAACTGGTCGTAGGCGGTGACGAACACCACCAGCGGCGGCGGCTGCTCGGACTCGAGCAGCTCCCGCGCCACGTCCAGGCCGCTCATGCCCGGCATGCGGATATCCAGGAACGCCACCTGCGGGTGCTCGGCCCGCGCGGCCTCCAGCGCGGCCACGCCATCGTGAACGGTGGCCACCACCCGCGCTTCCGGCCACAGACGGCCCAGTTCGGCCTGCAGCACGCGCGCCAGCAATGGCTCGTCGTCGGCGATCAGCAAGGTGGGCGGTTGGACCATCGGCAGGGCTCCTCGTCGTTATCGGTATGCTTGTCGTGAGCGGCCGGCAAAAGCCGGGCCGGCGCGGTGCTGATTCAGGAACGCGTGGCGGCGTGCAGGGCGGCGCCCGCCTGCGGCGCGGCCGGTGCCGGCACCGACTGCGCCGGCAACTCGGGCGTGGCGTGCCGCCCCGGTTCCGTGGCATGGTGTGTGATCGGCAGCGTGAGCCGCACCACCACGCCGCGCGGGGAGTTTTCCTCGATCTGCATGGTGGCGCTGGCGCCGAAGATCCGCGCCAGGCGCTCGCGCACATGCGTCAGCCCCAGTCCCGAGCCCTTGGTACTGCTGTCGCCGAAACCGATGCCGGTATCGGCGATCGACACTTGCACCGTGTTGTCGCCGGCGGTGCGTGCCGACAGCACGATGCACCCGCCCATCATGCAGGGCTCGATGCCGTGGGTGACCGCGTTCTCCACCAGCGGCTGGATCAGCATCGGCGGGATCTCCACCTCGGCCAGCTCGGCCGGCAGTTCGAAAGCGTAGGACAGGCGCGTGCCAAAGCGCATGCCCTGGATATCCAGGTAGCTGCGCAGCAATTCAAACTCCTGGCGCAGCGTGCACTGCTCGGCCCGGGTATGCGCCAGCGAGGTCCGCAGGAAGCCGATCAGCCGCGACAGCAGCCGCCGCGCCGCCTTGGGATCGGTGGCGATCAGGCCATCGAGGTTGGCCAGCGAATTGAAGAGGAAGTGCGGCTCGATCTGCGCCTGCAGCGCCATCAACTGCGCGCGCACCAGTTGCTTCTCGGCCTCTTCGCGCTGCAGCGCGTCCAGCGCGGCGTGGCGCTCCAGGAAGGCCAGCTTCTCACGCGACCAGTAGAAATAGATCATGCTCGCCGACGCCAGCATGCCCACCACCAGGCTGATGCGCATCATTTCGCTGATCTCGCCCGGCGTCTTGGCCGGCAGGCCGAGCAGCACACGCGAGCTCCAGCTGCCGAAGATCACGCCGAGCGGCACGGCCGCGGCCGCCAGCAGCAGGAACGGCAGGCGACGCGGCTTGTCGTTCCACCACAGGAATACGCGGGGAATGTCGATCAGCAGCCAGATCGACAGGCCGATCAGTTGGCTGTAGACGAAGTTGTGCCAGAGGCTGCTGCCGGTCTGGAAGCCGTAGTTCAGGCTCAGCGCGATCACGGTATTCATGCAGAGCACGAAGGCCAGGTCGCGCAGCAGGATCGACAACCGGGACGGCACGGCAGGAACGAGGCAGGGTTTCATGACGTTTATCTTAACCGTGTCCTTGGCGAGCGCAATGGCAGGGGCGCGGCCGGCGCACACGCCACCCGCCCCGCGCAGTTGCCTTCAGCGCTCCGCGCCGGCCGCCGCACCGCGCCCTCGCAGCGCCCGCCACCAGCGCCCGCTCAGCACATAGCGGGGGAAGCTGATCCACTGCTCGGCCAGGATACGGGCCACGGCATCGCCCGGACCGGCGAACGGCTCGGGCGCGTGGCGTTCCAAGCGGTGGCCGCGCCCCTGCAGCGCCATCGACACCACGGCGCAGGCAAGGCCGAGGCCGCCGAGCGCCAGGCTCGCCCGCCAGACGCCGGCAATCAGCAACAGCGTGCCAGCCATGAACAGCGGCACTGCCACGATGTGCAGCAGCAGATTGCGCGGGTCCTGGTGGTTGCGGCCGTAGCCGCTCCACTGCCGGCGCAGCAGCGATGTGTCGCGCATGATCGGGTCACGCATGATCGGTCTCCTTGCAAGCGGTGCGCCAGCGACGCTTAGCGGCGGCGCATGCTGCGACGCAGCAGCAGCGCCACGCCCACGACCAGCAGCAGCACCGGCCACCACTGGTGCACGATGTAGCGCGGCAGCAGGCCGGCATTCTGCAGCAGGAACACACTGCCGAGCAGGATCAGGATCAAGGGGGCGATCAGCCCCCGGCGGTCGCGGCCGCGCTCGCTGTCTTCTCTCATATGCGCTCTCCTCGCACCGGCTTGCGCAAGCCATTTTTTCGCAAGCCGTTTTTTGTTGCGCTGCGACACCCCGCCCTTCCGGCCGGGCCCCGGGCGGATTGCGCCCCCTCACAGCGTGAACGCAATGTACGCTCGGCGGCGCCGTGGCGAAAGACGCGTGCGACGAACGGGCACAGGCCAGCGCCAATCGCCCGGGAATGAGAGCCAGCCGCCGCGCGCGCAGGGCCCGCAAACGGCACCGGGCAGCGAACGCAGGGCAGCAGAATCAGGCAGCCACGGCCTGGCGACCCGCCGCCTCGGTGAGCGCGGTGCTGACCGCGTCCGGCGACAGGTGGGGAGCGAACATATTGATGAAGGCGTGCGCGTAGCCACGCAGGTAGGCGCCACGGCGCACCGCCACGCTGGTGGTGTTGGGCTCGAACAGGTGGTCGGCCGAGATGCGGACCAGCCCGGCGTCCTTGCGTTCGTCGTAGGCCATCGAGGCAATGATGCCCACGCCAAGCTCCAGCTCGGCGTAGGTCTTGATCACGTCGGCGTCCATCGCGGTGAGGACGATCTCCGGCTGCAGGCCGGCCGCGGCGAAGGCGCCATCGATCTTGCGGCGCCCGGTGAAGCCCGCATCATAGGTGATGATGGGAAAGCCGGCGATGTCCTCCAGCGTCGGCTCGGGCAGCCGCGTGAGCGGATGCTCGGGCGACACCACCAGCACGTGCTGCCAGGTGTAGGCCTCGAAGGACGTCAGGCCGCCCTCGCTGGCCACCGCCTCGGTGGCGATGCCGATGTCGGCCTGGCCAGTCAGCAGCAGTTCGACGATATGGGCCGGAGAGGCTTCCTGGAGCGCCAGCGTCACATGCGGATAGGCGCGGCGGAAGGTCTGCACCACCTTGGGCAGCGCGTAGCGCGCCTGGGTGTGGGTGGTGGCTACAGTCAGCCTGCCCGTGTGGCGGCCGGCGAACTCATCGCCGGCCTGGCGCAGGTTCTCGGCCTCGAGCAGCAGCCGCTCGACGATGCGCACGATCTCGCGGCCCGGCTCGGTCAAGCCGGTCAGGCGCTTGCCGTAGCGCTCGAAGATCTCGACGCCCAGCTCTTCTTCCAGCTCGCGGATCTGACGGGACACGCCGGGCTGTGAGGTGTAGAGGGCATTGGCGACCTCGGTCAGGTTGAACTGGCGGCGCACCGCCTCGCGGATCGATCGTAGTTGCTGGAAATTCATCGTGCGACTCCCTGATTGGCGGCTCGCGCGCCACTTGCGCGCGCCGCGTTCTTGTCCTGTCCTGCGTCGCGCTGCACGAACACGCGCAGCTGGCGCGGGCGTACCGCGAGCAGCTCGCCCTCGCGGAAGCCCGCATGGCGAAAGCGCTCCAGCGGCAGGGCCGCCTCGATCACGCCCTGTTTGTCCTCGCGCTCCAGTTCCAGCTGGGCCACCGGCCCCAGCGCCAGCGCCCGGCGCAAGGTCACGGCGATGCCCTCGGCGCCCGGCGCATAGCGTTCCAGGTCGAGCTCGTGCGGGCGCGCATAGGCCACGGCCTCGCTGCCGTTCTCGTGGTGCAACTCGTAGCCGCCCGCCACCACCGGCAGCGATGCGTCACCGGTGTGCAGCACGCCGCCGCCAGCCCCGACTTCCAGGCGGCCGTGGAACAGGTTCACATTGCCCAGGAAGCCGAACACGAAGGGCGTGGCCGGATGGTTGTAGACCGCCTCCGGCGCGCCCACCTGCTCCACCTGCCCCCGGTTCATCAGCACCACCTGGTCGGCCACTTCCAATGCCTCTTCCTGGTCGTGCGTGACGAAGACGCTGGTCACATGCAGCTCGTCGTGCAGGCTGCGCAGCCAGCGGCGCAGTTCCTTGCGCACCTTGGCGTCGAGCGCGCCGAAGGGCTCATCGAGCAGCAGCACGCGCGGCTCCACCGCCAGCGCGCGGGCCAGCGCGATGCGCTGGCGCTGGCCACCGGAGAGCTGGGTCGGATAGCGATCGGCCAGCCAGTCGAGCTGCACCAGTTCCAGCAGCGCGCGCACCTTCTCGCGAATCTGCGCCTCGCCCGGCCGCTCGGCGCGCGGCTTCACGCGCAGGCCGAAGGCGACGTTCTCGAATACCGTCATGTGCTTGAACAGCGCGTAGTGCTGGAAGACGAAACCCACATTGCGCTGCCGCACGTGCTGCTGCGAGGCATCGTTGCCCGACAGCAGGATCTGGCCGGCATCGGCACGCTCCAGGCCGGCGATGATGCGCAGCAGCGTGGTCTTGCCGCAGCCGGAGGGGCCCAGCAGCGCCGTCAGCTCGCCCTCGGCGAAATCGAGCGATACCTTGTCGAGCGCGACGAAATCCCCGAAGCGCTTCTCCACGTTCCTGACCTGAATGCTCATGATGCCCGTCCTTGTCCCGAGGCTTGCAGCGCGCCGGCCGGCTCTGGCGCAGCGACTTGGTTTTCCCTGGCGGCGCGCGCCTCGACCAGCGTCTTGATGCCCAGCGTGACCAGGGCCAGCAGCGTCAGCAGCGAGGCCACCGCGAACGCCGCGGCGAAGTTGTACTCGTTGTAGAGGATCTCGACGTGCAGTGGCATGGTGTTGGTGAGCCCGCGGATATGGCCCGACACCACCGACACCGCGCCGAATTCGCCCATGGCCCGCGCATTGCACAGGATCACGCCGTACAGCAGGCCCCAGCGGATATTGGGCAGCGTGATGTGGCGGAAGGTCTGCCAGCCGGAGGCGCCGAGCACGATCGCGGCCTCCTCTTCCTCGCTGCCTTGCGCCTGCATCAGCGGGATCAGCTCGCGCGCGACGAAGGGAAAGGTGACGAAGATGGTGGCCAGCACGATGCCCGGCACCGCGAACATGATCTTGATGTCGTGCGCCTCCAGCCACGGCCCCAGCCAGCCCTGCGCGCCGAACAGCAGCACGTAGACCAGCCCGGAGATCACCGGCGAGACCGAGAACGGCAGATCGATCAGCGTGATCAGCAGGCTCTTCCCGCGGAACTCGAACTTGGCGATGGCCCAGGCCGCGGCGACGCCGAATACCAGGTTCAGCGGCACGGCGATGGCGGCAACAGTCAGCGTGAGCTGGACCGCGGACAAGGCGTCGGGCTCGGCCAGCGAGTCCCAGTAGGTCTGCACGCCCTTGCGCAGCGCTTCGTAAAAGACCGAAGCCAGCGGCACGAAGAGGAACAACGCCAGGAAGATCACCGCCACGGCGATCAGCGTGCGCCGCACCCAGGGCGCCTCGCCGGTGGCATCGTGGAGGGCGGCGGGCTGGCGCGCGCCGAGCCGGCCCGCCAGAGAATTTGCGCTTGCGCCGGCCATCTCAGTGCTCCCCCTGTGTGCCGGGCGCGGCCGTCACGACGCCCAGGCCGGACTGGTGGCGGCGGGTCCAGGCCTGCAGCACGTTGATCAGCAGCAGCAACGCGAACGAGATCACCAGCATCACCACGGCCACCGCGGTGGCGCCGGCATAGTCATACTGCTCCAGCTTCGAGTAGATCATCAGCGGCGCGATCTCGGAGACCATCGGCATATTGCCGGAGATGAACACCACCGAACCGTATTCGCCGGTGCCGCGCGCGAACGAGAGCGCAAAGCCGGTCAACAGTGCTGGCAGGATGGTCGGCAGGATCACGCGCCAGAAGGTCTGCAGGCGGGTAGCGCCGAGGCTCGCGGCCGCCTCTTCCAGCTCCTGCTCCACGTCCTCCAGCACTGGCTGCACCGTGCGCACCACGAAGGGCAGGCCGATGAAAGTCAGCGCCACCACCACCCCCAGCGGCGTGAAGGCGACCTTGACGCCGAGCGGCTCCAGCCAGCGGCCGATCCAGCCGTTGCCGGCGAACAGCGCGGTCAGCGCGATGCCCGCCACCGCCGTGGGCAGCGCGAACGGCAGGTCGACCAGGGCGTCGATCAGCCGCTTGCCCGGAAAGCGGTAGCGCACCAGCACCCAGGCCACCACCAGGCCGAACAGCGTATTGACGAGCGCCGCGATCAGCGAGGCGCCGAAAGACAGCTGCAGCGACGCCACCACGCGCGGCGCGCTGACCGTCGTCCAGAAGGCTTCCCAGCTCATGGTGAAGGTCTTCAGGAAGGCAGCCGACAGCGGGATCAGGACGATCAGCGTCAGGTAGAACAGCGTGAAGCCCAGCGACAGCCCGAAGCCCGGCAGGACGGTGAAGCGCTGGCTGACGCGCTTGCGGCTGCCGCGCGGGGCGGTGCGCGGGGCGTCCGGCTGCGCTGGTGGCGGGTCATCCGCCAGGGTCAGGGAAGAAGGCATGTCGTCTCGTCTGCTGGAGCCCGGCTGCCGTCTACGCGGCTGGCCGGGCCAGGGCTCTGTTATGACGCCAGCGCATGGCGCGCCAGCCTACGAGACAAATTCTGAAGATCGTTCCTTATAAACAGAACGAATATTTGCGTATTTCTTTAATCGGATTAGATATAAGGAACGGTCGGCAGCACTTCCACACCCGACTCCCACGGCCCCGACCTGCCCTCGGAAGAGAGGACGCCCGCTTCTGCCGCATCGATCCGCTGCAGCAGGGTGCCGAGCAGCCCCAGCCCCACCGGCCAGTCTTCCAGGCCGGAATCAGCATTGATGTGACCCCGGAACCCCGCGTCTACCAGTTCGCAGCCCCACAGGGTGCCCCAGCTGAACGCGGTGCGCTGCGGCATCCAGGGATCGTCGCGGCTCGCGACCAGGAGTGAGGGAAAAGGCAGACGCGAGACGGGCAACAGCCCGCCCACGCCGAACTTGTCGGGATCGGCCGGCGCCACCAGCAGCAGCCCGGCGATGCCGGACGGGTCCAGCGCCGCCAGCCGCAGCGCGGCGAGGCAGCCGAAGCTGTGCGCCACCAGCACCGCGCCGCGCGGTGCCACGCGGTGCGCCCGCGTCACGCCATCGGAGACGCGCTCGGCCCACAGCGCCAGGCTGGGACGCGACCAGTCATCCTGCTCGATGCGCTGCCAGCCTGGAAAGCGCTGCTCCCAGCGGCTCTGCCAGTGCCCCGGCCCGCTGCCGTGCAGGCCCGGGACGGTCAGGACCTGCAAACCCTTGGGCACGTCCAGCCGGGCCTCGTCGAGCGCCGGGCGGCCCGCCGCTTTGCTGCCTTCCTGCGTGGTAACTCGGTTCATGCCTGCTTCCTTTCGGCCCCGGGCCGTCAACTTTGCACCAGCGGCGAGGCGTCGCGCAGCCCGCGCACAGTCACGGCCTCCCCGGTGTAGCTTCCCTGCCCCAGCGCAATGCCGGCGGCCTGCAAGCGCTCCACGGACAGCGCATCCTGCAGCCGCCGCCCGATCAGCGTGACGCCGGCATTGCTGGCGCTGGCGTGCAGGCCGGCGAGTTGCCGGTCGGTCCAGAGCCTGCGCATGTCCAGCTTGAGCCAGTCGGGCAGCGCATGCGCCAGCAGCGCGCCCGCCTCGGCCGGATCGGAGGCCTGCAGGCTCACGGCGAAGCCGTTGCGCCGGTAGTTGCCCACCACGTGCAGCAGCAGCGGCAGGTCGTCGTTGGCGCTGGCCGGCACCTGGATCACGAAGCGGTCCAGCGGCAGGCCCAGCGAATACAGCGCGCGCCGGAAGGCGGCGCCATGGTCGTCGGCAACCGCGGCCAACAGGCGGTTGTGCACATTGAGCACCAGCCTGCCGTTGCCGGCGGCGGCGAAATAATTGACGGCGTGCACCAGCCGCGACAGGCGGTCGAGTGAGACCAGCGAGTCATCGTCGGCTGCCATGGCGAACAGCTTCCAGGCGGCCAGGCCGACGTCGTCGCCGTGCGCGCCGTCGCCGCCATAGGTCCGGATCGAACCTTCGTGCGCCACCACCTGGCGGTCGGCCAGGCTGACCAGCGGCTCGAATACGCTGGTCAGCGAGCACTGGTAGAACTGGCCTTGCACCTGGCCGCGGGCGTCTCGCCACAGCGTGCGCCCGGACCCGGGCTGGCGCGGCAGGGTGTCGATATAGCGTGCAAGCGCGCTTGCCAGCGCGCCGGATTCGATCTCGCTTGCCATTGCGTTTTCCTTGCGCAAATTCCCGCCTGGCGCGCCGGGGATGGCCGCCGCGCCAGGCGATTGCGTCACAGCTTGGCCACGGAGACCTCGGTGGCCTTGACCAGCGCGACGACGTCGCTGCCGATGGTCAGGCCGAGGTCCTTGACCGAGCGCGTGGTGATGACCGAGGTGACGATGCCCGCCGGTGTCTGCACGTCCACCTCGGAGACCACGGGCCCCTCGATGATGGCGGCGACCTTGCCGCGGAACTGGTTGCGTACGTTGATGGCCTGAATGCTCATGATAGAAGCTCCTGCGCGAGAAAGAATGAAGGAAAGTTGAAGGAAAGTGAAAGTGCATGAAAAGCGCGGGACGCGACCTGGCCGGGCACGAACCGCATGGCGGCTACACCGCCCAGCGCACCGACTCCACGCTGTGTAGCAATGACCAGTCGGCGCTCGCTTCCTGCCCGTGCGCGCATGGCGCATCCTGGCCGTCGCCCGGCGCATGCCGCATCACGCGACGCAGTACCGCATCCTCGAACTCCGCAAAGGCCGCCGAGCCGCGCTGGCGCGGCCGTGCCAGCGTCACGCTGCGGTCCAGCGCGATGCGGCCGTCCTCGATCAGCACCACACGGTCGGCCAGCGCCACGGCCTCCGACACATCGTGCGTGACCAGCAGCGCGGTAAAGCCGAGCTTGCGCCACAGCGACTCGATCAATGCCTGCATCTCGATGCGGGTCAGCGCATCCAGCGCGCCAAGCGGCTCATCGAGCAAGAGCAGGCGCGGGTGGTGCGCCAGGGCACGCGCGAGCGCCACGCGCTGGCGCTGGCCGCCGGACAGCCGCGCGGGCCATTCGCCGGCGCGGTCCGCCAGCCCCACCTGGGCGAGCACGCCCTCGGCCTCGGCACGCCGCTCGCGCGGCAGCCCGAGCGCCACGTTGTCCAGCACCCGCTTCCAGGGCAGCAGGCGCGAGTCCTGGAACATCACGCGAATCGCGGGCTGCAGCGCAAGGCCTGGCGCACCATCCAGCGTGATACCGCCCGCATCGGCCTGCTCCAGCCCCGCCACCAGACGCAGCAGCGTGCTCTTGCCGCAGCCGCTGCGGCCCACGATGGCAAGGAACTCGCCCGGCGCGGCCCGCAGCTCCACGCCATGCAGCACCTCGCGCCCGTTGTAGCGCTTGACCACCTGTTCGACGCGCAGCGCCACGCCGCTGGCGCCGGCTCGCCCGCTCTCCTGCGCTGCGTTTGCGCGCTGCTGCGTGCGCGCCTCCAGCAAGGCCAGCGCCGCCTGTTCGATCGGATTGCTCTGCATACTTCCTCCTTTTGCTCCAGGCGGACTTCAGGCGGACTGGTAGCCGGGATGCCAGCGCAGCCAGAACCGCTCCAACCCGCGCGACAGCGTGTCGGCCAGCTTGCCGAGCAGTGCGTAGAGCAGGATGCCCACCAGCACGACGTCGGTCTGCAGGAACTCGCGCGCGTTCATCGTCATGTAGCCGATGCCGGACTGCGCCGAAATGGTCTCGGCCACGATCAGGATCACCCACATCAGGCCCAGCGAAAAACGCACGCCCACCAGGATGCTGGGCAAGGCGCCGGGCAGGATCACCTCGCGGTACAGGCGCCAGCCGGACAAGCCGTAGCTGCGGGCCATCTCCACCAGCCCTGCATCGACCGCACGGATGCCGTGGTAGGTGTTCAGGTAGAGCGGGAAGAACACGCCCAGCGACACCAGGAAGAGCTTGGCGCTCTCGTCGATGCCGAACCACAGGATCACCAGCGGGATCAGCGCCAGCGGCGGGATGTTGCGCACCATCTGCAGCGTGCTGTCGAGCAGGGTCTCGGCCGCGCGGAAGGTGCCGGTCAGCAGGCCCAGCACGAGGCCCAGGCCGCCGCCGATGGCGAAGCCCGCTAGTGCGCGCCAGGTGCTGATCCACACGTGCTGCCACAGTTCGCCCGACACGGCCAGCCCCCAGGCCGCCTCGGCCACCGCCAGCGGCGCGGGCAAGACACGATTGGACAGCCAGCCGGCCTGCGCAGCGAGCTGCCACATGATCACCAGCAGCACCGGCACCACCCAGGGCAAGCCGGCCCGCAGCAACGCAAGCGCCCTGCTTGCTTGCAGGCGGCGCGGCGGTGGAACCAGAGGAGCGGACATGGCGGTCCCCTTCAGCTCTGTGCCGCGCGCGGCACGATGCCGGTGGCCATCACTTCGCCGAAGGGGCCCGACAGCACCTTGCCCGGCAGCTTGTCGCGCACCGAGCGCGGCAGCAAGGGGAATACCAGTTCGGCGAAGCGGTAGGCCTCCTCCAGATGCGGATAGCCCGACAGCACGAAGGTGTCGATGCCGAGTTCCGCATATTCCGCCATGCGCGCGGCCACGGTCTCGGGATCGCCCACCAGGGCCGTGCCCGCCCCGCCGCGCACCAGGCCCACGCCCGCCCACAGATTGGGGCTGATCTCCAACGCCTCCCGTGTGCGCCTGGCGGCGCCGCCGGCGTGCAGCGCGGCCATGCGGCGCTGCCCTTCGGAGTCCATCCTGGCGAACACCGCCTGCGCGCGCGCCACCGTTTCGTCGTCCAGCTTGCCGATCAGTTCGTCGGCCGCCGCCCATGCCGCGGCCTCGCTTTCGCGCACGATCACGTGCAGGCGGATGCCGAACGTCACGCTGCGGCCGTGTCGCGCGGCCTGCGCACGCACGTCGGCGATCTTCTGCGCCACCGCCTCGGGCGGCTCGCCCCAGCTCAGGTAGGTTTCGACCTGTTCGCCGGCCAGCGCATGCGCCGCGGCCGAGGAGCCGCCGAAGTACACCGGCGGATGCGGTTTCTGCAGCGGGGGATAGAGAACCTTCGCGCCCTTCACGCGCAGGTGCTTGCCCTCGAAGCTGATCTCGCCACCCTCGTGGCTGGCGGCCAGCACTTCGCGCCAGATGCGGATGAACTCGGCCGAGGCTTCGTAGCGCCCGGCGTGATCGAGGAACAGGCCATCGCCCTCCAGTTCCGCCACGTCACCGCCGGTCACGAGGTTGACCAGCAGCCGGCCACCGGAAATGCGGTCGAAGGTGGCGGCCATGCGCGCGGCCAGCGTCGGCGTCATCAGGCCCGGGCGCACGGCCACCAGGAAGCGCAGCCGGCGCGTGACCGCCGCCAGCGCCGAAGCGGTCACCCAGGGGTCTTCGCAGGAGCGGCCGGTGGGAATCAGCACCCCTTCATAGCCCAGCGTATCGGCCGCCACGGCGATCTGCTTCAGGTAGTCGAAATTGACCTCGCGCGCGCCGTCGGAGGTGCCGAGGTAGCGGCTGTCGCCGTGGGTGGGAATGAACCAGAAAACCTGCATGTTCTTGCCTCTCTCTTTGTTCCGGATGCGTTGATGGCGTCGTCAGCGCTGTGCCTGCTGTGTCTGTTGCGCCTGTTGCCAGCTTGCGTCGGCTACCTTGATCGCCTTGGGGATCAGCTTGAGCCCGTGGAACACATCGGCGATGCGTTGCTGTTCGGCCAGCACCTCGGGAGTCACCGGCTTCGCGCCATAGGCGAAACGTGCGACCGCGAGGTCGACCACGGCAGGCTCCAGCCCGAGCTCGCCGGTCAGCACTGACGACGCAGCCTGCGGGTTCTTTGTGGCCCAGGCACCCAGCGCGCCCAGTTCGTCCAGGATCAGCTTGACCACGTCCGGCCGCGCCTGGGCATAGGCGCGCGAGGCCAGGTAGAACTGGTGATCGCTGACGACATTGCGGCCGTCGGCCAGGACGCGTGCCCCGAGCTGCGTCTGCGCCGCGGCCAGGAACGGATCCCAGATCACCCAGGCGTCGACCGCGCCGCGCTCGAAGGCGGCACGCGCGTCGGCGGGCGCCAGGTAGACCGGCTGGATCTCGCCGTAGGGCACGCCCGCCTTCTCCAGCAGGCGCACCAGCAGGTAGTGGACGTTGGAGCCCTTGTTCAGCGCCACGCGCTTGCCGCGCAGGTCGGCCACTCTCTGGATGGCGGAAGCGCGCGGCACCACGATGGCCTCGGCGGCCGGGGCAGGCGGCTCGTTGCCGATATAGGCCAGCTGCGCGCCGGCGGCCTGGGCGAAGATAGGCGGCGCCTCGCCCACCGTGCCGAAGTCGATCGAACCGACGTTCAGCCCCTCCAGCAACTGCGGACCGGCCGGGAATTCCGTCCACTTCACCGCGATGCCGAGCGGAGCGAGGCGCTGCTCCAGCGTGCCGCGTGCCTTGAGCAGGGTCAGCGTGCCGTATTTCTGGTAGCCGATGCGCAGCTGCTTGGGGTTGATGGTCTGCGCGCCGGCCTGGCCGGCCAGCAGGCCGCAGGCAAGGCCGACGGCGGCCACCAGTGCCGCCGTCGGCAGGCGGCGGGGCCGATTCACAAAGGCGGGCAGGCGCGGCGCGCCGGCAAGGTTCGAGCTTGAGGTCATCTGTTCCACTTCCTGGTTCTGACTTCTGTTTGGGATTGCCGCATGGGGCCGGCGCACTTGCCGGCGCAGACGCGGCCGCCCTCCTGCAGCCCGTTTGGGCCGCATGGGCATGGCGTTGCATGGTTGGGGGCGGCGCGCGGCGGCGCCGTTCAGGTCAGGCGGGACATCGCTCGCGCTGGCCGGCCGGGAGCTTGGGCATCGGGCTTCCTTCTGATTGGGCCGCGGGCTCCGGCGAGAACGGGACCCGCAAGCTGGTCTTGTGCTCAGCGCTCAGCGCTTGCCGGGCTGGTAGATCTGGTCGAACGAACCGCCGTCCGCGAAGTGGGCCTTCTGCGCCTTCTGCCAGCCGCCGAACACCTCGTCGATGGTGAACAGCTTGACCTTGGGGAAGTTGGACGCATACTTGGCCGCCACCTTCTGCGAGATGGGGCGGTAGTAGTTCTTCGCCGCGATCTCCTGGCCTTCGTCGGTATAGAGGAACTGCAGGTAGGCCTCGGCCGCCTTGCGCGTGCCCTTTTTGTCGACCACCTTGTCCACCACCGCCACCGGTGGCTCGGCGAGGATCGAGACCGACGGCGCAACGATGTCGAACTTATCCGGACCCAGTTCCTTGATGGCCAGGATGGCTTCGTTCTCCCACGCGATCAGCACATCGCCGAGGCCGCGCTCGACGAAGGTGGTGGTAGCACCGCGCGCGCCCGAATCCAGCACCGGCACGTGCTTGAGCAGTTCGCCGACGAACTCCCTGGCCTTCTGCTCGTTGCCGCCCGGCTGGCGCAGCGCATAGCCCCAGGCCGCCAGATAGTTCCAGCGCGCACCGCCCGAGGTCTTCGGATTGGGCGTGATCACCTGCACGCCCGGCTTGAGCAGGTCGTTCCAGTCCTTGATGCCCTTGGGGTTGCCCTTGCGCACGAGGAACACGATCGTCGAGGTATAGGGCGAGGCGTTGTGCGGCAGGCGCTTCTGCCAGTCCGGCTTGATCAGCCCTTTCTCGGCGATGGCGTCGATGTCATAGCCCAGCGCCAGCGTGACCACGTCGGCGTCCAGGCCGTCGATGACCGAGCGCGCCTGCTTGCCCGAGCCACCGTGCGACTGGCGGATGGTCACGGCATCACTGCCGTTGGCCTTCCACGCCTTGGCGAAGGCAGCATTGACGTCGACATAGAGCTCGCGAGTAGGATCGTAGGAAACGTTCAACAGCGCGGTGTTGGCGGAGGCGTCCTGCGCTGCGCCGATGAGGGCCACTGCCGCGAATCCGATGGCCAGCTTGCGAATCATCTTGTCTTGCTCCCGTCCGAGTATCGTGAAGCGGCGCCTGGGCGCCCCCTTGATGGCCTTCCGCCGTTGGGAAAGCTTGTGTCAGGGAAGAAGACTACCGAGCGGCCTGCCGGAACGGAACGAATGGTTCCGCCGATCCTTGCGCGCTTTGCGCATAAGATCCGGCGGCAATATGCACATGCCGCGCCACGGCAGCAGCCATGGCCGGCGCGGCAGCGGCGCACAAAAGAAAGAACCCGCCCACCTGACGGTGCGCGGGTCAAGTTTCCTGGCGGAAACGGGTAGACAAGTCATGAAGAGCGCCCCCGCATCTCCATGACCGGATCCATCATAGCGAGGCCGCCTCTCGTCCGGATTGACGCACATCAAACGCCGCGCATCGAAGCGTACGTGGCCTACGTGGCGCACATGGCGCACATGGCACGACAAGCAGAACGCACACTGACATGCGGGGTTGAAGATGTTAAGAGGCCGTTACAAAGCAGCCGTACTGTAATACGGGCCCGGCGCTAGAGTAGAGACATAGCATCCCGGAGAAAAGCATCATGAAGCGCCCCCTGCTGGCCGTCGCAGCCTGCGGAGCCCTGACCCTGGTCGCCGCGCAATCCGCGCTGGCCCATGTCGACGTCGGCATCAGTATCGGCGTGCCGGCCCCTGTGTACGTTGCGCCGCCGGTCTATGTCCCGCCGCCTGTGCCAGTCTACGCACCACCGCCCGTCATCTATCCGGCAGCGCCGGTGTATCCGGGAGCGCCGGTGGTAGTGGCCCCGCCGGTCATCGTGATCGGCTGGCACGGCAACCGCTACTGGGATGGCCGCCGCTGGTGGGGCCGTGAGGAGTGGTACGGTCGCCACCACCCCTACTACCGCCACTACTAGGAAGAGCTGACGCAGCCGCGCGGCGCGCCCGCAACGCCATCCCCGCCGCCCCCGGCCTGATGCCACGGCGTCGCCGGCGGCGAAAAAAAAACCGCCCCGATCGGGGCGGTTTCTCGTTGCGGCCTGTGCTGCCTCAGTGGACCACGCCACCGAAGGTGAACGCACCGTCGTGGTAGTCGACCGGCACCACATCCTTGGCGGCGAACTTGCCCTCCAGGATGGCCCGCGCGACCGGGTTCTCGATCTGCTGCTGGATCGCCCGCTTCAGCGGCCGCGCCCCGAACACCGGGTCGTAGCCCGCGCTTGCGATCTTGCGCAAGGCCTCGTCGCTGACCTCCAGCGTCATGTCCATGCGGGCCAGGCGGGCCTGCAGGCGCTGCAACTGGATGCGCGCGATCGCCTCGATGTTCTTCTCGTCGAGCGCGTGGAACACCACCACTTCGTCGATCCGGTTCAGGAACTCGGGGCGGAAATGCGTGCGCACTTCCTGCCATACCGCGCCCTTCACCGCTTCCTGCGGCTCGCCCGCCATCGACTGGATCAACTGCGAACCCAGGTTCGAGGTCATCACGATCACGGTGTTCTTGAAGTCCACCGTGCGGCCCTGGCCATCGGTCAGGCGGCCGTCGTCCAGCACCTGCAGCAGCACGTTGAAGACGTCCGGGTGGGCCTTCTCGACCTCGTCGAGCAGCACCACGCTGTACGGCTTGCGGCGCACCGCCTCGGTCAGGTAGCCGCCCTCCTCATAACCGACATAGCCCGGAGGCGCGCCGATCAGCCGGCTCACGCTGTGCTTCTCCATGAACTCGCTCATGTCGATGCGGATCAGGTGCTCCTCCGAGTCGAACAGGAACTCCGCCAGCGCCTTGCACAGCTCGGTCTTGCCCACGCCAGTCGGCCCCAGGAACAGGAAGGAACCGTAGGGCTTGTTCTCGTCGGCAATGCCGGCGCGCGAGCGGCGGATGGCGTCGGACACCAGCCGTACGGCCTCGTCCTGCCCCACCACGCGCCGATGCAGCCGCTCTTCCATCTTGAGCAGCTTCTCGCGCTCGCCCTGCATCATCTTCGACACCGGGATGCCGGTGGCACGGCTCACCACCTCGGCGATCTCCTCGGCGCCCACCTGCGTACGCAGCAGCTTGTTGGGCTGCTTCTGCTCGCTGGCTTCCGCCGCGTTGGCCGCCTTCAGCTTGCCTTCCAGCCCGGGCAGCTTGCCGTACTGCAGCTCCGCCACCTTGTCGAGCTTGCCTTCGCGCTGCAGCTTGGCGATCTCAAGCTTGATCTTGTCGATCTCCTCCTTGAGCGCGGCCGCGCCCTGGGCGGCGCCCTTCTCCGCCTTCCAGATCTCGTCGAGGTCGGCGTACTCCTTCGACAGGCGCACGATCTCCTGCTCGATCAGCTCGAGCCGCTTCATCGAGGCCTCGTCGGTCTCCTTCTTGACCGCCTCGCGCTCGATCTTGAGCTGGATCAGCCGGCGGTCGAGCTTGTCCATCGACTCCGGCTTGGAGTCGATCTCCATCTTGATGCGCGCCGCCGCCTCATCGATCAGGTCAATGGCCTTGTCCGGCAGGAAGCGGTCGGTGATATAGCGGTGCGACAGCTCCGCCGCGGCGACGATGGCCGGGTCGGTGATCTCGACGCCATGGTGCAGCTCGTACTTCTCCTGCAGGCCGCGCAGGATGGCGATGGTGGCCTCGACCGTGGGCTCGTCCACCAGCACCTTCTGGAAGCGGCGCTCCAGCGCGGCATCCTTCTCGATGTACTTGCGGTATTCGTCCAGCGTGGTCGCGCCGATGCAGTGCAGCTCGCCGCGCGCCAGCGCGGGCTTGAGCATATTGCCCGCATCGATCGCGCCTTCGGCCTTGCCGGCGCCGACCATGGTATGGATCTCGTCGATGAAGACGATGGTCTGGCCTTCGTCCTTGGCCACATCGTTGAGCACGGCCTTGAGCCGCTCCTCGAACTCGCCGCGGTACTTGGCACCGGCCAGCAGGCCCGCCATGTCGAGCACCAGCACGCGCTTGTTCTTCAGGCTCTCGGGCACCTCGCCGTTGACGATGCGCTGCGCCAGCCCTTCGACGATGGCGGTCTTGCCCACGCCGGGCTCGCCGATCAGTACCGGGTTGTTCTTGGTGCGGCGCTGCAGGATCTGGATCGCGCGACGGATCTCGTCGTCGCGCCCGATCACCGGGTCGAGCTTGCCCATGCGCGCGCGCTCGGTCAGGTCGATGGTGTACTTCTTCAGCGCTTCGCGCTGGGTCTCGGCCTCGGCGCTGTCGACCGAACCACCGCCGCGCACCGCCTGGATCGCCGTTTCGAGCGACTTGCGGTTCAGGCCATTCTCGCGCGCGATGCGGCCGGCTTCGCCCTTGTCGTCGCTCACCGCGAGCAGGAAGAGCTCGCTGGCGATGAACTGGTCGCCGCGCTTGATGGCTTCTTTTTCGGTGGCATTGAAGAGACCGGCCAGGTCGCGCCCGATCTGGACCTCGCTGGTGCCTTGCACCTGGGGCAACCGCTTGATGGCGGCGTCCAGCGCGGACTGCAGTCCGTTCACGTTGACGCCGGCGCGGGCCAGCAGGCTGCGCGCGCCGCCGTCCTGCTGCGCCAGCAGCGCACGCAGCACGTGCTGCGGCTCGATGTATTGATTGTCGTGCCCGATCGCCAGGCTCTGGGCGTCTGCCAGTGCTTCCTGGAACCGGGTCGTCAGTTTGTCTAAACGCATGTGGGATCCCTCTCTCGGTATGTGTCCTGATGAGGGTGCGAAGTTGCCGGTCCAGGCGCATGCCGCGCCTGCCAACCGCCGCGGGCGCGCCCTGCGCCCGTTTCCCCATGCCGGACAGCCTATGTCTTACCGGAAGATAGGGCTTTCGGGAGCCATTTCAAGGCGCCAGAGGCGCAACTTCTGATGTGCGTCAAAAGATACGCGGCAGGCTAGCCGGCCGTCCGGCCGGCGACCTCCTCAGCCGAGTCCGCGCCCGGCCTTGTTCTGCAGGTTGCGCACCAGCACCAGGGCCTCGCCCTGCAGCACCGTGCGGCCGTCGCCCCCCGACACCACCGTGGCCAGGTTGACCAGTTCCTTGTCAGCACGCAGCCGCGTCACCCGCACCGAGGCGCTCATCGGCTCGCCCAGGCGCGCCGCCGAGCACAGCCGCAGCGACTGCTTCATCCAGCCGGTGCCGCGACCGGGCAAGCGCGTGCCGAGCAGGTCGGAGAACATGCCGGCCAGCAGCGGCAGCGGCACGATCGCGCCTTCGAAGCCGCGGCTGCTGGCGAACACCGGGTCCGTGTAGAAGGGATTGCGGTCGTCGGTCAGCGACACGTACTCGTCGATATCATCCACGCCGAACATGCGCACGGCCGATGCCTCCTGGCCGACCGACAGTTGATGCAGCGTGGCATCGCCGGCCGGCACGCGCTCCATGCCGTTGCCGTCCAGCGGCGACGGACGCATCATCGCCAGCATGTCGGCGCTGCCTTCGGACAGCAGCATCGCCTCGCCCTGCGCGCTCACCTGCAGTTCCGGATCCGAGATGCGTTCGCGCCCGCGCTGCACGCAGCGGATCGAGGTGCCCAGCGCGAGACGTCCGGGGCCCGGCGCATTGCGCATGACCAGCACGGCCGTCACGCCGTCGCCGGCGAAGGTAGGCCGCGGGAACATCAGCGTCTGCGCGATCGGCAGCACCGGCCCCGACCCGCTGCGCTGCATCTGGGCGCACAGCAGCGAATACAGCAGCATGCCGTGCGCCACGGTGGCGCCGAAGTGGGTGCCGCGCGCGAACTCGGGATCGCAGTGGATGGGATTGTCGTCGCGCGAGAGTGCGGCGAAGCGGTCGAAGTCCGCTTGCGTCAGCACGCGCGGTCGGGATGCGTTCATCGTTGGATTCCTTTTTTCTTTTTCTTGCCACCCGCCACCGCGGCGACGGGTGTTGCCGCTGGCGCGGCGACGCATATTACGCCCGCGCGGCGTTCAGGCCTGGTACTGGCTGCGCAGCCTGTGCTTCTCGATCTTGCCGGAGGGGGTGCGCGGCAGCGACGCGACGAAGCGCACATGACGCGGCACCTTGAACGCCGCCAGCCGCGCGCGGCAATGCGCGATCACGGCCTCTGCGTCCAGCTCCGCGCCCGGCTTGCGCACCACCAGGGCCAGGCCGACCTCGCCCCAGCGCGCATCGGCGGTGCCGATCACCGCGGCCTCCGCCACTTCCGGCAGCTGGAACAGCACGTTCTCCACCTCGGCTGGATAGACGTTCTCGCCGCCTGAGATGAACATGTCCTTGGCGCGGTCGACGATGTAGTAGTCGCCGTCGTCGTCCATGTAGGCGATGTCGCCCGAATGGAGCCAGCCGTCGCGGATCGCGGCCGCTGTGGCTTCGGGCAGGTTCCAGTAGCCCGGCGTCACGCCCGGGCCCTTGATCAGCAGTTCGCCACGCTCGCCCGGGGCAACATCGCGCCCGGCGGCATCCACCACGCGCGTCAGCATGGAGCCGACCGGCTTGCCGATGGTGCCGATCTTGCGGCGCGCGGTCTGCTCCTCGCAGACGAAGACGGTGGGACCGGTTTCGGTCATGCCGAAGCCGAAGCAGATGGTCACGCCCTTGGCCAGATAAGCCTCCAGCAGTGGACGCGGCACCGGCGAGCCGCCGGCGGCGGCGCTGCGCAGGCCGGACAGGTCCGCGCCGGCGAAGCCGGTATGCTGGCTCAGGAACAGGTAGACCGAGGGCACGGCGAAGAACATCGTGATGCCTGCGCCGTTGCGAGAGTCGAGGCGGGCCAGCGTGGCCGCCGCATCGAACTGGCGCATGATGTGCACGGTGCCGCCGGCATGCAATACGGGATTGGCGTACAGGTTCAGGCCGCCGGTATGGAAGAACGGCAGCACATTGAGGAAGACGTCGTCGCGCGTGATCTTGTTGGCCAGCATCGCGTTGACGGCGTTGAAGAACACCATGCCGTAGGTCTGCTTGACGCCCTTGGGGCGGCCGGTGGTGCCCGAGGTGTAGAGCAGGTGCCAGACCTCGTGCTCGTCGCGGCAAGGCATCTCGACGATGCGGCCGGACGCCGCTGCCAGCGCCACCTCGTACTCCAGCCAGCCGCTGGGCACATCTGCAGCCTCGTCGTCGGCGAGATGCAGCACGGCGCGCAGCGGCAAGGCACGCGCCAGCTCGGCCGCGACACCGAGCATGCCGTCGCCGGCCACCAGCAGCGCCGGCGTGCAATCCTGCAGGATGGGCAGCAGTTCGGCCACCGGCGAGCGCCAGTTCAGGCAGACCATGATCATGCCCGCCTTGGCGCAGCCATACAGCATCTCGAAATAGTCGCTGCTGTTGTGCGCGAGCACCGCCACTCTCTCGCCCGGCGCCAGCCGCAGGGATTCGGTCAGGTATTCGGCGAAGCGGCTGGCGCGCTCGTCGAACTGGCGATACGTCACGCTGCGACCGCTTTCCACATCCACCAGCGCCACTTTGTCGGGATGGTGCTGGGCGTTCTTGTGCAGCCAGTCAATCACGTACATTGCCTGGAGTCTCCGCTTGTCGACGGACCTCGCTTCAGGTGGCGATGTCCCTTCCGGCTCCCTCGCCGCGCAGCCGCCCGACGATGCCTTGCGGGAAATAGTACACGCTCAGGATGAACAGCAGGCCAAGCCAGAGCAGCCAGCGGTCCGGATGCAGCAGCCCGGACAGCAGCGGAATGGCCGTGGTGGCGTCGCTGGCCAGCTTCATCACGTCCTGCAGATAGGTCTGCGCCACCAGGAACAGCGCCGTGCCGATCACCGCGCCGTAGATCGTGCCCATGCCGCCGATCACGACGATCAGCAGGATGTCGACCATGATCTCGAAGGACAGCGAGGTGTCCGGCCCGTTGTAGCGCAGCCAGAGGGCCATCAGCACGCCCGCCAGTGCCGCGAACGCGGCCGACAGGACCGTGGAGACAGTGCGGTAGACCACCGTGCGGTAGCCGATCGCCTCGGCGCGGAAGTCGTTCTCGCGGATCGCCTGCAGCACCCGTCCGAACGGCGAATTGACGATGCGCAGCAGCAGCAGGAACAGCACCAGCGCGGCGCAGAAGACGAAGTAGTAGGTGAACAGCTTGCCGTTGAGCGCTACGCCGAACCATTCGGCATCGCCCAGCGAAAAGCCCGGCGTGAACACCTCCGGCACCTTGAAGCTCAGGCCATCCTCGCCGCCGGTCCAGTCAGACAGCTGCGACACCAGGGTGGCGAAGGCCGTGGCCACCGCGAGCGTGATCATGGCGAAGAAGATGGCGCGCACGCGCAGCGAGAACAGCCCGATCACCAGGGCCAGCAGCGCCGCCACCACCAGCGCGCCCAGCGTCCCTGCCGCCAGCGCCGCCCAGCCGGGCTCCATGCGCGTCATCGCGATGGCCACGCCGTAGCCGCCGATGCCGAAGAACATCGTGTGGGCGAAGGAAACGATGCCGGTGTAACCCAGCAGCAGGTCATAGCTGGCCACCAGCACCACGAAGATGCAGATCTTGGCCGCCATGTTGAGCGCACGCGCGCCGGGGAAGACGAAGGGCGCGCAGGCCAGTGCCAGCAGCAGCAACAGCAGCACCACGGACAGCGCGCGGCTGCGCGGCAGGTCGCCGGAAAGCAGTCGGATCATGATCGATGGTCTCCCTGGCTCAGCGCTTGGCCACCGGGTACAGCCCTTGCGGGCGCCACAGCAGGATCAGCATCATCAGCAGGATGTTGGAGAACACGGCCACCTTGGGAAACAGGAAGCCGGTGTAGTTCGCCATCAACCCGACCAGCAGCGCGCCGACGAAGCAGCCGGCGGTGGAACCCAGCCCGCCGATGATGATGACGATAAAGATCAGCACGTTGACCTGGGCCCCGATCGCCGCCGTGATGTTCTGCTGGTACAGGCCCCACAGCACCCCGCCCAGGCCGGCCAGCCCCGCGCCCACGACGAAGACACCGATGAACAGCCGGCGGATGCGGTAGCCCAGCGCCTCGACCATCTCGCGGTTTTCCACGCCAGCGCGGATCAGCAGCCCCAGCCGGGTGCGGTTGAGCACCAGCAGCATCGCCACGAAGATGACCAGCCCCAGCACCACGGCGATCAGCCGGTATTTCTCGATGGCGGCGTCGCCCAGCAGCACCGCGCCGCGGAAGCCTGCGGGCAGTTGGAGCGCGATGGTCTCGGGGCCCCAGATCACCTTGATCAGCTGCTCGGCCACGATCATGCCGCCCATGGTGATCAGGATCTGCTTGAGGTGCTGGCCATAGACCGGCCGCACCACCACCCGCTCGAAGAACAGCCCCACCGCGCCGGCGGCCACCATGGCCGCCACGATGGCCAGCGCGAACACGGCGAGGTTCAGCGCCAGGCTGTCGGCTTCCACCCAGGGCGCAAGCGGCAGCAGCACCGAGGCGGCGACATAGGCGCCCAGGGCGATGAAGGCGCCGTGGCCGAAGTTCAGCACGTCCATCAGCCCGAACACCAGCGTCAGGCCGGACGAGACCACGAAGATGATCATGCCCATGGCCAGCCCCGCCACCGTCAGCGTCAGCCAGGTCGAGCCGCTGCCCACTAGCGGAAAGGCCAGCAGCATCAGCAAGGGCGCCAGCGCGAGCGGGGTCCAGTCCAGCCGGACCTTGGGCAGGTCCGCCGGCGCGGAGGGAAGGCCCGGGGCGTCGGGCAAGGTGCTTGAAGTCGTCATGTCTTTAGGATCCTGACGAGGATGTTCTTGTTGGTGCGCGCATCTTGTTCGTGCGCGCAAAAAGCGCACCGCCGCTACTGGTGCGCCGCCAGCGACAGGCCCAGCAGCCGCTGCTGCAATGCTTCGTCCGCGGCCAGGTCGGCCATGGCGCCAGCGTGCACCACCTTGCCGTCGTCCATCACCGCCACGGTGTCGCCGACCGACTTCGCCATATGGAAGTTCTGCTCCACCAGCAGGATCGACACCTCGGTCTGCTTCAGCTCGCGGAACACCGAGATCATGTTCTGGATGATCGACGGCGCCAGTCCCTTGGTGGGCTCGTCGACGATCAGCAGCTTGCGCGGTTCGATGATGGCGCGCGCCACCGACAGCATCTGCTTCTGCCCGCCGGACAGCACGCCGGCGCGCTGGTGCCAGAAGATCTTCAGCGCCGGGAACATGCGGAAGACCCAGTCCAGGCGCTGTTCGTCGATGGCGCCGCTACGCGCCGCCAGGCGCATGTTCTCGGCCACCGTCAGGTCGGCGAACACGCTCATGTTCTCCGGCACGTAGGCGATGCCCGCCTGCGCGATGGCCGGCGTGGCGCGCCGCGTGATGTCCTCGCCGTCGAAGGCGATGCTGCCCTCGCCGGCGCGCCACAGGCCCATGATGGTGCGCAGCGTGGTGGTCTTGCCCGCGCCGTTGCGCCCCAGCAGCATGGTCACGCCGCCGCGCGGCACGTCCAGGCTGACGCCATGCAGGATGTGGTAGGGCCCGATATGGGTGTGCACGCCGCGCAGGCGCAGGATGGGTTCGTCAGCCATGGCTTGCCTCCGCGTTGCCGGCGCCCGGCTCCGCCGTGCCCAGGTAGGCCTGTTGCACGATGGGCGAGGCGATCACCTCGGCGGGATCGCCGTCCGCCATCAGGGTGCCGTTGTGCAGCACGATGATGCGGTCGGCCAGCGAGCGCACCACGTCCATCTTGTGCTCCACCAGCAGCACGGTCTTGCTGCGGTCCTGCTTGATCTCGTGGATCAGGTCGAGGATCACCGGCACCTCGTCCACGCTCATGCCCGCGGTCGGCTCGTCGAACATGAAGACGCGCGGCTGCAACGCCAGCAGGATGCCCACCTCCAGCTTGCGCTGGTCGCCGTGGGGCAGCGCGGCCACCGGCTGGTGGCGCTTGTCCGCCAGCGCCACCCGCTCCAGGCAGTGCTCCGCCTGCTCGCGCACCTTGCGGTGATGGCTCCAGACGCTGAACAGGTCCAGGCCGAGATGCTGGCGTGCCTGCACCGCCAGCCGCACGTTCTCGAACACCGACAGGTTCGGGAACAGGCTGGTCAACTGGAAGGCGCGGCCGATGCCGCGCCTGGTCTTCTCCGGCACCGGCAGCCGCGTCACGTCCTCGCCGCCGAGCAGGATCTGGCCGGCGCTGGCCGGCAGCTGGCCGGAGATCAGGTTGAAATAGGTGGTCTTGCCGGCGCCGTTGGGCCCGACGATGCAGGTCAGCTCACCGGCGCGGAAGGCGCACGAGACCGCATTGACGGCCACATGGCCGCCAAAGCGGATCGTCAGCCCGCGCGTTTCCAGCGCGGGCGCACCAGCGGCCCCGCGCTGCATGGCCTCCACGGCCGCAGGGGATGTCGCGCCCACGGCAATCAGCGCTTGTTGCGGACCGGCACGACCATCTCCTCGGGCTTGATCTCACGGACCAGCTCGGGCACGCCCCAGGCGAAGGCGGGATCGTTCTTGATCTTGAAGTGGTACATCGACTGCATCGCCTGGTGGTCTTCCTTGCGGAAGGTCATCTTGCCCTTGGGCGTGTCGAAGGACATGCCTTCCATGGCGCCGATCAGCTTCTCCGTATTGGTATCGCCGCCGGTCTTCTTCAGCGCCTCCACCAGCGCGATGCCGGCCGACATGCCGCCCGCGGTGAAGAAATCGGGCGGGGCCTTGAACTTGCTGTAGTGGTTCGACACCAGCCACTCGTTGACCTTGTTCTTGGGGATGCCGAAGTAGTAGTAGGTGGCGCCCTCCATGCCCGGCAGGTTCTTGTATGCCGTCATGGCCGGCAGGATGTTGCCGCCGCTGGCGATCTCGATGCCATAGCGCTTGGGATCGAGGTCGGCGATCTTGAAGGGGTTGCCCGCGCCGGCCCAGATGATGAAGATAACCTTGCGGCCCGGCTTGTCCTTGAGCGAATCGAACAGCCGCTGCGCGCCGGCGGTGAAATCGGTGGTGCTGGTCGGCAGGTATTCCTCGTGGACGATCTTGGCGTTCTTCAGCGCCCCCTTGAAGGCCTTGACGCCGTCGCGGCCGAAGGCGTAGTCCTGCGCCAGCATGGCGATCTGCGTGCCGGGCTTGTCGAGCGCGACCGCGTTGGCGATGGCGTCCTGCGAGGAATTGCGGCCGGTGCGGAAGATGTAGCGGTTCCACTTCTCGCCGGTGATCGAATCGGCCACGGCCGGCTCGACCAGCAGGATCTTCTTGTATTCCTCGGCCACCGGCAGCATGGCCAGCGCGGTGCCCGACGAGGTCGGCCCCACGGCGATATCGGCGCGGTCGTCGCTATAGGCGGCGGCCAGTTGCGCCTTGGCCACGTCGGGCTTGCCCTGGGTGTCCTTCTCGATGACCACCAGCTTGTTGCCGTTGACGGTCATGGTGCCGTTGGTGGCGTAGTCCAGGCCCATCATCAGGCCCGTCTGGGTCTGCTTGGCGTAGGCCTCCAGCGCCCCGGTCTTGTCATAGACGTGGGCGA
This sequence comes from Cupriavidus sp. 09_S30, assembly GCF_056930435.1. Classification (NCBI taxonomy): domain Bacteria; kingdom Pseudomonadati; phylum Pseudomonadota; class Betaproteobacteria; order Burkholderiales; family Burkholderiaceae; genus Cupriavidus; species Cupriavidus sp. 09_S30. The sequence continues at coordinate 1,177,825 of NZ_JBXOWI010000001.1, read as the reverse complement.
TCTTGATGTCCTTGGCCTGTGCTGCGGCCGCCACCATCAGGCCGGCGGCCAGGGCCAGCGCGCTCAATTGCTTGCCTTGCATGGGTGTCTCCTCTCTCGTTTCGTCTCGATGCGACTGCTCGATGCTGCGTTATCGTCGGATCCGGTCTCAGCCGGCACGTCATCTTAGGGCCTGCGGCCCCTCCCTGCCTGTATCGCCCCCTGCCGCTCCCGCCGGCGCGGTCCCGTCACGCCTGATCAGCGCACCGCCAGGCCGTGCGTGATCAGGTCGAAGGCGGAATCGACCACCTTGTCCATCGACGCCGGCCGCTTCCACAGCGCATAGCGCATGCCGAGGAAGTTGCTGATGCCGATCAGGCACCAGGCGCGCACTTCCGCGTCGCCCGGCACTATCTCGCCCTGCTCTTCCGCCTTGGCGAGGCGGCGGCTGTACAGTTCGGCGAAGACCTGGAAATAGCCACTGTAGATCGCTTCGTCGACAGAGTACGAATCCAGCACGATGCGGTACAGATTCTTGTGGCGCGCCACGAAGGACAGGAAGGCCTTCAAGCCCAGCCGCTCCGCCTCGATCTGGGTGGTGGCAGGCGCCACATGCTTGCGCAGGTGCGCGCGCAGCAGTTCCAGCATGTGCTGCACCAGCGCGCGGAATACATCTTCCTTGTCCTTGAAGTACAGGTAGAAGGTGCCCATGGCCACATCGGCTTCCTGGGTGATCTCCGAGATCGAGGCCACGTAGTAGCCCTTCTCGCCGAACACCTTCTCAGAGGCCCGCAGCAAGGCTTCGCGCGTCTTCTGGCCGCGTGCGGTCTTGGGCCGCGCGGGGCTCGCCGCGCGGGTGTCGCTTACTGGCATCGGGTCTCCGTTCTTGTCGGCGCGCCGCCGCCACGACGCCGGCGCGCCACTTCGCAATGCTGCTGCTCAGGGCGGAACTGCAAGGACCGCCCGCGGCCCGGCCGGAGCAGTCGTCCGGGCGCGCCAAAACATGATAACTGATTCATGTTTCATGATATAAAGCCTGGAATCCGGATGTCAATACATGGCTTTCCCGACGCCCGGTGTGCTGAACGGCCTCATCCGACACAGGATCCGTCATTGGACGCATCAGACCCGCCCCCGCGCGCCGGCACGGCGCCCGCCTCTGACGACACCGGAATCGACGCCGACTTCGAGGTATGCGCCGCCCGTGGCCACCTGCCCGGCTGGCGCGAGACCGGGCGCGGGCGGCCGCTGCTGCTTCTGCACGGCTGGTCGGTGCCGGGCACCGTGTTCGCCGGCCAGGCCGCGTTGGCCCGGCTTGGCTGGCGGGTGATCGCGCCCGACCACGCCGGCCACGGACTGTCGCGCGGCCTGCCCGGCGCCGCGCAGGCCAGCATCGCCCGGCTGGCCGAGGACACGGCGGCGCTGATCCGGCATCTGGGGCTGGAGGACGTGGTGGTGGTCGGCTGGTCGATGGGCGCGATGGTTGCCTGGCGCCTGATGCAGGACCATCCCGGCCTGCCGCTGGCCGCGGTGGGCGCCATCGACATGACGCCGCGCCTGCTGACCGGCCCGGACTGGCCGCATGGGCTGCGTGGAGGCTACGATGCGGAAATGGCCGCGCAGATGGCGGCGCGCGTGCAACACGACTGGCCGGCACTGGCGCCGGCGGTTGCCGCCGAGCTATGGGCGGCCGGCCAGCCTCCTGTCTGCGGGCAGGCCCACCAGGCCGACTTGGTCGCCCTGGTCGCGCACGGCCAGCGGCAGTGCGATCCCGCCGCACTGGCCGCGCTATGGCAAGACATGGCGAGACAAGACCTGCGCCAGGCCTTGCGCGATGCGCGCCTACCCTTACTGCTGCTGCATGGCGAACGCAGCCGCCTCTACGGGCCGGCGGTCGCCGCTGCCGTGGCGGCAATGCAGCCCGCCGCGTTCCGATGCGCCATCGCCGGCGCGGGCCACACCCCGCACCTGGAGCAGCCGGCGGCCTTCAATGCCGCCCTGCTGGCCTTGCTGGAAAAAGCGGAAGCGGGAAGATCAGTGGGAAACTCAGGAAAGCAGCCGGTAGGTCCACAGGCCGGCTGCGGTCAGCAGCAGCGAGCCACCCAGGTGCGCCAGCAGGTGTAGCAGGGCCCAGCCGAAGTCGCCCACGATCAGGTTGGAAATCACTTCGCTGGAAAACGTGGAGAAAGTGGTCAGGCCGCCTAGGAAGCCGGTGATGGCCAGCAGCCGCCACTCCGGCGGCAGTGCCGCGTGTGAATCGAAGAAGCCGACCGCCAGGCCGATCAGGTAGCCGCCGACGAGGTTGGCCGCCAGCGTCCCGTAGGGCAGCGCCGGATTCACCGCATTCCAAGTCACAGAGAAAAACCAGCGCAACCAGGCGCCGATGGCGGCCCCGACCCCGACCGCGATGAAACCGAGCGGCCCCATCAGCGCGCACTTCCTGGCGTCTCGCCCGGCACATCCTCGCCGCTGGCATTGATCGAATCCACTCCCCAACGCCGCAGCGCGGCCTCGTCGGTCACCCGGGCGTCGACCCAGCGCGCGCCTTCCGGCGTGGTTTCCTTCTTCCAGAACGGCGCCTCGGACTTGAGGTAGTCCATGATGAATTCGCAGGCGGCGAAGGCCTCGCCGCGATGGGCGGATGCCACGGCGACCAGCACGATCTGATCGTGCGGCAACAACGGCCCGACCCGATGCACGATGCGCACGCCCAGCAGCGGCCAGCGCGCGCAGGCGGCACGCTCGATGGCCGCCAGCGCCTTCTCGGTCATGCCGGGATAATGCTCCAGCTCCATGCCGCTGACGGCGCTGCCGCCGCTCACGTCGCGCACCGTGCCGATGAAGCTCGCCACCGCGCCGACGGCAGCATTGCCGGTGCGCAGCGCCGCCACCTCGGCGCCCAGGTCGAAATCCTCGCGTTGTACCGTCACGCTCATGGCTGCTCTCCGCTCAACCGCCCGTCACGGGCGGGAAGAAGGCCACCTCGCAGCCATCGGCCAGCGGCGTATCGGCCCGCGCGACAGCATGGTCGACCGCCATGCGCAGCGCCCTGCCCTCGGCCAGCACTGCCTCCCACTCGCCGCCGCGCGCGCGCAGCCACTGCCGCAGGTCGCCCACCGTGGCCACCTGCGCGGGCACCTCCGCACGCTCCTCGGCGCACCCGAGCTGTTCGCGCACGCTGGCGAAATACCTCAGTTCGATCTTCATGTCCGCTCCCTCGTATCTCAGGCCTCAGTACAGCAGGCTATCGAACAGGATGAACTGGACGACATCGCCGGCACGGATCGCCTGGCCCGGCGGATTGTCGATCAGGCCATCGCCCCATACCGTCGAGGTCAGCACGCCCGAGCTCTGGTTGGGGAACAGATCGAGGCCGCCGGCGGCATTGACGCGCGCGCGCAGGAACTCATTGCGGCGATCCCCCTTGTCCAGCGTGAAGTCCGCGCGCAGCGGCAGCCGGCGCGGCGCGACGTCGCCCACGCCCTGCAGGCGCAGGATGAAGGGCCGCACGAAGAGCAGGAAGGTGACGAAACTGGACACGGGATTGCCCGGCAGCCCCAGGAAGAAGGCAGGCGCCGCATTGACCCCCGCGCCCCCCGCTGCCCGCGCCACCTGCCCGAAGGCCAGCGGCTTGCCCGGCTTGATGGCGATCTGCCACAGGTCGAGCCGCCCTTCGGCCTGCACCGCCGGCCGGATGTGATCCTCATCGCCGACCGAGACGCCGCCCGAGGTGATGATCAGGTCGTGGCCGTCGGCGGCCCGGCGCAGCGTCTCGCGCGTCGCCGCGAGCGAGTCCGGCACGATGCCGAAATCGCTGACCTCGCAGCCCAGGTTCTCCAGCAGGCCACGCAGCGTGAAGCGATTGGAGTTGTAGATGGCACCCGGCCTGAGCGGCTCGCCGGGCATCGCCAGTTCGTCGCCGGTGAAGAAGACCGCGACGCGCACGCGCCGCACCACCTCCAGCGCCGCCTGGCCGACCGAAGCCGCCAGCCCCAGCGCCTGCGGCGTCAGCCGCGTGCCGGCCGCCAGGATCTCGCTGCCGGCGCGGATATCCTCGCCGGCGCGGCGGATCCACTCCCCCGCGCGCGGCGCGTGGTTGACCACCACGTGCTCGCCGTCCGCCGTGCACTGCTCCTGCATGACCACGGCATCGGCGCCGGGCGGAATCAGGCCGCCGGTGAAGATGCGTGCGGCGGTGCCGGGCTCCAGCACCGTGCCGACGTGGCCGGCGGGAATGCGCTGCGCCACACGCAGGCGGGCGCCAGGTGCCGGCACATCGGCCGCACGCAGCGCATAGCCATCCATCGCGGTGTTATCGGCAGGCGGCACGTCGAGCGTGCTGGACACGGGCGCGGCCAGTACCCGCCCGTTGGCGAGAAGGGTGTCGACTCTCTCGGCCTGCGTGATCGGGCGGGCGCCATCGAGCAGCGTGTCGAGGGCTTGGGCAAGGGTCAGCATGGGCGGGCGGGACGGCGCAGCGGCTTCGGTCATGGGGGCAGACAGGGCGATCGGGAGCGGTTCGGCGGCAATGCCGCAAACCCCGCTACGGCGCGCTTCCGGCCGGCGCCGGCCGCCCTGCTGCGTGCCCGCGCCAGCCCGGTCCTGCGCTGCGGGGGCTGACAGCCTGATTGTAGCGATTCGACGGCCACGCGGCATGCGGCGTCGCCGCAGATGGCAGGCGTATGCCGCCCGCCTGCCGCGGCGCAAGCGTGCGCGGCGGCAGGCGACACACCGGCCTCAGAGACCGGTGTGGCCGGCGATATAGGCCTTCACGCGGTCCGCATCGGCGGGCACGACCTCGAAGCGCTGCGGCAGCTTCTCGATGCCCTCGAAGCTGGCCGGACGCTCCGGCTCGTGGTCCAGGGCCTCGCGGATGGTGTCGGCGAACTTGGCCGGCAGCGCCGTCTCCAGCACCACCATGGGCACGCCCGGCGACAGGTGTTCGCGCGCCACCTTGATGCCATCGGCGGTGTGGGTGTCGATGGTAATGCCGTAGCGCGCCGACATGTCGCGGATGGTGGCCAGCCGGTCCTGATGGGTGCTGCGGCCCGAGACGAAGCCGAACTCGCCGATGCGGGCGAATTCCGGCGTGCCCGACAGGTCGAAGCCACCCTTGGCGTCGACGTCGCGGAACAGCGCCGACAGCTTGCCGGCATCGCGGCCCATCAGGTCGAAGACGAAGCGCTCGAAGTTGGAGGCCTTCGAGATATCCATGCTCGGGCTCGAGGTATGGAGGGTCTCGGCCGACTTGCGCACGCGGTAGACCCCGGTGCGGAAGAACTCGTCGAGCACGTCGTTCTCGTTGGTCGCCACCACCAGCTTGTCGATGGGCAGGCCCATCATGCGGGCGATGTGGCCGGCGCAGACGTTGCCGAAATTGCCCGAGGGCACGCAGAAGGAGACCTTCTGGCCGGGGCCGCTGGTAGCCAGCAGCCAGCCCTTGAAGTAGTAGACCACCTGGGCCACCACGCGCGCCCAGTTGATCGAGTTGACGGTGCCGATCTTCTGGCGCGCCTTGAACTCGAGATCGTTCGAGACGGCCTTGACGATGTCCTGGCAGTCGTCGAACACGCCTTCGACCGCGAGGTTGAAGATGTTCGGGTCCTGCAGGCTGAACATCTGCGCGGTCTGGAATGCGCTCATCTTGCGGTGCGGGCTCAGCATGAAGACGCGGATGCCGCGCTTGCCGCGCATGGCGTACTCGGCGGCGCTGCCGGTGTCGCCCGAGGTGGCGCCGAGGATGTTCAGCTCCTGCCCCGCACGCGCCAGCGCGTACTCGAACAGGTTGCCGAGCAGCTGCATGGCCATGTCCTTGAAGGCCAGCGTGGGACCGTTGGACAGGCCCAGCAGCTGCAGCGGCGCGCCGCCTTCCTCGCCCAGCGTGCGCAGCGGGGTGATGTCGGCGGTGTTATCGCCGGCGCGCGCATTGCAATAGACCTCGGCGGTATAGGTCTTGCGCGTCAGCGCGCGCAGGTCCTCGGCCGGAATGTCATCGCAGAACTTGGACAGGATCTCGAACGCCAGGTCGGCGTAGGAGAGCTTGCGCCAGGCTTCCAGCTCGTCGGCGGTGACCTGCGGATACTGTAGCGGCAGGTAGAGGCCGCCATCCGGCGCCAGGCCGCCCAGCAGGATTTCGGAGAAGTTTTGCGGCACCTTGTGGCCGCGCGTCGACAGGTAATTCATGGGACCGGGCGCTCGCTCAGTTCAGTTCTTCCATGCGCAGGCGCGTGACGGACGACAGCACGGTCGGCAGCGCCTCGATCTTGGCGATGGCGGCGTTGACCTGCTTCTCGCGTGCCAGGTGGCTCAGCATGATGATGTCGGTCTGCGGCTCGCCCTCGCGCGATTCCTTCTGCAGCATGGCGTCGATGGAAATGCCCGCATCGGCCAGGATGCGGGTGATGTCGGCCAGCACGCCGGTTTCGTCCGACACGCGCATGCGCAGGTAGTAGGAGCTGGTGACTTCCTCGATCGGCAGCACCGGCACGCTCGACAGCTCGTCCGGCTGGAAGGCCAGGTGCGGCACGCGGTGCCCGGGGTCGGCGGTGTGCAGGCGGGTCACGTCGACCAGGTCGGCGATCACGGCCGAGGCAGTCGGCTCGGCGCCGGCGCCCTTGCCGTAGTACAGCGTGGCGCCGACGGCGTCGCCCTGCACCAGCACCGCGTTCATCGCGCCTTCCACGTTGGCGATCAGGCGCGAGGCCGGCACCAGGGTCGGATGCACGCGCAGCTCCACGCCTTCCTCGCGGCGGCGGGTGATGCCCAGCAGCTTGATGCGGTAGCCCAGTTCCTCGGCGTACTTGATGTCGACCGCCGACAGCTTGGTGATGCCTTCCACGTGGGCGCGATCGAACTGCACCGGCATGCCGAAGGCGAGCGCGCTCATCAGCGTGACCTTGTGCGCGGCATCGATGCCCTCGATGTCGAAGGTCGGGTCGGCCTCGGCATAGCCCAGCGCCTGCGCTTCCTTGAGCACCGTGTCGAAGTCCAGGCCCTTGTCGCGCATCTCCGACAGGATGAAGTTGGTGGTGCCGTTGATGATGCCGGCGATCCACTGGATGCGGTTGGCGGTCAGGCCTTCGCGCAGCGCCTTGATGATGGGGATGCCACCGGCCACCGCGGCCTCGAAGGCCACGATCACGCCCTGCTTGCGCGCGGCCTCGAAGATCTCGTTGCCGTGCACGGCCAGCAGCGCCTTGTTGGCGGTGACCACATGCTTGCCGTTGGCGATGGCCTTGAGCACCAGCTCCTTGGCTATGCCGTAGCCGCCGATCAGCTCGACGACGATATCGATGTCGGGGTGGCTCACCACCTCGTTGGCATCGGCCACCACTTCCACCTGCCCACCGGTCAGCTCGCGGGCGCGCTCGGTGTTCAGGTCGGCCACCATCGCGATTTCGATGCCGCGCCCGGCGCGGCGGCGAATTTCTTCCTGGTTACGTTGCAGCACGTTGAACGTGCCGCTACCGACGGTACCGATGCCAAGCAGGCCTACTTTGATGGGATTCATGAACAATCTGCTTCCAGTTGACAAATGGGTGAAACGGCGCCGTGCCGGACGTCAGGCGGCGATGGCGCCGTGGCGTTTGCGGTATGCATCGAGGAAGCGCGCGATGCGGCCGATGGCCTCGCGCAGGTCTTCCTCGTGCGGCAGGAACACGATGCGGAAATGATCGGGCTTGGCCCAGTTGAAGCCCGAGCCCTGCACCAGCAGCACCTTCGATTCCTGCAGCAGCTCGTAGATGAACTCCTGGTCGTCCTGGACCGGGTACATCGACAGGTCGAGCTTGGGGAACAGGTAGAGCGCCGCCTTGGGCTTGACGCAGGTGATGCCGGGAATGGCGGTGATCAGCTCATGCGCCAGGTCGCGCTGGCGGCGCAGCCGGCCGCCGTCGGCCACCAGGTCGTTGATGCTCTGGTAGCCGCCCAGCGCGGTCTGGATGGCCCACTGCCCCGGCACATTGGCGCACAGGCGCATCGACGAGAGCATGTTGAGGCCCTCGATATAGTCCTGGGCCGGGCGCTTGTCGCCGGACACCACCATCCAGCCGGCGCGGTAGCCGCAGGAACGGTAGTTCTTCGACAGGCCGTTGAAGGTGACAGTCAGCACGTCGGTCGACAGCGAGGCGATCGAGGTGTGGGTGCTGCCGTCGTACAGCACCTTGTCGTAGATCTCGTCGGCATAGATGATCAGGCCATGCTCGCGCGCGATCGCCACGATGCCCCGCAGCAACTCGTCCGAATAGAGCGCGCCGGTCGGGTTGTTCGGGTTGATGACGACGATGGCCTTGGTATGCGGCGTGATCTTGGCGCGAATATCGTCCAGGTCCGGCATCCACTCATTCTGCTCGTCGCAGATGTAGTGCACCGGAGTGCCGCCAGACAGGCTGACCGCCGCCGTCCACAGCGGGTAGTCGGGCGCGGGAACCAGCACTTCGTCGCCGTTGTTGAGCAGCGCGTTCATCGCCATCACGATCAGCTCGGAGGCCCCGTTGCCGACGTAGATGTCCTCCAGCCCCACGCCCTGGATCTGCTTCTCCTGGGTGTAGTGCATGATGGCCTTGCGCGCCGCGAAGATGCCCTTGGAGTCCGAGTAGCCTGCCGAGTTGGGCAGGTTGCGCATCATGTCCTGCTGGATCTCTTCCGGCGCGTCGAAGCCGAACACGGCCAGGTTGCCGATGTTCAGCTTGATGATCTTGTGCCCTTCTTCCTCCATCTGCTTGGCCTTCTCCAGCACGGGCCCGCGGATGTCATAGCAAACGTTATTGAGTTTGTGGGATTTCTGGATCGGCTTCACGGCGTGTCGGCGAGTGTTGGGCTGCCGGTCTCCGCGGCAGCGAACTTTTCGGGAATCTGGACGGAATTCGGGAGGCGCGTCCGCTGCGGTGCAACGCAAGCGTGGCAGACAGGGAGGCAAAAGCTATAATTTATCGGATTATGACAGACTTCGGCGCGGATTCTTGCATTGCAGCGCAGTGCTCGCCGCGCCACCGCCGTGACCAGCCCGCCTCCGGCGCCGCACGGCCCGGCCGACAGTGGCCGGGTCCTGGCCGGGCGGGCGCCCTGAGGCTTCCCTTTGAAACTCCACGCCGACCAGCCGCAAACGCTCAATACCGTCACCGCCTACGGACCGGGCTATATCGAGATCAACCTGGTACGCCACACGGATTCCGTGCTGGTCATGCCCGAAGGCGACATCCAGCCATGGCCGGTCGCACGCTTCGAAGACCTGGAAGCGGCCCATTTCGAGGCGCTGCTGCCGCTGAAGCCGGAAGTAGTGCTGCTGGGCACCGGTTCCCGCCTGCGCTTTCCCCATCCGCGCCTGACCGCCGCGCTGTCCAGCCGCCACATCGGCGTCGATGCGATGGACCTGCAGGCGGCATGCCGTACCTACAATATTCTGATGGCGGAAGGCCGCCGGGTCGCGGCGATCCTGCTGCTGGAGCCGGAGGCGGCCTGAAGCCCGGCGCCCTGCCGCCGGCTCGCCGGCGCGCCAGGTTGAGCCGACGCCACGCTTGAAGTTTCCCGGTGCGCCCCAATCTGCCTTCGCCATGGCGGCAGTCCCCTTTCCTGCCCCACCTGCCCCTCCCCTGGAGCCCCAAGCAATGACCGTCAGCCTCGACAAGACCGTACCGGATTTCAGCGCGCCCGCCACCGGCGCCACTTTCAGCCTCGCCGGCCAGCAAGGCAAGACGCTGGTGCTGTACTTCTACCCCAAGGACAACACGCCCGGCTGCACCACCGAGGCCATGAACTTCCGCGACCAGCACGATGACTTCGTCGCGGCCGGCGCCGTCGTGTTCGGCATCTCGCGCGACAGCCTGAAATCGCATGAGAACTTCAAGACCAAGCTGGAACTGCCCTTCGAACTGATCTCGGACGGCGACGAAGCGGTTTGCACGCTGTTCGATGTCATCAAGATGAAAAAGCTCTATGGCAAGGAGGTGCGCGGCATCGAGCGCAGCACCTTCATCATCGACGCGAAGGGCGTGCTGCGCCACGCGATGCGCGGCATCAAGGTGCCCAGCCACGTCGACGAGGTGCTCCAGCACGTTCGCGCGCTCTGAGCGCCGCAAGCTGCGCGGGGCGTGGCAAGCGCACTACGGCCAGCCGGCCCGCGGGCAATTGCCAAACCCGGGGGCTTCAGATAAATTGGGTCGTGATGAGTTCAGATTCCGGTTCCCACGCTGTTTCGTCGTACCGGCCCAGGCGCTCCCCGCCACGGGCCGGTAGCAGAGCTGCCGTGCCGCCACCCCCAATGAAGACCGCCCTGCCCGCCTACCGGGTCCGGCGGTTTTTTTGTCTGTGCGCGCCCCCAGGCCCGCGCCTGGCACCCGCCGGCCCCCGCGCGTTTCCCGCTTCGTCGTCCCCCTGAAAGGAAAGCCAAGCATGCCGCTGCCCACCATGCCCACCAAGCCGGCTCAACTGCTCGACCCGAGCGAGTTCTCCCCGGTTGCCGTGCTGCCCAAGGCCAGAACCGCGACACAGGGTAAGAAACCGGTGCCCGCGCTTGAGCGCGTGGCATTGCTGGAGACCGGCGACGCCGAACCCGTCCCGGCCGCCAAGTCGCGCGCGACGACGACGCGTGCGCGGGCCAAGGACGTGCCCGCCGTCCCGGTCGCGCCGCCTGCCGCCGCACCGGTCAGCCTGCTCAAGCCCGCCGCCGGTCCCAGCCGGCGCGCACGCAAGGACAACGGCCCGAGCAAGCTGTTCGTGCTCGACACCAATGTGCTGATGCACGACCCGAGCTCCCTGTTCCGCTTCGAGGAACACGACATCTATCTGCCGATGATGACGCTGGAGGAGCTCGACAACCACAAGAAGGGTATGAGCGAGGTTGCGCGCAATGCCCGCACCGTCAGCCGCACGCTCGATGCCCTGGTGGCCCATACCGACGGCGCCCTCGACGAGGGCCTGCCGCTGGCCAAGCTCGGCAACCGCGACGCGCAGGGCAAGCTGTTCTTCCAGACGCGGCTGAACGACATCAAGCTGCCGGAAGGGCTGCCGCAGGGCAAGGCGGACAACCAGATCCTGGGCGTGGTCAGCGCGCTGAAGGAACAGCAACCGGGCCGGCAGGTGGTGCTGGTGTCCAAGGACATCAATATGCGCATCAAGGCCCGCGCTTTGGGCCTGCCCGCCGAGGACTACTTCAACGACCAGGTCCTGGAAGACAAGGACCTGCTCTACTCAGGCGTGATGGCGCTGCCGACCGACTTCTGGTCCAAGCACGGCAAGGGGGTGGAAAGCTGGCAGGACCCGAAGTCCGGCGCGATGTTCTACCGCCTGACGGGCCCGCTGGTGCCCTCCTTCCTGGTCAACCAGTTCGTCTTCCTCGAACCCTCCGACGGCAGCCTGCCGCTGTATGCGCAGGTCAAGGAAATCAACGGCAAGACCGCGCTGCTGCAGACGCTGAAGGACTTCACCCATAACAAGAACAATGTCTGGAGCGTGACCGCGCGCAACCGCGAGCAGAACTTCGCGCTGAACCTGCTGATGAACCCCGAGGTCGACTTCGTCACGCTGCTGGGCCAGGCCGGCACCGGCAAGACCCTGCTGGCGCTGGCCTCCGGCCTGGAACAGGTGCTGGACCAGAAGCTGTACAACGAGATCATCGTCACGCGGGCCACGGTGCCGGTCGGCGAGGACATCGGCTTCCTGCCGGGCACCGAGGAAGAGAAGATGCAGCCCTGGATGGGCGCCTTCGACGACAACCTCGAAGTGCTGCAGAAGAGCGACGACAGCGCCGGCGACTGGGGCCGCGCCGCCACGCAGGAGCTGATCCGCTCGCGCATCAAGGTCAAGAGCATGAACTTCATGCGCGGCCGCACCTTCGTCAACAAGTTCGTCATCATCGACGAGGCGCAGAACCTGACGCCCAAGCAGATGAAGACGCTGGTGACGCGGGCCGGCCCGGGCACCAAGATCATCTGCCTGGGCAATATCGCGCAGATCGACACGCCCTACCTGACCGAAGGCTCGTCCGGCCTGACCTATGTGGTGGATCGCTTCAAGGGCTGGAGCCACAGCGGCCATGTCACGCTGGCGCGCGGCGAACGTTCGCGCCTGGCCGACCACGCCGCTGACGTGCTCTGAGCGGAGAGCCGCACGGATGGCGCGTCCGCTTCGCCGCGGACGCGCCCCCTCCTCGCGTTTCATGTGTTTCGCGTCATTTCCTGGACGGAGGCGTCGTCGATGCTGGATAGCCCGAGGCAGATCCCAGGGCGGCGGCCCCCCGCCGCGCGCGCCTTCCCCGCCAGGCTCCGTGCCGTCTGGCTGCCGCTGCTGGCCGGCCTGGCCGCCGCCGCGGCCTGGCACCCGGCCCGCGCCGCCGACAATATGGTGATCCGGACCATGGGCCCGGTCAGCTACGTCTGTGGCGGCATTGCGGAGGACGAGCGGCGCGAACTGGCCGAGCAGGAACACAATTTCAATATGGGCGTGCTGTTCACGCGCGGCGATACCGGCGAATATCTCGCCGACGTGGCGGTGCGGCTGGTCTACGATGGGCAGGAGGTCGCCAGCTTCCGTGCGAGCGGGCCGCGCTGCCTCATACGTGCACCGGAAGGCAGTTACAATATCGAGGCAAGCTACAAGGGGCAGGCGAGATCACTCAAGGTCAATACCGGCACCCGTAACGGGCAACTCCGCTGGTAGGCGGGCAGGTCGATGCCCCTGCCTACCCGGCGGGACGAGATATCGAGGATGCCAGCAAGCCAACCAATCCAGCCTGACGACGCCCCCCGTATGAGGCGCGACCGGTCGCGGCCGGCCTTGCCGCGCCTGCCGCTGCTGTGCCTCTCGGCCTTGTTGCTGGCCGCATGCGCCTCGTCGCCGCCGTCGCGCTACGCTGCATCCGGACGCGTACCGCGAGCGCCCATCTCCGACCCGAGCGCAGGCCTCGAGGAGATCTCGATCCAGGCCATGTCGCTGGTCGGCACCCCCTACCGCTACGGCGGCAACACCCCGGATTCCGGCTTCGACTGCAGCGGCCTGGTGCGCTACGTGGTCGCCCGCGCGGCCAGCGTGAACCTGCCGCGCACCACGGAAGCCATGGGCAGCCGAGGCGTACCGCTCGAGCGCAGCGAGGTGGCCTCGGGCGACCTGGTCTTCTTCAACACCGCAGGCCGGCCCAACTCGCATGTCGGCATCTATGTCGGCCAGAACCGCTTCGTGCACGCGCCCTCCACCGGCGGCACGGTGCGCCTGGAGGACATGACCAAGTCCTATTGGGCATCACGCTACAACGGTGCGCGCCGGATCTCGGGCCCTCTCGACGCCGGCGATTCAGGCGCGATGGCGCAGGCCTCCCCGGTCCCGCCGCCGGCCGCATCCGTGGCGCCCGTCGCCGCGCCGGCCGCCGCACCCACCGCCGCGCCGGCGCCAGACGATGACGACCCGATCGCCGCCTTCGCCAGGCGCTGACCCGTAACGGCATCGCCATTGAATCGTTGGATAAAAGAAAAGGCCGGGCAATGCCCGGCCTTTGTCATTGGCGGCGGCGCGTGCGCGCCCGCCGGCCAAGCGTGCTCACAGCACGTGCTTGCCCACCCACCAGGCGATCGCCGCCATAAAGGCCGATGCCGGAATGGTCAGAACCCAGGCCCAGACGATATTGCCGGCCACGCCCCAGCGCACCGCCGACATCTTCTGCACCGAGCCCACGCCCACGATGGCGCCGGTGATGGTGTGCGTGGTGGACACCGGCACGCCCAGCGCGGAGGCGATGAACAAGGTCATGGCCCCGCCGGTCTCAGCGCAGAAGCCGCCCACCGGCTTGAGCTTGGTGATCTTCTGGCCCATGGTGCGCACGATGCGCCAGCCACCGAACAGCGTACCCATGCCGATCGCCACATAGCAGCAGACGATGACCCAGATCGGCGGCTCGGCGCCACCGGCGGCCACGTGCCCGCTGGCGATCAGCAGCATCCAGATGATGCCGATGGTCTTCTGCGCGTCATTGCCGCCGTGGCCGAGGCTGTACAGCGACGCCGACACCAGCTGCAGCCGGCGGAACCAGCGGTCCACGCGCGAGGGCGGCGTGCGGAAGAAGGTCCAGCCCACGATCACCATCATCAGCGAGCCGAGCACCATGCCCAGCAGCGGCGAGATCAGGATGAAGGCCACGGTCTTCATCAGGCCGCCGCCGACCAGCGCGCCGGTGCCCGACTTGGCCACCGCCGCGCCGACCAGGCCACCGATCAGCGCATGCGAGGAGGAGGACGGGATGCCGTAGTACCAGGTGATCAGGTTCCAGACGATCGCTCCCATCAGGGCGCCGAAGACCACGTAGTGGTCGACGATGGCCACGTCGATGGTACCCGTGCCCACCGTGGCCGCCACCTTCAGGTGGAAGATGAAGATGGCGATCACATTGCACATGGCCGCCATCGCCACCGCGTGGTGGGGCTTGAGCACCCCGGTGGAGACCACGGTCGCGATCGAGTTCGCCGCATCGTGGAAACCGTTCATGAAGTCGAACAACAGGGCGAGCGACACCAGCAGGGCGATCACCCACAGGCTGATTTGTACGGTCTGCATGCCGATCCGCGCCTCAGGCGTTCTCGAGGACGATGCCCTCGATGATGTTCGCCACGTCCTCGCACTTGTCGGTGATGGTCTCGAGCTGCTCGTAGATGGCCTTCAGCTTGATCAGGCGCTTGACGTCGGTCTCGTCGCGGAACAGCTTGGACATGGCCGCGCGCATCACGCGGTCGGCTTCCGACTCGAGTTGGTCGATCTGCTGGGCCGTCTTCAGGATGGTGCTGGCGTTGCCCATGTCCTCGAGCAGGCCGACGGCGATCTTAACCTGGTCGCAGCACTGCACGCAGATCGCGGCGAGGCGGCGGGCCTCGTCGGTCAGGCTGGTGACGTCGTACAGCGAGATGGTCTCGGCCACGTCCTCCATCAGATCGAGGATGTCGTCCATGGTCGTGATCAGATTGTGGATCTCGTCACGGTCCAGCGGCGTGATGAAGGTCTTGTGCAGCAGATCGATGGTGTCGTGCGTGATGCGGTCGGCCTTCTTCTCGGTGGCCTGCACGCGGCGCGCGTGCGCCTCGGCATTGGGCAGGTCGTTCACCAAGGCCTCGAGCTCGCGGGCTGCAGTCGTCGCACACTCGGCGTGCTGGTTGAAGTATTCGAAGAACTTGCCCTCGGTGGGCATGAATCGGCCGAACATGAAATGTTCCTTGTCGTAGCGTCAGGGGCGCTGCTGGGATTGTTGCGGGTGGACGCGAGTCCGGATAAAGCGACAGCCGCCTTGGGGCGGCTGTCATCAAAGCGCAATATTTTACAGGGTTGCCGGCGTCTCGCCGCGGCAATTGGCACAAATCACACACGTCGCGCGGAAACGCGCGCCGGTGCTGTACTCAGGTATCGTTGTCGAAGAAGGCAGGACCGCCGCTGAAGTTGTCGAACTTCGTGAACTGGCCCAGGAAGGTCAGGCGCACCGTGCCGATCGGACCGTTACGCTGCTTGCCGATGATGATTTCGGCCGTGCCCTTGTCCTGCGAATCGGGGTTGTAGACCTCGTCGCGGTAGATGAACAGGATCACGTCGGCATCCTGTTCGATAGCGCCGGATTCGCGCAGGTCGGACATCACCGGGCGCTTGTTCGGCCGCTGTTCCAGGCTGCGGTTGAGCTGGGAAAGCGCGATCACCGGGCAGTTCAGCTCCTTGGCCAGGCCCTTGAGCGAACGCGAGATCTCGGAGATCTCGGTGGCGCGGTTCTCGCCGCCGCCCGAGCCGGACATCAGCTGCAGGTAGTCGATGATGATCAGGCCGAGCTGTCCGCACTGGCGCGCCAGGCGGCGCGAGCGCGCGCGCAGTTCCATCGGGTTCAGCGCCGGCGTCTCGTCGATGAAGAGCTGGGCGTCGTTCATGCGCTGGATGGAATGGGTCAGGCGCGGCCAGTCCTCATCGAGCAGGCGCCCGGTGCGCAGACGGTGCTGGTCGAGGCGGCCGACCGAGCCCAGCATACGCATGGCGAGCTGGGTGCCGGCCATTTCCATCGAGAACACCGCCACCGGCAGGCCCTGCTCCACCGCCACATGCTCGCCGATATTGAGCGAGAAAGCGGTCTTACCCATCGACGGGCGCCCGGCGACGATGATCAGGTCGCCCCCCTGCATGCCGCTGGTCATGCGGTCCAGGTCGATGAAGCCAGTGGGCACGCCAGTCACGTCCGAGGTGGAGTCGCGGTGATAGAGCTCGTCGATGCGCTCGACCACCTGCGTCAGCAGCGGCTGGATCTCCTGGAAGCCCGCCTGTCCGCGCGAGCCCTCCTCGGCGATGGCGAACACCTTGGACTCTGCCTCGTCGAGCAGCTCGCGCACTTCGCGCCCCTTCGGGGCGAAGGCGGCGCTGGAGATATCGTCGGCCACCGTCACCAGCTTGCGCAGCACCGAACGCTCGCGCACGATCTCCGCGTAGCGGCGGATATTGGCGGCGCTCGGCGTGTTCTGCGCCAGCGAGTTCAGGTAGGCCAGCCCGCCCACCTCCTCGGCCTTGCCGGCCACCTGCAGCATCTCGTAGACCGTGATGACGTCGGCGGGCTTGGTCGCGGAGATCAGGCGCGCGATGTTCTGGAAGATCAGCCGGTGGTCGAAGCGGTAGAAGTCCGCCTCCGACAGGAAGTCGGCAATGCGGTCCCAGGCGGCATTGTCCAGCAGCAGGCCGCCGAGCACCGATTGCTCGGCCTCTATGGAGTGCGGCGGAACCTTGAGGTTGTCTAGTTGGGGGTCGGCGACGGGCGCGTTCATGGGTGGGGATTATAACGGCGGCGGACACACGCCCGTCGGAAGAATTCGCCCCCGCGGCGCGCACCGGGACCGGTGCCGCCACGCGGCGGACAAGAAAAAAGGCAGAAGCCGCAGCTTCTGCCTTCTTGCGATCTGGCCTGGCCGGCGCCGCGCCCGCGAAGGCGCCGCCCCGGCATTGGTCGGATCTTAGACCTGCTCGCCCAGCACCGAGACGGTCACGTCGACCACCACGTCGGTGTGCAGCGCAACGCTGACCGGGTGGTCGCCCACCATCTTCAGCGGGCCGTTCGGCAGGCGGACCTGAGCCTTCTCAACCTTGAAGCCTTGCGGAGCCAGCGCTTCAGCGATGTCGGCGTTGGTCACCGAACCGAACAGGCGGCCATCCACACCCGACTTCTGGGAGATCTGGATGGTCAGGCCGTTCAGCTTCTCGCCTTCGGCTTGCGCAGCAGCCAGCTTCTCGGCGGCGGCCTTCTCGAGGTCGGCGCGCTTGGCCTCGAATTCTTCGATGGCGGTTTGCGTAGCGCGGCGGGCCTTCTTGCTCGGGATCAGGAAGTTACGGGCATAACCGTCCTTCACGCGAACGATGTCACCCAGGTTGCCCAGGTTGACGACTTTTTCAAGCAGAATGACTTGCATCGTATATTTCTCCTTTACCTAGGGCCTGAACGATCAGCTCTTGTGCAGGTCGGTGTACGGCATCAGCGCGAGGAAACGCGCACGCTTGATGGCCGTATCGAGCTGACGCTGATAGTGCGCCTTGGTACCGGTCAGACGAGCCGGCGTGATCTTGCCGTTGTCGCCGATGAAGTCCTTCAGGGTGTCCAGATCCTTGTAGTCGATCTGTTCCACGCCAGCCACGGTGAAGCGGCAGAAGCGCTTGCGCTTGAACAGCGGGTTCTGCTGCTGGAAGCGCTTCTTGTTCTTGTTGTCACGTTTGATGAATGCCATGATTCAATCCTTTTCGAATGCTTTACATCCAGTGATGTGAAAGACGAGAGCCTTGCTGTTGCGGTGCCTGCGGGCCAGAAAGCCTTCGCAGTCGAGCAGCGTGCCGAGCGGCATGCGCTCCAGGCGCTGGCCGATCTGGCCGATGCCCATCGCCGCGATGGCGAACTCGACCTGCCGGGGCGTCTGCGCCTCGACCGTCTCGCCCGCGTGCTGCAGCATGCAGTTCACGACAGGCACGCCGGCCGGCGTATAGCGCAGGGCTTCGCGTTCGACTAGGGTCGCGGATAGCCGCAACTGATTCAACGCGCGCCTCCTTGCTGGTCACCACCCTGTCCTGCCACGATCAGCCACGCCGATCCAGCCGGACAGCACACTTGCACCGCACCGCCTATCAGGCGGCCGGGGTCTCGCTGCTTTGTTGCGCGGCCTTGCGGGCTTCTTCGCGCTGCACTTCCTTCATCATCGGCGAGGGAGCGGTCTCGGCCTTCTTGGTCTGGACGATCAGGTGACGCAGCACGGCATCGTTGAACTTGAACGCGTGCTCGAGCTCGGCCAGGGTTTCCTTGCCGCATTCGATGTTCAGGCAAACGTAGTGAGCCTTGGCCAGCTTCTGGATCATGTAGGCCAGTTGACGGCGGCCCCAGTCTTCCACGCGGTGAACCTGGCCGTTCTGCGACGTGACCAGCGTCTTGTAACGCTCGATCATGGCCGGCACTTGTTCGCTCTGGTCCGGATGGACGATAAAGACGATTTCGTAATGACGCATTGACGCTCCTTTTGGGATGAGCCACCCGGGCGTCACGTCCGGTGCGGCAAGGTTGGATAGCCTGCCATTATAGCCGGCCAGCAACAATTGCCGCAAGCACGGTCACGACTGCGCGAACAGCTGCTGCAGGCGCGCCGGCTCGGCGGCAAGCCCCGGCTCGGCGCCGAGCGCGAGCAGCAGCAGCACGCGTGCCTTGTAGGGATTCAGGTCGCCAGCCGAAACGAACAGGCCGGCAGCCGGGTTCGGGTGCGCCGGTATCGACACATGCCCCGCCCCGGTGCGCGAACTGCGCACCACGGCCACCCCGGCGCGCACCGCGTCGGCCAGTGCCTCCGCCAGTGCCTCGTGGATGGAGCCGTTACCGGATGCCGCCACCACCAAGCCATCGATGCCGGCCGTCACCAGCGCGTCCACCACCGCCCGCGAGGGCTCAGCGTAACTTGACACCACCTCGACGCTTGGCCAGCGCGCCGGCAGCACCCACGGCTGCGACACCAGGCGCAGCGGCGCGCGCGTGAAGCACACCAGCTCATCCTGCACGAAGCCCAGTGGCCCACCCGCCGGCGACGCGAAGGCATCGACAGCGGAAGTGTGCGTCTTGACCGCATCGCGCGCCGCATGGATCTGCTGGTTCAGCACGACCAGCACGCCCCTCCCCACCGAACCCGGATGCGCAGCCACCCTGACAGCATCGAGCAGATTAAGGGGACCATCTGCGGACAGCGAGGTAGACGGCCGCATTGCCGCCGTCAGCACCACAGGGATCGCCACGGCACAAGACAAGTGCAACAGCATGGCCGTCTCTTCCAGCGTGTCGGTGCCGTGCGTGATGACGATGCCCGCCACATCCGGCTGGGCCGCCCAGAAGGCTACGCGCGCCTGCAGCGCGGCCCACAGCCCGAAGCTCATGTCCTTGCTGTCGATCTGCGCCACCTGCTCGGCCTCCACGCGCGCCACCAACCGCAGCGCCGGCACCGCATCCACCAGCGCCGACACCGGCACCGTGGCGGCCTGGTAGTGCGCGCTGCTCGCCGCGCTCGCGGAAGAGCCGGCGATGGTGCCGCCGGTGGCGAGCACGATGATGCGAGGGAGCTTGGACATGGATGAGCCCGGGCTGACTGGTCGATCAAGATGCCGATTGTAACCGCCCGCCGCGCGCCGGCCAGTTGTCCAAGGCGGCAGCCCGGGGCGAGCCGCGCATCCGGGCATGCTGCGCAAATACCACTTGCACTTCGTCACATACTGTATAAAATCACAGCATACTGTTTAAACATACAGTACCCCTGACACAGCGACCGACGATCCCATGGCGACCCTGACCCCGCGGCAACAACAGATCTTCGACCTGATCCGCAATACCATCCGGCACACGGGCTTTCCGCCCACGCGTGCCGAAATTGCGGCCGAGTTCGGCTTCTCCTCGCCGAACGCCGCCGAGGAGCACCTGCGGGCGCTGGCGCGCAAGGGCGTGATCGAGTTGACCCCCGGAGCCTCGCGCGGCATCCGGCTCAAGGTTTCGCGCAGCGACTCCGAACCGCCTGACCAGTTCTCGCTGCCGATGGCCGGCGTGATGCAACTGACATTGCCGCTGGTCGGCCGGGTGGCCGCCGGCAGCCCCATCCTTGCTGCCGAACACATCGACCGCCAATACCAGGTCGACGCCTCGGTCTTCGAGGAGCAGCCCGACTACCTGCTGCGCGTGCGCGGTCTCAGCATGCGCGACGCCGGCATCCTCGACGGCGACCTGCTCGCAGTCAAGCGCGCCAGCGAGGCCAGCAACGGCAAGATCGTGGTGGCGCGACTGGGCGAGGATGTCACGGTCAAGCGCTTCAAGCGACGGGGCGACACCATCGAACTGATCGCCGAGAACCCGGATTACCCGAGCATCGTCGTCAAGCCTGGACAGGAAGAGTTCTCGCTGGAAGGCATTGCCGTGGGGCTGATCCGCCCGGCCGGCTTCTAGCCAACCGCTTCCTTTCGCCGCCGCCAGGTCTGCAGCACGGCGGCACTTGCCTCACCGTTCCGACGGCGCCCGCCAAGCCGGCGCCATCCCTCGACTATTGTCAATCGATAGGTGCAAGCATGCCGCAAGCCAATCAGGTCTCCACCCGCCGCCCCGTCAAGCCAGTCCCCTTTCGTCAGTGCAAAGGCGTGCGCATCTATCAAGGCGCGCAGCGCCGGACCATGGTCGGCAGCATGGCCGCGATCTGTCGCATGCTGGAATTATCAGAACCGGGCAAACTGCCCGCTTGAACGCAGGCCACTGGCGACAAACATGCCGGCGCGCGCCGCGTGACGGCCAGTTTCTGCGTCGCAGCGCTGCGACCGGGCGAGCCGTTGAAAGACCTGCTGAGCCCCACGGATACCCTGCCCTGTGCCGCCAAGCGCGAGGGCAGGAACTGCGTGACCTGGGTAAGCGTCAAGCGGGACCTGCCGCAATACCAGATCAAGCAGCGGCTGCACGTGACCTGACGCGCCTCTTCCCTCGGCACTGGCGCGCCGGGCCACCGCCAGGACGGCAAATCTCAGCCGCCAGCCTCATGTTCACCGGCCAGCCGCCCATGCGCAGCGCCCCAAGACTCCGGATGGTCGAGCGGCGCAGCATGGCCGTTCCCCTCGATCGCGCCCTCGACGGCATGCTTGGCGGCTAAGCGGGCCTGCACAGCTTCCATGATCGCGCACACGGCGGGCTCCGTGCCCGCCGGCGCGGCTACGCCGGTGGCGGCCTTGGCTTTCGCGCCAAGCGGGTAGAAGACGAACGCCGCGCCGGCCGGCACGCCGGCCTCCTTCGCGAGTCGTCGGTTGAGCTTGCGCAGGTATTGCTTCTTCGTGATCGTGATCTTCGCCATTGGCATCTCCTTGTTTTCCGGGAATGCTAGCACGGCGGCGAGGTCGGCCCCGCCGGCCGGGGGAATGGGCCTCATCCGAGGGACGCCACGCGTGGGCTGCGGCTTTCGCGCGACTCGCCACAACGAGCCCAACGTGGGCTGGCGCTTCGCACTGGACAACATATACCCCGGCGCCAGAATCGATCTGGGCGACGAGGGGGACAGAATGGATGGTCGACGACCCCTGGCGGGGGATTCGAATGCGCTGCAATCACGCCCACACATGACTGGCAGGCGCATGCAGGCATGATCTTGTGGTGCTCGGCTGGCCGGCATCCCACCCGACCTTCTCATCTGAAGCGGAAGGCGTTGAGCTACTGGCCGCAAGCTTTAAGAACCGGCGCGAAGGACTGTGTGATCGGCTACGTCAACTCAGTACTGATCATGCCGATCACCGCGATCATGATCCCCGCCATAGTCTCGGTGATCACCCCGGTCGCGATCCCCATGATCCCCGTGATCCCCGCGGTCCCTATCGTAGTAAGCATGATCGCCATGATGCTCGTCCCCATAGGGGGCTACGACGCAACCGCTCAAGAACGCGGCGGAGGCAGCAAGCATCACAAGAATGAACTTCATAGATCTCTCCGTCTCGCCAATGGCCTGTTTCCAGCATACGCACTGGCTTGTACGCCGGGTGTAAGCAATCGTTTCGCAGAAGAGAGAAGAGAGGTGCGCGCCGACCATGCGACGACGCACAAATCCAAGCAAGGAAGCCCGCCGGATCTACATGCGAATCTGGTCGTGACGGCGCGTGTCTACGACCAGGGCAAGGTCGTTAAGCGGAAGGTCTCTGAGGAGAGTATTCCCACCGTGGGAGTATGGTGGGGCTCGGGCACCGCATGGATGCCCAGAAAGCAAAACAGCCACTTTCTCAAGTGGCTGCTCTACAAGGCAATTCTGTGGGGTGGCTGATGGGACTCGAACCCACGACGACAGGAATCACAATCCTGGACTCTACCAACTGAGCTACAGCCACCGTCGACCGCCGATCTGTTTTACTGCGCGATCAGCGAAAACCAAGATTATACGGAGAAGTTTCCGTCATGGCTAGTACTCACCACAAAAAATTTCACCTGCCACGACGAGCGCTCAAACGGGCTGCGCACGGAGCCGCGCAAAGCAGCTCAACGCCGGCTCAGATCCCACTTCGACTCCAGCAGGACGGCCTCCTTGATGGCTGCCACGGTGTCGGCCTCGCTGTCGAACAAGCCCAGCAACCGGCGCGACCTGCCATTCAGCACGTCGGCCTGCAAGGCCTTGCAGGCTTCGCTGTCCGTGCCGACGCGCCAGCAATAGCGCGCCGTCCACTTCCCATCCTGCAGACACTCCGCCACCCACACGACGCGGAAGCCTTCGAATTCCACGCCAAACGGTTCTTCCACTGCACTGCCCTCCTAGATCGCTCCCCCGGGGTACGGCGCGCCTGCCATCGGCCGCGCTCTGTCCACTGTCGATCGCTGCTGCGAACGGGAACCAATCATGGCATGCGCATGACTGATCCCTATTCCTGCATCGATCGATATCGTCCCAGTCCTATGCTTGCCCTGACACGCTTCGCCGCCGCCCTGCTGATCGCCGGCCTTGCCGGCTGCGCCACCGGCGCCGGGAATCCATCCAGCTCCAGCATCACGACCTACGGCACCGTCGACATCGGGGTCAGCCACACACGCTGACTGGCTCCAGCGGCCTCCATTGTCGCCGCAACTGTGAGCATCATAGCCGCAGCAGCGATATCGGGAGCCGCGCGGAACTATTGAGGCGATAGGCAGACTAACGCTACTGCGATTGCTACCGGACATGCCGCAAACGGCATAAAAAAAGAGCCCGCAGTCTGCGGACTCCCTTAAGCGATCTCATTGCCCGAAGGCCTTTGTAATGTAGCTGCAATCGGCCGAATGCACCATCGGGGTAAACGGAAGACCGGGCCAGACGGCCACTGCAATACGCACAAAAAAAACAGCCCGCACGAAGCGGGCTGAATAATCAGTTGAAGAAAGCCCTGTATTCGAGGGCAAGCTCAGTGTATGGAGTCCGCCCCCGCTTGGCATTTAGGGGAATCCCTTTGCCGGTGCGGCCCGCCTGGCAGGTGACCGACCAATGTGTCGTAAGGTCAACGTCCCTTCAGATCGGCACGAAAAGCGAGTTCGGAGTTAGAGCCTTTCCTCTAATCCCCCGACCCGCGCTTCAGGCTGGCTCCACGAGCAGCACGGGTTCGGCACGCAGGTGGCTGCGCGCTTCCTCGAAGAGCGCAGCCACCTCGCGGCGCGTGCGCGCCGCCGCCATGCGGCGCGCATCCGACAAGACGCGGCGCCAGCCGCGTCCACCGTGAATGCCCCGATGCAGCCCCAGCATATGGCGTGTCACTGAGCCCATATAGCCGCCCTGTTCAACGTAGCGGCCGATGTACTCCTGCATCGCGAGTTCCACGTCCAGGCGCGACACCGAGCGGGCGTCCGAACCATAGAAACGCGCATCGACCTCGGCAAGCAGGTAAGGCTGGTGATAGGCCTCGCGACCGATCATCACGCCATCGACATGCGCAAGATGCTCGGCCATTTCCTCGTACCGCATGATGCCGCCGTTGATCAGGATCTCCAGCTGCGGGAACTCCTGCTTCAACTGGTAGGCCACCTCGTAGCGCAACGGCGGGATCTCGCGATTTTCCTTGGGGCTGAGTCCCTTCAGGATGGCATTGCGAGCATGCACGATAAACGTATCGCAGCCGGCCTGCGCAACCGTCCCGACGAAGTCACGCACGAAATCATAGTGCTCGATGGTGTCGATGCCGATCCGATGCTTCACGGTCACCGGCACCGAGACTGCGTCGCGCATCGCCTTGACGCAATCGGCCACGAGTTCGGGTTCCGCCATCAGGCAGGCACCGAAGGCCCCGCGCTGCACCCGCTCGGAAGGGCAGCCGCAGTTCAGGTTGATCTCCGCATAGCCCCACTGCTCGCCCAAGCGTGCGGCCTGCGCCAGGTCCGCCGGCTCGCTGCCGCCCAACTGCAGTGCCACCGGCTGCTCCACGGCATCGAAGTCGAGATGGCGCGCCACATCGCCGTGCAGCAGCGCACCCGTGGTCACCATCTCTGTGTACAGCCAGGTGTGGCGGCTCAATTGCCGGTGAAACATGCGGCAATGGCGATCGGTCCAATCCATCATCGGTGCGACCGCGACGCGGCGGGGTGTGAATTTCATTGGAAAACAGCTTCAATACTGGGTTTCGCGGGCGTCGCGATTCTGCTTGCTTCGCTCTCGTCCGGGCCGGTGCCGGCCCGTGTGCCGGCGCGCGGCTGCCTTGTTGCACCGAGAGGCCGTGCTGCCCGAGGATCGGTGACGGCCCGCTGCAACGCGGATGCAAGGCCGTGAGTATAGGCGACATAGCCATCGCTCGCTGGAAGCCCGGCGGCAAAGTGCGCAAGGGAAGCGACCGATACTGGTATTTTATTTCGGGCGATCACCACGGGAGAAGCGTCCGGCGCAATCCAATCAAAGTCGCTCAATATCCATTGATGGCCCTTCCCTCGGGATACCCGCTCGGCCTTTCTCCGGCTCGAGGTGATCAGATCGCCGCCAACCAGAAACGCACCCGGGCTCGCCGAATATACCGAATGCGCAAAACACCAATGGCGCGGCGAAATACAGTGCCCCGATTCCTAGTCTGAATGGACTATTCAGAATTCATCTACCACCGCCTAGACTAAGGCGCAATGTGTTGACCGTCATACAAGGACGTGGAACAGCGCACAGAAAATACAGGCCAAAAGGCCGGGAGGGGGGCGACGATGCCGGATGCACCGGCCGCAGGAAAGACATCCGACGTACAAGGATGAAGGGAAGACGGGCCCGCACCAGGCGTGCCTACGTTTGGACCGGGCACTGCAAACTGCTTAGACGTGTTGCGCTGCCACGACGCCCATCGCGATTGTGCTGTGGCCTTGCCGGTTGTGGCAGATACTGGATCCGGGTCGTTCGCGAAGCGCCCGTCTTTGAGCCCCTGGCCTGTCACGCAGGGGCTTTTTCATTGGTTTCGAAATGGCGCCGGCATCATCCGGGCAGAGCGACCCCGCTGCGTCACGCTGACCATGCGCCGCTTGCGCACTGCGAAATCCCGTCGCCGCCGCGCTTTCTTTCTCCGGGGGGAAAAAAAGCGGCGGGGCGTGTCTTCGGACACCGGGACGCGATACGCACGCACTCCTTGCACCATGCAAGTTCGCCCGCTCTCACCCCACTCCAGTGTGATGCCGGCGCTATCCAGGTTGCGTGCATACTCACGACACACCGTGCCAAAGAGCCGGCTCGAACATAAATGAGGATTGGGGGTCAATCTATATGGACGCTGCGCTAACGCTGGGTGGGTATGTCTTTATTTGCCTGATGATCCTAGTCGTCGCGGCACGCTGGCTGATCAAGCACGATCCAGCCATGCGGGATGACGCGCCCTTGAGCCAGGACAGGTGCTCCTCGCCGGATGCCGGCTGGCATCCGGAAGAGTAAGCCAGCCGGCGGGCACGATCCGCCGGCAAGGCAGGACAGGCCTCAAGCCCGCGCCGGCGCGCTTCGAACTGGCTGTTCCCTGCCCTCCGCATCATGCGGGCCTCAACGCGGCGCGTTGCGCTCGAGCCAGGTGGCGTACGTCGTCATGTATTTCTGCAGGAACCCACGGGTGGATTCATTGGCGATGCCGCCCTGCTCGTCGAAGAGCTTGTCTGCCCCGCCCAGGTAGGCTTCCGGCTGCTGCAGCACCGGCACGTTCAGGAAGACCAGCGACTGGCGCAGATGATGGTTGGCACCGAATCCGCCGATCGCGCCCGGCGAGGCACTGACCACGCCGCCCGGCTTGCCGTCCCAGGCGCTCTGGCCATAGGGCCGTGAACCGACATCGATGGCGTTCTTCAGGACGCCGGGCACCGAGCGGTTGTATTCCGGCGTGACGAAGAGCACGCCATCGGCGCGGCGGATGCGGTCGCGGAAAGCCGTCCAGGCTGCGGGAGGGTCGGCGTCGGCGTCCTGGTTGTACAGCGGCAGCTGGCCGATCTCGATGATCTCCAGCTTCAGGCTGGCCGGCGCCAGCGCGGCCAGCGCGTGCGCCAGCTTCCGGTTCAGGGAGTCCTTGCGCAGGCTGCCCACCAGCACGGCGACATCACGGGGATTGCTCATTGGGGTTCCTTTGACGAAGTAATCCGTATCCGGCCAGCCCGCCCTGCGGCATCGGCCGGGGCCGGCGCGCAGACCTCCGCGCCAAGCGGCACTCTACCCCATCTGCCTGCGCCCCGCCCCTGCCGCTCAGGCTGCGCGCAGCCCTGCGAGCGGATGCTCGCCTGGGCCCCAGGGGCTGTCGAAGAAGGACAGCACCCGCTCGCGGCGCACCTCGTCGAGACGCGCCGGATGCCATTTCGGCTGGTGGTCCTTGTCGACCGCCAGCGCACGGATCCCTTCGATGCCATCGCCGCCGCGGAACACGTAGTGCATCATGTCGAGCTCCATGCGCAGTTCGTCTTCCAGCGTCATCGTGCGCGCCCGGCGGATCTGCTCCAGCGTCACGCACAGCATCAGCGGCGAGCGCGTGCGCAGCGCCGCGGCCGTCTGCGCGGCCCAGTCGCCGGCAGCATCGCTGACTGCGGCAAGAATGGCCTCGACGGTCGGCTCGGCGAAGAATGCGTCGATCGCCTCGCGCTGGCGCGCCAGCATGCCTTGCTGGGGCGCGACGGCGTCGCGATGCGGCGCGGCTGCGGCATCGATATGGGCGAGCACCTCGTCGCCGCTGGCAAAGCTGCGCTGGCGCAGCGAGGCCAGCAGTTCCGCCACCGCATTGCTGGGCAGGTAGCAGTCAGCCAGCCCGGCGTACAGTGCATCGGCCGCTCCCAGCAAGGTGCCGGTCAGGCCGAGGTATTCGCCGAAACGGCCCGGCGTGCGCGCCAGGAACCAGCCACCACCCACATCGGGGAACAGGCCGATATTCGTTTCCGGCATCGCCATCTTGGTGCGCTCGGTCACGATGCGCCGGCGGGCGCCCTGCGAGATCCCCATGCCGCCGCCCATCACCACGCCGTCCATCAGCGCGATATAGGGCTTGGCGTAGCGGTGGATCTGGTGATTGAGGGCGTATTCCTCGGCGAAGAAGCGGTCGAGCAGCGGATCCTCAGCCAGCGCCGCCTGATGGAAGAAGCGGATGTCGCCGCCGGCGCAGAAGGCCTTGCCGCCGGCACCCGCCACCACCACCGCCGCCACTTCGGGCGCATCGGCCCACTGCGTGAGCGCCTGCGTGATTGCGCGGATCATGTCCAGCGAAAGCGCGTTGAGCGCCTGCGGCCGGCTCAGCGTCAGATAGCCGATGCCGCCGTGGACTTCGGTCGTGATGAAGTCGGTCATGTCTGTCCTCCAAGTGCAGGCCGCGATTCTACGCCAGCCGCACTCCGATATCACCGCGTCACACAGCGGGGAATAGCGCCGCTTTGCCGCTTTGCCATGCAATCGCGGCCGAGAATGCGTTGGCCGGCACCAAGCGGACCCCGGGTGAACGAAAAGGCGTATGGAGGATTTGCTCGAGACAAACGCTTGCCAAGCGTCACGATTGCCGTCATCAATGCCGGATGGACACCATGACGCACGCCCCGCTCGACCCCGGACTGATCCTGCTGGCCTTCGCGCCGGTCTTCCTGCTGACGATCGGTGCTGAGGCCTGGTACTGGGCGCGGCGCGACCGCTCCGTCTACAGCCTGCGCGACACACTCTCCAACGCGGCGCTGGCACTGATGCACCAGGCCTCGGACGCCCTCTTCCTCTGGCTGATGGTGCGCACCGTCTACAGCTGGTGCTATCAGCACGGCCTGCACGCGGTACCGGAAACGGCGTGGTCCTTCGTCCTGCTGCTGGTGCTGCAAGACCTCCTCTACTACGGCTTCCACCGCGCCAGCCATCGCGTGCGCTGGCTGTGGGCCTCGCACGTGACGCACCATTCGTCAGAGGGCATGAACTTCTCCACCGCCTTCCGCCAGAGCCTGACCTACCCGCTGTCGGGCATGTGGATCTTCTGGCTGCCGCTGGCCTGGATCGGCTTCACGCCCGATTGGGTCATCCTCGCGGTCGGCCTGAACCTGGCCTTCCAGTTCTTCGTGCACACGCGCCTGGGCAAGCGCTGGCCGGCGCTGGAGCGTTTTCTCAACACGCCGTCGGTGCACCGCGTGCATCATGCGCGCAACCCGGGCTATATCGATCGAAACTACGCGGGCGTGCTGACCGTCTGGGACCACCTGTTCGGTACCTTCGTCCCCGAGGAGGCACCACCGGTCTACGGCATCACGCGGCGCATCGACTCGCACAATCCGCTGACACTGACCTTCCACGAGTGGCGCGACATGTTCGCCGATACCTGGCGCAACCGCGACCTGCGGCATCTGTGGAAGCCGCCCGAGTGGCGCCATCCGTGCGAGGTCGACGCGAATAGCCGGGGCCGCGCCGACTGAACGCCCCCCTGGTCGACCCGGCCCGCGCCAGGCCAGCAATGCCGCCAATGCCGCGTGAAGCGGCCAACAAAAAACCGCGCCTGAGCGCGGTTTTTTTATTGGCCAGCCGGCGTGGTGCCGGCTCGGGCATGGCGGGCTTAGACGCCTTCGCGGGCGGCACGCTTGCGCTCATGCTCCTTCAGGTGGCGCTTGCGCAGGCGGATGCACTTGGGCGTGACTTCGACCAGCTCATCATCAGCGATGAATTCCACCGCATATTCCAGCGACATCTGGATCGGCGGCACCAGGCGCACGGCCTCATCGGTACCCGAGGCGCGCACGTTGGTCAACTGCTTGCCCTTGATCGGGTTGACCACCAGGTCGTTGTCGCGGCTGTGGATGCCGATGATCATGCCCTCGTACAGGGCGTCGCCCGGCTTGACGAACATGCGGCCGCGGTCCTGCAGCTTCCACAGTGCGTAGGCCACGGCGTCGCCGTCGTCCTGCGAGATCAGCACGCCGTTGTGGCGTTCGCCCAGGCCGCCTTCGCGCACCGGCGCGTAGTCGTCGAAGACGTGGCTGATCAGGCCGGTGCCACGCGTCAGCGTCAGGAATTCGCCCTGGAAGCCGATCAGGCCGCGTGCCGGGATGCGGTATTCCAGGCGGGTGCGGCCCTTGCCGTCGGACGCCATGTCGAGCAGTTCGCCCTTGCGGCGGCCCAGCTCTTCCATGACGGCGCCCTGGTGGCCGTCTTCCACGTCCACGGTCAGCAGCTCGTACGGCTCGTGCCTGACGCCGTCGATCTCCTTGAACACCACGCGCGGGCGCGACACGGCCAGCTCGTAGCCTTCGCGGCGCATGTTCTCCACCAGGATGGTCAGGTGCAGTTCGCCGCGGCCCGACACCTCGAAGATGGTGTCGTCGCCGGTATCGGCCACGCGCAGCGCCACGTTCGACTTCAGCTCACGGTCCAGGCGCTCGCGCAACTGGCGGCTGGTGACGAACTTGCCTTCGCGGCCGGCCAGCGGCGAGGTGTTGACGCAGAAGTTCATGGTCAGCGTCGGCTCATCCACCTTCAGCATCGGCAGCGCGTCCTGGGCGTCCGGCGCGCACACCGTGCAACCGATGCCCAGTTCTTCGATGCCGTTGATCAGCACGATGTCGCCAGCCTCGGCCTCGGGCACGATCTCGCGCTCCAGGCCCTGGAACTTCAGCACCTGGTTGATGCGGCCCTTGATCGGGTTGCCCTCGGGACCGAACTTGACCACCACGTCCTGCAGCGGGCGCGCGCGGCCGCGCGAGATGCGGCCCACGCCGATCTTGCCGACGTAGCTGGAGTAGTCCAGCGAGATGATCTGCAGCTGCAGGGGGCCGTTCGGGTCATCATTGCGCACCGGCACCTTGTCCAGCACGGTCTCGAACAGCGGCTTCATGTCGCCGCCGCGCACATCGTCGCTCAGGCCGGCGTAGCCGTTCAGGCCCGAGGCGTAGATCACCGGGAAATCGAGCTGCTCGTCGTTGGCACCCAGCTTGTCGAAGAGATCGAAGGTCTGGTTGATCACCCAGTCCGGGCGCGCCCCCGGACGGTCGATCTTGTTGATCACGACGATCGGCTTCAGGCCCAGCGCCAGCGCCTTGCGGGTCACGAAGCGCGTCTGCGGCATCGGGCCCTCGACGGCGTCGACCAGCAGCAGCACGCCGTCCACCATCGACAGCACGCGCTCGACCTCGCCGCCGAAGTCGGCGTGGCCCGGGGTGTCGACGATGTTGATGTGGGTGCCGTTGTATTCAACCGCGCAGTTCTTGGCGAGGATGGTGATCCCGCGTTCCTTTTCCAGGTCGTTCGAATCCATCACGCGCTCAGCGATCTGCTGGTTCTCGCGGAAGGTGCCTGCCTGGCGCAGGAGTTGGTCGACTAGGGTCGTCTTGCCATGATCGACGTGGGCGATGATGGCGATATTGCGGATGGCGCGGGTCATTGCTGCGGTCTCGCTGAAAGCGGGTCTCGAAAGTAACCCAACATTCTAGCATGCTGCGGCGCAAAACTCGTGTGGACACGAGCCGAGACCGCTAGCACTAATTATTGCCAAATCAGGAATAGCTAATTTCAATCCTTGCGGATAGTAAAACGTAAACATATATTTGCCATGGCAAAGATTGCACTGACAAAAATATCGCCCAGCCGATGACGCCCTCTCCGAATCCCGCTGAGTACAACATGCAGGATAGCATCGGCTATCTACTGTCGCGGGCCAAGTCCGCGCTGACCCACGAGGTCGAACAGGAGGTGAGCGCCCTCGACATCACCCACGCCCAAGCCGCGTGCCTGATGATGCTCGGCACGGGCCGCGCGTGCACCGTCACCGACCTTGGGCGGGAATTGAGCACCGATATGGGATCGGTGACGCGCCTGCTGTGCCGCATGGAAAAGCGCGGCCTGGTCGCACGCCAGCGCAGCAACGCCGATCGGCGCGTGGTCGAACTCTCCCTGACACAACAGGGGCAGACCATGATGGAACAGCTGCCATCCATTTTCATCCGCGTGGTCGAGCGCCGGCTGCGCGGATTCACCGCCGACGAGGTCTCCAGCCTGCGCGCCATGCTGACGCGGGTCATCGACAACAACAGCGGGTAGAGGCATGCCAGCACGCCGCCCGACACGATATTGAATCCAACAGCATGGCTCCGAAACGGGGCGACACGATGAAACGAGCATTCTCTCTTCCACCCGCCCGGGCCGCGCGTTCGGCGGCGCGCCGCGCCGGCCCGCTGGCCCTGACGGTGCTGGCCGCCGCCGTGCTGGCCGGCTGCGCGGTCTTCGGCGATTCGCACAGCACACAGACGAAGACGGATCCGTCCGCCCTGGCCACTGCCCAGACCCTGCCGGCAGAGCACGGCGATTGGCCCAAGATGGACTGGGTCGACCAGTTCCATGATCCGCAGCTGCGCACCCTGGTGGACGAGGCCATCCAGAGCAGCCCGAGCCTGCAATCGGCCTATGCAAGACTGGAAGCCTCGCGCGCGATGGCCGATAGCGTGCGCAGCGCGCTGTATCCGAGTGTCGACTTCGAAGGCAGCGTTGTGCGCCAGCGCTTCTCCGAGACCGACCTGTTCGCTGGCACGCCGCTGGCCGGCGCCTGGAAGAACGTGAGCCGCCTCCAGGCCAACCTGTCCTACGACTTCGATTTCTGGGGCAAGAACCGCTCGGCCCTGCAGGCCGCGCTGTCGGATGACCGCGCCAGCGAAGCGGAAACGCAATCCGCGCGCCTGGTGCTGACCACCGCGGTGGCGCGCGCCTACGCGCAGCTCTCCGCGCTCTACGCCCAGCGCGATGTCGATGTGCGAGCCATCGCCCAGCGCAAGGACCTCACCGAGCTGTCGCGCCAGCGCCTGGCCACCGGCCTCGACACCCAGGTCGAGACGACGCAGGCACGCGGCACGGTGGCAGCGGCGCAGACCGATCTGCAGCGCGTGGACGAGCAGATCGCGCTGGTGCGCAACCAGCTCGCCGCGCTGGTGGGCAAAGGCCCTGACCGCGGCCGGGCCATCACGCCCCCCACCCTGCTGGCCAACGCCTCGCCGACGGTGCCCGACGATCTCACCATCGGCCTGCTGGGCCGCCGCCCCGACCTGGTCGCGGCACGCTGGCGGGTGGAGGCCACGTCCAAGGACATCGACGTGGCCAAGGCGGAATTCCTGCCCGACATCTCGCTGACCGCCTTTGCCGGCCTCGCGTCGCTGGATACCAGCACGTTGCTGATGGGCATCAGCCGCACGTTCGGCTTCGGCCCCACGCTGCACCTGCCGATCTTCGAAGGCGGCAGGCTGCGCGCCAACCTGAAGGGCAAGTACGCGAACTACGACCTGGCCGTAGCCAGCTACAACCAGACGCTGGTCGATGCCCTGCACGAGACCGCCGACGCCATGACGAGCATTCGCAGCGTCGATCAGCAGATCCAGGTCCAGCGCGAGGCGCTGGACCTGGCCGAACACGCCTACTCGCTGTCGACCATCCGCTACAAGGCCGGCCTAGGCACCCAGCTCACCGTGCTCAATGCCGAGAGTAACGTGCTGCAGCAGCGCCGCCTTGCGGCCGACCTGTTGTCGCGCCGGATCGACCTGCAGATGAGCCTGATGAAGGCACTCGGCGGCGGGTACCAGGAAGGCGCCGAGGAAGGCACCGCCCATCCCGCGGCGAAGAACGAGGCGGCTGCCCGCGGCTAGCGCGGCGCCAACAGGATTGCACAGCCTATTTCCAGAAAGACAGTCATGAGCGAAAACCAGAACGCGGCAGGCAAGCAGCCGCAACCAGTCTCGAGTTCCGCCCCGAGTTCCAATGGCAAGCGCAAGCGCATGCTGCTCACGCTGACCACCGTCGTCGTGGTGGCGGGCGTGGCCTATGGCGCCTATTGGGCCCTGTATGGCCGCCACTTCGAGAACACCGACGACGCCTATGTCGCCGGCAACGTAGTCCAGGTCACGCCGCTGGTCGCC
Source organism: Cupriavidus sp. 09_S30 (assembly GCF_056930435.1). NCBI lineage: Bacteria > Pseudomonadati > Pseudomonadota > Betaproteobacteria > Burkholderiales > Burkholderiaceae > Cupriavidus > Cupriavidus sp. 09_S30. The sequence continues at coordinate 1,144,539 of NZ_JBXOWI010000001.1, read as the reverse complement.
GGCACCGTGGTGTCGATCGCGGCCGACGACACGCAGATGGTCACCGCCGGCCAGACGCTGATCCAGCTAGACCGCGCCGACTCGCAGGTCGTGCTCGAGCAGGCCGAGGCGCAGCTCGCCCAGGCCGTGCGCGAAGTGCGCACGCTGTTCGTCAACAACGGCTCGCTGGCCGCCAACGTGTCGATGCGCGAAGCCGACGTAGCGAAAGCGCGCGAGGACCTGCGCCGCCGCCAGGCGATCTCGGGCACGGGCGCCGTTTCCGGCGAAGAAATCTCCCACGCGCAGACCGCGCTGATCGCCGCCGAGTCGTCGCTGCTGGCCGCGCGCGAGCAATTGGCCTCGAACCAGGCGCTGACCGACCGCACTACGGTGGAAAAGCACCCCAACGTACAGCGCGCGGCCGCCAACCTGCGCTCGGCCTACCTGGCCTACGCGCGCTCGACGCTGCCGGCGCCGGTCACCGGCTACGTGGCCAAGCGCTCGGTGCAGGTAGGCCAGCGCGTGGCCGCCGGCAATCCGCTGATGGCCGTGGTCCCGCTCGACCAGGTCTGGGTCGACGCCAACTTCAAGGAAGTCCAGATCACGCATATGCGCGTGGGCCAGCCGGTCACGCTGGAAGCGGACGTCTACGGCTCCAAGGTCAAGTACCAGGGCAAGGTGGAAGGCTTCTCCGCCGGTACCGGCTCGGCCTTCTCCCTGCTGCCGCCGCAGAATGCCACCGGCAACTGGATCAAGGTGGTACAGCGCCTGCCGGTGCGCATCGCGCTCGATCCCCAGCAACTCAAGGACCATCCGCTGCGGGTCGGCCTGTCGATGAACGTGACCGTCGACGTGCGCAAGGAAGAAGGGGCCGCCATGGCTCCCGCGCCGGTGCCGCGCCCGATGCAGACCGACGTCTACGAGAAGGTCGGCCGCGATGCCGACGCGCTGATCGAACGCATCATCTCGGCGAACAACGGCGGCCGCCCGGTCAGCCTGCCGCCCGCGCCGCAGACCGGCGGCGCGATCGCCCAACCCCTCGCGAATCGCGCCGCTAACTGATCATGGCCGCTACCGCACCCGCCCCGTCCGCTCCGGCCGGCCGCGTCCCGCACGAAGAGGCGCGGCCGGCGCGGCCGGCCGCGCCCAAGCCGCTGACCGGTGGCCGGCTGGTGATCGGCACCATCTCGCTGTCGCTGGCCACCTTCATGAACGTGCTGGATTCGTCGATCGCCAACGTGTCGATTCCGGCGATCTCCGGCGACCTGGGCGTCGCCCCGAACCAAGGCACCTGGGTCATTACGTCGTTCGCGGTAGCCAACGCCATCTCGGTGCCGCTGACCGGCTGGATGACCACGCGCTTCGGCGCGGTGCGGCTGTTCATCACGTCGATCCTGCTGTTCGTGCTGTCGTCCTGGCTGTGCGGCGTGGCGCCGAACCTGGAAGTGCTGCTGGCCGCGCGGATCCTGCAGGGCGCCGTGGCCGGCCCGATGATCCCGCTATCGCAGTCGCTGCTGCTGTCGAGCTACCCGCCGCAGAAGAGCACCATGGCGCTGGCGCTGTGGGGCATGACCACGCTGGTGGCGCCGATCATGGGCCCGCTGCTGGGCGGCTGGATCTCGGACAACATGACCTGGCCGTGGATCTTCTACATCAACATCCCGGTCGGCCTGATGGCAGCCTATGCGACCTGGGCCATCTACCGCGACCGCGAGACGCCCACCAAGATCCTGCCCATCGACCGCATCGGGCTGGCACTGCTGGTGATCTGGGTCGGCTCGATGCAGTTGATGCTGGACAAGGGCAAGGAACTCGACTGGTTCCACTCCCCGGTAATCGTCGTGCTGACGCTGGTGGCGGTGGTCGGCTTCCTGTTCTTCCTGATTTGGGAGAGCTACGAAAAGCACCCCATCGTCGACATCAGCCTGTTCAAGGGCCGTAATTTCAGTGCCGGCGTGGTGGCCATCTCGGTAGCCTACGGCCTCTTCTTCGGCAATCTGGTGATCCTGCCGCTGTGGCTGCAGACCATCGTCGGCTATACCGCCACCGATGCCGGCATCGTGATGGCGCCGGTGGGCATCTTCGCCATCCTGCTGTCGCCGGTGATCGGGCGCAACCTGCCGAAGATGGACGCGCGCTGGGTCGCCACCGCCGCCTTCATCACCTTCGGCGTCGTCAGCCTGATGCGAGCGGGCTTCACCACCCAGGTGGACACCCGCACGCTGATGATCCCGACGCTGATCCAGGGCGCGGCCATGGCGATGTTCTTCATCCCGCTGACCTCGATCATCCTGTCGGGCCAGCCGCCGGAGAAGATCCCTGCCGCCTCGGGCCTGTCGAACTTCGTGCGGATCACCTTCGGCGCGATCGGCGCCTCGATCTCGACGACGGTGTGGGAGAACCGCTCGGCGCTGCACCACGTGCGGCTCGTGGAGAAGATCAATCCCTACGACTCTGCCTACCAGGAACAGCTCAACCACCTGATGCAGATGGGCATGAGCCAGTCGCAGGCCGTCGGCATGATCGAGCGCAACCTGAGCCTGCAGGCCTCGATGCTCGGCGCGAACGACATCTTCTGGATCTCCGGGGTTCTGTTCTTCGTGCTGATCGGCTTCGTCTGGCTGACCAAGCACGTCAAAGGCGGTGGCGGCGGCGATGCCGCCGCGGGCGCACACTAGCGCACTGGCAGCCGCGCGGCCGGCACCCGGCCTTGATCGGAGATCAAGTGCCGCGGCGCCGGCCGAGGGCCGTCCTGCCACCCCAGTCGGGCCTGCCGGCATCGATCCCCACGCGCAGCGCCTGCAGCCCGAGCGGGCGCTGCGGATTGGGCACCAGCACATAGGCGGCGCGCAAGCGGGCGTAGGGTCCGAAACCCAGCAGTTCCACCACCGGCAGGGCGCGCAGCGCCCCCGTCGGGCCGTCCTCTGCGTACAGCACGGCCACGGCCGCCGCCTCCGTCTGCCCCCCTTGCGCGGACAAGGTATCTGCCTGCTGGACTGCGGCAGCCTGCGCGTCGAGCCGGGCCAGGCAAGAAGCCACGGCGTCCAGCAGCACCGGCGCCGGCCAAGGCCACGCACCGGCCTCGCCGGCCTGTGCCACCAGCGCGGCATCCAGCGAGGCGACATGCAGCGACACCGCCGTGCCATCGCCCAGGCGCGCGCGGCATTGCCCGTTCAGGGAGTCGACGTCGACCCGGCGCAGCAGCGCCCCGCCCTGCGCGGCCAGCACATCGGCCAGGTCCTGGCAGACCAGCCTGTCATGCAGGCGGCGCCGCTCGCCGCCGTCCAGGTCCGGCGTGGCCGCGTGCGCGAACGCCTCCACCCGGTCCACTGTGCGCGTACCGTAATCACCGTACCGCTCCCAACTCTCCATCCGCTTCCCTGCGAGCATCGTTCCCTCCCCTTGCAAGGCGGCGCGCCAGGCGACGCGCCACGCCGAACCGCCAGCGCCTGCCGCCGGCTCAGGCCGGCAGCAGTTCCTGCACGACGACCTCGAGCGGCGGCACGCCATCTTCGACAGGCAAGCGCACATGGCGGCCGGTCGGCATGCCCAGCAAGGCCATGCCGGCCGGGGACAGGACGCTCAGCTTGCCCCGGCGGAAGTCGGCTTCCTCGGGATAGACGATGCGCCAATGGAAGTGCTCGCGGTGTTGTGCCTCGATGCACAGGAATGGTGTGTGCAGCCGGACCACCGCAGGCGGCAAGGCATCGGCGGCATCGACCACCGCACGGTCAAGCACGGCGTGCAGGGACTGGCGCTGTTCGGGCGAGGTGTTGGCGGCAAGCGCGAGCGCGCCCAGGCGCTCGGCTTCGGCGGGGGTGAGAAAAACCGTCTGTCGCTTTCGCATATCGACTCCCAAGTGCGCAGGCGCGCGTGAACTGGCTTCTGGAGGGAGCAGGTTTCGGCCCGGGCCCCGGACCGACGCGAGTCGGGTCTTAAGCGGGGAACCGGGCGGCAGCGAGAATGGCGGCTGTCGCCGCGCGAAGCAGCAGGACGGCGGGTTTCACTTGGGCGATTTGGGCAGTTTGGGCCGTCGCGGGCGTGCCGCGCCGGGTAACTCAGACGTTACCCGCTATTTAAACAGACTTCCGCGCAGAAAGCCAGGCGTTGCCGGCGTTGCCTGGTTTTGTATGACTTTGCCGACAGAATGCTCAACATACCGAGACAACTTTCGCATCGATCGGCGTGCAGCGGGTGGCGGCAGGAGCCCCGGCCAAGCGGGCGAGCCGGCTAGAGACGCACCAGACGCTCAGGGCGCAGCGCGCCTTCACGCATGCGGGCAACGCCGAGCAGGCGGCCATCGGCCGCGTAGACCCTGGCCAGCTCCTCCTCTGCCAGCGACACCCCGACAGGCAGGTCGCGCCGGGCGATACGCTGCCCCTGCAGGAAGCGCGACGTTGCCGCATCATCGAGCACGACCGGCGCGCTACGCTGCAGCAGGGCGTCGACCGGGGCCAGCATCCCGGGCCGCTGCGCGTCGGGCTGCTGCTCGATCTGCTCCAGCGTGACAGCCCCGTCCAGGCTCAGGTCGCCCACACCGGTACGGCGCAGGCCCGTCAGATGCGCGCCGCAGCCGAGCGCCTCGCCGATATCCTCAGCCAGCGTGCGAATGTAAGTGCCCTTGCTGCAGCGGACGCGCATCGAAAAGGATGCCTGGTCCGGCAGGCCGCAGTCGAGCAGCGTGATCTCGTGGATGGTCACACGGCGCGCGGCGCGCTCCACCGTCTGCCCGGCGCGGGCGTACTCGTAGAGCGGCTTGCCATCCTTCTTCAAGGCCGAGTACATCGGCGGCACCTGGTCGATTTCACCGACGAAGCGCGCCAGCACGGCACGTACATCGTCCAGCCCGCACGCGACGGGGCGCCGTTGCAGCACCTCCCCCTCGGCGTCGCCGCTGGCCGTTTTCACGCCCAGGCAGACAGCTGCCTCGTAGGTCTTGTCGGCTTCGAGCAGGTCCTGTGAAAACTTCGTCGCCTCGCCGAAGCACAGCGGCAGCAGGCCGGTGGCGAGCGGATCGAGCGTGCCCGTGTGGCCGGCCTTGGCCGCGCGCAGCAGGCGCTTGGCGCGCACCAGCGCATCGTTGGACGACAGGCCGAGGGGCTTGTCGAGCAGCAGGACGCCGTGCACGTCACGGCGCGGCAAGCGCGGCGGGCGGGCAGCGTTCGAATCGGTCATCGGTCTGGAAAGGAAAGCGCGGCGGAGAACGCCGGCGGCCGCGGACAGCCGTGCCGGCAGGGCCGGCAGCGGGGATCAGTCGTCCTTGGCGCGGTCGGCGTTGGCCTGATTGATCAGCTTGGACATCTCGATGGCATGCTCCACCGAGGTGTCATGATGGAAATGCAGCGTCGGCACGGTATGGATGTGCAGGCGCTTGAACAGCAGCGAGTGAAGGTAGCCGGCCTTCTCGTTGAGCGCGGCGGCCGCGTCTTCGGGCTTGGAGCCGAGCACGGTGAAATACACCTTGGCGTGCGCGTAGTCGGGCGTCAGCGTCACCGACTGCAGCGTGACCAGGCCGAGGCGCGGGTCGCGCAGCTCGCGCTGGATCATTTCGGCCAGGTCCTTCTGGATCTGGTCGGAAAGACGGAGATTACGGGAGGAAATAGAGCCTTTCTTGGCCATGCGAACCTGCGTTGTCGAGATGGCGGCGGCGGCGGCATCCGCTGCCGGCCGCCGCCGTGCCCGCCTTACAGCGTGCGCGCCACCTCGGTGATTTCAAACACTTCGAGCTGGTCGCCTTCCTGAACGTCGTTGAAGTTCTTGATCGACAGACCGCACTCGAAGCCCTGCTTGACTTCCTTGACGTCGTCCTTGAAGCGCTTGAGCGAATCGAGCTCGCCGGTGTGGATGACCACATGGTTGCGCAGCACGCGCACCAGCGAGGTCCGCTTGACCAGACCGTCGGTGACCATACAGCCGGCCACGGCGCCGATCTTGGGCACGCGGAACACCTGGCGCACCTCGACCTGGCCAATGTTGGTCTCACGCTTCTCGGGCGCCAGCATGCCGGACATGGCCGCCTTGATCTCGTCCACAGCATCGTAAATGATGTTGTAGTAGCGGATGTCGATGCCATTGTGCTCGGCCAGCTTGCGCGAGCCGGCGTCGGCGCGCACGTTGAAGCCGATGATGACCGCCTTCGAGGCCGTCGCCAGGTTGACGTCCGATTCCGAGATGCCGCCCACCGCGGCGTGCACGATCTGCACGCGCACTTCGTCGGTCGACAGCTTCTGCAGCGACTGCACCAGCGCTTCCTGCGAACCCTGCACGTCGGCCTTGACGATCAGCGGCAGCGTCTGCACCTCGCCTTCGCTCATCTGCTCCAGCATGGTCTCCAGCTTGGCAGCCTGCTGCTTGGCCAGCTTGACGTCGCGGAACTTGCCCTGGCGGAACAGCGCGATTTCGCGCGCCTTGCGCTCGTCCGGCAGCACCAGCACTTCCTCGCCGGCGGCAGGCACCTCGGACAGGCCCTGGATCTCCACCGGAATGGACGGGCCGGCGTCCTTGGTCGGCTTGCTGTTCTCGTCCAGCATCGCGCGCACACGGCCGTAGGCACTGCCAGCCAGCACCACGTCGCCACGCTTGAGCGTGCCGCTGGTGACCAGGATGGTCGCGATCGGGCCCTTGCCCTTGTCGAGCTGGGCTTCCACCACCAGGCCCTTGGCCGGGGCGTCAACCGGCGCCTTCAGCTCCAGCACTTCGGCCTGCAGCAGCACCTGCTCCAGCAGATCGTCGACGCCAGCACCCGTCTTGGCCGACACCGGCACGAACGGCGAGTCGCCGCCGTACTCTTCCGGCAACACCTGCTCGGCCACCAGCTCCTGCTTGACGCGATCGGGGTTGGCCTCGGGCTTGTCGATCTTGTTGATCGCCACCACGATGGGCACGCCGGCCGCCTTCGCATGGGAGATGGCTTCCTTGGTCTGCGGCATCACGCCGTCATCGGCGGCCACCACCAGAATGACGATGTCGGTCGCCTTGGCACCGCGGGCACGCATGGCGGTGAACGCCTCGTGACCCGGAGTGTCGAGGAAGGTGATCACGCCGCGTTCCGTCTCGACGTGGTAGGCACCAATATGCTGCGTAATGCCGCCGGCTTCGCCCGCCGCCACCTTGGCGCGGCGGATGTAGTCCAGCAGCGAGGTCTTGCCGTGGTCGACGTGACCCATCACGGTCACCACCGGCGGCCGCGGCAGTTGCTCGGCATCGGTATGTTCGACACCGGTATCCAGCAGCGCCTCGGGATCATCCAGCTTGGCGGCAAACGCCTTGTGGCCCATTTCCTCCACCACGATCATGGCGGTTTCCTGGTCCAGCACCTGGTTGATGGTCACCATCTGGCCGAGCTTCATCATCTGCTTGATGACCTCGGATGCCTTGACCGCCATCTTGTGCGCCAGGTCGGCCACAGAAACGGTTTCAGGCACGTGCACCTCGCGCACCACCGGCTCGGTCGGCGCGTGGAAGTTGCTGCGGGCGTCGTCGGCCTGCTGCTGCCTGCCGCCGCGGCCGCGCGGACCACCGCGCCAGCCGCCGACGCCGCCAGAAGAGTCGCCGCGGGTCTTGAGACCGCCGCCCTTCTTCTTGCTGCCTTCGTCCTGCCAGGTCGACGAGGTGCCCGTCTTGACCACCTTGCCGGTCTTCTTGTCGACCGTCGTGGTGGTGGTAGTGGCAGGCTTCTTGTCTTCCTTCTTGGTCTCGGTGCCAGGCGCCTTGACCGGCTTATGCAGCGTACCGGTGGTCTGCTCGGCCTTCTTCTCCTCGGCCTTGCGCTCCGACGGCGCCTTCAGCACGCGAGCGGGCGCATTCAGCATCTGCTGAATGGCGCGCGCCTCGGCTTCGGCGGCCTCGCGGCGCTTGCGTGCGGCATCCTGCTGCTCGGCGCGCGCCTTGTCGGCGGCTTCCTTGGCCTCGTCGGCAGCCTTCTGCGCAACGGCGCGCTCGGCCGCCAGACGGCTCTTGTCGTCCTCGGCCTTCTTGCGCGCGGCTTCTTCCGCTGCCTCGGAGGCGACGCGCGTGGCCGCGGCCTCTTCCTCAGCCTTCTTGGCGGCAAGCTCGGCCTGGCGGCGCTCTTCGGCCTCCAGTGCTTCCTGCTTGGCGCGGCGCTCGGCTTCCTCGCGCTCGGCGGCCTCGCGGCGCGCCTTGGCCTCGGCCTCCTGGCGCGCCAGCAGTTCCGCCTGCTGGCGATCTTCCTCTTCGCGGCGCGCCTGCTCTGCAGCTTCGGCGGCGTCGTGCCCATCGTGTGCTTCGGCCTGGCCTTCGCCTGCGACTTCGTCGCGCTTGATCAGGACGCGCTTCTTGCGCACCTCGACCTGCACGGTACGTGTCTTGCCGGTGGAGTCAGCCTGGCGGATCTCGGAAGTCTCGCGCTTGGTCAGCGTGATCTTCTTGCGGGCGCTATCGTCCGCCGCGCCATGCACGCGCTTCAGATAGTCCAGCAGCCGGGTCTTGTCCGACTCGGTGATGATGTCGTCAGGCGTGGCCTTGCCCACTCCAGCTGCCTGCAATTGTTCCAGCAGGGCAGCTGCGCTGCGACTCAGTTCTGCGGCCAGTTGGGCAACTGTTGTGCTTGCCATTCAAACCCTTTCAATGCTCGGTTTCTACGTCGGGACAGTTTCGTTCGCGGAAAGCGCGCCCGGGGCCGGAGGCTCCGGGCGTGTCCCTCAGTTAAACCAGTGTTCCCGTGCTTTCATGATCAGCGCCTTGGCCTCTTCGTCGCCGACGCCGATCATCTCGACCAGTTCGTCGACGGCCAGCTCGGCCAAGTCGTCGCGCGTGTGGATACTGCCTTCGGCCAGCTTGCCGATCAGATCCGGAGTCAGGCCTTCGAGGGAACGCAGGTCCTGCGACACCTCTTCCACCTTTTCTTCCCGGGCCAGCTCCATCGTCAGCAGCGCATCACGCGCGCGGTTGCGCAGCTCGTTGACGGTGTCTTCATCGAAGGCCTCGATCTCCAGCATCTCGCTGATGGGCACGTAGGCCACTTCTTCGAGAGTGGAGAAGCCTTCTTCGATCAGGATGTCGGCCACTTCCTCGTCCACGTCCAGCCTGGACATGAACAGCTTGCGCACGACCTCGCTTTCCTCGGCCTGCTTCTGAGCCGATTCTTCCTGCGTCATGATGTTGATCTGCCAGCCGGTCAGTTCGGACGCCAGGCGCACGTTCTGCCCGCTGCGGCCGATGGAGACGGCGAGGTTCTCCTCGTCGACCACCACGTCCATGCTGTGCTTTTCCTCATCGACAACGATGGACTGGACCTGTGCCGGCGCCAGCGCGCCGATGACGAACTGCGCTGGGTCTTCCGACCATAGCACGATATCCACGGCCTCGCCGCCGATCTCGTTGCGCACCGCCGTCACGCGCGTGCCGCGCACGCCCACGCAGGTGCCGATCGGGTCGATGCGCTTGTCGTGCGCGACCACGGCGATCTTGGCGCGCACGCCCGGATCGCGTGCCGCCGCCTTGATCTCCAGCAGGCCCTGCTCCATCTCAGGCACTTCGTTCTCGAAGAGCTTGACCAGGAACTCGGGCGCGGTGCGCGACAGTTCGATCTGCGGGCCGCGCGCGGTGCGGTCGACGTTCAGGATGTAGGCGCGCACGCGGTCACCGGTGCGCAGGTTTTCCTTCGGGATGATCTGGTCGCGCGCCAGCAGCGCTTCGACACGCCCGGACTCGACGATCAGGCCCTTCTTGTCGGCGCGCTTGACCGTGCCGGTCATGATCTTCTCGCCGCGATCCAGGTAGTCGTTCAGGATCTGCTCGCGCTCGGCGTCGCGGATACGCTGCAGGATCACCTGCTTGGCGGCCTGCGCGCCGATGCGACCGAACTCGACCGACTCGATCTGCTCTTCGATGAAGTCGTCCAGCTCGATGTCCGCGTTCTGCTCGCGTGCCTCGAACAGCAGGATCTGCTTGTCCGGCTCCTGCAGGCCTTGTTCGTCGGGAACGACGAGCCAGCGGCGGAACGTCTCGTGCTCGCCAGACTCGCGATCGATCGCGACACGGATGTCCACGTCTTCCTCGAAGCGCTTCTTGGTGGCCGAGGCCAGCGCGGCCTCCAGCGCACCGAATACCACATCCTTGTCGACGTTCTTCTCACGCGCAAGCGCATCGACGAGCAACAGAACTTCGCGGCTCATTGCTTGTTCCCTTTTCTTTGATTTCCTTTGAAGTCGATCACCGGCACCAGGCGCGCGCGATCGACATCGGATACAGTGAATTCCAGCAGCGAGGGACCATTCCTCCCCTCGAACTCGAGGCCGATCTTTTCCGCGCCGGGCTCGCCGGCGGGCGCTTGCAGCACGCCGACGAAATTCTTCTGGCCGTCGACCGGCAGGCGCAGCGTGACCCTGGCCTGCTCGCCCACGAAGCGGACATAGTCGGCCAGCTTCTTCAGCGGCCGGTCCAGCCCCGGAGACGACACCTCGAGGCGCTCATAGTCGACATTCTCGACCGCCAGCACGTGCGTCAACTGACGGCTGACCTTCTCGCAATCCTCGATGACGATGCCCGTCTCAGGCTGATCGATGTACACGCGCAGCAATCCCGCCGGGGCTCGTTCGAGCTCGACCAGCTCGTACCCCATGCCGTTCAGGGTGGTTTCGATCAAATCTGCCAGATGCACTGTATTCCCGAGTAATGGCCTTCAAACACTACGACGGACCGCGCACCAGCCGCGCCGGACCGCCACACCCCAGACGGAGAGAAACCGGATGGGCCAAAAAAAATGGGCGCAATGCCCATCATTCGCCCATCCCACGCTGGGGATGTCACTTTTGAATAGACTTTGATTATACGCTGATTATGTCCAAAAGGCAAAAGGCCGGACAGGCGGCCGCGCCCGCCCGGCGCTGTGCCGCCTACGGCATATCAGCGGTTACCGCCGCGGTTGCCACCGCGATTGCCACCGCCGCTGCCGCCGCGATTGCCGCCACCGCTGCTGCCGCGATTGCCACCACCGCCACCACCGCCACCGCCGCCGCGCTGCCCGCGATTGCCGCCGCCGGATTTTGCAGCCTTCGGCATCACATTTCCGTTTGCCTCACCACGACGCTGCTGCCTGCCGGCGCCGCCGCCGCCCTTACCCCGCCCGCCCTTGTTGCCGCCCGTGGGCGTGGCCGAGCCTGGCAGGCTCACACCGCTGGCCAGCTTGGAGTGGGAGGTCAGCAACGTCGGTCCGTGGCTGATATAGCCCATCGAGGTCTGCATCGGGTCGGGCTGGCCCCGGCCGGCGCTATTGCCACGGCCACCACCCGCCCGCTCGAAGCGCGGCAGGCCATCCATGCCGGTAGGCATGGGCATGCCCGCCAGTGCCGCTTCCTCGCGCTGCTTGCGGCTGCCCACCTTGGTCACGCCCTTGCCGCTCTGCTCGCCCTTGCCCGGGAGCTTCAGCCCGATACCGGTCATCAGCGTGCGCACATCCTCGGCCTCCAGCTCCTGCCAGCGGCCGCGCTTGAGGCCGCGCGGCAGCAGGAACTGGCCGTAGCGGGTGCGGATCAGGCGCGATACGGTCAAGCCGACCGCCTCGAACATCCGGCGCACCTCGCGGTTGCGGCCTTCGGTCAGTGCAACGTGATACCAGCGGTTCACGCCCTCGCCGCCAGCGTCCGCGAGGCGCAGGAAGCTGGCCTCGCCATCGTCCAGCTGGATGCCGTGCAGCAGCCGCTGGCGGTCGGACTCGGCCAGCTCGCCCAGCGTGCGCACCGCGTACTCGCGCTCCACGCCGTAGCGCGGGTGCATGAAGCGGTTGGCGATGTCACCCGAGGTCGTGAAGATCAGCAGGCCCTCGGTATTGAAGTCGAGCCGGCCCACCGCCACCCACTTGCCGGTCTTGATGCGCGGCAGGTTGTCGAACACGGTGGGACGGCCTTCCGGATCCGACTGGCTGACGATCTCGCCCGCCGGCTTGTGGTAGAGCAGCACACGCGGCGGCTTGCTGGTGATCTTGCGCGCGATCAGCTTGCCATTGACCCGCACCTGGTCGGTCGGCAGGATGCGCTGGCCGATGTGGGCCGGCAGTCCATTGACGGACACCCTGCCCTGCAGGATCAGCTCTTCCATTTCGCGGCGCGAACCCAGGCCGCCGTCGGCCAGCACCTTGTGCAGCTTGGGGGCATCGTCGTCCGCGGACAGCTCGCGCACCGGCTTGGCCTTGGTGCGCGGCACCACGGTCTCTTCCTGGTCGTACTGGTCGGAGATCACGAAGCGGAAGACTTCGTCGCCGCTCGCTCCTCCCGCCGCGCCCGCACCGCCCTTGGCAGCAGCCTGGCGCGGCTGGGCCGCCGCCTTGCCCTTGCCCTGCTGGCGGGCGCCTGCCTTGGCCTGCTCGGTCACGGGCTTCGCCCCGCGACCCTGGCCCTGCCCCTTGCGCTTGCGCGCGCCACCCTCGCGGCCGGCGGCCGGCTGGGCCTCCTGGCCAGGCGCCGGCTCGGCGGCCTCTACGGCGCGGCCCGTGTCGGCCTCCGCCTCCACCGCCTTGCGCCTGCCGCGGCCACGCCCTGTGGCCCGGCCACCCTGCGCAGCAGCGGGCTGAGCTGGTTCACCTGCAGCGGCTTCGCCGCCACCCTCCGGCGCCGCGGCACGGCCGGCCTCGCGATCCTGCGCAGCCTGCCGGCGGCTTGCCACCAGGTTGCGCAAACCGCGCCGCAAGCCCTTGCGGCGGGCGCCGCCTTCGCTGGATGCGCCAGGATCGGCCGCACTGCCGGCATCGCTGCCCGGCGCGTCCGCGTGGCGGACGTCTTGCTCTACAGAATCGGACAAAGTATTCACAATCGGATGTTGCATGGGTTCAGTTGGGCAGACGCTCGTCGCGCGCGTCGCGCTCGCCGTCGGCCAGCGGAAGATCGTTGGCCGGCGCGTCCTGGCCCGCTGGGGCGCTCAGGGGTGCGGCTGCAGAGTCGGCCGGGGGTGGGGATTCGGCGTCGGCGAGCGGGCTGGCACCTTGGTCCGGCGCCCCCGCTTGCCCCGCCTCGGCGCGCAGCGGCTCAGCCGGCTGCACACCTTCCATTGCTTGCGTCTCGGGATGTTGTATTTCTTGTACCTGCTGTATTGCCTGTCGTTGCTCGATGACCTGGATTTCCGCGACCTCCTCAGCGTCCCGCGGCACGGCGGCCAGCACCTCGTCCGCTGCCTGCGCCTCCGGGACGCCCTGCGGCTCGATCGGCTCGGCACCATCTTCCGGCGCCACCTGCTGCGCGTTGGCAGCCTCGCTGGCCGGCGCACCTTCCAGCATGGCCGGCGCGAGTGCCCCGCGCTCCACGTTCACTGCAGCCTGGCCCAGCGCCTCGAAATCGATGTCCTGCTGATCCAGCAGCGCGGCCTGAATCTGCGCCTGCGCATCCTCGAGCTGGGGCAGTTCATCCAGCGTGCGCAGCCCCAGATCGTCCAGGAATGCCTTGGTGGTCGCATACAGGGCCGGCCGACCCGGAACATCGCGGTGACCGATCACTTCGATCCACTCACGGTCCTCGAGCCGCTTGATCACTTCGGTGCTGACCGTGACACCGCGGATCTCCTCGATGTCGCCACGCGTGACGGGCTGCCGGTAAGCGATGATGGCCAGCGTCTCCATGACCGCACGCGAATATTTGGGCGGTTTTTCCGGATTCAGGCGATCCAGGTATTCCCGCATTCCCGGCCGGCTCTGGAAGCGCCAACCGCTGGCCAGGGCCACCAGCTCCACGCCGCGCTGCTGCCAGTCCTGGCGCAGCTCTTCCAGCAGCACACGAATGGTATCGGCGCCCACCTCATCGGCAAACAGGCGGCGCAGGTCGGCAACACGCAAGGGCTCCTGCGCACAGATCAGCGCGGTCTCGAGGACGATTTTCGCCTCTTGGGTATTCATATATGGATGTGTGCAGCCTGTCTTTGCACCTGCCTCCGGCAGACGCCAGAGGTTTCGGGAATTTCGGATTCAGCGAGGCCGAAGCGCCATCGCCATCTCATTGTGCGGCCGGCCGGCATGCCATCCGCATGAAAGCCGCGCGCCCATCTTGTTCTGCTTCGGGTTGCCGGGTCAGTCCGGCGGAGAATTGCCCTGCCGCCGGCATCGGCGCCGACCGTAAGGCCTCTTGCGTCGCGCTGCCCTTCTGGAGCAGCGACATGGCACGAAATGGCTGAACCCTTTCGGCCGCAAGAACGATGCAGTCAACCGCACGGCGTACGCGTTTCCCGCAACACAATGCCAAGCCGGTCTTTTGAACCGGATCTTTTCAACCGGAGTGGCTTGCTGCGAGGGGGCCCGGCCGCCAGGAGCATCCTGCCCGGCAAGGCAATCCGGCCAGCATGTGATGCTGCCCGGCGAGACCGCGGCTGCGCCAGCGCGATACTGCAATTCTGCCGATTGTATGGCATTCCGGGCCGGCGCTGCAACCGCCCCGTCGGTGGGATGCGCCCGCCACTTCGGCCGGCACGAGCCGCATCGGCCACCCACCACGGTGTCGGCTCAGAAGACGACGCAGAAACCGTGCTCGGCGAGGGTGTGCGGCAAGACCGCGGCCCGGGCCAGACCGGCCACGCCGAATGCCGTCACCGCCACGCCGGCGCTGGCGCGCACCCAGGGCCGGCGCGACCACTGCCGCAACAGGCCCGATAGGCCTGACAGCATCAGCAGGTTGGGCAAGGTGCCAAGACCGAACACGCCCATGAGCAAGCCCCCCGACAAAGCGTTGCCCGCAAGCAACGACAAGGCCAGCGCACCATAGACCATGCCGCACGGCACCAGCCCCCACGCCAGGCCGATGCCGAAGCGGCGCAACAGCCGCCCGCGGCCGGCCACGAGCGGCGTGCTGGCCGGCTGGCGCGCGCGTGTGGCGGCGCCCAGCCTTCGCGCGACACCGCCGGCAACCCGCGCCGCCAGCCGCTCCAGAACCGCGAACTGTGGCGTGCGCCCGCCCAGCAGCCAGAGCCCCGACAGCACCAGCATCAGGCTGCCGGCAATGAAGAGCGCGCGCTGCACGGGCAGATAGTCGGCACGCCACGCCCCGGCGCCGACCGCGCCAAGCGCCGCGCCCAGCAACATATAGGTAGAGACGCGGCCCACGTGCATCGCCAGTTGCTCGCACAGCCAGTCGCGTGGCCTGCGCAGCACTGCAACGGGGATGCCCTCGCGCCGCTGCTCGACGGCAAGCGCAATGCCGCCGCACATCGCAGCGCAGTGCACGCCACCCAGCAAGGCCAGCAGAAATACGCTGAAAAACACTGCGACAGTCAACTTTCACTCCCCTTCAGATCGCTACGCACAGTAAAATGCATTTATTGTGCCCTCGCAGCTTACTTAAACAGGCCCCCAATTGCTCAATTCCATTCCCGTCACCGCAATGTCGCCCCGTTGCTCGTCCTGCTCGCTGGGGCATCTGTGCGTACCGGTCGGCATGAATCGCAATGACGTTGAGAAGATCGATTCGCTGGTCAAGGAGCGCGTGCGAGTCCACAAGGGCGAGACCCTCTATCGGCTGGGCGAGCCCCTCAGCGCGGTCTACGCCGTGCGCTTCGGCACGCTGAAGACGCATGTGACGATGGAGGACGGCCGCTCCCAGATCACCGGCTTCCACCTCCCCGGCGAGGTCGTCGGCCTCGACGGCCTGGGCGAGATGCAGCATGCCTCCGATGCCACGGCGCTGGAAGACACCGAGGTCTGCGTGATGCGCTTCCAGGACTTGCAGACACTGTCGGCCGACGTGCCCTCCCTGCAGCAGCAGTTCCTGCGACTGATGAGCAAGGAGATCACGCAGGACCAGGTCATGCTGCTCACGCTGGGCTCGATGCGCGCCGAAGAGCGCCTCGCCGCCTTCCTCGTCAACCTGTCCGAGCGCCTGTCCGAACGCGGCTACTCGTCCACCGAGTTCGTGCTGCGCATGAGCCGCGAGGAAATCGGCAGCTATCTCGGCCTGAAGCTCGAGACGGTCAGCCGGCTGTTCTCCCGTTTCGCCGAAGCCGGCCTGATCCAGATCCGCCAGCGCCACGTCAAGCTGGTCGACGTGCCCGGCATCAAGCAAGTCTACGGCAAGGCCTGCTGAGGCGGCGACCGCCGCAGGCGCGGCAGGCCGCCGCCCGCGGCAAGCCATATCGCGCCACCCGCGGCCGGCGCCCGTCATCGCCTACTCCAGTTCGTCGGTATCGCTCAGGCGGATCGGCATCGTGTAGAGCGTCAACGCGCTAGACAGGGCGCACAACAGCCACGCCAGCAGGAATCCGATCGTATAGACGGCCTCGCGCGAGGCCTCGATGGGCCGGCCGAACAGGCTGAGGTCGCTCGGGTCCACCAGCGAGAACACCACCGCGGTCGCCAGCCCGCCGACCAAGAAGGCCGGCCACAGTACCCACATCAGCCAGCGCGCCCTCATGGCCGCCCCGCTGCCGGCGCCATCGCCGCCCGTTGCGGCCCCTGCCGCTCCACCACCAGGCCATGTTGCTTCACGCCCTCGACGATGGGCTTGTCCGGATGGCTCATGGCCAGCCAGATGGTGAAGCCACAGGCCACCATCGCCGCCAGCGGGCCGCTCATGAGCAGCCACGGCCAGGGTTCCTTCCACCAGGGATTGCTTTGTTGCTTCATCAAGCGGGCCTCCGTAGTCGGTTGTCGGCTGGGTCCTTGCATGGAAACGCTCACTGCTTTCATTCGGCAAGGGCAGTGCTGCCGCCCTTGCCTGTCTGCTACCCCTGCGCGAGGCTACAGGTCGCGCGGCACGATGAAGCTGGTCGACTGGCTGATCTCGACTTCGCGCTCACCCTCGCCCTTCACCGTCACGTTGATCTTGTGCGTGCCCTGGCGCGCCTCCTCGATCGGCACCCGCACGCGAATCGGCAGCAGCCGGTTCGAGGTCGGCGCGATCTCGCCGATGACGCCGTCGTACTCCACCGTCATGTGGCCAAGCTCGGCACTGTCCGCGCGGATGGCGATGCGCATCGGCGACTCGCTGGTGTTGATCACCTGCAGGCGGTAGACGTTCTCGATCCAGCGCCCTTCCACTTCGCGCCCGAGGGCGCCGCGGTCGCGGATGATGTCGACCTTGAGCGGGGTACGCAACATCAGCGACACCGCGAAGCCGGCCAGCAGCGCGAACCAGATCGCTGTGTAGATCATCACGCGCGGACGCAGCAGGCGCGCGCGCGCCGACTTGGCCGTCAGGCCCTTGCGCATCGCGTTCTCGGACGTGTAGCGGATCAGCCCGCGCGGGTACTCCATCTTGTCCATCACCTGGTTGCAGGCATCGATGCAGGCGCCACAGCCGATGCAATCGTACTGCAGCCCGTCGCGGATATCGATGCCGGTCGGGCAGACCTGCACGCAGATGCTGCAGTTGACGCAGTCACCCAGCCCCGCGGCGCGATGGTCGGCCTTGCGCGAACGGCTGCCGCGCGGATCGCCGCGCCCCGTATCGTAGGTGACCACAAAGGTGTCGCGGTCCACCATCACGCTCTGGAAGCGGGCGTACGGGCACATGTACTTGCACACCTGTTCGCGCATGAAGCCGGCGTTGCCCCAGGTGGCGAAGGCGTAGAACAGCATCCAGAAGATCTGCCAGGGCCCCAGCGCCAGGTGCATCACCTCACCGCCGAGTTCGCGGATCGGTGCGAAGTAGCCGATGAAGGTGAAGCCGGTCCACAGCGCCACCAGGATCCACAGCACATGCTTGGTCGCCTTCAGGCGCAGCTTGCGCAAGCTCCATGGATCGCTGTCGAGGCGGATGCGCGCGAAGCGGTCCCCTTCGACATGCCGCTCGATCCACATGAAGATCTCGGTGTAGACCGTCTGCGGGCAAGCGTAGCCGCAGAACAGGCGCCCCGCGATGGCTGTGAACAGGAACAGCGCCAGCGCGGAAATCACCAGCAGCACGCTCAGGTAGATCACATCCTGCGGCCACAGCACCAGCCCGAAGATGTAGAACTTGCGCGCGCCGAGGTCGAACAGCACGGCCTGGCGGCCGTTCCATTGCAGCCACGGCGTGCCGTAGTAGATCAGCTGCGTTAGCAGCACCATCCAGACACGCCAGTTCGAGAAGGCCCCGCTCACCGAGCGGGGGTAGATCTTGCGGCGTACCTCGTACAGCGCCTCGTCAACCGACTCGCCCGAGGCTAACGCCTCGGCCTTGCGGATCAGAGGTTCCATCCCCGGCGTATTCATTACCTAGCTCCAGCGCACGCGCCTTGCGGCGCGGCGCGATGCGAGATCCTCATTGAGAAGCTCCCGCCGTGTTGGACAAGCCCCAGACGTAGGCGCTCAGCATGCGGATGCGCTCAGGCGTCAGGATTTCCTCGTGGGCCGGCATATGGTTGTTGCGGCCCTTCTGGATGCCCTCGACGATCGTGGCTTCCGAACTGCCATAGAGCCACGTGTTGTCGGTCAGGTTGGGCGCGCCCAGCGCCTGGTTGCCCTTGCCGTTCGACCCGTGGCAGGCCGCGCAGGTCGACTTGAAGGTGCTCTCGCCACGCGCGGCCCGGATCGGGTCGGAGGCCAGGCCGGACAGCGATCGCACATACTGCGCCACGTCACCGGCCAGCTTGGCATCGATGACAGCGGCGAACGGCGGCATCACACCGTTGCGCCCCTTGGTGATGGTCTGCTGGATGGTCTCGGGCTCGCCACCGTACAGCCAGTCATGGTCGGTCAGGTTGGGGAAGCCGCGGCTGCCGCGCGCGTCCGAACCGTGGCACTGCGCGCAGTAGTTCAGGAACAGCCGCTGCCCGATTTCCCGTGCCTCGGGATCGGCCGCCACCTGCTTGATGTCCATCTTCATGTACTTGGCGTACACCGAGTTCTGCAGCTTCTCGGCCGCCTGCCGGTGCGCGGCAAGCTCGCTCTGCGTGGAGAACTTCAGCAAGCCGGCGTAGGAGCCGAGCCCGGGGTACAGCGCCAGATAGCCCAGCGCGAAGATGCAGGCCAGCAGGAACATCCACATCCACCAGCGCGGCAGCGGGTTGTTCAGCTCGCGCAGGTCGCCGTCCCAGACGTGGCCGGTATCGTCGGCCGCGCCCGCTACCTTGGTCACCTTGCGCTGGGAGAACAGCAGCCAGACGCACCATGCGATGCCCACCAGGGCAATCGCCCCGATGTAGTAGCTCCAGAAATCCGAGATGAAATCGCTCATGAACTGATCTTCCTGCTAGATGTGGTATCCGCGTGCCTGTCCGCGCCCAGCCCGGACGTCTCGTCGGGAAGGGCGAACGGCAGCATGGCCGACTCCTCGTTGGCACGCTGGCGCCCGGCCGACCAGGCCCACCAGCAGATGCCGAGGAAGAAGGCCATCGACAGCACGGTCGAGAATGCGCTCAACATGGCCATGGCCTCACTCCTTGGCCGGCGCGCCGGCGCCGGCAGTCGCCGTGTCGATCCGCACGTTGCGCTTGTTGATGCCGAGGCCCTGCAGGTAGGCCACGAGCGCGTCCTCCTCGGTCTTGCCTTCCAGCTCGGACGGCGCCTTGGCGATCTCTTCCTCCGTGTACGGCACGCCCAGCCGCTTGAGCGCATGCATGCGCGCCTGCACGTCATTGGTCGGCAGCGCAGCCTTCTCCAACCACGAATACGCCGGCATCACCGATTCCGGCACCACGTCGCGCGGATTGCGCAGGTGGATACGCTGCCAGTCATCCGAATAGCGGCCGCCCACGCGCGCCAGGTCCGGGCCGGTACGCTTGGAGCCCCACAGGAAGGGGTGGTCATAGACCGACTCGCCCGCCGTGGAATAGTGGCCGTAGCGCTCCGTCTCCGCCTGCAGCGAGCGGATCTGCTGCGAGTGGCAGCCGACACAGCCTTCGCGGATGTAGATGTCGCGCCCCATCAGCCGCAGCGCCGAGTAGGGCTTGATGCCGGGGTCGGGCTCGGTGGTCGAGTGCTGGAAGAACAGCGGCACGATCTGCACCAGGCCTGCGATGCTGACGACAATGATGGTGCAGATGATCAGCCACCCGACGTTCTTCTCCAGGGTCTCGTGCGAAAAGAAGCTGCTTTGTTTCTCAGACATGGTCCTTTCCTGGGCGGGTCAGTGGGCGGCGGCCGGGATGCTGGCCGGGATCGGCGCATCCACCGCAGGCTTGCCGATGATCGTCTTGGCCACGTTGTAGGCCATCAGCAGCATGCCCGACAGGAAGCACAGGCCGCCTCCCAGACGGATCAGGTAGAAGGGGTACTTGGCCTTGACCGCTTCCACGAAGGCGTAGGTCAGTGTGCCGTCCGGCTGCGTGGCACGCCACATCAGGCCTTCCATCACGCCGGCGATCCACATCGAGGCGATGTAGAGCACCACGCCGATGGTGGCGATCCAGAAGTGCACCTCGATCAGGCGCACGCTGTACATCTCCTTCTGGCCGAACAGGCGCGGGATCAGGTAGTAGAGCGAGCCGATGGAGATCATCGCCACCCAGCCCAGCGCGCCGGAGTGCACGTGGCCGATGGTCCAGTCCGTGTAGTGCGACAGCGCGTTGACGGTCTTGATCGACATCATCGAGCCTTCGAAGGTCGCCATGCCGTAGAAGGAAAGCGCCACCACCAGGAACTTCAGGATCGGGTCGGTGCGCAGCTTGTGCCATGCACCCGACAGGGTCATGATGCCGTTGATCATGCCGCCCCAGGAGGGTGCCAGCAGGATCAGCGAGAACACCATGCCCAGCGACTGTGCCCAGTCCGGCAGCGAGGTGTACTGCAGGTGGTGGGGGCCGGCCCACATATAGGTGAAGTTCAGCGCCCAGAAGTGGACGATGGACAGGCGGTAGGAGTAGATCGGACGCTCGGCCTGCTTGGGAATGAAGTAGTACATCATGCCCAGGAAGCTGGTGGTCAGGAAGAAGCCCACCGCATTGTGGCCGTACCACCATTGCACCATCGCGTCCTGCACGCCGGCATAGGCCGAGTAGGACTTCCACATGGTGACCGGCATCTCCATGTTGTTGACGATGTGCAGCAGCGCGATGGTCAGGATGTAGGCGCCGAAGAACCAGTTGGCCACGTAGATATGCTTGGTCTTGCGCTTGACGATGGTGCCGAAGAACACCACCGCGTAGGCCACCCACACCAGCGTGATCAGGATGTCGATCGGCCATTCCAGTTCGGCGTACTCCTTGGAACTGGTGAAGCCCATCGGCAGCGTGATGGCAGCCGCCACGATCACCAGCTGCCAGCCCCAGAAGGTGAAGGACGCCAGCGGGCCGCAGAACAGGCGCGCCTGGCAGGTACGCTGGACCACGTAGTAGGAGGTCGCGAACAGCGCGCTACCCCCGAAGGCAAAGATCACCGCGTTGGTGTGCAACGGGCGCAGGCGCCCGAACGACAGCCACGGCGTGTTGAAGTTGAGATCAGGCCAAATCAGCTGTGCTGCCAATAGCACGCCGACGGCCATGCCGACGATCCCCCATACCACCGTCATGATGGCGAATTGCCTCACGACGCTGTAATTGAAGGTGTCGACGCGTGAAGACGCGGCAGTGACATCCATTCAGACCCCCAAGACTAAGTAATTGAAAACCAAGTTAGCGAATGCGCTGATGATGAGACTGTAAAAAGCCCTGCCCTTGTCCGCGTTGATCTGCATCAAGCACCCCGAATGCGGGCTGAACCTGGTGCACCGGGCGCTGTCGCCGCCCGTCAGGACGGCCTGTCGTTGTCGAGCAGCACGGCCTCGCCGGGACGGTCGAGATCGTCGTACTGGCCGCCATGCAGCGCCCACCACAGAGCGCCCGCGATCAGCACGACCAGCACCAGACTCAAAGGCACCAGCAGGTACAGCGTTTCCACGATCAATCCCCCTTCCTTCCGG
This sequence comes from Cupriavidus sp. 09_S30, assembly GCF_056930435.1. Lineage (NCBI taxonomy): Bacteria > Pseudomonadati > Pseudomonadota > Betaproteobacteria > Burkholderiales > Burkholderiaceae > Cupriavidus > Cupriavidus sp. 09_S30. Next base: position 1,122,814 of record NZ_JBXOWI010000001.1, on the reverse strand, counting down.
CGCGCCGCACCGAGAGCAGCCGCCAGGCATTGAGCACCACCAGCAGCGACGACAGGGACATGCCTATCCCAGCCATCCAGGCCGTCACGTAGCCGGTGGCGGCCAGCGGGATGGCGAGTACGTTGTAGAGGAAGGCCCAGCCCAGGTTCTGCCGCACCACGCGGCGGGCGCGGCGGGCCGTGGCCAGCGCAGTGGCAATCTCGTCCACGCCGCCGTGCGCCAGCACCGCGTCGGCGCCGGCCTGCGCCAGCGGCGCGCCGCTGCCGATGGCAATGGATACCTGCGCCTGGGCCAGCACCGGCGCGTCATTGATGCCGTCGCCGACGGCCAGCACCACGGCACCGGCGCGCTGCAGCGCGGCCACGTAGTCGCGCTTGTCCTCCGGCGTGGCGCCGCCGCGCGCGTCGGCGATGCCGAAATGGCGTGCCCACCAGCCGACCGTGGCCGGCTCGTCGCCCGAGACCAGGTGGCAGCGCACACCCATCTTGCGCAGCTGCGCCAGCAGCGCACCGCTGTGTTCGCGTTCGATGTCGTGCAGCACGAAGGAGGCCAGCCACTGGCCCGGCGCACCGAGCCAGACGATGGTCGCGCCGGCCGGCAGGTCGCCCGGCTCGACGCCGATGTCCGGCGCGGCCTGTGTGTCGGCCACCAAGGAGGCCACGAAGCTCTGGCGTCCCAGCCGCAAGCGGCGGCCATCGATCTCGGCTTCCAGCCCCTGGCCCGGAATGCTGCGCAGTGCGGTCACGGCGCCCGCCGGCACTGCCGGTGCGCCCTGCTCGCGCGCTGCGGCGACGAGCGCCCGCGCGATCGGATGCTCGCTGGCGGCTTCCATTGCCGCTGCCAGCGCCAGGCAGCGGCCGCCATCCTCAGCGCCCAGCGCGCTGGTGGCGGCCAGCGCGAAGCGGCCCTCGGTCAAGGTGCCCGTCTTGTCGAGCACCACGTCGCTGACCTGCGCCAGCGCTTCCAGCGCATGGCCGCGCGTCAGCAGCACGCCGCGCCGCGACAACGCCGCCCCGGCTGCGGCCAGCGCCGCCGGCGTGGCCAGCGACAATGCGCACGGACAGCTGACGACCAGCACCGCCACCGTGACCAGCAAGGCACGGGACGGATCGATCCAGGCCCACCAGACAAGGCCCGTCACCGCCGCCAATATCAGCAGCGTGGCCACGAACCAGCCGGCCACGCGATCGGCCAGGGTGGCCAGCCGCGGCTTGTCGGCCAGCGCGCGGTCGAGCACGGCGACGATCTCCGCCAAGCGTGTCCCGGCGCCGATACGTTGCACGCGGATCTCCAGCGGGCTGGCGGTGTTGAAGCAGCCGGCCAGCACCGTTTCGCCGACGGCGCGCCGCACCGGCCGGCTCTCGCCGGTCAGCATCGATTCGTCGACGGCACTGGCGCCCGCCTCGACCACGCCATCGGCGGGCACCACTTCTCCGGCCTTGACGCGGATGCGGTCGCCGGCGCGCAGGCGCGCCACGGGCACGCGCTCCGCGCCGCCGTCCGGCGCCAGGCGCTCGCAGGTGGCCGGCAGCTGGCGCGCCAGCATCTCGGCGCCGCTGCGCGAGGCCTGGCGCATCCGCAGTTCCAGGTAGCGTGCCGCCAGCAGGAAGGCGACAAACATCGTGACGGAGTCGAAATACACCTCGCCGCTGCCGCGCACTGTGGCCGCCACGCTGGCAAGGAAGCCGGCGCCGACGCCCAGCGCCACGGGCACGTCCATGCCGGCGTGGCGCTGGCGCAGGCTGCGCCAGGCGCCGGCAAAGATCGGGGAAGCGGAGTACAGCACGACCGGCAGCGTCAGCAGCAGGCTGGCCCAGCGCATCAGCTGCAGCATGCCGGGCTCGATGGTGGCCTCGTGCGTATAGATGGGCCAGGCGTACATCATCACCTGCATCATGCCCAGCATGGCCACGGCCATGCGCATCAGCAGGCTGCGGCGGGCGCGGCGGTCGTCGGCGTCAGAGCGCGACAACTCGAAAGGCCACGCCAGGTAGCCGATCTCGGCCAGCGCCGCCAGCAGGCGGGCAACGCCGGTCTCGGCCAGCCGCCAGCGCACCAGCACGCGCCGGGTGGCCACGTTGGCGACCACGGATTCGACGCCCGGCACCCGCGCGAGCTGCTGCTCGATCAGCCAGGCACAGGCGGCACAACGGATGTTCTCGGGAGCGAGGGTGATTTCGGCGCGGCCGCCTTCAAGGGGGCGCACGAACTGCGCACGCAGTTCCTCGGTGTCGTAGGCCGCCCACACCGGCTCGGCCTCGCGGCGCGCATCTTCGTCAATGGGCCGCGCAAAGCGCGTCTGGTCGCCATACAGGTGGCCGAAGCCGGCGGCATGCAGTGTCTGCGCCAGCGCCTGGCAGCCGCCGCAGCAGAAGTCGCGCGCGGCGCCGTCGATCTGCGCATGCAGTACCCCGTTGGCTGGCAGGGGCTGGCCGCAGTGGAAACAGCTATCGGCGGCGTGCACCCCTCCATCGGCCGCCTGAGGCGACGCGGCCAGACTGCTGACAGGGAGGGGGCATGCGGTGGCAGGTGGCATAAAAGACGCATTTTACCCTTCGCATGGTAAGAGTCCAGCCGTAAAGCCACCTTGACAAAAATCAAGTCAGACGCAATTGCGTCTAACTGCGCGCAAATGGTCGCAACACCAGCACCTGGCACGGGCGGGCCGCGCCCCCCTCTGCACGCCCGCACACGACAGGGCGGCGAGCAGAGAAAGGGTACCGTCCGTGCCGCTGGCGTCGCTCAGGTCAGCGTGGTATCGACCACCCGCCGCTCGCTTTCCAGGTATTCGCGCGACTGCATTTCGATGATGCGCGACACGGTGCGGTGGAATTCGTTGGCCATCTGCCCTTCGACATACAGCTCGTCGGCCGCCACCTCCGCCGACATCAGCAGCTTGACCTTGTGGTCGTAGAAGACGTCGATCAGCCAGGTGAAGCGCCGCGCCTCGGAAGACATACGCGGCGTCATGCGGGGCACGTCGGACAGGATCACCGTGTGGAACTGCGAGGCGATCTCGAGATAGTCGTTCTGCGAGCGCGGACCGCCGCACAGCGTGGCGAAGTCGAACCACACCACGCCATTGGCGCGCCGCAGCGCATGCAGCTCCCGATGCTCGATATGCAGGATCGGCGACTCATCGGCCACGCCGGCCAGCCCGACGAAGGCGTCGCGCAGCGCGGAACTGGCCTCGGCCCCGAGCGGGGTGTGGTAGGCCTGCACTTGCGCCAGCGTGCGCTTGCGGTAGTCGATGCCGGCATCCACGTTGAGCACATCGAGCTTTTCCTGCAGCAGCGCGATGGCGGGCAGCACGCGATCCCGGTGCAGGCCGTCCGGATAGAGCAGGTCGGGACGGTAGTTGGACGTCATCACGAACTGCACGCCATTGGCGAAGAGCTGCTGCAGCAGGCGGTGCAGGATCATGGCGTCGGCCACGTCGTTGACGTGGAACTCGTCGAAGCAGATCAGGCGGAAGCGCTTGGCAATGCGGCGAGCCAGCTCGTCGAGCGGATCGGGCCGGCCGCGCAGCTCCTCGAGCTGGCGGTGAACCTCGCGCATGAACTCGTGGAAGTGCAGGCGGGTCTTGCGCACCACAGGCACGCAGGCATAGAAGCTGTCCATCAGGAAGGACTTGCCGCGCCCCACCCCGCCCCACATGTAGACGCCACGCGGCACCTCGGGGCGTACCAGCAGCTTCTTCAGCGCAGTATTGCGGCGGCTCTTGTAGGCCACCCAGTCGTCATAGCACTGCTGCAGCCGCTCCACCGCGCGCAGCTGTGCCTCGTCGGAGGTGTAGCCGCGCTGCTTCAGTTCCTGTTCGTAGTACTCACGGACATTCATGCTGTGTGCTGATTCTGTTGCCGGCAGCGGCCGCAACCGGTCCCGGACTGTTCATCGGCGCGAGAGGCAGGGATGCCGCGCCTGAAAGCGAAAACGGCGCGCCGTGCGAACGGCGCGCCGAAGCTGCAAGATGTCAGGCCTGCGAGGCCCGAGACCTTACATATTGAGCTGACGCTTGTCGACAGCCAGCGCGGCTTCGCGCATCACTTCCGACATCGACGGGTGCGGGTGGCAGACGCGGCCGATGTCTTCGCTGGCGGCCTTGAACTCCATCGCCACCACGGCTTCCGCGATCAGGTCCGACGCGTTGGCGGCGACCACGTGCACGCCCAGGATCTCGTCGGTCTTGGCGTCGGCCAGCATCTTGACGAAGCCGTCCGAATGGCCCATGCCCAGCGCACGGCCGTTGGCCATGAAGGGGAACTGGCCCGACTTGTACTCGCGGCCTTCGGCCTTGAGCTGCTGCTCGGTCTTGCCGACCCAGGCGATTTCCGGGAAGGTGTAGATAACCCAGGGAACGCAGTTGTAGTCGATGTGCGGCTTCTGGCCGACGATGCGCTCGGCCACGGCCACGCCTTCGTCTTCCGCCTTGTGCGCCAGCATCGGGCCACGCACCACGTCGCCGATGGCCCACAGGCCCGGCACCTTGGTGGCGCAGTGATCGTCGACTTCGATGAAGCCGCGCTGGTCGGTGGCCAGGCCAACTGCTTCCAGGCCCAGGTTGTCGGTGTTGGGCACGCGGCCGACCGAGACGATCAGGCGGTCGACTTCCAGTGTCTGCGCCGCGCCGTCCTTGTCGGTATAGCGCACGGTCACGCCATCCTTGCCGGTGGTGACTTCGTTGACCTGGATGCCCAGGTGGAACTTCAGGCCCTGCTTGGTCAGCTGCTTCTGCGCTTCCTTGGCCACGCCTTCATCGGCGGCACCCAGGAAGGCGGGCAGCGCTTCCAGCACGGTCACGTCGGCGCCCAGGCGGCGCCACACCGAGCCCAGCTCCAGGCCGATCACGCCGGCGCCGATCACGCCCAGCTTCTTCGGCACTGCGGGGAACTTGAGCGCGCCCTCGTTATCGCTGACCAGGTCATTGTCGACGGCGACGCCCGGCAGGTGGCGTGCCTTCGAGCCGGTCGCGATGATGACCTGCTTGGCGGTGACGACCTCACCCGCGATCTCGACCTGGAAGCCTTCGGCGGTCTTGCCGACGAACTTGCCGTAGCCCTTGAGCAGCGTGACCTTGTTCTTGCGGAACAGGAACTCGATGCCCTTGGTCATCTTGCCGACGATGTCATCCTTGCGCTTGAGCATCTTGGCCACGTCGACCTTGACGTCGCCCACGGTGATGCCGTGGTCGGCCAGGTGATGGCTTGCGTTCTCGAACTCTTCGGAGGAGGCCAGCAGTGCCTTGGAGGGGATGCAGCCCACGTTCAGGCAGGTGCCGCCCAGGCGCGCTTCGCCCTTCGGATCGTCGTAGGCGTTGCCTTCGCAGCAGGCAACGTTCAGGCCGAGCTGGCCGGCGCGGATCGCGGCGATATAGCCGCCGGGGCCGGCGCCGATCACCAGCACGTCGAATTGTTTGCTCATGGAAATTCCTTGTGCGGCCCGCCGGCCTTGCGCCGGCGGGACCGCTATCGATTCTTCAGGCCGCCGTGGCCGCTCCCGCGGCGACGGCGGCATGGCTTGGCAGCGGGATTACAGGTCCAGCAGCAGGCGTGCCGGATCTTCCAGTGCGTCCTTCATGGCGACCAGGCCCAGCACGGCTTCGCGGCCGTCGATGATGCGGTGGTCGTAGGACATCGCCAGGTAGTTCATCGGGCGGATGACGATCTGGCCGTCTTCCACCACGGCGCGATCCTTGGTCGCGTGCACGCCCAGGATGGCCGATTGGGGCGGGTTGATGATCGGGGTCGACAGCATCGAGCCGAACACGCCACCGTTGGAGATGGAGAAGGTGCCGCCGGTCAGTTCTTCCAGCGACAGCTTGCCGTCACGCGCCTTCACGCCGAATTCGGCGATCTTCTTCTCGATGTCGGCCAGGCTCATCTGGTCGGCATTGCGCAGGATGGGCACCACCAGGCCGCGCGGCGAACCCACCGCGATGCCGATGTCGAAGTAGCCGTGGTAGACGATGTCGTTGCCGTCGATCGATGCATTGATCAGCGGGAACTTCTTCAGCGCGTGCACCGCAGCCTTGACGAAGAACGACATGAAGCCCAGCTTGACGCCGTGCTCCTTCTCGAACTTGTCCTTGTACTTATTGCGCAGATCCATCACCGGCTTCATGTTCACTTCATTGAAGGTGGTGAGGATGGCGTTGGTGGCTTGCGATTGCAGCAGGCGCTCGGCGATACGGGCGCGCAGGCGGCTCATCGGCACGCGCTCTTCCGGACGGTCGCCCAGGGCCGCGAAGTCGACCGGAGCGGAAACCTGCTGCAGCGCCGGCTTGGCGGCGGCGGGTGCCGGCGCGGCCTTGGCAACCGGGGCGGGAGCGGCGGCAGCCAGCACGTCACCCTTGGTGATGCGGCCATCCTTGCCGGTGCCGGCGATCTGGCCAGCCGACAGGTTGCCTTCGGCCATCAGCTTGGCGGCGGACGGCATGGCGACGGCGCCGGCGGCTGCCGGAGCAGCGGCCGGGGCAGCGGCGGGAGCGGCGGCCGGTGCCGGCGCGGCGGCGGCGGGAGCTGCAGCGCCAGCGGTGGCTTCGGTGTCGATCTTGGCGATCACTTCTTCAGCAACGACGGTATCGCCATCGTTCTTGACGATCTGCGACAGCACGCCGGCGGAGGGTGCCGGCACTTCGAGCACGACCTTGTCGGTCTCGATTTCGATCAGGATCTCGTCCTGGGCGACGGCCTCGCCAGGCTTCTTCTTCCAGTTCAGCATGGTCGCTTCGGCGACCGATTCGGACAGTTGGGGAACCTTGACGTCAACAATAGCCATGGTTGGATATTCCTAGATATATGCGTGTGTTCTTCGACGATATGCTGCGCCAGGCGACGCGCGCGATCGTCGCGCGCGCCGCCTGCGCTGCCTCGATTACTTGTTCAGCACGAAGCCCTTGAGCTTGGAGAAGGCCGCGTCGAGCAGCGCCTTCTGCTGCTCGTTGTGCTTGGCATAGTAGCCCACGGCCGGCGAGGCCGAGGCCGGACGACCGGCGTAGCCGAGCTTCTGGCCGTCGGTCATGTTCTCCATGATGTAGTGCTGCACGAAGAACCATGCACCCTGGTTCTGCGGCTCGTCCTGGCACCACACGATGTCGGTCACGGCCGGGTACTTCTTGAGTTCGGCGGCCAGCGCCTTGTGCGGGAACGGATAGAGCTGCTCCATGCGGATGATGGCCGTATCCATCGCGTCGCGTTCCTTGCGGCTGTTCATCAGGTCGTAGTAGACCTTGCCCGAGCACAGGATCACGCGCTTGACCTTGGCGGCGTTGAGTTCCGCCTGGTCCGCGATGACGGTCTCGAAGTGGCCCTTGGCCAGATCGGCCAGCGGCGACACCGCATCCTTGTTACGCAGCAGCGACTTCGGCGTCATGATGACCAGCGGCTTGCGGAACTGGCGGATCATCTGGCGGCGCAGCAGATGGAAGATCTGTGCCGGCGTGGTCGGCTGGCAGACCTGGATGTTGTGGTCTGCGCAGAGCTGCAGGAAACGCTCGATGCGAGCCGAGCTGTGTTCCGGACCCTGGCCTTCGTAGCCGTGCGGCAGCATCAGGGTCAGGCCCGAGGCACGGCCCCACTTCACTTCGCCGGAGCTGATGAACTGGTCGATCACCACCTGGGCGCCGTTGACGAAGTCGCCGAACTGGGCTTCCCAGATCACCAGCGCGTTCGGCTCGGCGGTCGAGTAGCCGTATTCGAAGCCCAGCACCGCCTCTTCGGACAGCACGGAGTCGATCACGGTGAACGGCGCCTGGTTTTCCGACACGTTCTGCAGCGGCACGTAGCTGCCGGCATCCCAGCGCTCACGGTTCTGGTCATGCAGCACGGCGTGGCGGTGGGTGAAGGTGCCACGGCCGGCGTCCTGGCCGGTGATGCGCACCGCGTAGCCCGAAGCCACCAGCGAGGCGAAGGCGAGGTGTTCGCCCATGCCCCAGTCCAGCGACTGGTCGCCGCGGCCCATGTTGGCGCGGTCCTTGATCACCTTCTCCACCAGCGGGTGCAGCTTCAGGTGCTCGGGGACGGTGGTGATGCGTTCGGCCAGGCGCTTGAGCTCGGTCACCGGCACGGCGGTGTCGGCAGCATCGGTCCACTTGCGGTTCAGGAAGGGGATCCAGTCCGCAGCGAACTTGTTCTTGAAGTTCGACAGCACCGGATCGACGGTCAGCTTGCCCGCGTCCATCGCGGCGCGGTACTCCTTGACCAGCTCGTCGCCGAACTCGGCGCCGGTCAGGTTCTGCGCCGCCAGCTTTTCCGCGTACAGCTTGCGCGTGCCGGGGTGCTGGGCGATCTTCTTGTACATCAGCGGCTGGGTGACGGCCGGGGTGTCCTGCTCGTTGTGGCCCAGCTTGCGGAAGCAGATGATGTCGACGACGACGTCCTTGTTGAATTCCATGCGGAAATCAACGGCCAGCTGCATGGCGAACACCACGGCTTCGGGATCGTCGCCGTTCACGTGCAGCACCGGGGCCTCGATCATCTTGACCACGTCCGTGCAGTACAGCGTCGAGCGTGCGTCGCGCGGGTCGGAAGTGGTGAAGCCGATCTGGTTGTTGATCACGATGTGCATCGTGCCAGCCGTGCCGTAGCCGCGCGTCTGCGCCAGGTTCAGCGTTTCCATCACCACGCCCTGGCCGGCGAAGGCCGCGTCGCCGTGCACCTGCACCGGCAGCACTTCCTTGTGGCCGGCGTCGCCGCGGCGTTCCTGGCGGGCCTTGGCCGAACCCTCGACCACCGGGTTGACGATTTCCAGGTGGGACGGGTTGAAGGCCAGCGACAGGTGGACCGGGCCGCCTTCGGTGGAGACGTCCGACGAGAAGCCCTTGTGGTACTTGACGTCACCGGCAGGCAGGTCGTCGACGTGCTTGCCCTCGAATTCGGCGAACAGGTCGGCGGGCATCTTGCCCAGGGTGTTGACCAGCACGTTCAGACGGCCGCGGTGGGCCATGCCGATCACGATTTCCTGCACGCCCTTGCCGCCGGCGCGCTGGATCAGTTCGTCCATCGCCGCGATGAAGCTCTCGCCGCCTTCCAGCGAGAAGCGCTTCTGGCCGACGTACTTGGTGTGCAGGAAGCGCTCGAGGCCTTCGCCCGCGGTCAGGCGCTCCAGGATGTGCTTCTTCTTCTCCAGCGTGAACACCGGCTTGGAACGCGTGGTTTCCAGGCGCTCCTGCCACCAGCGCTTCTGCGCCTGGTCGCTGATGTACATGAACTCGGCACCGATGGTGCCGCAGTACGTCTCGCGCAGGTTGTTGAGCAGCTCGCGCAGGCTCATCGACTCCTTGCCGAAGTAGGTGTTGCTGGCATTGAAGACGATGTCGAGATCGCTCTCGGAGAAGCCGTAGAAGGCGGGATCCAGGTCCGGCAGGGGCGGACGCTCCTGGCGCTTGAGCGGATCGAGGTCGGCCCAGTGCGAACCGATGTTGCGGTAGGCGGCGATCAGCTGGGTGGCAGCCACACGCTTGCGGCCCATGTCCGAATCGGCCGAGGCAACGATGGTCTTGATCGGGCCTTGCTTGGCGCGCTCGGCGAACGAGGCGACGATGGGAGCGTGGGGGATGTCGCGGGCGCTGGAACCATCGACGGCGGGCACGTTCTGCATCGCGTCGAAGTACGCACGCCAGTTGTCGGGGACGGAGGCGGGGTTTTCGAGATAGGCCTCGTACAGCTCTTCCACGTAGGGCGCATTGCCGCCGAAGAGGTACGAATTGCTCTGATACTGCTGCATCATGGGGCGCTCACTATTCTCCGGGATTGCCGGAGTTAAGCGGGTTCATCAACCTTCCGCGACACGGCTTGACCGGTTAGCGGATTGCAAACAACTCTTTGAGGCCCCTTAAGCAAACGGCGCCGGCCTGGTGTGGGCGGCGCCGACAACCGAAGGACCCCCAAGGGCAAGTTGTGCGGGGAAGGACCTAAGTCTTCACTCGCATAAGCATAGCACGTTTGATCTGGCGGCCTCAGGGTTTTTCCTCAGCGGCTGGCGCGAGGGCGCTCATGTGCCGCACAAGGCAGACTGACGTTGTTTCCATGATATAGCTTGCCTAGGACCGCGCGGCGGGGGCAGTATCCGTAACTCTTCAGAATAACAACAGTGCTTGGGAGGCATCGATGCCCAAAGACGGTCGCGCCAGCGCGCAAGGCCCGGACATGGATAGAATCGCGCCGCCTGGCGGGCCGCCCGGCGCAGCGGCGAACCCGTGGCGGGCGGACCTGATCGCCGGCCTGGCCATCGCCGGCCTGCTGCTGCCCGAGGCCGTGGCCTACTCCGGCATCGCCGCCCTGCCCCCGCAGGCGGGCGTGATCGCGCTGTTCGCCGGGCTGCTGATCTATGGGCTGGTGGGCGGCAACCGCTTCGCGATCGTCTCGGCCACCTCGTCGTCCGCCGCCGTGCTGCTGGCCGCCACCACGGCCGGAGACGTGGGCGACCCGGCCTTGCGCCCTGCCCTGGGCGTTGCCGTCATCGTGCTCGCCGGCGCCTTCTTCCTGCTGGCCGCGGTGGCACGCCTGGGCGCCATTTCCAACCTGATCGCCAAGCCGGTCCTGCGCGGCTTCGCGCTGGGACTGGCCCTGACCATTGTCATCAAGCAGTGTCCCAAGATCGTCGACGTGCAGGCCGCGCACCCGGACGTGCTGCGCGTGGCCTGGGACCTGCTTGCGGGCTGGCGCCAGTGGAACCTTGCCGGCCTCGGCATGGCGCTGGGCGCGCTGGTGCTATTGCATGTGTGCGCGCGCTGGCGGGCGCTGCCGGGAGCGCTGCTTGTCATTGCCATCGGCATCGGCCTCGATCTCGCCGGCTGGACCCAGGCACACGGCGTGCGGGCTGTCGGCGAGTTCGCGCTCAGCTTCTCGGCACCGTCCCTGCCGGTGCTGACGATGAGCGAATGGATGCGCATGAGCGAACTGGCCGCGGCACTGGCGCTGATCCTCTACGCGGAGAGCTACGGCTCCATCCGCACCTTTGCCTTGCGCCACGGCGACAAGGTTTCGCCCAACCGCGACCTGCTCGCCCTGGGGCTGGCCAACATCGCTTCCGCCGTGTTCCAGGGCATGCCCGTCGGCGCGGGATTCTCGGCCACCTCGGCCAATGAGTCGGCGGGCGCGCAAAGCCGCCGCGCCGGGCTGGTCGCGGGGCTGGTCGTGCTCGTTGCGGTGGTCACGCTGCTGCCCTGGATCGAGCGCATCCCGGAACCGGTGCTGGCCGCCATCGTGATTCACGCGGTCGGCCACAGCCTGGACCCGCGCAGCCTGCAGCCCTATTTCACCTGGCACCGCGACCGGCTGATCGCCATGGCCGCTTTCGCCGCCGTGCTGCTGTTCGGCGTGCTGCACGGGCTGCTGCTGGCGATCGGGGCCAGCGTGGCCATGCTGCTGCGGCGCATGTCCCGCCCGCAAATCAGCTGGCTGGGCCGCTGGGGCGACTCCCACGACTTCGTCGACCTGGCCCGCCACCCCGAGGCCACGGCGCCGCCGGACCTGCTGATTGCCCGCCCGGAAGTGCCGCTGTACTTCGGCAATGCCGACAGCGTGCTCAGCGCTGTCCGCCACACGATGCGCGACCGGCGGCCGGCACGCGGCCTGGTACTCAGCCTGGAGGAATCGCCCGATCTCGACGGCACGGCGCTCGAGGCATTGTGCGAATTCGCGGCCTATGCCCAGTCCCATGGCATCCCCTTGCGGCTGGCCCGCGTCAAGGACGCCGTGCGCGACTTGCTCGCGCGCATCAAGTCGCCCGCCCTGCCAGAGGCCGCCTGGCAAGCCTGGAGCGTCGACGACGCCGTGCGCGAGGCGATGGAGGTACAACGCCCCAAGCCACGCAAGCGCTAGTCCACCCGGAAAGCCGCCGAGCGGTACGGAAGCATCGCGCGGCCATTCACGGAGCGGGAACGCCGTTCAGAAGGAGGAAGGGGTGCGATGGCAGGCGCCTTCCCCCGCCGATGCCACCCCGTCCTCTGCGATGGGCTCTACGCCGGATCCGGGGCGAGCCGGTCCACCACGTCGGTAATCAAGGCGTCCAGCCCCCAGGCGAACAGATCGGCCGCGCGGGCCGGATCGTTGACCGTGTAGCACGCCACGCGGAAGCCGGCCTGGTGGGCCGCCTCAATGACCTTCTGGTCCAGCTCGCGATGATTGGCATCGAGCGCCACGCAGTCGAGCCGGCGCAAGCGGTCCAGCCAGTCGGCCGGCAGGCGGTCCAGCAGCAGCGCGCGCGGCAGCGCCGGCGCGGCGTCGCGCGCCGCCTCCAGGGCCGCCTCGGAGAAGGAGGACAGCAGCGGCGGCACCTCGCTGCCGGCCCACAGCGCGAGCGCGTCGAGCGCCACCGCGGCGCCGGTCTGGCGCTCGGCGCCCGGCACCGGCTTGATCTCGATGTTCACCATGAAGCCGTTGGCGCGGGTGTAGCGCGCGATCGCCGCCAGGGTCGGGATCGGCTCGCCGGCATAGGCCGGGCTGTGCCAGCCGCCGGCATCCAGCTGCGCCAGCTCGCCCAAGGTCAACGCATCGACGCGGCCGTGGCCGCTGGTGGTGCGGTCCAGCGTGGCGTCGTGCAGCAGCACGGGCTTGCCGTCGGCCGACAGCTTCACGTCGAACTCGAACATGCGGTAGCCGAAGGACGCGCCGTGGCGGAAGGCCGCCAGCGTGTTCTCCGGCGCGAGCTTGCCCGCGCCGCGATGGGCGATGTGGCGCGGATAGGGCCAGCGGGCCGGCCAGGGCGCGATGGCGGCGGGTGCCGTGGTAGGGGAGATGGACATGTCAGGCCTCGAAGCGCTTGCCGGAATCGATGTCGAAGAAGTGCAGGTGCTCCGCGCTCGATGCGATCGGCAGGCGGTCACCCGCGCGCACCGGCATCTGGCTGTCCAGCCGCACCACCACCTGCTGGCCGCCGAGCGTGCCGTAGGCGAACGAATCCGCCCCCAGCGCCTCGACCGCGCGCACATCGACCTCGGCGATCGCCTCGTGTGCGGCGCAGGGCTCGATATGCTCCGGGCGCAGGCCCAGCAGCGCGCGCTCGGGCAGGTGCAGGCCCATCGGCAGGTGGCCCAGCGAGGTGCCGGGCGCCCCGCCCTGCTGCGCCTGTACCTTCATGCGCGCTTCGCCGTTGGCGCCGTCGCGCGCCACCGGCACCAGGTTCATCGGCGGCGAGCCGATGAAGCCGGCCACGAAGGTGCTGGCCGGGCGCGTGTACACCTCCAGCGGCGTGCCGATCTGCTCCACCCGGCCGCCGTTGAGCACCATCATGCGGTCGGCCAGCGTCATCGCCTCGACCTGGTCGTGCGTCACGTACAGGCTGGTGGTGCGCAGGCGCCGGTGCAACTCCTTCAACTCCAGGCGCATCTGCACGCGCAGCTTGGCGTCGAGGTTGGAGAGCGGCTCATCGAACAGGAACACCGACGGCTCACGCACGATGGCGCGCCCCATGGCCACGCGCTGGCGCTGGCCGCCTGACAGCTGGCGCGGCTTGCGCGACAGCAGCGGCGCCAGTTCGAGAATGCCGGCGGCGTGCTCGACTCGCTTGGCGATCTCGGCCTTGTCCATGCCGCGGATCTTGAGCCCGTAGGCCATATTGTCGTAGACGCTCATATGGGGATAGAGCGCGTAGTTCTGGAACACCATCGCGATATCGCGCTCGGCGGGTTCGAGCCGGTTGACCACCCGCTCCCCGATGCGCACTTCGCCGCCGGTGATGGTCTCCAGCCCCGCCACCATGCGCAGCAGCGTGGACTTGCCGCAGCCGGAGGGGCCGACGATGACGATGAACTCGCCGTCGGCGATCTCCATGTCGATGCCGTGCACCACCTTGACGTTGCCGGCGTAGGTCTTCTGAACGTTGTTGAGCGACAGTTTTGCCATTGCTTTGCTTGTTTCGCGGTGAAAGCGCGTGGCCGCGTGCTCCTGGCACGCGCCGCCGCGCGGCTCCCACTCATTTTTCCGTTTCCACCAGGCCCTTGACGAACCACCTCTGCATCAGCACCACCACCACGGCGGGCGGGATCATCGCCAGCATCACGGTGGCCATCACCAGGTTCCAGTCGGTGGCCGCATCGCCCGAGCGCGAGATCATCTGCGTGACGCCCACCACCACCGGCGCCATCGATTTCTGCGTGGTGATCAGCAGCGGCCACAGGTACTGGTTCCACCCATAGATGAACTGGATCACGAACAGCGCCGCGATGCTGGTGCGCGACAGCGGCAGCACCACGTCCCGGAAGAAGCGCAGCGGCCCGGCGCCGTCGATGCGCGCGGCCTCGGCCAGCTCATCCGGAATGGTCAGGAAGAACTGGCGGAACAGGAAGGTCGCGGTGGCCGAGGCGATGATCGGGATGGTCAGGCCGAAGTAGCTGTCCAGCATGCCCAGGTCCGACACCACCTTGTAGGTCGGCAGGATGCGCACCTCGACCGGCAGCATCAGCGTGATGAAGATCATCCAGAACGCCGTCTTGCGCAGCGGGAAGCGGAAGTAGACGATGGCGAAGGCCGAGATGATCGAGATGGCGATCTTGCCCAGCGCGATGCCCAGCGCCATGATCAGGCTGTTGAGCATCATCGTCGAGACAGGCGAGGCAGCCTCGCCCACGCCCTTGAACAGCACGGTGCGATAGTTCTCCAGCAGGTGGCCGCCGGGGATCAGCGTCATGGGTGCGTCCAGCACCTGCTCCGCCGTCAGCGTCGAGGCGACGAAGGTCACGTAGACGGGAAACGCCACGATGATGATGCCGACGATCAGCACCAGGTGGGTCAGGAAATCGAGAAAAGGTCGTCGTTCTACCATGTTGCGTGTCCGTCAGTATTGCACCTTGCGTTCCACATAACGGAACTGCACTACAGTCAACGCGATCACGATCACCATCAGCACCACCGACTGCGCGGCCGAGCCGCCGATGTCCATGCCGCGGAAGCCGTCATGGAAGACCTTGTAGACCAGGGTGTTGGTGGAGTTGAACGGACCGCCGTGGGTGACGGCGTCGATGATCGCGAAGGTGTCGAAGAAGGCGTACACCACGTTGATCACCATCAGGAAGAAGGTGGTCGGCGACAGCAGCGGGAACACGATGGACCAGAAGCGGCGCCACGGGCCCGCGCCGTCGATGGCCGCAGCCTCGATCAGCGAACGCGGAATGCTCTGCAGCCCCGCCAGGAAGAAGAGAAAGTTGTAGCTGATCTGCTTCCAGGCGGCGACCACGATCACCAGCAGCAGAGCCTGGTTGCCGTTGAGCAGGAAGTTCCAGTCCACGCCGGCGGCGCGCAGCGCGTGCGACACGACGCCCAGCGTAGGATTGAACAGGAACATCCACAGCACGCCCGCCACGGCCGGCGCCACGGCGTAGGGCCAGATCAGCAGCGTCTTGTAGAGCGTGGCGCCGCGCAGCACGCGGTCGGCGAAGTACGCCAGCGCCAGTGCGGTGGACAGCCCCAGCAGGGTCACGCCGACGGCGAACACGCCGGTGACGCGGAAGGACTCGATATAGAGCGGGTCTTCCCACAGGGCAATGAAGTTCTCCAGCCCGACGAACTCCAGGTTGATGCCGAAGGCATCCTGACGGAGTACGGACTGGTACAGTGCCTGGCCCGCCGGCCAGAAGAAGAAGATCAGCGTGACGGCGATCTGCGGCAGGATCAGCAGATACGGCAGCCATCTCGAGCGGAATACCACTCGTTTTTCCATAGGCAAAAAATCCGGCGATTGCAGCCGGCATCAATGAAGAGCGGCGCGGCCACCGCTGCGGCGCGCGCCGTTCTGTTTCACGCCGGCACCTGAAGGCGGCCGTGACGGGCGGTCATGCCGCCCCTGCCTGCCAGCCCGGTGCCGGTCCTGCTCCGGCCTGTCGGCCGGGTTCCGCTCAGTCCTTGACGGTCTTCTGGAAGCGTTCCAGCAGGTCGTCGCCGCGCTTGACCGCGGTATCCAGCGCCTCCTTCGGCTCCTTCTTGCCGGCCCAGACGGCTTCCAGTTCTTCGTCGATCACCGTGCGGATCTGCACCATATTGCCCAGGCGCACGCCACGCGACTTGTCGGTGGTCTTGACGACCATCTGCTGCACCGAGACGTCCGCGCCCGGGTTCTTGTCATAGTAGCCAGACTTCTTGGTCAGCTCGTAAGCCGCCATGGTGACCGGCAGGTAGCCGGTCGACTGGTGCCAGTCGGCCTGGATCTCGGGACGCGACAGGAAGGTGAAGAACTTGGCCACGCCCTTGTACTCGGCCGGCTTCTTGCCATTGAGCACCCACAGCGAGGCACCGCCGATGATGGTGTTCTGCGGCGCGCCCTGGACGTCCGCGTAGTACGGCAGCTGCGCCACGCCGAAGGCGAACTTGGCGTTCTTGCGGATATTGGCCAGCGACGCCGACGAGCCCGTGAACATCGCGCACTCGCCGTTATAGAACTTGGCCTGCGATTCGGACTTGCGGCCGCCGTAGCTGAAGTAGCCCTTCTTCACCATCTCCTGCAGGTTGGCGATGTGGCGCACTTGCAGCGGGCTGTTGAAGGTCAGGCGGGCATCGGTGCCGCCGAAGCCGTTGCCCTTGGTGGCGAACTGCGTGTTGTGCCAGGCCGAGAAGCTCTCCAGGTGAACCCAGCCCTGCCAGTCGGTGGTGTAGGCGCATTGTCCGCCCGAGGCCTTGATCTTGGCCGAATACTGCATCACTTCCGGCCAGGTCTTGGGCGGCTTGTCGGCCTCCAGGCCAGCCTTCTTGAAGGCATCCTTGTTGTAATAGAAGACCGTGGTCGAGCTGTTGAACGGGAAGGACAGCATCTCGCCCTTGTTCGACGTGTAGTAGCCCGCCACCGCCGGGATGTAGGCCTTCTGGTCGAACTTCTCGCCGGCTTCCTTCATCACCACCGAGACCGGCTTGATGGCGCCCTTGGCGCTCATCATGGTCGCCGTGCCCACCTCGAAGACCTGCAGGATGGCGGGCTGGGTGCCCGCGCGGAAGGCTGCGATGCCGGCCGCCATCGTTTCGTCGTAATTGCCCTTGTTCACGGGCACGATCTTGTACTCCGACTGGCTCGCATTGAACTTGTCGGCGATCTCATTGACCTTGTCGTTCAGCGCGCCCTGCATGGCGTGCCACCACTGGATCTCCACGGCGGCATGCGCCGAACCCGCGGCCGCCATCAGGGGCAGCACGGCGAGCGTCAGTGCGGTGCGTTTCAGGAACATGGGCTCTCTCCGGTTTTTCTAAGCAACTTGATGTTGGAAAACGAAACGAAACGAACAACAAACTCGTTCGAATCTATTCCAGTTTTATGACATCCGGATGTTACCCTCGCTCGCGTCACATGAGAACCGGGCAATCCCTCAAGATTGGCAAAAATATGACAGTTGGCCTGAATCGCATTTTGTGCAGGTAGAATGCGCCGCCATGCAAGCCATCCAGACCCTGAACGGCGCCGCGCTGCGCCGCATCCGCGGTGTGCTGACGGACATCGACGGCACCCTGACTTCCGATGGCCGGCTGCCCGCGGCCACCTACCTTGCCATGCAACGGCTGAAGGACGCCGGCCTGCACCTGATCCCGGTGACCGGCCGCTGCATCGCCTGGGCCGAGATCCTGGCGCGCCTGTGGCCGGTCGACGCGATCATCGGCGAGAACGGCGCCTTCTACTCGCACCTGCGCGAAGGCCGCCTGCACACCCGCTTCCTCGACGATGCCGCCACGCGCGCGGCCAACCTGGCGCGCATCCATGCGCTGGGCGCGCGCATCTTGCGCGAGGTGCCTGGCTGCGCGCTGGCATCGGACCAGGCCTGGCATGCGGCCGACCTGGCCATCGACCACGCGGAGGACGTTCCCCCGCTGCCGGCCGCGGCGGTGGAGCGCATCGCCGGCCTGATGCGGGCCGAGGGCATGACCGCCACGGTCAGCTCCATCCATGTGAACGGATGGTTCGGCCAGCACGACAAGCTCAGCATGAGCCGGCTGTGCGTCGCCGAGCTGCTCGGGTCCGACCTCGACGCCGAGCGCGAAGCGTGGCTGTTCATCGGCGACTCCGCGAACGACGCCTCGATGTTCGCGCACTTCCCGCACTCGGTCGGCGTGGCCAATGTGCGCGAGATCGTCGCGCAGTTGCCTGTGCCGCCGGCCTACGTGACCGAGGCCAGCGGTGGCGAAGGCTTCGCGGAGATGGCGCGCCTGCTGCTGGCGGCGCGGGCCTGAGCGCACGCAGGCAGGGATAACGGCGGGACGCGCCAGAAAAAAACGGCCGGGTCGAGCCCGGCCGTGATCCTTGCCTGCGGCGCCCGGCCGCCGGGCTCAGTCGAAGCCCAACTCCTGCAGCTTGCGCGTGATCGTGTTGCGCCCGATGCCCAGGCGCATGGCGGCCTCCACCCGGCGTCCGCGCGTCACGCCCAGCGCGGCCTCCAGCACCGCCTTCTCGAACCGGCGGGTCAGGATATCCATCACTTCAGGCTGGCCGGACTCAAGCATGGCCCGCGCCTCGCCCGCCAGCAGGCTCTCCCAGTCCAGCACAGGCAAGGCCGGCCGCCCGGGCTGCGGCGCGGGCGCGGCTTCGAGCACCGGCATGTTGCCGCCCTCGCCCAGCAGCGCGGCCTCGCCCTCCGCATGACCCGCGTGCGCAGCATGGGCCTCGCCCAAGCGTTCGGCATGGCGCACCGCCGGCTGGCTGGCCGGCGTCTCGCCGCCGATCATCTCGCGCGGCAGGTCCTTGACCTCCACGGTCTGGGCCGGCGCCATCACCGTCAGCCAGTTGCACAGGTTCTCGAGCTGGCGCACATTGCCGGGGAAGGGCAGCGTGCTGACATAGGCCAGCGCCTCGTCCGACATCCGCTTGGGCTCGACGCCCAGTTCCTTGGCGCTCTTCTGCAGGAAGTGCCGCGCCAGCAGCGTGATGTCCTCCGGCCGCTCGCGCAGCGACGGCAGGCGCAGCCGGATCACGTTCAGGCGGTGGAACAAGTCCTCGCGGAACAGGCCGTCCTTGACCCGCGTCTCCAGGTTCTGGTGGGTGGCCGCGATCACGCGCACATTGGCACGCAGCGGGTTGTGGCCGCCGACACGGTAGAAGTTGCCGTCCGACAGCACGCGCAGCAGGCGCGTCTGCAGGTCGAAGGGCATATCGCCGATCTCGTCGAGGAAGAGCGTGCCACCCTCGGCCTGCTCGAAGCGCCCGCGCCGCATGGTCTGCGCGCCGGTGAAGGCGCCGCGCTCGTGGCCGAACAGCTCAGACTCCAGCAGGTCCTTGGGAATGGCCGCCGTGTTCAGCGCGATAAAGGGCCCGTTGGCGCGCGGGCTGTGCTTGTGCAGCGCCCGGGCCACCAGTTCCTTGCCGGTGCCGGACTCGCCGGTGATCAGCACCGTGACGTTCGACTGCGACAGCCGGCCGATGGCGCGGAACACATCCTGCATCGCCGGCGCCTGGCCGAGGATCTCCGGCGCGTCGACCAGGCGATCCTCCATCTCCCCTTCGCGCAGGCTTTCCTCCAGCGCGCGGCGGATCAGTTCCACGGCCTTGTCGACGTCGAAGGGCTTGGCCAGGTATTCGAAGGCGCCGCCCTGGAAGGCCGCCACGGCGCTGTCGAGGTCGGAATAGGCCGTCATCACGATGACGGGCAGCCCGGGGTGGCGCGCCTTGACGGCCTGCAGCAGATCCAGTCCGGAGCCGCCCGGCATGCGGATATCGGAGATCAGCACCTGGGGCTCATCTTCCTCCAGCGCTGCCAGCACATCGCGCACATTGGTGAAACTGCGCGAGAGCAGGCTTTCACGGGCAAGGGCCTTCTCCAGAACCCAGCGGATTGATTGATCGTCGTCGACTATCCAGATCGGCTTCATATGCGTCACTTGTCTGCTCGGTGTCATATGGTCTTCCGTGAACCCGGCCGATTGCGGCCTGCGAGACGATCGCCGGGCGCGCCGGATCGGGACTAGTCCGCTGAATCATTGAAATGGGAGGTGAAGGACATGCCATGCGGGAATCAGCGCTAGGCGCAAAGCGCAGCAATAGCATGGCTATTGCGAGCATTTGCAACGACGCGATGAACCCGCATGGCATGGCAGGCACCGACTGATTTCAGTGATTCAGTGGACTAGTGCAGCGGCAACAGGATACGGAAGTCGGTACAGCCCGGCCGGCTCTCACATTCGATCAAGCCTTCGTGCTGCTGCACGAAGGTTTGAGCGAGTGTGAGACCGAGACCGCTGCCTCCATCCCTGCCCGACACCAGCGGGTAGAAGATGCGCTCGCGAATGTCCTCGGGGATGCCCGGACCGTTGTCGATGATATGCAAGTCCAATGCCAGCTTGAACAGCCGCTTGGCGATGGTCACCTGGCGCGCCACACGCGTGCGCAGCACGATCTGCGCGTCGCCGTGCGCGATGCGCTCGGCCAGCGCCTGGGCCGCGTTGTGGACGATGTTAAGCACGGCCTGGATCAGTTGCTCCTTGTCGCCGCGCAGATCGGGCAGGCTGGCATCATAGTCGCGCACGATCTCCAGCCCGTTGGGGAACTCGGCCAGCACCACCAGGCGCACGCGCTCCAGCACCTCGTGGATATTGAGTTCGGAGACGATGTGCGGGTGGCGGTGCGGCTCGAGCAGGCGGTCGACCAGCGTCTGCAGCCGGTCGGACTCCTTGATGATGACCTGCGTGTACTCGCGCAGGCTGCGCTCGGGCAGCTCGAACTCGAGCAATTGAGCCGCGCCGCGGATGCCGCCCAGCGGGTTCTTGATCTCGTGCGCCAGGTTGCGGATCAGCTCCTTGTTGGCGGAGGTCAGGTCCAGGATGCGCTCCTCGCGGTCGCTGCGTACCTTCTGCTCATTGGGCAGCACCTCCACCACCACCGCCGCGGGGCTGGCCTCGAGCGCGCCGACCACCACATGCGCATGGGTCGGCTCCTGCAGCGGGCACTGCAGCACCACGTCCTGCCGGCGCACATCGAACTGCCGCGAGCGCACGCTCTCGATCATGCTGGCCAGCTCTTCCGACGGCCCGAACAGGTCCGTCAGCGACAGCTCGCGCATGGCCTTGCGCGATACCGCGAAGCTGGCTTCCGCCGCAGGATTCGCATAGAGGATGCGCAGGCCCGCCTCGCGCACCAGCAGCACGGGATTGGCCACCACATCCAGGCCGGCGTGCAGCGCGGCCTCGGCGCGATCCTCGGCGGGCTCGCCGGCCGGGCCAGGCGCCGGCACCGGCGAGGCGCGATCAGCAGCCGCGGCCTTGCGCGAAACGCTGCGAATCAGGCGACGCATGAGACTAGTCCTTCAGGTTGGCAAGCTCCCGCTGCAAGGCCGCCACATTGGCTTCGGTGCGCGTGATGTCGTCACGCAGCGCGGCGGTGCGATCGAGATACTTCTGATAATTGCGCTCATTGCCCTGGCGCTCCGGCTCACCGTTGTTGTAGGTCTGGCGCAGGGCCGCGAGCTTGCCCTGCTCGCTCTGCAACTCCTGCTCCAGCACGCCACGGCGCTCGCCGTCGCGGCTCTTCTGCGTGGCGCTGTCCACGCGCGGGAAGCCGCCCGGCTGGCTGGGCCTCGGGGCCGCGGCCGCCGCCGGCCGCCCACCGGGCACAGTGACCGCCTCGGGCAGGTTGAGCTTGCGGCAGTTCTTGCCGCCGTTGCCGTTGCGGTACTCCGGCACGCCGTTCGGGCCGGCGCAGACATAGACGTCGGCGGATTGCGCCATCGCCTGCGTGCCCCATCCCGCTGCCGCCAGCATCAGCGCGCACCCCACAATGGGGAACGATTCACGCAAGCGGTGCAACGGCGGCTTCGCAGCGGGCGGGGACGTCAGAACGGGCAGTCGGGCAGGCATTGACATCGGAGCTAAGGTTGACTCGGGAGCCCCATTCTAGCGATCAAAAGAAAAAGGGACAGCCGAGGCCGCCCCTTTCCGGTGCTTCTGTTGCCTGGTCACAACCCGGCAACCGTCGCGCTTACAGCGAGTAGTACATCTCGAACTCGACCGGGTGGGTCGTCATGCGGAAGCGGGTCACTTCTTCCATCTTCAGCTCGATGTAGGCATCGATCATCGAGTTGGAGAACACGCCGCCACGGGTCAGGAACTCGCGGTCCTTGTCCAGGTACTCCAGGGCCTGGTCGAGGCTGGAGCACACGGTCGGGATCTTCGCGTCTTCTTCCGGCGGCAGGTCGTACAGGTTCTTGTCGGCAGCCTCGCCCGGGTGGATCTTGTTCTGCACGCCGTCCAGGCCGGCCATCAGCAGCGCGGAGAAGCCCAGGTACGGGTTCATCAGCGGATCCGGGAAGCGGGTCTCGATACGGCGGCCCTTCGGGTTCGCCACGTACGGGATACGGATCGAGGCCGAGCGGTTGCGGGCCGAGTAGGCCAGCTTCACCGGGGCTTCGAAGCCCGGCACCAGGCGCTTGTACGAGTTCGTGCCCGGGTTGGTGATCGCGTTCAGCGCGCGGGCATGCTTGATGATGCCGCCGATGTAGTACAGCGCGAACTCCGACAGGCCGGCATAGCCGTTGCCCGCGAACAGGTTCTGACCGTCCTTCCAGATCGACTGGTGAACGTGCATGCCCGAACCGTTGTCGCCGACGATGGGCTTCGGCATGAAGGTGGCGGTCTTGCCGTAGGTGTGGGCGACGTTCTGGATCACGTACTTCTGCAGCTGGGTCCAGTCGGCGCGCTGCACCAGCGTGCTGAAGCGGGTGCCGATCTCATTCTGGCCCTGGCCTGCCACTTCGTGGTGGTGCACTTCCACGGGGATGCCCAGCGATTCCAGGATCAGGCACATCTCGGAACGGATGTCCTGGAAGGTGTCGATCGGGGCGACGGGGAAGTAGCCACCCTTCTTGCCCGGACGATGGCCGCTGTTGCCGTGCTCGAATTCCTTGGCCGAGGACCACGGCGCTTCTTCCGAATGGATCTTGACGAAGCAGCCCTGCATGTCGACGTTCCAGGTCACGCCGTCGAAAATGAAGAACTCGGGTTCCGGACCGAAGAAGGCGGTGTCGCCCAGGCCGGTGCTCTTCAGGTAAGCCTCGGCGCGCTTGGCGATCGAGCGCGGGTCGCGGTCATAGCCCTTGCCATCCGACGGCTCAATCACGTCGCAAGACAGCACCAGGGTCGGCTCTTCGTAGAACGGATCGATGTGGGCGGTGTTCGGATCCGGCATCAGCAGCATGTCCGAAGCTTCGATACCCTTCCAGCCGGCGATCGACGAACCGTCGAAAGCGTGACCGCTTTCGAACTTGTCTTCTTCGAAGTGCGACACGGGCACCGAGACGTGCTGCTCCTTGCCCTTGGTATCGGTGAAGCGGAAATCGACGAACTTGACGTCGTTTTCCTTCACCAGTCTTCATCACGTCTGCAACGCTGTTGGCCATGCCTATCTCCTGGGAATGCGGCTGAGTTCAGTGAAAGCCATTCTTGCGTCGGTCATCGCGGGGGCCCGCGCCATTGCGCAGGGTTCTGCCCGGAAAAACCGGCCTCAAGGGGACGAGGAATGTTAGCAGAAAGCATGCCAGCGGAATCCCCCGAATGCCCCGCGGCTCCCGAAAAATGTGCAACCCGTGCGCCGGTTTCGCGACATCCCGCCCGCCGAGAGTGCGCGGCGAACCACAGGCGTGCCAGCACGGCCAACGCCCCTTCCGGCACGATTTTCCGGCTGTTTTCCGGTCGTCCGGCAGAAACACCAAAACAGTGCATATTTCTGGAGAAAAGCACCGTTGTGGTGCCAGCGAAAAAGAATGCATCATTTCTGTGCCTGCATGGCGGCGCGGCACTGAAGCCCCCCACTTGCGACACCGCCCCGCCCTTGCCGGACCTTGCGCACGGTAAAATGGTTGATCGGCAATCCCGCCATTTCACTCTCCGCTTTTGTCGCACAGATGACCGTCCGAGACGAACTCCTTGACGCCGCCAGCCGCCGCCAGCAAGAACAGCAACTCCCCTACTTCGGCGCGCTCACGCCACAGGAAGCCTTCTCCCTGCTGCAGGCGGACCCGAGCGCCGTGCTGGTCGACGTACGCACCCAGGCGGAACTCGACTGGATCGGCGGCCCCGACCTGCCCGACTCGCAACTGACCCACGTCGAGTGGATGAGCTACCCCGGCGGCAGCCAGAACCCCGCCTTCCTCGACCAACTGAAGGCCCGCGTGCCGACCGATGCGCCGGTGCTGTTCCTGTGCCGCAGCGCGGCGCGCTCCAAGCACGCTGCGCGTGTGGCGACCGCGGCCGGTTATCAGTTTGCGATGGACGTGCTGGAGGGGTTCGAGGGCAATCGCGATGAGCACTATCACCGGAAGACGGTGGAGGGGTGGTGTGTGCGGGGGTTGCCTTGGCATGGGGCATGAGGTGACTTGGCTGCGGCGCGGGTTGCTTCGGCCCGCCCGGTCCTTGGATGTTCAAGCGTTGATGCGCTGATGCACGGGACTTTGGTCGATTAAGCCAACGGCCTGTTTCGGCTCCTCCTGTGTGAGCCGATCTGCTCTAGCGGTATTGGTCTGCGAGGCAAAGGCCTGTTTCGACTCCCCTGCGGGGAGCCGACCTACTTTCTTGTCTTGCCAAGAAAGTAGGCAAAGAAGGCGCGCCGGGGGCCTGTCAGATTTTTTGTGTGCAGGGCAGCTTAAAGCTCGCCGTCAATTTGACTGGCGAGCGGACATTATCTCAGCGATGCGGATGCGTGAATCGGTCTTCGTAGAGGATGGCAAACTGATTCATCGCAGCCTTCCAGTCATGGGTTGAGCTGCCCCAGCTTCCGGTGATGTTGCGCAAGGCCAGCCACAGCAGCTTGGTGGCCGCTTCGTCGCTGGGGAAGTGACCCCGTGTCTTGATGATCTTGCGTAGCTGCGCGTTGATGCTCTCGATGGCATTGGTCGTGTAGATGATCTTGCGGATTGCCGGCGGAAACGCAAAGAATGGGATGACCTGATCCCACGCGCGGTGCCAGGCCGCCGCGATTGGCGTATAGCGCCGGCCCCATTCGCCTTGCTCAAAGGCCAGCAGCTCGGCTTGCGCGGCCTCCACGGTGGGCGCCGTGTACACCGGCTTGAGCGCTGCGGCCACGGCCCGGCGCTCCTTCCAACTCGCGTAGTCCAGGCTGTTGCGGATCAGGTGCACGATGCACGTCTGCAGGGTCGTGTGCGGAAACACCGCGTTCAGCGCCTGTTCCATGCCCCTGAGGCCATCGGTCACCGCAATCAGGATGTCTTGGGTGCCCCGGGTCTTGAGGTCGTTGAACACCTTCATCCAGAACTTCGCGCCCTCGGTGGTCTCGATCCACAGGCCCAGGATGTCGCGCGTGCCGTCGGGCAGCACACCCAGGGCCAGGTAGACGGCCTTGTTGCGCACGACGCCGTCCTCGCGCATCTTGACTCGCAGCGCATCGAAGAACACCACCGGGTACATGACTTCCAGCGGGCGAGCCTGCCAGGCGGTGACTTCGTCCATCACGGCATCGGTCACCGAGCTGATGAACTCCGGAGAGACCTCGGTACCGTACTGCTCGGCCAAGAAGGCTTGAATCTCGCGCACAGTCATGCCGCGGGCATACATGGCGATGATCTTGTCGTCGAACCCCGTGAAGCGCCGCTCATGCTTGGGAATCAGGATCGGGGCAAAGCTGCCGTCCCGGTCGCGCGGGATCTCCACTCGCAGCGGGCCATCCTCGGTCAACACCGTCTTGGCGGTCTTGCCGTTGCGCTGGTTGGCCATTCCGGCCGGGCGCTGCTCGCCCGGCGGATAGCCCAGATGATGACCTAGCTCAGCGCCCAGAGCCCGTTCGATCAGTGCCTTCTTGAACGCCATGGAGGCATCCTGCACCGCCTCGGCGGTCATCGGGCCCTTCACGAAATGGGCGATCAGGTCCTCGGGGATGGTTGGCAGCTCACGGTCTGCGGCCTGGCTCGTCTTCGTTTTGCGTGGCATACATGCTCCTCGGTGACATGTTATGCCCTAAACACAAATTTTCTGACAGGCCCCGCGCCGGATGCGGCTTAACACCCCCTCGCGGGCTGGCTGAAAGAGCGGCCGGGCCCCAACTCACATCGCCTTACGGCGATGCTCAGACAGGGGGCCCTCTTTTCCGCTCTTTCAGCCAGCCCGCGAGGCGCCGCATACGGCAGGGTAAGGACGCCACGCCTCGCTGCGCATCGGGTGGCAGGTGAAGCGCCAGCTTCGCTGTCGCTTCACGCTAGAGACCTCAGCAGAATTGGCAGTATCGGGAGCACTCGCCAACCAACGGTTTGGCAGTTCCCTCCCGTTGTGCGGCGCCTCGCGATTTGCCGTGGCCGCCGATGAAGCCCGTCCGCTGTCTGAGCGGCCGCAGGCCGCGAGTTCGGACGGGCGCGGCGGCCACGGCAAATCGCGAGGAGTCTTTCGCCGCACCCGGGTCGCCTTTCTTTGCCTACTTTCTTTGGCGAGACAAAGAAAGTAGGTCGGCTCCCCGCAGGGGAGTCGAAACAGGCCTTTGCCCTAAACAACCAAGACCCCAGGCCAGCACCGAAGGCCAGCAATCAAGCCGTTGGCCCGATCAACCCACACCGATCAAACAAGCGCGCAAATCCACGATCAGCGCCTAGGCTAACCAGCCTCCCTACCCCCCTCCACCACCTCAAACCCCATCCCCACCACCCCATCCCTCAACATCGCATAAGCAGCATCCACATCATCCGCCACCCCCTTGACCCCAAGGTCAATATGCCGCCGCGCGAAGATAGCACCCCGCTGCGCATCCCCCACCGACGGCAGGCTGAACACGCGGATACCCGGAAAGGCCGCTTCGACGCGCTCCATCAGCGGCGTCAGCGTGGACTCCGGCGCCTCGAAGACGAAGAAGCTGCGCTCGGCGTGGCTGTCCTTGTGGAACAGGTGGGCGTAGTGGTGGTCCAGCACCCATTCCATCATCGGCCAGGCCATCACCGGGAAGCCCGGCATGAAATGGTGGTCCGCCACCGAGAAGCCCGGGATGCGGTTATAGCTGTTCGGGATGACGCGGGCACCGGCGGGAAACTCGCCCATCTTGAAGCGGTGCTGGTTATCGGGCCGCGTCAGGTCTGCCTTGACCGGATCGCCATCGGCGGTTTCGATGATGCGCTGGGTGATCAGCTCGCGCGCTTCCGGATGGAGTTCGAGCGGCACGCCAAGCGCCGCGGCGGCGCACTGGCGCGTATGGTCGTCGGGCGTGGCGCCGATGCCGCCCGTGCAGAACACCACGTCCGGGCCCGCGAAGGTGCGGCGCAGCGTTGCCGTGATGCGCTCACGGTCGTCGCCGATGTACTCCGCCCAGCCCAGCGACAGGCCACGCGCGCCCAGCAATTCGATGGCGCGGCGCAGGTGCTTGTCCTCGCGCCGCCCCGACAGGATCTCGTCTCCGATGACGATCAGGCCGAACCCCATGGTGCCCCCGCTTCAGGAATGTTCAATGCGCCGTACGTCGGACGGCGCGAGATCGATGATATCGGACGGCATGCCGCCCGGCGGACCGGCGGGACCGGCCGCTGCCGCGGCGCGCTCCGCGCGCAACTTCGCCAGCGCATGCAGGCAGAAATGCCCGAACCATAGCGCCGAGAAGATAAAGATCAGTACGTACAGCCACAGCGTGCCGGCCAGCACGAAGGGAAACAGGAAGATGATGGCCGCCGACGACACCCACAGCAGCGTCGGCGCCGAGCCCAGCAGGCCGACGGCCACGCCGATCGCCAGCAGGGGCGTGCGGTGGCGCTGCATCAGCACCTTGCGCTCCTCCGCGCTGGCATGCTCGGCCAGCGCGTCATAGCTCATCACGCGATAGGTCAGCCAGCCCCACAGCACGGGCGGAATCAGCGCGAAGAACGGCGGCACCAGCCACAGCGGCAGCGTTACCAGCACCAGCAGCAGGAACACCACGGTACTGCCCAGCGATTGCATCACGCTGCCCAGGAGACTGCCACCGCGTGCCTTGGCCAGGCCCGGATAGCTGCGCTCCAGGTAGCGCATGACCGCGGGAACCGAGCACAGGCTGATGAAGAGCAGCATGGAGGCGATCACCAGCGGCACCATCAGGGCCACCACGAACAGCGGCGCCACCACCGCACGCAGCGATTGCAGCGTCATCCAGTCCAGCGCGGCGTAGATCCAGCGGGTCAGCGCCCAGCCTTCGAGCAGCGTGCGGGCGGACTGCATGATGGGGTCCCAGCCCCACCACAGCAGGCCACCCCAAAGCGCGGTGCAGAGAATGAAAGGCAGCACGGTCAGCATCAGCATGCGCGGATGCAGCTGGCTGATCAGTGCACGGCCAAACGAGCGAAACAGGTCGTTCATGCGGGAGAAGCGAAGGACAATCTTGCCGGGACGCAGAGACTAGCATACGACGAGCGTGCCGCCCCCGCACGCCTCACGCCCGCCCGATCCGCAGCAGGCGCCTCAGGCCCAGCCATTGCTGCGCCAGCAGGCCGGCGCCGTAGTCCCGGCCCTTCCCCACCGGAGCCGGCATCTGGTCGCGGATGCCGGTGGGGTAGAACGACGTGGAGAAATCCGCCGTGCCGAACAGCATGTCCCACCAGGGGAACAGCACGCCGTAGTTGCAGCCGCCCAGCCGGCTGGGCTGGCCCGCGGCCTCATGCCCGATGCCGATCGCATGGTGGGTACGGTGAAAGCGCGGCGAGATCAGCAGCCGCTCGCCCAGCCAGCCGAAGTGCAGCCGCAGGTTCGCGTGCTGCAGGCTTTGCAGCAGTTGCGACAGCGCCACCAGCAGCACGTATTGCGACGGCTCCAGGCCGACCGCCAGCGCGGCCACGGCAAAGACCACGTCGCGCAGCATGTCGTCGAGCAGGTGATTGCGGTTGTCGCTCCAGAGCGTCATCTGCCGCTGGCTGTGATGCACCGCGTGCAGTGCCCACCACCAGCGGAAGGTGTGCGAAAGGCGGTGGTACCAGTAGTCGAGCAGGTCGAACAGCAGCAGGTAGATGAAGAAGCTGACCAGCGGGACCGAGCTCACGCCCGGCCACCAGTCCTCGACATTGGCCCGCTGCAGGCCGAGCAGGCGCAGATGCCCCTCGAGGCCGTCCATCAGCGGATCGAGCAGGAAGAACATGGCGAGCCGGAACAGCCCGAGCCGGTGTACCAGCGTGTAGAGAATGTCGGTGCGCACGGCGGCCGGGTCGGTCACCGGCTCGACCGGGCGCCAGCGCTCCAGCGGGCCGAGGATCAGCACCATCACGCCGATCTGCACCAGACCCACCAGCAGCCATTCGGTGGCCGTGTAGGCATCCTCGGCATAGCCGCCCAGGCCCAGGTGATAGACGAGCGGCAGCACCACGTTCTGGAACAGGGTGCCCTCCAGCTCACCGATCCAGGCGCTGACGGTATCCCACATCAGCGCTTGCCCTCCGCCCGCGCCCCGGCGGCCGCGGGCGTTGCGGGTGCCGCCTTGGCCTGCTCGGCTGCCTGCTGGGCGAACCACTGGCGATAGGCAGGGTGCTCGCGCAGCGTGGCGAAGCAGAAGCCCTTGCGTTCCAGTCCGCTGATCAGGGGCTCCAGCACGGCCGGCGCCCAGGGATCCTTGCGCGACCAGATGCCCAGGTGGGCCATGGTGATGTCACCGTCGCGCAGGTCGCGCAGCGCGCGCTGCAGCAGCACCGCATTGGGGAAGCGATCGGACGGCAGCTCGTCGCCGAGGAAGCCCGCCGAGGCCCAACCCACGTGCTTGAAGCCGCATTGCTCGGCCCAGTGCAGCGTCTGCGGCGCCGTGCGGCCGCCCGGCGCGCGCCAGAGCGGCAGCATTGGCTGGCCGGTGTAGGACTGGAAGGTGGTGGCGCTGCGCCGCAGTTCTCCGCAGAAGTCGCCCGCGCTCATTTCCACGTCGCGGCCGCCCGCGGCGCCGAACTGCGGCCGCATGGTCACGCGGCCGTCGCGCACGCTGCGCAGGTAGACGTGATCGAAGGTGTGGCTGCCGAAGGCATGGCCGTCGGCAGCGAGTTCCTTCCAGTACGGGGCCCAACTCTTGTCCAGCGAGTTGTCGCCGCGCACGGTGGGCTCATTGGCCAGGAAAAACGTCGCCTTGATGTGATGCTTGCGCAGGGTGCTGGCGATCAGCTCCGCCTGGCTCATGCTGCCGGTGTCGAAGGTCAGGTAGAGCGTGCCGGCGCTGCAGGCCGGCACCGCCCCGGATGCGGGAGCGGCCGACACGGACGCCGGCAGCCCGGCCAGGCCGCCGAGCGCGGCAACGATCGCCGCCCCGGCGATGGCGAGGCAGCCGCCCCGCCGGGAAATCGAGAATTTGCGCATAGTCGCGGTGCGGCACACCCCGCTCAGTACAGCGGCGCGCGCGTATGGAAATAGATGCCGTGGGGCGAGCGGCCCACGCGGATGGTCTTGATCAGCTTGCGGCTGGCGACGTCGATCAGGCCCACCGAGCGTGCCCAGCGGAAGCTGACCCACAGCGTCTTGCCGTCGGCGGTCAGTTCCATGTCGTCGGGACCGGGCGGCAGGCCGGTGATGTCGCCGACCTTGGTCAGGGTCTGCTGGTCGATGATGCTGATGGTGCCCGAGACCCGGTTGCTCAGGAACAGATGGCGCTTGTCGCCGAGCGCACGGAAGTTGTGCGCGCCCTTGCCGGTCTGGATCTGCTTGACCACCGTGCGCGCGCGCCAGTCGACCACGGCAACGTAGTCGGCGCCGGTCATGCCCACCAGCACGTACTTCTGGTCCTGGGTGACCCACACGCCGGCCGGTGCCGAACCGGTGGTCATGCGCCACATCACGGTCTGCGTGGGCAGGTCGATGGCGACCAGCTCGTTGGAGTCCTGCAGCGTGACGAAAGCGATCTTGCTGTCGGCGGTGAAGGCGATGTGGCTCGGCGTCTTGGCCAGCGACAGCTGCTTGGCGAGCTTCAGGGTCTTGCCGTCCCAGCGATAGAGGTCGACCCGGTCGAGCCGGTTACCGGTGGTGACGAACCATTTCTGGTCGGGAGAGAAACCGATCTGGTAGGGATCGTCGATATTGGGCACGCGCTGCTGCACCTTGCCCGTAAGAGGATCGAGGAAGACCAGGTCGTTGCCGACCGCATTGGCGACGATCAGCGACTTGTTGTCCGGCGTTGCGATCAGGTGGTGAGGCTCCTTGCCGACCGGGAAGGTCTCCAGCACCTTTTGCGTGTCCTTGTCGATCAAAGTGATGGTGGCATCACCAGAATTCAGGGTCACCACCACCTCGGCCAAGGCGGGCGCCGACACGAGAGCCAGGGCGCCGGCCGCGGCCAGACCAGCAACAAAACTACGCAATGCAAACATAGGACCGGGAGTCAGATTCGGAGTTGTGCATTCTAACGTTTTCCCCCCGCGCGCCGATGACCTAGAGCAAGAATCCGCGCTAAAGAATTTCTCCAACGCGCCGTTAACCACCGCCCCCGCTCCACCCCCTCCGGCACCGAAGCCCCGCATCAGCGCTGCATGGACTCCCACACCTTCTGCAGCCGCTTGACCGACATCGGCACCGGCGTGCGCAGCTCCTGGGCGAAGAGCGCCACGCGCAGCTCCTCCAGCATCCAGCGGAACTCGTCCAGGCGCGCATCCTCGACACCCCGCCCCTGCGCACGCAACTGCTTTTCGGCACGCTGCCACTGCTGCAGCAGCGGGTTCATTTCCTGCAGGCGCTGCGAGTCGCGCGCCGGATCGCCCTTGATCTTGTCGATGCGCATGGCGATGCCCTTCAGATAGCGCGGGTAATGCACGAGCTGGACATAGGGCGTGTCGATGATGAACTGCTTGCCCATCAGGCGCGCGAGCTGCGCGTCCATGTCGGCGTGCGCCGCGGTGAAGGACTTGGCCTGTAGCAGCTTGCGCGGCAAGCCGGCGTATTCGGCCAGCACCGCCCCCGCCAGCCGCGCGATCTCCTGCGCCAGCAGCGACAGCCGTGCCCGGCCCTCGTCCTTGCGCGCGGCGAACTCGGCCTCGTTGCGCGGCAGCGGCTCCTGCATGCAGGCGCGCTCCAGGGCGAGCATCACGATCTGGTCGCGCAGCATTTCCTGCGTGCCGAGGTTCATGTACTGCATCGCCATCTGCTGCAGGCCGGGGATATTCTTCTCGACGAACTTGACCTGCTCGCGCAGTTGCAGCGCGAACAGCCGCCGCAGGCCAGCGCGATGGATGCGCGCGGCCTCCTGCGGGTCGTCGAAGACCTCGACATCGCAATGCGTGCCGCGGTCGACCAGGGCCGGATAGCCGAACAGCGTCTGGTTGCCCTTGCGGATCTCCAGCAGCTCGGGCAGTTCGCCGAAGGACCAGGCGGTCAGGCGCTCGAACTGGGCCGCCGGGGCCGCGCTGGCGCTGCCCGCCTGCGCCTGGCCCGCGCCGCGCGCGGCGATGTTCTGGAAGGACTGCTGCGCCTGTCCGCCCAGCTCGGCGCGCAGCTGGGCCAGGTTGCGCCCCATCTCCAGCTGCCGGCCGTGCTCGTCGACCACCTTGAAATTCATGAAGTGGTGGGCGGACAGCGTCTCCAGCTTGAAGTCCGCGCGCTTGACCATGGTGCCGGTCTGCTCGCGAATATCGGCGATCAGCACGTCCACCAGCTCGCCCTCGCCGAAGGGACGGCGCTCGACGAAGCCGGCCGCGTAGTCCGGCAGCGGCACGCAATGGCGGCGCAGCTTCTGCGGCAGCGACTTCAGCAGCAGGTGCACCTTCTCCTTGATCATGCCCGGCACCAGCCATTCGCAGCGCTCCGGGCGGACCTGGTTGAGCGCATAGAGCGGCACCGCCAACGTCACGCCGTCGCGGTGGCTGCCCGGCTCGAAGTGGTAGGTCAGCGCCATGTCGACGCCGGCCACCGCCATGGTCTTCGGGAACAGCTCGGTGGTGATGCCGGCCGCCTCGTGGCGCATCAGCTCGTCGCGGTTCAGGTAGAGCAGCTTGCGGTCGCCGGCGCTCTCCTGCTTGTACCACTGCTCGAAGCTGGCCTGCTGGTGGATGTCGGCGGGGATCGCGCGGTCGTAGAAGGCGTAGATCAGTTCGTCGTCGACCAGCACGTCCTGCCGGCGCGACTTGTGCTCCAGGTTCTCGATCTCGCGCACCAGGCGCTGGTTGTGCGCGAAGAACGGCAGGCGCGTATCGAGCTCGCCATCGACCAGCGCGCGGCGGATGAAGATCTCGCGTGCTTCGGCCTGGTTCATCGGGCCGTAGTGGACGCGCCGGTGCTGGTAGACCACCAGGCCGTACAGCGTGGCGCGCTCCAGCGCCAGCACCTGGCCGGCCTTCTTCTCCCAGTGCGGATCGCTCCAGCTCACCTTGAGCAGGTGGCCGCCGATCTGCTCCAGCCACTCGGGCTCGATGCGCGCCAGCGTGCGCGCGAACAGCCGGCTGGTCTCGACCAGCTCGGCCGCCATGATCCAGCGCCCGACCTTGCGCGCGATGAAGGAGCCCGGCCACAGGTGGAACTTGATGCCGCGCGCGCCCAGGTATTCGCGGCCGCGCCCGTCGGCCTCCTCCAGCTTGCAGCCGATATTGCCCAGCAGGCCGGTCAGCAGGGCCTTGTGCATCTGCTCGAAGGTGGGCTCGCTGTCGTTCAGGCGCCAACCCTGCTCGGTGACGGTGGTCAGCAGCTGCGAATGCACGTCGCGCCATTCGCGCAGCCGCACGTGCGACAGGAAGTGCGCACGGCACTGGTCCTGCAGCTGGCGGTTGGTCTTCTTGTGCGCGACCGCCTCCTCGAACCACTTCCACATGCGCACCCAGCCGAGGAACTCCGACTTCTCGTCGATGAACTTGCGGTGCGCCTGGTCGGCCGCCTCCTGGGCGTCCTGTGGGCGCTCGCGCGGGTCCTGCACCGACAGCGCGCTGGCGATCACCAGCACCTCGCGCAGGCACTGGTGGTCGCGCGCGGCCAGGATCATGCGGCCCACTCTCGGGTCCAGCGGCAGCTTGGCGAGCTGGCGGCCGGTGGCGGTCAGCTCGTAGGTCTCCTCCTTGCTCTCGATCGCCCCCAGTTCCTGCAGCAGTTGGTAGCCGTCGGCGACGGCGCGGCCCAGCGGCGGCTCGATGAAGGGAAAGGACTCGATCGCGGTCAGGCGCAGCGCCTTCATGCGCAGGATCACCGCCGCCAGCGAGGAACGCAGGATTTCCGGATCGGTGAAGCGCAGCCGGCCGGCGAAGTCCGACTCCTCGTAGAGCCGGATGCAGACGCCGTCCGCCACCCGGCCGCAGCGGCCGGCGCGCTGGTTGGCCGCCGCCTGCGAGATCGCTTCGATCTGCAGTTGCTCCACCTTGTTGCGGTAGGAGTAGCGCTTGACGCGGGCCAGGCCGGTATCCACGACATAGCGGATGCCCGGCACCGTCAGCGACGTTTCCGCCACATTGGTGGCCAGCACGATGCGGCGCGCATTCGAAGGCCGGAACACCCGCTCCTGCTCCTGCACCGACAGCCGCGCGAACAGCGGCAGGATCTCGGTGTGCGGCGGATGATGCTTGCGCAGCGCCTCGGCCGTCTCGCGGATCTCGCGCTCGCCGGGCAGGAACACCAGCACGTCGCCCGGTCCCAGCCGGCACAGCTCGTCGACAGCATCGACGATGCCATCGTACAGATCGCGCTCGCGCGCGGCCGCGGCCTTCTGCGGGTCGCCGGAGGCCGCCGGCGCATCCTGCTGGATCGGCCGGTAGCGCAGCTCGACCGGATAGAGCCGGCCGCTGACCTCGATCACCGGCGCCGGCCGGCCCTTGAGCGTAAAGTGCTCGGCAAAGCGCTGCGCATCGATGGTGGCCGAGGTGATGATCACCTTCAGGTCGGGCCGCTTGGGCAGGATCTGCTTCAGGTAGCCGATCAGGAAATCGATGTTGAGGCTGCGCTCGTGCGCCTCGTCGATGATGATGGTGTCGTAGGCGCGCAGCAGCGGGTCGTTCTGCGTCTCGGCCAGCAGGATGCCGTCGGTCATCAGCTTGACCGAGGCGCCGGGCGACATGGTGTCGTTGAAGCGCACCTGATAGCCGACGTTCTCGCCCACGGGCGTGCCCAGTTCCTGGGCGATGCGCTTGGCGGTCGAGGTGGCGGCGATGCGCCGCGGCTGGGTATGGCCGATCAGCCCGCCGCTGCCGTCCGCGCCGGGTCCGCGCCCGATCGACAGGCAGATCTTGGGCAACTGCGTGGTCTTGCCCGAGCCGGTCTCGCCGGACACCACCACCACCTGGTGCGCGCGCAGCGCGGCGGCGATCTCCTCGCGCCGCGCCGAGACGGGCAGCGCCTCCGGGAAGGTGATCTCGGGCAGGGGATTGGCGGGACGCCGCGGCCTGGGACCACGCGGCTCGCCGGCCGGGCGCGGACGCGCGCCTCGGCGCTCTCGCCCGTCCGGCGCCGCGCCGTCGGCGCGCGCCGGTGCAGCGGATCCAGATGCGGATGAGGGGGCGGGCGCGGCGGGCCGGCGGCCGGGCTGCGTAGCCGTGGAGGGGGCGGAGGAGGCGGACTGCGGGCCGGGGCGGGAAGCCGGCCGGGACGCGGCGGGCTGCCGCCCCTGCGGCAGCGGCTTGGCGGGACGTTGTTCTGGCATCGGGCGGGATTATAATCCGCCGGATGAATGCCAGAACCGACGCGCCACAGTCTGCGCCCCACCCTGCCGAGCCGGCCGAACCCCAGCCCGGTCCCGACTCCACGCCCGCGGCCAATGCCGACGCCGCTGCCATGACCATCGAGCGAGGATCCCCCGCCCCCAGCCACCAGCAATTTGTTGATTGGCTGCGCGCGGTCGCGCCCTACATCCACACTTTCCGCGGCAAGACCTTCGTGATCGGCTTCGGCGGCGAACTGGTCAAGGCGGGCTGCCTGGATGCGCTGGTCAACGACGTGGCCCTGCTGCACGCAATGGGCATGCACGTGGTGCTGGTGCACGGCTCGCGCCCGCAGGTGGAAGAACAGCTGGCGCTGCGCCGGGTGGAATCGCAGTTCGACGAAGGCGTGCGCATCACCGACAACGCCGCGCTCGAATGCGCCAAGGAGGCGGCCGGCGAACTGCGCCTGGACATCGAGGCAGCCTTCAGCCGCGGCCTGCCCAACACGCCGATGGCGGGCGCCCAGCTATCGGTGATCTCCGGCAACTTCGTCACCGCGCGCCCGGTCGGCATCGTCAACGGCGTGGATTTCCAGCACACGGGACAGGTACGCAAGGTGGACGCCGAGTCGGTGCGCATGTCGCTGCAGCACGGCAAGGTGGTGCTGCTGTCGCCGCTGGGCTTCTCGCCCACCGGCCAGGCCTTCAACCTGTCGATGGAAGACGTGGCCAGCGCCACCGCCACGGCGCTCAAGGCCGACAAGCTGATCTTCATCACCGAGGTGCCGGGCGTGCCCGACCCGGTCGGCAAGCTGATCCCCGAGCTGTCGCTGCGCACCGCGATCGAGCGGCTGCAGAACAACCACCTGCCGCCGGATGTCGCCGACTACCTGCAGCACCTGGTCAAGGCGCTCAAGGGCGGCGTGCCGCGCGCCCACCTGATTCCGTACTCGCTCGACGGCTCGGTGCTGCTCGAGCTGTTCCTGCACGACGGCGTTGGCACCATGGTCTCCGACACTGACCTGGAGAGCCTGCGCGAAGCCACGCTCGACGACGTCGGCGGCATCGTGCAACTGATCGAGCCGCTGGAGGCCGACGGCACACTGGTGCCGCGCGGCCGCCACCTGATCGAGCGCGACATCGCCAACTTCTCGGTGATCGAGCACGACGGCGTGCTGTTCGGCTGCGCCGCGCTCTATCCGTATCCGCGTGAGGGCATGGCCGAGATGGCCTGCCTGATCGTGTCGCCCGATGCCCAGGGCACCGGCGACGGCGAGCGCATCCTGAAGCGCATCGAGCGGCGCGCGCGCACGCTCGGGCTCGACCGCCTGTTCGTGCTGACGACCCGCACCGAGCACTGGTTCCTGAAACGCGGCTTCGTGCACGCAACCGTTGACGACCTGCCGGAAGACAAGCGCAAGCTGTACAACTGGCAGCGCAAATCCATGGTGCTGATGAAGAAACTGTGAGCGCGGTGGGGGCGTGAGCGCCTGCCCGCCCCCGCTTCGCTACAATAGCGGCACCCACGCACGGCGCGCCGCCCTGCCCGAAGCCAGGCAACGCGGCGCGCCCCGACAATCGCACAGCACGAAATACCAAGGAGTCCCCATGGCCCGCATGGTCCACTGCGTCAAGCTGAACAAGGAAGCCGAAGGCCTCGACTTCCCGCCGCTGCCCGGCGAACTGGGCAAGAAGATCTGGCAGAACGTGTCGAAGGAAGCATGGGCCGGCTGGCTCAAGCACCAGACGATGCTGATCAACGAAAACCGCCTCAACATGGCCGACACGCGTGCCCGCCAGTACCTGCTCAAGCAGACCGAGAAGTACTTCTTCGGTGAAGGCGCCGACCAGGCCGCGGGCTACGTGCCGCCGCAAGGCTGAGCGCACTGCGCCGGTCGCAGGAAAAGAAAAAGGGTGCCCTCGCGGCACCCTTTTTCTTTTCCTGCCCGGCAATGCCCGCCCCTTCCGAGCAGCAAGGCCGCGCCACCCATGGCGAGCCCTGCCGGCCTTTGCTAGGATTCGATCACATCCGGGCGCCCCGCCGCCCCGCAGCCAGCACCTCCGGTTCCAGGCGTCACCTGTGTGCCTGTCCTCCAGGCGACATTCCTTGTGCAACGAAGCAAAAAGAAAACCAAAGGAGAAGACAATGAACGGGAGCAGACTGAGCCGCCTCGGCGGACTCGCGCTGGCTGGCCTGGCGCTGGCCTCGGGCGCAGCCATGGCCCAGAACAGCGGCGGCCTGACGCGCACCATCGTGACGCGCGCGGACAGCTCGGTGCCGGGCCGCGAGAACGTGGTGGCACGCGTAGAGGTGGCGCCCGGTGCCCGTGCGGGGCGACATACGCACCCGGGTGACGAAATCAGCTATGTGACCGAAGGCGAGGCCGAACTGCTGGTGGACGGACAGCCGCCACGCATCATCAAGGCGGGAGAAGCCTTCGTGGTGCCGGCCGGCGTCGTGCACGACGCGCACAATCCCGGCGGTGCGCCGGTGCGCCTGGTCGGCGTCTACGTGGTGGAAAAGGGCAAGCCGCTGGCCAGCCCCGCGCCCTGAGCGGCCGGCACGCGGGCCGGCCGGGCGCGCGCCTCAGAGACTCAGAAGTCCAGGCGCCGCACGCCGTCCTGCGTGCCGAGCAGCAGCACGTCGGCACCCCGCAGCGCGAACAGGCCCACCGTCACCACGCCGGGCAGGTGATTGATGGTTTCTTCGAGGCCCTTGGGGTCGGCGATGCGCAGGCCCACCACGTCAAGAATCACATTGCCGTTGTCGGTCTTGTAGATCCCGCCTTCCTTGTTCATGCGCAGCTTGGGCTGGCCGCCGAGCGCTGCCAGCTTGCGCGCCACCGCGGCACGCGCCATCGGAATCACCTCGACCGGCAGCGGGAAGGCACCCATGACCTCCACCAGCTTGCTGCCATCGGCGATGCAGACGAAGCGCCCGGCCACCGAGGCCACGATCTTCTCGCGCGTCAGCGCGCCGCCGCCGCCCTTGATCATGGCGCCGCTGGCGTCGATCTCATCGGCGCCGTCGACATAGACGGGGATCTCGTCCACCTCATTCAGGTCCAGCACCTTGAAGCCGTGCTGCTGCAGGCGGCGCGTCGACGCCTCGGAGCTCGATACGGCACCTGCGAAGCGATCCTTGAAGCCCGCCACGGCATCGATGAAGAGGTTGGCGGTGGAGCCGGTGCCCACGCCCAGCACCGCGCCCTGCGGTACTTCCTGCTTCACGTAGTCAGCGGCGGCCTGTGCGACCAGCGCCTTGAGTTCGTCCTGAGTCATGACAAAGCCAGTGGATGCATTGGATGGAAACCCCGTAGTGTAGCGGATCATGGCGACCGGTCCTGGGACATCGGCGGCGCGGGTACAATGAATGCGTGGCGCGCCGCCGCACGCGCGCCGTTTCGCTTTCGACCCTCTCGACCCTCGAGACCTCTACCGGCCCGCGTCCGGGCCGCAATGGACCGACCATGAACCAGCTCGCGCAACTGAAGCAGTTCACCACGGTGGTGGCCGATACCGGCGACTTCCAGCTGATGAAGCAGTACACCCCGCAGGATGCCACCACCAATCCTTCGCTGATCCTCAAGGCTGTGCAGAAGGCCGAGTACCAGCCCCTGCTGGAGCAGGCCGTGCGCGACCATGCCGGGGCCGGCACCGATGCGGTGATGGACGCGCTGCTGATCGCCTTCGGCTGCGAGATCCTCGCCATCGTCCCGGGAAGAGTCTCCACCGAAGTCGACGCGCGCCTGTCCTTCGACACCGCTGCCACGGTGGCCAAGGCGCGCCACCTGATCGCGCTGTACGAGCAGCGCGGCGTGGCGCGCGAGCGCGTGCTGATCAAGATCGCCTCCACCTGGGAAGGCATCCGCGCCGCCGCCGAATTGCAGCGCGAAGGCATCCGCTGCAATATGACGCTGCTGTTCTCCCTGGCCCAGGCGGTTGCGTGCGCCGAGGCCGGCGCGCAGCTGATCTCGCCCTTCGTGGGCCGCATCCTCGACTGGCACAAGAAGCAGGCCGGCGACAAATGGGATGCCGCCGCCAACGCAGGCGACAACGATCCCGGCGTGCGCTCGGTACGGCAGATCTACGAGTACTACAAGAAGTTCGGCTACACCACCGAGGTGATGGGCGCCAGCTTCCGCAGCGCGGGGCAGATCCTGTCGCTGGCCGGCTGTGACCTGCTGACGATCAGCCCGGAACTGCTCGAACAGCTCGCCTCGAGCGAGGGTGCGGTCGAGCGCAAGCTGTCGGTCGAGCAGGCGCAGGCGGGCAATATCGCAAGAGTCGCCAGCGGCGAGGCGGCCTTCCGCTGGCAGCTCAACGAGGACGCCATGGCCACCGAGAAGCTGGCCGAGGGCATCCGCCAGTTCGCCGCCGACGCGGTCAAGCTGGAAGCGCTGATCACCGCCTGAATGCCCACCTGAACGCCCGCCTGAACGCCACCTGAGCCCTGGCCGGGCGCCATCCCCCGCGGGACCGGCGCCCGGGCGCTTGACGCCTGCGCCCGCAAGCTCTAGCATCGAGCCTTGCCTTCCCCTTAAGTCCGAGGACGAAGGCCTTCGAGGAACCATCCCCTTCATGAACCCGCGCACCAGCCTGCCGCACGTTGCCAGCTCCGCCTTCCAGGTGGACGGGCTGCCGCGCGCTGCGTTCGCCGGCGTCGTTTCACCTGTCGTATCGCCTCCGCACGGCGTGGTCGCAGTGGTCAGCCCACCGGCCGTCGCCATCGTGCTCGGCTGACCCGCTCAGCCCTTCCCTGCCCCAGCTTCACCTGACATTCCGGTCGCGCTGACCGGAGCGCAGTGCCGCGCCTTGCGCGTGGCTGGGGCCTGTTGTTGCCTCGACAGGTACAAACCATGCAATCCAATGGAAATCCCTGGACCGCCTACGGTCCGACCACCCTCTTCGTACTGCTCTGGGGGAGCGGCGCGATCTTCTCCCGCTGGGGCCTGGACCATGCCAGCCCCTTCGTCCTGCTGTCGCTGCGCTTCGCGCTGGCCGGCGGCGCCCTCCTCGCCCTCGGCCTGCTGCGTGGACAGTGCCTGCCCGCGCCGGGCACACGGCTGCGCGTGGCCTTGATCGGCCTGCCGGTGATCGGCGGCTATACCGCCTGCTATTTCCTGGCGCTCGAGCACGGCATCACGCCGGGCGTGCTGGCCACCGTCTGTGGCGCCCAGCCCATCCTGACGCTGGCCTGGCTGGAACCCGGCGCCCATCCGCGCAGGCTGCTGGGACTGGCGCTGGCGCTCGGCGGCCTGGCACTGGTGGTGAGCCAGGGCATCGCCGCGGCACACTTCTCCGCCAGCGGCATGGTGTTCGCACTGGGCGCGCTGGCCTGCATGACGGCCGGCGCCATCCTGCAGAAGAGCGTGACGCAGCCGCCCGCGGTCGTATTGCCGCTGCAGTATGGCGTCAGCCTCGTGCTGTGCCTGGCGCTGCTGCCGGCCCAGCCTGTCGTGCTCGATCTTTCGCTCGGTCTGCTGGTGCCGCTGCTGTGGCTCGGCCTGTTGATCTCGGTCGCGGCCCAGCTGCTGCTCTACCGGATGATCCGCGGCGGCAACCTGGTCAACGTCACCAGCTTGTTCTACCTGGTGCCCGGCGTCACCGCGGCAATGGACTTCGTCTTTCTCGGCAACCGGATGTCACCGTCGAGCCTGGCAGGCATGGCCATCATCCTGGGCGGGCTCTACCTGGTGATGCGCACGCCGGCGACGGCCGTGCGCTGAGCTCTTCTAGTACAACCGGCTGATGCATCCGGTGCCGGGCGGCGAGCGTCAGGTGCCATCAGGTGCCGTCAGGCGCCGCCGTCCGCCACCAGCCGCGGCAGGCAGGCGCCTGCCGGCGCGCGCAATACCAGATCGGCGGTTTCGTCCAGCGCGGAGGGCTGGGGATTGATCACGATCACGCGCGCGCCGTGATCCTTGGCGATGCCCGGCAGCCCCGCCGCCGGGTAGACCAGGCCGGAGGTCCCTACCACCAGGCACAGGTCGCAGCTCTGCGCCGCATGCTCGGCGCGGTAGCGCGCCACACGCGGCAGATCCTCGCCGAACCACACCACGCCTGGCCGCAGCATGGCACCACAGCTGGCGCAGCGCGGCGGCTCGCCCGGGACCGCGGTGGCGATGTCGCAGCGGCCGCAGCCATCCAGCCATTTGTCGGCGAACAGATTGCCGTGCAGCTCCACCACGTCCGTGCTGCCGGCCCGCTGATGCAGGCCGTCCACGTTCTGTGTGACCAGCGTTAGCGTCTTGCGGCCCGCCAGCGCGGCCAGCGCCAGGTGCGCCGGATTGGGCTGCGCGGCGACGACCATCTCGCGGCGAAACTGGTACCACTTCCAGGCCATGGCGGGGTGGCGGCGATACGCCGCGGCGCTGGCCAGCTCTTCCGGGTCGTAACGCGCCCACAGGCCGGTCAAGGCGTCGCGGAATGTCGGCACGCCGGACTCGGCAGACACGCCGGCGCCGGTCAGCACGAAGATATCGTTGGCTGCGGCGATCCAGTCGCGCGCGTCCTGCAACTGCTGCGGGTCCAGGTCCTCCTGCGCTTCGCTCATCGAAGTTCCTGGCTACGGTTGCGCATCCGCGCGGCTGGTGCCGCTGCCGTTCCGCCTCGGACAGGCAGACGCTGCTGGCGAACGAGCCGTTCAGGCCTGCCACGCCCGAACTCAGGCTGGGCCATGGCTTCCGACTTTTCCAGGTCGCTGCCGTCCGGTGTTCTTTTCACTCTCGCAGGACAATGACAGGACAATGACATGTCAATCTTCATCAAAAATTCGGACAAGTCAGGCAAAGCGCCGTGACAGGTAAAAATCCGCCGCAAAGGGT
Source organism: Cupriavidus sp. 09_S30 (assembly GCF_056930435.1). Classification (NCBI taxonomy): domain Bacteria; kingdom Pseudomonadati; phylum Pseudomonadota; class Betaproteobacteria; order Burkholderiales; family Burkholderiaceae; genus Cupriavidus; species Cupriavidus sp. 09_S30. The sequence goes on along the minus strand of NZ_JBXOWI010000001.1, from coordinate 1,080,575 downwards.
TCCCGTCACAAACGAGAACGTTGCCCACCATGGCGGCACAGGAAATGGCAAGGTCCTCTGGAACGGTGGGGGACTGCGCAGAACATCCTACTAGCCGCGCGGCCCAACAGACCACGTTGGGCCCGATTCTAGCCCCTTCTCCGGACGAGTTCGCGCCGATCCTCCTCGGCGGCAAGCTTGAGGCTCAACGCATCGATTGGTCATGCAACATTGCTGTTCCCGCTCCGTCTGCTGACACGCTCAGGGGCCGTCCCATCTACTCAGGCCGCCTAGGTTTGGTATCGCACAGAAGTTGCCAATTGGCGCGACCAGGATCTACATTGCGAAGTGGAGTATCCAAGCGCGCCAGTCGGGGGGACGCGAGTCCGACTTGCATGTACCAACCAACAACAAGAAGGTGCATCCATGGATTCCCTTATCGGATTCGCCGCGCGCTGCCATGCCTTGGCGAGCCGCGCCGCCGCCTCTATTGGTGTCGGCCTTCTCTGCGCAACGCTACTGGCCCCCGCTTTTGCCGATGGCAAGACCACAGCCTCCTACAGTTATTTCGTAACCGGAACACAATATTTCACGGCCCCATATCCCGCGCTGCCCACACCTCAGCCCAACCCAGTGCAGCCTCTGGTGCTCATGGGGGGCGGGCCGGATGTTGACGAGGCATACCGGTGGATGATCCAACAGGCGGGCATCTGCAAACTTGACCCCAGTGGTAGCGGTGCCTGCATTCCCACGGGCAAAGGTGGGCGATTCGTTGTGATCCGCACCACTGGCACCGATGCATACGATCCCTACCTGTACTACAGCGACAAGCACAATTCCACCAACATTCCCGCAGTGGACGGATTTGTCGGTGGCGCTTACCTCGGACTGACCTCAGCGGAAACACTCATCATTACCAGCCGGGACGCTGCCAACGACCCATTTGTGAATCAGGTGGTCAAGACCGCAAACGCCTTGTGGATTGCCGGCGGCGATCAGAGTACGTACATCAATCTCTGGAAGGGCACGGCACTCGAAAAGACAATTGCCGGGCTTATCAGCCGCAATATTCCCGTTGGCGGGACCAGTGCGGGGGTCAATGTCCTGGGTCAGTTCGTCTTCTCGGCCCTGAATGGAACGGTCACGTCAACGCAGGCGCTGAGCAACCCCTACAACCAGTACATGACGTTCGACCCGACCCCGCTTTCCGGTAGCAGCTTCTTGAGTATTCCGGTGTTGGCCAACACCTTTGTTGACCCCCACCTGGACTCGCGTGATCGCATGGGGCGATTGGTCACGTTCGTGGCGCGGACCATCGCCCCCGGAAGCAATTCGGGGTGCCCGGGCGGCATCCTGGCAACGCCGCAGAGCGCGAGGGGCATCGGCATCGATGTCGAGACCGCGTTGGAGATTGCGATCGACCCCACTCGCGGCAATCATTATGTGGCCCATCGGGTGACCAACATTTCGACCACCTCAAGCAGCGCGGTCCATTTCCTGAGGCCGCTGAGTCCGCCAGGCACCTGCGCGGCGGGAACACCATTGACGATGCATGGCGTCTTTGTCGAAAAACTCGCCGACTCGACGACTGCCTTCGACATCACCGATTGGTGGAATGGCGGTATCAACACCAATCTCTACCATTACATGGTGAACGAAGATACGGGTGTTCAGACCCCGGCCCCGATTCCGTATTGAGATCTTCGCGGCGTGGCATTGATCATTGCCGGGCGATTTGAGTCCGTTGGCGGCCTGCCCATCCGGTGTCGCCTATTCAAGCTGCTTGCTGGACGACAGAGAGCAATGCCCCTTGCCAGTGGCGCCGAGGGGCGCCAAGGCCAGGGTCTGGGGTTTCAACGGATGACGCTGCTGAGCAATAGTGCCGACAAGGGGCAAGGAAGGGCATCGCCCCTTGCAGACCGGGCAAATCTCGCAGGTCAATCACAGCACCCTGCGATGATGAAGGGCCCCGAAAGCGCAGTCGCGGCGTTCGCCCAGGCTCTTGATCTATTGAACGCTCAGCTGGCGCGCCGCTGGCGCACCGCCTCATACAGGCAGACGCCACTGGCGACCGAGACGTTCAGGCTTTCCACGCCGCCCGCCATCGGAATGCCGACCAGCTCATCGCAGGTGTCGCGCGTGAGCCGGCGCATGCCTTCGCCCTCCGCGCCCATCACCAGCGCCATCGGCCCCTTCAGGTCGACGTCGTAGAGCGTCTTGTCGGCGCCGTCGGCGGTGCCGACCACCCAGATGCCGCGCTCCTGCAGCTCGCGCAGCGTGCGCGCCAGGTTGGTCACGGTGATATAGGGGACGGTCTCCGCGGCACCGCTGGCGACCTTGGCCACCGTGGCGTTGAGGCCCACGCTGCGGTCCTTGGGCGCGATCACGGCGTGGGCGCCGGCGCCGTCCGCCACGCGCAGGCAGGCGCCGAGGTTATGCGGGTCGGTGACGCCGTCGAGCACCAGCAGCAGCGGCGGGCCTTCGATGGCATCGAGCAGTTCGTCGATGGTCAGCGCCAGCGACGCCTCTTCGGCGCGCGCCACCACGCCCTGGTGACGGTCGGTGCCGGCCATGCCGCGCAGGCGCTCCGCATCCACCGGATGCAAGCGCACTCCCAGCCCTTCGGCCAGGCGGATGAAGTCCTGCATGCGGCGGTCGCGGCGCGACGCCTCGACGTAGACATCGCTGACGCCGGCCGCGTTCTGGCGCAGCCGGGCGGTGACGGCGTGAAAGCCGATCAGAAGTTTGAGTTTAGCCATGGCGCGATTGTACCCGCCCGGCGAGAAGGCGGACGCGCGCCCGCCCGCTGCAGCCGGCCCGCGCCACAGCGGGATGGCGCCCCAAGCGGGCGGCCGGCGCATTGCGGCCACCTTTCCGCCCTGCCGCCCCTTCCGCGCTTAGCGCTTGCGCGCGGCGCGGCTGCTCTTGCCGGCCGGCTTGGCGCGGGGCTTGGCACCCTTGCGTGGCGCAGCCAGATGCTGCGGCTTGGGCTTGGCGGCATGCTTGGCCGGCTTGCCCCCCGGCACCCGCGCCTTGATCGGGGTGATCACCGCCTCGAACACCGGCTGCTCCTCGATCACGCGGTCCAGCGTCTCGTCGAAAGACTCTTCCGGCTTCGAGGTGCCGCCCAGCAGGGCCGCAAGCTGCTTGCCCTTCTTGCGCGCCGGCAGGGCATGCGCCGCCGGCACGTGGGGAGCCGCCTCCGGCGCGGCAGCACGGCCGCCGCGCAGCGCCTTGGCCGAGGGCTCCTGCACCAGGCCGAAGTCGATCTTGCGCGCATCGAGGTCGACGCGCAGCACCTGCACGCGCACGCGGTCGGTCAGGCGGTAGCGGATGCCAGTGCGCTCGCCGCGCAACTCGTTGCGCGCCTCGTCGTACTGGAAGTAGTCGCTGCCCAGCTCGCTGACATGCACCAGCCCTTCCACGTAGAGTTCGTCGAGCTGCACGAAGATACCGAAGGACGTGACTGCGCTGATGGTCCCGGCAAACTCGTTGCCGAGCTTGTCGCGCATGAAGTAGCACTTGAGCCAGGCCTCGACGTCGCGCGAAGCCTCGTCCGCGCGCCGTTCGTTGGCCGAGCAGTGCAGGCCCAGCTCGTCCCAGATCGCCTCGTTGCGGCGCGCGCGCGCGGCCACCAGCTCCGCCTTCTGCTCCGCGTCCTTGGCCTGCATGCGCCGCGCCTTGGATGCAACCGCCGTATTGAGCTCGATGCCCTGGGCAAAGGCCGGCTGGTACTTGGTGTGCGCCAGCACCGCCTTGATGGAGCGGTGCACCAGCAGGTCCGGATAGCGTCGGATCGGGCTGGTGAAGTGGGTATAGGCGGGATAGGACAGGCCGAAGTGGCCGATATTGTCCGGGCTGTACACCGCCTGCTGCATGGAGCGCAGCAGCATGGTCTGCAGCATCGGCGCATCGGGCCGCGACTTGATCTTGTCCATCACCTCGGCGTAGTCCGAGGCCTGCGGCTTGTCGCCGCCCCCCAGGCTCAGGCCGGCGGTCTTCAGGAATTCGCGCAGCAGCTTGAGCTTTTCCTCGCTCGGACCCGCGTGGATGCGGTACAGCGCCGGGTGCCCGAAGCGCTCGAGGAAGTCGGCCGCGCACACGTTGGCGGCCAGCATGCACTCCTCGATCAGGCGGTGCGCGTCGTTGCGGGTGCGCGGCAGGATCTGCTCGATCTTGCCCTGCGCATTGCAGACGATATAGGTCTCGGTGGTGTCGAAATCGATGGCACCACGCTCGCGGCGAGCCTTGAGCAGCACCTGGAACAGCTCATAGAGGTTCTGCAGGTAAGGCACCAGTTCGGCGCGCTTGTGGGCTTCGGGCCCCTTGGTGTTCGAAAGCACGGCCCAGACCTCGTTGTAGGTCAGGCGCGCAGCCGAATGCATCACCGCCGGATAGAACTGGTAGGCCTTGACTTCGCCTTTGGCGGTGATCACCGCATCGCACACCATGCACAGGCGATCCACCTGCGGGTTCAGCGAGCACAGTCCATTGGACAGCTTCTCGGGCAGCATGGGGATCACGCGGCGCGGGAAGTAGACCGAGGTGGCACGGTCCAGCGCATCGGTGTCGAGCGGCGTGCCGGGACGCACATAGTGCGACACGTCGGCGATCGCCACGATCAGCCGCCAGCCCTTGCTGCGGCCGATCTTGACGGGCTCGCAGTAGACAGCGTCGTCGAAGTCGCGGGCATCCTCGCCGTCGATGGTCACCAGCGGCACGTCGCGCAGGTCGATGCGGTGATGCAGGTCGGTGGGCTGCACCTCGTCGGGCAACGCTGCGGCCTCCGCCGCCGCCGCGGCCGAGAAGGCATGCGGCACCCCGTACTTGCGCACGGCGATCTCGATTTCCATGCCCGGATCATCAATGTCGCCCAGCACCTCGACCACGCGGCCCACCGGCTGCACGTAGCGGTCCGGGTACTCGACGATCTCCACGCTGACCACCTGCCCCACCTTGGCCTTGCCCTGTGCATTGGGCGGAATCAGGATGTCCTGGCTGATGCGCTTGTCCTCGGGTGCCACCACCAGCACGCCGCCTTCATTGAGCAGCCGGCCGATGACACGCCGGTTGGCACGCTCGAGGATCTCGACGATCTGGCCCTCGGGGCGGCCGCGCCGGTCATAGCCGACCACGCGTATCTGCGCGCGGTCGTTGTGCATGGCCTTCTGCAGTTCGCGCTCGGGCAGGAAGATATCGTCGTCGCCGTCGTCGCGGATGAGGAAGCCGAAGCCGTCGCGATGACCCTGCACGCGCCCGGTGACGAAGTTCGGCTGATGGGCCAGCTCGTAGCGGCCCTTGCGGTTCAATTCGATCTGCCCGTCGCGCTCCATGGCGGCAAGGCGCTTCTGGAAGCCGTCATGCTCCTTGCGCGTGACGGCGAGGGACTTGGCGATATCGCCCGCCGACAGCGGCGAGCCCGACGTCCTCAGCACACCAAGGATTTCTTCCCGACTCGGGATCGGATAGTTGTTCTGATTCAATTTCTTCAACAAATTATTTGACAAACGTCTCGCGGTCTCTATAATGAGCGCTTCGGTTGTTTCGACACCTGCCCAGGTGGCGGAATTGGTAGACGCACTAGGTTCAGGTCCTAGCGGTGGCAACACTGTGGAGGTTCGAGTCCTCTCCTGGGCACCAGATCACCGGGAAACCCGCAGCGCTTTCGAGCCCTGCGGGTTTTTTGTTTTCCACGTTGTTGTTTCCCGGACCCGGCAAATTCCACTCCCTGTTCGCTTCTCTTGAAACGCGGCACGGCCGCGGGCGCTAGCGCCGGATCCCGCTTGACGGGGCCCTCCGGCATGCCGGCTACCGCCGGGATAATCGCACCGTGGTCCAGTGTATCAGTTTCAGTGCCGCTTCCGGCATCCTTCCGATAGAAAGGCCCCATCCTGTTGGAAGTTCCACCCACTCTGCTCCACCTTTGCGCACATTCGCAAGCCGGCGCTGCAGCCGGGCGAAACGCTATCGCGCCTTGACACCCGCGTCCATCTGTAACTATGATGGTTTCACATTGACATCCCGCCATGACCACCAGCAGCCGCTTCGCCGTCGCCGTGCACATCCTGACCTTGCTTGCGCAAGCCCGGGAGCCGCTGCCCTCCTCGCTGATCGCCGGCAGCGTCGGCACCAACCCCGCCTTGATCCGCCGCCTGATCGGACGCCTGGCTGAGGCGGGCATGGTGAGCACGGCGATGGGCAGCAGCGGCGGCGCCGCGCTGGCCCGCCCTGCCACCGACATCACGCTGCTCGAGGTGTTCCGTGCGGTCGAGTCGACCGCGCTCATCGCCCTGCACCACAGCGCGCCGAACCCCGCCTGCATGGTGGGACGGGAAATCACCGGCGCCTTGAAGCTGGTGGCCACGCGCGCCCAGGACGCGATGGACGATGCGCTTGCCGGCATCACGATCGCGGGCATGCTGGAGGAAGTCGAGCAGGCCGCACAGCGCCGCAAGCGCTGAATTTTTTTACCCCGATATGTAACCACGATAATTACATATTGGACCGCCCGCACGATGCGGGCCTTGACTAAGCTCTCATCAACCCTGCAGACAAGGAGAAGCAGATGAAGATCGCCATCATCGGAGCCACGGGCCGCGTAGGCACGCGCCTGATCGACGAGGCCCTGCGCCGCGGCCACGCCGTCACCGCAATTTCGCGCAAGGCAAGCAGCCTGGCGCCGCGCCCCGGCCTGAGCACCCGCGACGTGGATGTCGCCGACGGCGCCGCGCTGGCCGCCGCCCTGGCCGGGCATGAGGTCGCGATCAGCACGGTGCGCTTCCTCGACGCCAAGCCGGAACAGATCGTCACCCCGGTCAAGCAGGCCGGCGTGCCGCGCCTGCTGGTAGTGGGCGGCGCGGGCAGCCTCTATGTGGCGCCGGGCAAGCAGTTGGTCGATACGCCGGCATTTCCGGAAATCTACAAGGCCGAGGCACTCGCGGGCCGGGACTTCCTGAACGCGCTGTGCTCGGAACAGGCCCTGGACTGGACCTTCCTGTCGCCCTCGGCACTGTTCGAGCCGGGCGCACGCACCGGCAGTTACCGCAGCGGCGAAGACACGCTGCTGGCCGACGCCAATGGCAAGAGCTGGATCTCGATGGAAGACTACGCCATCGCCATGCTCGACGAGATCGAGAAGCCGGCGCACTCTCGCCTGCGCTTCACGGTCGGCTACTGACACCCGGCCGTGGCGGCCGGGCAAGGCACGAAACGCAAGAAGCTCCGCAGCTAGAAGCACCGCAGCCGGCGAGCGCCGGCTGCAGACAGCAGAGAGGGTGAGAGACTCAGCCCTGCGCCGCCTCGCCGCCGTGCCGGCCGCGCTTGAGCCATGCGCCCAGGTTGTGCGGGCGCAGCGTGTCGTACTCTTCGAAGGGCTGGTGGATCCAGGGGTTGGTCGCCAGGTAGGTGACGTGGTAGTCCGGCGCCACCTTCGAGCAGGCCTTGTACCACAGCACTGCCGAGCGCACCTCGGTGACCGCGGGATAGCGCTCCTTCAGGTGCCGGCCCACGCGCTCGAGCGTGACTCCGGAATCGACCAGGTCGTCGACCAGCAGGATCCTGCCCGTCAGTTCGCCGCGGGTCATCGTGATGTACTGCGCAATATCGAGCTCGCCCTGCTGCGTGCCGGCCGCCTCGCGGTAGCTGCTGGTGGCCAGGATGGCCAGCGGCACGTCGAAGATGCGCGACATCTGGTCGCCCACGCGCAGACCGCCACGCGCCAGGCACAGGATCTTGTCAAACTTCCAGCCGGACTCGTGCACGTTCAACGCGAGCCGCGCCACCAGGCGGTGGTACTCGTCCCAGGATACCCACAGGTTCTCGTCGTCGTTGATCGGCAGGTTCATGATTGGCTCTTCTCTTTCACTCTTGCGCGCTCGCGCGCTTGTCTTGCTGAAGCCTCCGGTGCGGAGGCGGATACGTTTCGGCCCGCTTGCGCGGGCCGTGTGCTGATTTCCGACGCGCCGCCGGTGGGCGGCGCGCGAAGGCGTCAAACCAGGTAGGGATGACGCAGCAGGATGGTCTCGTCGCGGTCCGGGCCGGTCGAGATCATGTCGATCGGGATGCCGACCACTTCCTCGATGCGCTTCAGGTAGACGCGCGCCGCCTCGGGCAGCGCATCCCAGCTCTTCACGCCGAAGGTGGACTCGTTCCAGCCCGCGAATTCCTCATAGACCGGGACGCAGCGCGCCACCGCGTCGGAGCCGCGCGGCAGGATATCCACGGTCTTGCCGTCCAGCGTGTAGCCCACGCACAGCTTGATGGTTTCCAGGCCATCGAGCACGTCGAGCTTGGTCATGCACAGGCCCGACACGCCGTTGATCTGGACCGAGCGCTTGAGCGCGGCGGCATCCAGCCAGCCGGTGCGGCGCGGACGGCCGGTGACCGAGCCGAATTCCTTGCCCACGTTGGCCAGGCGCACGCCGACCGGATCCTGGCGGGCAGGATTGTCGTTGTCGTACAGCTCGCTCGGGAACGGACCCGAGCCCACGCGCGTGCAATAGGCCTTGGTGATGCCCAGGATGTAGTTCAGGCGGCCCGGTCCCACGCCGGCGCCCGCTGCGGCGGCACCCGCCACGCAGTTGCTGGAGGTGACGAAGGGATAGGTGCCGTGGTCGACGTCGAGCAGCGTGCCCTGCGCGCCCTCGAACATCAGGTTGCCGCCGGCGGTGTTGACCGCGTACAGCTCGGCCGACACGTCCGCCACCATCGGAGCCAGGCGCGGCGCGTAGGCCAGCGCCTCATCCAGCGTCTGCTGGAAGTCCACCGCCTCGGCACCCAGATACTGGGTCAGCACGAAGTTGTGGAAATCGAGGTTCTCGCGCAGCCGCTCGGCGAACTGCTCGGGATCGAACAGATCCTGCACGCGCAGGGCGCGGCGTGCCACCTTGTCTTCATAGGCCGGGCCGATGCCGCGGCCGGTGGTGCCGATCTTGCTCGCGCCGCGGCGCGCCTCGCGCGCCTTGTCGATGGCAACGTGGTAAGGCAGGATCAGGGTGGTCGCCTCTGACACGCGCAGGCGGTTCTGCACCTGCAGGCCGGCAGACTCCAGCTCCTCGATCTCGCGGAACAGCGCTTCGGGCGAGAGCACCACGCCGTTGCCGATGTAGCAGATCGTGCCATCACGCATGATGCCGGAGGGGATCAGGCGCAGGATGGTCTTCTTGCCGCCGATGATCAGGGTGTGGCCAGCGTTATGGCCGCCCTGGAACCGGACCACGCCCTTCGCATGGTCGGTAAGCCAATCGACGATTTTCCCCTTGCCTTCATCACCCCACTGGGTTCCGATCACGACGACATTGCGTCCCTGGCTTACTGCAGAAGCGGACATGTTGATTTGGTCAGAAGGTTAAAAACGCATTCTACTCTCATTGCGCGGCACTCCCCCTTTTTTGAGGGACATGCGGACCGCCCCCGGCGCGCGCCGGGGGACCGGTCGGCGCAAGATTTCAGCGCGGGACGACTTTCCAGGCGGCGTCCTGGCGCACCAGTTGCCGGTCACAGTTGAACTCGTCGAGTTCCTTGGTATGGCCGGGCAGCGACTGGATGACGATTTCACCACCCGCACGGAGTGCCGCGATCGCCGCGCGCAACCCGGGATCGGCATCCCAGGGGGCGAAGATGGCCAGCGCGCGCACCTCGACAGGCGACAGCGACGCCACCTCGCGCAGGTCGAGCGAGAAGCCGGTGGCCGGGCGGGCGCGCCCGAAGGCCTCGCCCACCTTGTCGTAGCGGCCGCCGCGCGCCACGTAGTTGGGCAGGCCGGCAACATAGGCCGTGAACATCACGCCGCTGTGGTAGTGATAGCCACGCAGGTCGGCCAGGTCGACGTTGACGCTGGCATCGCGCACCTCGCTGGCGAGGAAGGCCAGTTCGTCCAGCGCGCGGCGGATCATGGGGCTGGCCGGCAGCACCTCGCGCGCGCGGTCCAGCACTTCGATGCCGCCGTACAGCGTGGGCAGCGCCAGCAGCGCGTCGCGCTCGGCCTCGGGCATGCCGGCGGTGATCTCGCGCAATGCCGGCACGTCCTTGGTCTCGAGGGCGGCGAACAGTGCGGTCTCGATCTTGCGGGTGGACGGCAGGCCCTCGAGCAGTGCCTCCAGGATGCCGGCGTGGCAAAGGTCGAGGCGGATGCCAGACAGGCCGGCAGCCTGCAGCGCGGCCAGCATCAGTTCCTGGATCTCGACGTCGGCCTCGAGGCCGGCGTGGCCGTAGATCTCTGCGCCGACCTGGATCGGTTCGCGCGTGGCATGGAAGCCCGCCGGCCGCGCGTGCAGCACGTTGCCCGCGTAGCACAGGCGCGTGACGCCCGGCCGGTTCAGCAGGTGGGCGTCGATGCGCGCGACCTGCGGCGTGATGTCGGCACGCAGCCCCAGGGTGCGGCCCGACAGCTGGTCGACCATCTTCAGCGTACGCAGGTCCAGATCGTGGCCGGTGCCCGTGAGCAGCGATTCCAGGTACTCCAGCATCGGCGGCATGACCAGCTCGTAGCCGTAGGTGCGGAACAGGTCCAGCATGCGGCGGCGCAGTTCTTCGATCTTGCGCGCCTCCGACGGCAGCACGTCGGCAATGTTTTCAGGCAGCAGCCATTGGTCGGACATGGTGAATCTCTTCTTGGTCAATCTGGTGTAACGGTTGCGGCCGGCCCGCACGGCCCGCCGGAAATCGATGCGGCCATCAGCACCGCTCGGCGCCGCTCAGCGCCTCAGCAGGATAATGCACAGCAGGCCGGCCGCCATGGCGACGAGCCCGAACACCCGCAATTGTGCATCAGGCAGCTGGGCCAGGCGATGCACGGCCTGGCGCCACAGCGCCGGCGCCGCGAAGGGCAGCAAGCCCTCCAAGACCAGCAGCAAGGCCAGGGCCAGCCACAGTGTGTCGCTCATCGGCGTGTTCCCGGATGCATTTCCCGCCGGCCACGCACGCCACCGCCATCCGGACAAAACCCCGGCCGAGCCGGGGTTTCGCCTGATGCCTTAGGGTCGGGCCGGACGTCGTGCCTAGCGGCGTCCCGCCCCTGCCGCCTGCGTGCCGCCGCTCGAGCGCATGTACTTGAAGAACTCGGAATCCGGTTCCAGCACCATCAGGTCACGCTTGTCGCGGAAGGTGTTGCGGTAGGCCTCCATGCTGCGCCAGAACTGCGCGAACTGCGGATCGCGGCCGAAGGCGTCTGCATAGATCTGGGAGGCGCGCGCGTCGCCCTCGCCCTTGACCTTCTGCGCGTCGCGGTAGGCCTCGGCCAGCAGCACCTCACGCTGGCGATCGGCATCGGCGCGGATCTTCTCGCCCTCGGCCGCGCCGGTGGAGCGCAACTCATTGGCCACGCGCTTGCGCTCGGCCTCCATACGTCGATAGACCGACTCGCTGATCGCGGGCAGCAGGTCCACGCGCTTGAGGCGCACGTCCAGGATTTCGACGCCGACCGACTGCGCGTACTCTGCCATGCCGGCACGGATGTTCTGCATGACCTTCTCGCGCTCGCCCGCCACCACGTCGGCGACGGTGCGCTTACCGAATTCCTCGCGCGCGACCGAGTCGATGCGCTGGGTCATGCGGTCCTGGGCGCCACGGACGTTGCCGCCAAAGGCCACATAGAACTTGCGCGGATCGGTGATGCGCCATTTGACGAACCAGTCCACCACCATGCTCTTCTTCTCGGCGGTCAGGAAACGCTCGTTGGCGGCCACGTCGATGGTCTGCAGGCGGCGGTCCATGAACACCACGTTCTGGAACGGCGGCGGCAGCTTGAAGTGCAGGCCGGGCTCGCGGATCACCTGCTTGATCTCGCCGAAGGCGAACACCACGGCGTACTGGCGCTGGTCCACGACGAAGACCATGGACGAACCCACGGCCAGCAACAGCAGCAGGCCGATCACGATGGAAATGAGTCGATTCATGTCTGGCCTCCTCAGCGCGAATCGCGCTCGCGGTTACGCAGGGCGTCGCGCGAACGGCTGTCGCCGGACATGTCGGGTGCGGAGGCCGCGCCCGGATTCATTCCCGATGCGGGGGGCTGCTGCGCCTGGGGGGAAGACGACGGCGTGCGGCCATCCCCTTGCGCCTGCGCCAGCAGCTTGTCCAGCGGGAGGTAGAGCAGGTTGCCGCCCTGGCGGGAGTCCACCAGGACCTTGGTCGAATTGCTGTAGATCTGCTGCATGGTTTCCAGGTAGATGCGATCGCGCGTGACCTGCGGCGCCTTCGCGTATTCGGTCTGCACCTGGCGGAAGCGCGATGCATCGCCCTCTGCCTGGGCGACCACACGCGCCTTGTAGGCTTCGGATTCCTCGGCGAGCCGCGCCGCCGTGCCCTTGGCGCGCGGGATCACGTCATTGGCATAGGCCTGCCCTTCGCTGATGGCACGCTCGCGGTCCTGGCTGGCCTTGTTGACGTCATCGAAGGCGGCCTGCACCTGTTCGGGCGGCTGCACGCTCTGCACGTTGACCGAAATCACGCGGATGCCGGTCCTGTAGGCGCTCAGGATGCCCTGGATGGACTTGGCCAGCGATTGCGCGATCTCCTCGCGGTTCTCGTACAGCGCGGCGTCCATCTTGTTGCGGCCGATGATCTCGCGCACCGAGGTCTCTGCCGCCTGGGTCACCAGCTCTTCATCGCCGCCACGGTCCGTCTTGTTGAAGAAGAGGAAGTCCTGCGCGTTGTCGATGTCGTACTGGACCGTGAAGCGGACGTCGATGATGTTCTCGTCCTGCGTCAGCATAGACGAGTCCTTCAGGTTCGAGTCCTTGATGGAAGTGGAACGGCCCACCTCGACCGAGCGCACGGCCGACAGATTGACGATCTCCGCGGACTGGATCGGCCAGGGCAGCCGCCAGTTAATGCCGGGCCCGGTGGTGTACTTGAACTTGCCGAACTGCAGGATGACGGCGGTCTGCCCTTCCTGGACCATGAAGAAGCCGCTCGCCAGCCAGATGCCGAGCACGGCCACGATGGCCACGCCGACGCCCACACCCGAGCCCTGGCCGGAGGAACGCGGTGCGCCGCCGAAGCCCTGGTTGCCGCCGCCATTTTCCTTGCGGCCGAGCAGGCCGTTCAGCCGGCGGTTGAAGTCGCGCCAGAGCTCGTCGAGGTCGGGCGGGCCGTCCGGACGCTGGTTCTGCTGGCGGTGATCGTCGCGGCCGTCCTTCTCGCGTCCCTCATCGTCCTGACCATTGCGGCCCCAGCGTGGATCGTTCAGCGAGAAGATGGCGCGCAGCCGCAGCCATGCCTCGCGCAACGGGGCCGCGCCGCCGGAGAGGCGGTGCGATGCGGAATTCCGGGAGAACTGGGGCATGAAGTGCACGGGTCCGGGAAGTTTGTAACAGGGGGATTCTAGCAGTCATCCACGCCACATTTGGCGAATTCAGCCAAACTGCCGGCGAATGGCGGCTAACGGACCGTGTTCGGGCCGGGGCCAGCGCCCTCGTCACCCTCATCGGCCTCGAACCAGTCCGCCTCGTCAGAGCCGTCCTCCATGGACGTGATGTCGGCCAGGTGCGCCAGGCGCGGATCGATCGGCTCGGGCTCGGCAGGCCGCTCCGCCAGCCAGTGCGCCACCTCCACAAGGGCACCGCGCAGCGTGTCCAGGCCGATGCCGTCGCGCGCGCTGACGAACACGCGCACCGGCACGCCGTCCTCGTTGCGCTCCACCAGCGGGCCCTGGTCGGCCAGCTCGGGCGCGGCATCGATCTTGTTCATGACCACGATCTGCGGGATGCCGGCGGCGTCGATTTCCGCGAGCACGCGGTTGACCTGTTCGACCTGCTCATGCCGCACCGAGCTCGACGCATCGACCACGTGTAGCAGCAGGTCGGCATGCACGGTTTCGTCCAGCGTGGCGCGGAAGGCCGCCACCAGCTGGGTGGGCAGGTCGCGGATGAAACCCACGGTGTCGGACAGCACCACGTTCCCCAGCCCCTCCAGGTAAAGCCGGCGCGAAGTGGTGTCGAGCGTGGCGAACAGCTGGTCCGCGGCGTAGGCGCGCGCCTTGGTCAGCGCGTTGAACAGGGTCGACTTACCGGCGTTGGTATAGCCGACCAGCGAGATGCTCAGGGTGTCGTTGCGCACGCGCGCGCGCCGGCGCATGCTGTGCTGGCGCTGCAGCCGCGCCAGGTCCGCCTTGAGCCGCTTGGCGCGGTCGTCCAGCATGCGGCGGTCCAGTTCGAGCTGGCGCTCGCCGGGGCCGCCTCGCATGCCGATACCACCCTTCTGCCGCTCCAGGTGGCTCCATGCCCGCACCAGGCGCGACGCCTGGTACTGGACCTGGGCCAACTCCACCTGCACCTTGCCCACATGGCTCTGCGCGCGCTGCGCGAAGATGTCCAGGATCAGGCCGGTGCGGTCGATCACGTATCGCTGCAGGAAGCGCTCCAGGTTACGCTGCTGGGCCGGGCTCAGGGCGTGGTTGAACACCACCACGTCAGCATCGAGCGCTTCGACGGCCTCCTTCAGTTCCTCGGCCTTGCCCGAGCCGATGAAGAGCGACGGATCCGGACGCGAGCGCTTGCCGGTCAGCGTGTGCACTGGCACCGACCCTGCCGTCGAGGTCAGCAAGGCGAGTTCGCCGAGGCTTTCCTGAAAGTCGTGCTTGCCGAAGTCGACACCGACCAGGACAGCGCGCATGGGCGCGGAATTAGAAGTTTCTCTGGGTTGCAAGCGGGATGGGCGACGGGCGCCGGGGGGAGAATGGGTTGGAATAGCCGGGAAGGCGCGGGCCCCCGCGACATGGGGCGGACAGCCTCGCAAGGGCGGAACCGGGCCACGGCCGCCGAGTCGGCGCACCGGATAGGGCAAAACCAAGAACGGCGCCGCCGCCCTCGCAGGACAGCGGCACCGATCCGATAATCAGTGGCGGCCGCGCGAGCGCACGGCCGACGATAGCGTACGCCCTGAGATCAGGCTTCGGCGGAATCATCAACGCGGAAATTGACCGCGCGCGCCGGAACAACGGTGGAGATCGCATGCTTGTAGACCATCTGCGTCACCGTGTTGCGCAACAAGACGACGTACTGGTCGAAGGACTCGATATTGCCCTGCAGCTTGATGCCATTGACGAGGTAGATGGAAACCGGCACGTGCTCCTTGCGCAGCGCGTTCAGGAACGGGTCTTGTAGCAGTTGCCCTTTGTTACTCATGGCACACTCCAAATTTATAGGTTTAGTGATAATCAATGGGGACGCAAGTCCCCGATTTCAAGTCAATCGGCGCAAAGACGCGCCAGAAAAAAAACAAAACGGTACCAAGCCGGTTTCGACAGGCGGGCGGCCCCGCTTACGTGAATTTAGCCGCAGTTCCAAACGAACGCAAACGAAACTTGCCGGGGCAAACGCCTCCCTTGCCGGCTCACTCCTTCGATTCCGCAAACGGATTTTTGTTCGTGCGAAATTCGATGCGCAGCGGGGTGCCCTTGAGGTTGAAGGCTGCACGGAAGCGGTTCTCGAGGTAGCGGCGGTAGGTTTCCGGCACCCCCGACAGCGAGTTCCCGTGCACCACGACGATGGGTGGGTTGGAACCACCCTGGTGCGCGTAGCGCAGCTTTGGCCGGGTCGCACCGACACGGCGCGGCTGCTGGAATTGCACGGCTTCCTCCAGCACGCGCGTGAGCCGCGGTGTGGGCAACTTGATCATGGCCGCGGCGTAGGCTTCGTCCACCGAACGCATCAGTGCGCCGATGCCGGTGCGCTCGCGCGCCGAGATGAAGTGGAAGTTGGCAAAGTCCAGGAACTGCAGCTTGCGCTGCAGATCGTGCTTGATCCGGTCGCGGGCGTGACCGTCCATGCCGTCCCATTTGTTGACCCCGACCACCAGCGCCCTGCCCGACTCCACGATGAAGCCGGCGATATGGGCATCCTGCTCGGAGACATCCTGCTGGGCATCGAGCAGCAGCACCACGACGTTGGCATCGTCGATCGACTGCAAGGTCTTGACCACCGAGAATTTCTCGATGGCCTCGAACACCTTGCCGCGCTTGCGCAGGCCGGCCGTGTCGATGAGGGTGTACGGCTTGCCGCCACGCTCGAATTCCACGTAGATGGCATCGCGCGTCGTGCCCGGCATGTCGAAGGCGATCACCCGGTCTTCGCCGATCAGTGTGTTGACCAGCGTGGACTTGCCTACGTTCGGCCGCCCGACGATGGCGATCTTGGTGCCGCGCGTGCCGGCGTCATCCGTTTCGGCCAGCTCGGGGCGCTCCTGCACCGCGAGTTCCAGCGCCTCGTCGACCAGTTCGCGCACGCCGTCGCCATGCGTCGCCGAGATGGCATAGGGGTCGCCCATGCCCAGCTCGTAGAAGTCCGCCGCCACCGACGTGTACTTCATGCCCTCGGCCTTGTTGACGGCTAGCATCACGCGCCGGCCCGTCTTGCGCAGGTAGTCGGCGATGACGCGGTCCTGCGGCGCCATGCCCAGGCGGCCGTCGACGATGAAGATCACGACATCGGCCTCGACCACGGCCTGGCGGGTCTGCTTGGCCATCTCCGCCATGATGCCGTCCTTGGCCACCGGCTCGAAGCCACCGGTGTCGATGACGATGAAGGGCCGCTCGCCGATGCGCCCCTCGCCGTAGTGGCGGTCGCGCGTCAGGCCTGGCAGGTCGGCGACGAGGGCGTCGCGCGAGCGGGTCATGCGATTGAATAGCGTCGACTTACCCACATTGGGGCGGCCGACGAGTGCGATAACTGGTTTCATGCAAAAAATGGAAGCGGGGGCCGGCACATGCCGCCCCCCCGATCTCCGGAGTCATATTGGTCCGACGCCCGGCAGCGCAAAGGCGCGGCCGGCCGCTTGTCCTGTCGGGATCCTCTGCACCAGCGGTGCGGATCATGCTACCGGATCAGCGCCGTCCGCGCCGACAGGTGCGCGGGCGTTCGCCGTGTCTTGGCGCGCGGCTGGCGCCGCGCCGCCGGTCAGTCCGGCACGTAGCCGTAAAGATTGCCGTCGCGCGTCTGCACCACCAGGGTCTGGCCGGCCAGCACCGGGGCCGCGCTGATCGCGCTGCCATCGGTCTTCATCCGCGCCACCTCCTGGCCGTCGTCGCGCGACAGGAAATGCACATAGCCTTCGAAATCGCCCATCACCACCGAGCGGCCCACCACGCTCGGCATGCCCAGGCGGCGGTACAGCAGTTGGTCGGCCTTCCAGCGCTCGTTGCCGTTCTGGCGGTCGAAGGCGTGGACTTCCGAGCGGTCGTCGCTGGCAAACAGCGTGGTCTCGTCCTGCGTCAGGCCGGTCGGCGAGGAGAAATCACGCCCCCACTGCGGCTGGCCATTCGCCAGCTCCAGGCAGGCCACCCGGCCCTGGAAGGTGGTCGCGCACACCTGGCGCCCCAGCACCATCGGCGTGCCGGTCACGTCGTTCAGGCGCTCGATCTCGGACACGCCCTTGGGATAGGAGATGGTGCTCTCCCATCGCAGCACGCCATTGGCCGGTGCCAGCACGCCGAGCTTGCCGCCCGGGAACCCCATCACGATGCCGTCGCCGGCGAACACCATGCCCATGCCGGCGCGCAGGTTCAGCGGCGCCTGCGAGCGCTGGTAGATCCAGCGGCGGTCGCCGCTCTGCGCGTCCAGGCCGAGCACCCGCGTATCGGTGGTGCGGACCACCACCAGACCGTTGCCGACCAGCGGCGTCGACAGCACCTCGCCGTTGACCTGCTTCTTCCAGATCTGCTTGCCGCTGTTGTCGAAGGCATAGACGACGCCCTTCTCGCCGGCCACCGCGGTCACGTTGCCGTCGCTGCCCGGGCCCGTGGTCAGGTCGATATCGGTCTCGGCCTCCCACAGCACGCGGCCGCTGGCGCCGTCGAACGCCTTCACCTTGCCGCCATTGGACGAGGCGTAGACGTTGCCCTCGGCCACGGCGGGCTGCAGCGTGTACGGCCCGCTCTTGCCGACGCCGGCCTTCCAGGCCTGGCGCACCGACAGCGTCGACGTGATCGGCTTGAGCTCGGCGGGCGGGTGCTTGTCTTCCTTGCTGAACAGCGAACAGCCGCCCAGCGCGGCCAGGCAGGCCCCGGCCACCACGGCGCGGGCGAACGCGCCGCGGCGCTGGCTGGGGACGACTCCGACTCCGAAAAGCAATGACGTCATAGGGTTCCGTTGTTGAATGGGTTGGAACGCGCCGCGCCGGCTCAGGCGGTGCCGAGCGCGTCCAGCTTGAACTGGATGATCTGCCGCATCGCGGCGTCACCGCTGCCAAGCTTGTCGAGCGCCTGCTGGTAGGCAGTACGGGCGTCGGCCCGCTTCTCCTGGGCGGCCAGCAGGTCGCCGCGGCGGTCAGCGTAGAGCGCCGCAAAGGCTGCCGGCGCCTCGCCGGCGAGCAGCGACAGCCCCTGGTCATACGCCTTTTCATCAAGCAGCACGCCGGCCAGGCGCACGCGCGCCAGGCTGGCATACTCGGCATTGCCGTGGTCGATCGCCCACTGCAGCTGCGCCTTGGCCGATGCGGAATCGCCGGCATCGTACAACACCTTGGCCGCCACCATGGCGGTCATCGGACCGTAGGCGGTCTTGCCGAACTTCCCTTCCAGGTCGCTGGCGGCGCGCTTGACCAGCGCCACGTCGCGGGCGTCGGCCCCCTTGAGCACCTGCTCATAGAGCACGGCGGCCTCGCCGGACTCCTTGCGCTGCCAGTACTTCCAGCCGTTCCAGCCCGCGAAGGCCAGCAGGCAGGCAATGACCAGCCAGGTCAGCGCATTGCCGTACTGGCGCCACCAGGCCTTGAGGCTCTCAAGCTGTTCCTGTTCTTCTAGATCGTAAGCCATGTCGAGGCGTCTACCGGAGAGAGTTTGTCGCGTTGGATGGGTGTCGATGGGCGCGCGCGGCGCCCTGTCCTGCTGGCCTGCGCCGCCTTACTCGGTGGCGCCGACCATGGCGTCGACCACGTAGTCGACCAGTTCTTCCAGCGGCACCGAAACCTGCTGCCCGCCGCCTTCGGCCTGCGCGCCGCTGCGCAGCTCCTTGACCTGCGCCACGCCGGCAGCGACCTCGTCCTCGCCAATGATAACGGCGTAGGCCGCACCGCTGCTGTCGGCACGTTTCATCTGCGACTTGAAGCTGCCGCTCTTGCCGTCGGTGGTGGCATGCAGCAGCACGTCCAGCCCGGTATCGCGCAGGCGCTCGGCCGCGATCATCGCGCGCTCGGCACCAGCCGTGCCCTGGTGCACCACATAGACGTCGCAGCCCTCGGCCTCCGGCACCAGGCCTTCCTCGCGGATCAGCTCGATGATGCGCTCGATGCCCATCGCCCAGCCGCAGGCCGGCGCCGGCTTGCCGCCCATCTGCGCGATCAGCGGGTCATAGCGGCCGCCGCCGGCGATGGTGCCCTGCGCGCCGAGCTTGTCGGTGATCCACTCGAACACGGTCAGGTTGTAGTAGTCCAGCCCGCGCACCAGGCGCGGGTTGATGGTGAACGGCACGTTGTTGGCCTTGAGCAGGCGCTGCACGCCCTCGAAGTGGGCCAGCGACTCCTCGCCGAGGAAGTCGATCAGCTTGGGCGCGTTCGACGCCATCTCCTGCAGGGCCGGATTCTTGGTATCCAGCACGCGCAGCGGATTGGTGTACAGGCGGCGCTTGCTGTCCTCGTCGAGGATGTCCTGGAAGCCTTCGAGATACTTGATCAGCTCTTCGCGGTGGGCGGCACGCTCGTGCGCCTGGCCGAGCGAGTTCAGCTCGAGCCGCACGCCGACCAGGCCGAGGTCGTCCCACAGCCGCTGGCACATCAGGATGATCTCGGCATCGACGTCGGGGCCGGCGAAGCCGAGCGCCTCGGCGCCGAGCTGGTGGAACTGGCGGTAGCGGCCGCGCTGCGGACGCTCATGGCGGAACATCGGGCCGGTGTACCAGAGCCGCTTCGGGCCGTCATACAGCAGGTTGTGCTCGATGGTGGCGCGCACCGCCGCCGCCGTGCCCTCGGGGCGCAGCGTCAGGTTCTCGCCGTTCAGCGCATCGGTGAAGGAGTACATTTCCTTCTCGACGATATCGGTCACTTCGCCGATGCCGCGCACGAACAGCTGCGTATGCTCGACGATGGGGGTGCGCAGCTGCTGGTAGCCGTAGGCGCGCAGCATGGCACGCGCGGCGTTCTCGAAATGCTCCCACAGCGCGGCGTCGGCGGGCAGCATGTCGTTCATGCCCTTCACGCCCTTGATGGCCTGCATCGGCTTGGCGGCCTTGCCGTTGGCCTCGGTATTGGCAGCGTTGGCAGCGACAGCCGCCTGATTCACGGATTCACTCATCTTGTCCAATCTTGCGCGCGGCGCCCTTCAGGCTGCCGCTTCGGTCGCCGCCTGCGCGGCATCCGGTCCATAGTGCGTGCGCACATATTCGTCGACGATGGCCTGGAACTCCTCGGCGATGCGCT
The DNA here is from genome assembly GCF_056930435.1 of Cupriavidus sp. 09_S30. Taxonomy (NCBI): domain Bacteria; kingdom Pseudomonadati; phylum Pseudomonadota; class Betaproteobacteria; order Burkholderiales; family Burkholderiaceae; genus Cupriavidus; species Cupriavidus sp. 09_S30. The sequence goes on along the minus strand of NZ_JBXOWI010000001.1, from coordinate 1,060,247 downwards.
CGCCGCGCAGCGTCTTCACCTTGACGCCGTCGACGAACACCGGTGCCGCCGGCGATTCGCCCGAGCCCGGCAGCGAGATGCCGATGTTGGCATGCTTGCTCTCGCCGGGACCGTTGACGATGCAGCCCATCACGGCCACGTCCATTTCCTCGACACCGGGGTAAGCAGTCTTCCACACCGGCATCTGCTCGCGCAGGTAGGACTGGATGCTGGCCGCCAGTTCCTGGAACACCGTACTGGTGGTGCGACCGCAACCCGGGCAGGCAATCACCATCGGGGTGAAGTTGCGCAGGCCCATGGTCTGCAGGATCTCCTGCCCCACGTAGACTTCCTTCTCGCGCGGCGCGCCCGGTTCGGGCGTCAGCGAGATGCGGATGGTGTCACCGATGCCTTCCTGCAGCAGCACCGACAGCGCCGCCGTCGAGGCCACGATGCCCTTGCTGCCCATGCCGGCCTCGGTCAGGCCCAGATGGAGCGCGTAGTCGCAGCGGCGTGCCAGTTCGCGGTAGACCGCGATCAGTTCCTGCACTTGCGAAACCTTGCACGACAGGATGATCTGGTCGCCGGACAGGCCGATCTCTTCGGCCTTCTTCGCCGACTCGATGGCCGAGGTGATCAGCGCCTCCACCATCACGCTCTGCGCGGGCCACGGCTCAGCACGGCCGGCGTTCTCGTCCATGATGCGGGCCAGCAGGTCCTGGTCCAGGCTGCCCCAGTTCACGCCGATGCGTACCGGCTTGTCGTAGCGGCAGGCCATCTCGATCATCTGCGCGAACTGCGTGTCGCGCTTGGCGCCCTGGCCGACGTTGCCGGGGTTGATGCGGTACTTCGACAGCGCCTCGGCGCAGGCCGGGTGGTCCTGCAGCAGCTTGTGGCCGTTGTAGTGGAAATCGCCCACCAGCGGCACGTTCACGTCCATGCGGTCGAGCTGCTCGCGGATGGCCGGCACGGCCGCCGCGGCTTCGGGCGTATTGACCGTGATGCGCACGATCTCGGAACCGGCGCGCGCCAGTTCCTTGATCTGGATGGCGGTGCCGATCGCGTCGACGGTGTCGGTGTTGGTCATCGACTGCACGCGCACCGGCGCGCCACCACCGATGGTGACGATATTGTCGCCCCATGCGATGCGCGCCTGGCGCGATTGCCGGCGCGGCAGCGGGCCGGGCAGTACCGGCATACAGGCCTGTTCGTTCATGGTAATTCCCACCTTGCTATACAGTTCGCCCGCGCCCTGTCCTCAGGGCAGCGTCAGGCGCGCCACGTTGTTGCGGTTGGCCGCCTGCAGGTCGACCGGCGTGCCGTTGCGGGTCATCGACCCGATACCCTTGACGTTGCCGATCACAACCTTGTACGGTGCTTCGCCGCCGCCGCTGACTTCCTGCCCGGCCTTGGCCGTACCGCCGAGCACGACCTTGCCGCGGCGATCGCGGATCTCGTACCAGGTGTCGGCCGCGAAGCGGATCTGCAGCTCGCCTGCGCCGGCCGGCACAGGCGTTGCCGCCGGGGCTGCCGGGGCTGCCGGGGCTGCCGGGGCTGCCGCGGTTGTAGCGGTTGTAGCGGTCGTAGCCGTTGCAGCGGTCGCCGCGGCCGGAGCCGGAGCCGGCGCTGCTGCGGCCGGGGCCGTCGGCGCACTGGCCACTCGGGCCGGGGCGGCGGCAGGCGCACTGGCTGCCGAGGTATCTTCGGACGGCGCGGGGCTGTCGGCTCCGCTCATCACCGGCGGCAGCGCCGCCGTCACCGTGCCGGTGGCCGCATCGCTCTGCGGCGGCGCGGGCTCATCGGCATGAGGTGCACTCATGGCGTCCTTGCGTGCTTCGAACCACTGTCGCGCATGGTCGAAGCCGAAATAGGCGCCGGCACCGATCACAACCACCACCAGCGCGAGCCAGACCCAGCGCCCGCCGGCACTGCGCGAGGCACCGGCACCGCGCGAGGCAAAGCGGCGGCGCTCATCGAAACTCTGGTTCAGGCCGCCGTCGCTGCGCGCGACCAGCTCGACCGTCGGTTCGGGCCTGGGCTGAAAGCGTGCCAACAGGGGATCGATGTCGACATGGAGCATGCGCGCATAGGCCCGCATCACGCCCTTGGCGAAAATGACATCGGGCAGCCCTTCAAGATGGCCTGCCTCGAGCGCGGCCAGCTTGCCCGCCGCCACCTTGAGCCGCGCGCTGACGTCCTCGACCGACAGGCGCTGCGCCTCGCGGGCCTCGGCCAATCGTGCTCCGATCTCGCGCGCGACCGCCTCGCGCTCGGCGCCCACGGCCGACGCCTGGCTGTCGACGCGCTCCCCCTGTTCACTCATTCCATGCTCCTTGTTCGTATGCAGCCAGTTCGGGCGACTCCGGGAAGCGGCTGCGCAACTGCGCGACCATCGCTTCCTGCGTGGCGGTGTCACCCTGGCGGTGAGCAATGCGCGCACCCAGCCAGAGGGATTGCGCGCTGGCGGCACTGCCACCGTTGACGCGCCCGACGGTCTGCCAGGCACGCTGGAAATCGCCGCGCTGGTAATACACCTGCGCGAGGTTGGTGAGCGCCGCCGCGTTGTTGCGGTCGTAGGCGAGCGCCTTCTGCAGGCTCTTTTCGGCGGAAGCCAGGTCGCCGCGGCGCAGCTGGCAGACGCCGAGGCTGATCTGCGGCTTGAGCGGGCCACTTGCCGACGGCGCAGCAGCGGCGCGCTCAAGCATCGGCACGGCGTCCTGGAAGCGACCGTTCTGGCACAGGAACCAGCCGTAGTTGTTCAGCAGGTCGCCGTCGTTCTCGCGCAGCGACACCGCGCTGCGGAAGCTCTGCTCGGCCAGCCCGCGTTCATTCATGTTCGCGTAGATGAGCGCGCGCACGTGGTAGGCGTCGGCCAGGCCGGGATCGATGGCGATGGCCTGCTGCGCCTCCTCCAGCGCGACGGTGTTCTGCCCCGCCTCCATGTAGTTGGTGGCCAACTGGAGGCGGATGATGGCGCGCCGCTTGAGTTCAGCCGGGCTGTTTGCGGCCTGTGCGTCCTGCCCCGGCACGCGCGGCGCCTGGCAGGCAGTCAGCATCACCAGCCCCAGCAGGGCCGCGATCAACAGGCGCATCATGCAGGGCGAACCTCCCGGGACTGCCCGTCACCGCCGACGGCCGCGGCCGGCACGATCGGGGTGATCTTGCCGAACTTACCGCGCTCGGCCAGGCGGGTGCGGTCCTTGACCTCGCCCGCCAACTGCCCGCAAGCGGCGTCGATATCGTCACCGCGCGTCTTGCGGATGGTGGTGACGATGCCCGCATCCATCAGCACCTGCGCAAAGCGGCGGATCTGCTCGTTATTGGAGCGCTTGAGCCCGGATTCCGGGAAGGGGTTGAAGGGAATCAGGTTGAACTTGCATGGCACGTCGGCCACCAGCTTCAACAGTTCCCGCGCATGCTCGACGCCGTCGTTGACGCCATCCAGCATGCAGTATTCGAAGGTGATGAAATCGCGCGGCGCGAACTCCAGGTAGCGGCGGCATGCCGCCATCAGCTCGGCCAGCGGGTACTTCTTGTTCAGCGGCACCAGCATGTCGCGCAGCGCGTCGTTGGATGCGTGCAGCGACACCGCCAGCGCGACCGGCAGGTCGTGGGCCAGGCGATCCATCATCGGCACCACGCCGGAGGTGGACAGCGTGACACGGCGGCGCGACAGGCCGTAGGCGTTGTCGTCCAGCATCAGGCGCATGGCAGGCACGACCTGGTCGTAGTTCAGCAGCGGTTCGCCCATGCCCATCATCACCACATTGGAGATGACGCGGTCGTCCTTGGGGCCGCGGCCCAGCCTGGCGCGCATGGCGAACTCCGCCATCCACAGCTGGCCGATGATCTCACCGGTGCTCAGGTTGCGCGAAAAGCCCTGCTTGCCGGTGGAGCAGAAGCGGCAGTTGACGGCGCAGCCTGCCTGCGAGGAAACGCACAGCGTGCCACGCGTTTCCTCGGGGATGTACACCGTCTCCACCGCGTCGCCGGCGCCGACATCGATCAGCCACTTGCGCGTGCCGTCCGCCGACTCATGGTCGGTGATGACCGCGGGCGCGCGGATCTCGGCTCGCGTGGCGAGCTTCTCGCGCAGCGATTTGGCGAGATCCGACATGGCGTCGAAGCGGCTGGCACCGAACTGGTGGATCCAGCGCTGCAGCTGCCGCGCACGAAACGGCTTCTCGCCGAGCTCACCGCAATAGGCGGTGAGCGCGTCCGCATCCATGTCGAGCAGGTTAACGAGATCGTTCATGAGGGCAGCTTGGTGTTGCTTGACTGGCGTTTCGAATCGTTCCGAGCGCTTTGAGTCTAGACCTAGACCTGGGGTCCAGGCGAGACAATCAGCGGCCGTATACGTTCATGCCCGGGAAGAAGAAAGCCACTTCCACGGCAGCGGTTTCCGCCGCATCCGAACCGTGCACGGCGTTCGCGTCGATGCTGTCGGCGAAGTCAGCGCGGATGGTGCCCTTCTCGGCCTTCTTGGGGTCGGTGGCGCCCATCAGGTCGCGGTTCTTGGCGATGGCGTTCTCGCCTTCCAGCGCCTGGATCATGACCGGGCCGGAGACCATGAAGTCGACCAGATCCTTGAAGAAGGGGCGCTCCTTGTGCACGGCATAGAACTGCTCGGCTTCGCCGCGCGACAGGTGCACCATCTTGGCTGCCACGACCTTCAGGCCGGCGGCCTCGAAACGAGCATAGATCTGGCCGATGACGTTCTTGGCCACGGCATCCGGCTTGATAATCGAGAGGGTGCGTTCGATCGCCATAAAAACTCCGAAAAATGAAGGGGTTACAATTGGATTGAACCCGCAATTCTAGCACGAGACCGTGACCGCAAGGCGCAAGACGCCGCGCGGCGTTAGACGTCGCGAAGGCACCGGGCTTTGCCTCTTATAGCATACATTTAGGTGCACCCATGATTGTCGGGAACAGATTGGCACATTGCACGCTCCAACGCAGACAGGAGTGAAGGTCTCGGCACTTTAAAGTGCCGAATTCGTCGCCCCTCCCCTTGCAATTCGGGCTACGCGATGCCACATTGCCACTGTGCCGGCCCGGGGTCGCCCCGGCGCCTCACCATTCGAGACAGGAGTCACCATGGATAACAAGCTGAACACCTACGGTTTCGGCAATGCAGGAAGCGTCACCGACGTCGCGGTGCGTAACCGGGTCTTGCGCAACACTTACTGGCTGCTGGCCATTTCGATGATCCCGACGGTGCTCGGCGCCTGGATCGGTGTCGTCAGCGGCTTCAGCCTGATGGCCGGCCGCTCCGGCCTGTCGCTGATCCTCTTCCTCGGCATCGCCTTCGCCTTCTTTTATGGCATCGAGAAGACCAAGAACAGCGGCATGGGCGTGGCCCTGCTGCTGGCCTTCACCTTCTTCATGGGGCTGATGCTGTCCCGCCTGATCGGCGCCACGCTGCAGTTCTCCAACGGCCCAGCACTGATCATGTATGCCTTCGGCGGCACGGCAGCCGTGTTTGGCGCCATGGCGACCGTGGCAACGGTGAGCAAGCGGGATTTCTCCGGCCTGGGCAAGTTCCTCTTCGTCGGCGTGATCCTGCTGCTGCTGGCCAGCGTGGCCAATATCTGGCTGCAACTGCCGTCGCTGATGATCACCGTGTCGGTCATCGCCATCGGCATCTTCTCGGCCTACATCCTGTTCGATGTGCAGCGCGTGGTCAACGGCGGCGAGACCAACTACGTGACCGCCACGCTGGCGATCTACCTGGACGTCTACAACGTCTTCGCCAACCTGCTGGCGCTGCTCGGCATCTTCGGCGGCAACCGGGACTGACGCTCGCGGCAGACACCCGCAAACAGAAAGAGCCGGCATCTGCCGGCTCTTTTTTTGCCCGTGCTGCCCGCGCAGCCTCAGCCGCGCTCGAACACCGCGATGGACTCGACGTGCGAGGTATGCGGGAACATGTTGACCACGCCGGCGCCGGCCAGGCGGTAGCCCGCCTCGTGCACCAGCAGGCCGGCATCGCGGGCCAGGGTGGCGGGGTTGCAGGAAACATAGACGATGCGCGCGGGCAGCACGTCGCTGCCCTGCTGCGCCAGATCGCCAAGCGCCTTGCACACCGCCAGAGCGCCTTCGCGCGGCGGATCCACCAGCCAGCGGTCGAAACGGCCGAGCGCCGCGATGTCGGCGGCCTCCACCTCGAACAGGTTGCGGCAGGCGAACTCGGTCTTGTGGTCCAGCCCGTTGACCTTGGCATTGGCCAGCGCACGCGTGGTCAGCGCCTCGCTGCCTTCGATGCCCATCACCGAGCTGCCCTGGGTGGCCAGCGGCAGCGTGAAATTGCCGATGCCGCAGAACAGGTCGAGCAAGCGGTCGCCCGGCTTGGCATCCAGCAGGCGCAGCGCCCGGCTGATCAGCACCCGGTTGATCTGGTGATTGACCTGGGTGAAGTCGGTGGGCTTGAACGGCATGCGAATGCCGAATTCCGGCAAGGTATAGGCCAGCTCGCGATCCAGCGGATAGAACGGCACAACGGTATCCGGACCCTTGGGCTGCAGCCAGAACTGCACGCCGTGGCGATCGGCGAACGCGCGCAGCAGATCATGGTCCGCCTCATTGAGCGGCTCCAGCACACGCAGCACGAGCGCCGTCACATCGGAGCCCACGGCCAGCTCGATCTGCGGCATGCGGTCGCGGATCGACAGCCCGGCGACCAGGTCGCGCAGCGGCACCAGCAGGGCCGACACATGCGGTGGCAGCACTTCGCAGCGCGTCATGTCGGCCACGTAGCTGCTCTTGCGCTCATGGAAGCCAACCAGCACCCCGCCCTTCTTGACCACATCGCGCACCGTCAGGCGCGCGCGGTAGCGGTAGCCCCAGTCGGGACCGGCGATCGGACGGAACACCACATCCGGCCGGACCTTGGACAGATGCCAGAGGTTATCCTCCAGGATGCGCTGCTTGATCGCCAGCTGCGCGCGCGAATCCAGGTGCTGCATCGAGCATCCGCCACACACGCCGAAATGCTGGCAACCCGGCTTGACGCGCATCACGGACGCCTGCTTCACCTCGACCAGATGCGCCTGCTCGTAGCTGGGCTTGCGGCGATAGCTGCGATAGCTGACCGTTTCGCCCGGCAGCGCGCCCTCGACGAAGATCACCTTGCCCGGCGTACCGTCCTCATTCACGAGGCGGCCGACGCCACGCGCCTCCATATCGAGGCTGTCGATCTGCACGGTTGGGTCGGCGGCGGGCGCCGGCGCGGCGGAAGCGGCGCCAGCGGCACCCGGAGAAGGCTTGGCTTGTGAAGAGGACACGGCTTGAGACACCAGGGAAGCTGTCGTATTGTTTTGCGAAAGCGCGATTGTAGTCCAGTCGAGGCCCGGTCGCGCCGTTCTCAGGCCAAGGCCGAGGGAGTGCATCATGGAACTGATCAACTGGAACATCCAGTGGGGCCGCGGCGCCGATGGCAGAGTCGACCTGGCCCGTACGGTGCAGGTCCTGCGCGCGATGGCGGATGCCGACGTGCTGTGCCTGCAGGAAGTCACGCGAGGTTTCGGCGAACTGGCCGGGAGCCCCGGCCAGGACCAGGTGGCCGAGCTCGCGGCGCTGCTGCCCGACTATCGCCTGCTTTACGCGCCGGGCGTCGACCGCTTCGACGACGATGGCAGGCCGAAACAGTTCGGCAACCTGATCGCCACCCGTCTGCCTGTACGCGAAGTGTTTCGCCGCACCCTGCCGTGGCCCGCCGATCCCAGCGTCGCTTCGATGCCGCGCGTGGCGCTGGAGGCCACGCTGATCGCCGGCACCCATCGGCTGCGCGTGATCTGCACGCACCTGGAATACTATTCGGCAGCGCAGCGGCTTGCCCAGGCCGAGGCGCTGCGGGGCTGGCATCAACAGGCTTGCGCGCATGCGCGCCACCCGGGCCTGGCCGAGAGCCGCCCCGGGCCGTTCACGCCCGAGGCGCGGCCATCGGCGGCGGTCCTGTGCGGCGACTTCAACTGCCATCCCGATGACCCGGCGCTGCGGCACCTGCTGGCGCCGTTCGAGGGCGGCACGCCGGCCTGGCGCGACGCATGGCTGCAAACCCATCCTGGCCAGCAGCACGCCCCCACCTGCGCACTCTATGACAAGGAGCAGTGGCCGGAGCCGCCGTTCGCCTGCGACTTCATGCTGGTGACGGAAGACCTGCTGAACAGCGTCGTGCGCTGCGAGGTGAACGGCGACACGTCCGCGTCAGACCACCAGCCCGTGCGCCTCACGCTGGCCCTCTGAGCGGATGGACGCAGCGGAATGCGGGCCGGCCCTCAGTAGTCGGCCTCTTCTTCCTCGCCACCGGCATGCAGCGGCGTCACGCGGAAGGCGCGCAGATACTCCATCCACTGCGGGCCGGGCAGTTCGGCCAGCGACTCCTGCACGAACTCGACTTCGCGGTCGAACTCCTTCGCGGTGAAGCCGCCGCGCATGAGCTGGAAACGGCAGTACACCAGGTAGGTGTTGACGACGTCGGTCTCGCAATAGGCGCGGATCTCATCGAGCTGCCCATCCTGGAAAGCCTGCCAGACCTTGCTGCCGTCCATCCCCATCTTGCCCGGGAAGCCGCACAGCTTGGCCAGCTCGTCGAGCGGCGCGGAGGCGCGCGGCTGGTACATCGCGAGCAGGTCCATCAGGTCCAGGTGCCGCATGTGGTAGCGGCTGATGTAGTTGTTCCACTTGAAGTCGCGGCTGTCGTCGTCACGCCCCTCGCCCATTTCCCAGTAGCGCGGCGCGGTCACGCCATGCACCAGTCCGCGGTAGTGCAGCACGGGCAGGTCGAAGCCGCCGCCGTTCCACGACACCAGTTGCGGGCTGTAGCGGGCGATCAGGTCGTAGAACTTCTGGATCAGCACCGCCTCGCCGTCGTCCGGCGAACCGAGCGAGCCGACATGAAAGACGGCGCTGCCGTCGCGCTGGTTGCGCCGCAGGACGCAGGAAATCGCCACCACGCGCTGCAGGTAGTGCGGCAGGAAATCGCTGCCGGTCTTCTCGCGGCGCGCCGCGAAGGCCAACTCGGCGACTTCGGCGTCGCTGAGCGAATCGGGATGGTCATTGAGCCGGCGCAGGCCGGCGACATCGGGAATAGTCTCGATGTCAAATACCAAAACAGGGGTCACAGAACTGCGTCCTTGCGCACGCCTTGGGAGGCGAAGTGCCGCTTGAGCTTGACCAGCGCTTCCTGCTGGATCTGGCGCACGCGCTCGCGCGTCAGCCCCATTTCCTCGGCGAGCTCCTCGAGCGTGGCCGGCTCGATGTGGTTGAGGCCGAAGCGGCGCTCCACCACATAGCGGTGTTTCTCGGAAAGCCGTGCGAGCCACAGCTTCATCAGGTTTTCCAGCTCGCGGTGCGCCACCTCCTGGTCCGGCGCCGCATTGTGCTCGTCGGAGAGGAAATCGAGCAGGCTGGAACCGGGATCCAGGTCGAACGGCGTGTCCAGCGAGGTGGTGTGCTCGTTGAGCGCCAGCACGTCCTGTACCTCGTCGGCCGTCTTGCCCAGCAGGTGGGCGATGTCCTCGAGGCTGGCATCGCGCCCGTCGGTGCCGCTCTTCTCCAGATGGCGCTTGGCGCGCAGCACCTGGTTCAACTCGCGGATCACGTGCACGGGCAAGCGCACCGTGCGCGCCTGGTTCATGATCGCGCGCTCGATGCTCTGGCGGATCCACCAGGTGGCATAGGTGGAAAAGCGGAAGCCGCGCGATGGATCGAACTTCTCGATGGCATGCATCAGCCCGAGGTTGCCCTCCTCGATCAGGTCGAGCAGTGGCACACCGCGGTTGAGATAACCCTTGGCGATGCTGACCACCAGGCGCAGGTTGCGCTCGATCATCACCTGGCGCGCGGAAAAGTCGCCATCCTTGGCCAGGGTGGAAAAATGCAGTTCCTCGGGTGCCGACAGCAGCGGCTTGATGCTGATCCGGTTCAGATAGTGCTGGACGGTATCCGCCGCGAGTTCGGTGTGCAGCACGGAGCGGAAGTCATCGTGCTCGGCGGACGCTTCGCCGCTCTCCTCGCCTTCTTCCTCTTCCTCGCGCTCCTCGTCGTCGTCGCGGATGGACCCTTCGGCATCGTCGCCCAGAATTTCGCCAGTGCCGAGCGCGCCGTCACCGGCGGCAATGGGATCGTCGGCGAGGGGGACAAGTTCGGCCGCCGCGTCCAGTTCCGGGCCGAAGGTTTCGGCCTGGGGCTCGACCGCCGCCACGCCAGCCTTCACTTCCGGCTGCTTGGGACGGCGGGTCCTGCTGGCGGTTCCGGATGAGACGGTTTTCTGGCGTGGCATGAAACCTCACTGTGGCGGCAAATAGCGCATCGGGTCAACCGGCTTCCCGTTCTTGCGAACCTCGAAATGGAGCTTGACACGGTCGGCGTCCGTGCTGCCCATTTCTGCGATCCTCTGACCCTTGCGAACCGTCGACTGCTCAGCCACAAGAACCTTGTCGTTGTAGCCGTAGGCAGTTAGATATGTCTCGTTGTGCTTGATGATGACAAGATTCCCGTAGCCGCGCAAGGGGCCCACATGAATCACGCGGCCATCATCGGCAGCCAGCACGGGATCGCCCCGCTTGCCGGCAATATCGATGCCTTTGTTACCTTTTTCATCGAATCGGGCAAGCACCTGACCGGTTGCCGGCCAGACCAGCTTGACACTGCCGTCGGCAGCCGGCTGCGAGGCGGCGGCGGCCGGCTGTGACGTGCTGGCCGGCGGCGTTGTCGCCACCGGCGGCAGCGGCTTGGCCTGGTCGATCGGCTGCGCCTGCACACCGCCCGGGACGACCGGCGCGGTCGACACGCCCTGCGGCGTGCCGGGTTCGACGCCGGGGGGCACCACCCGCAGCATCTGGCCGACTTCGATCTGGTTCACGTTCGCGAGATTGTTCCAGGCCGCCACATCGCGATAGGACTGGCCGTTCTCCAGCGCGATCCGGTACAGGGTATCGCCGCGCTTGACCCGATAGTATCCGGGCGGGGGCGGCTCAAGCGGCGCCGCGGCCGCGGCGGTCGACGTCTTGTCGACCACTGGAGCCGGCATCGGCGACGAGGCGCAGGCCGCCAGCAACCCGATCAGCGAGGAAGCGAGGGCGAGACGCCCGGCGCGGGCGATAGGTTCCGATTTCACGATGTTGTGCATAGTTCGACTCAGATGGTGCCCGATTTTAAGGGCACAAAGAATACGGCTTCAAGCGCGGTCCGGTGAAAGCGATGCCGGTTGCGGCGCTCGATCAGCAGGAGCTGCTGCGTCACGGTCTGCCCTGGCCCGCCGGCTGGCGGCACCACCGCCACCGGCGCGATCAGGCGCCCGCCGACAGCCAGCTGCTCGAGCAAAGCCTGCGGCACCTCCATGCCCGCCGCCGCCAGGATGATGGCGGAAAACGGCGCGACCTGCGGCAGGCCCAGCATGCCGTCGCCATAGTGCAAGCGCAGATTTGGCACGCGCAGCGGCCGCAAGTTCGCTTTGGCCTGCTCATGCAGCGGGCGGATCCGTTCGATCGAGAAAACCTCGCTGGCCACCAGGCTCAGCACGGCGGCCTGGTAGCCGCAGCCGGTGCCGATCTCCAGCACGCGGCCCAGCGGCTGATCGGGAGCCAGCTCCTCGCGCAGCAGTTCGATCATCCGCGCCACCACCGAGGGCTTCGAGATGGTCTGCTGGTGTCCGATCGGCAGCGCGGCATCCTCGTAAGCCTGCGAAGCCAGGCCGGGGTCGACGAACAGATGACGCGGCACCGCGCCGATGGCATTGAGCACGCGCTCATCGCGAATGCCGCCGGCGCGAAGCCGCGCGGCCAGCGCGCCGCGCGCGCGATCCGATGCCATGCCGCCGCCGCCCGCGGTCGCCGCCGTCGCGCGTGCCTCCACGGCGCTGCCCGGCGCCACGACGGGCGCCACCGGCTTGGCGCCGGCCTTGGCCGCGGCCCCGGCTCGCGTGCCGCCGACTGCCGGCATGCCGGCAGTGCGCGCCGGGGCCGGCTTGCGCTCGACCACGGCGTCCAGCGACAGGGGAAACTTCGGGCGGCGCGTTGTGGAATTCATGGGTACAGCAGGCAGCGTGCGAACACTGTCGGAACGCCTATTGCAGCCACTGGCTAAGCTGGTCCAGTTGGCCGCGGTGGGTGAGATCGAGTTGCAGCGGGGTGAGCGAGATGAAGCCGTTGGCGGCGGCGTGGAAATCCGTGCCCTCGCTGGCATCGCGTGCGTCGCCCGAGGGTCCGATCCAGTAATTGGTTTCGCCGCGCGGGTTCACCTGCGTGATCACCGGCTGCGACGGATGGCGCTTGCCCAGCCGCGTCGCCCGGTAGCCGCGCAGATGCTCGTATGGCAGGTTCGGGATATTGACGTTGAGCAGGAAGGGCTCCTTGGGCGGATGCGCGATGGCACGCTCCACGATGGTACGCGCCACGCGCGCCGCCGCGTCGAGCTGGTCCCAGCCCTTGTCCACCTGCGAGAAGGCGATGGAAGGAATACCGAACAGGTAACCCTCGATGGCAGCGGCGACGGTGCCCGAGTAGAGTACGTCCTCGCCCATGTTCTGCCCCTGGTTGATGCCGGACACCACCAGGTCGGGCTTTTCCTGCAGCAGGCCCGTCAGCGCGATGTGGACGCAGTCCGTCGGCGTGCCGTTGACGAAGCGGAAGCCCTTCTGCACGCCTTCCCGCGCTTCGTAGATCGACAACGGCCTCTGCAGTGTCAGCGAATTCGATGCCCCGCTGTGGTTCTGCTCGGGTGCGATCACCGTGACCCGCGCGAGCGGCGTCAGTGCGGCATGCAATGCCGCGAGCCCTGGCGCGAGGTAGCCGTCGTCGTTTGCGAGAAGGATATGCATGGGCGCGATTGTACCCGACACGGCGACGCCTCGCGGCCCCGAAACGCCCCTCCCGGGCGCCCGCAGATTCGGCAAAAGCGGCACTGGCCCGGCCGAGTCGCAAGCCGTGGAACGCCATCCCGAACCAGCACCCGGCAGCCTCCCGCCAGGCACCGCCGTCGCGACGGCACGGAACAGAACGACCGTGCTATTTTGCGCTACACTTGCTCTGCCCTGCCGCGCGGCCGCGCGAGCGTGCCAGAGACACCAACACCGGAGACAAGATGAAAGCCGTACTGTGCAAAGCCTGGGGACCGCCCGATTCCCTCACCATCGAGACCCTGCCCGACCTGGTGCCCGGCGCCGGGGAAGTGGTCATCGACGTCAAGGCCGCGGGAGTCAATTTTCCCGACGTGCTCATCATCCAGAACAAGTACCAGGCCAAGCCGGCGCTGCCCTTCTCGCCGGGCTCGGAGCTGGCCGGCGTGGTCAATGCCGTCGGCGAAGGCGTGACACACGTCAAGCCGGGCGACAAGGTGATCGCCTACCTGGGCAACGGCGCCTTCGCCTCCCAGGCCAAGGCGCCGGCCAGCGCCGTGGTGCCGATGCCCCCGGGTATCGACTTCGATACGGCGGCGGCTTTCACCCTGACCTATGGCACCTCGCACCACGCGGTGGTCGACCGCGGCGAACTGAAGGCCGGCCAGACCATGCTGGTGCTGGGCGCAGCGGGCGGCGTGGGCCTGGCGGCGATCGAGATCGGCAAGGCCATCGGCGCGCGCGTGATCGCCGCGGCCTCGACCGACGAGAAGCTCGCGGTGTGCAAGGAACACGGTGCCGACGCGCTGATCAACTACAGCACCGAGGACCTGCGCGAGCGCGTCAAGGCACTGACCGACGGCAAGGGGCCCGATGTCATCTATGACCCGGTCGGCGGCATCTATGCCGAGCCGGCCTTCCGTTCCATCGGCTGGCGCGGCCGTTACCTGGTGATCGGCTTCGCCAATGGCGAGATCCCGAAGATCCCGCTGAACCTCGCCTTGCTCAAGGGCGCCTCGCTGGTCGGCGTGTTCTGGGGCGACTTCGTACGGCGCGAGCCCAAGGCCAACCAGGCCAATATGGCGCAGATGCTGGGCTGGATGAAGGAAGGCAAGATCCGCCCCCACATCTCGGCGCGCTATCCGCTGGAGCAGGCCCCCCAGGCGCTCAAGGACATGGAAGCGCGCAAGGTGACGGGCAAGATCGTCATCGTCCCCTGAGCCATCCGCCGCGCAAGCTGCGCGGCGGCCCCGCCCCGGCGGGGCCAATGAAGTCTCCTGCCCCGCGGCAGACCGCGGGGCGGCCGGCGGCACCGGATCCCGGCGCCGCCCGCGCGGCCTTACAGCTTTTCGGTTTCGCCGCTGCGCGGCTGCCAGCGCATCAGGCGCTTCTCACCGATGCCGACCATCCAGTCGAGCAGCAGTGCGAAGGCAGTCAGCACGACAATGCCGGCGAACACGGTATTGATGTCGAAGGTGCCTTCGGCCTGCAGGATCAGGTAGCCGACGCCGCTGGCCGAGCCCAGGTACTCCCCCACCACCGCGCCGACGAAGGCCAGGCCCACCGAGGTATGCAGCGAGGAGAAGACCCAGCTCGTGGCGCTCGGCAGGTAGACGTGGCGCAGCAACTGCTGGCGGTTGGCGCCGAGCATGCGCGCGTTGGCCAGCACCACCGGGCTGACTTCCTTGACGCCCTGGTAGACGTTGAAGAAGACGATGAAGAACACCAGCGTCACCGCCAGCGCCACCTTGGACCAGATGCCCAGGCCGAGCCAGACGCCGAAGATGGGCGCCAGGATCACGCGCGGCATCGAATTCGCGGCCTTGATGTAGGGATCGAGCACGGCCGAGGCGAAGGGGCTCAGCGCCAGCCACAGGCCCACGCCGAGACCGCTGGCCGTGCCGATGGCGAAGGCCAGCACGGTCTCCGCCAGCGTCACGCCCAGGTGCTGGTAGATGTCGCGTTCGACCACGAACCAGTTCCAGATGCGCTGGGCTACCACCAGCGGTTCGCCGAAGAAGAAGGCGACCTGCTGCGAGCGCGTGGCCACATGCCAGATGCCGAGGATCACCAGCAGGAGCAGCAGCTGCCAGACGCGCAGCATGCCTTGTGAATCTTTGCGGAAAGCCATGGATTTTCTTGTTCCGTTATTGCTTCGGCCTCAGGCCGCATTGCGCTGCTGCGCGTAGCCCTTGAGCACCTCCTCGCGCAGCACGTCCCAGATGGCGGCATGCAGCTCGACAAAGCGCGGATGGTTGCGGATCTCTGCCACGTCGCGCGGACGCGGCAGGTCGATGGCGAATTCGCCGATCGGATGCGTGCCGGGGCCGGCCGACAGCACCACCACGCGATCGCTCATGGCGATCGCCTCATCCAGGTCGTGGGTGATGAACAGCACCGCCTTGCGCTTGGCGGCCCACAGCGCGAGCACCTCGTTCTCCATCAGCTGGCGGGTCTGGATGTCGAGCGCGGAGAACGGTTCGTCCATCAGGATGATGTCCGGGTCCAGCACCAGGGTCTGGGCCAGGCTGACGCGCTTGCGCATGCCGCCGGAGAGCTGGTGCGGATAGCGGTCGCCAAAGCCGCCCAGGCCGACGCGGCGCAGCCAATCCTCGCCCAGTTCGATGGCCTGCGCGCGCGCCATGCCACGGAATTCCAGCCCGGCCACGACGTTGTCGAGCGCGCTGCGCCAGGGCATCAGGGCCTCGGCCTGGAACATGTAGCCGGCGCGGCGATTGATGCCGGACAGCGGCTCGCCGAACACGCGGACCTCGCCGCTGGAGGGCTGCAGCAGGCCGGCGCCCAGATTGAGCAGCGTGGATTTGCCGCAGCCGGTGGGGCCGACCACGGAGACGAATTCGCCCGGCTGCACGGACAGGGTGACATCCTTGACCGCGGTATAGCGCTGGCTGCGGTCTTCGCGCGAAACGAAGGTACAGGTGACGTTGTCGAGGGAAAGTGCGGGAGTGCTCATGGATTACCGTCGGGGTCCGCCGCGGCTCGGCGGCGGAGGGCTTGCCGGCACGGGCCGGCCGGAGGCGCGGCCCGCCGAGAGTGCGACGGGCCGGAGGCGCGTCCGCGCCCGCTTGACTTGTTTTACTTGTACTTGGCGTTGGCCTTCTGCACGAAGGCGTTGGTGTAGGTGCTGTCCAGCTTGATGCTCTTGCCACGGATCTCGGCGTCGAACTGCTGCAGGGTGTTGAGCGCCGTGCGCGGACCGTCGGCCGGCATCATGCCGTCCGGCGAGATCGCTTCGCGCACCTTCTCCCAGGCCGCCAGGTAGAGCGCACGGTCACCCAGCAGATAGCTCTCCGGCACGGTCTTGACGATGTCGGACGGGCCGGCCTTCTGCAGCCACTTGAGCGCGCGCACCATGGCATTGGTCAGCGCCTGCGTGGTGTTCGGGTTCTGCTGGATGAAGGCGGTGGAGGCGTAGAGGCAGCCCGCCGGCATATTGCCGCCGAACACGGCAACCGTGTCCTTCAGGGTGCGCGTGTCCGAGGCGATCTTGACCTCGTCCTTCTGCGTCAGCATGGAGATCACGGGGTCGAGGTTGGCCATCGCGTCGATCTGGCCAGAACGCATCGCGGCCACCGCGCCGGCGCTGGCGCCCACGCCGATAAAGGACACGTCGGACGGCTTCAGGCCGGCCTTGGCCAGCACGAAGTTGGCCATGATGTTGGTGGACGAGCCCGGCGCCGTCACGCCGATCTTCTTGCCCTTCAGGTCGGCGATCGACTTGTAGTTGGGCATGGTCTTGTTCGACACCACCAGCACGATCTGCGGGGCGCGGCCCTGCAGCACGAACTCCTGGTACTGCTGGCCCTTGGCCTGCAGCGCGAGCGTGTGCTCATAGGCGCCCGAGACGACGTCGGCGCTGCCGCCCACCACCGCCTGCAGCGCCTTGGCACCCCCGGCGAAGTCGACGATCTGCACGTCCAGGCCTTCGTCCTTGAAATAGCCCTGGCGCTCGGCGATGGTCAGCGGCAGGTAGTAGAAGAGGTTCTTGCCGCCCACGGCGATGGTGACCTTGCTCTTCTCCGGCTTGGCCTGCGCCATGGCGCCGCCCCCGGCGCAAAGGCCGGCCACGGCCATCGACAGCGCCAGCAGGACCCGCCTGCGTGAATTTTTCTTATACATCGTCTTCTCCTACCTGTTTTTACGCGGAAGCGCCGCTGTGCGGCAGGTGGCGATGCTACGCGAGTGCATGAAAGACCGCATCGGGATATTCACCTACCTCGCATCGACGCGACGCCGCCGCCATCCAGCGCCGGCGCCCGGCGCGGCACGTTGGCGCGGCCGGGCGCTGCGAAGGATACGCGGCAAGCCTTTCGAAAGGCTTGCCGGCTTGCCGCCGCGTGCGGCCTCAGCCCGCCACGGCGAAATGCGCGGCCAACCAGGCCGGCGGCCGGTGCGTGCGCAGGCGCGGGCCGGCACGCAGCAGCTGGCTGCCGGGATCGCGTCCGACCAGCGCCGGCAGCCCGGCGACGGCCTCCAGCAGGAGGCCGAGATCCACGCCGGTTTGCACGCCCATCGCGGCGAACATATGCACCAGCTCCTCGCTGCTGACGTTGCCGCTCGCGCCCGGCGCGTAGGGGCAGCCGCCCAGCCCACCGGCGGCGGCGTCGAAGCGCGCCACGCCGGCCTGCCAGGCCGCCAGCGCATTGGCCAGGCCCATGCCGCGCGTGTTGTGCAGGTGGATGGTCAGGCCGGTGCCAGGCAACTGCCGCTGGAAGGCCGCGCACAAAGACGCGACCTGGTCGGGATAGGCCATGCCGGTGGTATCGCACAAGGTGATGCCCTGCGCGCCCGCATCGGCCAGCCGCTGCGCCAGCGCCATCACCTCGCCGGCCGCGACCTCGCCCTCGAAGGGGCAGCCGAACGCCGTCGACAGCGACACATTGGCCGGCACGCCCGCCCTGCCCGCCTCGGTGATCATGGCCAGCAGCTGCGCCAGCGACTGTTCGCGGGTCATGCGCAGATTGGCGCGGTTGTGGGTCTCGCTGGCCGACATCACCAGGTTCAGTTCGTCGGGCGCGCACGACAGCGCGCGCTCCAGCCCGCGCAGGTTCGGCACCAGCGCGGTGTAGCGCACACCGGGTGTGCGGCGCATGCGGTGCATCACCGCCTCGGCGTCGGCCAGCGCGGGAATGGCGCGGGCCGAGGTGAAGGACGTGGCCTCGATGCGGGCGAAGCCGCAAGCGGACAAGGCATCGACGAAGCCGACCTTGGCATCGGTCGGTACCACCACGGGCTCGATCTGCAGGCCGTCGCGCGGCGCCACCTCGTTGATCTCGATCCTCGCCGGACCGCGCACGAGGCTTGCGGCGGCACTCATGCGATCACGCCGCGCGCGCGCAGGTCGGCAATGGTGGCGGCGTCGAAGCCCGCCTGCGCCAGCACGGCATCGGTATGCTCGCCCAGCACGGGGGCGCGCTCGCGGATGGCGCCGGGGCTGCCCGACAGCTTGGGCATGATGCCCGGCACTTCCACCGAGAGCCCGCTGGCGGCGGTGACGCGCTCGATCACGCCGCGCGCGCGGTAGTGCGGGTCTTCCGCGATGTCCTTGACGGTGTAGATGCGCCCCGACGGCACCTCGGCCTGGCGCAGCACCGCCAGCGCGTCCTCTACAGTCTGCGTGCAAGTCCAGGCGGTGATGGCCGCGTCGATTTCCTCGACGCGCTTGACCCTCCCGTCGTTGCGCGCCAGCGCCGGGTCCTCGGCCAGGTCCGGGCGGCCGATGCCGTGCATCAGCCGCTTGAAGATGGCGTCGCCGTTGGCCGCCACCAGCACGTACTCGCCGCTGGCGCAGGGGTAGGCATTGGAGGGCGCGATGCCCGGCAGCGCGCCGCCGGCCGGCTCGCGCACCGCGCCGAAGGCCGAGTACTCGGGCAGCAGGCTTTCGCTGAGATTGAACAGCGATTCGTACAGCGCCACGTCGATCACCTGGCCCTGGCCGCCGCGCGCATCGCGCTCATAGAGCGCCAGCAGCACGCCGAGCGCGCCGTGCAGGCCGGCGATGGTGTCGCCCAGCGACAGGCCGGCGCGCACCGGCGCCCTGCCCGGCTCGCCGGTCAGGTAGCGCAGGCCGGCCATCGCCTCGGCCACGGCGGCAAAGCCGGGCTCATCCTTCTTCGGCCCGCTCTGGCCGTAGCCCGAGACGCGCAGCATGATCAGCCGCGGGTTGAGCGCATGCAGCGCCTCGGGGCCCAGGCCCCACTTCTCCATGGTGCCCGGGCGGAAATTCTCGATCAGCACATCGGCCTCCGCCGCCAGCTTGCGCACCAGGTCCTGCCCTTCCGGCTGGCGCAGGTCGATGCAGACCGACTGCTTGTTGCGCGACTGCGCCTCCCACCAGACCGAGGTGTCCTGGTAGAGCATCCGCCATTTGCGCAGCGGGTCGCCCTGGCCCGGCGGCTCGATCTTGATGATCTGCGCGCCGAAGTCCGCCAGCGTCTTGGCCGCGAACGGGCCGGCGATCAATTGCCCGAGTTCCAGCACCCGGATGCCTTCGAGGATCTGTTTCGTCATGGGAGGTTCCTGCGATTGGTGGAGCGGCGGCGCCCCGTGCGGGCGCCCGGCCAATGCGACGCAGTGTGCCCCAGCGCCCTGCGCGGAGGAATCGGCATTCGGTGAAGCGGGCTTTCTCGGAATGCGAAAGGCCCGCGGCGGGCGTGCCCGGACCCGGGCGGCGCGGCGCTCAGAACGGCGCGCGGTCCCCACAGAGATGGGTGATCAGCAGCCGCGCGGATACCGTCAGCCCGGCCGGATCCCGCATGCCGATCAGCAGCGAGCGGCGCGCCCAGGCATCCTGCAGCGAGACCAGGGACAAACCCATCGACTTGACGTGCGGCTCGGCGGCGATGCGCGGCAGCACGCCCACGCCGAGGCCGGCCATCACCATGCGGCACATGGCGTCGAAGCTGCGAACCTGGATGCGCAGGCGGAACGGACGGTCGAGCCGGCTGCTCTCTTCCAGCAGCCGCGCGGCCAAGGAGGTCACCTGCGGCAGGCTGACGAAGTCGTATTCGAGCGTGTCCGCGTAGCGCACCGGCCCGCGCGTCGACAGCGGATGGCCCGGCGGCGTCACCATCACCAGTTCGTCCTGGCGGTACTCCACCGTGACCAGGCCCGCGCAGGGCGTGCGGTCGGCGAAGATGCCGACGTCGGCGCGGTTCTCCACCAGTGCGGCAACGATGTCGCTGCTGTTCTGTTCTTCCAGTTCGATGCGGATGGTCGGATGCATCCGCATAAAGGCGGCCAGGTCGTCCGGCAGGAACTGGGTGATGGCAGAGGTATTGGCGCACACGCGCACCTGGCCGCGCACGCCGCTGGCGTAGTCGGACATGACCCCCGCCATGCGCTCGACGTCCTGCAGGATGGTCAGGGCATGGTGGAAGCAGGCCTGGCCCGCCTCGGTCAGCTGCACGCCGGAAGCATGACGGAAGAACAGCGGCGCGCCGACGGCGGCCTCGAGATCGGAAATGCGCTTGCTGGCAGCCGCCACGGCCAGGTGGGACTGGCGCGCGCCGGCCGAGATGCTGCCCTGCCGGGCCACGGCCACGAACAGGCCGAGGGTGACGAGATCGAACCGCGCGAGATTCATGCTGGCGCGCCCGCTGCCGGCCCTGGCGCTGGATGGCGGATGGACACGTCCTGCGCCCTAGAGCGAACGGCGGTCCATCACCGCGCGTGCGATGGTTCCCGCGTCCACGTACTCGAGTTCGCCGCCCACCGGCACGCCGCGCGCCAGGCGCGTCACCTTCAGGCCGCGGGCCTTGAGCATCTCGCCCACGTAGTGCGCGGTGGCCTCGCCCTCGCTGGTGAAATTGGTGGCGACGATCACCTCGGACACCGGCCCGCCCAGGGCGGGATCGGTGGCGCGCGCCAGCAGCCGGTCGAGGTGGATCTCGCGCGGGCCGATGCCGTCCAGCGGCGAAAGCCGGCCCATCAGCACGAAGTACTGGCCGCGATAGGTCAGCGTCTGCTCGATCATGACCTGGTCGGCGGGCGTCTCCACCACGCACAGCAGCGAGGCGTCGCGCCGCTCATCCAGGCAGGTCTCGCAGACCTCCTGCTCGGTGAAGGTATTGCAGCGCGCGCAGTGATGGATGCCGTCGGCTGCGCCGCGCAGCGCGTCGCCCAGCCGGCGCGCGCCTTCGCGGTCATGCTGCAGCAGGTGATAGGCCATGCGCTGGGCCGACTTCGGCCCCACGCCGGGCAGCACCCGCAGCGCCTCGATCAGCGCCTGCAGCGAGGTCGGGGGCGCGCCCTTCATCGGCGCCACCCCGCTTGGCCGGACCCCATTGCCGAACTCCTCATCACGTGCGCGCTGCCGCTCAGAACGGCAGCTTGAAGCCCGGGGGCAGCGGCAGGCCGGAGGTCATCGACCCCATCTTCTCCTGGCTGGTGGCCTCGGCCTTGCGCACGGCGTCATTGAAGGCGGCGGCAACCAGGTCTTCCAGCAGCTCCTTGTCCTCGCCGTCGGCCAGCAGGCTGGGGTCGATGGAGACGCGCTTGACGTCGTTCTTGCAGGTCATGGTCACCTTGACGAGACCGGCGCCGGACTGGCCCTCGACCTCGATCTGGGCGAGCTGCTCCTGCATCTTCTTCATGTTTTCCTGCATCTGCTGGGCCTGCTTCATCAGCCCGGCCAATTGACCCTTCATCATGATGGAATACTCCTGAATACGATTGGTTGAGACGGTGATGGGAGCCGGCCTGCGCCGCTCCCCTGGAATCCTGTGTCAGGCGGCGCGCGGCTGGATCGAACCCTGCACGATGTGGCCGCCGAACTCGTTCAGCAGGCCCTGCACAAAGGGATCGCCTTCGATGGCGGCCTCCGCTTCGCGCTGGCGCTGCTCGCGTGCCTCGGCGTCGGCGGCGGCGGCCGTCTCGATGACGGCGCCGACCTCGCACTGCACACGCACGGGCTGGCCGAAATGCTCGGTCAGCGCCTGCTGCAGGCGTTCGACCACGCCGGCCTCGGTAATGGCGGCCACCGGCGCCCGCAGATAGATGGTATTGGCGACCACGCGCGCCAGTTCGCTCTGGTAGGCAAGCTGCTGGGCCAGGCCCTTCAGCGACAGGCTGGCCGCCAGGCCGGGCCAGTCACCGCTGAACACGGGCGGCACGCCGCCTTCCTCGCTGAAGGTGACGGGCGGCCTGTCCGCTGGCTTGGCCGCGGGCTTATCGGCCGGCTTATCAGCTGGTTTTTCGGCAGCTTTGTCCGCCGGCCGGTCGGTGGCCCGTTGGTCGGCGGCCCGTTGGTCCGGGCGGCCGGCTGGCTGCTCCGCCACCGCCCGCTCTGGCCGAGCGCGCGGCGCGGCCGGTTCGGGATCGCTGCCATAGGGGCCGATCCAAGGCAGGTCCGGCGGCAGATCCTCCCAAGGCGGCACGTCGCTGCCGCCCGATGCTTCCCAGGGCGGCACGAAATCCGGCTCCCGCGCGGCCGCGGCGGCCTTGCCCTGCGGCGCTGGCGCCGCCGGTGCCTGGGCGGCAGGGGAAGCAGGTGGCTGCGCCGCAGCCGGCGCCGCACGCGCGGCCGCGGGCGGGCGCAAAGGCTGCGGGGCGGGACGGGCCGCCGGCACGGCGGCGGCGGCCGTTGCCGCGGCCATGCCGGGCGCCTGCAATGCGGATGCCGGCTGGCGTGCGCCACCCCGGCCCGCTGCCGCCTGACGTGCCGCAGCCAAGGCCGCACGCGCGGGCGACATCGCGCCGCCGCCCGTTACCGCAGCCGGAGCGGCATTCCCCGCGGCCGGCGTGGCCGGGGCCTCGGGCGCCTGCGCCACCGTGGCGGGCGCCGCGGCCGGCGCACCGGCCTGTGGCTCGCGCACCGGCGTCGTTTGGGCTTGAGCGGCGCGCGCCACCGGTTGCGCTGCCTGGGCAGCCGGGGCTGCCTGAGCTGCCGCCATGCCCGCGCCGGACGCCGCGCGCGGGCGCTGGGCCGGCATCCCGCCGCCCTGCACGGGCGTGGGCGCGGGCGATGCCGACGGACGGAAGGCCAGCATGCGCAGCAGCGTCATGGTGAAGCCGGCGTATTCGTCAGGCGCCAGCGCCAGCTCGCTGCGGCCGAGATTGGCGATCTGGTAGAACAGCTGCACTTCCTGTGCATCGAAGGCGGCGGCCAGGCGGCGCACATCGGCCGCTTCCGGCCATTCGTCCTGAACCGCGCCGGGCACGGCCTGCGCCAGCGCGATCTTGTGCAGCAACGAACCCAGGTCCTGCAGCGCGCCGGCGAAGGACAGGCTGCGGTCGGCCATGGTGTCGGCAATCCCCAGCAGGGTGGCGCCGTCCTCGGCGGCCAGAGAGTCGAGCAGCTGCACCAGATAGCCCTGGTCGATCGCGCCCAGCATGCCGCGCACGGCCTCCTCGCTGATCTGGCCGGCACTGTAGGCGATGGCCTGGTCGGTCAGCGACAGCGCATCGCGCATCGAGCCGTGGGCCGCCTGCGCCAGCAGGCGCAGCGCGCTGCCGTCATGGCTAATGCCCTCCTCGCGCAGGATGTGGTCCAGGTGGCCGACGATGTGGCCGGGGGGCATCTGCTTGAGGTTGAACTGCAGGCAGCGCGACAGCACCGTGACGGGGATCTTCTGCGGGTCGGTGGTCGCCAGGATGAACTTGACGTGGCCGGGCGGCTCCTCCAGCGTCTTCAGCATGGCGTTGAAGGCGTGGTTGGTGAGCATGTGCACTTCGTCGATCATGTAGACCTTGAAGCGCCCGACCGCCGGCGCATAGACCGCCTTGTCCAGCAGCTGCGCCATCTCGTCGACGCCGCGGTTGGAGGCGGCATCCATCTCGATGTAGTCGACGAAGCGGCCGCCGTCGATCTCGGTGCAGGCCTTGCACTGGCCGCAGGGCGCCGCGGTGACGTCGCCGTTGCCGTCCGGGCCGGTGCAGTTGAGCGCCTTGGCCAGGATGCGCGACAGCGTGGTCTTGCCGACCCCGCGCGTGCCCGTGAACAGGTAGGCGTGGTGCAGCCGCTGCTGTTCCAGCGCATGCGTGAGCGCACGCACCACGTGCTCCTGGCCGACCAGCGTGGAGAAATCCCGGGGGCGCCATTTGCGCGCTAGAACTTGATAACTCATGGCGGCGATTGTAGCAAAAGGCAGCCCCGATCCCGGTGCCCGTCACGGCCCTTGACACGCGCGCAGTCAAGGGAAGGCGCCACACCGTGCATGTACCCGCGGCGACCGCCCCCGGATGCCGCGGGGCAGCCAATGCCAGCGCGGCAAGCCACGTTGGCCGCACCCTCCATGCGGGCTAGCCGCACTCCCCGACGTATCCGCAATTGACGCACTTGGCGCATCCATCGATCTTGTGCAGCGCATGCGCCCCGCAATCCGGACAGGGCTTGCCCGAGCCGACACCTGGCGCCAGCGGCACGCCGGGGCGCGCCGGCGCCGCGTGGTCCGCTGCCGCCGCCACGGCCGGCAACGCCAGCCGCTCGGCCAGTTGAGCCACCGGCACCTGGCGGCCTTCCTCGTCGAGGAAGCCCCGCTTGACCAGGATGCGCTGCAGAGCATAGCCGATCGCCGCCACCTCGGAATCATGGAAGCGCGGCACCTCGCTGCCATCCTGGCGGACCAGCACCCCATAGCGCACCGTGCCCTTGTCCCAGACAACATTGCGCATATCGGCAAGCGCCTTGGCCACCGAGCCGCCGGAGCGCGCCACCATCGACAACAGGCGCATGGTGGAGGTGATCCACTGCTGGCCCTCGCTGCGCTGGCCGGCCGGCATGAAGAACTCGACCGGACGCTCGATAGTGACGGGCTTCCCGTCCGCCGTGCCCGTCACGCGCATGAAGTTGACGGTCAGGTAGATGGTCTTGCGCCCTTCATAGGTCATGTACTCCACCTTGGAGGTCACACCGTCCAGGTCGCCGACCGGCCGGCTGGCGAACGGCCTGCGCAGCGGGTCGTCGTCGCTCCCCGCAGGCGCGGCCGCGGCGGGCGCCGGCCCGACCGACAGCACCGCGCCCAGCACGCTGTTGGGCCGGTAGGTGGCCAGGCCCTTGAGACCGGCCTTCCAGGCTTCCAGGTACAGGCCGCGGAAGGCTTCGTAGGGGTAGTCCTCCGGCACGTTGACCGTCTTGCTGATGCTGGTGTCGATATAAGGCTGCACGGCTTCCAGCATTCGCATGTGATCCATGGCAGACATCTGCAGCGCCGTTACGAAACTGTCCGGCAATTGCGCCATGTCGCCGCCCATGTGGCGATACAGCCGCCAGGCATGGTCGGCCACCTCGAACACTTTGTAGGTATCGTCCGGCATCCGTTTGCGCCGGTTGTAGGTCCAGGAGAAGGCCGGTTCGATGCCATTCGAAGCGTTGTCGGCAAACGCCAGCGTGATGGTGCCGGTCGGCGCGATCGACAGCAGGTGCGAGTTGCGGATGCCGCCGGCGCGGATGGCCGCGCGCACCGTCTCGGGCAGGCGCTGCACGAAGCCGCTCTGCAAGTAGGCCTCGGCATCGAACAAGGGGAAGGCGCCCTTTTCCGCGGCCAGCGCGACCGACGCCAGGTAGGCCTCATCGCGCAGCACCTCGGCGATACGCGCAGCCAGCGCGCGCGCGGGCTCGGTGTCGTAGCGCAGGCCCAGCATCACCAGCGCGCTGCCCAGGCCGAGGAAGCCCAGCCCCACGCGGCGCTTGGCGCGCGCCTCGGCCTGCTGTTCGGGCAAGGGCCAATAGGTGACATCCAGCACGTTGTCCAGCATGCGCACCGCCACGCGCACCACCTCTGTAAAGCGCGCGAAATCGAACTCGCTGTCCGCGGCAAAGGGGTTGCGCACGAAGCCGGTCAGGTTGACCGAGCCCAGGTCGCAGCAGCCGTAGGCGGGCAGCGGCTGCTCCGCGCAGGGATTGGTCGCCTCGATGCGTTCGCAGTAATAGAGGTTGTTGTCCGCGTTGATCTGCGACAGGAACAGGATCCCGGGTTCCGCATGGTCGTAGGTGGCATGCATGACCTGGTCCCACAGAGCGCGCGCCGGCACGCGGCGATAGACCCACTGGCCGTCGTCGCGACGATAGGCGCCGGCGGCGATCTGCTCTGCGCCGGGCTCGGCTTCGTGGATCAGCTCCACCTCGCCGTCCGCCTCGACCGCGCGCATGAAGTCATCGCTGACACCGATCGAGATATTGAAGTTGCTCAGCTCGCCACTGTCCTTGGCGTGGATGAAGGTCTCGATATCGGGATGGTCGCAGCGCAGCACGCCCATCTGCGCGCCGCGTCGCGCCCCGGCCGACTCCACCGTCGCGCAGGAGGCGTCGAACACCCTCATGAAGGAGACCGGGCCCGAAGCGCGCGAATGCGTGCCGCGCACCAGCGCACCGGCGGGCCGGATCGCGGAGAAATCGTAGCCGACGCCGCCACCGCGCCGCATCGTCTCCGCGGCCTGCGCGACCGCGGTATAGATGCCGGGCTTGACGCCGTCCACGCCCTTGACCGCTTCGGACACCGAATCGCCCACGGGCTGGACGAAGCAGTTGATCAAGGTCGCCTGGAGGCCGGTGCCGGCCGCCGAATTGATGCGCCCCGCGGGCACGAAGCCATTCTCCTGCGCCCACAGGAAACGCTCGGCCCAGGACTCACGCTGTGCAGGCGCCTCGGCCTCTGCCAGCGCGCGCGCCACGCGGCGGCGCACCTGCTCGACGCTGCGCTCCTCGCCCTTGGCGTACTTTTCCAGCAGCACCTCGACCGAGATTTCCTGCGGCGCCAGGGCCGCGCGCAACATCTGTTCGTTGGCGTTCATCGCTCGCTCGCTAAGTTGTCATCCGTCCATCACCGCGCCGGCCGCAGCGCATCGATTCGCCTCGATTCCAATACCTGCCGCAAGAATTTCACGCGATTCCGGCGCAAGCTGCCCGCTCTGGGTTACAATACCCGTCGGACGGGCCTCCTCGCATGGCGGCGCGGTCAACCTGGTCAGGTCGGGAACGAAGCAGCCACAGCCGTTTTCTGCCAGTGCCGAGGGTCAGGCTCGTCCCCCTCCCCCCCTTATTTCTCCCCAATCCCCCATCACCCGCCCGTTGCTGCGGCTCTCTCTATCCTACGGTACAAGCAGGATTTCCAGCAGCCGGCAGATTGACTCAACGCAATATCTGAAGCGGCCCGACGCGGCGGCATCGCACAACCTGCATCACCATGACTCGCCGGAGTGCGTGCATAGATCTTCGCTCGCACGCGCGCGGCCTGCAACCGTTCCCCCTGAGCCAGCATGGCCGCAGGGGGTATGGCCTGACCGCCCGGATGCGCAATAGCCTCGCCAGGCCCGGGCCTGGACCAGACTAGAACAGCGTGCCCTGGGCCGGTTGCCGCGCAACCGTCTGCAGCCGCTCGAGCGGAATCCACTCGCCCTCCGCCGTCGCCAGCCCGGCCTCCACCTGCCTGCCAGGAAACATCGGGCGGATCGCTGCCACATAGCGCGCAAGCTGCGCCGCGTAGTGGGCATGCTCTTGCGGCAGCAAGCGCAGCTTGTAGTCCACGACGACCACCCGGTCGGGATACTCCACCAGGCGATCGATGCGCAGCAGCCTGCCACGAGAGTCGTACAGTTCCACCTCGTTGCGCGCGCTCAGCGCGTCGCCATCGAACAGCAGGGGCGCCAGCGCCGGCGAGGCCAGCATCGCACGCGCGGCATCGACGGCCGACTGCGCCTGCTGGCGCCAAAGCTCGCGCGCCTGCGCGCTGCCGACGCCGGCCAGCGGGAACCAGCGCAGCACCGTATCCACGTCGGGCACCGCGCCGAATGCTTGCGGGTAGCGGGTCATCCGCTCCAGCAAGGCGTGCAGCAGCTCGCCGTGCCGGGCGGCGGCGGCATCGAACACGATCGCCTCGGATTCCTGGCCATCTTCCGCCTCGCCGGCGCCGTCCTCTGCTTGCGCGCTGGCCGCGAGCTGATCTGCGCCACGGTAGCGCGTGCGGAAATCGGTATAGCGCACCAGGGCGCCGGCCTCTCGCTGCCCGTCGGCAGCCGTGGCGAGCGCCCGGGGCGGGTAGTCCGCCACGGACTGCGCCACGCCCGCGGACTGCAGGCGCACATACCAGCTGCCCGCGATCTCGGCATCGCCGACCTCCTCGGCGGCGCGCGCGGCGCGTCCCTTGACGCCGCTCACCAGCAGCCCCTGCTGCGCGCGTGTCATGGCCACATAGAGCAGGTTCCAGTTCTCGCGCTCGGCCAGGACCGCTTCGGTCTCGAACAGCGGTGCGCGCGCGCGGCCGCGCTCGCTGCGCTTGCCATAAGCGGAGAAATGGCGCGGCACCGGCGAATCGGGCGGCCAGTCGATCAGGATGCCGCCGCGTTCGGCGGCAGGCTCACTATGGTTGGCATCGAGCAGCACCACGAACGGCGCTTCCAGCCCCTTGGCGGCATGCACCGTCAGGATGTGCACCGCGTCCAGCCCCTGCCCCTCGGCGGCATCGGCCGCGTCCTGCTCGGGGTCGTCGCTCATGCCGCCTTCGTCCGGGCTCTCCCCCTCGTCGCCGCGTCGGATCTCCTGCAGTTCCTCGATGAACTTGGGCAGGCTGGGATAGCGGCCGCCATCGAGATCGAGCGACAGCTTGAGGAAGGCATCGAGGTTGGCCAGCACCTGCTCGCGGATGCTGGCGGGTGCCGCCTCGGCATAGCGTCGCCGCACCTCGCCGCTGTGATAGAGATGGTCGATCAGGTCGTGCACGGGGCGGTGCGGCGCAATCTCCAGCCAGCCGCGCAGCCGTGCCACGCCATCGTGCAGCGGGGTGGAAGCGCACTCGGGCACGCCGCCCGCTTGCAGCCGGGCCCACCAGCCGCCCTCGCCCGGCTGCTGCGCCAGCGCCATCAGGTCGTCGTCACTGGCGCCGACCAGCGGGCTCTTGAGCACGTGCGCGAGATCCAGGTCCGATTCCGGCGTCATCAGGAAGGCCAGCAGCGCCGACAGGTCCAGGGCCTCGAGCGTGGCCAGCAGGCCGCCGCGGCGCGGACTCAGGCAGGGGATGCCGGCTTCGCGCATGGCGCGTTCGTAGTCGGGCAGATGGGTCTTGCGCCGCACCAGCAGATAGATGTCGCTCCAGCGCGCGGGACGCGGCGCATCGCCGTCCTGCACCGGCACCGAGTCGCGCAGTTGGTGCAGCCAGGCGGCGACACGCCGCCCCTCCTCCAGCCGCAGCGAGTCGCCGCCGGCCGTGCGTGGCTCGCGCAGCGTATCGCGATGCGCGGCGCCTGCGTCCTCGCCGGCGTCCGCCTTCGCTGCCGCGGTGGAGGCCCCGCCGTCCTCGACACCGCCGTCGCCCCCCTCACCCGCATCCGGCCCGTCGGCCAGGCCGTCCGTCCGCTCCGGCTCGACCAGCGGCAGCAGCCAGACCGGCCCGCCCGGCCCGCCCAGTGCCGTGGTCTGCGTCTCATAGAGCGGGTAGCGGCCCTGCTCGCGCGCCGCGTCGAACACGGCATTGACCCAGTCCAGCACTTCGGGCCGGTTGCGCCGCGTGCGGTTGGTGCGCAGCACGGTGGCAGCGAAATCGGCCTGCAGCATCTGGCGCGCGGTATCGAACAGCCGCGCGTCCGCGCGGCGGAAGCGATAGATGGATTGCTTGGGGTCGCCGACGAGGAAGATCGTCGGCCGCTGCCCGGTGCCCGCGTAGCCGGCCAGCCAGCCTTGCAGGATCCGCCATTGCAGCGGGTTGGTGTCCTGGAATTCGTCGAGCAGCAGGTGGCGGTAGCGCGCGTCCAGGCGCACCTGCAGATAGGTGGCGGTTTCCTCGTCCGCCATCAGGCGCGCGGCCAGCCATTCGAGGTCGGCGAAGTCCATCGCGCGCTGCTCGTGCTTCTGCTGCTGGTAGCGCGCCAGCAGTGCGTCGCCCAGCTTGTAAAGTGCCAGGTTCACCGCCAGCACGGCAGCTTCGCAGCGGCGCGCGGCCAGTTCGTCGAGCTGCTCGCACAATGCGGCATGCCCGGCCAGAAGCGTGTCGACCATGGCCTCGCCGCCGGCGGCCTTGGCCAGCCCGCTGGTACGGCGCAGCGAGCGCGGCGCGCCGGTGGTGGTGAAGAAGGCGGAGCGCAGCCGCGCGAACGCCTGCGCGGCAGGCTCGCCGGCAGCCGCGCCGTCCCCGCGCCAGGCGCGGATCGCGCTGAGCGCCTCCTCGATGCGGCCGGCATGGTTCTGCTCGGTCTTGCCGCCGCCGCCCAGCCGCGTCGCCAGCGCCTGGCATTCGGCCAGCCAGTCATCGCCGGCCAGCGCCTGCGCCACCACGTCCACGCGCGCGTCATCGCCGAGCTGCTGCGCGAGCGCGGCATCCGGCTGTCCGGCCTCCTGCAGCGCCCACCACTCGCTGCGCGCGTGGAACATGGCGTCGATCAAGGCGCGCGCCTGGAACTCGCCGATGGTATCGACCAGCGCCTCGTAGGCCTGGCGCAATTCCGCGAACTGCGGCGTGCCCAGTGCCCGCCAGAACGGCGCCCAGGCCTCGCGCTTGAGGCGCAGTGCGTCCTCACGCAGCGAGGCACCCGGCACGATGCCCGAGGACAGCGGCGCGCCGCGCAACAAGGTGCCGAACCAGCCGTGAAAGGTGTCGATCGCCATGCGGCCCGGCGCTGCCAGCACGCGCGCATGCAGGGTGCGCGCGCGCGGCAGTGCGGCGCGCGCTTCGGCGGCACCCAGTCCGCGCTGTTCCAGCGCGGCCAGCACCTCGGCGTCGCTGCCTTGGGCCAGCTGCGCGAGCATCTCCAGCAGGCGGTCGCGCATTTCCTCGGCCGCCTTGCGCGTGAAGGTGATGGCCAGGATCTCGTGCGGCGCGGCGCCGGCCAGCAACAGGCGCAGCAGGCGGGCCACCAGCAGCCAGGTCTTGCCGCTGCCGGCACAGGCCTCGACCACCACCGAGCGGGCCGGATCGCAGGCGGCGCAGGTGAATTCCGCTTCGCCGACGGCACGGCCGTCGCGCAGATAGGCATGCACGCTCATCGGATCGCCTCCGGCAGGGCAGTCGATTCCCAGAAGCCCTTGCGGCAGAGGCCGCGCGCCTCGCACCAGGTACAGGCGGCCGCGTCACCGATCGCCGGCAGCGGCGCGCCCTCGCGCAGACGCATCACGTCGCCGCGCAACTGGCGTTCCAGCCAGGCGACCGCGGCGTCGAATTCCGGCAGCGTGACTTCACGCTGGGCGCCGGCAGCGCCGTCCTGCACCCCCTCCAGCGAAACCCAGCTGCCCGCGCCGGCATCGGCGCGCAGCAGACCATAGAACGGCAACTGGCAATCCTCCTCCACGTCTCCCACCTTCTTGCGCAAGCGCGCGGCGCTTTGCGTCTTGTAGTCGAGCACGGCGTGGCCGCCGTCGCGATTCTGGTCCAGCCGGTCGATGCGTCCGGTCAGCCGCAGCGGCTGGCCGTCCGGCATGGCCAGGTCGATGCCGGCGTCGAGTTCCCCCGCGCGCCAGTGCCAGCCCTGCGCCTCGCGCCCGGCCTGCCATTCCACATACGAAGGCAGGACCTCGCACCAGCGCCGGTAATAGCCGATCGCGTTGCCGTCCTCGGCCATCAGCGGCCCGAATACATCGTCGGTGAACTGGCGCAGCAAGGCCAGGCGCTGGCCGGACTCGCGCGGGTGGCCTTCGCCCGCCAGCAATTCGGCGTGGTAGCGCAGCAGCACGCGGTGCAGCAGTTCGCCGATGTCACGCTTCTCCAGCTCGTCGCTGACCGTGTCGAGCCCGGCCAGGCCGAGCATGCGGCCGGCGAAGAACTGGTAGGGACAGCGGCGCAGCATGTTGTAGGCCTGCGCGCTCCAGCGCGGTGGCACCAGGGCCGGCGCGGCAGGAGCCGGCATGCCGCCCGGCTCGGCGCGCGTCTCGTGCACGGGTGGCGCGGCGCTTGCCTCGATCGGCGCACCGGCCCGCTTGCAGCAGGCCGAGAGCCGCTCGATCCAGCCGGATACATGCTTGGGTTCGCCGCGCCCGCCCAGGCGCTGCCATGTCATCACGACCTCGTCATTGTTGAGCAGCACCTCGGCCAGGTCCCGCGCCTGCTGGGCAAAGCGCGCCTCGCGATCTTCGAGCCCCAGTTCGCGCCGCATCTGGTTGGAAAAGAACATGAGTTCCGCGGCGCTGGACGGCAGTTGGGAGTCGTCGCAGCCGACGATGACCACGCCTTCGAAACGGCGCATGCGCGCGCCGTTGAGCGGCAGGATGGTGATACGGGCCGCGCCGCTGGCGGACGGTTCCTTGTAGGCCACCGTTTCCAGCAGCGCCGACAGCATCGCACGGAACTCGCCCAGGTCCAGCGAGGCCTGTGCGCCGGCCTCGTCCTGCGGCAGCTCCTGCAGCCGTGCGAGCGCATCGAGCAATTGCCGGCCGGCATCGTCGTCGGCCAGCGCAGCCCGCATGCCAAGCGCATCCAGCATGGCATCGAGCCGCTCCAGCCAGTGCGAGACCGGCCGCTGCGCGCGGCCGCGCGGCCAGGTCGCGGCCTCGTCTGCGAGGGCGGCGACCAGCGCGCGCGCGCCCTCGCGCGCGGCCAGTTCACCCTCGGCGAGATCGTCGCCGGTGGCGGGATCATGGTGCACGGCAGCGGCGAACAGTTGCGTGAGCCGGTGCCAGCCGGCGCTGATGGCATCGCGCCGGATGCGGCGCTCCAGCACCGCGATGGCGGCGCCGCGCCCGGCGAAAGCGGGCAGGCAGAACGGGCTCTTGAGCAGATCCAGCAGCGCCGTGGTATCCCCCTCGCGCGCCAGCAGGTCGAACCAGCGCATCAGCGCGGCGGCGGCGCGGGTGGTGGATAGCTTCCAGCCGGTTTCATCGCGCACGGGGGCGCCGGCGCGCGCCAGCAGCGCGCGCGTGCGGCGCGCCACCACGCGGTCATGCGCGACCAGCGCCACCTGCCGCCGGCCCGCATTGAGCCAGGCCACCAACTGCTCCGCCGCCGCTGCCGCTTCGTCCTCGAAGCGCGCGCTGCCGATCACGCGCAGGCGCGGCCGCTGCGCCGGCAGCGCAGGCAATTCGCCCGGCACCGGCTGTTGCCAAGCGCTGTGCGCGGAGGCCTCGTCGCCATCTGCGGCGCGGGGCGCCAGCACGGCCTCCGGCCACAGCGCCAGCAGCGTCTCGTACCAGTCGGCCTCGGCCGTCACCGAGGCGTCGGCGCCCGGGGTGCATCCCGCCCAGTCATAGCCGATCTCCATCACCGGCACCAGCTCGCCAGCCTCACGCAGAAAGGCCGCCTCGATCGGCTGCGGCGGCGTCGGGCCAAGCCAGACCACCGGCCCCGGCATATGCTCTGCCAGCCGATGCAGCGCCCGCCGCCGCGCCGGCAGGGGATCGTCGGGCCCCGACAGCGCCTGCCAGAAGGCGAGCACGATGCGCGCCTCCTCGCCCAGGAAGCGCTCGCTCAGATGGGCATAGGTCCGCTCCAGCGCGCCTTGCAGCAACTGCGCGCGGTCCTCGCCGAGCACGTCATCGTCGTCGCGCACGGCATCGTCTTCGAGCCAGCGCGCACTCAGCTCGTCGCAGATCGAGAGCAGGGTCTGCGCCAGCCCCCAGGCCGCCCCTTCCGTCTGCGCACCGAAGGCGCGCCGCAGCCAGTCCTGTCCGCGCACGGCCTGCTGCACGGCGAGCAGCCTGGCGGCGGGGCTGCGCACCGGCTGCGACTCGGGCGGCAGATCGAGCAACCAGTGGCCAAGCGTCAGCACGCGGGGCAACAGGCGCGGTACGCCCGACGCGCGCGCCGCGGCATCCAGCGCCGCGCGCACGCCAGGGATCTGCGCAGCCGTGGGCACCAGCACGTGGGCAGCCTCGGCCTGCTCGCAATGGTCGAGGAAATGCCAGACCGCGGCACCGGCCTGCGGGAGAAAGTCGGGGCCGGGACGGAAATACAAGGAAATCATCGGCGGTGGCTTGGCCGCCGCGGTACAGCGGCCAGGTCAGGAAACAGGCAGGACAGGCAGGACAGGCAGCCGCGCGGCTGCCTGGAAAGAGCGAGGCGGGTGGAGCTGGCGCGCCTCAGCGGTCGCCCTCTACGCGGGCGCGGATCTCGCGGGCGGTTTCGAGCAGGCCCAGGTAGCCGCTGCGCACGTGTTCGGGAAGATCGGGATCACCGACCAAGGCGCCCAGCGTCTCGATGATGCTGTAGATCAGGCCCTTGGCCGCGCCGGCAGCGATGCTGTCGGCCTCCACCGCGCTGTGGATATGGTCCAGCGCGTCGCTCATGTGCTCGACGGGGGGCGTCTCGCGCGATTCGGGCTCGGAAGGCTTGCGGGAATCGGTGTTCATGGTGATGGCCTTGTGGGTTGCTTAAAACGGCTCGGACGGCACGACCGCCTGCGGCATGGTGCCTGTCCCATCATTCTACGCCTGGCCCGGCGCCGTCCGGCATGCGCTCGCGCAAGCAGCTTGCAACGGCCCGGCCTGCGTCAGGGTGCAGAGCAGGCCACCGCGTCCGGCCCGGGCAAGCGGCCAAGCGCGCGGCATGGACTGGCGTGCCAAGGCGCGATTGAGAAAAGCTTTCGCGCCGATAGCAATAATGTTTGGCACGGTATTGCGTATCAGGGGCAAAATAAGACGGCATCCACTGCGCGACGTTGTCTCTTGGCACGCAGCGGCGGATGAGTGGGACCGGTCCAGGGTCAAATGGCAGTTCCGGCGAAATCGCCTAGGCGGGACTTGAAATTCCGCCAACTGGTAACATATCGGCGATATCCGCGCAGCCGTAGTCCTGGCGAGACGCCTGCCGGCCCGTCCAGTGTGGTCCGCCACACGACGTGCCGGCGCAATCTCGTGTAAGGTAGCGGTTCGGCTCATCCAGCCTTCGATATATAAACAAGAGCGAAACCAGAGGTTTTCCGCCATGAGTGAACAAATCAAGTATGTGAGCGACGCCTCCTTCGATGCCGACGTCCTCAAGTCCGACAAGCCCGTCCTGCTCGACTTCTGGGCCGAATGGTGCGGCCCCTGCAAGATGATCGCCCCCATCCTGGACGAAGTGGCCAAGGACTACGGCGACAAGCTGCAGGTTGCCAAGATCAACGTCGATGAGAACCAGCAGGTGCCGGCCAAGTTCGGCATCCGCGGCATCCCCACGCTGATCCTGTTCAAGAACGGCTCGGTCGCTGCGCAGAAGGTCGGCGCACTGTCCAAGTCGCAGCTGACCGCCTTCCTGGACGGCAACCTCTAAGCACGGCGCGGCCGGCGCGCAAGCGCCCTGGCCGCGGCCATCGACCAGCGTGCGCGCGCCTGTCTGGCGCGCCGGCTGGTTTGTGCTAAGATGGCGCCAACAACTTCCCCGAGCGTTCGCTCATTTCTTCCCCCCTTCTTGGTTCTGCCCGTCCGGGCACCCGTGTAACCCCTCGTCTATGCACCTGACAGAACTCAAATCGCTTCACGTGTCTGCCCTTCTCGAGATGGCTGCGACCCTCGAGATCGACAACGCACAGCGGATGCGCAAACAGGAACTGATGTTTGCGATCCTGAAGAAGCGCGCCAAGATGGGCGAAACCATCTACGGAGACGGCACCCTGGAAGTCCTGCCGGACGGCTTCGGCTTCCTGCGCTCGCCCGAGACCTCCTATCTCGCGAGCACGGACGATATCTACATCAGCCCCTCGCAGATCCGCCGCTTCAACCTGCACACGGGTGACTCCATCGAAGGCGAGGTGCGTACGCCCAAGGATGGCGAGCGCTATTTCGCGCTGGTGAAGGTCGACAAGGTCAACGGGCAGCCTCCCGAAGCGGTGAAGAACCGCATCATGTTCGAGAACCTGACGCCGCTGCATCCGAACCGGCCGCTCACGCTCGAACGCGACATCAAGGCGGAAGAGAACATCACCGGCCGCATCGTTGACATGATCGCGCCGATCGGCCGCGGCCAGCGCGCGCTGCTGGTGGCCTCGCCGAAGTCCGGCAAGACCGTGATGCTCCAGCACATCGCTCACGCCATCGCAAACAACCACCCCGAGACCGACCTGTTCGTGCTGCTGATCGACGAGCGTCCCGAGGAAGTGACCGAGATGCAGCGCTCGGTGCGCGGCGAAGTGGTGGCGTCGACCTTCGACGAACCCGCGATCCGCCACGTGCAGGTTGCCGAGATGGTGATCGAGAAGGCCAAGCGCCTGGTCGAACTGAAGCGCGACGTGGTGATCCTGCTGGACTCGATCACCCGCCTGGCACGCGCCTACAACACCGTGGTGCCGGCCTCCGGCAAGGTGCTGACCGGCGGCGTGGACGCCAACGCGCTGCAGCGCCCGAAGCGTTTCTTCGGCGCGGCGCGTAATCTGGAAGAAGGCGGCTCGCTGACCATCATCGCCACCGCGCTGATCGAAACCGGCAGCCGCATGGACGACGTGATCTACGAAGAGTTCAAGGGCACCGGCAATATGGAAGTGCACCTGGAGCGCCGCCTCGCGGAGAAGCGCGTCTATCCGTCGATCAACCTCAACAAGTCGGGCACGCGCCGCGAAGAGCTGCTGATCAAGCCGGAAATCCTGCAGAAGATCTGGGTGCTGCGCAAGTTCATCTCCGACATGGACGAAGTGCAGGCGATGGAGTTCATCCTCGACAAGCTCAAGGCGACCAAGAACAACGCCGAGTTCTTCGACATGATGCGCCGGGGCGGCTAAGCTTAGCCATGCCGCACATCGAAAAGCGTGCCTCGGCACGCTTTTCTTTTTTGGCGCGCTTAGTCGACCCGCTTAGTCGACCCGCTTAGTCGACCCGCTTCGTCAACCCGCTTTCGTCATTCCCATGACCCCGTCATGTTCGGACGCCTGACCCGCTACCTTCGCTCGCGTTCCCGCGCGCGCAAGCTCGCGCACTATGCCATTCCCGACGCGCTGTGGGCGCAGACGGTGGCCGCCCTGCCCTTCGTGCGGCGCTACGGTGCGTCGGACCTGGCGGCGCTGCGTGACCTGGCCACGCTCTTCATCGCCGAGAAGGAATTCTCGACCGCGCACGACATGGTGCTGACGGACGAGATGGTGGTCAGCGTCGCCACCCAGGCCTGCGTGCCCATCCTGCGGCTCGGCATCGAGTGGTACCGCGGCTGGCACGGCATCGTCCTCTACCCGGGCGAGTTCATCATCCGCAAGACAGTGGAGGATGAGATCGGCCTGGTGCACGGCGTGGTCGAGGAGGCTGCGGGTGAAGCCTGGGAGCACGGACCGGTGATCCTGTCGTGGCCGGACGTCAGCATGCCCGGCGCGGGCAGCGCCGCCGCCGAGGGTGAACTCGAGGACAGCTATAACGTGGTCGTCCACGAGTTCGCGCACAAGCTCGACATGCTCGACGGCGAGCCCGATGGCGTGCCGCCGTTCTCGCGCGTGCTGCATCCCGGCATCGACGCCGAGGCCTGGGCCGAGATCTTTCTGGACGAGTACGAACGCTTCGCCGAGGCCTGCGATGCCCAGCCCGAGCGCGCCTGGAAGCGGCCCGAACGGCTGCCCCCGGCACTGCGGGTCATCGACCCCTACGGCTGCGAGGCACCCAGCGAGTTCTTTGCCGTGGCGTCGGAATCGTTCTTCGTCGATCCCGAGGGATTGCTGCGGCACTGGCCGCGCGTCTATGCCCAGTTGTCGGCCTTCTACCGGCAGAATCCGGCGTCATCCTGATGCCGCCGCAGGCTTGGAAGCGCCGCCACGCAGGGCTATGATAAAGCCTTGCCCCAACTCTTCTTTTTCTGCCATAATCACGGTTTGCCCATTATCGGCAAGTGGTTCGTTCGCCGCAAGCAAGCGACTCCAGGCGTAGGCTAGGGCCTGCACTGGCCTTGGGCGCGGCAGAAGTAGTACGAACGGACTGGCTACCCACACTGAAAGGACGCATCATGAAAGAAGGCATTCACCCCAATTACCGCGAAGTCGTCTTCCTGGACGTGTCGAACGACTTCAGCTTCCTGACCCGCTCGACCATCCAGACCAAGGACAAGATCACCTGGAAGGACGGCAAGGAATATCCGCTGGCCAAGATCGAAGTGTCGTCGGAATCGCACCCGTTCTACACCGGCACCCAGAAGATCATGGACACGGCCGGCCGCGTCGAGAAGTTCCGCCAGAAGTTCGGCAGCAAGCTGGGCAAGGCAGCGAAGTAAGCGCTTCGCCCGCAACCGCGGCGCCGCGCCGTGCCGGACCGCCGAATGTTCCGGAGCCGCGCAAAGCAAGCAGAAAGGCAGCGTCGGCTGCCTTTTTTGCTTTTGGGCCCCCACCCCGGCGGGGACAGCCGCCCGCCTGACCCTCGATGAGCCAAGCCAAGATTTCCCGCGTCCAACTGACCGCGGCCGCCACCGGCACGCTGCCGCGTGCGCTGCTGCTGGCGATCTGCGTCATCTACGGCCTGACCGGCCTGTTCGGCCGCGACCCGTGGAAGAACGAGGATGCAGCCGGCTTCGGCGTGATGTGGCAGCTCGCCAACGGGGGCGTGCAAGACTGGCTGATGCCCAATATCGTGGGCCGGCCCTATAGCGAAGACGGCCCGCTGGTGTTCTGGGTCGGCGCCACCATGATCCGCCTGTTCGGCGGATGGCTCGGCGCGGCCGATGCGTCACGGCTGGCCACGGCCCTGTTCTATTTCGCGACCTGCGCCTTTACCTGGTATGCCACCTACCTGCTGGGGCGACGCAGCGAGGTGCAGCCCTTCGCCTACGCCTTTGGCGGCCAGCCCGATGCGCGCGACTACGGCCGCACGCTGGCTGACGGCGCGCTGCTGATCTTCCTGGCCTGCGTCGGCCTGGCCATGCGCGGCCACGAGACCACGCCCCAGGTCGGGCAGGTCAGCTTTATCGCGATGAGTCTCTACGGCCTGGTACGCAGCCTGGACAAGCCAATCCAGGGCAGCCTGTGGTTCGGCCTGGGGCTCGGAGCCTTGACGCTGGCCAGCGGGCCGGTGCTGCCGCTGGTGCTGCTGGGCGCCACCGTGCTCGGTGGGCAGGCCTGCCAGCCGCTGCCGCTGCGCCAGTTGCTGAAGACCGGCCTGCCGCTTGCCCTGGCGATCGCTGCCGCATGGCTCGCCGCCACCTATCTGGGGGCGCTCAATCCCGAGGACGCCGTCGCCTTCATCCGCGACTGGGCGCGCTACGACCGCCATACCTACGGCTGGCCCAATGTCCGGGCACTGAGCTTCCTCGGCCGCAACCTCTTTCTCTATACCTGGCCGGTCTGGCCGATCGCTGCCTGGTCCTGGCTGGCATGGTCCGGGATGCGCCGGGCGCCGCATGTCGCCGTACCGCTGACGCTGCTGCTGCCGCTTCTGCTGCTGCTCCCGCTACTGCGCTCGCCTGGCGACATCCAGTTCATCCTCGTGCTGCCGCCGATGGCAGTGCTGGCCGCCTTCGCGCTGCCCACCCTGACGCGGGGGGTGATCAACGCCATCGACTGGTTCTCGCTGCTGTTCTTCACCATCTTCGGCGGCTTCGTCTGGTTCATGTGGGTGGCCAAGACCACGGGCTGGCCGCCGCGCATCGCCGCCAACGTGTTCCGCATGCTGCCGGGTTTCCAGCACCAGTTCACCGTCACGGCGGTGATCTGCGCGCTGCTGGTCACCCTCGCCTGGATCCTGATCGTACGCTGGCGCCTGTCGCGTGCGCCCAAGCAGATCTGGCGCCCGGTCGTGATCTCGGCCGCGGGCACCACGCTGATGTGGGTGCTGGCCATGACACTGTGGCTGCCATCGATCAACTACGGCAAGACCTACCGCGACGTGGCGCAGGCCGCGGCGCTGGCGCTGCCGGGCAGCTATCGCTGCGTGCAGCCGATCCGCATGGGTGACGCGCAGTTGGCCTCCTTCGCCTTCTTCGGCCACATCCGCTTCGGCGGCCCAAGCGACGGCTGTGACATCCTGCTGCGCTACGATCCGACGGATTTCGGCGAGCCGACCAGCATCTCGCACTACGAATGGCACCTGGTCTGGGAAGGCCGCCGACCAGCTGACCGGGACGAGCGCTTCCGCATGTATCGGCTGGTGGATGTCAGCCAGCTGGCGCCGAAGCCCGGACTGCCGCCGGGTACCCGGCGCCTGCCTCGCTAGCCAGCCAGGGCCGGCCGTGCCGGCCGGCGCGGTAGCCCCTGCCCTGCTCCCCGCCCTGGCCAACGGCCCCACTGCCGCTGGCCAGGGCCGACAATACCTTGAACTCTCGCCTCGCTGCGTCCATTCCCATGAGCCTGCTCCAGGACAGCCGCAGAATCGTCCACCTCGCCGCCCCGCTGCTGGTCGGCCAGCTCGCCGTGATCGCCTTCGGCGTGATCGACACGGTGATGTCCGGCCGTGCCTCGGCCCTCGACCTGGCCGCAGTCGGCCTGGGCGGTTCGATCTACATCACCGTCTATATCAGCCTGATGGGCGTGCTGCAGGCCCTCGCACCGATTGCGGCCCAGCTCCACGGGGCGGGACGCGCGCAGGAGATCGGGGTGGAAGTGCGCCAGGCGGCGTGGCTCGGGCTGGCCCTGGCCGTGCCCGGCATGCTGCTCCTGCTCCTGCCGGGCCCACTGCTGAGCCTGGCCAAGGCGCCGCCCGAACTGATGGACAAGGCCAGCGCCTACCTGCATATCGCCGCCTTCGGCCTGCCGGCGGCATTGGCCTTCCGCATCTATTCCGCGCTGAACAATGCGCTGTCGCGCCCCATCATGGTGACCGTGCTGCAGCTGGGCGGCCTGGTGCTCAAGGTGCCGCTCAACGCCTGGTTCATTCATGGCGGCCTCGGCCTCCCGGCCATGGGCGGGCCTGGCTGCTCGCTCGCCTCCACGCTGGTCTCCTGGACCTGGTGCCTGACCGCGCTGGCCATCCTGTACCGCAACCCGGCCTACCGTCCGCTGGCCATCTTCAGCAACTGGAGCTGGCCGTCGCCGCCGCATATCCGCGCCTTGCTGCGCCTGGGCCTGCCGATGGGCCTCACCTACCTGATCGAGATCACCTCATTCACACTGATGTCGATCTTCATCACGCGCATGGGGACCGTCATGCTGGCCGGCCACCAGATCATCGCCAACCTGAGCGCGGTGGCCTATATGGTGCCGCTGTCGCTGGCCATTGCCACCTCGACGCTGGTGGCCCAGGCAATCGGCGCTCGCGACCACGCCGCGGCCCGCCAGCTTGCCTGGAGCGGCATCCGGCTGGCGGCGACGCTGGCCGTGCTGAGCGGTGCACTGTTGTGGCTGCTGCGCTGGCCGGTGCTGCATGCCTATACCGAGGATCCTGGCGTGGTCACAGCGGCACTGCCGCTGATGCTGCTGATCGCGCTCTATCAAGGCTTCGATGCGGTGCAGGTGATGACCGCCTTTATCCTGCGGGCGTACAAGATCGCGCTGATCCCCACGCTGATCTATGCGGCCTCGCTGTGGGGAGTCGGACTGTGTGGCGGCTACATCCTGGGATTCGGCCTGATCGAGGGTCTGCCAGCCTTCACGCGCGGCCCCTCTGGTTTCTGGATGGCCAACAGCATCAGCCTGGCACTTGCGGCCCTGCTGCTGGTGCGCTACTTCATGCATGTGAGCCGGCCGCCGGCGCACGGCTAGCGGTTCGCTTGGCGGGCGGCCAGGCGGCTGCCTCCGGACTCTTCCAGACTGCCCCGCCCGAGCATCAAAACCCCGGGGGCACGCGAATACCTACCGCGGCAGAAATACCGGCAATGCGCTGCCTGCGGGCGACAGCGAGACAATGGGACGACGCCGTGCCGGGAAATATGAATGCGAAGGGAATGCGGAGCGGTAAGCGGAAAACCAAAAAGAAAAACCCGCATGGCATAACCATGCGGGTTCAGATTTGGCGGAGCGGACGGGACTCGAACCCGCGACCCCCGGCGTGACAGGCCGGTATTCTAACCGACTGAACTACCGCTCCTTAGTCGGCTCATCAGATCCGGCATGCCGTATCCGACAAACTGGGCGTTTGATTACGCCCCTTGATTTGGCGTCCCCTAGGGGATTCGAACCCCTGTACTCACCGTGAAAGGGTGATGTCCTAGGCCTCTAGACGAAGGGGACAGAAACTTGTTATTCACTCGTTTCGTCCGATTGAAAATCATATTCTTGATTTTCAATCTTGAACGCATTTCCTTTCGAAAATACGCTCTGGCATTTTGGTGGAGCTAAGCGGGATCGAACCGCTGACCTCTTGCATGCCATGCAAGCGCTCTCCCAGCTGAGCTATAGCCCCATGGTGCTGCTTTACTACCGTCGCATTTTACTGCGTTACTGCACTTGCTGTTTTCGCTTTCGTTTCGTTGTTTCCGGCGAAGAGAAGATTATATATCAACCTTGTTTTTTTGCAAGCCCTTTTTTTAACTTTTTTTCGCGATCCGCATTTAGCGGCGTGGCTGCCGGCATTACTGCTGATACTTCCCGGCGCCCCTATCACGATGATCCGTTTTACCGGATCCGTTAAGCCCGCTTGGTTCTGAACCGCGCTGCAGGGAGAAGGAGATTATGCTCAAGTCTCGACAGGAACGCAAGCCCCCATCGAGACTTTTTCGGAGACTTTTCGCAGGTCTCTCAGGCCTGCAGTCCGGCACCGATCCGGCGCAGCACCGTCTCGCGCCCGAACAGCTCCAGCACCGCGTCGATGCTCGGCGTCTGCAGCTGCCCCGCCACCAGCAGGCGCACCGGCATGGCGAGCTTGGGCATCTTCATGCCGAACTCGGCCAGCACCGCCTTGAACGCGGCACCGATGGCCTCGCGCTTCCACTCCGGCAGCGCGCTCAGCTGGGCGGCCAGCGCGTGCAGCGCAGGCACGGTCTCGGCGGTCAGGTGCTCCGCCTTCAGCGCGGCTTCCGGCTGCGGCTCGCCGCGATAGAACAACAGCGCAGTCTGCGCGACCTCCTTGAGCGTATTGGCGCGGTCCTTGACCAGGGCCACCACGCCGACCAGGTCGGCGCCTTCCACCTTGCCGCCCATCGCCTCGATGAAGGGGCGGGTCAACTCGGCCAGGCGGGCGTTGTCGCCCACCTTGATGTAGTGGTTATTGAGCCAGGCCAGCTTTTCCGGGTTGTACTGGGCGGGCGACTTGCCCAGATGCTCCAGGTCGAACCACTCGACGAACTGCTCGCGCGAGAAGATCTCCGCGTCGCCGTGTGCCCAGCCCAGTCGGGCCAGGTAGTTCACCACGGCCTCCGGCAGGTAGCCCTCGTCGCGATAGCCGGTGACGCTCATCGCGCCATGGCGCTTGCTCATCTTCTCGCCTTGCTCGTTCAGCACGGTCGGCAGGTGGGCGTAGACGGGCGGGGTGCCGCCCAGCGCGCGGATGATGTTGATCTGCCTGGGCGTGTTGTTGACATGGTCGTCACCGCGGATCACATGCGTGATCTGCATGTCCAGGTCATCGACCACCACGCAGAAGTTGTAGGTGGGCGTGCCGTCCGGGCGGGCAATCACCAGATCGTCCAGTTCCTCGTTCGAGATCTCGATACGGCCCTTGACCGCGTCGTCCCAGCTGACCACACCATCGAGCGGGTTCTTGAAACGGAGCACGGGTTGCACGCCAGCGGGCGGCTCCGGCAACACCTTGCCCGCTTCCGGCCGCCAGAAGCCGTTGTAGCGCGGCTTCTCGCCACGCTCGCGCTGCGCCTCGCGCAGGGCGTCCAGCTCCGCAGTGCTCATATAGCAGGGGTAGGCCAGGCCGGCATCCACCATCTGCTTGAGCACTTCGCGGTAGCGATCCATGCGCTGCATCTGGTAGAAGGGGCCTTCGTCGATGTCCAGGCCGAGCCAGTCCATGCCCTCCAGGATCACGTCGACCGCCTCCTGCGAGGAACGCTCGACGTCCGTATCCTCGATGCGCAGGATGAAATCCCCTTTCATGCGGCGGGCGAAGGCCCAGGGATAGAGCGCGGAGCGGATGTTGCCGAGATGGATGAAGCCGGTCGGGCTCGGCGCGAAGCGGGTGCGAACGCGTTGTGTCATGTGGGAGAGAGACGGAAACGCCCGCGCGCGGTTGCGCCCAGGCTGTCGGAGGGAAGCCAGCATTATAGCAAGGGGGTCTGCCGCTGCTTCCCCTGCCGCGGCGCCGGCCGGCGCTGCGGCGAGGAATCATTTATGCTGGCGCCGGTCACCTCCAAGACCCGGCGACACGCCACCGCGGCCGCGGCACACCGGGTGCCGCATCGATCTCGCCAACCTTACCCGCCCCTCGTTTCATGCAAAGACGTAGCTTTCTCGGCGCCAGTGCCGCCGCCCTGCTCGCCGCCTGTTCCTTCGGCCCCAAGCCGTCCGGTCCCGTCGCGGGCAATCCATCGGCCTCAACCATTGCGCAGCCTGCCCCTGCGCCGCAGCGCCCGGTGCGCATCGGCCTGGCCCTCGGCGGCGGCGCGGCGCGCGGCTTCGCCCACATCGGCGTCATCAAGGCGCTGGAGGCACAAGGCATCCATGCGGACCTGGTCGCCGGCACCAGCGCCGGCGCCGTGGTGGCGGCGCTCTACGCCACCGGCATGAACGGCTTCGAACTGAACAAGATGGCCCAGACCATGGACGA
Organism: Cupriavidus sp. 09_S30; assembly: GCF_056930435.1. Classification (NCBI taxonomy): domain Bacteria; kingdom Pseudomonadati; phylum Pseudomonadota; class Betaproteobacteria; order Burkholderiales; family Burkholderiaceae; genus Cupriavidus; species Cupriavidus sp. 09_S30. The sequence goes on along the minus strand of NZ_JBXOWI010000001.1, from coordinate 1,016,031 downwards.
GGCAACCATCGCCGACTGGGCGCTGCCATTCGGCACGCGCTTCGGGGGCTGGCTCAAGGGCGAAGCCCTGCAGAACTATGTGAACCGGCTGGTCGGCAACCGCCCCATCGAAGCGATGAAGATCCCGCTGGGCATCGTCGCCACCGACCTGAAGACCGGACAGCCCATCCTGTTCCGGCGCGGCAATACCGGACAGGCGGTACGCGCGTCGAGCAGCGTGCCCGGCGTGTTCCGTCCCGTCACGATCCAGGGTCATGACTATGTGGACGGCGGCCTGGTGGAACCCGTGCCGGTGGATTCGGTGCGCAGCATGGGCGCCGACTTCGTCATCGCGGTGAACATCTCGGCCGACCCATCCAGCCAGAACAACGGCGGGCAGAGCGGCGTGCTCTTGCAGACCACCGCCATCATGGGCCAGACCATCAATCGCCAGGCACTGGCGCGCGCCGACGTGGTGATCCGCCCCAACCTGCCCGACATGAGCGGAAGCGACTTCGCGGCACGCAACCGCGCCATCCTGGCCGGCGAGCAGGCGGCGGCGGCGATGATGCCCACGCTGCGGGCGAAGCTGGAGCAGGCGCGCACCCATGCGCAGGGCGCAGTCGCCGCGCAGTAGCGGCCGGCGCGCCAGCAATAAAAAAGGACTGCCAAGGCAGTCCTTTTTCTTGTGTCACCCCTGCGCTCAGCCGCCGTACAGCGAGCGTCCGCTGGCGTTCGGGTCGAAGCGCTTGAGCGTTTCCACCATATTGCCGAGGTTGTCGGCGCTGCCGGAGGTGCGCATGACGCTGACATCGTCGACGCGGCGTGCGCCGTTGTAGCGCGTGACCCAGTAGCTGGCCCGCATATCGTCCACACGGATCTTGCTGCCGGTCGACGGCGCATGGACGAACTTGTTGTCGCCGATGTAGATGCCTACGTGCGAGAAGGTGTGGCGCATGGTGTTGAAGAACACCAGATCGCCCGGGCGCAGGTCGTTGGCGGCCACGGTCGTGCCGACCTGGCTCATCTCGACCGAGCGGCGCGGCAGCATGAAGCCGAAGGTGTCATTGAAGACGTAGCGCACGAAGCCGCTGCAATCGAGACCCGATTCCGGGCTGTTGCCGCCAAAGCGATAGCGCACGCCGATCAGGCCCAGCGCATTCATCACCAGGTCGCCTGCCTTGCTGGCCGCATTGCTGGTGGAACTCATCATCGAGGACAGCAGGCTGCGCTTGCCCTCGGTCGGCTGGTCGGCGCTCAATTCGGCGCGTGCATCGATACGGGCATCCGGGTCCTTGAACACGGTGTCCGCCAGCACTCCATTCGACAGAGTCGCACCGCAGGCAATGGCAATTCCAACGGCGGCGCGCGCCAGGGAATGAAGTACCGTTCGCTGCATTGGTTCTCCTGAATTAATTCTTAGCCTGGCCGGGCAAACGGCCGGCAGGCCCCCATAGTCTCGGGATGGTTCGAAGTGCGATGTGCAGCGAACGCAAGAAGCGGGCCAATCAACCGGCACCATCCCCGTGCGGGAACGCAGGACCGGATATCAGACAACCGCTGACAGACCACCCCCGAAAAATACTCTCGCGGGATGGTATAAGGTTGTCATCGACATGTCAAAGTTCGTTACAAATTCGCCGGATTTTCCTTGCGAATCAAGACGATAAGACAGGACCCGCATCTGCTTTCTCGGATTTTTCATGACGAGCGTATGACACCAGACAACCCGCCTGGCCTGCGCTGCACCGCGGCGGATCAGGATCCGCCGATCGCTGCCGCCGCCATCAGCTTGCGCGTGTAGGGATGTTGTGGCGCACCAAGCACGGCCTCTGTCTCACCCGACTCGACCACCTCCCCCGCCTTCATCACCAGCACGCGGTGCGCCATGGCGCGGATCACGGCCAGGTCATGGCTGATGAAGAGATAGCTGAGGTTGTACTTGTGCTGCAGCTGGGACAGCAGCGCCAGCACCTGCTGCTGGATGGACACATCGAGGGCCGAGGTCGGCTCGTCGAGCACCAGAACCTGCGGCTTCAGGATCAGCACGCGCGCGATGGCGATGCGCTGCCGCTGTCCGCCGGAGAACTCGTGCGGGTAGCGCCCCAGCGCGGTGCGCTCCAGCCCCACCTCGCGTAGCGCTTCGATCACCTGCTGCCGCATGGCCTCGCGCGACAGGCCGGGCTGGTGCAGGCCCAGCCCTTCGCCGACGATCTGTTCGATCGTCATGCGCGGCGACAGGGAGCCGAAGGGATCCTGGAAGACCACCTGCAGGCGCGAGCGCATCTCGCTGCGCTCGCGGCGTGCCATGGCGTCTAGGCTGCGGCCGAGGAATTCGATGTCGCCGCTGCTCTTGCCCTGCAGGGCCAGCACGGCATGGGCCAGCGTGGTCTTGCCCGAGCCGGATTCGCCCACGATGCCGACGGTCTCACCCTCGCGCAACTGGAAATCGACGCGCTTGACCGCCGGGAAGCGCTCCTTGACAAACCAGCCCTTGATTCCCGGGCGCTTGCGCGCGTAGTCGACGCACAGTCCACGGGACTCCAGCAGCACCGGCGCCAGCGGCACCAGCGGCCTCACTTCGCGCCGGGGCCGGCTGTCGATCAGCTTGCGGGTGTAGGGATGCTGCGGGTTGGCGAACACCGAGGCGGTCTCGCCCAGTTCGACCAGCACCCCCTTCTCCATCACGCCCACGCGCTGCGCGAAGGAGCGCACCAGGTTCAGGTCATGGGTGATCAGCACCACCGTCATGCCGAACTCGGCCTGCAGGTCGCGCAGCAGCTCCAGGATCTGCGCGCGGATCGTCACATCGAGTGCCGTGGTCGGCTCATCCGCCAACAGCAGCTTCGGCCGGCATGCCAGCGCCATGGCGATCATCGCCCGCTGGCGCTGGCCGCCGGACAACTGATGCGGGAAGCAGTCGAACTTGTGCTCGGCGTCGGCAATGCCGGTGCGTTCGAGCAGTGCGATGGCGCGCAGCCGCGCGGCACGCCGGTCCAGGCCTTCGTGCAGCGTCAGCGTCTCCACGATCTGGTTACCGATCGTGTAGAGCGGGTTCAGCGCCGTCATCGGCTCCTGGAAGATCATCGCGATGTCGGCGCCGCGGATGGCGCGCACCTCGCGATCGGACAAGCTCAGCAGGTCCCGTCCCTCGAAGCGGATGGCGCCGTCGTAGTACGCGTCCTCGACCAGGCGCAGCATGGCCAGCGCCGTCACCGTCTTGCCCGAGCCGGACTCGCCCACCAGCGCGAAGCGTTCCCCCGCGCGCAGGTCGAAGCTGACCTCGCGCACGGCGCGGGTGGCATGCTCGCCATGACCGAAGGTGACGGACAGGCGGTCCACGCACATCAGCGTGGAGCCCGCGACCGTCGTCTTCGCGGGACGCTGCTTCTTTTCTACTACCGCGCTCATTGCACCGCCTCCGCCGTGGCGGGCGCCGGCACCTTGGGCGCGACACGGGCTCGCAGCGCCGCGATGCCCAGGCGCGTGTCGAAGGCATCGCGCAAGGCATCGCCCATGAACGTCAGCAGCAGCAGGGTCACCACCAGCACGGCGAAGGTGAACAGCGAGATCCACCAGGCATCGAGGTTAGCCTTGCCCTGCGCCAGCAGCTCGCCCAGGCTGGGCGTGGTAGGCGGCACTCCCAAGCCGAGGAAATCCAGGCTGGTCAGCGCCAGGATGGCGGCACTCATGCGGAATGGCAGGAAGGTGATGACCGGCGTCAAGCTGTTGGGCAGGATGTGGCGCCACATGATCTGCAAGTTGGACAGGCCGAGCGCGCGCGCGGACTTGACGTAGTCGAGCGAGCGGTTGCGGTAGAACTCGGCGCGCACGTAGTCGGACAGGCCCATCCAGCCGAACAGCGAGAGCAGGATGATCAGCAGCGCCAGGCTGGGCCGGAAAATGGAAGCAAAGATGATCAGCAGGTAGAGCTCGGGCATCGAGACTCCAGATCTCGATGGCGCGCTGCGAGACCAGGTCGAAGCGGCCGCCGAAGAAGCCCATCAGCGCCCCCGACAGCGTACCGATCACCACACCGATCACGGTCAGCGCCATGCCGAACAGCACCGAGACCCGGAAGCCGTAGAGCAGCCGGGCCAGCACGTCGCGGCCACGGTCATCGGTGCCCAGCCAGTTCGCCGCCGACGGCGGCGCCGGATTGGGCTCCTTGGCGAAATAGTTCAGCGTCTCGTAGGAATAGTGGTTCGGCGGGAAAATGGCGAAATTGTCGCCGACCGTCAACTTGTCCAGGATATACGGGTCGAGGTAGTCGGTCGGCGTGGGGAAATTGCCGCCGAACGTGGTCTCGGGGTAGGTCTTGAAGATGGGGAAGTACCATGCATCCTGATACTTCACCACCAGCGGCCTGTCATTGGACAAGACCTCGGCGCACAGGCTGACGACGAAGATCAGCACGAACAGCACCAGGCTCCAGGAACCCAGGCGGTTGCGGCGGAAGCGCTGCCAGGCACGCTGGCGCGGGGAAAGGGAGTGCGGCAGGCCGTGGGCGGGCGTGCGGGGAAGGGCCTTCATCGGTGCACCGCCTCAAAGTGGATGCGAGGATCGACCATCACGTAGCAGACGTCGGAAATCAGCCGGGTGACGAGTCCGATCAGGGTAAAGAGGTAAAGCGTGCCCAGCACCACCGGATAGTCGCGCCGCAGTACGGCCTCATACGACAACAGACCCAGGCCGTCGAGCGAGAACAGGGTCTCGATCAGCAACGAGCCCGTGAAGAAGGCGCCGATGAATGCGGCCGGGAAGCCCGTCACCAGCGGGATCATTGCATTGCGGAAGATGTGCTTCCACAGCACCCGCCCCTCTGCCAGGCCCTTGGCGCGCGCGGTCAGCACGTACTGCTTGCGGATCTCTTCCAGGAAGGCGTTCTTGGTCAGCATGGTGACCACGGCGAAGCTGCCCACGACCGAGGCCGTGATCGGCAACACCAGGTGCCACAGGTAGTCGGTCACCTTGCCGAGCAGGGAGAGCTGGTCCCAGTTATCCGAGGTGAGGCCGCGCAGCGGGAACCACTGGACGAAGGTGCCGCCGCCGAACAGCACCAGCAGCAGCACCCCCAGCACGAAGCCGGGGATGGCGTAGCCGACCAGGACGATCAGCGAGGTCACCACGTCGAAACGGCTGCCCGCCCGGATCGCCTTGGAGATGCCGAGCGGCACCGATATCAGGTAAGTCAGGAAAAACGTCCACAAGCCGATGCTGACCGACACCGGCAGCTTGGACTTGACTAGGTCCCAGACGCCGCGGTGCTGGTAGTAGCTCTGGCCCAGGTCGAAGCGGGCGAAGCGCTTGAGCATCAGGAAGTAGCGCTCGAGCGGAGGCTTGTCAAAGCCGTACAGGGCCTGGATCTCCTTGATCCGTTCCGGGCCCAGGCCGTGCCGGCCGCGGTATTCCGCACCGCCACCGCTGGCTTCGCCACCGGCGCCGGCCCGCCCCTTCATCTCCATCATCATCTGCTCGACAGGGCCGCCGGGCACGAACTGGATGACGACGAAGGTCAGCGTGATGACCCCGATCAGCGTCGGGATCATCAGCAAGATACGCTTGAACAGATAGGCGAGCATACGTCTCCTTGTCGCGTCCGGGTCGCCTACTTCGACTGCGACTGGGCTTGTCCGGGCGCCAGATCGTTGCGCCACCAGTTACTGAGAATCCAGCCCTCCGCCGTATAGTACGCCGGCAAACGCTGCGGATAGGACAATTCCTTGCGATATGCCACCCGGTGGAAGGCGCTGAACCAGTGCGGCACGATGTAGTAGCCGTGCATCAGCACGCGGTCCAGCGCGCGGCAGGCATTGACCAGCTCCTCGCGCGTACGGGCATGCAGCACGTTGTCGACCAGTTTGTCGACCGGCGTCGATTTCAGGCCGAACAGATTGTCCGACCCTGGCGTGCCTGCCGCCTCGCTGGAAAAGCGATCGCGCAGTTCGTTGCCAGGACTCTGCGAATCCGGGTAGCGGATCGAGACCATGTCGAAGTCGAAGTCCTCGAGCCGCTTCTGGTAGAGCGCAAAGTCGGTGGTGCGCTGTTCGACCTGGATGCCGAGCTTTTCCAGGTTGCGCACATAGGCCGTGATGACGCGGCTCATGGCCCCGCCGTCGTCGAGGAACTCGAAGGAAAAGGCCTCGCCCTTGGCATTGCGCAGCGCACCGTCGGTATACGTCCAGCCGGCCTGGGCCAGCAGCCGCTGCGCCAGGCGCAGGTTGTCGCGCAGCGAGCGCGGCGGATTGGTGGTCGGCTGCACCACGATGGGGCCGAACACTTCAGGCGCCAGCTGGTCGCGCAGGGGCTCAAGCAAGGCCAGCTCGCCCGGACTCGGCCGGCCGTCGAAGGTGGAGCTGGCGGCCAGCCCGGTATTGGAGAACCAGCTGTCCAGGCGGCGGTAGGCACCATAGAAAAGCTGGCGGTTGAGCCACTCGAAATCCAGCGCCAGGGACAGCGCCTGCCGCACCCGCACATCGCGGAACATGGGCTTGCGCATATTCATCACGAAGCCCTGCATGCCGGCCCCGTTGTGATGGGGGAACTCGGTCTTCATCAGCTCGCCGTTATCGAAGCGCTTGCCGACATAGCTCTTGGCCCAGTTCTTGGCGCGGTATTCCACGATGGCGTCGAACTCGCCTGCCTTGAAGGCCTCGAGCCGGGCGGTCTCGTCCTTGTACAAGCGGTAGACCACGCGCGCGAAGTTGAAGGTGCCGCGCCGCACGGCGAGGTCCTTGCCCCAATAGTTCGGATCGCGCCGGAAGATGATGCCGCGGCCGGCATCATAGCGCTCGATCAGGTAGGGGCCGCTGGTGATCGGCTCTTCGAAGGTGATATCAGCGAACGGCGTCTTTTCGGTCCACTTCTTGGAGAAAACCGGCAGCGAGCCGACGATCAGCGGCAGTTCCTGGTTGCGCTGCTTGAAGTCGAAGCGCACCGTGCGCGGGCCGAGCACGACGACGTCCTTCACGTCCTCGCACATGCTGCGATAGCCAGGACTGGCCGCTTTGCTCATCAGCATGTCGTAGGAGAACTTCACGTCCGAGGCCAGCACGGGATCGCCGTTGGAGAAGCGCGCCTGCGGCCGGATCTGGAAGGTGATCGATAGCTGGTCCGGCGCGACCACCACGTCCTCGGCCAGCAGGCCGTAGCCGCTCGCCGTCTCGTCGGCACTGGCGATCAGCAGCGATTCGAACATCAGCGCGTTCAGGCCGGGCGCCGCCGTGCCCTTCAGCGTGAATGGGTTGAATTTGTCGAAGCTGGTGCGCCGGTCGGGGTTGGCCAGCGTCAGGGTGCCGCCCTGCGGCGCATCCGGATTGACGTAATCGAAGTGCTTGAAATCGGGACCGTACTTGAGGTCCCCGTACTGGGCGTAGCCATGCGCCGCAAGCGCCGGCACCGCCTGTGCCGCAAGCAGTAGCGCCAACCCGAATCGTCTGACCGTACGGCCGAGGAAACTCCGCCCCGCCGCATCGAACGGCCAAGGTGCACGAATAGGCATCCCGATCGGGTCCTCCAGTAGGATCGCTGCGGCCAGGCATTCTGCGGCCCGGCCAAGTTATGAGACAATTTTACATGCGTTCGGCTGGCGTCCTGCCATCCGGACATTCCAGTACGCGGCACATTCGGCCGCCTCCACAATCGGGCCGGGCCGGGCCAATACGGGCCGCACCAGGCTGGCGCAAAGCGCGGTCATGTAAAGGGTACAGCACATAGCATACCCGACCCGACATATCATCTTGGAGAATTTATGGGATTTCTGGCAGGTAAGCGGATCCTGATCACCGGCTTGCTGTCCAACCGCTCGATCGCCTATGGCATCGCCTCGGCCTGCAAGCGCGAGGGCGCCGAACTGGCGTTCACCTATGTCGGTGAGCGCTTCAAGGACCGCATCACCGATTTCGCCAAGGAATTCGGCAGCGAACTGGTGTTCGAATGCGACGTCGGCAGCGACGAGCAGATCGCCGCCACCTTCGCGGCGCTCGGCCAGCACTGGCCGACCTTCGACGGCCTGGTGCACTCGATCGGCTTCGCACCGCGCGAGGCCATCGCCGGCGACTTCCTCGACGGCCTGTCGCGCGAGGGTTTCCGTGTCGCGCACGATATCTCGGCCTACAGTTTCCCCGCGCTGGCCAAGGCCGCCCTGCCGCTGCTGTCCGACAAGGCTTCACTGCTGACGCTGACCTATCTGGGCGCCGAGCGCGTCGTTCCCAACTACAACACGATGGGACTGGCCAAGGCCTCGCTGGAAGCCAGCGTGCGCTACCTGGCGGCATCGGTGGGATCGCGCGGCATCCGCGCCAACGGCATTTCGGCCGGCCCGATCAAGACGCTGGCGGCGTCCGGCATCAAGGGCTTCGGCAAGCTGCTCAGCCACTTCGAGGAAGCCGCCCCGCTGCGCCGCAACGTGACCATCGAGGAAGTCGGCAACGTCGCCGCGTTCCTGCTGTCCGACCTGGCCAGCGGCGTGACCGGCGAGATCACCTATGTGGATGGCGGCTTCAATGTGATGGGCGCCAGCCTGCCGGCGGAGGAGTGACGCCGCGGCCCGCCGCACGGGCCGGACTGGCACAAGGCGCCGCGCGTGAGCCGGCGCCTTTTCTTTTGTCGCTTCGGGCGGCGTCTCGTCGCATCTGACCGCTCTGAGCGCACCCGGCGATTGCCGCGGGCAGCGGCGGAGACACGCGTAACTGGCGCGCCCCAGAGAATTGGCGCGTCCTAGAGGATTCGAACCTCTGACCGCTCGCTTAGAAGGCGAGTGCTCTATCCAACTGAGCTAAGGACGCGAAGGGCAGCATTCTACCCCAGAGCCGGTGTCGCCGGCACCCCGGCGCCGGCAGTCAGACCGCCAGCTTCTCCCGGGCACGCAGGGTGCGGGCCGGCTCGGGCGGCTGGCCGGTATCGGAAGACACGCAGTTGCGCCCCATCGTCTTGGCATCGTACAGCGCGATGTCGGCGCGGCGCATCAGCGCATCGGCGTCCTCGCCAGGCAGGCGCTCGGCCATGCCGATGCTGACCGTGTAGTGGATGGCGTCCGGCTCCGACGGGCAAGGCGTGCCGCGCACCAGGGTACTGAGCCGCAGCGTGGCGGCCCGGCCCCGCTCCAGCGTCATGTTCGGCATCACGATGCCGAACTCCTCGCCCCCGAGACGGCCGACCAGATCCTCCTCGCGCACGCTGCGCGCGAGCAGCCCGGCAAAATGCCGCAGCACACCGTCGCCGGCGAGATGGCCGTACAGATCGTTGATGGCCTTGAAATGGTCGAGGTCGACGAAGGCGACGGTCAGCGGCTGGCGCTGGCGCTCGGCCTGTTCGCAGGCGCCCTTGAACGCATCCCAGAAGGCACCGCGGGTCAGCACGTGAGTCAGGTCGTCATGGCGCGCACGTTGCTCCAGAAGGCGCCGCAGGTGATCGTGCGCCATCAGCGCGAAGCTGATCGACAAGCTCACGGCGGCGAAGGCATGGACCACGTGCAGGCTGGCGGGATCCACCGGGAGAGCGGGCCAGCCGGCCGGCGCCAACAGCGCGCGCAAGGCCGCATAAGACTGCAGCACGCTGACCACCGCAGCAACCAGCGCGATCACCAGCAGAGAGAGCGCGGCGAGCCGGCCCGTGCCACGCTTGGCGGCGATGCGGGGCACGACGGTCAGCGCCAGCCCCATCGCCAGCAGGCCGCCCACGGCCGCCAGCAGCAGCGCCACCGCGCCCTGCCCGGCCCCGCTTGCCGCCAGCCATCCCGCGCCGAGCACGCCGGCGAGATGGAAGGCGATCCAGCCCCAGCCGTACCCACGCTTGCCGAAGAAGCAGCGCGTCCCATACAGCATGGTCGACAGGGCCGCCACGAGCACAAGCTCCGCAAGGCCGTCGAATGGCCAGCCGGGCAGCCCCAGGCGCAGCGCCAGCACCGCGGCGGCGCCGCATACCGCAAAGTCTGCCGCAGCCCAGGCCTTCAGGCCCATGCCCCCCATGCCCGGGGTGCGCAGAAGCGCAAGACAAACCACTCCCATCTGCAGGCCGAACAGACCCGCAATCAGCACTATCCACTGTGACTGAAACATGTTTTCCCGTTCCGAGCGAGAGACAAGCCGCGCTCCGCTGGCACCGCCCACCCCCGTGGGCGACACCGACCCCTCTGCTACTGCTGGCGTCGATTGTTGCATTCCCCCGTCGCAACCGATTGCGCGCATCCCGGATGGCGCTTGGCCGACGCGTCAAGGCGCGTCGTTGTGATGCGGTCTGCGACGATTTGCTCAGGCGTTCCGAGGAACTCTCTTGACCGGTTCCTTTGCCTGTCTTGCTGTCATGCTGCGCACAAAGCGGTGGAGCCACCCCGGCGCAACGGTGTGCGGATTATGTCAGCGCCCGGGCTCAAGTCAAGCCGCGAACGCACATCCAGGCGCGTGTCCGGCACTCAGGCGCCGCTGGCGCCACGCCTCGCGTGCTTGTGGTTCGCATCAATCATTTGACCGCACACAAACGCACGCGCTACAATTGCGCGCTTCGGGGCGTAGCGCAGCCTGGTAGCGCATCTGATTTGGGATCAGAGGGTCGCATGTTCGAATCATGTCGCCCCGACCAGTTTTATATTGGGAATCGACGGCTTGCATCTCACGATGCAGGCCGTTTTTTCTTTCCCGCAGCCCGCGCACGCGCGGCCGTTGCCTCAAGACGCACCAGGCGCACAGCCCCTCCCCCGCCCCCCCCCTTCTCCACCAGGCGGAGGTGGGCCGCACCCAAGCCGCGTGCGAGTCACGACCTGCCCAACTCGGCAGACGCCGCCGTCGCGCGGCGCTCAAGTTGCCAGTAGGCGATCGCCGCAACCAGACCGAAGACGATATGCGCCAGCAAGCTCTCCTGGCCGCGCGCCTTGTCGAACCAGTTGAAGTAGCTGACGAACACGTAGAAGTTCAGCAGATAGGCCCCCACGCCGAATACGGCGCCGGTCAGCGACACCATGCCCAGGCCGGAATCGAGCTGGAAGGCGGCGATCAGCATGGCCAGGACCACTGCCATCACCACCGACAGGCCGAAATGGACGATCGCGGCGGCCAGCACCACGATCCAGCTGAAGCTGTCCGCCGAGTTGAGCATGCCACTGCCGAGCATGATGGCCGCAACCATCTTCACCGTGCCCCAGGCGCTCTGATAAAGGACGAAGCGCGCCGTCAGCAACTCCATCACCATATACACCACGCCTGCGGCAAGCCCGGCGTAGGCCGCGGCCCGCCAGTCGGGCAGGCGATGGACGAAGCGATGCGAATGCATATGCAGTTCCATATGCGCCTCCTTGTCATGCCGGTGGAAGATCATCCACCTCGTATGGATAGTTCTAGGCCATCGGCACAAAATGCCAAGCGTCGCAAAAAGCACTTTGATGCGCCACGGAATCCACCCTGCCCCGGACAAGGGATGCTGCGTTGCGTCAGCGCGTCACCCCGAGCCTGCCGCACGCTTCGTGGTAGAATGTCAAATGCGCCAGCATCAGGCGCAGCGTGCCCTGTCACCGGGCGCCCCCGCTGAAAAAGACATCATCTCCACGAAGCGGCTGCGGCGAGCCATTGCTTTGTCCTTGCCCTGCAGCATCGTGCGCATTTCACGGCCGCGACGGTACTGGACCCGGCCCGCAGGCTGGGGTAAATCCGCCCCTTTCACGATCCACGACCGCCCGCTCATGACGCGGATGCGCTATCGCAGCGCGCCGGTATCTGTTGATCAGGGAAGTTGCGGCATAGAATGAATTTCTCTCAAATCGTGCGGCTCGTCGCGGGCCGCGGAAAAGGAAAGACAGATTGGCTAAGGAAGAACTGATTGAATTTGGCGGCGTGGTTTCGGAAGCCCTCCCCGATAACCGCTATCGTGTCACGCTCGAGAACGGCGTCGAGATCTGGGCCTACGCATCGGGCAAGATGCAGAAGCACCGCATCCGCATTCTCGCCGGCGACCGCGTGACCCTCGAAATGTCGCCATACGATCTGACCAAGGGTCGCATCAACTTCCGTCACAAGTCCTGATCTTCTCCTGACGGGCGGGACGCCCGGCATCGAAGATGCCGCGCTTCCCGCCCGTCAGCCATCAGGTTGACACAGAGGGCAGCCATGCTGCCGCGCTGAGATCCGACTTGCGCCTTGCGCATGAGCGGCGGCTTCGTCATACTCGATCGAAACGATCACAGCGCACGCCCTTCTTGTCATGAACCTGATCCTGTGGCGCCACGCCGAGGCCGAAGATGCCTCCGGCCCGCTCGGCCTGACCCGGAACACCGATCTGCAACGCTCGCTGACGCGGCGCGGCCGCCAGCAGGCGCAGGCCTGCGCGGACTGGCTGCGCGCGCACGTGGCGCCCGACACCCGCATCCTCTGCAGCCCCGCTCTCCGCACGCGTGAGACCGCTGCCGCCCTGAACCCGCAGCCCGAGGTGGTGCGCGAACTGGTGCCGGGCGCCGACGTGAGCGCCGTGCTCGCGGCCGTCGGCTGGCCAGACGGCCCCGACACCATCGTCGTCGGCCACCAGCCCTGGCTGGGCCGGCTCGCCAGCCTGCTGCTGGCAGGCAGCGAGATGAATTGGAGCGTGCGCAAGGGCGGCATCTGGTGGCTGGCCGGCCGCACCCGCGAGAGCGAGGCGCAGGTGGTTCTGCGCGCGGTCATCAACCCCGAACTGCTGTAGTTCACCCCACACCCGGCGGCGCGGCGGGCGTCCTAAAGGCTCCGCCGCCCCCTGCAGCCCAGCGGCGTCACGCAACCGTCATTGCCTCTTCACGGCATTGTCACCCGCTCTCTCTACATTGCTCCGCAACAGTTACGTCATCGAAAGGACATACTGATGCGAGATCTGCCGACGCCGACCCAGCCGCTCTTCGATGCCTTGCCCAATGGCCTGAACGGCCAGACGGCGCGGAGGCGTCTTCATCGCCAACCGGATGCACCAGCGCATGAGCCGGCTGCTTTCAGCGTGGCGTGGGCGCGCCACCAAGACGAAGTAGTCGAGGCGCAGCGCCTGCGCTACAAGGTGTTTGCCGAGGAAATGGGCGCACGCCTGACCTCCAACGTGCCCGAGCTGGACGTCGACATGTTCGATGCCTATTGCGACCACCTGATCGTGCGCGACCAGACCACGCTGAAGGTGGTTGGCACCTATCGCGTGCTGCCGCCGCACCAGGCCAAGCGCATCGGCTGCCTCTACGCCGAATCGGAATTCGATCTGGTACGCCTGACGCACCTGCGGCCCAAGATGCTGGAGCTCGGCCGCTCCTGCGTGCATCGCGACTATCGCTCGGGCAGCGTCATCATGGCGCTGTGGGGCGGGCTGGGTGAGTACCTGCAGCGCTGGGGCATCGAGTCGATGCTGGGCTGCGCCAGCGTGCCGATGAGCGACGGCGGCCACTATGCGGCCAGCTTGTACCGCCTGTTCGCCGAGCGCTCGCTCGCGCCCATCGAATATCACGCCTTCCCGCGCCTGCCGCTGCCGGTGGACGACCTGAACCAGACGCTGGACGTCGAACCGCCAGCGCTGATCAAGGGCTATCTGCGCCTGGGCGCACGCATCTGCGGCCTGCCCGCCTGGGACCCGGACTTCAATGTCGCGGACTTCCTGACCCTGCTGCGCGTGAGCGACATGAACCCGCGCTACGCCCGCCACTTCCTCGGCCTGAACCGCTAAGCCACCGCCGCTCGCCTCTGCCCGCCGCCAACCGCGGGCGGGCGCATGGCGGACGTGGCCCCGGCCACGTCCCCTTCCCTGCAAGCGCTCAGGCGTAGACCACCTTGTAGCGCTTGCCGACCCGCTCCCATTCATCGGCTTCCTGCGCCAGGCTGTACTCGACCAGCGGATTGACATCGATCCAGTCGCGCGGCAAGCGCACCTCGAAGCCTTCGTCCAGCGCGTCGGCGCGCTGGCGTACGCGGATCTGCGGCAGCGCCGAATCGGTACGCCGGCGGCACAGCACGAAGGCCAGCCGCAGGCTGAACAGCATGCGCCAGTCGACGAAGCGGCCGCTGCCGGAGAGCTTGCCCAGCTTGCCGGCATGGCCGAGCAGCAGCGTGGACAAGCGCGCCTGATCGGTCTTCGAGAAGCCAGGCATATCGGCGTGCGTGGCGATATAGGCGGAATGCTTGTGGTATGCACTGTGCGAGATCGACATGCCGATCTCGTGCAGGCTCGCCGCCCAGCCCAGCAGGGCCAGGTTGTCCTCGCGTTGTTCGTCGGGCGGATCGGGAAACTGCGCCAGCAGACTGAGCGCCGCGTTGCGCACGCGTTGCGCCTGCGCACGGTCCACGGCGTAGCGCCGCATGAACTGATCGACCGTCACGGTACGCATGTCTTCGTGGTGACTGCGGCCCAGCAGGTCGTACAGCACGCCCAGGCGCAACGCGCCGTCGGTCACGTCCATGCGATCGACGTCCAGCTCGGCGAACACGCCAAGCATGATCGCCAGGCCACCCGGCAGCACCGGAATGCGGTCCGGCTTGAGGCCGGCGAGCTTCACGCGGTTGGCGTTCTCGGCCTTGATCAGCGCGCGCTTGAGGCGCTCCAGCCCTTCGCGCGTGATGCCATGCTCGGCGGGGTTGTCGTTCATCCCGTTGAGTTCGATCAGCTCGGCCAGCGCACGCGCCGTGCCGGAGGAGCCGACCGCCTGCTGCCAGCCGGCCGCGCGGTACTGGCGCACCAGCACCTGGATTTCGCGGCGCGCGGCCAGCTCGGCCTGCTTCATCGCGTACTCGTCGACATTGCCGCTCGGGAAGAACTGCCGGCTGTGCGACACGCAACCGATATACAGGCTCTCCATCAGCTTGGGATGGAAGCCGCTGCCGATGATGAACTCGGTGGAGCCACCGCCGATGTCGACCACCAGCCGGTTGCCCTGGCACACCGGGGCGTCATGGGAAGCGCCCAGGTAGATCAGGCGCGCCTCTTCGCGGCCGGCGATGACCTCGATCGGGAAGCCTAGCGCCGCTTCGGCCTCGATCAGGAACTCCGGCGCATTTTTCGCCACGCGCAGCGTGTTGGTCGCGACCGCGCGTACCTGGTCGGGGGCGAAGTCGCGCAGGCGGTCGCCGAAGCGCCGCAACGCGTCGATACCGCGGCGGCGCGCCGGTTGGTCGAGGTATTTGTCGGGCGTCAGGCCCGCGGCCAGCCGGACGGGCTCGCGCAACGCGTCGACCTGGAAGATCTGGCTTGCCGGGCCCGAAGCCGTGATCGTTTCGTCCACCCGCCCGATCATCAATCGGAAGCTGTTCGAACCCATGTCGACTGCGGCCAGCAAGCGTGGGGATTCATTCATCGTAGTGTGGGGAACTCAAGGTAGGGGATGGGCAACGGCTGGCGCGCTGGAACCGCTTGCGCGGCAGCCCTCCGCCATGGCCTAATCCTTCAAAATATGTCTTGTGCATGACCGGATCATGACAAAACCACAATGTCATCAAACTGACACGATTCTATGAAAAAGTCGCAGCATTACCAAAAGAAGGTCATGCCAATGGCGACGACACCGGCCGGGACACTGCTCAATCGCGAACTCGGCATTCTTGAATTCAACGCGCGCGTGCTGGCACAGGCTGCAGACCCCAAGGTCCCGCTGCTGGAAAGACTGAAATTCATCTGCATCGTATCAAGCAATCTCGATGAATTCTTCGAGATCCGCATGGCGGGCCTGAAGGAACAGCTTCGCGACAATCCGTCCGGCCTGACGCCCGACGGCCTCTCCTTCCAGCAAACCTACCAGCTCGTCACCGAACGCACCCAGCGGCTTGTCACCATGCAGTATGACATGCTGCAGAACGTGATCTTCCCGCTGCTCGAGAAGGAAGGCGTGTTCTTCCACCTGACCGGCTCCTGGAACGATGCCCAACGCGCCTGGGCACGCGACTTCTTCCTGCGCGAGCTGGGCCCGGTGCTCACGCCGATCGCGCTCGATCCCGCCCATCCGTTTCCGCGCGTGCTCAACAAGAGCCTGAACTTCGTGGTCGAGCTGTCGGGCACCGACGCCTTCGGCCGCGAAGCCGAGCTCGCCATCGTGCAGGCGCCGCGGGCACTGCCTCGCGTGGTCACCATGCCCGAGGCCCTGTCCGGCTATCCCTTCGGCTTCGTATTGCTGTCCTCGTTCATGCAGGGTTTCGTGCATGAACTGTTTCCGGCGATCGAGGTACATGGCTGCTACCAGTTCCGCGTCACCCGCAACTCCGACCTGTTCGTCTCCGAAGACGAGATCACCGACCTGCGCGAGGCGCTGCAGGGCGAACTGCCGACCCGCCATTTCGGCGACACCGTACGGCTCGAAATCTCGTCCGACACGCCGCCCTTGCTGGCGCGTCGCCTGCTGCTGGAGTCCGGGCTAGGCGAGCAGGACCTGTACCGCGTCAGCGGCCCGGTCAACCTGGTGCGGCTGATGCAGATCCCCGACCTGGTGGACCATGCCGCGCTCAAGTTCCCGCCGCACGTGCCGGCCGCGGTCAAGGCCTTCTCAGGCGCACAGCCGATGTTCGACGTGATCCGCCAGCAGGACGTGCTGCTCCACCACCCCTACGAGAGCTTCAATTCCGTCCTCGACCTGCTGCAGCTGGCCGCGACCGACCCCGACGTGGTGGCGATCAAGCAGACCGTCTACCGCACCGGCAACGAGTCGCTGGTGATGGAGGCCCTGATGACGGCCGCGCGCAATGGCAAGGAAGTCACCGTGGTGGTGGAACTGCTGGCGCGCTTTGACGAGGAGACCAACATCAACTGGGCGGAGCGGCTCGAGTCTGCTGGCGCCCACGTTGTCTACGGCGTGGTCGGGCACAAGTGCCACGCCAAGATGCTGCTGATCGTGCGGCGCGAGCGCGTCAAGGCCAAGGAGTTCAGGCTGCGCCGCTATGTGCATCTGGGCACGGGGAACTACCACCCGCGCACGGCGCGCCTGTACACCGACTTCGGCCTGCTGACCGCCGACGAATCAATCTGCGAGGACGTACATCACGTCTTCCAGTTGCTGACCGGCACCGCCGGCACCATCCGGCTGAACCAGCTCTGGCAGTCGCCTTTCACCATGCACGACAAGCTGGTGGAA
Source organism: Cupriavidus sp. 09_S30 (assembly GCF_056930435.1). Lineage (NCBI taxonomy): Bacteria > Pseudomonadati > Pseudomonadota > Betaproteobacteria > Burkholderiales > Burkholderiaceae > Cupriavidus > Cupriavidus sp. 09_S30. Next base: position 999,011 of record NZ_JBXOWI010000001.1, on the reverse strand, counting down.
CATATCCGTGCCGAGGCCCGCAACGCGCGCGCCGACAAGCCTGCCCGCATCATCGCCAAGATGAACGCCTTGCTGGAGCCGTCCATCATCGACGAGCTGTACAAGGCTTCGCGGGCCGGCGTCAAGATCGACCTGATCGTGCGCGGCGTCTGCGCACTGCGCCCCGGCGTGCCCGGGCTGTCGGAAAACATCAGCGTGCGCTCCGTCGTCGGGCGCTTCCTCGAGCACCATCGCGTGTTCTATTTTCTGGCCGATGGCGAGGAAGTCATCTATCTGTCGAGTGCCGACTGGATGGACCGCAACCTGTTCCGACGCGTCGAAGTGGCCTTCCCGGTCAACAACAAGGCGCTGAAGCAGCGCGTGATCCAGGAAGGCCTGCGCGTGCATCTGCGCGACAACGCCTCGGCCTGGATCATGCAGGGCGACGGCGAGTACGTCCGTAAGCAATCGAAGGCCAAGCAGCAGCACGTCAGCCAGCTCGACCTGCTGGCGCGGTTCGGCACCCGCTGAGAGCGGAGGACAGCGGGGGCGGGGGCGCACCGCCCTGCCCTCGCGCTCTCGATGCCCACCGCGGGCAGGCTCAGGCCGCGCGCTTCGGAGCCGGCTCGCCCTGGACCTCCGGCCCCTCGTGCCCGCTGCGATCCAGTGGGAACACCACCCGGAACACACTGCCCCGGCCGACCTCGCTGGTGATGCGCAGATCGGCATGATGGCGCGACAGCACGTGTTTGACGATGGCCAGTCCGAGCCCGGTACCGCCGGTGTCGCGAGAACGGCTGCGATCGATGCGATAGAAGCGCTCCGTCAGCCGCGGGATGTGTTCGGCGGCAATCCCCAGGCCCGTGTCGGTGACGGAGAACACGGCATGGCCGTCATCCATCGCCAGGCGGACGCCGATCTGGCCGCCGTCCGGCGTGTAGCGCACTGCGTTCGACACCAGGTTGGCCAGCGCGGAAAACAGCTCGATTTCCGAGCCGCGCAGCACCACGCCGGCGTCCACGTCGCTGATGATGCGGTGCCGCCCCTGCGACAGTGCCTCCGCGTCGTGCAGCAGGTGCGCGATCATCGCGTTCACGGGGATGGGCTCGTAGCCCGGCGGCTGTGCGTCGCTCTCCAGCTTGGCCAGCGCCAGCAGGTCCTCGACGATGTGCTGCATGCGCATGGACTGCACCAGCATCAGGTCCACGTAGCGGCGGCGGTCCTCGTCCGATACGGGCAGGTCCCGCACCGTCTCCAGGAAGCCCGTCAGCACAGTCAGCGGCGTCTTCAGCTCGTGCGACACATTGGCGACGAAGTCGCGCCGCATCGACTCGGTGTTCTCCAGCTTGGTGATGTCCTGCGTCAGCACCAGCTTGCGGTTCTCGCCGTAGGGCAGGATCTGCACCGAGATCACGCCTTGCTTGTGCGTGCCCATGTCGCGCATCACCAGTGGATCATCGAAGCGCTGCCGCATCAGGTACTGCACGAACTCCGGCCGCCGGATCAGGTGCGTGATGCGCTGGCGCACGTCGCGCCGCGCATTCAGGCCGAGCTGCAGCTCGGCGACGTCGTTGCACCATTCGATCTGGTCGGCATCATCCAGCATCAGCACGCCGTTGGGCGAGGCCTGGATGGCCTGGATGAAGCGCAGGTGCTGCTGTTCCACCTGCAGCACCTGCAGGCGCCAGCGCTTGACGAGCCGGTGCAGCCGGTAATAGACCTCACCCCACAGCCCGAGCGCGCTGGGGATTTCGCCATAGGCAGGCGCATCGAGCACCTTCCACAGCCGGTTGATCTGGTACAGGTAGTAGGCGAGCTGCCCCAGCAGGGCGACGCTGAACAGCGCCAGCGCCCAGACAGGGCCGCGCCAGAAATAGAGCCCGGCCGACGCGACGGCCACGCTGATCAGGATGGCCGCCGAGCGGGCCCAGATGACATTCATCGAACTGAATAGGACTCAGCCAGGCGGCGGCGCCGCAGGCATGTTTGCGCAGAGTGTGCCACGAACGGCGCGCCCGCGCATCCTGCCGCGCAGCGGCGGCGCAGGCCGCCGTCCGTCAGGCGCTGGGGGCACGCGCGAGGCGGTAACCGCTGCCGCGCACGGTCTCGATCATATTGCTGTAGCCGCCCGGCGTCAGCGCGGCACGCAAGCGCTTGATGTGGACGTCCACGGTGCGTTCCTCGACGAACACATGATCGCCCCACACCTGGTCGAGCAGCTGCGAGCGGCTGTGCACACGCTCCGGATGCGTCATCAGGAAGTGGAGCAGGCGGAACTCGGTCGGACCCAGGTCCAGCTTGATGGCCTCGCCCGCCGGGTCGTGGCCCGTGACGCGGTGCGTGGCAGGATCCAGCCGCAGGCCGTTGATGGCGACCACGTCATCGGTCAGCTGGGGCGCACGGCGGCGCAGCACGGCCTTGATGCGGGCCAGCAGCTCCTTGGGCGAGAACGGCTTGGTGACATAGTCGTCGGCGCCTGCCTCCAGGCCCATCACCTTGTCCTGCTCCTCGCTGCGCGCGGTCAGCATGATGATGGGGATCTGCTTCGTCCGCTCGTTGTTGCGCAACTCCTTGGCGAAGTTGGCACCCGACTTGCCGGGAAGCATCCAGTCGAGCAGCACCAGATCGGGCAGCACGTCGCTCATCAGCGACAGCGCCTGCTCCGCGTTGTAGGCCCGGATCGGGTAATGGCCCGCATGCTGGAGGTTGACTGCGATCAGCTCGGCAATCGCCGGTTCATCCTCGACGACAAGAATACTGCTTGGCATATGTGATGTTCTCCCGATCAGCTCAACTCAGCGCTTCGCGCTCCATGTCCTCACGCGAGGCATGACGCACGTCGGTTCCCTTGACAATGTAAATGATGAATTCGGCGATGTTCTTGGCATGGTCGCCAATCCGCTCGATCGCCTTGGCAATGAACAGGAAGTCCAGCGCCACCGAGATGGTGCGTGGGTCTTCCATCATGTAGGTGATCAACTTGCGCACGAAGGCACGGAATTCCTCGTCGATCGCCTTGTCTTCCTTGACGATGCGCGCCGCGGCGACGGTGTCGAGGCGCGCAAAGGCGTCCAGCGCCTGGCGCAGCAGCGAGATGGCCATCCCGCCGGACAGCTTCACCTCGGAATAGTTGATGGTGTGCGCGGCCGCATCTTCCATGATGTGCTTGGTGCGCTTGGCGATCTTCTCCGCCTCGTCGCCGGCGCGCTCGAGGTTGGTGATGGTCTTCGAGATGGCCATCACCAGGCGAAGGTCGCGCGCGGTCGGCTGGCGGCGCGCGATGATGTTGCCGCAATCGGCATCGATCTCGATTTCCATCGCATTGATCTGCTGCTCGCGCGCGATGACCTGGTCCGCCTGGTCGGCGTCGAAGTCGGCCAGCGCGCGCATCGCGTGCTCGATCTGCGATTCGACCAGCCCGCCCATCTGCAGCAGCTTGGTGTTGATGGCGTTGAGGTCAGTGTCGAATTGGGTAGACAGGTGCTTGTCGGGCATGATGTTCTCCTGGCCGCGATTCCTATTGGGGCGTGTGCGCTGCGCGTGGCAGCCGCGCGGGGATGGCGCTTAGCCGAAACGCCCGGTAATGTAGTCTTCCGTTTCCTTGCGGTGCGGCTTGATGAAGATCTTCTCCGTCTCGCCGAACTCGATCAGCTCGCCCAGGTACATGTACGCGGTGTAGTCCGAGCAGCGCGCGGCCTGCTGCATATTGTGCGTCACGATGACGACCGTGTATTCGTCCTTCAATTCGGCGATCAGCTCCTCGATGCGGCCGGTCGAGATCGGGTCCAGCGCCGAGCAGGGCTCGTCGAGGAGCAGCACTTCCGGACGGATGGCGATGCCGCGGGCGATGCACAAGCGCTGCTGCTGGCCGCCGGACAGGCCATAGCCCGACTGGTGCAGCTTGTCCTTGGCCTCGTTCCACAGCGCCGCCTTGGTCAGCGCCCACTCCACCCGATCGTCCATCTCCGAGCGCGACAGCTTCTCGAACAGGCGCACGCCGAAGGCGATATTGTCGTAGATCGACATCGGAAACGGGGTCGGCTTCTGGAACACCATGCCCACCTTGGCGCGCAGCAGGGCGATGTCCTCGCGGCTGGTCAGCAGGTTCTCGCCGTCCATGTTGATCTCGCCTTCCGCGCGCTGCTCGGGATAGAGCGCGTACATCTTGTTGAAGGTGCGCAGCAGCGTCGACTTGCCGCAGCCGGACGGGCCGATGAAGGCCGTCACCTTGCGGTCGGGAATCGACATGTTGATGTTCTTCAACGCATGGAACTGTCCATAGTAGAAGTTCAGGTTGCGCACGTCGATCTTGGCGCGGAGGGTATCGGGGATGTCGATGACGGTAGAAGTCATGCTCATGTCTCGCGGTAATTCGTTGGCTGGCGGCGTGGCAGGCGCCTCACTTCTTGAACATCATGCGCGCCAGGATATTGAGCGCGAGCACACCGATGGTGATGAGGAACACCCCGGCCCACGCCAGCTGCTGCCATTCGGTGAACGGGCTCATGGCGAAGCGGAAGATGGTCACCGGCAGGTTGGCCATCGGCTTGTTCAGGTCGGCACTCCAGAACTGGTTCGACAGCGCGGTGAACAGCAGCGGCGCGGTCTCGCCGGCGATACGGGCGACGGCCAGCAGCACGCCGGTGACGATGCCTGCGTAGGAGGACTTCACCGTGATCGACAGCACCATCTTCCATTTCGGCGTACCGAGCGCAAAGGCGGCCTCGCGCAGCGCGTTGGGCACCAGGTTCAGCATGTTCTCGGTGGTACGCACCACGATGGGCACCTGCAGCAGCGCCAGCGCACAGACGCCGGCCCAGCCGGAGAAGTGCCCCATGGTGGTAACGACCAGCGCGTAGACAAAGAGGCCGATCACGATCGACGGTGCCGACAGCAGGATGTCGTTGATGAAACGGATGAGGCTGGCCAGCGCGCCGGCCTTGCCGTACTCGGCCAGGTAGATGCCTGCCAGGATGCCCAGCGGCGTGCCGAGCAGGGTCGCCAGCGCGACCATGGCGAAGCTGCCGTAGATGGCATTGGCCAGGCCGCCGCCGGCGGTGTTCGGCGCCGGCGTCATCTGCGTGAACAGGTCGACCGAGAGCCCGCCCACGCCCAGCGTCACGGTGGTCCACAGGATCCACCCGAGCCAGAACAGGCCGAAGCTCATGGCGCCGAGCGAGCAGGCCAGCGCGAACAGGTTGGTACGGCGGCGGCGGGCCTGCAGGCGCGCGCGCACGGCGTCGGCATCCGGGCGTACCGCCGGGATCGACGAAGACGAAATGGTCGCTTGGCTGGCTTGGTTCATTTTGCCCCCTCATTCTTGGCCATGCGCAGCAGCAGCAGCTTGGACAGCGACAGCACGACGAAGGTGATGAAGAACAGGATCAGGCCCAGCTCCATCAGCGCGGCGGTGTGCAGGCCGGCGCCGGCCTCGGCGAATTCGTTCGCCAGCGCGGAGGTGATGCTGTTGCCGGGCGAGAAGAGAGACGCGTTGTCGAGCAGGTTGGTGTTGCCGATCACGAAGGTCACGGCCATGGTCTCGCCCAGCGCGCGGCCCAGGCCGAGCATCACGCCGCCGATCACGCCGGCGCGCGTATAGGGCAGCACGACGCGCCACATCACCTCCCAGGTGGTGCAGCCTACGCCATAGGCCGACTCCTTGAGCAGCACCGGCGTCACTTCGAATACATCGCGCATCACGGAGGCGATGTAGGGAATGATCATGATAGCCAGAATCACGCCGGCGCACAGCAGGCCGATGCCCAGGGGCGCACCCTGGAACAGCTTGCCGATGAACGGAACCTTGCCCACGGTGGCAGCAAGCGGCTTCTGGAAGTATTCGCCGAAGATCGGCGAGAAGACGAGCAGGCCCCACATGCCGTAGACGATGGACGGCACTGCGGCCAGCAACTCGATCGCCGTGCCCAGCGGACGGCGCAGCCAGGCCGGGGACAGCTCGGTCAGGAACAGGGCAATGCCGAAGCTGACCGGCACCGCGATGATCAGCGCGATCAGGGAGGACACGATGGTGCCGTAGATCGGTACCAGGGCGCCATAGACATCAGCGGGAGGATCCCAGTCGGCGGACCACAGGAAGTGCAGCCCGAAGGTCTCGATCGATGGCCAGGCACTGATGGCCAGCGACACGATGATGCCGCCCAGCAGCAGCAGCGTCACAATGGCGGCGCCGCGGGTCAGGCCACCGAACAGAATGTCGCCGGCCCGGCTGGGGGGGCGTACGGCGGGGAGGTCGGACGAGGTCGCCATGTTGTCGAGGGAAAACGTTGGATGCATTGGAAAGCCGGCCCGGCGGGGCCGGGCCGGCTCACGAGGACGCCGGAGCGTCCCAGGCTCTCAATTGCTCAGCGAGGAACCGCCGATCAGTACAGTGCCTTGCCCGAAGCGTCCTTGACGCTGGTCTTCCAGGTGTTGCGGATCTGGTTCACGACGGACTCGGGCAGCGGCACGTAGTCCAGATCGCTGGCCAGGTGGCCGCCGCTCTTGTAGGCCCAGTCGAAGAACTTCAGCACTTCCGTGCCCTGCGCCGGCTTGTCCTGGTTCTTGTGGACCAGGATGAAGGTCGCGCCGGCGATCGGCCATGCTGCCTTGCCCGGCTCGTTGGTCAGGATCTGGTAGTAGGTCTTGCTCCAGTCGGCACCGGCTGCGGCGGCCTTGAAGCCCTCGTCGCTCGGCTGCACCACCACACCCGCGGCATTCTTCATGTTCAGGTGGGTCATCTTGTTCTGCTTGGCGTAGGCGTACTCGACGTAGCCGATGGCGCCGTTCAGGCGCTGCACGAAGGCGGCCACGCCCTCATTGCCCTTGCCGCCGGTGCCGCCGCCCGGCCAGTTGACCGAGGTGCCCTCACCCACGCTGCTCTTCCACTCGGGGCTGACCTTGGACAGGTAGTTGGTGAAGATGAAGGTCGTGCCCGAGCCATCAGCGCGGCGCACCGGCAGGATGTCCTGGTTCGGCAGCTTGGCGTGCGGGTTCAGCGCCTTGATGGCCGGATCATCCCACTTCTTGATCTTGCCCAGGTAGATGTTGGCCAGCACGTCACCGGTGATGGTCAGTTCGCCCGGCTTGATGCCTTGCAGGTTGATCACCGGTACCACGCCGCCGATCACGGTCGGGAATTGCACCAGGCCCTGCTTGGCCAGCTCTTCGTCCTTCAGAGGCGCATCCGAGGCGCCGAAGTCGACCGTCTTGGCGTTGATCTGCTTGATGCCGCCCGACGAACCGATCGATTGATAGTTGACCTTGTTACCCGTTGCTTTTTGGTATGCATCGGCCCACTTGGAATAGACGGGCGCCGGGAAAGAAGCGCCAGCACCGGTAATTTCCGCCGCAAACGCAGTGCCCACCACCAACAACGACGCGATGCCTGCTACGGCAGTCTTGACCAGCTTCATATGTTCTCCAGAGAACAAGGGTTGGGAATGACAAATTTTTGACAAGTCGAACTCTATGCCGCGTAGATGACATTTCCGTGACAGCATCAAATCTTCTTAAAAACGCGATGTGCTGCCCGCTCCCCTCCCGCGCTCTGCCCCGAATGTGAGACTGTTAATTGCAGAAATTGTGAAAAAAATGCCGGGCCAGGCCCGGCATCCTCGCTCACTGCCCTTGTGCGGCTCAGGAACGGAGCGCCTGTGCCAGCGCCTGCGCGGCGCGTTCGGCCGTTTCCACCTGCTCGGCCTCCACCATCACACGCACCACCGGCTCGGTACCGGAGGCGCGGATCAGCACACGGCCCCTGCCCTCCAGCTCAGGCTCCACCTGCGCGCGAGCGGCCTGCAGGCCGGCATGGCTCTGCCAGTCGAAGCCCTTGTCCACGCGCACATTGATCAGCTTCTGCGGGAACAGCGACACGCCGTCGAGCAGTTCCGCCAGGGTCTTGCCGCTGCGGCGCAACGCCGCCAGGACTTGCAGCGCCGAGATGATGCCGTCGCCCGTGCTATGGCGATCCAGGCACAGCAAGTGCCCCGAGCCCTCGCCACCCAAGGTCCAGCCGCGCTTGTTCAGTTCTTCCAGCACATAGCGGTCTCCGACCTTCGCGCGCACGAACTGGACGCCCATCCGCTTGAAGGCAAGTTCCACCGCCATATTGGTCATCAGGGTGCCGACGACACCCTCCACCTTATGGCCGGCCGCGATCCGGTCGCGCGCGATCAGGTACAGCAGTTCGTCCCCGTTGTAGAGGCGCCCGTCGGCATCCACCACCTGGAGCCGATCGGCGTCGCCATCGAAGGCAAGGCCCAGGTCGGCGCGCTGCTCCTTGACGGCGGCGACCAGCTTCTCCGGCGCGGTCGCGCCGTAGCCCGCATTGATGTTGCGGCCATCGGGCTGGTTGCCGATCGCCGTCACCTCGGCGCCGAGCTCGTGGAAGACGTGGGGCGCGATGTGGTAAGCCGCGCCGTGGGCGCAGTCCACCACCAGCTTGAGGCCACGCAGATCCTGCTCGTAGGGGAAGGTGCTCTTGCAGAACTCGATGTAGCGGCCGGCGGCATCGTCGATGCGCCTGGCCCGCCCAAGCTCGTCGGAAGGCGCGCAGCCCATCGGCACCTCGAGCGCGGCCTCGATCTCCATCTCGACCGCATCGGGTAGCTTGTCACCGTCCGCTGAGAAGAACTTGATGCCGTTGTCATAGTACGGATTGTGGCTGGCCGAGATGACCACGCCGGCGGACAGGCGCAGCGCGCGCGTCAGGTAGGCAATGCCCGGTGTGGGCAGCGGGCCCGTCAGCAGCACGTTGACGCCGGCCGAGGTGAAGCCCGCTTCCAGCGCGGCTTCCAGCATATAGCCCGAAATACGGGTGTCCTTTCCGATCAGCACCGTCGGCCGGCCTTGCGCATGCTGCCTGGCGCCGTGTGCCAGCACCTTGCCGGCGGCGTGCCCGAGGCGCATCACCAGATCCGGCGTGATCGGCAGCTCTCCGACCTTGCCGCGCACGCCATCGGTGCCGAAGTACTTGCGAGTCATTGGATCAATCTCCTGATTCCCTTTGTATCCCGTATCGTTGGCCGCCTCAGCCGTTCACGCTGGCGACCGATTCGTTGCGGACCGCCCACCAGACCTTCAGGGCGTCCACCGTCTGTTCCACATCATGCACGCGCACGATGTACGCACCGTGCTCAGCCGCACAAACCGCTGCCGCGATGCTGGCGGCCACGCGCTGCTGCGGCGGGCGGCCGCCAAGGATGGCACCCAACGTCGACTTGCGTGACAGGCCCACCAGCAGCGGCAGCCCGTCGATCGCCAGTTGGGGCAGCTGGCCGAGCAGGCGCAGATTATGATCCGGAGATTTACCAAAGCCATACCCCGGATCGAGGGTAATGCGCGAGGCATCGACGCCGGCTGCACGCAGCACCGCCACGCGCTCGGCCAGGAAATCGCGCACTTCGGCCACCACATCTGTGTAGTGCGGGTCTTCCTGCATGGTCTGCGGGTCGCGCTGCATATGCATCACGCACAGCCCGGCCTGGCCCTGCGCCACGGCCTCGACCGCGCCCGGCATGCGGAATCCCCAGATGTCGTTGATCAGGTCGGCGCCCGCATCCAGCGCAGCACGCATGACCTCTGGCTTGTAGGTATCGATGGAAAGTGGCCGCCCACAATCGCGCAGCGCCTCCACGACCGGCAGCACGCGATCCAGTTCCTGTTCCAGCGGCAGCGCAACCGAGCCGGGGCGGCTCGACTCGCCGCCGATGTCGATGATGTCGACGCCCTCCGCGATCATGCGCTCGGCGTGGTGCCGCGCGGCATCCAGGCCGGCGTGCTGGCCGCCATCGGAAAAGGAGTCGGGCGTGACATTGAGGATGCCCATCACCAGTGGCCGACGGGCGAGTTCAAAATGGTAGCGTCCGCACTGGAAGTGCGACGGCGGGGACTGCTTGGACGACATCGGAGAAGGAATACGGTTTCGGGACTTGCCGATGGGGCATACCACAGCCGGCAGGGAAAGCGGCGAGCCAGGCAGTCAACAACTGCAAACGGCAGCCGGAATGGAAGAAGCCGGTGCCCAGGGCACCGGCTTCAGCTTATCGCAGGTTATCGTGGCTGCACGGCTTGGCGCCCCGCGACGTTCATGCCGTCGCCGGCGCGTTCGACGGCGCTACGGGGGAGCCGCCCGAAGGCGTGCTGCCACCACCACCGCTGGCACCGGTCGCGCCACGCGGCGGACGCGGCGGCTTGCCGGCCATGATGTCGTTGACCTGGTCGGCATCAATGGTTTCCCACTCCATCAGCGCGGCCGTCATGGCCTCGACCTTGTCGCGGTTCTCTTCCAGCAGGCGCTTGGCCAGCGCGTACTGGTCGTCGATGATGCTGCGGATCTCCGCGTCGACCTTCTGCTGGGTAGCCTCCGACACGCTCTTGGACGAGAGCTTGCCGAACATGCCGTCCTGCTCGGTATCCACGTAGACCATGGCGCCGAGCGAATCGCTCATGCCGAAGCGGGTCACCATGTCGCGCGCGATCTTGGTGGCACGTTCGAAGTCGTTGGACGCGCCGGTGCTCATCGCGTTGAGGAAGACCTCCTCCGCCGCGCGACCGCCGAACAGGATGGCGATCTCTTCCAGCATGTTGTCCTTGTACTTCGAATACTTGTCATGCTCCGGCAGCTGCCAGGTCACGCCCAGCGCCCAGCCGCGCGGCATGATGGTGACCTTGTGCACCGGGTCGGCCTTGGGCAGCAGCTTGGCCACCACCGCGTGGCCGGACTCGTGGTAAGCCGTGGCCTTGCGCTCTTCTTCGCGCATGACCGTGGACTTGCGCTCCGGACCCATGAAGATCTTGTCCTTGGCGTCCTCGAAGTCCTGCATGTCGACCACGCGCTTGTTGCGGCGGGCGGCGAACAGCGCGGCCTCGTTGACCAGGTTGGCCAGGTCGGCGCCGGAAAAGCCGGGGGTGCCGCGCGCGATCACCGAGGCGTCGACGTCGTTGCCGATCGGCACCTTGCGCATGTGCACCTTCAGGATCTGCTCGCGGCCGCGGATGTCCGGCAGGCCTACATAGACCTGGCGGTCGAAGCGGCCCGGGCGCAGCAGCGCCTTGTCCAGCACGTCGGCACGGTTGGTGGCGGCGATCACGATCACGCCCGAGTTGGCCTCGAAGCCGTCCATCTCGACCAGCATCTGGTTCAGGGTCTGCTCGCGCTCGTCGTTGCCGCCGCCCATGCCGGCGCCGCGATGGCGGCCGACTGCGTCGATTTCATCGATGAACACGATGCAGGGTGCCTGCTTCTTGGCGTTCTCGAACATGTCGCGCACGCGGGCCGCGCCCACGCCGACGAACATTTCGACGAAGTCCGAACCCGAGATGCTGAAGAACGGCACCTTGGCCTCGCCGGCGATGGCGCGCGCCAGCAGCGTCTTGCCGGTACCCGGAGGGCCGACCAGCAGCACGCCGCGCGGAATGCGGCCGCCCAGCTTCTGGAATTTCTGCGGATCCTTCAGGAAGTCGACCAGTTCGACCACCTCTTCCTTGGCTTCGTCGCAGCCGGCGACGTCCTGGAAGGTGACCGCGTTCTGGTTCTCGTCGATCAGGCGCGCGCGGGACTTGCCGAAGGAGAAGGCGCCGCCTTTCCCTCCGCCCTGCATCTGCCGCATCATGTAGAACCAGAAGACGATGATCAGCAAGGTCGGCCCGAGGTAGTACAGGGCCTGGACCAGCACATTCGGCTCGTCGTCCGCCTTGCCCGTCACCTGGACACCGTACTTCATCAGGTCGCCGACCATCCAGATGTCGCCCGGCGAGATGATGGTGTACTTGGCGCCCTCCTTGGGCGTCACCACCAGGTTGCGGCCTTGCACGTCGACGCGGCCCACCTTGCCGTTCTTGGCGTCATCCATGAACTGCGAGTAGGTGACGCTCTCCTGGGTGCGGGGCTTGTCGAACTGCTTGAAGACGGTAAACAGGACCAGTGCGATCACCAGCCAGATTGCCGCCTTTTGAAACAGGTTGTTATTCAAGGCCGAACTCCTTTGCAATTGCCTTGCCAACGGATAGCTGCATTGTAATGCAGCACTGGCTCCCGGGGGGAAACACTGAATTCATGACACCGATAGGCTCGCGGCCAGCACTTGTTTCCAGTTTCGCCCGGCACGCCGCCGCTGTCCTTGATCTACATCCAGCGAACCGGCCAAGGCGCGTCAGGCGGTCGATTTCAGGTGGCGCCCAAGGATGAACGTCTCGGAAGACTTGTCGCGCGACGCCTTGGGCTTGCGCTTCGCGACCACCTTGAACACCTGCTTGAACTTCTCCACGATCTGACTGTAGCCGCTGCCGTGGAAGCACTTTACCAGCAGCGCGCCCTCCGGCTTCAGGTGCGCCTGGGCGAACTCCAGCGCCAGGTCGCACAGATAGTCGATGCGCGCGGCATCGGCGGAGGCTACCCCAGACAGATTGGGGGCCATATCCGACAAAACAAGATCGATTTTTGCACCACCGGAGGCTTCCAGCACCACTTTTTCCAGTTGCCGGAAGATTTCCTCCTCGCGGAAGTCACCCTGGATGAAGGTCACGTCGGCGATCGGCTCCATCGGCAGCAGGTCGATCGCCACCACGGCGCCGTCGATGCGGCCGTCCTTGGCGCGCGGCGACGCCGCCAGCTTGTTACGCGCATACTGGCTCCAGCTGCCCGGTGCGGCGCCCAGGTCGACAATGACCTGGCCCGGACGGATCAGCTTGTCCTGCTCGTCGATCTCCTTGAGCTTGTACGCGGCGCGGGCCCGGTAGCCCTCGCGCTGCGCCATCTTCACATAGGGATCGTTGATATGGTCGTGCAACCACGACTGATTGAACTTGTTCTTGGCCATTCCCAACACAGATGTGCGGGAAAGCCGTCGCGCGGCGGCCTGCAGCGCCTGGCTTTCCCTATCGATTTTGCTGATTTTGCCGCCGAGGCGGGCCGATTTGACGGATAATACGCGCCAATTCGCTTTTACCGGCCGCTTGCGGCCCCGTTTGCGCCGCTTGCCGGCGCCTCATCTATGCCCGCACTACAACTCATTCCCGCCCAGCGCTCCGAACTCCGCTCACGCGCCCACGGCCTCAATCCGGTCGTAATGATCGGCGCCGAAGGCCTCACCCCCGCGGTGCTGGCGGAAATCGACCGCAGCCTGGCGGCGCACGACCTGATCAAGATCCGCGTCTTCGGTGACGAGCGCGACAACCGCATCGCCATCTACGAAGAGATCTGCGACGCGCTGGACGCCGCGCCGATCCAGCACATCGGCAAGCTGCTGGTGGTGTGGCGCCCGGGTCCCGCGCGCCTGAAGGAAAACCAGCCGAACGAACTCGCTCGCTCGGCGCCGCGCAAGGGCGCCGCACCGCGCACGGTCACGGTCCGCAAGCCCAGCGCCGCGCCGAACCGGCGCCCCACGCGCAAGGATTTGACCGTGCTGGGCAACGAGCGCGTGACCGCCGGCGGCAATGTCAAGCGTGCCCGCGCGCGTCCCACCAGCCAGAAGAAGAAGGCACTGGGCTAAGCCAGCGCACCGCCGGGCACCCCGGGGTGCCCGTGCCGCGCTGGCCTGTGCCACCGCGGCCCCTCTTCTCTCTTACTCCCCTGCCGAACGCGGCGCGGCAGCGCGCCACACCAGCACCAGGGCCAGCACGCTCTGCAGCAGGTAGAACGCGCTCGAAATGCCGTGCAGCATGCCGAAGTCGCTCTTGTACGGCGACTCCGAGACCCCCACGCCCAGCGCATGCGCCTTGGCCTTCAGGCTCTCCATGAAGGGCTGCACGCCGAAGTAGCCGACCAGCACACAGCACAGCATCGCCAGCACGAGCCAGCGCAGCGCCCTGTAGCGGGCCGCACCGCGGCGGATCATCACATTGCACAGCACCAGCTGCAGCACGCCCACGACGACGCCGAGGATGGCCTGGGTGTGGAAAAGCTGGCCGGCGATCATGCCCGCCATCTCGCGGCTGGGCAGGATCGAGAACAGCGTAGGCGCCACCATATACCCCACCGTCCACATGCTGCCTGCCCAGATCACGGTCAGCAGAAGGAAGACACGATGCGGCAGCGGAGGCAGGTTGGCGTAGGAGGCGGAGAACACGGGACGGTGCCGGGCGCGTGGATCAGACGTAGCTGACGGTGATGACTTCGTACTCGCGCTCGCCGCCCGGTGCCAGCACCGTCGCCACGTCGCCTTCGAACTTGCCGATCAGGGCGCGCGCGATCGGCGAGCTGACCGAGATCTTGCCCGTGTCGAGATCAGCCTCGTCGTCGCCGACGATCTGGTAGCGCACCGGGCTGCCGGACTCTAGGTCTTCCAGCTCGACCGTGGCGCCGAACACGATGCGGCCGTCGGTGTCGAGCTGGGTCGGATCGATGACCTGCGCGGTCGACAGCTTGGACTCCACCTCCAGGATGCGGCCCTCGATGAAGGCCTGCTTCTCCTTGGCGGCGTCGTACTCGGCGTTCTCCGACAGGTCGCCCTGCGCGCGCGCCTCTGAGATGGCGTTGATCACGGCCGGACGTTCGACGGCCTTCAGGCGGTGCAGTTCCTCCTTGAGCAGTTCTGCGCCGCGCTTGGTAATCGGAATGGTGCTCATGTCTTTGTTCGGCAAAAAAATGAGCCGCAGCGGAGCGAGATCCATGTCCCGGCACGAGGGCCGGTGGCACTTCCGCTCAACCGCGGCTTACAGTTTGGATCGCCCGGCAGCCCGGGGGAGACCCGGACATCGCCGTTCGATCAGCGAATTTCACGTTAGTTTAGGCCAAGATGCCCGCTGCCAGCAACTGCAGCGGGCGTACCCCAAGGACGGCGCGCCGCTTGGGGCACGCCGTCCTTGGGGCGGCGGCCGCCGGGTGTACCTCAGGCCAGTTCGCCGTGCAGGCCCTGCAGGTCATAGACCTCCAGGCTCTGCATGTGCTTCAGGCCTTCCACCGCGGCGCGGGCGCCGGCGATGGTGGTGTAGTACGGCACACGATGGGCCAGCGCCGAGATACGGATCGAGCGCGAATCGGCGATGGCGGTGCGGGTCTCGTCGACGGTGGTGAAGACCAGCGCGAGTTCGCCGTTCTTCAGCATGTCGACGATATGCGGGCGGCCATCCTTGACCTTGTTCACCATGCGCACCGGGATGCCTGCTGCCTCGATGGCCGAGGCGGTGCCGCGGGTGGCCACGATCGGGTAGCCCAGGTCGTGCAGCATGCGGGCCACGCCGACGGCGCGCGGCTTGTCGCTGTCCTTGACCGTGATCAGCACGGTGCCCTTGGCCGGCAGGCGCGAACCTGCGGCCAGCTGGCTCTTGAAGAGCGCCTCGCCGAAGGTCCTGCCCACGCCCATCACCTCGCCGGTGGAGCGCATCTCAGGTCCGAGCACCGGGTCGACGCCCGGGAACTTGTTGAACGGGAACACCGCTTCCTTGACGCTGAAGTACGGCGGCACCACCTCGGCAACGATGCCCTGCGAATCCAGCGACTGGCCCGCCATGCAGCGCGCGGCGATCTTGGCCAGCGACAGGCCGGTGGCCTTGGACACGTAAGGCACCGTGCGCGAGGCGCGCGGGTTCACTTCCAGCACGTAGACGACGTCCTTGCCGTCGGTCTGCTGGATGGCGAACTGCACGTTCATCAGGCCGACCACGTTCAGGGCCTTGGCCATCGCGGCGGTCTGGCGCTTGAGTTCGTCCACGGTTTCCTGCGCCAGCGAGTACGGCGGCAGCGAGCAGGCGGAGTCGCCCGAGTGCACGCCGGCCTGCTCGATGTGCTCCATCACGCCGCCGATGAAGACGCGCTGGCCATCGCACAGGGCATCCACGTCGCACTCGATGGCGTCGTTCAGGAAGCGGTCGAGCAGCACCGGAGAGTCGTTCGAGACCTTGACGGCCTCGCGCATGTAGCGCTCCAGGTCGCGCGGCTCATGCACGATTTCCATGGCGCGGCCGCCCAGAACGTAGGAGGGACGCACCACCAGCGGGTAGCCGATTTCTTCGGCCAGGCGCAGCGCCTCGTCCTCGGCACGCGCGGTGCGGTTGGGCGGCTGGCGCAGGCCCAGCTCCTGCAGCAGCTTCTGGAAGCGCTCGCGGTCCTCGGCGGCGTCGATCATGTCGGGGCTGGTGCCGATGATGGGCACGCCGTTGGCTTCCAGGTCGAGCGCCAGCTTCAGCGGGGTCTGGCCGCCGTACTGCACGATCACGCCGACCGGCTTCTCCATGTCGACGATTTCCAGCACGTCTTCCAGCGTCACCGGCTCGAAGTACAGGCGGTCGGAGGTGTCGTAGTCGGTCGACACGGTCTCCGGGTTGCAGTTGACCATGATGGTCTCGTAGCCGTCCTCGCGCAGCGCGAGCGCGGCGTGCACGCAGCAGTAGTCGAACTCGATGCCCTGGCCGATCCGGTTCGGGCCGCCGCCCAGGACCATGATCTTCTTGCGGTCGGTCGGGTTGGCCTCGCACTCGCCATGCTCGGCCTCGTAGGTCGAGTACATATAGGCGGTGTTGGTGGAGAACTCAGCCGCGCAGGTGTCCACGCGCTTGTAGACCGGGCGCACGTTCTTGGCCAGGCGCGCCTCGCGCACGGCCTTGGCGTCGATCTTCAGCAGCTTGGCCAGGCGGCGGTCGGAGAAGCCCTTCTGCTTGAGCAGGCGCAGTTCTGCGGCCGACAGGCTGTCCAGCGTGCGGCTCTTGACCAGGCCCTCGGTCTTGACGATGTCTTCGATCTGGGCCAGGAACCAGGGATCGATGTCGGTCTCGGCGTAGACCTCTTCCAGTGACATGCCGAGGCGGAAGGCATCGCCCACGTACCAGATGCGGTCCGGGCCGGCCTCGCCGATCTCCTCGACGATCTCGTCGCGGTCGGCCGACTTCTCGTCCAGGCCGTCCACGCCCACTTCCAGGCCGCGCAGGGCCTTCTGGAACGATTCCTGGAAGGTGCGGCCCATGGCCATCACCTCGCCCACCGACTTCATCTGGGTGGTCAGGTGGCTGTCGGCCTGCGGGAACTTCTCGAAGGCGAAGCGCGGCACCTTGGTGACCACGTAGTCGATCGACGGCTCGAACGAGGCCGGGGTCAGGCCGCCGGTGATCTCGTTCTTCAGCTCGTCCAGCGTGTAGCCCACCGCCAGCTTGGCGGCGACCTTGGCGATCGGGAAGCCGGTGGCCTTGGAGGCCAGCGCCGACGAACGCGACACGCGCGGGTTCATCTCGATGACGATCATGCGACCGTCCTTCGGGTTGATCGAGAACTGCACGTTGGAACCGCCGGTATCCACGCCGATCTCGCGCAGCACGGCCAGCGAGGCGTTGCGCAGGATCTGGTATTCCTTGTCGGTCAGGGTCTGCGCCGGCGCCACGGTGATGGAGTCGCCGGTGTGGATGCCCATCGGATCCAGGTTCTCGATCGAGCAGATGATGATGCAGTTGTCCGCCTTGTCGCGGACCACTTCCATCTCATATTCCTTCCAGCCCAGCAGCGATTCCTCGATCAGCAGCTCGCGCGTCGGCGACAGGTCGAGGCCGCGCTTGCAGATCTCCTCGAACTCTTCGCGGTTGTAGGCGATGCCGCCACCGCTGCCGCCCAGCGTGAAGGAGGGGCGGATCACGATCGGGTAGCCGGTGGTGCTGGTCTCGCGCGCGATCTGCGCCTGCACCGCAACCGCCTCGTCCATCGAGTGGGCGATGCCGGACTTGGCCGAGCCCAGGCCGATCTTGGTCATCGCCTCCTTGAACTTCTGGCGGTCCTCAGCCTTGTCGATGGCCTCGGGCGATGCGCCGATCAGCTCGACCTTGTACTTTTCCAGCACGCCGTTGCGGTGCAGGTCGAGCGCGCAGTTCAGCGCGGTCTGGCCGCCCATGGTCGGCAGGATGGCGTCGGGACGCTCCTTGGCGATGATGCGCTCGACCACTTCCCAGGTGATCGGCTCGATGTAGGTCACATCGGCCGTGCTGGGGTCGGTCATGATGGTCGCCGGGTTCGAGTTGACCAGGATGACCTTGAAGCCTTCCTCGCGCAGCGCCTTGCAGGCCTGCGCGCCGGAGTAATCGAACTCGCACGCCTGGCCGATGATGATGGGGCCCGCGCCGATGATCAGGATGCTCTTGATGTCTGTGCGTTTTGGCATTGCACGCTCTCTTTGTTGGCGGGCGCGCTCGCGCGCGCCGCACCGGATGTCAGGTGTTCAGTTCAGTGTGGCCGTGGCCAGCTTGGCGCCGAAGCCGATGAACATGGCGCCCACGCCGCTGGCCATGCCCGCCGTCAGGCGTCGGCGGCGGCGGAAGGCCTCGGCCAGCCGGGCGCCCGTGAAGATGATGGTGGTCAGGTAGGCGAAGCTGCACACCTGGCACACCAGCCCCAGCACGACGAAGGACAGCGCCGGATATGCGAAGCCCGGGTCCACGAACTGGATGAAGAAGGAGATGAAGAACAGGATGGCCTTCGGGTTCAGCAGGCTGATCACCAGCGCCTTGCGGAAGGGACTGGCCTCGCTGGCGAGCGAGGGCGCCACCTGCGGCTGCGCGCCGGCCACGTCGGCTGCACTGCGCGCGCGCCAGCCGCGCACCGCGCCGCGCAGCATCTGCAGCCCGATCCAGCCGAGGTAGGCCGCGCCCGCGTACTTGACCACGTGGAACAGCGCCGGGCTCGCCTTCAGCAACGAAGCCACGCCCGCGGCGGACAGCGCCATCAGGATGGCATCGCCCACGAACACCCCGCAGGCGCCCTTGTAGCCGGCGCGCACGCCGCGCTGCGCGGCCACCGACAGCACGAACATCGAGTTCGGGCCGGGCAGCAGCACGATGAAGATCGTGCCGAGCACATAGGTCCAGAAGTCGGTGATGCCGAGCGCAGTGTGCATGAAGGCGTTCATGGCGATGTCCTGGTCCCGCTTACTGCTTGCGCTCGGCCATCGCCGCGGTGAAGCGGTCGAACAGGTAGCCGATGTCGTGCGGGCCGGGCGAGGCTTCCGGGTGGCCCTGGAAGCAGAACGCCGGACGGTCGGTCAGCTCGAAGCCCTGCAGCGTGCCGTCGAACAGCGACACGTGCGTCACGCGCGCGTTGGCCGGCAGCGATTCCGGATCCACCGCGAAGCCGTGGTTCTGCGAGGTGATGATCACGCGGCCGTCGTCCAGGTCCTTGACCGGGTGGTTGGCGCCGTGATGGCCGGTCTTCATCTTCAGCGTCTTCGCGCCGACGGCCAGGCCCATGATCTGGTGGCCCAGGCAGATGCCGAAGGTCGGGACGCCGCGCTCGAGGAACTCGCGCGTGGCGGCGATGGCGTAGTCGCAGGGCTCGGGGTCGCCGGGGCCGTTGGACAGGAAGACGCCGTCCGGATTCAGCGCCAGCGCATCGGCCGCGCTGGCCTGGGCCGGCAGCACCGTCACCTTGCAGCCACGCTCGGCCAACATGCGCAGGATGTTGTACTTGACGCCGAAGTCATAGGCGACCACGTGGAAGCGCGGTGCTTCCTGCTTGCCGTAGCCACGGCCCAGCGCCCACTCGGTCTGGGTCCAGTCGTACGGTTCCTTGACCGACACCACCTTGGCCAGGTCCATGCCGGCCAGGCCGGGGAAGGAGCGGGCCAGGTCGATGGCCTTCTGCACATTGTCCTCGCCGGCGAGGATGCAGCCGTTCTGGGCGCCCTTCTCGCGCAGGATGCGGGTCAGCTTGCGGGTGTCGATGCCGGCGATGGCAACCACCTTCTCCTGCTTCAGGTAGTGGCCGAGCGTGTGTTCCTTGCGGAAGTTCGACGCCTGCAGCGGCAGGTCCTTGATGATCAGGCCGGCGGCATGGACTTTGGTGGCTTCGACGTCCTCAGCGTTCACCCCGACATTGCCGATATGCGGATACGTCAGCGTGACGATCTGCCGGGAATAGCTGGGGTCGGTGAGGATTTCCTGGTAACCGGTGATGGCGGTGTTGAACACCACTTCGCCGATGGTATGGCCGGAAGCGCCGATGGAATAGCCACGAAAGACCGTGCCGTCTGCAAGCGCGAGGATGGCGGACGGGAAAGACGGTAACACGGGTAGGCTCCTGCTGGATTCACCCCGTCACCGACCTGATCGACGCCTCTGGCCCCCGGAGGGTCCCGGCACGACGGCAGCGCGCAAGCATGCTGTCGGGGCCGGCCGCGCCATGCTCCAAACTTCACTTTTCTCCGCTACACTCCTTGGCGGAAGCAGCTGGGTACCAGGCGAATCCGGGCGAGGCCCGAGCAAGGCGGAAATGGGGGCGGCGGAAGGTGGAATGCGGTTGGCGCTAGGGTGAAGGGTTCTGAAAGCGAAACTTTCGAATTATATCTCGCGCAGGGCATTTTCTCAAGTTTTCAAGGACTTGCGGACTTTCGCCCGGGCAGCCGAGCCCCGCATGCACCACATCGGCGCCGCCGGCGAGCCCGGCCCGCCCTCCCCGCCACGCCGGCGTGCTCCATGCATCTCCGGCAGCGCCACACCTTTTCGGGCCCCCTACCCGGCGGGCCATCCGGCGACCATCCAGGACCTGCTTTTCACCGCCCCCGGCGGCCTTCCATCCGGCCTCAGTTTCCGCCAGGCGGAACCACCGCCGTGACCTCGATCTCCACCTTGGCGCGGGACTCGACCAGGTCGGCCACTTCCACCGCCGTCATCGCCGGGAAATGCCGGCCGATCACCTCGCGATAGTGCGCGCCGATGGCGCGATAGGCGCTGACATACTCCGTCTTGTCCTTGACATACCAGGTCATGCGCACGATGTGCTCCGGGCGCGCGCCGCCGGCAGCCAGCACGGCCGCGATATTGCGCAGCGCCTGGCCCGCCTGCTCGGCGAAGTCATCGGTTTCGAACTCGCACTGCGCGTTCCAGCCGATCTGGCCGCTGATGAACAGCAGCCGGCTGCCGGCCTGCATCTCCGTCATCATGCCGTTGACGTAACCGCGAGGCGGAGCCCAGTCGGGTGGTTGCAGAATCTTCATGTCGTTTCCAGGTTTTCCGTGGTGATAGGTTGTGCGTTCGGGTGCATTCGGGTGCGTTCGGCGATGCGCTCAGGCTTCCGTCACATAGCGCTCCATGGCGGCGCGCACGGCCTCCGGCCAGGGCCGCGGCGCGATGCGCGCCAGGTCGACGCAGACCAGCCGCTGCGTGAATATCACGCGATCGTCCCCCGCAGGGCCGGCGAAGCGTACCAGCAAGGTGGCGCTGGAGCCGCCCAGCCGGGTCACCGCCAGTTCGCGCGTCAGCGTCTCGCCGAGCCGGTTCGGCGCCAGGAAGCGGGTGGTGACCTCGGCGGTGGGCACGCCGCAGCGGTCGCTGCCGTGCATCGCCTCGAAGGGCCAGTCCAGCGCCTCTCCGAACCAGTCCTCGACCAGGTCGTTGAGCATGTCGAAGTAGCGCGGGAAGAACACGATGCCAGCCGCATCGCAGTCCTTGAAGCGCACCCGCACGGTGTTGCGGAAGGGGGCGCTCATGGCCGCCCTGCCCCGCCGCCCTGCTCTGCCATCTGGCGCAGCCGGAAGCGCTGCAGCTTGCCGGTCTCGGTACGCGGCAGCGCCGCCACGAACTCGATGCGCCGGGGGTACTTGTAGGGCGCGATCTGGCGCTTCACATAGTCCTGCAGCACGCTGCGCGTGGTCTCGTCCGCGGCTACGCCAGGCCGGAGCACGACGAAGGCCGTCACCACCTGCCCGCGTTCGGGATCGGGGGAGCCGATCACGCCGCATTCGGCCACCGCCTCGTGTTGCATCAGCGCGCTCTCCACCTCGGGCCCGGCGATGTTGTAGCCGGCCGAAACGATCATGTCGTCCGAGCGTGCCTGGTAGAAGTAGTAGCCGTCGGCATCGGCGACGAAGGTGTCGCCCGGCAGGTTCCACCCCGCCTTGACGTAGTTGGCCTGGCGCGGGTCGTCCAGGTAGCGGCAGCCGGTCGGGCCGCGCACCGCCAGGCGGCCGACCGTGCCCGGCGGCACTGGGCGCATGTCTTCGTCGACGATCTGCGCCACGTAGCCCGGCACCACCTTGCCGATGGCGCCGGCGCGCGCTTCGGCGCCGGCGCTGGAGATAAAGATGTGCATCATCTCCGTTCCACCGATGCCATCCGTCATCTCGATGCCGGTGGCGGCCTTCCAGGTCTGGCGCGTGGCATCCGGCAGGGCCTCGCCGGCCGACACGCTTTTCTTCAGGCTGTCGAGCCGGTAGCGCGGCGCCAGCGCGGCCATCTGCCGGTAGAAGGTGGGCGCGGTGAAGACGATGGTGGCGCGGAAGTCCTGGATCAGTTCCAGCAGCGTATCCGGCGTCAGGCGCTCGGCCAGCACGGTGCAGGCGCCCACCCGCAGCGGAAAGCACAGGATGCCGCCCAGGCCGAAGGTGAAGGCGATCGGCGGCGTGCCGCAGAAGATGTCGTCGGCATCCGGCTTCAGCACGTGGCGCGGGAACAGGTCGCACATGGCGAGCACGTCGCGGTGGAAGTGCACAGTCCCTTTCGGCTGTCCCGTGGTGCCGCTGGTGAAGGCGATCAGGCAGATATCGTCGGCCGCGGTGTCGCAGGCGGCGAATGTCCCGGGCTTGCCTGCCAGTGCGGCTTCCAGCGATGCCGGGTCGCCTTCCTCGGCGTTGAAGTAGCGCACCTGCTTCAGGCTGGGGCAATGCTGCTCGCCCTCGGCCAGGTTGGCCTCCAGCTCCTCGCGCAGCCGTGCGTCGCACAGCGCAGCGCTGACCTCGGCCTTGTCGATGATCTGCTTGAGCTCGCGTGCGCGCAGCAGCGGCATGGTCGGCACCGCGATCAGGCCTGCCTTGACTGTAGCCAGCCAGCTCGCCGCCATCATCAGGTTATTGGGCCCGCGCAGCAGCACGCGATTGCCCGACACCAGCCCCATGTCTTCCACCAGCACGTGGGCGATGCGGTTGGCCAGCGCGGCCAGCTCTGCATAGCTGACCGTGCGCGCCTGCCCGCCGGCATCGCGGTAACGGATCGCGATGCGCTCCCCGCGGCCTTCGCGCACGTGCCGGTCGACCAGCTCGGCGGCGCAGTTCAGCCGCGCCGGGTACTGCGTGTCCTCGTTGAACAGGAACTCGGGCCAGGCTTCGCGCGGCGGCAGGCGGTCGCGCGCGAAGGTGTCGCTGGGGGCGTTGGTGGGCATGCTTGTCTCCGTCGTTATCCTCAGTGTGCTTCCTGCTCGGTGTGCTTCCTGCATTCATCCCAGGCCGAGCGCAGGCTCAGCCAGCCGCCAGCGTCTCGCGCGCGATGATCAGCTTCTGGACTTCGGTGGCGCCTTCATAGATGCGCAGCGCGCGGATCTCCCGATACAGGCCCTCCACGCGGGAGCCCACCTTGACGCCGAGCCCGCCGAACATCTGCACCGCGCGGTCGATCACCTGCTGGGCGTTCTCGGTGGCCACCATCTTGGCCATCGCGGCCTCGCGCGTGGTGCGCCGCTGCGCCACATCGCGCAGCCAGGCGGCACGGTAGGTCAGCAGCGCGGCAGCGTCGACCGCCGTCGCCATCTCGCCCAGCGCGGCCTGGGTCAGCTGCAGGTCGGCCAGCACGCCGCCGAACATCGGGCGCGAACGTGCCCGCGCCAGCGCCTCGTCCAGCGCGGCGCGGCCGAAGCCCAGCGCGGCGGCCGCCACCGAGGCACGGAAGATGTCCAGCGTCATCATCGCCACCTTGAAGCCCTGCCCCGGCTCGCCGAGCCGGTGCGACACGGGCACGCGGCAGCCGGAGAAGCGCAGCGTGGCCAGCGGATGCGGCGCCATCACCTCGATGCGCTCGGCGATCTCCAGGCCGGGCGTGCCGGCGTCGACCACGAAGGCGCTGATGCCGCGCGCGCCCGGCGCTTCGCCGGTGCGTGCGAACACGCAGTAGAAATCGGCGATGCCGCCGTTGGAAATCCAGGTCTTGGCGCCGTCCAGCACGTAGTGACTGCCGTCCGCCGACAGCGTCGCGCTGCATTGCATGGCGGCCACGTCAGAACCCGCCTCGGGCTCGGACAGCGCGAAGGCAGCGATGGCCTCGCCGCATGCCACGCGCGGCAGGTAGCGCTCGCGCAGCGCATCGCTGCCGGCCAGCGTGATCGCGCCCGAGCCCAGCCCCTGCATGGCGAAGGCGAAGTCAGCCAGGCCGTCGTGACGGGCCAGCGTTTCGCGCAGCAGGCACAGCGCGCGCGAATCCAGCGCCGGCAACGCGCCGCCGTAGGCGGCAGGCACGCAGTAGCGCAGCCAGCCGGCCGCGCCGAGCTGGCGCACCAGCGCACGGCAGGCGGCATCGGTATCGCCGTGGTCCACGTGCAGCGAGGCCGCGCACCAGGCGTCGAGATCGCGTTCCAGTGCGCGGTGCGCCTCGTCGAAGAACGGCAGTTCGAGATAGCTCTTGTCCGACATCGTCATCCTCGGAAGATTTGGCTTGTGTGGTGCGGCACGACGTGCATCCGGTTCAGTCGCCCTCGAACTCAGGCTTGCGCTTGGCCACGAAGGCATCGTAGGCACGGCGGAAGTCCTGGGTCTGCATGCAGATGGCCTGGGCCTCGGCCTCGGCCTCGATCGCTTCGTCGAGCCCCATATTCCATTCCTGGTGCAGCAGCTTCTTGGTGACGCCGTGGGCGAAGGTCGGCCCGGCGGCGAGCTGGGCGGCCAGCGCCTGCGCTTCGGCCAGCACCGCATCGGGAGAGTGCAGCGCATTGAAGAAGCCCCATTGCAGCCCCTCCTGCGCACTCATGCTGCGCCCGGTATAGAGCAGTTCGCTGGCACGCCCCTGCCCGATCACGCGCGGCAGCAGCGAGCACGCGCCCATGTCGGCGCCGGCCAGGCCGACTCTCACGAACAGGAAGGCGGTCTTGGCCGCCTCGGTGCCCAGGCGCATGTCGGAGGCCAGCGCCATCATGGCGCCGGCGCCGGCGCAGATGCCATCCACGGCGCTGATCACCGGCTGCGGGCAGGCGCGCATGGCCTTGATGAGGTCGCCGGTCATGCGCGTGAATTCGAGCAGCTCGGGCATGCGCATGCGCGTGAGGGGCCCGATGATCTCGTGCACGTCGCCGCCGGAGCAGAAATTGCCGCCGGCGCCGGTCACCACCACCGCCTTGATGTCGCTGGCGTAGCACAGGCCGCGGAACAGGTCGCGCAGCTCGGCGTAGGAATCGAAGGTAAGCGGGTTCTTGCGCTCGGGGCGGTTCAGGGTCACCGTGCCCACCTTGCCGTCCGCCGAGACCGACCACTGGAAGTGGCGCGGCTGGTAGTCGGCGAAGGGGCGCTTGTGGTGGCGCATGTCGAGGGCGATGTCGGTCATGGGCTATCTCTCTGTTTCTCTATCTGTCTTGTCTATCTTGTCTGTCGGTTCGCTATGTCGGCTCGCCGTTTCGGTTCTGTCTTCCGCTTCACGCGGGCGGCGACCCCGCTCAGCCGGTCATCAGCTCGCCGCCCGCCACCGCGATAGCCTGGCCGGTCATCGCGCCGGCCGCCGGCCGGCAGAGCCAGGCCACCGCATCGGCAACCTCGTCCGGCTGCACCAGCCGCTTCTGCGGATTGGCGGCGGCCAGCTCGGCGCGTGCCTCGGCCTCGCTGCGCCCGGTCTTGGCCACGATGTTGGCGACAGCCTCGCGCACGATGTCGGTCTCCGTATAGCCGGGGCAGACCGCATTGACGGTCACGCCCTTGGCGGCCACTTCCAGCGCCAGCGCCCGGGTCAGCCCGATGACGCCGTGCTTGGCCGCGCAATAGGCGCTGACGTAGCCATAGCCGGTCAGCCCCGCGGTGCTCGCCACGTTGACGATGCGGCCCCAGCCGGCCGCCAGCATGGCCGGCAGCGCGGCCTGGATGCAGAGGAAGGTGCCGGTCAGGTTCACCTCGAGCATGGACTGCCACAGCGCCAGGTCGGTCTTGCCGAAGGGCGCGCTGCGCGCCTGGCCGGCGTTGTTCACCAGCACCGCGATCGGGCCGAGGCGCTCGGCGGCGGCGGCAAAGGCCCGCGCCACCGCATCGGCATCGGCGATGTCGGCCGCTTCGATCGCCAGCGCGGCGCCGGCCGGCGCGTGTTCACGCAGCGCGGCCGCAGTCTCCTGCAGCGTCACGGCCTGGCGGCCGAGCAAGGTCACGCTGGCGCCTTCGGCCAGCAGCCGGCGCGCGATCGCCGCGCCGATGCCCCGGCCCGCGCCGGTCACCAGTGCGTGCCTGCCGCGCAACACGCCTGCGTTGGTCTGGTCGGCCATGGTCATTTCTTCATTTCCCCGCGGCCTGCGCCTCGACGGCGGCGGCGCGCTCCAGGTTGGTCTCGTACTGGCGCTTGCCGGCCAGGTATTGCTTGGGCCACGCGGCCTCGCGCCAGCCCAGCCTGGCCGCCTCATGCAGTGTCCAGGCCGGATCGGCCAGGTGCGGCCGCGCGATCGCGCACAGGTCGGCGCGGCCGGCGGCGATGATGCTGTCCACGTGGTCGGCCTCGAAAATGGCACCCACCGCAATGGTGGCGATGCCCGCTTCGTTGCGCACGCGGTCGGCGAACGGCGTCTGGTACATGCGGCCGTACACCGGCGCCTGGTCGGGGCTGACCTGGCCCGAGGAGCAGTCGATCATGTCGGCGCCGGCAGCCTTGAAGGCACGCGCGATCGCCACTGCATCGTCGGGCGTGATGCCGCCCTCGACCCAGTCGTGCGCGGAGATGCGCACCGACATCGGCCGCTCCTGCGGCCAGGCCGCGCGCACCGCGCGGAACACCTCGAGCGGATAGCGCAGCCGGTTCTCCAGCGAACCGCCGTACTCGTCGTCCCGCTGGTTGGTCAGCGGCGAGATGAAGCTGGACAGCAGGTAGCCGTGCGCGCAATGCAGCTCGAGCCAGTCGAAGCCGGCCTCGGCCGCACGGCGCGCGGCGGCGACAAAGTCATCGCGCACGCCGGCCAGGTCGTCCCGCGTCATCTCGCGTGGCACCTGCGACACGCCCGGCAGGTAAGGCAGGGGCGAGGCGGACAGCAGCGGCCAGTTGCCTTCCGGCAGCGGGTAGTCCATCTGCTCCCAGCCGAGCTGGGTCGACCCCTTGCGCCCGGCGTGGCCGATCTGCATGGCGATGCGCGCATCGCTGTTGGCATGGACGAAATCCACGATGCGGCGCCAGGCTTCGCGCTGCGTGTCGTTCCACAAACCCGGGCAGCCCGGCGTGATGCGCGCGTCCGGCGAGGTGCAGGTCATCTCGGCCACCACCATGCCGGCGCCGCCCATCGCGCGCCCGCCGAGGTGCACCAGGTGGAAGTCGCCCGGCACGCCATCGACGCAGGAGTACATCGCCATCGGCGACACCACTACGCGGTTCTTCAGCGTCAGGCCGCGCACGTGATAGGGCGTGAACATCGGGGGCAGCGCCTTGCCTTCCGCCATGACGGGAGCGTCGGCCGGCATGCCGGCCTCGCGCGCGAGCCAGTGCTCAAAGCCCTGCACGTAGCCGGCATCGCGCAGCCGCAGGTTCTCGTGCGAGATGCGCTGCGAGCGCGTCAGCAGCGAGTAGGCGAACTGCTCGGGGGCGAGGCTGGCATAACGCTCGACGTTCTCGAACCATTCGGTGGAGTTGCGCGCCGCGTTCTGGATCTTCAGCACCTCGACGCTGCGCGTGGCTTCGTAGCGCGCCAGCGCCTCGGGCAGGCCGGCCGTGCCGCCGGCGCCGATCTCAGCGGCCAGGTCGATGGCATCCTCCAGCGCCAGCTTGGTGCCGGATCCAATTGAGAAGTGCGCCGTGTGCGCCGCGTCGCCCATCAGCACCACCGGCACCCGGCGCCCGCCGGCCAGCGTGTTCCAGTGCACCCAGTGCTGGCAGATCACGCGCGGAAAGCGGATCCAGATCGCCGAGCCGCGCAGGTGGGTGGCGTTGCTGATCAGCTTGTGTCCGTCCAGGTAGCGCGAGAACAGGCGCTCGCAGTAGGCCACGCCCTCCTCCTGGCTCATCTGCTCGATGCCGGCGGCCTGCCAGACCTCTTCGGGCGTCTCGACGATGAAGGTGGAGGTGTTGTCGTCGAAGCGGTAGGCGTGCGCCTGGAACCAGCCGTGCTCGGTCTTCTCGAAGGCGAAGGTGAAGGCGTCGAACAGCTTCTGGGTACCCAGCCAGACGAAGCGGCAGCGGCGCGTGTCGATGTCGGGGCGGAAGGTGTCGGCGTAGCGCGTGCGGATGCGGTTGTTGATGCCGTCACAGGCGATCACGAGGTCCGCCTCGTACTGTTCGGCCAGCGCCTGGTCGTCGCTCACGTCGGTCTCGAACACCAGCCGCACGCCGAGCGCTTCGCAGCGCGCCTGCAGGATGTTGAGCAGCCGCTTGCGGCCGATGCCGATGAAGCCGTGGCCGCCCGAGCGGATGGTGCGCCCGCCGATGTGGACGTCGATGTCGTCCCAGTGGTTGAAGGCTTCGTTGATCTCGGCGGCGCTGACCGGATCGGCTTCCTTCAGGTTGTCCATGGTGGCGTCCGAAAACACCACGCCCCAACCGAAGGTGTCGTACGGGCGGTTGCGCTCCACCACGATGACCTCGTTGCGGGCGTCCCGCAACTTCATCAGCAGGCCGAAGTACAGGCCCGCCGGACCGCCGCCAATGCACAGCACACGCATGTCTTGTCTCCTTGTGCGCCAGCCGCCGCTTCGCTGGCCGCCAGCCCGGCTCTAGATCAAGCCTAAATATTTCATGCTTAAAATATTAGGAGGCATTGCTTCGAAACGCAAGCGCTGTTTGCACGTGGGCCGGCTGCGACCTGGCGCAGCCGGCCCCGGGCGCTCAGCCCTTCAGCGCGGCCTGCAGCAACTCCAGCGTAGCCGGATCTTCGATGGTGGTCAGGTCGCCCGAGGCCCTGCCCTCCGCCACCGCCTGGATGGCGCGGCGCAGCAGCTTGCCCGAACGCGTCTTGGGCAGCGCGTTGACGAACAGCACGCGCGCCGGCCGCGCCACCGCGCCGAGCTGGCGTTCCACCGTCTTCATCAGTTCGCCTTCCAGCGCCAGGCGCCCAGCGGCATCCTCCACCGCGGCGTGATCGCGCGCCACGCACACCGCCAGCGCGACCTGGCCCTTGAGCGCGTCCTGCACGCCGACCACCGCCACCTCGACCACGCCGGAATGAGAGGACAGGCTCTCCTCGATCTCGCGCGTGCCCAGGCGGTGCCCGGCCACATTGATGACGTCGTCGGTACGGCCCAGGATGAAGACATAGCCATCCTCGTCCTGGACGCCCCAATCGAAGGTGGAATAACAGCGCCGATTCGGTATGGACGACCAATACGTCTGCACGAAGCGCTCGTCGTCGCCCCAGATGGTGCTCATGCAGCCCGGCGGCAGCGGCCAGTCGATGGCCACCACGCCCTTCTGCCCGGGCGCGCAGACCTCGCCGGTCGACTCGTCGACGATCTTCAAGTCATAGCCGTAGGCCGGCACGCCGGGCGAGCCGAGCTTGGCCGGCAGTGGTTCGATGCCGCGCTGGATGGCGATGATGGGCCACCCGGTCTCGGTCTGCCAGTAGTTGTCCACCACCGGCTTGCCGATACCCTGCTGGATCCAGTCCGCGGTGGGCTCGTCGAGCGGCTCGCCGGCCAGGAACAGCAGGCGCAGGCTGGACAGGTCATAGCGCGTCAGCCAGGCCGGGTCCTGCTTCTTCAGCACGCGGATGGCGGTGGGCGCGGTGAACATCAGGTTCACCTTGTACTCCTGCACCAGCTGCCACAGGATGCCGCCATCGGGCCGCACCGGTGTGCCCTCGTACATGACGGTGGCCAGCCCCGCCAGCAGCGGCGCATAGATGATGTAGCTGTGCCCGACCACCCAGCCGATGTCGGAACAGGTGAACATCGTGTCGCCCGGCTTGCCGCAGAAGATGTACTCCATCGACGTGGCCAGCGCCACCGCGTAGCCGCCGGTGTCGCGCTGCACCCCCTTGGGCTTGCCGGTCGTACCCGAGGTGTAGAGCACGTAAGAAGGCTCGCTCGATTCGAGCCAGACGCAGGGCACGCGGGCCGGCCCGACCTGTTCGCGCCATTGCGCATAGTCTTCGTCGCGGCCGGGCGTGCGGGCCATGTCGGCGAGCCCGCGGTCGACCAGCAGCACGCGCTCGGGCCGGTGCCCCGCAAGGCGCAGGGCCTCGTCGAGCAGTGGCTTGTACGGCACGACCTTGCCGGCGCGCGAGCCAGAGTCGGCGCTGATGATCACGCGCGGCTGCGCGTCGTCGATGCGCGCGGCGAGGCTGACCGAGGCAAAGCCGCCGAACACCACGGAGTGGATCGCGCCGATGCGAGCGCAGGCCAGCATCGCGAAGGCCGCCTCCGGGATCATCGGCAGGTAGATCAGCACGCGGTCGCCCTTGACCACGCCGAAGGCTTGCAGGATGGCGGCCATCCGGTTCACCTCGTCGTGCAGTTCGGCGTAGGTGTAGGTCCGGCGCTGCCCGGTTTCGGTGGAGACGTGGATCAACGCCGGCTGCGCCGCGCGTTCGGCGAGATGCCGGTCGACGGCGTTGTGGCAGAGATTGGTGCGCCCGCCGACGAACCAGCGCGCGAAGGGGGCCCGGCTATCGTCGAGCACCCGCTCGAAGGGGGTTTCCCACTCGATGCGTCTGGCTTGCTCGGCCCAGAACCCCTCGGGGTCGGCCAGAGAACGCGCGTGCAGGGCGCGGCTAGCGGTCATGGCTGTCTCCTCCGCGCGATGGCGGCTGTGATTGTGCCGCTAGTTTGCCATCGCCGCCGCCGCCGCGGTTAGATCTATCGCAAGCGTTGCCGGCACGGCGGGCGCGGCGGGCGGCAGCGCTTGCCGCCCACCCACCGTCAGCGTTTCTTGCTGCCCTTGGCGGAACCCGCCGACGCCTTGACCGGCGCCGCCGCCTTGCCGGCGCTGGCCTTGGCTGCCGGCGCCGCCGACTTGCGCGCCGGCGCCGCGGCCGCACGGCTGTGCGGCTCGGCCGCGCGGCCGTGCGCCTCGGCGTGGGGCTTGCCCGACACCCTGACCACCTCGGCACCGCCGTGCCTGCTCGCGGCGGCGCGCGCGCCGCCGGCATGCACCGGCACCATCACCACCAGGCTTTGGCCGGCCACGAGCTTGGTGCCCGGCAGGTGGTTCCACGACATCAACTGGTTGGCGCTGACGCCATAGCGGCGCGCGATCGACGCCACCGTGTCGCGCCGCCCGGCGCGCACCACGACCCGCCGCGCGTCCGGCTGGTCCGGCTCGACGGCGAGCGTGGCGTTGTCGGCCAGGCTGGCGCTGATGTCCTCGTCATTGCGCTCCGTGCGGGGGATCATCACGGTAGAGCCGGCCTTGAGCCGCATGCCCTTGGGAATACGGTTGATCTCGCGCAGGGTGTCCGGGTCGATGTTCAGGCGGGCGGCCAGCGCCTCCACGCGCTCCTTGCTGTCCACCGTCACCGCCGTCCAGCTCGACAGCCCGCCACGGTAGGTGTTCAGGTTGTACTGGAAGCGCTCCGCGTTGTCGAAGGGCAGCAGGATCTGCGGATTGGCCGCGCCCAGGATCACCGGGCGGTTGAAGGATGGATTCAGCGCCTTGAACTCCTCCAGCGGCATATTGGCCAGCTTGGCCGCCAGTGCCACGTCGATATCGCGCGAGGTGGTGACCGTGACGAAATAGGGCTGGTCCGGGATGTCGGGCAGCTTGACGCCGTACATCTCGGGATTCCTGATGATGTTCTTGACCGCCTGCAGCTTGGGCACGTAGTAGCGTGTCTCGTTCGGCATGCTCAGGCTGGCGTAGTCGGTCGGCAAGCCGCGCGCCTGGTTGCGCGCGATCGCGCGCCCCACCGCGCCCTCGCCCCAGTTGTAGGCCGCCAGCGCCAGCTGCCAGTCGCCGAACATGTCGTACAGGCGCGCCAGGTAGTCGAGCGCGGCATCGGTCGAGGCCAGCACATCGCGGCGCTCGTCGCGGAACATATTCTGCTTGAGCTTGTAAGTCTTGCCCGTGCTGGGGATGAACTGCCACATGCCGGCCGCCTTCGCGCTGGACTCGGCCTGCGGGTTGAAGGCGCTCTCGACGAAGGGCAGCAGCGCCAGCTCAGTGGGCATGTTGCGGCGCTCGAGTTCCTCGACGATGTGATAGAGGTAGCGGCTCGACCGGCTGATCATGCGCTCCATGTATTCCGGGCGCTGCGCGTACCACTGCGTACGGTCGTCAACCAGCGTGCCTTCCAGGTCGGGCATGGCGAAGCCGCGCCGGATGCGATCCCAGATATCGCTCTGCTGCACGTTCAGCCAGTCCCTGCCGCTGCTCTCGCCGCCCGCGGGCGGCTTCTTGGCCGCATTCAGCCCGCCGGCAGCTTTGCCGGTGGTCAGGCTGTTGAGCGGATCTGGCTTGGCGCGCTGCGCGGTCGGTGTGCCGTCCGGATCGGCTGCTGGCGGCGTGCCTGCGCACGCCGCCAGCAGCGCAGCGCATGCGACCACCACCATGAATCGACCAATTTTCATTAATTTCTCGAATCGTGACGCTAAAAAATTGCCTGATGCTATGAAAAACGCGCTAAGGCGTCAATGAGATTCTCCCCCCAAGTCCGCCACGGCGGCCCTGGAGAAACGCGGGATGCGCCCGCCGCCCGAACATGGCGCGACGGCTCGCATGACGCGCGGCGCAGGCCTAGCGGAAGCCATCCTTCCAGCCGCGCAGCGCGCCAAACGCTGCCGCGTCGCTGCCGGCGCCGGCACCTTGGGCGGTCAGCGCAGCACGTACGGCGGGCTCGCGCGAGCGCAGGAACGGATTGACCGCGCGTTCCAGGCCGATGGTGGTGGGCACGGTCGGCCTGCCCTGCGCGCGCAGCGCCTGCACCTGCGCCTGCCACTCGGCCAGCGCCGCGTTGGCCGGCTCCACCGCGCGCGCAAAGCGGACATTGGCCGCCGTGTACTCGTGCGCGCAATAGACCCGCGTGGCGGGCGGCAGCGCTGCCAGCTTGTCGAGCGAGGCCAGCATCTGTGCCGGAGAACCCTCGAACAGGCGGCCGCAACCGGTGGCGAACAAGGTGTCGCCGCAGAAGACCGCGGGCCCGGCGTCGCCCAGCTCCCCGCCGTCTGCCACGTAGGCCACATGGCCCGCCGTGTGGCCGGGCACATCCTGCACACGCAGGCGCAGCCGCGGCGACGCCAGCGTAAGCACATCGCCCTCGCGCACCGCCACGGTGCACCCGCCGATGCGTTCGGCGGCCGGCCCCACCACGGGCAGCGGCATGCCGTCCGGTGCGCGCGGATGCGCCTCCAGCAAGGCGGCGACACCGCCCTGGTGATCGCCGTGATGATGGGTGATTACAATAGCGCCCAGAGCCAGCCGGTGCTGCGCCAGGAAGCGCTCGACCGGGCCTGCCTCGCCGGGATCCACCACGGCGGCGCAGTGACCATCGTGAATCGCCCAGATATAGTTATCCTGGAATGCAGGAATCGGCTCCACTCTCAACATACGTGCTCCTATGTCCGACCGACCGATTATAGATTGGGAAGGCTGGCTGGCTTCCCCGCCCGGGCAATACATGCTGGGCTGGGAGCAGGGCCAGTACGACCGCACGGTGGCGGACATCTTCGGCTACCACGCGGTGCAGCTCGGCCTGCCCGTGATCGACACGCTGCGCGAGAACCGCATGCCCTTCTCGGCGCTGGCGCTGGACGCGGGCAGCGGCCCCCACGGCCCGCGCGCCAGCCATCCCGACGCGCGCCAGCTGCTGTGCCGCTTCGATGAACTGCCCTTTGAAACGCAGAGCATCGATCTCGTCACCCTGCCCCATGTGCTGGAGTTCAGCGAGTACCCACACGAGGTGCTGCGCGAGGTCGCGCGCGTACTGATGCCGGAGGGCCGGGTGGTGGTCACCTGCTTCAACCCCATGAGCCTGTGGGGCGCGCGCCAGGGCCTGAACCGCCTCGGCGTGGACCCGTTCCTGCCGGCCGATGCGCAGTCGATCGGCTTTGTGCGCATCAAGGATTGGCTCAAGCTGCTCGGCTTCGATATCATCCGCGGTCGCTTCGGCTGCTACTGCCCGCCCTACCGCACGGAGCGCTGGCTGCAGCGCTCGGCCTTCATGGAAAAGGCCGGCGACCGCTGGTGGCCCATCTTCGGCGCCGTCTACATGATCTCGGCCATCAAGCGGGTGCGCAGCATCCGGCTGGTGGGCCCGGCGTGGAAGCCCGCCAAGGCGGCGCTCAAGCCGGTGGCCGCGCCCGTGGCCAGCCCGACCGGCACCCACGGCAAGAACCACGACGGCACGCAGCGCGACGACGGCTAGCTAGCCAGCCCGCACCGCGCTGCGCCGCAAGACCCTCGCCGGCCGCCCCGCGGCCCGGCCCGAACCCAGGAACCTATGCAAGAAGTCCAAGAAGTGCAAGACGTCACGATCTATTCCGATGGTGCCTGCAAGGGCAATCCCGGCCCCGGCGGGTGGGGCGCGCTGCTGGTGGCCGGCACCAGCGAGAAGGAGTTGTTCGGCGGTGAGAACAACACCACCAACAACCGCATGGAAATGACCGCGGTCATCGAAGCCCTGCGCGCGCTCAAGCGCCCGTGCCGCATCAAGGTCTACACCGATTCGCAGTACGTGCAGAAGGGCATCAGCGAATGGCTGCCGGGCTGGAAGGCGCGCGGCTGGAAGACGGCGGACAAGAAGCCGGTCAAGAACGCCGACCTGTGGCAGGTGCTGGACACCCTGGCCAGCCAGCATCAGATCAGCTGGCACTGGGTGCGCGGCCACAACGGCCACCCTGGCAACGAACGCGCGGACGCGCTGGCCAATCGCGGCGTGGCCACGCTCGCCGCCTGAGGCAGCCGGCGCCCTCCGGTAGAATGCCCGCCATGCGACAGATCGTTCTCGATACCGAAACCACCGGCCTGAATGCCGCCACCGGCGACCGCCTGATTGAAATCGGCTGTGTGGAGATGATCAACCGGCGCCTGACGGGGCGCAATCTGCATTTCTATATCAATCCCGAGCGGGATATCGATGAAGGCGCGATTGCCGTCCACGGGCTGACGCTCGAGTTCCTCTCCGACAAGCCACGCTTTGCCGAGGTGGTCGAACCCATCCGCGAATTCGTGCGCGATGCCGAGCTGATCATCCACAACGCCAGCTTCGACCTGGGCTTCCTCGACATGGAGTTCCAGCTGCTCGGCCTGCCGCCCTTCCGCGGCCACGCCGCCAGCGTGATCGATACGTTGAAGGAAGCGCGCCAGATGTTCCCCGGCAAGCGCAACTCGCTCGACGCCCTGTGCGAGCGCCTCGGCATCAGCAATGCGCACCGCACGCTGCACGGGGCCTTGCTCGATGCGGAACTGCTGGCCGAGGTCTACCTGGCCATGACGCGCGGCCAGAATTCGCTGGTGATCGATGCCCTGGACGATGGCGGCAGCGCGGGCCATGCCGTTGCGGCGGCCGATCTGTCAGCGCTGGAGTTGCCGGTGCTGCGCGCCAGCGCCGAGGAAAGCGCGGCGCATGCGGCCGTATTGAAGCAGTTGGACAAGGCCAGCGGCGGCAAGACGGTGTGGCAGGAGTTGCCTGCCGCCTGAGCCCCCAAGGGCAGCCAGCGGCAGCAGGAACGAGGGTCTTTGCGCAGCGCCGCAGAAATATTTGCAGAAAGGGCTTTACAAGATACAGCAGCGCCTGCATAATCTCATTTCTCCGCTGCACGACAGCAACAACGACGCAGCAGCAGGGGTGGTTAGCTCAGCGGTAGAGCACTGCCTTCACACGGCAGGGGTCACAGGTTCAATCCCTGTACCACCCACCAGATTTGGCTGGCAACGCCTTACGTTGCCAAGGAACCCCGGCGCCGAAAGGCTTCCGGGGTTTTTTGTTTTTCCCCATTGTCTGCACGGTCTGCATGACTTCCATGCCGCCCCCGCAGCACCAAGGCGACAGGCACCCGGGGCCCGCACCAACGGTTCTCTGCGCGCGCGTGCCATTTTCTTTGACTTCGCCGCACAGATGCACCAGTCTGGAAATACGGCCAGCGTGCAGCCTCGCAGCTACGGCGATCGCCGCCCTCAGCGAGGCAACCGTTCCCCGCGCGACTCCTCCCGGCGCGCCGCACGGCCCGCACCTGGCCGCCACGCACGCCCTTCCCCGTTCTGCGTAGTCCCGAACACAGTGCCCGACCGGCGCCACACGGGCGCCGGTGGGCTGCGACGCGCCTAGCGCCAGGCACCCTCGTCGGCCACCACCGTGGCGAAGCGGTCATGCAGGGCCGCTAGCGCCGCGCGATGCACCTCCGATGCCGCCAGGGCGCCACCGCCCAGCGGGTCGGGCAGGTCGCGCGTCGCACAGGCGGCGGCCACGACCGTGCTGCGGTAGCCGTGGTCGAGCGCAGAGCGCACGGTCGCACTGACGCACATATGCGTCTGGAAGCCGGCCACGATCAGTTCCTTGCGGCCGGTACGCTGCAGCACCGCCGCCAGGTCGGTGCCGGCAAAGCTGTTGGGCAGGCTCTTCGTCACCGTGGCTTCGCCGGCGCGCGGCGCCAGCCCTTCGATGATGGCCGCGTAGGGGCCGGTGGGGTCGAAGGCACCGCCGCCCGGCCGGCCGTGGTGCACCACATGGACCACGGGCGCGCCCCGCTCGCGCGCCAGAGCCAGCAGGGCCGCGCAGTGTGCCACGGCGGCGGGCATCCCGCTCAAGGGCAGGCGGCCGTCGACATACTCGCGCTGGTGGTCGATCAGCAGGAGCACGGCCGCATCCCAGGCGGACGGTGCGCGGCTGGCGCCGGCGAGATCGAGCAGGGTGAACGCTTGGGTCATGATGCAGGGCTCCTTGGGCCGGCCTAGGGCCGGCGCGGAAAGTGAAATAGAAAGGAACGTAAGGAAGGCCGGCGCCTAACATGGCTGCAAAGCGGCCATGTCGACGCTTTGCAGCCATGTTAGGCGCCGCTAAGCTGTACGCCAATTCTCAAGATCCTCACGCCCACTGTGCAAAAACGTTCACTTTGCTGGGACGACCTGCTGACCTTGTCGGCGCTGCAACGCTGCGGCAGCTACTCCGCCTGCGCGCGCGAGCTCGGCATCACGCATGCCACCGCGATCCGGCGCATCCGCCGCCTGGAAGCCGCCCTGGGCAGTTCCGTGGCGACGCGGACCGACGGCGCCTTCGCGCTGACGGAAACCGGCCTGGCCGCGCTCGACGCGGCACGCCAGATGGAACGCAGCGCGGACCGGCTGCTGCGCACTGCCGAGCACGGCAGCGGCGGTGTGTCGGGCGAGGTGAGAGTGGCGGCGACCGCGGCGCTCGGCAGCGATTTCCTGACGCCACGGCTCGGTGCCCTGTACGCAGCGCACCCCGCCATCCAGGTCAGGCTGGAGCTCGACAATCGCGTCGCCAGCCTGGCACGCCGGCGC
Organism: Cupriavidus sp. 09_S30; assembly: GCF_056930435.1. Lineage (NCBI taxonomy): Bacteria > Pseudomonadati > Pseudomonadota > Betaproteobacteria > Burkholderiales > Burkholderiaceae > Cupriavidus > Cupriavidus sp. 09_S30. The sequence goes on along the minus strand of NZ_JBXOWI010000001.1, from coordinate 961,808 downwards.
GCGCACATCGCCGTGCGGCTGGCGCGCCCGCAGGAGGACGAAGTGGTGGCGCAGCGCGCCGGGACCGTGCGCTTCGGCTTCTACGCCCGTGCCCGCGATGCCGGCACGCCTCCGCGCGACGCCGCCGCGGTCGCCGCCCTGCCCTGCTGCGCCCTGCTGGACGAAGGGCTGACGCTGCCGGAATCCGCCTGGACCGAGGTACGCGGCACCCGGGTCGCCTTCCAGTCCAACAGCCTGCAGGCCGTGCGCCACGCGGTGCGCGCCGGGCTGGGCGCCGGCCTGCTGCCGCACTACCTGGCGCAGGGGGACGCCAGCCTGGAACTGCTGCACGAGGTGCCGGAAGTGGTGCGCGAGATCTGGCTGGCCTATCCGGCCGAGTTCCGCGGCAATTCGCGTTTCCGCCCTGTCATCGACTGGCTGATGCAAACGCTCGGCAATTGCCCGTGATCGCACGGGCCGCCGCCATATCCCGGTGCCCCGTGCATCTGCTAATCTTGGCCATCGTCCCGCACCCGTCCAGGCAAGAACAGCAATCATGCGGCACTCACTGAAATACCGGGTTGCACTGGCCACGGCGCTGGTCGTGACGCTGATCATCGGCGTGCGCGTCCTGGTTTCTCAGTACTATGCCTACTCTTCCTTGCGGGAGCTGCGGGAAGCGCAGCAGGCCAGGCAGACCGACCTGGTTGCCATGCACCTGGATGAGAAGTTCGACAGCCGCATCGTCGTGCTGCACCGCCTGGCGCACCAGTTCGCGCCCATGCTCGAGCAGCCGCCCGCCAAGCTCAAGGCGTTCGCCGTCGACGCGGTGGCCATGCCCGAGGACTTCAACGCGGTCTTCATGGCCAGGCCCGACGGCGAGGTGGCCTTCAGCACCGCCGTGCCTCTTGGCCGGCGGCTGCAGATCAAGGACCGCGACTACTTCCGCGCCATCGAGGCAGGTGCCGACGTGGCGGCATCCGACCTGCTGTACGGCCGCATGAGCAATGCGCCGGGCATCGTGCTGGCGGTGCCGCTGCGCGGCCCCGATGGCGCGCTGCAGGCCGTGGTCGGCGGCGTGGTCAACCTGGCCGAGGACAATTTCCTGCGCAAACTGGGACATGGCCGGCTCGCTGCGGCCGGCACCTATTGCCTCATCTCCTCCGGCCCGAATCCCCGCTACGCGATGCATGCCGATCCGGCCAGGATCATGCTGCCGTCGCAGGGCGCGCAAGATGCCTGCGGCGTCGAACGGCATGCCGCCTCGCCCTGGGAGTTCCTGCTGCCCGAACAGCCGGTCGTCACGCGCCGCCCTCTGGACATCAACGGCTGGACCGTGGTGTCGGTGTTGCCCGCCGGCGAGGCCTTCCTGCCGCTGCTGGAGGTGCGCCGCAAGGCCATGGTGATCAGCCTGCTCACCCTGCTGGGAACCGCCGTCCTGATGTGGCTCATGGTGCGCCGCCTGCTGAAGCCGCTCGAGGATTTCCGTCGCGTGGTCGACACCGTGGCCGCCAACGCCGATGCGGTCAACCAGCTGCCCACGCATCGCAAGGACGAAATCGGCCAGCTCGCGACCGCCTTCGCTGTCGTCGTGCGCCAGCTCAAGGAACGCGAGGACGCACTCAGCGCCGCCAAGGACCGCGCCGCGGAAAGCGAGAAGCGCATCGAGGCCATTGCCAACCATGTGCCCGACTTCGTCTCCTTCATCGATGCGAAGGAACGCTATGTCTTCGTCAACCAGGCCTATGCCCGGCATTTCGGCCTGCCGGTGCAGCAGATCATCGGACTCAAGCTGCGCGAGCTGTGGGGCACCCCCACCTATCTCGCCGTCCAGCCTCATCTGGCGCAGGCCTTTGCCGGCAATGCCGTCACCTTCAGCCAGGAGAGCCCCGATGGCGCCGAATGCCTGGAGGTGTTCTGCCAGCCGGCGTGGAATGACGCGCACGACACCGTGATCGGGGTCTACATGTTCGCGCGCAACGTCACGGCCGAGCGCCAGACGCTTCGCAAGCTGGAGGCCCAGACCGTCAGCGACCACCTGACCGGCCTCTTCAACCGCAAGGGCTTCGACCGCTGTCTGGCCGACGCCCTGAACCGCGGCCACGGGCGCGACCACGGCATCGCGCTGCTGCTGGTCGACCTCGATGATTTCAAGCACATCAACGACAGCCACGGACACGCGGTCGGCGACGAACTGCTGGCCGCCTTCGGCAAGCGCCTGTCGGCCTGCGTGCGCGAAGGCGACGCCGTGGCCCGCATCGGCGGAGACGAGTTCGCCATCGTGCTGGGCAACGCCATCACATCGTCCGGCATCGAGCGCATCGCGCAGGCCATCGTGCAGGCTTCGCAACAGCCGCACCACATCGCCGGCCACGCGCTGCTGGCCACGGCCAGCGTCGGCGCAGCCATGCATCTGCCTGGCGACGGCCAGACCGCGAGCGAACTGTTCATGCGGGCGGACATGGCGCTCTACGAAGCCAAGCGGCGCGGCAAGGCGCGCTACGCCTTGCCGGGCCTGCACGGCCAGGTCTGAGGACCGTCGCCGGCGCGCCGGCGCGATGTGGCCTATAGTTCAAGGGCTGCGATGCACTGCGGAGCGAGGAGGTGCGCCATGGCGACCTGGAAGCCCGATCCCAGTTTTTATCCCTCACCGCGCCTGGCTGCGAAGGCGCCGGCCGAAGCACTCGCCTACGTGGCCATGTTCGACCCCTCGCGCCGCCGCCCCGACGGCATCGCCGTGGTCGACGTCGACCCGGCTTCGGCAACCTATGCTGGCATCGTCGGACGCATCGACATGCCCAACACCGGCGACGAGCTGCACCATTTCGGCTGGAACTCTTGCTCATCCTGCCTGTGCCCGAACGCACCCCATCCACACATGGCGCGGCGCTATCTGGTGGTGCCGGGACTGCGCTCCTCGCGCATCCATATCATCGACACGCAGCCCGACCCGCGCCACCCGTCCATCGCCAAGGTGATCGAGCCCGGCGACCTGGCCGAACGCACCGGATACACGCGCCCGCACACCGTGCATTGCGGGCCGGGCGGCATCTTCCTGAGCGCACTCGGCAATACCGCTGGCGAGGCGCCCGGCGGCATGCTGCTGCTCGACCCGGAGAGCTTCGAGCCCCTCGGCCGCTGGGAGGTGGAGCGCGGCCCGCAGCGCTTCGCCTACGATGGCTGGTGGCACCTCGGCTACGACACACTGGTCACCAGCGAGTGGGGCACGCCCGACATGTTCGAGAACGGCCTCGATCCCGCGCTGCTGCTGGGCGCGCGCTATGGCAGGCGCCTGCACTTCTGGGACCTGAACCGCCGCCGGCACCTGCAGGAGATCGACTTCGGCGAGACCTACCAGCTGGTATTCGAACTGCGCCCGGCACACGACCCCACACGCGCCTATGGCTTCGTCAATTGCGTGCTGAGCCTGCAGGATCTGTCTTCGTCGATCTGGGTCTGGCACCGCGACGGCGAGCGCTGGGCGGTACGCAAGGTGATCGACATTCCCGCCGAGCCGGCCGACCCCGCGCAGCTGCCGCCGCTGCTGCAGCCGTTCAAGGCGGTACCGCCGCTGGTGACGGACATCGACCTCTCGCTGGACGACCGCTTTCTCTACGTCTCCTGCTGGGGCACCGGCGACCTGCTGCAGTACGACGTCTCCGACCCCTTCACGCCCCGGCTTACCGGCAGCGTGCGCATCGGCGGCGTCATCTCGCGCGCCTCGCATCCGGGCACAGACGGCAGGCCGCTCAACGGCGCGCCGCAGATGGTCGAGGTCAGCCGTGACGGGCGCCGCGTCTACTTCACCAATTCGCTGTACGGCGCGATCGACGCCCAGTTCTACCCGGACGGCATCGATGGGTGGATGGTCAAGCTGGATGCCGACCCCGACGGCGGCATCCACTTCGATCCGCGCTTCTTCCTGCGCTGGCCCGACGGGCTGCGCCCGCACCAGGTCAGGCTCCAGGGCGGCGACTGCTCCTCGGATTCCTACTGCTACCCCTGAACCGGCAGGACGCAGCACGCGCGCTACGCCGGACTGCGTCGCCAGCCAGCCATGTTCTCCATGCCAGCGCCGCTGGACGCGCATCTCGCCTTGCAATGGGCCCGGTCGGGGCCGCCGTGGTGGCCCTGGCTGGCGGCCGCCGCGCTGGGCCTCTACCACGGCATCAACCCGGCCATGGGCTGGCTGTTCGCTGTTGCGCTCGGCCTGCATCGCGGCAGGCGCGCCGTCGTACTGCTGGCATTGCTGCCGATCGCGCTGGGCCATGCCCTTGCGGTGGCGGCAGCGATGGCCGCCGCGCTGGCCCTGGGCAGCTTGCTCGATCCGCACTGGCTTGCGCGCGCCACCGGGGCCGTGCTGATCGCCTGGGCCGCCTGGCACGGCCTGCGCGGCCATCGCCAGCGCCCGCGCGTGGGCATGCAGGCGGGCATGGCGGGGCTGGCGGCCTGGTCCTTCCTGATGGCGGGCACGCACGGCGCCGGCCTGATGCTGCTGCCCGCGCTGCTGCCGCTGTGCGGGGCCAGTCCCGGCGCCGGCGCCGCCGCGCCGCTGCTGCCGGCGCTGCTTATGCTGGCAGTGCATACGCTCGCCATGCTGCTGGCAATCGGCGCGGTTGCGCTGCTGGTCTACGACCGCATCGGGCTGGCCTTCCTGCGCACGGGCTGGATCAACCTCGACCGGGTGTGGTCGGCGGCGCTGCTGGCATGCGGCGTCGCGCTGCTCGCCGGCTAGCCGAGGGCAGCCGCGCATTGCGCTGCCGCCAGAAAAAAACGGCAGCGCAAGCGCGCTGCCGTCCGCTTCCAGGCAGATCGTCCGTTTCAGCGCACCCGCCCCTCCTTCCAGGCTTGCAGCAGCTTGTCATAGGCGATGGTCTCGCCCTTGGGCTTCTCGTTGGCCAGCTTCTGCCAGGGCGCGTGCTCGGTCGACAGCCACTTGGCCGGGTCGCTCTTGGGATTGAGCTTGGGCGCGCAGTTCGTCATGCCGGCGCGCTGCAGCCGCCCCATCACCTGCTCCATCTCGTCGGCCAGGTTGTCCATCGCCGCCTGCGGCGTCTTCTCCCCGGTGACGGCGGTGGCCACGTTCTTCCACCACAGCTGCGCGAGCTTCGGATAGTCCGGCACGTTGGTGCCGGTCGGCGTCCAGGCCACGCGCGCGGGGCTGCGGTAGAACTCGATCAGTCCGCCGTACTTGGCTGCGTTCTTGGTCAGGTAGTCGTGGTGGATGTCGCTGTCGCGGATGAAGGTCAGGCCGGTCAGCGACTTCTTCAGCGACACCGTCTTCGACGTCACGAACTGCGCGTACAGCCAGGCCGCCGCCAGCCGGTTCGGATCGGTGTTCTTGAAGAAGGTCCAGGAACCCACGTCCTGGTAGCCGTTCTGCATGCCCGGCTTCCAGTACGGGCCATAGGGCGACGGCGCCATGCGCCACTTCGGCGTGCCGTCGGCATTGACCACCGGCAAACCCTTCTTGGTCATGTCGGCGGTAAAGGCCGTGTACCAGAACACCTGCTGGGCCACCTGCCCCTGCGCCGGCACGGGGCCGGCTTCCGAGAAGGTCATGCCCATCGCCTGCGGCGGCGCGTACTTCTTCATCCAGTCGACGTACTTGGTCAGCGCATAGACCGCGGCCGGGCTGTTGGTGGCGCCGCCGCGCGCCACCGAGGCGCCCACCGGCGTGCACTTGTCCTCGGCCACGCGAATGCCCCATTCATCCACCGGCATGCCGTTGGGCAGGCCCTTGTCCGCCGCGCCCGCCATCGACAGCCACGCATCGGTGAAGCGCCAGCCCAGCGAAGGATCCTTCTTGCCATAGTCCATATGGCCGAAGACCTTCTTGCCGTCGATCTCCTTGACGTCATTGGTGAAGAACTCGGCGATGTCCTCATAGGCCGACCAGTTGGTCGGCACGCCCAGTTCGTAGCCGTACTTGGCCTTGAACTTGTCCTGCAGGTCCTTGCGCGCGAACCAGTCGGCGCGGAACCAATACAGGTTGGCGAACTGCTGGTCGGGCAGCTGGTAGAGCTTGCCGTCCGGCGCGGTGGTGAACTTGGTGCCGATGAAGTCCTTGACGTCCAGGCCCGGGTTGGTCCACTCCTTGCCCGCGCCCGCCATATAGTCGGTCAGCGGCAGGATGGCGCCGTAGCGGTAGTGCGTGCCGATCAGGTCCGAATCCGAGATCCAGCCATCGTAGATGGACTTGCCCGACTGCATCGAGGTCTGCAGCTTCTCGACCACGTCACCCTCCTGGATGATGTCGTGGTTGACCTTGATGCCGGTGATCTCCTCGAAGGCCTTGGCCAAGGTCTTCGATTCGTACTCATGCGTGGTGATGGTCTCCGACACCACGTTGATCTGCGTGACGCCCTTGGCCTTGAGCTTGGCGGCGGCGTCCATGAACCACTTCATCTCGGCCAGCTGCTTGTCCTTGGACAGCGAGGACGGCTGGAACTCGTCGTTGATCCACTTCTTGGCCTCGGCCTCGCCGGCCCAGGCCGCATGCCCGCAGGCCAGCGCCGCCGCACAGGCGAACGCCGTCATGCCCAACTTCATCTGCACCTTCATGAACGCCTCCTCGAGATTCCCCCTCCCCGCTGTATCGTTGGGCAGCGGCCCCGGGAAGGGACAAGCCGCCAGGCCCATTGGCTCGATGACTTCGATTCAGGTCGCGCAGTAGGCGCCACAGTAGGCGCCGCAGCGCTCAGCCCTTGCGCATGATCAGCGCCAGGGCCAGCATCGACAGCGCGAAGCTGACCCACACGGAGGGCGCTTCGGCGAGCGAGAACCACTGCGCCAGCTTCTCGCCCAGGCCGACCCAGGCGAGGTTGATCCAGGCCGCGCACATCAGGCCGATGAACAGGCGGTCGCCGCGCGTGGTGGCGATCGGCAGGAAGCCCTTGCGCAATGCCGAGGGCGAACGCGCCTCCCACAAGGTCATGGCGACCAGCATCAGTGCGATGCTGGCGAAGAAGACGGCCACGGGCGTGGTCCAGACCATCCAACTGAACATGGAGCGCTCCTTCGGAATCAGACGCGGCCCATCGCGAAGCCCTTCGCGATGTAGTGCCGCACGAACCAGATCACGATGCCGCCGGGCACGATGGTGAGCACGCCGGCCGCGGCCAGCACGCCCCAGTCCATGCCGGACGCGGACACGGTGCGCGTCATGGTGGCGACGATGGGCTTGGCGTCGACCGAGGTCAGCGTGCGCGCCAGCAGCAGCTCCACCCAGCTGAACATGAAGCAGAAGAAGGCAGCCACGCCCACGCCGGCCTTGATCAGCGGTAGGAAGATGGTCAGGAAGAAGCGTGGGAAGGAGTAGCCGTCGACATAGGCGGTCTCGTCGATCTCGCGCGGCACGCCCGACATGAAGCCTTCCAGGATCCACACCGCCAGCGGCACGTTGAACACCAGGTGGGACAGCGCCACGCCGAGGTGGGTGTCCATCAGCCCGATGGTGGAGTAAAGCTGGAAGAACGGCAGCAGGAACACCGCCGGCGGCGTCATGCGGTTGGTCAGCAGCCAGAAGAACACATGCTTGTCGCCGATGAAGCGGTAGCGCGAGAAGGCATAGGCCGCGGGCAGCGCCATGGTGATCGAGATCACGGTGTTCAAGGCCACATAGATCATCGAGTTGATGTAGCCGGAGTACCAGGACGCATCGGTGAAGATGGTGCGGTAGTGCTCCAGCGTGAATGCCGCCGGCCACAGCGACAGCGTGGAGACGATCTCCTCGTTGGTCTTGAACGACATGTTCACCATCCAGTAGATCGGCACGATGGCGAACAGCAGGTAGACCAGCAGGAAGGCGTTGCGCCACCAGGTGGCGTGCTGCTTCGCTTCAGGCATTGGGCATGTCCTCCGCGGCGGCGGTGCCCGCGCGCTGCATCCAGTTGTACAGGACGAAGCACAGGAGCAGGATGATCAGGAAGTAGACGATGGAGAAGGCGGCCGCCGGGCCGAGGTCGAACTGGCCGACGGCCTTCTGCGTCAGGTACTGCGACAGGAAGGTGGTGGCGTTGCCCGGCCCGCCGCCGGTCAGCACGAAGGGCTCGGTGTAGATCATGAAACTGTCCATGAAGCGCAGCAGCACGGCGATCATCAGCACGCCGCGCAGCTTGGGCAGCTGGATGTAGCGGAACACCGCGAAACGGCTGGCGCCGTCGATCTTGGCGGCCTGGTAGTAGGCGTCGGGAATGGCACGCAGGCCCGCGTAGCACAGCAGCGCCACCAGCGGCGTCCAGTGCCAGACATCCATCACCAGCACGGTCAGCCAGGCATCGACGGCGCTGCCGGTGTAGTTGTAGGCCAGGCCCAGGCCCGTGAGCGCGGCCCCCAGCAGGCCGATGTCGGTGCGCCCGAAGATCTGCCAGATGGTGCCCACCACGTTCCACGGGATCAGCAGCGACAGGGCGATGATCACCAGCGTCGCCGAGGCCTTCCAGCCCGTGGCCGGCATCGACAGCGCCAGCAGGATGCCCAGCGGGATCTCCACCAGCAGCACGGCGAGCGAGAACGCGACCTGGCGCAGCAAGGCGTCGTGCAGTTCGCCGTCGCGCAGCACGGTGGCGAACCATTCGGTGCCGACGAAGACGCGGCGCTCGGGCGAGATGATGTCCTGCACCGAGTAGTTGACGATGGTCATCAGCGGCAGGATGGCGGAGAAGGCTACGCACAGCACCACCGGCACCACCAGCAGCCAGGCTTTCTGATTGACGGGCTTGAGCGTGCTCATGACACCAGTTCCTCGTTGACGTAGTAGCAGGTGCGGCGGTGGAAGGCCGACAACCAGGCGGTGTCGCCCGGCCTGAGCGCAGCTGCCTCGGCGCCCATGCGGGCGCGCAGCGTGGCTACCTTGGCGCCCGCCTCCTGCACCGCGGCGGTCACCAGCCAGTAGGTGCCGATGTCCTGGGCGCGCTCGACGATGGCGGGCACCGCATGCGCATCGTCGGCAGCGGCCAGCCGCAGGTATTCGGGCCGCACCCCCACCTTGAAGCTGCCGGCCGCCTGCAGCGCCTGGCCTAGCGCGGGTGCCAGCTCGGGCAGGTAGCGGCGGCCGCCCATCTCGATGGCGCCGTCACGCCACTGGCCCGGCAGGAAGTTCATGCCGGGCGAACCGATGAAGTGGCCGACGAAGGTGTGTGCCGGACGCTCGAACAGCGCATCCGCCGAGCCCGCCTGCACGGCCTTGCCGCGCGACATCACCAGCACCTGGTCGGCGAAGGTCAGCGCCTCGGTCTGGTCGTGCGTGACGTAGATCAGCGTCAGGCGGAATTCGTGATGGATCTCCTTGAGCTTGCGGCGCAGTTGCCACTTCAGTTGCGGGTCGATCACCGTCAGCGGCTCGTCGAAGAGGATGGCCGACACGTCGCTGCGCACCAGGCCCCGCCCGAGCGAGATCTTCTGCTTGGCATCGGCCGCCAGCCCGCTGGCACGGCGGTCCAGCCAGGCGGACAGCTCCAGCATCTCCGCCACCCGCCCTACCCGCTCCTTGACCTGTTCGGCCGGCACGCCGCGGTTGCGCAAGGGAAAGGCCAGGTTCTCGCCGACGGTCATGGTGTCGTAGATAACCGGGAACTGGAACACCTGGGCGATATTGCGCTGCTGCGGCGTGGCGGCGGTCACGTCGCGGCCGTCGAAGGCGATGGTGCCGTGCGAGGGCCGCAGCAGCCCGGAAATGCAGTTCAGCAGCGTGGTCTTGCCGCAGCCCGACGGCCCGAGCAGGGCATAGGCGCCGCCATCCTCGAAGGTGAAACGCAGCGGCAGCAGCGCGTAGTCCTCGTCCGCCTCGGGATGCGCCAGGTAGGAATGGGCGAGGTCCAGGTCGATGCGCGCCATCTCAACGTCCTCCCGCCACGCCCGCCGGTGCCGCCGGTGCCGCCCCGCCGCCCGGCCGGCGCGGCGCGTGGATGCGCCTGCCGCCGGCATCGAACAGGTAGACCTGGGCGGGATCGAGGTGCAGCGTGAGCTGCGCCCCCAGCGCCAGGTCCACCACGCCGGGGAACTGCGCGACCAGGCTGCCCACCGCGGTATCGACGTGGACGAAGGTATCCGAGCCGGACAGCTCGGCCAGCGCCACCCGCCCCGGCACCGCCACCGCGCCGGGCGCCGGCTCCAGCCGCAAGGCGCCGGCGCGCACGCCGACTGTCACGGCGCCGCCGTGCGCCACCGCCTCCGGCAGCGGCAGCACGATGCCGCCGGCCAGCGCCACGCGCCCGCCGTGCAGCTCGCCCGGCACCAGGTTCATCGGCGGATCGCTGAAGGCGCGCGCCACGCGCAGGGAATCGGGATAGTGGAAGACTTCGGGCGTCGGCCCGTATTGCAGCAGCTCGCCGGCGTCGAGCACCGCGGTGTGGCCGCCAAGCAGCAAGGCCTCCGAAGGCTCGGTGGTGGCGTAGATCACGGTCGCCTCGCCATTGGCGAACAACTGGCTCAGCTCTTCGCGCAGTTCCTCGCGCAACTTGTAGTCGAGGTTGACGAGCGGCTCGTCAAGCAGCATCAGCGGGGCATCCTTGGCCAGCGCGCGCGCCAGCGCCACGCGTTGCTGCTGCCCGCCCGACAGCTCGGCGGGATAACGGTCGAGCAGATGGTCGATGTGCAGCCGCGCCGCCAACGCCTTGACCTGTCCGGGGATGTCGCCACTGCCGCCGCTGCCGCCGCGCAGGCGCAGCGGCGAAGCGATGTTGTCGAACACCCGCATGGAGGGGTAGTTGATGAACTGCTGGTAGACCATCGACACGTTGCGCTCGCGCACCGGCACGCCGGTCACGTCCGCGCCGTCCACCATCACCTTGCCCGCGCTCGGCTTGTCCAGCCCCGCCATTACCCGCATCAAGGAGGTCTTGCCTGCCTGGGTGGCCCCGAGCAGAATTGTCACCGCACCGGCCACCGGCGCCAGCGACATGGGATAGAGATAGGCCTGCGATCCTGCATGCTGCGCAATGCCTTCCAGTCTGAGCTGCATCCGGCCTCCTGCGCGCGCTGCGTGCCAGCGCGATCGTGATGTCTGCCTCGGATTGCGCGGTCAGGCTCGCGCAATGCTTGTCATTCTTCTTGTGATGCTTCGCATTCCCGCTTTCCGCTCGTTTTAGCAAAGAAACGAAAACAAAACAATCTTGCGGCGCATCATTTGTTTTCGTTTCTGATTGAACTAGAATGCGGGCATGACGCTCAATCCACGCCAAACCGCCCTGCTGGAAGAAGTCCGGACCCAGGGCTTCGCCTCGATCGAAGAACTCGCGCGCAAGTTCGGCGTGACCCTGCAGACCGTCCGGCGCGACGTCAACCTGCTGGCCGAGAACGGCATGTTGGCGCGCTTCCATGGGGGCGTGCGGGTCGAGGGCTCGACCATCGAGAACATCGCCTACCGCCAGCGCCAGGTGCTCAATGCCGAAGGCAAGGCGCGCATCGCCCGCGCCGTGGCGGCCGCGGTGCCCGAGGGCTGCTCGCTGATCCTGAACATCGGTACCACGGTCGAGGAGGTCGCGCGCGCGCTGCTGCATCACCGCGGCCTGCGCGTCATCACCAACAACCTGAACGTGGCCAGCATCCTGGCGGACAACCCGGACTGCGAGGTCATCGTCGCCGGCGGCGTGCTGCGCTCGCGCGACCGCGGCATCGTCGGCGAGGCGACGGTCGACTTCATCCGGCAGTTCAGGGTGGACATCGGCCTGATCGGCATCTCGGGCATCGAGGCGGACGGCACGCTGCGTGACTACGACTTCCGCGAGGTCAAGGTGGCACAGACCATCATCGAACATGCACGCGAGGTATGGCTGGCGGCGGACGCCAGCAAGTTCAACCGGCAGGCCATGGTGGAACTGGCCCATCTGTCGCAGATCGACCGGCTCTTCACCGACCAGCCGCTGATGCCGCCCTTCGAGCAGATGCTGGCGGAAAGCGGGGTGAACTGTGTGGTGGCGGACCAGCCGTGAGCGGCCGGTGTGCGCCGGGCGGCAAGCGCTGCCGGCGTGGCCGGGCGGGCGCCCAAGGGGCGAAGGCGGCGCGCTCGGCGCCGCCCCCGGGTGGCGGGACTTACTTGAAGACGACCGTCTTGTGGCCGTTGAGCAGGATGCGATGCTCGGCGTGCCACTTGACCGCGCGCGCCAGCGCAACGCATTCCACGTCGCGGCCCACGGCGGTCAGCTGCTCGGGATCCATGCTGTGATCGACTCTCTCGATCTCCTGCTCGATGATCGGGCCTTCGTCCAGGTCCGCGGTCACGTAGTGGGCCGTGGCACCGATCAGCTTCACGCCGCGGTCATGCGCCTGATAGTAGGGCTTGGCGCCCTTGAAGCTGGGCAGGAAGGAGTGGTGGATGTTGATCGCGCGGCCGGCCAGCTTCGTGCACAGGTCGTCGGACAGCACCTGCATGTAGCGCGCCAGCACCACCAGGTCGATGTTCTGGTCGCGCACGACCTCGAACACCTTGGCTTCCTGGGCCAGCTTCTGCTCGCGCGAGGCGCTCATCAGCGGCAGGTGGAAGAAGGGGATGTCGTAGGAGGCCGCGAGCTGGTAGAAATCGCGGTGGTTCGACACGATGGCGGCGATCTCCACCGGCAGCCCGCCTGCCTTGGCGCGGAACAGCAGATCGTTCAGGCAATGGCCGATCTTGGACACCATGATCATCACGCGCGGCTTGACGCTGGCGTCGAACAAGTCCCACTGCATGGCGAACTGCTCGCCCACCGGCGCGAAGGCGGCCTTCAGCGTGGCCAGGTCGGGGCCGCCGACCGCCGTGCTGAAGTGCACGCGCATGAAGAAGCGGCCGGTGAACTCGTCGCCGTACTGGTCGGAATCGACGATATTGCAGCCGTGCTGGAACAGCAGGCCGGACACGGCATGCACGATGCCGGGCTGATCAGGGCAGGAGATGGTGAGAATGAATCCGGTGTTGCTCATCGTGATTTGTTCTGTGGAGTGGCCGCTTGGTCAAGCACGCAGCGAGGGGCTCAGCCTTGGGGTGCGCTGGAGGCCGTCCAGCCACGCCGGCGGAGGGCATCCAGCGTCACCAGGGTCGCGTCGACCGTCATGGCGCCATCCGCCATGATAGCAAGCAATGACTCGGGCTCGATACAGCGGTGCTCGGACACCTCGCCGTCCTGGTTGACCGGCACGAAGCCTAGCGGCAGCAGTAGGTCGTACGCGTACACGGCCTCCCACTGCACACCTTCAGGTATCTCGCGCAGCACATCGATCACCCCGCACGGCTGCGCGCGCGCCGCCAGCCCGGGCGGGATGCCGGACTCCTCCTCGCACTCGCGCACCAGCGTGGCGAGCGGATCGCTGCCATGCGGCATGCCGCCGGCCACCAGGTTGTCCCACATGCCGGGGTCGACCGCCTTGGCGGCACTGCGCCGCGCCACCCAGAACCGCCGCCTGCCGTCGCGGTCGTCGACGATGCCGTTCATGTGCGAGGCGAAGGTCAGCAGGCCAAGGAAGCGCGCCGCCGCGCGCTCGATCACGGCAAGCGCGGGGGCGGTCAGCGCCGGCGTGACAGCAAACAGCTCGTTGCGCCAGCCGCGCACGTGGCCGGCATCGGCCAGCCAGCGTGCCAGCGTCGCCAGTGCAGCGCTGCGCGCGGCGAACTCCGCGCAGAGCGGCAGCAGCACCGCCTCGCCCGGCGCACCGTCGCCCAGCACGTCGGCGACGGCGGACTGCGTGCGCAGGATCTCGGCGTGCGTGCGCGGCAGCCAGCCGACCTGGCGGCCGCCCGCCATCAGGCGCAGATGCGCGCTGTCATCGAAGCGGCTGCGCGCCGCCAGCGAGGCTTCGATGCGGGCCAGGATGGCGGGGACGGACGACGTGGAAGGGGAATCGGGAAACTTGGACAAGTTGACTGCCTCTCTGACTGAGCACACGCAGCGGGTCGCCCACCGGGCCGGCCCACGCCACCTCTCAACGGGTTCCGACAGGAACATTCAGGAACACACAGGACCGCTTGCATGACGCAGAGCTCGACGCACAGCACGACGCAACACCAGACCGCGCCCCGCCATCCGCATGGACAGCCCCGCTTCGTGCTGGCGCTCGACCAGGGCACCAGCAGCTCGCGCGCGATTCTGTTCGACCATGCCGGCAACGTGGTGCGCGTGGCCCAGCGTGAATTCCGCCAATATTATCCACACCCCGGCCACGTCGAGCACGATCCCTACGAGATCTGGCAATCGCAGCTGGCCGTGGCGCACGAGGTGCTGAACGACGCCGGGGTCTCGGCCAGCCAGCTGGAGGCCATCGGCATCACCAACCAGCGCGAGACCACGGTGCTGTGGGACCGTGCCACCGGCGAGCCGGTGGGCCGCGCGCTGGTCTGGCAGGACCGCCGCACCGCCCCCATGTGCGAGGCGCTGGTGGCGGCCGGCCACGGCGAGCTGTTTCGCGAGCGCACCGGGCTGATCGTCGACGCCTATTTCTCGGGCACCAAGCTGCGCTGGATGCTGGACAACATCGAAGGCGCCCGCGCGCGCGCCGAGCGCGGCGAGCTGGCCTTCGGCACCATCGACGCCTGGCTGGTGTGGCAACTGACCGACGGCGCGCGCCACGTCACCGACGTGTCGAACGCCTCACGCACGCTGCTGTTCAACATCCACCGCTTCGAATGGGACGACGAGCTGCTCGCCCTGCTCGATATCCCGCGCAGCCTGCTGCCCGAAGTCGTGCCCTCCAGCGGCGAGGTCGCGCGCACGGCGCCGCGCCTGTTCGGCGCCGCAGTGCCGATCGCCGGCATCGCGGGCGACCAGCAGGCCGCCACCTTCGGCCAGGCCTGCCTGTCGCCCGGCATGGCCAAGAACACCTACGGCACGGGATGCTTCCTGCTGATGAACACGGGCAGCCAGCCGGTGGTCTCGCATAACCGCTTGCTGACCACGGTCGGCTGGCGTTTCGGCGAGCGCACCGCCTACTGCCTGGAGGGCGGCGTCTTCATGGGCGGCGCCACCATCCAGTGGCTGCGCGACGGCCTGCAGATCATCCGCAGCGCGCCCGAGGTGGAGCCGCTGGCGCGCCAGTGTGAGGACACCGGCGGCGTGGTGCTGGTGCCGGCCTTCGCCGGCCTCGGCGCACCGCACTGGGACGCCTTCGCGCGCGGCACGCTGGTCGGCATGACGCGCGGCACCGGGCGCCCGCAGATCGCGCGCGCCGCGCTGGAATCGATCGCGCTGCAGAGCGTGGACGTGCTCGACGCCATGCAGAAGGATGCCGGCATCGCGCTGGCCGAGCTGCGCGTGGACGGCGGCGCCTCGCGCAGCGACCTGCTGATGCAGATGCAGGCCGACCTGCTCGGCACGACCGTGGTGCGACCGCGCGTGATCGAGACCACCGCCCTGGGCGCGGCCTACCTCGCCGGCCTCGCCACCGGCTACTGGCAGGACGAGGAAGAGATCAGCCAGCAATGGCAGGTTGAACAGCGCTTCGAGCCGCGCCTGTCCGCCGACGCGCGCGCACAGTGCCTGGCGCGCTGGCACCGCGCGGTGGAGCGCGCCCGCGACTGGGCGCGCGAGGACCTTGCCGGGCCGGGCGCGCCTGGCGCGCAGTGAACACCGCCGGCACCGGCCGAACACAGACACCGCCTCACGATTTATCCGTAGATTTACCCGCAGATTTACCTGTATCGAACCCGCAATCATGCCAACGCCTCTTACCCAGATCCTGCCCCCCGCCCGCGCCGACCTGCTCGCCGGCCTTGCGCGCGAACCGCGCTGGGACGTGATCGTCATCGGCGGCGGCGCCACCGGCCTGGGCACGGCCGTCGACGCCGCCTCGCGCGGCTACCGCACACTGCTGGTCGAAGCCGCCGACTTCGCCAAGGGCACCTCCAGCAAGGCCACCAAACTCGTGCACGGCGGCGTGCGCTACCTGGCCCAGGGCAATATCAGCCTGGTGCGCGAGGCCCTGCACGAACGCGGCCTGCTGGCGCGCAACGCGCCGCACCTGGTGTGGCCGCTCGGCTTCGTGGTGCCGGCCTACCAGATGCTGGACCAGCCCTTCTACGGCATCGGCCTGAAGGTCTACGACATGCTCGCCGGCAACCTGAAGCTGTCCGGCAGCCGCTGGCTGAACCACAGCGAGACCCTGGCCGCGGCACCGACCCTGGCCGAGCACGTGGGCGGGCGCCCGCTGCGCGGCGGCAACCTGTACTTCGACGGCCAGTTCGACGATGCGCGCCTGGCCATCGCCCTGATGCGCACGCTGTTCGACGTGGGCGGCACCGCCGTCAACTACCTGAGAGTGACCGGCCTGCAGCAGCAAGGCGGTGCGGTCAGCGGCGTGACGGTGCAGGACGCGCTGGGCGACTCTAGCTTCACGCTGCAGGCGAAATGCGTGATCAACGCCACCGGGGTCTGGGTCGATGCTATCCGCCGCATGGAGGACGGCCAGGCGCGCACCATGGTCGCGCCCAGCCAGGGCGTGCACCTGACGCTGCCGCACAGCTTCCTGCCCGGCAAGGATGCCATCCTGATCCCGCGCACCGACGACGGGCGCGTGCTGTTCGTGGTCCCCTGGAACGGCCACACCATCATCGGCACCACCGACACGCCGCGCCAGGACCTGCCGCTGGAACCGCGCGCCGCCGGCGACGACGTCGACTTCATCCTCGAAACCGCAGCACGCTACCTGTCGCGCACGCCCACGCGCGCCGACGTGACCAGCGTCTGGGCCGGCCTGCGCCCGCTGGTCAAGGCCACCGGCGAAAGCTCCACCGCATCGCTGTCACGCGAACATACCATCCTGGTCTCCAAGGGCGGCCTGATCACCGTGACCGGCGGCAAGTGGACCACCTATCGCAAGATGGCGGAGGACGTGGTGGACATGGCGATCAGCCGCCATCTGCTGGCGCGCGCGGCGCCCTGCACCACCGCCGACCTGCCGCTGCACGGCGCCCAGGGCCTGCCGGCCGACCTGCCTGCCGCCGGCAGCGGCTCGCCCGACCGCTACTACGGCAACGAACTGGGCGCCCTGCGCGCGCTGCCGGGCCATGACGAGGTGCTGATGGCCGACTGCGGGCTGACCGCCGCCCATGTCCGCTTCGCCGCGCGCCACGAACTGGCGCGCCGGGTGGAGGACGTGCTGGCGCGGCGTAATCGCGCGCTCTTCCTCGATGCGCGCGGCGCCAGCGCCGCGGCGCCGCGCGTGGCGGCCATCCTGGCCGAGGAACTCGGGCACGACGACGCCTGGCAGGCACGCGAAGTGGAAGACTTCCGCGCGCTTGCCGCGGGCTATACGTTGAACTGACGCTGGACTAAGCGCGGAACCGGGCGCGGAACCGTGCCGCGGCCGGCGGGGCAAGGAAACCCGCCGGCGCCGGCCGCAGTCTGTCCGGCATCGCATCCGCGCCGCCCCCTCGCGAGGAATCCGCCATGAAGGCCTCCCTCCCCCGCCCCCTCGCTGCCGTACTGGCCCTGGGCGCCACCCTGACCACCCTCCCTGCCCTGGCCCCGGCGGCCTACGCCCGCGCCGGCATCGACGGCGTACGCTTCGACCCGCCGCACACCGTGCACTACCGCTGCGACGCCGGCAAGGCGCTGACAGCACGCTACTTCAACAGCCCGGACAACCAGATCGCCATCCTCAAGCTGGAGGGCAAGCCGCTGCTGTTCGTCAGCGTACTGAGCGGTTCCGGCGCACGCTATGCCTCCGGCCCCTACCTGTGGCTGACCAAGGGCGACGAAGGCATGCTGGAAGACCAGCGCGGCGCGGACAATGCGCCACCGCCGTACGCGAACTGCAAGGCAGTGCGCTAGCGTCCTGTTCCGCTCGTGACCAGGCGTCGGCGGGCGGCAACACCGCCGCCCATGGCGCCAACCGGCACTCCCGAGCGATAATGCGCCCTATTGCATCAGGGAGAATCCCATGGAAGACATGGACGAGATTGACGATCTGTCCGACCTGCCGATGCCCCGTTTCATCTGGGGCTTCGCCATCGTCGCCGGCAAGGGCGGCGAGGTCATGCACGACGAGTTCGAGTATCTGACCCATACGCGCAGCCCGCGCTTCACCTGCCGCGTGGTGGAATTGGAGGATGTGCCGGGCGAAGGCGAGGAAGCCGGCATCGACGGACGCATCGTGCACTACGACGAGCCGCGGCGCATGTTCTACATCACCGATGCCGGCATGGCGCTGGTGAACTTCGAGCTGTTCGACAAGCTGCCCGAGCGGCAGAAGCTCAAGCGCGTCTGCGACGAGGCCATTGCCAACTGGATGCAGCGCCGCGAGTTTCTCGACAGCGAGGAAGAAGGGGACGAGTGATTGGCGGCGCCGAGGCCGGGACCGGGAGACCGGTGGCCGGCCGCGGCGTTCAGTCGCGCACCTGGATCAGTGCGGCGGCCACGCGCTGGATATCTTCATAGACCGGCAGCGCCGAGGCCGGCCCCGTGCAGCTCACGCCGGTGGCCTGGCGCGCGTCGGCACCGGCCGGATGGAAGACGAAGGCCATTCCCGGACGCCAGCCCGGGTGGTTGCGCAAACTCTCGTTGAGAATGTCGAGGTACTGTTCGCGCGAAAAGACATGCTTTGCCGGCATGGCGACCTCCGTTGATTTCGGAGGATCGTATCACGGTGAAGGCAGCGCGATGGGCGTGGGGCGGCACCCCGTCGCCACCCGCCGCCTCCCGCCGGCCCGGGCCTTCACGGCGTCATCGCCTCAGTCGTGATCCCGGCGGCCGTGGTCATGCGGGCCATGGTCGTAGTCATCCCGGTCATGATGGTAATCATGGTCATGGTCGTGATCATCGTACCGGCCGCGCTCAGGGCCCCGGTACGGCTCGGGACGCCCGCCCCAGCCACCACGCATCAATACCCAGCCTTCGGGGCGATGCTCCCAGCGCGGCGCCTCATAGGCATAGCCCGGCCGCTCGGCTTCCCAGCGTCCCGGCGCCCAGACGTGCGCGTGGCGCGCGGCATCCCAGTCCCAGAAGCCCGGCACCCAGATAAAGCCGGGCCGTGGCGCGGGCACGGCCTCATAGACCGGTGCCGGCGGCGGCGTGCCAATGGTGATGTTGAGCGAAACCTGCGCCATTGCGGCAGGCGCCGCGGCCAGGCCGCAGACCAAGGTGGCCGCGCACGCGGCGCCAATCGCGGCACGGCGGACGATGCTGTTCACGGAAATCCTTTCCCAAGCGGGGGTGTTGAACTGGCTGGCAGTCTATTCCCCGCCCCTGTGACAATCTGTAAGAAAGGGCTTCCTTGGATTTCAAGCCGGCAAGACGGCGTTGTGCCGCGCTGTGCTGACTAGTGGTCCCCCGCCATCGCTTTGAGCTGCGCCTCGCCGACATCGCGGGCCGCATCCGCGGTGGTGAAGGTGTCGTCCGAGACGATGGTGCGCTTGATCTGCCGCGCATCGAAATCCACCAGCGCGATCACCCAGACATAGCGTCCCGCCTGCGGCGCCGTTTGCACCACTGCACTCAGATGCGACTTGGAATCCGTGGCCATGATGTCCCTCCTGCGTGGGGTCTTGGGCCACTCTAGCATACGGTGCCGGCTTGGCAAGGCCGCCGCCATCTTTCACGTCGCCGCATCCCGCTTGCGTTTCCGTGACGGCGCAACGCGCCCTGCGGACTGGGTAACCGCCGTCGCGCCGCGCCCCGGCGCCGCGCTTGCCCGAGGCGATGTGCGCGCCGAGCCGCCTCCGCTGAGCCGCCCAGACGTCGCAAAAGGAAGGATTGCGCCGTTCCCGGTCGCACGTGCACGTCGGCACCCCAGCCTGCCCGAATCCAGATGGATCTGATATTCCCTATATGTATTTCCGATCTTTTTGGCAGGACACATCCCGTTTGCATTGAGCCATTTCTCAATCCAGGCGGGCTGCCATTGCGGAAAGCGCTGCCGGAAGCTGAAATCAGCCCGAAGGACTGCGCTCCCCGCACGCCTGCCGGGGCCCGCTTCCACGACAGCGAGCCACAACCATGAACTATGTTTCCCTCCTTGCAAGCCGGCCGGGCCGTGCGGCAGCCGTGAACGCCATGCTCACTGCAACCACGGCCGTGGTTTTCGTCCGCCGCTCCTCCTCCCCGGCACAAGGCTGACCCGCCCACGCGTTGGACGCCACTGCCATTCGCTACCGTACCGGCAGTCAGCATGGCCGGCACGCCCGAAGGCCGTTCCGTCCCGCTCGGTCCCGCGCCCTGCCAGCATCGAGATCCCCCTATGTGCAAGCTCCTGTCCTGGCATTGCTTCGCCTGGCGCGCGGCGCTCGCCGCGTGCCTGGCATGGAGCGCCTGGAGCGTCCTGGCCGCCCCCCTGCCGGAAACGGATGGCCGCGCCATGAAGCTGACCAGCAGCCTCACCGCCGTGGAGACGCCGCCCGGCTTGCCGCCCGGCCTGGCAGGCTCGGCGGTACTGCGCGCGCACCGGACGGTCCGCGTCGGCTACGTGCTCGACTCCTATGTCCCGGTCTACCTGAACCGCGCTGGCGACCTCTTCGAAGGCGTGCTGGCCGACTATCTCGCGGTCATGGGCGCCATGAGCGGGCTGCGCTTCGAGGTCTACGGCTTTGCCGACGCGGCGCTGGCCCGGCGGGCGCTGGAGAGCGGCGCGATCGACCTGCTCGCCGGCACCGCCAACGACGCCAGCGACACGCTGATGGCCACCTCCGGCTATCTTTCCCAGCGCCAGGTCGAGGTACGCCGCACCGGGGCCGGGCGCCAGGCCGGCGTGCAGACCATCGCCATCGCGCGCGGCAGCATCGCCAGCGCCGACTTCGCCCGGCACTATGCCGAAGCCCGCGTGGTCGCCTTTCCTACGCAATTGCTGGCGCTCGAGGCCGTCGCCTTCGGCCGTGCCGATCTCTTCGTCGGCATGGAGACGGGTGCCAATTTCCTGATCGACCAGATGCAGCTGTTGCCGCTTGCGATCACCAATTTCGCACCGTTCAGCGAGGCGCCATTCGTGTTGCTTGCCCTGCCAAGGCAGGCACGGCTGCTGCAATGCATCGACACGCTGCTGCGCAATGTGCCGGTGCGCACGGCCGGCCGCATCCATCAGCGCTGGCTCGGATCGGCCAGCCATTTCCACATCGCGCAGCGCGTCAACCTGTCGCCGGAGGAACAGGCCTGGATCCAGGCGCACCCGCGCGTGCGTTTCGGCGCGGCCCGCTTTCTCGCACCGTTTTCCTTCCTGGAGCAGCGCGACGCCGGCGTCACCGGCATGTCGATGGATCTGCTGTCCCGGATCAGCGCCAGGACCGGCCTGCGCTTCGAGCCTGTGATCCTCGAGCAGGACAGCGACGGCTTCGCGGCCCTGGCATCGGGACGCATCGACCTGCTGCTCTCGGTCACCGAGACCGTGGAACGGCGCAGGCAGATGCTCTTCTCCAGCCCCTATATGCAGTCGCTGTGGGTCATCGTCACGCGCGCCGACCAGACCGGCATCTCCAGCCTCGCGGACCTCGCCGGCAGGCAGGTCGGCGTGCCCGGCAATATCATCGGCGCGCGCGCCATGCTGCCCGAGTCCGTGCAAGAGTCCGCCCGCCTGGTGGCCGCGCCCGACATGCTGGAGCTGTTCCGCTGGCTACAGGAGGGCAAGGTGGAGGCAATCACCACCAATCTGCTCACCGCGAACTTCCTGATCGCCACCCGTTTCGGCGACACGCTCAAGGTGGTGGCGAGCACGGGCGATTCGCCATGGCCGATCGGCTTCGCCGCCAACCTCCGCTCGCCGGAGCTGATCGGCATCATCGACAAGGTGCTGGACAGCATTCCACCCGAGGAGATCGACGCGATCCGGCGCGACTGGAGCGGCGCGCGCGTGGCGATCCCGCGCTATGGCCTGACTGACAGGCAGACCGAGACCTTGCTGAAGGCACTATGGAGTGTGCTGGCCCTGCTGTGCGCCTGCGGCCTCTACCTGGCCTGGTCGTTCCATGCCCGGCGGCAGCAGGCGCAACGGCTGCGCGACCAGCTCGAATTCCAGCGCACCCTGATCAACGGCCTGCCCTTTTCCGTCTTCGTGCGCGATGCCGAGGGCCGGCTGGTCAGTTGCAATGCGCACTATGCGGCGGCCTACGGCGATACCGTCGAGCGCCTGCTGGAACTCGGCCGGCGCGAGACCTGGGAGCAGACGCTGTCCGCCGGCGCGCTCGCGACGCAGATGGCAACGCTGGCACGCACGGTGGACACGCAGCGCGCCGCCTGCCTGACCGATTGCCACCTGCTGCACAAGGGCGAGCCCATCGACCTCTTCGTCTGGATGTTGCCGGTCTTCAACGCGGACCAAGAGTTCGCAGGGGTGCTGGGCGGCTGGCTCGACATCACCGAACGCAAGCGCAGCGAGCGCGAACTGCAGCACGCCAGGCAGGCCGCCGACGCCGCCAACCGCGCCAAGAACACCTTCCTTGCCACCATCAGTCATGAGATACGCACACCGATGCATGCCATCCTGGGCACGCTGGAACTGGAGATACGCAGCCAGGCAGCGCCGGACAAGCGCCGCCTTGCCATCGTGCAGCAGGCGGCGCAATCCCTGCTGACGCTGATCAACGACATTCTCGACTACGCCAAGATCGAGGCCGGCCAGCTCAGCCTCGACCTCCAGCCTGCGGACCCTCGCGAAGAGCTGGAGCGCCTGCTGGCCATCTATCGGCCGCTCGCGCGCGAGAAGGCGCTGGCCTTGGAAACGCACATTGCCGATGCGCTCCCGCCCGCGCTGCGCATCGATGCACTGCGCGTGCGACAGATCGTCGGCAACCTGTTGAGCAATGCGCTGAAGTTCACGCGGCGCGGCTGGGTCGGGCTCGACGTGCAATGGTGCGCCGACGGGCCGGCCGCGGGTACGCTGCGCATCGTGGTGCGCGACACCGGCACCGGCATCCGTGCCGAGCACCAGGCCAGGCTGTTCCTGCCCTTCCGGCAGGCGGGCGACGATGCCGGCGGCAAGTCCGGCGGCACCGGGCTGGGCCTGTGGATCTGCCGGCAACTGCTGGCGCAGATGGGTGGGCGCATCTGGATGCGCAGCGAGTACGGCGAGGGCACCGAGATGTTTGTAGAGATCCCGGCGCAGGTCGCCGCCACGCCCGTGCAGCAGCCGGCCTGTCCGCAACCCGCGCCGCCGCCGGACGCCGCCCGCGCGGGGCTGCGCGTGCTGGTGGTCGACGACCACCCCGCCAACCAGCAGTTGCTGATGCGGCAGCTTGCCTTCTTCGGCGTCGAGCGGGTCCGCGCGGCCGCCCACGGCGAAGCGGCGCTGGCGATGCTGGCGCAAGCGGATTTCGACCTGGTCGTCACCGACTGCAATATGCCGGGCATGGACGGCTATGCGCTGGCCCGCCGCATCCGCGCCGACGCGCGCCTGCGCCATCTTCGCATCATCGGCTGCACTGCCGACGCAGGGCCGGAAGTCCACGCGCAGGCCGAGGCGGCCGGCATGGACGCCTGCATCGTCAAGCCGGTGAGCCTGGATACGCTGCGCCAGCTGCTGCCCGGGGATGCGGGACCAGGCGTTGGCGACGTTGGCGGCAGCGACGGCAGCGACAGCGGGAAGCCGGTGGCCGAGCTCGCGGCGCAACGCCTGGGCGAAATCTTCGACGACGACCGGGACGCCGCGGCCGAGTTCCTGCGCCTGCTGCAATCCACCAGTCGGGAATACCTGGCCGACGCTGAGCAGGCCGTCGCCGGAGCGCGCTTGCCGCAGGCCGCGTCGAGCGTGCACAAGCTCAAGGGAGGCGTGGCCATCATCGGCTTCGCACCGGGAGTGGCGGCCTGCGAAGCGCTCGAGCAGGCACTGCGCGGCGGGTCGGGTGACGATGTGGCACGCCATCTTGCGGCCCTTCGCCAGGCCTGCGCGGACATGGACCACATGCTGGGGGCGATGTTGCGCCAGGCCGGCGCCGACATGACCGATCCCGGGGATCCCGGCGATCCCCGCGATCCGAAGCCCCACGCACCCGGCGGACCGGAGCGCCAGGACACGGCGCAGGAAGGCGGCCTGGCCTGAACCGGCACCGGCGCGGCGCCGTACTGTTGCGCCGCCGCCTTGACCTGCCGCGCCGGGCGCCACCACAATACCCGCTCAACCGGCGCCTGAAGCACGCCGGCAAGCGTTCAGCCACCTCATGTGCCCGCTCCCCTCCTCTTCACTGCCGGAAAGCGCCCACGGCAGCCGAGACCGCCGCCCCGCGCTGGCGCTGCTCGGGCTGCTGCTCGCGGCCTTCCACCTGGCCTATGCGCCGGGGCTGGCCGCTGACACATTGCAACGACGCTCCGAAGCGGTGGCCAAGACGGTCTTCAACCTGCTCAGCTACGCGCGCTGGCCCAGCGAGCCAAGCGTGCTGCGCCTGTGCGTGGAGCGGACCAGCCTCTATTCGGGCAGGCTGCTGGAAGGCGGCACGCTGGCCAACGGCCGGCCGGTGCGCGCACGCGCCGTCGACCTGGCGGCCGATGACCTGACCCGCGACTGTGACGCGCTGTATGTCGGCCCGATGACCGACGACAAGCGCAAGATGCTGGTACGCGAACTGCGGAACCAGCCCGTGCTCGTTGTCAGCGAGGAGGATTTCGAGTGCGAGGCCGGCAGCATGTTCTGCCTGAACGTGCGCGACTCCCAGGTGTCCTTCCGGGTCAATCTCGATTCCGTGGCACGCAGCGGCATCCACATCCACCCGGGTGTGCTGCAGCTCGGCCGCAGGCGGGGGCCGACGCCATGATCGGGAACGGCAAGACAAGCACGCGCCCGACGCTGCAAAGGACGCTGCGGCGGATCCACCTCAGCGTGGCGCTGATCGCCATCTGCACGGCGGGCCTGTCGCTGACCGTGCTGGGCATCGCCGCCTTGCGCGTCTATGCTGACCACAACCTGCGCCTGGTGGCACGCTCGGTTGCCTACGCGCTCGAGGCGCCGGTGGTGTTCAACGACAAGGCCGCCACGGGCGACGCGTTGGCGCTGATCGCCAGCGAGGACGTGGCGCACGCCAGTGTCTATGACCGCAACGACCGCCTGCTTGCCGAGTGGCGGCGCCCCGCCAGCCACAGTTTCCCGGGTCTCAGCCGCGCCGTCGGCGAGTTGCTGCTGGCCGGGCCGGTCGAGCAACCCATCCTGCACGACGCGCAGGCGGTGGGATACCTGCGCCTGACCGGCGACCCCGGCAACCTCCTCAGCTTCCTGGCCAGCGGCTTCTTCGGCCTGCTGGCCTGCCTCGTGCTCACCGCGGTCAGCGCGCACTATATGTCGCGCCGCATGCTGGCGCACATCATCGAGCCGGTGCGCAACCTGATGCGGGTGGCGCACGCGGTGCGCTCCGAGCGCGCGTTCGACCAGCGCACGCCGCCGGCACGCATTGCCGAACTGCATGCGCTGGGCGAGGACTTCAACGGCCTGCTCGACGAGCTCGAAGACTGGCAGAAGCAGTGGCAGCATGAAAACCGCTCGCTGGCGCACCAGGCCAGCCACGACGGGCTCACCGGCCTGCTCAACCGGGCCGCCTTCGAGCAGGCACTGGAGCGGGCGCTGCGGGCCGCGCAAGCGCTGGACCGGCACGCCGCCGTGCTGTACCTGGACAGTGATGACTTCAAGGACATCAACGACCGCTTCGGCCATGCGGCCGGCGACGAGGTGCTGATCGGCGTGGCGGCGCGCCTGCGCGCCTGCCTGCGCGAATCCGACGTGGTCGCGCGGCTGGGCGGCGACGAGTTCGCCGTATTGCTGGCGCCACTGCAGCGGCCTGGCGACGCGATCCGGGTTGCCGAGCACATTCTTGCCAGCCTGCAAGAGCCGATCATGCTGAAATCCGGTGCGGCGATCAGCGCGTCGATCAGCATCGGCATCGCCGCCCATCCGGTGCACGGCACCACCGCCGAAGCGCTGCTGCGGGCTGCGGACACGGCCATGTATGGCGCCAAGCGCCGCTCCGGCGGCACCTGGCAGAGCGCTCCGCCACCACTGGACGCAGCCGACCAGGAGCCGGCCAAAGGCCGGCCAGGTACCGATCGAGGACCGAGCTAGTCCGCTGAATCATTGAAATGGGAGGTGAAGGACATGCCATGCGGGAATCAGCGCTAGGGCGGAGCAGGGGATTCGGATTGCACAGCAATCCGCCTGCGCAGCGGCACGCGCTTACCAGCGCGTGCACGCCCTGCAAGGGCAAAGCGCAGCAATAGCACGGCTATTGCGAGCATTTGCAACGACGCCGCTGCGTCAACCCGGCCCGCATGGCATGGCAGGCACCGACCGATTTCAGTGATTCAGTGGACTTGGGGAGAAGGAACGTGACCACAGCACAGTCGACATGGATGGCGAGCATGGCACAGGCGGCGGGCCGGGCCGCCGCGGCGATACTGCTGGGTGGTGCGCTGGCCCTGGCCGGTTGCCAGTCCGCGCCCCATGGCGCTCTGAGCGCGCAACAGGTGCAGACGCTGAAGCAGGAAGGGTTCCAACTGACCGCCAACGGCTGGGAACTGAACCTGTCCGAAAAGGTGCTGTTCGGCTTCGATGAAGACACCATCCCACCCGAGCGGCAGGCGAGCATCCGGCGCATCGCCCAGGTCCTGCTGGCGGCCGGCATCGACCACATCCGGCTGGACGGTCACACCGACGACGCCGGCACCGACGAATACAACCTGCGGCTGTCGCTGCATCGGGCGCACACCATCGCCGGCATGTTCGCCGCGGCGGGCTATGCGCGAGCCAATATCGAGACGCGCGCCCTGGGGATGAGCCGGCCGGTCGCGGACAACAGCACGCCCGAAGGGCGCGCCCAGAATCGCCGCGTCTCGATCATCGTGACGGTCGATTGAGCGTCGCTCTGCGGCTGGCCCGCTGGCGCTGCGCCTCGGCAGGCAGACGGCCTCAGTGCGACACCAGCAGCGGCACCTCGGCGTGGCGCAGCAGCACCCGCGTGGCGCCCCCCATCACCAGCTCGCGCATGCGCGAGTGGCCGTAGCCGCCCGCCACCAGCAGGTCGGCCTGCAGATGGCCGACCGCGCGCAGCAGCGCCGGCCCCACGGCTTCCTGCGACGGCACCGGGAAAGGCTGCGCGGCGACCCCATGCCGGCCGAGGTACTCGCCGAGGCCCTCGCTGAGGGCCGCCCCCCTGCCATCCGGATCGACAGTGATCAGGCTGACCCGCTCGGCGCGCCTGAGCAATGGCAGCGCATCGGCGACCGCGCGCGCGGCCTCGCGGCGTCCGTCCCAGGCCACCGCGACATGGCGCGCGTCGACCCGCCGTACTTGTGGCGGCATCACCAGCACGGGCCGTCCGGCATGCAGCAGCACGTATTCGGCGGTCTGCGCCACCAGCACCGGCGCCATGTCGGGAACGGGCGGACGCGCCAGCAGGACGATGTCGGCCACTCGGCTCTGCATGGCAAGCGCCCAGCCGGCATCTTCCTCCAGCAGGCAATGTGCGCAGGACACGCCCGGTGCGGCCTGCGCCACGATGCGGCGCAGGCGGCTCTCATCGGCCTCGCTGCGTTCCTGCTGGCTGCGCTGCGCCTGCTCGGCATAGCGGCCGGCCTCCTCGCCAGCACCGCGGAAGGGGTCGGGGCGAAAGCCCGTGGCGGTCACGCCGATCACGTGGCCGCCGCTGCCGCCCAGGGCGGCCAGCGCCGCCGCTGCCTCGATGCGCGCCTCGACGCCCTCGTCATTGCCCAGTTCGACCAGCACCGTCTTGAAGTCCATGTCGCTCACCTGTCCGATGGAATATTGTGAAGGCAGCCGTCCGGCGTGTCGGCACACCGATCATACCGGCAGGTGCCGGCCCACGGGCGGCCTGCCCTGCGCGGGGTACAGCATCGCAAGGCGCCCTGCGAATCACCTTGACGCGGATCAAGCGGCAGTGCTCGGCACGCACATACTCTAGGCAGTCCGTGGCCGCGCAGCCATGCCCCGCCGGGCCAGCGTGCGCTGGCCCCCTCAACCAGGAGCCCTGCCATGGCGACGACCATGCGTGCAATGATCTTCGACGGCGTCAGCCCGGTGCTGCAAGCGCGCGAGGTGCCGGTGCCGGCGCCGGGGCCCGGCGAGCTGCGCATTGCCGTCAGCACCTGCGGCGTCTGCCGTACCGACCTGCACGTGGTCGACGGCGACCTGCCCCGCCCCAAACCCGCCCTGATACCCGGCCACGAGATCGTCGGCTATGTCGACGCCTGCGGCAGCGGGGTCAGCGGTTTCACCCTGGGCGAAAGAGTCGGCGTTCCCTGGCTCGGCCATACCTGCGGGCATTGCGCCTTCTGCCGCGGCCAGCGCGAAAACCTGTGCGACTCTCCGCAGTTCACCGGCTATACACGCGACGGCGGCTACGCCGAGTACGTCGTGGCCGATAGCCGCTATTGCTTCGCCCTGCCCGACAACTACGACGACGAACATGTGGCGCCGCTGCTGTGCGCCGGCTTGATCGGCTACCGCACGCTGCGGCTGGCAGGCGACGCCGCGCGCATCGGCATCTACGGTTTCGGCGCCGCTGCCCACCTGGTGGCCCAGATCGCGGTCGCACAGGGGCGCGAGGTATTCGCTTTCACGCGCAGCGGCGACAGCGCGGCCCAGCAACTCGCGCGTGACACCGGCGCAAGCTGGGTGGGCTCCAGCGACGAAGCCCCGCCCGCGCTCCTGGACGCGGCGCTGATCTTCGCGCCGGTCGGCGCCCTGGTGCCCGTGGCACTGCGCGCGGTGACCAAGGGCGGCACCGTGGTCTGCGGCGGCATCCATATGAGCGACCTGCCCGCCTTTCCCTACCGCCTGCTGTGGGAGGAGCGGCGCCTGCTGTCGGTGGCCAACCTCACGCGCGCCGACGGGCTGGACCTGATGCAGTTGGCCGCCGCCATCCCGCTGCGCACCCACACCACCGCCTATCCGCTGGAACAAGCCAACGCCGCCCTGGCCGACCTGCGCGACGGCCGTCTGGCGGGCGCGGCCGTGCTGCGCATCCGGTGCTAGTGGACTAGGCCCCACGCCAGCGGGGTGCCCAGGCCTGGCCTTGCGCCATTCCACGAGCCGCGCGCATGTCATATACTCGGCCAGCGCAGGCTTGTGCGGGCGTAGAGATCGGAAAAGCAATCGTACGGAGAACGTACCAACATGCAAAGTCAGGCGCTCGAGCAAGCCATCGATGCGGTCGTCGTGGTCGACATGCAGGGACGGGTGACGCTCTTCAACGCCGCGGCCCAGGCCCTGTGGGGCCGGGCCGGCACCCCGACCATCGGCCGCCCCGCCGCCGAGCTGGGCCTGCCGCCCGCCCTGGCCGCCCTGCCCGCTGGCGAGGACAGCGCGGCGCCGGCCAGCCTGCGATTGCAGCGCGCCGACGGCAGCCATCGCGACGTGATGCTGCATGCCACCCGAATGGGGGTGGATGCGCTGGCCATCTTCGCGCTCGACAGCGGCAATGCCGGCAACGGCGGCAATGACAGAGAGTGCGCCCTCGCCTCGGCCTACCTGGACGTGGCCGGCAATCCGGTTCTCTTTCTCGATGGCAGCGGCTGCGTCAGCCATGTCAACCGAGCCTTCTCCGAGGTATTCGGCCTGCAGCGCTACCAGGCGGTCGGCCGCAATGCGCTGGCACTGCTGCGGCCCGCCAGGACCGGCGAGGGGCATATCGAAGAGATCCAGTCCGAACTGGCGCAGGGCGCCACGCTGCATCGCGAAGCCCTGCTCGAGGACCGCCTCGGCCGGCCCCGCTGGTTCGCCGCGGCGATCAGCCCGATCAAGGATCATGAGGGCAAGCTCGGCAGTGCCGTCTGCACGCTGACCGACATCAGCGCCACCAAGATGCGCGACATGATCCAGCGCAAGGCGCTGGAAGCGCTCGCCAAGGACGTGCCCAGCACCGAGATGATGAGCAGCCTGTGCCGGCAGATCGAGGCGGTGGCCCCCGGCGTGATCGTCAGCATCGTCCGCGTGACCGATGGCAAGCTGCACACGCTGGCCGCGCCGGGGCTGCCCGCTGCCTGCGCACAGGGAATTGACGGCCTGCCGATCGGACCGATGGTCGGCTCCTGCGGCACCGCCGCCCACCGCGGCGAGCCGGTGATGGTCACCGACATCGCCCACGATCCCCTGTGGGCGCCCTATCGCGACCTGGTGCTGCCGCACGGGCTGCGGGCCTGCTGGTCGACGCCGATCAAGGCCTATGACGGCCAGGTGGTCGGGGCCTTCGCGCTCTACTTTCGCGAGTGCCGCGGCCCCGACGCGCTGCACCGCAGCCTGGTCGACGTGGGCACCTACCTGTGCGCGCTCGCGCTCGAGCGTGACGCCTCGCGCGAACACATCCACCGGCTCGCCTACTCCGATCCGCTGACCGGGCTGCCCAACCGGCAACTGCTGCTGGCCCGGCTCGATGCCGCCGTGGCCGCCACACGAGCCAGCGGCCAGCCGCTCGCCGTACTGTTCATCGACATCGACGACTTCAAGAGAGTCAATGAAGCGGAAGGCCATGCGATGGGCGACCGCGTCCTCGGCGAGGTGGCGGCGCGCCTGGCGCGCGCGGTCGGCACCGCCGGCACGGTCGGCCGGCTGGGCGGCGACGAGTTCGGCATCGTCCTCCCCGGCCACACCGTTGCCATGGCCAGAGCCCTGGCCGGCGCGCTGCTCGACGAACTGGCCCGGCCGGCCGCGACGGGAAGCGGCGCCACGCTGCGCGCCTCGGCCAGCGTCGGCATCAGCGTGCTGAGCGGCGACGCCTGCAACGGGCAGGCGCTGTTCAAGCAGGCCGACCTGGCCAGGTACCAGGCCAAGAAGGGTGGCGGCCACCAGATCGGCGTCTACGACGCCGCGGTGGAACGCCGTCTGGCCGAACATCGCACGCTGGCGGCGGAGCTGCGCGCGGCGATCGCGGCAAACGCGCTGCAGCAGCACTACCAGCCGCAGATCGCGATGGACACCGGGCAGCTATGGGGCGTCGAAGCGCTGGCGCGCTGGTACCACCCCGAGCGCGGCGAGATTCCTCCGGCGCGTTTCATCCCGCTGGCCGAGGAAGATGGATTGATCGCCGCGCTGGGCAGGTGGGCGATCGACCAGGCTTGCGCCCAACTGGCGCGCTGGCGCGCGGACGGCGTTGCCATTCCGCGCATCTCCGTGAACCTGTCGCCGATCGACCTGCGCGACCCTAGCCTGCCCGGGCGGGTCGCCCAGACCTTGGCGCGCTACGGGCTGCTGCCATCGGACCTGATCATCGAAATCACGGAAAGCGTCTTTCTCGAGCACTCCGCCAGCACCGCTGCCACTGTCGCCGCGCTGCGGCGGCTCGGCCTGCCACTGTCGATCGATGATTTCGGCACTGGCTTCTCGACCCTGAGCCGGCTGATGCGGCTGCCGGTCGACGAGATCAAGCTGGACCGCTCCTTCCTGACCTCCCTGGAATCCAGCGCTGAAGCCCGCACCCTGGTCGAAGCGGTGATCCGCATCGGCCGCAGCCTGGACCTGACCGTGGTGGCCGAAGGGATCAACTCGGCGTTCCAGCACAGCTTCCTCGCCGCCCACGGCTGCCAGATCGGACAGGGCTTCCTGTTCTCGCGCGCGGTGCCCGCCGCCGCCGTCGCGGCCTGGCCGCGGCAGTGGCTGGCGCCGCCGCAGGGCGAGGACCCGGGCGGCGGCATTGCGCCCCCGCCCGACTGCTAAACGGCTAGCCGGACAGCGGCCCGAACAGTCCGCATTCCAGGTCGCTCTCGAATTCCTCCACCCAGGAACCGGGCGACTCGGCCTCGTAGACGCTCTGCGTGCCGGTGCTCAACCGTTTCACCGACACCTTGCGCAATGCAGTTCCCACGCCGCTGGCGGCAGCATCATCCGCGTCGGTGGTTTCATCGACCACCTCGAAGTCGTCCGGTGCCAGGCCGACACGCCCGCAGACCGCCGCCATCTGTTCCCGCTCCTCAACCGGGAATTCCAGGAATTGGTGCTTGATCATCACACGCCCCCATACATCGGACGGGCCATATCGGACAAGGCCGGCGCCGGTGCCCGTCGCCGGCACCGCGCATGAGCGGGCACGCCGAGGCGGCCCGGACACTGCTCAATGAGTCTACTCCTGCCCCGCAAACGGCGCAGCGCGGCGCCTATACTGGTTTGGCCGGTCATGCGTCCCGCCGGCCAACCCTTGCTGGCGCTCGCCGCCCCTGATACGGAGGTAAGACATGTCAATCCGCATTGGAGATGAAGCCCCCGACTTCACCGCCGACACTACCGAAGGCAAGATCCGGTTTCATGAGTGGATCGGAGACAAGTGGGCCATCCTGTTCTCCCACCCGAAGGACTTCACCCCGGTCTGCACCACCGAACTGGGCTATATGGCCCGGCTCAAGCCAGAGTTCGACAAGCGCGACACCAAGATCATCGGCCTGAGCGTGGACCCGGTCTCAGACCATCAGCGCTGGGTCGGTGATATCCAGGAAACGCAGGGCCACGCCGTCAACTATCCCATGATCGGCGATGCCGACCTGACGGTGGCCAAGCTGTACGACATGATCCACCCCAATGCCAGCGGCGGCGGACCGCGCACGGCGGTGGACAATGCCACGGTGCGCTCGGTATTCCTGATCGGGCCGGACAAGAAGGTCAAGGCGATGCTGGTCTACCCGATGAGCGCCGGGCGGAATTTCGACGAGGTGCTGCGCCTGCTCGACGCGCTGCAGATCAACGCCCGCCACACCGTGGCCACGCCGGTCAACTGGCGGCCAGGCGATGACGTGATCATCCCGACCTCGGTCTCAGACGAAGAAGCCAAGAAGAAATACCCGCAAGGCTTCCGCACCTTGAAACCCTATCTGCGAGTCGTGGCCGAACCGAAATGAACCCGCACGCAGGCCCGCACGGCATACACGAGCATCGCATCACCACCTCGCTGCCGGCCACGGACGTCGAGTGGCTGCAGCGCCTGCTGCCGGGCGGCCGCGCGCAATTCGGCTTGCGCCTGACCTACCAGCCCGACGCGCATGCCATTGAACGCTGGATGCAGAGCGTCTTCATGCCGGCAGGCGAGCAGGTCATGCGGGACTGGCTCGATATGGTGCGCCTGATGTGGGGGCCGTGGCTCGCGCTCAACCCGCTGCTGGCAATGATGCTGTCCGCGGCGGGCCGGGCTGGCCACGGCCCCGGGGAAAGACGCGCATCGAACCGCGCCTAGCGCGGCGGCCCTCCGGCCGGCCCCGAGGCCTGTCCGAGGCGATCGCGCATCGCCTGGGCCGAGCCGATCTGGTGGAAAAGCGGCCCGCCCGGCGCAAAGCTGTCGGCGCTGGCGAGCCCGCCCACCACCACCGGCTCGAAGCCCGCGTCGCGCACGAGTTGCGCGGCCACCCGCAGCGCCTGCATGTCGTCGCCGGCAATCGGCACCGCGACCGGCTCGCCGGGGCGATGGCTTTCGCTGGCGAAGCTTGCCGCCCCCATGAAGTTAAAGGCCCGCACCACGCGGGCGCCCGGGAAGAAGCGCGCGGTCGTGATGCCAATGCCGTCGCGCAGCGCCTGCGCGCCAGGCTCGCCGTCCCGCTCGCGGAAAGCATTGGTTGCATCGATCAGCACCTTGCCGGCGAGGGCCGCGCCATGGTCCTTAGCAATTTCCGGCAGTGCCTTGTAAGGCACGGCGAGCAACACCACATCCGCGAACGCAATCGCCTGGTCAACCGTGCCGGCGCGCGCCAGCGGCCCCAGCTTCTCCACCAGCGGCCGCAACTCGTCCGGATGACGGGAAGAGAACAGCACAGGATGGCCGGCCCGCACCCATAGACCACCGATGGTGCCGCCGATGTGGCCCGCGCCGATCACGCCGATCGGCTGCGGCTTCCCTGCGGGATGCGGCGCCGTCTCGGCCCGCACCTCGGACTGCCGGCCGCCGAGCCCCGCGACCAAGGCGCATAAGCCGGCACAGACCAGCCGGCGCCGGCCTGGATCGACGGGCTGCCGAAGCGCAGTGGCCACGTGCATTGGCGTTCCCGGGCGTGCATGGGAGGAAGGCTTCGGACAACGCGATTGCGGCATGACGGCCTCCCTGCCCAGGGCGCAAAAAAAGCAGAAGAAGGAAACACCACGCAAGCCAGCCCGTGGCCGCGCCAGCGCGCCAGCGCCGGACACACGCGCAAGCCGCTGGCGAAGCGCCCTACCAATGTAGTCCACGGCGTGGCGGCGTGCCGCTTCGATGTGCCAATGGCATGGGGAACTGTCCCATCCAGGCTCAGCGTTGGCGGCCGTTGGCCACGCCCAGGAAGGCCGGCCACCTTCGCTTCGCTGAGTCATTGCAGGCGGTGACGAGATGCAGTGCACGGAAGCGGTCAGCCGCAAGATCGCCCCGCGCATAGGCGCGGTGGCCGGCCTCAGCTACGGGCTCGACAAGGCGCGGTTCGCACGCAACTCAGGGCCGCGACGCGGGTGCGCTGCCGCGTTTCTGGCATTTGCGGGAGCGCTATCCAAAAAATCCGCATTCGCTGAAACAGTAGCGAGGCCATCCTCATGCTGTCGGAGCCGCTGGTCGAGCTGCGGGGGGCCTGGAAGGAGATTGGCGAAGGAACATCGGTTGCAGCCATTTGACTCTGCCTCCCCGTGCGACAAAACTGAAAGCGGCACTTCGCACAGGATTGCCGGCAGATGCCGTGGACATACCCGAGGGAGACGAGCATGGGCAAGGGTAAAGAGAAAGCGAGCCATGAGGAAAACGACAAGCATGGCGACCACAAGGACATCTCATTCAAGGAATACAGGAAGGCCTTGTTTCCCTTGCATGTCGAGCTGGTCAAGCTGCAGGAGTGGGTGGTGCAGACCGGTGCCAAGATCTGCATCGTCTTTGAAGGGCGGGACGGTGCCGGGAAAGGCGGCACGATCAAGGCCCTGACAGAACGCGCGAGCCCACGCGTGTTCCGCGTGGTCGCACTGCCCGCGCCCACGGAGCGGGAAAAAACGCAGATGTACATGCAGCGCTATGTGCCGCATCTGCCCGCCGCCGGTGAAATCGTGATCTTTGACCGCAGCTGGTACAACCGTGCAGGCGTCGAAAGAGTCATGGGATTCTGCACGGAGGAACAGGTGGAGAGCTTTTTCAGGGCCGTGCCGCTGGTCGAGCAGGCGATCATCCACTCCGGCGTCCTGCTGTTCAAGTACTGGCTGGAAGTCGGCCAGGAGGAGCAGACCCGCCGGCTCGAAGGGCGCATCCATGATGGCCGCAAGCTGTGGAAGCTCTCCGACATGGACCTGAAGTCATACAGCCGCTGGTATGACTACTCGCGCGCCCGCGATGCCATGTTCCGTGCCACGGACACACCCCTTGCACCATGGTACGTGGTCAAGTCCGACGATAAGCAGCGGGCCCGCCTCAATGTCATCAACGACCTGCTCGGCAAGATTCCTTACGAGAACATGCCGCGCAAGGAGTTGTCGCTGCCGAAGCGGCAGAAGTCGCAAGGCTACGTGGAACCGGACTATCCCTACAAGTACGTGTCCGAGAAGTACTGAGCCGCCGGCGAAGCCGTTCCGGCGTCTCCACCGGCGGGTGCGTTTCGCGCCCGCCGCCTGGCGTCAAGCGCCCGCCCTAACGCCCCAATGCCCCACCGCGGGAATGTTCACGATACACAAGCACGAGGGAATCATGTCACGCCTGCTTCTGACGAATATCGAGCCCGGCACCACGGACGATGAAATCCGGGCGTTCCTCCACAAGTACGGCCTGCCGGCCTGCGACAGCATGGAGCAGGTGGCAGGCGACGGCACGCGGCCGTCCGTGATACTGGACTTCCACGACATGGATCCGGAGACACTGCACAAATTTGCCGGCCGCATCCACCACATGTTCTGGAAAAGCCGCGAACTCTTGGCACAAGTAGTGACCGACCGATTTGCCTAGTCTGCGCCGTGCCGGGCTGTCACGAGGCACTGCGAACCGCGCCGGGATCGTGGCCCGCCGGGATCGTGCCGTTCGACAGACCAAAAAAAAATCCCTGCAAGTCTTAGAACTTGCAGGGATTTCATTCTTATTCTGGCGGAGAGAGGGGGATTCGAACCCCCGATGGGCTATTAACCCATACACGCTTTCCAGGCGTGCGACTTAAACCACTCATCCATCTCTCCGGGAAGTCCGCGATTATAGCAGAGTTGCCTAGCGAAGCTAGTACTTCGTGACGGAAGATGTTCAACCCTTGCGCAAGTAGCCTACCAGCCTGTCGATCACCGGCGAGTTGCGCGGCGTCAGCAGGCTGACGACGATGGCGACGACGAAGCCGGCCGGCACGCCGAAGGCGCCGGAGGCGATCGGGTCGACGCCGAACCAGCGGTCGCCGAAGATGCCGGTCATGCGCGTGAAGAAGGGATAGTTGACGAAGATGTAGTAGATCGCCACGCCGAGGCCCGCGGCCATGCCGGCGACGGCGCCGGCCGCGGTGGTGCGGCGCCAGAAGATGCCAAGCACCAGCACCGGAAAGAAACTGGAGGCGGCCAGCGAGAAGGCGGCGCCGACCAGGAACAGGATATTGCCCGGCCGCAGCGAGGTGACATACGAGGCGAACAGTGCCACGCCAAGCAGCACCACCTTGGCCGTGGTGACGCGCCGCTGGTGGCTCGCCTGGCGATCGACCATATGGTAGAAGACGTCGTGCGAGAGGGCATTGGCGATGGTCAGCAGCAGGCCATCGGCCGTCGACAGCGCGGCGGCCAGCGCGCCGGCGGCGACCAGGCCCGAAATCACGTAAGGCAGCCCGGCGATCTCGGGCGCGGCCAGCACGATCATGTCGGGCTGGATCAGGATCTCGGCCCACTGCACGATGCCGTCGCCGTTGACGTCGCGCAGCGTGAACACTGGCGGGTCGACCTTGCGCCATTGCACCACCCATTGCGGCAGTTCGGCATAGGGCGTACCCACCAGGTGCTGCAGGAACTCCGCCTTCACCAGCGCCGCCAGCGCCGGCGCCGAGACGTAGAGCAAGGCGATGAAGAACACGGCCCAGGCCACCGACCGGCGCGTTTCCTTGACCGAGGGCGTGGTGTAGAGCCGGGTCAGGATGTGCGGCAGGCTGGCGGTACCCAGCATCAGGCAGAACACCAGCAGGACGAAGTTCAGCCGCTTCGTGTTGCGCTCAGCCTCTGTCGCCGCGGGATAGGGTTCGGTGGACGAGGTTGACGGCAGGCTGCGCGCACGCGCCTCGTCGCGCATCTGCGTCCACTGCCGCTGCGCTGCCGCGGCATCGCGCGGGTACGCAGCGCGCTCGCGCTCGAGGTCCTTGATCTCGCGCAGCGGCGCGTTGCGCGTGCGCAGCTCTTCCAGCCGCGCGGACAGCGCCTCGCGCTCCTCCTCGAAGGACTGTGGCAGCCGCACGATGCGCATCTGCAGTGCCGCCGCCTTGTCCTGGTAGTACTGCCTCACCGCTTTCTCAGCGGGGTCTTGTTCGAGCCGGCGCTCCTGCTGGTCGATCTGCGCCAGCAAGGGGCCATAACTCAGCTGGGGCAGCGCCTGGTGGTGGTGCTTCCACGCGATCATCGACACCGTCACCAGGAAGGCCACGATCAGCATGATGTACTGGGCCACCTGGGTCCAGGTCACGGCGCGCATGCCGCCCAGGAAGGAGCAGACGAGGATGCCGGCCAGCCCGAAGAACACGCCTACCGCGAACTCGACGCCGATGAAGCGCGTCACCACCAGCCCCACGCCCTGGATCTGCGCCACCAGGTAGACGAAGGAACAGAGCGAGGCGGCCAGCACGGCGATGCCGCGCACCGGCAGGTTGCCGCCCGGCTTGCCGTTGCCGTAGCGCGCAGCGAGGAAGTCGGGGATCGTGTAGCCGCCGTACTTGCGCAGGTACGGCGCGAGCAGGAAGGCCACCAGGCAGTAGCCGCCGGTCCAGCCCATCACATAGGCCAGGCCTTCATAGCCGGAGGCGAAGACGATGCCGGCCAGGCCGATGAAGGAGGCCGCGCTCATCCAGTCGGCGGCGATCGCCATGCCGTTGTACATCGCGGGCACGCGTCGGCCCGCCACGTAGTACTCGGTCAGGTCCGAGGTGCGGCAGATCAGCCCGATGCAGGCATAAATGGCGATGGTGACGAAGAGGAAGACATAGCCCAGCCACAGGGCGTCACTACTGGAGTGCTCCAGCAGCGCCATCATGCCGACGAAGCCGAACAGCCCGAGGGTGAACAGGCTGTAGTACAGCCTCAGCCGGCGGCGAAAGCGCGACTGTTCGTCTGGCATCGTGTGGATGGCGAAGCGGGCCGGGCCCGGGACAGCGCGGCACGCGGCGGGGCACCGCATCGGTGCCCCGCCGTCATGCCGCCCCTGCCCCGCTCAGCGGGCCTGCTTGAGTTGGTCCAGGATATGGGGGTTTTCCAGCGTCGAGGTGTCCTGGGTGATTTCCTCGCCCTTGGCCAGCGAACGCAGCAGGCGCCGCATGATCTTGCCGGAGCGCGTCTTGGGCAGGTTGTCGCCGAAGCGGATGTCCTTGGGCTTGGCGATCGGCCCGATCTCCTTGCCCACCCAGTTGCGCAGCTCGGTGGCGATCTGCTCGGCCTCGTCGCCTTCCGGCCGTGAGCGCTTGAGCACGACGAAGGCGCAGATGGCTTCGCCGGTCATGTCATCGGGCCGGCCCACCACGGCGGCTTCCGCCACCAGCGGGTTCGCCACCAGCGCCGACTCGATCTCCATCGTGCCCATGCGGTGGCCCGACACGTTGAGCACGTCGTCGATGCGGCCCATGATGGTGAAGTACCCGGTGTCCTTGTCGCGGATCGAGCCGTCGCCCGCGAGATAGAGGGTGCCGCCGAGCTCCTCGGGGAAATAGCTCTTCTTGAAGCGCTCTGGATCGCCCCAGATGGTGCGGATCATCGCCGGCCAGGGCCGCTTGACCACCAGGATGCCGCCATTGCCGTTGGGTACGTCCTGGCCCGTCTCGTCGACGACGGCCGCCATGATGCCAGGCAGCGGCAGCGTGCACGAGCCCGGCACCAGCGGCGTCGCACCGGGCAGCGGCGTGATCATGTGGCCGCCGGTCTCGGTCTGCCAGAAGGTGTCGACCACCGGGCAGCGCTCGCCGCCGATATTGTGGTAGTACCACATCCAAGCCTCGGGATTGATGGGCTCGCCCACCGTACCCAGCAGGCGCAGGCTGGAGAGATCGTACTGCTTGGGATGGACCTTCGGGTCGGCATCGGCGGCCTTGATCAGCGAGCGGATCGCCGTCGGCGCCGTGTAGAAGATGCTGACCTTGTGGCGCTGGATCATTTCCCAGAAGCGGCCGGCGTTCGGATAGGTCGGCACGCCCTCGAACATCACCTGGGTGGCGCCGGCGGCAAGCGGGCCGTAGGCGATGTAGGTGTGTCCGGTGACCCAGCCGATGTCGGCGGTACACCAGAAGAGATCGTCGGGCTTGATGTCGAAGGTCCAGCGCATCGTCATCAGCGCCCACAGCAGGTAGCCGCCCGTGCTGTGCTGCACGCCCTTGGGCTTGCCGGTGGAACCCGAGGTGTAGAGCACGAAGAGCGGGTGCTCGGCGTCGACCGGCACGGCCTCGCAGGTGTCGGCCTGGCCGGCGGACAGGTCTTCCATCCAGCGGTCGCGGCCTTCGGTCCAGTTGACCTTGCCGCCGGTGCGCCGGTAGACGATGACGTTCTTGACGGCCTCGCAGCCTCCCAGCGCCAGCGCCTCATCGGCAATGGCCTTCAGCGGCAGCGCCTTGCCGCCGCGCATCTGCTCGTCGGCGGTGATCAGCGCCACGGCGCCGACATCGACCAGGCGTTCCTGCAGCGACTTGGCGGAGAAGCCGCCGAACACCACCGAGTGCGTGGCGCCGATGCGGGCGCAGGCCTGCATGGCCACCACGCCCTCGACCGACATCGGCAGGTAGATCACCACGCGGTCGCCCTTGTTGACGCCCAGCGACTTCAGCCCGTTGGCGAAGCGGCACACGCGCGCATGCAGCTCGCGGTAGCTGACGCGGGTGACCGTGCCGTCGTCGGCCTCGAACACGATGGCCGTCCTGTCGGCATTGCCGTTCTGCAGGTTGCGGTCCAGGCAGTTGTAGGAAGCGTTGAGCTGGCCGTCCTCGAACCACTTGTAGAACGGCGCGTTGCTCTCGTCCAGCACCTTGGTGAACGGCTTGCTCCAGACCAGCAGTTCGCGCGCGTGGCGTGCCCAGAAACCCTCGTAGTCGCGCTCGGCCTCGTCGCACAGGGCCCGGTAGGCCCCCATGCCGGAAATGGCCGCCTTGTCGGCGAACGATGCGGGGGGATTGAAGACGCGATGCTCTTGCATCACCGATTCGATGGCGGACATGACGTTGTCTCCTGTATTAGCTTGGCTGCGTGGCTGCAAACTTACGCTTGGTGGCTTACTGAATCCTGACGCTGGCTTGCCGCAGGACTGCATCCGCCTTTGCTGCAATGCAACGCAAGCGATGCGGGCGCACGGCTGGTGCCGCTTGCACAGCCAATGTGCAGCCTTCTTCATTAGGCTAGCACAGCTGCCCGGCGATGGCGCCGTTCGCGGCGGATACCCGCACGCCATACTCTGCCATTCCCATGCACGTGCACATGCCCGTGCGCCTGTGCGCGATGGCGCCGATCGTCATCCGGCCCGTCCACCTGCTCGAGCGGCCTTCACCGACGACAGCCGGCGCACGGGCCGCCCCTGAATGTGGACCAATGTATGCAAGCAGGCAACCCCGCCCGGCTGGGTGTATGATTGCGGGCTAAGTCCCACCGCATGTCCTCCCCACAACATGACCGTCATCAAGCAAGAAGACCTCATCCAGAGCGTCGCCGACTCCCTGCAGTACATCAGCTACTACCACCCGATGGACTACATCACCAGCCTGGGCCGTGCCTATGAGCTGGAGCAGAGCCCGGCGGCCCGGGATGCCATCGCGCAGATCCTGACCAACAGCCGCATGTGCGCTGAAGGCAAGCGCCCGATCTGCCAGGACACCGGCATCGTCACCGTGTTCCTGAAGGTCGGCATGAATGTGCGCTGGGATGGCGCCACGCTGAGCCTGGAAGACATGGTCAACGAGGGCGTGCGCCGCGCCTACAACGACCCGGACAACAAGCTGCGCGCCAGCGTGCTGGCCGATCCGGCCGGCAAGCGCGCCAATACGAAGGACAACACCCCGGCGGTGATCAATGTCTCCATCGTGCCGGGCGACACGATCGACGTGATCGTCGCGGCCAAGGGCGGCGGCTCCGAGGCGAAGTCCAAGTTCGTGATGCTGAACCCGTCCGACTCGATCGTCGACTGGGTGCTCAAGACCGTGCCGACCATGGGCGCCGGATGGTGCCCGCCGGGCATGCTGGGCATCGGCATTGGCGGCACCGCCGAGAAGGCGATGCTGCTGGCCAAGGAAGCCCTGATGGAGCCCATCGACATCCAGGACCTGATCGCGCGCGGCCCGTCGAATCGTGCCGAGGAACTGCGCATCGAGCTGTACGAGAAGGTCAACGCGCTGGGCATCGGCGCGCAGGGCCTGGGCGGCCTGACTACCGTGCTCGACGTGAAGATCAAGGACTACCCGACCCATGCCGCCAACCTGCCGGTGGCCATGATCCCGAATTGCGCCGCCACCCGCCACGCGCACTTCACGCTGGACGGCAGCGGCCCGGCCAAGCTGGAAGCGCCTGACCTGTCGCAATGGCCGCAGGTCGAGTGGGCACCCAACACCGAGACCTCCAAGCGCGTCGACCTGAACACGCTGACGCCCGAGGAAGTGGCTTCGTGGAAGCCCGGCCAGACCCTGCTGCTGAACGGCAAGATGCTGACCGGCCGCGACGCCGCGCACAAGCGCATCGTCGACATGCTGGCCAAGGGTGAGACCCTGCCAATCGACTTCACCAACCGCGTGATCTACTACGTGGGCCCGGTGGATCCGGTGCGCGACGAAGTGGTCGGCCCGGCCGGCCCCACCACCGCCACCCGCATGGACAAGTTCACCGAGACCATGCTGGCGCAGACCGGCCTGATCTCGATGGTCGGCAAGGCCGAGCGCGGCCCGGTGGCGATCGAGGCCATCCAGAAGCACAAGTCGGCTTACCTGATGGCCGTGGGCGGCGCCGCCTACCTGGTCTCCAAGGCCATCCGCGGTGCCAAGGTGCTGGCCTTCGAAGACCTCGGCATGGAAGCCATCTACGAGTTCGACGTGAAGGACATGCCGGTCACGGTGGCCGTCGACAGCTCGGGCACCTCGGTGCACAAGACGGGCCCCGCCGAGTGGCAGGCCAAGATCGGCAAGATCCCCGTCGCAG
Organism: Cupriavidus sp. 09_S30; assembly: GCF_056930435.1. Lineage (NCBI taxonomy): Bacteria > Pseudomonadati > Pseudomonadota > Betaproteobacteria > Burkholderiales > Burkholderiaceae > Cupriavidus > Cupriavidus sp. 09_S30. The sequence goes on along the minus strand of NZ_JBXOWI010000001.1, from coordinate 919,718 downwards.
CGGCCTGAGCCTGACCGCCTTGTGACACTTGTGACAGCCTCGCTGTCCGCGAAAGCCGGGTCATCCGACCCGGCTTTTTCATACCCGACGCTCCGACTGCCCTCTCCCCGTCCGTGACCATGTCCACGAACAATGCGCCCATCGGCATCTTCGATTCCGGCCTCGGCGGCCTGTCCGTGCTGCGCGAGATCCGCGCGCTGCTGCCGCATGAATCGCTTCTCTATGTCGCCGACTCGAAATACGCGCCCTATGGCGAGAAGCCCGAGCGCTTCGTCGAGGCGCGCACGCTGCAGGTGTGCCGGTGGCTGGCGGACCAGGGTTGCAAGGCACTGGTGATCGCCTGCAACACCGCCACCTCGCATGCGGTGCAGACCTTGCGCGAGACGCTGGCGCTGCCCATCATCGGCGTCGAGCCCGGCCTGAAGCCGGCCGCCGCCGCCAGCCGCAGCAAGGTGGTGGGCGTGCTGGCCACCGCCAACACGCTCAAGAGCGCCAAGTTCGCGCGCCTGCTCGCCTCGCTCGAGGGCGAGAGCCGCTTCGTGTGCGCGGCCGGCATCGGCCTGGTGCCGGCAATCGAGCAAGGCGACGTCAGCAGCCCCGCCGTGCGCACCCACCTGGCGAACTACCTGGCACCCATGCTGGAGGCGGGCGCCGACACGCTGGTGCTGGGCTGCACACACTACCCCTTCCTGATGGATACGCTGCAGGATATGGTCGGCGACCGGCTCGCGATGATCGACACCGGCGACGCCGTGGCCAGGCAGCTGGCGCGCAAGCTCGCCGAGCATGGCTTGGCAGCGGCCCCGGCCGGCCCCGGCGCGCAGCCGTTCACCCGCTACACCACCACCAAGGAAGCCGGCCACCTCCACGGCATGGTCTCGGCACTGCTGCACGTGGATGCGGAGGCGGAAACCGTGGTAATCGAGCCGGCGCCACCGCTGGGCGAGGCCGTCGCCGTCGCCTCCTGAGCCGCACGCCGCGCCGCTTCCCACTGCCCCGCCCGGCGCTGACTACTGCAGGAACCCCAGCGGCCGGTGCTGCCGCACCTCCGGCTTGACCGCGTGCTCCTGGCGCAACTGCGCCAGGAATTCGTCCGGCGTCAACGCCTCGCCTAACAGCACACACTGGCGCTTCACGGTGGCGAAGTCACCCGGCGTCAGGCAATCCATCACGCCAAGCTCGCGGCGCATCGGCTCAGTCAGCGCTGCCGCGTCGCCATCGAGCGCTTCGTCGACGAACATCGCCATCCGCTGCGCCGGCTTCAGCGGCAGGAAGCGGATCTTGAACGAGAAGCGGCGCAATGCCGCCTCGTCGATGCGCTCGAACAGATTGGTGGTGCAGACGAAGATGCCGTTGAAGCGCTCCATGCCCTGCAGCATCTCATTGACCTCGGACACCTCGTAGTTGCGTACCGCGTTCTGCCGGCTCTGCATGAAGCTGTCGGCCTCGTCGAGCAGCACCACGGCGCCGTCTTCCTCCGCCCGCGCGAACATCGCAGCGATCTGCTGCTCGGTCTCGCCCACATACTTGCTCATCAGGTCGGATGCCCGGCGGATCATCAGCGGCAGGTCCAGCGCCGCGGCGATGTGCTCCGCCAGGGCGGTCTTGCCGGTGCCGGGCGGCCCGAAGAAGCACAGGGTGCCGCGCTGGCGCACCTGGAGCGCCTGGATGATCTTTTCCACCGCGTAGCGGGTTTCCAGGTTCAGGTAGTCGAGCCGGTAATGCGTGACCACCGGGCGCGCCTCCGCCTCGGGACGCAAACCCATGGCGCGGTCCGCGTGGTCGAGCTGGCGCAGGATCAATGCCTCGGCCGGCTCCTGCACATCAGGCCGGGCCAGCTCGACGAAGCGCGCAGCCGACTGCACCTGCGCCGGCGTCAGCGTCTTGCGCGCGGCCAGCGCGGCGATGAAGGCATCGCTGACATCCAGCCCCTGCAGGTGCTTGCGCAGGATGTTCTCGCGCACCACCGGTGGCGGCACTTTCAGCTCCAGGTGGAACTGGAAGCGGCGCAGGTAGGCCGGATCGATCTGGCGGATCGAATTGGAGATCCAGATCACCGGCACCGGGTTCTGCTCCAGCGTCTGGTTCACCCACGCCTTGCCGTTGACCGAGCCGCGCGCATCGTCGTGGCCGAACAGGCTCATCAATTCGCGCGCGCTGCCGGGAAAAACATCCTCGACCTCGTCGAACAGCAGCGCGGTGCGCGGGCGACCGCGCAGGAAGGCCTGCGAGACCTGCAGCGAGCGGTAACGGTCCTTGCCCGACAGGCTGTTGCCGTCCCGGTCCAGGCAATCGACCTCGTAGAGCTCGCACCCGGCCTCGCGCGCGATCAGCCGCGCGAACTCGGTCTTGCCCGTGCCGGGCGGCCCATACAAGAGGATGTTCACGCCCGCGGCGTGCTGGCGCGTGGCATTGCCCAGCAGCGCCGAGAGGTAGCGCGCGTCGGTCTCCACATGCGGGTAGTCGGAGCAATCCAGCGTCGGCGGCGCGGCCGGCCGGGTGAAGACGGCCATCATCTCCGCCTCGTCGGCATAGTTGCCCAGCAGCACGTGCAGCAGCCGATCGGACAGGCGCATCAGGTCGCCAAGGTCGGTCACGCTGTTCTCGGGCAGGGGCTGCTCGATCAGGTTCAGCGTTTCCAGCCGCGAACCGGGCCGCAGCGAAACCGCGACTTCCGCGGGGCTGGCCCCGGTCAGGCCGGCCAGGATCTGGAATGCCTCCTGGCTATGCGCCACCTTGCAGTCGACCATGACCGCCCGCAGGTCACGCTTGTACTTTGCCAGCGCGGCATAGAGCAGCAGCTTGCGCTCGTGCTCCGGCAGGTCGAGCACGCGGCTGAGCATATCGATATTACGCACGAGCAAGACCCGCTCGCCGTCCAGCCGCGCGGCAATGGCGGCGGCCGAGACCTCGAACACGGCGTACATGTCCTTGGCCTGGTACTTGACGTACTCGTCGAGGTAATAGAACAGCGCGCTCTCGTCGAAGGCGCTGTTCCACTGGCCATGGCGATCCAGGAACTCCGCTGGCGGCAGGCGGGCCGCCCCCTTCCAGGCAGGCATGTCAGCGCAGCGTGCCGCGAGGAAGCGCTGTACGCGCAGCACCACGCCGTACGGCCACACCATCTCCTGGGCGCTGACCGTCAGCACGTCATTGATATTGCTGCGCAGGTTGAAGCGAGGCCCCAGCGCGCAGACCACGCGCAGGGCGAACTGCGCGCACATCCAGTCGAGCGCCGAACTGGTGCCGGCCCCGGGGGCGGCGCGCAGGACGGTCGAACGGTCCTCGTCGGCATTGCGGGTGAATTCCATGGCTTCGTCCCCTCGCTCAGGCCGCTGCGCGCCGGTGCGGGCGGCCAGTTTCTTCCTATCCTAGCGCGCTTTATGGCTTGCGAAACATTGCCGCCGACCCTCGGTCGGACGCTGCGTTCCTTTGTCGCGGGGTAGGCGCCGGATCGCGATCAGCGGTATAAAGGCGGCTGTGCCCGCGTTTCGCGCCCATGAGGCGCGAAAGGCAACAAATAAGAATCATTATCGTTTATACTGACACGCTGCCAGAGAGCGGCGCTCCCACGGCAACCCGGTTGAAGGAGCGTTTACCATGGAACTGTTGCTCAGCCTGCTGGTCGGTTGTGGCATTTCGCTTATCCTCTTCTATCGCAAGTAAGCCAGGCCAGACGTCCATCGCGCCATGCGCAGCCAGCTCTGTAGCGACACCTGCCGTTTCCCATGTTCGATCAACGTTTCTTCAAGATCACGCTCGCCGTCCTGTTGTTCCACGCCGGGCTGCTTTACCTGATCCAGAGCGGTCTGGCCCGCAAGTTCACGGAAACCGTGATCTCGCCGGAGATCGTCGCGCGCATCATCCCGCTGGAGCCGGCGCAACCGCCTGCCCCGCAGCCGCAGCCGCCCAAACCCCAGCCCAAGCCCGAGCCGCCGCGTCAGGTCAAGGTCACCACGCCCAAGCCGCAGCCCCAGCCGCAGCAGGCCAGGATCGAACCCGTGCCGGCTCTGCCGCCCACCCCCAATGCGATCGCGGCGCCACCCGCTCCGCCGGCTCCGCCCGCCCCGCCCGCGCCGGCCGAAGCGCCTGCTCCGGTATCGAGCGCGCCGCGCGCCGTCGGCATCGGCGAGATCCAGTGCACGCCGCCGCAGCCGACCTACCCCTCGCAGTCTCGCCGCATGGGTGAAACCGGCCGGGCCGTGGTGCGTCTTACCACTGATGACAGCGGCAAGGTGGTCAAGACCAGCGTGGTCAACAGCAGCGGTTCGTCGCGGCTGGACCAGGCTGCGGAAGACGCGGTCAAGCGCATGCGCTGCAAGCCCTATCTTGAAAACGGGCGTGCCGTCGCGGTGACCGCGCAGCAGCCGATCGCCTTCGAGCTCAACTGATCAACGGATCCCCTGATCCATCCCATTCCATCCCGACCTACCAGGAACCACCAACATGCAGGACCTCGGACTCTCCCACCTCTGGGCGCAAGGCGATTTCGTCATGCGTGCGACGGCCATCATTCTGCTCATCATGTCGCTGTCTTCGTGGATCGTGATCCTCACCAAGGCGTGGGATCTCATTCGCCTGAAGAAGATGGCGCACGGTGCGGAAAAGCGCTTCTGGCACTCCGACGACTTCGACCACGCGCTCGAGACCCTCGGTGCCAACGACGCCAACCCCTTCCGCACATTGGCCATCACCGGCAAGGAAGCCGCCCAGCACCACCGCGCCAGCCAGCCTCAGCTGCATGACGTGATGGACATCTCCGACTGGCTCACCCGCACGCTCAAGAGTGCCATCGACGACGCCGTCGCTCACATGCAGTCGGGCCTGGCCGTGCTGGCTTCGGTGGGTTCCACCGCCCCCTTCGTCGGCCTGTTCGGCACGGTCTGGGGCATCTATCACGCGCTGATCGGCATTGGCGCCTCGGGCGTGCCGACCATCGACAAGGTTGCGGGCCCGGTGGGCGAGGCGCTGATCATGACCGCCTTCGGCCTGGCCGTGGCGATCCCGGCCGTGCTCGGCTACAACGCCCTGACGCGCGGCAACAAGTCGGTCATCTCCAAGCTCAACCGCTTCGCGCATGACCTGCACGCCTATTTCGTGACCGGTGCACGCGTGCGCCCGGGCGTGGCACGCGGCGCCGACGACAGCTCGGTGCGCCTGGCCGTCAAGAACCCTTGAGATCCGCGCGAGCGGTTCCCGCCAAGTCCCAAAGGAAGTCATCATGGCATTCGGCACTCTGGAAAGTGACGACAACGAGGTGATGAGTGAAATCAACATGACGCCGCTGGTCGACGTCATGCTGGTGCTGCTGATCATCTTCATCATCACCATCCCCGTCATCAACCACGCGGTGAAGATCGACCTCCCGCGCGCGACCAACCAGCCCAACGACACCAAGCCGCAGAGCATCAACGTGTCGATCGACGCGAGCGGCAAGGTGTTCTGGAACCAGGCCGAGGTCGACGAGGCCACCCTGGACACCAAGATCGCCCAGGCCGCCCAACAGCAGCCGCAACCCGAGCTGCATCTGCGCGCCGACCGCGAAGTCCGCTACGAGCGCGTGGCGCAGGTGATGGCGGCGGCGCAACACGGCGGCCTCGGCAAGATCGGCTTCATCACCGAACCCAAGCACTGAGCGCGTCAAGGCGCTGCGCGCCTTGCCCGCACGACAAAAAGGCATCCCGACGGATGCCTTTTTCTTTGCCCCTACCCGCGCCGGGGGTGCCGCTTCTTATTGGAACCAGCTCCCCCTCTTGCCTCCTGTTCCGCCCGCGCTTGCCTCGCTGGCACCGGCATATTTGTAAAGTTTCGTGAGCTTCATTGTATTGATAACCATTCTCATTTAATATCGAGCGCACCTGAAAATCCACACGCCGGCAGCGCCGGCACCCGCCAAGACCACCGGAGCCTGATGATGAGCACCTTTGCCCTGCCGCTGTCGCAACCGCGCCAAGTCACGCGCCGGCGTCTATCCCTACGCCGCGTCGAAGTGAGCCCGGCCCAGCCACGCCGAGAGACGCCGGCAGCCACGGCCATCGAGACGGTGAAGTCCGCCGTGGCGGCCTTGCCCGCCCGCCTCGAGGCCCTCGTGCGCGACAACCGCGCTGCCACGCCCGCCACCGGCGAGCCGGTCGCCGTCGAAACGCTGATGCGTGGCGCCGGTACCCTGCCCCTCCTCCACAATGGCGAGGTTTACACGCTGCGGATCACGCGCTACGGCAAGCTGATCCTGACCAAATAGCGGAACAAGACGGAGCAGCAAGCAGAAAGGCCGCCTGATGGCAGCCTTTTTCCATGCAAACGGGGCGCATCTGCGCCCCGTTCTCATTAAATCAGCACCCCTGCGGCATGGCCGCGCGGGATGCTGTCACCGGATCGGACAATGCCTGACCGATGCGCCCGCTCAGATACCCAGGGCGGCGATGCCGGCGCGCGCAATCTGCGCGTCCTCGGTCGACTTGACGCCCGACACACCCACCGCACCGACGACCTGTTCGTTGACGACGATAGGCACGCCGCCTTCCAGCATGCCTTGCAGCACCGGCGCCGTCATGAAGGAGTAGCGGCCGTTGTTGATCATGTCCTCATAGATCTTCGACTCACGGCGGCCCAGCGCCGACGTGCGGGCCTTTTCGGCAGCGATATAGCTCGAGATCGGCGCGGCGCCGTCCAGACGCAGCAAGGCAAGCTGGTGGCCACCGTCATCTACCACAACGATCGTGACCGCCCAGTGATGGTTCTTCGCCTCGGCCTCGGCTGCGGCCAGCACCTTCTTCACGTCATCAGCCGTCAGCACGGTTTTCTGCTGCATACCACTCTCCTCGGAAATCAATACGGAACAAGAGCCGGCAGTATAGCCTCTGCGTGGAGGCAGCCGCCATGGCCGAAAGGACGCCAAAAAAGCAAAAAACCCGCAACATCTGCGGGTCTTTCTGTGGCCGTGGCCGGTCTCGGGCGCCGATCGGGGGAGATCAGGCAGCCCGCGGCATCAGACGCCTTCCGAGAACGGGTCGCGGCGATCGCCGATCTTGGCACCATCGCTATAGGGATCGACCTTGCCCAGCTTGGCGCCGTCGGTGTAGGGATCGACCTTGCCCATCTTCGCACCGTCGGTGTAGGTGTCCACCTTGCCCATCTTGGCGCCGTCGGTGTACGGATCGGCCTTGCGCGGAGCAGCTTGGGCCGAAACGGAAAGTGCCGACAGGGCGGTCAGGGCGGCGAGTGCCACCAGGCTGGATTTGATCTTCATGTCGCGGTGATCCTTGTATATTTTTTGCGAGTCTTCACCGCCCTGCCCTGACGCATATGCGTCGCACGTGTCATGACGGTGTCACAGCGATAATGTAGGGGAAAACCCTAGGGCGAAGTGACACAGACTTTGATGAGTCACTTCAATTTTTTTGACCCTAACGTTGACAGGGTAAATCGACGGGAACCCTGCATCACTTTCGACATCGCCTGCGCCTTCCGGGTGCACCAATGACAACGGCAAGGGCTCCTTGCGGAGCCCTTGCCGACTTACCGATAAAGGATGACCGACTGCCCGTCGATCACGCGGGCCGCCAGCGGCCCTCAGTCACGCCAGCGGCCGTGTCCATGCCCCCGCCAGTGTCCTCGCGGGCCATAGTAGCCGGGGCCATAGTAGTAGCCCGGACCACCGTAGTAGACCGGCGCCGGCCGCACCACCACAGGCGGCGGGCCATAGTAGACGGGGGCTGGCGCCACTACCACCGGGGGCGGCGCATAGTACGCGGGCGGCGGATAGTATGCCGGGGCGCCGATCACCACGCCAGGCACGCCAATCGCCACGCCGACGCTGACGTGAGCCATCGCTGCACCTGACGCCAGCGCAACCGCAGCGCCAAGACCTGCAAGCATCCAACGCTTCATGATCGTGCCTCTTTTTGTGACGGTGTTGATACCGTTATTTTAAGTACTGGGCAAAATCCAGGTGCAACGGCGAAGGCGACATTGTTACCAAGCGTAACCATGCACAAGGTGGCGGCCTGCTTGCATCCAACCGCCCAAACCACCACAATACCGGGCTTGCCGGGCGGCCGTGGAGAAATTGGTAGACTCAGCAGACTTAAAATCTGCCGCCTTCACAGGCTTACGGGTTCGAGTCCCGTCGGCCGCACCAGCATCAGCGGGCGCCCCGCACCGATCAGGCCATCAGGGCGCACAACGCGGCGCCAGCCACCATCAGGAACACGAACAGCATGCCGGCCAGGGCCAGCGGCCGGCGGCCGGCACGCAGCAGGTCGCCGATGCGGGTATGCAGGCCGATGGCCAGCATGGCGCAGGCGAGCAGCCAGTTGTCCAACGCTACCAGGCTGCCCATCCACGACTGGGGCACCATGCCGGCCGAGTGCACGGCCATCACCGCCACGAAACCGACGGCGAACCAAGGCACCGATTTCAGCACGGCACGCAGGCCGCCCGCCCGGCCCTGCCCATCGCGGCTTCCCGTGCGCTGCCACAGGGCCATCGCCAGCAGCAGCGGCCCGAGGGCCAGCACACGTACCATCTTGACCACTACAGCCGCATCCGCCGTGGTGTCGCTGACCATCTTGCCGGCGGCGATCACCTGCGCCACTTCGTGCAGCGTCGCGCCGGTGAAGATGCCGAACAGGCGCTCGGTGACGGGCCAGTGCCATTGATGCGTGGCCAGCGTGAACAGGTAGGGATAGAGCAGCATGCCGACCGTGCCGAACAGCACCACCGTCGCGACCGCCACAGCCGTCTGCTTGTCATCGGTGCGCAGCACCGAAGACACGGCGATGGCCGCGGCCGCGCCACACACCGCACTGCCCGCGCTGACAAGGATAGCCTCGCGGCGGCTCAAGCCGAACACCGAGGTTCCCAGCCACGTCCCCACCGCCAGCGTGGCCACCAGCATGGCCAGCGGCACCACCACACCCGATACGCCAAGCGCCGCGATCGCCCCGAAGGTCAGGCGCAGGCCATAGAGCGCGACGCCGATGCGCAGCATATGGTGCCGCGCCACCTGCATTCCCGGTGCCAGCGGCGCCAGCCATTCGCGCGGCATGGTATTGGCCGCCACCATGCCGGCGCACATCGCCAGCGTCAGCGCGCTCAGGCCATAGCGCGAAATTGCCGGGTGGTCCGCCAGCACCATCGCCAGCCAGGCAACGGCGCCCAGCGGCAGCAGAGTCAGCAGGCGCGTGCGCCAGCTCGGCAGTGCTGCCGCCTGCGCGCCTGGAGTGGATGCGATATTCGGTGCGCCTTGGGCGGAAAGAGTCGACATGGCAGGCTCCGGTCCCTTCGTGTATCTCGATGGCCTGAGAGTAGAGCGCCCCAATTAATCTGTGAAACGGGTAATATCGCTATGATCTACCCACTTTATCGATATGGAACAACGCCCACTGCGGCTGACGCTGCGCCAGCTCTCCGTTTTCGTCGCCGTTGCCCAGCACGGCAGCACAGTGGCGGCCGCCGACGCCCTGGCCATGTCCCAATCGGCCGTCAGCGCGGCGCTGGCCGAACTCGAGCGCGCGCTGGGCGGTCCGCTGTTCGACCGTGTCGCGCGGCGCCTCAGCATCAATGAGACCGGCCGGCTCTTTTTCCCGCGCGCCCTTTCCCTGCTCGACCAGGCCTACGAACTGGAGCGCTTCCCGCTGCAGGCCGGCGTGCAGTTGAGAGTCGCCGCCAGCAATACCATCGGCAGCTACATCCTGCCGGCCTTGCTGCGTGGATTCCGCGACAGCCAGGCCGGTCCCTGCGCGCTGGACATGCGCATCGGCAACACGCGCGAGGTACTGCAATCGCTGCTGCAATTCGAGGCCGACCTCGGCCTGATCGAGGGCACCAGCCATGAACGCGACCTGCGCAGCACACACTGGTGCGATGACGAGATGGTCGTGGTGGTGGGCGCCTCGCATCCGCTGGCACAGCGGCCGGTCAGCCGGCAGGCGCTGCGCGAGGCAGACTGGATCGTGCGCGAACCGGGTTCCGGCACACGCGAAATCATCGAGCAGCGCCTCGTACCCGCCCTCGGGGAGCTGCGCTTCGCGCTGGAGCTGGGCAATGCCGAGGCGATCAAGCGCACCGTGTTGAGCGGCTACGGCATCAGCTGCCTGTCATTGCACGTGGTAGGCGAGGAATTGGAGCGCGGTGCGCTGGTGGCATTGCGCGCGGGCATCCCGCCGCTGGTCCGCCCGCTGCAGCTCGTGGTGCACGAGCACAAATACCCCACCCAGGGCCTGCTGGCCTTCACGGAATACCTGCGCCGCGCCGCGCCGCACACCAGCAGCGCCTGAACTCAGGCCGCGGGCGACTCACTGGCGCGGGCGAGCTTGGCAGTGTAGCGATCCAGCAGATGGAACAGCAGCGGGTTCAGCATGATCGACAACAGCGCACCGGCCACGACCAGCGCCTGCGCGCGTTCCGGCAGGATCTTCAGATAAACGCCCAGGCTGGCGAGAATGAAGGAGAACTCGCCGATCTGCGCCAGGCTGGCGGCAATCGTCAGGCCGGTGCGGGCGTCGTGCCCGAAGGCCCGCACGATGCCCAGCGCCGCCACCGACTTGACCACCAGGATGATGAACAGAGTGGCCAGGACACCCCAGGGATCCGAGACCAGCACGGCCGGATCGAACAACATGCCGACCGAGACGAAGAAGAGCACAGCGAAGGCATCGCGCAGCGGCAGCGATTCCTCGGCGGCACGATGGCTGAACTCGGATTCTGCCAGGACCATGCCGGCGAAGAAGGCGCCCAGCGCGAACGACACCCCGAACAGGTAGAAGGCACCGAAGGCCACGCCCAGCGCCGTCGCCAGCACGCCCAGGCGGAACAGTTCGCGGCTGCCGCTCCAGACGATGCGCTCCAGCATCCACGGAATGAAGCGGCGGCCGATCACCAGCATCACCGCGACGAACGCCGCCACCTTGCCCAAGGTATAGAGCACAGCCAGCAGGATATCGCCGGCACTCGGCGTTGCTGCGCTGGCGTTGCCCTCGCCCGGTGCGAGCAGGCCGGCCAGCGCCGGCAGCAGCACCAGCGTCAGCACCATCGCCAGATCCTCCACGACCAGCCAGCCTACGGCGATGCGGCCTTGCGGGGAGTCGACCAGGTCGCGGTCCTGCAGCGCCTTGAGCAGCACCACCGTACTGGCCACGGACAACGCGAGGCCGAAGACCAGACCCTGCCCCCATGACCAGCCCAGCCCCCAGGACACCGCCATCCCCAGCAAGGTGGCGATGCCGATCTGCGCCACGGCACCGGGGATCGCGATCTTCTTGACCGCCATCAGGTCCTTCACCGAGAAATGCAGGCCGACGCCGAACATCAGCAGGATCACGCCCAGTTCGGCAAGTTCCGGCGCCAGTGTCTGGTCGGCGGTGTAGCCAGGAGTATGGGGACCCACCAGGATGCCCGCGCACAGGTAGCCGATCAGCGGGGGCAGGCGCAGCCGCGCCGCCAGCGCACCCAGCAAGAACGCCAACACGATGCCGCCGACGATGGTACTGATGAGCGGGGAGGCGTGATGCATGCGTTCTCGGTTCCTGATAGCAGCCGCGGGGGCAATGGTGGAAAGCATCCGCCAGCGCCGAACGATGGCCAGCACTGTTCACTGACACCCAGGCGCGCCCGGCGGGAGACCGTGCCGGCGCGCAACTCTGCTGCTCGGAAAGGCGGAAAACGGGAATGTCGCCACAGGCGCGCAAGCAAGAGAAAGCAAGACTGCTTGCGGCCGGATGCTGGAGGCCCTGACAGAGCGGCCCCGCGTGACCCGCACGGAAGTGTGCGGGCGACTTCTCATAATGTAACACGATCATCCGCGCGCAAGACGCGGCAAATCGGTCGGCCTGGCGCACCGGCGCCATTGACGCGCACGCGGACAGAAGCTGCCGGTGGCAGTGGCCCCTCGTCGGCGGCACACAAAGCAAAAAGCCCTGAAGCACAGGCTTCAGGGCTTTCATCAAACTGGAGGCGGAGGTCGGAATCGAACCGGCGTACACGGCTTTGCAGGCCGCTGCATGACCACTCTGCCACCCCGCCAGGTGACGCGCTCTGGATTGTATCCGCATTTACCGATCGCTGCCGGCGTGCCGGATGCGACTAGTGGGGCACCAACCCAAAATAAAAGGGAAGCGCTGCTTCCCTTTGGGATTTGGAGCGGGAGACGAGTCTCGAACTCGCGACCTCAACCTTGGCAAGGTTGCGCTCTACCAACTGAGCTACTCCCGCGCACTGCTACAACACTACTGCAACTACTAGGCTTGCCCGCCACAGCCTCGACCTTGTCGATCGTCTGGCGTTCTCGCCGAAACCTGGAGCGGGAGACGAGTCTCGAACTCGCGACCTCAACCTTGGCAAGGTTGCGCTCTACCAACTGAGCTACTCCCGCATAAGCACCGCAACTTCCTGCGGCTAACTGTCGCTTTCTGCAGCCTTCTCGCGCCAGCTTCGCCTTATCTCGCTGATTTCGTTTGCATCGTCAGCAGCGAGAACAAGATTATTGCAAAGGAGGTATAGCGCCGTCAAGCACTTTTTTGCATTCCCTCACTTTTGCGCGGGGGCTTCGCCGACGAGCGCGCTGCGCTCGCGGATCTGCGGCCAGGCGAGCTTCATGTAGTACACCATCGACCACAGCGTCAGCACCGCGGCCAGGTAGATCATCCAGGTGCCGAGCATGGCGGCGTCGACGTGGAAGAGCGGGCCGTTGAACAGCAGCAGCGGAATGGCAATCATCTGGAAGGTCGTCTTCAGCTTGCCCAGGAAGTTGACGGCCACGCTCTTGGAAGCGCCGATCTGCGCCATCCACTCGCGCAGCGCGGAGATCGTGATCTCGCGGCCGATGATGACCAGCGCGATCAGGTCCGTCACCCGCCCCAGCGCCAGCAGGGTCAGCAGCGCCGCCGTGACCATCAGCTTGTCGGCCACCGGGTCGAGGAAGGCGCCGAAGGAAGAAGTCTGGTTCCAGCGCCGCGCCAGGAAGCCGTCCAGCCAGTCGGTGACGGCCGCGATGATGAAGAAGATTGCCGCCGTCAGGTTCTTGGTGGGCATCGGCACCCATGCCTCGGGCAGATAGAACACGCCGACCACGAGGGGAATCATGGCGACGCGGAGCCAGGTCAGCAGAATCGGAATATTCAGGGGCATGGGGGTCTGCGCTCGGGATACGGCGGTGGACAACCTTGCGATTGTCGCCGATTTCCCGACCGGAGGGTCATTCTGGCATTTCCCGCTCAGTGGAGCTGGCGGTAGATCTCCTCGGCCAGGGTGCGTGAAATGCCCTCCACGCTGGCCAGTTCGTCAACGCTGGCAGCGATCACGCCACGCAGGCCACCGAAGCGCGTCAGCAGCTTCTGGCGCCGGCGCGCCCCGATGCCCTCGATCTCTTCGAGCCGCGACGTGGTGCGCGCCTTGGCGCGGCGCGCGCGCATGCCGGTGATGGCGAAGCGGTGCGCCTCGTCGCGGATCTGCGCCACCAGCATCAGTGCCGCGCTGCCCGGCCCCAGCTCCAGCGCCGGCCGGCCGTCGGCGAACACCAGGGTCTCCAGCCCGACCTTGCGCCCCTCGCCCTTGGCCACGCCGACCAGCATGCCGATATCCAGGCCGAGCTCCTCGAAGACCTGCCGCGCCACCTCGACCTGGCCCTTGCCCCCATCGATCAGCACGATGTTGGGCATGCGCTCCTCCTCGCCTGCCGCGGCTTCCTCGCTTTGCTCGACCAGCTTCTGGTAGCGGCGCGTCAGCGCCTGGCGCATGGCCGCGTAGTCGTCGCCCGGCGTGATGCCCTGGATGTTGTAGCGCCGGTACTCGCTGTTCTGCATCTCGTGGTGATGGAACACCACGCAGGACGCCTGCGTCGCCTCACCCGCGGTGTGGCTGATGTCGAAGCACTCCACGCGCAACTGGGAGAGCTCGTCGAGATCGAGGCTGATGGTCTCCGCCAGCGCACGCGTGCGCGCCTGCTGGCTGCCCTGCTCGGCGAGCCGCCGCGCCAGCGCCAGCGCAGCGCCCTGCTGCGCCATCTCCAGCCAGGCGCGGCGCTGGCCCTGGGGCTGGCGCACCAGCGAGACCTTGCGGCCGGCCTGCATGGCCAGCGCCTCGACCAGTGCACGGTCGGCCGGCAAGTGGCTGACGACCAGGATGGGCGGCGGCGGCTGGTCCAGGTAGTGCTGCGCCATGAAGGCCGACAACACGCCCGCGGCGATCCGTTCTACGGAGGGACCGCTGCCGGCGACCGCATCGGCGCTCACATCATGGCCCGCACCGCCCCCCGTCTCGCCGGCAGCGGCCGCAACTTCGCCAGAGCCGCCCTCGGCCAACTCGTCGTCGCCGACGATCATCGCGGCCTCGTCGGCATGCGCCGGAAAATAGGCGCGGTCGCCCAGATGGCGCCCGCCGCGCACCATGGCGAGATTGACGCAGGCGCGGCCGCCTTCGACCGCCACGGCCAGGATATCGATATCGCGCGCCAGCCCCACCTCCTCCACCGCCTGCCGGCTGAGCACAGTGGAAAGCGCCGCGATCTGGTCGCGCACCGTCGCCGCCTGCTCGAACTCCAGCCGCTCGGCATGCTCTTCCATCTTGGACTGCAGGCCCGCGAGGACTTCGGTCTGCCTTCCCTGCAGGAAGTCCGCGGCATTGCCAACGTCGCGCGCGTAGTCCGCCTCGCTGATCGCGCCCACGCAGGGTCCGGTGCAGCGGTGGATCTGGTGCAGCAGGCAGGGGCGCGTGCGATTGTTGAAGACTGTGTCCTCGCACGTACGCAACTGGAACACGCGCTGCAGGATCTGCATGCTTTCGCGCACGGCATGCGCGCTGGGGAAGGGACCGAAGTACTGGTGCTTGCGGTCGGTAGCCCCCCGGTAGTAGGCCATGCGCGGGTAGCGATGCCCGCTCAGCTTCAGGTAGGGATAGGACTTGTCGTCGCGGAACAGGATGTTGTAGCGCGGCGCCAGCGCCTTGATCAGGTTGTTCTCCAGCAGCAGCGCTTCCGCCTCGGTGCGCACCACGGTAGTCTCGATCTGCGCGATCTTGGCCACCATCATGGCGATGCGCGGCGACAGCTGCGTCTTGTTGAAGTAGCTGGAGACGCGCTTCTTCAGGTCGCGCGCCTTCCCCACGTACAGCACACGCCCCTCGGCGTCGAGATAGCGGTAGACGCCGGGCAGGCCGGGCAGCCGCGCAATGATGGCCTTCGGGTCGAACGCCGGCTCGGGCGACCCGGCAGTGGAAGCGGATTCCTGCTCAGACATGGAAAGGTTTGGGAGAGGCGATGGGCGCCGCCGCAAGGCGCGGGCGGAACACGCTCTAAAATCGCAAGTTTAGAGCAATCTCCGGCGGGCGCTGCCGCTCCGGTCGTGGCCATGCCACCGGCCGGCTCCTTGGCACCGATCCCTGGCCGATCTGCGCTCTCTATCCTTGAGCCCTGCCATGCCCATCCGTTCCTGGGACATCTTCTGCACCGTGGTCGACAACTTCGGCGACATCGGCGTCTGCTGGCGCCTGGCGCGCCAGCTGGCGCAGGAACACGGCCACGCCGTGCGCCTCTGGGTCGACGACCTGGCCAGCTTCGCACGCCTGGCGCCCGAACTCGACCCGGCCGCAGCGCGGCAGCGCATTGCCGGCGTCGACATCCGCCCCTGGCCGCGCGATGACGCCCCGGCCGCAGCGGCCTTCGCCCAAGTCACGCCGCATGACGCCGTGATCGAGGCATTCGCCTGCGCACTGCCCGAGACCTTTCTGGCGCGCATGGCCGCGCAGGTGCCGCGCCCGGCCTGGATCAACCTGGAATACCTGAGTGCCGAGCCCTGGGTGCGCGAATACCATGCCATGCCCTCGCCGCACCCGCGGCTGCCGCTCACCAAGCACTTCTTCTTTCCCGGCTTTGAACCCGGCACCGGCGGCCTGCTGCGCGAATCGGCGCTCGGCGCCCAGCGCGACACCTTCCTCGCCAGTCCGTCGGCCCAGGCCGCCCTGTGGCACCGCCTGGGCGCGCAACCGATCGCGGGGGCACTGAAGGTCAGCCTGTTCGCCTATGCCAATGCCGCCCTGCCGACGCTGTTGCGCCAGTGGTGCGAAGGCCCCGGGCCGCTGCAATGCCTGGTTCCGCTCGGCCTGGCCGCTGACCAGGTGGCGGCCTGCCTGGGTACCCAGGCACAGGCAGGCACCAAGGTGGAACGAGGCCAGCTCACGGTGCACTTCGCGCCCTTCGTGCGCCAGGAGCACTACGATGAACTGCTGTGGGCCTGCGACCTCAACTTCGTGCGCGGCGAGGATTCCTTCGTGCGCGCGCACTGGGCCGCACGGCCCTTGGTCTGGCAGATCTATCCCCAGGCGGATGACGCCCACCGGATCAAGCTCGACGCCTACCTCGCCCTGGCCGCCCGCCATGCCGATGCGGCCGCGACGCAGGCCGCCTTCTGGCGCGCCTGGAACGGCTATGGCGGCGAGCCGGATTGGCTGTCGTTCCATGCACATCTTCCCGCGCTGCAGGCCGACGCAGAACGCTGGCAGCGCCGCCTGCGCCACCTCGGCGACCTGGCCGCGAATCTCGTGGCTTTTTGCGAGAATCAGGTAGAATAATGGGTTGATTTGATGGCGACCGGCCCGGAAAACCGGGGGCAGCGACCGCTTAAGCGGGTGCACCTGGAGCGTCGGTTCGACGCGCAGCGCCGGTGGGGAATTGCAGCGGATCCTGGGTCTGCAACGCGCCAGCGCGCATCATCGCCATCCCCCAATCCGGGACATTCTTTTTCAGGAAATCAGTTCAGATGAAAATCGCACAAGAACTCCGCGTCGGCAACGTGTTCATGATGGGCGGCGACGCGATGGTGGTGCAGAAGACCGAATACAACAAGTCGGGCCGCAACGCTGCCGTCGTCAAGATGAAGTACAAGAACCTGCTCACCGAGGCACCGGGCGAGTCGGTGTTCAAGGCTGACGACAAGTTCGAAGTGGTCGTGCTCGAGCGCCGCGAGTGCACCTACTCGTACTTCGCCGACCCGATGTACGTGTTCATGGACGCCGACTACAACCAGTACGAAGTCGAGCAGGACAGCATGGGCGACGCGCTGCACTACCTCGAGGACGGCATGTCGGTGGAAGTGGTGTTCTTCAACGACAAGGCCATCTCGGTCGATCTGCCGACCTCGCTGGTCCGCGAGATCATCTACACCGAACCCGCCGTCAAGGGCGACACCTCGTCGGGCAAGGTGCTCAAGAGCGCCAAGATCAACACCGGCTTCGAACTGCAAGTGCCGCTGTTCTGCAACATCGGCGACAAGATCGAAATCGACACCCGCACCGGCGAATACCGCAGCCGCGCCAACTAAGCAGGCGCGCGCCCGCCGACATGGCGGGCCGGACACGAAAAAGGGCAGCCTCGGCTGCCCTTTTGCTTGCCCTTTTGCTTTGTGGCCGTCCCCTCCCCGCTCGGTGGCCTAGCGGGGACGGCGCACCTCAGGCGATCAGGTCCAGTTCCTTCAGCTGGCGCAGCGCCGCGCGGTACCGCGGCTGCTGGTGCAGCTTGTTCCAGTCGGTCGGCTTGCGGCGGGCGAACAGCCCGCGGATGCGCCGCTGCGAGACCTTGCCGATGGTCACGTCCAGCTCGTTCAGCAGCTGATCGGCCCGCTCGGGATGGTTGCAGATCAGCACCATGTCGCAGCCGGCGGCCAGCGCCGCCTGCGCGGCCTCGGTCACCGTGCCGGCCACGCTGGCCCCCTCCATGCTCAGGTCGTCGCTGAAGATCACGCCATCGAAGCCAAGCTGGCTGCGCAGGATGTCCTGCAGCCAGAAGCGCGAGAAGCCCGCCGGCTGGCTGTCCACCTTCGGGTAGATCACGTGGGCCGGCATCACCGAAGCCAGCGACAGGCCCATCCAGTCGTAGGGACGCGCATCCTGCGCCAGGATCTCCTCCAGCGACCGCTCGTCCACCGGTACTGCCACGTGCGAGTCCGCCGCGACATAGCCGTGCCCCGGGAAGTGCTTGCCGCAGTTGGCCATGCCGGCCAGCAGCAGGCCATGCGTCAGGTGGTTGGCCAGCATGCTCACCACGCGCGGATCGGCGTGGAAGGCCCGGTCGCCGATCACGTCGCTGCGGCCGAAGTCCAGGTCCAGCACCGGCGTGAAGCTCAGGTCGATGTCGCAGGCCCGCAGTTCGGCGGCCAGCACATAGCCGCAGTTGATGGCCGCCTTGGTGGCGGCCAGCACGTCGCGGTCCCACAGCTCGCCCAGCCGCGCCATGGCGGGCAGGTGGGTGAAGCCATCGGTCTTGCAGCGCTGCACGCGCCCGCCCTCGTGGTCGATGCAGATCAGCACGTCGTCGCGCACGGCACGGATCGCGCGCGTCAGCGCCAGCAGCTGCGCGCGCGACTCGAAGTTGCGCGCGAACAGGATCACGCCGCCGGTCAGCGGGTGGGCGATACGGCGCGCATCCTCGGCATCGAGCTGCATGCCGACAATGTCGAGCACCACAGGGCCCGGACGCTTGCCGGAGATCGTCTTGTTCATGGGGTAGGTTCCGGTTCGATTTCGCGCGCGGCGCCATCGCCCGCGCGCTCCGCGATCGCGAAGGCGACCGCGTAGTCATGTTCGTCGCTGACGCTGACGCGCACGGACAAGCCGCGCGCACGCATCCATTCGGCCAGTTCGCCACTGCAAAGCGCGACCGGCTCGCCCGAGGGCAGGTTCAGCAGTTCCATCGCGCGCCAGGTCATCGGCCAGCGCATGCCCAGCCCGATGGCCTTGGAGAAGGCCTCCTTGGCGGCGAAGCGGGTCGCGAGGAAGGCCAGGCCGCGCTTGTCGGAGCGCGCCAGGCGGGCGTGGTACTTCTCCAGCTCGCGCGGCCCCAGGATCTTCTGCGCGAAGCGTCCTTCGGTGCGCGCCATCACGCCGCGCACGCGCTCGATCTGGATGATGTCGGTGCCCAGGCCGTAGATCACGCCGGTGCGCTCGCGCCAGGGCCGGAATAGCGGGTGCCGAGGCGCGCCGCCACCATGATCGCCTTCATCTCGCGCACCGCGTTCTGCCAGCCGGCGAAGACCGCGTGCGCCACGATGGCGTGGCCGATGTTCAGCTCGGTGATGCCCGGCAGCGCGGCGATGGGCTGCACATTGGTGTAGTGCAGGCCGTGGCCGGCGTTGACCACCAGGCCGTGGCGCAGGCCGGCATCGACCCCGTTGGCCACGCGGCGGTACTCGATCGCCTGTTCGTCGGGCGTGTTCGCGTCGGCATAGCGGCCGGTGTGCAGCTCGATCACCGGTGCGCCGCAGGCGGCGGCGGCCTCGATCTGCTCGGCCTGCGCGTCGATGAAGAGCGAAACGCGGATGCCGGCGTCGGCGAGCTGGCGGCAGGCGGCCTTGACCTGCTCGAAGCGCCCGGCCACGTCCAGCCCGCCCTCGGTGGTCACTTCCTCGCGCCGCTCGGGCACCAGGCAGACGTCCTGCGGGCGGATCTCGCAGGCGATGTCGAGCATCTCCTGGGTGATCGCGCACTCCAGGTTCATGCGGGTCGCCAGTTGCGGGCGCAGCGCGCGCACGTCGGCATCGCGGATATGGCGGCGGTCCTCGCGCAGGTGCAGCGTGATCAGGTCGGCGCCGGCCTCCTCGGCCTGCAGCGCTGCCTGGATCGGATCCGGGTAGACGGTGCCGCGCGCGTTGCGCAAGGTGGCCACGTGGTCGATATTGACGCCCAGATCGATGACACCGGGGTTGGCGTGGAAGATCATGCGAGTGGTTTCGGTAAGGAGTCGGATCAGAGATAGTGCAGGTCGATCAGGATCTGGCGCGTCCTGAGCGGCTCGCCCTGCAGATAATAATGCAGCAGGAAGCGCATCAGCGCGCGGCTCTGTGCGGCCGTCTGCGCCCTGCCGTAGTCGTCCTGGGCCATGTCGAGCAGGGTCTGGCCGCTGATCACCGGCCACGACGACGGATCGCTGGCATGCGCCGGGCGCACGCCGCGCTCCGGGTGGTAGACGTAGTCCACCTCGGCACGCACGCGCTCGCCGCTGCTGGTGCAGCGGTCGAAGGCCACGGCGAAGCCCGTCTCCTGCAGCAGCATGCGCTCGAAGCTGCGCAGCACGAGCCCCGCGGGCTCGCCATGCCCGAGCCGTGTCAGCGTGGCCATGTAGTGGCGGAACAGCACCTCGTGCGCATCCTCGCGCGGACAGAAGCGCAGCAGCAGCTCGTTCAGGTAGAAGCCGGACAGCAGCGCATCGGCGGACAGCGGCAGCATGCCGCCCACCCACTCGGCCTTGGTCAGGGTCTTGACCTCGCCGCGGCCGCTCCACGACAGCGCGATCGGCTGGAAGTGCTGCAGCACCGGGCGCAAGGCCGAATGCGGGCGCTTGGCGCCCTTGGCCACCAGGGCCATGCGGCCGTAGTCGCGCGTGAAGACGTCCAGGATCAGGCTGGTTTCGCGGTAAGGCCAGGAGTGCAGCACAAAGCCGGGCTGGTTGACGATGCGCACCTCGGTGCGCGCCGGCACGATGCGCAGCGCGCGGTCCATCATCGCGCGCTGCTCGGCCACGCTCATGCCCGGCACCGACTGGGCACCGAGCACCTCGGCTGCCTCGTCGGCAACGGGATCGGCGCGGCGGCGGCCGCCATGGCCTTGCTGGCCACCTCCCGACCCGGGCATCTTGCTCACCCCTTCACTCGCTCACTCGTAACCGTAGGCGCGCAGCCCCGCCTCGTTGTCGGCCCAGCCGCTCTTGACCTTGATCCACATCTCCAGGTAGACCTTGCCGTCGAACAGCTTCTCCATGTCGAGGCGGGCCTCAGTGGAGATCTGCTTGAGCTTGCTGCCCTTGTTGCCGATGATCATGGCCTTGTGTGCGTCGCGCTCGACCAGGATGGTGGCGAAGACGCGGCGCAGCCGCCCTTCCGTCTCGAACTTGTCGATGAGGACGGTACTGGTGTAGGGCAGTTCGTCGCCGGTCCAGCGGAACACCTTCTCGCGGATGATCTCCGAGGCCAGGAAGCGCTCGCTGCGGTCGGTCATCGCATCGGCGTCGTACATCGGCTCGCCCTCCGGCAGGTAGGGCCGGATGATGGCGAACAGGCGCTGGATGTGATCGCGCGCCTTGGCCGACATCGGCACCACTTCCCGGAAGGGAAACAGCTGCCCCATCTTCTCCAGGAATGGCATCATCACCTCTGCGCGCTCGGCGCCGATGCGGTCGAGCTTGTTGGCCACCAACAGCACCGGCGTGTTCTTCGGCAGCAGCGACAGCACCTTCTCGTCGTCGGCGCCAAACTGGCCGGCCTCGACCACGAACAGCACCAGGTCGACCGACGACAGCGTGGAGGTGACGGCACGGTTCAGCGAGCGGTTCAGCGCGCTGGCGTGGCGGGTCTGGAAGCCCGGCGTATCGGCGAACACGTACTGCGCGTCATCGGTGGTCTGGATGCCGACGATGCGGTGGCGCGTGGTCTGCGCCTTGCGCGAGGTGATGCTGACCTTCTGGCCGACCAGCGCGTTCATCAGCGTGGACTTGCCTACATTGGGCCGGCCGACGATGGCCACGGTGCCGCAACGGAAGGCGGCGTGGGGGGTGTCCGCGGCATCCTGCCGCGGCGCATTCAATTCGGTCATTCCTTCAACCTGAGAGACAACTGGGGATCGGGCGGCACCGGCTGCTTGCGAGTCTTGCCGGTCCGCTCGGCGCGGCTGCGCTTGAGCAGCTGCGGCACCAGCTTCTGGACTTCCTCGAGCGCCAGCTTGGCCGCGGCCTGCTCGGCCGCACGGCGCGAGGCGCCGGTACCGAACACACGCACCTCCAGTTTAGGCACCGTGCATTCGACTTCAAACTGCTGGTTGTGCGCCGCGCCATGCGTGGCGATCACGTTATATTGCGGCAGGGCGATCTTGTGGCCCTGCAGGTACTCCTGCAGCAGGGTCTTGGCGTCCTTGCCCAGCGTGCGCGGATCGACCTGCTCCAGGATGGGGATGTAGAGCTTGCGGATCAGCGCGCGCGCGGCATCGAAGCCCGCGTCGAGGAAAACCGCCCCGACGATGGCCTCCAGCGCGTCGGCGAGGATCGAGGGGCGGCGGAAGCCGCCACTCTTCAGCTCGCCTTCGCCCAGGCGCAACACGTCTGACAGCTGCAGCATCTGGGCGATCTCGTACAGCGCCTGCTGCTTGACGAGATTGGCGCGCACGCGCGACAGGTCGCCCTCGTCGAGCTTGCCGAACATGCCGTACAGCATGTCCGCCACCGCGCAGTTCAGCACCGAGTCGCCGAGGAATTCCAGGCGTTCGTTGTGCTGGGCGCTGTGGCTGCGGTGCGTCAGCGCCTGTTGCAGCAATTCGGGCTTGCTGAATCGGTAGCCGAGTCGTTGCTGCAAGGCGTCGAGGTTCATGTCAGTACTGCGTTCCCGAATAGGTGATCAAAAAACTGAGCGGGCCGTAGATGGGGACCTCGCTGCGATAGGAGAAACCGACCGACCGGATCCCTCCGCTGTCGTTCTCCTCGATGTCCAGGTCATCGCCGCGCAAGACGGTGATGCGGTCGATCTGGGCCTGCTTGTCGAAATAGCTGGCGACTTCCTGCTTGCTGCTTGCCTGCTGCTTGGCGTAACTCACCGCGCGCTTGACTGAGAAATACTCTAGCAGGCTGGGAATCGTCTTGACCGCAGGAATCAGCACACCTCCCGCCACCAGTATGACCACCAGCAGGGAACCCAGGGAGAATCCCTGTGTCCGGGCCGGCCCGAGCCGCCCTCTGTAGACTGCCCCGCCCTGACCCGTTTGACCCATGCTGTGCCTTTCTTAGCTCTTGATGGTGTGGTGATGTCCTCGGTTCCGCGCTACTTGAAGGAACCGATGCGGCTGAAGTTGCCCAGATTCATCCAGATCATGAAGGCCTTGCCGACGATGTTCTGGTTCGGCACGAACCCCCAGTAGCGGGAATCCAGGCTGTTGTCCCGGTTGTCGCCCATGACGAAATAGTGTCCCGGCGGCACCTTGCAGGTCAGCCCCTGCTGATTGTAAGTGCAGTTCTCGTGGAAGGGAAAATCCGGATCTGCGCCTGCCACATAGGCCGGCCGGTCGGCGTCATTGAGCACACCGTGCTCCGGCCCGTCGGGCAGCTTCTCACGGAACTGCTTGGAGTAGGCCAGCCGCTCCTCGTCCAGGTATTCGGGCAGCGGCGCGTACTCGGCCGGCTTGCCGTTGACGGTCAGGCGCTTGTCCTGGTAGCTGACCACATCGCCAGGCACGCCGATCACGCGCTTGATGTAGTCGAGCGACTCGTCCTTCGGGTAGCGGAAGACCATCACATCGCCGCGCTGCGGATCGCCCACTTCGATGATCTTCTTGTTGATCACCGGCAGGCGGATGCCGTACTCGTACTTGTTGACCAGGATGAAGTCGCCTATCAGCAGCGTGGGAATCATCGAGCCGGACGGGATCTTGAACGGCTCGACCACGAAGGAGCGCAGCACGAAGACGGCCAGGATCACCGGGAAGAAGCTTGCCGAGTATTCCAGCCACCAGGGCTGGCGCAGCTTATCCTCGGCCAGGCGGCTGCGCGAGGTGTCCAGGTCTGCCTGGCCATAGCGCTGCAGCTCGGACTGGCGCGCATCGAACTCGGCCAGCGCAGCCTGCGCAGCTACTCTTCGCTGCCTTTCAAAGACGAGCTTGTCGGCGATCCACGCCACGCCCGTGACCACCACCAGCACAAAAAGAATCAGTGCAAAATTCATGACGGCTTGCTTATTGACGATTGTTGGTTGAGCCCGGCTGGCCTGCCACCTGTCGCGGCGCCAGCCGGCGCCCTTCTATTGCCGCTTCCCTTATTTGTCGTCCACCTGCAGGATGGCGAGGAAGGCCTCCTGCGGGATCTCGACCGTACCGACCTGCTTCATGCGCTTCTTGCCGGCCTTCTGCTTTTCCAGCAGCTTCTTCTTGCGCGAGATATCGCCGCCGTAGCACTTCGCCAGCACGTTCTTGCGCAGCGCCTTGACGTTCTCGCGGGCGATGATGTTGGCGCCGATGGCAGCCTGGATCGCCACATCGTACATCTGGCGCGGGATGATCTCGCGCATCTTCGCGGCGACTTCGCGCCCGCGGTACTGCGAGTTCGAGCGGTGCACGATCACCGACAGGGCATCCACCTTGTCGCCGTTGATCAGGATGTCCACCTTGACCACGTCGGACGGCCGGTATTCCTTGAACTCGTAGTCCATCGAGGCATAGCCGCGCGACACTGACTTGAGCCGGTCGAAGAAGTCCATGACGATCTCCGCCATGGGAATCTCGTAGGTGAGTTGCACCTGCTTGCCGTGGTAGCTCATGTTGATCTGCGTGCCGCGCTTCTGCGTGCACAGCGTGATCACCGAGCCGACATAGTCCTGCGGCATGTACAGGTTGACGGTAACGATGGGCTCGAGGATGGCCTCGATCCTGGCCGCGTCCGGCATCTTGGCCGGGTTTTCCACCGTGACCATGGTGCCGTCGCGCAGCTGCACCTGGTAGACCACCGTCGGCGCGGTGGTGATCAGGTCCATGTCGAACTCGCGCTCCAGGCGCTCCTGCACGATCTCCATGTGCAGCAGGCCGAGGAAGCCGCAGCGGAAGCCGAAGCCGAGCGCCTGCGAGACCTCGGGCTCGAACTGCAGCGAGGCGTCGTTCAGGCGCAGCTTCTCCAGCGATTCGCGCAGCGCCTCGTACTGGTTGGCCTCCACCGGGTACAGACCGGCGAAGACCTGCGGCTTGACTTCCTTGAAGCCGGGCAGCGGCGCCTCGGCCTTGCGCGCGACATTGGTGATGGTGTCGCCCACCTTGGCCGCCTTCAGCTCCTTGATGCCGGCGATGATGAAGCCCACCTGCCCCGCCGACAGCGCCTCGCGCTGGATGGACTTGGGCGAGAACACGCCGACCTGCTCGACCAGGTGCTGGGCACCGGTCGCCATCAGCAGCACCTTCTCCTTGGGGCGCAGGGTGCCGTTGACCACGCGCACCAGCATCACCACGCCGACGTAGTTGTCGAACCAGGAATCGATGATCAGCGCCTGCAGCGGCGCCTCCGGATCGCCCTCGGGCGGCGGCACCTTGGCGATCAGCGACTCGATCACGTCCTCCACGCCCAGCCCGGTCTTGGCCGAGCACTGCACGGCGTCATGCGCGTCGATGCCGATGACTTCCTCGATCTCCTGGATCGCGTTGTCGGGATCGGCCTGCGGCAGGTCGATCTTGTTGAGCACCGGCACCACTTCCACGCCCAGTTCGATGGCGGTGTAGCAGTTGGCGACGGTCTGCGCCTCGACGCCCTGCGAGGCGTCCACCACCAGCAGCGCGCCCTCGCAGGCGGACAGCGAGCGGCTGACTTCATAGCTGAAGTCGACGTGCCCCGGGGTGTCGATCAGGTTCAGGTTGTAGAGCTTGCCGTCGCGCGCCTTGTAGCTGAGGGCGGCGGTCTGCGCCTTGATGGTGATGCCGCGCTCCTTCTCGATGTCCATCGAATCGAGCACCTGCGCCTCCATCTCGCGGTCGGACAGGCCGCCGCAGCGCTGAATGATGCGGTCGGCCAGGGTCGATTTCCCGTGGTCGATATGGGCGATGATCGAGAAGTTGCGGATATGGTCCATCTATGTTCAGGGAAAGCACCGGCGCGCGGGGCCGGCGCAAAGCTAGGGAACGACCCGGAATTGGCGCCCCGCCCGGGGCGCGTCCACTCCCGGTCGCTGATGTTCGGCGGCGCGGAGCCTCTACGAAGGCCGGCGCCAGACTGCGATTTTACCGGATTTCCAGGGCGTCCCGCATCGTGACATGGGGGCCGTACCGGCACCCGCGGGCACCGGCGCTACTGCGGCAGATCGCGACAATGTGCGGCAGGCCACACGCGAATCGCCACGGCGTCGAGAAAGTGGCGGTAAAGCGGCGCTCCGGCCGCCCCGGACGCGCCGCCGACCACCAGCGGCACCCGCTCGCCGATGCGCGCTGCGAGCAGCGGATCGGCGCCGCCTTCATGCGGCAAGCAGGAGAATTCGCGGCGCAGCGGCGCGAGCGCCGCTTTCATGTCCTCACACGGCTGGCAGTAGCGCCTGCCATGCCATGTGAGCGCTTCCTCTCTTCGAAGCCCGCCCGAAGCCCGCCGGATCAGCGCGACGCGTTGTTGCCCGGGCGCAGGGTGAGTACCTGGGTGGCATCGCCACGCCGCACGAACAAGGCCGCGAGCCGGCCCTTGTCGAGCGAGCGGACCATGTCGTTGAACTGCCGGGCACCGGTGACATCGGTATCGCCCAGGCGCAGGATGATGTCGCCCGGGCGGATGCCTGCACGCAGGGCCGGCCCATCGACCGTATCGACTTCCACGCCCGACTTGATCTTCAGTTCCTTGAGGCGCGCATCGGGCAGGTCGTTGACGACCAGGCCGAGCGCATTCGGCCGCGCCGCCGCGGCGCTGTCATCACGCGGGCTGCTGCTGGCGCGTGCGCGCGGCTTGTTGTCCGGCTCCAGCTCGGCAACGGTGATGGTGACCTCGCGCGTCGCACCCTTGCGCCAGAGCTGCATCGGCACGCGGCTGCCCGGCTTGGTGTCGCCGACCATGCGCGGCAGGTCCGAGGCACGGTCGATGTCCTTGCCGTTGAACTTCAGGATGATGTCGCCCGGCTCGATGCCGGCACGCTCCGCGGGACCGCCCGGCTCGACGCTGCCCACCAGCGCGCCGCGTGCGCGGCCCAGGCCCAGCGAGTCGGCCACTTCCTTGGTGACATCGCCGATGGCGACCGCGATCCGCCCGCGCGTCACCTTGCCGGTGGTCTTGAGCTGCTCGACCACGCGCATCGCCTCGTCGATCGGAATCGCGAAGGAAATGCCCATATAGCCGCCGCTGCGGCTGTAGATCTGCGAGTTGATGCCGATCACCTCGCCGCGCAGGTTGATCAGCGGGCCGCCCGAGTTACCCGGGTTGACCGCCACGTCGGTCTGGATGAAAGGCAGGTAGTCGCCGGTGTCTCGGCCCTTGGCGGAAACGATGCCGGCGGTCACGCTATTGTCCAGGCCGAACGGCGAGCCGATCGCCAGCACCCATTCGCCGGCGCGTACCTTGTCGGAATCCCCCATCGGCAGCCTGGGCAGGCCGGCCGCATCGATCTTGAGCAGCGCCACGTCGGTACGCTTGTCCGAGCCGATCAGCTTGGCCTTGAATTCGCGCTTGTCGGGCAGCGTCACGTAGATGGTGTCGGCGTCGGCCACCACATGAGTGTTGGTCATCACATAGCCGTCCTGGCTGATGATGAAGCCGGAGCCCACGCCGCGGTTCATCTCCTCGCCCTGCCCCTGCCCCTGGCCTTGGCCCTGCCCTTGCGGCGGCTGGCCGCGGCGCGGGGCGGGCGCGCCGGGCATCGGCACGCCGAAGAAGCGGCGGAAGAATTCCGCCATGTCGTCATCCTGGCTGCTACCTGCGCGCACGCGCTCGGTAGTGCGGATGTTGACCACGGCCGGACTGGCCTTCTCCACCAGATCGGTGAAATCGGGCACGCCGTAGCTCGGGGCCGCGGCCTGGGCATGGCCCAGCTCGGACACCATCGGGGCGACGGCAAGAATGGCGGCCATCACCATGGCACGCGCCAAGGCAGGCGATTTGGAGATCATCGACAACTCCCGGAGGTCAGCGTCTTGCTTTCAACGCCTGTCTATAGGTGACAACTAAGCGGTCGCGGCTGGGCGATGGCAAGGAAGCCGGCGCCGCCCGCGGCGGCCGCCGGCATGCGACGGCGCCCGGCTCAGTGCGCCGTCTTGGGTGAATGGTATTCCACCGCGGCCGCGAACTGCTTCACCGTGGCGGCCGGCACCTCGCCGACCACCGTGATCCAGAAATCGGCCACGCGGCGCACCACGACCTGGGTGGCGCCAAGCGAGGCCACCCCCTCGCGGCGGGCGCGCTGCTCGGAAACCGGCTCGATGAAGACGGACAAGCCGGTCAAGCCGTCGCTGTAGACCACCTGCTGGACTTCAAACATGTGGTTGCGGCCGTCGCCCTGGGGCGCACGCAGCTCACCCAGCGGGCGGCGTACTTCACGGATCTTCTGGAAGCCCTTGACGGGCACATTGATGGACCAGCCTTCGTCGGCGATATTGGCCGGCTGGTAGGTGACCTCGTAGTGGCTCCAGGCATTGGCATTGCGGATGGCCGCCAGGATGCGCTGCTTCTCGGACGGCACGCCGATCTGCACCTGCGAGAAGGCCACCTGTTCCAGCACCTTGCCCGCTTCATCCAGCGTCTGCGCGCGCATCAGCAGACCGGAGTTCTTCTCTGCCCACAGGCGCACGGCATAGCGTGCCGCATCGTGCGGCTGCAGCGAGAAGACCTCGCACTCGAGGCCCGCCACCCGCTCGTCGGACAGCTTGCGCATGTCGTAGATATCGAGCACGTCGGTCTTGTTGGTGGCCAGCAGCGCCGGGAAGCGGTCCTTCGCCTGCTGCTTCTCCACCACCACCAGCTTGGCCTCCGGAATGAGGCTGTGCACGACATCGTTCTCGCGCAGCACCTCACGCGGCTTGCCGTCGAGCGTTTCCAGCCGCTCGTACTCGTTCTGCGCCGGATCGCTGTAGTGCTGGATACGCGAGGCATGCATGACGCTGCCACGCTGGTAGATCAGGGTGCCGGTGTAGTTCTCGCGCTGCGCCGCGCGGTGGATCTTGTTCAGCCAGGCCGTCGCGTCGCGACGCGCCAGCGTATTGTCCGGCGGCTGCGCGCTTGCCGCAGCCGCAGTCAGACAGAAGGCCAGAAAAAAGGACCTGCGCAGGGCCCTTATTCTGTGTGCGCCCGCTACATAGGCGGGCGACCATCCCTTATGCATGTCCGGCATTATTCCTGCGAATTGTCCTGAATGAAATTGGCGCTGTTGGCAACCGTGCGCATGGTCGGCACAACCGCATCGGTGGCCACGGACACGCGATGCGCGCGGAGGTATTCGTCGAGGCGCGGGTCACGGATCATCTGTCCGTTATCCGCCGCCACCGTGACGATGCCGCCGGCCTTGGGAGCGGACTGGTCGGCACGGGCCACCACGGCGTCCGGCGTACCGACATCGCCCGGGCCGCGCATCTGCGGCACCACCACCCAGCTGACGGCGGCCACGGCCGCCGCAATCGCGGTACCCGGCACCACCCGGCGCACCCAGGAGGGACGCAGCAGCAGACGCTGGCGCGCTTGGCGTGCCTGCGCCACCGCGGGCACGAGCACGTGCGGCTCGCTGTCCAGGCGCGCGGAGAAACGCGCCAGGAAGGAATCCGTCGAATCGATATGCGCCAGGTCTTCCGAACGCAGGACGTCGCCGATCATCTGGAAGGTCGACCAGTCCGTCATGCCCCGCTCGCTGCGCGTGAACTCCAGCGCGGCGCCGATCTCGTGCGACGCCAGTTCGCCATCCATCAGCGCGGAGACCTGTTCTGCCACTTCCACTACATGAACCGACTGCTTATGAGCCTGACCCATTTCCCACCCCAAGACATTCCATTGAACACCGATATCCCGTGACCGCTTGTCGTCTATCGATGCAGGAATTGACTGCAACGCTGGCTGCACGACATTTCTTTTACAACGCTTCTACCACCGCTTGCCCTCCGCCGTTCCCAGCAGGGGGCGCAATTTCTCGGCAATCGCCTCGCGTGCCCGGAAGATGCGCGAGCGCACCGTACCGATCGGGCAACCCATCGCCTCCGCGATCTCCTCATAGCTGAGGCCTTCGATCTCACGCAGCGTGATGGCGGTGCGCAATTCCTCCGGCAGCGCCTCCATGGCGCGGTTCACCGTTTCGGCGACCTGGCGCGTGTGGAGCATCGACTCCGGCGTATTGATATCCCTTAGTTGCTCGCCGTCTGCAAAAGTTTCAGCCTCTTCGGCATCGATGTCGCTCGACGCCTCCGGCCGGCGGCCTTGGGTGGCCAGGTAGTTCTTGGCCGTGTTGACGGCGATCCGGTACAACCAGGTGTAGAAGGCCGACTCGCCGCGGAATTGGGGCAAGGCGCGATATGCCTTGATAAAGGCATCTTGCGCCACATCCTCCACTTCAGCGGGATCCCGGACCAGGCGCGAAATCAGGCGAATGATCTTGCGGTGATACTTGGTCACCAGCAATTCAAATGCCCGCTTATCGCCCTGCTGGACGCGTTCAACTAGGAGCTGATCGGCTTCGCGTTCGCTCACGAATGGTTCACCTGCAGTGTATCTCTTGGTTTCGTCGTCACGACAAACGTTGTATTTTACCTACGTTTCGGCGGCAGGCAGTGCATCAAAATGCTTGGGTCGCCACCAGCGGCCGCTGGCAACGGCTGCGGGCTCAGTGGCGGGCACCGCGCACCGCCCGGCGCACCGCGCGCAGCGCGGCATCCGTCGTATTGCAGCGGTGCAGTGCCAGCAGGCGGGGCGCGGACTCCTTGCCCGGCTCAAGCGGGCGCAATGCAAGCAGCAGCAAGGCGCCACCGAAATCCCAGCTTGAAACGATATCGGCCAGGACGGTCCGGCCATCCGGCCAGGCCAGCGCGACTCTCGGCCTGCCGCCCGCCGCACCGACCATGCCTTGATAGCGGCAGCCAGCGGCCCGCCACGCGCGGCGCCAGCCCGGCAGCAGCAGGATGGCCAGTACCGCCAGCAATGCGGCGTACAGCCCATGCTCCAGCTGCCAGCCCCCTGGCGCGCGGCCGGCGGCATCGGCACAAGCCTTGGCAAGCAGGAACAGCGCGCCAAGCTCGGCCGCGAGCGCGGCACAGAGCGCGCCGCGCAGCAAGGTTGCGCCGCCCCCGGGCACCACAGGGGCGGGCCGCCGGCGACCGGCTTCAGACGCGGCGGAAGACAAGCGACCCGTTGGTGCCGCCAAAACCGAAGTTGTTTTTCACCGCCACGTCGATCTTCATCTCACGCGCCGTATTGGCCACGTAATCCAGGTCACACTCGGGATCCTGTTCGAAGATGTTGATGGTCGGCGGCGACACTTGGTGGTGCAGCGCCAGCACGGTGAAGACGGACTCCAACCCGCCCGCGCCGCCCAGCAGGTGGCCGGTCATCGACTTGGTCGAGTTGACCACCATCTTGTAGGCCTGCTCGCCGAAGGCGAGCTTGATCGCGTCGGTTTCGTTCTTGTCGCCCAGCGGCGTGGAGGTGCCGTGCGCGTTCAGGTACTGCACTTCGCCGACGTTCACGCCGGCGTCCTTGAGCGCATTGACCATGCAGCGACGCGGGCCGTCGGTGCTCGGTGCCGTCATGTGGAAGGCGTCGCCGCTCATGCCGAAGCCGATCAGCTCCGCATAGATACGCGCGCCGCGCGCCTTGGCCGACTCATACTCCTCCAGCATCATCACGCCGGAACCCTCGCCGAGCACGAAACCATCACGGCCCTTGTCCCACGGACGCGATGCCGTTGCCGGGTCATCGTTGCGGGTCGACAGTGCACGCGCCGCGGCGAAGCCGCCAATGCCCAGCGGCGAGACCGTGGACTCGGCACCGCCGGCCAGCATGGCGTCGGCGTCGCCGGCCTGGATCAGGCGCGCGGCCAGGCCGATGCTGTGCAGGCCCGTGGTGCAGGCAGTCACGGCACCGAGGTTCGGGCCCTTGATGCCGTGGATGATCGACAGATGGCCCGAGATCATGTTGATGATCGAGCCAGGCACGAAGAACGGCGAAATCCGGCGCGGGCCGCGATTGGTCAGCTCCGCATGGGTATCCTCGATCATCGGCAGGCCGCCGATGCCCGAGCCGACCAGCACGCCGATGCGCTCTGCGTTGGCCTCGGTCACTTCAAGGCCACTGTCCTTGAGCGCTTGCGTGCCAGCCGCGATGCCGTAATGGATGAACGTATCCATGTGGCGGGCTTCCTTGGCGGGGACGTAATCCTCGGCATTGAAACCCTTCACTTCACCGGCAAAGTGCACGGAAAGCGCGGAATGATCGAACTTGGTGATGGTGGCGATGCCGGACTGGCCCGCAACCAGGTTGGCCCAGCCTTCGGCTACCGTGTTTCCAACCGGAGACACGAGGCCGAGCCCGGTGACGACGACGCGACGACGGCTCACTATGATTTCCTACGGGTGCGTGAAGCAGAATGCGGAACGGTGGCCTTGCAGCCGGCCGCTTCGGCGGGCCCGCAACGGCGCGCTCCGCTCATGGCGATTCTGCCTCTTCGGACAGACGAAAGCCACAGAAAACAGCGTGGCGGGACCGCACGGCCCGCCCATCCGCCTTCTGTGGCTCGGGAATTCAGAAAAGGCAGGCTCAGGCCTTCACGTGCGCAGTGGCGTAGTCGATCGCCTGCTGCACGGTGGTGATCTTCTCGGCTTCCTCATCGGGAATTTCCATGCCGAATTCATCTTCCAACGCCATCACGAGTTCAACCGTGTCGAGCGAGTCGGCGCCGAGGTCATTCACGAACGAGGATTCGTTCTTGATGTCTGCTTCGGCCACGCCAAGCTGCTCTGCCACGATTTTCTTGACGCGTTGTTCGATATTGTCCATGTAACCCTCCAGGGAAGTTCGACAAAAAGTGGGCGCATTTTAGCAGGTTTGGAACGTAAAAATCCCGCCTGCCGACCATTGCAAGATCTGCGCCCGATTGGCTCGGAAAAAGATCGTTTCGCGCGGCATCGCACGGCTTCTCCCTCGAAACCGTCCGCCGCGCGCCACAATCAGTTCATGTACATGCCGCCGTTGACGTGCAACGTCGTACCAGTAATGTAGGCTGCCTGCGGACCGGCCAGGAAAGCCACCGCATGCGCGATGTCCTCGGGCAGGCCCAGGCGGCCCA
Source organism: Cupriavidus sp. 09_S30 (assembly GCF_056930435.1). Lineage (NCBI taxonomy): Bacteria > Pseudomonadati > Pseudomonadota > Betaproteobacteria > Burkholderiales > Burkholderiaceae > Cupriavidus > Cupriavidus sp. 09_S30. The sequence goes on along the minus strand of NZ_JBXOWI010000001.1, from coordinate 886,995 downwards.
GCGGAATCTGAGTCTTCAGTGCCGCATGCTGCTCATCCGACAAGACCTTGGTCATATCGGTATCGATAAAGCCGGGGGCCACGCAGTTGACCGTGATATTGCGGCTGCCGATCTCGCGCGCGAGCGCACGGCTCATGCCTTCCACGCCGGCCTTGGCGGCCGCGTAGTTCATCTGGCCGGGGTTGCCCGAAGAGGCGACCACCGAGGTGATGTTGATGATGCGGCCGCCGCGCGCCTTCATCATCGGGCGCAGCACGGCACGCGACAAGCGGAAGACTGCCGACAGATTGGTGTCGATAACCGCGCTCCAGTCCTCGTCCTTCATCCGCATGGCCAGTTGGTCCTGCGTGATGCCGGCGTTGTTGACCAGTACGTTCAAGCCACCGTGGGCCTTGATCAGTTCGTCGATCACTGCTTCGCAGCGCGCGGCATCCTTGACGTCGAGCACGGCGCCCGCGCCCTTGAGGCCCTCGCCGGCCAGGTACTCGCCGATGGCGGCCGCGCCGCCCTCGGTGGTGGCGGTGCCGATCACGGTGGCACCCTGGCGCGCCAGCTCCAGCGCGATGGCGCGGCCAATGCCGCGCGAGGCGCCGGTGACCAGCGCGACCTGATTATCCAGAAATTTCGTCATGACCTAGTGTTCCGTCCGTCTTACTTCAGCAGCGCCAGCATTTCCTGCAGCGAGGCCGGATCGAAGATCGCGCCGCCGACCAGGTTGCCGTCGATGCGCTTGGTCATGCCGGCCAGCACCTTGCCGGGACCGCATTCGATCACATGGGTCACGCCTTCGGCAGCCATCTTCTGCACGCACTCCACCCAGCGCACCGGGGCCGCGGCCTGGCGCACCAGTGCATCCTTGATCGCTTCCGGATCATTGACGATGGCCACGTCGACGTTGTTCACCACCGGAATGGCGGGTGCCGAGAAGGCCAGCCCGGCCATGCGCTCGCGCAGGCGGTCGGAGGCCGGCTTGAGCAAGGAGGAGTGGAACGGCGCCGACACCGGCAGCGGCAGCGCACGCTTGGCGCCCTTGGCCTTGGCGATCTCGCAGGCCTTCTCCACCGCGGCCTTCTGGCCCGCGATGACCACTTGCGAGGGGGCGTTGAAGTTCACTGCCTCGACCACACCTGCCGGCGCGGCTTCCGCGCAGGCGGCACGCACGTCGTCATCGGACAGGCCGAGGATGGCGGCCATGCCGCCCTCGCCCACCGGCACCGCTTCCTGCATCGCTTGCGCGCGGAAGCGCACCAGCGGCACGGCGTCGGCGAAGGGGATCACACCCGCCGCCACCAGCGCCGAGTACTCGCCCAGGCTGTGGCCGGCGACCAGCGCCGGAGCCGGGCCGCCTGCGTCCAGCCAGGCGCGGTAGACAGCCACCGCGGCGGTCAGCATGACCGGCTGGGTGTTGGTGGTGAGGTTCAGATCCTCGGCCGGGCCTTCCGCGATCATGCGGCCGATGTCCTGGCCCAGGGCGGTAGAGGCTTCTTCCAGCGTCGCGCGTACCACCGGGTGGTCGGCGAACGCATTGAGCATGCCCACCGACTGCGAGCCCTGCCCAGGGAATACGAAAGCGAATTTCATCGAATTGGAATCGTTGTGGAATCGTTGAGATCGCACCTCGGCCGCGCGGCGGCCACACAGGCCGCGGCGCGTGCCGGATCCTTACATGCGCAGCAGCGCCGCGCCCCAGGTGAAGCCGCCGCCCACACCTTCCACCAGCACGGTCTGGCCGGGACGGATGCGGCCATCGCGCACCGCCTCGTCGAGTGCGAGGGGGATCGAGGCCGCCGAGGTGTTGCCGTGCTCGTGCACGGTCGCCACCATGCGTTCGGTGGGCAGGCCGAGCTTCTTGGCCGTGCTCTGCATGATGCGGATATTGGCCTGGTGAGGGATCAGCCAGTCAAGTTCCTCGGCCGGCATGTCGGCCCCGGCGAGCGCCTCGCGCGCGACCTTGTCCAGCACGTTGACCGCCAGCTTGAACACCGCCTGCCCATCCATGCGCAGGAAGGGGCTGCCGGTGATGTTGCCGCCGCTGACGTTGCCCGGCACGCACAGGATGTCCACATGGCTGCCATCGGCGTGCATGGCCGTCGACAGGATGCCCGGCTCGTCCGACGCACTCAGCACCACGGCGCCGGCGCCGTCGCCGAACAGCACGCAGGTGGTGCGGTCATTGAAGTCGAGGATGCGCGAGAAGACCTCGGCGCCGATCACCAGCACGTTCTTGTGCGAGCCGCTGCGGATGAACTTGTCCGCGGTGGCCAGCGCATAGACGAAGCCCGAGCAAACCGCCTGCAGGTCGAAGGCCGCGCAGTGGTTGGTGATGCCGAGCTTGTGCTGCACCAGGCTGGCGGTGCTGGGGAAGACGTAGTCCGGCGTGGAGGTGGCGACGATGATCAGGTCGATGCTCTGGCGGTCGATGCCGGCCGCCTCGATGGCGCGCTCGGCAGCCTTGAGCGCCAGCTCGCTGCTGCCGACATCCGGCTCGGCCCAGTGGCGCGCCGCGATGCCGCTGCGCGAGAAGATCCACTCGTGGCTGGTCTCGATGCCTTTTGCCGCCAGTTGCTCCGCCAAGTCCTGGTTGGTGACGCGCCGCGGGGGCAGGTAGCTCCCCGTACCGATGATTTTTGCGTAGCTTGTCATGTCGTATCGGATCGAATTGCCCTGGGCATCTGCTCCGGGCCCGCCAGGCGGGCTCAGGCAGCGCGGGCGCTGGGATGCGGGTTCGGTGCCGTGCCCGGCTGTGGGCTGCCCGCTGGGGCGCCGCCGGCACCGGCCTTGGTCGCAAAGGCCTGGCTGATACGCTCGATGACGCCATTCTTGGCGGCATCATACCCGCGTTTGATAGCCCACTCAAAGGAGTGCGCGTCAGCCGAGCCGTGGCTCTTGATGACTAGTCCGCGCAACCCCAGCAGCGAAGCACCGTTATAACGCGCCGGGTCCAGCCGCTTGGCCAGCCGCGACAGCACCGGCATGGCCACGCCTGCCAGCAGCTTGGTGAACCAGGAGCGCGTGAATTCTTCCTTGATCATACTCCCGATCATCTTCGCCAGGCCCTCGGTACTCTTGAGCGCCACATTGCCGACGAAGCCGTCGCAGACCACGATGTCGGTCGTGCCCTTGAAGATGTCGTTGCCTTCCACGTTGCCGTAGAAGTTGAGTTCGGAGGCGCGCAGCAGTTCGCCGGCGCGCTTGACCACTTCATTGCCCTTGATGACTTCCTCGCCGATGTTCAGCAGGCCGACAGTGGGCTGGGCCTTGTGGTCGACCACCGCCACCATGGCCTCTGCCATGCGGGCGAACTGCAGCAGGTGCTCGGGCTCGCAATCAGCGTTGGCGCCGAGATCGAGCACCGTGGTGCCCCACCCCTGCTCATTCGGAATGGTGGTGGCGATGGCCGGGCGCTCGATACCCTCCAGCGTCTTCAGCACATAGCGCGAAACGGCCATCAGCGCGCCGGTATTGCCGGCGGAGATGCAGGCGTCGGCCCGGCCTTCCTTGACCTGGGTCACCGCCACGCGCATCGAGGAATCCTTCTTCTTGCGCAGCGCCACCTCCACGGGATCATCCATGGTGATGACCTCGGTGGCAGCAACGATGTGCACACGCGGATGCTCCAGCGCATGCAGCTTCTTGAGCTGCGGCTGGATGGCTTCGGGCTGGCCGACCAGCACCATCTCGGCATCCTCGTGGGTCGAGAGAAAACTGATCGCTGCCGGCACCGTCACGGAGACGCCGTGATCACCGCCCATGCAGTCGATAGCAAGTTTGATCGTCATTGTTTCCTGGAGCAGACGCGCACTTGCGCTCACTCTGACCCGCCTCCCGCCGATTCGATCCGGCCGCCCGACGGAGGGGCCTGACCGGCCGCACAGTGACGGCCGGCCGGCCCGAATCCCTTCCGAGCGCGCAACAAAAAAGCGGCAACGAGCTTGCCGCTTTCTTGTTTCTAGCCTAGAACGCGCGAGCGAGACGCGAAGTCACGCCGAACGAGCGTATCAGTCGTTCTTGGTCTTGATGACCTTGCGGCCACGGTAGTAGCCGTTCGGGCTCACGTGGTGGCGCAGGTGGGCTTCGCCGGTGGTCGGCTCGACAGCCAGGGGAGCCGCCGACAGGTGGTCGTGCGAGCGGTGCATGCCGCGCTTGGACGGCGACTTCTTGTTCTGTTGAACAGCCATGATGACTCCTTCGAGAATTTTGCAATATTAACACACAGCATCCAGCACAAGGCGTAGCCGGGCCCGGCCGGATGCGTATCCAGGACCTGAAGACGGGCACCGGCCCGCGCGCATCGCGTGCGGATTCAGTGCTTCGACTTCAGGCTGGCCAGCGCCGCGAAGGGCGAAGGCCGCTTTTCTTCTTCCGGCGTCGCCTCGACTTCTGGCTCCACCTGTCCGTCCGCGCCGGTCACGAGGCTTTCGTGCACATCGGCGCAAACAGCATGCTTGGGCGCCACCGGCAGGGCCAGCAGCACTTCATCTTCGATCAGCGTCAACAGCGAGAAGCGCTTGGACCCGGCGATGACGTCGACATCGTCGTCGTCCATCGGCGCCGCATCAGCCTCTTCCTCGGAAGCCATGACCTCGAACCGCGTCGACGTGGCGATCGGCTCGGCATAGGCCTCCAGGCAACGCTGGCAGGTCAACCACACGCGCGCGTCGACGGTCAGGTCCAGGAACAGGCGCCGCACCGGCGGCTTGCCGGGCTCCCCCGCTTCCTCGCGCACCGAGCCCCGCGCTTCATACGTGAAGCGCTCCTCGGCAGCCGAGGCTGGCGCTTGCGCCGCCGTCTCGGCTAAGATGCGCGGCAACTTCTGCACCGCCACCTCGCCGGCAACAGAATCGCCGGCCCGGCAGAAGGCAAAGAGATCAAACTCGCGCAGGTCGATCGACTGGGTCATGATGGCTGTCCGCTGTCAGGCACCGCTGGCTTACCGCTAGCTGCTTGGGCGCTAGGCTGCCTGACACTGCCTGACAATAGCCGCTTGCAATGCGGGCCGCGGTAAGGCGCGAGATGCAGGCACAGCAACCGATACATCACTCTCTGCCACGGCCGCCGCGCACTGGCCCGCCAAATCGCGAGCCACAAGCGGCAAAACGCAGCATTATACGTCGATAATCCGGCAAGAGTCAAAACCGGAACACACATCTTTCCTCTTTCCGCTCAATCACTTATGTCTTCCAGCAAGCACCCCGCCCTGATCCTTGGCTCCAGCTCGCCCTATCGCCGCGAACTGCTCGAACGTCTGCGCATCCCCTTCGACGTGGCCACGCCCGACATCGACGAAACGCCCCGCGCAGGCGAAACCCCCGAAGCCACCGCACTGCGCCTGTCCCTGGCCAAGGCCGAGGCCATCGCGGCACGCCACCCGGGTGCACTGGTCATCGGCTCGGACCAGGTAGCCACGCTCGACGGCGCACAGATCGGCAAACCCGGCACGCACGAAAAGGCGCTGGCCCAGCTCAAGCTGATGCGTGGACGCACCATCACATTCCACTCGGCCCTGTGCCTGCTCGACAGCCGCAACGGCCAATCGCAACTGGCCGACGTGCAGACACGCGCCACCTTCCGCGAGCTCGACGACACCGAACTCGAAGCCTACCTGCAACTGGAGCGCCCCTATGACGTGGCCGGCAGCGCGAAATCGGAGGGACTGGGCATCGCCCTGCTCTCCCGCGTGGAATCGGACGACCCCACCGCCCTGGTGGGACTGCCGCTGATCGCCCTCACCGGCATGCTGCGCCAGGCCGGCTACCCCTTCTTCCAGGCGTGAGGCGGGCATGAGCAGCAGCAATGTGAAGGGCGGCACCCTCTACCTGATTCCCAACACGCTCGGCAAGCGCGACGAGGCCGATCCCCTGCCCGATGTCATCCCGGCCGGCGTACAGCAGATCGCCGCAGGACTCGACTATCTGGTCGCGGAAAACGCCAAGACGGCACGCGCCTACCTGAAGAAGCTGGGGGAAACCACCGCGCTGGCGCGCCCCATCCAGCAGATCGAGATACGCGAGCTGAATGTCAACACCCGCGCCGAGGCGCTGGCAGAGTTGCTGGCGCCGATCCAGGCCGGCCGCGACGGCGGGCTGCTGTCTGAAGCCGGCGTTCCCGCCGTGGCCGACCCCGGCGCCGACCTGGTCCGGCTGGCACATGCCGCGGGCGTGCGTGTGCGCCCGCTGGTCGGGCCCAGCGCCATCCTGCTGGCGGTGATGGGGTCAGGACTCAACGGCCAGAGCTTCGCCTTCAATGGCTACCTGCCGGTGGACGCGGGGGAGCGCGCCCAGAAGCTGCGCGAACTGGAACAGCATTCGCGCAAGACGCGCCAGACCCAGGTCTGGATCGAAACGCCCTACCGCAATGCCGCCCTGCTGGAAGCCATGCGCCAGCATTGCGCAGGCTCCACGCTGCTGTCGATCGCGGTGGACCTGACGCTGCCGAGCGAAACCATCGTCACGCTGCCGCTGTCGGCCTGGCGGCCGGAGCGGCTCGATCTGCACAAGCGGCCCGCGATCTTCTCGCTGCTGGCCGCCTGACGGGCGCTTGCCGGATGCTTACCGGGCGCGCGGCCACCCTGGCCGTACGCCCGCCCGGCCTCCCGCACTTGCCACTTACTGCACGGACTGGAAGCGGTTGCCCAGCATCAACGTCTTGATCGCGGCGCTGCCCACGGCGGCGCCGAAACGCTTGGCCAGGCGCTCGGCCAGGTTCTCCTTGACCGTGTAGTCGACTATGTCCTCGGCCTTGAACAGGTCCCGAGCCACGTAGTCGGCGTTGCCGAGCCCGTCTGCCAGCCCCAGCTGGACGCTGCGCTCGCCGGTCCAGAACAGCCCCGAGAACAGGTCGGGATCGTTCTTCAGGCGGTCGCCGCGGCCTTCCTTGACCACGTCGATGAACTGCTGGTGGATCTGCTTGAGCATGGTCTGCGCATACTCCTTCTGGCGCGGCACCTCGGGCGAGAACGGATCGAGCATGCCCTTGTTGGCGCCGGAGGTGTACAAGCGGCGCTCGACGCCAAGCTTGTCCATCAGGCCGGTGAAGCCGAAGCCATCCATCAGCACGCCGATCGAGCCGACGATGCTGGCCTTGTCCACATAGATCTTGTCGGCCGCAGCCGCCACGTAGTAGCCGCCCGAGGCGCAGACCTCCTCGACCACCACATACAGCGGCTTGGACGGATAAAGCTTGCGCAGGCGATGGATCTCATCATTGATGATGCCGGCCTGCACCGGCGAGCCGCCCGGCGAATTGATCTTCAGGATCACCCCGGCCGCATTGCTATCGGCGAAGGCCGCCTGCAGCGCCGCGTTGATCGACTCCGCGCTCGCCGTCGTGCCCGCCGCGATCTCGCCGTCGAGCGACACCATCGCCGTGTGCCTCCCGGTGCCGATGGTGCCTTCGCCCTTCAGGTCGAAGACCAGCAGGAAGATCACAAGCAGCAGGGCCAGGCTGACGAAGCGGAAGAAGATGCGCCAGCGGCGCGCCGCGCGCTGTTCCCGCAGCGTGGCCATCAGCACCTTTTCCAGCACGTCGCGCTCCCAGCCGCCGCTCACCGGACCGCCGCCGCCGGAAATCCGCTCGGCCCGCTCCTCGGATTCGCGGCGGGCGGCAGCATCGCCCTTGCGCAACTCGTCCTCTAGCGGGAAATCCGCGCGGCGCGCCGTTTCCAGGCGCTCATCGCCGGCTGCGCCGCCCTCTTCGCTGCCCGGCTTGCGCGGCGTGTCGTCGTCGAACGGAGGTTTTTGCTGTTCTGTCATGCAGGAACTCTAGGAGAAGGTCGATGGCGCATCCGCAGCGGCATCCGGTGCGACATAAGGCGGTTCGGGCAGCCAGTACACGCCGTCCGGCCGTTCTTCGATGCGCAGCTTGGCGAGCGTGGCGCCACGGCAAGGGCCGCCGACGCACTGCCCGGTATCGGGCGCGTAGAGGGCGCCATGTGTCGCGCACATCAAGTATAGGCCCGAGGACTCGAAGAACTGGCCCTCCTGCCAGTCGAGCTCCATCGGCACGTGGGCGCACTGGTTGAGGTAGCCGTGAACGGCGCCGTCGAAGCGCACCGCGAAGGCGCCCACCTGGCGTCCGCGCAGCTCGACCAGGAAGCGCACGCCGGTGCCGCCTTCCACCAGCGCGTCCGCCGCGCAAAGGCGCTGGGCCTCTTCAGCCATGGCGCAGCAACCAGGAGTTGAGGTCGGCGACCGAGGCCGCACAGTGCACCGGCGCCATCGCCTGCAGCGAATCGGCCGGGTGGGCGCCGTAGCTCACGCCGATGCCGGCCGCGCCGGCATTGACTGCCATCTGCAGGTCGTGGGTGGTATCGCCGACCATCACCGTGCGCGCCATGTCCTGGCCGAGTTCGCGTGTCAGCTCGTGCAGCATGGCCGGATGCGGCTTGGAGAAGGTCTCGTCGGCGCAGCGCGTGGCATCGAACAAGCTGGCCAGCCCGGTGGCCTCCAGCGCGCGCTGGAGGCCGACACGTGTCTTGCCGGTGGCCACGCCGAGGAAGTAATGCTCGGCGCGCAGCGCCTCCAGCATCTCACGCACGCCATCGAACAGCACCAGCTCGGCGTCGCGCGTGAGGAAATGGAAGCGGTAGCGCTCCGCCAGCTTGGGATAGTCGGCCGGATCCAGCGTGGGGACGGCGTAGGACAGCGCGTCCTTCAGCCCCAGTCCGATCACGTGGGCCGCCGCGCTGTCGTCGGGCACCGGCAGCCCCAGGTCGAGCGCGGCGAGCTGGATGCACTTGGCGATGGTCGGGGTGGAATCCATCAGGGTTCCGTCCCAGTCGAACACGATCAGGTCAAAGCGTTGCCTGGACATGGCTTTCGGTATCCTCGTCTGTCTCGTCTGTCGTTGGCGCGTTCAGGCCGGCCGGCCCGCGCGCTCGCGCAACTGTTGCAGGAAGCCCACGCATTCGGCGGGCAGCGGCGCGCGCACCGTCACCGATTCGCCGGTGGCGGGGTGCGCAAAGGTGAGCTGATGGGCGTGCAGGAACATGCGCCGGATGCCCGGCTGCGCCCCTGCCCGCGCCAAGGCCTTGTTCAAGGTGAAATCGCCATACTTCTCGTCGCCGACGATGGGAAAGCCCGAGTGCGCCAGGTGCACGCGGATCTGGTGCGTGCGCCCCGTCTTCAGCTCGGCCTCCACCAGCGTGAAGCCGGGGAAGGCCTCGACGCGGTTGAACACCGTGTGCGAGGCCAGCCCGTCGGCCTGCACCCGCACCCGGCGCTCACCGTCTGCGGTGGTGTACTTGAATAGCGCAAACTTCACATGCTGGCGCGCATTCTGGAATTCGCCCGCCACGCAGGCGTAATAGCGTTTGTCGAGCGCATTGCCACGGATCTGCTCGTGCAGCCCCACCAGGGCCGAGCGCTTCTTGGCAAGCATCAGGATGCCCGAGGTTTCGCGGTCGAGGCGGTGGACCAGTTCCAGGAAACGCGCCTCCGGCCGGGCCTGGCGCAACTGCTCGATGACGCCGAATGCGACGCCGGAGCCACCGTGGACGGCCACGCCCGCCGGCTTGTCGATGATCAGCAGGTGCGCATCCTCGAACAGCACGGGGAAGCTGGCAGGCGGCACGAAGCCGGCCGCAGCAGGCGCGGCAGCCACGCGAATCGGCGGGATCCGCACCACATCACCGCTCTTCAGCCGGTAAGTGGCGTCGACGCGTCCCTTGTTGACCCGTACCTCGCCCGAACGCAGGATGCGGTAGACATGGCTCTTGGGCACGCCCTTGGCGGTCTTCAGCAGGTAGTTGTCGATGCGCTGGCCGTCGGCCTCTTCGCCGACTGTCACATACGCCACCTGAGGGCCCGCTGCGGGCGTCCGCGCCTCTTTTTCAATTTGATGGCGTAACTCATTCATTTTCAATATAATTTCCTCGCTGTTCCGGCCAAGGACCGGCAGCGCAAATCCGGTGTAGGCGATTTATCGCATTTTACACTTCGGGTTGCAGCCAGCCCGGCCAGCTTCGCATCGAATTGCGTACCCCGCAGATGCCAGGCTGGCGAATGGCAGCAAAAAGCAGCACGCACGGCACCACCCGCGCGCAGGAAGCCGCCCGTAGTCGGCTTCGGCGATGATGGCGGTGACGTGGGAACAGAGTGTTCAGGTAGAACAGAATTTGACTGCGGATGCCCGAGGCATCCGCTTTGGTGAGAGAAGTCCCGCCCGCACCGGCAAGACGGTGCCGGCCGGCAGGCTTGCCTCGCAGCTGGCTGGTATTACCGGCGCCCGGTCGCAGAACTCTAAGAAGGTATAGGTGCGCCCGCCAGGAGATGTCAGCATGCGGACAAGCGTTGTCGCCCGACAAATTGCTCTTTGACGCGTCTCGGCCACACCGCGGCCGGCCGCGGTGTGGCCGGCGCGGTTTGCCTGGCCCCCGCCGCCAGCAAGCAGGGAATTCCGCCGGCATGCTGCATCGAGCAGCCGCCGGCCCTCTCTCACAACACGCGGACGTCGCCAGGACGCCGTAGCCTCTCCTCACCCGCGCCCAGCCGGCCGCGCCCATTCGCGCACCGGCGCATTCGGCAATTCTCCCACCCCCACTCGCGCTCCCTCGCGTGCTCCATGGAACGCCGCGGGCGCCGCATGACGGCGCCTTGCGCGGCATTGGAGTGAGGTAATGCGATGAAACGCATGCTATTCAATGCGACGCAGCAGGAAGAACTGCGCGTCGCGATTGTCGACGGTCAGAAACTGATCGACATCGACATCGAGGCCGCCGGGCGCGAACAACGCAAGGGCAATATCTACAAGGGCGTGATCACCCGCATCGAGCCCTCGCTGGAAGCCTGCTTCGTCAACTACGGCGAAGAGCGCCATGGCTTCCTGCCCTTCAAGGAAGTGGCGCGCGCCTACTTCAAGGAAGGCATCGACGTGCGCAACGCGCGCATCCAGGATGCCCTGCACGAAGGCCAGGAACTGATCGTCCAGGTCGAGAAGGAAGAGCGCGGCAACAAGGGCGCGGCGCTGACCACCTTCATCTCGCTGGCCGGCCGCTACCTGGTGCTGATGCCCAACAACCCGCGCGGCGGCGGCGTATCGCGCCGCATCGAGGGCGAGGACCGCCAGGAACTGCGCGAGACCATGGCGCAGCTGACCGTGCCGGACGGCATGAGCATCATCGCCCGCACTGCGGGCATCGGCCGCTCGGCCGAGGAACTGCAGTGGGACCTGAACTACCTGCTGCAACTGTGGAAGGCCATCGATGGCGCCGCCGGCGACAATAAGGCGCCGCTGCTGATCTACCTGGAATCCAGCCTGGTGATCCGCGCCATCCGCGACTACTTCCAGCCGGACATCGGCGAGATCCTGATCGACACCGACGAGATCTACGAGCAGGCCCGCGCCTTCATGAGCGTGGTGATGCCAGACAACCTCAACCGGGTCAAGAAATACCGCGACGACGTCCCCCTGTTCTCGCGCTTCCAGATCGAACACCAGATCGAGTCGGCCTATTCCCGCATGGTGATGCTGCCCTCGGGCGGCGCCATCGTGATCGACCACACCGAGGCGCTGGTCTCGGTCGACGTGAACTCGGCGCGCGCCACCAAGGGCGCCGACATCGAGGAAACGGCGCTGCGCACCAACCTGGAAGCGGCCGACGAGATCGCCCGCCAGTTGCGCCTGCGCGACCTGGGCGGCCTGATCGTGATCGACTTCATCGACATGGAGTCGAGCAAGGCCCAGAAGGATGTCGAAACCCGCCTGAAGGACGCCCTGCGCCATGACCGCGCGCGCGTGCAGATGGGCAAGATCAGCCGCTTCGGCCTGATGGAGCTGTCGCGCCAGCGCCTGCGCCCCTCGCTGTCGGAAGGCTCGCACATCACCTGCCCGCGCTGCAACGGCACCGGCCACATCCGCGATACCGAATCGTCCGCCCTGCAGGTGCTGCGCATCATCCAGGAAGAGGCGATGAAGGAAAACACCGCCGCCATCCATTGCCAGGTGCCGGTGGAGGTGACCGCCTTCCTGCTGAACGAGAAGCGCCAGGAGATCAACCTGATCGAAATGCGCTTCAAGGTCAATGTGCTGCTGATTCCCAACAAGCACCTGGAAACGCCGCACTACAAGCTGGAACGCCTGCGCCACGACGATCCGCGCCTGGAAGAAAGCACCGCCAGCTACAAGATGGCCGAGGCCGCCGCCAAGGAACTGGAGGCCGACACCAGCTACAGCAGCCGCAAGAAGGAAGACGCCAAGCCGCGCCAGGAAGCCGCGGTCAAGGGCATCACTCCCGAGCAGCCCGCACCGGTCTCGACGCCGCGTCCCGAACGCGCTGCGCGCCAGGAAGCACCTGCCGCACCGCCGGTGCCGGCTACCCAGCCGGTCGCCAGCGGCGGCTTCATCGCCTGGCTGAAGGGCCTGTTCGGCGCCAAGCCGGCAGCCCCGGTGGTTGAGCCGGCCAAGCCGGTGGCTGCCGAGACGCGCGGTGGCGAAGGCCGCCGCGAGCGCGGTGAACGCGGCCAGCGCGGTGAACGTGGTGAGCGCGCCCAGGGCGGCCGCGGCGAGCGCGCCGAGCGTGGCGAACGCACCGAGCGCGGTGAACGTGGCGAGCGCCAGGGTGGCCGCGGCCAGCGTGGCGAGCGCGGCGAACGTCCGTCGACCGAGCAGAAGGGCGAACGCGCCCCGCGTCCGCAGCGCCAGCCGGCCGAGCAGCAGGCCGTGCCTGCGGCCCGCCAGGCCGAAGGCGGCCAGGAACGCCGCGAACGTGGCGAGCGCGGTGAACGTGCCGAACGTGGCGAACGCCCCGAGCGTGGCGAACGTGCTGAGCGCGGCGAGCGCCGCGAGCGCGGCCGCGAGCGCCAGCGTGAGCGTGGCGAGGCCCGTGAAAGCGAGGCCGGCGAAGAGGTGACCGCAGCAGCAACCGTAGCAGCAGTCGCCGCCGGAGCAGCGTTGCAGGAAGGCGCCCCGGCACAGGCCGGCGCCGGCATTGCGCCGCGTGACACCGAGGAAGCCGCAAGCACCGACCTGCCGGAAGGCGTCGAGGGCGCGGAAGCGGCCGAAGGCGGCGAAGGCGAAGAGCGCCGCCGCCGCAACCGTCGCGGCCGCAACCGCTATCGCCGCGAGCGCGAGGAAGGCCTGCAGAATGGTGAGGCTGAAGCCGCAGAAGCCGGCGAAGCCGGTGCCGAGGTGGCGCCTGTCGCTGCACCGGTGGTCGCCGAGGCCGCACGCGCTGAGGAAGTCGTGGTAGCACGGGTCGAAGAAGTGACCGAAACGACTCAATCCGTCCGCCCGGCAGCAGCCGTGGCCGAGGAAGGCACGGCCGCCCCCGTGGCCGCCGCCGGCCCCGCGCCCGCCGCAGCATTCGAAGCCGCGACCGCGTACAGCCAGCCGATCCAGGCTGCTGCCGCGCCGGTGGCTGAAGTGGCGCCTGTGGCGGAAGCCGCGGCCCAAGCCGCGCCTGCCGTTGCCGCAACTCCGGCTGCCCCGGCCGTGATGGCCGAAGCGGCCGCACCGGCTGCCCCGGTGGCGTCCGAAATGGCCGCGCCGGCACCCGCAGCGCAGGAGCCGGCACCGGCGATCGCCGCGGTGCAAGCCGAGGTCCCGGCCCCCGCCGTGCAGGCCGCCGCACCGGCGGTCCCGCCGGCCGACCTGGAGCCGATGCTGGCCGCCGCTGGCCTGCAGTGGGTCCACACGGATGCCGACAAGCACCGTGCTGCGCAAGAGGCCGCAGCCCGTATCGTCCCCGCCCCGCGGGTGCCGCGCGAGCGCAAGCCCCTGCCGCCGCTGCCCGAAGGTCCGATGATCCTGGTCGAAACCGGTGGCAGCCAGGTGGAAATGGCTTCGCAGCAGCAGCAACAACAGCAGTAAGAGACGCACCGCCGCGGCCATCCGCCGCTGCCTGAAAGGGGACGGGAAACCGTCCCCTTTTTCATTCCCGGCCCCTCATTCCCGGTCCCGCGCAGCACGTATCGCCGGCGTGCTCGGCTAGAATGACGGCATAACGTCATCGCGCCACGGGCGGCGGGCAGACCGCCCACCGCCCGCGCCGCCCCAGCCCTCAGGCCATGACCGAGACCGTCATCCCCCTCCTCGACCTGCGCGACCATCGCTATCGTTCGATGGCGCCCGGCATTCCGGCCGAGCTGGTGCCGCCCTCTGGCCTGCTGGCCGACACGCGCGGGCGCCGGCTGCACGACCTGCGCATCTCGGTGACGGACCGCTGCAACTTCCGCTGTGTCTACTGCATGCCCAAGGAGGTGTTCGACAAGGACTACACCTTCCTGCCGCATGGCGAACTGCTGAGCTTCGAGGAGATCGAGCGGGCAGCGCGCATCTTCGTCGCCCACGGGGTCGAAAAGATCCGCCTCACCGGCGGCGAACCGCTGCTGCGCAAGAATATCGAGAAGCTAGTGGAAATGCTGGCGCGCATCGAGACCGTCTCGGGCAAGCCGCTGGACCTGACACTGACCACCAATGCCTCCCTGCTCGCGCGCAAGGCGCGCGCGCTGCGCGACGCCGGCCTGACGAGAGTCAGCGTCAGCCTGGATGCCATCGACGACACCATCTTCCGGCGCATGAACGACGTCGACTTTCCCGTTGGCGACGTGCTGGCGGGCATCGAGGCGGCGCAGGCTGTCGGACTGGCGCCGATCAAGGTGAACATGGTGGTCAAGCGTGGCGTCAACGACGGCGAGATCGTGCCGATGGCCGCGCACTTCCGCGGCAGCGGCATCATCGTGCGCTTCATCGAATTCATGGATGTGGGCGCCAGCAACCATTGGCGCATGGACGAGGTGCTGCCATCGGCCGAGGTCGTGCGCCGCATCGACGCAGCCTTCCCGCTCGAGCCGCTGGACGCCAACTACAGCGGCGAGACGGCCGAACGCTGGCGCTATCGCGATGGCGCCGGCGAGATCGGCGTGATCTCCAGCGTCACCCACGCCTTCTGCGGCGACTGTAGCCGCATTCGCCTGTCGACCGAGGGGCGGCTCTACCTGTGCCTGTTCGCCACCGAGGGCTACGATCTGCGCGAACTGCTGCGCGGCGGCCGCAGCGACCTGGAAATCGCCAATGCGATCGCTGCCGTGTGGCAGCCGCGCACGGACAACTATTCCGAGCAGCGCGGCAATCCGGCCGTGCGCCAGGCGCGCGCCGAGCACAAGATCGAGATGTCCTATATCGGCGGCTGACCGCCATGCCGCCTATCGCCGCCAATCGCCAGCAGCGCACCATGATCGACCGCCACGACATCACCGGCCTGATCCTCGCCGGCGGCCGGAGCAGCCGCATGGGCGGCAGCGACAAGGGGCTGCAGATGGTGCACGGCATGCCGCTGGCCATGCATGCGCTGTCGCGGCTGGCGCCGCAGGTCGGCGCCACGATCATCAATGCCAACCGCAACCTGGACCTTTACCAGGCCTTCGGTGTGCCCGTGGTGCGGGACTCCGTGCCGGACTTCGCCGGCCCGCTGGCCGGCGTGCTGGCCGGCATGGAGCAATGCCGGACCGGCTGGCTGGTCACCGCACCGTGCGATTCGCCGCTGCTGCCGGTCGACCTGGTGGCGCGGCTGGTCGAGGGCCTCACCTCGGCCAAGGCGGAACTCGCCATGGCCGTCACGCGCGGCACGCAGGGGCAACGGCAGCCGCAGCCCGTCTTCTGCCTGCTGCCGGTCTCGGCGCTGGACAGCCTGCAGGCCTACCTGGCCGGTGGCGGGCACAAGGTGGAAACCTGGGCCGCATCGCACCGGCTGGCCGAAGTCATGTTCGAAGACGCCCTCGCCTTCGCCAATATCAATACGCTGGAAGAATTGCACGCCTTCGACCAGTCCCGGGCGTAGCATGCGCGCCCGGCCATCCAATCCGAGACCCTGATGCCCTCTCTGCAATCCGTCATCTCCTGCCAGTCCGGCTATGATCCGGGCGCCCTCCCGGTCGCCCATGCCCAGCGCATCCTCAGCGAAGTAGCCGAGCCGGTGCGGGGCATCGAGCAGGTCGCCCTGCGCGATGCGCTGGACCGCGTGCTGGCCGAAGACGTGATTTCCCCCATCGACGTGCCGGCCCACGACAATGCTGCCATGGACGGTTACGCCTTCGCCGGCGACGTACTGGCCGCGGCACCGGAGGGCGAGCTGGTCTTGCAGGTGGTCGGCACGGCGCTGGCGGGCGGCGCGGGCGCGCTGTCGCCTGGCCCCGGGCAGGCGCTGCGCATCATGACCGGCGCGGTGATGCCGGCCGGCTGCGACACCGTGGTACCGCAGGAGTTTGTCGAGGCCTCGCCGGATGGCCGGATCCGCTTCGCGGCCGGGGCTGTGCGCCGCGGGGACAACCGCCGCCTGCGCGGCGAGGATCTCGCACAGGGCCGCCCGGCGCTCGCCGCCGGCCGCCTGCTGCGGCCTGCCGACCTGGGCCTGCTGGCCTCGCTCGGCGTGGCCGAGATCAAGGTCCGGCGCCGCCTGCGCGTGGCCTTCTTCTCCACCGGCGACGAACTGCGCTCCATCGGCCAGCCGCTCGACCCTGGCTGCGTCTACGATTCCAACCGCTACACGCTGCATGGCATGCTGCGCCGGCTGCATGTCGAGCTGATCGATATGGGGGTGGTCCGGGACGATCCGGATGCGCTCGAGGCAGCGCTGCGCAGCGCCTGCGAAAACGCCGACGCGGTGATCACCTCAGGCGGTGTTTCGGTCGGCGAGGCGGACTACACCAAAGAGACCATGGCCCGGCTGGGCGACGTGCGTTTCTGGACCATCGCCATGCGTCCCGGCCGGCCGATGGCCTTCGGCCGCATTGCCTCGGCGGGACACGAAGCCCTGCTGTTCGGCCTGCCCGGCAATCCGGTGGCGGTGATGGTGACCTTCTACCAGATGGTGCGCGGCGCACTGCACCGCATGATGGGCACCGACGAGCCGGCGCCGCCCCTGCTGCGCGTGCGCAGCGCCCAGGCCATGCGCAAGAAACCGGGGCGCACCGAATACCAGCGCGGCGTGCTGGCCCGCGCCGATGACGGCCAACTGGAGGTGCGCGTCACCGGTCAGCAGGGCTCGGGCGTGCTGCGCTCGATGAGCGAGGCCAACTGCTTCATCGTCCTGGACCACGACCAGGGTCCGGTGGCCGCCGGCGACCCGGTGGAGGTGATGCTGTTCGACGGGCTGGTCTGAGCATGGCGGCCGGGCAGCCCGGCTGCGGCAGCTCCCGTCGCGTGCGCCGCCAGCCGGGTGCCCACTGTCGTTTTTGCGCACCAATCCGACCGCATGAGCCCCCCCTTTAGCCGGATATGCGCCCCCCTCCGGTGCCGGGCGATGCGCGGCTCGGCCCAAACCGCTACACTTGCGCAACATCACTTTGTTTACAGCCTGTTGTCATGAACCAGGAGATCGCCTACCTCCACCCGGTCAAGACCGCCCGCGCGCTTGTGCTGGTCTACCTGTGCTTCTCGGTGCCTATCGTGTCGCTGGCCCTGTTCGTCGCCTTCGTCCGCTACGGCGACCTGCCCGGCATCACCGTGTTCACGGCCCTGATTCTGAACGCCCTGGTCGGCTTCGGCCTGCTGTGGCTGGCCTGCAAGGCCTACAACTGGGTAGCCGCACGTTTCGGCGGCATCGAAGTCGTCATCCGCGAGTGCCGCTGAGCAGGATCGGCTGACGCGCCGCGCCGCCCCTGGGCAAACGCGGGGCCACGCCGGCACTCCCTGCCCGTCCCCGCCGCCCGGCGGCTTTCCCAGGCGGTTTCCAAGCCGCCACCTCAGTCCCTCTCTTCAGGCACCGACGCCTCGCCCTGCCCCAGCAGCCGCTGCGCGGCCTCGCCAGGCAAGGCCTCGACCTTGCGCAGCTTGCGCTCCATCTGCCGGGTGCGCACCTCGGCCTGCTCGATATTGCGGGCGGCGCGCTCCAGCGTATCGCGCGTCTTCGCCAGTACCTCGCCGAACTTGCCGAACTCGGTCTTGACCGCGCCCAGCACCTCCCACACCTCGCTCGAGCGCCGTTCCAGCGCCAGCGTGCGGAACCCCATCTGCAGGCTGTTGAGCAAGGCGGTCAGCGTGGTCGGGCCGGCCACCGTGACGCGGTAGTCGCGCTGCAGCAGGTCGGCCAGGCCGGGCCGGCGCAGCGCCTCGGCATACAAACCCTCGGTGGGCAGGAACAGGATGGCGAAATCGGTCGTCTGCGGCGGCGACAGGTATTTCTCCGCGATGGCCTGCGCCTCGCGCTTGAGCGCCGATTCCAGTTCGCGGCCGGCCACGGCCACGCCCTCGGCATCGCTGCGCTCCTGCGCGTCGAGCAACCGCTCGTACTGCTCCTTGGGAAACTTGGCATCGATCGGCAGCCAGACCGGTGCCCCGCCGGCATCCTTGCCGGGAAGCCGGACCGCGAACTCCACGCGCGCGCCGGAATTGCGCACGGTCTCCACGTTCTTGCCGTACTGCTCGGCGGTGAGCAACTGCTCCAGCAGCATCTCGAGCTGCACCTCGCCCCAGGTCCCGCGTGTCTTCACATTGGTCAGGACGCGCTTCAGGTCGCCCACGCCTTGCGCCAGCACCTGCATCTCGCCCAGGCCGCGGTGCACCTGCTCGAGCCGGTCGGACACCAGCTTGAACGACTCGCCCAGGCGCTGCTCCAGCGTGGCGTGCAGCTTCTCGTCGACGGTGCGGCGCATCTCCTCGAGCTTGAGCGCGTTGTTGGCCTCGATATCGCGCAGCTTCTGCTCCAGCGTGGCGCGCACCTCGGCCAGGCGCCGTTCGTTGGCCTCGGACATCTGCGCTAGCTGCTGCTGCAGCCCGTCACCGAAGCGGCGCAGCGCGGCGCCCTGCTCCTCGCGCGCCTGCTGGCCCTGCAGCATCAGGTTCTGCCTGACCCGCTCGAGCTGCTGGGCATTGGATTCGGTCAGCTTGGCGAGTTGCTGGGCGAAGGTGTCGATCTGGCTGTTCTGCAGCGTGGCGATGCTGGTCAGCTGCGAGGACAGCGCCTGTTGGAAGCGCATCATCTGCTGGCCGGATTCGCCACGATTGGCGCGCGCGGTCTCGGCCACCTCGGTGCGCAGTTCGCGCTCGAGCCGTTCGCTGGCACGCGCGTGTTCGCCGCGCAGTGCCGCCAGTTCGCGCTGCAATGCATCGGCGGCGGCGTCGACCGCCGCTTCGGCGCCGGCATCGCCGGACCCGCCGCGCAGGCGCAGCAGCACGAGCGCGAGCAGGATCACGGCCGCCACCGCGGCGGCCAGCGTGGAGAGGGAAATCAGGGTCATGAGAGTGGGTGGAGGGGCGGCGGTGACAGCAGTGACGGCGGTGACGGCCGCCTCAGCGGCGGCGCGGCATCACCTCCGGGTTGATCACCGAGCGTGGCTTGCCGGCTTCCGGACCGGCGTCGAGCGCCGCGATCAGGTTGTCCGCGGCGAGCTGCGCCATCGCCCGGCGCGTCTTCTCCGACGCACTGGCGATATGCGGGGTCAGCACGACATTGGGCACCGTCAGCAGGTCGGGATGCACGGCGGGCTCAGCCTCGAACACATCGAGCCCCGCGGAGAAGAGGCGGCGCTCGCGCAGCGCGGCGGCCAGCGCGGCATCGTCGACGATGCCGCCGCGCGCCAGGTTGACGAGCGTGGCGGTTGGCTTCATGCGTGCCAGTTCGGCCGCGCCGATGGCATGGTGGCTCTCGGCGCTGTAGGGCAGCACCAGCACCAGGTGGTCGGCGCGCGCCAGCAGTTCGTCCTTGCTCACATAGCTCGCGTTCAGGCTTTGCTCCACCTCCTGCGGCAGCCGGCTGCGGTTGTGGTAGAGCACCGGCATGCCGAAGCCGGCCGCGCGCCGCGCCAGTGCCTGGCCGATGCGGCCCATGCCGAGGATGCCGAGCGTGCTGCCGTACAGGTCCATGCCGAGGAACATGTCGTAGCTCCAGCGCTGCCACTTGCCGGCGCGCAGCCAGTGCTCGGACTCGGTCACGCGGCGTGCGGCCGCCATGAGCAGCGCCCAGCCGAAGTCGGCGGTGGTTTCGGTGAGCACGTCCGGCGTGTTGGTCGCCACGATGCCGGCCGCGGTCAGCGCCGGCACGTCGAGATTGTTGTAGCCCACGGCCATATTGCAGACCGCGCGCAGCGCCGGCAGCCCGCTGATCAGGCCCGCATCGATGCGGTCCGCGGCGTTGGCCAGCACGCCGGCCTTGCCCGCCAGCCGCGCGCTGAGCGCGGCCGCATCGAGCGGCACGTCCGGCTGGTTGTCGTCAACGTCGAAGTATTGCGCCAGCCGTTCGAGCACGTCGGGAAAGATGGCGCGGGTAACGAGGATGGAAGGCTTCATCGCGTTCACTCGTGGAAGAACAGGAAGGTCATCACCAGGAAAAGCGGCACCAGAACGCACATCGACCAGGCCATGAAGCCGAAGAAGCCCGGCATGCGTACGCCGCGCCCCTCGGCGATGGCCTTCACCATCAGGTTGGGGGCATTGCCGATATAGGTATTGGCGCCCATGAAAACAGCACCGGCCGAGATCGCGGCCAGCGTCGAGGCATTGTGCGTCATCAGGGTAGCGGCATCGCCGCCGGCGGTGTTGAAGAAGACCAGGTAGGTCGGCGCATTGTCGAGGAAGGACGACAGCACGCCGGTGGCCCAGAAGTACATGCTGTCGATCGGCTGGCCATTGGCATCGCTGACGGCGTGGATCACCGGAGCGAACGGGCCCTGGGTCCCCGCCTTGAGCATGGCGATGACCGGAATGATGGTGAGGAAGATGCCGGCGAACAGCTTGCCCACCTCCAAAATCGGCTCCCAGCCGAACTCGTTGCCGGCACGCGCCGAATGCGGCGTCAGCAGCAGCGAGGCGATGGCCACGACCACCAGCAGCACGTCGCGCAGCAGGGCCGGCAGCGCCACCTCGGTTCCCATCACGTTGAAGTCGATCCCAGGCTTCCACATGCCGCTCATCAGCACCAGGCCGATGACCGCCAGCAGCAGCACGAAGTTGACCTTGCCTTCGATGGCAATGCCGCGGCTATCGGGCGTGGGGTCCATCGCGGGCGGCAGGTCTTCCTCCTTGTTCAGGTAGTAGTGCCGGTCGATGAAATAGAAGATGACGAGCAGGGACGCGCAGATGAAGAGCGTCTCGAACAGGATGTTGCGCATCGTCCAGAAGAAGTCCACGCCCTTGAGGAAGCCGAGGAACAGCGGCGGGTCGCCCAGCGGCGTCAGCGCGCCGCCCGCATTGGCCACCAGGAAAATAAAGAAGACCACCACGTGCGCGACGTGGCGGCGATTGTCGTTCGCCCGCAGCAGCGGCCGGATCAGCAGCATGGCCGCGCCGGTGGTGCCCATCAGGCTGGCCAGCGCCGTGCCCAGCGCCAGGATGCCGGTATTCAGCCGCGGCGAGCCATGCAGGTTGCCGCGCACGCAGATGCCGCCGGCCACGATATAGAGCGTGCCCACCAGCACGATGAATGGGATGTACTCGGCAAGCAGCGCGTGCAAGGCGTTGGCCAGGGCAGCATGGATGCCGAACACCAGCGCGAACGGTACGATGAAGACCAGCCCCCAGGCCGCCGCCACCTTGCCGAAATGGTGGTGCCAGAAGCGCGGCGCCAGCAGCGGCACCAGTGCAATCGACAGCAGGATGCCGGCGAACGGCGCGCCCCACAGCGGCGACAGCGCGGCACCATCGAGATCGGCCGCACCTGCAGGCAGGGTGAACGCGCTCAGGAAAAGCAATGGTGGCAGCAGCCGCAAAGGCGGGGGAACACGTCGCATCAGGCGGAATCTCCTTGGCTTGAAGGTCGGGGGCGCGCGCGCCGCGAAGCGCGGCGGCGCCATGGTGCGTGCGCAGGGCAGCGCCAGGGCAAGGCCTGGCTGCCGGCACGCGGCGAGCCCTCAAGTGTAAAGCAAGCGGCGCAGCGTGCCGGGGGTCAGGGCTGGCTTAAGGGCTGGCCGACCAGGATCACGTGCACCCGGTACGGACCATGCGCGCCCAGCACGATGGTCTGCTCGATGTCGCCGGTGCGGGAGGGGCCGCTGATGATGTTGGTGGCGCGCGGCAGCACGCCGTGTTCGCTGCGCACCAGCGCGAAGGCGTCTTCCAGGCCGGCGACGATGCGTCCGGCCGGCACGATGGCGATGTGGGTCTCGGGCAGCAGCGCGGCGGAAGCGAAGGTCTGCGGGCCCGACAGCAGCATCAGGGAGCCGGTCTCGGCGATGGCGCAGAAGCAGCCCGTGATGCCGACCAGGTCGCCGTGGTCGTGGTCTGCCTGCGGGTCGCGCACCGGCGGGCGGCATTGCACGTCCAGCCCGTGCTGCTGCCAGGGCAGCCCGGCCAGCGTGTCCCAGGCGACGGCGCGCCGCCCCAGGCCGAGCTCGTCCAGGTAGGTGGCCACGGCAGCGGGCACGTCGGCCTCACTGGCCACGCGCGCCACCGTCGACGCCATCTTGCGTGCCTGGGCGGCAAAGGCTTCGGCGAGATCGGGCGGCACTGCCGGGCGCGGGCCCTGCGGATGCCGGGCCAGGTAGTCGGCCACGGCCTCGCGTTCGCCGCTGCCGACCTTCGTCGGCCTGCCCTGGGCGGCGCGGATGCGGGCGAAGATGCGGTCGCGTGCGTTGCTGGTGTCCATGTCTGCTCTAGGGGCGATGGCGGGAGCGGCCTGCCGATTATACGGGGCGGGGGTCGATGCCGAATACCTGCCGCAGGTAGGCCAGGTAGGCCGGGTCGTCGCACATGGTCTTCTCCGGCGCGTCGGACAGCTTGGCCACCGGCTGCCCGTTGCAGCGGACCATCTTGATGACGATCTGCAGCGGCGTGTAGCCCAGGTCATTGGTCAGGTTGGTGCCCACGCCGAACGCCAGCCGGCAACGACCGCTGAAGCGTTCGAACAGCTCGATCACGCGCGGAATGTCCAGGCTGTCGCTGAAGATCAGCGTGCGGCTGCGCGAGTCGACGCGATGGGCGGCGTAGTGTGCCAGCATGCGTTCGCCCCAGGCGACCGGGTCGCCCGAGTCATGCCGCACGCCATCGAACAGCTTGCAGAAGTACAGGTCGAAATCGCGCAGGAAGGCGTCGAATCCGTAGGTGTCGGACAGCGCGATGCCGAGATCGCCCCGGTACTCCTTGGCCCAGGTCTCGAGTGCGAACACCTGCGAATCGCGCAGCCGCGGACCGAGCGCCTGGCAGGCTTGCAGGTACTCGTGCGCCATGGTGCCCAGCGGGGTCATCTTGTGCAGGCGCGCGAAGTGCACATTGCTGGTGCCTGCCAGCTGCGGTCCGAGCACACGCTGCATGGTCAGCAGCACCTCCTCCTGCCAGTCCCGCGAGAAGCGGCGCCGGCTGCCGTAGTCGGCGATCACGCAAGCGGCATGGGCCGGCACCTTCAGCAGCGCCAGCTTGTTCTCCAGCCGGCGGCGCCCCTCCTCCAGGTCGGGGTTGGGCTGCGTGCGGCGGAAGTAGACCTCGTTGATGATGGCCAGCAGCGGCACCTCGAACAGGATGGTGTGCAGCCACGGGCCGCGGATGGCGATGTCGATCTCGCCATTGCCCTTGGGCGATGGCGTGATCCGCACGTATTTCTCGTTCAGGTGGAACAGGTCGAGGAAGTCGACGAAGTCGCTCTTGATGAAGCGCAGCCCACGCAGGTAGTCGAGCTCCTCCTCGGTGAAGCGCACCTGGCACAGCTGGGCCACCTCGGCCCGGATCTCGTCGATGTACGGCGTCAGGTCGACGCCGGCGTTACGGCACTTGAAACGGTACTCGACCTGGGCGGCGGGGAAATGATGCAGCACCACCTGCATCATCGTGAACTTGTACAGGTCGGTGTCGAGCAGCGAAGTAATGATCATGGCGGGCAAACGGCAATGCCGGGTCAGGGCCACATGCTACCCGAACTGCCTGACCCGCGCCCAGCACACGCCCCGCACATGCCCCGCACATGCCCGGAAACGCCGCTCAGGCGCCGTCCAGGTAGGGGTCGGGCTGGCGCGCCCTGCCCGCGCCCCGCATGCACCACAACTTGTGCCCGTGCATGCCGGGACAGGGCACCAGCACGGCCTGGGCTCGCGGCACATTGTCCGGCAGCGGCTCGGCAAACGCGCCCAGCTCGGTCATGATGCGCTCGCGATAGACCGGCTGGCCATCGCGCAGGAACACCAGCATCTGGATGCGCTGCGTGCGCGGCGGCTGCAGCTCGGGGCTGCAGGGCATCAGCCCCGCCCGTCCGCAATTGGCCACGCCGTCGCCGGCGGGCACCTGGCGCACGCTGAAATGGTCCCAGTCGAAATCCGTCAGGTCGGCCAGCGCCACGGGTTGTGTGCCGCTGGCGCCCCACGCCACCAGCCGGGCGACGACGCTGCGGGCATCGCCGGCGCCATTGAGCGATTGCGCCCAGGCACCGGCCGCCATCGCCAGCGCGGCAAGGCCGGCCACAGCACAGGCGTGAAACGCAGGGGGGCGCCGCAGCCGCATGCGCCGCAGGGCAAGGCAAAGGCGAGGTGGCACGGGTCAGGTCTCCTGTTGCGCAATGCCGCCGCCGGGCCCGGCGCGGCCATATACAGCATAGAACGTCGGCATCACACCGGCGGTATCAAAGTGCCGGAATGGGTCGCGAAACTGAGCTTGATCAAATATACATAAAGAAATAAGAAAACTATCTGATCCGGCTATATAGAGGCACTGCCCTCGCCTGCCGGCTCGGATACAATATGGATCTTTGAAAGATCATGGCCCGCGCTCGCGCAACGCTCTCATGGCGGCGCGGCGACAAGCGGCCAAAGCCCCCATCCAAGCCGATCCGATTTTCTGGAACCGAAATGACCCACGTTGTCACCGAATCCTGCATCCGCTGCAAATACACCGACTGCGTCGACGTGTGTCCGGTTGATTGCTTCCGCGAAGGCCCGAACTTCCTCGCCATCGACCCGGACGAGTGCATTGATTGCGCGGTGTGCGTGGCCGAATGCCCGGTGAATGCGATCTACGCAGAGGAAGACGTCCCTGGCGACCAGCAGCAGTTCATCCCGCTGAACGTCGAGCTGGCCCGCGGCTGGCCCTCCATCACTAAGACCAAGCCGCCCCTCGCCGAAGCCGAGGAGTGGAAAGACGCCACCGACAAGCTGCAATACCTGCAGCGCTGATCACAACACGGCCCGCGGCCGCCGGCCGCCTCGCGCCGCAGCGAGACGCAAGCCCGCCGGGCCGGGAAGCCGTCCCCACGCGCTTTCCCGCCACGATGGGCGCACCGCGCCCGCAGAATGTACAGGACGATTATGGATTTGAGCATTCCAAACCCCGTCGCCGACACCACGCAGCGCGCCACCACCGGCACCACGGGCGGCGGCCAGCCGCTGGAGATCGACGCGCTGATCGTGGGCGCCGGCCCCGTAGGCCTGTTCCAGGTCTTTGAACTTGGCCTGCTCGAGATCAAGGCCCACGTGATCGACTCCCTCAAGGTGGTCGGCGGCCAGTGCGTCGAGCTCTATCCCGACAAGCCGATCTACGACATCCCGGCGGTGCCCATCTGCACCGGCCAGGAACTGACCGACAACCTGCTCAAGCAGATCGAGCCCTTCGAGCCCACCTTCCACCTGGGACAGGAAGTGTCGGTGGTCGAACGCCGCGAAGACGGCCGCTTCTACGTCGCCACCTCGACCGGCACGCGCTTCATCACCAAGACCATCTTCATTGCCGCAGGCGTGGGCTCCTTCCAGCCGCGCACGGTGAAGGTGGAGGGCATCGACCGCTTCGACGGCAAGCAGTTCTTCTACCGCGTCAAGGATCCGAGCCGCTTCCACGGCCGCAACCTGGTGATCGTCGGCGGCGGCGATTCCGCGCTGGACTGGACGCTGGACCTGGTCGGCAAGGCCGAGTCGGTGGTGCTGATCCACCGGCGCGACGGCTTCCGCGCCGCGCCGGCCTCGGTCGCCAAGATGAAGGAACTGTGCGAGCAGATGGAGATGCAGTTCGTGGTCGGCCAGATCGGCGGCTACGAGGAAAAGGACGGCCTGCTGACCGAGCTGAAGGTCACCGGCGCCGACGGCGTGACGCGCCGCCTGCCGCTGGACGACCTGCTGGTCTTCTTCGGCCTGTCGCCCAAGCTGGGCCCGATCGCCGAATGGGGCCTGGACCTCGAGCGCAAGCAGATCAAGGTGGACACCGAGAAGTTCGAGACCAACATCCCGGGCATCTTTGCGGTGGGCGACATCAACACCTATCCGGGCAAGAAGAAGCTGATCCTGTCGGGCTTCCACGAGGCCGCGCTGGCAGCCTTCGGCGCGGCGCCCTACATCTTCCCCGAGAAGAAGATCCACATGCAGTACACCACCACCTCGCCCAAGCTACACAAGATCCTGGGCGTGGATAGCCCGGTGTTCGACTGATCCTGGCCGAACCCGACAAAAAAGCCGCCTCCGGGCGGTTTTTTTCTGGCACAAAGCAGGAAGTGCCGCTATAATGCGGCCTCGCTCTTGAGCGGCGCACGGACAAGACGGCCTGCAAGGCCTGAAACCCGCGCCGGCACTGGCGAACCAGAGATTCGGCGCAGCTGATGACATCGATAAAATGTTAAAAAGCTGTTGACGAATCGAAGAGAAACTGGTTATAATTTCTTTCTCAGCTGTTCCCCGATAGCTCAGTCGGTAGAGCGCCGGACTGTTAATCCGTAGGTCCCTGGTTCGAGCCCAGGTCGGGGAGCCAAAGAATGCGAAGGCCCGCAAGCAATTGCGGGCCTTTTTGCATTGGCGCCGCGCCGATGCACTCCCCCGCCGCTGAGCCCTCGAATCCCTGAAGAACCATAACTCAGACCGGAGACATAGGTAACGGGTGTTCGGAGACATAGGTAACGGGTGTTCGGAGACATAGGTAACGGGTGTTCGGAGACATGGGTGACACCCATGCCTCCAGACCGAACAAACCACAAGGGACGGCACGACGCACTGCCTCGGCGGCGATCAGCCCGCATCCCGCATCACCAGGGGCCAGCAAACCAAGAAGGACAGAGCGCGAGGCAGGACAACGCAGAACCGCTCAAGCGGAACAAGCAGGAAAGGGAAGTATGGGGAGGAGCAGCAGGAAAACCGGGGACAGCGAGAAGACTCGCCGGAAGAGACTGGTTGCGGGGGCAGGACTTGAACCTGCGACCTTCGGGTTATGAGCCCGACGAGCTGCCAACTGCTCCACCCCGCGTCCGATCTGTAAATGATACCGCACTTCGAGCCTGCGCGCCACCCCTCCCCACCCCGTGTTCTTGACAATGTGGCGATAATCGCGTAAAAGGTAGAGTTTATTCTGCTCGCGTACATGTATACGTCGATTCACCGTCGGCGCACGCACTGTGGCTCGAGCAAACACCGGCCGCCGGGCCTACCGGCGGATCGATGCAATAGAAGGGATTTGGATTCCAGTGCCGCGATGGTCGGATGCCGACGGCGATTGCCAGCCGGCGCGCCTCGCCAGAAGTACCAGGGCGAATCCCCGGGCGCGCGCCGCCTCCTCCCGTTTGAACCACGCCGCCCTGCGGCATCCCGTAAAGGACTGAGTTGACTAAGATCGTCTTGAAACCAGGTGAGCCCGTTGAAGTCGCAATGCGACGCTTCCGCAGGGCAATTCTCCAAACCGGCCTGATCGTTGAGCTCAAGAGCCGGACCTCGTACGAAAAGCCGACGACTGAGCGCAAGCGCAAGAAGAAGGCTGCCGAGTCGCGCCTGCGTAAGCGCCTGCGTATGCAGATGCTGCCGAAGAAGCTCTACTGAGCCTCTCCGCCTGAAAAAAACCGCCAGTCCGCTGGCGGTTTTTTTTGCTCTGGAGCTGCGTGATGGGGATATGCGCTACCCGGCCCCAGCCCGGCGGGTAGCGCACGGGAATTCTTGTCGCCTCTGCGGCACGCTGATTTGCTGCGGTGCGCCAAGCATGCACCACGCCAAGGCCCGGCATAATGGCTGGTATTGCGCCACCGGCGTACTTGATCCCCCACCGCCTTGACCGCCATCCTCCAACTGCACAAGGTGCGCAAGCACTATGGCGATGCCCTCGTGGTCGACGATCTCGATCTCGAAGTGCAGCGCGGACAGTGCTTCGGCCTGCTCGGCCCCAACGGGGCCGGCAAGACCACGACGCTGCGCCTGCTGCTCGGACTGACCACGCCGGCAGCGGGCAGCATCATGCTGTGCGGCGAGCCGGTGCCGGAGCGGGCGCCACAGGCCCGCATGCGTGTGGGCGTGGTGCCGCAATTCGACAACCTCGATCCGGACTTCAGCGTGATCGAGAACCTGCGCATTTTCGGCCGCTATTTCGGCCTGCGTTCGGCCGAGATCGAGCGGCGCATCCCCGCCCTGCTCGACTTCGCCCGGCTCGAGAACCGCGCCGATGCGCAGGTGCGTGACTTGTCCGGCGGCATGCGCCGGCGCCTGACGGTAGCGCGCGCGCTGATCAACGACCCCGATCTGCTGGTGCTGGACGAGCCGACCACGGGGCTCGACCCGCAGGCGCGCCACCTGATCTGGGAACGGCTCAAGTCGCTGATGGCCGCCGGCAAGACCATCTTGCTGACGACGCACTTCATGGAAGAGGCCGAACGGTTGTGCAACCACCTCTGCGTGATCGACGGGGGCCGCAAGATCGCCGAAGGACGGCCGCACGAACTGATCGATACGCAGATCGGTTGCGACGTGGTCGAAGTCTATGGCGATGAACTGGAGCCCCTGCGGGTGCACCTGGGCCCGCTCGCCCAGCGCGTGGAGATCAGCGGCGAGACGCTGTTCTGCTACGTTCGCGAACCCGCCCCGCTGCTGGCCGCGCTGCACGGCAACGGCGGCGTGCGCTACCTGCACCGGCCCGCCAACCTGGAGGACGTGTTCCTCAAGCTGACGGGACGGGAGATGAGGGATTGAGCATGGCTGAACAGGACCCCCGTACGGACTCCCAGATGGACCCCCATACGCCGCCGCAGGCGCCCGCCGCACAGGATGTGCAGGATGCGGGTGCAGGCCGCGCCAGGCCCGCTGCGGCCGGCCGGAGCTACCCGCAGCCGCTGTGGCCGCGCAACCTGCGCAACTGGACCATGGTCTGGTACCGCAACTACATGGTGTGGAAGAAGCTGGCCGTGCCGTCCTTGATCGGCAACCTGGCCGATCCGATGATCTATCTGTTCGGGCTTGGCCTTGGGCTGGGCATGCTGGTCGGGCACGTCAGCGGCGTGTCGTACATCGCCTTCCTGGCTGCCGGCACCACCGCCTCGAGCGTGATGATGTCGGCCAGCTTCGAATCGATGTACTCCGCCTTCTCGCGCATGCATGTGCAGCGCACCTGGGAGGCCATCATGCACGCGCCGCTGACACTGGGCGACGTGGTGCTGGGCGAGGTCGCCTGGGCCGCCAGCAAGGCCGTGCTGTCGGGCACGGCCATCATGCTGGTGGCCGGCACGCTCGGCTACGCACACTGGACAGGGATGCTGCCGGCACTGGCCGTCATCGTGCTGGCCGGCCTGGCCTTTGCCAGCCTGGCCATGATCGTCACGGCGCTTGCGCCCAGCTATGACTTCTTCATGTTCTACCAGACGCTGGTGATGACACCGATGCTGCTGCTGTCCGGTGTATTCTTCCCGCTCGAACAATTGCCCGCCGGTGTGCAGGCGGCGGCCGAGATGCTGCCGCTGGCCCACGCTGTCGCGCTGATCCGCTCACTACTGCTCGGCTGGCCGCTGGACGGCGCGCTGCTGCATGTGGCGGTGCTGGCGGCCTATGCCTTCGCCGCGCTGATGCTGGCGCTGGTGCTGCTGCGCCGGCGCCTGCTGCGATGAGGCGCGCACTGCGGGCTGCAACAGGCTCCACGATGGGATCCACAATGGGAAGCATGAGCGGGGTCGCGCCGGGCCGGCGCAACGCGACGGCAGGCCTGCTGGCGGTGCTGGCGGCGGCGACCGGCACGGCAGGATGCAGCGTCGTGGGTGCTACCGTCGCCGTGGGCAGCGTGGCGGTTTCGGCCGCCACGACAGTCGGCTCTGCGGCGGTCAGCGTGGCCTCCACCGCGGTGGAAACCACCTACGACCTGGGCAAGGCCGGCGTCAAGGCAGCCGCCGGCAGCGACGGCGAGACGCCGCCGCATTGACTCACGGCTTGCGCGGCAGGCGCCGCGCGCCTCAGTCGCGCAGGCCGCGCAGCAGGTCCGCCTTCAGGTCGGCGACCGACTCCAGCCCCACCGCCATCCGGATCAGGCCTTCGCCGATGCCGGCGGCGGCCTTGGCTTCGGCGCTCACACGTGCATGCGTGGTGGTGTACGGATGGGTCAGCGTGGTGCGCGTATCGCCCAGGTTGCCGGTGATCGAGCACAGTTGCGTGCTGTCGATCACGCGCCAGGCGTTGGCGCGCTGCTGCTCCGGTGTGTCGCCCTTCAGCTCGAAGGACACGATGGCGCCGCCGCCGCTCTGCTGGCGCATGGCGATCTCGTGCTGCGGATGGGACTTCAGCGCCGGATGATAGACGCGCGCCACCGCCGGATGCGATTCCAGGAACTCGGCCAGGGCCAGCGCGCTGGCGGAATGCCGCTCCATGCGCAGCGCCAGCGTCTCCATGCCCTTGAGCATCACCCAGGCGTTGAAGGCGGACAGGGTCGGCCCCGCGGTGCGTACGAAGGGGAAGACCTTGCCCATGATGAAATCGTGCGAGCCCACCACCGCACCACCGAGCACACGGCCTTGGCCGTCGATGTGCTTGGTGGCGGAGTGCACCACGATGTCGGCTCCGAACTTCATCGGCTGCTGCAGCGCCGGCGAACAGAAACAGTTGTCGACCACCAGCAGCGCGCCGGCATTGTGCGCGATGTCAGCCACCGCGGCGATGTCGGCCACCTCGGTCAGCGGGTTCGACGGCGTCTCCAGGAAGAACAGCTTGGTGTTGGGCCGCACCGCCGCGCGCCAGGCCGCCAGGTCGGTCGGATCGACGAAGGTGGTCTCGACGCCGAACTTGCCGAAGATGTTCGAGAACAGCGTCATAGTCGAGCCGAAGATCGCGCGCGAGCTGACCAGGTGGTCGCCCGCCTGCATCGCCGACAGCACCACCGACAGGATGGCGCTCATGCCCGAGGCCGTGGCCATGCAGGACTCGGCGCCCTCCAGCGCGGCCAGCCGCGACTGGAACATGCTGACGGTCGGGTTGGTGAAGCGCGAATAGGTGAAGCCGTCTTCCGAGTTGGCGAAGCGCTCGGCCGCCTCGGCCGCGCTGTGGAAGCAGAAGCTGGAGGTCAGGTACATCGCCTCCGAGTGCTCCATGAACTCGCTGCGCAGGGTGCCGGCGCGCACGCCGAGCGTATCGATGCCAAGGGAGTCGAGGGGGAGCGGTTCGTTCATGGTAGGTGCGGCGCGGCGCGCGGTTCGTGGTTCGTTCTGGGTTCGGGTCGGGCTGCCGCTGGCCGGCGGCCATGAAAAAAGCCCGTTCGATCGGGTGGCCGAATCGACGGGCTGCATAGGGTGCGGGAATGTGTGGCGGATGCCGGGCCTCGTGCCGCGGCGGGATGCCGGCTTGCGTCGTGCCTTGTCCGCACAACCGCCCTGACGGCGTTCCGCTTTAGCTGTTTCGGGCCTGGCGGCGGAGGGCTCTCCCTCCCCGACCAACTCCCCGCCTGCCGGCAGGGCCCGCGTCCGCAAGCTGACAATCAAATCGACGCCCGGCCATGTTACGGCCGGGCCCGGCGTTCGTCAACGCGCGCGGGGCCGCCCAGGCCTTACTCGTTGCCGCCCGAACGCTGCAGGTGCAGTTGCGAGCGCTCGGTTTCGGCCGTGCCTTCGCGGTCGGCCTGGCTGCGCGCCGTTTCGAGCCGCGCCAGGTAGGCCTCGTCGATATCGCCCGTGACGTAGCGGCCGTCGAAGCAGGAAGCGTCGAAGTCCTTCAGTGCGGGGTTGATGTCGCGCACGGCCTGCTTCATCGCCTCGACGTCCTGGTAGACCAGCTGGTCGGCGCCGATGATGCGTGCGATTTCCTCGTGCGTGCGGCCGTGTGCCACCAGCTCGGCGCGAGTGGGCATGTCGATGCCGTACACGTTGGGGAACTGCACCGGCGGCGCGGCCGAGGCAAAGATCACCTTGTTGGCGCCGGCGTCGCGCGCCATCTGCACGATCTCGAAGGAGGTGGTGCCGCGCACGATGGAATCGTCGACGATCAGCACGTTCTTGCCCTTGAACTCCACGCCCATCGCATTGAGCTTCTGGCGCACGGACTTCTTGCGCACCGCCTGGCCGGGCATGATGAAGGTGCGGCCGACGTAGCGGTTCTTGAAGAAGCCCTCGCGGTAGCCCACGCCCAGCCTGTTGGCCACTTGCATGGCGGCCGGGCGGCTCGAATCGGGGATCGGCATCACCACGTCGATATCGCCGGCCGACACTTCGCGGCGGATCTTCTCGGCGAGGTAGTCGCCCATGCGCAGGCGCGCATCGTAGACCGGCACGCCGTCGATGCACGAATCCGGGCGCGCCAGGTAGACGTACTCGAAGATGCAGGAGTTCAGCACCGGGTTGTCGGCGCACTGCTTGCTGTGCAGCTTGCCGTCGAGGTCGATGAAGATCGCCTCGCCGGGCGCCACGTCGCGCTCGAGGCGGTAGCCGATGCCTTCCAGCGCCACCGACTCGGACGCCACCATCCATTCCTTGCCGCTCGGGGTGTCGACGCTGCCCAGGCACAGCGGGCGGATGCCGAAGGGATCGCGCACCGCCAGCATGCCGTAGCCGGCGATCTGCGCGGCGATGGCGTAGGAGCCGCGCACGCGCCGGTGCATGCCCGCCACCGCCTTGAAGATGGTCTCGGGCTCCAGCGAGGTGCCGTTGCTGGCGCGCTGCAGTTCGTCTGCCAGCACGTTGAGCAGCACCTCGGTGTCCGAGTGCGTGTTGATGTGGCGGCGATCGCGGCGGAACATCTCCTCGCGCAACTGCTGCCAGTTGGTCAGGTTGCCGTTATGCGCCAGGATGATGCCGTAGGGCGCATTGACGTAGAAAGGCTGCGCCTCTTCCTCGCTGGATGCCGAGCCGGCGGTCGGGTAACGCACCTGGCCGATGCCGGCGTTGCCCGGCAGGCCGCGCATATTGCGCGTGCGGAACACGTCGCGCACCAGGCCGTTGGCCTTGTGCATGTGGAAGGTGCTGCCGTTGGCCGTGGCAATGCCTGCGGCATCCTGTCCGCGATGCTGCAGCAGCAACAGGCTGTCGTAAATCAATTGGTTGACGGGCGTGGAGGACACCACACCGACGATACCGCACATGCCAGACTCCCAGGAAAGGCGTTTCAATCAGAGCCGCGGCCCCACCCTTGGCGGCGCCAGCGAATAAACCGTTGCGAAGGCATCAGGGCCCGGCGGGCCCGACCCTCATGTCTTCACGTACTTGGCGATCTCGGGCGGCAACCAAGGCCGCAGTGAGTCCATTGCCTGCATCACGTAGGGGCGCGACACCGCCTCGCGCCAGAAGGCTTCCTGCGGCAGCTTGGTCAAGCCCGCCAGCGTCACCACGAACATCACCACCAGCGCGCCGCGCAGCAGGCCGAACACCAGCCCCAGGCCGCGGTCCGCCGGCTTCAGCCCGGTGCGCTCCATGAACTGGCCGATCAGCGTCGCGCCCAGCGCCGCCGCGATCACCGTGCCGATGAACAGCATCACGAAGCCCAGCGCCTCGCGCGCCAGCGCACCGCCGGGCAGCGACCCGGGCACCCATTGCGCGGCGGTGGGCGCGTAGTGGTAGGCCACCCAGAACGCCACCACCCAGCCGATCAGGGCCAGCACCTCGCGCACCAGGCCGCGCAGGACGCCGATCAGCCCGGAAGCGATCAGGATGAAGGCGACGCCGTAATCGAAGAATGTCGGTTGCATGCTGGCTGGCCGGAGCGGCCGTGCTTCACTGTTCGACGACCTTGCCCGACAGGCCCGCGGCGCTCACCTTCCTGGCAGCGGCATCGGCCGCATCGCGATCGGAGAAGGGGCCAGCGCGCAGCAGCACGCGATCGCCGTCGGCGAAGGTTTTCTTCTCGACGTAGGCGGGCACCTTGCTCGCCTTGAGCTTGTCCATCCAGTTCCTGGCCTTTTCCTCGGACGGGAAGGCGCCGATCAACAACAGGAACTTGCCGCTGCCCTGGGGCTTGGCATCTGCGGTCTTCTGTGCGGCGGCCGGAGCGGCCGCGTTCGGTGCTGCGGCGGGCGCGGCAGCAGCCGGCTTGATGGCCGCAGCGGACTGCGGCTTCGCGGCCGGCTCCTGCACGATTTCCTCGCCGGCGTCGAGTGCCTGCTGCGTATCGGCCTTGGCCGACGGCGGCAGCGGCTCTGCCTTGCGCGCCTCGACCTTGGGTTTCTGCTTGCCGCCCTGCCCGTTGGCGACGTTGACGGAGATGTCGTCGGATACCGGACGCGGCTTGGTCTCGAACACGATGGGCAGCACGATCACCGCAGCCACCATCAGGACCACCGCGCCGATCAGGCGCCGGCGGGCGCGCTGCTTCTGCGGGAATTCGGGGTCCAGCGTGTCGTCCGCGTATTCCTCGGCAAGCCGGCGCGACGAGGCAATGCCTGCGCCCGGGTCGGGGCGCGCGCGACGCGTGCGCTGGGGAGCCGGGTCATTGCCCTTGCGGGCGGTAAACAGCGAAAGCAGGCCCATAAATTGGTTCGGTGCGGCGGCGGGGGTGGCCCGCCGCTGTGTTTGTCGCTCAGTTTGCCTGCGTGGCGCGGTATGCCATCACGCCGGCGACGGTGTAGAACGATCCGAAGACCAGAATTCTATCATCCTCGGTCGCTCTCTCGATGGCGTCGCGATAGGCCGCCTCGGGACTGGAGAAGCACGCCGCGGTGGCGTCCGGCCCGGGCTGGAAGCCGCCCGCCTCCAATGTGCGCAGCAGGTCCTGCGCGCTGGCGGCGCGCTCGGTCGGCAGGTCGCTCAGGCACCAGTGGTCGACCTTGTCCGCCACGTGGCGCAGCACGCCGGCGATGTCCTTGTCGGCCATGGCGCCGAACACCGCGTAGGTGTAGCGGAAGAAACCCATGTTCTCCAGGTTCTGCCCCAGGGTGGCGGCCGCATGAGGATTGTGCGCTACATCCAGGATGACAACCGGCCGGCCGGCGAGCACCTGGAAGCGCCCCGGCAGCTCGACGAAGGCCAGGCCGTTGCGCACGTCCTGCGCGCTCACCGGAAGCCGATGGCGCATCGCCTGCAGCGCCGCCAGGGCTGCCGCGGCGTTGAGGAGCTGGTTGGCGCCGCGCAGCGCCGGATAGCCCAAGCCGCTCAGCTTGCGTCCGCCCCCGTGCCAGTCCCATTGCTGGCGCTCCTGCCCCCGGGCCGACTGGTAGCCGAAGTCGCGGCCGATCAGCCACAGCTCGGCGCCGATCGCCTCGGCGTGGTCCACCAGGGACTTGGGCGGCACCGGATCGCCGCAGACGGCGGGTACGCCAGGGCGGAAGATCCCGGCCTTCTCGAAGCCGATGGCCTCACGGGTGCTGCCCAGGTATTGCGTGTGGTCGATGTCCACGCTGGTCACGATGGCACAGTCGGTATCGAACACGTTGACTGCGTCGAGACGGCCGCCCAGGCCCACCTCGAGGATGATCGCGTCCAGCCCCGCTGCGGCGAAGGCATGGACGATCGCCAGCGTGGTGAACTCGAAATAGGTCAGGCTGACCGGATCGGCAAAGCTGGTGCGCGCACGCTCCACCGCTTCGAAGTGCGGCAGCAGCTGGGCGTCGCTCAGCATGTGGCCGCCGATGCGGGCGCGTTCGTTGAACGAGATCAGGTGCGGCGAGGTGTGGCAACCGACCTTGTAGCCGGCCTCCATCAGGATCCGCTCCAGCATGGCGCAGGTCGATCCCTTGCCGTTGGTGCCGCCCACGGTGAACACCACGGCGTCGATGCGCAAGCCCAGCGCCTCCTTGACGCGGGTGATGCGGGTCAGGCCCATGTCGATGCCGACCGCGTGGGCCGTTTCGAGGTGGGTCAACCATTCGGGAAGGGTGTGGAAGATGGGCATGATGGCAATGCGGCCCTGGCGGGCGGGTGCTAGATGGGTTGTGTCGGAGTGGTTCGGAGGCGCCTGGGCGAGTCGGCGGTGGCAGATCAGGGCGGGGACTGGGCGAGGCAACGGGGCCGCAAGGCGTCCACGGTGTCAACCGTGTACCAAGACCGCCGGCAAGGCAAGAGCCATTTCCTCCCTCCCCCATCTTGGGGAGAGGGGGGCTGGCAAGGCGCCACCTCAAGCAAGGCCGACTGTTTCCAGTCCACCCCGCATCGAGATGCGCCTGCCCTCTCCCCCAGCCCCTCTCCCGCAGGCGGGAGAGGGGAGCAAACCGGCGGCCTTTCCGCCCTTCCAGTCATCCCGCGCCCAGCGCGGCCCCACAAGCAAAAGGCGCGGACCAGGTCCGCGCCCATATCAGCTCGCGAGTGCGCCTCAGGCCACCGCGTCGGCCGGCTGCTTCTGCAGCAGCGCCAGTAGCTGCGCCAGTTCGTCGCGCAGCTTGCGGCGGTCGACGATCATGTCGACGGCGCCCTTCTTCACCAGGAACTCGGCGCGCTGGAAGCCTTCCGGCAGCTTCTCGCGCACGGTCTGCTCGATCACGCGCGGCCCGGCGAAGCCGATCAGCGCCTTGGGCTCGGCGATCACCACGTCGCCCAGGAACGCGAAGCTGGCCGACACGCCGCCCATGGTAGGGTCGGTCAGCACGCTGATGAAGGGCAGCTTGGCCGCCGACAGCTGGTTCAGCATCGAGGTGGTCTTGGCCATCTGCATCAGCGACAGCAGGCTTTCCTGCATGCGCGCGCCGCCCGTGGCGGTGAAGCAGATAAAGGGCACCTTCTGCTCCAGCGCAGCCTGTGCGCCGCGCACGAAGCGCTCGCCCACGGCCGAGCCCATCGAACCGCCCATGAACTCGAACTCGAAGCAGGAGACCACCACCGGCAGCGTATGGATGGCGCCGCCCATGACCACCATGGCATCGGTCTCGCCGGTTTCGTCCATGGCCGCCTTGATGCGGTCCGGGTATTTCTTGGTGTCCTTGAACTTCAGCGCGTCGACCGGCACGATCTCCTGGCCGATCTCGTAGCGGCCCTCGGCGTCGAGCAGTGCGTCCAGGCGCTCGCGCGCACGGATGCGCATATGGTGGTCGCACTTCGGGCAAACGTGCAGATTGGCCTCGACATCGGTCCGGTACAGGACGGACTCGCACGACGGGCACTTGACCCACAGGCCTTCCGGAATGCCCTTGCGGGCGGAGGGGTCGGTCTGTTGAATCTTGGGAGGCAGGAGTTTATCCAACCAGCTCATGAAAGCTCCTTTCGGATGGCTGCCGATGTCCGCGCGGGCGGCAAGCCGATGCCACGACAGGCACCGGGCGCCCGGCCTCCCGCTTCAGGGGACGGCATGGGCTCGGCAGGGAATCAGGCCGCGAATTTATCATGCCGGGCGCATCCAGCCGAAGCAAAACCGCTGGAATGCGCCCGATTCACCGCACAAAAGACGGCAACAAGCGGTGTATAGATCACTATCAGGCGTCGAGCGCCTGGCGAATCTCCGCGATGAAGGCACGCAGCGATTCTACCGCCTGTTCGCGCGGCGCATCTTCCAGCAGCTGCACCAGGCGGCTGCCGATCACCACGGCGTCGGCCACACTGCCGATGGCGCGCGCGGTCTGCGCGTCGCGGATGCCGAAGCCCACGCCCACCGGCAGCTTGGCGTGCTGCTTGATCAGCGGAATGCGCGCGGCCACGCTGTCCAGGTCGAGCGCGCCCGAGCCGGTCACGCCCTTGAGCGACACATAGTAGAGGTAGCCGCTGGCGATGCGCGCCACCGCTTCGATGCGCGCGTCGGTGGAGGTCGGCGCCAGCAGGAAGATCGGGTCGATGCCGTTGGCGCGCATCAGCGCGGCGAAGGCCTCGCCCTCCTCCGGCGGATAGTCCACCACCAGCACGCCGTCGACGCCGGCCTCGCGCGCGGCGCGGGCAAAGGCCTCCTCGCCCATGCGCTCGATCGGGTTGGCATAGCCCATCAGCACCACCGGGGTGGCCTGGTCGGTCTGGCGGAACTCGGTGACCCAGGCCAGCACCTTGGCTAGAGTCACGCCGTTGGCCAGCGCGCGTTCGGAGGCGCGCTGGATCACCGGGCCGTCGGCCATCGGGTCGGAAAACGGCACGCCGAGCTCGATCACATTGGCACCGCCCGCGACCAGCGCGTGCATCAGTGCCACGGTCAGGCCGGGTTCGGGATCGCCGGCGGTGATAAAGGGGATCAGGCCCTTCTTCTGCTGCGCGGCCAGCGCCGCGAAAGTCGATTGGATTCGGGACATGGTCAGGACATCAGATTGGGCAGCGGCGCCTGTGCTTCGTCGACCGACGCCTCGATGGCATCGGCGGCTACGGCGACGGCGGCTGCCTGGGTTGGGGTCGAGGGCGCGGCATCATCCTGCGCTTGCGCCTTGCCGGCCAGCGGCCGGGCAGTCGCAACTCTCGCACGCGCCACATGCACATACTGCGGATTGATCTCGAAGCCGACAAAGCGCCGGCCATGCTTCGCACACGCCACCGCGGTGGTGCCGCTACCGGCGAAGGGATCCAGCACCAGGCCGCCCGGCGGGCAGCTCGACTGCACCATGCGCTCGACGATTTCCAGCGGCTTCTGCGTGGGGTGGTCGGCCCGTTCGGGATCCTGGCGGTGGATGCGCGAAATGCTCCACAGGTCCTTGGGGTTGTAGCCCACCTCCAGCCACTTCTTGCCTTCGAAGCGGGGCCGGCTGCGCGCCTTCTTGGTCTCGGGGTCGTAGGGAATGCGGACCGGGTCGAGATCGAAGTAGTAGTCGCGCTGCCGGGCGAAGAAGCCGATGTTGTCGTGCACCGACGAGAACTTGCGCGTGGTGCCGCCCATGCTGGGCACGCGGCGGTCCCAGATGATCTCGTTGATCATCGTCAGGCGCTGCTTGAGCATCACGAACAGTTCCGGCGAATACTGCCAGGTGCAGAAGATATAAAGCGAGCCACGCGGCGCCAGTTTCGGGCAGACGGCATCCATCCAGCGCTCGGCCCACTCCAGGTAGGCCTGGCCCGAGAGCCGGTCGGAATCGTTGCCGTAGTCCTTGCCCAGGCCATACGGCGGATCGGCCACGACCAGGTCGACCGAGCCGTCCGGCAAGCGGGCGATGCCCTCCAGCACGTCTTCCTGGAACAGCAGCGCGGGCATGCCGCCGGGCACGGTCAGGTCGATGCCGTCGTCCTCGGCACCGCCGCCGGCGCCCTCCGCGGGTGGCAGTGTGCGCATCAGAGCTGGATTCCCGAGCGTTCGGCCACGGTGTGCATGTCCTTGTCGCCGCGGCCGGACAGGTTCACCAGCAGCAGCTTGTCGCGCGAGAGCGTCGGCGCGAGCTTGCAGGCATAGGCAATGGCGTGGCTGGATTCCAGCGCCGGGATGATGCCCTCGATGCGGCAGCAGTCGTGGAAGGCCTTCAAGGCCTCCTCGTCGGTGATGGCCACGTACTCCGCCCGCCCGCTGTCCTTGAGCCAGGCGTGTTCGGGACCGACGCCCGGGTAGTCCAGGCCGGCCGAGACCGAATGCGTCTCGATGATCTGGCCATCGGCATCCTGCAGCAGGTAGGTGCGGTTGCCGTGCAGCACGCCCGGCGAGCCGCCGAGCAGCGCGGCCGCGTGGCGGCCCGTGTCGATGCCGTCGCCGGCCGCTTCCACGCCGATCAGCTTGACGTCGGCATGATCGATATACGGGTAGAAGATGCCCATGGCATTGGAGCCGCCGCCCACGCAGGCAATCACGGCGTCGGGCTGGCGGCCGGCCAGTTCCGGCATCTGCACCTTGGCTTCCTCGCCGATCACGCACTGGAAGTCGCGCACCATCATCGGGTAGGGGTGCGGGCCCGCCACCGTGCCGATGATGTAGAAGGTGTTCTCGACATTGGTGACCCAGTCGCGCATGGCCTCGTTGAGCGCATCCTTCAGCGTCTTGGAGCCGCTCGTCACCGGCACCACGGTGGCGCCGAGCAGCTTCATGCGGTAGACGTTGGCGGCCTGGCGCTTGACGTCCTCGGCCCCCATGTACACCACGCACTCCATGCCGAAACGCGCGGCGATGGTGGCGGTGGCCACGCCATGCTGGCCGGCGCCGGTCTCGGCGATCACGCGCGGCTTGCCCATGCGCTTGGCCAGCAGCGCCTGCCCGATCACGTTGTTGATCTTGTGCGCGCCGGTGTGGTTCAGGTCCTCGCGCTTGAAATAGATCTGCGCGCCGCCGAGCTCCTGGCTCCAGCGCTGGGCGTGGTAGATCGGCGAAGGCCGGCCGACGAAGTGCTTCAGCTCGCGGCGGAATTCCGCGTCGAAGTCCGGATCCTTCTGGGAATGGGCATAGGCCTCGCGCAGCTCGTCGAGCGCGTGGACCAGGGTCTCGGAGACGAAGGAACCGCCATAGGGGCCGAAATGGCCGTGGGAATCGGGCAAGTCGTACATGTCTTGACTCATCTGTGTGGCGCGCTCGCGGCTGGCGAGGTGGCTTTGCTGGGCCGCCTGCGGCTGGCGCGGGCGCGCGGAATGGATTGCGTGGAAGTCCGGCCGGGTCGCCGGCACGGGCGGGATCGTGCCCGATCCCCTCATCCCGCGTCGGCCGCGCGCACGGCGCGCACGAACTCGGCAATGCGGGCGTGGTCTTTCACGCCCTTGGCGGCTTCCACGCCGCTGCTGACATCGACGGCGTAGGGCCGCACGCGCTCAATCGCGCCAGCGACGTTTTGCGCGTTCAACCCACCACTCAAAACGATGCGAGGAGCGGCGCTTGCGCTGGTGGCCGGCCGGTTGGCCGTGGAGCCGGATGTGGGTGGAAGCCATGCCGGTGGAATCAGGGTCCAGTCGAAGACGTGGCCGCCGCCGCCGTAGCCCTCGGTGAAGGCATCGAGCAACAGTGCTGCGGCGTCATGATAGTGATCGGCGAATTCTACCAAATCGAGGCCCGGGCGCACGCGCGCCGCGCGCAGATAGGGCAGCCGGCAGCGCAGCGCGATGTCCTGGCAGGCCTGCGGTGTCTCGTCGCCGTGGAATTGAAGCAGTGTCAGCGGCACCCGCTCGGCCACATGCGCCACGTCCTCGGCCGTCGCGTTGACGAAGAGCCCCACTACCGAGACAAAAGCCCCGGCAGCCTCGGCCAGCGCCGCGGCGAGAGTCACATCGACAAAGCGCGGGCTGGCGGGATAGAAGACCAGGCCGATGGCGTCGGCGCCGGCATCGACGGCAGCTTGCACGTCTTGCTCGCGCGTCAGGCCGCAGATCTTGATGCGGGTGCGGCCGGGCTGGATTTCAGGCGCCGTCATCGGCAAAGACTCCGTGGAACAGGCTGGCGGACGGGTCCGCCGCGGGGATGCGGTAGGCATCAGGATACTTCACGTCGGCCAGGTACAGGCCATCGGGCATGAAGGTGGGTGCGGCGTGCTTGCGGTCGCGCCCGGCCAGCACCTCGGCCAGCCAGTCGGCGGGATAGCGGCCCCGCCCCACCGCGACCAGGCAGCCCATCAGATTGCGCACCATGTGATGCAGGAAGGCGCTGGCGCGAAAGCGCAGGAACACCCAGTCGCCGTCGGCGCGCACCGTCACGTCATACATGGTCTTGACGGGCGACTTGGCCTGGCATTCGGCTGCGCGGAAGGCCGAGAAATCGTGCTCGCCCAGCAGGCAGGCAGCGGCGGCGCGCATCGCCTCGATGTCCAGCCGCTGCCCCGGGGGCAGCATCAGGTAGCCGGCCCGGCCATGCACCAGTGGCACGCGGTGTGGGCCGGTATGGAGGGCGTAGAAATACATGCGCTCATGCGCCAGGAAGCGCGCATGGAAGCTGTCGTCCACTGGTTGCGCCCACTGCAGGGCAATCGACGGCGGCAGGAAGGCATTGACACCGCGGACCCAGGAAAACGGCTCGCGCGACAGATCCGTATCGAGGTGGATCACCTGGCCGAGCGCATGCACGCCGGCGTCGGTACGCCCGGCGACCGTGGTCAGCAGCCGGGTGCCGGCAAACCGCTCGATGGCATCCTCGAGGCGGTCCTGCACGGTGTTCCGGTGCGGCTGGGACTGCCAGCCGGAAAAGGCCGTACCGTCGTACTGCAGGCCAAGGGCGATTCGGGTCATAGCAAGGGCGTGCGCGAAACCGGCGCCGCGCTGGGCTGCGCGCGCGGCCCGACCGGCATGGACGCGGGTGCGGGCGGCATTTCGGGTGGATCAAAGCAAATGCGCCGGAAGCGGCGCTTCCGGCGCATGGTGCGGGACCGCGCGTGATGGCGGCCCCTCGCGGCAATGATATCAGGCAACCTGCCGCAGCAGCGTGCGCGCCTCCGACTGCAGCGGATCGGGCGACTGGTCGACGACCTCCTGCAGCAGTTCGCGGGCTCCCTCCTTGTCACCGATCTCGATGTAGGCGCGAGCCAGGTCGAACTTGATCTGCATATCCCGGCTACCATCCGCGCCATCGGCAGCCAGCGTGCTGATCGCCAGGCTCCGCGTGGTCTGCGAGACGTGTTCGGAAGTGACGCGCGCCAGGTCGATCGGCTCGGCCAGCACGCCGTTGCGGATCATGGTCGGTGCCGGCAGCGGTGCCGCCGATTCCACCTTGCTGATGGGGTCGGCGGCAGGGTTCAGGTCGAGCGAGAGGTCCGACATGTCGAACACCAGCGGCCGGGTCTGCGGCCCTTGCGCCGCAGGCGCGGCGGCGATGTCGATGGTGGAGCTCAGGACCGGCAGATCCAGGTCGAGCCCATCGTCGAGGCGCGCCACCGGTTCAGCCGCCTCCGACTCGCCGAACACCAGCGTGGCCGACTCAGGCGCCGTGATCGGCGCCCCCGGCGCCGGCGCCGGGAAGGCGTCGAGCGGCAGCGCCAGATCGGTCAGCGCGGCTTCGCGCGGTGCCATGGCCGGATCCAGCATCGGGTCACGCGTACGCCACTCGTCGCCTGGCTTCGTCTCCGTGTCTACACCGTCTTGTGCGCCGACGCTGTCGGGCCCCACCGCGAGATACAACGCGTTCGACGGGTCCAGGCGCCGGCCCATTTCCGCCGCCTGCGTCCACTCCGCGCCCTGCCCGCCCGTCTGGGCGAACATTTCTTCTGCAATCACTCGAAAACCTTCCACATCCTGACGATTGTTGTAGATCTCCAGCAGCTTCAGGCGGATCGCCTGACGCTCCGGGTTCTGCTGCAGCGCTTCACGCAGGATCTCCTCGGCCTGCACGTCGCGGCCGTAGGCGATATAGACATCAGCCTCGGCGATCGGATCGACCTCGTTGGCCTCGGCCGCGTTGTTGCCGATACGGAAATCCGCCCCGAACACGCTGTGCTGCGAGGTATCGACACTCTGGCCGCCAGCGGCGCCGAACAGGGAATTGCCGCCGCCCATCACCGTGCTTTCCTGCGACAGGATGCTGTCGCCGAAGCCCGCGGCCTCCCCGGCCTTCTGCTGGCGGCGACGCCGGTAGATCGCATAGCCGCCCAGCAGCGCCACCAACAGGCCGGCGCCCGGCAGCGTGGTGGGGTTGGCCAGCAGGTCATCGAGGAAGGTCGGCTGCGGCGCGGGTTCGACGTGGACCGGGGGCGGACGCTTGGCCGCGGCCGCCGAAGCCGCACCGGACCTGGCCGCTGCCGGGGCCGAGGCGGCTGCCACTTGGGCCACTTGCGCCGCGGAGGCGCCTGCGGCCGCCACGGCCGGAGCCGAAGCCGCGGCCACCGCCGCGGCACTGGCGCCCGCCGCCGCCGCCGATGCGGAGGCAGGCTGGGCTACCGCCGTGGCCGCTGCGGCAGCCGCGGATGGCACGGCGGCCTCCTTGGCGGCCGGTGCGGGCGTATCCGCCTTCACCGTTTCGGCCGGCACCACGGCAGGCGCGGGTGCAGGCTTGGCATCGGCCGCGGCCGTGCCGCCCTTGCCCTGCGCCAGCTTGGCGATTTCCGCGTTCTTCAGTTCGAGCAGCCGCTGCATGTCGGAGACATTCTTCTCCAACTGCGCCATGCGGCTCTCGGCCTCCTTGAGCTGGCGCGCCTTGGCGACATTGGCCTCCGCGTCGGCCGTGGCCGACTGGGCGCCGCGCTCGGGCTTGCTCAGCTTCAGTTCGTCGCGTGCGCCGCCGCCCTGTGCCTGCGGCTCCTGCACGCGGGCAGTGACACTGCCAGCCTGCTCGCGCCCGTTGCCCGGCTCGACCGACTTGGCCGCCGCGGCGGTTGCCAGGCGGCTGCGGTAGGCGTCAAAGCCCTGGGTGCGCGCCACCACCTCGCGGCGCGCCGTGGCACGGCCGACGGACTGCGCCTGATCGGAGGACGGCACCTTGAGCACGGCCCCCGAGCGCAGGCGGTTCATGCTGCCGCCGATGAAGGCTCCCGGGTTGTTCCGATAGAGAGCCACCAGCATCTGGTCGAGCGAGACGGCATCTTG
Organism: Cupriavidus sp. 09_S30; assembly: GCF_056930435.1. Classification (NCBI taxonomy): domain Bacteria; kingdom Pseudomonadati; phylum Pseudomonadota; class Betaproteobacteria; order Burkholderiales; family Burkholderiaceae; genus Cupriavidus; species Cupriavidus sp. 09_S30. The sequence goes on along the minus strand of NZ_JBXOWI010000001.1, from coordinate 842,714 downwards.
CCCTTGCGCCACTTCGCTGGCGATGCCGTAGAGCGTATCGCCACGCTGCACGGTGTAGCTGTCGGCCTTGCCGCCGGCCGGCGGCGCCGCGTCGGCCGGCGCCGCTGCCTGAACGGGGCGTTTCGGCCGCGCTGCGGCGGCACGGGCGGTCGGCGGTGCGGACTGCTGCAGCGCCGGCGCACCCGGCATGGCTGACTGCGCCGCCGGTGCCGCCGCCGGTGCCGCTGCAGGCGGCGCATCCGGGGTGGCCGCCTGGACCACGGTCGGGGAGAAGCTCTCCGGCGCCGACTTGGCCCCGGCGGGATCGAGCAGGAAGGTATAGGCGCGCGACGCCTTGCCGCTGGGCCAGCTCATGTCGACGAGGATGTCGACGAAGGGCTCGCTGATCGGCTGGTTCGAGCGCAGGCGCGCCACGAAGCGGCCATCCGGCCGGCGATCCATCTGGAGACGGAGGCTGCTGACGGCCGGCAGGTAGTTCAGGCCGGCTCGCGCGTAGGCATCCGGCGAGGCCAGCTTGACGCTCAGGCTGTCGGCCTCGTCTGCTGCCACCCCGCTGATATCGATTTCGGCCTGGAGCGGCTGCCCCAGGCTGGACTGTACCCGTAATTGCCCAAACCCCGCGGCATGGCCAGCCTGCGCAAACAGCAGGCTGATTGCCGCGACGGCCAGCGTTGACCAGCGCTGACGGGCGATAGGCGCATCTTTCCGGCGATGTAGGCTCACACTCACCTTGTGCTCCCTTGTGTTTGTGTTCTGAAAGCGAATCCAACGAAACGACAACGGCTTTTGGCTGCGGCCGGGCGCGGCAGGAGCGCCACGGCAACCCGGCCCCCGCAGCCGGCGCATGCCGGCGTTATTGTGACGCAAGCCCTCGGAAAAATGGGCGCCCAGATGTGACAACGCCGCGCGGCTGCGCGGCGTGGCGGGAAAGCGCGGCGGAATCTGTTGCCTGGCTGCAACGTATTCCGCCCGACGCCCGGGCCATCGGCAAACGGCCCGGGACGCGATCGGCTCAGGATCGGTCCTCGATCAGGACTCGATCAGGATGCGCAGCATGCGGCGCAGCGGCTCGGCCGCACCCCACAGCAGCTGGTCGCCGACCGTGAAGGCCGACAGGTACTCGCCGCCCATCTGCATCTTGCGCAGGCGGCCGACCGGGATCGTCAGCGTGCCGGTCACGGTAGCCGGCGTCAGGTCCGTCATGCTGGCTTCGCGGGTGTTCGGCACGACCTTGGCCCAGGGGTTGTTGGCCGCCAGCATGCCCTCGATCTCGTCGAGCGGCACGTCCTTCTTCAGCTTGATGGTCAGCGCCTGCGAGTGGCAGCGCATCGCGCCGATGCGCACGCACAGGCCGTCCACGGCGATCGGCGCAGCACCGGTCGCGCCGAGGAAGCCCTCGCCGCGGCCCAGGATCTTGTTGGTCTCGGCGCCACCCTTCCACTCTTCGCGCGACACGCCGTTGCCCAGGTCCTTGTCGATCCAGGGAATCAGGTTGCCGGCCAGCGGCACGCCGAACTGCTTGGTCTCTTCGGCCGACAGGCCGTGCTGGGTGGCGAGGATGGTGCGGTCGATTTCCAGGATGGCCGAGGCCGGATCATCCAGCAGCGGCTTCACTGCGGCGTTCAGCGTGCCGAACTGGGTCAGCAGCTCGCGCATATGCTGCGCGCCGCCACCCGAGGCCGCCTGGTAAGTCATCGAGGTCATCCACTCGACCAGGTCGTGCTGGAACAGGCCGCCCAGGCCCATCAGCATGCAGCTGACCGTGCAGTTGCCGCCGACGAAGTTCTTCACGCCCTTCGAAAGCGCATCCTTGATCACACCCAGGTTGACCGGATCCAGCACGATGATGGCATCGTCCTTCATGCGCAGCGAGGAGGCCGCGTCGATCCAGTAGCCCTTCCAGCCGGCCGCGCGCAGCTTGGGGAAGACTTCGTTGGTGTAGTCGCCGCCCTGGGCGGTGAGGATCACGTCGCACTTCTTCAGCGCTTCGATGTCGTTCGCGTCCTTGAGCGTGGCTTCATTCTTCGCCATGGCGGGCGCCTTGCCGCCAGCGTTGGACGTGCTGAAGAAAATGGGCTCGATATGGTCGAAATCACCCTCTTGCTGCATGCGCTGCATCAGCACGCTGCCGACCATTCCCCGCCAACCGACGAGACCTACATTCATGACTAACCTCGGATGTGATTGAAACTTCCCCGCACTTTCCTCGCCCGGCGTGGCTGCGCGGGGAAGACGAGCAGGCACGACGAACGATCTAGGCGATCGCTTTTTTGGTAATGGTTTTAATCGTCGTTGCGGTGATCTGCTGGCCGCGCGAATCCATGCCGGCCGTGCCGCGGGTAGCGGAGGCAGCGGTGACAGTCAAGGTGGACTGGGAGATTCGGGGCATTCGGTAAGTCTACACGAAATTGCGGCGGCGCCGCACACCAGAAAACGGGGACAAAACAAAGAAAACCATCGAAAAAACAGAAAAAAGGCGCCGCAAGCGGCGCCTTCCTTCACATGGGCTTACAGCGCGGCCAGCACGGCCTCGCCCATCTCGCGCGTGCCGACCTGCTTGCAGCCCGGCGTCAGGATATCGGCGGTGCGGTAGCCCTGCGCCAGTACCTGCTTGACCGCGTTCTCGATGCGGTCGGCCTGCTCGGCGCGGTTCAGCGAGTAGCGCAGCATCATGGCCGCCGACAGGATGGTCGCCAGCGGGTTGGCGATGCCCTTGCCGGCGATGTCCGGTGCCGAGCCGTGCGAGGGCTCGTACAGGCCCTTGTTGTTGGCGTCCAGCGAGGCCGACGGCAGCATGCCGATCGAGCCGGTCAGCATCGCCGCCTCGTCCGACAGGATGTCGCCGAACATATTGCCGGTGACGATCACGTCGAAGCTCTTGGGCGCCTTGACCAGCTGCATGGCCGCGTTGTCGACATACATGTGCGACAGCTCGACCTCCGGGTACTCCTTGTGCACCTCGGTGACGATGTCCTTCCAGAACTGGAAGGTCTCCAGCACATTGGCCTTGTCCACGCTGCACAGCTTCTTGCCGCGCTTGGCCGCGGCCTGGAAGGCCACGTGGGCGATGCGGCGGATTTCCGGCTCGCTGTAGCGCATGGTGTCGAAGCCCTCGCGCTGGCCCTTGAACAGGCCGTCCGGCGCCTCGCGCAAGCCGCGCGGCTGGCCGAAGTAGATGTCGCCGTTGAGCTCGCGCACGATCAGGATGTCCAGACCGGCCACCAGTTCGGGCTTCAGGCTGGAAGCGCCGGTCAGCTCGGGGTAGCAGATCGCCGGACGGAAGTTGGCGAACAGCTGCAGGTGCTTGCGCAAGCCCAGGATGGCCTGCTCGGGGCGCAGCGCGCGCTCCAGCTTGTCGTACTTCCAGTCGCCCACGGCGCCGAACAGGATGGCGTCGGCCTCCTTGGCCAGCTTGAGCGTGTTCTCCGGCAGCGGATGGCCCTCGGCCTCGTAGCCGGCGCCGCCCACGGGGGCCGTTTCCAGTTCGAACTTCTCGTCCAGGGCGTTCAGCACCTTGACGGCTTGCTCGACGATTTCGGGACCGATGCCGTCACCCGGCAGGACTGCGATTTTCATGCTGTTGCTCTTCCTTGTTGAGTTGGCGCGCCGGGCTCAGCCGACCAGGCGGTTGTTCAGCCACGGCATCTTGGCCACGCGCTCGGCCTCGAAGGCCTTGATCTTGTCCGCATGGCGCAGGGTCAGGCCGATGTCGTCGAAGCCGTTGAGCATGCAGTACTTGCGGAACGGCGCGATGTCGAACGGATAGGCGTCGCCGCCCGGCGTCACCACGACCTGCTTGTCGAGATCGATGGTCAGCTTGTAGCCGTTGAAGGCATTGGTCTCGTTGAACAGGTGGTCCACCTGCATCTCGGTGAGCACCACCGGCAGCAGGCCGTTCTTGTAGCAGTTGTTGAAGAAGATGTCGGCGAAGCTGGGCGCGATCACGGCGCGGAAGCCGTACTGCGTGAGCGCCCAGGGCGCGTGCTCGCGCGAGCTGCCGCAGCCGAAATTACGGCGTGCCAGCAGGACGGAGGCGCCCTGGTAACGCGGCTGGTTCAGCACGAAGTCCGGGTTCAGCGGACGCTTGCTGTTGTCCTGGCCGGGCTCGCCCACATCCTTGTAGCGCCACTCGTCGAACAGATTGGGGCCGAAGCCGGTGCGCTTGATCGACTTCAGGAACTGCTTCGGGATGATGGCGTCGGTATCGACGTTCTCGCGGTCCAGGGGCGCCACGAGGCCGCTATGTACGGTGAACTTTTCCATGGTTGGATTCTTCCTTACTTCTTCGCCGTGTTCTCGAGCGAACGGCCGGCGGCCTGCGTGTCCTTGCCCAGGCCCGCCATGGTGTTGCAGCCGGCCAGCTGGAGCAGGCCGATGCAGGCGAGCAATGCGAACAGGGTCCTTTTCATGATGTGCATGGCGCGGCTGGCCTTCAGCCCAGCTTGCGCACGTCGACGAAGTGGCCCTCGATGGCGGCCGCGGCGGCCATCGCCGGGCTCACGAGATGCGTGCGCCCGCCCGCGCCCTGACGGCCTTCGAAGTTGCGGTTCGAGGTCGAGGCGCAACGTTCGCCGGCATCGAGGCGGTCGGCGTTCATGGCCAGGCACATCGAGCAGCCAGGCTCGCGCCACTCGAAACCGGCCGCCTTGAAGATCTTGTCCAGCCCTTCGCGCTCGGCCTGTTCCTTGACCAGGCCCGAGCCCGGCACCACCATCGCCAGCTTCACGTTGGAGGCAACCCGGCGGCCCAGCTTCTGCACCACCCAGGCGGCGGCGCGCATGTCTTCGATACGGCTGTTGGTGCAGGAGCCGATAAAGACCTTGTCGATCTTGATGCTCTCGACCGGCACGTTGGGCTGCAGGCCCATGTACTCGAGCGCGCGCTCCATGGCGTTGCGCTTGTTCGCGTCCTTTTCCTTCTCCGGATCCGGCACGCGGTCCTCGATGCTGATCACCATCTCGGGCGAGGTGCCCCAGGTCACCTGCGGACGGATGTCTTCCGCGCGCAGCTCGACCACCAGGTCGAAATGGGCGCCCGCATCCGAATGCAGCGTGCGCCAGTAGCGCACGGCCTGCTCCCACTCCACGCCCTGCGGCGCATAGGGGCGACCCTTGACGTACTCCAGCGTGACGTCGTCCACCGCCACCAGGCCGGCGCGCGCGCCCGCCTCGATGGCCATGTTGCAGACGGTCATGCGGCCTTCCATGGTCAGGTCGCGGATGGCCGAGCCGGCGAACTCGATGGTGTAGCCGGTGCCGCCGGCGGTGCCGATCTTGCCGATCACGGCCAGCACGATGTCCTTGGCGGTGCAGCCGCGCGGCAGCTTGCCTTCCACCTTGACCAGCATGTTCTTGGCCTTCTTGCCCAGCAGCGTCTGCGTGGCCAGCACGTGCTCGACCTCGGAGGTGCCGATGCCGTGCGCCAGCGCGCCGAAGGCACCGTGCGTGCTGGTGTGCGAATCGCCGCAGACCACGGTCATGCCAGGCAGCGTGGCACCCTGCTCCGGCCCGATCACGTGGACGATGCCCTGGCGGTGATCGTTCATCTTGAACTGGGTGATGCCGTAGGCGTCGCAGTTCGCATCCAGCGTGTCCACCTGCAGCTTGGAGACCGGGTCGGCGATGCCCTGGCTGCGGTCGGTGGTCGGCACATTGTGGTCCGACACCGCCAGGTTGGCGCTGATGCGCCATACCGGGCGCTCCGCCAGCTTCAGGCCTTCGAACGCCTGCGGGCTGGTCACTTCGTGCAGCAGGTGGCGGTCGATGTAGAGCAGCGTGGTACCGTCTTCCTCGACGTGGACGGTGTGGTCATCCCAGAGTTTGTCGTAGAGCGTCTTGGCCATGATGCGGGGGGCGGTCCGGCGCCATGCTGTCACGTGGACACGGCTCGGCGGGCGGTTCCGCTGGTTTTGGATTGCGGGGATGTTTCGCGGCAAGTGCGGGCAGGAACTCGCACAGGAATTGGCAGAAACTGCGGCTTGCAGCGATTGCTTGACTTCGCAAGAAATTATGCCACAGGGGGTGTGGCGCGCCGGGCCTCAGGAGCCGCATGAATCACAGTGGATGTGATGTGATTGGCGAAAGGGGGATTTCGTGGTTGGCGAAAAGGGGGTGGTAGAAGCAGTGCGGCCGCAGCGGGAAAACCGATCAACGTGCCGCTGGTTTGCTCCCCTCTCCCGCTTGCGGGAGAGGGGCCGGGGGAGAGGGCAGGCGCTTGCGAATGGCGACGTGCTGGACAACACCATCGGCTTCGTCTCTGTGTTGGCGTGCTGGACAACACCGAGGGCTTCGCTTTGCGTTGCGCCTTGCTAGACCACCCCTCACCCCCTCCCTCTCCCCTGAGGGGAGAGGGAGCCAGGACACTATGCTTGGCCGACGGTGTTGGCGCATCTTGTCGGCTTCGTCTCGCCTTGGCGTGCTGGACAACACCGAGGGATTCGCTTTGTGTGGTGCCTTGCTAGACCACCCCTCTCCCCAACCCTCTCCCCATGAGGGGAGAGGGAGCCAGGACACTATGCTTGGCCGACGGTGTTGGCGCATCTTGTCGGCTTCGTCTCGCCTTGGCGTGCTGGACAACACCGAGGGATTCGCTTTGTGTGGTGCCTTGCTAGACCACCCCTCTCCCCAACCCTCTCCCCATGAGGGGAGAGGGAGCCAGGACACTATGCTTGACCAACGGCGTTGGCGCATCTCTTGACCAACGGTGTTGGCGCATCTCTTGGCCAACGGCGTTGGCGCACTCGCCGCCTCAGCGCACCCCATCGGGGTTTTTGCCGCCCTACCCGCCCAGATACGCCTTCTTGATGCTGTCGTTGGCCAGCAGGTTCTCGCCGCTGTCGGCCAGCACCACGCGCCCGGTCTCCAGCACATAGCCGCGGTCCGCCACGTGCAGCGCCTTGTTGGCGTTCTGTTCAACCAGGAAGACGGTGACGCCTTCCTCGCGGATGGTGCGGATGATGTCGAAGATCTGCGCGATGATCAGCGGCGCCAGCCCCAGCGTCGGCTCGTCGAGCAGCAGCAGGCGCGGCCGGCTCATCAGCGCGCGGCCGATCGCCAGCATCTGCTGCTCGCCGCCCGACATGGTGCCGGCGCGTTGGGTGGCGCGCTGGTTCAGCCGCGGGAACAGCTTGAACACATGCTCGATGCCCGCCTCGATCTCCTGCCGGTTGGCGAAGAAGCCGCCCATCTGCAGGTTCTCCAGCACGGTCAGGCTGGGGAAGACTCTCCGCCCCTCGGGCGAGATCGCCATGCCCATGCGCATGATCTCGTGCGTGGGCATGCGGGTGATGTCGCGGCCCTCGAACAGCACGCGGCCGCTGGAGGCGCGCGGCGAGCCGCACACCGTCATCATCAGCGTGGTCTTGCCGGCGCCGTTGCTGCCGATCAGGGTGACGATCTCGCCCTTGTTGACTTCGATCGACACGCCCGACAGCGCCTCGACGGCACCATAGTGGGTGTGGACCTTTTCCAGCTTCAGCATCAGTCCTCTCCCAGGTAGGCCTTGATCACGCGCGGGTCGTTGCGCACTTCTTCCGGTTTGCCGATCACGATCGGACGGCCGTGCTCCATCACCAGGATGCGGTCGGACACGCCCATCACCAGGCTCATGTCGTGCTCGATCAGCAGCACGGCGATGCCGAACTCGCGGCGCAGGCTGTCGATCAGGTGCTGCAGTTCGATCTTCTCCTGCGGGTTCAGGCCGGCCGCCGGCTCGTCCAGCATCAGCAGGCGCGGCTTGGTGATCATGCAGCGCGCGATCTCCAGGCGGCGCTGGTGGCCGTAGGACAGGGTGCCGGCCTCGCGGTTGGCGACCTTGGTCAGCTCCATGCGCTCCAGCCAGTGCGCGGCGCGCTCCAGCGCCTCGCGCTCGGCGCGGCGGTAGGCCGGCGTCGCTAGCAGGCCGTGCAGCAGGCCGCTCTTGACCTGCATGTGCTGGGCCACCATCAGGTTCTCCACCACCGTCAATTGCTTGAACAGGCGGATGTTCTGGAAGGTGCGCACCAGGCCCTTGCGCGCCACCATGTGGCTGGGCAGGCCGGCGATGCCGTGGCCGTCCAGCACAACCTGGCCTGCGGTGGGACGGTAGAAACCGCCCACGCAGTTGAACACCGTGGTCTTGCCCGCGCCGTTGGGGCCGATGATGGCGAAGACCTCGTCGCGACGTACGTCGAAGTCGATCCCGTCGACGGCCAGCAGGCCGCCGAAGCGCATCTGCAGGCCGGATACCTTCAGCAGTTCATTGGATTGCATAGCGGTCATCGTGGCAGCTCCACGTGCGGACGGCTCGAGGGCAGCAGGCCCTGCGGTCGCCACATCATCATCAGCACCATCACCAGGCCGAAGATCAACATGCGGTATTCGGCGAAGCCGCGCGCCATCTCGGGCAGCGCGGTCAGCAGGATGGCGGCCAGGATCACGCCCAGCTGCGAGCCCATGCCGCCCAGCACCACCACGGCCAGGATCAGCGCCGACTCGATGAAAGTGAAGGACTCCGGATTGACCAGGCCCTGGCGTGCGGCGAAGAAGGCGCCGCCGATGCCGGCGAAGGACGCCCCCAGCGTGAAGGCCGACAGCTTGATGCGGGTCGGGTTCAGGCCCAGCGAGCGGCAGGCGATCTCGTCCTCTCGCAGTGCCTCCCAGGCGCGGCCCATCGGCATGCGGATCAGCCGGCTGGTGACGAAGAGCGTGAAGGCCACCAGCAGCAGCGCGAGCAGGTAGAGGAAGATCACCATGTGCTGGCCGCTGTAGTCCCAGCCCATCAGTTCGTGGAAGGTGCGCGCGCCCTCGACGCTGGCGCTGCGCGCCATCTCGATGCCGAACACGGTGGGCTTGGGAATGCCCGAGACGCCGTCCGGGCCGCCGGTCAGGCTGGTCAGGTTGTTGAGCAGCAGGCGGATGATCTCGCCGAAGCCCAGCGTCACGATGGCCAGGTAGTCGCCGCGCAGGCGCAGCACCGGGAAGCCCAGCAGGAAGCCGAAGGTGGCCGACATCATGGCCGCGATCGGCAGGCACTCCCAGAAGCTCAGGCCGAAGTACTGGTTCAGCAGCGCGTAGGTGTAGCCGCCCACGGCGTAGAAGCCCACGTAGCCCAGGTCAAGCAGGCCGGCAAAGCCCACCACGATGTTCAGGCCCAGGCCCAGGATCACGTAGATCAGCGCGAGCGTGGCCACGTCGACCGCACCGCGCGAGCCGAAGAAGGGCCACACCAGGCCGACCGCGAGCAGCACCCAGATGGCCACCCGCTGCTGGCGCGCGCCCAGCGCGGGCACCGCCGGCAGCCGCACCGCGCCGCGCGCGCGGTTGAGCATGGGCTTGCAGAGCTGGAACAGGAAGACCGCGATCACCGCGATCCAGACCGGCCGCCAGTGCGATTCCAGCACCACCTTGTAGCCGTCGAGCTTGAGCTGCAGGCCCAGCACCGGCACGGTCAGGATGGCGGTCATCACGGCGGCGACGACCGCGTTCTTCAGCGTCGACGAGACGGGCGCGGCCTGTGCCAGGCCGGCTTGCGTAGCAATGGCTTGTGTCATGTCGTCCTCACACCTTTTCCACGTCCGGCTTGCCCAGCAGGCCGGTGGGTCGGAACAGCAGCACCAGCACCAGCAGGCCGAAGGCCACTACGTCCTTGTACTCGGCCGGCATGTAGCCGGAGGCGAAGGTCTCGGCCAGGCCCAGCAGCACGCCACCCAGCATCGCGCCGGGGATGCTGCCGATGCCGCCCAGCACCGCAGCGGTGAAGGCCTTGATGCCGGCGATGAAGCCGATGAAGGGATTGAGCTTGCCGATGGTCAGCCCGATCAGCACGCCGCCCACGGCGGCCAGCATCGCGCCGAGCACGAAGGTGAAGGAGATCACCTTGTTGGTGTCGATGCCGAGCAGGTTGGCCATGCGCATATCCTCGGCGCAGGCGCGGCAGGCGCGGCCCATGCGCGAGCGGCCGATGAAGAGCGTCAGCGCGATCATCAGCGCCAGCGTCACGCCGACGATCAGCAGGCGCGCGTAGGGGATGGTCACGGTGAAGTCGCCGCCCATCTGGAACTCGATCGCGCCGGAGATCAGCGCGGGCACGGAGACATCGCGGGCGCCCTGCCCGATCTGCACGTAGTTCTGCAGGAAGATCGACATGCCGATGGCGGAAATCAGCGGCACCAGGCGCGGGCCGCCGCGCAAGGGCCGGTACGCCACGCGCTCGACCGCGAAGCCGTACAGGCCGGTGACCAGGACCGACACCAGCAGCGCGGCGCCGAGCACCAGCGGCAGCGGATAGCCCGCCTGCACGCCGATCGCGGTCAGGGTTACGAGGCCCACGTAGGCGCCGATCATATAGATCTCGCCGTGGGCGAAGTTGATCATGCCGATGATGCCGTAGACCATCGTGTAGCCGATGGCGATCAAGGCGTAGATCGCACCCAGCGTCAGGCCGTTGACCAGTTGCTGGGTGAACTGTGGAAGGAATTCATTCATGCGGGAAGCCTCGCAGCAAGGAAGCCCGATACTAAAACGCCCCGCTCGTCGGTGGAGGAACGGGGCGTGTCGGGAAAGGCGCCAGATCAGTTGGCGGCCGTCTTGGTGGCGTCCTTGTGCCAGGTGAAGACAACGAACTTGAAGGACTTCAGGTCGCCCTGAGCGTCGTACTCGACCTTGCCGATCGGGGTCTGGAAGGCGTTCTTGTGCATATATGCCGCGACCTTGGCCGGATCGGTGCTCTTGGCGCCGGCGATGGCGTCGGAGATGATCTTGACGCCGGTGTAGGCAGGCATCTGGAACGGACCGTTGGCGTCACGCTTCTTGTCGGCGAAGGCCTTGACCAGCGCCGCGTTGGCCGGGTCGGCCGAGAAGTCGGCCGGCAGCGTCACCAGCATGCCTTCGGAGGACGGGCCTGCAATCGCGGTCACGTCCTTGTTGCCCACACCCTCGGGACCCATGAAGGTCGCCTTGACGCCCTGCTCGCGCGCCTGGCGCAGCAGCATGCCCATCTCGGGGTGGTAGCCGCCGAAGTAGACGAAGTCCACGCCCTGCGACTTCAGCTTGGTGATGATGGCCGAGTAATCCGAATCGCCGGCGTTGATGCCCTCGAAGACGGCGACGGGAATCTTGGCGGCTTCCAGATCCTTCTTCACCGAGGCGGCGATGCCCTGGCCGTACGACTGCTTGTCGTGCAGCACGGCGACCTTCTTCGGCTTGACCTTGGTGATGATGTAGTTGGCGGCGGCCGGGCCCTGCTGGTCATCGCGGCCGATGGTGCGGAAGACGAACTTGCGCTTCTTGCCTTCGGTCAGCTGCGGGGCGGTGGCCGACGGCGTGACCATCACGATGCCTTCGTTCTCGTAGATGTCCGAGGCGGGGATGGTCGAGCCCGAGCAGACGTGGCCGATCACGTACTTGATACCCTGGCTGACGATCTTGTTGGCCACCGCCACGGCCTGCTTGGGTTCGCAGGCGTCGTCCATCATCACCGCTTCCAGCTTGTTGCCACCGGCACCGCCCGCAGCATTGATCTGCTCGATCGCGGTCAGCGCGCCGGCCTTGACCATGTCGCCGTACTGGGCGACCGAGCCGCTCATCGGACCGGCAATGGCGATCTTGACGGTTTCCGCGTTGGCAGCAGCGCCGAAGGCGAGCAGCGCGCTTGCCAGGGAGATGGACGTAAGACGGGACAGCATCATCAGGAGCTCCTCGATTATGTATTAGTCAACCGGGCAAAGCGGTCTGACCTGCGCAATCGAACAACACCCGCGGGAGGGAACCCATGACGCGGAATACGGGCCTGCTTGAAGAGTCGCTTGCGGGGCCCGGCATGTGTCAGCCCCCTTCTGCCGGGGACCTTGGTTCGGAAAGACAACGTTGATGCGTTCTCTATTGCGCAAGCGAATCGCCTGCCCCGCTTGCCGCACCGCAGGCCGGAAGGGTGGCCCGACTGCAGTCGGCAAAGCTGGCCGCATTATAGGGTCAAATTTCCCGCAACAAGCGAAATTTGCACAACATCTGGTGATAACCCTAAGTAAATTGAGCCACAAATCGCCGCGAAACGACGCAATCGCCACATACTACGCAATCTTTTTTCGCGCCGCACAAAAATGGCGCAAGCCGCAAAAACAAACGCCCCGGCAGGGCCGGGGCGTCGCGCTTGCTGCGCAATGCAGCAAGAGAGGTCAGGCGATCAGGGATCAGCGCTTGTTCAGGTCCGGCACTTCGCGTGCGGCGGCGCCGTTGAACAGCTGGCGCGGACGGCCGATCTTGTACTCCGGATCGGTGATCATCTCTTCCCACTGCGAGATCCAGCCCGGGGTACGCGCCAGGGCGAAGATGCAGGTGAACAGCGAGGTCGGGATGCCCAGCGCGCGCTGCACGATGCCCGAGTAGAAGTCGACGTTCGGGTACAGCTTGCGGCTGACGAAGTATTCGTCTTCCAGCGCGATCTTTTCCAGCTCCATGGCCAGCTTGAACAGCGGGTCATTGTGCAGGCCCAGCTCTTCCAGCACCTCGTGGCAGGTCTCGCGCATCAGCTTGGCGCGCGGGTCGTAGTTCTTGTACACGCGGTGGCCGAAGCCCATCAGGCGCACGCCCGAGTTCTTGTCCTTGACCTGCTTGATGAACTCGCCGATGTTGTCGACGCTGCCGATCTCTTCCAGCATCTTCAGCGCGGCCTCGTTGGCGCCGCCGTGGGCCGGACCCCACAGGCAGGCCACGCCGGCGGCGATGGCGGCGAACGGGTTGGTACCCGACGAGCCGGCCAGGCGCACGGTCGAGGTGGAGGCGTTCTGCTCGTGGTCGGCGTGCAGGATGAAGATACGGTCCAGCGCGCGCTCCAGCACCGGATTGACCTTGTACGGCGCGCACGGCGTGGCGAACATCATCTGCATGAAGTTGCCCGAGTAGGACAGGTCGTTCTGCGGGTAGATGTACGGCTGGCCGATGTTGTACTTGTATGCCATCGCGACCAGGGTCGGCATCTTGGCGATCAGGCGGATCGCGGAGATTTCGCGCTGGTGCGGGTCATCGATGTCCATGGCGTCGTGGTAGAACGCGCTCATGGCGCCCACCAGGCCCGTCAGCACGGCCATCGGGTGAGCATCGCGGCGGAAGCCGCGCAGGAAGAACTGCATCTGCTCGTGAACCATGGTGTGGTTCATCACCGCACCAACAAACTCTTCCTTCTGCTTGGCGTTGGGCAGCTCGCCCTTCAGCAGCAGGTAGCAGGTCTCGAGGTGGTCGCACTTCTGCGCCAGTTGCTCGATCGGGTAACCACGGTACAGCAGCTCGCCCTTGTCGCCGTCGATGTAGGTGATCTTCGAATTGCACGAGGCCGTCGACATGAAACCGGGGTCGTAAGTAAACTTGCCGGTCTGGCCGTACAGCTTGCGAATATCGATCACGTCCGGGCCTACGGTGCCCTTGTAGATCGGCAGCTCGACGCTGGGGGAACCATCGGAAAACGATAGCGTGGCTTTCACATCGGACGGCGTCATGTCTGTTCCTTCAAATGCTATAGATAAATATTGACCAAACTCAAACCGAGCGCAGCAGGTCGAGGACCTTTTGCATCGGGGGCGTGGCGAGTTCACCGTCCAGCTCCTTGCGGGCAAGGAGGAGGTCCATCAACTCGTTGTCGCTGAGCTCGAACAGCGCGCTCAGCGAAGCCACGTCCGCATCGGACAGGCTCTCCTCGTAACGGTTGAAGAATCTTTCGACGATGATGTCGTTCTCCAGGAGGCCGCGGCGGGCGCGCCAGCGCAGACGGGCGCGCTTGAGCGGATCGGCCTGATGGGAGAATGAGGTGGGTTGACTCTCGGTCATGATTTCCTGCTTCCGGTGCGCCAGCCCGGTATAGCCGACCGGGCTGGCGCACCGCTTACTACAAGGCCGTGGCCGAGGTCAGACCGCGCGGCGGACCATCAGCTCCTTGATCTTGCCGATGGCCTTCGTGGGATTCAGGCCCTTCGGGCACACATCCACGCAGTTCATGATGCTGTGGCAGCGGAACAGGCGGTACGGGTCGTTCAGGTTGTCCAGACGCTCGTTGGTGGCCTGGTCGCGGCTGTCGGCGATGAAGCGGTAGGCCTGCAGCAGGCCGGCCGGGCCGACGAACTTGTCCGGGTTCCACCAGAACGAGGGGCAGGACGTCGAGCAGCTGGCGCACAAGATGCACTCGTACAGGCCGTCCAGCTCGTCACGCTCTTCCGGCGACTGCAGGCGCTCCTTCTCGGGCGGCGGCTCGTCGTTGATCAGGTAGGGCTTGATCGAGTTGTACTGCTTGAAGAACTGCGTCATGTCGACGATCAGGTCGCGCACCACCGGCAGGCCGGGCAGCGGACGCAGCACGATGCGCTCCGGCAGCTCGCGCATGTTCGTCAGGCAGGCCAGGCCGTTCTTGCCGTTGATGTTCATCGCGTCCGAACCGCACACGCCTTCGCGGCAGGAGCGGCGGAAGGCGATCGACTCATCGACCTTCTTCAGCTTGAGCAGCGCGTCGAGCAGCATGCGCTCGTGGCCGTCCAGCTCGATCTCGTAGGTCTGCATGCGCGGCGCCGCGTCCTTGTCCGGATCGTAGCGGTAGACTTCGAAAATACGCTTCATTTCTGTGGGTCCTGTTTTCTCTACGAGGCGGGCTTAGAACGTACGGGCCTTGGGCGGAACGCTTTCCACCGTCAGCGGCTTCATCGTCACCGGCTTGTAGTCGAGGCGGTTGCCCTCGCTGTAGAACAGCGTGTGCTTGAGCCAGTTCTCGTCGTCGCGGTTGGGGAAGTCGCTGTGCGCATGGGCACCGCGCGATTCCTTGCGGGCCGCAGCAGAGATCATCGTGGCCTTGGCCACTTCCGTCAGGTTGGCCACTTCCAGCGCTTCGATCAGCGCCGTGTTGAACACCTTGGACTTGTCCTTCAGGTGGATGTTGTCGGCGCGCTCGGCAACCTCGAGGATGCGCTCGACACCTTCGTCCATCAGCTTCTGCGTACGGAACACGCCGGCATGCGACTGCATGTTCTTGCGGATGTCGTTGGCCACATCCTGCGTGTACTCGCCCTTGGACGAGGACTGCAGCTTGGCCAGGCGCGCCATCGCGCGGTCGGCGGCGTCGGCCGGCAGCGGCTTGTGTGCCTTGCTGTCGTTGACGTGCTTGACGATGTGGTTGCCGGCGGAACGGCCGAACACCACCAGGTCGAGCAGTGAGTTCGTGCCCAGGCGGTTGGCGCCGTGCACCGACACGCAGGAGCATTCGCCGATCGCGTAGAAGCCGTTGACCACCTCGTTCGGGCTGCCGTTCTTCGGCACCACCACCTGACCGTGGTAGTTGGTCGGAATGCCGCCCATCTGGTAGTGGATGGTCGGCACCACGGGAATCGGTTCCTTGATGGCGTCGACGTTGGCGAACTTCACGCCGATCTCGCGGATCGACGGCAGGCGCTTCATGATGGTCTCGGCACCGACGTGGGTCAGGTCGAGCAGCACGTAGTCGCCGTTCGGGCCGCAGCCACGGCCTTCCTTGATTTCCTGGTCCATCGAGCGCGAGACGAAGTCGCGCGGCGCCAGGTCCTTCAGCGTCGGCGCGTAGCGCTCCATGAAGCGCTCGCCGTCCTTGTTGCGCAGGATGCCGCCTTCGCCGCGCACGCCTTCGGTGATCAGCACGCCCGCGCCGGCCACGCCGGTCGGGTGGAACTGCCAGAACTCCATGTCTTCCAGCGGGATGCCGGCACGCGCCGCCATGCCCAGGCCATCACCGGTATTGATGAAGGCGTTGGTGGAAGCGGCGTAGATGCGGCCGGCACCGCCGGTGGCGAACAGCGTGGTCTTGGCCTCGAGGATATAGACCTCGCCGGTTTCCATTTCCAGCGCGGTCACGCCCAGCACGTCGCCGTCCTCGTCGCGGATCAGGTCCAGCGCCATCCACTCGACGAAGAAGTGCGTCTTGGCGCGGACGTTGCGCTGGTACAGCGTGTGCAGCAGCGCGTGGCCGGTACGGTCGGCCGCGGCGCAGGCACGCTGCACCGGCTTCTCGCCGTAGTTCGAGGTGTGGCCGCCGAAGGGACGCTGGTAGATGGTGCCGTCGGCATTGCGGTCGAACGGCATGCCGAAGTGTTCCAGCTCGTACACCACGTTCGGTGCCTCGCGGCACATGAACTCAATGGCGTCCTGGTCGCCCAGCCAGTCGGAGCCCTTGATGGTGTCGTAGAAGTGATAGTGCCAGTTGTCTTCGCTCATGTTGCCGAGCGAAGCGCCGATGCCGCCCTGCGCCGCGACGGTGTGCGAGCGCGTGGGGAACACCTTGGAGAGTACGGCCACGCTGAGGCCGGCTTCCGCGAGCTGGAGGGATGCGCGCATCCCGGAGCCGCCCGCCCCGACGATGACCACGTCAAAGCGACGACGCGGCAATCCTGTCTTGACTGCGACCATTTATTACACCCTCCAGAGAATCTGAGCTGCGTAGCCCGCACAACCGACGAGCCACAGAATCGTAAGAACTTGGAGCACGAGGCGCACGGCCATCGGCTTCACGTAGTCCATCCAGATGTCGCGCACGCCGATCCAGGCGTGATACAGCAGCGACAGGATGGTCAGGAACGTCAGGATCTTCATCCACTGGTTGGCGAAGAGCCCTGCCCACGCTTCGTAGGAAGCGCCGTTCGAGAGCAGGAAGGCGATGGCCAGCACGACCGTGAAGACCACCATCACGCAGGCGGTGACGCGCTGCGCCAGCCAATCCTTGATACCGTAGTGTGCGCCGACGACGAGGCGCTTGGGACCGATATTATTGTTTGCCACCTTGACTCTCCTCAAAACACGCCGAACAGCTTCAGGCCGAAAATCGCGGTGAGCAGCAGGCTGATGACCAGGACGGCGACGGCGGACTTTGCGGAGGCAGGCTTGGAGACGCCGACGTGGACATCGAGCAGCAGGAAGCGGATGCCGGCGCAGAAGTGGTGCAGGTAACCCCAGATCAGAACCAGCAGGACCAGCTTGACGAAGCCACCGGAGAGCAGGGACGTGAACTTGGCGAAGCTGAGTTCCGACGTGACGCTCTGTTCGAACAGGTACAGGATGAACGGCAGGAGCAGGAACATCAGCGCACCGCTCACACGATGCAGGATGGATACCTTGCCGGCCCAGGGCAACCGATATCGCGCAAGCTGCGTGATATGGATGTTCCGGAATTCCGGCCTGGCTTGTTTGACGGCTTCAGCCATGCGAGACCCCATTAGCGGTAAACAAAAAACAAAAATATCCATTGCATCCGGAGCCTGAATGCAAATGGATGCACCGGGTGCAAATCCTGACAATTTTAGCGCCTTTGTTGCGCGCCGCACCAATAATTTTCAGCTATCGGGCACAAACATGGCGTGCTCGACAATCGCACGCAACCATTCTGGTGCAAAAATTGCGTGCATCATTCGCGACGGCCATGAAAGCCATCGCCAAAACTACGAAAATCGGCGCACAACTGCCGCGCCGGCCGGGGGATCAGCTCAGATCGTTCTGGTAATAGTGACGTGTAGTGACGTACAAGCCGCGCCGGACTTCGACCGGGCGATCCCCATAGGTGAACGAAACCCGCTCCACCGACAGCAGCGGCGAGCCTTCGGGCACCGTGAGCAGCGCGGCGGCGGTCGAATCGGCCGGCACCGCGCGAATCTTTTCCGTGGCACGGATCATCCTCGTGCCGAACTCTGCCTCGAACAAGGCGTACATCGGGCCCTTCCATTCGGTCAGCTTCTCTGCCGTCAGGCCCTTGAAGTTGGCGCCGAGCAGCCAGATCTCGTCGAGCACGGTCGCTTCGCCCGAGAAGAACAGGATGCGGCGGATCTGCACCACGCTATCGCCGGTGCGGATGTCGAGCAGGCGGGCGATCTCGGCCGGCGCCCGCAGGCGCTTGCACTCGAGCACGTGGCTGGTCCCGTAGTGCGGCTCGCCCTCATCAGGCACCAGGCGCAGGAAGCGGAACTTGACGCCGTCCTCGTGGTGGGTGGTGACGAAGGTGCCCTTGCCCTGGCGGCGCGCCACCAGGTTCTCCGCGGCCAGCTCGTCGATGGCCTTGCGCACCGTACCCTGGCTCACCTTGTAACGCGAGGCGAGCTCCATCTCGCTCGGGATCATCTCGCCCGGCTTCCATTCGCCGGACTGCAGGCTCTTCATGATCAGAGCCTTGATCTGCTGGTAGAGTGGGCTGAAGGTCGGCGAGGCGGGGGCCGGGGGTGCCGCCGCAGGCGCCACAGGCCCCGCGGCAGGTGCGGACGGCTGCGCCCCAGCGCCAGGCGCGGCGGCGCTGGAATCGGGAGTTCCGCTGGTCGGAACACCGACGAGGGTCGAGGGCAGCGATGACATAGCCGGATTTCACCACAAAACGACGAGGGGCGTCCAGCCCAACGTCAAATGTCTTATGTCTTATATAAGACATATGAATTGACTTTGCAAGGGGGGCGGCCTACACTCCCGCTGCCTCGTGCAACCACGCAGGCAGCCACGCAATGTGGAGCCTAGTCCGCGATGTTGCTATGGATGCGGCATGCCGCTTAGCAGTAGACTTACGCCTTGTCGCATCACCATGACCCGTTGTGGCACTTGCCCACCCGGCCGCCGCGCTGCGCACCGCGCAGGCGGCGCCGACGGACTGCCGCCGACCGCCGTGGCGACAACCCGCAGCGGTGCGACGCCCACCTCCGTGGTGCGTGACACCGACCGGTTTCCCCCTTTTCTCGTTTGGAGATTTACTCATGGCTAAAGCCCCAATGCGCGTCGCAGTCACCGGCGCCGCTGGCCAGATCGGCTACTCCCTGCTGTTCCGCATCGCCAATGGCGACATGCTGGGCAAAGACCAGCCGGTCATCCTCCAACTGCTCGACCTCCCGCAAGCCCAGACCGCTGTCAAGGGCGTGGTGATGGAACTGGAAGACTGCGCGTTCCCGCTGCTGGCCGGCGTGGTGATCACCGACGACCCCAAGGTTGCCTTCAAGGACGCCGACGTGGCCCTGCTGGTTGGCGCCCGTCCCCGTAGCAAGGGCATGGAACGCAAGGACCTGCTCGAAGCCAACGCCCAGATCTTCACGGTGCAGGGCAAGGCCCTGAACGAAGTCGCCAGCCGCAACGTCAAGGTGCTGGTGGTCGGCAACCCGGCCAACACCAACGCCTACATCGCCATGAAGTCGGCCCCGGACCTGCCGCGCGGGAACTTCACCGCGATGCTGCGCCTGGACCACAACCGTGCGCTGTCGCAGATCGCCGCCAAGACCGGCAAGCCGGTCTCGTCGATCGAGAAGCTGTTCGTGTGGGGCAACCACAGCCCGACCATGTACGCCGACTACCGCTACGCGACCGTCGACGGCCAGAGCGTCAAGGACCTGATCAACGACCAGGTGTGGAACAACGACGTGTTCCTGCCGACCGTTGGCAAGCGCGGCGCCGCCATCATCGAGGCACGTGGCCTATCGTCGGCCGCTTCGGCAGCCAACGCCGCCATCGACCACGTGCACGACTGGGTGCTGGGCACCAACGGCAAGGTCGTCACCATGGGCATCCCCTCCAACGGTGAATACGGCATTCCGCAGGACGTGATGTTCGGCTACCCGGTCACCACCGCCAACGGCAAGTACGAGATCGTCAAGGGTCTCGAGATCGACGCCTACAGCCAGGAAAAGATCAACATCACGCTGAAGGAGTTCGAGGAAGAGCGCGCCGGCGTGCAGCATCTGCTCGGCTGATACCGGCTCCTTAGCACAAGGCGCCGCATGAAAGACCGGAGCCCCGTAACGATTCTCGGATCGGCGCGGGCTCCGGTTTTTTTTCGTGCCGCCCTCCCCCTCCCCCCTCACTGAAGAACCGTCAACGTGCACCCATCCGAGGTCTTGTTCCAGGGCGAATCCATTCCGGTCCAGTTGCCCGTGTGCGACCACTATGCCGGCAGCGAAAAGCTGATGCTGAAATCGCTCGCCCTGCA
This sequence comes from Cupriavidus sp. 09_S30, assembly GCF_056930435.1. Taxonomy (NCBI): domain Bacteria; kingdom Pseudomonadati; phylum Pseudomonadota; class Betaproteobacteria; order Burkholderiales; family Burkholderiaceae; genus Cupriavidus; species Cupriavidus sp. 09_S30. The sequence continues at coordinate 822,791 of NZ_JBXOWI010000001.1, read as the reverse complement.
GCAAGAGCTTGGGCCCGTCTTCGACCTCACCCTCGATTGCGAGGACGGCGCGGCGGTCGGCCAGGAACGCGAGCACGCCCAGTTGTGCGCGCGCCTGATCAACGGCCCGCTCAACGCGCACAACCGCGTCGGGGTACGCGTGCACGCTCCCTCGCACCCGTCCTGGCGCAGCGACGTCGAGATCCTGGTCGGCGAGGCCGGAGCCCGCCTGGCCTATGTGGTCGTGCCCAAGGCCACCGACGTGGTAGAGATCGCGCGCGTGACCGACCACGTCAACCAGGTGGCACGCTCGGCAGGCATTGCGCGCCATATTCCAATCCATGCCCTGATCGAGACCCATGCGGCGCTGGAACAGGTGTTCGAGATTGCTTCCCTGGTGCAGGTCGAATGCCTGAGCTTCGGCCTGATGGATTTCGTCTCGGCCCACCACGGCGCCATCCCGGGCGAGGCCATGCGCTCGCCGCAGCAGTTCGAGCACCCGCTGATCCGCCGCGCCATGCTTGAAATCTCGGCGGCCTGTCATCGGCATGGCAAAGTGCCCTCGCACAATGTCAGCACTGACATACGCCATCCGGAACGCGCCGGCGAGGATGCGCGTCGCGCCCGCACGGAATTCGGCTATCTGCGCAAATGGAGCATCCACCCGAGCCAGATCGAGCCGATCGTCGAGGCCTTCCGGCCGGCGCGCGAGGAAATCGGCGCGGCCAGCGAGATCCTGCTGGCCGCCTATGAGAACAGCTGGGCACCGATCCGGCATCAGGACCAACTGCACGACCGCGCCAGCTACCGCTACTACTGGTCGCTGCTGCAGCGTGCGCACGCCACCGGCGCGCAACTGCCCGAGCGCGTCCAGGATTTGTTCTTCGCCTGAATGGCGAAGCGGCGTGGCGCGGTGCCACGCCATCGGAGAGCCGGCAGCCCGCGCGCGCGGGCGCCACGACAAACCAACAATGCAGAACCAGGAGATCCCGATGCCCAAAGCGCAAGTGCCCGCCAGCCCCGACACCGCCCCCACCGCTCCGAAGCCCAAGAAATCCGTGGCCCTGTCCGGCGTGACCGCCGGCAACACCGCGCTGTGCACGGTCGGCCGCAGCGGCAACGACCTGCACTACCGCGGCTACGACATCCTCGACATCGCCGACGCCTGCGAATTCGAGGAGATCGCCCACCTGCTGGTGCACGGCAAGCTGCCCACCGTGGCCGAGCTGCGCGCCTACAAGGCCAAGCTCAAGGCCCTGCGCGGCCTGCCCGCCAACGTCAAGGCCGCCCTGGAGTGGGTGCCCGCCAGCGCCCACCCGATGGACGTGATGCGCACCGGTGTGTCGGTGCTGGGCACTGTGCTGCCCGAGAAGGATGACCACAACACCCCCGACGCGCGCGACATCGCCGACCGCCTGATGGCCTGCCTCGGCTCGATGCTGCTGTACTGGTACCACTACAGCCACAACGGACGGCGCATCGAGGTCGAGACCGACGACGAGTCCATCGGCGCGCACTTCCTGCACCTGCTGCACGGCGAGAAGCCGTCGGCGCTGTGGGAGCGTGCCATGCACACCTCGCTGATCCTGTACGCGGAGCACGAGTTCAACGCCTCGACCTTCGCCGGCCGCGTCATCGCCGGCACCGGCTCGGACATGTACTCGTCCATCTGCGGCGCCATCGGCGCGCTGCGCGGCCCCAAGCACGGCGGCGCCAACGAGGTGGCCTTCGAGATCCAGAAGCGCTACGACACCCCCGATGAGGCCCAGGCCGACATCACGCGCCGCGTCGAGAACAAGGAAGTGGTGATCGGCTTCGGCCACCCGGTGTACACCATCAGCGACCCGCGCAACAAGGTCATCAAGGAAGTGGCACGCAATCTGTCCAAGGACGCCGGCTCGATGAAGATGTTCGACATCGCCGAGCGCCTGGAAACGGTGATGGCGGACATCAAGAAGATGTTCCCCAACCTGGACTGGTTCAGCGCGGTCAGCTACCACATGATGGGCGTGCCCACTGCCATGTTCACCCCGCTGTTCGTCATCGCGCGCACCTCGGGCTGGGCCGCGCACATCATCGAGCAGCGCATCGACAACAAGATCATCCGCCCCAGCGCCAACTACACCGGACCGGAAAATCTGAAATTTGTACCGATCGGCAAGCGCAAGTGAGCCGCGCGACGCACCGGGGCCGGGAACGGCACGTGGCGGCGTCGATTATGTAACCATTGGCACCGCCCCTACGCCCGCCGCGCCAAATCGTAGAGAATAGCGGCGGAACGGCGCCCCGCCCCTCCCCCGAAAAGGAGGGGGGAGGGAGCGCCAGGCCCGACTGAAGATCTCATTCTCCGAAAGGAATCGCCTGATGAAACACCTCCTGATCGCCGCCTGCCTCGGCGCCCTTACTGTGACCGCCGCCGGCACCGCCGTGGCCCAGGAACCCGCCACGAAGCACACCGCCAAGAAGGCGCCTGCCAAGAAGAGCACGAAGAAGGCAGCAACCACCGCCGAAGCGCCGGTGCCGCCCAAGGGCGAGAAGTGGAGCTGCGAGCTGGGTAACAACCTCTATATCGACGGCAACATGCAGCGCGACGAGGTCATCACGCTGAACTGGCATGGCAAGGAATACAAGCTGCCGCGCGAGAACACGGTGACCGGCGCCGACCGCTACTACGACGCGCGTTCCGGCCTGGACCTGGTCGTGATCCCGAGCAAGGCGATGCTGTTCGACCACAAGGAAGCCCACCGCCTGGCCGATGAATGCCAGACCGCGGCCATGCAGGGCGGCGCTGCCGCACCGACGCAGGCCGGCGGGCTGCGCGCCCCGGTGACCACGCCGCTGCTGATGGCACCGGCGCAGCAGCCGGCGCAAACGCAGGATGCTGCGCCGCAGCAACCTGCGCAGCCGCACCAGTAAGTCAAGCTGCAAGCCAGCCGGGCGGCCAGCCCGGCACGCCAGACCAGCCGAAGACAGGCAGGAGCGCCGAGGAAACACCATGTCCGCAGCCATCTCCAGTGTCCGTCCCGATACCGACCAGGTCATCGTCGACATCGTCGACTACGTGACGCAGTACCAGATCAAGAGCGCGCTGGCCTACGACACGGCCCGCAACTGCCTGATCGACACCCTCGGCTGCGGCATGGAGGCGCTCTCCTACCCCGCCTGCACCAAGCTGCTGGGCCCCATCGTGCCCGGCACGGTGGTGCCCAACGGCGCCAAGGTTCCCGGCACCCAGTTCCAGCTCGACCCGGTCCAGGCCGCCTTCAGCATCGGCGCCATGATCCGCTGGCTGGACTTCAACGACACCTGGCTGGCCGCCGAATGGGGCCACCCCTCCGACAACCTGGGCGCGATCCTGGCCACCGCCGACTGGCTCTCCCGCAGCAACCTGGCCGCGGGGCGCAAGCCGCTGGTGATGAAGGACGTGCTCTGCGCCATGATCAAGGCGCACGAGATCCAGGGCTGCATCGCGCTGGAAAACGCCTTCAACAAGGTCGGCCTGGACCACGTGGTGCTGGTCAAGGTGGCCTCCACGGCCGTCACCGCCCGCCTGCTGGGCCTGTCGCGCGAGGAAATCGCCAATGCCGTGTCGCTGGCGTGGGTCGACGGCCAGAGCCTGCGCACCTACCGCCACGCGCCCAATACCGGCAGCCGCAAGAGCTGGGCGGCCGGCGACGCCACCAGCCGGGCCGTGCGCCTGGCGCTGATCGCGCGCACCGGCGAAATGGGCTACCCATCCGTGCTGACCGCCAAGACCTGGGGCTTCTACGACGTCCTCTTCAAGGGCCAGCCGTTCCGCTTCCAGCGCCCCTACGGCAGCTACGTGATGGAGAACGTGCTGTTCAAGATTTCCTTCCCGGCAGAATTCCACGCGCAGACCGCGGCCGAGGCGGCCATGGCCCTGCATGGCCAGCTCGCCCAGGCCGGCAAGAGCGCGGCCGACATCCGCCGCGTCACCATCCGTACCCACGAGGCCTGCCTGCGCATCATCGACAAGACGGGCCTGCTGGCCAATCCGGCCGACCGTGACCACTGCATCCAGTACATGGTGGCGGTGCCCCTGCTCTTCGGCCGCCTTACCGCCGCGGACTACGAGGACAGCGTGGCGGCCGACCCGCGCATCGACGCGCTGCGTGCGAAGATCGTCTGCGTGGAAGACCCGGCCTTCACTGCCGACTACCATGACCCCGACAAGCGCTCGATCGCCAACGGCCTGACCGTCGAGCTCGATGACGGCACGGTGCTGCCGGAGGTGCTGGTGGAATACCCGATCGGGCACAAGCGCCGCCGCGAGGAAGGCATCCCCTTGCTGGTCGAGAAGTTCCAGACCAACCTGGCGCGGCGCTTCCCGCCCAGGCAGCAGCAGGCCATCCTCGATATCTCGCTGGACCAGGCGCGCCTGGAGGCGATGCCGGTCAACGACTATGTCGACCTGTATGTGATTTGAGCCGAGTCAGGCCACTGCGCCGGGTGGGTTGCCCTGCGCCATCGGCCGAGGCTACAGTTGAGCATTGTGACCGGCGGCGTGGCCATGCCGCCGGTGTGCGGGGGCGCGCCGCGCCCCCACGCCCGCGGTACGGCGCCATGCTTGGGCACCGTGCCGCGCTGCGGATACCATGATGTCCGAGTCAGAATCCGTCATCAGCCCGCACCACCCTTCGATTGGAGTAAGGCAATGCCCCACAACCTGAACAAGACTCTGAAAGAATTCAAGATCGGCCCGTCGGCCAAAGGCAAGTTCTACTCCCTGCCCCAGCTCGGCAAGGAACTCGGCGTGGCCGTCGAGCGCCTGCCGATATCGATCCGCCTCGTGCTCGAATCCGTGCTGCGCAATTGCGATGGCAAGAAGGTGACCGAGGAACACGTCAAGCAGCTGGCCGGCTGGCAGCCCAACACAGACCGCGTCGACGAGATCCCCTTCGTGGTGGCGCGCGTGGTGCTGCAGGACTTCACCGGCGTGCCGCTGCTGGCCGACCTGGCCGCCATGCGCAACGTGGCCGAGACCATGGGCAAGAACCCCAAGAAGATCGAGCCGCTGGTGCCGGTGGACCTGGTGGTCGACCACTCCGTGCAGGTCGACTACTACGGCGACAAGAAGTCCCTCGACCTGAACATGCAGCTGGAATTCAAGCGCAACAACGAGCGCTACCAGTTCATGAAGTGGGGCATGCAGGCCTTCGACACCTTCGGCGTGGTGCAGCCCGGCTTCGGCATCGTGCACCAGGTGAACCTGGAATACCTGGCGCGCGGCGTGCACAAGAAGGACGGCGTCTACTACCCTGATACCCTGGTCGGCACCGACAGCCACACCACCATGATCAACGGCATCGGCGTGGTCGGCTGGGGCGTGGGCGGCATCGAGGCCGAGGCCGGCATGCTGGGCCAGCCGGTCTATTTCCTGACGCCGGATGTGGTCGGCGTGGAACTGAAGGGCCGCCTGCGCGAAGGGGTGACGGCCACCGACCTGGTGCTCACCATCACCGAGATGCTGCGCCGCGAAAAGGTGGTGGGTAAGTTCGTCGAGTTCTTCGGCGAAGGCACGGCCAGCCTGTCGGTGCCGGACCGCGCCACCATCGGCAATATGGCGCCCGAGTACGGCGCCACCATGGGCTTCTTCCCGGTCGACGAGAAGACCATCGACTACTTCAAGGGTACCGGCCGCACCGACGAGGAAATCGCCGCCTTCGAGGGCTATTTCCGCGCCCAGAAGATGTTCGGCGTGCCGCGCACCGGCGAGATCGACTACACCAAGGCGTTGACGCTGGACCTGGGCACCGTGGCGCCGTCCCTGGCCGGCCCGAAGCGCCCGCAGGACCGCATCGAGATCGGCAACGTCAAGTCCAACTTTGCCTCGCTGTTCGCCAAGCCCGTGGCCGAGAATGGCTTCAACAAGGACATCGCCGAACTCGACCGCCCCTACCAGACCGCCGACGGCCTCCAGATCAAGAACGGCGACGTGCTGATCGCCGCCATCACCTCCTGCACCAACACCTCCAACCCCAGCGTGCTGCTGGCAGCAGGCCTGCTGGCCAAGAAGGCGGTCGAGGCCGGGCTGACCGTGGCCAAGCACATCAAGACCTCGCTGGCCCCGGGAAGCCGCGTGGTGACGGAATACCTGGAGGCGACCGGCCTGCTGCCCTACCTGGAGAAGCTGGGCTTCGACGTGGCCGCCTACGGCTGCACCACCTGCATCGGCAACGCCGGCGACCTGACGCCTGAGATCAACGAGGCCATCGTCGACCACGACCTGGTTGCCGCTGCCGTGCTGTCGGGCAACCGCAATTTCGAGGCGCGCATCCATCCGAACATCCGCGCCAACTTCCTGGCCTCGCCGCCGCTGGTGGTGGCCTATGCCATCGCCGGCACCGTCACGCGCGACCTGATGACCGAGCCGGTCGGCCAGGGCAAGGATGGCCGCGACATCTATCTGGGCGACATCTGGCCGACCTCGGAGGAGATCCACGAGTTGATGAAGTTCGCCATGAACGCGGACGTCTTCAAGAAGAACTACGCCCAGGTCAACAAGCCGAGCAAGCTGTGGGCCAACATCACCGGCACCACCGGCCAGGTCTACGACTGGCCCAAGTCGACCTATATCGCCGAGCCGCCGTTCTTCGACAACTTCAGCATGGAGCCGGCACAGGGCGTGACCAGCGTGCGCGGCGCGCGCGCGCTGGGCATCTTCGGCGACTCGGTCACCACCGACCACATCTCGCCGGCCGGCTCGATCAAGGACACCTCGCCCGCGGGCAAGTACCTGCTGGCGCACGGCGTGCTGAAGGCCGACTTCAACAGCTACGGCTCGCGCCGCGGCAATCATGAGGTGATGATGCGCGGCACCTTCGCCAATGTGCGCATCAAGAACCTGATGATCCCGGCCAAGGCGGACGGCTCGCGCGTGGAAGGCGGCCTGACCCTGCACCAGCCCAGCGGCGAAGAAATGTCGATCTACGACGCCGCCATGCAGTACATCGCCGACGGCACGCCGACCATCGTGTTCGGCGGCGAGGAGTATGGCACCGGCTCGTCGCGCGACTGGGCGGCCAAGGGCACGCAGCTGCTCGGCGTCAAGGCGGTGATCGCGCGCAGCTTCGAGCGCATCCACCGTTCCAACCTGGTCGGCATGGGCGTGCTGCCGCTGCAGTTCAAGGGCAGTGACTGCGCTGAATCGCTCGGCATCACCGGCACCGAGACCTTCGACATCGAGGGCATCGAGGGCGACCTGAAGCCCCAGCAGGACGTGACCCTGGTCATCCACCGCGCCAGCGGCGATGTGCAGCGCGTTCCGGTGCTGCTGCGCATCGACACGCCGATCGAAGTGGACTACTACAACCACGGCGGCATCCTGCCGTTCGTGCTGCGCCAGCTGCTCGCCGCCTGACGTCCGGCGCCGCCGTCCCCAGCAAGGACGGCGGCCGCTTCCTGGCTACACCCCCACGCCGCCTGCCGCGCTCTTGCGCCGCAGGCGGCGCGTCTTTCCGGCCAGGGCTCCGGTGGCCGGCCCTGCAGCGCCTGCGTGTAAGTTCCACGCAAGCCGCCGCTGCCAAACTGTCTCCGACAACAACGATGCCGCAGCCCGCCGGGCCGGCAATCAGGCAACCGGGTACCCAGCCCGCCATCCACCAGGAGACACCATGGTCAAGATCCTCATCGCCTTCGTACTCGTCGCCGGCGGCGCCCTTTACCTGCTGACCCGCGCCGGCGGCGACGTCGCCATCGCCGGCGAGCAGCACAGCGTCGAGTCACACGCGCCGGCCGCCTCCGCCCAGAAATAGGCCCGCCCAGTTTTCCACGCGCGCGACCCCGCCAGGCCGCTGCGTTTGCCATGGCAGCGAGTAGAATATCGTTTTACCGATATACGGATGATTTCTACATATGGCAGGTTTTCGCTCCAAGGCTTCCCCACGTCTTTCACCTGACGCCGAGCGCCTGGTGGCGGACGCGCTCGCCCTCGATGCCTCGGGCAGCCGCATGGAAGACGGGTACTGGGAGCGGAGGCTCTCGCAACGGCTCGGCCGGCTGCTGAAGAACGGCAGCCAGACCGCGCTGGACGCTGCCCTCGAGCACCTGTTCAAGCACAATTCCGACGCCTCGGACGTGCTGGCCGAGCAGGCGGAGACGCTGGCGGAGTCGGCAACGGTCGAGGTCGACGGCGTGCGCTACGATGCCCTGCTGATCGCGGCTCCCATCCTGGCCCACACCCGCTACGCCATCCCGTCCGGCGCGCTCAAGCCCGAACTGGCACAGACACTGACCGTGCACCTGCAGGCCCACGTGCTGGGCGCGCAGACCAAGGTGGCGCTGTCGCCCTATCTGTACAGCATCGACCAGCTGCCGCGCACGCACAGCGATACCTTTGCGCTGACGCACAGGCTGGTGTCGGCCGCGCTGTCCGGCAACGCGCCCAAGGTCGACCTGCGCGACTTGCCCGAGACGGCGCCCATCCTGGCCGACCCGCGCTATCTGCTGGCGGTGGTGGTGGCGCCGCATGAAGGCGCGCTGTTCCGCTGGCAGGAAGACGCGAAGGAGCACCATGCCGAGCGCTCGATCTGCCTGGAGCAATGGCGCACCCAGGTGCAGCCCTCGATCGCCCTGCTGCTGCCGGGCTGCGAATTCGAGCTGCTGCTGCCTGATGCATTCTTCCTGTCCTGCCGGGAATCCGACAAGAGCATCCGCCCGCTGACCGTGCGCGCGGCGGTCAACTACCTGTGCGGCACCCTCGATGTGCCGGCCGGGCAGCTGGCCGCGGTGCTGGCGGCCTTCGGCGAGGACGAGGTCGAGGAGTACCGCGTGGGCTTCACCATGCGCGGCGAGAAGGACGTGATCTACGGCATCGTGTGGCCGGTCTACGGCCGCGAGTCCGGCGAGATCGACAGCGAGGAAAAAGGCAACCCGCTCGAGCAGATCTGCGAGGAACTGCGCAACGCCGGCGTAGAGGACATCTTCCGCCACGCCGCGCTGTTCGACCCCGAATACTGCGAAGACTGCGGCACGCCGCTCTACGCGGACCGCTCCGGCGAGATTGTCCACGCCGAGCTGCCGGAAGACGCGCCGACCCAGCAGCCGCTGTTCCACTGAGTTGCTGAACCACTGAGTCCCGGGCGGATCGCCCGCGCCATCCAGACGGCCCGCCCACGCGGGCCGTTCGTCTTTGTCAGGCGGCCGCGCCGGCCGCTTCGCTGACACAGCGCCACAGGGCGTGGCCCGAAGCCGCGTACTTGCGCTCGAATGGCGTCATCGCCTGCTCCGGCTGCCAGGGCTCGACGTGCGCGGGCCTGCCGGCCAACGTCAGCGCCAGTGCAAATTCCTCCACATAGATCTGCCAGTTGCTGCGGCATTCGAGGTAGGCGCCACAGGCGGCCAGTGCCGGGAACACGGCATGACCCTGCCAGCGCCGGCCCAGGTGGCCGATCTTGGGCCAGGGGTTCGGATACAGCACATAGTGCCGGTCGACGGCCACCTGCTCCGCCTGCAGCAGGCGCCAGACGTCGACCAGGTCGGCGCGGGCCCAGGTGAAGTTGTCCGGCAGTGGCCCGTCCCACCAGTCCTTGCCCGCGGCCAGGCGCTTCTCCGACTGGTCCACACCGATCACGAAGTGGCCGGGCCAGGCCTGTGCCAGCCGCAGAGTGCTCTCGCCCACGCCGCAGCCAGCATCCAGGATCAGCGGCGCACCGCCGGCCCGCTGCCAGTGCTCCAGAGCCTGCTCGAGCGCGCGCCGGCTGGGCTCGCCGACCGGCTTGCGGAAGGGCTCGGCCAGATGGCGCACCAGGCGTGCCTGCAAATGCTCATGGATGCCGGCCTGGGCCGAGGCGATGGTACGGGAATTGGCGAACATGGCCGCGATTCTACCGGGTGAGGCCGCACCGGTCCGCACCGGCCTGCGGACCATGGACATGGCGGCGCGCCGCGGGGCCGTAGCCGGCACATCTTGCCCCCCAATCGCCATGCCGGTCACCCGCGCGAGGCCCGACTGCACGCCGATGTCTTTTTGGCGGCACAATGCGGTCTGTCCATCCGAGAACCCACCCGCTCGCGACCGCTTCCGTTGCGCGACACGAGCCGGGCCCGCACGAGGAGCACCCGATGACCGCCAGCCACCGTTCCCCTCCCTCCCCGCGCTCGCCCGCGCGGCGGCGCCTGCTGCAAGCCGGCGCCGCGCTGGCGCTGGGCCCTGCCGCCCAGGCCTTCCGGCCTGCCGGCGCGGCCGACCCCGATACCTTGCGCATCGGCCTGGCGGCCGATGTCACCTCGATGGACCCGCAGTGGAACAACGCCGGCCCCAATAACGCCATTGCGCTGCACATCTTCGAGTCGCTCGTGTTCATGGACAAGAACGCGCGCTACATCCCCGGCCTGGCGCTGTCCTGGAAGCCAGTCAACGCCATCACCTGGGAAATCAAGCTGCGCCCCAACGTGAAATGGCAAGACGGCTCGCCCTTCACCAGCGAGGACGTCAAGGCCTCGCTGGAACGGCCCGAGAAACTGGTCAACAGCCCCGGCTCCTTCACCAGCTATACCAAGCCGATCGCGCGCATCGACACGCCAGACGCCCACACCGTGCGGCTGACCATGAGCGTGCCCAACTACGCCAACCTGGCCAACGACCTGAACAGCGTGCCGATCATGCCCAAGAAGGTGGCGGCCACGCTGACGCAGGCCGAGTTCGACTCGGGCAAGGCGATGATCGGCACCGGGCCGTTCAAGTTCGTGCGCTTCGCGCGCGGGCAGGAAATCGTGATGGAGCGCAACCCCGACTACTGGGGCCCCAAGCCCGAATGGGAGCGCGCCGTGTTCCGCATCCTCACCGACAACGGCGCGCGCACCGCGGCCCTGCTTGCCGGCGACGTCGACGTGATCGAGAGCGTGCCCTCGGCGGACGTGGCCAAGCTCAAGCAGAACCCCAAGTTCAAGATCGAGCAGCAGGTGTCGTGGCGCACCATCTTCTGGCAGATGGACCAGTGGCGCGACAACCCGCCCTTCGTCACCGACAAGGCGGGCAAGCCACTGGGCAAGAACCCGTTCAAGGACGCACGGGTGCGCGCCGCGATCAGCAAGTCGCTGAATCGCGACGCCATCGTCAGCCGCATCATGGAAGGCCTGGCGGTGCCGGCCTCGTCCATCGTCTCCCCCCAGATCTTCGGCCACCCCGGCACCAAGCCGGATGCCTACGACCCGGAAGGCGCGAAGAAGCTGCTGGCCGCCGCCGGTTACCCGGACGGCTTCGGCCTGACCTTGCACGCGACCAACAACCGCTACCTGAACGATGCCGCGGTGGCACAGGCCACAGCCGGCATGCTGACCCGCATCGGCATCCAGACCAAGGTGGAAACGCTGCCGGTGGCCGCCTACTTCACCCGCGCGCGCCAGGGCGACTTCGCCTTCCAGATGCTTGGCTGGGGCTCGGCCGCGGCTGACGTCGCGCTGCGCTCCATCCTAGGCACGCCCAATCCCAAGACCGGCTACGGTACCTGGAACTGGGGCAAGTACAGCAATGCGCAACTCGACCAGCTCATCGAAAAATCGCTGACCACCGTCAGCAGTGACAAGGCCCGCGAGGAAAACGCGCGCACCGCGGCGAAGTTCGCCCTGGCGGACCACGGCATCATTCCCTCGCACAGCCAGCTCGCGATGTGGGCCATGCGCAAGGGCGTGCGCTACGAGGCGCGCACGGACGAGTGGTCGCTGGCGCAGTTCTTCCATAAGGAATAGGGGCGGGGGGTGGGGGCTTCGTCGTGCCTTGGCGTGCTGGATAACACCAACGGCTTCGTTAAGCCTTGGCGTGCTGGATAACACCGACGGCTTCTTCTTAGCCTTGGTGTGCTGGACTACACCAACGGCTTCGTTGCTAGTGGCGCCTTGCTAGACCACCCCTCTCCCCAACCCTCTCCCCGTGAGGGGAGAGGGAGCCAAGACACTAAGCTTGGCGATTGGTGTTGGCGCATCCCGTCGGCTTCGACTGGCGCTGGGATTCGCCCCGCGCCGGTTTGCTCCCCTCTCCCGCTTGCGGGAGAGGGGTCGGGGGAGAGGGCCGGCGCTCGCCAGAACGAAGGCACGCACTGCGCGCCAACGTCCGCCCACCTTCCCTCACGCCCGCACCCTCAGATCCGCAGCCTCTCCTCCTGCCGCGCATTCGCGGCGCGCAGCTTGGCCACCCAGTCGCGCGCCGGCAGGCGGGTGGTCGTCTCGATCACCTTGGCGCGCGCCTCCAGCACATCCCACGATACGTCGATCTCCGGGCCGTTGAAGGCCAGCGCGATGACGTTGCCGTCGTGCACCTCAGGGAAGACCAGCACGCGGTTGTCGAAGGCTTCGCAGATGCGGACGATGTTCTTGGGGAAGCTGTCGTGGTCGCCGAACAGGTTGATCGTCATCACGCCCGGCGCCTTCAGCACGCGGCGGCAAGCCTTGTAGAAGGCAGTGGTGTCGAGCACCGGCCCGCGCGCGGTGGCGTCATACAGGTCCACCTGCAGGGCATCGATGCTGGCGGTGTGGGCGGCGTCCATCACGAAGTCCCAGGCGTCCTGCTCCAGCACTTGCAAGCGTGCGTCGTCGTCGCGCAGGCCGAACATGCTGCGCCCCGCCACGATGACGGCCGGGTTCAGCTCCACCGCCGTCACACGCGCACGGCTGAAGTTGCGGTGGCTGAACTTGGTCAGCGCGGCGGCGCCGAGGCCAAGCTGGGCCACGTGGAAGTCCGGCGAGGCGGGCGACAGGAACAGCAGCCAGGCCATCATCTGCTGGGCGTATTCCAGTTCGATGGCGTCAGGCTTGCGCAGGCGCATCGCGCCCTGCACCCACTCCGTGCCGAAGTGCAGGTAGCGCACGCCATCCATTTCGGAGAAGGTCACGGGCGCAAAGCGCGGCGTCATGCGCTTTTCCTCGCGCGCCTGCCCGCCCTTGCGCGCGGGCTTGTCCTCGCGCGGCGCCGCGTCCTGGTCATCGCTGCGTTCTGCACGGCGCTCGGCGCGCGTGCCGCGCGCGGGGCGGCGGGAGGCCTCGGCCTCGATGGATTTGCGTTTCAGCAGGGTCATAAAAAGATAAGAAGACTTGTCGATCATTCTGGCCCGCCACAGCGGGCCGGTTGCAAAAAGAATGGGGCGCCCCTTTGCGCCCCATGCGCCATGCGCGGTATGGGTTCAGGACCTGACCTGGGCCGACTGGGCGCGTTGCAGCCACTCACGATTGTGCTCGCGCGCATGCCGCGGCCAATGGCGCGCATCATGCACGATCTCGGCATACAGCGCGCGGGCCCGTTCGCGGTCCGACGCCTCGGCTTGCTGCGCCAGCCAGTCGGCGAACAGGCAGCGCGCCGCGACATCGCTGGCGCAGGTGAGCGCCGTCTCGAACGCCGCCCGCGTGCCGGGTGCGCCCTGCGCAGCCAGCGCGCGCGCATACAGCAGCGCGGGATCGGCCTGCTGGCGCATCTGCGGATTGCCGGCGAAGAACTGGTCCAGCGTGGCCCCCGCCGCGGCCGCATCGCCCGTGGCGAACTGCGCCTGCGCCAGGCCAAGCAGCAGCGCCGGATCGCTCGCGAACGGGCCGCTGGCAGCAGCCTGGTAGTGTTGCAGCGCCTCGCGCGCCTCGCCCGCTTCCAGCAGCGCCGCCGCCAGCCGCATGCGATGGGCGACGGTGGGCGTGCGGTCGAAGTCGGTGCGTGCCTCGCGCACCGCGCGGTTGGGGTCGACGAGGTTGGACAGCGCGCGCGTGGCGACTCTTGCGCCGCGCGACTGCCGCAGCGCGGGCAGGTAGACGGCAAAGAAATAGACCACGCTGCCGAACAGCGGGAAGGCGAACAGGATCAGCAGCCAGTACATGTTCTGCTGCGTACGCACCGCGTGGACGGCAAAGTAGATGGCGACGATGACGTGGAGGCTGATTCCCAGGTATGGCATTGTGCGTGCTTGTCCCGCACCGCTCGCGCGGCCGGGCCAGTGGTTGGCTACAGGTGGAATTGTGACAGAAGTACGGACCCCGGCCGCCGCGCGGGGAAGGTGCTCCGCGTACACAGGTACGAGGACGGCACACGACGCTGTCGGGCGACGGCCTCCGCTATGCGGCGGAGGTGGCGGGCAGCAGCAGCCCGCGCCAGAGCTCCAGCTTCTGCGCGAAACTGCGTGCCGCGTGCGCCGGGCTCGACGACGGCAGCACCACGGTCTCGTAGCCGGCCGCGGCAAACTGCGGCGCGAAGCGGCCCGAGGTGCCGCCGTTGAAGCCCACGCGGCGCAGCTCCGGCGCGAGCGCGCGCAGGCGCTCGAAATCGTTGGCCTGCGGATGGCGGATATTGCTGTCCAGGCTGCCCTCGCGCGCACAGGCGCCGAGTACGTCCCAGACACCGATGCGATGAGCGAGCAGTCGCACCAGGCGCTCGGCATAGGGCAGTTCGGGCAACGGCTCGCCGGTCAGCGCACCCATCAGCGGCCAGAACTGGTTGCGCGGATGGGCATAGTACTGGCGGGCCGCCAGCGAGGCGGCGCCAGGGAAGCTGCCCAGCACGAGGACCCGCGTATTGCGATCGATGACCGGGGGCAGGCCCACGTGCAGGTCGGGCAGGTCAGGCATGGCGAGTGGTGGCCTGTCGTCAGGCATCGGCATTCCCGCGCAGCGTGACGACGCGGCATGTGCCCCGCCCCCGGCCTGCGGGGGCGGAAACGCGGCACGGGACGAAGCCCCGCGGCATGCCGATCACGCCCCGCGGCCTCAGGCCAGCAGCTTGTTGACCCGCTGCACGTAGGCGGCCGGATCTTCCAGCATGCCGCCTTCGGCCAGCAGCGCCTGGTCGAACAGCACCTGCACGCGGTCGGCGAAGGCCTCGCCCTCGGGCAGGTCGCGCAGCTTCTGCACCAGCGCGTGCTCGGGGTTCAGCTCCAGGATGGGCTGCATGTCGGGCGCCTTCTGGCCGGCCTGCTTGAGCAGGCGCTGCAGGTAGCCGCTCATGTCGCCTTCGTCCGACACCAGGCACGATGCCGAGTCGGTCAGGCGCAGCGTCACGCGCACGTCCTTGGCCTTGCCGTCGAGCACGGCCTTGGCGCGGCCGAGCACGTCCTTCCAGTCGCCTTCGGCCTTCTCCTGTTCCGCCTTCTCCTCAGCGTCGGCCAGCGTGCCGAGGTCGAGTCCGCCGCGCGCCACCGAGACCAGCTCCTTGCCGTCGAACTCGCGCACGAAGGACAGCATCCACTCATCGACGCGCTCGGTCAGCAGCAGCACTTCGATGCCCTTCTTGCGGAAGACTTCCAGGTGCGGGCTGGACTTCGCGGCCACCCAGGTGTCGGCGGTGACGTAGTAGATCTTGTCCTGCCCTTCCTTCATGCGGCCCACGTAGGCGGCCAGCGAGACGTTCTGCTCGGCGTCGTCGTTATGGGTCGAGGCAAGGCGCAGCAGCTTGGCGATGCGTTCCTGGTTGGCCTGGTCCTCGCCCATGCCCTCCTTGAGCACCTGGCCGAACTGCTGCCAGAAGGTGGCGTACTTGTCGCGCTCGGCCTGCTCATCGCTGTCGGCCAGCGCTTCCAGCATCGACAGCACGCGCTTGGTGCAGCCTTCGCGGATGGCCTTGACGTCGCGGCTTTCCTGCAGCAGCTCGCGCGACACATTCAGCGGCAGGTCGGCCGAGTCCACCACGCCCTTGACGAAGCGCAGGTAGGACGGCAGCAGCTGCTCGGCCTCGTCCATGATGAAGACGCGCTTCACGTAGAGCTTGAGGCCGCCCTTGTGGTTGCGGTCCCACAGGTCGAAGGGCGCGCGCGCCGGAATGTAGAGCAGCTGGGTGTATTCGCTGCGGCCTTCCACGCGGTTGTGCGTCCACGCCAGCGGCGCCTCGTTGTCGTGCGCGATGTGCTGGTAGAAGGCGGTGTACTGTTCGTCGCTGATGTCGGACTTGGCGCGCGTCCACAGCGCGCTCGCCTGGTTCACGCTCTCCCACTCGTCGGTGCGCTTGTAGGTGTTGGCCTCGGCATCCCACACTTCCTTGGGCATGCGGATCGGCAGCGAGATATGGTCCGAATACTTGCGGATGATCTCCTTGAGCTTCCAGGCCGACAGGAAATCGTCCTCGCCCTCGCGCAGGTGCAGGGTGATGGTGGTGCCACGCTCGGTGCGGTCGATGGCGTCGACGGAGAACTCGCCGTCGCCGGCGCTTTCCCAGCGCACCGCCTCGCTGGCGGGCAGGCCGGCGCGGCGCGTCTCCACACTGACCTTGTCGGCGACGATGAAGGCCGAATAGAAGCCCACGCCGAACTGGCCGATCAGGGCGGCGTCCTTCTGCTGGTCGCCGGAGAGCTGCTGGAAGAACTCCTTGGTGCCCGAGCGGGCGATGGTGCCGAGGTTGCGGATGGCCTCGTCGCGGCTCATGCCGATGCCGTTGTCGGTGATCTTCAGCGTGCGCGCGGCGCTGTCCACCTCGATACGGATCGCCAGGTCGGCATCGTTCTCCAGCAGGGCGGGATTCGCGATCGCCTCGAAGCGCAGCTTGTCGGTGGCGTCGGAAGCATTGGAGACCAGCTCGCGCAGGAAGATTTCCTTGTTGCTGTACAGCGAGTGGATCATCAGGTGCAGCAGTTGCTTCACTTCCGCCTGGAAGCTCATCGTTTCGTGCGGTGCGGTCATGGTTCTCCTCTTGGGAATCTCGGGAATCTGGGAATCTCGGTACCCCGGAAATGCGCCCCGGGGCCTGCGGAATATCGGAATGCTCGTGGCGCGGTGCTGGCAGCGCGCCGGGCCGGCATCTCGCCGCCCGTGCCCCGACAAATAAGGGCCGGGACGGCGCTTTTCAAGTCCCGGCATTGTGCCGTCAGCGCCGCTCCATCTGCCGCGCCAGGAAACGCAGCATGCCCGGATCGGCGCTGCTGGCCACATTGAAGCGCATCCAGGCCGAGGGCAGCTGCGAGGGCGAGAACAAGCTGCCGGGCGCGAACAGGTAGCCCTCCTCGTGGCCCGCCGTGGCGATGGCATTGGTGTCGCGCCCGGTGTCCGCCCACAGGTACATGCCGGCGTGCTGGCCAGGGAACAGCTTCAGGCCCAGGTCTTCCAGCGTGCGCCGCGTCTCGTCGCGGGCACGGTCGAGGCGGGCGCGCACCCGTTCGACGTGCTTGCGGTAGTGCCCCTCGGTCAGCACCTTGTAGAGCACGCGCTCGTTGATCTCGGGCGAGGTCAGGCCGGCCAGCAGCTTGGCGTCGGTCAGCGCCGAGGCCAGCTCCGCGTCCGCGGCGATGAAGCCCACGCGCAGGTTGGGTGCCAGCGTCTTGGAGAAGCTGCCCAGGTAGATCACCCGGCGCAGCTGGTCCAGGCTGGCCAGGCGCGTGGCGCTCTGGCCCGGCGGCAGCAGGTCGCTGTAGATATCGTCCTCGACGATCAGGAAGTCGTACTGCTCGGCCAGGCGCAGCAGCTGGAAGGCCTTGGCCGCCGACAGCGAGGTGCCGGTGGGGTTGTGCACCACCGAATTGATGACGAACAGCCGCGGCCGGTGCGCCTGCACGATGCGCTCCAGCGCCTCCAGGTCGGGGCCCTCGGGCGTGTATGGCACGCCGATCACCTGCGCGCCCTGCGCGGCGAAGCGGCCGAACATCACGAACCAGGCCGGATCGCCGACCAGCACCGCGTCGCCCGGCTGCAGGTACAGCCGCGCGATCAGGTCGAGCGCCTGGGTAATGCCCGAGGTCAGCACGATCTGCTCCGACGTGGCGCCGATCTCCAGCTCGGCCAGCCGCGTGCGCAGCTGCTGGCGCAGCGGCAGGAAGCCCTGCGGCGTGCCGCTGGAAAGGAAGTGCCCGCCGGGCTGGCGGCCCAGGCCCCGCAGCGCGCTGGCGATCAGCTCGCCGTCCAGCCACTCATTGGGCAGGAAGCCCAGCCCCGGCGCCTTGTGGCTCTCCGCGGTGTGGAACATGCTGCGCAGCAGCCAGGTCACGTCGATATTGCGGGCGCGCGCCGGCACCGGCGCCGTCGGCGCCTGCGGAGCCGACGGTTCGCGCACGTAGAAGCCAGAGCCGCGCCGCGACTCCAGATAGCCCAGCGCCACCAGGCGCTCATAGGCCTCGACCACGGTGAAGCGCGAGATGCCCTTGTCCTGGGCGAGCTGGCGGATCGAGGGCATGCGCATGCCGGCGCGGAACACGCGTTCGTCGATGCGCATGCGCGCCCACTCGGTGAGCTGCTCGACCAGCGTCATCTGCGCCGAGGGCACGGGATCGGGCAGCCGATCGACCCGGGATGCCGGCATCACCAGCCGCGAACGCGCGGACGGCATGTCTTGCACGCCGCTTCCGCTATCCTTCTGTGCCTGGGCCATCGTCTGCTCCCCTTCCATGCGCGCTCCCGCAACTGTACTGCGTACGACTGGAACAACTGTATAGGTACTGTACCGACAACTTTCTCTACCATCAAGCCAAGATGAAGCTTGCCCTCGACCACCTCGTGATTGCCGCGCCCGACCTCGAAAGCGGGGCGCAATACGTGGCCGACCAGCTCGGCGTAGCGCCGCAGCGCGGCGGCAGCCACCCCGGCATGGCCACCCACAACCGGCTGCTCGGCCTGTTCGGCGACTGCTACCTGGAGGTGATCGCCCCGGACCCGGCCGCGCCCGTGCCGCAGCGGCCGCGCTGGTTCGGGCTCGACAGCGAAGCCGTGCACCAGCGCCTGGCCGGCGGCCCCTTCCTGCTGCACTGGGTGGCGCGCGTGGAGCGGCCCACCGACCTGGGCCAGTGGCAGGCGCAGTACCCGGGGCTGATCGCGCCGGTGATACCGATGACGCGCGGGCACCTGCGCTGGCGCATCGCGGTGCCCGATGATGGCAGCCTGCCGGCCTGGACGGGAGAATCGGACGAGTCGGGCCTCGCCGGCGACGGCCTGCTCCCCACGCTGATCCAGTGGGACACCGCCGAACGCCCTGGCACGCAGCTGCCGCGCCAGGATCTCGCGCTGCGCGCGCTGCGTGGCCGGCATCCGCGTGCGGCACTGCTGCAGCAGGGGCTGGACTGGCTCGGCGCCGGCAGCCTGATCGCCGTGGAGCACGGTGATGGAGCGCCCGAGCTCATCGCCGAGATCGAGACGCCGCAAGGCGTGCGCACGCTGCGCTGAGCATGCTGAGCGTGCGGACCGGTCCGGCAGCGGATCGGCAGGCAGCAAGTGACAAGACGTAAAGAGCAGTAAAAAGGGCAGGTAGAAAGAACACAACAAGGAGACACCGGCAATGTGCGCCACCCGCAAGCGATTCGACGACGACGCCTACCTGCAGCAGTGTGAAGCCACCGTGGTGGCCGTGCACGAGGAAGGCATCGAACTCGACGAGACGGTCTGCTACGCTCGCAGCGGCGGCCAGGCGGGCGACACCGGCACGCTGACCCTGGCCGACGGCAGCACGTTGGCACTGGCCGACACCATCTACTCGGCCGACCGCAGCCGCATCCTGCACGTGCCGGCCCCTGGCGCCGCCCTGCCCCGTCCCGGCGAGCGCGTGACGGTGCGCATCGACTGGGCACGCCGCCATCGCCTGATGCGCCTGCACACCTGCCTGCACCTGCTGGGCTCGCTCATCCCCGTGCCCGTGACCGGTTGCGGCATTTCCGCCGAATCGGCCCGCATCGACTTCGACCTGCCCGAGTCCACACTGGACAAGGCCGACCTGACGGCGCGCCTGAACGCGCTGATCGCGGCCGACACCGCGCTTATGATCGAACTGATCACGCCGCAGGAGCTGGCCGCCCAGCCGGAACTGGTGCGCACCGTGGGCGCAGCCCCGCCGGCCGGCACGGACCGCATCCGCATCGTCAGCATCCCAGGGGTGGACCGCCAGCCTTGCGGCGGCACGCATGTGGCGCGTACCGGCGAGATCGGGCCGGTGGTGGTGAGCAAGATCGAGAAGAAGAGCCGCAGCAACCGGCGCGTGGTGGTGCAGTTCGCGTCGGCCGAAACGGCTTGAGTCCGTGGCCATGCAAGCGGATCTGCTGACCGGGTTGAGCGCGGCCCAGTTCCTCGCGCTGCTGTCGCTGATGACGCTGGGCTCCTTCACGCCCGGTCCCAATACCACCATCGCGGCCGTCAGCGGCGCCAATTTCGGCCTGCGCGCCACGCTGCCGCACTGCGCGGGCGTGGCCCTCGGCTTTGCCAGCATCCTGGCCTTGTGCGCAGCCGGCGTCGGCGCCCTGGTGCTCGGCCATCCGCTGGCCGGTGCCGTGCTCCACGCGGGCGGGGTGGCCTATCTGCTGTGGCTGTCCTGGAAGCTGGCCCGCAGCACGGTGCTGGCCGAGCGCCAGGTGCTGCGACCGCTGCGCCTGTGGCAGTCGGCTGCGCTGCAGTATGCCAACCTCAAGGCCTGGATGCTGGCGCTCGCCACGGCCGCTTCCTACATGGCGGGCGCGCCTTCGCCCTGGCAGCGAGGCCTGCTGATGTGCGCGGTGTTCGCCGTCTTCGGCTTCGTCAGCAACGGCGCGTACGGCGTGCTGGGCGCGGCACTGCGGCAATGGCTGACCGTGGGCGAGCGCGTGCTCTGGTTCAATCGCGCGATGGGACTGGCGCTCGGGCTGACCGCGCTGTGGATCGCCTTCGCCGGCCGTCCCGCGGGCGGCTGACGGGCTCAGGATCCGAGGAAACGCCCATGCATGCGCAACCACGCACCGATGACAGCCTGCCCCGCCGCGCCCTCGCAAAAGGCGCCGTGGCGTGCGCAGGCCAGATACAATGTCTGCAACCGTTCCTGGCGCTGGCGGGTGGCGCCGCGATGCTCTGCGCGGCACCCGGCGCGCAGCGCATCGCCGCGACGCGCCTCGCCCCGGCAGCGCGCATCCTGCGCACCGGCGCGCAGGCACCCGCCACGCAGGAGCCTCCCAAGCTTCCATGACGCACTCACTGACTGGAGACCGCATGTCCGTCTACGACACCCTCGCCCGCCTCGGCATCGAACTGCCCACCGCCAACGCCCCGGCCGCCGCCTACGTGATGGCCGCGCAGACCGGCAACACCGTCTTCGTGTCCGGCCACATCGCGCGCAAGGACGGCAAACCCTGGGTAGGCAAGCTGGGCAACGAACTGGTCACCGCCGACGGCAAGGTCGCCGCGCGTGCCATCGCGATCGACCTGCTGGCCACGCTGCACGCCCACCTGGGCGACCTGAACCGCGTCACCCGCGTGGTCAAGGTGATGAGCCTGGTCAATTCGACCCCGGAATTCACCGAGCAGCACCTGGTCACCAACGGCGCCTCGGAGTTCTTCGTCGAGGTGTTCGGCGACGCGGGCAAGCATGCCCGCAGCGCCTTCGGCGTGGCGCAGATCCCGATGGGTGCCTGCGTCGAGATCGAGATGATCGTCGAAGTGAAGTAATGAAGTAATGAAGTAATGAAGTAGTTGCAGGACTCCGCCCCGAGACACTGTCACCCCATGCGCATCGAGAACCTGCCCTTCGGCACCACCGACTGGTCGGCCGTCGAGCCGACCATCCACCCCGGCGAACGCGGCGAGGCCCGCTGGCGCACGCGTCAGTTCGGCGACATCCGCGTCCGCATGGTGGAGTATTCTGCCGGTTACCTCGCCGATCACTGGTGCACGAAGGGACACATTCTGTTCGTGCTGGACGGCGAACTGCACACCGAGCTGGAAGACGGCCGGACGTTCGTGCTGGGTGCCGGCACAAGCTACCAGGTCGCCGACCAGGCGGAGCCGCACCGCTCTTCCACGCCGGGCGGCGCGCGTTTGTTTATCGTTGACTGAGCCGGCCCGCCGGCTCCCCCAAACCACAAGAGACCATCATGAACTGGGCCATCTCCCGCCGGGCACAACAGCTCACCAGCTCGGCCATCCGCGAAATCCTGAAAGTCACCGAGCGTCCGGAAGTCATTTCCTTCGCCGGTGGCCTGCCCTCGCCCGCCACCTTCCCGGTAGCGGAGATGGAAGCGGCAGTGGCCCGCGTATTCGCCGACAACCCGCAGGCCGCCCTGCAGTACGCCGCGACCGAGGGCTACATGCCGCTGCGCCAGTTCATCGCCGACCGCTACAAGGTGGACGTGGAGCGCGTGCTGATCACCACCGGCTCGCAGCAGGCGCTGGACCTGATCGCCAAGGTGATGATCGACCCGGGCAGCCCCGTGCTGGTCGAGACGCCGAGCTACCTCGGCGCGCTGCAGGCCTTCTCGCTGTTCGAGCCGGAATTCGTCTCGGTGCCGACCGATGAGAAGGGCCTGCTGCCCGAGAGCCTGACGCCCGAGCTGACCGCCGGCGCCCGCTTCCTGTATGCCCTGCCCAACTTCCAGAACCCGACCGGCCGCCGCCTGCCGCTGGAACGCCGCCAGGCGCTGGTGGCGCGCGCCAAGGAACTGGGCCTGCTGCTGGTCGAGGACGACCCCTACGGCGAGCTGAGCTACACCGGCAATCACCTGCCCACGCTGCTGTCGATGAACCCCGACGGCGTGATCTACATGGGCTCCTTCTCGAAGATCCTGGCACCGGGCCTGCGCCTGGGCTTCGTGATCGCCCCGCCCGAGCTGCACTTCAAGCTCTGCCAGGCCAAGCAGGCCTCCGACCTGCACACGCCGAGCTTCACCCAGCGCGTGGCCTACGAGACCATCCGCGACGGCCTGCTGGACCGCCACATCCCGACCATCCGCGAGCTCTACGGCAAGCAGTGCCAGTTCATGCTGGATTCGCTGGCCCGCCACATGCCGGAAGGCGTACGCTGGAACGCACCCGAAGGCGGCATGTTCATCTGGGTGGAACTGCCCGAAGGCCTGGACAGCATGGCCCTGCTGGAGCAGGCGGTGCAGCGCAACGTGGCCTACGTGCCGGGCGCGCCGTTCTTCGCCAGCAACCCGCGCCGCCACACGCTGCGCCTGGCCTTCGTGACGGTCTCGCCCGAGCGCATCGAGCAGGGCGTCGCGATCCTGGCCGAGCTGTTCCGCGAGGCGATCGCGGCTGCCGCACCGCAGGCCAAGGCCGCCTGAGGCCCGCCCCGCGCGCCATCCTCACGAACCATAGGAGAACCTCTTCATGTTGCGTATCTGGGGACGCCTGTCGTCGATCAATGTGCAGAAGGTGGTCTGGTGCGCGCGTGAGCTGCACCTCGACCACGAGCGTATCGACATCGGCGTGGCGCGGGGCGACCTCGACACTGAAGCCTATGTGCGGTTGAACCCGAACCGCAAGATTCCAGTGATCGAAGACTTCCGCGGCACCGACGTGGGCGGCGAGCCCTTCGTGCTGTGGGAATCCAATGCGATCGTGCGCTACCTGTGTGCGCGCTATGGCGAAGGCACGCTGTGGCCGGAAGACGTCAGGGCGCGCGCCTCGGCCGACCGCTGGATGGACTGGCAGACCACCGCCTTCAGCCCGGCCATGGTCGCGGCCTTCCTGAACCTCGTGCGAAAGCCTGCCGCCGAGCGCGACGAGGCGGTCATCGCCGCCTCCTGCACGGCCACCGAGCCGATGGCCGCACTGCTGGACGAAGCCCTGGCCGGGCGCGAATTCATCGGCGGCGACCGATTCACCATGGCCGACATCCCGCTGGCCTGCGCGGCCCACCGCTGGATGGGCCTGCCGGTTGCCCACGCAACGCGCCCCAACCTCGAACGCTGGCTGGCCGACATGCGCGCACGGCCTGCCGCCACCGGCATCCTCGATCTGCCGCTGCGTTGATCCGCGCGGCGCGGCAACCGCCGCGCCCGCGGTTTTCCCTCCTCGCCCTCCTCGCTTGCCCTGGCGGCCCGCCACCCGCCACCGGGAAGACATTTCCTTGATTTCGACTTTCGGGTACGCTGCACAGGACGCAGTATCGACGCGTCCCCCAGGCAAACCCTGATCCCTGAATCCGGCTCACGTTGGCCGTGACCGGATTGAAGCCGGCGCAGCGGAAACCCGTCCGTACCATCGGGCGTTTTGTCCGCAGCCCGGCGCTGTCTGCGCGCCGAACCACAACAAGAATGGGCGGCGCACCTGCGCAGCGGGAGCATGGCTGCCGCCAAACCAGAGGAGGAATCGATCGTGTGGAGTCAAGTCTATGACCCGCTAAGCAATATGGCGCTGTCCACCATTGCGGCGGGGGTACCCGTCGCGGTGCTGCTGTGCGCGCTCGCCTTCTTTCACCTGCAGGCCCATCTGGCCGCCGGCCTGGCGCTGGTGATCGGCATCATCGTCGCGTCCGCCGTGTTCGGCATGCCGGCGGCGATGGCCGGCAAGGCGGCAGGCCTGGGCATCGTGTCCGGCCTGTTCCCGATCGGCTGGATCGTGCTCAACATCATCTTCCTGCACCGGCTGACGACCATCAACGGCTCGTTCAAGGTCCTGCAGAACTCGATCTCCGGCATCACCGAAGACCGCCGCCTGCAGCTGCTGCTGGTCGCGTTCAGCTTCGGCGCCTTCTTCGAAGGGGCAGCGGGCTTCGGCACGCCGGTGGCCGTGACCGGCGCCATCCTGATCGGCCTGGGCTTCTCGCCGCTGGCCGCCTCTGGCCTGGCGCTGATCGCCAACACGGCGCCGGTGGCCTACGGCGCGCTGGGCGCGCCGATCATCGGCCTGGCCTCGGTGACCGGGCTGGACCTGCTGCAGCTGTCGGCGATGATCGGCCGCCAGTTGCCTTTCTTCTCGGTGCTGGTGCCCTTCTGGCTGATCTGGGCCTTTGCCGGCTTCCGCGGCATGCTGGCGATCTGGCCGGCCATCCTGGTGGCAGGCGTCACCTTCGCCATCCCGCAGTTCCTGGTGTCGAACTTCCACGGCCCATGGCTGGTCGACGTGATCGCGGCGCTGGTGTCGATGGGCGCGCTGACGCTGTTCCTCAAGGTATGGAAGCCCAAGGAGATCTGGACCTCGACCAAGATCCTCGGCCGCCACGACGAATCCAAGATCGACCATCCCGAAGCCTTGGCCGCCGAGGCCCAGGCCAGCGCTGCCGCCGCCGGTATCTCGGTGGTCAAGGCGTGGATGCCGTGGGTGATCCTGACGGTGTTCGTCTTCGTCTGGGGCGTGCCAGAGTTCAAGAAGCTGATGGATGGCCTGTGGCAATGGAAATTCCCCGTCCCCGGCCTCGACAAGGCCGTGCTGAAGGTGCCGCCCGTGGTACCCAAGGAGATTGCCGAAGGCGCGGTGTTCAGCTTCAACGTGCTGTCGATGGCCGGCACCGGCATCCTGGCATCGGCCGTGCTGGGCGGCCTGCTGATGGGCTATTCGGTGCCGCGACTGGTCAAGGAGTACTTCGAGACCATCAAGCTGGTGCGCTACTCGCTGTTCACCATCTGCGCGATGTTCGGCATCGGCTACCTGACCCGCTACTCGGGCCTGGACGCCACGCTGGGCCTGGCCTTCGCCCATACCGGCGTGCTCTACCCGCTGTTCGGCACCATGCTGGGCTGGCTGGGGGTGGCGCTGACCGGCTCCGATACGGCCTCCAACGTGCTGTTCGGCGGCCTGCAGAAGACCACCGCGGAGCAGCTCGGCCTGTCGCCGGTGCTGATGGCGGCGGCCAACAGCTCGGGCGGCGTCATGGGCAAGATGATCGATGCCCAGTCCATCGTGGTGGCCTCCACCGCCACCAAGTGGTATGGGCACGAAGGCGACATCCTGCGCTATGTGTTCTTCCACTCGATCGCGCTGGCGATCCTGATGGGGCTGTTCATCTCGCTGCAGGCCTATGTGCATCCGTTCACGCAGATGGTGATCCACTGACGCCCCGGTGCGGCGCCTGGCCGCCGCACCGGAAACGAAAAACCCCGCCTGCGACGGCGGGGTTTTCCTTTCTGGCGGCAGGCCGTTCAGTCGCCTGCCAGCATCGCAGCGGTGCGCACGCCGCCCTGCGGCGGCCGCACCCACATGTACCACGCCACCACCAGCAGCGCGAGCCAGACCACGCCCACCACCAGCGCCGCGCGCGTGGACTCGAACCAGCCCAGCACGCCGAACACGAACAGCATGAAGGCGATCGCCGCCAGCGGCCCCACCGGCCACAGCGGCACGGGAAACTTCAGCGCGGCCGCTTCCGCGGCGCTCATGCGCTGCCGCATGCGGAACTGCGACAGCAGGATCATCAGCCACACCCAGACCGTGGCGAAGGTGCCGATCGAGGCGACCAGCACGAACACATGTTCGGGCATCACCACGTTGAGGATGACGCCGACGAGCAAGGCCAGCGCCATCACCACCACGGTCATCCAGGGCACGCCGTTGCGCGAGAGCCGGGCAAAGCTGCGCGGCGCCTGGCCCTGCACCGCCATGCCGTACATCATCCGGCCGGCGGCGAAGACATCGCTGTTGATGGCCGACACCGCGGCCGAGATCACGACGATATTGAGCACCGCCGCGGCCGAGCCGATGCCGAGCTGGCTGAAAATCTGCACGAAGGGGCTGCCGCTGGAGCCGACCTCGCGCCACGGCGCCAGCGACATCAACACGGCCAGCGTCAGCACGTAGAACAGCAGGATGCGCAGCGGCACGGCATTGATGGCGCGCGGCAGCGTGCGCTCGGGCTCGCGCGCCTCGCTGGCGGCCACGCCGATGATCTCGATGCCGCCGAAGGCGAACATGACAATGGCCAGGGAGGCGACCACACCGCCGACGCCGTTGGGCAGGAAGCCGCCGTTCGCCCACAGGTTGTGCAGGCCCACGGTGGCGCCGCCAGCGCCGAAGGTGGCGCCACCCACCAGCAGCGCGCAGCCACCGCCGATCATGGCGAGGATGGCCCCGACCTTGAGCAGCGACAGCCAGAACTCCAGCTCCCCGAAGACCTTGACGCTGCACAGGTTGATGCCGCCGATCAGCAGGATGGTGCCCAGGATCCAGATCCAGCGCGGTACGTCGGGGAACCAGAAGCCCAGGTAGATGGCGAGCGCGGTGACGTCGGCCAGGCAGACCACGACCATCGACAGCGTGTAGGTCCAGCCGAGCAGGAAGCCGGCCAGCGGGCCGAGCGCACTGCTGGCGTAGTGGCCGAAGGCGCCGGGTGCGGGGTTGCGCACGGCCATCTCGCCGAGCGCACGCATCACCATGTAGACGGCCGCGCCGCCGATGGCGTAGGCCAGCAGCACCGCGGGGCCGGCGGCCTGGATCGCGGCGGCCGAACCGTAGAAGAGGCCGGTGCCGATCGCCGAGCCCAGCGCCATAAAGCGGATGTGGCGCGAACTGAGCCCGCGCTTGAGTGACTGCGACTGTTCTTTCATTAATTCGTCTCCGTAGAGGACCGCGCCATCTCCGTGGCAAGCGGCGTTGAGCGGTGAAGGTGCCCCGGACGGCGAGCAGCCCGGGGGCGGGAACACGGCGGCCGTCGCTCCCGGCCGCGCACGGCTATGACAGGCGGCGGCCCAGGGTTTCCGGCACCATCGCCAGCCCCGCCAGCGATACCAGCCCGCAGCCGATCACATAGAAGGCCGGCGCATTGGGGTTGGCGGTCAGGTGGATCAGTTCCGTCGAGAAGAACTGCGCGAAGCCGCCGAAGATGGCGATGGCGACGCAGTAGGCGATCGACAGGCCAGTGGCGCGCAGGCGCTGAGGCAGCACCTCGCTGACCAGCACCATCGATGCCGGCGAAGTCATCGACATCGGCACCGACAGGCAGCCGACCACCACGAGCAGCCGGGCCAGGCTGGGCTCAGCGTTGAGCAGGGCGAAGGCCGGATAGACGCCCAGCAGCAGCGCCACACGCGACCACAGCACCACCGTGCGCCGCCCCAGGCGGTCACACAGCCAGCCGGCGAACGGCGACAACAGCACCTGTACGGCGGCAGCCACGCAACCCGCCCAGATACCCAGCGACAGCGGCATGTGCAGCTGGCTGACCGCGTAGTTGCTCAGGTAGTACACCACGATGTAGGTGGACGAGGCGACGCCGATCATCAGCAGGATGCTCGCGGCCAGGGCGCGCCGATGCGCCAGCAGCAGAGCGAGTCCCGGTGTGGTCCCGTCCGCGTCCCCGGTCGGTGCCGTCTCCTCGAGCCGGCGGCGGATCAGCAGGCCCACGGGAATCACCAGGATGCCGATCAGGAACGCCACCCGCCAGCCCCAGGACTCCAGCGCCGCCGGCGCCAGCAGGTTGCTCAGGGCCAGCCCGACCAGCGCGCCGAACAGCGCCGCCAGGCCCTGGCTGAAGGGCTGCCAGCCGGTGTAGAAGCCGCGCGAACGGTGGTCGGCATACTCCAGCAGCAAGGCCGTCGACGCGCCCATCTCGCCGCCGATGGCGAAGCCCTGCACCAGGCGGGCCAGCAGGATCAGCAGCGGCGCGGCCACGCCGACCTGCGCATAGGTGGGCGTCACCACGAAGATCACCGCGCTCAGCCCCATCAGCCACAGCGTCAGGGCCACCGCGGGCTTGCGCCCGACGCGGTCGGCGTACATGCCGATCAGCAGGCCGCCCAGCGGGCGCATCAGGAAGCCGACGCCGAAGGTGGCGAAGGACAGCAGCAATTGCCCGGTCGGGTCCGCCACGGGAAAGTAGAGGCGCCCGATCAGGGTGGCGAAGAAGCTGTAGACGACGAAGTCGTAGAACTCCAGGCCGTTGCCGATGGTGATGGCAGCAATGGCATGGAGCTTGGACAGGGGCTGGCGCGATGCGCCGGTATCGGCCGCGAGGCCGGGCAAGGACTGGGCGATGGACATGGATTGCATCCAGGCGGGAAGAACACGCCGGCCGCGCAGGCGGGCGGTGGCGAAAAAACGGGCGGTGACCCGGGGCGGCGCTGGGGCTTGTCGCTAGCGGTGCCGCGGTGGGGCGTCTCGGCCGGAACGCGCGCGCGCGCTCCCCGGCATGGTCAATGGATCATGCATCGCTATGTCTCCTGGTTGGATGTGCGGCCCGCCTGGAGCGGGCCGTCTGCGGCGCTGATGGCCGCCGCTTCCGGGCCGGGCGCAGGGCCGGCCCGGATCCCGCTTCCCGCCTAGAGGCTGGGCAGCAGGCCGGCGGGCACCAGCCGGTTCAGGCAGGCGCTGCCCAGCAAGGCGCTGGCGGCCTCGATGTCGGGCGCGAAGAAGCGGTCCTCCTGGTAGTACGGCACCTTGGCGCGCAGCAGCGCGCGGGCCTCTTCCAGCCGGGGCGAGCTCTTCAGCCCCTCGCGGAAATCCAGCCCCTGGCAGGCGCCGAGCCACTCCACGGCGAGGATGCCGCGCACATTCTCGGCCATGGGCCACAGGCGCTTGCCGGCATTGGGCGCCATCGACACGTGGTCTTCCTGGTTGGCCGAGGTGGGCAGGCTGTCGACGCTGGCGGGGTGCGCCAGCGCCTTGTTGTCGCTGGCCAGCGCGGCGGCCGTGACCTGGGCGATCATGAAGCCCGAATTGACGCCGCCATTGGCCACCAGGAAGGGCGGCAGCTGCGACATGTGCATATCCATCATCAGCGAGATGCGGCGCTCGGACAGCGCCCCGATCTCGGCCAGCGCCAGCGCGAGGTTGTCGGCAGCCATGGCCACCGGCTCGGCGTGGAAATTGCCGCCCGAAATCACGTCGCCCTGCTCGGCGAACACCAGCGGGTTGTCGGACACCGCATTGGCCTCGACCTCCAGCACCTCGGCGGCCTGACGCAGCTGCGTCAGGCAGGCGCCCATCACCTGCGGCTGGCAGCGCAGCGAGTACGGGTCCTGCACCTTGTCGCATTGCGCGTGCGAGCGTGCCAGTTCGCTGGTCTCGGTCAGCAGCGTGCGGTAGGCGGAGGCGGCATCGATCTGGCCGCGCTGGCCGCGCGCGGCATGGATGCGCGGGTCGAACGGCGCGCGCGAACCGAGCATGGCCTCCACGCTCAGCGCGCCGCACACGGTGGCGGCGGCGAACAGGTCCTCGGCCTCGAACAGGCCGCGCAGCGCATAGGCGGTGGACACCTGGGTGCCGTTGAGCAGGGCCAGGCCTTCCTTGGCGGCCAGCGTCAGCGGCTTCAGGCCTGCCACCTCCAGCGCCTCGCGCGCCGGCAGCCACTCGCCGCGGTGGCGCGCGCGGCTCTCGCCCAGCAGCACCAGCGACATATGCGCCAGTGGCGCCAGGTCGCCCGAGGCGCCCACCGAGCCCTTGAGCGGGATGTGGGGGTAGACTTCGGCATTGACCAAGGCGATCAGGGCGTCGATCACCTCGCGGCGGATGCCGGAAAAACCGCGCGCCAGGCTGTTGATCTTCAACAGCATGATCAGGCGCACCATGGCGTCGTCCAGCGCTTCGCCCACGCCGGCGGCGTGCGACAGCACCAGCGAGCGCTGCAGTTTCTCCAGGTCCTGGGGGGCGATGCGGGTCTGCGCCAGCAGGCCGAAGCCGGTGTTGATGCCGTAGGCGGTGCGCCCGGCGTCCAGGATGCCCTGCACACAGGCGACGCTGGCGTCGATGGCGGGACCAGCCTCGGCGTCCAGGGCCAGTTGCAGCGGACCCAGGTAGGCCTGGCGGATTTGCGCCAGCGTCAGTGTGCCGGGCTTCAGATTCAGTAGTGACATAGCGGGGGCTCCCTTTCTCCCGGCGCGGTCTGCGCGCCGATACGTGTATAGTCCTGTATATACAGGCTAGGATAAATTAGGGGAAATCCCAGGTTCAAGGCGAAAGTGCCCAAAGGCGGGTGGCGCCCCGGCCATGCCCTGCATTGGTGCAATGCGCCATGTATCATGGCTGGCATCTGCCTCGGGGCCGCATGGCAGGCGGTGCGACGCCCGCCCCGCTGCCCGCCGCCTTGCCGCCCCATCCCCGCCCTCCCGGGAACCGAGCATGCTGATACGTCGCCTGGAAAGACTGATCGACCCCTTCCGCAGCATGGCCGACCACCGGCCTCCTGCCGAGGTCTGGCGCTTCTACCTGCACTTCCTGCGCGAGGTGCGCGGCGTCTTCGCCCTGCTGCTGGCCGTGGGCCTGGTGTGCGCCCTGATCGAGGTGGCGCTGTTCGACTTCCTCGGCCGGCTGGTCGACATGGCCAAGGACGGGCCCGGCGCCGGCTTCTTCGCGCGCCATCGCACCGAGCTGCTGTGGATGGCCGTGGTCGCGCTGGTGCTGCGCCCCATCTTCTTCGGCCTGCACGACGTGCTGGTGCACCAGGTCATCAATCCCGGCCTGGCCAACCTGATCCGCTGGCAGAACCACCGCTACGTGCTCAAGCAGAGCCTGTCCTTCTTCCAGAATGACTTCGCCGGCCGCATCGCCCAGCGCATCATGCAGACCGGATTCTCCCTGCGCGACTCGGCGGTGCAGGCGGTCGACGCCATCTGGCACGTGGTCATCTATGCCATCAGCGCGCTGGTGCTGTTCGCCAGCGCCGACTGGCGGCTGACGGTGCCGCTGCTGCTGTGGATCGCCGCCTATGTGGCGGCGCTGGCGTGGTTCGTACCGCGCGTGAAGGCGCGCTCGGTTGTGGCGACCGAGGCGCGCTCGCGGCTGATGGGCCGCATCGTCGACGGCTACACCAATATCGCCACGCTCAAGCTGTTCGCGCACTCGCGCCGGGAAGAGGAGTATGCGCGCGAGGCCATGGCCGACCAGACCGACAAGGTGCGGCTGGCCGGCCGCATGGTGAGCGCCATGGACGTCACCATCACGGCGATGAACGGCATGCTGATTGCCGGCACGAGCGCGCTGGCGCTGTGGCTGTGGAGCCGCGGCAGCATCACCGTGGGCGCCATTGCGCTGACCACCGGGCTGGTGATCCGCATCAACAATATGTCGGGCTGGATCATGTGGGTGGTCAACGGCATCTTCGAGAACGTGGGACAGGTGCAGGACGGCATGAAGACCATCTCGGCGCCGCGCCAGGTGCTCGACCGCGCCGACGCCCGCCCGCTGCAGGTCGCGCACGGCGAGGTGCGTTTCGAGGACGTCAGCTTCCACTACGGCAAGGGCGGCGGCGTGCTCGACCGGCTGGACCTGGTGGTGCGCCCGGGCGAGAAGATCGGCCTGGTCGGCCCCTCGGGCGCCGGCAAGTCCACGCTGGTCAATCTGCTGTTGCGCCTCTACGACCTGGAAGGCGGGCGCATCCTGGTGGACGGGCAGGACATCGCCGCGGTGACGCAGGAAAGCCTGCGCGCCCGCGTCGGCGTGGTCACGCAGGACACCTCGCTCCTGCACCGCTCGATCCGCGACAACCTGCTCTATGGCAGGCCCGGCGCGAGCGAGGCCGAGCTGGCGCGCGCGGTGCGCCTGGCGCGCGCCGACCAGTTCATCCCACAGCTGGTCGACGGGCATGGCCGCAGCGGCATGGATGCGCTGGTGGGCGAGCGTGGCGTCAAGCTCTCGGGCGGCCAGCGCCAGCGGATCGCGATCGCGCGCGTGCTGCTGAAGGACGCGCCCATCCTGATCCTGGACGAGGCCACCTCGGCGCTCGACTCGGAGGTGGAGGCTGCCATCCAGGAAAGCCTGGAGACCCTGATGCAGGGCAAGACGGTGATCGCCATCGCGCACCGGCTGTCCACCATCGCGCGCATGGACCGGCTGGTGGTGCTGGACCAGGGCCGCATCGCGGAAAGCGGCACGCATGCCGCGCTGCTGGCGCAGGACGGGCTGTACGCGCGCCTGTGGGCGCACCAGACCGGCGGCTTCGTCGGCGTGGACTGAGCCGCCGGGCGCCCGCTCAGTCGGCGGCGGCCTGCTCGCGGAAGGCCAGCAGAGCGACGAAGCTGACCGCCGAGCAGGCCAGCATGTACCAGGCCGGCGCCATCGGGTCGCCGGTCAGCTTGAGCATCCAGGTGACGATGAACTGGGCGAAGCCGCCGAACAGCGTCACGCCGCTGGCATAGACGATGGCCAGCCCGGTCGCGCGCACCTTGCGCGGGAAAGACTCCATGATCAGCAGGAAGCCGGCCGGGCTGCTGGTGGACAGCAGCGCCACCAGCACCACCACCGCGCCCAGCACCGTGCCCAGCGTGGGATGGCCCTGCACCGCGCTGAACGCCGGCCAGATCGCCAGCAGCGACAGGACACTGACGGCCAGCAGCAGCGGCTTGCGGCGCGGCAGCCGGTCGGCCAGCCAGCCGGCCAGCGGCGACATCAGCAGCAGCGTGGCACCAGCCGCACAGCCCGCCACCAGCGAGGTGGCCGGCGGCATGTGCACGGTCTTGACCAGGTAGGCCGGCATAAAGAACACCACCACGTACATGCTGGCGGTGCCGCCCAGGATCAGCAGCGTGCCCAGCAGCAGCGCGCGCCCATGGCTGCGCACCACCTCGGCAAAGGCGCTGCGCTCGCGCGCATGGTCGCTGTGGGTCTCGTCGAGATGGCGGCGGATATAGAAGCCGACCGGGCCGATCATCAGCCCCAGCAGGAAGGGCACGCGCCAGCCCCAGCCCTCCAGCGCCTCCGGCGTCAGCCCGCGCGCCAGCAGCGTGCCGCACAGGGCACCGGCGAGCGCCGACGCGCCCTGCCCCGCCATCTGCCAGCTCACCATGAAGCCGCGGTTGGCGCGCGTGCCCGACTCCATCAGGAAGCTGGTCGCGGCGCCGACCTCGCCGCCCGCCGAGAAGCCCTGCAGCAGCCGGCCGGCCACGATCAGCAGCGGCGCGGCGATGCCGATCTGCGCGTAGGTGGGCGCAAGGCCGATGATGGCCGTGCCCAGCGCCATCAGGCCGATGGTCAGCGTCAGCGCCGGCTTGCGCCCGGCCCGGTCGGCGTAGTTGCCGATCACCACGCTGCCCAGCGGCCGCATCACGAAGCCAATGCCGAAGGTGGCCAGCGACAGCAGCAGCGGCCCGTACTCGCCCTCGACGGGGAAGAACAGCTTGCCGATCAGGCCGGCGAAGAAGCTGAACACGGTGAAGTCAAACCATTCCAGCGCATTGCCCAGCGAGGCGGCCACCACGGCGCGCCGCTGCATCGCGCGCGCGGGCACGGCCTGCGTGCCCGGCGTGCGAGACTCGCCCGCCACGCCGTCGGCGCCGATGGCGGCGGCTCCCAGTCGTTCCTGCATGCTTGTCTCCTTCTTTTTTCTCTCGTTGTGCTTTTCCCGGAGGCGCTCAGGCCCCGCCGACCAGGTAGCGCTCGGTCAGCCGCGCCCACAGCGTCGCGCCCAGGGCCAGCGCCTCGTCGTTGAAGTCGTAGCCCGGGTTGTGCACCATGCAGCCGCCGTGCGAGCCGGTGCCGTTGCCCAGCACCAAATAGCAGCCCGGCACGCGCTCCAGCATCCAGGAGAAGTCCTCGCTGCCCATCATGCCCTTGGGCGGCTCGACCACCTTGTCGGCTCCCACCAGTTCCTCGATCACGCTGCGGGCGAAGCGGGTCTGCTCCGGCGCGTTCATCAGCACGCGCGAGACGTGCTGGTATTCGATCTGCGCTTCTACGCCGAAGCTCTGCGCCTGCAGCTCCACCACCTCGCGCAGCCGGCGCTCCAGCGTATCGCGCACCTCGGCGTCCTGGGCGCGCACGGTCAGCAGGATCTGCGCGCTGTCCGGAATCACGTTGTGGGCCTTGCCGGCATGCAGCGCCCCCACGCTGATCACGCCCGCCTCGGTGGCGGGGATGTTGCGCGCGACGATGGTCTGCAGCGCCATCACGATGGCAGCGGCGGCGACGATGGGGTCGCGCCCGAAGCTGGGCATGGCACCGTGCGTGCCCTTGCCGGTCAGTGTCACGGTGACGGAATCCGACGAAGCCGCCATCACGCCCTCGCGCAGCACGAAATGGCCGATCGGCACGCCGGGGCCGTTATGCAGCGCGTAGATGGCATCGCAGGGAAAGCGCTCGAACAGGCCGTCCTCCATCATGCGCGGCGCGCCGCCCAGTCCTTCCTCGGCCGGCTGGAATATCAGGTTGAGCGTGCCGTCGAAGCGCCGCGTGCGCGCCAGGTAATGTGCCGCCGCCAGGAGGATGGCGGTGTGGCCGTCATGGCCGCAGGCGTGCATCTTGCCCGGCACGGTGCTGGCGTAAGGCAGGCCGGTGGTCTCCTGGATCGGCAGCGCGTCCATGTCGGCGCGGATGCCGAGCTTGCGCGTGCCGCTGCCCACGCGCAACTGGCCCACCACGCCGGTGCCGCCGACGCCCTCGGTGACGTCATAGCCCCATTCCTTCAGCTTGGCAGCGACCAGCTTGCTGGTGCGTTCCTCTTCGAAACCCAGTTCGGGATGGGCGTGGATCTGGCGGCGGATCTCCACGAAGTCAGCCTGGCTGGCGTGGATCTCGGGAATAATGGCGGGCTGGGTCGACATGCAGGCTTTCCTCGATGGGGACGGATCAGCAATACTATGGGTCCGGCCGCCGCCTGACTAAGCACGAATGTTGATAGCCATAACCCCCGGTTATCCGGTATTTCCCTTAGCGCCCTGCATGGGTTCTTGAAGCCGCAGCCATGAAGCATCACCATCTGCGCGCCTTGGTGGCCATCGCCGAAGCAGGCAGCATCAATGCCGCCGCGCGCGCCCTGTGCGTGAGCCAGCCCGCCATCACCAAGGCCATGCGCGAGCTGGAGGCCGACACCGGCGTGGCGCTGCTGGCCCGCAACTCCTGGGGCGTGACGCTGACCGCGGATGGGCAGAAGCTGCTGGCGCGCGCCCGCCTGATCGTCAGCGAGCTGGAGCGCGCCGAGGAAGACATGGCGTGGCTGCGCGGCGCGCGCGAGGGGCGCCTGCAGATCGGCGTGACGCCGCTGGCCGGTCTGGCGGTGATGCCGCAGGCGTTCACGCGCTTTCGCCGCGCCATGCCCGAGGTGGCCGTCGACTTCCTCGAATTCGACCATGCGCAGTTGCTGGAGAACCTGCGCAACAGCCGGCTGGACTTTGCCCTCGCCGCCTTCCAGGCGGCGCCGTCGGACGCCTTCGTG
The DNA here is from genome assembly GCF_056930435.1 of Cupriavidus sp. 09_S30. Lineage (NCBI taxonomy): Bacteria > Pseudomonadati > Pseudomonadota > Betaproteobacteria > Burkholderiales > Burkholderiaceae > Cupriavidus > Cupriavidus sp. 09_S30. The sequence continues at coordinate 787,162 of NZ_JBXOWI010000001.1, read as the reverse complement.
AGCTGCACGGAGCTGTTCGTCTTCCCCACCGCGTTCGCCATCCGCTCGGTCAGCCCGCTGGCCGGCTGCACCTCGCTGGCCCAGTTGCAGGATGCGGAATGGCTGCATGCCGACGTCAGCGACAACTACCCGCGCTACCTGGCGGACCTGTTCGCCCGCCACGGGCTGGCGCCGCCGCGGCGGCTCACGCGTTGCACCTCCAACCTGCTGTTTTCCAGCCTGCTGCTCGAAACCGACGCGGTGGTACCGCTATCGGTCGCGACGCTGCAGGCCAAGGTGACCGAGGGACGCCTGCAGGCGCTGGCGCTGCCCGAAAACCCGCCCGACCTGCACCTCGCCCTGATAGTGCGCGAAGGCGCGATCCTGACACGCCCCGCCGACTACTTCCTGCACTGCATCCGCGAGCTGGCGGCGCAGGCCGCCTGAGCGCGGCGACGCCGGCTCACACCAGTCCCAGCAGCCCCGCGCCCGCGCCCAGCGCCACCAGCACCAGCGGGTGTACCCGCGTCTTGAGCATCAGGACGATGGTGACGAGCGTGACGGCGACCGCGCTCCAGCGGTGGTCCACGCTGGCGGCCAGCACCCAGCCGGTGGAGCACAGCAGGCCGATGGTCAGCGTGGCCAGGCCGCGCCGGATCAGGCCGGGCCAGCGCGCCTGCGGCGAGCGGCCGGCGAAGTATTCGAAGGCCAGCGCGATGAGGCTGGACGGCCCGCAGATGGCGACCATGCCCGCGATGGCGCCGGCCAGGCCGGCGAGCTGCCAGCCGAACAGCGCCACGAACAGCACGTTCGGCCCGGGCGACGCCTGCGAGATGGCGTACATGGCGGAGAACTGCGCGTCGCTCATCCAAGCGTTTGACTCCACCAGGAAGCGGTGCATATCGGGGATGGTCGTGCCGGCGCCGCCGATGGAAAGAAGGGACAACAGCAGGAAGTGGGCGAAGAAGCTGCCGATGACGCTGGCCTGGCTCATGGCTGCGGCTCCCCTGCCGCGGCACCCGCCGGCGACCCGGCGGCCTCTGCGCCTCGCGCAGCATCGAGCGTGGCGCGCAGCGCCTGCCCCTCGGCACGCCACTCGAGCAGCAGGCCCAGCGGCACCAGCACCGCCATCACCGGCACCAGCGGCCAGCGCAGCAGGCCGATGCCGACGAAGGCCGCGACGCCCACCAGCACGCCGCGCACCGTGGGCGACTGGCTCTGCGCCAGCTTGAATCCGGTCGCCAGCATCAGGCCCGCCGACACCGCCGTCATGCCGGCCAGCATGCGCTGCACCGCCGCCACGTCGCGATAGTGCTCATAGAGCAACATGGCCGACAGCACCACCATCATCGGCACCAGCACCAGGCCGGCGAACGCGGACAGTGCGCCGCGCAGACCGGCAAGACGCAGCCCCATCATCAGGGCGACATTGATGACATTGGGGCCGGGCAGCACCTGGCCCATGCTCAGCAGCTCGACGAACTGGCGATCGTCCAGCCAGCGGTTGCGCTCCACCACGGCGCGCCGCACGAAGGGCAGCACGCCGCCGAAGCCGGACAGGCCCATGCGCGCGAACTCGACGAAGAGGCGCCGGGGCGTGGGCGGGGAAGCGAGGGGATCGGCGGCGGGGGGCGCGGGCAGTGGCATCGGAGCAGGCGGTCAGGCGGGCAGCGGGACCTTCCCGCCGCTGCAGCGCGCGGGGGCTGTCCGCGCGCACCGCATTGTGCCTGCGCTTTGGGGTGCGCGCCTGCGCGAAACGGACAAGACGCCACGGTTCGCAGGCGCCTGCCCTCACCCCCGGCCCCTCTCCCGCAAGCGGGAGAGGGGAGCAAACCGGCGCGGGGCGAAAGCCAATGCGCTTGTCGAAACCGACAAGGTGCGCCCAGGATGCGCCAACACCGTGGGCCAAGCATAGCGTCTTGGCTCCCTCTCCCCTCATGGGGAGAGGGTTGGGGAGAGGGGTGGTCTAGCAAGGCACCACGAACAACGAAGCCGCTGGGGTTGTCCAGCACGCCGGAGGCAAGACGAAGCCCTCGGTGTTGTCCAGCGCGTCGCCGTTTGCAGGCGCCCGCCCTCTCCCCCGGCCCCTTGTATGTCTCAAAATTGAGCCTGGAAGCTTCAGATCGATGGCCCCAAGCCCTGATCCCAGTGGTCAAGTTCGAGGGAGAGCGAGGATCGAAGCTTCCACTCTTGAGCGCGTTTGGTTTAAGCCCGAACGGTTGGATGGCAACATGCCGCATGGAACACAAGGGTGGGATAAGCCGAATGGAACTCAAAGTTGTAGGAATCGACGTCAGCAAGATCGCACTGGACCTGAATCTGCAGCCTGAAGGCGAGGCCCGTCAGTTTGCGAATGACGAAGCGGGTATCGCTGCGCTGCTGGCCTATCTGGCTGGGCATAACAGTCAAGGCCAGATTGACCGGGTCGTGCTGGAAGCGACCGGCGGGTATGAGACAGCGGTGAGCATCGCGCTGGCTGGCGCGGGACTGCCGGTGGTGGTGGTCAATCCCAAGCAAGTACGCGACTTTGCCAAAGCCTGCGGAATTCTGGCCAAGACCGATCAGCTGGATGCGCAGGTATTGGCGCGGTTTGCCCGGCAAATCCGTCCACCGGTACGCCCCTTGCCAGACGAGGAACAGCGCGAATTTGCTGATCTGCTGGACCGGCGCAGCCAACTGGTGGTCATGCGCGCGCAGGAGAAGGCGCGCCTGGTTACGGCTGCGCCGCTAGCCATCAAGAGTTTGAAGGAACACATCCAATGGCTGGACGCCCGGATCAAGTCGCTGGACATCGACATGACCCACAAGCTGCGCACCAGCGAGGTGTGGAAAAACAAGGTGGAGTTGCTCGACAGCATGCCGGGCATCGGCAAGGTGAGTATCTTCACGCTGCTTGGGCGGCTGCCAGAGCTGGGCAAGCTCAATCGCCAGCAGATCGCTGCGCTGGTCGGTGTGGCGCCGTTCAACGACGACAGCGGCAAGCGGCGCGGGCAGCGCTACATCCGCGGAGGTCGGGCAGAGGTACGCAACGTGCTGTACATGGCCACAGTGACGGCCATTCGCCACAACCCGGTTATCCGCGCCTTCTATGAGCGGTTGAGCGCAGCTGGCAAGCCGTTCAAGCTTGCCGCTACAGCGTGCATGCGCAAATTGCTGACCATCCTCAATGCGATGGTCAAAACCGGCCAACCGTGGCAAGACAAAACTCTCGCTTGACACGGTTGCTCTCCCGCAAGCGGGAGAGGGGAGCAAACCGGCGCAGGGCGAAAGCCAAAGCGCTTGCCGAAGCCGACAAGATGCGCCAACACCGCTGGCCAAGCATAGCGTCTTGGCTCCCTCTCCCCTCATGGGGAGAGGGTTGGGGAGAGGGGTGGTCTAGCAAGATGCCACGTACAACGAAGCCGCCGGTGTTGTCCAGCACGCCGAGGCAAGACGAAGCCCTCGGTGTTGTCCAGCGCGTCGCCGTTTGCGGGCGCCTGCCCTCTCCCCCAACCCCTCTCCCGCACGCGGGAGAGGGGAGCCAACCATCGGCATAGCGAAAGCCTGAGTACAGGCAAAGAACGCGGCGTCGGCGTCCTCAGTTACCGCCCACCGGCTCGACCCGCACCGGGTCGAGCCTCGGCTCCTTGAGCTTCGACTCCAGCGCGCGGCCCTTGCGCGCACGCTTGCCCACGTAGGGCAGCAGCGACTGGCCAGCCAGCTTCTGCGCGCTCGGCTTGCCGCCGCGGCCGGCGCCGGACAGCACCAGGCCCGGGGCGCCGACGGCGATCGCCTGCAGCAGCGTTTCCTTCGGCTCCAGCTCCATCAGGATCACGCCGCGGCCGCCGGCCGCCAGTACCTTGATCTCATCCAGCGCCACCAGCAGCAGCCGGCCATTGGCCGACAGGCAGGCGGCATGGGTGGCCTCGTCGCCCACCGGCGCGGGCGGCAGCGGTGCGTCGCCCTCATCCAGCGTCAGGAAGGCCTTGCCGCCCTTGTTGCGGCCGATCATGTCCGCCACCTTGGTCTGGAAGCCGTTGCCGTTGCGCGTGGCGATCAGCATGCGCTGTTCGGCCGCCCCGGCGAAGGTGTGGGCGATCTGCGAGCCCGCCTGCAGGTCGATCAGCGTGGTCAGCGGCACGCCATCGCCGCGCCCGCCCGGCAGGCCGGAGACCGGCACCGAATAGACACGGCCATTGGTGCCGAAGGCCAACAGCGCGTCGATGGTGCGGCACTCGAAGGTGCTGTACAGGGAATCGCCGGCCTTGAAAGTGAACTGCTGCGCGTCGTGGCCGTGGCCCTGGCGCGTGCGCACCCAGCCCTTCTGCGATACCACCACCGTCACCGGCTCGTCGACCACGCGCACCTCGGCGGCGGCGCGGCGCTCCTCCTGGATCAGCGTGCGGCGCGGGTCCTTGTCTTCCGGGCTGTACTGCTTGGCGTCGGCCTCGATCTCCTTGATGATGCGCCGGCGCATCATGGTCTCGGACTTCAGCAGCACGTCGAGGTCGCCGCGCTCCTCGCGCAGCTCCTTCAGCTCCTGCTCGATGCGGATGGCCTCCAGCCGCGCCAGCTGGCGCAGCCGGATCTCGAGGATGTCCTCGGCCTGGCGCTCGGACAGGCCGAAGGCCTGCATCAGCGCGGGCTTGGGCTCGTCGCTCTCGCGGATGATGCGGATCACCTCGTCGATATTGAGCAGCACCAGCATCCGGCCTTCGAGGATGTGGATGCGGTCCTCGACCTTGCCCAGGCGATGGCGCGTGCGCCGTGTGACCGTCTCGAAGCGGAAGGCGATCCACTCGCGCAGGATCTCGCGCAGCCCCTTCTGGCGCGGACGGCCGTCGGTGCCGATCATCACCAGGTTGATCGGCGCGCCCGATTCCAGGCTGGTGTGCGCGAGCAGGGTCTGCGCGAACTCCTGCTGCTCGATGTTCTTGCTCTTGGGCTCGAACACCAGGCGCACCGGCGCGTCCTTGCCGGATTCGTCGCGCACAGCGTCGAGCACGCCCAGCAACGTCTGCTTGAGCTGCAGCTGCTCGGGCGTCAGCGACTTCTTGCCGGCGCGCACCTTCGGGTTGGTGATCTCCTCGATCTCCTCCAGCACCTTCTGCGCCGAGGTGGCGGGCGGCAGCTCGGTGACCACCAGCTGCCACTGGCCGCGCGCCATCTCTTCGATGGTCCAGCGCGCGCGCACCTTCAGGCTGCCGCGCCCGCCTTCATAGATCTGGGCGATGTCGGCCGCCGGCGAGATGATCTGGCCGCCGCCCGGATAGTCGGGCCCCGGCATCAACGCCAGCAGCTCGGCCAGCGAGATGTCAGGGTTGCGGATCATCGCCACCGTGGCATGCGCCACTTCACGCAGATTGTGCGGCGGCACTTCGGTGGCCATGCCCACCGCGATGCCCGAGGCACCGTTGAGGAGCACGAAGGGCAGCCGTGCCGGCAGCAGCTTGGGCTCCTCCATCGAACCGTCGTAATTCGGGGCGAAGTCCACCGTGCCCTGGTCGATCTCGTCGAGCAGCAGCTTTGCGATCGGGGTCAGGCGCGCCTCGGTGTAGCGCATCGCGGCCGCGCCGTCGCCGTCGCGGGAGCCGAAGTTGCCCTGGCCGTCGATGAGCGGGTAGCGCAGCGAGAAATCCTGCGCCAGGCGCACCAGTGCGTCATAGGCGGACTGGTCGCCGTGCGGGTGGAACTTGCCCAGCACGTCGCCCACCACGCGGGCGGACTTGACCGGCTTCGAGTCCGCGCGCAGCCCCATCTCGTGCATCGCGAAGAGGATGCGGCGCTGCACCGGTTTCTGCCCGTCGGCCACCTCGGGCAGTGCGCGGCCCTTGACCACGCTGATGGCGTAGTCCAGGTAGGCACGCTCGGCATAGTGCGCCAGTGTCAGCGCATCGGCCGGTTCGTCCGCTTGGAAGGAGATGTCTTGTTGTTCCATGGATTCACATGAAGACGGCGCACGGCACGATCAGGTGCCCGCGCGCCGGGTTGCATGGGTTCGGGCGCACGCCCTCAAGGCAATTCGTCCTGGCCCCCGAGCACCATCTTGACACGCGTCACCCCGCCGCGGCGGCCGCCGGCGGCGAGCGTCCGGGGCACCGGGCCCTCGGGCCGGTAGATGCGGTAGAACTGCAGGACCGTGCTGACGTACTGCTGCGTCTCGGGGTACGGCGGGATCTGGTTGTTGTAGCGCTGCACGGCGCCCTCGCCGGCGTTATAGGCAGCCAGCACCAGCTCCAGGTTGTTGGAAAACGCCTGCATCAGCCAGCTCAGGTAGCGCACGCCCGCGGAGATGTTGGTGCGCGGGTCGGCCAGCTTCTGCTCGACGGTGCGCTTGGCATCGGCCGCCACGCCGAAGCGCGCCCCGGTGTCGGGAATCACCTGCATCAGGCCGATCGCCCCCTTGGGCGACACGGCCTGCGGATTGAAGCCGGACTCCACCGCCATCACCGCCTTGACCAGCGCCGGATCCACGTTCTGCGCGCGCGCAATCTGGCGGATCATCGGCTCGACCACGGCGATGTTCGGGTGGTTGATGATGTAGCGGTAGAGCTTGTGGTTCTCGATGTCGATGCCGCCGGCACTGTCCGTGCCCCGGTCGGCGCCCCGGCCCGCGCGCGCGCCGCCGCGCGCCAGGCCCGAGACTGTTGAGCGAGCCGCCGTCGCGCATGAAGAGCTGATAGCGCGCATCGAGCTTGCGGTCGGCGAAGTGCGCTACGCCCTCGTCGTCGACATAGCCGTAGAGCTCGGCATGGGCGGCACCGGCAAAGCCAAGGCCGGCCAGCAGCAAGGCCGCAGCCACCGCCGCGCGCCCCGCCTTCGACACCGCCCTCGTCATCCGTCTTGCCGCCCGCATCTTGCCTGCCTCGTCCTCAGATATCCGCCACGACTTCGTTGCCGCGCTCTTCCAGCCAGCTGCGGCGCTGCGCGGCCTCGCCCTTGCCCATCAGCATATTCATCACGCCGACGGTCTCTTCCTGGCCGAAGCTGCCCAGCGCCACCGGCAGCAGCCGGCGCGTGTCGGGGTTCATGGTGGTTTCCCACAACTGCTCGGCACTCATCTCGCCCAGGCCCTTGAAGCGCGAGATCTGCCACGCGCCGTCCTTGATGCCTTCCTTGCGCAGCTTGTCCTGGATCGCTTCGAGTTCGCCGTCGTCCAGCGCGTACAGCTTCTGCGCCGGCTTCTTGCCGCGTGCCGGCGCGTCGACGCGGTACAGCGGCGGGCGCGCCACGCAGACGTTGCCGCGCTCGATCAGCCGGGGGAAATGGCGGAAGAACAGCGTCAGCAGCAGCACCTGGATGTGCGCGCCGTCCACGTCCGCGTCCGACAGGATGCAGATCTTGCCGTAGCGCAGATTGGACAGGTCGGGCTCGTCGGTCGCGCCGTGCGGGTCCACGCCGATCGCCACCGCGATATCGTGCACCTCGTTGTTGGCGAAGAGCCGGTCGCGCTCGGTCTCCCAGGTGTTGAGCACCTTGCCGCGCAGCGGCAGGATGGCCTGGAATTCCTTGTCGCGGCCCATCTTGGCGGAGCCGCCCGCCGAATCGCCCTCGACCAGGAACAGCTCGTTGCGCTCCGTGTCGGTCGATTCGCAGTCGGTCAGCTTGCCCGGCAGCACCGCCACGCCGGAGCCCTTCTTCTTCTCGACCTTCTGCGCCGCGCGCGTGCGCGCCTGCGCCTGGCGGATCACCAGCTCGGCCAGCTTCTTGCCATATTCCACATGCTGGTTCAGCCACAGCTCCAGGGCCGGGCGGCTGAACGTCGACACCAGGCGCACCGCGTCGCGGCTGTTCAGCCGCTCCTTGATCTGGCCCTGGAACTGCGGATCCAGCACCTTGGCCGAGAGCACGAAGGAGGCGCGCGCGAACACGTCCTCGCTCATCAGCTTGACGCCCTTGGGCTGCAGCGCGTGCATCTCGATAAAGCTCTTGACCGCCTGGAACAGCCCCTCGCGCAGGCCCGATTCGTGGGTGCCGCCGGCCGGGGTCGGGATCAGGTTGACGTAGGATTCACGCACCGGCGAACCCTCTTCGGTCCAGGCCACCACCCAGGAAGCGCCTTCGCCCTCGGCGAAGCCTTCCTCGCCGTTGTTGGCCTCCGGGTCGGCGAAATGCTCGCCCTCGAACATGGGGATCACCAGTTCGGCGCCGCTGCCTTGCGCCAGCGCCTCCACCAGGTAGCCCTTGAGGCCCTGGTCATACTGCCAGGTCTGCGACTCGCCGCTCTTCTCGGTCACCAGCGTGACCTTGACGCCGGGCAGCAGCACGGCCTTGCTGCGCAGCAAGCGCTGCAACTCGGCCAGCGGGATGGCGGCCGAATCGAAGTACTTGGGATCAGGCCAGACCTGCACGCGCGTGCCGTTCTTCTTTTCGCCGCGCTCTAGTTTGCGCGAAGCCAGCGGCTCAGTGACGTCGCCACCGGAGAAGGTCAGCGCGGAGGCCATGCCGTCGCGCCAGACGGCGACGTCGAGCCGGGTCGACAGCGCATTGGTGACCGACACACCGACGCCGTGCAGGCCGCCGGAGAAGGCATAGGCACCGCCCTTGCCCTTGTCGAACTTGCCGCCGGCATGCAGCCGCGTGAAGACGATCTCGACCACCGGCACGCCTTCCTCGGGGTGGATGCCCACCGGGATGCCGCGGCCATCGTCCTCCACGCTGACGCTGCCGTCCTTGTGCAGGGTGACCAGGATCTGGGAGCCGAAGCCGCCCAGGGCTTCGTCGGACGCGTTGTCGATCACCTCCTGCACGATGTGCAGGGGATTGTCGGTGCGCGTGTACATGCCCGGCCGCTGCTTGACCGGCTCCAGGCCCTTCAGGACCCGGATGGAAGATTCGCTGTACTGACTGGTTTTGCTCGCCATGGAGTCGCTACGAAAATGGAGTTCCGGCCGGGCGGGCGGCGTGAGCGCCGGGGTACCTGCCAAGGGCCGGGCACCGCATTGTAATGGATGCAGCAAGGCTGTCGTTGAAAGGCATTGCGTGAAAAAGTGACGCCCAAACGCATTTTGCCGGCCCAGAGTACACTCGGCGCTGCGACGCCATCCGCCCGGCAGCCACCCGCTTTCCCCCGCCGGGCGCGGGGCGGCGCCCCGATGCCTGCCCCGCCTGCGGTGCCGCAGGACCGGACGCGGGACGGTAAAAACAAGAAGACGAACAACAACAACAACGACACCCAACGGCATAGAACCAAGCGCACCGAGCCAGACATGCAGAATCGACAACTTTCACTGGGCACCGTACTGGTCTGCGGCGGCCTCCTCGTCACCCTCTCGATGGGCATCCGCCACGGCTTCGGCCTGTTCAACCTGCCCATCACCCAGACGCACGGCTGGAGCCGCGAAACCTTCGCCTTCGCCCTGGCGCTGCAGAACCTGATGTGGGGCGCCAGCCAGCCCTTCGCCGGCGCCCTCGCCGACCGCTTCGGCGCGGTCAGGGTGATGCTGGTCGGCGTGGCGCTGTACGTGGCCGGCCTGCTGGTGATGGCCATGGCCACGACCGGCACCGCCTTTGCGTCCGGCGCCGGCCTGCTCATCGGCATAGCGCAGTCTGGCACCACCTACAGCGTGGTCTACGGCGTGATCGGCCGCGTCGCCAGCGCCGAGAAGCGCATCTGGGCCATGGGCATCGCCGCGGCGGCCGGCTCCTTCGGCCAGTTCCTGATGATCCCGGTCGAGCAGACGCTGATTTCCAGCGTCGGCTGGCAGAACGCGCTGTTCGTGCTGGCCGCGATGGCCTGCCTGATGCTGCCGCTGGCATTTGCCCTGCGCGAGCCCGACATGGCCGACGGCTCGGGTGCCGCACACCAGACCATCGGCCAGGCCATCCGCGAGGCCTTCGGCAACCGCAACTTCCAGTTGCTGACGCTGGGCTACTTCGTGTGCGGCTTCCAGGTGGTGTTCATCGGCGTGCACCTCGCGCCGTACCTGAAAGACCGCGGCCTGGGCGACCCCAAGATCGCCACCGTGGCGCTGGCGCTGATCGGCCTGTTCAACGTCTTCGGCACCTACAGCGCCGGATTGCTGGGCCAGCGTGTGCCGAAGCGCTATCTGCTGGCCTTCATCTACCTGGCCCGCTCGGTCATCATCACCGGCTACCTGCTGCTGCCGCTCTCCACCGCCAGCACCTGGGTGTTCGCCGCGCTGATGGGCGCGCTATGGCTGTCCACCGTGCCGCTGACCAACGGCATCATCGCCCAGGTATTCGGCGTGCGCTATCTGTCCATGCTGTCGGGCGTGGTGTTCTTCTCGCACCAGATCGGCAGCTTCCTCGGCGCCTGGCTGGGCGGCTTCCTCTACGACCGCACCGGCAGCTATGACACCGTCTGGATGCTGGCGATCGCACTGGGCGTGATGGCCGCGCTGGTGAACCTGCCGATCCGCGAGCATGCCGTGGTGCGGCCGCAGGTCGCGGCGGCATGAGGGCGGCCCACAGGCAGAGCGGATTATGACGACCAGGCGCCTCCTGCATGCCACCGGCCTGGCCGCGCTGGCGGCTGTCACGGTGCTGGCCTTCCTGGCCTACCTGCGGCCGGCCTTCATGGTGGATCTCGCCAATATGGTGCTGGCGTGGTGCGGGTGAAGACAGCAGGCGCCGGCGCCGCCGGCGCGGCGGCCTCGGCGGGCCGCCACTGCCGCTGCTACTGACTCTCGCCCCGGCTCTTCGCCTCCAGGATCTCCCACCGCTCCAGCGCCTCCAGCAGTTCTATCTCGATCTCGTCGTGGCGCGTGGCGAGTTGCGCCGCGCCGGCAGGGTCGCTGACATAGAGCGAGCCGTCGGCCAGGCGCGCGGTGATGGCCTTCTGCTCTTCCTCGAGCGAGGCGATGCGCTCGGGCAGGCCGTCCAGTTCGCGTTGCTCCTTGTAGGACAGCTTGACGGTGCGGTTGGCGCCGCGCGCCTCGCGACCTTCGCGCGGCTTGGCGGCCTCGGCCGCCGCTTCGGCGCCGCGCGCCTGCTGGGCCTGCTGCGCCTGGATCTGAGCGGCGCGCGCCGACTGCTGTTCCCAGTCGGCGTAGCCACCCACATACTCGCGCCAGCGCCCGTCGCCTTCGGCGGCGATGGTCGAGGTGACGACGTTGTCGAGGAAGGCGCGGTCGTGGGAAACCAGGAAGACCGTGCCGGGATAGTCCTGCAGCAGTTCTTCCAGCAGTTCCAGGGTGTCGATGTCCAGGTCGTTGGTCGGTTCGTCCAGCACGAGCGCGTTGGCGGGGCGCGCGAACAGGCGTGCCAGCAGCAGGCGGTTACGCTCGCCGCCGGACAGCGACTTGACCGGCGAGCGCGCGCGCTCGGGCGCGAACAGGAAGTCGCCCAGATAGCTCATCACGTGCTTGCGCTGGCCGTTGATCTCGACCCAGTCGCTGCCCGGGCTGATGGTGTCGGCAAGCGAGCGCTCCAGGTCGAGCTGGCCGCGCATCTGGTCGAAGTAGGCAACCTGCAGGTTGCTGCCGTTGCGCACGGTGCCGGTGTCCGGCGGCAGCTCGCCCAGGATCAGCCGCAGCAGCGTGGTCTTGCCGGCGCCGTTGGGCCCGATCAGGCCGACCTTGTCGCCGCGCATGAGGGTGGCGGAGAAATCGCGCACCACCGTCTTGGCCGCGGGCGGCGTGCCGAAGGATTTGCTGACATCGGTCAGCTCGGCCACGATCTTGCCCGAGCGATCGCCCTGCGCCACCTCCAGCTTGACGTTGCCCTGCGCCTCGCGCCGCGCGGCGCGTTCCGTACGCATAGCCACCAACCGCTGGATGCGCGAGACGCTGCGCGTGCGGCGGGCTTCCACGCCCTTGCGAATCCAGACTTCCTCCTGCGCGAGCAGCTTGTCGAACTTGGCCTGCTCGACCTGCTCGGCAGCCAGCAGCTCTTCCTTGCGCGCCTGGTAGGCGGCGAAGTTGCCGGGGAAGGACAGCAGGCGGCCGCGATCCAGCTCGACGATGCGCGTCGCCACGCGATCGAGGAAGGCTCGGTCGTGGGTGATCAGCAGCACGCTGCCGCGGAAGGCCAGCAGCAGGTCCTCCAGCCAGCGGATGGCGGCGACGTCGAGATGGTTGGTCGGCTCGTCGAGCAGCAGGATGTCCGGCTCGGCCACCAGGGCCTGCGCCAGCGCGACCCGCTTCTGCGTGCCGCCGGACAGCCCATCGACCGGGGCCTTCGGGTCCAACCCGAGCTGGGCCAGTGTGGTTTCGACGCGCGTGCGCAGCTGCCAGGCGCCGGCCGCGTCCAGTTCCGATTGCAGCCGGTGCAATTCGGCCAGCGCCGCAGCCTCATCCTGTCCGCCGTGGCCCTCGGCCAGGGCCGCCGCGGCAGCTTCATAGCAGGCCAGCAGATCGTGGGCGGCGCCCATGCCTTGCGAGACGGCGTCGAAGACCGTCAGCCCGGCTTCAAATTGCGGCTCCTGCGGCACGTAGGCCGTGGTCACGCCGTTCTGCCGCGAGATCAGCCCGTCGTCGGGCGCGGCGAGGCCGGCCACGATCTTCAGCAGGGAGGACTTGCCCGAACCGTTGCGGCCGATCAGGCCGACGCGCTCGCCGGCTTCCAGCGAGAAATCCGTGTGGTCGAGCAGCGCCACATGCCCGAAGGCGAGTTGGGCATCGGTAATGGAGAACAGGGCCATGAAACGTCAGAGAGAATCCGGTGTGGCGCGCGCGGCAAACCCGTTCGGGTGGCGGCACGCGGGTGCAGGCCGCATTGTAGTCGAGGCGCCGGCACACTGGCCCGGCTCGACCCGCCCGCGCGCCGGCCAAAAAAAATGGGCCCACGCCGGGGGCCCAAGAGTCTCTCCTCGGTGCCCTGCTCGCAAGGCACAGGTTGAGAATAGCAAGCGCCCATGTGCCGCTCCAGTCGGAAAACTCCGTAAGGGAAAGCCCCGTCAGCGGCCGAAGCAGCGCGCCCGAGGGCGGACTTGTCGCCTCCGCGGGGCAATGCAGCCATGGCAGCCGGCCGCCACGCCGCGCCCACCTTACGCCGCAAGGCAAGTCGTGCGAAGATGGCCGACCCGCGCTACATGCGCCGATTGCGCCGCCTGCTCCCACCCCGCCCGATGAATCCACGTCCCCTGCGTTTCGCCGACCTGTCCGTTTCGGCTCTGGTCGCCGGCCTGGTCGCCATGATGACCGGCTACACCAGCTCGCTCGTGCTGATGGTGCAGGCCGGCCAGGCCGCCCACCTGTCCGCCGCGCAGATCGCCTCCTGGATCTGGGCCCTGTCGATCGGCATGGGCGTAACCACCATCGGCCTGTCCCTGGTCGCCCGCGTGCCGATTGTCGTCGCCTGGTCCACGCCGGGCGCGGCGCTGCTGATCGCCAGCCTGCCGGGCGTGCCCTATGCGGAAGCCATCGGCGCCTTCCTGCTGGCCGCGCTGCTGATGACCGCCGCCGGGCTGACTGGCTGGTTCGACCGCCTGATGCGGGCGCTGCCGGCTAGCATTGCCTCCGCGCTGCTGGCCGGCATCCTGTTCCGCATCAGCGTCGAGGTCTTCGTAGAAGCCCAGCAGCAGACGGTCCTGCTGCTGGCGATGTTCGCCGCCTACCTGCTCGGGCGCCGCTGGTGGCCACGCTACGCCGTGCCCGGCGTGTTGCTGGTCGGCGTGGCGCTGGCCGGCGCGCTCGGCCAGCTGCACTTCGAGAACTTCCACTTCGCCGTCGCCCAGCCGGTCTGGACCACGCCGGCCTTCTCGCTGCAGGCCTTCATCAGCATCGCCATCCCGCTGTTCATCGTGGCGCTGGCCTCGCAGAACATCCCGGGCCTGGCCGTGCTGCGCGCGGACGGCTACCACGTGCGCGCCTCGCCCCTGATCACGGTGACGGGACTGGCCTCGGCCGTGCTGGCCCCCTTCGGCTCGCATGGCATCAACCTTGCCGCCATCACCGCGGCCATCTGCACCGGCGCACAGGCGGACCCCGATCGCGAGCGGCGCTACACGGCGGCGGTGGTCTGCGGCATCGGCTATCTGGTGGCGGGCGTACTGGCGGCCAGCATCGCGGCGCTGTTCGCCGCCTTTCCCAAGGCGCTGGTGGTGGCGCTGGCGGCCTTTGCCCTGCTCGGCTCAATCGCCAGCGGGCTCACGGTCGCCATGCAGTCGCCGCAGGAACGCGAGCCTGCGCTGCTGACGTTCATGATCACGGCCTCGGGCATGACACTGGCCGGCATCGGCTCGGCTTTCTGGGGTGTGGTGGGCGGCATGCTGGCCCTGTTGGTACTGCGCCAGCGGCAGACGGCCTGAGGCACAGGAGCCCCGCCTGGCTGCTTGCTGCCGGCTAGCTGCCCGCTAGAGCAGCAGGAAGGCCAGGTCCGCGGCCCGGATCTCGCTGATCAGCTGGCCCTTGCGCTTCTGGAACAGCACGTGCTGCAGCACACGGTCGCGGTGCTCGGCGAAGGTCTCCGCATCCAGGCCCAAGGCGGTCAGCGCATAGTGCTCGGCCAGCAGCCGGTAGACGCGATGGCGCACGCGCAGCAACTCGGCATCGGCCTGCAACTGCGTGGCAGCGCTCGCGTGTTCCTCTTCCATCTGGCGCATGGCGAGCACCACGCGTGCGTGCATGCCGCGATAGCGGTCGAGTTCCGCGTGCGCCTTGGCCAGTTCCTCGCGCAAGCTGCGCACTTCGGCCTGCAGTTTCAAGGTCTGCTGGACGTTGCGCTGGATGCGGGCCGCCTCTTCCAGCGCCTGGTCGGCGGCGGCGATGGTGTTCTCCCATGCGCCATGCGCATCGGCATCAGGCCAGACCGTCGTCCTGTCGAGTCCCTCGTCCATTGCGGCTCCCCCTGAAAGCTGCACCGACTGCGCCGGCCTGCCCGCCACCGGCCCCGGGGCCGGTGGATGATGCGGACATTCTGATCGAAAACCACCGATTGCGAGCTGATTCCATGCCAAGGTGGGGTAGCCCGACAGCCGCGCAGTTGGGCCGAAGCCACACTTCGCCCCCCGCAGCCGGGTAAGGCCGCTCCTCACCAACGCCCGTTCGCCCTCGCATCAGCCGCCAACGCCATTTATCATGGCGCGATCCCGCAGCCGAATCCGGCGCTTCATTTACCTTGTTCATGAACAGCTATCTTCTTCTGGCCCTCGCCATCGCGGCCGAGGTCATCGCCACCAGCAGCCTGAAGGCTTCCCAGGATTTCACCAGGCTGGTGCCCAGCGTCCTTGTCGTGACGGGCTATGTCGCCGCTTTTTTCCTACTGATGCAGGTGATGAAGACCGTGCCGGTGGGCGTCGCCTATGCGATCTGGTGCGGTGCCGGCATCGTGCTGGTCACGCTGATCGCCAGCGTGCTGTACCGCCAGTTGCCGGACCTGGCCGCCTGGGTCGGCATCGCGCTGATCGTGGCGGGCGTCGCGGTGATCCAGCTGTTCTCGAAAATGGAAGCGCACTAGCGGCGGACAAGAGGCAAGATCACAAAAGGCCAGGCAAGGCAAGTCCGATCATCCCCGGAAAGCGCCGGCTCCTCCAAGTGTGGAAAACTGCCCTTGGCGCGAAGATTGCGCTGGGCCAGACATCCAACGCCCAATTTCCCTTCCGCGGACCCCCGGCCAGCCGTGGGTCCGCCTTTCTTCGGCAAGCGAAGACGCCGCCAGGACACACCGCCACGCGCCCGCCACTCTCCCCTGCAAAGGCAGAACGCCACCGCAGGGCTCAACTATTGGCGTCGATCCATCTCATCGCCCAGGCGTATGCCGCGTCCCTGGCCGCGACCGGGCTGGGATGCTCGCGCCCGACCGACCTCGACTCCTGCACGACGGCCGCATCCTCCCAGATTTCGCAGCATGCCAGGTAGGCACCGTCTCGGATCTTGTCGCAGAAGACGTGGACGACGTAGCCCTTGTACTCCAACGTACCGCATTCCATGGTCGTCTCCGCTCTGTGATTTCATCCTAGCACCTCGCTGTTTGCCGACCTGATTCAGGCCGCTTTCTGATTCGAGACACCGTCGAAATCCGACTCTCCGCGCGACGACCTGCGTAGCGCCCCCTACCGGCGCGAATTGAGACCTTGGCGCCGGGGCTTGCCCCGGGTCCGCGCCGGCAGGCAAGCTCCCCCCCCCCGGATCGCGGGGACCGCAGCGCGTTGCCGCGCCCCCCTCTGATCTTCAGCGCCCCACTCGCCAGCGTCAGGCGCCCCGCCCGGCTAACGGGCCGTCATGTACGTCCACACCAGATAGATGACGGCAGGCAGCAGCAAGCCGGCGGCCAGCGCGAGGTAGTAGCGTGCGCCGTGGTGTGGCGCGTGGGGATCGAGAGGATGGATGTGGAACTTCATGGTGTTGCCCTATGCATGCGGTGGCAGAGGGACGGAAACAGCTCCTCCGGGCACGTTTCCCGCCTATGGCCTGGCCGATGCGCGGCGAACGCGCGCAGAAGGCCTGCGGCGTGCCGCCCTATGATTTGACCCCGCCATCCGCGCGGCGTTGCCACCACCAATGGATGCCCTGCCGATACAAACGTGACAATTTCTCCACCCATGTAAGCAAGTGTATTCGGCGTTGCTTGGCTGCCTGGCCCGAGCGAGAGTAAACGCCTGCCACCAAGGCAGAGATCTGCCGTCCCGCACAGAGCGCATCCGGGCGGCCCCCGCAAGGCCTGGCCAACATGGGCACCAGGCCGCCCACCCCCCGTCTTTACGGCGCGACATCCGACAGCGCCTCGCCAAGGAGACAACATGCTCAGTGCGCATGAACTTGCCGCCCTCATGATCGTCGACAGCACGCACGACCATCGCCAGTTGAACCCGACCGATCTGCAGACACTGCTGGACCGCCGGCTCGTCAGCCTGGAGAGCGGGACGGACTGCGGCCGGTGGCCGCGCCTGACCAAGCTCGGCCGCCGCGTTCTCGACATCGTGGCGCGGGTCGCCTGACCGGCATGCCGGCCGCAACGGCCGCAACGGCCGCAACGGCCGCAGCGGCCGCACGGGGAACCGAGATCCGAGATGCATAGAAAAGCCACTGCCGGCGCGGTCGCGCTGGCGCTTGCCGTGGGAGCCGGCAGCTATGCCAGCCCCTACTGGACCCTCCACCAGATGCACGCGGCCATCGAGGCACGCGACGCTGACAAGTTCTCGCGCTACGTCGACTATCCCGCCCTGCGCGAGAGCCTGAAGGGGCAGATCCTGAACTCGCTGCACGAGCGGCTGGGCACGCCCGCGCTCAAGGACACGCCCTTCGCCAGCATCGGCAAGATGATCGGCACAGCGATGGTCAACACCGTGGTCGACACCATGGTCACGCCGGCAGGCGTCATGGCCATCATGGCGCAGGGCGAAGCGCGGCCGGACGCCAGCCCGCCGCCCCAGCCCGTACCCGAACCCCCGGCGCCCGCCGACAGCGGCACGGCGCCGCCGCCCGCGCCGCCGCAGCGGCAATCCCTGCGGTACGAAGTCGCCTACCGCGGCTGGAATCGCGTGGAGGCCTCGGCCAGGCGGGAAAACGGCGAGCGCGTCGTGCTCGACCTGCGCCGCGACGGGCTGTGGTCGTGGAAATGGTGCGGGGTGCAATTGCCCGGAGCGGGGACGCGACCTTAGGCGGCGCGCTACCCCGCGCTACCCGCAGAAGGCGCCAGGCGATGCGGGCAAACCGGGAGAACCGGGAGAACCGGGAGAACCGGGAGAACAATCATTGTGGATGGTCCCGCCGACAGGAATCGAACCTGTATCTAGCGCTTAGGAGGCGCTCGTTCTATCCATTGAACTACGGCGAGAACCGCACGGTGCAGCCACGGATGGGCGACACGGAAGTGCCGCGGCATTGTACGCGGAAAAAAGGGCAGGAACCAGCCTCTTTGCGGTGCCAGGCCGGCAAATGAAAAGCCCGCCAATGTCCTGGCGGGCTGGATGTGGACGGGACCGGACCTTCTAGGTCAGCGCCGATAGCATTTCGACCAGCAGTAGCGCAAGCAGGATTCCTATGATTCCGCCCATCACGCGGACGCCCATCCGGACCACCCGGACAGCCGCAGGAACACTGGCGATGGCGATGATGATCGCCATGCTGACGGCGAGCAGCAGGCAAATGCTGGAGAAGGTCATCAGACTATTCTGGGTCCACCTCCGAACCGACCACCTTGGGGCCGGCATCACCAGTATAGGCCTGCCGCAGGCGGATGCAAACGCCAAACCCGCCCCCTTTCCCGGACGCAGGCCGGCCGGTCGTCTGCAATCGCTTTTTCGCAGCGCAGCATCGAAATCCGATTTCTGCTATACTGCGCGCCGTGAGTTCGCACTGTGAGCTTTTCAGCGCTCGCCGATCCCGCATCGGAACCGCCTCCCGGCTCTCCAGCTCTGCCTCCCGCCTACCCGCCGGCCAACCCGGCGAAGCATGCCGGACAGAACGCATTTCTCACCCGACGTCGCCTCGTCTCCGATCCTGTTGAGCTGCCTTCCGGGCCGCTTGCCTGCCAGGGACCCGCCAGCCTCTTGGTCTGCCGCCCCTGCCTGCCGCCGTACCGTCAGCTGTGTCTGTCGTAACGGCCTCACCGATTGGCGCCGAAGCCTTTTTAAGACTTTGCACTGCGCCCGCCCCGGGACCTTCCATTCGCCGGGGTGCCTTGCACATTGATGATTACGACATGACCCAGCACGATATCCGTGCGGAGCAAGCTATTGCCTCCGCTGACGACGCCATTGCCACGTCCAGCCCGCTCGACAAGCTCGACGCGATGCTCAACGGCGTGCAAGACGACGCGCAAGCCGGCGACGCCCAGCCCGAGGCACAAAGCGGATTCGCGACCCTCGGCCTCGACCCCGCCATCCTGCGCGCCCTGGCCGACCAAGGCTACAACAACCCGACGCCGGTGCAGGCTCAGGCCATCCCGGCCTTCCTGGCCGGCCGCGACCTGCTGGTTTCGAGCCAGACCGGCTCCGGCAAGACCGCAGCCTTCATGCTGCCCGCCATCCAGCGCATCAGCGAAAAGCCGGCACCGAACCGCCCGCGCGCCGAAGAGCCGGTCAAGCGCATCAAGGGCCGCCGCCCGCGCCCTGCAGCGGCACAGCCGTCCCTGCTGGTGCTGACGCCCACGCGCGAGCTGGCGCTGCAGGTGACCGAGGCCGCCGCCAAGTACGGCCGCCACCTGCGCCGCATCGTCTGCGCCAGCATCCTGGGCGGCATGCCCTACCCCAAGCAACTGGCCATGCTGGCCAAGATGCCGGACATCCTGGTGGCCACGCCGGGCCGCCTGCTCGACCATATCGAAGCCGGCCGCATCGACCTGTCCGCGCTCGACATGCTGGTCTTCGACGAAGCCGACCGCATGCTCGACATGGGCTTCGCCGATGACATCGACGCCATCGTCGCCGCCACGCCGGCCAGCCGCCAGACGCTGATGTTCTCGGCCACGCTGGACTCCCGCATTGCGCAACTCGCCTCGCGCCAGCTGCGCGATCCGCAGCGCATCGAGATCGCCGCGGCACGCATGGACCAGAGCCATATCCAGCAGCGCCTGCACTTCACCGACGACATGTCGCACAAGGAGCGCCTGCTCGACCACCTGCTGCGCGACGCGGACCTGAAGCAGGCCATCGTCTTCACGGCCACCAAGCGCGACGCCGATTCGCTGGCCGAGCGCCTGTCCGACACCGGCTTCTCCGCCGGCGCCCTGCACGGCGACATGACCCAGGGCGCGCGCAACCGCACGCTGACCGCGCTGCGCCGCGGCAACCTGCGCGTGCTGGTGGCCACCGATGTGGCCGCGCGCGGCATCGACGTGCCGGACATCACCCACGTGGTCAACTTCGACCTGCCCAAGCAGGCTGAAGACTACGTGCACCGCATCGGACGTACCGGCCGCGCCGGCCGCTCGGGCATCGCCATCAACCTGGTCAATCACGGCGACATGTTCCAGTGGCGCCGCATCGAGCGCTTCACCAACCAGCGCATCGACGCCTCGGTGATCGAAGGCCTGGAGCCGCGCCGCTCGCCCAAGCCGCGTACCGGCGGCTTCGGCGGCAAGCCGGGCGGCCGTGGCGACTTCCGCGGCAAGCCGGGCGGCTATCGTGGCGGCCAGGAAGGCGGGCGCAGCTTCGGCGGCGGTGAGAACCGCGGCTTTGGCAATCGCGGCGGCTTCGGCGGCGGTGAGAACCGCGGCTTCGGCAACCGTGAAGGCTTCAGCGGCGGCGAGAACCGCGGCTTTGGTAATCGCGAAGGCTTCGGCGGCGGCGAGAACCGCGGCTTCGGCAACCGCGAAGGCGCCTACCGCGACGGCGGCTATCGTGGCCAAGGCCAAGGCCAAGGCCAAGGCCAGGGCCAGGCGCGCGGTGAAGGCGGTTACCGCGGCGGCAATCGTGACGGCAATCGCGAAGGCGGCCGCAGCTTCGGCGGCGAACGCAGCTTCGGCGACCGCAGCTTCGGTGGTGAGCGCAATTTCGGCGAGCGCAAGTTCGGTGACGGCGACAACCGTGGCAATGGCAATCGCGGCGGCTTCGGCGGCGGTGAGAACCGCAGCTTCGGCAACCGCGACTTCGGCGACAACAAGCGCGGCGGCTTCGGCGGCCAGCGCAACAACGGCGGCCGCAACCGCTACGAGCGCTGATCGGCATCGTCCCAGGCCGGCCCCGATGACGGGTCGGCCCTTGGACGCCAGGCATGAAAAAGCACCCCGATGGGGTGCTTTTTTTATGCCCGAGCCAGCGGACTGTTGGCCTCCTGGCCCCTCGATCCCCTTCCGGGCCATATCCGGCCCGTGTCCGGCCTCCGCCTACAGCGCGCAGGTGCGAAAGCCGATGAAGGCAAGGTCGGTGTCCGGCAGCAAGGCGGTGCGCGCGCGCGGATGGCGCAGCCGCGGCGGGCTCGCGAACGAGCAGCCGCGCACCGCCTGGCAAACCGCGAAACGGCCGACCATGCCGGCATCGGCCGGCTGCGCGACGAACCCCGCATAGGGCTCGTAGGGCGTGGCCGTCCATTCGCGGACCATGCCCCAGGACATGCCAGCGCGGTTCTGCGTGGCGGCGAGTTCCCACTCTGCTTCGGCCGGCAGGCGGCGCCCGGCCCAGGCGCACCAGGCCTGGGCCTCGAACAGGCTGACGTGGCGCACCGGTTCGTCCGGATTGAGCGTGCGCAGCGTGCCGAAGCGCTCGACCATCCAGGCGCGGGACTGCGGGTGGCGCGACCAGTAGCGCGGCGCCGAGCGCTCCTGGGCCATCAGCCACTGGCAACCCGCGGCAGACCACCAGGCCGGATGCTCATAGCCGCGATCCTCGACGAACTCCAGGAACTGCGCATTGCTGACCGGCGTGGCATCCATCTCGAAGGCCGGCACGTAAGTGCGCTGGGGTGGCAGTTCGTCGGGCAGCGCGAAGCCATCCGCCTCGACCCAGCCCTGGGTGAAGCGCCCCCCGGGAAACTGCAGCACGCCGGCGCGGCCGGCCGCCATCGCGCTGGCCGGCGGCACGCTTGCGGCTCCGGCAGGCGCCATGCCAAGGGCCTGCAGCAACGCGGCAATGCCCTCGCCCTGCGCATCCTCATGGAACAAGGCGCGCCGCACCGGGTAAAGCGTGGCGTCGCCGTCGTCGGGCAGCAAGGCCAGCCGGCGCAGCACGCCGTCGAGCACGTCGGCAGCATAGCCCTTGACCACCGCCACATCCGGCAGCGCCGCGTCCCAGCGCGCATCCGGGTCGATGCGGTCGGGGTCGAACCAGTCGTCGGCGCCCTCGAGCCGCGCCGGCGCACCCGCCACAGCCAGCCGCACGCCGTCGCGGTCGATCACGCGCACGTCGCGCAGGCACCACCATTCCGTGTGCCAGGCGACGTGGCCAAGCGTCCAGAGCGGCGGATCGGCATCGTACTGGCGCGGCACCTCCCACCCCCGCCGCGTCTGGCCGAAGGCAGCCAGCCAGGCCAGCGTGCGGTTGCGGGTTTCCACCAGCGCCTGCGCCAGCGCTTCGCGCGGCAGGCGTCTTGTGTCGGTCCAGTGGGACCTGCCGCCGGTGAAGTGGAGATCGGGAAGCATCGAGAAACCGCTCATTCTCAGGCCCTGCCACAGAAGTTGGGAAGACCGCCACCGCGAAGCCGGCGCGGTGGCGGCGCAGGGCATTATGACATCGCCGCCCGACCGGCGCGGCTCAGGCCCGCGCGTGGAAGACGGCGAACCAGTGTTGCGGGTCAGTCCAGCAGACCGGATCGCGGAAGCCCGCCGCCTCCAGCAGGCTGGCGAAGGCTTGCGGCCGGAACTTGTACGAGTCTTCGGTATGGATGCGCTCGCCGGCGGCGAAGCGGCGCGCGCCGCCGGGCCAGCGCACGGTGAGATCGCGCACGGCCTCCAGATGCATCTGGATGCGCGAGGCACCGGCATCGAAGCCCGCCACGTGCCGCCAGTCGGCCAGCGCAAAGTCGCTGCCGATGATGCGGTTGACGTGGCACAGCACATTGCGGTTGAACGCGGCGGTGACGCCCAGAGAGTCGTCGTAGGCCGCACGCAGCACAGCCTCTTCCTTGACCAGGTCGACGCCGATCAACAGGCCGTCGCCCGCACGGGCCTGGCCGCGCAGGCGGCCCAGCAAGGCCAGCGCGGCGTCGGGCGCGAAATTGCCGATGCTGGAGCCGGGGTAGAAGAACAGGCGGCGGCCGCCCGTCACCTCGGGCGGCAGCGTCAGGTCGCCGCACAGGTCGGCGCCCAGGCCGAGCATCGGGATCTGCGGATACTGCTGCTGCAGACAGTCGAGCGTTCCGCGCAGGAAGTCGACCGAGATGTCCACCGCCACATATTGCGCGGGGCGCAGGCTGGCGAACAGGCCTGCCGCCTTGCGGCAGTTGCCGGCACCCAGGTCCACCAGCACGCAGCCGCTGCCGGCGCGCGCCGCGATCGGCGCCGCGCAGGCGGCAAAGATCGATGCTTCGGTGCGCGTCGGGTAGTACTCGTCCAGTTCCGTGATCGCCTCGAACAGGCGCGAGCCCAACACGTCGTAGAACAGCTTGGGGCTGATTCTGGCCGCCTCCCGGCACAGCCCGGCGACCACTTCCTCGCGCAGCGCGGCGTCATCCTCACGGTACTGCTGCACGAAGACCGGTCGTGGCGGTGCGGCCGGGCCGCCTTGCCCGTCGTGGCCGCTGGCAAGCGCGATCAGCCGGCGGCGCAGGGCCTCCAAGGTCTCGCCACGTGCGTCCTCTTGCCCGTCTTCGGACTCGTCTTCATGGGCACCGCGCAGCGCGCGGCGCGTAGGGTGAAGCGGGGTGGGTACAGCCGGCATGTCGTCGTTCCTTGTTGTTGGATACTGCGAGCATCCCCGACGGCCGGCGGCAGAACGGCAGGCCACCCGGCCGCGGCCGATGCACCAAGCATAGGTGCAAGCCGGACATTGCGCAGATTGAAACGGTTGCCGCGAGGCGCACGCCGAAGCCGGCACGAAAGGTCCGCAATGCGGAACACGGACCCAACCCGGCGGGAACCCGCGCCAAAGTGCGCGTATATGACCACATCGGAGCCGAATTCTGCCGATGCGCGGGCTTCACATCGGCATCGTTTCGATTATAATTGGCGTCCAACGTGGCCGGCAGCGGCCGCGTCCCTTCAAAGGGGAGTAGCTCCGGGGCCCTGCCCTTAGCACAATCGTCATTCCGGGACAGCGTCCCCGGTTGTGCTGACTTCGCCACGGTTCGCCCGCCGAACCGGCCGATGTCGAGCAAGACCTTTGCAACCTGGCTTCATGGTTTGCAAAGGCGGTCATTCCTCCCCAGCTTCATGACTCCAGGCGAATCCAACGCAGCTATTCGTACTTGAGGAGTACTCATGGAGTGGTTCACCGATCTGTTCACGATGCAGTTCCTCACGGCACTGGCAACCATCGTCGTCATCGACCTCGTGCTAGCCGGCGACAACGCCATCGTCATCGCGCTGGCCGCGCGCAACCTGCCGCCTCATCTGCAGAAGAAGGCCATCGTCTGGGGCACGATCGGCGCCGTGGTGGTGCGCTCCGCCATGACAGTCGGCGTGGTCTGGCTGCTCAAGATCCCGGGGCTCATGCTGGTGGGCGGCCTGGCGCTGGTGTGGATCGCCTACAAGCTGCTGGCCGAGGACGGTGACGGCGACGAGCATGGCGCCGGCGCCACCACGCTGATCGGCGCGATGAAGACCATCATCATTGCCGACGCGGTGATGGGCATCGACAACGTGCTGGCCGTGGCCGGTGCCTCACATGGCAGCTTCCTGCTGGTGCTGCTGGGCCTGCTGATCAGCATCCCCATCGTGGTCTGGGGTTCGAGCCTGGTGCTCAAGCTGATGGCGCGCTACCCGGCCATCATCTACCTGGGCGCCGGCGTGCTGGCCTTCACGGCCGCCAAGATGGTCTCGGGCGAGCCGCTGATCAAGCACGTCTTCGCCGCCAACCCCGCGCTGCTGTGGGGCCTGTACGCGCTGATCATCGGCGGCGTGCTGGGCGGCGGCTACCTGGCCAAGCAGCGCCACGCGCCGGAACCCGCGGGCAACTGAGGCCGCACCACGAGCCGGCACGCACCGGCGTGCCGGCCATGGCGATCCGCCGCATGGGATAAAATGCGGGGCTCGCGCGGACTCCCCGTCCGCGCCCCCGACACCGCAATATCAGCCGCAATCCCAGCGCCCGCGCCGATGAAACAGTACCTCGACTTCATGCGCCATGTGTACGAGCATGGCACCGACAAGGCCGACCGCACCGGCACCGGCACGCGTTCGGTCTTCGGCCATCAGATGCGCTTCGACCTGCGCGAAGGCTTCCCGGTGGTGACCACCAAGAAGCTGCACCTGAAGTCCATCATCCACGAACTGCTGTGGTTCCTGCAGGGCTCGACCAATGTCCGCTACCTGCAGGAGAACGGCGTCACCATCTGGGACGAGTGGGCCGACGAGAACGGCGAGCTTGGCCCCGTCTACGGTTCGCAGTGGCGCTCGTGGCCGGCGCCGGACGGCCGCCACATCGACCAGATCACCGATCTGGTGGCGCAGATCCGCGCCAACCCGGACTCGCGCCGGCTGATAGTCTCGGCCTGGAACGTGGCCGACATCCCGCGCATGAAGCTGCCGCCCTGCCACGCCTTCTTCCAGTTCTACGTGGCCGACGGCCGCCTCTCCTGCCAGCTCTACCAGCGCAGCGCCGACATCTTCCTGGGCGTGCCCTTCAACATCGCCAGCTACGCGCTGCTGACCCATATGATGGCGCAGCAGACCGGCCTGGAGGTGGGCGAGTTCATCTGGACCGGCGGCGACTGCCACATCTACAACAACCACTTCGAGCAGGTGCGCACCCAGCTCGCGCGCGCGCCGCTGGCGCTGCCGCGCCTGGTGATCGCGCGCAAGCCGGACAGCATCTTCGACTACCGTTACGAAGACTTCACGCTGGAAGGCTACCAGTCGCACGAAGCGATCAAGGCGCCGGTGGCCGTATGACCCTGCTGACACTGATCGTGGCCAAGGCCCGCAATGGCGTGATCGGCCGCGACAACGCGCTGCCCTGGCGCCTGCCCGAGGACCTGGCCCACTTCAAGCGCACCACCATGGGCGCGCCGGTGATCATGGGCCGCAAGACCTGGGACTCGATCGGCCGCCCGCTGCCGGGCCGGCGCAACATCGTGGTCAGCCGCAACCCGGCGCTGCAGCTGGCCGGCGCCGAAGTGGCGCCGTCGCTGGAAGAGGCACAGCGGCTGTGCGTGGGCGTCGAGCAGGTCTTCCTGATCGGCGGCGCCCAGCTCTACGCCGAGGCATTGCCCAGCGCCGACCGGCTGGTGGTCACCGAGATCGACGCCGAGGTGGAAGGCGACGCCCATTTCCCGCCGATCGACCACAGCCGGTGGGTGGAGACCACACGCGAGACGCACCATAGCGAGGCCAACGGCTTCGACTATGCCTTCGTCGTGTACGAGCGCCCGCCATCGGGCGAGGAATGAACGGACCGGCGCCACAGGGGCGCCGGCGCCGGTGGCACGACTGCCGCACAAAGCAGAACGGGCGCCTCGGCGCCCGTTCTGCTTGACCACGCGGCCGGCCTCAGTAGCTGGCTTCAGTTGCCGGCAATCGTCATCTGCTCGATCAGGATGGAGCCGGTTTCCTTGGTGCCGCGCACCAGCGCATCGGCGCCGACCGCCACGATCTGCTGGAACATCTCATTCATGCTGCCGGCGATGGTGATCTCCTCCACCGGATACTGGATCACACCGTTCTCCACCCAGTAGCCCGAGGCGCCGCGCGAGTAGTCGCCGGTGACGTAGTTGACGCCCTGCCCCATCAGCTCGGTCACCAGCAGGCCGGTGCCCATCTTGGCCAGCATGGCGGGGAAATCGTCGCCGGCTGCCGTCAGCGAGCTCGACAGCGTCAGGTTGTGCGAACCGCCGGCGTTGCCGGTGGTCTGCATGCCGAGCTTGCGCGCCGAATAGGTGGAGAGGAAGTAGCCCTCGACCACGCCGTCGCGCACCACATCGCGCGCCCGCGTGCGCACGCCTTCCTCGTCGAAGGGCGCGCTGCCCATCGCGCCGGGCACATGCGGCTGCTCGTGGATCTGCACGTGCGGGGCAAAGACCGCCTTGCCGAGCGTGTCATGCAGGAAGGTCGACTTGCGGTACAGCGCGCCGCCCGAGACCGCCTGCACGAAGGCGCCCAGCAGCCCCGCGGCCAGCGGCGCCTCGAACAGGACCGGGCAGCGGCGCGTGGACAGCTTGCGCGCGTTCAGCCGCGCGAGCGAGCGCTCGGCGGCGTAGCGGCCGATGTCCTCGGGCGCGGCCAGCGCCAGCGGCGAGCGCTTGGACGAATACCAGTCGTCGCGCTGCATGCCGCTGCCGTTGCCGGCGATCGGCGCGCAGGAGATGAAATGGCGCGAATAGGGATAGCCGCCCATGAAGCCGCGCGAGGTGGCCAGCATGAACTGCGAATGCTGGGCCGAAACGCTGGCGCCGTCGGAGTTGCGGATGCGCGGCGAGACGGCGAAGGCGGCGGCTTCGGCGCGTCGCGCGATGTCGATGGCCTCTTCCGCGTCCAGGGTCCAGGGATGGAACAGGTCCAGGTCGCGCGGCGCGCGCTCCAGCAACTCCTCCTCGGCCAGGCCGGCACAGTCGTCCTCGGCGGTGAAGCGTGCGATGTTGTAGGCCGCCTCCACCGTTGCGCGCAGCGCCGTCGGCGAGAAATCGGAGGTGCTCGCATTGCCGCGCCGCTTGCCGATCAGCACCGTCACGCCGACCACCTTGTCGCGGTTCTGCTCGATGGTCTCGACCTGCCCCTTGCGCACCGATACCGACAACCCACCCCCTTCGGAAATCTCGGTGGCAGCATCGGTGGCGCCGAGCTCGCGTGCCACACGCAGCACATCGGCGGCCATCTCGCTGAGCTGGGCCGGGGTATAGGTGAAATGGGCGGTCGGTTCTGTGGTCTGGTCCACGGTCAGGTCCATGCTGGGTGGCTTGATCAAAAGTCCAAACGGGAATCATAGCAAGATAAAATGCACCCCATGACGCGAAACTCCCAACCCTCAAGATTCCCAGGCGCCTTCGCCCCCGAGCCGGATGCCGACGACGAGCCGAAGAGCAAGTCACAGAAGAAGCGCGAGATGACCGCGCTGCAGGACCTGGGCGCCGAACTCGAGGCCCTGCCCAAGGACCGGCTGGCACGCGTGCCCATGCCCGAAGCCCTGGCCGATGCGATCCACGCGGCACGCCGGATCAACAGCCATGAAGGCAAGCGCCGCCA
The DNA here is from genome assembly GCF_056930435.1 of Cupriavidus sp. 09_S30. Lineage (NCBI taxonomy): Bacteria > Pseudomonadati > Pseudomonadota > Betaproteobacteria > Burkholderiales > Burkholderiaceae > Cupriavidus > Cupriavidus sp. 09_S30. The sequence goes on along the minus strand of NZ_JBXOWI010000001.1, from coordinate 759,589 downwards.
GCTCCAGTTCGTGGGCAAGATCATGCGCTCGCTGGACGACGACGAGGTCGAGGCGATCCGGGGCGCGCTGGAAGCCTTCAAGGGAACCAGCAAGGCCGAGACGGCCAAGCTGCACCTGGTCGAGCGCTGGCGCGAACTGCTGCTTGCCGACGACGATGCGCTGACGCGCTTCCTGGCCGAGCATCCGGTCGACGACGTGCAGACGCTGCGCAACATCATCCGCAACGCGCGCAGGGAGCACCAGCAGGGCAAGCCGCCGCGCTACTTCCGCGAACTGTTCCAGGCCATCAAGACCGCGCTCGGCGGCGAGGCGCCGGACGCCGGCGCGGACGATGCCGCCAAGGAGCCACAGGAATGACGCAAACCCAGCCCCAGCCGATCACCCGCCGCCACCCCGACGAACTCGTGGTGGGCCTGGTCTCGATCTCCGACCGTGCCTCCGCGGGCACCTACCAGGACGAAGGCATCCCGGCGCTGCGTGAATGGCTGGGGCAGGCGCTGAGCTCGCCCTGGCAGGCCACCGAACGCCTGATCCCCGATGAGCAGGCGCTGATCTCGCAGACCCTGATCGAACTGGTGGACGTGGCCGGCTGCGACCTGGTGCTGACCACGGGCGGCACCGGCCCTTCGCGCCGCGATGTGACGCCTGAGGCCACCCTGGCGGTGGGCACCAAGGAAATGCCCGGCTTCGGCGAGCAGATGCGGCAGATCAGCCTGCACTTCGTGCCCACGGCCATCCTCTCGCGCCAGGTCGCGGTGATCCGCGAAACCGCGAGCCGCGCCGCGCTGATCGTCAACCTGCCCGGCCAGCCGCGCGCCATCCGCGAGACCCTCGAGGGCCTGCGCGGCGGCGACGGCAAGCCCCTGGTGCCCGGCATCTTCGCCGCCGTGCCCTACTGCATCGACCTGATCGGCGGGCCCTATATGGAAACCAACGAGGCCGTGGTCAAGGCCTTCCGGCCGAAGAACGCGATCCGCCCCAAGAGCGCGGGCTGAGAGCCCGCCCGACTCAGCGAAGGGCCGCGAAGGGTCACGCAATCAGCGCAGGCCCAGATAGAGCCCCACCGGCACGAACACCACGGCGCCGATATTGCCGAGCAACACGATGGACGCCACCTGGTCCGGCTCCTGCCGGAAGTGGTCGGCGACCAGGAAGTTCAGCACCGCCGGCGGCAGCGCTGCGAACACGAACAGCAGGCCGCGCTGCAATTCCGTCAGCGGCACCAGTTGCGCCAGCACCAGCGCGCAGGCCAGCCCGGTCAGCGGGCACAGCACGGCGCCGGCCACGCCCCTGCCCCAGTTGCGCAGGCTCACATCCTTCATGCGCACGCCCAGCGCGAACAGCATCAGCGGCACGGTGGCATCGCCGAGCAGCTTGATCGACTGGTAGACCGGCTCGGGCAAGGCGAACCACGGCCGCGCCAGCGACAGGCCCACCCCCGCCACGGTGGCCAGCACCATCGGGTTGCGCGCGATCTGCGCCAGCGAGGCATGCCGGTTGACGATCTTCATGCCGATGGTGAAGTGCATCAGGTTCGACGCCGCAAAGAGCGCCACCGCCGGCGCCAGGCCGGCCTGGCCGAAGGCGAACACCGACAGCGGCAGCCCCATGTTGCCGCAGTTATTGAACATCATCGGCGGCACGAAGGTGCGCGGATCGGCCCCCATCAGCCGCGCCGCCAGCCAGGCCAGCACGCCCGATCCCAGCACCACCGCCACCGCGCAGGCAAGCAGCTCGAGCTGGTCGGCCAGCACGAAATCCTTGCTGACAAAGGCGGACACCACCAGCAGCGGCGCGATCACGTCGAGCATGGCGCGATTGATGCCGGCCATGTCGGGGTGGGCACGGCGCCCGTACAGCCAGCCGATCAGGATGATCAGGATCACCGGCGTGATGATGGAGACGATGCGGGCAAGCATGGCGGGCGGCCTGGGAGAGCGCGGCGGGACGCGACGGGGCGCGACGGAACGCATTGAAGGCCGCGCGCGGGCGCGGCGGGACGGCGGCCTGCCGGCCGCTCGGATTATTGTGGGCTGCCGGCTTACTGCTGGGCGGGCGAGGCGTCGGCGGCCGGGGCCGGCGCGGGGGCGCTCGGGTGGCGGATGAAGTGCGTGCGGTAGTAGCGCAGCTCCTCGACCGACTCGAGGATATCGGCCAGCGCGGTGTGCAGCTGGCGCTTGACGAAGCCCTTGTGGATGGCCGGCTCCCAGCGCTTGCAGAGCTCCTTCAGGGTCGACACATCGAGGTTGCGGTAGTGGAAGAAGGACTCCAGCTTGGGCATGTAGCGCGCCATGAAGCGGCGGTCCTGGCAGATCGAGTTGCCGCACATCGGCGACTTGCCGGCCGGCACCCAGCGCTTCAGGAAGGCGAGCAGCTCGGCCTCGGCCTGCTCCTCGGTCAGGGTCGAGGCCTTGACCTTGTCGATCAGGCCGGAGCGCCCGTGAGTACCCTTGTTCCAGTTGTCCATGCCGTCGAGCACGGCATCGTCCTGATGGATCACCAGCACCGGGCCTTCGGTGAGGATGTTCAGCTCGGAATCGGTCACCACCACGGCCACTTCGATGATGCGGTCATTGTCGGGCGACAGGCCGGTCATTTCCATGTCCAGCCAGACCAGGTTGTTTTCGCTCTTGACGGATTTGGCGGCGGCGCCGACGTGGGTATTGCTTGTCATCTGGACGATCGGGAAAGCGGGATAGAGCCCCAGGGATAGAGTCCCGGGGACGGATACGGGAAAGCACGGGCGGGCGGCGCGGCAGCGCCCCGCGCGCCGCGGCCCTGAGCCCCGGGCGCGAACAATTTATAATTCTCGCATAACCGCCCGCACGGGGCGTCCGCTGCGCTTCGCGCGCGTGGCGCCCGCTGCGGCGAATTCCGACCAAAGGCCCGCCCGATGTTCACCCTTCTCTTTCTTGCCGCACTCACGGTCATGGTGCTGACCAAGCTCTGGCTGGCCGTCCGGCAGGTCGCCTGCGTCGGGCGCCACCGCAATGCGGTGCCGGCCCGCTTCGCCGATACCATCGCGCTGCCCGCACACCAGAAGGCGGCCGACTACACCATCGCCCGCACGCGGCTGTCGATGCTCGAAGTGCTGGTCAGCGCCGCGGTGCTGATCGGCTTCACCCTGCTGGGCGGATTGCATGCGCTCAACCAGTTCTGGCTGGGCACCTTCGGCCCGGGCTATGCCTACGGCGTGGCGCTGGTTGGCAGCGTGGCCCTGATCGGCGGGCTGGCCGAACTGCCGTTCTCTCTGTATGGCCAGTTCGGCATCGAACAACGCTTCGGCTTCAACAAGATGACCTGGGGCCTGTGGCTGGCCGACCTGGTCAAGATGATGGCGGTGGCCTGCGTGCTGGGCCTGCCGCTGCTGCTGGCGGTGCTGTGGCTGATGGACCAGGCCGGGCAGTTCTGGTGGGTCTGGACCTGGCTGGTCTGGATGGCCTTCAACCTGCTGCTGCTGGTGGTCTTCCCCACTTTCATCGCGCCGCTGTTCAACAAGTTCGAGCCGCTGACCGACGACGCGCTGAAGACGCGCATCGAGGTGCTGCTGCGCAAGTGCGGCTTCGCCAGCAAGGGCCTGTTCGTGATGGACGGCAGCCGCCGCAGCGCGCACGGCAACGCCTACTTCACCGGCTTCGGCGCCGCCAAGCGCATCGTCTTCTTCGACACGCTGCTGTCGCGCCTGTCGGGCGACGAGATCGAGGCCGTGCTGGCGCACGAGCTGGGCCATTTCAAGCGCCACCACGTGGCCAAGCGCATCGTCGTCACCTTCGCCCTCAGCCTGGCCTTCCTGGCGCTGCTGGGCTGGCTGTCGACGCGCAGTTGGTTCTACACTGGCCTGGGCGTGCTGCCCAATCTGGGCGTGTCCAACCATGCGCTCGCGCTGGTGCTGTTCTTCCTGACGCTGCCGGTCTTCACCTTCCTGCTCGGGCCGCTGTCGAGCGTCAGCTCGCGCCGCCACGAATTCGAGGCCGACGCCTTCGCCGCCGACCAGACCGACGCCAGCCACCTGGTCTCGGCCCTGGTCAAGCTGTACAAGGACAATGCGTCCACGCTGACGCCCGACCCGCTCTACAGCGCCTTCTACTATTCGCATCCACCGGCAGCGCAGCGCATCGACCGCTTGCTGGCACACGCATGAGCCGCGTCGTCCGGCATCAGCGCGCCGCCCACGGCAAGGCGCAACAGGCCCATCAGGCGCTGGTGGTGGCCGCGCACGGCCGCCACTACGTGGTGGAAATGGCCGACGGCAGCCTGCTGCACGCCTTCCCGCGCGGCAAGCGCAGCGACTGCGCGGTCGGCGACAGAGTCGGCGTCGAGCAGGCCGCGGTCGACCAGGTGGTGATCACCGGCGTGCTGCCGCGCAAGAACCTGCTGCACCGCTCCGACCAGTTCAAGTCCAAGCTGCTGGCCGCCAATATCGACCAGGTGGTGATCGTGCTGGCGACCGAGCCGAGCTTCTCCGAAGACCTGCTCGGGCGCGCGCTGGTGGCCGCGGAAGCGCTGGAGATCCGTCCGCTGGTGGTGCTCAACAAGATCGACCTGACCGACCGGCTGGAGGCCGGACGGCAACGGCTGGCGCCCTACCGCGCGCTTGGCTATGAAGTGCTCGAGCTGTCGGTGCACGGCGACCCGGAAGGCACCGAGGCGCTGCTGCGGCCGCGGCTGGCGGGCTTGTCCACCATCCTGATCGGCCAGTCCGGCATGGGCAAGTCTTCGCTGCTGAACCTGCTGATCCCAGGCGTCGAGGCGCAAACACGCGAGATCTCGACCAAGCTCGATTCAGGCAAGCACACCACCACCTTCACCCGCCTTTATGCGCTGCCGCCCGACTGGAGCATGGTCGACGACCGGCAGGGCTGCCTGATCGATTCGCCCGGCTTCCAGGAATTCGGCCTCTATCACCTGAGCGAAGGCATGCTCGAACGCGCCTTCCCGGAGTTCCGCCCGCGCCTGACCGCCTGCCGCTTCTACAACTGCCACCACATCAACGAGCCCGGCTGCGGCGTGCTGGAGGCCGTGCAGTCGGGCGCAATCTCCGAACGGCGCCACCAGCTCTACGCCCAGTTGCTGCACGAGTCGAGCCAGCAGAAGCCGTGGTAAGGTAGGCGCGTGGCGGCCCGGCGGCCGCCGAGGGCGCGCAACGATGAAACTGCTGCTGTCGACCGCTTCCCTGATCCACGCGACGCACTGCCGCAACCTGCTGGCCGCGGCCGGCATCCGCGCGGAAGTGCGCAACATCTGGCTGGGCGGCGCGACCGGCGACATCCCCTTCCAGGAAAGCGCCCCCCAGGTCTGGCTGCTCGATACCGACAAGGAAGCGGAAGCCCGGGCGGTGCTGGAGGCCGCAGCCCGGCCGGCACCCGGTCCGCGCTGGCAGTGCGCGCGCTGTGGCGAATGGCACGAAGCGCAGTTCGGCGCCTGCTGGCAGTGCGGTGCCAGCCGCGAGTAGCCCTTCAGCGGGTAGCCCTTCAGGAAGCAGCCCACCCGCCAGTTCGCGGGCAGGGGAAAACGCCAGCTCAGGGCACGGCGGATGCCGCAAAAGGGACACCGCAAAAAGAAAGGCCGGCGCAACGGCCGGCCTCGGGGGCAAGACGCGCCGGCGACCCGCAGGCCGCCCGGACGCTCACCCCACCCAGAGCGCCAGCGACAGCATCGCCAGCAGCAGCATCCACAGCACCACGGCGCGCCAGACCAGGCCGACGGCCGACTGCAGCGTGCGCACGCCGGGGTCGGCACCGAACTCCGGCGGGGCCGGCTCGGGCCCGCTCTCGCCTTCCGGCTCGGGCGCGTAGTCCAGCGCGGGGCCGGCCGGGATGGTGCGCAGCACCACGCTGGAATCGTCCTCGGCCAGCGGCGTGCCCAGGCGCACGCCGAGCGCGCCGCCGCCGCTGGCGAGCAGGATGCCGTTGACGCTGTCGTTGAACTTGCGCGCGTGATTGCGCCAGGCGTAGACCGCATCCTCGAAGTTGCCCACGATGGCGAAGCCGATCGCGGTCAGGCGCGAGGGCAGCCAGTCGAGCACGTAGAAGGCTTGCGCGGCAAATCGCCCCAGCGTGGGGCTGCGTTCGGCAGAGGACACGTTCCAGTGGCGGCTGAGGTATTCGGCCGTGCGGTACAGCACGACGCCGCCGGGGCCGATGGGCACCAGGAACCAGAAGAAGACGCCGAACACATGGCGGTGCGCGGCCACGATCGCGGCCTCCAGCGTGTGCCGCACGATCTCGGTGACAGGCATGTCCACCGTCTCCAGCCCCGTCCATTCATGCAGCAGCGCGCGCGCGGCCACCAGGTCGTCGCGATTCAGCGCTTCGTGGATGTCGGTGAAGTAATGGCTGAACTGGCGGAAGCCCAGCGTGAGGTAGAGCAGCAGCACGTTCCAGGCCAGCGTCAGCGCGACGCTGATGGAAGCCAGCAGGTAATGCACCACCATCACCCCCAGCGTCAGCGGCACCACCACCGTGAACCACGCCAGCCGCGCGTCGCGCTTGCGCCCGGTGTCGAATGCACGCTCGGCGCGATCGGCCAGCACGCGCACGATGTCATAAATGGGATTGTTGCGGCCCAGGGCGCGGAACTGCTCGGCAATCAGCGCGAGAAGAACAGAAACGAAGGTCATTGCAGGTCAGGGTGACGACGGCCGCAACGCGGGTCAGGCCAAGTGCCGGCACGGCCGCATGCCGATAGCGAGAAGATAGCACACGGCCATGCCTCCCCGAAGAGGCAAGAAAGCCCGCCGGGGCACCCGGCGGGCTCGCTTGGCGGGCAGGTGACCCGGCGTCACTCAACGCTCAAGGCAGGTCGAAGACCAGCACCTCGGCGCCGCTGCCCTGCGACAGCTCGACCGCCTGCACATCCTCCATCTGCGCGGCGTCGCCGGCCTCCAGTGCCTGGCCATTCACACAGACGCGGCCGCGCGCCACATGCACATAGGCGCGGCGCCCCGGGGCAATCTCCAGCCTGGCGCTTTCCTCACCGTCGAACAGACCGGCATACAGGCGCATGTCCTGGTGGATCAGCACCGAGCCGTCGCTGCCGTCGGGACTGGCCACCAGGCGCAGCCGGCCCCGCTTGTCGGCGGCCTCGAAGCGCTTTTCCTCATAGCCGGGCGCGATCCCCGTTTGATCCGGCAGGATCCAGATCTGCAAGAAGTGCGTCACCTCGTGGTCGGCATGGTTGTACTCCGAATGCCGCACGCCGGTGCCCGCGCTCATGCGCTGCACGTCGCCCGGCCGGATCACGCTGCCATTGCCCATGCTGTCGCGGTGCGCCAACTCGCCTTCCAGCACGTAGCTGATGATCTCCATGTCGCGGTGCCCGTGCGTGCCGAAACCCATGCCAGGCGCGACGCGGTCCTCGTTGATCACTCGCAGCGGCCCGAACTGCACATGGTGCGGATCGTAGTATTCGGCAAAGGAGAAGGTGTGATACGACTTGAGCCAGCCGTGATCAGCATAGCCACGCTCGCCCGACTTCCTGATTTCAATCATTTTGACGGCTCTCCTGATTAGCCCCTTGACGAAGCACACCAGATCCGGCGCACATTGCAAGGGAGATTTCGTCTTGACGCTAGGAAGTTTAGGGGAGCAGGAGTATAGTCGTCGGCACGACATTAGTAGCAATCATTCAGAATTTCTGAACATGCCTCTCTCCCTCGAATCGCTTGAGGTGCTCGATGCCATCGAGCGCAAGGGCAGCTTCGCCGCCGCCGCGCACGAGATGGGCAAGGTGCCCTCCGCCCTCACCTACGTGGTCCGCAAGCTCGAGGAAGACCTGGACGTCCTGCTGTTCGACCGCCGCCGCCATCGCGCCGAGCTGACCCCCGCCGGGCGCGCGCTGCTGGACGAAGGCCGGCACCTGCTGCACGCGGCCGATGACCTGGAACGGCGCGTCAAGCGGCTGGCCACCGGCTGGGAAGCCACGCTCACGATCGCGGTGGATGACCTGATCAACTTCCGCGCGCTCTTGCCCGTCATCCAGGACTTCTATGCCGAGAACACCGCCACCCGGCTGCGCTTCTCCAAGGAAGTGCTGGGCGGGTCCTGGGACGCGCTGGTGAGCAACCGCGCCGACCTGATCATCGGCGGCGCCTACGACGCACCCAGCGCCCAGGGCTTCCAGGTGCGCGCGCTCGGCAGCCTGCCCTTCGTCTTCGCCGTGGCCGCCCACCACCCGCTGGCGGCGGAGGCGGGCCCGCTGACCACCACCCAGATCGCCATGCACCGCAGCGTGGCCGTGGGGGACACGTCGCGCAACCTGCCCACCCGCACCTATGGCGTGCTGGCCGGCCAGGACGTGCTGGTGGTGCCCAGCATGCGCGACAAGCTGGAGGCGCAGATCCGCGGGCTCGGATGCGGCTGGCTGCCGGCACCGATGGCCCAGCCTTATATCGAGAGCGGCGTGCTGCAGGCCAAGGAAACGGTCGAGGTACGCGGGACTGGCAATTTCAAGGTCGCCTGGCGCACCAGCACACGCGGCAAGGCGCTGCAGTGGTGGGCGCGCAAGCTGGACGACCCGCGCCTGGCGCAAGCGCTGCTGCAGTTCGTCCCTGGCCAGCCCGAGGCGGCAGACTGAAGATGGCGGCAAGCACGGCAGGCGGCGCCTATCGCGGCCGCTTCGCCCCCTCCCCGACCGGCCCGCTGCACATGGGCTCGCTGGTCACCGCGCTGGCCAGCTGGCTGGACGCGCGCGCACACGGCGGCACCTGGCTGGTACGCATCGAGGACATCGACTATCCACGCTGCGTGCGTGGTGCCGACGACTCGATCCTGCGCACGCTGGCCGCGCTCGGCATGCATCCCGACGAGCCGCCGCTATGGCAAAGCCGGCGCGAACCCCACTACGCCACGGCACTGCAAGGCCTCGAGGCGGCGGGCCAGGTCTATCCCTGCGGCTGCTCGCGCAAGGAGATTGCCGATTCCCTGGTACACGTGCGCGAACGCCACCAGACCCTGGCCTACCCTGGCACCTGCCGGCACGGCCTGAACGGCAAGCTCCCGCGCGCCTGGCGCGTGCGCGTGCCGGACGGCGATGGCGCAACGGTCTGCTTCGACGACCGCTGGCAGGGCCGGCAGTGCCAGAACCTTGCCACCGACCTGGGCGACTTCGTGTTGCGCCGCGCGGACGGGCTATGGGCCTACCAGCTCGCGGTAGTGGTCGACGATGCGCTGCAGGGCATCACCCACATCGTGCGCGGCGCGGACCTGCTCGACTCCACGCCGCGCCAGATCCATCTGCAACATCTGCTCGGCATCCCCACGCCGTCCTACCTGCATGTGCCCGTGGTGGTGAACCCCGTCGGCGAAAAGCTGAGCAAGCAGAGCGGTGCCGAGGCCATCGACGGCCTGCCCCCGCTGGACGCCCTGCGCGCGGCCGGTTCCCATCTGGGCCTGTCCAACGCGGCCACGGACATCGCGGACTGGCTGACCCGCGCCACGACGGACTGGGCCGCACTGCTCACCACCCTGCCCCGGCCGCACTCGGCCTGAGCCCGGCATCTGTCCGGCCTGGCGCCGGATGGTCGCAGCGCCTCCTCGCCGCCGGCAGCGGCGGATATCTGCAGGAAAGTGCCGCCCGCTTTCGGCACGGGCGTCCGCCCGGTCGCCCGATCTCCTCGGAAATCACTGACACCGATGCGCGGAACGCACTGCCACCCGAGCAGCAATCGTACGCGCTGATCTCGGTCCGGCTTCCGGTAAGTCCGCTCGCGCCCCCAGGGAATCAAATCTTCTTCTCGCTTACTTCTTCTCGCTTACTTCTGAAATAAATAAAAGGCTCTTCTGATCATTAAATAGGCGAAATATCCTATTTCACTCAGAAAGCCAGTGGCGATGTGCACTTTTATTCTCATTGTTTACCCCAATCAATCCTGCCGCCCGCCGCGCCGTTGACGGGGTAAGGCTGACGGCAATTCCGGAATCGATGGTCAAGACCCGCTCAGCCCACCTAGTCAATTTCCAATGGAGAAGCGCCATGTCCGTTCGCCCGCTACTTGCTCGGTTCACCATTGCCGCCACCCTGCTTGGCTCCGCAGGAATGGTGCATGCGCAGAGCGGCATTCTTCGCTTTACGGGCATGATCGTGGAGCCGCCTTGCTCCTTCCAGGTCTCGGTAGATGAGTCCGGCGCCGCCCGATTGCGCCCGAGCTGTCCGCGCCCTGTCGCCGCCGGCCTTGACCTCGTGAACCTGGACGGCCGCGCGACATTGCAGACGGCCCGACTGACGCAGTCCGCTGCCCCGATCGCTCTTCCGGCCGCGGCGCCAGGCCGGGGCACAAGAATGATCGCGATCGTGACCTATATGTGATCACGAGCTCGTGCGCCGCCATGCCGTTCAGTCAGGCGTTGAAGGATGGCCCCCTTCGTTCCGGCGCATGTGGGGATGCGAGTGGAAACGAGCGGGAAAGATGAAGGGGGAGAAGGAGGGAGGAGGAAGGAGGAGGAAGTTTGGAGGCCTCGCGCCGGCTGGCGTGAGGCCATGCGGTGGCGGCCAGCCGGCCGCCACGCCCGCCGGCAAACCCGGCGCTCAGGACTTGCGCGGCACCCCGCCAAGCAGCGCCGCCAGCGGGCGCTTGGGTGCCGAGCGGCCCCGGCCCAGCGCGGCAAGGGCCGCTTCCTCGGTCTGCTTGGTGGCCGCAGCAGCGGCGCTACTGGGGCTGGGCTCGTAGGGCCGGGAGAAGAAGGGATCGTCCGAGGCACGGAAAGCCTGACGCTGGTTCGCGCCGTTGCCGTCCTTGCGGCGCGGGCGCTCTTCGCTGTCGCCGCGGGCCCGGCGCACTTCCGAGCGGGCACGGCGGCGATCGCCATCCTCGCTGCGGGCGCGCTCGCCGGTGGGATCGAAACCCTCCAGCGTGCCACGCGGAATGCTGCGCTTGATCAGCTTCTCGATATCGGTCAGCAGGCGTTCGTCGCCGGGCTGGAACACGGAAAGCGCGTCACCGCTGGCGCCGGCACGGCCCGTGCGGCCGATGCGGTGCACGTAGTCCTCAGCGCTGAACGGCAGGTCGAAGTTGATCACGCAGGGCATGTCGGGGATGTCCAGCCCGCGCGCGGCCACGTCGGTCGCGACCAGCGCGTCGATGGTGCCGCCCTTGAAGCCATCCAGCGTCTGCATGCGCTCGGTCTGCGTCTTGTCGCCATGGATGGCGGCGGCGTTGATGCCTTCGCGCTCCAGGTGGCGCGCCAGGCGCGAGCAGCCGATCTTGCTGTTGACGAAGACGATGCACTGGCGCGACAGGCCCTGGTCGGCGCGCTGCTTGAGCAGGTGCACGACGGCGGCCTGCTTCTGGCCGTCTTCGACCTGGTACACGGTCTGGCGCACGTTCTCGTTGGCCGAGTTGCTGCGCGCGACTTCGATGGTGACGGGCTCGGTCAGGTAGCTCGAGGCCAGCCGCTTGATCTCGGGCGAGAAGGTGGCCGAGAACAGCAGGGTCTGGCGTTGCGCGGGCAGCAGGTTGATGATGCGCTGCAGGTCCGGCAGGAAGCCCATGTCGAGCATGCGGTCGGCCTCGTCCAGCACCAGCATCTGCACCTGCGACAGGTTGACCGACTTCTGCTGCACGTGGTCGAGCAGGCGGCCCGGCGTGGCCACCAGGATCTCGACGCCACGGCGCAGCGCGTCGGTCTGCGGGTTCATGTCGACACCGCCGAACACCACCGTGCTGCGCAGGTCGGTGTGCTTGGCGTAGCGCGCGACATTGTCGTAGACCTGGTCGGCCAGCTCGCGCGTGGGCGTCAGCATCAGCGCGCGCACCGGGTGGCGTGCCGGCGAGGCACTGCCATTGGCCAGCGGCAGCAGGCGCTGGATGATGGGCAGGGCGAATCCGGCCGTCTTGCCGGTACCGGTCTGGGCCGCGCCCATGACGTCCTTGCCCAGCAGCACCACCGGGATTGCCTGCGCCTGGATCGGCGTCGGCTTGGTGTAGCCCTGGTCGGACAAGGCGCGCAGGATGCGCGGATCCAGCCCGAAGCTGTCGAAGGTGATTGCGTTGTCGGTCGTGTCTGCGGAGGCTGCAGTGTCTGCTTGGCTAGTCGTGGTCATGATTTCGGTGTCTGGCGGGAGGCGAACCCGGCGCCAGCGGACACGCGTCTCGGGGCGGGCTGGCTGATTCGTGCCGCGGCTTGGCGGCATGCTTGCCGGGGCATGCCGGCAAAATCAATAGCCCATGAGAATCAAAGACTTACATTTTAGCATCAGAGCCGCATCGGTGAACAGCACGACCGCACAACGCCCATCCGTGACAGACGCGCACATGTCACCACATTGTCATGTTGGCAGACGATGATCGCCGCTGCGACGCCGCGGCACCGGCAACTGGAAAGCCGGTCCGGCGACCAGCCCCTTCACCCGACTTAACGGCCACACACCTGACGCACCTGATGGAACCCACACGCCTCGCCCTGCACCACTTCCTGCTCATCTCGGGCATCTTCCTGGGGCTTGGCGCCACCGCGGAATCCGCGATGTCCGCACCGGTGAACGCCGATGACGGCGCGCCGCAAGCCAGCGGCCTGCCCGTGGCTGATTTTGCGCCGCCTGCCGCGCCAGCGTGGCAACCGCGCGCATAGCGCGCCGCAGGCCACGACAACGCGCCCCGAGGCGGCGCGGCACAGACAAGGTGGGAGACGGCGCCTGTCCGCCTTCCCCCCCGCCGGCAAAGCACAGGGCCGTCAATCGCCCTGGATGCCTGTACCCCGGATCACCTTCCCTCACTTCCTTTGGTCGTCGCACATGCGCGCGGCCATCTGGTCCGGCGCCTGATACGACGCCACCGTGCCAGCCTTCAGCATCTAGTCCTGCACGACGGGATCGGCCAGCGCGGCCTTCGGGCCGGACGAAGCCGTACTGCGCGAATACCTGGCCGGCACACGACAGCAGAAGCTCACGCCCTTCCCTATGGGGCCCGGCAGCGGCGGCGCATAAAAAAACCCGCGGCCATCAGGCCGCGGGGTCAATTGGTAGCGGGGAGCCGTCAAGCTGCCCCATGCGAATGCTGGATGCGAACGCAATGGGGCGCAACACCCGAACGCGGGGTACAGCGGACACACAGCCTTCGCACAGCGCATCTGCGCGGCGAGACTTGCCGCCCGCGATATCCGCCCTGAATCCCCCGGGCTTGCGCCCATGGGCCGCGCAGGAATGGAAAAAGGGCCTGCAGGCATCAGCCTGCAGGCCCTTTTCACAGATGGTGGGCCTCCCGTGAGTCGAACACGGCACCAACGGATTATGAGTCCGCTGCTCTAACCAAGCATGAGCTAGAGGCCCGGAAAACGCGAAGGACCCGGCCGGGGCCGGGTCCGTCCCTGCATTATCTCAGGATCAGTTGCCTTCCAGGAAGCTCTTCAGCTTGTCGGAGCGGCTCGGATGACGCAGCTTGCGCAGCGCCTTGGCCTCGATCTGGCGGATCCGTTCGCGCGTCACGTCGAACTGCTTGCCGACCTCTTCCAGCGTGTGGTCGGTGCTCATTTCGATGCCGAAGCGCATGCGCAGCACCTTGGCTTCGCGCGGCGTCAGCGAATCCAGCACGTCCTTGACCACGTCGCGCATCGAGCCGTGCAGCGCAGCCTCGGCCGGGGCCAGCGTGTTGGTGTCCTCGATGAAGTCGCCCAGATGGGAGTCGTCGTCGTCACCGATCGGCGTTTCCATGGAGATCGGCTCCTTGGCGATCTTCATGATCTTGCGGATCTTGTCCTCCGGCATCTCCATCTTCTCGGCCAGCGTTGCCGGATCCGGCTCGTTGCCGGTTTCCTGCAGGATCTGGCGCGAGATGCGGTTCATCTTGTTGATCGTCTCGATCATGTGCACCGGAATGCGGATGGTGCGTGCCTGGTCGGCGATCGAGCGCGTGATGGCCTGGCGGATCCACCACGTGGCGTAGGTCGAGAACTTGTAGCCGCGGCGGTATTCGAACTTGTCCACCGCCTTCATCAGGCCGATGTTGCCTTCCTGGATCAGGTCGAGGAACTGCAGGCCGCGGTTGGTGTACTTCTTGGCGATCGAGATCACCAGGCGCAGGTTGGCCTCGGTCATCTCGCGCTTGGCTTCGCGGGCGCGCTTCTCGCCTTCGGACATCTTGCGGTTGACGTCCTTCAGCTCCTTGAGCGGCAGCACCACGCGCGCCTGCAGGTCGATCAGCTTCTGCTGCAGTTCACGCACGGCGGGCACGTTGCGCTCGACGATGGCGCTGTAGCCCTTGCCGTCGCCGATCACGCCATCGATCCACTCGAGGTTCGTCTCGTTGCCCGGGAAGCGGGCGACGAACTCCACGCGCGGCATGCCACACTTGTCCACCACGATATTCAGGATCGCACGCTCGAGCTTGCGCACCTCGTCCACCTGGCCGCGCAGCGTGTCGCACAGGCGCTCGACGTTGCGCGCGGTGAAGCGGAAGCCGATCAGCTCGGCCTGGATGGCCTCCTGCGCCTTCACATAGGACTTGGACTTGTAGCCTTCCTTTTCGAAGGCACGGCGCATCTTGTCGAACTGCTCGGCGATGATGCGGAACTTCTCCAGCGAGGCCAGCTTGAGTTCCTCGAGCTGGCGCGCGGAAGCACCGGCGCCGGCTTCGTCCTCTTCTTCCTCTTCCTCTTCCTCTTCGGCCTCTTCCTCATCGAGGTCTTCGTCGTCGGAGGATGCGGCGCTGCCTTGCGAGCCGGCCTCTGCAGCCGACTCGGCATTCGGATCGATCAGGCCATCGACGAATTCGTCGATCTTGATCTCCTCGTTGGCCACGCGCTCGGCCTGGGCCAGGATCTCGGAGATCGTGACCGGGCAGGCGGAAATGGCCATCACCATGTCCTTCAGGCCGGCTTCGATGCGCTTGGCGATCTCGATCTCGCCTTCGCGCGTGAGCAGTTCCACCGTGCCCATCTCGCGCATGTACATGCGCACCGGGTCGGTGGTGCGGCCGAACTCGGAGTCGACGGTGGACAGCGCGGCCTCGGCCTCTTCCTCGGCCTCTTCCTCGCTGGTCGCGGACGGCGCGTTGTCGTTGAGCAGCAGCGTCTCTGCGTCGGGCGCCTGCTCGTAGACGGCGATGCCGATGTCGTTCAACGTCGCGACCAAGGTGTCGATCGTTTCCGAATCGACCATGTCGTCCGGCAGGTGATCGTTGATTTCCGCGTAGGTCAGGTAGCCGCGCGACTTGCCCAGCTTGATCAGCGCCTTGAGCTTCTGGCGGCGTGCCTCGAGCTCTTCCTCAGTGCCTTGCTGGGTCGAGGCGAATTCCTTCAGCAGGGCCTTTTCCTTGGCCTTGCGGTCCTTGGCCTTCTGCTTCTCGGTCTTCGGCGCAGCGGCCGGTGCGGCTGCGGGAATCTCGTCTTCGTAGAACTCTTCAGTCACGTCGTCTGTGGTGCTGTCGTCGTGCTGCATCTCGGCCTTGGGCTTGCGGCCGCGCTTCTTCGGCTCCGGCTTGGCGGCCGCAGCGGCGGGGCGCTCGGGTGCAGCGGGGGCGGTGGAAGCGGCACGCGCCTTGGCCGGGGTGGCCTTGGTTGCGGCTGCTGCCGTACGCTCGTTCTCGACTTCGGTATTCTGCTGTTTCGCCACGGTGATACTCTTGCCTCTCACAGGTACAGGCGCGGCATGGCTGCCGCCCGTATTTGCGCTTGCATGGACGCCGCTGGGGGCGCTTTCACCGCTCTCGCGTGCCGAAGTCGAGGGCTGTGTCTTCTTGGATGCACGAATTCCGGCTGCAGTGGTCGCGACCGACGCCGCGGCTGACTTGGCCGCATCGGCATCACGCGCTGACTTCGCTGGCAAAGGCCTGGCTTGCGTCTTGACCGGCGCGGCTGATCGTGCCGTCGTCGTCTTTGCAGACGCCTTGCCGCTCCCGGATTGGGGAGCCTTCGTGGAAACCTTTTCGGTTGCTTTGGCCTTTGCCATTGGCACGCTCACTTTCACCAGAACTGGGAAGAAAGATCTCGCAATCCAAACCGCCTATTGTAGCACGTCAACAATAGCCGGCCTCCTCTCAGGTGGGGCATTCACCTGAAAAATCAAGGCTTAAGAACGCTCATCCACAGCCGTCCGCCGCCATTTACGCCTTACTGCCCACCTCCCTGCCGCGCCGCGGGCTCATCCCAGCCGCCGGCGCCGATTGATTTCACTCACCAGCCAGAGCATCCGCTCCTTGGCTGCCTCATCCGCCACACCATTGACCACGGCGGCCTGCAGCCCCTCGAGTTCCCGCCGCAGCGGCTCGGCCAGCAACTTGGTGACGGCCGCGTCGAACTCCAGCTCGGCCGGCTCCGCCTCGATCTCCTCACGCAGCACCGCCGTGCGCACATTGGCGTAGACCTCAGCATACGGCGATTGCGCCAGCTGCTCGCTGAAGGCCGCGAAATTCACCTCGCCCTGCACCTGGTCGCAGGCGGCCACCAGGTGCGCCAGCACTTCCGCCTGCGGCTGATCGGGATCGAGCAGCAAGGCGCGGCTATCTTCGTCGAGCCGCGCAGCGAACTGCGGAAACCCCATCAGCAGCTGGAGCAAGCGCTGTTCCAGTCCG
Source organism: Cupriavidus sp. 09_S30 (assembly GCF_056930435.1). NCBI lineage: Bacteria > Pseudomonadati > Pseudomonadota > Betaproteobacteria > Burkholderiales > Burkholderiaceae > Cupriavidus > Cupriavidus sp. 09_S30. Next base: position 743,087 of record NZ_JBXOWI010000001.1, on the reverse strand, counting down.
GTCGGCGCCTGCCGCTTGGCACGCGGCCGCGGCTGGGCGAAGCGGCCGGCGCGCGCGGGGTCGCTGCGCAAGCCGCAGACCGCCTCGATCTCGGCCGGCGTGGTGCCGGTGGCTTCGGCCAGTTCGCGCACGATCTGCAGCCGCAGCCCGCCGGCCGGCATCGCCTGCAGCAGCGGCCTGGCCTCGTACTGGGCCCGCGCGCGCCCTTCGGGCTGGCGCAGGTCCTGCTCCTCGGTCACCGTCTGCAGCAGGAAGCGCGACAGCGGCATCGCATCGCGCACCTGGGCGGCGAAGGCATCCGTGCCCTCTTCGCGCACATAGCTGTCGGGATCGTGCTCGGCAGGCAGGAAGAGGAAGCGGATCGTCTTGTTGTCGGCCAGGTGCGGCAGGCAGGCCTCCAGCGCCCGCCTGGCCGCCCGCCGGCCGGCCGTATCGCCGTCGAAGGAGAACACCACCGCATCGGTCTGCCGCAGCAGCTTCTGTACGTGTACCGCCGTGCATGCCGTGCCCAGCGTAGCCACCGCGTTGCCGAAACCCAGCTGCGCCAGCGCCACGACGTCCATATAGCCTTCGACCACCAGAACATAGCCGGTTTCCCGGATCGCGTGGCGCGCCTCGAACAGGCCATACAGCTCGGTACCCTTGCTGAACAACGGGGTTTCGGGCGAATTCAGGTATTTCGGCTCGCCCTGCCCCAGCACGCGGCCGCCAAAGCCGATCACCTGCCCCTTCGTGTTGCGGATGGGGAACATGATGCGGTCGCGGAAGCGGTCGTAGCGGCGCGGCTTGCCGTCGGCATCGCGCCGCTCGGCGTTCTCGATCAGCAGGCCCGCCTCCACCAGCGGGCCGGCCACGGCGTCATCGCGGTAGCTGCCGAACACCGACTCCAGCCCCTGCCAGTCATCGGGGGCGTAGCCCAGGCCGAAATGCGCCGCGATCTCGCCAGTCAGGCCCCGCCCCTTGAGGTACTGGATGGCCTGCTGGGCGCCGCGCAATTGCCGGCGATAGAAATCGGTGGCGCGCGTCATGGCCTCGGTCAGGGCCAGCGAGCGGGCCTGCTGCTCGGCGCGCTGGGCGGGAGGCAGGCGGTCGCGCTCCTCCGGCACGGTCAGGCCGACCGACTGGGCCAGCTCGCGCACCGCATCGGGGTAGGACTGGCCCGAATACTCCATCAGGAAGCCGATGGCCGAACCGTGCGCGCCACAGCCGAAGCAGTGGTAGAACTGCTTGGTCGGCGACACCGTGAACGACGGCGACTTCTCATTGTGGAAGGGGCACAGCCCCATGAAGTTCGCCCCACCCTTTTTCAGCTGCACATACTTCCCCACCACGTCGACGATGTCGACACGGTTGAGCAGGTCTTGAATAAAGGATTGCGGAATCACCCGGCTGTTCGTCCTGATGGGCGGACCGCCCGCGCGTGCGGCGGCCCGTTCTTTGGTCTGGCGTGCATGCAAACGGGACGGGATGTCCCGCCCGTTATGGGAATATTGTAGTGCAGGGTTCGTCGCCCGCCCCAGAATGACGACAATTGCGCACATTGATGCCGCATTCCGCGGCGAACGGCGTTGAATCCGGCGCGATCCCGGCGCAAACCCGGCAAGGGAAGGAGGAAGATATGCCCCCTTCCGCGGTCGACGCGCTTACTTCGGGGCCAGCGCAGCCTTGACCAGAGCCGAGACGGCCGTCATGTCCGCGCGGCCGGCCAGCCGCGCCTTGACCAGGCCCATCACCTTGCCCATGTCCTGCGGACCGGCGGCGCCGCTTTCGGTCACGGCGCGCTGCACCTCGGCGGCCACCTCGGCCTCCGACAGGGCTGCCGGCATATAGACCTTGAGCACCTCGACCTCGGCGGACTCTTTGTCAACCAGGTCGTCGCGACCGGCCTGCTGAAACTGCTCGATAGCGTCCTTGCGCTGCTTGATCAGCTTTTCGACCACGGCCAGCACGGCAGCGTCGTCCAGCTCGATGCGCTCATCGACCTCGCGCTGCTTGATCGCGGCCAGCAGCAGGCGGATGGTGCCGAGACGCTCGGCTTCGCGGGCGCGCATGGCGGCCTTCATGTCTTCACTGATGCGGGCTTTGAGGGACATGACAATGTTCCGTAGTGAGGGGGGAGCGGAAAAGGACGGACGCCGCGAAGTGCGGCAAGCGGCGCGGCATGCGCCGCCAAAACGCAAAAACCCGCCGGAGCGATGCCCGCAGCGGGTTTGGATGCTGACGCTGGAAGCGCGATCAGTACAGCTTCTTCGGCAGCATCTGGCTGCGGATGCGCTTGTAGTGGCGCTTCACGGCGGCAGCCTTCTTGCGCTTGCGCTCGGCCGTCGGCTTTTCATAAAACTCGCGTGCCCGCAATTCCGTGATCAAACCGTTCTTTTCGATGGTGCGCTTGAAGCGGCGCATCGCGACTTCAAACGGCTCATTTTCTTTGAGGCGGATCGTGGTCATTTGGCCAGTCAGAGGAGGAGTGCTAACGCGCAGGGCTAGCGGTTTTATGAAGAGCGTGATTTTAGCACCTGACTTCCGGGCCCGCGTAAACAAATTTCGCGCCACTCGAATCCGTGGTAACCCTTACACAACAAGGCTTAGCGGCGCTCACCGCCCGCACGGCAGCGCCGCTTTATGCCGCTTCAGGCCACCTCGCGCCCGCGCCGCGCCGCCTCGGCCAGCGCCTGCCCGGCCGCCACCGCCGAGGCCCAGGCCCACTGGAAGTTGTAGCCGCCCAGCCAACCGGTCACGTCAACCACTTCGCCGACGAAATAGAGGTTGGCCACCTCGCGCGCCATCATCGTCGACGAGGACAGCGCGCGCGTATCGACGCCGCCCAGCGTCACCTCGGCCTTGCGGTAGCCCTCGGTGCCGGATGGCACCAGCCGCCAGGCGTTGAGCGCCTCGCCCAGCCTGCGCAGCGCCTTATCCGCCATGTCCTGCGGGTGCTGCCTGCCGTCGAGGCCGACTGCGGCGCACCAGGCGTCGGCCAGGCGCGCGGGAAGGCGTTCGGCCAGCAGGTTGGCCAGCTGCTTGCGGCTGTTCGCCTTCTGCTCGAGCAGCCAGGCGGCCGCATCTTCGCCATCGAACAGATCGACCGCGATCGGGGTACCGGGCCGCCAGAAGCTGGAGATCTGCAGCACGGCGGGGCCGGAGAGCCCGCGGTGCGTCCACAGCAGATCCTCGCGGAAGGCGCCGGCCGCCTTGCCCGCACCCGTGGCGATATCCACCTCCTTGGAAATGCCCGCGAGCGGCACGAACGGCTGCCAGGCCTGCCCGTCGAAGGTCAGCGGCACCAGGCCCGGGCGCGTCTCGACCACGCCGAGGCCGAATTGCCGCGCGATGCGGTAGCCCAGGTCGGTGGCGCCGATCTTCGGGATCGACAGGCCGCCGGTGGCCACCACCAGCGCTCCCGCGCGCACCGTGCCCTGCGCGGTCAGCAGCAGGAAATCATCGCCTTCGCGGCGCACTTCGGCCACCGTGCAACCGGTCTGCCAGTGCACGCCACCGGCATCGCACTCGGCGCGCAGCATGGCGATCACGTCTTCGGCGCTGTCGTTGCAGAAGAGCTGGCCGCGGTGCTTCTCGTGCCAGGCGATGCCATGCCGGCGCATCAGCGCAAGGAAATCCTGCGGCGTGTAGCGTGCCAGGGCCGAGCGGCAGAAGTGCGGATTAGACGACAGATAGTTGGCCGGCCCGGCCTGGAGATTGGTGAAGTTGCAGCGCCCACCGCCCGAGATGCGGATCTTCTCGGCGAGCCGGGTCGCATGGTCGATCAGCACGACGCGCGCGCCGCCCTGCCCGGCCACCGCCGCGCACATCATGCCGGCCGCGCCGGCCCCCAGCACCGCCACGTCGTAGCGGCCTGCCGTGCGCGCGCCGCGCGCCGTTCCCGTCGATGCGGCGCCTGCTGCGTCCATCGGAACCCCAAATCTCAAAGAAGCGCAGATTGTAGCGAAAAGCGCGGCGCGCGCCGGTGTGCTACCCTGCGGCCTCGCCATCCGCCCACACCGGGCGGCGCCGGCGCCATCGATCTTCTGCTTCTCCCATGCTCGTCCTCGGCATCGAATCCTCCTGCGACGAAACCGGGCTGGCCCTCTACGACACCGAGGCCGGCCTGCTGTCGCACGCCCTGCACTCGCAGATCGCCATGCACCGCGACTACGGCGGCGTGGTACCCGAACTCGCCTCGCGCGACCATATCCGCCGCGTGCTGCCGTTGCTGCAGCAGGTGCTGGACCAGGCCGGCCGCGCGCGCGCGGACATCGATGCGATCGCCTATACGCAAGGCCCGGGCCTGGCCGGCGCGCTGCTGGTGGGCGCCTCGGTGGCCAATGCGCTGGGCTTCGCGCTCAATGTGCCGATGCTCGGCGTGCACCACCTCGAGGGCCACCTGTTGTCGCCGCTGCTGACCGACGCGCCGCCGCCCTTCCCCTTCGTCGCGCTGCTGGTCTCGGGCGGTCACACGCAACTGATGGAAGTACGCGGCATCGGCGACTACGCCCTGCTCGGCGAAACGCTCGACGATGCCGCCGGCGAGGCCTTCGACAAGACCGCCAAGCTGCTGGGCCTGGGCTATCCGGGCGGACCGGAAGTCTCGCGGCTGGCGGAGTTCGGTATTCCGGGCGCCTTCGAACTGCCCCGCCCGATGCTGCATTCGGGCAATCTCGATTTTTCCTTCGCCGGCCTGAAGACTGCGGTGCTGACGCAAAGCCGCAAGCTCGGCAGCAATGTGTGCGAACAGGACCGCGCCAACCTGGCGCGCGCCTTCGTCGATGCCCTCGTCGACGTGCTCGCGGCCAAGTCGATGGCGGCGCTGAAGCAGACCGGGCACCGCCGCCTGGTCGTGGCCGGCGGCGTGGGCGCCAACCGCCAGCTGCGCGAGCGGCTGGACACGCTGGGCCGGCAACGCAGGATCGAGGTCCATTACCCGGACCTGGCCTTCTGCACGGACAACGGCGCGATGATCGCCTTTGCCGGCGCGATGCGGCTGCAGGCCGCGCCGCAGCTGGCGCAGCACGACTACGGCTATGGCGTGACGCCGCGCTGGGAGCTGGCGGACATCCGCCTGCCCGCGCATTGAGGCCTGGCGCAGCGCGCGCCGCCCCGCCGCACCGACAAAAGAAAAGCCACCCTAAGGGTGGCTTTCTTCATGCCGGCGCAGTCACTGCGCCTCCCGCCGCCTGTTACAGCGCCGGATCCTCGACGCGCTTGTCGCGCTCGATCACGGCGTAGGCGCTGTGGTTGTGGATGGACTCGAAGTTCTCGGCCTCCAGCACATACGCCACGATGCGGTCGTCGGCGTTCAGGCGCATGGCGATATCGCGCACCAGGTCCTCGACGAACTTCGGATTCTCATAGGCACGCTCGGTGACGAACTTTTCATCGGGGCGCTTGAGCAGGCCCCATAGTTCGCACGAGGCCTCTTCCTCGGCCATGCGCACCAGGGCTTCGACCGGCAGGTCGCCCGCCATCTCCACCTTCATCGTGATGTGCGAACGCTGGTTGTGCGCGCCATACTGCGAGATCTTCTTCGAGCAGGGGCACAGGCTGGTCACCGGCACCAGGGCCGTCAGGAAGACCTTGGTCTCGCCGCCACGCACTTCGCCGAGCAGCGTCACTTCGTAATCCATCAGCGACTGCACGCCGGAAATCGGCGCAGTCTTGTTGACGAAGTACGGGAAGGTGACCTCGATGCGGCCGGCATCGGCCTCGAGCTTCTCGAGCATCTTGTCGAGCAGGCCGCGGAAGCTGGCCAGGTCGATCGCCTCACGCTCCTCTTCCAGCAGCGCCATGAAGCGCGACATGTGCGTGCCCTTCTGGTCGGCGGGAAGATGCACGTCGAGATTGAAGGTGCCCACCGTGGCCTGCACCCCGGCGGGGGTCTTCAGCGACAGGGGATAGCGGACGCCCTTGACGCCAACCCGTTGGATCGGGATCTGGCGCGTATCGCGGCTCGACTGCACGTCGGGCATCGCAAAGGCGGGATTGATGTCATTCATTACCGGTTTCCTCCAGAACCACGTAGCCTGGCTTTTTGTGATTCTTACGGTCGTGGCACTTTCGCAGTCAACATGCCACGCAACGAGTGTGAAACCACGGGGTGGGTGACTGAGCCACCCCGCAGACTGCGAACACGGAACGGAAGGGATTCTAAGGGAAATCCGCCATTGCTGCCGGCGGAAGGCCCAATCCCGCACGCGCTATGCGGGTGATTGATGCAAGCTATCGAGCGGGCGCATCGCGCCGGCACCCCTCGCCTGCGCGCGCTTCAGGCTGCGCGCGTGGCAACGGCGACAGGGGCGACAGCCGCCTGGCCCAGGCCGAAGCGCTGGCGCACCGTCTCTTCGATGCCCTTGGCATCCAGCCCGCACTGCGACAGCAGGAAGGCGGGATCGCCATGGTCGATGAAACGGTCAGGCAGGCCGAGTGTCAGCACCGGCACTTCCAGGCCGGCCTCGGCCAGCGCCTCGAGCACCGCGCTGCCCGCGCCACCCATCACACAGCCTTCCTCGACGGTGACCAGGTAGTCGTGCTCGCGCGCCAGCGACTTGACCAGTTCCACGTCCAGCGGCTTGACGAAGCGCATGTTGGCCACGGAGGCATCGAGCGCCTCGGCCGCGCCCAGCGCCGGCTGCACCATCGAGCCGAAGGCCAGGAAGGCCACGCGCTGGCCCTTGCGCGCGCCGCCCTCGCGGCGCATCTCGCCCTTGCCCAGCGGCAGCGGCTCGAGCGCCGCCTGTGTGGCAACGCCCGGGCCGGAACCGCGCGGATAGCGCACCGCGCTCGGGCCGTCGAAATGGAAGGCCGTCGTCAGCAGCTCGCGGCATTCCTTCTCGTCGCACGGCGTGGCGACCATCATGTTGGGGATGCAGCGCAGGTAGGCGATGTCATAGGCGCCCGCATGCGTCGCACCGTCGGCGCCGACCAGGCCGGCGCGGTCCAGCGCGAACACCACCGGCAGGTTCTGCAGCGCCACGTCGTGGATCAGCTGGTCGTAGCCGCGCTGCAGGAAGGTCGAGTAGATCGCCACCACCGGCTTGATGCCCTCGCAGGCCATGCCGCCGGCGAAGGTCACCGCGTGCTGCTCGGCGATGCCCACGTCGTAGTAGCGGTCGGGGAAGCGCTTCTCGAACTCGACCATGCCCGAGCCCTCTCGCATGGCGGGCGTGATGCCGACCAAGCGCTTGTCTGCCGCGGCCATGTCGCACAGCCACTCGCCGAAGACCTGGGTATAGGTCTTGCGGGCCGGCTTGGTGGAGGGACGGATGCCCTCGGCCGGATCGAACTTGCCCGGACCGTGGTACAGGATGGGGTCGGCTTCGGCCAGCTTGTAGCCCTGCCCCTTCTTGGTCACCACGTGCAGGAAGATCGGGCCGGCGCCTTCCAGCGCGCGGCGGCGGATGTTCTGCAGCGTGGGCACCAGGGCGTTCAGGTCATGGCCGTCGATCGGGCCGATGTAGTTGAAGCCGAATTCCTCGAACAGCGCGGCCGGTCCCACCATGCCCTTGGCGTGTTCCTCCAAGCGCTTGGCGAATTCCAGCACCGGCGGCGCCACCGACAGCACGCGCTCGATGCCCTTCTTGGTGGCCGCGTAGAACTGTCCACTCAGCAGGCGCGCGAGGTGGCTGTTCAGTGCGCCCACCGGCGGCGAGATCGACATGTCGTTGTCGTTGAGCACCACCACCAGCGGCAGGTCCTTGTAGACACCGGCATTGTTCATGGCCTCGAAGGCCATGCCGGCGGACATCGCGCCGTCGCCGATCACGGCGATGGAGACACGCTTGTCGCCGACCGTGCGCGCGCCCAAGGCCATGCCGAGCGCGGCCGAGATCGAGGTGGAGGAGTGCGCGGTGCCGAAGGTGTCGTACTCGCTCTCGCTGCGGCGCGGGAAGCCGGAGATGCCGCCCCACTGGCGCAGCGTGCTCATGCGGTCGCGGCGGCCGGTCAGGATCTTGTGCGGGTAGCTCTGGTGGCCGACGTCCCAGACGATGCGGTCGTCGGGCGTGTGGAAGGCGTAGTGCAGCGCGATGGTCAGCTCGACCGTACCGAGATTGGACGAGAGGTGGCCGCCGGTCTGCGAGACCGACTCGATCACGTAGGCGCGCAATTCTTCCGCCAGCGTTTGCAGCTGGCGCCGGTCCAGCTTGCGCAGGTCCGCGGGATCGTCGATGGTCTTGAGCAGTGCGTAGGTCATGGTTTTGGTTCGGCCGCCAGATTCTTGCGTCCGGCTTGTCATATCAATGGGTGCGCAGCACGATCAGGTCGGCCAACCCGGCCAAGCGTGCGCCTCGCGCGCCAAAGCCCGACAACGCCTCGTGGGCGGTATCGCGCAGCTTGCCGGCCAGTTCGCGCGCCGGCTCCAGTCCCATCAGCGAGACATAGGTCGGCTTGTCGTTCGCGGCATCCTTGCCGGCGGTCTTGCCCAGCGTGGCCGTATCCGCGGTCACGTCCAGGATGTCATCCACCACCTGGAACGCCAGCCCGATCGCCGCAGCGTAACGGTCCAGCGCTTCCAGGCCGGCGGCGTCGATGCTGCCGCACAGGGCGCCCATGCGCACGCTCGCGCGCAGCAGCGCACCGGTCTTCATGCGGTGCATGCCTTCCAGCTCGGGCAGCGTCATCGCCAGGCCCACATGCTGCAGGTCGATGGCCTGGCCGCCGCACATGCCGACGGAGCCGGAGGCCTGCGCCAGTTCGCCCACCAGACGCAGCCGCGCGGCAGGCTCCAGCGCGGGCGTCTCGGCCAGCACGACGAAGGCTTGCGTCTGCAGGGCATCGCCCACCAGCAGCGCGGTGGCCTCGTCATAGGCCTTGTGTACGGTCGGGCGGCCGCGGCGCAGGTCATCGTCGTCCATGCAGGGCATGTCGTCGTGCACCAGCGAGTAGGCGTGGATCATCTCCACCGCGCAGGCTGCCGCGTCGCAGGCCTCAGCGCTGGCACCGGTGACCTCACCGGCCGCGTGGACCAGCAGCGGGCGGACACGCTTACCACCGCCGAGCACAGCATACCGCATGGCATCGTGCAAGGTGTGCGGAATTGTATCCGCAGATGGAAGTGCCGTATTAAGCGCTTGTTCAGTCCGGGCGCCAAGCGCCTGCATCCATTGGGAAAAATCGTTCATTCTGTTGTGTCCGCCTGTGTGCCGGCCTCGGTCATGGGTTTGAGAACATCGCCTTCCAGCACCTTGATCTGCTGCTCGACGCGCTCCAGCTTCTGCTGGCAGTAGCGCACCAGTTCGGCACCGCGGCGGTAGGCCGCCAGCGACTCCTCGAGCGGCAGCGCGCCGCTTTCCATGCTCGCCACCAGCGCCTCCAGCTCATCCATGGCCGCCTCGTAGGAGGCGGGCGGCGCAACGGGCGCCGGGGTGTCGTCTGGCTGGACCGGGGCGGTCTTTTCTCTTGGCATGTCTGGCCTTGCAACAGGGGAAGCTGCGATTTTACGCCAAAGCGAGGACTTGTCCGACTCTTCCGACAGCGGAACCCCCGATCCGCCGCCGAAAGTGACTTGTGCGCTCCGGTCGTCTTTCCGAATGCGTCGCGAACGGCACCCCCATGACGACCCGGGTCGACTTTTTCGCTAAAAACGCAAAAAAATCAGGCCCTTAACTTTTTGGCTCGGGTACAATCCCGGGCTCGGCGGAAAAAAGCGAGCGCCACATTTCACGGCCGGCCACCCAGGTGACCGCCCTTGCGTGCCCCGCTTCCAGCCGTCTTTCCCATATCGATCTTTTGTTTCGATGGTTGGGTTGTTCACTGCTTTCACCTGTCATTTGGGAGTGGGGATAATGTCCAATCTCAGCACCGCGCTGAAACTGGCGCCAGCTGAATCTCAGCTGCCCGTCGACGCCTACTTTGATGAGGCGTTGCACCAACAAGAACTGGAACTGCTGTTTGCCAAGGGCCCCGGCTACGTCGGGCACGCGCTGATGGTGCCGGAAGTGGGCGACTACCACGCCCTCAAGGCCGAGGATGAGGGCCGTATCCTGGTCCGCAACCAGGAGGGCATCGAACTGATGTCCAACGTCTGCCGCCACCGCCAGGCCATCATGCTCAACGGCCGCGGCAACGCCCAGAACATCGTCTGCCCGCTGCACCGCTGGACCTATGACCTGAAGGGCGAACTGCTCGGCGCGCCGCACTTCGAACAACAGCCCTGCCTGCACCTGAAGCGCTCGCCGCTGCAGAACTGGAACGGCCTGCTGTTCGAGGGCAAGCGCGACGTGCGCGCCGACCTGGCGCGCCTGGGCGTGGCCGAAGACCTGAACTTCGACGGCTACATGCTCGACCACGTCGAGATCCACGACTGCAACTACAACTGGAAGACCTTCATCGAGGTCTACCTCGAGGACTACCACGTCGTGCCCTTCCACCCGGGCCTGGGCAGTTTCGTCTCCTGCGACGACCTGACCTGGGAGTTCGGCGAATGGCACAGCGTGCAGACGGTCGGCCTGCACGCCGGCCTCAAGCGTCCTGGCAGCCCGACGTATCGCAAGTGGCACGACGCAGTGTTGCGTTTCAACAACGGCGTATTGCCCAAGCACGGCGCGATCTGGCTGACCTACTACCCCAACATCATGGTGGAGTGGTATCCGCACGTGCTGGTGGTATCCACGCTGCACCCGCTCGGGCCGCACAAGACCCGCAATGTGGTGGAGTTCTACTACCCCGAGGAAATCGCGCTGTTCGAGCGCGAGTTCGTCGAGGCGGAACGTGCCGCCTACATGGAAACCTGCGTGGAGGACGACGAGATCGCCGAGCGCATGGATGCGGGCCGGCTGGCGCTGATGAAGCGCGGGATCAGCGAGACCGGTCCCTACCAGTCGCCGATGGAAGACGGCATGCAGCATTTCCATGAGTGGTATCGCCGCGCCATGCGCTACAGCGCATAGCGCATAGCGCATAGAATCCTGGCCTTGCCGGAAAGCAGAACGGACCGCCTGTGCGGTCCGTTCTGCATTGGTGCGGCGCGCACTGCACTGTTACAATTCCCGCGCCGGCATCGCCTGCCGGCAATCCATTCCGCGGCGTGGGGCACGAGCCCGAGAACGCCCTGCCCGCGCGCTGCCCGCTCCCCTCTCCGCGCCTCGCCATGCAATCGCTCTGGATGCTGTTCGCCGCCTTCTCGTTTTCGCTGATGGGGGTGGGCGTCAAGCTTGCGTCCGAGCTCTACACTACGGGCGAGATCGTCTTCTACCGCAGCGTGATCGGCGTGGCCATCATGTGGGCGGTGCTCGCCTCCGGCGGCGTGTCGGTGCGCACGCCGCACATGCCGATGCACATCAAGCGCAGCCTGTTCGGCGTGACCTCGCTGCTGCTGTGGTTCAGCTCCATCACCATGCTGCCGCTGGCCACGGCGATGACGCTGAACTACATGTCGCCGGTCTGGATCGCGCTGATCCTGGGCGCCGGTGCGGCGCTGGCCGGCACGCGCGGCACCGACCGCAAGCTGATCGGCGCCATCCTGATGTCCTTCGCCGGCGTGCTGTGCCTGCTGCAGCCCGCGGTCGGCAAGGACCAGCTCACCGGCGGCCTGATCGGCCTGATCTCCGGCGTGTTCACCGCGCTGGCCTACGTGGAAGTGCGCCAGCTCGGCCAGCTCGGCGAGCCCGAGGGCCGCATCGTCTTCTACTTCTCGCTGGTCGGCGCGCTGGTCGGCCTGGCCTGGATGCTGTGGACCGGCCCGAGCCCGCATACCTGGCACGGCGCCGGCCTGCTGCTCGCCATCGGCGTGCTGGCCACGCTCGGACAGACCGCCATGACGCGCGCCTACAAGCGCGGCAACACGCTGCTGACCGCCAACCTGCAATACGCGGGCATCGTCTTCTCCAGCATCTGGGGCATGCTGATCTGGTCGGACCGCCTCAACGCGCTGTCCTGGCTGGGCATGGCGCTGATCATCGCCAGCGGCATCGCCACCACGCTGACACGGGCGCGCGCGGCCAGCGACCAGCCGCCGAGCGCGGACACCCCCGTGGCATCCGCGGAGGCGGAAGTCCATCCCGAGGTGTAGCATCGGGCCAGCGCGGCGCGCATTGCGCACCGCATCCCTCACGAACTGACAGGTTCCGCCATGCCGACCACCCTGATCTCCTGCAAGGAACTCAAGGCGCTGCTCGCCGACGACAGCCGCCACTGCGTGCTGATCGACTGTACCTTCGACCTGGCCGACCCGGCCGCCGGGCGCGAGGCCTACCACCGCGCCCACCTGCCGGGTGCCCACTACCTGCACCTCGACAATGAGCTGTCCGGCCCGAAGACGGGCAGCAACGGCCGCCATCCGTTGCCGGATCCGGACGCACTGGCCGCGCGCCTGCGCGCGCTGGGCCTCAATGACGACAGCCAGATCGTGGCCTACGACGCGCAGGGCGGGATGTACGCCGCGCGCGCCTGGTGGCTGCTGCGCTGGCTTGGCCATGAGGCCGTGGCAGTGCTGGACGGCGGCACCAATGCGTGGATGGCGGACGCCCTGGCGACCGAGCAAGGCGCCACCCCGGAGCCCGAGGCAAAAGGCAATTTCAGCCGCCGTCCCGCGCTGGTGCGCACCGTCGACGCCGACGCGCTGCTGGCCAATCTGCGCGCGCCGAGCTGGCTGGTGGTGGACGCCCGCTCGCCCGACCGCTTCCGCGGCGAGAACGAGACGCTGGACCCGGTCGGCGGCCATATCCCCGGCGCGGCCAACCGCTTCTTCAAGGACAACCTGCAGTCCGATGGCCGCTTCAAGCCCGCCGCGACGCTGCGCACGGAATTCGGCCAGGTGCTGGGCACCACTCCGCCCGAACTGGCGGTGATGCAATGCGGCTCGGGCGTGACTGCCTGCCACAACCTGCTGGCGCTGGAAGTGGCCGGCCTGCGCGATGCAGCGCTCTATCCCGGCTCGTGGAGCGAATGGTGCGCCGATCCGGCGCGCCCGGTGGCGACCGGCGCTTGACCGTCGCCTGACCGCCTCCCCCGAGGCTCAGCCCAATGCGGCGGCGGCCTGCGCCGCCCGCGCGGCGCGGCCGTGGTGGTGGTGCACGCCGTTGGTGATGAAGTAGATGGCGGCAATGCCCGCTGCCACCAGCACCACCTGCACCAGCGACTCGCGCCAGCGCGGCTTGCGCTGCATCTGCGGCATCAGGTCGCTGACCGCGATGTAGACGAAGCTGCTGGAGGCGATCACCAGCACGTAGGGAATCCAGCTGCTCAACTGGTCCAGCAGGAAATAGCCCACCAGGCCGCCGGCAATGGCCGACACGCTCGACAGCAGGTTGAAGGCGAAAGCACGCGTCTTGGAGAAGCCCGCATTGAGCAGCACGATAAAGTCGCCGACTTCCTGCGGGATCTCGTGCGCCGCGATGGCCAGCGCGGTGACCAGGCCGATGTGCGGGTTGGCCAGGAAGGCCGCCGCGATCACAATGCCGTCGGCGAAATTGTGGAAGCCGTCGCCCACCAGGATGGCCAGGCCGCTGCGGCCGGCGGCCTCGCGGTCGTGTCCGTGGTGGTGATGGTGGCCGTCGCCCTCGTGGTGGTGCGAGTGGCGCAGCAGCGCGATCTTCTCCAGCAGGAAGAAGCCCAGCAGGCCGGCCAGCAAGGTCGCGAACAGCGCGCGCGGATCGGCACCCGACTCGAAGGCCTCGGGCAGCGAGTGCAGCAAAGCCGTGGCCAGCAGCACCCCGACCGAGAAGCTCACCATGCGATCCACCACGCGCGAGGCGACGGTCAGGGACAGCAGCGCCGCGCCGAAGATGCTGCCCACCCCGGAAATGGTGGCGGCCAGCAGGATGTTGATAAGGGTGGAATCGATGATGGGCTCCCGTAGCGAACGGCACGCTTGCCAGGATGTGCGGTGCCGCCGGCGGGACGCGGGCTGAAACGCAACACTGTTGCAAGAGAGAAAAACCGCATTGTACGGACTTCGGGACCGGCTTTGCAATCCTCGCGGCGCGGCCGCCGCGCCGCGAGGCGGGGGGCTAGGCCACGCCGTGCTGCTGGAACCACGCCAGGCAGCGCTTCCAGCCATCCTTGGCGTCGGCTTCGCGATAGCTCGGCCGATAGTCGGCATGAAAGGCGTGGCCCGCGTCCGGATAGACGACGAAGACCGAGGCACGCGCGTTGGGGTTGGATGAAGCCGCCAGCGCCGCCTTCATCTTCTCCACATGTTCATGGGTGATGCCGGTGTCCTTGCCGCCATACAGGCCCAGCACCGGCGCGTTGAGCTGATTGACCAGGTCGACAGGGTTGCGCGGCTTCAGCGCAGTGGGTTCGCCCGTGAGCTGGCCATACCAGGCCACGGCCGCCCTGAGCTGCTTGCTGTGCGCGGCGTACAGCCAGGCCATGCGCCCGCCCCAGCAGAATCCAGTGATGGCGAGCCGCTTCGGGTCGCCGCCATTGGCCATGGCCCAGGCGGCGGCGGCGTCCAGGTCGCCCATCACCTGGGCGTCGGGCACCTTGGAAACCACCTGGGTCATCAGTTCCTGGATGGTGCCGAAGCTGGACGGGTCGCCCTGCCGCGCGAACAGTTCCGGCGCGATCGCCAGGTAGCCCAGCTTGGCGAAGCGGCGGCAGATGTCAGCAATGTACTCGTGCACGCCAAAGATCTCGCTGACCACCAGGACCACCGGGAGATTCTTGCCGCCTTCCGGCTGGGCGCGGTAGGCAGGCATATTGAAGCCGGCCGAGGGGATGGTCACCTCGCCCGCGGTCAGTCCGTTGAAGTCGGTCTTGATCGCCTGTGCCGTCACGGGCAGCGCGGCCACGGCGAAGGCCGAGCCCAGCGCGGTCTTGACGAAGGTGCGGCGGCTGAACGCCTGGCCGGGGACAAGGCTTTCCACTTCGGGTTTCAGCATGCTTGGGTCTCCTGGATTCCGGGATCGAGGGCTGGCGCGGCGTCGGCGGCCGACTCGCCAGCGGTCGATTCTATGCCAGGGACCGGTTGCATGCGTCACATGCCGGCCAGCGTGCCGGGCGCCCTGCCCGCCGCGCGTCTTGCCTCAGTGCAGCTTCTCAGTGCAGCTTCACGCGGGGCCGGGTCTTGCTGCGCAGCCAGTGCGTCACGGTGTCCAGGCCCATGCGCAGCGCGCCGTGCAGGGCCATCACGTGCATGCGGTACAGCGAGGTGTACATCAACCGCGCCATCACGCCCTCGATAAACATCGAGCCGCCGATCAAGCCGCCCATCAGGCTGCCCACCGCGCTGAAATGGCCCAGCGACACCAGCGAACCCAGGTCCTTGAAGGCGAACGCGGGCAGCGGCCGTCCCGCCAGGCGGGCGCGCAGCGCGCCATAGAGGAAGGTGGCCTGCTGGTGGGCGGCCTGCGCGCGCGGCGGCACCGAGCCTTGCTTCTCCGGCCAGGGGCAGCTCGCGCAATCGCCAAAGGCGAAGATATCGGGGTCGCCCTCGCTCTGCAGCGTCGGCTTGACCAGGATCTGGCCGAGCCGGCTGGTCGGCAGCCCTAGTGTGGCCAGCACGGGCGGCGCCTTGATGCCGGCCGCCCACACCGTCAGGTCGGCGTCGATGCGCTTGCCGCTGGCGGTATGCACGGCATCGGTGGCGATCTCGGTCACGCGCTCGTTGGTGAAGATGTCGACCTCGAGCTTGCGCAGCAGCTTGGCGGTCTCGGTGGACACACGCTCGGACAGCGCCGGCAGGATGCGCGGGCCGGCTTCGATCACGCGGATATGCACGTCGCGGCGCGGATCGAGCCGGTGCAGGCCGTAGGCATTGAGCACCTGGGCGGTATTGCGCAGCTCGGCCGACAGCTCCACGCCGGTGGCACCGGCACCGATGATGGCGATGTCCACGCGCGGGCGGCCGTCCGCGTCGGCGCGGCCCAGCCCGTTCTGCGCGCGCACGCAGGCCGATACCAGGCGGCGGCGGAAACGGTCGGCCTGCTCGGCCGTATCGAGGGCGATGGCATGCTCCGCCGCGCCGGGCACGCCGAAGAAATGGGTGATGCTGCCGATGGACAGCACCAGGGTGTCGTAGGGGAGCGTGCGCGCCGGCAGCACCTCCTCGCCATCCTGGTCGGTATAGGCCGCCAGTGAGATGGTCTTGGCGGCGCGGTCCACGCCGAGCATTTCGCCGAGCTGGAACTCGAAATGGTGCCAGAGCGCCTGCGCGGCATACTCGAGCTGATGGGTGTTGGGATCCATGCTGCCGGCCGCCACCTCGTGCAGCAGCGGCTTCCAGATATGCGTGGGCAAGCGGTCCACCAGCACCACTTGCGCCGCGCCCCTGCGGCCCAGCTTGTCGCCCAGGCGGGTCGCCAGCTCCAGTCCGCCGGCCCCGCCCCCCACCACGATGATGCGATGCGCGCTTCCCTGTGTACCCATGGTCTACCCAAGATTGTCGTGATCGTCGCGCCGACGTTTCACGCCAGTTTGCTGCATGGCAGCAGCAG
The DNA here is from genome assembly GCF_056930435.1 of Cupriavidus sp. 09_S30. Classification (NCBI taxonomy): domain Bacteria; kingdom Pseudomonadati; phylum Pseudomonadota; class Betaproteobacteria; order Burkholderiales; family Burkholderiaceae; genus Cupriavidus; species Cupriavidus sp. 09_S30. The sequence continues at coordinate 726,717 of NZ_JBXOWI010000001.1, read as the reverse complement.
GCACAAGCCCCCGATTACCGATTCAGCGGTCGCTTCAAACGATACGGGGGACGCAGCGAAGGCCGCGCAGGTGCCGGGCCTCAGGAGGGGTGAGGCCCGCGCAGGGTGTCAGCGCAACATCAGTGCGCTTCTTCCCAGTTGGCGCCGCTGCCCACCTCGGCCACCAGCGGCACGCGCAGCTCGGCCACGCCGCACATCAGTTCGGGCAGCCTGCGCTCGACCAGTTCCAGCTCGCCGTCCGGCACCTCGAGCACCAGTTCGTCATGCACCTGCATGATCTGCAGCGTGCCCAGGCCGTCGCGCTCCAGCCAGTCCTGCACGGCGATCATCGACAGCTTGATCAGGTCGGCCGCGGTACCCTGCATCGGCGCGTTGATGGCGGCACGCTCGGCGGCCTGGCGGCGCGGCCCGTTGCCGCCGTTGATGTCCGGCAGCCACAGGCGGCGGCCGAACACGGTTTCCACGTAGCCCTGCTCGCGCGCGGTCTGCCGGGTTTCCTCCATGTAGCGCGCCACGCCGGGATAGCGCGTGAAGTAGCGGTCGATGTAGTGCTTGGCGGCCTCGCGCTCGATGCCCAGGTTGCTGGCCAGGCCGAAGGCGCTCATGCCGTAGATCAGGCCGAAGTTGATCACCTTGGCGTAGCGGCGCTGCTCGCTGCTGACCGCGTCGCGCTCCACGCCGAAGATTTCGCCGGCGGTGGCGCGGTGGATATCCTCGCCGCGCGCGAAGGCGCCCAGCAGGTTCTCGTCGCCGGAGATATGGGCCATGATGCGCAGCTCGATCTGCGAGTAGTCGGCCGACACGATTACGCGGCCCGGCGGCGCGATAAAGGCCTCGCGGATGCGCCGGCCTTCTTCGGTGCGCACCGGAATGTTCTGCAGGTTCGGATCGGTCGAGGCCAGCCGCCCCGTCACCGCCGTGGCCTGGCCATAGCTGGTGTGCACGCGGCCGGTGGCCGGGTCCACCATCTTGGGCAGCTTGTCGGTGTAGGTGGACTTCAGCTTGGCCAGGCCGCGGTAGTCCAGCAGCACCTTGGGCAGCGGGTAGTCCTCGGCCAGCTTCTGCAGCACCTCTTCGTCGGTCGACGGTGCGCCGCTGGCGGTCTTCTTCACCACCGGCAGCTTCATCTGGTTGAACAGGATCTCGCCGATCTGCTTGGGCGAGCCCAGGTTGAAGGGCTGCCCGGCGGCATCATAGGCAGCCTGCTCCAGCGCCAGCATGCGCTGGCCCAGTTGCGCGCTCTGCTCGGCCAGGCGCTGCGCGTCGACCAGCACGCCGTTGCGCTCGATCTTCTGCAGCACCACCGACACCGGCATCTCGATGTGCTCGTAGACGTGGTCGAGCCCGGGTGCGGCCTGCAGCTGCGGATACATGGCGCGGTGCAGGCGCAGCGTGACGTCGGCATCCTCGGCCGCGTACTCGGTGGCACGTGCCAGGTCGATCTGGTCGAAGCCGATCTGGTTCGCGCCCTTGCCACAGACCTCCTCGTAGGTGATGGTCTTGATGCTCAGCAGGCGCTCGGCCAGGCTGTCCATGCCGTGGTTGCGATGGGAGGCCAGCACGTAGCTCTGCAGCATGGTGTCGTGGACGATGCCGCGCAGCGTGACACCGTGGTTGGCGAAGACGTGCGCGTCGTACTTGATGTTCTGGCCGAGCTTGGGCCGCGCCGGATCCTCCAGCCAGCCGCGCAGCCGCTCCAGCACGAACTCGCGCGTGAGCTGGCCGTGATTCTCTTCACCGGCCACATCGGGGCCGCGGTGGCCCACCGGGATATAGCAGGCGACGCCGGGCACCAGCGACAGCGAGATGCCCACCAGCTGCGCCTGCATCGGGTCGAGCGAGGTGGTCTCCGTATCGACGGCCACCAGCGCGCCGGTGGCGAGCTGGTCCAGCCAGGACTGCAGCGCAGCCTCGGTGGTCACCATCTCATAACGCGTCTCTGCCGGCGGTGCCTCTGCGGCAGGCATGGCCGCCGACGCGGGGGCGTCGTCGGCGGGCCCGTCGAACAGGCCGCCTTGCGCCTGCGCCTGCGCCTTCGGCGCGCGCGCGCCGGCGCCCTTGGCCGCCTGTGCGCGCAGGCTGGGCAGGCTTTCGCCGGTCAGCTCGCGCAGCCAGGTCTTGAAGCCATAGCGCGAGAAGAAGTCGATCAGCTTGCCCTTGTCCTCGCCCACCTCTTTGAGCGCGTGGAAGTCGGGCACCGATGCGCCGAGGTCGCAGTCGGTCTTGACCGTGACCAGCGTGCGCGCCATCGGCAGCCAGTCCAGCGTGTTGCGCAGGTTCTCGCCGACCACGCCTTTGATGCCGGCGGCATTGGCCATCACGCCATCGAGCGAACCATGTTCGGCCAGCCACTTCACTGCGGTCTTGGGTCCGACCTTGGGCACGCCCGGCACGTTGTCGACGGTGTCGCCGATCAGGGAGAGATAGTCGATGATGCGATCGGGCGGCACGCCGAACTTGGCCTGCACGCCGGCCGGGTCGAGCACCTCGCCGCTCATCGTGTTGACCAGCGTGACATCGTCGTTCACGAGCTGCGCCAGGTCCTTGTCGCCGGTGGAGACCACCGTGCGCACGCCCTGTCCGCTGGCCTCGCGCGCGAGCGTGCCGATCACGTCGTCGGCCTCGACACCCTCCACCACCACGATCGGCCAGCCCAGCGCGCGCACCGCTTCGTGGATGGGCTCGATCTGGCGGGCCAGGTCCTCGGGCATCGAGGGCCGGTGCTCCTTGTAGGCGGGATAGAGATCGTCGCGGAACGTCTTGCCCCTGGCGTCGAACACACAGGCGCTATACTCTGCCGGGTAATCGTTGCGCAGCTTGCGCAGCATGTTGATCATGCCGTAGATTGCCCCTGTGGGCAGCCCTTCGCCATTCCTCAGGTCCGGCAGAGCGTGATACGCGCGATACAAATAGCTCGAACCATCGACGAGCAAGAGTGTTTTTGGACTATCCGACATTCCCATGGACTCTAAAATGATTGGTGCCGCGGCTGGCGGCACCGCCACCGCCCCTCTTTCCGACGCCGCCGACGACCGTCAGGCCGCAGCCTCTGGCGTGGTCAGTCCCGACGGCCAGGCAGCCGCGCAAACGCACGCGGGCGCGGACGCCAATGTGAATGCGACCACCGCCGCAAATCCGGCCGGCGCCGCCGGCTCGCGCGCCAACCCGCGCAAGATGATCCCGAGCCTGCGTGCGCTGGCGGACGAGGATCGCGCCACCGCGAAGAAGGCGCGGGCCTCGTGGCAAATGTTCACGATTATGGCAGAGTTCATCGAGGCCACCGAGTACCTGTCGGAGATCCGGCCGGCGGTCTCGATCTACGGCAGCGCGCGCTTGCGCGAGGACTCGCCCTACTACCAGCAGACCATCGAAATCGCGCGCCTGTTCTCCGACGCCGGCTTCGCCGTGATCTCCGGCGGCGGCCCCGGCATCATGGAGGCGGCCAACAAGGGCGCGCACGCCGGCAAGTCTGCCAGCGTCGGCCTGAACATCGAACTGCCGCACGAGCAGCAGGGCAATCCGTACCAGGATATCGCCATGCGCTTCCGTCACTTCTTCACGCGCAAGGTGACCTTCGTCAAGAACTCCGACGCCTTCATCGTGATGCCCGGCGGCTTCGGCACGCTGGACGAGCTGGCCGAGGTGCTGACGCTGGTGCAGACGGGCAAGTCGCGCTCGGTGCCGGTGGTGATGGTCGGCAGCCGCTTCTGGAAGGGCCTGCTGGACTGGTTCCGCTTCACGCTGCTGCCGATGGGCCTGATCGCCGAGCATGACCTCGACCTGATGAAGATCGTCGACGAACCCCATGAAGTGCTCGAAGCGGTCTACGAGTACTACGAGCGCCGCGGCGGCGACAAGCCGATCCCTCCCAAGGAAGAGATGTTCTACCTGTGAGGCCCCGGCCGCGGCGCTGTTGCGGCGGTGCGCCATGCGGCACCGCCCAAGCCCGCCCGCGGCGGGAATTGCTAAAATGGAAGCCTGACACACTGCGACAGCCCGGCGCCGCCGGGCCGCAGCGCAATTCTGCCGTGCGGCGCTTGGGCGCCCTTGCGCGGCACAGGAGCCTCTGATGAACTCCCCTTCCCTGACGGCCGCAGCGCATGCGGTGCACCGGGCGCCCGGCCGTGGCGCGAGCGGGCGCGCCATGCTGCTCACCGCCGTCGTGCTGGCGCTCGGCGCGCCAGCCTGGGTGCTGGCCCAGGGCAATGCCCTGTCGCAGGAAGAACTGGACAAGATCAACAACCAGCCAATCGCGCCGCAGGCCAAGACCCAGATCAACAAGCCGCAGCGGGAGCCCAGCTTCCGGCTTGACGAGCGCGACGGCACCCAGGTGCGCGAGTACACCAACAAGGGCCGGCAGACCGACATCCAGGTCAAGTCGGGTTTCGGCACGCGTTACGACATGAGCAAGCCCGAGGACAGCTCGCCCAAGATCCGGGACCACGAGGTCAATCGCGTACCCTCGGTCAATCTGAAGTTCTGAGCGCGCGCGGCGCTGCCGCGGCGGCCCTCCGGCAGTCTTGCCGCGGCGGCGGACGTTCTTGCGCCCGCCGCCTCCGTTTTTACCTCACACGACTAGTATGGCCGTATTCACCACGGTCTCGCAGGACGAGATCGCAAGCTGGCTGCAGAACTTCGACCTGGGCACGATGCGCGATTTCCGCGGCATCGCCTCCGGCATCGAGAACAGCAACTTCTTTCTGACCATGGAGCAGGATGGCCGCACGCATGAGTACGTGCTGACCATCTTCGAGCGGCTGAGCTTTACGCAACTGCCCTACTACCTGCACCTGATGGCCCACCTGGCCGAGCGCGGCATCAGCGTGCCGGCACCGATCCCGGGGCGCGACGGCGAGATCCTGCGCGAGCTGAAGGGCAAGCCCGCGTCGATCGTCACGCGGTTGCCGGGCAGTTCGCAGCTGGCCCCCGACGCCGGCCACTGCGCCGAGGTCGGCGACATGCTGGCACGCCTGCACCTGGCCGGGCAGGACTATCCGCGCCAGCAACCCAATTTGCGCAGCCTGGCCTGGTGGCAGCAGACCGAGCCGGAGATCGCGCCCTTCCTCGATGCCGGACAGCGGGAGCTGCTGCGCGCCGAGATCGCCCATCAGGCTGCCTTCTTCGGCGACGCCTCGTACGCAGCCCTGCCCGGCGGCCCCTGCCACTGCGACCTGTTCCGCGACAACGTGCTGTTCGAAAGCACGGGCCCGGGCCAGCACCGCCTGGGCGGCTTCTTCGATTTCTACTTCGCCGGCAACGACAAGTGGCTCTTCGATCTCGCGGTAACGGTCAATGACTGGTGCATCGACCTGGCCACGGGCGAGCTCGACGCAGAGCGTGCAAGCGCCATGCTGCGGGCTTATCATGCCGTGAGGCCGCTGGGTGCAGCGGAGGCCGCACACTGGCAGGACATGCTGCGGGCCGGCGCGCTGCGCTTCTGGGTTTCCCGGCTGTGGGACTTCTACCTGCCGCGCGAAGCCGACATCCTGCAGCCGCACGACCCGACCCATTTCGAACGCATCCTGCGCCGGCGCATCGCCACCGACGCACTGCCCTGGACCTGAGCCGAGCCAGAATCACCATGCAACTACTGGAAGTCCCCGCCAAGGAAGGCTACGTCTGGTTCCGCCAGGGAGTCTGGCTGTTCCGCAAGAACCCGCTCGCCTTTCTGATGCTGCTCTTCATCTACCTGATCACGGCGCAGCTGGCCATCTTCGTGCCGCTCTTCGGCGTCATCGCGCTGCTGGTAGCCACGCCCGGCCTGTCGGTCGGCATCATGACCGCCTGCCGCGAGGTGATCCAGAACAAGCGCGTGCTGCCCACCGTGCTGCTAGCCGGCTTCCGCACCAATGGCAAGCAGGCCACACGCCATCTGCTGGTGCTCGGCGGCATCTACGCGGGCCTGGTGTTCGTGCTCAGCCTGATTGCCGGCGCCATGGTCAACATCAGCGACCTGCTACCCATCCTGCTCAAGGAAGAAGCGCCATCCGCCGAGGCCGTGCGCCAGATGTACTACGCCTTGCTGGTCGGCGCCGTGCTGTACACGCCGATCGCGATGATGTTCTGGTTCGCCCCGCTGCTGGCCGCCTGGCACAACATCCCGCCGATCAAGGCGCTGTTCTTCAGACTGGACCGCCTGCTGGCGCAACCGCGGCGCGTTCTTTACCTATGCCATGCTGTTCGCGGTGCTGATGGTGGCCATCCCCTTCTTCCTGGAGGCGGTGTTCAGCGCCTTCGGCGCCGAGAACGTGCTGTCCTTCCTGGTCACGCCGTACTCGCTGCTGATGCTGGCCATCCTGTACTGCTCCTTCTACGCGACCTACCGCGGCTGCTTCAACGTGCCGCCGGCAGAGGCATCGCCGGGAGCGTGATGTTCCCCGGGAGCCGCCACGCGTACGGCGCCGGCCCCTTCTTCAGCCCGCGCCAAAAGGTGAGCCGCGGGCGTCAGGCCGATCCGCCGCCCTTGCCCTTGAACACGTCGAGCACCTCCATCGGCAAGGGGAAGACGATGGTATGGCTCTTGTCCCCGGCGATCTGCGTCAGCGTCTGCAGGTAGCGCAGCTGCATCGCCTGCGGCTGGCGCGCCAGCATCTGCGCGGCTTCCAGCAGCTTCTCGGAGGCCTGCAGTTCGCCCTCGGCGTGGATCACCTTGGCCCGCCGTTCGCGCTCGGCCTCGGCCTGGCGGGCGATGGCGCGCACCATCGATTCGTTCAGGTCGACATGCTTGATCTCCACGTTCGAGACCTTGATGCCCCAGGCATCGGTCTGGGCGTCGAGGACCTTCTGGATGTCGAGGTTGAGGCGTTCTCGTTCGGCCAGCATCTCGTCCAGCTCGTGCTTGCCCAGCACCGCGCGCAGGGTGGTCTGCGACAACTGGCTGGTGGCCTCCAGGAAGTTGGCCACCTGGATGATGGCGCGTTCGGGATCGACGACGCGGAAGTAGACCACCGCATTGACCTTGACCGAGACGTTGTCGTGCGAGATCACGTCCTGCGGCGGCACGTCGAACACCACGGTGCGCAGGTCCACGCGCACCATCTGCTGCACGGCAGGAATCAGCAGCACCAGGCCCGGCCCCTTGACCCGCCAGAAGCGCCCGAGCATGAAGACCACGCCGCGCTCGTACTCGCGCAGTACGCGGAAGGCGCTGACGATGAGCACCACCACGATGAAGATCAGACCGCCGAAGCTGAAGCCGTAGGCCATGGTCAGGCTCCTTTCTCAACGGACCGCGGCGCTGCTCCCGCACCTGGCCCCGTATTGTCCGGCGCGACGTCCAGCACCAGGCCGTCGCGCCCCGTCACCTGCACCCGCTGCCCGCGCGCCAGCGCGTGCGCGCTCCGTATCCGCCAGCGCTCTCCCGCCACCTCGGCCCAACCATCGCCGTGGCAGTCCTCCAGCACGATGCCCGCACTCCCTACCAGGGTGTCGCCGCCGCTGACCACCGGGCGCCGGCGCGCACGCAGCAACAGCGTCGACATGGCGAGCAGGAAGGCGCCGCTGACCACCGAAAGGCCCACCACCAGCCCAGTCGGCACGCCAAAGCCGGGCACGTCGGTATCGATCAGCATCACGGCGCCGAAGGCGAAGGCGATGATGCCGCCCACGCCCAGCGCGCCGAAGGTGGGCAGGAAGAGCTCAGCCACCATGCAGCCGATGCCGAGCGCCACCAAGGCCAGGCCCGCGTAGTTGATCGGCAGCATCTGCAGCGCGAACAGGGCCAGCAGCAGGCAGATCGCGCCGGCCACCCCGGGCAACACCATGCCCGGCGTGGAGAACTCGAAGATCAGGCCGTAGATGCCGATCATCATCATCACCAGCGCCACGCTCGGTTCGGTGATGACGGCGAGGAAGCGGTCGCGCCAGTCGGGCGTCAGCACCTGCACCGGCGCATGCGCGGTATGCAGCACGACGGACTCGCCGGCAGGGCCGCCGAGCTTGACGCTGCGCCCGTCCAGCGCGCGCAGCAGCGCGGGCAGGTCGGGCGCGACCAGGTCAGCCACATGCTGCGTCACGGCCTCGCTGGCCGACAGGCTGACCGCCTCGCGCACCGCGCGCTCGCCCCAGGCCGCATTGCGCCCGCGCAATTGGGCCAGGCCGCGGATATAGGCCGAGGCATCATGCATCACCTTGCGCTCCATGGTGTCGGCGGGCGCCGCATGCGGCGCGCTGGCCGGCGTGGTGCCGGGCGTGGTCCCTGGCGTGGTGCCGGGCGGCTGCGCCCCGCCCAGGCCGATCTGCACCGGGCTGGCCGCACCCAGGTTGGTGCCCGGCGCCATCGCCGCGACATGGCTGGCGTAGAGGATGTAGGTGCCGGCGCTGGCGGCACGCGCGCCACCCGGATACACGTAGCTGGCCACCGGCACGCGCGAGGCGAGGATGGCTTCGATGATCTCCCGCATGGACAGGTCGAGCCCGCCCGGCGTGTCCATCTCGATCACGATCAACTGGGCGCCAGCCTGCTGCGCGCGCGCGATGCCGCGCAGGATATAGCCGGCGCTGGCCGGGCCGATGGTGCCCTGCAGCGGCAGCACATAGACCGGGGCCAGCGGGGCCGCGTTGGCGGGCGGCGCCGCGGCTGGCTGGCCCAGCGCCAGCCAGCCCGGCACGGCGGCAAGCACCAGGCAGAACACGGCGGCAAGCCGCCGCCCGAGGGCAACGACAAAGGAAGTGGCAGGCATCATCGCAGGGGCGGCCAGGGCGCTGGATGCCTTGGCGACACCACTTCCAGTGTAGGCGACCGGCCACATCCTGCTGCCGCCGCTGCAGACAGCGGCGTGCGCCATGCCCCCCAGCCGCCCCCATCGTGCGAAAAATCCTGAGTGCGGCCGGGGACATCGGGCGACGCCTCGCCGCTCCGTGCCGGTGCGCTAGCGGAAAGCCTGGCGCCTGGCACTCCACTTCATCCCGGGCGAAGATGGGTAATATGTCGATGATTGACTGTTCAAGATTCCCGTCACCACGCAGCCTAGTGCAGGCTGAATCACTCCGCGCCCGAGGACACAGCAAGATGCTGCACGCGAACATCGAGATCAACCGCGCAGGCGTGATCGACACGGCCGATGCCGGCAAGCGGGGCATTGGCGGCGATGCCGTTGCCATGCGCCGGAAGGCGGGAAAGTGATGGGCGGCCGCGCAGGCGTGGACACCCGGATGGAGACCGTGGCAACCCCGTCGCGGCAGCATGGGGCCAGTCCCCTGACCATCGCGCTGGCCGGGCTGGTCGCGCTCGCGGTGGCCATGGGCGTGGGCCGCTTTGCCTTTACGCCGCTGCTGCCGATGATGCTGCACGACGGCAGCGTCAGCCTGGCGGACGGCGGATGGCTGGCCACCTGGAACTACATCGGCTATTTCGCCGGCGCGCTTGCCTGCATGTTCATCCGCCCGGACGCGGCGCGCATGGTGCGCCTGGGCCTGGCCGCCACCGTGGTGCTGACCTTCGCCATGGCGGCGCCGGGCGGCATGGCGGTGTGGTCCTGGTGGCGCGGCGCGGCGGGGGTGGCCAGCGCACTGGTGATGGTCTACACCGCCGGCTGGTGCCTGCACCGGCTGGCCGAGCTCGGCGAGCCGGCGCTGGCGGGCCTGATTTTCTGCGGGCCTGGCCTGGGCATCGTGGCGACTGGCGTGTCCGCCTTCGGCATGGTCGCGGCTGGCTGGCAAGCGAACTGGGGCTGGCTGGCGTTCGGCGCCTTGGGCCTGATACTGGTGGCGCTGGTATGGCGCGTGTTCACGCCGGAAGTCCGCGCCCCCGGCAAGGCCGGCGCCGCCCACGTGCCGGAGGCCGCGCCGAATCTGACCGGCGAGACCTGGGCCCTGACCTTCGCCTACGGGCTCGCCGGCTTCGGCTACATCATCACGGCCACCTTCCTGCCGGTGATCGCGCGGCAGGCCATGCCGGGCTCAGTCTGGGCCGACCTGTTCTGGCCGGTCTTCGGCGTCGGCGTGGCGCTCGGCGCACTGGCGGCCACGCGTGTGGGCATGGCGCACGATAACCGCCGCCTGCTGGTGCTGACCTACTCCATGCAGGCACTGGGCGTGGCCATTGCGGTGGTCTGGCCCACGGTGGCCGGCTTCGCGCTGAGCAGCCTGCTGGCCGGCCTGCCCTTCACCGCCCTGGTGTCCTTCGCCATGCGCGAGGCGCGCCGTCTGTGGGGCATGCAGGCGCCCCGCCTGATGGGACTGATGACGGCCTCCTACGGGCTGGGCCAGATCGCCGGGCCACCGCTGGCCACGGCGCTGGTCGCACGCACCGGCGGCTTCGCTTCCTCGCTCGCCACGGCTGCCGGCGCGCTGGTGCTGGGCGCGCTGATCTTCGCCTGGATGCTGCGGGCATTGCCCCTGCGGCCGCCGCGCTAGAAGCGCCGCGGGTGCCATCGCGCGAGGAATGGCCCGCGGCCGCTGTGCAAACTCGATAGAATCGACGCTGGCTATACCGTGACTGACAGCGCCGTGAGCGCCGCGACTGGCAGCGGGCCCGAGCCGTCCAGAACACCAGAACAAGCAGAACAAGCGGGGAACGACTCCCCGCAACCAGGAGCCAACAAGCCATGCCGACTTACCATGTGGAAATGTTCGAAGGCCGCACCATCGAGCAAAAGCGCAAGCTGGTCGAGGAAGTCACCCGCGTGACCTGCGAGACGCTGGGATGTTCGCCGGGCGCGGTCGACATCATCATCACCGACGTCAAGCGCGAGAACTGGGCCACCGGCGGCGAGCTGTGGGCCGACAAGAAATAGCGGCATTCCGTAGCAGCATCCCATCAGCGCCCCCCTCCCCGCCCTGAATTCCTGCGTCCCCGCCATCCATGCAGCACTTCGCCTCTGACAACTACGCCGGCTTCTGCCCGGCCTCCCTCAAGTACTTCCTGGAAGCCAACGGCAGCGGCCATGAACAGGCCTATGGCGACGACTCGTGGACGCAGAAGGTCTGCGACCGCATCCGCGACCTGTTCCAGACCGACTGTGAAGTCTTCTTCGTCTTCAACGGCACGGCGGCGAACTCGCTGGCGCTGGCCGCGCTGTGCCAGTCCTACCACTCCGTGATCTGCCACGAACTGGCGCACATCGAGACCGACGAATGCGGCGGCCCCGAGTTCTTCTCCAATGGCTCCAAGCTGCTGACGGCGCCGGGGCCCGACGGCAAGCTGACGCCCGACGCGGTGGAGGCGCTGGTCACCCGCCGCAGCGACATTCACTACCCGAAGCCCAAGGTGGTCTCGCTGACGCAGTCCACCGAGGTGGGCACGGTGTACTCGGTGGAGGAAGTCCGCGCGATCGCCGCCATCGCCAAGCGCCGCCAGCTGCGCGTGCACATGGACGGGGCGCGCTTCGCCAACGCGGTGGCATCGCTGGGCTGCCACCCGTCCGAGGTGACCTGGCGCGCGGGCGTCGATGTGCTCTGCTTCGGCGGCACCAAGAACGGGCTGCCGGTGGGCGAAGCCGTGGTCTTCTTCGACCGCCGGCTGGCCGAGGACTTCGCCTACCGCGTCAAGCAGGCTGGCCAGCTCGCGTCGAAGATGCGCTTTATCTCTGCGCCCTGGCTCGGCCTGTTGGAAAACGACGTATGGCTCGCCAACGCGCGCCACGCCAACGCCATGGCGCAGCTGCTGCACGATCGCATCGTCGGCATCCCGGGCGTGCGCATCATGTTCCCGACCCAGTCCAACGCGGTCTTCGCCGAGCTGCCGCTGCCGGCGATCGAAGCGCTGCGCGCCAAGGGCTGGCGCTTCTATACCTTCATCGGTGCGGGCGGCTGCCGCTTCATGTGCTCGTGGGACCTGCAGCCCGAGACCGTGGAAGCGCTGGCGCGCGACATGCGCGCCGCCTGCGGCGCCTGATGCCGGGACCGGCGATGCCGCAGCGTGCGGCAGCAGGCCGGGCCGGATCGAATTACCATTTGCTGCACCAGACCTGCTGCACTATTTGCTGCACTGGAACCTATCTGCTGCACTAGAACAGACCGGAGAGTCACAAGATGCAAGGCTATCGATTCTGCCCGCAATGCGGTGCCCCCCTTCAGTTGCTGCCGCTGTCCGGGCGCGAGCGCTACGCGTGCCTGGAGCCCGGATGCGGCTTCGTGCACTGGAACAACCCGCTGCCGGTCCTGGCCGCGGTGGTCGAGTACGAAGGCAAGCTGCTGCTGGCGCGCAATGCCGCCTGGCCGGAGAAGATGTTCGCCCTGGTGACCGGCTTCCTCGAGCGCGACGAAACGCCCGAGGAGGGCGTGGCACGCGAGCTGAAGGAGGAGACCAATCTCGATGCGCAGGGCGTGTCGCTAATCGGCGTCTACGAATTCATGCGCAAGAACGAGCTGATCATTGCCTATCACGTGCAGGCGAGCGGCACCGTGGCGCTGTCGGAGGAACTGGCCGAGTACAAGCTGGTGGCCCCGGAAAACATGCGCATCTGGAGCGCCGGCACCGGCTTCGCGGTGGCGGACTGGCTCGCTAGGCGCGGCTATCCGGTGCAATTCTTCGACCGCCAGACGGGTGCCGACATCCCGGACCCGCGCCTGCGGGCGGACGACCCTTCGCTACAATACCGGCTGTAGATCGGCTGAAGATCGGCTGTAGACAGATCCCCTAGTCCGCTGAATCATTGAAGGACATGCCATGCGGGAATCAGCGCTAGGCGCAAAGCGCAGCAATAGCACGGCTATTGCGAGCATTTGCAACGACGCGATGAGCCCGCATGGCGTGGCAGGCACCGATCGATTTCAGTGATTCAGTGGACTATCAATCGAGGAAGAGCGGAATGGAGTTTCAGAAAGAAGTGGACGCGCGCGGGCTGAACTGCCCGCTGCCGATCCTGCGGACCAAGAAGGCACTGGCCGACATGGCCAGCGGCGAAGTGCTCAAGGTGCTGGCAACCGACCCGGGCTCGACGCGCGATTTCCAGGCCTTCGCCAAGCAGACTGGAAACGAGCTGCTGTCGCACCAGGAAGTGGACAAGGTGTTCGTGTTCTACATGCGCCGGCGCTGATGCCGGCCGGGCCCTGGCGGCCCGGACCGTCCTGCCAATGACAAAGCCCCCGCCACAGCGGGGGCTTTGTCATTGGTGCCGGGCTTGCAGGGCTTGCCGGGCCTGAGCGGCCCGAAGGCGAAGTCGCCGCCTGCCCGGCAGCTCGTCAGCGGTTCTCGCCCAGGTAGGCGCGGAAGTCGGCGCCGACTTCCGGGTGCTTCAGCGCGAACTCCACGGTGGCCTTCAGGTAGCCGAGCTTGCTGCCGCAGTCGTAGCGCACGCCGTTGTAGCGATAGGCCAGCACTTGTTCATGCGCCAGCAGGTTCTGGATCGCATCGGTGAGCTGGTACTCGCCGCCGGCGCCCGGCTTCAGTTCGCGGATATGCTCGAAGATGCGCGGCGTCAGGATATAACGCCCCACCACACCCAGGTTCGACGGCGCGTCTTCCGGGGCCGGCTTCTCGATGATGCCCGACATCTTGATGACACGGTCATCCCACTCACGGCCCTCGATCACGCCATAAGAACGGGTCTGCTCCGGCGCGATTTCCTCAACGCCCAGCACCGAACAGTTGTAGTGGTTGTAGAGGTCGACCATCTGCTTCATCACCGGCGGCTCGCCGTCCAGCAGGTCGTCGGCCAGGATGATGGCGAAGGGCTCGTTGCCCACCAGCTTCTGCGCGCACAGCACGGCGTGCCCAAGGCCGAGCGCTTCGGGCTGGCGGACATAGAAGCACTCGACATTGGCCGGCTTGATCGAACGGACCACGCTGAGCAGGGCCTGCTTGTTCTTGGCTTCGAGTTCCGCCTCGAGTTCATAGGCTTTGTCGAAATGATCCTCGATGGCGCGCTTGGAACGCCCGGTGACGAAGATCATCTCGGTAATGCCGGCGGCCATGGCCTCCTCGACCGCATACTGGATCAAGGGCTTGTCCACCACGGGCAGCATTTCCTTGGGACTGGCCTTGGTGGCGGGCAGGAAGCGGGTTCCCAGCCCCGCCACCGGAAAGACTGCCTTGGTTACGCGGGTTTCCATGTCAGAGACTCCTTTTCTCGTATTTGGGGCAATACAGGCCAGGCCAGCAGGACTACGCCGGCAGGCGCTGCAACTGATCCTGCAGCTTGGCCAGGGTTTGCTCGAAGTCGGCCAGGCGCTGCTGCTCCTGGGCCACGACCGCGGGTGGTGCCTTCGCGACAAAGCTCTGATTGGAGAGCTTGCCACGGCACTTGCCGATCTCGCCGCCGATACGCTCGACCTCCTTACCAAGGCGCACGCGCTCGGCCGCGACGTCGATCTCGATCTTCAGCAACAGGTGGTTACCACCGACGATGGCCACTGGTGCGCCCGCACCCTCAGCCATCAGCTCGGTCTCTTGTTCGAAAACCCGGACCTCAGAAAGTTTCGCAAGCGCCTTCACATAGTCCGCCACCGACGTGAGGAAGGCACGGTCGCCATGTGCATAAAGCGGAATACGCTGCGCCGGCGAGATGTTCATTTCGCCACGCAGGTTGCGGCACACATCGACCACCGCCTTGAGCTGGGCCACCCACTGCTCGGCGCCTTCATCGATCTTCGCCGTCGCCGCGAGCGGATAGGCCTGCGTGGCGATGCACTCGCTGCCGTCGCCCTTGGCACGGCCGGCGAGCGGCGCCACTTTCTGCCACAGCTCTTCGGTAATGAAGGGGATGATCGGATGTGCCAGGCGCAGTACCGTCTCCAGCACACGCAGCAGCGTGCGGCGCGTGGCGCGCTGCTGGGCCTCGGTACCGTTCTGGATCTGCACCTTGGCCAGTTCCAGGTACCAGTCGCAGTATTCGTCCCAGACGAACTTGTAGACGGCGCTGGCGATGTTGTCGAAGCGGTACTCCGCGAAGCCCTTCTCGACCTCGGCCTCGGCACGCTGCAGCAGCGAGACGATCCAGCGGTCGGCCTGCGAGAAATGCAGGTAGCCGTCCGGGCCGCAGTCGTTGCTGCACGGGCCCATGCCGCAATCATGGCCCTCGGTGTTCATCAGCACGAAGCGGGTGGCGTTCCACAGCTTGTTGCAGAAGTTGCGGTAGCCCTCGCAGCGGCCGGTGTCGAAATTGATGTTGCGGCCCAGCGTGGCCAGCGAGGCAAAAGTGAAGCGCAGCGCATCAGCGCCGAAGGCCGGGATGCCCTCCGGGAATTCCTTTTTGGTCTTGGTCTCGATCTTGGGCGCATCCTTGGGCCGGCGCAGGCCGGTGGTGCGCTTCTTCAAGAGCGGCTCCAGCGCGATGCCGTCGATCAGGTCGACCGGGTCGAGCGTGTTGCCCTCGGACTTGCTCATCTTCTTGCCTTCCGAATCGCGCACCAGGCCGTGCACGTAGACGGTGTGGAAAGGCACCTGGCCGGTGAAGTGCTTGGTCATCATGACCATGCGCGCCACCCAGAAGAAGATGATGTCGTAGCCGGTGACCAGCACCGAGGACGGCAGGAAGTGCGCAAGCTCCGTGGTCTGCTCGGGCCAGCCGAGCGAGGAGAAGGGCACCAGCGCCGACGAGAACCAGGTGTCGAGCACGTCCTCCTCACGGCGCAGCGCGCCGGTGGAGCCGGCGGCGCGCGCCTTGGCCTGCGCTTCCTGCTCGTCGCGCGCGACATAGCAGTTGCCTGCGTCATCGAACCAGGCCGGGATCTGATGGCCCCACCACAGCTGGCGCGAAATGCACCAGTCCTGGATGTTCTCCAGCCACTGGTTGTAGGTGCTGTTCCAGTTCTCCGGCACCAGCTTGATCTCGCCGCTCTTGACGGCCTCCAGCGCCACCTCGGCAATCGAGCGGCCCGGATGGAAGGTGCCTTCCGGCGCCGGCTTGCTCATCGCCACGAACCACTGGTCGGTCAGCATCGGCTCGATCGCGGTACCGGTGCGCTCGCTGCGCGGCGTCATCAGCTTGTGCTTCTTGACCTCGGCCAAGAGGCCCTGAGAGTCGAGATCGGCAACCATGCGCTTGCGCGCCTCGAAGCGGTCCAGGCCGGCGTAGGCGGCCGGCGCGTCGGCGACGATCTTGGCGTCCAGCGTCAGGATGGAGATCTGCGGCAGCTGGTGCCGCTGGCCCACGGCATAGTCGTTGAAGTCATGCGCGGGCGTGACCTTGACCACGCCGGTACCGAACTCGCGGTCGACGTATTCGTCGGCGATCACCGGGATCTGGCGGCCGGTCAGCGGCAGGTGCACCGACTTGCCGATCAGGTGGGCGTAGCGCTCGTCCTCGGGGTGCACCATCACGGCGACGTCGCCCAGCATGGTCTCGGGGCGCGTGGTGGCTACAGTCAGGTGCGTCAGGCCCGTCTTGGTGTCAGCCTCCACCAGCGGATAGCGGATGTGCCACAGCGAGCCCTCTTCCTCGACGCTGTCCACTTCCAGGTCCGAAACAGCCGTGCCGAGCACCGGATCCCAGTTGACCAGCCGCTTGCCGCGGTAGATCAGGCCCTGCTCGTACAGGCGCACGAAAACCTCGGTGACCGCCTTGGACATCTGCGGCGACATGGTGAAGTACTCGCGCGTCCAGTCGATCGAGGCGCCCATGCGGCGCACCTGGCGCGTGATGGTCGAACCCGACTCCTCCTTCCAGGCCCACACCTTCTCGGTGAACTTCTCACGGCCCAGTTCATGCCGCGACACCCCCTGCGCCTCCAGCTGGCGCTCGACCACGATCTGCGTGGCGATGCCGGCATGGTCCGTGCCCGGCACCCACAGCGTGTTGGCGCCCAGCATGCGCGCATGCCGCGTCAGGCCATCCATGATGGTCTGGTTGAACGCGTGGCCCATGTGCAGCGTGCCCGTCACGTTCGGCGGCGGCAACTGGATGGCGAAGTCGGGCTTGGCCGGATCGAAGGTGGGCTGGGCGATGCCGCGCCGTTCCCACTCGGGGCCCCACTTGGCCTCGATGGCGGCGGGTTCGAAGCTCTTGGCGAGGGACTGGTCTTGGGAGGTCATGCTCGGGTATCGATGATTGCGTCGGATTCTGCGGCCCAGGCAGGCAGGGACAAAGCGCCGGGGAAAACGTCAAATTATAGGGGAGCCGGCGTGGCTGGTGCGCGAAGTGGCCCGGCAGCCGCCGCCAGCGCGAGGTCCGGGCAGTCATCCGAAATCGATCGACGCGCATTTTGCCCGCCATCCAGCCGACCGGGGTGCATTTTCCGTTACCTCCTGCGAGGGGATCACATGGCGAGCGAACCGCCTCCACGGGAACGGCGCCGCGGAGCACCCCGGTATAATCCGGAGGCATTCCACAAGGCCTAACCGATGCCAGATCTGCTCGCCAACCTCAACGCCGAACAACTCGCCGCCGTCACCCTGCCCGACGAACCGGCCCTGATCCTGGCGGGCGCGGGCAGCGGCAAGACGCGCGTGCTGACCACCCGCATCGCCTGGCTGATCCAGAACGGCCACGTCTCGCCGGCCGGCATCCTGGCCGTGACCTTCACCAACAAGGCCGCCAAGGAGATGCAGGCGCGCCTGTCGGCCATGCTGCCGATCAACACGCGCAGCATGTGGATCGGCACCTTCCACGGGCTGTGCAACCGCATGCTGCGCGCGCACTTCCGCGACGCCGGCCTGCCGCAGACCTTCTCCATCCTGGACAGCCAGGACCAGCTGTCGGCGCTCAAGCGCCTGCTCAAGGCGCACAACGTCGACGACGAGAAGTACCCGGCCAAGAACCTGCAGTACTTCATCAACAACGCCAAGGAGCAGGGGCTGCGGCCGGCCGACGTCGAGGCCAACGACGACTTCAACAAGCGCTTCGTCGATCTCTACGCCGCCTATGACGAGCAGTGCCAGCGCGAGGGCGTGGTCGACTTCGCCGAACTGCTGCTGCGCTGCTACGAGCTGCTGCGCTACAACGACGCGATCCGCCAGCACTACCAGCACCGCTTCCGCCACATCCTGGTCGACGAGTTCCAGGACACCAACGTGCTCCAGTACCAGTGGCTCAAGCTGCTGGCCGGCTTCGGCACGAAGAACCCGGCCGCGGTGTTCGCGGTGGGCGACGACGACCAGAGCATCTACGCCTTCCGCGGCGCCAATGTCGGCAATATGCGCGACTTCGAGCACGAGTTCCGCGTGCGCCGGATGATCAAGCTGGAGCAGAACTACCGCTCGCACGGCCACATCCTCGACTCCGCCAACCACCTGATCTCGCACAATGCGCGCCGTCTCGGCAAGAACCTGCGCACCGACGCCGGCCACGGCGAGCCGGTGCGCGTGTTCCAGGCCGATTCCGACGGCCGCGAGGCCGGCTGGCTGATGGAAGAGATCCGCGACCGCGTGGCCCAGGGCACCAGCCGCTCGGAAATCGCCATCCTCTATCGCAGCAACGCCCAGTCGCGCGTGATCGAGCACGCGCTGTTCTCGGCCGGCATTCCCTACCGCGTCTACGGCGGCCTGCGCTTCTTCGAGCGTGCCGAAATCAAGCACGCGCTGGCCTACCTGCAGCTGCTGGAGAACCCGCGCAACGACGCTGCCTTCGGCCGCGTGGTCAACTTCCCCACGCGCGGCATCGGCGCGCGTTCGCTCGAGTCGCTGCAGGATGCGGCGCGCCAGTACAACTGCTCGCTGTTCGAGGCGGTGGCCTACGTGCCCGGCAAGGCCGGCAGCACGCTGGGCGCCTTCGTGCGGTTGATCGAGCAGATGCGCTTCGACACGCGCCGCATGACCCTGCCCGAGACGGTCGAGCACGTCACCAACACCAGCGGGCTGATCACCCATTACCAGGGTGAGAAGGAAGGCCAGGACCGCATCGAGAACTTGCAGGAACTGGTGACGGCGGCACAGGCCTTCGTGGTCGAGGAAGGCTACGGACTGGACGCGCTCGCCAGCGCGCTGCCGGCCGAGCCGGCAGCTCCGCCGGCACTGGCCGCCGGCGACCAGGCGCAGCAGGTGCTGGACCCCGAGGCGCTGCCGGTGGTGATGACGCCGCTGGTGGCCTTCCTCACGCACGCCTCGCTGGAGGCCGGCGACAACCAGGCCCAGGCAGGCCAGGACGCCGTGCAGATGATGACGGTGCACGCCGCCAAGGGACTGGAGTTCGACGCGGTCTTCATCACCGGCCTGGAGGAAGGCCTGTTCCCGCATGAGAACAGCATGATGGACCCGGACGGCCTGGAAGAAGAACGCCGGCTGATGTACGTGGCCATCACGCGCGCACGCAAGCGCCTCTATCTGTCGTTCGCGCAGAACCGCGTGCTGCACGGGCAGATGCGCTACCACGTACGCTCGCGCTTCTTCGAGGAACTGCCCGAGCCCTCGCTGAAATGGCTGACGCCGCCGGCCCAGAGCCTGGGCGGGCAGCAGCGCCGCCAGAACGAAGGTGGCTGGGGCCGCGATTGGTTCAAGAAGCCGGAGGACGTGCCTTACACGGGCACCAAGCCGACCGGCGGCATGGATCGCGGCAACACCTACGCCAATGCGCAACGCGAGGCTGGCACTGGCTTCCGCATCGGGCAGGGGGTGTTCCACAACAAGTTTGGGGAAGGTGTCATTACTGCGCTGGAAGGATCGGGGGCGGATGCGCGGGCCAATATCAACTTCAAGCGGCATGGGGCGAAGTGGTTGGCGTTGGGGGTGGCGAAGTTGGATCCGATTGATTGATTGAGGGATTTGGGGGGCCGTCCGAAGGCGGGGGGCCGTTTTCCAGCGGCGGCAGGGCTTGGTGCGGCTGCACGACGCCGCTGGACTGCACTCGGTATCGCGTTTTGTTGGACGGCGTTGGCTGTTGAAACCAACGACCGTACGACATCCCCCTTCGGGGGCTGCCGGTCACTTTTCTTTGCGTTCTGCAAAGAAAACTAACGAAAAGAAAGCAGACCCTGCCGGGGGCAGAGCAATAAGGATTTCAGATGGCGTTGCCAGCTGTCGTGGGCTTATCGCTTCTGCTCGTCTCTGCCGTTCGCGAAGCGGGCCGCCCGGATTTGCCACTGTCCTGAGTTGTATTGCTTGGCCCGTGATGACGGGCGGTGGTGGTGGTTCGGCCATCTGCCGATACCGGGGCGGAGCGCCACTTCCTAATCGGCGTGGCTGGTTGCATTGCAGGCCTGGGGCTCACGTGCGGGACGGACAGCAAGCGCGATCCTCATGAAGACTTCAACCAAGGTGTGTGCGGATCGCGGGGCGCGGCTGTTGCCTCATCAAGAGTGACACTCCGCGTCGACCACTTTGCGTTTCACCCGTGAGGAGGTGATTACAGTGGCGCCCACGCTTCAAGCCGGGGCCACTTCCCTGCAATGAAACCAGCACCGCTCGGTAGATAGCGGCCACCCGCCCCGGTAACGGCAGATGGTCGAACCACCACCACCGCCCGCCATCACGGGCAAATCAATACAAGTCAGGACGGCCGCAAGGACGTGGCCAGTGGCAACGCGACCGGCAGAGGCCAGCAGAGCCGACACGCCCACCACAGCTGGCAAAAACCCAAGCGAGCCTTATTGCTCTGCCCCCGGCAGGGTCTGCTTTCTTTTCGTTAGTTTTCTTTGCAGAACGCAAAGAAAAGTGACCGGCAGCCCCCGAAGGGGGATGTCGTATGGCCGTTGGGTCCAACAGCCAACACCGCTCAGAGCAAGGACGCGATGCCGCCAACTCACGCGACATTGGCAACGGGCAGCAAATCGTAGCTGCAAGCGCCCGCCCTCACCCCCAACCCCTCTCCCGCAAGCGGGAGAGGGGAGCAAACCCGCAGCAAGCAAGAGCGCACAGCCAGCCACACGCCTGCCGCATGTCCGCCACATACCAACCGCGCGCCGCACGAGCACAAAAAAAACAAAGGGCGCCGAAGCGCCCCCTGTCCTATCGCGCCGCGGCATCCCACCGCAGCACATTCCAAGCAAAGTCCTCAGACCTTCCCTGCCACCCACTCACTGACACCAGCCAGCGCCTGCGGCAGATTGGCCGGCTCGGTACCACCAGCCTGGGCCATATCAGGACGACCACCACCCTTGCCACCAACCTGCTGGGCAACAAAATTGACCAGCTCGCCAGCCTTGACCTTCGCAGTCGCGTCGGCAGTCACGCCCGCGATCAGGCTGACCTTGCCGTCAGCGACAGCGGCCAGCACGATGGCAGCGCTGCCCAGCTTGTCCTTGAGCTTGTCCATGGTCTCGCGCAGCGTCTTGACATCGGCGCCGTCGAGCTGGGCAGCCAGCACCTTCAGGCCCTTGACGTCGACGGCCTGCGTGGCCAGTTCGTCGCCCTGCGAGGCGGCCAGCTTGCTCTTCAGGCGCTCCAGCTCCTTCTCCAGCGCGCGCACCTGTTCCTGCACCTGGCCGATGCGCGGCACCAGCTCGGACGGCTGGGCCTTCAGCACGGCGGCGGCTTCGTTGAGCTTGGCGTCCAGCGATTGCAGGTAGTGCAGCGCGTTGTCGCCGGTGATCGCCTCGACACGGCGGATGCCGGCGGCCACGCCGCCTTCCATCACGATCTTGAACAGGCCGATGTCGCCGGTGCGCTGTACGTGGGTGCCGCCGCACAGTTCCTTCGAGCTGCCGATCGACAGCACGCGCACGTCATCGGCGTACTTTTCGCCGAACAGCGCCATCGCGCCGCTCTTGACCGCGTCATCGAAGGGCATCACCTCGGCATGCGTGTCCTGGTTGCCCAGGATCTCGGCGTTGACGATTTCCTCGACCTGGCGGATCTGCTCTTCGGTCAGCGCCGCGTTGTGCGAGAAGTCGAAGCGGGTCTTGTCGGCGTCCACCAGCGAGCCCTTCTGCTGCACGTGGGTGCCCAGCACTTCGCGCAGGGCCTTGTGCATCAGGTGGGTGGCCGAGTGGTTGCGCATGGTGCGCGCACGGCGCTGCGTGTCGACCTCGGCACGCACGCTGTCGCCCACCTTGAGCGGGCCGCCGGACAGCGTGCCCTGGTGACCGAACACATCGGCCTGGACCTTGGTGGTATCGGCCACGGCGAACACGGCGGCGCCCGCCTTCAGTTCGCCCTGGTCGCCGGCCTGGCCGCCGGACTCGGCGTAGAACGGGGTGTTGTCGAGCACCACCACGCCGGTTTGGCCGGGCTGCATGGCCTCGACCGCGGCACCGTCGACGTAGAGCGCGATCACGCGAGCGTTATCCAGCGCCAGCTTCTCGTAGCCGTGGAAGGTCGTCTTGTCGCCGCTGTACTCCAGGCCGGCGGCCATGCGGAACTTGCCGGCCGCGCGCGCCTGTTCGCGCTGGCGGGTCATGGCAGCGTCGAAGGCTGCCTCGTCGACCGAGATCTCTTGCTCGCGGCAGACGTCCTGGGTCAGGTCCAGCGGGAAGCCGAAGGTGTCGTGCAGCTTGAAGGCCAGCTCGCCGTCGAGCACCTTGCCGTGCTTGAGCTTGAGGTCGGCCAGCGCGGCCTCGAGGATGGCCATGCCGTTCTCGATGGTTTCAAAGAAGCGTTCTTCCTCGGCCTTCAGCACTTCGATCACGCGCGACTGCGCCTCGGCCAGCTCGGGATAGGCCTCACCCATCTGCGCCACCAGGTCCGGCACCAGCTTGTGGAAGAACGGCGTCTTCTGGCCCAGCTTGTAGCCGTGGCGGATGGCGCGGCGGATGATCCGGCGCAGCACGTAGCCGCGGCCTTCGTTGCCGGGGATCACGCCGTCGACGACCAGGAAGGAGCACGCGCGGATATGGTCGGCAATGACCTTGAGCGAGTTCTGGCTGAGGTTGGCGGTCTGCGTTTCGCGCCCGGCGGCCTGGATCAGCGCCTGGAACAGGTCGATCTCATAGTTGCTGTGCACGTGCTGCAGCACCGCGGCGATGCGCTCCAGGCCCATGCCCGTGTCCACGCAGGGCTTGGGCAGGCGCGGCATATTGCCCTGCTCGTCGCGGTTGAACTGCATGAACACCAGGTTCCAGATCTCGATGTAGCGGTCGCCGTCCTGGTCGGGGGATCCCGGAGGGCCGCCCCACACGTCCGGACCGTGGTCGTAGAAGATCTCCGAGCAGGGGCCGCAGGGACCGGTGTCGGCCATCTGCCAGAAGTTGTCCGAGGCGTAGCGCGCGCCCTTGTTGTCGCCGATGCGCACGATGCGCTCGACCGGCACGCCCACTTCCTTGGCCCAGATGTCGTAGGCCTCGTCGTCCTCTTCGTACACCGTCACCCACAGCTTCTCGGCGGGCAGCTTGTAGACCTGGGTCAGCAGTTCCCAGGCGTACTGGATCGCATCACGCTTGAAGTAGTCGCCGAAGGAGAAGTTGCCCAGCATCTCGAAGAAGGTGTGGTGCCGCGCGGTGTAGCCCACATTCTCCAGGTCGTTGTGCTTGCCGCCGGCGCGCACCGAGCGCTGCGCCGAGGTGGCGCGGGTGTAGGGGCGCTTGTCGGTGCCGAGGAAGACGTCCTTGAACTGCACCATGCCGGAGTTGGTGAACAGCAGCGTCGGGTCGTTCGCCGGCACCAGGCTGGACGAGCGGACCACGGTATGGCCCTTCGACTCGAAGTACTGCAGGAACTTGCTACGAATGTCGGAGACTTTCATGTTGGGGCAAGGGCGTCCCGCGGCGGGGCGGGGAACGGCCGGTCGGATTGGATTTGCAAACTTTTCATTATACGGGCAAGCCCGGTGCCCCGGCAGTCCCGGGCAGGGGCCGAGGCGGCTGGCGTTGCGCCCGGCCAGCGCGCTCGCCGGCGCTGTGATCTCGGCCGCCGCGAGTGCACTTTCATACTCTTTTTCCGACCGGCCGGGCGCGCCGCCCGCGGCCCGATGTTACAGTTGCGGCTGCCGTGCCGGACGTCCCGGCCCACCCCCCTTCCTCCATCCCTTTTTCCGAATCCGCCCTGCCGTCATGGGAGCCTTAAGCCATCTCCGCGTCCTCGACCTGACCCGCGTGCTCGCCGGGCCATGGTGCGCCCAGAACCTCGCCGACTTCGGCGCCGATGTCATCAAGATCGAGCGCCCAGGCGCCGGCGATGACACCCGCACCTGGGGCCCGCCCTGGCTGCAGACACCGGCAGGCGAGGACACCGCCGAGGCCGCCTACTACCTGGCGGCCAACCGCAACAAGCGCTCGGTGACCTGCGACATCAGCACGCCCGAGGGCCAGGCGCTGGTGCGCGCGCTGGCCGCGCAGAGCGACGTGGTGCTGGAAAACTACAAGGTCGGCCAACTGAAGAAGTACGGCCTGGACTACGCATCGCTCAAGGCGATCAAGCCCGACCTGATCTATTGCTCGGTCACCGGCTTCGGCCAGACTGGCCCCTACGCGGCCCGCCCCGGCTACGACTTCATCATCCAGGGCATGGGCGGCTTCATGAGCCTGACCGGCGAGCGCGACGACCTGCCCGGCGGCGGCCCGCAGAAGGCCGGCGTGGCCATCTCGGACCTGATGACCGGCCAGTACGCCACCATCGCCGTGCTGGCGGCGCTGGCGCACCGCGAGCGCACGGGTGAGGGCCAGTACATCGACATGGCCCTGCTCGACGTGCAGGTGGCCATGCTGGCCAATATGAACACCAACTACCTGGCCAGCGGCGTGGCACCCAAGCGCTGGGGCAACGCCCATCCCAATATCGTCCCCTACCAGACCTTCCAGGCCGCCGACGGCTGGATCATCGTCGCGGTGGGCAACGACGGCCAGTTCCGCAAGTTCGTCAATGCCGGCGGATGCCCCGAACTGGCGGACGACCCGCGCTTCGCCACCAACCCGCAGCGCGTGGCCCAGCGCGACACCCTGGTGCCGATCCTGGCCGAGATGGTGCGCCCGCGCACCCGCGCACAGTGGATCGCCGACCTGGAAGCGGCCGGCGTGCCCTGCGGCCCGATCAACACCCTGGACGACGTCTTCGAGGACCAGCAGGTCAAGGCGCGCGGCCTGCGCGTGGACCTGCCCCACCCCAGCGCCGGCGAGGTCAAGCTGGTCGGCAGCCCGATCAAGATGAGCGCCACCCCGCCCGAGGCGGTGCGCCACCCGCCGCTGCTGGGCGAGCATACCGACGACGTGCTGTCCGGCATGCTCGGTTACTCGGCGGAGCAGATCGCCGCGCTGCGCGCCAAAGGCGTGGTATAAGGCACGCGGAGGCCGCTGCAGCCGGCGGCCTCCGGCATCGGCGCCGACGCTATCGCATCTCGCCGGAGCCAGGGCCGCGCCCGCCGGGCAGCCTGCGCGGCCTGCGGGCATGCCGCCCGCTGTTTGCCGTCCGCCGTCAGTTTTCCGCAGTCCTTACCTCAGTCCAAATCGCAGTCCCGTCCGCCGCCACGAGTCAAGGAGACCGATGCCATGCTGACCGATGCCCTGCTGGCCTTCCTGCATTTCACCGCCATCTTCGCGCTGATCACCTTCCTCGCCGCAGAGGCCGTGGTGCTGCGGCCAGGGCTGACGCCGGCCACGCTCAGGCGGCTCTCCACCTACGACCTGCTGTATTTCCTCTGCGCCATGCTGGTGCTGGCGAGCGGCCTGCTGCGCTTGTTCTACGGCGCCAAGGGCGCGGGCTTCTACCTGTCCAATCCATGGTTCCACGCCAAGATGACGGTGTTCGTGGTGATCGCGCTGTGCTCGCTGCCGCCCACCCGCACCTTCTCGCGCTGGCGCAAGCGCGTGCGCAGCGAGCCCGATTTCCTGCCCGCCGCGGCCGAGCTGAAGGCCGCGCGGCGCTGGGTCATGATCGAGGCCCACCTGCTGATCCTGTTGCCGCTGTGCGCCGTGATGATGGCGCGCGGCATCGGCCTCAAGTAGAAACAGGGCGCGGGCCCGGCGCCCACAAGAATTTCAATCGAGACGAGACCTCCCTCCATGCTGAAGAAACTGCTCGCCGCGGCCCTGGTGGCCGTCGCCGTGCCGCTGTCCTTGTCGGCCCCAGCCGCCGCCGCGCCCGCCTGGCCCAGCAAGCCGATCAAGTTCGTCGTGCCCTATCCCGCCGGCGGCCCGCTCGACACCGTGGCCCGCGCCATCAGCGACAAGCTCAAGGACAGCCTGGGCCAGCCGGTCATCGTGGAGAACCGGCCCGGCGCCGGCGGCAACCTCGGTGCTGACTACGTGGCCAAGCAGCCGCCGGACGGCTACACCATCGTCATGGGTGCGGTGGCCACGCACGCCATCAATCCGACGCTGTTCACCAAGCTGCCCTACGACCCGGTCAAGGACTTCTCCCCGATCACGCTGGTGGCCGACGTGCCCAACGTGCTGGTAATGCACCCGGGCAAGGCGGCGGAGCTGCGCATCAACAGCGTGCGCGACCTGGTCGAATACGCGCGCAAGAACCCCGGCAAGCTTGACTACGCCTCGGGCGGCAACGGCAGCGCAGGCCATCTGTCGGGCGAGCTGTTCAAGAGCATGGCGCATGTCAGCATGGTGCACATCCCGTACAACGGGGCGGCGCCGGCGCAACTGTCGGTGCTGTCGGGCCAGACCGACATGATTTTCGACAACCTCGCCTCGGCCTCGGCCAATATCAAGGCGGGCAAGCTCAAGGCCTTCGCCGTGACGACGGCCACGCGCGCCGCGGCCTTCCCCGATCTGCCGACCATCGCCGAGGCAGGCAAGGGCCTGGGGCTGGAAGGGTTCGACATCTCGACGTGGTTCGGCGTACTGGCGCCGGCCCGCACGCCGCGCGAGATCGTGGATCGCCTGAACCACGACATCGTCGCCATCCTGAAGACGGACGAGATGAAGGCCATGCTGGCGCGCATCGGCGCCCAGCCGGCGCCAACCACGCCGGAGCAGTTCGGCGCGCTGATCCAGCGCGAGCTGAAGAAGTACGGCCAGGTGGTCAAGGTCTCGGGCGCCAAGGTCGACTGAAGGCCGACTGAAGGCCGACTGAAGGCCGACTGAAGTACCACTGAAGGCCGCACCGCCCGCAGGCGGCCCGCCGGGCAGCCGGGCTGCCTTGGGCCGCTTCAGGCGGCCAGCCCCTCCCCGCCGTCCCCGGCCTGCCGCGCCCGCCTGCCTGGCTTGCGCGGCAGCAGCAGGCCTACCTGGACGATGCGCGGACCGTTCATCCGGATCACAGTCAGCTTCAGGCCCGCGAGCGCCACCGCATCGCCCTCGACGGGCGGGGAGGTGAAAGCCCGCAGCATCGCCGACTCCAGCGTCAGCGGCGCCTCGGCCGGCGTCAACGGCCGGCTGCCGTAGAGTGCCGCCACGTCGCGCAGGAAGGCGTCGCCCGACAGCAGGAAGTCGTGCGAGGCCTGCTCCCAGGCCGGCGCCCGCCCCGGCGCCTGGAACAGCAGCGACAGCATCGGCACGCTGGTGACGGGCGCCAGCACCGAGACCGCGTCGCCCGGCCGCAGCAGGGTCTGGTCCGGCGCGGCCAGCGCGGCATCGCGCACCACCGTCAGCAGACGGCACTGCGGCGGCAGTTCGAGCTGGTCGGCACGCACGTTATCCACCGGCGAGCCGGCCCCGACCTTGAACTGCATCACGTCCAGCGCCGGCGCGCGCGTGCCCTGCAGCCGCGTGCGCGCCAGCGGCTCCGGATAAGGCGGCCGCAGCACGCGCGCCAGCCGCGCCGCGAGCGACACCGTGGTGCCCTGGAACAGCAGGCTGGCCAGCACCACGGCAAAGGCGATGCGGAACAGCAGGCCGGCGTCGGGCAGGCCATGCAGCATGGGGAACAGCGCCAGCACGATGGGTACCGCGCCACGCAGGCCCATCCAGGCGACGAAGCCCTTCTCGCGGGCGCTGAAGCGGAAGGGCAGAAGCGCCGCGAAGACGGCCAGCGGCCGCGCCACCAGCATCAGGAAGGCTGCCACGGCAACGGCCGGCAGCGCCACGTCCCAGATCCGGTGCGGCGCCACCAGCAGGCCCAGCAGCAGGAACATGGCGGACTGCGCCAGCCAGGCCATGCCGTCCATCGCACGCATGGTGTCCGCGCTGACGCCGCGGTCGCGATTGCCCACCAGCATGCCGGCCAGGTAGACCGCCAGGAAGCCGCTGCCGCCGGCGCTCTGCACGATGGCGAAGACCAGCGCCCCGCCCGAGCACAGCAGGATGGCCTGCAGCCCTTCCGCCACGTGGATGCGCTCCAGCACATTGGCCAGGCAGTAGCCCAGCCCCAGGCCGAGCGCCCCGCCCACGCCGAACTGCACGACCAGGCGCCATGCCAGGCCACCGGCCGACATGCCGGCTGGCGACGCGATCCACTCCATCAGGGTCAGCGTCAGGAAGATCGCCATCGGATCGTTGATGCCCGACTCGATCTCCAGCACGCTGGCCACCCGCTCCTTCAGGCGCACGCCGCTGCTGTTGAGCAGCGAGAACACCGCGGCGGCGTCGGTCGAACCGACGATGGCGCCCAGCAACAGGCCCAGTTTCCAGTCGATCTTGAGCAGCCAGGCCGCGAACAGGCCCACCAGCACGGTAGTGAGCAGCACGCCCACGGTGGCGAGCGACAAGGACGGCCGCAGCGCCACACGGAAGGTGGCATAGCGGGTGCGCAAGCCGCCATCCAGCAGGATGACGGCCAGCGCCAGGTTGCCGACCAGGAAGCTCAGCCAGGTGTTGGCGAAGCGGATGCCGCCCG
Organism: Cupriavidus sp. 09_S30; assembly: GCF_056930435.1. Lineage (NCBI taxonomy): Bacteria > Pseudomonadati > Pseudomonadota > Betaproteobacteria > Burkholderiales > Burkholderiaceae > Cupriavidus > Cupriavidus sp. 09_S30. The sequence continues at coordinate 698,306 of NZ_JBXOWI010000001.1, read as the reverse complement.
GACCGTCGACGCCGGCCAGCATGCCCACGGCGAGGAATACGAGCAGGAACGGCACGCCCCAGCGTGCCGAGAAGGCCCCCACCACGATGCCCAGTGACATCACGATGGCGCCGATCAGGATGAGGTGTTCGATGCTGTCCAAGCCACGCCCTATGGGTAGTCGGTCCCGGCCGGAATCCGCTTCCGGGGAGCGTGCCGGCGGGTTCCGGCGATCGGCTGATGATAGCGCAGCGCCCTCTCGCCCTTGCCGCCGGAACTGGCCGCCACCGGATGTCTTCTAGGTAGATTCCCTGGTATTGATCAAGAATGCATACATCCGAAAGCTTTCTGAAAGGTATGCCCCTTAATTTTCCACCTGCCTGGCGGCCGGGCCGGCAACACCAGCAATGCTGCGCCGCACAAACCGCACGGAATCCAAGCGTTACTTCGAGGAGAATCAATTTGCGCATACGCAGCCAAAAGGACTTTGCCTCCGGCCTGATGTTCATCCTGGTCGGCCTGAGCTTTTCCTGGGTCGCCCGCGGCTATTCCATGGGAACAGCCGCCAAGATGGGACCCGGATACTTTCCATTCCTGCTCGGACTGGTGCTCGCCTTGCTGGGCGCGCTGGTGCTGATCGGCTCGCTGTCGAGCAGGGGCGAGGCGGACCACCTGGCCCGCTGGGACCTGAAGACCCTGCTGTGGATCCTGGGTTCGGTGGTGCTGTTCGGCCTGCTGCTCAAGCCGCTCGGCATGGTGTTGTCGGTCGTGGTGCTGGTGCTGGTGTCGTCGATGGCCAGCCACGAGTTCAGCTGGAAGGGCGCGATCCTGAACGCCATCGTGCTGGTGCTGATCAGCCTGGGCGCCTTCGTGTACGGCATCAATCTTCAGATGCCGGTGTGGCCGGCATTCCTGGCAGGTTAAGGAGACGGCCTGATGGAACTACTCGCCAACCTCGGACTGGGCTTCGCGACCGCCCTGTCCTTCCAGAACCTCGCGTACGCCTTCCTGGGCTGCGTGCTGGGCACCCTGATCGGCGTGCTGCCGGGCCTGGGGCCGCTGGCCACCATCGCCATGCTGCTGCCGGTGACCTACACGCTGCCGCCGGTGGCCGCGCTGATCATGCTGGCCGGCATCTACTACGGTGCGCAGTACGGCGGCTCGACCACCGCCATCCTGGTGAACCTGCCCGGTGAATCGTCCTCGGTGGTGACCACCATCGACGGCTACCAGATGGCAAGGCGCGGCCGCGCCGGCGTGGCGCTGGCCACCGCTGGCCTGGGCTCGTTCTTCGCCGGCTGCGTGGCCACGCTGATCCTGGCAGCCTTCGCCGCACCGCTGTCGGAGCTGGCCTTCAAGTTCGGCCCCGCCGAGTACTTCTCGCTGATGGTGCTGGGCCTGATCGGCGCCGTGGTGCTGGCCTCGGGCTCGCTGGTCAAGGCGATCGCCATGATCGTGCTGGGCCTGCTGCTGGGCCTGGTCGGCACCGACGTGAACTCGGGCGCCGCGCGCTTCTCCTTCGACGTGCCCGAACTGACCGACGGCCTGAACTTCGTCTCGGTCGCCATGGGTGTGTTCGGCTTCGCGGAAATCATCGCGAACCTGGAGCAGAAGGAAGCCCGCGAGACCTTCACCGACCACGTGACCAACCTGTTCCCGACCAAGGAAGACTTCAAGCGCATGATCCCCGCTGTGCTGCGCGGCACGGCACTGGGCTCGGCGCTGGGCATCCTGCCGGGCGGCGGTGCGGCGCTGGCCTCGTTCGCGGCCTACTCGCTGGAGAAGAAGACCTCGAAGTACGCGCATGAGTTCGGCAAGGGCGCGATCGAAGGCGTGGCGGGTCCGGAATCGGCCAACAACGCCGCGGCGCAGACCTCCTTCATCCCGCTGCTGACGCTGGGCATCCCGCCCAACGCGGTGATGGCGCTGATGGTGGGTGCGATGACCATCCACAACATCCAGCCGGGTCCGCAGGTCATGACCAGCAACCCCGCGCTGTTCTGGGGCCTGATCGCCTCGATGTGGATCGGCAACCTCATGCTGATCATCCTGAACCTGCCGATGATCGGTGTCTGGGTGAAGCTGCTGAAGGTGCCCTACCGCTACCTGTTCCCGGCCATCCTGACGTTCTGCTGCATCGGCGTCTACTCGGTCCAGAACACCACCTTCGACGTGTTCCAGACTGCGGCCTTCGGCGTGATCGGCTACCTCTTCATCAAGCTGCGTTGCGAGCCGGCACCGCTGCTGCTGGGCTTCGTGCTGGGGCCGATGATGGAAGAGAACTTCCGCCGCTCGCTGCTGCTGTCGCGCGGTGACTTCACCGTGTTCGTCACGCGCCCGCTGTCGCTCGGCCTGCTGGTCGGCGCCGCGCTGCTGGTGCTGGTGGTGGCCATGCCGTCGATCAAGGCCAAGCGCGAAGAAGCGTTCCAGGAAGAGTAAGCCACGCCTGGCTTGCTGGCTTGCCGGCCTGCTGCTGCGGGCCGGACGCCAAGACGATGAGAACGGGGGCCGCAAGGCCCCCGTTCTGCATTCAGCGGCCCTCCGCCCCGCTTCCCTCCTCTTCCCCCGGCGCGGGCACTCAGGCGCCGAACAGTTCCGCGCAGGCCACCCGCACCGCCTCGGTGACACGGCGGCGCGCATGGTCGCGCCGCTCCAGCATGCCGACCGTGCGCATCACCGGCGTGCCGCCCTGCAGCGGCAGCACGCGCAGCGCCTCGTCCTCCAGCCAGCGCGCGCGGCGCAGTTGCGGCACCACGGTGACGCCCACCTGCTGGCGCACCAGCTCGACCAGGGCCTCGATCGAATTGAGCTCCAGGAACTCGTTGACTCGCAGGTGGGCGCGGCGCAGCGCGCGCTCCACCAGCATGCCGGTGCGCTGGCCGCGGTCGAAGCGCAGGAAGGGATTGGCGGCCAGCGCCTCACGCGCAGTCTGCCCGGGACTGTCACGCGCGGCGATGGCGACCAGCGGCTCCTGGTAGAGCGGCGTCCAGCGCAAGGTGCCGGGCAGGCGGCCCGCGCTCTCCACCAGTACCGCGGCATCCAGCTCACCGGCCTCTACCTGGGCCGCCAGTTCGATCGACTTGGCGCCCACCAGCCGCACATCCAGCGCGGGATAGGCACGCTTCATGCGCGCCACCACCTGCGACAGGCCGCCCATCACCGACACCACGGCCCCCACCGCAACGGCGCCGGCCATCGCCTCCGGCGGCACCAGCGGCAGGCGCATCTCGTCATACAGCGCCAGCAGGCGGCGCACCTGCGGCAGCAATTCGCGGCCGTCGGCATTGAGCACGGCCATGCGCCCGCCGCGGTCGAACAGCTCGCGCCGCAGCTCGGCCTCCAGCGCGCGCATCTGCAGGCTGACGGCGGCCTGGGTCAGTGCCACCGGGCCAGCGGCGGCGGCAAAGGAGCCATGCTCGGCAACGGCGACGAAGGTGCGGAGAAAGCGGATGGTGCTCATGGCGAACGCTGCGGACAGAGAGGCGGTGAAGGGTCGGCCGGAGGCAGGCTGCGGCAAGCGGAAGACCCGGCAAGACATCGCAGGACATGGCCTGGCCAAGCGCCGCGACGCACAGGGCAAGGCATGTCATACAAAAGAAATCCTTGTGACAGCAAAAAGAAATATTAGCTTTTATTGTTTGGCAGCGCGCGGAATAATGGCCGGAGACCTGGCGCCGCGCCTCGAGCGGCACAAAGGCACAAAGGCACGCCTTCCTGCCATTCCAAACGGAGACCATCATGCCCCCCTGGTTGCGCCGCGCCGGCACCGGCCTTGCCACCGCCCTCACCCTCGCCGCCGCGCCGGCCTTCGCTGACAGCTACCCGAGCAAGCCGATCCGCCTGATCGTGCCCTTCCCGGCCAGCGGTGCCACCGACCTGCTGGCGCGCGCCATCGCGCAGAAGGTCAGCGTCAATATCGGCCAGCAGATCGTGATCGACAACCGTCCCGGCGCCGGCGGCGCGATCGGCTCCGACATGGCGGCCAAGGCATCGGCCGACGGCTACACGCTGCTGATCGCCACCACCAGCACGCATTCGATCGGGCCGCACATCACGCCGCGCCTGCCCTACAACACGGAGACCGACTTCACCCCGATCGGTGAGGTTGCCACCGCCACCAACCTGCTGCTGGTGCCGAACAGCCTGCCAGTGAAGAACGTCAAGGAACTGATCGACTACGCCGCGAAGCATCCGGGCGAGCTGAACTATGCTTCCAGTGGCCCCGGCACCGTGGTCCACCTGACCACCGAGGCCTTCAAGGCGCAGGCCGGCGTCTTCATCACGCACATTCCGTACCGCGGCACCGCGCTGGCCATCCCCGACCTGATGTCGGGCAAGGTGCAAGTGCTGTTCGACAGCATCGTGTCCGGACTGCCGCACGTGAAGGACGGCAAACTCAAGGGCCTGGCGGTAACGAGCCTGAAGCGCTCGCCGCTGGCGCCGGACATCCCGACCGCGAGCGAGTCCGGCCTGCCCGGCTTCGAGTCCGACACTTGGTTCGGCATTTACGGACCGAAGGGCCTGCCGGCCGATGTCGTCAGCCGCCTGAACGCCGAGTTCAACAAGGCCATCCAGGCCAGCGAGGTCAAGGACCGCCTGGCCAAGCTCGGCGCCGAACCTGTCGGCGGCACGCCCGCGCAGTTCGCCGCCATGGTGAAGAAGGACAGCGCGCGCTGGGGCAAGCTGATCAAGGACCGCAAGATAGCGGTGGATTGAATGGAACGAGCGACACCGCAGGCCGAAGCCGAAAGAATGCGCCAGCGCCATCGGCCAAGCACGCGGTCTTGGCTCCCTCTCCCCTCATGGGGAGAGGGCTGGGGAGAGGGGTGGTCTAGCAAGGCGCCACGTACAGACGAAGCCGTCGGTGTTCTCCAGCACACCGACGCAGCAACGAAGCCGTCGGTATTTTCCAGACCATCGCCGCTGGCCAGCGCCCGCCCTCACCCCCAACCCATCTCCCGCAAGCGGGAGAGGGGAGCACACCAGCGCGGCGCGAAACTCAACGCGCCAGCCGAAGCCGGCAGGATGCGCCAACACCGTCGGCCAAGCATAGTGTCCTGGCTCCCTCTCCCCTCATGGGGAGAGGGTTGGGGAGAGGGGTGGTCTAGCAAGGCGCCACGTACAGACGAAGCCGTCGGTGTTCTCCAGCACGCCGACGCAGCAACGAAGCCGTCGGTGTTATCCAGGCCATCGCCGCTGGCCTGCGCCCGCCCTCACCCCCAACCCCTCTCCCGCACGCGGGAGAGGGGAGCACACCAGCGCGGCGCGAAACTCAACGCGCCAGCCGAAGCCGGCAGGATGCGCCAACACCGTCGGCCAAGCATAGTGTCTTGGCTCCCTCTCCCCTCATGGGGAGAGGGTTGGGGAGAGGGGTGGTCTAGCAAGGCACCACAAGCAACGAAGCCGTCGGTGTTATCCAGCACGCCGACGCAGCAACGAAGCCGTCGGTGTTATCCAACCCATTGCCGCTGGCAAGCGCCGGCCCTCTCCCCCAACCCCTCTCCCGCAAGCGGGAGAGGGGAGCAAACCGGCAGCAAGCAGCACAGACACTAGACAGCAAACGAATTCGACAGCACTCGCGAGAACACCATGCAAGCATTCAACTGGACCAACCCCTACCCCACCGCGCGCACGCCGCTGTTCGCGCGCAACGTCGTCTCGACGTCCCACCCGCTTGCCGCGCAGGCCGGCCTGCGCATGCTGCTCAAGGGCGGCAATGCCGTGGACGCCGCGATCGCCGCCGCGGCCGCGATCACCATCGTCGAGCCGGTCTCCTGCGGCCTGGGCAGCGACGCCTTCGCCATCTTGTGGGACGGCAAGGAGCTGCACGGCCTGAACTCCTCGGGCGTGGCGCCCGCCGCCTGGAGCCCGGAATACTTCAAGGCCAAGTACGGCACCGAGGCCGACGGCCTGGCCAAGCGGCCGATCCGCGGCTGGGATGCGGTCACCGTGCCGGGCGTGATCGCCGGCTGGGCGGCGCTGCATGAGCGCTTCGGCAAGCTGCCCTTCGCCGACCTGATGGAGCCGGCCATCGAGATCGCCGAGCGCGGCTACGCGGTGCCGCCGATGGTGGCGCACAAGTGGGGCCTGGCCGTGCCGGAACTGAAGGACCAGCCGGGCTATGCCGAGACCTTCATGCCGCATGGCCGTGCGCCGCAAGTAGGCGAGAAGTTCGTGATGAAGGCCGCGGCCGAGACGCTGCGCAAGATCGCCGAGACGCGCGGGCGCGCCTACTACGAAGGCGAGATCGCCGAGAAGATCGCCGCCTACAGCAAGCAGTGCGGCGCTGCCATGACGCTGGACGACCTGCGCAACTACCGCCCCGACTGGGTCACGCCGATCGGCAAGGACTACCGCGGCTATACCGTGCACGAGATCCCGCCCAACGGCCAGGGCATCGCCGCGCTGATGGCGCTGGGCATCCTCGAGCAGTTCGACGTGGCCTCGCTGCCGGTGGATTCGCTGGATTCGCAGCACCTGCAGATCGAGGCGATGAAGCTCGCCTTCGCCGATCTCTACAAGTACGTGGCCGACCCGCGCAGCATGGAAGTCACGCCCGAGCAGATGCTCGACGACGGCTACCTGAAATCGCGCGCGAAGCTGATCGACATGCAGCGTGCCACGCAATTCAAGTTCGGCATGCCGAAGAGCGGCGGCACCATCTACCTGAGCGCCGCCGATGAGAACGGCATGATGATCTCCTTCATCCAGTCGAACTACATGGGCTTCGGTTCCGGCGTGGTGGTGCCGGGCACCGGCATCAGCCTGCAGAACCGCGGCGTGGGCTTCTCGATGGACCCGAAGTCGGCCAACGTCGTGGCCGGCGGCAAGCGCCCCTTCCACACCATCATTCCCGCCTTCCTGACCAAGGACGGCCGCCCGGTGATGAGCTTCGGCGTGATGGGCGGCGACATGCAGCCGCAGGGACACCTGCAGACCATCGTGCGCATGCTCGACTACCGCCAGCAGCCGCAGGCCGCCTGCTGCGCGCCGCGCTGGAAGGTGAACCGCGACTTCACGGTGGACCTGGAAGCGACCATGAACCGCGACGTGGTGACGGGCCTGAAGGCGCGCGGCCACCAGCTCAAGACGGTCGACGATCCGTATATGGACTTCGGCTCGGGCCAGTTCATCTGGCGCCTGTCGGATGACGCCGACCAAGGCTATGTAGCGGCCAGCGACAGCCGCCGCGACGGCCAGGCCGTGGGCTTCTGACGCTAGCGCGGCACGGCCCCCACGCGCGAAGCGGGGCCGCGCAGGCCGGTTGGGCGCTCGCCCATCCAACTGGCCTGCCCCCGCCGCACCAAATTGTCCCTTGCGCCGGCATGGCGCGGCCCTACACTGACGGATTCCGATTTCCCCCGGGGCCCAGCCATGCCGACCTACGCCTTCCGCCTCGTCAATGTCTTCGCCGAATCGACCTTCGGCGGCAATCCGCTGTGCGTCTTCGAGGATGCGCGCGGCATGGACGACGCCACCATGCAGGCGCTTGCCCTGCAGTTCAACCTCTCCGAGACCACCTTCATCCTGCCCTCCACGCAGGCCGACGCCTTCGTGCGCATCTTCACGCCCGGCTACGAGATGCGCTTCGCCGGCCATCCCACGCTGGGCACGGCCCACGTATTGCGCGCGCTGCGCGGCGGCGATGCGCAGCGCCTCGAATTCAAGGCCGGCGTGGTGCCGGTCACCGCGCAGGGCGATGCCTGGACGCTGACCGCGCCGCATGCCGGCCAGCCCAGGACGGCACCGGCCGGCGTGTCCGACGCCGAGATGGCGGCGCTGCTCGGCCTGCGCGCCGAGGATCTGGCGGCCTCGCCGATGTGGGTCGATACCGGCGCCGACCAGTTGCTGGTGCCGCTCAAGACCACCGAGGCCGTGCGGCGTGCCCAGCCCGACAGCGCACGGCTGGCGGCCTGGCCGCAAAGCAGCCTCGGCCGCAAGACGGCCTATGCGTTCGCCTTCGATGCCGAGCGGCCCGGCACGGTGCTGTCGCGCTACTTCTTCACCAAGCAGGGCGGCGGCGTGGCCGAGGATCCGGGCACCGGCTCTGCCTGCGCCAACCTTGGCGGCTGGCTGCTGGCCACCGGCCACGCCCTGCCGGCGGCCTACTCGATCGACCAGGGCGAAGCGGTCGGGCGTCCGTGCCGGCTGCACCTGGCGGTCAGCGGCGACGGCGCGATCGAGGTCGGCGGGCGCGTGATCGAGATCGGCCGCGGCACCATCACGCTGTAGCCTCGCGCGGACCTGCGCGCCACGCGCCCCGCCCTTGCGTTACATTGAAGAGCGTGGCGCCGCCCTGCGGCGCCGCGCCGACACCTCCCTAGTCCCCATGACATCGCACACGCTCACGACGCTGGAAGAACTCGAGGCCCATTACGCAGAGCCGGGCGCCGCCTCCCTCGCCAAGGAAGTCGACTACCTGCATCCGCACTACCGCGCCTTCGTCGAAGCCTCGCCGTTCTGCCTGCTGTCCACGGTGGCGCAAGGCCGGGCCGAATGCTCGCCGCGCGGCGACGCGCCGGGCTTCGTGCAGGTGCTGGACGAGCGCACCCTGCTGCTGCCGGACCGCCGCGGCAACAACCGCATCGACAGCCTGCGCAACCTCATCGCCGACCCGCGCGTAGGCCTGCTGTTCCTGGTGCCCGGCGTGAACGAGACCCTGCGCGTGGCCGGCACCGCCCGCATCTCGGTGGACCCCGACCTGATCGCGCGCTGCCACGTGCAGGGCAAGGCGCCGGCCACCGTGCTGGTGATCTCGATCCACTCGGTATTCTTCCAGTGCGCGCGCGCCCTGGTGCGCTCGCAACTGTGGTCGCCGCAGGCGCAGGTCCCGCGCAGCGCGCTGCCAAGCAACGGCACCATCCTCGCCGACCTCAGCCGCGGCAGCATCGACGGGCAGGCCTACGACCAGGGCCAGCCGGAGCGAATGCGCGGCACGCTGTATTGAGCACCGCCACCGCCAACCCGCCCACGCAAGGCCCACCGCCATGTACCTGCCGTCCCATTTCACCAGCGAAGACGCCGACCTCATCGACGAGGTGATGCGCCGCTACCCCTTTGCCACGTTGATCGGCAACGACGCCGCCGGCATGCCCTTCGCCACCCACCTGCCGGTGGTGGCCGAGCGCGGCGAGTCGGGCTGGCGCATCGAAGGACACATGGCGCGCGCCAATCCGCACTGGCGCTGGCTGGAAGCCGCACCGCGCGCCCTGCTGATCTTCCAGGGCCCACACGGCTACGTCTCGCCCGCGCTGTACGAGCAGAGGCTGTCCGTGCCGACGTGGAACTACATTGCCGTGCACGTCTATGGCGAGATCGCCACCGTCCACGATGCCGGCGAGAAGGATGCGCTGCTCAAGCGCCTGATCGGGCGCAACGAACCCGCCTACGCGCAGCAATGGCGCGAGCTGCCTGCCGACTTCCAGCAGAAGATGCTCGGCGCCATCGTCGGCCTGCGTCTGGTGCCGACGCGAGTCGAAGCCAAGTTCAAGCTGAGCCAGAACCGCCCGGCCGGCGACCGTGCACGCATCCTGGAAGCGCAGCGCGCGGGCAGCGAGGTCGAGCGCGACATGGCGGAGTGGATGGCGCGGCTGACGGGCGCCGCGTAGGGAACGCGGACTGCGCCGGCGGGGCAACGTATTGAGATTGATCAGTTGGTGAGGTAGGGGCTGGCTTTTGGGCTTTTGGGCTCTGGGGCTTTGGACGGGCGGCGCGGGTTGTTTAGGGCAACAGCCTGTTTCGACTCCCCGCAGGGGAGTCGAAACGGGCCGTTGACTCGCAGACCGATTCCGTCCAGATACTATGAAAGACCGGCCGTCAGCCGCGCGGCAACCACTCGGCCGCGTGCGTTCCCAGCGGTACCGATGGCAGCACCCAGCGCGCCGGCGTCTCGGACAGCTGCGCCGCGTGCCGCACTACAGTCAGCTCGCCAAACCCGGACGGCAGCGTCTCCAGCAGGTCGCCGATGTCTTCGAAGCGCTGGTCGGCCACCTTCAACCCGTCTGGGACCCGGCCCAGCCCGCGCAGCCACTGCCCCACCTGCGCCAGCGAGACGCGCACGTGCCAGCTGCCCCCCTCCCGGGCGCGCCGCAGCAGCGCCGCCATGGCGCCACATGCCAGCAGGTAGCCGGCGGCATGATCCAGCACCTGCGCCGGGAGCGGCCGTGGCGCGTCGGTGGCGGCCGCCATGCCCTCGGCATGGTTGAAGCCGGTGGCGGTCTGTACCAGCGAGTCAAAGCCGCGCTTGGCCGCCCAGGGACCGGCATTTCCATACGACGTCAGCGTCACATACACGATGCCTGGCCGCGCCCTCGCTGCGTCGTCCGGCCCCAAGCCCCGTTCGGCCAGCCCGCCGGGCCGGTATCCCTGCACCATCACGTCGGCGCGGTGCAGCAGCTTGTGCAGCGTGTGCCGGTCGTCCGGGTCGCGCAGATCGAGTTGGCACGAGCGCTTGCCGCGGCCGGTGTCGATCACCAGCGGGCCGATGGCCGGCAGGTGCGCCGCGGTCACCAGCAGCACGTCGGCGCCGTGGGCGGCCAGCGTGCGCCCGGCCACAGGGCCGGCGATGATGCGGGTGAAATCGAGCACACGCACGCCGGTGAGCGGGCGTGCGCCGTCCGCCGGCAGAGGCGGCAGCGCTTCGGGCGGCGCGTCGCCGATGCGCTCCAGTGTCAGCGGCGGCAGGCCGCGCAGCGCCTGCCCCTGGGGGTGCCCGTCCCATTCCTCGAAGCTGCGCATGGCCGCCACCACCAGGCCGGCCTCCGACGCCGCGGTCTCGAAGGCTTCGGCCTCCCACTTGGCCAGCGCGGCGGCGACGGCATCCCGGTCATGCGCGCAGGCGAGCAGGTGCAGCACGCCGTCGCGGTGATGCGGGAAGTTGGTGTGCAGCCGCACCCAGCGGCCGTCGCCGCAGCGGTACAGGCCGGCGATCTTGTCGTGGAACTCCGGTGCCGGGCTGCCGGCGACGCGCAGGTAGCGCTCACTGCGGAACTCCGTCAGCGCGTGACGCATATCCACCGCCACCTGCTGCCAGCGTCCAGTGCGCTGCTGCCACAGGCTGGCCGCGGCAAGCGCCGAGGCCGCCAGGCTGGCCTGGGCCGCCGCGCCGACGGCGAAGCTGGATGGGAGCACCGGATCGGCGCCGGTCAGGCGCAGTTGCGCCAGCGCCTCCTGCGGCAGGCCGGCCTCCTGCCACAGGCTGGCCAGGGCGACGGCGGGAACGGACGTAGTGGATTCCATGGGATGGCTCTCGATGGACTGGCGCGTGGACTAGCGCGGCGTGCGGCGGCGCGAATGCCGCTGCGGCGCAGCCGCCGTGCGCTTTCATGCTAGTCCGGCGCAGCCGCTTCTGCCGGCCTGCGGCACACCCTGCACAGAATCCGGCAAGCCCCCCTGCGGCGCGGTAAAATCCTGCCTCTAGACCCGCTGGCCTTTCCAGCGACGATCCAGCAGCGTTTCCAGCCGCTCCGGCGGCGCCACCATGAGCCACGTTCCCAAGACCACCGACAGCACGCCAGCCGCCTCCAACTTCCTGCGGAGCATCATCGACCAGGATCTCGCCTCCGGCACCTATGCCGGCCGCCAGGACAGCCAGGGCCAGCCGCTGCCGACCGTGATCACGCGCTTCCCGCCGGAGCCCAATGGCTACCTGCACATCGGCCATGCCAAGAGCATCTGCGTGAACTTCGGCCTGGCTCGCGACTACGGCGGCCGCTGCCACCTGCGTTTCGATGACACCAACCCGGTCAAGGAAGACACCGAGTACGTCGACTCCATCATCGACGCGGTGCACTGGCTGGGCTTCTCCTGGGCAAGCGGGGACGGCGCCGGCGAGACCCACCTGTACTACGCCAGCGACTACTTCGACCAGCTCTACGCCTTCGCCGAGAAGCTGATCGAGCGCGGCGTGGCCTATGTGGACAGCCAGAGCGCCGAGCAGATCGCCACCAACCGCGGCGACTTCTCGCGCCCGGGCACGCCTTCACCGTTCCGCGACCGCAGCGTCGAGGAGAACATGCAGCTGTTCCGCGACATGCGCGCCGGCAAGTACGGCGACGGCGAGCACGTGCTGCGCGCGAAGATCGACATGAGCGCGCCCAATATCGTGATGCGCGACCCGGTGATCTATCGCATCCGCCACGCGCACCACCATCGCACCGGCGACAAGTGGTGCATCTATCCGATGTACGACTTCACGCACTGCACCTCGGACGCGCTGGAGAACATCACGCACTCGCTGTGCACGCTGGAGTTCGAGAACAACCGCCCGCTCTACGACTGGGTGCTGCACCAGCTGCGCGACTGCGGCGCGTTCAAGGATCCGCTGCCGCACCAGTACGAGTTCGCCCGCCTCAACCTGACTTACGCCATCACCAGCAAGCGCAAGCTGCTGCAACTGGTGAACGAGGGCCGGGTGGACGGCTGGGACGACCCGCGCATGCCGACCATCGTCGGCGTGCGCCGGCGCGGCTTCACGCCCGAGTCGATCCAGCTGTTCTGCGACCGCGTCGGCGTGGCCAAGTCCGATAGCTGGATCGACATGAGCACGCTGGAAGGCGCCGTGCGCGACGACCTCGACTCGCGCGCGCCGCGTTCGGTGGCCGTGCTCGATCCGCTCAAGCTGATCCTGGACAACTACCCGGAAGGCCAGAGCGAGGAGTGCTCGGCGCCGGTGCACCCGAAGAAAGCCGAACTGGGCCGCCGCGTGTTCCCGCTCTCGCGCGAGCTGTGGATCGAGCGCGAGGACTTCAGCGAGAACCCGCCCAAGGGCTATTTCCGCCTGTTCCCGGGCAACAAGGTGCGGCTGCGCTACGGCTATGTGATCGAATGCACCGGCGTGGACAAGGATGCCGACGGCAATGTCGTGGCCGTGCACGCCAACTACCTGCCTGAGACCAAGAGCGGCACGCCGGGTGCGGACAGCGTCAAGGTCAAGGGCAACATCCACTGGGTCAGCGCGGCGCACGCCTGCGAGGCCGAGGTGCGCCTGTACGACCGCCTGTTCAACGACCCGAACCCGGATGCGGGCGGCAAGAACTTCCTCGAGGCGCTGAACCCGGATTCCAAGAAGGTCATCACGGCCTACCTGGAACCCGGCCTGCGCGAGGCGGCTCCCGAAGACCGCTTCCAGTTCGAGCGCCACGGCTACTTCGTCGCCGACCGCGTGGACTCGCAGCCGGGCAAGCCCGTGTTCAACCGCATCGTCGGGCTCAAGGACAGCTGGGCCAAATGAGCGCACGAGATAAAGGACACAAGGGACAACACGACATGGCAGGCACGCAGACGGTCACCTTCCCGCTCGAAGGCGAGTTCATCGCGCTCAACGACTTGCTCAAGGTGGCTGGCGTGTGCGACAGCGGCGGCGCCGGCAAGGCACTGGTCGCGGCCGGCGAAGTGACGGTGGACGGCGCGCTGGAAACGCGCAAGACGGCCAAGATCCGCGCCGGCCAGGTGGTCGGCGTGGGCCCGGTGAGGATCCGCGTGGTGGCCGCCTGAGGCAGGAGAGACATCGATGCCGATCGCATTCTGGTGCGTGCTGGTGGCGGGCATCCTGCCCGTGCTGACGGTGGCCCTCGCCAAGGCCGGCGGCAAGGGCTACGACAACCACGACCCGCGCAGCTGGCTGGAGCGGCAGAGTGGCCGGGCGCGGCGCGCCGACCTCGCCCATCGCAACCACTTCGAGGCCTTTCCCTTCTTCGCCGCGGCCGTGCTCAGCGCCAGCCACCTGCAGGCCAATCCCGCGCGCATCGACGAGCTCGCGCTGACCTTCGTCGTCGCGCGCGTGCTGTACACGCTGTGCTACCTCGGCGACCGCGCCACACTGCGCACCCTGTGCTGGACGGTCGGCTTCCTCTCGGTGATCGGCATCTTCCTGCTGCCGGTCTTCGTGCACTGAGCGTCCACGGCGCCAGCGCTAGTCCGCTGAATCACTGAAATGGGAGGTGAAGGACATGCCATGCGGGAATCAGCGCTAGGCGCAAAGCGCAGCAATAGCACGGCTATTGCGAGCATTTGCAACGACGCGATGAGCCCGCATGGCGTGGCAGGCACCGACCAATTTCAGTGATTCAGTGGACTAACCATAGGCCAAGCACCATGACCCTGCCCATGAAACCGGTTCCGCGCAGGGCGCGCCTGGCGCTGGCCGGCCTGGCCGTGCTGGCCGGCTGGCTCGGCGGCCTGCACGGCGCTTTCGCCCAGGCCCGCCCCTATACGGTGGACCCCACGCATACCGCGGTCTACTTCGCCGCCAGCCACTTCGACCGCAGCAGCGTGCGCGGGCGCTTCGGCAAGATTGACGGCCGCATCCTCTACGATCCGGCCAGCGGCGTGGGTTCGCTCGATTTCACCGTCGACACCGCCTCGGTCGATACCGGCCTGCCGCCGCTGGACGGCGTGCTGCGCTCGGCGCAGTTCCTCGATGCCCAGGCCCACCCCTACGCACGGCTGCGCGCGCAGCGCTTTCTCTCGGAGAACGGCCGCCTCGTCGCGGTCGAGGGTGAGCTGAGCCTGCACGGCGTTACCCGCCCGGTGCGGCTGGAAGCCACACGCTTCAGCTGTGGCGAGGAAGTGATTCTCGGCGTGCGCCGCCACGCCTGCGGCGGGGACTTCCACGTCACCTTGTCGCGCAGTGAGTTCGGCATGACGCGCTTTCTCCCTGAGGTCAGCGACGCGGTGACGCTGTCCATTGCGGTGGAGGCCACACCCGCCGCGGGCCCCGGACCTGCGGCGTCCGGCGCACCCGCGCAGTCAGCGAAATAGGCACAGCAATAGGCGCAGCGAGGGGCGCAGCCACGGCCTGCCGCGGGATTCGCGTATGATGCGGCCTTTCGCATTGTCGCAAGCCCCAAAGCCGCAACTCTCCCATGGCGCTCAAGTCCACCATCTTCAAGGCCGAGCTATCCATCTCCGACATGGATCGCCCCTACTACGGCAGCCACGCGCTGACCATCGCCCGGCATCCGTCCGAGACCGATGCGCGCATGATGGTTCGCGTGCTCGCCTTCGCCTGCGAGGCCAGCGAAACCCTGGCCTTCACGCGCGGCCTGGACGAGCCTGATGAGCCCGACCTGTGGGAAAAGAACCTGACCGGCGAGATCGCCCACTGGATCGACCTGGGCCAGCCCGACGAGGCGCGCCTGAAGCGCGCGTCGGCGCGTGCCGGCCGCGTCACCGTCTTCACCTACAACGGCGCGAGCGCGCGCGAATGGTGGAAGGGCATGGCCGGCAAGGCCGGCAAGCTGCGCAATGTGACCATCTACAATGTGCGGGACGATGCGGTGGAAGCGCTGGCCGGCCTGGCCGAGCGCGCCATGCGGCTGACGGTGACGATCCAGGACGGCGAGATCTGGGTCAGCAGCGACGACCGCAATGTCCAGTTGACGCTCGACGCGCTGCAGCGCGCCGCGCATTGAGCCACGGCGGGGCACAGCGTCCCGCCGCCGACCACGCCAACCAAGGAAGATTGAAATGCAAACCACTCCCTCCGGCCTGCAGTTTGAAGACACCGTGATCGGCTCGGGCGCCGAAGCCGTCGCCGGCAAGCACGTGACAGTGCACTACACCGGCTGGCTGTACGAGAACGGCCAGGCAGGCCGCAAGTTCGATTCGAGCAAGGACCGCAACGACCCCTTCGTGTTCCCGCTGGGCGCCGGCCACGTGATCCGTGGCTGGGACGAAGGCGTACAGGGCATGAAGGTGGGCGGCACGCGCCGCCTGGTGATCCCGGCCGACCTGGGCTATGGCGCGCGCGGCGCCGGCGGCGTGATTCCGCCCAACGCGACGCTGCTGTTCGAAGTGGAACTGCTGTCGGTCTGAGTCCGCGCAGGACTTGAGCTCCACCCGGGGGCGCCCCGGGGCATCGCGGCAGCGGTGTCCCGCGGCGCCCCCAAGTCTTTCCGGGGCCGCGGGCCGGCCCCGCTGCGCGGCAACGCTCAGAAGCTGATTGCCGCGTTGCTGACGTCGACCCGCACCTTGTCGCGGTCGAGCAGCCGCGCCGCGTGGCGCGCATAGTCTGCCGCCCAGGCGGCATCGTCGGCAAAGCGCGACTCGCCCGAGAACTTGGCCACGCTCAGTATCTTGTCGATCACCAGCACCTTGCCCACCGGGCTGGAGGCCTGGCAGTCGAGCTCCGCATACTCGCGGTCGAACCAGCGCCAGCCTGCCTCCTCACTGATCGAAGCCAGCTCGGCCTCCCCGATCGTGAATGCGAATTCCCTGCCATTGCCGAAAACCACCGTAAGCGTGCGCGCCATCGCATGTTCTCCTGATTGAGACCCCCCATTGTACGGATACCCGGGGCATGCCCGCCAGCCGGCTCGCCCCCCGGCTGCGCTGGATCAAGGCTTGGCCGCTGCGCATGCTGGCGCGGCGCGTGCTTGCGCGATCTCACCGTCGGCCGGCTGGGCAAAGGCCAGCCAGCAGAGGTGCCGCGCGTTGGCGCCTGCCCCGGACAGCGCACTCGACAGAGCGATCTGGAATGGCATCGAAGCCTCCTGACACGAGATACCGTTGTCTGTCGCCGACAGCGCGGCCATCCTTAGAGCGATTTCCCCCGTGGGATGTGGTTTGGCTGCCGCATCCCGGCTGCCTTTGCATTATGCTTGGAGCATGGCCATCACCCGACAAGATCTCGAAGCAGATCGGCTGCGTGCAACGCTTTGCAGCACGCCGGTGGCTGCCTCGCTGCTGCCCGAGGATGCGCTCGAACGGTCGCTGCACGACACGCTCGATCAACGCCCCGACGCCCTCTCACTGGATGGCGACGTCTGGCTGTTCGGCTATGGCTCCCTGATCTGGAACCCGATGGTGGTCCATATCGACCGCCGGATCGCTACCGTCCACGGCTACCACCGGGGCTTCTATCTCTACTCCCGCATCAACCGCGGCACCTGGGACAACCCCGGCCTGGTGCTGGGCCTGGACCGCGGCGGCTGCTGCCACGGCATGGCCTTCCGCATCCCGCGCCATGTCATCGAGCAGGAATTCCGCCTGCTGTGGCGCCGCGAAATGCTGACCGGCGCCTATCACCCGCGCTGGCTGCAAGTCCGGATGGACGGCGAATTCGCCGGCGAACCCCAGCGCGCGCTGGCCTTCGTCATGAACCGCGGCCACGAGGCCTATGCCGGCCGCCTGCCCGACGCCAGAGTTGTGGCCTGCCTGCGCCACGCCTGTGGCCTGTACGGACCCGCACGGGAATACCTGCAGCAGACTATGCTGGGACTCGCCACCAACGGTGTCGAGGATCCGTATCTCGACCGTCTGTGGCGCCAGTTGCAGCACGAGGACGCCGGTTCAGGCGTGTCCGCTCCCGCGGCAGGCTGAGTAGCGGGGAACCCCATGCGACGCGTCGCCGCACGTTCACGCAGCCTGATGGTCGCCGAGGTCCTGGGCCTGGCGGGCCTGCTGATGGGCAGCGCGCTCCTCACCACGCCGGGCGGCTCGTCGCAGGCGGCTCGGATGGCCGCCAGTTCGGCGTCCGCCGGCATGCCCCTCCACGCGCCTGCGCTCCACCCGCCGCCGCACCATTCCGTACACAACGGCATCTCCGCGCTGGACCGCAACCTGATCACCGCTGCCGCCGGGGGCGACCTGGAACTCGTGGCCAAGCTGCTGAACGCCGGCGCATCGGCACAGGCGGTGGACGAGCGCGGGCGCAGCGCGCTGCTGGGGGCCATCTACGGCCAGCACTACGAAGTGGCCAGGGTGCTGATCCTGGCCGGCGCCGACGTCAACCGCAAGGACGGCGAGGCCAACAGCCCCTTCCTGCAATCGGCGGCAAGCGGACAGGCCGACCTGGTCCGCTTGGAGATCGCGCACGGCGCCGACCTGCGCAGCACCGACCGCTACGACGGCACCGCGCTGATCGCCGCCGCGGAACACGGGCACGTCGCGGTGGTCAAGCTGCTGCTGCAGGCGGGCGTGCCGGTCGACCACGTCAACCAGCTCGGCTGGACGGCGCTGCTGGAGGCCATCATCCTGGGCGACGGCAGTCAGCGCTACGAGGATATCGTGCAGCTGCTGCTGGATGCCGGCGCGGACGCCAACCTGGCCGACCGCGAAGGCACCACGCCGACGCGCCATGCGCGCGAGCGCGGCTACAAGACGATGGTGAAGATGCTGATGCGCGCGCGCGGGCATTGAAGCCGCGCGCGGCGAAGTGGGCGGAGCGGGCGGCAGGGCGGCCACCGCCGCCCGCCATCCCCGCCACGGTCTGTGCGCTCAGGGGTTGGCCTTGCCCTGGGCGGCCTGCGCGGCCACGCGCGCGTTCTCGGTTTCCTGCAGCTGGCGCCACATCACCTTGCCCGTGCCCGACTTGGGCAGCGCGTCGACGAATTCGACCACTCTCGGATACTTGTAGGCCGCCATATTCTCCTTGGCCCATTCGATGATGTCGGCCTCGGTGGTCTTGCCCTTGGCATGGGCGCGCAGCACCACCACCGCCTTCACGCTTTCGCCGCGGTAGGGGTCGCGCGTGCCGATGATGCAGGCCTCCTGGATGTCCGGGTGCTTGTAGAGCAGGTTCTCCACCTCGGCCGGCCAGACCTTGAAGCCCGAGGCATTGATCATGCGCTTGAGGCGGTCGGTGAGGAAGTAGTAGCCCTCTTCATCCATGCGGCCCAGGTCGCCGGTGCGGAAATAGGTGCGCCCCTCGAACTCGATGAAGGCCTCCTTGGTGGCCTCCGGCTTGCCCCAGTAGCCCTTGAAGACCTGCGGGCCGCTGACGATGATCTCACCGATCTCGTTGGGCGGCAGTTCGGTCAGCGTGACCGGGTCGATCACGCGCGCTTCGGTGTTGAAGGTTGGCACACCCAGGCATTGCAGCTTGGGCCGGTCGGAGGGGTTGCTGTGCGTCGGCGCCATCGTTTCCGACAGGCCGTAGCCCTCCAGGTAGCTCAGGCCGAACTGCTGCTTCAGGCGCTCGGCCACGGCCTGCGGCATGGCCGCGCCGCCGCCGCCGATGTAGCGCAGGCTGGACAGGTCGAACTGCTCCAGGTTCGGGCTGGCCAGGAAGTCGATCACCATGGTGGGGATGTTGGTCCAGTGCGTGACCTGGTAGCGCGAGATCAGCCGGCCCGCCACCTCACGGTCCCAGCGCGGCAGCATCACCACGGTGGCGCCGCTGTAGATCGGACCGTTCATGCCGTACTGCATGCCGGTCACGTGGAACAGCGGCAGCACCGACAGGATCACCGACTCGGCGCCGCTGCCCGACCAGGTCGAGCCGCCGATGACGTTGTGCATCACCGAGCGGTGGGTGTGGATGCAGCCCTTGGGGAAGCCCGTGGTGCCGGAGGTGTAAGGCATCACGGCCATGTCGTCGGGCCCGGCGGTGTGCTCGCGCGGCGCCGGCGCCGAATCCAGCGCCACCTGCCAGGCGGTGGCGCCCGCGGGCAGCGGATGTGCCGCGGTCAACCAGGCCGGCGGCGCATCCTCCGGATGCTCATGATGCGGCGGCAGTGCGTCGGCGTACTGCGTGACCAGCAGGTGCTGCAGGCGTTCGTCGGCGGGCAGCTCGGCATCGGCCGCGGCGGCGCCGGCGGCCAGGTCGGCGGAGCAGATGGCCACGCGCGCCTGGGCATCGGTCACGTAGTGCTTGAACTCCTCGGCCCGGTTCATCGGGTTGACCGGCACCACCACCGCATCCGCGCGCAAGATGGCGTAGTAGCTGATGATGAACTGCGGGCAGTTCTGCATGTAGAGCAACACCCGGTCGCCCTTCTTGACGCCGGCCTTGTGCTGCAGCCAGCCCGCCAGCGCCTCAGCCTGCTCGCGCAGCGCGCGGAAGCTGATGGCGTTGCCGAAGTAGCGGATGGCCGCCTTTTCGGCATAGCGGTGGGCCGAGACCTCGAGGTTGTACCAGAGCGAGGTCTCCGGCAGCACGATCTCGGTGGGCACGCGCTTGGGCCAGAACTGCAGGTGCGGGCGCGCGGGCTGTTTGTTCTGCATGATGTCTCCTAGGTGGTCGTCTGGCGACCGGGTATTGTCGAATCCAGTCAATCAATATAACCGAACGACCGTTCTATTTTCAATCGGTTGCGGCCCTGATGCGGCCCCGATGCGGCCCTGCCCCTGGCCCTACCCGGCAGCGGGTTGCAAACGAAGCCGGCGCCCTCAGAATAGAGGGAGGCGTACCATGGCGAATGGCGCACCCGTCACGAGAATCGAGAACAGATATGAGCAATACGACCCTGCAGACCTTCGAAGCCGACGTCATCGAGATGTCGCGCCAGGTGCCGGTACTGGTGGATTTCTGGGCGCCCTGGTGCGGTCCCTGCCGCACGCTCGGCCCCATGCTGGAGAAGCTGGAGCATGAGTCGGCCGGCAAATGGAAGCTCGCCAAGATCAATGTGGACGAGAACCAGCAGCTGGCCGGCCACTTCGGCGTGCGCAGCATCCCGCACGTGATCGCGTTCGTCGACGGCCAGCCGGTCGACCAGTTCGTCGGCGTGCTGCCCGAGAGCGGACTGCGCGAATTCCTCGCCCGCGTCACGCCCGCTCCCAGCGAGCTCGCCTTGCGCCAGGCGCGCGATCTGGCGGCCGCCGGCGAGCGCGAGGCGGCGCAGGCGGCCTTCCAGGCCGCGCTGGCGCTGGATCCGGGCGCGGACTCTGCGCGCATCGAGTACATCGGCTTCCTGCTGGACGGCAATGCCGTGGCCGACGCCGAGTCGGAGTTTGACCTGCTGAGCGCGCGCGCGCCGCAGGAGGATGGCTACGCGGCCTTGCAGACGCGACTGCAGACCGTGCGCGAAGCCTCGGCGCTGCCCGATGCGGCGGTGCTGGCGCAGCGCGTCGCGGCCGATCCGGGCGACCTCGCCGCCCGCCTCGACCTGGCCCGCCAGCACATCGCACATCATGACTACGAGGCAGCGCTGGAGCAGTTGCTGGCCATCGTGCGCGCCGACCGCAACTACGAAGACCAGGTGGCGCGCAAGACCATGCTGTCTGTGTTCGACCTGATGGCCGACCGGCCGGATGCGGTGTCGCGCTGGCGCCGGCTGCTCAGCACGGCGCTGAACTGAAGCGGCAGGGCAGCAGGCAGGCCCGGCGGCACGGTAAACTGTCCGCCCGCGGCCTGCCCGCCAACCGTGACCGCCAACGTGACCGCCCCCTCGCCCGTCCTCATCGACTTCCGCGCCGACCCCGCACCCAGCCACGACCGCCCGCGGCCCGACCGCCTGGTCCGCGGCAATCCGGGACGCACCACGTGGACCCACTACGCCGCCGCCACGGGCGACTTCGACTGCGGCATCTGGGCCTGCGAACCCGGTGCCTGGCGCATCGCCTTCGCGCCCGGCAAGGAAGAGTTCTTCCATGTGATCAGCGGCCGCATCCGCATCACCGATGAGGCCGGCGCCGCGCGCGAGTTCGGCCCCGGCGACGCCTGCGTCATCCCCGCCGGCTTCCAGGGCGTGTTCGAAGTGCTCGAACCCGTGCGCAAGCACTTCGTCGTGATCGACCGCGCCGCCGCGCGGCCGGCCTGAGCCCGCCAGGCGCCGCTGCCTGCCAGGTCTTGAGGACTTCGGGCCTTCAGGCCATCAGACCATCAGGCCGGCGCCTCGATCAGCGTGAAGCCGTTCTCGCGCATATGGCTGACCATCATCGCGTCCATGGTCGTCACATGATGGGCGAACCAGCCCGATAGCTCGGCCACCAGGCGGCGGCCGAGTTCCAGTTGGCCTTCGTCCACCACCTTGGCGCGCACCGCCTCGACCACGGCCAGCACCTGCTTGTGCTCGCCCGCATGGCAATGGCGCGGCCCGAAATCCATCGCCTCCATCCAGCCGTCTTCCTGCGCGAAATGATGGCGGGTATGTTCGATCCATTCATCGAAGGCCGCCAGGAAGCCGTCGTCGGCGGCGCGCGCTGCGGCCGCCAGCAGCAGCGTGAATTCGGCGTGGGTGGCATCGGTCACCGGCTCGCCGAGATGCAGTTCGGACGGGAGGGCGGCGGAGGAGAGCGAAGCGGAATCGGTCATGGAGCGGACGGCTGGATAGACGGCCGGGCTGCGCCCGGGCAAGCCTCAAGCATACCCAATCGGCGGCACGCCACCCTGATCTGGCGCAAGGCCAGGGGGGATCGCGCGGCGGGCCCGTGTGCCGGGTTATGCTTACGGGGCATTCCGAATTCGACCACGGCCCCGATGCCTCGACTGATCTTCTTCTGCGGCCATGCCGGCACCGGCAAGACCACGCTGGCGCACCGCCTGATCGGCCCGCTGATGCGCGCCACCGGCGAACCCTTCTGCCTGCTCGACAAGGACACGCTGTACGGCGGCTACAGCGCCGCAGCCATGGCCGCGTTGACTGGCGACCCCAACGACCGCGACAGCCCCACCTACCTGACCCACCTGCGCAACCCGGAATATGAAGGATTGATGGACACGGCGCGCGAAAACCTGGCGCTGGGCATCAGCGTCATCGTGGTGGGACCGCTCTCGCGCGAAGTGCGCGCGCATCAGTTGCACGACCCCGCCTGGCTGCGCGCGCCGGCCGACACCGCGGTGCGCATCGTCTGGGTGCATCTGCCGGAAGGCGAGGCCCACGCGCGCATCGTCCGGCGCGGCAACCCCAACGATGCCTACAAGCTGGCCCACTGGGAAAACTACCGCACGCGGCGTTTCATGCCGGCGGCGACCGACTATCCGGAACTGATCTACTTCGACAACGGCGCGCCCGGCCAGGCCGAATTCGACGCGCTGCTGTCCGCCCTCGCAGATTAGTCTGCGGCCCCCAGCGCGGCGACCGGCACCGAGCCGGCGGCCAGCGCGCCGATCGCCGCCGAGGCCGCCACGAAGCCGAACACCGCCGTGACGGCGACCGACGAGCCGAATCCCGCGCAGGCCAGCCCCTGCGGCCCGTGCTGGCGCGGCGGCGCTTCATCGATATCGCAGGCCTGCACCTGCGGTGCCGGATAGCGCAGCGGCTCATCCGAATAGACGGCGGGAATGCCGAACTTCTTCTTCGGATCGCGCGGTAATCCCCACTCCTTACGCAGGCCGGCACGCACCTTGGAGAGCAGCGGGTCCTGGATGGTGCGCGCCAGATCGTCGATGCGCACGCGCGTGGGGTCGATCTGGCCGCCGGCGCCGCCGCAGGTGATGATCGGCAGGCCCTGGCGCCGCGCCCAGCCCAGCATGGCGATCTTGACCCGGACAGCATCGATGGCGTCGATCACGTAGTCATGGCCGGCGCCGAGCACCTCGGCCACGTTGTCCGTGGTGACGAAGTCGTCCACCTGCCGGACCTGGCAGCGCGGATTGATCTGTGTGATGCGCTCGGCCATCGCCTCGACCTTGGCGCGGCCGTAGGCCTCGCCAAGCGCGTGGATCTGGCGATTGGTGTTCGACAAGGCGATATGGTCCAGGTCCACCAGCGTGATGCGGCCGACGGCGTTGCGCGCCAGCGCCTCGGCCGCCCAGCTGCCCACCCCGCCGATGCCCACCACGCACACGCTGGCATGCTGCAGCCGCGCAAGGCCGGACTCGCCGTAGAGGCGGGCGACGCCGCCAAAACGGCGCGACCAGTCGTCGTCGGCGAACCCATCCTGGAGGATTGGCGAAGTCGGTGGGAACGGATCAGCTTGGGACATGGCCGGAACATTGAAGTGACGGGAAATGCGTGCCGTGCCACATGGTTCGCACACAAAGCGAGAGGCGGGGACGGCGCGCAACTATACAATAGTCACCATCGTGGCCTGTCCGCCACATCATGGCGTGGATGTGCCACCCGGATGTGCCACCCGTTTGCGCTGTCCAGGAGTCCGTCCCCATGCCCCTGCGCCGCAAGGTCGTCGTCTTGAGCCTGCTGACACCGCTGGTGTTGCTCGGACTGATCGTCATCCTGCTGCTCACCTTCGACTGGAACCGCCTCAAGCCCTGGCTCAACCACCGGGTCTCCGACGCGATCGGCCGGCCGTTCGCCATCAACGGGGACCTGAGCCTGACCTGGCGCAGCGCCGTGGGCGAGACGGGCTGGCGCACCTGGGTGCCATGGCCGCGGCTGTCCGCGCGCGATATCACCGTCGGCAATCCGGACTGGACGCGCGAGACCAATATCGCCAGCGTGGGCGAGCTGGTCTTCATCCTGCGCCCCCTGCCGCTGCTGGCGCACCGCATCGAGATCCCGCGCCTGGTGCTGGACACCCCCTCCATCTGGCTCGAACGGCTGGCCGACCAGCGCAACAACTGGACCTTCACCCTGGGCGGCGGCGCCGGGCCGCGCTGGGGGCTCGGCATCGACGAGGTGGTGCTGACCCGCGGCAACCTGGCGCTGTCGGACCAGGCCCAGAAGATCGAACTGCAGGCCACCATCGACACCATCGGCGACGACGGCCTCTATGCGCGCCCGCGCGACTCTGCGGCGGCCTCCGGGCCCGCTTCCCCTGCCGCAACCGCGCCGTCGTCCGCCGCGGTCCCTGCCGTGGCCGGCAGCGCGCCGGCCGCCGAGGAAGGACGGGACTCGCCCTACGGGATCCGCTGGAAGGCCAGCGGGCGTTTCAACCAGAACAGCATCAGCGCCAGCGGCAAGGCCGGCAGCGTGCTCAGCCTGCGCGATTCCGACACACCCTTTCCGCTCCAGGCCGAGGTGCGCATCGGCACCACGCGCGTGGCCCTGGAGGGCACGCTGACCAATCCGGCCCACCTGGCAGCGCTCGACCTGCGCCTGCAACTCGCCGGCGACAACCTGGCCAGGCTGTATGCACTGACCGGCATCACCCTGCCCTCCACGCCACCGTATGACACGCGTGGCAGGCTGCGCGCGACGCTGCGCAGGCAGGCCTCCGTGTTCCACTATGAGGACTTCAGTGGCCGCATGGGCGGCAGCGACCTGTCCGGCTCACTCACCTACGCGCAGCGCCAGCCGCGCCCGCTGCTGTCCGGCACGGTCAGCTCGTCCGAACTGCGGCTGGCCGACCTGGCGCCGCTGATCGGCGCCGAGGCCAAACCCGGCAAGGCCGCCAGCGACAGCCCGGTCAAGCAGCCCGCCGACAAGGCACTGCCGGTGGCACCCTTCCATGTCGAGCGCTGGGACAGCATCGACGCCGACGTGACCTTCGCCGGCAAGCGCATCGTGCGCGAGGCCGCGCTGCCGGTCACCGACCTGCGCGGGCACCTGTCGCTGAAGGACGGCGCGCTGACGCTCGACCCGCTCAACTTCGGCGTCGCCGGCGGCAACCTCGTCTCCACCCTGCGCCTGGACGGCAAGCGCGCGCCGCTGGCCGCCCAACTCTCCGTGACGGCGCGCCACCTGAAACTCAAGCAGCTCTTCCCCACCTTCGAGCCGATGAAGACCAGCCTGGGCGAACTCAACGGCAGCGCACGGCTGGCCGCGCGGGGCAATTCGGTGGCGGCGCTGCTGGGCAGCGCCAACGGGGAAGCCGGGCTGCTCGTCGAAGACGGCACCGTCAGCAAGTTCCTGCTGGAAGCCATGGGACTGAATGTGGGCAGCGTGGTGCTGACCAAACTGTTCGGCGACAAGCCGGTGCGCATCCTTTGCGGTGTCAGCGATTTCAGCTTCGACAAGGGCATCGCCACCGCCCGCACCTTCGTCCTCGACACGGAGGATGCCGTTGTCCGCACCACAGGCGTGATCGACCTGGGCGAGGAGAAACTGGCACTGACCGTGCGCCCCGAAGCCAAGGGCGTGCGCATCCTCTCCCTGAACGCACCGCTCTATGTGGGCGGCACGTTCAAGCGTCCCTCGGTCAGCCCCGACGCCGGCGTGCTGGCACTGCGCGCCGGCAGCGTGCTGGCATTGGCCCTGCTGGCGCCGGTGGCCACCGCCATCCTGCCGCTGACCGAGCTGGCGCCCGGGCAGGAGAGCCAGTGCGGCAAGCTGCTGGCCGCCATGCGCGACAAGCCCGGGGTGCCGGTGGTGCCCAAGGCTGCCGGCAGCGCCGCCACCAGCATGCCCCGCACCGACCGGCCCGTGCCTACGCCATCCCCAGCGCCGCGCCGGCAGGATGACTTCACCCAGGGAGGCTGACCGCCGGGCCTCGGTGAAGGCATCCTGCCGGCCCAGCCCTGGCGAAGCAAATTCGCAACACTTTGCTGTGCGGTGGGCAGAAAGGCGTTGTGCGAGGCGCGGCCGAGCCGCATAATTAAGCAGCCATTTACAACGACGACTTGAACGATGGCAATGCAGCAAGTGCCTGCGCCGGACCTGTCCCGGAGCAGGCGGCCTTGACATGGTGCGGCTTCGGCCGCACTCATTTTTCTCGTGCCACTTGCAGCCTTCACATCTGCTCCCGCCTTCGCGCCACACGCGCCCGCCGACGGCCCGGCCTTCCCGCCAGGCGCACGCGGCACCTGCCCAGACACCCGACCTGCCGCAAACAAGCCCCGATGCGCTTGCGCCGGCGCAAAATCGCCCGCGGTGCTTTCGCTATACTCGAAATAGCGGATGGGGCCGGATCGATGCGCCCGGCCCGACGTCGCGCCGACTTCCAACTGAATCCGACATGACTCAACTTGCTGAACTGCGCCGCACCTACGTGCTGGGTGCGCTATCCGAAACCGATGTGGCCGTCGACGCCGTCCAGCAGTTCCGGCACTGGTTCGACGAGGCCGTCAACGCCAAGCTGCCGGAGCCGAACGCCATGACGCTGGCCACGGTCGATGCCGAGGGCCAGCCCTCGGCGCGCATCGTGCTGCTCAAGGGCCTGGACGACAAGGGTTTCACCTTCTTCACCAACTACGAGAGCCGCAAGGGGCTGGACCTCGCCGCCAACCCGCGCGCCGCGCTGCTGTTTCACTGGGTGCAGCTCGAGCGCCAGGTTCGCGTCGAAGGCGAGGTGGAGAAGGTCTCCGAGGCTGAGAGCGATGCCTACTATGTCACGCGCCCGCTCGGCTCGCGCCTGGGCGCCTGGGCCTCCGAACAAAGCCGTGAAGTGACCGGCCGCGAAGTGATCGAGCAGCGCGAAGCGGACTTCCGCGCGAAGTTCGGCGAGAACCCGCCGCGTCCCGCGCACTGGGGCGGTTACCGGCTGATTCCGAACTGGATCGAATTCTGGCAGGGACGCCCCTCGCGCCTGCATGACCGCATCGGCTACCGCCGGCAGGACGACGGCACCTGGCACATCGTGCGCCTGTCGCCCTGAGGGCTGGCCCGGATTGCCGCAGCGGCGGTCCCAGCACAATCGCGTGAATTGTCGTAGAGTAAAGTGCAAGCCATATTGCTTCATTGACCTGTTGGCAACACCCCACGATGGCGTGCGGGTAACGTGCCTGCGCGTTGCAGTGGTTTCGAGGAGTGCGCCGTAACCGTTTGGAGGATGGCCGCATGTTTTTCAAGCAAGTACTCGACAAGCGACTGGACAAGCAACTGGATCACTGGATCACCGACCTGCGCGAGAACGCCGACATTCCCGTGCGGCTGCGCCTGTGGAACGGCACGGAGTATGCGCTGGGCAAGTTCGAACGCCCGGCCGTCACGCTCACCGTGCGCGAGGCGGGCGCCCTGCCCTTCCTGCTGACGCCCAGCCTCGACAACCTTGGCGAAGCTTATGTGCAGGGCAAGATCGACTTCGAGGGCAGGCTCGCCGACATCATCTCGGTGGGCTATCAGTTCTCCGCCGCAGCCGCCCGGCGCGCCGGCGGGGCGCTGGCCAAGGTGGCGCACCACTTCACGCACAGCAAGCAGGACGACAAGAAGTCGATCCAGTATCACTACGACGTCTCCAACGATTTCTACAAGCTCTGGCTGGATCCCAATATGGTCTATTCGTGCGCCTATTTCGCCAACGGCGACGAGGACCTGGCCACGGCCCAGCTGCAGAAGATTGACCACATCCTGACCAAGGTCCGCCTGCAGCCGGGGCAGACCCTGCTCGATATCGGCTGCGGCTGGGGTGCGTTGGTGCTGCGCGCGGCGCAGAAGTTCGGCGCGCGCTGCGTCGGCATCACGCTGTCGCAGAACCAGTTCGACCTGGCCACCGAGCGCGTCAGGGCCGCCGGCCTGGCCGACCGCGTCGAGATCCGGCTGCAGGACTACCGCGACATCAGCGGCACCTTCGACCGCATCACCAGCGTCGGCATGTTCGAGCACGTGGGCAAGGACAATCTGGTCACCTACTTCGGCCGCATCCGCGATCTGCTGGCCGACGACGGCTTCGCGCTGAACCACGGCATCACCTCCCCCGACCCGGCCGTCGGTGCCAGACCCACGGACGGATCGGAGTTCATGGACCGCTACGTCTTCCCGCAGGGCGAACTGCCGCACATCGGCCTGGTGCTGACCACCATGCAGAAGGGCGGCCTCGAAGCGCTGGACGTGGAGGGCCTGCGCCGGCACTATGTGAAAACGCTGCGCCACTGGGCCGACCGCTTCGAGCAGCAGGGCGATACCATCCGCGCGATGGTGGGCGAGAAGAAATACCGCATCTGGCGCGTCTACCTGGCTGGCTGCGCGCACGCCTTCGAAACGGACCAGATGGCGCTGTTCCAGGTGCTGTGCCACAAGGCGGGCAAGGACGCGTCCTCGCTGCCTTGGTCGCGCCGCTATATGTATGACCGCTCAACGCATGACAAGTCCTGACGGGCCCGCGCGCCCACGACGGGCGCGAGCGCAACAGACGCAACAAACGATTTGACCGCTGACTTGTTCGACGACCTGCCGCCGGCCGCAGCAGGCGCCTCTTCCTCCGACGGCCAGCCTGACTCCTCTTCTCGCGCCGCGCGTGGCAAGTCCGTGCTGCCGGTGCCGACCGACCCCGCCCTGGCGGCACTGGCCGCGCACCTGCCCGCCGGGCTGTACCTGGGCACCTCGACCTGGTCCTACCCGGGCTGGAACGGCCTGGTCTACCAGGGCGAGTACAGCGAAAGCATGTTGTCGCGCAAGGGCCTGGCGGCCTACTCGCGCCACCCGCTGCTGCGCGCGGCGGGCGTTGACCGCGGCTTCTACGCGCCGATCCCGCTGGCCGACCATCTCGCCTACGCGGCGCAGGTGCCCGAGCACTTCCGCTTCCTGGTGAAGGCGCCCGCCAGTGTCTGCGATGCGTGGCTGCGTGGCTCCGATGGCGCGGGCCGCCTGGCCAACGCCGCCTTTCTCGACGCGCAGATCGCCATCCGCGATTTCATCGTGCCGGCCACCGGTGGACTGGGCGCGAAATGCGGCCCGCTGCTGTTCCAGCTGTCGCCGCTGGGCGCCTTGGCCGACGATGCCGCCGCCTTCCTCGCGCGGCTCGACGCCTTCCTGTCGGCGCTGCCGCCGCTCGACCCGAGCATCACACCGCACGCCTGCTATGCCGTGGAACTGCGCGACTCTGCACTGCTGACGCCGCGCTACATCAAGCTGCTGCGCGCACGCGGCGTGCGCTTCTGCCTGTCGGCGCGCGACCGCCTGCCGCCGGTGGCGCGGCAGGCACCGGCGCAGGCCATGCTGGATGAGGGCGAGCCGGGCCCGCTGGTGCTGCGCTGGATGCTGCACGGCGGACGCCCGTACGAACTGGCCGAGTCCATCTACGCACCCTTCGACAAGCTGGTCGAGGAAGATGTGCATACGCGCGAGGCCATCGCCGATGTGGTGGTGCGCACGCTGCGCGCCGGCCAGCCCGCCTACGTGATCGTCAGCAACAAGGCCGAAGGCTCGGCGCCGCTGAGCTGCATCCGGCTGGCCGAGGCCATTGCCGCGCGCATGCAGGGGTGATGGCGATGCGGGGCGCGGCGCGAACGGCCTGCACGCTTCAGCGGCGCAGGCGGTCGGCGAACCGCTCGCGGAACTTGGCCAGCTTGGGCGAGATCACCACCGCGCAGTAGCCCTGCGCGGGATGGTCCTGGAAGTAGTTCTGGTGGCCGTCCTCGGCGCGCCAGTAGGGCTGCTCCGGCTCGACCTGCGTGACCAGCGGCTCGTCGAACACCTTGGCCGCCGCCAGTTCCTGCATCACCTGCTCGGCGGTGTCGCGCTGGGCTTGCGAATGCGTGAAGATCACGGAACGGTACTGCGGGCCGACATCATGGCCCTGGCGGTTGAGCGTGGTGGGATCGTGGATGGCGAAGAAGATCTCCAGGATTTCGCGGTAGGTGATCACCGAGGGATCAAAGGTCACGCGCACGACCTCGGCGTGGCCGGTGTCGCCCACGCAGACCTGCTCGTAGCTCGGATTGCGCACATGCCCGCCGCTGTAGCCGGACTCGACCGCCTTGACGCCACTCACCTGCTGGTAGACGGCCTCCAGGCACCAAAAACAGCCGCCACCCAGCGTGGCGGTCTCCAGTCCGTTTTCCATAGACTTTGCTCCCTTGACAATGCCTGTAGCATAGCCTGTCGCCGGGGGCCACGCATGGGCGCGGCGACCGGCACGCGGTCGCCGCCCGTGCCCTACCGCACCGGCGCGATCAGTCTGCCGGCCGCACGCGCTGCGCCAACATGGCCAGCAATTGCGGCTTGAGCACCTTGCCCAGCGCGCTGCGTGGCAGCGCTTCCATCAGCACCGCCTCGCGCGGCAGCTTGAAACGCGCGATGCGGCCATCCAGTGCCGCGCGCAGGCGCTCGCCCGCCAACGCGTCGCGGTCGGCGTCCGGCGCCGGCACAATCGCCGCGACGGGCACTTCGCCCCAGCGCGCATCCGGCAGGCCGACCACGGCGCACTCCAGCACGCCCGGCAGCGCCAGCAGCGCGTTCTCGATCTCGGCCGGATAGATGTTCTCGCCACCGGAGATGATCATGTCCTTGCTGCGCCCCACCACGGTCAGGCAGCCATCCGGATCACGCCTGGCGAGGTCGCCCGAGCGGAACCAGCCGTCGACGAAATCGGCATGCGACGGCTCGCGCCAGTACCCCTGCATCAGGTTGTCGGCACGCAGCCACAGCTCGCCGACCGCGCCCGCCTCCGCCTCCCCGCCGGCATGCGTCACCACGCGCACGCTGGCGCCCGGATGCGGCCAGCCTGCCGCGCCCGGTCGCGCCATGGCATCGGACAGGCGCAGCGCGACCGAGACCGGACCGGTCTCGGTTGTGCCGTAGACCTGGCCGAGCGGCACGCCGCGCGCGTGAAAGGCCTCGATGTAGGACAGCGGGATCGGCGAGGAGCCCGCCATCACGCCGCGCAGCGAGGACAGGTCGGCGCGGGCCCAGTCCGGATGTTCCAGCGCTGCGCGCAGCGTGGCCGGCACCATCAGCGTCAAGGTCGGCCGCGCCGACCCCAGCGCCTGCAGCCAGGACTCGGGGGTGAAGCGGTCATGCAGGGTGACCTGCGCGCCGGCCAGCAGCGCCGGCAAGGTCTGGATGCACAGCCCGCCCACGTGGAACAGCGGCAGCACCGACAAGACGTGGTCCTGCGGCTGCAGCCCATGCGCCCACCAGCTCGCACGCGCATTGGCCAGCATCGCCGCCTGGGTGTGCAAGGCGCCTTTGGGCCGCCCGGTGGTGCCCGAGGTGTAGGCCAGCAGCAGCGGCATATCGACGGTCACCGTGCCGGCATCCGTCGCGGCCGGCAGCGCGGCGTCGCCGGCCGCCGGCGCATCGGCCAGCCGCGCGAGCGGCCCGCACTTGCAGAGGCCATCCGCCACCTGCAACGCCTGCACCGCATGGCCGTCATCGTGGAACAGCACGGCAAGCTGCGCATGCTCGGCCACCGCCCGCAGCTCCGGCACCGCCAGCCGATAGTTCATGGGCACCAGGACCGCGCCCAGCCGCGCGCAGGCGAACAGCAAGGCGAGCTGCAGCTCGTGGTTCAGGCACAGGGTGGCGACTCTGTCGCCCTGGCGCACGCCCCAGTCGCGCGCCAAGGCGGCCGCCACCGTCTCCACGCGCTGCCACAGTTCGCCATAGGAGAGAGTGCGCCCGAGGTAGTGCAGCGCCGGCCGCTGCGGCGCGGCCGCGGCATGCGTGCGCAGCGCGTCTGCCAGCGTGGCCGCCTGCGCGGCGTCGGCGAGCGCGCCGCTCATTCGTCGCGCTCGCCGGCTTCGTACAGCGTTTCGCGGCCCATGCGGTCCAGCACGAGCTCGGCGGTCCAGGGCAGCATCAGCGCGCCGCAGCGCGAGTCGCGGTACAGGCGCTCCAGCGGCAGGTCCTTCAGCATCGACTGGCCGCCGCAGGTGCGGATGGCCAGGCGCGCGATGTCATTGGCGCCTTCCATCACCGTGTACTGGGCCGCATAGAGGCGCAGGCGCTCGTCCTTGGACGGATTGGGGCGCGCCTCGTGGATGACCCTCCAGAAGATCGAGCGCAGGTTCTCCAGCTGGATGCGCATCTGCGCCACCGCGATCTGCTTGGTCGCGTACATGCGGCGCTTGACCGGCGGTTGCCCCGGCACCTCGCCGCGCAGGTACTGCACGGTGAAATCGTAGGCGGCCTGGGCCACGCCGAGATAGGTGGGCGCCAGCGTGAAGAACATCGCCGGCCAGGTCTGCGCGGCCTTGTGGTAGACGCCGCGCGGCATCAGCTGCTCGGCGTCGGGCACGAAGACATCCTTGAGCAGCAGCGTGCGCGACACCGTGCCGCGCATGCCCATCGGATCCCAATCGCCGGTGACGGTCAGGCCTTCGGCGCTGCCCGGCACGGCGATGTAGAGCGTGTCGCGCATGTCGGGATGGTGGTCGCCGCGGTCCTCCGTGCAGAGGATGCCGTAGTAGTCGGCCGCGCCCGACAGCGAGGCGAAGATCTTACGGCCATTGAGCACCCAGCCGCCCTCCACCTTGCGCGCCGTGGTGCCGAAGGGCGCCTTGCCGGCCGCGGCGGCCGAGCCTTCGGAAAAGGGCTGGGCGTAGATGGCGCCGTCGCGCACCACGCGCGCGAAATGCCGCTCGCGGCGCGACTCGTGCTCGGCGCGCTGCTCGGCTGTCATGTCGATGCCGTCGGACAGCACACCGGTCCACATGGTCGAGCAGATGTGCATGTTGTAGGTGAGCGCGGTGGCACCGCAGAAACGGCCGATCTCGGCCCCGACCATGCAGTAGGTGGCGAAGTCCGCGCCCTCGCCGCCGAAGGCGCGCGGCACGCACAGGCGCAGCAGGCCCGCCTCGCGCAGGTCGTCGTAATTGGCGAAGGGAAAGCTCGCCTCGCGGTCCCACTTGGCCGCGCGCGGGGCGAAGCATTCGCGCCCGAGCCGGTTGGCCAATGTAAGCAGGCGCGCCTGCGCCTCGGTGAAGTCGGCGCTGCCGACCGCGGGAGTGAAATCCAGTGGCATGTTGCTGTCTCCTGATGGCGCCGCCGCAGGGGCCAGCGCTTGTTTTTTTGCCGGCTGTGCCGGTCTTCGTGTGGGGGTGCCGCACCGCCGCCCGCAACCGACGCAGCGGGAGCGGCGCAGCGGCATGACTCAAGCGGCCGGGAAGCGCCGTCCGAGGAAATCCAGCACGGCCGCGTTGAACGCGGCCGGTTCCTCCATGCAGGCCAGATGGCCCACGCCGGGCAGGCAGCGGTACTCGGCGCCCGGGATCTTCTGTGCCATGCGCTCCATCACCGCGGGCGCGGCATTGGTGTCGTGCTCGCCGGCCAGGGCCAGCACCGGCACCGCGATGCGCGCCAGCGCCTCGCGCTGGTCGAAACACACCAGCGCGCCCAGCGCGGCGCGGTAGGTGTCGGCGGGCACCGCCGCCATCACGGCGGTGGCGAAGGCCACGCCGTCGGCGCCAGCATCGGGCGCCACCATCGCGCGCACCAGTCCGGCGGCCATTTCCGCCATGCTCTTGCCGGCATCCAGCGGCGCGGTACGCGCCGCGACAAAGGCGCGCTGCCAGTCGCCGCCCGGCTTGCCGAAGGCCGGCGAGGTGCCCGACAGCACCATGCCGTCGATCAGCGCCGGCGTGGCCGCGCAAGCCTGCTGGGCGACCATGCCGCCCATGCTGTGGCCGAGCAGCACCACGCGTCGTCCCGCAGCCCGCTCGGCCTGCAGCAGCGGCACGAGCGCGGCGGCCAGGCCGTCGAAGTCGTAGGGATCGATCATCGCGCTATCGCCATAGCCCGGCATGTCCCAGGCGACGGCACGGTAGCCGGCCTGTGCCAGCGCGGTGAACTGCGCCGGCCAGGCGGACTTGCCGCCGCCGATGCCGTGCAGCATCACCACCGCCACCGGGCCCTCGCCCAGTTCCAGGGTGGCGATGCCATTGGCGTGGACCCGGCGCAGCGGCGCGGCGGTCTGGACGGATGGCGCGGCGCTCATGCGGCGGGCTCCATCAGGCGGCCTTGCTCGACCTCGACGCGGCCGTCCAGCGTGACGGTGCAGTTGCGCAGCGGCAGGTCGAAGTGGCCCAGGGTGTGGCGGCCGGCCACCTCGTTGGCGCCGGTCGAGTAGAGGAAGTTGCCGCCGAAGGCGCGCAGCTCGGTGCCGTTGCAGTCGCGCTTGTCGTAGAAGGTCAAGGCATCCCAGCGCGCGGCCGGGTTCAGGCCCCAGCCCACGTGCGAGACGGCATAGGCATCCCGGTTGCCCTCGCGCTGTACCCAGGCCTCGTAGTAGCCGCGCATCATGTCGGCGTCGACGCCCTGCCCTTCGATGCCGACGATATAGTCGTCCTCGATGTGGCAGACCACGGTGTCGCGCAGATAGGTCTTGAAGGTCAGGTTGACGTCGCCCGGCGCCAGCACCAGCGTGCCGTTGACCTGGCCGCGCGCCGGGAACGCCAGGCACAGCCCGCCGGGCCAGTGCGCGACCTGTCCGGGCTTGTTGCAGTAGCCCCACACGCCGCCCACGCGCGCCTCGCCCAGGCCGATGCGCAGCTCGGTGCCGGCGGCGCTGTGCACGCGCATCTCGCGCGCGCCGCGCAACCGCTTCATGGCCGCGCGCACGCTGCCCTCCAGCGCGGGATCGGGCAGGCAGCGCTCCAGGATCTCGGGATGTTCGTTGCTGACCATCAAGAGGCGCGGCACCACGCCGTCGGCGCCGCGCAGGATCTGCGGCAGTTCCGGTGCGTGCAGCAGGCCTTCGACGGTGCAGTCCAGCACGAGGTGGCAGCGCGACAGCGCGGCGACGACCGGCGCCAGTTGCTGCAATGCATCACTGGCGCCGGTGGAACGCACCGGTGCCGGCGCGCTCAGTGCCGGGGTCGGCACCTGCACGCGCACCGGTGTGGCGCCCAGCGCCTGCACGGCCAGCTCGGCCAATTCCACGTTCACTCGCCGGGATTGCGACTCCGTTACAATTCCCACCACCTCGCCGCCTGCCAGGCCGCAAAGTTCGAGGGTGCGCCGGAACGCCGCCAGCCAGCGGTGCTCGATCTGCTCGATGAGCATGTCTCCTCCTTCTGCCTTGTGTGCGCAAGTCCACCGATGGCGGACAGGAAGCGCATTAGCTTGTGCTTGTGATTCTTGGCCCTGGCGCAAATAATATATGAAATTTCATGGATTCCAGTGGAGCCCGAGACATGGGCATGCCTGAGCCCGAGCCGCGCGCCCCCCGCCAGGCCGGTGGCGCCGCCGCGCCTGACTTCGACGCCAAGCACTTCCGCCGCGCCCTGTCGCAGTTCGCCACGGGTGTGACGGTGATCACCACGCGCGCCGCGCCGGGCGCCGGCGGTCCGTTCGTGGGCATCACGGCGAGCTCCTTCAATTCGGTGTCGATGGAGCCGCCGCTGGTGCTGTGGAGCATGGCCACACGCGCCAACAGCCTGCCGATGTTCCGCGATGGCTCGCACTACATCATCAATGTGCTGTCGGCCTCGCAGCTCGACCTGTGCCAGCGCTTCGCCACGCTCAAGGGCGACCGCTTCGCGGGCGTGGACTACAGCCTGTCCGAGACCGGACTGCCGGTGCTGAAGGACGCGCTCGCCTGGTTCGAGTGCCACAACCGCAGCCGCTACGACGAGGGCGACCACCTCATCTTCGTCGGCGAGGTGGAACGCTGCGGCGTGCTCGATCGCGGCGGCCACCCGCTGGTCTTCCAGGGCGGCGCCTTTTCCACCACTACGCCGCTCACCGACTGAGCATGCCGCACGGTCATGGCTGACGATGTCCGCGAACCCTTCGTCGACGACTACCTGGCCTACCTGCTGGCGCGCGCCAGCCACCTCGTGTCGGGTGAATTCCACCGCCAGGTGGAGGCCGCCGGCCTGACCGTGGCCGAATGGCGCGTGCTGGCCACCTTAGCCGACCGCAGCGCCTGCCCGGTCGGCGAACTGGCCCAGATCACGCTGAACAAGCAGCCCACGCTGACCAAGCTGATCGACCGCATGGCCGCCGAAGGCCTGGTCGAGCGCCGCAATGGCAAGACCGACCGCCGCACCGCGCTGGTCTCCATCACCGCCGCGGGCCGCGCGCGCGCGCTGCCGCTGCTGGACCAGGCTGCCGCCCACGAACGCGCGGTGCTGGAAGACTTCGGCACCCGGCAGGGCAAGCAGCTCAAGGAAACCTTGCGCCGGCTCATCGCGCTGCATACGGCGCGCTGAAACTTGCGCCCCCGCGTCCGGGCGGCGCTCAGGCCTTCAGCACCGCCAGCGGCGAGCCGCCGGCCTTGATCCGCTGCAGCACGATATTGGAGCGGATGTCCATCACGCCGCGGGTGCGGTAGAGCCGGTTCACGATGAAATCCGAGTAGTGCTTCAGGTTGCGCGCCTGCACGCGCAGGATGTAGTTGCTGTCGCCGGTGATGATGTAGGCCGACACCACTTCCGGCCAGGACTGCACCGCGGCGTTGAAGGTATCGTGCCAGTCGTCCACGTCATGGCGCATCGACACCTGCACGATGGCCTCGATCTCTAGCCCGAGCTGTTCGGCGTCGAACCAGGCGCGGTAGCCCCCGATCACACCGCCTTCTTCCAGCAGGCGCACCCGGCGCAGGCAGGCCGAAGGCGACAGCGCGACGCGCTCGGCCAGGTCCTGGTTGCTGATGCGGCCGTTCTCCTGCAGGCAGTCGAGGATGCGCAGGTCGGTAGGATCGAGTTGCATTCGCAGAAAATTCCGTTTTCAGGCTTTGTTTTCGAATTCTATGCGATAGCGTGCGGCATTCATAGTGGAAATAGCAAGCATCTTGCAGGCATTTTTGCTTATCATGCGGACATCGACAGCTTGTGCACGCCTCTGCGGCGGCCCCACTGCCATGACCGACCATGCCTCGCCCCGCCAGCTCTGGGATATCAGCCCGCCGCTCTCGCCCGACACGCCCGTGTGGCCAGGCGACACGCCATTCCAGCAGGAGCCGGCCTGGGCCATCGGCCCGGGCTGCCCGGTCAACGTCGGCCGCATCACGCTGTCCCCGCACACTGGCGCGCATGCCGATGCGCCGCTGCATTACGCGGCCGACGGCGCGCCGATCGGCGCGGTGCCCCTGGAGCCCTACCTCGGGCCCTGCCGTGTGATCCACTGCATCGGCGCCGCGCCGCTGGTCGAACCGCGCCACATCGAGCATGCGCTGGCCGGCGCGCCGCCGCGCGTGCTGCTGCGCTGCTATCAGGCGGCGCCGCTGGCGCGCTGGGACCCGCATTTCTGCGCCATCTCCCCGCAGGCGATCGAACTGCTGGCCGCGCACCACGTGCGCCTGGTCGGCATCGACACGCCCTCGGTAGACCCGCAGGAATCCAAGACCATGGACGCCCACCGCACCATACGCCGGCACGGCATGGCCATACTCGAAGGCCTGCTGCTCGACGAGGTGCCCGAGGGCGACTACGAACTGATCGCGCTGCCGCTGCGCCTGGCCGGGCTGGACGCCAGCCCGGTGCGCGCGGTGCTGCGCACGCTCCGCTGAGGCCGCTCGGCACGCCTACCCTGGCCCACATTGACCAGTACCTGATATCCGTCCCCTGCCCTGACCATGACGACATTGACCCGCGAGCACTGCCTCGCACTCGACCGTGACGACGCGCTGCGTCACCTGCGCGATCAGTTCGCGCTGCCCGAAGGCGTGATCTACCTCGACGGCAACTCGCTCGGCGCGCGCCCGCGCACGGCCGCCGCGCGCGCCGCCGCGGTGGTGGCCGACGAATGGGGTGACGGCCTGATCCGCAGTTGGAACAGCGCCGGCTGGTTCGACCTGCCGCAGCGGCTGGGCAACAAGCTGGCGCCGCTCATCGGTGCCGGCAAGGACGAAGTGGTGGTGACCGACACCACCTCGATCAACCTGTTCAAGGTGCTGGCCGCCGCGCTGCGCGTGCAGGCCTCGCGCGATCCCGCGCGCAAGGTCATCGTCTCCGAAGCCAGCAACTTCCCCACCGACCTGTACATCGCCCAGGGGCTGGCCGACCTGCTGCAGCAGGGCTACTCGCTCAAGCTGGTGGATTCGCCGGACCAGATCGAAGCTGCCGTGGGCGCCGACACCGCGGTGCTGATGCTGACCCACGTCAACTACAAGACCGGCGAGATGCTCGACATGGCCGGGCTGACCGCCATGGCCCATGCCAAGGGCGTGCTGACGGTGTGGGACCTGTGCCACTCGGCCGGGGCGGTGCCGGTCGACCTGAGCGGGGCCGGCGCCGACTACGCGATCGGCTGCACCTACAAATACCTGAACGGCAGCCCAGGCTCGCCCGCCTTCGTCTGGGTCTCGCCGGCCCTGCGCGATGCCTTCTGGCAGCCGCTGTCGGGCTGGTGGGGCCATGCCGCCCCCTTCGCCATGGAGCCCGGCTACCGCCCGCGCAGCGGCGTCGCCCGCTTCCTGTGCGGCACCCAGCCCATCACCTCGCTGGCGCTGGTCGAATGCGGCCTCGATATCTTCGCCCAGACCGACATGCAGGCGCTGCGCGCGAAGTCGCTGCAACTGACCGACCTGTTCATTACACTGGTGGAGACGCGTTGCGGCCACCACCCGCTCGAACTCATCACGCCGCGCGAGCATGCCCGGCGCGGCAGCCAGGCCAGCTTCGCCCACCCGGACGGCTACGCGCTCATGGCCAACCTGATCGAGCGCGGCGTGATCGGCGACTACCGTGAGCCGCGCATCGCGCGCTTCGGCTTCACGCCGCTCTACACCAGTTTCACCGAAGTCTGGGACGCGGTCGAAGTGCTGCGCGACGTGCTCGACAGCGGCAGCTACCGCGACGCACGCTTCCAGATCCGCAGCACGGTAACCTGAGAGAGACGCAGCATGAGCCAACACAAGGGATGCCCGATGTCGGGCGCGGCTGGCCAGGACGAGGCTTCGGGCGACGGCTGGCACGGCGCGCAGATGGATTTCGCCAAGGACATGAGCTATGGCGACTACCTGGGCCTGGACCAGATCCTCAGCGCGCAGCACCCGCTCTCGCCGGACCACAACGAGATGCTGTTCATCGTGCAGCACCAGACCACCGAGCTGTGGATGAAGCTGATGCTGCACGAGCTGCGCGCCGCGCGCGACTCGGTGCGCCAGGACCACCTGCCGCCGGCCTTCAAGATGCTGACGCGGGTGTCGCGCATCATGGACCAGCTGGTGCAGGCCTGGAACGTGCTGGCCACGATGACGCCGCCGGAGTACTCGGCCATGCGGCCCTACCTGGGCATGTCATCCGGCTTCCAGTCCTACCAGTACCGCGAGATCGAGTTCATCCTCGGCAACAAGAACGCCGCCATGCTGCGTCCGCACGCCCACCGGCCGGAGCACCTGGCGCTGGTGGACGCGGCGCTGCGCACGCCTTCGCTCTATGACGAGGCGATCCGGCTGATGGCGCGGCGCGGCTTCGCCATCGACGCCGAATGCGTCGAGCGCGACTGGACCCAGCCCACCGCCTACAACGCCTCGGTCGAGGCCGCGTGGCTGGAGGTGTACCGCAAGCCCGACGCGCATTGGGAGCTGTACGAACTGGGTGAGAAGTTCGTTGACCTGGAGGACTCCTTCCGCCAATGGCGTTTCCGCCATGTGACCACGGTGGAGCGGGTGATCGGCTTCAAGCGCGGCACCGGCGGCACCGAAGGCGTCAGCTATCTGCGCAGGATGCTCGACGTGGTGCTGTTCCCCGAGCTGTGGAAGCTGCGCACCGACCTGTAGCCTGCCAGCCCGGCCGCACGATGGTGCGGCCGCACCGCTCCTCCGCCCCTCCGCCCCTCCGCTTATCCCGCCGGGGCCGACAGCCTGGCCGCCAGCGCCCGCAGCGCGGGCGCCAGGGTCTCAGCGAAGACGGACTCGGCCACCGAGCCATACGAGGCGCTGCAACTCAGCATGTGCGGCTCCGTCTCCCCCACCGGCCGGAAGGCCACCGCGCAGGCATGGATGGCCGGATGCCAATCGCGGAATGACGCCGCGTAGCCGTCTTGCTCCGCCTGCGCCAGCGCGGCGCGCATCGGCGCCTCCTGCTGCTTCCATTGCTCGGGAAAGGCCTCGGCGAACTCGGCCAACACCCGCTCGCGCCGCGCCGGTGGCAGCGCCGCCAGGTAGGCGCGTCCCATCGAGCTGGACACCAGCGACAGGCGCGACCCCACGCCCAGCCCCAGCATCACGCCCGCGTCATTGCGGATCGACTCCAGGTAGATGACCTCCTGCCGCTCGCGCTTGCCGAGCGACACCGACACGCCATAGGCCTGCGCAAACGCCAGCATGTGCGGGCGCGCCAGCCCCACCACGTCCGAGGCCGACAGATAGGCGTAGCCGAGCGCCAGCACGCCGGCATCCAGCGCATACTTGCCCAGGCTGTCGTCGTAGCGCAGGTAGCCAAGCTGCACCAGCGTGCCGGCCAGCCGGCTGACAGTGGCCTTGGGCAGGCCGGTGCGGCGCACGAAGTCCTGGTTGCCCAGCATGGCTTCGCCGGTGCGGAAACAGCGCAGCAGCTCCAGCCCGCGCGCCAGCGCGGTGACGAAGTTGGGATCGCTTTCGCGGGCGGGCGGCGCGGCGGCGTCGGCGACGGATGGCGAGAGTTGGCGGTTAGACAAGGTGGCGCTCCTGCGGAGAGTTCGGAACCGGCCTGCAAGGGACCTGCCGACGCGTCCAGCCCGCAGCGGCAGATGCGCCGCGGCAGGCAAAAGAGGCATAGCGGCCGCACGCACAGGCTGGCGCTGGCCGGCACCGGGCTTGGCAGCCCCCTATTGCCGGCCGGCATCTTTACGCTATACTAACTCATCGGAACAAAGTTCCGCAATGCGGAACCAAGCAAGACCAACCCGCACCCGCATTTGATCCCTGGCCGGCATGCCGGCCACCCGACCCGACTGCTCTACCGATCTACCGAAGGAGACCTCCATGGCCGCAAACGCCGAATTCCACTGGGCCGACCCGCTGCTGCTCGACCAGCAACTGAGCGCCGACGAGCGCATGGTGCGCGATGCCGCCGCCGCCTACTGCCAGGACAAGCTCGCCCCGCGCGTGCTGGAATCGTTCCGCAACGAGAAGACCGACGTGGCCATCTTCCGCGAGATGGGCGAACTCGGCCTGCTGGGCCCGACCATCCCCGAGCAATACGGCGGCCCCGGCCTGAACTACGTCAGCTACGGCCTGATCGCGCGCGAAGTCGAACGCGTGGACTCGGGCTACCGCTCGATGATGAGCGTGCAGTCGTCGCTGGTGATGGTGCCCATCTACGAATTCGGCAGCGAGGCGCAGAAGCAGAAGTACCTGCCCAAGCTGGCCACCGGCGAATGGATCGGCTGCTTCGGCCTGACCGAGCCGAACCACGGCTCCGACCCGGGCTCGATGATCACCCGCGCCAAGAAGGTCGCGGGCGGCTACGAGCTGAGCGGCGCCAAGATGTGGATCACCAACTCGCCGATCGCCGACGTCTTCGTGGTCTGGGCCAAGCTGATGGGCGACGACGGCAAGGAAGCCATCCGCGGCTTCATCCTGGAAAAGGGCTGGAAGGGCCTGAGCGCGCCCGCCATCCACGGCAAGGTCGGCCTGCGCACCTCCATCACCGGCGAGATCGTGCTGGACCAGGTCTTCGTGCCGGAAGAGAACCTGATGCCCGGCGTCGCCGGCCTGAAGGGCCCCTTCACCTGCCTGAACTCGGCCCGCTACGGCATCGCCTGGGGCGCGCTGGGCGCCGCGGAGTTCTGCTGGCATACCGCCCGCCAGTACACGCTGGACCGCAAGCAGTTCGGCCGCCCGCTGGCCGCCAACCAGCTGATCCAGAAGAAGCTGGCCGACATGCAGACCGAGATCACGCTGGGCCTGCAAGGCTGCCTGCGCCTGGGCCGCATGAAGGACGAAGGCACGGCCGCGGTCGAGATCACCTCGATCATGAAGCGCAACTCCTGCGGCAAGTCGCTCGACATCGCCCGCGTGGCGCGCGACATGCTCGGCGGCAACGGCATCTCGGACGAGTTCGGCGTGATCCGCCACGTGGTGAACCTGGAAGTGGTCAACACCTACGAAGGCACGCACGACATCCACGCCCTGATCCTGGGCCGCGCCCAGACCGGCATCCAGGCCTTCTTCTGAGGCCCCGCCTGCTTCCGGCTGTGCAGTAAAAAGGCCCGGCAATGCCGGGCCACGCCGGGCCAAGCACGCACTACCAAGGAGACGACGGGCTGCCCCGCCGTTGACTACACCGCCACCAAGGCAAGCGCGGCGCGCGAGGGCTCAGGCCCCGCGCGCCGCTTCCGTTTCCGGCATCGCATACTGCCTTCACTTGTTCGGCTGTGGCGTCAGGCGCAGATATGGCCGTACAGCGCGGTAGCCCTTCGGAAACTTCTGGCGAATCACCTCCTCGTCCTTCAGCGAGGGCACGATCACGACATCGTCGCCATCCTGCCAGTTGCCCGGTGTCGCCACGCTGTGGCTGTCGGTCAGCTGCAGCGAGTCGATCACGCGCAGGATCTCGTTGAAGTTGCGCCCAGTACTGGCCGGATACGTGATGATCAGCCGCACCTTCCTGCTCGGGTCGATCACGAACAGCGAGCGCACGGTCAGCGTCTCGCTGGCGTTCGGATGGATCATGTCATAGAGCGTGGCGACCTTGCGGTCCGCATCCGCCAGGATGGGAAAGCCGACCGAGGCGCCCTGCGTTTCCTCGATGTCGCGGATCCAGCCGCGGTGCGACTCCACGCCATCCACGGACAAGGCGATCACCTTCACGTTACGCCGCGCAAACTCATCCTTCAGCTTGGCGGTCAGCCCCAGTTCGGTGGTGCACACCGGCGTGAAGTCGGCCGGATGCGAGAACAGTACGCCCCAACCCTCGCCAAGCCAGGCGTGGAAGCGAATCGGACCTTCGCTGGAATCCTGCTCGAAGTCGGGGGCGATATCGCCGAGGCGCAGTGCCATGCTTTGCTCCTTGCTGAAAAGACGCACACAGAATTGAGATGGGAACCAGCGTAGCCGGATTGCGATCCAACCCAAACGAATATAAAGTCACGACAAAATCACTCCAACGCATAAGGGCATATGCTGCCAGCCCGCGCATCGCGCGGATGCGGACGATATGACTGCGTGGCCTTGAAACCACGCAGGCGCGCCGCATATGCTAGGAAGTACGCAAGAATCCGCCCAAGGCGGCGCGAGGCAGGCACAATGCCAACATCCGAACCAACCGCCCGCAAACAGGAGAAACTGATGAGCGATGTCAAGACCGTTTTGTCCGACGCCGAAGAACTGCTTAAGCAAGCGGCCTCGACCACTGGTGAAAAGGCTGCCGAGCTGCGTGAACGCGGCATGGGCCTGCTGAAGCAAGCAAAGGAAAAGGCGCAGGACCTGCAGGACGCAGTCGTTACCAAGAGCAAGGCCGCCGCACGCGCGACCGACGACTACGTGCACGATCACCCCTGGCGTGCCGTGGGCGTGGCC
The DNA here is from genome assembly GCF_056930435.1 of Cupriavidus sp. 09_S30. Taxonomy (NCBI): domain Bacteria; kingdom Pseudomonadati; phylum Pseudomonadota; class Betaproteobacteria; order Burkholderiales; family Burkholderiaceae; genus Cupriavidus; species Cupriavidus sp. 09_S30. The sequence goes on along the minus strand of NZ_JBXOWI010000001.1, from coordinate 654,776 downwards.
GCCGGTGTCGGCCTGCTGATCGGCCTGCTGCTCAACCGCAAGTAATCCCGCGCGGCCGCGCCGCGCCCGGGCGGTGGCGCACGCTGCGCGCCACTGCGAGCCAAGCCCCCGCGGCCGCGATGCCGCGGCCCCTCCCGCCCGTGGCCGGCCGAGCCGCGTCCGGGCGAATGTAGCCACGCCCAATCCGCATGAGCGAATCGCCCACCTCACCTAAATTACTGGAATCCCTGCGCAACCTCGCCGGCTCGGTGGTGGCCATGGCGCAGACGCGCCTGGAACTCGCCAGTGTCGAGCTGGCCGAGGAACGCGCGCGGCTGATCAAGATGGCCCTGCTCGCCTGCTTCGGCCTGGTCTTCTTCGGCCTCGCCCTGGTGACCCTGACCGTGCTGGTCGCCGTCGTCTTCTGGGATACCTACCGCTGGCAGGCACTAGGCGCCGTGGTGGCGATCGACATCCTCGCCTGCGCCATCTGCCTGTTGGCCGCGCGCCGCACTCTGCGCACCGCGCCGCCGCTGTTCGAGGCCACGCTGGCCGAAATTGACAAGGATCGGGAGGTGCTGCGCCGATGAACGCGACGGATCCGAAGACCGGCGCCATGCCAGGCGAGACCGGCCCATCGCAGCGGCCACACCCGCGTCCCGTGCGACTGCCGCGCGAAACCAAGCTACCGCTCGCCGTGCGCAAGGAACTGCTGCTCACCCGCGCCGCCCTCGAACGCTACGATTTCGCGCAGGCCGTCAACCACGTCCGCGGCAATGCCAGCCGCATCGCCAGCCTGCGCCATTGGCTGCCAGGCACGTCCTCGCCCTGGATGCGCGTGCTCGGCCTGGCAAAGGACCACCCAGTGCTCAGCTCGGCCATCTCGCTGGCCATGCCGCTGCTGCGCAAGACGCCGCTGGCGCGCTGGGCCTGGAAATTGTCGAAGGTGGGACTGGTGGCGGGCGCCGGCTATTGGGCCTACCAGCGCTGGAACGAGGCACAGGTAGCTACCGATACGCCAGCCGGCACGGCAACGGAACAAAAGCAGGAACAGGAACAGGAACACGAACAGGACCGCTGAATCCGGCCGGTGCCGAAACTCGCCCGAAACGCGCATTCGGCACCGGCTGCATTCTCCTGCGGCGCACCTGCGCAAGCCTGCCAGGCTCAGAACAAGCCAAGACGGCAATCAATCAGCAAAAGAAAAATAAAAAGGGCCTGTGACTTGCGCCACAGGCCCTTCGAAATGCTGGTGGGTCGTGCGTGACTCGAACACGCGACCAACGGATTAAAAGTCCGCTGCTCTACCGACTGAGCTAACGACCCCGAAAAACTGAAGCAGCGATTATAAGCATCGACACCAGGCAATGTCAAGCGCTGGCGACCTACTTGTTCAAGCCATGCGTTCCAGACGCCAGATCTGGTAGCGGAACGCGAGCACCGCGCCGGCCAGGATACCCGCCAGTGCGATGAAGGAACCTAGCGCCAGGGTCGACACACCCGACAGCCCCTGCCCGATCGTGCAGCCCAGCGCGGTCACGCCGCCGGCTCCCATCAGCACGCCGCCGACGATATGGTTGGCCACGTCCTCGGCGCCGGCGAATCCTTCCCAGCGGAAGGTGCGCGTCGCCAGCGCATAGGTCGCGGCGCCGGCGATCACGCCGAACACGCTGACGATGCCCACGGTCAGCACCTTGCTCTTGTCGCTGAACATCATCAGCCAGTCGAGCGTGTAGGCATAGGGCGCGACGAAGCTCAGGCTTTCCATGCGTCCGCTATTGGTGCCGACGAAGAGCTCTTCCAGCGTATTGGGGTCTTCCGACACGTAGCCGAGATGGCCGGACACATACCACATGGCGACGATGACCAGCCCGACCGCGATGCCGCCGAGCAGGTTGTCGAAGGTGCGGAAGCCCTGCCCCGCCAGCGCCCACAGCGCCAGGCCGCCGCCCAGCACCAGCCCCAGTCCGAGCTGCAGCGTGCCGCGCGCAATGCCGCTGCCCTGGGCCAGCAGCGAGGGCAGGTCCTGGGTGACGGGCAGCGCAAGCGAGACGGCATCCACCGTATTGACGCGCACCACGCCGAACAGGCCGCGCAGCGTCATAAAGGCCGACAGCCCGAGGAAGACGAACACCACCAGCGACTTCAGGTTGCCGGTGCCGATGCGCACCAGCGTCTTGCTGCCGCAACCGGAGGCCAGCACCATGCCGAAGCCGAACATCAGGCCGCCGGCCAGCGCTGACAGCCACGACAGCTTGCTCACCGTGTAGATGGTCTTGGTCGGATCGATGACCCCCGCCGCGGCCAGCGCGCCGGTGCCGATCATGGCCACGCCGATCGCCAGCGCCCACATGCGCATACGGCTCCAGTCGCCGATGTTGACCACGTCGGACACCGCACCCATCGTGCAGAAGTGCGTGCGCTGCAGGACCGCGCCGAACAGGAAGGTCAGGACGAAGGTGCTCAGCAGCACCGTGTGCGTGAGCGCGGAAAGATCGATCTCGGGCATAGGCGGGGGCGTGGGAAGGTCGAAGCGCAGCGCCGGTCTCAGCCGGCCTGCTGGTAGCGGGTGGGGTCGGGCACGCCGGCGGCTTCGAAGCCGGCGCGGCGGATGCGGCAGGAATCGCAGACACCGCAGGCGCGGCCGTCGTCGTCGGCCTGGTAGCAGGAGACGGTCAGGCCGTAGTCCACGCCCAGGCGGTTCCCTTCACGGATGATCTCGGCCTTGCTCATGTGGATGATGGGCGCGTGCACGTGGAAGCGTTCCCCTTCCACGCCAGCCTTGGTGGCCAGGTTCGCCAGCGTCTCGTAGGCGGCCACGTACTCCGGCCGGCAGTCGGGATAGCCGGAATAGTCCACCGCGTTGGCGCCGAAGAAAAGGTCGCGCCCGCCCACGGCCTCGGCCCAGCCGAGCGCCAGCGACAGCATGATGGTGTTGCGCGCGGGCACGTAGGTGATGGGAATGCCCTCGCTGGCGCCGTCGGTCGGCACCTCGAGCGCGTCGTCGGTCAGGGCCGAACCGCCGAAGCGGCGCAGGTCCAGGTCGATGATCTCGTGGCGCTTGGCACCGAGGGCGGCGGCGACGCGCTTGGCCGCCTCGAGTTCGGAGGAATGGCGCTGGCCGTAGCGCATCGACAGGGCATAGGTTTCGAAGCCCTGGTCGCGTGCCATGGCGAGCACGGTGGCGGAGTCCAGGCCGCCGGAAAGCAGGACGATGGCGCGTTTGGTCATGATGGGTGCCCGGCGCTGGCGGCGCCGATCTGCGGATTGGGGTAACCGGGTATTTTAGCCTGCCTCGGCACCTTACCCCTCGGCGGCGGGGCCAGGACGCAGGCAAAAGAAAAGCCCGCGACCAGCGCGGGCTCCATCAGGGCATCCGTCGGTGCGGCGGCAGCAGCCACCGACCCTGCCTACTTCAGCGTCTTGAGCCGATTGCTGGCCACCTGCGCGCCTTCGGTGCCCGGATACTTGGACACCACCAGCTCCAGCGTCTTGCGGGCGGCCGCCTTCTGGCCGGACTCGAGCTGGTTGTTGGCGATCACGATCAGCGCATCGGGAACCTTGGGGTGCGAGGGATTGGCCTGCACCATGTTCTGCAACACGCTGGTCGAACCGCGGTAGTCACGCTGGGCATACAGCGAATTGCCGAGCCAGTACTGCGCCAGCGGGAGGTAGGGGCTCTGCGGATACTTCTTGATGAAGGCCGAGAAGGCCTGGCCGGCGCCCTTGAAGTCGCCGCCCTGGAAACGCTGCAGCGCGGCGTCGTACTCCGGCTTCTCGTTCGGCTGGGATACGCCTTCCTTGCCTTCCACCGTCACCTGCTGCGGTTCGAACTTCTTCAGCCGCCCATCGAGATCCGCGTAGTAGTCCTTCTGCTGCTTCTGCAGCGTCTCCAACTGGTTCTGCAGTACCTCGTTCTGCCCGCGCAACCGCGCCACTTCCTGGCGCAGGCCCTCGAGCTGGTTCTGCATGTCGAGCTGGACGCGGCTGGTCTGGTCGATGCGCTGCGAGGCCGTGGCCTGGAAGGCGTTGAACTGGTCGCGCATCGTCATGATGGCGCGACGGGCCTCGTCGTCATCGAAGACGCCGGCGCGCGCCTGGCCGGCGGCGCACAGCAGGCCGACGCAGGACAGCGCGGCCAGCCAGGACAGTTTGGAGACGCGTGCATTCATGGTGTGAACCGTCCGATCAGTAGACGAGGTCCGCGCGGCGGTTTTCCGACCACGAGGATTCGTCGTGACCGGTCGCCTTCGGCTTTTCCTTGCCCAGGCTGACAGCTTCCATCTGGCTCTCGGGCACGCCCAGCGACGACAGCGAGCGCAGCACCGCTTCGGCGCGCTTCTGGCCCAGCGCGAGGTTGTACTCGCTGGTGCCGCGTTCGTCGGTGTTGCCCTGGATCAGGATCTTGTGGTCACGATGGCCGCCGAGGTACTTGGCGTGCTCGGTCAGCGTGCCCTGGTACTCGGGCTTGACCGAGTAGCTGTCGAAGTCGAAGTACACGCTGCGCTTGGCCAGCGGGCTGTTCGGGTCGTTCAGCGCATCGCGGCTCACGTCGACCGGTGCCACAGCGCGTGCATCGGTTGCCGCGCCCTTGTTCGCGCCGGCGTTGGCGGTGTCTTCGAGCTTGACACCCGAGCTGCACGCGCCCAGCGCCAGCAGCGCTGCGACTGCGAGAGTCTTGGTCATCATTTGGGACATGGCAGAACACTCCTGTTATTGCATGAAGGGACCCCAGGACGGCTCGCGAACTTCGCCGGACTGGAGGGACAGAACCTGGCGGGTACGCCCGTCAGTGGACACCGCCGCCAACACCGGGCGGCCGCCCACCCGGGTTGCGTAGAGAATGTACTTGCCGTTGGCCGCGAAGCTCGGCGCTTCGTCGTTGCTGGTGTCGGTCAGCGAGCTGACATCGCCAGTGGCCAGGTCCAGCAGTTGCAGCTTGAAGCCGCCGGCACGCGTGATATAGGCGAGCTGCTTGCCGTCCGGCGAGATGCGCGGACTGACGTTGTAGTTGCCCTTGAAGGTCACGCGCTGGGCCGTGCCGCTGGCCTCGCCATCGGCAGGCATGCGGTAGACCTGCGGGCCGCCGCCACGGTCGCTGGTGAAGTAGATGCTGCGGCCGTCGGGCGAGTACATCGGCTCGGTGTCGATGGCGCTGCTGCGGGTCAGGCGCTTGAGGCCGGTACCGTCTGCGTTGACCAGGTAGATCTGGGTATTGCCGTCGCGCGACAGGGCCAGGGCGAGGTGCTGGCCGTCCGGCGACCACGCCGGCGCGCTGTTGTTGCCCTTGAAGTTCGCCACCTGCGTACGGCGGCCGGTGGCCAGGTCGTGCACGTAGACGACCGGCTTCCTGGCCTCGAACGAAACATAGGCGACGCGGCGCCCGTCCGGCGACCACGAGGGCGAGATGATCGGCTCGGTGCTGGTCAGCGCGACTTGCGGGTTCTGGCCGTCGGAATCCGAGATCAGCAGCTGGTAGCGGTTGCCGACACGCGACACATAGGACAGCCGGGTGGCGAACACGCCGCGCTCGCCGAGCAGCTTCTCGTAGATGTAGTCGGCGATCTTGTGCGCCGTCAGGCGCAGCTGGTTCTGGTTGACGTTGAAGGCCAGCCCGCCCAGGCTCTGGCCCTTGACCGTGTCATACAGGCGGAAACGCACGTCGTACTGGCCGTTGCCGGACGGCGTCACGCTGCCGGCGACGAAGGCGTCGGCACCACGCCCCTTCCAGCTGCCCAGATCCACTTGCGCGGATTCGGCCACGGTGGCACCGCCGGGGTCGACGTTGCGGATGCGGCCGCTGCGCTGCAGGTCGGAGCGAATGATCGCCGTCAGGTTCTGCGGGGCTTGCGCCTCACCCTGGAAATTGGCGGTGGCCACCGGGAACTGGCTGGAGCCAACCCCGGTGATTTCGACGTTGAGCTGTGCGCGCGCGCCGCCGGCGGTGAATGCCAGCGTCACGGACAGCAGTATTGGGGCCCAAAGCTTTCGCATGCTGCTCCTCAATCAAGATCAAGATTCATGGGGCGCAGCCGGCGCACGGCGTTGCGCGGCGTGGCGCGCAGCACACTGGCAATAGCGTGCTGCATGTGCGCAGCCGGCTGCGTCAGGCAACCTATCATCGTAGCCGTGGATCCGGCGCCCTGTTTCGATAGTTGCATTATGTTGCAATTCATGGTCGCCGGTGCCGCTCAATCCTTGGGATGGAACGTAATGGTGAAGTTACTCGGCGCCTTGCCGTTTTCGTCGCGCGGCAGCGGATCGGAGCGCTCCACCGCGCGCAGCACGGCGTTGTCCCAGGATGAATTGCCGCTCGACTTGCTCAAGCGGGCGGACATCAGCGAGCCATCCGGCGCGAGCTGCACCGTCACCACGGCGGCCGGATTACCGGGGATATCCTCGGTGAAGACGATGTTCGGCTTGACGCGGCGGCGCACGCGATCTGCGTAGCCGGGTGAGGCCTTGCCGCCGCTGCCGGCGCCCGCGCCGGCAGTGCTGCCCACCCCGCCACCGCCGGCACCACCGCCGGCACCCGCGGCCATGGCCTGCAGGCGCGCGAGCTCACCGCGGCGCTGGGCGTTGGCAGCCGCGTCGGCCTTGGCCTTCGCTTCGGCATCCGCCTTGGCCTTCGCTTTCGCTTCGGCAGCCGCCTCGGCCTTCGCCTCGGCCTTCGCCTTTGCTTCGGCATCCGCCTTGGCCTTTGCCTTCGCTTCGGCAGCAGCCTCGGCCTTCGCCTTCGCTTCGGCATCCGCCTTGGCCTTCGCCTTTGCTTCGGCAGCTGCCTCGGCCTTCGCCTTCGCATCGGCATCCGCCTTGGCCTTCGCCTTGGCTTCCGCTTCCTTGTGCTGCTGTTCCTTGCGTTGCTGCTCCTGCTGGGCAGCGAGCTGGGCGGCCTGCTGCTGCGCCGCCTTCTCCTTCTTCCTAGCCTCTTCCTTGCGCTGGGCCTCTTGCCGCTCGGCCTCTTCGCGCGCCTGGCGCTCACGCAGTTCCGCCTGCTTGCGCGCTTCCTCGCGCACCGCGGCCTCGGCCTGGCGGCGCTTCAGTTGCTGCAGGGCGATGTCGGCCTCTTCCTCCGCCTTCTGGCGCACAGCCGGCGCGGGCGGCACCGGCGCCGGCGGCACAACCGGCATCGGTGGTGGCGGCGCAGGCGCAGGCGCGGGCTCGGGCGTCAGGTCGGCGGCACTCCAAAGCTCCGCTTCGGAGCCCGCCGGTGTGCTGATCTGCCAGTGAACGCCGAAGTACAACACCAGCGCCAGGAGCAGGTGCATCAGCAGGGCCAGCAGGAAGGAACGCAGGGTTCCCTTCTCTTGCACCGGCTGGTAAGGGTAGGCGGCCTTTTTCATCGACGGCGGGCTGACTCTGGCTACTTGGACTTCACCATCAGGCCGACGCGCTTGACCCCATCGGCCTTCAGGTCGGACATCACGTCGAGCACGGCTTCATAGCGCACCGAGCGGTCGGCAGCGATCACCACCGGCTGGTCCGGGTTCTCGTTCTGGCGCTGATTGACAAAGGCGATCAGCCCCGGCTTGTCGAGCTGGCGGTCGAACGCGTTGCCGGCATTGTCCTTGCCGCGCGCGGTCAGCTTGCCGTCCTCGTGGACCGTCACCACGATGGGCGGCGTCTTCTGCTGCGGCGTGGCATTGGCCACCGAAGGCAGGTCGACCACGGCCGGGCTCACGATCGGCGCGGCCACCATGAAGATGACGAGCAGCACGAGCATCACGTCGATATACGGCACGACGTTGATCTCGGCGCTGGCACGACGGCGCGAACCGCCGCGACGCTGGATGGCTGCCATAGCTGGGCTCCTTGCTGGCGTCAGCGCGTCTGGCGCTGCAGGATGTTCAGGAACTCTTCGATGAAGCTCTCGAAGCGGATCGCCAGCCGGTCGATCTCGGTCGCGTAGCGGTTGTAGGCGATCACCGCCGGAATCGCGGCGAACAGGCCGATGGCCGTGGCCACCAGCGCCTCGGCAATGCCGGGCGCCACCGAGGCGAGGGTCGCCTGCTGGACGTTGGACAAGCCGCGGAAGGCGTTCATGATGCCCCACACGGTGCCGAACAGACCGATATAGGGGCTGACCGAGCCGACCGAGGCCAGGAAGGGCAGGTGCGACTCCAGCACGTCCATTTCGCGCTGGTAGGCCGCGCGCATCGCGCGGCGGGCCGCGTCGAGCAGCGCACCGGCGTCGTTGCTGCGCTCGCGTGCCTTGAGGAATTCACCCATGCCGGACTCGAAGATGCGTTCCAGCGCGCCGGTGTTGTGACGGTTGTTGACCGCGCTGTTATAGAGGGCCTGCAGGTCGCCGCCGGCCCAGAAATCGCGCTCGAAGCCCTCGGTCTGGCTACGCGCGGAACGCAGCGCCAAGTGCTTGCGGAAGATATAGGTCCACGAGAACAGGGACATCACCAGCAGCAGCGCCATGACGGCCTGCGCCAGCAGGCTGGCGTGAAGCACCAGCGTAATGATCGACAGGTCTTGCGTGACGGACACGGGATTCATCGGGCGGTCTTGATGGTTGCGAGGACGGGGGCGGGGATGGGGGCGGGACGGAACGTGACTTTATCTACACAACCGACGCGGATGGCGCCGGTCGCCAGCAACAACTCCCCGCGCCACGCTTCTTGGGCGAATTGGACCGAGGCCGGGCCAACCCGTTCAATCCGGGTACGGATCTCGACCTGGTCGTCCAGGCGGGCGGGCGCATTGTATTCCACTGCCGTGCTTCTGACGACGAAGACTACGCCCGCTTCGTCGGCAAGTGACTGCTGGCCGACTCCAAGCGCGCGCAGCCACTCGGTGCGGGCACGTTCGAAGAATTTCAGGTAGTTGGCGTAGAAGACCACGCCGCCTGCGTCGGTATCTTCCCAATACACGCGCAGGGTCCAGACAAAGTTCGTCATGGCCGCGATTGTAGCGGAGCCGAACCCCACCCTGACGTAAACCCTTGTATCCGCAGCCACAGTGCCTGGCAGGCGTCTTGCGGCCGGCCCGCGGCTCGCGTAAACTCGCGCCAACCATTCCATCTTGCGCGACTGGCGAAGTCAGTGGGCACTACCACGAGGAAGCGCAAGGTCTCTGGCGTGTAGTTTATAACGCCTGCCGCTCGCCTGGGCAGCGAATGGGAAGCAGGGTGCGCCCTGCGCCGGTCGGAAGTCCCGCCGGTGCTGGTCGCATGTGCCTTCCCCCGCGCGCCCTCCCCCCGAAGCTCAAGTCGGATCCCCTTTTTTTAAGACGAATCCCGCCATGTTCGAACGCAGCCGCTACACGATCGACCAGATCGATCCGGAACTCTTCGCCGCCATCCAGAAGGAAAACCAGCGCCAGGAAGATCACATCGAGCTGATCGCCTCGGAAAACTACACCTCGCCGGCCGTGATGGCCGCCCAGGGCTCGCAGCTGACCAACAAGTACGCCGAGGGCTATCCTGGCAAGCGCTACTACGGTGGCTGCGAGTACGTCGACGTCGTCGAGCAGCTGGCCATCGACCGCGTCAAGCAACTGTTCGGCGCGGAAGCCGCCAACGTGCAGCCGAACTCCGGTTCCCAGGCCAACCAGGGCGTGTTCTTCGCCGTGCTCAAGCCGGGCGACACCATCATGGGCATGAGCCTGGCCGAAGGCGGCCACCTGACCCACGGCATGGCGCTGAACATGAGCGGCAAGTGGTTCAACGTAGTCAGCTACGGCCTGAACGCCCAGGAAGACATCGACTACGACGCGCTGGAAGCGCTGGCCCAGGAGAAGAAGCCCAAGCTGATCATCGCCGGCGCCTCCGCCTTCGCCCTGCGCATCGATTTCGAGCGCATCGCGCGCGTCGCCAAGTCCATCGGCGCCTACTTCATGGTCGACATGGCCCACTACGCCGGCCTGATCGCCGCGGGCGTCTACCCGAACCCGGTGCCGCACGCCGACTTCGTCACCACCACCACGCACAAGAGCCTGCGCGGCCCGCGCGGCGGCGTGATCCTGATGAAGGCCGAGCATGAGAAGGCCATCAACTCGGCCATCTTCCCCGGCATCCAGGGCGGCCCGCTGATGCACGTCATCGCCGGCAAGGCCGTGGCCTTCAAGGAAGCGCTGACGCCGGAATTCAAGGCTTACCAGGAACAGGTGGTGAAGAACGCCGCCGTGCTGGCCGAGACCCTGATCGCGCGCGGCCTGCGCATCGTCTCGGGCCGCACCGAGAGCCACGTGATGCTGGTGGACCTGCGCGCCAAGAAGATCACCGGCAAGGAAGCCGAGAAGATCCTCGGCGACGCCCACCTGACGGTCAACAAGAACGCCATCCCGAACGACCCGGAAAAGCCGTTCGTGACCTCGGGCATCCGCATCGGCTCGCCGGCCATGACCACCCGCGGCTTCAAGGAAGACGAAGCCCGCCAGGTGGCCAACCTGCTCGCCGACGTGCTGGACAACCCGCACGACGAGGCCACCATCGCGCGCGTGCGCGAACAGGTCTCCGCGCTGACCCGCCGCTTCCCGGTCTACGGCTGACGAGACCTCGGCGCGCCGCCCTCCCCGGGCGGCGCCAGGTGCGGGCCGGCGCCTGCCGGCGCTGCCCGCCCCCTCCCCAATGCCCCCGCGCCATGACAGAATGACAAGACGCGCGGCGCGGCAGGTTTTCTCATCCCAAGGTGGTCAGGCATGAAATGTCCCTTCTGCGGTCATTCCAATACGCAGGTGCTTGACACCCGCATGTCCGAGGACGGCGACACGGTGCGCCGCAGGCGCCGCTGCGAATCCTGCGACCGCCGCTTCACCACGTACGAGCGGATCGAGCTCTTCTTTCCCGCCATCGTCAAGAAGAACGGTTCGCGCGAGGACTACGTCCGCGCCAAGCTCAAGGACTCCATGCGCACCGCGCTGCGCAAGCGCCCCGTCTCGGCCGAGGCCATCGACGACGCCATCACGCGCATCGAGGAAAAGCTGCTGTCGCTGGGACAGAAGGAACTGCTGAGCAGCCAGGTCGGCGAACTGGTGATGCGCGAACTGCGCAAGCTCGACAAGATCGCCTATATCCGCTTCGCTTCGGTCTACCGGAGCTTCGAGGATGTATCAGAGTTCAGGGAAGTGCTGGAGGAAATCTCGGCCGGCCCGAACCGCAAGCTCTAGGCGCCGCCGAGCGAAAACAGCGCGTCTCACGAGAAAGCTAGCCCTGGCTAAGGCGCCGGAGGGCGGTGCCAACACGCCCACCACGAAACCAGCCACGATTAGTAGGAAGTGGCGGCCAGCCTCGGTAACGGCAGGATGGTCTAACTACCACGGCGGCCCGGCATCAGGGGCCCAACCATCCATGCTCTCGGCATTGGCAGCGTCGACCACTTAAGCACCGGGCGCGGCAGCGACCAGCAGAGGCGACACGCCCACGACGGCTGGCGATAACCCAAGCGAGCCTTATTGCTCTGCCCCCGGCAGGGTCTGCTTTCTTTTCGTTAGTTTTCTTTGCAGAACGCAAAGAAAAGTGACCGGCAGCCCCCGAAGGGGGATGTCGTATGGTTGTTGGGTGCAAAGGCTGACGCCGCCTAGGACAAGGACGCAATGCCGCCACGCACGCGACATCGACAAAGAGGCCGGCAGATCGTGGTTGCCAGCGCCTGCCCTTCGCGCAGGCAGTCGGCAACATCATTAAGCAATCTCTTTACAGGCTGGCACATCGGCCCGCACGCCGATCCCTATCCTGAGCGGATACCAAGCCGATGGAGATTGCCATGCCAGCTTCCCCGCTTGCCGCTCTCGGCGCCCGCCCGCAACCCCGGCGGATCACGCCCATCGCACAGCTCGATCGAGGCTACCTGCTGACAGAGAGCCTCGTCGCGCTCGCGCTCACCGGCATCGCGCTGATGCCGATGGCCACGCTGGCGCCGCTCGCCGTCGACGCCTTGCGGCACTACGAGACGCTGGGCGCGGCCACGCGCGCCGCAGCGGAACTGGCCGAGGCGAATGGCCCGGACGAGGTCCTGGCCGGCCGGCAGTCGGCGGCCGAACGCAAGACACAACTGATGCACTGCGACCGGTTCGACGGCCGGGTCTGTCACCCCGGCCGCCGGCTGGCGGTCGCGCTGCTGCCCGCCATCCACCCCGGGGCGTCGGATGGCGAAGCGGCCGTGGCGCTGTGGAGCCGGCCTTGACCCGCGACGACTGCACCCGCGCATTGGCACGCCGGCCACCGTGCGTCCGGCCTGAAGGCCGCGTTTGCAGTGGCAGGCGCGGACGGCGTCCGGATACGCGCGGGATGTCCCTGGTCGAACTGATGGTCGGCCTTGTCCTCGGTCTGCTCGTGCTGGGCCTGGCGGGCATCGCCTTCCACGCGCTGCAGCTCGCCTACCGCCTGGCGGTCGACCGCATCCTGCTGGAGGAGCGGGGGCAACGCGCGCTCGCCATGGTCGCGCACCTCGTCCGCCATGCGGGCTGGCGCCCGACGGAGGCCGGCGCCCTTCCGGCTGGCGCCCCGCCGGCGCTCAGCGGCCGCGACGACTGCGGGCAGCCTGCCATCGGCAACGCACTGTCCTGTGGACGACGCGGCGTGGTCGCCAGCGACGCCATGCTGGTGCGCATGAGCGGCAGTGCTATGGCCGCCGATCCGACCGTCCCCGACCGGACCATGATCGATTGCAGCGGCTATCCGCTGGCCGCGCAGGCGGTCGACGATGGCGGCGCCGCCGTTGCCGGGCATGCCGCGGCCAACCTGCTGTATGTGGGCCTGGGCAATGATGGCGAACCGCAACTGCTGTGCCGCTATCCCACCCGCCGCAACGGCATGGCCCAAGCCGGCGCCTGGACGTCCGGCGCCCTGGTGCGCGGGGTGGAGACGATGCAGTTGCGCTACGGCGTCGACCGCGATGGCGACGGCGTCATTGACGACTATCTTCGTGCCGGAGAGCTCGAACGGCCCGGCGCCCCGTCCTGGACACAAGTCCGCGCGGTGCAGGTGGCCATGGTGCTGCGCGGCGAGCGGCCACTGCCCGGCGCCGGCACCTCCGATGCCCTGCCCCTTCTGCCGCGCCGCGCGCAGGACGCGGCCGCACCCGAGGGCAGCGACATCCTGTTCCATCCCGACACCAACCCAGGCCTGGTGCGCAGGGTGTTCGCCACCACCGTTCACCTGCGCAACCCGGCGAACGCCGATGTGCCATGAGCACGCCAGCGATCCCGCCGGCGCGATGCGCGCGCCAACGCTTCGGTGCGGCAACCATCCGCGGCGGCTCGACCCTGCTGCTCACTGCCGTATTGTTGCTGTCGAGCGCGGCCTGTACCGTCGCCTTGCTGTCCTTCCTGCTATCGGGACGGCAGCTTGTCACGCTGCAACTGGAACGGGAAATCGCCTTGCGCGCGGCCGATGCCGCCTTGCAGGACGCAGAAGCCGACATGACGAAGGCGCTGCGGGACACTGCGGCCGGCGTGAGCGTGCGCCTGTCCGACTGGCCCGCGCCGGGCCGGTGCGGCAGCGGTGCGCAGCGCGGCCTTTGCCGCCCCGACGGCAAAGGCGAGCCGCCCTGGCTGGCCTGGCTGCATGGGCAGGTGCCGGTGACCTCGCTCGGCGTCGCCTTCGGGGACATCACCGGCAACAGGCTGCCTCTGCTGCCGCCGCGGGCTGCCGGCGCCACCCTGCCACCGCGGTACCTGGTCGAACTGCTGCCGGAATCTCCGGAATACAGCCTGTTGAACGCCAGCTATGCGCAGCAGCCCTCCGCGCCACGCCTGCGCATCACCGCCATCGGCGTGGGCCGTCATGGCTTGGGCCGCGTCGTGCTGCAAAGCGAGTTCCTGCCATGAGCCCCATTGACACCGCGCGCGCCGCAATCGGCGCGATCGCAGCAATCACCGCGCTGGCCCTGGCCGCCTCTCCATGCGCGGCGGCGCCGCACGATGCTAGCGGGCCAACCGCGGCGCTGGAGCGCGTCATCCTGATCGAGGCCACCGACCGCCTGGTGGCTCGGACACTGCCCGCGGATGGCGCCGCCGGCCCCGCTCCTGTGCGGTGGCAGGCAAGCCTGCCTGGCCTCCGCCCGGAGCTGACTGACCTGCGCGATCTCGCAGCGGCAGTGCTCGTGCCGGCGCCACCCTGGATGCCCGGCCAACCCGGACATGCTGCCTTTCGCGCGCAACACAGCAAGCGCCCGTCCCTGATCTGGCTGGGCACTGCCGACGGCAAGATCCAAGCCCTCGACGCAGCCAGCGGCGCCGTAGTCATGACGACCGCGGCGCCGGCCGGCACCGGTGCTGGCGGCATGCCACGGCATCCGCGCAACCCCTGCCCGCGTCCGCAAGCCGCCGATGTCCGGCTGGGCGACGGCACCTGGCGCACGGTCTTGCTTTGCGGCATGACCACAAGAGAGATGCGTGACGCCCACGGCCTGGCCCAGCCGGGCAACGGCCCTCCAGCGCCGCGCCGGCAAACCCTGCCACCGCCAGGAGTCCGCATCTACGTGCTCGACATCTCGCGCGTCACCGCTGGCGAACCTCCCCCGGTGCTGCTGGTGCGCGAGACCTCGCCCGCGCTGCCGCTGTCCGCGGCGGGGCCGGTACGCGCGCTGGCGCTGGGCGACCCGCTGCGGCCACGCTGGCACGCCTTGAGCGCCATCGCCCACCCGCGCGGCGTGCCGCGCCCCGGCCTCGCCCTGTTGCCACTGGACCCGGACGCACCGGATATCGTCCTGCCCCTGCCCGCGCAAGCCTGCGCGGGCGGCGTCTCCGCTTCCCCGCTGCTGGCGGCGAGCGTGCTGAACGATGCCGCCGGCATTGCCCGGGCGGCCTATGCCGTCGATGCGGCCGCACAGCTATGGCGCTTCGACCTGCCCGACCTCGCTACCGGACCGGACCGCAGGCACGCCGCCGCCTGCCTGCATGCCCCGACTGCCGGCGCGGGCCGCCCGGGCGGCGGCGAGCTGCAGGAAGCGGCGCCTCCGCTGCTCTTCGCTGCCCCGGGCGGACATCTCGCCATCTACGGCAGCGGCTCCAGCGTGCACGCCGTATTCGACGCCGGCCCGCTGGCGCAACGCAGGGCCATGCCCGCCACGCCCGTCGAGGCCGACCTGGCGGAAGGTGGCGCCGTCGTGCTGCGCGCCCCTTCCGCGCCTCCCGCGCCGGGCACGCCAGGCTTGCCAGCCGCGCAGCCGAGCGGCTGGCGGCTGGACTTGCCGCATGCCGGCGAGCGCGTGCATCGCCTGCTGCCGGCAGGGCCTGCGCACCTCGCCATCGTCTCCGTCGATGGCACCGGAGGCCAACGCGCCTACCTGGTGACGGCGCGGCGCGGCGAGTCCTCCGGCAGCCTGAGGCCGGGCCTGCGCGCCATGCCCATTCGCACCGGGCAGGCGCTTGGCCCGCAGGCACATCTGCTGGTGACACAGGCCTCGCGCCTTGCCGGTCCGCCAACCCTGCCCGGCAAGCCGGCAACGGTGGAAATCACCTATACCCTGTGGGCCATCGAAGGCGGCATCGCCACCCCGCTGAATCGCATTCATGACGAGCGGCGCAAGGGGCGGCTGAGCTGGCGCGAACTGATTCACACGCCGGCATCGGAGCCGACCCCATGAGTGGCCGCTCCGGATTCACCGTGCTGGAACTGATGGTCGCGCTGGCCATCCTGGCCGTGCTGGCGGGCATCGCCGTGCCAGCCTGGCAACAGCACCTGGAGCGCGGCCGCCGCATGGAGGCGCGGGCGGCACTGGTGGCGGCCATGCTGGAACTGGAGCGCCTCGCGCTCTCCACAGCCAGCTTCGCCGCGCCCGGCGATAGGGGAAGGATTGCGGGCGACTGGCCACGCCCCGTGCCACCGCCGCCCGCGCAGCCACGCCACTTGCTGGTGCCCGCCGCCTGTCCGCAGGCGGGCATCGACCACTGCGTGGAACTGCGCGCGGTGCCGCTGCTGCCGGACGGCCATTGCGGCACGCTGATCCTGCGCAGCACCGGAGAGTGGCTCTCGCAAGCAACCGAAGCAGAACCGCCACGGCCCCTGCCGCCGGCGTGCTGACATGACACCGCCCGGCCCACGCCCGGCAAGCGGCGTGCCTCATGGCACCACCCTGGTCGAACTGCTTTGCTGCCTTCTGCTGCTCGCCATCCTCGGCGCCATGGCCTACCCTTCCTGGCAAGCCTGGCAGGCCCGCCAGCAAGTCACGCAGGCGGGCGACCGGCTGGCCGGCTCCCTCGCGCTCGCGCGAACGGCGGCGGCGGCCCGGCGCACCGAAGTCCTGGTCGAGCCCTTGCCCGGCGCAACCGGCTTCAACGGGGGATGGCGCCTGCGCATGGCAGCCGGCGACGACGGCGACGGCGACAAGGGCGAGGCCACCGTCTCCACGGTGCAACTGCACCACCGCTGCCTGACCGTGCGGCTGCGCTCCAGCGGCGGCGAATCCGCCTTGCGCGTGACGGCTGTGGGATACTCTCGGACTGAGCAAGGCGGTTTTTTCGCCGCCACCTTCATGTTGCGCTGCCGCGGCGAGCAGCGGCAGCTCAGGGTGGGCGCGCAAGGCCGGATTCGCATCTGCACGCCGGGGCAGGATCCCGACTGCGACACCGCCGGCCCGCCGTGAGCGTGCCGCTGACCCGCCGGCCTGCCGGCCACGGCAGCCAAACCGGGATCCATACCATTTCTCACATGTTCTCCGACACTGACCACGCCGCCATGCGGCAGGCGCTGGCGCTCGCCACCCGCGGGCTTTACATCACCACGCCCAATCCCCGCGTCGGCTGCGTGCTGGTCAAGCACGGACAGGTCATCGGCCAGGGCTCCACCCAGCCCGCCGGGCAGGACCATGCCGAGATCCAGGCGTTGAAGGACGCCGCCGCGCGCGGCTTCGACCCCACCGGCGCCACGGCCTACGTCACGCTGGAACCCTGCAGCCACTTCGGCCGCACGCCGCCGTGTGCCGACGCGCTGGTGCGCGCCGGCGTGGCGCAGGTGGTGGCGGCCATGGAGGACCCGAACCCCAGCGTGTCCGGACGTGGCCTGCAGCGGCTGCGTGCGGCCGGCATCGAGGTGCGCAGCGGCCTGTTCGAGAAGGAGGCGCGTGAACTGAACATCGGCTTCGTCTCACGCATGACGCGCGGCCTGCCATGGGTGCGCGTGAAGGTGGCGGCCTCGCTCGACGGCCGGACGGCGCTGCACGACGGCACCAGCCAGTGGATCACCGGGCAGGCAGCACGCGACGATGGCCATGCCTGGCGCGCGCGCGCCTGCGCCATCCTCACCGGCATCGGCACCGTGCGCGACGACGACCCGCAGATGACCGTGCGCGCGGTCGAGACGCCGCGCCAGCCCCAGCGCGTGCTGGTCGACTCCAGGCTGGAGGTGCCGCTGGACGCGCGCCTGCTGACGCCTGAGCACGGCCCCTTCGCCAAGCCTGTGCTGGTCTTCTGCGCGGTGGACGCACCGGAACGCCGCCAGGCGCTGGAGGCGCGCGGCGCCGAGGTGGTGATGCTGCCCAACGCGCAGGGCAAGGTCGAACTGCGCAAGATGCTGGAAGAACTGGGCCGACGCGGCATCAATGAGCTGCACGTCGAGGCCGGCTACAAGCTGAACGGCTCGCTGGTGCGGGAGCGCTGCGCCGACGAGTTGCTGGTTTATCTGGCACCCAAGCTGCTGGGGGATGCACAAGGCATGTTCCAGCTTCCCGCGCTGGCGCAGTTGCAGGATGCGCCGGCCTTCCGCTGGCATGAGGTCAGCCAGATCGGCGACGACCTGCGCCTGCTGGCCCGGCGCGCCGACCACGCCGATCACGCCGGCCACGCCTAGCGCGGCTCGCCAGGGGCCACAGTCCCCAGTCGGCGCGGGCCGCCCCATCCCGCCGTCGGGCCGCGCACGCCGCCCCGGCGCCGGATCGGGCCCGCTTGGCGTACAATACCGGCCTTGATCACGCCCCGCCCTGAGCGCGGCCGCAAGGCCGGCCCGGAACCTTGTCACGCGGCGCCCGTCCGCCTCCTGCCCGTTTTTTCTTCGTCCAGCATTCCATGACAATCGCCCGTACCGAAGACATCATTGCCGAAATCCGTGCCGGCCGCATGGTCATCCTGGTCGACGAGGAAGACCGCGAGAACGAGGGCGACCTGGTGCTGGCTGCCGATTTCGTCACCCCGGAAGCGATCAACTTCATGGCCAAATTCGGCCGCGGCCTGATCTGCCTGACGCTCACCGCCGAGCGCTGCGCGCAGCTCGAGCTGCATCCGATGGTGAGCCGCAACGGCACCCAGCACGGCACCAACTTCACGGTATCCATCGAGGCGGCCGAAGGCGTGACCACCGGCATCTCGGCGGCCGACCGCGCCCGCACCGTGCAGGCCGCAGTGGCACGCGAAGCCAGGCCGTCCGACCTGGTCCAGCCCGGGCACATCTTCCCGCTCAAGGCGCAGCCGGGCGGCGTGCTGATCCGTGCCGGTCACACCGAGGCCGGCTGCGACCTGTCGGCACTGGCTGGCCTGACGCCTGCCGCGGTGATCTGCGAGATCATGAAGGACGACGGCACCATGGCGCGCCTGCCGGACCTGATTGAGTTCGCCGAGGAGCACGGCATCAAGATCGGCACCATTGCCGACCTGATCCACTACCGCAGCCGCACCGAAAGCATCATCGAGCGCGTGGGCGAGCGCAGCATGCAGACGCCTCAAGGCACCTTCCACTGCATCGCCTACCGCGACAAGCCCAGCGGCAGCGCCCACCTGGCGCTGGTCAAGGGCGAGCCGCGTCCCGACTGCGAGACGCTGGTGCGCGTGCATGAGCCGCTGTCGGTGCTCGACCTGCTGGAAGTGGCGTCCACCACCCATTCCTGGAGCGTGGCTGCCGCGCTGGAAGCCATTGCCCAGGCGGAGCACGGCGTGATGGTCATGCTTAATTGCGGCGACACCCCCGAGCAGCTGTTCCGCCAGTTCAGCGCGCTGGACGCGCCGGAGAACCGGGCGCGCCAGAAGCACGACCTGCGCACCTACGGCACGGGCGCCCAGATCCTGAAGGATCTCGGCGTGGGCAAGATGCGGGTGCTGGCTTCGCCGCAAAGGGTGCCCAGCATGACCGGCTACGATCTGGAAGTCACCGGCTACCAGTCCATGGGCGCCACGCGCGCCGACTGATCGACTGATCGACCGAACCACCGAACATCCGGCGGCCGTGCCCGGCACGGCCGCCTTACCGAATACAGGAGAATCACGATGGATCACGGTTTCTATCCCAGCAACCTCGATGGCGAGGGACTGCGCATCGGCATCGTGCAGGCGCGCTTCAACGAGCCCGTCTGCGATGAACTGCGCGAGGCCTGCGTGGCCGAACTGGAAAAACTCGGCGTCGAGGGCGAGGACACCTTGGTGGTGACCGTGCCGGGCGCACTGGAAGTGCCGCTGGCACTGCAGAAGATGGCCGAAAGCGGCCAGTTCGACGCCCTGATCGCGCTGGGCGCGGTCGTGCGCGGCGAAACCTACCATTTCGAGCTGGTTTCGAACGAGTCCGGCGCCGGCCTCACCCGTGTGGGCTTGGACTTCAACGTGCCGATCGCCAACGGCATCCTCACCGTCGACACCGACGCCCAGGCGCATGCCCGCACCCGTGAAAAGGGCCGCGACTGCGCCCGCACCGCGGTCGAGATGGCCAACCTGGTGGTGGCGCTCGATTCGCTGCGCGAGCATGATGGCGACGAGGACGAAGACGAGGACGACGATGAGTGATGCGCCCCAAACCGGCAAGCCGGCCGCGCCCAAGGCACCGCCCAAGAGCGCGCGGCGCCGCTCGCGCGAGCTGGCGCTGCAGGGCCTGTATCAATGGCTGCTGAACCGCAACGACATCGGCGCCATCCAGGCACACCTGCACGATGCGCAGGGCTTCAGCAAGGCCGACCGCGAGCATTTCGACGCCCTGCTCAACGGCACCACGCGTGAGGAAGCGCGCCTGACGGCCGCCTTCGAGCCCTTCCTGGACCGCACCGTCGATGAGCTGTCGCCGGTGGAACGCGCGGCGCTGCTGATCGGCAGCTACGAGCTGGTGCATTGCATCGACATCCCTTACCGGGTTGTGATCAATGAGGCCGTCGAGCTGACCAAGACCTTCGGCGGCGTCGAGGGCTACAAGTACGTCAACGGCGTACTCGACAAGGTCGCCGCCCAAGTGCGCGCCACCGAAGTCGCCGCGCGGCGCTGAGCGCCTGACGCGCCCGCGCGGCGGCCATGCCGCCGCAACAAGGGGCGCCAGAACGCCAACAGCAACACCCGCCGCGGCGGGTGTTGTCATTTTCCCCACCTGAACTGATCGCGGGCCGCCACCTGCCCCACAGACCCCACAGACCCATGGACCTGCAGCGCATCGCCACCGCCTCCCGCCTCGCGCATATCGCGCCCTTCCACGTTATGGAACTGGCCAAACAGGCCGCCGAGCTGGAGCGCGCCGGCCGCCACATTGTCCATATGGGCATCGGCGAACCGGACTTCACCGCCGCCGAGCCGGTGGTGCGGGCCGCCGAGGCCGCGATGCGAAGCGGGGTGACGCAGTACACGGGCGCGCTGGGCATCCCGGCGCTGCGCGAAGCCATCGCCGGCTACTACAAGACGGCCTACGGCGTCGATGTGCCGGCGCGCCGCGTGATCGTCACCGCGGGGGCCTCGGGCGCCCTGCTGCTGGCCTGCGCGGTACTGGTCGAGATCGGCGCCGAGGTGCTGATGCCGGACCCCAGCTACCCGTGCAACCGGCATTTCGTGGCCGCCTTCGATGGCGCGGCCCGGATGATCCCGAGCGGCCCGGCCGAACGCTTCCAGCTTACCGCTGCCCAGGTGCAGGCCAACTGGGGTGAGCGCACGCGCGGTGTGCTGCTGGCGTCGCCCTCCAACCCGACCGGCACCTCGATCCTGGCCGACGAACTGCAGCGGATCCTGCAGGTGGTGCGCGAACGCAAGGGCTTCGCCATCCTCGACGAGATCTACCAGGGGCTGTCCTACGACGCGCCGCCCGTCACGGCCCTGTCGCTGGACGATCAGGTGGTGACCGTCAACAGCTTCTCCAAGTACTTCAATATGACGGGCTGGCGCCTGGGCTGGCTGGTGGTGCCCGACGCGCTGGTCGACGCCTTCGAGAAAGTGGCGCAGAACCTGTTCATCTGCGCCTCCGCGGTCGCCCAGTACGCGGCGCTGGCCTGCTTCACGCCCGAGGCGCTCGCCATCTACGATGCCCGCAAGGCCGAGTTCCACCGCCGCCGCGAAGCCATCGTGCCGGCACTGGAGGCGCTTGGCTTCCGGGTACCGGTCAAGCCCGACGGCGCCTTCTATGTCTATGCCGACTGCCGCGGCGTCAACCATCCCGCCGCCGGCGACGCCGACCGGCTGACCCAGGCCATGCTGCAGGATGCCGGCGTGGTGCTGGTACCCGGCCAGGACTTCGGTCCGCACACGGCGCGCGACTATATCCGCGTCTCCTATGCCACCTCGATGGAGAACATCGAACTGGCCATGGCGCGGCTCGGCAAGTTGTTCGCCTGAGTCGCCTGAATCGCCTGCCAGCGCCTATCGCTGCCGGCAGCGATAGGCCGGCCTTGATGGCAGCTCCCCGCGCGACACGGCGCAGGGAAAACTCTCACTGATGGCCCCGGACCGTCGCCCAAAAACTGAATTTGCGCCTTGGTCGCGGCCGCCCGGAAAGGCAAAGCCGCAGGCGAGGGAGCCGGCGATGGCGGGCGCCGCATGGCATTGGGGATCGAGCCGGCAGTGAGCCTGAGCACGGAAAAGGCCTGGGGGTGAAGGCATGCCGGGCGGTGCCGGCAAGTGGGGGGCGGGAGAGTGTTCCTGCCGCTGGCGGTGACGAACGCCCCGCCGCCAGCGGCAGCCGGAGCGCCCGCGGACGCTCCGGATTCACAGCGTATCAGGCGGAGCCGCGCGCCGCGATGACCGTGGCCGGCGGCGTTGCGCCGGCAGCCTCGAGCTTATCAGCGCCCTGGCCAGCCTCGGTCGTCTTGACGGCCGGTGCCGCCGGGCGGGCGACAACTTCCGGCGCCGCGTTGCGCAGGCCCAGCACCTGGCGCAGGCGAGTGCGCTCGGCCAGGACCTTGGCGCCATAGCCGCCATCGGTGTTGGTGGTGGCACCCACGTAGTACTTCAAGCCGCCTTCGATCGAACCGGCCCGCGCGATGCAATCCTTGAGCACCAGCGCGCCGATCTTGATGTTGGCGTACGGATTCAGCGCAGCGGCAACGCCGCCCACCGCCTCGTACTTGTCCTGGTGAACCTTGGTCATCACCTGCATCAGGCCCTGCGCGCCCACGCCGCTCTCGGCGTAGGGGTTGAAGCTGGACTCGATGGCGATCACGCCCAGGATCAGCAGCGGGTCGATGCCGACCTCGCGGCCCGTCGTATAGGCGGCCTTGACCAGTTGCGCGGTCGCTTCCGCGGCCACGCGGTACTTGCGTGCGATGTACTCAGCCACCGCAGCCTGCTCCCGCGGGCTGCCCAGCACGCCCGCCTTGTCGCGGGCATCCAGCGCCACCCGCTGCACCGGGATCTGCGCGGCCAGGTGGGCCACCGAGGGTACCTTGGCCGCGGTCTGGCTCCATTCGTCCACGCCGCTCACGGTCGGCAGGCCGCCCGTCGGCAGGCTGGCCGTCGCCAGGCCACCGCGCGGGTAGCCCAGCTGCGCCGCGGCCGCGTCGGCGCTGCTGGCAGGCGCGGCCGCGTCGAGCCGCACCGATGTTGCCTTGCCGCCGGCCAGCAGGCCAGCCAGTTCTGTGCGCCACTCCTGGCTCAGCGACAGCGAGACGGCCGTGACCACGGCCACCACGCCCAAGCTGTTCAGGGCGTACTTCAAGGTCAGGCGGCCACCGCGCAAAGCGCGGCCCGCCACAGGGTGTGCCAGCCGCATTTGAAGCGACCGGCTTACGCCTGGAACCGGCGTACGTAGGCGGACCTGCAATGCCCGCCCGACGCCGGGAAGCTGAAGGGTTTTCCAACCGCTCATGCTTACCTCCATCCGTTGTCCGCTGCGGGCGGCAAACAGCGGCCGCACGCCCGATCCCAACGTACTCAAGTAAGGATGCTGCGCCGTCTAGCAGGGACGACCGGCATCTGTTGGTGGACGCTTCCCATGCGTCCAACGAGAAACAGGGTACGCTCTTGGGGGAACGCACCCTGCTGCGAATGACTCAAGACGCCCCGGCGAAACCGGGGTGACCGCCAGGCGCATCGAATCGGATGCTTCAGCCGGGTCGGTCTGAAATGGCGGATTTCGCTGCTTCCCCTCTTGACAGCGGGGCGAAACCCATGTTGCGACGCAACATTCCATTGAGCAGACCGGATTGTAGGAACCGTTTTATATCCCGTCAATAATAAGGGCGAAGAAAATCATTACCTCCAGATATATGTAACAAGGATGGCGATGCTGCTTTCCGTGCACCCGAGCCCCCGGAATCGGCGTACTGTCTTGGGCTGGCGGCGAAGGGCCCGTGGCCTGATGACACAAAAAACTTACAATTCGCAGCCGTGCGGAAAAGCAAAAAATTTGCGCCGTCTTTACGCGAAGTGCTCTAACGGACACACACAATAACCGAGATCTGGCGGCAGCATCCCGCTGCGCCATACGAATTCACCATGAAATACAAGGACTTGCGCGACTTCATCGGCAAACTCGAGGCACAGGGCGAGCTGAAGCGCGTTGCTGCCGCGGTGTCGCCGAACCTGGAGATGACCGAGATCTGCGACCGCTTGCTGCGTGCCGGCGGGCCGGCTGTGCTGTTCGAACGCCCCTCCCTAGGCAGCGGCCCTCAGCACGTTTATAGGGTGCCGGTACTGGCCAATCTGTTCGGTACCACACGCAGGGTCGCACTCGGCATGGGCGCCGAATCGCTGGCCGACCTGCGCGACATCGGACGCGTACTCTCGGCGCTGAAAGAACCGGATCCGCCACGCGGCCTGCGCGAGGCGGGCAAGCTGCTGACGCTTGCCAAGTCGGTGTGGGACATGGCGCCCAAGCGCGTGTCCAGCCCGGCCTGCCAGGAAATCGTGTGGGAAGGCCAGGACGTGGACCTGGCGCGCCTGCCCATCCAGACCTGCTGGCCGGGCGACGCGGCGCCGCTCATCACCTGGGGCCTGGTGGTCACCCGCGGCCCGCACAAGAAGCGCCAGAACCTGGGCATCTACCGCCAGCAGGTCATCGGCCGCGACAAGGTCATCATGCGCTGGCTGGCCCATCGCGGCGGCGCGCTGGACTTCCGCGAGCACGCGCTGGCCAACCCCGGCCAGCCCTTCCCCATCGCCGTGGCGCTGGGCGCCGACCCCGCCACCATCCTGGGCGCGGTGACGCCGGTGCCCGACACCCTGTCCGAATACCAGTTCGCGGGGCTGCTGCGCGGCGGCCGCACCGAACTGGCATCCTGCCTGACCCCCACGCTGTCCGAGCTGAACGTGCCTGCCAGCGCGGAGATCGTGCTGGAGGGCCATATCCGCCCCGACCCGTCCCATCCGTCGGGCTACGAGCACGCGCTGGAGGGCCCCTTCGGTGACCACACCGGCTATTACAACGAGCAGGACTGGTTCCCGGTGTTCACCATCGACCGCATCACCATGCGGCGCGATCCGATCTACCACTCCACCTACACGGGCAAGCCGCCCGACGAGCCGGCCGTGCTCGGCGTGGCGCTCAACGAGGTGTTCGTGCCGCTGCTGCAGAAGCAGTTCCCCGAGATCACCGACTTCTACCTGCCGCCGGAGGGCTGCAGCTACCGGATGGCGCTGGTGCGCATGAAGAAGCAGTACGCCGGCCACGCCAAGCGGGTGATGTTCGGCGTCTGGAGCTTCCTGCGCCAGTTCATGTATACGAAGTTCATCGTCGTCGTCGACGACGATGTCGACGTGCGCGACTGGAAGGAAGTGATCTGGGCCATCACCACGCGGGTCGACCCCAGCCGGGACACCGTGATGGTGGACAACACTCCGATCGACTATCTCGACTTCGCTTCCCCGGTTTCCGGCCTGGGCTCCAAGATGGGCATCGACGCCACCGACAAATGGCCCGGCGAGACGACCCGCGAGTGGGGCCGCGCCATCCACATGGACGAGGCCGTCAAGGCGCGCGTGGACGGCATGTGGGAAACCCTGTTCGCGCCATCCGCCGGCCGCTGAAGCCCGGGCCGGCGGTGCGGGGTGCGCTGCAGGTATCATGGAGGCCTGCCCGGGCGGCCCGCAGGCCGGCGCCGCCCCTCGGCACCCAAACCGCCAACCACCCGCGTCCGCGCCAAGACGGACCACGGAGGAGACAAGCATGACCACGCTGGAAGAAGGAAAACTGATGTGGACGCCGTCCGCGGCGTTCCGCGACGGCAGCCAGATCGCGCAGTTCATGCGCTGGCTGGCCAGCGAGCGCGGGCTCGACTTCGCCGACTTTGCCAGCCTCTGGCAATGGTCGGTGACGGAGATCGAGGCCTTCTGGGACGCCGTGCGCGCCTATTTCGACGTGCGCTTCGACACCCCGCCGCGCGCCGTGCTGGCGCGCCGCGAGATGCCGGGGGCACGCTGGTTCGAGGGTGCCAGCCTCAACTACGTACAACAGGTATTCCGCCATGTCGGCACCGGCGCGGCACGCCAGCGGGCCGCCATCCGCTTTGCCGGGGAGGCCCAGCCACTGGCCGAGCTGAGCTGGGACGAGCTGGAGCGGCAGGTGGCGTCCCTGGCCCATGCGCTGCGCCGGATGGGTGTGGGCCGCGGCGACCGCGTCGCCGGCTACCTGCCGAACGTCCCCGCCACCATCGTCGCCTTCCTGGCCACCGCCAGCCTTGGCGCGATCTGGTCGGGCTGCGCCCCCGACATGGGCCAGGTAGCGGTGATCGACCGCTTCCGCCAGATCGAGCCCAAGGTGCTGGTCGCGGTCGATGGCTACCACTATGGCGGCAAGGCCTTCGACCGCACCCCCGTGCTGGCCGACCTGGTCGCCGCCCTGCCCTCCCTGGAGCACGTCGTGGTGGTGCCGCTGCTGGGCACATCGCCTCGCCTGGACACGCGGGTGCGCCAGCATGCCTGGCAGGAGGTGCTGGCGCATGCGGCACCGCTGGAGATCGAGTCGGTCCCCTTCGACCATCCGCTGTGGATCGTCTACTCGTCCGGCACCACGGGCAGTCCCAAACCCATCGTGCATGGCCACGGCGGCGTGGTCATCGAGCAGCTCAAGCTGATGGCTTTCCACAACAACCTGGGCGCCGACGATGTCTTCCACTGGTACAGCAGCAGCGGCTGGATCATGTGGAACGCCCAGGTGTCCGGCCTGCTGCTGGGCGCCACCATCGCCATCTACGACGGCAACCCCGCCTGGCCGGATGCGGGCGTGCTGTGGCGCTTCGTCGAGTCGGCAAGCGTGACCGCCTTCGGCGCGGGCGCCGCCTTTTTCACCGGTGGCATGAAGGCCGGCATCCGCCCGGCGCAGGTGGCCGACCTGTCGCGCCTGCGCATGCTGGGCTCGACCGGCTCGCCGCTGCCGGCCGAAGCCTATGACTGGATCTACCGCGAGGTGCGCGCAGACATCTGGCTGACGCCGATGTCGGGTGGCACCGACTTCTCGGGCTCCTTCGTGGCGGGCTGCCCGCTGCTGCCGGTCTACTCGGGCGAGATGCAATGCCGTTGCCTGGGCGCCAAGGTGGAAGCCTTCGACGAGCAGGGCAAGGCCTTGATCGACGAGGTCGGCGAGCTGGTCTGCACCGAGCCGATGCCATCGATGCCGCTCTTCCTGTGGGGCGACACCGACGGCCAGCGCTACCGCGACAGCTATTTCGACGTCTATCCGGGCGTCTGGCGCCACGGCGACTGGATCAAGATCACCGCGCGCGGCGGCGCCATCATCTACGGGCGCTCGGACGCCACCATCAACCGCTACGGCATCCGCATGGGCACCAGCGAGCTGTACCGGGTCGTGGAAGAGCTGCCGCAGGTGCTGGACAGCCTGGTAGTGGACCTCGAATACCTGGGCCGCGAGTCCTACATGCCGCTGTTCGTGGTGCTGCGCGAAGGCCTGTCGCTGGACGACGCGCTGCGCGATACGCTGCGCGCGCGCATCCGCGAGGCACTGTCGGCCCGCCACGTGCCCAATGAGATCCTGCAGGTGCCGGCGGTGCCGCGCACGCTGTCTGGCAAGAAGATGGAAGTGCCGATCAAGAAACTGCTGCTCGGCCATCCCGCCGACAAGATCGCCAACCGCGACGCCATGGCCAACCCCGACTGCCTGGAGTGGTACTTCGCCTACGCGGCGGCCTACCTCGCCGCGCGCCAGGCGCAGGACAGCCCGGCCTGAGCCGCTACCGGCTACCGGCGCCGCCCCCTGCGCCGGTACCGCCACCGCTAGAACTCGACGTCCAGCTCGCTGATCTCGTCGGGTTCCTGCTTGGCGGCGGCCATCCACTCCTGCAGCTCGGGCATCGAAAGGATCTGCTTGCAGTAGGCCAGCGGCAGCGGATCGACCTGCACGCCATAGGTCATGAAGCGCGTCACCACCGGCGCGTACATCGCGTCGGCCATGGTGCGCGTGCCGAACAGGTAGGGCCCGCCGTAGCGGTCCAGGCACTCGCTCCAGATGGCGCAGATGCGATCGATGTCGGCCTGCGCGCGCGACCAGACCTTGAGGCCCGGGAAGTGTCCCTTGAGGTTCATCGGCAGCGCGGCGCGCAGCGCGGCGAAGCCAGAGTGCATCTCGCCGCAGATGGCGCGGCAGTGCGCGCGCGCGGCGCGGTCGGCCGGCAGCAGCCCCGACTTGGGACGCACTTCATTCAGGTATTCGGCAATCGCCAGTGTGTCCCAGACCGTCACACCCTGGTGACGCAGGCAGGGCACGAGGATGGATGGCGAGAGCAAGAGCAGTTCGGCACGCACCGACGCATCTTCGGGCGACACCACTACCTCGTCGAACTCCAGCCCGGCGAAGCGGGCCAGCAGCCAGCCGCGCAGGGACCAGGAAGAATAGGTCTTGCTGCTGATCGTAAGCGTCGTCTTTGCCATCGCGCCTCCATTGCCATACAGGCGGTCGCCGAGCGGAAAGACTCCAGGCGGGGCATCCTTCCTGAAGCCTAGCAGCTAGTCCACTGAATCACTGAAATCGGCCGGTGCCGCCTGCGGATCCGCCGGCGCTTTGCCACCCTTCAGTGCGACAGGCCACGCCTGCCGCTGAATACCTCGCAAACTGCGTGCCAACTTTCGCGCATTGGCATATATATTGCACATCAGAGGCCATTGCACGATGAGGCCGAGCGATGCTTTATCAGGCGTACCAAACCTATGCGGACCTGACCCATCCAGCCTGCGCGCTGGCCGGGCTGGCTGCCGCGTCGCTGGCAAGCGGCACGACGAGCGAGGCGGCCCGGGCGATGCGCGCGGCCTGCGAGGTCCTCGCGCTGGCCAGGCTGACGCACCAGCGCCCGCCCTTCGGCATCGAAGGCGTGATGGTCGACGGCATGCCGGTCCAGGTCAGCGAAGAGGTGGTGATGCGCACCCCCTTCTGCTCCCTGCTGCGGCTGCGCCGCCACGGTGTGAGCGGCCAGCCGCGCGTGCTGCTGGTGGCGCCGATGTCGGGCCACTTCGCCACCCTGCTGCGCGGCACCGCGCAGACCATGCTGCGCGACCACGATGTCTACATCACCGACTGGCACAACCCGCGCGACATCCCGCTGGCCTGCGGCCGCTTCGGCTTCGACGAGTTCGTCCAGCACCTGGTCGCCTTCCTGCGCGAGCTTGGCGCCGGCACCCACGTGGTTGCGGTGTGCCAGCCGACTGTGGCGGCACTGGCGGCGGCAGCACTGATGGCCGAGGACGATGATCCGGCGCAGCCGGCAAGCCTGACCCTGATGGCCGGCCCGATCGACGCGCGCGTCAACCCCACCAAGGTCAACGCGCTTGCCACCAGCCGCCCGATCGAATGGTTCGAGACCACGCTGATCGGCACGGTACCGCTGCGCTACCCCGGCGCGCTGCGGCGCGTGTACCCGGGCTTCGTCCAGCTGCTCGCCTTCATGACGATGAACCTGGAACGCCACGAGCAGGCGCTGCGCGACCTCTATGCGCTGCGCGCCCGCGGCGAACACGCCCAGGCCGACGCCATCCAGTCCTTCTACGAGGAATACTTCGCCACCATGGACCTGGCCGCCGACTTCTACCTGGAGACGGTCAGCCAGGTCTTCCAGCGCTTCCTGCTGGCGCAGGGCGATCTCGCGGTCGCCGGGCGGCGCGTACGCCCCGCCGCGATCCGCCGCACCCCGCTGCTCACCATCGAGGGCGAGCGCGACGACATCTGCTCGATCGGGCAGACCATGGCAGCGCAGGACCTGTGCGCCAGCCTGCCGCCCTGCAAGCGCATGCACCATGTGCAGACCGGCGTCGGTCACTATGGCGTGTTCCACGGCAAGCGCTGGGAAGTGCAGGTCTACCCGCTGGTACGCGACCACATCTACATGAGCGCCTGAGCCAAGCACCGGAGCGCGCAGGCCGGCGCCTTGGCGCGGCCCGCGCGCATGCACCAGCGTGGCACACCGAACCGTGCGCCGGCACCATCGTGGTGAGAACGCATGAACCAGGCGCTGACCGGGACGCTATCATGGCGACGCGCGAGGGCGGCCTGCCCTCGCACCACGCCGGCGCCATGCCGGCACCCCCGACACCACGGCAACGCAACGGAGTCCCGATGATGCCAGCCCCCTCCCCCCTGCCGACGGCAGTCAACTTCCAGGGCCAGACGCTCGTGCGCGTCGGCGACGACACCAGCTTCCTGCTGCTGGCGCCGGCCCACGGCGGACGGCTTGTGCGCTGGGTACATCGGGGCGAAGACATCCTCTATTGGCCAGACTCTGCCGACTGGACCCGTTCGGGCAAGATCCGGGGCGGCAACCCGCTGCTGTTCCCCTTCATCGGCCGGCACTTCGCCGACGGCGAAGCGGGACGCTGGCGCGACGCCGCCGGCAGCGTCCACGCCTTGCCGCAGCACGGCTTCGCCCGCGACCTGCCCTTTGCAGTCGACGCCGCCCAGGATGGCGAGGGTGGCCCGTCGATCGCCATGTCGCTGCACGCCTCGGACGCGACACGCGCCGGCTACCCCTTCGACTTCGCCTTCACCGCCGGCTACCGCCTGCTGCCGGACGGGCTGGAAGCCACGCTGCGGATCCGCAACACCGGCACCGCGCCGCTGCCGCACTACGCCGGCCACCACTTCTACTTCGGGCTGCCGGCCTCGGTGCGCGCTGGCGCCACGCTGGCCATGCCGCCGGCGGCACGCCAGCGCCAGCGGCCCGACGGCGCGCTCGCGCCAGCCGAGCCAGGCGCCGCCAGCTACCGTCTCGATGACGCGCGCCTGCAGGACACCTTCCACGTGCTCCGGCCTGCCGACGGCCATGCCGGCACCGCTGTGCTCGCCATCCCGCCGCATGCCGCCGCCCCGCGCGGCCGGCGCCTCGCCATCGAACTGGATGCCGGCGGCAGCGCCGCCTGGCATGCCGTGACCACGTGGAGCGAGCACGAGCAGGCCGACTACTATTGCGTCGAGCCCTGGCTGGGCCTGCCTGATGCCATCGGCCATGGCAACGGCCTGCGCTGGCTGGCGCCGGGTGACGAAGACTACGCTGTGTGCCGGCTCAAGGTGCAAGCGTGAGCCGGCCTTGGCCAACGCTGCCGGTGCGCCCGATCCGAACGTGAAGAGGGCGGAGCCAGGCCAGGCTCAGTAGCTGCCCGCTTCGCGCATCGAAGTCCCTTTGACGACGCCTTCCCGGATTGCCGGATCCCCGGCGGTCTCTCCCGCTCTCCCTCCCGAGGGCAGTACGCCGAGACCGAGCCGCGCATGGCTAGGCGGCACACTTCTCCACCAGGAAGTCAACGAATGCGCGGACCCGGCGCGTCACGTGCCGGGCGGAGGGGTAGAGCAGGACAAAGGGCCGCGTGCGGCCGCCATAGTCGGGCAGAACCTCGACGAGTGCGCCATCCCGCAGGTCTTGCTCGACGACGAAGCGGTAGGTCTGGAAGAGACCGGCTCCCGCCCGGGCCAGCGTGACGCCACCGAGCGCATCCTCCGACGTGCCGTAGGTGCCCGGCGTGAGCATGTCCGTTCCCTCTCCCTCCACGTTGAACGTCCACGGAAGCCTCCTGCCGCTGCTGGGCACTTCGAACTGGATGCACTCGTGCTTGTGCAGATCGTCCAGCGTCCGGGGCGTACCCGCGCGCCGGAGATAGTCCGGGGTGCCTACCACGACCATCTCCGCGTCTTCCAGCTTGCGGGCGATGAGGCTCGAATCGTCCGGCGCCCGCCCGCGCACGGACAGGTCGTAGGTATCGTCCGCAAAATCGACATTTCGGTTGCTGATATGCACATCGATCTCGACGTCCGGATACCGCGCCCGGAATGCGGGAAGGATGGGCAGGACGCGATAGTGCGCGTAGGGCGTGGGCAAGCTGATCCGCACCAGGCCCGCCGGCGCCACCTGCTGCCCGCTGATCTGCCGCTCGGCTTCCACCAGTTGCGCCAGGGCACGGCGGCTCTGCTCGAAATAGACGCGCCCAGCTTCGGTCAGCCGGATCTGCCGTGTCGTACGCACAAAGAGGCGGACGCCCAGCCGCTGCTCCAGCCGGAGGATCGTGCGGCTGACCGCGGGCGGCGTCACACCGGCTGCAACTGCCGCCGCCGTGAAGCTGCCGAGCTCCGCGGCGAGACAGAACAGTTCGATGCTGCCGAGCTGAAGGTCGTCGAATTGTCGCTTCATTCCATGAGGCATCCGATGGATGGCGATGCCCGGGGCATCCTCGATGCGCTCTCGGATTCCCGGGCTGCTTCCGCTCCCCAGCGCGCTCTAGCGCGACCTCAGCTGGCCAAGCAGCGTGTGGGCGACGCGTTCGGACGACGCCGGATTCTGGCCGGTGATCAGCAAGCCGTCCTCCACGGCATACGGTTGCCAGTCGCCGACCTTGGAATACCGGCCACCGTTCGCTTTCAGCATGTCTTCCACCAGGAACGGCACGACCTTGGTGAGGCCGACGGCCTCCTCCTCGGTATTCGTGAAGCCCGTCACGTTCTTGCCCTTGACCAGCGGGCTGCCGTCCGGCGCCTTCACATGGCGCAGAACCCCGGGCGCATGGCAGACCGCGGCGACCGGCTTGCCTGAGGCATACACGCGTTCGATCAGCGCGATCGAGTGCGCATCCTCGGCGAGATCCCACATCGGACCGTGCCCGCCCGGATAGAACACCGCGTCGTAGTCGTCGGCCGACACGTCGGAGAGCTTGCGCGTCGTCGCCAGCGCAGCCTTCGCCTGGGCATCCGCCTCGAAGCGGCGCGTCGCATCCGTCTGGAAACCGGGGTCATTGCTCTTCGGGTCGAGCGGCGGCTGTCCGCCCTTGACCGAGGCGAGCGTGACATCGACGCCGGCATCTTGCAGCACGTAGTAGGGCGCGGCCAATTCCTCGAGCCAGAAACCGGTCTTCGCGCCGGTATCGCCGAGTTGGTCGTGAGAAGTCAGAACGATCAGAACCTTCATGACGGATCTCCCAAAGACGTAGGTTGCCTTTCCACCGGGCCCCGGCAATGCGACGCCCGATGCAATGCGATGCGATACCTGCAGCCGGATCGACCGACCCCGCACTGCGCCAGGCACAAATGCCAGTTCGTTGTCTTACCTCGCGGCGTGCGACCCTTCGAAGCATGGAGCATGCGACTTGAAAATCAAAGGCTGGGTCATGGCTGGCCTGGCTTGCCAGTGTACGTTTTTCGGCACTTTACCCCCCCACCTGTTTGCAGTCATGACGAACCACCGGCTGCCCATCTCCACAGCGAGTGAAGGAGGCGCGGCGCCCCTAAGCGCAAGCCCTCGTATTCCCATCAACGCCAATCTTCTCCGCGATTGCGGTTGGTGCCCTCCCAGGCGCCCTGGGAGATCTTCCCTATCGACTTGTTCCCGCTGCGCATAACTGTTGGTCCGCGGTGGGCATTCGTGCGCCAGGACCGCTGCACTAGATTGGTTCCCATCGGCCCCGCTGGTCCGATCGGCATAAAGCCAAATCAATCAACCTATCTAGAGGTTTGCAATGCGCTCTCCCCAAAAAGTCGCCGTTATCACAGGCGCATCCCAAGGCATCGGTGCTGAGCTGGTCAAGGCCTACCGCGAACACGGCTACCGCGTCGTCGCGACGGCACGGACGATCAAGCCCTCAGATGACGCGGACATCCTGGCCGTCGCAGGCGATATCTCAGACCCGGCCACGGCACGCCGCGTGATTGCCGAAGGCCTCAAAACCTTCGGCCGCATCGACACGCTCGTCAACAACGCCGGCATCTTCCTCGCCAAGCCATTTACCCGCTACACCGCGGAAGACTACGCCGCCACGACGGGTGTCAATCTGTCGGGCTTCTTCCATATCACGCAGCTCGCCATTGCCGAGATGGAGAAGAACCGGAGCGGCCATGTGGTCAGCATCACGACAAGCCTGGTGGATCACGCCATCCAGGGCGTGCCGTCGGTGCTCGCTTCCCTGACCAAGGGCGGCCTCAATGCTGCCACCAAGTCGCTGGCGATCGAGTACGCGAAGACCGGGATTCGCGTCAATGCCGTCTCGCCAGGCATCATCAAATCGCCCATGCACGCGCCGGAAACCCACGAAGCGCTCGGCGCCCTGCATCCGGTCGGCCATATGGGCGAGATGCGAGATATCGTGCAAGCCATCCTGTTTCTCGAGTCCGCCCCCTTCGTGACGGGCGAAATCCTGCATGTGGACGGCGGCCAGAGCGCGGGGCACTGAGCGCCGGCGCTTGCTGCGCCCGGGGCGGGCGCAGCAGGCGCATGGCTTTTGTCGCACTTTTTCGACAAGCAGGCAGCCCTGCTGCTTGCGCCACCACCCAAATCCCGCATAGAATTGCGTCCTCCGCGGGCGTCGTATAATGGCTATTACCTTAGCTTCCCAAGCTAAAGACGTGGGTTCGATTCCCATCGCCCGCTCCACCGCATACTGAATCAAGCCGCCAGAGGCAGCCGATCCGTGGTCATTGCGCTGAAGCCAGCGCCAACCGGTTCGGAAACCGCCCGGCGGCTTTCTTGTTGCCATGCTTCCCCAATCCCCCCCTACCGACCCGACGCCGGAAGGTGTCGACGCCGCGCCCGACGCCGCCGACATCGAGGGTGTAGCCCATCCGCGCCGCATCCGCTCCTTCGTGCGGCGTGCCGGCCGCACGTCGACGGGCCAGCAGCGCGCGATCGACGACCTGGGTCCGCGTTTCGTGCTGCCCTATGCACCCGAGCCCCTGGACTGGCAGGCCGCCTTCGGCCGCGCAGCGCCGGCCATCCTGGAAATCGGCTTCGGCATGGGCGAGACCACCGCGCACATCGCCGCACTGCGCCCGCAGGACAACTTCCTCGGCTGCGAAGTGCACGAGCCCGGCGTGGGCGCGCTGCTCAAGCTGGTCGGCGAACGGGACATCGGCAATGTGCGCATCCTGCAGCACGATGCCGTGGAAGTCGTCGCACACATGCTGACCGAGGACAGCCTGGACGGCGTGCATATCTTCTTCCCCGATCCCTGGCACAAGAAGCGCCACAACAAGCGCCGCCTGGTACAGCCGCCGCTGGTGAAGCTGCTGGCCAGCCGCCTGAAGCCGGGCGGCTACATCCACTGCGCCACCGACTGGGAAGAGTACGCGCACCAGATGGTGGAAGTCCTGTCGGGCGAGCCGACGCTGGAAAACACCTCGGATATGGCCGGCGGCTTCGCGCCGCGCCCCGACTACCGTCCGGTCACCAAGTTCGAGCGCCGCGGGCTGCGCCTGGGCCATGGCGTCTGGGATGTGGTGTTCCGCAAGCGCGGCTGATTTTCCAGGCATGACTAGGGCCGCCCCCAGGAGCGCGGCCCGCAGCCGAATAAGGAAGCAGGAATGATAAGAGGCCTCCCCTTGCGGGCGAGGCCTCTTTTGCTTTTGTGGTCACCGCGTGGGCGGCAGCCTACCGCAGCGCTTGCGATATGGCGTTGCGCCTCAGTCGCGCCTCAGTCGCGTGTCTCCAGCGCCCGATTGATGCGCAGCGCCACCATGGTGCACGCGGTACCCGACAGCAGGTAGGCACTGACCGCCACCAGCCCGAACACTGTGGACAGGCCAAGCGCGACCAGCGGCGCGAAGGCGGCGCCGAACAGCCAGGCGAAGTCGGAAGTCAGCGCCGCGCCCGTGTAGCGGAAGCGCCGCTCGAAGTTGGCCGTGACCGTTCCCGCGGCCTGCCCGTAGGACAGCCCCAGCAAGCCAAAGCCTACGAGGATGAACAGATTCTGCCGGGCCGCGCCGCCGCCCATCAGGAAGGGGGCGAACAAGGCGAACACCCCGATCAGGCCGGCCATCAGGCCGAGCGTGGTGCGGCGCCCGATGATGTCGGCGATGCGCCCGGAGGCCAGCGTGCAGAAGATGGCAATAAAGCCACCGATGATCTGCACCACCAGGACGTGGCTGACATCCTGGGTGGCGCTGATCACCACCCAGGACAGCGGGAACACCGTGACCAGGTGGAACAGCGCATAGCTGGCCAGCGCCGCGAAGGCGCCGATAAAGATGTTGTAACCTTGGCCGCGTACCATTTCCATGGTGCTGATCGGTTCCAACTCGCCTTCTTCCAGCAGCTGGGTGTACTCTTGCGTGACCACCAGCCGCAGTCGCGCAAACAGGGCCACCACGTTGATCGCGAAAGCGACGTAGAAGGGGTAGCGCCAGCCCCAATCCAGGAAGTCGCCGCCGTCCAGACTCGTATAGAGGAAAAGGAACAGCGCGGAGGCCACGATGAAGCCGATCGGCGCACCGAGTTGTCCCAGCATGGCGTACCAGCCACGCCGCTGCGACGGGGCATTGATTGCAAGCAGCGAGGGCAGGCCGTCCCACGAGCCGCCGAAGCCGATGCCCTGCAGTACGCGGAAGAAAGACAGCAGCACGATGGACGTGAAGCCGAGGCTGTTGTAGCCAGGCAGGAATGCTATCCCGACCGTGGACGTGCCCAGCACGAACAGCGCGGCCGTGAGCTTGATGCCGCGTCCCCAGCGACGCTGGATCCTCATGAACAAGGCCGTGCCGAACGGCCTCGCGATGAAGGCGAAGGAGAAGATCGTGAAAGCGTACAACATCCCTTCCAGCCTCTCCATGGTCGGAAAGAAGACCGAAGGGAACACCAGTACAGAGGCAATGCCGTAGACGAAGAAGTCGAAGTACTCGGAGGCCCGGCCGATGACGACCCCGGTGGCGATCTCTCCCGGGGCGACCTGCGCGCGATGCGCGGGATCGGGCGCAGCAGGTGAAGCAGAAGACGATTGGTGCTTGTGAGTGATGCTGGTCATCATCAGGCCCTCTCGCAGGTCGGACGCGGTTTCGTGCCGCATCCATAAGAATGGCATCCGCCAGACCACTTTGCCATAGGGAATATGTCCAGTTCTCGCTACGCGATCACGGGCGTAAATTCAGCGCTCTCTCCCACGGCTAAGGTGTCACCTATGCCGACAAGGCCAAACCTCAAAGCCAAGTGCGGATTGCTCCTGCTGCCCGCCCTCACGCTGTTGGCTGGATGCAACGCTGTCCTGCTGTCGCCCGCCGGCGACCTTGCGGTCCGGCAGCGTGACATCATCATCATCTCCACCTGCCTGATGCTGCTGATCATCGTTCCGGTGATCGCGCTGACGCTGCTGTTCGCATGGCGATACCGCGCCTCGAACACAGAGGCGACCTATGAGCCCGACTGGGACCACTCCACGCAACTGGAACTGCTGATCTGGTCCGCGCCGCTGCTGATCATCATCGCGCTCGGCGCGCTGACCTGGGTCAGCACCCACAAGCTCGATCCTTTCCGCCCGCTCGCCCGGCTCGACGAGGCGCGCGAGGTGCCGACCGGCACCGTGCCGCTGACGGTGGAAGTGGTCGCGATGGATTGGAAGTGGCTCTTCGTGTACCCGGAATTGGGCATTGCCACCGTCAACGAACTGGCCGCGCCGGTGGATCAGCCGATCCGCTTCAGGATCACCGCCACCAGCGTGATGAACTCCTTCTTCGTCCCCGCGCTGGCAGGCCAGATCTACGCGATGCCCGGCATGGAGACCAAGCTGCATGCCGTCATCAACCGGCCCGGCGTCTATGAAGGATTCTCGGCCAACTACAGCGGCGCCGGCTTCTCGGGCATGCGCTTCACCTTCCACGGCATGAGCGGCGCCGACTTCGAGCAATGGGTGAAGCAGGTCAGGAGCGGCGGCGGTGCGCTGAGCCGCGCGGCCTACCTGAAGCTCGAGCAGCCTAGCGAGCGCGAACCCGTGCGGCACTATGCCAGCGTGGACAAGGACCTCTACGACGCCATCGTGAACCGTTGCGTCGAGGCCGGCCGCCCATGCATTCGCGACGTGATGGCAATGGACTCGCGCGGCCGCCAAGGCGGGGCACACGATGCCGCCGCGGCCGAAGCCGCCCGCGCGCGGCTCGGGCTGGCGCGCGGCAGCCCCCCCTACCTGAGCGCGGTCTGCACGGCCGCCGACACCGCACGTCTCGCGCGCACTCCCACCGTCTCCGCATCCGGCGGCAACCTGCAGCGATAGCGATCCCCGCAGGCCCCGCCCGATGATGCGCCCCCGGTTCCGTTGATCCACTGCCGACCACGACCACCATGCAAGAGCGCCTCGACTTCACCAAGCTGATATTCGGTCGCCTGACGTGGGAGGCGATCCCGCTCCACGAGCCCATCCTGCTGGCAACCTTCGCGGCGGTCGCCATCGGCGGCGTGGCCGTGCTGGGGGCGATCACCTACTTCCGCCTGTGGGGCTACCTGTGGCACGAGTGGTTCACCAGCATCGACCACAAGAGGATCGGCGTCATGTACGTGGTCCTCGGCGTGGTGATGCTGCTGCGCGGCTTCGCCGACGCCGCCATGATGCGGCTGCAGCAGGCCATCGCCTTCGGCGACTCGCTGGGCTACCTGCCGCCCCACCACTACGACCAGATCTTCACCGCGCACGGCGTGATCATGATCTTCTTCGTGGCCATGCCGCTGGTCACCGGCATCATGAACTTCGTGGTGCCGCTGCAGATCGGCGCGCGCGACGTGGCCTTCCCCTTCCTGAACAATTTCAGCTTCTGGATGACCACCGGCGGCGCGCTCCTGGTGATGGCCTCGTTGTTCGTCGGCGAGTTCGCGCGCACCGGATGGCTGGCCTACCCGCCGTTGTCCGGCATCCTGCAGAGCCCCGACGTCGGCGTGGACTACTACATCTGGGGGCTGCAGGTAGCGGGCATCGGCACCCTGCTGTCGGGCATCAACATCATGGTCACCATCGTCAAGATGCGCGCACCCGGCATGACGCTGATGAAGATGCCGGTATTCACCTGGACCTCGCTGTGCACCAACGTGCTGATCATCGCCGCCTTCCCGGTGCTGACCGCCGCGCTGGCCATGCTGGCGCTCGACCGCTACGTCGGCACCAACTTCTTTACCGCCGATGCCGGCGGCAACCCCATGATGTACGTGAACCTGATCTGGATCTGGGGCCACCCCGAGGTCTACATCCTGGTGCTGCCGGTGTTCGGCGTCTTCTCCGAGGTGGTCTCCACCTTCAGCGGCAAGCGCCTGTTCGGCTATGCGTCGATGGTGTACGCCACGGTGGTGATCACGGTGCTGTCCTACCTGGTCTGGCTGCACCATTTCTTCACCATGGGCTCGGGCGCCAGCGTCAACTCCTTCTTCGGCATCACCACGATGATCATCTCGATCCCGACCGGGGCGAAGATATTCAACTGGCTCTTCACCATGTACAAGGGCCGCATCCGCTTCGAGGTGCCGATGCTGTGGACCGTCGGCTTCATGATCACCTTCGTGATCGGCGGCATGACCGGCGTGCTGCTGGCGGTGCCGCCGGCCGACTTCCTGCTGCACAACAGCCTGTTCCTGATCGCCCATTTCCACAACGTGATCATCGGCGCCGTGATATTCGGGCTGATGGCCGGCATCACCTTCTGGTTCCCCAAGGCCTTCGGCTACCGGCTCGACCCCTTCTGGGGCAAGTGCTCGTTCTGGTTCTGGCTGGTCGGCTTCTACTTCGCCTTCATGCCGCTGTACGTGCTCGGCCTGATGGGCGTCACCCGCCGGCTCAGCCACTTCGTCGACCCCTCGCTGAAGATCTGGTTCCAGCTCGCTGCCTTCGGCGCCTTCCTGATCGCACTGGGCATCGCGAGCTTCCTGATCCAGCTGGTGGTCAGCTTCCGCAGGCGCGAGTCGCTGCGTGACACCACTGGCGACCCCTGGGGGGCGCGCACGCTGGAATGGTCCACCTCCTCTCCCCCGCCCCCCTACAACTTCGCCTTCACGCCCATCGTTCATGACACCGACGCCTGGTGGCAGATGAAGGAGCACAACTTCCAGCGGCCGCAGCAGGACTTCATCCCCATCCACATGCCGAAGAACACCAGCGCCGGCATCATCCTCGCGGGCCTCAGCACGCTGTGCGGCTTTGCGCTGATCTGGCACATGTGGCTGCTGGTGGTGCTGTCCTTCGCCGCCACGCTGGCCGTGGCGATCGGCCACACCTTCAACTACAAGCGCGACTACTACATCCCGGCCGACGAGGTCACCCGCACGGAGGCGGCGCGCACGCGCCTGCTCGCCAACCATGTCTGAGACCACCGCCCTCTACCCGTCCGGGTCCGCCGGCACACCGGAGGCGCCGCAGGCCGCCGGGCCGCTGCGCTTCTACGCCACCACCGAGGTCCATCCGCCCCACGGCACGCTGCTGGGCTTCTGGATCTACCTGATGAGCGACTGTCTCGTCTTCGCCTGCCTGTTCGCCGGCTATGGCGTGCTGGGGCGGCGCTACGGGGGTGGCCCGACCGGCGCCGAACTGTTCGAGCTGCCGCTGGTGGCGCTCAACACCACCTTCCTGCTGCTGTCGTCGATCACCTACGGCTTTGCCATGCTGGAGGTGCAGCGCAACCGCGTGAGCGCCACCCAGTTCTGGCTGGCCGTGACCGGCCTGTTCGGCGCCGCCTTCCTCGGCGTGGAACTGTACGAGTTCGGCACCCTGATCCACGAGGGCAACGGCCCGCAGCGCAGCGCCTTCCTGACCTCCTTCTTCGCCCTGGTCGGCACCCACGGCCTGCACGTGACCACCGGCATCGTCTGGCTGCTGACCCTGATGACCCAGGTCGGCAAGCATGGCCTGATCCACGAGAACAAGCGGCGCCTGATGTGCCTGTCCATGTTCTGGCACTTCCTTGACGTGGTCTGGATCGGCGTCTTCACCTTCGTCTACCTGATGGGAGTGTTACCATGAGCGCGCACGACAATACCCTTGCCGATGCCGGCGGCGCCCACGGCCATGACGACCATCATGACGACGAATTCGCCGACATCCACATCAGCTTCCGGGGCTATATGACAGGCTTCCTCCTGTCGGTGGTCCTCACCGCCGTCCCCTTCTGGCTGGTGATGGGCAAGGTGTTCGAGAAATCCAGTACCACTGCGTTGTTCCTCCTGGCCTTGGCCGCTGTGCAGATCGTCGTGCACATGATCTATTTCCTGCACATGAACGCCAAGTCGCACGGAGGCTGGTCGATGCTCGCGCTGATCTTCACCATCGTGCTGGTGGTCATCGCGCTCAGCGGCTCGCTCTGGGTCATGTTCCACCTCGACGAGAACATGATGCCGATGACAACGCAGGACATGAAGAACTTGCCTTGACCAGCAAACCGAACGCCACCACCGGCCGGCTCGACCGGCTCGACCGAACCTCCCGGCCCCGCCGTCCCGCCACCCTCATCCTGCTTGCCCTGATCGCCCTGCTTGCCTTCGGCGCGCTATGCGCGCTCGGCACCTGGCAGGTCCATCGGCGCGCCTGGAAGCTCGACCTGATCTCCCACGTCGACCAGCGCGTGCATGCGCCTCCTGTCGCCGCGCCCGGCGCCGCCCAGTGGCCGGGCATCACCGCCGCCAGCGACGAATACCGCCACGTGCAGGCAAGCGGCACCTTCCTCAACGACCGCGAGACCCTGGTGCAGGCCAGCACGGAGCTCGGCAGCGGCTACTGGGTGATAACGCCGCTGCGCCAGGCCGACGGCAGCATCGTGCTGGTCAACCGCGGCTTCGTCCCGCCCGAGCAGCGCGAGCGCGCCACGCGCACGGGCACCGAGCCGACGGGCCAGACCACGGTGACGGGCCTGCTGCGCATCAGCGAACCCGGCACCCGCTTCCTGCGCAAGAACGATCCGGCCCGTGACATCTGGTATGCGCGCGACGTGCAGGCCATCGCCGCCGCGCGCGGACTGGGCCCGGTGGCGCCCTACTTCATCGACGCTGAAGCCGCGCCCGCGGCGCCAGGCGCGGCGCCCACCTATCCGGCCGGCGGCCTGACGGTGCTCGCCTTCCCCAACAACCATCTGATCTATGCACTGACCTGGTACGGGCTGGCGCTGATGCTGGTCGGCGGCGTGTGGCTGGTGGTGCGTGAGGAGAGGCGGCTGCGGCGCGATGCGCGCGGTAGCGCAATGCCGGGCAACGGCGGCAAGCCAAGCCACCGCTGACACGTGCCACAAAACAAAAAAAACCTCCCGGATCGGGAGGTTTTTTTGTTGGCGGGGCCTGCCGCGCCTGCCGCGCCTGCCGCGACTTATGCGCTCCAGGCCACCAGCCCGGAATACGCCGTGCCCAGCACGATCAGGCCGAAGGCAATGCGATACCAGGCGAAGGGCTTGAAGTCGTGGGTGGCGACGAAGCGCAGCAGCCAGCGTACGCAGAAGAATGCCGAAATGAAGGCGAAGACGAAACCGATGGCGAAGATGCCCAGGTCGTCGGCCGACAGCAGGGCGCGCGCCTTGTAGAGTT
This sequence comes from Cupriavidus sp. 09_S30, assembly GCF_056930435.1. Taxonomy (NCBI): domain Bacteria; kingdom Pseudomonadati; phylum Pseudomonadota; class Betaproteobacteria; order Burkholderiales; family Burkholderiaceae; genus Cupriavidus; species Cupriavidus sp. 09_S30. The sequence goes on along the minus strand of NZ_JBXOWI010000001.1, from coordinate 613,026 downwards.
CATAGACGGTGGCGCCGAAGATCACCGGGATGGCCAGGAAGAACGAGAACTCGGTGGCCACCTGGCGCGACAGGCCGAACAGCATGCCGCCGATGATGGTCGCGCCCGAGCGCGAGGTGCCCGGAATCAGCGCGCAGCACTGCGCGAGGCCGACCTTGAGCGCGTCGCGCCAGTTCAGGTCGTCAACCGACTCGATGCGCGGCGCGCCGGCCTTGGCCGCTTCCAGCAGGGCGTTGGCACGCGGGTTCGACACCTGGCCGCGGCGCCCGTCGCGCCGCTCGGCCCACAGGATCACCAGGCCGCCGATGATGAAGGCCGTCGCCACGGTGATGGGATTGAACAGATGTGCCTTGATCCACTTGCCGAAGACCAGGGCCAGCACGATGGCCGGCAGCGTGGCCACGATGACGTTGATGGTAAAGCGCTGGGCCTTGGGATCCGACCCCAGGCCGGCCACCACCTTGGCGATGCGATGGCGGAACTCCCAGCACACCGCCAGGATCGCGCCGAACTGGATCACGATCTCGAAGATCTTGCCCTTCTCGTCGTTGAAGTCCAGCAGCTGGCCGGCCAGGATCAGGTGGCCGGTGCTGGAGATGGGCAAGAACTCGGTCAGGCCTTCCACGATGCCGAGTATCACGGCTTTCAGGGCGATTGCTATATCCATGCTGGAGCGATTTGGTTGTTGTTCGGCCGTCGCGCGGACATTAGGGCCGGTTGATCTTGACGTTGATGCCGTTGGGCAGGACGGTGATTGTACCGGGCTCCACATCGGTGCCGGCCAGGCGCAGCTGTTCCGGCTTGAAGGTGTAGAGGGGATAGCCCTGCAGCAGCTGTTCGGCCAGGATCGCTCCGAGCGCGTTGAGCTGGCGCGAGAACTGCCCCGGCAGGCCCGCCACGTCGAACTGTTGCACCTGCGGATCCTGCAGCACCAGTGAGCGCGAAGGCTGGTCGTAGCGCAGCCCGCTGTCCAGCGCGAAGCGGCCCTTCAGCGGCTGGCTGAAGAACAGCCGATTATCGATGGTGGCGTCGAACTGCACGCTGACTCTGTTGCGCTGCGGATCCAGCAGCAGCTGCGGGTGTGCAAGCTGGATGTCGAACAGCTCCATATAGCGCTTATTGAACGGGAACTTGCGCTCGAGCGCTGCCTGCAGTTGCGCCTGGGAGAATGTGTAGTCGTTGCCGATGCCGGCGCAACCGCCCAGCCAGCCGGCCAGGCCGACGGTGGCAGCCGCTGCGGCCGCGGCCATCCAGCGGCGGCGCGTGGTGTGGATCATGTCTTTTCCCCTAGCTCGATTCATCAGGCCGCCGCCGGCACAGTCTGGGCCTCCAGCCGTGCCAGCCAGGCCAGCGCTTCGCCGCGCGACTCTCCGCACATATCGGCGGCGGGACGCAGGCCCGCGCAAAAGGCCGGCCGCTCCGGCCGGCCGAAAATGGCGCAGCGGTAGTCCGGCAGCAGTTGCACGCACGGCACGCCGGCCGGCTTGCCCTCGGGCATGCCGGGAATCGGCGAGGTGATCGAGGGCGCGATGCAGCAGGCGCCACACGCCGGGCGGCAGGAAACATCAGACTGGCGGGTCATGGCAAAGGTTCAGGACGGCACAGGCCGGCGGACACAAGTCCGCCATTGTGCCCCAGTCCGGAACTGCCGCGCCCGGCTTGGCGAGGCGCGCCCTGCCCGGCTCCCATCGCGGCACCCAGGCCACCGTCCGGAGCGCGGCCGTCACGCGGCGTTTGCGCCGCCTGCCGGCCGCTTGACCGCCTCCGGGGCCTCAACTACATTACTGACCCAGTAGTTATTAACAATAAGAAGCGGCCGACCCACCACACCGAACCGCAGCCCTCCCTTGAACGCATCTCCCCCTAAAGACAAGCCTGGCAGCGAAGGCAAGCGCTGGAGCCGGCGCAAGGCCGCCCGCCCGCAGGAACTGGTGGCGGCCGCCCTGGCCCTGTTCGTCGAGCGCGGCTACGCGGCCACGCGGCTGGAGGACGTGGCCGCGGCGGCAGGCGTGTCCAAGGGCACGGTCTATCTGTACTTCGCCAACAAGGAGGAGTTGTTCAAGACGGTGGTGCGCGAGAACCTCGTGCCCGCCCTGGCCAAGGGGGTGGATCTGGTCGACAGCTACGAAGGTTCGACCCCCGAACTGCTGCGCGAGCTGCTGCGCGGCTGGTGGGGCTTGATCGGGGCCACGCCGGTGGCGGGACTGACCAAGCTGATCCTGGCCGAAGCCGGCAATTTCCCTGACATCGCGGCCTTCTACCATCGCGAGGTCACGGTACCCGGCGATGAGCTGTTCGCCCGGGTACTGGCGCGCGGGGTGGCGCGCGGAGAACTGCGTGCGCTGCCGCCGAACCCGGCCACCACGCTGATCTGCGCACCCCTGGTGTTCCTGATGCTGTGGCAGCACGGCCTGGGCGTGGGCGCGCCCTGCGAGATCGACCCTTCGGCCTATCTCGACAACCTGCTCGAAGTCCTGCTGTTCGGCCTGACCGCCGGCAGCGCGCGCGACACGCCGCTGCCACCAAAGTCGAGCCCCTATTTCTGGGAACGGTTCCGGCAGGCCGCCGACGCCGCCCCCGCGCCGGATGGCCGGCAAGGAGACAAGACGTGAGACGTGGCAAGAAGATCGTGCTGGGTGTGCTCGTGCTCGCCGTGCTGCTGGGCACGGGCGCTGCCATGCGCAAGGGCCGCGGCGCCAAGGCCCCGGCACCGGCGGCACCCGCCATGGTGGAGTTCCTGCAGACCGACCTGGTCAGCGTCGACCCGCGCGACCTGCAGGTCGCGCTGCCGCTGTCCGGCAGCCTGCGGGCGCTGAACCAGTCCTCGGTCAAGGCCAAGGTCTCGGGCGAGGTGCAGCAGGTGCTGGTGCGCGAGGGCGAGCCGGTGCGCGCCGGCCAGGTGATCGCGCGCATCGACCCGACTGAATTCGACGCCAAGGCGGCACAGGCCCGCGGCCAGATGCTCGCTGCCCGCGGCCAGTACGAAAACGCGCGCCAGACCTACGAGCGCAACCGCACGCTGGTGAGCAAGGGCTTCATCTCGCAGACCGCCTTCGACAACTACCAGTCCAGCCTGGACGTGGCCCGCGCCAATCTCGATGCCGCCGAGGCGGGGCTGGCGGTGACGCGGAAAGCGTTGGCCGACACCGTGGTCAAATCGCCGCTGGACGGCACCGTCTCGGCGCGCTCCGTGCAGCCCGGCGAAAAGGTGTCGCCCGACACCCGGCTGATCGACGTGGTCGACCTGCGTGTGCTGGAACTGGAAGCCCCGGTGCCGATGGCCGATGTGGCCCGCACGGCCATCGGCCAGCGCGTGCAGCTCGAGGTGGAGGGCCACGGGCGCCTCGAAGGGCGGCTGGCGCGCATCAATCCGGCCGTCACGCCCGGCACCCGCAGCGTGATGATCTATGTGCGCGTGGACAATGCCGAGACCCGCCTGCGCTCCGGCATGTTCGCGCGCGGCACGCTAGTGCTGGGCAGCCGTGCCGGCGTCCTGGCGGTGCCGGCCGGCGCGGTGCGCAGCGAAGGCGAGCGCGCCTTCGTCTACGCGGTCGAGGACGGCGTGCTGGCCGAGCGCCCCGTGCAGCTTGGCGTGCACGATGCCGGCAGCGGCATGGTGGAAATCACCGCCGGCCTGTCGCCCGGCGCGCGCATCGTGCGCAACAACCTCGGCACGCTGCGCGCAGGCAGCAGAGTCAAGCTCGTCAAGAGCTGAGCCAGGACCCAAGAGGACGCCGCCGCCATGTGGTTCACCCGCCTGTCCATCCGCAACCCGGTGCTGGCCACCATGATGATGCTGGCCTTCATCGTGGTGGGCCTGTTCTCCTACCAGCGCCTGTCGGTAGACCAGTTCCCCGACATCACCTTCCCCATCGTGGTGGTGCAGACCGAGTACCCCGGCGCCGCGCCCGAGTCGGTGGAATCCGACGTGACGCGCAAGGTCGAGGAGATCGTCAACACCATCTCGGGCATCGACGAGATCTTCTCCCACTCCTACCAGGGCAGCTCGGTGGTGGTGGTCAAGTTCGACCTGAGCGTGGATGTGGGCCAGGCCGCGCAGGACGTGCGCGACAAGATCGCGCTGATCCGCCCCCAGCTGCGCGATGAGGTCAAGGAGCCGCGCGTGCTGCGCTACGACCCGTCGGACGCGCCCATCTTCTACCTGTCCGTGTCCAACGCGCCCGGCGCCACGCGCAGCCAGCGCGAACTGACCACGATCGCCGACCAGATCGTGCGCAAGCGGCTGGAGACGGTGCGCGGCGTGGGCGCCATCAATATCGTCGGCGGCACCAAGCGCGAAGTGGAGATCCGCATGCGGCCGGCCCAGCTCGAAGCGCTGGGCATCGGCGTGGACCAGGTCATGAACGCCATCCGCAGCGAGAACCAGGAGCTGCCCGCCGGCGAGCTGCGCTCGTCGGCCACGGAATCGGTGGTGCAGATCAAGGGGCGCGTGCCGACGCCGGAGGCCTTCCGGCAGATCATCGTGGCGCGGCGCGCCGGCCATCCCGTCACGCTCGGCGAGGTGGCCGACGTGCGCGATGGCGAGGAAGAGCGGGAAAGCCTGGCGCTGCTGGATGGCAAGCGCGCCCTCTTCCTGTCGGTGGTCAAGGCGCAGGGGCAGAACACGGTGGATACCGTGGACGGCCTGGTGCGCATGACCGAGGAAACGCGCAAGCTGGTGCCCGCCGACGTGCGCCTGACCGTCATCAACGACACCGCGCGCGGCATCCGCAGCAGCGTCAAGGAGGTCCGCTCCACCCTGCTCGAAGGCGCGCTGCTGACGGTGGCGATCGTCTTCCTCTTCCTCGGCTCGTGGCGCAGCACGGTGATCACGGGGCTGACGCTGCCGATCGCCCTGATCGGCACCTTCGGCGTCATGTATATGTGCGGCTTCACGCTGAACGTGATCACGCTGATGGCGCTGTCGCTGTGCGTGGGCCTGCTGATCGACGATGCCATCGTCGTGCGCGAGAACATCGTGCGCCACAACCTGATGGGCAAGGACCACCACGCGGCGGCGCTGGACGGTACCAACGAGATCGGGCTGGCGGTGCTGGCCACCACCTTCTCCATCGTGGCGGTGTTCCTGCCCGTGGGCTTCATGGGCGGCATCATCGGCCGCTTCTTCCACCAGTTCGGCATCACCGTGGTGGCGGCGGTGCTGATCTCGATGTTCGTGTCCTTCACGCTCGACCCCATGCTGTCATCGGTCTGGCACGATCCGGACCTGCATGGCACCGGGAACAAGACCAGCTGGTACGGCCGCACCGTGGGCCGCGCGCTCGACTGGTTCTCGACGCGCATGGATGGGCTGGGCAACGGCTACGCCGCCATGCTCGCCTGGGCGCTGCGCCATCGCCTGGCCACTGCCCTCATCGCCGTGGTGACCTTCCTCGGCAGCTTCGCGCTGGTGCCCCTGATCGGAACGGAGTTCGTGCCGGCGGCCGACCTGGGCGAGACGCAGGTCGGCTTCACCACGCCCGTCGGCACCGCCCTGGACGTGACCGAGGCCAAGGTCAGGCAGGTCGAGGCGGCCCTGCGCGAGTTCCCCGAGGTCGACTACACCTACGCCACCATCAACGCCGGCAATACTTCGGGGCGCAATAACGCACTGGTATCGGTGCGGCTGATAGACCGGCGCGCCCGCGCGCGCAGCACCGCACAGCTCAATCCCCTGATCCGCCAGCGGCTGGCCAGCATCGCCGGCATCACGCTGACCATGGTCGGCATGCCCGACGGCGCCGGCGGCCAGAAGGCGCTCCAGGTATCGATCCAGGGGGATGACCTGGACGAGCTGCGCCGTCTGTCGCAGGAGGCCAGCCGCCGCATGGCGGCCATCCCCGGCCTGGCCGACCTCGACTCCAGCATGAAGGATGACCGCCCCACCATCGAGGTGCGCGTGCGCCGCGAGCTGGCCTCGGACCTGGGCATCGGCGTGGCACAGATCGGCAACGCCCTGCGCCCGCTGCTGGCGGGCGATGCCATCAGCTCCTGGCGCGGGCCCGACGACCAGAACTATGACGTGCGCGTGCGCCTGCCCAAGGACGCACGCACCGGCCTGGCCGACCTGAACGCGCTGATGATCGCCAGCAGCCAGACCAATGCCGACGGCTCGCCGAAGATGGTGCCGCTGCGCCAGGTGGCGGAGCTGGTGCCGACCACCGGCGCCAACCAGATCAGCCGGCGCGACCTGAACCGCGAAGTGGAGCTGACCGCGAACACGGCCGGGCGCTCCGCCGGCGAGGTGGCGCGCGACGTCAAGCAAGCGCTGGACGGCATGAACTGGCCCGCTGGCTACAAGTACCGCTTCGGCGGCTCGACCAAATCGATGAACGAGTCCTTCGGCTACGCCGTCTCGGCGCTGGCGCTGGCCATCATCTTCATCTACATGATCCTGGCTTCGCAGTTCGCCAGCTTCTTCCAGCCGCTGGCCATCATGAGCTCGCTGCCGCTGACGCTGATCGGCGTGTTCGCGGCGCTGCTGATGTTCCGCTCCACCCTGAACATGTTTTCCATCATCGGCTTCATCATGCTGATGGGGCTGGTGACGAAGAATGCCATCCTGCTGGTGGACTTCGCCAACCAGGCGCGCAAGGGCGAGGACGGCAAGGCCGGGCTGTCGCGCGAGGCGGCGCTGGTGGAGGCCGCGCGCGTGCGGCTGCGCCCGATCCTGATGACCACGCTGGCCATGATCTTCGGCATGGTGCCGCTGGCCTTCAGCCTGGGCGAAGGCGCTGAGCAGCGCGCGCCGATGGGCCAGACCGTGATTGGCGGCATCATCACCTCCTCAGTGCTGACGCTGGTGGTGGTACCCGTGATCTACACCTACCTCGACGACTTCGGGGCCTGGCTGGCCAGGCTCTGGCGCGGCAAGCCGGCGCATCCGCCGGCCCCCGCGGCGCCGGCCGGCCAGCCCGGCGAAGTGTCCGCGGAATGAACCGGGTGACACTCGCGGGGGTTAGAATAGACGGTTTGACGAAATTCAGGGTCCGGAAGCGCCACCCGGGCGTGGCCGGACCGCAAGATGGAACCGCTCGGAACCGTTGGCGGTTGGCAATGGAAGGAATGGCAAGATGGATATCGAAAAAGCCCGCTTCAATATGATCGAACAGCAGATCCGTCCCTGGGATGTGCTGGATCAGGAAATCCTGGACCTGTTGGCCGTGGTCAAGAGAGAGCAGTTCGTGCCGCCCGAGCATGCGGCCCTGGCTTTCGTCGACATGGAAATCCCGCTGCCGGGCGGCCAGTGCATGCTGCCCCCGCGCGTGGAAGCCCGCATCCTGCAGGACCTGGCCGTGCGCAAGCATGAAAACGTGCTGGAAATCGGCACCGGCTCGGGCTATATGGCCGCCCTGCTGGCCCAGCGCGCCCGCCACGTGCTGTCGGTCGAGATCCGCCCGGAACTGGTGACAATGAGCCGCCTCAACCTGGCCCGCGCCAGCGTGGGCAACGTGGAAGTCGTCGAGGGCAATGCCGCGGCCGGCTGGGATGCCGCCGCCCCCTACGACGTCATCTGCATCTCGGGCTCGCTGCCCGTGCTGCCCAAGAGCATCCTGGCCCAGGTCAAGGTGGGCGGCCGCATCGCTGCCTTCATCGGCACGCTGCCGGTGATGGAAGCGCGCCTCGTCACGCGCGTGTCCGAGACCGAATACCAGGTGACCAACCTGTTCGAGACCGCCGTGCAACCGCTGGACGGCGCCGAGCAGCCCTCCCGCTTCCAGTTCTAAGGTAAGAGCAAGCCATGCAGGTCATCAAGGCAACGGAACTGGCCCAGTGGCTGGCCGATAGCGGCCGGCCGCAGCCGGTCCTGCTCGATGTGCGCGAAGGCTGGGAGGTGCAGACCTGCGCCATGCCCGGCATCACCCACATCCCGATGGGACAGATCCCCGCCCGCCTGGCGGAGCTGGATGAAGATGCGGACATCGTCTGCATCTGCCACCACGGCATGCGCAGCATGCAGGTGGCCAGCTTCCTCGAGCGCCAGGGCTATGCCAAGGTCTACAACCTGAGCGGCGGCGTCGATGCCTGGGCCCACGAGGTGGACCCGGCCATGCCGAAGTACTGAGGGCGGATCGCCTATCGCTCATCGGCCCTATCGGCCCCATCGCCCCCGCCGGCCCCGCGCCGGCCGCAATACCGACGGCCGGCCGCCTCGCGCCGGCATACCTGGAGATGTCATGACGTTCGCGCTTCCCGCCGTGCCTGGCAGTCCCCAGGCATGCCTGGCCCTGCTGCTGCCTTTGCTCGCGCTGCTGCAGCCGGCCGCAGCCGCTGCGGCTGACCTGATGCAGGTCTACCGCGATGCGCAGGCCAACGACGCGCAGTTCGCCGGCGCGCGGGCCCAGCGGGAGGCGACGCGCGAAAAACTGCCGCAGGCCAGGTCCGGCCTGCTGCCGCAGATCTTCGGCTCGGCGGGCGCCACGCGCACCAATATCGACCAGAGCCAGCCGCTGCAGGCCAACCGCTTCTTCAACAACAACAACTGGGCCCTGCAGCTGAACCAGCCGTTGTTCCGCTGGGACCGCTGGGAAACCTACAAGCAGGGCGAACTGGCCGTGCTGGCCGGCGAGGTCACCTTCAACCAGGCGCAGATCGACCTGATCCTGCGCACCGCGCAAGCCTACTTCGACGTGCTGAGCGCGCAGGACACCCTCTACCTGGCTGGCGCACAGAAGAAAGCGATCGCCGAGCAGCTGGCGCAGGCAAAACGTAATTTCGAGGTCGGCACCGCCACCATCACCGACGCCAACGACGCACAGGCGCGCTACGACCTGGCCGTCTCCACCGAGATCGCCGCACAGAATGACCTGGAAATCCGGCGCGCGACGCTGCAGCAGATCACTGCCAAGCCGGTCGACGATCTGCTCGGCCTGCGCGCCGGCGCCGCCCTTCCGGGGCCGCAGCCAGCCGACGTGAACGCCTGGGCCTCCCAGGCCGAAGCCGACAACCTGCAGGTCGGCCTGGCGCGCTACAACCTGGAAACGGCGCAGCGCGAGACCAACAAGGCCCGTGCCGCGCACCTGCCCTCGGTCGACCTGGTGGCCGCCTACGGCTTCACCAACCAGACCGGCACGGCGACCCAGCAGGTCAATATCGCGAGCCGGTACAACAGCTCGCAGATCGGCGTGCAGCTGAACATCCCCATCTTCACCGGCGGCCAGATCCAGTCGCGCGTGCGCGAGACGCTGGCGCTGGCCGACAAGGCCGCCAGCGACCTGGAATTCGCCCGCCGCAGCGCGGCGCAGACGGCGCGCCAGAGCTATTCGGGCGTCTCCAACGGACTGGCGCAGGTCAAGGCGCTCGAGGCGGCCGAGCATTCGGCGCAGAGCGCGGTCGAATCGAACCAGCTCGGCTATGAGGTCGGCGTGCGCATCAATATCGACGTGCTCAACGCCGAGGCCCAGCTCTACTCGACGCGGCGCGACCTGGCCCGCGCGCGCTACGACACCATCATGAACGGGCTGCGGCTGAAAGGCGCGGCCGCCACGCTGCAGGAAGACGACGTGGTGCAGATCAATACGCTGCTGACGTCGGCGCCGGGCAGCATGATCAAGCCGCCGGAGGCCGCCAGGCTCGGCTCGCGCGACCAGGCCGCGCCCCGACGCGCCGCTGCCCCGCGTCGCGAGACCTTCGCCGGCAATACACCTGTTACGCGCTGAGGCTCGGACTGCGCACCGGGGCCACCGGGGCGCTGGCGCGGCAGGCGCCGCGCCGCATCGTTATTGCGCCCGTGTGCGCGACTCCACGCGCAGCAGCTTCCAGCGGACCGATGACGCGTCGGCCGGCGGATTCTCCACTCGGGTCTCCAGTACGCGCAGCGTGTAGGCAGTGCCGGGCTCGAAGTCCAGGCCTTCGATGGGGCCGTACCAGAGGGTCCACGGTGCATCGGGCGCGGTCTTGACGCGATAGCACTGCTGGGGCGCCACGCCGGTGCAGTTCACCCGCTGCGAATCCACGTAGATGGTCTTCTCGACGCCGCCAGCCTGCGCCTGCGCATCGAGCTTGTCGGCGCGGCGGCCCACGCCTTCGCGCTCGACGAACTGCAGCAGGTCGCCATTGGCGGCCTTCCAGATGACCTGGCGGCCCATCGAACCCGAGGACGGCTGCAGGCCGACGGTGCTGAGCGGCGCTTCCATGAGTTGGTACAAGGCGGACTCCAACGCCATCCGCGGCGGCTCGCAGGCCATGCGCGTGCCCGCCACCGGGCCGAAGCGGATGCCACCGGCAATCTTGCCGTAGCTGCCGGTGAAGCGGTTGCAGCCGCTGTATCCGCTGACCCGGCCCTGTGCGGCGTCGATGCCGGCGCTGAACTCGAACATGATCGGCTCGCCGTTATCGCCGTGGGGAATCGGCTTGAGTGTGCCGTCAGCCTGCTGCCAGCGCATCAGCTCCCAGCGGCTGGGACCGTCGGACTGGCTCTGGTTCAGGCCGGCCGGCTCACCCGCGGGGGCCTCCGGCGCAGACGACGACGCGCACGCGGCCAATGCGCCACCCAATAACAGGGCGGCGCCAAGGGCGGTAAGACGGGCTGGCATGTGCATGGGTCGGACTCCTTGACAACGACAAGGGTGTTAGAGGCGTCCGTGGCACCCAGAGTTCAACGCGGCTCCTGCGCGAACGGCACGATGGCCGGCGCCAGGTCGGCCACCGTGCGCGAGGTGGCGCCCCGGTGCAGCGCGGCGAAGGCGCGCGCGTTGCCGCCCATGGCGGCCAGGCGCGGGGCGTCGCCGAGCAGCGCGGCGGCGGCGCGCATCAGTTCGTCTGCATCCGCCACGCGCTCGCAGGCGCCGGCAGCGATGGCGTCCTCGGTCGCCTGGGCGAAGTTGAAGGTGTGCGGCCCGACCAGCACCGGTGTGCCGACCGCACAGGCCTCGATCAGGTTCTGCCCGCCGAGCGGCATCAGGCTGCCGCCGATGAAGGCCAGGTCCGAGGCGGAGAAATACATCGCCATCTCGCCCATCGAATCGCCCAGCAGCACATCGGCCGTCAACGGACCCGAGCACGCGCCGCCCGCCAGCGTGCTGCGGCGCTGCACGGAGAAGCCAGCGCGCGTGGCCTGGGCGGCCACCTCGTCGAAGCGCTGCGGATGCCGCGGCACCAGCAACAGCGCCGGCCGCGGCACGCCGCCGCCCAGCGCCGTCCAGCGCGCGAACGCCTCGAGCAGCAGGGCCTCCTCGCCTTCGCGCGTGCTCGCGGCCGCCAGCACGGCACGCTCACCGAAGGCCTGGCGCAGCTTGCGTCCGCGCTCCATCAGGCCTTGCGCGGGCTGCATGTCGAACTTCAGGTTGCCGGTGACCTGCACCGAGGCCACGCCCAAGGCGCGAAAGCGCTCGGCATCGCCTTCGGTCTGGGCCAGCACCCCGGCGAAGTCGGCATAGACCGCCGCGGCGGCACTGCCGAAGCGCGCGGTACGGCGGAAGCTGCGCGGAGACAGGCGTGCGTTGACCAGGAACAGCGGCACGCCCGCCCGGCGCGCGCCGCGCACCAGGTTGGGCCAGACCTCGGTCTCCATCAACATGCCGGTTTCGGGTTGGAAATGCCGCAGGAAGCGGCGCACCAGCCAGGGCAGGTCATAAGGGATGTAGCACTGCGCCACGCGCGGCTCGCTGCCGAACAACTGGGCGCCGGTCTGGCGGCCAGTCGGCGTCATATGAGTCAGCAGCAGCCGGTGGCCCGGATAGCGCGCCAGCAGTGCCTGTACCAGCGGCTGCGCGGCGCGCGTCTCGCCCACCGACACCGCGTGCACCCAGAGCCAGGGACCCGCGCCCGGGCTATGCGGATAGCGGCCCAGGCGTTCGCCCACGTGCTGCAGATAGCCAGGCTCGCGGCGCGCACGCCAGGCCAGGCGCAGCAGCGCCACCGGCAGCGCGATCAGCCACAGCAGGGAATAGAGCAGGCGCAGCATCAGGCAGTCATCCCGCGCACGCGGCGCGTCGCCGCATAGACCTCGTCCACCGCGGGCACCACGCCGTCGTCGCCCACGTTGGCGATGGTGTCGGACCAGTAGCCTTCGGTCTTCCAGCGCCAGGTGGCCGTGTAGATTTCCACCGTCGGCCGGCACAAGGCCGCGGCGATGTGGACCAGGCCGGTGTCGACGCCCACCACCACCTCGGCACGGTTGATCAGGCCGAAGCCCTGCATCACCGAGAAACGCGGCAACACCCGCGCCTGCGGCACGCCGGCGGCGATCTGCTCGGCCACGCGCCGTTCCGCCTCATTGCCCCACGGCAACAGGACTTCCAGCCCCTCGGCGCGCAGGCGCTGGCCCAGCGCGTGCCAGCTCGCCACCGGCCAGCGCTTCTTCGCGCCCGCCGTGGCATGGAAGCAGACGGCATAGCGTGCCGGCAGGCTGGACCAGATCGGGTCGTCGACATGCAGGGAACGCGCCTGCGGCCCGAAAAAGCGTGGCGGCTCCGGCGGCGCCATCCCCGTCAGCGCGGCGCCCAGCAGGCGCGAGCGCCGCACCGAGTGCGTCTGGCGCGGCACCTTCACGTCGAGCGTATAGAAGAGCCGGGCCGCCGGCTCATAGCCGGAGCCCTGCGTGGCATTGGCCAGGCCGATCAGCGGCGCACCGGGCTGGCGCTGCGCCACGCGCGCCACCACCGCTGTCTTCAGCAAACCCTGGGTTTCGATCACGGCATCGTAGGCCGTTTCACGCAAGGTGGCGCGCAAAGCCCCCACCTCATGCCAGGTGGCGGCCTGATAGAAGCGCTTGCGCCAGCGGCGCAGCGCGAAAGGGATCACTTGTCGCACTTCGGGCAGCAGCCGCACGAGGTCGGCATAGCCCTCCTCCACCACCCAGTCGATCTCGCAATCGGGCCAACGTGCGCGCAGGTCGTGCACCAGGGGCATGTTGTGCACGACGTCGCCCAGCGACGATACCTTCACGATGAGAATGCGCGGCCGCGCCGGCAAGGCGAAACCGGCGACGGCGCCCTGGGCGGGCACCGTCAGGGCGCCCGCTTCGGGCAGGGAATCCATCCGCATCCGCTCAGAACGGCAGTTGCGCATCCGGCTTCTCGGCCAGGATCGCGCGCTTGAACTGGGCCTGGATGCGCGCCAGCGCGGCGTCGTTGTCGGCCTCGAAACGCATCACCACCACGGGCGTGGTGTTGGAGGGCCGCGCCAGGCCGAAGCCATCCGGGTACTCCACGCGCACGCCGTCGATCTTGTTCACCTCGCGCGCACCTTCGAAGGTTGCGTTGGCGCGGATCTTGTCGAGCAGCGTGAAGGGTTCGCCTTCGGCGCACTTGAGCTGCAGCTCGGGCGTGCTGTTGGAGTTCGGCAGCGCATTGAGCACCACGCTCGGGTCGGCATGGCGCGACAGGATCTCCAGCAGGCGCGCGCCGGTGTACAGGCCGTCGTCGAAACCGTACCAGCGGTCCTTGAAGAACACATGGCCGCTCATTTCGCCGGCGATCGGCGCACCGGTCTCGCGCAGCTTGGCCTTGATCAGCGAATGGCCGGTCTTCCACATCAGCGGCTCGCCGCCGTGCTGGCGGATCCAGGGTGCGAGCTTGCCGGTGCACTTGACGTCGTAGATCACCTGCTTGCCCGGATTGCGCGCCAGGATCTCCTCGGCGAACAGCATCAGCTGCCGGTCGGGGAAGATCACCTGGCCATCCTTGGTGACCACCCCGAGGCGGTCACCATCGCCGTCGAAGGCCAGGCCCAGCTCGCAGTCGGTCTCACGCAGGCAGCGCATCAGGTCCTGCAGGTTCTCGACGTGCGCCGGGTCCGGATGGTGGTTGGGGAAGTTGCCATCCACCTCGCAGAAGAGCTCGGTCACCTCGCAGCCCAGTCCGCGGAACAACTCGCCGACGAAGGCGCCGGCGACCCCATTGCCCGCGTCCAGCGCGATCTTCATCGGCCGCGCCAGCTTGACGTCGCCCAGGATGCGGTCGACGTACTGGCGGCGGATGTCCACCTGCTTGTAGCCGCCCGCGCCACTGGTGAAATTGCCCGCTTCGATGCGCTGGCGCAGCCCCTGGATGGCGTCACCGTAGATGGCCTCGCCGGCCAGCACCATCTTGAGGCCGTTGTAGTCGGGCGGGTTGTGGCTGCCCGTCACCATGATGCCCGAGGTGGCGCGCTGGCCGTCGAGCTCGACATTGGTGCCGAAGTAGACCATCGGCGTGGCCACCATGCCCAGGTCGATCACGTCCAGGCCTGCGGCGCGCAGGCCCTCGACCAGGCCGCCCAGCAGATCGGGACCGGACAGCCGGCCGTCGCGGCCGACCACCACGGCGCGCTCGCCTTTCTCGACGGCGGTGGAACCGAAGGCCAGGCCAACGGCGCGCGTGACCTCGCGGGTCAGCGTTTTGCCGACGATGCCTCGGATGTCATAGGCTTTGAAAATGGAGGAATCGAGTTGCATGCTTCGTCCTGTTTGCGTTGTACCGGCCTGCGGCCCGGGTCTCTGCCCGCGCCTGCCGGCGGCGTGTCGGTCCGCCATGTCAGCGATGTCCGGCCACCGCCAATGGCGGGCTGGCCAGGCGCCAAAGGCGATATTTTGCCGGAATGCGCCGGGCGCGGCAGTTTATAATGGTGGGGTTGCGCACGCCGCACCCTCGTGCACCACCTTACACGCCCGGCGAGCACCAGTACCGCGTGGCACCGCGCCCGGCCGGAAAAAGCGACGCACAAGGCGTGCGGCAGCACATCCGATGCCGCGTCTCGCGAGACTGGCCTGGCGTCCGCCCGCGTCGTGACACGGCGCAAGCGCCGCAACCCGGCCCGGTCCGCCCCGAACCACCACCCGATCCCGTCAGAGAACCTGGCATTGTCGTCCTCCAACCTGCCCGACCGCCGGCTTCGCGTCGCCTTCCTGATCACCCAGTCGGAGATCGGGGGAGCACAAAGCCACGTGCTCGACCTGCTGTGGGCCCTGCGCGATCGCGTCGCCGCCACTTTGCTGGCCGGCGGCGATGGTCCCCTGCTGCAGGGAGCACAAGACGCCGGCGCCACCGTCGTGCGGATGCCCCTGCTCGATAATGCCTTGTCGCCAGTGCGTGCCATCGCCGCGCTGCGCGAGCTGATGCGTGCGCTGCGCGCCGCGCGCCCCGACCTGATCCATGCCCACAGCGCCAAGGCCGGCGCCCTCGGCCGCCTGGCCGGCCGCCTGCTCGGCGTGCCGGTGGTCTACACGGTGCATGGATTCGCCTTCAAGCCGGCGGCGCCGGTGCGCCAACGGCTCGCCGCGCGCATCGGCGAATGGCTGCTGGCACCGCTGACCGCCCGCATGATCTGCGTGGCGGAAGCCGAACGCGAACTGTCCCGCAGCCTGCCCATCGCACAGAACAAGGTCAGCGTGATCCGCAACGGCATCGGCGACACCACGCTGCTGGCCGAGCCCGGCCAAGCGCTGCGGCGCATCGTGATGGTGGCGCGCTTTGCCGCCCCCAAGCGACCGGACCTGCTGATCCGGGCCTTCGCGCAGGCAGCGCTGCCGGATTGCGAACTGGTCATCGCCGGCGAAGGGCCGCAGCTGGAGGCCATGCGCACGCTGGCCGCGAGCCTGGCGCCCGCGCGCATCCGCCTGCCGGGCGCCGTGCAGGACATTGCATCGCTGCTGGCCAGCGCACAGGTCTTTGCCCTGGCCTCCGACCACGAGGGCTTTCCGCTCTCCGTGCTCGAGGCCATGC
The DNA here is from genome assembly GCF_056930435.1 of Cupriavidus sp. 09_S30. Classification (NCBI taxonomy): domain Bacteria; kingdom Pseudomonadati; phylum Pseudomonadota; class Betaproteobacteria; order Burkholderiales; family Burkholderiaceae; genus Cupriavidus; species Cupriavidus sp. 09_S30. The sequence goes on along the minus strand of NZ_JBXOWI010000001.1, from coordinate 597,382 downwards.
GCGCCGGGCTGCCCGTGGTGGCCACCGACCTGCCCGGCATCCGCGAGCAGCTCGATGACGGGCGCTGCGGGATACTGGCGGCGGCGGGCGACGTGAGCGTCCTGGCCGGGGCCCTGCAGCGGCTGGCCGGCGATCCCCGCCTGCGCGCACAACTCGGCACCGACGCACGCGCACGCTGGGCAGGCAGCTTCGGCCAAGCACCCATGGCCGACGCCACGTGGAACGTCTATCAGCTGGCCGCGGGTGCCCACCGGCCGGCATTACACCATGCGGGCTCGATCCGATGAGCAAGAGCCAGACACTCCAGCGCAAGGGGCCACGCACGGCCGGGCTGCGCTCCGAAACCATCCGCCGCGCGAGCCACATGCTCAGCTGGGCAGCGCTCGGACTGCTCCTGTACGGGCTCAACGCCGTGCTGGCCGAGACGGCCCATCATGCGGGGCTGGTCACCCATGTCTTCACCCGCACGCTGCTCTGGTCCATCGCCCCCTACCTGCTGGCCTTCACCCTGCTGCAGCGTGCCTTGCACCTGCCGGCCATGGAGGGCAACAGCCTGGTCGGGCTGGCGGTGACCCTGCCCTTCATTGCCCTGCTCTTCGTGTTCGCGGCCTTGCACATCGAGTATTCCCGCGGCGCGCTGCTGCTCGGCTACCTGACCACGCTGGGTTGGACCTGGACCGGATACCGCCGCTACGTCAGCAACTACGTGCCGGTCTTCGGCTACACGGACCCGGCAACGCTCGAACAACTGCACGAGATCCTTGCCATGCCGGGCGCCGCGCCGCCCATGCAGCCACGCTTCGAGATGATCGCATCGCTGGAAGACGCAGTGCACTGCGACGGCCTGATGCTCGACCGCAACGCCGCCGCCGATCCGGAGCGCACGCGCCTGCTGGCCAAGCTCAAGCTGAGCCATGTGCGCATGTACTCCGTGGAGAAGATTGGCGAGATGATCACCGGCCGGGTCGGGCTGGCGCACATCGACGACAACTTCCTCGATGACTACGCCAGCCACTATCTGTACGGTTACCTGAAGCGCGCCATCGACCTGCTGGCCGTGCTCTGCCTGGCGCCGCTCGCCATCCCGATCGCGCTCGGGGTCGCGCTGGCAGTCCGCCGCGACTCCGCCGGCCCGATCCTGTTCCGGCAGGGACGCGCGGGCATCTACGGCAAGCCTTTCACCATGCTGAAGTTCCGCAGCATGAGCTTCGACGCCGGCGCGCCCGCGCAATTCGCGGCCCATCAAGATCCGCGCGTGACGCGGGTCGGCCGTGTCATCCGCAAATACCGGCTCGACGAGATTCCCCAGTTGTGGAACGTGCTGTGCGGGCATATGAGCCTGATCGGACCGCGCCCCGAGCAGGTGCCGATGGTCGAACACTTCTCCGACACCATCCCCTACTATCCGTATCGCCACCTGGTTCGCCCCGGCTTGTCGGGCTGGGCGCAGGTGCAGCAGGGCTACGTGGGCACCCACGAAGAAACGGTCACCAAGCTTAGCTATGACCTCTACTACGTCAAGCGCTGTTCGTTCGCGCTGGACCTGCTGATCGCGGTCAAGACACTGCGCACGATGATGACCGGGTACGGAGCGCGCTGAGGATGCCGACCTCGCCTGCGCCCCGGCCGATGCGCATCATGTTGCTGAGCACGGGCCTGAAGATGGGCGGCGCCGAGCAGCAGGTCGCCGCGCTGGCGCGGCAGTTCATCGCGCTCGGCCATGCCGTGGCCATCGTCAGCCTGACGCCCGGCTGCGATGTCGAACTGCCCGATGCGGCAACGCTGACCTGCCTCGACATGCGCAAGACGCCCTGGTCGATGGCGCGGGCCCTGTGGCAAGCGCGCGGCATCGTGCGCCGCTGGCGGCCGGACGTCATCCATGCCCACATGATCCACGCGAATGTGTTCGCACGCGTGCTGACGCGCATCGTGCAGGCGCCGCCGCTGGTCTGCACCGCACACAGCTACCGCGAGGGCGGTAGCCTGCGCATGCTTGCCTACCGCCTCACCGACGGCTGGGACAGCTTGACCACGCACGTCAGTACCGACGGTCGCCAGGGCATGATCGACGCCGGCGCTGTGGCGGCCGATCGCATCGCCGTGGTGCCGAACGGCATCGACACCGGACGCTTCCGCCCCCGCCCCGACCTGCGGCTGGCAGCGCGCGCCGCCCTCGGCGTGCCGCCCGAAGCGATGCTGGTGCTCAACGTCGGCCGGCTCGTGCCCGAGAAGGCGCAAGACCTGCTGCTCGACGCCTTCAGCCGCCTGCAGGCCGCGGGGGGCAAGAGTGCCGGCACGGCGCGCCTGCTGATTGCTGGCGAAGGCCCCATGCGGGCGGCACTGGCCGACGCCATCGCCCGGCTCGGCCTCGGCGATCGTGCCGCCTTGCTGGGCATGCGGCGCGACATCCCGGCTTTGCTGAATGCCGCGGACCTCTTTGTCCTGTCATCCCAGGTGGAAGGCATGCCGCTGGTGGTGGCGGAGGCCCTTGCCTGCGGCTGTCCGGTCGTCTCCACCGATGCGCCCGGCGTGACGGACATGCTAGGCGATGCCGGCCGGATCGTGCCGCGCGGCGATGCCGAGGCACTGGCCACAGCGATGCGCGCCGCGCTGGAGTCGACCGATGCCTCCCCGCAAGCGCAGGCCGCGCGCTGCCAGCGCGTTGCCTCGCGCTTCAGCATCGAAGCCGTCGCCCGGCAATGGCTCGAACGCTATGCCAGCCTCGCCGCGTCCGCTCCTGCCGCGCACGCGGAGCCCGCCCGATGAGTCGCCGCATTGCCGGAAACCTGCTCTGGATGCTGGCCGAGCGCGGCATCCAGGTCACCACCGGAATCGGCATCGTCGCCATGCTGGCGCGCGGGCTCGGACCGGAGGGCTTTGCCCACTTCCAGTACGCGCAAGCCGTCGTGCTGATCGCCTCCTCGGTGGCGCTGATCTGCGGAGGCGAGGTCGTCGTGCCCCGCCTGGTCGCCAAACCCGAGCCGCAGGCCCAGCACCAGTTGCTGACGCACGCCTTCCTGCTGCGTGCCGGCGGAGCCATCCTTGGATACCTGCTGATGTGCGGCTTCCTGCTGGTGCGCAGCCCGGCACCGGACACCTGGAGCGCGGCCGCTCTCCTGGGGATCGCCATCCTGCTGCGCGAGCCCTTCGGCGTCGTCACCGCCTGGATGCAGGCGCACACGAACAACCGGCCGAATACGCTGTTCAGCCTGGCCTCGCTCGCCGCCAAGGCGGGACTCGTGGCATTCCTTTTCGTCACGGGCATGCACAGCGTTCCCTGGTTCGCCAGCGCCTATGCCATCGAGGCCATCATCCTCGCCGCCCTGCTCGCCGCCTACTACTTCATCAGCGAGAAGCGCAGTGCCGTCGGGTACGATCCCCGCCTCGCGCGAGAACTGATGCGCAGCGGCGCGCTGTTCTGGGTCAGCTTCATGCTGATGATGGGCGCGCGACGGGTCGACCAGCTCGTGCTGCAGCCCGCGGTCCCGCTCGCCGATTTCGGCGCGTATGCGGCCTGCATGCAGATTCTCGACAACTACACCATCGTGGCCACCATCCTGGCTGCAGGCATTGCCCCGGCCTATGTGTACAGCAGGACGGCATTCGCCGCCGCGCACGCCAACATCGCCCGCGTCGCCGTGGCGATGACGGCGGTCGGCCTGTTCGGGGCGATCCTCATCGCCGCCGGAGCGCCGTGGATCGTGCAACTGCTGTACGGCAAGGCGTTCTCGTCCACGGCCTCCCTGCTGCGCGCTGCCGCACTGTCATCGACGCTGATCTTCGCGGACGTCGGCCTGACCCTGCTGCCGGTCTACTTGCGGCGGCCCGGGTGGATCGCCATCAAGTGGGGAGCCGTGCTCGGCGTCACGCTCGTCTTCGACCTCGTCATGGTGCCGACCTACGGCGCCTGGGGCGCCATCGGCGGCTATGCCACCGGCAATGCCGTCGCCGTCATCTTCGGCACGTGCATGTGGTGGCGCACCAGGAAGACACTTTCGCTGGTGGCACCATGAAGACACTGCCCACGGTCTGTTTCCTCACCGGCACCCTGAATGCCCTGGCCGGAGCGGAACGCATGACGGCGGTCATCGCCAATGCCCTGGCCGCGCGCGGCTACGCCGTCCACATCCTCAGCTTGTGGGATGCGCGCAGCTGCTTCACGCTGCACCCCGGCGTGACCCACCATGCGCTCTTCAGCGAACGCCCCTCGTTCAAGCGGGCCTATCTCGCCACCGTCACCGGTATCCGGCGCTATCTCCGGCAGCACCGGGTGGACACCCTGGTCGAGGTGGACACCATGCTCACGCTGTTCACCATGGCGGCATGCTGCGGACTGCCCGTGCGCAGGATTGCGTGGGAGCACTGCCACTTTGACGAGGACCTGGGTCGGCGAGCCAGGCGTGCTGCGCGCTATCTCGCTGCCCGCACTGCGGCAGGGATCGTGGTGCTCACCCAGCGCGATCGCCTACGGTGGCTGGAGGCCCTGCATCCGCGCTGCCCGGTCGAACGCATCCCGAACGCGCTGCCATTCCCGTACCCAGAACGCGCCGCCCCAGCCGACACCAAACGCGTGCTGGCCGTCGGCCGGCTCGATACCGCCAAAGGCTTCGACGTCCTGCTGCGGGCATGGTCCACGGTCGTCGCAGCATTTCCGGACTGGCAGCTGCAGATTGTCGGCGAAGGCGCGGAGCGGTCGGACCTCCTGGCACTGCGGGACGACCTCGGGCTTGCCGCTTCCGTTTCGCTGCCGGGCGCAAGGAACGACGTTGAGACAGCATACATGGGCGCTGCCGTCTTCTGCCTCAGCTCCCGGTATGAAGGATTTGGGCTGGTGCTGGTCGAGGCCATGGCCTACGGCCTGCCGGTCATTTCCACCAACTGCGAGACCGGACCAAGGGAACTGCTTACTGGCGAAGACAATGCGCTGCTCGTCGCCACCGACGACCCGGCGGCCCTGGCACAAGCCTTGATGCGCGCAATTGCCTCCCCTTCCCTTCGCGCACGGCTGGGCGAGGCAGGGCGTGCCGTCGCGCTCGGCTACGCCGACCGCCGAATTGCGGACATGTGGGAACAGCTGCTGCTCCCGGGCGAACGAAAGGGCTAGGGCAGCGCAGGCTGGCCGGCGCTCCGGCGCCGCTTGCGGCCTGACGCAGAGAAGCAACCTATGACTTGGAGCAGCAGCATAGCGAAACCATGAGAGATGTCGTGCCAGTCGAACATGTCCGTGCCGGCGCAGCCGGCGACGCCCGCCACGCGCCATCGCCCGGGAGGCGTGGCGCCTCCCCTCATGTGAACGAGAATTCCCGGTGGCCTCGCGCAATTGCGGTCCACCAGCGCCGATCCACCTGCCTACCAGCGCCAACATGCTGATATACCCAGATAAAGCTAGCCAGCGGCCCCAGGAGACAAGAAGCCAGCCGACGGCCATCCTCCTCATCGCGTCTGTACTGTGCGTACTGGCGGGCCTGGCTCACTACGCCGCCGAATTCCCTGTGTATTGGAAGCCGGACGTATTCAGGGATTTCCTGGCCTGGAGCGCGGCTTGCCTGGGCATCGCATGGCTGCTTCGGCGCGTTGCGAAGGTGTGGGCCACCCGTCTCTTCGCGCTGACCATCCTCCTGTACCTGTCTATCGGCGTGGGCTTCAGCGCGAGTGCCGCTGTCGCCCTGCTCTTTCTTTCGGCTTTCCTCTACGGACGTACATCGCTTCGCCTCGTCTTCAGCAGTGGAAGCGAAGCCGCCGACTGGTCCCAGTGCATCTTCGCGGGACTGGCGGTGCTGCTGGCCGTGTTCAGCGTCCTGGTCCATTTTTCCGTCAATTTCAGGGCGTTGTACTTCACCATTCTCGCGGCGCCTTTGGCCGGCCAGCTCCTTTGCGGCCGGATGATGTTGGGCTGGCGTGCCTTTTCAGACGGCATGGCGGCACGGATGAAGGCATTGGACGAAATTCCATACTGGTATTTCGTCCTGCTGGCAACGTTGCTGGGGGTGGTGGCGAGATATGCGCTTTACCCCACGGTCGGCTATGACGAGAATGCACAGCACCTGAGGCTCTGGACGGAGCTCGCCTATCGGCACGTCTATTCCTTCGACGTCTTGACGCAGGTCTGGGAGGTGGCGCCCTTCTCCGTGGCCCTGCTGCATGCCATTGCCTCGCTCACGGCGGGCGCGGACGCGCGCGGCGCGCTCGATCTGGCGTTTCTGCTTCTCCTCTTCACCCAGCTTTGGGCGATCCTCGCGCACTTCTCCGTGCGGCCGCTCGACCGCATGCTGCTGCTGCTCCTGTTGGCGAGCACGCCGATGGTCGGCAGCCTGCTTGGCACCTTGCAGGCGGAGCTGTTACTGGCGCTGTTGGCCGCCGGCGGCGTCCGGCTTGCCCTGGAGGCGAAGGACGGCTGGCTCAGCAGCAAGACCCTCGTCGTTATCGCGATCGGAGCCATGTGCGCGGCAACCAAGTTGCCCGGTGCGCTGATTGGGGCCCTGCTGGCGATGGCGACTGCTGTGCAAGTCTGGCTATCGCGCGGCCCCGCCCAAGCCGTGCAGCGACCGAGGCACTGGGCGATGTTGCTGTTCCTCTCCCTGATGGTGCTGCTGGCGCTGCATTCGTACGTCACGGCCTGGAAAATGACGGGGAACCCGTTCTTCCCCCTCTACAACGGCATCTTCAAGTCCCCCTTATTCGAGGCGAAGAATTTCTCCGACGTGAGATGGATCAAGGGCTTCAGCTTGCAGAGCTATTGGACCGTGTTCTTCAGGACGTCGGGGTTTCTCGAATCGAAGGACTTCGTCGCGGGCTTCCAGTACCTGTTCCTTCCCTTCCTGGCCCTGGCCGGCATCACGAGGGTGCATCGCAAGCAGCTGTTGATCGTGCTGATTCCGCTCGCCGGCTTCGGTATCGCGATGTTCGCCATGACCCAGTACTGGCGCTACGTCTTTCCAGCGCTCCCGCTCGCCACGATCGTGATCGGGGTGCTTCTCCGGGAGAGGCCCGGCAGAGGCTCCTGGCATATCGCCATCGTGAGAGGCGCGATCTTCTTTTATGCCGCCGTCAACCTGTACTTCTTTCCGGGTATCTCCTGGGTCTTCGAGACCGCACCGCAGCAGGCCTACAGGGAGGCAGGGCGCCACCAGATTACCGAGAAGATCAATCCGGTAAAACTGATGACGGCCTATGTGAATGACAAATACAAAGGTGCGAGGGTGCTTTACCCGGCTTCCGCGCCTTTCGGCGCGAGCCTTGAAGGCGCCCCTATCTACGTCAACTGGTACTCCCCGTCGACCGAGGCTCGCTTCGGCGCAGCCAGGAACCTTGCCGACGTCGCGGACTTCCTGAAAGACGAGAAGGTAGAATTCGTCGTCTGGAGCACTTACGATGTGTACGCCGCCAAGGATCCGGAATGGTGGCTGCGGGAATACTTGAGTCGTGCAGGCACTCCGGAACTCCGGCTCGGCAACTTCGTTCTGTACCGCGTCATTGGCCATGACCTCTCCTATCGTCAGGTCTTTGATCTCCAGAAGGACACTTCGGACACGACGAAGACAGTGAGAAGCGAAGCCCCTGAGATACTGGCGACAGTACCGATCGGCGGTGCATCGCTTGCGCGGTATCACGCAACGCTCAATTGCCAGTCGCCAGCTGGACGCCTGGTATTCCAGATCAACTGGGATGCGGGGCCGACCTACTATCGCCTCATTCCCTGCAATGGTGAACCGACCGATTTCTCGGAATCGCTGCCGGTACCAAGCGGGGCCTCCCGTGCGGAGATCCGCCTTGGCAGGCAAGATGCACCTGAGATCCTGCTGACGAACCTTACGCTAGAGACGAATTGACAATGAGTCCGACAAATGCGCAGCAGGCTGTTGCCGTGGTCATACCCTGCTACAAGGTAAAGCAGCACATCCTTGGCCTCATCGGCCGAATCGGACCGGAATGCGCCAGGATCTACGCAGTCGATGACTGCTGCCCGGACGGCAGCGGAGACTTCGTCAGGGACAATTGCCAAGACCCGCGCGTGACGGTCCTGCAAAACGCCGTGAACATGGGCGTCGGCGGTGCTGTCATGACCGGCTACCAGGCGGCGATTGCGGACGGCATGGACATCATCGTCAAGGTCGATGGCGACGGACAGATGGATCCTGTGTTGATCCCGGACTTCATCGCTCCGATCTGGGCTGGCGAGGCTGACTACACGAAGGGCAATCGCTTCTTCAATCTCGAGGAGATCAGCGCCATGCCGAAGGCCAGGCTCTTCGGCAACGCGGCGCTTTCCTTCATGACGAAGCTCTCTTCCGGCTACTGGGACCTGTTCGATCCGACCAACGGCTATACGGCCATCCACCGGGAGGTGGCACAGAAGCTGCCGTTCAACAAGATCAGCCGCCGGTATTTCTTCGAGACCGACATGCTGTTCCGTCTCAACACCTTGCGCGCCGTCGTCGTCGATATACCGATGGATGCGAAGTACGGCGATGAGGTGAGCAACCTGAAGATCAGCAAGATCGTCGGTGAATTCCTGGTCAAGCACACCCGGAACTTCGCCAAGCGCATCTTCTACAACTACTACCTGCGGGACATGTCGCTCGCTTCGATCGAGTTGCCGACGGGGATACTCATGATGCTGGCGGGCATCATTTTCGGCAGCTACCACTGGATCTCCTCGCTGGAGAGAGGCTCGGCCACGCCTGCCGGCACCGTGATGCTTGCCGCCATCCCGCTGCTGATCGGCCTGCAATTCGTCCTGGCCTTCATCGCGCACGACATCTCGTCGGTGCCGCGCAGGGCCATCCACAAACGTGCCGTGCGCAGGCCGAAGGGGCCGGCAGGGGAATGATGATCAGTCGCCAGTTTGCCGTCTTTGTGTGCGTCGGCGTGCTTTCGGCCGCCGTCGATATCTCCGCGATGCAGGCGCTGATCCATTGGGGCGTCCAGTATGGAGTCGCCGCCACTGCGAGTTTCTTCATCGGTCTGGCTGTGAATTACGCCTGCCACGCCCGCGTCACCTTCAAGGTGCGGGGATCCGCGGCAACCATGATGAAGTTCGGCGTTGTCGTCTTCCTGAACTATCTGATCACGATCGCCCTGATCGTTGTTTCCCGCCACCTCCTGGACAGCGTGATGATCGGCAAGATCGCGTCGCTTCCCGTCGTGGCCGCCAATGGCTTTTTCTTGAGCAGGCACTGGGTATTCAGATGATCACTTTCTCGCCGATCGGCATCGAGCAGGAGCGGCTGCAGCGCTATCAGACGCTGTTCCGGGAGTGCTTCCCCGGCACCACCAAGTTTGGCTCAGCCTTCCTGACGTGGCTGTACAAGGACAACCCCGACGGCGAGGCCATCGGATTCGACGCCTTCGACGGCGATCGCCTGGCCGCGCACTATGCCTGCATTCCCGCCCGTCTCCGTGTCCACGGGATGCCGGTCACGGCACTGTTGTCGCTCAACACCGCGACGCACCCGGACTACCAGGGCAAGGGCCTATTCACCAAGCTCGCTGACATGACCTACCGGGCGGCGGCCGACCTGGGCTTCCATTGCGTGTACGGCGTCGCCAACAGCAACAGCACGCCCGGCTTCGTGCGCAAGCTGGGCTTCCAGCTGGTGCAGCCGCTGGATGCGATGGTCGGCGTCGGCCGGCTCGGAATCGATTTTTCCCGGGTCGCGCGTGATGCGGCGTTCGAACGCGTATGGACGCCGGAGTCCCTGGGTTGGCGCTGCGCCAATCCGGTCAATCCGGTCCATCGCCGCCTCTGGAATGACCGGCTGTGCCTGCAAGCCCGTGCCTCTGGCCGCTTGATTTCCGCCTACGCCGAACTGCCTGCCACGGTGGAAGCGGGCACCGGCGGAAACGGCAGCCTGCGCACGCCCTTGCGGCTGTTCCTCGGTCTTGTACCTGGTGCCGCCTGCGATTTTGCAGCGTATGCGCACATCCCCCAGCGCCTGCGCCCGTCCCCCCTCAACCTGATCTATCGCCCGCTGGGCGCGGACGGCGCACGCTTGGAGCCGGGGCAGATCCAGTTCACCTTCTTGGATTTCGATGCCTACTGAGGACGGCAAGGCGGGTCCGGTCGCGGTATTCCTGTTCGCGCACCAGGACGATGAGTTCGGTGTCTTTCAGCAGATCCTTGCCGAGCGGCGGCTTGGGCGGCGCGTGGTCTGTGCATACCTCACCAGCGGCGTGCCCCCTGGCTCGGACCCTGCGCAGCGGGATCGGGAATCGCTGGCCGTATTGGGCCGCCTGGGGGTCGCGGCGACGGATGTGCGCTTCGCCGGCGCGCAACTCGGCATCGCCGACGGAAGACTGAGCGATGCGCTTCAGCCCGCCTTCGCATGGACCCGATCCTGGCTGGCATCGTTCGCCTCGATCGGTTCCGTGTACATGCCAGCCTGGGAGGGCGGGCATCCCGACCATGACAGCCTGCACGCCTTTGCGGTCCAGCTTTGCACGGAACTGGGAATCACCACCCGCGCCAGGCAATTCGCCCTCTACAATGCGTTTCGCTGCCCGCGGCCCTTCTTTCGGCTCCTGGCTCCATTGCGCGAGAACGGCCCGGTTCAGGCCTCGCGCATTCCGTGGCGCCATCGCGTTCGCTTCCTGAAGTACGCCTTGACCTACCCCTCCCAGCGCAATAGCTGGATCGGACTGTTCCCTTTTCTTGTCCTGCACTACATGACCTCGGGAACCCAGGCGCTGCAGCCGGTCAGCAGACAGCGGATTCTCGAGCGCCCGCATGCCGGCCCGCTGTACTACGAGCATCGCCGCTTCTCGACCTGGACCGCGCTGCATTCGGCCGTCCAGGCCTGGTTGGCGAGCAGACCGCCGCAAGCGGGAACCTAGCACCGGGTGCTCCCGCCGCCCTGTTCCCGCCACGGTGAGCGCGCAGGCTGTCATGCTACACTCGCCACCGTTCGAGAGCCGGGGCATGCGGGAATCCGCGCCCCCGCCGCCGGTACAGCCCAGGGGCGTTCTTCGCCATCGCGGCGGCCCGTTCCGGCAGAACCGGTTCCTGCGGCCGTCTTGCGCGCGCCAGACCGGTTCGGCATTCGTGCTCCCCGGCCACCCTCTCGGACACAGAGCTTTCCCCCGGAGAACAGAGCAGACGCGCGCGTGTGCGGTGTCGTGACACGGATTGCGTGCGCCATCGCCTCGCGCCGGCGCTCAGTCACGACGCCCGGCGGCGGCAGCGCGATCCATGGCCCTGCACACGCCTGATCGCCCACGCCTGGCGTACGCCTCAAAACACAGCCGATGACCACATCGATCAAGAAGACCGTCCTGTATCTGATCCTGATCCAAGGCGGCAACTACCTGTTTCCGCTGCTGCTGCTGCCCTATCTCGGCAAAGTGCTTGGGGTCAAGGAATTCGGCGTACTTGCTTACTGCCAGGCGATCATGCAGTACCTGACCCTGCTGACCGACTATGGCTACAACCTGACGGCAACGCGGCTCGTATCGCTGCACCGGGACGACCGGCCCATGCTGGACCAGGTGTATTCGTGCACCACGGCGGGCAGGCTGGCGCTGATGCTCGGCGCGCTGGTGCTGCTGATTGCCGGCATCGCGTTCGTCCCCGATATCCGCTCGCACTGGGCCGTGTTCCTGGCCGCGAGCCTGGGCCTGATCGCGAACGCAGTCACGCCCCTGTGGCTGTTCCAGGGCCTGGAGCGGATGAAGTCCCTGGTGCTGCCGACCTTCGTTTCGAAGGCGGTGAGCCTGCTTTGCGTGGTGATGCTGGTCAAGGGCAACGGCGACGCAGCCTTTGCAGCACTCGGCATCAGCATCGGCAACGTCATGCTCGCCGCCGCTGCCCTGTGGATCATCGCCAGGGAGAAGCTGGCATCCTTCGCGATGGTGAAGATGCGGGCAATCCGTGACACGCTCGTTGACGGGTTCCCGGTCTTCCTTTCGGTGGTGCTGGTCAGCTTCTACGTGAACTTCAACTCGATCCTGCTGAATTACTTCTACGGACCGGTCGCCGTCGGCCAGTTCGCGATGGCGGACAAGATCCGCCTGGCAGCGCAGGCCGTGTTCGTCGTGATCGGCCAGGCGTTCTATCCACGCATCAGCCAGTACAACGCCATCGATCCCGCCGCTGCGGGCAGGCTGCTGCGCACGGCGATGCTCGCGATCCTGGGCTCCGCCGGCATCATGTTCGTGGTGATCCAGCTTTGCGCAGGCTGGGCGGTCACCTTCTGGCTCGGCGAGCAATTCCACTCATCGATCGCACTGCTGAGGCTGGAAGCGGTGCTGCTGCCCATCATCGGCGTAGCGCTCGTGTACGGCAATCTGGGCTTGATGGCCATGGGCCACACACGGCTGCTGAAGAATGTGTACGCGGTCGCCACCGGTCTGCACCTGTTGTACGTCGTACCGCTCACGCGCTATCTGGGCGCGGAAGGGACCATCATTTCGGTGATCCTGACGGAACTGGTCGGCGCCGCCGCGTTTGCATGGCTCTACCTTCGCGAGAGCCGGAAGTCCCCCGGCAGGACAGGGCAGGACGCGCCGGCCTGAACGTCATCGCTGCGGCATAGCGGCGCCAGGCTGGCGCCGGCGGGGCTCCCGCACGGCGCGCCGCTTGGACAACGGCCAGCCCCCTTGCCCGCGATGCCGCAAGGAAGCCCGCTGCTGCGGGCCGGCCTTTACTCGAACATATCGGCGTCGTTGAACAGCTTGCCCGCCGCATCCTTGGCGGCCAGCGTCGGCGTGCCGGAGACCGGCCACTGCACGGCCACCGTCGGGTCGTTCCAGAGCAGGCTCCGCTCATGCTCCGGATGCCAGTAGTCGGTCGTCTTGTACAGGACCTCGGCAACGTCGCTGGTGGCAACGAAACCATGGGCAAAGCCGGGCGGCACCCACAGTTGGCGCTTGTTCTCGGCGGACAGCACCACGCCCACCCACTTCCCGAAGTTCGGCGAGCTGCGGCGCAGGTCGACCGCCACGTCGAACACTTCGCCGGCCGCCACCCGCACGAGCTTGCCCTGCGGATGCTGGATCTGATAGTGCAGGCCGCGCAGCACCCCCTTGGCCGACCGGCTGTGGTTGTCCTGCACGAACGGCGTATCGACCCCAGTGGCCTGCTGGAAGTCGCGCTGGTTGAAACTCTCGAAGAAGAAACCCCGGTCGTCGCCAAAGACCTTGGGTTCCAGGATCACGACTTCGGGCAGCGCCGTCGGCGTCGCAATGAATGGCATCTGTGTTCTCCCTTACTTCAGCAGGCCCAGCAGGTACTGGCCGTACCCGTTCTTGGCCAGCGGCGCGGCAAGTTCCTGCACCTTGGCCGCATCGATCCAACCCTGTCCGAAAGCGATCTCTTCCGGACAGGCCACCATCTGACCCTGGCGCTTCTGCAATGTGGCAATGAAGCTCGACGCATCCAGGAGGCTGTCGTGCGTCCCGGTATCGAGCCAGGCGTAGCCTCGCCCCATGATCTCGACGTTGAGGTCGCCTTGCTCGAGGTAGCGGCGATTGACGTCGGTGATCTCCAGCTCGCCCCGGGCGGACGGCTTGATGTCGGCCGCGATGTCGCAGACCTGCTGGTCGTAGAAATACAGGCCGGTCACCGCGTAGCTGCTCTTGGGCTGCTGCGGCTTTTCCTCGATGCTGATCGCGTTCTGGCCGGCATCGAACTCAACCACGCCATAGCGCTCCGGGTCATGCACGTGATACGCGAAGACACTGGCCCCGTTCTGGCGGGAGTCGGCGCTCTTCAGCAGCTTCGGCAGATCGTGCCCGTGGAAGATGTTGTCCCCCAGCACCAGCGCGCTGGGGCCGCCGTTCAGGAAATCCCGGCCGATGATGAATGCCTGCGCCAGGCCGTCCGGCGAGGGCTGCACGGCGTAGCTGATGTTCATGCCCCACCGGCTGCCGTCGCCGAGCAGCTCCGCGAATCGCGGCGTGTCTTGGGGGGTCGAGATCACGAGGACATCGCGCATGCCCGCCAGCATCAGCGTGCTGAGCGGGTAGTAGATCATCGGCTTGTCATAGACAGGCATCAACTGCTTCGAAACCGCCTGCGTCACCGGATAAAGCCGGGTTCCCGACCCGCCGGCGAGGATAATGCCTTTACGTGCTGTCATGTTTTTCTCCTTCTGCATCCCGGGAGCGTCTTGACGCGCCGGGCGCTGTCACTCCGGGAAATGCCCGGGGTATCCGGCATGCCCGCCTCGGACAAGCCATGCCGGACGATTCGCGGACAGGCTGCCGCCCTCAATATTCCAAATAAGAAACCGCTTCGCGCAGAGACCCGATGACTGCGGTGGCCCCTTGCGAGGTCTCGTCATACCGATTCCCGGCGGGTGGGGCGAACAGCAGGTTGCGCGCCACGCCGGCGGCCAGGCCCGCTTCGATGTCCGAGTGCTTGTCCCCCACAAGAAGCGACCTGCCGAGATCCACCTCGAACTCCCTCGTCGCCTGGATGAGCATGCCCGGCTTCGGCTTGCGGCAGTCACTGTCCTTCCGGTACTCGCCCACGCCGTGCTCGGGATGATACGGGCTGTAGTAGACCGCATCGATCTCCGCCCCTGCCGACTTGAACGCCGCCTTCATCCAGTCGGTCAGCACCCGGAAGTCGTCTTCCGTGTAGTAACCGCGGCCGATGCCGGCCTGGTTGGTGATGATGAAGATCCAGTAGCCGCGTTCCTTCGCCGCCCGGCAGAGATCGAAGATGCCATCGAGGAACTCGAACTGCGCGGGTGTCGATACGTAGCCGTGGTCGACGTTCACGACGCCATCGCGGTCAAGGAACAGTGCAGGACGCATCGTCATTTGGCAATGCCCGCCAGTTCGCTCTGCGCCCGCGCATAGTCATCGGGCACGCCGATGTCGATGAAGTAGCCACGGCTCACGAAGACATCGAAGCGCCGCTGCCCGACGGCACCAGGCAGGTAATCCGTCTCGAACGAGAATGCCTGGCCTGGCGCGAAGGCATCGAGCGTATCCCGGGGCAGCACATAGCACCCGGCATTGATCAGGCCGGGACCGGACATCCCCTTCTCGAAGAAGCCGAGCACCTGGCCGTCCGAGACATCGAGGCGGCCATATCGCTTGGTATCGGGCACTTCGCGCGCGACGATGACCGGTACCTGCCGGCGCCCCCACTCCAACTCGACATCGGCAACTTCCAGGTCCAGGAAGGTGTCGCCGTTGAAGACGAAGACATGTTCGCCCGTGCAGCGGCCCAGGGCGGCGCGCATGGCTCCGCCCGTGCCCAGCGGCTGCTGCTCGATCTCATACACCAGATCGAGCCCGGCGAAGCTGCTGCCGAAGTGCGTCACCACCGTGTCGGCCAGATAGCCGAGGGACAGCACCACCCGGGTGAAGCCCTTGCGCGCCAGCACCGTCAGCAGGATTTCAAGGAACGGGCGCCCCGCCACCGGTGCCATGACCTTCGGGACATCCGACACGACCTCCCTGAGCCGCGTCCCGAGGCCGCCCGCCAAGACGATGGCCTCCATCAGGCGGCCTCCCCGAAGATCTCTTGTTCGATGATCCCGCAAAGGATGTGCCCGAGGACCAGATGGCCCTCCTGGATCTTCGGCGTGACGGCCGACGGCACGGCCAGCAGATGATCGCAGAGTTCCGTCATGGGGCCGCCGCGGTTGCCCGTCAGGCCGATTGTCACGACGCCGGACTGGCGCGCCGTCTCGAACGCCTTGAGGATGTTCGGCGACTGGCCGGACGTCGAATAACCGATGAACACGTCGCCCGGCTTGCCTTGTGCCTGTACCTGGCGCGCGAACAGCTTTTCGAATCCGTAGTCGTTTCCGATCGCGGTCAGGATCGACGAGTCCGTCGTCAGGGCGACTGCCGGAAGGCCGGGCCTGTCGAACGCAAAGCGGCTGACGAGCTCGCCTGCGATGTGCTGCGCATCCGCGGCGCTGCCACCATTGCCGGCCAGCAAGACCTTGCCGCCCGCATTCAGCGCCTTCACGCACGCCAAGGCAGCCGCCTCGGTGGCCGCCAGCAATGACTGGTCGCCAAGCATCTCGCCCATGATGCGCTGCGTTTCCCTGACCTGATCAACGATATAGGCTTTGTTCATGCGATACTCCATGCTTGGGTGCCGTGCTTAGTGAAATGCGCGTTGCTGACCTGTCCTTCATACTTGTTCAGCGTGCGGATCACGTCCATGCGCCGATCCGGCGGCACGAAGAACATCATGAATCCGCCGCCGCCGGCGCCGGATACCTTGCCTGCCAGCGCGCCTGACGAGATGGCGGCATCATAGATCTCATCGATGTGCGGGTTGGATACGGTGCGCGCGCTCTTCTTCTTGTTCTCCCATCCCTGCAGCATCGAATCCACGATGCCGGAGAAATCGCCCTTCAGCAGGCACTCCTTCATGACGAATGCCTCGCGCTTGATGTTGTGGAATGTCTCGATCGCATCCTGGCTGCCGGACTGCATATTGTCGCTCTGGTCCGCGATGATCTTGGCGGACTCCCGCGAAACACCGGTGTAGAAGAGAACCAGGGACGCTTCCAGTTCGCAGATGATCCAGTTCTTGATGCGTAGCGGACTGATCAAGGCCCGCTCTTCAGCGTAGAACTCCATGAAGTTGAAGCCGCCGAAGGTCGCCGAGTACTGGTCCTGGCGACCGCCTTTCAGGCCGCAGTCCACACGCTCGATCTTGAACGCCATGCGCGCGATGGTGTAGTCATCCAGCGGCAGACGGAGAAGCTCCGCAAATGCCCTGACCATGGCCACGACCAGCGTCGACGAGGAGCCGAGCCCCGAGCCGGCCGGCGCATCGCAGAATGTCGTCAGCTCAAGCGCCATCGGCACCGAATTGTTGAATTCGCGCATGATCTCGCGATACACCGCCGAATGCAGCGCCAGCTTCGATGCGGTGGACAGCACATCATCCACGCCGTGCTCCGACACGAGCCCCTGGTCGGATGCAACGAAGCGGACCACGGGTTCGTCCAGCACCTTGATGACCGCATACGCATACCGATCGATCGTTGCGTTCAATACCGCACCGGTATGAACATCGCAGTAGGGCGACACGTCGGTACCGCCGCCTGCGAGACCAAGACGAAGAGGTGCACGCGCTCGAATAATCATTTAGTTTTCACCTGAAAGACACCCATTCAGACGGGACATTTCACGAAAGATCATCGGCCCGAACTCATGAACAGGGGGTTGATACAGTATCTGCAGCCACAGGCATTCGAGCCGCCGCTTTCCGTGGGAACGCGATGAGCAGCACCGCGAAGCCAAGGAAGAAGGATATTGACTCGTGGCCGCTGCTTGCCAAGGACGTGAGCGCCAGGTAGACGATGGCTGCCTTGGCACGGGGATCCGCCAAGTTGATGCGCCGGCACAACAGATACATCATCCACAAGAAAAAGACGCCGTACACCAGCAGGAAATCGAGAAGGGTGGACTTTGTCGACACATTGTTCAGCCCCTCGAGGATATCGACCATCTCTGAAAAGTTCAGCGGGTACAGCGCGCCGAGCCAGTTCATGGCCGCTCCTCCAAAATGCTGCACGGCGCCGTAGAAACCGTAATAGCCATATCCTATCGGATCGGCGACCAGACCAGACAGCCCGGTGAGCCATAGCGTAAGGCGCGTCGACCCTGAGGTGAAGTTCTGGAAATCGTACGCGACAGCCTGCGCCTGGTGCAGGCCAATCCACGCGACAACCGGAGCGAAGGCGATGAGGTATGGAATCTGGCGGCGTGTCAGGCTGATGCTCAGGAAAGCAATCAGGATACTGATCGACGCCCCCTTCGAGCCGAAGATGGCCAGCAGGACCACGAGCAACAGCATGAACACGGCCTGCCGCTTCGCCGAGTAGGCGCGCGGCGCTTCGATCAACAGGAAGAGCATCATGGCATAGCGCCCGACCAGCGTCGAAAAATGGGACGTTTCCTGCATGAATCCACGCGCCCGTGCATCCGAAGCGACCAGATAGCCGGGTGCAAAGATTACCTCGCGAATGGCCTGGGGCAGGCTGCCCGGAAAAACATCGCTGCAGAGATAAGCGATCGCGCAGATGGCGAGTGCGATGGTCAATCCCATCCGCAGATCCCGCACTCGCAGGTGATCGAAGAACAGCAGCGGCGACAACCAAAGTGCCGACAGCACAAGCAGTGTTGCCGACTTCACTGCGAACAGCGGCGCCATCCCGAAGAAGAGCATCGACAGGATCGAAGCCACCAGGCCATATCCAACGAGCCACCAGGCATTCAGGCTGACTGTCGAATGCGCGCGTCCCTCGACCAGGCGCACCAGAAGCACCATAGGCAGGCAGCATGCGATCAGCAGCGTGCCCGGCGAGGCCGCCAGATAGCCAAGGGTCCCGGGCCGATAGACGGCGCCGAATGCCGTCAGGGCAATCGATGCGGAGAACGCGATGGATAACAGCCGGGAAATGAGCATCTCAGTAAATGAGCACCTCAGTCGCGCGCCGGCACTGCGCTGCCGACCAGCCGGGCAGCCTCCGCCCGGATCTCATCAGCAAACAGCTTCCAGCTGGCATGGGTCTCGACCGCGCTTCGTCCGGCGTCGGCGATTTGCGCCCAGTAGGCATTGTCTTCCATCAGCCGCACGGCTCCGCTGATGAACTCGGAAGGCGAATCGAAGGAAATGAGATTCTGGCCCGCCCGGAAGTAGCCGCAACTCTCCACATCGAGCGTGGTAGCGATCACCGGCACCTGGTTGGCCATCGCCTCGAGTATCTTCTTCCGTATCCCCCCGCCGACATAGGTCGGGGAAACCAGCGCAAGCGATTCCGCGAAGACCGCTTTCAAGGATGGCACGAAGCCAAGCGCTCTTACCCGCAGTTCTGCGAGCCTGTCCGGCGTCATATCGACGAGTTGGGCGAGTTGCCCCATTTCCACGCCGGTGATTGCCAGAGAGAGGGGCTGCAGCGCGGGCTCAGTCGACGCCGGCACCCAGACGGTATGGAGAAAGCGCTTCAGGCTGGCGACGCTCTGTGTGGCGCGGGGGTTGAGCAGGACGAGCAGCTGCAACGACGCCGCGGATCGGTTCAGTTCGCGCCTCGGCGGAATGGGGATGCCTTCAGGCGCGAGAAAGAAGTTGCTGCTGGCATCCTGGGCGCGGGCGATCGAGAGGTCGTGGTCGGTCAGGAAGGCGACCGCATCCACACGCCGCCAGATCTGCATTTCTTCCCGGCGTGTGAGCATGGCGAACAGACTGGCCGCAATGCGGGCTGGCCCGTGCAGCGAATCGCGAAAACTGCGCACCAGCTCATACTCGATGTTGTGCTCGCGCAGGATGATCGGCACGCGCCAGCCTGCATTGCGCTTGATCTTCTCGGCCAGCGCAACGGTGTGCGGATGGAAACAGAGAATGGCGTCAAATTGCACGGGACCGATTGCTTCGGCATAGGCCGAGGCAGCCGTGCCGGCCGAGTATTTCTCGAACTTATACGGCTTCGCTCTCAGCGTGGAAGACAGAACCACGCCCACGGACTCGCGCGGCGTGAATGGAACCGCGACCTGGCGAACACCGATGGCCGCGTAGCCCGCAGCCGCCTCTGCGCTGTTCTCCGCTCGCGGATAGGCATAGGTGACATCGAACTGCTCGGCAAGCGAGGCGAGCGCACCATGTATCCCTTCCTTCC
Organism: Cupriavidus sp. 09_S30; assembly: GCF_056930435.1. Classification (NCBI taxonomy): domain Bacteria; kingdom Pseudomonadati; phylum Pseudomonadota; class Betaproteobacteria; order Burkholderiales; family Burkholderiaceae; genus Cupriavidus; species Cupriavidus sp. 09_S30. The sequence continues at coordinate 577,787 of NZ_JBXOWI010000001.1, read as the reverse complement.
CGCCATCGACCGGAGGAATCACTTCTTGCGGCCCCAATGCGAGTATTTTTATGCGTTTCATCTACGTCCGATTCGTGAATACAAGGCGGCTGCCTTCGCGCGCATGCGGTATGTCAGTCCCAGATTGATCGGCATGACCAGCCCGCCAAGGCGCAGCATCTGTTCGCTGAACAGATACTCGAACGCCACCGTTACCGCCTTGCGAAGCACCAGTTCCTCGGAGACGCCAGCGCCCAGCCGGCCCTTCCAGGACCATGGGCTGACCGGGCCCGTAAGATGCACATGTAGCAGATGCTTCAGCGGCACATGGGCTTCACCATGGGCCCTCAGCCAATCGCGGATGCCTTGGTTCGAGCCATCCGTAGGCAATGTGTCGGCGAGTTCCCTGAACACGGCGAATCCGGCCGGATTCAGCAGGAAGCAGAATGTCGACAGGTGCCGCCGCGTCGGGTTGCGCGAATCCACCAGCAGCAGGTCGGTGGTGGGATGGACGACGCCTGCTGCGGCAGGCTCGCTGATCGCTGCCAAGCTCGGAATCAGCGCGCCAAGACTCTTGGAAATCAGGTGCCACGGATGCTTGGCGAACAGCGTATCGTTCAGTACCAGATAAAGATCGTGGTTTCCGACGACCGCAGACTGCTGAAGCATAGGCGGAAATGTCGAGAAAGTGCCCGGACGAGCCGATCCACAACGCCGACTCCTCGTTGCCCACGGCGGGTGCCGATTCAGGCGAACGCATGCCGACGTAGCACTTCTGCACCGAACTGTGAGGCGGCAGCAGATTGCGCACGAACGCCGCCACCACCTTCGAGAAACGCGAAGGTGGCATGTAATAGCACGCGCCGATCACGGCGATGCGCAGGCCTTGCTGATGCCGGGCCGCCGAATGCGGGTTGCTAGTCATCGCCGCGCACTCCGGAGTGCCGGTACCAGCATGCGAAGACGGGACGAGACATGGCATTCGATCGAAGCGGTCGGCCATGGTACGGCTGCCGCCTGGCGTCCGCCCGCCTGCCGGCTGGGTTTATCCATTGCAGCATCATTGGCGTCCGTAGCTGTCCTCGATTCGCACAATGTCATCCTCGCTGAGATAGCTGCCCGACTGGACCTCGATGATCTCCAGCGGGATGTTGCCCGGATTGGCCAGCCGATGGACTTCTCCCAGCGGGATGTAGGTCGACTGGTTCTCAGTGAGCAGGATCGTCTTGTCGCCGCAGGTGATCTCCGCCGTGCCCTTGACCACGATCCAGTGCTCCGCCCGGTGATAGTGCTTTTGCAGGCTCAGACTGGCCTTCGGCTTCACCTGGATGCGCTTGACCTTGAAGCGGTCGCTCTCATCGACGCTGTCATACCAGCCCCAGGGCCGGTGCACTTTGCGATGCAGGGTATGTTCCTTGCGCTGCTGCTGGTCGAGCGCGCTGACAATGCGCTTCACGTCCTGGCAGCGGGATTTGTCAGCTACCAGGACAGCATCCGGTGTTTCGACCACGACGAGATTTTCCACGCCGACAAGAGCGACCAGTCGGCTGGTGGCATGCACCAGGGTATCGCGACTTTCTGCAGTGATCACATCACCCATATGCGCATTGCCGGCCTCGTCCTTCGGCGATACGTTCCAGATCGCATCCCAAGCCCCCAGATCGCTCCAGCCCGCATTGAGCGGCACCATCCGGATGGGGAACGGACTTCCCGGGCAGCGCTCCATGACCGCGCAGTCGACCGAGTCCGCCGGTATCTCGGCAAACTCAGGGCCGCCTGGCCGCGTGAAATTCGCATCGTTGCTGCGCGCCTCCCAGGCCCTGCGCGATGCCTCGAGAATATCGGGACGGAAGTGCCCGAGCGCAGCGAGCCAAAGCGAGGCCCGAAGCACGAACATCCCGCTGTTCCAGTAGTACCCGCCCGCTTCCAGGTAGCGCATGGCGGTGGCGGCATCGGGCTTCTCGACGAATGCCTCGACATCGCTGACCGCAGCAGATGCGCTGGCTTCCATGCGGGTCTTGATGTAGCCGTAGCCCGTTTCCGGTGTCTGCGCCGGAATGCCGAGAATGACAATGGCACCAGCGGCGGCTTCATCGATCGCAACCCGCAAGGCGGCCACATAGGCCGCCTTGTCAGAGATGGACTGGTCCGAGGGCGTCACCACGAGAACCGGGTCTTCCCCCTTCTCCAGCGCTGCCAGCGCCGCAATCGTCAGTGCAGGCGCGGTACCCCGCCCCACGGGCTCCAGCAAGGCCGCACCCAGCGCCACACCTGTCTCGCGCAATTGCTCGAGGGCCAGGAAGCGGTGCTCTTCATTGCTGACGAGAAGCGGCGAGCCGACCGAGACCTGGGCCGTCCCCACGGCCGCGATCCTGTCTATGGCCTGCTGGAAGAGGCTTTCCTTTCCGGTCAGACACAGGAACTGCTTCGGGAAGCCTGCCCGCGAAAGGGGCCAGAGCCTAGTACCGGAACCACCGCAAAGAATAACTGGAGTAACCGAGATCATTGGTTTTTCCCTTGCCGCATAGCCGGCGACGGCATGCAAAAAATGCCTCGCACGACATGGCGGCCCGGATTGTCAATTTGGCGCAATTCGTTGACTACGCTGCGAGACGACCATAGGCCGCCATCATCCGCTTCACGGAAACCTCCTCCGTGAACTCGGTCATAAACCGCCGGCGTGCCCCTTCCGAAAGCTTGGCCCGCTCCGGCTCCGATTCGAGAATCCGGTTGCAGGCCTGAGCCAATGCATTGGCATCGCTCACTGGCACGTTGATGCCGCTGACGCCATGCTGATTGACCCATGGCACGCCGGAACCGGGAATATCCGTCGCGACGATCGGAAGCCCATAGGCCATCGCTTCGAGCAGCACCACGCCGAACGCTTCAGCCCGGGTGACAGAAGGCAGGCAGTACAGGGCAGCACGGGCGAACAACGCATGCAGGGCATCGTCGCTCAGACGGCCCGCGAGGACGACGCGAGCCGCCGCCCCCGCGCGGTGAATCGAAGCCTCGAGCGATTCCTTGAGCGGACCGCTGCCGACAATGACGACGACGGCATCGTCGCGCAGGTGCCTGGCGGCTTCGATCAGCACGTCAAAACCTTTGTAGGGAACGAGCCGCCCGACTGCAAGGATCAGTTTCTTGCCGGCCAGCTTGCTTTCCAGCTCCGGGGGAAGGTGCGATGAGCCATCGGTCGAAACAGCGCCCTCTCGCACGTCCGTCACGCCGATCGGCACGACTGAAACCTTATGCTTGAAACGGCTGAGGAACGGCGAGGCCTCAGCATAGACCTGCGACGTAGCCACGATGCAGTCCGCCCGCTTCAGCAAGGCGACCTCGAGCGGCATCATCAACTTGCCCAGGAAACCCTTGTTGATGACGTCGGCGTGCCAGTGCACCAGAAGACGCGGCTTCTTCCCGATCAGCAGGCAGCACAATGCGCCGAGCATATTGGGCACATGCAGGTGAATGACGTCGGCCTTGCGCGCCTCGTCGAGGCACACCTTCAGATACTTCAGACCCAGCGGCTGCGAGGCGACCAGCTTGCTGATCGGCAGCCTGATGATCCGGACGCCATCGACAACGCTGACATCGTCCGCCGCCGATTTCTTGAAGCAGACAACAGTCACGTCGTAACCCGCCTTTGCCGCACCTTGGGCAAGGCTGGATGTCACGCTTTCAATGCCACCGGCGTCTGGGGGATAGTACTTCCCAAAATGAACGATCTTCGGCATTACCCTTAAACTCCCAACAACTCTCCGCTCCCGTTCGCCCGGTGATTTCGTGAGCGTCTCTCACGAAAGGCAAAGACAGACGCGGAGACGGCTCAATCTCTTCCGACTTATCGCAAGCAAGGACCCCGACCCGCTGCGGGACCGGCTTCCAACACCGGCCCTATTTTCGCTTTTGCTGCCGAACCAGCAGCAACACCATGGCCAGGGCCAGGCCCGCGAGAATCCCCGCCCCGACAAATGCGGATCTGCGAGGGAAGACCGGACGCCTGCTTATGTCGGCCGCCCCCAGGAGAGCATGCGTGCCGAAGGTGCGGGTGGGATCCAGTTGCTCCTTGAGCGCACGCTCTCTACGCCCGAGCTGCAGCAGGGACAGTTCGTTCTGAGAGAGCATCTGGGACAACAATACGCTTTGCGAGAACTTCCCGGCCACATCGCCGCGGAACTGGTCCTGCGCAAGCTTCTGCAATTCAGTCCTGCGCCTTTCTTCGGTCACCAGCGAGTCTTCGATCGACGATTGCTCGGTCTTCAGCTTGTCGATCGTCGGCTTTGCGAGTACGTCATGTACTTGGGAGACTTCACTCTCGAATGCCTTGGCGAACTGGCCTGCCTGCTCCCTGCTATACCCATTCACCGAAACCATGAGCAGATCGGAATTGCGCATCTGCGCGACATTGGCAGACTTCAGTATCAGGTCGGTATCCGGGCTGACGTTCACATCGGAAGGGAGCCCAAGCCGCGACAGCACTGCCTCCTTGAACTGCCTGGAGACCATCCTGTCCACCGTGCGGCCGATCGGTTCCACGATCGTGGGAGCGCCGCCGTTGTCCCCTCCGATCTGGGCGACCTGCAGCAGAAGGGTTGCATTCCACTGGGCACGAACGAGGAACGTAGCGCCATATCCGGCAGCCCCGCCCAGTAGCGCGCCAGCTACCAGCCAGTACTTCGCTTTCCTCAGGAACTCCAGCGTCATCCGGCCCAGGTCTTCGTCCTGATCTTCACTGGCTGCAATAGACTTGTTCAAGGGCATGCTCGTCCTTATTTCCGAAATATCATCCAACGTGGGGCCTGAAAGCGGACGATGCGCCAATATATCCACACGTAAAAAATCATGAACACTGCCGAGAAAATCGCAAGGACGATCCCGTTGTTCCAGAACAGCGTCGCAGGAACGACGGCGAACAGGCTGAGCAGCCAGAGATAAGGCGAGGTCATGGAGTTACGCCGCAGCTTATGGCGATGATCCGCGCTTCCCACTGCCCAGCGCATCACCCTCTTATAGATCAGGGTATGCAGATGCACGCCGTCGGGATGGCCTGCCGGCACCCCTCTGACCACCTTCCGGCGATAGATACTGAAAAGCGTTTCGAAGATCGGGTAAATCACCATCAGGAACGGGTACCACGCGGAAATCTGCGGATGCCGCGCAATCAGAAGAATGGCCAGCTCTGCCAGCACGAATCCAATCAGATAGGCTCCGCCGTCACCGAGGAAAATCGAACCCGCCGGAAAGTTCCAGATGAAAAAACCGAATATGGCGCCGATCATCAGGAAGGCCACCGTGAGAACGAATGCGTCCCCGACCTGGAAAGCGACGTAGGCCAGCGACAGAAACATGATCATCGAGACCATCGAGGCCAGCCCGTTAAACCCGTCGATGATGTTGATCGCGTTCGCCAGCCCCGAAACCGCAAGCGCAGTGATGGCGATCGAAACAACAGTGATGGAGAGGAACTGGTCGATCAGCGCGACGTCCACCCGCATGATCCTGGCGTCGAGCAGCCAGGCCGCAGCCAATGCCGAAATCATGGTCGCGATCAGTCTCTCACGCGGCGACACCCGCTTCGTCAAGTCCTCCCAGAAGCCCGCGCCGAATGCGAATGTCGCACAGGCCGCCAGCAGGAGCATCGTGCCACCTGTCGTTGCGTCCGAGCGCGTCCAGGTGATGAGCGACACCACCGCGAGGCTCGTCGCGATGCCTAGCCCCCCAATGCGAGGAACCGGCTTCGCATGATGTTTTTGTACGCCCTGGAGATCCCAGTCCGCGGTAAGGTGCTCGTGGAAGCGCGAGTACCGCACCACCAGAAAGGTAATCAGCGATGAGACGAGAAATGCTAATGTGATAGTGATCATAGATGATGGTAACTACCGCCCCCTGCATTGGCGGGGTCAATCGTACATACTGCTGCCTGCTCGAACCGGACCAAGGGCCGCCAGCATGATCATCCCGTCATCGGCCAGATTGCATCGCTGGCAGGCACAAAGCCGCGACTGGCGATGCAAACGGTGACGCGCCGAACTCACCACCCATCCTACCGCACCATGCAGCCGACAAGTGGCCGGCGCGGACGGCAGCCCAAGGACGTTCCAGTGGGCTCGTGCATCGCGCTGGTCGGCCTGCATTACGGCAAAGCCGCATTCGATACGCCCTCTTTGAGATCCGACCGCTTGACGTTGCCTGTGCACCGCACAAGTCGTCGACGTGCCGCCGTTTCTCGAATCGATTCGTGCCTGCGACTGCCAGCGAAGATCCTGTCCCTTATACATGCTGCCAGTAGTTCAGGCGAGGATCTGGTCGAGCAAATAGTGGACGCCCTGCCGCCAATCCGGCAGATGAATGTCAAAGGTGGCGCGCAGCTTGCTGGTGTCCAGTCGCGAATTCGATGGCCGCGGTGCGGGCAATGGGTAGGCAGTCGCCGGAATCGCCTCGATTGCGGCGGGATTCACCCTCAGCGCGAGCCCCTTGCTTGCCGCGTATCCGAGGACCTCCGTGGCATAGCCATGCCAGGTGGTCTCGCCCGCGGCCGCGAGGTGGTAGGTGCCCGCCGGGAAGGCTGCACGGTCGCCGAACAACCAGTGCCGCGCGACGATCTGCGCCGTCACGTCCGCGATCAGCGATGCCGTGGTGGGCGCGCCGAACTGGTCAGCGATCACGCGCAGGCTGTCGCGCTCGCTGCCCAGCTTCAGCATGGTCTTGGCGAAGTTCCCGCCGTGGGCACCGGCCACCCAGCAGGTGCGCAGCACCAGCGCGGCCGCGCCCGAGGCGGCGACGGCCTGCTCGCCCGCGAGCTTGCTCTTGCCGTACACCGATTGCGGATCGACGGGATCGGTCTCGACGTAGGCGCCGTCCTTGCGGCCGTCGAACACGTAGTCGGTCGAGTAGTGCACCAGCAGGCTGCCGAGGGCCTTGGCCTCTTCGGCCAGTACGCCGACGGCGGTGCCATTGATGGCGAACGCCGTTTCGGCGTCGCTCTCAGCCTTGTCGACCGCGGTATAGGCAGCCGGATTGACGATCACGTCGGGCCGCAACTCGCGCACGACCTGGCGGATGTGATCCGGCCGAGTCAGGTCGCAGCCTGCCCGGTCGAGCGCGATCACCCGGCCCAGTGGGGCCAGGCTGCGCTGGAGTTCGAAGCCGACCTGTCCGTTACACCCGGTCACAAGAATGGTGGACACCTCAGCTGTCTTAGGCTGCATATTGCTTGGCCACCCAGTTCCGGTATTCACCGGACATCACATCCTTTACCCAGGCCTGGTTGTCCAGGTACCACTGCACCGTCTTGCGCAGCCCGCTCTCGAAGGTCTCGGCGGGCTTCCAGCCCAGTTCGCGCTCCAGCTTGCGGGCGTCGATCGCGTAGCGCCGATCATGGCCCGGACGGTCTTTGACGTAGGTGATCAGCGACCGGTAAGAGCCCTCTGCCTTGGGCTGGAGTTCGTCCAGCAGGTCGCACAGCGTATGCACGACGTCCAGGTTGGTCTTCTCGTTCCAGCCGCCGACGTTGTAGGTCTCGCCCAGGCGGCCGCGCGCCAGCACTTCGCGGATGGCTGCGCAGTGGTCGCCCACATAGAGCCAGTCACGCACGTTCAGGCCATCGCCGTAGACCGGCAACGGCTTGCCCGCCAGCGCGTTGGCGATCATCAGCGGAATCAGTTTCTCGGGGAAGTGGTACGGCCCGTAGTTGTTCGAGCAGTTGGTGGTCAGCACCGGCAGCCCGTAGGTATGGTGGTAGGCTCGCACCAGGTGGTCGGAGGCCGCCTTGGAAGCCGAATACGGGCTGTTGGGGGCGTACGGCGTGGATTCCGAGAACTGCGGGTCGGCGGGGCCGAGCGAGCCGAACACCTCGTCGGTGGACACGTGCAGGAAGCGGAAGGCCCCCTTGGCGTCCTTGTCGAGCGCGCCCCAGTAGGCGCGTGCCGCTTCCAGCAGCGTGAAGGTGCCGACGATATTGGTCTCGATAAACTCGGCCGGGCCATGGATGGAGCGATCCACATGGCTCTCTGCCGCGAAATGCACCACCGCGCGCGGGCGATAGGTAGCGAAAAGACGATCCAGCGCTGCGCGGTCGCAGATATCGGTCTGGGAGAAGACATGACGCGCGTCGCCCTCGAGCGAGGCCAGTGTCTTGCGATTGCCCGCGTAGGTCAGCTTGTCGATGTTGACGATGGCATCTGCGCTGTCGTCACGCAGCCAGCCGAGCACGAAGTTCGCACCGATGAACCCCGCCCCGCCCGTTACAAAAATATAGGACAACTCGTTTGCTCCATGCATATCGATATATTTCGAGGTCCCGGCAAATGCCGGGCATCCGCCATATTGCTATTTGTAGTTTGGCGGGAATCCGTAGCGCTTGGAAGTGGCGGTATTCTATCTGACCGGCAGTCCCGCTTGCGGGGACAGGATGATTTTTTGTAGCGTGATGTAACTGACCTTGCGCTTGTTGTTATCACATTCAAACAATAATTCACACTTCCTAACACACTTTATGCCTGACGCGCCTGAGTACGCCAGCCGCCCCTTCGCCATCGGCGACCTGCAGGGATGCCTCCCCTCCCTCGACCACCTTTTAGGCCGCCTGCCAGCCGCCGCGCCGCTGTGCTTCGTCGGCGACCTGGTCAATCGCGGCCCCGCATCACTGCAGACGCTGCGCACCGTCAAGGCCATGGGCGCGCGCGCGCGCGCCGTCCTGGGCAATCATGACATCCACCTGCTCGCCGTGGCCGCCGGCGTGCGCAAGAAGGGGAAATCGGACACGCTGGACGACATCCTGGGCGCCCCGGATTGCGACGAACTGCTCACTTGGCTGCGACACCTCCCTCTGGCACTGGCGGACGACGGTTTCCTGCTGGTCCACGCCGGCGTGCTGCCGCAGTGGTCGCCGGCACAGGTGCTGGACCTTGCCCGCGAGGTCGAGGCGCAGTTGCAGGGCCCCAACTGGCAAGACTTCCTGGCCGATGTCTTCGGCAATGCCGCCAACCGCTGGCACGACGCGCTGCGCGGCATCGAGCGGCACCGCGTGGTCGTCAACGCCCTGACGCGCCTGCGCTTCTGCAATGCCGAAGGCGTCATGGACCTGAAGACCAAGGAAGGGCTGGGCAAGGCGCCGGACGGATTCATGCCCTGGTTCGATGTGCCGGGCCGCCGCACCAGTGGCGTGACGGTCGTTTGCGGGCACTGGTCAACGCTCGGACTGGTGATGCGGCCGGACCTGCTGGCGCTCGACACTGGCTGCGTCTGGGGCGGCAAGCTGAGCGCGGTACGGCTGGCGGCGGAGCCCGCGGCGCGCGAACTGGTGCAAGTCGACTGCCCGCCCTATTGTGATCCGCTGGCCTGACACGAAAAACCCCGCACCTGCGGGGTTGGACGTTGGGAAGGCGGGCGCGTCTCAGCGTGCCGGTGCGGCCAGCGCTTCGGCGCCTGCTCCAGGCTCCTGCGGTGCGCCACCCGTGCCGCCGTTGACCCGCGCAGCCACGTCCTCTGCACGTTCGGGCGCCCCCTGGCACAGGTGCAGCACGACTTCACGCGCCGCCTCGCCCAGCTCGCGGCGGCTGGCGGACGTGGCATGCAGCGCGGGCGCGAAGGACAGGCGGGCGATGATGGGCGGGGACTTCAGGATGGCGTCCAGGCACTGCAGCAGGCTCAGGTCGCCGATATAGGCAGGCGCCATGGTCGGTTGCCGCGTGGCGGCGTCGAGATAGGCCAGCCCCAGCGGCTGCACCGGCAGGCCGCCCGAGATCGGCGCCTGCATCAGGTTGGCATGGAAAGGCAGCACGGAGCTGCCATCGCTGGTCGTTCCCTCCGGAAAGACACACACCAGATCGCCCTGTCGCATCACGTTGGTGATGTCGTGCAGCACCCGGTGGGCATCGCGCTTGCGCGCGCGCTCGATGAAGATGGTGCCGGTCTGCTTGCACAGCCAGCCGATCAGCGGCCAGTCGCGGATCTCCGACTTGGCGACAAAGCGCACCGGATGCCAGCAGTTGATCACGTAGATATCCAGCCAGGAGATATGGTTGGACACCACCATCGCGCCGTGGCCCTTGCCGGTGGCCGGCGGCTCGCCCTGCAGCTCCAGCGTGATGCCGCACAGGCGCAGCAGCCGCAGCGACCAGCGCCGGATATGGCTGTGCCGCGCGGCCTCGCCGAGCCAGGGAAAGAGCAGCGCGCAGGTCAGCGCGCCACGCATCAGATGGAGGACCAGCGCCAGCTTGCGCAGCCTGACCATGGCGGGCCGCCCGTCAGTGGACTTCGTGCACGACCTGTCCGCCGACCAGCGTCATGCGGACCTTGCCCTGCATTTCGTAGCCCAGCCACGGTGAATTCTTGCCCTGGCTCTTCAGCGAGCGGCGCTCCACCTTCCACGCCTGCTCCGGGTCGAACAGGCAGACATCGGCGGGGCTGCCTGCCGCCAGCGTGCCCGCAGGCAGGCCGACGGCGCGCGCCGGCTCGCTGGTGATGCGTGCCAGGGCCTGCACGAGCGGCACCTTCTGGTCGCGCGCCCAGCGCAGCGTCAGCGGCAGCAGCAACTCAAGCCCGGTGGCGCCCGGCGTGGCCTCGGCAAACGGCAGCAGCTTCTCGTCATCGTCCACCGGCGTGTGGTCCGAGCACAGCGCGTCGATGGTGCCGTCCGCCAGCGCGGCAACGATGGCGTCGCGGTCGCGTGCGCTGCGCAGCGGCGGCGTGAAGCGCATCTGCGAATTGAAGTAGCCGATATCCACGTCGGTCAGCGACACGTGGTGGATATTGACATCGCAGCTCACGCGCAGGCCTTCACGCTTGGCCTGGCGCACCAGCTCCAGCCCGGCAGCGGTGGACAGGCGGCACAGGTGCACGCGCGCGCCGGAGGCGCGCTGCAGCTCGAAGATGGTGTGCAGGCGCACCGTTTCGGCAAAGGCCGAGACGCCCGACAGGCCCAGGCGCGAGGCCACCGCGCCGCTGGCGGCGACGCCGCCGCCCAGGAAGGGGTCTTCCGGGCGCAGCCATACGGTGAAGCCGAAAGTCTGCGCGTACTGCAGCGCGCGCAGCAGCACCTGGGTGTTGTGGACCGGCGCCTCGGCCTGACTGAAGCCGACGCAGCCTGCCTGGGTGAGCTGCGACATCTCGGTCAGCACTTCGCCCTTGAGCCCTACAGTCAACGCGCCGAGCGGGTAGACGTGGGTCTGGTTCAGCGTGCGGGCGCGGAACTTGAGCATTTCGACCAGGCCGGGCTCGTCGAGCACGGGGTCGGTGTCCGGCGGGCACACCAGGCTGGTGACGCCGCCTGCGGCGGCGGCGGCCACTTCGGATTCCAGCGTCGCCTTGTATTCGTAGCCGGGTTCGCGCAGCCGCGCGGACAGGTCGACCAGGCCGGGGCAGACGATCAGGCCGGTGGCATCGATGGTCTTGTTGGCCTGGAAATCGGCCGGGGCATCGCCGACGCCGACGATCTTGCCGGCCGCGATGTACAGGTCCTGCTGGGCGTCGATCTTGCCGGCCGGGTCGATCAGGCGGCCACCCTTGATGTGAATCTTCATATCGCGTCGCTTGCTGTGTTCGCTGTGTTCGCTTGTGCGCCTGGTCGGGCGCGGCCTCAGTCGTTGTTGCCCGCCACGATGCCCATCACCGCCATGCGCACGGCGATGCCGAAGGTGACCTGGTTCAGGATCACCGACTGCGGGCCGTCGGCCACGGCGGAGTCGATCTCCACGCCGCGGTTCATCGGGCCCGGGTGCATCACGATGGCATCCGGCTTGGCCAGTGCCAGGCGTTCCGGCGTCAGGCCGTAGGCCTTGAAGTACTCCTGCGCGGACGGCAGCAGCGCGCCGCTCATGCGCTCGTTCTGCAGGCGCAGCATGATGACCACGTCCACGCCCTTGAGGCCTTCCTCCATGTCGTGGAAGACGCGCACGCCCATCTGCTCCAGTCCGGAGGGCAGCAGCGTGCGCGGACCGATCGCGCGCAGTTCCGGCACACCCAGCGTGGTCAGCGCGTGGATGTCGGAGCGTGCCACGCGCGAGTGCAGGATGTCGCCCACGATCGCCACCGTCAGCCCGGTGAAGTCCTTCTTGAAATGGCGGATGGTGTACATGTCGAGCAGCCCCTGGGTGGGGTGCGCATGGCGGCCGTCGCCGGCGTTGATCACGTGCACGTGGGGCGCGACGTGCTCGGCGATCAGGTAGGGCGCGCCGGAACTGGCGTGGCGCACCACAAACATGTCGGCCGACATCGCCGACAAGTTGTTGATGGTGTCGAGCAGGGATTCGCCCTTGCTGGTCGACGAAGCGTTGATGTTCAGGTTCAGCACGTCCGCCGACAGGCGCTTGGCGGCGATCTCGAAGGTGGTGCGGGTACGCGTGGAGTTCTCGAAGAACAGGTTGAACACGCTCTTGCCGCGCAGCAGCGGCACCTTCTTGACCTCGCGGTCGGAATCGGAAAGCGAGACGAACTGGGTGGCGGTGTCGAGGATGTGGGTAACCATCTCGCGCGACAGTCCCTCGATCGACAAGAGGTGCTTCAGTTCACCGTTCTTGGTCAGCTGTGGGTTGCGGAACATCTTGGTCATGGCGGATCGGACCTGGGCAGAAATCGGGTCGGGTTCTTCTTCGGCGCGCCGGCGAATGCGGGCCGGGCGCCGGGACATCAGCTGGCGACGGCCTCGTTGGCAAAGGCGAAGCGCATCGCGGCGCCCTCGCCTTCGCGGGACAGCACCAGCGTGCGCTCGCGCGGCAGTTCCAGCCGCAGGGCGACGAGGTCGGCCGCGATCGGCAGTTCGCGGCCGCCGCGGTCGACCAGCGCGGCCAGGACGACGCGCGCCGGCCTGCCGTAGTCGAACAGTTCGTTGACGGCAGCGCGGATGGTGCGCCCGGTCGCCAGCACGTCGTCGATCAGCAGCACGTTGCGCTCCTCCACCTCGAACGGCAGCGTGGTGGGCTGGGCCTGGCTGTGCAGGCCCTTCTTGGCGTAGTCGTCACGATGAAAGGCGACATTGACGACGCCGTGGCCTGCGAGCCCCAGATCGGCGGCGAGGCGCTCGGCGATCCACGCGCCGCCGGAGTGGATGCCGGCTACCGACCACTGCGCGCGCGCTTCGGCAGCGGCCGGCAGCAAGGCCTGGACCTGGTCGCGCAGCGAACTGTAGAGCGCTTCGGCGTCGGGTGAGGGGTTCTTGGTCATGGCGGGAACGGTTTCGGAATTCGGGTCGGGTGCGGAATCGGAGCCTGCGCCTGGCCGGCTGGCGCTCAGCCTGCCTCCCGGTCGGGCGGCATGTCGGGCCGTTCCAGCCCTTCGGGCTGGTCGAAATACTGCTGCAGGATGATGCGGGCCGCCTCTGCATCGAGCGCGCCGGGGCGCGCCCCGGCCATCTGCGCCAGCCGCGAGGTGTAGCGTTCGTCCACCCAGGTGACCGGCAGGCCGAAGCGGCCATGCAACTGGTTGCCGAAGCGGCGCGCCAGCCGCATCGATGCCTGCTCGCCCCCCTCGGGGTTGAGCGGCATGCCCACCACCAGCTGCACCGGCGACCACTCCGCGATCAGTGCGGCGACGGCCGCAAAGCGGCCGTCCACGGTCAGGTTGGGCAGGATGGTCAAGGCGCGCGCCCCGCGCGTCACGAAATTCCCGAGTGCGACGCCGATCTTGCGCTCGCCATAGTCGAAGGCCAGCACGGTGCCGTCGCGGGGCCGGGTCAAGCCCGGCTGATCAAGCATGCCCGGCCTCGCCCGAGAGCATGCTCATATCGATGCCCAGCAGGCGGATGGCGGCGGCAAAGCGTTCCTCGGGGGGAACGCTGAAGATGATTTCGGGGTCGGACTGGACAGTCAGCCAGCCGTTGCGGGACAGCTCTTCCTCCAACTGGCCGGCGCCCCAGCCGGAATACCCCAGCGTCAGCATGAAACGGCTCGGGCCTTCGCCATTGGCGACGGCCTCGAGAACGTCTTTGGAAGTGGTCATTTCCAGGCCGCCTGGGACGGTCAGCGAGGAAACATAGCGGCCGACGGGGTCATGCAGCACGAAACCACGCTCGGTCTGCACCGGGCCGCCGAAATAGACCGGCTGGTGCGCCACCGGCTGGATCTCCAGCTTGAGGTCGATCTTGTCGAACAGCGTGGCCATGTCGATGTCGATGGGCCGGTTGATCACCAGGCCCAGCGCGCCACGCTCATTGTGCTCGCACAAATAGACGACGGCACCCGCAAAGGTCGGATCTGCCATGCCGGGCATGGCAATGAGGAACTGATTGGTCAGATTGATCGGGGCTTCGGGCTTCGCCATGCCTCGTATTTTATCAAATCGCCGCGCTTGTTCCGCAAAACTTTGGCGTCGGCCCCGCAGGGCGCCGGCGTCAGTCCTTCCGGGTGAGCAGCGTCAGCTCCTCGGGGGCGAGCCAGCGCCAGCCGCCCGGCGCCAGGGCCGGGTCCAGCGTCAGGCCGCCGATCGCGCTGCGGTGCAGCGCGGTGACGTGATTGCCGGCGGCCACCACCATGCGCTTGACCTGGTGGTACTTACCCTGCACCAGGGTCAGGCGCAGGCTGTGTTCGCCGGTGCCCATGCAATCGGCCGCCGCCAGCGGCGCGGGCTCGTCATCGAGCTGCACGCCGGTGCGCAGCGCCTCGATCTGCGCCAGCGTGACCGGCTCCGCCGTCGTCACCTCGTAGACCTTGGGCACCTTGCGCTTGGGCGAGGTCTGGGCATGGATGAACTGACCGTCGTCGGACAGCAACAGCAGGCCCGTGGTGTCCTGGTCCAGGCGGCCGACGGCCTGCACCCCGCGCTGGCGCAGCGGCACCGGCAGCAGCGTATAGACGCTGGGGTAATGCAGCGGGCGCTGCGAGCACTCATAGCCGGTGGGCTTGTTCAGCATCAGGTAGGCCTTGACGTGGCAGGTCCAGGCCTCCCCGTCCACGACCAGCTGCAGCCCTTCCGGTTCGAACTTCGTCCGCGGATCCTCGCACAGTTCGCCCTCCACCTCGACCAGGCCGGCGCCGACCAGGTCGCCGCAATAGCGGCGCGTGCCGAAGCCTTGGGATTGGAGAATACGGTCGAGTGTCATCATGTTGTAGTGCGGAAGCCCGCGGCTTCCCGATTGCTTGCCCGGCGCGCGGCGGCGCCAACGGCATTGGATTAGGGTAGGTGATCGGCCCGGCCGCCAACGACTGGCCTATACTGCTGGCCGGCCACGGAACGGACGCCGCCAGGCAGCGATCCGGGCCGCGCAGGCGAGCCGGGCAGCGAACGATGCCGGCCGGATCAGGCCGCCAGCATCGCGCTTTCGCGGTAGTGGCGCTGGGCGTCCTCCGGCCGCTCGGTTTCCTCGAACAGCCGGGCCAGCGCCAGGTGGGAACGCACGCGCAGGCGGCGCTGCTGCTCGGCGTCGGCGTACTTCAACGCCCGCTCGAAATTCGATTGCGCCTTGCCCCAAAGCTTCTCGCCCAGGCACAAGCCGCCGAGGGTGTAGTACAGATCGGCGTCGGCCGGATGCTGAACCAGCCATTTCTCCGCCTGCTGGATCAACGGCAACGCCTGGCCGGGCACGGCGCAATCGGCGTAGCGCTGCACCAGGCGGGCATCCCAGTTGGCCTTGAGCGCATCTTCGACGATCTTGCGCGCCTCGTCCTGCTTGCCCAGCGCGGCGAAGTAGCGCGCGGCGGGCTCGGCGATGCGCACCGCGCGCCGCTCTTCGGCCGAGAGCGAGCGCCAGAATTCCTGCAGCGCCACGGCATCGTGTCGGCGCTCCTCCAGCATCGCCTCGCAGGCCATCTGCTTCAGGCGCAGCGCCAGCACCGGGTGCAGGGCATTGCGCTTCTCCAGCGAGCGCGCCAGCCGCAGCACCTCGGCCCAGTTCTTCAGATGCTGGTGCGCGCGCAGCGCGATGCGCTGCACGTGGATCTGGCGCGCGCCCTGCGCCTGCAGCTGGGCGATGGTCTCGAGCGCGCCCTCGGCGTCGCGCGCATCCACCAGCAGCTCCGCCATCGATACCAGCTTGGCCTGCTCGCGGTCGGGATCGGTGACCTGCTCCATCCACTTGTCGCGCCGTTCCGCTTCCTGCATGCGGTGGGCGGCGCGCGCGCCGATCAGCGCGGCGGTCTGCGCCTGCTCCGGCCAGGCCTGGGCATCGCGCGCGGCGCGCTCGGCGCGGGCGAAGCGGCCGGCGAACAGGTTCTCGATCGACTCGCGCAGCGCGGCCTGCGCGCGGCCCATGCGGTTCTTCTCACGATAGGCGGCCGCGCGGCGTGGCATCTCCGCCAGGTGGCGCACCGCCGAGAACAGGGTCCACAGCACGACGAAGGTCAGCAGCAGCAGCGCCAGCGTCAGGTTCAGCGACAGCTCGACCCGGTATGGCGGGTAGAACAGCACCACATTGCTTTGGTTGAACTGCGTGAACAGCGCCAGCCCCACCGCGCCGCCGAACAGCAGCGCCACCCAGAACAAAAGCCGCATGCGCTACTCCTTCTTGAGCGCGCGCAGCGCGCCGAGGCTTTCGGCCATGGTCGGAAGCTGCACGGTGACCGCGCCGGCCTGTGCCTGCTTGAGCAAGGTCAGCACGCCCTGCACACGCCGGGCACGCACGTCGAAATAGTGCGAGATCATCGACTGCGCCGCCGCCAGGTCATTGCGGAAGACCGGCTCGTTGCGCGACAGCAGCGCCAGCCGCGCATTGAGCAGGCGCAGCTTGACGTTCTCGCGCAGGAACCAGCCCTGATCTCCCGACAGCAGCAGCGCCTGGGCATCGTCCACGCGGCGCACGCGCACCACGCTGGCGAGTTCGTCCCGCAGGTCGTCCCACAGGCTGCCGAACCAGCCGGCGATGGCATGGCCGGCCTGCAGCGCCGGGCTGCCGGGGGCTGCAGGCTTCTCGTCCTTCGCGGCCTTGCGGGCAGCCTTGCGCGCGTCGGCCTCGCTGCGCTCGAGCATGCGCTCGCCGGATAGCAGGGGCAGCGTGTCGATCTGGTTGATGGCCTCGTCGAGCTTGATCGCGGCACCGGTCAGGTCGGTATCGGGCACGGCCTTCATGCGCGCGACATCGCGCGCGATCGCGCGCCGCAGCAGGTTGTACTGCGGCTTGTCGGTGCGCGCCAGGCGCGCGTCCGCGCTCTGCAGCGCGGCCAGGGCCACCTGGACGTTGCCGGTGAGCTGCAGTTGCTGGCCGGCATTGGTCAGCAGCTGCTGGATCTCGGCGATCTCCCAGTCGTCGCGGTTGCGCATCAGGTCCTGGTAGACCTGCTCGAGCGCGGCCTGCTTGTCGCGCGCCTCGGCCACCTGGCCGTCCAGCGCGCCCACCTTCGCCTGCAGTTCCTTGACCGTGTCCTGGGCATTGCGCGACAGCACGCGCGACTCCTGCACCAGGGCGTCATTGCTCTGCTGGCGCCGGGCCAGTTCCTGGGTCAGGTGGTCGACGCGCTGCTGCAGCCACCAGAAGCCGCCGCCGATGGCCAGCACCAGGGCCACGAGCAGGAGCCACCAGGGACTGGCGCGGCGGGGACCGGCGGCCGGCGTGCCAGCGTGCGGTGCCGCGGCGGGACCGGGAGCAGTGGAGGACGGGTTGTCTTGCGTCACGCGTTCGACCTTGATGGATGTGGCTGGCGGCGGCGGGACTGCCGCCGCCGGCGCGGGCTGCGGCGGGCCAGCGTAGGATTCGGCCCACTGCCGGCACGCAGCCAGCAGACCTTCATCGCCCGGCGCGGCGCGCAGCAGGCGCGTGAAGCCGAGCGCGGCCGCCTGTTCGGCAATTCTCGCATGCGGCGCGATGCACTGCACCTGGCGCAGGCAGGCAAGCTCCTGCGCGGACAGGTGCTGGCGGCCCAAGGCATCGAGGTTGCGCACCGCTTCGGAACTGGTCAGCAACCAGGCCTGCGGCGCGGCCCCCGGACGCAAGCGGTCGCGCACGGCCTGCCACAGCATGGCACTGGGCTCGGGCAGCGAGCGGCGATAGGCCTCGACCGCCCGCACTTCGGCGCCGGCCTCGCGCAGGCGGTCCGCCAGCCAGTCACGCCCGCCGTTGCCGCGCACCAGCAGGACCTCGCGGCCGGAGAGCGCGGCCAGATCGAGATGGGCGCCCAGTTGCGCCCACAGGGCCTCGGAGTCGAAGCGCGGGCCATCGCCACCATTCTCGCCGCCGTTCTCACCACCGTTCTCGCCGGTGCCCTCGTCATGGCGCTCCCCTGCGTTGGCCCCGGCCGGCGCGATCACCCGCTCGCGCGGCGCACCGATACCGCGCCGCGCCAGCGCTGTCACACTGGCCGGCCCGACCACGGCAATGCGAACGGCGGCCGGCCACTGCGGCACGACGGCCGCCTGGACCTCAGCCAGCGCGTCCAGCGCATGGCTGATGGCATTGGGACTGACGAAGACGACCAGCGCGAAATCAGCGAGCCGCGCCAGCGCGGCGCGCAGCGGCCCTTCGTCGGCGGCCGGCCCGATGGCCAGCAGCGGGAAGCCGAGCACGTCCAGGCCGGCGGCCTGCAAGGCCTCGGTCAGATGCCGGGACTGCCCGGCGGGTCGTGTCACAACGACGGTCGGGCGAGGCATGCGGTGAACCTCAGGTGGGAGTATCGGGGGTGGTCAGGTCGGCCACCGCAGCCAGGATCTTGCTGGCGCCCTGAGCCAGCAGTTCGCCGGCGACATCGGCACCGAGCCGCTCGGCCGCCTCGAGGCTGTCCGCCTGGCGCACCGCCGCGGCACGCAGGCAGCGCGAACCATCGGGCAGGGCGACGAAGGCGTCGAGCCGCAGTTGCGCGCCATCCCAGCGCGCGTGGGCGGCCAGCGGCACCTGGCAGGAGCCCCCCAGCGCGCGCGAGACCGCGCGCTCGGCGGCCACCGCCAGTGCGGTCGGCCGGTCATTGAGCGGCGCCAGCCAAGCGGCCAGCTCAGGCCGGTCGGCGCGGATCTCGATGCCGAGAGCGCCCTGCCCTGCCGCCGGCAGCGAATCCTCGGGCGCCAGCAGCGCGCGGATGCGCGCTCCCAGGCCCAGCCGCTTCAGGCCGGCAGCGGCGAGGATGATGGCGCCGTAGTCGCCGCGGTCGAGCTTGCCCAGGCGCGTGTCAAGGTTGCCGCGCAGCGGCTTGATGAGCAGATGCGGGTAGCGCGCGCGCAGCGCCGCCTCGCGGCGCAGGCTGGAGGTGCCGACCACGGTGCCCGCCGGCATCTCGGCGAGCGAGTCGAACTGGCTGCTGACCAGGGCGTCGCGCGGATCCTCGCGTGTCATCACGGCGGCCAGCGCGAATCCTTGCGGCAGCTCCATGGGCACGTCCTTGAGCGAATGCACCGCCAGGTCGGCCCGGCCCTCGGCCATCGCCACCTCCAGTTCCTTCACGAAGAGACCCTTGCCCCCGACTTTGGACAAAGTCCGGTCTAGAATCTGATCTCCGCGGGTGGTCATGCCCAGAATGGACACATCGCACGCAGGGTAGTATTGTTGCAACGCAGCACGCACATGTTCGGCCTGCCACATTGCCAGACGGCTTTCGCGGGAGGCAATGACGAGCTTGCGCGGTACAGCAGTAGCGGTATCGGAGGAAGACGGCGGGGTGGCGGATGCTTGCATGCGCCAATGGTAGCACGCACCCTTGACGCCGCCCCCCGGCGCCGACCGGACCGATCATATAAGACCGAGAGGAGATTGCATGACGCAGCCCGCTGCGCGCCCCGACGGCCGAGGCACCGCCCCGGCCGCCAGTAGCCACGACCCCATTTCCGGCCAAGCTGCCGGATCGCAGGAACCCTCCCCCTCCCGCCGCACCGCCGCAAAGGCCACCAAGACCGCCAAGGCCGCCAAACCCGCCAAGGCTGCCAAGACCGTGTCGGCCGGCAAAGCCACGAGTGCAGCAAAAACCACTCGACGTACTGCCAGCGCAAGCAAGCCCAACGGCGCCGCCGATGGCGCCCTGGTGGCGACCGGCGCTGCCACGCCGCGCCGCGCCGCCGACAAGGACCTGCCGCTGCGCGAGGACATCCGCTTCCTCGGCCGCCTGCTCGGCGAGAGCTTGCGCGAGCAGGAGGGCGAGGCCGCCTTCGACGTGGTCGAAACCATCCGCCAGACCGCGGTGCGCTTTCGCCGCGAGAATGACCGTGCCGCGGGCGCCGAGCTCGACCGGCTGCTCAAGCGGCTGTCGCGCGACCAGACCAATTCGGTGGTGCGCGCCTTCAGTTACTTCTCGCACCTGGCCAATATCGCCGAGGACCAGCACCACAACCGCCGCCGCCGCGTGCACGCGCTGGCGGGCTCGCCGCCCCAGCCGGGCAGCCTGGAACGCGCGCTGGCCGACATCGACGCCGCCGGCGTGACCGGCAAGGCGCTGCGCAAGTTCTTCGACGAGGCGCTGATCGTGCCGGTGCTGACCGCGCACCCGACCGAAGTGCAGCGCAAGAGCATCCTGGACGCCGAGCGCGAGATCGCCCGCCTGTTGGCCGAGCGCGACCTGCCGATGACCGCCCGCGAGCGCGAGCAGAACACCGCGCGCCTGCGCGCCTGCGTGACCACGCTGTGGCAGACCCGCATGCTGCGCAATACGCGGCTGATGGTGGTGGATGAGATCGAGAACGCGCTGTCCTACTATCGCACCACCTTCCTGCACGGCATCCCCCAGTTGATCAGCGAGCTGGAAGACGACATCGCCAAGGTCTTCCCGGCCGCGCGCAAGGGACAGGGCGCCGGCGCCGACAAGTCCCGGCGGCTGCCGCCCTTCTTCCAGATGGGTTCGTGGATCGGGGGCGACCGCGACGGCAACCCGAACGTCACCGCGGAGACGCTCGAGTACGCGGCCCGCAAGCAGGCCCTGCTGATCCTGGAGTGGTACCTGGACGAAGTGCATGCGCTGGGCGCCGAGCTGTCGATGTCGAGCCTGATGGTGGATGCCAGCCCCGAACTGCTGGCCCTGGCCGAGGCCTCGCCCGACCGCTCCGAGCATCGCGCCGACGAGCCCTATCGCCGCGCGCTGATCGGCATCTACGCGCGCCTGGCGGCCACCTGCGAGGCGCTCACCGGCCAGGCAGCGCCGCGCCATCCGGTGGCCGACGCCGCGCCCTACGCCGATGCCGAGGCCCTGGCCGCCGACGTGCAGGTGGTGATCGACTCCCTGCGCGCCCACCACGGCGAGGCGCTGGCGCGCACGCGCATCGATGCGCTGGCGCGCGCCATCGGCGTGTTCGGCTTCCACCTGGCCTCGATCGACATGCGCCAGGTTTCCGACGTGCACGAGGCCGTGATCGCCGAATTGTTCGCGGCTGCCGGCGTGGAGGCCGACTACGCTGCCCTGCCCGAGGCGCGCAAGCTGGAACTGCTGCTGGCCGAACTGCGCCAGCCGCGCCTGCTGACCCTGCCCTGGCACCAGTATTCGGAGCAGACGCGCACCGAGCTGGCCATCTTCGCCAAGGCGCGCGAGCTGCGCGCCCGCTACGGCAAGCGCGTGGCGCGCAACTACATCATCTCGCATACCGAGACGCTGTCCGACCTGATCGAGGTGATGCTGCTGCAGAAGGAGACCGGCCTGCTGGTCGGCACCCTGGGCGACCGCCGCGACCCGGCGCGCATGGAGCTGATGGTGATCCCGCTGTTCGAGACCATCGAAGACTTGCGCAACGCCGCCGGCATCATGCAGTCGCTGCTGGACCTGCCCGGCTTCGCCTCGGTGCTGGCCCACCACGGCGGCGAGCAGGAGGTGATGCTCGGCTACTCCGACTCCAACAAGGACGGCGGCTTCCTGACCTCGAACTGGGAGCTGTACAAGGCCGAGCTGGCCCTGGTCAAGCTGTTCGAGTCGCGCAAGGTCAGGCTGCGGCTGTTCCACGGCCGCGGCGGCACCGTCGGCCGCGGCGGCGGCCCGACCTACCAGGCCATCCTGTCGCAGCCGCCGGGCACGGTCAACGGCCAGATCCGCCTGACCGAGCAGGGCGAGATCATCAACAGCAAGTTCGCCAACGCCGAGATCGGCCGGCGCAACCTGGAGACGGTGATCGCGGCCACGCTGGAAGCCTCGCTGCTGCCGACGCAGAACGCGCCCAAGGACCTGGCCGCGTTCGAGGCGGTGATGCAGCAGCTGTCCGACCACGCCTTCACCGCCTACCGCGACCTGGTCTACGAGACGCCGGGTTTCAAGGACTACTTCTTCGCCACCACGCCGATCACCGAGATCGCTGACCTGAACCTGGGCTCGCGGCCGGCTTCGCGCAAGCTGATGGACAAGAAGCACCGCCGCATCGAGGACCTGCGCGCGATTCCCTGGGGCTTCTCCTGGGGCCAGTGCCGGCTGCTGCTGCCGGGCTGGTACGGCTTCGGCAGCGCGGTCAAGGCCATGCTCGACGGCTGCACCGACGAGCGCGCGCGCAAGGCCGCGCTCGCCACGCTGCGCCGCATGGTCAAGGCCTGGCCCTTCTTCTCCACGCTGCTGTCCAATATGGACATGGTGCTGGCCAAGACGGACCTGGCGGTGGCCTCGCGCTACGCCCAGCTGTGCGAGGACGCGGCGCTGCGCAAAGCGGTGTTCGCCCGCATCAGCGCCGAGTGGCACCTGACCAGCGAGATGCTGACGCTGATCACCGGCCGCCAGGAGCGGCTGGCGGAGAACCCGCTGCTGGCGCGTTCGATCAAGAACCGCTTCGCCTACCTCGACCCGCTCAACCACCTGCAGGTCGAACTGCTCAAGCGCTACCGCTCGGGCAAGGACGAGGACGACATCCGCGTCCGCCGCGGCATCCACCTGACCATCAACGGCGTCGCGGCCGGCCTGCGCAACACAGGCTGACCCCGCCCCTGCACCGGTCCGCCTGCCCTCCCCCCGGCAAGGGCAGGCGGACCGGCGCGTGCCGCCGCGCCACGCGGCCAGGACCGGCATCCCTCGCCGGTCCCTGCTCAAGCCATCCGCACCCTCACCCCACGAACGCCCCTGGCACCGGATCCTCGCCCAGCACGGACAGCAGGACCGCCCAGTGCATGGCCTCGTCGCCCAGGATGCTGCCGGCGGCCTTGGTCAGCTCGCGGTTGTGGAAGTTGGGCAGCACGCCCAGGTAGGCAGCGGTGGCGCCCTTCTCCAGGCCGGCGGCGAAGCGCAGCACGTCGGCCTGCGTCTTCAGCTGTGCGGTCGGGAAGTCATACTCGGCCATCTTCTTGGCCATGACCGGGCTGCCGCCCAGCTTCGACACGGTGCCGGCGAGCACCTGGGCATGTGCCTTGTGGTGGGTCTGGAACTTCACCGCGGTGTCCAGCACGGGCTTTTGCAGCAACCCGCTTTCGGCACCCACCTGATAGGCGGCGATCGCCTGGTACTCCAGCCCGAGCGCGGTATTGAGGATGGCGATATCGTCCTTGGTGCTGCCCGAGTGGGTCTGCGCCCAGGCCGGCATCGACTCGCCCAGGCTGGCCACCGCCAGCGAGCCCAGCGCGAACAGGCCGGGCACCTTGAGCAAGCCGCGCCGGCGTGCGTCCGGCAGTACGGCGATCCGCCCGCCGTCGCTGTCCGGCGCTTGCTTGCCGCCCTGCGGCAATATCGACTGCATGCGTTCCATGACGATCTCCTGAAGGAATCTGAACAAAGAGAAAGATGCAAAAGACGCCGCCACTTGGGCGCCTGTTCCTTGTACGCGCGCGGCGCCCGATTGGATGCGATCGGATGCCGGCAGATGCCGCCGCCGCGCAGGCGCCTGCCTATAATCCGAAGACCCACACCTCCCCGGACGCGCCGTGTCTGCCTCTGCCGATGACGCCCATGCCGCCGCTCCGGCCCCGGCCCCAACCCACCAGGCCGCCCCGGGCTATGCGCCGCCGGCGCAGGCGGAGCACCTGGCCGGCCTGCTGGAGGACGTAGCCCGCGGCGACCGCCGCGCCCTGCGGCAGCTCTACGATGCCTGCATAACGAAACTGTTCGGCCTCGCGCTGCGTATCACCGGCAGGCGCGACTGGGCGGAGGATGTCATGCAGGAGAGTTTCGTCAGCATCTGGCACCACGCCCGTGACTACCGGCCCGAGCTGGCCGCTCCCATGACCTGGATGACCACCGTGGTGCGCAATCGCGCGCTGGACTGCCTGCGCCGGCATGCGCCCGAGCGCGGCGGCCGCACCGTGGCACTCGACGACGATCTCGGGGAATGGCTGGCCGACGAAGCGGGCGGACCGGATGCACGCACGCTGGCCAGCGAGCAGGCGCAGGCGCTGGCCCGCTGCCTCGCCCGGCTCGACCCGGACCAGCGCCAGGCGATCGCGCTGGCCTACCTGAAAGACCTCAGCCACACGGAACTGGCCGAGCGGCTGCGCGTTCCGCTCGGCACGGTCAAGTCCTGGGTGCGGCGCGGCCTGGAGCGCCTGCGCGCCTGCCTGGAGCCGCTGGCATGAAGCTCGACCGCGATCCCGAACTGCTCGACCGCCTGGCGGCCCAGTACGCCCTGGGCGTGCTGCGTGGCCGGGCGCGCAGCCGGCTCGAACAGCTCGCCCGCACCGAACCGGCCATCCAGGCGGCCGTCGGGCACTGGCAGGCCAGGCTGGCGGGCATCGCGGAGCTGCAGCCGCCCGCCACGCCGGTGGACAAGGTCTGGTGCGGCATCGAAGACCGGCTCGGCTGGAAAGCGCCCGCTCCGTCGCGCTGGCAGCGCTTCTGGCGCGCGCGGCTTGCCGCGCCTGCCTTCTGGCGCGGCACCGCGGCCGCCCTGGCGCTGGTCGCGGCGCTGGCGATCGGCCTGGATCTGTGGCTGGCGCGCCAGCTGGCGACGGCGCCGCCGGCCGCCAGCGCCATCGCCGTGCTGCACGATGCACAGGCGCAAGCGGCCATGCTGGTCACCTTGGACGCCCGCGCCGGCGAGCTCACGGTGCGTCGCCTGGATCACCTCGCGCTCAATCCGACGCAAGCGCTGCAGCTGTGGGCCTTGCCCGCCGGGGGCAAGCCGCAGTCGCTGGGTGTACTCGGCCAGCGCCGCGAAGCCCGGCTCGCGCTGCCGCCGGCGCTGGGCCGGCCGCCCGCCCTCGCAGTCAGCATCGAACCGCCGACGGGCTCGCCCGATCCGGCCGGCCCGAGCGGCCCCGTGGTATTCCAGGGGCAGGTGATCGACAACACGCTCTGAAACGCCGCGCTCGCCGGCGCCGCCCCGGCGGACACGATGGCGGCGGGCGGCGGCGATATAATCCCGGTTTCTGCAATTTCCGTCGCCCGCCAGGCCTCGCGCCGGCGCCGCGGCAACACTCCGCACCGACCGCCCATGACCTCCCAACTTGCCAAGAAAGGCGAAGCCTGGTCCGCCCGCTTCTCCGAACCGATGTCCGACCTGGTGAAGCGCTACACCGCCTCGGTGTTCTTCGACAAGCGCCTGGCGCTGTTCGACATCCAGGGCTCGCTCGCGCACGCCGCCATGCTGGCCAAGCAGGGAATCATCGCCGAGGACGACCGCGCCGCCATCGAGCGCGGCATGACGCAAATCCGCGCCGAGATCGAGGCCGGCAGCTTCGAGTGGAAGCTGGACCTGGAAGACGTGCACCTGAACATCGAGGCGCGCCTGACCGCGCTGGTCGGCGATGCCGGCAAGCGCCTGCACACCGGCCGCTCGCGCAACGACCAGGTGGCCACCGACATCCGCCTGTGGCTGCGCAGCGAGATCGACACCATCGTCGGCCTGCTGGGCGCGCTGCGCGGCGCGCTGCTGGACCTGGCCGAGAAGAACGCCGACACCATCCTGCCCGGCTTCACCCACCTGCAGGTGGCCCAGCCCGTGACCTTCGGCCACCATCTGCTGGCCTATGTGGAGATGTTCACGCGCGACGCCGAGCGCATGGCCGACTGCCGCCGCCGCGTCAACCGCCTGCCGCTGGGCGCGGCCGCGCTGGCCGGTACCAGCTACCCGATCGACCGCGAGTTCGTGGCACAGCAGCTCGGCTTCGACGGCGTGTGCCGCAATTCGCTGGACGCCGTTTCCGACCGCGACTTCGCTATCGAGTTCTGCGCCGCCGCCGCGCTGGTGATGACCCACGTGTCGCGCTTCTCCGAAGAACTGGTGCTGTGGATGAGCCCGCGCGTCGGCTTCATCGACATCGCCGACCGCTTCTGCACCGGCAGCTCGATCATGCCGCAGAAGAAGAACCCGGACGTGCCCGAGCTGGCACGCGGCAAGACGGGCCGCGTCAACGGCCACCTGATCGGCCTGCTGACCCTGATGAAGGGCCAGCCGCTGGCCTACAACAAGGACAACCAGGAAGACAAGGAGCCGCTGTTCGACACGGTGGATACCTTGGCCGACACCCTGCGCATCTTCGCCGACATGGTGCCGGGCATCACCGTCAAGCCCGAGGCCATGCGCGCCGCCGCGCTGCAGGGCTATGCCACCGCCACCGACCTGGCCGACTACCTGGTCAAGCGCGGCCTGCCCTTCCGCGATGCGCACGAAGCCGTGGCGCACGCCGTGCGCGCTTGCGACGGCCGTGGCTGCGACCTGGCCGACCTCACCGTGGCCGAGCTGCGCGAGGTATCCGGCCTGGGCGACAAGGCTGCGCTGATCGGCGACGACGTGCACGCCGTGCTGACGCTGGAAGGCTCGGTCGCCGCACGCAATCACATCGGCGGCACCGCCCCCGACCAGGTGCGCGCCGCCATCGCCGCAGCGCGCGCCGCCTTGCAGTAAGCACCGCATGCGGGTGCGTACCGCGCCCGCGCAATGCAGCAAACCTGCGTAGGTTTCGCGCAAGCCTGCCGCATGAAAACAGCCGCCGAGGCAGCAGCCCGGCGGCTTTTTTCATGCCTGCGCAATTCTTGCGCATTGCGTTAGGTATTAGCCCCAGGCGCCGAAAAATTTTGTTACAGATAAACTAATCGGCGCAAAAAATACCGGGGAGACAACCCATGCATTACTTGCTTGGTCTGTCACGACAGATCGACAGGTTAAACCAGCACACTGGCAGGCTTGCAAACATCATGATCCTGCTGTCGTGCCTGGTCAGCGCAGGCAACGCCCTGCTGCGTTACGGCTTCAACCTCAGCGACAACTGGCCGCTCGAGCTGCAGTGGTACATGTTCGCAGTGGCTGTGATGTTCGGCGCCTCCTACACCTTTCAGCGCAACGAGCACGTCCGCGTCGACCTGATCTACGGCAACGTCTCCGAGCGCGCCCAGCACTGGATCGACATCTTCGGCATCCTGCTCTTCCTGCTGCCGTCCTGCGTACTGTTCGCCTGGCTTTCCTGGGAATCGTTGTTCCTGCCCTCGTGGCGCATCCTCGAGCAATCGGGCAATTCCGGCGGCCTGCCGCGCTACCCGATCAAGCTGGTGGTGCCCGTCGGCTTCGCCCTGCTTGCCCTGCAGGGCGTGTCCGAACTGATCAAGCGCATCGCCGCCCTGAAGGGCCTGGTGCGCATCGAATCGAAATACGAGAGGCCGGTGCAATGATTCCAGTGGAATATATGCCGCCGCTGATGTTCGGCGGCCTGGTTGTATTTATGCTCATCGGCTTCCCGGTGGCGTTCTCGCTGGCGGCGGTCGGCCTGGCCTTCGGCTTCCTCGCCATCGAATGGGGCTACTTCCCCGTCAGCTTCCTGCAGGCCGTGCCGAGCCGAATCTTCGGCAGCGTGCTGGCCAACGAGCTGCTGCTCGCCATCCCCTTCTTCACCTTCATGGGAGCGATCCTGGAGAAGTGCGGGCTGGCCGAGGACATGCTGGACTCGATGGGACAGCTGTTCGGCCCGGTCCGCGGCGGCCTGGGCTACTCGGTGATCATCGTCGGCTTCATCCTGGGCGCCATCACCGGCACGGTGGCCGCGCAGGTGATCGCCATGGCGATGATCTCGCTGCCGGTGATGATGCGCTACCGCTACAACATGAAGTACGCCACCGGCGTGCTCGCGGCATCGGGCACCATCACCCAGCTGGTACCGCCCTCGCTGGTGCTGGTGGTGCTGGCCGACCAGCTCAAGACCTCCGCCGGCAGCGCCGACGTGGGCAGCATGTACCTGGGCGCCTGGGGCCCGTCGGTGGTGCAGATCGCGCTGTTCGCCCTCTACACCTTCGTGCTGACGCGCATCAAGCCCGACTGGCTGCCGCCGGTGCCGGCCGAGGCCCGCACGCTGCGGGGCTGGGCGCTGTGGAAGAAATGCCTGCGCGGCATCATCCCCTGCGCGGTGCTGATCTTCCTCGTGCTGGGCACAATCATGCTGGGCATCGCCACCCCGACGGAATCGGGCGCGATGGGCGCAGTCGGCGCGCTGGTGCTGGCGGTGATCCGCGACAAGGGCTTCACCCGGATTGACCGCAACATCTACCGCCTCGGCCTGGCCGCCACCGGCGTCACCATCATCGCCGGCGCGGTCGCCTTCGGCTCGCATGCCTTCCGCATCCCGCTGGCGGTGGTCTACCTGGTGATCGTCTGGCTGCTGCTGCGCGCCGGCCAGCTGACCGAGCTGCGCCTGCTGATCGTCGACGCCTACCAGTCCACCGCCCGCATCACCGCCATGGTGGTCTTCATCCTGATCGGCTCCACCTGCTTCTCGGTGGTGTTCCAGGGCGTGGACGGCGGCACCTGGGTCGAGCACCTGTTCAGCTCGCTGCCCGGCGGCTGGATCGGCTTCCTCATCGTCGTCAACCTGTTCATCTTCTTCCTGGCCTTCTTCCTCGACTTCTTCGAGATCGCCTTCATCGTGGTGCCGATGCTGGCACCGGTGGCAGTCAAGATCCTGGCGCCGGTGGTGGCCGATTCCATGGGCGGCAATCCCGAGGCGGCGGCCACGGCTGCGCTGGTGTGGTTCGGGGTGATGCTGTGCGTGAACATGCAGACCTCCTTCATGCACCCGCCCTTCGGCTTCGCGCTGTTCTACCTGCGCGGCATCGCGCCCAAAGAAGTGAAGAGCTCGGACATCTACTGGGGTGCCCTGCCCTGGGTGGGGCTGCAGATGGTGATGGTGCTGCTGGTGATGTTCTGGCCGGGCATGGTGACGGGGCTGCTGGACAAGGGGTCGCTGCACCATAGCAATGCGGCGGAGGTCAGTATTCCGTTGGGGAACGATGTCGATAAGGGCGGGACGGGGACTGCTTCGGCGCCTGGGTCGCTGGAGCTGCCTTCGGCTCCTGCGCAGGAGGAACCGGCTGCGCCGCAGTTCGATTTTGAGAAGAAGAAATAGCGATGATGGTGTCGCCGGGTTGCGGCGATGCCGGGGAATTTGAGTTGTTGATGGGAATGCCGTTCAGTTTGGGCTGGGCGGCATTTTTCTTTTTGGGCGGCATGCGTTGATCGGGCCAACGGCCTGTTTCGACTCCCCTGCGGGGAGCCGACCTACTTTCTTGTCTTGCCAAGAAAGTAGGCAAAGAAGGCGCGCCGGATGCGGCTTAACTTCCCCTCGCGGGCTGGCTGAAAGAGCGGCCGGGCCCCAACTCACATCGCCTTACGGCGATGCTCAGACAGGGGGCCCTCTTTTCCGCTCTTTCAGCCAGCCCGCGAGGCGCCGCATACGGCAGGGTAAGGACGCCACGCCTCGCTTCGCATCGGGTGGCGGGTAAAGCGGCAGCGGAACGCTGCCGCTTTACCGAAGACCTCGCAATTCCGACGGAATTAGCCGTACCGGTGGCACCCGCGCCCAGATGGTTTGGCCTTTCCCTCCCGTGTGCGGCGCCTCGCGAATTTGCCCCGGCCGCCGATGAAGCCCGTCCGCTGTTTGAGCGGCCGAAGGACGCGAGTTCGGACGGGCGCGGCGGCCGGGGCAAATTCGCGAGGGGGTTTCGCCGCACCCGGGTCGCCTTTCTTTGCTTACTTTCTTTGGCGAGACAAAGAAAGTGAGTCGGCTCCCCCGCAGGGGGAGTCGAAACAGGCCTTTGTCTCGCAGACCAAAGCCGCCCGCACAGAGGCGCAAGCCCGCGCCAAGCACCATACCCACGCCACCCCAAAACAAAAATGCCGCTCAGCCTAAACCGAGCGGCATCGTCCTGCCAAAGCCAATATTCCCGCCCGCAGCAGCAGGCAGACAACCGTCTTACTTCACGCAGTCAACAAAATACGCCTTCTGCCCATCAACGACTTCCTCCACCAACCCGTGGATATCCGTCTCAAAGCCCGGGAACAGCTTATTGAACTCCCGCGCAAACTGCAGATACTGCACGATCGTCCGGTTGAACCGCTCACCCGGAATCAGCAGCGGAATGCCCGGCGGATACGGCGTCAGCAGAATAGCGGTGACCCGGCCTTCCAGCTCATCCACCGGCACCCGCTCGATCTCACGATGCGCCATCATGGCCCACGCATCCGACGGCTTCATCGCCGGCTCCATGTCCGACAGGTACATCTCGGTGGTCACGCGGGCCACGTCGTTGGCCTTGTAGACACTGTGGATGGCATCGCACAGGTCGCGCAGCCCCATGCGCTCGTACTGCGGATGCTTGCCGACGAATTCCGGCAGCACGCGCCACAGCGGCTGGTTCTGGTCGTAGTCGTCCTTGAACTGCTGTAGCTCGGTCACCAGCGAGTTCCAGCGGCCCTTGGTGATGCCGATGGTGAACATGATGAAGAAGGAGTACAGGCCCGTCTTCTCGATGATGATGCCGTGCTCGGCCAGGTACTTGGTGACGATGGCCGCGGGGATGCCGCGCTCGCTGAACTCGCCGTCCACGTCCAGGCCCGGGGTGATGAGTGTGGCCTTGATCGGGTCGAGCAGGTTGAAGCCGTCGGCGAGGTCGCCGAAGCCGTGCCAGCGGTCGTTGGCCTTGAGCATCCACTCCTCGCGGTCGCCGATGCCGTCCTCGATCAGTGCGTCCGGGCCCCAGACCTTGAACCACCAGTCGCCATTCATGCCGGCGACATAGTCGCCCTCGACCTTGCGCATGGCGCGGCGGAAGTCCAGTGCTTCCTGGATGCTCTCCTCCACCAGCGCGGTGCCGCCGGGGGCTTCCATCATCGCCGCGGCAACGTCGCAGGAGGCGATGATCGAGTACTGCGGGCTGGTCGAGGTGTGCATCAGGTACGCCTCGTTGAAGCGATGGCGGTCCAGCTTGCGCGTCTCGGAATCCTGCACAAGGATCTGCGAGGCCTGCGACAGGCCCGCCAGCAGCTTGTGCGTGGACTGCGTGGCGAACACCAGGGCGTCCTTGCTGCGCGGGCGGTCGCGGCCGATCGCGTGCATGTCGTGGTAGAAGTCGTGGAACGCCGCGTGCGGCAGCCAGGCTTCGTCGAAATGCAGCGTGTCGATCTCGGTGGCCAGCATCTCCTTGATCTGCTCGGCGTTGTACAGCACGCCGTCGTAGGTGCCCTGGGTGATGGTCAGGATGCGCGGCTTCTGGTTCTTGGCCTTGCTGGCGAACGGGTGGGAGGCGATCTTCCTGCGGATGGTCTCCGGATCGAACTCGCTCTTCGGGATCGGGCCGATGATGCCGTAGTGGTTACGCGTGGGCATCAGGAAGACCGGGATCGCGCCGGTCATCATGATGGCGTGCAGGATGGACTTGTGGCAGTTGCGGTCCACCACCACGATGTCCCCCGGCGCCACGTTGGCGTGCCAGACCATCTTGTTCGAGGTCGAGGTGCCGTTGGTGACGAAGAACATGTGGTCGGAGTTGAAGATGCGCGCGGCATTGCGCTCCGAAGCCGCCACCGGGCCGGTGTGGTCGAGCAGCTGGCCGAGTTCGTCCACCGCGTTGCAGACGTCGGCGCGCAGCATGTTCTCACCGAAAAACTGGTGGAAGACCTGGCCGACGGGGCTCTTCAGGAAGGCCACGCCGCCGGAGTGGCCGGGGCAGTGCCAGGAGTAGGAACTGTCCTGCGCGTAGTCGATCAGCGCCTTGAAGAACGGCGGCGCCAGCGCCTCGAGGTAGACCTTGGCCTCGCGGATGATGTGGCGCGCGACGAATTCCGGCGTGTCCTCGAACATGTGGATGAAGCCGTGCAGCTCGCGCAGGATATCGTTCGGGATATGGCGCGAGGTGCGCGTCTCGCCGTACAGGAAGATCGGCAGGTCGCTGTTGCGGCGGCGCACTTCGCTGACGAAGGCGCGCAGCTTCTCGATGGCGGCCGCCTCGGGGCGGTCGTCCTCGCTGACGAACTCGTCGTCGTCGATGGAGACGATGAAGGTGGAGGCGCGGCTCGACTGCTGCGCGAAGGAGGTCAGGTCGCCGTAGCTGGTCAGCCCCATGACCTCCATGCCTTCCTCTTCGATGGCCTGGGCCAGGGCGCGGATACCCGAGCCGGAGATGTTCTCGGAGCGGAAGTCTTCATCGATGATGATGACGGGAAAACGGAATTTCATCGGGCATCCTTGCTAAACAAAGGACTTGAGCCACATGGCCGCCGGAGGTTCCCGTGAGCGGCTGCATGTGGCTCATGAATCAGGTCTGGTTGCGCCCGGGGGATCGCCCCGCGGCAGCCTCGCCGGCATGAACGCCGGCATTGTATGCGATCAGGTCTTCGGCAGCGTGACACCGTGCTGGCCCTGGTACTTGCCGCCACGGTCACGGTAGGAAGTCTCGCAGACTTCATCGCTTTCGAAGAACAGTACCTGGGCGCACCCCTCGCCGGCGTAGATCTTGGCCGGCAGCGGCGTGGTGTTGGAAAACTCCAGGGTCACGTAGCCTTCCCATTCAGGCTCGAAGGGCGTCACGTTGACGATGATGCCGCAACGCGCGTAGGTGCTCTTGCCCAGGCAGATGGTCAGCACGCTGCGCGGGATGCGGAAATACTCCATCGTGCGCGCCAGCGCGAAGGAGTTCGGCGGGATGATGCAGACATCGCCCTTGAAGTCCACAAAGGACTTCTCGTCGAAGTTCTTCGGGTCAACGATGGTGCTGTTGATATTGGTGAAGATCTTGAATTCGTCGGCACAGCGGATGTCGTAGCCGTAGCTCGAGGTGCCGTAGGACACGATCTTGCGCCCGTCGGCCTCCCGGACCTGGCCGGGTTCGAACGGCTCGATCATGCCGTGCTGCTCCGCCATGCGGCGGATCCATTTGTCGGATTTGATGCTCATCGATGGTGGGCGATCTTCGGGTGGGGGCGCCGCCGCGGGAAGCGGCGGGCCTGCGTTGGGGCGCATTGTACAACCAATCCGCCGCCGGTCCAGGCCATCCGCCGGGCCCGCGCGGGCGCGCCGCGCCGGCCCGGCGGCGCGCGCCGCAGCCCTGCCTGCCGCCTCAGGACGCCGCGATCACGCCGCAGGCGATGCGCGCGCCGGAATTGCCGGCGGGCTGGGACTTGTAGTCGTCGGGATCCTTGTGCACCACCACGGTACGTCCGATGATGCCGTGCTTGCCGGTGCCGACCGCCATGTCGCGCAACATGAATTCGGCCCGCGCGGTGCCGCTGGCATCGGCCTTCAGGTTGGGGATGTCGCCGGCGTGGTGGTCGGGCGAGGCGGTCGAGCCGTGCGGCATGTGCTCGGGGTTGAAATGGCCGCCGGCGCTCATGGCGTCGGGCGCCGAGCAGTCGCCGGTTTCATGCACGTGGAAGCCGTGTTCGCTGTTGGGCGGCAGACCGCTCACCACCGCCTTGACCAGCACCATGTCGCCCTGCTGGGTGAAGGTGACCGTGCCTCGCGTCTCGGTGCCGCTCTTGGGCGCGAGCGTCGCCACGGCGGTCGAGGGCCCGAGGATGTTGCCGGTGGTGCAGGCGCCCAGGGTCGCCGCGACGGCTGCGGTTGCCAGGCCGAAAGCCAGACCGAAAGATACGCGCTTCATGCAGGACCTCCTCTCACGGAACTCATGGAACTCGCGGAAATGTGCGGCACGATGCTAAGGCCGCGGACAAGCGCAGCCGGCGCGCCGGGGCATCCGCCCCGCCGTCGGCGGCCGCGCCGCGCATCAGGTGTTCTGCACCACGATGCTGGGGAACTTGCTGCTCATGTCGCGCGCCTTGTCGGCGACCTTGATCGCCACCTTGCGCGCGATTGCGCGGTAGATCTCCGCCACCGCGCCGTCCGGGTCGGCCACCACGGTCGGGTGGCCCGAGTCGGCCTGCTCGCGGATGGACAGGTTCAGCGGCAGGCTGCCGAGCAGGTCCACGCCGTACTCGGCACACATCCGCTCGCCGCCGCCGTGGCCGAAGATGTGCTCCACATGGCCGCAGTTCGGGCAGCAGTAGACGGCCATGTTCTCGACGATGCCGAGGATGGGAATGCCGACCTTCTCGAACATCTTCAGGCCCTTCTTGGCGTCGAGCAGCGCAATGTCCTGCGGCGTGGTGACGATCACCGCACCGGTCACCGGCACCTTCTGCGACAGCGTGAGCTGGATGTCGCCCGTGCCCGGCGGCATGTCCACGATCAGGTAATCGAGGTCGTGCCAGTTGGTCTGGCGCAGCAGCTGCTCCAGCGCCGAGGTCACCATGGGGCCGCGCCACACCATCGGGTTGTCCTGCTCGATCAGGAAACCGATCGAGTTGGCCTGCACGCCATGGCCCTCCAGCGGCTCCATGGTCTGGCCGTCGGTCGATTCGGGGCGGCCATGGATGCCCAGCATCATCGGCAGGCTCGGGCCGTAGATGTCGGCATCGAGCATGCCCACGCGCGCGCCCTCGGCGGCCAGCGCCAGCGCCAGGTTGACGGCGGTGGTCGACTTGCCCACCCCGCCCTTGCCCGAGGCCACCGCGATCACGTTCTTGACACCCGGCAGCAGCTTGACGCCGCGCTGCACGGTGTGGGCGGTGATCTTCATCGTCACCGCCACGCTGACTTTGCCGATGCCCGGCATTTGCTGCAGCGCAGCAATCACCATCTGGCGGATCGGCTCCATCTGGCTCTTGCCGGGGTAGCCGAGTTCGACCTCCAGCGACACGTCTGCGCCGTCAACGCGGACGTTGCGGGCCGCCCGCGTCGATACCAGATCCTTGCCCGTATTGGGATCGATGACATTGCGCAGGACTTCGGTAACCTGGTCGGGGGTAAGGCTCAAGGCATTCTCCGCTTCGGAAATGGGGAAAGGCGCGTACTGTATCAAAGTATCCACGCGGCTTCCCAGGGAGCGCTCCGGCAGGCAATCGCCCTGGGCGGAGCGTGGAATTACAGACACTTACAACTGTCACAGCGATAGGCTTGTGCCGGCATCTGCATCTGCCTATTGTAGTGCGCCTGAATGGGTACGCGGCGGGTAAGCGGCCCGGCACCGTTGCCTGATACGGCTGAACACGGATATCGTGTGCGTTTCGGCTAGGATGCCACTCTTGGCAGACCGCTCCGGTCACCGGCTTTTTACGGGAATCAGTCAGAAGGAGAAAATATGAAATTCAAGTTCCACGTCGTCTCGCTTGCGGCCGTTACGCTGCTGGCGGCCGGCTGCGCCACCGAACAGGGCACGCACACCGCTGTCGGCACCGGCGTGGGTGCGGCCGTCGGCGCCGGCCTCGGCAGCCTGATCGGCGGCAACAGCACCGGCGCGCTGGTCGGCGCGGCGGTCGGCGCCGCAGCGGGCGGCGCGGCCGGCTACAACTGGAACGCCATCCGCGGCAAGCTGAACCAGGACACGGCCGGGACCGGCACCCAGATCACCGAACAGGCGGACGGCTCGCTCAAGGTCAATATCCCGAGCCAGGTCACCTTCGATACCGACAGTTCCGCGATCAAGCCGAGTTTCCGCGCGGTGCTGGACAAGGTTGCGCAGACCCTGTCCCAGCATCCGGATGTCAACGCCACCGTGGTCGGCCATACCGACAGCACCGGCAACCCGAACTACAACCTGCAGTTGTCGCAGCGCCGGGCGCAGAGCGTGGCAGGCTACCTGGGTGACCGAGGCATCCCACGGGCCCGCCTGGCGGCCGAGGGCCGGGGCCAGACCCAGCCTGTCGCGGACAACGCGACCGAGGCCGGACGCGCCCAGAATCGTCGGGTCGAAATTTATTTGAAACCAATTCAAGGGTAAGGGAGTCATAAGAATCAGGTACCGCTTGCTACCGTTGCTGGCTCGCGATTGGTGGCTGACCTCCCGGGCGGTGCCTGATTTCTCCTCCTTTTCCGTTGTGGAAAGCTGCGCCGGTCCTGACCGGCGCTTTTTTTTTGCCTGCGGCGGCTGCACCGGCATGGTGCTTCCACCATGTGCAATCCACGGCCAGCTGCGGCGCCGGCTGCGCCGGTGCCGGGCACCGCTTGCTAGAATAGCCCTTTCACGGCCCCGCCCGCCTTGCCGGCCGGGCCCCGCGACTCCATCGATTCCGCTTCTCACCGGCTCTTTCTCATGACAGCACGTCGTATCCTCGTCACTTCCGCCCTGCCATATGCCAACGGCCAGATCCATATCGGCCACCTGGTGGAGTACATCCAGACGGACGTCTGGGTGCGCTTCCAGCGCATGATGGGCAACGAGGTCTACTACGTCGGCGCCGACGACACCCACGGCACCCCGGTGATGCTGCGGGCCGAGAAGGAAGGCATCACCCCGAAGCAGCTGATCGACCGCGTCTGGGCCGAGCACAAGCGCGATTTCGACAGCTTCCTGGTTTCGTTCGACAACTACTACAGCACCGATTCCGACGAGAACAAGCAGCTTTCGGAGCAGATCTACCTGTCGCTGAAGGCGCAGGACCTGATCGCCGAGCGCGAGGTCGAGCAGTTCTACGACCCGGTCAAGAACATGTTCCTGCCGGACCGCTTCATCAAGGGCGAGTGCCCGAAGTGCGGCGCCAAGGACCAGTATGGCGATTCGTGTGAGGTATGCGGCACAACCTATGCGCCGACCGACCTGAAGAACCCGTACTCCGTGGTGTCCGGCGCGACCCCGGTACGCAAAACGTCCACCCACTACTTCTTCAAGCTGTCCGACCCGCGCTGCGAGACCTTCCTGCGTGAGTGGGTGGCCGACCTGGCCCAGCCGGAAGCCGCCAACAAGATGCAGGAATGGCTGGGCGCCGAGGGCGAGGCCTCGACCCTGTCCGACTGGGACATCTCGCGCGACGCGCCCTACTTCGGCTTCGAGATCCCGGGCGCGCCCGGCAAGTATTTCTACGTCTGGCTGGACGCGCCGATCGGCTACTACGCCAGCTTCAAGAACCTGGCCGAGAAGAAGGGCCTGGACTTCGACGCCTGGGTCGGTCCGCACTCCAACACCGAGCAGTACCACTTCATCGGCAAGGACATCCTCTACTTCCACACGCTGTTCTGGCCGGCGATGCTGCGCTTCTCAGGCCACCGCACGCCGACCAATGTCTTCGCCCACGGCTTCCTGACGGTGGACGGTGCCAAGATGAGCAAGTCGCGCGGCACCTTCATCACCGCGCAGAGCTATATCGACACCGGCATGAACCCGGAATGGCTGCGCTACTACTTCGCCGCCAAGCTGAACGCCAGCATGGAAGACCTCGACCTCAACCTCGAGGACTTCATCGCGCGCGTGAACAGTGACCTGATCGGCAAGTACGTCAATATCGCCAGCCGCGCGGCCGGCTTCCTGGTCAAGCGCTTCGACGGCGTGGTCGACGAGGCCGCGCTGGCCCATCCGCTGCTGTTGCAACTGCGCCAGGCGGCGGCCCAGGTCGCCCATTTCTACGAGAACCGCGAGTACAGCAAGGCGGTGCGCCTGGTGATGGAGCTGACCGACGCGGTCAACGCCTACGTCGATACGCAGAAGCCCTGGGAACTGGCCAAGGACGAGAGCAAGCGCGCGGCCCTGCATGCGGCCTGCTCGGTCTCGCTGGAGGCCTTCCGCCTGCTGACCGTCTTCCTGAAGCCTGTGGTGCCGCAGATGGCCGCCGGGGTGGAGCGCTTCCTCAATATCGAGCCGCTGGACTGGCGCGCCGTCGACAAGCAGCTGTCGGCCTCGCGCCCGGTGCAGCCCTACTCGCACCTGATGACGCGTGTCGATGCCAAGCAGGTCGAGGCGCTGCTGGCCGCCAATCGCGATTCGCTGCAGGCCACCGCGCCCGCGGCGCAGGCTGCCGATGCGGCCGCGATCGAGCCGATCGCCGACACCATCACCATCGACGATTTCGCCAAGATCGACCTGCGCGTGGCGAAGATCGTGGACTGCCAGAAGGTGGAAGGCTCGAACAAGCTGCTGCAGCTGACGCTGGACCTGGGCGAGGGCCGCACGCGCAATGTCTTCTCCGGCATCCAGTCGGCCTACACGCCTGAGCAGCTGGTTGGCAAGATGACCGTGGTGGTGGCTAACCTGGCACCGCGCAAGATGAAGTTTGGTGTGTCGGAGGGGATGGTGCTGGCGGCCTCGGCGGCTGACGAGAAGAAGACGCCGGGTCTGTATATTCTGGAGCCGCATAGCGGCGCTGTGCCGGGCATGAGGATCGGTTGAGGGTAGCGGATTCTGCCTGCCACTGGGCGGGCCTCTGATCCATACCGATGCGCCGGTCAGTCCTCGACTGACCGGCGCTTTTTCTTGGTTGTTGCGCTCTCGGTCTGCGGGGCAAAAGCCTGTTTCGACTCCCCCTGCGGGGGAGTCGAAACAGGCCGTTGCCCCGATCAACCAATATGGCTCACTGAGACAGACAGCGGGCGAGGAGCCAAGGGCGTTCAAACTCGGCCCGCCCCCCTACCCCCCCTGCGTCCGCGACGGATCATCACTACGCGACGTCGTGGTCACCAGCCCGCTGCCCTGGTCAAAATGCACATTGAAGAAAGCCTTCTCCTGCGGCATCTCCCACCACCGATACCCCCAGACCTCCTCCTTCTTGAGCACAAAAGCCTCCACCTTGGTAGGCTTGCCCAACAGGCGACGCACATCGTCCCGGCTCATCCCCGGCCGCACCCGCGCAAAGTTCTCCGCAGTCAGCACCTGCTCGATCTTCGCCACCTTGCCATCGCCGCCGACAGTCACCATCCAGGTCGTGGCGCCCTCCGGTCCGCGCGGATATTCCAGCCGCCGGCTGCCGTCCTCTTCTTCCCAGACGATTTCCGGCCGGCCGGCCTGCTCACGCAGTTCCGCCTCGGTCGACACGCCGGGTTGGATGCCCTTGAACAACTGGCTGTCCGGCTTGATGGTGTTCCAGGCCGCGCGCGCACTGTCGCCCGCCTGTTTCATGGCCTGGTCCACTTTCTGCTGGTCGCAGCCGAACAATGCGAGGAGGGAGGAAATCAGTCCCATGGCGGCAAGGCGTCTGGCGAATGCACGGTTACGAGGGAAAGACTCAAGGCGCCGGCGCGCTCGCGCCGGAGGCCGCGGCGCCGGACTGACCGCCGGTTTCTGCACGTTCATCCTGCTGGCTCCCACTGGTGCCTCTGCGATTGGGCCGGCCGAGGAACAGGTCGGACCAGTTGTCGAAGCGGCGGTTGAACAAGACGGACAGGCCGTTGATGGTCCCGCCCTTGGCGATCAGCGACCAGCGCTGTGAGAGGGCCCAGGTCAGCTTGACCACGTTGTTGGCCGAGGTCAGGCTCTGCTCGTAGCCGACCGAAATCCTCTCGGTCACCGTCTTGCCGATGCTGACCACCTGCTGATCGCTCAGGCCGGCCGAGCTCGGGCCGATCGAGAATTCGTCGAATCCCAGATGCTGGACGACGCTCGTGCCCACCTTCCCGCCGATCATGCCCAGCGCCGCGCCACCCAGCGCGGCGCCGCTGAGCTGGCTTTGCTGGCCCGTCCCGGCATTCTCCGCGCCATAGCCGAACATCAGCCAGGACAGCTTGTCTTCCCTGGGCACGTCCGGATCCGACACCAGTTGCACGCGCGGCATCCGCACCGTGCCGGTCAGCTCCACGCCTGCCGACACCTCCTGGTTGCGGCGCATTGCGCGGATATTGAGGTTGGGATTGTCGATCGGCCCGTTGAAGTTGATGATGCCGCGCTCGATGTCCAGCCTGCGGCCGAAGGCCTCGAAGGTGCCCTCGGCCACGCGGATGGTGCCGTTGGCACGCATCGGCGACAGCGGCGCGCTCTTGACCTCGAGCTGCCCGACCAGGCGCAGGTCGGCGCCGCCGCCGCGGAAGCGGAAGTCGCGGCCCAGGTCCAGCGTCAGGTCGACGAGCGGGCTGAAGCGGCTCGCCGGCTTGGTTTCGGGCAGGGGGGTCGCCGCGGTCCGCAGCTCGCGCTGGTCCTTGCGGCGCACGACCACGACATCGTCGCCCAGCTCGGGCGCACCCGCCTTGGGCATATCGAACAGGCCACGGTCGACGGTGAACTTGCCGCGGATCACGATCTGCTTGTTTTCGTTGAGGATGGCGGCGTCGCCCGACACCACCAGCGTGCGCTCGGGACTGGAGAACAGCTGCAGCTTGTCTGCGACGATCTTGCCGGTGAGGTTGGGATTCGCCTCGCCCAGCTTGACGGTGCCGCTGGCCGTCACCTTGCCGTCGCCGCCATGGAATTCCACCTGCCTGAGTTCGACTGCGTTCTGGTCGAGCACCAGCCGCACCTTGCCATCCGTCAGGTGGATACCCAGGTCATAGAGCGTGACGCCAAGGCCGTCGCCATTGACGGTGCCCGTCAGCACCGGCGCCGCCACCGTGCCCGCCAATCGCACCGTGGCATCGGCGCGGCCCTCGAAGGCGTATTGCGGTCCGGCCAGCGCCTCCAGCGCCTTGATGCGCGGCACCTCGACCGCGACCTGCCCGCCCAGCGGCGAGCCGGGACCGATGGTGGCCACGCCCTGCTCCTGCACCAGCCCGGCCGAGGCATCGACCGTCAGCTTGCCGATGCGGCCCGATTCGATGCCCCCGCGCAGCACCAGCCGGTTGCCCACAGCCTCCGCCCGCAGCATGGTCTGCCCCAGGTTCAGCGTGGTGTAGCCGCGTCCGGCATTGACCGAGATGTCTCCGCTGCGCCG
Organism: Cupriavidus sp. 09_S30; assembly: GCF_056930435.1. Taxonomy (NCBI): domain Bacteria; kingdom Pseudomonadati; phylum Pseudomonadota; class Betaproteobacteria; order Burkholderiales; family Burkholderiaceae; genus Cupriavidus; species Cupriavidus sp. 09_S30. Next base: position 537,194 of record NZ_JBXOWI010000001.1, on the reverse strand, counting down.
GCTCAGTTCGACGAATCCGCTGGCCGTCTCGGCCAGCACCACGTTCCAGCGGCCATCCAGCACCATGTCGGAACGCAATGGCAGCTTGTCGCCGCTGAGGGCCTCGATCATTTCGAGCGTATGGCCGATCTGCACCCCGTCGAGCCGGCCCTGGCTGCGGATGCGCCCGTGGTCCCAGTCGAAGCTGTCGATCGCCACGGTGGAGCGCTCGACCTGCAGCCGCGTGGCACCCAGCGTCACGTGCTGTTCGGCAACCATCAAGCCGACCGGGGCCAGCAGGCGGGCATTGAGAGTGCCGCGCTCTTCCAGGCGGCTGATGGTGCCGCTCCATCCCTTGGCGCCCCGCCAGGCACCTTGCCCGGCCAGGCCGATGTCCAGCGCGTGCCCGTTGACCGCGCCCGCGGCGTTCAGCACAAAGCGATGGTTGGACTGCGTGCCGTCCAGGCTCGCGCCGATGGTGCGCAGCGTGGCCTGGGGCCCGCGATAGTCGCGCGCGTCCAGCTTGAACGACAGCGGACCGTCGAGGTTGCCGCCCTCGCCCAGCTTCACCTGCGCCGCGCCGCTGGCGCTGGCCAGGTGATGGGGGCCGGCTACCAGGGCGCGCGCCTGGTAGGTGGCAGCGATCTCGGGATGGCGCAGCGTGCCGGCGATATCGGCATCGAGCTTGAGCGCGCCGGCCACGCCGAACTTGAGCCGGTCGAGCTGCGGCGCATCGACGGCCAGCTTGAGGCGGTCGCCGCGTGCGCCGAAGCTGCCGTGCAGTTCGGCGCGGTTGCCCGCCATCTCCAGCGTGGCGCTGCTGGGCAGCAGGCGCTCGCCGGCCAGTCGCAGCTTGCCGCCACCGGTCATGGGCCGGCCCGCGTACACGCTGTCGCGCACCGTGAAGTCGAGTGCGACGCGCAGCGTGCCGGCCAGGCTGCCACTGGCGGCGAACTCCGCGTTGATGCTGCCCGGCGCCACCTTGGCCAGGCGCGACGGGTCGAAGCTGGCCAGCCGGCCCTTGAAGCGGAAGGCCTGTTCGCCGGCGAAGCCCAGCTCGCCCTCTGCGGCGAGCGCGCCGGGGCCGATGCCGGCACGCAGCGAGGTCAGCGTGAGCTTGTCGCCCTCCACCTTGGCATCGGCGAACAGCTTGAGCGGGCCGTCGGCCAGGTCCAGGGCCACGCTCTGGCGGCCCGGCTCGAGCCGCACGATCACCGGCCCGGACAGCCGCGCGCTCTGCAGCGAACTATAGAGCGCGCGCGGGTCGAGCCGGCGCACGTCGAGGTCGAAGCCGCCGCGGCCCTCGCGCAGGGAACCGCCGCCGACAATCTGCCCCTGGCCGGCCAGCACCACCCGCAGGTCACGGATCTCCTGCTCGGTGCTGTTCAGCCGCACCTGCGCGCGCACCGACTCCACCGGCAGGCGCTCGGCGTCCAGCGGCCCCGCTTCGGCATTGTGGATTGCCACCTCGCCCGCGACGGTCAGCGGCGCCGCTTCGGCCTTGGGCGCACCGGCGGCGGCCGAGGCCGCGGAACGGGGTGAGGAAGCCGGCACGGAGGCCGCGGCGGGCGCGGAAGCGGCCTTGCCGGCCACCGCGCCGCTGCTGGTGTCATTCACGCCGCCCGTCACCGGCTTCAGCGCGGCCTCCACCGACAGGTCGGCGCGGGGTGCCGTCGGGCTGAACAGGCGCGGGTTGATGTGCTCGCCATGCAAGTCGAGGCGGGTGAAGGGCACCTTGTCGAATGGCGTCAGCTCGCCGCTGGCGCGGCCGCGGATGCGCTCGCCGCTGGCCTCCGCTTCGATGGTGATGGTCTGCAGGGTGCCGCCAGCATTGGCCGAGATGGAGAAGCTCTCCTTCTCCCAGCGTCCCTCCAGCAGCGCCTGCGCACTGAGCGGAAACGGCGCGTGCGCGCCGAGCTGGGCGTCCGCGGCCAGCTTGCCATAAGGCGTCGTGAGGCGATCGACACTGACGCGGTGGTGCAGGCCATCGGAGTGCAGGTTGCCGGCCAGGTCGGAGAACACCAGCGGCTCGGCGCTGGCATTGCTGGCGTCGTGCAGCGCCAGCCGCTGCAGGGTCAGCCGGTCCACGTCGATCGCCAGCGGCAGCGCCAGCGAGGCCGGCAGCCTGGCCGGCTCGGCGGTCGGCGCGGCGGGGCCCAGTTGCACATCCACCTTGCCGATCGTCAGCCATTGCACGTGCAGGCGCGCGGGCGACCAGCTGAAGGCCCATCGGCTGTCCAGGCTGTCGACGGCCACGCGCGTCTGCCCGCTGGCGAACACCACCTGCCGCAGTCGCAGGCCGCTCGCCAGCGTGCCGCCGTCCACGCGGCCCGACAGCGTGCCGGCCGACAGGCGCGTCGCCAGCGCCCAGAGCTGGCGGGTGCCGGCTTCGCTCGTCAGGGCCGCAGCCACCAACCCGGCCAGCACCACCGCGAGCACCAGCACGGCGGCCAGGCTCCAGCCCAGCACGCGCCGTAGCACGCGCCAGGCCGCCGCCGGACGCGGCGGCGGCGAATCCGGCCCTGGCGCTGGCACCGGGGGCATGTCGAGGCGGCTCATGACCGGCTCCGGGCCGCGCGCATCAGAAGGCCACCCCCAGCGAGATATGGGGTCGGAACTGTTGCTTCTGGATGCCGTAGCCGACGTCGAGCTCCACCGGCCCGACCGGGCTGCGCCAGCGCGCGCCCAGGCCGACGCCGTTGAAGATGGTGATGCCGTGCAGGTTGTCGGTCGCGGTGCCGGCGTCCCAGAACACGGCTACGCCCCACTCGGGCCGGAACCAGTACTGGTACTCCAGGCTGGCCGTGCCCAGGTAGCGCGCCGGCAGCACGCTGGCGCCGCTCTGCGTGCCGATGGACTGGAAACTGTAGCCACGGACCGAGTCGGTGCCGCCGGCGCGCCAGCGCAGCGTGGCCGGCACGTTCTGCGGATCCGCCTTGGTCAGGTCTGCGCCCAGTTCCAGCCGCGCCAGGATCAGGTCGCGGGAGCCGACCGGGATGTACTGGCGGATCCGGCCGTACAGGCGCAGGAAGGTGGCATCCGACAGCAGGTTCTTGAGCGCCACGCCGACCTGGGTGTTGATCACGTTGCCACGGCGCGGAAAGACCGGGTTGTCGACGTTGCGGCGCGTCCAGGCGAAGGCGGGCACCAGCGCCCGGGCGATCTGCTGCTGCTCGCCCAGCGGCAGCAGGCGGTCATAGTAGTAGTCGAGCGAGTAGGTCGTCTCGTAGTTTTCGCGCGAACGCGAGCGCTTGAGGCCCGTGCGCATGCTGGTGGTGTCGGTGTTTTCGATGTCGATCGTATGCTCGTAGCTACCGTACACGCTGTTGCGGTAAGCCTTGGTATCGGGCGGCATCGCCACCTCGACCAGCCCGTACTGGCGCTTCTGCTCGAGGCTGAGCTGGGAGTCGAGGGTCCAGGCGCGGTTGAACAGGTTGTAGTAGGAATAGCGGCCCGAAACCTGCCCGCCTGTGTCCGTGGTAAAGCCCACGCCCGCGCTCAGCCGGTTTTCAGGATGCTCGCGCACGCGCACATTGACGGGCGCGGTCACCGTGTCGGCGCCGTCGGCAGGCGGCGCATTTTCCAGATCGACCTGCACATTGGAGAAATAGGGCTGCCGCTGGATGGAGCGCTGCAGCTCCAGCAGGCGTTCCGCGCTGTAGGGTTCCCCCACGCTGAGTGGATTCACGTTGCGGATGATGCGCTCCGGATAGCGGCGCGTACCCGTGATGCGCAGGGGGCCGAGCAGGTAGCTTGGGCCGCTGGCGTAGCGCACCGTCAGGTCGGCGGCCTGCTCGTCGGGTTCGACCCGCGCCTCCGAATGGGCCAGCTTGGCACCATAGTAGCGGCGGGCCTGCAACTGCGCCAGCCCATCGCTCTTGGCCTTGTCCCAGTCGGACTGGCGGAACGGCCGCCCGGCAGGCAGCCCCCAGCCCTTGCGCAAGGCCTCGACCTGCACCGGCGCCTGCTGCGAGGCCGGGCCCTCGACCCCGACGTCGACGTGGCGGATCAGCGTGCGCGCACCAGCGTCCACCGTGATGTGGACCACGCGCTGGTCACCCTCGCCTTCCACTCTCGCCTTGGTGGTGGCATCGAAATAGCCTTCGGTGGAAGCGAACTGGCGCACCTGGTCGCCGACCGTTTCGACCATGTAGTCGAACTGGTCAGCCGAGAGAGAGGTGCGGTCGGCAAAGCGGACCAGGTCCAGGTGGGCCTTCAGGATGTCGCGCAAGACACTGGGCGCGTCCACCTCCACCTTGTAGACCGCGCCGGCCGGCATGGGCGCCAGCAGCAAGGCCAGCCCCACCGGGGCCAGCTGGCGCGCATGCGCCACCGGCCGCACCAGCGCGTGCGCTAGCGCCCGCCAGGCGCCGGGCTCGGGCTTGCTTCGCAAACGCATCCTCATCCGTAGTTGCCGATCTCACAAAGTTGATATTTGACCACAACCGCAGGGCACGTCAGGCATCGGCAGCGCCCGCGCCATGCAAATCCTCCGGACCGGTCCTCCGATACGGTAAAATCGCGGCGGTTCCCGCCTTACCTGAAAGAATTCCCACCATGGCACTCTACGAATCGGACATCACCCAGTTCCTGAAGACGCTCAAGCAGGAGCAACCCTCGCTCGAAGCCGAGCAGCGCCAGGGCCGCGCCCTGCTGTGGGACAAGACCCCGATCGATCTGGACGAGCGCGACCGCACCCAGGCCTCGCGCGTGGCGCAAAAGCCCTACGTCTACTCGCTGGATTAAGCCCAGCACGGATCCTGCCGGCCCATGAGCCCTGACGACCAGGACAAGCTGGCGCTGGCCATCGAGCTGCCAAGCGTCTCGCCGGAACGCGACGCCACGCCCGACACCGTCGACGGCATGGCCTTCGCGCGCCTCTACGGCGAGCCGCTGTTCCAGCTTCCGCAGGATCTCTACATTCCGCCCGATGCGCTCGAGGTCTTCCTGGAAGCCTTCGAGGGCCCGCTCGACCTGCTGCTGTACCTGATCCGCAAGCAGAATTTCAACGTCCTCGACATCCCGATGGCGCAGGTGACGCGCCAGTACCTCAGCTACGTCGACGAGATCCGCAAGACCAACCTGGAACTGGCCTCGGAATACCTGCTGATGGCCGCCATGCTGATCGAGATCAAGTCGCGCATGCTGCTGCCGGTCAAGAAGTCCGACAGCGAGGAGGAAGCCGAGGACCCGCGCGCCGAACTGGTGCGCCGCCTGCTCGAGTACGAGCAGATGAAGCTGGCCGCGCAGCGCCTGGACGGCGTGCCGCAGCTGGGCCGCGATTTCCTGCGCGCGCAGGTCTATATCGAGCAAAGCCTGACGCCGCGCTTTCCCGACGTCGACTGCACCGACCTGCAGGCGGCCTGGGCCGACGTGCTCAAGCGCGCCAAGCTGAACCAGAACCACAAGATCTCGCGCGAGGCGCTCTCGGTGCGGGAACACATGAGCCAGATCCTGCGGCGGCTGCAGCATGCCCGCTTCATGGAGTTCTCCGAACTGTTCGAGGATGCGATCCGCTCGGGCCAGGGCTCGCCGGTGGTCGTGGTCAACTTCATCGCCATCCTCGAACTGGCGCGCGAGTCCCTGCTGGAGATCACGCAGGCCGAGCCGTTCGCGCCGATCTACGTCCGCCTCGCCTATACGCCCAGCTGAAAGTCCATTCCGGAGCGGCAAAGGGATCCTTCCTCAATCCGGAACGGTTTCCTGGCCTCGCACCGCCCCGAAGCGGGGATCAGTTGGCCCGCAGCGCGCCCACTTGTTCTACAATCCGCCGACAACCGGCGCTCAGACCGGCACGCCCGCTGGCTCCGGCCAGGGCACATGGGTCTCTCCGATCACGATCAGCACGCCAAGTTCATGAAAGTCATTTCCTCCATCCACGAGCTGCGCGACCAGTTGCGCGGCCAGAACCGCGTCGCCTTCGTGCCCACCATGGGCAACCTGCACGAAGGCCACCTGTCGCTGATGCGCCTGGCGCGCCAGCACGGCGACCCGGTGGTGGCGTCGATCTTCGTCAACCGCCTGCAGTTCGGCCCCAACGAGGATTTCGACAAGTACCCGCGCACGCTGCAGGAGGACATCGAGAAACTGCAGAAGGAAGGCGTCTACGTGCTGTTCGCGCCGACCGAGCGCGATATGTACCCGGAGCCGCAGGAATACCGCGTGGAGCCGCCGCATGACCTGGGCGACATTCTCGAAGGCGAATTCCGCCCCGGCTTCTTCAAGGGCGTGTGCACAGTGGTGATGAAGCTGTTCTGCTGCGCGCAGCCGCGCGTGGCGGTGTTCGGCAAGAAGGACTACCAGCAGCTGATGATCGTGCGCCGCATGGCCAGCCAGTTCGCACTGCCGATCGAGATCGTGCCCGCCGAGACGGTACGCGCCGAAGACGGCCTGGCGCTGTCCTCGCGCAACCGCTACCTGGCCGCGGACGAGCGAGCCGAGGCACCCGTGCTCTATCGCACGCTGCACCAGGTGCGCGACACCGTGCTGGCCGGCAACCCGGCCGCCACCGACCTGGCGGCGGTCGAGGCACAGGCACTCGCCAGCCTGGGCGCGCGTGGCTGGAAGCCCGACTACGTGGCCATCCGCAAGCGCGGCGACCTGCAGGCGCCGACCCGCGAGGAATTCATCGCGGGCGAGCCGCTGGTGGTGCTGACCGCGGCAAAGCTGGGCGCGACCCGGCTGATCGACAATCTGGAGATCTGAGGCCGCGGGCGCTGCCCCGACCCCTCCGGCCGACGCGGGCCGGAAAATAGAACGCCCGGCAAAGCCGGGCGTTTTGCCAGGCGCGGCGCCAACGATGACGCCGCTGCCGGCTAAGACCTACTAGACCTACTAAGACCAACCAAGGCCAACCAAGGCCCGGCTCAGGCCGCGCGCATGCCGGCGCGCTGCTGCTCGCGCGTCAGGTGGTGCCGGTGCCCGCGCCTGCGCTTGAGCCAGATCAGCAGTCCGGTCAGCGCGAACATCAGCGGCGCCAGGCCGAATACCGTGATGAAGAGGCGCCCCGGCAGGCCGAACGCTTCGCCGGTGTGCAGCGGATACAGCCAGTTCAGCAGCGTGTCGCCGGCCGGCGCGCGCCGCGGGTCGCGCACGGACAGCACCGTGCCGCGGCCGGCATCGATCCAGACCCGGGTGGAGCCGCTGCCCTGGCGCACTTCGCCCGGTTGGCGCAGGCGGATCTCATAGGCATCGCCGGCCTTGCGCGGCAGGCTCACGCGCGTCACGCGCGCCTCCGGATAGGCGGCCTGCGCCGCCGCCATGGCCTGCCCGATGTCGAGCCCCGGCGCGCCGGACGGCGCTGATGCCGACACCGGCTTGGGCCCGGGTGGCGTCACGGTCATCACAGCGCCCACCAGCGGCGTGACCCACTTCGGCAGGTTCAGGTACCAGCCCGAGAACGCGATGACCAGCAGCACCGGGGCGGCGAAGATGCCGGCGGCACGGTGCAGCGAATAGTTGAAGCGCGACCACGAGCCGCCATGGCGAATGCTGAGCGCCTGCAGCAAGGCACGTGCGCGCAGCTTGGGCAGCCACAGCAGCACCCCGCCCAGCGTGGTCAACAGCATCAGCATGGCGGTGACGCCGGTAAGCGTCTTGCCGGTCTCGCCCGACAGCAGGTAGCGGTGCAGGAAGAACAGCGTGGGCATCAGCCGCTGCCGCGACAGGCCTGGCTCGCCCCAGACGCGTTCGCCCTTCACCGCCAGCGTGGCCGGATCGACCGTGACCTGGCGCGAGCGGCCCGGCACGGCGCCTTCCGCCCCTTTGACCGGATACCAGGCAACGAACACGTCTTGGGGGCCGTCGGGCAGCATCAGCATGCGCGGCTTGCCGTAGCGCGGATCGGCCGCCAGCTTGTCCGCTACCGACTTTGCGAGGGCCGGCGTGGCCGGGCCGGCAGCGGGCGCCGAGGCACGCAGGAGATCGGGATTGAGTGCCGCATCGATCTCGTCGCGCCAGGCGATCACGGTGCCGGTCAGCCCGAGCACGACAAAGATCAGCCCGAAGCTCAGGCCGAGGTAGAGGTGGATCTTCTTCAGGACGGTGCGCGTGCGGCCGGTGACCATGATCGGGGAGGCGGCATGCAGGGCGCGCCCAAATGAGAATGCGAAGAATTCGCGATTCTAGCAGCAGCCGAAGCCAGCGCGATGCGGCGCGAGGGCTTGCAACGGTGCCGGCGCCAACGTTAGGACCGCAGCGGCGCCAGCAGCGCTTCCAGGTCGAGATGCTCGGCCAGGGTGTCGGCCAGCCGCTCGATCGACGCCTCGCGCAGCGCCGCCAGGTCCACACCTTGCGCATCGGCCAGGCCGGCCCAGCGCAGCAGCGCGGCGCAGGCCGAGGGCTCGTCGAACAGGCCGTGCACATAGGTGGCCAGCACCTGGCCGTCCTCCGACAGCGCGCCGTCGGCGCGGCCATCGTCCAGCCGCAGTGCCGGCCGCGACAGGCCGCCGCCGCTGCTGACGCCCATGTGGATCTCGTAGCCCATGACCGAGGCCTGGGCCGGTGATTGCACGCCCTGTCCGCACTCCTCGCCCAGCAGCAGCCGGCCGCTGACGCGCTTGAGCTGCTTGTGTGCGGCAAGCGTGGTCTCGTAGTCGAGCAGGCCCAGCCCCGGGCTGCTGCCGGGCGTGCCTTCGCGGCCATCCGGATCGTGTAGCGCCCGGCCCAGCATCTGCATGCCGCCGCAGATGCCGATCACCTTGCCGCCGTAGCGCAGGTGGCGGCGCAGCGCCGGCTCCCAGCCGTTGGCGCGCAGGAAGTCCAGGTCGGTGCGCACGCTCTTGCTGCCCGGCAGCACGATCAGGTCCGCCGGCGGCACCGGCGCGCCCGGCCCGATGAAGCGCAGGTCCACCTGCGGATGGGCGCGCAGCGCGTCGAAATCGGTGTGGTTGGAGATGCGCGGCAGCACGGGCACGATCACGCGCAGGGGCTGCGCGCCGCCACCCGACTTGTCGACCTGGGCGCTCACGATGGCGTCCTCGGCATCCAGGTGCAGGCCGTGCAGGTAGGGCAGCACACCGAAGACCGGCTTGCCGGTGCGCGCCACCAGCCAGTCCAGCCCCGGCTGCAGCAGGCCGATGTCACCGCGGAAGCGGTTGATGATGAAGCCAGTCACACGGGCCCGCTCGCTATCGGACAGGCAGTCCAGCGTGCCGACCAGGTGGGCGAAGACGCCACCGCGGTCGATGTCGGCCACCAGCACCACCGGGCAGTCCACTGCCTCGGCAAACCCCATATTGGCGATGTCGCGATCGCGCAGGTTGATCTCGGCGGGGCTGCCCGCGCCTTCCACCAGCACCACGTCATAGGCCGCGCGCAGCCTGTCGTGCGAGGCCAGCACCGCCTTCATCGCCTCCGGCTTGTAAGCATGGTAGGCGCGCGCGTCGAGGTCGAGCCGGGCGCGCCCATGGATGATGACCTGGGCGCCGGTATCGCTGCTGGGCTTGAGCAGCACGGGATTCATGTCGGTGTGCGGCGCCAGCCCGGCCGCCTGCGCCTGCAGCGCCTGGGCCCGGCCGATCTCGCCACCATCGGCCGTGACCGCGCTGTTGAGCGCCATGTTCTGCGGCTTGAAGGGCACCACGCGCGTGCCGCTGCGGGCCAGCAGCCGGCACAGCCCGGCCACCAGCGTGCTCTTGCCCGCATCGGAGGTGGTGCCCTGCACCATCAGGGTGCCGTGCAGTGCGTCCGGCGCCGGGTGCGCCTGTTGTGCGGGTTGCACCTGCTGTACGGGTTCCGCCTGCGGCGGCGCGCCCGGAAGGGAGACTTGGTGTCGCATGGGGCGGATTATCGCACCGCGCCGCCGGGCGCAGCGCCGCGCGGCGCCCGGCGTGTCAGCGGGTGGGGCGGCGGCTACAATACCCGGATGGAAACCCCGGCCACCGCCATCGAAGCCACGCCCGAAGCCGCAGCGGAAACAGCCCCGGGCGCCGCTCATGCCGCCCGCGAGCTGACCCTGGTGCTGGGCGGCGCACGCTCGGGCAAGAGCCACTATGCCGAGCAGCTCGCCGCCGACCATGCCGCGCGCACCGGTGGCCCGGTCACCTACGTCGCCACGGCCCGCCATGACGCCAACGGCGGTGACGAGGAAATGGAGCTGCGTATCGCGCTGCACCGCGCCAGGCGGCCGGCCGGCTGGCAACTGGTGGAAGAGCCGCTGCACCTCGCCGATGCCCTCTACGCCCACGCGCGCCACGACGGCTGCATCCTGGTGGACTGCGCCACGCTGTGGCTCAACAACCTGATCTTCCTCGACGCGCGCAGCTATCCCGAGCACGGCCTGATCACGCCGCCCGCGGCGTTCACGGACGAGATCGAGGCCTTGCTTGGCGCCCTGCCCACGCTGCCCGGCCACACCATCCTGGTTTCCAATGAGATCGGCTTCGGCGTGGTCCCGCTGGGGGCGATCACCCGCTTCTATGTCGACGAGCTTGGCAGGCTCAACCAGAAGCTGGCCGCCACCGCTGACCGCGTGCGCCTGCTGGTGGCCGGCATTCCGGTGGCGGTGAAAGGCGCGGATCCCGCATGATCATGCTGTCCTGGCCGGCCTGCGTGGCGGCCGCGCTGGCGGGGGTCTGCCTGGACCGCCTGCTGGGCGAGCCGCGGCGCTGGCATCCGCTGGTGGGGTTCGGCCGCATCGCCGCCGCGCTCGAAGCGCGCCTGAACCGCCGCGCGCCACCGGAGCGCCAGCGCCTGGCCGGGCTGGCCGCCTGGTCGCTGATGGTGCTCGGGCCGGCCGCGCTGGCCTGGCTGCTGGTCGCCGCCGCGCAGCGCGTCAGCCCCTGGCTGGCCCTGGCGCTGCATGCGCTGGCGCTCTACACGGCCCTGGGCGCGCGCAGCCTGCAGCAGCATATCGCGCCGATCGCCGACGCCCTTGCCGCGGACGATCTGGCCGCAGCGCGGCAGCTCACCGCGCGCATCGTCTCGCGCGACACGGCCGATGCCGATGCCGAGGCGCTCGCGCGCGCGGCCTGCGAATCCGCGCTGGAAAACGGCAATGACGCGGTGTTCGGCGCGCTGTTCTGGTTCCTGGCCGGCGGCGCGCCTGCCGTGGTCCTGTTCCGCCTGGCCAATACGCTCGATGCCATGTGGGGCTACCGTACCCCGCGCCTGCTGCATTTCGGCTGGGCCGCGGCCCGGCTCGACGATCTGCTCAACCTGCTGCCGGCTCGGCTGACCGCGCTGTCCTATGCGCTGCTGGGCGCTACCGGCCCGGCCTTGCGCTGCTGGCGCACGCAGGCGCCTGCCTGGTCCAGTCCCAACGCGGGGCCCGTGATGGCCGCCGGCGCGGGCGCCATCGGCGTAGCGCTGGGCGGCCCGGCTCGCTATCACGGCCAGTGGGAGGCCCGCCCGCCGCTGGGCGCCGGCCTTGCCCCCGGCGCGCCGCAGGTTCGTGCCTGCCTGCGCCTGGTCCGCCGCACATTGTGGCTATGGCTCGGCTTGGCCGCGGCCAGCGCGCTGGCCAGCCTGGCGCTGGCGCACTGGACCCATGCGCCGCGGCCGGCGCCGCTGTCCCTGGCCACCCCGCCGGCGCCCCTGACCTGCCCCTCGCTGTCATGACCACACCGATCCGCCACGGCGGCGACCTGCGCGCCGCTTCTGCCCGCTACGGCCGCCCCCTCGGCGACTGGCTCGACCTGTCCACCGGCATCAACCCCGACGGCTATCCCGTGCCGCCCTTGCCGGCCCAGTCCTGGCAACGGCTGCCCGAGGACGACGACGGCCTGGCCGAGGCCGCCGCGCATGCCTATGGCGCGCCGCACGCCTTGCCCGTCGCCGGGTCGCAGGCGGCCATCCGCGCCCTGCCCGCGCTGCTGCGGCGCGGCCGCGTGGGCGTGGCCGCGCTGGGCTATAGCGAATACGGGCCGGCCTTCGCGCGCGCCGGCCACACGGTGGTGCCACTCGACGAGGCGCACTTCCACGATCCGGGCCTGGGCGGCGTCCTGCCCGAGCTCGACCACCTGGTGGTGGTCAATCCCAACAACCCCACCGGCAGGCAGCTGCCGCCCGGCACGCTGCTGGCATGGCACGCCGCGCTGGCCGCGCGCGGCGGCACGCTGCTGCTCGACGAAGCCTTCATGGACTGCAGCCCCGCGGGCTCGCTGGCAGCGCGCGCCGGCATGCCCGGCCTGGTGGTGCTGCGCTCGCTGGGCAAGTTCTATGGACTGGCCGGACTGCGCTGCGGCTTCGTGCTGGCAGCGCCCGCTCTGCTGGCGGATCTGCACGGCCTGCTCGGACACTGGAGCGTGTCGGGCCCGGCGCGCGCGGTGGCACAGCTGGTACTGGACGACACCGCCTGGCAGGCGCAGACGCGCGCCCGGCTGGCGCAAGCCGGCGAGCAGTTGGGCACGCTGCTGCGCAGCGCCGGCCTGGAACCGGTCGGCCATCCGCTGTTCCAGTGGGTGCCGCTGGAACACGCCGCCGCACTGCATGCGGCGCTGGCGCGCCAAGGCGTGTGGACCCGCCACTTCGAGGCCGCCGGCGGCTGCCTGGCCAGCCTGCGGCTGGGCCTGCCGCCCGCCCAGCCGCAAGCCTGGGCGCGCCTGCAAGATGCCCTGGAGATGGCCCTGGCCGCCTGCGCGGCGGCGCCCGCCAGCGTGCCCGGCACCGCTGCCTGAACCCTTTCCGGATCCCTGCATGTTCACCAGCCTCACCAGCCCCATCCGCCCGAAAGCGCGCACGCCAGCACCGCGCCACCTTGCCGCCGCACTGCTCGTGCTCGGCCTCTGCCCAGCCGCGCATGCCGCCCTTTCCGTGGTCGACGACGCCGGGCAGACCGTGACCCTGGCCGCACCCGCCAGGCGCGTGGTCTCGCTGGCGCCGCACGTGACCGAGCTGCTGTACGCGGCCGGCGGCGGCGAGCGCATCGTCGGCACGGTCAGCTACAGCGACTACCCGCCGGCCGCGCGCGCGATTCCTCGCGTCGGCGACAACAAGTCGCTCGACCTGGAACGCATCGCCGCGCTCAAGCCGGACCTGATCGTGGTCTGGCGCCACGGCAACGCCCAGCAGCAGATCGACCGCTTGCGCGCACTCGGCCTGCCCCTCTACTTCAGCGAGCCACGCCGGCTGGAGACCATCGCCGACGACATCGAGAAGCTCGGCACCCTGCTCGGCACCGCGCCGGTGGCCGCGCGCGCCGCGGGCGACTTCCGCCAGCGCATCGAATCGCTGCGCAAGACCTATGCGAACCGGGCGCCGGTGACGGTGTTCTACCAGGTCTGGCAGCGGCCGCTGATGACGCTGAACGGCCGCCACCTCGTCAGCGACATGCTGGCCTTGTGCGGCGGGCGCAATCTCTTTGCCGATGCGGCCCCGCTGGTGCCCACGGTGACGGAGGAAGCGGTGGTGGCAGGCAATCCCGAGGTGATGGTCACGGCCGGCATGGGCGCCACGCGCCCTGACCAGCCGCTGGCCGACTTCGCGATGTGGGAGCGCTGGAAGCAGATGACCGCGGTGGCACGCCGCAATCTCTACGTGATCGACGGCGACCTGATCAACCGCGCCGGCCCGCGCGTGGCACAGGGCGCGGAGATCCTCTGCAAGGACCTCGACGACGCGCGCAGCAAGCGGCCCGCGCGCTGAGCCCCCTTCGCCCCCTCGCCCTTCTCCCCTAGGGCCGCCTCATTCGGCGGCCCGCCTGTTCCACCAGCCCAGCGCGGGCGCGTACCCGCCCAGGCGAAAACAAGCGCTGGCGCCGAAGCCGATCTGCCAGTTCAGCGTGCGCACCAGCGGCACGCCCAGCCAGTGTGCTGCCAGCATCCGCATCGGGCCAGCGTGGCACACCACCCAGATACAGCCGGAGCCGTTGCTGCCGTCGCTTGCCGCGGCCGCGCACAGCGCATCGGCCCAGCCAGCCACGCGCGCCAGCGCCTGCCCCGTGCTCTCGCCGCCGTGCGGCCGCGCGCCGAGCAGGTCCGCGGCCCAGGCATCGAGCTGCGCGCGCGCGATGCCATCCCACGGCAGGCCTTCCCAGGCGCCGAAATCCACCTCGCGCAGGCACGCTTCCAGTTCGATGACGGGTAGTGGTGCTGCGCCGGGCCGGTCCACTAGCCATGCGTCGCGCAGCAGGGCCGCGGTCTGCGCCGCGCGCGTGAGCGGGCTGGCAATGATGCGCGCGGGAGAACAGCCAGGCAGCGCGCGGATCATGGCGGCAGGCGCGGGCATGACCGGCACGGCCAGCGCGAGGTCGAGGCTGCCGTAGCAGATGCCCTCGCCCACCGCCGGGCGCGCATGGCGGATCAGGACCACGTCCATGCCGCGGCCACCAAGTAGACCAGCAGTTCGGCAAGCTGCTGGGCCATGCCCAGGCAGTCGCCCGTATAGCCGCCGATGCGGCGCACGAAGTAGCGCCCCAGCCCCCAGCGCAGCAGCAGCAGCGCCAGCAGTGCCGCGCCGGCAAAAGCGGGCGACAGTGCCAGCAGCGGCAGCACGCCGCAGGCAAGCGCGAACGCCAGCCCGGCGCCGGCCAGGCGCTGTGCCACCGGCTTGGCCTTGCCCTCCGCCCGCACATAGTCGAGCGTGGCCAGGTAGCTGGCGGCGAGTGCCCGGCTGGCGCCATGCGATGCCACCAGCACGGCCAGCAGCACCGCCACGCCGCCGCGCGCGTGGATGGCCAGCAGCAGTTGCCATTTCAGCAGCAGCGCAATCACCAGCGCGATGGCGCCGAACGCTCCGATGCGCGAATCGTGCATGATGCGCAGCACGTCCTCGCGCGCAAAGGCGCCGCCGAAGGCATCGACGCAGTCGGCCAGGCCGTCTTCATGGAAGGCGCCGGTCAGCAGCAGCGTCAGCGCCATGCCGAGCAGCACCGCCACGGCCGGCGGCCACCATTGCAGCGCGCCCCAGGTCACCACCGCACCGGCGGCGCCGACCAGCAGGCCGACCAGCGGAAAGTAGCGCGCGGCCGCGTTCAGGTAGTGCGGCGCGAAGCCCACCCAGCGCGCCAGCGGGCGCGGCAAAGGCAGGCGCGTGAAGTAGCCCAGGGCGGTCAGGAAGTAGCGGATCTCGTCGGCCATGCGCCATTGTCTCCTCAGTGTCGCCCCTGGCGGCCTCGCACCGGAGCACTCAGCGCGCGGTGCTCACGCCGGCGCTGCTGAAGGTCGCCATCTCGCGCAGGAAGACCGTGGCCGAGACCAGCAGCGGCCAGGCGAGCGCCGCACCGGTACCCTCGCCCAGCCGCAGGTCGAGCGCCAGCAGCGGCTGGGCGCCGAAATGGGACAGCAGCGCGCGATGGCCCTGCTCCTGCGAGCAATGCGAGAACACGCAGTAGTCCAGCACCGCCGGGTCGAGGCGCTGCGCCACCAGCAACGCGGCCGAGGCAATGAAGCCGTCGACCACGATCACCATGCGGCTGGCGGCGGCGGCCAGGAAGGCGCCGGTCATCATGGCGATCTCGAATCCGCCGAAGGCCTCCAGCACGTCCAGCGGCTCGACCACGTCGGCGTGCAGCGCCAGCGCGCCGGCCAGCACCTCGCGCTTGCGCGCCAATCCGGCATCGTCCAGGCCGGTGCCGCGGCCGATGCACTGCTCGATGGGCGTGCCCGTGAGCCGGCTCATCAGGCAGGCCGCCGACGAGGTGTTGCCGATGCCCATCTCGCCGAACGCGATCGCATTGCTGCCCAGCCGTACGTGGCTCAGCACGCGCGCCATGCCTGCGGTCAGCGCCATCTCGAGCTGCGCGCGGTCCATTGCGCGCGTCTCGGCGAAGTTGCGCGTGCCGTTGGCGATGCGCCCGTTGACCAGGCCCGGCGCCGACGGCAACGGCGCGCGCACGCCGGCATCGACCACCTCGAGCGCGATGCCGTGCTGGCGCGCGAAGACATTGATGGCGGCGCCGCCGGCGACGAAGTTGCGCACCATCTGCGCGGTCACTTCCGGCGGATAGGCGCTGACGCCGGCCGCGGCCACGCCGTGGTCGGCGGCGAAGACGATCAGCGCCGGCCGCTTGAGCTCGGGCCGCGTGCTGCCCAGGATCATGCCGATGCGCAACGCCAGCGTCTCGAGCTGGCCAAGGGCGCCGAGCGGCTTGGTCTTGTCGTCGATGGCTGCCTGCAGCGCGGGGCGCAGTGCGGCGTCGAGGGGGGCGATTTGAGGAAGCTGCATGGCTAAGGCTCTCGGTATGACGGTATGGCGGAATCCTGTTGGCGCGTTGCCGTCCAGCGGCTTACATCTCGACGCCCTTCTGCGCCTTGATGCCCTGCTCGAAGGCGTGCTTGACCGGCGTCATGTCGGTGACGGTATCGGCCGCCTCGATCAGCTCAGGCGGCGCGCCGCGGCCGGTGATGACCACATGCTGCATCGGCGGGCGGGCGCGCAGGTCGGCGATGACGCGATCCACGTCAAGATAATGCAGCTTGAGCGCGATATTCAGCTCATCGAGCAGCACCAGTCCGATCGACGGATCGCGCAGCAGGCCGCGCGCGACCTCCCACGCCGCCTCGGCCTTGGCCACGTCGCGGGCGCGATCCTGGGTCTCCCACGTATAGCCCTCGCCCATCACATGGAAGGCGCAAACCTCCGGAAAGCGGCGCAGGAACATCTCCTCGCCGCTGGGAAAGGCGCCCTTGATGAACTGGACCACACCCGCACGCATGCCGTGCCCGAGCGCGCGCACCACCATGCCGAAGCCCGAGCTGGACTTGCCCTTGCCGTTGCCGGTGGTGATCACGATCACGCCGCGCTCGCTCTGCGCGGCGGCGATCTTGGCGTCCACCACCTCCTTCTTGCGCACCATGCGCGCCTTGTGGCGCGCGTCGCGGCCGGCTTCATCGGTCGTGGAGGCCGGGGCGGCCTGGTCCGCGGCCGTGGCCGCCTGCTTGTCGTCTGCTTGCGTCATGTTCAGGTCTCTTGGTTGGTCCGGGCGTACCCCGGAGCGCCGTCGGCGATCAGCGCAGTATGCACGCCGTCGCTGACGGCGACGATGGACGTGCGCAGCGCCGCCGAGCAATGTTCGGGGCGGAGCACCTCGGCCGCCGGGCCGTGCCGCGCGCTGCCGTCCTCGGCCATCAGCAGCGCGTGGGTGGCGTAGCGGCGCGCCAGGTTCAGGTCGTGCAGGATTGCCACGACGGCGTGGCTGCCGGCGCGCGCCAGCGCGGACAGCGTCTCGAGCACCAGGATCTGGTGGCGCAGGTCGAGGTGGGATACCGGTTCGTCGAGCAGCATCAGCGGGGCCTGCTGCGCCAGCACCGCCGCCAGGGCCACGCGCTGGCGCTCGCCTCCCGACAGTGTCAGCACATCGCGCCCGGCGAGGCCCGCCAGGTCGAGGGCAGCGAGGGTGGCCTCGACCATGGTCTCGTCTTCGCGCCGCGCAAAGCCCCAGCCGGCCAGGTGCGGATGGCGCCCGACCCTCACCGCATCGCGCACTGTCATCGAGAAGGTGTCATGCACCGCTTGCGGCAGGTAGGCGCGCAGCCGCGCCAGCGCGGCCGGCGGCATCTGCTGCGGCGCCACGCCATCCAGCGTCACGCCGCCGCCATCGGGCCGCCGCAGCCCGGCCAGCACGGCCATCAGCGTTGACTTGCCGACGCCGTTCGGACCCACCATGCACCACAACTGGCCGGGCCGCACGTCAATGTCGAGCGCACGCAGCAAGGTGCGCGCGCCGGCCTGCAAGCGCAGCCCCTGCACGGCCAGCGACGGGCACGCGGCAAGGGGCCGCTGCCAGTTCGCGTCGGCGTCGGCGTCGGCGTCGGACAAGGCAGCGGCAGCGGCGTCTGCAGGCCTGGGTCCCGTACGGTTCGTCATCGCGGCCTCCGCAGCAGCAGGAAGAGAAAGGTGGGCACGCCCAGCAAGGCGGTAATCACCCCGACCGGCAACTGTGCCGGCGCGATTACCGAGCGCGCGGCGAGATCGGCCGCCATCAGCAGCGTGCCGCCCAATAGCGCGGAGGCCGGCAGCAGCAGGCGCTGGTCGTTGCTCCAGGCCAGGCGCACCAGGTGCGGCACCACCAGGCCGATAAAGCCGATGGAGCCGGCCGTGGTGATGGCCGCGGCAATCGCCAGCGAGGCCACCAGGAAGGATGCCAGCCGCACGCGGCCGACGCTGACGCCGAGCGACTGGGCTACCGTCTCGCCCAGCAGCATCACGTTGAGCGCACGCGCCATCGGCATGATGAGCAGCAGCGCGGCCACCAGCATCGCCAGCGCCGGCCAGTAGGCGGCGACGCCGCCCAGGTCGCCGGTCAGCCAGAACAGCATGCCGCGCAGGCGGGACTCGGGCGCCACCGACAGGATCAGGGTGATCAGCGCGCCCCAGCCGGCGGCCAGGATCACGCCGGTCAGCAAGAGCCGGGCGCCGGCTTCCTGATGACCGCCCTGCACCTGCGGATGCAGCAGGTCGCGCCGCGCCAGCGCGGCCACCAGCACCATCGAAAGCAAGGCGCCGCCGGCCGCGCCTGCCTGCACCATCCACCACGGCACCATCAGCAGCATGGCCAGCAGCGCGCCGGTGGCTGCGCCGCCGGACACGCCCAGCACATAGGGCTCGGCCAGCGGATTGCGCAACAGCACCTGCATCAGCGCGCCCGACAGCGCCAGCAGGCCGCCGCAGGCAAAGGCCGCTGCGGCGCGTGGCAGGCGCAGCTCGCGCACGATCGCGCCGGCCGTGCCGCCGCCGTCGGCCAGCGCGTGCCACAACTCGGCGGGCGAAAGCGCGACGCTGCCGATCGCCAGCGACAGCGCGAATACCACCGCCCCCGCGAGCGCGAGCGCGGCCCAGACCAGCAGCGCGCGGCGCAGCTCAGGCATGCGGACCTCGCGCAGCCGGACTCACTGCCGCCAGCCCAGCGTGATGAAGCCCGCCCGTCCCTGGGTGTTGTAGGGGAAGGCAAGCTGGTAGTTCTTGTCGAACAGGTTTTCCACGCGTGCGGCGACAAACCATTGCTTGTTGATGTTGTAGCGGGCGTTGAGGTTGACGATACCGTATCCGCCGAGCGTGCGCGAGCCGTTGTCCAGGCGCAAGGACGACAGCAGCCATTCTCCCCCGAAGCGCCAGTTGCCGAAGTTGCGGCCCACATCCAGCGCAGCGTGCCGGCGCGCACGGCGCAGCAGCTGCGTGTTGCTCTGTTCGTCGACCGGGTTCTGGAAGGTCACGCTGGCGCCCACGTCGGTGCCCCACAGCGTCGCGCGCCACGAGGCCTCGAGGCCTTGCACCTTGGCCTTATTGACATTCTGCGGCGCGAGAAAGCCGTTGGGCAGCGACACGTTGACGATCAGGTTGTCGTAGCGGGTCTCGAAGGCCGTGAGGCGCAGCAGACCGGTGCTCGCCGTCTCGTACTGCAGGCCGGCTTCGGCCGACTTGGCGCGTTCGGGCTGCAGGTTGGGATTGCCAAAGTTAGGGAAGTACAGCTCGTTGAAAGTCGGCGCGCGGAAGGCATTGCTGAGGCTGGCGATCAGCTTGAGCGCATTGGTCAGGTTGTAGCCATAGCCGGCGAAGAAGCTGGCCTGGTTGCCGAAATCCGAATAGTGGTCGTTGCGCGCGTTGAGCTGCAGCTGGTGCTTGCCGAAACGGCCGTCGTAGCCGCCGAACACCGCGAACACATTGCGGGTGGGGCTGAAGGCGGTACCGAAGCTGTTGGCATTGAGCGATTGCTGCAGGTAGTCGGTGCCGAACAGCAGAGTATGGGTAGCGGCCAGGGCGTACTCGTTCTGCCAGGTGAACTGGCGATTGCGCGTGTTGAAGGTGCCGTTCTGCACGCCGTTGAGGAAGCTGTCGCTGCGGTCTTCGCTCTGCGCCAGCTTGAAGTGGGTGGACCAGTCGGGCATGAGCTTGCCGTTGGCGAAGGCCTGCACCGTGTACAGCTCGCTGTTCATGCGGTTGTCGTCGGTCGGACTGCCGAAGGCACTGTCGAAGGACAGCTTGCTCTTGGAGTAGTAGCCGCTGATGCCGGCATCCCAGTCGGGCGAGAAGCGGTGCTTCACCTGCCCCGACAAGCTCTGGTTCTCATACGGATTGCTGTTGGGATTGGCCTTCGGCGCCTGCTGCGGGTTGATGGCCGAAAAGCTATCGGTCTTGAACGCGGAACCGGTCAGGTTGAAGGAGGTATCGCCGACCTGCCCGCCGTAGCCGACGGTGCCCTGGCGGGTATTGTTGCTGCCGTACTCCACCTGCGCGTTAGCGGCCGGCGCCTGGCCTGCGCCGCTCTTGGTGAAGATCTGCACGACGCCGCCGATGGCGTCCGAGCCGTAGAGTGCCGACACATTGCCGCGCACCACTTCGATGTGGTCGATCTGGTCCGGCAGGATGTTCTCGATCTGTGCCGTGCCCGTGCTGGCAGAGGACACGCGGACGCCGTCGATCAGGATCAGCACCTGGTTGGAGTTCGCGCCGCGCATGAACAGCGAGGTGGTGGTACCCATGCCGCCGTTGGTGGAGAACTCCACGCCGGCCTGGTTGCGCAGCAGCGTGCGCAGGTCCGGCGCCTGCGAATTGACGATGTCCTCCTGCGTCACCACCGTGGTGTGGGGCAAGGCTTCGGTGAGGGGCTGCGCGGTGCGCGTCGCGGTGACGACGACCGGCGCCAGTTGCGCGGACGCCGGTTGCGCGGACGACTGGTCGTCGCCGGACTGCGCGCGTGCGCCAATGGGAAGCAGGGTGGACGTGGCAAGGGCCGCGAATGCGGCGGCAACGGAAGGACGCGCCGCGGGCAAAGCCGGGCGGTTCGACCTGTAAAGCGATGAACGCATGATGCAGGGATGGCAAGGAAGGCCGGGCCCGTTCCCCCGCGGGCCAAATGGCGATGAGGCGTGCCGCACAAGGGCGGCAGCCCGCGTTCAGGCCGGTATCCGGGCTGGCGACATCAGCGCGGCCGCCTTCCCGAACCTTGGATTCAGTGGCGATTGGCCGGCCTTGCGATGACATGGGTGTCATGATCGCGGTCGCTTACCGTTGCGGGGGCAGCACAGGTTGGCCTGTCCGGTCTGTGGCCGGCCTCGGCTCCCTGTTTCCCGTTGAACTGCCATGCCGGCGTGAGCGGAATGGCGAGCACCTGGAACGTGCGCGAGTGTAGGCAGTTTCCCCCCTAGCGTCAATGCATGCGGCGCGGCATGGTCGCTACCTGATCGCCGACGTTGCACGGGCGATGCGAAGAGGATGCTTGCAACTTCGACGCGGTTGCCGGGTCACAATCCTGGCCTTGGCATCGCGTGCGCGGCGGCGCTTCGGCTAAAATCCGGATACCCTGACACCCTTGCACCTGACAGGCACTATGCTCAACGAACTCGAACAACTCGCCGCCAAGATCGGCCGCGTGCTGCACCATGCGGACACCCTGGCGGCGGAAAACCAGCGGCTGCGCGAGGAGATCGAACGCCTGCGTGCCGAAGCCAGCCAGCTACGCAGCGACCGCGAAGCCATGGCCGCGGACCGCGAGCTGCTGAACATCAAGATCGAGGAAGCGCAACTGCGCATCCAGTCGATCCTCGACAAGCTGCCCACCGCGAGCGATGCGCGCCAGCTCGACCTGCTCGGCGACGGCGAGTCCGCCGCGCAGGGCAAGCAGCAAGCCCCCGGAGAACACGCATGAGCAACAAGCAAGTCGAAGTCAATATCGCCGGCCAGGCCTACCGCTTCGCCATCGCCCCGGACAACGAGGCCGCCCTGCTGGAGGCCGTGGCCCTGGTCGATGAGCGCATGACGCGCCTCAAGACAAGCGGCGGCGCCAAGGGCGTCGAACGGGTGGCTGTGATGGCCGCCATCAGCCTCGCTTCCGACCTGCTGGCCGCGCGGCGCAAGCAGCAGGAGGAAGGTGCGATTCCGGTGGACGCCGTGCGTGCCCGCATCCGCGAGCTCAATGAGCGCGCCGATGAGGCGCTGCGCCAGTACGCACACGTGGGCACGGGCACGCCGCCCGTGCGCGGTTGAGGACCGTGCGGTAGCGCGGTCTGCACTGCATGGCGGGGATGTGCAGCGGATGACGCGCCCTGTAAGCAAAATGTAACGGGTTGGCACGCCGGGCTTGGTCTGCGAGACCGCGCGGTGTATAGTGTAGCCAGACTGCACGAAGCAACAGACAGGTGCAGCGCAATGGTCGGGTTACCGTGCCCGGCCGCCGTTCTCATCCCATCCTAGTTAGAAACGGCAAACGTCTGACATCGCGCCCTGCGCCTCGTGCTAAGGGCGAGTTTAGAGAGTCAGACGTTTGACAGTTTCCCTGCCTGGTTCGTCAGGATCATAAACTCCTTGAACCGATATGCATTGCATGGTGCGGGATCATGTCGCGTGGGCGAGCGCGTCGCGTTATTCATAGTCCGGGCCGAGCTTGGACTCCCTGAGTGGGCGATGTACCCGATATGCGACTTCCGCAGCCACTCTGAACCTCACTTGGGTTCAGGATGCCGATCCAGCGGCCGAGGCGGGGACCCCTTAAGAAAGGCGGTGGTTAAGACCACCGCCTTTTTTCTTGCCCGCGGCCGGGGAGACAGCCGTCACATGCCGGCCGCATGCGGGCCCGCGCCGTCCGACCGACCGACCCGCAACGAGAGGATCCGCCGATGAGCCGCTCCGCCCCGCCCGCCACTGCTTCCCGAGCCCGCCAGTACTGGCTGATGAAGTCGGAGCCCGACGAGGCCAGCATCGACACCCTGGCCGAGCGGGGCACGCTGCCGTGGACCGGCGTACGCAACTACCAGGCGCGCAACTTCATGCGCGACGTGATGCGCATCGGCGACGGCGTGCTGTTCTACCATTCCTCCTGCCCCGAGCCCGGCATCGCCGGCCTGGCCGAGGTCTGCTCGACGCCCTACCCCGACCCCACCCAGTTCGACCGTGCCAGCGACTACTTTGACGCCGCCTCCAAGCCGGAGACGCCGCGCTGGATGCTGGTGGACGTGCGCTTCGTCAAGAAGAGCGCGCTGATCCCGCTGCCGGAACTGCGCGCGCATGAGGAACTGGCCGAGATGGCGGTACTGCGCCGGGGCAACCGGCTGTCGATCACCCCGGTGACCCCCGCCGAATGGCGCTTCATCACCGGCCGCCTGATGCGCTGAAGCGCATCGCGCGACCGCGCAGCGCAAGGTAGCGCGGCATCAGGACACACTGCACCCTGAGCGCGGGACATGGTGCCCCGCCGGCCCGCCTTCTCCCCGACCTATGAGCCTCGCCGACCTCCCTGTCCTGATTCCCGCGCTGTTGCTGCTGGGCGCCTTCACCGGTTTCTGCGCCGGCCTGCTCGGCGTCGGCGGCGGCATGATGATGGTGCCCTTCCTGACGCTGCTCTTCACCGCGCTGCGCTTTCCCGCCGAGGCCATCGTGCACATGGCGATCGCCACCTCCATGTCGACGATCCTGTTCACCTCGCTGTCATCGGTGCGCGCCCACCACAAGCGCGGCGCGGTGCGCTGGCCGATCGCGCTCGCGCTGGCGCCGGGCATCCTGCTGGGGGGCATGATCGGCGGCGGCAAGGTCTTCGCCGCGCTCAAGACGGGATGGCTGTCGCTGCTGTTCGCCGGCTTCGTCGGCTTCTCCGCGCTGCAGATGCTGCGCGCGCGCAAGCCCGCGCCGACGCGCCAGCTGCCCGGCGCCGGCGGCATGGTCGGCGCCGGCACGGTGATCGGCTTCCTGTCCAGCCTGGTCGGCGCGGGCGGCGGCTTCGTCTCGGTGCCTTTCATGACCTGGTGCAATGTGCCCATCCACAATGCGGTGGCAACCTCGGCCGCGCTGGGCTTCCCCATCGCGGTAGCAAGCGTGATCGGATATATCTGGAGCGGCCTCGGCATGCAGGGAATGCCCGCGGGCGCGCTGGGCTACGTCTACGTGCCGGCGCTGGTCGTGATTGCGCTGGCCAGCGTGCTGACCGCGCCGCTGGGCGCACGCGCCGCGCACAGCATGGATGTGGGGCAGCTGCGCCGCGTCTTCGCCCTGCTGCTGTGCAGTCTTGCGACCTATATGCTGTGGAAGGGCGTGCACGCCTTCTAGGCGGAATCCGGCCGGGCGCAAGCAGCGGCTCCGGAGTGGCGATACAAGTGGATACACGGCGGAGGCTGCCGGCATGGAACGTTGGCCTGCGCGCGGCGTCTGACGAGACTTGACATCGATTGGGAGAACAAGATGAAGAAGATGATCGCTGCAACCCTGCTCGGCTCCACCGCCATGGTCGCGGCAGCGCAGGGCGGCCCCATCCACGGTGACAATGCGCCGGCGCCATCCGGCGTGCTGTCGCTCTCCGCCGATGCTGCCACCGACGTGCCGACCGACACGGTGCGCATGACGCTGGCCGCCGAGCAGGAAGGCAACGAACCGGCCGCGATCTCCACCTCGCTGTCGGCACGCGCGCAGGAGGTGATCGCCCAGGCCAAGCGAACCGCTGGCGTGCAGGCCGAATCCGGCGGCTTCACCATTCATCCGACCACCGACCGCAATGGCCGCATCAGTGCCTGGCGCGGGCGCGCCGAGGTCATCCTGCAGTCGCGCGACTTCGCCGCGGTATCCAGGCTGGCGGGCCAGCTCGCCGGCCAGATGCAGGTGCAGAGCATCGCCTTCTCGCTGTCGCGCGAGGCGCGCCAAGCGGCCGAGAGCAAGCTCGCCGAGCAAGCCGTCGCCAGCTTCCGCGACAAGGCGCAGGCCACCACCAAGCTGTTCGGCTACGGCAGCTACACCATCCGCGAGGTGTCGCTGCACGAGGGCGGCGCCATCATGCCGATGCCGCGCATGTACGCGGCCAAGGCAATGGCCATGGAAGCGGCGCCGGTACCGGTCGAGGGCGGCAAGGCGCAGGTCACCGTGTCGGTGAACGGCTCGGTGCAGATGCTGAAGTAAGCCGCCCCGTCTCGCACGGTCTCGCCCCACCTCGCCCACGGCGTTCACCCTCCCGCCGGCGGCAGGGTGAAGCGCAGGCGGCGGGACTGCGCGGCGGACTACAGCGTGGCGAACTGCTGGCGCAGCACGTTCTTCTGCACCTTGCCCATGGTGTTGCGCGGCAGCTCGTCAACCACGTGCACGCGCTTGGGCACCTTGAAGTTGGCGATGCGTGCCTTCAGGGTGCCGATCATGTCGGCCTCGTCGATCTGCACCCCCGGCTTGCCCACCACCACCGCCACCACGGCTTCGCCGAAGTCGGCATGCGGCACGCCGATCACGGCGCTCTCGACCACGCCGGGCATCTCATCGATGAAGCTCTCGATCTCCTTCGGATAGACGTTGAATCCGCCGGAGATGATCAGGTCCTTGCTGCGGCCGACGATGGTCAGGTAGTTGTCGGGCACCGCGCGCTCGCCGGCCTGGCTGACGATGGCCCCGCCGAAACGGCCCACATCGCCGGTCTTGAACCAGCCGTCGGCGGTGAACTCCTCCTTGGTCTTCTCGGGCATGCGCCAGTAGCCCTGGAACACATTGGGCCCGCGCACCTCCACGTTGCCGATCTCGCCGGCCGCGCAATCCTTGCCCTCGCCGTCTACCACACGCACCGACACGCCCGGCAGCGGCATGCCGACGGTGCCGCCGATGCGCTCGCCCAGCGCCGTGTCATACGGGTTGGAGACCAGCATCACCGTCTCGCTCATGCCATAGCGCTCCAGGATGGTGTGGCCGGTGCGCTCGCGGAAGCTGTCGAAGGTTTCCAGCAGCAGCGGCGCCGAGCCGGACACGAACAGGCGCATGCGGCGGCAGGTATCGTCGTCGAAGCGCGCTTCCTGCAGCAGGCGCACGTAGTAGGTCGGCACACCCATCATCACGGTGGAGCGCGGCAGGTGCTTCAGTGCCTGGGCCATATCCAGCTTGGGCAGCCAGATCATCTTGGCGCCGGCCAGCAGCGCGCCGTGCGAGGCCACGAACAGGCCGTGCACATGGAAGATGGGCAGCATGTGCAGCAGCACGTCGTCGGCGCGCCAGCCCCAGTATTCGTGCAGCGTCAGCGCGTTGGACGACAGGTTGCCGTGGCTGAGCATGGCGCCCTTGCTGCGCCCGGTGGTACCCGAGGTGTAGAGGATGGCGGCCAGGTCGTCCGGCGCGCTCTGCACGGTCTCGAAGGTATCGGGCTGCGCGGCAGCGCGCGCCAGCAGCGAACCGGAGCGGTGCTCATCGAGGGTGAAGACCTTGGCGCTGCCGTGGCGGAAGGCCAGCTTGGACACCCAGTGGAAATTGGCGCTGCTGCACACCACCACGGCAGGCTCGGCATTGCCGACGAAGTAGTCGATCTCCGCTTCCTGGTAGGCGGTGTTCAGCGGCAGGTAGACGTAGCCCGCGCGCAGCGTGGCCAGGTAGAGGAAGAGCGCCTCAGGCGACTTCTCCACCTGCGCGGCGATACGCGAGCCGGGCGGCAGTTGCAGCGAGACCAGCAGGTTGGCCAGCTTGGCGGTGGCCCGGTCGAGATCGTCCCAGCTGTAGTACAGGCCGTCGTGGGTCTCGATGCAGCAGGCACTGCGGTCGGCCGGGAAGCGGGATTCGAACAGGGCGAACAGGTTGGCGTTCATGGTGCGATCGGAAGCGGAAGCGGAAGAGGAAACGGAATACGGTACGGAACGATGGCAGGCGTGCCGCGGCTAGTCCCCGGTGAAGTCCGGCGCGCGCCGGGCCAGGAATGCGGCCACGCCCTCGGCATGGTCGCGGCTCTCCGCATAGGCGAAGTGCGCCGCCAGCTCGGCCTCTGACAATGGCGCGGCAATGGGCGCCAGGCGCCGGATCGTGGCCTTGTTGATGCGGGCGGCCGCCGGCGCGCCGGCGGCGATGCGCGCCACGGTGGCATCGATCTCGGCGGCCAGCGCGTCGGGCGCCACCACGCGGGTCAGCAAGCCCTTGGCATGCGCCTCGGCCGCGCCGAACACCCGCCCTTCGAGCAGGATCTCCAGCGCCACCGCGCGCCCGGCCAGCGCCAGCAGCCCCTGCAGCTCGCCCGGCGCCATCGGGAAGCCCAGGCGGTTGATCGGCACGCCGAAGCGTGCGTCGTCGGCGGCGATGCGCAGGTCGCAATGGCAGGCGATCTCCAGCCCGCCGCCGACGCAGACGCCTTCGATCATGGCGATGGTGGGCAAGGGGCAGCCCGACACCGCGGCCAGCGCCGGCGCGATGATATCCATGTGATAGCGGCGCACCGCGGCGGCATCGCCGCGTTCGACGGGGAACTCCGCGATATCGGCGCCGGCCGCAAAGTTGCCGTCGGCACCGCGCACCACCACGCAACGCAGCGTGCGGTCGCCGGACAGCGCGGCAAAGGCGTCGGCCAATTCGCGCCACATGGCGGCCGAGATGGCATTGAGCTTGCCGGGATGTGTGAGCGTGACTGTAGCCACACGGCCCTCGCGGGCATAGGTGACGTGGCCGCTCATCGACGGCCCCCGGAGTGCAGGCAGGGCGCCCGCCTGGCGGGCGAGCGCTGCGGCAGCAGCATGGCTGGCATCGGCATCGGCATCGGCATCGGCATCAGTCGATGGTCGCGCCCGACTGCTGCACCACCTGCGCCCAGCGCCGGACCTCGGCATGCAGGAACTTGCCGAACTGATCGGGCGTGTAGGCAGGCGTCTCGGAGCCGTTGCTGAGCCAGATCTGCTTCATCTCGGGGGTATTCAGGGCTTTCTCCGTTTCGGCATAGAGCCGGTCGATCACTTCGCGCGGTGTGCCTTTCGGGGCCCACAGCGCATACCAGGTCGACACATCATAATTCGGCACGCCGGCCTCCGCTGCCGTGGGGACGTTGGGGAAGGCCGCAGAGCGCTTCGGTGCGGCCACCGCCAGCGCCTTGATGCGGCCGGAACGGATGTGCTGGGCGGAGGAGCCGAGGCCGTCGAACACCATATCGATCTGGCCCGCCATCAGGTCGGACAGCGCCGGGCCGGCCCCCTTGTAAGGCACATGCGTGATACTCGTCTTGGTCTGCAGCTTGAACAGCTCGCCCGCCAGGTGGTGCGCGGAACCGTTGCCGGCCGAACCGTAGTTGAGCTTGCCCGGGCTCTTGCGCGCCTGTTCGACCAGTTCCGCCAGCGTGCCGGCCTGGACCTTGTTTGGGTTGACGACGATGACCTGCGGCGGCTGCGCGATCACGGTAATGGGAATGAAATCGCGCTCGATATCGTAGTCGAGCTTCTTGTAGAACGAGGGCGCGATGGCATGGTGGGCGCCGCCGATGAACAGCGTGTAGCCGTCGGGCGCGGCCTTGGCCGCCAGGCTGGCACCCACCGTGCCGCCCGCACCGCCCCGGTTATCGATGACGAACTGCTTGCCGAGCTGCTTGGACAGCTGTGCGGTCAGCGGCCGTGCGAAGGCATCGGTGCCGCCGCCGGCGGGAAAGGGCACGATCACCGTGACCGGCTTGGCCGGCCAGGCCTCGGCCTGTGCCGCTGGCGCGACCAGGCCCAGGCCGGCTGCCCCGGCCACGGCGAGCGCGCACAGGCGCGCGGTCAGTCTGGACTGACGATTCATCTTCTTGTCTCCTCGATCGTTCTTGTTGGACTGCGGACTCGACTGCGGACTGCTTACTGACCCCCGGGGTGCTGCCCTCCCCACTGACTACAACAGCTTGGCCACCGCGCGGCTCATGCGCGGGTTGCCGGCGCCCAGGCGCGCCAGATTGTCATCGAGCGCGTCGGGTTCATAGAGATAGTTGACCATCATGCCGCAGGATTGGGCCCGGCCCTTTTTCGACAGGTCGGCGGCCCAGTTGATGCGCTCCACGCAGGCACCGTTGCCCAGGTGGAAGCGCGCCACCGGATCGGCCGGCGCCTCGCGGCTGCGCTCGCGCACTAGGAAGTGCGCGGCCAGCGCCATGCCGGCTTCGCGCGCCAGCGCATCGTCGCCATCGGCGGCGCGCTCGCCCAGCGTGGCCAGCCAGCCCGCACCGTCGCCAGGCACGGCGCCGTGCTGCTCGCTCCAGCGTGCCAGCCGCTTCTCGCCCAGCACGGCAGCGACCGTCGCGCCGTCCTGCTTGCGCAGCCAGTCGGCAAACCCGGGAATCGGCGACAGCGTGGCGAACTGCTTGAGCTTGGGAAACTCGCGCTGCAATTCCTCGATCACGCGCTTGAGCAGGAAGTTGCCGAAGCTGACGCCGCGCAGGCCGGCCTGCGTATTCGAAATGGAATAGAAGATGGCCCACTTGACGCGGCGCAGGTCTTCCAGCGGCGCGGCCTCGTCGAGCAGCGCCTGCACATTGGCCGACATGGCCGGCACGAAGGCCACCTCGACGAAGATCAGCGGCTCGCGCGGAATGCGCGGGTGGAAGAAGGCGTAGCAGCGGCGGTCCGAATCGAGCCGGTTGCGCAGGTCGGCCCACGAGGCGATCTCATGGACCGCCTCATAGCGGATCAGCTTCTCGAGCAGCGAGGCGGGCGAGTCCCAGGTGATGGGCTGCAGCTCCAGCAGGCCCACGTCGAACCAGTTGGAGAACAAGGCCTCCAGGTCCTCGTCGAGCGCGCGCAGCCCCGGCACGCGCTTGTGCCAGCGCAGCATGTCGGCGCGCAGCGCGATCAGGAAATGCAGGCCGCACGCCGTCCCGTCCTGCCCCTGCTGGCCATGCAGCGCGGCGATGCGCTTGAAGAAGCGGATACGCGCATTGGACAAGGCCTGCGCCAGCGCGGTCCCGCCCTTGCCGCCTTCCGGCTCGCCGGCGCTGCCGCTGGCCGCCACCTCTGCCAGCACGGCCAGCATCGCCTGGCGCGTCTCGTCGGCCGCGGCTTCGTACTCGGCGCGCCAGGACTGGGCGGCCGCGTTGGCGGCACCGTCGGTGAGCCGCGCATCGAAGCACAGGCGCAGTTGCTCGCGCTGCCGGCGCAACACGCGTGCGCCGAGTGGCGCGGGCCCGGCCGGCCCCGTCGCCCCCGCCGCCGCCCTTGAGGCCGCGCCGTCCTTGCGCCCCCACCAGCGCCCGAAGCGCGAAAGCAGCGAGGCGGCGGGCGCGCTGCCATCGCCGCCCAGCGGCGCGCTGACCTTGTTGTCGCCGATGTCCTTGTCGCCGGTATCGAGTGAGCTCATGGGACTCCTGTCGTCGATGCGTTGCAAGAAATGGAAACGGGCCGAGCCGCGTCTAGGCCGTGGCGGGCGCGTCCTGGGCTTCCACGTCCAGCACCTTGAGCGCGGCGCGCTGGCGCAGCAGATGCGTCTTCATCAGCGCCTCCGCGCCCTCGGGATCGTGTGCCTTGAGCGCCGAGAAGATGGACAGGTGCTCGGCGCAGGATTCCTGGATGCGGCCCGGCAGTTTCAGGCTCTTGTGCCGCGACAGCCGCAGCACCTTGCGCAGGTCGCTGATCAGCCCGCTCAGCCAGCGGTTGCCGGCCAGGCGCTGGATGGCCTCGTGGATCTGGTAATTGGTTTCGTAGTAGGCATCGATGCGACCGGCCCGGGCATGCTCGGCGAGTTCGGCATGCAATCCTTCGAGCGCCGCCAGGTCGTCCGCGCTGGCGTTGCGCGCGGCCTCGTAGGCGCAACGGCCTTCGAGCAGCGCCATCAGCGGGAAGATCTCGTCGAGGTCCTGCTCGGACAGCTCGTTGACCACGCAGCCGCGGCGCGGCTCCAGGCGCACCAGCCCCTCGGCGGCCAGCACCTTGAGCGCCTCGCGCAGCGGGGTGCGCGAGATGCCCAGCGATTCCGCCAGCGCCACTTCGTCGATCCATGCGCCCGACTGCAGCGCATGCTCGCCGATCATGGCGCGCAACCTTTCGGCAACTTCCAGATACAGGGCTTGCTGCACGATGCGCATGGATGCCTCCTGGGAATACCTCGCCGGCCATCGGAACGATGAGATGCCTGCGACGCAATAATTCATAATTATGAATAACGGCGCGCGCGAGGCAAGTCCTTTCGATGATGCACCGCGGCATCCGTGCACAGCGTCGAGGTGGCGGGGAAGATCGCGGGCAATGGCACGCAGGACGTGGGTGCCAGCCGACGGAGAAGATAATGGCGCAGGGCCGGGCAATAGAGATGGCGGGACGGATGCCTGCCTCCCGACGGCATCCGCCCGCGCCCACAAGTGCCCCACCCGTTCATCGCAGTCCGGCGTGGCCGCCGGCCCAGGCGTGGGCCATGGATTGCGGTGCTGGCCCAGCACCTCCCCCCTGCAATGCGCCCGTCGCCGGGGCGCGTTTCCGTTCACGTCGTGTTATGGCGGGCGCGATCCACTCCCTGCCGCGCCTCGATCCTTCTTGTAACCGGCAATGTAGCGATTTGCGTGCCAGCGTGCGCAATCCTTTGATTTGCCGGGGAAAGGCGTTCGACAAGTTGTTACAAATCGATAAAGATGTAACAACATGTATCTGACATGCAACGACCGCGGAGCCGCACGCCGACGAGATTTCAGCCGGCAAACCATCGGTTTCCGGTCCTGCGCCTGCGCCTTGGTGCGACAATGTGAATCGACAGACGCTCAGCCGGCTGTCTGAATGGTTGCAGCTACGAAACACGGGCGGCCCGCGCCGCCGATCGACAGGAAAGCCCCGATGCCATCCGAACTCGACACCGTCGCCCCCAGCAGCGTCACACCCGCCGCCGAGCCCGCCACGCGCCGCCCCCTGCCGCTGCGCTTCACCGGGTCCGGTTCGGAATACTTCCGCATCTGGATCGTGAACGCCCTGCTGAGCGTGGTCACGCTGGGCATCTATTCCGCCTGGGCCAAGGTGCGCACGCTGCAGTACTTCTACCGCAATACCGAGCTGGACGGTGGCACCTTCGACTATCACGGCCGGCCGCTGGCCATCCTGAAGGGCCGCGCCATCGTCTTCGTGCTGGCGCTTGCCTTCAATCTCGCCGGCCAGGCTTCGCCCTGGCTGCCTGTGCTGCTGGGCCTGGCACTGGCAGCCGTGTTCCCGCCGCTGCTGGTGCGCTCGCTGCGCTTCCGGCTGGCCAACTCCAGCTACCGCGGCCTGCGCTTCGCTTTCACTGGCGGCGATGCCGACGGCTACAAGGTCTTCCTGCTGTGGCCGCTCGCGGCCATGTTCACGCTGTTCGCGCTGGGGCCGCTGGCCCACCAGCGCTTCAAGCGCTACCAGCACCAGCACACCCGCTACGGCACCGCGCCCTTCGCCTTCGATGCGGGCGCCGGCGCCTTCTACGGCGTCTACCTGCGCACCTTCGCCATGGTGGTGATCCTGGTCATCGCGGCCGCCTTGCTGGGCACGGTCGCCGGCGCCTCCGCCCATGGCGGCAAGAGCGGATTCGCGCTGGTCACGTTCCTGTCCGTGCTCGGCTTCTACCTGGCCCTGCTCGCAGTCGGCCCCTTCTTCCTGGCCAGGCTGCAGAACCTGGTGTGGAACAACACCACGCTCGGGCCACATGCGTTTCGCAGCGAGGTCAGCGCCGGGCGCTACTTCTTCCTCGTGCTGTCCAATATGATCGGCATCGTGCTGACGCTCGGCCTGTTCACGCCCTTTGCCCGTGTGCGCGCGCTGCGCTACCGGCTGGCCTGCGTCACCATGCTCGCCGCCGGTCCGCTGGACAGCTTCATTGCCGGTGAAGCCCAGCAGGTTGGTGCCCTGGGCGATGCGGCCGTAGACTGGTACGACATCGACATCGCCCTCTGAGCCGCCGCCGCTGCCCCGCTGCAGCCCCGTCCCTACCCTATGGTCGCTTCCACCTATTTCGATGGCCGCTCTTCACGCGCGCAGCCTGCCACGCTGACGGTGGAAGACGGCCTGGCCGTGCTGCGCGATGCCGACGGCGCCGAGCTGCGGCGCGCCCCGCTGTCCACGCTGCGCGTTTCCGAGCGTGTCAGGCGCGCGCCGCGCCTGGTGACCTTCGCCGACGGCGCCCACTGCGAGATCGCCGACCATGCCGCCTTCGACGGGCTGCTGGCGGCCACCGGCCACCGCGAGGGCTGGGTCGTGCGCGCGCAGAACAGCTGGCGCCTTGCCGCGGCGGCCCTGCTCGGCCTCTTTGCCGTGCTGGCGCTCGGCTACGCCGTGCTGCTGCCATGGGCTTCGGCCAGACTGGCCCGTGCTGTGCCGGCGGCGCTAGAAGAGAAGGTAGGTGAAGCCGCGCTGCGCAGCCTCGATGAAGGATTGGTATCGCCGTCGAAACTGCCCGAGGCCCGACAGCGCCGCATCCGCGAGGCATTCGCCTCGCTGCGCCTGCCCCCCGACCCCGCTCACGACTACCGCATCCTGTTCCGCCACGGCGGGCGGCTGGGCGCCAATGCGCTGGCGCTGCCCGGCGGCAACATCGTGGTCACCGACGAGCTGGTGGCACTGGCCGGCGACGGCCCGGGCCTGATGGGCGTGCTGGCGCACGAGGCGGGGCACGTGGCACGCCGCCATGGCCTGCAGCAGGCCATCCAGGCGTCGGCGGTCGGCGCGGCCGCAGCCTATTTCCTCGGCGATTTCTCTTCCGTGCTGGCAGGCGCGCCGGCTGCCGTGCTGAGCCTGCGCTATTCGCGCGACCACGAGCGCGAGGCCGATGCCTATGCGGTCGACGTGATGCGTGCGAACCGGCTGCCGGTATCCGCCTTTGCCGACGTGCTGCAGGCGCTGGAGAACGCGCACGGGAAACCGTCGGGCGATGGGTCCGGCAATGGGTCCGGCAATGGGTCCGGCGATGGCGAGCGCGGCAGCAGTGACTTCTTCTCGACCCACCCGCTTACGCGGGAACGCATCGAGGCGCTGCGCAAGGCGGACTGAAACCTGCCGCACGGCGGCCCGGCGGGCCGCCCGCTGGGGCGCGCCGCCTCACCGGGAACGTACCGTGCTCAGGCGCGCGGCGGGACGCCGGCCGCATCGGCCCTGCCCTGCCGGCGATAGGCCCAGGCCAGCATGATCACGCCCGCGACGATCATCGGCATGCTCAGCCACTGGCCCATCGACAGCTTCAGCGCAAGCAGGCCAAGGAAGCTGTCCGGCTCGCGCGCGAACTCGGCCAGGAAGCGGAAGCAGCCGTATCCCAACAGGAAGGCGCCCGACACGGCGCCCATCGGCCGCGGCTTGCGCGCGAACAGCCACAGGATGATGAACAGCGCCACGCCCTCCCCAGCGAACTGGTAGAGCTGCGAGGGATGGCGCGGGATGTTGTCGCCCGCCTGCGGGAAGATCATGCCCCAGGGCAGCGTGGTGGCACGGCCCCACAGCTCGCCGTTGATGAAGTTGCCGATGCGCCCGGCGGCCAGCCCGCAGGGAATCATCGGTGCGATGAAATCGGTCACCTGCATCCAGTGGCGATGGCGCAGCCGCCCGAACAGCCACATCGCGACGATCACGCCGAGGAAGCCGCCGTGGAAGGCCATGCCGCCTTCCCATACGCGCAGGATTTCCAGCGGATGGCTCAGGTAGTAGTCCGGCTTGTAGAACAGCACGTAGCCGAGCCGCCCGCCAAGGATCACGCCCAGCACGCCGAAGAACAGCATGTCGTCCAGGTCCTTGGCGCTCCAGCCCTGCGCGGCCATCTGCGGCTGCTTGATGCGCAGCCGCCCGAACACGAGGAACAGAATGAAGCCGACCAGGTACATCAGCCCGTACCAGCGGATGGCGAGCGGGCCGAGGTGAATGGCAACCGGGTCGAATTGCGGATGGATCAGCATGGTTGGTTCTGGGTTGGCGCAGGTCGTTGTCAGGGCCTGCGCGGGTGGTGTTTCGCCATGGCGCATTCGCCTTGGGTTCGCTATGCCGTGCCGGTGGGCGCGGCCGCCGGCCCAGTGCTTATGCCATCGCCGCGCGACACGCCGATGGCAGCCGCCAGCGTGGTCGCGATATCGATGAACGAGCGCAGGACCGGGCTGACGCCCGCACCGCTGTCACGCCACACCAGGCCGGTCTCGATCTGCGGGCCGGCCCCGCGCAGCGGCAGGTAGGACACGCCGGTGCGGCGAAGGTTGCACAGCGAGGCCGGTACCAGCGCCACGCCCATGCCGGCGGAGACGAGGCTGACGATGGTCTGCATCTGGATGGCCTCCTGCGCAATGGACGGGCTCAGCCCTTCACGCGCATAGCAGCCCGTAATGATGTCATAAAACGCTGGCGCACTGCGGCGCGGGAAGATGATCAGGGGCTCGTGCGCCGCTTCGCGCAGCGAGACCGCCGCCCCGCTGCCTCCGCTCCCCGCGCGCTCATCGCCCACATCCCCCTCTTCGCTCCCGCTGCCCCTTGCGCCGGCACCGCTCCCGCGCCAGCCCTCCGGCACCGCCAGCACCAGCGGCTCACGTACCAGCGGCAGGTAGCACAGGCCGTGCGGCAGCGCCGGCAGCTGCGGCCGGATCACGAGGCCGGCATCGATGCTGCCCTCGATCAGCGCTTCGAGCTGGACATCGCTGGTGGCCTCGCGCAGTTGCAGCTGCACCTCCGGATGGCGCGCGCGAAAGCGCCGCAGCAGGTCGGGCAGGATGCCGTAGTCGGCGGTGCTGACGAAGGCGAGCGCGAGCGAGCCGATCTCGCCGCGCGCCAGCCGCTGGGCCAGGCCCGGCAGCGCAGCCGCGTCGGCCAGCACGCGCCGCACCTCCGGCAGCCATTGCTGGCCGGCCGGCGTCAGCGCGACCGAGCGCCGCGTGCGCTGGAACAACTGCACGCCGATCTCTTCCTCGAGGGCCTGGATCTGCTGCGACAGCGGTGGCTGTGTCATGGCCAGCCGGCGGGCGGCGCGGCCGAAATGCAACTCCTCCGCCACGGTGACGAAATAGCGCAGCTGGCGCAGGTCCACGTGCGTTCCTCCGGCGGTTTTAATATGAAAAACGACTCAATAGAGTTCGAATAATATATTTGACACACAAAAATGCAAGCCGCATGCTGTCAGACACAACAGGGCCGGAGACTGTTGACCCGCTGATCTGCCGATCCGCTGCCCCGATATCCCGGCCATTGCGGCCCGCGCAGCCAGTGCTGTCCGGTGCGCAGCCCGCCCCCTTCCCGGAGACCCCACCATGGCTTTCAACAAACGCTCCCAGCACATCACGCAAGGCGTGGCGCGCTCGCCCAACCGCTCGATGTACTACGCGCTGGGCTACAAGAAGGAAGACTTCGACAAGCCGATGGTCGGCATCGCCAACGGTCACTCCACCATCACGCCCTGCAATGCCGGCCTGCAGCGCCTGGCCGATGCCGCCATCGACGCAATCCGCACCGCCGGCGCCAACCCGCAGGTGTTCGGCACGCCCACCATCTCGGATGGCATGTCGATGGGCACCGAGGGCATGAAGTACTCGCTGATCTCGCGCGAGGTCATCGCCGACTGCATCGAGACCGCGGCCCAGGGCCAGTGGATGGACGGCGTGGTGGTGATCGGCGGCTGCGACAAGAACATGCCGGGCGGCATGATCGCGCTGGCGCGCACCAATGTGCCGGGCATCTATGTCTACGGCGGCACCATCAAGCCTGGCCACTGGAAGGGCAAGGACCTGACCATCGTGTCCTCCTTCGAGGCAGTGGGCGAGTTCACCGCCGGCCGTATGAGCCAGGAGGACTTCGAGGGGGTGGAGCGCAACGCCTGCCCCAGCACCGGCTCCTGCGGCGGCATGTACACCGCCAACACCATGAGCTCCTCCTTCGAGGCGCTGGGCATGTCGCTGCTGTATTCGTCGACCATGGCCAACCCCGACCAGGAGAAAGTCGCCAGCACCGCCGAATCGGCCCGCGTGCTGGTTGAGGCCATCAAGAAGGACCTCAAGCCGCGCGACATCATCACCAAGAAGTCGATCGAGAACGCCGTCACGGTGATCATGGCCACCGGCGGCTCCACCAATGCGGTGCTGCACTACCTGGCCATCGCCCACTCGGCCGAGGTGGACTGGACCATCGAGGATTTCGAGCGCATCCGCCGCCGGGTGCCGGTGATCTGCAACCTCAAGCCCTCCGGCCAGTACGTAGCGACCGACCTGCACAGCGCCGGCGGCATCCCCCAGGTCATGAAGATCCTGCTCAAGGCCGGCCTGCTGCACGGCGACTGCCTGACCATCACCGGCCGCACGCTGGCCGAGGAGCTGGAAGCGGTGCCCGACACCCCGCGCGCCGACCAGGACGTGATCCTGCCGATCGAGAAGGCCCTCTACAAGGAAGGCCACCTGGCCATCCTGAAGGGCAACCTGGCGGAGGAAGGCGCGGTGGCCAAGATCAGCGGCCTGAAGAACCCGGTCATCACTGGCCCCGCGCGCGTGTTCGAGGACGAGCAAAGCGCGATGGACGCCATCCTGGGCGACAAGATCCAGGCCGGCGACGTGCTGGTGCTGCGCTATCTCGGCCCCAAGGGCGGTCCCGGCATGCCGGAGATGCTGGCGCCCACCTCGGCCATCATCGGCAAGGGCCTGGGCGAGTCGGTCGGCTTCATCACCGATGGCCGCTTCTCGGGCGGCACCTGGGGCATGGTGGTCGGCCACGTCGCGCCGGAAGCCTACGTCGGCGGCACCATTGCGCTGGTGCAGGAAGGCGACACCATCACCATCGATGCGCACAAACTGCTGCTGCAGCTCAATGTCAGCGACGAGGAGCTCGCCCGCCGGCGTGCCGCGTGGCAGCAGCCTGCGCCGCGATACACGCGCGGCGTGCTCGCCAAGTTCGCCAGGCTGGCCTCCACGGCCAGCAAGGGCGCGGTCACCGACTGAACGGGACTGAGCTGGACTGAACGCACGGAAGCGGGCCGGACGCGGTCCGCTCCGCACGCGCCCCTCGATAAAAAAAGCCCGCGATCGCTCGCGGGCTTTTTCTCGTCAGCAGGCGCATCGCGCCGGATCGCGCCGGATCGGCGCCTGCCTCTCACACCCCGTCGGGATCCCGCTCGATCTCCTCCAGCGTGGCATCCAGCCATTCGACCAGCCTCGCCTCCAGCGAGCGGGTCAGCTCGGCCGCGAGCTGCGCGGTGAGCGGCGCCAGCCACGACTGCAACGCGACTTCCGTGTGCGCCTCCACCACCTGCGGCCACTCGGCGCGGAAGCGCATCATCACCCGTGACAGCAACTCGGTGCGCACGGCGCGCAGCTCGTCTTCCTCGGGCTGGTAGGACAGGCCGGCCGGCTCCGCCGGCTCCACCGATTCCAGCGGTTCCAGTTCCGCACCGCCGGTGTCACCGACCTGGGTCACCAGCCCGGTCGGCGCCATGCCGGCAGTGTCGACCACGGCATCGGGCGGCGAGACCGTGCGCGCGTTGCGCAGCGGCACCTCGGGCGGCAGCTCGATCACCTCGGTCAGCAGCGGAATGCTGTCTTCGGGACCGAGGCGCGGGATCACCCGCGAGGTGGTGCGTTCGCTCATGCGGACTCCTGGCCCTTGGCCTGGCCGATGTCGTGATGGGTGAGCGGATAGCCGCGCTCGCGATAGAAGCGGTAGCGTTCGCGGCCGGCCGCGCGGTCGCCGGCGTCAGCGCCGACGACTTCGATCAGCCGTTCGAAGCTGGCGAACTGCTCGGGTGCCTCGGGCATCAGGTTGATCAGCACCTGGCGATGCGGCACGCGCTCCAGACCCGCCGCCAGCACAATGGGGGTTTCCGCCGAGCGCGGGTGCTCCGCACCGCAGTGGGGCAGGAAGTCGAGCTGGGAGAAGGTCCACAGGCGAGAGTCCAGCTCGGCGAGCTGGGTGGGCTCGCCCAACACCACCAGCTTGAGCCCGGCGCCGTAGGCCTTGCGCACCAGCCGGCACACGTAGCCGAGCTTGTCGGGCACGTTGCTGTGAAAGTCGATGCGCGTCATCCGCCTTCGCCTCAGCCGGCCCGGTCCATCAGGAACTGCGCCAGCAAGGGCACAGGACGCCCGGTGGCGCCCTTGGCGGCACCGCTCTTCCAGGCCGTGCCGGCGATGTCCAGGTGGGCCCAGTCGTACTTCTCGGCGAAGCGCGAGAGGAAGCAGGCCGCGGTCACGCTGCCCGCCGGACGGCCGCCGATATTGGCCATGTCGGCAAAGTTGGACTTGAGCTGGTCCTGGTACTCGTCGTCCAGCGGCATGCGCCAGGCACCGTCCATGGCCTTGCGCCCGGCTGCCAGCAGCTGGTCGGCAAGCGCGTCGCTGCGCGAGTACAGGCCCGAGTTGACGTGTCCCAGCGCGATGATGCAGGCGCCGGTCAGCGTGGCCACGTCGACCACGGCGGCCGGCTTGAAGCGCTCGACATAGGTCAGCGCGTCGCACAGCACCAGGCGGCCTTCGGCGTCGGTATTGAGGACCTCGACGGTCTGCCCGGACATGCTGCTCACCACGTCGCCCGGCTTGGTGGCGATGCCGCTGGGCATGTTCTCGCACGTGGGCACCACGGCGACCACATTGAGCTTCAGGCCCATTTCCGCCACCGCCTGCAGCGTGCCCAGCACCGAAGCCGCGCCGCACATGTCGTACTTCATCTCGTCCATGCCTTCGCCCGGCTTGAGCGAGATGCCGCCCGAGTCGAAGGTGATGCCCTTGCCGACCAGCACCACCGGCGCCTGGCGCGCGCCCGCACCCTCATAGCGCAGCACGATGAACTGCGGCGGCTCCACCGAACCCTTGGTCACGGCCAGGAAGGCGCCCATGTTCAGGGCCTCGATCTGCTTGCGGCCCAGGACTTCGACCTTCAGCTTGAAGCTCTTGGCGATGCCGCGCGCGGCGTTGGCCAGGTAGCTCGGCGTGCAGACGTTGGAAGGCAGGTTGCCGAGATCGCGTGCGAGCTCCATGCCGTTGGCGATGGCGATGCCGCGCTTCACGGCCTGTGCGGCCGGCTTCGCGTCCGCCGCGTCCACCGCGATGAGCACCTTGCGCAGGCTGGGCTTGGCGCTGCCGCTGGCGCTCTTGCCGCCGGCCTGCTTGAGTTCGGGGTGGCGTTCCAGCAGGCGGTAGGTGACCTCGCGCACCAGGGTGACGGTGGTGATCAGGCCCCAGGCCAGGTCGCGTCCCTGTGGCAGGTGCTGCTCATGCAGGCACCACAGCAGGGAGGCGGTTCGTGTGTCGGACACGGCACGTACGGCAGCGCGCACGGCGTCCGCGTAAGCCTTGTCGCTGAACGCCGATTCCTTGCCCAGCCCGACCAGCAGCACGCGCGCCGCGCCCACGCCGGCCAATTCGTGCAGCATCAGGTGCGTGCCGCGCTTGCCTTCGAAATCGCCCTGCTTGAGCAGGCGCCCTACCAAGCCCTTGGTCGCCACGTCGAGGACCTTGGCGGCACCGTCCAGGCTCTGGCCTTCGAACAGACCGACCACCAGGCAGTCGGTCTTGGTCGCCAGGAAACCATTTTGGCCGGCTTTGCTCCAATCCAGGGCTTTTGTGCTAAATTCCATCGCGCTTCCTTCCAGGGGCTTGTCCAAGACAGAAAGCCCCTATTATCCGCGATTTTTGACCGCGATTTGCCGCCGGCCCGCCCTGCCGACCGACAGCGCGCCGCCCTTACCGGCGTCCGGCAGCATCGCCCGCGCCGGCCGGCAGCCCGGAACCGACACCGCATGATCTTCCAACAAGCCTTGCGTCGCGAGCTCGCCTACACCGCCGGTGCGGTGTTCCTGGTCATGCTGACCTTCATGCTGACCTCGCTCGTGATCCGCATCCTGGGCATGGCCGCCAACGGGCAGGCCAGCCCCAACGATGTCCTGATGCTGATCGGGCTGGCCACGGTGGGCTACCTGTCCATCCTGCTGTCGGCCACGCTGTTCATCTCCACCCTGATCGTGCTGACGCGCTGGTACAAGGACTCCGAGATGGTGGTGTGGTTCGCTGCCGGCATTTCGCTGCGCGACCTGATCAAGCCTGTGCTGCAGTTCGCCGCGCCCTTCATCGTGCTGGCGCTGCTGCTGGGCCTGTTCGCCTGGCCCTGGGCCAACCAGCAGAGCGCGCTGTTCCGCGACCGCTTCGAGCAGCGCGGCGTCTTGTCGATGATCGCTGCGGGCCGCTTTATCGAGCCGTCGAACGCCAACTATGTGCTCTTCATCGAGGGCATCGACAGCGATATGAAGAATGCGCGCAATGTTTTCGTCGCCAACTCCGAGGCCGGCAAGATCGGCGTGGCGCTGGCCCACCAGGGCCGCTTTGAGACCATGCCCAACGGCAACCGGCTGGTGGTGATGGAGAACGGCCGCCGCTACGCCGGCACGCCCGGCCAGCTCGACTATCGCATCGTCGAGTTCGACCGCTACGCCGTCAAAGTGGACGCTAAACCACCCGAAACAGACGCCAGCCTGCCGACCAAGAGCCGCGACACCTCGGAACTGCTGCGCAACCCGACCCGGGAGAACCTGGGCGAGCTGCTGTGGCGCCTGTCGCTGCCGATCCTGGCCTTCAACTTCGCGCTGATCGCCATTCCGCTGGCCTACGTGAATCCGCGCCTGGGCCGCTACACGCCGCTGGTCTTCGCCGTGCTGATCTACCTGACCTACAGCAACCTGATCAACCTGGCGCAATCCTGGGTGCGCTCGGGCGCCCTGTCGTTCTGGATGGCCATGTGGCCCTTCCACCTGGTCGCCTTCCTGGGCGCGCTGATGCTGTTCCGCTACCGCCAGAACCGCAGCCTGGGCGGCTGGCGCGCGGTGTTCGGCATCGGCCGCAGCAAGGGAGGCCGAGCATGACCTTCATGCGCGTCTAT
Source organism: Cupriavidus sp. 09_S30 (assembly GCF_056930435.1). NCBI lineage: Bacteria > Pseudomonadati > Pseudomonadota > Betaproteobacteria > Burkholderiales > Burkholderiaceae > Cupriavidus > Cupriavidus sp. 09_S30. The sequence continues at coordinate 495,864 of NZ_JBXOWI010000001.1, read as the reverse complement.
GAACGCTATCTCGGCCGGCTGATCTACAGCGTCTTCTTCTTCATCCTCTTCGCGGTGCTGGCGCTGTTCATCTTCTTCGACATGCTCAGCGAACTGGAGAGCGTGACCGGCAGGTACACCACGCTGGTCGCCTTCCTCCACGTGATGCTGGAGGCGCCGACACGGATCTACGAGGTGTTGCCGATCGCAGTGCTGATCAGCGCCATCTACGTGCTGTCCCAGCTCGCCAGCCAGTCGGAATTCACCATCCTGCGCGTGGCCAGCCTCAACACCCGGCAAGCCCTGTTCTCGCTGTTCAAGCTGGCCATCCCGCTGGTCATCATCACCTTCGTGTTCGGCGAGTTCATCGGGCCGCGTGCCGAGGAGTTCGCGCAGAAGGTCAAGCTCGAGGCCATCGGCGCCACGGTTGCTGCGGGCTTCCGCTCCGGGGTCTGGGTCAAGGACCGCGACAACGAGCCCGAAGGCGAAGTGACCCGCTTCGTCAACGTGGCGGGCCTGCGTCCCGACCAGAGCATCGTCGGCGTGACCATCTATGAATTCGACCCGGCCTACCGCCTGAGAGTGATCCGCGTGGCGCAGGAAGGCCGCTATCAGGGCGGGCAATCCTGGCAGCTCAGCAATGTCAGCGAGACCCGCTTCATCGAGCTGCCGCGCGGGGCCGGCGGCCAGGGCGACGCCCTGGTGCCGCACTTCCGCGCGCAGCAGACCACCTTCCCGACGCAGGCGATGCGCTCGGAACTGACGCCGCAGATCCTGTCGGTGCTGCTGCTCAGCCCGGAGCGCATGTCCACGCTCGACCTGTTCCGCTACATCCGCCACCTGCGCGACAACAAGCAGGACACGCAGCGCTATGAGATCGCCTTCTGGAAGAAGGTGGTGTACCCGCTGACGCTGTTCGTCATGGTGGCGCTGGCGCTGCCCTTCGCTTACCTGCATGCGCGGGCCGGCGCGGTGGGCATCAAGGTGTTCGGCGGCATCATGCTGGGCCTGTCCTTCCACCTGGCCAACACGCTGTTCTCGCACGTCGGCCTGCTGCACACCTGGCCGCCCATCGTCTCGGCCCTGGTGCCTGGCACGCTCTACCTGCTGGTGGCCCTTGGCGCGCTGCGCTGGGTCGACCGGCACTAGCGGCAGACGGGGCAGACAGCCATGAATGCGCCCGCCCGCCAGGCTTTGGTGCTGTTCGCGCACGGCGCGCGCGATGCGCGCTGGCGCGAGCCGTTCGACCGCCTGCAGGCGCGGCTGGCCGCCGCGCTGCCGCACGGCGCGGTCAGGCTGGCGTTCCTGGAACTGATGCAGCCGTCGCTGCCGGACGCGCTTGCTGCGCTGGCGGCCGAAGGCATCGCCGACATCACGGTGGTACCGGTCTTCTTCGGCCAGGGCGGCCACCTGCGGCGCGACCTGCCGCTGCTGATCGAGCAATGCCGCCAGCACCACCCGGAACTGCGCATCGGTTGCGCGGCGGCCGTCGGCGAGGCCGACAGCGTGCTGGACGCCATCGCTGCCTACTGCCTGGCCAGCCTGCCGGCAGACGCGCCGCCGGCCAACTGAGCCGGCCGGTGGAAACGCCGGCACCCCCTGCCCTGCGCTCCTGACGTACAGAAGCACCCGGGGCGCGGCTTCCCCCAAAACAACAACGCCGGGCATGGCCCGGCGTGTACACGACAGCGTGGCTCGCGGCTCAGGCGGCCTTGGCCTGCCCGCCGCGCTGCACCTCGGGCGCGGCTTCCGTGGCGCGCGCCGCCAGCGCTTCGCCGATCATCAGCAGGCTTGGTTGCACCGGATCGATCCATGCCGCCGCCTGGCCTGCCGCCATCTCGCACAGCGTGAAGGCGCGGCTACGCTGCTGCGGCGTACTCACCGCCTCGACCACCCAGGCCGGCGTGGCGGCGGGCTTGCCGTGCGCGATCAGTTGCGCGGCGATCGCCGCGGCCTGGTCGCGCCCCATGTAGTAGACCAAGGTATCGGCCTTCACGTCGGCCTCGATATCGACCGCGGCCACGCCCTCCGCGGCCTTGGCCTGGGTGGCGAAGGCCACGCTGCGCGCCACGCCGCGCTTGGTCAGCGGCTTGGCGATGGCAGAGGCGGCCGCCAGCGCGGCGGTGATGCCGGGCACGATCTCGTATTCGATGCCCGCAGCCTCCAGCGCCTGCAACTCCTCGTCGGCACGGCCGAACAGCATCGGGTCGCCGCCCTTGAGACGCACCACGCGCTCATGCTTGCGGGCCAGGTCGACGATCTGGCGGTTGATGAAGAGCTGGGCGGTGGAACGCTTGCCGCAGCGCTTGCCGACCTCGACCAGCTGGGCCTGCGGACACCAGGCAAGCATCTCGGGCGACACCAGTGCATCGTGCAGCACCACCTGCGCCTCGCCCAAAAGGCGTGCACCACGCACCGTAATGAGGTCCGCGGCGCCGGGACCCGCACCGATCAGATAGACCTTGCCCATGCCTTGCTCCTTCCTTGCCACTTGGCCGAATGCCGGTTCAGATGGACTCAGGCGTATGCACGGATCATGCCCGCCGCCACCGTATGGTTGCTGACCTCGTCGATCAGCACGAAGGCGCCGGTCGCGGGGTTGTCGCCATAGGTGTCGCACACCACCGGCTTCTGCAGCGAGATGTGCACCGAGCCGATGTCGTTCAGGCGGATCTCGTGGCGGCCGGTCTCGTGCGACAAGGTGTGCACGTCGAGCACGCGGTCCACCGCAGACACGCGCGCGAACACGCTGGACGTGGTGTGCTTGAGCACATACTTGCGCGCCGGGTTCAGGGCCTCGTCGTCGAACCAGCACAGGTCAGCCTGCAGCTTGCGGGCCGGCTGGGCCGTGGCCTCGGCGGCGACGAACATGTCGCCGCGCGAGATGTCCACGTCCTCGGTCAGGCGCACGGTCACGGTCTCGCCGGCGCTGGCCGACTCGGCCGCGCCATTGGGCGTCAGCACCTCGGCCACCACCGCCTCGCGGTTGGCCGGCAGCACGCGCAGCGTCTGGCCGACGCGCACGGTGCCCGCCTCGACTCTCCCGGCGTAGCCGCGGAAGTCATCCGACTGCGAGCCATCCTGGCGGATCACCAGCTGCACCGGGAAGCGCAGCGCAGCCTCGCCGGCTGGCGCCGCCTCTTCCACCGGCAGGTCTTCCAGCAGCGGCAGCAGCGGCTCGCCCTGGTACCAGGGCATGGCCTCGCTGGCGTGCACGATGTTGTCGCCGCGCAGCGCCGACACCGGCACGTAGCGCACGTCCTTCAGGCCGAGCTGGGCGGCCAGATCGGTGTAGGCGGCGCGGATCTCATTGAAGCGCTGCTCGCTGTAGTCGACCAGGTCCATCTTGTTGACGGCGACGATCACGTGCTGCAGCTCCAGCAGCTTCAGGATGGCCGAATGGCGCTTGGTCTGCGCCAGCAGTTCGGCACGGCCGTCCTGCACCGTCACGCGGGTGGCGTCGACCAGCACGATGGCGGCATGCGCGGTCGAGGCGCCGGTCACCATATTGCGGGTGTACTGCTCATGGCCCGGCGTATCGGCGATGATGAACTTGCGGCGCGCGGTAGAGAAATAGCGGTAGGCCACGTCGATGGTGATGCCCTGCTCGCGCTCGGCCTCCAGGCCGTCGGTCAGCAGCGAGAAGTCGATCTCCTCGCCGGCGGTGCGCTTGTTCTTGGCGTTGGCCAGCGCGGTGAGCTGGTCCGACAGCACGGCCTTGCTGTCGAACAGCAGGCGGCCGATCAGCGTGCTCTTGCCGTCGTCGACCGAGCCAGCGGTGATGAAGCGCAGCAGGCCTTGGTGGGTGGCTTGGTGGGTGGTCATGGTGCAATTCCTGTCTGGTGTGTCGCGCGGGCAAGCGTGGCTCAGAAGTAGCCTTCCTTCTTGCGGCGCTCCATCGACGCCTCGCTGGTCTGGTCGTCCATGCGGGTGGCGCCGCGCTCGGTGATCTCGGTCACGGCGGTCTCGGCGATGATCTCGTCGGGCGTGGCCGCGGTGCTCGCCACCGGGCAGGTGCAGCTGATGTCGCCCACGGTGCGGAAGCGCACCGACAGCACCTCGCTGGTGTCGCCGTCCTGCTTGGGCGTGATCGGCGTGACCGGCACCAGCAGGCCGTTCTTGCGCACCACTTCGCGCTGGTGCGCGTAGTAGATCGGGGGCAGCGCCAGGTTCTCGCGGGCGATGTACTGCCACACGTCCAGCTCGGTCCAGTTGGAGATGGGGAACACGCGCATCTGCTCGCCCGGCGCCATGCGGCCGTTGTACAGGCTCCACAGCTCGGGGCGCTGGGCCTTGGGGTCCCACTGGCCGAATTCGTCGCGGAAGGAGAAGATGCGCTCCTTGGCGCGCGCCTTTTCCTCGTCGCGGCGGGCACCGCCCATCAGCGCGTCGTACTGGTGCGCTGATATAGTTTCCAGCAGCGTGACGGCCTGCGCAGCATTGCGCGAATCGGTCTCCTTGCGCAGGCGCACGGTGCCGCGCTTGATCGAGTCCTCGACATGCCCCACCACCAGGCGCGCGCCGAGCTCGCCCACGCGCTGGTCGCGGAAGGCGATCACTTCCGGGTAGTTGTGGCCGGTATCGATGTGCACCAGCGGGAAGGGCAGCTCGATCTTGCGCTCACCGAGGCGGAAGGCCTTCAGCGCGAGATGCAGCATCACGATCGAGTCCTTGCCGCCGGAGAACAGCAGCGCCGGGTTGCGGCACTCGGCCACCACCTCGCGGATGATGTAGATCGACTCGGCTTCTAGCTTGTCGAGATGGTCGTTCTGTACTTGCAGCAGGTGCGCCACGTCGGCGCCTGCGATTTCGTTCATGATGCCCATGTCGTGTGGCCTCGATGTCAATGCTTCAATGCTTGATGTTCTGTTCGTGGAGCCCGCACTCTTTCGAGTCCTTGTTCTCCCACCACCAGCGTCCGGCGCGCACGTCCTCGCCGGCGCGCACCGCGCGCGTACAGGGCTCGCAGCCGATGCTGGGATAGCCCTTGGCGTGCAGCGCGTTGACCGGCACCTGGTGGCGCTTCAGGTAGGCCCAGACCTCGGCCTCGGACCAGTCCGCCAGCGGGTTGAACTTGGGAATGCCGCGCGCCTCGTCGACTTCCTCGAAGGGCAGTTCGGCGCGCGTCACGGCCTGCTCGCGGCGCTGGCCGGTCAGCCAGGCGTCGGCGTGCGACAGCGCGCGGTTCAGCGGCTCCACCTTGCGGATGCCGCAGCACAGCTTGCGCGCGTCGAGGCTGTCGTAGAAGCCGTTCAGGCCGTGATTGCGCAGGTAGTTCTCCACGGCCTCGGGATCGGGGGTGAACTGCTCGATCTTGTAGCCGTAGTGCTCGCTGACCGCATCCAGCACCGCCAGCGTTTCCGCATGCAGCCTGCCGGTCTGCAGCGTGAAGACGCGGATGCCGGCGCGCACGGCGGGGGAGCCGCGCAGGATGGCATCGGTCACGACCATGTCCTCGGCCGCCAGGCTGGAAGCGAAGCGCGCGCGGAAGAAGCGTGCCGCGATGCCGGCCAGCCGCTCGGCCAGCGCGGCTTCCTTTTCCTGCAGGGACTCCAGGCTGCCGGTGTACTCCGGCGGCGTCCACAGCGCGGGCGGGCGCAGCGAGGAGACCTCGCCGGCCGCGGCCACCACCGGGATCTCGTTCAGCACCGCGCTCATGCCGTCTCCTTCTGCGCCACGCCCGCTTCGGCACGCGCGCGGCGGAACAGCGGCAGCGGTTCGTCGACCGAGGCCTGGTAGGCCACGGTGAACTCGCTGAAGCCCTTGAGCGCGTCGTCGATGTTCTTGTCGGCGCGCACCGCGTAGGCGTCGAAGCCGCAGCGCTTCATGAAGTTGAGCTGGTCGCGCAGCACGTCGCCGATGGCGCGCAGCTGGCCCTTCCACTGGTAGCGGCTGCGCAGCAGATAGGCCGTGGAGAAGCCGCGGCCATCGCGGAACACCGGGAAGTCCACCGCGACCACGGCCACATGGTCGAAGGCCGCCTGAGAGTCGGCGGGCTCGTCCTCGGGCGCTAGCCAGACGCCGGTGATGTCGGCGGCGCGGCCGGCCAGCACGCCGTCCTTGTGCGCCAGCCAGGCGGCGAGCGGGAACAGCACCGGCGCCGTGCCCTGCGCCGCCTCGGCGACCTGCGCCTCGCTCACGGGCTGGCCCTCGGCGCCGCGCAGCACGGTCCAGGCGTCGTCGACGATGACCGGAGTACCGGCCTGCAGTTGAATGATCTTTTGCATGTGCTTTCTCCGGGCCTCAGGCTTCGACGCGCTCGCGCTGCTTGTCTGCATAGACGCGTTCCTTGAACGGCGCGATGCCGATGCGCGACAGGGTCTCGATGAAGCGCTCGTCCTCGTGGCGGTTGGCCACGAAGGTGTCGATGACGCGGCTGACCACGTCGGGCATCTCCTCGGCCTTGAAGGAGGGGCCGATCACCTTGCCCAGCGCGGTGTCGTTGCCTTGCGCGCCGCCCAGCGTGACCTGGTACCACTCCTCGCCGTCCTTATCCACGCCGAGCACGCCGATGTTGCCGACGTGGTGGTGGCCGCAGGCGTTGATGCAGCCCGAGATATTCAGTGAGATCTCGCCCAGGTCATGCACGTAGTCGAGGTCGTCGAAGCGCTGCTGGATGGCCTGCGCGATCGGGATCGACTTGGCGTTGGCGAGCGAGCAGAAATCGCCGCCGGGGCAGGCGATGATGTCGGTCAGCAGGCCGATATTGGCGGTGGCCAGGCCGGCCTGGCGGGCCTCCTGCCACAGCGCGTAGAGATCGCGCTTCTTCACGTCGGGCAGCACCAGGTTCTGCTCGTGCGCCACGCGCAGCTCGCCGAAACCGTAGCGGTCGGCGAAGCCGGCCACGGCCTCCATCTGCTCGGCGGTGGCGTCCCCCGGGGGCGACACGATGCCAGGCTTGGTCGACAGCGTCACCGCGGCATAGCCCGGCACCTTGTGGCCGTGCACGCTGCGGCTGACCCAGCGCGCGAAGGCCTTGTCTTCCAGCAGGTGCTTCTCGTAGCTGGCATCGGTGTCGGCCAGCTTCTCGTAGGCGGGCGGCGCGAAGTACTGCGCGACTCTGTCGAACTCGGCCTGCGTCAGCGTGGCGGGGCCGTCCTTGCTGTGCTGCCACTCGTCTTCCACTTCCTGCGCGAACTTCTCCACGCCGATGGCCTTGACCAGGATCTTGATGCGCGCCTTGTACTTGTTGTCGCGGCGGCCGTAGCGGTTGTAGACGCGGATGGCCGACTCGACATAGCTCAGCATGTGCTGCCAGGGCAGGTCTTCCTTGATCACCGAGCCCAGGATCGGCGTGCGGCCCAGGCCGCCGCCGGCCAGGATGCGCAGGCGCGTCTCGCCGGCGTCGTTGCGGTAGGCGTAGATGCCGATGTCGTGCATCTGCACCACGGCGCGGTCGTCGGTCGAGGCGGAGATGGCGATCTTGAACTTGCGCGGCAGGAAGGCGAACTCGGGCTGGAAGGTGCTCCACTGGCGCAGCAGCTCGGCCAGCACGCGTGGGTCCACGGACTCGTCCGGCGCGACGCCGGCGAAGTGGTCGGTGGTGATGTTGCGCACGCAGTTGCCGGAGGTCTGGATGGCGTGCATCTCGACGCTGGCCAGCTCGGCCAGCGCGTCGGGCACGCGTTCCAGCTCCATCCAGTTGTACTGGATGTTCTGGCGGGTGGAGAAGTGGCCGTAGCCGCGGTCGAACTCGCGCGCGATGTGGGCGAGCTTGCGCAGCTGGCGGCTGGCCAGCAGGCCGTAGGGAATGGCCACGCGCAACATGTAGGCGTGGCGCTGCAGGTACAGGCCGTTCTGCAGCCGCAGCGGCAGGAATTCCTCTTCCGTCAGCTCGCCACTGAGTCGGCGGCGCACCTGGTCGCGGAACTGGGCCACGCGCTCGTTGACGATGCGCTGGTCGTATTGATCGTACTGATACATGGTGAGGGTCCGTTCAGTATGCGTTGAATGCGTCAGGAAACGAGCTTGATGGCCACCAGCGTCAGCGTGGTGGCCAGCGCGGCGCGCGTCAGCCGCTCGGGCAGCGCCCGCGACAGTTGCGCGCCCGCCCAGATGCCGGGGATCGAGCCCACCAGCAGCGAAACAAGCAGGGTCAAGTCCACGGTGCCGAGCCAGACATGGCCCAGACCGGCCAGCGCCGTCAGCGGGACGGCGTAGGCGATATCGGTGCCGGCCACCTCGGCCGGCTTCAGGCGGGGGTAGAGCAGCAGGATCAGCGTGGCGCCCACGGCACCCGCGCCGATCGACGAGATGGTCACCAGCACGCCGAGCACGGCACCCACCGCCACGGTGGCCACGGCCTGGCGGCGGCCTTCGAGCTGGAAGCGCGGATGGCGCGCCAGCCAGGCCAGCATCTGCCTGCGCAGCAGCAGCGAGGCCACGGTCAGCAGCACCGACACCCCGATCGTCACGCGGATCGCGTGCAGCCACTGGCTGTTCAGCTCGCCCGCGCTCTTGAGCACCAGGATGGTGGCCACGGCCGCCGGCAGGCTGCCCAGGCACAGACGGCGCACCACCTGCCACTGCACATGGCCGTGCGCGCGGTGCGCCAGCGTGCCGAAGCTCTTGGTGATGGCGGCGAAGGCCAGGTCGGTGCCGACCGCGGTGGCCGGCGAGAAGCCGAACAGCAGGGTCAGCAGCGGCGTCATCAGCGAGCCCCCTCCCACGCCGGTGAGACCGACGAGGACGCCTACGAGCAGACCGGAAACGGTATAGGCAAAGGACATGGGGAGCGCGCCGCCTGTGGCCTCGGCCCATCCGCACGTGTGCGCTAAAGGGTCTGGCCGTTCGTTAACAAAGTCCGCAAATCGTAATAAACTGGCCTCATATCCCAAACTAATAAGAAGTTGTTTGTTTATACGAGGCGAGTTATATGAATCTTCACCAGTTCCGCTTCGTCAGGGAGGCTGTCCGGCAGAACTTCAATCTGACCGAGGCCGCTAAAGCGCTCTATACGTCACAACCAGGCGTCTCCAAGGCCATCATCGAGCTGGAAGAGGAGCTGGGTGTCGATATCTTCACGCGCCACGGCAAGCGCATCCGCAGCCTGACCGAGCCGGGCCGGCGCATCCTGAGCTCGGTGGAGAAGATCCTGCAGGAGGTGGAAAGCCTGAAGCGGGTGGGCAAGGACTACGCCGCCCAGGACCAGGGCAACTTCACCATCGCCACCACGCACACCCAGGCCCGCTACGCGCTGCCGCGCGTGATCGCCGAGTTCACCAAGCGCTACCCCAAGGTGCGGCTGTCGATCCAGCAGGGCAATCCGGCCCAGATCTCCGACATGGTGCTGCACGACCAGGCCGACGTGGCCATCGCCACCGAGGGCATCTCCAACGACAAGGGCCTGGTATCCCTGCCCGGCTACCAATGGCAGCACGTGGTGGTGACGCCACCCGATCACCCGCTGCTGGAGAAGAAGCACCTCGCGCTGGAAGACCTGATGGCCTTTCCGCTGATCACCTATGATCCGAACTTCGCCGGGCGGCCCAAGATCGACAAGGCCTTCGCGCTGCGCCACCTGGAGCCGGACATCGTGCTGGAGGCCATCGACGCCGACGTGATCAAGACCTATGTGGAGGTCGGGCTCGGCGTCGGCATCGTGGCCGGCGTCGCCTTCGACCCCGAGCGCGACCGCAACCTGCGCGGCATCACGGCCGGCCACCTGTTCGGCACCAATGTGACGCACTTGGCGGTCAAGCAGGGCGCCTACCTGCGCAGTTTCGTCTATACCTTCATCGAACTGTTCTCGCCGACGCTGAACCGCAGGCTGGTGGAACAGGCGATGTCCGGCGAGCACGAGGCCTACGAGCTCTGAAGCCGCCACCCCCGCATTCAACCAACGCACTTTTTCATGCTGCAACAATCCCCTACGGGCACGCCAACCGGCTGCCTGCGCCAGGAGGCAAGCCGATGAGCGACCTGCCCCTGATCCACTGGACCGAAGACGGCGCCGAGCGCAGCGCCCGCTGGCGCTCCGAGGCCGGCCTGCCGCCGCCCCGGCGCGTGGTCGTCGCCGACGACACCACCAGCGCCGACACCGCTTACCACCTGGCCTGCGAAGGCACCGCCCTGCTGTGGCGCGGCGACTTCCAGAACGCCCGCCAGTTGCTGCAGGCGCTCGCACGCCGCGCCGACAAACCCAAGAAGGCGCACCGGACCAAGGCCGCCAAGGCCAAGACCCCACCCTCCCCCACGGAGTCCTTCAACCTGCACCGCCTGGCGCAATCGCAGCGCGCGCGCACGCTGGCCATGCTGCTGCTGCCCTTCGACTCTGGCCACGTAGTGCCGCTGCGCCGCGCCCCCGATGTGCACCAGGCCTGCACCGAGGCGTATGGCGCGGCGGACGAGCCCTACGTGGCCTCGATGCGCGAGCTGCTGGGCCTGATCGGTGCGCACGAGTGGCGCAAGAAGGGCGTGGAGATCCCGGCGCTGGGTGCGCGCATCCATCCGTACTACGGCGTGTTCTCGCCGGTGCGCGGCGAATATGTCGATCTCGTCGCCAAGGCGCCATTGCCGGCCGGCGCGGACGCGCTCGCCTTCGATATCGGCACGGGCACCGGGGTGCTGGCGGCGCTGCTGGCCCAGCGCGGCGTGCGGCGCGTGGTCGCCACCGACCAGGATCCGCGCGCGCTCGCCTGCGCGCGCGACAACATCGGCCGCCTGGGGCTCGGCAAGCAGGTGGAAGTGACCGAGGTGGACCTGTTCCCGGCGGGCCGTGCTCCGCTGGTGGTCTGCAACCCGCCCTGGGTGCCGGCGCGGCCCAGTTCGGCGATCGAGCACGCCGTCTATGACCCGGACAGCCGCATGCTCAAGGGCTTCCTGGCCGGCCTGGCTGCCCACCTGGAACCCGCCGGCGAGGGCTGGCTGCTGCTGTCTGACCTGGCCGAGCACCTGGGCCTGCGCACGCGCGACGAGCTGCTCGCCTGGATCGATGCGGCCGGGCTGAAAGTGCTGGGCCGGCTGGAGATCCGGCCGCGCCACCCGAAGGCTGCCGACCAGGACGACGCCCTGCACGCGGCGCGCGCGGCGGAGGTGACCTCGCTCTGGCGCCTGGGGGCCCGATAGGCACTCGCAGGCCCCCGCGGGCATCCGCGGGCACCTGGCCCCCGGCCGATGCAGCCGGGGGCGAAAAAGAGTTCGCGCGCTTGTCGAAATCCGCTCCCGCCGTTCGTCGTCAGGATGCGGCGCCCATCGGCGCCCACCAGATTTCGGACCAACCCAAAGGAGCATTGACATGGCCTATGTCGAAGGATTCGTCGTCCCCGTCCCCACCGCGAACCGGGAGATCTACCGAAAGATGGCGCTGGAAGCCGCCGTCGTCTTCAAGGACCACGGCGCGCTGGGACTGGTCGAGTGCTGGGGCGACGACGTGCCGGAGGGCAAGCTGACCTCCTTCCCGATGGCCGTCCAGCGCAAGGACGACGAAACCGTGGTCTTTTCGTGGATCACCTGGCCCTCGCGCGAGGCGCGCGACAAGGGCATGAAGGCCGTCATGGAAGATCCCCGGATGAAGCAGCCGGAAAGCATGCCCTTCGATGGCAAGCGCATGATCTTCGGCGGCTTCGAGGTGATCGTCGACGCCTAGACGCCTAAGACGCCGAGTCGTGCGCCGCGGCAATGCCGCGGCGGGCCGCCCCCTCCCCCGGGCTCGCCCCGGATGGCGTGTCGGGCCCGGCCTCGGCTATCCTCTTCCGGCAACAAGACACGCCCGTCGCGCCGACGCACGGCGCGCGGCCGAGAACAAACCGAAGAGGAGACCCTGCATGTCCAGTCCCGCTGTCCGCACCACCCTGCTTGCCGCCTGCCTGACCTTGGCCGCCATGGCCGCGCGCGCCGACATCCGCGTTGGCGTCGATGTGTCCACCACCGGCCCGGCCGCCTCCATCGGCATCCCGTCCAAGAACACCGTGCTGATGTGGCCGGCCACCCTGGGCGGGCAGAAGGCGCAGTACATCGTGCTGGACGACGCCTCCGACCCGGCTGCGGCCGTGCGCAACGTGCGCAAGCTGATCTCCGAGGACAAGGTCGACGTGATCGTCGGCCCCAACATCACCCCGACCGCGCTGGCGGCGCTCGATGCCGTCTCGGAAGGCGAGACGCCGATGGTGGCGCTGGCCGCCTCGGCTGCCATCGTCGAGCCGCAGACCGATGCCAAGCGGCGCTGGGCCTTCAAGATGCCGCAGAACGATTCGCACATGGCTACGGTGCTGACCGAATACATGAGCAACCACGGCATCAAGACGGTCGGCTTCATCGGCTTCAACGACGCCTATGGCGAGAGCTGGTGGCGCGAATTCTCGAAGCTGGCCGAGGTGCGCAAGCTCAAGGTGGTGGCCAATGAGCGCTTCTCGCGCAACGACACCTCGGTGACGGGCCAGGTGCTCAAGCTGATGGCGGCCAATCCCGACGCCATCCTGATCGCCGGCGCTGGCACGCCCTCGGTGCTGCCGCAGAAGACGCTGGGCGAGCGCGGCTACAAGGGGCGCGTGTACCAGACGCACGGCATCGCCACCTGGGATTTCCTGCGCGTGGGCGGCAAGGACGTCGAGGGCACGCTCTTCCCCACCGGCCCGGTGGTGGTGGCACGGCAGTTGCCCGACGGCCACCCGGTCAAGAAGGTGGCGCTCGAATTCGCCACCCGCTACGAGGCCCGCTACGGCGCCGACAGTGTGACCCAGTTCGCCGGCGATGCCTGGGGCGCCTGGATGCTGCTGGACGACGCCACGCGCCGCGCCCTCAAGAGCGGCGCCCAGCCGGGCACGCGTGAATTCCGCCAGGCCATGCGCGACGCCATCGAGGGCACCACCAACCTGACCATTCCCAACGGCGTGATGAATATGAGCGCGAAAGACCACCAGGGCTTCGACCAGCGCTCGCGCGTGATGGGCGTGATCCGCGACGGCAAGTTCGCCTACGCAGCGGGGCAGTAAAGAGCGGCGGACGCCGCGCCCGCCGCCCCGATCGGCGCCACCTGGCTTGTCCATGCCGGCGCCGGCCGGGGCGCAGCGCGAAACCCCGCGGGCCGCCGCATGCCACAATGCGGATCCCAGGCGCCTGCTGCCCTCGCCCCCGCAACGCGCAAGCGGACCGCCGCGCCTTCAACCGCAACGCAAGGATTTCCCGACATGACGACCGTCGCCTTCATCGGCCTGGGCGCCATGGGCACGCCCATGGTCCGCCACCTGCTGGCCGCCGGCCACGCCGTGCGCGCCTTCGTGCGCCGTCCCGAGGCCGCCGAAGCCGCCCGCGCGCTTGGCGCCGAGCCCTTCTTCTCGCCGGCCGAAGCCGCACAGGGCGCGGCCGTCGTCTTCACCAACGTGACTTCGTCCGAGGACGTCCGCGCCGTGCTGCTGGGCGAGCGCGGCGTGATCGAAGGCGCGGCCGCCGGCACCATCTGCGTGGACCACAGCACCATCTCGCCCATCGTCACGCGCGAGATCGCGGTGCGCCTGGCCGAGCGCGGCATCGAGGCGCTCGACTGCCCGGTCTCGGGCGGCACCGCGGGCGCCGAGGCGGCCACCCTCACCATCATGGTCGGCGGCAAGGCGGAGGTGCTGGAGCGTGTGCGCCCGCTGCTGGCGCTGCTCGGCAAGACCATCACCCATATCGGCGACCATGGCGCCGGCCAGGTGGCCAAGCTGTGCAACCAGATCGCACAGGTAGTCAATATCGAGGGCATTGCCGAGGCCATGCGCTTCGCGCGCGCGCAGCAGGTCGACACCGGCCGCGTGCTGCAGGCGATGGCCACCGGCATGGCCGGCAGCCGCATGCTCGACCTGATGGGCCCCAAGATGGTGGCCGACGACTACGCCGCCGGCATCGAGGCGCGCCTGCACGACAAGGACTTCGGCCTGGCCAGCGACATCGCCGGCGAGCTCGGGCTGGCGCTGCCCGCCATGGCCGCCACCGCCGGCCAGCTGCGCAAGCTGATGGCGAACGGCTGGGGCAAGGACGACACCTCTTCGCTGCTGCGCGTGCTCGAGCAGGCGCCGGGCCAAGGCCAGGACTAGGGCAGAGACACCAGCGCCGGCCCGCTGCGCTCTTCGGCAGGGGTCAGTGGCTGGCCGCCGTCATCGCCAGCGAGGCCGCGACCAGGGGACTGTCCGCCTCGGCCAGCGCTTCCAGCGCCGTGAAATGGTCGCGGCCTGGCAGCGGCACATCGGCTGTGCCGGGCGCGCTGGCATTGGCCCGCCAGGCGGCGCGGATCAACGCGTTCTGCCGGTGGTACTCGGACGATTCCAGGCCGCCCACGGCGGTCAGCAGCGGCGCCGTGCTTGCCGGCGGCAGATAGGCCGGCGACAGGCGTGCCACATCGGTCTCGGACAGGCGCAGGTCCGTCTGCAGGAAGGCCGCGCGGCGGATCGGCTCGAGATCGTACAGTCCGCTGATCGACATGGCCCCCTTGACCAGGTCGGCGGGCAGGGCGGCATCCAGCATCGGCCAGTGCGCCGCCAGCATCATCGCGGCCAGGTGGCCGCCGGCCGAGTGGCCGCCCACGTAAATGCGCGCCGGGTCGTGGCCCAGTTCCGCAGCCTGCCGGTAGAGCCAGGCGACGCTGCGCAGCGCCTGCCTGACAATGGCCTCGATGCTGACGGCCGGACAGAGCGAATAGCCGACCACCGCGACCGAAACACCACGCTCGGGCAGGACGCTTGCCACGAAGCTGTGGTCGCCCTTGCCCAGGGCGCGCCAGTAGCCCCCATGCAGGAACACCAGCAGCGGCGGTGCGACGCCGCCGCCCTGCGCCGGGAAATAGTCGAGCCGCTCGTCTTGCGGCCGCAGCGAACCGGCGTCGGCATAGGGCAGGTCGAGCCGCGCGCCAGCGCGTTCACGCACCTGCCGCGACCATTCCGCCCAGCGCGCCAGGTTGGCCGGGTGCGACGGCACCCGCTCCCGGTTGTTGTACTCGCTCGCGTAGAAATCAGGGTCCTGCGTCGGCAATTGGGCCAGGTCAGCCAGTTCCAACCGGTCTGTCATGTCAGTTCCAGGCAAAAAAGACAGCGGCACAGCAGTGGAAGCCCCAGGAAGGCGGCGGGAGCACACCGGGCGTGGGCCCGGCGCGATAATGCGGCCATGCTACCCCACTCGTCACTCCGCCGGCCATGGTAGTCAAGCGCCGCTTGCGTGCCAGCCACGATGCGCAGCAAGGGCCGCCGATCGCCGAGGCCCCCGCCGCGCGGCCGCACTGCCCGCTGTGCGGCCGCGTGCTGGTAGCCGGCCCCAGCACCGACCTGCACCATCCGGTGCCGCGCAGCCAGGGCGGCCGCGAGGTGGTGGAGATGCATCGCGTCTGCCACCAGAAGATCCACTCCGTTTTCACCGAAGCGGAACTGGCCACCATCTACCACGACTGGAAGCGCCTGCGCAGCCACCCGGCAATCGCCGACTTCATCCGCTGGGTCGCGCGCAAGCCGCCCGAGTACTACGACCGCAGCCGCGCCATGCTGGCGCGGCGCGGGCGCTAGCAGCCCGGCCTCGGTTGTGGGACCATGCGAAATCGGGCATAATCCGCGGCTCGGCATGACACCGTCGCTGGTGCCATGCCCACCCGCCCGGGTGGTGAAACAGGTAGACGCAGGGGACTCAAAATCCCCCGCCGCAAGGCGTGTCGGTTCGAGTCCGACCCCGGGCACCAACTGCAATTCCCAAGCAGTCCCAAGAATTCCGCCAAACCCCGCCCAGCCTAGCTTTGCGGGGTTTTTTGTTTCCGGAGTGGTCCGAGAACGTCCACTGACAGCGGGAATTTCCTGCCGCTTGCCGTCAGTGGTTCCTCGAGCGCCTCGTGTGCTTGCCCGGACAAGGACGCACGCTCAGCATCACTGCAATTCGTAGGCGATGGTGCGGATGACACCACCGCTGTCGGGGACTTCGCAGAGGATCCGCGCGGACAGCACCTTCAGGTTGAACGGCGGCGCGGTCAGGACGAGCCCGCTCGGTTGTTCCCCGAACAGGCGCAGATGCGAGCCGATCGCTTTGTCGAGATTAGGCGTGAAGTTCGCGCTCTGCGGCAGGTACTCGGTCAGGATCAAGACCTTGTACGGACCCAGCTTCGACAGGACGGTGGCGATGCGCGCATTGTCCAGATGGTCCAGCACCTGGCGCAGGAACACGATGTCGCCAGGAGGCAGCGGGTCGGTCGTGATGTCAACGCAACGGAAGTCGACATCGAGATCGGCGAACCTCGTCCGGTTTGACTGGATCGCCGCATCGACGACGTCGCAGCCGATGTAGGGTCCGCAAACGGCGCGAATGCGTTTGCCGACATTGAAGTCGCCACAGCCGAGGTCGACGACCGCCGGCCGCTTCGGCACCGCGCTGAGGTATTCGGTCACCGCCTTCACATAGGGTTCGACGATCTTCGGGTCATGGGAGCTGCTGCCGCTGTAGAATCCAGACTGGTCCTCCGCCACACCCCACGCGCCGGTCTGATAGACATGGGTGAACACTTCACCCAGTGACTTGCCTTCATACAGCAGGCCTTCCATGCGCCTCACACGATCCCGGTGGGACTTCAGCAACCACGCCGGAATCAAGGGTTTCAGCCGTTGTTTGACTCGTTGCACCAGCACGGAACGTGCGGAAGTGGCTGCCGTAGTCGTAGTCATATTGCCTCCTGCCTAGGGATACATGCATGAATAGGTTTGCATGTTCTAGCCTAGGAACAATCAGGGGCCGCTTCATACCAAAGGATGGTGACGTTTGTGCGGAAGGCCTCAGAACGGCTGAATTGACGGGCTGGTTGCCGGAGCCATGGGGTTGCCACATCGCTTGCGGCGATTGCCGAGCCCCCCGGGCATACAGGTGTCCGCCTGGACCGGGATCGTCATGACCGGGTTTCCACGCTGACCTCCATGGGAACAGGGGCGTTGCGCTTGTTTGACCAGGTGCCGGAGCCATTCCGGCGCGGCTTAGCAGGCGATACTCCAGTCCGACCCCGCACCCATTCTGGTCCTTCCAACCATGGAAGGGCCTTTTCATTTTTCCATTGGTACGGCGCGTGCCTGCGCCGCCATCCCCACGCCGGCGTTTTCCAGCGACGCATGGCCGCTCACAGCGGCCCGGGAAGCGCCTTCAAGCCGATCCACTGCACACCGATGACGACATTGACCGGCACGCTGAGCACGCCGGGCACATAGAACAGCGCGGACAAGCCGGGCGCGCTCAACACCAGTTCGACCACCCCGCCCAGGGCATAGAACAGCAGTCCGCACCAGAGCCAGCGCCGCATATAGGTCAGCAGCCAGCGCGCCTGCGCCTGGTTGAAGCGCCAGGCCGCGCAGCGTTCGTGCAGGTCGCCCCGGCTGGCGTCCTTGAACAGCCAGCCGAAGAAGAAGTAGCGGTACAACAGGGTGCGGAAGGCGATGTCTTGCACAAGGTCTTGCATGATGGCTCCTTGGGGCCGGGCGCGCATGGCGCCACCGCCACGGCGGCCGGACATGCGCCAACGCTCCGTCCCGCAGTGGATGGCCTTCGTCCCGGGCAGGCCAGGCCATCCCGATCCCTTGGCTGGCCACCAGAGCGCACAGGCCGGCCACGCGCACCGGCCGGCGGGGCAGGCCGGCATCCGACAAGGACCGAGCCAGGGTGTGCCACGACAATTCCGCATCAGGCGTTGCCGCGGCAGGCATCGCACTGCCTCGGTAAGGATCAGCCTATCAAGGATTTGCCATCACGGCGTCCCCCGTTACACGGCGGGCTGGCGCGCGGGTCCGCGCCCCGTCCTTGCACCAGAAACGCGCATGAAAAAAGCCCTTGCTTCGCAAGGGCTTGCCTGTCTGCGCCATCCGGCCTGCGCCGTTCAGCGCGCCTGGGCGCCTGGCTCGGTGATCGCGCTGTAGACCAGCGTGCGCAACTGGCGCCGCACCGGATAGGCGGACGAGGGCAGCATCTGCGTCAGGAACAAGCCGATCAGGTCTTCCTGCGGGTCGACCCAGAAGAAGGTGCTGGCCGCCCCGCCCCAGAAGAAATCACCTGCGCTGCCGGGAATCAGCGTGGTCGCGGGCGTCACCGTGGTGGCAAAGCCCAGGCCGAAGCCCACGCCGTCATAGGTGGCCTCGCTGAACATCGAGCGCGACATGCGCGGCAGGTCGACGCCGCCCGGCAGGTGGTTGGCCGTCATCAAGGCCAGCGTCTTCGGCCCCAGCAGGCGCACGCCGTCCAGTTCGCCGCCCTGCAGCAGCATGCGCGCGAAGCGCATATAGTCGGCCGCGGTGGAAACCAGCCCGCCGCCGCCCGACACGAAGCTGGGGGGCTTCAGGTAGAGGCTGGTGCGGGGATCGTCCTGCAGCGCCGGTCCCTTCGTGGATACCACCTTCGAACCCAGCGCGCCGACGGCATAGCAGGCGCAGAAACGTCCGACCTTCTCTTCGGGCACATGGAAAGCGGTATCGACCATGCCCAGCGGGTCGAAGATGCGCTGCTTCAGGAAGGTCTCGAAGGGCATGCCGCTGACCTTGCCCACCAGGTAACCCAGCACATCGGTGGAGACCGAATAGTTCCAGGCCTCGCCGGGCGAGAACTCCAGCGGCAGCGTGGCCAGCTTCTCGATCATGCCGTCCAGCGTGCCGTCGGTGGTCAGTTCGCCCAGCTTCAGCTTGCGGTAGGCGGCATCGACATTGGAGTTCTGCTGGAAGCCGTAGGTCAGGCCGGAGGTATGGCGCAGCAGGTCCACGACCAGCATCGGGCGCGCGGGCGGGCGGGTCTGGAAGCTCTCCATGAAGCCGCCCGCGTAGACACCCAGGTTCGCCCACTCGGGAATGTACTTGCTGACCGGATCGTCCAGCGCGATCTTGCATTCCTCGACCAGCATCATGATCGCCACCGAGGTGATGGGCTTGCTCATCGAGTAGATGCGGAAGATCGAGTCTTCCGCCAGCGGCACCTGGCGCTCGCGGTCGGCCAGGCCCAGCACCGTATTCAGCGCCAGCTCACCGCGCCGCCATACCTGGACCAGGGCGCCGGGCAGCTTGCCGTTTGCGACATAGGCCTCGTCAATGAAGCGTTCGACCCGCCTGAGCCGCTCCCGGGACATTCCCTGCGTTTCCCTGCCTTGCATATCCATGTCTCCTCCTTGTTCTTGCCGTCACGCCCTCGCCTCCGGCGCCGGCCGGAGCAGGCTCGCAGCACTCCGATCCGGTGCACGCGGCGGCCTGCCCGCGCTGGCTGCGCAGGCCCGAGGACATCGTCAGTGTGCATGCAGGCCCGCCGGCCGCGGCTGCCGCCATCGGCCCCTCCCGCACCCCGCCATCATGACATCCGCGGCCCTCGGGCGCCAAGCACGAGGTGGCCGACACAAGGGGAATGCGAAACGGGATGAAGAGAGACGATCCGCGAGGATGGGAGCCGAAGGAGGCCGGAGCGTGCTGGAGAGCGTCGGAGAGTACCGGAAAGGGCAGGAAAGGGCCGAAGCCGGGCGGAGAAACCACGGCTTGCCGGCTGGCAGGCAAGCGGCCCGCCAGCCGGCGGCCATGGCCGGTTTGGATGCGCCGGGAAGCTCCCATAGGCCTGATGGAGGCATCGCCCAACCCCGCGAATTTTCCGGCGGCCCTCCGTGCTGCGATGCGACCGGCTCTCGGGCCGGTTCGCACCTTCTCTCCGGTCCTCGAATTTCCGGAGGAACCGCAGCGATCCCGGCCTGCCGTCGTGGACGTGGCGCAGCCCGGCGCGCCGCCAGTATGCGCAGGGCCGCACGGAAGGTAAAGCAAGTAAAACTGATGGGCGATACAAGCGCCGCTTATGTCACACCTGCCAGGCGCCGCGGACGGCGCCCTTGGCCCTCCCCTATGCTTCCACGAAGGCCAGCATGGTCCCCAGCATGTCGCGCAGCACCGGCTGCAGCGCCGTCGCGCGCGGCGCATCGTAGGCGAAGGGATATTGTTCGCTCATATAGGTGCACTGGGCCAGTTCCAGCTGCACCGCATGCACGCCCTGCTCCGGCTGGCCGTAGTGGCGGGTGATGTGGCCGCCCTTGTAGCGGCCGTTGAGCACAGCGGTATGGCCCGGCGCCGCCTCGGCGATGGCGAGCAGGCGCGCGGCCAGCCCGGTATCGCAGCTCGCGCCGTTGGCGGTGCCGAGGTTGAAGTCGGGCAGCTTGCCTTCGAAGAAGCGCGGCAGCAGCGAGCGGATCGAGTGCGCTTCCCACAGTGCGACGGTGCCATGCTCGGCGCGCAGCCGGGCCAGTTCCTCGGCCAGCGCAGCGTGGTAGGGATGCCAGACAGAGTCGCGGCGCGCGGCGATCTCCGCCTCCTCCGGGCCCTTGCCGCCATCCGCGTAGACCGGCGTCTTGTCGAAGGTGTCGACCGGACACAGGCCGGTGGTGTCCTGGCCGGGGTACAGGTTCGCGTTGTCGGGCGGGCGGTTCAGGTCGATCACGTAGCGCGAGTGCGTGGCCGCCAGGATGGAGGCGCCCATCTCGCGCGCGAAGTCGTACAGGCGTTCCAGGTGCCAGTCGGTGTCGGGAACCGTGCGGGCTTCGTCGGTCAGTCGCGCGGCCAGCGCCGCAGGCACGTAGGTGCCGACGTGCGGCATCGACAGCAGCAGCGGGCGCGTGCCGCGATGCAGCGTGAAGGCGGGCTTGTCGGTGGCAAAGAGTGGCTGGGTGGACATCTCGTTCTCAGTGGGGCGCGGTGGGCTGGGCGCACCGCCGCGCCCGGTTTCAGTCGGTCAGCAGCCCGGCGCGCGCCGCGGCGAAGGCATGGCCGGCCTCCGCCTGTAGAGGGTGGCAGCCATGCTGCACGCGGCTACGGCCGGCCGTGCGGACTTCCGCTAGTGTCTCATGCCCGTGATTGGCGAAGACATGGGCGGCCAGCGCCTGCGCGCCACTCAGCCCTGCCAGCGCGGGATGCGCGCCGTCGAGCACGGTGAAATCCGCGCGCTGGCCCGGCGCCAGCCCCGCCACGGCGCGGCCCGCCGCGCGGGCGCCACCGGCGACCGCTTCCAGGTAGAGCCGGTCGGCGACTTGCGGATGGGCCTCGGAGGCCAGCACGTTGCGCCGCTGCAGCGCAAGGCGCTGGCCGTACTCGAACAGCCGCAGCTCCTCCGCCACGCTAACGCTGGCATGGCTGTCCGAGCCGATGCCCCAGACGCCGCCCTGGCCCAGGTAGGCCGGCGCATCGAACACGCCATCGCCGAGATTGGCTTCGGTAGTCGGGCAGATGCCGGCCACCGCGCCGCTGTGGGCCAGCCGCCGGTGTTCATCCCAGTCCATATGGGTGGCATGCACCAGGCACCAGCGCGCATCGACCTCGGCATGGTCGAACAGCCAGGCCACCGGCCGCGTGCCGGTGCTGGCCAGGCACTCGTCCACCTCGCGCTGCTGCTCGGCGATATGGATATGCACCGGCGCCTGCGGATCCATTGCATGCAGGCCGGCCACGGCCTGCACCAGCGCCTCGGGCGGCACCGCGCGCAGGGAATGGGGCGCCAGCCCGAGGCGGGCATCGCCGCCGCTGCAGGCACCGGACAGCCGCTGCAGCAAGGCCAGCATGGCGTCGGTATCGAGCAGGAAGCGGCGCTGCTCCGGCAGCGCCGGCTTGGCGCCGAAGCCGGCGGTCTGGTACAGCACGGGCAGCAGCGTGATGCCGATGCCCGCGCGCGACGCCGCGCGCAGCAGGCGCAGCGACATCTCGGCCGGATCGGCATAGGGCCGCCCCTGCGGATCGTGGTGCACGTAGTGGAACTCGCAGACGCTGGTATAGCCTGCGCGCAGCATCTCGATATAGACCTGGGTGGCGATGGCTTCCAGGGCATCGGGCGAGAGCCGCAGCGCAAAGCGGTACATCAGCGTGCGCCAGCTCCAGAAGGAGTCGTCGCTGCCGGTGCGGTGCTCGGTGAGCCCGGCGAAGCCGCGCTGGAAGGCGTGCGAGTGCAGGTTGACCATGCCCGGCAGCACCGCGCCCGCCGCTTGCGGCACGCCCACGGGCGCGGCCACGCCCGCCTCCACGGTGGCGAGGACGCCGGATGCATCCCAGGCCAGCAGCACGTCGCGCGCCCAGCCGCCCGGCAGCAGGGCCTCGCCGGCGAACAGTTGGTGGCTCTGTGCCGCGCTCATGGCTGTGCTCCAGCGAAATCGGCGCCGGCGGCGGGAAAGACGCGGCCCTGCCGCACCACCGCCGCAATGGGATTGCGCCCGAACCAGTAGGCCAGTTCGGACGGGGTGCCGATGCGCCACAGCGCGAAATCGGCCACTCTTCCCGGCGCGAGCAGGCCGTGGCGGTCCGCCGCGCCGAGTGCGCGGGCGGCGTTGACGGTGACGCCGGCCAGGGCCTCCGGCACGGTCAGCCGGAACAGGGTACAGGCCATGTTCACCATCAGCAGCAGCGAGGTGACCGGCGAAGTGCCGGGATTGTGATCGGTGGACAGCGCGATCGGCACGCCATGGCGGCGCAGCAGGTCGATCGGCGGGAGATGGGTGTCGCGCAGGAAGTAGTAGGCGCCCGGCAGCAGCACCGCCACCGTGCCGGATGCGGCCATGGCGGCGACGCCGGCCTCGTCCAGGTGCTCCAGGTGATCGGCGGAAAGCGCGCGGTGGCGTGCCGCCAGCGCGGCGCCGCCGAGGTTGCTGAGCTGTTCGGCATGCAGCTTGACGGGCAGGCCGTGGCGCGCGGCCGCCTCGAACACGCGCTCGGTCTGCGCGGGCGAGAAACCGATCGATTCGCAGAAGGCATCGACCGCGTCGACCAGGCCTTCAGCGGCCAGCGCCGGCAGCATGGTGTCGCACACCAGCGCGATGTAGTCGTCGGCGCGCCCGGCATATTCGGGCGGCAAGGCGTGCGCGCCGAGGAAGGTGGTGTGCACGCTCACGCCGAAGGCCTCGCCCAGGCGGCGCGCCACGCGCAGCTGCTTGCGCTCGGCCTCCAGCGCCAGGCCGTAGCCCGACTTGATCTCGATGGCGGTCACGCCCTCGGCCAGCAGCGGCGCCAGCCGCGCGGCCGCCTGCGCGAACAGCTCGTCCTCGCTGGCCTCGCGCGTGGCCCGCACGGTGGAGACGATGCCGCCGCCGGCGCGTGCGATCTCGGCGTAATCGGCGCCGGCCAGGCGCATGGCGAACTCGTCGGCGCGCTGTCCGCCGTAGACGAGGTGCGTATGGCAGTCGACCAGGCCAGGCGTGATCCAGGCCTGGCCCGCGTCATGCCGCGGCAGCGCGGCCCAGGCTGGCGGCAGTGCGGCCTCCGGCCCGAGCCAGGCGATGCGGCCGTCCTGCACCACCAGCGCAGCGTCGCGGATGGCATGGGCGGGATCGCCGTCGGGCAGCAGGTGGCAGCGGTGCCAGACGCCGTCCGCGGAGGGCGCCGTACGGATGCTGGGCAGGGTCATCGGCCAGTCTCCATTTCCAGGGTCAATTGCAGGCAAAGGGCCTCGCCGGCGGCCGGACAGAACTCGATCCGGCCGGCCGGCGCGCCGTCTGCGCCGTCTGTGTAAAGGCGTCCCGCGCCGGGCGGCATCGCCTCCGCCATGCCGTCGCCAGCGACGGCATGCCAATGGCCGGCCACGGCCAGCAGCAGCACCGGGTGGGCGCCCACGTCGAGCGCGAAGGCAGCCCGCCGCACGTCGATGCGGGCGCGGCAGCGGCCGCGCCGCGTCATGACGTTGAAGTCGCGCGTGACGCCATCGACCAGCGTGGCCTGCACGCCGGTCTCGCCGGGGAAGGCGAACGGCTCGCCCACGCGCACCAGGGCTTGATCGAAGCTGCCGTCGGCGGCGTGCAGGCGCACGCCGGCGCCGGACAGCAGTGCGATCTGCCGGTCCACGCCGGGAAAGGCCGAGAACGGCCCGTCGGCGGCGATGTCGGCCACGCTGATACGCCAGACGAAGTCGTCCATGCCGGCGCCCGGCGGCCACACCGCGATCTCTCGCGTGAGCCCGCCGCCGTTCTTCCAGCGCGCGGCGGGGATGTCCGCCAGCGTGAACCGATGCGTCAGCGGCGCAGCGTTGGCCGCGACCGTCATGCGCCCTTCACCATCGGCAGGTCCAGGCCCTTCTCGTGGGCGCAGTCGATGGCGATGTCGTAGCCGGCATCGGCGTGGCGCATCACGCCCGTGGCGGGGTCGTTCCACAGCACGCGGGCGAGGCGGCGGTCGGCAGCCTCGGTGCCGTCGCAGACGATCACCACGCCGGAATGCTGGGAGAAGCCCATGCCGACGCCGCCGCCATGGTGCAGGCTGACCCAGGTGGCGCCGCCGGCGGTGTTCAGCAGCGCATTGAGCAGCGGCCAGTCGGAAACGGCGTCGGAGCCGTCGCGCATGGCCTCGGTCTCGCGGTTGGGGCTGGCGACCGAGCCGCAGTCGAGGTGGTCGCGCCCGATCACGACGGGCGCCTTCAGTTCGCCATTGCGCACCATCTCGTTGAAGGCCAGGCCGGCGCGGTGGCGCTCGTCCAGGCCCACCCAGCAGATGCGCGAAGGCAGGCCCTGGAAGGCGATGCGCTCACGCGCCATGTCGAGCCAGCGGTGCAGGTGGGTGTCCTCCGGGAACAGCTCCTTCATCTTGGCATCGGTCTTGTAGATGTCCTCGGGGTCGCCCGACAGCGCCACCCAGCGGAACGGACCCTTGCCGCGACAGAACAGCGGACGGATGTAGGCCGGCACGAAGCCCGGGAAGTCGAAGGCGTTCTTCACGCCTTCGTCGAAGGCCACCTGGCGGATATTGTTGCCGTAGTCCAGCGTGGGCACGCCCATCTGCTGGAAGGCCAGCATGGCCTGCACGTGGGCGACGATGGAAGGCCGCGCGGCGGCCTCGACCGACTTGGGATCGGCCTTGCGTGCCGCTTCCCATTGCGCCACGGTCCAGCCCACCGGCAGATAGCCGTTGACCAGGTCGTGCGCGGAGGTCTGGTCGGTGACGATGTCCGGACGCATGCCGCCGGCCTGCGCGCGCTTGACCAGCTCGGGCAGCACTTCGGCGGCGTTGCCAAGCAGGCCCACCGAAATGGCCTGCTTGTTGCGGGTGGCCTCGGCGATCATGGCCAGCGCCTCGTCGATGCTGGTGGCCTTCTTGTCCAGGTAGCGCGTGCGCAGGCGGAAGTCGATGCTCGACTCCTGGCACTCGACGGCCAGCACGCTGGCACCCGCCAGCACGCCGGCCAGCGTCTGGGCCCCGCCCATGCCGCCCAGGCCCGCGGTCAGGATCCACTTGCCCGACAGGTCACCGTCGTAGTGCTGGCGGCCCGCCTCGACGAAGGTCTCGTAGGTGCCCTGCACGATGCCCTGCGAGCCGATATAGATCCAGGAACCCGCCGTCATCTGGCCGTACATCATCAGCCCGGCGCGGTCCAGCTCGTTGAACTTGTCCCAGGTGGCCCAGTGCGGCACCAGGTTGGAGTTGGCGATCAGCACGCGCGGCGCGTCGACATGCGTCTTGAACACGCCCACCGGCTTGCCGGACTGCACCAGCAGCGACTCGTCCTCACCCAGGCGGCGCAGGGTGTCGAGAATGGTGTCGAAGCACTCCCAGTTGCGCGCGGCCTTGCCGATGCCGCCGTAGACCACCAGGTCCTGCGGCCGTTCCGCCACATCCGGGTCGAGGTTGTTCTGGATCATGCGGTAGGCGGCTTCGATCAGCCAGTTGCGGCAATGCAACTGCGTACCGTGCGGCGCGCGGATCTCGCGGGGACCGCGCTGGGCGGCGGCCTGGGTGAATTGGTGCTCGTTGGCGTTCATCTGGGGCTCTCCTTTGGGTCGTTCGATACGGTCGCCGCGACGATCTCGCTGCACCTGTATGATCCTGTATATACAGGTTAAACCAAAATCCTCTCAGAATCCATGCCTTCGGCTCGGATCAGGCCTAGGTATCTACCCGAATGCCGGATTGCCCTCGGCGCGGAATCGGCTGCCCAGGCGGTAGCGGTTGCCCGGATGCAGGCAGCGCACGAAGGTCACCGGCGTGCCATTGGTCCAGGTGCGCCGCGTCAGCAGCAGGCAGGGCTGGGTCGGCGCCATGTCCAGCAGCGCCGCCTGTTCGGGGGTGGCCGAGATTGCGTCGACCACGTGCTCCACCTCGTCATAGGGCACATGGTGCAGCAGGTACTCGCCGGGCAGCGTCTTGGTGAAGTCCTGGGCGATGAAGGCAGGCGCCACGCGCGGATTGACGTAGCGGTCCTCCAGTTGCACCGGCACGCCGTCCTCGCGATGCACGCAGACCGAGTGGAAAACCGATTCCCCGGTATGCATCTCGAGCGCGGCCGCCACCTCGATCGAGGCCGCCACGCGTTCGACCAGCACCACGTCGCAGGCGTAGTTGTGCCCGCGCATGCGGATCTCATCCTGCAGGTTGACCACCGACAGCAGCGTGGACTGCGGCCTGTGCTCCGCCACGAAGGTGCCCACGCCGGCCACGCGCACCACCCTGCCCTGCTCGGCCAGCTCGCGCAGCGCACGGTTGGCCGTCATGCGCGACACATTGAACTGGTTGACCAGTTCCTGCTCGGAGGGCACGCGGTCGCCCGGCCGCCACGCGCCGCTCTGGATCTGGCGCGCAATGAATTCCTTGACTTGCTGGTAGCGGGCGGCGGGCGCAGCCTCGGTGCGGGGCGGGCGCGCGCTTGCGCCGGCGGATTGGTTCATAGCTCAATGCTCGGCCGCGGCCAGGGCCTCGGCACGGATTTCCTCGGTCAGCCGGGCCTTCAGTTCAGAAAACGCCGGCGAAGTCTTGATGGTGTAGTGGCGCGGATGGGGAAAGTCCACCGCGATCTCGCTCTTGATCCGACCCGGCCGCGCGGAAAACACCGCCACCCGGTTGGCCATGAAGATGGCCTCGTCGATATCGTGCGTGACGAATAATACCGTTTTGCGCGACGCCTCCCATATCCCCAGCAGCAGTTCCTGCATCAGCACGCGCGTCTGGTTGTCGAGCGCGCCGAAGGGTTCATCCAGCAGCAGGATCTTGGGATCGTTGGCCAAGGCACGGGCGATGGCGGTGCGCTGCTGCATGCCGCCCGAGAGCTGCTTGGGGAAATGCTGCTCGAAACCGCGCAGGCCCACTCTCTGGATGAAGAAGTCGCTGCGCTCGCGCTGTTCCGCCTCGCTCATGCCCCGCTCGCGCAGGCCGAAGCGCACGTTCTGCTCGATGGTAAGCCAGGGAAACAGCGTGTACGACTGGAACACCATGCCGCGGTCGGCGCCCGGCCCCACCACTGGCTGGCCGTCGAGCAGCACGCGGCCGCCCGAGGGCGTGTCGAGGCCCGCCACGATACGCAGCAGCGTGGACTTGCCGCAGCCCGACGGGCCCAGGATGGTGACGAAATCATTGTCGCGCACGTCGAAATCGACCGGCTGCAGCGCCTGCAAGGGCGGATGGCCGGCGCCGCGCGGGCTCGGGAAGCTGCGCGAGACCTGCTGGATGGACAGGGCGCTCATTGGATCGCACTCCAGGGGAAGAGGCGCTGGTTGGCCTGCTTGAAGAAGAGGTCGGACACCAGGCCGATGCAGCCGATCACGATGATGCCGAAGATGATCTGGCCGGTGTTGAGCAGCGCCTGGCTGTCGGTGATCATGTGGCCGATGCCCGACGACGAGCCGATCAGCTCGGCCACGATCACATAGGTCCAGGCCCAGCCCAGCACCAGGCGCAGGATCTCGGCAATTTCCGGTGCGGCGCCCGGAATCAGCACGCGGCGCACGATGCCGCGGCTGTTGGCGCCGAGCGTGTAGGCGGCCTCGACCAGGTCGCGGCGCGCGCCGCCCACCGCCACGGCCACCATCAGCACGATCTGGAAGAAGGAGCCGATGAAGATGACCAGCAGCTTCTGCGTCTCGCCGATGCCGGCCCACAGGATCAGCAGCGGAATGAAGGCCGAGGCCGGCAGGTAGCGGCAGAAGGAAACGAAGGGTTCGAAGAAGGCCTCGGCCGCCTTGTAGGCCCCCATCAGGATGCCCAGCGGCACGGCCAGCACCGCCGCCAGCGCGAAGCCGCCCAGCACCCGCCATACGGTCATGCCGATGTCGCCGAGGAAGCCGTACTGCGTAAACAGCAGCCATCCTTCGTGCGCCATCGTCAGCGGATCGGCGAGGAAGGTGCGCGGCACCAGGCCGCCCAGCGTCACCAGCGACCACACGGCGAAGAACAGCACGAAGAAGGACAAGCCCAGCAGCCAGCGCGCCCGCGGCGCCACCGGCACCAGCGGCGCCAGCCAGGGGTGGCGCCGCCGGGGCGCGGGTGGAGATGCGGTCGGCGCGGCCTGGGACGCGGCGGCGGAAGCCAGCGGCGCTGCCGCCGGCGAAGTGGGCGAACCTGGATGCGCCTGAGTCATGGCCGGCTCGTTGCGGTCAGCGGAGGAAGCGCGCGTCATACAGCGCCGTCACGTCCGGCACTTGCCGGATCACGCCGATGTCCAGCAGCACCGTGGCCGCTTCCTTGCTGAAGCTGGCCAGTTCGCCGCCGAAGAACTTGCGGTTGGCCTCGCGGTCCTGCCAGCGCAGGTAGGCCGACGACTTGGCGAACTGCTCGCCGGTCTGCTTGACCGCGGCGCCCATGATCTCGTTGGACTTCTCCGGTTCCTTGCGGATCAGCTCCAGCGCCTCGAAGTAGCTGTCGACCAGCGCCTGCGCCGCCTTCGGATTGTCCTTGAGCCACTTGGGCGAGCAGCCCAGCGTGTCGGTCACCATCGGGTAGTCGAGCGTGGTGGCCAGGATCTTGCCCTTGTCGGGGCTCTGGCGCACGGTGGACAGATAGGGCTCGTAGGTCATTGCCGCGTCGTTCTGGCCGCTGACGAAGGCCTGCGCCGCCGCCTGCGGCGACAGCGTGACGGTCTTCACGTCCTTGAGCGTCATGCCGTTCTTGCGCAGCATCCAGGCCAGGCCGAAGTATGGCGCGGTACCCGGCGCGTCGACACCGACCGTCTTGCCCTTGAGCTCGGCGAAGCCCTTGACGTCGGGGCGCACGGCCAGGCCATCGGCGCCGTACGACTTGTCGAGCTGCACGATCTGCGTGATCGGCACCCCGTTGGCGTTCCAGGCGACATGGGTCTCGACCGTGGTGGCCGCGCACTGGATCGCGCCGGAGGCCAACGCCAGGTGGCGGTCCTTCTGCGGGATCATCTTGATGTCGACGTCCACGCCGTGCTTCTTGAAGATGCCGGCGCGCTCAGCCAGGGTCAGCGGCGCGAATCCCGTCCAGCCGCTCATGCCCAGTGTCACCGGGGTGTTCTCGGCGTGGGCGCTGCCGGCGGCGGACGCGAACAGGGCGAGCGCCGCACAGGCGGCACGGCGGCGGATACGAATTCCCATGGATGGCTCTCCTTTGGTGTGGTGCGAACGACGCAGATGCTCGAGTCAGCGGCCACGTCGCCCGGCTTCGGCGGCGCCATGCATGCGGCGCCCTTCGTTTCCGGCCAATCTAGCAAGCCTGTATATACAAAACAATGCCGGGCTTTCCCGAGTGCTTGCATCGAAAAAGGCTGATGCCAAGGGCAATCCAGTCGGCATTGCGCACCGGGCCGGCGCCCTTTGCACCGCTCGGATGCCGATCCGCACCGGACCGGGCACTCGTTGTATAGACAGGATCGGCTCGCCCCTGGGAGCAGCAAGAGGCATGCCCGCGTGGCGCCGGGAGAGGCGCCGGCGGCGCAAGCGGTACTCAGGCGTCGGGCGTCGCGTCGAAGAAGGCGGCCACCGTGGGATAGCGCAGGCGCAGGCGCAACTCGCGCTTCAGGCGGGTGTTGTCGAGCCGGCGCGATTCGCTCATGAAGCTCAGCAGCGTCGGCTCCACGCTCTCGGCCACCTGCCTGCGCGTCAGCCGCGGCGGGCGCGGCAGGCGACGGCGGTCAGCGACCAGGTCGAAATAGTCGCCCATGCGCAGCTCGGAGTCGTCGCTGGCGTGCACGACCCGCTGCGGACGGCCGCGGTATAGCGCTGCGGCCATGACGCGGGCGAGATCGTCGGCATGGATGTGGTTGGTGTAGACGTCATCCTGCGGCACCAGCGCGGGCGTGCCCCGCGCCAGCCGGGCCAGCGGCAGGCGGTCTTCGGCATAGATGCCGGGGATGCGCACGATGCTGGCGCGCCAGCCGCCAGCCAGGCCGAGGCGCCGCACGGCGCCCTCGGCTGCGACCCGCCGCCGCGCCCTGGCGGTATGCGGCTTGACCGGCTGGGTCTCGGCCACGCGCGCACCGCCGAGGTCGCCGTACACCCCCGTCGTGCTGGCATAGACGAGCGCCGGCTGCACGCCTTGGCCGCTGACCTGGCCGCCATTGCGCGCCCGGCGCCGGGCCCGCTCGGGTAGAATGTCGGGCTTGCCCAGGCCCGTGCCGGAATGCCGCGCGCGCCGCCAGGGCCGGCGGCGCAGCACGCCCAGCAGCGCGCAGGTACGCGGGTCGTCCTCGCCGCGCGCTGGCGGCGGCGCCAGGTGCAGCACCCGCCCGGCCAGCCCGCGCAGGCGAGCCAGCGTCTCAGGCCGATCGAGGTCGGCCACCAGCGGTACAGCACCGGCCGCGCGCAGTTCAGCGCACCGGCCGGGCTGTGAAGTGACAGCGAAGATGCGCAGGCGCGACGCCAGCAATGCCAGGCAGCGCGTCCCCACATCGCCGCAACCGACAATCAGCAGGCGCGGACGCCCAAGGCGCGAGGGCTTAGGATTCTTGCTCATAAAGTGATTATGGCTTATCAAGTTACCGTCATGCCGAGCGGCCGCCAGTTCGAGGCGGCCGCCGACGAAACCATCCTGAGCGCGGCGCTGCGCCAGAGCATCGGCCTGCCCTACGGCTGCAAGAACGGCGCCTGCGGCTCGTGCAAGGGCCTGGTGGTCAGCGGCAGCGTGGTACAGGGCGACCACGCCGCCTCCGCGCTGACCTCGCAGGAACAGACCGAGGGCGGCGCCCTCTTCTGCTGCGCCACGGCCAGCTCCGACATCACCATCGAATGCCGCGAGGTGCACGGCGCCGGCGACATCCCCATCAAGAAGGTACCCTGCCGCGTGGTGGGACTCGAGCGCGTGGCCGAGGACGTGGTGGTCACCCGCCTGCAGTTGCCCGCCACCGAGCGCCTGCAGTACCTGGCCGGCCAGTACGTGGAATTCCTGCTGCGCGACGGCAAGCGCCGCAGCTACTCGATCGCCACCCCCCCGCACGAGGAAGGTCCGCTCGAACTGCATATCCGCCACATGCCCGGCGGCGTGTTCACCGACTACGTGTTCGGTGCCAAGGAAGGCGCGCCGGTCATGAAGGAGCGCGACATCCTGCGTTTCGAAGGCCCGCTGGGCAGCTTCTTCCTGCGCGAGGATTCCGACAAACCCATCATCCTGCTGGCCTCGGGCACCGGCTTCGCCCCGATCAAGGCCATCGTCGAGCACGCCGCCTACACCGGCATCGCACGGCCGATGACGCTCTACTGGGGCGGACGCCGCCCGCGCGACCTGTACATGCACGCATTGTGCGAGAAGTGGGCGCAGGAACTGCCCAATTTCCGCTACGTGCCGGTGGTCTCCGACGCGCTGCCCGAAGACCAGTGGCAGGGCCGCACGGGCTTCGTGCACCAGGCGGTGATGGCCGACCATGCCGACCTGTCCGGCCACGAGGTCTACGCCTGCGGCGCACCGGTGATGGTCAACGCCGCCCGGCGCGACTTCACTTCGGCCTGCCGCCTGCACGAGGACGCCTTCTTTGCCGACTCGTTCACCTCGGAAGCAGACCTGCATCCGGCGGGCGCGAAGCCGGCCGCCTGAGCGCCCTGCCGAGCGTTCCGTTCACGCAACAGTACCGCCGCCATGCCCGGGACCGCCGAAATTCGTTTTGACACCCGGGCGCATGCGTCTTATATTTGCCGCCATGAACCACGCCATCGTCCGACGCAGCTTCCGTACGTTGCTCCCCTCCGGGGTGCCACGCGGCTGACCGTCGACAGCGTCTGTTCAGGTCAACAAGCCACGGGCAACCCCCGTGGCTTTTTGTTTTTTTCGCTGGCTTTCCGCCTTCTCCGAATCACGCCGACCCTTGGAGTCTGCCATGGCATTTGCTGATGAGTATCCCGTCCAATCCCTGATGTACATCACCAACCGGCCCGAGCTGGTCTTCACCGAAGGCAAGGGTTCCTGGTTGACGGATCAGAACGGCAAGCGCTACCTGGATTTCGTGCAGGGCTGGGCGGTCAACTGCCTGGGCCATTCCAACCCCGGCATGATCGAAGCGCTGACCGCGCAGGCCCACAAGATCATCAACCCGAGCCCGGCGTTCTACAACGCGCCGATGATCCAGCTGGCCAAGCTGCTGACCGACAACAGCGGCTTCGACAAGGTCTTCTTCGCCAACAGCGGCGCCGAGGCCAACGAAGGCGCGATCAAGCTGGCGCGCAAATGGGGCCGCAAGCACAAGGACGGCGCCTACGAGATCATCACCATGGACCACAGCTTCCATGGCCGCACCCTCGCCACCATGAGCGCGTCGGGCAAGGCGGGCTGGGACACGCTGTTCGCGCCGCAGGTGCCGGGCTTCCCCAAGGCCGAGCTGAACGACCTGGCTTCGGTCGAAGCGCTGATCAACGAGAAGACCGTCGGCATCATGCTGGAGCCGGTGCAGGGCGAAGGCGGCGTGATTCCCGCCACGCGCGAATTCATGCAGGGCCTGCGCGCGCTGGCCGACAAGCACAAGCTGCTGCTCATCGTCGACGAAGTGCAGACCGGCTGCGGCCGCTGCGGCACGCTGTTCGCGCATGAACTGTCCGGCGTGCAGCCTGACATCATGACGCTCGGCAAGGGCATCGGCGGCGGCGTGCCGCTGTCCGCGCTGATGTGCACCGCCGCGGTGGCCAGCTTCGAAGCCGGCGACCAGGGCGGCACCTACAACGGCAATCCGCTGATGACCGCGGTGGGCTGCTCGGTGATCGAACAGCTGACCGCTCCTGGCTTCCTGCAGAGCGTGCAGGATAAAGGCGCCTACCTGCGCGAGCAGCTGCTGGCGCTGTCCGGCGAGTTCAGCCTGGGCGGCGAGCGCGGCGAGGGCCTGCTGCGCGCGCTGGTGCTGAACCGCGACATCGGGCCGCAACTGGTGGAAGAAGCACGCGAGATGCAGCCGCACGGCCTGCTGCTGAATGCGCCGCGCCCCAGCCTGCTGCGCTTCATGCCGGCGCTGAACGTCGAGCGCGAAGAGATCGACCAGATGATCGGCATGCTGCGCGGGCTGCTGAAGAAGCTGGCCTGAGCGGGACGCGGAAAGGATGCGCCACTACCGCACGCAAAGCATGAGGTAGTGGCTTCCTCTCCCGCAAGCGGGAGAGGGAGCAATCCGGCGCGACGCGAAAGTCCATCGCACCAGCCGAAGCCGACTGGATGCGCCAACGCCAATCGCCAAGCATAGTGTCCTGGCTCCCTCTCCCCTCATGGGGAGAGCAACCGTCTTGCCCGTCAAGCGTGGGTAGCGGGATTCCAGGCGCAGCGATGCTTGGCCATGGCGTTTAGCATGCCCAGGACTTTACGCATCGCTGCAACCAGCGCCACCTTCTTGCGCTTGCCAGCAGCAACCAGCCGCTCGTAGAAGACCCGCACCACCGGGTTATGCCGGACCGCTACCAGCGTAGCCATATACAGCGTGCGGCGCACGTCCGAACGCCCGCCCCAAATCGAGCGCTGCCCCCGCATCTTCCCTGAATCTCGATTCAGCGGTGCCACGCCGACCAGCGCGGCGATGCGCCTGCGATCCAGGTGCCCCAACTCAGGCAACTCGGCCAGCAGGACAGCCGCGCTGGCCGCGCCAACCCCCGGCATACTGATCAGGATGGCCGCCAGCTCGGCATGATGCTGCCGCACATGTTCGGCAACTTCCGTCTCGCTGTCATCCAGTTCCGCCTTCAGGAACTCGATGAGTCGCTCGATACTCGGGCGTGCTGCCGCATGCGAGATGCGTAGCCTCTGACGTTCGCTAGTCAGCATCTGGACTAACTGGCGTCGCCGCAATACCAACGCTTGCAGGCGCTGCAACTGCGCATCGGCCAATGGCTTGATGAAGCGCTCCCGCTCCGGGTGCCGGTATAACACCCGGCCAAACTCCGCCAGCATGCGCGCGTCGAGAGCATCAGTCTTGGCTAGCGTCCCCATGGCGCGGGCAAAGTCGCGTGCCTGGCGCGGGTTGACCACCGCCACTGCAAGACCTGCGGCCTGCAGTGCGCACGCGGCCTCGAACTCGTAGCCGCCCGTGGCTTCAAGCACCACTATGGCCGGCTTCTGCGCAGTCAACTCTGTCACCAGTTGCTCAATGCCGGGGGTGTCATTGCTGATCTGCCAACTTCCTGATTGCGCGCTGCTAGCCACCTCTAGCATCTGGCTAGCGACATCAATGCCGATGAACAGGTCTTCGGACACGTCCTTTCGCTCCCTTCCTTGTTTATGCGAACTGTGAATTCCTACAACCGTTCGGGCTGCAAGAAAGGACGGTCCGGCTCAGATCCCAGTGCTCTCCCGCGGGCTCTTTTTGTCCCAGAGGGCGGTCGGGCTACTGAGCCGGTCCGATTCCCAGTCGTAAAGATACAAGGGCGGGGGTGAGGGGTGGTCTAGCAAGGCGCCACGCCTAAACGAAGCCGTCGGTGTGATCCAGCATCGCAAGGCCAAGACGAAGCCCGCGGTGTTGTCCAGCACGTCGCCGCTCGCCAGCGCCCGCCCTCACCCCCAGCCCCTCTCCCGCAAGCGGGAGAGGGGAGCAAACCGGCGCGGGGCGAAAGCCAACGCGCCAGCAAACCCGCGGCAAGGAGAAGGCCGCCCTGGCCTCACTCCCCTCCCTCTCCAAGATACGCCGCCCTCACCTTCGGATCGTCCAGCATCTGCTTGGCCTCGCCGCTCATCGTGATCAGCCCCGACTCCATCACGTAGCCGCGGTGCGCCGCCTGCAGCGCCAGCCGCGCGTTCTGCTCGACCAGCAGCACCGTCACGCCCTGGCCGGAGATATCGCGCACCACCTCGAAGATCTTCTCCACCATGATGGGCGACAGGCCCATCGAAGGCTCGTCCAGCAGCAGCAGCTTGGGCTGGCTCATCAGCGCACGCGCCATCGCCAGCATCTGCTGTTCGCCGCCCGACATGGTGCCGGCCAGCTGGTTGGCGCGCTCCTTCAGGCGCGGGAAGATGCCGAACATGCGCTCGACGTCGGCCTTGATGCCGGCCTCGTCGGTGCGCGTGTAGGCGCCCATCTGCAGGTTCTCGGTGATGGTCATGCGCGCGAACACACCGCGCCCTTCCGGTACCATCGCCAGGCCCTGCTTGAGCAGCGTGTAGCTGGGCACGCCCTTGATGGACTTGCCCATGTACTCCACGTCGCCGCCGGCCCAGCCCTGCAGCCCGGTGACGGCCTTCATCGTCGTGGTCTTGCCGGCGCCGTTCGCGCCGATCAGCGTGACGAACTCGCCGTCCTGGATCTCCAGGTCGATGCCCTTGACCGCCTGGATGCCACCGTAGGCAACCTTCAGGCCCGCAATCTTCAGAATCGTTTGTTTCATATGCCGTCCTCCCGCCCTTAGTGCGCCGCAGCGCCGAGGTATGCCTCGATCACGGCGGGATTGCTCTGCACTTCATGCGGCAGCCCCTGCGCGATGACCTTGCCGTAGTCGAGCACGGTCAGGCGGTCGCACAGGCCCATCACCAGTTTCACGTCGTGCTCGATCAGCAGGATGGTCTTGCCATCGCTGCGGATCTTGTCGAGCAGGCCGCGTAACTCCACCTTCTCGGTCGCGTTCATGCCCGCTGCCGGCTCGTCCAGCGCCAGCAGCTTGGGCTCGGTGGCCATCGCACGCGCGATCTCCAGCCGGCGCTGGTGGCCGTAGGACAGGTTGCGCGAGGTGAAGTTGGCGTACTTGCCGATGCCCACATAGTCCAGCAGGTCGTGCGCCATGTCTTCCACCGCCTCCTCTTCGCGGCGCACCGCGGGCGGACGGAAGATGGCACCGAACAGGCCGGCCTTGGTGCGCACGTGGCGCCCCACCATCACGTTCTCCAGCGCCGTCATGTCGCCGAACAAGCGGATGTTCTGGAAGGTGCGGGCGATGCCGGCCTTGGCCACCTCATGCACGGCGGTGGGCTGATAGGCCTCGCCGGCCAGCCGGAACTCGCCGGAGTCCGGGTTGTACAGGCCGGTGATGACGTTGAAGAAGGTGGTCTTGCCGGCGCCATTGGGGCCGATCAGGCCGTAGATCTCGCCTGGCTTGATCTGCAGGCCCACATCGGACAGCGCCTGCAGGCCGCCGAAACGCTTGTTGACCCCCTGTACGGACAGGAGGAAGTTGTCATTGCTCATCGTATCCTCCTGCTCAGAAACGGCCAACCGTGCCCG
The DNA here is from genome assembly GCF_056930435.1 of Cupriavidus sp. 09_S30. Taxonomy (NCBI): domain Bacteria; kingdom Pseudomonadati; phylum Pseudomonadota; class Betaproteobacteria; order Burkholderiales; family Burkholderiaceae; genus Cupriavidus; species Cupriavidus sp. 09_S30. The sequence continues at coordinate 459,648 of NZ_JBXOWI010000001.1, read as the reverse complement.
CGCGGCGCACCACGGGGCGGTCTTCCTTGCGCGGCGAAGGCCACAGGCCCGCCGGGCGGTACAGCATCACGCCCACCATCGCCAGCCCGAAGAGCAACTGGCGCAGCACCTCGGCATCGACGATCACCGACCCGAACAGCATGTTCTGCACCGGCCCCGCCGTGGCGCGCAGCAATTCCTGGAAGCCCACCAGCAGGATGCCGCCGAGGATCACGCCGGGGATATGGCCCATGCCGCCGAGCACCACGATGGCCAGCACGTAGATGGATTCCCACAACACGAAGGATTCCGGCGAGACGAAGCCTTGGAAGGAGCTGAACACCGCGCCCGACACGCCACCGAAGGAAGCGCCCATGGCGAAGGCAAGCAGCTTGATATTGCGGGTGTTGATGCCCATCGCCTTGGCGGCGATCTCGTCTTCGCGGATGGCCACCCAGGCGCGGCCAATGCGCGAGTTCTGCAGCCGCAGGCAGATGAAGACGATGATCGCCACCAGCGCCACCAGCAGGTAGTAATACAGGAACACGGGCGTGAGCTTCAGGCCGAAGATGTCATGCGTCTTGGAAAAGTCGAAGCCTAACAGGCGTATCGGCTCCACCCCGGTAATACCCTTGGGTCCGTTGGTGATGTTGAGCGGGCGATCCAGGTTGTTCAGGAAGATGCGGATGATCTCGCCGAAGCCCAACGTGACGATGGCCAGGTAGTCCCCGCGCAGCTTCAGCGTGGGCGCGCCGAGCAGCACGCCGAACGTGGCCGCGACCAGCACCGCGAGGGGCAGCACCCACCACACGCTGACATGCAGCCCGTGGGGGAACAGCTGGTGGATCCACTCGAACTGGTTGGACAGGTGCGGCGAGCCCAGCAGCGCCATCAGGTAGGCACCGACCGCGTAGAACGCGATATAGCCCAGGTCGAGCAGGCCGGCGAAGCCCACCACGATGTTCAGGCCGAGCGCCAGCATGATGTAGATCAGCGCGAAGTCCATCACGCGGACCCAGTAGTTGCCGCCCAGCGTCTGCACGATGAACGGCGCGCACAGCGCCACGACGAGGAGGGCAAGCAGCGCCACCAGGGTCTTGGCGGGCGTGCGCGAAGGCGCTGCCGCCTGCGTTGCGGAGGAGGGAATCTGGGTAGTCATGATGCAGTTCTCCTCACGCGCGTTCGGCCACGCGTTCGCCCATGATGCCGGACGGACGGAACACCAGCACGGTGATCAGCACGATGAACGCGAACACGTCCTGGTAGTTCGAGCCGAACACCCCGTTGGTCAGGTCGCCGATGTAGCCGGCCCCGAGCGCCTCGATCATGCCCAGCAGCATGCCGCCGACCATGGCTCCCGCCAGGTTGCCGATGCCGCCCAGCACCGCCGCCGTGAAGGCCTTCAGGCCGGGAATGAAGCCCATGTAGAAGTGCGCGTTACCGTAGTTCGTCGCCATCATCACGCCGGCCAGCGCCGCCAGCGTTGCGCCGATCATGAACGTGGCCGAGATCACGAAGTTCGGGTTCACGCCCATCAGCCCGGCCACCTTCTGGTTCTCGGCCGTGGCGCGCATGGCGCGGCCCAGCTTGGTGCGGTTGACCAGTGCCAGCAGGCCGGACATCACGATCAGCGCCATGGCGATGATGACGATCTCCTTGCCAGTGATGGTGGCGCCGGTGGAGCCGATGTCGATCGGCTCGGCGGGCAGCAGTTGCGGGAAGGTCAGCGGATTGCGCGACCAGATCATCATCGCCAACGTCTGCAGGATGATGGAAACGCCGATCGCGGTGATCAGCGGCGCCAGTCGCGGCGCATTACGCAGCGGCCGATAGGCGACGCGCTCGATGGTGTAGGCCAGCACCGCGCAAACCGGCATCGCGACCAGCGTGGCAATCACCAGCACCAGCCAGTCGGGCAGGCCGGGTGCGAATTTTTGAAGACCGAGGATCACCGACAGCGCGGTCATCGCGCCGAACATCAGCACGTCGCCATGGGCGAAGTTGATGATGCCGAGAATGCCGTAAACCATGGTGTAGCCAAGTGCGATCAGCGCATAGATGCTGCCGAGCACCAGGCCGTTCACGATCTGCTGGATAAAGATATCCATGAAGAGCTCCTACTTCAGCCCCAGGCCTTGCGGCACGGCATGGTGTGGATGCCGGGGGCGGTGGTACGTGACGGGTTGGGTAACGAAAAGTCGATAGCTGGTAAGCTGCCTGCCCTGCGCCGTCCCTGGTAAGGACGATGCCACGAGGGGCGAGGCGAAAAAAACGGCACCGCAAGGTCCTCACGGTGCCGTCCATTCGGGCCGATAAACCCAGATTACATCTTCACGACGTCAAGTACAGTCTTCTTCTTGTCCTTGTACTCGTACAGCGTGATGGTGCCCTCCTTCATGTCGCCCTTCTCGTCGAAGGCGATGTTGCCGATCAGGCCCTTGTAGTTGGTCTTGGGCATCTCGGCCAGGATGGCGGCCGGGTCGGTCGAATTGGCGCGCTTCATCGCGTCGACGATGACCATCACGGCGTCATAGGTGAACGGCGCGTAGATCTGCACCGGCGACTTGAAGCGAGCCTCGTAGCGCTTCTCGAAATCCGCGCCCTGCTCCATCTTCGACAGCGCCAGGCCGGCTTCCGAGCAGATGATGTTCGACACCGCGTCGCCGGCCAGTTCGGCCACCTTGTCGGTACAGACACCATCGCCGCCGACGATCTTGGCACCGATGCCCAGTTCCTTCGCCTGCTTGGCGAACGGGCCGCCGGTGGCGTCCATGCCGCCGTACATGATCACGTCGGGCTTCTTGCCCTTGATCTTGGTCAGGATGGCCTTGAAGTCGGTGGCCTTGTCGTTGGTGGCCTCGCGCGCCACCACGTTGACGCCGGCGGCCTTGATGGTCTTCTCGAACTCGTCGGCCAGGCCCTTGCCGTAGGCGGTGGCATCGTCGACGATGGCCACGCTCTTGGCATGCAGGTTCTTGGCCGCATAGTTGGCCAGCGCCGGGCCCTGCTGGGCATCGGTGGCAACCACGCGGAAGGTGGTCTTGAAGCCCTGCTTGGTGTAGTCGGGGTTGGTCGACGACGGCGAGATCTGCACGATGCCGGCATCGCTGTAGATCTTGGAGGCCGGGATGGAGACGCCCGAATTCAGGTGGCCCACCACGGCGACGACCTTCTCGTCCACCAGCTTCTGCGCGACGGCGGTGCCGGTCTTCGGGTCGGCGGCGTCGTCCTCGCCCACCAGCTCCAGCTTGATCTTCTTGCCGCCGATCTCCAGGCCCTTCTGGTTGACCTCCTCCACGGCCAGGCGGGCGCCGTTTTCGTTGTCCTTGCCCAGGTGGGCGATGCCGCCGGTCAGGGGCGCGGCGTGGCCGATCTTGACGACCACTTCGCCGCCCCCGGCCTGCGCGGCAGCCGCGGGCGCCGAGGCTGCCGATTCGGCAGGCTTTTCCTCTTTCTTGCCACAACCTGCGACCAGTGCCACAGCTGCTGCGAGCGGCACGATCTTGGCCAACGTGATTTGCATGAGTGATCTCCTAGGATTCACAAGACAGGGAACTGCAACGCCTCCCAGACGTTTCCCCTGAACCGCCTTATGTTTTGTTTCAATTTGAAACGCGCGCATTGTATCCCCTTTCTTTGCGGACGCAATATGCGACGCAACAACCCGATTCAATAACCCGTTAATCGAGCTAGGGAATTTCCCCAATGCCCAGATTGGGGCAATTCCCGCCTAGAGGACGGCTCCCCGCCTACAACCTAACAAGATTCATGCCCAAGCCATTCAAACTGGCGTTTTGTTTAGGAAGCCGCACCCAGACACTTCTGAATTAATTATGTGCTCCATTCCTATAAGGGTACGCCAATTCCTAATGTGCAGAATATTGCGCTCGCACCATAATAGGGAAAACCCGATAAATGGGGATTACCCTGATTTGTCTTTCGCCACAGACAGGCGGGAGTAATCCCGCACTGGTTTCGTGCGCAATACGGCACGCAAAGCGCGCATACCGATTTGCGGCACCGAAGCGGCGCCACGCATCGCAACGATGCAGCGGGATGCGAAGGAAAGGCTCGCGGGGGAAGGCGGATCGCGAATGGCGATTCGCGCAAGACGCTGCCCCGGTCGCAAGGGAAGCGGAATGCGGAAAGGAAATGCGGAAAGCGATTCAGGCGGGGGATGCCGCCAGATCGGGATCGGCGGCACGCCCGCGAACGGTGCGGGCGGCAGCGGCCGGGCCTTGCACCCGGCCGGGACGGATCAGGTCGGGTCGACCTGCAGGCCGCGCGGCAGCGGGAAGGACATGTTCTCCTCGATGCCCTCCAAGGCGCGGACCTGCGTGGCGCCGAGCGTGCGCAGGCGCTCCACGATGGACTGGGCCAGCGCCTCGGGTGCCGACGCGCCCGCGGTCAGGCCGATGCGGCGCTTGCCGGCCACCCATTCGGCCTGCACCTGGTCGGGCGAGTCCACCATATAGGCAGGCACGCCCAGACGCGCCGCCAGTTCGCGCAAGCGGTTCGAGTTGGAGCTGTTCGGGCTGCCAACGACGATCACCACCTCCACCTTGGGTGCCATGAACTTGACGGCGTCCTGGCGGTTCTGCGTGGCGTAGCAGATGTCCTGCTTCTTCGGCTCCTTGACCTGCGGGAAGCGCGTCTTGAGCGCCGCCACGATCTCCTGGGTCTCGTCGACCGACAGGGTGGTCTGGGTCACGTAGGCCAGGCGCGAAGGATCGGTGACCTGCAGACGCTGCACGTCCTCGGCCGACTCCACCAGCAGCATGCCGGCTTCGACCTGCCCCATGGTGCCTTCCACCTCCGGGTGGCCCTTGTGGCCGATCATCACGATCTCGCAGCCCTCGGCGCGCATCTTGCCGACCTCGACGTGGACCTTGGTCACGAGCGGGCAGGTAGCGTCGAACACGGTCAGCCCGCGCGCAGCGGCCTCGTCGCGCACCTGGCGCGACACACCGTGGGCGCTGAAGATCACGGTCGAGCCCTCCGGCACCTCGGCCAGGTCGTCGATGAAGATGGCGCCCTTCTCGCGCAGCTGGGCCACCACATAGGCGTTGTGGACGATCTCGTGGCGCACGTAGATCGGCGCGCCGAAGCGCAGCAGCGCGCGCTCGACGATCTCGATGGCGCGGTCGACGCCCGCGCAGAAGCCTCGCGGCTGTGCCAGCAGGATCTCGGCGTCGTTGGCGGTGTTGAGTTCAGGCATGCTGAAGTTCTTACGGAAGGCCGTCGGCGGCGAGCGGGCAAATGCCGCGCTCAAGCCGCCAGGCGGCGGAGCATCAGAGGATACCGATCAGCTGGACGTCGAACAGGATCGCCTGCCCGGCCAGCGGATGGTTGAAGTCGAACAAGGCCGAGGTCGGGCCGATCTCCTTGAGCACGCCGGCGTACTTGCCGCCGCCCGGCGCGTTGAATTCCACCAGGTCGCCCGGCGCGTAGTCCTCCTCGAAGGAGCTGTTCTCGCGCAGGGTCGTCAGCGAGACGCGTTGCAGCAACTCGGGGTTGCGCGGCCCGAAGGCCTGTTCCGCCGCGAGCCGATACGTGGTGCGCTCGCCTTCGGGCATGCCCAGCAGCGCCTGCTCCAGCGTGGGCGCCATCTGCCCCTGCCCGAGCAGCAGCGTGGCGGGCTTGTCCTCGAACGTGCTGACGATTTCCGTGCCGTTCTCGAGGGAAATGCTGTAGTGGAGGGTCAGGAAGGAATCCGCCTGCACGGTCTTGCGGCCGGGGGCCTGCCCGTCCGCTGCCTCCGAGGCAAAAGTTTGCACATTCATGGGTGTTCAACCGGTAAACAACCGCTATTGTAAGCGACCAGGGCCAAACCCGCCCTAACCGTTCCACTGGAGACCGCGCGATGTCCATCACCGACTGGCCGGCCGACGAGCGGCCACGTGAAAAACTGCTTCAGAACGGGGCACCCAGCCTTTCCGATGCCGAGCTGCTGGCGGTATTCCTGCGTGTGGGCGTGGCGGGCAAGACCGCCGTGGACCTGGCGCGCGAGCTGATCGGCGGCTTCGGCTCGCTGTCGCGCCTGTTCGCGGCGGACGCCGCCGCACTGGCGCAAGTGCGGGGCATGGGGCATGCGAAATACGCGCAACTGCAGGCCGCGCTCGAACTGACGCGGCGCGCGCTGGCCGAAGACCTGCGGCTGGCGACCGACCTCGCCTCGCCGCAGGCGGTGCGCGACTATCTGCGCCTGTCGATCGCCCACCTGCCCTATGAAGTCTTCATGTGCCTCTTCCTCGACGCGCGCAACCGGCTGCTGTCCAGCGAGGAACTGTTCCGCGGCACACTGACGCACACGAGCGTCTATCCTCGCGAGGTGGCTCGGCGGGCGCTCGCGCACAATGCAGCCGCGGTGATCGTGGCGCATAATCATCCCTCGGGCAACGCCACGCCCAGCCAGTCCGACCTCGACATGACGCGCAGCCTGGCGCGGACTCTAGCCCTGATCGATGTCCAGGTGCTGGATCACTTCATCGTTACCGCCGGCGCCGCCTACTCGCTGGCCGAGCACCATCAGCTCTGATCCGGCGAAGGGGCATGCGGGGTGGCTCAGGCGTAACATGTGGTGCGCGCCACCTCGCGGCACGGCGGCGAAAGCCCAGAACTTCTTGATCTACCTTGCGATTTCGGTTTACAATGCTCGTTTTGCTGAAGTCCCAACCGCTGCAGTCCGGGCCCGTGCGCCTTCTGTTGATCTGTTGCGACATTGTCCACGAATAGAGATTTAGGAGTGCTTCATGGCACGCGTCTGTCAAGTGACCGGGAAAGCGCCGATGGTCGGCAACAACGTTTCCCACGCGAACAACAAGACCAAGCGTCGTTTTCTGCCCAATCTGCAGAACCGCCGCTTCTTCGTTGAATCGGAAAACCGCTGGGTGAGCCTGCGCGTCTCGAACGCCGGCCTGCGCCTGATCGACAAGAAAGGCATCGACTCCGTGCTCGCCGACCTGCGCGCACGTGGCGAAGTCTAATTAGGAGTACACCATGGCCAGCAAAGGCGGACGCGACAAGATCAAACTGGAATCCACCGCGGGTACCGGTCACTTCTACACCACGACCAAGAACAAGCGCACCATGCCGGAAAAGATGGAGATCATGAAGTTCGATCCCGTCGCCCGCAAGCACGTCGCTTACAAGGAAACCAAGATCAAGTAATCGATCCTGGTCATCCTTCGCATGCCGTCAGGCATGCAGGCAAAAAGCCCCGCCAGTGCGGGGCTTTTTTGCGTCCGGCGCCAGCATAGCGGGTGTACACTTTTCAGCTTTCCCGCCTCCTCCGCGCACGCTCACGCATTTGCGCCCTTCCCGCATCATGAACTTCGACGTCGCCATTGTCGGCAGCGGACTCGCCGGACTTACGGTCGCGCTGCAACTGGCCGAGACCCATCGGGTCGTCATTCTCTGCAAACGCGCCATGACCCAGGGCGCGAGCGACTGGGCCCAGGGCGGCATCGCCGCCGTGCTCGATTCCGGCGACAGCCATGACGAGCATGTCCAGGACACCCTGGTGGCGGGTGCCGGCCTGTGCGACGAGGAAGCGACGCGCTATATCGTTGAGCACGGCCGCGAAACGATCCAGTGGCTGATCGACCGCGGCGTGCCGTTCACCAAGGACGAACAGGCCGAACTGGGCTTCCACCTGACGCGAGAGGGGGGTCACAGCCGCCGGCGGATCATCCACGCCGCTGACGCGACCGGGCATGCGGTGGTCAGCACGCTGACCGAGCAGGCGCGCAAGCACCCCAATATCACCATCCTCGAGGACCACTGCGCGATCGACCTGATCACGGCAAGCAAGCTCGGCCTGCCGGGCAAGCGCTGCTACGGCCTCTATGTGCTCGATGACGCCAGCGGCCGCGTGCGCACCATCACGGCTACGCACACGGTGCTGGCCACCGGCGGCGCGGGCAAGGTTTACCTGTACACCACCAATCCCGACACCGCCACCGGCGACGGCATCGCCATGGCCTGGCGCGCGGGCTGCCGGGTGTCGAACATGGAGTTCATCCAGTTCCACCCCACCTGCCTGTACCACCCCTACGCCAAGTCCTTCCTGATCTCCGAAGCGGTGCGCGGCGAAGGCGGCCTGCTGCGGCTGCCCGACGGGACCCGCTTCATGCCGGCGCACGACGCGCGCGCCGAACTGGCGCCCCGCGACGTGGTGGCGCGAGCCATCGACTTCGAGATGAAGAAACACGGCCTGGATTGCGTCCACCTGGACATCAGCCACCAGCCGGAAGCCTTCCTGCGCGAGCACTTCCCCACCATCCACGCACGCTGCCTGGAGCTGGGCATCGACATCGCGCGCGAGCCGATTCCGGTCGTGCCGGCTGCCCACTACACCTGCGGCGGCGTGGTGACCGACACGGCCGGGCGCACCGACCTCGCCAACCTGTACGCGGTCGGCGAAACCGCCTGCACCGGCCTGCACGGCGCCAACCGCCTCGCCTCCAACTCGCTGCTCGAATGCATGGTGATCGGGCGCGCGGCGGCCGAGCACATGGCGTCGCAGGGCAAGACCGGCAAGCCCGATATCGCGCTGCCGGCCTGGGACGAGAGCCGCGTCTCCGACGCCGACGAGGAAGTGGTGGTGTCGCACAACTGGGACGAGCTGCGCCGCATGATGTGGAACTACGTGGGCATCGTGCGCACCAGCAAGCGCCTGGAACGTGCCCAGCACCGCATCGGGCTGCTGCGCGAAGAAATCGGCGAGTACTACGCCAACTTCCGCGTGACGCGCGACCTGCTGGAACTGCGCAACCTGGTCGAGGTCAGCTCGCTGATCGTCGACAGCGCCTACTCCCGCCACGAAAGCCGCGGCCTGCATTTCAGCCGCGACTACCCGGACACGCTGCCCAAGGCATTGCCGACCGTCATGCAACCGCCCGCGCGGCGCAGGTAAGCAACAGGAAAGAAGGGAAAAGAGGGAAAGAAGAAGGCTGTTGCCGGCCGCCAGCGGCCGGCAACATGCGCGAGCGCGCAGGTCTACTCGACGATCCGCAACGAGTAATCCGTCGCGCGCACGTCCTTGGTCAGGGCCCCTACCGAGATCCGGTCCACGCCGGTCTCGGCAAAGGCGCGGATGGTCTCGTGGTTGACGCCGCCCGACACTTCCAGCAGCGCTCGCCCGGCATTGATGCGCACGGCCTCGCGCATCATCGGCTCGGTGAAGTTGTCGATCAGGATCGAGACCGCTCCGGCGTCCAGCGCTTCTTCCAGTTCGGCCAGCGTTTCCACCTCGACCTGCACCGGCGCACCGCTGCCGAGCCCGGCGGCGGCCCGCAGCGCAGCGGTGATCCCACCGGCGGCGGCGATATGGTTTTCCTTGATCAGGATGCCGTCGTAGAGGGCCAGGCGCTGGTTCTCGCCACCGCCCACCTTGACCGCGTATTTCTGCGCCAGGCGCAGCCCCGGCAAGGTCTTGCGGGTGTCGAGCACGCGCGCGCGCGTGCCCGCCACCAGGTCGGCGTAGCGGCGCGTGGCGGTGGCCACGCCGGACAGCAGTTGCAGGAAGTTCAGCGACGGCCGCTCGGCTGTCAGCAGCGAGCGCGCAGGCCCGGCAATCTCGCAGACCACCGAGTCGGGCGCCATCAGCGCACCTTCCTGCTGCAGCCAGCGCACCTGCAACTGCGGGTCGACCGCGCGCATGCAGGCGTCGAACCACGGCTGGCCGCACAGCACCGCCTGCTCCCGCACGATGACGCGGGCGCGCGCCGCCTTGTCCGCGGGAACCAGCATGCCGGTCAGGTCGCCGCTGCCCACGTCCTCGGCAATGGCCGCCTGGACGTTGGCAGCCAACGCGGCCGCGAGGGCCGGGCCGTAGCTATCGAAGATCGGATTGATGCTGGCCGCGCTCATGCCGGACCCACTCCCTGGAAAAGCGCCTGCTCCTTGGCCAGGTCGGCCGAGGGACGCACGTTGGCCTTCTGCGCGGCGGCGAAGCCGAGCATGCGGTCGATGCAGGTATAGGCCTGGCGGCCGAGCTGCGCATCGACATGGATCTCGTTGCGCCCGGTCTCGAGCACCTCGGCCAGGTTGGTCAAGGCGTTCATGGCCATCCACGGGCAATGCGCGCAGCTCTTGCAGGTAGCACTGTTGCCGGCGGTGGGCGCCTCGATGAAATGCTTGCCGGGCGCGGCCATGCGCATCTTGTGCAGGATGCCGTTGTCGGTGGCGACGATGAACTCGCGCGCGTCCAGCGATTGCGCGGCCGCGATCAGCTGCGAGGTGGAACCGACCACGTCGGCCTGGGCCACCACGCTGGCCGGCGATTCCGGATGCACCAGGATCTTGGCCTTGGGGAATTCGCGCCGCAGCAGGTCGAGCTCGATGCCCTTGAACTCGTCATGCACCAGGCAGGATCCCTGCCACAGCAGCATGTCGGCGCCGGTCTGCTGCTGGATATAGCCGCCCAGGTGCTTGTCGGGCGCCCACAGGATCTTCTCGCCGCGGGCATGCAGATGCTCGACGATCTTCAGGCCGATGCTGGAGGTCACCATCCAGTCGGCGCGCGCCTTCACGGCAGCGCTGGTGTTGGCGTAGACCACCACTGTGCGGTCGGGATGGGCGTCGCAGAAGGCCGCGAACTCGTCGGCCGGGCAGCCCAGGTCGAGCGAGCAGGTCGCATCCAGGTCCGGCATCAGGATGGTCTTCTCCGGGCTCAGGATCTTGGCGGTCTCGCCCATGAAGCGCACGCCCGCCACCACCAGCGTCTTGGCCGGGTGGTCGCGGCCGAAGCGGGCCATCTCCAGGGAATCGGACACGCAGCCACCGGTTTCCTCGGCCAGGTCCTGCAGGTCGGCATCCACGTAGTAGTGGGCCACCAGCACAGCGTCGCGCGCCTTGAGCAGCGCGCGGATGCGCGCCTTGAGATCGCTGCGCTGGTCGGCCGTCAGTGCCGGCGGCACCTTGGCCCAGGCATGGGCCACGCAGCTGCCGCCGGCCGCGCCGGCGTCATCCGCCAGGTTCGGCTTCTCGAACTCGACGGTCTTGATCGTCTCTGGGGTCATTTCGTACTACTCCCTCCACTACTCCCGGTGCTTCCCGGTGCTCCTCTTGTCGCTCGGCGGCTCCGGCAGGCCCGCGAGATCTGCGGATACAACATGGGTGCAGTCTAGCGAAAAGAAAAGCCCCGCCAAGGGGCGGGGCTTTTCTCGAGCCTTTCGGGCGCGGGCCTGATTGTATCAGGCGTAGCGGCGCAGGCGCAGCGAAAACTCCTGCAGCGCCTGGATGCCGCTGGCCTCGGCGCGCTGGCACCAGGCCTGCAGCTGCTGCAGCAACTGTTCGCGCGTCAGGTTGGAGCGGCCCCAGATCGCGGCCAGCTCGCGGCGCATTTCCACGAAGGTATGCAGCGACTTGTTCTGCTGGACGATGTCCGCCAGTTGCTCGCGCTGCGTGGCGGCCAGCTTGCCTTCCTCGCGGTGGAACCACTTGCGGGCCGGCTTGAAGTCGCGGTAGGCGGGCAGGCTGCCGGCCTTCAGCTTGTGCAGCTCTTCCTTGTAGGCGGTCTTGACGGCCTTGGCGTAGCGGGCCATCACGTCGTAGCGGTTGGCGATGATCGCCTCCAGCGTATTTTCGTCGACCGGACGGGCTGCCACCAGGCGTGCCTTGGGCGGCGTCTTCTTCACCTTGGCCAGGCCGACCGCCTGCATCGCGCGGATATAGCCCCAGCCGATGTCGAACTCGTACCACTTGATCGAGAACTTGGCCGAGGTCGGATAGGTGTGGTGGTTGTTGTGCAGCTCTTCGCCACCGATGATGATGCCCCACGGCGACACGTTGGTGGACGCATCTTCGCAGTCGTAGTTGCGGTAGCCCCAGAAGTGGCCCAGGCCGTTGATGATGCCGGCGGCGTGGATCGGGATCCACAGCATCTGCACCGCCCAGACGGTCAGGCCGATCACGCCGAACAGCGCCACGTCGATGATCAGCATCAGGCCCACGCCCTGCCAGCCGAAACGCGAGTACACATTGCGCTCGACCCAGTCGTCGGGCGTGCCGTGACCGAACTTGGTGATGGTTTCCTTGTTCTTGGCCTCGGCGCGGTACAGCTCGGCGCCTTCCAGCAGCACCTTGCGGATGCCGCGGGTCTGCGGGCTGTGCGGGTCGTCCGCGGTCTCGCACTTGGCGTGGTGCTTGCGGTGGATCGCGGTCCACTCTTTGGTCACCATGCCCGTGGTCAGCCACAGCCAGAAGCGGAAGAAATGCTGCGCAACCGGGTGCAGGTCCAGCGAGCGGTGGGCCATGCAGCGGTGCAGGAAGATGGTAACGCCGCAGATGGTGATGTGAGTCACCACCAGCGTGTAGATCACGATCTCCCACCAGGACCAGTTGGCAAGGCCGTTGGCGGCCCAGTCAAGAATAGTGTCGAACAAACCGTTCTCCGTCGATTAAACAGGGTACAGCCGTGCGTCGCGATGGCGCGGCGCACGCGTGAAGCAGAAAAAGGACTGCAAATCAGGTGATTGCGATATATCCGGAGGCGTCTGCCACGGGCCCTGCCTGTCTCGGCGGAATCCCCTGGTGCGCCTGCCTGGCGCCAGCCTTGGCTGGCGAGACGGGGCACGAGCCGCTGCAATCCGGCGGCTGTCTCATGTGGGGTCGGGACGCCTAGGCAGCCCACGACAACTCGTAATTCTACCGGATCGCGTGGTGCCGGACATCCGCTTTTTCCCGAGTTTGACGGACCGCAACGGTTTTCGTTCTCGCAGTGTACTAAATATCACATCTTGCTGTTTTCGTACGCATGTTGCATCACCTTCAGTGCGCCCTCGGCGTCATGGCCGGGCGCCGGCCCTCCCTGGTCCTGGCCCAGTACGCGCACCTCGCGTTGCGGGTAGGGGATGGAAATGCCCTGCTCGCGCAACGCACGCCAGATGGCCCGGTTCATCGCTGACTGCACCCCGAGCTTGCCGTTCTGCGGGTCGGCGATATAGCCGGCCACTTCGTACTCGATGCCGCTGTCCGCGAACTGCACCAGGAAGGCGCTCGGCGCCGGCGTTTCGAGCAGGCGCGGAATGCCGCGCACGCACTCGGCCAGCAGCGCCAGCACGGTCTCGGGGTCGGCGTCGTAGTCCGCCTGCACACGCGTGGCGACGCGGACATTGGAATTGGAGAAGGAATGATTCTGTACCGCCTGCGCCACCAGCTGCTCGTTCGGCACCAGCGTCTCGCCGTCGCCGTTGCGCACCACCGTGTAGCGGGTGCGGATCTGCGACACGATGCCGGTGTACTTGTCCACCGTGATCTGGTCGCCCAGCTTGACGGAGCGGTCGAGCAGGATGATGAAGCCCGAGATGTAGTTGCTGGCGATCTTCTGCAGGCCGAGGCCCAGGCCGACGCCCAGCGCGCCGCCGAAGACCGACAGCACGGTCAGGTCGATGCCGACCAGCGACAGGCTGAGCAGCAGCGAGACGAGCAGCAACAGCGCCTTCGCGATGCGCGTGAGCACCATCTTCAGGTTGCTGTCCAGTCCGTGCGCGCGCATCAGCCGCTCTTCCAGCCAGGAGCCGAACCACATCGCGACCAGCACCGTCAGGAGGATCCAGACGACCGCCATCAGCGTATCGGCGAGATTGACCTGCTGCTTGCCCCCCACCGAGAAGCGCACCGATTCCATCCAGCCCACCACGTCCCCCAGCACGCCGAGGACATAGAGCAGCATGGCGCACCACACCAGGGTGGTCAGCACCTTCTCGACCAGCATCAGCAGGCTGTGCAGCTGGCCCGCGCCGGACAGCACGCGGCGCAGGATGTAGAAGGCGAAGTAAAGGAAGCTGATGCCGAACAGGGGCACCAGGGCCAGCTTCAGCACGCTGACCGACATCAGCGGCGCCAGCCCGGAGCGGGCACCCAGCACCAGCAGCCAGCCGAACAGCGGGAACATGGCGCGCTCGAGGCTGGCAGCGGCAAAGCGCAGCGCAAAGCTGGAGCCCTGGTAGTGCGCCTCCAGCCGCTTGTTCACGAAGCGCGCCAGCAGCCAGGCCAACAGCAGGCAGAAGACGAGCACGGCGAGCTGCCAGATGAAACCCGGGCCGCCGGCATCGCGGATCAGGTCATCGAGCATCTTGCCGAACATGGAGTGCGTGACCTTGAGGTCGGCCACGTTCAGGTCGGTCAGGGTATTGCTGTTCATTGATGGGTCCTTGCGGACGGATCGGTTGGGGCGTGGTCAGCGTGTGCCGTTGTCCACGGACGCGCCGTAAGGCAGCGCTTCGTCGGCATGCCGCTGCCAGTTGCGCGCATACAGGCGCGCCAGTTCGGGGTGGCCACGCAGCACCAGCACGTTCTCGGCGTTCTTGCGCTGCGCGCCTTGCGTGAAATTGAAGCTGCCGGTGATCAGCACGGGCTCGGCGCCGTCGGCATCGACCACCACGACCTTGTTGTGCGCATTGGCAAAGCGCACCTCCAGCCGCACCGGAATGCCCACGCTGGCCAGCTCCGGCACGCGGCTGCCGCCCTGGCGCATCATCTGCTCGCGGTCGGCCAGCACCCGCACGTCGACGCCGCGGCCATGCGCGGCGACCAGCGCGCGCACGATGGCCCGGTTCGACAGCAGGTAGGCCTGCACCAGCACCTGCTGGCGCGCGCCGTCGATGGCGCCCGAGATCAGGCCTTCGATGTCGTCGCCGGGCGTGAAGGCCGCCTGCACGGTACCGCGCGCGGGCAGCACCGGCGGTGCCGCGACTGCCGGCCCGCCGGCGGCGGCCAGCAGCCACCCGGCGCACAGCAGCGCCATGGCCCGGCGCATGCCCCGCCGGCAGGCGCGCTCAGCGCTGCCGCTCGAGCACCGCGGCGAAAAAGCCATCGGTCTGGTGCAGGTGGGGGTACAGCGCGAACATCTCGCCTTCGGCCGCCGGCGGCGTCAGCGTGATCTTCTGCTCGGCCAGCACCTCTGCCGCCGGCACCAGGCGGAAGTCCGGATGGGCGGCGAGGAAATCGCGCACGATCGCCTCGTTCTCCGCCTCCAGCACGCTGCACGTGGCATAGACGACCCGGCCGCCCGCCTTGACCAGCCGTGCGGCCGAGTCGAGGATGGCGCTCTGCTTGGCACTCAGCTCCAGCACCGACTGCGGCGTCTGCCGCCATTTCAGGTCCGGATTGCGGCGCAGCGTACCCAGGCCGCTGCAGGGCGCATCCACCAGCACGCGGTCGATCTTGCCGGCCAGTCGCTTGATCTTGGCGTCATGCTCGGAATCGATCAGCACCGGATGCACGTTCGACAGGCCGCTGCGGGCCAGGCGCGGCTTCAGGTTGGCCAGGCGCTTTTCCGACACGTCGAAGGCGTAGAGCCGGCCGGTGGAGCGCATCGCCGCGCCCAAGGCCAGCGTCTTGCCGCCGGCGCCGGCGCAGAAGTCGACCACCATCTCGCCGCGCCGCGGTGCCAGCAGCTGGCACAACAGCTGGCTGCCCTCGTCCTGCACTTCGACCAGCCCGTTGACGAACAGCGGCAGCTTGTTCAGCGCCGGCTTGCCTGACAGGCGGATGCCGGCAGGCGCCATCGGCGTGGGCTCGGCGCGCAGCCCGGCGGCGGCGAGCTCGGCCAGCGCATCTTCGCGCGAGCCCTTGAGCAGGTTGACGCGCAGATCCAGCGGCGCCGGGCGCAGCCAGGCATCGGCCAGGGCGCCGGTGAAGGCTTCGCCGTAGCGCGCGACGAGATCGTCGTACAGCCATTCCGGCAGGTTGGCGCGCACGCGCGGTGCCAGGCTGGCCCGCTCGATGGTGGTCAGGCGGTCCAGCCACTCGGCCTCGTCGGGCGAGAGGAAAGACGTCAGCATGTCCCGGCCCTGGGTGGCGGCCAGGCCCAGCAGGGCCAGGCGGCGCGCCGCCGCGCCCGAGCCACTCTCGGCGAACTGGGCGAACTCGACGCGCCGGCGCAATACGGCGAACACTGCCTCCGCGATGATGCCGCGCTCACGGTGGCCGAGCTTGGGATTCTCGCGGAAATAGTAGCTGACCACGGCATCGGCCGGCCGCGCGAACAGCATCACCTTGCCGAGCAGCCGGTCGATATGCTGGATATGGGAGGCGTGCAGGCCGCCGTGGACCGACCGGCCCTCGCCGGCCGGGCGGGCCGGCTGGCGCAGTGGCGAGGCCTTGCGCTGCTTGCCGCGGCCGGGCTGGCGCGCGTCTTCGCGACCCTCGCGGCCTTCGCGGCCGGAACGGGGTCCATTGGTGTTGTTGTTACGGCTCATTGCGTTACCTCCGCGCCACGCAGTTCGAATAGAAGTTGCGGCTCAGGCGGCTCGACCCGCACAACGCCACCATTGACGCGCAGGCGGTCCTGCACGAACCAGCGCACCGCGCGCGGGTAGATCCGATGCTCGCAGGCGAGCAGCCGCTCAGCCAGCGATTCCGGCGTATCGCCGGCCAGCACGTCGATCGCGGCCTGCACCACGATCGGGCCATGGTCGAGCTGCGGGGTGACGAAGTGCACCGAGGCACCGTGCACCTTGACCCCCGCCTCCAGCGCCTGGCGATGGGTATGCAGGCCAGGAAAGCTGGGCAGCAGCGAGGGATGGATGTTCAGCATGCGCCCGGCAAAGTGTTTGACGAATCCGTCCGTCAGGATGCGCATGAAGCCGGCCAGCACCACCAGGTCAGGGGCATGGGCGTCGATGGCGGCGGCCAGGGCCGCGTCGAAGGCGGCCCGGTCGGGGTACTGGCGGTGGTCCACCACGCCGGTGGCGATGCCCTGCGCGGCCGCGAAGGCCAGGCCAGCCGCATCCGGCCGGCTGGCGATCACCGCCGCCACGCGGGCCGGCCAGCCTTCGCCGGCGCAGGCTCGGACGATGGCCTCCATATTGGAGCCTCGCCCGGAAATCAGGATAACGATGTTTTTCATCGCGCAATTCTACCAAGGCGGCGCACCTCTCCTGCGGTAGACTTCGTTCAGCAGCCGCTTAAAAGACCGGAAACCCGCGCCGTCAATGGCCTGTAGCACAGCAGACACAGTCCAGCTACACCCGAATGATGGATTGTGACGCTTCGCCCCCTCTGCTAGCATGGCCCTACGTCCGCGCGTCGGCCTTGTCTTCCTGATAGGACATTATCGATGACAAAAAAGGGCGAAACGGGAAATTAGACGGGAATAAGTATGTCGAACGCAGCACCGACGCTGTTGGTGGTCGATGATCATCCTATGGCCCTCTCCGGAACGACCGCCTTCCTGGCGGAAGTCATGCCTGATGTCGCGGTACACGCGGCAGGCAGCGCACGCGAGGCACTCTGCAGCCTGCAGGAGGGCCTGCGGCCGGATATCGTCCTGCTGGACATCTGGCTCAACGACGGCACCGGCTTCGATGCCATGCAGTCGTTCAAGACCGTGATCCCCGGTGCGCGCTTTATCTTCATGTCCGCCGAGGCCACGCCCGAGATCGTCGGCCGCGCACGGGCATTATCTGCCTGCGGCTTCGTCGGCAAGCACCTGGACGCCAACGCTTTCACCGCCGCCGTGCGGAAAGTGCTGGCCGGCGACACGGCCTTCCCGACCGACGAAGCACTGAGCGGACACGCGCAGTCCTTCGGGCCCGCCCACGGCATTCCCGTCACGCCCGCCGAACTGGGCCTGACGCCGCGCCAGGGCGCGGTACTGGCGCTGGTGCTGGAGGGGCTGCCGAACAAAGTGATCGCGCGCCGCCTCGGCCTGACCGAGAACACGGTCAAGGAGCACGTATCCGCCATCCTCCAGCGCCTGGGCGTGCGCACGCGCATGCAGGTGATGTCGCGCATGGAACGGTTCCGCCTGCGCCAGTGAGCGCGGGCCCGGCAGCCCGCGCGCCACGTCGCGGGAACGGCCGGCAGGAGCCAGCAGGCCGGCGCCCGCCGCCTCAGGCGGGATGCAGCCAGCGCCTGAGCAACAGGCGCAGCGAGGCCGGGTCGACCGGCTTGGGCAGCACGAAGTAACCCGCTTCCTCGGCCGCGGCCAGCGCATCCGATTTCAGATCGCCCGTCAGCAGCGCGCTGCGCGCCTGCGGCTGCGTGTTCTGCCAGCGCTCCAGCAGGTCCAGCCCGTTCTCGCTGCCGGGCAGGCGCAGGTCGCAGAAAATGATGTCCGGGCGCAGGCCTTTAGCGAACAGCCGGTCGGCGTCGGCGCCATCCGCGGCGCAGGCGACCTGGATACCCCAGGCTTCCATCAGCGCGATCCACGCCGTGCGGATCTGGTTGTCGTCGTCGACCACCAGCACCGTGCCGCGCAGGCTCTCGATGCGGGCATCCTCGGCGCGCGCGGCGTCGCGGCCGGCGCGGATCGTCGCAACCGTGTCGGCCGGCACCGGCGCCAGCGCGAACCAGAACACCGAGCCGCGCCCAGGCACGGAGCGCACGCCGTAGGTGCCGCGCATCAGCCGCACGCACTCCTTGAAGATGGCCAGCCCCAGCCCCAGGCCATGGGACGGATCGCGCTCCGGATTGGCGACCTGGTAATAGGGCGAGAAGATGTCGGGCAGGTGCTCCGGCGTGATGCCGGCGCCCGTATCCCACACCTCCAGCCGGACATGCTTGCGCCGCTGGCGCGCGGTCACCAGCACGCCGCCGCGCTTGGTGTAGCGCAATGCGTTCTGCACCAGGTTGAACAGGGCGCGGCGCAGCAGCACAGGCTCGGCCATCGCGTACAGTTCCTCGGGCACGCGCGCCGTCAGCGACAGGTTGCCTTCACGCGCGTCGGCCGCGAACTGGCTGTTCACGTCGCGGATCAGGCTGCCCAGTTCGCACGGCTCGAGCGTGGGCAGCACCTTGCGGCCCTCCAGCTTGGACAGGTCGAGCAGCGAGCGGAACAGCAGGTCGATGGTCTGCGTGCCAGCGGCAACCTGTTCCACCAGCGGGTGCAAGGAGGATGACTGGTTGCGCGCGCGCAGCGCCTCGACCAGCATCACCAGCGCGTGCACGGGCTGGCGCAGATCGTGGCTGGCGGCGGCCAGGAAGCGCGACTTTTCCTCGCTGGCGTGCAACGCCCTCTCCTTTTCTTCCTGGAAACGCTTGGCCAGGCGCCGGCTGTCGCTTTCGAGCTGGATCGCCCTGACCAGGGTGTGGTGCAGGTTCAGCGCATGCCGCGCCAGCATAAACACATAGACCAGCAGCAGCATCTGCACGTAGACGCTATGGTCGGGAAATGCCAGCTCGGCCAGCAGCAGGTTGGGCACCAGGATGGGGACGCCGACATAGATCAGGTTGCTCGGCACGGGCGACTGCGCGGTCGCGCTGCCGGCCAGCACGCCCAGCGTCAGCAGGTAGAGCACGCTGGAGAAGACCGTCGAAGCGGTATACAAGTGCAGCAAGGCCGAGCTGCCCCAGGTCAGGCCGGTCAGGAAGGCCAGCGCGCGCATGTGCTTCCACCACTTGCGCGTGTGTGCCGAACGGCTCATGGTCGTAGCATCGCGGCGGTAGCCGAGATAGAACCAGGCGGCCACCAGGGTCAGCGACATCATCACCGCGCACCAGGCCAGCAGGGCCCCCTGCACGGCGGCCTTCCAGAAGGCGACGGCGGTCAGCAACGGCAGCAGCGTCGACGCCACGATAGCCGTGGGCGTGACGCGATGGACGGTGGCAAGCAGCTTCGCGCGGGTCTCGATGTCGAGCGGCGGGCCGGGCGGCGGCAGGAATCGGTTGAGCAGCGCGTTCAAGAGGAGGCGTGAGCAACAATGCGATCGGCCATATCATGCCTACTTTTAGCCTCCGGCGCCACGCTGAAATGCATTGGCAAGCACAAAATTCTACGGCTGACGCCCCGGAACCAGGCCGGCGGCAGTCCCTGCCTCCCATTCGCCTTATAATGCTCGCTTTACCCGAACGCTTGTCGCCGTCCTCGTGAAAGTCTTCCGCGGCCTGCCCAACGCCGAGAGCCGGGCGCCCTGCGCGCTCACCATCGGCAATTTCGACGGTGTGCATCGCGGCCACCAGTCGCTGCTCGCGCGCGCGCGCGCGGCTGCCGACGCGCGCGGCCTGCCGCTGTGCGTGATGACATTCGAGCCGCACCCGCGCGAATTCTTCATGCCCGAGCGCGCGCCGACCCGCATCGCCCTGCTGCGCGACAAGCTGGAAAGCCTGCGCCGCAACGGCGTGGACCGCGTGGTGGTGGAGCATTTCAACGCCCACTTCGCCGGCCAGTCGCCGCAGGCATTCGTCGAGAACGTGCTGTGGCACGGCCTGCATGCCCGCTGGGTGCTGGTGG
The DNA here is from genome assembly GCF_056930435.1 of Cupriavidus sp. 09_S30. Taxonomy (NCBI): domain Bacteria; kingdom Pseudomonadati; phylum Pseudomonadota; class Betaproteobacteria; order Burkholderiales; family Burkholderiaceae; genus Cupriavidus; species Cupriavidus sp. 09_S30. The sequence goes on along the minus strand of NZ_JBXOWI010000001.1, from coordinate 439,487 downwards.
GCGACGACTTCCGCTTCGGCGCCAAGCGCGCGGGCGACTTCACCTACCTGCAGGAGGCCGGCAAGCACTTCGGCTTCGATGTCGAGCAGATGGGCTCGGTCTCCGAGGGCGGAGTGCGCATCTCCAGCTCGGCCGTGCGCCAGGCGCTGGCCGACGGCGACCTGGAGCACGCCCGCCGCCTGCTGGGCCACGGCTACGCCATCAGCGGCCACATCATCCACGGCCGCAAGCTGGGGCGCGACCTGGGCTTCCCGACACTGAACCTGCGCATCTCGCACAAGCGGCCGGCGGTCAATGGCATCTTCGTGGTCCAGGTCCATGGCCTGGCCGAGCACCCGCTGCCCGGCGTGGCCAGCATCGGCGTGCGTCCGACCGTCGAGGACGCCGGCCGCGTGCTGCTCGAGGTGCACCTGTTCGACTTCAGCGGCGACCTGTACGGCAAGCTGGTGCGCGTGGAATTCATGAAGAAGCTGCGCGAGGAGGCCCGCTTCGACAGCCTCGACGCCTTGACGGCGGCCATCGCCAAGGATTGCACCGATGCCCGCGAGTTCTTCGGCCTGACCGTTCCCGCCACGCCGGAGACCGGCGCCGGCCGCGACTTCGCGACATCCGCGACCGACCGAATTAGCTAGCGGCCGCATCCCGCCCGGCAGCGGGATGCGGGATCGCCCGCACGCCGCCCCTACTGCCTTATCCGCGCCGGCCCGGGCCGTCAGCCCGCCGCGCGCCAGACGAATTGCCCCGAGAATCGACATGTCCGACGACAAACGCGCCAAGCCCGAGAAAAGCAAGTACCCGGTCAACCTGCTCGACACCGCCTTCCCGATGCGCGGCGACCTGCCCAAGCGGGAACCGCAGTGGGTCAAGCAATGGCAGGAGAAGCAGATCTACCGGAAGATCCGCGAAGCGCGCCAGGGCGCGAAGAAGTTCATCCTGCACGACGGCCCGCCGTACGCCAACGGCGACATCCACATCGGCCACGCCGTCAACAAGATCCTCAAGGACATGATCGTCAAGGCGCGCGGCCTGTCCGGCCTGGACGCGGTTTACGTGCCCGGCTGGGACTGCCACGGCATGCCGATCGAGATCCAGATCGAAAAGCAGTATGGCAAGGGGCTGCCGGTGCAGGAGGTGCAGGCCAAGGCGCGCGCCTACGCGACCGAGCAGATCGCCCGCCAGAAGGTGGACTTCGAGCGCCTGGGCGTGCTGGGCGACTGGAACAACCCCTACCTGACCATGAACTTCCACAACGAGGCCGACGAACTGCGCGCCCTCGGCAAGATCATGGAGAAGGGCTATGTGTACCGCGGCCTGAAGCCGGTGAACTGGTGCTTCGACTGCGGCTCGGCGCTGGCCGAGGCCGAGGTCGAGTACAAGGACAAGACCGACCTGTCGATCGACGTGGGCTTCCCCTTCGCCGAGACCGACAAGCTCGCCCACGCCTTCAAGGTGCCGGCCGACCAGCTCGCCGCCCGCCCCGGCTGGATCGTGATCTGGACCACCACGCCGTGGACCATCCCGTCCAACCAGGCGCTGAACGTGCACCCCGAGGTGGAATACGCGCTGGTCGATACGCCGCGCGGCTGGCTGATCCTGGCCACCGAGAGAGTCGAGGAACAGCTCAAGATCTACGAACTGGAAGGCAAGGTCGTCGCCACCGCGCGCGGCGCGGCGCTGTCGGAGATCCGCTTCCACCATCCGCTGGCCAAGATGGATGCCGGCTATGACCGCCTGTCGCCGATCTACCTGGGCGACTACGTCACCACCGACACCGGCTCGGGCATCGTGCATTCGGCGCCCGCCTACGGCGTGGAAGACTTCCAGTCGTGCAAGGCCCACGGCATGCGCGACCAGGACATCATCAGCCCCGTGATGGGCGACGGCGTCTACGCCAGCTGGCTGCCGCTGTTCGGCGGCGAGAAGATCTGGGACGCCAACCCCAAGATCGTCGTGGCGCTGAAGGCCTCGGGCAACCTCTTCAACTCGCACAACTACCCGCACAGCTATATGCACTGCTGGCGGCACAAGACCCCGATCATCTACCGCGCCACCTCGCAGTGGTTCGCCGGCATGGATGTCGATCCGGTCGACGGCGACGGCAATGGCAGCCCCACGCTGCGCGAGACGGCGCTGGCCGGCATCGAGGCGACTGCCTTCTATCCGGCCTGGGGCAAGCAGCGCCTGCACAATATGATCGCCAACCGGCCTGACTGGACGCTGTCGCGCCAGCGCCAGTGGGGCGTGCCGATGGCCTTCTTCGTGCACAAGGAAACCGGCGCGCTGCACCCCCGCACGCCTGAGCTGCTGGAAGCGGTGGCCAAGCGCGTGGAGCAGCAGGGCATCGAGGCCTGGCAGACGCTGGACCCGAAGGAGCTGCTGGGCGACGAGGCCGACCAGTACGAAAAGAACCGCGACACCCTGGACGTCTGGTTCGACTCGGGCACCACGCACTGGACCGTGATCCGCGGCTCGCACCGCGAAGAACTGTACGATGCGTCGGCCGACACGGCGGAAGGCCGCCTGGCCGACCTCTACCTGGAAGGCTCGGACCAGCACCGCGGCTGGTTCCACTCCTCGCTGCTGACCGCCTCCATGCTGTACGGCAAGCCGCCCTACAAGGCGCTGCTGACGCACGGCTTCACCGTCGACGGCGAAGGCCGCAAGATGTCGAAGTCTGTCGGCAACACGGTGTCGCCGCAGGACATCTCCAACAAGATGGGCGCCGAGATCATCCGCCTGTGGGTGGCCTCGACCGACTACTCGGGCGAGCTGTCGATCTCCGACGAGATCCTCAAGCGCGTGGTGGAAGGCTACCGCCGCATCCGCAATACGCTGCGCTTCCTGCTGGCCAACCTGACCGACTACGACCATGCGCAGCACGCGCTGCCGCCGTCGGAGTGGCTGGAGATCGACCGCTATGCCGTGGCGCTGACCGCGCAGCTGCAGAAGGAAGTGCTGTCCCACTACGACGTCTACGAATTCCACCCGGTGGTGGCCAAGCTGCAGACCTTCTGCTCGGAGGACCTGGGCGGCTTCTACCTCGACGTGCTGAAGGACCGCCTCTACACCACGGCGCCGGACTCGCGCGCGCGCCGCGCCGCGCAGAACGCGCTGTACCACATCACCCAGGCCATGCTGCACTGGATGGCGCCCTTCCTGTCGTTCACGGCGGAAGAGGCGTGGCAGGTCTTCCGCCACGGCACCAGCCACGGCGAGACCATCTTCACCAGCACCTACTATGCGGCGCCGGCCATCGACCAGGCCGACGACCTGCTGCAGAAGTGGCACGAGATCCGTACCGTGCGCGCCGAGGTGACCAAGCAGCTCGAGGCGGTGCGCGTCGAAGGCGGCATCGGCTCTTCGCTGCAGGCGGAAGTCTCGATCAGCGCCGGCGGCCCGACTCTAGCCGCGCTGCAGAGCCTGGACGATGACCTGCGCTTCGTGCTGCTGACCTCGGCCGCCACCGTGTCGCCCGCCCCCGAAAGCGGCGACCTGCTGGTCACGGTGACGCCGTCTACCCACGCCAAGTGCGAGCGCTGCTGGCACTACCGCGAAGACGTCGGCCAGGATCCCGCCCATCCCACGCTGTGCGGCCGTTGCGTAAGCAACCTGTTCGGCGCGGGCGAGCACCGGAGCCACGCCTGATGGCCGCCGCGGGCACGCGCGCGGCGCGTTCGAGCAAGCGCCCGAGCAAGGCGGCCGGCACCACGCCCTGGCTGTGGATGGCCTTCGCCCTGCTGGTCGTGATGGCCGACCAGTTCCTGAAGGTCGTGATCGTGCGCAGCTTTGCCTATGGCGAATCGCGCGCGGTGACGGGCTTCTTCAACCTGGTGCTGGTCTATAACAAGGGGGCCGCCTTCAGCTTCCTGGCTGACGCGGGTGGCTGGCAGCGCTGGTTCTTCACCGGGCTCGGCGTCGTCGTGGGCCTGTTCATCATCTGGCTGCTGTACCGGCATACCGGGCAGCGCATGTTCTGCCTGGCGATATCGCTGATCCTCGGCGGCGCCGTGGGCAATGTGGTGGACCGCATCATCTACGGCCACGTGGTCGACTTCCTCGACTTCTATGTCGGCCGCTACCACTGGCCGGCCTTCAACCTGGCCGACTGCGCCATCACGATCGGCGCGGCACTGCTGATCATCGACGAGCTGCGGCGCGTACGCCGCCACTGAGTGCGCTGGCGCCCCGGCACTGCCGGGGCGGCCCGAGACCTGTCCCGGCGGCGCTGGCGGCGAGCCGGTATGATGCGGTGTGCCCCTGGCGCACCAACGGGCGCACCAACGCATCCCCTTTTCCGAGAGCCCATCCATGGATCTGCACGGCAAGCACATCGTCCTCGGCCTGACCGGCGGCATCGCCTGCTACAAGTCCGCCGAGCTGGTCCGCCTGCTCACCAAGGCCGGGGCCACCGTGCAAGTGGCCATGACCGAGGCGGCGACGCACTTCATCACCCCCGTCACCATGCAGGCGCTGTCGGGACGCACGGTGTTCCTGTCGCAATGGGACGACCGCGTGGGCAACAATATGGCCCACATCGACCTGTCGCGCGAAGCCGACGCCATCGTTATCGCGCCCGCCTCCACCGACTTCCTGGCGCGCCTGGCCAATGGCCTGTGCGATGACCTGCTCAGCACGCTGTGCATCGCGCGCGACTGCCCGCTGCTGGTGGCGCCGGCGATGAACCGGCAGATGTGGGCGGCGCCGGCCACCCAGCGCAACGTCGCCCAGCTTCGCGCGGACGGCGTCACCGTGCTCGGCCCGGCCAGCGGCGACCAGGCCTGCGGCGAGGTCGGCGACGGCCGCATGCTGGAACCCGAAGAACTGCTTGAAGACATCATCGCCTTCTTCCAGCCCAAGCTGCTGGCCGGCCGGCGCATGCTGCTCACCGCCGGCCCCACCTTCGAGGCGATCGACCCGGTGCGCGGCATCACCAACCGCTCCTCGGGCAAGATGGGCTTCGCCATCGCGCGCGCGGCGCGCGAGGCCGGCGCCGAGGTGCACCTGGTGGCCGGCCCGACCGGGCTGCCGACGCCTCGCGGCGTGACGCGCTCCGACGTGCAGAGCGCGCAGCAGATGCACGACGCGGTGCTGGCGCAGCTGCATGGCACCGACGTCTTCGTCGCGGTGGCCGCGGTGGCGGACTGGCGCCCCGCGCAGGTGGCCGCGCAGAAGCTGAAGAAGGCCAACGACACCGACACGCCGACGCTGCAGTTCGTGCAGAACCCTGACATCCTGGCCACCGTGGCCGCGCGGCCGGACGCGCCCTACTGCGTCGGCTTCGCCGCGGAGAGCGAGAACCTGGAGACCTACGGCGAGCAGAAGCGCCAGCGCAAGCGCGTGCCGCTGCTGATCGGCAATATCGGCCACCATACCTTCGGCCTGGACGACAACGAGATCGTGCTGTTCGATGCGCGCGGCATGACGCGGCTGCCGCGCGCGGACAAGCTGACGCTGGCGCGCCTGCTGGTGGCTGCCATCGCCGAGCGCCTGCCCGGCCGCGCCTGACCTGCCATGACCGACGCCACCTCCCGCCCCGCCATGCGGCTGTCCGTGCTGGACCAGAGCCCGGTCATCGCCGGGCATAGCGCGCGCGACGCGCTGGCCGCCACCATCGAACTGGCCCAGGCCGCCGACGAGCTCGGCTACACACGCTACTGGTGCGCCGAGCACCATGGCCTGCAGGGCGTGTGCAACCCGGCGCCCGAAGTGCTGCTGGCCCGGCTGGGCAGCGTCACGCGGCGCATCCGCCTGGGCTCGGGCGGCGTCATGCTGCCCTACTACAGCCCCTTCAAGGTGGCGGAGCAGTTCCGCATGCTGGAAGCGCTCTTTCCCGGCCGCATCGACCTCGGCGTGGGACGCGCGCCGGGCGGCGACATGCGCACCGCGCAGGCGGTGGCGATGGGTGACTACAACCGCGGCGCGCAGTTCGCCGAACAGGTGCGCGACCTGTGCTGCCTGCTGTCCGGCCAGGTGCCGCCCGACCACCTGGCCGAAGGCGTGCTGCTGCAGCCGCAGATCGACACGCGGCCCGAGATCTGGGTGCTTGGTTCGAGCGACTACGGCGGCGCACTGGCCGCGAAGCTGGGCGTGCGCTTCGCCTTCGCCCACTTCATCAATGCGCACGGCGGCGACGCGGTGGCGCGCCACTACCGCGACAATTTCACGCCAGGCTACGCGCCGCAGCCCTACAGCGCGGCGGCGGTCTTCGTCATCTGTGCCGACACCGAGGCGGAGGCCGCCGCGCTGGAACGCGCGGTCGACCTGCGCCGCCTGCAGATGGCCTATGGCCTCAACGCGCCCATCCCCTCGCTGGCGCAGGCGGCTGCCCACGAGCCCACGGAGCGCGACCGGCTGATCATCGCCCGCGAGCGCCCGCGCACCATCTGCGGCACCCCGGACCAGGTCTGCGAGCGCATGCTCGCGCTGCGCGAGCAGTTCGCGGCCGACGAACTGGTGGTCCTGAGCGTGGCCGCCAGCTACGCCGCGCGGCTGCGCACCTACGAGCTGCTGGCCCAGGCCTTCTCGCTGCAGGCCGGCGCCTGAGCCCGCTGCCGGAGGCCGGCAGGCCCCCGGGCCAGCCTGAGCCGCCGGCAACGCGCCGACGCTCGGCTATCATCACGGCTCGCCGGCGCCGCAGACGCACCGGCACCGGCACCGCTTCCGGCCTTCTCTCATTGGATTTCCGCTTTTCGTCACACCGACTTCCCGCCATGACCCCTGAACTGAACCCGTCCGTCGAAATCAAGGTGCTGGACGCACGCCTGCATGAATGGGGCCTGCCGGCCTACCAGAGCGAGATGGCCGCCGCCATCGACCTGCACGCCTGCCTGGATGCGCCGCTGGCGATCGAGCCCGGCACCCCGGCCCAGCTGGTGCCGGCCGGCTTCGCCGTGCACATGGGCAACCCCTACATGGCCGCCACCATCGTCCCGCGCTCGGGACTGGGCCACAAGAAGGGCCTGGTGCTGGGCAACTCCATCGGCGTGATCGATGCCGACTACCAGGGCCAGATCATGGTCAGCGTGTGGAACCGCAATGCACCCGGTACCGAGCCGATCGTGATCCAGCCGGGCGAGCGCATCGCGCAGATGATGTTCGTGCCGGTGCTGCGCCCGGTCTTCGCTACAGTCGAGGCATTCTCGGCCGACAGCGAGCGCGGCAGCGGCGGCTTCGGCTCGACCGGCGTGCACCACAAGGGGGCAGCGGCCTGATTGTCGACGGGGCCAGCCGTTGCGCGGCCCCGGCCCCCGCCCCCGCTTCCCGGCCTTGCCGGGACGGTCTCAGCTGGCCTGCTCGAACAGCAGCGCCACGCCGCCGGCCTGGCTGGCCGGCACCAGTGTCTCGCGCGGCCCCAGTTCGGCCGTCTGCACGCCGGCCTCGCGCCAATGGGCACGGGCCGCGTCCAGGTCGGTGGTACGCAGCCGGATCGCCGCATAGCCCGGCACGCGCCGCTGCACATGCACAGTGCCGGTGGCCGAGGCCAGCGCCTGCGGCGTGCTGATCACCAGCGTGGCGCCAGCGACGGCCAGGCTGCAGACATGCTCGCTCAGCTGGGTCAGTTCCGCTCCGGTCAGTTCCGCATAGGCGCGCCCGGCAGCCTCGACCAGGGCGGGCGCCACCACCAGGAACATGGTGGCGATGGCGTACGCGCCATTGGCATGCATGGTCCATTCCGGCCGCCAAAGCAGCTCGGGCGTGCGATGCTCGCAGACGAAGTAGCGTGCGCCGGGCGCATCATCGATGGCCATGAGGCGGAATGTGGCCTGCCGCTCGCTGCCGTCATCCAGCCGCACCGGACGCGAAAACTCGATCGGGTCGGAGGTATACCAGCCTTCGGCGCGCAGCGCCGCGGCCGTGCCGAAAGCGTCCCCGCTCTTGCACGAGACGGCGGCGCAACCCCCACCGCCCGCCTGGACGTCCCAGTAGTAGCGCCGGCTCGGAATGGGCTCGGTCACATGCAACAGTTCGAGATAGTCGGCATCCAGCATGGCGCAGTGATTCTGCGAGCCAAGCGTGTGGTAGCCGCGCGGCGTGAGCGTAAAGCCCAGCCTGCGCCAGTTCAGGGCCGCCGCGTCGAGGTCGGGGCAGACCACGACCGCATGATCGAAGGGTTCCGCGTTGCTCGTTGCCATGTCGATACCGTCTCCTCGCCCTGTCTGCTCAGTCGAACCGGATATTGGCCTTGCGGGCCACGGCCAGCCATTTGTCGTGCTCGTGCCGCACCAGGCGCTCGAGCTCGGCGGGACTGCCGGCCACGATCTCGAAGCCCTGGTGGCCCAGCGCTTCGACGGCGCGCGGCTGCCGCAGCGCACCGGTCAGCGCGGCATAGAGCCGCGCCACCATGGACTGTGACATGCCGGCCGGGCCGAACACGCCGATCCACGAGTAGGCCTCGAAGCCACGGAAGCCCTGCTCGGCAACCGTGGGCACCTGCGGCAATTCGCGCAGGCGGGTGCTGCCCGTCACGCCCAGCACCTTGATGGTCTTCGCCGCGATATGGGCCTGCACTGCAGCATAGCTGCTGAAACAGAGATTGACCTCATCGGCGAGCACCGCCTGCACAGCCGGCCCGGCTCCTTTGTAAGGCACGTGCAGGAAATGCACCCCCGCCTCCGTGGCCAGGGCCTCGGCCGCCAGCTGGTTCAGGCTGCCGACGCCCGACGAAGCATAGCGCACGCTCCCCGGCTCCTCGCGCGCGTGTGCCACCAGTTCCCGCACATTGGCGGCGGGCAACGAAGGATGCGCGGCGATCACGAAGGGAAAACGCACCAACTGCGAGATCGGGGTGAAATCCTCGAAGGTATCGTAGGGCAGTCGCTTGTAGGCGAAGGGATTGATGGCGTGGGTATCGAAGGCCATCAGTAGCGTGTTGCCGTCCGGCTTGGCGCGTGCCACCAGGTTCGACGCGACCAGACCGCCGGCGCCGGGCTTGTTGTCGATCGCCACGGTCTGCCCAAGCGCGCCCTTCAGCCCCGGCTGCAACTGGCGGGCCACGATGTCGACGCTGCCGCCCGGCGGGAAGGGCAATACGATCGTGATCGGCCTGCCATTGCCTGCCGCGGCATTGACGGAGTCCGGCGCGGAACGCGCCGGGGACGGCAGCAGGGAAAACGGCATCGCACCCAGCGGCAGCGATTTGAGCAGCAGGCGGCGCGCCTGCTGGCGTTCGTGACTGGACATCGGTTACTCGTGCGAGGTGCTGGCGGCGGCGCCGGCACGAAAAAGTTGGGGCGGCATTGCTGCCGCCCCATATTTTGACCGAGGATACCACGATTTGCGGGGCATTGGCGCTGAATGCCGCACTTTTGGTGCCCCGCCCGCAAACGCTCAGGCTTCTGCCTTCTGTTCGCTCTCCGGCGCCTCGGGCGGCTCCACGTCCGCCTCGGCGAAGTCCAGCTTGATGTGGTCTTCCTCGTCGAGGTCCACCATCACCTTGCCACCCGACACCAGCTTGCCGAACAGCAGTTCGTCGGCCAGCGCCTTGCGGATCATGTCCTGGATCAGGCGCTGCATCGGACGGGCGCCCATCAGCGGGTCGAAGCCCTTCTTGGCCAGGAACTTGCGCAGCCGCTCGCTGAAGGTCGCTTCCACCTTCTTCTCATGCAACTGCTCCTCGAGCTGCATCAGGAACTTGTCCACCACGCGCAGGATGATCTCCTCGTCCAGCGCGCGGAAGCTGATCATGGCGTCCAGGCGGTTGCGGAACTCGGGCGTGAACATGCGCTTGATGTCGGCCATCTCGTCGCCCGTCTCGCGGGTGTTCGTGAAGCCGATGGTCGCGCGGTTCATCGTCTCGGCGCCCGCATTGGTCGTCATGATGATGATCACGTTGCGGAAGTCCGCGCGCCGGCCGTTGTTGTCGGTCAGCGAGCCGTGGTCCATCACCTGCAGCAGGATGTTGAAGATGTCCGGATGCGCCTTCTCGATCTCGTCCATCAGCAGCACGCAGTGCGGCTTCTTGGTGACGGCCTCGGTCAGCAGGCCGCCCTGGTCGAAGCCGACGTAGCCCGGAGGCGCGCCGATCAGCCGGCTCACCGCATGGCGTTCCATGTATTCGGACATGTCGAAGCGGATCAGCTCGATGCCCATGATGAAGGCGAGCTGCTTGGCCACCTCGGTCTTGCCCACGCCGGTCGGGCCGGAGAACAGGAATGAGCCGATCGGCTTGTCGGTCTTGCCCAGGCCCGCGCGCGACATCTTGATGGCCGAGGCCAGCGCCTCGATGGCCGGGTCCTGCCCGAACACCACCGACTTCAGGTCGCGGTCCAGGGTCTGCAGCTTGCTGCGGTCGTCCTGGTTGACGCTCTGGGGCGGGATGCGCGCGATGCGCGAGACGATGTCCTCGATCTCGCTCTTGCCGATGGTCTTCTTCTGCTTGGACTTGGGCAGGATGCGCTGGGCAGCGCCCGCCTCGTCGATCACGTCGATGGCCTTGTCCGGCAGGTGGCGGTCGGTGATGAAGCGCGCCGACAGCTCGGCCGCGGCGGTCAGCGCCGCAGCGGCGTACTTGACGCCGTGGTGTTCCTCGAAGCGCGACTTCAGCCCGCGCAGAATCTGCACGGTCTGGTCGATCGAGGGTTCGACCACGTCGATCTTCTGGAAGCGCCGCGACAGCGCCGCGTCCTTCTCGAAGATGCCGCGGTATTCAGTGAAGGTGGTCGCGCCGATGCACTTGAGCTGGCCCGAGGACAGCGCCGGCTTGAGCAGGTTGCTCGCATCCAGCGTGCCGCCGGAGGCAGCGCCCGCGCCGATCAGCGTGTGGATCTCGTCGATGAAGAGGATCGCGTTGGGATTGTCCTTGAGCGACTTCAGCACGCCCTTCAGGCGCTGCTCGAAATCGCCGCGGTACTTGGTGCCGGCCAGCAGCGCGCCCATGTCCAGCGAGTAGACGACCGCGCGCTCGAGGATGTCGGGCACCTCGTTCTTGGTGATGCGCCAGGCCAGGCCCTCGGCGATGGCGGTCTTGCCGACGCCGGCCTCGCCGACCAGCAGCGGGTTGTTCTTGCGCCGGCGGCACAGCACCTGCACCACCCGCTCGACCTCGGCCTCGCGGCCGATCAGCGGATCGATCTTGCCGGCCTTGGCCAGCGCGTTCAGGTTCTGGGTGTACTGCTCGAGCGGGCTTTCCTTGCCGTCGCCGCCCTCGCCCTCGGCGTTGCCCTCGCCCTGCTTGGCGGGCTCGGACTGGTCCTTGCGGATGCCGTGGCTGATGAAGTTGACCACATCCAGCCGGGTCACGCCCTGCTGCTGCAGGTAGTAGACCGCGTGGGAGTCCTTCTCGCCGAAGATGGCCACCAGCACATTGGCGCCGGTCACTTCCTTCTTGCCGTTGGAAGTGGACTGCACGTGCATGATGGCGCGCTGGATCACGCGCTGGAAGCCCAGCGTGGGCTGGGTGTCGACCTCGTCGGTGCCGGGCACCACGGGCGTGTTGTCAGCGATGAAGTTCTTCAGACTGGTGCGCAGGTCCTCGATATTGGCCGCGCAGGCGCGCAAGACTTCGGCCGCGGTGGGGTTGTCAAGCAACGCCAGCAGCAGATGCTCCACGGTGATGAACTCGTGGCGTGCCTGCCTGGCCTCGACAAAGGCCATATGCAGGCTGACTTCCAATTCTTGCGCAATCATGCTTCCTCCATCACACACTGCAGCGGGTGACCCGCCTGCCGTGCGTGCGTTGACACCAGCTCGACCTTCGTCGCTGCGATATCCCTGGTATAGATACCGCAGACGCCCTTACCTTCCCGATGCACCGTGAGCATGATCTGCGTCGCCGTTTCTCGGTCCCTGCTGAAATACTGTTGCAGGATCATGACGACGAACTCCATCGGAGTGTAGTCGTCATTCAGAAGCACCACCTTGTACATGGCGGGCGGTTTGAGCGCCTGCTCTTTCCGTTCCAGTACAGTGTCCGCTTCGCGTTGTGGGACATTCGCCAGCCTCGTAGCCATGGCTTTATTCTAACCCTTACTCACAACTCTGCAATTTGGGGAGATGCGACCGGATTCAAGAGGCCGTCGCCCTGAAAGGCAGCGCCGCACACATTCGCACCCAAGACCGTCCGCCACGCTGCCGCCACGTCCGGCACGCGCGGCGCGCGGCCGTCCCATTCCTGCGACATCCAGCCAGAAGTGGGGATTCTGCCAGCTTGACAGCCCTACACTTTGCCCGAAAAATCAAAAGTGCATCCTAGTCTGGTTACGCGAGCCAAAATATCAGGCCGGACCTGGGTGCTTGGTGGGCAGGGAGGCCCACTGACCCCGATCTCGGGAACGACCATCACGCCTTCATGCAAGGTCCGAGCTGTCGTCGCCGGCAAGCCCGTTGCGGGCCGTCGCGCGGCCCGGCCGGGCGACGGGCGCTGTCCGGCCGGTCTGCAGGCTTCCCCGCTTAATAATTCGTTTCTTTGTTGGGGGGAGTTTATGGCAAGCGGTATCGTCAAATGGTTCAACGACGCCAAGGGCTTCGGGTTCATCAAGCCTGACGATGGTGAAGAAGAGCTGTTTGCGCATTTCTCGGCGATCCAGATGAACGGTTTCAAGACCTTGAAGGAAGGCCAGCGCGTCTCCTTCGAAGTCGTGCAAGGCCCTAAGGGCAAGCAAGCCACCAACATCCAGGACGCGACCTGAGCGCGCCGGACCGCACCCGCCGATAGAGCGAGAGGCGGTCCAACGGGGATGCGGGAGGGTTCTGGGAACGGGAAATGCCGGGAGGCGAGCAGCCGTCCCCAGCCGTTTCACGCGGCTGGTGGCGGATGCCCGCCTCCTGGTCAGAATCGGCTGTTCGTTGCCGCATCCGGCAAGAAAGCCCGGCCCGCGTGGCCGGCTTTTTCTTTGGCATGACGCAACGCTGCACCCCGCGCTGCACCCCGATGTCCGCCCGGACAGTCGGCCGCGCTACCATCGCGCAAGGAATGCGCCAGCCGGCGCCGCCCCAGGGGAGCCCACCCACAACCGCAAGCGAGGATCCGCGATGCCCAGGCGCCTGCCCATTCTGATCCTGTTGGCCTCGGCAGCGCTGCTGCTGGCCGGCTGCGGCATGTTCGGCTGCGCCAGCGCCAGCAGCAATGGCGGCTTCTTCGCGGGATGCGGGGCCGGGGTCCGGTTCTGATTCCGAACCGCGGACTGCAAGCCGCACAGCCCGGGCACACCGCCGCCAGAAAAAAGGCCCCGGCGGCGCGCAGCGTCCCCGGGGCCTTGTCGCACGCGCCGGAGATGGCCGGCGCGCCGCGGGTCGCGATTACATATTGTCGATCAACACCTGGCCGAAGCCCGAGCACGACACCTGGGTCGCGCCTTCCAGCAGACGGGCAAAGTCGTAGGTGACCTTCTTCGACAGGATGGACTTCTCCATCGAGGCGATGATCAGGTCGGCCGCCTCGGTCCAGCCCATGTGGCGCAGCATCATTTCGGCCGACAGGATTTCCGAACCCGGGTTCACGTAGTCCTTGCCCGCATACTTGGGCGCAGTGCCGTGCGTGGCTTCGAACATGGCCACCGAGTCCGACAGGTTGGCGCCGGGGGCGATGCCGATGCCGCCGACCTGCGCGGCCAGCGCGTCGGAGATGTAGTCGCCGTTCAGGTTCAGCGTGGCGATCACAGAATACTCAGCCGGGCGCAGCAGGATCTGCTGCAGGAAGGCGTCGGCGATGGTGTCCTTGATGACGATGTCACGGCCGGTCTTCGGGTTCTTGAACTTGCACCACGGGCCGCCGTCGACCAGCTCGGCGCCGAACTCCGTCTGGGCCAGCTCATAGCCCCAGTCGCGGAAGCCACCCTCGGTGAACTTCATGATGTTGCCCTTGTGCACCAGCGTGACCGACGGCTTGTCGTTGTCGATGGCGTACTGGATGGCCTTGCGCACCAGGCGCTGGGTGCCTTGCTTGGACACAGGCTTGATGCCGATGCCCGAGGTTTCCGGGAAGCGGATCTTCTTGACGCCCATCTCGTTCTGCAGGAAGGCGATGATCTTCCTGGCCTGCTCGCTCTCGGCTTCCCACTCGATGCCGGCGTAGATATCTTCCGAGTTCTCGCGGAAGATCACCATGTCGGTCTTCTCGGGCTCACGCACCGGCGAGGGCACGCCCTTGAAGTAGCGCACCGGACGCAGGCAGACGTAGAGGTCGAGCTGTTGGCGCAGCGCCACGTTCAGCGAGCGGATGCCGCCACCGACCGGTGTGGTCAGCGGTCCCTTGATCGACACCACATAGTCCTTGAGCACCTGCAGGGTCTCGTCGGGCAGCCACACATCGGGGCCATAGACCTTGGTCGACTTCTCGCCGGCGTAGATCTCCATCCAGGAGATCTTGCGCTTGCCGGCGTAGGCCTTGGCCACGGCGGCGTCGACCACCTTGAGCATCACCGGCGTGATGTCGAGGCCCGTGCCGTCACCTTCGATGAACGGGATGATGGGGTTATCCGGAACGTTCAGCGAAAAGTCCTTGTTGACCGTGATCTTTTCGCCGGCCGGAACCTTGATGTGTTGGTACATGACGTCTCCAGTACGGAACGAGGGTTGCAACGGCCGCCGCCAGGTTCGTGACCGGACGGCGAGATTGGGGGCACAGCGGGGGATTGTAGCGGGCACGCCTGTCTTGCATTCGCGGCATCGCGCAATCCCGGTCCTGAAGTCTTATATAAGACATAAGACCAATTTTATATTATGCAGCAAAATCCCATCAACCGCCATCGCCGCCGGCCATCCGCGCGGGTGTGCCGCGCGCCGCGCCTGCGGCATACTTCGGCCCCATGACCCTGCTCGCTCTCAATAAGCCATTCAACACCATGAGCCAGTTCTCGCCGCATCCGACGCGGCCGACGCTGGCCGACTGCGTGGCGGTACCCGGCGTCTACCCTGCAGGCCGGCTCGACGCCGACAGCGAAGGATTGCTGCTGCTGACCGATGACGGTCCCTTGCAGGCCCGCATCGCGGACCCGCACCACAAGCTGGTAAAGACCTATCTTGCGCAAGTCGAAGGGATACCGGACGAGGCAGCGCTGCGCGCCCTGCGCGAGGGGATCGACCTGGGCGATTTCCGTACGCTGCCGGCGCAGGCCAGGCTAGTGGATGAACCGCCGACGCTATGGCCGCGCACGCCGCCCATCCGCTTCCGCGCGGCGATTCCCACCACCTGGGTGGAGCTGCGTATCCGCGAAGGCAAGAACCGCCAGGTCCGGCGCATGACGGCCGCGGTCGGCCATCCGACGCTGCGCCTGGTGCGCACGGCAATCGGACGCCTCGACCTGCTCACGCTGGGCCTGAATCCCGGCGAATGGAGGGAAATTGCACCGGCCCTGCTCGGCCTGCCTGACGCCGCCTCCGGCGCGCCGCGGCGCCCTGCATCAAAAGAAAAACAAAATCGTTACAAACGCTAACAAATGGCGGCAAACTTTGCCGCGAGATCGCGTCAACCGATCCTTCACGGCCCCCGTTGTTGATCGTGACACGTCAAATAACGGGTCATTACTTCCGACTGCGTTCAAATTTCGAGGGAATCGCAATGAACAAACTGATCGCTGCTGCTCTGGTTACCGGCCTGTTCGCCACCGGCGCATTCGCCCAAGCCTCGGCCCCGGCTGCTGCTGAAGCTGCTCCCGCCGCCAAGGCAGAAGCGAAGCCGGCTGCCAAGAAGAACCACAACCACAAGAAGCACCACGCCAAGAAGGCCGCTTCCAAGGCAGAAGCTGCACCCGCCGCTGCTGCTCCGGCAGAAGGCGCTTCGAAGTAAGACTTCGGAAGTCGCCGCCTCCGCCCTGGCGGATGGCGCAAAGGCAGGTCGTCCCGCAAGGGCGTCCTGCCTTTTTTTATGGCCTTGCGGCGCGGCACCCTTGCCCGCGTCCGGGTTATCCTTGCGCCTGCTCCATTCCGTTCACCCTAACGCCGATCCCACGCCCACGCCATGCCCATCGCGCCCAAGACCCTGCTCAAACTTGCCGCCGCTGCTACCACCGCGCTCGCCTTCGCGCAGGGCGCGGCCGCGCAGGCGCAGCCGCAGCCGCAGACCGGCCTGCCGGTGGTACAGCTCAACGCCGGCATGTACGCCATCCATGCCGAGGTGGCGGCCACCCCCGACACGCGCGAGACCGGCCTGATGTTCCGCAAGACCATGCCGGCCAGCAACGGCATGCTGTTCGTCTTCGATGAGAAGGCGGGACACTGCTTCTGGATGAAGAACACCGACCTGCCGCTGTCGATCGCCTTCCTGGCCGATGACGGCACCATCGTCAACATCGAGGACATGGCCCCGCAGACCGAGAACAACCATTGCCCGCGGGCGGCGGTGCGCTATGCGCTGGAAATGAACAAGGGCTGGTTCGCGCAGAAGGGAATCAAGGCCGGCACGCGTATCGGCGGGCTGCAGTCGCTGCAGCAGGCGCGCTGACGCCGGCAAGCGCGGCGGGCGCCGTCGCCCCGCCGCGCGGACTGGCGGTGAGGGTCAGTCGCGGAAGTTGTTGAAATCCAGCGGCGCCTCGGAAACATCCTTGCGCAGCATGGCGATCACGCCCTGCAGATCGTCGCGCTTGGCGCCCGACACCCGCACGGCGTCGCCCTGGATGCTGGCCTGCACCTTGATCTTGCTGTCCTTGATCATGCGCACGATCTTCTTGGCGAGGTCGCCGGTCACGCCCTTCTTGATGGTGATGACCTGCTTGACCTTGTCGCCGCCGATCTTGTCGACCTTGCCGTAGTCGAGGAAGCGCACATCCACGTTGCGCTTGGCCATCTTGTTGATCAGCACGTCCTTGACCTGGCCCAGCTTGAAGTCGTCGTCGGCGAAGGCGGTCAGTTCGCCCTCTTTCTGCTCGACGCGCGCATCGGATCCCTTGAAGTCGAAGCGCGTCGAGACCTCCTTGTTGGTCTGCTCGACCGCATTCTTCACCTCGACCATGTTCGCTTCGCACACTACGTCAAACGACGGCATTTCTTTCTCCTGATAAACACTTGCCGCGGAATCGCCGGGCCTCGCGCCGGCGCTTCCGTATAATCCTGCCATCCCCGCAGTCCAGGCCGGCCCCGTTTCCCGGTGCCACCGCGGCCGCATCACCCAGACCTCGCATGGCAGAGCTCCTCGAATTTTATCCCCTGCGCCAGCACAATACATTCGGATTCGACGCCAGCGCGCGCTTTGCCGCCCGCGTGCGCAGCGAAGACGACCTGCAGGCCGCCCTGGCGGACCCGAGAGTCCAAGGGCTGCCGGTGGTCGTGCTGGGCGGCGGCAGCAATGTGGTGCTGACGCACGACCTGGCGGCGCTGGTGCTGCTGATGGAGATTCCAGGCTTCACCGCGCGGCAGGCCGACGATGCCTGGCTGGTCACGACCGGCGCCGGCGAAAACTGGCACGCCCTGGTCTGCCGCACCATCGCCGAAGGCATGCCGGGACTGGAAAACCTGGCGCTGATCCCCGGCACCGCCGGCGCCGCGCCCATCCAGAACATCGGTGCCTATGGCGTCGAGCTGCGCGAGCGGTTCGCCGCGGTGCGCGCCTACGACCGGGAGACCGGCGCCTTCGTCAGCCTCGATGCCGCGCAGTGCGCGTTCGCCTATCGCGACAGCCTGTTCAAGCACGGCGGCCACGGCCGCTACATCATCACGGCAGTCACGCTGCGCCTGCCGCGTCCCTGGCAGCCCGTGCTCGCCTACGCGGAACTCGCGCGCGAGCTGCAGGACAAGGCATCGCCTTGCGCCGCGGAGATCCGTGACGCGGTGGTGGCCATCCGCACCCGCAAGCTGCCTGATCCGGCCCAGATCGGCAACGCGGGCAGCTTCTTCAAGAATCCGGTGGTCAGCGCCGCGCAATGCGAGGCGCTGCTGGTGGATTTTCCCGGCCTGGCGCATTACGCGCAGGCGGACGGCAGCGTCAAGCTGGCCGCCGGCTGGCTGATCGACCAGTGCGGCTTCAAGGGGCTGCGCGACGGCCCCGTGGGCGTCTACGGCAAGCAGGCCCTGGTACTGGTGCACCATGGCGGCGGCAGCGGCCGGCAACTGTTGGACCTGGCTACGCGCATCGCCGACGCCGTCCAGGCACGCTTCGGGGTGCGCATCGAGCCGGAACCGGTGGTGCTCTGAGCGCCCGCGGCGCTGTCCGCGCGGGGCTAGTGTCCTGTTCCGCCAAATTCCTAGTCGCGAAATCGCCTAGTGATTTGAAGATCAGGACACTAGAAGGGCTGGTCGCCCAGGAACTCGCGGCGGATGTCCACCGAGCCGCGCTTGCCCACATCCTTGAAATGCGCGGCGAGCCAGGCCTGAGCGGCAGCACGGCCGCGCTCCTTCAGCATGACGAGGAAGTTCCAGTGCGTGACCAGCTTGGTCGATGAGGACAGGTCGGCGAGCGCCTGGTCGGCACGGATCGAATGCAGCAGGATGTATTTAAGCCGGCTGCGATACTCCGGCTTGAGCCAGTCTTCCTCCAGCAGTTTCTGCACGAAGGCGATGGCGCGGAATTCACGCAGCAGCGAGGCGTTGAAGGTGATCTCGTTGAGCCGCTCCATCACTTCCTGCGGCTGCCTGGGCACGTCGTCGCGCTGGATCGGGTTGATGTGGACGATCAGGATGTCGCGCGTCTCGGTCTCATAGAAGAGCGGGAACAGCGCGGGGTTGCCCATGTAGCCACCATCCCAGTAGTGGTGCCCGTCGATTTCGACGGCCGGGTACAGATAGGGCAGGCAGGCGGACGCGAGCAGCGCCTCGAGCGTGATCTGGTGCTTCTGGAACACGCGCACATTGCCGCTGTTGACGTCGGTGGCGGCCACGAAGAGCTTGGTCCCGGCGCAGCAGCGCAGGCGCTCGAAGTCGACGTGGGTCGAGAGCAGGTCGCGCAGCGGATTGAACTTGCCGCCGTTGGCCGAGGCGCTCCACCAGCCGGACCACATCTTCATCCATTCCTGCAGCGGCCAGCCGCCGTGATGGTTGCCCGACAGCCAGTCGGCTGTCTGCTGGCCGAGCGTGGAAAACGGCGAGCCCGTGCGCGAGACGCCGTACCAGAAGGCATGCAGCTTCTCCCGCGCGCGGTCGCGCCCGCCTTCGGCCATGCCGTCCACTACCAGCACGGCGTTCATCGAACCGGCACTGGTGCCGCTGATGCCGTCGAAATCCAGCCGGCCGTCTTCCAGCAGGGCATCGAGCACACCCCAGCCGAAGGCGCCGTGCGAGCCTCCGCCCTGCAGGGCGAGGTTGATCGGCTTATGACCTTGCGTCATGGCGCTTCCTCCCGCAGACCTGGCGGCCTGCGCAGCGGTCCCTTGCGGACAGCCGCGCCGCCCGCCGCGGGACCGGCAGCGCAGGTCAGCCGTAGTGACAGACGTAGTCCAGCGTTTCCAGCACTTCGATGTCGAAGTTGCTGTTGCCCGGCACGCTGAACTGCTGGCCGGCGCCATAGGTCTGCCATTCGTCCGAGCCCGCCAGGCGGATGCGGCAGCTGCCGCCGTTGATCTCCATGATCTCGGGCGCCGCGGTGCCGAAGTTCAGCTTGGCCGGGAAGATCACGCCGAGCGTCTTGCGGGTGCCGTCTGCAAACAACACGGTGTGGCTGACGCACTTGCCGTCGAAATACAGGTTGGCCTTCTTGACGACGGAAACGTTGTCGAACTGGGACATGCAAACACTCCTTGCTGCTGGCCGATCGCCGGCGCCTGCCGGTCCCTGGCCTGGTTTTCGAATCCTAGCGTGAAAAGAGGGGCCAAGCGGCCCCTCCTGCATGATCATCCTGCCCGCACTGCGTCAATAGCGGCCGCAGAGCAGATATTCCATCAGCGCCTTCTGCACGTGCAGGCGGTTCTCCGCCTCTTCCCAGACGACGCTCTTGGGGCCGTCGATCACCGCAGCCTCCACCTCCTCGCCGCGATGGGCAGGCAGGCAGTGCATGAACAGCGCATCCGCATTGGCGCGGTCCATCATCTCGGTGGTGACCATCCATTGCTGGAAGGCGCGCTTGCGGGTCTCGTTCTCGGCTTCGAAGCCCATGCTGGTCCAGACATCGGTGGTCACGAGGTCTGCGCCCTGGCAGGCCGCCAGCGGATCGTCGAACACCTTGAGATGGGGCGCGGCCGAAGCCGGCACCATCGCCGGATCGAGCTGGTAGCCCGGCGGTGCGGAGAAATGGAACTGGAAGCCCAGCCGCTCGGCCGCCTGGATCCAGGTATAGGCCATGTTGTTGGCATCGCCGATCCAGGTCACGGTCTTGCCGCGGATGGCGCCGCGCTGCTCGATGTAGGTGAACACATCGGCCAGCACCTGGCAGGGGTGGTACTCGTTGGTCAGGCCATTGATGACCGGCACGCGCGAGTGGGCGGCGAAACGGTCAATGATGTCCTGGCCGAAGGTGCGGATCATGATGATGTCCACCATGCGGGAGATCACCTGTGCCGCATCCTCGATCGGCTCGCCACGGCCGAGCTGCGAATCGCGCGTGTTCAGGAACACGGCGTGGCCGCCCAGCTGATGGATGCCGGCTTCGAAAGACAGCCGCGTGCGCGTGGAATTCTTCTCGAAGATCATGGCCAGCGTGCGGTCGTGCAGCGGGTGCCATGTTTCGTAGTTCTTGAACTTCGCCTTGAGGATCCGCGCGCGGTCCAGCAGGTACTCGTACTCTTCGTGAGTCAGGTCGCTGAACTGGAGGTAATGCTTGATCGGGGTTGGGCTCATAAAACAAAGAAGGCGGCTCGGTGGGGACTCGCCGCCACCGCCGACGGGGGTGGCCAGGCGCGTCGCGGAGCCGCCTTTCGCGTCGCTTGCGCAATTTAACTGTAAGAATCATAAGGGATTATTTTCCCTTTGGCGAGTCCGTGCGGACCCCGATCCGGCGTCCGCATCCGCCCCGCCCTTATGCGCAGGTCTTATATAAGATATAATACTCGCTGATTCACGCGGGGCCCGGCATACCGATGCCTACGCCCGCCGCAGGCATCAAAAGTGCCCCCGCAAAGCACCGACGCCCCGCTGACCGGCGGAATGAAGCGAACCAAAGCTTGCCCGCCGCGTCGAAGAAGGCGCCCGTGCCTACGGGTCTAACGCCGAGTCACCCTCCAGTCTGCAGTCGTCTCATGACCCCCAACGTTCGCGAATTTTTCATCCAAGGCATTACCAAGGAAGGCAAGACCTTCCGCCCGAGCGACTGGGCAGAACGACTGTGCGGCGTGATGGCGCAGTTCCGCCCCGAAGGCGACACCGGCGACCCCCGCCTGACCTACTCCCCCTATGTGCGCCCCGTGATCGCCGGCGGCATCAAGAGCGTGGTGGTCGACGTGCGGCTCAGGGAGATCGAGCCCAAGGCGCTGGATTTCGTGCTGAACTTCGCGCGCGACAACAGCCTGCAACTGGTCGAAGCCTGCTCGCTCGACTGACGGGCCGGACAGGCCGAGCGGCCCGAATGGTTGCCCCCGCGCCCGAGGACCGACCGGGCGGCAATCGAAACGAGAAATGGAAATGGAAGCAGCGGCAAACAGGCCGCAGGAAATGAAAAAGCCCGTCGCATGACGGGCTTTTTGCTTGGCTAGGCCCTCGGAAGGAGGGCCCGCCAACCCGTGCAGCCTTGGCCGCACAGGTAGGTGCCTAACTTAGGTGCCTAACTTAGGCAGCCATCGACTTGATGGCGGCCGACAGGCGCGACTTGTGGCGTGCAGCCTTGTTCTTGTGCACGATCTTCTTGTCGGCGATGCTGTCGATCACAGCTTGCGAGTTCTTGAAGATCTCAGCAGCAGCTGCCTTGTCGCCGGTGGCGATGGCCTTGCGAACGGCCTTCACAGCGGTGCGCAGACGCGAGCGCAGGCTGGAGTTGTGAGCGTTTTGGGCGACGGCTTGGCGCGCGCGCTTGCGGGCTTGTGCGGAATTTGCCATTTACGTAGATTTCCTGAATTCAGATGCGTGCCCCGGGGACACAGCCAAAAATGCACATAAGCGGCCCGGGATGCACGGTAAAGCACAGACAACCGAATCCGGAACGCAACTGTCCTTGTGAATCGGCGATTATACACACACGCCAGGACAGATTGCAAGGACAAATCCCAACGCGCGGCAACAGGCGGAGCCGCGCACATCCGATCCGTATAATATGCGCCACACCGACGCGTGGCGCCACTGCAACTTTGGCCCGCCTGGGCCGTCTGACCCCTGGTCCGGCGGCCTGGCCACAGGCCCGCCGGTACAAGCCAACCCGATTCCGCACCGACGCCGCGCCTTCCCGGCCCCGCGCCGGCGCCTTGCTCGCTCCAGTCCATCTTGAACCTGCTCAAAGCGCTCGCCACCATCAGCAGCCTGACCATGCTCTCGCGCATCACGGGCCTGATACGTGAGATCCTCATTGCACGCGCCTTCGGGGCCTCGGACATGACCGATGCCTTCAACGTCGCCTTCCGCATCCCCAACCTGCTGCGCCGCATCTTCGGAGAGGGCGCGTTCTCGCAGGCCTTCGTGCCCATCCTGGGCGAGTACCACAGCAAGCGCGGCGACGTCGAGACGGGGCGCCTGATCGACGCCGTCGGCACGGTGATGGCCTGGGTGCTCATGGGCGTCTCGCTGCTGGGCGTGATCGGCGCCCCGGTAGTGATGACGGTGGTGGCGACCGGCTTCCGCGGGGAGAGCGAGACCTATACCGCCGCCGTCTTCATGACGCGCGTGATGTTTCCGTATATCGGGCTGATCTCGCTGGTGGCGCTCGCCTCGGGCATTCTCAACACCTGGCGGCGCTTCGCGGTGCCGGCCTTCACGCCGGTGCTGCTCAACCTGTGCCTGATCTTCGCAGCGCTGTTCGTCGGCCCGCATATGCGCGAGCCGATCTACGCCCAGGCCTGGGGCGTACTGGTGGGCGGCATCCTGCAACTGGCGATCCAGATCCCCGCGCTGAAGCAACTGGGGATGATGCCGCGTCTCCATGTGAACGTGCGCGAGGCCTGGTCCGATCCCGGCGTGCGGCGCATCCTGACGCAGATGGTGCCGGCGCTGGCGGCGGTCTCGGTGGCGCAGATCAGCCTGATCATCAATACCAACATCGCCTCGCGGCTGGCGGCGGGCAGCGTGTCATACCTCACCTATGCCGACCGCCTGATGGAATTCCCGACCGCCCTGCTCGGCGTGGCGCTAGGGACGATTCTGCTGCCCAGCCTGTCCAAGGCCAGTGCCGAGGCCAACTACGACGAGTACTCCGGCCTGCTCGACTGGGGGCTACGCCTGACCTTCCTGCTCGCCCTGCCCTGTGCGGTCGGCCTGTTCGTATTCGGCACCCCGCTGACGGCGGTGCTGTTCAACTATGGCAAGTTCAACGGCCATGCGGTGGAGATGACCCGCCAGGCGCTGGTCGCCTACGGCACGGGGCTGCTGGGCCTGATCCTGATCAAGATCCTGGCGCCGGGCTTCTACGCGCGCCAGGATATCCGCACCCCGGTCAAGATCGCCGTGGCCGTGCTGGTCATCACCCAGCTGGCCAACCTCGTCTTCGTCCCGCAGTTCGCCCACGCCGGCCTGGCGCTGTCGATCAGCCTGGGTGCCACCCTCAACGCGCTGATGCTCTTCTTCGGCCTGCGCCGGCGCGGCCTCTACAAGCCGGCACCGGGCTGGAGCCTGTTCCTCGCGCAACTGCTGGCCGCCGTGACGCTGCTGGCCGGCCTGCTGCTGTGGTGCGCGCGCAGCTTCGACTGGGTGGGCCTGGGAAGCACGCCGCTGCTGCGCGTCGCCCTGCTGGCTTCGTGCCTGGTACTTGCGGCGGTCGTCTACTTCGGTACACTGTGGCTCATGGGGCTGAGATATACCGCGTTCAAGCGGAAAGCCGGCTAGGGTCAAGTCGCCAACGCGCCCGGTGCGCCTGCCATCGCGCCATCCTTGGCGCGGCAGGTCACGCCGCTTCAGGAACCCGACATGAGCACCACGAAAGTCCTGGATTACTTCGCCAGCCTCGTGGCTGACGACGGCGGCATCCCGCTGACCGAGACGGCCCTGTCCATTGCCCAGGATGCCTACCCCGACCTCGACCTGCAAAGTGAGCTGGCCGCGCTGGACTTGCTGGCGCTGCGGCTCAAGCGACGGATTGCCGAGGGCACGCCGGCCATCCAGCGCCTGCGCCTGCTCAACCATTTCTTCTACCGCGACCTCGGTTTCACCGCCAACGCGAACGACTACTACAACCCCGACAATTCCTACCTGAACGTCGTCATCAAGCAGCGGCGCGGCATCCCGATTTCGCTGGCGGTACTGTATATGGAACTCGGGCAGCAGATCGGCCTGCCACTCAAGGGCGTGTCGTTCCCCAACCATTTCCTGGTCAGGATGTCGATCCCGGCAGGCGAGGTGGTGCTGGACCCGCTGACGGGCGAGACGCTGTCGAAGGAACAGTTGCAGGAAATGCTGGACCCATACCTCGAGCAGGAAGGCATCCGCGATCCCGCTGAGGTGCCGCTGGGGCTCTTCCTGCAGACGGCCAGCCATCGCGAGATCATCGCGCGCATGCTGCGCAACCTGAAGGCCATCTATCTACAGGAGTCGCGCTGGCAGCGGCTGCTGGCGGTGCAGAACCGGCTGGTGATCCTGCTGCCCGGCTCGATCGAGGAAGTGCGCGACCGCGGCCTCGCCTATGCCAACCTGGAGTGCTTCCGCCCGGCACTGGCCGACCTGGAAGCCTATGTGACGGCGCGGCCCGATGCCGCCGACAGCACCCAGATCCGCGACCGCATGCCGGCACTGCGGCTGATGAGCCGCAGCCTGAACTGAAGACTGAGTCCAAACCCCAAAAGCAAACGGGCCGCGCAAGCGGCCCGTTGTCCATCCCCGTTGTCCATCCGGGCCGCACGCGGCGGCCGCACAGGATCAGCGCTGCGCGCCCGACGCGTCGCCGCGCCCGCCCCGCACCAGCTTCCACAGGCCGCCCAGCACCAGCGGCACCACGGCCGCCCCGATGCCGGCCAGCACGATCAGGTTCAGGTACTGCTTGATGAAAGGCAGGTTGCCGAAGAAATAGCCGGCGAACACCAGGCCGAGCACCCAGCCGGCCGCGCCGATCACATTGAACATCTGGAAGCGGCCGACGCTCATCTGCGACACACCCGCCACGAAGGGCGCGAAGGTGCGCACGATGGGCACGAAGCGCGCCATCACCAGCGTCTTGCCACCGTGGCGCTCGTAGAAATCATGGGTACGGCGCAGCGCCTTCTGGTCGAGAAAGCGCCAGTGCATGTCGAACACCTTGGGGCCGATCCAGCTGCCGATCATGTAGTTGAGGGTGTTGCCGCCGATGGCCGCCACCAGCAGCAGCGCGATCAGCGCCCATTCGTTCATCGCCCCGGTGGCGCAGAAGGCGCCGGCGATGAACAGCAGCGAATCGCCCGGCAGGAAGGGGACCACCACCAGGCCCGTCTCGACAAAGACGATCAGGAACAGCAGGGCGTAGACCCATGATCCGTACTGCTGGATGACGGTACCCAGATACTTGTCGACGTGCAGCAGCATGTCGATCATCTGCAATGCGATATCCAATTCGATCCCCGTTCTGAATTCTGAAAATTCTGAAATTAGCCTCACATCATACAAGAGAGAGCTTGCAGTTCTCCCCTCGATCCGCAATTTGCAGTGTGGCCATGGGCACGTTGGGCACGTTGGGCACGTTGGGCACCTTGGACACGTCGGGCACGTTGGCCCATGCGCCGCACGTATAATCCGCCCATGCCTGCTTCCGCCACACGCACCGCGCAGCCGACGCGCCCGATCCGTCCCCTGCCCGACCAGCTGATCAGCCAGATCGCCGCCGGCGAGGTGGTCGAACGGCCGGCCTCCGTGGTCAAGGAACTGCTCGAGAACGCACTCGACGCCGGCGCCAGCCAGCTTTCCATCCGGCTGGAGGAAGGCGGCGTGCGACGCATCGTCATTACCGACAACGGCTGCGGCATCCCCGCCGCCGAACTGCCGGTGGCACTGATGCGCCATGCCACCAGCAAGATCGCCTCGCTCGACGAACTGGAAGCGGTGCTGACCCTGGGCTTCCGCGGCGAGGCGCTGGCCTCGATTGCATCGGTCTCGCACCTCACGCTGACCAGCCGCACCGCAGCGGAGCCACACGCCACCCAGGTCAGCGCCGAAAGCGGCGCACTGCAACCCGCCTCCGGCGGCGTCGGCACCACGGTGGACGTGCAGCACCTGTACTTCAACACGCCAGCGCGCAGAAAGTTCCTCAAGTCCGAGCAAACCGAGCTGGGCCACTGCCTGGAGATGGTACGCCGTGTGGCGCTGGCGCGCCCCGACGTGACGATTTCCGTCCACCACAACGGCAAGCCGATGGAGCACTGGAACGGGGGCGACGTGGCCAGCCGCACCGGCCAGGTGCTGGGCGGCGACTTCGCCCGGGCGCGCTTGCCGCTCGACGAAGAGGCCGGCACCCTGCATCTCTATGGCTTCGCCGGGCTGCCGACGGCCTCGCGCGGCCGCCCGGACCAGCAGTTCTTCTTCGTCAACGGCCGCTTCGTGCGCGACAAGCTGCTGACGCACGCGGTGCGCAGCGCCTACCAGGACGTGCTGCACGGGGATCGCTTCCCCTCCTACGTGCTGTGCCTGGACCTGCCGCCCGAAATGGTGGACGTCAATGTCCACCCCTCCAAGATCGAGGTGCGCTTCCGCGAGTCGCGGGCCGTGCATCAGTTCGTCTACCACGCGGTGCAGCGCTGCCTGGCGCGCCAGGCCGGCGAGCAGGGCGACAGCCTGCACAGCGACGCAGGTGACACGGGTGACGCGGGGCTCGCTGGCGGCCGGCCCGCCGGGCTCCCGGCGGGCGCAGGGCAGGCGCGCGGCAGCCAGTGGGTCGACTACACCGCGGCGGCCCGGCAGACCACGCTGGGCATCGAGCAGCCCCGCCAGGCCTATCTGGGCATGGTGCGCGACGCCATGGCGCCGGCGCGCACGGGCGGTGCCGGGCCCGCATACGGATCGCCACCCCCGGTACCCTTCGCACCTTCCGCCACACCCCCGGCCTGGCTGGCCGATGCGCAGGCGGCGCGCGAAAGCGACCCGCCAGGCCTGCTGGACGCGCTAGCGGCCCGCCCCGAGGGCGCCGGCATGCGCGCCGCGGCCGACGACGCAGAAGAAAGCGGCGGCCCGCCGCTCGGCTTCGCGCTGGCCCAGCTGCACGGCATCTACGTGCTGGCACAGAATGCGCGGGGGTTGGTGCTGGTCGACATGCACGCCGCCCACGAACGCATTCTCTACGAGCAGATCAAGACCGCGCTGGACACACGCGAGCTGGCCGTCCAGCCCCTGCTGATCCCCGTCACGCTGCCGGCCAGCCCGGTCGAGATCGGCGCCGCCGAGGAGCACCAGGAAACGCTGGCGCTGCTGGGCTTCGACATCGCGCCGGTGTCGCCGACCACGCTGGCCGTGCGTGCCATCCCCGCTCTGCTCAAGCAGGCCGATGCGGAGGCCCTGGCGCGCGACGTGCTGCGCGACCTGCAGTCCTACGGCGGTTCGCGCGTGCTGGCCGAGCGCCGCAACGAACTGCTGGCCACCCTGGCCTGCCACAGTGCGGTGCGCGCCAACCGCAAGCTGACACTGGAAGAAATGAACGCACTGCTGCGCCAGATGGAGCAGACCGAGCGCGCCGACCAGTGCAACCACGGGCGTCCGACCTGGGTGCAGCTGTCAGTAGGCGAACTCGACCGGCTCTTCCTGCGCGGGCAGTAAGCCTCGCGGCCGCCTGCCAGCCGCACCAAGGCCGCCGTTCCAATCTCATCCGCACCACCGATTCACCTGTCCGCCGTCCCATGTCCGTCACCACGCCAAACCCGGTCGTCTGCCTGCTCGGCCCCACCGCCTCCGGCAAGACCGCTGCCGCCCTGGCGCTGGCCGCGCGCGCGCCGGTCGAGATCATCAGCCTGGACTCGGCCCTGGTCTACCGCGAAATGGACATCGGCACGGCCAAGCCGACGGCGGACGAGCTGGCCGCGGTGCCGCACCACCTGATCGACATCATCGACCCGGCCGACAGCTATTCGGCGGCCCAGTTCGTCACCGATGCCGAGCGCCTGATCGGCGAGATCCGCGCGCGCGGCCGCGAGCCGCTGATCGTCGGCGGCACCATGCTGTACTACAAGGCGCTCACGCAGGGCCTGAACGACCTGCCCCAGGCCGACGCGGGCGTGCGCGCGGAGATCGACGCGCTGGCCGCCGAGCGGGGCTGGCCCGCGCTGCACGCCATGCTGGCCGTGGTGGATCCGGTCACGGCGGCGCGGCTGGCACCCAACGACTCGCAGCGCATCCAGCGCGCGCTGGAGATCCACCGCCTCACCGGACAAGCGATGTCGGCCCTGCTGGCACGCCAGGCCGAAGGCCGCACCTTTGCCGGCAGCGCCGGCACGCGCTTCCGCGTGATCGCGCTGGAACCGGCGGACCGCGCCGTGCTGCACGCGCGCATCGCCGCGCGCTTCGATGCCATGCTGGCCGGCGGCCTGATCGAGGAGGTGGAACGGCTGCGCGCGCGCGGCGACCTCCATCCGGGCCTGCCCTCGATCCGCTGCGTGGGCTACCGCCAGGCCTGGGAATACCTGGACGGCGAGTGCGACCGCGCCACCATGCGTGAGCGCGGCATCGCCGCCACCCGCCAGCTCTGCAAGCGCCAGCTCACCTGGCTGCGCAGCACGCCCGAGCGCCTGGTGGTGGACTGCCTGGCGCCCGACTATGTGCGCCAGGTGGCAACGCTGGCCGGCCTGGGCGGCTGAATCGGGCCCAATTGGGGCCACAGCGGGGGCCACAGCAGGAGCCACAGCAGCCGGCCGGGCGACGAAGAAAGTGATGATCAGGCGATAATCCTGTTCTCCCCGCCTGATCCCGACACTGCCATGACCTCAGCAACCCAAGCAACGTTCACGCTGCGCCCCGCCACCGCCGCCGACTGCGGCACCCTGGTCCGCCTGATCTCGGCGCTGGCCGAATACGAGAAGCTGAGCCACCTGGTCGAAGCCACGCCGGCCAAGCTGGAGCAGGCCCTGTTCGGCCCGCGCGCCCATGCCGAGGCCGTGCTGGTCGACGCAGCCACGCCCGAGGGCAGCCGCAGTGTGGGTTTCGCCCTGTACTTCCACAACTTCTCCACCTTCCTGGCCAAGCCTGGCCTGTACCTGGAGGACCTGTTCGTCGAGCCCGCCTGGCGCGGCCACGGCCTCGGCAAGCGGCTGCTCAAGCACCTCGCGGCGCTGGCGCTGGAGCGCGGCTGCGGCCGTTTCGAATGGAGCGTGCTGGACTGGAATACGCCCTCGATCGACTTCTATCGGGCGATGGGGGCCGACGTGATGCCGGACTGGCGCATCTGCCGCGTGACCGGCGAGGCGCTGGCGCAGCTGGGCACCCCGGAACCCGGGGCAAGCTGAGGCACCGCAATCCGGCCGGCCGCGGGCCGAAAAAAAAGCCCGCAGGCCTTGGCGTGCGGGCTTCTCTCAATTTGCTTACAGCGTGGCTACAGCGGGCGCCGGCGTGGCGCCCGACGCCGGTCAGACCACCACGGTCTGCGCCTGGCCTTCCTCGCGCTCGCGGATCTCACCGATCTGCCACACCGCCTCGCCGGCGGCCTGCAGGTGGCGGATGGCGCGGTCGGCGTCGTCCTTGGCCACGATCACGACCATGCCGATGCCGCAGTTGAAGACGCGGTGCATCTCGGCGTCGGCCACCTGGCCCTGGGCCTGCAGCCACTGGAACAGCGGCGGCAGGGTCCAGGCGTCGCGTTGCAGCACGGCGGTCAGGTTCTGCCCCAGCACGCGCGGCACGTTCTCGGTAAGGCCACCGCCGGTGATGTGGGCCATGCCCTTGACCGGCAGCGTCTCCATCAGCGACAGCAGCGGCTTCACGTAGATGCGGGTGGGCGCCATGATGGCGTCCTGCAAGCGCTGACCGTGGAAGTCGGCGTTCAGGTCGGGCTTGGCGACCTCGATGATCTTGCGCACCAGCGAATAGCCGTTGGAATGCGCGCCCGACGATGCCAGGCCCAGCACCACATCGCCCGGGGCGATGGTGGTGCCGTCGATGATCTTGCTCTTCTCGACCGCGCCGACGGCGAAACCGGCCAGGTCGTACTCGCCGTCCGGGTACATGCTCGGCATCTCGGCGGTCTCGCCGCCGATCAGCGCGCAGCCGGCCAGTTCGCAGCCGCGGGCGATGCCCTGGATCACGGTGGCGGCGGTGTCGACGTCCAGCTTGCCGCAGGCGAAGTAGTCGAGGAAGAACAGCGGCTCTGCGCCCTGCACCAGGATGTCGTTGACGCTCATGGCCACCAGATCCTGGCCCACGGTGTCGTGGCGCTGCAGCTGGAAGGCCAGCTTGAGCTTGGTGCCCACGCCGTCGGTGCCGGACACCAGCACCGGCTCGCGGAACTTCTTCGACAGCTCGAACAGGGCGCCGAACCCGCCGATGCCAGCCATCACGCCTTCGCGCATGGTGCGCTTGGCGAACGGCTTGATGCGGTCGACCAGCGCGTCGCCGGCGTCGATGTCAACACCGGCGTCGCGGTAGGAAAGGCCTGCCTGGCCGGAGGTCGGAGTTGCGCTCATGAGAATCTGCTTGTCTTTGAGGAATTGAGAAGTGCGGAAGCCGAAGTGCGGAAACCGGCATGCGCGCCGCGCCGCCAGGTCGGTTGGCGGCCGCGAGTCCAGTAGAATCGTAATTTTAACGGATACAGGCTCCCGGCTTCCAGTTTCCGGCATGAAGGCCGCCGCAACCACTTCCCGATGAACGCTCCCCTGCTGTCGCAAGAAGCCAAGCGCATCCTGCTCTGGGTGGTGCTGGCCGCCGTGCTGTTCGCGGCCATCGTGGCACTGGCGCCGGTGCTCACCCCCTTCTTGTTCGCCTTCATCTTCGCCTACATCCTGAATCCGGGTGTGGACTGGATGGAACGCCATCGCGTGCCCCGCCCCATCGGCACCGCGCTGATGATCCTGTTGCTGCTGGTGATCTGCGTGCTGCTGTCGCTGCTGCTGGTGGCCGTGCTGCAGCGTGAGGTACCGCAGTTGCGCGACCAATTGCCGGCGCTGCTCAAGAAGCTCAACGCCGTGGTGGCACCGCGCCTGGCCGAGATCGGCGTGCGCGTGCGCTTCGATTTCCCCGGGCTGCGCCACATGCTGTCCGAGCGCTTCGCCGCCAGCCCGGAGGACATGTTCGACACGGTGCTGACCTACCTGAAGGTGTCCGGCTCGGCGCTGATCACAGTGGCGGGCACCCTGTTCATCGTGCCGATCGCCATGTTCTACCTGTTGATGGACTGGCACCGACTGATGCGGCGCATCGAGAACGTGGTGCCGCGGCGCTGGGTGCCCAAGGTGCGCGAGCTGAGCAACGAGACCGACGCCCTGCTGTCGCAATACCTGCGCGGCCAGATCCTGGTGATGCTGATCCTGGCGGCGCTCTATTCGATCGGGCTGACCATCGCCGGCTTCGAGATCGGCATACCGGTGGGCGTCTTCACCGGCCTGGCCGTCTTTATCCCCTATATCGGCTTCGGCATGGGGCTGGCGCTGGCCGTGGTGGCCGCGCTGCTGCAGTTCGGCAACTGGTACGGGCTGGCGGCGGTGGCGGTGGTCTACGGCATCGGCCAGTGCATAGAGGGCTTCTACCTGACGCCGCGCCTGGTCGGCGAGCGCATCGGGCTGCACCCGCTGGTGGTGATCTTCGCCCTGCTCGCCTTCGGCCAGCTCTTCGGCTTCTTCGGCGTGCTGCTGGCGCTGCCCACCTGCGCCGTGCTGCTGGTCGGCGCCAGGCAGATCCGGCGCGTTTATCTGGCTAGCGATCTCTACCGCAAATAGGCGCGCATGCAGGAAAGTAACGGATACATCATGTTCCAGCGTCCCAAGCAGCTATCGCTCGAACTCGGCAGCCCACCGCCGTCCACCTTCGAGAACTTCTTCGTGGCAGCCAACCGCGAGCCGGTGCAGCGCCTGCGCGAACTGCCGTCCGCCCTGGCCCAGGAGCGCGCCAGCGACCGGCTGATCTACCTGTGGGGCGAGGCCGGCTCCGGGCGCACCCACCTGCTGCATGCGCTCTGCGATTCTGCCCTGCAGGCCGGCATGCGCTGCCGCTACCTGAGCCCGCACCACGCCCTGTCCGACTTCATCTTCGACCCGGACTGCCAGCTCTATACCGTGGACGACGTCGAGGTGCTGGACGAGGCGCGCCAGGTGGCGGTGTTCTCCCTGTACAACGAAGTGCGCGCCTATGCCCGTACCGCCCTGGTGGTGGCAGGCGGCGCGGCGCCCCGTGCCATGCCGGTGCGCGAAGACCTGCGCACGCGGCTGGGCTGGGGCCTGGTCTACCAGCTCGCCTCGCTGTCCGACGAGGACAAGATGGCCGCGCTGCTGCAGGCGGCGCGCGAGCGTGGCCTGCAGCTATCGCCGGAAATCCCGCATTGGCTGGTCACGCGCCACTACCGTGACATGCCGAGCCTGATGGCGCTGCTCGATGCCCTCGACACGTACTCGCTGGAGCGCAAGCGCGCGGTCACGCTGCCGCTGCTGCGCGAGATGTTCGCCGAGTTCCGTGAATGACGGCCACCGGCCGCTTCCGACCGCCTCCACCGGCTTAATGTAAAATCGCCGCCCATGAATCTGGCACTGTTTGACCTCGACCACACCCTGCTTCCGACCGACAGCGACCACGAATGGGGCCGCTTCCTGGTGCGCCTCGGCGCGGTCGATGAGGAAACCTATCGCCGCAAGAACGACGAGTTCTACGGGCAATACAAGGCAGGCACCCTGGACATCCAGGCCTTCCTGCGCTTCGCGCTGGCACCGCTGGCGGCCAACCCGCGCGCGCGGCTGGAAGAGTGGCGCAACCGCTTCATGCACGAGGTGATCGAGCCGGTCATCACGCCGCAGGCGCGCGCGCTGGTCTACAAGCACCTGGAGGCCGGCGACCTGTGCGCCGTGGTCACCGCCACCAACAGCTTCGTCACCGCGCCGATCGCGTCCGCCTTCGGCATCGAGCACCTGATCGCGACCGAGCCGGCCACCGCCAACGGCAATCCCGACGGCCAGTTCACCGGCGACGTGGCCGGCGTGCCGAGCTTCCGCGAGGGCAAGATCACGCGCGTCGAGAGCTGGCTCGCGGGCATGGGCACGAACTGGGACGCCTTCGAAACCACGACCTTCTATAGCGACTCGGCGAACGACCTGCCGCTGCTGGAGAAGGTCAGCGAACCGGTCGCCGCCAACCCGGACGACCGCCTGCGCCACCACGCCGCCGCTGCTGGCTGGCGCATCATGGACCTGTTCTGACGTGATCAAGAAGCTCATCAACCGGCTGCTCGGCAAGCCGGGGCCGAAGCAGCGCCGCCTCGGCCGCGCCCATGCGCCGCGCATCATCATGGTCGAGGAGCACGGCATCAATCCCGCGCTGATCTCGCGCAACGCCGTCAAGGTCACCTCGACGCTGCAACAGGCCGGCTACCAGGCCTTCATCGTCGGCGGCGCGGTGCGCGACCTGCTGCTGGGCATCAAGCCCAAGGACTTCGACGTCGCCACCAATGCCACGCCCGAGCAGGTGCAGGCGCTGTTCCGCCGCTCGCGCATCATCGGCCGGCGCTTCCAGATCGTGCACGTGACCTTCTACGGCGGTCGCGAGCAGGAGATCATCGAGGTCTCCACCTTCCGCGCGCTGGTCGACGCGGTGGCCAGCGAGACCCTGCCCGAGGGGCGGCGCCTGAAGCGCGCCGAGCTCGACAGCAAGACGCACGCCATCGACGCCTCGGGCCGCGTGCTGCGCGACAACGTGTGGGGCACGCAGGCGGAAGACGCGGAACGCCGCGACTTCACCATCAACGCGATGTACTACGATCCGGCCGCGCAGACCGTGTACGACTACCACCACGGCATGGAAGACATGCGCGCACGCACGCTGCGCATGATCGGCGACCCGGTCACGCGCTACCGCGAGGATCCGGTGCGCATGCTGCGCGTGGTGCGTTTCGCGGCCAAGACCGGCTTCGACATCGACGAGTCCACGCGCCAGCCCATCGCCGGCCTGGCCTCGCTGATCCACAACGTGCCCAGCGCGCGCCTGTTCGACGAGATGCTCAAGCTGCTGATGTCCGGCCACGCCTGGGCCTCGCTGCAGGAGCTGCGCAAGGCCGGCCTGCACAAGGGCCTGCTGCCGCTGCTGGACGTCGCGCTGGAACAGCCGCTGGGCCAGCGCTTCGTGCAGCTCGCGCTGGATAATACCGACCGCCGCGTGCAGGCCGGCAAGCCGGTCTCGCCGGGCTTCCTGTTCGCCGCGCTGCTGTGGCATCACGTGCTGCAGCGCTGGACCGCGCTGCGCGAAGCCGGCGAGCACCCGATCGCAGCGCTCAACACCGCGATGGACGACGTGCTCGAGCGCCAGACCGGACAGCTCGCCATCCAGCGCCGCTTCGTCACCGACATGCGCGACATCTGGGGCATGCAGCCACGCTTCGAGAAGCGCGTGGGCCGCATGCCGTTCCGCCTGTTGGAATCGCCGCGCTTCCGCGCCGGCTTCGACTTCCTGCACCTGCGCTGCCAGTCGGGCGAACTGCCCGAAGAAATGGCCGACTGGTGGCAGTCCTTCCAGAACGCGGATTCCGACGGCCGCGAGGCACTGATCGAGTCCGCCCGCGGCGCGCGCGGCCAGGCCGCGGAGGGCGAGGGTGGCGCACGCAAGAAGCGCCGTCGGCGCGGTCCGCGGAAATCGGATAAAGTTTCCTCCCAGAGCGACTTGGAAGCGGGCGAAACCCGCAGCCAGCCGGAGGAATCGGAATGACACTTGCCTTTATCGGCATCGGCGCCAACCTGGGCGATGCCCGCCAGGCGCTGAAGGATGCCGTCGTGTGCCTGGCGCAGCAGGTCGGCATTACCGTGCTGGCGAGATCATCCCTCTATCGCACCGCGCCGGTCGACGCGCAGGGCGAGGACTACTACAACGCCGTGGTCAAGGTGGAGACCTCCTTCACCGCGGCGCAGCTGCTGCGCATCTGCCACCACATCGAAGACCAGTTCGGCCGCGAGCGCCCGTTCCACAACGCGCCGCGCACACTCGACCTGGACCTGCTTCTGTTCGGCAACGAACAGTACGATGAGGAACACCTGACCGTGCCGCACCCGCGCATGGCCGAACGCGCCTTCACGCTGGTGCCGCTGCTGGAGCTCGACCCCGAAGTGGTGATCCCCGGCCGGGGACGCGCGGCCGATCACCTGCCCGCGGTGTCCGCCCAGCGCATCGAGAAGGTGACCTCCTGCCGCTGCACGCGCCAGCAGCAGGGCCACCAGACCCGGCCCGCGCTCTGATCGCGACGCCAGTCCCGCACCGCACCGCCTGATCCAACGCGCTGCAAGCATGCTCGACCATCTGCGCCGCATCGTGGTGGAAGGCCCCATCGGGGCCGGCAAGGCCGCGCTTGCCCTGCGGCTCGCACACACGCTGCGCACGGGCACACTGCTCGACGACGCGCGCGACAATCCCTTTCTCGAACGCTTCTACCGCAATCGCGAGCGCTACGCGCTGCCGATGCAGCTCGCCTGCCTGAACCAGCGCGCCGCGCAGGCACAGCGGTGGCAGGAAGCGCTGCTGGCGGGCCAGCGCATGGTGTCGAACTGCCTGCACGCGCGCGACCGCCTCTACGCCGAGCTGAACCTGCCCGCCGACGAACTGGCGCTGTACGATGCGATGGCGGCCCGCATGACACCGGCGGCGCAGCGCGCCGACCTGGTCATCGTGTTGCAGGCCACGCCCGCGCTGCTGCACGAGCGCATCGCGCGGCGCACAGCTGCTCAAGGTAGACCCGGCGAGGCCGGCATCGACCTGGCCTACCTGGAGCGGCTGTGCGCCGCCTACGGCGACTTGTGCCACCGCTATGACGAGGCGCCGGTACTGATCGTGGACACCGCGCATTTCAATCCGGTGGACAATGACGTCGATTTCCGTACACTACTGACGCGCATCGAAACGATGCGCGGCCGCAAGGCTTTTCTCAATCTCGCTGCGCCCTGACAGGCCCCGGCTTGCCAGGTTCCTACGATAACGACAGCCTCCGTTGCCGGCAGGCGGCCATACGGACCGGAGCGCACCGCGCCCCGGCGGCCCCGACCCGCCGCACCGGCAATCGCTGCAGACAGGCCACGCCATGAGCTACCTCCTCGATCCCTCCCGCAAGACCGTCACCGTCCCCGCGCTGCAGGCGATGCGTGCCGCCGGCGACAAGATCGCCATGCTGACCGCCTATGATTCCAGCTTCGCCGCCCTGCTCGACTACTGCGGCGTCGAGGTGATCCTGGTAGGCGACTCGCTCGGCAACGTGATGCAGGGCCAGACGACCACGCTGCCCGTCACGCTCGAGCACATGGTCTACCACACCAGTTGCGCGGCACGCGGCAACCAGACCGCACTGCTGATGGCCGACCTGCCTTTCGGCACCTACCCGACGCCCGAGGCCGCCTTCGCCAGCGCCGCCGCGCTGATGCGCGCCGGGGCGCAGATGGTCAAGGTCGAGGGCGGCGAATGGCTGGCCCCGACCGTGAAGTTCCTGGTCGAGCGCAGCATTCCCGTGTGCGCCCACATCGGCCTGACGCCGCAGTCGGTGCATGCCTTCGGCGGCTTCAAGGTGCAGGGCAAGACCGATGCCGGTGCCGAGCAGCTCAAGCGCGACGCGGTCGCCCTGCAGGCCGCGGGCGCCCAGCTGGTCTTGATGGAAGCGGTGCCGGCCAAGCTGGCCGCCGAGGTCACGGCGATGCTCACCGTCCCCACCATCGGCATCGGCGCAGGCGCGGATTGCTCGGGCCAGGTGCTGGTGCTGCAGGACATGCTGAACATCTACCCGGGGCGCAAGGCCAAGTTCGTGCGCAACTTCATGGACGGCCAGACCTCGATCGAGGCGGCGGTGCGCGCTTACGTGGCCGCCGTCAAGGACGGCAGCTTCCCTGCCGTCGAGCACACCTTCTCGGCCTAAGTCGGGCCGGCGCGCTCGGCCAGTTTCCGTGGGAGCTGGCCGACGGCACCGGCCTGGAGCGGGCGCGCACGATGGCGCTCAATGCGGTGGTCATCTCGGTGGTCGCCGCGCAGAGGTTCTACCTGCTCGATCGCCGGCATATGCTGAATAGCATGGGTAGCCGCAAAGGCCTGCTGGTGTCCTGCGGCGCCGAACTTCTGTAGATCGTGATCCGGCGCCTGCCGCTCGGCCCTTGGCCGGCCGCCCGCAGGCTGCCCCCGAATCCGGGAGATGTCCGTGAATGCGCCCTCCGCCCCATCCCTCCCCCGCCGCCTGCTGCTGGCCACCGATCTCTCCGCCCGCAGCGACCGCGCGCTCGACCGCGCCGCCCAGCTCGCCGGGCAATGGCAGGCCGAGCTGATCGTCGGCCACGTGATCGATCCCGCCGCACATCCGGACCACGCCCTTGCCTGGGCCGCCGGCACCGGCGACGCGGACATGCTGCGCATCGCCCGCCAGCAGCTCCGCCGCGACCTGGCCGGGCTGCCGGTGCCGGCCGACATGCGGATCTCCAAGTCCAAGGACGTGGCAGCCGGGATCCGCGACATGGCTGATGCAGCCGGCGCCGACCTGGTCATCACCGGGGTGGCGCGCTACGAGCTGCTGGGGCGCTTCCTGCTGGGTTCCAGCGTCGAGCGGCTGGCGCGCAGCCTGCCGCAGCCGCTGCTGGTGGTGCGCAACCGCGCGCATGCGCCCTATCGCGAGATCGTGGTGGCCTGTGACTTCTCGCCCGCCTCGCGCGACGCGCTGCTGAGCGCCGCCCGGCTGTTCCCCGAGCAGGAGCTGACCGTCTTCCACACCTACCAGCAGCCTTATGCCGGCCTCACCGACGCCGCACCGCCGGCAGGCGGCGTCCCCCAGGCGGAGCAGGATGCCTATGACGCCTTCATCGCGGGCAGCGGCCTGCCCGCCGGAACCCGGGTCCGGCCGCTGATCCTGCACGGCGCGCTGGAGCTGCAGCTGACGCAGTACGTGCGCCGTCGGGAGGCCGACCTGGTGGTGATGGGCGCGCAGGGACGCAGCGCCCTCGCCAGCGCACTGCTGGGCAGCACGTCGGCACGGCTGCTCGACTGCCTGCCCTGCGACGCGCTGGTGGTGCACCGGCCGCTCGCGTCGGCCTGAGGCTGAGCCTGGGCCGCGCCTGGACCGGGAAGACTGCCAAGCCGGCGCGCCACGCCCGCCCGGCGACGGTCACCGCGCGCCGCTTCAGCCGGCTGGCTTGAGCCGCGCGCGCAGCACACCGCGCAGCGAGTTCACCGCCACCAGCGCCTGCGCGCGCGCCAGCATCTCCCGCGTGACCACGCCCTCGGCGGCGGGGCCGTCCAGCAGCGCATAGCCCTGCGCCAGCACCACCGCACGCATCACCCCGGGCAGGATGTCGGCGTCCAGCGGCGGGGTCAACCAGCGGCCGTCCACCTTCACGAAGATGCTGCTGCGCCCGCCTTCGAGCAGTTCGCCGCGCGTATTGAAGAAGAGGCGATCGAAGGCGCCGCCGCGCTCGGCGTCCTGCCAGCCTGCATCGTAGACCGCGCGCGCGCTGGTCTTGTGGCGGCGCAGCGGATCGGTGTCCGGCAGCGGCTCGGATGCCCGGTCGAGCCAGACGCAGTCTTCGGGCTGGGCCAGTGGCGCCAGCGGCCCGCTGGCCACTTGCAGCGCCCCCGCCTTGTCCAGTGCGAGCCGCACGCGCCATTCGCCCGCGCCCAGGCGCGCGGCCTCGCCGGCGGCGGCACTCTCGGCCGCCGCTGTGTCGAAGGCGAAGCCGAAGCATGCCGCGGAAGCGGCCAGGCGCGCCAGATGGCGGTCCAGGCGCTGGCACTGCCCAGCGCTGGCGCGCAGCGTCTCGAACAAGGTGAAGCCCGGGTCGAGCGCGGTCAGGAAGCGCGCTTTCCAGCCGCACTCCGCAAACTCGTCGGCGGCCACGCTGTCATGCACGATGCCGCCGCCGACCCCCATCTCCCCGGGGCGCGTGCCATCCGCAGCGAGCGCGCCGAGCACCAGCGTGCGGATCGCCACCGACAGGGTGAAGGGACCCATCTGCCGGCCGGCTGCCGGCGGGTCGATCCAGCCGATCGATCCGGTATAAAGGCCGCGCGGCGCGGCTTCCAGTTCGGCGATGATCTGCATGGTGCGGCGCTTGGGCGCGCCGGTGATCGAGCCGCAGGGAAAGAGCGCGTCCAGCATGGCGGCCGGCGTGATGCCGGCGCGCGCGCGCGCGGTGACGGTGGAGGTCATCTGCAGCACGCGGCCGAAGGGCTGCACGGTGAAGCGGTCCGGCACCGCCACGCTGCCGGGCTGGGCGATGCGGCCCAGGTCGTTGCGCAGCAGGTCGACGATCATCACGTTCTCGGCGCGGTTCTTCTCATCCGCGGCCAGGGCGGCGGCGGCGGCGGCATCGCTGGCGG
Organism: Cupriavidus sp. 09_S30; assembly: GCF_056930435.1. NCBI lineage: Bacteria > Pseudomonadati > Pseudomonadota > Betaproteobacteria > Burkholderiales > Burkholderiaceae > Cupriavidus > Cupriavidus sp. 09_S30. Next base: position 400,157 of record NZ_JBXOWI010000001.1, on the reverse strand, counting down.
CATCGGCACCACGCGGCGCGGTGCCCTTCATCGGCCGCGCCAGCAGCCCTCCGGCGCCGTCATGGCTGACGAAAAGCTCGGGCGACAGCGACAGCACCCAGCCATCGCCGGGCAGGTGCGCGAGCGTGCCATAAGGCACCGGCTGGGCCGCACGCAGTGCCGCGTAGAGCGCCACGGGCGCGCCGAATGCGGCGAAGCGCAGGCGCTGGGTGTAGTTGACCTGGTAGGTATCGCCCGCCTCGATCCACTGGTGGATGCGCGCGATGGCGGCCTCGAACGCCTCACGCGAGGTGTCCGACGCGACCTGCATCACCCCTGCCGGGCCACCGCCCGTCGGCTGATGGCCTGCCAGCCAGCCGGCCACCGCCGCCGCGTCCAGCCGTTGCAGCGCGCGGAACCACAGCAGGCGCAGCGCGCCATCGTGGAACGGCAAGGCCTCGCCGCAATGCACCGGCGCGCCGACCAGCGGCCCGCCGAATTCGTAGGGCGCGAACAGCACCGCCTGCCAGCCTTGGCGCCAGCCTTCGGCCAGCAACGTATCCAGCGCCCCGATGCCGGCCTGTCCGCCTGCCGCATCCAGCCTGTCTTCGCGGACAAAGCCGGTGTACAGGCGCGAGGTCGCCACGCCCGGGGCGGCGCTGGCATCGTCGAGCAGCACGAAAGGCTCGGACATGGGCACGGAGGGATGGGAGGAAAGCGGGGGGACTGCCACTGTGGAGAGGAATGAGGAGAAAGAGGCGCCGCGCCATGCGGCGGGGAGCCGCCATTATCGCGCCAAGCGGCGGCAGGCGGGAAAGACCATGGGCTCCGGCGCGGATTGCCACGTACCGGGCACGGAAACAGGTCCACGCGCCGCTTGATGGTGCCTCGGTGGTGGCACCGGGCGCGTCGCTTCGGCCAAGCGCCCGCCCTCTCCCCCAGCCCCTCTCCCGCAAGCGGGAGAGGGGAGCAAACCGGCGCGGCGCGAATCTCATTGCGCCTGCCGAAGCCGCCAGGATGCGCCAACGGCGTGGGCAAAGCACGAGGTCTTGGCTCCCTCTCCCCTCATGGGGAGAGGGGTGGTCTAGCAAGGCACCCCGCAAAGACGAAGCCGCCGGTGTGGTCCAACACACCAGGGCAAAGACGAAGCCTTCGGTGTTGTCCAACGCGTCACCTCCAGCCATCGCCCGTCGCCCCCATGCCTCCCGGCTGAAAAAAAATGGCCGCGCTTGCGCGCGGCCACCTTCATCGAGGCATCGCCTCTGCCCATTCCTCCCAGCTGAATCAGCTGAAGAAGTTCTTCACCTTGTCCAGCCAGGATTGCTCCTGCGGGCTGTGGCGCGAACCGCCCTCGTGCACCGAGCGGTCGAACTGGCGCAGCATTTCCTTCTGGCCCTCGGTCAGCTTGACCGGCGTCTCCACATTGACGTGCACGTAGAGGTCGCCCGGATAGCCGGAACGCACGCCCTTGATGCCCTTGCCGCGCAGGCGGAAGGTCTTGCCCGCCTGGGTGCCCTCGGGCACCGGGAAGGAGGCCTTGCCGCCCAGCGTGGGCACCTCCAGGTCGCCGCCCAGCGCCGCGGTGGCGAAGGAGATCGGCATCTGGCAGTGCAGGTCGTCGCCATCGCGTTCGAACACGGCGTGCTGCTTGATATGGACCTCCACATACAGGTCGCCCGGGGGGCCGCCGTTGATGCCCGGCTCGCCGTTGCCCGAGGAGCGGATGCGCATGCCCTCGTCGATGCCGGCCGGGATCTTGACCTCCAGCGTCTTCTGCGACTTCAGCTTGCCCTGGCCATGGCACTTGCTGCACGGCTTGGGAATGAACTTGCCGCTGCCGTGGCACTTCGGGCAGGTCTGCTGCATGCTGAAGAAGCCCTGCGACACGCGCACCTGGCCCACGCCGTTACAGGTCGGGCAGGTCTCGACGTGGCTGCCCGGCTCGGCGCCGTCGCCGTGGCAGCGGTCGCATTCGTCCCAGTGGGGCACGCGGATCTGCGCCTCGTGGCCGTGCGCGGCCTGCTCCAGCGAGATCTCCATGCTGTAGCGCAGGTCGGCGCCGCGATAGACCTGCGGCCCGCCGCCGCGACGGCCGCCGCCGGCGCCGCCCTGGCCGAAGATGTCGCCGAAGATGTCGCCGAAGGCCTCGGCGAAGCCGCCATAGCCCTGGCCGCCACCGAAGCCGCCCGCCATATTGGGGTCGACGCCGGCATGGCCGTACTGGTCGTAGGCCGCCTTCTTTTCCGGATCCGAGAGCATCTCGTAGGCCTCCTTGGCCTCCTTGAACTTATCCTCGGCATCCTTGCTGTCCGGATTGCGGTCCGGGTGGTACTTCATCGCGAGCTTGCGATAGGCCTTCTTGATCTCGTCGTCGCTCGCGTTCTTACCCACCCCGAGCACTTCGTAGTAGTCACGTTTTGCCATGGTGGCTGCTTACCTGAGTGGCCGGGTACGCATGGCGCGCGCACCGGGCGAATAGCAAAAAAGCCGAGCGAGGCATCCGACGGCGGTCACCCGCTTGGTCCGATGTCCGTCGCCCGGCGTCGGGACGGGGCGCGGCGGGGGCGCACTGCCCGCGCCGCACCCCGCTGTCCCGCTTACTTCTTGTCGTTGACTTCCTTGAACTCGGCATCCACGACGTTGTCGTCCTGCGGCTGCGCCTGCTGCTGCGCACCGCCGGCCGCACCGGCAGCGCCGGCTTCGCCGGCCTTGGCCTGCATGTCGGCGTAGACCTTCTCGCCCAGCTTCTGGCTGGCTTCCGACAGGGCGTTGATCTTGGCCTCGATGTCGGCCTTGTCGCCGCCGCGCACCGCGTCTTCCAGCGCCTTGACGGCCGCCTCGATCTTCTCCTTCTCGCCGGCTTCCAGCTTGTCGCCGTATTCGGTGACCGCCTTCTTGGTCGAGTGGATCAGCGCATCGGCCTGGTTGCGGGCATCAGCCAGCTCGCGGGCCTTCTTGTCTTCCTCGGCGTTGGCCTCGGCGTCCTTGACCATGCGTTGGATCTCGTCTTCCGACAGGCCCGAGTTCGCCTTGATGGTGATCCGGTTTTCCTTGCCGGTGGCCTTGTCCTTGGCGCCCACGTGCAGGATGCCGTTGGCGTCGATGTCGAAGGACACCTCGATCTGCGGCGTGCCGCGCGGCGACGGCGGGATGCCCTCGAGGTTGAACTCGCCCAGCAGCTTGTTGCCGGAGGCCATCTCGCGCTCGCCCTGGAAGACCTTGATGGTCACCGCGGGCTGGTTGTCGTCGGCGGTCGAGAACACCTGCGCGTGCTTGGTCGGGATCGTGGTGTTCTTGCTGATCATCTTGGTCATCACGCCGCCCAGCGTCTCGATGCCCAGCGACAGCGGGCTCACGTCCAGCAGCAGCACGTCCTTGCGGTCGCCCGACAGCACCGAGCCCTGGATCGCGGCGCCGACGGCCACGGCCTCGTCAGGGTTCACGTCCTTGCGCGCTTCCTTGCCGAAGAACTCCTTGACCTGCTCCTGCACCTTGGGCATGCGGGTCATGCCGCCGACCAGGATCACGTCGTCGATGTCGCTGACCTTGACGCCGGCGTCCTTGATCGCGATGCGGCAAGGCTCGATGGTGCGCGTGATCAGTTCCTCGACCAGCGCTTCCAGCTTGGCGCGGGTGATCTTCAGGTTCAAGTGCTTCGGACCCGAGGCATCGGCCGTGATGTACGGCAGGTTGATCTCGGTCTGTTGCGAGCTCGACAGTTCGATCTTGGCCTTCTCGGCCGCTTCCTTCAGGCGCTGCAGCGCGAGCACGTCCTTGGACAGGTCGACGCCCTGCTCCTTCTTGAACTCACCGATGATGTAGTCGATGATGCGCTGGTCGAAGTCCTCGCCGCCGAGGAAGGTGTCGCCGTTGGTCGACAGCACTTCGAACTGCTTCTCGCCGTCCACGTCCGCGATCTCGATGATCGAGATGTCGAAGGTGCCGCCGCCGAGGTCATACACGGCGATCTTGCGGTCGCCCTTCTCGTTCTTGTCCAGGCCGAAGGCCAGCGCGGCCGCGGTCGGCTCGTTGATGATGCGCTTGACGTCCAGGCCCGCGATGCGGCCGGCGTCCTTGGTGGCCTGGCGCTGGCTGTCGTTGAAGTAGGCCGGCACGGTGATGACCGCTTCGGTCACCGGCTCACCGAGGTAGTCCTCGGCGGTCTTCTTCATCTTGCGCAGCACTTCGGCGGAAACCTGCGGCGGCGCCAGCTTCTGGTCGCGCGCCGACACCCATGCGTCGCCGTTGTCGGCCTTGACGATGGAGTACGGCATCAGGCCGATGTCCTTCTGCACTTCCTTTTCTTCGAACTTGCGGCCGATCAGGCGCTTCACCGCGTACAGGGTGTTGCGCGGATTGGTGACCGCCTGGCGCTTGGCGGGCGCACCCACCAGGATCTCGCCGTCTTCCATGTAGGCGATGATCGAAGGCGTGGTGCGGGTGCCTTCCGAGTTCTCGATGACCTTGGGGGTGTTGCCCTCCAGGATCGACACGCAGCTATTGGTGGTACCGAGGTCGATACCGATGATCTTACCCATTTATTCTCTCCTCTTGAGCCGTCGCTATGCGCGGGCTGCAATTCAACCTGAGGCCGAAATTGTGGCGTCCAGGGGCATTTCAAGGGCGCGAACCGCTTTTCCGAGTAATTTTCTCGACTTCTCGCAGGCCAACGGCAGTTTCTCGCCCGGCTTGAGCCGGGCCGGCGCCCTCGGCGCGAAAAGAGCCTAAAGAAACACTTATTCGCGGGCCCGCTGCCACATCACATCGCTGCCGCCGCCGGCGCGGTTCAGCACCCTGGCCAGCACGAAGAGCAGGTCGGACAGGCGGTTCAGGTATTGGCGCGGCGCCTCGTTGAGCGCCTCGGCGGCGCCCAGGGCCACCAGGCTGCGCTCCGCGCGCCGGCACACGGCGCGGCAGACGTGGGCCTGGGCGGCGGCCCGGCTGCCGCCGGGCAGGATGAATTCGGCCAGGCGCGGCAGATCGGCGTTGTAGTGCGCCAGCCAGTCGTCGAGCTGCGCCACCTGGGCAGGCTTGAGCAGCGTGTAGCCCGGGATGCACAGTTCGCCGCCCAGGTCGAACAGGTCATGCTGCACATGCAGCATCGCCGCGCGTACCGGCTCGGGCAGGTCTTCGGTCAGCAGCAGGCCCAATTGCGAGTTCAGCTCGTCGACATCGCCGATGGCGGCGATGCGCAGGCTGTCCTTGCCTGTGCGGCTGCCGTCGCCCAGGCCGGTGCTGCCGTCGTCCCCGGTACGGGTGACGATTTTGCTCAGGCGCTTGCCCATGTGATCTCCCGGGTTATCACTGCGCTCGAAAACGGAACATTATGGCGCCCTTTCATCGGCCGGAGCAGGCCCCTTCGGGCTGCGCCCATGGCGTACGGGCCCCGCGGCGTAAAATAACGGAAATTGCACATTCGAAACCGGGCCCGCCCACGCCCGCCCGCGCCTGCCGGCCCCGGGCCGGCCAGGGGCCAGGACCGGGCCCGCCGGAGACACGCATGAACCACCCCACCCCGCACCGCCCGCTGCCGCCGGTGGTCGTCGCAGCCCTGCAGGCCCGTTTTGGCGAACGCTTCACCACCTCGCCCGGAGTGCGCGAGCACCACGGCCGCGACGAGTCGCCCTTCCCGCCCGCGCTGCCGGACGCCGTGGTCTTCGCCCGCAGCACCGAGGAAGTGGCCGAGGTGGCGCGGCTGTGCAACGAACACGAGGTACCGCTGATCGCCTACGGCGCCGGCTCCTCGCTGGAAGGCCACCTGCTGGCCGTGGCCGGCGGCATCAGCCTGGACCTGTCGCAGATGAACCGCGTGCTGGCAGTGCAGGCCGAGGACCTGACCGTCACGGTGCAGCCGGGCGTGACGCGCAAGCAGCTGAATCAGGAAATCAAGGAGACCGGGCTCTTCTTCCCCATCGACCCGGGCGCCGACGCCTCACTGGGCGGCATGTGCGCCACGCGCGCCTCGGGGACCAATGCGGTGCGCTACGGCACCATGCGCGAGAACGTGCTGGCGCTGACCGTGGTGACGGCCGACGGGCGCGTGATCAAGACCGGCACCCACGCCCGCAAGTCCTCCGCGGGCTACGACCTGACCCGGCTCTTCGTCGGCAGCGAAGGCACGCTGGGCATCCTCACCGAGATCACCGTGCGCCTCTATCCGCAGCCCGAGGCGATCTCGGCAGCGGTGTGCGCCTTCCCCAGCATGCGCAGCGCCGTGCAGGCCGTGATCGAGACCATCCAGCTCGGCGTGCCGGTGGCGCGCGTGGAATTCGTCGATCCGCTGGCCATCCGCGCCATCAACCGGCACGACAAGCTGACGCTGCCGGAAATGCCGCACCTGTTCTTCGAGTTCCACGGCAGCGAGGCCGGCGTGCGCGAGCAGGCCGAGACGGTGCAGCAGATCGCCGCCGACCACGGCGGCCAGGGCTTCGAGTGGGCGACCCGCCCCGAAGACCGCAGCCGGCTCTGGAACGCGCGCCACAACGCCTACTTCGCCATGCTGCAGCTCAAGCCGGGCTGCCGCGCGGTGACCACCGACGTGTGCGTGCCGATCTCGCGCCTGGCCGACTGCGTGGGCGAGACCGAGCGCGACCTGAAGGCGTCCTCCCTGCCCAGCCCCATCGTCGGCCACGTGGGCGACGGCAATTTCCACGTGGTGATCCTGGTCGATCCGGACCAGCCGCAGGAGATGGAAGAGGCCGAGACGCTGAACCGGCGCATCGTCGAGCGCGCGCTGGCCATGGGCGGCACCTGCACCGGCGAGCACGGCGTGGGCCTGCACAAGATGGACTTCCTGGTGCGCGAGCATGGCGAGGATGCGCTGGACCTGATGCGCGCGATCAAGACGGCGCTGGATCCCAAGCACATCCTGAACCCGGGCAAGATCTTCCGCCCGGCGCGTTGAATGCGCCCTGCCGCCGGCCCATGGCATCGCGGTTCAAACGCGTTGCTGCCGCGGCACCGGCTCTGGTAGAAAGCCTCTCGCCCGCCCTATCATGCCAATGGGAAACCCATGCGCGCGGCGCGGCAGCGGCCGCCGCGCGGCATGAACGGTCTTGATCGGCCTGGCGCGCCGAATCCACGCCTGCCACGGGCAAGCCCGACGCACGGCTGCGCTATAGTCATCGGCCCCTGTGCTGCGCGCCCCGGCGCGCGCCGCGCAAGGCCACCACAGGAGTTGCCATGAATGCCCCGCACGAAGCCAAGCCCGTCACCGAGGCAAGCCGCAAGGCGCTGCTCGACGGCCTGGCCGCGATCCTGCCCGACGCGGCCCTGCTGACCCGGCCGGAGGACACCGCACCCTACGAGTGCGACGGCCTGGCCGCCTATCGCCAGCTGCCGCTGGCCGTCGCCCTGCCCGACCACGAGGACCAGGTCGTCGCCGTCCTGCGCCTGTGCCACAAGCTGGGCGTGCCGGTGGTGCCGCGCGGCGCCGGCACCAGCCTGTCGGGCGGCGCGATGCCCGTCGCCAACGGCCTGGTGCTGTCGCTGGCCAAGTTCAAGCGCATCATCGGCGTGGACTCTCGCTCGCGCACCGCCGTGGTCCAGCCCGGCGTGCGCAACCTGGCCATCTCCGAGGCCGCCGCGCCCTACAACCTCTACTACGCGCCGGACCCGTCCTCGCAGATCGCCTGCACCATCGGCGGCAATGTCAGCGAGAACTCGGGCGGCGTGCACTGCCTGAAGTACGGCCTGACCGTGCACAACGTGCTGCGCGTGCGCGCGGTCACCATGGAGGGCGAGGTGGTCGAGTTCGGCTCCGAGGCGCCCGACTCTCCCGGCCTGGACCTGCTGGCCGTGATGATCGGCTCGGAAGGCATGCTGGCGGTGGTGACCGAGGTCACCGTGCGCCTGATCCCCAAGCCGCAGTTAGCCCAGGTCATCATGGCCAGCTTCGACGACGTGGAAAAGGGCGGCAATGCCGTGGCCGACGTGATCGCCGCCGGCATCATCCCGGCCGGCCTGGAGATGATGGACAAGCCGGCCACCGCCGCGGTGGAGGAATTCGTGCGCGCCGGCTATGACCTGGACGCCGCCGCCATCCTGCTGTGCGAGTCCGACGGCACCCCCGAGGAGGTGGCCGAGGAGATCGCGCGCATGAGCGAGGTGCTGCGCGCCTCGGGCGCGACGCGCATCGCCGTCTCGCAGAGCGAGGCCGAGCGGCTGCGCTTCTGGAGCGGGCGCAAGAACGCCTTCCCCGCCGCCGGCCGCATCTCGCCGGACTACTACTGCATGGACGGCACCATCCCGCGCAAGCACATCGGCACGCTGCTCAAGCGCATCGAGCAGATGGAAGGCACGTACGGCCTGCGCTGCATCAACGTCTTCCACGCCGGCGACGGCAATATGCACCCGCTGATCCTGTTCGATGGCTCGGACCAGGACGAATGGCACCGCGCCGAGCTGTTCGGCGCCGACATCCTGGAGACCTGCGTCGAGCTGGGCGGTACGGTCACCGGCGAGCATGGCGTGGGCGTGGAGAAGCTGAACTCCATGTGCGTGCAGTTCGCGCCGGCCGAGCGCGAGGCCTTCTTCGCCGTCAAGGCCGCCTTCGACCCCGCGCGGCTGCTGAACCCGGACAAGGCCATCCCCACGCTGGCGCGTTGCGCCGAGTACGGCAAGATGCACGTGCGCCGGGGCCTGCTGCCCCATCCGGACCTGCCGCGCTTCTGAGGCCACCATGTCCCGACCGATGCAACAAGAGATGCTGCGCCAGCGGCTGGGCCGGCCCGAGACCGGCTGGCGCCAGCATTGGTACACCATCATCTTCGAGGCCGACACACGCGCCGGCCGGCTGTTCGACATCACGCTGCTGGCGGCCATCGTCGCCAGCGTGCTGGTGGTGGTGCTCGACAGCCTGCCCGCCGTGCACCAGCGCCTGGGCTCCTTCTTCACGGCGCTGGAGTGGATGTTCACGCTGCTGTTCAGCGCCGAGTACGCGATGCGGATCCTGGTGGTACGCAGGCCGCTGCGCTACGTGTTCAGCTTCTTCGGCATCATCGACTTCATCTCGATCGTGCCGACCTGGCTTGCCTTCTTTGTGCCCGAGCTGGCCTTCCTGATCGACGTGCGCCTGCTGCGGCTGCTGCGCGTGTTCCGGATCCTGAAGCTGACGGTGTACTTCGAGGAAGCGCAGCTGCTCTACACGGCGCTGGCCAACAGCCGCCGCAAGATCGGCGTCTTCCTCTGCACCGTCTGCATCATCACCGTGATCCTGGGCACGGTGATGTATGTGGTCGAAGGTCCGGACCAGGGCTTCACCAGCATTCCGACCAGCATGTACTGGGCGGTGGTGACGCTGACCACCACTGGCTTCGGCGACATGGTGCCCAAGACCCCGCTGGGCCAATTCATCACCTCGCTCACCATCCTGCTCGGCTACGGCATCATCGCCTTCCCCACCGGCATCGTGGGCGCGGAACTGGCCGCCAACATCATCCGGCGCCCGCTCACCACGCGCACCTGCACCCACTGCCTGAGTGAGGGGCACGATGCCGACGCGCACTTCTGCAAGCACTGCGGCAGCGCGATGGCGCCACACCAGAACGACATGGACATCCCCGCGGGCAAACCGCTGCCCAGGCCCTGACCACCCGCGGCCGATGCCGATAGAACAGAGACAGAACCGAGACAGAACCCCATGCAAGACAAGCTCGACGCCTTCCGCGATGCCATCCGCCAGGCCACCGACCGGCGCACCCCGCTGCGCCTGCGCGGCGGCGGCAGCAAGGACTTCTATGGCCAGACGCCTGCCGGCGAGCTGCTCGACACGCGTGGCTGGCGCGGCATCGTCGAATACGATCCGGCCGAGCTGGTGGTGACGGTCCGTTGCGGCACGCCGCTGGCGGAGCTGGAGGCGGCGCTGGCCGAGAAGCGCCAGATGCTGGCCTTCGAGCCGCCGCATTTCGATGGCGGCGCCGGACTGGCCACGGTCGGCGGCGCGGTCGCGGCCGGGCTGTCCGGGCCGCGCCGGCAATCGGCGGGCGCGCTGCGCGACTTCGTGCTCGGCGTCCAGCTGATGGATGGCCGCGGCGAGGTGCTCAACTTCGGCGGCCAGGTGATGAAGAACGTGGCGGGCTACGACGTCTCGCGCCTGCTGGCCGGCTCGCTGGGCACGCTCGGCCTGATCCTCGAAGTTTCGCTCAAGGTGCTGCCGATCCCCTTCGCCGACGCCACGCTGCGCTTCGACTTCACGCAGCAGCAGGCGCTCGACGCGCTCAATGAATGGGGCGGCCGCCCGCTGCCGATCGCGGCCTCGGCCTGGCACGACGGCGCGCTGCACGTGCGCCTGTCCGGCGCGGAGGCAGCGCTGCGCGCGGCGCGCGCGCAACTCGGCGGCGAAGCCGTCGCGGAAGAGGCGGCGCCCGCCCTGTGGCACGCGCTGCGCGAACAGACCCACCCCTTCTTCGCCCCGTCGGCGGCCGGACGCGCGCTGTGGCGCATCGCCGTGCCGACCACGGCCGCGCCGCTGGACCTGCCCGGCGCGCAGCTGGTCGAATGGGGCGGCGGCCAGCGCTGGTGGTTCGCCGAGGACGACAGCCCCGGCACCGCGGCCAAGGTACGCGCGGCGGCGCAGGCCGCGCGCGGCCACGCCACGCTGTTCCGCAACGGCGACAAGTCGGTGGGCGTGTTCACGCCGCTGTCCGCGCCGCTGGCGGCCATCCACGCGCGGCTGAAGGCCTCCTTCGACCCGGCCGGCATCTTCAACCCGCAACGGCTCTACCCCGGGCTCTGATGCCCGCGCCCGCCAGACACTGACCCCACGGCACCGAGACCATGCAAATCACACTGGCCGATTTTCTCCGCAACACGCCCGAAGGCGAGGAAGCCCAGTCCATCGTCGGCAAGTGCGTGCACTGCGGCTTCTGTACCGCCACCTGCCCCACCTACCAGCTGCTGGGCGACGAGCTGGACGGCCCGCGCGGGCGCATCTACCTGATGAAGCAGGTGCTCGAAGGCCAGCCGGTCACCGAATCCACCCGGCTGCACCTGGACCGCTGCCTGACCTGCCGCAACTGCGAATCGACCTGCCCCTCGGGCGTGCAATATGGCCGCTTGGTGGACATCGGGCGCCAAGTGGTGGACGACCGCCTGGAAGCCGCCGGGGTGGAACGCCCGGCCGCCGAGCGCGCGATGCGCTGGGTGCTGCGCGAAACGCTGACCCGCCCCGCGCTGTTCGGCCCGGCGCTGCGCCTGGGGCAGATGGTGCGTCCGCTGCTGCCCGTGGCGCTGCGCAATAAGGTGCCGCCGCTGCAAGACGCCGGCACGCGCCCGCGCCGCGCGCTTGCGCGCAAGATGCTGCTGCTGGAAGGCTGTGTGCAGCCCGCGATGTCGCCCAATATCAATGCCGCCACCGCGCGCGTATTCGACCGCCTCGGCGTGGAAATGGTGGTGGCGCGCGAGGCTGGCTGCTGCGGCGCGATCCGCTACCACATGGGCGACCATGTCGGCGGGCTCGACAATATGCGCCGCAATATCGACGCCTGGTGGCCGCACGTCGAAGCCGGCGCCGAGGCCATCGTGATGACGGCCTCGGGCTGCGGCGTGATGGTCAAGGAATACGGCCACCTGCTGCGCCACGATCCCCGCTACGCCGACCGCGCGCGCCGCATCTCGGCGCTGACACGCGACCTGTCGGAAATCCTGCCGGACTTCGCCGCCGACCTGCAAGCCCAGGCCGGCGCGGTGCCGCGCGAAGGCCGGCGCGTGGCCTACCACCCGCCCTGCACGCTGCAGCACGGGCAGCAGATCCGCGGCAAGGTTGAAGCATTACTGGGCCGCCTGGGTGTGGAGGTCAAGCTATGCGCCGACAGCCACCTGTGCTGCGGCTCGGCAGGCACCTATTCGGTGCTGCAGCCCGAACTCTCCTACAAGCTGCGCGACGAAAAGCTGGCCAAGCTGCAGGCTTGTGAGCCGGAGGCTATCGTGTCGGCCAATATCGGGTGTATCACGCATCTTCAGAGTGGGACGGAGACGCCGGTGATGCATTGGATTGAGTTGGTGGATCGGGTGTTGGGGTGAGTGGTTTGGCTTTGGGCTTCGGGCTTCGGGCTTCGGGCTTCGGGCTTCGGGCTTCGGGCTTCGGGCTTCGGGCTTCGGGCTTCGGGCTTTGGGCTTTGGGCTTTGGGCTTTGGGCTTTGGGCTTCGGGCTTCGGGCTTTGGTCTGCTTGTGACGTCGCGTTTTGTTTAGCGGCGTTGGCTGTTGAACCCAACGACCGTACGACATCCCCCTTCGGGGGCTGCCGGTCACTTTTCTTTGCGTTCTGCAAAGAAAACTAACGAAAAGAAAGCAGACCCTGCCGGGGGCCGAGCAATAAGGCTCGCTTGGGTTGTCGCCAGCTGGGGTGGGCGTGTCGGCTCTGCTGGCCTCTGCCGGTCGCGTTGCCACTGACCACGTCCTTGCGGCCTTCCTGAGTTGTATTGCTTTGCCCGTGATGGCGGGCGGCAACGGTGGTTCGACCATCTGCCGTTACCGGGGCGGGTGGCCGCTATCTACCGAGCGGTGCTGGTTTCATTGCAGGGAAGTGGCCCCCCGGTTTGAAGCCTGGGCGCTACTGCGAGCGCTCGCGAGTGAAACGCAAAGTGGTCGATGTGGAGTGTCACTCTAGATGGGGCCCGCGATCCGTACGTTCCTTCGCTGAAATCCTCACGCAATCGCGCTTGCTGTCCGCCCCGCTGGGGGGCCCCAGGCCTGCAATGCGACCATCCATGCCGATCAGGAAGTGGCGATCCGAGCCGGTAACGGCAGATGGTCGAACTACCACTGTCGCCCGTCATCACGGGCAGAGCAATACAAGTCAGGATGGCGGCAAATCCGTGGTTGCCCGCCTCGCGAACGGTAGAGGCCAGCAAAAGCGATAAGCCCACGACAGCTGGCAACGCCCTCCGGAAGCCTTATTGCTCTGCCCCCGGCAGGGTCTGCTTTCTTTTCGTTAGTTTTCTTTGCAGAACGCAAAGAAAAGTGACCGGCAGCCCCCGAAGGGGGATGTCGTACGGTCGTTGGGTCCAACAGCCAACACCGCCCGAGAAAGCACGATACCCAGTGCAAACGGCCGTGCAATAGCAGTAGCAATAGAAGGACAGAGCCCCCCGTGGAGTACCATATCCCGCGACCAAGTCTCCCCCCTGAAAGGGCCTCGACCCCCAATGCTCCAAACCTTCGCCATCCTCCTGGTATTCCAATCCATCGGCGAGGTGATCAGCTACGCCCTGCACCTGCCCGTCCCCGGCCCGGTAATCGGCATGATCCTGCTGTTCGCCTGGCTGGTCTTCGACGACCGCCTGCTGCCCGTAATTCAGGGCACCTCCAGCGAACTGCTCAAGCACCTGTCCCTGCTGTTCGTGCCGGCCGGGGTCGGGATCATGGTTCATGTGCGGCGCATCGAGGGCGAGTGGCTGCCCATCGCCATCGCGCTGGTGCTGTCGACCTGGCTGGCGATCGCCACCACGGCAGTGGTCACGCGCATGCTGATGCGCCGTGCCGCGCCCGCGCAGGGAGGCGAGCAGCCATGACCATGACGCCCCGCCTGAACGAGATCTGGGTCTACCTCGCGGCCACGCCGCTGCTTGGGCTGACTGCCACGCTGCTGGCCTATGTGTTCGCGCACCGGATCTACGAACGCGCGCGTTTCTCGCCGCTGGCCAATCCCGTGATGATCGCGGTGGCCCTGCTGGTGACGGTGCTGACCGTGACCGGCACGCCCTACCAGACCTATTTCGACGGCGCGCAGTTCGTGCACTTCCTGCTGGGGCCGGTCACGGTGGCGCTGGCGGTACCGCTCTACCTGCAACTGCCCAAGCTGCGCACCCACGTACTGCCGCTGCTAGGCGGCCTGTTCGCTGGCTCGCTGGTGGCAGTGGTGTCGGCCGTCGGCATCGGCTGGATGCTGGGTGCCTCGCCGCAGACGCTGCTCTCGCTGGCGCCCAAGTCGGTCACCATCCCGATCGCCATGGGCGTGGCCGAGAAGATCGGCGGCCTGCCCTCGCTGACGGCGGTGCTGGTGATGTTGACCGGCATCATCGGTGCGGTCAGCGCCAGCGGCGTGCTGAACCTGCTGCGCATCCGCGACGACAGCGTGCGCGGCTTCGCCACCGGCGTGGCGGCGCACGGCATCGGCACTGCGCGCGCCTTCCAGGTCAACCAGGAAACAGGCGCCTTCTCGGCGCTCGGCATGGGCCTGAACGGCGTGCTGACGGCCATCCTGGTGCCCATCCTGGCGGCCTGGATGCCACGCTGAGCAGGCGGCGCACACGATACTGACAGGACGCTGTCAGGAGCGGCCGCGCATGATGCGATCTCCCCCAACCCTGACTGCAGGAGGCATCATGAAACACGGTCTGATCAACTGGCTGGAGATCCCGGTGGCCGACATGGCGCGCGCCATGCGCTTCTATGAGCGCGTATTCGACGTCAAGCTCAAGCGCGAGACCATGAGCGACCTGGACATGGCAGTCTTCCCCAACCCCGACCCGGGCGGCGCGCTGGTCGCCGGGGAAGGCTTCCGTCCCGGCGCCGATGGCCCGCTGCCCTATCTGCATGCCCCCCTGCTCGACGCCCTGCTGGCGCGCGTGAAGGAGGCTGGCGGCAATGTCCTGTTCGGACCGCTGCTGCTGCCCGACAACATCGGCCGCATCGCGCACTTCGCCGACAGCGAGGGCAACCGCATCGGCCTGCACGAGCCGCCCGCGGGCGCCGCGCACGGCTGACAGGCCCGCCAATGAGCCGCCGATGAGCCGCCGCGCCGACCGCCTCTTCCAGATCGTCCAGGTGCTGCGCGGGCGCCGGCTGACCACGGCCGCGCTGCTCGCGCAGCGCCTGGGCGTGTCCGAGCGCACCGTCTACCGCGACATCCAGGCGCTGTCGCTGTCGGGGGTGCCGGTGGAAGGCGAGGCCGGCATCGGCTACCGGCTGCGCGCCGATTTCGATGTGCCGCCGCTGATGTTCGATGCACTGGAAGTTGAGGCCATGGTGGCCGGCCTGCGCCTGCTCAAGGCCTGGGGCGGCGGCGCACTGGCGGCGGCGGCGGACCCGGCGCTGGAGAAGCTGGTGGCGGCGCTGCCGCCGGCGCGCCGCATCGCCGCGCAGCAGAGCCGCATCTTCGCGCCCGAGTTCGTCAACCCGGCGCGCGTGCGCGACACCTTCGATGTGGTCCACGCCGCTCTGGGCGGACAACGCCTGCTGGAGCTGGATTATTGCGATGCCCAGCAGCGCATCACCGAGCGCGTGGTGCAGCCGCTGGGCTTGTTCTTCTGGGGCAATGCCTGGCTGCTGGCTGCGTGGTGCACCACGCGCACCGACTACCGCAGCTTCCGCCTCGATCGCTGCCGCACCATCCGCATGCTCGATGCGCAATTTCACGAAACGCCCGACCGCTCGCTGAACGGCTTCCTGCGGGCAGTGCAGGCCAGCGGGGCATAGCGCCTGCGCTGGCCTGCAACTCTCAGGCGGCCGGCGCCGTCTCGGCCAGCAGCGCCTCGATGTCGCGCTTCAGCTCATCAGGCTTGGTGGACGGCGCATAGCGCTTGAACACCGAGCCGTCGCGGCGCAGCAGAAACTTGGTGAAGTTCCACTTGATGGCCGCGGTGCCCAGTACCCCCCGCTTCTCCGTAGTCAGCCAGCGGTACAGCGGATGGGCTTCCGGCCCCTTGACGTCGATCTTGGCGAACATCGGGAAGCTGACCTGGAAGCGCGTCTCGCAGAACTGCGTGATCTGCTGCGCGTCGCCGGGCTCCTGTTTGCCGAACTGGTTGCAGGGAAAGCCGAGCACGTCGAAGCCGCGCCCGGCATAGGCTTCCTGCAGCGCTTGCAAGCCGGCGTACTGGGGTGTGAAGCCGCACTCGCTGGCGGTGTTGACGACCAGCAGCACCTTGCCGCGGAACTGCGACAGCGGCATCGGCTGGCCGCCCAGCGAGGCGGCCTCGAACTGGTAGACATTGCTCATGATGGACTCTCCGATGGGGACGGCCAAAGCATAGCGCGGCCGGCGCTGTTACGCGCGCCGGCGTGCCCGCCGCTCAGATCACGTTCAGGTGCTCGGTGCCGGCGGCAAGGTCGCTGTCCCGGCTACTGGCGCTGTGCAGCTTGATCATCAGGCGCAGGTCGTTGAGCGAATCGGCATTGCGCAGCGCGTCCTCGTAGCTGATCTTGTCTGCCTCGTACAGATCAAACAGCGCCTGGTCGAAGCTGATCATCCCCTGTTCGCGGGATTTCTTGATGACCTCCTTCAGCTCGTGGATCTCGCCCTTGAAGATCAGGTCGGCCACCATCGGCGTGCCGATCATGATCTCCACCGCCGGCACCCGGCCCTTGCGGCCCTTGAGCGGCAGCAAGCGCTGCGAAACCATGGCCTTCAGGTTCAGCGACAGGTCGATCAGCAATTGCTGGCGCTTTTCCTCGGGGAAGAAGTTGACGACGCGGTCGATGGCCTGGTTGGCATTGTTGGCGTGCAGCGTGGCCAGGCACAGGTGGCCGGTTTCCGCGTACTGCATCGCGTATTCCATGGTCTCGCGGTCACGGATCTCACCGATCAGGATCACATCGGGCGCCTGGCGCAGCGTGTTCTTCAGCGCCACGTGCCAGCTGTCGGTGTCGATACCCACCTCGCGCTGCGTGACGATGCAGTTCTGGTGCGCGTGCACGTACTCGATCGGGTCCTCGATGGTGATGATGTGCCCATAGGAATGCGCATTGCGGTGATCGAGCATGGCCGCCAGCGTGGTGGACTTGCCCGAGCCGGTGGCGCCGGTGACGATCACCAGGCCGCGCTTGGCCATCACGATATCGTGCAGCGTGGCCGGCAGGTCCAGGTCGGCCACGGTGGGAATGCGCGTGTTGATGGTCCGCAGCACCATGCCGGCCTTGCCCTGCTGGATGAAGGCCGAGGCGCGGAAGCGCCCTGCGTTCGGCACCGACAGCGCGAAGTTGCATTCGCGGCTGTTGTCGAATTCGGCGATCTGGCGCTCGTTCATGATCGAGCGCACCAGGCCGAGTGCCTGCGTGGGGTTGAGCGGCTGCTGCGAGACCGGCGTGATCTTGCCATCCACCTTGATGGCGGGCGGGAAGTCGGCGGTGATGAAGAGGTCGGAGCCGCGATTGCCTACCATCAGCACCAGCAGCTCGTGGATGTACTTGGCAGCGGATTCGCGATCGAGCATGGCGCAGTCCTGCGGTTGGGCGGTTGAACGAGGTGGCGGATCGGCCCGGCGTCCCGCCTCAGGCAGCGAAGGCGTCGGGGTTCTTGGCGATGGCGCGCGCGTCGTTGTAGTGGATCACGCTGCGCTTGATCAGGTCCGCCAGGCCCTGGTCCAGCGTCTGCATGCCCAGCCCGCTGCTGGTTTGCATCATCGAGTACATCTGGGCGATCTTGTTCTCGCGGATCAGGTGGCGGATGGCCGGGGTGGCGATCATGATCTCGTGCACCGCCGTGCGGCCGTTGCCGTCGCGCGTCTTCAGCAACGTCTGCGAGATCACTGCCTCCAGCGATTCGGACAGCATGGTGCGCACCATGTCCTTTTCCTCGGGCGGGAACACGTCGACCACGCGGTCGATGGTCTTGGCCGCGGAGCTGGTGTGGAGCGTGCCGAAGACCAGGTGGCCCGTCTCGGCGGCCGTCAGCGCCAGCCGGATCGTCTCCAGGTCGCGCAGTTCGCCCACCAGGATCACGTCAGGGTCTTCGCGCAGCGCCGAGCGCAGCGCGTTGGCGAAGGAATGGGTGTGCGGACCCAGTTCGCGCTGGTTGATCAGGCTCTTCTTCGACTGGTGCACGAATTCGATCGGGTCCTCCACCGTCAGGATGTGGCCCATGTCGTTCTCGTTGCGGTGGTCGACCATGGCCGCCAGCGTGGTGGACTTGCCCGAGCCGGTCGGGCCGGTCACCAGCACCAGGCCGCGCGGCTTCATGCACAGGTCGGCGAACACCGCTGGCGCGCGCAGGTCGTCCAGTGTCAATACCTTGGAGGGAATCGTGCGGAACACCGCGGCGGCGCCGCGCTGCGTGGTGTAGGCGTTGACCCGGAAGCGCGACAGGCCGGCGATCTCGAAGGAGAAATCGACCTCGAGGCGCTCTTCATAGGCCTTGCGCTGGACGTCGCTCATGATGTCGTACACCATCGCATGGACGTCCTTGTGCGCCATTGCGGCGACGTTGATGCGCCGCATGTCGCCGTGGATACGCACCATCGGCGGCATGTCCGCCGACAGATGGAGATCGGACGCCTTGTTCTTGACGGCGAAAGCCAATAGCTGCGCGATGTCCATCTATAATGACCCCACCCGGAAATGTGCGTGGCGCATTGCGCGTGCGGGAATTCGCCCCGCGCTCCGTCACGCCTTTTTCGTGTTTCTGCTTTTTGCTTTTTGTACTGCTTTTGTACTGACAGGTCTTCCTGACTTCCTTTTCCTACCGCCAGCCAGTCTCTGCCATGTCCGCCGGATTATGTCTGTAATCGCCGCCAACTTGCAAGCCGTCGGCCGGCGCATCGCGGCGGCCGCACAACAAGCCGGCCGCCAGCCTGGCGAAGTCGCCCTGCTCGCCGTCTCCAAGACCTTCCCGGATGGCGCCGTGCGCGAGGCCTTCGAGGCCGGCCAGCGCGCCTTCGGCGAGAACTACGTGCAGGAAGGCGTGGCCAAGGTGGCGGCGCTGGCGGACCTGCGCGAGCAGATCGTCTGGCACTTCATCGGGCCCCTGCAGAGCAACAAGACGCGGCTGGTGGCGGAACACTTCGACTGGGTGCATGCCATCGACCGGCTGCGCGTCGCCGAGCGGCTGTCGGCGCAGCGCCCGGCCGGCATGGCGCCGCTGCAGGTCTGCATCCAGGTCAATATCAGCGGCGAAGCCAGCAAGAGCGGCGTCGTGCCGGCAGAAACGCTGGCGCTGGCGCGCGCGGTGGCGGCGCTGCCCAATCTGCGCTTGCGCGGGCTGATGGCCATCCCGGAGCCGGAGGCGGATCCCGCCGCGCAACGCCGGCCCTTCGCCGCCATGCGCGAGCTGCTGGATCAACTGCGCGCGGCCGGCCTCGCCCTGGACACCCTGTCGATGGGCATGTCGGCCGATATGGATGCGGCCATCGCCGAAGGCGCCACGCTGGTGCGCATCGGCACTGCCATCTTCGGCGCGCGTCCGGCGCACGCACCGCACGGCTGAACCGGCCAAGGCCTTTTCCCTTTCTTCTCCCCTTCTTCTGCGAGAGACTGAGATGCTCGAAACCCTCACCTTCGGATTCCTCGGCGGCGGCAATATGGCCAGCGCGCTGATCGGCGGCCTCGTCGCACGCGGCGTGCCCGCCGGGTCGGTCCGGGTGGCCGACCCCTTCCCCGAGGCACAGGCGCGCCTCGCGCGCGACTTCGGCGTGCACGCGAGCGCCGCGCCTGACGCGGCGCTGGCCGCCAGCGATGTACTCGTGCTGGCCGTCAAGCCGCAGCAGTTCCGCGAAGCCGCGGCGCAACTGCTGCCGCAGCTGCAAGCCAGCGGGCGCGACCCCCTGATCATCAGCGTGGCTGCAGGCATCCGCCTGGAAGACATGCAGCGCTGGCTGGGCGGCCGCAGCCGCCTGGTGCGTGCCATGCCCAACACGCCGGCGCTGGCCGGCATGGGGATGACCGGCCTGGCCGCGCCGGCCGGTCTCGGCGAGCAGGACCGTGCCGTCGCCAGCGCGGTGGCCGAGGCGGTCGGGCAATGTCTCTGGGTGGAGAATGACGCCCAGATCGACGCAGTCACCGCCATCTCGGGCAGCGGGCCGGCCTATGTCTTCTATTTCATCGAAGCGATGGAGCGTGCGGCCACCGAACTGGGCCTGACGACCGAGCAGGGACGCAAGCTGGCGGTGGAGACCTTCCGCGGCGCGGCAGCACTGGCTGGGCAGTCGCCCGAGCCGGTCAGCACGCTGCGCGAGCGGGTGACCTCCAAGGGTGGCACCACCTACGCAGCGCTCACGGCGATGGAAGGCGCCGGCATCGGCGCGGCCTTCGTCCGCGCCATGCACGCGGCGGCCGAGCGCGGGGCGGAGATGGGGGCGGAATTCGGCAAGGATTGAGAGAGGCGTTGGCGCTTGCCGGCGGTGACGGCCAGCAAGCGCCAGAACGAAAGCGCCGGCATCACGCCGGCGCAGGAACAAGAGAGCAGAACGCCGGCAAACCCCCTCAGCGCAGCAGATACGCCCCCGCCACCCCCGCAAACACACAGGCGCCCAGCCAGTTGTTGTGGCGGAACGCGGCAAAACACTGCATGCGGTCGCGCCCGCGGATCAGGTTGTAGTGGTAGAGCGCGCAGACGACGGCTGCCGCCAGGCCTGCCCAGTACGGCCAGCCCAGTGCGAACTGCGCGCCGGCCCAGGCCATCAGTCCGAGGAAGGCCGCGTAGCACAGCATGATGGCCGCCACGTCGAAGCTTCCGAAAGTAATGGCCGAGGTCTTGATGCCGATCAGCAGGTCGTCGTCGCGGTCGACCATCGCGTAGGCGGTATCGTAGGCGACCGCCCAGAACACATTGCCCACCAGCATCACCCACGCCACCACCGGCACCTGGCCCTGCACAGCGGCGAAGGCCATCGGAATGCCGAAGCCGAAGGCAATGCCGAGGTAGGCCTGCGGGATGGCGAAGAAGCGCTTGAAGAAGGGGTAGCTGCCCGCCACGAACAGCGCCACCACGGCCAGCCACTTGGTCAGGCCGTTGAGCGGGATCACCAGCAGGAAGGCCAGGAAGGCCAGCACGCCGGCCACCATCAGCGCTTCCCACGCGGCAATCTTGCCCGCGGTCAGCGGCCGCTCCTTGGTGCGCTTGACGTGCTTGTCGAAATCGCGGTCGGCCCAGTCGTTGACCGCGCAGCCGGCCGAGCGCATCAGGAAGGTGCCGACGGTGAAGATCCAGAACAGCTGCCAGCCCGGCCAGCCGCCGGCGGCCATCCACAGCGACCACAGCGTGGGCCACAGCAGCAGCAGCGTGCCGATCGGCTTGTCGATGCGCACGAGGCGCGCATAGAGAGCGAGGCGTTCAGACAGGGTGGGCTGGTTCGGGATGGCGGAGGGCATGGCAGGCTACGGCAGGGACAACGACGACAAAGACAGCGACGACAGGTGGTGCGGAAAAACGAAAACGCGCCGCGGCCCGGACGGCCGCGACGCGTGGCGCCGGCGCGCGGGCGCCGGCTGGTTTCTGGCCATCAGGCCAGCATCGCGCGCAGCATCCACGCTGTCTTCTCGTGCGTCTGCATGCGCTGGGTCAGCAGGTCTGCCGACGGCTCGTCGGCGGCCGCATCGACCAGAGGGAAAATCGAGCGCGCGGTGCGCACCACCGCCTCCTGCCCTTCCACCAGCTTGCGGATCATATCGGTGGCATCGGGCACGCCATCCTCTTCGGGAATCGAGGACAGGCGGGCGTATTCCTTGTAGGTGCCAGGCGCCGGATAGCCCAGCGCGCGGATGCGTTCCGCGATGGCGTCCACCGCCAGTGCCAGCTCGGTGTACTGCGTCTCGAACATCAGATGCAGCGTGTTGAACATCGGGCCGGTGACGTTCCAATGGAAGTTGTGGGTCTTGAGGTAGAGGGTGTAGGTGTCGGCCAGCAGCTTGGACAGGCCCTCGGCGATCTTCTTGCGGTCCTTGTCGGAGATGCCGATGTTCACGCTCATCTCATTCTTCTTTGCCATGGTAGATACACTCCATTCCAGTGAGGTCACGAGGTTTGCCGCAAGCATGAGAACGGGGCGCGGCCCGCGCCGGGCGCACATGCGTGCGATATCGCGTCTGCATTATGGCATTAGTCGATGACGCGGGCGGGCTGGGCGACGGTGCCCGGCCCGCCCGCGCGCCGCTTACTTCAGCTTGAGCGCGCGCTTGACGCCCTCGCCATAGGCCGGATCGGCCTTGCCGAAATGCTCGAGCTGGACGCGCACGATGTCCTCCGGCACGCCCTGCATCGCCGCGGCGATATTGACGAACAGGCGCTGGCGCTGGCCTTCGTCGAACAGGCGGAACAAGGTGCCGGGCTGGCTGTAGTAGTCGCTGTCGACGCGGTGATCCCAGTGGCCGGCGGCCTGCCCGTCCAGCGTCAGCGGCGGCTCGGCGGCGCGCTCGCCGGCGGCGAAGGCGCCCTCGCGGTTGGGCTCGTAGTTCAGCTTGCCGCCCTGGTTGCCGTCCACTCTCATCGCGCCGTCGCGGTGGTAGCTGTTGTGGAAGGGGCACTTCGGCGCATTGACCGGGATCTGGTTGTGGTTCACGCCCAGGCGGTAGCGCTGCGTGTCGCCGTAGGAGAACAAGCGCCCCTGCAGCATCTTGTCAGGCGAGAAGCCGATGCCGGGCACCACGTTGGCGGGGTTCATCGCCACCTGCTCGACCTCGGCGAAGTAGTTGTCCGGGTTCCGGTTGAGCTCCATCACGCCCACGTCGATCAGCGGATAGTCCTTGTGCGGCCAGACCTTGGTCAGGTCGAAGGGGTTGATCTGGTATTGGGCCGCATCCGCCTCGGGCATGATCTGCACGCGCACATGCCAGCGCGGGAAGTTGCCGCCCTCGATGTTCTCGTACAGGTCGCGCTGCGCGCTCTCGCGGTCGCCCGCCACCACCTTGGCCGCTTCCTCGTTGGTCCAGTTGGCGATGCCCTGCTGCGACTTGAAGTGGAACTTGACCCAGAAGCGCTCGCCGGCCGCATTGATGAAGGAGAAGGTGTGCGAGCCGAAGCCGTGCATCTGGCGGTAGTTCTGCGGCAGGCCGCGGTCGCTCATCAGGATGGTGACCTGGTGCAGGGATTCCGGGTGGCGCGACCAGAAGTCCCACACGGCGATCGGGTCGCGCAGGTTGGTGCGCGGGTTGCGTTTCTGCGTGTGGATGAAGTCGGGGAACTTGAGCGGGTCGCGCACGAAGAACACCGGCGTGTTGTTGCCCACGATGTCCCAGTTGCCCTCGTCGGTGTAGAACTTGACCGAGAAGCCCCGCACGTCGCGCTCGGCGTCGGCCGCGCCACGCTCGCCGGCGACGGTCGAGAAGCGCATGAACAGCGGCGTCGTCTTGCCCACCTCGGCGAAGATCGAGGCCTTGGTGTAGCGGGTGATGTCATGGGTCACGGTGAAGCTGCCATGCGCGCCCGACCCCTTGGCGTGCACGCGGCGCTCGGGAATCACCTCGCGGTCGAAGTGAGCGAGCTTTTCGAGGAACCACACGTCTTGCAGCAGCATCGGGCCGCGCGGACCCGCGGTAAGCGAGTTCTGATTGTCGGCGACCGGTGCGCCGGATGCATTGGTAAGAATATCCTTGCTCATCGTGTCCTCTCCGGGATGGGTTGGGGAAGCGGGGCAATGGCCTGTCGTACAGGTTCAGATGGCCGCCGCGTAGCAAGCGAGACAGTCGGCCAGGCCTTGGCCGAAAGCGCGCCACGACAGCAGGCTGGCGCGCCCGGGAGGGAGGGGGATGTCGTTCATGTTGGACTCCTTTGTGGGCGCGGCGCAGGCTGCGTCGGTGAAAGGAGTCTACCTAAGCACTATCGAAATGTAGATTCAATAATTCCTAACTATGAATTAGAGAATTCCTATTCTTACGGTCAGTTCGGAATGGCACAGCCATGCGAACGAAGGAAGTCTGGAAGCAGAAGGAACGGAAAGCGGCGCGATGGCCGGCGCATGTGCGCCGGCCCCGGGATGCCGCGCGGTCACGCGCGGCGCAGGGGAAAGGCCGGGGAAAGGCCGGGCTCAGGCGGCTTCGGCCAGCGCCTTGGCAGGCAGCTTGCGCACGCCCGGCAGCTCGCAGGCAGCCACCGCGGCGGACAGCGCCTGCATAGCCGGCAGGCGGGTGAAGCTCTTGCGCCAGGCCAGCACCACGCGGCGGTCGGGCACCGGTTCGGCAAACGGCACATAGGCCAGCATGTCGTTCTTGGGCTTCATGTCGGGCACCGAGGTGCGCGGCAGGACCGTGATGCCGACACCACTGGCGACCATATGGCGGATCGTTTCCAGCGAGGAGCCCTCGAAGGTCTTCTGGATGCCGTCGGCGGCCTGCGAGAAGCGCGACAGCTCGGGGCACACGCCCAGCACGTGATCGCGGAAGCAGTGGCCGCTGCCCAGCAGCAGCATGGTCTGCTGCTTCAGTTCATCGGGGTCCACCTTGGGTTCCTGCGCGAGCTGGTGGCCGCGCGGCACCGCGACGACGAAGGGCTCGTCGTACAGTGGCTGCACGGTCAGGCCGGAATCGGCAAAGGGCTCGGCCATGATGGCGCAGTCGATCTCGCCCTGCTTGAGCAGCTCGATCAGCTTGACCGTGTAGTTCTCCTGCAGCATCAGCGGCATCTGCGGCACGGTCTCGATCATCTGCTTGACCAGCGCCGGCAGCAGGTAGGGCCCGATGGTATAGATCACGCCCACGCGCAGCGGCCCGGCGAGCGGGTCCTTGCCCTGCTTGGCGATCTCGCGGATGGCCATGGTCTGCTCGAGTACGCGCTGCGCCTGCGCCACGATCTGCTCACCTACCGGCGTCACCGACACCTCGGAGGTGCCACGCTCGAAGATCTGCACATTGAGTTCGTCTTCCAGCTTCTTGATGGCCACCGACAAGGTCGGCTGCGACACGAAGCAGGCCTCGGCCGCCCGGCCGAAATGGCGCTCACGCGCCACGGCGACGATGTACTTGAGTTCAGTGAGCGTCATGGCTATCAATGAATTCTGGTTAGGCGATAGATTTTACCTTCGATTGCCCGCCTTGTCAGATCGATAGCAGGCAAGCAGAGCGGGCATCACTTTCGCACCTATTGTGTCTACTGCGTCTACTGCGCCTATTGCACCTGTGGCGCCGGCCGCAGCGCGCGGCGGCGGGCCGCCGGCGCATGACCCTTAAGCCTTGAGGTACTGCTCCCGCCCGCCCAGCCAGCGCCCAAGATGGGCCTCGACGGCCTCCGGGTAGCGCGCCAGCATCAACTCGGCGGCTTCCTGCGCATATTCGACCAGCCAGGCATCGTGCTCCAGGTCGGCAAAGCGCAGCATGGCCTCGCCCGACTGGCGCGCGCCGAGGAACTCGCCCGGGCCGCGGATCTCCAGGTCACGCCGGGCGATCTCGAAACCGTCGGTGGTCTCGCGCATGGTGGCCAGGCGCTCGCGCGCGGTGGGCGACAGTGGCGCCTGGTACATCAGCAGGCAGACCGATTCGGCGCTGCCCCGCCCCACCCGCCCGCGCAACTGGTGCAGCTGGGCCAGGCCGAAGCGCTCGGCATGCTCGATCACCATCAGTGAGGCGTTGGGCACGTCCACGCCCACCTCGATCACCGTGGTGGCCACCAGCACCTGCAGCTGGTTGGCGGAGAAGCCGGCCATCACCTCGGCCTTGTCGGCCGGCGGCAGGCGCCCGTGCACCAGCCCCACCTTCAGCTCGGGCAAGGCCGCCACCAGGGTCTCATGGGTCTCCACCGCCGTCTGCAGCTGCAAGGCCTCGCTTTCCTCGATCAGCGGGCACACCCAGTAGATCTGCCGGCCTTCCGCCGCGGCGTGGTGCACGCGCGCGATGACCTCGTCGCGGCGAGAGTCGTTGACCAGCCGCGTCACCACCGGCGAGCGGCCCGGCGGCAGTTCGTCGATCACCGACACGTCGAGGTCGGCGTAGTAGGTCATCGCCAGCGTGCGCGGGATCGGCGTGGCGGACATCATCAGCTGGTGCGGCACGGTCTGGGCGCCCTCGCCCTCGGCGGCCGCGCGATCGGCCCCACCCTCCGCTCCACCCTCGGCCTTGCCGCGCAGCGCCAGCCGCTGCGCCACGCCGAAGCGGTGCTGCTCGTCCACCACGGACAGGCCGAGGCGGGCGAAGCGCACCGCGTCCTGGATCAGCGCGTGCGTGCCGATGACCAGCTGCGCCTCGCCGGACTCCACCCGCGCCACCGCCTCGCGCTTGGCGCGCGCCTTCAGGCTGCCGGCCAGCCATACCACCGGCACCCCCAGTGGCTCCAGCCAGGCCGAGAGCTTGCGGTAGTGCTGCTCGGCCAGGATTTCGGTGGGCGCCATCAGCGCGGCCTGGTAGCCGGCGTCGATGGCCTGGCAGGCCGCCAGTGCCGCCACGATCGTCTTGCCGCTGCCGACGTCGCCCTGCAGCAGCCGGTGCATCGGATGGGGCGCGGCCATGTCGGCGGCGATCTCCTCGACCACGCGCTGCTGCGCGCCTGTGAGCCGGAACGGCAGCGCCGCGAGGAAGCGGGTCAGCAGGCCGCCTTCGCGGCGCGCCATGGCCGGTGCGCTCTTGTCGCGCCGCGCGGCCTGGGCCCGCTTGAGAGACAACTGCTGGGCCAGCAGCTCGTCGAACTTGACGCGCTGCCAGGCCGGGTGGCGGCGCTCGGCCAGCGCGGCCTCGTCCACCTGCTGCGGCGGCGTGTGCAGCAGGCGCAGGCATTCGGCCAGCGGCCGCAGGCGCAGCCGCGCCAGCGGGCCCTGCAGCACGGGCTGCGGCAGGGTCTCGGGCAGCGGCGTGCGCGTGAGCGCGCCGCCGATGGCCTTGCGCAGATAGGCCTGCGAGATGCCCGCGGTGGCCGGGTAGACGGGGGTCAGGCGGTCGGGCAGCGCCTCGCCTTCGGTCACCGGACGCACCGTGGGGTGGATCATCTCGGCGCCGAAGAAACCGCCGCGCAGTTCGCCGCGCACGCGCAGCCGCATGCCTTCGGCCATCTGCTTGACCTGGCTGCCGTAGAAATTGATGAAGCGCAGCATCAGCTCGCCGCTGTCGTCGGCCAGCTTCACCACCAATTGCCGGCGCGGGCGCAGCGTGACCTCGTTCGAGGTGACCACGCCCTCCACCTGCACCGGCAGGCCCAGGCCGGCGCGCGAGATGGCCTCGGCCACCGGCAGCAGCGTGGTCTCGTCCTCGTAGCGCAGCGGCAGGTGCAGCACCAGGTCGACGTCGCGCTTCAGGCCCATCTTGGCCAGCCGCGCCATGGCCGAGGACGGCTTGCCGTTGGCGGCCGGCGCGGGCTTGGCGGGCGTGGCGGACCTGGCCTCAGCGGCAGCGTCGGTGTCCGGGGTTGGCGCGGTTCCAGGCATCGGGCGGGATCGGGCGGCGGTCAATGGTGGTCAGTCGTGGTCAGTCGTGTCGGTGGCGAGCCATGCCGTGCCGCGGGGCGGCGCGTGACGGCGAGTCCGCGCGCGGAGCATGGCAGGCGCGCGACGGTGCATCGCCGATGGGCGGTATCACCCGCGTCCGGGCGGCACCGGCCGCCCAAGCCTTACAATATCGGATTCGCCGATTGTACCCATGCCAGCCGCCGCCGCCGCGCGGCGGCTTCTGCATTGCCGCTTCCAATATGTTGACGCTGTCCGATTTCGACTTCCCGCTGCCACCCGAGCTCATCGCGCAGTCCGCCCTGCCCGAGCGCAGCGCAAGCCGCCTGCTGGTGGTGGAGCGGCTGGCGCCGGGTAACGGCCCCGAGGCCACCCGGCTGCTGGACCGCGCCTTTGCCGACATCGTCGACTACCTGCGCCCGTCCGACCTGCTGGTCTTCAACGACACCCGCGTGATCAAGGCGCGCTTCTTCGGCCACAAGGCCAGCGGCGGCAAGATCGAGGCGCTGGTCGAGCGCCTGCTCGACAGCCACACCGTGCTGGCCCAGGTGCGCGCCTCCAAGACGCCGGCCGAGGGCAGCACGCTGCGCCTGGCGGATGCCTTCGAGGTCACCGTGGGCCCGCGCGCCGGCGAGTTCTTCACGCTGCGCTTTCCCGAGCCGGCGCTGGACCTGATCGAGCGCTACGGCCGGCTGCCGCTGCCGCCCTACATCACGCACGATCCCGACGCCTACGACGAGACCCGCTACCAGACCGTCTACGCGCGCAACCCCGGCGCGGTGGCCGCGCCCACGGCTGGCCTGCATTTCGACGACGCGCTGTTCGCCAGGCTCGACGCCATGGGCGTGCGCCGCGCCTTCCTGACCCTGCACGTGGGCGCCGGCACCTTCCAGCCGGTGCGCACCGAGAACCTGGCCGAGCACAAGATGCACTCGGAGTGGTACGCGATCTCGCCCGAGCTGGCGCAGGCCGTGCGCGATACGCGCGCCGCGGGCGGCCGCGTGATCGCAGTCGGCACCACCTCGCTGCGTGCGCTGGAATCGGCCGCGCGCGAGGACGGCACGCTGGCCGCCGGCAGCGGCGACACCGACATCTTCATCACCCCGGGCTACCGCTTCCGCCTGGTCGACGCGCTGATCACCAACTTCCACCTGCCCAAGTCGACGCTGCTGATGCTGGTGTCGGCCCTGGCCGGCGTGCAGACCATCCGCGCCGCCTACCAGCATGCGGTCGGGCAGCGCTACCGCTTCTTCAGCTACGGCGACGCCATGCTGCTGACGCGCCAGGACCAGGCGGCCGCAGTGGCCGTACCGGCCGGCGCCTGAGCCGCCTGGCGCCCACCCATCTCAGAAACCGACCTGACACGCCCCGAACCCGCCATGCTCGAATTCGAACTCCTCACCACCGACGGCAACGCCCGCCGCGGCCGCGTCACGCTCAACCACGGCGTGGTCGAGACGCCCATCTTCATGCCGGTGGGCACCTATGGCTCGGTCAAGGCCATGTCGCCCCTCGAACTGAACGAGATCGGCGCGCAGATCATCCTGGGCAACACCTTCCACCTGTGGCTGCGCCCGGGCCTGGATGTGATCGGCGCCCACGACGGCCTGCACCGCTTCGTCGGCTGGGACAAGCCCATCCTGACCGATTCGGGCGGCTTCCAGGTGTTCTCGCTGGGCGAGCTGCGCAAG
The DNA here is from genome assembly GCF_056930435.1 of Cupriavidus sp. 09_S30. Lineage (NCBI taxonomy): Bacteria > Pseudomonadati > Pseudomonadota > Betaproteobacteria > Burkholderiales > Burkholderiaceae > Cupriavidus > Cupriavidus sp. 09_S30. Next base: position 371,475 of record NZ_JBXOWI010000001.1, on the reverse strand, counting down.
ATCACCGAGGAAGGCGTGACCTTCGCCTCGCCGGTCAACGGCGACAAGCTGTTCCTGTCGCCCGAGATCTCGATGCAGATCCAGCACACGCTGAACTCCGACATCGTGATGCAGTTCGACGAGTGCACGCCCTATGAGATCGAGGGCCGCCCGGCCACCCACGAGGAAGCCGCCGCCTCGATGCGCATGAGCCTGCGCTGGGCCAAGCGCTCGCGCGACGAGTTCGAGCGCCTGGCCAACCCCAATGCGCTGTTCGGCATCGTCCAGGGCGGCATGTTCGAGGACCTGCGCGACGAATCCCTGGCCGGCCTGTCCGAACTGGACTTCCACGGTTTCGCCATCGGCGGCCTGTCGGTCGGCGAGCCCAAGGAAGACATGATGCGCGTCCTGCAGCACGTGGCGCCGCGCCTGCCCGCCAACAAGCCGCACTACCTGATGGGCGTCGGCACGCCCGAGGACCTGGTGGCCGGCGTGGCCGCCGGGGTGGACATGTTCGACTGCGTGATGCCCACCCGCAATGCGCGCAACGGCTGGCTGTTCACCCGCTTCGGCGACGTCAAGATCAAGAACGCGGCCCATCGCAACGACCCGCGCCCGCTTGACGAAAGTTGCGCCTGCTACACCTGCCGCAACTTTTCGCGCGCCTACCTGCACCACCTGCACCGGGTCGGCGAGATTCTGGGCGCCCGGCTAAACACCATCCATAATCTTTATTACTACCTGCAGTTGATGCGCGAGATGCGCGAGGCCATCGAGCAGCACCGCTTCGACGCTTTCCGCGTGCAGTTCGCGGCCGACCGCGCGCGCGGCACGCGCTGAACGGGGCGGCTGCGAACTTTCCTGCCTGGGCGGGTCGAATGCGAGGGCCCGCTCGCTGCCAGGACGCGGCACAGGCGGCGCAGGCGGCGCCCCGAACAAACCCCTAAGGCGCCCCGCAAGGCGCCAGAACGGTCATACACGGGTGGTAGAATGCCCGATTCATCAAATATATTTAGTGACGGAGAAGCAACGTGTTGATTTCCAACGCATTTGCCCAGACCGCTGGTGCCGGCGGCGCGGCGGGCGGCCTGATGAGTTTCCTGCCCATCATCCTGATGTTCGCGGTGCTGTGGTTCATCATGATCCGCCCGCAGATGAAGCGCCAGAAGGAAACCAAGTCCATGCTCGAAGCGCTGGCCAAGAACGACGAGGTCGTGACGGCTGGCGGCATCCTCGGCAAGGTCACCAAGGTGGGCGAGCAGTATGTGAGCGTCGAGGTGGCGGCAGGCACCGAGATCACGGTGCAGAAGAACGCCGTCACCACGATCCTGCCGAAGGGCACGCTGAAGGCGCTCTGATCGCCTCGGCGCCGGCGCGCCCACGCGCCATGCCGCTTCTCGCCACTTCCGGCATGCCCGGGCCCCACGGCCCGGGCGCATGCCCAAGCAGCCGCCTGATCCAGCCCGGGAACGCCCGCGCATGCCAGGCGGCTGTTTGCCAACCGGATCGGCCCCTGCCGCAACGCCTTTGATCCCGGCGCCGGCACCTCCGACCGCAGAATGACTGGCCAAAGATGAATCGTTATCCGCTTTGGAAATACCTCGTGATCCTGGTGGCCCTGGCCATCGGCATCATCTACACGCTGCCGAATTTCTTCGGCGAGGCGCCTGCCGTGCAGGTCTCGTCGGGCAAGGCCACGGTCAAGGTCGACCTCGCCATGCAGAAGCAGGTCGAGCAGATCCTGGCGCAGAACAACCTGCAGCCTGACGGCATCTTCTTCGACGTCTCCGGCCAGTCCGGCTCGGTCAAGGCGCGCTTCCGCACCACCGACGAGCAGCTCAAGGCCAAGGACATCCTGAACCGCTCGCTCAATCCCGATGCGAGCGACCCGACCTACGTCGTCGCGCTGAACCTGCTGTCCGGCTCGCCGCACTGGCTGACCACGCTGCACGCGCTGCCGATGTACCTCGGCCTGGACCTGCGCGGCGGCGTGCACTTCCTGCTGCAGGTCGACATGAAGGGCGCGGTCGACAAGAAGCTCGACAGCCTGGCCACCGACGCGCGCACCCTGCTGCGCGACAAGAACGTGCGCCATGGCGGCGTCGACCGCGACGGCGAGAAGCTGACCATCCACTTCAACAACGCCGACGATGCCGGCAAGGCGCGCGGCATCCTGGCGGACAATCTGCGCGAACTGGCCTTCAGCCTGGACGGCAACGACGTGGTCGGCCTGTTCACTGACGCGGCGCGCAAGGCCGTGCAGGACGCGGCGGTCAAGCAGAACATCACCACCCTTCACAACCGCGTCAACGAACTGGGCGTGGCCGAGCCGGTGATCCAGCAGCAAGGCGCCGACCGCATCGTGGTGCAGCTGCCCGGCGTGCAGGACACCGCCAAGGCCAAGGACATCATCGGCCGCACCGCAACGCTGGAAGCCCGCCTGGTCGACCCCAACGCGCCGCGCGTGCCGCGCCCGGGCGACCCCGTGCCCTATGGCAGCGAGCTGTTCACCCAGGGCAACGGCGCGCCGGCGATCCTGAAGAAGCAGGTGATCTTCACCGGCGACCGCATCGAAAGCGCCTCGGCCGGCTTCGACCAGAACCAGCGCCCCTCGGTCAACATCAAGCTCGACGCCCAGGGCGGCCGCGTGCTGCGCGACGTCTCGCGCGAGAACATCGGCAAGCCGATGGCCATCGTGCTGTTCGAGAAGGGCAAGGGCGAGCTGCTGACGGTGGCGACCATCCAGTCCGAACTGGGCTCAAGCTTCCAGATCACCGGCTCCTACTCGACCGAGGCCGCCAGCGACCTGGCACTGCTGCTGCGCGCCGGCTCGCTGGCCGCGCCGATGGACATCATCGAGGAACGCACCATCGGCCCGTCGCTGGGTGCCGACAACATCCGCAAGGGTTTTGACTCGGTGGCCTACGGCTTCGGCGCCATCGCCGTCTTCATGATGCTGTACTACATGCTGTTCGGCATGTTCTCGGTGGCGGCGCTGGCGACCAACCTGCTGCTGCTGATCGCCGTGCTGTCGATGCTGCAAGCCACGCTGACCCTGCCGGGCATCGCCGCTATCGCGCTGGTGCTGGGCATGGCCATCGACGCCAACGTGCTGATCAACGAGCGCATCCGCGAGGAACTGCGCGCCGGCGCCGCGCCGCAGACCGCCATTGCCACCGGCTTCGCGCGCGCCTGGGCCACCATCCTGGACTCCAACGTGACCACGCTGATTGCCGGCCTGGCGCTGCTCGCCTTCGGCTCCGGCCCGGTGCGCGGCTTCGCGGTGGTGCACTGCCTGGGCATCATGACTTCGATGTTCTCGGCGGTGTTCTTCAACCGCGGCCTGGTCAACCTCTGGTACGGCCGCAAGAAGCGCCTGCAGAGCGTGGCCATCGGCCAGATCTGGAAGCCGGACGCCGACCAGGGCAGCAGCACGACGAAGTAACCGGCAGGTCCCGCGCGGCGCGCGGGACCGCCCGCAGATAACAGCAGGACACAACAGGATCCGATATGGAATTCTTCCGCATCCGGCGCGACATTCCGTTCATGAAGCACGCGTTGATCTTCAACGTGATCTCCTTCTTGACGTTTGCCGCAGCCGTGTTCTTCCTCTGGCACAAGGGCCTGCACCTGTCGATCGAATTCACGGGCGGCACGGTGATGGAGGTCAACTACCAGCAGGCCGCCGACCTGGAGAAGATCCGTGGCCAGGTGGGCAAGCTGGGCTACGCCGACGTCCAGGTGCAGAACTTCGGCACCTCGCGCGACGTGATGATCCGCCTGCCGCTGCAGAAGGGCCCGGACGGCAAGCAGGTTACCTCCGCCCAGCAGAGCGAGCAGGTCATGGGCGCGCTGAGCGCCGCCTCGCCTGACGTCAAGCTGCAGCGCGTCGAGTTCGTCGGGCCGCAGGTGGGCAAGGAACTGGCCACCGACGGCCTGCTGGCGCTGCTGTGCGTGGTGATCGGCATCATCATCTACCTGTCCTTCCGCTTCGAGTGGAAGTTCGCGGTGGCCGGCGTGATCGCCAACCTGCACGACGTGGTGATCATCCTGGGCTTCTTCGCCTTCTTCCAGTGGGAATTCTCGCTGTCGGTGCTGGCGGCCATCCTGGCGGTGCTGGGCTACTCGGTCAACGAGTCGGTCGTGATCTTCGACCGGATCCGCGAGAACTTCCGCAAGTATCGCAAGATGACCACCCACGAGATCATCGACAACGCGATCACCAGCACGATGTCGCGGACCATCATCACCCACGGCTCGACCGAAATGATGGTGCTGTCGATGTTCTTCTTCGGCGGCCCGACCCTGCACTACTTCGCGCTCGCGCTGACGGTGGGTATTCTGTTCGGCATCTACTCTTCGGTGTTCGTTGCTGCGGCGCTGGCTATGTGGCTGGGCGTTAAGCGTGAGGATCTGGTCAAGAGTGAGAAGAAGGCTGACGGCACTGATCGTGGCGATCCTAATTTTGGGGCGCAGGCTTGATGGGTTGTTGTGCTGTTTGAAAGCAAGAAGGCGCCTGCGGGCGCCTTTTTCTTTGGGTGCTTAGGGCTTCGGTACTAGGCAGCGGCTTTGGTCTGCGAGGCAACAGCCTGTTTCGACTCCCCTGCGGGGAGCCGACTGTGGTGGTCAAGTAATCTTGGACACTTTTTCAGGCAGCCCTTCGTTTGAAAGCCTCGTACTCGGCCGGCGGCATGTTCATCGCCGCCGAGTGCAATCGCTGCTGGTTGTAGAAGAACAGCACGTAGTCCGTGATGTCCGCCTGGGCCTGAGCATGGTCGCGGTAGGCCCGGTCCCGTATGCGTTCGCCCTTCAGTGAGCAGAAAAACCGCTCCACCACTGCGTTATCCCAGCAGTTGCCGGCTCGGCTCATGCTGGGGGTAATGCCCTCGTCGTGCAGCATCGCTTGGAAGGCGAGACTGGAGTACTGACTGCCCTGATCCGAGTGGAACATGAGCCCTTTGTCGGGGCGTCGGCTCTCCAGCGCCAGCCTCAGCGCCCGACTCACCAGGCGCGTGTCAGCCGAAGACGAAAAGGCCCAGCCCACCACGCGCCGTGAGTACAGGTCAATCACAACGGCAAGGTAGAGCCAGCCTTGCTGGGTCCAGATAAATGTCACATCCCCAGCCCAGACCCGATTGGGCCGAGCCACCTCGAACTGGCGATTGAGCCGGTTTGGCGCGATGGCCGACGATGTGCCGCCCTTGCTGTAGTAATGCCGGCGCCGAGCGCGTACGACGACCTCGGCTTCCTTCATCAGCCCGCGCGCCCGGTGCCGGCCGATGTCGTGGCCGCGTCGCCGCAGCTCCTGCGCCATCCGACGACTACCGTAGCTTTGCCCGCTGGCTTGATGGATCACCCTGACCTCGTGCACCAGCGCCTGACGCTGGGCACGCGGTCGATCCCTTCGGGCCTTCCACGCGTAGTAGCTGCTACGCGGCATTCCCAGCAGCGTGCACATCACTGCGACCGGCCACGCCTTCTCCATCAGCCAAATCACTTCGTATGGCGATCGAGTTCCTTGACGAAGAAGGCCGTGGACTTTTTTAGGATGTCACGCTCCCGCTCCAACTGCGCCACCTGCTGCTCCAACTCCCGGATGCGGCGCTGCTCCGGGGTCAGATCACTCGTGACCGGGCTCTGCGCCGGTTTGGCTTTGGCTTGCCGCTGGCCCAGCCAGCGCCGCAGTGCCGTCTCGCCAATGCCCAGCGCCTGCGCGGCCTTACTGACGCTGTAGCCTTGCTCCAAGACCAGATTGACCGCATCTGACTTGAACTCGTCCGAGAAATCTTTACGTCCCATTTACACCTCACTGGTTGACCGAAAGTCTACCTTTTGAGGTGTCCAAGATCATTGGACCACTACAGACCTACTTTCTTGTCTTGCCAAGAAAGTAGGCAAAGAAGGCGCGCCGGATGCGGCTTAACACCCCCTCGCGGGCTGGCGAAAAGAGCGGCCGGGCCCCAACTCGGATCGCCTTAAGGCGATCCTCAGACAGGGGGCCCTCTTTTCCGCTCTTTTCGCCAGCCCGCGAGGCGCCGCATACGGCAGGGTAAGGACGCCACGCCTCGCTTCGCATCGGGTGACAGGTGTTCGGCCAGCTCGCTGGCCGAACACAAGATCATCGCGAACCAAGTCGTCACGCAATCAACCATGCCGCTGGCACACCGACGGTTTGGCCTTTCCCTCCCGTGTGCGGCGCCTCGCGAATTCGGCACGGCCGCCGATGAAGCCCGTCCGCTGTTTGAGCGGCCGCAGGCCGCGAGTTCGGACGGGCGCGGCGGCCGTGCCGAATTCGCGAGGGGGTTTCGCCGCACCCGGGTCGCCTTTCTTTGCTTACTTTCTTTGGTGAGACAAAGAAAGTGAGTCGGCTCCCCGCAGGGGAGTCGAAACAGGCTGTTGCCTCGCAGACCAATACCGCTAGAGCAGATCGGCTCCCGCAGGGGGACTCGAAACAGGCTGTTGGCCCGAACAACCAAGACCGCTGCCTGCAATCAACATGTTGCCCCGCAGACCACCCAGAAGGCCCAAGTAACAGAAGACCATCTCAACAACAGCCACGCACCGCCCAAAGAAAAAGGCGCCCGCAGGCGCCCTTCCCTTCCAACAAACCCGTTCCGGCTCAGAACTGCTCAATCCAAACCGCCAACCGATTTGCCGCAAAGCTATCCACACGCGCCCCACCCCGACACAGGATGGCCTCCCCCTCGCGAGCAAACTGCAACGCCCCACCAGCCTCCTCCAGCCAGAGCAGACAGGCAAGCCAATCCACATGGCTCGCAGAAACGGCCTCGCCAACAGGCAGGCTGAGGAATTCGGAGAGCAACTGGGGAGCCGCCCACCTCAGGACATCTCCCTCACGCCGCACCACGCCATCCCCAAGCACCTCAGCCAGCACGGCAACGGCATCCGCCGCGCCGCGGCCGGCCAGTTGCGCGCGCAGTGCGGCCAGCCGTGCCGTCAGTGCGTGGCCGAAGTCGCCGCTGCGGCGGCTTTCCGCGCTGATCAGGTCAGAGTAGTCCATCAGCAGCCAGTCCGGCTCGACATTGCTCGCCCCGCCCAGCACCGCGCCAGCCAAGTAGGTTTCCACGGGCTGGAAGCGGCCCGGACCGACCAGGCTCGCGCACAGGGCGTGGATCATGCCGACGCGCGAGGCCGTGGTCTGCTTCTGCAGCACGACCAGCTTCTCGCGCAAGAGCTGGTCGCGCTCCTTGCGCAGCCCGGCCAGTTCCAGCGCCTGGCGCATCTCCATGCGCAGCGCGGTGATGTCCCACGGCTTGCGTATATAGCGATGGATCTGCCCCTGGTTCACCGCCTCGACGGTGTGCTCCAGTTCGGAATAAGCGGTGGTCAGGATACGGACGATATGCGGATAGCGTTCGCGTGCGTAGCGCAGCAGTTCATTGCCGAACTCGCCGGGCATGCGCTGATCCGAGACCAGCACGGCCAGGCTGTCGGCATGCGCGTCCAGCATCGCCTTGCCTTCTTCCACCGATCCGCCGGTGACCACCGGCGCCAGTGCCCCAATGGCGCGCTGGAAGTACTTGACCGCCGTAGCCTCGTCATCGACGAACAGAATCGCCGGTGGAGGTGTCTGCGTGGCAATCGGATCGTTCATCGATCACTCCTATGCATTCGACTTTTGGTATTGGGAAATTCAAGCGTCACGATCGTGCCGGCGCCCGACTGCGAGTCGATCTGGATCCCGCCGCCGAAGGATTGCATGACGCGGTTGCAGAAAATCATGCCCAGGCCGCTGCCGCCGGCCTCCGCGTGAGTCGTCACGGGATCGACCAGCAGCCGCGCCATGACCTCGGGCGGAATGCCCGGGCCGTTGTCGCAGATGCGAATCCTTGGGCTCGGACCAGCTTCCACCACGAAGCGCAGCGACGGCGACGGCACGCCGGCGAGCGCACGCAAGGCGTTGCTCATCACCGAGGACAGCACTAGCGAGACACAGTTCGGCAGCGTATAGACCGGGAAGTCGCCGAACGCTTCGACCTGCACCCAGCTGCGCTGCGCCTCGGCGAAGGGATAGGTGTCGAGCAGCGCCGCGATCAGGGCGCTTGCGCTGACGTCCACGCCCGACTTGGCCGGCGCGCCACCGGCCGTGTTGCGCACCGACTGCAGGAAGGACGAGATCACGGCCAGGCAGTACTGTGCGTTGCTGTACATCACGGCAGCGGCCTGCCCGATCTCGCCCTGGCGCTGCGCGCTGTACTCGGCCTCGCTGCGGTTCTGCACACCCTGGGCGAAATTGGCGATGGCCGCCAGCGGCGTGTTCAGCTCGTGCGCGAGGAAGGCCAGCGTTTCGTCGATGGCAGTCAGCCGCTGGTGCCGCACCTCGCGCTCGCGGTGGCGTTCGACCGCGGCACGCAGCACCTCGCGAGCCTGCGCGAGACCCAGCGGCTTCTCAAGGATGCGGAAGACTTCGCCGGTGTTGACGGTATCGAGCAGCGTGTCCTTGTCCGCATAGGCCGTCACCAGGATGCGCACCACGGTAGGAAACTCCTGCGCCACCTGGCGCAGCAGGTCCCCGCCATTGCGTCCGGGCATGCGGAAATCGGTGACTAGGATGGCAATGCGCGCGCCGTGGCTACGCAGCAGCTCCATCGCCTCCTCGGCCCCGGAGGCCAGCAGTACCTCGTATTCGGCGCCGACAGCGCGAGCGAAATACTTGAGGGCCATATCCTCGTCGTCGACGTAGAGGATGGTGGCCTTCGCCTGGCCCGTGTCGCTGCTCATCGCATCCTCACTCGGCTCTCGGCAGGTCGAAGGTGAAGGCCGTCCATTCGCCCAGTTCGCTCTCGGCGTACAGCGTGCCTCCATGGCGCTCGACCACGGCATAGCTGATGGACAGGCCCAGCCCCAGGCCTTGGCCGACGGCGCGGGTGGTGAAGAACGGCTCGAACACGCGGGCGAGGTTCTCGGCGGGGATGCCCGGCCCATTGTCGCGCACCCGGATATGCAGGCGGCCGCCTTCCCAGTGCGCTTGCGTGTGAATCGCCGGCTTCGGGGTCTGCGCCTTGCGCATCGCCAGTGCGGCGTTGGAGAACAGATTGATCAGTACGCCGATGACGGCCGCCTCGTCGCCCAGGACCAGCGTGTCGTCTGGCAGGTTGCGCGACAACGTGACGCCGCGCAGTTCGTGCGCGGTGAGCCGGCAAGAGGAGTCCAGCGCCTTCTCGAGCAGGAACGGCACGCCTTCGGCCTCGGCTCCCGGCTTGCGGTAGGCGAAAGTCTTGAGGTCGGACACGATATGCTGGATGCGCTGCATGCCCTGCTTGGCATCGACCAGGCATTCCTCCAGCGAGGCGTTCGCCTTGCTCTCGGGCTCCTCCATGGCCACCTCGATGGCCATCAGGCAGAAGTTGACCGGATTGTTGACCTCGTGCAGCAGGCCGGCCGCCAGCGTACCGATGGCTGCCATCTTCTCCTGCTGCAGCATCTGTCCCTTGATCTCGGCCAGGTTGCGGTTGATCTCCGCCAGCTCCAGGTTCTTGTTGGCCAGCTCTTCCTTCAGGCGGAACAGATGAAAATGCCCGCGCTCGTTCATGAAGGTGTAGACGGCGCTGGCCGTGATCGAGAACGCGATGAAGATCGAATTGACGAAGAAGTGCCCGCGGTCGGTCAGCCCGAGCGGATGCACCAGGCACGCCAGCACGTAGAACAGGTAGGTGACCGCGCCGAAGCCGATGGTCTGCCAAAGGCCCATCGGCAATGCGATGCCGACGGCGAAGATGACCAGGTTCAGCCCGGCGTAGTAGATCGACGAGGCCCCCTCGGTGACGCCGATCATCCAGGCGATCATCAACTGCGGCAGGATCAGCCACGCCAGCGTGAGCGGTTGCACGTAGCGCCGGCCGAACGGCATCGACAACACGGCGTAGATCGCGCCGATCAGCAATGAGACGAACAGGCGTGCGAGGAAGAAGCGCAACTGCTCGTGCGGGTAGATCCCGTAGTCGAGCAGTACGCCCGCCATGACGAGCACCACCGCGGTCAGGGCGCCTGCCTTGCTGCTCGCCAGGCGGAACTCGCGCAGTTCAGCCTCATAGTTGGTGTACCGGCCCACAACCCGTTTGAGCATGATCGTCCTGAACTAGGCAGCGATGTCGGATACCGTGGCCTGCACGAACACATTGACGCCGGTGGAATCGCAGTACAGCTTCGGGTCATGGCAGTTCGGCGGCAGCAGCGACTCCATCGTGGCCTCGTCGCGATAGATCAGGTACCACTCGAGCATGTGTTCCATGCTGAATTTTTCGGGATTGTTCGCGTGCACATTGGTGGCGAGGACCGAACCGCCCGGATAGGTACGCGAAGCGAAGTAGCTGATCAGGCGCGAACACACCTTGTCGGAAAGATAGTCGAACAGGCCCGCGCAATAGACCGCGTCGAACTCCTGCAGGCCCGGATCCGGCGCGATGCGCCGCTTGAGCAGGTCATGCACCGACTGGTGCACGTATTCGACCTCCATGCGCGCACCGGCACGCGCCGCGGCGGCCTCGATATGGCCGCGCGTGTAGCCCAGTGTCTCTTCGCTGAAATCCACCAGCTGGAAGGAAAGCAGCTCCGGATCGGGATAGGTCTCGATGAAGCGCTGGATCTCGACGGCCGGCCCGCAGCCCACGTTGAGCAGGCGCAAGGGCCGCCCGGCGGCGCGCGCCTTCTCCGCCAGGCCGACCAGGTACTCGACCAGCAGGTCGATCCGGTTGCGGTGCGCCGCGGCCACGGCCGACTGGAGGAAGGTCGCGTTGACGATCTGGAAGTAGGTGCTCGGCCCCTGCCGCGGGTCGGACAGCAGTTGATTCACCATCTCGTAGTCTCCCGCGTAACCGAGCGGCTTGGTATAGGTGCGGAAGACGAAGGGCGCGCGCAGCAGCAGCGGATGCAGGGCTGACTGGGTGAAGGTGCGGTGCATCGGCGCCAGCTCGGCCTCGACTTGCAGCGCCTCGCCCTCGAGCAGCGCCGAGTAGTGGCGGATCTTGTCGCCGATCGGCTGCGCCAGTTCCAGGAAGACATCCATGCGCAGCGTGTCGCCTTCCTTCGGCAGCACGGTGGTCATGTCGACCTGCTCGACCCAGCGCGAGACATCCGACAGGAAGGCGCGCATCTCGTTGACCACGATCTGGTAGTCGCGGCGGATGCGGAAGCGCTCGGTCCAATCCTGCACAAAGGCGCGCGACTCGTTGCCCACCGAGGCGGGCTCGCCCGTCATCTCGGACAGTTCGCGCCACTCCTCGATCAGGGTGACCGACACGACGGCGGTCAGGCCGGTGTTGACCAGGCTGATCACCACGGCCTTGCCGAAATAGGCGTTCTTGGTCCCCATCTTGACGGACAGGTCGGACAGCACCTCGCTGACCTGCACGATCGAATAGGGATTATAGATTTCCATCACCAGAGACTTTCTCTGGAGATTGATGATCGTGCCTCGCACCTGCTCGCCCTGCGAGTTGCGGAAGCTGACCACCGGATCGATTTGCGTTTGGGAGTACACAGTATTGCGCCAGGGAAATCCGAAAAACGCTGTGGGCCGGCCGCTTCAGGCCAGGCCGACCCGGTACAGCACGTGGGCAAGGCATACACGCGGTGCGCAGACCGGTATCAGGTGCTTCGAGTGGAAATCATGACGCTCTGCTGTTGCCGGCCACAGGTTCGGCGCGGGCCAGCATTGCCGCCACGCCGCATCCCCGCTGCCCCGGTAGGAGTATGGGAGTATGGAGCCGACCATTGTACTGTGGCCGTGGGTGGCGTACAACCGACCCGCATAGGGGGCATCGTGGAGCATCGCGGTGCCCCTGGCACCAATGAAACAGGCCGGCAACGCCGGCCTGTTTCATTGGTGGCCGGGATCTCCCGGCCGTCGGCGCAGCCTCAGTCGGCGCGCACGCCCTCGACCTGGATCGCCAGCTTCACTTCGGGCTTAAAGCCCATCTTGACGCCGTAGTCGATGCCGAAGTCGGCACGGCTGAAGGTGCCGACCGCATCAGCGCCGCAGGCCTCGCGCTTGAGCATCGGGTGCTGGATGCACTTGAAGTCGTGCACTTCCAGCTTCACCGGCTTGGACACGCCATGCAGCGTCAGCACGCCATCGATCTCGGTCGGCACGTCGCCGTTGAACTTGACGAACTTGCCCTTGTAGGAGGCCTCCGGATAGGCCTGCACGTCGAACATGTCGGGGCTCTTGGCGTGCTCGTTCAGCTTGGTGTTGCCGAAGTTGATCGAGGCCGGGTCGATCTTGACGTCGACCGTACCGGTCTTGGCGGCACGATCCAGCGTGACGACGCCGCTCGACTTGTCGAACTTGCCGCGCCACTTCGACAGGCCGCCCAGGTGGTCGGCCTCGAAGCTCGGGTAGGTGTGCGTCGGGTCGAGGTTGTAGGTCACGCTGTTGGCCGAGGCCACGCCCATGGCGGTGGTGGCGGACAGGGCCGCGACGGCGGCGAGGATGGTGCGCAGTTTCATTGGATCTCCCTGCAAGAGGTGAAGAGGTGGTTAGGGGAACGATGAGAGGGAGCGGGGATCAGCCCTGCTTCCTGGCGGGGGTAACGATATGGAACTTGATCTGGACTTCGTCGGCGACCACGGAGGTGTCCTTCCATTCGCCGTCGCCGATATTGAAGGCCGTGCGCTTGATCGGCAGCACGCCGTCGAAGACCTGGGCGCCGCCCTCCTGGCGATAGGTGGCCGGCACCACGATGTCGACGGTCTTGCCCTTGATGGTCAGCTTGCCCGCCACCTCGTACTTGCCGCCGGCGGCGCCCTTGATGGTGGTGGACTGGAACGTCGCCTTGGGGTACTTGGCGGCATCGAACCAGTCGCGGCCCTTCAGTTCCTTGGTGGTTTCCGCATCGCCGATCTCGAAGCTGGCGACATCGATCTCCATCTTGGCCGAGGAGTTCGCGAGCTTGGCCGGATCGAAGTCCACGGTCGCATCGAATTTCTTGAACTTGCCTTCCATCGGCACGCCGATCTGGCGAGCGACTGCTGTGACCGAGACTCTTGGCGGCATCGATCTGGGCCCAGGCCGGTTGCATCGCCGCGCCGGCCGCGGCGAAGGCCGCGACGCCGGCCAGCATCAGCGCGCTCGGGCGAAAATTGCGATTCATCGAATGACTCCTGTCAAAGTCGTGGCGCAGCGCGCCATGTTGCGGTGGCAATGGAAACTCTTGGCGAGGAAACGGCCGACGCTCACTTCAGAAATGGCAGCATGCGTCCCAGCGTGCCATCGCGGTCGATCACCTGGTGCTTGATGGCGGCCGCGGCATGCACCACGACGACGGCGGCCATCAGGTAGTTCAGCCAGACGTGGGCGAGCTTCAGCACGGCCTTCAGTTCGTCGTTCGGCTGGATCAGCGCGGGCATGTGCCACAGGCCCAGGTAGACCACCGGCACCCCGGAAGCCGAGCTGTAGAAGTAGCCCGTCAGCGGCACCGCCAGGATCAGCACGTAGAGCAGATGGTGCGCGAGCGCCGCGGCCTTGGCCTGCCAGGCCGGCGTGCCGGCCGCCGCCGAGGGCGCGCCGTTGGCGGCGCGCCACAGCACGCGGATCACCGCCAAGGCGAAGATGGTCACGCCCAGCCACTTGTGCCAGGAAAACAGCTTGAGCTTGGTCGGCGTCAGGCCGGGAATGTCCGTCATGTACAGACCGAGGCCGAAGGCCGCGAAGATCAGCAAGGCCACCAGCCAGTGCAAGCCAATCGCGGTGGGACCATATGCTGCATCGGAACGCATGTACTCTCCCTGCCCAGGCGGGCGTGTCACTATCTTTGAGAAAAACCGACGGAAGCTGTTCCGTCCGGCGTCTTGAATTCTCGCATTATTGTGCGCCGGAGTGGATCGTAAGCGGTCAGAACTTAACCCAGTTATTCAAAAAAATTGAATCGATGGGCGACCGCCGGGCCGACGCCCTTGCCACTCACTTGCCGCTGAGCGGAAGCCTATCGCACGCGGCATGAAAAAAGCCACCCTGGCGGGTGGCTTGCGGGCGCCTTTTTCTTTTGGGCGGTGCGTGGCTGTTGTTGAGATGGTCTTCTGTTGCTTGGGGTCTTCTGGGTAGCAGCGGCATTGGTCTGCGAGACAGGCTGTTGGCTTGAACAACCCCGTACGCTGGCGAGAGCAAGCAGGTCACCGTCCGCAAAAAGAAAAAGCCACCCTGGCGGGTGGCTTTTCGATGCGCGGGCGGCAGGCCGCGTTCAGACGCGCTCGGCCAGCGCCACCGCCTTGCCGATGTAGCTGGCGGGAGTCATCTCGAGCAGCAGCTTCTTGGCATCGTCCGGAATCGCCAGGCCGCCGATGAAGGTCTGCAGCGCCTCGCGCGAGATGCCCTTGCCGCGCGTCAGTTCCTTGAGCTGCTCATACGGGTTGGGCACACCGAAGCGGCGCATCACGGTCTGCACGGGCTCGGCCAGCACTTCCCAGCAGTTGTCCAGGTCTTCGTTCAGGCGCTCCGGGTTGGTTTCCAGCTTGCCCAGGCCGCGCAGGCAGGCCTCGTAGGCCAGCAGGCTGTAGCCGAAGGCCACACCGATATTGCGCAGCACGGTGGAATCGGTCAGGTCGCGCTGCCAGCGCGACACCGGCAGCTTCTCGGAGAGGTGGCGCAGCACCGCGTTGGCCAGGCCCAGGTTGCCTTCGGAGTTCTCGAAGTCGATCGGGTTGACCTTGTGCGGCATGGTCGACGAGCCGATCTCGCCGGCCTTGGTCTTCTGCTTGAAGTAGCCCACCGAGATGTAGCCCCAGACGTCGCGGTCCAGGTCGAGCAGGATGGTGTTGGCGCGGGCGATGGCGTCGAACAGCTCGGCCATGTAGTCGTGCGGCTCGATCTGGATGGTGTAGGGGTTGAAGGTCAGGCCCAGGCGGGTCTCGATGACCTGGCGCGAGAAGGCCTCCCAGTCGAAGGTGGGATAGGCCGACAGGTGCGCGTTGTAGTTGCCCACGGCGCCGTTCATCTTGCCCAGCAGTTCCACGCGCTCGATGCGCTCGATGGCGCGCGCCAGGCGCGCGGCCACGTTGGCCATCTCCTTGCCCAGCGTGGTCGGGCTGGCCGGCTGGCCGTGCGTGCGCGACAGCATCGGCTGCGCGGCATTGGCGCGGGCCAGCTCGACCAGGCGCGCGTGCACGCGCTTGAGCGCGGGCACCACCACCGCTTCGCGCGCGCCCTTGAGCATCATGCCGTGCGAGGTGTTGTTGATGTCTTCCGAGGTGCAGGCAAAGTGGATGAACTCGCTGGCCGCCTCGAGCTCGGCGTTGCCCTTGACCTGTTCCTTCAGCCAGTACTCGACCGCCTTGACGTCATGGTTGGTGACGGCTTCGATTTCCTTGATGCGTGCGGCATCGGCCTCGGAGAACTTGTCGACCAGGGCCAGCAGCGCCGCCTCGGAGGCCGGCGAGAACTTCGGCATGTCGGGCAGGCCGGCCTGGGCCAGCGCGATCAGCCAGTGCACCTCCACCTTGACGCGGTTGCGCATGAAGGCGGCCTCGGACAGCCACTCGCGCAGCGCGTCGGCCTTGGCGGCATAGCGGCCATCGATGGGGGACAGGGCGGTGAGTGGCGAAAGCGAGGTGGTGGACATGCTGGAAACCGCAAAGGGGGAGTTGGGAGGGGGAGCCGCCGGTCCGGGCCGCAGGCGGCGTGGGACGGATCCGGCACGGATCGGGCGCGCCCGGCCGCCAGCGGCCAGGCGCAAGGCGCGATTTTACCATTGGCCCCGCCCCGCTGTGCAGCCGCCCAGGCCGCCCCCGGCGCGCGCCTGTGCTGACTCCGCAACGCAGCGTGCGTGGGCGCACGCATGGGCCCACACATGGGCGCGCCGCGCAGGCCGCGCAGGTATACTCGCGCTCGCCGATCCAGTAGCCTGTTACGAAGTGCATCGGGCGCGGATGTACCCGCGCATACCGTGCCTTGAGCGCCGATGCACTTCATAACAAGCTCAAGGGGAGCATATGAAGCTGATTGCATCGCAGACGAGTCCCTACGCGCGCAAAGTGCGCGTGGTCATGGCGGAAAAGAAGATCGACTACCAGCTCGTGGAGGAGAACGTCTGGTCACCCGACACCGCCATCGGCCAATTCAACCCGCTGGGCAAGGTACCCTGTCTGGTGATGGAAGACGGCAGCGCGATCTTCGACTCGCGCGTGATCGTCGAGTACGTGGACACGCTGACACCCGTCAGCCGCCTGATCCCGCAAGGCGGGCGTGAGCGCCTGGAAGTGCGCTGCTGGGAAGCGCTCGCCGACGGCCTGCTCGACGCCGCGCAGCTGGCGCGCCTGGAGCACATCCAGCGCGAACCCGGCGAGCGCAGCGAGCGCTGGGTCCAACGCCAGCTCGGCAAGATCGACGCGGCGCTGGTGGCGATGGCCAACGGCCTCGCCGACCGTCCCTGGTGCTCGGGCAACCACTATTCACTGGCCGATGTGGCGGTGGGCTGCGCGCTGTCCTACCTGGACTTCCGCTTCCCCGAAATCCCCTGGCGCCAGCGCCACACCAATCTGGCCGCCTACCAGGACAAGCTGGCCAAGCGCCAGTCCTTCATCGATACCGAACCGCCGCGCGGCTGAACGCGACCGCCCGGCCGCGGCATGCGCCGCCGCCGGGCCCCGTTCCCGCCTACTGGATGATGCCGCCGCCCAGGCACACGTCGCCGTCGTAGAGCACGGCGGACTGGCCCGGCGTCACCGCCCACTGCGCCTCATCGAAGGCAAGCCGCAGCGTGCCTTCTCCCGATGCCGTCACCACGCAGGCCGCATCGCTCTGGCGGTAGCGCGTCTTGGCCGCCAGCCGCTTGCCGGCCGCCGGCGCTTCGCCCGCCACCCACGACAGGTCCGCCGCCGCCAGTTCCGGCGTCTGCAGCCAGGGGTGCTCGTGCCCTTGCACTACGTACAGCGTGTTGGCCGCCATATCCTTGCGCGCCACGTACCAGGCATCGCCGTTGCCGTCGCGGCTGCCGCCCAGGCCGATGCCCTTGCGCTGGCCCAGCGTGTAGAAGGCCAGTCCGATGTGCTTGCCCACCACCTTGCCGTCGGCCGTCTTCATCGGCCCCGGCTTGGTCGGCAGATAGCGGTTGAGGAAATCGCGGAAGGGGCGCTCGCCGATGAAGCAGATGCCGGTCGAGTCCTTCTTCTTCGCATTGGGCAGGCCGATCTCGGCCGCGATCTCGCGCACGCGCGTCTTCGGCATCTCGCCCAGCGGGAACAGCGTGTGCGAGAGCTGCGCCTGGTTCAGGCGGTGCAGGAAGTAGCTCTGGTCCTTGGTATGGTCGAGCGCCTTGAGCAGCTCGAAGCGCCCGCCGGCGGCCTCGCGCACGCGTGCGTAGTGGCCGGTGGCGATGAGCTCGGCGCCCAGCGACATGGCATGGTCGAGGAAAGCCTTGAACTTGATCTCGGCATTGCACAGCACGTCGGGATTCGGCGTGCGCCCGGCCGAATACTCGCGCAGGAATTCGGCGAAGACGCGGTCCTTGTACTCGGCGGCGAAGTTGACGGCCTCGACGTCGACGCCGATCAGGTCGGCCACCGACACCACGTCGAGCCAGTCCTGGCGCGTCGAGCAGTACTCGCCGTCATCGTCGTCCTCCCAGTTCTTCATGAACAGGCCGATCACTTCATAGCCCTGCTGCTTGAGCAGCCAGGCCGTGACGGAGGAGTCGACGCCGCCGGACATGCCGACGACCACGCGCTTGCCGCTCATGCCTGCCCTGCCTTGCCCAGCACGGAGCTGTGCGTGTACAGCGCGTCGAGCGCGAAGCGCTTGCCGGCGAGGTAATCGTCGATGCAGGCCTGCACCAGCGGCGTGCGGTGGCGCTCCGGGCAGCCACGCAGCTCCTCCGCGCTCATCCACACCGTGCGCACGATGCCGGTGTCGAGCTTGCGGCCGCTGTCGAGCGCGCCGAGGTCGCCGGTGAAGGCGAAGCGCACATAGGTGACGTCCTTGCCGGTTCGGGAAGATTTCGCGCGGCCCATGTAGCAGCCCAGCAGCGCGCGCGGCTCGAAGACGTGCGCGGTTTCCTCCAGCGTTTCACGGATGACGGCGTGGACCAGGCTCTCGCCCTCTTCGAGATGGCCGGCAGGCTGGTTCAGGCGCAGGCCGTCCGGGGTTTCCTCTTCCACCAGCAGGAAACGGCCGCCGCGCTCGATGACGGCGGCAACGGTGACGCTGGCCTTCCAATCGTTTGACATGATGCTCAATATTTAGGCAATCCGGCATTTTACCGGTTGCCGGCGCATCATGCAGCGACAGGGCGGCAAGGAGCAGGCCAAGCTGCCGGCCCGCGCTCACGCCGGCAATGCCGCGATGGCACCCTCCAGTGCGGCCCACAGCGCACGGCTGGGCGGCTGCAGCGGGCGCCGGACCTCCGCGCCAGCCAGCCCGCACAGCGCCAGTGCGGCCTTGACCGGGGCAGGATTGGGCTCGGAGAAGAGCAAGGTGACCAGGGGCGCCTCGCAAACAAGTCGCGCGCGGCGTCGTGCCGGCCGCTGCGCACGAGCCCCAGCAGGCGCACGAACAGCTCCGGGCGCACATGGGCGGAGGCCGGCACCATGCCCGCGCCGCCGCCCAGCAGGTGCGACAGCATGGCGGCATCCTCGCCGCAGTACACATCCAGCGGCTGCGGCCCGCCGCTGCACATCTCCTGCGTCTCGCACTGCTTGATGGCGACGATGCGCGGATGCGCCGCCAGCCGCGCCGCCAACTGTGGCGAGATGCGGCAGCCCGTGCGCTTGGGCACGTTGTAGAGCATCAGCGGGCGCGGGGTGGCAGCGGCCACCTGCTCGAAATGCCAGGCCATGCCCTCGTCGCCCACGCGCAGGTAGTAAGGCGGCGGCACCAGGTAGCCCGCCAGCGCGAAGCCGTCGAGCTGGCGCACCTGCGCGCGCACCGTGGCAGTATCGACCGCGCCGACGCCCGCCATCACCGGCACGGCGCCATCGACCGCCTCGAGCACCGCTGCCGCCAGTGCGAGGCGCTCCTGCGGGCGCAGCAAGCCCCCTTCGCCAGTGGTGCCGAGGATGATGAGCCCGTCGACGCCGGCCTGCGCATAGTGCAGGGCCAGGCGTTGCGCGCACTCGAGGTCGGGCTCGCCGGCGCGCAGCGGCGTCACCATCGGCAGCCACAGGCCGTGCGCGAGCGGCTGCCGGCCTGCCGCGACCGCCTGGGCCGCGCGCGCGGGTTCGCGCTCATCGGGACCTTCCCGCCAGCTACTACCGCTGCGCATATCGCTGGCTGCCTCGCCGACTGCCTCAGTGGGCCACATGATCGGCCTCCAGCGGCGTGGTCAGCCCGAACTCCGCCGCGGGCAGCGCGACCATGATCGCGTGCATCGCCGCATCCCGCCCGCCACGCGCCACTTCCACGTGCAGCGTGGCCTGGCCATGGCGATGGTCGACCTCGACCACATAGACTCGCGCCAGCGCGCCGATCGCCCGGTGCAGCGATTGGCGCAGCGTATGCACCTGGGCCGAGGCCACCGCCAGGCGTAAGCGGATCCAGCTGCCCGGCTGCGCGTCCGTATCCGCGTCCGCATTCTCGGCCACCGGCGCGGGCGGCACGAGCGCGAGCCCCGTGGGGCGATTGATGGCATGGCGCGTCGGGCGGCGTCGGGGCACGGCGGCAAAGGTGGCTGCAAGACTTGGCTGTCGCATGGGAAGAAGTCCCGTTGGCGGGCGTCTGTTGAAGATGGTTCCATGCTAGGGATGGCGGCCTCAAATTGATGCAGGTTTGGCCGGCGCACGCATCAAAATGCCATCAAGACATGCCGTCGCGATGGGACGGTCAAATGGTCAGAAAGTCAGAAGGTCAGAAGGTCAGAAGGTCAGAAGGTCAGAAGGTCAGAAGGTCAGAAGGTCTTGGAAAGCGAGGCCCAGGCCGTGGAGCGGCCGAGATAGCGCCCGCCCGTGTTCGTGTACACCGACTTGTTCGCATTGGTGTCGATGTACGCCAGCGCCAGCGCGAAGCCCTTGCCCAGATCCTTGGTCAGCCCGATCTTCCAATCCGTGTACGACGCGTCCGTCACGTGCTGCACCTTCTGGTAGCCAACGTGCGCGTTGAACGTCAGGTCCCAGAAATTCAGCGGCACGTTCGCCGACAGATCGATATAGAAGCTGTACTTGCTGCCGCTGAAGCCGAACAGGTTCGTCAGCGCCTGCGAGTACTTCAGTGACACGGGACCGCTGCCGATCCCCGCATACAGTTCCGTCGTGTATGGCCGCGTGAATCCCGTCGGATAGTCCCCCGGGTAGTAGTACTGCAGCACCCCCAGGTCATAGCTCCAGTCCAGCCCCGCCAGCGCGAACATGTTCTTGAAGCCGCCGTAGAAATCCATCTCGATCGGCGCCGACACCTGCGCGTTGCTGTCCGAGAGCCAGCTGATGTTCGAGTTCCAGTTGCCCAGGTAGAAGCCGCTTTCGTGCGCGTAGTCGAAGCCCCCCTGGATCGCAGGGTGGCCGTTGGTCTGCATCAGGCCACGGTAGCGGTATTCGCTGGCCAGCGTCAGGTTCGCCGTGAACGTGTGCGGCGACGCCGGGGCCGGGGCTGCGACAGGGGCGGTCGCGGCTGGCGCGGCCCCGGCCTCGCTGCTCTGCGCGATGGCACCCGAGACGTGCAGGCTGGCAACCAGCGCGCCGGCCAGGGAGGCGCGGCGGGCCGGAAGAAGGGAAGAAAACATGGTCTGCTAGCTCCGAATAGTCCCGGCGGATCGATGCAAATCGGGCCGGAAGCGCCGCGCTGCGCACGGAAGATGGCAGCCAAGTGACGCAGGCGCAACGATACGGAGCGACGCCTCAAATTGGCGTCAAGATCGGCTGTCAGGGTCGAGAGTTTCCATAAAGGCTGATTGTGACGTCATTACTACTTCAGCAATCACCGACCGATCCGTCACCATTGCACGTCAGATTCCTGTAAGCTGCGTCAAAATTGTGCGCTGCGGCCTGGTGCCAGCAGGCACGACGGGCCAGGCAATCCGCCCGCCAACAGAATGGAAGCCAGCAAAAGGAGAAATTGACGATGCACATCGGCATCCCGCAGGAGACGCGGGCAGGTGAGACGCGCGTCGCCGCTACGCCGGAGACGGTCAAGAAGTATCTGGCGCAGGGCCACAAGGTCACGGTGCAGGCGGACGCCGGCGTACGTGCCAGCCAGCCCGACGGCGCCTACGAGGCGGTCGGCGCCACCATCGGCACCGCCGCCGAGGCGTTCGGCGCCGAGCTTGTGCTCAAGGTGCGCGCGCCGGACGACGCCGAGCGCGCGCTGATGAAGCCCGGCGCGGTGCTGGTCGGCATGCTCAATCCCTTCGACGCGGACAACAATGCGCGCATGGCGGGCGCCCGGCTGACGGCCTTCGCGCTGGAGGCCGCGCCGCGCACCACGCGGGCGCAGAGCATGGACGTGCTGTCCTCGCAGGCCAATATCGCCGGCTACAAGGCCGTGCTGGAGGCGGCCCACCACTACCAGCGCTTCATGCCCATGCTGATGACTGCCGCCGGCACCGTGAAGGCCGCGCGCGTGCTGATCCTCGGCGCCGGCGTGGCGGGCCTGCAGGCCATCGCCACGGCCAAGCGGCTGGGCGCGGTGATCGAGGCCTCCGACGTGCGCCCCGCGGTCAAGGAACAGATCGAATCGCTGGGCGCCAAGTTCCTGGATGTGCCTTTCCTGACCGACGAGGAACGCGAGATCGCGCAGGGCGTGGGCGGCTATGCCCGGCCGATGCCGCCGGACTGGATGAAGCGGCAGGCCGAGCTCGTGCACCAGCGCGCCATCCAGGCCGACATCGTCATCACCACGGCGCTGATCCCGGGCCGCAAGGCGCCGGTGCTGCTGCCCGAAGCCACGGTGCAGCAGATGAAGCCGGGCTCGGTGGTGGTGGACCTGGCGGCCGCGCAGGGCGGCAACTGCCCGTTGACGGTGGCCGACGAGGTCGTGCAGCGCCACGGCGTCACCCTGGTGGGCCACACCAACCTGGCCAGCATGGTGGCGGCGGACGCCTCGGCACTCTACGCGCGCAACGTGCTTGACTTCCTCAAGCTGATCGTTGACAAGGACGGCAAGCTCACCATCAACCTGGAAGACGACATCGTCGCCGCCTGCCTGATGAGCAAGGATGGCGAGGTCGTGCGGCAGGCGGCATCCTGAACTTATTATTTTCAACGGGCCTGAGGGGCCCAACCCGGTCCACTGAATGATGGATTCAGTGGACCAGCATCAACAAAGGACGTATCACCCATGCAACGCATCATGCTCCGCGCCAAGCTCCACCGTGTCACCGTGACGCAGGCCGACCTGAACTACGAAGGTTCGTGCGGCATCGACCCGGATCTGCTCGACGCGGCCGACATGAAGGAGTTCGAGAAGATCGAGCTGTACAACGTCAACAACGGCGAACGCTTCTCGACCTACATCATCATCGGCGAGCGTGGTAGCGGCGAGATCTCGCTGAACGGCGCCGCGGCACGCCGCGCCCACCTCGGCGACCAGCTCATCATCTGCACCTACGCGCCGATGAGCGACGAGGAGATCGCCAGCTACAAGCCCAAGGTCATCCTGGTCAACGAGAAGAACGCCATCAAGGAAATCAAGAAGTTCTGAGGCGCTCGTTCATGACATCCGCCCACTGGCACAGGGTTCCATATCGCTCGCCGGACGCAAGCCGGCGCGCGCTGCCCTGCCCTGCCGGCGGCGCGGGGAAGCTGCTGGCGGGCAGGGGCGGCGCGCCGCCCCGCGGCCAGCCGCGCCGGCCGTGCCGGCATTCGTGACAAGCCAGAGCCCAAGAACAGAGAAGCAGAAGCGGTAGCACGGATTCAAGCAAACGGAGGAGAAGTCGATGGAGATGGTGAACCACACGGTGATCAACCTGATCATCTTCGTGCTGGCAATCTACGTGGGCTACCACGTGGTCTGGACGGTCACGCCAGCGCTGCACACACCGCTGATGGCGGTGACCAACGCGATCTCGGCCATCATCATCGTCGGCGCCATGCTGGCGGCCGGCCTGACCGAAGGCGGTGTCGGACGCGCGATGGGCGTATTGGCGGTGGCGCTGGCCGCGGTCAACGTCTTCGGCGGCTTCCTGGTGACCCAGCGCATGCTGGAGATGTTCAAGAAAAAAGAGCCGAAGGCCAAGGCGCCTGAAGGCAAGCCGACCCTGGCCAAGGAGGGTGCGCAATGAGCAGCCTCGTCAGCATGAACCTGGTCACCCTGCTCTACCTGCTCGCCTCGGTCTGCTTCATCCAGGCGCTCAAGGGCCTGTCGCACCCGGCTTCGGCACGCAAGGGCAATGCCTTCGGCATGGTCGGCATGGCCATCGCCGCGCTCACCACCGTGGCGCTGATCGCCAAGCTCAAGGATGACTTCCTGGCTGCCGGCGCGGCCCAGTCCTCGATCGCCACCGGCCTCGGGCTGATCCTGCTGGCGCTGGTCGTCGGCGGCGGCATCGGCGCCTATGTGGCGAAGAAGGTCGAGATGACCAAGATGCCCGAGCTGGTGGCGGCGATGCACTCGCTGATCGGCCTGGCCGCGGTCTTCATCGCGGTGGCGGCGGTCTCCGAGCCGGCCGCCTTCGGCATCGCGCCGCCGGAATCGCACGAGATCCCGATGGGCAACCGCGTGGAGCTGTTCATCGGCTGCTTCGTCGGCGCCATCACCTTCTCGGGCTCGGTGATCGCCTTCGGCAAGCTGGCTGGGCGCTACAAGTTCCGCCTGTTCCAGGGGGCACCGGTGGTGTTCGCCGGGCAGCACTGGCTGAACCTGCTGCTGGCGGTGGCCATGATCGGCTTCGGCGTGGTCTTCTTCCTGACCCAGGGCTGGCTGCCGTTCCTGGTCATGCTGGCCCTCGCCTTCGTGCTGGGTGTGCTGATCATCATCCCGATCGGCGGCGCCGACATGCCGGTGGTGGTGTCGATGCTGAACTCCTACTCGGGCTGGGCGGCGGCAGGCATCGGTTTCTCGCTGAACAACCCGATGCTGATCATCGCCGGCTCGCTGGTGGGTTCGAGCGGTGCCATCCTCTCGTACATCATGTGCAAGGCGATGAACCGCTCGTTCTTCAACGTGCTGCTGGGCGGCTTCGGCGGCGCAACGGCGGCCTCGGCCGCGGCCGGCCAGGCCCAGCGCAACGTGAAGTCCGGCTCCGCCGACGATGCCGCCTTCCTGATGGGCAATGCCGAGACCGTGATCATCGTGCCGGGCTACGGCCTGGCGGTGGCACGCGCGCAGCATGCGCTCAAGGAGCTGACCGAGATGCTTTCCGAGAAGGGCGTCACGGTCAAGTACGCCATCCACCCGGTGGCCGGGCGCATGCCCGGGCACATGAACGTGCTGCTGGCCGAGGCCGAGGTGCCCTACGACCAGGTCTTCGAGATGGAGGACATCAACAGCGAGTTCGGCCAGGCCGACGTGGTGCTGGTGCTGGGCGCCAACGACGTGGTCAACCCGGCGGCCAAGACCGACCCGAACTCCCCGATCGCCGGCATGCCGATCCTGGAGGCCTACAAGGCCAAGACCATCATCGTCAACAAGCGCTCCATGGCCGCCGGCTACGCGGGCCTGGACAACGAGCTGTTCTACATGGACAAGACCATGATGGTGTTCGGCGACGCCAAGAAGGTGGTCGAGGACATGGTCAAGGCAGTCTGACAGACCGCCGGTGCGCCCCGTCCGGGGCGCACCATGACAGGGTTCGATTGCACCGTACCACCGGCGCGCTATACTGCCTTGCCACCGAGGCAGAGTGCGGGCGCCCGCAGGCCCCGCCCCAGACGCCGAACCCTTGCCTGCCGTGCGGCCCGCACGGCGACCGAACCGCCATGACATTCAGCCCGCACGACCGGAACCTGTCGGTCTTCCATCACCCGATCCTGACGGTCCTGGTGGACGACAGCAGGTCGTTCATCGACAGCCTGGCCTTCCAGATGGATGCCTCGCGCGCGGTGGTCTCTTTCACCGATCCGCGCGAAGCGCTGCAATGGATCCGCGACTCGTACACCACGCGCTTCCCGGGCTTCCTGCCCGTGCGCGTGACGCATGACGACCTGACCTTCCTCAGCGAACGGCGCACCGTGCAGCTCGACGTCGACCGCATCTACCGGCAGATCCACGACATTCACCGCTTCCTGCAGCCAGGCGTGGTGGTGGTCGATTACTCGATGCCGCAGATGGACGGGCTGAGCTTCTGCCAGGCGCTGCAGGACCTGCCCTGCAAGACCATCCTGCTGACCGGCACCGCCGACGAGAGCATCGCCGTGCAGGGCTTCAACCACGGCCTGATCGACCGCTACGTCAAGAAGCACGAAAGCAATATGGTGGGGCGCCTGAACCAGGAGATCGATGCGCTGCAGCAGCAGTACTTCACCGTGCTGTCGCGCACGCTGCGCGACCTGCTGACACGCCACTCGTATTCCTTCCTGTCGGACCCGGCGATGGCCGAGCGCGTGCGCCAGATCGCGGCGCGCTACAACTTCGTCGAGTACTACCTCTACCCGAACCCGGTCGGCATCCTGATGCTGACGCCGCAGGGCCAGGGCACGCTGATGGTGATCGAGACCCAGGCGGGACTGATGAGCCAGGTCGAGTCGGCCGAGGCCTATGATGCGCCGGCACCGCTGGTCGAAGGCCTGCGCGAGGGCCGTATCGTGCCCTTCTTCTGGCCGGGCAACGGCATGTTCACGCCGGCCTGTGTCGACTGGGAACAGTACTGCCTGCCGGCCGAGCGCTGCGATGGCCGCGAGACGTACTACTACGCGCTGTTCGACCTGCCGCGCCACCTGCTGCAGGAGCCGGTCGTCAGCTACCAGTCCTTCCTTGCCGATTTCGCGCGCGACCCCGGCGCCCTGACCGGCCTCAAGCAGGGCTGAGGGGACCTTCCCGTTGCCCCATTGCCGGGGCCCCGGCCCGGCCAAATAGCCCCTACGCGGCGCGGTTTCCGCCCCGCACCATGTCGAAGCGGAACAGCCGGCACTCGATATTGCCGTTGAAGAGCGGCGTGCGGCGTGACTCCTTCAGTCGCAGCCGCCGCGGCAGGCCGAGGTCGCCAGTGAAGACCCAGGCCTGCCAGCCGGCGAACTGTTGCTTCAATGTCGTGGCAAAGGCCGCGGCGAACTGGTTGGCCGCCGCTTCCTCGGCCTCGTCCCTCGGCATCTCGTCCTCCGGCTGCCGGCGCGCGCCGCGCACTGCGATACGCTCGCCGTAGGGGGGATTCATCAACAGCAAGCCCGGCTCGCCGAAAGGCGGCTGGGTATGGCGGGCATCCACCTGCTTCAGGCGCGCTTCGCCGGGCAGGCCGGCGCGCTGCCAGTTGGCCTGGGCCATCGCCAGCATATCGGTGGAGATGTCGCTGCCGGCAATCTGCAGCCCGTCGGCGCTGGCCAGCATGCGGGCGCGCTGCGCGTCGCTTTTCAGCGCCTGCCAGGCCTTGCCATCCAGGCCCTTGAGCCATTCGAAGGCGAAGCTGCGGCTGGCACCGGGCGCCAGCCCCAGCGCCACCTGGGCCGCCTCGACCATGAAGGTACCGCTGCCGCACATCGGGTCGTAGAAGGGGCGTCCGGTCTGGCCGGGTACCCAGCCGGCCAGGCGCAGGATGCCGGCCGCAAGGTTCTCCTTGAGCGGCGCCTCGCCCTTCTCCATGCGCCAGCCGCGCTTGAACAGCGGCTCGCCGGAGGTATCGAGGTAAAGCGTGCAGTCGCGTTCGGTCAGGTGGGCATAGATGCGCACGTCCGGGCTGACGGTGTCGACGCTGGGCCTCGCGCCCAGGCGCTCGCGCATGGCGTCGCAGATGCCGTCCTTGACACGCAGCGCAACAAAATTCAGGCTCTGCAGCGGCGACTTGTTCGCGGTCACGTCCACCCGCAGCGTTTCGTCCGGCGAGAACCACTGCTCCCAGCGCTGCGCGCGCACCAGCGCGTAGACGTCGTCCTCGCGGCGGTAGCCGCGCGCGGCCACGCGCATCAGCACGCGGCTGGCGATGCGCGAATGCAGGTTGACCGCATAGGCCGCCGCGGGGGGGCCGGAGAACTCCACCCCGCCCGGTACCTCGCGGTGTACCTGGAAGGGCGCGACCGAGGCCACGCCGGGGCGCGCCGCGATCTCGCGCAACTCATCGGCGAGGGCGGTCTCGAGGCCGCGCGGGCAAGGGGCGAAGAAGGCTTGGGTCATGGGGTTCCTGCAATGAAAGGTCGCGCTGCCGGCAGGCCGGACGCGCGGCCGGCAAAAAAACGAAAACGTCCGCCAGGGCGGACGGTAGCATACCCGCAGCGCCTGCGCGCCACGGGCGGTAAGGTCGGGGCCGGCTCAGCCTGCCGCCAGCGCCCGCTCCAGGAAATCGAGCCGGTCCTGGCCCCAGAACGACTCGCCGTTGTAGACATACCAGGGCGCGCCGAACACGCCGGCCGAGATCGCATCCTGCGTATGCTGGACATAGGCGGCCTGCACCGCCTGCGCTTCGCTCGCCTTGAGCAAGGCCGCGCCGTCCAGCCCGGCCTCGCCGGCGATCTGGGCCAGCGTGGCGGCATCGGCGATGTTGCGCTGCTCGGCCCACACGGCGCGGCCGATGGCGCCGGTCAGTTGCATCGCGCGCGCCGTGCCGTGTGCCAGCTGGGTGGCGATGATCAGCCTGCTGGCCGCGTCGCCGGACACCGGGAAGAAGGTCGGCTGCGGATTCAGCGGCATGCCCAGGAAGCGGCTCCAGCGCTCCAGCTCGACCAGCCGGTAGGCCTGACGCTGCGGCGGGCGCTGGGCCAGCGGCAGTCCGCCGGAGACGGCGAAGACCTTGCCCAGGTCGCAGGGCTTCAGGTTGACCTGGACGCCATGCTTGGCGACGATCGCGGCGAAGCGCTCGTGGCCCAGGTAGACGAACGGCGAGGGGGCGGTGAAATAGTAGTCGACCTGCTTGCTCATCTGCATTGTCTCGCTAAGTCATGCGCCGGGCCTGCGGGCACCGGCGGGTTCGGTACGGCTGGTTAGTCCACTGAATCACTGAAATTGGTCGGTGCCTGCCATTTCAATGATTCAGCGGACTAGGTATCAGGGCACGATGTCGCGCGGCAGACCGCCGCGCGCGCCTCGTTTCAGAACGGCTTGACCACCACCAGGATCACGACAGCCAGCAGCACCAGCACCGGCAACTCGTTGAACCAGCGGTAGAAGGTGTGCGAGCGCGTATTGCGCCCGGCCTCGAACTTGCGCAGCAGCACGCCGCAGCCGTGGTGGTAGCCGATCAGCACCAGCACCAGCGCCAGCTTGGCATGCATCCAGCCCTGCCCCGGGCCACGCCCGATGCCGTAGCCCAGGTAGAGCCACAGGCCGAAGGCCACGGCCGGCACCGCCAGCATGGTCATGAAGCGGAACAGCTTGCGCGCCATCAGCAGCAGCCGCTGCACGCTGGTGGCGTCGGACTCCATCGCCAGGTTGACGAAAATGCGCGGCAGGTAGAACAGGCCGGCGAACCATGAAATGACGAAGACGATGTGCAGCGCTTTGACCCAGAGCATCGGCAGGCGGAAGGTGGCGAGGGGTGGCGTGAGGTGTTGTAGGACGGCGGGGGGGCGGCTGCGGCTGATGCCAGCGCGCGGCAGGGGCCGGTCCTGCCGGCCCCGCGCGCTCAGGTGCGGATCTCGCCGTGGCCGAAGACCACGTACTTCAGCGAGGTCAGGCCTTCCAGGCCGACCGGGCCGCGCGCGTGCAGCTTGTCATTGGAAATGCCGATCTCCGCGCCCAGGCCGTATTCGAAGCCGTCCGCGAAGCGGGTGGAGGCGTTGATCATCACGCTGGCCGAGTCCACTTCGCGCAGGAAGCGCAGGCCGGTGGAGTAATTCTCGGTAATGATGGAATCGGTGTGCGCCGAGCCGTAGGTATTGATGTGCTCGATGGCGGCGTCCACATCGTCGACGGTGCGGATGGCCAGCACCGGCGCCAGGTATTCCAGGCGCCAGTCTTCCTCGGTGGCATCGATCAGGCTGCCGAAGCCGGCGGCCTCCAGCGTGGCGCGCGTATCGGCGCACACGCGCAGCTCGACGCCCTTGTCCTGGTAGATGCGGCACAGCGGCGGCAGCACGGTGGGCGCGATATCGCGCGCCACCAGCAGCGTTTCCATCGTGTTGCAAGGCGCGTAGCGTTGCGTCTTGGCGTTGTCGCAGACGCTCACCGCCTTCTCCACGTCGGCATCGACGTCGATAAAGACGTGGCAGATGCCGTCCAGGTGCTTGATCATCGGCACCCGCGCTTCCTGCATCAGCCGCGCGATCAGGCTCTTGCCGCCGCGCGGCACGATCACGTCGACATACTCGGTCATGGTGATCAACCGGCCCACCGCCGCGCGGTCGGTCACCTCGATCACCTGCACGGCTTCGGCGGGCAGGCCGGCCGAGGCCAAACCCTCGGCCACCAGCGCAGCCAGCGCCGTATTGGATTCGATCGCCTCCGAACCGCCGCGCAGGATGGTGGCGTTGCCGGACTTCAGGCACAGCGCCGCAGCGTCGATGGTCACGTTGGGGCGCGATTCGTAGATGATGCCGATCACGCCCAGCGGCACGCGCATCTGGCCGACCTGGATGCCGGTCGGGCGGAACTTCATATTGCTGATCTCGCCGATCGGGTCGGGCAGCGCAGCGATCTGCTCGAGGCCGGTGGCCATGGTGTCGATGGCCTTGTCCGACAGCGTCAGGCGGTCGATGAAGGCTGCATCCTGCCCATTGGCGCGGGCGCGCTCGACATCGCGCGCGTTGACGGCCTTCAGGCGCTCGGCATCGCGGCGGATGGCGGCGGCGATGGTCAAGAGCGCGCGGTTCTTGTCGGCGGTGCTGGCACGCGTCATCGCGCGCGAGGCGGCGCGGGCCTGCCGGCCGACGCGGTCCATGTAAAGGTTGAGATCGAGCTCGTTCATGTTCCTGGCCAGGGCTTCCCTGTCCTCAATGCTTGATGGTTGCGTGTCCGGTGCCGGCCTGTGGCCGGGTGGGCCGGGTGGGCGCTAGCGCGCGATCATCAGCGCCAGCTGCAGCAGGCCGTCCCACGGTTCGGCCGGCAGCGGCTCGCCGGGGCCGGGCTGCAGCCCCTTGACCTGGCGGTCCAGCCGCGCGGCCAGTGCCAGGGCGGCCTCCAGCCGCGGCATGGACAGGCGCTGCGCGGCCTGCGGCGCGAGCTTTTCGCGCGGGCCCCAGATGCGCAGTTCGCGCGCCATGACGGCGGCGGGCTTGCCGGCCGCCAACCCTTGCCGGAGCTTGGATAATACGCGAATTTCCTCGGCCAGCGCCCACAGCACCAGGACCGTCGCCTCGCCTTCGCCGCGCAGCCCTTCGAGCATGCGCACGAGGCGCGGCACGTCGCCGCCCAGCATGGCCTCCGACAGCTTGAAGACGTCATAGCGCGCCACATTAAGCACGGCGTCATGGACCTGGTCGAAGCTCAGCTCGCCGGGCGGATAGAGCAGGCCCAGCTTCTGGATTTCCTGGTGCGCGGCCAGCAGGTTGCCTTCCACCTTGTCGGCAATGAACTGCAGCGCGCGCCGGCCCGCCTCGCCGCCTTCCACGCGCTGCTGCTGCAGCGCCAGGCGCTCGCCGATCCAGGCCGGCAGGCGGGTGCGGTCGACCATGTCGACCTTGATCGACACGCCGGCGGCCTCCAGCGCCTGGAACCATGCCGACTTGGCCGCGGCGAAGTCCAGCCGCGGCAGCGTCACCAGCAGCAACACGTCGGGAGAGGGCTGGGCCGCCACGGCGCGCAAGGCTTCGCCGCCGTCCTTGCCCGGCTTGCCCGAGGGAATGCGCAGCTCGACCACCTTGCGGTCGCCGAACAATGACATCGATTGCTGGGCCTCGGTGAGCTGGCTCCAGTGGAAGCCGCGCTCGGCCACCAGCACGTCGCGCTCGGTGAAGCCCGCCTCGCGTGCGGCGCGGCGCAGCCGGTCCACGGCCTCCAGCACCAGCAGGTGCTCGTCGCCGTGCACCACATACAACGGCGCGAGGCCCTTGGTCTTGGCCTGGCGCAGGTGCGCTTCGAGTGCGTCTGGCTTGATCTGCATGCGGTGCTTGGGGGCGGCGGAGACTGCCCCGCTCAGAGCGACTTGACCGACGCCAGGCGGCGGATCAGCTGCTGCACGATGTCGCTCTGCATATCGCGGTAGAGCTGCTGCTCCTCGTAGTCCTTGGCCAGCGTGTTCGCTTCGTTGTAGGTCAGGTCGCGCGTCAGCAACAGCTGCGAAGGCGGAATCAGCTCCTTGCCGTCGGCGCCGCGCAGCCGGAAGCTGAAGCGCTGGGTGAGGCGGTACTCGCGCACCACGCCGGCGGTGGTCAGCGACAGGATGGTCTTGGCGCGCGAATCCTGCAGCACGTCGAGCATTGCATCCGCCTGCTTCGGATCGTCGACGATGACGGTATCCGAGCCGCCGCGGATCGTGCGGCGCAGATCGGCGCCCATCTGCGTGTTCGCCGGAATGCCGATGTACAGCCGCTTGAAGGCGAAGTCGCTATTGCCGCGCAGGTGGAAGCCGCAACCGCCCAGCAGGCCGGCGGCCCCGCCGGCCAGCATCAGGGCGAGCGCCTTGCGGCGGTTCGTGCTCGGGCGGTCCATGTCGTTGACGTTCCTCGGATGATGGGTGGCGCGCTTACAGCACCACGTTGACCAGGCGGCCCGGCACCACGACGATCTTCTTCGGCATGGCGCCCGCGGCGAACTTCGCCACCGTCTCGCTGGCGGCGGCGACGGCCTCGATGGCGGCACGGTCGGCCCCGGCCGGCACCACGATGCTGCCGCGCACCTTGCCGTTGACCTGCAGCACCAGCTCGATCTCGCTCTGCACCAGCGCGGCCTCATCGACCTGCGGCCACGGCGCATCGAGCAGGTCGCCAGCTTCGGCGGCGTAGCCCAGCTGCTGCCAAAGCACGTGGGTGACGTGCGGCACCACCGGATAGAGCGCGCGCAGCAGGATGCCGAAGCACTCGCGGCGCGCCGCCGGCGAAGCCGTCTTGGCGTCCTCGAGCGCATTGAGCATCTTCATCGTGGCCGACACCACGGTGTTGTACTGGATGCGCTGGTAGTCGTAGTTGGCCTGCTTGAGCACGCCGTGGATCTCACGGCGAAGCGCACGATCGGCCTCGGCCGGCGCGGCGGTGCCCGCCGCGCGGATGGCTTCGGCGTGGGCGTAACCATAGTTCCAGACGCGGCGCAGGAAGCGCGAGGCCCCTTCCACACCCGAGCCGCTCCACTCGAGCTGCTGCTCGGGTGGCGCGGCGAACATCACGAACAGGCGTGCGGTGTCCGCGCCATACTGGTCGATCAGCGCCTGTGGGTCGATGCCGTTGTTCTTGGACTTCGACATCTTCTCCACGCCGCCGATCACCACCGGCTGGCCGTCCGCCTTCAGCGTGGCGCCCAGCGGGCGGCCGCGCTCGTCGGTCTGCACGTCGACTTCGGCCGGGTTGTACCAGTGCTTCTTGCCCGATGCGTCCTCGCGGTAGTAGGTCTCGTTGAGCACCATGCCCTGGGTCAGCAGGTTGGCGAAGGGCTCATCGAACTTGACCAGGCCCAGGTCGCGCATCACCTTGGTCCAGAAGCGCGCGTACAGCAGGTGCAGGATCGCGTGCTCGATGCCGCCGATGTACTGGTCCATCGGCATCCAGTAATCGTTGCGCGCATCGACCATGGTGGCCGCGTCCGGGCAGGTGTAGCGCATGTAGTACCAGCACGAGTCGATGAAGGTATCCATCGTGTCGGTCTCGCGCCGCGCCGGCTTGCCGCAGGACGGGCAGGTGCAGTCCAGGAAGCGCGGGTCCTTGGCCAGCGGGTTGCCGGTGCCGTCCGGCACCAGGTCCTCGGGCAGCACCACGGGCAGGTCCTGCTCGGGCACCGGCACCACCCCGCAGCTGTCGCAGTGGATCAGCGGGATCGGGGTGCCCCAGTAGCGCTGGCGCGAAATGCCCCAGTCGCGCAGGCGCCAGGTGACCTTCTTCTCGCCCAGGTCCTGCGCGGCCAGGTCGGCCGCGATGGCATCGACCGCGGCTTCGTAGCCCAGGCCGTCGTACTTGCCGCTATGGATGCAGCGGCCGTGTTCCTTGTCGGCGTACCAATCCGCCCAGGCCTCGGTCGAATAGGCCTGGCCCTTGACGTCGATGACCTGCTTGATCGGCAGGCCGTACTTGCGCGCGAAGGCGAAGTCGCGCTCGTCGTGCGCCGGCACGCCCATCACCGCGCCGTCGCCGTAGCTCATCAGCACGTAGTTGCCGACCCACACCTCGACCGGCTCGCCGGTCAGCGGATGCGTGACCTTGAGACCGGTCGGCATGCCCTTCTTCTCCATGGTCGCCATGTCGGCTTCCATGACCGAGCCGTGCTTGCACTCTTCGATAAAGGCGGCCAGTTCCGGGTTGCCGGCGGCGGCGTGCGTGGCCAGCGGGTGCTCGGCGGCCACCGCGCAGAACGTCACGCCCATGATGGTGTCGGCGCGCGTGGTGAACACGTACAGCTTGCCGCCGTTGATGGGCTTGCCATCGTCGCCGGGGATGTCATGCGGGAAGGCGAAGCGCACACCTTCGCTCTTGCCGATCCAGTTCTGCTGCATCACCTTGACGCGCTCGGGCCAGCCGAGGCCGTCCAGGTCGCCCAGCAGCTCCTGCGCGTAGTCGGTGATGCGCAGGTAGTACATCGGGATCTCGCGCTTCTCCACCACCGCGCCCGAACGCCAGCCGCGGCCGTCGATGACCTGCTCGTTGGCCAGCACGGTCTGGTCGACCGGGTCCCAGTTGACGGTGCCGGTCTTGCGGTAGGCGATGCCCTTTTCCAGCATCTTCAGGAACAGCCACTGGTTCCAGCGGTAGTAGTCCGGGCTGCAGGTGGCAACCTCGCGCGACCAGTCGATGGCCAGGCCCATCGACTGCATCTGCTTCTTCATGTAAGCGATGTTGTCGTAGGTCCAGGCCGCCGGCGCGACGCCGTTGTTCAGCGCGGCATTCTCGGCGGGCATGCCGAAGGCGTCCCAGCCCATCGGCATCAGCACGTTCTTGCCGTTCATGCGCAGGTAGCGCGCCATCACGTCGTTGATGGTGTAGTTGCGCACATGGCCCATGTGCAGCTTGCCCGAGGGGTAAGGCAGCATCGAGCAGGCGTAGAACTTCGACTTCTCCTTGCCGTCGGCCTCCTTTGCATGCTCCGACACGCGATAGGCGTCGATGTCTTGCCAGTGCTGCTGGGCGGCTTGTTCAACGGCGGAGGGAAGATATTTGTCTTGCATGGTCAGGACAGCGATCTGGGCTGCGCCCGGCTGCGGGCCGGCGCTGGCGTGCGCGGATGGTGGAAACGTAAGCGGCGGACGGCCTTGCGGCGCCCGCCTCGATCTGGTGCTGCAAAAGTGCTGCTGGGTGCTGCTCGGTGCGGCGATTGCGAAAGGCCGATTATAACCGTCGGCAGTGCGGCGACGGTCGCTTCGGCCCGCCCGGCGCTCACTTCAGGCCGAGCACGTCCTGCATGTCAAACATGCCGCTGGGCTTGTCGGCGAGAAAACGTGCCGCCCGCACCGCGCCGTCCGCGTACGACTGGCGGCTCGACGACTTGTGGCTGATCTCGATGCGCTCGCCGATGCCGGCGAACATCACGGTGTGGTCGCCGACGATGTCGCCCCCACGCACGGTGGCGAAGCCGATCGAATTGGCATCGCGCTCGCCGGTATGGCCTTCGCGGGCGAACACGCCGCAAGTCTTCAGGTCGCGGCCGAGCGCCTTGGCCACCACCTCGCCCATGGCCAGCGCGGTGCCCGACGGTGCATCCACCTTGAAACGGTGGTGGGCTTCGATGATCTCGATGTCATAGCCGGTGGACAGCAGCTTGGCCGCCACTTCCAGCAGCTTGAAGGTGGCGTTGACGCCCACGCTCATATTGGCCGCGAAGACCACGCCGATCGACTTGGCCGCCTCGGCCAGCGCGGCCTTGCCCGCCTCGTCGAAACCCGTGGTGCCGATCACCATCTTGATGCCCAGGCGCTTGGCAACTTCCAGGTGCGCCAGCGTGCCCGCGGGACGGGTGAAATCGATCAGGCAGTCCGCGCCCGACAGCGCGGCCTCGATGTCCGACGTGATCAGCACGCCGGTCTGCCGCCCGAGGAAGAGGCCAGCATCCTGGCCCAGCGCGGCAGCGCCCGGCACGTCCAGCGCGCCGGCCAGCTCGACCCCCTCGGTATTCAGCACTTGTTCGATCAGCATGCGGCCCATGCGGCCGGATGCTCCTGCGATAGCGATTTGCATAGCGATATCAGAATGCGATGAAGGAAGCCATCACGTCTCGCGCGGCGGACGGATGGCGCAAGGAAGGTGCCGGCATGCCGGCGCGGAGCGCGCGTGGGCGGGCTCAGTTGGCCGGTTTGCCTGTGCTGGCCTGCGTGTTGGCGGCGTCGACGGCCGGCACCGAGGCACTGCCTGCGTCGGCAGCGGGTGCGCTGGCCTCCGCCTGCGGAGCGGCCTGGGCCGGCGCCGCGGCCGGCGCGCTGGCGTCGGCGGGCGCGCTGGCCTGCGGCGCTTCGGCGGCCGGCGCGGATGCGGCGGCCACGGCGCTCTGGCCGATGCTGAGCTTGCCCGGCGTCTGCTCCTTGAGCGCCTTCTTCATGCCATCGATCTCGGCGATCAGCTCGTATTCGGAGGGCAGATCGTCGCCGCCGAACTTGACCAGCTTGTCGCCGTCAAAGAAGACGGTATAGCGGCGCTGCTGCACCACGGGGGTATTGCCGCGGCGGAAGGAGAACACGTAGTCCCAGCGGTTCGAGTGGAAGACGTCGGTCAGCAGCGGCGTGCCGAGCAGGAACTTGACCTGGTCGCGCGTCATCCCCTCGTGCAGTTGCGCCGCCGCCTCGCGGGAGACGAAGTTGCCCTGGACGATATTGATCCGGTACGGGGTGATCATATTCGTCAGCTTGCGCGACGTGGTGTCGTAGGTGGAGCAGGCGGCCAGCAGTGCCGAGGCCAGCAGCGTGAAGGCCAGCGTGGGGCGCATGACGGACGAAGGGAAGGAACGCATGTGTCTCGCTTCGGGTATCAGGGAAATGTGCCGATTCCGGCGTGCACGGCCATCCTGGACGGCCACGTGTGCCGTGATGCGCATTGCCGCACGGCCAGGGCTGGCGCGGGTGCGCCAGGGCGACTTTTGTCACCAAAACCCTTATGATTCAATAATCCAGACATTGTACTCTAGGGAGTCACGCCTATGCCGAGTCCGGCGGACCTCAAAAACATCGGCCTGAAGGCAACCGTCCCGCGCCTCAAGATCCTTGAGATCTTCCAGACCAGCGAACAGCGCCATCTGAGCGCGGAAGACGTCTACCGCATCCTGCTGAGCGAGCACATGGACATCGGCCTTGCCACCGTCTACCGTGTGCTGACCCAGTTCGAGCAGGCCGGCCTGCTCTCACGCAACAACTTCGAATCCGGCAAAGCAATCTTCGAACTCAACGAAGGCAAGCACCACGACCACCTCGTGTGCCTGGACTGCGGAAGAGTCGAGGAGTTCTTCGACTCGGAGATCGAGCAGCGCCAGCAGAGCATTGCGCGCGAACGCGGCTTCGCGCTGCAGGAGCATGCACTGTCGCTCTATGGCAACTGCACCAAGACGGACTGCCCGCACCGGGTCAAGCGCTAGGCTACCCGGGCGCGCACACCGCGCAGACGGTCGACAGGCCCATGACCGCATATGAAAAAACCGGCGATGACGCCGGTTTTTTTCGTCCGCCTGCGCCCGGCCGCCGCATGCGCGGCACGCCGTCGCCGGCACCGTCAGAGCACGTCTTCCGCGGCAACCGTGTGCGCGCTGCGCTGGGCCGCGGGCAGCCCTTCGAACTCTCCCACCACCTGGCGGAACAGGCCGCGCGCCCAGACCAGCATCGGATGCGTATTGCGGCTGCGGTGCCAGAACATATTGAGCCCCAGCGTGGTGTTGATCTCGGCGGGCAGCGGGAAGGCCTTCAGGCCGTAGGTCTCGCACGCCATGTCCTTGGTCAGGGCGTTGACCGTGAAGATCATGTCGGTCTGCGCCGCCAGTTCGGCCTGGGCGCGCCAGGAATGCACGGTCAGCGTGGCATTGCGCTTCAGGCCGCGTTGCTGCAGCGCATAATCGAGCGGAATCAGCGAGGGTGCGGTGCGTCCGGTCGATCCCGAGGGCGCCATGAAGATGTGACCGCAATCCAGGTACTGCTCGAGCGTGCAGCCGTCCTTGAGCAGCGGGTGATGGTTGCGCGCGCAGACCCACAGGCCGAGCGAGCTGACCATCTCTTCGACGATCTCGGGGTGGCGGGTCGGATATGGCGAGAACGCCAGGTCCAGCTCATTGGCGCGCATCGCCGCGATGTCGGCCTCCCAGGAATGGGACTCGGCCAGGCGCAGGTGCAGTTCGGGCGCGAGCTGCTTGACGCGCAGCACGTAGCGATTGAAAAGCGTGTCGCCCAGTTCCGCCGCAAAACCGATATGGAGCGTGCCGGTGGCGATGCCGGGGTCGAAGTTATCCGCGTCGCCCTCGTTGATCGAGGTCCACAGGTCCAGCATGTCGCGGATTTTGGGCCCGAGTTCCAGCGCGCGTGGCGTCGGTGTCAGCCCGTGCGGAACACGGATGAAAAGCGGATCGTCGAAGATCTCCCGCAGACGACCCAGCGAGTGCGAGACCGCCGGCGCCGTCATGTGCATCTTCTCGGCGACGTAGGTGGCATTCCGCTTGCTCAGCAGCTCGGTGAAAATCACCAGCAGCTTGGTGTCAACGTTCACCATGTTTGTGCCCGGCTCAGTTCCGTTTTACAGATGGCGGTCTCAATTGCACGAGCTGCACATCAGATATCAATAAACATTCGCAGTGTAAGTTGAAAATTCCACGTCGGAAAGCAAATTCCGCTTTCTGCACACTGAGAAAACCCGACTTTGGCAGGGATAATTTACATTTCCATGTCTGGGAAAAGTCCGATGAGACACTCAGGCGGACTCACATGCGCAGCAATATAATCCCCCCAACCTGCGCAGGCTGCCGATTCCAGCCAACTTCAGCCGATTCCAAATATGCCCAGCCATCGCCACCCCGTCGAACTTTCCAAAGCCTACCGGCTGCTGAACCACGGCCCCACCGTGCTGGTCAGCGCCGCCGCCGGCGGTCGGCGCAATATCATGGCGGCCGCCTGGGCCATGCCGCTCGACTTCGACCCGCCCAAGGTCGCCGTGGTCCTGGACAAGAGCACGTGGACACGTGAACTGCTGGAAGCCAGCGGCGAATTCGCCTTGCAGGTGCCGACGCGGGCCCAGCTCGACCTGACGCAGGCACTCGGCTCGCGCAGCGGGCGCGATCTGGTGGAGCGCGACGGGTCGGACAAGTTCGAGGCCTATGGCCTGGAAAGCTTCACGGTCGCGCAGACCAGCGCCCCGCTGCTGGAAGGCTGCGCGGCCTGGCTGGCATGCCGGCTGCTGCCCGAGCCCGCCATCCAGCAGCGCTACGACCTCTTCTTGGGCGAGGTGGTCGCGGCCTGGGCGGATGCGCGCGTATTCAGCAAGGGACGCTGGCATTTCGAGGGCCATGACGAGCTGCGCACCATCCACCATGTCGCCGGCGGGCATTTCCTGCTCGACGGCGCGGCAGTCGATGCACGGCCGCTGGCCGCGCGCGGCGACAGCTGAGCCAGGCGGCTGCGCCTACGCCATCGCAAAAAAGAAAACGCGCCCCGCGGGGCGCGTTTTTCATGGAGGGCGGCCACGTCGGGCCGCCTTGCCGGGTGATTACTTCGCCACCACGCGCACCATCTCCAGCACCTTGTTCGAGTAGCCCCACTCGTTGTCGTACCAGCTCACGACCTTGATGAAGGTCGAGTCCAGCGCGATGCCGGCCTCGGCGTCGAAGATCGAGGTGCGTGCGTCACCGCGGAAGTCGGTGGCGACCACCTTGTCCTCGGTGTAGCCCAGCACGCCCTTCAGCGCGCCCTGGCTCTGGGCCTTCATCTCGGCGCAGATCTCGGCGTAGGTGGCCGGCTTGTCGAGCTCGACGGTCAGGTCGACAACCGACACGTCCGAGGTCGGCACGCGGAACGACATGCCGGTCAGCTTCTTGTTCAGCTCGGGGATCACCACGCCCACGGCCTTGGCGGCGCCGGTCGACGACGGGATGATGTTTTCCAGGATGCCGCGGCCGCCGCGCCAGTCCTTGTTGGACGGGCCGTCGACGGTCTTCTGCGTGGCGGTGGCAGCGTGCACGGTGGTCATCAGGCCGCGCTTGATGCCCCACTTGTCGTTCAGCACCTTGGCGACCGGCGCCAGGCAGTTGGTGGTGCAGGAAGCGTTCGAGATGATCGCTTCGCCCTTGTACGTCTTGTCGTTGACGCCGAAGACGAACATCGGGGTGTCGTCCTTGGACGGGGCCGACATGATCACCTTCTTGGCGCCCGCGTCGAGGTGCTTCTGCGCGCCTTCCTTGGTCAGGAAGATGCCGGTGGATTCCACCACCACGTCGGCGCCGATCTCGCCCCACTTCAGCTCGGCCGGATCCTTGACCGCGGTCAGGCGGATCTTCTTGCCGTTGACGACCAGGGTATTGCCCTCGACCGACACTTCGCCGTCGAAGCGGCCGTGCACCGAGTCGTACTTCAGCATGTAAGCCAGGTAGTCCGGCTCGAGCAGGTCATTGATGCCGACGACTTCGATGTCGTTGAAGTTGGCGACGGCGGCACGGAACACCATGCGCCCGATGCGGCCGAAGCCGTTGATGCCGATCTTGATGGTCATTGTCACTCTCCTGAAATACTTGATCGATGAATGCAACGTGGCCGCTGCGCCAGCCGGGTGGGCGGCGCGGCGGCCGCCCCGGAGCTGCGGCCGGTGATTACTGGGCCAGCGTGGCGCGCACCGTGTCGGCGACGTTTTCCGCCGTGAAGCCGAAGTGCTTGAACAGCACGCCGGCCGGCGCGGACTCGCCGAAGGTGTCGATGCCGACCACTGCCTGCACCTGATACTTCCACCAGAAGTCGGTCACGCCGGCTTCCACCGCCACGCGCGGCACGCCGGCGGGCAGCACCGAAGCCTTGTAGGCGGCGTCCTGCTTGTCGAACACCGTGGTGGCCGGCACCGAGACCACGCGCACATGCACGCCCTCGGCAGCCAGCTGGTCGGCGGCGCTCACCGCCAGGGCGACTTCCGAGCCGGTGGCGAGGATCACGGCGTCGGGCCGCTTGGTCTTGGGGTTGGCGCTGTCGCGCAGCACGTAGCCGCCGCGCGCGACATTGGCGCGGGTGGCGTCGTCGCGGCGCTGGAACGGCAGGTTCTGGCGGCTGAAGATCAGGCAGCTCGGGCCGTTCTCGCGGCGCACTGCCTCGGTCCAGGCCACGGCGGTCTCGGTGGTGTCGGCCGGACGCCAGACGTCCATGTTCGGAATCAGGCGCAGGCTGGCAACGTGCTCGATCGACTGGTGGGTCGGGCCGTCCTCGCCCAGGCCGATGGAATCGTGGGTGAACACGAACAGCGAGCGGATGCGCATCAGCGCGGCCATGCGCAGCGCGTTGCGGCTGTAGTCAGAGAAGGTCAGGAAGGTGCCGCCGTAGGGGATGTAGCCGCCATGCAGCGCGATACCGTTCATGATCGCGCTCATGCCGAACTCGCGCACACCGTAGTTGATGTGATTGCCCCAGCCGTCGACGCGCACGGCCTTGCTGCCGCTCCAGTTGGTCAGGTTCGAGCCGGTCAGGTC
Source organism: Cupriavidus sp. 09_S30 (assembly GCF_056930435.1). Lineage (NCBI taxonomy): Bacteria > Pseudomonadati > Pseudomonadota > Betaproteobacteria > Burkholderiales > Burkholderiaceae > Cupriavidus > Cupriavidus sp. 09_S30. Next base: position 330,842 of record NZ_JBXOWI010000001.1, on the reverse strand, counting down.
GGCCGAGCCGCCGAGGAATTCGGGCAGCACGGGGCCGAAGGCCTCGATGGTGTTCTGGCTGGCCTTGCGGCTGGCGATGGTCTCGGCCTTTTCCTCACACTTGGCCAGGAAGGCCTCGGCGGCGGCGCTGAAGGCGCCCGGCAGCTCGCCGCGCATACGGCGCTGGAACTCGCCGGCTTCATACGGGAAGCGCTCCGCATAGGCCGCGAACAGCGCGTCCCATACCTTTTCCAGCGCCTGGCCGTTGGCCTTGGCATCCCACGCCGAGTACACCTCGGCGGGCAGTTCGAACGGCTCGTGGGCCCAGCCCAGCGCCTCGCGCGTGGCCAGGATCTCGGCGCCGCCCAGCGGCGCGCCGTGCACGTCGTGGCCGCCTTCCTTGTTGGGCGAGCCCTTGCCGATCACGGTGCGGCAGCAGATCAGGGTGGGCCGGTCGCTGGCCTTGGCCTGGGCGATGGCGGCATCCACCGCGTCGACGTCATGGCCGTCGACCGCGCGGATCACATTCCAGCCGTATGCCTCGAAGCGCTTGGGCGTGTCATCGGCGAACCAGTGCACCACCTCGCCGTCGATCGAGATGCCGTTGTCGTCCCACAGCGCGATCAGCTTGTTCAGCTTGAGCGTGCCGGCCAGCGAGCACGCCTCGTGGCTGATGCCTTCCATCAGGCAGCCGTCGCCGAGGAAGACATAGGTGTGGTGGTTGACGATGTCGAAGCCGGGGCGGTTGAACTCCTCGCCCAGCAGGCGCTCGGCCAGCGCCATGCCCACGGCGTTGGTGATGCCCTGGCCCAGCGGGCCGGTGGTGGTCTCCACGCCCGGCGTGATGGCGTACTCCGGGTGGCCCGGGGTCTTGCTGTGCAGCTGGCGGAAGTTCTTCAGCTCGCCGATCGGCAGATCGTAGCCGGTCAGGTGCAGCAGCGCGTACAGCAGCATCGAGCCATGTCCGTTGGACAGCACGAAGCGGTCGCGGTCGGACCACTTCGGATTGACCGGGCTATGCTTCAGATGGCGGCTCCAGACCGCCACGGCGATATCCGCCATCCCCATCGGCATGCCGGGGTGGCCGGAATTGGCCTGCTGGACGGCGTCCATGGCAAGCACGCGGATCGCGTTGGCCATCAGCTTGGCCGGCTGGGAAGCGTAGGGACTTGTGGCGGGATGGGCAAGGGCAGACATGCGACGGGAACCTGGCGGGAAAAGCGCGATTTTACCAGAAGGCAGCGGTGTTTCCGGGCCTGGCCGGGCTGGCACGCCATGGACGGAACGGCTGGCCCCGGACCTCGGCACCGCGCTGTGCGGCACCATGCTGCCGGCGGTGGTGCGCTCGCCGCATGCGCCGAAAGCGCGCGCTTCGACAGCGGCAGCGCGGGCGCGTAAGATGCACACTCGCACCGCGCGAGACGCCCCCGGCGCCCGCGCCCGGTTTCCCGCGCCGCCGAAACGACCACGGAGACGATCATGACCCGACCGGCCAACACGCCCTGGCTCACGCCCTACCTGACCGTGGCCAATGCCAGCGCCGCCCTCGACTTCTATGCGCGCGCCTTCGGCTTCGTCCCCGGCGACGTGGTCGACGAGAACGGCGTACCCACGCACGCCGAGATGCGCTACCAGGGCGAACTCATCGTCATGTTCGCGCCTGAGGGCGCCTGGGGCAGCACGGCACGCTCCCCCCGTTCGCTGGGCGTGGAATGCCCGCAGACCTTCTATGTCTATTGCGACGACGTCGACGCCATGCACGCCCGCGCGGTGGCCGCCGGCGCCGTCAGCCTGATGGCGCCGGCCGACCAGTTCTGGGGCGACCGCTACTGCATGGTGATGGACCCCGACGGCTACCGCTGGGGCTTCGGCAAGCCGCTCACCACGGAGGGTGCCGCCTGATGCCGCCGCGCTTCTTCGTTGCCGAATCGCTGGTGGCCGGAACCGACCTGAGCCTGCCGGAGGCCGTGGTGCGCCATGTCCAGGTGCTGCGGCTCAATCCCGGCGATGCCGTCACCCTGTTCGATGGCCGAGGCGGCAGCCATACGGCCGTGTTGCTGGACCTCGGCAAGCGGCAGGCCATGGCAAGAGTCGGCGAGCACCAGGATGCCGAGACGGAGGCCCCCTTCCGCATCACGCTGGCGCAAGGCCTGGCGGGCGGCGACAAGATGGACTGGCTGATCGAGAAGGCGGTGGAACTGGGCGTGTCGGCGGTGCAACCGCTGCAGGCCAACCGCAGCGTGGTGCGCCTGGCGGGCGAGCGCGCGCAGAAGCGGCAGGCCCACTGGCAGGCACTGGCCGAGGCCGCTTGCGAGCAGTGCGGCCGCAACCGCGTGCCCACCATCGCCCCGGTCGCGTCCTTCGACGCCTGGCTCGGCCAGGCAACCGCCGGCGAGCGCCTGCTGCTGACCCCGCGCGCCACGCAGCCGCTGGTGACGCTGGCCGCACAGCGCCGCGAGGCCTGGACGGAAAACGGATTGACCCTGCTGATCGGCCCGGAAGGCGGGCTGAGCCCGGACGAAGAGGACGCCGCCTTGCGCGCCGGCTTCACCGGCGTGTCACTGGGGCCGCGCATCCTGCGCACCGAGACGGCCGGGCTTGCCTGCCTGGCCGCACTGAACGCCGTGCTAGGCGGATTCTGACGGCAGCGGCAGCGCCGTCGTTCTACGAAAGCGAAAGGAGTCGATCATGGGACTACTCGATAGCGTGCTGGGTGGGATACTGGGACAGCGCGACACGGCACAGGCCGGCGCCGCCAATCCCAAGCTGATGCTGGCACTCGGCCTGCTGGCGATGCTGGCCGCGCACCACCAGGGTGGCGGCGCGGCGCCGCAGGAATCGGGGGGCCAGTCCGAGGGCGGCGGCCTGCTGGGCGGTCTCGGCGGCCTGCTGGGCAGCCTGACCGGCGGCGCCGGTGGCACTGGCGCTGGCGGCCTGGGCGAACTCGGCTCGTTGCTCGGGGGGCTGCTGGGCGGCCAGGCCGGCGCGGCGCAGGCTGGCGCGGCGGCAGGCGGAATCGGCGTGCTGCAGCAGGTGCTGGCGCAGGCAGGACTTGGCCAGCAGGTCGATTCCTGGATCGGCACCGGCGCCAACCAGCCCGTGTCCGCCTCGGACTTGAGCAGCGCCCTCGGCCACACCGGGGCATTGGCCTCGCTGGCGCAGGCCAGCGGCATGTCGCAGGAAGACGTGGCGTCGCAGTTGAGCGAAGGCCTGCCGGAGCTGATCGACAAGCTGACCCCCAACGGCCAGGTGCCGCCCGCCGCCTGAGCCGCGGCGCCGGAAATGCAAAAGGCCCGCTGACGCGGGCCTTTTTGCTTGCGCGCCGCCGGAGCAGCGCCGCATTTTCACCCAGGCCGAGGCTCAGGCGAAGGAATAGAAGACGCGGAACTGGACCTTGCGCTCGCCCCAGAATTCGGCGGCGTCGCGGAACACGTCGAGCAGCACCTCGCGCGCTTCCTTGTCGAACTTCTGCGCGACGGGCAGGCCTTCCAGCACGATGACGAAGCCGGGCTGCTGGCCCGCCTTGTAGATCAAGTCGGTCAGGCAATCGGCCAAGGCGTCGAAGTTCTTGCCGAAGTGCTTGGGAAACAGGAATGCCGTCGCGATCGTCTCCAGCACCTCGGCCTTGTTCGCACAGTGCGCGCAGTTGGCGTAGAGGAAATGCTGGCCCAGCTCGGCCGCCGCCTTGGCCAGATCGGGCACGCGGAAAGCCCGGATCGACTGGACGATGTTCGGACGCACCGTCTTGAACAGGTTCATGGCTTCCTCGTTGCCGCCATCCGTGCCAACCGCGGCATGCGCGGCGACGGGTGCGGTGGGGGGGAGTGTGTGCGAGAGCTCGGGTCGCGGCATCGCCAGCACGTTGTCGTATAGATTCCGGGCCTGGTTCTGTGCCCGCTGCCAGCCATCTCCGGCGCCGCGCTCCTCGCGGGCGGCAAGGGCGTCGCCCAGTCCGAAAATGTCAGTCATCATTTGCTTATCCGTTTGAAGCTGTTGTAGTGGTCTTCCGTGTAGTAGCAATCGTTGGCGGCGCGCTGGTCGCCGCCGCATACGATCCGTTTGGCCCCCCGGCTGTGCCCGCCGCTCTTGACCGTGTATTCACGGTAGTAATTGCGCGGCTGTAGCGGCAGGATGCGTTCGTAGTTGCCGAACCGCACACCGTCCTTGTCATAGGGAAATGGCCCGCCCGCCTCGATACGTTCCAGGGTGCGTTGTGCTTCCTTGGGCAATTCCTGAACGGCAATGGTTCCCACCGCCGAATCGACCTGCTCGACCTGCTGTCGCGCCAGCACGGGCTGCGCCAGCATGCAGGCCAGCGCCAGGCCACCCGCCATGCGGGCCGCCCATCGCGCCAGGGAGTACGGTTTCGCGCGCTGCGTCTGAAGAATCTGGGAACCCACTTGGTAGTCTTGGTTGAACCGGCAATCTGCCTGAGGCCTGGACATCGGGGACGACCGCTTGCCCGGACTGAGCTTGCAGCAACATCGAGACGCGCATCACGAGCGTATGCATCGAAGGCGTAAGGTTACGCGCATGCGCCAGAATAAGCAATCCCCGCACCGGATGGGAGCGGAATTTTCCAATCGTTTCAAGATGTTAAAAGTATGTGTGTGCACACTAACTAATAAGCGCGAGAGGCAAAAAAAGCCGGGCGGACCCGGCTTTGTGCAGCGCACGACGGCTTAGCGCTTGGCAGCCGCGTCCGCCACCACCAGGGCCGTCATGTTGACGATGCGGCGCACCGTCGCAGACGGCGTCAGGATATGGGCCGGCGCCTTCACGCCCAGCAGGATCGGGCCGATCGCCACGTTGTTGCCGGCCGCCACTTTCAGCAGGTTGTAGGCAATATTGGCGGCGTCGATGTTCGGGCACACCAGCAGGTTGGCCTCGTCCGTCAGCACGCCGTCCGGCACCAGTTGGTTGCGCAGCTTCTCGTCGAGCGCGCAATCGCCGTGCATCTCGCCGTCGACCTCCAGCTCGGGCGCGCGATCGCGCAGGATGGCCAAGGTCTGGCGCATCTTCTGCGCCGAGGGCGCCTCGGAGGTGCCGAAGTTGGAGTGCGACAGCAGCGCCACCTTGGGCACGATGCCGAAGCGCTTGAGCTCATCGGCGGCCATCAGCGTGATCTCGGCCAGCTCGCTGGCGCTCGGATCGACGTTCACGTGCGTGTCGACCAGGAAGATCTGGCGGCCCGGCAGCACCAGGCCGTTCATCGCGGCATAGACGGTATTGGTGCAGCCCAGCACCTGGTCGATATAGCGCAGGTGCGCAGCCGTGCTGCTCACCGTGCCGCACACCATGCCGTCCGCCTCGCCCTTCTTGATCAGCATCGCACCGATCAGCGTGGTGCGGCGGCGCATTTCCAGCTTGGCGTACTGCGGCGTGACGCCCTGGCGCGCCATCATCCGGTAATAGATGTCGGAATACTCGCGGAAACGCGGGTCGTTCTCGGGGTTGACCACGGTAAAGTCAACGCCCTCGCGCAGGCGCAGGCCGAAACGCTCGATGCGATGGGCCAGCACGGCCGGGCGGCCGATCAGGATCGGATTGGCCAGCTTCTCATCGACGATGACCTGCACCGCGCGCAGCACGCGCTCCTCTTCGCCCTCGGCGAAGACGATGCGCTTCATCTGCGGCTCCAGCTTGCGGGCGGCCGCATAGATCGGCTTCATCAGCGTACCGGAGTGGTAGACGAACTGCTGCAGCTGCTGGCTGTAGGCGTCCATGTCCTCGATCGGCCGCTTGGCGACACCGGCCTTCATCGCGGCCTCGGCCACCGCCGGCGCGATCTTGACGATCAGGCGCGGATCGAAGGGTTTCGGAATCAGGTATTCCGGGCCGAAGGACAGGTCCTGGATGCCGTAAGCCGTGGCCACGATATCACTCTGCTCCTGGCGCGCCAGGTCGGCCAAGGCCTCGGCGACGGCGATCTCCATCTCCCGCGTGATGGTGGTGGCGCCGCAATCGAGCGCGCCGCGGAAGATGAAGGGAAAGCACAGGACGTTGTTGACCTGGTTCGGATAGTCGGTGCGGCCGGTGGCGATCACCGCGTCCGGGCGCACTTCCTTGACCAGCTCCGGCATGATCTCCGGGTTGGGGTTGGCCAGCGCCAGCACCAGCGGCTTGTCGGCCATGCGCTGCACCATGTCCTGCTTGAGCACGCCCGCGGCCGACAGGCCGAGGAAAATGTCGGCGCCGTCGATGACTTCGGCCAGCTTGCGCTTGTCGGTCTTCTGGGAGAAGCGTGCCTTCTCGGGGTCCATCAGTTCAGTGCGGCCCTCGTAGACGACGCCGGCCAGGTCGGTCACCCAGATGTTCTCGATGGGCAGGCCCAGGTCGACCAGCAGGTCCAGGCAGGCCAGCGCGGCCGCACCCGCACCCGACGCCACCAGCTTGACCTTGGCGATGTCCTTGCCGACCACCTTCAGCCCGTTGATGACGGCGGCTCCCACGACGATGGCGGTGCCGTGCTGGTCATCGTGGAAGACGGGGATCTTCATGCGCTCGCGCAGCGTGCGCTCCACGTAGAAGCACTCCGGCGCCTTGATGTCTTCCAGGTTGATGCCGCCGAAGGTCGGCTCCAGCGAAGCGATGATTTCCACCAGCTTTTCCGGGTCCTTCTCATCGATCTCGATGTCGAAGACGTCGATGCCGGCAAACTTCTTGAACAGGCCGCCCTTGCCCTCCATCACAGGCTTGGACGCGGTCGGGCCGATGTCGCCCAGGCCCAGCACGGCGGTGCCGTTGGTCACCACACCGACCAGGTTGCCGCGCGCGGTGTAGCGGAAGGAAGTGGCAGGATCGGCGACGATCTCCTCGCAGGCGGCAGCCACGCCCGGCGAGTACGCCAGGGCCAGGTCGCGCTGGTTCGACAGCGGCTTGGTCGGCGTCACCGAGATCTTGCCCGGGGTCGGGAACTCGTGGTACTCGAGCGCGGCCTTGCGCAACGCCTCGCGCTGCTGCTGCTTGAGTTCTTCTTGGGACATGGGCTGCTGAGAACTGGTCATCGGCGCATCTTCCGGTCGGAGCCTGGATTGACGAGCGTGGAAACGATGCAGCGGACCGGCTCCACACGTCCGCGCCTCTTTCTCCACGGCTGCCGCCAGCTTGCACTGAAGGCAGAAAATCATTTTATATTGTGAAATATGATTTCACAATAAGCGTCCTGCCAGGGGCAGCTTTGCGCTTCTGTACAATATGCCGCAAGCCGCGCGGCCTGAACAGACGGCATGCGCGACTGGCGAGTCCGGACCCTTCCGGCCTGCCGGCCGGGGCCGGATTGCCGTATTTCCGCCGCCATTTCTGCTGCCATTTTCGTCGCCATTTCCGCCGCCGCGCCCCGGCCGTCCCATCATCCGCCCACGCCCGCCCATGCCTGACCCCGCCAGCGCTCCGCTTTCCGAATTCGAGCTGATCCGACGCTTCTTCACCCGTCCCGCGCAAAAGGCCGCGCTGGGGGTCGGCGACGACTGCGCGCTGCTCGAGGTGCGGCCGGGCCACCAGCTCGCCATCAGCACCGACATGCTGGTCAGTGGCCGGCACTTCTTCCCCGACGTCTCGCCGGAGGCGCTCGGCCACAAGGCGCTGGCGGTCAACCTGTCCGACCTGGCTGCCATGGGAGCCGAGCCGCGCGCCTTCACCCTGGCGCTTGCGCTGCCCGCGGCCGATCCCGACTGGCTGGCCGGCCTGGCGCGCGGCATGCTGGCGCTGGCCGACGCCCACGGCTGCGAGTTGATCGGCGGCGACACCACGCGCGGGCCGCTGAACCTGTGCCTGACGGTGTTCGGCGACGTCCCGCCGCAGTCGGCGCTGCGCCGCGATGCCGCCCGCCCGGGCGACGACATCTGGATCTCCGGCACGCTGGGCGACGCGCGGCTGGCCCTGGGCGACTGCCGCGGCGAGTGGCTGCTGCCCGAGCCGGAGTTCAGCCAGGTGCGCCAGCGCATGGAGCGCCCAACCCCGCGCGTGGCGCTCGGACTGGCGCTGCGCGGGGTGGCGCATGCGGCGCTCGATATTTCCGATGGCCTGCTGGGCGACCTGGGCCATATCCTGGAGCGCTCGCAGGTGGGCGCCCTCCTCGACGTCGATGCCCTGCCGCGCTCGATCGTGCTGTCACAGCAGCCTGCCGACCTGCAGCTCGAGTGCGTGCTCGCGGGCGGCGACGACTATGAGCTATGCTTCACGGCCCCGGTCGACGCGCGCGACGAGGTGCGCGCCATCGGCCGGCGCCTGGATCTGCCCCTGGCGCGAGCCGGCAGCATCACGGCGGATGCCGGGCTGCGCCTGGTCAACCGTTGGGGCCATCCGATCGCTTTTTCGGGCAGGAGCTTCGACCATTTCGCGCCGGGCTGAGCCTGGCGGCAGTGCGGCCTGGCGAACTGACAACAGGGCCGCCGGCATGCCATGATGCGAGATCGCGCTGCGACCGCGCACGCGACGACGATTACACAAGAACCATACGAGCCAAGCCTTGATGTCCGCCAATCCGTCGGGACCCGCGCCGCGCGATCCCGCCATGACCCTCGAAGCCGGCCAGACCGCCAAAGTGACGCGACCGACAGCCCGCTTCATGCTGTCCCACCCCGCCCACTTGATCGCCCTGGGCTTTGGCTCGGGCCTGTCGCCGGTCAGTCCTGGCACGGTCGGCACGCTGTTCGCGTGGCTGTCTTATGTGGTGATCTCGCTGTGGGTGCAACCGCTTGCCTGGCTGTGGCTGATCGGCGGCGGCTTCCTGGTCGGCCTGTGGGCCTGCAACCGCACCGCGCGCGACATGGGCGTCTTCGACCACGGCAGCATGGTGTGGGACGAGATCATCGCTTTCTGGCTGGTGCTGGTCTTCGTGATGCCCACCGGCTTCTGGGGCCAGTTCGCCGCCTTCCTGTGGTTCCGCCTGTTCGACATCGCCAAACCCGCACCGATCGGCCACTATGACCGCAGCCTGAAGGGGCCGGGGCTGCGCGGCGCCTTCGGCGTGATGATCGACGACATCCTGGCCGCCTTCTACACCTTGCTGGTCTTCGCCGTCTGGCGCTCGATCTAGCCCACCAACCTTCCCCCAGGTCCCGACCATGCCCGTCAGCCGCCTGCTCGAACAACTCGCCATCCAGGTGGGAACCGTCCTCGCCGAACGATCGCTGATGCTCGCCACCGCGGAGTCCTGCACCGGCGGCCTGGTGGCGGCCGCCATCACGGATATTTCCGGCTCGTCCGGCTGGTTCGAGCGCGGCTTCGTCACCTATTCGAACGAGGCCAAGTCGACGATGGTGGGCGTACCGGCCAAGCTGATCCGGGAGCATGGCGCGGTCAGCGAGGAAGTGGCACGCGCGATGGTGGAAGGGGCGCTGCTGAACAGCCGCGCCCAGGTGGCCCTGTCGATCACCGGCGTGGCCGGGCCGACGGGTGGCACGCCGGACAAGCCGGTGGGCATGGTCTGCTTCGGCTGGAGTAACCGGCTGACCACGCGGGTAGAGACCCTGCGCCTGCGCGGCGACCGCGACCAGATCCGCCGCCAGGCGGCCGAGCACGCGCTGCGCGGCCTGATCGAACTGGTGCGCAGCGAAGCCTGAGCCGCGCGCCCGGTGCAGCCCGGGCGGCGGGGTGCGCCCGGGGTGCGCCGCTCCTCAGCGCCCGTCAGCCCTGGCGGAAGCGGTTGATCGTGTCGCGCGTCTGCAGCGCGACATTGCGCGCGGCGGCGGCGAAGTCCTTCTCGCGGCTGGCGTACAGGATGGCGCGCGAGGAGTTGATCATCATGCCGGTGCCGTCGGCGGTGCGGCCCGCCTTGACCGTGGCTTCGATGTCCCCCCCCTGGGCGCCGATGCCCGGGATCAGCAAGGGCATGTCGCCGACGATCTCCCGCACCTTGGCAATCTCGTTCGGGAAGGTCGCGCCCACGACCAGGCCCATCTGGCCGTTGGTGTTCCAGCGCTCGCGCGCCGCCTCGGCCACGATCTGGTAGACCGGCTTGCCATCGACCTGCAGGAACTGCACATCGGAGCCGCCGGCATTGGAGGTGCGGCACAGCACGATCACGCCGCGGTCCGGATAGGCCAGGTAGGGCTGCATCGAATCGAAGCCCATATAGGGGCTGACCGTGACCGCGTCCGCGGCGTAGCGCTCGAAGGCCTCGCTGGCGTAGTGCTCGGCGGTGGAGCCGATATCGCCGCGCTTGGCGTCGAGGATGACCGGGATGCCCGGATGCGCGTCATGGATATAGTGGATCAGCTGTTCGAGCTGGTCCTCGGCGCGCTGGGAATGGAAATAGGCGATCTGCGGCTTGAAGGCGCAGACCAGGTCGGCGGTGGCGTCGACGATCTCGCGGCAGAAGGCGAAGATCGCGCCCCCGGTGCCGGTCAGGGAAAGCGGCAGCTTGCCCGGATCCGGATCGAGACCGACGCACAGCAGGGAATCGTTGCGCCGCCACGCTGCGGCGAGCTGCTCGGTGAAGGTCATGGAATGCTCGGTGTCCTGGTTGGCCGGCGGCGCGGCCGGCCGGTTGGCCGCCGGGTGGCGCGGTTTCGCCCCCGTTTGCGCGGCATCGATGGTCATATGCAGATTTTACCTGCTGCGTGCCGTCGTTTCGTGTTCCCTTGCGCACAAAGCGAAGTGCGGGCCCCGCGGCCGCCCTGGTGTGCGCGACACGGGCTTAGGTGCCGCTGGCGCCGCTACTGCCAGGCAGCGCCGAACGGCGAGATTTCGCTTAACAAGCCCCCCTGCGTTGGGCTACACTCGCGCCCATCCATAATCCCGGAGAGATTACGTGGGCAGTAGCATCGGGTGTTCGGGTAGCCGCGGCATAGCCGCGACTCGCACGAATGCCATGTCACTGCGGGCTGCGTAACGACTGCCGCCGGAGCCGCGCTCCGGGCCAGTCGCCCTTGGCCCGCAGCAACCTGCGGGCGAGCGGCATCCGTCCCTGGCGAACAGCGCTCCATGCGCCGCAACGCCACGGATCCTCCCCTTCCCAACCCGCCGGCATGACCGGCAAACGCCATCGCATTGCGTGGCGCCGTGAGCATCGGCGCGCGCAGCGCGATCACGCTTGCCAGCCGAAGCTGTCCGCGCCTGTCTTGGCCGAACGCAACGAGGAACCCCAGGGATGATCAACCTGTTCGTCCTGCAGAAAGGGCGGCTTGCACAGGAGCAAGTCGACGACCGCAACGAACTGCTGCAGCACAAGCCCATCTGGATCGACGTCGTCAGCCCCGACGACGAGGAACTTGCCTGGATCAAGGAGGCCTACGGCGTCGCCCTGCCCGAACTCGAGGACCTGGGCGACCTGGAGGCCTCCGCGCGCTACTTCGAGGGCGAGGACGGCCATCTGCATATCCGCACCGACTTCCTGCTCGACGAGGAGGACGCCTCGCACAACGTGCGCGTGGCCTTCGTGCTGACGCGCGACGTGCTGTTCTCCATCCACGACGAAGACCTGCCCGTGTTCCGCCTGGTGCGGCTGCGCGCGCGCATGCGGCCGGGCTCGGTGCGCAATGCCAAGGACGTGCTGATGGATCTGTACGCCACCGACGCCGAGTATTCCGCCGACTCGATCGAGGAGGTCTACGAGCGGCTGGAGGAAGCCAGCCGCCGCGTGCTGGCGGAGAACGTGACCGATGCCGCGGCGGCAGACGTGCTCGAAACGATCGCGCGCGAGGAAGACCTGAACGGGCGCATCCGCCGCAACGTGATGGACACCCGCCGTGCGGTCTCCTTCCTGATGCGCAGCCAGCTGCTGTCGGCCGAGCAACAGGACGAGGCGCGCCAGATCCTGCGCGACATCGACTCCATCGAGAACCACACGGCCTTCCTGTTCGACAAGATCAACTTCCTGATGGACGCCACCGTGGGCTTCATCAACATCAACCAGAACAAGATCATCAAGCTGTTCTCGGTGGTGTCGGTGGCGCTGATGCCGCCCACGCTGATCGCCAGCGTCTATGGCATGAACTTCAAGATCATGCCGGAAATCGACTGGTCGCTCGGCTATCCCTGGGCCATCGCGCTGATGGCGGTGTCGGCCGCGGTGCCGCTGATCTACTTCCGCCGCAAAGGCTGGCTGAGCTGAGCGCCGCCGGCGCGCTCAGTCCGGCAGCGTCGCCGCGCCCATGCGGCGCGCGATGATGCCGGCCTTCACGCGGAAATTCACGCGCACATTGGCGCAGTAAGCCTTCTTGTCGAAGCACTTGGGCGCAGGCAGCGCGGCGGCCAGCCGGGCCGACTGGCCCACGCTCAGGCGTGCCGCGCTGGTCTTGAAATAATGCTGGGCCGCGGCCTCGGCGCCGAACACGCCCTCGCCCCACTCGACCGAATTCAGGTAGATCTCGAAGATGCGCTGCTTGTCGAGCCAGAACTCCAGCATCCAGGCGATGGCGAGCTCCTGGCCCTTGCGCAGGTAGTGCTGCTCCGGCGACAGGAACAGGTTCTTGGCGAGCTGCTGCGTGATGGTGGAACCGCCGCGCTCGATGTGGCCGCGCTGCTTGTTGCGCTCCCAGGCATTGAGCATGGCATCGACCTCGTAGCCGGGATGGTTGACGAAGTCAGCGTCCTCGCTGGCGATTACCGCCCGCTTGAGATTGCGCGAGATGTCATCGTAGGGTACCCAGCGGCGATCGATGGCGCAGCCCCACAACTTGGCGCCGCACAGGCGCCAGCGCTCTGCGCGCATGAAGCTGGTGGTGGAAGGGTTGACCACCTGCCAGGCGGCGATCTGGAAGAAGAAATAGAGCTGCATGGCCAGCACGCCCGCCAGCAGGCAGCCGGCCAGGTAGGCCAGCCAGCGCAGCGGATGCAGCGGATGCCGGCCCGCGGCTTGCGGGCGGGCGCGGCGTGCGGTCACGGCCAGGGGCTCCGGCCGCGCTCAGCGGCCTGCTTCGGCGCGCAGCGCCGCGCGCAGTTCGGCCAGCACCGGGGCCGTGCGCGGGCGTACGCCGCGCCAGTTGTAGAAGGCCTCGGCCGCCTGTTCCACCAGCATGCCCAGGCCGTCGCTCACGCGCGCGCCGCAGCGCTCGGCAAAGCGCAGGAAGACGGTGGGCTCGGCGCCGTACATCATGTCGTAGGCCAGCACGCCTTCGCCCAGCATCCATTCGGGCACCGGCGGCACCTCGCCATGCAGGCTGCTGGACGAGGCATTGATCACCACGTCGCAGCCCTCGTCCTCGGCCAGTGCCGACAATGCATCCAGGCCGCCGCCCCACAGTTCCACACCGTACTGGTCGGCCGCCTCAACGAATTCCTCCAGCATGTCGCCCGCGCGCGCGGCGGTACGGTTGGCCACCACGATGCGCGACGGCCGGCATTCGATCAGCGGCAGCATCGCGCCCATGGCGGCGCCGCCGGCACCGAGCAGCAGCACGCGCCGGCCTTCGAGCAGCACGTCGAGGTTGTCCTGGATATCGCGCACCAGCCCCACGCCGTCGGTGTTATCGCCATGCAGCAGGCCGTCCTCCTGCCACATCGTATTGACCGCACCGGCCGCCTCGGCGCGCGGCGTCAGGCGGTCGGCCAGATCATAGGCCTCGAGCTTGAACGGCACGGTCACGTTGAAGCCGTGCCCGCCCTGCGCGAGGAAGGCGCGCGCGATCTCGACGAAGCCGTCCAGCGGGGCCTCCAGGCGGTCGTACACGATCGCTTCGCCGGTCTGGCGGGCGAAGGCGGCATGGATGGTGGGCGAGCGGCTGTGCGCGACCGGGTTGCCGATCACGACATAGCGGTCGGGCGCCTGCTCGGCGGCGGGATTTTGCGGGGAAGATGTCATCAGCGTGCCTGCAGCCGGGTTTCCAGCCCACTGCGCGAAAATTTGAATGTGGAAATGACCTCGAGGATATCCTGGCGCGCCTGCATCTGCGGCGTGAAGGCGCCGAAGGGCGCGGCTGCGCGCACGATGGCCACGGCCTGGCGGTCGAGGGCGGGATCGCCCGAGCTCTTGACCACGTCGACCGCCTCGACATTGTAGCCGTCGCGGTTATAGCCCAGCCTGCCGGTGCGGTTGACGTTGATCACCAGGATCAGGTGGCCGTACAGCGGCTTGCCGCTGCGCTGGGGGAAGTCTGCCGTGCCGCGTGCCTCGATCTTGTGGCGCAGGCGGTCGTAGTACTGGGCGTAGTCGACTTCCTGGGCGCTGGTGGCGGTGAGCTGGTAGCGCTTGGGCCGCTTGGCGTAGTGCTCCAGGTTGCGCCCGATCTCGGCCTCCAGCTTGGCCATCTCGTCCAGCGAGGTGCGCTCGTCCTGGCCGCGCAGCGTGTCGTCGGCGGGCTTGTCGCCCGGCTTGAGCGGCTGGCTGCGCACCGCGGGCGCCGGCTCCCGTGCCTGCGTCATCAGGCGCCGCTGCTCCTCTTCGAGCTGGGTCACGCGGCGCTGCATCTGGCGCAGCAGGTCGCCGTCACGCGCCTGGGTCTGGGACGGCAGCGGCGTGGTGGCGCGCTGGGCATCCTGCTCCCCGCCGCCGTCCAGGTTGGCCTGGGCCAGCACAGTCGGCTTGCGCGGCCGCTCGGCCGACTTGGCATTGACCAACACCACGTCCAGCGCGGTGTCGGCACGCTTGATCTCGAAGGCGTCCGGCGCCGCCACGCGCACCATCAGCAGCAGCGCGTGCGCGGCCAGCGAGATGGCCAGCGCGCGCGTCATCGTGCTGCTGGTATTCCACCACTGACGGGGGGCGAGGACGGCGTTCACGATGGGCGGCGAAGTGGCGGAAGACGAAACGGAAAACAAGGCGGAACCGTAACGGACAAAGGACGTCGTCCGGCGACGCTTGCATCACGCGCCGGACGGTAAGATCCGTCCGGCATTGTAAGGGAGCGCCGTGCGTTTGCCGATGCCTCAGGCGCCGGCGCCGGCCCCCGTGTCGCGCGCACCCGACGCCTCGCCGGCGTCGCCATCCGCCGGCGCGTCGCCGCTCTCGGCGGCCTGCTCGCCGGCCTGCTCGCCGACCTGCTCGCCGACCTGCTCGCCGACCTGCTCGGCGGCCTGCTCGGCCGCGTCTTCCGCGGCGGCTTCGGCGGCTGCCTCCGCCGACACTTCGGCCGCTTCTTCGTCCAGTTCCAGCATATCGTCGGTCAATTCAACGTCACCGGCGAACACTTCCAGCACGCGGCACGAAACCTCGAGCGACAACTCATCGGTGGAAGCGACCTCCAGCATCACCTGGGTGCCGCGCGCGGCCTGCATCAACTCGGGCACGCGCGTGACCAGCGGAATCTCGCCGAAGCGCACCGCGCCGTCCTTGAGCACGGACGCCATCATGCGCTCGCGCTTTTCCTGCTCCAGCCAGCGCAGGCACCAGTAGCGCTCCATGGTCGACTGGTGGTCGGCGTAGGCCGCGTAGGTACCCTCGAAATCGGCCACGGCGGCCAGCAGGTCGGCGTCCTTGGGCTTGAACGGCGCCACCAGCTTGGCGGCCACGCCATGCTGGGCCACCGCGATGATCTGCCACTGGTTGACCAGGTCGACATAGCGGCGCAGCGGCGAGGTGCTCCAGGCATACTGGGCCACGCCCAGGCCTTCGTGCGGCGCCGGGTAGGTCTGCATGCGCGTGCGGTGCATGCCCCAGGCCTTCTGCGTGCGGTAGATGCCCGGCACGCCATGGTCGGCCAGCAGCTTGCCCCAGGTGCTGTTGGCCAGGATCATCAGCTCGGCCACGATCTTGTCCAGCGGCGAGCCGCGCCGGCGCTGCTCGATGCGCACGCGCTCGGCGCCGCCTTCGAGCTCGTCGATATAGAAGCTGTAGTCGGCGCGGTTGTGCGATTCCGGACGCAGGCCGCTGGCCAGGCGCGCCTTCTGGCGCTCGTCATACAGCTGGCCGGCGAACTGCCACAGCTGCGCAAGCTCGGCGCGGAAGGGATAGTCGCCCGTGCCCTCCGCCAGCGCCTGCTCGGTCACCACGTCCTCGAGCAGGTTATGGCGCAGGTTGGCGGCGATCGGCACCAGCTCGGCGCGCGTCTCGCTGCCCAGGATCAGGGACAGGCCCAGATCGACCGTCACGTAGAGCGACAGCGCCGGGCAGACCCGGCCTTCCTGCAGCGTGTAGCGGTCGACCACCGCATCGGGCAGCATGGTGATCTTGTCGCCGGGGAAATAGACGGTCGACAGGCGCTGGCGCGCGACGGCGTCGAGCGGCTCGCCGCGGCGGATGCCCAGCCCCGGCGCCGCGATGTGGATGCCCACGCGCAGCTTGCCGTCGGGCAGCGTGACCACCGACAGCGCGTCGTCGATCTCGGTGGTGGTGACGTCGTCGATCGAGAAGGCCTGCACCTCGGCCACCGGCAGCTCAGCCGACGGCTCGGGCACGTCGATGGCGGGAAAGCCTGTGCCCTTGGGGAAGCACTCGGCCAGGAACTTGGCTTCGTGCAGCGCACGCGCGCTCTCCACGCCGCCGGACTCCAGCATCAGGCGCATCGGCGTCATGCCCAGCGCGGTGCAGGCGGCGTCCATCGCCTTGTATTCCAGGCTGTTCTTGTCCGGCTTGAACAAGAGCTGCATCACCTTGCCGCGGAAGGCCTCGGGCAGCTCGCGCGCCTTGAGCTGCGCCTCGTATTCGGCCTGCACCAGCGCCTGCTGGCGCTTGCGTTCCAGCCCCGCCAGCGCCGCCTTGAGCTGGTCCTCCGGCGCGCGCATATAGCGTCCGCGGCCCTTGCGGCGGAAGTAGACGGGATTGCCATGCAGCGCCATGGCCAGCGCGGCCTGCTGCACCGGACCGGCATCCGCGCCATAGTATTCGGCGGCCAGCTCGGCAAAGCCGAACTCCTCGGCCGGCGCGCACTCCCACAGGAAATCCAGGTCGGTTTCGGTGACCAGCGCCTCGGTCTGGCGCATCAGTTCGGCGGCCGACGGCTGGGCGAACTGCAGCAGCACATCGCGCGACTTGACCTTGGTGCGCTTGCCGGCAGGCAACTCCACCTGGTAAGCCTCGCCCTGCTGGCTCAGCACGGTGCCGGCGCGGATCTCGCCGCCTTCTTCGAACAGCAACTGCATGGATACGGGTCTTTCTGAAATGCCGGGCGCCCCGCCATCGGCGCCGCGCCTGGGGCGGCACCCGCGAAGCCGGTCCTGCGGGAGGGAATGGGGCCGGACGGCATATCGTCCGATATCGTCCGGCCAGAAACGCGATGATACCGCACCAGCGCTGGGCACCGCGCGGACGGCCGGTGCGGCCCATGACCGCCGGCGGCGCGCACGGCGCCCCGGCAGCGCGGTCTAGCGCGGTCTTAGAGCGACATGCCGCCGCTGGCTTCGATGGCAGTGCCGTTGATATAGCTGGCGTCGTCGCTGGCGAGGAAGGCATAGACGCTGGCGATCTCGGCCGGCTGGGCCAGGCGGCGCAGCCAGCACGACTCCTGCATGCCGTCGAGCACCTTCTGCGGCACGGTCTGCAGGATCTCGGTGGCGACGAAGCCCGGGCACACGGCATTGACGCGCACGCCCTTCGGCCCCAGCTCGCGCGCCCAGGTCTTGGTGAAGCCGATCACGCCGAACTTGCTGGCCGCGTAGTTGGTCTGGCCGAAATTGCCGTACAGGCCGACCACGCTGGAAGCGTTGAGGATCACGCCGCGGCCCTGCTCGGCCATGATGGAAGCCACCGACTGCGAGCAGTTGAACACGCCCTTCAGGTTGACGTCGATCACTGAGTCGAACTGGGCCTCGGTCATCTTTGCCAGGCGCGCGTCCTTGGTGATGCCCGCGTTGTTGACCAGGATATCGACGCGGGTGTACTTCGCCAGCGTGGCGCCGACCATGGCGTCGACCTCGTCGCGGCGCGTCACGTCGACCTTGAAGGCCTCGACTGTAGCGCCCGTGGCGGCCAGGCTGGCCGCGGCTTCGCGCACGCGCGCCTCCTGCACATCGCACAGGATGACGATGGCGCCTTCGGCGGCAAAGCGCTGCGCCGTGGCAAAGCCGATGCCGGCCGCCGCGCCGGTGATGATCGCTACGCGTCCCTGCAGTTTCATGGGTGTCTTCTCTTCGCTTGTTTGGTCAGGATGAAAAAGAGGGCCGCGGTCTGGCGCCGCGGTCCCCGGGAGCCGCTCGCCGCAGCAGGTCCGGCAGAAAGACCTCCGTGACGAGCATGACGCCGGCGCCGCGCCGGAATACGGAGCGGCGCGCGGGCAGCATGGTGCCGGTGGCCAGCCCGGGCAGTGCGTGGCGCAGCCGCTGGCGCAGCGGATGATGCGGCAGCAGGCGCGCAAACTGGAACGGCTCGCGGCTGACGCGGGGGTCGGTGAACAGCGCGCCGCCCAGCGGGCGCTCGCCGAGGCCGCGCAGGAAGGGCCAGTCGCGCCGGGCATGGCGCGCCAGCACGACGGTGTGCGCGAACACGGCCGGCACGCCGTCGCAGACCAGCACCACGTCCCGCTCGAGCACCGGCACCGGCCGCGCCGCACCCAGCGCCCGCCATTCGTCGGCCAGCGGCAGCGCCATGCGCTGGGCCAGCCGGCGCACGCGGAACTCGAGGCTGGCGGCGACCAGGCGCACGGTCAGCGAGCCGTCGCCGCAGACCCAGCGCCGCAGATTGGGTGGGAGGGCCGCGTCGGCGGCCAGGCTCGTGGTCCAGCCGCAGCGGCGCGTGTGGGCGCCGCTCATGGGCCGGGCCGGCTGCCGCCGGGCCCGTAGCCGCAGAAGTCCAGCACCTCGTCGACGTAGTCAGCGAACTCGCTGATGCCGTGGTCGCTGCCCTGGATCACCCTGGTGTGGGCGCCCGGGAAAGCGGCCACCATTTCACGGTAGTCCAGCACCTCATCGCCGGTGGCGGCCAGCAGCAGGTAGCGCTCGGGGGCGGTGATCGTGTCGGCGCGCAGGTCGAGCAATTCCTGCAGATGGCGGCGCTCGACCACCACTTCGCCGCCACCGTGCCACAGCGGCTGCGCGCCTAGGTAGGATTCCAGGTCGGTCCAGGGATGGACGGCAGGGTTGAGCAGCACCGTGCGGCAACCGTGGCGCTCGCCCAGCCAGCGCGCGTAGTAGCCGCCCAGCGAGGAGCCGATGATGGCGAGCGGCTGGTCGGCATCGCCGGCGCGCGCCGCGGCGATGGCCGCCTCGGCCTGGGCGATCGCGCGCGCCGGCGAGACGTCGAGCATCGGGCAGGCGTAGTAGCGTCCCAGGCCCAGGTCGCGCATGCGCTGCTGGATCAGCTGCGCCTTGAACGACCGCGGCGAGGAACGGAAACCGTGCAGGTACAGCAGCATGGCGCGGGTCCGTGGCGTCCGGCTCAGGCGGCCGGCTTGCCGAGCGCGTCCAGCAGCTTCTGGTGCACGCCGCCGAAACCGCCATTGCTCATCACCAGCACGTGGTCGCCCGGACGGGCGGCGGCGGTCACGGCCGCCACCAGGGCCTCGAGATCGTCGAAGGCGCGGGCGCGCTCGCCCAGCGGCGCCAGCGCGCCGGCCAGGTCCCAGCCCAGCGCGTCCTTGCCGCTCGGTGCGCCGTAGCCGAACACCAGGTCGGCGCCTTCCAGGCTGGCTGGCAGTTGCGCCTTCATCACGCCCAGCTTCATGGTGTTGGAGCGCGGCTCCAGCACGGCCAGGATGCGGGCCTGGCCCACGCGCTTGCGCAGGCCGCCGATGGTGGTCTGGATGGCGGTCGGGTGGTGGGCGAAGTCGTCGTAGACGGTGATGCCGCCGACCTCGCCGCGCACCTCCATGCGCCGCTTGACATTGGCGAAGCGGGCCAGCGAGGCGATCGCCTGCGCCGCCGGCACGCCCACGTGGCGGGCGGCGGCAATGGCGGCGAGCGCGTTCATGCGGTTATGCACCCCCTGCAGCGCCCATTCGACGCGGCCCTGCAAGGTTTCGTCCAGCAGCACCTCGAAGGCTTCGCTGTCCGCCTGCGAACTGGCGCCGGCCGCGTCGCGCTCGGTCCAGTTGCCCACGCCGAAGGTCTCGACCTCGCTCCAGCAGCCGCGTTCTAGCACGCGCGCCAGGCTCTCCTCGATGCCGTTGACGACCAGGCGCCCCTGGCGCGGCACGGTGCGCACCAGGTGATGGAACTGGGTCTCGATAGCGGCCAGATCGGGGAAGATGTCGGCGTGATCGTATTCCAGGTTGTTCAGGATGGCGGTGCGCGGGCGGTAATGGACGAACTTGCTGCGCTTGTCGAAGAAGGCCGTGTCGTACTCGTCCGCCTCGATCACGAAGAACTCGGAATCGGTCAGCCGCGCTGACACGCCGAAATTCTGTGGCACGCCGCCCACCAGGAAGCCCGGCTGGTAGCCGGCATCCTCCAGGATCCAGGCGAGCATCGAGGTGGTGGTGGTCTTGCCGTGCGTGCCGGCCACCGCCAGCACCCAGCGGCCGGCCAGCACATGCTCGCCCAGCCATTGCGGCCCTGATATATAAGGCAGGTTGCGGTCGAGGATGGCCTCCATCAGCGGATTGCCCCGCGAGACCACATTGCCGATCACGAACAGGTCGGGTTCGAGCGCAAGCTGGGCCGGGTCGAAGCCCTCGATCAGTTCGATGCCCTGGGCCTGCAGCTGCGTGCTCATGGGCGGGTAGACGTTGGCGTCGCAGCCGGTCACGCGGTGGCCGGCCTGCCTGGCCAGCACTGCCAGGCCGCCCATGAAGGTGCCGCAGATGCCGAGGATGTGGATGTGCATGAAATCCGGTATGGCGTGGGCCGGCGCGGACGCCGGACGGTCAGCCATTGTACCCGAGCGTCCACA
This sequence comes from Cupriavidus sp. 09_S30, assembly GCF_056930435.1. Lineage (NCBI taxonomy): Bacteria > Pseudomonadati > Pseudomonadota > Betaproteobacteria > Burkholderiales > Burkholderiaceae > Cupriavidus > Cupriavidus sp. 09_S30. Next base: position 310,219 of record NZ_JBXOWI010000001.1, on the reverse strand, counting down.
CGCTTCGCTGCAGTGCGGCATCCGGACCGATCCGGATGGACCCGCGCCGGCGCGGCAGTGGCGCGGGCCGGCTCCGGTATCATCATGACATGTCCAGACGCCTGCCCTCCGACCCCGCCCGCCTGCGCGAGGAAATCGCCCAGGCCGCCGCCCGCATGATCGCGGAAGACGGTGCCGACTACGCCACGGCCAAGCGCAAGGCCGTGCGCCAGTTGCTGGGCGACGTGCGCGTGGCCGGCGAGTGGCTGCCCGACAACGACATGGTGGAAGAAGAGGTACGCGCCTACCAGGCGCTCTTCCACTCAGACAGCCAGCCCCGCATCCTGGCGCTGCTGCGCCGGCTGGCCGCGCTGGTCATGGCCGAACTGGCCGGCTTCCGCCCTTATCTGGTCGGCGCCGCCCTCAACGGCACCGCCACCGAGCATTCCGATGTCTATCTGCAATGCTTCTGCGACAGCGCCAAGGACGTCGCCCTGCACCTGCTCAATGCCGGCGTGGACTTCGACACCAGCGAGACCCGGCATTTCGCGGGACGCGGCGAGGTGGAAACACTCAGCTTCCTGTGGCGCGGCCAGTGGCCGGCCGGGCGCGAGGCGCGCGCGCTGGCGGCCGAGGTGCGCGCGGAACTTGGCGCACCCGTCGGCATCCATATAGCACTGTATGATGCGGACGATGAGCGCGGCGCAGTGCGCGCCGATGCCAGCGGCCGGATCGCCCGGGCCGACCTGAACGCCGTGCGCGCCCTGCTGGCCACGGCCGCTGAGAGCAGCCAGGCCGCCGAGGCGCCACGTGACTGACCCCGCCCTCCCCGGGGCGAACCACCAAGCTAGCGGCAAGACATGACCCCATCTCCCGCCCCCCGGCGTTCGCGCCTGTGGATCTGGCTGCCTGCCATCCTGCTGGCCACGCTGGCCGGCGTGCTGGCCAGCCACTACGTCTTCACGCCGAAACCGGCGACCGATCAAGCCGTCGAAGCCTTCTTCCAGGCCAAGCTGCCCGATCCGGCCGGCGCGGGTCTCGACCTGGCCGCGCTGCGGGGCAAGACGCTGGTGGTCAATTTCTGGGCGCCCTGGTGCGGCCCCTGCGTCGAGGAGATGCCCGACCTGACCGCGCTGCACCGTGAGTTCGCCGGCAGCAAGGTGGAATTCGTCGGCATCGGCATCGATTCGGCCAGCAACATCCAGCAGTTCCTCAAGAAAGTGCCGGTCGACTACCCACTGGCCGTGGCCGGCTTCGCCGGCACCGAACTCGCGCGCAACTTCGGCAACGCAGCGGGCGGCCTGCCCTACACGGTGGTGATCACGCCCGACGGCACCGTGCAGTTCCGCAAGCTCGGCCGGGTGACGGCCGACGAACTGCGGGCGGTTCTGCCCAAGGCCTAAGGCATCGGACGGCAGCGGACAGCAAAATTCGCCGAATTGCGCCGAACCCGGGGAATCTCCCCGGATCTTGACGCAACTTCGGCGCCCGCGCCGAAAAGTGCAAGATTCGACACCCCATAGCTCCGAGAAGTCCTCGGATTTACCCCATACCTTGTATCTCGCGCTAGACAAATCCCTCTAAGCTACGGTAACCTCCGCGCAATTTCGTTGAAATGGTCGAGCTGCCGTGACCGCTACCCGCTCAAACCGACGCTCAGACTGGCTACCGCAAGGTACTGGTCCTGCACGGGCCAAACCTGAATCTGCTGGGCACCCGGGAGCCGGAAACCTACGGGCACACGACCCTTGCCGACATCGACGCCGCGCTGGCACAGCGCGCCACGAAGGCCGGCCTGGCACTCAGCAGCTTTCAGTCCAACCACGAAGGCGCGCTGGTCGACCGCATCCACGCGGCGCGCAGCGAAGGCGTGGACTTCATCATCATCAACCCGGCCGCCTACACGCACACCAGCGTGGCCATGCGCGACGCGCTGGCCGGGGTGGCCATCCCCTTCGTGGAGGTGCATCTGTCCAATGTGCATCGCCGCGAAAGTTTCCGCCATCACTCCTATTTCTCCGACCTGGCGGTCGGCGTGATTTGCGGGCTGGGCTGGCACGGCTATCTGCTCGCGCTGGACTACGCGCTGTGGCAGGAAGCGCCGCCGGGGACCTGAGCACCCGCTGTTCGCAGCAAAAGACGAAAGATGGCGCGCGACGCGCCTTGCTCCGCCGTGCGCGGCGAGGCCGGAAGCGGCCGCAAATAATTTTTTCCGTCGTTGCCCTTCCTGGCGGCGGCCGGACAACCCGATTGGAGGAATAGAAGATGGACCTGCGCAAGCTCAAGACGCTGATCGACCTGGTGGCCGAATCGGGCATCTCCGAACTGGAAGTGACCGAAGGCGAGGGCAAGGTGCGCATCGTCAAGGCGCCGCCCCAGATCGTGGCTGCGCCCCAGATGTTCCCCCAGGTACAAGCGGTCGCCGCCGCGCCGGTCCCGGCCGTGGCTGCTCCGGCCGATCCGGGCACGCCCCAGCTGCCGGCCGGCCACGTGATCACCTCGCCGATGGTGGGCACCTTCTACCGGGCGCCGTCGCCGGGCGCCGCGCCCTTCGTCAGCGTGGGCGACACCGTCAAGGAAGGCCAGACCGTCTGCATCATCGAAGCGATGAAGCTGCTCAATGAGATCGAGGCCGACAAGGCCGGCGTGATCAAGGAAATCCTGGTCGAGAACGGCCAGGCGGTCGAATACGGCCAGCCCCTGTTCGTCGTCGGCTGATCCTGACCGGCAAGCCAGGGCGCCCGCCCATCGCGCTCCACGCGGCCGCCTGGTCGGGGAGTCGAAGGGCGGCCGCGCCGCGCCGGCATCGGCCCGATTGCAGGGCCATGCGCCCGGCGCACTGCTGTGCAATGCGGCCTCGCCGCCCAGTTCTCGCTGAGACATACCATGTTTGAAAAAATCCTGATCGCGAACCGCGGCGAAATCGCCCTTCGCATCCAGCGCGCCTGCCGCGAGCTCGGCATCAAGACCGTGGTGGTCTATTCGGAAGCCGACAAAGAAGCCAAGTACGTCAAGCTGGCGGACGAGGCTGTCTGCATCGGCCCCGCGCCCTCGCCGCAGTCCTACCTCAATATGCCGGCCATCATCTCGGCCGCCGAGGTCACCGACGCCCAGGCCATCCACCCGGGCTACGGCTTCCTGTCGGAGAACGCCGACTTCGCCGAGCGCGTGGAAAAGTCCGGCTTCGTCTTCATCGGCCCGACCGCCGACAGCATCCGCCTGATGGGCGACAAGGTTTCGGCCAAGCAAGCCATGATCAAGTCGGGCGTGCCCTGCGTGCCCGGCTCTGAAGGCGCACTGCCGGAGGACCCGAAGGAGGTCATCGCCATCGCCCGCCGCGTCGGCTATCCGGTGATCATCAAGGCCGCCGGCGGCGGCGGCGGCCGCGGCATGCGCGTGGTGCACACTGAGGCTGCGCTGATCAACGCCGTCAACATGACGCGCGAAGAAGCCGGCCGTGCCTTCGGCAACCCCGAGGTCTACATGGAGAAGTTCCTGGAGAATCCGCGCCACGTGGAGATCCAGATCCTGGCAGACCAGCACAAGCAGGCCATCTGGCTGGGCGAGCGTGACTGCTCGATGCAGCGCCGCCACCAGAAGGTGATCGAGGAAGCGCCGGCACCCCACATCCCGCGCCGCCTGATCGAGCGCATCGGCGACCGCTGCGCCGAGGCGTGCAAGAAGATCGGCTACCACGGCGCCGGCACCTTCGAATTCCTGTACGAGAACAACGAGTTCTACTTCATCGAGATGAACACGCGCGTGCAGGTCGAGCACCCGGTCACCGAGATGATCACCGGCATCGACATCGTGCAGGAACAGATCCGCATCGCCTTCGGTGAGAAGCTGCGCTTCCGCCAGAAGGACGTGCAGCTGCGCGGCCATGCGATCGAATGCCGCGTCAACGCCGAAGACCCGTTCAAGTTCTTCCCCTCGCCGGGCCGCATCACCGCCTGGCACATGCCGGGTGGCCCGGGCGTGCGCGTCGATTCCCACGCCTATGACGGCTATTTCGTGCCGCCCAACTACGACTCGATGATCGGCAAGATCATCACCTACGGCGCCACGCGCGAGCAGGCCATCGCCCGCATGCGCATCGCGCTGTCGGAGATGGTGGTGGACGGCATCCTGACCAATGTGCCGCTGCACCGCGAGCTGATGCTCGACGCCAATTTCGTCGAAGGCGGCACCAGCATCCACTACCTGGAGCACCGCCTGCAGCAGAAGGAAGTCGCCAAGGGCGACAAGGCCTGAGGCCCGTCGCCGCCAGCAGGCCGGGCCGGGATGATCCCGGCCCTCCCTCCCGCCGCCATGTCATACTGGCGGCTATGGCAGGCCCGGCAGCGCCCGGGCCGCCATCCGACCCAGGCGCCACTCCGCGCGCCGCTCACCGGTTATTAGAAGGATCATCCGTGGCATTCCAGGAATGTGTGATCGAGATCGCCGAAGATCAGGCCGAAGCCTGGTCCGATGCGCTGTTCGATCTTGGCGCGTTGTCGGTTTCGGTGGAGGACGCCGATGCCGACACGCCCGACGAGCAACCGCTGTTCGGCGAGCCCGGGCTGGAGCCCAAGCGCCTGGCCTGGAACCGCTCGCGCGTGGTGGCGCTGTTCGATGACAGCCTGGACCCCGCACTGGTGGTGGCCGCGGCCGCCAACGCGCTCGGCGTCGACCCGCTCCCGCCCTACGTGCTGCGCGCCGTCGAGGACCAGGACTGGGTGCGGCTGACGCAATCGCAGTTCGAGCCCATCCGCATCGGCGAGCGCATCTGGGTGGTGCCCTCCTGGCACGATGCCCCGGAACCCGATGCGGTGGTGCTGGAACTGGACCCCGGCCTGGCCTTCGGCACAGGCAGCCACCCGACCACGCGGCTGTGCATGCAGTGGCTGGAGCAGAACCTGAAGCAGGGCGAAACCGTGCTCGACTACGGCTGCGGCTCCGGCATCCTGGCCATCGTCGCCAAGAAGCTGGGTGCGGGCGACACCATCGGCATCGACATCGATCCCAACGCCGTGGAAGCCTCGCGCTACAACGCCGAGCGCAACCAAGTCGAGGCCAGCTTCGCGCTGCCGGAAACGGTGTCGGACGCCACCTACGACCTGGTCGTGGCCAACATCCTGTCCAACCCGCTCAAGCTGATGGCGGCCATGCTCAGCGCGCGCGTGCGCCCGGGCGGCCGCCTGGTGCTGTCCGGCGTGCTCGAGCGGCAGGCCGACGAGGTCGCCGCCGCCTATGCGCCCTGGTTGGCGCTCAGCGTGTGGCGCAGCGAGGAAGGCTGGGTCTGCCTGCACGGCACCCGCGCCTGAAGCCCTCACATGGCTGCCGCCAAGCTTGTCACGCGCTGCCCGGCATGCCGCACGGCCTTCCGCCTTGTGGCCGACCAGCTGCGGCTGCGTGAAGGCCTGGTACGCTGCGGCCGCTGCGACACCGTATTCGACGCCCGCCGGCACCTGATCGAAGTGCCCGTGCCGGCGGCCTCCCCCGCGGCCGCGGCGCATGCCGGGCCTGCGGCGCCCTTCGGTACCGCGGCCGACACACGCGGCCACAGCGCCGCCCCCGACCAGGCCTACGCCCGAACCGCGCCGCAAATGCCGCCGGTATCGCCGGCATATGACGAGCCGGAGGAGACACCCCGGACCGCGCCGCCCTTCGATCCGGGTTACGACCCGGGCTATGACGTGCCGGCACTGGACGCGCCGACGATGATGATGGGCGCGCCAGGCACCACGACCGAAGTGGTACCGGAAGCGGGATCGGAAACAGCTGCGGAAACAACCATGGAAGCCGCGTCGGAAGCGGCTGCGGACACTCCAGCCGCGATCGTGGCAGCACGTGCCGCGGAAGACGAGGAAGACGCGGAAGACGAGGAACAGGCAGCAGGCCGCACCGATGCCGCCACCATGGCGCGCGAAGCGCACATGCCGGCAGCTTCCGCCACGCACGCCCCCGCCTCCCCCGCATGGCCCGCGATCGAATCCGGCGCGCTGGACGATCCCGCGCGCGCGTCGTCGCGCGCCGGCCCGCAAGCGCCATCCGCGGCAACGGCCGGCATCGAGGTCACCCTGCCGCCGGGCGCGCCCGCACAAGCCACGCCCACAGCGGGAAGCGAAGCTGAAGCGGCCCCCGCCGGCAATCCCGCCACGCGCGGTGTGGGTGGCTATCTGCGCAACGAAAGCACGCCGGACGCCATCGACGGCTCGCCCACCGCCATTGCGCGCGAACAGACCACGCGCCGCTGGACGCGCCAGGAGGAGCCGCCGGCCGCCGTGTTCGCGCCCGACTTTCTGCGCCATGCGCGCACGCGCGAGGCGCCCCCTGCGCGCCGCGCAGGCAAGCGCGCCTGGCTGGTGGCCGGCGCGGCCTTGCTGGGGCTGGCCGCCGCGGCGCAAGTCGCCTACCTGGCCCGCTCGCAGCTCGCCGGGCACTTTCCCGTGCTGCGCCCCGTGCTGGAATCGGCATGCGCGCCGCTGGGCTGCACCGTGCCGCCTTGGCGCGACCTCGATGCCCTGCGCATCGACACCTCGCAACTGCAGAAGCAGGATGAAGGCAGCGACGCCTACCTGCTCAGCGTCACGCTGCGCAACCAGGGCCGCGCCACCACCGCGCTGCCGGCCATCGAACTGGTGATGACCGACCTGCAGGACCAGCTGCTGCTGCGGCGCGTGCTCCAGCCCGCCGAGTACCTCTCTCCCGCGCAACGCGCATTCGCCGTCTACGGCATGCGGGCCGGCACGGAACTGGCGGTTCGGGTACGATTCCGGACGCAGCAGGCGCCAGCCAACTACCGCGTGCTGCTTTTCTATCCCTGAATTCTTCGGGCTCGCCGCGCGCCGTTTGATGCACGCACGCGGGCCCGCTTTTCCACACAGGAGCCAATATGAGCAACGTGACCCTCGGCGGCAACCCGATCGAAGTCGGCGGCAAGTTTCCCCAGGCAGGCGAGAAAGCCGCATCCTTCTCGCTGGTCGGCAAGGACCTGAAGGACGTCAAGCTGGAAGACTTCGCCGGCAAGCGCAAGATCCTGAACATCGTTCCCAGCCTCGACACCCCGGTGTGCCAGGCATCGGCCCGCCGCTTCAACGAAGCCGCAGGCAAGCTCGCCAACACCGTGGTGCTGACCATCTCGGCCGACCTGCCTTTCGCCATGGGCCGCTTCTGCACGACCGAAGGCCTGGACCACGTGGTGACGCTGTCGCTGATGCGCGGCGCCGAGTTCAAGACCAATTACGGCGTGGACATCCAGACCGGCCCGCTGGCCGGCCTGACCGCGCGCGCGGTGGTCGTGCTCGATGAGAACGACACCGTCACGTACAGCCAGCTGGTGCCGGAAATCAAGTCCGAGCCGAGCTACGACGCCGCGATCGCCGCCCTGAAGTAAGCGCCCTGAAGTAAGCCTTCCCGTCCGGCACGCGCGCCTCCCGCGCGTGCCGCGCCATGCCACCCCACCTTACCGAATTCCCCCTGGAGAAAGAATGGCCAGCCTGATTTGCGGCTCCGTCGCCTACGACACCATCATGACCTTCGAAGGACGGTTCCGCGAGCATATCCTGCCGGACCAGATCCACATGCTCAACGTTTCCTTCCTGGTGCCGGGCATGCGTCGCGAATTCGGTGGCTGCGCGGGGAATATCGCCTACACGCTCAAGCTGCTGGGCGGCGATCCGCTGGTCATGGCCACGGTCGGCGCCGACGCCGAACCCTACCTGCAATACCTGAAGCAGCTCGGCATTCCCACCACCTATATCCGCACGCTGCCGGACACCTTCACGGCGCAGGCGATGATCACCACCGACCTGGACAACAACCAGATCACCGCCTTCCACCCCGGCGCGATGAGCCAGTCGCAACTGTCCAGCGTGCTGGAGGCAGTGCGCGGCACCACGCCGCCGAAGCTGGGCATCGTCGCCCCCGACAGCCGCGAAGGCATGCTTCACCACGCCCAGGAATTCGCCGAGGCAGGCGTGCCCTTCATCTTCGACCTGGGCCAGGCGATGCCGCTGTTCGGCGGCGAGGACCTGCGCCAGTTCGTTGAACTCGCCAGCTACGTGACGGTCAATGACTACGAGGCGCAGGTGCTGCTGTCGCGCAGCGGCTGGCGCAGCGAAGATGTCGCCGCCAAGGTGCGCGCCTTCATCGTTACGCATGGCGAACAGGGCGCAAGCATTTACGCCGACGGGCGCAAGTACAGTATTCCCGCCGTGCCGGCGGAACGGATCGTCGACCCGACCGGCTGTGGCGACGCCTTCCGCGGCGGCCTGCTCTACGGCATCGAGAACGGCCTCGACTGGGAGACCACCGGGCGCCTCGCCAGCCTGATGGGCTCGATCAAGATCGCGCACCAGGGCCCGCAAAACCACAAGCCCTCGCAAGAGGAAATCCGTGACCGCTTCCAGGCGGCCTTCGGATACAACTACGCGTAGTTTTTTCGGGACACACCATGAATCAGAAGCTCCGCATCGGCACCGCCGCCGTGCTCGCAGCCACAACCCTGATGGCCGGCTGCGCCACGGAATCGAACTCGAACAGCGTCTACTCGCGCGCGCAGGCCCAGCGCGAGCAGACGATACGCTACGGCGTCGTGGAATCGGTGCGCGAGGTGACGATCCAGGGCAACCAGACCGGCGCGGGCACCATCGCGGGCGGCGCCATCGGTGGCGTCGCGGCCGGCAGCCTGATCGGCAGCGGCAACGGTTCGGTGGCCGCCGGCATTCTCGGCGCAGTGCTGGGCGGCATCGCCGGCAGCGCCGCCGAGAACAAGATCAACCAGCGCCGCGCCCTGGAGATCACGGTGCGCCTGGAGAACGGCGATATGCACGCCATCACCCAGGAGGCCGACGAGCTGTTCCGCCCGGGCGAGCGCGTGCGCCTGCTGTCCTCCGGTGGCATCACGCGCGTCACGCACTGACGCACAGCCGGCTGCTCCGGCCAGGGCGCCGCGACCCGCAAGGGCGCGGCGCTTTTCATTGGGTCCTCGTGAATGCCCGGAGCACGGGAGGCGCCGGCGCGGCGCCCAAAGAAAAACCCGCCGGGCTGGTGCCTGCGGCGGGTTGGCAAGACTAGCCGTCCTGCTGACCGGATACGCGGTATTCGGTCATGGCGGCACGCGACGCGTGCCTGGCAACAGCCGGTGACCGTGAACGGACACCGGCAAGGCGCGCTTACGGACGGTTGCCCGTCGGGAACGGCCAGGCCGCAGCCGGGTTCAGGGCCGTCTTGGCAGTCTGCAGCAGGCGCCACTGCGGGAGCAGCGGCAGGCTTGGCGGCAGGGGCTGCCTTCTTGGCGGCGGCCTTCTTGGGGGCTGCAGCCTTCTTGGGAGCAGCAGCGGCCTTGGGAGCAGCAGCCTTGGGAGCAGCGGCAGCCTTGGGCGCAGCAGCTTTCTTGGGAGCAGCAGCCTTCTTGGGCGCAGCGGCCTTCTTGGGCGCAGCAGCCTTCTTGGCCGGTGCTGCTGCCTTCTTGGCTGCAACCTTCTTCACTGCGGCCTTCTTGGCCGGTGCCGCGGCCTTCTTGGCGGCAACCTTCTTCACCGCGGCCTTCTTGGCCGGCGCTGCTGCCTTCTTGGCGGCAACCTTCTTCACCGCAACCTTCTTGGCGGCAACCTTCTTCACTGCAGCCTTCTTGGCGGCCGGTGCGGCCTTCTTGGCGGCAACCTTCTTCACCGCAACCTTCTTGGCAGCAACCTTCTTCACTGCGGCCTTCTTGGCGGCGGGCGCTGCCTTCTTGGCGGCAACCTTCTTCACCGCGGCCTTCTTGGCCGGTGCTGCCTTCGTGGCGGCGACCTTCTTCACTGCGGCCTTCTTGGCCGGTGCCGCGGCCTTCTTGGCGGCGGGCTTGGCGGCCTTCTTAGCCGCCGGTTTCTTCTTAGCAGTCGTTGCCATGGATAACTCCTTCACTGGCTAGTGAATATCGAATGACCTAGTTTGGCGACCCGACCGACCCGAGGCCTACTACCTTGCAGCGGCCCCAGTCGAGCGAGCGATTCATCGGCGCGCTGCCGGACAGCGGCCGCACGCTAATGAATTCGGTGTCAGGCGTGCCGCTCGAGGCGGCACGATCACGGCAGCGGGAAACCGGCATCCGGATTTCCGACGCTTGCCGCGCCCTGGAATATTCGATTTGCCTGCGCCGCTCTTCGAGTCGGCGCCCGGCCTGGTATGAGGAGATATCGGTCGGCAAGCCTGTCATGCGGGCTCGGCCTCGCGCATGGCAGACGGCATTCATTCGGGGGTAGCTGACCCAACCCGTTTCCGGGGCACAAGAGACTGCACGCATTTTGATAAGCCATCCCGGCCTGGTCTGCGTCAACGTTCTAGTGTTCCTCGGTTACCTGCATCACTGCATCTTCAAAACGCATCGCCATCGTCATTCGTTCCTGCGTCTTGCTTCCTTGCAATGAAGTGAGACTCTTGTCAAGGCGAATCATAATTCGTTTGCTCCATGATGTTAAGAAAAAAGTGCAAAAAAACTTGCGTGCAATGTTGATGCGATCTATCTCGACTTCGCATCGACCTGTCGCACGCATCGATGCGATCGTGCGACGCGAAGTCGAGACGCGAATCGCCGTGACGATCGACCTCGCGCGCATGCTGAGTCGAGTCGATTCGCACGCTCGCGCGAGAGTCGTCGCGCGCGCCAGCCATACCTCGCGCATCGCGCTCGCAATGCTTGCGGCCATCTGCCGAACACCACCGCAAGAGATCACAGCACAAGCTCGAGAACCGCATGGATAAAGGCTCTCCGGGTTGCAGCGCGGATTCGCGCGCGATGCCTGTGGGCACGTGATTGCCTGCGCCATCGCTCATCTCGAACACGGGCACGCTCGAGTCGCTGCGCGCGTGCTGTCACAGACGGCATGCAAACGCGTCGATGCGCGAAGGCACGCAAGACAGCCACGCTCGCAGTGCGCAGCGCATGTCGCGGACACGCGACGTATGACGATGGAAGTGATGCGTCCACGCAACGGTTTGCGACAGCATCGCATCGCGACACGTCGATGCACGCGCGTCGCGGACCCATGCAACACGCACTGCATGCGCGGCATGCACCGGAGCAAGTCGCGCATCGATGCGAAGCCGCGCTCGGCATGCGTGCGTCGACGCAAGGCGATCGCGCGACTGTCGCGCAAGGTGCGCGCTCGGCGCTGCGCGCGCATACGAGGGACGGCCCGCGCACCGGGTCCGCTGCCGCCGCCGCACGAGTCCATGCGCGCTGCCCGCTTGCGGCTCCGATGGCGCAGCTGCGTGTCAGGCCCGCTCTCACACTAGAGGGATGTCTCGGATTCGCCGCCGGCGCTTCTTTTGCTGCACCACGAAAAGCCTGGATGGCACACCACGCGGTCGTTTCCAGCCGATGCCGAAAGCCGGGCCAGCGTCTGCGCGAGCGCGCACCGAGATTGCAGTCCGGCGCCGCCGACAGTAGATTGGCAAGCGTGCCCGTTCCCCGCGCGTCGGCCGCAGGGTCGCGAACGGGCTTATCGCAGCACCAGGCAGCACCAGGCAGCACCAGGCAGCGCCAGGCAGCGCCAGTCCGCTCGCCCGCCATGCAACCAGAACAGGAGATCCCGATGCGCCATCACACCTCTCACGGCATTACCCGCGGCGTGCGCGCCGCCATGCTCGCCGCCGCCCTGCTGGGCAGCGCCGCCGCCTTCGCACAGGCGACACCCGCCGGCGTCTGGAAGACCATCGATGACACCTCCGGCAAGCCGCGGGGACTGATCGAGATCAGCGAGAAGGACGGGGTCTACAGCGGCAAGGTGCTCAAGAGCTTTGTCGAGGGGGAGGTGAAGTCCACGGTGTGCGACAAGTGCACCGACGCGCGCAAGGACCAGCCCGTGATCGGCATGACGATCCTGACCGGCCTGCGCAAGACGGGCGACAACGAATGGAGCGGCGGCGAAATCCTCGACCCCGAGAACGGCAAGATCTACAAGAGCAAGATGTCGCTCGCCGACGGCGGCAGCAAGCTGAACGTGCGCGGCTTCATCGGCATCAGCCTGATCGGCCGCACGCAGACCTGGGTGCGCGACCGCTAGCCGCCCCTGCCCGGTGCAAATCCGGGCGGCAACGCGCACGCCAGGCGCTGCGGCACCGCCGGCCTGGTGCGCGCCGGAACGGGCGCGCATTCAGCGGATTGACAGCTTCGCTGGGTATGATCGCTCGATCCCGCGGGCGATCCCCTTCCTGCCCTTCAGGCAACCTTCGCGCGCGGTCATTCCAGAACAGTCCAAGGAGACCCTGATGCGCATTTCCACCACCGGCCGTGCCCTGGCCATCGCCGCACCGCTGCTCGCAGCAGCCCTCGCGCCGGCCACCGCCGCCCACGCTACCGACGCATGGCCCACGCACGTGGTGAAGTTCGTCGTGCCGTTCACGCCCGGCGGCGCCAACGACCTGGTCGCGCGCGCCGCGGCGGACGCGGTCAGCAAGCGCCTGGGCCAGACCGTACTGATCGAGAACCGTCCCGGCGCGGGCGGCATCGTCGGCGCCGACTACGTGGCCAAGAGCAAACCCGATGGCTACACCTTCCTGGTTGGCGCGGTGGGCACCGTGACCAATGAGCTGATCCGCACCAAGATGCCCTACGCATCCGACGACCTGGTGCCGGTCTCGCTGATCGCCGTGAGCCCCTCGGTGATTGTCGCCGCGCCGTCGCTGCCGGCGAACAACCTGAAGGAACTGGTGGCGTACTCGAAGAAGCAGTCGGGCGGCGTCAACTTCGCCACCGCGGGCAGCGGCAGCACGCCCCACTTCGTCGAGGAGATGCTCAAGGAGAAAGGCGCGGTGCTGACCCCGGTGCCGTACAAGAGCGGTTCGGAGAGCATCACCGCGGTGATCGGCGGCCAGGTGGCGGCCACCTCCGAGGCAAGCGTGGTGGTGCTGCCGCAGATCAAGGCCGGCAAGCTGAAGGCGCTCGGCGCGACCTGGGACAAGCGCATGAGCGCGGCGCCGAACATTGCGACCACGGCCGAGCAAGGCATGCCCGAAGTTCGGATCGGCCATTGGGCGGGCCTGTTCGCGCCCAAGGGCACCGACCCGGCCATCCTGAAAAAGCTGAACGCGGAAATGAGCGCGGCCATGCAGACCCAGGAAACGCGAGAGCGCCTGCTGCCCAACGGCATCGAGCCCGCGGGTGGCTCGGTGGAGAGCTTCGTGGCCTTCATCAAGTCCGAGCGCGAGCGCCTGGGACGTATCGCGAAAAACGCGAACATGAGCGCGGACTGATCGATTTTTTCAAGTACCGCCGCAGCATGCTGCGGCCAATGTATGCACAGGCCCGCCTTCGCGCGGGCCTTTTTGCTGCCTGCCGCCTGCCAATATGAGCATTATGAGACTCTTATTTGCACTGGATGCCCCGTATCAGCGTCAGAAATGATGACAGATGATCTATCTTAAATACATTCAGATTGTTCTCATATTGTCTGTCTCAAACGCGCAACGCAAATTGCAACGAAAATCATTCGCATTTATATTTCGCGACGCCGATTCCGCACATGCCGCAGCCTCGGCCCGCGCCACCGGATAGCGGCAGCCACGCGATCAAGCGGGCGCCGCTCGGGCAGGGCCGACCAGACCAGACCATCCGAAATGAACCGCCGCACCCCGATCGCCACCGCGCTGCTCGCCCTCTTCGCCGCCCCCGTCGCCTCCCTCGCCCAACAAGCCCAGCCTGCACCCGCTGCGCCCGCCGCAGGTGCTACCACGCTGCAGGAAGTGGTCGTGCAGGGCAGCGGCAGCCGCGACGACTACAACGCCGTGCGCAGCTCCATCAGCAAGCTGCCCGAGGACCTGCACGACGTGCCGCAATCGGTGACCGTGGTGAACAAGGCCCTGATGGAGGCGCAGGGTGCCAACTCGCTCGCCGAGGCGCTGCGCAATGTGCCCGGCATCACGATCGGCGCCGCCGAGGGCAGCGCGATCGGCAACAACATCAACCTGAACGGCTTCTCCGCTCGCACCGACGTCTACCTGGACGGTTTCCGCGACCGTGGCCAGTACTATCGCGACACCTTTGCGCTGGAACAGGTGGAGGTGCTGATGGGGCCCTCCTCGATGCTGTTCGGCCGCGGCTCTACCGGCGGCGCGATCAACCAGGTCACCAAGAAGCCAACGCTGAAGGCAGCCACCGAAGTCAGCGGCTCGGTCACCACCAACGGCCTGGTGCGCGCCACCGCCGACTACAACACGCCGACCTCGGATACTTCCGCCTTCCGCATCTCGGCCATGGCGCAGAACGGCAAGCCCAGCACGCGCGACCAGATGACGGTGCAGGACTTCGGCATCGCCCCCTCGTGGCGCGCCGGCATCGGCACCTCGACCGAGATCACGCTGTCCGCCCTGCTCCAGCACAATCACGACATGCCGGACTACGGCGTGCCGAACCTCAACGGGCACCCGGTCAACGTCAACCGCAATACCTTCTACGGCTTCACGGACGACCGCACCAACCAGGACATCGCCTCGCTCAACGCCGGCATCACCCACAAGTTCTCGCCCAACCTGAAGCTGCGCAACCAGACGCAATTCAACTATGTGGAGACCGATGCCCGCGAAACTGCCCCCAACTCGGTGGGCACCGTCGGCGCAGGCGGCTTCACGCCCCTGACCGTCAGCGCGCTGCCGCTGGACCAGCTGTTCGTGCGCCTGCAGAGCCACGACCGCAAGATCCGCGACTACTCGATCTTCAACCAGACCGAGCTGACAGCCAACTTCGACACCGGTTCGGTCAAGCACACCCTGCTGTTGGGCGCAGAGCTCGGCCACGACGGCTATAACAACCAGAACTACTACCGCAACGGCACTTGCAACGGCCAGCCGCTGGTGACAGGAAAGACGGCGGTCACGTCGGGCTTCGTGGCGTGCGAACCGGTGGTCAACCCGCCGTACACCACCTCGCCGTCCAACGCGGCGAGCACGCCGGGCAACTTGCAGGGTGCCTCGGCCAACACGGTGGCAGCCTATGTGAACGACTCGATCGAGTTCTCCAAGCAGTGGAAGGCCGTTGCCGGCGTACGCTACGACCGCTACACCGCCAGCGTCACCAATTCGATCAATTCGGGCAACAGCGCGGGCGCTCCTTTCTTCAGCACGGCGCTGGCCAACGCCCAGCAGACCGTCAACTTCACCAGCGTGCGCCTGGGCGGCATCTGGCAGCCGACCGAGGCACAGTCCTATTACGTCTCCTACGGCACCTCATTCAACCCCTCGCTGGAACAGCTGACCGCCACCACCGGGCAGCAGAACCTGGACCCTGAAAAGAACAAGTCCTACGAAGTGGGCGGCAAATGGGACCTGATGGGCGGCGACCTGTCGCTGGACTCGGCGCTGTTCGACATCACCAAGGACAATGCGCGCACCCAGATCGATTCGACCACGTATGCGCTGACCGGCAAGATCCGCGTGCGCGGCTTCCGCGCGGGCGCCACGGGCCGCATCACCAGCAAGTGGCAGGTCTTCGCCGGCTACACCTATCTCGACGCCCAGATCGTGAACGGCATCGGTGCCGGCACGCAGGGCATGGTGCCCGCCAACACGCCCAAGCACACCGCGACGCTGTGGACCAGCTACCGCGTGCTGCCCGAATGGGAGGTGGGCGGCGGCGCATACTATATGTCGGAGCGCTTCGCCAACAATACCAACACCGTGCAGGTCGGCGGCTACGTGCGCTGGGACGCGATGGTGGCCTATCACCAGCCCAAGTACGATGTGCGCCTGAACCTGTTCAATGTGTTCGATAAGAAGTACTACGATGCGCTGATTGCGTCGGACGGCGGGCGCGCGGTTCCCGGCACGGGCCGCACCGCCATGCTGTCCTTCGTCTACCGCATGTAAGCGCCGCGGCTGCCCGCCGCGGCCCGCCCACCCTCGACGCGAGAAACCGCATGTTGATCCGCATTCCCAAGGTGCTCGACGCAGAACAGCTGGCCGCCCTGCGCACACGGCTGGAGCAGGCCGGCGAGGCCTGGGTCGACGGCCGCGCCTCGGCCGGCTACTCGGGTGCGCCGGTCAAGTTCAACCAGCAGATCGACGAACGTTCCGAGGTGGCGCTGGCCTGCCAGCGCCTGATCCTCGGCGTGCTGGAGCGGCATCCGCTGTTCATCAGCGCCACGCTGCCCAATATCGTCTATCCGCCGATGTTCAACCGCTACGGCGAGGGCATGACCTTCGGGCCGCACGTGGACGGCGGTGTGCGCATCCATCCGCACGACGGCCGCAAGCTGCGCACCGACGTCTCCGCCACGCTGTTCCTCTCCGACGCCGACAGCTACGACGGCGGCGAGCTGCAGGTGGAAGATACCTACGGCATGCACAGCGTCAAGCTGGAGGCCGGCGACCTGGTGGTCTATCCGGCCACCAGCCTGCATCAGGTCACGCCGGTCACGCGCGGGGTGCGCATGGCCAGCTTCTTCTGGATCCAGAGCCTGGTGCGCGACGACATGCAGCGCAGCCTGTTGTTCGATCTCGACAACGCCATCCAGCGGCTCAATGCCAGCGATGCGGACGCCGTCGCCCGTCGCACCCTGGTCGGCTGCTACCACAACCTGCTGCGGCAGTGGAGCGAGACCTGAGGCAGAGGACGCCGTCGGGCGCGAAGCCTGGATCATCGGTGGCCTGTCGCTGGCGCGGCAGGCCACCGATCAGCGAGCCGAGGCCCGCGCCTGCTCGCTCTCGATATAGCGCACCAGATAGGCGCGGGTCTTGGCCTCGGTGTCACGGCTGACCTGGTTGGCGGCCTGCCGCGCCGAGTTGCGGCCGTGCGCGGACACCATCTCCGCATCGAGATAATCGTGGAAGGCGACGCGGACCGCGTCCAGTTGCGGCCGGCAGGCACGCAGCGCGCCGTCGGCCAGCGCCTGGGGCGTACCGCCGCGCGGCAGGGCCGCGTCCGCCTGGCTGCGCGCGCAATCGGTGTAGGCGCCGCGCAGCGCCTGCCAGTTGGCATTGGCCTCTTGCGAGGCCTGGGGATCCGTGGGCTGCTGCGAGGCACAGGCGGCCGCCAGCAAGGTGACGGGAATCAGGACGAGAGCGGGTTTCATGCTCAATCGACCGACGCACCGCAGCGCGGTTCCTCGCTGAAGAATTTTCTTACACTCCTGCACCGGCAGCCGTCTTACCCTATCCACGGGTGCAGATCCCCGGCGCGACCACGCGTGCAGGACACACTCGGCAGCATGCATGGCGACAGACCTGCGGCGGGCCAACGGCACGCTTCGCAGCATGCCGGAGGATGCCGCGAGAGGCGGATAGCGATTGGGCATTGATCGGGTATCGGGCGGGCATCGGGATCTGCCCTGGATCAAGCCATGCCGTCGCGGAGTCTTACGGCTGCGGGAAATGTCGGATACTGAGGCCGCGTACCAAGGCCGGATACCGGGGCCAGGCACCAGAAGTTGCGGGAAGCGCGCCGCCGCGCAGGCAGCGGCGCAAGTGCTCTGACTACCAACAACAGGAGAAGATCAATGCAACGGAGATCGTTTCTGGCAGTCGGCGCCGGGCTGGCGGTGGCAGGGTCCGGCATGCTGCTGGGCGCGTGTACCACCACCTCGCCCAGCGCGTCCACCGACAAGGCGGCCAAGCGCCGCGAGATCAATGCCGGCGTCGATGGCGCGCTCGATAAGCTGTATGGTTCCGTGGGCGGCTCGCGGGAACTGGCCGCGCGCTCGCGCGGCATCCTTGTCTTCCCCAACGCCCTGTCGGCGGGCTTCATCCTGGGCGGCCAGTATGGCGACGGTGCGCTGCGCGTGGGTGGCAGCACGCACGGCTACTACAGCATCGTGGCCGGCTCCGTGGGCTGGCAGATCGGCGCGCAGTCCAAGGCCATCATCCTGATGTTCATGACGCAGGACGCGCTCGACAAGTTCACCAGCAGCCAGGGCTGGACCGCCGGTGTCGATGCCACGGTGGCACTGGCAACGGTCGGCGCCAACGGCATGCTCGACACCAATACCGCCCAGCAGCCGGTGGTGGGCTTCGTCGTCACCAATGCTGGCCTGATGGCCGGGCTGAACCTCCAAGGCAGCAAGATCACCAAGCTGGAGCTGTAGCGCATGGCCGCGCGACGCGACGCGGCAAGCACATTGCCGCACGCGCCGCGCGAGCGGATAGAATGCGTCCCTTTGGCCGAATTCCCTATGTGGTTCAAGAATCTGCAGTTGCACCGCCTGAGCGCACCTTGGTCCCTCGGTGCGGATGAAGTCGAAGCCTGCCTGTCGAAGCATGCTTTCTATCCCGGCACCAGCCTGGAAATGCAGACGCAGGGCTGGGCCTCCCCGCGCGAAAACGGCGCGCTCGTGCACCAGGTGGGCAAGCAGATGCTGCTGACCATGCGGGCCGAGAAGAAGCTGCTGCCTGCCACCGTCATCAACCAGGTCACCAAGGCGCGTGCCGCCGAGATCGAGGAACAGCAAGGCTTCAAGCCGGGCCGCAAGCAGCTGAAGGAGCTCAAGGAGCAGGTCACCGAGGAACTGCTGCCGCGCGCGTTCAGCATCCGGCGCGACACCCATGTGTGGATCGACCCCGTCAATGGCTGGCTGGCCATCGACGCCGCCGCGCCGGCCAAGGCCGACGAGGTGCGCGGCCTGCTGTTCAAGGCCATCGACGGTCTCCCCTTGCAGAACCTGCAGGTCAACCAGTCGCCGGTGGCGGCCATGACCGAATGGCTGGCCTCCGATACCGCCCCGGCCGGCTTCACCGTCGACCAGGAGATCGAGCTGCAGTCGAGCAGCGAGAGCAAGGCCACCGTGCGCTATGTGCGCCATCCCCTCGACCCCGAGGACCTGCGCCGCCATATCGCCGCCGGCAAGCGCTGCACGCGGCTGGCGATGACCTGGAACGACCGGGTCTCCTTCGTGCTGACCGAATCGCTGGCGGTCAAGCGCGTGGCGCCGCTGGATGTGATCAAGGAACAGGCCGACAGCAGCGCGCAGGACGAGGACGAGCGCTTCGACGCGGATTTCGCCCTGATGGCAGGCGAGCTCTCGGGCATGCTGGGCGACCTGGTGCTCGCGCTGGGCGGCGAACGCCAGGCCTGAGCCCCACCCGCGAAAAGCCTTGTCCGGCGCGGCCGGGCGGGCCGCCGCCCGGCCCGGCGCGAGACCGCGCGGTTGCTGCAGGACAGCACTATGGATAGTAGTCAAGAGATTCTTCGCAACTATACATAGTGGCTTTTCCTTTCCCCGCGCCAAGCGCAGTGCTAGAATTCCCTGCATTCGGTTCACGAGGGAGCAGCAATGCGAAAAGCCATGCAATGGTCCCGCCCGCGAGGCATCCGCGCCCCCCGGAGAAGTGACGCAGACAAAGGTTGCTGCGGCTAGCATCGCCGCAGCAATCGCACTCCTGGCCTCGAGCCATCCATAGCCGTAGCGACGGCCGCGCGACCACGCGGCGCCGCCCGCAATCGAAAGCATCCACGGAGAAGATCACCATGCTGAGCTGGGACGACGACGTTCAAGCCACTGCGCAGACTGCGCCGCAGCCTGCCCCGCAACCCGCGCTGCAACCGGTGGCGTCGAGCGCCGAGCAGCCGGAAGGCATCCTGGGCAACAACCCGAACGCCGCTGCCGTGCAGAGCAATCGCCGCGTCAATGCCGCCGACAAGCGCGTCATCAACGGCTCCACCGACGTCAACCAGCTGGTGCCCTTCAAGTACAAGTGGGCCTGGGAGAAGTACCTGGCCGGCTGCGCCAACCACTGGATGCCGCAGGAAATCAACATGTCGCGCGACATCGCGCTGTGGAAGGACCCGAACGGCCTGACCGAGGACGAGCGCCGCATCATCAAGCGCAACCTGGGCTTCTTCGTCACCGCCGACTCGCTGGCCGCCAACAACATCGTGCTGGGCACCTACCGCCAGATCACCGCGCCGGAATGCCGCCAGTACCTGCTGCGCCAGGCCTTCGAAGAGGCGATCCACACCCACGCCTACCAGTACATCGTAGAGTCGCTGGGCCTGGATGAGGGCGAGGTCTTCAACGCCTATCACGAAGTGCAGTCGATCCGCGACAAGGACGAGTTCCTGATCCCCTTCATCGACACGCTGACCGATCCGTCCTTCAAGACCGGCACGCCCGAGAACGATCAGAAGCTGCTCAAGTCGCTGATCGTGTTCGCCTGCATCATGGAAGGCCTGTTCTTCTACGTGGGCTTCACCCAGATCCTGGCCATGGGCCGCCAGAACAAGATGACCGGTGCCGCCGAGCAGTACCAGTACATCCTGCGCGACGAATCGCTGCACTGCAATTTCGGCATCGACCTGATCAACCAGATCAAGCTCGAGAACCCGCACCTGTGGACCGCCGAGTTCAAGGCCGAGATCACCGAGCTGTTCAAGAAGGCCGTGGACCTCGAATACCGCTATGCCGAGGACACCATGCCGCGCGGCGTGCTGGGCCTGAACGCGCCGATGTTCAAGAGCTACCTGCGCTTCATCTGCAACCGCCGCTGCCAGCAGATCGGCCTCGACACCCTCTTCCCCAACGAGGAAAACCCCTTCCCGTGGATGAGCGAGATGATCGACTTGAAGAAGGAACGCAACTTCTTCGAAACGCGCGTGATCGAGTACCAGACCGGCGGCGCGCTGTCCTGGGATTGATCGGCACGGGTCCGGCGCCGTGCCGGCCCCGAAGCACGAAGCACGAAGAAGGCGACGCTGTCAGCGTCGCTTTTTTTGTGCCCGTGCCGGCCGTTGCGCCGCTCAGGCGCCCGCCTGCTGGCGGCGGTAGGCGTGCGGCGGCTGGCCCACCAGGCGCTGGAAATCGCGTGTGAGATGCGCCTGGTCGTAGTAGCCGAGACTGTGCGCCAGTCGGGCCAGGTCGACGGCTTCGCCGCCCGCCAGCCGGTCGGCGGCTTCATGCAGGCGATAGCGCCGGATCACCCATTTCGGGCTTACGCCCACATAGTCGGAAAAGAGCTGCTGCAGGGCGCGCACCCCCATGCCGGCCCGCTCGGCAAGCCATTCCACCCGGGTCAGCAGTGGGTCCTCATTGGCCAGCGCCATGATGGCCTGCAGAGCCTCCACGCGCGGATCGGGCGCGGGCAATCGGGGGAGCAGGAATTCCGCTGCCGCGGCAATCATGGCGGCATCGTCGCCGGCCTCGAGCACACTGCGCTCGATACCGCCAACGGCATCCTCGCGCAGGTCGGCGAACACCTCAGGCAGCGGCAGCACGCGGTCCGTGATGGTATGGACAGGCCAACCCAGCAAGGCGCGGAAGGCGCCGGGGCGGAAACGCAGGCCCAGCGCGCAGCCCTTGCCGGAGAGGGTGTAGTCGAAGACGCCGCGCACCACGCCGAACACGGCCGTGCGCCCCGCATCGAATACCAGGTTGACGCAGGGGTATGGCAGGGTGCGCTGCGTGTACGCCGGCTTGCCGCGCAGATCCCAGGCCACCAGCCAGAAATGATCGAGAAACGGCGCCAGCTCCGGCGGCGGCTGGTAGCGCGCGAGGCGGAACACCTGGCTGGCGAGCGCCGGCGCGACCACGCCCTTGGGCCGTTCGGACACTGCCTGCAACGGTGCGCTCATGCGCGTTTTTCCAAGACCGGTAAGGCGGCGCGGACTATAAAGACAGTTCGAGAGAGTTCCATCACCTTGCGGAGCCCACGATGTCTACAGACCGCCATATTACGCTCTTCCACTCCCCCAACAGCCGCTCCGCCGGTGCGCGCATCCTGGTTGAGGAACTGCAGGCCGAGCACGACCTGCACGTGCTGGACCTGAAGGCCTTACAGCAGCGCGAGCCGGCCTACCTGGCCATCAACCCGATGGGCAAGGTGCCAGCCCTGCGCCACGGCGACACCATCGTCACCGAACAGGCCGCGGTCTACATGTACCTGGCCGAGCTCTACCCCGAGCGCGGCCTGTCGCCTGCCCCCGGCGATCCGTTGCGCGGCGCTTACCTGCGCTGGATGGTGTTCTATGGCTCCTGCTTCGAGCCGGCCATGGTCGATCGCGCCATGCAGCGCGAGGCGGGACCGGCCAGCACGTCGCCCTATGGAAGCTATGAGGCAGTGGTGGACGCGGTCGAACAGCAGTTGCGGCCGGGCCCCTGGCTGCTCGGCGAACGCTTTACCGCAGCAGACGTGCTGTGGGGCAGCGCGCTCGGCTGGATCTGCGCCTTCAATCTGATGCCGCGCTCGCCGGCGGTGGCCGCCTACCTGGAGCGCTTCCAGGCCCGCCCCGCGGTGCAGCGGGCGCAGGCGCTCGACGCGGAACTGGCCGCGCGGACCTGAGCCCGCGCCGCGCTCAGTACAAGCTGGCCGCCGCGCCGCCCACCAGGCCGAACTCGACGGGAGAGCGGGTATAGAAGATTTCCACGTCTTCCTGCGCCAGCCGCGCGAACAGCGTCTCGACTTCCGCGGCGGTGGCGATCAGCGTGATCTGCTCCGGCCGGTCTGTCAGTTCGACGAAATGCCAGCTATGGAAACGGTGGTGATGGCCGATGCCCTCGGCCGCCACCAGGTGCGTGGCGCCCTGCAGGTTCAACTCGTGCATCAGCTGCAACAGCCAGTGGGAAAGCTGCTTGCCGTGGTGGCGCCGGCTTTCGACCGTGTACAGGGTGACTTGATAGCCTTCCACGATATGCCCCCATGCCGCCGCGCACCGCGGCATCAGCCTGAGCCGCGCGGCTACTGCTTCAGTCTAGGCCAAGCGGGAAAGGCCGTGCGGCGGGCGGAAGGCGGGCCCAGGGCGGTGGCGCTTACCGGCCCGCCCAAATGAAACGGGCCGGTGCCGGGACATCCCGGCACCGGCCCGTGCAGGCTGGCGACACCACCGCGACCGCGCAGGTCAGCGGCAGCGCCGCGCGCCCTGCCTTACTGGCAGGCCTCGCATTCCTCGAAGCCGGGGTCGCCCGGGCGCATCGTGCAGACCGCGCCTTCGGCTTCCGGCATGGCCGGGGCCGCGGCCGCGGCTGCATCCAGCGCGGAGGCGCCGTCGCTACCCGAGGACACCGCGTTCAGCGAGCCGCGCGTCACGGTGGACTTCTCCACGTGGGTGGCCGCCATGGTGCGCAGGTAGTAGGTCGTCTTCAGGCCGCGCAGCCAGGCCTGCTTGTAGGTGTCGTCCAGCTTCTTGCCCGAAGCGCCGGCCATATAGATGTTCAGCGACTGGGCCTGGTCGATCCACTTCTGGCGGCGGCTGGCCGCTTCCACCAGCCAGGTCGGCTCCACCTCGAAGGCCGTCGCGTAGATGTCGCGCAGGTCTTGCGGGATGCGGTCGATGCGGGCCAGCGAGCCGTCGAAGTACTTCAGATCGGCGACCATCACCTCGTCCCACAGGCCGAGTGCCTTCAGGTCGCGCACCAGGTAGTCGTTGACCACGGTGAACTCGCCCGACAGGTTGGACTTGACGTACAGGTTCTGGAAGGTGGGCTCGATGCAGGCCGACACGCCGATGATGTTGGAGATGGTGGCCGTCGGCGCGATCGCGATGCAGTTCGAGTTGCGCATGCCGTGCTGCTTGATGCGGGCGCGCAGGCTGTCCCAGTCCATGCTCGAGGACAGGTCCACGTCCAGGTAGCCGCCACGCTCCTCGGCCAGCAGCTTGAGCGAGTCCTGCGGCAGAATGCCGCGGTCCCACAGCGAGCCCTGGTAGGTGCTGTAGCGGCCGCGTTCCTCAGCCAGCTCGGTCGAGGCCTGGTAGGCGTAGTAGCACACCGCTTCCATCGAGGTGTCGGCGAACTTCACCGCGGTGTCACTGGCGTACGGCACGCGCAGCACGTGCAGGCAGTCCTGGAAGCCCATGATGCCCATGCCGACCGGACGGTGGCGCAGGTTGGAATTGCGCGCCTTCTCCACCGCGTAGTAGTTGATGTCGATCACGTTGTCGAGCATGCGCATCGCGGTGCGGATGGTCTTCTGCAGCTTGGCGTGGTCGAGCACATAGCTGCCGTCGGCCTGCTGCTTCAGGTGCGCCACCAGGTTGACCGAGCCCAGGTTGCAGACCGCAATCTCGCTCTCATTGGTGTTCAGCGTGATCTCGGTGCACAGGTTGGAGCTGTGCACCACGCCCACGTGCTGCTGCGGGCTGCGGATGTTGCACGGATCCTTGAAGGTGATCCAGGGGTGGCCGGTCTCGAACAGCATGCCCAGCATCTTGCGCCACAGCTGCACCGCCGGGATCTTCTTGAACAGCTTCAGCTCGCCGCGGGCGGCCTTGGCCTCGTAGCCCAGGTAGGCCTGCTCGAAGGCCTTGCCGACCTTGTCGTGCAGGTCCGGGCAGGTCGACGGCGAGAACAGCGTCCACTCGGCGTTTTCCATCACGCGCTTCATGAACAGATCGGGAATCCAGTTCGCCGTGTTCATGTCGTGCGTGCGGCGGCGATCGTCGCCGGTGTTCTTGCGCAGCTCGAGGAATTCCTCGATGTCCAGGTGCCAGGTTTCCAGGTAGGCGCACACCGCGCCCTTGCGCTTGCCGCCCTGGTTGACCGCCACCGCGGTGTCGTTGACCACCTTCAGGAAGGGCACGACGCCCTGCGACTTGCCGTTGGTGCCCTTGATGTGCGAGCCCAGCGCACGGACGTTGGTCCAGTCGTTGCCCAGGCCACCGGCGAACTTCGACAGCAGCGCGTTTTCCTTCAGCGCCTCGTAGATGCCTTCCAGGTCGTCCGACACGGTGGTCAGGTAGCACGAGGACAGCTGCGAGCGCTGGGTGCCCGAGTTGAACAGCGTCGGCGTCGACGACATGAAGTCGAACGAGGACAGCAGCTGGTAGAACTCGATGGCGCGCGCCTCGCGGTCCTTCTCGTTGAGCGCCAGGCCCATGGCCACGCGCATGAAGAAGGCCTGCGGCATCTCGATGCGGACCTCATCGATGTGCAGGAAGTAGCGGTCGTACAGCGTCTGCAGGCCGAGGTAGTTGAACTGGAAGTCGCGCGAGGCATCCAGCGCGGCGCCCAGGCGGGCCAGGTCGAAGGTGGCCAGCTTCTCGTCGAGCAGCTCGGCCGCGATGCCGCGTGCGATGAACTTGGGGAAGTACTCGGCGTAGCGCGCAGCCATCTCGGTCTGGGTCACCTCGGCGCCGAGGATCTCCTTGCGGATGGTGTGCAGCAGGATACGGGCCGTGACCTGGCTGTAGTCCGGGTCCTTCTCGATCAGGGTACGCGCGGCCAGGATGGCCGAGTCGTAGACCTGGGTCATCGGCACGCCGTCGTACAGGTTCTTCAGCGTTTCCTTCAGGATCGGCTCGGCGCTGACGTTCTGGCCGAGGCCGCTGCAGGCGTTGTCGATCAGGGCATGCAGCGCCGCCAGGTCGAGCGCGTAGGTCTGGCCGCCGTCGGTCACATTGACCGACACGCCGCCCTGCTGCACGCGGGCCACCGCCTGCGCGCTGGCCTGGGCACGCTCCTGCGCGCGCTTCTCGCGGTACAGCACATAGGCACGGGCCACCTCTTGCTCGCCCGAGCGCATCAGCGCCAGCTCGACGTGGTCCTGCACGTCCTCGATATGGAAGGTGCCGCCGTTCGGACGGCTGCGCAGCAGGGCGCGCACCACGTTCTGCGTCAGTTGCTCGACCAGCTCGCGCACGCGCGCGGAAGCGGCACCCTGCCCGCCGTTGACGGCGAGGAAGGCCTTGGTCATGGCCACCGCGATCTTGCTAGGCTCGAACGCCACCACGGCGCCGTTGCGGCGGATGATCTTGTAATCCTGGTAGCCGGTGTTGCCGGCGGCAGTCGACTGCTGGGGCGCTGCAGCGCCGGCGGCATTGGCCACACCGGCTGTGATTTCGTTCTGGGCCGTCTGCATGAAGCACTCCTGTTTCCCGGGGATAAAAATGACAGAGTCCCCAGCAAATGCGCATTGAAGGTATCCCACCACCGGCTCAGGGCCGGTACGGCAAGTTGCTTGCTACATCTGCTGGGGACTCGGAGGACGGGCTGCCCTGTGCGCCAGGCCGCATGCCGCCGCGGTTCGAACATCGCGTGCAGCTGCGGCCCACAGATCACACCTAGGCCAGCGCGCCGCGCCGACCACTAGATATAGTGGCCGGCGCCAAAAACTGGACTAAGTATAGTGAAATAGCGCGGCTTGACCAGTCTTGACAAGCCGTTTTTTGACCGGCGGCGCGGCCCTTGCGCACTGCCGCAAGTCCGCAATTCCAGCCAGCGCAAGGCTTGGCGCCGCATCGTGCGCAAGCGCACATTGTAGAGAAATTTTTTTGATTGCCTTCCGGCAGCCGATAGCCCCGGACGGCAGGGGGTTTCACTTGCCGGACGGCCCATCGTTGCGGTATGGGAGCATGCGCGGGGCCAGGCCCGCCGCCGCCGCGAACCGGTCCCAGTCGAAGTGCGGGCCCGGATCGGTCTTGCGGCCAGGCGCGATATCGCTGTGGCCGGCCAGCGCGCCCACGGAGGGATAGGCCGCCAGCAGGCCACGCGCCAGCGCCGCCACCGTGGCGTACTGCGCAGGCGTGAACGGCAGGTCGTCGCAGCCCTCGATCTCGATGCCGATCGAGAAATCGTTGCAACGCGGCCGGCCGAAGAACGACGACTGCCCCGCATGCCAGGCGCGCTCATTGCATGAAACGAACTGGACCAGCTCGCCGCCACGCGTCACCAGGAAATGGGCCGAGACGCGGACCTCGTGAATGGTGGCGAAGAATGGATGGCGCGAGGCGTCGAGCCGGTTCTGGAAGAAGGCCTCGATGTCGCCGGTGCCGAACTGGCCGGGCGGCAGGCTGATGTTGTGCAGCACCACCAGTTCGACGGGCATGCCTTGGGGGCGCGCATCGAAGTTCGGCGAAGGCACGCGGCGCGCGGCCGCGACCCAGCCGTCCGGGCCGGGGCGCAGCACGGATGCGCGCTCCGCGCCGGCGGGATCCTGCTTGCGATGGCGTGGCTGGTGCTCAGGCATCGGTCCTCCCCGCGGCCAGCATGCTGGCGCCTTCGGCCGGCTCGCCGCCGTCCTCGCGCCCATCCTCGCGCCCGTCCTCCCGTCCATCACCGCGGATGCCAAGCTGCTGCAGGCGATAGCGCAACTGACGGAAGCTCAGCCCGAGCAGCGGCGCCGCCGCGGTGCGATTGAAGCCGGTCTGCTGCAAGGCCTGCAGGATCAGCGCGCGCTCCAGCGTCTCCAGCCGCGCGGGCAGGTCGATCGGGAACGTGACCGTGCCGGCCATCATCGCCTCTGGCTCTATTGCCGCGGGCGCAGCCGCCGGGGCCGGCGCGGGCTCCGGCGCGGCCGACAGGGCTGCGGGGAGAAACGCGGCGGCGACCGCCGGCGCGGCCGCCCTCGGGCCGCCGGCCGGCCAGGGCGCGTAGTAAGCCAGCGCCGCCGCGGGCGGGGCCAGCAGGCCGGAGCGCTCCATGCTGACTTCCAGCGGGCCGAGATCGGCCACCTCGATATCGCCGCCCTCCGCAAAGGCGTAGGCGCGCTCGAGCAGGTTCTCGAGTTCACGCACATTGCCCGGAAAGGGATAGGCCGCCAGCCGCTCCAGCGCGGCCGCCGACAGCCGCTTGGGGCGCGGGTCGCCGTAGCGGCTGGCCAGGTAGGAGAGGATGGCGCGCGCCAGCACCGGCACATCCTCGGCACGCTCGCGCAGCGTGGGCATGCGCAGCTCGAGCACATTGATCCGGTAGAACAGGTCCTGGCGGAACTGGCCGGCCGCCACCATGGCGGCCAGGTCCTTGTGACTGGCACAGACCACACGCACGTCGACTGTGTCCTCGCGGCTGGCGCCGATCTTGCGCACGCGCCGCTCCTGCAGCACGCGCAGCAGCTTGACCTGCATCGCCAGCGGCAGGTCGGCGACCTCGTCGAGCATCAGCGTGCCGCCATTGGCCGCCTGGAAGAAGCCGCCGCGCTCGGCGTCGGCACCCGTGAAGGCGCCCTTCACGTAGCCGAAGAACTCCGACTCCATCAGCGTTTCCGGAATGGCGCCGCAGTTGACCGCCACGAAGGGATGGGCGGCGCGCCCGCTGATCGCGTGGATGGCCCGCGCGGCGCGCTCCTTGCCGCTGCCCGACTCGCCGCTGATGACGATCGGCGCCATGCTGCGCGCCAGGCGAGCGAGCGCGCGGCGCACCTCCTGCATCGCCACCGAGTGGCCCGGCAGCAGTTCCGCGGCACGCTCGGCCGCCTCGCCGCCCTCCGCCGCCTGCGCGCCCTCAGCACCTTCCGCGCCTTCGCGCTGCTGCCGTCCCAGCGCGTTGAGGATCAGGTTGCGCAGCTGCTCCAGCGAGATCGGCTTGGCAATGTAGTCGAAGGCGCCCGCCTTGAGCGCCTCGACCGCGTTGTCCGCACTGCCGTAGGCGGTCAGGACGGCCACCGGCACGCGCTCGGGCGCGCTCGACAACTGCCGCACGATGTCGATGCCCAGGCCGTCGCCCAAGCGCATGTCGGTCAGCACCAGGCTGTAGCGGCGCTGGGCCAGCTTCTCGCGCGCCTCGGCCAGCGAGCCGGCCAGCACCACGTCGTGGCCCATGCGGCGGATCGAGATGTCTAGCAATTCGCGCAGGTCGGCTTCGTCGTCGATGACGAGGATGGGGTCTGGGCCTGGATGTCTGGGTGGCATGGGCGGCGTGCGGTCGTCGGTCTGGTCGTCTTGGCGCCTGTATCGTCGCGGGGGTCGGCTGAGTGTGTGCTCGAAAGGCTGGCGCCGGCCTCAGCCGGCAGCGGCGGCCGCCTCGGGTACATCGATGCGCAAGGTCAGCACGAAGGCCTTGCTCGGCAGTGTATCGCGCGCGGCCGGTGCCAGCATCCCCGTGCGCGCCAGCAGGGCCTCCAGCGAGATGGTGCCGTAGCGCACCTGGGCGTCGTTGGCGCCGCACAGCTCGCGCGCCATGAAGAGCCCCAGGCCGGTGCCCTGGGCATTGCTGGTGAAGAAGGGTTCGAATAGGCTGCGCTGATGTTCGCGCGAGACCTCGGCGCCATCGTTCCAGACGATCAGCTCGACGTGATGCTGGTCCAGCGCGTGCGCCAGCAGCCGGATCGCGCCGGGCAGGCGGCTGCAGTAGCGCCAGGCGTTGTCGAGCAGATTGCCCACCACCTGCTGGAGCTGCGACAGTTCGAAGATGACGGGCCTGGCCACGTCCACGGTCAGCCGGATGGCATTGGCATTGACTTCGCGCTCCCCGCCGGCGCTGCCGGTGGGTGCCGCGCGCGAACGCATCTCGGTACGCCAGCGCGTGACGATCTCCGGCAGCGCCTGGTTCAGGTCCACCGCGCTGCGCTCGGTGCGCGGCCGGCGCGACATCTGCAGCACGTCTGAAACCACCTGGTCCAAGCGCCTGACGTTGTCGCTGATGATGCGCAGCAGACGCGCATCCACGTCGCCCTCGGCGCGCGCGCCGCGCCGCCCCGAATCCGCCAACAGCTCGCTGGCCTGGCTGATGGCGGCCAGCGGATTGCGGATCTGGTGCGCCACGCTGGCCACCAGCCGGCCCATGGCCGCCAGCTTTTCCTGCTGGACCTGCTCGGCAATGCGCTCCCAGCTTTCGATATGGACCAGCACGGTATCGCGCATCTCGCTGCGCAGCAGCGCCTCGTCCTCCGGGCTCCAGGCCATCGCTTCGTTCTGCGCGATGGCCAGCCGCAGCCGCGCCGCCGCCTCCGGCGTCATCTCGTTCCAGGCGGCAGTACGTATGCCGGACGTGGTGCTGAACGCATTCGGCAGCGAGGCGGCGAAGGTCGAGCGCAGGCCGGCCACGCCCGGCAACAGGAAACGCAGCCGCAAGCGCGTATGCAGGATCGGCACGCCACTGGAAGAAGGGCGCAGCGGCAGCGGCAGCAGTTGCAGGAGGCGCGGCGCGTCGTCCTTGCTGCGCAGCCAGTCGCGCAGCATCTCCGCCAGCGGCTGCAGCCGCGGGATGCGGCGCAGGTCGAAGAGAACGGCGTCGTGCTGCCCGCCCCGCGCCCTGGGGTCGCCGCCGCGCTCGGACGGCTGCACGCCGAGCAGCACGATCGCGGCGGGATTGGCCGCCACCACGGCGCCGCTCGCGCGTAGCAGCATCACGCCGTCCTGCATGTCGTTGACCATCAGCCGGTTGACCAGCTGCTGCAGCCGCAGCTCCTGCTCGCGCGCCAGCGCGAGCTGCTCCTGGGCGAGCTGGCGGTTGGCCAGCAGGTACATCAGCAGCGCCGCGATCATGAACACCAGGCCATAGAGCCCGGCGCCGAGCAGGGCCGGCGCGGCCTGGCGGGCCACCAAGGTCTGCATCATCGGCTCGCCGAGCACGGTCAGCGCCGAGATGGCGGCGGCGAAGAGCGCGAAGGGCAGGCTGGTCAGCGCACCGGCCTCCAGTGCCGGCAGCAGGAAGATCATTGCCAGCCCGTCGCCGTGCCGCCCCAGCACATGGAACAGCCAGGCCAGCAGCACCAGGTCGGCCAGCACTTGCAGCCGCACGCGGAAATGGAATTGGCGGCGCCACAGCGCGCCGGCCGCCATCGCTAATGCCACCACCACATAGGACAGCACCGCATGCGTCGGGGTGGCGCCGGGCCAGACCTCGGGCAGGCCGCCGGGAAGGACATCACCGCGCTGCGCGGGCAGCCAGCTGTAGCCGAACAGCAACAGCGCAACGGCCAGGCGGGTCCAGCAGAAATAGCGCAGCAGCCGCCAATGGAACTCCGGCGGTTCCGGCTGGCGCCACGTCCGCAGCAGGGCGTGCAGCACGCCCGCGCGCGGCGCGGCGGTGGGCCGCGCCTTCATGCGGCCGGACCGCTGTCGTCCGGCAGATGGCTGCGCCGGCAATAGTGCAGGCCGCGGTAGGCGATCGCCTCACTGAGGGGCACATGCACCCCGCACTGCGCGCACTGCACCATCGCTTCGCCGCCGCGCGGGGCCGGGTCCGGGCGCGCGGCCCGGCGCTCCGCCCGCAGGCGCTCCTCGGCGCGCCTGCGCAGCCACCAGAAGAATCCCAGCACCACGGCAAGGACGAGAAGGATGCGTGCCATGGCCAGGTCTCAGACGCGATGCAGGATCACTTCGATCACGAAGCGGCTGCCGACGTAGGCCAGCAGCAGCGTGCCGAAGGAGGCGATCACCCAGCGCAGCGCGGCGCGCCCCCGCCAGCCGTAGAAGCGCCGGCCGATCAGGATGCCGCAGAACATGCCCCAGGACAGCAGCGCGAAGACCGTCTTATGATCGAGCCGGAAGGCACTGCCGAACAATTGCTCGGAGAACAGCAGGCCGGAGGCGATGGTCAGCGTCAACAGCACGAAGCCGGCACCGATGAGCCGGAACAGCAGCTTCTCGAGCGTCAGCAGCGGCGGCAGCAGATCCAGCCAGCGGCCCAGCCAGCGCGGCTCGGCCTGGCCTGCGGCGCCGGTCGGCCGGTTGAAGCCGTGCAGGCGGCGCTCGGCCAGCAGCATCAGGAATGCGTGGAAGGCAGCCAGCGTGAACAATCCGTAGGCCACGTTGGCGATGATGAAGTGCATCTTGAACAGCGGCTTGGCAGCGTAGCCCAGGATCTGCGAGCCGGGAAAGGCCAGCGGCAACAGGCTGGCCACCAGCGCGACCGGGATCACGATCAGGCCGAGGCCGGCCAGCGAGAAGAAGAAGCTCTCGATCCAGTAGATGCCCACGCCCAGCCACAGCATGGCCGACAGCGCATAGGCGAAGCCAAACATCATGCGGTCGGCGGGAAAGATGGTTTCGTGCAGCAGCAGGCCGTGGCTCGCCAGCACGGCCACCATCAGCACGTGCCACCAGGCCGGCTGCGCCTCTTCCGAGCCGGCCGCGCCAGACAGCAGCAAGGCCGAGCCGCCGCCGCCCTGTGCCAGGGCCGCGAGCCTGGCATGCCGCGCCGCCCAGCCGTGATAGGCCAGGCCGCAATAGAGAAGTGCCGTCAAGGCATACAGTACAATGGCCATTTGCACAGTTTACCCTAGCGCCCCATGCTGGTGGCGTACCGGTAACGCCGCGCCCGAGCGCCTACCCTCCCCCCCGATTTCTGCCATGCTGGACAATCTCACTCAACGCCTGGCGCGGGTCGTCAAGACCATGCGCGGCGAGGCTCGCCTGACCGAGGCCAATACCGCCGAAATGCTGCGCGAAGTGCGCCTCGCCATGCTCGAGGCCGACGTGGCGCTGCCCGTGGTGCGCGAGTTCGTCGCACGCGTGAAGGAAAAGGCCGTGGGCGAAGAGGTGGTCACCAGCCTCACGCCGGGCCAGGCCCTGGTCGGCGTGGTGCAGCGCGAGCTGACCGCGGTGATCGGCGGCGAAGAAAGCCTGCAGGGCAAGGGCGCCGAGCTGAACCTGGCGGTGCAGCCTCCCGCCATCATCCTGATGGCCGGCCTGCAGGGCGCGGGCAAGACCACCACGGTCGGCAAGCTGGCCAAGTGGCTCAAGGAAAACAAGAAGAAGAAGGTGATGACGGTCTCCTGCGACGTCTACCGCCCCGCCGCCATCGCCCAGCTCAAGACCGTGTCCGAGCAGGTCGGCGCCGAGTTCTTCCCCTCGCAGCCCGACCAGAAGCCGGTCGACATCGCCCGCGCGGCGGTGGACTGGGCACGCAAGCACTATGTCGACGTGCTGATCGTCGATACGGCCGGCCGCCTGGGCATCGACGAGTTGATGATGCAGGAGATCGCCGCGCTGCACGCGGAGCTCAAACCCGCCGAAACCCTGTTCGTGGTCGACGCCATGCTGGGCCAGGACGCGGTCAACACGGCCAAGGCCTTCAATGACACGCTGCCGCTGACGGGCGTGGTGCTGACCAAGCTCGACGGTGACGCCCGCGGTGGTGCGGCCCTGTCGGTGCGCCACATCACCGGCCGGCCAATCAAGTTCGTCGGCGTCGGCGAGAAGCTCGACGGCCTGGAGCCCTTCTACCCCGAGCGCATGGCCCAGCGGATCCTGGGCATGGGCGACATCCTGGCCCTGGTCGAGGAAGCGCAGCGCGGCGTGGACATGGAAGCCGCCGAGAAGCTGGCCAAGAAGATCAAGAAAACCGGCGATTTCGACCTGGAAGACTTCAAGGCCCAGATCGGCCAGATGAAGAAGATGGGCGGCCTGGGCAGCCTGGTGGACAAGCTGCCGGCCCAGTTCGCGCAGCAGGCCCAGGGTGCCAACATGGACCAGGCCGAGAAGCAGGTGCGCCGCATGGAAGGCATCATCAACAGCATGACGCCGGCCGAGCGCGCCAAGCCCGACCTGATCAAGGCCAGCCGCAAGCGCCGCATCGCCACCGGCGCCGGCGTGCCGGTGCAGGAGGTCAACCGCCTGCTCAACCAGTTCGACCAGATGCAAAGCATGATGAAGAAGCTCAAGGGCGGCGGCATGATGAAGCTGATGCGCTCGATGGGCGCCATGAAGGGCGGGATGAAGGGCCTGTTCAACCGCTGAACTCGTCGGCCCGCCTGCGCGGCCCCGCCCGCGCCCTTGAAAGTACGCCCCCGCAAGAGAACGAGATAGGAAGAATCACCATGTTGACCGCCGAGCAGGCCCGCGAACTGTGGGCCAATTCCGAGGAAATCGTCAGCGCGCAAGCCGTGCAGCAATCGCTCGACCGCATGGCGGCCGAGATCACCGCCAAGATCGGCGACACCTTCCCGCTGGTGCTGTCCGTGATGGGCGGCGCCGTGGTCTTCACCGGCATGCTGCTGCCCAAGCTGGCCTTCCCGCTGGAGTTCGACTACATCCACCTGTCCCGCTATAACAACAAGACCGTGGGCGGCGAGATGCAATGGCGCGTGGCGCCGCGCGAGTCGGTCAAGGACCGCGTGGTGCTGGTGCTCGACGACATCCTCGACGAGGGCGAGACCATGGCGGCCATCCGCGAGCGCATCATGGACATGGGCGCGCGCGAATTCCACGCGGCCGTGCTGTGCGAGAAGACGCTGGCCAAGGCCAAGCCGATGCACCCCGACTTCTGCGGCTTCAGCGTGCCGGAGCGCTATGTCTTCGGCTGCGGCATGGACGCCAAGGGCTACTGGCGCAACCTCGATTCGATCAGGGCCTTGCGCTGAGGATGGGCCACAGCGAGGCGAGCAGCAGCAATGCCATCGCCACGTTGAACACCCGCAGCACGCGCGGGCGCGCCAGCCAGCGCCGCAGTGCGGAGCCGCACGCTACCCACATCGCCACGCTGGGCAAGTTGATCACGGCGAAGATGCCGGACAGCAGCAGCACGTTGATCCACAGATTGCCGTGCAGCACGTAGGTGCTGCACGCGCTCACCGCCATCACCCAGGCCTTGGGGTTCACCCACTGGAAGGCGGCGGCGCGCAGGAAGCCCATCGGCTGCGCCACCTGGCGCTCCTGCACGCCACCGGCCGTGGCCAGCTTCCACGCCAGCCAGACCAGATAGGCCGTGGCCACCACGCGCAGCACCTGCCAGGTCCACGGCAGCGCGCTGAACAGCGAGCCCAGGCCAAGTCCGACCAGCGCCACCATCAAGGCAAAGCCGATACTGACGCCGAGCAGATGCGGTATCGTGCGCGCGAAACCGAAGTTGACGCCTGAGGCCAGCAACATCGTGTTGTTGGGACCGGGGGTGACCGAGGACACCAGCGCGAAGCCGCAGAAGGCGGCGAACACGCCGGAGCCGGCAGCGAGCGGAAGCAGCGCCATGGGGAGACTCCGTCTAGGGGGCAAATGGAATTTGCTTCCAGTCTAGCGACGGAGACCAGAACAGTACCGGTACAGTTGCCCTGAAATGTGCCTATATGCCTTGCGCCCTGTGGCCTAAGCCCGCCACGAGCGGACCGCCACGGCGGCGGCAATGCCCCACAAGGCGATGCCGGTGCAGCGGCTGACCGCGACGGTGGAGCGCGCGAAGCGCGCCGCGACTGCGGGATGCCCCGCCCCGCGCGCCACCAGCAGGTCCCAACCCAGCACGGCACAGAACATCCACAGCCCGTAGCCGATCTGCACGCCGAACGGCGTGCCGTGCGCGGCCAGCACGGCAAACAGGCTGGCGTAGAACAAGGCGTTCTTGGGATTGAGCAGCGCCGACAGCATGCCGGTGCCGAGTTGCGCGGCGAAGGACACGCGCTCGCCGCCCGCTGGGGGCTGCGAACGCGTGCCGGCGCCGGGCATGGCGAAGCCGCCGCGCGCGCGCAGGAAGCGCCAGCCCAGCCAGGCAAGATAGGCGCAGCCGGCCCACTGCAGCGCGTCCAGCCAGCCCTGGCTGGCGCGGCTGGCGGCCAGGCCGGCCAGCGCCAGCACGATGAAGACGCCATTGCCCAGCGCAATGCCAAGGCAGACGCCGCCGGCCTTGCGCGGGCCGTGCACCAGGGCACTGCGCACCACCAGCAGGAAATCGGGGCCCGGACTCAAAAGGGCCAGCAGGTGAGCGCCGGCCACCATGGCGAATTGCGGCGCCAGGCCGCCGGTTGCGTTCAACAGATCCATATCCATCCTCCATCGGAAGACGGCAGTGTCGGCCCGCGGCGCGGCGGCGTATTGAAGGAAATTGCTCGGATGCCGGCCTACGGCGCCGTCCAGACCGCGAGTTCGTAGCCGTCCGGATCGGTGAAGTGGAAACGGCGGCCGCCGGGGAAGGCGAACACCTCGCGGCTGATGCGCCCGCCTGCGGCCACGATGCGCTGCTGCGCAGCCGCCAGGTCATCGGCGTACAGGATGACCAGCGGCCCGCCCGGGCGCACCGCCTCGCCCGTGGTGAAGCCGCCGCTCAAGCGGCCGTCGCTGAACTCGCAATAGCCCGGCCCGTAGTCGGTGAACGTCCAGCCGAAGACGGTTCCGTAGAAGCGCTTGCTGCGCTCGATATCGCCGACGTTGAACTCGATATTGTCGATCTGGCAGTCCTTGCCTCGGGTACTCATAGACGTCTCCTGCGGAATGGATAGATGGACACCAAGCATGGCATGCCCGTGCGGCGCCCTGGCCGCCTAGGCCGCGGTCCGGCCCGGGCCGAGCTGGTAGGCCCGCGGCGTCATCGCCACACGCTGCTTGAAGGCGCGCTGGAAATGGCTCTGGTCCGCGAAGCCCAGCAACTGCGCGACGTCGGCCAGCGTTCCGCCCGCCCGCAGCAGCAGGCGCGCGTGGTTGATGCGCTGGTCGAGCTGGTAGGCGTGCGGCGTCATGCCGGTCTCGGCGCGGAAGGCGCGGATCAGGTGGTAGCGGCTCAGTCCGGCCTCCCGTGCCAGCTCGGCAAGCGGCAGGCGCTCGGCGTGGCGCGCCTGCAGCAGCGCCTTCAGGTGCGCGAGCCGCGCAGCGGAAAGGCGCGGGCCTTGCCCGCCCGTGCCTGCCCCGGATGGCGCGGCAGCGCCGGCCTCCTGGCGGCACGCCCCCGCGCAATGGCCGGCGAACAGGTCGCCGACCAGGCCGACCAGTGCCGCCTCCTTGGCCTCGGCATCGGCCGGCGCGAACAGTTGGTCGCGCAAGGTGCCGAGCGCCCGGTAGCTTGCCGCATCGCGCCTGACGCCGACCTCGGCCAGCCGCTCGGCCACGCCGCCGTCGGCCGCGATCTCCGCCAGCACGGCGCGCGCCCAGCGCGCGTCGAGATGCAGCATCTGGTAGCCCCAGCGGCCGTCCGGCAGCGGATTGCAGGCATGCACGCGGTCCGCCGGCACCACCACCACAGCGCCGGGCGCGAGACGCGCCGTACCGCCGGCCCACTGGAATACGCTGCCGCCGCTGTCGACCGCGCCCACCGAAAGGGTCGGATGGGTGTGCGGCAGGTAGGCGGCGCCGCTGTCGCTCGCCTGCCGGTACTCCGCGAACGGAAGCGCGGGGTCGAACCAGATGCGTGCGGCGGCGGCCCGGCTGGCAGTCATGGCGCGTTCCGGTACGGCCGCTCGCGCAGCCACTTGGTAGCGATCCACTTCTCGCCCGACGCCACCGGCAGCCCGGCATGCAAGGTGCGCTCGTCGAGCCGGCCATCGGCCATGCGGTAGGCGAAGTACACGGCGTTGCCCTTGACCGGCGCCACCTCCAGGCCCAGCCGCGGGAAGGCGGTGGCGCCGCCCGCGGGCGGGCTGTTCAGGTAGATCACCAACGTGGCGATGCGCTGGCCGCCCACGCGCAGCTGGCGTGCCTCGCCCGGCCGCGCCGGATTGAAGAAATCGAAATGCGGCTGGTACTCGCCGCCAGGCTTGTAGTTCAGGATCTGCAGGCCCTCACCGTGCTCGGCGGGCACGCCGGTCAGCGCGGCGATGCGGGCCTCGATGCGCGCGATCAGGGGATGTTCTCCCACCTGGAACATCGCGCCCATGCTGGTGCGCGCGTCGATCAGGTTTTCGTCGCCGGTATCGGGATTGACCACGGGCGAGCGCTCCAGCCGGCCGCGCGCGAGCGCCACCAGGGCATCGCACTCGCCTGTGTCGAGCAACTGCTGGTAGAGCGTGATGCGCGGCGCCTGCAGCGAGAACAGAACGGGGACGTCGCGGTCCGTGTGGTGCAGCATATTGTGCGCGGGCCGCGCAGCGGTCGCCGCCTGCGCGGCGGCGGCCTTGGCCTGCGGCGGCACTTGCGGCGCGCTCCCCTGTGCCGCGGCGAGCGCGGCCAGCACAGTGGCCCGGGCGAAGCCGGCCTCGTAGCCGGCGCGGCACATCGACTGCACCAGCGCGTCGGCACCGAAGCCCAGTGCAACGTGGCGCACCAGCCAGCGCTCCAGTTCCGGCGACGAGATCGCGTGGCCGGCACCGCCGGCCGGCTTGGCGGTCCGCGCGCTCATGACGGATTGGCCAGGCGCTGCGCGGAGAAGGGGTTGCGTGCCGGCGCCTCGCGCGGCAGCACGCGCTGGCCGCCGGCAACGGGGTCGCCGGCGACGGTGACCGACGCTTCGGAGTACTGCCAGCGCTTCCAGGCCGCCAGCACCGCATTGGGATATTCGGGCCGGCCGCGGCTGCCGTTGTAGCGGCCCAGCGCAAGGAACAGGTCGCCCTGCTCGCGGTCCAGGTAATAGCGAAGAATGCTGCAGCCGTAGCGCAGATTGCTTTGCAGGTGGAACAGCTTGCGCGCGTCGCCGTCGCCGATGCTGTGGGTCCAGAAGGGCATCACCTGCATCAGGCCGCGCGCGCCCGCGCCGCTGATCGCGTACTTGCGGAAATTGCTCTCGACCTGCATCAGGCCCAGCACCAGCGCGGGCTCCAGGCCGGCGCGCTTGGCTTCGTAGTAGGCGGTCTCGATCAGTTCGATGCGCGGCTGCGCTTCGGGGATGCGGCCTTCCAGCCGGCGCGACATCTCACCCAGCCACTTCAGGTAGGCAAGCCGCTCGCCCCCCGTGGCAAAGACCGGCCGCACCGGCCGGCCGTCGGCAATGGCTGCCGCCAGCGCGCCGCGTACCGAGTCCGCCAGGTCCTCTTCCTTCTGCGCCCCGGCCTGGGCGCTTGCGGCGGCCAGGGCCAGCAGCAGCGCGCCGCCGGCGCGGGCAAGCCGCCCACGCCCGTCACCAGGCCGGAAGCCAGCAGTACCGGCGGGGTGGCGGGCGGGCTGCACCGTCGGCGCGCGTCAGTTGGCGAGCTGGCCGCGCACGTGGCCGACCACGTCCGCCACCGCCACCGAAGTCGCCTGCGCGTCACGGCGGCCCTGGTACTCGACCTTGCCTTCCTTCAGGCCGCGGTCGCCCACCACCACGCGGTGCGGCACGCCGATCAGCTCCCAGTCGGCGAACATCACGCCGGGGCGCTCGCCGCGGTCGTCCAGGATCACGTCGACGCCGGCTGCCAGCAGCTCGGCGTGGATGCGGTCGGCCTCGGCCTTGACGGCCTCGTTGCGGTCATAGCCGACCGGGCACACCACCACCGTGAAGGGGGCGATCGCCGCTGGCCAGATGATGCCGCGCTCGTCGAAGTTCTGTTCGATGGCGGCGCCCAGGATGCGGGTGATGCCGATGCCGTAGCAGCCCATCTGCATCGGCTGGGTCTTGCCGTTCTCGTCGAGGAAGTTGGCGTTCATGTCCACCGAGTAGCGGGTGCCCAGCATGAACACGTGGCCCACCTCGATGCCGCGGCAGATGGACAGGCGGCCCTTGCCGTCGGGCGAGGCATCGCCCTCGACCACGTTGCGCAGGTCGGCCACCTGCGGCTCGGGCAAGTCGCGGCCCCAGTTGACGCCGGTGTAGTGGTAGTCGCGGTCATTGGCGCCGCAGCAGAAATCGCTCATATTGGCGACGGTGCGGTCCACCACCAGATTGACCGGCTTCTTGGTGCCCACCGGGCCCAGGTAGCCCGGCGGCGAACCGAAGGTATCGACGATCTCGTTCTCGGTGGCGAAGCGGAAGTCGGCCAGGCCGGCCACCTTCGACGCCTTGATCTCGTTCAGCTCGTGGTCGCCGCGGATCAGCAGTAGCCAGATCTGGGTGCCGGCTTCGCTGTCGGTGGCCAGCACGATCGACTTGACGGTACGCTGCAGCGGGATGCCGAGGAACTCGGCCACGTGCTCGCACTTGGCCTTTTCCGGGGTCGAGGCCTTGACCAGCGGCTCGGCCGGCGCGGCGCGGCTGTCCAGCAGGGGCAGCGCCTCGGCCGCTTCCATGTTGGCGGCGTAGTCGGAGTCCGGGCAGTAGACGATGGCGTCCTCGCCGGTGTCGGCGATAACGTGGAACTCATGCGAGCCCGAGCCGCCGATGGCGCCGTTGTCGGCCGCCACCGCGCGGAATTCCAGGCCGAAGCGCTGGAAGATGCGCACGTAGGCGTCGAACATCTTCTGGTAGGACACCTTCATGCCGTCCAGGTCACGGTCGAAGGAGTAGGCGTCCTTCATGGTGAACTCACGCCCGCGCATGATGCCGAAGCGCGGCCGGCGCTCGTCGCGGAACTTGGTCTGGATCTGATAGAAGTTGACCGGCAGTTGCTTGTAGCTGCGGATCTCGCTGCGGGCGATGTCGGTGACGACCTCCTCGGAGGTCGGCTGCACGGCGAAATCGCGCTCGTGCCGGTCCTTCAGGCGCAGCAGCTCGGGGCCCATCTTGTCCCAGCGGCCGGTTTCCTGCCACAGCTCGGCCGGCTGGATCACCGGCATCGACAGCTCGACCGCGCCGGCCCGGTTCATCTCCTCGCGCACGATGTTCTCCACCTTGCGGATCACCCGCAGGCCGATCGGCATGTAGTTGTAGATGCCCGCGCCCAGCTTCTTGATCATGCCGGCGCGCGTCATCAGCTTGTGCGACACGATTTCCGCGTCGGCGGGGGCTTCCTTGAGGGTGGAAATGAAGAATTGCGAGGCTTTCATCCGTAGCTTTCTCTTAGGGTCCGGCCATCTCCGGAGGAATCCGGGATGCCACCGCACCAAATCCTGCGCGCACGCGCCTGAAGCGGCGCTTCCGGCTGGGGAAAACCAGCACCCGCCCACTCCGGCCGTACCGCGCGCATCCTTTATAATCGACGTAATTCTAAAGGATTCGAGGTGCAGTCATGCTCGATCGTGAAGGCTTTCGCCCGAACGTCGGCATTATCCTCATCAACGCACGGAACGAGGTGTTCTGGGGCAAACGTATCGGCGAACATTCGTGGCAGTTTCCTCAAGGCGGCATCAAATACGGCGAGACGCCGGAACAGGCGATGTACCGCGAACTGCATGAAGAGGTCGGACTGCTGCCCGAACATGTCCGTATCGTCGGTCGCACGCGCGACTGGCTGCGTTATGAGGTGCCGGACAAGTTCATCCGCCGCGAGATCCGCGGCCATTACCGGGGCCAGAAGCAGATCTGGTTCCTGTTGCGCATGGCTGCGCGCGATTGCGACATCCGCCTGCGCGCCACCGACCACCCCGAGTTCGACGCTTGGCGCTGGAGCCAGTACTGGGTGCCGCTCGAGGCCGTGATCGAATTCAAGCGCGAGGTCTACCAGATGGCGCTGACCGAGTTGTCGCGCTTCCTGCAGCGCGGCCGCACGCCGCAGAGCCCCTATGGCGGACACGTCCACCATGGCCACCACGGCCGCCATGCCGCCGGCTGCAACCCAAGCCTGATCCCGCCGGCCGTGCCGGCGAATCCTGAACGGAGTACCGATGACTGATTTCGCCGGGCGCGGCCATTACCCGCGCCTGCGTGCCTTCTGCCTGCTGGCAGTGGCCGCCGCTTGCCTCGGCCTGGCTGCCTGCAGCAGCACGCCGAGCAAACCCCAGCCCGTCAAGGAAGAAGAGGAAGACCTTCCCACCAAGAAGGGCGACCTGTTCGACGACCTGTTCGGCGGCAAGCCCTTCACGGAAGTCGAAGTCTCGCTGCCGGCCCTGCCCCAGGATGCGGACCTGATCCCCTTCGAGTTCGGCCCGACCAACACGACGCTGCAGTTCGCGGTCGACGCCAAGTCGGTCCTGGTCGGCGCCGACGGCGCAGTGCGCTACACGGTGGTCATCACCAGCCCCAGCGGCGTGCGCAATGTCAGCTTCGAGGGCCTGCGCTGCGACACCTTCGAGCGCAAGCTCTACGCCACGCTGCCGCCGGGCGCCAATGCCTGGGTGCGCAACCGCAGCGATGGCCGCGAAGGCTGGCTGCGCCTCAGCCAGGGCGCCCGCAACAACTACGCGGCCGCCTTGGGGCGCGATTACCTCTGCGATGGCCGCTCAGCTTTCGGCAGTGCCAAGGACATCGTCAAGCGCTTGCGCAGCGACCAGCCGACGCGGGATACCTATCGCTAGTCCGCTGAATCGGACCAGGCACCGCCGCCTGCAATGATGCGGCCGGGTGATATCCCGGCCGCGGCATCACATCAGGACCAGGTTGTCCCGATGGATCAGCTCGTGCTCGTAGACGTGCCCGAGCACGGCCTCGATCTCCGATGAAGGCTTGCGCGCGATCAGGCGCGCCTCGGCGCTGGAGTAGTTGCTCATGCCCCGCGCCACTTCGCGGCCAGCCTGGTCGACGCAGGCGACCACCTCGCCGCGCGCGAATTCGCCCTGCACCTCCACCACCCCGATCGGCAGCAGTGACGTGCCGCTGGCGGTCAGCTTGGCCACCGCGCCGGCATCGATGACCACGCGGCCACGCATCTGCAAGTGATCCGTCATCCACTGCTTGCGTGCCGTCAGGCGGCCGGTCGGCGCCAGCAGCTGCGTGCCGATCGCCTCTCCCGCCGCCAGCCGCTCGAGGACCTTGGGCTC
This sequence comes from Cupriavidus sp. 09_S30, assembly GCF_056930435.1. Taxonomy (NCBI): domain Bacteria; kingdom Pseudomonadati; phylum Pseudomonadota; class Betaproteobacteria; order Burkholderiales; family Burkholderiaceae; genus Cupriavidus; species Cupriavidus sp. 09_S30. The sequence goes on along the minus strand of NZ_JBXOWI010000001.1, from coordinate 268,299 downwards.
ACGTCCGGAAGCGATCACCGTATGGGCACCGGACTTGGCTGCGCGCTTGGCGGCCAGGATCTTGGTCAGCATGCCGCCGCGGCCGATCGACGTGCCGGCGCCGCCTGCCATGGCTTCCAGCTCGGGGGTGCCGGCCAGTGCCTCGTGCACGAATTCGGCGGCCGGGTCCTTGCGCGGATCGGCGGTGTAGAGGCCGCGCTGGTCGGTCAGGATCACCAGCGCATCACCTTCGATCAGGTTGGTCACCAGCGCGCCCAGCGTATCGTTGTCGCCGAACTTGATCTCGTCGGTGACCACGGTGTCGTTCTCGTTGATGATCGGCACCACGCCCAGGGCAAGCAGCGTCAGCAAGGTCGAGCGCGCGTTCAGGTAGCGCTCGCGGTCGGCCAGGTCGGCGTGGGTCAGCAGCACCTGCGCGGTGCGGATGCCGTGGCTGCCGAATTGGCTCTCGTAGACCTGGGCCAGGCCCATCTGGCCGACGGCGGCCGCGGCCTGCAGTTCGTGGATCTCGCGCGGCCGCTTGCTCCAGCCCAAGCGCTGCATGCCCTCGGCAATGGCGCCCGAGCTGACCAGCACCACTTCCTTGCCACCCGCGCGCAGGCTGGCGATCTGCGCCGCCCAGCGGGCGATGGCCTCATGGTCCAGCCCCTTGCCGTCATTGGTCACCAGGCTGGATCCGACCTTGGCGACGATGCGCTTTGCCTGCGCGATGACCGATTGCATGGTGAACTTCCTGTCTCGAGGAGATTGGGAGAATGCTGCAGGGCGGGCGCGGGTGCGCCGCCTCTTTCTTGTGATTGTCCTGCCACCACCATCCGGCGGCGCCCGCAAGCGCCGCGCGGCCGCGCTCAGGCCGGCTCGCTGCCGTCCCGGGCGACGTTGTGCAGCCGGTCGTCCAGCCGGATGTCCGGCTCGGCCAGCGCGGCCGCTTCCTCGGCCTTGATCGCCGCCAGATGGTCCTTGATCGCGTAGATCAGCTCGCGGCAGCCCTCGCCGGTCAGCGCCGAGATGCGGAACACCGGCCCCTTCCACTTGTAGCGCTTGATGAAGTCCTTGACGCGCGTCTCGCGCTCTTCATCGGGCACCACGTCCAGCTTGTTCAGCACCAGCCAGCGCGGCTTCTCATAAAGCGTCTCGTCATACTTCTTCAGCTCGTTGACGATGGCGCGCGCCTCGGCCACGGGGTCGACCGCCTCGTCGAAGGGGGCCAGGTCGACGATATGCAGCAGCAGGCCGGTACGCTGCAGGTGGCGCAGGAACTGGTGTCCCAGGCCCGCCCCTTCGGCCGCGCCCTCGATCAGGCCGGGAATGTCGGCGACCACGAAGGATTGCTGGTGGTCGACTCGCACCACGCCCAGGTTCGGGTGCAGCGTGGTGAAGGGATAGTCCGCGACCTTGGGGCGCGCGTTGGAGACATGCGAGATGAAGGTCGACTTGCCCGCATTGGGCATGCCGAGCAGGCCCACATCGGCCAGCACCTTCAGTTCCAGCTTCAGCATGCGGCGCTCGCCCGGCTTGCCGTCCACCTGCTGGCGCGGCGCACGGTTGGTGCTCGACTTGAAGTGCAGGTTGCCCCAACCGCCCATGCCGCCTTCGGCCAGGCAAACCGTCTGGCCGTGTTCGGTCAGGTCGGCGATCAGTTCGCCGGTGTCCATGTCGGCGATCAGCGTGCCCACCGGCATGCGCAGTGTGACGTCGTCGCCCGCCGCGCCGTAGCAGTCGGCACCGCGCCCATTCTCGCCATTCCTCGCCACGTGCTTCTTGGCATAGCGGAAGTCGATCAGGGTGTTGATATTGCGGTCCGCCACGGCAAACACGCTGCCGCCACGTCCGCCGTCGCCGCCATCCGGACCGCCGAAGGGCACAAACTTCTCACGCCGGAACGAGGCGCTGCCATTGCCGCCGTTGCCGGCGATGGCTTCGATTCGGGCTTCGTCGATGAACTTCATGTTGGGTTTCCGTGGCTGGTGCGGGCCGCTGCGCCTGCAGATGTCGGGCGGCCGCGGCGGATGGCGAGCATCGATATTGTCGCCAGAAAAGAAAAAGCCCCGCAAGCGTTGCGGGGCCTTCGTGCTGCAAAGGCGGAGATCAGGCTGCCGGGACGACGCTGACCTGCTGCTTCTTCGCAGCGCCCTTGACGGCGAACTGCACGTGGCCGTCCACCAGGGCGAAGAGGGTGTGGTCCTTGCCCACACCGACGTTCTCGCCGGCATGCACGCGGGTGCCACGCTGGCGGATGATGATGCCGCCGGCATTGATGGCCTGGCCGCCAAACACCTTCACGCCGAGGCGCTTCGATTCGGAATCGCGGCCGTTCCGGGTGGAACCGCCGCCTTTTTTCTGTGCCATGACTTAACTCCTGTCGCTTTACCTGGTTACGCTCGATTTCGATGCAGACTGAGCAGAGGCTCAGGCAACGATGGCTTCGATGCGCAGCTCGGTGTAATTCTGACGATGGCCTTGACGCTTCTGGTAGTGCTTGCGACGGCGCATCTTGAAGATCTTCACCTTGTCGTGACGACCCTGGGAGATAACGGTAGCCTTGACGGAAGCCCCGCTAACCAGCGGCGTACCAAACTTGATCTGGTCGCCTGCGCCCACTGCGAGCACCTGGTCGAGCGTGATTTCAGCGCCAATGTCAGCCGGTATCTGTTCTACTTTCAGTTTTTCGCCAGCAGCAACCTTGTATTGCTTGCCGCCGGTTTTTACGACCGCGTACATTGTCGAACCTCTCGATGTGTATGAAACGCCGAATGCCAGCACCGGCACCGCCACGCAGCTTCGTCGTGGACGAAGCCGGAACCGGCGGCCATCAGGCTGGCCCGGTTATCTCCCGCCGGTGCACGAACGGGGCAAGCTGCGCCCCACATACCGCGCCAACCGGGCCGCTGCATACCCCCGCTGGTGAACCGCTAGTGAACACTGGGAAGCGCATGGCCGGCACGCTGCACGAAAGCTACCGGAGAGAACTGCGCATTCTATACGAAACCAGAGAAAAGCGCAAAGAAAACAGGCACATAGCCAAGGCGGCGTCGCCCGGCGCACTTTGTGCCTTGCGAGCCCTGCACTGCCGGGCTCAGATCGGGCCGGCCAGCAGGAATCCCGCCAGGGCGTGAAGGCCAGCCACCAGGCTGCGCGGCGGGTACGACGGCAGGATTTGCCGGACTTGCCCAGGCCGTGATCTTAGCAGCCCCGCCTCCTCCGTCTCCGGGACGCCACCCGCGCCCGAAAGCCCCCTGGAGGACGGACATACATACACGTCCATCGCATATAATCGTCCGGTTTTGCGCAACGGTGATCATCTTGTCCCAGTCTTCCGCCACTGCCCTGCTCGCCCCGGTCGCTGCTGACATGCGCGCCGTCGACGCAGTCATCCGCCGCAGCCTCGCCTCCGAGGTGCCGCTGATCGAACAGATCGGCGAATACATCATCGGCGCCGGCGGCAAGCGCCTGCGCCCAGTGATCCTGCTGCTGGTGGCGCGCGCGCTGGGCTACGATGGCAACCGCCACCACGACCTCGCCGCCGTGGTCGAGTTCATCCACACCGCCACGCTGCTGCATGACGACGTCGTGGACGAGTCCGAGCTGCGCCGCGGTCGCGAGACCGCCAACGCGGCCTTCGGCAACGCGGCCAGCGTGCTGGTGGGCGACTTCCTCTACTCGCGCGCCTTCCAGATGATGGTGGAAGCCGGCAGCATGCGCATCATGGAGATCCTCTCCAACGCCACCAATGTGATCGCCGAAGGCGAGGTGCTGCAACTGCTGAACATGCACGACCCGGACGTCACCGTGGAGCGCTACCTCAAGGTGATCCGCTACAAGACCGCCAAGCTGTTCGAGGCCTCGGCCCAGATCGGCGCGGTGCTGGCCGGCGCCGACGCCGCCCTGGAAGAAGCCGCCGCCGAGTACGGCCGCCGCATCGGCACCGCCTTCCAGCTGATCGACGACATGCTCGACTACACGGCCAGCGCCGAACAGATGGGCAAGAACGCCGGCGACGACCTGCGCGAAGGCAAGCCCACGCTGCCGCTGCTGCACCTGATCGAGCACGGCACCGCCGAGCAGCGCGCACTGGCGCGCGAAGCCATCGTGCAAGGCGGCACCGAGCATTTCGACGCCGTCTTCGCCGCGATCCACGCCAGCGGCGCGCTGGAGGTCACCTTCCAGGCCGCGCAGCGCGAGGCAGAAGCAGCGGAAAAAGCCGCAATGCAATTTCCCTCTTCACAACTGAAAGAAACGCTGATACACTTGTGTGCTTTCTCGCTGCAACGACAGTCGTAGCGCAGAAAAACAAAAAACGGGGTGTAGCTTAGCCTGGTAGAGCGCTACGTTCGGGACGTAGAGGCCGGAGGTTCGAATCCTCTCACCCCGACCAGTTTCCTGGTCATTGAGACCACAAGAAGGCCGCACGAAAGTGCGGCCTTTTTTGTTTCTGTCTTTGCCTCCGGTCGTTGTCCCAGACAGAAGCAAATCACGCCCTGCCGTCATGCAGCCCGGCCTGATACGCGGCGGCGACATCGCCATGCCGCCCGCGCCGGCCCGCAGGCATCGGCGCCCTCCCCCACCCCAAAGCGGGGTTGCTTCGCTGTCGCACAAATGCCAACGCGCGCCCGCGCACGCCTTTACAAAAAGTGACCCCGGCTGCAAACTGCCGCGGTCCAGGGCGTGCGCCCTGCCTCGCTGCCCTCGCGGGCCGTCCTGCTTTTGCCATGACACTAGGTCTCGCTCTCGCGCAGAGCCGCCGCATCGCCCCGGCCCTTCTTGCCCAGCTCGAACAGGCGGCTCGGGAGAAGAAGTCCCAGCTGATCGACGAGATCGTGGCCAGCGGCACCATGAGCGCGCGCGACCTGGCCACCTTCGCCGCTGACAAATACCAGCTGCCGCTGCTCGACCTGAGCCAGTTCAACTTCGCCACGGTACCGCCCGCACTGGCCGGCAACCGCGAGTTCCATGCCCACCGGCTGCTGCCTCTGGGGCGGCGGGACAATCGGCTGATCGTGGCCCTGTCTGACCCGTCCAACCAGGCGGGCGTCGACGCCATCAAGCAGAAGCTGAACCTGCCGGTAGACACCGTCGTGGTCGAGCACGACAAGCTGATGAAGTATGTGCGTTCGGCCGGCGCGGAAGCCGGCACGCTGCGCACGGCCGGACCAGTGGCGAGCGAGCGCAAGTTGATCGAGTACGATCCGGTTGCCTCGGCCGCCTCCCAGCGCAACAAGGCGCCCAACGACATTGACGACGCGCCGGTCGTGCGCTTCCTGCAGAAGCTGCTGACCGAGGCCTTCCATCGTGGCGCCTCTGACCTGCACTTCGAACCCTTCGAGACCTTCTATCGCGTGCGCTTCCGCGTCGACGGCGTGCTGCAGGAGGTAGCCCGCCCACCGCTCGACATCCGCGACAAGATCGCCACGCGCATCAAGGTGCTGTCCCGCCTGGACATCTCAGAGAAGCGCGTGCCGCAGGACGGGCGCATGAAGCTGCTGATCCCGCTGCCCAAGGACAAGGACGCGAAGGACAACAAGGAGACGGTGGAAAAGGCGATCGACTTCCGCGTCTCCACACTGCCCACGCTGTTCGGCGAGAAGATCGTGATGCGGATTCTCGAGTCCTCGTCCGACAAGCTCGACATCGATCAGCTCGGCTATGAGCCCGAGCAGAAGGCGCTGCTGCTCGACACCATCAAGCGCCCCTACGGCATGATCCTGGTGACCGGCCCGACCGGCAGCGGCAAGACGGTGTCGCTCTATACCTTCCTGAACCTGCTCAACCAGGGCGACATCAATATCTCGACCGCCGAGGACCCGGCGGAAATCCAGCTGCCCGGCATCAACCAGGTCAATGTCAACGAGAAGGCGGGCCTCACCTTCGCGGCCGCGCTGCGCTCCTTCCTGCGCCAGGATCCGGACATCATCATGGTGGGCGAGATCCGCGACCTGGAAACCGCCGACATCTCGATCAAGGCCGCGCAGACCGGCCACCTGGTGCTGTCCACCCTGCACACCAACGACGCGCCGACCACGCTGACGCGGCTGATGAACATGGGCGTAGCGCCCTTCAATATCGCCTCCAGCGTGCTGCTGATCACGGCCCAGCGGCTGGCGCGCCGGCTCTGCACCTGCAAGCGTTCCGGGGCGCTGGCGCGCGACGTGCTGCTCGACGCGGGCTTCCAGGAAAGCGCGCTGGATGGCAGCTGGCAGCCCTACCATCCGGTCGGCTGCGAGCGCTGCAACCACAGCGGCTACAAGGGCCGCTGCGGCATCTACCAGGTGATGCCCATTACCGAGGCGATGCAGCAGATCATCCTGTCGCATGGCACAGCTTTGCAGATCGCCGAACAGGCGCGTCACGACGGCGTGCTATCGTTGCGGGAAGCCGGCCTGCTCAAGGTGAAGCAAGGCGTCACCTCGCTGGAAGAAGTGCTGGCAACAACGAATATGTAAAACAAGAACACTTTGTCGGGGGTCAATCATGGCAACGCGTGCACCAGCCGCGGCGGCCCGGACGGCGGCGCCGTCGCGAGGCAAGGCCAGCCGCAAGGCGCCAACGCAGTACATCTTCGAGTGGGAAGGCAAGGACCGCAAGGGCAAGACCTTCACCGGCGAGCTGCGTGCCGAGAACCAGGCCGAGGTCAACGCCACGCTGCGCAAGCAGGGCCTGACCGTGGTCAAGATGAAGCGGCGCAAGGCAGCGCGCGGCCGCAAGATCACGCAAAAGGACATCGCCTACTTCACGCGCCAGCTGTCCACCATGCTCAAGGCCGGCGTGCCGCTGCTGCAGTCGATTGACATCATCGCGCGCGGCCATGCCAACCCGAACTTCACGCAGCTGCTGTCGCAGATCCGCTTCGACATCGAGGCGGGCAGCAGCATGGCGCAGGCCTTCCGCCGCCACCCCACGTACTTCGACACGCTCTATTGCAACCTGATCGACGCGGGCGAGCAGGGCGGCATCCTGGATGCGCTGCTCGAGCGGCTGTCGCTGTACATGGAAAAGACGATCGCGCTGAAGAGCCAGATCAAGTCCGCCATGATCTACCCGATCGCGGTGCTGACGGTGGCCTTTGCCGTGACGGTGATCCTGATGCTGTTCGTGATCCCGGCCTTCAAGGGCGTGTTCGCCAGCTTCGGCGCCAACCTGCCGGCGCCCACGCTGGTCGTGATCAACATCTCGGACTTTTTCGTCGCCTACTGGTACATCATGATCGGCGTGCCGGTCGCGGGCATCGCGCTCTATCTGCGCGCCCTGCGCAAGTCGGAAAAGGTGCAGCGCGGCACCGACCGGGCGCTGCTGAAGCTGCCGATCTTCGGCAGCCTGTTCCGCAAGGCCGTGATCGCACGCTGGACGCGCACCCTGGCCACCATGTTCGCTGCCGGCACGCCGCTGGTGGAGTCGATGGAATCGGTGGCGGGCGCGGCCGGCAACTGGGTCTACCATGACGCCACGCGCGAGATCGAGCAGGCGGTGCGCATCGGCACCAGCCTGACCAACGCGATGCAGGCCACCCATGTGTTCGACAACATGGTGCTGCAGATGACCCAGATCGGCGAAGAGTCGGGCGCGCTCGACAATATGCTGCTGAAGGTGGCGGAATTCTACGAGCGGGAGGTCGACGATGCCGTGGCGGCCATCTCCAGCCTGATCGAGCCGCTGATCATCGTGGTGCTGGGTGTCCTGATCGGCGGCATGGTGATCGCCATGTACCTGCCGATCTTCAAACTGGGACAGGTGGTCTGAGGCATGTGGTCTGCATTCCTGCCGCACAGCGGCTTTACGGTGGCGGTGCTGGCGCCGCTGCCATCCTGGTTCCTGCTGTTGGTGGCCGGCCTGCTCGGCCTGGCGGTCGGCAGCTTTCTCAACGTGGTGATCCACCGCCTGCCGCGCATGATGGAGCACGACGAGGCCAACTACATCGCCTCGCTGCGCGACGAACCGCTGCCCCATCCCGCGCGCTACAACCTGGCGGTGCCGCGTTCGGCCTGCCCGCATTGCGGCCACACACTGGCAGCCTGGGAGAACATCCCGGTCCTCAGCTACCTGCTGCTGCGCGGGCGCTGCTCGGCCTGCCATGCGCCGATCGGGATGCGCTACCCGCTGGTGGAGCTGGCCAGCGCCGTGCTGTGCGTGCTGACGGCCTGGCACTTCGGTCCGACCTGGCAGGCCCTGGCGGCGCTGGTGCTGGTGTGGGCGCTGCTGGCGCTGACCATGATCGATGCCGACACCCAGCTGCTGCCCGATCAGATCACCCAGCCGCTGCTCTGGCTGGGCCTGCTGCTGAACCTCGCCGGCGTGTTCGTGCCGCTGGCCGACGCCGTGATCGGTGCCATGGCCGGCTACCTGCTGCTTTGGAGCGTCTACTGGGCCTTCAAGCTGCTGCGCGGCAAGGAGGGCATGGGCTACGGCGACTTCAAGCTGATGGCCGCGCTGGGCGCCTGGTTCGGCTGGCAGGCACTGCCTGCGCTGGTGCTGCTGTCCTCCGTGGTGGGCCTGCTGTTCGGCCTGGCGCGCATCGCATTGCGCCGGCAGCAGCGCGACACGCCCTTCCCCTTCGGCCCGTTCATCGCGGGCGCCGGACTGCTGGTCCTGTTCTTCGGCGCCGGCGCGCTACCGCTCGTGCTGGGCATGCCGGGCGCATAGCCTGATGGCCGGTAAGTCCGCCTGGCGCCTCCGATCCGCGCCAACGATGCAGACACTAGGCTAGACTCGCGTCAACGAGGCAATCTACACGGTACTCCCCCCATGCTTGAAATCGGACTGACCGGCGGCATCGGCTCCGGCAAGACCCGCGTGGCCGATCTGTTCGCCGCGCACGGCGCCGCGGTGATCGACACGGACCAGCTCGCCCATGAGATCACCGCGCCCGGCGGGCTGGCCATCCCCGCGCTGGCCGAAGCCTTCGGCCCGCAATGCCTGCGTCCGGACGGCGCCATGGACCGCGATGCGATGCGAACCCTGGTCTTTGCCGACCCGGCGGCCAAGGCGCGCCTCGAAGGCATCACTCACCCGCTCATCCGCCAGTTGACCGAAAGCCGCGCCGCCGCCGTGCGGGCGGGCGGCGCACATCCCTACCTGATCTATGTGGTGCCGCTGCTGGTGGAATCGGGGAGCTGGCGCCAGCGCGTCGGAAGAGTGCTGGTGGTCGATTGCAGCGAGGCGACGCAGATCGCGCGCGTGATGGCGCGCAACGGCTTCAGCCAGGCCCAGGTGGAGGCCATCATGGCCCGCCAGGCCACGCGCCAGCAGCGGCTGGCCCACGCGGACGACGTGATCGACAACGAGGGGCCGCCCGAGGCGCTCGAGCCGCAGGTGGCGCGGCTGGATCGCATCTACCGCTCGCCTGCGGCGGCAGCGCGCCCACATCCGGCCGCATGACAGGCCGCAGACAGGCCGTATCAAACGAGCATGGTGCATCACGCACCTTACGTTGTCGCGCGGCGCGGACTCGCATAGAATGCGCTGATCATGGCGGGCAAGATTCCGCCCGCCGCCAGTACCCGATAACCCGAAGTCCGGTGCCGGGAACATTCCCGCGCCGAATGGTTTCCAAGTGGGAGCCGCGCCGCAGCTGGCGCGCCGACCCACACGCTGCACGGACATTCTCTTGATTCTGTACGAATATCCTTTCAACGAACGCATCAGGACTCTCCTGCGCCTGGAGGACCTGTTCGATCGCCTGGATTTCTTCCTCGGCCAGGATCATGCGCTGCAGCACCACGTTGCGCTGACGACGCTGTTCGAGATCATCGACGTGGCCGGCCGGGCCGACCTCAAGACCGACCTGATCAAGGAGCTGGAACGCCAGCGCCAGGCGCTGTCGGTACTGCGCGCCAACCCGCAGATCGACCAGAAGGCGCTGGATGCGGTGATCGGAGAGATCGAACAGGCCATCGCGCTGCTCAACCAGACCGTGGGCAAGGCCGGCCAGCTGCTGGTCGACAATGAATGGCTGACCAGCATCCGCAGCCGCGCCATCATCCCGGGCGGCACCTGCGAGTTCGACCTGCCCGCCTACTATGCATGGCAGCACCGTCCCGCCGAAGAGCGCCGCATCGATATCGTCAAATGGGCCCGCCCGCTGCTGCCGCTGCGCCAAGGCACGTCCACGGTCCTGCGCCTGCTGCGGGAGTCCAGCCAGAGCGGCAAGGTCATCGCCACTGGCGGCAGCTACCAGCAGATGCTGTCAGGGCGCAGCTACCAGCTGATGCAGGTGCTGCTCGATGACTCGCTGCTGGCCTTCATTCCCGAGATGAGCGCCAACAAGTACATGCTGTGGGTGCGTTTCACGCAACAGGATGGGGACCTGCGACCGAAATCGGTCGATGCGGACATCCCCTTCCTGCTCAAGCTCTGCAATTTCTGAAGTTCATCGCTGAAGTTCATCGCAATACCATGCCGACCGTCGTCAAATGCCCCACTTGCGGCAAGGATGTGGCCTGGGTGACGGAGAATCGTTTCCGCCCCTTCTGCTCCGAACGCTGCAAGCAGATCGACCTGGGCGCCTGGGCCGCCGAGAAGTATGTGATCGGCGGCAAGCCCGAAGAGACACCGTCGCCGGACCTGCCCGACGACGAAGACCATTAGTCCACTGAATCACTGAAATCGGTCGGTGCCTGCCACGCCATGCGGGCTCATCGCGTCGTTGCAAATGCTCGCAATAGCCGTGCTATTGCTGCGCTTTGCGCCTAGCGCTGATTCCCGCATGGCATGGCCTTCACCTCCCATTTCAATGATTCAGCGGACTAGGCGGGATGGGCCGCGCCGGCGTCGTGCCGGCTCAGGCGGCCTCCGCCGCCAGCCACTCCACCACCGGGATCGTCGCCGGCAGCAGCGGCCCGACCGAGACCGGCGCGTGCTGCCAGGAGAATGCCTGGCCTTCGCGGCCGTGGGGCTCGCCAAGCCAGCCGACCACCTTGCAGAAATGCAGCCGCACATAGGCGTGCGGATAGTCGTGCTCCAGCACCTTCCAGCGTTCGCTGCGCGTCACGTCCAGCCCGAGTTCCTCGTGCAGCTCGCGCGCCAGCGCTGACTCGACCGACTCGCCCGGCTCCAGCTTGCCGCCGGGGAACTCCCAGTAGCCCTCGTAGGGCTTGCCCGCCGGGCGCTGCGCCAGCAGGAAACTGCCGTCCGGGCGCACCAGCACGCCCACCGCCACCTCGGTGACCTTGCGCACGCCGTCCGGCGCGATGTCAGCCGCACGGCTCATGACTGCTCCGTTGCGGTCACGGCACGCCGGCCGTGCTTGCCGCCCCAGTCGCGCGCGAACTGCCAGGCCACGCGGCCGGAACGCGAGCCGCGCTCCAGCGCCCATACCAGCGCGTCGCCGCGCGCCGCGGCGATGTCGTCATCGCTGCAGCCGAAGTGCTTGAGCCAGTGGCCGACGATGGTCAGGTACTCGTCCTGCTTGGGCGGATAGAAGGACAGCCAGAGCCCGAAGCGCTCCGACAGCGAGATCTTCTCCTCGACCACTTCGCCGGGATGGATCTCGCCGTCGTCGGTGTGCCGGTAGCTCTCGTTGTCCCGCATGTACTCCGGCAACAGGTGGCGGCGGTTTGAGGTCGCGTAGATCAGCACATTGTCCGATTGCGCCGCGACGGAGCCATCCAGTGCGGATTTCAGCGATTTGTAGCCCGACTCCCCTTCTTCGAAGGAGAGATCGTCGCAGAAGATCGCGAAGCGCTCGGGCCGCCCGGCGAGCAGCTCGACGATGTCGCCCAGGTCGCCCAGGTCGTCCTTGTCCACCTCGACCAGGCGCAGCCCTTCCTTGACGAAGGCATTGAGGCAGGCCTTGATCAACGAGGACTTGCCGGTGCCGCGCGCGCCGGTCAGCAGCACGTTATTGGCCGGCAGCCGGGCCACGAACTGGCGCGTATTGGCCACGATCGCGTCCTTCTGGCGCTCGATGTTCTTCAGGTCGTCCAGGTGGATCGGCGGAAGCTGGCGGATCGCCTGCAGATAGCCGATGTTGCCGAACAGGCTCTGCCGCTTGCGCCAACGGAAGGCCACTGCCTCGTTCCAGTCCGCCTCGCTTAGCTGCGGGGGCAGCCATTGTTCGAGTCGGGCAAGGAAGTTGTCGAGGCGGGCGGCGAGGTCAGACATGGCTGCGTGGTTTCCGTTGGCGGTTGGGGCGGCGGCTCAGGAGCCTCAGGAGCGGTAGTCGGCGTTGATCGAGACGTAGTCGTGCGACAGGTCGCAGGTCCAGACGGTGGCGGTGGCGTCGCCGCGGCCCAGCGCGATGCGCACGGTGATCTCGGCCTGCTGCATCACGCGCTGGCCGTCTTCCTCGCGGTACTCCGGATTGCGGCCGCCGTCGCGCGCGACCCAGACGTCGTCCAGCCACAGGTTGACGCGGTCGACGTCGAGATCGTCCACGCCGGCGTAGCCGACCGCTGCCAGGATCCGGCCCAGGTTGGGGTCCGAGGCATAGAAGGCGGTCTTGACCAGCGGCGAGTGCGCGACCGCATAGGCGATCTGGCGGCATTCGGCCACATTGGCGCCGCCTTCAACGCGGATCGTCATCAGCTTGGTGGCGCCTTCGCCATCGCGCACGATCATCTGCGCCAGTTCCTGCGCCAGCGACGTGACCGCCTCGCGCAGTGCCTCGAAGGCCGCGCCCTCGGCACGGTCGATGGCGACGCCGGCACGGCCGGTGGCGACCAGCACGAAGGAGTCGTTGGTCGAGGTGTCGCCGTCGATGGTGATGCTGTTGAAGGAGTGGTCGGCGGCGTGCGAGACCAGCGCCTGCAGCACGGGCTGCGCCACGGCGGCGTCGGTGGCGATAAAGCCCAGCATGGTGGCCATGTTCGGGCGGATCATGCCCGCGCCCTTGCTGATGCCGGACAGCGTCACGGTCTTGCCGTCGATCTGCACCGTGCGCGAAGCCGCCTTGGGCTGCGTGTCGGTGGTCATGATCGATTCAGCGGCGGCCAGCCAGTTGTCGGGACGCGCATTGGCGATGGCGGCAGGCAGCGCGGCGACCAGGCGGTCGACCGGCAGCGGCTCCAGGATCACGCCGGTCGAGAACGGCAGCACCTGCTCGGGCGCGATGCCGAGTTCCTTGGCCAGCGCGGCGCAGGTGGCGCGCGCATTGGCCAGGCCCGGCTCGCCGGTGCCGGCATTGGCATTGCCGGTGTTGACCACGATCGCGCGGATGCCCTGGCCCGCGGCCAGGTGTTCGCGGCAGACCTGGACCGGCGCCGCGCAGAAGCGGTTGCGGGTGAACACGCCGGCGACCGTGCTGCCTTCGGCCACACGCGCGACCAGCACGTCCTTGCGGTTGGCCTTGCGGATGCCCGCCTCGGCCCAGCCCAGATCGAAGCCAGCGACGGGTTTCAGGTTTTCCGCAAGGGGCAGCGGCAGGTTGACGGCCATGATGTTTCCTCTGTTTGCTCTGTTTGCTCTAAAGCTCGATGTTTCGGATTGGGCAGCCCGCTGGCGCGCCGCGCCTCAGCCGGCCTAGGAGCGGTCCGCGGCGGCCGCGGCGGCCTGGTCCGCCTGACGAATATGCCCGCTTGCGCGGGCATATTCGTCTTATTGTGCACGCGGCTTCAGCTCAGCTTGCCGTGGCACTGCTTGTACTTCTTGCCCGAGCCACACGGGCAGGGGTCGTTCCGGCCCACCTTGGCCATGCCCGCGGCAGCCGCGGCGCCGGCGGCAATCGCCGTGCGTGCCGGCTGCGCCTCCTCCATCGGCTCGCCGCCCTCGTCCAGCTCGTCGTGTTTGTACTGCACGTTCTCCAGGTGCGACAGGCCTTCCTCGATCTGCTCGGATGCCTGTTCCAGTTCTTCCGGCGACTGGATCTGCACGTTGAAGATCACGCGCGTGACCTCGTTCTTGATCACGTCCAGCAGGCGCGCGAACAGCTCGAACGATTCACGCTTGTATTCCTGCTTGGGATCCTTCTGCGCATAGCCGCGCAGGTGGATGCCCTGGCGCAGGTGGTCAAGCGCGGCCAGGTGCTCGCGCCAGTGCGTGTCGATGCTCTGCAGCATGACCGAGCGCTCGAAGCCCGAGAAGGACTCGCGCCCGACCAGGGCGACCTTGCCGTCATAGTGCTCGTTGGCGGCGCCCATGATCATGGTCAGCAGCTGCTCGTCCTCGATGCTCTGCGCCGCCTCGATGGTCGAAGCCAGCGGTACCTGCAGGCCCCATTCGTCGCGCAGCTTGGCTTCCAGGCCGCGGACGTCCCACTGCTCTTCCATGGTGTCGGCCGGCACGTGCTCGCGGAACAGTTCCTCGATCACGCTCTCACGCAGGTTCTTCACCAACTCGCCGACCTCATTGGCCTCGAGCACTTCATTGCGCAGCTTGTAGATTTCCCTGCGCTGGTCGTTGGCGACGTCGTCGTACTGCAGCAGCTGCTTGCGGATGTCGAAGTTGCGGCCTTCCACCTTGCGCTGCGCCGACTCGATCGAGCGGGTCACGATGCCGGCCTCGATCGGCTCGCCCTCGGGCATCTTCAGGCGCTCCATGATGGCGCGCACGCGGTCGCCGGCGAAGATGCGCAGCAGCTGGTCATCCAGCGACAGGTAGAAGCGCGAGGAGCCCGGGTCACCCTGGCGGCCGGCACGGCCGCGCAGCTGGTTGTCGATGCGGCGCGACTCATGGCGCTCGGTGCCCACGATGTGCAGGCCGCCGGAAGCCTTGACCTGCTCGTGCAGCGACGTCCATTCGTCCTTCAGCGTGGTGATGCGCGCCGACTTCTCGGCATCGGACAGGCTCTCGTCGGCCTCGATGAAGCCGGCCTGCTTCTCCACGTTGCCGCCCAGCACGATGTCGGTGCCGCGGCCCGCCATATTGGTGGCGATGGTGATCATCTTGGGCCGGCCGGCCTGCGCGACGATCTCGGCCTCGCGCGCGTGCTGCTTGGCGTTGAGCACCTGGTGCGGCAGCTTTTCCTTGTTCAGCAGGTCGGACAGGTATTCCGAGGTCTCGATCGAGGTGGTGCCCACCAGCACCGGCTGGCCGCGCTCGTAGCACTCGCGGATATCGCGCACCACGGAGTCGTAGCGCTCCTTGGACGTCTTGTAGATCTGGTCCTGCAGGTCCTTGCGCTGGGCCTGGCGGTTGGTCGGGATCACCACCACTTCCAGGCCGTAGATCTCCTGGAATTCATAGGCTTCCGTGTCGGCCGTGCCGGTCATGCCGGCCAGCTTCTCGTACATGCGGAAGTAGTTCTGGAAGGTGATGGTGGCCAGCGTCTGGTTTTCCTGCTGGACGGTCACGCCTTCCTTGGCCTCGACCGCCTGGTGCAGGCCGTCGGACCAGCGGCGGCCCGTCATCAGGCGGCCGGTGAATTCGTCGACGATGATGACCTCGTCGTTCTGCACCACGTAGTGCTGGTCGCGGTGGAACAGGCTGTAGGCGCGCAGGGCGGCGTACAGGTGGTGCATCAGCGTGATGTTCTGCGGCGCGTAGAGCGACTCGCCCTCGCCGATCAGGCCCATCTCGGACAGGATGACCTCGGCCTTCTCGTGGCCGGACTCGGTCAGGTAGACCTGGTGGCCCTTCTCGTCGACGTAGTAGTCGCCGGGCTTCTCCACGCCGGTGCCGTCGGCCTTCTCCTCGCCGATCTGGCGCTCCAGCAGCTTGGGAATGCCGTTCATGCGCTGGTACAGGTCGGTCTGGTTCTCCGCCTGGCCCGAGATGATCAGCGGCGTGCGCGCCTCATCGACCAGGATCGAGTCCACTTCGTCGACGATGGCGTAGTGCAGCGGGCGCTGCACGCGCTGCGACGGATCGTAGACCATGTTGTCGCGCAGGTAGTCGAAGCCGAACTCGTTGTTCGTGCCGTAGGTGATGTCGGAGTTGTACGCAGCCTGCTTCTGGTCGTGCGCCATCTGCGACAGGTTCACGCCCACCGACAGGCCCAGGAAGTTGTACAGGCGCCCCATCCACTCCGCATCGCGCTGGGCCAGGTAGTCGTTGACCGTGACCACGTGCACGCCCTTGCCGGTGATGGCGTTCAGGTAGACCGCCAAGGTGGCGGTCAGCGTCTTGCCCTCGCCGGTGCGCATTTCGGCGATCTTGTTGTCGTTGAGCACCATGCCGCCGATCAGCTGCACGTCGAAGTGGCGCATCTTCATCACGCGCTTGCTGGCCTCGCGGCACACCGCGAAGGCTTCGGGCAGCATGGACTCCAACGACTCGCCGGCCGCGTGGCGCTGGCGGAAAGTCTCGGTCATGCCCCGCAACTCATCGTCCGACAGCTTCTCGAACTGTGGCTCCAGCGCATTGATCTGCGCAACGGTCCGCCGATATTGTTTGATCAGCCGCTCATTGCGGCTGCCGAAGACTTTCTTCAGAAGGCCCGTGATCATCGATTGCTTTCACCTGCGCGAGACCGGCCTGGCCGCCAGCAGAGCGGGCTGGTCCGGGAGCGGGCGCGCGGATATGGAGAGTTGGCGCAAAACGCCGAGTTTATCATGCGCGCGAGGCAATTCCTGGGCGCCTGGAGGCCCGCGCGCCCCGGCCGCCAGGCGAGGCGCCACCTGGGCCGCGCCCCACCCGGAGCCCGGTCCACGGCGCCCGCCGCTCAAACTGAGATCGGGGCGCGGCGGCCGGGTTCAATAGCCAGCCGGCGGCGCCCCGCCACGCTAGAATGCGCGCATGCGCCTGTTCACTCACCACGCCCTCAAGCCCCCTGTCGCCAAGCCGCTCAATGACTGGCTCGACCGGGCCGGCCCGGTCTCCGCCCTGATGCAGACCGCGCGCGAGCTGGCCCAGCTCGAGGGCGAGGTGCTGGCCCTGCTGCCGCCCGGGCTGCGCGCCGGCATCGCCGTGGCTGGCGTCAAGCGCGACAACCGGGGCAACCCGCAGGAGCAGACCCTGCTGCTGCTGGCCGCCCATGGCGCCGCTGCCGCCCGCGTGCGCCAGGTGGTGCCCACGCTGCTTGCCCGGCTGCAAGAGCGCGGCTCGACGATCACCGCCATCCGCGTGCGCATCCAGCCGGACGTCTCGCGCCGTGGCGAATGGGACGCACCGCCCGCTGCACGGCCGCGCACCGGCCGCATGACTGCCGCCGGGCTGGCCAGCATCAGCGAGCTGGCCGGCAGCCTACCCGAATCGCCGCTGCGCGACGCCCTGCAGACGCTGCTCTCCCACCACCGCTGAAGCGGGCCGCCGCGGCCAGGCAGCCTGTCAGCCTGCGGCGGCGTCCATCGCGCGGGCGCCCTTCGGTGCGCCGATGCCCATGAAAAAAGCCGATCCAGGGATCGGCTTCAGCTTGCTGACAAGCGGAGATTCTTACAGCGGGAGATTCTTACGGCGTCGCCCCGGCGCGGGCGGGGGATCAGCCGAAGGCCGGCTGCGCCTGCGGCAGGAAGGCGTGCGGCGCGTCTTCGACGCGGTCGAAACTGACGATTTCGTAGGCTTCCTGGTCGGCCAGCAGGGCGCGCAGCAGCTGGTTGTTCATGCCGTGGCCCGACTTGTGCGCGACGTAGGCGCCGATCACCGGGTGGCCGACCACGTACAGGTCGCCGATGGCGTCGAGGATCTTGTGGCGCACGAACTCATCGCCATAGCGCAGTTCCTCATTGTTCAGCATGCGGTGCTCGTCCAGCACGATGGCGTTGTCCAGGCTGCCGCCGCGCGCCAGGCCCATCTCGCGCAGGGCCTCGAACTCGTGGGCGAAGCCGAAGGTGCGCGCGCGCGCGATTTCGCGCACATAGCTGGTGTCGGCGAAATCGATGGAGAAGGTCTGCCCGGTCTTGTCCACCGCCGGGTGGCGGAAGTCGATGGTGAAGGTGAGCTTGAAGCCGAAATACGGCTCCAGGCGGGCCACTTTATCCCCTTCACGGATCTCGACCGGCTTCTTGACCCGGATAAAGCGCTTGGCCGCCGGCTGCTCTTCGATGCCGGCGGATTGGAGCAGGAAGACGAAGGACGCCGCGCTGCCGTCCAGGATGGGGATTTCCTCGGCGTCGACGTCGACATAAAGATTGTCGATGCCCAGGCCGGCACAGGCCGACATCAGGTGCTCGACTGTAGAAACACGCGCGCCATCCTTCTGCAGCACCGAGGCCAGGCGCGTGTCGCCGATCGCCATCGCGGAGACGGGAATCTCCACCGGCTCGGGCAGGTCGACGCGGGTGAACACGATGCCGACATCGGCGGCGGCGGGTCTGAGCGTCAGCGTGACCTTGCGCCCCGAGTGCAAACCGATGCCGACCGTCTTCACCAGGGATTTGATGGTGCGCTGTTTGAGCATGACGGCCTCAGTTATTATTAAAAGCTATTGAATACTTGATTCAATAAGTAATCTTACCACTCCTTGGTCTCTTGCGCCGCACCATTTTGTTTCGCCGTGTTAGACGTGTTGCATGTGATGCATATGCACCACATTTTTCCCGGCAAGCGTGTCTTACCCGCGCAACGCTGCCAGCATGGCTTCGGCACTGCTGACACGGAACTCCCCTGGGGCTTCCACCTCGAGGCTCTTCACCACGCCGTCGTCGAGCAGCATGGCGTAGCGTTTCGAGCGGATGCCCATGCCGCGCGGACCCAGGTCCTGGTCCAGTCCGAGGGCAAGCGTCCAGTGCGCGCTGCCGTCGCCCATCATGCGGACCTTGCCGCCGGCGTGCTGCTCGCGGCCCCAGGCCCCCATCACGAAGGCGTCATTGACCGAGACGCACCAGATCTCATCGACACCGGCTGCGCGGAACTGCTCGGCCAGGCTGACATAGCCCGGCACGTGCTTGGCGGAACAGGTCGGCGTGAAGGCCCCGGGCAGGCCGAACACCAGGATCTTGCGGCCCCGGACCAGCTCGGACACGGCAAATGCGTTCGGACCCAGGCTGCAGCCTTCGCGCTCGGTGTCCAGGAATTCGTTCAGCTTCGCGTCCGGTACGCGGTCTCCGATGGCAATCATGTGCGCTCTACTCTGTTCGGTACTGCGGTAGATGGGACTTGCCGGCGCAGAAAGGACCGCGCGCGACCATGTCGTCGTAATGTGACAGTTTGCATCATAGGTCGCCACAGGCTGCGCTCAAAGCCGGGGGCGGCAGCGCGGACAGTTGGCGATGAGGGGGAAGATTGCGCCGCGCGGTGCACCTTGCGGCGCAGCGCGCGGACCACGGCGCATCCCGGCCAGACAGGCAGGAAACCATTCCGGGGAGGCAGCCGTGGCACGCCTGTCCCGGCGACGGGATGGGGAGGAGGCAGGCTTCAGCGCGAGCGGGATCTGCCGTGCGGGCTAAGCGGGCCAACACGATCCGGGCTATGCACGGGCGAGGGAGCGCCTGCGTGCTTCGCCGCATCGGATCGCTGGCCAGCCAGCCGGCCGGCGAGCATACCGCCCTGCCGGGCCGGCTCAGTCCGCCTGCTTGCGCAGGAAGGCCGGGATGTCGTAGGTGTCGACGCCCTTCTCCTGCAGCGCTGCCACGTGGGCCGACGCCGACTCACGCGAGCTGCGCCACACCGCCGGCGTGTCCAGGCCGCTGTAGTCGGGGGTGTGCTGCGCTACCGGGGCCATGGCTGCCATCATCTGCACAGGCATGTTGTCGGTGCCGGTCTTCAGCAGCGTCATCGGCTGCTGCTTCTTGGCCGAACGGCCCAGGCCGGTCGCCACCACGGTCACGCGCAGCGCGTCGCCCATGGAGTCATCGTACACGGTGCCGAAAATGACCGTGGCGTCTTCCGCGGCATAGCTGCGGATGGTGTTCATGACTTCCTTGGTTTCCGACAGCTTGAGCGAGTGGCTGGCCGTGATGTTGACCAGCACGCCGCGCGCGCCGGACAGGTCCACGCCTTCCAGCAGCGGGCTGGCAACGGCCTGCTCGGCGGCCAGGCGCGCGCGGTCCACGCCGGACACGGTAGCCGTGCCCATCATGGCCTTGCCCTGCTCGCCCATCACGGTCTTGACGTCTTCGAAGTCGACGTTGACCAGGCCATCGACATTGATGATC
The DNA here is from genome assembly GCF_056930435.1 of Cupriavidus sp. 09_S30. NCBI lineage: Bacteria > Pseudomonadati > Pseudomonadota > Betaproteobacteria > Burkholderiales > Burkholderiaceae > Cupriavidus > Cupriavidus sp. 09_S30. Next base: position 248,401 of record NZ_JBXOWI010000001.1, on the reverse strand, counting down.
TCGGCAATGCCCGCCACCGCGTTGTGCAGCACGTCGTCGGCGCACTGGAAGCACTTGTCCATCTCGGCGTCGTCGCCCATCACCTCGAACAGCTTCTCGTTGAGCACCACGATCAGCGAGTCAACGCAGGACTCCAGCTCGCCCGAGCCGTGCTCGGCGACCTTGGCGCGGCGCGCGCCTTCGAATTCGAACGGCTTGCTGACCACGCCCACGGTCAGGATGCCCATTTCCTTCGCCACCTGGGCGACGATGGGCGCCGCGCCGGTGCCGGTACCGCCGCCCATGCCGGCAGTGATGAAGACCATGTGCGCGCCGCGCAGCGAGTCGGCGATCTGATCGCGCGCCTGCTCGGCGCAGTTGCGGCCGACCTCGGGCTTGGCACCGGCGCCCAGGCCGGTATTGCCGAGCTGGAGCACGCGCTCGGCGGAAGACCGCTTGAGCGCCTGCGCATCGGTGTTCATGCAGATGAATTCCACACCCTGCACGCCGCGGCTGATCATGTGCTGCACGGCATTGCCGCCCGCGCCGCCCACGCCGACCACTTTGATGATGGTGCCGTCCTGCATTTCCGTTTCGATCATGTCAAAGTCCATCACTGCCTCCAAGAAGAATCAGTCCCCAAACGCTGCAGCCTCCCCGCCGCAGCCCTTGGTTCCTGAACAAGAAACCAACGATTAAGAAAACCCTCTGCCCTGCAAAATTCCATCCGGCCCGCGCTTGGCGGCCGTGCCGGGGGCACGGCCTCCGCGCTCAGAAGTTGCCGACGAACCAATCCTTCATGCGGCCCCACACCTGCTTGACCGAGCCGCTCTGCACGGCGACCTTGCGCCCGCGCATGCGCTGCACCCGGCCTTCCAGCAGCAGGCCCATCACGGTCGAGTAGCGCGGGCTCTTCACCACCTCGTGCAGGTTGCCGCGGTACTCGGGCACGCCCACGCGGACCGGCTTGAGGAAGATGTCCTCGCCCAGCTCCACCATGCCCGGCATCATCGCCGTGCCGCCGGTGATCACCACGCCCGAGGAAAGGATCTCCTCATAGCCCGACTCGCGCACCACCTGGTGCACCAGCGAAAACAGTTCCTCGATGCGCGGCTCGATCACGGCCGCCAACGCCTGGCGCGACAGCGTGCGCGTGCCGCGGTCGCCCACGCCCGGCACCTCGATCATGTCCTCCGGATCGGCGATGGCCTGCTTGGCGATGCCGTACTGGATCTTGACGTCCTCGGCGTCCGGCGTCGGCGTGCGCAGCGCCATGGCGATGTCGTTGGTGATCTGGTCGCCGGCGATGGGAATCACCGCCGTATGCCGGATCGCGCCTTCGCTGAAGATGGCGATGTCGGTGGTGCCGCCGCCGATGTCGACCAGCACCACGCCCAGCTCCTTCTCGTCCTCGGTCAGCACCGCCAGGCTGGAAGCCAGCGGCTGCAGGATCAGGTCGTGCACCTCCAGGCCGCAGCGGCGCACGCACTTGACGATGTTCTGCGCCGCGCTGACCGCGCCGGTGACGATATGCACCTTCACTTCCAGGCGGATGCCGCTCATGCCGATGGGCTCGCGCACGTCCTCCTGGCCGTCGATGATGAATTCCTGCGTCAGGATGTGCAGGATCTGCTGGTCGGTCGGGATATTGACCGCCTTCGCGGTCTCTATCACGCGCGCCACATCGGTCTGGGTGACCTCCTTGTCCTTGATCGCCACCATGCCGCTGGAGTTGAAGCTGCGGATATGGCTGCCGGCAATGCCGGTAAAGACCTCGGATATCTTGCAGTCGGCCATCAGTTCGGCCTCTTCCAGCGCGCGCTGGATGGACTGCACCGTGGCCTCGATATTGACCACTACCCCTTTCTTCAGACCCTTTGACTCGGACTGGCCCATCCCGATGACTTCGTAGCTGCCGTCGGGGCGCAATTCCGCGACCACCGCCGCCACCTTCGAGGTGCCGATGTCGAGACCGACCAGGAGGTCCTTGTATTCCTTGCTCATCGCGATTTCTCCGCGTTCTTGCTCTTCAGTCGCGTCGTATTGTTATTGCTTGGTTTAGCCGGGGATGCCTTGGCTTTTGCTGCAGCCGCTGCCTGGGCATCGGTCAGGAAGCGGATGTTGGCGGCGCGGATGGCAAAGCCGTTCGGATAACGCAGGTCCGCGTATTCGATCTGCTTGCCCCACTGCTTGGTCACTTCCGGCCATGCTGCCACGAAGCGCCTGACACGCTGGTCCATGGCGGCCCGGTCCTCGTCGTTCTGTTCACGGCCCAGCTCGACGACCATGCCGTTGGACAGTTTGGCGCGCCAGGCATAGCGCCCGGACAGCGAAACCGCCAGCGGCTCGACCTGCAGCGGCTTGAACCATTCGCGCATCACCTCGAGCTTTTCCACCACGTCCTCTTCGCTTGCGGAGGGGCCCTCCAGGGCCAGCAGCTGGGCGTCCTCCTCGGCTTCCGCCGTGTTGGCGACGAAGACTTCGCCATAGGTGTTGATCAGCCGGCCGCTGTCGGCGCCATCCCAGGTGCCGAGCGCCTCGTGCTCCTCGACCTCGACCGCCAGGCCATTCGGCCATTCGCGCCGCACGCTGGCGCGGCGCACCCAGGGCACCGCCTCGAAGGCCTGGCGCGCCGCGTTCAGGTCCAGCGTGAAGAAATTGCCGCTCAACTTGCCCAGCGCATTGGTGCGCACGCTGGGCGCGTTGACGTGGCGAAGCACCGCGCCGTCCATGGCCGTCAGCTCGACATGGGTGATGCCGAACACCGGCCGCTGCGCCAGCCAGAGCAGGCCGGCCGCGAGCGCCATCAGCGCCACCAGCGCATAGAGCGCGGAGGCAATCAGGTTGAGCAGGCGTGCGTTGTGCCACATGTCGGGTATCGGTCTAGCCAGTGTTTGTCAGTGCTTCGGTTGGTCGGTTCAGTTGCTTCGCCTATTTCGTTCGTCTTCCGGCTGTCGGTCCGGTGCGGGCTCCCCCGCCTTACTCGGGTTTCCAGTGTTCGTTGGGGTGCAGGTCCAGCGCCGCGGTCGCCACCACCTGCATCACGAAATCCTCATAGCTGATGCCCACCGCGCGCGCCGCCATCGGCACCAGCGAATGGCCGGTCATGCCGGGCGAGGTATTCATCTCCAGCAGGAAAGGCTTGCCGTCGGCGCGCAGCATCACGTCCGCCCGCGCCCAGCCGCGGCAGCCCAGCACGCGGTAGGCCTGCACGGCCAGGGCCTGCACCTCGCGCTCGACCTCGGCCGGCAAACCCGATGGGCACAGGTATTGGGTATCGTCAGTAAAGTACTTATTTTGATAGTCGTAGTTCGCGCCAGGTGCAACGATGCGGATCACCGGCAGCGCGGCGGCGCCCTCCCCTTCTCCGACGATCGGGCAGGTCAGCTCCGCACCGTCGATGAAGGTCTCGGCGATGACATCGCGATCCAGCGCCGCGGCTTTCTCGTAGGCCTCGCGCATCTGGGCGGCGTCGGTCACCTTGCTCAGGCCGATCGACGAACCCTCGCGCGCCGGCTTGACGATCAGTGGCAGGCCCAGATCGGCCGCGACGGCGGCGAAATCGCTGCCAGCATGCAGCATGGCGAAGCGCGGCGTCGGCAGGTCATGCGTCATCCACAAGCGCTTGGTCGCCTGCTTGTCCATGGCCAGCGCCGAGGCCAGCACGCCGCTGCCCGTGTAGGGAATGCCGAGCTGCTCGAGCAGGCCCTGCATCGTGCCGTCCTCGCCGTAGCGGCCATGCAGCGCGATAAAGACGCGGTCGAACCCGGCCGCGGCCAGCTCGGCGATATTCTGCGTAGCCGGGTCGAAGCCGTGCGCGTCGACGCCGCGCGCCTGCAGCGCCGCCAGCACGCCGCCGCCCGACATCAGGGAGATCTCGCGCTCGGCCGAACGGCCGCCGAACAGCACGCCGACCTTGCCCAGCGACTTCGGATCGATATTGGGATGGGCGACGAAGCTCATGCCTGACCTCCTGCCGGCAGCTGGTGCGACACCACCTGGCCGGGAACGGCGCCGATCGAGCCGGCGCCCATGGTAATGACGACATCGCCGGGACGCGCCGCGGCGAGGATGGCGGCCGGCATCTCGTCGATGTGCTCGACAAAGACGGGCTCGACTTTGCCTGCCACGCGCAGCGCGCGCGTCAGGGCGCGGCCGTCGGCGGCAACGATGGGCGCCTCGCCCGCGGCATAGACCTCGGCCAGCAGCAGCGCGTCGACGTTGCCCAGCACCTTGACGAAGTCTTCGAAGCAATCGCGCGTGCGCGTATAGCGGTGCGGCTGGAAGGCCAGTACCAGGCGGCGCCCGGGGAAGGCACCGCGCGCAGCGGCCAGCGTCGCCGCCATCTCGACCGGATGGTGGCCGTAGTCGTCGACCAGGGTGAAGGTACCCTCGCCGTCGGCCGTGGCCACCTCGCCATAGCGCTGGAAGCGGCGGCCGACGCCGTGGAACTCGCGCAGCGCCTTGACGATGGCGGCGTCGGGCACCTCCAGCTCGGTGGCGATGGCGATCGCCGCCAGGGCGTTCTGCACATTGTGCAGGCCCGGCAGGTTCAGCACCACGTCCAGCGGCGGCTCGGCGTGGCCGTTGAGCTGGCGCAGCACGGTGAAATGCATCTGCCCGTCGACCGCGCGTGCATTGACTGCCCGCACCTGGGCGTCCTCGGCGAAGCCGTAGCGCACGATGGGCTTGGACACGAAGGGCAGGATCTCGCGCACGTTCGGGTCATCCACGCACAGCACGGCAATGCCGTAGAAGGGCAGGCGCTGCGTGAATTCGATGAAGGCCTGCTTCAGGCGCGCGAAGTCATGGCCGTAGGTGGCCATGTGGTCGGCGTCGATATTGGTGATGACATCCATCACCGGGAACAGGTTCAGGAAGGAGGCGTCGGACTCGTCCGCCTCGGCCACGAAGAAGTCGCCGGTGCCCAGGCGCGCATTGGCGCCGGCCGAATTCAGCCGGCCGCCGATGACGAAGGTCGGGTCCAGCCCGCCCTCGGCCAGCACCGAGGCCACCAGGCTGGTGGTGGTGGTCTTGCCGTGGGTGCCGGCGATGGCCACGCCCTGCTTCAGGCGCATCAGTTCGGCCAGCATGACGGCACGTGGCACCACCGGGATGCGCTTGGCGCGCGCGGCCAGCACCTCGGGATTGTCGTCGCCGACGGCCGTGGAGATCACCACGGCATTGGCGCCGTTGACGTAGGCTGCGTCGTGGCCGTGCATGACCTTGGCGCCGAGCGAGCTCAGCCGTTGCGTGGCGGCATTGCTGCCCAGGTCGGAGCCCGAGACCTTGTAGCCCAGGTTCAGCAGGACCTCGGCGATGCCGCTCATGCCGGCGCCGCCGATGCCTACGAAGTGAATGTTTTTGACGATATGCTTCATAAATACGTAGCTTTCAAGGCTTGGCCATGCCGGCGCAGACCTCGGCCACGCGCCGGGTCGCATCCGGCTTGGCCAGGCCGCGCGCCAGGCGCGCCATCTCTTTCAATTGCGGCCGCTGCAGGCCGGCGAGCGTGCGCGCCAGTCCCTCCGGCCCCAATTCGTGTTGCTGCACCAGCAGCGCCGCGCCCTGACGCGACAGGAACTCGGCATTGGTGGTCTGATGGTCGTCCACCGCATGCGGGAACGGCACGAACAGTGCCGCCACGCCGGCTGCCGCCACCTCCGAGACCGTCATCGCGCCCGAGCGGCAGATCACCAGGTCGGCTTCTGCGTAGGCGCGCGCCATGTCATCGATGAAGGGCACCGCCTCGGCCTCGACGCCGGCGGCTGCGTAGTTCGCGCGCAGGGTATCGATCTGCTTGGCGCCGGCCTGGTGCATGACGCGCGGCCGCTCGGCCTGCGGCATCAGGGCCAGCGCCTTGGGCACCACCTCGTTCAGCGCGGCCGCGCCCAGGCTGCCGCCCACCACCAGCACCCGCAGCGGACCGCTGCGCCCGTCGTAGCGCGACTCGGGCGCCGGCAGGCCGGCCACCTCGGCGCGCACGGGGTTGCCGGTCCATTCGGCATCGGGCAGCGCATCGGGGAAGGCGCACAGCACGCGGTCGGCCACCTTGGCCAGCACCTTGTTGGCCAGGCCGGCGATGGAATTCTGCTCGTGGAGCACCAGCGGCCGGCCGACCAGCACCGCCATCATGCCGGCCGGGAAGGTGATATAGCCGCCCATGCCCAGCACCACGTCGGGGCGCACGCGGCGCAGCGCGCCCAGGCTCTGCCAGAAGGCGCGCAGCAGGTTCAGCGGCAGCAGCAGCTTGGTCATCAGACCCTTGCCGCGCAGGCCGCCGAACTGGATGAACTCCATCGGGATGTCGTACTTCGGCACCAGGGTGGCTTCCATGCCGGTGCGGTTGCCCAGCCAGACCACCCGCCAGCCCTGTTCACGCAGCGCGCGCGCGACCGCCAACCCGGGGAACACGTGCCCCCCGGTGCCACCGGCCATGACTAGCAGGGTGCGATGCGCCGCGCTCATACCTTCCCTCCACGCATCAGCACACGATTCTCATAGTCAATCCGCAACAGGATCGCCAGCGCCACGCAGTTCATCAGGATGCCCGAGCCGCCATAGCTCACCAGCGGCAGCGTCAGGCCCTTGGTGGGCAGCAGGCCCAGGTTCACGCCCATATTGATGAAGGTCTGCCAGCCGACCCACACGCCGATGCCCTTGGCCACCAGGCCGGCGAAGGTGCGGTCGAGCTGCAGCGCGGTGCGGCCGATACCGAAGGCGCGGCGCACCAGCCAGTAGAACAGCACGATCATCACCAGCACGCCGATGAAGCCGAATTCCTCACCGATCACGGCGAGGATGAAGTCGGTGTGCGCCTCGGGCAGGTAGTGCAGCTTCTCGATGCTGCCGCCCAGGCCGACGCCGCTCCATTCGCCGCGGCCGAAGGCGATCAGCGAGTGGGTGAGCTGGTAGGCCTTGCCCAGCGCATTGCTCTCCTCCCACGGGTTCAGGTAGGCGAAGATCCGCTCGCGCCGCCACGGCGAGGCCGTGATCAGCAGCGCGAAGGCGCCGATGGCCACGCCCACCAGGCCGGCGAACAGCTTGCCGTTGATGCCGCCGAGGAAGAGGATGGCCATGGCCACCGCGGCCACCACCAGGAAGGCGCCCATGTCGGGCTCGAGCAGCAGCAGCATGCCCACCACCACCACGGCCACGCCCATCGGCAGGAAGCCCTTGGACACCGTCTGCATCCATTCCTGCTTGCGCACGGTGTAGTTGGCTGCGTAGAGCACCACGGCCAGCTTCATCAGTTCCGACGGCTGGAAGTTCATCACGCCCAGCGGGATCCAGCGGCGCGCACCGTTCACGCCCTTGCCGACGTGCGGGATCAGCACCACCACCAGCAGCACCAGCGCGAGAATGAACAGCTTGGGCGCGTAGCGGTCCCAGAACTTGACCGGAATCTGGAAGGCGACCAGGCCGCAGGACAGGCCGACCAACAGCCCGAACGCGTGCCGCATCAGGAAATGGCCCTCGCCGTAGTTCGCATAGCGCGGCGCATCCGGCAGCGCGATCGATGCCGAGTAGACCATCACCAGGCCGAAGGCGAGCAGCACGATCGATACCCACAGCAGGGGCTGATCGTATTCCATCATGCGCGAACGGGTCGGCTTGACGCCGGAAACCGCGTCACGCAGGCCACCCCAGGCGTTGCCGATGGTGGCGCCGATGAAGCCGCTGCGCTTGACCTGCGAGTCGCTCATGGCATGATCCCCCGGGATAGCGCGAGTTCTTCCACCGCGGCGCGGAACACTTCGGCGCGGTGGACGTAGTTGCGGAACATGTCGAGGCTGGCACAGGCGGGCGACAGCAGCACGGCATCACCCCGCTGGGCCCGCTGCGACGCCAGGTTCACCGCTTCTTCCAGCGTGGCAGCGTCGACCAGCTCGGCGCCGCTGCCCTCCAGCGCCGCGCGCAGCTCGCCCGCAGCGCGGCCGATCAGCACCACGGCGCGCGCGTACTGCGCGACGGGCGCGGCCAGCGGGGAGAAATCCTGGCCCTTGCCTTCACCGCCGGCGATCAGCACCACGCGCTTGTCCAGGCCGGACAGCGCGGCGACGGTGGCGCCCACATTGGTGCCCTTGCTGTCGTCGAAGTATTCGACATCGTCCAGCGTCATCACATGCTCGACGCGGTGCGGCTCGCCGCGGTATTCGCGCAGGCCATGCAGCAGTGCGTTCAAGGGCAGGTCGATGGCGCGGCACAGCGCCAGCGCGGCCATGGCGTTGGTGGCGTTGTGCATGCCGCGGATCTGCAGCGCATCGGCAGGCATCAGGCGCTTGTGCCGCACCGGCACCGCCTCTTGCGCAGCGCCCGCGGCGGCCTTGCGGCGGCGCGGCTTGGCTTCCGCCTCGGCCTCGCTGTCGGTCTCGGCCAGCACCAGCCAGGGCATGCCGCCCTCGCGCAGAATGCCAAAGCTGCCGGGTACCTCGGGCAGGTCGGTGCCGAAGGTGACGGGCACGGATGCGGGCCGGGCCATCGCCATGGTCAGGCGGTCATTGCGATTGAGCACTTGCACGCTGGTGCCCGCCGGCCCGAAGATGCGGGCCTTGGCAGCGGCATAGGCCTCCATGCTGCCGTGCCAATCCAGGTGGTCCTGCGTCACATTGAGCACGGTGGCGGCGTGCGGCGACAGCGTGTGCGTGGTTTCCAGCTGGAAGCTGGACAGTTCCAGCACCCAGACCTCGGGCAGCGCGTCAGCGGCGATGCAGGCGGCCAGCTTGTCCAGCGCCGAGGGGCTGATATTGCCGGCCACGGCGACGGTCTTGCCAGCACGCTCGGCCAGCCTGCCGGTCAACGCGGTGGTGGTGGTCTTGCCATTGGTGCCGGTGATGGCCAGCACATGCGGCGCGTAACCGATGTCGGCCTGCAGCTGCACCAGGGCGCGGGCGAACAGCTCGATCTCGCCCCACACCGGAATGCCGCGCGCGCGCGCCGCCGCCAGCAGCTCGGCGGTGCCGCCCTCGTTGGGCGACAGGCCAGGACTGATCGCCACCAGCCCGATGCCGTCGAGCAGCGCCTCGCTGAAGGCCCCGCCGACGAACTCGGCCGTCATCAGCTCGGCCTGCAGGAAGACAAGGTTGGCGGGCGCCTCGCGCGTGTCGGCCACGCGCACGGCGCAGCCGTGCCGGCCGCACCAGCGCGCCATCGCCAGGCCCGATTCGCCAAGGCCCAGCACCAGCACATGAGGTTGTTGCAACTCGCCAAACACTTTGTATTCCTGCCTTCTTACCTGTTGTGGATCCGATAACCGCTGTTCGAGCGTGCGCTCAACGCAGCTTCAGCGTGGACAGCCCGATCAGCACCAGCAGCATGGTGATGATCCAGAAGCGCACGGTGACCTGCGTTTCCTTCCAGCCGCTCAGTTCAAAGTGGTGGTGCAGCGGTGCCATGCGGAACAGCCGCCGGCCCTCGCCGTAGCGCCGCTTGGTGATCTTGAACCAGGTCACCTGCAGCATCACGGACAGCGTCTCCACCACGAAGATGCCGCCCATCACGAACAGCACGATCTCCTGGCGCACGATCACGGCGACCGTGCCCAGGGCACCGCCCAGCGCCAGCGCGCCCACGTCGCCCATGAAGACCTGGGCCGGATGCGCGTTGAACCAGAGGAAGGCCAGGCCCGCCCCGGCCATCGCCGAACAGAAGATCAGCAGCTCCCCTGCCCCGGGGATGTGCGGGAAGAGCAGGTACTTGCTGTACACCGCGCTGCCCATCACGTAGGCGAACACGCCGAGCGCGCTGCCGACCAGCACCACCGGCATGATGACCAGGCCGTCGAGGCCGTCGGTCAGGTTGACCGCGTTGCTGGAGCCGACGATGACCAGATAGGTCAGCACGATGAAGCCGGCCACGCCGAGCGGGTAGCTCACTTCCTTGAAGAAGGGCACGATCAGGTTGGACTTATAGGGCATGTCCAGCGACATTCCGCTCTCCACCCAGCCGAGGAACAACTGCCAGACCCGTACGTTGCTGCTTTCCGACACCGAGAAGGCCAGGTAGATGGCAGCCACCAGCCCGATCAGCGTCTGCCAGAAGAATTTCTCGCGGCTCGACATGCCGCGCGGGTCGCGGTAGACCACCTTGCGGTAGTCGTCGACCCAGCCGATCGCGCCGTAGCCCAGGGTGACCAGCATCACCACCCAGATGAAGCGGTTGCCCCAGTCGCACCACAGCACGGTCGAGATCGCGATGGACAGCAGCACCAGCACCCCGCCCATGGTGGGCGTGCCGGCCTTGACCAGGTGGGTCTGCGGGCCGATGGTGCGCACGGCCTGGCCGATCTTCAGCTCGGTGAGCTTGCGGATCACCCACGGCCCGAGCGCGAGGCCGATCACCAGCGCGGTGAGGTTGGCCATCACCGCGCGGAAGGTCAGGTAGTTGAAGACCCGCAGGAAGCCGTAGTCGTCTTGCAGCCACTGGGCCAGAGCCAATAACATCGTGTTTCCGTATTCCTTTCGAAGACCGCCGGGGTATCCAGCGGCTCACTGAGCGATGGGTGATCCGACCAGCGCATCCACCATCCGTTCCATGCGCATGAAGCGCGATCCCTTTACCAGCACCGCGGCTGCCCGCGTCACCGTCCCTTGTTGATCTGACACCAGCGCCTGCGCCAGGTCTTCCGCGCGCGCGAAATGGCGGCCGCCCGGCCCGAAGGCCTGCACCGCATGGGTCGCCAGTTCGCCCGTCGCCCACAGCGCCTCGATGCCGCGCTCGTGCGCATAGGCACCGATCTCCGCGTGGAAGGGCATGCCCTGGTCACCCACCTCGCCCATGTCGCCCAGCACCAGCAGGCGCGGGGCAGCGAAACCCGCCAGCACATCGACCGCCGCCCGCACGGAATCCGGGTTGGCGTTGTAGCTGTCGTCGATCACCAGCTCACCACGCTGGCCGTGCTTGACCTGCAGCCGGCCCTTGACCGCGCTGAAGCCGGCCAGGCCCTGCTGGATGGCCGGCACCGCAACGCCCGCCGCCAGCGCGCAGGCGATCGCCGCCAGCGCATTGCGCACGTTGTGCGCGCCGAGCAGCGGCAGGCGCGCCGTGAACCCGCCTGCCGGCGAGCGCACCTGCAGGCACTGCACGCCGTCTTCGAGTGTCACGTCCGCGCCCACGTCGGCGCCCGGCGCCAGGCCGAAGCTGAGCACCCGGCGCGCGCCGGCGGCCTCGCGCCAGATCGCCGCATGCGCGCAGCCGCCCTCGGGGTCGTGCGGGATCACCGCCACGCCGTCGGCCGGCAGCGCGGCAATGGCGGCGGCGTGCTCACGCGCCACCGCTTCCACGTTGACCATGAATTCCTGGTGCTCGCGCTGGGCGTTGGTGATCACCGCCACCGTGGCCTGTGCGATGCCCGCCAGGTAGACGGTCTCGCCCGGGTGGTTCATACCCAGTTCGAGCACGGCCAGCCGGTGCTCCGCACGCAGGCGCAGCACGGTCAGCGGCAGGCCGATATCGTTGTTCAGGTTGCCGCCGGTTGCCAGGCGCTGCTCGGTGCCGACCGCCGCGGCGAAGATCGCCGCGATCATTTCCTTGACGGTGGTCTTGCCGTTGCTGCCGGTCACCGCCACGGTGGGCAGCTGGAACTGGCGTCGCCAGCCGGCAGCGAGCTGGCCCAGTGCCAACCGCGTGTCGGGCGCGACGATGGCCGGCACGCCGGCATCGGTCTCCTGCGCGACCAGCACGGCGGCCACGCCGCGTGCCACCACCTCGGGCAGGAAATCGTGCGCATCGAAGCGCTCGCCCTTGAGCGCGACGAAGAGATCGCCCGGCGCCGCGGTGCGGCTGTCGGTATGCACACGGGAAAAGCTGCGCGCGCCGTCGCCGCGCACGCCGGCGCCGTCGATCCAGGCTGCCGCCTGGGCGATCGTGGTCATCTGTTCGGTGTGTCCGGTGTTCATGCTGCTCATGCCGAGACTCCGCGCGCGCCCAGCGTCAGGCGCACATGTTCCCGGTCGGAAAAAGGCCGCTTGCGGCCCTGCACTTCCTGCGTGGCCTCGTGACCCTTGCCGGCCACCAGCACCACATCGGCCGTGCCGGCGTGCCGGATGGCGTAAAGAATGGCCGCGGCGCGGTCTTCGATCTGGCGCGCGCGCGTGCGCTCCTGCATGCCGTCGGCGATGGCCTCCAGGATGTCCTGCGGGTCCTCGCTGCGAGGGTTGTCGCTGGTCAGCACCACCTCGTCGGCCAGGCGCTCGGCCACCGCGCCCATCAGCGGGCGCTTGATCGGGTCGCGGTCGCCACCGCAGCCGAACACGCACCACAGCCTCCCGCCGCGCGCCTGCGCCACCGGGCGCAGCGCGGCCAGGGTCTGCTCGAGCGCGTCCGGCGTGTGGGCGTAGTCGACCACCGCCAGCGGCCCGTCATGACCGCCGAACAACTCCATGCGGCCGTCCACCGGCGCGAGCCCGCGCAATGCGGCCAGCGCGGCGTCCCAGGCCACGCCGTTGGCCAGGGCGGCGCCCAGCACGGCCAGCAGGTTGCTGACATTGAAGGCGCCGATCATCGGCGTCACCACCTCGGCGCTGCCGAAGCTGCCGTCGATGCGGAAACTGGTGCCGCCGGTGGTGGCCTGCACCGCGCTGGCGCGCAGCCACTGGCCGCGCGCACCGGCGATGCTCGCCGCCGCCGGGCCGTCGATACCGTACTCGATCACCTGCGGCGCCGAGATCTTCGCACCACCGGCCGCCAGCAGGCGGCGGCCCATGGCGTCGTCGCGGTTGATCACGGCGGTGCGCAGGCCGGGCCACTGGAACAGCAGCGTCTTGGCGGCCTCGTATTCGGCCATGCTGCCGTGGTAGTCGAGATGGTCCTGGGTCAGGTTGGTCAGCACCGCCACGTCGAACTGGGTACCCGCCACCCGCCCCTGCTCCAGGCCGTGCGAGGACACCTCCATGGCCACCGCGCGCGCGCCGGCGGCGCGCAGCTCGGCCAGGCTGGCCTGCAGCTGCACGGCGTCGGGCGTGGTGAAGCCGGTCATTTTCAGCGCATCGGGGAAGCCGGTGCCCAGCGTGCCGATGGCGGCGCAGGGCGTGCCCGCTGCCTGCAGCAGACGGGCCAGCCACTGGCTGCACGAGGTCTTGCCGTTGGTACCGGTGATGCCCGTCACGGCGAGCGGCTGCGTCGGGTTGCCGTACCAGCCGGCGGCGATCGGGCCGGCCAGGCGGTGCAGGCCCTGGATGCCGAGATGAGCGATGGCGTCACCATGCGGCCAGGCAAAGCCGTCGGCCTCGTAGACCACGGCCGAAGCGCCGGCGGCGATGGCCTGGGCGATATGGGGACGCCCATCCGTGGACAGGCGCGTGTTGCCCAGCACGTAGGCGAAGAATACGTCGCCCTGGGCGAGCCGGCGTGTGTCGCCGCTCAGCTTCGCCGTGGCGGGCGCATGCGCGCGCAGCCACGCCAGCGCAGTATCGGCCTCAGCCGCAAGTTCGATGGGAAGCATGGCCTTGTCGCTCATTGGGTTCCGCCCCAGGGCTCGCTTTCCTGCACCCCGTCGCTCACCACCAGTTGTTGGACCGGCGAGTCGGGCTGCACGTTCAGCGCGCGCAGCGCGCCCCCGGTGATGGCGGAGAAGACGGGGCCGGCCACGGCGCCGCCGTAGTGGCTGCCCGCGGTCGGCTCGTCGACGCTGACCGCGACGATCACGCGCGGATTCGACATCGGCGCCAGGCCGGCGAAGGAAGCGCGGTACTTGCTGCGGTCATAGCCACGGCCGACGTGCTTGTACGCCGTGCCGGTCTTGCCGCCGACGCGGTAGCCCATGACCTGCGCCTGTGGCGCGGTGCCGCCAGGCGCCGTCACCGTCTCCAGCATGGCGCGCACCTGCCGCGCCACCTCGGGCGAGACCACGCGCTCGCCGGTGGCGGCGCCGCTGGTGCGGAAGATGGACAGCGGCATCAGCTCGCCGTCATGGGCGAAGATGGTGTAGGCATGAGCCATCTGCAGCAGCGAGACCGACAGGCCGTAGCCGTAGGACATGGTGGCCTGCTCGATCGGCCGCCAGCTCTTCCAGGGCCGCACCCGGCCCGCCACCGCGCCGGGGAAGCCCAGCTTGGGCGCCTGGCCGAGGCCCACGCTGGTGAACATGTCCCACATTTCCTGCGGCTTGAGCTGCATGGCGATCTTCATCGTGCCGATGTTGCTCGACTTCTGGATCACGCCGGCTACGGTCAGCGCCCCGTAGTTATGCGTGTCGGTGATGGTGGCGCCTTCGTAGGTGAACTTGCCGGTGGTCTGGATCACGGTCGAAGGCGTCACGCGCCCGAGCTGCAGCGCCAGGGCGATGGTGACCGGCTTCATCATCGAGCCCGGCTCGAAGGTGTCGGTCAGCACGCGGTTGCGCAGCTGCTCGCCGGACAGGCGGCTGCGGTCATTCGGGTTGTAGGTAGGCCAGTTGGCCAGCGCCAGCACCTCACCGGTCTGGGCGTCGAGCACCACCGCGCTGGCCGCCTTGGCCTTGTTGCGCTCGACCACCGCCTTGACCTCGTTGTAGGCCAGGTACTGGATCTTGGCGTCGATCGACAACTGCAGGTCAGTGCCGTCGCGCGGTGCCTTCAGCACGCCGACGTCCTCGACCACGCGGCCCAGCCGGTCCTTGATCACCTGGCGCGCGCCGGGCTTGCCCGCCAGCACGGACTCCTGCGACAGTTCAATGCCTTCCTGGCCCTTGTCCTCGACGTTGGTGAAGCCCACCACGTGGGCCATCGCCTCGCCCTCGGGATAGAAGCGCTTGTATTCGCGGGTCTGGTGGATGCCGTCGATCTTCAGGTCGGCGATCTTCTCCGCCACGTCGGGCTCCACCTGGCGCTTCAGGTAGACGAAGCCCTTGTCCTCGGAGAGCTTCTTGCTCAGTTCCTTCTCGGACATGCCGAGCAGCTTGGCCAGGCGCCGGATTTTGTCCAGCTCGACCTGGTCGGGCACGTCCTCCGGCACCGCCCAGATCGCGCGCACCGGCAGGCTGGTGGCGAGCACCAGGCCGTTGCGGTCGAGGATCTTGCCGCGCGTGGCCGGCAGTTCCAGCGTACGCTGGAAGCGCTTCTTGCCCTGCGCCTCATAGAACCGGTTGCCCGGCCCCTGGATCCACATCGCGCGCGCCGCCAGCGCCACGAAGGCAGCGAACATCAGGAACACGACGAATTTGGAGCGCCACATCGGCAGCCGCAAGCCGAGCACCGGGCTGGCCGAGAACTGGCCGCTGCGCGGACGCGGGCGGGCGGCAGCGCCTTCGGCGCGGGCGCCCCCGATGCCATTGCCGGGCCGGGCCATGGTCATGGCTGAGCCTCCGCGCCGGCCTCGGGGCGTGTGGCCGCCGCGGTTCTGGCGGGCGCCAGCACGATGCCAGAGAGGTATTGAGTGCGGCCCGGGCTGACCGGCGACATCTGGAGCTGGGTGCGCGCGGCATCGGCGATCCGCGCGCTCTTGCTGAGCGCGCTCTGCTGGTACTGCAGGCGCGACCAGTCGACGTCGAGCTGCTTCTCCTCGCTCTGCGCCCGCTCGAGCGCGACAAAGAGCGTGCGCGCCTGGTGCTGGGCGCTGACCAGCGACAGCGCGCACAGCATCAGCGCCACGAGCAGGAAGAAGGCCAGGCGGTTCACGTGCGCGCTCCCGCCGCAGGCAGCTTTTCGGCCACGCGCATCACCGCCGAGCGCGCACGCGGATTGGCCGCGACCTCCTCGGGGCCCGGCTTGTAGCGGCCGAGCAGACGCAGCGTGGGCTGCGGCAGGTCGGCGGCGCGCAGCGGTGCGCGGCGCAGCGCCGGGTCAGCATCCTGCTGGGGGCGGGCGTGCGCCTGCATGAACCGCTTGACGATGCGGTCCTCCAGCGAGTGAAAGCTGATCACCACCAGGCGCCCCCCTACCTCCAGCAGGTCATAGGCCGCGCTCAGACCTCTTTCGAGGTCCGCAAGCTCTTGATTGATGTGAATCCGTAGAGCTTGAAAGGTGCGGGTCGCAGGGTCCTGACCCTTCTCGCGTGTCTTGACGGCTTTCGCCACGAGCGCGGCAAGATCGGAAGTAGTGGTGATGGGTCCGCCATCGCCGGGTTCGCGCCGGCGAGCAACAATCGCCTTTGCAATCTGTACAGCAAACCGTTCTTCCCCATAGTCTCGTATCACCCTCGCGATGTCTTTCTCATCTGCCTGCGCCAGCCACTCGGCAGCCGTGATGCCGCGCGTGGTGTCCATGCGCATGTCCAGCGGCCCCTCGAAACGAAAGGAGAACCCCCGTGACGCCTCGTCGATCTGCGGTGAGCTGATGCCCAGGTCGAGCAGCACGCCGGCCAGGGGCGGACGGCCCGCCATACGCGTGGCCATTTCCGCGAAGCTCGCGTGCTCAATGGAGAAGCGGGCATCCTGGATGGTGCCCGCTTCTGCGATTGCTGCCGGATCCTTGTCGAAGGCGACCAGGGCTCCGGCTGGTCCGAGCCGGGCCAGCACGGCCCGGCTATGCCCCCCGCGCCCGAAGGTACCGTCCACGTACACGCCATCGGCACGCCAGACGAGGGCCTCGACGGCCTCGTCCAGCAGTACGGTGCGATGGCGCAGGGCGGTGGTTCCCGGCGTTACGGTTGGGCTCATGACCTAATTAGAAAGAGAAGTTCTTCAATGCGTCCGGCATGCCCTGCGCCATCGCCTGCTGCTCCTTGGCGGTGTAGGTCGCGGCATCCCAGACTTCGAAGTGGCTGCCCATGCCGAGCAGCATCACTTCCTTGTCGAGCATGGCGGCACTGCGCAGCTCCGGGGCGATCAGCACCCGGCCCGCGCCATCCATATCCACGTCGGCGGCGTTGCCCAGAAAGATGCGCTTCCACCAGTGCGCATCCATCGGCAGCGCCGCAATCCTGCTACGGAAGGTTTCCCATTCGGGACGAGGAAAGAGCAGCAGGCAGCCATCCGGGTGCTTGGTCAGCGTTACCCGGCCCTCGGCCTGTTGTTGCAGCGCTTCGCGATGCCGCGCCGGAATCGACATCCGGCCCTTGGCATCCAGCGACAGCGCCGAAGCTCCCTGAAACAATCTCGCCCCCGACTGTTGCCGACGGCGTCACCGCCGGCTCCTGCCCTGAACCTTCCAGCTTCGGCCTGCGGAAAATGATCCCACAAACCCCTCGCTCCCTCACACAAAAATACACTTCCTCACACTATTTCCCACTTTAGAGGAAGCGATTTAGCGGGTCAAGGCTCGCTGTGACGCAGCAAACCGCGTTTTTCTGAATCAGAACAATGACTTAGCGCGCACACTTCACGCACCACGAAAGTGAATTCCTAATGAAATGAAGATCTTATGGAGGAAAGCAGAGAAACCACCTGAGAACTACAGAGGGAGGGACTGCCGCCGGCCAGCAAAATCCATGCGCGCCGGCCGAGTGGAAGGATACAACGTTTTACATTCGACGCCGGCGGCGCGACCTGTGCGGACCGGCCTGGCCGGCCGCTCCAGCACGGTCAGAGACGGTAGGCGGCGGTAGTCATCACGCGCGAGGCGAACCGCATGGCGGCACGCACCGGGGCCGGCAGATCCATGCCGCCGGCAAGGCGGGCCGCGTCGCCATGGCGCACCTCGTCGTCGCGCATCTGCTCGAGAATGACGCGCGAGCGGGAGTCAGTCTCCGGCAACTGTTCCAGGTGGCCGCTCAGGTGCTGCTCGACCTGGCGCTCAGTCTCGGCAACGAAGCCGAGGCTGACCCGATCACCGGCGCGCCCGGCCACCCAGCCGATGGCGAAGGCGCCCGCATACCAGAGCGGGTTCAGCAGGCTCGGGCGCGAACCGAGTTCACGCAGGCGGTCGGCGCACCACGCGAGGTGGTCTTCCTCTTCGCGCGCTGCGGTGTCCATCTGCGCGCGCACCTCGGGCGTGCGCGCGGTCAGCTTCTGTGCCTGGTAGAGGGCCTGGGCGCAGACCTCGCCCACGTGATTGATGCGCATGAGGCCGGCCACATGGCGGCGCTCGCCCTCCTGCAGCGCTGCATCGTCCGGCGCCAGTGCGTCGGCGGGATTCGGGCGCGCGGCCCGTGTCGCACCAGCGATCGCCCGCAGGGCGACATCGAATTCTCGAATCAGGGTGTCCATATCCGTTCTGCGCTTGCCATGGGTCCGCCCCCCCACCAGGGAGGGGGAAACCCGGCCGTCGTGAGCGTCCGTCTATTCCTCGGGATTACCCGCATTGTAGCGCCTTGCGCCCGAACGGCCCCTGGCCGCCAGGCCGCATCAGGCCGGGAGATGCCGTATACGGTGCTCCAAAACCCTGAGTTGTGAAAAGCAGACAAGGCCGGGCGCGGCCTAATGGTGAACAGAAAGTTGTTTGTTACATTACTTGGCAACTTCTTGCGAAGTTTGTCGTGCAGGCGGATGGAGAGGAAACAGGAGGTTTCGCCGTATGACACCAATAATTTCTAAATGGAGATCAACGAGCATGAAGAAATCGCTTATCGCGGCAGCGGCGCTCTGCGCTTGCGCCGGCGCGGCACAGGCGCAGTCGAGCGTGACCCTGTACGGCGTGGTGGACGCACCCATCGAGTACGCCAGCCATATGGTGACGCCGAGCGGTGGCTCCGGCAATGTGTTCCGTATTGCGAACGGCGGCGGCCTGTCCGGCTCGCGTTGGGGTCTGCGCGGCGTTGAGGATCTCGGCGCCGGCAACCAGGCGCTGTTCGTGCTGGAAAGCGGTTTCGGCATCGGCACCGGCGCCAGCCAGCAAGGCAACCGCCTGTTTGGTCGTCAAGCGTTCGTGGGCATGAACAACAATGCCTACGGCAAGGTGACCCTGGGCCGCCAGTACACCACGATCTTCGATATTCTCGCCAACTTCTCGCCGACCGGCTACGCCACGCTGTGGGAACCGGTGGTGCAGCAGCTGGGCCTGAACTTCCGCTCCGACAATACCGCCAAGTACACCGGCAACTTCGGCCCCGTGACCGCTGAGGGCCACTGGTCCTTCGGCAACGGCGCACTCGGCGCCGGCGAGGTGCCGGGCCAGTTCCGCCGCGATACCGGCTACGGTGCGGGTGCCTCGTATATCGCCGGCCCGTTCGGCGTCGGTGCGGCCTATGACCAGTTCAACCCGTCGCTGAACGGCGCCGGCGGCGCGACCGGCACGATCCGCAAGGCAGCCGTCGCCGCCAGCTACACCTTCGGCAGCGCCATCAAGGTCATGGGTGGCTACCGCTGGGGTCACGCACAGACGCAAGCCGGCCTGGCCTCGCCGCTCACTTCGTACCGCGACGACTACTTCTGGGCTGGCGTCAACTGGCAGGCTAACGCCCAGCTGGGCCTGACCCTGGGCTACACCTACGATCGCGTGAAGAGCGTGGCGCTGAACCCGACAACCACGGTCAAGCCGGCCAACCCGTGGCAGATCCAGGCGGTCGCCGACTACAACCTGTCCAAGCGTACCGACGTGTACGTGATGGCCGCCTACGCCAAGAACGCGGGCCTGGGACTGGACAACGCCACCATCGGCTTCGCCAACGGCTATACGCCGGCTCCGGGCTCGAGCAACATGACCGGCGTTGCTCTCGGCCTGCGCCACAAGTTCTAACAAGAACATCCGTCGTACCTTGCAAAGGCACCTTCGGGTGCCTTTTTTCATGGCCGCGGCTGCCCTGGCACCTAGGGCATCACCCACTCCGCGCGGCAGATGCGGCCTGCCTACAATGCTTGCACCTTCCAACCCGGCCAGAAGTGGCTGAATTCCGGAGACAGACTTATGCGCAGAATTCTCAGGAGCATTCTGGTGCTGATGCTCGGTTCGATCGCAGGTTTTGCCTGGACCAGCGGCGCCGCGGCCGCCGACGCCTATCCCGCCAAGCCGATCCGGCTGGTGGTGCCCTTCCCGGCCGGCGGCACTACCGACATCCTGGCGCGCGCGGTGGCCGCCGAGCTGTCCAAGCTGCCGGGCTGGAACATTGTGGTGGACAACCGCCCCGGCGCCGGCGGCAATATCGGCACCGACATGGTCGCCAAGGCCGCGCCCGACGGCTACACGCTGCTGATGGGAACGGTCGGCACGCATGGCATCAACCAGTCGCTCTATGGCAAGCTGCCCTTCGACCCGATCAAGGACTTCGCCCCGATCACCGAGGTGGCGGCCGTGCCTAACGTGCTGGTGGTCAACCCCGCCTTCGCCCAGCAGAACCAGATCGGCACGGTCAATGACCTGATCGCCTATGCGCGCGCCCATCCCGGCAAGCTGAACATGGCGTCTAGCGGCAATGGCACCTCGATCCACCTCGCGGGCGAGCTCTTCAAGACGCAGACGCATATCTATATGGTGCACTTCCCCTACAAGGGCAGCGGCCCCGCGCTGACCGACCTGGCCGGCGGCACCATGCAGCTGATGTTCGATAACCTGCCTTCCTCGATGGCCCTGATCAAGGCGGGCAAACTGAAGGCGCTGGCGGTGACCAGCACCAAGCCGTCCGCCGCGCTGCCCGGGGTCGGCACGGTGGCGGAACTGGCCAAGCTGCCATCCTACGAAGCCAGCTCATGGTTCGGGCTGCTGGCCCCTGCCGGCACGCCGCACGACATCGTGGCGCGCATCCAGCAGGAAGTGGCCAAGGCCCTGGCCGCGCCGGCCATGCGCGAGAAGCTGCAGGCACAAGGCGCCGAACCGGTCGGCAACACGCCTGAGCAGTTCGCCGCCTTTATCCGCGCGGAGCACATCAAGTGGGCCAAGGTGGTCAAGGACTCCGGCGCCAAGGTGGATTGAGACGCCAGGGCATATATACTTGAGGCATGAAATAACCGGCCGCCGAAGGCGGCGGCCGGCAGCACAAAGATTGCCTGAAGAGATGCCCAACCCCTCCCCCGTTGATGCGGGCGCAGAACTGGCGCCGCTAGACCTCGAAACCCGTGCCGACGACAGCGGCCATGAGGCCTTGCGCCTGTGGCTGCGCCTGCTGACCTGCACCAACCTGCTGGAGGGCGACATCCGCTCCCGGCTGCGCCAGGAATTCGCCTGCACGCTGCCGCGCTTCGACCTGATGGCCCAGCTCGACCGCCATCCCGAAGGCCTGAAGATGGGCGAGCTGTCACGCCGCATGATGGTCACCGGCGGCAACGTGACCGGCATCACCGACCAGCTGCAGCAGGAAGGCCTGGTCTCGCGCGAGGCGCTGCCCAGCGACCGCCGCGCCTACCTGATCCGGCTCACGCCGGCCGGCCGCGCGGCCTTCTCGCGCATGGCGCGCGCGCACGAGCAGTGGATCGAGGAGATGTTGGCCGGCTTGGGCGCCGCCGACAGGCGTGCGCTGTTCAAGCTGCTGGGCCGGCTCAAGGCAAGCCTGATCGCGCCCTGAGTGCCCCACTGAGCGCCGCGCTGGCACCGCCGCCGGCGGATGCCCGGCACCGGGGTGCCGGGCGCAGGGACATCAGGCCGCCTGGCGGCTGTCGCGCAGCTCGCGGCGCAGGATCTTGCCCACATTGGTCTTGGGCAGCTCGCTGCGGAACTCGACGTACTTCGGCCGCTTGTAGCCCGTCAGCCGCTCCTTGCAGAAGGCAATCACATCGGCCTCGGTCAGCCCCGGATCCTTCCTCACCACGAAGAGCTTGACCACCTCGCCCGAGTGCTGGTCCGGCACGCCGACGGCGGCCACCTCCAGCACGCCCGGGCACTCGGCCACCACGGCTTCCACCTCGTTCGGGTAGACGTTGAAGCCCGACACCAGGATCATGTCCTTCTTGCGGTCGACGATCTTGGTGTAGCCGCGCGCATCCATCACGCCGATGTCGCCGGTCTTGAAGAAGCCGTCCGGCGTCATGACCTTGGCGGTCTCGTCGGGCCGGTTCCAGTATCCGGCCATCACCTGCGGGCCGCGGATGCAGATTTCGCCGGGCTGGCCCAGCGGCACGTCGCGGCCGTCGTCGTCGCGGATGGCGATGTCGGTGGACGGCAGCGGCAGGCCGATGGTGCCCGAGAAGGCGTCGGTATCGGTCGGGTTGCAGGTGGCCGAAGGCGAAGTCTCCGAGAGACCGTAGCCCTCGATGATGGGGCAGCCGGTCTTGGCCAGCCATTGCTTGGCCACGGCTTCCTGCACCGCCATGCCGCCGCCGTTGGCGACGCGCAGCTTGGAGAAGTCGACCTTGCCGATGTCCGGGCTGTTCAGCAGCGCGTTGTACAGCGTGTTGACCGCCGGGAACATGTGGAACTTGTACTTCTGCAGTTCCTTGACGAAGCCGGGAATGTCGCGCGGGTTCGGGATCAGCACGCTCATGCCGCCGCTGCGCATGCCCAGCAGGCAGCAGACCGTCAGCGCGAAGATGTGGTACAGCGGCAGCGCGGTGATGGTGATCACCTGGTCGATCTCGCCGCCCTTGTGCAGCGCCGGCTGCATCCAGGCTTCGGATTGCAGCACGTTGGAGACGATGTTCCGGTGCAGCAGCACCGCGCCCTTGGACACGCCGGTGGTGCCGCCCGTGTACTGCAGGAAGGCGATATCGTCCGGACCGGTCGACGCCGGCTTGAGCTGCATGCGGCTGCCTTCACGCAGCACGTCATTGAAACGCACGCAGTTCGGCAGTTCCCAGGCGGGCACCATCTTCTTGACGTTGCGCACCACGAAGTTGACGATGGCGCCCTTCAGCCCGCCCAGCAGGTCGCCCATGCTGGCCACGACCACATGCTTGACCGGCGTGTTCGGCAATACCTGCTGCAGCGTGGTGGCGAAGTTCTCCAGCAGGACGATGGCCTCCGCGCCGCTGTCCTTGAGCTGGTGCTCCAGCTCGCGCGGCGTGTAGAGAGGGTTGACGTTGACCACCACGAAACCCGCGCGCAGCACCGCCGCCAGCACCACGGGGTACTGCAGCACATTGGGCATCATGATGGCGACGCGTGCGCCGGGGCGCAGCCCGCGCGACTGCAGCCAGGCCGCGAACTGCGCCGAGAGATGGTCCAGTTCGCCGTAGGTGATGGCCTTGTCCATGCAGACGAAGGCGCGGCGGCCGGCATAGGTGCGGAAAGACTCTTCCAGCAGCTCGGCAAGCGAGCGGTACTGGCTGGCATCGATCTCGGCGGGGACGCCCGTCGGGTACTGCTTCAGCCAAAATCTCTCCATAGCCACCGTCTCCTGTTTTCTGATTTCTGAATGGTCGTTCGATTTTTGCGATGCTAAACGCGCCACCGGGGTTCGACAACACCGTTAGATGAAGTCCTCGGGAAACCAGGGACAGCATATCGTGGATCTGGCGTCACCGGACGTTGGCAGTCTCGGGAATACCCTGATGAGGAAGAGCCCAGCGACCCACTCGGAAGATTCCTACCTGGCGCTGCCAGGGTGGCTCAGGGCGGCTCAGCCCGGCAGCACCAGCTTCATCATATTGGTGGCCAGTTCGCGCGCAAGCGCCTCGCCATCCAGGCGGCGCGGGTCGTGCCACGTGTACATGAAGCCGACTACGCTGCCGATCGCGTGGGCCGTCACGCGCGCCTCGCCATAGGCGAAAACGCCGGCGCGCTTGCCCTCCTCCAGCAGGGCGTAGAGGTCGCGGTAGAAGGCGCGTGCCATCTCGCCCAGCCAGGCCAAGGTGTCCGGACGCAGGTACTGGTGGTCGCGGAAGCTCAGCGTCGCAGGCACGTAGCAGGCGATGCAGCGCCGCGCCATTTCCAGCAGGCACGCCTCCAGGCGCTCACGCACCGGCAGCGACGGGTCCGCCGTCTCCCGGATCACCGGCAGACAGGTCTGCGCCGATTCCCGGCACAAGATGTCGAAGATCTCGTACTTGTCGGTGAAGTAGTAGTAGACGGCCGGCTTGGTCACGCCCAGCGCGCGGCACAAGTCGTTCATCGTCATGCCGGGGTAGCCCTTGGTGTAGAAGAGCTGGGCCGCCGTGTCCAGGATCTGTCGGCGCCGGGCCTCCTGCCGCTCCGCGATATGCGAGCGGGCGGGAACGGCTTCGACGAGTGCGGAGTTCTGTGGAATGGACATGTCGGAATTCTCGCACGCCAGCGCACCGACGCCACTTGGCGGCGGCGCGCCGCTTGACGGCGCGCGGCGATCTCCCTAGCATTGTACCAACAGGTAAATAAATATACCAAAAGGTAGGTGCGCAGGCATCACCGGCGCGCCGCCTTCCGCGAGGAGACACGCACCGATGGACCAGACCGCAAAGAGGCCGGCAGCGGCCGCCGACGAAGCCGCCTATCTCGCCGACCTGCACCAGCGCTGGCAGCATGCCTGGCCTGCCGGCACGCCGCGCGAACCGCGCTACCCGCTGGGACGACAGCCGCTGAGCGAATCGCTGCGCCATTGGGCACGCGTGCGCCCCGACCGGCCTGCCGTGATCTTCTATGGGCACCACACCAGCTACGACGAACTCGACTCTCAGAGCGACCGCTGCGCCGCGCTGCTGGCCGAGCAAGGCATCCGCGCCGGCGACCGCGTGGCGGTGCTGATGCCCAACTGCCCCCAGTTCCATATCGTCTTCTTCGGCATCCTGAAACTGGGCGCGGTCTACGTGCCGATCAGCCCGCTCTCCCAGCGCGCCGAGCTGTTGCATGCGCTGCGGGACAGCACGCCGCGCGCCCTGGTCACGCTCGACCAGTTGTTGCCGCTGGTACGCGAGACGCGCACCGCCCTAGGCGCCGACGATCCCATCGCCAGCCTGTTCTACACCAGCTTCGCCGACGTGGCACCGGCCGAACCGACGCTGCCGCTGCCGCCGATGGCCATGGCGCCGCGCTGCCCCGCCGAGCCGGAAGACCGCGCCATCGACCTGCTGCCCGCCCTTGCCTCGTGCACCGCGCCGGCGCCGCAGGTCCCGCCCGCGCTCGATGCCGTGGCGGCCTTGAACTACACGGGCGGCACCACCGGCCTGCCCAAGGGCTGCATCCACACCCAGGGCGACATGGTCGACATGGCGGCTGCCTTCGGCGCAGTCTCGCTGCCGCTGGACGACAACGCGGTGATGCTCGGCTTCTTCCCCGAGTTCTGGATCGCCGGCGAGAACCTGTGCCTGATCTTCCCCGCCTTCTTCGGCGTGCCGCTGGTGCTGCTCGCGCGCTGGGACGCCGAGACCTTCATGGCGGCGGTGCAGCGCTACCGCGTCACCAACGCCTCGATGCTGGTCGACAGCGTGGTCGAGGTGATGGATCACCCGAACGTATCGCAATATGCGCTGCAGTCTCTGCGGCATGTCGGCGTGTCGTCCTTCGTCAAGAAGCTGAACCTGGACTACCGCCGCCGCTGGCAGGCGCTGACCGGCGCGACCATCGCCGAAACCGCCTGGGGCATGACCGAGACCCAGACCTGCAACACCTTCACGCTGGGCATGCAGGACGACGATCTCGACCTGCGCTCGCAGCCGATCTTCGTCGGCCTGCCGGTGCCGGGCACCGAGTTCAAGATCTGCGACTTCGACAGCGGCGCGCTGCTGCCGCCGGGCAGCGAAGGTGAGCTGTGCGTGCGCACCCCGACGCTGCTCAAGGGCTACTGGAACAAGCCCGAGGCCACGCGCGAGTCGCTGCGCGACGGCTGGTTCCACACCGGCGATATCGGCGTGATCGACGAACAGGGCTACATCCACTACCTGGGCCGGCGCAAGGAGATGCTCAAGGTCAACGGCATGAGCGTGTTTCCCGCCGAGATCGAGGCCCTGCTCGGCCAGCACCCCGCCGTGCTGGGCTCCGCGGTGCTGGGCCGCGCCGACGAAGACCGCGGCCAGCTGCCGGTCGCCTTCGTAATGCTCAAGCCCGAGGCCGCAGGCACGCTCGACGAGGCCGCGCTGACCGCCTGGTGCCGCGCCAATATGGCCATCTACAAGGTACCGCTGCTGCGCATCGTCGATGCCCTGCCGCTGACCGCCACCGGCAAGGTGCGCAAGCAGGACCTGGCCGATGTCGCCGCCCAGGTGCGCTAGCTAGCTAGTCCGCTGACGGGGGGCGCTGCCCCCCGGCCGGCAACGCGCGCGCCGGCTCCCGATTCCACTCCTTCGCTTCGACTCCCGTATCATGACCACCCCCAAGCTGTTGATCGCCAACCGCGGCGAAATCGCCATCCGTCTTGCCCGCGCCGCGGCCGCGATGGGCATCCCGAGCGTCGCGCTCTACAGCGAGGACGACCGCGACGCGCTCCATGTGCGCAAGGCCGATGCGGCGCAGGCGCTGCCCGGCACCGGCCCGCGCGCCTATCTCGACATCGAGCAGGTCGTGGCCGCGGCGGGCACCGCCGGCTGCACCCTGGTCCACCCCGGCTACGGCTTCCTGTCGGAGAACGCCGACTTCGCCCAGGCCTGCCAGGATGCCGGGCTCACCTTCATCGGCCCGGCGCCCGACGTGCTGCGCCTGTTCGGCGACAAGGCGCGCGCGCGGGCGCTGGCGCGCGAGCACGATGTGCCGGTAGTCGCGGGCAGCACCGGTCCGACCACGCTGGCTGCCGCCCACGCCTTCTTCGCTGCGCAGCAGGCCGAAGTGCCCGGCGCCGGCATGATGATCAAGGCACTGGCCGGCGGCGGCGGGCGCGGCATGCGCGCGGTGCGCGACGCCTCTCAGATCGACGAGGCCTACGCCCGCTGCGTATCCGAGGCAAGCGCGGCCTTCGGCAACGGCGCCGTCTATGTCGAGCGCATCGTGGACGCCCCGCGCCACATCGAGGTGCAGGTAGTGGCCGACGCCGCAGGCGCTGCCATCGCGCTGGGCGAGCGCGAGTGCAGCCTGCAGCGCCGCCACCAGAAGCTGGTGGAGATCGCACCCAGCCCCGCGCTGGACGAGCGTACGCGCGCACGGCTGGCGCAGGCGGCGCTGACCCTGGCGCGCGCGTCGGCGTACCGTGGCATCGGCACCTTCGAGTTCCTGGTGGAGCCAGCGCGTGGCGGCCGGCACGAACCCGCGATCTGGTTCATGGAGGCCAACCCGCGCCTGCAGGTTGAGCACACCGTCACCGAGATGGTCAGCGGCGTGGACCTGGTGCAGCTCCAGCTCGCCCTGGCCGGCGGCGCCACCCTGGCCGGGCTGGGACTGGCCACGCCGCCGGCGCCGCGTGGCGTGGCCGTGCAGTTGCGCGTCAATGCCGAACAGGTCGATGCAAGCGGCCAGTTGCGCCCGGCCGCGGGCACCCTCACCGCCTACGAGCCGCCCAGCGGCCCGGGCGTGCGCGTCGACGGCGCGGGTTTCGCCGGCATGGCGGTCAACCCGCGCTTCGATTCCCTGCTGGCCAAGCTGATCGTGCATGAGCCCGGCGGCGACTACGGCCGCGCGCTGGCGCTGGCCTACCGCGCGCTGTGCGAATTCCGCATCGAGGGCATCGAAACCAACCGGCGCCTGCTGCAGGAACTGCTGCAGCAGGATGCCGTGCGGACCAATGCTGTGCACACACAGTACCTGGACGAGGCCCTGCCGGCACTGGCGGCCCGTGCCGCGGCGGCCGACCCGCACCCCGCCCTGCACGCGCGCGCGGATAGTGCGCGCGCCGGTACGGCCGGGCCGGCGCCCGAGGCCGGCGAGCCCATGCCCGATCACGCCCTCGCCGTGGCCGCGCCCATGGACGGCGCGCTCGCCGCGGTGCAGGTGGCCGTCGGCGATGTGGTGCGGCGCGGCCAGCCGCTGGCGGTGATCGAGGCGATGAAGATGGAGCACACGCTCGACGCGCCTGCCACCGGCACCGTGCTGCGCGTGCTGGCCACGCCCGGCGCCACGGTGCGCGCCGGGGCGGCGGTGCTGCTGCTCGAGCCGGCCGGCGAGGAAGATGCCGGCGGCCACACCGCACAGGACGAGACCGATCCCGACCATATCCGCGCCGACCTGCGCGACGCGCTCGAGCGCATCGCGCTGGGCCTGGACGCCGCGCGCCCCGAGGCCGTGGCCAAGCGCCATGCGCAGGGCGGGCGCACCGCGCGCGAAAACATCGAGCAGTTGTGCGATGCCGGCTCCTTTATCGAATACGGCGCCCTGGCCATCGCCGCACAGCGGCAGCGCCGCAGCGTGGACGACCTGGTGCGCGCCACGCCTGCCGACGGCATCGTCACCGGCATCGGCACGGTCAATGCGGGCGCCACCACGGGCGCCGACGCGCGCTGCATGGTGCTGGCCTACGACTACACCGTGCTGGCCGGCACGCAGGGCTTCTACGGCCACAAGAAGCTGGACCGCATGCTGGCGCTGGCGCGCCAGTGGCGCATGCCGGTGGTGCTGTTCGCCGAGGGCGGCGGCGGCCGTCCCGGCGACACCGACATGCCGGTGGTGGCCGGCCTGGACTGCACCTCCTTCATCCAGTTCGCGCGCCTGTCCGGCCAGGTGCCGCTGGTCGGCATCGTGCACGGGCGCTGCTTTGCCGGCAACGCCGCGCTGCTGGGCTGCGCCGACGTGATCATCGCCACGCGCAGCGCCACCATCGGCATGGGCGGCCCGGCCATGATCGAGGGCGGCGGCCTGGGCGTCTACGCGCCGGAGGAAGTCGGACCGGTCAGCGTGCAGGCGCCGAACGGCGTGATCGACGTGCTGGTCGAGGACGAGCCCGCCGCTGTCGACGCCGCGCGCCGCTACCTATCGTATTTCCAGGGCGACGCCGCGCACTGGGAGGCGGGCGACGCCCGCCGCCTGCGCCACCTGATTCCCGAGAACCGGCTGCGCAGCTATGACATGCGCGCGGTGATCGACGCGCTGGCCGATACCGGCTCGGTACTGGAACTGCGCGCCGCCTTCGGCAGCGGCATCATCACCGCGCTGATCCGCATCGAGGGGCGCGCCTTCGGCTGCATCGCCAACAATCCGCGCCACCTGGGCGGCGCCATCGACGCGGCTGCCGCCGACAAGGCCGCACGCTTCATGCAGCTGTGCGACGCGCACGGCCTGCCGCTGCTGTCGCTGTGCGACACGCCGGGCTTCATGGTGGGTCCCGAGGTCGAGAAGACCGCCACCGTGCGGCATGTGTCGCGCCTGTTCGTCACCGCCGGAGCGCTGCGCGTGCCCTTCTTCACCGTGGTGCTGCGCAAGGGCTACGGCCTGGGCGCCCAGGCAATGGCGGGCGGCAGCTTTGCCGCGCCCTTCTTCACCGCGGCCTGGCCCAGCGGCGAGTTCGGCGCGATGGGCATCGAGGGCTCGATCCGGCTGGGCTTCCGCAAGGAGCTGGAGGCCGTGGCCGATCCCGAAGAGCGGGAAGCGCTGTTCGCCCGCATGGTCGACGGCGCCTACCAGCGCGGGCGCGCGCTGAACATGGCGAGCCACCTGGAGATCGACGCGGTGATCGACCCGGCCGACACGCGCCGCTGGCTGCTGCGCGGGCTCGCCTCGGTGCCGGCCGACGCGCTGGGCCCGCGCCCGCCCGAGGCGCGCCGCTTCGTCGACACCTGGTAGGCGGGGCGGACCGGGGCAGAGAAGACAACACCAAGGAGAGGAGACAAGCCATGCGACACCAACCGACGCCCGGCCGCGACACGCTCGCCAGGCGGAGCGCCCCGCTTCATGCCATACGCGCCATACGCGCCGTACGTGCCGTCCACACGGCTCACGCCGCGCTGGCTGCGGCGCTGGCCATCGCCGGCATCTCGCCGGCCATGGCCGACGCCCCGCAAGATGCTCCGATCAAGGTCGCCTTCATCGACCAGTTGTCCGGTCCGCTGGCCAATGTCGGCGAGTTGTTCCAGGCCAACCTGAAGTTCGCGCTGGACGACGCCAACGCCAAGGGCGGCGTGCTCGGCCGCAAGTACGAGCTGCTCAGCTACGACGACAAGCTGTCGGCACACGACGCCCTCTCGGCCCTGCAGAGCGCCATCGATGCCGGCGCGCGTGCCGTGTTCACCGGTGGATCGGGTTCTTCGGTGGTGACGGCGCTGGTGGAGGCGGCCACCAAGCACAACGAACGCAATCCCGGCCAGCGCATCCTGATCATCAACTATGCCTCGATCGATCCCGACCTCACCGGCGCGCGCTGCAGCTTCTGGCATTTCGCCACCGAGGCGAACACAGCGATGAAGATGCGCGCGCTGGCGGAATTCACGCGCGGCCAGAAGGAGATCCACAAGGTCTACATGATCAACCAGGACTACGCGCACGGCCGCATGTGGGCCGCGCTGGGCCAGCAGATGATCTCCACCGCGCGCCCGGACGTGCAGTTCGTCGGCACGACCTTGCATCCGCTGGGCAAGGTCAAGGACTTCGCACCCTACGCCGGCAAGGCCAAGGCAAGCGGCGCCGATACCATCGTCACCGGCAACTGGGGCCAGGACCTCAACCTGCTGATCAAGGCTGCCGGCGACATCGGCTACGACGCCCGCTACCTGAACCACAGCGGCGGTGGTGCGCCGGGCACGGTGCAGGCGATCGCGCAGGCAAAGATGGGCCGCCTGACCTGGGTGGCAGAGTCGCTGCCCAACACGGATGACCCGGTGCTGGCGGCACTGGCGGCGCGCGTGCGGCAAACCCCGGCCGGCGAGTACTTCGCGCCGCGCGTACTGGTATCCGTGCAGCTCCTGAGCGAGGCCATGCGCCGCGCCGGCAGCGACGACCCGACCAAGGTCGCGTTCGCGCTGGAAGGGCTGCGCTATGCCTCGCCCCTGGGCGAGGTCGTGATGCGCAAGAGCGATCACCAGCTGCTGCTGCCCCAGGTGGTGTCGACGGTGGCGCCCGTGGATGGCAAAGCCGTGAAGGTGGGTGCGGAAGGCACGCAGTACGGCTTCCGCCAGGACAGCGTGACGCCGGCCCGTGCACTGGACCTGCCCTCCGCCTGCCGCATGAAGCGGCCGGCTGGCGCCTGAGCCAGCGTCCGGGAGCGCGCGTGGGCGTGGACTGGCGCGTGCGCTAGCGCGCGACGGACGCCGGCCCAGCCGGGTTGGCCGCTACACTCGCACCGCCCGCGTCCTCCGCCGGCGGCGCGAGCGCCCGCAGCGCGGCCGTGCGCTCGCCCGGCGGCAGGTCGCCGATGCGCTTGACCTCGGCATAGAAGCGGCGCCAGTCGCCATCGCAGCGCGCGAGCAGGACCAGGAAGGCAGGCACCCATTGCTGGTACGTGGACACCGCCGCGAACTGGGGATTGACCAGCGGTTGCGCGAACCAGCGGTCGTAGCCGGCATAGCCGCCCCAGCTGGCCTTCAGGCTGGCGTACTGCTCGCGCAACTCGGCCAGCAGCTCGGCCTTGCGCCGGCGCTTGTCGTCGTCTGAGAGCGAGGAGCGGTACAGCGCATCGAGGCGATTGCGCGTAGCCAGCACCAGCGCGCGGAACTGCTGGCGCCGCGCATCATACTGCCGGTAGCTGTCGCGCTGCTCGGGCGTCGCCTCCCGTGCCAGCCAGCGCTCCACGCCGGCGGTCTCCACCGCGGTGGCGAAGGACTCGTTGAAGGCGGTGTCGTCGCGCACATAGACCACCTGGTGTCCCAGCTCGTGGAAGATCAGGCGCGCCAGCTCGCCGGCGGGCTGGTAGACGAAGGTATTGAGCAGCGGGTCGTCGAAATAGCCCAGCGTGGAATAGGCCGGGATGCCGGCGACGTAGACCTCGAGCCCCCCACGGCGCAGCTGCGCGGCATAGCGCTCGGCCTCGGCGTGGTCGTAGTAGCCGCGGTAGGAGATACACCCCACCACCGGGAAGCACCATTTGTTCAGCACCATCGACAGCTCGGGCGTGGCGAATACGCTCCACACCACGTAAGGCCGATGCAGGTCGGCGTAGCGTCGGTAGCTGCCGTTGTCGGGCAGCTTGAGCTCGCGCGAGGCGAAGTTGCGGATCTCGCCGGCCAGCGCCAGCCGCTGCGCAAGCCGGCCGTCGTTGGCCTCGCGGGCCGAGGCGATGGCGTCGTCGAGCGGCTGGGCCTGCGCCATCACGCTCAGGTGGCCGTTGACCGACTGGGCGTAGTAGCTGACCGTATCGCAGCCGGACAGCCCGGCGGCCGCCAGCACGGCAGCCGCAAGCGCGGCGGCAAGGCCGGCGATAGGCCCGCTTGCCGGCCGCGCGCTCATGATGCGCTCGCCGGCTCCGCTGCCGCGGCGCCGGCCGCCGTTTTCCCCGACGCCGCGCCAGGCGCGGGCTCCACCTCGACCAGGCAGTCGTAGAAGACCGGCGCGCGGCCCAGGTCGGTCAGACGCTGGCTGGTCAGCTCGTTGGCGTTCTTGCCGTCCGCGGCCAGCTTCTTCCACCAGATCGACAGTCCCACCACCAGGCCGCGGCGCGCGCGGTCGGTGACGCGGGCGCGCGCCAACATGCTGCCGCGGTCATTGAAGGCGCGCACCATGGCGCCGTGCTCGATGCCGCGCGCCGCCGCGTCATCGGGGTGGATGTCCAGGTGCGGCTCGCCCTCGGTGGCGCGCAGGCTGTCCACGTTGACGAAGGAGCTGTTGAGGAAGTTGCGCGCGGGCGGGGAGATCATCGCCAGCGGGTAGCGCGAAGCCAGCTCCGGCGCGGTGGCGGGTGCCTCGTAGGGCGGCACGTAGGCGGGCAGCGGATCGAGGCCCTCGCGGCGCATCGTCTCGGAATAGAACTCGCACTTGCCCGAAGCCGTTGGGAAACCGCCCTCGGCGAAGGGCGCCGCCGGCAGGTTCAGCTTCTGCCAGCCCTGCGCCTTCAGCGCTTCCCAGCTGATGCCCTGTGCGCGCGGGTCATCGCGCAGGATGGCCTGCGCCGCGATGTCCTCGTCGCTGTCGGCGAAGCAGGCCTCGGCAAAGCCCATGCGATGCGCCAGCCTGCGGAAGATCTCGGTATTGGGTAGTGCCTCGCCCAGCGGCGCCACCGCCGCGTTGTTGGCCAGGAAGTAGGTATGGCCGTAGGCCTTGTGCACGTCCACGTGCTCCAGCTGCGTGGTAGCGGGCAGCAGCACGTCGGCGTAGTCGGCGGTGTCGGTGCGGAAGTGCTCCAGCACCACGGTGAACAGGTCCTCGCGCGCGAAGCCCGCCGCCACCTTGGACGACTCGGGCGCCACCGCGACCGGGTTGCTGTTGTAGACCACGAGTGCTTCGATCTTCGGGCCGTGCCCGCTGCTGCCGTCATCGAGCAGCGCATCGCCGATCGTCGACATATTGACCGTGCGCGGCAAGGCCGGCCAGTCCGGCAGCAGATCC
Organism: Cupriavidus sp. 09_S30; assembly: GCF_056930435.1. Classification (NCBI taxonomy): domain Bacteria; kingdom Pseudomonadati; phylum Pseudomonadota; class Betaproteobacteria; order Burkholderiales; family Burkholderiaceae; genus Cupriavidus; species Cupriavidus sp. 09_S30. The sequence goes on along the minus strand of NZ_JBXOWI010000001.1, from coordinate 215,462 downwards.
GGGCGCTGCAGCGCCTGGCCGTCCACCGGGAAGAAGCCCGAGGTCGACAGCTGCAGGCCGCCCGCGGGCTGGCGCCAGGCGCCGACCAGCGAAGGCAGGCAGGCCACCGCGCGCACCGCCTGGCCGCCGCCGTGGGCACGCTGCATGCCGTAATTCAAGCGGATCGCCACCGGCTCGCGCTCGCGCACCGCGAGGCCGCCGTACAACCCGGCCAGCCATTCGATGTCGTCGACGGCAATGCCGCAGATGCGCGCCGCGCGTTCCGGCGTGAACTCCTGCGCGCGTTCGCGCAAGGCGTCGAAGCCGATGGTGTGGCGCGCGATGTAGTCATGGTCGAGCAGGTCGTCGCGGATCAGCACATGGATCAGCGCCAGCGCCAGCGCGCCATCGGTGCCCGGCATCGGCGCGATGTGGCGGTGGCACTTCTCCGCGCTCAGCGAGCGGTAGGGGTCGATCGCCACCAGCGTGGCACCGCGCCGCTTGGCCTCCTGGGCGCGCGTCCAGAAATGCAGGTTGGAGGCGATCGGGTTGCCGCCCCAGATGATGATCAGCTTGGCCCCGGTCACGTGCTCCATGTCCATGCCCACGCTGGCGCCGTAGGTGTAGCGCAGCGCGGTGGCGCCGGCGCTGGCGCAGATGGTGCGGTCCAGCAGCGAGGCGCCCAGCTTGTGGAAGAAGCGCGCGGCCATGCTCTCGCCCTGCACCAGCCCCATGGTGCCGGCATAGCTGTAGGGCAGGATGGCCTGCGCATCGCGCGCGGCGATCTCGCCGAGCCGGCCGGCCACCAGGTCGAGCGCCTCGTCCCAGGAAATCGGGGCGAACTTGCCTTCGCCCTTGCGGCCCACGCGCTTCATCGGCGTCAGCAGCCGGTCCGGATGGTAGGTGCGCTCGGTGTAGCGCGAGACCTTGGTGCACAGCACGCCCTGGGTTCCCGGGTGCTCGGGATCGCCCGCCACCTTGACCGCGCGGCCGTCTTCGACGGTGACGAGAAGGGCGCAGGTGTCGGGGCAGTCGTGCGGGCAGGCGGCACGGATGATGCGGGTGGCCATGTGATCTCCGGGGCGATGGCGGCGTCGTGGGCAGCTCGGTTGCGGGGGCGTGGTCGAGCGGCTTCGGCGGGCGGCTGCGGTGGGAGGCTCGGGGGGATGTCTCACCCGACCCATTGCGGGCCGGCGACCGGGCCATGGCGGCCTCGCTGTTGTACGCCGGCGTCGCCGGCATGCGCGCCGCCCGGGGAAGTTTCTCGGCTTTGATTGTATTCGATTATGATGTGCCGGCGCGCCGCGCTCCAAGGGGTGCGGCAGGCTGGGCCAGTGCCGGCGCAGACCGGGCGGCCATCGGTAAAAAAACAACCGCTTTGACGGGAATACCATGCAATTGCAGACCGGGGTCAAACGCTGGCGCATCGCCAGCCTGCTGGTGGCGTGCGCCATCGGCGCAATCGGCACAGGCGGCGCACGTGCCGCCAACACCGCCAAAACTGCCACCACTGCCAGCACCAGCAGCACGGAAGCCGCCGTGAGCGGCGACACCATCCTGCTCGGGCAATCGGCCGCCCTCAGCGGCCAGACGGCGATGCTGGGCAAGGAACTGGGCTCGGGCGCCCGCCTCTACTTCGACTATGTGAACCAGCACGGCGGCGTGTACGGACGCAAGATCGTGCTGAAGTCGGTCGACGACTACAACGAGCCCGACACCGCGGCCAAGAACACGCAGGCGTTGATCGAGCAGGATCGCGTGCTCGCCCTGTTCGGCTATGTCGACACGGAACCCAGCCAGGCAGCGCTGCCGCTGGCCAGCGAGGCCAAGGTGCCCTTCTTCGCGCCCTTCACCGGCGCGCAATCGCTGCGCGATCCCTTCAACCACTACGCCTTCCATGTGCGTGCCGGCTACAACGAGGAAACGGCGGCCATCCTGCGCCAGATCCAGACCACCGGCCTCAAGCGCGTGGCGGTCGTCTACAACGACGACGCCTACGGCAAGGCGGGGCTGGCGGGCCTGGAGCGTGCGCTGAAGGCCTCGCCCGACAGCGGCGTGCAGATCGTCGCGCGCGAGGGCGTGGTGCGCAACACCATGGAGATCGGCGACGCCATGCAAGGCAGCATGAAGGCCAAGCCGGACGCGGTGGTGATGATCAGCGCCTACCGGACGGCCGGCGCCTTCGTCAAGGAAGCGCTGCGGCGCGGCTACAACGGGCAGTTCTACAACGTGTCCTTCGTCGGCACCCAGGCGCTGGCGCACCAGGTTGGCGCCCAGGGCAGCGGCGTGATCATCTCGCAGGTCATGCCGCACCCCGGCAACGCCACGCTGCCCGTGGTGCGGGAATACCTGCGGCTGCTGCAGGCGGCGGGCAAGTCGAACGATTTCGACTACGCCAGCATCGAGGGCTTCATCGCCGCGAAGGCGATGGTCGAGGGTCTGCGCCGCGCAGGCAAGGAGCCGACTCGAGAGAAGCTGGTGAGCGCGCTGGAGACCATGCGCAATGTCGACCTGGGCGGCTATATCATCAACTTCACGCCGGAAAACCACGTTGGCTCGAAGTTCGTGGAAATGACCATCATCAACTCGCGCGGGCAGGTGATCCGCTAGAGCCGCTAGAGCCGCTTAAGCTGCTAGCGCCGCCTTCGGCGGCCGCGCCGGCGGGCCGCGGCCCGCCTACTTCATGTCGTTCAGGTGGCAGGCCGAGAAGCGGATCGGCGCGATTTCCTTCAGCACGGGCTGCTCCTCCCGGCATCGCGGCATCGCATACGGGCAGCGCGGGTGGAAGTGGCAACCGCGCGGCGGATTCAGCGGCGACGGGATCTCGCCCTGGATCGCCACATAGGTCTTCTTGCCGACTTCCAGCTTGGGCGCCTCGGCCAGCAAGGCCTGCGTATAGGGATGGTTGGGCGAGGCGAACACGGCATCGGTGGGCGCCGATTCGACGACGCGCCCGAGGTACATGATCATCACGCGGTCGCTGATGTGCTTGACCACGCCGAGGTCGTGGCTGATGAACAGATAGGTCAGGTTCAGCTCTTCGCGCAGCCGCATGAAGAGGTTGAGCACCTGGGCCTGGATCGACACATCGAGCGCGGCCACCGATTCATCGCAGACCAGGAACTCCGGCCGCACCGCCAGCGCGCGGGCAATGCCGATGCGTGCGCGCTGCCCGCCGGAGAACTGATGGGGAAAGCGTCGCAGCACAGTCGGGTCCATGCCCACGCGCACCAGCATGTCCTCGACGTAGGCGCGCTGCCCCGCACGCTGCACCAGGCCGTGCACGACCGGCGCCTCGCCGACGATGTCGACCACGCGCATGCGCGGATTCAGCGAGGCGTAGGGATCCTGGAAGATCATCTGGATGGCCAGCTGCTGCTCGCGCCGGCGCTGCGGCGGCAAGCGGTCCAGGTCAACGCCCTTCCACAAGCGCTCGCCGGCGCTCAGCGAATGCAGGCCGACGGCCATGCGTCCCAGCGTGGACTTGCCGCAGCCGGACTCGCCGACCAGGCCCACCACTTCGCCGGCCTGGATGGCCAGGTCGACGCGGTCCACCGCGTGCACGATCTCCTCGCGCGCATGCGCGCCGAACAGATTGGCCACCTTGGCGGCGACATCGAGCGTCTTGATGAAGCGCTTGGACACGCCGCGCATCTCCAGCAGCGGCGTGCCGGACGCAGACGCCCCGGCCGCGCCCGCGTTCCCGGCATGGTTTGGCAGCGGTGCGGCGGCGGTGCTCATGCGGCCTCCGATTGCACGACGATGGGATGGAAGCAGCGCAGCCTGCGCCCGTCGGCCCCGCTCTCCAGCGGCGGCGGCTGCTTGCAGGCCTCGGTGGCATAGCTGCAGCGCGCACGGAAGGCGCAGCCGCTCGGCAGGTTCAGCAGCGAGGGCGTCATGCCCGGGATCTGCCGCAGCGGCACGCCGCGCGGGTTGCGCGAAGGCGCCGAGGCGATCAGCCCATGCGTATAGGGATGGGCGGGCCTTTCCAATACCTGGTGCACATCGCCGGCCTCGACGATCTTGCCGGCATACATCACGCAGACCGAATCGGCCAGGCCGGCTACGACGGACAGGTCGTGGGTGATCCAGATCAGCGCCGTGCCCGATTCGCTGCACAGCTTCTGCATCTCGTACAGGATCTGCCCCTGGATGGTCACGTCGAGAGCGGTCGTGGGTTCGTCGGCGATGATCAGGTCGGGCTTGTTCAGCAAGGCGATGGCGATCGCCACGCGCTGGCGCATGCCGCCCGAAAACTGATGGGGATAGGCCAGCAGCCGCTCGTCCGGGGAGGGAATGCCGACCCGCGCCAGCGCATCGCGGGCACGCTCGCGCGCCGCCGCCTTGCCCACCTTCTGGTGCGCCAGCACCGCTTCGATCATCTGGGTGTCGATGCGCAGCACCGGATTGAGCGTCATCATCGGATCCTGGAAGATCATCGCGATGCGGTTGCCACGCACGTCGCGCATCTGCTCGGGCGTGAGCTGGCGCAGGTCGCGCGTGACGCCGTCGCGGCTGGTCAGCTCGATGCGCCCACCCACCACGCGGCCCGGCGGATCGATCAGGCCCATGATCGAGTAGCCGGTCATCGACTTGCCGGAACCGGACTCGCCCACCAGCCCCATGATTTCGCCCCGGCCCACGGAAAAGGAGACGTCGTCGACCGCGCGCGCCACGCCGGCGCGGGTGAAGAACTGCGTTTCGAGGTGTTCAACCAGCAGGGTCGGCTTGTTCATCGGCTTTCCGTGATCGGCCTCATTGCGTCTGCAGGCGCGGATTCAGCACGTCGCGCAACTGGTCGGCGACCAGGTTCATCGACACGATGGTGACCAGCAGCGCGATGCCCGGGAAGAAACTGATCCAGTACTTTCCGGACAGCATGTACTGCTGCCCGTTGGAAATCAGCGAGCCGAGCGAGGGCTCGGTGATCGGCACGCCCAGACCGAGGAAGGACAGCGTCGCCTCCAGCGTGATGGCGGAGGCCACCTGCAGCGCGGCGATCACGATCAGTGGCGGCAGGCAGTTGGGCAGCAGGTGGCGGAACATGATGCGTGCTGGGGATAGCCCCAGGCAGGTGGCCGCCTCGATGTATTCCTTGCGCCGCTCCACCAGCGCGGCGCTGCGCGTGGTGCGGGCGTAGTAGGCCCATTGCACCGCCACCAGCGCGATCACGATATTGCCGATGCCGGGCCGCAGGAAGGCCAGCAGGATCAGCGCCAGCAGGATCGGCGGGAAGGACAGCTGCAGGTCGGCCACCCGCATGATGACGGCCTCGGTGCGCCCGCCCAGGAAGCCGGCCAGCAGCCCCAGGGTGGCGCCCAGCAGCAGGGCGATCACGGTGCTGACCACGCCCACGCCGATGCTGATGCGCAGACCGTACATCACTGCGGACAGCATGTCGCGGCCCTGCTCGTCCGAGCCGAGCAGGAACACCATGCCGTTGCCGGCGTGCTCGCCCGGCGCCAGGCGGGCGTCGAGCACGTCCAGCGTGGCCAGGTCGTAGGGATTCTGCGGCGCCAGCCACGGCGCGAACAGCGCCACCAGCACGATCAGGCCCAGCACGGCCACGCCGAGCACCGCCAGCTTGCTCGCCAGGAACTGCGCGGCGAAGCGGCGCAACGGCGTCTGCTCGCGTACCGGCGCGAGTGGCTTGTCTGCATCCAGGCTTGCATCGGTCATGGCTCAGCCCTTGTTATCGGCAATGCGCACGCGCGGATCGAGCATGCTGTAGGCGATGTCCACCACCAGGTTGAGCAGGATGAACAGCGTGACGATCACCATCAGGTAGGCCACGATCACCGGCCGGTCGAGCAACTGGATCGAATCGATGATCAGCTTGCCCATGCCCGGCCAGGCGAAGATCGATTCGGTCACGATGGCGAAGGCGATGATGGAGCCGAACTGCAGCGCGATCACGGTGACGATGGGGATCAGGATGTTCTTCAGCACGTGCACGCCGACGATGCGTGCATTGGACAGGCCCTTGGCGCGCGCGAACTTGACGTAGTCCTGCAGCATCGCCTCCTGCGTGCCCGCGCGTGTCAGGCGGATGACCATGGCGATATTGAGCAGCGCCAGGGTGACGGCCGGCAGCACCAGGTGGCGCAGGCCGTCGGCGGTCAGGAAGCTGACCGGCACGCCCAGCAGCGGCACCGTCTCGCCGCGGCCGTTGGAGGGCAGCCAGCCGAGCTGCACCGCGAACACCATGATCAGCATCAGGCCCACCCAGAAAGTCGGCAGCGAGAAGCCCAGGATCGACACGGTCATGATGGACTTGCCCGCCAGCCCGTTCGGCCGCAGCCCGGCCCACAGCCCAAGCGGGATGCCCAGCACGATGGCCAGCAGGATGGCGGCCACCGCCAGCTCCATGGTCGCCGGCATGCGCTCGAAGATCAGCTTGAGCGCTGGCGTGCCGTGCGCGAACGAGGTGCCGAGGTTGCCGTGCAGCGCGTTCTGCAGGAATACCAGGTATTGCTCCCACAGCGGCTTGTCCAGGCCGAGCGCGGCGATGGTGCGCTTGATGTCCTCCTGGTCGGCCTGCGGGTTGATCAGGATGTCGACGGGATTGCCGATGGCAAACACGCCGAGGAAGACCAGCAGCGACATGACGAAGAGCACCACCACGCTCTGCATCAGGCGCCGGATGATGAAGACCAGCATGATCGGATCGCTTCCCTCCGCCGAAGGCCCGATGCGCCCGCCGCCCCTGCCGGGCAGACGGCGCGCCTCGTGTGGCGGGCGGCGGCGCGGCGGGCGCGCCCCCCGTGTCTCGCCGCCCGGTTCTGATGCTGTCGCCTAGGCGCCGGCTCCTGCGGCGCTGCGCCGCGCCGCGCGCTCAGAGCGGCTTGAAGTTGTGTGCATAGGTCCGTTCATCGGTGCGGGGCACATAGGTGATGCCCTTCTGCGTCGCCCACGTGGTCACCTGCTGGTGGATCGGGATGATGCCGCCATCGTCGATGGCTATCGCCGTGGCTTCCTGCAGCAGCCTGGAACGTTCCTTGTCGTCGACAGTGGCCAGCGCCTTTTCCAGCACCACATCCATCTTCGGATTGCAGTACTCACCCCAGTTGGTGGTGCCGAAGCCCTTCTTGGAGTCCTCGCAGGCCAGCAGCGCGCGCAGCGGCGAGCTGACCTCCCCGGTCTGCGCGCCCCAGCCGAGCAGGCCAAAGGAGAACTCGTGCTTGATGCCCTTGGATGAGTAGGTAGCCATGGGCATGGCCTCGACCTTGGTGACGATGCCGATGCGCGTCAGGTTCTGCGCGATCGTCTGCGCGATCTTTTCATCGTTGACGTAGCGGTTGTTCGGCGTATGCAGCGTCACGCCGAAGCCGTTCGGATAGCCCGCTTCCGCCAGCAGCTTCTTGGCGCCCTCCGGGTCGTACTTGACGGTCTTCAGATTGGGGTTGTAGCCGAACAGCGTGGGCGGCACCAGGTTGTCAGTGGGCTCGGACAGGCCCTCCATGAGCCGCTCCTTGATCCCTTCGCGGTTGATCGCCATGCTGATGGCGCGGCGCACGCGCGCGTCCTTCAGCGGGTTCTTGTCCATCGGCTGCCCGTCCTTGGTGGTAACGTAGGGCGACTTGTCGCGCTTGGCATCGAAGTACAGGTAGATCACGCGATGCGAGATCTTGGAGAAGAAGGACAGCTTCGGGTCCTTGCGCACCTTGGGCAGGTCTGGTGTGGGCACGTTCTCGATCGCCTGCACGTCGCCGGACAGCAACGCTGCCAGCCGCGTGGCCGGGTTCGGGATGAAGCGCAGCGTGACCTTGTCCCAAGCCGGCTTCGGTCCCCAGTAGTCCGGGTTGCGCACCAGCTCGACGCGGTCATCGCGCGCGTAGCTGACGAACTTGAAGGGGCCGGTGCCGATCATGCCCTTGCCCTGGGCGAAGTCATCGGAACTCAGGCCCTGGGTGGCCTTCTTCTGCACGATGAAGATCGAGGTCAGGTCGTTCAGCATCAGCGGATAGGGCTGGGCGGTGCTGAGCTGGATGGTGTACTTGTCGATGACCTTCTTGCCGACGATGGCCTTGGTGTAGACGTCGAACTTGCTGGGGCTGTTCTGGATGGTGGCCGGCCGGTCGAGCGACCAGACCACGTCATCGGTGGTCAGTTCCGCACCATCATGGAACTTCACGCCCTTGCGCAGCTTGAACTCCCAGGTGTGGTCGTCGACCAGCTTCCAGGATTCGGCCAGCCCCGGAATGATGCGGCTGTCTGGATCGAGCTTCACCAGCGTGTCGAAGATGTGTTCCGACACATTGATGTTGGAGAACAGATTGTAGAACTGCGGATCCATCGAAGTCGGCGGGGAACTCATCGCCAGCTTGAGGTCCGCAGCCTGTGCCGTCGTCGCTGCGCCCAGGCTCATGGCCCAGGCAAGCAGCGCGGCGCCGAATACCTTCTTGGCGGTGCGAAGGGACATCGTGCGTTTCTCCCTGTGGGAAGCAAGGCAGACATTGGGATCGGTGCCGCGCGGATGGCGTCTGCACTGCCGCACTGCCGCAATATGGTGCGGGGCAGCACGCTCGCCATGCCGGTGCGACACCGGCCGGGTGCGTCAGGCATGAACTGTTCCAGCTTGCCGCAATGTCCGGCAATGCGGGGAAACCCCCGCGCGAGTCAGCGCAGGTTGGCGCGGCAGGGCGCAGGTGTGCCCGCCGGGCCCCGGTTCCCGCCGGAAACCGCCTGTTTTGGCGCTTTTCCGGCAGTCATCGTATGATCCGGGGTATTCCATCGCCTCAGTTCCGGCACTATGAAGCTCATCCCCGAAATCCTCCAGGCCCAGGCCGACATCCGCGCCATCCGGCGCGACATCCATGCCCACCCCGAACTCTGTTTCGAGGAACAGCGCACTGCCGACGTCGTCGCACAGCAGCTCGCCGGCTGGGGCATCGAGGTGCATCGCGGGCTTGGCACCACCGGCCTGGTCGGCGTCATCCGCAATGGCGCCAGCAAGCGCACCATCGGGCTGCGCGCCGACATGGACGCCTTGCCGCTGCAGGAGGCCAACTCTTTCGCGCACCGATCAAAGCATGACGGCAAGATGCACGCCTGCGGCCACGATGGCCATACCGCCATGCTGCTGGGCGCCGCGCGCTACCTGGCCGAACACCGCAATTTCGATGGCACCGTGCACCTGATCTTCCAGCCTGCCGAAGAGGGCGGCGGCGGCGCGCGCGAAATGATCAAGGACGGCCTGTTCGAACGCTTCCCCTGCGACGCGGTGTTCGGCATACACAACTGGCCCGGCATGCCGGTCGGCAGCTTCGGCACCCGCGCGGGCCCCTTGATGGCCTCGAGCAATGAATTCCGCATCGTCGTGCGCGGCAAGGGAGCGCACGCGGCCATGCCCAACAATGGCAACGACCCTGTCTTCACCGCGGCGCAGATCGTCTCGGCGCTGCAGGGCATCATCACGCGCAACAAGCGCCCGATCGACACGGCGGTCATCTCCGTCACGCAGTTCCATGCCGGCGACGCCACCAACATCGTGCCGGACGAAGCCTGGATCGGCGGCACCGTGCGCACCTTCACCATCCCCGTGCTCGACCTGATCGAGCGGCGCATGCGGGAAGTCTCGCAGGCCGTGGCGGCCGCCTTCGACTGCACCGTCGATTACACCTTCCACCGCAACTATCCGCCCACGATCAACAGCGCCGCCGAGGCGGACTTCGCGGCGGGCGTGGCGAGCGAACTGGTCGGGGCCGACATGGTCGACGCCGATGTCGAGCCGACCATGGGCGCCGAGGACTTCTCCTTCATGCTGCAGGCCAAGCCCGGCTGCTACCTGTTCATCGGCAATGGCGAAGGCGGGCACCGCGAACAGGGCCACGGCCTGGGACCGTGCATGCTGCACAACCCGAGCTACGATTTCAACGACGAACTGCTGCCGGTCGGCTCGACCTTCTTCGTGCGGCTGGTGGAGAAGTGGCTGGCTCCGGCCTGAACGGCACCACCGGCGCCAACGGCGCAACAGGCGCGGGCGAAGGCCGGCAGGCGCCGGTACTCGACCGCGCCTTGGCGGAGCACTTCGCCCGCGTCGCGCTGGAGAACATCCAGCGTGCCTATCCCTACAAGGTCGACCACCTGATGACCGGGCCGGAAGACCTGGCGCCGCCCAGCGTGCGCCACCCCGTCTTCCACGGCAGCTACGACTGGCACTCCAGCGTGCACATGCACTGGCTGCTCGCGCGCCTGCTGCGCCTGTACCCCGACCTGGACCTGGCAGGAGCGATCCGCGACGCGCTGGATCGGCAACTGCAGCCGCGAGCTATCGAGGTGGAGCGCGCGTATTTCGAGCGGCCATCCGCCGGGACTTTCGAACGTCCCTATGGCTGGACCTGGCTGCTGCGGCTCCAGGCCGAGTTGACCGTGCTGGCAAGCGCGGAGCCGGGGGCCGCGGCCTGGGCACGGGCCTGCGCACCGCTGGCAGACCTGCTCGCCGAGCGGCTGGTGGACTATCTCGCCATCGCTGATTTCCCGATCCGCACCGGCACCCACTTCAACAGCGCCTTTGCCCTGGTGATGGCCAACGCATACGTGCGCGCGGTGCCCCATCCCGCGCTGCGGCGCGCCATCGCCTCGCGGGCGCAGCAGTGGTTCGGCCACGACCGGCGGTATCCCGCCCGCTACGAGCCCGGCGGCGACGAATTCCTGTCCGGCGGACTGATGGAAGCGATGCTGATGCGGGAAACGCTGGATGGCTGCGGCTTCGACGAATGGTGGGAGCAGTTCTCGCCGGCCGAGGCCGAGCTCGGCTGCTGGCTGGCGCCTGTCACGGTGAGCGACCGCCGCGATCCGAAGCTGAGCCATCTCGACGGACTGAACCTGTCACGCGCCTGGTGCTGGGGCGTGCTGGCGCCCTCGCTGCCACGGGAGCAGGCGGCACTGGCGCGGCAGGCGCGCCACGCGCACTTGTCGGCCGGCTTGCCGCACGCCGCCGCCGGCGACTATGCCGGCACGCACTGGCTGGCTTCATTTGCCGCGCTGGCGTTGACCGAAGGGGCGGAAGAGCCCCGCGAATGAACGGGGCCGGCCTCGCTGATTCAGTCCAGCGTGATGTCGCCGTACCAGGACTCCGCCTTGGTCTTGGTATTGTCGGTGTCCGTCATGATGCCCACGGCGATCACCCGTCCCGGCTCCTGCCCGAATGCCTTGCGGTAATCGGCGCGCAGGTCGCGCTCGTGGCAACGCCATTCGCCTGTGTGCGCCACGCCTGAATCCGCCACGATCATGCGCACGCGATCCGTATGCGGGTTGGGCAGGATGGAGCCGGCCTGGCGGCGGCCCGCCCAGATGTACATCAGGGTGGCATAGGGCATCTCGCGGCCTGTGGTCAGCCGTGCCATCTCGTACATCAACTGGTCCTTGAGCGAAAGCGTGCTCCTGTCGCCGTCGAAGGCCACGAAGATGCGCAAGGGCGCGTCCTCGCGCGACCCCAGGGTGTTATCGGCAGTACGGATCACATCGCGCGTCCGCCAGGCCCAGCGCATCACGCCTGCATCGCGCGCGATCAAGGGCACGTAGAGACCGGAGGCCGAAACATCGGCCTGCGCGTGCATCACCAGCTGATGGCCCTGCATCACCAGGCCATAACGGGTGGGCGTCTTGTTGCGGCTCAGGTGCCAGGGTTGCCAGCCCGGCGGATAGGGCTGGTCAGCGGAGGCAGTGGAGAATAGCGGCAGATCTGGGAGTTGCGGGGGCTCGGTTTCCTGCGGCTCGCCCTCCTCCGCATCAGTACCAGCGGCGCCATCGGAAGCGGCCGGTTCCTGTAACGGCGCCGCCTGCAGCGTCTTCGCACGTGCGGCGACGTGTTCGGCGAATGCCTTGCAGTCCATTGACGACACCTCGGCCATCCGCGCCGGATCCAGCGGCGGCAAGGGCGCCAAGGAAGCGCATCCCGCCAGTCCCAACGCACCTGCCAAGCCGGTCACTGCCGGCAGGCACCACTTCGACCCCATCTCATCTCCCGGAACATGCCCTGCAGCGCGCGTAGCATTTGCCGCACGGTGCGGTGGCGCTACCCGTCGCGCGCCGCCTTTATGTGGGGATGACGATAGCAGAAGGCCATCGGGGTCGGAATCCTCGCGCACCCTGAGAAATGGCGCAGGGTACGGTCTTCCGCGGCCACAGCAACTGGCATGGTGATACGGCAATAAGGTCTTTTTGCGCAAGCCGTGGCGAAAGCCGCGCTTCGTCGCGCGCAAAAGCAAAACCCCCCAGTCCTTTCGGATCTGGGGGGTTCTGGGAATGGAGAGCCTGGCGATGACCTACTTTCACACGGGTAGTCCGCACTATCATCGGCGCAAAGTCGTTTCACGGTCCTGTTCGGGATGGGAAGGGGTGGTTCCGACTCGCTATGGTCACCAGGCATAAGGGGTTGCTGCGCCGGGGTTGAGCCGTCACAGCGAATAGGGATGTAGTCTTGGTTGTGAGGTATCGGCACAGAGGCGATACGTCAACCAGTGAAACACACTGGTTATAGGATCAAGCCTTACGGGCAATTAGTACTGGTTAGCTTAACGCATTACTGCGCTTCCACACCCAGCCTATCAACGTCCTGGTCTCGAACGACCCTTCAAGGAGGTCAAGCCTCCAGGGAATCCTCATCTTCAGGCGAGTTTCCCGCTTAGATGCTTTCAGCGGTTATCTCTTCCGTACATAGCTACCCTGCGATGCCTCTGGCGAGACAACAGGTACACCAGCGGTACGTCCACTCCGGTCCTCTCGTACTAGGAGCAGCCCCCGTCAAGATTCCAACGCCCACGGCAGATAGGGACCAAACTGTCTCACGACGTTTTAAACCCAGCTCACGTACCTCTTTAAATGGCGAACAGCCATACCCTTGGGACCGGCTACAGCCCCAGGATGAGATGAGCCGACATCGAGGTGCCAAACACCGCCGTCGATATGAACTCTTGGGCGGTATCAGCCTGTTATCCCCAGAGTACCTTTTATCCGTTGAGCGATGGCCCTTCCATTCAGAACCACCGGATCACTATGTCCTGCTTTCGCACCTGCTCGACTTGTCGGTCTCGCAGTTAAGCACGCTTTTGCCATTGCACTTTAGGTACGATGTCCGACCGTACCAAGCGTACCTTCGAACTCCTCCGTTACACTTTGGGAGGAGACCGCCCCAGTCAAACTGCCTACCATGCACTGTCCCCGACCCGGATTCACGGGCCAAGGTTAGAACCTCAAACAAACCAGGGTGGTATTTCAAGGACGGCTCCACCGAAACTAGCGTCCCGGTTTCAAAGCCTCCCACCTATCCTACACAGATCGGTTCAAAGTCCAATGCAAAGCTACAGTAAAGGTTCATGGGGTCTTTCCGTCTAGCCGCGGGGAGATTGCATCATCACAAACACTTCAACTTCGCTGAGTCTCGGGAGGAGACAGTGTGGCCATCGTTACGCCATTCGTGCAGGTCGGAACTTACCCGACAAGGAATTTCGCTACCTTAGGACCGTTATAGTTACGGCCGCCGTTTACCGGGACTTCAATCAAGAGCTTGCACCCCATCATTTAATCTTCCGGCACCGGGCAGGCGTCACACCCTATACGTCCACTTTCGTGTTTGCAGAGTGCTGTGTTTTTATTAAACAGTCGCAGCCACCAGTTTATTGCAACCCCTTCACCCTTCTGGCGCAGGCCAGTCAAGCTACCAGGGCGTACCTTATCCCGAAGTTACGGTACCAATTTGCCGAGTTCCTTCTCCCGAGTTCTCTCAAGCGCCTTAGAATACTCATCTCGCCCACCTGTGTCGGTTTGCGGTACGGTCTCGTATGACTGAAGCTTAGAGGCTTTTCTTGGAACCACTTCCAATTGCTTCGCGACCTGAGTCGCTCGCCCCGCAGCCTTGAATTACGCGCCCGGATTTGCCTAAGCGCCTTCTCCACTGCAGGGACCGGGACTTCCAACACCCGGACAACCTTCCGCGATCCGTCCCCCCATCGCATCATACGACGGTGCAGGAATATTAACCTGCTTCCCATCAGCTACGCATCTCTGCCTCGCCTTAGGGGCCGACTCACCCTACGCCGATGAACGTTGCGTAGGAAACCTTGGGCTTACGGCGAGGGGGCCTTTCACCCCCTTTATCGCTACTCATGTCAGCATTCGCACTTCTGATACCTCCAGCATCCTTTACAAGACACCTTCACAGGCTTACAGAACGCTCTCCTACCACGCACTTGCGTGCGTCCGCAGCTTCGGTGACTGGCTTAGCCCCGTTACATCTTCCGCGCAGGACGACTCGATCAGTGAGCTATTACGCTTTCTTTAAAGGGTGGCTGCTTCTAAGCCAACCTCCTGACTGTTTTAGCCTTCCCACTTCGTTTCCCACTTAGCCAATCTTGGGGACCTTAGCTGGCGGTCTGGGTTGTTTCCCTCTTGACACCGGACGTTAGCACCCGATGTCTGTCTCCCGTGATTGCACTCTTCGGTATTCGGAGTTTGCTATGGCGGGGTAATCAGCAATAGACCCCCCAACCATGACAGTGCTCTACCCCCGAAGGTGAGACACGAGGCACTACCTAAATAGTTTTCGGAGAGAACCAGCTATTTCCAGATTTGTTTAGCCTTTCACCCCTATCCACAGCTCATCCCCTAACTTTTCAACGTTAGTGGGTTCGGTCCTCCAGTACGTGTTACCGCACCTTCAACCTGGCCATGGATAGATCATCTGGTTTCGGGTCTACACCCAGCGACTGAACGCCCTGTTCGGACTCGCTTTCGCTACGCCTGCCCTAATCGGTTAAGCTTGCCACTGAATGTAAGTCGCTGACCCATTATACAAAAGGTACGCCGTCACCCGTTTCCAGGCTCCGACTGTTTGTATGCATGCGGTTTCAGGATCTATTTCACTCCCCTCCCGGGGTTCTTTTCGCCTTTCCCTCACGGTACTGGTTCACTATCGGTCGATCACGAGTATTTAGCCTTGGAGGATGGTCCCCCCATCTTCAGACAGGATTTCACGTGTCCCGCCCTACTTGTCGTACACCTAGTTCCACAACGCTGTTTTCGCATACAGGGCTATCACCTGCTATGGCCGGGCTTTCCATCCCGTTCTGCTAACAACACTGCTAAAGAGTACAAGGCTCTTCCCATTTCGTTCGCCACTACTCTGGGAATCTCGGTTGATTTCTGTTCCTGCAGCTACTTAGATGTTTCAGTTCGCCGCGTTCGCTTCCCTTGCCTATGTATTCAGCAAGGGATGACCCATACGGGCCGGGTTTCCCCATTCGGACATCTCCGGATCAAAGCTTGTTTGCCAGCTCCCCGAAGCTTTTCGCAGGCTACCGCGTCCTTCATCGCCTGTGATCGCCAAGGCATCCACCACATGCACTTGTTCGCTTGACCCTATAACGAGTGTGTCTCAAGCTCGCGCTCGAAACGGTTTCGCTACAGGTTGAGTTCTCGCATTTGTGCCGTATTCCAAGTCATCTTTCGATCACTTAAATACTTTGGTTGATACAATCACAACCCGGTATCGTGTTGATTACTTCAGCGTCTCATCAACGCTTCACGACACCTTTACTACATCCCATATTTTTAAAGAACAGCCGATGTTTTCACATCGCTTGGCCAATGCCAAATGCAAGCGCTCAACGCTAAGCGCTTGCATTTGGCTTGTCCAACCCAAGGTCGATGGTGGAGGATGACGGGATCGAACCGACGACCCCCTGCTTGCAAAGCAGGTGCTCTCCCAGCTGAGCTAATCCCCCCTCAGATAACTTGGTGGGTCTGGTAGGACTTGAACCTACGACCCCCGCCTTATCAAGACGGTGCTCTAACCACCTGAGCTACAGACCCTTGGCTGTAACAGCAAACAGACCGATAAGTGTGAACGCTTAACTAAGGAAGCACGCTCTAGAAAGGAGGTGATCCAGCCGCACCTTCCGGTACGGCTACCTTGTTACGACTTCACCCCAGTCATGAACCCTGCCGTGGTAATCGCCCTCCTTGCGGTTAGGCTAACTACTTCTGGCAAAACCCACTCCCATGGTGTGACGGGCGGTGTGTACAAGACCCGGGAACGTATTCACCGCGGCATGCTGATCCGCGATTACTAGCGATTCCAGCTTCACGTAGTCGAGTTGCAGACTACGATCCGGACTACGATGCGTTTTCTGGGATTAGCTCCCCCTCGCGGGTTGGCAACCCTCTGTACGCACCATTGTATGACGTGTGAAGCCCTACCCATAAGGGCCATGAGGACTTGACGTCATCCCCACCTTCCTCCGGTTTGTCACCGGCAGTCTCTCTAGAGTGCCCTTTCGTAGCAACTAGAGACAAGGGTTGCGCTCGTTGCGGGACTTAACCCAACATCTCACGACACGAGCTGACGACAGCCATGCAGCACCTGTGTCCACTTTCTCTTTCGAGCACCTAATGCATCTCTGCTTCGTTAGTGGCATGTCAAGGGTAGGTAAGGTTTTTCGCGTTGCATCGAATTAATCCACATCATCCACCGCTTGTGCGGGTCCCCGTCAATTCCTTTGAGTTTTAATCTTGCGACCGTACTCCCCAGGCGGTCAACTTCACGCGTTAGCTTCGTTACTGAAGAAATGAATCCCCAACAACTAGTTGACATCGTTTAGGGCGTGGACTACCAGGGTATCTAATCCTGTTTGCTCCCCACGCTTTCGTGCATGAGCGTCAGTGACGTCCCAGGGGGCTGCCTTCGCCATCGGTATTCCTCCACATCTCTACGCATTTCACTGCTACACGTGGAATTCTACCCCCCTCTGACATACTCTAGCCTTGCAGTCACAAGCGCAATTCCCAAGTTGAGCTCGGGGATTTCACGCCTGTCTTACAAAACCGCCTGCGCACGCTTTACGCCCAGTAATTCCGATTAACGCTCGCACCCTACGTATTACCGCGGCTGCTGGCACGTAGTTAGCCGGTGCTTATTCTTCCGGTACCGTCATCCCTCCGGGGTATTAGCCCAAAGGATTTCTTTCCGGACAAAAGTGCTTTACAACCCGAAGGCCTTCTTCACACACGCGGCATTGCTGGATCAGGGTTGCCCCCATTGTCCAAAATTCCCCACTGCTGCCTCCCGTAGGAGTCTGGGCCGTGTCTCAGTCCCAGTGTGGCTGATCGTCCTCTCAGACCAGCTACTGATCGTCGCCTTGGTGAGCCTTTACCTCACCAACTAGCTAATCAGACATCGGCCGCTCCTATTGCGCGAGGCCTTACGGTCCCCCGCTTTCACCCTCAGGTCGTATGCGGTATTAGCTAATCTTTCGACTAGTTATCCCCCACAACAGGGCACGTTCCGATGTATTACTCACCCGTTCGCCACTCGCCGCCAGACCGAAGTCCGCGCTGCCGTTCGACTTGCATGTGTAAGGCATGCCGCCAGCGTTCAATCTGAGCCAGGATCAAACTCTTCAGTTCAATCTCTGTGTGTCCTTTCGGTTTCCCTACGGGACTCGCTCTTTCGAGCGGTCGCTCACTCTCAGAAAACTGACTGGCTCCGTCCGAAGACGAAACCAAACATGTTTACTGTGCGAGCACTGATAACTTGTAAGCTAGAAGACCGAAATCTTCCGCTTCCTGCATCAAGCGCCCACACTTATCGGCTGTTTGTTTGTTAAAGAACTCACGCGATTCGCTTTGCTTACCGCGTCGCTGCGTTGTCTGCAGCAGAGAAACGAGATTATCAACGACTTTCTACGTTTCGTCAACAGGTTCGAAGCATCTTTTTTTGCTTCGGTCAGTCGCGCTTCGCAGCACCACCAACCAACCCATCGACCCGCTTTACCGCGCCAGCTCTGCTTTGCAGCGCCGCCGTGTTCAGCGAGGAGCGAATATTAGGCCGGTTTCGACCGCTTGGCAACAGAATTGTCATAGACATATGGCAAGACTTTTCCCGGAAAGCGGCAAGTCATTGAATTGATTGAAAAAGCACTTCCGCTGCGGCACAGTCGACTAGGGAATACCCCAGCAATGACCTCGGGTATTCCCTTATCAAGTTTCAGCGATGCTTGAAGTTAGGGCTGCGCTTTTCCAGGAAAGCAGCCATGCCTTCCTTCTGGTCCTCGGTGGCAAAGGTGGCGTGGAAGACACGCCGCTCGAAATGCACACCTTCTGCCAGCGTGGTTTCGTAGGCGGTGTTGATCGATTCCTTGATCATCATGACCACCGGCAGCGAATAGCTGGCAATCGCATCGGCAGCACCGATGGCCTCTTCGATCAGCTTGTCGGCCGGCACCACGCGCGAGACCAGACCTGCACGCTCGGCCTCGGCGGCGTCCATCATGCGCGCGGACAGGCACAGGTCCATGGCCTTGGCCTTGGACACCGCGCGCGGCAGGCGCTGGGTGCCGCCCGCGCCGGGCATGGTGCCGAGCTTGACCTCAGGTTGGCCGAAGCGCGCGGTATCGGCGGCAATGATGATGTCGCACATCATTGCCAGTTCGCAGCCGCCGCCCAGCGCGTAGCCCGCGACCGCGGCGATCACTGGCTTGCGGATGCGCCGGATGGTCTCCCAGTTGCGCGTGATGTACTCGCCCTTGTACACATCCATATAGGTGTACTTGGCCATCAGGCCGATGTCGGCACCCGCGGCGAAGGCTCGCTCGCTGCCGGTAATGACGATGCAGCCAATCGCTTCGTCCTGGTCGAAGGCCGTGAGCGCAGCACCGACTTCGTCCATCAGTGCGTCATTGAGCGCGTTGAGCGCCTTCGGGCGGTTCAGCGTCACCAGTCCCACGCGGCCACGCGTTTCGACCAGGATGTTTTCGTACGACATGTCATCTCCTCTTGCTTGAATACTGCGGCGAAACCCGCGCGGCCGGACGCCATGCGCGGGCGGTGCCCCGGCAGTCTGCCAGTTCGAGGGGTTTTTTCAAGAGCGGGCTGGCCGGCCGGCTGCATCGCTGCAATAAAAAAAACCGGCCCCAATGGGGCCGGCTAGGACCGGCTGCTAATACGCGCAGCTTCACCACACCCGCCGCGGCCAGTCAGGACGCGCGCACGGGATCCGGCGAGACATAGTCCATCAGGAGCTTGCCCGCCGCCTCCAGCCGCTCATAGCCGCCGAACAGCCGGCCCGACACCAACGCGCTCTGCAGGGCGGCATAGAGGACCTGCGCCAACGCTGCCGGCACGGCGGGCAGCACCTTGCCATATTGGTGCTGTGCACGCTCGAGCATCTTGGCAAGCCGGGCCTCATGCATGTGGAAGAATTCCCGCACCACAGCCTGTGCGGCTTCGGAGAGGCACATGGCCTCGGATGCGAGCATGCCCACCAGGCAGACCTGGTCGCCGCCGCTCGCTACGGTACGCAACGCTTCCAGGTAGGCGCGCGCCTGGTCCTGCGGCGTCGGCAAGTCGTCCAGCGCGTGCAGCCGGTCCATCACCCGCGCGCTGTATTCCTTGACCGCCTCCAGCACCAGATCGTCCTTGGAGGGGAAATAGTAGTGGATACTCGAGGTCTTCACCCCGACCAGCTCGGCCAGGTCACGGTAGCTGAAGCCGTTCACCCCGCGGCGGCGGATCAGCGCCAGCGTGTGCTCGAGCAGTTGTTCACGTACGGATTGGGGTTTCATGGCGTGACCTTATTTGGTGCAGATAGAGCCTCGAGGGCGCGGGCACGCTGGCACAAGATCCTGGCCCGGCCGCCCTTCGCTCATGCCGGCAGCACTTGCGCCGCCAAGGTCACCAGCGAGCCGCTGAGCAAGCACAGGCCCACCCAGCCGGTCAGGATCAGAATGCTGTCTCGCAGTCTCATGGTGTGTTCTCCGGTTACCGGAGGAGCGCCGGCCCTCGGCCGGCGCTCCTTCCGTCTTCCATCTCAGGCAAGCGCGCCGTCGGTGTACGCATCGAACTTGCCGGCCTTGGCGCCATCGGTGTACGGGTCATACTTGCCGACCTTGGCGCCGTCCGTGTAGGGATCGGCCTGGCGCGCCGGCGTCGACGACACGCCGGTACGGTCAAGGCCCGCCACCATGCGGGTGCCGTCCGTGTACGGGTCGAACTTGCCGACCTTGGCGCCGTCGGTGTACGGATCGGCCTGACGTGCCGGGGTCGACGACACGCCGGTGCGGTCCAGGCCCGCCACCGTGCGGGTGCCATCCGTGTACGGGTCGAACTTGCCGAACTTTGCACCGTCGGTGTACGGATCGGCTTGGCGCGCCGGCGTCGACGACACGCCCGTGCGGTCCAGGCCCGCCACGATGCGGTAGCCATCGGTGTACGGATCCGCCTTGCCTACCTTGGCGCCGTCGGTATAGGGATCAGCCTTGCCGAACTTCGCGCCGTCGGTGTACGGGTCGACCTTGCCCAGCTTGGCGCCGTCGGTATAGACGCTGCGCGCTTCATTGCCGCGGAAGACATAGCCGTAGCGGTCGCCGGCGACGCCGCTGTCCTTGGGGCCCGAGGCGTAAGCCTGACCGCCCAGCAGGGCGGCGGCCAGCGCGGCGGCAGTGATCAGGGTCTTGGTGAAGGTCTTGTTGGTGCTCATGATGCTCTCCATTCATCTTGAGAATCCACGCGAACGGGATCCGGTTAGTCAGCGGCGCGGCTCTTCGGGCCGGGCCGGTCAGGTATCTATGTGTAGATAGGTAACCGGTCCTGAAAAAACGGGGAAATCCCCGATGTCGCGCTGGATCCTCTTTTTCGGCCTTCCCGTGTTCTGTGGGAAGGGAAGCAGCGATCCATGGACACGATATTATCTACTGGTAGATAGATAGTCAAGGACTTTCTTGCGGTGGCGCAGCAAATCCTGCCGTGCGGCCAGGACACGGCCAGCTTTGTGTCCGGTCCTGCGCCCTATCAGCCAGCCGCCCCGGCGTGCACGTGCAAACTGCGCACCGCCAGCCCTTCCCTGGCGGTGCGAGAATCCACAAGACCCGTGGCGCAGCCCAGCCCGCTCAGGAATGCCAGAAGCCGGCGGCAACGTGCGCCAGCCAGGTCACAAGCGCGACTGCCAACGCGAATCGGAACGCAATGATGACCACCGCCGCCACCGACCATCTCCGCGGCCGAACATCGAGTTCGCCGGCCGCCAGGCGATGCTCTTCTATCAGCTCGGCGGGTATCAGTCGTATCACTGCCAGCAAGGCGAGGGGAAGCAGCACGGCATCGTCCAGATGGCCGAGCACCGGGATGTAATCCGGGATCAGGTCGATCGGCGAGGCGGCGTACCCTGCCACGAGCAAGGCCAGCGGCCGCACATACCAGGGCGTGCGCGGGTCACGGGCCGCCCGCCGCAAGGCCCAAATATCCTGCTTGATCTCGCGCCCGCGCCGGCGTGTGCGCGCGAGCAACCGGGGTACGAAGCTGCGGCGCCACACATAGGCGCGGAGGTCGTCGAGGACAGGCATCGCGGCAAGGCCGAGGAGCAGGCCGGCCAGCGGCAGCGTCGACACAAACCCCGCGTGCTTGAAGCCAATGGCTCCGGCAAGACCGCCGGCGAAGAAGAGGCCGACAAACACGGTGAGCATGCGCAGCTTGGCGCGGTCCGCGCGGACCAGCGGCTTGGCGGCATCCGCCCGCGCCACGTTCCAATAGAAAAGCTTGCCAAGTTCGATGCCGATGTCCGTGACCATGCCGGTCACATGCGTGGTCCGGATCTCCGCCTTCGATATCTTGGTGACCATGGCGTTCTGCAGGCCCATGATGAAGCAGAGCACCATGACGGTGGCCGGTATGAACAGCCACTCATGGTCCTCCAGGTTGCCGCCCAGCAACCCGAAGCAGACCAGCAGCCCCGCCTCGAGCACCAGCGGAAGCGCGTACTCGCTGTGCAGGTGCTCCCGCCTGCCCCAGTGGATCAGCATGGAGGAACAAGCCGCCCCGGCAAGGAACGACAGCAGCGCGCCCAGCCCTTCCAGCACCAGGCCGATGCTGCCCATGGCCAGGTTGTCCGCCATGGCGGAGACGATCCCTGACATATGCGAGGTGTACTGGCGCACGGCCAGGAACCCGCCCGCGTTGGTGGCACCGGCGATGAACGTTAGGTAGCACGCCAGCTTGCGGTTCGCTTCGGGCGTGCGCAGTCTTCCGGTGAGTTGACGCGAGTACGAGAATGCCATGATGTGGGCTTGGCCTCCTTTGCCGCGCCGCCGCTTCGGCGCCGCACGCCGGGAGCATTGTCAGTCCGCCAGCGTCTCCCAGAGCGAGGGATCGGTGGCGAATCGCCTGCCGTGCAGCAATTGCCGCGCGGCTGCGCGCAGGTTTAGCGGGTGCTCGGCTTCCAGTTCTCGTGCCCGTTCCAGCAAGCGCGTCAGTGGCGGCAGCTCATCCGCCCCCTTCCAGGCAAACAAGGCGTAATTGCTCCCGTCCGATGACCTGGCGACGGAGAACGACGAGCCGAACACCAGGTCGATCGCCTCGAGGTAGCGGGGAATGTTGCGGTCGCTCTCGAGGAAGTTCGCCACCAGGACGCCATCGTCATTGAGCCGCCGATGGCAGGCCGCATAGAACGAGACCGTGCCCAGGGCCGGCGGCATGCCGTCAGCGAGGAAGCCGTCGACCAGGATCACGTCCGGCCTGGCTTGCGTCCCCTCGACATACTCGGCCCCGTCCGCACAGACGATCTCCAGCCGCTCGTCGTCCGCCGGGATCTGGAAGCGCTCGCGGAGCGCGATCACCGCAGGATCGATCTCGATGGCGACGATCTTGGTGCCGAGCAGATGGCGATGGCAGTACTTGAGCAGCGATCCTCCGCCCAGTCCGATCATGGAAATCCGGGCAGGCGCGGGCTGCATCAGCAGGAACGCCATCATCAGCTTCGTATAGCCCAGCACCAGCTTGTCCGGCTCCTCCAGCGACATGAAGCTCTGTGTCGCCAGCGGGTCGAAATGCAGGGACAGCGCGCGCTCGGTCTCCAGCACGACCGGTTCGCCGGCCGAGGGAAACCGCGCGAGAAACTCTCGGTAGGCCTCAAACGAGGCAAGGGTGGGGTCCATCCGACGCTCTCGACAAGCGTTCCATCTGTCTGCCGCGCGTGCCGCAGCCCAGTGGAACATGATGATAATGCCATTATCATACAAGACGACTCGAATTAGCATCGCGCTAACCCACCGGGGTCCGCGCCGAGAGCGCAGCGAGCTCCCGGGTGCAGAGTCCGGCGGCGCCTGCGCCTGGCCACTACACGGCAGATCTACGGCCACATGCCTCGGGCATCTCTTCCAGCCGTCCGGCCGGAAGCGGACCGGCAATCACTTCTGCGATCTACACTGGGATCTACACTGGCTGCGCTCCCATCTGCGGCAGCGGCGCGCGATGACATCCCCACGGCCCCGAAATAGTGCTACCATTTTCCGACCGTCCGGTCGGTTAATTTATTGCCCGCCAACGCCTGCCTACAATCGAGGTGGGCAAGACGCGGCGCATGACCGCGACACCGGACTCAGAACACAAGACAGAAACAAGGCAGGAGACGCCATGCGAGACACGCCCCCGCAGACCACGCTCACCGACGGCCCGGTGCTGCTGCGCTGGCACGGCCAGGTCGCCGTGCTGACGCTGAACCGCCCGGACAAGCTGAACAGTTTCACCCGCCAGATGCATGCGGCGCTGCAGGAAGCGCTTGACCTGGTCGAGGCCGGTGGCGCGCGCGCCCTGCTGCTCACCGGCGCGGGCCGAGGCTTCTGCGCAGGCCAGGACCTGGCCGACCTGGATTTCGCGCCGGGGCGCATGAGCGACCTGGGCGAACTGATCGACACCTGGTTCAACCCCCTGATCCGCCGCCTGCAGGCCCTGCCGCTGCCGGTGATCGCTGCCGTCAATGGCACCGCCGCCGGCGCCGGCGCCAACCTGGCGCTGGCCTGCGACATGGTGCTGGCGGCGCGCTCGGCCAGCTTTATCCAGGCCTTCGTCAAGATCGGGCTGGTGCCGGACTCGGGCGGCACCTGGTTCCTGCCGCAGCGTGTCGGCATGGCGCGCGCGCTCGGGCTGGCGCTGACCGGCGACAAGCTGTCGGCCGAGGATGCCCAGCGCTGGGGCCTGATCTGGGAAGCGCTGGACGATGCGCTGCTGCAGGAGCAGGCGCTGGCGCTGGCCACGCAGCTGGCCGCCCAGCCGACCCGCGCGCTGGCGGCCATCAAGCAGGCCATGCGCGCCGGCGCCACGCAATCGCTCGACGCCCAGCTCGACCTGGAGCGCGACCTGCAGCGTGAGCTGGGTGCGTCCCACGACTATGCGGAGGGCGTCAACGCCTTCCTGGCCAAGCGCGCGCCGCGCTTTACCGGCGAATAGCGGAAGGCGCCTCACGGCCGGGGGATCCTGCGCATTTGCCGCGCAGCCCCGCTGGCCGGTGCCTGCCCACCCCCTTTTGCGCCTTGATCCGTCTGCCCACCGCCCCAAGGAGACCCGCTTGACCCAATCCGTCCAAGCCGCCCAGGCCCTGGCCGAGGCCGCGGCCGCCAGCATGTACGAGTCCGACGCCTGCAGCCGCTGGCTCGGCATCGTGGTCGAGGCCGTGCGCCCCGGCTACGCCCGGCTGTCGATGCCGGTGCGCCCCGAATTCCTCAATGGCCACGGCATCTGCCACGGCGGCCTGATGTTCACGCTGGCCGACTCCAGCTTCGCCTTCGCCTGCAACAGCCACAATATCAATACCGTCGCGGCGGGCTGCAGCATCGAGTTCCTGAAGCCGGTGCACGGCGGCGACCTGCTGACCGCCGAGGCCGTCGAGCAGACCCGCTCGGGCCGGCATGGCATCTATGACATCCGCGTCAGCAACCGCGCCGGCGAAGTGGTGGCGATGTTCCGCGGCAAGTCGGCCCAGATCAAGGGCCACGTCGTCCCGCCGCCCGACGGCGCGGAGTGAAGCCCGGCGCCCGCCCACCGCATACCATTACGACAACCCGCCCCGAAGCGCAGGAGACATCATGAGCACGCGCCTGACCGATCTGCCCCTGGAGCCGATCGAGACCGCCAGCCGCGACGAATTGCAGGCCTTGCAGTTGCAGCGCCTGAAATGGTCGCTCGATCACGCCTACCGCAACTCGCCGGTGTACCGGCGCAAGTTCGACGAAGCCGGCGTGCACCCGGACGACCTGCGCTCGCTGGCCGACCTGGCGCGCTTCCCCTTCACCACCAAGCAGGACCTGCGCGACAACTACCCCTTCGGCATGTTCGCCGTGCCGCAGGACCGGGTGGCGCGCATCCACGCTTCCTCGGGCACCACGGGCAAGCCGACGGTGGTCGGCTACACCTTGAAGGACATCGACACCTGGGCCACGGTGATGGCGCGCTCCATCCGCGCCGCCGGCGCGCGCCGCGGCGACAAGGTCCATGTGAGCTATGGCTACGGCCTGTTCACCGGCGGCCTTGGCGCGCACTACGGCGTGGAGAAGGCGGGCCTGACCGCCATCCCCTTCGGCGGCGGCCAGACCGAGCGCCAGGTGCAGCTGATCCAGGACTTCAAGCCCGAGGTCATCATGGTCACGCCCAGCTATATGCTGGCGCTGGCCGACGAATTCGAGCGCCAGGGCATCGACCCGGCCTCGACCTCCCTCAAGGTGGGCATCTTCGGCGCCGAGCCGTGGACGCCCGAGATGCGCCTGGCGCTGGAAAAGCGCATGGGCATTTCGGCGGTCGACATCTACGGTTTGTCTGAGGTGATGGGCCCGGGGGTGGCGAACGAATGCGCCGAGACCAAGGACGGCCCGACCATCTGGGAAGACCACTTCTACCCCGAGGTGATCGACCCCATTACCGGCGAAGTCCTGCCGGACGGCGAGTTCGGCGAACTGGTCTTCACTTCGCTCACCAAGGAAGCGCTGCCGGTAGTGCGCTACCGCACCCGCGACCTGACCCGGCTGCTGCCTGGCACGGCGCGCCCGGCCTTCCGCCGCATGGAGAAGATCACCGGCCGCTCGGACGACATGATGATCATCCGCGGCGTCAATGTCTTCCCTTCGCAGATCGAGGAACTGATCCTCAAGCACGCCGAACTGGCGCCGCATTATCAGTGCGTGCTGGCCAAGGAAGGTCCGCTCGACACGCTGACGGTGCGCGTGGAATGCGCGCACGGTACGGCGCCTGACACCACGGGCGAGGCGCGGGCCCAGCTGGCCTACGACATCAAGGCCTTTATCGGCGTCACCGCCTGCGTCGACGTGCTGCCCGAGGGCGGCGTGGAACGCTCCGTCGGCAAGGCGCGCCGCATCGTCGATCAGCGCCCGCGCTGAGCTCGCAGGCGCCCGCGTCGCGCGGCAGGTAGCCGCGCGACGGCTAGCTGCGCGGCATCAGCACCCACATGCGGCCGGCCTGCTTCATGCGGCCGGCGGTGTCCCCGGCGGCGTCGCCCGCCCCCCAGAAGAAGTCGGCGCGCACCCCGCCCTTGATCGCGGTGCCGGTGTCCTGGGCGAACATCAGCCGCTGGATCGGCTCGCTCGACAGCGGCCGCGTGGTCGACAGGAAGACCGGCACGCCGAGCGGAATGGTGGCCGGATCGACCGCGATCGAGCGCTCGGCCGTCAGCGGCACGCCCAGCGCGCCGACCGGGCCCTCGTTGGTCGGCGGCAGCTCGCGGAAGAAGACGAAGCGCGGATTGACATTGAGCATTTCGTCGACCCGGCCCGGATTGGCGCGCGCCCAGGCCTTGATGCCCTGCATGGTGGCCTGGGCCGGCGTGATCTCGCCGCGGTCGAGCAGCCACTTGCCGAAGGAGCGGAAGGGCTGGTCGTTGGTGCCGCCGTAACCCATGCGCAGCAGCGTGCCGTCGGCCAGGCGGATGCGGCCCGAGCCCTGGATCTGCAGGAAGGCGGCCTCGACCGGGTCGTCGACCCAGACCAGTTCGTTGCCGCGCAGCGCCGGGCTCTGCAGCAGCTCGCCGCGCGCCGGCAGCGCCCGGCCGTTCCACTGCGCCGGCTTGCGGTACAGGGCGACCTGATACGGGCCCTGGCGCGTGCGCGAGCCGTGCAGGATGGGCTCGTAGTAGCCGGTGATCAGGCCGGAGTCGGTGCCGTCACCGTTGACGACGCGAAACGGCTGGAAGTAGGTCTCGAAATAGCTGCGCATCGCGTTGAGGTCGCCGGCGTCGACCATCAGGCCGGCGGTGCAGACGCGGTTCCAGTCGGCGGCGCGCTTCTTCAGCACCTGGCAGCTCTGCTGCAGCGCGGGCCAGGCGGCGCGCACGTCGTCCTGCTGCCAGCCGCCGATCTCGTTCCAGCTGGCGGCCTGCAGCCTGCCCTTCTGGCCCGTTCCCGCGGTCGGCTGGCCGGGCGTGCCCGTCCCTTCGATGCGCGGCGGCGGCCCGCTCATGCAACCGGCCAACAGGGCCGCGGCGGCAGCCAGCGCCGCCCAGGCGCGCATGCGCACGGCGCCCGCGGGCCGCAGGGTGGGGAAACGGGGAAGGGGGGGAAGGGAAAAATCCGGAGTTGCCATCTTGCTCTTTTCAATCGCCGGCCCGGCGCAGCATGCGCCGCGCCACCGATGTCCTACAATGCCCAGCGTCCTTCAATCCGCCGCCGCGCGACCAGCCCGACAACGCCATGAGTGCATTCCTTGAAGCCCATCCCATGCTGCTGTTCGCCCTGGAAGCCGGCGTGGCGCTGTTCCTGCTGATCTTCATCGTGGTCTGGACCATGAGCACCGCCAAGCGGCATCCCCGTCCGACCCGCGCGCCCGCCGACCACCCCTCGCGCAGCGGCCAGCCGCCGCAGTCTGGGGAGGACAGCGCGCCACGACAATAGGTTCCGCGGTTCCGCGCGGCGCCGCTCAGTGCAGCATGCGCGGCAGCACCAGCGCGAACTCGGGAATCGGCACCTCGAAGCGGTGGCCGTCCTCGGCGACACAGAAGTACTCGCCCTTCATCGAGCCCACCGGGGTCGAGATGGTGGCCCAGCTGGTGTATTCGAAATGCTCGCCCGGCTTGAGCAGCGGCTGGTGACCGACCACGCCGAGGCCGGCCACTTCCTGCGTGCCGTTTTCGCTGTCGGCGATGATCCAGTGGCGCGAGATCAGTTGCGCCGCCACCTCGCCGGTGTTGTGGATGGTGATCGTGTAGGCGAAGGCATAGCGCCCCCGGTCGGGATCTGACTGCTCAGGCAGGTGCTGGGTGCGCACCGCCACGGAAAAGGCGTACTCGCTCATTGTCAGGGGATTCGGGCCAAGGGAAAGGGTAGCCGCATTGTGCGGCAAGGCACACGGTGCGGCAAGGGCGGCGCCGGACTGGCGTTGCCGGCGCGGGCGGCGCCGGCAGCGTAAAATGGCGGCTGTTCTGTTGTTTTGTCCCCATTTCCCCCGAAGCCCGCCGCCATGAGCACGCCCACCTACCGCATCGCCCCGTCCATCCTTTCCGCCGATTTCGCCCGCCTGGGCGAGGAAGTCCGGCGCGTGACGGAGGCCGGCGCCGACTGGATCCACTTCGACGTGATGGACAACCACTACGTACCGAACCTGACCATCGGCCCCATGGTGTGCGAGGCCATCCGCCCGCATGTGACCGCGCCGATCGACGTGCACCTGATGGTGCGTCCGGTGGACCGCATCATCCCCGACTTCGCACGCGCCGGGGCCAACATCATCACCTTCCACCCCGAGGCAAGCGAGCACGTCGACCGCTCGCTGGCGCTGATCCGTGACCAGGGCTGCCAGGCCGGGCTGGTGTTCAACCCCGCCACGCCGCTGCACCACCTCGACCACGTAATGGACCGCCTGGATGTGATCCTGCTGATGTCGGTCAACCCCGGCTTCGGCGGCCAGTCCTTCATCCCCGAGACGCTCAACAAGCTGCGCGCCGTGCGCGCGCGCATCGACGCCTACACCGAGCGCACCGGCCGCTCCATCCTGCTGGAAGTGGACGGCGGCGTGAAGGTCGACAACATCGCCGAGATCGCGGCGGCGGGTGCCGATACCTTCGTGGCCGGCTCGGCGGTGTTCGGCAAGCCCGATGCGGATGGCGGCTACAAGGGCGTGCTGTCGGCCCTGCGCGCCGAGCTGGCCAAGGTCCCGGCCCAGGCGGCCCGATGAGCGCGGCGCAGCTGCTGCGCCGCGACTGGAGCGGCATCCGCGGTGTGATCGTCGACCTGGACGGCACCATGGTCGACACTGCGGGTGACTTCCACGCCGCCGTCAACGCCATGCTGGCGGCGCTGGGCCGCCAGCACCCGAGCCTGCCCGTGCCGGCGCCGCTGCCGCGCGAGGAGATCGTCAGCTTCGTCGGCAAGGGCTCGGAGAACCTGATCCGGCGCGTGCTCGACACGCGCTTCAAGCCGGCGCATGCCAACGGCCTGTTCGCTGACGCGCTGGCCCTGTACGACCGCGAGTACCTGCGCATCAACGGACAGTTCTCGCAGGTCTACGCCGGCGTGGCCGAGGGCCTCGCGCGCATCAAGGCGGCCGGGCTGCGCCTGGCCTGCGTGACCAACAAGCCCTACAGCTTCACCGAGCCGCTGCTGGCCAAGACCGGCCTCGCCCGCTATTTCGAGCTGGTCTACGGCGGCGATGCCTTCCCGCTGCGCAAGCCCGACCCGCTGCCGCTGCTTAAGGTGGCCGAGGCCTTCCGCCTGGAGCCCGCGCAGATGGCCGCCATCGGCGACTCGGAAAACGACGCCCAGGCGGCGCGCGCGGCCGGCATGGGCGTGCTTTTGGTGCCCTATGGTTACAATCACGGCAACCCTGTACAAGGCGTCGAGGCCGATGGTATAGTCGGCAGCATTGCCCAGGCGGCGGCGTTGTTGACGGCGCACCGGGCATGACCGAAGCCGGCCCTGGCGCGTTTCATCGCATCGTGCGCAAGCCGGCCTTCGCTTACCTCCGTCGCTTAACACGACTCATGTTTCTGAACCGCAAACGCATCTCTTCTGGCAGTGATCGGCAGGCCTGGCCCTGGCGTCGCTGGCGCGCCTCCCAACAGGCGTAAAGTGCGTTCGCGAGTCTCCTGACGAGCCTTCCCTACCCGCGGAAGGTTTCGCCAGACCGGCAGCCTGCCGGGCAATCCAAGTCATACCCCCTCTCGCCAGCCGGTCGTAGCCAACGCCGCAGGAATCCGCTACGTTTGGCCCACGAACGCACCGCACGCCCCTCCCTGGCCGTGTGCAGTCTTGTTCGCAAGTCTTCCGCACCACGGCAAGCCACCGGGGCCGGCGGCTGCAATGCCCGCCCCTCCCGCCGATACCGCGGCAGCGCGCCACCATCGCAAGGTGCGCGCCGCACAAGAGGATGGACATGACCGAACTCGAATTCAAATCGCTGGCCGACCGGGGCTACAACCGCATCCCGCTGATCGCGGAAGCCTTCGCCGACCTGGAAACCCCGCTGTCGCTCTACCTGAAGCTGGCGCAATCGCAGACGCGCGGCATCAACACCTTCCTGCTGGAATCGGTGGTCGGCGGCGAGCGCTTCGGCCGCTACTCCTTCATCGGCCTGCATGCCCGCACGCTGCTGCGCGCCTACGGCGAGCGCACCGAGGTGGTGACCGACGGCCGCGTGGTCGAGACCCACGAAGGCAATCCGCTCGATTTCATCGCCGCCTTCGAGAAGCGCTTCAAGGTGGCGCTGCGCCCGGGGCTGCCGCGCTTCTGCGGCGGCCTGGCCGGCTACTTCGGCTACGACGCGGTGCGCTACATCGAGAAGAAGCTGGCCGCCACGCACAAGCCCGACGACCTCGGCCTGCCCGACATCCAGCTGCTGCTGTGCGAGGAGCTGGCCGTGATCGACAACCTGTCGGGCAAGCTCTACCTGATCGTCTACGCCGACCCGAACACACCGGAAGCCTATTCGCGCGCCCGCGCCCGCCTGCGGGACCTGCGCATGAAGCTGCGCCAGCCGGTGGACCTGCCGGTCACCAGCCCGTCGGTGCAGACCGAGGTGTTCCGCGAATTCGACAAGGCCGACTACCTGGCGGCCGTGCACCGCGCCAAGGAATACATCATGGCCGGCGACATGATGCAGGTGCAGATCGGCCAGCGGCTGATGAAGCCCTACCGCGACGCGCCGCTGTCGCTGTACCGCGCGCTGCGTTCGCTGAATCCGTCGCCGTACATGTACTTCTACAACTTCGGTGACTTCCAGATCGTCGGCGCCTCGCCCGAGATCCTGGTGCGCCAGGAGACCCGCCGCGTCGGCTCGGCGAACGGCGACGAGGGACGCGATGAAGTGCGCGATGAGCGCATCGTCACCATCCGCCCGCTGGCCGGCACGCGGCCGCGCGGCCACACGCCCGAGAAGGATGCCCAGCTCGCCACCGAGCTGCTGAACGACCCGAAGGAGATCGCCGAGCACGTGATGCTGATCGACCTGGCGCGCAACGACATCGGCCGCATCGCCGAGACCGGCTCGGTCAAGGTCACTGACCAGATGGTGATCGAGAAGTACTCGCACGTGCAGCACATCGTCAGTTCGGTCGAGGGCCGCCTCAAGGACGGCATGAGCAATCTGGACGTGCTGCGCGCCACCTTCCCGGCCGGCACGCTGTCGGGCGCGCCCAAGGTGCACGCGATGGAGATCATCGACGAGCTGGAGCCGCGCAAGCGCGGCATCTACGGCGGCGCGGTGGGCTACCTGTCGTTCGGCGGCGAGATGGACCTCGCCATCGCCATCCGCACAGGCATCGTCAAGGACGGCAACCTGTACGTGCAGGCGGCCGCCGGCATCGTCGCCGATTCGGACCCCGAAGCCGAATGGCGCGAGACCGAAGCCAAGGCGCGCGCGGTGATCCGCGCCGCCGAGCAGGTCCAGGATGGCCTGGACTCCGACATCTGATCAGGAACAGGACAGGAGAGACGGCCATGCTGCTGATGATCGACAACTACGATTCCTTCACCTACAACCTGGTGCAGTACTTCGGCGAACTCGGTGCCGACGTGCGCACCTACCGCAACGACGAGATCACGCTGGAGGAGATCGAGGCGCTCAAGCCCGACCATATCTGCGTGTCGCCCGGCCCGTGCAGCCCCAAAGAGGCCGGCATCTCGGTGAAAGCGCTGCAGCACTTCGCCGGCAAGGTGCCGCTGCTGGGCGTGTGCCTGGGCCACCAGGCCATCGGCGAAGCCTTCGGCGGCAAGGTGATCCGCGCCAAGCAGGTCATGCACGGCAAGGTCAGCACCATCGAGACGACCCAGCAGGGTGTGTTCGCCGGGCTGCCCAAGCATTTCGACGTGACGCGCTATCATTCGCTGGCGATCGAGCGCGAGACCCTGCCCGACTGCCTGGAAGTGACGGCGTGGACGCCGGACGGCGAGATCATGGGCGTGCGCCACAAGACCCTGGCGGTCGAGGGCGTGCAGTTCCATCCCGAGTCCATCCTGTCCGAGCACGGGCATGCGCTGCTGGCAAACTTCCTCAAGGTCACCTCGCCCGAGGTGCCACGATGAAGCTGACCGACCCCACGGCCGGCGCCGGCCCGCTCGCGCTTAGTGAATCCGCCCAACATCCGATCGAGAGCCCCATGTCCATCACCCCGCAGGAAGCGCTGACGCGCTGCATCGAACACCGCGAGATCTTCCACGACGAGATGCTGCACCTGATGCGGCAGATCATGCAGGGACAGATCTCGCCGGTGATGGCCGCCGCCATCCTGACCGGGCTGCGCGTCAAGAAGGAGACCATCGGCGAGATTTCCGCCGCGGCCCAGGTGATGCGCGAATTCGCCAACAAGGTGCCGCTGCCGGTGGACGTGGCGCGCGGCAATTTCGTCGACATCGTCGGCACCGGCGGCGACGGCTCGCACACCTTCAACATCTCCACCGCGTCGATGTTCGTCGCGGCGGCGGCCGGCGCGCGCATCGCCAAGCACGGCAACCGCGGCGTCAGCTCCAAGTCGGGCAGCGCCGACGTGCTGGAAGCGCTCGGCGTCAACATCATGCTGACGCCGGAGCAGGTCGGCGAGTGCATCGAGCAGACCGGCATCGGCTTCATGTTCGCCCCCACCCACCACCCGGCCATGAAGAACGTGGCGCCGATCCGCAAGGAAATGGGCGTGCGTACCATCTTCAACATCCTCGGCCCGCTGACCAACCCGGCCGGCGCGCCCAACATCCTGATGGGCGTGTTCCACCCCGACCTGGTCGGCATCCAGGTGCGCGTGATGCAGCGCCTGGGCGCCGAGCATGCGCTGGTGGTGTACGGCAAGGACGGCATGGACGAGGTCTCGCTGGGCGCCGCCACCATGGTCGGCGAGCTCAAGGACGGCGAGGTGCGCGAGTACGAGATCCACCCCGAGGACTTCGGCCTGCAGATGATCTCCAACCGCGGCCTGAAGGTGACCGATGCGGTGGAATCCAAGGAGATGCTGATCGAGGCGCTGAGCAACGTGCCCGGCACGCCGCGCGAGATCGTCTCGCTGAACGCCGGCACGGCGCTGTACGCGGCCAATGTCGCCAGCTCCATCCAGGACGGCATCGAACGCGCGCGCGAGGCCATCGCCAGCGGCGCGGCGCGCGGGAAGCTCGACCAGTTCGTGCGCACCACCCAGCAATTCAAGTAACGGTCTGTCTTCAGAGAGTGTGAATATGTCGGACATCCTGCAGAAGATCCTGGCCGTCAAGGCCGATGAAGTCGCGGCCGCGCGCAAGCAGCGCGACCTGCCCAGCCTGCGGGCCGAGGCCGAGAGCCTGCGCCACGAGCCCGGCCTGGCACCGCGCGGCTTCGAACGCGCGCTGCGCGCCAAGATTGGCGCCGGCCAGGCCGGCGTCATCGCCGAGGTCAAGAAGGCCTCGCCCTCCAAGGGCGTGCTGCGCGAGCATTTCGTCCCGGAGGCCATCGCCGAGAGCTATGCCGCCAACGGCGCGGCCTGCCTGTCGGTGCTGACCGATGTGAATTTCTTCCAAGGCCATGCCGACTACCTGAAGCGTGCGCGCGCCGCCTGCGAGCTGCCGGCCCTGCGCAAGGACTTCATGGTCGACCTGTACCAGGTCTATGAGGCGCGCACCTGGGGCGCCGACTGCATCCTGCTGATCGTGGCCGCGCTCGACCCCGGCCTGATGGCCGACCTGGAGGCCTGCGCCCACGAACTCGGCATGGACGTGCTGGTGGAAGTGCACGGCGACGACGAGCTGGAGCGCGCGCTGCGCCTGAAGACGCCGCTGCTGGGCATCAACAACCGCAACCTGCGCACCTTCGAGGTGTCGCTGGACAACACCATCGGCCTGCTGCCGCATATCCCGGACGAACGCCTCGTGGTGACCGAGTCCGGCATCCTCGGCCAGGCCGACGTGCAGCGCATGCGCGATGCGGACGTGCACGCCTTCCTCGTGGGCGAAGCCTTCATGCGCGCCAAGGACCCCGGCGCCGAGCTGGCGCGGCTGTTCGCCTGAGCGCCGGCACATGGCACAGGAAATCGAACTCAAGCTGGCGGTGCCTGACGGCGCACTGGATGCGCTGGCCGCCTGGCTGGATGCGCACGCCGAGCCGCGCGGCGCATCGTTGCTGCGCAACGTCTATCTCGACACGCCCGCGCGCGAACTGGCAGGCGCACGCGCCGCGCTGCGCCTGCGCAGCAAGGGCGAGCGCTGGCTGCAGACCCTGAAGACCGCAGGCCACAGCGCCGGCGGCCTGGCCAGCCGCCTGGAGTGGGAAACCGAAGTCGCCGGCGAAGCCCTCGAACCGGCGCGGCTGCCGCCCGAAGCCCAGGCCCTGCTGGCGCCCTTGGCGGGGCGTCTGGCACCGGTCTTCCGCACCGACTTCACCCGCCGCACCTGGCTGGTACGCCAGGACGGCGCCGAGATCGAGGCCGCACTGGACGTGGGCACCATCAGCGCGCCCGGCGCCAGCGGCACCGAGCACATCCAGGAACTGGAACTGGAATTCCTCTCGGGCGATGCGGCCGGGGCGGAAGCCCCGCTGCGCGCGCTGGCCGCGCGCCTGCAGGCCGTGGCGGCACTGACGCCGTTCGATCTCAGCAAGGCCGCGCGCGGCTACCGGCTCGCCGGCACCGTGCAGGACGAGGCGCCCTGACGGCGCCCTGACGCCGCCGGCCCTGCCGACAAGGCACGCGCCGGCGCGCCGCCCGACGACCCATATTCAAGCCAAACCCCGATGCAATCCGACCTCTTCGCCACGGCGGCGCCCGCCCTCCAGCCCGCCGCGGCGCTTCAGGCCCAGGCCGACGCCTTGCCCGCGGCCTGGCGCAAACTGCTAGCGCCCTGCCTGGACACCACCGGCTGGCGGGACCTGACTGCCTTCGTCGACGGCGAGCATGCCGCCGGCAAGCCAGTCTTCCCGCGCGACGTCTTCCACGCACTGCACCTGACGCCGCCCGAGACAGTCAAGGTGGTCATCCTCGGCCAGGACCCGTATCACGGCGTCGAGACCGTGGCCGGCACCGAGGTGCCGCAGGCCCACGGCCTCGCCTTCTCCGTGCCCGACGGCGTGCGCGTGCCGCCCAGCCTGCGCAATATCTTCAAGGAGATCGCCGCGGAATATGGCGAGGCCGCCGGCGCCAAGAAGGCATCGGGCAACCTGGAAGGCTGGGCGCGCCAGGGCGTGCTGCTGCTCAACACGGTGCTGACCGTCGAGCAGGGCCGCGCCGCCAGCCACGCCAAGCGAGGCTGGGAAGCGGTGACCGACTGCCTGATCCAGGCCCTGGCCGCCAGCCAGCCCGGGCTGGTGTTCCTGCTCTGGGGCAGCCATGCCCAGGCCAAGAAGCCGCTGCTGGGCGACCACCACTGCGTGCTGGAGGCGCCGCACCCGTCGCCGCTATCGGCGCACCGCGGCTTTCTCGGCTGCGGGCATTTCCGCCGGGCCAATGACTGGCTGGCCGAGCGGGGCCTGAGTCAGGTCGACTGGCGCGCACACTAATGGCTGGTCACTAGTCACTAGTCACGAGACCGGGCCGGTGCCACGCGCCGGCCAGCCCGCTCACACGGTGGGCCGCCAGATAAAGCCCTGGAACTCGCCTTCCGACAAGGCAACCTCCAGCCCGGCAACCTGAGCCGCCGGTGGACCCACGCGCATCCACTCGCACAGCGCCTCCAGCTGCGCGGGGCTGCCGCGCGCCATCACCTCGACCGAGCCGTCGCTGCGGTTGCGCACCCACCCGCGCAGCGCCAGTTCGCTGGCCTGCGCCGCGCAAGCGGCACGGTAGCCGACGCCCTGTACGCGGCCACGCGCCACGATATGCCACGTTTCCATCGTCACGCTTTCTCCTTGCGCCATTGGCGGCGTCCTAGGCCTTCGTCTGCATTCGCCTATTGTTCGTTATTGGGCGGCGGCAGTGCCACCGCCCACTGTTGCGGCGGCGAGACGCTGCCCGCTGAAACGGCGCCGACATGCACACACGGTAAACTAGGCGGCCATCCCAAGCGTTACCAAGAAGGGCATTGCACCAGGCGTGACTTGCGCGGCACTCGTCCGCTGAATCATTGAAATGGGAGGTGAAGGACATGTCATGCGGGAATCAGCGCTAGGCGCAAAGCGCAGCAATAGCACGGCTATTGCGAGCATTTGCAACGACGCGATGAACCCGCATGGCATGGCAGGCACCGACCGATTTCAGTGATTCAGTGGGCTAGGTGGCCACGATGGACCACCACGAGTCGCCTGCATGCCACGCAGCACCTGTCGGCGCCACCCGCGCCGGCAGTCCAAGGCCGGTACCCGCCGGCCCCGATCCGTCTTTCACTATGATGCAGCCCGTCCAATCCGCCGATAGCGACCAGGCCAAGCCGGCCCCCTCATTCGGCTATGTCAGCCAATTGCTGACGGCGCCGCCGAACCGATTCGACCTCGCCCTGCTGCCCATCATCCTGGCGGTGATCGTGCTGGTGGCCTTCGCCGCCAAGCAGATGAACGTGCCCTACCAGCCCGGCGAGCCGCTGGACCTGCACCTGGAGATCGGCTACCTGCCCTACTACCTGATGCGCACCAGCATCCGCATGCTGGCCGCCCTGGGCGCCTCGCTGCTGTTCTCCTTCACCTTCGCCGCCATCGCCTCCAAGAGCCGCACCGCGGAGAAGGTCATGGTGCCGGCGCTCGACATCCTGCAGTCCATCCCGGTGCTGGGCTTCCTGTC
Organism: Cupriavidus sp. 09_S30; assembly: GCF_056930435.1. Classification (NCBI taxonomy): domain Bacteria; kingdom Pseudomonadati; phylum Pseudomonadota; class Betaproteobacteria; order Burkholderiales; family Burkholderiaceae; genus Cupriavidus; species Cupriavidus sp. 09_S30. Next base: position 178,561 of record NZ_JBXOWI010000001.1, on the reverse strand, counting down.
GATCACCGTGACCGGCTTTATCGCGCTGTTCCCCGGCAGCCTGGTCGGCGTGGAGTGCGCGGCGATCTTCGCCATCTTCACCTCGCAGGCCTGGAACATGGCCTTCAGCCTGTACCAGTCTTTCCGCACCATCCCGAGCGACCTGATCGAGGCAGCGGCGATGTTCCGGCTCTCCGCCTGGCAGCGCTTCTGGCGGCTGGAAGTGCCCTACGCCATGCCGGGGCTCCTGTGGAACATGATGATGTCGATGTCGGGCGGCTGGTTCTTCGTGGTCGCCTCCGAAGCCATCTCCGTGTCGGGCAACGACATCAAGCTGCCGGGCATCGGCTCCTATATCTCGCTGGCGATCCAGCAGCAGAACCTGCCGGCCATCGGCTGGGCCATCCTCGCCATGCTGATCGGCATCCTGCTGTATGACCAGCTGCTGTTCCGCCCGCTGATCGCCTGGGCCGACCGCTTCCGCTTCGAGACGCTGGCCCAGGAGAAAGAGCCGCAGTCCTGGCTGCTCGACCTGCTGCGCCGCTCGGAATGGGTCCGCGTGCTGCTGTCGTGGACCGCCGGGCTGGCCGAGCGCACGCTGTCCTGGGGCGCCCGGCGCGGCATGCTGGCGCCCGCCTCGGCCGGCACTGACGGCCGCCGCCAGTGGGTCGAGCGCGCCTGGAACCTGCTGATCATCCTGGCGGCCGCGCTGGCCCTTTACCGCATCCTGCACTTCGTGCGCTCCGAAGTGGGCTGGGCCGAGTTCGGCCACGTGCTGTGGCTGGGCACGCTGACCATGGTGCGCGTGATCGTGCTGATCGCGCTGGCCGCGCTGGTCTGGGTGCCGATCGGCATCCGCATCGGCCTGAATCCGTCGGTGGCGCGCGTGGCCCAGCCGGTGGCGCAGTTCCTGGCCGCCTTCCCGGCCAACCTGATGTTCCCGCTGGTGGTGGTGGTGATTGCACGCCTCGGCCTGAATCCGGAGATCTGGCTCAGTCCGCTGATGATCTTCGGCACGCAGTGGTACATCCTCTTCAATGTGGTGGCCGGCGCTTCCGGCATCCCCACCGAACTGCGGCTGGCGGCGCGCAACTTCGGCCTGCGCGGCTGGCTGATGTGGAAGCGCTTCCTGATCCCCGCGGTCTTCCCCAGCCTGCTGACCGGGCTGGTGACCGCCGCCGGCGGTTCGTGGAACGCCAGCATCGTGTCGGAATACGTGACCTGGGGCGACCATACCCTGGTGGCCACCGGCCTGGGCAGCTATATCGCCGAAATGACGTCCAAGGGCGACTTCCCGCGCATTGCACTGGGCATCTGCGTGATGGCCGTGTTCGTGGTTGGCTTCAACCGCCTGCTGTGGAATCGCCTGTATCAACTGGCGCAGGAGCGCACCCGTCTATGACGATCGAACGAAAGGACGCCATGTCCAGCAGCACCGTACAAGCAGCGCCCGCCGTGATCGAACTGCGCGGCGTATCGAAGATCTTCCGCACCGCCGACCATACCGACCGCGCGGTGCTCGAGGGCTTGGACATCACCCTGCGCCAGGGCGAGATCGTCGCCATGCTGGGCAAGTCCGGCTCCGGCAAGTCCACCCTGCTGCGCATCATGGCCGGCCTGGTCGGCACCGACCGCGGCGAGGTGCGCTTCCGCGGCGAGCGCCTGAACGGCACCGCCGAGGGCATCGCCATGGTGTTCCAGTCCTTCGCGCTGTTCCCCTGGCTCACCGTGCAGCAGAACGTGGAGCTGGGCCTGGAGGCACAGGGCGTGGCCCGGGACGAGCGCGCCCGGCGCGCCGAAGCGGCGATCGACATGATCGGCCTGTCCGGCTTCAACAGCGCGCTGCCGCGCGAGCTGTCGGGCGGCATGCGCCAGCGCGTGGGCATCGCCCGCGCCATGGTGACCGAGCCCGACCTGCTGCTGATGGACGAGGCCTTCTCCGCCCTCGACGTGCTGACCGGCGAGACACTGCGCGACGAAATGCTCGACCTGTGGGAGGACGGCCGCACCAATATCAAGTGCATCCTGATCGTCTCCCACAACATCGAAGAGGCGGTGATGATGGCGGACCGCATCGTCATCCTGTCGAGCGACCCCGGCCGCATCCGCGCCGAGGTGCGCGTGCCCTTCCCGCGCCCGCGCAACCGCGACTCGGCCCAGGTGCGCGCGCTGATCGACGAGGTGTATGCGCTGATGACCTCGCCCGCCGCACTGGGACCGCGCGTGCCCGCGCTGGCGGCGGCCACGCAGATCGGCTACCGGCTGCCGGATGCCGACATCAGCCAGATGGAGGCCATCCTCGACCTGCTGTGCGAGTCGCCCTTCTTCGGCCGCGCCGACCTGCCCCACCTCGCCGACGAAGCGGGCCTGACCGACGACGAGCTGCTGCCCGCCTGCGAGGCGCTGCAGCTGGTCCAGCTCGCCACCATCGAGCGCGGCGACATCATCGCCACGCCGCTGGGACGCACCTACTACGAGACCGAGCCGCCCGAGCGCAAGGTGCTGTTCGGCAAGCAGTTGCTGGAGCATGTGGCGCTCGCCTCGCACATCCGCCGCGAGCTGGAAGAGGCCGTGGACGGGGAGATCCGCGAGGAACACGTGCTGCGCGAACTGGAGGACTACCTGAAGCCCGACGAAGCCGAGCGCGTGCTGACCATCGCCATCGAATGGGGCCGATATGGCGAAGTCTACGGGTACAGCTACAACAGCGGCATGCTGACGCTGCCGCACGAGGAACAGGCGGAAGGGGCGGCTGGTGGGGAGGCCTGACGGGTGTCAGCGCGGCTGACGGCTGACGGCTGGCGCGGAATGCCTTCGTGCTAGCGGAGGCCTGCCCTCTCCCCCGGCCCCTCTCCCGCAAGCGGGAGAGGGGAGCAAACCGGCGCGGCGCGAAGGCCAACGCGCGCCTGCCAAAGCCGACAGGATGCGCCAACGCCAATCGCCAAGCATAGTGTCTTGGCTCCCTCTCCCCTCACGGGGAGAGGGTTGGGGAGAGGGGTGGTCTAGCAAGGTGCCACAAGCAGCGAAGCCTTCGGTGTGATCCAGCACACCGACGCAAAGACGAAGCCGCTGGTGTGATCCACCCCGTCGCCGCCAGCTGCAGCCCTGCCGCCTCACTCCTCCAACCGCATTGCCCGCCCGATCGCCCCGGTCCGCAGCGCGATCTTGGCCGCGTCTTCGCGCAGTGCGCGCAGCCGGCGCTCCATCAGTGCATTGGCGCTGCGTCCGCTGGCGCTGGCCGCAGCCAGCTCGCCGGAGGCGGCGGCCTGGGCCAGCACGTCGGCGCGGCGGCGGTCGGCCGAGTCGGCCAGGCGCGCGCGGCGCGCGCTGGCCTCTTCCTCGCCGCCACCCGCCTCGGCCGCGGCCAGCGCCGTCGCCGGCATAGCGACGGTGGCACCGCCCGCCGGCGCCGCCGCTTCGGGCATGCCGGGTGGCGCAGCGCGCAGGAAGCCTGCCCCGCGCCCGCCCGCGCGCTCGCCGGCGGCCAGGCGCTCCTTGGCCAGATCCAGGCTGCGCACGGCGGCCTCGGTGGCCTGCTCGATGGCCGCCTCAGCGACCGGCAGGTCCAACTCCTGATAGTGCTGGCGCACCTGGATACGCACCGCGGCGACGTGGGCGGCCACCAGGTAGTTCTGCACGATGAAGCGGTTCAGGTTATCGACCGCGCGTTGCCGGCTCTTGGGCTCGTCCTGCATGCGCTGGAAGGCGGAGATCAGGGCCGAGAGGTTGTCCATGAACTGCTTGCGCTGCACGCGGTAGGCGAAATCGTCCTTGGCCCGGCGCAGCAGCAGGTCGCGGGTGGCAAGGATGTAGCGGCGGTTGGCCTGCAGCACGTTCTCCACCAGCTTCGGGATAGCCCGGTACTCCCAGCTCGGCAGCACGAAGCTGAACGCCGAGGCGATCACGCCGCCGATCACCGTGTCGATCAGCCGCTCGCCCGCCACCGTAGGGCTGGCCGGCAGCAACAGCTTGAACTGGATCAGCACCTGGACGCAGGCGGCGATCGCCGTGTAGCGGTACTTGATGGTGGAAAAGGCGGCGCTGGCCACCAGCGCGGCGAACAGCACGCCCAGCAGCACCAGCGGCTGCTGCACCACCTTCAGGATGCCGACTGAGATCACGCAGCCGATCAGCGTGCCGATCACGCGGTCGTTGTAGCGCTGCTTGGTCTGGCTGAAGTTGGGCTTCAGGATCACGATGATCGTCAGCAGGATCCAGTAGCTGTGCGAGGCATAGGGCACGTGGTCGGCCACCCATAGCCCGACGGCGACCGCCATCGTGATGCGCAAGGCATAGCGGAAGCCGGGCGAGCGCCAGCGCAGGTTGTCCAGCAACACGCCCAGCTCATACTTCTGCCGGGTCAGGAAAGGCGTCATGTCCGGTCCGGGCAGCACCTTGCTGGGCTCCACCGGGGTGCGCGAGGCCTCGTGCAGCTGCTCCACCAGCGCGATGGCGCCACGGATCATCTCAAGCGTGTCGGCCAGCGCCGTCATCGCCGCCGGCTTGATGTGGTGGTGGCGCAGCTGGGCGATCTCGCCCTCCACAGCCTGCAGCGAGGCGCGGTATTCCACGGTGGCATAGGAAGGCCTGCCACGCGTGATTTCATAGGCGATGCCGGCCAGGTCCGTGCTCATCAGCAGCACCAGGCGGCGCAGATGGTCCAGCACCGGGGTGCCGCCGAAGGTGTGCCGCAGCAGCGGATAGTCGGTATTGGTCGACAGCACGTATTCGTACAGGTCCAGCATGCGCAGGTGCACCTGCACCAGCAGCCCGTCATAGGGCGTGCGGTTGTCGCGCAATACCAGGTCGCGCGCGGCCTGCTGGCGCTCGGCCACCACGATCTGCTGGCGCACGAGCTGGCTGAAGCAGGCCTCGAAGTCGGTGCCGGCGTCGTAGAAATCGGCCTTCATCTCCAGGTAGGAGGCCATCTCGTAGAGCGACTCGGCCAGGATCTGCTGCTTGGTGCGCCGCGCCATGACCCAGTTCACGGGCATCGAATAGGCCATGTAGGCCAGCCCGCCCAGGCCGAAGAGGCCGGCATGCTCGAGCGCGCGGCGCACGACGAAATCCTCGTTGATCGTCAGCGTCATGACGAACAGGGCCGAGAACTGCAGCGGCAAGGTCTTGTTGCCGTACACCGTCATCATGCCCGCCAGGAAGGTGACCAGCACCAGCACGAAGGGCATCACGCGCGGGAAGGGCGTCGCCAGCGCCACCACCAGCGTCACGGCCGTGCAGAGCAGCACGCTGGCCAGCATCTCGTTGAACTTGTGGCTCAGCGGGCTGGGCAGGTCCATCAGGCTGGTGCACAGCGCGCCGATCGACACCACCATCGCGGTGGGCATATCGGTGAACTGCAGCGCGATCAGCGTGGCGCCGATCACCCCGGTGGCCGAGCGCAGGCCACGATAGACGTAGTGCGAATAGATGAAGGTCCGGGGGTCGTGCGCGTATTGCATAGGCATGCGTCAATCCGATCCGGGCAGCGCCCCGTCCAGGGACGCTACCGCCAAGCTGCCGGCACCGGGGGGCGCCGTGTCTCCTTTACTGGCCCAGCCAGCGTGCGCGTGCGGCCTGCTTGCCGCCCTCCACCGAGAGCCGGTACTGCGTAGCCGGCTCGCGCGCGAAGGTCAGCGGCAGCCGCACCAGTTCATCGCGGCGGAACACATGCAGTTCGGTCGCGTCGCCGGCACGGTAGCGCGCCAGCAGCTTGTCGAGCTGGCCCGGCGCGGCGCGCAGGCCGTCCACCGCCGCCAGCAGGTCGCCGGCCGACAGGCCGGCCGCCTGGCCCGCGCCACCATCCAGCACCTGGGTCACGCGGATCCAGCCGTCCTCGGTCTTGGTTTTGATGCCCAATGCCGCGCCCTGCTCCGGCTTCTCCGCCTTCACGCCCACGCCGATGGCCTTGAGCAGCGGCGCCAGCGGCAGGTCGGCGGTGCCTTCTGTGAGGCTGCGCAACAGCGCGCCCAGGCGCAGGCCGCTGATTTCGTCGAAAAGCGCATGGACCTCGGCTTCGGTCACGCCGCGCTGCAGCGCGCCGGGCGCGTAGAAGTCGCGGCCGTAGCGCTGCCACAGCGCGCGCATCACGTCATCGAGCGAGCGGCGCCCGCGCGTGCGCTGGCGGATGGTGAGGTCCAGCACCAGCGCCACCAGCGAACCCTTGGTGTAGTAGCTGACGATGGCATTGGGCGCGTTCTCGTCCTGGCGGTAGTACTTGGTCCAGGCGTCGAAGGAGCTTTCGGCCACGCTCTGCTTGGTGCGGCCGCTGCCGCGCAGCACGCCGTTCCAGGTCTTGGCCAGCATCTCCACGTACTGCGCCTCGGTCACGCGGCCCGAGCGCACCAGCATCAGGTCGTCGTAGTAGCTGGTGAAGCCCTCGAACAGCCACAGCAGCGGCGTGTAGCTCTCCTCGCGCAGCCGGTACGGCACGAAGGCCGCAGGCTTGATGCGCTTGACGTTCCAGGTGTGGAAATACTCGTGGCTGCACAGTCCCAGGAAGGTGCGGTAGCCCTCGGTGGCCTCCGCCTTGCCCAGCGCCGGCAGGTCCGCGCGCGCGCAGATCAGCGCGGTGCTGGCGCGATGCTCCAGGCCGCCGTAGCCATCGGTCGTGACCATCGTCATGAAGACATAGCGGCGGTTGCTGTCGAGGAAGGGGGCACGCTGCGTCTTCGGCTCGAACAGCCGGATCTGCGCCTCGCAGATGCGCTTGAGGTCGTGGCAGATCCGCTCCATGTCGAGTTGCGGCACGCGGCCCGTGAAGACCACGTCGTGCTGCGCACCGCAGGCCTTGAAACTGCCCAGCTCGAAGGTGCCCATCTCGACCGGGTGGTCGATCAGCTCGTCGTAGTCGGCGGCCTGGTAACGGCCGAAGCCGTAGCGCTTCGCGCCGGCGCGCCCGCCTGCCTCGCGCAGCGCGGTAGCCACGCGCCAGTCGCGATAGGCCTCGCCCTCGGGCGGGAAGATGTCGACCGCGCAGGGCCGCTCGGCCTGGCCGTCGACGCACAGGAAGACCGAGCTGCCATTGAAGAACGCATGGGTCTGGTCCAGGTGGGCGGCGCGTACCGACAGGTCCCAGGCATAGACCTCATAGCTGACCGTCAGCGGGCCGGCGGCGGCATCGACCGGCGCGGCCTGCCAGGTCTGCTTGTCCAGCTTGGTCAGCGCCACGGCACGGCCGCCGCTCTCGGCGCGGATGCGCACGATGTTGCGGGCGAACTCGCGGATCATGTAGCTGCCGGGAATCCAGGCTGGCAGGAAGAAGCGCTGGCCGGCGGGATCGGGGGCGTCGACCGTGATGGTCACGGCGAACAGGTGCGCTTCGGGCGCGAGCGGGGCGATGGCGTAGCGGATCGGCGTCATGAAGAGGATTGTAGCGCCGCGCGCCGGCGGGTCCGGCCCGCCGCGCGGCGACGCAGATGCAGATGCAGATGCAGATGCAGATGCAGATCAGATTGCGCGAATGGCGCGGGCCGGTGGCAAGGCCGCCGGCCCGAGGTGAACGGCGGGCGGCGCTCAGCCGTTGACGTCGACCACCACGCGGCCCCGCATGCCGCCCTCGACGATGCGACGGCCGGCGTCGATGGCCTCGCCCAGCCGGATCTCGCGCGTGATGGCGCGCAGGCGATCCGGCTCCAGGTCCTGCGCGAGCCGGGCCCAGGCGCGCTCGCGCAGTGCCATCGGTGCCATCACGCTATCCACGCCGGCCAGAGTCACGCCACGCAGGATGAAGGGCGCCACCGAGGCCGGGAAGTCCATGCCCTGCGCAAGCCCGCAGGCGGTGACCACGCCGCCGTAGCGCACCTGTGCGCACGCATTGACCAGGGTGTGCGAGCCGACGGCGTCGACCACCGCGGCCCAGCGCTCTTTCTGCAGCGGCTTGCCGGGCACGCCCAGCGCGGCACGGTCGATGACTTCGGCCGCGCCCAGGGCCTTCAGGAAGTCGGCCTCCGCAGCCTTGCCGGTCGAAGCCGTCACGCGGTAACCCAGGCGCGACAGGATGGCGATGGCGATCGTGCCCACGCCGCCGGAGGCGCCGGTAACCAGCACCTCGCCATCGCCCGGGCGCACCGGGCCGTTCATTCCGCCACGCTCCAGCGCCAGCACCGACAGCATCGCGGTGTAGCCCGCAGTGCCGATCGCCATGGCCTGGCGCGTGGTGAACGCATCGGGCAGGCGCACTAGCCAGTCGCCCTTCAGGCGCGCTTGCTGCGCCAGGCAACCCCAGTGCGTCTCGCCGACACCGTAGCCGTTCAGGATCACCTTGTCGCCCGCGCGCCAGCGCGGGTCGCCGGATTCGAGCACCGTGCCCGCGCCGTCGATGCCGGCCACCATCGGCCACTTGCGCACCACGGGCGAGCGCCCGGTGATGGCCAGGCCGTCCTTGTAGTTGATGGTGGAGTATTCGACGGCGACCAGCACGTCGCCATCGGCGGGCAATTGCGCCGCGTCCAGGTTGGCGATCTCGGCTTGGGTGGCGCCATCAGACTGCGTCAGCAGCAGGGCTCGGAAGGTCATGGTGTCTCCTGATGGGTCTGCAAGGAATGCGAGGCGCGGCCGGGCGATGCCCGTGCCGCGCGCTCCGGCCGGGACACCGCCGGCGCGAAAGCCTATTTCTTCATGCTGGCGAGCTTGCGCTCGAGCGTCGCGGCATCTGCCGCGCCGGGAATGCGGGTGCCGTCGGTGAAGAAGACGGCGGGCGTACCGTTGACGTTCAGGCTGTGGCCCAGCGTGAGGTTCTCTTCGACCGGCGTCTTGCAGCTACCGTTGCCGGTCAGCGCCACCTTGTTCAGCATCCAGTCGCGCCAGGCCTTGGCACGGTCGGCCGAGCACCAGACCTGCTTGGCCTTGACCTCGGAATCCGGGGACAACACCGGGAACAGGAAGGTATAGACGGTGATGTTGTCCATCTGCTGGAAGGTCTGCTCGATGCGCTTGCAGTAGCCGCAGTTCGGGTCCGAGAAGACCGCCATCTGGCGGCTGCCGTTGCCCTTGGTCCACTTGATGGCGCGCTCCAGCGGCAGGTCCGCCCATTTGATGCGATTGAGCTCGGCCATGCGCTCTTCGGTCAGGTTGGTACCAGTCTTGGTGTCGACCAGCTCGCCGTTGAGCACGTAGCGGCCGGTCGCATCGGTGTAGACCACCTGCCCGCCGATATTGACCTCGAACAGCCCGGGCACCGGTGTCTTGGTCACAGTGCGGACCTCGGCCCGGCTGCCCAGCGCCTTTTGCAGCGTTTCCTTGATGCGGTCGGTGCCCGGTTCGCCAGCGGCCATGGCGTGCAGGGCAAATCCGGCCGCGGCCAGGCCGCTGGCGATGGCGGCGGACCAATAGGGGCGGCGGCGCAGGAATGACAACATAAATCGACTCCAGTGAAGGGTATGGTCGGGGGACGTGCGGGTCCGGTGCCTCGGTCCGGTAATGAACTGGCTCGTCCGGCTCAGCCGAGCGCGCGCCCGATCAGAAAACGTTTAAGCAACGACTGGCCGCCCACCGCCCGCATGCCGGCATTGCGCACCGTGGCGGCCAAGCCGCCCGGCAGCGAGAACAGACGATGCAGGCCGTCGGTGGCCACGGTCAGCGACAACAGGTCGGTGGCGCGCGCGCGCTCGTAGCGGCGCAGCAGGCGCAGGTCGCCTTCGCCGCGGAAAGACTCTTTGTCGGCCATCACGCGGCCAAGTTCCACCACATCGCGCAGGCCCAGGTTCACGCCCTGGCCGGCGAGCGGGTGCACCACGTGGGCGGCATCGCCCACCAGCGCCACATGCGGCTGCACGAACTGCTCGGCATGCTGCAGCACCAGGGGGAAGCCCTGGGCCGGCGTCACGCAGCGCAGCGCGCCGTACTGCCGCCCGAGCGCGCCGCTGGCGGCCTCGGACACGGCGGCGCACAAGGCCTCGGGCTCCAGTGCCAGCAGTTCGCGCGCATGCGCCTCGTCGGCCGACCACACCATCGACAGATAGGGGCCGGGCAGCGGCAGCATGGCGAGGATCTCACCGTTGGCGGGCTCTTCGTCGGCCATGAGCTTGGGCACCGGACCGAGGAACCATTGCCGGGCGGTCTCGTGATGCGGGCGCTCGCAGTGGAAATTGGCCACCACGCCGAGCTGGCGGTAACGCCGCGTGCTGACCGGGATGTGGCATTGCGTGCGCAGCCATGAGCGCGCGCCGTCGGCGCCCACCACGCAGCCTGCACGCAGCTTGGTGCCGCTGGCCAGCGTCAGGGCCGCGCCCTGGCCGTCGCTCTCGTCGCGGTCGAAGGCGGTGGCGCTGTCGTCGAACCAGTGCAGCTGGGGCTGGAAGCGCAGCGCGGTGTCCAGTACGCGCTCAACGTGCTCGGACTCGATGATCCAGGCCAGTTGCGAGAGCGACGCGGCGTAGGCGGAGAAATGCAGGTCGCCCGCGTCGCTGCCGCCGGCGCGCGCCGCGCTGGCATCGCCGAACACGCGCATGTCGCGCACGGGCTGCACCCGTGCCGGGTCCAGCGCTTCCCATACACGCAGGCGCTCGAACAGGGCCTGGGAACTCGCGGAGAAGGCATAGACGCGGCTGCCCCACTCGCCCTCGCGCGGCGCTGCCGCGGCGCCGGGCGGACGCGGCGCCACCAGCGCCACGTGCATGCCCTGCTGGGCCAGCAACAGGGCGCAGGACTTACCGACAATGCCGCCACCGACGACGGCGATCTGGAAACGGGACGAGGTGGGCCGCGCAGGCGCGTGGGATCGGGTCATGGCTCGATTATAGCGACCCTGGTGGACGGGCTGGCGCGCCAAAGTGGCGCAGCGTGCCCAGGTTGCCGTGCGCCGGAAGCGCCTCGGCAGGGCCGTGATGGCTCGCTTGCGCACAGACGGCGCGGCTGAGGTGGCGCAGCCTGCGGCGGTCGGCACAGGCGCCGCCAGCCGCGCGGCCAAGGGGACCCGGAGATGATCCACGCTTGCAGAATCGCCGCCTGCGCCGCCGCGGCGCTTGCGATGACGGTGGCCGCCGGAGCGCCGGCCCAGGACGGCAGAGACCTGGGCGTGTTCCGCGTCACACTGCTGGGGACCGGCGCGCCGGAGCCGTCGGCGGCCCGCTTCGGCCCCAGCACGCTGATTGAAGCCGGCAACCGCAAGATCCTGATCGATGCCGGGCGCGGCGCCACCATGCGGCTCGGCCAGCTGCACATCCCGCTGGGACAGATCGACCTCCTGCTGCTCACCCACTTCCACTCGGACCACACCGTCGGCATCCCCGACCTGTGGCTGACCGGGTGGCTGCCGCCGCCCTTCGGCCAGCGCAAGACCCCCTTTCGCGTGATCGGGCCGACCGGCACCGCCGAGCTGATGGCGAACCTGGAACGCGCCTACGCCGCCGACATCCGGATCCGGATGGCCGATCAGAAGCTCACCCGCGCAGGGCTCGACACCCGGGTGGAGGAATTCACGCGGGACGGCGTCGTCTATGAGGAGAACGGCGTGCGCATCACCGCCTTCGCGGTCGACCACGGCGCGGCAGTCAAGCCCGCCTTCGGCTACCGCATCGACTATGCGGGCCACGCCGTCCTGATCTCGGGCGACACGCGGCGCAATGAGAACGTGGTGAAGTACGGCACCGGCACCGATCTGCTCGTGCACGAGGTCTTCGCAGCCAAGCCCGAGCTGGCCGACGACCCGGCGCTCCAGGCGATCGCGGCGCACCACACCACGCCGCAGGAAGCCGGCACGGTATTCGCGCGCGCCCACCCCAGGCTGGCCGTGTATACGCATCTGTCGCTGCACGGGACGCCGGCGGTCCCGCGCGTGAACACGGAAGAGATCGTCGCGCAGACCCGGGCAAGCTACGGCGGCCCCTTGGTGGTGGGAGAGGACCTCATGGCCTTCGACATCGGCGCAGACGGTGTGGCCATCTATCGGCGCGGAGCCCCATAGCGGCACCATTGGCCGTGCCCCGGCCGCCATCTCACGGCCTGGCCTGGCGGGCCGCCCTGCCGTCCACCCTGCCCGCCACACAACACTGTGGCCGCTTTGCCCGCCGCGCTGCCGATGCGCGCGCCCGATAGGGTTACAATTGCCGTTTTCCGTGACAGGGCTCGCACGGCATCGTTGCGCCACGGCCCCGATGTGATGTCTTTGCCCTGTCCCGCCGCGCTCCACGGATGCGCCCCGGGCCGCGCCTGCCGCCGCCCGGCCGGCTTTGGAACGCGTCACGCAACCTCTTGATCTAGAAGACGAATCCCATGAGCCTCAAATGCGGCATCGTCGGCCTGCCCAATGTCGGCAAGTCCACGCTGTTCAATGCCCTGACCAAGGCCGGCATCGCCGCCGAAAACTATCCGTTCTGCACCATCGAGCCCAATGTGGGCGTGGTGGAAGTGCCGGATCCGAGGCTCGTCAAGCTGTCTGAGATCGTCAAGCCCGAGCGCATCCTGCCGGCCGTGGTCGAATTCGTCGATATCGCCGGCCTGGTGGCGGGCGCCTCCAAGGGTGAAGGCCTGGGCAACCAGTTCCTGGCCAATATCCGCGAAACCGACGCCATCACCCACGTGGTGCGCTGCTTCGAGGACGAGAACGTCATTCACGTCGCCGGCAAGGTCGATCCGCTGTCCGACATCGAGGTCATCAACACCGAACTGGCGCTGGCCGACCTGGCCACCGTCGAAAAGGCCCTGGCCCGCTACATCAAGCCCGCGCGCGCCGGCGACAAGGAAGCCCTGCGCCTGGTGGCCGTGCTGGAAAAGGCCCAGTCCGTGCTGGACCAGGCCAAGGCCGTGCGCACGCTGGACCTGGCGCCTGAGGAATGGGACGCGCTGCGCCCCTTCTGCCTGATCACCGCCAAGCCGACCATGTACGTGGCCAACGTGCGCGAGGACGGCTTCGAGAACAACCCGCACCTGGACGCCGTGCGCGCGCACGCCGAGCAGACCAATTCGCCGGTGGTGGCTGTGTGCGCCGCCATCGAAGCCGAGATCGCCGACCTGGACGATGCCGACAAGGCCGAGTTCCTGGCCGACCTGGGCATGGAAGAACCGGGCTTGGACCGCGTGATCCGCGCCGGCTTCAAGCTGCTGGGCCTGCAGACCTACTTCACCGCGGGCGTCAAGGAAGTGCGCGCCTGGACCATCCACGTGGGCGACACCGCGCCGAAGGCCGCCGGCGTCATCCACACCGACTTCGAACGCGGCTTCATCCGCGCGCAGACCATTGCCTACGAGGACTTCATCACCTTCAAGGGTGAGCAAGGTGCCAAGGAAGCCGGCAAGATGCGCGCCGAAGGCAAGGAATACGTCGTGCGCGATGGCGACGTGTTGAACTTCCTGTTCAACGTGTGATTCACGTCTGACGCCTCCTGCGCCTCCCGCGCAGATGCAGAAAGCCCGGCCGAGCGCCGGGCTTTTTCGTTTCCGGCGCGGCGCACTGGACGGGCTGGAGCGGGTGGCCGCCGCAGGACGAGGCCGCAGCGCCACCCGTTACCGGGCCGGCCGCGACCTCAGCGGCCGCTCGCCGAGCCCTGCGTGCCGGCCCTGGCCACCGTCTGCGCCGGCGCGTCGCCGCTGTCAGGGGCCATCAGCCGCAGGGCGCTGGCCACGCTCGCGACGCCGGCAAAGCCCGCGCCCAGCGCCAGGGCCAGCGTGGGACCGTGGCGCCCGGCGATGCCGAAGCTGGCCGCCACCAGCGCCGCACCCGTGGCCTGGCCGAGCAGCCGCGCCGTAGCGATCACGCCGCTGGCGCCACCGCTGCGTTCGCGCGGCGCGCTCGACATCAGGGCCTTCAGGTTGGGTGACTGGAAGAAGCCGAAGCCCGCGCCGCAGATGGCCATGCGGATGCCGATGTCGAATGCCGTCGGCGCGGCTGGCAGCATGGCCAGCGAGGCCATACCCACGGCCAGGATCGCCAACCCGATGCCGCCCAGCAGGCCAGGCGCATGGCGGTCGGAGAGGCGCCCCGCGATCGGCGCCATCAGCGCCACCACCAGCGACCAAGGCGTCATCAGGAAGCCGGTTTCCACCTGGCTGCGGCCCAGCACCGTCTGGAAGTAGAACGGCAGCGACACGAAGGCCAGCCCTTGTGCGGCGAAGGAGCAGACGGCGGTGACGGTGGACAGCGCGAACAGCGGACGGCGGAACAGGTCGACAGGCAGCATCGGCGCGGGATGTCCGCGCTCCCGGCGCAGCAGCAGGACGAAGGCCACCAGGAACACGCCGAGCGCCGCCAGCGACCATTGCAGCGGCGCGCGCTGCGAGCCCTCGCCCAGCGCGAAGATCAGCGCGGCGAAGGTGACCACGTTCAAGCCAGCCGCCACGCGATCGAAGCCATGCCCGCTGCGCGGCGTCTGCGGCAGCGAGGACCAGGCGATGGACAGCGCCAGCAAGCCGATCGGCAGGTTCACCGCGAACAGCCAGGGCCAGGTGCCGAAGGAAAGGATCACGGAGGCCACGGTCGGCCCCAGCGCGAAGGACATGCCCACCACCAGCGCGTTCAGTCCCACGCCGCGCCCGAGCCGGTGCATGGGGTAGATGGCGCTGATCAGCGCCGTGTTGACGCTCATGATGGCGCTCGCGCCGATGCCCTGCAGCACGCGCGCGGCTGCCAGCGAAGGCAGCGACCAGGCCAGCGCGCACACCAGCGAGGAAATCAGGAACAGCACCACGCCGCCCAGGTAGATGCGGCGGTGGCCGAGGATGCCGCCCAGTGCCGCGAAAGGCAGCAGCGTGGACACCATGGCGAGCTGATAGGCATTGATGACCCAGACCGACGCCGCTGGCGTGGCGCGCAGGTCGGCGGCGATGGAGGGCAACGCGGTGTTGGCGATGGCCGTGTCGAGTGTCGCCAGCGCCACGGCGATCATGATGGCGGCCATGCCGCGGCGCTCGCGCGCGTTCAGCGGGCGATCCGCCGGACGGGGCGCGGGCTGGGTGTCGGGGGTATTCGGCATCTTGTCCTGCCTGCTGCCTGCGGCGCGCACCCTTGGCGGGCTGGCCGGTGGAGCAGTATCGCCGTCTGGCGGTGGTTGCTGTTTGTCTGACGTCAGACGACAAGATAAGGGAAAACGCGGAAGTCTGCAGGACGCTGAGCGTGGAGTGCCGACCCGGCGCTCAGGCCGAACCGCCGGTCTCGGTGGCGGCATTGGCGGCCTCGGCCGCCGCCTCCTCCTCGCGCCACTTCCGCCTGGCGTGCACCATGCGCTGCAGCGCCAGCCGGGCCATCTTGGTCCAGCCCGAGGGACGCGGGTCGGCCAGCATGCTCAGTGCGCGCGCGTAGTCCAGCGTCAGGCCTGGTGTCCAGGCCATCGTCGCGGCGCGCTTGCGGAGCTGGGCCGCCACCCACAGTTCGGGCGTGGTCAGCACGCGCAGCAGCGGCTTCCAGCCGCCCAGCCGGCCCCAGACGCGCGCCGAAGCACCCTCGAGCGCGGCCTCCAGCGCGCGCGCCACGCTGCTCGAGCAATTGCGGTGCGTCAGGTTGTAGGTGGTGTCCTGCCGGTAGGTCTCCCAGAAGCGGCGCAGCCGCTCGGGATCGTAATTACGGATGCGCACCTGCATGGTGGAAGGACACCAGGCGCGCGATTCGGTGACGTAGTCGGGCTGGAACAGGCCGGGCACGTCGTTCTCGCGGGTGGCGCGCAGCAGCCGTGCGAAGTCGTCGGGCGAGCGGTCGATCTCGACGCCCGGGTAAAGGCTCACATAGATGCCCTCGGGCGACTCCAGCGCGGCATGACCGGTGGAGATCACGCCGTTGCGGTCGACCGCGGCGATGTAGCGGTCGATGATGGGCTGGCGCCGCGCTTTCGCCTTGGACGAGCCCACCGGCGTCCAGACATGGACGGTCAGCGCCGGCTCGTCCGCTGCGGGCGGGCCGTCCCAGGTCGAGACACCGGACTGGATCTGCCTGGCCGCCGGCGTCATGCTCGCGGCCTGCGCGGCCGCATCGCGCGACACGGCGGGGTTGGCCGCCAGCCGGCGCACGCGGGTGGCCAGCACCAGCATGTTCCAGCCGCCGAAGATCAGGCCCAGCCCCAGGCAGTAGGGCACGGTGCCGACGTAATGCGTGGGATAGGGCTGGAAGAAGAAGATGGCCAGCAGGATCTCGACCACGCCGCCCGCCATCGCCAGGCGCCAGGTGCGGTAGCGCACCACGCGCGCGGAAACCACCTGCAGCAGGCCGTCGGCCAGGAACAGCGTGCCGAAGATCATCGACAGCACGAAGTTGCCATGGCGATGGCCGGCGAGGATCAGCATCGCGGCAAAGCAGAACGCGATTCCCTTGACGTAGCGCAGCGTGCGCTGCCCGCCCATGCCGGTCCATGCCACGGAGAGCGTGGCCATGCCCTCCAGCAGCAGCAGCCAGGCAAAGGGCTGGATGGGGAAGTAGAGGGCATTGTCCAGCGCGTCGATGACCACCACCACGCCGAGCGTGATGCTGACGGCGCCCGCCACCCCCAATGCGCGCCAGCGCGTGCGCAGGTAGTCGACGCCAAGCAGGATCATCATCAAGCGCACCATCGGCAGTCTCCACGGCTGTTCGTGGGCGAGGCCGGACCCATGCCCACCGGAATGACAGCATGGGTGCAGCATGACGCACCCGAAAGCGATTTCGCCATGATAGCGGCCATCGGCGCCGCCGGCATCCCCCGGATGGATTGGCGCGGCAGCGGCTTGCCGCCACCGCCCCGGTGTCGTCGCCGATCCATCTCTCAGGACACCAAGCGGAGCGTCCTGTGCGACTGATCGGACGCGCAGCTTGGAGCCTTTCTTGACTTCACGTGGCTGGCAATTAATATTTTTCCAGTCGGAGACTCCATTCCCTGCCCGGGCCAATCGGCGGCGCGGGGAACACCATCCATGGTGCTCAGTGCGATGTACCCCCGTTGTCGCCATGCCATCGCGGCCAGCATCGTCACAGCCGTCGCGGCGACAGCATTGCCGCTCCAGGCCCAGCCGCGCGGGCATGACGAGGAACACGGACACCCGCCCCCCTCCCGGCATGAGAACCACCACGGCGATGATCGCGGCGATCGCCACGGTGACCGCGGGGACGAGGGCGATTCCAGCGGTTATGGGTGCCTTGCTGGGTGCCTTCGCGGGGGCCGCCCTCGCCGGCGCCATGCGGGCGCCGCCGGCCGTGGTCTATCCGAGCGCGCCGCCGCCACCGCCGCCGCCTGCCGCGCCCTACTACCCGGGCTATCCGCCAGGCTATTGATGGCCTGATCCAACCCTTGTGAATGACTGGCGAATGCCTTGCCCCAGCGGACGCCCGCGCCTTTCAGCGATGGCGCGGCGCCGCCCTCTCCCGACCACTTCGCTGAACAGGAAACAAGAATGCACAACACCATCCGCACCATCCAGCTAGCCGCGGCGCCAGCCTTGCTGGTGCTGACCCTGCTCGCCGGCCCGGCCCGGGCCCAGGGCGGCGGCAGCGCGCCTGCGGCGACGCCACCGGCAGCGCCGGCCAAGGCCTCGCCCGCGCAGCGGCACCAGGAAGCCGTCGAAAACAGGATCAAGCAGTTACATGACCAGATGAAGATCACCAGCCAGCAGGCGCCGCAATGGGACGCCTTCGCGCAGACAATGCGCGATAACGGCAAGCGCGCCGGCGAGGCCTTCCAGGAGCGTGCGCAGAAACTGCCGACGATGAATGCCGAGGAGTCGATGAAGTCATACGCCACGCTGGCGCAAGTGCATGCCGACAATATGCAGAAGCTCAGCACGGCCTTCAGCGCGCTCTACGCCACGCTGTCGGACGAGCAGAAGAAGACGGCTGACAGCCTGTTCCGCTACGAGCACGGCAAGCAGCATGGCGGCGGCCACAAGGGCGGGCACATGCAGCACGGCGCTTCCTCGCCGGCGGCGGCCGGCTAGCGGCCGGCGCCGAGCCTCCGCGCTCAGCGCGGCAGCTTGGACGGCTCGATCAGGTCCTCGAGCGTCATCCCCTTCTCTTTCAGGATGGCCTCGAGCACCGGCTGCAGCTTGCCCAGGCTTTCCTGCACGGTCTCGCGCACGGTGTCGACGACCACCTGCGTGGCGCGCTCGATCTCCACGTTGAGCGCGTCGCCCGGCTGCTTCTGCTCGAACACGGTGGCGCGGCGCGTTTCCGGGATCAGCCAGACCTCGAACCAGCCCTCGGCGCGGTTCACTTCCGACACCGTCAGGCTGGCGCCGTTGACGGCGATATAGCCCTTGGCGAAGACGTACTTGCGGAATTCCGGCGGAATGCCGATGCGCAGCACGCGGTTGGTGTCCGAGGTGCGGGCGCTCAGGATGGTGGTCGAGAAATCGATGTGCCCGGACAGCGGATGGCCGCCGATCTCCGCACCATCCTTGGCCGCGCGCTCGACATTGGCGATGCTGCCACCGGCGTAGCTGCCCAGCGTGGTCACGTTCAGGCTCTGCAGCATCACGTCGAACGATGCCGCGGTCGGCGAGAGCAGCTCGGTCACGGTCAGGCAGACGCCGTCGACCGATACGCTGGCGCCGATGGCCAGGTCCTGGCAGAAGCCGGGCGGGAATTCGAGCTCAAAGGTGCGCAGACCTTCGCGGTCCTGGATGGCGGCGATCTTCGCCATGCCCTGGATGATTCCGGTGAACATGATGCTGTCTTCTCTGTCGATTCTGTCGATTCTGTCTTCGCGAACGCCGGGCGCGCTGGCGCCCATGCGATTGTCGCCGATTGTCGCCGATAGCGGCGGCGGCCGCTTGCGGGGCCGCCGCCGCGCGGCCCGCACTTAGGCGGCTGCCAGCCGGGCCAGGCTTTGAACGGTCTTGACGCAGGCGTTGGCCGCTTCCTTGCCCTTCACCACGAAGTGCTCAGTGAAGAAGCGCCGGTGATCCTCGTGGTCGTGGAAGTCCTTCGGCGTAAGCACGGCCGAGATCACGGGCACCTCGGTATCGAGCTGCACGCGCATCAGGCCGGAGATCACGGCGTCGGCGACGAACTCGTGCCGATAGATACCGCCATCGACCACCAGCGCGGAGGCGACCACCGCATCGTAGCGGCCGCTCGCAGCCAGCTTGCGGGCGTGCAGCGGGATCTCGAAGGCGCCCGGCACGTCGATGACGTCCACCGAGTCGCTGGGCACGCCCAGCCGGGCCATTTCGGCCAGGAAGGCATCGCGTGCGCTATGGACGATGTCGGCATGCCACTGCGCGCAGATCAGTGCAATGCGGCCACCCGAACCATCCGGGCGTCCGGAACCGCCTGGCGACGTGGAGGACCGGCCTTCGTGAACGAGGTGATAAGGAGGGGTCAGCTGATTCATGGCTTTCCTTGGATAGGTTTCCAGAATCAGGGCGCACGAGCGTCGCCTCCCGGGCCCGGCAAGCCGGGCAGGAGGCGTAGACGTCGCGCTCTCTTCCATCCGGACTATGACCGTCGGCTTCGGAATCGCACCGAATCTGCTGACCCCGGCGGCCTGACGGCACACCGGGCGCTCGCGGGCTTGTGCGGGCCCGCCTGTGAAGCGAGGCCTCCGCCATTACCGCCGGTGGGGACTTCCACCCCGCCCTGAGAACGCGTTGCAGAAGGACTGCAACGGAGGGATTCTGCCTCAAGCAGCGGGGGAACGGCAAGGCCGGGTGCGCAGGACACTACTTCCCCCCTCCCCCGGCGGCATATGTCAGTCGGCCGAGGCGCCAGATTCCTTCGCCACCTTGCCCCACTTGGCTGTCTCAGCGCGAATGAAGGCGGCGAGCTGCGCCGGACTCATGTCGCCGGCGGTCACACCCTGCTCCTCGAAGCGCTTTTGCACCTCGGGCTGCTTGAGCACCTTGGCCAGCTCGGCGCCAATGCGCTGCTCGACATCGGCCGGCGTGCCGTGCGGCGCCATCAGCGCGTACCAGGTGGTCACCTCGAAGCCCTTGACGCCGCTTTCGTCCAACGTAGGCACGCCCGGATAGGCCGAAGACCGCTTGGCGGTGGTGACGGCCAGTGCCTTGACCACACCGCTGCGCACGTGCGGCGCCGCCGAGGGGCTGGTCTCGATGGCCATCTGGATCTGGCCCGCGATCAGGTCGGTCATCATAGGCGCGCCGCCCTTGTAGGGCACGTGCGAGATGTCGGTCCCGGTCATGGCGCGGAACAGCTCGCCCGACAGGTGCTCGGTGCTGCCGATGC
This sequence comes from Cupriavidus sp. 09_S30, assembly GCF_056930435.1. Taxonomy (NCBI): domain Bacteria; kingdom Pseudomonadati; phylum Pseudomonadota; class Betaproteobacteria; order Burkholderiales; family Burkholderiaceae; genus Cupriavidus; species Cupriavidus sp. 09_S30. The sequence goes on along the minus strand of NZ_JBXOWI010000001.1, from coordinate 158,505 downwards.
CGGCCGAGCCATAGTTGACCTTGCCCGGATGGCGCTTGATGTAGGCGATCAGCTCCGGCACGGACTTGGCCGGAATCGACGGATTCACCAGCAGCACATTGGGCGTCAGCGCCACCAGGCCAATCGGGTCCAGGTCCTTGGTGAACTCGTAGGGCAGCTTCTTGTAGATGCCGGGCGCCATCGTGTGCGCGACGGTGGCGAGCAGGAAGGTGTAACCGTCCGGCTGGGCGCGCGCCACGTTGGCCGCGCCCAGCGTGCCACCGGCGCCGGGCCGGTTGTCGACCACCACAGGCTGGCGCAGCGCCTCGCCCAGCTTCTGGCCGACGGTGCGGCCGATGATGTCGGTGGTGCCGCCGGCGGCGAAGGGCACCACCAGCGTGATGGGCTTGCCCGGCCAGCCCTGGGCCGCGGCCGGCGCCGCGCCGGCGATGATCAGTGCCGTGCCCAGCAGGCTGGCGAGCAGGGATCGGCGCACGTGGAATGCCATGTAACAGTCTCCTCTTTGCGGTGTCGTTGTAATTGGAAAGAACGGTTGCGGGGATGCCGGCCGTGCCGGCGCGGATCGCGCGGATCAGTCGGCGCCGAGCTGCAGCCGGTTGGGCTGACGCTTCTCGATGGCGGACTTCAGCAGCGCCGCGCAGCGATAGATGCCGTGCGCGAACTTGCCGTAGGGCAGCGTGGCGAAGAGCGCCATCACCACGCCCAGGTGCACGGCCAGGAACGAGGCCATCGCACCGCTGTCGCGCCAGGCCAGCAGCGCCAGGCCGCTGGCCGCCGTCAGCAGCAGCAGCGCAATGAAGCCGCGGTCCATCGGGCGCTGCGCCGCGTCGCCGCGCGCCGGGTCGCGCCGCAGGTTCAGCCACAGCAGGCCCGAACAGCCGACCACCAGGCCGATGCCGCCGGCGGTGCCGAGCAGCACCGGGGCGCTGAGAAGCGTGTACGGCGCGTGCCAGCCAAAGGCGTAGTGATAGACCGTCGCCACCGCGGTCGAAGCGAAGCAGAGCAGGAAGCCGTAGAAGGTGCAGTGGTGGAAGCGCCGACGCGCCATCGTGAAGTGGTCGTCCTCCTCATTGCAGCCCTGGCCGTGGCCGCCATCCAGGTAGGTCAGCATCAGCGCGTCGTGCGCGGCCTCGGCCAGCGCAGGCGCGCTGGCCTGGCCGGGCGAGACATTGCGCCAGAAGCGCGTGACGCCGATGCCCAGCGCGATCACGGCGAAACCGAACACCGCGCCGAACATCGCCGCCATCAGGTTGTGCGGGAAGATGGCGTAGAAGTCGCCAGCCAGCGGCGCGTGCACCAGCGTGCCGTTGCGCGCCAGCGCCAGCAGCAGGAACAGCGCCAGCCCCGCGGCCAGCGCCAGCGCCACGGTCAGGCCGTTGCGCTTGTACAGCGCGCCCAGCGCCGGCGGCCACGCGTAGTCCGCGTAGGTCTGGCCGCGCACGCGCGCCATCGCCTGCGGCACGTTGACGGCGAAATCATGCGGCGGCGCGTACTGGCAGGCGTGGTAGCAGGCTCCGCAGTTGTGGCACAGGTTGGCCAGGTAGTGGATGTCGGCCTTGGCGAATTCCAGCCGGCGCGTCATGGCCGGGAAGACCGCGCAGAAGCCCTCGCAATAGCGGCAGGCATTGCAGATCTGCATCTGCCGCGCCACTTCCTCTTCGTTCTCCGTCAGCGGCAGCACGCGGATGACGTCGCGCCGCGCGGGCGCCTCGGCCGGCGCGGCGGCCAGTTGCTGGGCCTCGCGCGCCAGTTCTTCCAGGGCGGCCACGGTATCAGGCTGCTTCATCTTGAATTCCTTGTTGCCGGGCCGCGGACCTTGCCGCCTGCGTGCCCGCGATGCGGCCGAAGGCGGTGCCGATCGACATGCCCACACCCGCCGTGTATCCCTTGCCCAGCACGTTGCCGGCCATCATCTCGCCGGCCACGAACAGGTTGTCGCTGGGCACCCCGCCAAAGTGCACGGCCGCGCGCTCGTCCACCTTCAGGCCGAGGTAGGTGAAGGTGATGCCCGGGCGCAGCGGGTAGCCGTAGAAGGGCGCGGTGTCGAGCGGGCGCGCCCAGTGCGTCTTGGGCGGCACGATGCCCTCGGTGTGGCAGTCGTCCAGCCTGGTGTGGTCGAAGGTACCGACGTGGCAGGCCGCGTTGTAGGCCTCGATGCTCTGCATGAAGGCGGCCTCGGGCAGGCCGAGCTTGCGCGCCAGTTCCGGCAGCGTGTTCGCCGTGGTGCCGGGAAAGACCGGCGGCATGAAGCGGCCCACCGCCTTGGCGTCGATGATGGAGTAGCCGATCTGGTCTGGTTGTTGCGCTACCAGGCGGCCCCAGATGGCGTAGCGCTTGGGCCAGAAATCCTCGCCCTCATCATAGAAGCGCTGGGCGTCGCGATTGAGCACCACGCCCAGCGAGACGCAGTCGATGCGCGTGCAGATGCCACCGTCGTACAGCGGCGCGCGCGCATCGATCGCCACGCAGTGCGACTGCGAGGGATCGCCGATGGCGTCGGCGCCGGCATCGATCATGTAGCGCAGCAGCACGCCCATGTTGTAGCGCGTGCCGCGGATCAGGAAGTTGTCGGCCGGCCATTCGCCGCGCTCATTCCGGCCCCAGGCCTCGCGCAGCCAGCCGCGGTTGGACTCGAAGCCGCCGGAGGCCAGCACGCAGGCGCGCGCAACGATGCGCTCACGCCCGATGCGCGCGGCCACGAAGCGCCCACCGTCCAGTTCAATGGCATCCACCGGCGCCTCGTAGCGGATCTGCACGCCCAGTGCCTCGGCGCTGCGGTAGTAGGCGTTGACCAGGGCCTTGCCGCCGCCCATGAAGAAGGCATTGGTGCGCGCCACGTGCAGCGCGCCGGATAGCGGCGGCTGGAAACGCACGCCGTGCTTCTGCATCCAGGGGCGGCAGGTCGAGGAGGCGCGGATCGCCAGGCGCGCCAGCTTCTCGTCGGTGAGGCCGCCAGTAACCTTGAGCAGGTCCTGCCAGTACTCCTCTTCGGGGTAGGCGTCGACCAGCACGTCCTGCGGGGCATCGTGCATGCAGCGCAGGTTGCGCGTGTGTTGCGAATTGCCGCCGCGCCACGCACGCGGCGCCGCCTCGAGCATCAGCACAGAGGCGCCGGCTTCGCGCGCCATCAGTGCCGCGCACAGGGCGGCATTGCCGCCGCCGATGACCAGGACATCCCACATAATCTGCACAGCCTCCTGTAGAAGCGAACGACTGTACCGAGCGTGGGAAGGTGGCGCCAGACGCGCCGGCTCAAGGGGTCTTCAGGATCCGTGAAGGGCGGTAGCGCGCCCTCCCGGGCGCGCGCATGGCGGGCATGCCCGCCGCTTCCGCTCTGCCGCGTCACGCGGTCACTGCGACAGGTTGCGCAGCGGCGCGCCCTGCAGCCAGTACCCCAGATTGTCGAGGAAGATCTCCACAACCCGCGCGGCGTTGCCGTCGGAGAAGCCCGCGCTGTGCGGCGTGATGATGACGTTGGGCAGCGCCCACAGCGGCGAGTCGGCCGGCAGCGGCTCGTGCGCGAATACATCCAGGTAGGCGCCGGCCAGACGGCCCTGGCAGAGCGCCTCGATCAGCGCGGGTTCTTCGACGACCTCCCCGCGCGCCACGTTGACCAGCCGCGCACCGGCCGGCAGCCGCGCCAGCGCGGCAGCGTCGACCAGCCCGCGCGTGGCGTCGGTGAGGGGGCAGGCCAGCAACAACCAGTCGGCGCGCGGCAGCACCGCGTGCATGGACTGGAAGCCGACGGTCTGCAGCCCGGGACCGACCGGCTCGTCGCGCTGGCGCACCACCACCACCTCCAGCCCGAGTGCCTGCAGCCACGTGCCCAGCCGTTGCCCGATCGGCCCCCAGCCGACCACCACCGCGCACTGCCCGGCCAGGTCCCGCGGCAGGCCGGATTGCAGCAGCGGCGCCCAGCGGCGTTCCCGCTGCGCCGCCATCATCTGCGGGAAATGCCGTGCCAGGGCCAGCACGCCGGCCAGCGCGGTCTGGGCCACGACGGCGGCATTGGCCCCCGAGGAGGTGGTCACCCGCACCCCGCGTGCGCGCAGCGTGCTGAACACGGCGCGGTCGGCACCCGCCGAGTGGGTATGTACCCAGCGCAGGCCAGGGGCGGCCAGCATCGCTTCGTAGAAGAGTGCGGTGGCCGGCTGGATCTCATGCTTGGTGGACAGTCCGGTCACATCGCGCGAGAGGAAGGCGAGGTCCGCGTCCGGCGGGGCGGCCCCGCCGGTCGGCAGCACCGGCTCGAAGCCTCTGCCCGGATCGGCCCCGCTCGCGGCCTCGACCGCCGCCGCGATGCGCTCGCCGTAGCGTGCCAGCGCCTGCTCCGAGAGCAGGATGCGCGGGGGCCGCTGCGCGCACAGCCACGGCTGTCCATCCGACGCGGACGCCCCTTGCCGGCCTGCCTGCGCTGCCCGCTCCGACACGATCAGTCCACCTTCGCACCCGACGCCTGCACCACCGCCTTCCATTTGACGTACTCCTTGTAAGTGAACTCCCCGAACTGCTCCGGCGTGCCGCCCACAGGGTCGGCACCTTCGCGCACCAACTGCTCCTGCAGGGCCGGCAGCATCTCGTTGACCGCGCCGTTGAGGCTCTCCACCACCGCGCGCGACGTGCCCTTTGGTGCGAACAGGCCGAACCAGGAGCCGGCCTCGAAGCCGGGGAAGCCCTTCTCGGCCACCGTCGGCACCTCCGGCAGGGAGCGCGAGCGGCGCACGCTGCTGACCGCGAGCGGCACCAGCTTGCCGGCCTTGATCTGGCCGATGACCGAGGGAATGGTGGCGAACATGAACTGCACGCGGCCGGACAACAGGTCATTGAGCGCGTCGGCGCCCTTGTAGGGAACATGCGTGGCCGCGGAGCCGATGCGCTGCATCAGCATGAAGCTGGAGAGGTCCGACGAGGTGCCCACCCCGGTCGAGCCGTAGTTGAGCTTGCCCGGATTGGCCTTGGCATAGGCGATGAAATCCTCGAAGCGCTTGACCGGCAGCGTGGCCGGCACCACCAGCACATTGGGCACGTCGGCAATCTGCACCACCGGCACCAGGTCCTTGAGCGGATCGATGTTCAGGCGCTTGTAGAGCGTCTGGTTGATCGAGATGGGACCGACCGAGTCCACCAGCAGCGTGTAGCCGTCGGCCGGTGCGCGCGCCACGAACTCGGTGCCGATGTTGCCGCCGGCGCCGGGGCGGTTGTCGACCACGAAGGATTGCTTGAAGCGCTCCGCCAGCAGCTTGCTCACGCTGCGCGCCAGGATGTCGGTGGTGCCGCCGGCGGTGAAGGCCACCACCATGCGCACCGGCTTGGCGGGATAGGCATCCTGTGCGACGGCGGGACCAGGCGCCACGCCTGCCACAGCGAGCGCGAGCGCGCCGGCGGCGCGTCTCAGGCGGGGAAGGCAGGGGAAAGCGGGGGCGAATCTGTTCATCGATGTCTCCTGTGGATGCGCGGACTCGGGACGCTGCCGCATCCTCGGTCCACGTTGTGATGAACTGGCCGGCAGCGCTGCGGGCGCCGCCGGCGTGAGCACCGCCGAAAGCAGGACGCGTCAGCGGCGGGAAGTGCCGCCCGCGGTGTCGGGCAGCCTGGTCTCAGGCGAAGCCGTAGAGCCGTGGCGGGTTGTCCACTAGGACGCGCCGACGCAGCGCCTCATTCGGCAGCCAGCGCGCGCGACCACGTCGAGGTTGCCGCCGGGGGCGAACGGCACCACCAGGGTGACCGGCTTGCGCGGCAGCGCCTGCGCGCGCGCGCCGAGGGCGCACGATGCCGTGCCGAGGGCGAGCATGCGCCCCAGCATCTGTCTTCGGTCCATCTTGTCTCTCCACGTTTCCTCGGCGCCGGCCAGGGTGCCGGCGAGGCCGGCACGGTCGGGGCAGCGAGCGGTCTTCGCCGCCTCGCCGGATCCTGCGATCTCAGTCGCGGAAGCTCGGGTCCATGCGATCGAGCTTGCGCAGCAGCGCGGGCCACTCCATCTGGCCGTAGGGGCGCCGCGTGCCGGGCTGGTAGTTGTTCCAGGTGGCCTCCAGCACGTCCTGTAACACCTGGCGCAGCGGGCTGTTGCAAGCCATCGCGCCGATCTGCGCGCGGCAGGCCAGCTCCAGCCTGTGCATCCAGTTGAAAGCCTCGCCGACCGTGTTGCCGACCGTGAGCGCGCCGTGGTTGCGCAGGATCAGCGCCTCGCTGCCGCCAAGGTCGGCGATCAGCGAAGCCTGCTCGGCGGTGTCCAGCACCACGCCCTGGTAGTCGTGGTAACCGATCTTGAGAAAGCGCATCGCGGTCTGGGTCAGCGGCAGCAGTCCGCAGTCGAGCGAGGACACCGCCATCGAGGCCCAGCTGTGGGTATGGATCACGCAGGCGACTTCCGGGCGCGCCGCGTGCACGGCGCTGTGGATCACGTAGCCGGCCTTGTTGACGCCGTAGCCGAGCGAACCGAAATCGGGCGTGGAGAGGATGTTGCCGGCATGGTCCACCTTGATCAGGCTGGACGCGGTGATTTCCTCGTACATCAGGCCGTAGGCATTGATCAGGAAGGCGCCGTCCTCATCGGGCACCCGTACCGAAATATGATTGGCCATCATGTCGGACATACCGTACAGGTCGACCAGCCGGTAGCAGGCGGCGAGGTCGACGCGGGCCTGCCACTCGGCATCGCTGCACCGGCCACGCATGGAAGGGATGGCGAGCACGCCGGGTCGGGTCATCTGGAGTCTCCTTGTCGGGGGATGGGGGCAGATCGGGCAGTAAAGAGGCCCGGCAGGCAGTGTGGCATCGCCTCGCGCTGCCGGACCGGGCCTGCGGCGGCTTGCCGGGCCTCCGGGCAGCACAGTTGCCGCCAATGACCAGGACGCCCCACATCTTCCGCACCGCCTCCCGTGCCGCTGCCTTCTATGTAGGCAGCCGACTGTACCGAGCACTCCCGCCCGGCGCCAGACGCGCCGGCTCAAGGGGTCTTCAGGCTTTGTGAAGGGTGGCGCCGGGCCAGCTCCCGGCCTTGACCAGTTCCCGCGTCACGCTGGCCAGCGTACTGCGCGCCGCCAGTCCCGCCGGCGACAGCTCGTCGTCCGAAAGGCTGACCAGCAGGTTGGGACGGTGCACCGCGCGGTCGGCGATGCCGATCATGGCCAGCGGCTCGCCGGCCAGGCGCGCCACCGCCGCGCCGGGCTGCAGGGTGGCACCGAGGCCGGCGCGTACCGCGTCCATCAGCATTGCCAGCCCGTCGATCTCGGCCACCACATTGGGCCGGCAGCGGCTGCGCGCGAAGGCCGCGTCGAGCACGGAGCGCAGGCCGTGCGGGCTGCTCGGCAGGATCAGCGGCAGATCGTTGAGCTGTGCCAAGCGCGTGGTCGCCGCGACCGGCAGGCCCGGTAGCTCGGGACGCGCGATGACGAAGAGCCGCTCCGTCAGCAGCGGCGTCACGCTCCAGCGCTGGCCGGCCCCGGTCTGGAACAGCACGGCCAGGTCGAGCTGGCGGGCGCCGATCATCGCCGCCAGGTTGCCCGACAGGCTCTCGACCAGGTGCAGGCGGATGTCCGGATAGCGCTCGCGCATGGCCTGCATGAAGGGCAGGCCGAGCACAGTGATGGTGCTGGGCGCCATGCCCACGCTGACGTGGCCGGACAGCCGTGCAAGCTGGGCCGCGCGCACCGCGTCGTCGGCGTGGCGCAGGGCAAGCTGCGCCTGCCGCAAGAAAGCCAGGCCAGCGTCCGTGGGCACCACGCCGGTGGAGGTGCGCTGCAACAGGCGGGTCGACAATTCACTCTCGAGCCGGCTGATCTGCTGGCTCAGCGCCGAGGTCACCACGCCCAGCTTCTGCGCCGCCTGCCCCATGCTGCCGAGCTCGACCACTTGTACGAAGTAGCGAAGCTGTCTGAGCTCCATGCCCGTCCCTTGAGTATCCGATCAGGCGGATTCTATCCGGCAGCCGGGAAGCAGCAGGACAGATCCGGGCCGACTCAGGGCGCGAGCTCCTCGATGCGGTCAACCCGGTCAGGGTAGAAGGCAAGATGGCCTGCGATCTCGGCCACCGCCGGATAGGGCGCTTCGTAGGACCACACCGCGTTGACGGACCGCACGCCGCCCATCGGGATGCTGAAGTACGCGCAGTCTCCCTTGTAAGGACAGTAGGTGGTGTGGTCGCTGCGCTCGAGCTGTGACATGTCGGCGTCCTGGCGCGGGATGTACAGCACCGGCGGATAGGATGCCTCGCGCAGCGTCAGCGCGTTGCGGCTGTCAGCGACAACACGGCCGGCCACGGTGACGACGACCCGTGCGGGATTGCGTGCCACGGTGATGGGATGGTCGGGCCCGGGAATCCTGACTGGCTTGGCGGTCATGACGAGTCCTCCTGCTGGGGTATGGGGCGCCGGAGGCCGGCGGCGCGGCGCGCCGGCACAGTATGCGCCGGTTGTGCAGGGCGCGCAGGCTGCGTGGTTTGGCGGCGCGCACCGTGCTTCGCAATTCAAGCACAAGAAAAAAACGACTTGATACTGTGAATTCAAGTCATTTTTGGAATTTGCGCCGCGGCGCTACACTGCGTCCAGGGTTAACCCTAGGTCAAACGTTCTTGTACACGACAATACACACACGACGACCCAGGCCCAGCGGAGAAGCCGCCCCTCCGCGCCGCGCACGCATCGCCCCCTGATACCAGAGCCCGATCAGCGACACGACAATAATCCGGCGACGCCCGCCCTGCCTCGGACTGCCATCCCGGCAGGGCCACGACTTGCATCATGACTACCAAGACCTCCCTCATCGCAGCCCTGCTCCTTCTCGGCACCGCCCCCGTATGGAGCGCTCCGGCTGCGGACGCGGCCGCACCCGTCGCTGCCATCACCCCGGCCAGCCATGAGAGCGCGCTGTTCGGCAGCCCTGCCCGCCTCGACACGGTGACTCGCACCATTACCCTCCAGCCCGGCATGAAGCGCGTGATCGTGGAATCCGGTGAATCGGTCGCTTTCCACGCCGAGGGACAGGCGGTGGGCTGGACCTTCCTGCAGTCGATCAACGGCAGTTCGATGAAGCTCGCCCTGCTGATGCCCGGCGTGCAGCAGGCCAAGGACGTCTACGTCTATATCAAGCCCAGCCAGATCTATAGCGCGGGCTGATCGCGGGCTTTTCCTTTTCCTTATACACGCAGTGGAACCCCTGCCCGGCGTCGCAATGAAACGGGGCGGGGTTCCCGCCGAGCAAAGCGGCGACTTGAGGCCGGCCCGGCACTTCTCCGGCGCATCTTTACCGACCTGGCCGTGCTTGCGGCCACGCCGCAGGGGCTGCTGGCGGAATCCTGCTACACCGCTTCCGGCACCGGATTGCGGAAGCCCGCGTTCAGCAGGTTCCAGGCATTGATCACCGCAATGGCGAAGCCCAGTTCGGCGATCTCCGCATCACTGAAATGCTGGCGCAGCCGGGCGAACTCTTCGTCACTGGCATCGCTGTGCGGGATGGCGGTGATCAGCTCCGCCCAGTGCAGCGCCGCGCGCTCGCGCGCGCTGAAGAACGGCGCCTCGCGCCAGCCCGTCAGGGCGTTGGCGTGGCGCGGATCCATGCCCTGCTTGATCAGGTCGCGCCAGTGCATGTCGATGCAGTAGGCGCAGCCATTGATCTGTGACACACGCAGGAACACCAGGTCCACCAGCCGCACGCCGAGCGCACCATCGTGCACGGTGGCGGACAGGTTCAGCATGGCCTGGAAGGACTTGGGTGCAAGCTTGAAGTAGGGAATGCGGACGGCTTGTGACATGGCAGGGCCTCTCGTCTGGATTGCAATTGCCGGCGCGCCGCCCCTTGCGGCACGCCATATCCACTAGACGCACGGCCGTGCGGGCCTGTGACAGCCGCGCACAGAAAATCCGCATCCGGCTCAGCGCAGGGGCGGAATGCCTGCCAGCTTGTCGGGATTGCGCACCGTGTAGATGCCCACGATGCGTTCGCCGTGGATGACGAAGGCCTGTGCCGATTCGACCTCACCATTGACATAGCGCAGCAGCCCCGGCTCGCCATTGACCCACGCCATCCGGTAGACGACGCCCTCGCCCAGCCGGCGCCACACCGCCCAATACAGGTTGGCGATGCGATGCGCGCCGCGGAGGATCTTCAGGAACGACGGCACCTTGCCGCCGCCATCACCGACCAGCTGCACGTTCTCGTCCAGCAGCGCCTGGATCGCGTCGCGCTCGCCGCTGCGCGCGGCGTGCATGAACTTCTCCAGCACGCGCCGGTGATTGTCGCGATCGACGGCAAAGCGCGGCTGCTGCCGCACCCGCTCGCCGGCGCGGTGCACCATCTGCCGGCAGGCCGCCTCGCTCTTGCCCAGCAGCGCGGCGATCTCGTCATAGTCATGATCGAACACCTGGCGCAGCAGGAAGGCCGCGCGCTCCTCCGGCGCCAGCCGCTCCAGCACCCACAGGAAGGCCACCGACAGGTCGCTGGCCATCTCGGCGGCCGACTCGGGCGTGCGCTCGTCCAGCTCCACCAGCGGCTCGGGCAGCCACCAGCCGATGTAGGCCTCGCGCTCCGTCCTGGCGGCGCGCAGCCGGTCTATCGAAAGGCGCGTCACCACCGTCACCAGCCAGGCCTCGGCGGACTGCAGCGCGGACTGGTCGGCCTGGTGCCAGCGCAGCCAGGCATCCTGCAGCACATCCTCGGCGTCGGCCCGGGTACCCAGCATGCGGTAGGCGATGGAGAACAGGCGCGGGCGCAGGGCGGCGAAGGGATCGGCACCGGCGTCCCGGGCGGTGTCGGGAGCGGTCTTGGGCGCGGCCGGTTTCGGATCGTTGTCGGTCATGTCGGGTTCGGCAGGTTGGGGGATGAATCCCAGACGCGGCAGATGCCGCGCTTGTGACAGCTTGCCCCCAAGCGCGGCCTTGCGCCACCGTCGACCGGCTGGAAACCGCAATGGGCGGGGGCCGCTGGCGCCGCCAGCGGCACGTGATCGCCGGCGATATCACTGCGGACCCGTCCAAACTCAATCGGCACGATCGGACACGAAACGACGAGCTCATCGCTGCACAATGGGCGGCTAGCGTGGATGCCTCTGACCAAAAGCCAGCCCGCAAGGAGCCATGCCGCATCGCCTCGCTTTTTAATTCGGACAAAATACAAAATTTTGTATATCATGGGTACGAGTGACATCAAGCCCGTTCAGTTCTGCGGGAGCTCCCTCAAGGACTTGCGCGCCTTTCCTTGGCTGCAAGATGGGAGGCCGGCCACCAGATCGACCAGGTACAGCACGGCCTGGAGCCGGACGACTGGAAACCGATGCCAACCATAGGGCCGGGCGTGCGCGAGATTCGCATTCGAGACACGAGCGGCGCGTTCAGGGTGATCTACGTGGCGAAGCAGGCCGATGCTGTCTATGTTCTTCACTGCTTCCAGAAGCAGACTGAGAAGACGCGCCGGGCCGACATCGAACTTGCCGCCATGCGCTACCGCGATTTGCGCAAGGAATTGGGACCATGAACATGCAAAAGTTCACCAGCGTCTGGGACGCCATCGAGAACACGCCGGTCGAGGCCGGAAACATGAGGCTGCGCTCCGAACTGATGCTTGCGCTCAAGCACCACATCACGCAGATGGAAATGAGCCAGGCACAAGCCGCCGAGCTGTTCGGCGTCACGCAGCCGCGCATTTCCGACCTGATGCGCGGCAAGATCAACCTGTTCAGTATCGACACGCTGGTCAATATGGCGGCGGCGGCCGGCCTGCATGTCGAGATGCATGTGATCAGCGGGGCCGATGCCGTTGCACGCTGATTCACCGGTAACGCTTGCATGGACCAAGGGTCCTTTCCAGGGCCCTTGGCCTATCGCCAGAACGTCAACGCGCATGCTTCGCGCCAGTGCGCTCAGCCATCCCCGGCTTCGGGTCCGGCGTGCATGACCGCCATCTCGCTTACCACCAGCGTTTCCAAGGCAAGATCCGCCGCCAGCGACAGAATGTCGTCCTGCAGCTCCGGCACCAGCGCGCCGAAGGTGCTGCCGCTGGCCGCGTAGTCGCGAATCATGAACAGCAGGCCATGAAGCTGCGCTGCTTTCTCGGCGGCGACTGTCAGCAGGGTTTCCAGTGCGTAATGACGGGTCAGGAATACCGCTGAGGCTCGGTGTTCGGCGGTGAGGTTTGAACGGGTGTGTTTAAGCATGGCGGCCCCTTCCGCATGCGGCAAAAGCCCGTGAGAGATTGAACCGGAAGAGTGAAAAGGGGCTTGGTCGGAATCTGGCTGGGATAGACCGATACATGGCAGCTGCCTCCTGTGTTGAGAGCTCACCTGTGTATTCGGGCTGTCAATCCCGGTCGCCACGCTTGTAGCGACAGGAAGAGCGCAATCCGGAGTGGGGGCTCAGATTGTTTCAAGGAGATACGGGTGCGCGGATCCCGAACACATTTCCCCCCCTCACAACCCCGCCATCCCCTCCCCCACCACCTTCACCAGCAGCGCCACGCCATCGTCGCCGAGCCGGAACTCCCCGTATTTCGCCTTCTCAAACCGCTCCGCCTGCCCCTCCTGGAAGAAGTAGGCATCGGTGGACACCTGCACCATCGTGCCGCCCCAACGCGAGGGCACAGTCTGGTAGCGCAGCAGGTGTTCGCCGGCGGCCAGCGGCTCGCCGGCGTGCAGCCGCACGAAGCTGGCTTCGCGCTTGTCGTCCAGGCGGACCACGGCCACGCCCGTGCGAGAGTCCGGCAGGTTCTGCTGCCGCCGGGCTTCGTCGATGGCGTTGCCGATGGCAAACCTCAGCGCCATGTAGTCACCCTGCATCAGCGAGCGCGGGTCCACCGGGGCCAGGCGCAGGTAGACGGTCTGGCCGCCGGCGAGCAGGCGCTCCTTGCCGGCGATGGCGAAGGCGGCCACGCCCAGGGTCAGGACCCAGGCGATCAGGATCCAGCGTTTCATGCGACCTCCTTGGCGCCGGGACGGCGCAGCAGCCCGGCGCGGGCGATCAGGACCAGCACGCCGGCGCCGGCGAGCGTGGCGGACTTGGCCAGCAAGGTCCAGGTGAGCGCGCTGTAGTACCAGGTGAAGCCGACCAGCAGCGTGGCCACGGCCAGCCCGATCCAGGGCAGCGAGGCACGGCGCAGCGCCAGGCCCAGCACCAGCACGCCGGCGCTGACGGCGGGTGCGCCCGCCATCAGCGCGCCCAGCGCCAGCGCGACGATGACTGCGGCCAGGCCGATGCCGCTGGGCATGCCGAGGCGGCGCGCCTCCGAGGCGGCGAACACGGCCAGCAGCAAGGCCAGCAGCGCGCCAGCGTGCCAGTGCATGCCGAGCCCGGCAGCATGGTCGGCCAACAGGGCGAACGGGCGGTCGGCGCCGGTCAGCGCCAGCGCGCCGAAGAGGGCGAACAGCAGAGTGGCGTCGGCGGCGGGCTCGGCCCAGTCCAGCCGGTTGGCGGTGCATAGCCGGCCTTCGTTGTTGGTGAAGGCGATCAGCAAGACGCAGGCCAGCGGCACCAGGCCAACCAGCGGCCAGGGGTAGGCGAACCAGCCGTGGAACTCGGGCCGGCCGATGGCGAGCTGCGCGGCCATCGCGGCGGCACCCCAGACACTGAGCGCGCATACCAGCCGGTGCAGGCGGTTGGCCACGGCGCAGAACAGCACAGCTTCGAAGATAGCGATGCCGGCCCAGAAGCCGGCGGACTCCAGCATGCGATCGAAAGAGAAGGCCTCGGCGGCGCCCATGACGACCATGCCCTGCCCGCTCAGGCTGATCGCCAGCGCAAACTGCTCCAGCGCGATGCTATCGCTGCGGCGCTGGTACAGCACCGCGGCCAGGCCGATCATGGCAAGGCCGCACAGCGCCATGGCCCAGCCGTTCTCGCGTGCGGCCAGGAATACGCTGCCCACCAGGAAGATCTGGAAGAACAAGGCGCCCAGCCAGCCGGCGCCGCCCATCAGCACGCGCACGGCCCAGGGCGTGCGCACCGGCTCGGCGTAGCCGCCGCTGGCCATGCCGCGCGCGGCCAGGTCGTCCCAGAGCTTGCGCACGGCACGGCTGGCGGGATCGGCGGCCGCAGTGGAAGCAGGTTTCGGGGTGCTCATGCTTGTGCTCCCAAGATGTGGCGGCGATGGGCGCTCAGCAGCCAGCTGGCAGCGCCGCCGGCCAGCGCCACGGTCAGTACGCCCAGCAGCAGGAAGACGCTGAAGTCGGTGCTGCCGCGCAGCAGCCAGCGGCCGGCGCCAGCAATGAGCAGCACGATGGCGCTGAAGCTGGCCAGGCTGAGCAGCACGATATCGAAGGCGCGCAGGTAGACCCAGGCGCCGAGCGCGGCCAAGGCCGCCAGCGCGAGCGGGTAGTAGGCACCGGACATCCAGTCGTGCAGCAGGCTGGCCAGGCCCAGCCAGACGGCATAGGCGCAAACCAGCGTGCCGGCGATGCGCGCGCCGGCCTGGCCGCGGAAGCCCAGGCCGGACGCTACGGCGCTCAGCGCGTACCAGAGCACCAGTTGCGCGGCCGCGGCCAGCAGCAACAGCAGGCTGGTGGCGAGGCCGCTGCGGTCGTTGAAGAGCAGCTCGAACATGCCGCCCACGCCCAGCCGGACACTGCAATAGCGCAGCAGCGCCACGTTGCCGACCGCCAGCACCAGCCACCAATGCGGCGCAGCGCGCGCGGCCAGCGCCCAGGGCACGGCCAGCAGCGCCCAGATGGCGAAGAGCTGCCAGGCATCGGCGCCGGTCTGGTAGACCTGCCCGATCACCGCGAGCAGCGCCCCGGTGATCACCTGCGCACCGGCCAGCGCGGCCAGGGCCGCGATGTCGCCCTGCCGCCTAGGCAGCGCGAAGGCCGCCAGCGCAGAGATGAGCCCGGCCAGCAGGCCGAACTTGGCGAACTTGTGCAGATCCTGCCAGTTGAAGGCGAAGAAGACGATGACGCCGGTGCACAGCAGGGCCACGCCCAGCGCCAGCAAGACCAGGTCCAGCCAGGCGCGCCAGTCGGTCCCGCCGGGTTCGGTGCGGGCCCAGGCGACCTTGCTGGCGGCGGGCACCAGCACACCGTCGCGGCGCCAGCCGGCCAGGGCCTGGCGGATGGCGCGCCGCTCGCGCAGCGATTGCATCAGGGAAGTAGCCATGAGCAGGACGGGAAGTGACTAGGTGAACTGCACTGTAGCAAAGCGACTGTCACTGCGCATCCGGCGTGCACCCCGCGGCTGCACCCGGCGGCCGCGCACGTGCTTTGCGCACGCGGCGCCCGCCCGGTATCCTTTGCGCTTTCCGTGAACACTGCCGGCGCCTCGCCGCGCCTTACCCGCCATGACCCTGGGCATCCTCGCCGCCATTCACGACGAAGTCGACGGACTGATCGCCGCCATGCGGCACGAAGACGCCAAGGCCACCGTGCACCGCGTGGGCATGCGCGACTATCACGTGGGCACGCTGCATGGCCAGCCTTGCGTGCTGGTGCTGGCGCGCATGGGCAAGGTAGCGGCGGCGGCCACCACGGTGACACTGATCCGCGAGTTCGGCGCCAGCGAGATCGTCTTCACCGGCCTGGCCGGCGGTGTGGGCGAGAAGACGCGCGTGGGCGACGTAGTGATTGCCGATGCCACGCTGCAGCACGACCTGGACGCCCGCCCCTTCTTTCCCCGCCACGAGGTGCCGCTGCTGGAGCGCGCCAGCTTCGCCACGGATCCGGCGCTGACGGCCGCCTTGCGCCAGGCGACCGAGGATTTCCTGCGCCTGGACCTGGCCGAGGCCGTGCCCGCGGCGGTGCGCGAGCGTTTCGGCGTCAGCGCGCCGGCGCTGCACCTGGGACTGATCGCCAGCGGCGACCAGTTCATCGGCGCGCCGGCCGCGGTGGCCGAGCTGCGTGCCCGCCTGCCGGGCCTGCAGGCGGTGGAGATGGAAGGCGCGGCGGTGGGACAGGTATGCCACGAGTACGGCGTGCCCTACGCGGTGATGCGCACCATCTCGGACCGCGCCGACGATACGGCGCATGTGGATTTCTCGGCCTTCCTCAGCGAGGTGGCCAGCCACTACTCCAGCGGGGTGCTGAACCGCTTCCTGGCGGCGCGCAGCTGAACCCGCCAGCGGCCAGGCTTGCTGCGCAGGCAGCGCCGGCCTACTGCCGCTGGAACACCAGCCCCCACAGCCCGGTCAACACCGCAGCCCCCACGATGGCCGCGCCCCAGCCGGCCAGCTGCCCGTCGGCGAACCAGCGTGCCGCCTGGCCACCATAGAAAGCCAGCGCGGCGCCGACCATGCCCAGCAGCGGGGCCACGCGCCAGCCCACCACGCGCCCGGCCGGATGGAGCTGGCGCCCTGCCAAGCCCACCACGGCACCTACCACCAAGATTCCCACCATATGCCTTCCTGAATGCTGCCCGGGCGGCGCCCGTGGCAGACCGGCGCGAAACGGGGCCACCCGTGCCCTTCCCGCCATATTGTTGCTTAATCGCCACCAAAAGTGCCGACGCGCTCCCCGCGGAACCGCAGCCAGGACAATACCGCCAAACCGAAACCATGAGCCACGTCAAGGCCGCATCCAGAAAAAAAGCATCGTCGGCGGTATAATGCAAAGCGTCCCGGCCCACGCCCGGGACCCGAAAAAAAGCACCCCCGCAAGAATGCAACTGCTCGCGATCGGCATCAACCATACAACGGCACCCGTCTCGCTGCGCGAGCGCGTGGCGTTTCCGCTTGAGCAGATCAAACCCGCGCTGGGCGCCTTGCGCAACCACCTGGCGGGACGCAGCGGCACCGAGGCCGCCATTCTTTCCACCTGCAACCGCACTGAGATCTACTGCGCCACCGACATCCTGGTGAGCGGCTCGGAAGGCTTCGAGCACACGCTGCGCTGGCTCTCCCAGCACCACAACGTGCCGGCCGGCGATCTGGCGCCGCACCTGTACGCGCTGCCGCAGTCGGAAGCGGTGCGCCATGCCTTCCGGGTGGCCAGCGGGCTCGATTCGATGGTGCTGGGCGAGACCCAGATCCTTGGCCAGCTCAAGGACGCGGTGCGCACTGCCGGCGAGGCCGGCGCACTCGGCACCTACCTGAACCAGCTGTTCCAGCGCACCTTCGCGGTGGCCAAGGAAGTGCGCGGCCAGACCGAGATCGGCGCCCACTCGGTATCGATGGCGGCGGCGGCCGTGCGGCTGGCGCAGCGGATCTTCGAAAGCGTATCCACGCAGCGCGTGCTGTTCATCGGCGCAGGCGAGATGATCGAGTTGTGCGCCACCCACTTCGCCGCGCAGCAGCCGAAGCAGATCGTGGTGGCCAACCGTACCGTGGAGCGCGGGGAGAAGCTGGCCGAGCAGCTGTCGGGCCAGGGCCTGACCACCCAGGCGATCCGCCTGTCCGAGCTGGGCGAGCGCCTGCACGAATTCGACATCGTGGTGTCGTGCACCGCCAGTTCGCTGCCCATCATCGGCCTGGGTGCGGTGGAGCGCGCGGTCAAGCGCCGCAAGCACCGCCCCATCATGATGGTGGACCTGGCCGTGCCGCGCGATGTGGAACCCGAGGTGGCGCGGCTGGACGATGTCTTCCTGTACACCGTGGACGACCTGGGCGCCATCGTGCGCGAGGGCAATGCCATGCGCCAGGCCGCCGTGGCCCAGGCCGAGGCCATCATCGATTCGCGTGTGCTGAACTACATGCACTGGCTGGAAACGCGCAGCGTGGTGCCGGTGATCCGCGAACTGCAGGATCAGGGCGAAGCAATGCGCCAGGCCGAGCTGGAGCGCGCGCGCCGCATGCTGGCGCGTGGCGACGATCCCGAAGCGGTGCTGGAAGCGCTGTCCGGCGCGCTCACCCGCAAGTTCCTGCACGGCCCCACCCACGCGCTGAACCACACCCAGGGCGAGGACCGCGAGGCGCTGCTGCGCCTGGTGCCCGGCCTGTTCCGCCACAGCAGCCACTCCGAGCGCTAGCCGCGCCCGCCCTTTTCGCGCGGCGCCCAAGCGGCACGCGCCAGTCTCCCAGCCGCCCGCGCGGCGCCAGTCCCGCAGCCGCACCCATCCTGCCCCTGGCCAAGGTGCGCGGTGCCAATGTCAAAGAACGCCATCCCAGAATTGCAGATCCGTCCATGAAAGCCAGCATGCAAGCCAAGCTCGACCAACTGGCCGAGCGACTCGAAGAGGTCAACGCCCTGCTCGCGCGGGAAAACGCCACGGCCAATATGGACCAGTACCGCAAGCTGACGCGCGAGCACGCCGAACTGTCGCCGGTGGCCGAGCAGTACGGCCAGTACCGCCAGGCGCAAGAGGATCTGGGCACCGCCCAGGCGCTGCTGGACGATCCCGAGATGAAGGAGTTCGCCGCCGACGAGATCGCCACCGCGCGCGAGCGGCTGGAGGCGCTGGAGGGCAGCCTGCAGACCTTGCTGCTGCCCAAGGACCCCAACGATGACCGCAACCTGCTGCTGGAAATCCGCGCCGGCACCGGCGGCGAGGAAAGCGCGCTGTTCGCCGCCGACCTGCTGCGCATGTACACGCGCTACGCCGAGCGCCAGCGCTGGCAGGTGGAGGTGATGAGCGAGTCGGAATCTGACTTGGGCGGCTACAAGGAAGTGATCGTGCGCATCGCCGGCGACAAGGCTTTTTCCCGGCTCAAGTTCGAGTCCGGCGGCCACCGCGTGCAGCGCGTGCCGGCCACCGAGGCGCAGGGCCGCATCCACACCTCTGCCTGCACCGTGGCGGTGATGCCGGAGGCCGACGAAGTGGGCGAGGTGGAGATCAACCCCGCCGACCTGCGCATCGACACCTTCCGCGCCTCCGGCGCCGGCGGCCAGCACGTGAACAAGACCGACTCGGCCGTGCGCCTGACCCACCTGCCCACCGGCATCGTGGTGGAATGCCAGGACGACCGCAGCCAGCACCGCAACAAGGACAAGGCGATGAAGGTGCTGGCGGCCCGCATCAAGGACATGCAGACCCGCGCGGCCCAGGCCAAGGAGGCCAGCACGCGGCGCAACCTGATCGGTTCGGGCGACCGCAGCGACCGCATCCGCACCTACAATTTCCCGCAGGGCCGGGTGACCGACCACCGCATCAACCTGACTCTGTACAAGATCGACGCCATCATGGACGGCGATCTCGACGAGCTGGTATCGACCCTTTCCGCCGAGCACCAGGCCGACCAGTTGGCGGCCCTGGGCGAAGAGGCGTAGGCCGTACCACACGCCCCTGACACTCACCCTCGTTTGCCGGCTGGCACACCCGTGAGCCCGTTGTATTTCTTGTAAATGCTTGAAACAGCACTGGAAAGCAACGAGTCGCTTTCTATAATCGAACGCGACTGGACCTGCCACGTAAGAAGGCAGGCGCACGTCACTTCGAATACGGATAAAAGGACGAAATCATGAAGAAACTGCTCGCACTGCTGATGGTCGCCACCGCTCTCGCCGCTTGCAGCAAGAAGGAAGAAGCCCCTGCCTCGAGCGCCGAAAGCGCGATGCAGAACGCCGCTGAATCCGCCAAGGCTGCTGCCAGCGACGCCGCCGCGGCTGCCGGCAGCGCAGCGGATGCCGCCAAGGCCGCCGCGAGCGGCGCAGCATCCGAGGTTTCCGCTGCTGCCGACCAGGCCAAGAGCGATGCCGACAAGGCCATGGCCGATGCCAAGAAAGCCGCCAAGGACGTGGTCAACGCCGGCGCGGACAAGGCCAAGGACGCCGTCAACAAGTAAGATCGCCTGGCCGGGGCGGGAAGACACCCGCGCCGGCCACTACGGCGCGCGGCCAGGCCGCGTGCTGTCCCGCCCCGCCGCAAGCCGCGCCGGCACGACGTGCCAGGCACCGCCCGGCGGGGTTTTTGCTGCCGGGCCGCTTGCGCCCGACTACATCTAGCGGCGCCAACGCCTGCGCCCCGTGAATTCCGACGCCATGCCGAACCCGGCGAACGCCGCCCCCCCTGCCACGCCCGCCGTCCCCGCCGACACGAGCCACTGGCCCCTCGCCCCCACGCTGCGCGAGGCGCAATCACTGGCCACCGCCGCCGGCCTGCCGGTGCTGGAGGCGCGCATGCTGCTGGGCCACCTCACCGGCTACAGCCGCACCCAGTTGATCACGCGCGACGCCGAGACCCTGCCGGTCGCCCAGCGCGATGCGCTGGCGGCCCTGGTCTCGCGCCGGCTGGCCGGCGAACCGATGGCCTACCTGCTGGGCGAGCGCGAGTTCTTCGGCCGTGTTTTCCGCGTGACGCCCGATGTGCTGATCCCGCGGCCCGACACCGAGATCGCCGCCGAGGCCGCGCTGGGGCGGCTGGCCGGCAGCACGCGGCCGTGCGTGCTGGACATGGGCACGGGCTCGGGCATCCTGGCGCTGACCATCGCGCTGGAACGCCCCGACGCCACGGTGTGGGCCACCGATGTTTCACCGCCCGCGCTGGCGGTGGCGCAGGACAACGCCGTGCGCTTGGGCGCGGCCAACACGCGCTTCGCACTGTCGGACTGGTATGCCGCGCTGCCCGCCGAGGCGCGCTTTGACCTGATCGTCAGCAACCCGCCCTATATCGCCGCCGGCGATCCGCACCTTTCGCAAGGCGACCTGCGCTTCGAGCCGGCGGACGCGCTGACCGATCATGGAGACGGCCTGGGCGACCTGCGCGCCATCGTCGGCGGGGCCGCGGCGCATCTGGCGCCGGGCGGCTGGCTGCTGATGGAACATGGCTACGACCAGGGCGAGGCCGCGCGCGGCCTGCTGGCCGCGGCCGGCTTTACCGAGGTGTTCACCGCGCGCGACCTGGGCGGCAACGAACGCTGCACGGGTGGCCGGCTGCCGGGCTGACGCAGCCCCCCGGAACGGATCGGGCCCGGGATGGCCGCAATGTGACGACCAGGCCCGTCACGCCTGCCGCGCCCTGTCATGCCCCCCGCCGCCACCCACCCTTCGGCAGCGCCCCCTGAAACCCCGCGCCGAATCAAGTAAAATTTGGGCCAGCACGGCGCGCCCCCGCGCCTTTCTTCGATTGTCCACGTGCGGCATCGGCTCCGGCCGGCATCGCCTCCAACCCGATACGAGAAACCATGAGTGACGTGCAACAAAAAATCGACCAGATCGTGAAGGGCAGCCCGGTCGTGCTGTTCATGAAGGGCACCGCCCAATTCCCGATGTGCGGTTTCTCCGGCCGCGCCATCCAGATCCTGAAGGCCTGCGGCGTGGACGCGCCGACCACGGTCAACGTGCTGGAAGATGAAGGCATCCGCCAGGGCATCAAGGAATACGCCAACTGGCCGACCATCCCGCAGCTCTATGTGAACGGCGAATTCATCGGCGGCTCGGACATCATGATGGAGATGTACCAGAGCGGCGAGCTGCAGACCCTGCTCAAGGGCTGAGCCCGATGATCATGGCCGCGGCGGGCGGCGCCGCCCCGCGGCGCGTGATCATCGCTATCACAGGCGCCACCGGCGCCATCTACGGCGTGCGACTGGCGCAGGTGCTGCGCCGCGCGCCGGATGTGGAAACCCATCTGCTGGTGTCCCCGGCAGGGGTGATGAACCTGCAGCACGAGCTGGACATGGCCAAGGCCGAGGTCGAAGCCCTGGCCGACGTCGTGCACAACGTGCGCGACATCGGCGCCACCATTGCAAGCGGATCGTTCCGCGCGCATGCGATGGTGGTGGCGCCCTGCTCCATGCGCACGCTCGCGGCCGTGGCGCACGGCCTCTCCGACAACCTGATCACGCGCGCGGCCGACGTGACGCTGAAGGAACGCCGCCGACTGGTGCTCGTGGTGCGCGAGACGCCGCTGAACCTGGCGCATCTGCGCAATATGACTGCCGTCACCGAGATGGGCGGCATCGTCTTCCCGCCCGTGCCGGGCTTCTACCAGAAGCCGCGTACCATCGCCGAACTCGTCGACCACTCGGTGGGCCGCGTGCTCGACCTGATCGACCTGCCCGAACTGGCGCAGACGCTTGCACCAAGCTGGCCCGGCCTCAGCGGCCAGGCCTGAAGGAAACGCGGGGCCGCGCAGGCCCCACGACTGAGCCACGCGGCGCCGCCGCCGCTCTCAGCGCCAGTAGCGATAGCGTCTTCCGTATCCACCATAGTAGCCGCCGCCGAAGCCGAGGTAGACCGACGGGCCGACATACGCCGGCGGGCCCACATAGGCCGGCGCGGGCGCCACCACGGCGGGGCCGGAATAGGCCGGATAGGCCGGATAAGCGGGATAGACAGCGCATCCGCCCAGCATTGCGGCAGCAGCGGCGGCCAATCCAATCAACAGCGTCTTCATTGCGAATCCTTTGGGGTCGTTCCTGCCCTTAAGAACGTTATACGGGCACCCCCTGTAATACGGCGTCAAGCCGCTGTAACCGTTGTTACGATTCGCAACGAATGGCGCCGCCGCCCCTCGCGGCCTGCGGCGCCTGCCTCCTAGATGTCGAAGTGGATACCTTGCGCCAGCGGCAGCGCCTCCCCGTAGTTGATCGTATTGGTGGCGCGCCGCATATAGCCCTTCCACGCATCAGAGCCCGATTCCCGGCCGCCGCCCGTTTCCTTCTCGCCGCCGAAGGCACCGCCGATTTCTGCGCCGCTGGTGCCGATGTTGACGTTGGCGATGCCGCAGTCGCTGCCCGCCGCCGACAAAAAGGTCTCGGCCTCGCGCAGCGACTCGGTGAAGATGCACGAGGACAGCCCGTGCCTGGCCGCGTTATTCAGCGCGATGGCCTCGTCCAGCGAGGTGTATGGCATCAGGTAGAGGATGGGCGCGAAGGTCTCGGTAAGCATGGTGTCGTGCTGCTCGTCGGTCAGCACCAGCGCGGGCCGCACGTAGCAGGCATGCGGGTAGCGCTCGGCCAGCAGGCGTTCGCCGCCGTGCACCGCGTTGCCCTGCGCGCGGCAGCTGGCCAGCGCGTTGGCCATGGCGTCGCCCGCGGCGGCATCGATCAGGGGACCGACCAGCGTGCCATCCTCGAGCGGATCGCCAACCGGCAGCCGGCCCAGCACCTGCGCCAGCCGGTCGCTCAGTTGCGGCAGCAGGTCGGCATGGACGAACAGGCGCCGCAGCGACGTGCAGCGCTGGCCCGCAGTGCCGGCCGCGGCGAAGGTGATGGCGCGCACCGCCAGCTCCAGGTTGGCCGACGGCGCGACGATGGCGGCGTTGTTGCCGCCCAGCTCCAGGATGCTGCGCTTGAAGTGGCGCGCGCAGGCTACGCCGACCTCGCGCCCCATGCGCGTGGAGCCGGTGGCACTGACCAGGCGCACCGCCGGATGCTCGACCAGGTGCGCGCCCAGCGCCCGCCCACCCGGCAGCACCACCGAGATGCCGGCATATTGGGGCACGGTCGCCGCCAGCACGCGCTCGAGCAGGCCGTGGGCGGCCAGTGCCGACAGCGGCGTCTTCTCCGAAGGCTTCCACAGCACGCCGTTGCCGCACACCAGCGCCAGCGCCGCGTTCCAGGCCCACACCGCCACCGGGAAGTTGAAGGCGGAGATCACGCCGCACAGGCCGAAGGGGTGCCAGGTTTCGCGCATCACGTGCTGGGCGCGCTCGGAGGCGATGGTCAGGCCGTGCAGCTGGCGCGAGAGACCGACGGCAAAGTCGCAGATGTCGATCATCTCCTGCACTTCGCCCAGCCCTTCCTGCAGGATCTTGCCGGCCTCCAGCGAGACCAGCCGGCCCAGCGCCTTCTTGTGTTCGCGCAGCACCTCGCCGAAGCGGCGCACCACTTCGCCGCGGGCGGGCGCAGGCAGCAGCGCCCATGCGCTCTGCGCCTCGCGGGCACGCGCGATGCGAGAGTCGGCCTCGGCCTCATTGCAGACCGGCAGGTGCCCGAAGACCTCGCCGTCGATGGGCGAACGCAGCACCAGCGCACTGCCAGTGCCTGCGCCGTCCGACCAGGGTCGCGGCAGGCCCATGGCCTGCCAGCATGCTGCGATTTCCTGCGTCTTCATGCCGTCGTCTCCTGCAAGGGATGGCTTCTGTAGTGTTGGCCGAAGCGGTTGCCGAGGAAGACATCGAGCGCCATCGCCTCCTGCCGCACGAAGCCGGACTGCGGCAGCACACCCTGGGCCACCAGGTCGAGCGCGGCGCAGATGCCCGCGGCGGTGGTCAGCTGGATGGCGTTCAGGTGACCGGCCGCCGTCTGCCTGCCGCCGATGCGCGCCGAGAATGAAGCCTGCGTCAGCGGCATGCCCGCGGCGGCGCCGGGAGCAGGATACCCCGTGGCGCTGGCGAAAATGATGACCACGTCCTGCTGCGTTACCGGAATCGCGCTCTCGAAGATCTCGCGCAGCCAGTCGCGCCGCTCGCGCAGCCGCAGGTCGATGAGCAGCAGCTTCATCACCGCGCAGTGGCCCGGATAGCGGATGGACTTGTAGTCGACCTGGCGCGCCCGCCCTGCCAGCGTCTCGGGCAAGGTGCCGAGCCCGCCTGATGTATTGAAGGCTTCGTATTCGACGCCGTCCAGCGAAAAGGTCTCCAGCCCCTCCAGCGCCGGCACTTCCACCCGCCGGCCATCGACGATGGCCTCGCACGGATTGCAGTACTCGTTGATCAGGCCCTCGGTGCTCCAGGTCAGGTTGTATTTCAGCGCATTGCTGGGGTAGCGCGGCAGCGCGCCCACGCGCATGCGCAGCTCCAGCAGCTGGCCCCCCTCGCCCAAGAAGCGCTGCGCCAGGTCATGGCCGACCACGCCGATAAAGCCCGGCGCCAGCCCGCATTGCGGCATCAGCACCGCGCGTGCGCCGTCGGCCAGGCGGCGGATGGCCTGGGTGGCCGCCACGTCCTCGGTCAGGTCGAAATAATGCACGCCCAGGCGCGCCGCCTCGGTGGCCACGCCGATGGCGGCGTGGAAGGGCAAGGCGTTGAGCACGGCATCGGCACCCGCCAGCAGCGCCGCGCAGGCTGCCGAATCGGCCGGGTCGCCCGGCTCGCAGGCGATCCCTGCCGGCAGCCCGTGCAGCCGTGCGGGGTCGCGGTCGACCAGGCGCACGCGGTAGTCGCCGCTGTCATGCAGCATGATGGCGATGGTACGGCCGATCTTGCCCGCACCAAGCACCACCACCTGCCAAGGCAGGCGCCCCAGGCCGCGTGCGGCGGCCCCGGCACCGACGGCGCCGACGGGATCCACCGCCCTGGCCAGCTTGCTTTGCATCGTCATGGCACCTCCTCTCGCCGCTATCCCGCTGTCTGTTATCGCCCACGCCCGCGGATCAACCCCGGGCAGGGACGCCCCAAGTAGAGTATGGAGCGCAGCGATGTCGGATTGAAGGGACAAGAACGACGAAATCCGTCCATAATCATTCAAAACGACGACATCTTTCGACGTAACGACAACAGAACGGCATAGGGGGAAGACGATGCCCGAGCTGGACACCACCGACCGCCACCTGCTGTCGCTGCTGCAGGCCAATGCGCGCGAGAGCGCGGCCAACCTGGCGCGCCAGCTGGGCATCGCCCGCACCACGGTGGTGGCACGCATCGCCCGGCTGGAGCGCGAAGGCGTGATCGCCGGCTACGGCGTGCGGCTGGGGCAGCAGATGGAGGACAACGCCATCCTCGCCTTCTGCGGCATCTCGGTGCAGCCCAAGTCCGCGCCCGCGGTGGTGCGCGCGCTGCAGCGCCTGCCCGAAGTGGAGGAACTGGACTCGGTCAGCGGGCCGGTGGACTACCTGGCGGTGATCCGCTGCGACACCCATGCGCGGCTGGACAAGTTGCTCGACGAGATCGGCATGCTGGATGGCGTGAACCACACCACCACCTCCATCGTGCTGGCGCGCAAGATAGACCGCCGGCGCGCCGCGGGCTAGCGCGCTATGCTGCGCGATGCACGCCCCGCCCGGCCAGCGGGCGGCGGGCGCAACGATTCCCGAACCCCTTCCAGGAGCAAGAGAACATGAGTAATCGCATCCGTGTCGCCGTGGGCGGCGTGACCGGCTGGGCCGGCAGCGAACTGGCACGCGGCGTGGCGCATGCGCCCGACATGCTGCTGGTGGCCGGCCTTTCGCGCGGCGCGGCGGGCCAGCCCCTGGCGCAGCTGACCGGCCATGGCGACACGCCGGGCATGGCTGCCGCCAGCATCGAGGCGCTGGCGCAGACGCCTTGCGACGTCTACGTCGAGTACACCAAGCCCGCGGTCGCCAAGCACAACATCCTGCAGGCGCTCAAGCACGGCGCCCACGTGGTGGTCGGCACCTCTGGCCTGTCGGACCAGGACTACGCCGAGATCGACGCCGCCGCGCGCGCCGCCGACCGCGGCGTGCTGGCCTGCGGCAACTTCGCCATCACGGTCGTGCTGCTGCAGAAGTTCGCCGAGATGGCGGCGCGCCACCTCGACCAGTGGGAGATCATCGACTACGCCAAGGCGGGCAAGGTCGATGCCCCTTCAGGCACGGTGCGCGAGCTGGCCTACCGCCTGGGACAGGTCAGGCAGCCGGAACTGGCCGTGCCGCTGGACAAGGTCAACGGCCCGCGCGAGACGCGCGGCGCGACGCTGTCCGGCACCCAGGTGCACGCCGTGCGCCTGCCCGGCTACCAGCTTGGCGTGGAAGTGATCTTCGGCGCCGACGGGCAGCGCCTGCACCTGCGCCACGAGGCGGGCGAGGGCTCCAAGCCCTATGTGTCAGGCGCGCTGCTGGCCATCCGCAAGGTGCACACGCTGCGTGGCGTGGTGCGCGGGCTGGA
Organism: Cupriavidus sp. 09_S30; assembly: GCF_056930435.1. Lineage (NCBI taxonomy): Bacteria > Pseudomonadati > Pseudomonadota > Betaproteobacteria > Burkholderiales > Burkholderiaceae > Cupriavidus > Cupriavidus sp. 09_S30. The sequence goes on along the minus strand of NZ_JBXOWI010000001.1, from coordinate 131,938 downwards.
CCAGGTGATGGACGGCCTGTAGTCCTGTAGGCAGGAGTTGCGGACGAGGCGCGGGACGCATGCAGGTGGCCCGCCATCGCCGCTACCGCGCCGCCGCGACTAGAGCGCCATCACCAGCCCGGCTTGCCCTTGTCCTTGGCCGCCGGCGCCGCCTTGGGCGCGGAAGCCGGCGCGGGTGAAAGCTGCTTGGCCATGGCATCGCTCTGCCCCATCATCAGCTTGCGGGCCTGCGGCAGCAGCATTTCGATGGTGCCTTCGTCGCCCTCTTCCGGAATCGCATAGAGCTCTACAGTCAGCGGGCGCTTGACCCAGGCCGCGTGCACGGTCTTGAGGGGCTTGCCGGCGCGGTCCTTGACCTCCACCTCCTGCTGGCGCAGGGGCTTGCCGTATCCCGCCACCAGCGCCTGCAGCGCCGCCTGCTGGCCGCGCGTGCCGGTGGTGGGCACGATCAGGCCGACCAGGGCGTTGCCGTCGACGAAGGCGACCAGATGCGGGCCGTCCATGAAGGACGGGCGCTTGTCGCGCGGCACGCCGACCTGGCGCATCATGCCGTCGCCGCGCACTTCCACGCAGAAGGCCGTCACGTCGGCGCCGTCGGGCGTGCGCTTGTCGGCGCAATCCGGCAGCGTCGGCATCGGATTGCCGATTTCCAGCAGATGGAGCACAGGGCTCAGGGCATTGTTGCCGCTTGCAGGCGCGACATCAGCGGCGGCAGGCACGGCAGGCAGCTGGCTCGCCGGCGCGCTGCTTTGGGCGGCCGCCTTGGGGGCCGCCGTGGGAGCCGCCTGTCCGGCGGCGTGGGCCGCCGGCAGGCAGGCCAACAGGCTGGCGGCTGCCAGCCCGGCAAAAATGAATCGCATCGAAACTCCAAGAATTCTCCGGCTGCCGGCGCGGGGCGCGGGCAGCCTGCATCACGCCGGTCACTGGCGCTTGATGGAGCAGCGGCACAGCGGGCAACCAGGGTTGGAGCCCGCTGCGCGGCCTCGGTTCCAGACGGATGCGCAGCCTGGCTGCCGCTAGTGCGGCATCCGCATCACAGTACTGGCCAGCCAAGCCACGACGGCAAGCAGCAGTGCCCACAACAGCATGCGCGGCACGCGGCTGGGCGGCAACTCGCGGCGGGCGGGCCGCGCACGTGGCGCAGGCGGCGCCTGGCGGGCCTGCCCGCGCTCACCGCGCGTGTGCCACACCGTATCGGGCTCGGCCAGCCTGGTCCGGCTATCCGCCTTGCTCTTTGGCGCGGGACGTCCCGCAGGTCCTTGCGTGGCCATCTGTGCTCCCCCAGGGTGCAGCGAAAGGCAGTCATCCGGCGTCAGCGCCACCGGTGCACGCTCGGCAGCGATGCCGGCGCGGGCCACATGGTAAGGCAAAGCGGAGGTGCCGACTATCGGGCAGACCACCTCCAAGCAAGCGTTGGAACGGCGCCACGATCGGGCCGCGCGCGCCGTCCTGCTCAGCTTGGCACGGCCTTGCGCTCCAGCCCCACCGCCTCGCGCCGGAAGGCGTGGCCGACGTGGTGGTAGAAGGGGTGCGGGCAGAACTGCCGGGCCAGGAAGGAGGCCAGCAGCGAGGCCGCCAGCAGGAACAGCGTGAGGTCCTGCGAGCGCGTCATCTCCATCACGATCACGCTGGCGGTGATGGGCGCCTGGGTGGCGGCGGCGAGAAAGGCTGCCATCGACACCAGCGCCAGCACGCGCGGCTCGGCCATGCCGGTGATGAAGTGGGCCACGTTCGCGCCGATGCCGGCGCCGACCGCCAGCGAGGGCGTGAAGATGCCGCCCGGGATGCCGGCGAAGTACGACACCACGGTGGCCACCAGCTTGGCCACGCCGAACCACAGCGTGGTCTCGTGCGGCACGCCGTTGATCAGGCCCGCGGCCTGTCCATAGCCGGTGCCGAAGGTGGCCCCGCCCGTGGCCGAGCCGACCGCGGCTGCGACCAGGCCGCAGCCGAAGGCGACCAGTACCGGATGCCGGCCGGGCCAGGCACGCCAGCGCGCAGGCAGCAATGCAGGCACGCCGCCGATCAACGCCTTGGCGAACAGGCCGCCCAGCACGCCATTGAGCACTGCGCACAGCAAGACAGGTCCCCAGGCGCTGTGCAGGGCCAGGATCGGCGTGCGCACGGTGAAATAGGGGTTGTTGCCGAAGATGGCCAGCGAGAGGAAGCCGGCGGTCAGCACGCCCGTCAGCACCAGCCGGTCCCAACGCACCGCCGTGCCGCGCCCCAGTTCCTCGATGGCGAACACCACGCCGGCCAACGGCGTGTTGAAGGCGGCCGCCAGCCCGCCCGCGGCGCCGGCCGCAATCAGCGCGTTGGGATGGAAGCCGATGCGGAACTGCAGCCGTTCATGACACCATCGGCCCCAGGCCAGCATGGCGGCGGCGCCGACCTGCACCGACGGACCCTCGCGCCCGATCGAGGCGCCCGCCATCAGGCCGCCGGCCGTCAGCGCCACTTTCCACATCGACTGCCGGAACGAGACCAGGATGTTCTGCGCGGCGCTCGACTCGGGCAGGTTGACCGCGGCGATCACCTGCGGAATACCGCTGCCGCGCGCCTGCGGCGCCAGGCGGATGGTCAGCCAGCGCAGCGCCGCCAAGCCGAAGGGCAGCAGCACGAAAGCCATCCAGGGTGTGGCGGTGGTGATGCGCTCGTTCCATTTGAGCGCCCACTCGGCCAGCCACGCGAACAGCATGGAGAACACGGCCACGCAGCCGGCGCCGCACATGAAGACCGCATAGCGCAGCGTGGTACGGGACAGCCGCCCCACCTGCCGCGACTTGCGCGAGGCCGCCATGCGGGCGCGGCGACGCAGCGCGCGCAGGATATCGGGATCGGCGGGATCGGTAGAGGGCGCCGCAGACGGCGGCGGCGTCGCATGCCGTGCGCCGGCTCCCCCCTCGCCCTCGGAGGAACTGCCAGGTTCGGGGGATTGGCCGGATGGCGACGCGGGACGGGCCCCGGTGTCCGCTTCACGAGGGGCGTGCGGTTGCGAGCCAGGGGAGGACTCGGGGCTGGGCTCTTGGTCTTTCATGGGGCGGCAGGCGGATGGATGGATGCCACAGCCGCTCCCTGGAGCCGGAACGTCGCGGCATGTCCCGAACTATACGCCCATCGGCGCGGCACCGACCGCGCGACGCCCGCATGGCAGCGGCGCGCTCAAACCCGGCGCGTGCGCCCTTCCCAGAACTTGTCGCGCAGGCGCCGCTTGGCGAGCTTGCCGGTTTCGTCGCGCGGCAGCTGCGGCTCGACCACGACGGTGCGCGGCACCTTGAAGCCCGACAGGCGGCCGCGCAGCCAGTCGATGATCGCCGCCTCCTCCAGCCGGGCGCCCGGCGCGGGCTGCACCATGGCCAGCAGGCGCTCGCCGTACTCGTCATCGGGCACGCCGAAGACCACGCAGTCGGCCACGCCGGGATAGCGCACCAGTTCGTGTTCGATCTCGGCCGGATAGATGTTCACCCCGCCCGAAATCACCATGTCGGAGGCGCGGTCGCAGATGAACAGGTAGCCGTCGGCGTCGAGGTAGCCCATGTCGCCCAGGCTGACCAGTCCGCCGCGGTCGATGGCCTGGCGCGCGGCGTCGTTGTGCCGGTAGCTGAAGTCCGGGTAGGCGGGCTGGCGCACGTAGACCAGGCCTACCTCGCCCGGCGCGCAGGGACTGCCCTGCTCGTCCAGGATGCGTACCTCGGCCTCGTCGACCGGGCGGCCGGCGGTGCCGGGGCGCGCAGCGGCGTCCGCCGGCGTGGCCACGGTGATCATGCCGGCCTCGCTGGAGGCGTAGGTCTCGTGGATGACCGGGCCGAACCATTCGAGCATGGCGCGCTTGACCTCGGGCGAGCACGGCGCGCCGGTGGAAGCGACGAAGCGCAGCGAGGACAGGTCGTAGCGCGCGCGCACCTCGGGCGGCACCTTGAGCATGCGCACGTACATGATGGGCACCAGGTAGAGCACGTCGATGCGGTGCTCCTGCACCAGTGCCAGCACCTGCTCGGCGTCGAAGCGCGGCGTCAGCACCAGGCGCTCGGCCACCTGCAGCGCATTCTGGATGAAGACGCCGGGCGCGCTGTGGTACAGCGGCGCCGACATCAGCGCGCGGCAGCCCGGCACCACACCCATGGTCTGCTCGACCACCGAGCGCATCTTGGCCAGTTGCGTCTCCAACTGCTCCAGCGGAATCGCCGCGCGCACCACACCCTTGGGGCGCCCGGTCGTTCCTGAGGTGTACGCCATATGGCCGCGCGGTGCCACGCGCGGGCCGTCGTAGTCGGGTTGCGCGCGCAGCCAGCTTTCGTAGTCGCGCACGCCGGTCACGGCGGCGCTGGACTCGCCCCGGCTGCCGGCCGCCACGGCCAGCAAGGTCACGCCGGCGGGCACCGCATCGCGCGCGGCCTCGAGCAGGTCAGCGTGGGCGATCAGCACCTTGGCGCCGCTGTCCTGCAGCAGGAAGCGGATTTCCTCGATGGTGAAATGCCAGTTGATCGGGCAGTAGTAGCAGCCGGCCGTGCGGCAGGCATGCACGATGTCGGCGTAGACAGGATCATTGCGCAGCAGCACGGCGACCACGTCGCCTGCCTGCACGCCCAGCGCGCGCAGGCCGCCGGCGAGGCGTGTGCCGCGCTCGGCGAGATGCTCGCCGCTGTAGAGAGTGCCTTCGAAGTAGAGATCGGCGGCCATTATGTCTCCTCGCTATTGATGTCGGCTTATCGTTGTCGACCGCACCTAGGGGCACGGCAGTGCCGCAGGGAAGGCTCACTGTAGCGGCGCCGGATGGCATCGACAATTGCCCGGCGTGGAATCACAATGTTGCGCGAAATACGACAATTGCGCTGGAAATCCCGGATGGACCGCTGGCCGGGCAGCGCAGGCAGAAGGACCGACCACCGATGGACCTCAACCTGATCCAGGCCTTTGTCGACATCGTCGAGGCTGGCAACCTGGCCGAAGCCGGCCGCCGGCGCGGCGTGACGCGCTCGCAGGTGAGCCGGCAGCTGCGCGAGCTGGAAACCCAGGCCGGCGCGCAGTTGATGCGCAGAACCACACGCCGGCTGGAGTTGACCGAGCCAGGCCACTCGCTCTACCAGCACGGGCTGCGCATCCTGCGCGAGGTGGCCGCGGCGCAGGCGGAAATAGACAGCCTGGGCAAGACGCTGCGCGGCCATGTGCGGGTGAGCGTGCCGACAGGACTGGGCGACAGTTTCATGGCGCCGTTGCTGCTGCGCTTCGCTGAGCGCCACCCCGGCATCACGCTGCGGGTGTTCTTCGCCAATCGGGTGGTGGACCTGATCTCGGCCGAGATCGACGTGGCGCTCAAGGTCACCTCCGAGCCGCCGCTCGACCACGTGGCGCGCGAAGTCTGCGAGATCGGCTGGCATCTCTACGCCACCCCCGAATACTTGGCGCGCACCGGCACGCCGCGCACGCCTGCGGAGCTGGCGAGCTGCCAATTCCTCTGTCCACCCTACCCTGGGCGTGGCTTCCTGCTGCGCCTGGAGCGCGACAGCCAGTGCGAGGAGGTGGCGCTGGCTCCGCACTTGCAATCGGAGCATTTCCCCTTCCTGTTGCGCGCGGTGCGCGAGCACCACGGCATCGGGCTGCTGCCGGCCTATGCCGGCTGGGAAGACCTGCGCGCCGGGCGGCTGGTGCAGGTTCTGCCGCAGTGGCAGCCCGAAGGGCTCGGCAGCCGGCTCTATGTCATCACCACGCCCAGTGCCCGCCCCACCATGGCCGCGCGTGCGCTGGTCGGCTTCCTGCGCGAGGCCATCCCTTCCCTGGAGGTGTTCCGGGGCCAGGCGTCCGACTAGCCACATCCGTCGCCGGCGGCGTGGGCGGCGTGGGTGTCGTGGCCGGCCAGCATGCTTTCGAATTGCAAGCTAAGATGCCTGAACTTGCAAATCAAAAGTAAAACGGCCAAGCCGATGGAGGATGACGATGGGCCAGACCGATTTTGCCGCCATGGCCTGCCCTGTGGCCCGCTCGATGGCGGTGCTGGGCGAGCGCTGGGCCATGCTGGTGCTGCGCGAAGCGTTCTACGGCAGCACGCGCTTCGATGAATTCGAGCGCCACCTGGGCATCGCCCCCAACATCCTGAGCGCACGGCTCAAGACGCTGGTCGAGCACGAGCTGCTGGCCCGCGTGCCGGCCGAGGATAGTGCCCGCCACGTCTACCGGCTGACCGCCAAGGGCCGCGACTTCTTCCCCGCCTATGTCGCGCTGAAGGCCTGGGCCGACCGCTGGATGACGGACGAGGCAGGCCCCTACGTGGTGCTGGAGGACCGTGTCAGCGGCACCGAGATCCCGGCGCCGGCACTCACGCGCCCCGACGGCTCGCCGATCACGCTGGACGATCTGCGCGTGCGGCCCGGCCCCGCCGCGGGCAACTACCTGCGCAGGCGCTTCGCCGCCGACACCGCCGACGCTGCGACCACCGCCGGCCGGGAGGACGACCATGCGTGACGCCGCCGCCATCGCCGCCATAGAACCCGCCGCCGGCGCCGGGGCGCCCGCGGGCGCGCCACCGCAGGTGCCGACAAGCCGCATTGTGCGCGGCATCCTGAGCCTGGCCGCGCCGACCAGCGTGATCGCGCTGCTGCAGGCCACCGCGCAGCTGGTCGAGACCTGGCTGGCGGCGCGCCAGGGCACGGCCGCTCTGGCGGGCTGGGCCGTCGTGCTGCCCTTTGCGCTGCTGCTGCAACAGATGTCGACCGGCGCCATGGGCGGCGGCGTGGTCTCGGCCATCGCCCGCGCGCTGGGCGCCGGGCGGCGCGAGGAAGCCTCGGCGCTGGTGCTGCATGCCCTCATCATCGCCGTGAGCGCGGGCCTGTTGTTCGCCGTGGCGCTGGCGGGCTTCCCGCACGGCGTGCTGGGCGCGGTCGCCGGCGCCACCGCCGCCCAGGCGGCTGCCACTTACGCTATCTGGCTGTTCGGCGCCGGCGCGGTGCCGGCCTGGCTGGCCAACACGCTCGCTTCGGTGCTGCGCGGCGGCGGACGCCACGCGCTCGCCGCGCGCGTGCTGTCCCTGATGTGGATCGCCTTCCCGCTGCTGGCCTGGCTGCTGGCCGAGCCCGCCGGCATGGGGCTGGCCGGCATCGGCGCCGCGCTGGCGGCGGTGTCGTGGGCAGCGGCGCTGGCGATGGCGGTGGTGGTGGCGCGCGGCGGTGCGGGCTTCGTGCCGGTGTTGCGCATGCGGCCCTCGGGCGGCTTGTTCAAGCGCATCCTGTCGGTGGGCCTGGTGGCTTGCGCGCTGGCCTCGGTGGCCAACCTGACCACCATCCTGGTCACCGCCCAGTTGCGCCAGCATGGCACCGCGGCCGTGGCCGCCTACGGCATCTCGGCGCGGCTGGAGTTCCTGATGATTCCGCTCGCCTTCGGCGTGGGATCGGCCCTGACCGCGCTGGTGGGCCGCGCGGTGGGCTCAGGCGACTGGGCGACCGCGCGGCGCACCGCCTGGGCCGGCGCCCTGCTGGCGCTGGCCGTAGCGGGGCTGGCGGGCGCGGCCGTCGGCCTGGCGCCGGCACGCTTCGCCGCTTTGTTCACGCAGGATGAGCAGGTGGTTGCCATCGCCGCGCGCGCCCTGTCCTGGGTCGGCCCGGCCTTCGGCGGCTTCGGCCTGGGCATGGCGCTGTACTTCGCCTCCATGGGCGCCGGCCGCATGCGCTGGCCAGTGGCGGCCGGCCTCGCCCGCATCGGCCTGGCCGCCGGCGGCGGCTGGCTGCTGGCCAATGTGGCCGGCATGGGGCTGGACGGGCATTTCCTGGGCGTGGCCCTGGGCATCAGCGCCTACGGCCTGGTGACCGCCATCGGCGTGCGGCCGGGAGCCTGGTCGGCACGTTGAGGCGGGCGGTCCGCCACCGTCCATCGGCCGGCCGGCGCCGAGCGGCGGGGCCCTCACTTGAACTTCGGCGGCAGCGGCCCAAACTAGGACAAACCGACTGCCGGCGGCGCGCTGCCCCGGCCGCTCCTACCGAAGAGGTGCCATGCCCCCTCGCACCACCGTTTTCATTGCCGCCATCCTGATCGGGCTGCTGCATGCCTATATCGGGGTGCGCGTGCTGCCCGACCTGCCCGCGCCGCTGCTGTTAAAGCTGCTGGGCGCCCTCTGGCTCCTGCTGTCGTGGCCCCTGATCCCGGCTGCCCTGCTGGCCCGCCGCCTCAGCCACCCCTGGTCCGACGCGCTCACCTGGGTGGGCATGCTGGCAATGGGCTTCTTTTCCTCACTGCTGGTGCTGACCCTGGCGCGCGACGCGATGCTGCTCGTCAGCCAGGTGGCCGGCTGGCATCCGGCCTGGCTGCTGCCAGGCAGCGCCGCCGCCGTGCTCCTTCTGGCACTGCTGGCGACGGCCCTGGGCTTGTTCAACGCGCGCCGGCTGGCAAGAGTGGTGGAGGTGAAGGTGCCGGTGGCCGGCCTGCCGGCCGCACTGGATGGCTTCACCATCGTGCAGATCAGCGACATCCACGTCGGCCCCACCATCAAGCGCCCCTACCTGTCGCGCATCGTCGAGCGCGTCAACAGCCTGCAGCCCGACGCGGTGGCCATCACCGGCGACCTCGTCGACGGTACCGTACCCGAGCTGGGGCATCACACCGAGCCACTGAGGCAGCTCCAGGCCGCGCATGGGAGCTACTTCGTCACCGGCAACCACGAGTACTACTCGGGGGCCGATCCCTGGATCGCGGAACTGCGCCGGCTGGGCGTGCGCGTGCTGATGAACGAGCACGTGGTGATCGAACGCGACGGGCACCAGTTGGTATTGGCAGGCGTGACGGACTACTCGGCCCACCGCTTCGACGAGGCGCACCGCAGCGATCCCGCGCGCGCCATCGACGGCGCGCCGCCCGATGCCCGCGTGCGCGTGCTGCTGGCCCACCAGCCTCGCACCGCGCCCGCCGCCGCCGAGGCAGGCTTCGACCTGCAGCTTTCCGGCCACACGCATGGCGGCCAGTTCTGGCCGTGGAACCTGTTCGTGCCGATGCAGCAGCCCTATGTGGCCGGCCTCGACCGGCATGCCGAAATGTGGGTCTATACCAGCCGCGGCACCGGCTACTGGGGGCCGCCCAAGCGCTTCGGCGCGCCATCGGAGATCACGCGGATCCGGCTGGTGCGGGCGACGGCGTAAGAGGCCACACCCAGGGAATCCCATCGCTCCGGCGAGCGCCCGCCCTCTCCCCCGGCCCCTCTCCCACAAGTGGGAGAGGGGAGCCAACCACCGCGGCGCGAATCTCAACGCGCCAGCCGAAGCCGACAAGATGCGCCAACACCAATCGCCAAGCATAGCGTCTTGGCTCCCTCTCCCCTCATGGGGAGAGGGTTGGGGAGAGGGGTGGTCTAGCAAGGCACCACACCAAAACGAAGCCGTCGGTGTGATCCAGCACGCCAAGGCAAGACGAAGCCGACAAGATGCGCCAGCACCATTGGCCAAGCACAGTGTCTTGCCCCCCTCTCCCCTCATGGGGAGAGGGTTGGGGAGAGGGGTGGTCTAGCAAGGCGCCACATACAGACGAAGCCAAGGGGGTGATCCAGCCCGCCGCCGCTTTCCAGCACCAACGATAGCCCGCCACAGCCGCAATAAAAAACGCCCTCGCACAAGCGAGGGCGTTGCACTTTCCGGCCAGCGCCGCGCTCAGCGCGCGATCGGCTTGTAGCGGATGCGCTTCGGCTTGGCGGCTTCCTCGCCCAGGCGCTTCTTCTTGTCGGCCTCGTACTCCTGGTAGTTGCCGGGGAAGAACTCGACGTGCGAGTCGCCCTCGAAGGCCAGGATGTGGGTGGCGATACGGTCCAGGAACCAGCGGTCGTGGGAGATCACCATCACGCAGCCGGCGAACTCCAGCAGCGCGTCTTCCAGCGCGCGCAGCGTTTCCACGTCGAGGTCGTTGGACGGCTCGTCCAGCAACAGCACGTTGCCGCCGGCGATCAGCGTCTTGGCCATGTGCAGGCGGCCGCGCTCGCCGCCCGACAGCGTGCCAACCTGCTTCTGCTGGTCGCCGCCCTTGAAGTTGAAGCGGCCGATGTAGGCACGCGAAGGCGTCTCGTAGCGGCCTACCTGCAGTACGTCGGCGCCGCCCGAGATTTCCTCGAAGACGGTCTTGTTGCCGTCGAGCGCGTCGCGGCTCTGGTCGACAAAGGCCAGCTTGACGGTCGGCCCGACCTTGATCTCGCCGCTGTCAGGCTGCTCCTTGCCGGTCAGCATCTTGAAGAAGGTCGACTTGCCGGCGCCGTTCGGGCCGATGATGCCGACGATGGCGCCCGGCGGCACGGTGAAGCTCAGGTCGTCGATCAGCAGGCGGTCGCCGAAGGCCTTGCTGACGTTCTTGAACTCGATGACCTCATTGCCCAGACGCTCGCCCACCGGGATGAAGATTTCCTGGGTCTCGTTGCGCTTCTGGTATTCCTGGCTGTTGAGCTCGTCGAAGCGGGCCAGGCGCGCCTTGGACTTGGCCTGGCGGCCCTTGGGGTTCTGGCGCACCCACTCCAGTTCCTTCTTCAGCGCCTTCTGCCGTGCCGATTCGGTCGACTCTTCCTGCTGCAGGCGGTTTTCCTTCTGGTCTAGCCAGGAGCTGTAGTTGCCCTTCCAGGGGATGCCCTGGCCGCGATCCAGTTCCAGGATCCATTCGGCGGCGTTGTCGAGGAAGTAGCGGTCGTGGGTGACAGCCACCACGGTGCCAGGGAAGCGCGTCAGGAACTGCTCCAGCCAGTCGACCGACTCGGCATCCAGGTGGTTGGTGGGTTCGTCGAGCAGCAGCATGTCCGGGCGCGACAGCAGCAGGCGGCACAGCGCCACGCGGCGCTTCTCGCCGCCGGAGAGGTGGCCGACCTTGGCATCCCAGGGCGGCAGGCGCAGCGCGTCGGCGGCGATCTCGAGCTGCTGCTCGGCGTTGTTGCCGTCGCTAGCGGCGAGGATAGCCTCGTACTTGGCCTGATCGGCGGCCAGCGCATCGAAGTCCGCGTCCGGCTCGGCGTAGGCGGCGTAGATCTCATCGAGCTTCTTGCGCGCCTCGAACACTTCGCCCAGGCCGCCTTCCACCGCCTCGCGCACGGTCTGCTCGGGGTCGAGCTGCGGCTCCTGCGGCAGGTAGCCGATGTTCAGGTTGGGCATCGGCGTGGCTTCGCCCTCGATGTCCTTGTCCAGGCCCGCCATGATCTTCAGCAGCGTGGACTTGCCGGAGCCGTTCAGGCCCAGCACGCCGATCTTGGCGCCGGGGAAGAAGGACAGCGAGATGTCCTTCAGGATGTGACGCTTGGGCGGAACGATCTTGCCCACGCGGTTCATGGTGAAAACGTACTGTGCCATGCGGGTTCGCGGTCTCGGTGCTTGGGAATGGCGGCAGTGTAGCAAAGCCAGGCGCCCACAAGGCCCGGAAGCGTCCCGCGCCTGGCCCGGCGCGCGCCGCCCCCAGCCGGTACAATGCCGTCTGCGCTGCCCGCCACGCGGCAGCACCTGCCCGGCCGCCCTGGCCAAGATGGGCACCAACCGATTCCAGCCGTACCGGACCAGCCGATGAGCAAACCCGCCCGCACCCTGACCTTCAAGTGCAAGAAGTGCACGAAGCCCGTCACCCTCTTCCTGCAGAAGGTCTCCGCCTGCTCGCACATCACGCCCTACCAGGGCTGGTGCAAGTGCGGCGAGCTGATGCGCCACGCCACCGGCGACAAGGACGCGGTGCAGTCCTACGTCGACTCGCTCGACGCTAACTGGTCGCACCACCACCATCACCACCACTGATCCCGCAGTGAACGAAACCTGGCGCCCCGCCGGACGCGACCCGCTGCGCTATCTCGGCGGCTATCCGCCCGATGTGCTCGACCAGGTGCGCGCGCTCGTCGCCGCCGGCAAGCTGGGCGAGCACCTGGCGCGCAAATATCCCGCACGCCACGCGGTGCGGACCGACCGCGCGCTGTACGACTACACCAGCGAGATCAAGCAGGAATACCTGCGCAGCGCGCCGCCACTGCATAAGGTGGGCTACGACGCCCGCCTCGATACCGCCCATCGCGCGCTCGGGCTGCACACCGCCATCTCGCGCGTGCAGGGCGGCAAGCTCAAGGCCAAGAAGGAAATCCGCGTGGCCTCGGTGTTCAAGGAAGCGCCGCCCGAGTTCCTGCGCATGATCGTGGTGCACGAGCTCGCGCACCTGAAGGAAAGCGAGCACAACAAGGCCTTCTACCGCCTGTGCGAGCACATGGAGCGGGGCTACCACCAGCTCGAGTTCGACACGCGGTTGTTCCTGGCGTGGCGCGATCTGGAGCGCGGGCAGGACTGAAGCCGCGCGCATGCATCGCGGCGACGATCGGCGCCGCACCTCTCGCGGCTTGCCGTCCCGCCTCACGCCATCCGCAGCACCACCGCCCCCAGCATGATCGCCAGCGCGGCCGCATGCCGGCTGCGCCCGAAGCGCTCCTTCAGCACCAGCGCGGACAAACCCATGCCGAAGACGATGGCGGTCTCGCGCAGCGCAGCCACCATCGCCACCGGTGCGTGTTCCATCGCGAACAGCACCATGGCGTAGGCGCCGGCCGTGCATGCGCCGCCGAGCAGGCTGACATGCCAACGCTGACGGAAATGCCGGCCGACATCGGCACCGCGCCGCAGCAGTGCCCAGCCCAGCATCGGTGTTGCCGTCAGCACGAACACCCACGCCGTGTAGGCCGCAGCGTTGCCCGACAGGCGTACGCCGGTGCCATCAACGAAGGTATAGCCGGCGATCGCCACGGCATTGGCCAGTGCAAAGCCAGTCGCGCCGCGCGCCCCTCGCGCGGCGCCGGCCGTACGACGCTGGACCAGCATCAGGCTCAGGATGCCGCAGCAGATCAGCAGCACTCCGCCCCAGGCGCCGGCGGGCAGGTGCTCGCCAATCAGGGCGCCGCTGGCCAGCGCCACCAGCAACGGCGGCAGGCCGCGCATCAATGGGTATGCGTAGCTCATGTCACCCTGGCGATAGGCCGCACCCACCAGCGAGAAATAGACCACGTGGATGGCGGCCGAGGCGGCCAGGTGCGGCCAGCTCTGCGGCAGCGGCGCTGGCAGCCAGGGCAGCGCCAGCGCCGAGAGCAGCGCGGCGCCGGCGGTGACCAGCACGACGTCCAGGGTCTTGTCGGCGCTGGCCTTCACCGCGGCGTTCCAGCCAGCATGCAGCAGGGCGGCGAACAGGACCAGCATCACGATCGGGGTGGACATCGGCGTCTCCAAAAGATTTCGCATCAGTATCCCTGCTTGAAACCCCGTCGACAAACCAGTAGATTTGGCCTCTCAAGAGAGGAAAACTATTACGAGAATCGCCGATGTCGCGCACCCTGCCCCCCCTCAACGCGCTGCGCGCCTTCGAGGCCGCGGCACGCCTCGGCAGCTTCAAGGCCGCTGCCGCCGAATTGCACGTCTCGCAAGGCGCCATCAGCCAGCATGTGCGGCAATTGGAGGATTGGTTCGGCCAGCCGCTGTTCGAGCGGCACAATCGCCGCGTGGTGCTGACGCCCGCGGCCACCGCCTACCTGGCCGAGATCGGCCCGGCCTTCGATCGCATCGCCTCGGCCACGACCCGCTACGGCCGCGGCGCACGTCGCACACGCACGGTGCTGAGAGTCAGCAGCGTCGCCACCTTCGCGCTGCGCTGGCTCGTGCCCCGGCTGGAACGCTTCCGCCGGCTGCACCCGGAAGCGGACGTGCGGCTCGATACCTCTAACGAGCCGGTCGATGTCTTGCGCGAGTCCTACGACGTCATCATCCGCGGCGGCCCCGATACCTTCTACGGCTACGCGATGCGCCCCTTCCTGTCCGAGCAACGGCTGCCGGTATGCAGCCCCGCCCTGCTCGCAGGCGCGCCGCTGGCCGCGCCCGCCGACCTGCGCCACCACGCGCTGCTGCACGCATCGACGCTGCCGCGCGCCTGGGACGACTGGCTGGCACTCGCCGGCGTGCCGGCGCTGGCGCCCGCCGCCGCGCTGACGCTGGACCACTTCTACCTCACGCTGCAGGCTGCGCTCGACGGCCTGGGCGTGGCGATGGGACCGACCGCCCTGGTCGCCGACGACCTGGCCAGCGGGCGGCTTGTCGCGCCGTTTCCCGCCCTACGGCTGCCCTCGCGCAGCTATTGCAGCTATGTGCCGCAGGACAAAGCGGGCGATGCGATCGTACAGGCGTTCACGGGATGGCTGGAGGCGGAAGGCGACGCCGGGCATCCGGCCGCGGCAGGCTGAGCGGCAGGCGCGGGCCGGCAGCGTCGGGCGGCACCGGCCTGGTACACCCCAGCGCCCATTAGCCCTGCCCGGCCAGTTGCTGCCGCAGAAAATCAAGGAAGGCGCGCACGCCCTCGGGCAGCGTGCGCCCACGCAGCGTCTGCAGTTCGATGGCGCGCCCGCGCATGCCGCGCTCGCGGATCTCGGCCGCATGCAGTTCGCCGCGCTGGACGCGGCCGCGCACGGTGACCTCGCCGGAGATCGACAAGCCACCGCCGTGTACCACGAAGTTGGTCAGCGTCTCGAAGTGGTTGGTGACGAGCACCGGCTCGAAGGCGATCCCGCGCTCGCCACAGGCGATGTCGAACAGCTGCCGCACGGTGTTGTCCCCCTCCGGCAGCGCGATCGGGTAGGCGTGCATCTGCGCCAGCGTGACGGCGCGAAAGCGCGCCAACGGATGGTCCGGCCGCATGATGGCGATCACCGGGGCCTGCTGCCGGTGCTCCACGCGAATGCCCTGCTCAGCGGCGCGGCTGTAGGTGACGCCGATGTCGGCATCACCGCGCAGCACCGTGGCGGTGGCCTCGGCCGGACTGGCGACGCGCACATGGAACTGCAGGCCCGGAAAACGCCCGCGGAAGGCGGCGATGGCGCGCGGCAGGAACTCGATGGCAAAGCCGGCCGAACTGGCGATGCGTACGCGCCCGCGCCGCAGGCCTTGCAGGGCCTGTATCTCCGATACCACGCGGTCGGCCTCCAGCGCGCCGCGCAGCGCGAAGGCGGCCAGCAGTTCGCCGGCTGCGCTGGGCGCCATGCCGCGCGGACGCCGATCGAACAGTGGCACGCCGAGCAGCGACTCCAGCGCTGCCACCTGGCGGCTCACCGCCGAGGCTGTCACGTTCAGGCGCTGGGCCGCCTCGCTCAGGGAACCGCAGCGCACCACTTCGAGGAAGTAGCGCAGCGACGTGTCCTGCAGCTGCTTGGAGATCATCGCGCGAAGGCCCTCAGGTTTGCGTAAAACTCAAGGATATTTGAAAAAATCGTCGATTGTCGAAAGCCGAGCGTCTCCCTAGGCTGTCCCTGTTGTCCCTGTCCGCCACCCTTTCGCCGCTCCGGAACACACGCCGATGCCCGCTCCCGACAGCCCCCCGCCCACTGCAGCGCCAACTGCGGCGCCCGCCACGCCGCCCGCCGGCATCGTCGCACTCGACGCGGTCTCGCTGTCGCTCGCCATCCATGCGCGCGAGGTGTCGTGCGCGGAGGTGCTGCAGGCCTACCTGACGCAGATCGATCGCTTGAACCCGGTGGTCAACGCCATCGTCGCGCCGGCCGACCGCGCGGCGCTGGCCGCGCAGGCGGACGAGCGCGACGCAGAGCTCGCGCACGGCCACAGCCGTGGCCCGCTGCACGGTTTCCCGCAGGCGCCCAAGGACATCATGCCGGTGGCAGGCATGGTCACCACCAAGGGCTCGCCGGTGTTCCGCGACCATGTGCCCGCCGCCGACGCGGTGGTCTTCGAACGCATGCGCGCCGGCGGCGCCCTGTTCGTCGGCCGCACCAACTCGCCGGAGTTCGGCCTCGGCGGCCATACCTACAACCCGGTCTACGGCGCCACCCGCAACGCCTTCGATCCCGGCCGCTCGGCCGGGGGCAGCAGCGGCGGCGCCGGCGTCGCGGTGGCGCTGCGCATGCTGCCGGTGGCGGACGGCTCGGACATGATGGGTTCGCTGCGCACGCCGGCCGCCTTCAACAACATCTACGGGCTGCGCACCTCCTTCGGCTGCGTGCCGCACGGACCGACCGAGGAAGTCTTTTTCCAGCAGTTCAGCGTGGCGGGCCCGATGGCTCGCAACGTCCCCGACCTGGCGCTGCTGCTGTCGGTGCAGGCCGGCTTCGATGCGCGCCTGCCGCTGACGCGCCGCGCGGAGGCGCCCGGCGCCTTCGCGCTGACGCTGGAGCGGGACCTGCGCGGCACCCGCATCGGCTGGCTCGGCGACCTGGGCGGCCACTTGCCCACCGAGCCGGGCCTGCTCGACACCTGCGTGGCGGCGCTGGCCCATTTCGACGCCATCGGCTGCCGCGTCGAGCCGGCGCTGCCGGACTTCGACCTGGAACGCCTGTGGCGCGCCTGGATCGACCTGCGCAGCTTCTTCGTGGCGGGCGCCAACGCGGCGCTGTACCACGATCCGGCCAAGCGCGCGCTGCTCAAGCCCGAGGCCGTGTGGGAGATCGAGCGCGGCCTTGCGCTGCCGGCCATGCAGGTCTACGACGCGGCCCGGGTGCGCAGCGCCTGGTACCAGACCCTGCGCGTCTTGTTCGAGCGTTTCGATTTCCTGGTCATGCCCGCCACGCAGGTCTTTCCCTTCGACGTGAGCTGGGACTGGCCCAAGACCGTGGGCGGCCGCGCCATGGATACCTATCACCGCTGGATGCAGGCCGTGGTGCCGGCCACCATGGCGGGCCTGCCGGTACTGTCCGCGCCGGCAGGCTTCGGCCCCAGCGGCCTGCCCGCCGGGCTGCAGATCATCGGCCCCACCCAAGCCGATGCCGCGGTGCTGCAGCTCGGCCACGCCTATGACCAGGCCAGCGGCTACGCACGCACTGCCAGCCCGCTGCTGGGCTGAGCACGGGCGTGCGCGCGCATTCTTGATCTTCCACCACACCTCAGCCGGCAGGAGCCCGACATGACGTTCACCACGACTGCAGTGCCCCGCATCCTCTCCCTCCTGGTGGCTGGCCTGTGCGCCACCGCCCCGGCCGGCACGCAGGCGCAGGCCGCCTACCCGACACGGCCGGTCCGGCTGCTGATCCCGTTCGCGGCCGGCGGCGCCACCGACGTGCTCGGCCGCCTGCTTGCCGTGGGCCTGGGCGAGAAGCTGGGCCAGCCGGTGGTGGTGGAGAACAAGCCCGGCGCCAGCACTGTGGTCGGTGCCACGGTACTGGCCAAGTCGCCGCCCGACGGCTACACCCTGCTGCTAGGCGCCAGCACCACGCTGACGCTGAACCCGGCGATCCGCCAGAACCTGGCCTACGATCCGCTCACGAGCTTCACGCCGCTCGGCATGGTGGCCGACATGGCGCTGGTGCTGGTGGCCAATCCCGAGACGCCGGTCAATTCGCTGAAGGATCTGGTCACGCAGGCCAAGGCGCAGCCGGACAAGTTCTCCTACGGTTCCTTCGGCACCGGCTCCTCGGTCCATTTCGGCGGCGAGATGCTGAAGTACGCCGCCGGCATCCATATGGTCCACGTGCCCTTCAACGGCAGCGCGCCCAGCCTGACGGCACTGGCCGGGGGGCAGGTGCAGGTGGCGGTGGACACCATCGTCGCCACGCAGCCGCTGATCCACGGCGGCAAGATCAAGCCACTGGCGGTGCTCTCGGCGCAGCGCCTGCCGGCGCTGCCCCAGGTACCCACCGTGGCCGAGAGCGGCTATCCCGGCTTCCAGATGGGCACGTGGTTTGCCCTGCTGGCGCCGGCGGGCCTGCCGCAGCCGGTGCAGCAGAAGCTGGAGAAGGCGCTGGCCGAGGTTGCCACCGCGCCGCAGACCAAGGCCAGGATGGTCGAGCTCGGCCTGAGCCCCGCCTATGGCGACGGCGCCGCGCTGCGACAGCGCATCGAGAAGGAATTGCCGGAAATGCGGGCGGTGGCCGCGCGGGCGAGCATCCGCGTGGACTGATGCCCGCCGGAAGCGCGAGCCGCGCGGCGCGCTACTTGGCGGGCGCGCACGCGCCGCGCCGGCACGCCGCCTTCAGCTCGGCGATCTCATCGTGGTGGGTATCGGTCTGGATGCGTGTGAGCAGGCGCACGCTGCCGGCATCGATCCGCAGCGCATCGACTTCCAGATAGTTGCCGGAGCCGGCGGTGAGTTTGGAGACAATGAGCGCCTGGGTGCCGTCACCGGTGATATCCGCGAACTTCACGCGCAGCTTGCCGTCGTCCTGGAAGATGGTGCCGTTGCGCGAATAGACCGCGCCGGCGACGAAATCCAGCAACTGCGCATCCTTGAACACGGCGACGGAATAGCTGCCCATCGAGGCGGCTTCGAGATCGCCCTCGGACAGCACGGCAACCCGTTGGTCCGGCAAGGTGAGCGCGACGCCGTCCTTCGCCATTGCGGGCAGGCCCGCCAGCGCGATCGACGCGGCAAGGCAGCAGGAAAAGACACCTTTCTTCGCTGCATTCACGGGATTCATTGCATTCGCTCGGTTCACAGCGCTCCTTTTCGGTAAGCATCGAACAGACGGAAGCATTGCACACGCGGCCGCGCGAAGAATCAAGTGGTGCGCACAGACGGGGCAGCTCCTTGAATGGCGAGCGATGCTCGGCACCGGCCCCGGGACGCGAACGGGGCCGGGCGAACTCTGCGCGCCAGGATCCGGACTCAGGGGTGAGCGAAACGGAGGCTGCCGTCGGAGCGGTACCGAACAGAAAAAGATTTCACCGAGAGGATCTTTCTATGATTGGGGGACCCGGTGCGCCGAACCGCCTTTTTCCCGGAGGCAGGCCGCAAACTCGTGCGGCATCTTGCTGACGCGCCGTCCGGACCATGACGGATCCACGGCGCCGTCAAGGAAGGAAATCGCATGGAGAGCAATCGTTTCGATCGTTTGATTCCCAATGCCATGCAGCCCACGCGGGGCGCGGCATTGCGGCATGGCAAGCGATTCCGGCGGCCACGGATGGCATGGGACTTGCAGCGCCGCAGTCGTTCGCACCGGGCCGGTGCGATTCCCGCGAACCGCGGCGGACTGCTCCTTCCACGTGGCGCAAGCCACGCCGCGGCGGATACAACGACAAAGGAAGCCACCCAATGAGAATCCGGTCTTATCCTTGCACAGTGACTGTGGCTGCGCTCGCCGCCCTGGGCCTCGGCCCGGCAGCATGGGCGCAGGACACGGCGACGAATGCCGACACCACCGAAGCCGCCAAGGCCGAACAGGCGCCCGCCACTCCCGCGCTGCAGCCAACCATATCGAGCACGCTGAGCTCCGCGCCCGTGCGCCTCGATGCCGGCGCCCTCGGCCCCATCTATGTCGGCGGCGTCGTCAGCGGCCTGGGACTGGTGCAGAACCATGCGGCAGCCACCGACCACACCTGGGTGGCCGACCTGAGCAATGGGCAAGTATTCGTCAACAAGGCGACTGGCACGCTCCAGTTCTTCCTGCAGGCAGGCTACTACTCGATCCCCGTGCTCGGCGTTCCCTACCAGCGCGCCGAGAATGCCACGCCCGCGCTGTTCAACGCCCTGCCGCAGGGCTACGTCAAGCTCGCCCCGACCGACAGCTTTTCGGTGATGGTCGGCAAGCTGCCGACGCTGATCGGCGCGGAAAGCACCTTCACGTTCCAGAACATCAACATCCAGCGCGGCCTGCTGTGGAACCAGGAAAATGCCGTGAACCGCGGTGTGCAGGTCAACTACGCCTCGGGTCCGCTGACGCTGTCAGCCTCGGTGAACGACGGCTTCTATTCGGAGCACTACAACTGGATAACAGGCCTGGCCAGCTATGCGCTCGATGACAGCAACACCATCACGTTCGACGGCGGCGCCAGCACCAGCCGCAACGAGGTGTCGACCAGCGCCACGCCGGTGCTGCAGAACAACCAGCAGATCTATAACCTGATCTACACGCACACCCATGGTGCGTGGACCATCCAGCCCTATGTGCAATACACCCACGTACCGGCCATGCCGGCCGTCGGCGCCAATGCATCGGCTTCCACCTATGGCGCCGCGCTGCTGCTGAGCTACGACTTCGGCAACGCCGCCACGCCCGCCTCACTGCGGTTGCCGGGCTTTAAGCTGCCCGTGCGGCTGGAGTACATCGGCACCACCGGCAGCGCCGAAAGCGGCTCGGCGAACCTGCTGTATGGACCGGGCAGCGAAGCCTGGTCACTGACGATCACGCCCACCTATCAGTACAAGCGCTTCTTCGCGCGCGCCGAGTTCTCCTATGTGGGTGCGCGCAAGACGGCGCCGGGGCAGGCCTTCGGCGCGGATGGCAACCGGCACTCGCAGGTGCGGGGGATGCTGGAGGTGGGGTTCTTGCTGTAGGGGTTGCGGCGGGCTGGGACGGGAGGCGCTGGACGCTATCAGAAGGCGTTGCGCCCCCGAAAAGCAAAAGGGCTACGCAAACTTCGCGTAGCCCTTCCAATTCTTGGTGCCGGCTGCAGGACTCGAACCCGCCACCTGATGATTACAAATCAACTGCTCTACCTGATGAGCTAAGCCGGCTAATGTGGTGCAGCCCGTGATTCTACTGCATGTGCCGCCGCTTGACGATGGCTTACTTGACCACCTTCAGTGCGGGCTTCTTGCCGCCGATGCGGGGCACGGGCGGATTGGGATCGTCGTCGCCGTTGCCTTGCGGGGCGGGCGCAGCGTCTGCGCCGACCGGGGCCAGCTTGGGCGGGGGGTTGTTCTCGCGCTCGGTGGCCGCCTGCGTTTCGGGGACGCTGCGCTCCACCGGGAAGGCCATGCCCTGCCCGTTCTCGCGGGCGTAGATGGCGAGCACGTTGTCGATGGGCACCTCGATCTTGCGCGAAACGCCGCCGAAACGGGCGCTGAAGGTGATCCACTCATTGCCCATGTCGAGGCCGCTGGTGGCGTCGAAGCTGACGTTCAGCACGATCTCGTTGTTCTTGACGAACTCGCGCGGCACGTTGGTGTTGGCGTCGACGAAGACGGCGATGTACGGCGTGAAGCCGTTGTCGGTGCACCACTCGTAAATGGCGCGGACCAGGTAGGGCTTGGTGGAGGTTTCAGGCATGGTGCTTCCAGTGGCGCGAGGCGGGCGGCCATCCGGCGCTGGCGCCGGATGGCTGGCCGCTCTTAGCGGCGCATCACCTTTTCCGAGGGGGTGAGTGCTTCGATGTAGGCCGGGCGGCTGAAGATGCGTTCGGCGTACTTCAGCAGCGGCGCGGCGTTCTTCGACAGCTCGATGCCGTAGTGGTCGAGGCGCCACAGCAGCGGGGCGATGGCGACGTCCAGCATCGAGAACTCTTCGCCCAGCATGTACTTGTTCTTGACGAAGATCGGGGCAAGCTGGGTCAGGCGGTCGCGGATCGCGGCGCGGGCACGCTCATGGTTCTTTTCCGCGGCCTTGCCCTTTTCGTTCTCGAGGGCGTAGACGTGGGTGAACAGTTCCTTTTCGAAGTTGAACAGGAACAGGCGGGCGCGGGCGCGCTGCACCGGGTCGGCCGGCATCAGCTGCGGATGCGGGAAGCGCTCGTCGATGTACTCGTTGATGATGTTCGACTCGTACAGGATCAGGTCGCGCTCGACCAGGATGGGCACCTGGCCGTACGGGTTCATCACCGAGATGTCTTCCGGCTTGTTGAACAGGTCGACGTCGCGGATCTCGAAATCCATGCCCTTTTCGAACAGGACGAGGCGGCAACGTTGGGAGAACGGGCAGGTGGTGCCCGAATACAACACCATCATGGTTGGATTCCTTGCGTACGGGGTCGATTGACTAAGCTCAATATTCTGGCAGAAGCGGCCAACAGAAAGCAAATTTGTGGCTTTTGCGTAACTTTAAGCCGGACACTCGCCGCTTAATGTGACCGTTGCAATACAACGAAAAGGGGCTGGAGCGGCGTTGCCCGGGCAACTTCCGCTCCAGCCCCTGTGGCTTCTGCCAGGCTTATTTGATGTCTTTCCAGTAGGCAGCGTTCAAGCGCCAGGCGAAGATCGTGAACATGCCGAGGAAAAGCAGCACCCAGACGCCCAGGCGCTTGCGCTGGTTTTGCGCGGGCTCGGACATCCAGTCCAGGAAGCCGACGATGTCGGCCACCGCCTGGTCATACTCGACCGTGCTCAGCTTGCCCGGCGTGATCTGCTCGAAACCGGCGAACTTGTGCACCGTCTCGCCGTGCGCTTCCACTTCCTGGAACTTGGCGGAGCGCTGGCCTTGCAGTTCCCACAGCACGTGCGGCATGCCCACGCTCGGGAACACCAGGTTGTTCCAGCCGGTGGCGCGGCTGTTGTCGCGGTAGAAAGTACGCAGGTAGGTGTAGAGCCAGTCATCGCCGCGTGCGCGTGCGATCACCGACAGGTCGGGCGGCGTGACGCCGAAGAAGGCCTTGGCATCCTTCGGATGCATGGCGATGCTCATGGTCTCGCCGACCTTGTCCGCGGTGAACAGCAGGTTGTCGCGGATCTGGTCGTCGCTCAGCCCGATGTCGCGCAGGCGGTTGTAGCGCATCATCGACGCGCCGTGGCAGTTCAGGCAGTAGTTGACGAACAGCTTCGCGCCGCGCTGCAGCGAGGAAAGATCGCTGGTCTGCACCGGCGCCGGCTCCAGGGGGTAGCCCCCCTCGCTGGCGATAGCGGGCGTGGCGGCAAAGCAGGCGCCCGCGAGTGCGATGATCGAAAGCAGCTTTTTCATCTTGTGTCCTTGTCCTCTTGTGGGCCCTTCGATCAGTGCGGGGTGAAGGTCACGCGATCTGGCACAGGCTTGAAGGTGCCGGCGCGGCTCCACAGCGGCATGGTCAGGAAGAAGGCGAAGTACAGCAGGGTGCCGAGCTGCGACACCTTCTCGCCCACCGGCGACGGCGGTTGCACGCCGAGGTAGCCGAGGACTATGAACACCACCACGAAGACGGTCAGGATGGACTTGTGGAAGGCAGGACGGTAGCGGATCGACTTGACCGGCGACTGGTCCAGCCAGGGCAGGAAGAACAGCACGATCACCGAGCCGCCCATCACCAGCACGCCCCAGAACTTGGCGTCGATGAAGTAGAAGCCGACCGCCAGGATCACGGCGATGGCCAGCGCGCCCATCTTGATGCGCGAGTCCTTGCTGCGCAGGAAGACCATGCCCAGCAGCAGCGCGAAGAACACCCACAGGATCGGCAGGAAGTTCGACGTGGTGGCGCGCAGCATCGAGTAGAACGGCGTGAAGTACCAGACCGGCGCGATGTGCGGCGGCGTCTTCAGCGGATCGGCCTGGAAGAAGTTGTTGGCTTCCAGGAAGTAGCCGCCGACCTCGGGGAAGAAGAAGATCACTGCCGAGAAGATCATCAGGAAACCGCCCACACCCAGCAGGTCATGCACCGAGTAGTAGGGGTGGAAGGGAATGCCGTCCAGCGGGATGCCGTTCTCGTCCTTCTTGGCCTTGATCTCGACGCCGTCGGGGTTGTTCGAGCCCACTTCGTGCAGCGCGATGATGTGCGCCACAACCAGGCCCAGCAGCACCAGCGGCACGGCGATCACGTGGAAGGAGAAGAAGCGGTTCAGGGTCGCGTCGCTGACCACGTAGTCGCCGCGGATGAACAGCGACAGGTCCTGGCCGATCACCGGGATGGCCGAGAACAGGTTCACGATCACCTGGGCGCCCCAGTACGACATCTGGCCCCAGGGCAGCAGGTAGCCCATGAAGGCCTCGGCCATCAGACACAGGAAGATCAGGCAGCCGAAGATCCAGACCAGTTCGCGCGGCTTGCGGTAGGAGCCGTACAGCAGGCCCCGGAACATGTGGAGGTAGACCACGACGAAGAAGGCCGAAGCGCCGGTCGAGTGCATGTAGCGCACCAGCCAGCCCCAGGGCACCTCGCGCATGATGTACTCGACACTGGCGAAGGCAACCGGGATGCCGGCGGCGTTCAGGGTGCCGTCGGGCTTGTAGTTCATCACCAGGAAGATGCCGGTGACGATCTGGATCACCAGCACCAGCAGCGCCAGCGAACCGAAGAAGTACCAGAAGTTGAAGTTCTTCGGCGCGTAGTACTTGGAGAGATGGTCTTCCCACAACTGGGTGGCGGGGAAGCGGGCGTCGACCCAGCCCAGCAGGCCGGTCGTCTTGACTTCTTTTTCGGCTGCCATGGTCAAGCCTCTCCTTTCTCGTCCTTGCCGATCACGATCTTGGTGTCGGACAGGAACTGGTACGGGGGAACGTCAAGGTTCTGCGGGGCCGGCTTGTTCTTGAAGACGCGACCGGCCAGATCGAAGGTGGAACCGTGACAGGGGCAGAGGAAACCGGGGTCGGTGCCGAGTTGCGGATTGGCACCGGCAGGGAACGGGCCTGAGGGGGAGCAGCCCAGGTGGGAGCAGATGCCGACCACCACCAGCACGGCCTTGTGCTCGGCGCGAGAACGGGTTTCGTTCCTGGCGTATTCGGGGGTCTTCATGGTGAAGGGGACTTCCGAGTTCGGATCGGCCACCTCGCCATCGGTCTTCTTGAGCGACGCCAGCATCTCTTCGGTGCGCCGCAGGATCCAGACCGGCTTGCCGCGCCACTCCACTGTCATCATCTCGCCGGGCTTCAGCGCGCCGATGTCGGCCTCGACCGGTGCACCTGCTGCCTTCGCCTTTTCGGATGGCGCAAACGTACTGACAAACGGCACCGCCACTGCCACTCCTCCGATGCCGCCAGCCACGGACGTCGCAATCAGCCAGTTGCGGCGCCCCTTATCCACGTTTTTCACGTTTTGCTGGTCACTCATTCCAAACCCCAGGGGAAGTCAATTTAGATTTTGCGTCAGCCGCAAATTGTACCTTAGGCACATTGGTCGACGAAAGGCGCACGACACGCCACGGCCGTACGATAATCGGACATTGCGCGCGTCCCAGGGTCCGCGCGCTTGCGTTCCTGACGGCGTTACGGCAGGCTTTTACCATGCGTATGATTCGATACGCGCAACAAATCAGGAGTAATTTATGGGAATGATTTCGGAATTCAAAACGTTCGCCATGCGCGGCAACGTGATCGACCTCGCGGTCGGTGTGATCATCGGCGCCGCCTTCGGGAAAATCGTGGATTCTGTGGTCAACGACCTGATCATGCCCATCGTGGGCCGCATCATCGGCAAGCTTGACTTCTCCAACCTCTTCGTCACCTTGTCCGAGCCACCGGCCGGCACACCCATGACGCTGGACGCCCTGAAAAAAGCAGGCGTCCCGGTCTTCGCCTATGGGAATTTCCTGACCATCGTTGTGAATTTCGTCATTCTCGCCTTCATCATTTTCCTGATGGTGCG
Source organism: Cupriavidus sp. 09_S30 (assembly GCF_056930435.1). Classification (NCBI taxonomy): domain Bacteria; kingdom Pseudomonadati; phylum Pseudomonadota; class Betaproteobacteria; order Burkholderiales; family Burkholderiaceae; genus Cupriavidus; species Cupriavidus sp. 09_S30. Next base: position 106,790 of record NZ_JBXOWI010000001.1, on the reverse strand, counting down.
CGGCTTCAATAAACTGCGCGCCCAAGAGCCGCCGCCCGCACCGGCACCGACTCCCGAAGAAGTCGTGCTGCTGCGCGAAATTCGCGACAGCCTGCAAGCTAAGTAAGGCATTACCCGTAAACGGCATCGAAAAAAATATTGCGGCGCCGCACTTTATTGCGGCGCCGCATATTCGAACATCCGTTCCAATTTCCGGTCTTGCGCTAGATCAACCGGCCTGCAGAATTGCCGCGTTGTTGGCCAGCAACGATATGATTGCCACTGCGGCCGGCGCGTTTGCCGGCCGCAGGCTCAGACCGGATTCGGGATATCGATGAAGGTATGGCGCAGGCCGAAGCGCTCAGCCACGTGCTCTCCCAGCGCGCGGATGCCGAATCGTTCGGTGGCATGATGGCCCGCGGCAAGGTAAGCCACCCCGCTCTCGCGCGCCAGGTGGGTGGTCTGCTCGGAGGCCTCGCCGCTCAGGTAGACATCCACGCCGGCCGCTACCGCCGCGTCGAAATAACCCTGCGCGCCGCCGGTGCACCAACCGACACGGTGGATGGACTGGTCGGGGTTGCCGAGAACCAGCGGCTCGCGCCCGAGCACGGCGCCGACATGTGCGGCGAACGCCTCAAGCGGCATCGGTTGCGGCAGCACGCCAGTCCAGGCGAACTGGTCGTCGCCGAAGCGGCCGTTCGGTACGATGCCGAGTTGCAACGCGAGTTGGGCGTTGTTGCCCAGTTCGGGGTGGCCATCCAGCGGCAAGTGGTAGGCGAAGAGGTTGAGGTCGGCACCGAGCAGGCGCTTGAGCCTGGCGTGCTTCTGCCCGATCACGCGCGCGTCTTCGTTCTTCCAGAAATAGCCGTGATGGACCAGCAGGGCGTCAGCGCCCGCTTCGATCGCCGCCTCGACCAGCGCGAGGCTGGCGGTCACGCCGGTGACGATGTGCTGTACCTCCCCGCGGCCTTGCACTTGCAGGCCGTTGGGGCAATAGTCCTTGTAGCGAAACGCTTCGAGCAGATCGTTCAAGTACAATTCCAGCTCTTTAGTTCTCATTTTTCGCTCAAATTCCTAATATGTTGCGCCGCTTTTGGCTGTTTTTCGCCCAGGCTGTCACCGTCGTGCTGGCCGTGTGGTTCGTCGTGGCCACGTTGAAGCCGGACTGGCTGCAGCGCGGGCGGGTGGCCGTGCAGTCCGGCTCCCCCATTGTCGCGCTGAAGGAAGTCGTGCCCAATGTGTCCGGCTCCGCGGCGGAGGGCTCCTATAGCGATGCGGCGCAGCAGGCAATGCCGGCGGTGGTGAATATCTTCACCAGCAAGAACGGCCACAAGCGCGGCCCGAACACGCAGGAAGACCCCTGGTTCCGCTTCTTCTTCGGCGACCGCCTGCCGGAACGGCAGGAACCGGTTTCCAGCCTGGGTTCCGGTGTGATCGTCAGCGCCGAGGGTTACATTCTAACCAACCACCATGTGGTGGACGGCGCAGACGAGATCGAGGTGGCGCTGACCGATGGCCGCAAGGGCAATGCCAAGGTGGTGGGCTCGGATCCCGAGACCGACCTGGCCGTGCTGAAGGTGGCGCTCAAGGACCTGCCGGCCATCACGCTGGGGCGGATCGAGAACGTCAAGGTGGGTGACGTGGTGCTGGCCATCGGCAACCCGTTCGGCGTCGGCCAGACGGTCACCATGGGCATTGTGTCGGCGCTGGGCCGCAGCCACCTGGGCATCAACACCTTCGAGAACTTCATCCAGACCGACGCCGCCATCAACCCCGGCAACTCGGGCGGTGCCCTGGTGGATGCCCGTGGCAACCTGCTCGGCATCAACACGGCCATCTATTCGCGCTCGGGCGGCTCGCTGGGCATCGGTTTCGCCATTCCCGTTTCGACCGCCAAGCAGGTGATGGAATCCATCATCTCCACCGGCTCGGTCACGCGCGGGTGGATCGGCGTCGAGCCCCAGGACATGACGCCTGAGATCGCCGAGTCCTTTGGCCTGGACGCCAAGGAAGGCGCCCTGATCGCCGCCGTGGTCCAGGGCGGGCCGGCCGACAAGGCAGGCGTGCGCCCGGGTGACGTACTGATCTCCGTGGACGGCCAGCACATCTCCGACAGCACCGCCCTGCTCAATGCGGTGGCCCAGCTCAAGCCGGGTGCCGAAACCAAGATGGAAGTCATGCGCCGCGGCAAGCAGGCCCAGCTGACCGTGATGATCGGCAAGCGCCCACCGCCGCCGCGCCGTGCGCTGCCGTTGGACGACGAGGAAGAATAGGTTCGCCGGCTGTGCCGGCGCGAGAGTGCAGGACCGCAAGCAAAGCCCGCCGACCGGCGGGCTTTTTTTTTGGCCGTTCCCCAGGCCAGTTGACGGACAACGCCATGAAGGCATCGCCACGACTGGATCACGCCGATAGCGTCGGGGATTCGAACGAGGCACCACGGGGGGAACGGCACGTCAGCAGGTCAACGAGGGCCTCGTGACCAGGCCAAACCGCATAGGCGACCGTGACCGGTTGCGATCTGCCTCATCCTCTCCGGACGCACTGGCACACTGACGACGCCGCCGGAGTGTCGAGGAGCTCGAAAGGCGACGCCGTCTGTCGCCGCCTCCCGGCCAACCTTGCATCGAGGCCACCAAGAAGCCAGCTGGCGGCACGAGACCGCCCTTGGCTGGCCTGCTCCGCCCGCCCTGGCCACTAGTGAAAGGCAGCACGTTACCCGCCCCTGGAAGGCCGTCGGCTTACGCACTGCACTCACGCCGAGGCCCAAAAAAGAAAGCGCCGGCATCCTTGCGGATGCCGGCGCTTCGCCTGCAAGTCAATTCGAAGCGGGCTCACGCCCGCGTCAAATTAGAACTTGTGACGGACACCAACCACGGCACCGATCTGGTTGCCGCCGTTGAGCACGTTGCTTTGCGAGGTCAGGGTGCTGTTGAAGCCATCCACGCCCAGCTGCGAACCGCTCTTGTTCTTGACGTACGACACCGATGCGTACAGGTCGGTACGCTTCGACAGCGCGTAGTCGGCGGTCGCGACGAATTGCCACGGATCAGCCGAGGTGTTGCGGTAGTCTTGGTAGTAAGCTGCGCCGCTCAGCGACAGAGCCGGGGTCAGCTGGTAACCCAGACCCAGCCAGTACAGGTTCGACGCGCTGTTCGCATCAGCCAGCGTGGTGTTGGCCTGGATAGCGCCCGGCAGAGCAGCGCCGTTGTAGGCCTTGGCCCAACGGTAACCAGCGTACACCTTGGCCGGGCCGAAGGCGTAGGTACCAGCAACGCTGGCGCGACGGATCAGCTGACCGTTGGTAGCAACGTTCGAGCTGTTCGACTGGTCATAGGTAGCACCAACGGAGAACGGGCCAGCGCCGTACATGGCGGTGAAGCCGTACTCACGGCCGGTCGTGAATGCGCCCGGGACTTCGTTGCCGTTGTTGTTGAAGCTCCACAGAGCGCCGACGGTCAGGCCACCGAAGGTACCGACGTACTTGGCGGCGTTGTCAGCACGCGAAGCGAATTCCGGAGCCATCGAGGTGATCGAGTAGCGGGTCGAAATCGCCATCGGATCGTAGACCAGACCGAAGTCATAGAACAGGGTCTGTTGACGGCCCAGGGTCAGGGTGCCCCACTGGTTCTGCAGACCGACGTAAGCGTTACGATTGAACAGACGGCTGGAATCCGACTGAGCGCCGGTGTCAACGCTGAAACCGCTTTCCAGGTTGAAGATGCCCTTCAGGCCGCCGCCCAGATCTTCCACGCCACGCAGGCCCCAGCGCGAACCGGACTGGTTGCCCGAGGTCATGCGCCATGCGTTGGCGGTGGTGCCGTTCGGGGCAACAGCGCGGTTGGTGTACTCAACACCGACGTCAGCCACGCCGTACAGGGTCACGCTCGACTGGGCATACGCACCGCCGGCGGCCAGAGCGGCGACGGCAGCTGCAAACAGTTTCATTTTCATATCGACACTTTCCTTGTCAACTGATTGGGAAATCTTGGCTTGCCCAAGTGATTGGGCGACGCACTAACTTCACGTCTGCTGCGTATTATGGGCCAGCCTCCCCGAGCGTCAGAAGGCTTTTTCACGGTAAACCCTGTGATTCAGGCCTTTATGTTGCAGACGAACAACAAACAAGACGCGAATTTTCCCCAATCTGGTGCAGAATGCCCCGCGTACGAGGGGTGACCCGGCGAGCACGGCCGGGCCGCCGACTCAATCCGCCGGCGTTTCGCCCACGGCCTCGGGCGCGTCTTCCGGCTTCAAGAAAAAGCGTGCCATCAGTAACCCCAACTCATAAAGCGCGATCAGCGGCACGGCCAGCAGGAGCTGGGAAAGCACGTCCGGCGGCGTCACCACGGCGGCGATGATAAAGGCACCGACGATCACATAAGGGCGCACCTGCTTGAGCTTTTCTAGCTCGACCACGCCGAAGCGCACCAGCACGATGACCACGACCGGCACTTCGAATGTTATGCCAAAGGCCAGGAACATGGTCATGGCGAAGCTGAGGTACTTGTCGATGTCGGTCGACATATCGGCCCCCAGCGGCGCGTTGTAGTGCGCCATGAAATGGAACACCGTCGGGAACACCAGGAAGTACGCGAAGGTGACCCCGCACAGGAACAGGACATAGCTGCTGCTGACCAGCGGCAGGATCAGGCGCTTTTCGTGCTGGTACAGGCCGGGGGCGACGAACTTCCAGATCTGGTACAGCACCCAGGGCAGGGCAATCAGGAAGGCAACCAGCAGCGTGACCTTCATCGGCACGAAGAACGACCCCGTCACGTCGGTGACGATCATCCTGCCGCCCTTGGGCAGCGACACCATCAGCGGCCGCGCGAACAGATTGAAGATTTCCGGCGCCCAGTAGACCAGGCCAAGGAAGATAATGAGCACGCCGGCCACCGCCTTGACCAGGCGCTCGCGCAACTCGACCAGGTGGGAGATGAACGTTTCCTGCTGGTCGTCCTGCGGGTCTTGGGAGTCTGGGGAACGCGTATCGCTCATGGCGTGAACCGCTCAGCCTCGCGGGCTGGCAAGGAGAAATCTGTGGTGGCGCGGGCGCGGCTCGCGGGAGCGGACCACGGCGCCCGGCCGGGATGCCGGCGCACGATCGGGCCGGCCATGTCAGTCGAAGAATGAACGGCTGGAGCCTGTCGCCGGGCGATGCCGCTTGACGCGCGCCGCGCCCGACTGGGCCCACATGCGCACGTTCTGCTGCCGCTTGAACCACAGCGGGCGGGCGCCCTGCTTGACGCGCCAGCTCTTGCGGCCATTGTGGACCTTGTGCGCGGCGTCCCAGGAGGGAACGTAGGCGGCGCTTCCGCCTGCCACGCCATCCCCCGGGACTTCGCCCGACAGGGCTTCGTTGAGTGCCTGCGCCTGCTCGCTCACCTCCTTGTGGATGGTGCGCTCGACGTCGCGTGCGGCGTCCTCGAACTCGGTGCGCATCTTGCGCAACTCCTCCAGTTCGACCTCGCGGCTCACCTCGGCCTTCACGTCATTGATATAGCGCTGGGCGCGCCCGACCAGCGCGCCGACCGTGCGCGCCACCTTCGGCAGCCGCTCAGGGCCGATCACGATCAGCGCCACGGCACCGATCAGCGCCAGCTTGGAAATACCGAGGTCGATCATGCGGGCTTCGGAACAGGAGCCGGCGCCAAGGCGCCGGAAGCGGAGGGAATCACGTGCGCCGCCGCGCGGACGTGGGCGAAACGCGCATCACTTCTGCTGCGACTTTTCCTTGGCTTCCACATCGATGGTGGTCGAGTCGCGCAGTTCCTTGGGCTGGGCCGGCTTGTCGTCGGCCTCGCCTTCGCGCATGCCGTCCTTGAAGCCCTTGACCGCGCCACCCAGATCCTGGCCGATATTGCGCAGCTTCTTGGTGCCGAATACCAGCATCACGATCAGCAGCACGATCAGCCAGTGCCAAATGCTAAACGAACCCATTTTTTGCTCCTGATGAAGCCGCGGACGGCCATCCGCCGCCCCGCCCCGTTGTTCCGTCCTGACAAGTCCGCGCCGGGCGACGGTTGCCGGCGCGGTACCCGGCCGCAGCCAAGCTGGCCACGGCCTGTACTAGCTTCCCGAGATTGCGCCCGCTTCAGGGCAGCGGCACCTTCCATAGCGCGCGCGGGCCGCCCATCACGTGCAGGTGCAGGTGATTGACCACCTGCCCGCCGTCCGGACCTGTGTTGACCACGGTACGGAAACCGTTTTCGCAGCCGGAAGCCCGCGCCAGTTCTGGCACCTTCAACATCATTTTAGCAAGCAAGCCGCCCTCGCCGGGACCACAATCGGCCAGCGAGGCAACGTGCGTCTTGGGAATCAGCAGGAAGTGTACCGGGGCCTTTGGGTGAATATCGTGAAAGGCCAGCATCTCGTCGTCCTCATACAGCTTGTCCGACGGCAACTGGCCTGCGACGATCTTGCAGAAGATGCAATTGTCCTGCGCGTTCATGAAGGTCTCGTTTTGCCTGGCTGGCTTCCCGTGCGCTGCGGCAGGGGATCTGAATCAGAACGTTTCGCCGGGGTACATCGGCTTGCCGTCATTCAGGTAGAGCCAGCCCTTGACGATACGATACAACATCCAGATGGACAGGACGCCCCATGCGGCGAAGGCCAGCGGAATCAGCACGACGGTGAAGCACAGCACGCCGCCGAGGGCCGCCCAGGCAATCGTCCACCAGAACGAACGGATCTGCCAGGCGAAGTGCGAGGCATAGAGGCTGCCGCGCGCGTCGTCCCGCTTGACGTAGTCGATGACGATGGCGATCAGCGCGGTGATGCCGCCGGTCAGCCAGAAAATGGCGTAAAGCGCGTAGAGGATATGCAGCAGCTTGCGCAGGCTGTCCAGCTGTGCATCGGCCGGCGTGACCTGGCCGCTGTATTCATTGCTCATGGTGCGCCCCTTCTGCTTCTTGTGTTATCTGCCGGCGGCCAGGGCGCCGGCGCCCTCGACGTCAGCGAGTAGGCGGGACCGACCGGGCCGGCCCGCGCCTCAAGCGCCTTCAAGCGCCGTCAGGCTTGCGCCGCGCCTTTTCCTCCAGGCCGGAGAGTCCTTCGCGGCGCGCCAGCTCCTGGACCACGTCGTCCGGCGACAGGCCGAAACGCGCCAGCAGCACCATGCTGTGGAACCAGAGGTCGGCTACTTCGTAGACCACCTTGCTCTTGGCCTCGTCCGACAGGCCGGCGGCCCGTGCGTCCTTGGCCGCCATCACGGTCTCGGTGGCCTCTTCGCCGATCTTCTTCAGGATGGCGTCGTCGCCCTTATGGAACAGGCGCGCGACATAGGATTTGTCGGGGTCGCCGCCGTTCTCGGGCTTGCGCGACTCCAGCGTGGCGGCCACGCGCGCCAGTACATCGGCGCTACCGGTCTGGGATGCGCTCATGGCTTGGCCGCGTAGATCAGGGTGGGGTCCTTCAGGACCGGCTCGACCGTCTGCCAGTCGCCGTTCTCGGCATCGCCCTCGAACTTCTGGAAGAAGCAGGCATGGCGGCCGGTATGGCAGGCGATGCCATCGATCTGCGTCACCTTGAGCAGCACCACGTCCTCGTCGCAATCGAGCCGGATCTCGTGCACTTTCTGCACGTGGCCCGATTCCTCGCCCTTGTGCCACAGGCGCTTTCGCGAGCGCGACCAGAACACGGCCTCACCGAGCTCCACGGTGCGCTGCAGCGCCTCGCGGTTCATGAAGGCGAACATCAGCACGTCGTTCGAGCCGACTTCCTGCACGATCACGGGCACCAGGCCGTTGTCGTCCCACTTAACCTTGTTGAGCCACTTCTTTGCCATATTGCTTCGCCGTGATCAGATGCGCACCGGAATGCCCTCGCGGGCCATGAATGCCTTGGCCTCGCCTACCGTGTGCTGGCCATAGTGGAAGATGCTGGCCGCCAGTACCGCGTCGGCGTGGCCCAGGCGAATGCCGTCGGCCAGGTCCTGCAGGCCGCCGACGCCGCCCGAGGCGATCACCGGCACCGGCACGGCGTCGCTGACGGCACGCGTCAGCTCCAGGTCGAAGCCGCTCTTGGTGCCATCGCGGTCCATGCTGGTCAGCAACAATTCGCCCGCGCCGCGCTCGGCCATTTCGCGCGCCCATTGCACTGCGTCCAGGCCGGTGGCCTTGCGCCCGCCATGGGTAAAGACTTCCCAGCGCGGCGGCTCGCCCGGCGCCGAGCTGCGCTTGGCGTCGATGGCGACCACGATGCATTGCGAGCCGTACTTGGCGGTGGCGTCGGAGACCAGTTGCGGATTGGCAATGGCCGAGGAGTTGACGCTGATCTTGTCGGCGCCGGCATTGAGCAGCCGGCGCACGTCTTCCACCGCGCGCACGCCGCCGCCCACGGTCAGCGGAATGAAGACCTGGGAGGCGACGGCCTCGATGATGTGCAGGATCAGGTCGCGGCCGTCGCTGGTCGCGGTGATATCGAGAAATGTGATTTCGTCGGCGCCCTGCTCATCGTAGCGGCGCGCGATTTCGACCGGGTCGCCCGCGTCGCGCAATTCGACGAAGTTGACTCCCTTGACCACCCGCCCATTGGTCACGTCCAGGCAGGGGATGATACGTTTGGCTAGCATGAGATTCCTTGCCCGCCACCCTGCCCGCCAACTGGCGGCCGGGGCGGCTGAAGCTGCGCGCGGCGCGCGCGTTGGCTTATTGCTCCGCGCCCAGCTTGTCCGCGCGTGCCTGCGCGTCGGCGAAGTTCAGGTCGCCCGAGTAGATGGCGCGGCCGCAGATCACACCTTCCACGCCGTCCCTCTCGACTTCGCACAGCCGGTCGATGTCGGCCAGGTTGGAGAGGCCGCCGCTGGCGATCACCGGGATCGACATCGACTGGGCCAGCTTGACCGTGGCATCGATATTGATACCCTGCAGCATGCCATCGCGGCCGATGTCGGTGTAGATGATGGCTTCCACGCCGTAGTCTTCGTACTTGCGGGCCAGGTCGACCACCTCGTGGCCGGTCAGCTTGCTCCAGCCATCGGTGGCGACCTTGCCGTCCTTGGCGTCGAGGCCGACGATGATGTGGCCGCCGAAGGCCGAACAGGCGTCCTTCAGGAAGCCTGGGTTCTTCACCGCGGCGGTGCCAATGATGACGTACGACAGCCCGCCGTCGAGCCAGCGCTCGATGGTGTTCAAGTCACGGATGCCGCCGCCCAGCTGGACCGGGATCTCGTCGCCCACCTCGGCGATGATCGCCTTGATGACCGCCTCGTTGCGCGGCTTGCCGACGAAGGCGCCATTGAGATCGACCAGGTGCAGGCGCCGCGCGCCCTGCTCCACCCAGTGGCGTGCCATGGCGGCGGGATCTTCGGAAAAGACGGTGGCCTGGTCCATGTCGCCTTGTTTGAGGCGTACACACTGACCGTCCTTCAGGTCGATGGCCGGGATGAGCAACATATGCGTGACGAGCGTGGTTGAGTAGAAGAAATATAAGCGAGACCGGCGCGCCGGTCAGGTCGAGTCAGTTCGGGCCGGATCGAAATGCGGTCGGATCCTCAAGGATTCCAGTGCACGAAGTTCCTGTACAGCTGCAAACCCATCGCGGCGCTCTTTTCCGGATGGAACTGCGTGGCGAAAATATTATCGCGTGCCACCGCGCTGGTAAATACGACGCCATATTGGGTTTCACCCGCAGTATGGGCCGGATTCTGCGGCCGCACGTAGTAACTGTGGACGAAATAGAACCAGCTGTCATCCGGGATGCCTGCCCACAGTGGGTGGGAACGCACCTGGCGCACGCGGTTCCAGCCCATCTGGGGCACCTTGAAACGGGAGCCGTCCGGCTGGAGCATGCCGTCCAGTTCGAAACGAATCACCTCGCCGGGCATCAGCCCCAGGCAGGGCGTATCACCCTGGCCGGCACGTCGCTCGGTACTGCTATCGAACAGCATCTGCTCGCCGACGCACACACCGAGCATCGGCTTGGTGGCCGCCGCTTCCAGCACGGCCTGCTGCAGGCCCGAGTCGCCCAGCGCGCCCATGCAGTCCGGCATCGCGCCCTGGCCGGGCAGCACCACACGGTCGGCCGTGCGAATTGCCTCGGGTGCGTCCACCACCCGAACATCCGCTTCCGGCGCCGCGGCACGTAGCGCCTGCGCCACCGAGCGCAGGTTGCCCATGCCGTAATCCACAATTGCTATGGTAGTCATGATTTCAAAACAGGCAAAAGTGTCTTCAGCCCGTCCACAATGAATTCCACGGCCAGCGCCGACAGGATCAGCCCCATCAGGCGCGTACCGATATTGATGCCGGTACGGCCGATCACCCGGGAAATGGGGTCGGCCGCGCGGAACACCAGGTACACCACGGCGCCCAGCACCACACCGATGCCGACCAGCACCAGCAGCTGGTACCAGTGCTGGGTCTTGCCGGCATAGACGATCACCGTGCTGATCGAGCCCGGCCCGGTCAGCAGCGGCAGCGCCAGCGGCACCACTGCCACGCTCGCCTTGGCCTCCGCCTCATCCTCTTCCTCCGGCGTCGCCTTGGTGCGGCTGGTCTGCGCGTTGAGCATGTTCATGGCCATCATGATCATGATCAGGCCACCGCCCACCTGCAAGGACGCCACCGAGATATTGAAGAACTCGATGATCTGCTGCCCGAGCAAGGCCGACAACGCCACCACCACCGCTACCGAGATCGACGCGATCTTGATCGTGCGCAGCTTCTCCGTCTCGGTCTGCTGATCGGTCAGGCTGATGAAGAACGGGATCGCCCCGATCGGGTTGATCAGCGCCAACAGCGAGATGAACGACTTGAGCGTATCCATCGGTTGCGTCCAGCCGGGTTATCTGCCAATTCAGGCGCCAATCGAGGCGGATCCATCCGGCGCCCCCCTTGCGGCGGCGCGCCGGGCTCTCCCCTGCCTATAGCGTTCCCTTGGTGGACGGCACCGTGCCGGCTGCGCGCGGGTCAAGTTCCACCGCCATGCGCAGCGCCCGGCCGAAGGCCTTGAACACGGTTTCGCACTGGTGATGGGCATTGATACCGCGCAGATTGTCGATGTGCAGCGTGACGCCGGCGTGGTTGACGAAGCCGCGGAAGAACTCGATGGTCAGGTCCACGTCGAAGCTGCCCACCCGGGCACGGGTGAACGGCACGTGGAACTCCAGCCCCGGGCGGCCCGAGAAATCGATCACCACGCGTGACAGGCATTCGTCCAGCGGCACGTAGCTGTGCCCGTAGCGGGTGATGCCCTTCTTGTCGCCGATGGCGCGGGCCACCGCCTGGCCGAGCGTGATGCCGACGTCTTCCACAGTGTGGTGGTCGTCGATATGGGTATCGCCCTTGGCCTCGACCTCGAGGTCGATCATGCCATGCCGGGCGATCTGGTCCAGCATGTGGTCGAGGAAAGGCACGCCGGACGCCAGCTTCTGGCGGCCGGTGCCGTCGAGATTGAGCGAAACGCGGATCTGCGTTTCGGAGGTATTGCGGGTGACCTCTGCAACACGCATGGTGTTAATCCTGCAACGAAGCCCGGAAGGCTTCGAGAAACTGCGCGTTTTCTTCGGGGGTGCTGACCGTGACGCGCAGACAGTTGGCCAGCAACGGGTGCATTTTACCCACGTTCTTGATCAGTACCCCACGCGCCAGCACCCGATCGAAGATCTGGGCACTGTCGGGCACGCGCAGCAGCAGGAAATTGGCTGCGCTGGGGAACACGGTGACGCCGGGCAGACCCGCCAGCGCGGCCACCAGGTTGGCGCGCTCCGAACGCAGCTGGGCAGCCTGCTCGTCGAGCACGCTGACGTGCTCCAGCGCGAACAGCGCGGCGGCCTCGGTCAGCACGTTGACGTTGTACGGCGGGCGCACCTTGTCGAGCTGCGACAGCCATTCCGGCGCACCGGCGACGTAGCCCAGGCGGATGCCGGCCAGGCCCAGCTTGGACACGGTGCGCATCACCAGCAGGTTGCCGAAATCGGCCAGGCGCGGCATCCAGCTGTGCTGGGCGAAGGGCTGGTAGGCCTCGTCGACCACCACCAGGCTCTGGCAGACCTCGCCGTCGGCCGCGCGGATGATGGCCTCCATATCGGCGGCGTCGAACAGGTTGCCGGTGGGGTTGTTCGGATAGGCCAGGTAGACGATGGCGGGCTGGTGCTCGGCCAGCGCAGCCAGCATGGCGTCGCGATCGAGCGTGAAATCCGCGCGCAGCGGCACGCCGACGAAGCCCAGGCCGGCGAATTGCGCGGACATCGCGTACATGACGAAGCCCGGCACCGGCGCCAGCACCTTGGCGCCCGGCTTGGCGGCAGCCAGCGCGAGCATGCTGATGATCTCGTCGGAGCCGTTGCCGAGCAGCACATCCATGCCGGCCGGCACCTGCATCACCGTCTTGAGCTTCGCCCGCAGCGCTTCGCTGCTGGGCACCGGGTAGCGGTTGAGCGCCACCTCGCCCAGCCGGGCGGACAATTCTGCGCGCAGCGCCTCCGGCAGGCGGTAGGGGTTCTCCATGGCATCGAGCTTCACCAGACCATGCGCGTCCGGCACGTGGTAGGCGCCCATGGCGCGCACGTCGTCACGGATGATGCGTTCGATCAGGGCAGGCTTTACGGCAGACATGGAAGATCCTCTCGTGGTCGGTTGCCGCCGCCCGGGCGGGCGGCGGCGGTTGGAATCAACTGCGCTTGATACGGTATTCGGCGCTGCGCGCGTGGGCTTGCAGGCCCTCGCCATAGGCCAGCTCGGCGGCGATCTGGCCCAGCATCTGCGCCCCGCCCTCGCTCACCTCGATCAGGCTGGAGCGCTTCTGGAAGTCGTAGACGCCCAGCGGCGAGGAGAAGCGCGCGGTGCGCGAGGTCGGCAGCACGTGGTTGGGGCCGGCGCAATAGTCGCCGAGCGACTCGCTGGTGAAGCGGCCCAGGAAGATGGCGCCGGCGTGGCGGATCTTCTCCCCCCACTGGCGCGGGTTCTCGGCCGAGATCTCCAGGTGCTCCGGCGCGATCGCGTTGGCGATCTCGCAGGCCTCCTCCATGTCGCGCACCTTGATCAGCGCGCCGCGCCCGGACAGCGAGGCGGCGATCACGTCGCGGCGCGGCATGATGTCGAGCTGGCGCTGGATGCTGGCCTCGACCTCGGCGATGTAGCCGGCGTCCGGGCACAGCAGGATGGACTGCGCCAGTTCGTCATGCTCGGCCTGCGAGAACAGGTCCATCGCCACCCAGTCGGGGTCGGTGGTGCCGTCGCAGATCACCAGGATCTCGGACGGGCCGGCGATCATGTCGATGCCGACCGTGCCGAACACGCGGCGCTTGGCCGCCGCCACATAGGCATTGCCAGGCCCGACGATCTTGTCGACCTGCGGCAGCGTGGCCGTGCCGAAGGCGAGCGCCCCCACCGCCTGCGCGCCGCCGATGGTGAACACGCGGTCCACGCCGGCGATCTGCGCGGCGGCCAGCACCAGCGGGTTGCGCACGCCGCCCGGCGTGGGCACCACCATGATCACTTCCTTGACGCCGGCCACGCGCGCGGGGATGGCGTTCATCAGCACGGACGAGGGGTAGGCCGCCTTGCCGCCGGGCACGTAGAGCCCGACGCGGTCCAGCGGCGTGATCTTCTGGCCCAGCACCGTGCCGTCGGCCTCGGTGTATTCCCAGCTATGGCTGCCGCATTCGATCTTCTGCTTCTCGTGGTAGGCGCGCACGCGCGCCGCGGCGGCCTCCAGCGCTGCACGGCGTTTGGGCTCGAGCTCGTCGAGCGCGGCTTCCAGTTCGGCCTGCGACAGTTCCAGCGCGGCCAGCGAGGCAGCCTCGACACGGTCGAAGCGCTGCGTGTATTCCAGCACCGCGGCATCGCCGCGCGCTTTCACGTCGGCCAGGATCTGCGCCACGGCACGATCGATGGCTTCGTCCTCCGATGCCTCGAAGGCCAGCACCTGGCGCAGCGCGTGGGCGAAGCCCGCTTCGCTCGAATCGAGCTTGCGGATCACCACGTTTTCGGTACGGTTCTCAGTCATGATGGCATTCCCCTGGGGCGGGCGGCGGCGTCAGGCCAGGGCCGCCGAGGCCCGTTCAAACGCGTCGAGAATCGGCATGAGCCGCTCGCGCTTGAGTTTGAGCGCGGCCTGGTTCACCACCAGCCGCGACGAAATCTGCACGATCTCTTCGACCTCAACGAGGTTGTTCGCACGCAGCGTGCCGCCGGTGCTGACCAGGTCGACGATGGCATCGGCCAGGCCCACCAGCGGACCCAGCTCCATCGAGCCGTACAGCTTGATCAGGTCGACGTGCACGCCCTTCTTGGCGAAGTGCTCGCGCGCCGTCTGCAGATACTTGGTGGCCACGGCGAGCCGCGCGCCCTGGTGCACGGCGCTGGCATAGTCGAAGCCGGCCGGCACCGCCACCGACATGCGGCACTTGGCGATGTTCAGATCGATCGGCGCGTAGAGCCCGGCCATGCCGTGCTCCATCAGCACGTCCTTGCCGGCCACGCCGAAGTCGGCGGCGCCGTACTGCACATAGGTCGGCACGTCGGAGGCGCGCACGATGATGACGCGCACGTCCGGGTCCGTGGTCGGCAGGATCAGCTTGCGCGAGGTCTCGGGATCCTCGGTGACGCGGATGCCCGCGGCCTCCAGCAGCGGCATCGTCTCGGTGAAGATGCGGCCCTTGGACAGTGCCAGCGTCAGCTGGTTGGCGGGGCGGATGGCGAGATTCATGGATGTCCTCGGGATACTCAGGCGATGCGGCGGATCTTGGCGCCCACCGCAGACAGCTTGTCTTCCATGCGGTCGTAGCCGCGGTCCAGATGATAGATGCGGTCGATGACGGTCTCGCCCTCGGCCACCAGCCCGGCGATCACCAGGCTGGCCGAGGCGCGCAGATCGGTGGCCATCACCCGGGCGCCGGACAGGCGCGGCACGCCGGTCACCACCGCGGTATGGCCCTCCACCGAGATGTTCGCGCCGAGCCGGTTCAGCTCCTGCACGTGCATGAAGCGGTTTTCGAAAATGGTCTCGGTAATGCGGGCCGCGCCTTCGGCCACGGCATTCAGCGCCATGAACTGCGCCTGCATGTCGGTCGGGAAGGCCGGGTACTCGGAGGTGCGGAAGCTGACCGCGGCCGGGCGCTGTGCCATCGCCAGGCGGATCCAGTCCTCGCCGCTCTCGATGTGGGCGCCGGCCTCGCGCAGCTTGTCCAACACGTTGTCGAGGATGTCCGGGCTGATGCCGCGCAGCGTCAGGTCGCCCAGCGTGGCCGCGGCCGCGCACAGGAAGGTGCCGGCCTCGATGCGGTCGGCGATCACGCTGTGGCTGGCGCCGTGCAGGCGCTCCACGCCATGTATCACCAGGCGGTCAGTGCCGATGCCCTCGATCTGCGCCCCCATCTTCACCAGCAGGCGCGCCAGATCGGTCACCTCGGGCTCGCGTGCGGCGTTCTCCAGCACGGTCTCGCCCTCGGCGAGGGTGGCGGCCATCAGCAGGTTCTCGGTGCCCGTCACGGTGATCATGTCGGTCACCACGCGCGCGCCCTTCAGGCGCTTGGCGCGGGCATGGATGAAGCCATGCTCGATGCTGATCTCGGCGCCCATGGCCTGCAGGCCCTTGATGTGCTGGTCCACCGGGCGCGCGCCGATCGCGCAGCCACCGGGCAGCGACACGCGTGCCTCGCCGAAGCGGGCCACGAGCGGCCCCAGCACGAGGATGGAGGCGCGCATGGTCTTGACCAGCTCATAGGGCGCCTCGGGCAGATTGACGTCGGTGCCGTCGAGCTTGACGGCATTGCCGTCCTGCTCGGCCTTCATGCCCATCTGGCGCAGCAGCTTCAGCGTGGTGCGCACATCCTGCAGGTTGGGCACGTTGTCCAGCGCGACCGTGTCGGCGCACAGCAGCCCCGCGCACAGGATCGGCAGCGCGGCGTTCTTGGCGCCGGAGACGCGGATCTCGCCGCGCAGCGGGCCATTGCCCTGGATCTCAAGTTTGTCCATATTCGGTCGTTTCATGGGAAAGCCTGCGAGGCTTCCGACATCGTTGCGGCGGCTGCGGCGGCGGCCTCTGCCGCCCTGCCTCGCCTGCCCGGCGCCGTTCCGGCGCCGCGTGCCGGCAGCCCGCTGGGGATGTCCCCGCGGCTTGCCCGGTTGTTCTTACCTGCCGTCCGACGCCTGCCACTCCGCAGGCGTCAGCGTTTTCATCGACAGCGCGTGGATTTCCGCCTTCATGCGGTCGCCCAGCGCCGCATAGACGCGCTGGTGCCGCTGGATCAGGCGCTTGCCCTCGAACTCCCCGCTGACGATGGTGGCGAAGAAGTGCTGACCGTCGCCCTCTACCTGCAGGTGTTCGCATGGCAGACCTTGGGCGATGTAATCCCTGACTTGTTCCGGTGTTGGCAGCATGTCTTTCTCTTTGTTGCGTCTAGTTACGTCTGATCGATACTCGCAGCGGGGCCAGGCCGTGGCTCAGTGCCGCAGCTTGTAGCCGGACTTCAGCAGCCGCAGCGCCAGCGCCGCCAGCACCACGAAGGCGGTGCCGACCACGGCCAGGCTGAAGGCCGGGTTCGCATCGGACACGCCGAAGAAGCCGTAGCGGAAGCCGTCGATCATGTAGAAGAACGGGTTGGCATGCGACACCCCTTGCCAGAAGGGGGGCAGCGAATGGATGGAATAGAACACGCCGGACAGGAAGGTGGCCGGCATGATCAGGAAGTTCTGGAACGCCGCGAGCTGGTCGAACTTCTCGGCCCAGATGCCGGCGATCAGGCCAAGCGTGCCGAGAATGGCCGCGCCCAGCACCGCGAAGGCCAGGATCCAGCCGATGTGCGCGAAATGCAGGTTGGCGAACCAGGCGGTAACGAGCAGCACGCCCAGGCCGACCGACAGGCCGCGCACCACCGAGGCCAGCACATAGGCGCTGAACATCTCCCAATGCGACAGCGGCGGCAGCAGGACGAACACCAGGTTGCCGGTGATCTTGGACTGGATCAGCGACGACGAGCTGTTGGCGAAGGCGTTCTGCAGCACGCTCATCATCACCAGGCCGGGCACCAGGAAGGCCGTGTAGCTGATCTGGTCATAGACCTTGACCCGGTCCTCCAGCACGTGGCCGAAGATCAGCAGGTACAGGATCGCCGTCAGCACGGGCGCGGCCACGGTCTGGAAGCTGACCTTCCAGAAGCGCAGCACCTCCTTGTAGAACAGCGTGCGGAAGCCCACCAGGCTGCCGGGCTGCGAGGCCGCGGCCGGCACGCCGCGCGATACTTCGGCCACGTCGAATTCAGCGGGCTGCTTCATGCCGCCGCCTCCAGCGCCGGCGCACCCTGTGCACCGGGCATGTCGGCCTCGCGGCGCATGATCTGGACGAACACGTCTTCGAGGTCGGCCTTGTTGATTTCCATGTCTTCGATCTCACAGCCGGCCTCGCGGCAGGCCGCCAGGATGGGCTCCACCGCCGGGTAGCCCGACAGCCGCAGGCGCTCGCCGCGCTCGCCGGGGTTGGCCGGCATGCGCAGCGGCTCGAGCGCAACCGGCAGGCTGCCGCTGGCGAAGGACAGCTTGAGCTGCAGGCCGGCAAACTGGGTCAGCAGGTTGCTGGTGCGGTCCAGGGCCACCACCTCGCCGAACTTGAGCATGGCGATGCGGTCGCACAGCGCCTCGGCCTCTTCCAGGTAGTGGGTGGTCAGGATCACGGTGTGACCCTCGCGATTGAGGCGGGAGATGAACTTCCACAGCGTCTGGCGCAGCTCCACATCGACCCCGGCGGTCGGCTCGTCCAGCACGATCACCGGCGGACGGTGCACCAGCGCCTGCGCCACCAGCACGCGGCGCTTCATGCCGCCGGAGAGCTGGCGCATATTGGCGTCGGCCTTGCTGGTCAGGTCCAGGTTGGCCATCACCTCATCGATCCAGTCGTCGTTGCGCGTCAGGCCGAAATAGCCGGACTGCAGGCGCAGGGTCTCGCGCACCGAGAAAAAAGGATCGAAGACCAGCTCCTGCGGCACCACGCCGAGCATGCGGCGCGCCAGCCGGTAGTCGGCCACCACGTCGTGCCCGAGCACGCTGACGCGGCCCGAGTCGGCACGATTCAGGCCCGCGAGGATCGAGATCAGCGTCGTCTTGCCGGCGCCGTTGGGACCGAGCAGGCCGAAGAATTCGCCTTGCTCGACGGAAAAGCTGACGCCCTTGAGCGCTTGCAGATTTCGATAGCGCTTGCGAACGTCGGTGAGTTCGATGGCTTTCATGGCCGGATACTGTGGGGCTGGCCGGCTCTGCGGAGCCGATCGGCCGGTAAATGGCGGAGGTGCCGCCGGCATCTGTCGCACGCCAGGCGCGCAACGGGCGAACAACCCGGAATTATAGGGGATGTGGGCGGTGTCCCGCTTTGGACGAGGCGCGCGGCGGAAACCGGCGCCCGGGCATCGCGCTGGCAGCCGCTGCCGCGGCCAGCCATGGATGCCGGTTCAATGTCGATGGGCGACGAGGGAGACGACGGTGCCGTCCCGGGCCGGCGCTGCCGCCGGCAGTCCCAGCAGGCCATTGAGGCCGTAGACCTCGGCCAGCGCCGTCAGCTGCCGCGGCACGCCGACGAAGGCCAGCGACTGGCCGCGCGCATCGGCCGCCCGGCGCAAGGCCAGCAGCACGGCCACGGCGGCGGAATCCACCTGCTCGAGCGCCCCGCAGTCCACCTGCGCCTCACCCTGCGCCAGGCGCGACAGCCCCTCACGCAGCACGGTGGCGGCGTTGCGGTTGGTCAGCGAGGTTCCAAGCGAGAGCATGGTGCGGTGGTCTTGAATGGGATGCGCGCCCAATCAAAGGGAACGGGCACGACGGGTCATTGTAGCAGCTTGGCTGCGGCATGCTGCGCCGCAACCGGAGAACATCAAGGGGAGGCACGGGCACCAGGCGGTCAGCCCGGCGCCCCGTCCTCCGCTCAGCTCTTGGCGTTGGCGAGCTGGCGGTTGCGGTCCTGCAGCGTCTTGATGACGCCGTCCACGCCCTGCTGGCCGACGATGGTGTTGAAGCTGCCCTTGTAGGCCTCGGTCAGCCAAGCGCCGAGGACGTTGATGTCATAGACCTTCCAGCCCTGCGGCGTCTTCTCGAGGCGGTAGTCGAGCTGGATCGGCTCGCCCTTGTTGATCACCTGGGTACGGATCGTGGCGTCGGTATCGTCCGCGGCGCCGCGGTAGGGACGGAACTGCACGGTCTGGTCGCGGATCTGCGCGATCGCGCCCGCATAGGTGCGGATCAGCAGCGTCTTGAACTCATCGGTGATCTGCTTCTGCTGCTCGGGCGTGGCCTTGGACCAGTTGCGGCCCATGGCGATCTGGGTGGTCCGCTGGAAGTTGGCATTGGGCAGGATCTTCTGCTCGACCAGGGCGCTGATCTTGTTGATGTTGCCGGCCTGCATGTCCTTGTCTGACTTGACGGTCGACATCACGTCGGTCACGACGGCCTTGACCAGGCCATCGGGCGTCGAAGAGTCCTGCGTCTGGGCATTCGCGGCACCGGCACCGCTGAAGGCGACGACAGTCAGAAAGGGAAGCAAAAGTCGCTTGAGCATTGGATTTCCTTGTCAATCGTGAGGGTGGACCGCCGCCATCCTCCTGCGGATGGCGGCAAACCCCGTTTCCGGGGTTGGCGCGGATCCACCTGGGCCAGCTGCAGCGGGCAGCCTCATGCTATTGGAACACGGGCTGGTCGCGGGAGTTCTGGCCGGGAGTGTCGTATGCGCCATAACTAAAGATTTGTTTCAGTACTGACAGGCTGCTCACGGTACCACCGTTGCGCCCGCCCTCACCGGCCCAACCGCAGACCCGGCAGGCTCGGCACGCTCGGCGTCACTGGCAGCGTCTGGCTCTCCGGCTGCGCGCCGCCTGCCGGTGCCGGCGCGCCTTGGCCGTCGGGCTGCTCCTGATCTTCCTCGTGCCTGGGCGGGTTGCCATCATAGATCTGGTATTCGCGCCGCTGCAGGTACGCGTCGCGCAGGAAGGAGTAACGGTCCAGCGCGGCCTGCTCGAGCAGGTTGGAAACGCCCAGCAGCTGCGCGCGCGTGTTGACCAGGCGCACGCCGGTGAACGAATTGCGCACCCAAACCGGATACACATAGGCGGACGGATCCATAAAGCGGTCGACGAGCATGCCGGTCGTGTCGCGCACGGTGCTGGGCCCGAACACCGGCAGCACCAGGTACGGACCGGGGGGCACACCCCACACGCCCAGCGTCTGGCCGAAGTCTTCCTTGTACTTGGGCAGGCCGGCCGGCGTGGCGATGTCGATCAGGCCGCCGATGCCCAGCGTGCTGTTGAAGATCACCCGCATGCTGTCTTCGGCAGCGCGCGTGGGCTTGCCCTGCATCAGGTTGTTGGCTGCGGAATAGACGTCGCTGATATTCGAGAAGAAGTTGCTTACCGCGATCTGCACCGGCGATGGCAGGGCGAAGTCATAGGCCTGCGCGACCGGCTTCAGCACGTATTTGTCGACTTCGTCGTTGACACGCATCACGCCCCGGTTGAGCGGCTCGAGCGGATCCTTCGGATTGGCGTCTGGACCCGTGGCACAGCCCGCCGTCACGGCGAGGGCCGCGGCCAAGCTTGTGAACAGGGTAATTCGCTGACGCCAGCGCGAACTGGGCGCAGGCGTCATTTGGCCCCTCCGGCCGCCGGCGCGGAGGCCGCGCTGGCATTGCCGCCGGCGCCGGCATCGGCTGCCTTGTTGTACAGGAACTGCCCGATCAGGTTCTCCAGCACCACCGCCGACTGCGTCATGGTGATGCGCGAGCCCTCGGCCAGCATGGCGGTGTCGCCGCCGGGCTCCAGCCCCACGTACTGCTCGCCGAGCAGGCCCGAGGTCAGGATCTTGGCCGAGGTGTCCTTGGGAAACTGGTAGCGCTTGTCCAGCTTGAGCACGGCAGTGGCCTGGTAAGTCTTGTCGTCGAAGCGGATGTCGGCCACGCGCCCGACCACGACGCCCGCGCTCTTGACCGGCGCGCGCGGCTTGAGCCCGCCGATGTTGTCGAAGCGGGCCTGCACCTCATAGGTTTCCTGGAAGGAGAAGGAGCTCATGTTGCCGGCCTTCAGGGCCAGGAACAGCAGGGCCAGGAAGCCCACCACCACGAACAGTCCCACCCAGAAATCGAGTGTGTTTCTTTTCATCTGTGTCTCTTTTCAAGCGCCGGAAGCCAGCCAGGCGCGCCGATCTCGCGGCGCGGCCTAGCTGAACATCAGCGCGGTCAGCAGGAAATCCAGGCCCAGCACGGCCAACGAGGCGATCACCACAGTGCGGGTGGTGGCGCGCGACACCCCCTCGGGCGTCGGCTTGGCCTCGTAGCCCTGGTACAGGGCGATGAAGGTCACGGCAATGCCGAAAATCACGCTCTTGACGACGCCGTTGAGGACGTCGTCACGCACGTCCACGCCACCCTGCATCTGCGACCAGAAGGCGCCCGCATCGACGCCGATCAGTTGCACGCCGACCAGGTAGCCGCCCAGGATGCCCACCGCGCTGAAGATGGCGGCCAGCACCGGCATCGCCACCACGCCCGCCCAGAAGCGCGGCGCGATCACGCGCTGCAGCGGGTTGATGGCCATCATTTCCATCGCGGTGAGCTGCTCGCCCGCCTTCATCAGGCCGATCTCGGCGGTCAGCGAGGTTCCGGCTCGCCCGGCGAACAGCAGGGCCGTCACCACAGGCCCCAGTTCACGCACCAGCGACAGCGCCACCAGCAGGCCGAGCGCCTGCTCCGAGCCATAGCGATTGAGCGTGTAGTAGCCCTGCAGCCCCAGCACGAAGCCCACGAAGAGCCCCGATACGGCGATGATCACCAGCGACAGGTTGCCGACGAAGAAGATCTGGTCGGACACCAGGCGGAAGCGCTTGAGCAGCGGCGGCGACAGCGCCAGCATCGAGCAGAACATCCGCGCGGCGTGGCCCGTGCCCGTCACGCCCAGGCGCACGGCGGCGCCGATCGCGCTGAAGAAACCGATCACCGCGGCGATCATTGCGGCCTCCCCAATGCGAAATCGTCGGCCAGTGTGGGTCCGGGATAGTGGAACGGCACCGGCCCGTCCGGCTCGGCTTGCACGAACTGGCGCACAAAGGGGTCGTCCGAGGCACGCAGCGCCTCGGGCTCGCCTTCGGCGGCGATGCGGCCATTGGCGATGAAGTAGACGTAATCGGCGATCTGGAAGGTCTCGTTGACGTCGTGCGAGACGATGATGGTGGTGGCGCCGAGCGCGTCGTTCAAGCTGCGGATGAGCTTCGCGGTCAGGCCCAGCGAGATCGGGTCCAGGCCGGCGAAGGGCTCGTCGTACATCAGCAGTGCAGGATCGAGCGCAATCGCACGCGCCAGTGCCACGCGCCGCGCCATGCCGCCGGAGATTTCCGCCGGCATCAGGTCGCGCGCGCCGCGCAGGCCGACCGCGTTGAGCTTCATCAGCACCAGGTCGCGGATCATCGCCTCGGGCAGGTCGGAGTGCTCACGCAGCGGAAAGGCGACATTGTCGAACACGGACAAGTCCGTGAACAGGGCGCCGAACTGGAACAGCATGCCCATCTGCCGCCGCACGGCGTACAGCCCATCCAGGTCCAGCGCGCCGATATCGGCGCCGTCGAAGCGGACCTGGCCGCGCTGCGCACGCACCTGCCCGCCGATCAAGCGCAACACGGTGGTCTTGCCGCAGCCCGAGCCGCCCATGACGGCCACGACCTTGCCACGCGGAAAACGCATGGTCAGGCCGGACAGGATGGGCTTGGCGTCTGGCGCATAGGCAAAGTCGACAGCCTGGAGTTCGACGAGGTTTAGTGCAGTATCACTCACATTGGCACCGCATAGGACAGTGCCGCATTATAAGGGCTTGTACTAATGGCTGCCTTCGGCATGTGGCGCAATGACCATCAGAAAAAAGTGAAATACTGTTAGCCCGCTTCCCAATTGGGCAAGCAGGCAGGCGCCCGCAGGACGGGTTCAAGCGGTGGAACGCCGCGCCGGGACCACTCAGTGACCGCTCAGTGACCGCTCTGGGCGCCCGCCTCGCGCAGGATGGCCTGCCACTGCTGCTGATCGGCACGGATGGCCACAGCAAAGGCCTCGGGCGAGTCGTTCATCGGCGTCAGCCCGGCCGCGAGCAGCCGTTCGCGCACCTCGCGCTCGCCCATCACGGCGCCGAGTTCGGTCGCCAGCCGGGCCACGATGGCATGCGGTGTCTTGGCCGGTGCCAGCACGCCGAACCAGGCACCGGCCGCATAGCCGTCCAGCCCCGTTTCCTGCAGCGTGGGCACCGCCGGCGCCAGCGGCGAGCGCTTCAGCCCCGTGACACCAAGCAAGCGCACGGCCCCGCTCCTGGCATGCGCGTACACCGCTCCATAGGAGCAGAAGCAGGCACTGACCCGCCCTGCCAGCATCTCCTGCACGATGGCGCTCTCCCCCTTGGCGGTGACCAGAGGCACACCATTGCCGAGGCCAAGCACCGCGTACTCCGCGTAGAGGTGGGCGGGCGTGCCCGGCTGGCCGGATCCGTAGCTGTAGGCGGCCGGGTTGGCGCGTACCGCGGCCACCCATTGCTGGGCCGTGCGCGCCGGCAAGCGTGCGTCCACGGCCAGGAACAGCGGCATGGTCGCCACGCGGGCCACCGGCGTGAAATCGCGCAGCACGTCGTAGGGCACCGGCTCCAGGCCGGGCTGGATCAGCATATTGGTCTGGTGGAACAACAGGGTCTGGCCATCCGAACTGGACTTGGCGACCACATCGCCGGCCGTGGTGCCGGCAGCGCCAGGCCGGTTGTCCACCTCCACCGGCACGCCGAGCCGGGCGCCCAGACGCTCGGCGAGCATCCGCGCCACGGCATCGGCCACGGCGCCGGCGGGAAAGGGTGCGATCAGGCGGATCGGCCGCGCCGGATAGCTCATCTGCCGGGGCACCGAGGCGGGCTGCGCCGCCGGGGAGGACAAGGCAAGACCGGCGAGACCGATCGCAAGCAGAATGCCGGATGGGAGCGCGCCGATACGGCGAAGGACAGCGGCGAACGACAACTTCGCCTTACCTCGCCAAAGCCGCGCAAACATGCGTACTTCGGACATCAATTCCTCCCGGGCGCCGTCGAATGCGGCCGCGTATGGGTCGAGTGGAAAGGGTTAGCGAGGCAGTCTTTATGGTTATGGAATGGCATTGTACGGACCGGCCCAGGGGCGGCACAGGGCACGTAAACCATAGCCGGGAGAACCCTGAAGCAAGGAGCGGCGGGCGCCCGGATGCGGCCGGCGCGGTGCCATTTCAGTGACCGAAACACCCCGGATCCATCGCCGATCGGGCAGCATCTCGCGGCCATTGGGTCGGCAACATCGGGCAAGCCGCCCCCTCCTCTCCTTATAATCGCGGCATGTCCGAATTCATCATCAGGCCGATGCAGGCCGCAGACCTGGCCGGCGTGCTGGCCGTGCAGGCACAGTGCTACGGCAATCTTCTGCTGGAATCCGCGCAGGCGCTGGGCAGCCGCCTGGCCTTGTCGCCGGCGACCTGCTGGGTCGCCCAGTCCGGCGGGGCGCCCGCCGGCGGCGAGCTGGCCGCCTACCTCTTCACCCACGCCTGGCCATGCGACACGCTGCCGCCACTGGATGGCGTGCTGCGCGACCACGGGATGTCCGCGCCGGCCGCGGCCGGACTCACATGGTTCGTCCACGACATGGCAGTGGCGCCGGCCGGGCGCGGCGGCGGCCTGGCGCGCCGGCTCTATGCCGCCGCCCGCGCGGCGGCGCTGCAGGCCGGATTGCGGCACTCGCGGCTGATCGCGGTACAAGCGGCGGGCAGCTGGTGGCAGCAGCTTGGCTACCGGCCGCTGCCCGCAGCGCAGGCGGCCCCCTTCGCCGCCAAGCTGGCTGCCTATGGCGCCGATGCGGTGGTCATGGAATGCGCGCTCGGCGCGCCGGCTGCCGCCTAGGCAACAACCGGCGCGGCAGCAAGCGGCGCCCCAAAGAAAAACCCGCCCGGCTCGCGCGGGGCGGGTTTTGCGTGGCGGCCGGGGACAACCCGGCCGGCAGCGCCGGCTGCCTGGCTCAGCGCGGCAGTTCCGACTGGCCCATCAGGAAGGTATCGACCGCGCGCGCGGCCTGGCGGCCCTCGCGGATCGCCCACACCACCAGCGACTGGCCGCGGCGCACGTCGCCGGCGGCGAACACCTTGGCCACGCTGGTCTGGTAGGCGCGCTCGCCTTCGGTGGAAGCCTTGGCGTTCTTGCGTGCGTCGGTGTCGACGCCGAACGCTTCCAGCATCGAGCCGACCGGGTTGGTGAAGCCCATTGCCAGCAGCACCAGGTCGGCCTTGAGCGTGAACTCGCTGCCCGGCACTTCCTGCATCTTGCCGTCCTTCCACTCGACGCGGCAGGCCTTCAAGCCGGTGACCTTGCCCTTCTCGCCGATCAGTTCCTTGGTGGCCACCGACCAGTCGCGGTCGCAGCCCTCTTCGTGCGAGGACGAGGTGCGCAGCTTGATCGGCCAGTACGGCCACACCAGCGGCTTGTTCTCCTCTTCCGGCGGCTGCGGCAGCAGTTCGAACTGGGTCACCGAGGCGGCGCCGTGGCGGTTCGAGGTGCCGACGCAATCGGAGCCGGTATCACCGCCGCCGATCACGATCACGTGCTTGCCTTCGGCGCGGATCTCGTTGGCGCCGTCGCCGGCCACTTCCTTGTTCTGCGGGATCAGGAATTCCAGCGCGTAGTGCACGCCGGCCAGGTCGCGGCCCGGCACGGGCAGGTCGCGCGGCACTTCGGAGCCGCCGGCCAGCACCACTGCGTCGAACTGGTCCATCAGCGCCTGGGCCGTGATGGTTTCACGCGAGTAGTTCTTGATACCGGCCGGCAGCGCGCCGTCGGTCACCATCACGCCCGCGCGGAAGGTCACGCCTTCGGCCTGCATCTGCTCGATGCGGCGGTCGATCAGCGTCTTCTCCATCTTGAAGTCGGGGATGCCGTAGCGCAGCAGGCCACCGATGCGGTCGTTCTTCTCGAACACCGTCACATCATGGCCGGCACGTGCCAGCTGCTGCGCGGCGGCCATGCCGGCGGGGCCGGAACCCACTACGGCCACGGTCTTGCCGGTCTTGTGCTTGGGTGCCTGCGGCGCGACCCAGCCCTCTTCCCAGGCCTTGTCGATGATGGCGTGCTCAATCGACTTGATGCCGACCGGCAGCTCGTTGATGCCCAGCGTGCAGGCAGCTTCGCACGGCGCCGGGCAGATGCGGCCTGTGAACTCGGGGAAGTTGTTGGTCTGGTGCAGCACCTCGATCGCCGACTTCCAATCCTGGCGGTACACCAGGTCGTTGAAGTCGGGGATGATGTTGTTGACCGGGCAGCCGTTGTTGCAGAACGGAATGCCGCAGTCCATGCAGCGCGCGCCCTGGATCTTCGCCTCGCTGTCGGACAGCGCGAAGACGAATTCCTTGTAGTGCTTCACGCGCTTGGCTACGGGTTCGTAGCCTTCGTTCTGGCGCGGAAATTCGAGAAAGCCAGTCGCCTTACCCATGTTGCGTCCTTGGTCTTGCTGCGCGGCACCGGCGCATGCGCCGGCCCCGCTGTGAGGTCAGTATCGTTTCGGGAGCCGCGGCGCGATGCGTGCCGCGGCTCGTGCTGGTCGGGGCGCAGCCCCGGGGCATCAGGCCGCGATGGCTTCGCGGCCGCCGTCCTTGGCTTCCTGCTCCTTGGCGTACATTTCGCCCAGCGCGCGCTTGTACTCGGTCGGGAAGACCTTGACGAACTTGCGGCGCGCCGTCGCCCAGTCGGCCAGCAGTGCCTTGGCACGCTCCGAGCCGGTGAAGCGGAAGTGCTGCTCGATCAGCTTGCGCAGGATGACTTCGTCCAGCTGGCGC
This sequence comes from Cupriavidus sp. 09_S30, assembly GCF_056930435.1. Classification (NCBI taxonomy): domain Bacteria; kingdom Pseudomonadati; phylum Pseudomonadota; class Betaproteobacteria; order Burkholderiales; family Burkholderiaceae; genus Cupriavidus; species Cupriavidus sp. 09_S30. The sequence goes on along the minus strand of NZ_JBXOWI010000001.1, from coordinate 80,033 downwards.
TCGCCGCCCACCTTGTGCCAGGTCGAGGGCGACTGGCCCTTCTCCTGGTCGGCCGCGGCCAGCACCGCTTCCAGCGCCACCATCGAGGTGTTGCAGCGCTTGTCGAACAGGCCGTCCTCATCGTAGACGTAGGCCACGCCGCCGGACATGCCCGCCGCGAAGTTGCGGCCGGTGCCGCCCAACACCACCACGGTGCCGCCGGTCATGTACTCGCAGCCATGGTCGCCGGTGCCTTCCACCACCGCCATCGCGCCGGAGTTGCGCACCGCGAAGCGCTCGCCCGCCACGCCGTTGAAGAAGGCTTCGCCGGCGATGGCGCCATACAGCACGGTGTTGCCGACAATGATGTTACTGGTCGGGTCGCCACGGAACTCATGCGGAGCACGCACGATCACGCGGCCGCCCGACAGGCCCTTGCCGACGTAGTCGTTACCGTCGCCCACCAGGTCCAGCGTGATGCCGTGCGCCAGGAAGGCGCCGAAAGACTGGCCGGCGGTGCCTTGCAGCTGGATGTGGATGGTGTCGTCGGGCAGGCCTTCATGGCCGTACTGCTTGGCCACCACGCCCGACAGCATCGCGCCCACCGTACGGTTGACGTTCTTGACCGGCTGGATGAAGGACACGCGCTCGCCCTTGTCGATGGCGGGGCGGGCCTTGGCGATCAGCACGTGGTCCAGCGCCTTGCCGGCTTCCGCCGACAGGCCGTGGTCCTGCACGTCGGTGTGGTAGCGCGGCAGTTCCGGCGCCAGCGACACCTGGTGGAAGATGCGCGCGAAGTCCAGGCCGCGCGCCTTCCAGTGCTCGATGCCGCCACGGGTGTCGAGCAGGTCGGCGCGGCCGATCAGCTCGTCGAAGGTGCGGATGCCCAGCTGGGCCATGATCTCGCGCGCTTCCTCGGCGACGAAGAAGAAGAAGTTGACCACGTGCTCGGGCTTGCCCTGGAACTTCTTGCGCAGCACCGGATCCTGCGTGGCCACGCCCACCGGGCAGGTGTTCAGGTGGCACTTGCGCATCATGATGCAGCCTTCGGCCACCAGCGGGGCGGTGGCGAAGCCGAACTCGTCCGCGCCCAGCAGCGCGCCGATCACGACGTCGCGGCCGGTCTTCATCTGGCCGTCGGCCTGCACGCGGATGCGGTTGCGCAGGCCGTTGAGCAGCAGCGTCTGCTGCGTCTCGGCCAGGCCCAGCTCCCACGGCGTGCCGGCGTGCTTGATCGACGACCACGGCGAAGCACCGGTGCCGCCGTCATGGCCGGCGATCACTACGTGGTCGGCCTTGGCCTTGGCCACGCCGGCCGCCACGGTGCCCACGCCTACTTCCGACACCAGCTTGACCGAGATGTCGGACACGGGGTTGACGTTCTTCAGGTCGTGGATCAGCTGCGCCAGGTCCTCGATCGAGTAGATGTCGTGGTGCGGCGGCGGCGAGATCAGGCCGACGCCCGGCACCGAGTAGCGCAGCTTGCCGATGTAGTCGGACACCTTGTGGCCGGGCAGCTGGCCGCCCTCGCCGGGCTTGGCGCCCTGCGCCATCTTGATCTGGATCTGGTCGGCCGAGGCCAGGTACTCGGCGGTCACGCCGAAACGGCCCGAGGCGACCTGCTTGATCTTGGAGCGCAGCGAGTCGCCGGCCTGCAGTTCCAGGTCGCGCTCGATCACGTTCTCGCCCAGCACGCCCTTGAGGGTGTCGCCCTGCTTGATGGGGATGCCGCGCAGTTCGTTGCGGTAGCGCTTCTCGTCCTCGCCGCCTTCACCGGTGTTGGACTTGCCGCCGATGCGGTTCATCGCCAGCGCCAGCGTGGTGTGCGCCTCGGTCGAGATCGAGCCCAGCGACATCGCGCCGGTGGCGAAGCGCTTGACGATCTCCTTGGCCGGCTCGACTTCCTCCAGCGGGATCGCCTTGGCCGGATCGACCTTGAACTCGAACAGGCCGCGCAGCGTCATGTGGCGGCGGCTCTGGTCGTTGATCAGGTTGGCGTACTCCTTGTACGTCTGGTAGGCACCCTTGCCATCGTTGGCGCGCACCGAGTGCTGCAGCTTGGCGATGGAGTCCGGGGTCCACATATGCTCTTCGCCGCGGATGCGGAAGGCGTACTCGCCACCGGCGTCCAGCGCGCTCGCCAGCACCGGGTTGTCGCCGAAGGCGTCACGGTGCAGGCGCAGCGCTTCCTCGGCCACCTCGAAGATGCCGATGCCTTCCACATTGGACGGGGTGCCGTGGAAGTACTTCTGCACCAGCTCGCGCGACAGGCCGATGGCCTCGAAGATCTGCGCGCCGGTGTACGACATGTAGGTGGAGATGCCCATCTTGGACATCACCTTGTGCAGACCCTTGCCGATCGCCTTGACGAAGTTCTTGACGGCCTTCTCGGGCGACAGGTCGCCGGACAGGCCGGCGGCCATGTCGGCCAGCGTTTCCATCGCCAGGTAGGGATGGACGGCTTCCGCGCCATAGCCTGCCAGCAGCGCGAAGTGGTGCACTTCGCGGGCCGAGCCGGTTTCCACCACCAGGCCGGTCGAGGTGCGCAGGCCCTTTTCCACCAGGTGGTGGTGGATGGCGGAGGTGGCCAGCAGCGCGGGGATGGCGACCTGGTCGGCGTCGACGCGGCGGTCAGACACGATCAGGATGTTGTAGCCCGAACGCACGGCGTCCACGGCTTCCGCGCACAGCGAGGCCAGGCGCGCCTCGATGCCTTCCTTGCCCCAGGCCTTCGGATAGCAGATGTTCAGGTCGTACGAACGGAACTTGCCGCCGGTGTAGTGCTCGATGTTGCGGATCTTGGCGATGTCCTTGAAGTCCAGCACGGGCTGGGACACTTCGAGGCGCATCGGCGGGTTGATGTTGTTCAGCTCGAGCAGGTTGGGCTTGGGACCGATGAAGGACACCAGCGACATCACCATGTTCTCGCGGATCGGGTCGATCGGCGGGTTGGTGACCTGGGCGAAGAGCTGCTTGAAGTACTGGTACAGCGTCTTGTTCTTCGACGACAGCACGGCCAGCGGGCTGTCATTGCCCATCGAGCCGGTGGCTTCCTCGCCGGACAGCGCCATCGGCGCCATCAGGAACTTGACGTCTTCCTGGGTGTAGCCGAAGGCCTGCTGGCGATCCAGCAGCTTGGCCGAGGGCTTCTTCTCGGCAGCCACATCCTCGGGCTTGGCCTCGAGCTCGTCGAGCTTGATGCGCACGGCGTCGATCCAGCTCTTGTAGGGCTTGGCGTTGGCCAGGTTGTCCTTCAGTTCCTTGTCATCGATGATGCGGCCCTGCTCCATGTCGATCAGGAACATCTTGCCCGGCTGCAGGCGCCACTTCTGCACGATGCGCGACTCGGGGAAGGGCAGCACGCCGGCTTCGGAGGCCAGCACGACGAAGTCGTCCTCGGTCACGTAGAAGCGGGCCGGGCGCAGGCCGTTGCGGTCCAGCGTGGCGCCGATCTGGCGGCCGTCGGTGAAGCAGATCGCGGCCGGGCCGTCCCACGGCTCCATCATGGCGGCGTGGTACTCGTAGAAGGCGCGGCGGTTGTCGTCCATCAGCGTGTGCTGCTCCCAGGCTTCCGGGATCATCATCATCATCGCGTGGACGAGCGGGTAGCCCGCCATCGTCAGCAGTTCGAGGCAGTTGTCGAACGAAGCGGTATCGGACTGGCCGGGGTAGATCAGCGGCCACAGCTTGGGCAGGTCGTCGCCGAGCACCGGCGAGGAGATCGCGCCGGTACGGGCGTTGATCCAGTTGACGTTGCCCTTGACGGTGTTGATTTCACCGTTGTGGGCGACCATGCGGTACGGGTGGGCCAGCTCCCAGGCCGGGAAGGTGTTGGTCGAGAAGCGCTGGTGCACCAGGGCCAGGGCCGACACGGCGCGCGCGTCCTGCAGGTCGAGGTAGTACTCGCCGACCTGGTTGGCCAGCAGCAGGCCCTTGTACACCACCGTGCGCGCCGACATCGACGGCACGAAGTATTCCTTGCCGTGCTTGAGCTTGAGCGCCTGGATGGCGTGGCTGGCCGTCTTGCGGATCACATAGAGCTTACGCTCCAGCGCGTCCGTGGTCATGATGTCGCGGCCGCGGCCGATGAAGATCTGGCGGATCACCGGCTCGGTCTTGCGCACCGTCGGCGACATCGGCATGGTGGCGGCGACCGGCACGTCGCGCCAGCCCAGCACCACCTGGCCTTCCAGGCGCACGGTGCGCTCGAGCTCCTGTTCGCAGGCCAGGCGCGAGGCGTGTTCCTTCGGCAGGAAGATCATGCCGACGCCGTATTCGCCGGCCGGCGGCAGGGTCACGCCCTGCTTGGCCATTTCCTCACGGTAGTAGGTGTCGGGGATCTGGATCAGGATGCCCGCACCGTCGCCCATCAGCGCATCGGCGCCGACGGCGCCCCGGTGATCCAGGTTCTCCAGGATCTTCAGGCCCTGCTCGATGATCTCGTGGCTTTTCTTGCCCTTGATGTGCGCGACCATGCCGACGCCGCAGGCATCGTGCTCGTTGCTCGGGTCATACATGCCCTGCCCTTGCGGGCGGAGGTCGATGGCGGAGGAAGACTCGCTGGTCTGCGCTTGGGCCGAAGAGGTGTTCGATTGGTCCACGGGCTGAATTCCGGTGAGGGCTGCGCAGCCAGCAAGGCAGACCGAGACGGGGCCGCGTTCTGTCGTGACCGGAAACCTGCCGGTTGGGGATGCAGAAACCTACGGACCGCAGCGGCGTACACGAGCGTGACGCGCCGCACAATGAATGTGGGTTGAGCAACTATAAGAGAATCGTGCCAGCACGGCAAAAAAATTAAATGGGGTCAGAATCCATTTAATCTCGCACCACTTCGGGGAGGGTTTTTAAATGGGGACACATCAATTTGGTGCATCCGCCGCAATGTCTTCCGGCGTCACTTCGCGGCGCTTGGGACGCCCCTTCGGCAAGGGCTGGATCCGCCGTGGCGCGAGGCGCTCCAGTTGCGTCAGGAAGGCCGCGTCACCCAAGGGCCAGCCACTGTGCGCGTGCTTGCGCAAGGTGGCGAGCTGGCTGCCGGACAGGCCTTCGGCGCTCAGCGCACGATAGTTGGACTGGCGCTCGAACGGCGTATTGCCCAATTCCCAGTAGGCAGAGTGATCGCTCACAAATGGGCTTGCCTCGATACCTGCGTGGTGCCGGTAGCTGCTCCAGCGGTCGGCTTCGGGTGAGGCCGCCTCGCCGGCACGTACGGCATTGCCTTCGACATAGAGCATGGCCGGCAGCATCCAGGCCCCCGGCTCGAACACCGCCGAGCGGAAGCGCCCCTCCCACAAGGTGCCACTGCGGCCGGCAGTGCGATTGAAGTGGCGCGCGTAGCGGCGCCCGACCGCCTGCATCGCCAGGCTTAGTGAATCCGCATGGCGGGGCGTGGCCACCAGGTGGACGTGGTTGGGCCGCAGCGCGTACGCGTGCACGGCCAGTTCGTGCTCGCGCGCCGCCATGCGCAGGCAATCGAGGTAGTGCAGGTAGTCGTCGGCGGTCAGGAAGACCGCTTGGCGGTTGTTGCCGCGTTGCAACACCAGTGCCGGCAGACCGGCGGGAGAGAAGCGGGGAAGTCGTGCCATGGGGATTCAAGCGGATGCCAAGCCGGCATGATAGCCTGATCCGTCCCCAATTTCCTGGCTAGCCGCGAACCGGGCCCTTGCGGGCCCTTGGCGGGCGGTGGCGCCCGCCCCCTGCTCAGTGCCCTTCGGTGATGGCGAAGATGCGCCGGTGCTCGCGGATGGCGTAACGGTCGGTCATGCCGGCGATGTAGTGGGCCACCAGGCGCGACTGGTCCACGCCGGCGCCGGCCTGGTACTGCGGCGGCAGCAGGCGCGGATCGTCCATGAAGGCGCCGAACAGGTCGGTGACGATGCGCTGCGCCTTGGTCGACATGCGCATCACCTGGTAGTGGCGGTACAGGTGGCGGAACAGGAAGCGCTTGAGCGCCGCCGCCTCGTCCTGAACCGGCTTGCTGAAGGCAACCAGCGGCCCGGCGGCGCGCACCGCCTGGATATTGGGCGGGTTCTGCGCGGCGATGTTGCGGCTGGTGGTCTCGATCAGGTCGACGATCAGCGTGTTGATCATGCGCCGGACCGTTTCGTTGATCAGCCTGCGGCCATTGATGCCGGGGAACAGCGCGGCCGCCTCGGCCCGGTGCCGGGTCCACATCGGCACCTCGTCGAGCTGCTCCAGCGTCAGCAGGCCGGAACGCAGGCCGTCGTCGATGTCATGGTTGTTGTAGGCGATCTCGTCGGCCAGGTTGGCCAGCTGCGCCTCCAGCGAGGGCTGGGTGCCCTCCAGGAAACGGCGGCCCAGCTCGCCCAGCGCGGCGGCATTGACTCTCGAGCAATGCTTGAGGATGCCCTCGCGCGTCTCGAAGGTCAGGTTCAGGCCGTTGAAGCCGCCATAGCGCTCTTCCAGCTCGTCCACCACCAGCAGGCTTTGCAGATTGTGCTCGAATCCGCCGTGGTTCTTCATGCAGGCGTTGAGCGCGTCCTGGCCGGCGTGGCCGAACGGGGTATGGCCCAGGTCGTGCGCCAGCGAGATGGCCTCGACCAGGTCCTCGTTCAGGCGCAGGTTGCGCGCGATCGATCGCGCGATCTGCGCCACTTCCAGGCTGTGCGTCAAGCGGGTGCGGAACAGGTCCCCCTCGTGATTGACGAAGACCTGGGTCTTGTACTCGAGCCGGCGGAACGCGGTGCTGTGGATGACACGATCCCGGTCGCGCTGGAATTCGCTGCGCGAGGACGAGGCCGGCTCGATGTGGACCCGCCCGCGGCTTTGCAGGGAACGGGCGGCGTAGGGAGCAAGGTGGCTTTCAAGATCGGTCATGCGGCAATCCGGCGGTCCAGTGAGGGAGTCTCGGGCTGCGAGGCATAACCGATCGCTCAGGCGACCGTAGCCTCGGATGGCGGTTTCAGGGTGGCCTGCTGCAATGTGGCGTGCAGGTCCGGATCGGGCACCGTGGTGATGAATGCCTCGCCGAGTTTCTTGAGCAGGATGAACTTGATGCTGCCGGCCTCGGCCTTCTTGTCCACCTTCATCAGTTCGATGTAGCGATCGGTGCCGAGTTCCGGCGCCACCACCGGCAGCATCGCTGCCTCGACCAGCTTGCGCAGCCTGGCGCGCGTCTGCACGTCGATAAAACCGAGGCGCAGCGACAGGTCGGCCGCCATCACCATGCCGCAGCCGACGGCCTCGCCGTGCAGCCACTCGCCGTAGCCGAGCCCCGCCTCGATCGCATGGCCGAAGGTGTGCCCGAAATTCAGGATGGCGCGCAGGCCGCCCTCGCGCTCGTCCTGGGCCACCACGCTCGCCTTGATCTCGCACGAGCGCTGCACGGCCAGCGCCATCAGGTCCGGATCGCAGCGGTTGAGCGCCTGGATATTGCGCTCGATCCACTCGAAGTAGCCCGCGTCGGCGATGGCACCATGCTTGATCACCTCGGCCATGCCTGCCGCCAGTTCGCGCGCCGGCAGCGTCTGCAGGGCATCGATGTCGGCAATCACGGCGCGCGGCTGGTGGAAGGCGCCGATCATGTTCTTGCCCAGCGGGTGGTTGATGCCCGTCTTGCCGCCGACCGAGGAATCCACCTGGGCCAGCAGCGTGGTGGGCATCTGCACGAAGGGCACGCCGCGCATATAGCAGGCGGCTGCAAACCCGGTCATGTCGCCGACCACGCCGCCGCCCAGCGCCACCAGCGTGGTCTTGCGGTCGGCACCGGCGCGCAGCAGCGCGTCGAAGATGAGGTTGAGCGTCTCCCAGTTCTTGAAGGCCTCGCCGTCGGGCAGGGTGACGGTGCGCACGGTCTTGCCCAGCGCGCCCAGTGCCGCCTCGACGCGCGCCGCGTACAGCGGCCCGACGGTCTCGTTGGTGACGATGACGGCGTGCTGGCCGCGCACATGAGGCTGCAGCAGATCGGCGCGCCCGAGCAGGCCGCTGCCGATGTGGATGGGATAGCTGCGCTCTCCCAGGGAGACTTCAAGCGTGATCATGGGGTCGTATGGGGCGCCGGTCCTGCCGGCGCAGCGTCGCCGGCGGCGTGGAAGCCGGCCATTTCAAGTTGCATCAACACCATATTAGCAAGCTGCGCGACGGAAGGCTTGCCGGTCTCGATGATGAAGTGAGCCACCTCGCGGTAGTAGGGGTCGCGCTCGCTGTACAGCGCCTCGAGCCGGCCCTTGGGATCCTCGGTCTGGAGCAGCGGGCGGTTGCGGTCGTGGCGCGTGCGCAGCCAGAGATCATGCGGGCTGGCACGCAGGTAGACGACGGTGCCACGCGAGCGCAGGTGCTCGCGGTTCTCCGCACGCAGCACCGCCCCGCCCCCGGTTGCCAGCACGATGCCGCTTTGCTGGGTCAGCTCATCGATTATCTGCGCTTCGCGCTCGCGGAAGCCCGCCTCGCCCTCGTGCTCGAAGATCACCGGGATGCGCACGCCGCAACGCGCCTCGATCTCGTGGTCGGAATCGAAGAATGGGTAATCCAGCCGCCGGGCCACGGTGCGGCCGACGGTGGTCTTGCCGGCGCCCATCAGGCCGACGAAAAAGAGATTCGGGCGGGTGACTGTCACTGGGGATAAAGCACGGGAGGCCGGCGTGGGAAGCGCCTCCCCTGTCTCGAACTGCATCATCTTCGTCTTTTGACACGCTCCGGGCAAGTGCCTGACACGGCTTGCCTGGCCAAGGCGATAAAAAAAGGCCGCATCTGCGATGCGGCCTGCCAGTCTACTGCATCCCGGGAGGGCGGCGCTATTTCAGCGACACGTTGTCATTGAGGACGCGCGGCGTCAGGAACACCAGCAGCTCCGAGCGGTTGTTGACGCGGGAGTTGTCCTTGAAGAAGTTGCCCAGCACCGGAATATCGCCCAACCAAGGCACTTTGTTGCTGCTGTTGCTCTCGGTCTGCATAAAGATGCCGCCAATCACCACGGTGCCGCCGTTATCTACCAGCACCTGTGTCTGCACGTGCTTGGTGTCGATGGCGAAGCCGCTCGGGGTCTGGATGCCGACGCTGTCCTTGTTGACATCCACGTCCAGCAGCACATTGCCCTCGGGCGTGATCTGCGGCGTGACTTCCAGCTTCAGGTTGGCCTTGCGGAACTGTACCGATGTGGCGCCGCTGGAGGTGGCGGCCTGGTAGGGCAGTTCGGTGCCCTGCTCGATCAGCGCCTTGACGTTGTTGGCCGTCACCACGCGCGGGCTGGAGATGATCTTGCCCAGGCCGTCTGCCTCGAGCGCGGACAGCTCCAGTGCCACGAAGCGGCTGGCGCCGGCGCTGAACAGGCTGACGGCCGCCGTGGCCGGGTTGATGCCGTTGATCACAGCCGCCGGCAGGCTGACCGCCGGGCTGTTGTCCCAGGTGGCGCCCTGCGTGATCGGGCTGACCACGTTGGAGTAGGTGTTGCCGTAACCCGCGCCGTTGGTCTTGGAAGCGAAGCCGAGCTTGACGCCCAGATTGCGGCTGAAGGTATCGGTGGCTTCGACGATGCGCGCCTCGATGATGACCTGGCGCACCGGGATGTCGATCTTGGTGAGGAAGCCCTGCACTTCCTCCAGCTTGCTGGCGACGTCCGAGACGAACAGCTGGTTGGTGCGGGCATCGGCGGTCAGGGAGCCGCGCTTGGACAGCATGCGCGTATTGCCCATGGTGGCGCCAGTGCCACCCACCGCGCCCCCCACGGCGCCCATGCTGCCGCCTGCCGCGCCTGGTGTACCGACGCTCAGGCCGAGCAGCATGCGGCGCACATCGTCCGCGCGCTGGTAATTCAGCTGGAACACCTGGCTGCGGATGGGCTCCAGTTCGCTGATCTGCTGCTGGGCCTCAAGCTCGAGCTTTTCCTTGGTCGCCAGCTCCGCCTTGGGCGCCACCCACAGCACATTGCCACTGCGGCGCGAGGCCAGGCCCTTGGCATCCAGCACGATCTGGAGCGCCTGGTCCCAGGGAACATCCTTGAGCCGCAACGTCAGGTTACCCTGCACGGTGTCGCTGGTGATGATGTTTAGGTTGGTGAAGTCGGCGAAGACCTGCAGCAGCGCGCGAATGTCGATGTTCTGGAAATTCAGCGACAACCGCTCGCCCCGGTAGCCGGCCCCGCCGTTCAGCTTCGTGGGGTCTTCCTTGACCGGCCGCACCTCGACCACGAACTGGGTGTCGGTCTGGTAGGAGCTGTATTCCCAGTTGCCGCGCGGCGAGATGGTCAGGCGCGCGTTGCCGTCGGCATCGCTGGCCTGCACCGACTGCACCGGCGTGCCGAAATCCATGACGTCGAAGCGGCGCCGCAAGCTGTCGGGCAGCGTGGTGCCGATGAAGTCGACCACCACGTTCTTCCCCTGCTGGGCGATGTTCACGCCGGAATCGCGCGAGGACAGGTCGACCACGACACGGCCGGCACCGTCGCCACCGCGCCGGAAGTCGATGCTGCGCACGGAAGGCCGCATGCCTGGCGCAGCCGCCGCGGCCGTCGCGCTGGGCGCGAAGGTCGGGGCGGCGGCCTTGCCTTGCTGCGCGAGATTGTCGATGCGCACCACGAACTGGGAGCCGCGCAATTCGGTCCGATAGGTGGCGGGACGGGTCAAGTCCAGCACCACGCGCGTGCGGTCCCCGATCTGCACCACGCTGGCCCCGCGCAGCACCTTGCCGCCGTAGCTGTACTGCGCGCGCCCGGCGGCGAAGCCCGTGTTGAGGAAGTCGATGGCGATGCGCGCCGGACTCTGCGTGGAGAAATCCACCGGCGGCTGCGACGGCGGCGACTGCAAGTCCACCGTAAAGATGGTCTGCTCGCCCATGGTGGCGGTATCCACGGACTTGATGAGATTGGCCTCCGCGCCGTCCTGCGCCCATGCCGCCGGCATCGCCAGCGTGAGCGCCATTGCGGCCACGGCCGCGAACGCCCGTATCCAGCGCCGCGCGTTCATGCCGCCCCCTCGAGTTTCAGGCTGGTCATTTTCTGTTTCCACTCCCCTACCCCTTCCCGGACCAATTCGCGCAGCACGATCTCCTGATCGGTGATGCGGACCACCCGGCCATAGTTCTGGCCGAGATACTGACCCACCTTGACGTGATGGATCTTGTTATCTACCTGGACGATGCCGTAGGTTTCGCCGAGCTTGCGCATGGCACCCAGCATCTTGAAGTTCTCCAGCGGAAAGTCCTCCAGCGGTTCGCGCCGCCGGCCGGCCTCCGGGGATTCGGACAGCACCCGGTTCAGTTCGCCGATCTTGGTCTGCGCGAACGGCTCGGGCGAATTGCGCCCGCCATACTCGCGCGGCACGAAGGGCACGGGCTGCGGCAGAGGCGCAGGCGGTGGCGCCTTGGCCATGCGGGTCGAGGCCATCCATTGGCGCAGCGCCTCATCCTCGCTCGCGCCGCAGGCACTGAGCAGAGCGGCCGCGAGCAGCGCGGCACCGAGCGCCCGCGCGCGGCGGGCTTGCGTTGGCCGGATCATTTGGCGCCTCCAGGCTGGCCAGGGCTCTTCTTGTTCTTCGCGGCCTCGGCAGCGGCGGCCTTGCGCTGCTCGGCCTGCTCGTCAGGGTCCAGCGTGCGATAGGCCTTGGCCACCGCCTCCATGGTCAGCCCGCTGCCATCCTTGCCGGCGGTGAGCTGCAGGCCGCGCATGGTCACGATGCGCGACAGCGCCGCGACGTCGGCATTGAACTGGGCCACGTCGTGGTAGCGGCCCGTCACCTTCACGTTGACCGGGATCTCGGCGAAATACGGCTTGATCACGGCCGCCTGCGGCTTGAACAGTTCGAACTGCAGCCCGCGCGCCACGCCGGCGTGGTTGACGTCCGCCAGCAGCGCATCCATCTCGGTCTTGTTCGGCAGCTGGCGCTCGACCAGGGCCACGCGCTGCTCGACCTCGCGCTTCTGCTGGCGCAGCGCATCCAGGTTGGCGATCTGCGCCACCTTGGACTGGTAGGCCTGCTTCAGGCTGTTCTGCTCATTGCGCTTGGCATCGAGCTCGTCGAACTTGCCGCTCCAGTAGAACTGCCAGCCCAGCACCAGCACCAGCAGGCAGGCCAGCATGGCAAAGGCCACGCGCGGGGCCTGCGGCCAGGTCTCGGGCTCGTTCAGGTTCAGGCCGCGGAACTGGCCGACGAGGTCGTTCAGCCCGGCCAGCGAGATTTCGGAATTGAGCGCCATCGTCACCCCTTCGCCGCAGGGGCGGCCGCAGCACCGCTGGCGGCGCGCGCCTTCTTGCCGGCGGCCGGTGCTTCGGGCTGGCGGTAGGCGAAACGCATCGAGAAATCGAACAGGCGGCGCTGCTCGCGCAGGTTGTTGGTCATCGTCACCGCCTTGGACTCCACCAGTTCAGCCTTGTCGAGCCAAGCCACCTGCCCGAGATTGCGCAGCAGTTCCGAGACGCGCTCGTTGGACTGGGCCACGCCCGTCATGGTGAACTGGTCATCGCTCTGCTTGAGGCTGGTCAGGTAGACCCCTTCCGGCACCTGGCGCACCAGTTCCTCCAGCAGTTGCACGGGGCGGTTGCGCTCGGTCTGCAGGCTCTCCACCGCCTGCTGCCGCTGCAGCAGCGCATCGATATCTTTCTTCAGCGCGGTCACCTCGCGGATCTGCCCGTCCATGCGCGCGTTCTCCTGGCGCAGCACCTGGTTCAGGCTCTCCTCCGCGTCGATGCGGCTATCGATGTACAGCCCGCCTAGCAGCACGACCAGCAGGCCGCCGCCGGCGGCGGCGGCAAGCATCGTGTACACCTTCTTGCGCCGGGCTGCCCTGCGCGCCTCGTGGTAGGGCAGCAGGTTGACCGACGGTATCGAGTTGATCGACATGCACGCTCCCCGGAAGCTCTATTGCAATCCGCGCAGGGCGAGGCCCGCGCTGACGATATAGGCCGGAAGGTCGCGCTGCAGGTAGCGCTCGTTGACCTTGCCGGCGGTCGTCATGTTGGCGAAGGGATTGGCTAGCGTGGTGGTGATCTGGGTCTGCTGTTCGATCGCCGCCTGCGCGCCGAGCAGGGAAGCATGGCCGCCCGAGAGCAGGATCTCGTCGACCCGGCCCAGGCTGGAACCGCCGATGAAGTTACGCACTGCCGCGGCCACTTCATCGGCCAGCGCCTGCAGCGAGGGCTTCAGCAGCTGGGTGCGCCAGGCTTCGGGCAACGTGTTCTTGCGCTTCTTGATCTCCGCCTTGAGCGTGTCGAGCGTGAACAGGCGCGCGGCGCTCTGCGTCAGCTGGTCGCCGGAACTGCCGAGGGACTGCTCGTACAGTTCCTGCCCGCCCTGGTAGAAGATGGCCTTGGAGCGGCTGCCGCCGAGATGCACCACGGCGACCACGGGCAGCGTGCGCGTGTCGCCCTCGGAGAGTGCGTGCGACACGCCCAGCATGTGGGCCACCGAGCGCTGCACCGCATACTCTTCGACGTCCATCACCTGCGGCTTCAGCCCGGCCATCTCCGCGGCGGTGACCCGCTCCTGCACGCGGTCGCTGTTGGCAGCGGTGACGCGAACGCCGATGCCGCCCTCGGTCTCGTTGGGACCGATCACGGTGAAATCGAAATTGACGGCCTGCGATGGCGGGTAGAGGCGGTGCGCCTCCGATTCGACCTGCAGATAGAGCTCATCGTCCGACAGGTTGTCGGGCAGGCTGACAGTCTGCGATTCGGTCAACATGGATGGCACGCCCAGCACCACATCCTTGGTGCGGATGCCGGCCTTGCCGATCGCGCGCTTGAGCGCAGCGCCGACCGCCTCGATGTCGACCACGTTGCCATCGGCAACGGCATTGCCATCCAGCAGTTCGCTGGCGCATTTCTCCAGCCGGTAGTCTTGCTTGCTGCCGCCAACGGACAGCTCGACTACCTTGACGCTGGACGACCCGATATCCACGCCGACCATAGTCCGACGCAGAAGCCCCGACAAGATGCCCCGTCGCAAGGTGACCCCCTGACATTTGAACTCGCCCCCGGCATGTCTGCTCTAAATTGGGCGAATCCTGTTTCTTGGATGAAACGTTTCCCGTTTTCTGTTCGAGGATTCTCACAAAAAGGCGGAGCGCTGGCAATGTGCGGGTCTGGACACGCATTTAATTTGTTTCCGTCCCCACCAAAGCGTTGCCAAAATCCGACGCCCGGCGCCGCCCGTCCTTCCAGCCGCTTTAGACAGGTTTCAAAGCCATTACATCTTGTAACAGAGCGACTGCGACGTTTTCGCCACCGCGCGGCCGGTGCGCGCGAATGCGGGCGATATAATCCGGGCACCTCAGACTAGGCAATTTCCCTATGGCCACCGCACAACCAAAGCCGACCGCCCCCGCCCGCCGCCCGTTCTGGCAACGTGGGCTGCTCTGGGGACTCGGCCTGCTGGTCGCGGGGGCCTTCGCCCTGGCGCTGCTGATCGGCTATGCCTTGCTGGTGGCGGCCCCCAACCTGCCTTCGCTGGACACCATCACCGACTACCGCCCCAAGATCCCGCTGCGTATCTACACGGCGGACAATGTGCTGATCGGCGAGTTCGGAGAGGAGCGCCGCAACTTCGTGCCGATCGCGCAGATCCCCGACATCATGAAGAAGGCGGTGCTGGCGATCGAGGACGACCGTTTCTATGAGCACGGCGGCGTCGACTTCGTCGGCGTGATGCGCGCCGGCCTGGCCAATCTGCGCGGCGGCCTGTCGCAGGGCGCCTCGACCATCACCATGCAGGTGGCGCGCAACTTCTTCCTGTCCAGCGAGAAGACCTATACGCGCAAGCTCTACGAGATGCTGCTGTCGTACAAGATCGAGGCGAACCTGAGCAAGGACCAGATCCTCGAGCTGTACATGAACCAGATCTATCTGGGCCAGCGCGCCTACGGCTTCGCCAGCGCGGCGCGCGTGTACTTCGGCAAGTCCATCCAGGACCTGACCATCGCCGAGGCCGCCATGCTGGCCGGGCTGCCGAAGGCCCCTTCGGCCTATAACCCGGTAGTCAACCCGAAGCGCGCCAAGGTGCGCCAAGAGTACATCCTGCAGCGCATGCGCGACTTGCGCTACATCACGCCCGAGCAGTACGAGCAGGCCATTCACGAAGACGTGAAGGTGCGCGGCGAAGGCAACGAATTCTCGACCCACGCCGAATACGTGGCCGAGATGGTGCGCCAGCTGATGTATGCGCAGTACCGCGAGGAAACCTACACGCGTGGCCTGACCGTCTACACGACCCTGCGCAAGACCGACCAGGATGCAGCCTACGAATCCGTGCGCAGCGGCATCATGAACTACGAGCGCAAGCACGGCTATCGCGGTCCGGAGGCCTTTATCGACCTGCCCGGCAACCCCGACGAGCGCGAGCAGGCCATCGACGACGCCCTGTTGGAGCACCCCGGCAGCGATGACCTGCGCTCGGCCGTCGTGACCAGTGTCAGTCCGCACAAGGTGACGGCCACGCTGCTGTCTGGCGAGGTCGCCACCATCGAGGGCCCCGCGCTGCGCTTTATCGCCCCGTCGCTGTCGGCCAGCGCGCAGCCCAAGGTCAAGATGCGCCCGGGCGCGATCATCCGCGTGACGCAGGATGCCAAGGGCGTGTGGACGGTGACGCAGTTGCCCGAGGTGTCCGCCGCCTTCATCTCGATCGACCCCAACGACGGCGAGATCCGCTCGATGGTCGGCGGCTTCGATTTCAACCGCAGCAAGTTCAACCACGTGACCCAGGCCTGGCGCCAGCCGGGCTCCAGCTTCAAGCCGTTCATCTACTCGGCTGCCCTGGAAAAAGGCTTCTCGCCCGCCACCGTGATCAACGACGCACCGCTGACCATCGGACCGGACACCGGCGGCCAGGTCTGGGAGCCGAAGAACTATGACGGCAAGTTCGAGGGCCCGATGACGATGCGCCGCGCGCTGGCCAAGTCGAAGAACCTGGTGTCGGTGCGCATCCTGCGCGCCATCGGCACGCAGTATGCCCAGGACTACATCACGCGCTTCGGCTTCGACGCAGACAAGCACCCGGCCTACCTGCCGATGGCGCTGGGCTCGGGCAGCGTGACCCCGCTGCAGATGGCGGCGGCCTATTCGGTGTTCGCCAACGGCGGCTACCGCGTCAATCCCTACCTGATCCAGAAGGTGGTCGATGCGCGCGGCAACGTGATTTCGGAAACCAAGCCGCAGCGTGCAAGCCAGGATGCCGTGCGCGTGCTGGACGCCCGCACCGCCTTTATCGCCGACACCATGCTGCGCGACGTGGTGCGCATGGGCACGGCCAATGCCGCCAAGCAGCGCCTGGGCCGCAACGACCTGGCAGGCAAGACCGGGACCACCAACGACGCCGTCGATGCCTGGTTCGCCGGCTACACCCCCAATCTCGTCGCCATCGCCTGGATGGGCTACGACCAGCCCAAGAGCCTGGGCGTGCGCGAGACGGGCGGTGGCCTGGCGCTGCCGATCTGGGTCGGCTACATGGGCCAGGTGCTCAAGGGCGTGCCGGAGATCCCCGAGCGCCAGCCGCCGGAGGGTGTGGTAATGGCGGGCGGCGACTGGACCTTCGAAGAAAACGCAGGCGGCGCCGGCGTGGCCTCGGTGGGCCTGGGCGATCCGTGGCCGGGCAAGGCCGACAGCGAGACGCAGCAGCAGCAACAGCAACAGCCAGTCGACGTCGAAGCCGAGAAGAAGCGCATCCTCGAGATGTTCGGCGGGGGCTGAGGCAGCCACCTGTCCACCAATGAAAAAAGCCGGCCACAGGGCCGGCTTTTTTCATTGGCATGGCGCCGCGCGCGCCCGCGTGCCTCAGGCCAGCTTCAGCGCCACCCCTGCCTGCTGGCTCAGGTAGCGCGACAGCGCCTCGAACAGCTCGCCGCCGCCGCGCGTATCGACCCAACGATCGCCTTCGCGGCGGAAGTGGAAACCGCCCGCGCGCGCCGCCACCCACAGCTCCTGCATCGGGGCCTGGCTGTTGACGATGATCTTGGAGCCGTCTTCGAACTCCAGCTCCATCACATTGCCGGTGCGGTTGATCTCGATGTCGGCATCGGCCGCGTCGGCGGCTTCCTCCACGGCGCGTTCCAGCCGGTCCAGCTCCTGCTCGGCCAGCGCCAGGAACTCGCTCTCACTCAAGGGGGGCATGCTAAACTCCAAGGTCGGCCGGCCGCGCCCGTGCCCGCACAATGCGGGGCGCGGGCGTGGCCGGCGCTGTATTTGAATGCAATTCCGATGGTCCCGTCCCGCCCCGGCCGGGACGATTCTTCAAGGACGACCCGATGTTGCGTCGTGTAGCGATTGTATCGGCGTTTGCCGCCAGCCTATCGATGTCCCTGCTGGCGGGATGCGGCGTGCGCGGTCCGCTGGTGATGCCCAAGCGCCCGCCCGAGCCGTCCTCGCCCGCCGTACCCGACCCGGGCCTTGGCCGTGCGGACGCGGCCAGCATCCCTGTTGCGCCCACCTCGGCGCCCGCCCCCGCCGCGCCCGCCCCCGCCACGACTCCCGCAGCCGCCCCTGCTTCGAAGTGACCATGAACGCCTTCTTCCATCGCCCCAACGGCGAACTCGCCGTCGAGCAAGTGCCGCTGTCGCGCATCGCCGCCGAGTTCGGCACGCCGACCTACGTCTACTCGCGTGCCGCCCTGACCACCGCCTACGAAGCCTATGCAGCGGCCTGCACCGGCCGCCGTGCGCGCGTGCAGTACGCCATGAAGGCCAATTCCAACCTGGCCGTGCTGCAGGTCTTCGCCCAGCTGGGCGCAGGCTTCGACATCGTCTCGGGCGGGGAACTGATGCGCGTGCTGGCCGCCGGTGGCGACCCGCGCAAGGTGGTGTTCTCGGGCGTGGGCAAGAGTGCGGCGGAAATGGAGCTCGCGCTGGCGCACGACGTGCTGTCGTTCAATGTCGAATCCATCCCCGAACTGGACCGCTTGAACGCGGTGGCCGGCCGGGTGGGCAAGCGCGCGCGCGTGTCGCTGCGCATCAACCCGGACGTGGATGCCAAGACGCACCCGTACATCTCCACCGGCCTGAAGGGCAACAAGTTCGGCATCGCCTATGAGGACGTGCTGCCGACCTACCGTGCCGCCGCCGCGCTGCCCCACCTCGACGTGGTCGGCATCGACTGCCATATCGGTTCGCAGATCACGGAGGTCGCGCCCTACCTGGAGGCGTTGGACAAGGTGCTGGACGTGGTCGAAGCCCTGCAGAGCGAGGGCATCGACCTGGAGCATATCGATGTGGGAGGCGGCCTTGGCATCACCTATGCCGACGAGACCCCGCCCGACATCACCGGCTTCGCCGCTACTCTGCTGGCGCACGTCGCCGCGCGCGGCCACGGTCATCGCGAAGTGCTGTTCGAGCCCGGCCGCTCGCTGGTGGGCAATGCGGGCCTGCTGCTGGCAAGAGTCGAATACCTGAAGCCCGGTGCCACCAAGAACTTCTGCATCGTCGACGCAGCGATGAACGACCTCGCCCGCCCGGCCATGTACGAGGCCTACCACGGGATCGAGCCGGTGGCCGTGCGCGCGGCGCAGCAGCCTGTCACCTATGACGTGGTCGGCCCGGTGTGCGAATCCGGCGACTGGCTCGGCCGCGATCGCGCGCTGGCAGTCCAGGCGGGCGACCTGCTGGCGATGATGTCCGCCGGCGCCTACGGCTTCGTAATGAGCTCGAACTACAACACGCGGCCGCGCGCCGCCGAGGTCATGGTCGACGGCGACACCGTGCACCTGGTGCGTGAGCGCGAACGCGTGGAAGACCTGTACCGCGGCGAACACCTGCTGCAGGGTTAAGCCGTCGCCAAGGCGCAGGGCCTGGAGGCCCGCGCCGGGCGGCGCAGCATCATCCTCCGCGCAAGGCCGCGCCCGGCGGCTTGCGCCACCACCACCATACCCGCAGCGCCAGCAGCACGAACACCACGGCCGCATAGACCGACACCTCGGCGAAATCGTGCTTGCCCGCCTTGTGCCACCAGTAGTGCAGGATGGCCAGCATAGCGATCGCGTAGACAGCCTTGTGCAAGCGCTGCCAGGCCTTGCCGCCCAGCCGCCGGACCATCGCGTTGGTCGAGGTGGCGGCCAGCGGCACCATCAGCACGAAGGCGGCGAAGCCCGCCGTGATGAACGGCCGCTTGGCCACGTCCTTCAGCATGTAGGCGACGTCGAAGCCGCGGTCCACGCCAACCCATAGCAGGAAGTGCTGCAGCCCGTAGAAAAAGGCAAACAGGCCAAGCATGCGGCGCAGGCGCACCAGCCAGTGCCATCCCAGCAAACGCCGCAGCGGCGTGACCGCGAGCGTGGCGCACAGCATCACCAGGGTCCAGGTGCCGGTCGAGCGCGTGACGAATTCGAGCGGATTGGCGCCGTACTGGCTGGTGGCGCCCAGATAGATGAGGCGCACGAAGGGCAGCAAGGCCAGCAGCCACACCGCCACCTTGATCGCACGCACGGTGGACGGTGTCGGCGCGGCGAGACTGGAGCGCGCAGCAGCGCCGGCTGGCGCTGCCGCGGCGCCCGGGCGGACAGTCATGTCTGACCTGGCCATCAGAAGTACTTCCTCAAGTCCATGCCCCCGTAGAGCGAGGCCACCTGGTCGGCATAGCCGTTGAACATCAAGGTCTTGCGCTTGGGCGCAAACAGCGCGGAAAAGCCGCCACCGCCCTTGTCCTCGCCGATGCGCCGCTCGGTGGCCTGGCTCCAGCGCGGGTGGTCCACTTCGGGATTGACGTTGGAGTAGAAGCCGTACTCCTGCGGTGCCGCCAGGTTCCAGCTGGTAGGGGGCTGCCGGTCGAGGAAACGGATGCGGACGATGGACTTGGCCCCCTTGAAGCCGTACTTCCAGGGCAGCACCATGCGCACCGGGGCGCCGTTCTGCCTGGGCAGCACCTCGCCGTACAGGCCGAAGGTCAGCAGCGCGAGCGGATGCATGGCCTCGTCCATGCGCAGCCCCTCGCTATAGGGCCAGTCGAGTACAGGGCTGGCGAGCCCCGGCATCTGCTTCTTGTCGGCCAGGCTGATGAACTGCACGTACTTCGCGCTGCCCAGCGGCTCGACGTGGCGGATCAGGCTCGACAGTGGGTAGCCGATCCAGGGGATCACCATCGACCAGCCCTCGACACAGCGCAGGCGATAGATGCGCTCCTCGAGCGGCGCAAGCTTCAGCAGTTCGTCCAGGTCGAATACCTTCGGCTTGTTGACCAGGCCCTCGACGGCTACCTGCCAGGGCCGCGGGCGCAGCGTGCCCGCGTAACGCGCCGGATCAGACTTGTCGGTACCGAACTCGTAGAAGTTGTTGTAGGTGGTGACGTCCTCGTACGGCGTCTGCCGCTCGGTCACCGCATAGGCACGATTCAGCGCCGCCGCCAGCTTCGGGCCATGGCTTGCCGGCGCCTGGGCCAGCGCCCGGCGCGCCGCCCATGGCGACAGGCTGCCGGCCGCGCCCGCGGCGGCAGCCAGCGCCAACAGCCGGCGCCGCGACTCGAACACCGAGCGCGGTGTGATCTCGGAAGCGGGCAAGTCAGCACCGCGCAGCCATTTCGGGGTGGGAATCAGCATCGTCTTTCCTTTCTGCAGGCCTGCCGGCACAGGGGATCGTGCCACACACAGGATTGGACTCCTGCCTTGGTCGGATGGTGCACCCCGATCCTGACAACTTTTACGCGGCGAGGCGGGAAGCCGCCTCGCTCATCACCGCATGGCGCCGCGTGGCCGGACACCGGCCAGCGCGACGGGCGCGTGCCAGGCGGTCAGGGCGTGGCGACGTGCCAGACGTTGTTGAAGTTGTCGCCGGTCCGGTCTCCGGCGTTGGCGTCCTTGGAGAAACGGTAGAGCGGACGGCCGCGATAGGCCCACTGGCGGGTACCGTCCTCACGGCTGATGATGGTGAAGTCACCATGGGGCGTGGTGCCTGGCTCGGCCAGCAGCGGCGGCCAGTTCTTCGCGCAGGGGCCGTTGCAGGCACTGACACCGGCACCCACGTTGTCGCGGTCAAACACATAGAGGGTCAGGCCCTGGGGATCACTCAGCGCGCCATTCGTCACTTTGACCGTGGGCGGCATATTGCCGGCCGAGCCTCCCAAGCTTGAACAGGCCGCCAGCAGGACGGCCGAGCAGGCCAGTGCCAGGGCGCCGGCGCGAGCCAGGGGAGCAGTACGACAAAAACGGGCCATGATGTCAGTCTCCAGTCAAAAGTGGCGCCGCCAGCCGGCGCCGTCCTCACAGTAAACACCGAATACGACGCTTTTCATCCCTCGGACGAAAAAAAACCTGCCCAAGGGGCAGGTTGATTGCGTCGCGTCAAGTTCATCACTTCCGTCACATCCCGCGTCACAGCTCGCCGTAGCTGTGCAGGCCGGAGAGGAACATATTGACGCCGAGGAAGGCGAAGGTCGTGACCAGCAGGCCCACCAGCGCCCACCAGGCCGCCATCGTGCCGCGCAGCCCCTTCATCAGCCGCATGTGCAGCCAGGCCGCGTAGTTCAGCCAGACGATCAGCGCCCAGGTCTCCTTCGGGTCCCAGCTCCAGTAGCCGCCCCAGGCCTCAGCGGCCCACAGCGCGCCCAGGATGGTGGCGATGGTGAAGAAGGCGAAGCCGATGGCGATCGCCTTGTACATGACGTCGTCGAGCACTTCCAGTGCAGGCAGGCGCTCGGCCAGGATGCCCTTCTGCTTGAGCAGGTAGGCCACCGCCACCATCGCCGCCAGCGCGAAGGTACCGTAGCCGATGAAGTTCGCCGGCACGTGGATCTTCATCCACCAGCTCTGCAGCGCCGGCACCAGCGGCTGGATCTCCTGGGCATTGCGGCTCACCGTGTACCAGAGCAGGAAGCCGACTGCCGCCGAGACCACCAGCATCACGAAGGGGCCGAGCGCGCGGGTCGCGTAGCGGCCTTCGTAGTACAGGTAGAACAGCGAGGTGACCAGCGCGAACAGCACGAACACTTCATAGAGGTTCGAGATGGGAATGTGCCCGATGTCCGCGCCGACCAGATAGGACTCGTACCAGCGCACCAGCATGCCGGTGAAACCCAGCACGACCGCCGCCCAGCACAGCTTGCTGCCGATGCTGTAGCCGGTGGAGCTGCGCGCCAGCAGGCCGCCCCAGTAGAACAGCGTGGAGAGGAAGACCAGCGCGCTCATCCACAGGATGGCCGACTGGCTGGAAAGCAGGTACTTGAGGAAGAAGGCCTGGTCGGCACGCGCGAGCTGCCCCTGGTAGAGCTGCACGGCGAAAAGCGCCAGCACGGCCAGCAGCACCATCAGCGGGCGCACCGGCTTCCAGTTCCAGCCCAGCAGCGCGAAGGTGGGTACCGCTGCGATCAGCACGGCCTTGTCGTAGACGTTCATCCACTGCCCGTAGCGCGTCAGCGCGACGCCCGCGCCGAAGGCGAGCAACAGCGCGAACACCCAGTCGAGCCAGCCCAGGCGGCGCAGGAACGACGGTTCGAGGTAAGGCGCCGGCTCGGCGGCCGCGCCGCTGGCCCGCGCGGCCGACATGCCGGCGCTGGCCTGGTTCACATTGGACGACATATCTTCTACCTGCAACATCGCGTGCCGGCCGAAGGCCGGCATCCGCTGTTCAATCCGGCGCGCCTGGCGCGCCGACCGCTCACTGCGCCGGCCGGTCCGCCGGCGCGCCGTGCGCGTCCTCACCGGGGACGCCGGCTGCGCGGCGCACATCGTCGCGCAGCGCCTCGAACTCCTTCTCGAAATCGAGCGTGCGTCGCTGGGTCGACATGGCCATCAGCACTTGGCTGCCCGGCCCCTCCGCGCGGTCCTTGATCCAGATCCAGACGCGGCGCTCGCGGATATAGAGCATGGCGAACACGCCGAGCACCAGCAGTAGACAGCCAAGATACACGATGTTCTTGCCCGGCGCACGAGTCATCTGGAACACGCTCGCCTGCACCTGCTGGAAGTCGTCGAGCTGGAGGAAGACGGGTGCCTGGTAGAAGAAGCTGTCGGACAAGGCATTGACCGCCTGCTGCAGGAAGGCGCCGCTCTGCGCGCTGTTGGGCACCACCGGCAGCTTGTCACGCTCGCGCGCGAGCTGCCACAGTTCCCACATCGAGCCATTCATGATCTTCAGCAGCACGTCAGCCGCCTTCTGCTGCTCGGCCTGTGGCACCGACTTTTCGAGGAAGGCGGCGACCGCGGCGAAGCCTCCCGGCGGAGAGTCCGCCGCCGGGCGGTTGGCGCCGGCGAACAGGTCGAGCGCGCGCAGTGCGCTTTCGGCCAGCTGGGTGCGCAATGTCGCCTTGTCCTCGCCCGGCATCGACTCCAGTGCGAAGCGGCGTGCCGCTTCGCCGCGCATGCCGCGGTCTTGCAGCGCGGCCCGCAGCCGCATCCAGTCGGCCACGCTGTTCTGTTCGTCGGCGGGGATGCGCAGGTAGCGGAAGGGCTCGTTGGGCGAGTCGCGCATTCCGGCCAGGAACACGGACTGGCCATCGAGCTGCACCGGCACCATGTAGTTGTTGAACTCGCGCGCCTGGCCGTTGCGGTCGCGCAGCTTGTATTGCACCGAGGGGCCGACATTGCGCAGTTCCTTGGCCCGGTCCGGACTGGCGGCGGCACCCAGGTGCGACTCCAGCTTGGCATTCAGCGACTGGCGCGCAACGCCGCGCGCGTCGGGCTTGCCCGATGCATCGGTGACGGTCTCGATGTTCATCAGCCGGAAGTCGCTGAATTCCACCGTGAGCCCTTCCTTGTCGGCGGCGGTGCCGGTGCCGGCGAGCGGCGCGTTGTTGCCCACGGCGCCGGCGAAGGAGAACGTCTTGTCGGCACTGCCCTGCATCGGATAGCCGACGAACTTCAGGCGCGACCCGCCGTCCTCGAAGCTCGACTGGTAGATGGCCACGCCGTCCACCACCAGCGGTTCGTTGACCTTGATGGTGGCCTCGGTCCGCTTACCAGTGGCGCGGTCGGTGATCACCACGTCCGAGGCGAACAGCTTGGGCATGCCCGTCGAGTAATGCTCGATGGTGAACTTCTTCAGCGTGATGGTGAAGGGCAGGTCCTGCACCAGCGCGCCGTCTGCGATATTCAGTATGGCGGTGGACACGGTGGCGCCCTCCGGCACGAAGGCATTGCCGCGAAAGCCCGGGTTGCTGGCCGGCAGCCGGTGCTGCGGCGGGATCTCGCTGATCACCGCATTGCCCGAGATCGGCGTCTTGCCACCGAACCACATCTGCGCCCGGATCAGCATGTCGCCGTCGGCCAGGGCGCCCAGGCAGATCACCACGATGGCCGAATGCGCCAGGATGTAGCCCAGCTTGTTGGCCGCACCCGACTTGGCCGCCAGCAGCGTGGCGCCCTCATGGGCGACCGGCCGGATGCGGTAGCCGCGGTTGTGCAGCAGGGCCTGCAGGTGCGCGACCGCGTCCGCCCGCGCGCGGCCGGTCTCGAACTCGCCACGGTGGTGGAAGGCCCGCAGGCTGCGCTCGCGCACATGGTCCTTCCAGGAACGCATGTCGGCCACCATCTTGGGCGCATTGCGCGAGATGCACAGCGAGGTGGAGATCACCAGGAAGCCCAGGATCAGCAGGAACCACCACGAGCTGTAGACCTTCTGCAGCGACAGCGTGTGGAACAGGTCGGCCCAGAACGGTCCGAACTGGTTGACGTAGTTGGGATAGGGCTCGTTCTGCTTGAGCACCGTGCCGATCACGCTGGCAATTGCGATCACCGTCAGCAGTGCAATCGCAAAGCGCATCGAGGACAGCAGCTCGACCGTGTCGCGCAGCAGGCGGTGAGGAGTCTTCAGGTGCAGCCCTGAAGTGGATGCGGTCGACATGTGCGGTCTGGCCCTACAGCCGGTTACGGCCTAATACGTTAAGGATACGTTGACACGAAAAAGGGTGGACGTGCTCGGCGAGCAGGCCACCCTCTTCGATGATCGTCGGCATGCTCAGTGCTGCCCGGCAATGCGGCGCCGCGCCGCCGGAGCACCCGGCGGCACCGGTGCCGTACGGCTTAGCGAACGCCGGCGACGTAGTCGGCCACCGCCTTGATCTCGGTGTCCGACATGCGCGCGGCGACGTTCGTCATCACCGGGTTGTTCGTGCGGGTGCCCTGGCGGAACGCCACCAGCTGTGCTTCGGTGTAGTCGGACCACTGGCCGCCGACTCTCGGATACTGCGCCGGGATGCCGGCGCCGGTCGGGCCGTGGCAGGCCGCGCAGGCAGGCACGCCCTTGGCGGCAATGCCGGCACGGTAGATCTTCTGGCCAGCCTCGATGGTGTCCTTGTTCTTGGCGGTGGCCGGCTTCAGGCCCTGCTTGCCCAGGTAGGCTGCGATGTCATGCATCTCCTGGTCGCTCAGCGCGGCCGCGTAGGCCGACATGATGGCGTTGTTGCGGGTCTTGGCCTTGAAGTTCTGCAGTTGCTTGACCACGTACTCGGGATGCTGGCTGGCCAGTTTCGGGTTGGCGGCGGCGCCGCTGTTACCGTTGGCACCATGGCAGCTGAGGCAGGCGGGGACATTGCGATCGGGGGCACCCTGCGTGTACAGCGTTTCACCCTTGGCGGGGTCCGCCTTGGCCGCTTGAGCGGCTTGTTCTGCGGCGGAAGCCAGACTGGTCATGGTGGCGGCCGGCAGGGCCAGCGCCACGATAGCCAGGAATTTCGCAATGCGGTTCATTCGCACACCTTGTCTGATTTGTTATCGAAACCGTGCTGCGTGCCGCCTGCCCTCTTTCCTTTCCCGCGGTGAGGACGCGCGGAGCCGGAGGGTCGTGACGATGAGGGTTCTGCGCGACTTGTGCCCGCTGCCGCTGCCCGAGCCTGGCGGCGTGGGCAAGCGCACAAAGACCGTGAAAGGCCGCGCTACCTCAATGAAACGGACACGCAAGGACCTCCTGGGTAAAGCCAAGGGCGACGCAGGAATGCCACGCATCACCCAATCCGGAGACCGTAAACCGGCTTATTGTACAATAATTGCCTGCCAGAAAGACGGCCCAAAGACTCGCCGCAGCGAGAACGTCGCCTGGCCCGGCGCCACGCGCGGCCTCCTTGCCGCCGCCGGCCCCAACCCGCGCTGCCAGACGAAGCGCGACACCCGTCCGCTTCCCGCCATCAGCCGCTAAGTCACGACCGCATGTCCCTCCTACACCAGGCCCGCTTCTTCAATACCGTCAATCACCTGCGCGACCTGCCCGCCACGGCCGTGCCGGAAGTGGCCTTCGCCGGTCGGTCCAACGCCGGCAAGTCGACCGCCATCAACGTGCTGTGCAACCAGAAGAAGCTCGCGTTCTCCTCGCGCACGCCCGGCCGCACCCAGCACATCAACTACTTCTCGGTGGCGCCCGTCAAGGCGCCCGAGCCGCTCGCCTTCCTCGTCGACCTGCCGGGCTACGGCTATGCTCAGGTATCCGGGACGGCCAAGTTCCACTGGCAGGGCCTGCTCAGCGACTACGTGCAGACGCGCGTGCAGCTGGCCGGCCTGGTGCTGATGATGGATGCGCGCCGCCCCTTCACCGACCTCGATTGCCAGATGGTGGAGTGGTTCCTGCCTACCGGCCGCCCGATCCACGTGCTGCTGACCAAAGCGGACAAGCTGACCAACAGCGAGAACGCGCTGGCGCTGCGCGAGACGCGCCGCATCCTGGCGGAGTACGCGGCGCAGCTCAGCCAGCCGGTACCGCTGACCGCCCAGCTCTTTTCCAGCCTGAAGCGGCGTGGCATCGAAGAAGCGCAGCGGGTGGTGGCCGGCTGGCTCGGCCTGCCCGAAGCGCAGGCAGCCGCCGCTCCGGCGCCGGATGCGCCTGCGGCCCCGGCGGCGGGCGAGCCGGGCTGAGCACTCTCGCCTGCACGCGGGCAAAAAAAACCCCGTTGCACGCAACGGGGGAGAACATTCCCATCGCCCGGAGGCGACGGGTACCCGCTCAGGGAGGAGTAGCGGGGGACACCGCGCCGCGCAGGGCGCAACGCAGAGTGTCCGCGAGTATGATAGCGGGCACGCCCGAAAGTTTAGTTTTTCTGGACTTTCTTTTTCGCAGGGTCGCCGGCAACGGACCCGCGCCGCAAGGTTCGGCCACCTCGGCCGACGCTTCTCACCGCTGATTCCGCCCATGTCCACTTTCCCCGAATACCGTCCCCGCCGCATGCGACGCGATGATTTCTCGCGCCGCATGATGCGCGAGCACCGCCTGTCGCCCGACAACCTGATCTACCCGGTCTTCGTGCTCGACGGCAACAACAAGCGCGAGGCCGTGGCCTCGATGCCCGGCGTGGAACGCGTCTCGATCGATCTGCTGCTGCCGGTGGCGCAGGATTGCGTCGACCTCGGCATCCCTGTGATCGCGCTGTTCCCGGTGATCGACCCGTCGCTCAAGACGCCCGATGGCATCGAGGCCACGCGCGCCGAAGGCCTGATCCCGCGCGCCGTGCGCGCGCTGAAGGACCGCTTCCCCGAACTCGGCGTGCTGACCGACGTGGCGCTGGACCCGTACACCAGCCATGGCCAGGACGGCGTGCTGGACGACAACGGCTATGTGATCAACGACGTCACCGTCGAGATCCTCGTCAAGCAGGCACTGATCCAGGCCGAGGCCGGCGTCGACATCGTCGCGCCCTCGGACATGATGGACGGGCGCATCGGCGCGGTGCGCATGGCACTGGAGGATGCGGGCCACATCCACACGCGCATCATGGCCTACTCGGCCAAGTACGCCTCGGCCTTCTACGGCCCCTTCCGCGATGCAGTGGGTTCGGCCGCCAACCTGGGCAAGGGCAACAAGATGACCTACCAGATGGACCCGGCCAATACCGACGAGGCCCTGCGCGAAGTGGCACAGGACATCCTGGAAGGTGCCGACATGGTGATGGTCAAGCCCGGCATGCCTTACCTGGACATCGTGCGGCGCGTGAAGGACGAGTTCCGCTTTCCGACCTACGTCTACCAGGTCAGCGGCGAGTACGCGATGCTCAAGGCTGCCGCGCAGAATGGCTGGCTCGATCACGACAAGGCGATGATGGAATCGCTGCTCGCCTTCCGCCGCGCGGGCGCCGACGGCATCCTGACCTACTTTGCGCGCGACGCCGCGCGCCTGCTGGCACGCTGAACGCGGCCGGCCAGCAGACCGCCGCGCCGCGCATGCAACTGCTCGGTTTTTCCGCCAGCCAGGTCCACCCGCTCGGCACGCTGGAAGCCGCGCGCGACTTCCTCGCCGGCAACGCGGCGGCGCGCTTCGTGTGGGCCGACTGCGCCATCGAGGAAGTGACAGCGGCGCCCGCTGCATGGCGCGAGCAGATGGCCGTGCTGGCCGGCGCGCCCGTGCTGGACCTGCACCTGGCCGATGCGACCAATCCGGTCCATCCGTCCTACTTCGATACCACCCATGCGTACGACATGGTGATCTTCCGCAAGCTGACGCTGGAAACCAGCCGGCTGATCGCGGAGGCGGGGGCGGGCGGGGTGGGCGATGGGCCCGCCACAGGCACCACAGGCGAGGGCGCGCCGGCGCCCGACCCCACGGCCAGGGCGCGGCGGTACCCACCGGGCTTCCTGCCGGCGCTGGCGCGCATCGACACGCAGCCGGTGGCCTTCTTTGTTTTCGACAATGTGCTGGTGACTGTGCGGCCCGCGCAGTCGCGCACCATCGACCAGGTCCGCCAGCGGCTGCTGGAGCTGTGCCAGGCGCCGCCGGCCAAGGCACGCGCCAACGGCCAGGCCGCACTGGTGCACGGTATCCGGCCGCCGACCCGGCCCGAGGACCTGATGCTGCGGCTGCTCAATGCCATGGTCGACCGCTACCTGGAACTGCGCGCGCCGCTGACGCGCCAACTCGACCGCTGGCAGCGGGCACTGCTCAACGCCCGGCGCGGCTTCTCGAGTTGGGAGGGACTGCTCGATGCCCGCATCCAGCTGCGCCGGCTCGAGCACCTCAGCGAGGAGCAGCGTGACGCGCTGCAGGAGTTCCGCGACAGCCTGCTCGACAACCGTTACAGCACCGAGTCCGAAAGTGGCGGCACCACGGCTGGCGGCCCCGCGGGCCGCGACGAAGTGCTGCTGGTGCGCATCAACGACGTGATGGAGCACATCTCGCGCGTGCTCGCCCATGCGCGGCGGCTGGAAGATTCGATCGAGTCGGCCGTACAGATCCACTTCTCGGCGGTCGCCCACCGCACCAACCGCACCATGCGCACGCTGACGTTGATCACCGCGCTGTTCATGCCGCTGACGCTGATCACCGGCATCTTCGGCATGAACTTCGAGCGCATGCCCTGGCTGCACGAGCCGGAGGGCTTCTGGTGGTCGATCGGCCTGATGGGGACGGTGGTGGTGGTGCTGGGCGCGGTCTGGCAGCTCGGCCGCCGGCTGGACCGGTAGGAGGGCGACCGCCCGCCACCGCGACACGCGTCGCGGAGGAGACCGTCAAGTACGCTCGGCCGCGCCGAGCGCCCGCTGCAGGCTGTCGAGGAAGCGGCTTGCCGACTGGTAGCCGATCACGCGCACCGGGCGTTCGCCGCCGTCGGCGCCGAACAGGATGATGCCGGGCGGCCCGAACAGGCCGAAGCGCTTGAGCAGGGCCTTGTCGTCCGCGTTGTTGCGGGTCACGTCCGCCTGCAGCAGCACCACGCCGGACAAGCGCTCGCGCACGCCGGCGTCGCTGAAAGTCAAGCGCTCCATTTCCTTGCAGCTGACGCACCAGTCGGCATAGAAATCCAGCAATACCGGTTTGCCCGCGGCGGCAGCCTGCGCCACGCGCGCATCGAGTTCAGCCACCGAGGCGACGCGCTCGAAGCGCAGCTCGCGGCGGCCAGGCTTGCCCGGCGAAGCCGCGCCGACCTCATGCACGGCGGCCAGGTGAGACAGAGGTTGAAGCGGATCGCGCCCACCGGAAGCCAGGCCGACCAGCAGGATCGCGCCGGCCAGCGCCGCCAGCAGGCCCAGGCCCTTGCCCAGCCGCGCCAGGCCGTGCGGCTCGGCGCCGAGCGAATCGAACGCGCCCAGGAAGACCGCCGCCACCAGCAGCAGCGCCGCCCAGGCCGCCATCACCAGCCACGCAGGCAGCACCGGGCTCACCATCCAGATGGCCACGCCCAGCAGCAGGAAGCCGAAGAAGCGCTTGGTGGCTTCCATCCAGCGACCCGCGCGCGGCAGCAGGTTGCCGGCGCCCACACCCACCAGCACCAGCGGCACGCCCATGCCCAGCGCCATGGCGAACAGCGCGCCGCCACCGGTGAAGGCATCGCCGGTCTGCGCGATGTAGGCCAAGGCGCCGGCCAGGGGTGCGGTGACGCAAGGGCCGACGATCAGCGCCGAGATCGCGCCCATCGCCGCCGCCCCGGCCACCTGGCCGCCCTGGCGGCGGTTGGACGATGCCGTCAGCCGCGTCTGCCAGCGCTGCGGCAGCTGGAGCTCGTAGAGGCCGAACATGGACAGGGCCAGCCCCACCATCAGGGCCGCAAAGGCGCCGAGCACCCAGGGATTCTGCAGCGCGGCGGCCAGGCCCTCGCCCAGCAGGCCGGCGGCGACGCCGACAGCCGTGTACACCACCGCCATGCCAAGCACATAGGCCAGCGACACCACGAGCGCGCGGCTGCGCGTGACGTGCTCGCCCACCACGATGGAAGACAGGATAGGCACCATCGGCAACACGCAGGGCGTGAACGTCAGCAGCAGGCCAAGACCGAAGAACAGCGCCGCGATCAGCGGCAGGTTGCGGCTGGCCAGGGCACCGGCGATGCGGTCGCCGTCGTCGCCCCCCGGCGCGGCGCCGGCCTGCACGGCGGGTGCGGCGGGTGCCGCCGATGGAATCGGTTCGGCCGATGCCGGCGGCGCTTCGCTGCGCGCTGCCTTGCCGAGCAGCGCGTCCAGCGCGCCGCCGCCCACCTTGAAGACATGCTCGGCCGGCGGATAGCACAGGCCCTTGTCGGCGCAGCCCTGCGATGTCACCAGCAAGGTCCAGCCGCCTTCCGGTGCGGACTCCACCGGCACGCGGATGGTGACGCCGGTGTGGTAGGTCTCCATCTCCTTGCCGAAGTTCTCATCGAACTTCACCTTGCCCGGCGGGAACTCGGGCTGGCCCAGCTTCACGCCGGCCGGCTGCGCGGAGAAGGCGAAGCGTTCGCGGTACAGGTGGTAGCCATCGGCCACGTCGAAACGCACTTCGATCGTATGCGGGTCGATCTGGCGGGCAGCGAAGCGGAACGCCTGCTCCGGCGGCAGGAAGTCATCCTGCGAAGCCGCCGCCGCAGGACCTGAAAGGCACAGCCAGGCGAGCACCATCATGCAGGCCGCGGCAATATGCCGCAGCCAGTCCGCCCGCCAAACACCCTGTACCTCTCCCTGTACCTGCCGTGCCGCCGCCAAGCCGAAGCCCATGTCCTGTCCCTGAAGCTGTGTCGCCAATGTTCTGTCTTATTGCTGGCCCGCCGGCGCGGTTTCTGCGCGCACCCAGGCCAGGTAGGGCGCGAAGCCGCTAGCCAGCGGCCACGCCACGATCTCGGGCACCTCGTAGGGGTGTGCCGAGCGTATCGCCGCTTCCAGCGCCGTGTAGCGCGCCGACGTGGTCTTGATCAGCAGCGGCCATTCCCTGGCCTGCTCGATTGCGCCTTGCCAACGGTATTCCGACTCGCACGGCGCCAGGCGGTTCACACAGGCGGCCAGCCCGGCCTCCAGCAGCGCGGCGGTCATCTGACGCGCGCTCGCCTCGTCGGGCAAGGTGGTCATGACCATCCAGACTTGTTGCGCCGGCTCCACCTGTCCTTCACGTTCCATCGTGACTCCTTTCCCTCTCATGCGGCCGAACGCGCGCCCAAAACAAAAGAGCCAGGCATCAGCCTGGCTCGATTGTAGGCGGTATGCGACAACCCGTCCTTGCGGTCGGGCGACGCAGCAACCTTATTCTGCGGCTTCTTCGGCCGAGGTCTCTTCAACCTCAGGACGATCCACCAGTTCGACCAGCGCCATCGGCGCGTTGTCGCCCTGACGGAAGCCGAACTTCAGGATGCGGGTGTAGCCGCCCGGACGTGCGTTGTAGCGCGGGCCCAGTTCGGTGAACAGCTTGGTGACCATGTCGCGGTCGCGCAGGCGGGCGAAGGCCAGACGGCGGTTGGCGACGGTGTCCTTCTTGGCCAGCGTGATCAGGGGCTCGACAACCTTGCGCAGTTCCTTGGCCTTGGGCAGGGTGGTCTTGATCAGCTCGTGCTGGAACAGCGAGTTGGACATGTTGCGCAGCATCGCGAGACGGTGCGACGAGGTGCGGTTCAGTTTCCGCAGGCCATGACGGTGACGCATGATGGTTCCTTTCTATTTCAGTGTTTGACCAGCTCTTCTATCGCCGGACGCTTGCCGCAGCTTGCTTCCAGACGCGGGCCGGTAGTCGGTTGAAGCCGCCGGCACATGCCGGCGGCCGCGCTTGCGCGGGAGGCTGCTTGCGCGGCCTCCCGGTGCAAATTACTTCTCCAGACCTGCGGGCGGCCAGTTCTCGAGCTTCATGCCGAGGGTCAGGCCGCGCGAGGCGAGGACTTCCTTGATCTCGTTGAGCGACTTGCGACCCAGGTTCGGGGTCTTCAGCAGCTCGTTCTCGGTACGCTGGATCAGGTCGCCGATGTAGTAGATGTTCTCGGCCTTCAGGCAGTTGGCCGAGCGCACCGTCAGCTCCAGGTCGTCGACCGGGCGCAGCAGGATCGGGTCGATCTGCGGCGCGCGGCTCGAGGCGGCTTCCGCCGACGACTCGGTGCCTTCCAGGGCGGCGAACACGGACAGCTGGTCGACCAGGATGCGGGCCGACTGGCGGATCGCTTCCTCGGGCGAGATCACGCCGTCGGTTTCGATGTTCATCACCAGCTTGTCGAGGTCGGTACGCTGCTCGACGCGGGCGGACTCGACCGCGTACGACACACGGCGCACGGGCGAGAACGAGGCGTCCAGCACGATGCGGCCGATCACCTTGCCCGACTCGTCGCCGAACTTGCGCACGTTGCCCGGCACATAGCCGCGGCCTTGCTCGACCTTGATCTGCATGTCCAGCTTGCCGCCGGCCGACAGATGGGCGATCACGTGGCCCGGGTTGATGATCTCGACGTCGTGCGGCAGCTCGATATCGGCAGCCGTCACCACGCCTTCGCCTTCCTTGCGCAGCGAAACCGTGACTTCGTCGCGGTTGTGCAGCTTGAAGACCACACCCTTGAGGTTCAGCAGCAGGTTGACCACGTCTTCCTGCACGCCATCAATGGTGGAATACTCGTGGACCACCCCAGCGATCGTCACTTCAGTCGGCGCATAGCCGACCATCGAGGACAACAGCACGCGACGCAGCGCGTTACCGAGCGTATGCCCGTAGCCACGCTCGAACGGCTCCATCACGACCTTGGCGTGATGATCGCCCTGCGGCTCGACGGCGATGATTTTTGGCTTGAGGAGTGCTGTTTGCATTAGGTTGTCCTTTTCAATACCCTCGGCTCGTTACACCGATAAGGCTGACGTTTGGAACCTGAACATCCCATCGAACGATGGGCAACAAGCCCGGCGCGCCGGAGCGCGTCGGGCTGGAGAGGGAGCTTGGCGAAAAACGCAAGCGTTGGGCCGGTCGTAATCGTCGGACCAATGCCTGGGATTAGCGCGAATACAGTTCGACGATCAGGCTTTCGTTGATGTCGCCAGCAATATCGGCGCGATCCGGTGCTTGCTTGAAGGTGCCTTCGAACTTCTTGGAGTCGACGGCGACCCAGGTCGGGAAGCCCGACTGCTCGGCCAGCGACAGCGCTTCGGCGATGCGCACTTGCTTCTTCGATTGTTCGCGCACGGTCACCACGTCGCCGGCCTTGATCTGGGCCGACGGCACGTTCAGGGCCTGGCCGTTCACCAGGATCGCCTTGTGCGACACCAGCTGGCGTGCTTCAGCCCGGGTCGAGCCGAAGCCCATGCGGTAGACGACGTTGTCCAGGCGCGATTCCAGCAGTTGCAGCAGGTTTTCGCCGGTGTTGCCCTTGCGGCGGTCGGCTTCGGCGAAGTAGCGGCGGAACTGGCGCTCGAGCACGCCGTAGATGCGCTTGACCTTCTGCTTCTCACGCAGCTGGTTGCCGTAGTCCGAGGTGCGGGCACCCGAGGTGCGGCCGTGCTGGCCCGGCTTGCTGTCCAGCTTGCACTTGTCGGCCAGCGAGCGGCGTGCGCTCTTCAGGAACAGGTCGGTGCCTTCGCGGCGGGAAAGTTTGGCCTTCGGGCCGGTATAACGTGCCACTTTATCTTCCTTTGATCGATCGCGACGTGCCGTCGCCCATGGCGACGCGCCGCGAGTCCGCCGGATCCTGTCGCCATATCGGCGCGGCTCGACGAACGGTGGGCTTATCCAGCGCGGCCTTCCGATTGAAGGCCGCGCAAAACAGCATGACTCTTTGCCGTCCCGACTGGCCACGACTGCCAGGGGGCCGACACAAAACGAAAACCTGCCGCAAGAAACTGAGGCAGGCCAACGCGCGATACTACCACAAGCGGCCGCATCAGGGAAACCCTGACGCGGCCAGTGCCAAGCGCTTAGATGCGGCGGCGCTTCGGCGGACGGCAGCCGTTGTGCGGCACCGGCGTCACATCTTCGATGATCGCGATCTTGATGCCGAGCGCGTTCAGCGCGCGCACAGCCGATTCACGGCCAGGGCCGGGGCCCTTGATGCGCACTTCCAGGTTCTTGATACCCTGGTCCTGCGCCACGCGGCCGGCGTTCTCGGCAGCAACCTGGGCAGCGAACGGGGTCGACTTGCGCGAACCCTTGAAGCCCTGGCCACCGGCGGTCGCCCACGACAGGGCGTTGCCCTGGCGGTCGGTGATGGTGATGATGGTGTTGTTGAACGAAGCGTGGACGTGCGCGATGCCGTCGGCGACGTTCTTCTTGACCTTCTTACGCGCGCGAGCGGCGTTGTTCGGACCTTTTGCCATTGTCTATCTTCCTCTGCCTTCGGCTTTACTTCTTCAGAGCCACGCCGGCCTTGCGCGGACCCTTGCGGGTACGGGCGTTGGTGCGGGTACGCTGACCACGCATCGGCAGTCCCTTGCGGTGACGCATGCCACGATAGCAACCAAGGTCCATCAGACGCTTGATATTCATCGTGGTCTCACGACGCAGGTCACCCTCGACCGTGACCTTGCCCACTTCATCACGAAGCTTTTCCAGGTCGCCGTCAGTCAGGTCCTTGACCTTCTTGTCAAAAGGAACGCCGGTGGCCTCGCAGATTTTGCGGGCGCGCGAGCGGCCGATACCGTAAATAGCCGTCAGGCCGATCTCGGTATGCTTGTGGTTCGGGATGTTAACCCCTGCGATACGTGCCATTCGTCAGTCCTCTCTACGATTAGCCTTGGCGTTGCTTGTGGCGGGGATCCGACGAGCAGATCACGCGCACGACACCGTTGCGCTTGATGATTTTGCAGTTGCGGCAAATGCGCTTAACAGAAGCCAGCACTTTCATGATTTTCCTCTTCCTTCATTTCCTGTTCGCTTCACCTCGTCCGGAAGACGATGCGTGCGCGCGACAGATCATATGGGGTCAGCTCGACGGTCACCTTGTCACCCGGAAGAATCCGGATGTAGTTCATTCGCATTTTTCCGGAGATATGGCCCAAGACAACATGGCCATTCTCCAGCTTCACACGGAACGTTGCGTTGGGAAGGTTTTCCAGGACCTCCCCGTGCATCTGGATGACATCGTCTTTTGCCATACCTAGCCCGTACCGACCCGGCTTCAGCGCAAGGTCAGATTACCCTTGAAATTCGCCTTCTTCAGCAGCGACTCATATTGCTGCGACATGACATAGGACTGAACCTGGGCCATGAAGTCCATCGTGACGACCACGATGATCAGCAACGAGGTTCCGCCGAAATAGAACGGAACATTCCAGCGCAGCACCAGGAATTCCGGCAACAGGCAGACCAGTGTGATGTAGATCGCACCAGCCAGCGTCAGGCGCACCAGGATCTTGTCGATATAGCGCGTCGTCTGCTCGCCCGGACGAATGCCAGGAATGAAGGCACCGCTTTTCTTCAGGTTGTCCGCAACTTCACGGCTGTTGTACACCAGGGCCGTATAGAAGAAGCAGAAAAATACGATTGCAGTCGCGTACAGCAGGATGTACACCGGTTGGCCAGGCGAGAGCGTGGCAGCCAGGTCCTTGATGAACCGGCCGACCGCACTGCTCGAGTCCGAGGTGAACCAGCCCGCGATGGTCGCCGGGAACAGGATGATCGACGATGCGAAGATCGGCGGAATCACCCCGGCCATGTTCAGCTTCAGCGGCAGGTGCGACGACTGACCGCCGTACACCTTGTTGCCGACCTGACGCTTGGCATAGTTCACCAGGATCTTGCGCTGGCCGCGCTCGATGAACACCACGGCGAAGGTCACGCCGCCGATGATCGCCACGATCAGGATCGAGGCGATGATGCTCATCGAACCGGTGCGCACCAGCTCGAACAACCCTCCGATCGCGTTGGGCAGGCCCGCCGCGATACCGCCGAAGATGATGATCGAGATGCCGTTGCCCAGACCACGCTCGGTGATCTGCTCACCCAGCCACATCAGGAACATCGTGCCGGTCACCAGCGTGATCACAGCCGTCGCCCGGAACATCAGGCCCGGATCCAGCACCAGGCCCGGCTGCGACTCCAGCGCGACCGCGATCGACAGCGCCTGGAAGGTGGCCAGGACCACCGTGCCGTAGCGCGTGTACTGCGTGATCTTCCGTTGCCCCGCCTGCCCCTCCTTCTTCAGCGACTCCAGCTGCGGCAGCACGATCGTCAGCAACTGCATGATGATCGACGCCGAGATGTACGGCATGATGCCGAGCGCGAAGACGGTGAAGCGCGACAGCGCACCGCCCGAGAACAGGTTGAACATCCCGAGGATGCCACCCGACTGACTCTGGAAAAGCTTCGCCAGCTGGTCCGGATCGATTCCCGGCACCGGGATATGCGCACCGATGCGGTAGACGATCAGGGCCAGCACCAGGAACATCAGCCGGCGCTTGAGATCGCCGTACTTCGCCGTGTTCTTGGCTAGCGCGCTTGCATTGGGTTTCGCCGTGGCCAAACTATGCTCCGACTGTGACTCGCCTTGACTGCGAAATCAGCTGCTAGTTTATTCCGCGATCTGGCCGCCAGCGGCTTCGATCGCAGCCTTGGCGCCAGCGGTGGCACCCAGACCCTTGATCGTCACCTTGCGGGTCAGCTCGCCGGCCTTGATGACCTTGGCGCTCTTGACCAGGTCGCCGACCAGGCCGGCCTGCTTCAGAACCAGCAGGTCCACCTCGGTGGCTTCCAGGCGCTCGATGTCGCGCAGGGTCACTTCAGCGTTGAAAGCCTTGGTCAGCGAGGTGAAGCCACGCTTGGGCAGGCGACGGTACAGGGGCATCTGGCCGCCTTCGAAGCCGACCTTGTGGAAGCCGCCCGAACGCGACTTCTGACCCTTGTGACCGCGACCAGCCGTCTTACCCAGGCCGGAGCCGATACCGCGGCCGACGCGACGCTTGGCGTGCTTCGAACCGGCGGCCGGTTTCAGGTTGTTCAGTTGCATCTTGCTCTCCGAGTTCCCGGTATCAGGCCAGAACCTTGACCAGGTACGAGACCTTGTTGATCATGCCACGCACGGCGGGCGTGTCCTGCAGCTCCGAAACGGAGTTCAGGCGACGCAGGCCCAGGCCAATCACGGTGGCGCGATGATCCTGGCGCGTGCCGATCAGGCTGCGCACCAGTTGCACTTTTACGGTTTTCTGCGACATTTGCGGGCTCCTTAGCCGAGGATGTCTTCGACCGACTTGCCGCGCTTGGCGGCGATCTCGGACGGAGTGCTCATCTTCTGCAGGCCATCGATCGTGGCGCGGACCATGTTGTACGGGTTCGTCGAACCGTGCGACTTGGTCACCACGTTGGTCACGCCCATCACTTCGAAGATCGCGCGCATCGGGCCGCCGGCGATCACGCCGGTACCTTCCTTGGCGGGCATCATCAGCACCTTGGCGGCGCCGTGCTTGCCAACGACTTCGTGTTGCAGCGTGCCGTTCTTCAGCGCGACCTTGACCATCTTGCGACGGGCTTCGTCCATCGCCTTCTGCACGGCCACGGGCACTTCCTTCGCCTTGCCCTTGCCCATGCCGATGCGGCCGTCGCCGTCACCAACCACGGTCAGCGCAGCGAAACCGAGAATCCGGCCACCCTTCACCACCTTGGTGACACGGTTGACCGAGATCATCTTCTCGCGGAGGCCGTCGTCGCGTTCGTCCTGTTGGACTTTTGCTTGCATCTTTGCCATGACGTATCTCTCTCTAGCGCTTAGAACTTGAGGCCGGCTTCGCGCGCAGCGTCAGCCAGGGCCTTCACGCGACCGTGGAAGCGGAAGCCACCGCGATCGAACGCGACGATTTCCACGCCGGCAGCCTTCGCCTTTTCGGCGATGCGCTTGCCAATCACGGTGGCGGCGGCGGTAGTCGCACCACTGCCGGTCAGTTCTTTGCGCACTTCTGCTTCGAGGGTCGAAGCCGAGGCCACCACTTGGGTGCCGCACGGCGAGTACACCTGAGCGTAAATATGCGAGTTCGTGCGGAACACCGTCAGACGATTCACCTTCAGTTCCGCGATCTTCGCGCGGGTCTGACGTGCACGGCGCAAACGAGCGTCTTTCTTGTTCATCTCTGCACCCCTTACTTCTTCTTGGTTTCCTTCAGGATGACGCGCTCGTCGGCGTAGCGCACACCCTTGCCCTTGTAGGGCTCAGGCGGACGGTACGCGCGGACTTCCGCGGCAACCTGACCGACTTTCTGCTTGTCCGCACCCTTGATGATGATCTCGGTCTGCGTCGGCGTTGCTGCCGTCACGCCTTCCGGCATCTCATGGATCACGTCGTGCGAGAAACCAAGCTGGAACTTCAGCGCAGTACCTTGGACCTGGGCACGATAGCCCACGCCGACCAGGTTCAGCTTGCGCTCGAAGCCGGTGGTCACGCCCTTGACCATGTTCGCCGCCAGGGCGCGCATGGTGCCTTGCAGGGCGTTTGCTTCACGCGACTCGTCAGCCGGGGCGAAGGTCAGCGTGTCGTTCTCGACATTGACCTTGACCAGGCTGTGAATCTCTTGCGACAGCGTACCAAGCGGGCCCTTTACGGAGAGCACGCCGGCCGCCACGTTCACTTCCGCGCCTTTGGGCAGCGCGATGGGAGCCTTACCTACACGGGACATGGTTACTCCTTAAGCGACGTAGCACAGAACTTCGCCGCCCACGCCGGTGGCACGTGCCTTGCGGTCGGTCATCAGACCCTGGGGGGTCGAGATGATCGCCACGCCCAGGCCGTTCATCACCTGCGGAATCTCGCTGCGGCCCTTGTAGACGCGCAGACCGGGCTTCGACACGCGCTCGATGCGCTCGATGACCGGACGGCCTGCGTAGTACTTCAGACCGATGCTCAGTTGTGCCTTGCCGCCTTCTTCTTTCACGGCGTAGTCGTCGATGTAGCCTTCGTCCTTCAGGACCTTGGCGATCGCTGCCTTCAGCTTCGACGACGGCATGACAACCGACGCCTTCTGCACGCCTTGGGCGTTGCGGATGCGCGTCAGCATATCGGCGATGGGATCGCTCATGCTCATACTGTTTCTCCTGTAGCCTGTGCGTAATTACCAGCTGGCTTTCGTCAGACCCGGGATTTCGCCACGGAAGGCGATTTCGCGGATCTTGTTACGCGCCAGGCCAAACTTGCGGAAGGTACCGCGGGGACGACCGGTGATCGCGCAGCGGTTGCGCTGGCGAGTCGGGTTAGCGTTGCGCGGCAGCTGTTGCAGCACCAGACGCGCGTTGTAACGCTCTTCTTCCGACTTCTCTTGGTCGTCGATAATGGCCTTGAGGGCTGCGCGCTTGGGGGCGAACTTCGCCACCAGCTTGGCGCGCTTCTTCTCACGTTCAATCAGAGCCAATTTAGCCACGGTTACCCCTTAATTGCGGAACGGGAACTTGAATGCGGCGAGGAGCGCCTTGGCTTCCTCGTCATTCTTCGCCGTCGTCGTGATGCTGATGTTCAGACCACGCAGTGCGTCGATCTTGTCGTACTCGATTTCGGGGAAGATGATCTGCTCTTTCACACCGATGTTGTAGTTGCCACGACCATCGAACGAACGGCCGGACACACCACGGAAGTCACGCACGCGCGGCAGGGCCACGGTGACGAAACGATCGAGGAATTCGAACATGCGCTCGCCGCGCAGCGTCACCATCGCGCCGATGGGATAGCCCTGGCGGATCTTGAAGCCGGCGATGGCCTTCTTGGCCTTCGTCACCACGGGCTTCTGACCAGCGATCTTGGTCAGGTCGCCAACGGCGAGCTCGATGACCTTCTTGTCGTTGATCGCTTCGCCCAGACCCATGTTCAGGGTGATCTTGGTGATGCGCGGCACTTCCATGATCGACTTGAAACCGAACTGCTCGATCAGCTTCGGGACGACCTGTTCTTTGTAAAATTCTTGCAGACGTGCTGTCATGCTCAACTCCTATACGTGCCCAGAATCAAGCAGCCACGACGGCGCCGGTCGTCTTCAGGAAGCGCACGCGCTTGCCGTCTTCGACCTTGATGCCGACGCGCGACGGCTTGCCATTGGCATCCACGAGCGCAACGTTGGAAATATGCAGGGGCATGACCTTGTCGACCACACCACCGGTGGTGCCCAGCATCGGGTTCGGGCGAGCGTGCTTCTTGGCAACGTTCACGCCTGCAACCGCGACCTTGTCGCCGAGCATGGCTTGCACGGTGCCGCGCTTGCCCTTGTCCTTGCCGGTCAGGACGATGACTTCATCGCCTTTGCGAATCTTGTTCATGGCGGCTCCTTACAGCACTTCCGGCGCGAGCGACACGATCTTCATGAAGCGCTCGGTACGGAGTTCACGAGTCACCGGCCCGAAGATACGGGTGCCGATCGGCTCGAGCTTGTTGTTCAGCAGGACGGCGGCATTGCCGTCGAACTTGATGAGCGAACCGTCAGCGCGGCGCACGCCCTTGGCGGTGCGGACCACGACGGCGTTATAGATGTCGCCCTTCTTGACGCGGCCGCGGGGGGCTGCGTCCTTGACGGTCACCTTGATGATGTCGCCAACGCTCGCATAGCGGCGCTTCGACCCACCCAGCACCTTGATGCACAGCACTTCGCGCGCACCAGTGTTATCGGCCACTTCGAGCCGGCTTTCTGTCTGAATCATGGTGTTATCTTCCCAACTTAATCCGCCTGGCTTGCGGGAATGCAAACCTGCCGGTCAGTCTTGGTCCCGTCGGAACCGGCTTTGCGCCAGCACCGCGTGGGTTGATCAACTTTGAAGTCGGTAGTCGCCTTGCTACCCAGACCGGAGATGCACTCCAGCCAGGACCGCTCGGCCTCGGCTCGCCTCACAGGCCCGCCAGGGTGGTACAGCTATGGCGAACGCAATAAAGCGGAAGTCCAGGATTATAGCAACATAACCCTGGACTTGCAAGTCAAGCTAAAACCGCGTTGTCTTTAGATGACGCGAGCAGCTTCCAGCAGACGCGAGACCACCCAGGACTTCGTCCGGGACAGCGGACGGCTTTCCTGGATCTCGACCTTGTCGCCTTCCTTGTACTGGTTCGCCTCGTCGTGCGCGTGGTACTTCTTCGAACGCACAACGTACTTGCCGTACAGCGGATGCTTGACGCGGTTTTCGATCAGGACCGTCACGGTCTTGTCCATCTTGTCGCTTACGACCCGGCCGACCAGCGTGCGGCGAAGCGACGATTCCGTTTGTGCAGTTTCAGTCATTTCGAGCTCGCCTTTTCATTCAGCACGGTTTGCACCCGCGCGATGTCCTTGCGCACCTTCTTCAGCTGGCTGGTGTTCTGCAGCTGTTGGGTGGCCTTTTGCATGCGCAGGCTAAATTGGGCCTTCAGCAGCTCGGAGAGCTCCTGGTTCAGCCCCGCGGCGTCCTTGCCGCGCAGTTCGGATGCTTTCATTCCTGCTCTCCTTACGTCCCGACCTGACGCACCACGAAGTTGGTGGCGATCGGCAGCTTGGCTGCCGCGAGGCGGAACGCCTCACGCGCCAGCTCTTCGCTCACGCCATCCATTTCGTACAGCATCTTGCCCGGCTGAATCTCAGCCACGTAGTACTCCGGATTGCCCTTACCGTTACCCATACGGACTTCAGCGGGCTTCTTCGAGATCGGCTTGTCCGGGAAGATCCGGATCCAGATGCGGCCGCCACGCTTGATGTGACGGGTCATCGCACGACGTGCCGACTCGATCTGGCGAGCCGTCAGACGGCCACGGCCCATTGCCTTCAGACCGAATTCGCCGAAAGACACGGCGTTGCCACGGGTAGCCTTACCCGTGTTGCGGCCCTTCTGCTCCTTGCGATACTTTCTGCGCTTAGGTTGCAGCATCGTTATTCTCCACTCTTCCCATCTGCGCCAGGCGCAGCGCGGCGACCGGCACCGGCGCCACCGCGACGGTTGCCACCCGGACGGCCTTCGCCTTCACGGCGGCGACCATCGGGACGGCCCGGACGGCGGCGACGCTCGTCTTGCGGCTCTTCCACCACCGGCGCGTCGTTGCGGCCGAGGTGATCACCCTTGTAGACCCACACCTTGACACCGATGATGCCGTAGGTGGTTTCTGCTTCGGAGAAGCCGTAGTCGATGTCGGCGCGCAGGGTGTGCAGGGGCACACGGCCTTCGCGGTACCACTCGGTACGTGCGATTTCGATACCGTTCAGACGGCCCGAGCTCATGATCTTGATGCCCTGGGCACCCAGGCGCATCGCGTTCTGCATCGCGCGCTTCATGGCGCGGCGGAACATGATACGGCGCTCGAGCTGCTGGGTGATCGAATCGGCGATCAGCTGCGCATCGGTTTCCGGCTTGCGGATTTCCTCGATGTTCACGTGCACGGGCACGCCCATGCGACGCTGCAGTTCGGCCTTCAGCAGTTCGATGTCCTCACCCTTCTTGCCGATCACCACGCCCGGACGCGAGCTGTAAATGGTGATGCGTGCATTGCGGGCGGGGCGCTCGATCACGACGCGGCCAACCGATGCGTTCTTGAGCTTCTTCTTCAGGAACTCACGAACTTCGATGTCTTCTTTCAGCATGCCGGCGAACTTCGTGTTGGCGGCGTACCAACGCGAGGCCCAGTTACGGCTGACGGCCAGACGGAAGCCAGTCGGATGAATCTTCTGTCCCATCGTGACTCCTTAGTTGCCGAGTGTCACAGTGATGTGACACGTTTGTTTCTCGATGCGGTTGCCGCGGCCCTTCGCCCGTGCGGTGAAGCGCTTGAGCGAGGTCGCCTTGTCGACGTAGATCGATTTGACCTTCAGTTCGTCGATGTCGGCGCCTTCGTTGTGCTCGGCGTTGGCGATGGCCGATTCGACCACCTTCTTCACGATCCCGGCGGCCTTCTTCGGGCTGAACGTCAGGATGTTGAGCGCGCGCTCGATCGGCAGACCACGGATCTGGTCAGCGACCAGGCGCGTCTTCTGGGCGGAGATGCGGGCACCGCGATGAATCGCTTTCACTTCCATGATGGCACCTTACCTCTTCGCTTTCTTGTCGGCTGCGTGGCCCTTGAACGTGCGAGTGATCGCAAATTCGCCGAGCTTGTGGCCAACCATGTTTTCCGTCACGTACACCGGCACGTGTTGACGGCCGTTGTGCACGGCGATCGTCAGGCCGATGAACTCGGGCATGATCGTCGAGCGACGCGACCAGGTCTTGATGGGCTTCTTGTCCTTGCCGCCTGCAGCCGCTTCCACCTTTTTCAGCAGGTGGGCGTCACAGAACGGACCCTTCTTTGCGGAACGTGTCATGTCTTTAGCTCCTACCTACCGATTAACGCTTGTGGCGCTTCTGCACGATCATGCTGGCAGTGCGCTTGTTGCTGCGGGTGCGGTAGCCCTTAGTCGGGGTACCCCACGGCGAAACCGGATCGCGACCCGCGGCGGTCTTGCCTTCACCACCACCGTGCGGGTGATCCACCGGGTTCATCACAACGCCGCGGACCGTCGGGCGGATACCGCGCCAACGGGTCGCACCGGCCTTGCCGATCACGCGCAGGCTGTGCTCTTCGTTGCCCACTTCACCGACGGTGGCGCGGCACTCGATGTGCACGCGGCGCACTTCGCCGGAGCGCAGGCGAACCTGAGCGTACACGCCTTCGCGGGCCATCAGCACAGCCGAGGCACCGGCGGCACGCGCGATCTGCGCGCCCTTGCCAGGCAGCATTTCCACGTTGTTGATCGTGGTACCGACCGGGATGTTGCGGATCGGCAGGTTGTTACCGGCCTTGATCGGCGCTTCCGAGCCGTTCATCAGCGGCTGGCCCGCAACCATGCCCTTGGTGGCGATGATGTAGCGGCGCTCGCCGTCGGCGAACAGCACCAGCGCGATGTTCGCGCTGCGGTTCGGATCGTATTCCAGGCGCTCGACCTTGGCGGGGATGCCGTCCTTGTCGTTGCGCTTGAAGTCGACCACGCGGTAGTGGTGCTTATGACCACCGCCCTTGTGGCGGGTGGTGATATGACCATTGTTGTTACGACCCGACTTCTGGAATTGCTTTTCCAGCAGCGGAGCGTGGGGCGCGCCCTTGTGCAGGTTGTTGTTAACAACCTTCACCATGGAGCGGCGACCCGGGGAAGTCGGCTTGGTCTTGACGAGTGCCATGATTACTTGGCCTCCGCTTCAAAATTGATTTCCTGACCCGGCTTCAGCGAAACGTAGGCCTTCTTCACGTGGTTGCGACGCCCCATGAAGCGACCGAAGCGCTTTTGCTTGCCCTTCTGGTTCAGGATCTGAACGGACTGCACCTCGACCTTGAACAGCATCTCGACTGCCGCCTTCACTT
This sequence comes from Cupriavidus sp. 09_S30, assembly GCF_056930435.1. NCBI lineage: Bacteria > Pseudomonadati > Pseudomonadota > Betaproteobacteria > Burkholderiales > Burkholderiaceae > Cupriavidus > Cupriavidus sp. 09_S30. The sequence goes on along the minus strand of NZ_JBXOWI010000001.1, from coordinate 35,338 downwards.
CCGCCTTGTTGGCGTCGCGGGCGACTTCGAACACGACTTGTTCATTCTTGTCGGCGACCAGGGTTGCCTTTTCGGAAACCACGGGCGCGAGCAGCACCTGCATCAAACGATGATCGTTCTTGGCTACTTGCGTCATTTCAGCAACTCCTCGATCTGCGCGACGGCTGCCTTGGTCACCAGCACCTTCTTGTAGTGCACCAGCGACAGCGGATCTGCGTGGCGCGCTTCAACCACCGAAACGTGCGGCAGGTTACGCGCGGCCAGGTAGAGGTTCTCGTCGAGGCTGTCGGTGATGATCAGCACCGAGTCCAGGCCCATGGCCTTGAACTTGTCGGCCAAGAGCTTGGTCTTGGGCGCATCGACGGTGAAACCATCCACCACATTGATACGACCTTCACGTGCGAGCTGCGAGTAAATCGAGCGCATGCCGGCACGGTACATCTTCTTGTTGACCTTCTGGCTGAAGTTCTCTTCCGGCGAATTCGGGAAGATACGGCCGCCCCCGCGCCACAGCGGCGAGGAGGACATACCGGCACGGGCGCGACCCGTACCCTTCTGGCGCCAAGGCTTCTTGGTCGTGTGCTTGACCTCTTCACGATCCTTCTGCTTACGGTTACCGCTGCGCGCGTTGGCCTGGTAAGCGACGACGACCTGGTGAACGAGGGCTTCGTTGTAGTCACGGCCGAAGACTTCGGGCGAGGCGGCAACGCCGGCGCCGATCTGGCCATTGTCCTGCAGGAGCTTCAGTTCCATTGTTTCCGCTCCTTAAGCTTTGGCTTTGGCCTTGACGGCCGGGGTCACGATAACCTTGCCGCCCTTGGAACCGGGGATGGCGCCCTTGACCAGCAGCAGCTTGCGCTCTGCGTCGATCTTGGCGATTTCCAGGTTCTGGACGGTGCGGGTGACGTCACCCAGGTGACCGGTCATGCGCTTGCCCGGGAACACGCGGCCCGGATCCTGCGCCATACCGATCGAACCCGGCACGTTGTGCGAACGCGAGTTACCGTGGGTAGCACGGCCCGAAGCGAAGTGGTAGCGCTTGATGGTACCGGCGTAGCCCTTACCGATCGTCACGCCCTGCACGTCGATCTTCTGACCGACTTCGAACAGGTCGACCGACAGCGAACCGCCAGCTTGCAGTTCGGCAGCCTTGGCTGCATCGATACGGAATTCGCGAATGATTTCACCGGCTTCCACGCCGGCTTTGGCGAGGTGACCCGCCAGCGGCTTGGTGACGCGGCTTGCGCGCCGCTTGCCGAAGGTGACTTGAACCGCGGTATAACCGTCGGTCTCGTCCGTCTTGATTTGCGTCACGCGGTTGTCGCCGACCTCGACCACGGTAACGGGAATCGAATCACCGTCGTCCGTGAAAATACGGGTCATGCCAACCTTGCGACCTACAAGGCCAAGGCTCATGGTTTGCTCCATTCCCAGCTGCGATTGGCCGGGGCTGATTGATACACGAAAACTGTGTGATCTGCGGATTTCCGCAGGAGTTTGCCTAAGGCGTGCACTGCTACGCCTACAGCGAGGGCTTGCGCAAAAGAGGACAGCGCGCGGCCAAAGCGGCCAACCCACCACCCGGAGACACGGGTAGCCTTACACTATATCGCACCCTTTTGGATAGAGCAAGTTGCATTGCCCAATTTCCGCGCAGGCTGCGCCAGTGCTGTTGTATTGCGGCACTGCCGGCGCATCCTGCAAGGGGACGCGCACGGAAATGAGGGTTACGCGGCACCTTGAGGCTGCGCAAGCGATAGCGCGAGCGGGAGCGGCCGACGCAGGCTGTGTGACCGCGCGTCGGCCCGATCCGTTCCCCCTCAGGCGCCGATGCGCACGAAGTCGCCGCCGTAGAACACCAGCGGCTCGCCATCGCCGGCCTCGCAGCCTTCGACCTCGCCGACCACCAGCAGGTGGTCGCCGATCGGGTCCGCGCGCGCCACACGGCAGGCCAGCGTGGCCAGCGCCTCGTCGAGATAGGGCACGCCCGCCGGGCAGCGGTGGTGCGGCACGTCGGCGAACTTGTCCGCTGCCGGCGTGGCGAAGTGGCGGGCCAGCTGGCCGTGTCCGGCACGCAGGATGCTGACGCCGAAGCCGGCGCCGGGCACGAACAGCGCCGCATTGGGGGAATGCAGCGCCAGGCTCCACAGGATCAGCGGCGGCGCGAGCGACAGCGAGGCGAAGGAGTTGACCGTCAGGCCTACCGCCCTGCCCTGCGCGGCGGCCGCGCCGATGATGGCCACGCCGGTGGCGTAGCGGCCGCAAACCCGGCGCAGGGCGCGCGGATCGAGCTGGCCGGGGAGGATGTCGGCGGCGGCATCCATCTCAGGCAGCCTGCGGCAGGTATTGCTCGATCAGCGCATGGCAGGCCTGGGGATCAGCCCACCATGGGAAGAAGTCGGGCGGATTGTCGAATCCGTTGGCGATACGCGCGGCCAGCGCGGGCGCCTGCCCGGCGGCGCCCAGCAGCGCCAGGATGTGGGGCGGTGGCGGCGCCAGCATCGAGTTGGTCCAGTTCACCACGTCCGAAGCGTAGTCCCAGTAGCGCGCAAAGGTCTGCTCCATCCAGGCGGCATCAAAGGGACGGTCGCCGTGGGCGAGGATGGCGTCCAGATACACCTTGCAGCATTTGGCGGCATTGTTCGAGCCCTGCCCGGTGATCGGGTCGTTGACCACGACGGCATCCGCCATGCCGAACACCAAGCGCCCGGAGGGCAACGTCAGCACAGGCTTGCGCACGGTCGGCGCGAAGCGGCCGGCCAGGATGCCGTTGGCGTCGGTCAGCTCGACCCGCTCGCAGCGCTCCGCCTCCCAGGGCAGCCAGGTACGCAGGATGCGCAGGCTTTCCTGCAGGTGCTCGGCGGGTGTGCGCGCTTCATGCCAGCGATCCATAGGGCCGCCGGGCACCCCCTCGAAGACCATGATCTCGCAGGGCCCGGACAGCGTCAGCGCCGGAAAGACGAAGTACTCGCCCACGCCCGGGATCAGGTTGAAGCAGACCCGCGAGAACGGTTCGCGCGGCGTCATGCCGTGCACATAGGTGAGCGCCAGCGCGCGCTGGGGTGCATCGTAGGGGCTGCGCGCGGCGTCGCGCGCAAAGCGGCCGACGATTTCGCCCTTGCCCGCCGCCAGCATCACCAGGTCATGGCTGGCAGCCAGCGCGTCCAGCTCATCGAGGCCGGCGTCGGCGATGCGCAGGTCGCCGCCGCGCGCGGCGAAGGCCTCCATCCAGGCCGGCATCTTGAGGCGCTGGTCGACCGCCTGCGCGGGCCGGTCCAGCGGCGCGGCCCAGTCGATCAGCCTGGCCCCGGCCTGCTCCGGGTGCGGCACGGCCAGGCCGATGCCTTCCACCGGCGGGCAGTCCGCCTCCCACCAGTTCAGGTCCAGCTCGCGTTCGGTCTGCAGCGCGCGGTCGAACATGCACTGGCTGGACATGACCTTGCCCGTGCGCACCTGCTCCGGCGGGCGGTTGGTCATCAGGGTCACGTCATAGCCCTTGGCCTGCAGGCCCAGGGCCATCTGCAGGCCGGACTGGCCGGCCCCGACGATGGCGATGCGTTGGCTCATGGCGGTGTCTCCTCGACGGATGGGTCGCTAAAAAGGGCGCAAGAAAAGTCGCGCAATGGGTCGTAAATGGCTCGCGCAGGGCGAGTGCTTCCCACCGGCGGCGCACCTTGCGAGGCCGGCAGGGTCGGAAATCTGTGTTTGGGGGCGGCGGCCCCGGCCGGATCAGCCGGCCAGGCGCGGAATCGCCGGCTCGTTGCGCTCGGGTCCCATCGCCGAATAGCCGCCGTCGACGGCGTAGTCGGCGCCGGTGACGAAGCTGGCGTGGTCCGAGCACAGGAACAGCACCACCTGGGCCACCTCGTCGGGCTCGCCCACGCGGCCCAGCAGATGGAAATCGGCCGCGACGCGATCGGTGCGCGCGCGGTCGCCGCCGGACACCTCGTCCATCAGGCGGCACCAGGTCCAGCCCGGCGAGACGGCGTTCACGCGGATGCGGTCGGGCGCCAGGTCCATGGCCATATTGCGCGTGAGCTGGCGCAGCGCGGCCTTCGACACCGGATAGAGCCAACGGCCCGTCTGCGCGACATTGGCCGAGATGCTGGTGAAGTTGACGATGGCGCCGCCGCCGCGCGCGCGCATCAGCGGCTGCACCGCCTGCGCCAGCATCACCGCGGAAATCACGTTGACGTCGAGCGCGGTGCGCCAGTCGGTGCGGCTGGAGCGCATGCCATCGTCCAGGTAGGTGCAGGCCAGGTTGACCAGGAAGTCCACACCGCCGAAATGCTCGGCGACCTGGCCTACCGCCGACGCGACCTGGGCGTCGTCGCTGATGTCGGTACGCAGGAACAGGCAATGCTCGCCGAGTTCCGCCGCCACTCTCTCGCCGCCGGCGGCATCGATGTCGAGGATGGCTACGCGCGTACCGGCAGCCGTGAATGCCCGTGCCACACCTGCACCGATCAGCGTGGCGCCGCCGGTGATGATGGCGACCTTGTCCTGCAAGCCTTTCATGTCGTCGTCTCCTCGTATCGGGCGCAGCGCCTCTGCGGGCGCCTGGCTCCCGGTCGGTCCCCGGCCCGATTGCCGGAGACGGGCCGCGCGGCGCGCACCGGCGCCGCTCGCGGCTGAATGCCCGTATGAGGCCCGTGTGGGGCCCGCGTGGGGCTACTTGCCCTCGCTTTCCTGCCAGCGTGCCATCAAGGTGTTGGACGGCAACGTCTCGTCGAGCAGCTTGCGCGCGGTCTCCACGCCTGCCACCGGAAGGCCGGCGGGATCCAGCTTGCCGATCTGCACCAGCACGCTGGCCTGGTCCCAGTAGATGTGCTCGTGGTAGAGCTTGTCGCCGCGGAACTTCACGATCGCGATCAGCGGGATTTCCACGCGGCGGCCAGTTGGTGCCACGCCGGGCAGCAACCAATCGATCTCGCAGGTGTGGGTGAAGCAGAACAGCAGCTCGTCGACGATCTGGCTGGCGCCCACCGTGCGCGATAGCGGGATCAGCGTGGTGTCGGGCGGATTGCTGTGGACAAAATGGTGCTGGTAGAAGCGCTTGAGCTGGCGATAGCCCACACCCCCCGTCATGGTCGGGATGTGGTTGACGTAGGGCTCGGCCACCATCGTCGCCATCGTCGCATCGACGTCGCGCGTGGCGAACTCATACTCGCAGTGCTTGTCCCACAGCGCCGAGAAATCGTAGTGGGGCCCCATCTCGCGGCGCAGCGCGGCAATCGAGCGCTGGTGCGCCATCAGGGCGCTCGCCTTGTCGAAATGCTCGCCGCCGGCACGCGCGAAGGCATGGTCCATCCCCGCGTAGACATAGACCTCGACGCCTTCGTGCCCGCCCAGCGCCTCGCGGATGCGGGCCTGCGCCTGGGGCGGGCAGAAGCCGTCCTTCTCGGCGATGTGCAGCACCAGGCGGCCGCTCACCTTGGCCGCCTCGTCCAGGGCGTTCTCGATGCCCACGCCATAGTAGGCCACGGCGCAAGCCACGTCCGGCAGCCGGCAGGCCGCCAGGTAGGCCAGCTTGCCGCCCAGGCAGAAGCCCAGCACGCCGGTCTGGCCGACACATTCCGGGCGCTGGCGCAAGGCGTCCAGCGCCGCGCCGACGTCCTTGACGCCCTGGGCTTCATCGAAGCGCTCGTACAGGCCCAGCGCGCGCTGGAAATCCTCGCCCCGGTCGGACAGCTGGATGCCCGGCGACAGGCGCCAGAACAGATCGGGCACCAGCACCGTGTAGCCCTCTTCGGCGTAGTAGTCGGCCACCTGCCGCATCGTGGCGTTGACGCCGAAGATCTCCTGGCAAAGGACAATGCCGGGCCCCTTGCCTGCCGCCGGGATGGCGAGATAGCCGCTGAAACTGCCGTCTGGGGTCTGGATCTGGATGGTCTGGCCCATGGCCTGGTCTCCTTTTTTCTGATTCGGTCGGGCTGCCGCGTGGATTCCATGATGGATGCACCGCACCGCAGCAAGCTAGCCGCCGGCTGCAGCGACTATCCGATTAGTGCAGGAAATTTTCGGCTCACGCAAGCTCGCCCCTGCGCAGGACGGCGCGGCGGTCTTGCCCTCCGCTATAGTGGTGCCCAGGGAGTCCACCGTGCGGGTAGCAATCCGGCGCGGCGAGGCCATCCCCCGGACCGGGTGCCAACGGCAGCGCCCGGCCACGCCCCTGTGGAGCGAGACATGCTGCAGCCCCCGATCGTCACGGCCGCCCCGACGCTGGCCGCTGCCCTGCTTGGCGACGCCAGCCGGCTGGTCTTCGCCTCGACCGACCAGGCACAGGCGCGCGCCGCCGTCGGCACCGTCTTCAAGCCGCACCGGCTCACGATCGGCGGCACGCGGCTGGCGGCGCGGCTGCACCATGCGCCACTTGGCGCGGTCTCGCTCAATCGCCTCGCCTACGGCGCCGAGGTCGACATCGACCCCGGCCCGATGGGCGACTTCCTGCTGGTGCAGATGCCGCTGGCCGGCCAGGCCGATATCGCCTGCGGCACCCAGCGCATCCTGTCCGATGCCGACACCGCCTCCGTGCTGACACCTGCCGACCCGGTGCGCATGCGCTGGAGCGCAGACAGCGACCAGCTCATCGTGCGCGTGGAACTGAGCGCGCTGGAACGCGTGTGCGCGGCCTACCTGGGACACCGGCCCGACCAGCCGCTGCGCTTCGCGCTGGGCATGGCATGGCGCCGCCAGGCCGGCTGGTACCAGTTGATGCACTACCTTGCCGACACGCTGGCGCTGTCCCCCGAGGCCGCGCGCCATCCGCTGACCGCCTGCCAGCTCGAGCAGCTCGTGATCGGCACCCTGCTGACCGTGCAGCCCCACAGCCTCTCCGACGCCCTGCGCAACCACGGCAAGCCGCTGGCGCCGAGGCATGTGAAAGTGGTCGAGGAATACATCCACACGCACGCCGGCGCGGCGCTGACCCCTGCTCTGCTGGCCGACGTGGCCGGCGTCAGTCTGCGCAGCCTGTACGCCGGCTTTCGCGAGCACCGGGGACTCAGCCCGATGGCCTATCTGCGCACCGTGCGGATGGATCGTGTGCGGCATGACCTGCTCAACGACGCAGCGGTGGGTTCGGTGAGTGCGGCGGCGATGCGGTGGGGCTTTACGCATCTGGGGCGGTTTAGTGTTGAGTATCGGAGGGTGTTTGGGGAGTGTCCGGGGGAGACGTTGAGGAGGAGGATTTAGGTTGGTGGGCTGGCGGGTCTGCCGGTCTGCCGGTCTGCCGGTCTGCCGGTCTGTATGAGCGTATGCGGTTTGCGGGGCAAAAGCCTGTTTCGACTCCCCCTGCGGGGGAGCCGAAACAGGCCGTTGCCACCAACAACCAGCGCCGCCCGAACAAAGGACATGCAGCAGCAACCCAGCCCCAAAAACAAAAACGGCGAACTTACGTTCGCCGTTTTTGCTGCAAAGGGCCACATCACTGCAGCCCGAAGCATAAAAAGCTTACACCTTGATCTCGACGTCCACGCCTGCCGGCAGGTCGAGCTTCATCAGCGCGTCGACGGTCTTATCGGTCGGGTCGACGATGTCCATCAGGCGCTGGTGGGTGCGGATCTCGAACTGATCGCGGCTGGTCTTGTTGACGTGCGGCGAACGCAGGATGTCGAAGCGCTGGATGCGGGTCGGCAGGGGCACGGGACCCTTGACGATCGCGCCGGTGCGCTTGGCGGTATCCACGATTTCAGCGGCCGACTGGTCGATCAGGCGATAGTCGAAAGCCTTCAGGCGGATACGGATCTTCTGGTTCTGCATGATATTTCCTTAAAAGAGCGATGGGCGGATTACGCCCGGAAACAGGGAACAAGCCGGCGGTATTGTACAGCCGGCTTGCTCCAGGAAGTTTGCTTAGTCGAGGATCTTTGCCACGACGCCGGCGCCGACGGTACGGCCGCCTTCACGGATTGCGAAGCGCAGACCTTCTTCCATGGCGATCGGGGCGATCAGCTTGACGGTGATCGACACGTTGTCGCCCGGCATCACCATTTCCTTGTCCTGCGGCAGCTCGATCGAGCCGGTCACGTCAGTCGTACGGAAGTAGAACTGCGGACGGTAGTTGTTGAAGAACGGGGTGTGACGGCCGCCTTCGTCCTTCGACAGAATGTACACCTCACCGGTGAAGTGGGTGTGCGGCTTGATCGAACCCGGCTTGCACAGCACTTGGCCGCGCTCGACGTCTTCGCGCTTCGTGCCGCGCAGCAGCAGACCGACGTTGTCGCCAGCCTGGCCCTGGTCCAGCAGCTTGCGGAACATTTCCACGCCGGTGCAGGTGGTCTTCACCGTCGGCTTGATACCGACGATTTCGATTTCCTCACCGACCTTGATCACGCCACGCTCGATACGACCGGTCACCACGGTACCGCGGCCCGAGATCGAGAACACGTCTTCCACCGGCATCAGGAACGTACCGTCAACCGCACGCTCCGGCGTCGGGATGTACGTGTCCAGGGCGTCGGCCAGTGCCAGGATCGCCACTTCGCCCAGCTCGCCCTTGTCGCCTTCCAGCGCCAGCTTGGCCGAACCCTTGATGATCGGGGTGTCGTCGCCGGGGAACTCGTACTTCGACAGCAGCTCGCGCACTTCCATTTCCACCAGCTCGAGCAGCTCGGCGTCGTCCACCATGTCGCACTTGTTCAGGAACACGATGATGTAAGGCACGCCAACCTGACGGGCCAGCAGGATGTGCTCGCGCGTCTGCGGCATCGGGCCGTCAGCGGCCGAGCAAACCAGGATCGCGCCGTCCATCTGTGCCGCGCCCGTGATCATGTTCTTCACGTAGTCAGCGTGGCCCGGGCAGTCAACGTGCGCGTAGTGGCGGTTGGCCGTCTCGTACTCGACGTGCGCGGTGTTGATGGTAATGCCGCGCGCCTTCTCTTCCGGCGCTGCGTCGATTTCGTCGTACTTCTTGGCGGCACCGCCAAACTTCGCTGCCAGCACCGTCGCGATCGCTGCCGTCAGCGTCGTCTTGCCATGGTCAACGTGACCAATCGTGCCAACGTTCACGTGCGGCTTAGTCCGCTCGAACTTTTCCTTTGCCATTTTTCAGCTCCTAATGGAATTCAGTCTTGTCTATTCATCGTGCCGCCGCGCCCGCACAGGCCGGCGCGGCGGTCAGTCAAACCTGCTTACTTGCCCTTGGCCGTGATCACGGCGTCGGCCACGTTCTTCGGCGCTTCGGAGTAGTGCTTGAACTCCATCGTGTACGTGGCGCGGCCCTGGGTTGCCGAACGCAGCGAGGTCGAGTAGCCGAACATCTCTGCCAGCGGAACTTCCGCGCGCAGGATCTTGCCACCGCCGACCATGTCGTCCATGCCCTGGATGATGCCGCGACGCGACGACAGGTCGCCCATCACGTTACCCATGAAGTCTTCCGGCGTTTCCACTTCCACGGCCATCATCGGCTCGAGCAGCACCGGGTTCGAACGACGCATACCTTCCTTGAAGGCCATCGAGCCGGCCATCTTGAACGCGTTTTCGTTCGAGTCCACGTCGTGGTACGAACCGAAGGTCAGCGTCACCTTCACGTCCACCACCGGGAAGCCAGCCAGGATACCGTTGTTGAGCGTGTCCTGGATGCCCTTGTCCACGGCCGGGATGTATTCGCGCGGAACCACGCCGCCCTTGATGGCGTCGACGAATTCGTAGCCCTTGCCCGGCTCTTGCGGCTCGATCGTGATGACCACGTGACCGTACTGGCCGCGACCGCCCGACTGCTTGACGAACTTGCCTTCGACGTCCGTCGACTGCTTGCGGATGGTTTCGCGGTAGGCAACCTGCGGCTTGCCAACCGTGGCTTCCACGCCGAATTCGCGCTTCATGCGGTCAACCAGAATTTCGAGGTGCAGTTCGCCCATACCCGAAATGATGGTCTGACCCGACTCTTCGTCGGTCTTCACGCGGAACGACGGATCTTCCTGAGCCAGACGGTTCAGGGCGATGCCCATCTTTTCCTGGTCAGCCTTGGTCTTCGGCTCGACGGCCTGCGAGATCACCGGCTCCGGGAATTCCATGCGTTCCAGGATGATGATGTGTGCCGGATCGCACAGCGTGTCACCCGTGGTGGCTTCCTTCAGGCCGACGGCAGCGGCGATGTCGCCAGCGCGCACTTCCTTGATTTCCTCGCGCTGGTTGGCGTGCATCTGCAGAATACGGCCCAGGCGTTCCTTCTTGCTCTTGACCGGGTTGTAGATGGTGTCGCCCGAATTGACCACGCCCGAGTAGACCCGGAAGAAGATCAGCTGGCCGACGAACGGGTCGGTCATGATCTTGAAGGCCAGCGCCGAGAACTTCTCGTTGTCGTCGGCCTTGCGCTCCACTTCCTTCTCGTTGTCGTCCACGCCCTTGACCGGGGGGATGTCCACCGGCGACGGCAGGAAGTCGATCACGGCGTCCAGCATACGCTGCACGCCCTTGTTCTTGAAGGCGGTGCCGCACAGCATCGGCTGGATTTCGCAGGCGATGGTACGGTCGCGCAGGCCCTTGACGATCTCGGCCTCGGTCAGGTCGCCATCTTCCAGGTACTTGTTCATCAGGTCTTCGGACGACTCGGCAGCGGCCTCGACCATCTTTTCGCGCCACTCGGTGCAGCTGTCGGCCAGCTCCGCCGGAATGTCCACGTAGTCGAACTTGGTGCCTTGGCTGGCCTCGTCCCAAATGATCGCCTTCATCTTCAGCAGGTCGACCACGCCCTTGAAGGTGTCTTCGGCGCCGATGGGCACCACGACGGGCACGGGGTTGGCCTTCAGGCGAGTCTTCAGCTGGTCGTAGACCTTGAAGAAGTTTGCGCCGGTGCGGTCCATCTTGTTGACGAAGGCCAGGCGGGGCACGCCGTACTTATTGGCCTGGCGCCACACGGTTTCCGACTGCGGCTGCACGCCGCCCACGGCGCAGTACACCATGCACGCACCGTCCAGCACGCGCATGGAACGCTCCACCTCGATGGTGAAGTCCACGTGTCCCGGGGTGTCGATGATGTTGATGCGGTGCTCGGGGTAGTTGCCCGCCATGCCCTTCCAGAAGGCGGTGGTAGCAGCGGAGGTAATCGTGATGCCACGCTCCTGCTCCTGCTCCATCCAGTCCATCGTGGCGGCGCCATCGTGCACTTCACCGATCTTGTGGTTCACACCGGTGTAGAACAGGATACGTTCGGTCGTGGTGGTTTTACCCGCGTCAATGTGAGCCGAGATACCGATGTTACGGTAGCGCTCAATGGGAGTCTTACGAGCCACTTTAATCCTCTATTCGTCCGTGAGACGCCGGCATCTCATCGCCGTCGCCCCTAACACAAACGGGCGAGATGTGTAGGAATACACAGCCCGCCCGGCAACCAACAGTTGTAATCGCGCGCTTTAGAAGCGGAAGTGCGAGAACGCCTTGTTGGCTTCTGCCATGCGGTGCACTTCGTCGCGCTTCTTCATTGCGCCGCCACGGCCTTCCGATGCTTCCAGCAGCTCACCTGCCAGGCGCAGCGCCATCGACTTCTCGCTGCGTTTCTTCGCGGCCTCGCGCAGCCAGCGCATCGCCAATGCCAAACGACGCGACGGACGGACTTCGACCGGAACCTGATAGTTGGCGCCGCCCACGCGACGGCTCTTCACTTCCACCACCGGCTTCACGTTGTTGATGGCAACGGAGAACACTTCGATGGGGGCCTTGCCTGCCTTCTTCTCGATCTGGTCGAACGCGCCGTACACAATGCGTTCGGCAACCGACTTCTTGCCATCCAGCATCAGCACGTTCATGAACTTGGCAACTTCGACATTGCCGAACTTCGGATCAGGCAGGATTTCCCGCTTGGGGACTTCACGACGACGTGGCATCTTCTTTCCTTAATATTCAGTTGAGAGCGCGGTCAATGATTTCCGCTCTCCGGTCACCAACTAGCTTGCCTGGGCAAATTCGCCGGGGTGACCACTTACTCGACGGCACGGCGCTGAACGCTCCGTTGTACCGCCGCCTGGTGACAGCACCATGACGCTTGGCGCCACAGGCTTGTCGCATATTTCTTTACTACTGTAGTGCGCCCTGCGGGCGACACACGGCAAGCCCGACTTAGGCTGCCTTCGGGCGCTTCGCGCCGTACTTCGAACGCGCTTGCTTACGGTCCTTGACGCCTTGCAGGTCGAGGGAGCCGCGCACGATGTGGTAACGCACACCCGGCAAATCCTTCACACGGCCGCCGCGAATCAGCACGACCGAGTGTTCCTGCAGGTTGTGGCCTTCACCGCCGATGTACGAGATGACCTCGAAACCGTTGGTCAGGCGCACCTTGGCGACCTTACGCAGTGCCGAGTTCGGCTTCTTCGGGGTCGTGGTGTACACGCGGGTGCACACGCCACGACGCTGCGGGCAGTTCTCAAGCGCCGGGCTCTTGCTCTTGATGACTTCCGAGACGCGCGGCTTGCGAACCAGTTGGTTGATAGTTGGCATTGTTCAATCCAGCTTGGTTTTTACGACAAAACACCCCTCCGGATGCCACATGGCGGAACCGGAACGGCAACTACGGGTTTTGGGCGGGAACAGTGTGAGCGGGCGCTCTTGAGACGATAGACCGGCGGGAACCAGACTGACCAAAGAACGCGAGCCCGACCGGGATCCCCCTGCTGCCACACCATGCAACCGGTGCATCACGCTACCGGCCGGCGGCGCTTGCCGAAAGCGCATCCGGCCGCACAGGCAGGGTGCTAGATCGACGGGCGAGCGAAATCCAAAGCCAAAAACTCGAATCTGGCATCCTAGCAGGGTAACCGTAAACGGTCAAGGAAGTTTACGTATACCCACCGTATACCCACATATACCCACACCATGCCATCCGGCCCGGTCCCAGCGGGCCGGCGTGGCTCAGACGCCTTCCAGCGTCTCCAGGATCTCGTCGCCGTAACGCTCCAGCTTGGCCGCGCCGATGCCCGGCACCTCGGCCAGCTCATCGAGGGTGGCCGGGGCGCTGCGTGCGATCTCGGCCAGCGTGGCGTCGTGGAAAATGACATAGGCCGGCACGCCGTGTTCGCGCGCCGTGGCCGTGCGCCACTTGCGCAGAGCTTCCCAGTTGGCGAGCGCATCCTCGTCCATGCCGGCGGTGTGATCGGTGCGACTGCCGCGCGAGGTGGAACGCTCACCGCCACGGCCAGGCTTGGTCGCCTGCCGGCGCAGCGTGATGGTGGTCTCGCCGCGCAGCACCTGGCGCGCCGAATCGCCGAGCAGCAGCGCACCGTGGCCGCCGTGGTCGATCACCAGCAGGCCGTGGGCGATCAGCTGGCGGAAGATGGCGTGCCATTCCGACACCGAGCGATCGGCGCCGATGCCGAAGGTGGACACCTTGTCGTGGCCCCACTGGCGGATCTTCTCGGAGGCATTGCCGCGCAGCACGTCGACCAGGTGGGTGGCGCCGAAATGCACGCGGCTGGCTTGCGCCACGCGGTAGACGCAGGACAGGGCCATCTGCGCCTCGCGCGTGCCGTCCCAGGTGGCGGGCGGCTCCAGGCAGGTATCGCAGTTGCCGCAAGGCTCGCTGGCCTCGTCGAAGTAAGCCAGGATGCGCACGCGCCGGCAGCCGGCGGTCTCGCACAGGCCCAGCAGCGCGTCGAGCTTGGACGAGGACACGCGCTTGTGCGCCTCGTCGGCTTCGGACTCGTCGATCATGCGCTTCTGCTGCACGACGTCGCCCAGGCCATAGGCCATCCAGGCATTGGCGGGCAGGCCGTCGCGGCCGGCACGGCCGGTCTCCTGGTAGTAGCCCTCCATGCTCTTGGGCAGGTCAAGGTGCGCCACGAAGCGCACGTCCGGCTTGTCGATGCCCATGCCGAAGGCGATGGTGGCCACCATCACGATGCCCTCCTCCTCGCGGAAGCGCGCCTGGTATTGCGCGCGCAGCTGCGCGTCCATGCCGGCGTGGTAAGGCAGCGCCTTGATGCCCTGGCCACCGAGCCAGGCGGCGGTCTCTTCCACCTTCTTGCGCGACAGGCAGTAGATGATGCCGCTGTCGTGCGTGCCGTCGGCGTTGGCGTGCTCGGCCTTGATGAAGGCCAGCAGCTGCTGGCGCGCATTGTCCTTCTCGGCGATGCGGTAGCGGATATTGGGCCGGTCGAAGCTGGACAGGAAGACTCTTGCCTCCTGCAGCGCCAGCCGCTCGACAATCTCCTGGCGCGTCAGCGTGTCGGCCGTGGCGGTCAGCGCGATGCGCGGGACGTGCGGGAAGCGCTCGTGCAGCACCGAGAGCTGGATGTACTCGGGCCGGAAGTCGTGGCCCCACTGCGACACGCAGTGGGCCTCGTCGATGGCGAACAAACCCACGCGCGCGCGCTCGAGCAGGTCCAGGAAACGTGGCGTCATCAGGCGCTCGGGCGCCACGTAGAGCACCTCCAGCCGGCCCGCCAGCAGGTCGCGCTCCACCGCGGAGGCTTCGCTCGAGGTCAGCGTGGAGTTGAGCACGGCAGCACGTACGCCCGCCTCCGTCAGCGCTGCTACCTGGTCCTGCATCAGCGCGATCAGCGGCGACACCACGATGCCGGTGCCCTGCCCCGCGCGCTGGCGCAGCAGCGCCGGCACCTGATAGCACAGGGACTTGCCGCCGCCGGTGGGCATCAGCACCAGGCTGTCGCCGCCGCCCGCCACGTGATCGATGATCTCGGCCTGTTGCCCGCGGAAGGCGTGATAGCCGAAGACATCTTTGAGGATGGCCAATGCGGACGACATAGCTGCAGATCGAGGAGACGGGTGGGACGGGGTACGCCGGAAGGCGTAACCATACCATCAAGCGGAGGGGGATTTTGTTCGGATTGTGCCGGAATCAATGGGCGGGAGAGGCATGATAAGCGCACGGCGCCGGCGGCCCGCCACATTGGGAAGCGCGCGGCACGTGCGCGGCGGGCGATCCGCCGATGACACGCAGTTGATGCGCACTTGATTTCGCAGTTGATAGGCAGATGCGCTACGGACGAAAAAAAACCCGGCACGAATGCCGGGTTTTGTCCGTTCAGCGCCAGCGCGGCGGAGGCCGCGCCGGACAGGCGGTGCGTCAGACCGCGTCGCCCTCGCCTTCGGTGGTCGTCGCCTGCACCACCGGCGGCTCGATGAAGAGCGACTGCTCTTCTTCGGAGATCGCCTGGGCGCGCTCGCGCTCGGCCGCCTCGCGCGCCTTGCGGGCACGGTGGTAGGCCAGGCCGGTACCCGCCGGGATCAGGCGGCCGACGATCACGTTTTCCTTCAGACCGCGCAGGTCGTCCGTCTTGCCCATGATCGCGGCTTCCGTCAGCACGCGGGTGGTTTCCTGGAACGATGCCGCCGAGATGAAGCTGTCGGTCGACAGCGACGCCTTGGTAATACCGAGCAGCAGGTTCTCGTGCGTGGCCGGACGCTTGCCTTCGGCGATCACGCGGTCGTTCTCGTCGAGCAGATCCGAGCGCTCCACCTGTTCACCCGGGATGAACTTGGTGTCGCCCACATCCGCGATCTGCACACGGCGCAGCATCTGGCGCACGATCACTTCGATGTGCTTGTCGTTGATCTTCACGCCCTGCAGACGGTACACGTCCTGCACTTCGTCGACGATGTAGTGCGCCAGCTCCTCGATGCCCTTCAGGCGCAGGATGTCGTGCGGGTCCGCCGGACCTTCAACGATCATTTCGCCCTTGTTCACCACCTGACCGTCGTGGACCAGGACCTGCTTTTCCTTGGCGATCAGGAACTCGTGGGCGTTGCCGTCGAGGTCCGTAATCACCAGGCGCTGCTTGCCCTTGGTGTCCTTGCCGAACGAGGTGGTGCCGGTGACTTCCGCCAGCACGGCGGCGTCCTTCGGCGAACGCGCTTCGAACAGCTCGGCCACACGCGGCAGACCACCGGTAATGTCGCGGGTCTTCTGCGATTCGGTCGGGATACGCGCGAGCACTTCACCCACGTGCACCTGCTGGCCGTCCTTCACGGTGATCAGCGCGCCGACCTGGAAGCCGATGGTCACGGAGTGGTCCGTGCCCGGGATCTTCACTTCCTGGTTGTTGGCGTCGAGCAGCTTCACCTGCGGGCGGATGCCCTTGGTGGCGGCCGTGCGACGCTTGGCGTCGATCACCACGAGGGTCGACAGGCCGGTCACTTCGTCCATCTGCTTGGCGACGGTCACGCCCTCTTCGACGTTCTCGAACTTGATGGTGCCCGAGTACTCCGAAACGATCGGGCGCGTCAGCGCGTCCCAGGTAGCCAGCTGCGTGCCGGCCTTGATCGCCTGGCCGTCCTGCACCAGCAGCGTGGCGCCGTACGGGATCTTGTGGCGCTCGCGCTCGCGGCCGTGGTCGTCGGTGATCAGCGCCTCGCCCGAACGCGAGATGACGATCAGCTCGCCCTTGGCGTTGGTGACGTAGCGCATGGTCGCCGTGAAGCGCACGGTACCGGTCGCCTTCGCTTCCACGCTCGACGCGACTGCCGCACGCGATGCCGCACCACCGATGTGGAAGGTACGCATGGTCAGCTGCGTGCCCGGCTCACCGATCGACTGCGCGGCGATCACGCCCACCGCTTCGCCCGAGTTCACCAGCACGCCGCGGCCGAGGTCGCGGCCGTAGCACTTGGCGCACAGGCCGTAGCGCGTGTCGCAGCTCAGCGGCGTGCGGACCTTGACTTCGTCCACGCCGATCGCGTCGATCAGCTCGACCAGGTCTTCGTCCAGCAGGGTGCCCGTCTCGATCGCGGTTTCCTGGGTTTCAGGGTTCACCACATCGGCGACGGTCACGCGGCCGAGGATACGATCGCGCAGGGCCTCGATCACTTCACCGCCCTCGACCAGGGCCTTCATGGCCACGCCGTTGCTGGTGCCGCAATCGTCTTCCACCACGACCAGATCCTGGGTCACGTCGACCAGACGACGGGTCAGGTAACCCGAGTTCGCGGTCTTCAGTGCCGTATCCGCCAGACCCTTACGGGCGCCGTGGGTCGAGATGAAGTACTGTAGAACGTTCAGGCCTTCGCGGAAGTTCGCCGTAATCGGCGTCTCGATAATCGAGCCGTCCGGCTTGGCCATCAGGCCCCGCATACCAGCCAGCTGGCGGATCTGCGCGGCGGAACCCCGTGCGCCCGAGTCGGCCATCATGTAGATGGAGTTGAACGACTCTTGCTTGACAGTGTTGCCGTTGCGGTCGACCACGTCCTCGTGCTGGAGCTGCTCCATCATCGCCTTGCCCACCTGGTCGCCGGCGGCGCCCCAGATGTCCACGACGTTGTTGTAGCGTTCCTGGTCGGTCACCAGACCCGACATGTACTGCTTGTCGTACTCCTTCACCTTGGCGGCTGCCTCGGAGATGATCTTCTCCTTGGCCGGCGGCACCAGCATGTCGTCGATGGCGATCGAGATGCCGGCGCGAGTTGCCAGGCGGAAGCCCGACTGCAGCAGCTTGTCGGCGAAGATCACGGTCTCGCGCAGGCCGCAGCGGCGGAAGGCCGTGTTGATCAGGCGCGAGATTTCCTTCTTCTTCAGCGGCTTGTTCAGCACCGAGAAGGGCAGGCCCTTCGGCAGGATCTCCGACAGGATGGCGCGGCCGACCGTGGTGGCCTGCAGCGTGGTCTTGGGCGCGAAGCGGGCATCGCCCACGGCGTCCTTGTCCACCATCTCATACTCGGTGATACGCACGTTCACGCGGGAAGCCAGCTCGACTTCCTTGTTCTCGTAGGCGCGGATCACTTCGCTGATGTCGGCGAAGGTCATGCCCTCGCCGCGGCCGTTGATCTTGTCGCGGGTGGTGTAGTACAGGCCCAGCACCACGTCCTGCGACGGCACGATCGACGGATCGCCGTTAGCCGGGAACAGCACGTTGTTGGAGGCCAGCATCAGGGTGCGGGCTTCCATCTGCGCTTCCAGCGACAGCGGCACGTGGACGGCCATCTGGTCACCGTCGAAGTCGGCGTTGAACGCCGCGCAGACGAGCGGGTGCAGCTGGATCGCCTTGCCTTCGATCAGCACGGGCTCGAAGGCCTGGATGCCCAGGCGGTGCAGCGTCGGCGCGCGGTTCAGCATCACCGGGTGCTCGCGGATCACCTCTTCGAGGATGTCCCACACCACCGCGGTCTGGCTTTCCACTTCCTTCTTCGCCGCCTTGATGGTGGTGGCGATGCCCATCGTCTCCAGCTTGTGGAAGATGAAGGGCTTGAACAGCTCGAGCGCCATCAGCTTGGGCAGGCCGCACTGGTGCAGCTTCAGGGTCGGGCCCACCACGATGACCGAACGGCCCGAGTAGTCGACGCGCTTGCCCAGCAGGTTCTGACGGAAACGGCCGCCCTTGCCCTTGATCATTTCGGCCAGGGACTTCAGCGGACGCTTGTTGGCGCCGGTCATCGCCTTGCCGCGACGGCCGTTGTCCAGCAGCGAGTCAACCGCTTCCTGCAGCATGCGCTTTTCGTTGCGCACGATGATCTCGGGCGCCTTCAGTTCGAGCAGGCGCTTCAGGCGGTTGTTACGGTTGATGACGCGGCGATACAGGTCGTTCAGGTCCGAGGTGGCGAAACGACCGCCATCCAGCGGAACCAGCGGACGCAGCTCGGGCGGCAGCACCGGCAGCACTTCGAGGATCATCCATTCCGGCTTGATGCCCGAACGCTGGAAGGCCTCCAGCACCTTCAGGCGCTTGGCGAACTTCTTGATCTTGGCTTCGGAACCGGTGGCTTGCAGCTCGGCGCGGATCGTTTCGATCTGCTTCTCGATGTCGATGCCGCGCAGCAGCTCGCGGATGCCCTCGGCGCCCATCATGGCGACAAATTCACCCTCGCCGTACTCGTCGCACTTGGCCAGATAGTCGTCCTCGGACATGATCTGGCTCTTCTTGAGCGGGGTCATGCCGGGCTCGAGCACCACGAATGCTTCGAAGTACAGCACGCGCTCGATGTCGCGCAGCGTCATGTCGAGCACCATGCCCAGACGCGACGGCAGCGACTTCAGGAACCAGATGTGCGCGGTCGGCGCGGCCAGTTCGATGTGGCCCATGCGCTCGCGGCGCACCTTGGCCAGCGTCACTTCGACGCCGCACTTCTCGCAGATCACACCACGGTGCTTCAGGCGCTTGTACTTGCCGCACAGGCACTCGTAGTCCTTGATCGGGCCGAAGATCTTGGCGCAGAACAGGCCGTCGCGCTCGGGCTTGAACGTGCGGTAGTTGATCGTCTCCGGCTTCTTCACTTCGCCGTACGACCACGAACGGATCTTCTCGGGCGAGGCCAGGCCGATCTTGATCGCGTCGAACTGCTCTTCCTGCTGTACCTGCTTAAAGAGATCGAGCAATGCTTTCATTGCAACTCCTTGTTTCGCCGCCGTGCCCGGCTCCAGCCGGGCCGGCGGCATTCATCCTGTGGGAAATCCTTCGCTGGCGGGGCCGCGCGCGCGGCCCCCGCACCGTCACGATCAGTAGCGATCGAGGTCGATGTCGATACCCAGCGAGCGGATTTCCTTCACCAGCACGTTGAACGATTCCGGCATGCCGGCATCGATCGAGTGCTCGCCCTTGACGATGTTTTCGTACACCTTGGTACGGCCGTTCACGTCGTCGGACTTGACCGTCAGCATCTCCTGCAGCACGTAGGAGGCGCCATACGCTTCCAGCGCCCACACTTCCATCTCACCGAAGCGCTGGCCACCGAACTGCGCCTTACCACCCAGCGGCTGCTGGGTCACCAGCGAGTACGGGCCGGTCGAGCGGGCGTGCATCTTGTCGTCGACCAGGTGGTGCAGCTTCAGCATGTGCATCACACCCAGCGTGACCGGACGCTCGAACGCTTCGCCGGTGCGGCCGTCGTGCAGCGTGACCTGCTGCTTGGAGGCGGTCAGGCCCTTCTCCTTGGCGATCTCAGCCGGGTAGGCCAGGTCCAGCATGCGGCGGATTTCGTCCTCATGCGCACCATCGAACACCGGCGTCGCGAACGGCACACCCTTCTTCAGGTTAGTGGCCAGTTCCAGCACTTCGGCATCCGACAGGCTGTCGAGGTCTTCCACCTTGCCGCTTTCGTTGTAGATCTGACCCAGCAGCTTGCGGATCTCGGCTGCCTTGGCCTGTGCCTTGAGCATGCTGCCGATGCGCTCGCCCAGGCCGCGCGCGGCCCAGCCCAGGTGGGTTTCGAGAATCTGGCCCACGTTCATCCGCGAAGGCACGCCCAGCGGGTTGAGCACGATGTCGGCAGGCGTGCCGTCGGCCATGTAGGGCATGTCTTCGATCGGGGTGATCTTGGACACGACACCCTTGTTGCCGTGACGGCCGGCCATCTTGTCGCCAGGCTGCAGGCGGCGCTTGACGGCCAGGTACACCTTGACCATCTTGATCACGCCCGGCGGCAGTTCGTCGCCTTGCGTGAGCTTCTTGCGCTTCTCTTCGAAGGCCAGGTCGAACTCGTGGCGCTTCTGCTCGATGGCTTCCTTGACGGCCTCGAGCTGGGCGGCCACTTCCTCGTCGGCCGGACGGATGTCGAACCAGTGGTACTTGTCGAGCTCGGCCAGGTACTCCTTGGTCAGCGTCGCGCCCTTGGCCAGCTTCTTCGGGCCGCCATTGACGGTCTTGCCCACCAGCAGGCGTTCCAGACGCTGGAAGGCATCGCCTTCCACGATACGCAGCTGGTCGTTCAGGTCCAGGCGGTAGCGCTTGAGTTCGTCATCGATGATCGACTGGGCGCGCTTGTCGCGCGTCACGCCTTCACGGGTGAAGACCTGCACGTCGATCACGATGCCGCTCATGCCCGAGGGCACGCGCAGCGAGGTGTCCTTCACGTCGGAGGCCTTCTCGCCGAAGATCGCGCGCAGCAGCTTCTCTTCCGGCGTCAGCTGGGTCTCGCCCTTCGGCGTGACCTTGCCCACCAGCACGTCGCCCGCTTCCACTTCGGCGCCGATGTAGGTGATGCCCGACTCGTCCAGGCGCGCCAGTTGCGCTTCGGCCAGGTTCGAGATGTCGCGGGTGATTTCCTCAGGTCCGAGCTTGGTGTCGCGGGCAACGACCGACAGTTCCTCGATGTGGATCGAGGTGTAGCGGTCTTCGGCCACCACGCGCTCCGAGATCAGGATCGAGTCCTCGAAGTTGTAGCCGTTCCAGGGCATGAACGCCACCAGCATGTTCTGGCCGAGCGCAAGCTCGCCCAGGTCGGTCGAGGCGCCGTCGGCGATCACGTCGCCGCGGGCCACGTGGTCGCCCACCTTGACAAACGGACGCTGGTTGATGTTGGTGTTCTGGTTCGAACGCGTGTACTTGATCAGGTTGTAGATGTCCACGCCGACTTCGCCGGCCACGGCTTCGTCGTCGTTGACGCGGATCACGATACGCATCGCGTCCACATAGTCCACCAAGCCGCCGCGCATGGCCTGCACAGCGGTACCCGAGTCGACCGCCACGGTGCGCTCGATGCCGGTGCCCACCAGGGGCTTGTCCGGACGCAGGCAAGGCACGGCCTGGCGCTGCATGTTCGCGCCCATCAGTGCACGGTTCGCGTCATCGTGCTCGAGGAAGGGCACCAGCGAGGCGGCGGCCGACACGATCTGCGACGGCGCCACGTCGATGTACTGCACGCGGTCCGGGGTGACCATGCGGGTCTCGCGCTCGGAGCCTTCACGCGCCGACACCAGTTCGTCGGTCAGGTTGCCCTCGGCATCGACGGTCGCGTTGGCCTGGGCCACCACGTACTTGCCTTCCTCGATGGCCGACAGGTAATCGACCTGATCGGTCAGCTTGCTGTTCTCGACCTTGCGGTACGGCGTTTCCAGGAAGCCGTACTCGTTCAGGCGGGCATACAGTGCCAGCGAGTTGATCAGACCAATGTTCGGGCCTTCCGGCGTTTCGATCGGGCACACGCGGCCATAGTGGGTCGGGTGCACGTCGCGGACTTCGAAGCCTGCGCGCTCGCGGGTCAGACCGCCCGGGCCCAGTGCGGAGACACGGCGCTTGTGCGTGATCTCGGACAGCGGGTTGGTCTGGTCCATGAACTGCGACAGCTGCGACGAACCGAAGAACTCGCGGATAGCCGAGGAGATCGGCTTCGAGTTGATCAGGTCGTGCGGCATCAGGTTCTCGGTCTCGGCCTGGCCGAGGCGTTCCTTGACGGCGCGCTCCACGCGCGACAGGCCGGCGCGGAACTGGTTCTCGGCCAGTTCGCCGACGCAACGCACGCGACGGTTGCCCAGGTGGTCGATGTCGTCGACTTCGCCCTTGCCGTTGCGCAGGTTGACCAGGATCTTGATGGTCTCGAGGATGTCCTCGTCCTGCAGCACCATGGCGCCTTCACCGCTGGGGCGGCCCAGGCGGCTGTTGACCTTCATGCGGCCCACGCGCGACAGGTCGTACGATTCCTCGCTGTAGAACAGGCGCTGGAACAGGGCCTCGACGGCTTCTTCGGTGGGCGGCTCGCCCGGGCGCATCATGCGGTAGATGGCGATGCGCGCTGCGGTCTGGTCGGCGGTGTCGTCCGTGCGCAGGGTCTGCGAGATGTACGGGCCCTGGTCCAGGTCGTTGGTGTACAGGGTCTGGATCTGCTTGACGCCGGCTTCGCGCAGGTTCTCCAGCACGGTCTCGGTCAGCTCGTCGTTGGCGTTGGCAATCACCTCGCCCGTATCGGGGTCGATGATGTTCTTGGCCAGCACGCGGCCCAGCAGGTAGTCTTCCGGCACGCTGATCAGCTTGGTGCCGGCCGAGTCCAGGTCACGGATGTGCTTGGCGTTGATCCGCTTGTCCTTCTCGACGACCACGCGGCCGTTCTTGTCGACGATGTCGAAGCGCGCGACTTCACCGCGCAGGCGCTCCGGCACGAACTCGAGCTGCGCGCCTTCGGTCTGCAGCGTGAAGTTGTCGAACACGAAGAAATGCGCCAGGATCTGCTCGGGCGTCAGGCCGATCGACTTGAGCAGGATCGTCACCGGCATCTTGCGGCGACGGTCGACGCGGAAATACAGGATGTCCTTCGGGTCGAACTCGAAATCGAGCCACGAACCGCGGTAGGGGATGATACGCGCCGAGAACAGCAGCTTGCCCGAGCTGTGCGTCTTGCCCTTGTCGTGCTCGAAGAACACGCCCGGCGAACGGTGCAGCTGGGACACGATCACACGCTCGGTGCCGTTGATCACGAAGGAACCGGTCGAGGTCATGAGCGGAATCTCGCCCATGTACACTTCCTGTTCCTTGACTTCCTTGACCTTGCCGGGATTCTCGCGATCGTTGATGATCAGGCGCACCTTGGCGCGCAGGGCCGAGTGGAAGGTCAGGCCACGCTGTTGACACTCCTTGACGTCGAACGGCGGGTTGGACAGGTGATAGGAGACGAACTCCATCCGGGCAAGACCGTTGTGCGACACAATCGGGAAGATTGCGTTGAAGGCGGCCTGCAGGCCTTCTGTTTTGCGACGAGCGGTTGGCGTATCCGCTTGCAAAAACTGGGTGTAGGATTCAATCTGAGTCGCAAGCAGGAATGGAACCTGATGGACCGTCGCGCGCTTCGCAAAGCTTTTGCGAATGCGCTTCTTTTCGGTGAAGCTGTACGCCATGGGATCTCCGAATCATCGCAGGGCTGGCTGGACCTGGCACAGCGCCTGAGGTGTTCAGCGACTGGGAGGGGATTTGGCGGTTGGCCGCTACCAACCTCTGGCTGACGGTGCCCGCACGCTGCGGACCGGAGCGATCGTCGCGAGGCGACGCAATGCCTGCACCGGTCCGGGGACACCCGACCAAACTTGTCTTCTGCAGTCGGTTCAGAAGACAAACATCAGCAACCACCTAGTGTGCCACTGATGTTTAGCTTCTGCTGAGACATCGGGCAAGGCCCGATTTTTCATGCCTCAAACATCACTTTTTGCGCTCCCATGCGGTGAAAAAAACACCCTCCGCAAAAGCGCAAAAAGGCTGGCGCCGGGATTCCCCTTTGCCAGCCCCATTCGCGTGCCGGAAAGGCACGCGAGCACCACTTACTTGACGTCGACCTTCGCGCCAGCGTCTTCCAGCTTCTTCTTGGCTTCGGCAGCAGCGGCCTTGTCCACGCCTTCCTTGACGGGCTTCGGTGCGCCATCGACCAGGTCCTTGGCTTCCTTCAGGCCCAGGCCGGTGATTTCGCGCACGGCCTTGATCACGCCAACCTTGTTGGCGCCGACTTCGGCCAGGATCACGTTGAACTCGGTCTGCTCTTCAGCAGCAGCGGCAGCGCCGCCAGCGCCCGGAGCGGCGGCCACGGCCATCGCAGCGGCGGACACGCCAAACTTCTCTTCGAACGCCTTGACCAGGTCGTTCAGTTCCATCACGGACATCGCGCCTACGGCTTCGAGAATGTCGTCTTTGGTGATTGCCATTTGGAATACTCCTAGATGTGATTCGGTATCGGTATTGCGATCGGGTGTAGCGAGGCCTGGATTGCCTTAGGCTTCGGCGGCTTCCGCGGCAGCGGGAGCGCCTTCTTCCTTCTTGGCAGCCAGCGCGGCCAGCAGACGGGCGAAGCCCGACACCGGCGCCTGCATCACGCCAAGCAGCTGAGCGATCAGTTCGTCGCGGCTCGGGATCGTTGCCAGCGCCTTGACGGCGTTGACGTCGAGCACCTTGCCGTCGTACGACCCTGCACGCAGGACCAGCTTGTCGTTGGTCTTGGCAAAGTCGTTCAGAACCTTGGCCGAGGCCACTGCGTCTTCGGAAATCCCGTAGATCAGCGGACCGGTCATTTGCTCTGCGAGGCCTGCAAACGGCGTACCTTCCACGGCACGGCGGGCCAGCGTGTTCTTCAGAACGCGCAGGTACACGCCTTGCTCGCGGGCCTTGGCACGCAGCTTGGTCAGATCGCCAACCGTGATGCCGCGATATTCGGCGACGACGATGGTCTGAGCTTTCGCGACTTGCGCCGAAACCTCAGCAACGACGGCCTTCTTATCTTCAATATTGAGTGGCACGGTTAAGCTCCAAAACGATGCTTGCTTCCCGGCAGACCGGGTCGCGCACATCAGTCCAAACGAACGGCGTCCGATTGGCCCGAATCACCCGGGCTGGGCCCGGATTCATCAATCCCTTCGGGTGCGCCATCTGCGCTGGCTGGACGGTGGAACGCTGCAACGGGTACGGGACCCGCCGCCGCATGCCGCCCGATTAAGATCGCACCGCCTGAAGCGCCGCGCGACCACCAGCGGTCTTTGATAACCAGCAATGCCTGCCGCGACGCTTGCGCGCCGGCGGGCACCACTGCCCAAAGCCTTGCCTTCCTCGGCTGCCCGCCACTTGGCGGTGCGGCTTGTGGAAGACCGCCGCGGCTCGCGCCACGGCTTGCGATTCTTGTCCGACCGGCGTTATCGGGTCCGGTCGGATCGCGCCGTCAGCCTCAGGCTGCCAGCGAAGCCTGCTCGACGCGCACGCCAACGCCCATGGTGGACGAGACGGCGATCTTGCGCAGGTACACACCCTTGCTGGTGGCCGGCTTGGCCTTCACCAGGGCGTCGATCAGCGCAGCCAGGTTGCTCTTCAGCGCAGCGTCTTCGAACGAGCGGCGGCCGATGGTGGCGTGGATGATACCGGCCTTGTCGACGCGGAACTGGACCTGACCGGCCTTGGCGTTCTTCACGGCCTGGGCCACGTCGGGGGTCACGGTACCGACCTTCGGGTTCGGCATCAGGCCGCGCGGGCCCAGGATCTGGCCCAGCGTACCGACGATGCGCATGGTGTCCGGCGAAGCGATCACCACGTCAAAGTTCAGGTTGCCGGCCTTGACCTGTTCAGCCAGGTCTTCCATGCCGACGATGTCTGCACCGGCTGCCTTGGCAGCTTCAGCCTTGTCGCCCTGGGCGAACACGGCCACGCGCACCGACTTGCCGGTACCGGCAGGCAGCACCACGGAACCACGGACCACCTGGTCCGACTTCTTGGCGTCGATGCCCAGCTGGACGGCGACGTCGATCGACTCGTCGAACTTGGCGCTGGCGCAACCCTTGACCAGGCCCAGGGCCTCGTCGATCGGGTAGAACTTGGTACGCTCGATCTTCGCCTTGTTGGCGGCGACGCGCTTGGAAACCTTAGCCATTTACAGACCCTCCACGGTGATGCCCATCGAACGTGCGGAGCCGGCGATGGTGCGCACGGCCGCGTCCAGGTCGGCAGCGGTGAGGTCAGCGTTCTTCGCCTTGGCGATTTCTTCAGCCTGGGCGCGGGTGATCTTGCCAACCTTGTCGGTATGCGGCTTGGCCGAACCCTTGGTGATGCCGGCTGCCTTCTTGATCAGCACGGTCGCCGGAGGCGACTTCATCACGAAGGTGAAGTTCTTGTCGGCGAAGGCGGTAATCACCACCGGCACCGGCAGACCGGGCTCCATGCCCTGGGTCTGGGCGTTGAACGCCTTGCAGAACTCCATGATGTTCAGACCACGCTGACCCAGTGCCGGGCCCACGGGCGGGGAGGGATTTGCCTTACCAGCCGGAATTTGCAGCTTGATAAAGCCAACGATCTTCTTGGCCATCTTTACTCCAATCCGGACCGCTCCATCGCTGGATGCGATCCTGTTGAGTCGTAACGCGCTGTCGCCTTGCACACCGTTGCCGGCATGCCCGACCTCACGCTCCTCTTTCGGCCCGCCATTGCTGCCGGGCCACGCTCGCCGCCTGCCCTGCGGCTGGCGACGTGCGCAAAACTTTCAAACCGCTCAGACCTTCTCGACCTGGCCGAACTCCAGTTCGACCGGCGTTGCGCGCCCGAAGATGGTGACCGAGACGCGCAGGCGCGACTTCTCGTAGTTCACTTCCTCGACGTTGCCGTTGAAGTCGGTGAACGGGCCGTCCTTGACGCGCACCATCTCACCCACTTCGAACAGCGTCTTGGGACGCGGCTTCTCGACCCCTTCCTGCATCTGGGTCATGATCTTGTCGACTTCCCGCTGGGAAATCGGGCTCGGGCGATTGCGCGCACCGCCCACGAAACCGGTGACCTTGCTGGTGTTCTTCACCAGGTGCCAGGTCTCGTCGGTCATTTCCATCTCGACCAGCACGTAGCCGGGGAAGAAGCGACGCTCGGTGACCGACTTCTGGCCGCCCTTGATTTCCACCACTTCTTCGGACGGCACCAGGATGCGGCCAAACTTGTCCTGCATCTCGGCGCGCTCGATGCGCTCCTGCAGTGCACGCTGCACGCTCTTTTCCATGCCGGAGTAAGCGTGAACGACGTACCAGCGCTTCTTCGACGAGGGCGATTCAGCGGCGGCAGTTTCCTGCTGTGCGTTATCCGTCATGTTCTATTCCTTCATTTCCAGCCGAGCACGAGCGAGAAGATCACCCACTCGATCAGCTTGTCGGCCGACCACAGAAACAGCGCCATGATCACGACGAAGGCGAAAACCAGCCCCGTCATCTGCCCCGCTTCCTTGCGCGTCGGCCAGACGACCTTGCGGAGCTCCCGGTACGATTCCTTGGCGAACCCGATGAAATCCTTGCCGGGGGCGGACGTCAGCGCGACCACCACGCCCAGCGCGATGCCAGCGATCAGCGAGGCTGCCCGCACGTAGGACGGCTGCTGCGCCAGAACATAGAAACCGATGACGCCGGCAACCACAAGAAGCACCGCGAGACCGAGCTGCCATTTGCCGCTAGAGGCATTGACGGTTTCGACGTTGGGATTGGCCATGTTTCGCGAACGAGATAAGCCGCGCCGCGAGGAGGATCGCGGCGCGGCTAAGGATTTGGCAGGGGCAGAGGGAATCGAACCCCCAACCTTCGGTTTTGGAGACCGACGCTCTGCCAGTTGAGCTATACCCCTAGAACAACTGCGGGGTCGACGTAGACGCCAACCCCTCTGGCAACGAGCACGACCGGTTGGTGTCGTGCCCGCTTTTTACTGCTTAGTCGAGGATCTTTGCCACGACGCCGGCGCCGACGGTACGGCCGCCTTCACGGATTGCGAAGCGCAGACCTTCTTCCATGGCGATCGGGGCGATCAGCTTGACGGTGATCGACACGTTGTCGCCCGGCATCACCATTTCCTTGTCCTGCGGCAGCTCGATCGAGCCGGTCACGTCAGTCGTACGGAAGTAGAACTGCGGACGGTAGTTGTTGAAGAACGGGGTGTGACGGCCGCCTTCGTCCTTCGACAGAATGTACACCTCACCGGTGAAGTGGGTGTGCGGCTTGATCGAACCCGGCTTGCACAGCACTTGGCCGCGCTCGACGTCTTCGCGCTTCGTGCCGCGCAGCAGCAGACCGACGTTGTCGCCAGCCTGGCCCTGGTCCAGCAGCTTGCGGAACATTTCCACGCCGGTGCAGGTGGTCTTCACCGTCGGCTTGATACCGACGATTTCGATTTCCTCACCGACCTTGATCACGCCACGCTCGATACGACCGGTCACCACGGTACCGCGGCCCGAGATCGAGAACACGTCTTCCACCGGCATCAGGAACGTACCGTCAACCGCACGCTCCGGCGTCGGGATGTACGTGTCCAGGGCGTCGGCCAGTGCCAGGATCGCCACTTCGCCCAGCTCGCCCTTGTCGCCTTCCAGCGCCAGCTTGGCCGAACCCTTGATGATCGGGGTGTCGTCGCCGGGGAACTCGTACTTCGACAGCAGCTCGCGCACTTCCATTTCCACCAGCTCGAGCAGCTCGGCGTCGTCCACCATGTCGCACTTGTTCAGGAACACGATGATGTAAGGCACGCCAACCTGACGGGCCAGCAGGATGTGCTCGCGCGTCTGCGGCATCGGGCCGTCAGCGGCCGAGCAAACCAGGATCGCGCCGTCCATCTGTGCCGCGCCCGTGATCATGTTCTTCACGTAGTCAGCGTGGCCCGGGCAGTCAACGTGCGCGTAGTGGCGGTTGGCCGTCTCGTACTCGACGTGCGCGGTGTTGATGGTAATGCCGCGCGCCTTCTCTTCCGGCGCTGCGTCGATTTCGTCGTACTTCTTGGCGGCACCGCCAAACTTCGCTGCCAGCACCGTCGCGATCGCTGCCGTCAGCGTCGTCTTGCCATGGTCAACGTGACCAATCGTGCCAACGTTCACGTGCGGCTTAGTCCGCTCGAACTTTTCCTTTGCCATTTCGCGACTCCTGTCTCGGTAGCGATATTGCCAGTGCGGTGTATTTGGTGCCCATGGGCAGGATCGAACTGCCGACCTCTCCCTTACCAAGGGAGTGCTCTACCACTGAGCCACATGGGCGAAACTTGACTTACTTCGATTGGCAGCGGCGCCTGGAGCGGGTGAAGGGAATCGAACCCTCGTCGTAAGCTTGGAAGGCTTCTGCTCTACCATTGAGCTACACCCGCCCGGTTACTACACTTGCTCACCGACGAGCCACTCGCGCCGCCGTACTGCCTTGCGGCTTTCGCGACGCTTGCTCGGCTCGCTGCCTTGCATTCTGGTGGAGAGGGTTGGATTCGAACCAACGTAGGCGTAAGCCAACAGATTTACAGTCTGCCCCCTTTAGCCACTCGGGCACCTCTCCGCAGAGAACTTGCAATTATGGTGAAACTCGCCAGGGATGTCAAGCTATTTTCGAGTCGCGAAACCTGGCGGGTCCTGCTGTCGCACATCGTGGTCCAGCTAGCCGCCGGCTCACAACGCATCACAATCGCGTGCATCGAATGTCGATGCCTCTCACCCTATAGGGGCTCGAAAACGGGCCCTCAGGCGCCTCCTGAGGGCCTGGGACGGGTCGCCCTGGCCTTCCTTCCCGCCGTCGCATGGCGCGGCTGGCAGCCGTTTCCAAGAGCCTGGCTGCTCGCGAACGGCGCGCGCAAAGCAAAACCCCCCAGTCCTTTCGGATCTGGGGGGTTCTGGGAATGGAGAGCCTGGCGATGACCTACTTTCACACGGGTAGTCCGCACTATCATCGGCGCAAAGTCGTTTCACGGTCCTGTTCGGGATGGGAAGGGGTGGTTCCGACTCGCTATGGTCACCAGGCATAAAGGGTTGCTGTGCCGGGGTTGAGCCGTCGCAGCGAATAGGGATGTAGTCTTGGTTGTGAGGTATCGGCACAGAGGCGATACGTCAACCAGTGAAACACACTGGTTATAGGATCAAGCCTTACGGGCAATTAGTACTGGTTAGCTTAACGCATTACTGCGCTTCCACACCCAGCCTATCAACGTCCTGGTCTCGAACGACCCTTCAAGGAGGTCAAGCCTCCAGGGAATCCTCATCTTCAGGCGAGTTTCCCGCTTAGATGCTTTCAGCGGTTATCTCTTCCGTACATAGCTACCCTGCGATGCCTCTGGCGAGACAACAGGTACACCAGCGGTACGTCCACTCCGGTCCTCTCGTACTAGGAGCAGCCCCCGTCAAGATTCCAACGCCCACGGCAGATAGGGACCAAACTGTCTCACGACGTTTTAAACCCAGCTCACGTACCTCTTTAAATGGCGAACAGCCATACCCTTGGGACCGGCTACAGCCCCAGGATGAGATGAGCCGACATCGAGGTGCCAAACACCGCCGTCGATATGAACTCTTGGGCGGTATCAGCCTGTTATCCCCAGAGTACCTTTTATCCGTTGAGCGATGGCCCTTCCATTCAGAACCACCGGATCACTATGTCCTGCTTTCGCACCTGCTCGACTTGTCGGTCTCGCAGTTAAGCACGCTTTTGCCATTGCACTTTAGGTACGATGTCCGACCGTACCAAGCGTACCTTCGAACTCCTCCGTTACACTTTGGGAGGAGACCGCCCCAGTCAAACTGCCTACCATGCACTGTCCCCGACCCGGATTCACGGGCCAAGGTTAGAACCTCAAACAAACCAGGGTGGTATTTCAAGGACGGCTCCACCGAAACTAGCGTCCCGGTTTCAAAGCCTCCCACCTATCCTACACAGATCGGTTCAAAGTCCAATGCAAAGCTACAGTAAAGGTTCATGGGGTCTTTCCGTCTAGCCGCGGGGAGATTGCATCATCACAAACACTTCAACTTCGCTGAGTCTCGGGAGGAGACAGTGTGGCCATCGTTACGCCATTCGTGCAGGTCGGAACTTACCCGACAAGGAATTTCGCTACCTTAGGACCGTTATAGTTACGGCCGCCGTTTACCGGGACTTCAATCAAGAGCTTGCACCCCATCATTTAATCTTCCGGCACCGGGCAGGCGTCACACCCTATACGTCCACTTTCGTGTTTGCAGAGTGCTGTGTTTTTATTAAACAGTCGCAGCCACCAGTTTATTGCAACCCCTTCACCCTTCTGGCGCAGGCCAGTCAAGCTACCAGGGCGTACCTTATCCCGAAGTTACGGTACCAATTTGCCGAGTTCCTTCTCCCGAGTTCTCTCAAGCGCCTTAGAATACTCATCTCGCCCACCTGTGTCGGTTTGCGGTACGGTCTCGTATGACTGAAGCTTAGAGGCTTTTCTTGGAACCACTTCCAATTGCTTCGCGACCTGAGTCGCTCGCCCCGCAGCCTTGAATTACGCGCCCGGATTTGCCTAAGCGCCTTCTCCACTGCAGGGACCGGGACTTCCAACACCCGGACAACCTTCCGCGATCCGTCCCCCCATCGCATCATACGACGGTGCAGGAATATTAACCTGCTTCCCATCAGCTACGCATCTCTGCCTCGCCTTAGGGGCCGACTCACCCTACGCCGATGAACGTTGCGTAGGAAACCTTGGGCTTACGGCGAGGGGGCCTTTCACCCCCTTTATCGCTACTCATGTCAGCATTCGCACTTCTGATACCTCCAGCATCCTTTACAAGACACCTTCACTGGCTTACAGAACGCTCTCCTACCACGCACTTGCGTGCGTCCGCAGCTTCGGTGACTGGCTTAGCCCCGTTACATCTTCCGCGCAGGACGACTCGATCAGTGAGCTATTACGCTTTCTTTAAAGGGTGGCTGCTTCTAAGCCAACCTCCTGACTGTTTTAGCCTTCCCACTTCGTTTCCCACTTAGCCAATCTTGGGGACCTTAGCTGGCGGTCTGGGTTGTTTCCCTCTTGACACCGGACGTTAGCACCCGATGTCTGTCTCCCGTGATTGCACTCTTCGGTATTCGGAGTTTGCTATGGCGGGGTAATCAGCAATAGACCCCCCAACCATGACAGTGCTCTACCCCCGAAGGTGAGACACGAGGCACTACCTAAATAGTTTTCGGAGAGAACCAGCTATTTCCAGATTTGTTTAGCCTTTCACCCCTATCCACAGCTCATCCCCTAACTTTTCAACGTTAGTGGGTTCGGTCCTCCAGTACGTGTTACCGCACCTTCAACCTGGCCATGGATAGATCATCTGGTTTCGGGTCTACACCCAGCGACTGAACGCCCTGTTCGGACTCGCTTTCGCTACGCCTGCCCTAATCGGTTAAGCTTGCCACTGAATGTAAGTCGCTGACCCATTATACAAAAGGTACGCCGTCACCCCCGAAAGGGCTCCGACTGTTTGTATGCATGCGGTTTCAGGATCTATTTCACTCCCCTCCCGGGGTTCTTTTCGCCTTTCCCTCACGGTACTGGTTCACTATCGGTCGATCACGAGTATTTAGCCTTGGAGGATGGTCCCCCCATCTTCAGACAGGATTTCACGTGTCCCGCCCTACTTGTCGTACACCTAGTTCCACAACGCTGTTTTCGCATACAGGGCTATCACCTGCTATGGCCGGGCTTTCCATCCCGTTCTGCTAATAACACTGCTAAAGAGTACAAGGCTCTTCCCATTTCGTTCGCCACTACTTTGGGAATCTCGGTTGATTTCTGTTCCTGCAGCTACTTAGATGTTTCAGTTCGCCGCGTTCGCTTCCCTTGCCTATGTATTCAGCAAGGGATGACCCATACGGGCCGGGTTTCCCCATTCGGACATCTCCGGATCAAAGCTTGTTTGCCAGCTCCCCGAAGCTTTTCGCAGGCTACCGCGTCCTTCATCGCCTGTGATCGCCAAGGCATCCACCACATGCACTTGTTCGCTTGACCCTATAACGAGTGTGTCTCAAGCTCGCGCTTGAAACGGTTCGCTACAGGTTGAGTTCTCGCATTTGTGCCGTATTCCAAGTCATCTTTCGATCACTTAAATACTTTGGTTGATACAATCACAACCCGGTATCACGTTAAACTACATGCGCGTCTCATCAACACGCCGTGACACCTTTACTACATCCCATATTGTTAAAGAACAGCCGATCTGGACCAGGTCCAGTCGCTTGGCCAATGCCAAATGCAAGCACTCAACGCTAAGCGCTTGCATTTGGCTTGTCCAACCCAAGGTCGATGGTGGAGGATGACGGGATCGAACCGACGACCCCCTGCTTGCAAAGCAGGTGCTCTCCCAGCTGAGCTAATCCCCCCTCAGATAACTTGGTGGGTCTGGTAGGACTTGAACCTACGACCCCCGCCTTATCAAGACGGTGCTCTAACCACCTGAGCTACAGACCCTTGGCTGTAACAGCAAACAGACCGATAAGTGTGAACGCTTAACTAGGGAAGCACGCTCTAGAAAGGAGGTGATCCAGCCGCACCTTCCGGTACGGCTACCTTGTTACGACTTCACCCCAGTCATGAACCCTGCCGTGGTAATCGCCCTCCTTGCGGTTAGGCTAACTACTTCTGGCAAAACCCACTCCCATGGTGTGACGGGCGGTGTGTACAAGACCCGGGAACGTATTCACCGCGGCATGCTGATCCGCGATTACTAGCGATTCCAGCTTCACGTAGTCGAGTTGCAGACTACGATCCGGACTACGATGCGTTTTCTGGGATTAGCTCCCCCTCGCGGGTTGGCAACCCTCTGTACGCACCATTGTATGACGTGTGAAGCCCTACCCATAAGGGCCATGAGGACTTGACGTCATCCCCACCTTCCTCCGGTTTGTCACCGGCAGTCTCTCTAGAGTGCCCTTTCGTAGCAACTAGAGACAAGGGTTGCGCTCGTTGCGGGACTTAACCCAACATCTCACGACACGAGCTGACGACAGCCATGCAGCACCTGTGTCCACTTTCCCTTTCGGGCACCTAATGCATCTCTGCTTCGTTAGTGGCATGTCAAGGGTAGGTAAGGTTTTTCGCGTTGCATCGAATTAATCCACATCATCCACCGCTTGTGCGGGTCCCCGTCAATTCCTTTGAGTTTTAATCTTGCGACCGTACTCCCCAGGCGGTCAACTTCACGCGTTAGCTTCGTTACTGAAGAAATGAATCCCCAACAACTAGTTGACATCGTTTAGGGCGTGGACTACCAGGGTATCTAATCCTGTTTGCTCCCCACGCTTTCGTGCATGAGCGTCAGTGACGTCCCAGGGGGCTGCCTTCGCCATCGGTATTCCTCCACATCTCTACGCATTTCACTGCTACACGTGGAATTCTACCCCCCTCTGACATACTCTAGCCTTGCAGTCACAAGCGCAATTCCCAAGTTGAGCTCGGGGATTTCACGCCTGTCTTACAAAACCGCCTGCGCACGCTTTACGCCCAGTAATTCCGATTAACGCTCGCACCCTACGTATTACCGCGGCTGCTGGCACGTAGTTAGCCGGTGCTTATTCTTCCGGTACCGTCATCCCTCCGAGGTATTAGCCCAAAGGATTTCTTTCCGGACAAAAGTGCTTTACAACCCGAAGGCCTTCTTCACACACGCGGCATTGCTGGATCAGGGTTGCCCCCATTGTCCAAAATTCCCCACTGCTGCCTCCCGTAGGAGTCTGGGCCGTGTCTCAGTCCCAGTGTGGCTGATCGTCCTCTCAGACCAGCTACTGATCGTCGCCTTGGTGAGCCTTTACCTCACCAACTAGCTAATCAGACATCGGCCGCTCCTATTGCGCGAGGCCTTACGGTCCCCCGCTTTCACCCTCAGGTCGTATGCGGTATTAGCTAATCTTTCGACTAGTTATCCCCCACAACAGGGCACGTTCCGATGTATTACTCACCCGTTCGCCACTCGCCGCCAGACCGAAGTCCGCGCTGCCGTTCGACTTGCATGTGTAAGGCATGCCGCCAGCGTTCAATCTGAGCCAGGATCAAACTCTTCAGTTCAATCTCCGTGTGGTTTCGCGCAGTTGCCTGCTGAAACCTCGCTCTTTCGAGCGGTCGCTCACTCTCAGAAAACTGACTGGCTCCGTCCGAAGACGAAACCAAACATGTTTACTGTGCGAGCACTGATAACTTGTAAGCTGGAAGACCGAGGTCTTCCGCTTCCCGCATCAAGCGCCCACACTTATCGGCTGTTTGTTTGTTAAAGAACTCACGCGATTCGCTTTGCTTACCGCGTCGCTGCGTTGTCAGCAGCAGAGAAACGAGATTATCAACGACTTTCTACGTTTCGTCAACAGGTTCGAAGCATCTTTTTTGCTTCGGTCAGTCGCGCTTCGCAGCACCACCAACCATCCCATCGACCCCGCAACCCGCGTCGCGCCTGGCTTTGCCGGGTGCTTCGTGTTGCGAGGGGGCGAATATTAGGCCAGTTCCTCCAGCTTGGCAAGTGCTTT